>CBDCZK010000026.1:0-59515 GCA_965224475.1 Endozoicomonadaceae bacterium | reverse complement strand
GCACTGTGGAACAGTGACAGCCGCTGCCAGGGCTTTGCATATTACTCAACCTGCAGTGACCCGATTACTTCACAGTCTTGAGGATCAGGTAGGATTTCCCCTATTTGAGCGAATCAGTGGCAGACTGGTACCCACTGATGAAGGGCGTGCATTCTTTTATGAGGTTGATAAAGCCTTTATTGGCTTGGAGCAATTGGAAAAAAGTGCTAAAACCATTCGGGAACGGCCTTCAGGTATTTTCCATATTGCCAGTATGCCCATGCTGTCCCTTAGCTTTATCCCAGAGGTTATTGGGAAAATGGATAACCGGGCGCTGAAAACACTCTTAAGAAATTATCGCTCAGACCAGGTGTTGCAAGTGATAGAGGTGGGCGGATGTGACCTGGGATTTGCTATTTTAGAGGAAGCGAAAGGAATTAATGCGGAGTGTCTTCGTTTTGAAGGCGATATGTGTTGTCTGTTGCCTGAAAACAGTTGTTTGCATGACTTGCCAGTCATATACCCTGAGCACCTGAATAATTGCCCCTTGGTCTGCTATGAACATGCTGAACCCCAGGCCATGATCGATCAGGTTTTTGAGCAGCAGGGAGTGACTTATAAGCCTGCAGCGGAAGCCTCCTTTGCAATGAGCGTCGGGTCTTTGGTGGCTGCGGGTGTTGGGCATGGCATTGTCGATCCTTTTACTGCCATTCACTTTAGTCGCTTTGGTTTATCATTTAAGCCTTTTAAGCCGGCATTGCCCTTTCATTTTGATATCTTGTTTCCGGCAGGTTATCCCTTGTCATCTTCAGCAAGCAGTTTTCTTAAGCTATTTTTTAAAACCGTAAAAGATGAAGGTATTTGTTATCAGCTGGTTCCGGTATCACATGGTAATCTTATTGAAAAGGTATTGGTTGAGCTTGATCAATATATGTAATGTCAGGTGAATGATTCATATTTATTGATTTGATAAGTGTCGAGTTCTTGATAGCGGCTGTACTGGTTGCTTGTATCGAGTGCAAACAGGTAGAGGGTGTTATCAGAAATAGTAAGGAATACTGTTTTGACCATCAATGATATTTATACTATACGGCAATAAACGTTTTTAGCTCGACTACCGCTATAACATTAACCTGCTAGGAGCTTATAGCCGGATTATCAAATGTGGTGATGAATGGTGCTGATATGAGGGATACTTGTCGGGATTTCGATAGTAGCCCAATAACTGTAACTACTCACTTAAATATCTTTCTCCTGTGCACAGAGGCTCATCTGCTCCTTTGGATTAGATGAATGTTTGCATTAAAATATCCTCTATACTTCCCTCCTAGTGGTTCGAATGCGTCAACGATATCGCTAGACTGTCGCGTCGATCTATTGAAACCTTTTACTGTTCCGAAACAACCTACATGCCAATAGTTGTTCGCATAGATACATATAAATTGACATATAGAATATACTGGAGCGTTATTATACCGTCGTGCTGGGTCAAATCCTCCCCAATATGCCTCTGCTTCAATTCTACATACTCTAACCCCAGGGTTTATAATATTGTTTGCATATCTACCATTGTTATCATGAACGAATAGATATTGAGCATTTTTAAAATAAACATCTAGAGCACAACCATTCATACCTCCTGTTATTGCGATTGTGCCGCTTCTGACAGGTTCTTGGATATTGACTGATCCAATTCCATCATAGCCATAACCACCATCAGAAGTATGTGCATTATATGGGAAATAAAAATCATCACCTCCTGGGTATATTTTCAAAATATTGACCCCTGAACTCTTTCGTTGGGATTGTATTAAAACATTCCCTCCCAAAACGCCTGGAATGTTTTTGTGGTTTACAAAAAAATTACGGCTTTCTATTGTTTCTCTTGGATTAATTCGTAAATTATGAAGATCCATAAATATGTCCTTTAATCTCTGTCTTTCTCTGCGTAAATAGTTGAATAATGTTCTGGTTATTGGCTCGGAATAGTATAGTGAAAACTAATATAAACATGACTGTTGCAAGAATATACGTTGATTTATTTATCATGGTTTTCGGTAAAGGAGGTAAACAGGGGAATAGATTGCTTGAAGAAATCAGGCAAGGAGTAAAGGCTCTACATAAAGTCCCTTAAGTAGTCACTCAAACGAAATCAGATATTCTTGACCAAATAGATCAAATACACGTTTGACCTCTTGCTCAAATTCCTTGAAGTTCATTATTGCCAGTAAGTTCAGCCATTCATATTTCACTTTTCTCCACAATATTTCTATCAGGTTTAGCTCAGGTGAATAGGTTGGTAAAAAACAGACTAAAAGCTTTTTCTCAATCGCCCAGTCTATTACTCTTTCTCTGAAAAGTTTGCTGGTATGAATGCTGGCATTATCCACCATGACGATGGTATAGCGATCATTAGAACTGTACTTGGGATCTTCCATCCTGGTGGCAAAATCATCAAAGACACTGATAACCGTTTCGCTGTTAACACAACCTGTTACTGGGTAGTAGAAAAGGTCATTGGCACGATTCATAAACCCCAGCACATTGATACGCTTGCTTTTTACAGAGGGTATTTCTAGCTGTGAGCCTTTTTCTTGCCAGCCGTAGGGGACACAAGGCTCTTGGCTAAAACCAGATTCATCAAAGTAAAACAGATTGACAAGCCCTTTATCCTCAGCATTTTGAGCCTCTTTCAAGGCAGACTGGCAACACCTGAACTGCTCCTCGTTGCGCTTATGACTGCAAGCCTTACGAAACCGCTTATAAACAAGTCCCAGCTTTTTTTAAAAGTCTCGACAAAGTTTGTTTTGAGGCAGTCTTCCCGGTTTCCTCTGCAATCTTTGTTTGAACATAAGCCAGCCTGCGAGGTTCCTCGGAGACAATCTCTCTAATGCGTTGTGCTTCCTGGTCAGTATAGATAGGTGGTTTACCACCCTCATGTTTTTTGTACAGACCGCGAAGGCCATAATCATCCCAGGCATCAATCCAGTCAGATACTGTCTGATATCGAACTTCAAATATTGCAGCAATCTCGCTCATAGAATAACCACGTATACTGAGTAAAACAGCATGAGCCCTTTCCCTTAGGTAAGGATATGGCCCGTGCCGGAGAGCTTCTCTCAATGTTTTTATGACTGCGACATCGGTTACTGGATCAACAGTTTTCATCGTGACAACAGCGAGATTAATGGTGTTTGGCAATGAGTATAACCAAATTGGAATGGAGATGTTTTTTATAAATACGGACGTACAGTTATTTTTATCTGTTAGCAGTTGCGTGACTACTTAGTCTTAATTCGGGACTGTAATGTGATCGTGTTTTTGACTTGGAATACTTAGATTGTAGAGCCAGAGATATGACAGCCTAAACAAGGTTAGATGTAGAGTAATAATTTGAATCAGTGTTTTTCCAAATAGAGGGTAGGCAGATTAGACTTTTTATACTGTGATTTCCAGGCGGTTTTTTTCTGGGTCCAGTACGACGCTTTCATAGTAGCCATCGCCAGTTCTACGAGGGCCATCCAATACTGCATAGCCATCGTTTTTTATTAGGGTTGTGAGTGTGTTCACCCTTTCTTCCGAGCCAACAGCAATAGCGACATGAATGTATCCCATAAACTGCTCATAAATACTGTCTTTTGACTCCGGGATGGAATTCATCTGCATAATTTCCAGTCTGCTACCCTCTTCAAAACTAAGAAAGTAGGAAGAAAAACCATGGGAGTTTGTGTACTTCATATTACTTTTGGCGTTGAAGTAGTTAGTGTAAAAATCCCTCATTTTCTCCAGGTCACTACACCATAGGGCGATATGCTCAATTTTCATAGAGAGTTTTCTCACTTAAAAAGATTTGGGCTTGTGGCGAGTAGGTTTTGATAAATCCCACTGATTCAAGTCAAAGAGACACTGAATCGCTTCAGACTTCCAGCGGCTTTTAGAATGGCTCAGCTGTTCTCTATAGAACTCAATCAGCATCTGCATGTTTGATTTTGGCACATGATTATTAAGTGCTTTATCGGCGGTTTGCACTGTTTACTTCCTCATACAGTTTGAATGTAGCTGTGTGATGCAGGCTATTGTGGAGAACTAATGGGGAAGTAAAAACAGATGGGTTTGCGATTTGTTTTTCCCTATTTGTTTGTGATAGCGAGTCTGGATCAGAAAATACATGGTTTTATGTCAAAATAGGGAAAAAGATTGGTTTGGAAGTGCCTGTTTTGTCTGAAGTAAAACTGATTCGCTATTATCTGAAACTGGTACATTTGGGGGTTCAGCAAACATGCCTGGTCACTTTGGATGACATTGCTGAGCAATTCAGTAGTAGTAAACGACATGCCAGAACGTTGATTCAGCAAATGCAGTCTTCAGGTTGGCTGAAATGGCAGCCCGTGGTGGGGCGACATCAGCGTTCCAGTCTCTATTTAAATTATAGTTCCGATGATATCCGACTGCAGGTGGCAAGTAGTTTGATACATCGGGGAGCTTATGAAAAAGCACTTGAATTATTGGAAGGTGATCAGCGGCAGTTCGGTCGTTTGTTGCAGGATACTTCCGGTGTTAGACACAGTTCTGGTGAGTTATCCCTTCAATTGACCTACTATCGTTCTTTTGCTCCACTTCAGCCTCATTTACTGCATCGTAATAGCGAACGCTTTTTGTTACGGCAAATCTACAGTAATTTGGTGCGTTGCAACAGTGATGGAATAATTGAACCTGATCTTGCCCACCACTGGAAATCTGATGAGCAAGCGTTACTCTGGCGTTTCTATCTACGACCCGGTTTAACGTTTCATGATGGACAAAAGATAAATGCGCATTGTCTGGTCAGGTTGTTTTCTGGTTTAAAGAATAAACCGGTTTTAAGAGCAATGTTTTCGCATTTGCAGGCAGTTTCTGCTATCAGTGATTTTTGTGTCGAATTCCAGCTTTCAGAATCCGATTTCGGATTTGCGGGTTTGCTCTCTGATCCATGCTGTGCCATCCAGCCACCGGAGCAATTAAATTCAGATATTGCAAAAAAATATCTGACGGGTTCTGGACCATTTAAACTGGTTGAGCATTCTCAGGAGCGCCTAAAGCTGCAGCCCTTTAATGACTATTATGGCTGTCGGGCATTACCGGATAAAGTGTCAATCTGGAATGTGCCGGAGCAATCTGCATTCGCAGGTCCCAGTCTAAAAAATGATCAGCTTCAGTCGTCCTGTCATTATTATCTGTTAGGCAATAGTGATGATGCTGCTGTAAATGTGATGAAAAGTGGACCACAGGCTCGGCTAGAGCAGGGGTGTGAGTATTTACTCTTTAACAGAGCAAAATCATCTGAAGGTTTGAGTCTTCCTCAAAGGCGCTGGCTAAGCAGTTTGTTGGCACCTGAAAAACTATCGGAACAGATGAGTTGTAATATTGAACCAGCAGATCATTTATTAACCTGCTGGAAGCCAGTATTACGACTGCCGCAGCAAGCTGTTGAACTCCCCAAAAAATTGACTATAGCCGTTTATCATCAGAGCAGTCTGAGCCAATGTAATGAAGTCATTGTAAAACTGTTGCAAGAGATTGATATTGAGTGTCAAATCAATAGTTATTCATTCCATGAATTGAGTGGGCTAGCAAGAACACGGGAGCTAAAAGAAGATCTTGTTCTGACCAGCAAAACTTTGGACGATAACTGGCCTTCATCAGCTTTTTACTGGTTTTATGCTGACCCTATTTTTCAGGTATCCATGACGGGAAGTGAGCTTGAGTGGATAAAAAAAGTGATGGAGATGGTTCGAGCGTCAAGACCACTCACAGATTACCTGTCTGCCCTTGAAAGCTTGGCAACTACAGTGATAGCCAACCACTGGTTATTACCTCTCTTTCATCACAGACAGGTGCTTCAGTTTCAAAATATTCTGCATGGTGTATCGCTTAGCCATTATGGCTGGCCGGAAATTCGCGATGTGTGGGTGGAGCCCTAAATGCCCATCTGGCAAAAAAAGTGAAGGTATTGGTGATTGCTTGATTCCAGCATCGTATAGCAGCATTACTGAAAACTTTTCTTATTTTTAAGCATAGGTATGAACAAGTGATAAAAATTATTGCTGGATTATTATTGATACCTGCCGTTCTGGGAGGGATGTTTTTAGTATTTATTTCGAGTAGTGCTTATCAGGGGGATATTTCTGATCATTTTGATGGCAAGCACTTTTTCAATCAGCAGAAAACACCAGATAAAACACTGGGTGATTTCCTCAAGTGGCGCTTAAACAGAAAGGCTGCTGGCTCATGGCAGGAAGTTGAAACGTTATCCAATAAGGTTGCAGTGCCAGAAACTAATACCCATGATGTTGTTGCTACTTTTATTAACCATGCCACAGTACTTGTCCAGATTGGGGGCAAAAATATCCTGACAGATCCTGTCTGGTCTGAGCGAGTGAGTCCACTTTCTTTTGTGGGGCCTAAACGTTTTCATCCGCCAGCCATACCAATCGAAGAACTGCCTACTATCCATGCTGTAGTTATTTCACATAACCATTATGATCACCTTGACCTTGAAACCTTGAAAAAACTGGAGAGTCATTCACAACCAGTTTTTATTGTTGGTTTGGGAAATAGTGGGCTGCTTAAGCAGGAAAAGCTGTCTAATATCGTCGAGCTTGACTGGTGGCAGAAATACTCCCTGAGTGAGGATGTGGTTATAACAGGTACGCCCGCTCAGCATTGGTCTACCCGGAATCGCCTTGATCGCAACCAGACACTATGGCTGGGGTTTGTTATTAGTAGTATGAATGCCCAGGTCTTTTTTGCGGGTGATACTGGTATGGGGCCACATTTTGAACAAATTCATAAACGTTTTGGGCCGATGGATCTTTCCCTCTTACCTATTGGGGCTTATCTGCCTCGCTGGTTTATGAAAGATAACCATCTATCGCCAGACGATGCTCTTGATGCCCATTTTATTCTTCAATCACAACAAAGTATGGCGATTCATTTTGGAACTTTTAATTTGGGGGATGATGGTCAGTTTACAGCAGCTGACAGGCTGAAAGGTTTGTTATCAAAGCAGGAAAACCAGGATGTAGAATTTATGATTCCAAATCCTGGAGGGCAGGTGGTGCTAAAGCCACATTAAAACCCTGTACTAGGCGTAAACCGGATATCTTTAAAGGCTATGGGGGTATCAGGGAATAAGTAGAGTCTCTATCAGATGGATATCGGCTTTATCCAGTGTGACTCTATCGCATGCCAGGTCTTGCTGCATATGCTGCTCATCGGTAGTACCTGTGAGTAACAGCATATTCATCCCCATACAAGCCTGAAAAATAACTTGGGCCGGAGTCAGTCCGGTTTTGGCGACTATCCCCATAAAGGCCTGGTGAACCAGAATGCTGGTGTTGGCTGTAAGCAGAGAAAAACCTTGGTATTGAATGCTGTGCTGTCGACAAAATTCCCGAACATTAATATCCCAGCCTAACTGGGCAAAACACCGGTTTTGAACCATAGCGGGTTTAATCTCAGCCTGTTTGTAGAGTTTTTCAAGCTGGTGGATATTAAAATTACTGACCCCTATCAGTTTTGCCTGACCAGATTTGTATAGGGCTTCCATACTTCGCCAGACCTCAATATCGGCATCACTAAGGCCATCTCTCTGGTTTGGGCCGTGTAATAAGTAAGAATCAAGGTAGTCTGTTCCCAGGTGTTCAAGGGAGGAGGTAAATGACTGATTCACCTGTGTTGTGTAATCTGCCTGAGGATCATAGGGAAGCCTGTGATCCTGTCCTTGGGCATAGGTAAACTTGGTTTGCAGAAAAAGCTGTTGTCGAGACAATAACTCTTCCTGGTAGCACTCTTTCAATGCTTCTCCCACAGCAGCTTCATGATAATGAATCCGCTGGTTTGCGGTATCAATTCCGGTAAAACCATTATTGAGTGCTGTTTTGACATGGTTTGCTGTTTCTTCCTCTTTCCAGGCCGTACCATAGATAAAACGGGGCACTCTGACATTGTTAATATAAATAGGGCTGCTGGCTGTCATGCGTTTCAGCTCCAAGTAGCAGAGGAATATACTCAGGTAATAGCAAAACCGTTAGAATGTCCAGCATGAAAATGGTTTGCCAAATATTTTGCTGTTAATGCTGTTGGAGAAAATGACAGTGACTAAAGCCATCAGCCACAATAATCCACGTTTTCAATTGGGTCTTACCCTGTCAGGGGGAGGGGCCAAATGTATGGCTCATATCGGCTTGTTACAGTTCCTTGCCGAGCATGGTGTCGAGCCCGATGTTATTTCAGGTACCAGTGGTGGTGCACTGGTTGGTGCCATGTATGCAGCTGGCCATAAACCTGCCCACATTCTCGATTTTTTTCTGAAAACCCGAATGTTCAGCTTTCAACACCTCTCTTTTAACAAGCTGGGTATTATTCATACAGAAAAAATGCACCGTTATCTTAAGCCTTATTTTCCGGATGACAGTTTTGAATCTCTGAAAAAGCCGCTTTATGTGGTCGCAACGGATCTGAGACAGCCTGATATGATGGTCTTTGATTCCGGCCAGCTGATTAAGCCTCTGCTAGGGTCCGCAGCCTTTCCTGGCATGTTTACACCGGTTGAATGGCAGGATGCCTTAATGGCAGATGGCGGGATTGTGAATAATTTTCCCGCTGATTTGATCAGGGATCTTTGTCATTTTCAGATCGGCATGCACCTTAGCCCGGTTAAACCTATGGGGGAGATGCCTTTTAAGAATACTGTTGATCTGCTTGATCGTGTTTATGATATTTACAGTGTTTCCAAAGTGGTTGAGGAGTTAGCCCTGCCTGATGTTGTGTTGGAACCTGAAGGTATTGAAAAGTACGGCGCTTTTTCCGTTAAGAATGATGAGCTAGAGTTGCTTTTCGAGTTGGGCTACGAGTGTGCTAGAAGTTACTTTGAAAATGAAGGAAAAGCCTGGTTTGCACAAGTGATGGCGGCCGTAATTAAACGGCCTGACTGGATGAAAAAGTTCAATGTTACAGCGGCAGCCAGCTATTTACCCGAAACATCTTCTGCTTGATAAAGCCTTTTGGGTACTTGCTCGGGAATAGACTATATGGCAGAAAGACTTTGGAATTCTGCCATCACAAAGTGGTCAGTCATTCCGCTAATATAGTCAATAATCAATCGAGCCCGGTAATACCATTCGAGGTCATTATTGAGATCTGCAGAGAGATTGTCAGAATTTACTGTTTCAATGCTTTTGCAATAGGCTGCCTTGTATTTACGAGAAAGGCGGTGGTATAGCCGCTGTTCGATAAAGAGTTTACCGTAATCCTGGTAGGCGATGGCTTCAAAAGAGTCTCGGGGTAATTCCAGTAATGGGCGGTAGATATCCATTAACCCCATCAAGGCAGAATGGCCGCGTAGTTCCGGTGTTTCTTTTTCCCTGCTATTAAATACATGCCTGATCGCTACGGTTTTTAATGTTTTCAGGGCAAGGTGCTGGCTGGAACCTCCATCAATCAAGGGCTCATCCAGAGAACCATGAAATATGCGCTCATGATTATCGAGATACCGGGTTGCAGCGTATTCAACCAGGTCCTTAACCAGCCGGGTTCTTAGGCGAATAATAAAGGCCTGTGGCTCTGCATCGGTTTTGGCTTCTTTAATAATATCGAGAAGGTAGGTGTCATCGCTGCCACTAAACTCTTTCCAGACTTCTTTTAATCGGTATTGCAGTTCACGAAATGACAGGATGTTTTTATCGACGGCATCTTCCAGGTCGGCAATACAGTAAGCAATATCATCAGCTGCTTCCATTACATAAACCAGAGGAAAGCGACAGCCGTCATCGATATCTAAGCTGTGCCAAAGTGTTTTTACAAAATTTTCTTCACTGTAATAGAACCCCGGTTTTTTCTTTCGGTAATGGAAAGGATGCTCTTTTGCGGGTTTGGCTTCGTAAGGTGGGCGAGTGTATTTCATCAAGGCTGCTATTTGTGAGCAGGTTAGATTAAGCTCTTGCAGGGTATGAATAATTCTCAGCCCTTGCGAATTTCCTTCATAGACACACAAATCTGGCAGCAGGGTTTCCCTGAATAAAGAGGTATGTCCACCCTGGTTTTTCAGGGATTTTCTATGACACTCTACTGCATTTTCTGTCATCCACTGGCTGATGGCTGCTTCACCAAAGTGTCCAAAGGGAGGATTGCCAACATCATGCATCAGGCATGCCATTTCTACCAGATTGATAAAGGCTGTTTCAATACCGGCCAGTCCGAGTTTTTCCAGCTCCCCTGACGCCTGAAATTGAGCCAGAATGGTTCTGGCGAGATAGCGTCCGGTTTGTTGTACTTCCAGGGAGTGGGTCAAGCGGCTACGTACTGCCGCATTGGTTTCCAGTGGATAGACCTGGGTTTTCTGTTGTAATCGCCTGATAGCAGCTGACTGAATGATTCGTCCACGGTTACTTTCAGTCTCTTCAACCAGATTTCGGTTGGTATTTACGGTGCTGGGTTTTGGGCGGTCGCAGGTGATTTTTGTCAGATAATCCATGGCTATTTGATGTGTTAATTATCAGTTCAGACTAGCATATCGCTCTACTTGTGACATTCTGAAATTTTGGGTTATAGGTTGTGTTCGACCTTGAAAGCCATGGTTTAATCGATATAATCGCCGGACATCTTGTCGGAGTGCGCTTTGCTGAGATGCAGGCTTGATTTTTCAAGCCTGCAAATCCGTTGAACCTGCCCAGGGTAATACCTGCGAAGGGAACAAGATCTACACTAGTCCTCCATCTCCATTTGTGGTGGGTGGGCTGGTGTGGAACAGTGCCTGAACACCGGCAAGCCTGCTTAATGAATATGGATTTTAAAGTACTATGGCTTGCGATAATCTGCAAAAAAGAGCTGATTTTATCAATCTGAAATCCTCTAGGGCTGTGCTTCTTGAGGATATCTGCCAACCCTTTCCTTCATCGAAAAAAGTGTATGTCCAGGGTAGCCGGGATGATATCCGTGTGGGTATGCGTGAAATAACCATCGGGCAGCGGAGAGGGGCATACAGTAAAACACCGGTTGAAAATACAGTAAAGGTCTATGATACCTCGGGCTCCTATACCGATCCGGGGTTTAAGCCTGATTTGGAGAATGGACTGGCCCCAGTCCGCTCTTCGTGGATCAATGATCGTGGTGATACATGCACTAATGATGGTTTACATAAAGCCAAATCAGGCAAAAATGTGACCCAACTACATTACGCGCGTAAAGGCATTATTACGCCAGAAATGGAGTATGTTGCCATTCGTGAGAATGTTGGCCGAGCTGCTGAAGAGGCCATTACTGCGGAGTTTGTATGTAAGGAGATTGCTGCAGGCCGGGCGGTAATTCCAGCCAATATTAATCACCCCGAAGCTGAACCGATGATTATAGGCAGAAACTTTTTGGTAAAAGTTAATGCCAATATCGGTAATTCTCCTGTTACTTCTACCATTGATGAGGAAGTTGAAAAACTGCTGTGGGCAACCCGTTGGGGGGCTGATACGGTGATGGATTTATCTACGGGGAAAAATATTTATGAAACCCGTGAATGGATTCTTCGAAACTCCCCGGTACCTATTGGTACTGTACCCATTTATCAGGCTTTGGAAAAAGTCAGGGGTAAAGTAGCTGACTTAAGCTGGGAGGTTATGAAAGAAACCCTGATTGAACAAGCCGAACAAGGAGTTGATTACTTTACCATTCATGCCGGGACATTAAGGGAGCATGTCAAGCTAACCAGAGGCCGTGTCACGGGTATTGTTTCTCGGGGTGGTGGCACGCTTGGACAGTGGTGTGAAATCCATAACCGGGAAAATTTTCTGTATGAACATTTTGATGAAATCTGTGAAATCTGCAAAGTCTATGACATCACTCTTTCTCTAGGAGATGGATTACGGCCTGGATCCATTGCAGATGCCAATGATGCGGCCCAATTTTCAGAACTCAAAACCCTTGGGGAGCTTACGCAAAAAGCCTGGCAACATGATGTTCAGGTTATTATTGAAGGGCCAGGCCATATCCCTATGCACCAGATCAAGGAGAATATGGACAAACAGCTGGAATACTGTCATGAAGCCCCGTTTTATACCCTTGGCCCCCTGACTACGGATATTGCGCCGGGCTATGACCACATCACTTCTGGTATTGGTGCAGCCATGATTGGCTGGTATGGCTGTGCCATGCTTTGCTATGTGACACCCAAAGAACATTTAGGCTTACCTAATAGAGAAGATGTTAAGCAAGGGTTAATGGCTTATAAAATTGCTGCTCATGCCGCAGATTTAGCGAAAGGGCATCCCGGTGCTCGAATGCGCGATGACGCACTTTCCAAAGCCCGTTTTGAATTTCGTTGGGATGATCAGTTTAACCTGTCCCTCGATCCGGAAACAGCGAGGTCATTTCATGATGAGACTCTGCCTCAGGATGGAGCCAGAGAGGCTGGCTTTTGTTCGATGTGTGGCCCGGATTTTTGTCCGATGCGAATGACTCACGATGTGCGAGAGCTTGAGAACGTCAGTTAATTTTAGGCCTGGCCGTATTAGCGGCCAGCAGGCATTCATTTGCGATATATTGTTTCGGGCTACACTATTTGATTATTATTAACTGGTTATTTATACAGTTTATTGTGGCCCTGTATGCGATTGATTATTGCCGAAAAACCAAGCCTTGGGAGGGCGATTGCAGATGTGCTACCCAAGCCCCATAAAAAGCATGATGGCTATATAGAAACAGCAGCGGGTGATTATGTTACCTGGTGTATTGGACATCTTTTGGAACAGGCTGAGCCTGATGCCTATAACCCGGCTTTCAAGCAGTGGCGGCTTGAACACCTGCCTATTATACCCGGGCAGTGGATACTGCAACCGAGAAAAACTAGCAGGGCACAGCTCAGTGTTATAAAAAAACTACTCAAACGGGCTGAGATTATTGTCCATGCTGGAGACCCTGACCGAGAGGGGCAGTTGTTGGTGGATGAGGTACTAGAGTACCTTAATCTCTCTGCCTCACGTCGAAAAACGGTACGGCGGCTATTAATTAATGATCTTAATCCCCAGGCAGTCAAAACAGCGCTGGATCGCCTGAAGCCAAACAGCGACTATGTTCCTCTCTCTGTTTCTGCTCTGGCTCGCTCAAGGGCTGACTGGATATACGGTATTAATCTGACCAGAGCCTTCACCCTTTTGGGTCGCAGGGAAGGTTATAATGGTCTCTTATCTGTTGGCCGGGTACAAACACCCATACTGGGTCTGGTAGCCAGAAGGGAGCAGGAAATTGAGAACTTTCAGGCCAAGCCTTATTTTGAAGTATTGGCTGAGCTTGAAACAGAGAATAAAGAACGTTTTAAGGCGCGGTGGATTCCCAGTGAGTCCTGTCAACCCTGGATGGACGATGATGGTCATGTATTAGACAAGCGTTTGGCTCAAAACGTAATAGACAGAATTGCAGGAAAAACAGGAACTGTAGAGCTTGCTCAGGATAAAAAAGGCAAGGAATCTCCCCCCCTGCCTTATGCGCTGTCTACCTTACAGATTGATGCTGCCAAACAGTTGAAGATGAGCGCCAGCCAGGTACTTGAGAGTTGTCAAAAACTCTATGAGCAGAAGCTGATTACTTACCCGCGTTCTGATTGCCGTTATTTACCCAAAGAGCATTTTAGCCAGGCTCCTGAAGTGCTGGCGGCTATCCGTCATAATGAGCATACCTTGGCAAAGGCCGTTGATGATGCTGTTTCAACCCGTAAAGGCAAGGCATGGAATGATGCAAAGGTAGGAGCCCACCATGCCATTATTCCAACATCGCGGCGAGCCTCTCTTGAGCGGATGGCAAAAGCAGAAAAGCAGATATACTGTCTGGTTGCAACTCAGTACATTGCCCAGTTTTATCCTGATCATATATACAAAACATGCCGTATTGATGTTCGTATTGAGGGAGGGCTGTTTCAGGCACGTAGTCGTGAAACAGAGACTGAAGGTTGGAAAAGCCTTTTGGGTGGTAATAAGACAGTTCCTGCTGAGGGTAATACTATTCATCTGCCCAAGGTTAAAAAGGGAGATCAGATAGACTGCGTTGATACGGAGTTGAAAGAGAAGGAGACCTTACCACCCCGGCATTTTAGCGATGCCACCTTGCTATCAGCCATGACTGGTATTGCTCGTTACGTGAAAGACCCAGCCATTCGGAAGGTGCTTAGGGATACCGATGGATTGGGAACTGAAGCGACCCGGGCGGGCATTATCGAACTGTTGTTTAACCGAAAATTCCTTACCCGACAGGGCCGGACAATTCACGCTACACCAACGGGAAGAGCTCTTATAAAGGCTTTGCCGGAAAAAGTCAGCCAGCCGGATATGACCGCGAGTTGGGAATCAACACTGGAAAGTATTGTTGAGAAAAAAGGCAGTTACCGACAGTTTATGGCATCCCTTGATGAAGAGCTGAGAAAGCTTTTGGCATCAGCAATGTCCAGTGGTATGGCTGCTGTCAGGGAATTACCCCCTGTGGAGGTCAGCTACAGAAAAAAAACAGGGACTGGTAACAAGAGAAAAAGTTATAGGAATAGTAAAAGCGGGGCAGGATCAAAACGCACAGGCACAAAGCTATGAGATACTGTGAATAACCAATTAAATTCAGGATATTCTAAATGAAAGGTGCTTTTCTGGGGGTTGCTACATCGATGGTCGTGCTGTCAGGTGTAGCCGTGGCAAATGACAATTATCGTTATGAGTGCCGCCATGACTCTGATCTGAGAACCATTGAGGTGGTTTATTTGCAAAGAGAGTCAGCTGTACCCTGTGAGGTGCGTTATCTCAAAAAAAACAGTGAAGAAACCCTGTGGAATGCCAACTATGAGATAGGCTATTGCGAGAAGCAAGCTGAAGAGTTTGTAAAAAAGCAGGAACAGTGGGGTTGGAGCTGTAAGAAAGTTGAGAATGAAGAGCTTGGGCAAGGTTAGTGTTTGTCTATAAGCAATAGAGGCTGTAAAGCCTCTATTGCTGCAGAATTATTAAGGATTCTTTATATTAAATATCCGCAGCCAAACGACAACCCTGGTCTATGGCTCGCTTAGCGTCCAACTCCGTGGCTTTGTCAGCACCACCAATCAGATGTACCGGCTTGTTAGAGATACTGTCTGCCAATTCTCTTGAAGGCTCCTGTCCAGCACAGATGACAATGGTATCGACTGTCAGTAACTGCTCCTTGCCATCTATGGTTAAATGTAAGCCTTGGTCATCAATTTTTTGATAGTCGCAACTTGGTATCATTCTTACCCCACGGCTGCTCAATGAAGTTCGGTGAACCCAGCCAGTGGTTTTTCCAAGCCCAGCACCAGGTTTGCTTTTTTTACGCTGAAGTAGATAGACTTCTTTCGAAGATTTGGCTTCATGGGTTTCTGGTAGTAGTCCTCCACGATGTTCCAGACTCATATCGACACCCCATTCCTTCATAAAAGCAGGGATATCCAGGCTGGTGGAAGTGCCTTCCTGGGTAATATATTCACAGAGGTCAAAGCCAATACCGCCAGCGCCAATTACAGCAACCTTTTGGCCAACCTTGGCACCCTTGAATACATCCAGATAAGTCAGTACCGATGGGTGATCAATACCGTCGATATCCAGTTTGCGAGGCGTGATACCGGTAGCAATGATCACTTCATCAAAATCGCTTTGCTCAAGGTCATTGGCAGTTACCGGTGTTTGCAGCTTTAATGTAACGCCGGTCAAGCTTATCTGTCGTTTAAAATAGCGCAGGGTTTCTTCGAACTCTTCTTTACCGGGCACTTTTTTAGCGATATTGAACTGTCCGCCTATTTGTTTAGCTGAGTCAAACAGTGTCACTGAGTGACCCCTTGATGCAGCTGTGGTGGCAAAAGCCATACCTGCTGGGCCAGCACCTACTACAGCCAGCTTTTTAGGCGTTGATGTGGGTTCATAATTCAACTCTGTTTCATGACAGGCCCTTGGGTTAACCAGGCAGCTGGTGAGCTTGCCTTGAAAAACATGATCAAGGCAGGCCTGGTTACAGGCAATACAGGTGTTGATTTCATCACTACGGCCACTGTCTGCTTTATTGGCCCAATCTGGGTCAGCGAGCATTGGGCGGGCCATAGAGATCATGTCGGCATCACCTCTTGCCAGCACTTCTTCAGCAGTATCAGGCATATTGATACGGTTAGAGGTGATAACGGGAATATTCAGCTCTTTACGAATTTTTGCGGTTACCCAGGTGAAGGCTGCTCTGGGCACCATGGTCGCTATGGTCGGAATACGCGCTTCATGCCAGCCAATGCCGGTGTTAATTATGGTGGCACCGGCTTTTTCGATTTCTTTACCTAGCTGAACAATTTCATCCCAACTGCTTCCCCCTTCAACTAAGTCCAGCATCGACAGTCGGTAAATAATAATAAAGTCATCACCCACCCGCTCACGGGTGCGACGAATAACTTCGATGGGTAAGCGAATCCTGTTTTCATAGCGGCCACCCCATTCATCCTGGCGGTGGTTGGTTCGGGCCGCAATAAATTGATTAATGAAATACCCTTCAGATCCCATAATTTCAACACCGTCGTAGCCAGCTTCTTTGGCCAGTGAAGAGGTATGAGCAAAGGATTCAATTTGTCCATCAATTTCATCGGGAGCCAGCTCCCTTGGTTTAAATGGATTAATGGGGGCTTGAATAGCACTGGGTGCAATATTCATAGGATGGTAGGCATAACGGCCAGTATGCAGAATCTGCAAACAAATTTTGCCACCCTCGTTATGAACAGCTTTGGTCACAGTCTGGTGCCGGGCAACTTCTTCCGGTTTATTGAGCAGTGCTGCTGCTGGCATGCCACCGCCTTCTATATTGGGCCCAATACCACCAGTTACGATCAGGCTGACGCCCCCTTTGGCTCGTTCGGCATAAAAGGCTGCCAGCCGCTCAAAACCTTTGGGGCGCTCTTCCAGATTGGTATGCATGGAACCCATTAATATCCGGTTTTTCAGCGTAGTAAAACCCAGGTCCAGAGGCTCAAACAGATGTGGGTAGTGAGGATGTGCTGACATAGTAGGCATTCTCTTTAGTTATTATGGGGAGACAAGAGGCTATTCAAGAATCAGATAGTGGTGGCTCCACTGGCCAGAGCGCTTCATATTCAGCAGGTTGTTTTTGCACTTTGGCTTGAAAAGCCTTCATCATTTCGCCAGGCTGAAACATGCCACTTTGCCAGGTGGCCATATAGTTTAGGCTATCAGTGACTGAGTGATCCCGGGCATAGTTGAGCATCTCTTTACTGCCGCTGACAGCCAGTGGTGAATTTCTGGTAATTTGCTGCGCAATATCCGTCACGTAAGCCATCATGCTGCTTTTATCAGAAAATAGTTGATTGACCAGTCCTGTTCTAAGTGCTTCGTTAGCATCAACCTTGCGCCCGGTATAAGCCATTTCCCGGGCCAGCCCTTCAGGTATTAAATGCGGCAACCGTTGTAAGGCTCCAAGGTCAGCTGTCATACCCAGCTGCGTTTCTTTTAGGGAGAAATAGGCATCGTCAGTAGCATATCGGCAGTCACAGGCGCAAACCAGGTTCAGTGCACCGCCAATACAGCCGCCATGAATTGCCGCTAACACAGGAATACGGCTCTGCTCCAGCTTGTTAAATATATTCTGTAGCTGAAGTACAGTCCTGCGCAGGTTTTCATTGCGACGCCCTGGATCACCGGAAATCAATTTGGAATTGGGTTTCATAAATACAGCCAGGTCCATCCCTGAGCTGAACATCTGGCCTTCACCGGAAAGTACTATGACACGTGCCTTGCAATTGTTTTCTATGTCATCAATGGCTTCTGGAAACTCTCGCCAGAAATCAAGGTTCATGGCATTGCGTTTGTCTGGTCTATTCAGGGTGATAGTGGCAATGTCGGATTCAACATGGACGTGGATGGATTGATAAGCCATGGTAAAGCCTCATCCTATAGATATTCTTATTGTCTGGATGCTAAAGTAAAACGCTAATTTGACGCTGTCAAGATAATCTCCTCCAATGGCTGGGAATTTATATGAGTGGTCCACGGCACTATCATCATGGCAATTTGGAACAGGTACTTATAAAGGAAGCAACCCTGATCATTGGCGAACAGGGTGTTGAAAAATTGTCCATGCGTGGGCTTGCTGAACGGACTGGCGTGTCAAGAACAGCGGCTTACCATCATTTCAGCAATAAAAATGAACTACTCTGTGCTATCGCTGAAGCAGGGTTTAATAACTGGAATGGCCATTTTGAGCCCCTGTTTCAGACTCGCCCTGAGCCGCTCAGGCCATGGTTACAAGGATTTGTTAAACGTTATGTGGCATTTGCCCAAACCCACAGTGAACAGTATGACCTGATGTTTGGCCGCCCTGTTTGGAAAAATGGCCAGCCTACCGACACCTTGAAGGCTATTTCAGCAAGCACGTTCCACCGTTATGTTGAATTTTTGCGTAAATGGCAAAATGAAGGCTTGTTTACCAATACTATTGATGGGCTGCGCCTGGCCCAGGTCAGCTGGGGAATGCTTCATGGGATCTGCCGGTTACTCAATGATGGCATATACCTTGATGGGGAGGCTGTTGACAGTATGTGCCAAGCCGTAGTCCAGCTGCTACTGGCAGGTCAGGCAAGCTAGCCAACCAGGTTTGCCTTATTATTGTTGTCCTCAAAGCCCTTCAGCCCTGTTTATGGGCTATCCAGACCTCTAATAACAAGCCTGTCAGTAGCACTAACCCTTTTGCAACCAACTGAATCTACTTTGGTCTTAGTTAGTAATCGAGGACTGAATTCAGTTCATTGGTATTGGATTTTAGGGATAGAAAACTATAAGGAGTATTACATGGATAGTAGAAATAAAGACGTTAAGCTTTTAGGGACAGGCTATCAAAGTACTGGGCAAACAAATACTTCCTATGATTCCACGCATTTGGGTGGAGCATCATTTAATAGTATGAAAGTAAGTCAGATGTCCGGTGACTCTATAATTGGTACTTTTGAGCACGTACAGAAGCCTATAGATGCTCAAAGTTGGGAAATAGTTAATTTACTTTCTGATGATAGGCCAGTTAGTAAAACTAATCCTGCAGGCACCACATCTACACCAGGTCTGCATTCTTCTCTATCAGACAGTCAAATTGGTAAAGATTATGTTCATGTCTCTACAGGTTCATATGGTGGTGAAGAAGATCCTGAAGATGGTTCTGAAAAATTGCCTCTTTCAAGAAGCAGTTCTTCAGCCAGTATAGTAACACTATCCGACTTTGAAGAGGTCGAAGATAGTGGGGCTGTAATGCCTGTAGATTATAATGATGTCACGAATTTGAAAATTTTTGAGCGGCATCAGATTGATATAAAAAAGCAGGAAGAAGAAATTGGACAACTTAGAGATCAGTTAGGTGCAGAAAGAGGTCGTAATAAACAGTTAGAACAAAGAGTGGCTGAACTAGAGGAAGAACGTCAAGAAGATGAAAAAATTCTTGGGGAGATAAGACGGAATGCGGATCAGCTTTGTAGGCAAAATACTGATAATTTAGAGTCAATTCGTGATCAAAATAGAAGGCTGCAGCAAGTTATTCATTCTTTAAAAGCAAGAGAGGCACGTATCCAGGAAATGAAACGTGAATTTGCTAAAAGAGAAGCTGACGCTGAAGTGCGACTTATAAATCAAGAGCAACAGTTTAGAGATCGAGTTGAGAAATACAGTAATGATTTGGCAAAAGCTAAATATCATGATTTTACGAAGCAGGAAAAAATTGAAAGTCTTGAGCGTAGGTTTGAAGAATTTAAAAAAGAACGTAGTAGGCTAAATGCTGAGTTAAGAGATGTTCATGCCTATTATAAGAAGAGGGTGCAAGGTATTGAAGAGGATAAAAGACAATTAAACAAGGTTGTGGATTCTCAGATTCGAAAGCTTTCTAGAGAGAAGGGTGAGGTTAGTCAAGACAGAGATAGTTTGGTGGAAAAGTTGGATAATACTCACCAGCAAATGGCTGAGTTGAGAAAAGAATTTGATTTGAAAGTCAGAAGATTAGAGCAGGAAAAAGCTGAACTTGATGCTGAAAAGCAAGAGATGAGCAGTCAGATAATGCAGCTTAAAAATAATTTATCTGAAGCTCGATTTGATAAAAGTGGTCAAGATGCCCGTATAGAGAGATTAGAGAGTGAGTTTGAAAAAAGTGTAGAAGAGCAAATGTTGCTGGAAAGAGCGCTTAAAACTGAGAAGGATCGTACAAACCAGTTAGCTAAACGTATTCTGGATACCGAGCAGGCATTAGAACAGAAGAAAGCTGAGCTACAGAATGCGGTTGTAGCCAAGCTGGATGTTGAAGAAGATCTTAGAGATGAAAAAGATCGTAAAAACCAGTTGGCTAAGCGCGTCCTGGATACTGAGCAGGCGTTAGAGCAGAAGAAAGCAGAGCTACAGAATGCGGTTGTAGCCAAGCTGGATGTTGAAGAAGATCTTAGAGATGAAAAAGATCGTAAAAACCAGTTGGCTAAGCGCGTCCTGGATACTGAGCAGGCGTTAGAGCAGAAGAAAGCAGAGCTACAGAATGCGGTTGTAGCCAAGCTGGATGTTGAAGAAGATCTTAGAGATGAAAAAGATCGTAAAAACCAGTTGGCTAAGCGCGTCCTGGATACTGAGCAGGCGTTAGAGCAGAAGAAAGCAGAGCTACAGAATGCGGTTGTAGCCAAGCTGGATGTTGAAGAAGATCTCAGAGATGAAAAAGATCGTAAAAACCAGTTGGCTAAGCGCGTCCTGGATACCGAACAGGCGTTGGAGCAGAAGAAAACTGAACTACAGAATGCCATGCTCTCCAAGCGGGATTTTGAAGAAGATCTCAGAGATGAAAGAGCTCAAAAGAGTGTGCTTGCTAACCGCTTACGCAAAGCTGAACAGGTAGTTTGCCAGTTTCAGAGAGCGAATCTCTCTTTAGAGGGTAAATGTAAGCAGCAAGCTGCAGAAATACAAAGGTTGCTGAAAAGAAATGCTTCCCTTGTTAAAGGTGAAGCTAACCTGAAAAGGTCTCTACAGAAGAGGGATAATAATATTCAACATCTTATGAACCAACAAGCGGGTATTAAGAGGCAAAATAAGCAACTTAAAAAACAACTGCATAATCACAAATGTGGTGACTATCTTGCGCGATTACAGAAGAGAGAACTGGTAAGAAATAGGAGCCAGGAAAGGGCTTCAAGGGTCACGCAATTTATAGTTAAAAATGAAAATATACTGTTTAGACAACATAAGCCTAAATTAACGCTGATTGATATTCAGGCCAGGCAAAAAACTGCGCGGAAACGCATAGAAGTATCTCAGCAGCAGGTGTATAGAGCAAGGCCGGTCATGCAGCACCAAGCTGAACCTCAACAGGCAAATAATAGAGGCTATATACCGAGTACAGGATATGAAACAACGCAGGTATCTTTTAAGCAAAGACCAACAGTTTGTATGCATATTCATTACAGCCCGGTATTTGTGCCTTATATTCCAGTTATTATTGCACCGGTGTGGGTATATACCCCTGTAGTGATCTATCCAGTCTACTATGGAGGGTTTTATCAGGTTATATAGAGATAAAGGCTAGCCCCTCCGGGGGCTAGCTTTTTCTGTTAGTTTATTTTTAAAACAGAATTAGGGTGTGAGGTAAGAAAAAGTAACCAGGCGGTTAGCTATATTGACATTTTTGTAAACCATTGGGTTAACTTTTTGTCTTAATTACTAGTAAGTAGTCACTCAAACGAAATCAGATATTCTTGACCAAATAGATCAAATACACGTTTGACCTCTTGCTCAAATTCCTTGAAGTTCATTATTGCCAGTAAGTTCAGCCATTCATATTTCACTTTTCTCCACAATATTTCTATCAGGTTTAGCTCAGGTGAATAGGTTGGTAAAAAACAGACTAAAAGCTTTTTCTCAATCGCCCAGTCTATTACTCTTTCTCTGAAAAGTTTGCTGGTATGAATGCTGGCATTATCCACCATGACGATGGTATAGCGATCATTAGAACTGTACTTGGGATCTTCCATCCTGGTGGCAAAATCATCAAAGACACTGATAACCGTTTCGCTGTTAACACAACCTGTTACTGGGTAGTAGAAAAGGTCATTGGCACGATTCATAAACCCCAGCACATTGATACGCTTGCTTTTTACAGAGGGTATTTCTAGCTGTGAGCCTTTTTCTTGCCAGCCGTAGGGGACACAAGGCTCTTGGCTAAAACCAGATTCATCAAAGTAAAACAGATTGACAAGCCCTTTATCCTCAGCATTTTGAGCCTCTTTCAAGGCAGACTGGCAACACCTGAACTGCTCCTCGTTGCGCTTATGACTGCAAGCTTTACGAAAACGCTTATAAACAAGTCCCAGCTTTTTTTAAAAGTCTCGACAGAGTTTGTTTTGAGGCAGCCTTCCCGGTTTCCTCTGCAATTTTTGTTTGAACATAAGCCAGCCTGCGAGGTTCCTCGGAGACAATCTCTCTAATGCGTTGTGCTTCCTGGTCAGTATAGATAGGTGGTTTACCACCCTCATGTTTTTTATATAGACCGCGAAGGCCATAATCATCCCAGGCATCAATCCAGTCAGATACTGTCTGATATCGAACTTCAAATATTGCAGCAATCTCGCTCATAGAATAACCACGTATGCTGAGTAAAACAGCATGAGCCCTTTCCCTTAGGTAAGGATATGGCCCGTGCCGGACAGCTTCTCTCAATGTTTTTATGACTGCGACATCGGTTACTGGATCAACAGTTTTCATCGTGACAACAGCGAGATTAATGGTGTTTGGCAATGAGTATAACCAAATTGGAATGGAGGTATTTTTTATAAATACGGACGTACAGTTATTTTTATCTGTTAGCAGTTGCGTGACTACTTACAGGATTTTCTTTGATAAAGGGGAATCCTATTAATCAAGGATGGTTATAGATAATAAGGAGTATTGTATGAGTATTGATCAAAAAGTTAGGCTTCCTGGACAACCAGATTTCAACCCTTATAGTAGTGGGGTATCTGCTCTTGATCAGGGAGAATATCAGCATAAAAAGGTAGATTTAATTGATGTTGATAGAGAAACAGATACCAAAAGTGATTTTCCTTTACCTGAAAAAGGTGTGAAAACCAGAAAAGCGTCAGAGTTGATAGTTGATTTACCAGAAGACAAAAAGAGTGATCTTCCTCCATCTTATGAGTCACTATTTCCAGAGGGTTCTGGTGATACTAAAAAGCCGGTTGAAGATAAAGAGTTTAGCTCTGTCAAAGGTGATGGTGATGACCTTCCTCCTCCCTCTTATGACGATTATATGAAGGGTGAATGCCACCGTTTAGAAGCTGAAAATAGCAAGCTGAAAGCATCTAACTCTGAACTTAAGGAAAAGCTTGATTCTCAAGAATCAATTTCTAAAGAAAGAGAACATCAGAGTTCTTTAGAAATAAAAGCATTAAAAGATAAAAGAGATTTATTAAGTCAAAAACTTGCTTCTAGAGATGAAGAAGAGAAAATACATAAAAATGAGCTGGAAAAGTTGACAGAGGAGCTGCATAAAAGAAAAGCAGAACTCAAAAATTTGGAGAGGAAGAATAGTCGCTTTGGTAGTAAAAAGTCTGGGTTAGCTCTTATTGTTGCTCAACAGAAGCAAGAAATTGCTATGAAGCAGCAGCAGATAAATAAGCTTCATCAGAAGGTAAAAGAACTCAATGCTCGCAGGACAAAATCAGTCAATTTCTGTCATTATCATCTGGGTAGTAGCAAAACGTCATTTTTAGGATTGTTTGATTTTAGAGCCAGTACTCCAGCCTGTCGCAGGAAAAAGAAATATCCTCATTTTTCAGGTCGACCGCAGAGACAAAAGCCGCGTGTTACTAAAAGCAAAAGGCGCATGCATTCAACTTTTAAACCAAACACGGGTTATTCCAAAGTAAAAATGTCATTCAATAAACAAAAGGTACAGGAAAAAACAGCAAGCTACTTTACTCTAGCTGCATTTTTTGCACCGGTATTTACTCTGGAATTATCTGTGGTTTGTTTTGGCTTTGTAAACTGGGGATTAAAAACAAAAATCTCTTTTTAATATAAGAGCCTGGTTTCTATTTGTCTCTAAAGCGTAACTAACGAAGCTGTTAGCTACGCTTGCTTTTTTTTAAACGGAATGCAGTTTGTAAGGTCTTAACTATAAGATATTTATTTTTTATAAACATTTCATTTGATGGGTAAGTGGACTGTGTAAACTAAAAGGAAGTATTTGCCATGACTATGTTTGGGTTGAATCTATTTGGAAAGGTGAAACCAAAAGAGGTGCAAAATCCTTCTTTTGTTTCAGATACAAATGCTAGAGGCACTACTAGGTCGGTTGCCCATCAACATCTACATGAAGAGCAGCTTTTCTTAAGAGAGGAGAATAAGCGGTTACAAGAAATGGTGCGAGTGCATGAAAGGGAGTGCGTAAAGTTATCTGCTGGTTTAGACGAAAATGAAAAGACTATATCTAAGCTTAATTCTGTATTAAAGGATAAGGAAAGAGAAACTGTTCGTCGCGTTAAAGCTATGCGAAAGTTTGATGAGGAGGCCTTTGGTAGAGAAAAAGAAGAGCTGGAATCAAAGTTTAATAAATTCAAAGCTGAATGTGAAAGAAAGATGAAAAATAAGGATGTTATTGGTTCTGATCAGGAAAAAGTGATTATAAAATTACAAGAAGAGAATGAATATATTCGTAAAAAACTTTCTAGAGCGAACCGGGATCGTGAAGATAGAGATGATTTAAGAAAGCAGGCGTGTAACAACGCTTGGTTGCAGAGTATGAAAGAAACAGCATATAAATCTGCTCAAAGAAGTGAAATGTCTGATAGTCAGAGAAAAAGGCTGGATGAGCTTGAAAGAAGAATAACTGCGTTACAAGAGGGAAATGCGGATTTAGTTGCTAAAAATAAACAATTAGACAATGAACTGTATATGCTACAACATCCTGAAATTTTCTCTTCCCATGAAGAACAAACTGAAGCTTCTCGTCAAGTGGGAGATCAGGCGGTACAGTGTGGAGAAAGTGGGTTCAATATAGGTGTGCTGGAAAGTGAAGTTGCAGACCTTCAGAAAAGATGTAGCTCACTAACGAAAGAATGTGATGACAAGGATAGGGAGATAGAAGAACTTAAACATGCCAAATTGGAGGAAGGAAAAAAGAATCAAGAAAATCAACATAAGCTTAAAAAGCTATCTGATGAGCTTCAAGTTAAGGTTAATGAGCTTGGTAAATTGGGAGGTGAGCTGAAAAGTGCTCAGCAAACTCTCAATGAAAAACAGGGGCTATTAGAGAGAATGATGTCTGAAAAACAGCATTTCCAGAAACAGGCTGATGAATATAAGAACCAGTTTGAACGACTAAAGAAAGAGGCTGGAAATGATAGAAAGGTGCTGGAAAGTAAGTACAAAGCTGAAGCTCAAAGGAGAGAAGAAGCTCAGAGTGCCATGGCTAAATTAGCAAAATATGCTAGGGAAGAAAGAGCAATATATAGTCAGCAGATCTCAGACGCTGAGAAAAAAGTTGATATACGAGACCGAGAAATAAGAAAACTTGAAGATGCTAAAAAAGAATTAGAGTCTTTAAAAAGTAAGCTGCTTTCTGAAAACCAGTGTATGAGAACCAAAATTGGCAGTTTGAGTGATGATAATGCTCGCTTGCAAGAAAGGCTTGATAGTGAAGATGCTGCCTATAAGAGGGACAGATCAATGCTAGAGCAAGCGCTTCATTTTGAAAGTCTTCGGCTTGAAAGGGCTCAGGATGAAATAGAAGAGCAGAGGAAAGAAAATGCTGACTTAAAAACCCGTTTAGCTGATACAGAGAGGGTCTCTGATTTACGCAAACGAAAAATTGAGATGCTGTTTAAAGAAAATGGACAACTGACTCAAGAAAATAACGTGCTGGCTAAAAAATTTAAGGCGTCTGATGAGAGTTTACAGAAGGCTAAGGGCGAAGCTTTACGGCTACAGCACTCAAAGGCTGAATTAGAACAAGAGGTTGAGCAATCTCAACAAGAAACTGAAAGGGTTAAGCGTGAGCAGTCGAAGCTAAAGCAGAGCCTTGCTGCCACAAAAGAAAAGTCCGACTTGAAAGATCATCAAATTAGAGTGCTCACAGATGGAAAGGAAGCACTGCAGTTTGAGAAACGACGTTTGAAGAAAGCGCTTGATATAAGTGATCGTAAAAATAGCGCGTTAAACGTTGAAGTTGATAAATTGAACACTCAGCTAAAAACTGAGCAAGAGAAGTCTAAAAAACTTGGGGATGATAATACCCAGTTAAGCGCTAATCTTGAGGTAGCAGAGGAAAAGTCTCGCTTAAGCAAGCGAAAGGCCGAGGTGCTGGAGCATGAGAATAACGAGCTATCCAAACAGCTTAAGAAGGCTGAAGGTAATTATAAGCAGGCTCAAAACAGACTGGATCAACAGGAGGCTGGCATAAAGAAGGAACGTCAGCAGTATCAGCAGTCTTTACAAAATACTGCTGCCCGTAATAGCGATTTGCAGCGTACCAATAGCTTGTTAAAAGCCAAATTGAATGGTTATCAAAATGCAGTGGAACAGCAAAAGAAAAAGGTGGCTCATTGCTGTAAGCGAGTAAAGCAGCTTCTGGTAGAAAAAGAGCAGCTACAGCAGCAGTTACGCTCCGAAAGGCAACAAAATAGTGGCCTTGTGCAAACCATTGCAAGAGCAAGAGCAAGTAAAGGAGTAGTTGCATTAAGAAAGAAGAGGAATTTAATTAATCAACTACGTGATCAATTAACTATCGAAAGGAAAAAGTTGAAACAGGCCGAAGAACGATTAGCCAAACAACAGCGAGGGAAAAACAGGTTACGTAGAAGGCAAATAACGACGTGGTCACGACAGGCAGTATCTCAAGTGAACAAAATGGCGAAAAAGCCGTATTTAAACTGGAAAACAGAGTTGCAAGACAACAGGTTCAAAGCAATTACATTAAGCCTTTTATCTTTGAAAACAGAGTTGCAAGACAACAGGTTCAAAGCAATTACATTAAGCCTTTTATCTATTTAATCAATCGGTGTAATAGTTATCTGGCACAATTTAGCGGTTTTATCATGAACCCTGCCTTCAGTAAGGAATACGGTTCGTATGCTAGCGGGAGTGCCTATTGTTTGTGGAGTACACCAGTAACTTATGTTGTATCGTTTAAACTGCCTATATGGTGGATATAAGAGGTGCTGTTCAGAGTGCCTGTTACCACCATAAGCAGTCTTCACAGGATGCACGAAGAAACAATCATTATACATGGAGGATAAAGGCCAGTATTGCCAGGTGAATAGCCTGCTTATAAGAGGAACGGACTTCTCCGAGACTCTTTTTGTTTAATTCTGCTAACAAGCCTGTTAGCAGGGCTTACTATTATGCAACATCTGCCAGTAATACCTGTCTATATCTATGAAAGCAGCCATTTTTGAGCCAAGCCTTTACTAAGAAAGGAATGAAAAGGAAACGGCTCAGAAATTGAGAGCGCTACCATAGGAAAAAAGATAAACAAGGAGTGTATTATGCAGGTGGTCATGAAGGGTGTTAATTTTTACCGTAAATTGCCTGATGATGTGAAAAGTCAGATTGGTACAGCGGTTAAGTGTTTTGGCAGAAAAATGTTCAAAACAGCAACCACTTCCCTGCTCAATAAGTCAGCTGAGAGCAGCTCATCAAGACCATCAGATACTCCGTTATCACAACGTGTTATTAAAATCGTTAAAACAGCAGCGAAACTTCTTCCTGGGGTTTTAACCTGTGCGGTAACAGCATTAACCAGTGTTTATGCGCCCTGGGCTGCTCCCCTGGTTTCTGCTGTGGCCTACAGTGCATTTAATGCTGCTTTTGGCTATGTGGCTAAACGCTGTGACCGTTATGATGACGATCACACGGCTAAGAGTGATCTGAAACCAAAGCCTGAAAGCAGGCCAGCCGTTGCTACTTCCCGTAGGCCTGAGCCGACTCTTATTAATAAAGAATTAGAGCGTGGAGAGCAGGGAAAAGAAAGCACGAAGAAAAGGGCTATTACAGTTAATCAGCCTGTCGTTTCTTATAATTCTGCATGTACCTATTCAACAGTTTGTAGTAGAAGTGCTCCAGTCTTGTCACCTTTACCATACCTCAATTTATACCCATTGGGATTTGTAATACCAGTAATCACTGCGACTCACTGGACACCAATAACAACGCTGGTTCCTGTACATGTTCTGTAGTGGGTGGATTAACTACTTAAGGCTAAAGCATCAAAGCCGAGGCAATAGCAGCACACTGTTGTTGCCAACCGGGCTGGGAGAGGCCAGGTATTCTCTTAGCTGGTAATACAATACCAAAGCGCTTGAGTAGTTTACGGGCTTTGTGTTGATTTTCCCCCTTTAGGTTTACCCTCTCTTTGCGGTGCTTCTTCAGCTTGTTGAGTGCCATTTTATTTAGCCACAACAAGTGAAGTGGTGTCGTTGAAATACCATGCTGACCTTGGGCCGTGAGGTGCTGGTCTCTTTTGCAGATACTTTGTTATGATTTGGGCCAAATTCAAAATACATCCCGGCAATTTTCAAACTGCCGGAAACAGGACTATTCAGTAGATTCAACATTCGTAACAGGGTACTCTTGCCTGCACCACTGTCTCCGAGTAGAACGGTGGTTTCTGCTCTGGGGGTATTAGCGCTGATATTTTTTAGAATATGTGTGCCATTAAAGGACTTGAACTACTATAGCCATGCCTTGTCCACACCTGGGTAAAATCAGGAAATTCTCTTACATCAAAGTGGGTAGAATTAAGTAATATGTGCATAGTTATGCACTTTGATGGTTGGTGAACATGAGCAATTCTAAACAGGAAGTCCTGATCAGAGCATTCAGGCAGCTTTTAAAAGAGGAGCGATGTGGCTCACAGAGCCAAATCGCGACCCAGCTAAAAGAACTGGGCTTCGCTAATATTAGTCAGTCAAAAGTATCCCGCATGCTAAGTCGGCATGGTGCCGTGAGGGCAAGAAATGCCCGTAATGAACTGGTTTACTGTCTGCCGCCTGAGCTGGGCAAGATGGATACCAATATTGCAGTCAAAAATCTGGTAGAGGAGATCGACCATAATAATTCTTTGATTGTAATTAAGACCAGCCCGGGCGCGGCACAAATGATAGCTCGCCTGCTTGATTCCATTGGTCGAAGCGATGGCATATTAGGTTGCGTTGCCGGTGATGACACAATTTTTGTAGCTCCATCAAAGATAGAAAATATTGAGCAGCTAGTGGAGCGGATTGTAGAACTTTTTCGTTAAAGGGGTTTCATGAGCCTGGCAAGTCTCAAGCTGGATGATCAGGGCACCGAAGTATTGTCAGTCACTCTTGATGGTGACTGGAAACTGGGGCTGACAGTGCCAGCAACCACAGAGCTTCAAAGCACAATCACTGTAAAATCTTACAGTAAAGTACAATTGGTTGCTGGAAGCCTGCTGACCTGGGATTCAAGACTGATTGCTGTGCTGCTGGCACTGCACCGTACTTGTGCTGCATCGGATTGTCAGCTTGATCGAAGTGGGATGCCTGAGGAAATCAGGAGGCTTTTAGCGCTAGCAACAGAAGTTGAACCCAATAAAAGCCCGCCCGAACAACCGAAAAAACGATGGCAAAAGCTGGCGCAATGGTTTAGTGCATTTATTGATTTTTTACGATTTATCGGTGAGCTGTCGTTTGCCGTTACACGCCTTTTTACCGGCAGAAGTTCAGCGCGCACTGCTGATAGTCTCTCCTTTTTTTATCAGGTAGGTCCTTCTGCACTGGGGATCGTGACGCTGATCAGTGTTTTAACAGGGATGATTCTAGCTTATCTGGGCACAGTCCAATTGCGGCAGTTTGGTGCAGAAGTTTATGTTTCCAATCTGGTCGCCGTTGGTATGGTGCGGGAAATGGGGGCTTTGATGACTGCTGTGATTATGGCGGGGCGCACAGGCGCTGCTTATGCTGCACAATTAGGGACAATGCAGGTCAATGATGAAATCGATGCCCTGACAACCCTCGGTATAAAACCAGTGGATTATCTTGTTATGCCGAGAATACTGGCTCTTATTGCAGCCATGCCACTGCTGTGTATCTACAGTGATGCCTTGGGAATTCTTGGTGGCGGGCTTGTAGCGACAGGTATGGATATTACCTGGCGAATGTATTTTTACCAGTTGATAGGTGCTATCAGCTTACTGGATATTTCCACGGGTATATTCAAAAGCCTGGTCTTTGGTCTTTTGATAGCCATTGCTGGCTGCCATGCGGGAATGCGTTGTGGCCGTTCTTCTGCTGCCGTTGGACTGGCAACAACAAAGGCTGTTGTTACTGCGATTGTTTATCTCGTGGTGGCTGATGCAGGTCTGAATATTCTTTATTATCAGCTGGGCATATAAAACAATGCAGCCTGAGAACAACGGCTTAGACGATAAGGTAGAGATTGAAGTAACTGGCCTGATGATGCGCTACGGTCGTCGTCTTATTCAACAAGATCTCAACTTCAAGGTTATGAAGGGGGATGTTTTTGTAGTGATGGGGGGGAGCGGCTGTGGTAAGAGTACACTGTTGAAGCATATGATCGGTTTGTATGAGCCTGCTGCTGGAACCATCTGTTATCAAGGCATTGATTATTTTTCAGCATCTGAGAACGAGCAGATTCGAATGAGGCAGCGATGGGGGGTGACCTATCAGGGTGGGGCTCTTTTCAGTGCTATGACGCTTGCCGAAAATGTGGCTTTACCTATCCAGCAGTATACAACTCTATCCAAGGCAGAGGTTCAGGAGCTGGTCAGCTATAAATTGGCTCTGGTAGGCCTCGGTGGTTATGAGGCGTATTATCCCTCACAAATCAGTGGTGGTATGTGCAAGCGGGCTGGGCTGGCTCGAGCGATTGCCCTAGATCCGGATATTCTTTTTTTTGATGAGCCTTCCGCAGGTCTTGACCCATTAAGTGCCCGTCGCCTGGATGATCTTATTCTGCAGCTGCGTGACTCAACCGGTGCGACAGTTATTATCGTTACCCACGAACTGGCCAGTATTTTTGCTATTGGCACTAATGGTGTCTTTCTTGATGCAGTCAGCAAAACCCAGCTGGATCAGGGGGCTCCTGATTATATGCTGAGTCATAGTCCCAGACGCGTGGTACGAGAGTTCCTTGGCAGGGGCGTATTGAAGGAGCAAGTATGAGTAAGCGACCTAATCCGGTCATTATTGGCGGTTTTGTTGTTGGTACCATTGCACTTATTGTTTTGTTTGTGGTGCTAACCGGTAATGGAAATTTTTCCCGCGCTGACCGGGCTCGTTATGAGTTGATATACAATACCTCGATTAAGGGCCTTAATATTGGTGCGCCGGTAACTCTTAGAGGCGTGAAAATTGGCGAGGTTTCCCAGATTAAGGCAAGGTACTACCCTGACCGCCAGGATGTGCTTAATTCAGTTTATGTTGATATATACCCGGATGCAGTTGTTCAGGAAAGTGGTTCAGAAAACAGCGATTTACCAGAGCAGCTGATTCAGCAGGGATTTGGTGCCCAATTGAAATTACAGAGTCTCTTGACTGGGCTCTTATATATTGAAGTTGATCTTTATCCAGGTAAAGCCCGTACCGTTACGGTGAAAACGGATTTTCCTCAAATTCCCACTGTTCCCAGTGATTTTGAAAGTCTGTCCCAGGACCTGGATGATATGGATTTGCCGGGTATGGTTGCCGACTTACGGGTCGTTGTTAAAAATTTAAAAACCATCACCGGTGGTCAGGAAGCACAGGCCATTGCTATTACCCTAAACCAGGCTTTGGGTTCATTTGATCAAATGTCACGTGATGTCGGAAGCAGCTTTACTGCAATGAGTGGTCAGTTTGTACCAATGGCAGAAGATATAAGGCTGTTGGCAAACAATATGAATAGACGTCTGCCTGAAACCATTACCTTGCTAAATCAGGCTATCCATGAAATGCAAAACTCGCTGGTTGTCATGGAAAGCACTGCTACTCAAATGAAAGATATTCTCGACCCTCAATCGCCGATGTTTTATCAGCTTGAGGAAAGCTCACGAGATATTAGCCGGGCGGCACGAGCTATTGATTCCTTGGCGGAAATGCTTGAGCAACAACCGGGTGCAATTCTGTCTGGAAGGAAGGAGTTGAACCAATGAGAGCAGGGGCCAGAGTCATAACATTATTATTGATGATAGCTGGTTTATCGCTGTTTTCTGGCTGTAGCAGTTCTATCAAGTCATACCGCTATTATACTTTACAGCCAATGGCTGTCCCTAGTGGGGCTGGGTTACAAGGTTCCATAGGGGTCAACCCGGTTGTGATACCTGAGTGGCTTGATCAGCATAGCCTGGTTTGGAGTGATGGTGGTTTTCGCTTGCATAAGGCGGACCTTGATCGCTGGGGTGAGCCGGTGCCTAAGGCGATTACCCGTATCATGGCGGAGAATTTAAACAGACTCAGTGATACCTGGGTTACAGCAGGCCCCTGGCTTCGTAGTCAAAGGCCTGATCAGGTGATTGAAATAGAACTCCTTTCCCTGGCAAAACAGGGAGAGCAGGTCATATTAGATGCGCGTTGGTCTATTAATAAAAAAGAGAGGCATCCGACTATCAAACAAAAACAGTTTTATCAGCCTGTCACAGGTAAAGCCAGTGCCGAGCAACTGGTTGAAGCCTTTAGTAAACTGCTGGCTGATTTAGCTATGGAGATTAAAGGACAGTTGTAGTTCAACTTCAACGGGTTTTCTCTTGAATAGTAAATGTGAGAGAAAACCCGTTCATAATAACCATATAATTATGTCGTTATCCTCCACTGCTTTTGGCCTGCTTTTCTTTTTTCATTTTTTGTAATTCCTTTGCCATATCCGTCTGAATCGATTGCAGTTTTGGGATAAATCCCTTGGTCATATTTTGCATAATGCCCATTGTGGCATTGACCATTTTAGGTTGATTCTCAAGCATTTCCTGGCCAGCTTTCGACTGGTAAAAACGGGTTATTTGTTTGATCGTCTTTTCGCTATATGTTTGTACATAGGCATCAATCAATGGCGGTTCCATTTTGACCCAGTTAATCTCTTCTCTCATTGCTGATTTCATTTTAACGGTATATTTGTCAATGATAGGTTTGCTATCGGGAGAAGGTTTAAGCTGTAAAATTTGATTGGCTATTGCCTGTTCTATTTTTCCATAGGCGGCCGTCAAAACTGATTCGGCATTACTGGCCTGTAATAGCTTGGCTGCGGCTTCCCGGTGACTTTTCTCATCGGCCAGACAAATAGATGACAGGGTGATGGTCAGCATACCAATCAACAATTTCATAATAATTCACTCATACCTAAATGTATTGAATGTCAGTTTGAATGCTCTAAACCTTAACGTTTGATCAAGACACTGTGGGCACGATTAATATCAATACTCTCTCCACAGCCAAGTTTGACCACTGGCATGTTTAATACCATTCATAAAAGAGAGTGTAGATATATTGTTAACCCTGCCATTCAGGATAGGACATAATTTAGGACAAAAAAGTTGATTCAGTATAAACCTATATTTGTGCATTCACTGATTTGATGGCTCAGTTCCTGAATTTTTTTTTGGGTGAAGTCGATAAAATGGCGAACAATAAAGGGAGTAAAACGCCGGTGTGGATAAAGGGCATACACCTCTGCATTGTCAACGTTCCAGTCTGGAAGAACGCGAATAATCTTTTCACGCTCGCTGTATTCATGGCATAAAAAGTGAGGTAAACAGGCAATACCGATTCCGGCCATTGCTGAATCTAGGCTGCAGCTTAAATTATTGATTTTGAAAGGGCCTGCAGGTTTATGTTTGTAGGTTTGACTGTTTTTTCTGAGTGTCCATGAGGGATTAACCTGAGGAGTACCCAAACAGATACAGGAGTAATTACCAAGCTCGGATGGGTGAGTAGGTAGTCCATGTTGCTCAATAAATGACTGGCTGGCGTAGAGTCCCCGTGCGACTGAAAACAGTCGGCGAGCAATAAGGGACGAATCTTCCGGTTGACCGATACGAATAACCAGATCCAGACCCTCTTCTACAAGCCGGGATTCTCGGGTGCTTAACTCAGCATCAATTGATACTTGTGGGTAAAGAGTCAGAAATTCATTGATAACACTGATCATCAGACGCTGGCCAAGATCAACCGGCATTAACAGGCGCATATTGCCTGAAGGTTCATCACGCACCTCTCGCAGAGCCTGCTCGGCTTCTTCCCAGGCAGAAACAATACTCCGGCAGCGTTCATAATGAGCCCTGCCGATATCCGTGAGGCTGAGGCTTCGTGTTGTGCGCGAAAGTAACTGGACACCCAGCCGAGACTCCATGGCTGCCAGCTTTCGACTGATCGTGGATTTCTGCATTTCCAGTCGTCTGGCGGCACCTGTAATGCTGCCAGCCTCAACCACACGGGTGAAGATCAGGATTTCATTTAAATCAGCCATAGTGTGTCGCCAGGTGATTGTTCCTCTGGTGCAACAGTGTTTTTAAATTCAGGGGTCTAATACTTAAAGCGCAACAATGGTACAGTATTGCTATTAATCATCAACCCCTGCAATACATCAAGCCCTTTCAAGGTTCGGTTTTATATCACCCTTTATGCTCACTAGCATCAGTAAAACCGAGATTCTGAGTCATCCGATTTTTCTGTACCGGCAGCAGGGTACTCAATGTAACAACCCAATATCACTATCCCCTTAAGCTAAGGGAATATACAGGTTTTATATGCCATTGAAGCTTTCGAAAAAATATCTGACTTTTATTGTTTTGCTGTTAGTTGCTATCGGTACATCTGGCTACTGGTGGACGACAGCAGGCCGATTTATTGAGTCAACAGATAATGCCTATATCAAAGCTGATAAAACCATTATCAGCTCAAAGTTGCCAGGTTTTCTGGAGGCAGGCTGGATTAAAGACAATCAACCAGTATCTGCAGACACTGTATTGGCGCGTATTGAAGCAGATGACTATCGCTCTAATCTGAGACTCGCTCAGTCAAAAGTAGAGGCAGCCATGGCGGATATGGCCAGTGTCAGGGCTCAGCTGCAATTGCAGGACTCACTGATTACTGAAGCGGAGTCCGCTATTTCTGCAGACCAGGCAGCACTGGCCCAGGCTAAAGATGATGTGGCACGTTATACCCGTTTAACAGGGTCAGGTTATAGCTCAGAGAGGGATCTTGAATCCGCACTGGTAGCCAGAGAAGCGGCACAGGCAAAATTGGAACAGGCTGAAGCGGGATTGGCTTCCCAGCGTAAACAAAAGAGTGTGTTGGAAGCAAAATTACAGCAGGCCATAGCCAATATGGCTGCTACTGAAGCATCCCTGGATAAAGCATCAGCTGATATGAAAAAAGTTGTTATCCGGGCACCGGACAATGGCATTATTGCCCAGCGGTTGGCCAAGAATGGTGAATATGTGGGAGCAGGCACACCGCTGTTTTCTCTGGTTGAACTAAACACGGTTTGGGTGGTTGCCAATTTCAAGGAGACCCAGATTGAGCATATGCAGCTTGGCCAGCCAGTGACGATTGAGGTTGATAGTTTCCCAGGTCAGGATTTAACAGGTTATATAGAGAGTATTGCTCCAGGCAGTGGTGCAGAGTTCAGCATTTTGCCGCCGCAGAATGCCACTGGTAACTTCACTAAAATTGTTCAGCGTATACCGGTAAAAATTGTTATTCCCCAGGGGCAGTCATTAGCGGGTCAGCTCAGGCCCGGTATGTCGCTGGATATCAGCGTTGATACACGTCAGTCAGCCATTGATCTTGGTTCAATAACAACGGCCCTGAATAATACGTCTGCTACAGGTTCTGCTGAAGCCAAACTGGCAGCCAATGAGTTACGCCATCATGGCTGAACAGCAACACCCTAGTGGTGTGACTGTTCAGCAGTGGCTGGCGGTGCTGGGTGGTGCTCTGGCGGCTTTTATGGCAGTGCTGGATATCCAGATTACCAACGCGTCTCTGCAGAATATCCAGGGAGCGCTGTCAGCCAGTCCTGAAGAGAGTACCTGGATATCCACCGCTTATCTGGTAGCGGAAGTTATTATTATTCCCATGACGGGCTGGCTATGTCGGGTATTCAGCATCAGGCGCTATATGTTGGCTTCTGTCGTACTATTTATCGTCTTTTCTATTTTATGTGGTCTATCGTGGAGTTTAAGCTCCATGATTGCTTTTCGTGCACTTCAGGGATTATTTGGTGGTGCCTTGATACCACTGGCCTTTACCCTGATTATGACCATGCTGCCAGAAAAGGAACGGCCCAGAGGTATGGCGCTGTTTTCTCTTTCAGCCGTTTGTGCGCCAGCATTTGGCCCAGCACTGGGTGGCTGGCTAACCGATAGCTGGAGCTGGCATATGATTTTCTTTATCAATGTGCTGCCTGGTGCCCTGATGTATATCCTGCTTAGCAAAGGGCTACCGAAAGGGGAGATGAAGCTGGCTGAGCTGAAAAAAGGGGACTGGCTTGGCATTGTCACCATGGCTGTTGGGCTGGCCTGTCTTCAAATTGTTCTGGAAGAGGGTAATCGTAAAGACTGGTTTGGCTCTGACTATATAGTAACCCTGTCATTTATCTCATTTACTTGCTTAACAGCCTTTATCATACGTGAACTGACCTGCAAGAAGCCGCTGATTAACCTCAGGCTAATGGCCCGGCCCCGTTTTGGCCTGGGTTCTCTGGCTAATATGGGGATTGGTTTCTGTCTCTACTCTGCGGTGTATTTGCTGCCACTTTATCTTGGTATGATTCATGGCTATACCCCGACCCAGATTGGCCTGGTCATTATGTGGATGGGCGTGCCACAGCTTTTTATCGTGCCAGTGGTACCCAGATTAATACAGTGGTTTGGCAGTGTCTCGGTAACCATGGTAGGTATTTTGCTGTTTTCCTGTGGTTTCTGGTTATCCGGCCATTTAAATCCGGATTTTGCTGGTCCCCAGTTCCACTTGGTGCAGCTACTCAGGGCCATGGGGCTACCATTGATTATGACCCCGTTGATGATCACCACAACCAGTGGTTTACCCCAGCATGAAGCCGCTGATGCTTCCAGTCTGTTTAATATTCTTAGGAACTTGGGTGGGGCTATTGGTATGGCGGTTATGGCAACGCTGCTTACCAATAGAACACTGCTTCATGATGCCCGCCTTCGGGAAGCCCTGCCGCAGACGGCAGATAAGCTGTATCAGGCTTACCATATGGCACCCCATCTGGATCCCCAGAGTTCACTGGCACTATTTTCCATGGAGATTAACCGCCAGGCAGCGATTATGGCCTATGCTGATGATTTTATTTTATTGACCTGGGTGATGCTTGGGTGTATGGGGCTGGTTTGGTTGGCTGGGAGAGCTACAGTTGGGCTTGTTAAGCAGGTTTAATATTAGCTTCATTTCTGTATTTTTTTAACTTAGCTCTACTTAAGTAGAGCTATGCCCTTTCTGATTAATTCATGTCTTACTAGCATTGTATAGTCTGTTTGTCTATTTTTGTGCTACTTTGAATCTGGTTTAATGTCCATAGGGATGTGATAAAGGTACAAATGTATTAAGTCGCAAGTTAGTGGTTTCGAATGTATCATATTTTTAATTTTTTTCATTAAGGGGGATAATTAAGTGAGGGTTATATGAAAAATCGTTTTTACTTTTTTTTTGCTGTTTTTTTTATATCAACATTTTCACATGCAGCTACATATTTGTTGGGAGGTGATAAATCAGCGCCAGTATCAGCTGAAGAGTCAAAAGGGAAACAGTTTGATCTTTTAGGCTATGATCAAAGTCACTTTGTTTATGATGGGAAGTTACTTACCCAGTGGGTAGAAAGGTTTGATAATCAATGTAAGGGCATAGTAGAACCTCGTTCGAAATATCATGGTACGATTGAGGAACACCTTGAAATCGATTATGAAAAAGCGGATGAATGTTATGGAAACTTTGGTATATTTCCAGCAAAAAAGGAAAGTGAAACCGGTGATGTAATCGGAATGGAGATGATTCCAGTTGCAGCGGATGATGGAGGTAAAATTTATTTTTATCGTTATGAAACTGCCAGTGATGAAGAAGCTTCAGCAGGGGAGCCAGGGAAATTTACGACTTTACTGAAAATTGATTATTCTGCGCAGGTAAAGCGTTCATGGTATTCTGGGCCTAGTGAGAAAGCGACTTTTGTTGCAACATTTATTGAGTCTGAATATATTTACGTAACTCATAATGGTTGGCTAATTGCATTTCATGTCAAATTCAACAACAGTGGGGACTTGGAGGAAATTGAAGGAGACAGGCGGTTTATTGATCTAGGCAAAAAATACAGACAAGCTACGGGTTTAGCTGCTAACTATGGCTTAACAGAACAGGGCTCTTCTGTTGCACCATACCTTGATATGGTTTTTGGAAAACCTAGGGATGATTCTGATACTGAACCTCGTTTCAGGCAAGTGCAGTTAAATACCGATGGTGCAATTGTTGGGGAACCGGGCGTACCAAGGGCACAGATACACGCTCATATTGAACATCTAAAAAACGTAAATATTTCATATTCAAATTTACAAAAGAAAAAAGGAATTGATGGTAAAGTAAGTGGTATTACAGCTAACTGGTTAAGAGCGCTGCATTTAGAAGTAGAGGAAGGCATCAACCCATACGAGGCTATTGTTACGAGAGGACTCAGTCTAGACGTTAATGTGGTGACTAAGTATGGAAATATGGCCTCTTTTCCTATGGGCAAGCCTGTAACCGTTCCATCAGACAAACAATGGAAAGTTGTTTATCTTGACGGCTCTGAACATGATTTGCAAATGCTTGAAGTTAAAGATGGGGATAAAGAGGTCATTGTGCCATCTATGATTTTAGTACACGGGCAGCTTATATATTCCTATACCATAGATAAGAAATTTGATCCTTCTCACTCAAGATATTCTGGTCGTGATGAAGTGGTCTTGGGCCCAGATGGTAACCTGCGTTGGTATGAAAATCGCAAGAAATTTGCTGAGGAATTGGCAGAAGATCAAGGAATAGACCAAGAGTTTAAATTTGAACCAAAAACGTTTCAGGCGCTTTACTCAATATCTAGGCAATGTCGTGGATATTTCAAAGAGGGAAATCTTTATAAAGGAGGTAATAGTTATGAACTACGCTCTCCTGGAGGATATGAACCTGATCCTGAATATGAAGGATTAGGTACCAACCAAATGTATAAGGATTTTAGTTCACCTTGTATGCAAACTGAAATGGCTGAGGCCCCGTGGGGGCATGATCCAATAGTAGATCCATCTAAAAGGTTAGAAAGTCAAAGAACTGTATTCATGCCTCGCCTTCAGATAGCTGGATAAAGCTGGAAACTCTGTTTAATAACAATAGCGTTATTTACAAATTGGAAATAGTCTTTCTTTTCACACTTTTCAAAAACACCCGTCCCCTGATATCGAGCTTTGAGGAAGGCTGTCGGTATATCAGGGCAAAGCGGGCATGGCCATCAAAGTAGGAGTGCAGCCAGTAGTGTCTGCACTCTGGGCCTGGACAGTTTTGGCTGGCTGTTATTTTTGTCACTGAATATTCCGAAAACTGCTGGGTATCCACATACAGCAGGTTTAGTTTCATTAGCCGCTCAATCCGATGAATCCAGCGCTCGTCTGTTTCTTTTTCTTTGCGCTTATTTTTCTTCCAGAGTGTACAGGATGTCCGGTAAATTTTGTCATTCTGCTTAACCTGAGCGCGCTGTTTTCGTACTACTTTTCCTTCAAATATGGATTGTATTTCGGGCTGTTCTGGAAACTCCACCTGCCAGGGACAGTCTTCCAAGGATGATGGGTAGCGAGAACAGCTGGTCAGCAATGATATCACGCAAATAGTAATGGCCCATTGAGTTATCCCTCGTGTTATCGAGTATATGTATTGAAATGAGCATAAGTAAGATGGATATTTAAAGTGTAGGTGAGTTCTGGAGGGCATTTGGGTAGGCCTTTATTATTTCTATTTAAAGCGTCAGGATATTCTGAATGAATAAAACGAATTATTATTACTGACCATGTGCTTTGAAATAATAATAATTAATTATAATAAAAAAATTTGAATAAAAATAAAGAATAAACCATAGCGTGAATAACTGACTCTTTCGAACAATAAAAGATGTTAGAAAGCAGACAGGTCAACATACATAAGCGTAAATTAACCTGTCTTTTCTACAATCAGGGTGATAACTCTGGTTTATAAAATACGAATTTCTCCAAGATTTAGAGCTTTTATCTCCGGCTCTATGGCCTTCAGGTCTCCTACCACAATCCAAACCATTTGTTCGGGCTTTAGTCTATCTTTGCTGATTTTTCTCACTGCTTCAGGTGTCACCTTTTTAACCAAGCTGGGGTATTGCTGCAAATAGTCGTCTGGCTGGTGATAGGTGACTGTTTTGCTGACAGCATTGAGCAGGCTGCTATTGGTTTCATAGCGCCCAGCCAGCTTTTTCAGGCGGTTATCCCGGTAGTTGTTCACCTCATTGATTGTTGGTGGTTCCTGTCTGATAATCTGCTTCAGCTCTTTTTTGATTTCCACCAGGGCTGCTGCTGTTTTATCGGTCTGTACTGATGTTTGTACTCTGAATAATCGCTGGTTTTGAGTCTCTGTGGTGTAGGAGCGTGCGCCGTAAGACCAGTGCTTGTCTTCTCTCAAGTTCATATTAATTCTGGATGTAAAAGCACCACCAAACAGGTCATTAAGAATTTTAAAAGCCATCTCATCCCCTGTGTTGAATGCTGATAGGGCCGGTAATAATTGTGCAGCAACAATGGTAGATTGTTGGGCGTCTGGCTGATCCATCAGGTAAACGACGGCTTTTTCAGGTTGTTTGGCTTCCGGGAATTCGAGACTCGGTTTGGCCGTTGTTGGTGTTTGCCAATGGGCAAAGGCTTGCTCAAGCATTGGGATAAGTGTTTTAAAGTCTGTATCCCCAGTGACAATTAGCGTGGCATTATCGGGGCGTAACCAGTCGTGGTAATAACTAATCAGTTGCTGCCGCTTAATGGTTTTCAATGCTTCATTGCTGCCGCTGCCTGTTTCCGGTGATGAATAAGGGTGGTTGTTGCCATACAATATGCCAGGTAAAGCCCGTTTAAGCCTGGCGTTGGGTTCAAGGTTTTCTTTAGCTATCTGGTCAAGCCCTTGTGAGCGGAGATGCTCTATATCACTTTCCTTAAAAGCAGGGTTCATTACCAGATCCTGGAGCAGTTCAACGGTATCCACCAGGCTGACAGAAAGGGTATTAATATCGATGGCTGATACGTCGGAATTAACCCAGGTATTTAGTTCGGCACCAAGGCTATCAAGCTCTGACTGTATTTCCTGAGCGTTGCGGGATGTAGTGCCCTCCTGCAGCATATCCAGGATAAAAGCCGGTATGCCTTCACCATAGTTCTGGTGGCTGGCTCGCCCTGCATTGAACTGTAGCCGCATGCTTATCAGAGGAGAATGTTGACGTTCCGCAACCACCACAGTCATACCGTTTGATAGTGTGGCCTTTTGAAGTGTTGGCAGCAGCGGTGTTTTGACAGGACCAACAGTGGGTAATTTGCTGCGGTCAGCATGAGTTTGAGAAGTGCTGTAAGATGGGTAAGGCTGAGTGATCTGGGTATAGGCACCGTTATTTAACCAGTGATTGCCTGTCTCTTTTAATGAAGTGGACGTCGTTTGTACGAGCCTGCTCTCAGCTGTTTGGTAGAAGCCAGGGTCGTTATGATAGACCTCACCTCTGGCAAGAATATCGGATTTTCCTCCAAAGCCACCAACTCGCTCTGTAGCCATAACAAAATCGGCCATTATCCGGAATTTTGCCTGCTGAAGTTCCTGTCTGGTTGGTCCATTAAGTAACAGTTTATTGATTTCCTCGGTAATAGCTTTTTCTACGATGTCGCTATCAATATCGGGTTTGATATCGACAGTAATACCAAACTGCCCAGCCAGCTGTCTGGAATAAACCCATGCTTCAGCACGGGTTGCCACTTTGTCTTCCTGAATCAGGCGCTTGTAGAGTCTGGAGTTTTTACCGTTACCCAAGACATAGGCCAGTAACTGGAGGTCAGTATCAGCCTCATTTCCAGCAGCGGGTGTGTTCCATATTTTGACAATACGGGTTTGTTTAACCCTGTCTTCTATTATTCGGCGTTTGCTTTCAGATCGCTTGGCTACCCAGCTTTGTTGTTTTGATAAAGGCGGGCCTGGAGGAATATCAGCGAAATAATGGCTGACTTTTTCTCGGGCTGTTTTGGCATCAATATCACCCGCTAACACTATGACTGCATTGGATGGGCCATAGTAGGTTTTAAACCAGGTTTTGACATCGTCCAGGGTTGCAGCATCAAGATCAGCCATTGAACCGATGGTTGTCCAGGAGTAGGGATGACCCAAAGGGAAGGTATCTTGCGCTATATACTCCCAGCTTTTGCCGTAGGGGCGGTTCTCCTTCTGGCGCTTTTCATTTTTGACCACGCCCCGTTGCTCATCCAGTGTTTCTTTAGATAATGCACCAAGGAAGTGCCCCATACGGTCAGACTCCATCCACAGGGTCATATCAAGGGCGGAAGTGGGCACGGTGGCAAAATAGTTGGTGCGGTCACTGTTGGTGGTGCCGTTCATATCGGTAGCACCGGCACTTAGCAGTGGCACGAAATACTCGCCTGGGTGATTTTCACTGCCATTAAACATCAAATGTTCGAAAAGATGAGCAAAGCCGGTTTTACCTGGTTGCTCATCCTTGGATCCTACCTTGTACCAGACATTGACAGCGACAACTGGATTTTTTCGATCTTCGTGAACAATAACGGTCAGGCCATTATCCAGCTGAAACTTGCTGTAAGGTATTTGGGTGGTTTGCAAAGAGCCACGAACTGTCGGCTGGTTTAATGTGCTGTTTATTCCACCGGACTGTAATAATGAGCAGCCACTGACCGTAGCAGTGATGGCGATAGCTAATACTGATTGGCGGAAAAATCGGGATTTAGAGCCTTTTTTTATTGAGGACATTGTACTGCTTTAAATGGAGATTATTCAGGCCAATATAATACGGTAGACGTGTACAGTCAGGAAGATTCGACACTATATAGATAGTGTATCTGACGGTTACATTCTTAACGGTCAAAGTTGAATATATAAAGCCACAGACTATTCTGAAATATCTCTGTCTGCATTATTTTAATGCTCTCAACATCCCCTCTCAGGCTAATTATGAACCTGCGATGCAGTGATTGACCTCGCCTTCTCAGCCAGGATATCCCTATGATTAAATCGTGGAGACAACTTTCCCTTACCACTAAAGTGCTTGTTGGTATGATTGCAGGCCTGTTTTCAGGCATTATTTTGCGAACGTTGTTCCCGGATAGTCCTTTTGTGGCTTATTACATCACGGATGGTTTTTTTCATGTGGTGGGGCAGATATTTATCACCTCTCTAAAGATGCTGGTTGTGCCTCTGATTTTTACATCAATTATCTGTGGTACCTGTTCTCTGAGTGACGCTACAACCCTGGGTCGATTGAGTGCAAAAACCCTGGGGCTTTACCTGGCAACTACAGCCATTGCTATATCCCTTGCCATTATCGCAGCTCTGTTCTTTCAGCCTGGTACCGGTGCAAATCTTGAAACATCGGCATCATTTAATGTTCAAGAGGCTCCGGGTCTTGGTGATGTGTTAATTCGTCTGTTTCCATCCAATCCCATAGAAGCGCTGGCAGAAGGCAATACACTCCAAATTATTGTGTTTTCTGTTTTGTTTGGTATTTCAATTGCGGCAGCTGGTGAGCCGGGTGAGCGTATTGCCCGAATATTTGACTCAATGAATGAGGTTATGATGAAGCTGGTGGCTTTGATGATGAATCTGGCCCCTTATGGTGTGTTTTGTTTGATGGCCAAGCTGTTTACCACCATTGAGCTTTCAGCCATTACCAGCTTACTGAAGTATTTTCTGGTGTTACTCGGTGTTTTGATTCTTCATGTTTTTCTTACTTACTGCAGTTTACTGAAACTGTTTACTGGCCTGAGTCCAGTGTTGTTTATAAAAAAAATGGAAGATACGGTGATGTTTGCATTCAGTACGGCATCGAGTAACGCGACCATTCCCGTTACGATGGAGACGGCTACACATCGGTTTGGGGTATCCAACCGGGTAGCGTCATTCACCATTCCTTTGGGAAGTACCATTAATATGGATGGCACAGCGATGATGCAGGGTGTTGCAACGGTTTTTATCGCCCAGGCATTTAGCATTCCACTGGGTCTTTCAGACTACCTGACGGTTATATTGACTGCGACACTGGCATCGGTAGGTACTGCAGGTGTACCGGGTGTTGGTCTAGTGATGCTGGCAATGGTACTGCAGCAAGTAGGGTTACCTGTTGAGGGTATTGCCTTGATAATGGGGGTAGACAGGCTGCTTGATATGGTAAGAACTGCGGTTAATGTTACAGGTGATAGCGCTGTGACCTGTATTGTTGCGAAGAGTGAAGGGGCCCTTGATGTTGATGTTTTCAATAATCCTGAAGCTGGAGTAGCTGAAGAAGAGATTGATTTCCATCATATACGTTAACAGAGGAGGACATGGTTGAAGGGGGAATAGTGACCCATACGTTTATACCATTAACCAAAAAAAACAGGTCAAATATTTAGTATTTGGCTGAATAAGCTTAGGTGTTTATTAATATCAGGTGTTTTTTTATCAAATAACAACTGAAGCTTTACATAAAACAAGCACATTGTTTACATCTAATACAGCTGAAAGTATAGTTGAGAATAAATCTCATTTACATTTAGTTTCGCTTCAGGTTTTGTTGTTGGCTGTGTCTTTATCTGCCTGCGTTATTGAACTGCTATATCCATAATACTTAAAACCGTAGTCGTTTGTTTCAGAGAGCTTGGCATTTCTGAGGGTTTTTTATTGCCATCGAAATGTGAGGGGAATCGCGCTCCTGAATATTTATTGCCTGCAAGCGAGTGAAACATAGGTGCTGTAGTTTTGAAAAAGCAAGCAGTAGCAGCTGCCATGATGGTTTTTACCGCCCCGGGAGTTTTTGCCGGTCAGTCGGACGAGAGACCGAATACAGATGATAGCCTGAATGATGTAACCGTACTTCAGACAGTCTCTGTAATTGCAGATAAAGTAGAAGCTTCCAATGTTGGAACATCAACACTTGATCAGGACCAGATTGAAACCCGGCAAGCGAGTACAGTGCAAGAGTTAGTTGATGCGTTGCCAGGTACTTCGCTGGAAGGAAGCCCTCGTACTGGTGGTCAGAGTATTAATATTCAGGGTTTTGGGGGCCTCGATGTTGAGCACGTACAGATGTACTTAGATGGTGCCCCGAAAAAGTTCAGAAAATACAGGCAGGGAACCTTATTTCTTGAACCAGAATTACTAAAATCAGTGGATGTTGATAAGGGTGCACACTCCAGCAAGCGAGGTAATGGTGGTTTTGGTGGTGCTGTAATGATGGAAACCAAAGATGCAAAGGACTTGTTAGAAAAAGGTCAAACGATAGGAGGTATGGTAAAAACGGGGTTTCAAACTAATAATAATGCTGAAATATATTCAGGCACTGTATATGGTGGTGGTAATGAAAGTCCTTTTGATGTGCTTGTAAATATTACTAAACGAAGATCAGGCAATATGAAGGATGGTGATGGGAATACTTTCAACTATTCGGGAATGAACTTTTTGTCAGGCATGGCCAAGTTAGGATACGATTTTGATAATGGCCATAAAATCAGCTTGACACAAATTAATGGCAGTGATGCGAGCAGAGCCCCTTATGCTTCCAAAAGAGGCTTGTTTGATGATTATGATGGTGATGCTCTGTTTAAAAAAACGGTCTGGCGAGAGACTGAAGACAGTAATACTGTTTTCAAACATGAGTACACCAGTCCATCTTTAGAATGGTTAAACAGTAACTTCACGTTATCCTATACAAAAACAAAACAACACGATAAACGCCCAGATAGTGTCACTGGTACTACCGCTGCAAATATGGGTAATGAAAGTTGGACTACATTTAACATGTGGTTTGCAGAAATAACGAATAATCAGCTTTTTGAAACGTCACTGCTTTCTCACGATTTGCTTTATGGTATTCAGTTTCAACAGGAAAAACAGGAAACCCTGACTCGTGCCGCCTATAGAAATGAGGATGGCGATACCGTACAGGCTACGTTTCAACCTTATTATATGCCTGATGGTACCCAAACTACTTGGTCGGGGTTTATAGAGGATGCAATAAGTTGGGGAAAGTGGACTGTAACACCAGCATTGCGTTATGACCATATTACAAATAAAGGTGTAGGGAACCTTTTGCCGAAATATAACAATCCATCTGTTGGGCATGACTACAGTAAACAAAGCTATAGCAGTTTTTCGCCGAAATTGAGCGTGTATTATGAATTGACACCAGACACCTCAATTTTTGCTAACTATTCCTACGGTATTAAAGCACCTACTATCAGGGAGCAGTATTCTGTTGAAAGTCGATCTGCTACTAGTCGTCAGTTATCGCCAGAAAAGGTCTATGCTGCCCGTCTGGGGGTGCTGACCCATTTCTCAGCGTTGTTTGATCAAAAAGATAAGCTTCAGTTAAGAATGACTGTTTTTGATACTCATGTTAAAGACAATATTGCACGCAGTCGATCTAAGTATATGAAAGTGCTTCCTGAAAGGCGTACCTATATCAATCACCGTGGATTTGATATTCAAGGGATTGAAGCTGAAATGTACTATGATGCGCCGCGCATTTTTGGCAGCATGAATATTGCGATGATGACCAGCACCTATTATGGGACAATTTATGACCCTAACGGTCCCGACATACCTGTCAATGATGTGCCTCCTCCCGAAGTGAATATGACTCTGGGTTATAAATTGTATGAATCCAATATGCGTTTTGGCTGGAAGGGTAAATATGTTCATAAAACGGAAGAAACAGCAGAAGATATTGACCCGAAAGCGAAATATTATACGCTTTATCAACCCTCAAGAAGCTATATGATAAATAACCTATTTTGGGACTGGGAGCCGAAAGCAGTTACTGGCCTAAAACTCCAGTTGTTTGTTGAGAATATTTTTGATCGGCAATATAAACCTTATTTGAGTGAAGGTTTTCCTGGAATGGGTCGTAACGTTAAAGTCAGTGCAACAATGAAGTTTTAAAAAATTAGTTTTTGTTTATTGAAAACAAGCATCCTGCTTGTTTTCAATAAAGGAACTGGGGTATCTATAGTGTAAAACACATGTCTTTTACTAGTGCCCCTGGCAATGCTTTAGCACCACGACTTCGGCGGAAGTAACTACCTGTATCCATTAATAGTTCCTGCTCCTGGGTTAATGCCTCAAGGTTGTTGCCCAGCATATGGTAAAGGCTATCATCAAATCGTAGAGCATTAATGGGTGTGGTTAGCTTGCCGTCTTTAACCAGAAAACAGGCAAAACGGGTCATCCCTGTAATGCGAGCTGAATTAGGATCAGAGTAATTCAGATACCAGAGGTTGCTGATATAGAGACCGTTGCCAAGCTGTGATAAAGCCTGATCTTGCAGTAGCTGGCCTGTATTCAAGATAAGTGAGCCAGCCTGTTCACCTGTTCCGGCACCATTATGTTTAATGCCATATTCCAGTTCAGTGCGGGGAGAGGTTAGCAGGTTTTTACTTATACCATTCTCCAGCAATTGGAGTTGTGGTGGCATCACAAACCCTTCTCCCTGAAAGCAGGGGACAATTCCGGATGTCAGATCCATGCTGATATTAACCATTGGGTTGAGTTGAACTTCATGGTTATGGAGCCGACGTAAAGGGCTGGATTTATCCTGTACAGCACGGCAGCTGAAACTCATTAAATTGACAATTTCATTTAAGGCATCTGGTGTCAGGTAAACGCGGTATTTTCCCGGTTTTAATTCGACCGGCTGTTGCTTTAATAAACTGAGCTTATTTCGGCTTTGTTCCAACCGCTCAATAAAATTATCCTGTTGCCATTGAGGACCTGCCAGCCGGTCTTTAACAGCTTTGTCTGTATGCAAATAAAGACTGTAATCCAGATTGAAGTCCTTGGCCTCAAACCAGTTCCTTTGACCAAGGGAGTTGGCAAATGCAGAGTATTGGCTACCCGCCATGACAATGCCTACAAAATCATCCTGTGCACAGTTTTCTGTAACGTGTTGGCATATGGCCTTTGCATCGGGTATCTCTTGATGGGCCAGTTGTTCACTGTTTTCTGGATGTTTATTAATTAAAAATAACGGGTCGTCAGGCAGATGTTTCAAACGATCTCTTAAGGCGGTTATAGCTGATTTAAGCAAAGCGGTATCATCTTCCAGGTTATTGCTCAGCATCAGCTGGTGGCTACTATGCTTTTGGCCATCAGCCAAGGTCAGGGTGAGCTGGCTCTGGTTTATTGTTCCCTGCTGGCGCATTCGGCCATGGTTAAATCGGCAGTAGCTACTCTGTTCCGCTTCAAGCTGTGCCAGCCAGATCTCCTGGCCTTTTAGGAAGCTGTTTAGTTCAGAACAGAGTGATTCAAAATAATTTCTCATCCCCCAAATACCTCGACATTTGCAAAAACACAGGCTGGAGACGCATGTCCTACCTGAATTACCTGGTTGGGCTCTGCCTTGCCACACCAGGGAGTGCCGTGAACCGCAAAGGTTTCCTGATTACCTACCGCTTTCAGATTCCTCCAGAATCCAGAGGATATGCCCCGGTAGTTGGGGTTTTTTACCACAGTGGTGAGTTCACCATTTTCAATCAGTTGTCCCCACTCACAGCCAAACTGAAATTTATTGCGGGAGTCATCAATTGACCAGGAGCGATTGCTCTCCATTAATACACCCTTTTCAATACCTGAAATAAGCGATTGCAGGCTGTCGGTGCCCGGCTCTATGTTGAGATTAGCCATTCGATCCAAGGGCGGTCGGTTCCAATTTTGGGAACGGCTGCAGGCAACACCAGGGAGGCCAGCCCGATTTTGGGAGATATGACCACCCAGTACCCGTTTTAAAATACCTTTTTCGATAATTAACTGTTTTTCTGCTTGTGAACCATCGTCGTCAAAACCATAGCTGGCAAATTCGTTAGATAGAGTAGGATCAAAACTGACGTTTAATAGTTCTGAACCGTACTGGAAGGAACCGATCATATCAGCAGTAACAAAGCTGGTACCGGCATAGTTGCGTTCATCACCCAGAATTCTATCCAGCTCAAGGGGGTGGCCAATGGACTCATGAATTTGTAGCATCATCTGGTCAGGCATTAACAGCAGATCCCGCGGGTCTTCAGGGCACTGTGGTGCTGCTAATAGTTGTAAAACCTGTTCTGCCAACATCGGGGCTTTGTTATCAAACAGGTTGTCCAGCAGTTCCAACCCCCCTTGTTGGGCATTACCCGACCCAGCCAGATGGCGGTGTTGTGCTTCATTTTTAAAGCCAGTGACAAACAGGTCAGGAAAAAGCGCATCCTTGAGTTGGTGAGCTTCACCCCCTTCACTGGTTAGGAACAGAGTTTCTGATTTTAGCCGGGAAAGGCTTGCGCCCCAATTGACTATTTCATCGCTTATCTTCAGTTTTGCTGATTCAGTCAACAATCTATCCAGCCGATTCTCCAGTGATTCACTTTCCCAGGGTTGGCTGACTTTTGTTTGATAGTGCCCTTGAGGATGAGGCATGGCGATTTGACTATAGTCAAACACAGACTGACTGGCGCTTAACTCGGCCCATTGGCAAGCTTGTTCCATAGCCCAGTGAATTCCCTGCCGGTCTATCTGGCAAGTGGAACCATAGCCTAGTCCTCCATTTTTAATAACGGTAACTATTAGCCCCAGGTTCTGCTCGGTACTGACATTTTCCACACGGCCTTTTTTGACCAATAGCCGTTCTTCATCCAGGCATACTAGCCTGAGTGAGCAATAGTCTGATGTGGGCAGCTGATCCAGAAAGTCTTGTTTAATGCGTTGATGCATGCATGCCTCCTTTTATAATTATTTTATTTTAGGCACAGCATTCAGTAATTGCTTGGTGTATGTCTGTTGAGGCGCATTAATAATAGCTTCGGTATGGCCTTGCTCAATAATCATCCCTTCTTTCATTACAGCTACTTTGTGAGCCATAAGGGGAACGATAGACAGATCATGGGTGATAAACAGGTAGGATACTCCCAGCTCTTGTTGAAGATTCAGCAATAGCTCAAGAATATCCGCCCGAATAGAAACATCCAGGGCACTGGTCGGTTCATCACAGATAATCAGTTCAGGTTCAACCGCAAGTGCTCGGGCTATGGCAATACGTTGGCGCTGGCCTCCGGAAAATTCATGAGGATAGCGAAACCGATGCTCAGGTAGCATTCTTACCCTTTTTAGCAGAGATTCCACTTTGTTGATCCGTTCTTCAGGTGATGACTCAATGCCAAGGCTGATCATACCTTCTTCAATGATGTCACCGACTGTCATTCTTGGATTCATTGAGGAATAGGGATTTTGGAAGATGACCTGTATTTTTTTTCTCAGTGGCAACATCTCGCTTCGGCTGAGTTTATTAACTTTCAAGTTATCAAACCAGATAGTGCCCCCAGTTGCCGGTTCAAGGTTGAGAATGGCACGCCCAGTGGTTGATTTTCCTGAGCCGGACTCACCAACCAATGCCAGCGTTTCTCCTTTTTTGATAGAGAAACTGATGCCGTTTACTGCTTTGGTATAGTCATGAATGCGCTGAAATATTCCACGCCTGATGGGAAAGTGTACTTCCAGATCTTCTACCTGGAGTAGAGGCAGATGAGAGCTGTTATTACGATAATCCTCTGTATCCGGCAGACTGTTAATTAATTTTTGGCTATAGGCCTGTTGAGGAGCTGAGAAAAAGTGCTGACACTCTGCCTCTTCAATTATTTCCCCTTGATACATGACTCCCACCCGATGTGCGGTTTTACTAACGACACCCATATCGTGGGTAATCAGTAAGACAGCCAGATTACGGCTTCGGGTTAATTTTTTTATCAGTTTCAGAATCTGCTTCTGGATCGTTACATCCAGTGCGGTGGTGGGTTCGTCGGCAAGTAATATTTCCGGCTCACAGGCCAGCGCCATGGCAATCATAATCCGTTGCTGCTGGCCACCTGACATCTGGTGAGGATACCAGTCAATCCTGGCTTCTGGGTCAGGAATGCCTACTTCAGCAAGCAGGTCCAGCACTTTTTCTTTAAGAGCACGGCCTTTTAATGAGGTATGGAGTTTCAGGGTTTCTATGATTTGCTTGCCAATAGTCTGGACAGGATTTAGCGAGGTCTGGGCATCCTGAAAGATCATCGCTATTCGGCTGCCGCGGATGGTGCCCATTGCCTGTTCAGTTATTTGGAACAGGTTAGTCTCTTTGAGTGTGATATTACCCTGGCTGATTTTTAATGCATTGGGCAGCAGGCGCATAATAGAAAGTGCCGTCACAGATTTGCCACTGCCTGACTCACCAACAAGGGCATAAATCTCACCGGGATATAGCTCAAAGCTAACATGATCCAGTATTTTGGTTGAAGGCTGTTGCTGGAGAATAACAGAGAGATCTGTGACTTTTAGACAAGGCTCTCTGCTTGTTGTTGCGGGAGTGGCAATAGGCTGAGGCTCTTTGATAGTCATTATGCCGCTCCCTGGTTGACAACATTGGCAGTTTTTGGATTAAAGGCACTATTCACCAGATCAGAGAATAAATTGGCCGCAAGCACCAGAATAAACATAAAGATAAAAGCACCTGCCAGATTCCACCAAACGGCGGGCTCTCTGCTGAGCTCAGCGCTGCCTGCACTGATCATATTGCCCCAGCTGTGTATGGAGGAGTCTACCCCTACGCCAATATAGGCCAGTACTGCTTCTGCCAGCACCAGGGCACTGAAGTCCAGAACAAAAGTAATAAGGATAATATGAATAACATTGGGCAGGATATGACGTCGCAGGATTCTGAAATGGCTGACGCCAAATGCGTGTGCCGCCTGCACATAGTCAAGTTGGCTGAGTTTCAGGGTTTCTGCCCTGAGTAAACGGCAGAGAGTGGCCCAGCTGGTAATACCTAAAATAAAACAAAGAGCGATAAAGCGGGCATCCCCTTTTTCCAGGCTGGTTTCAAAATATTCCGGGTGTAGGTCGATCCAAACCTGGAATAGCAATACCGAGGCAGCAATCAATAGAATGCCTGGAATGGAACTTAGTGTGGTATAGAGGTATTGAATGATGTCATCAACCCAGCCTTTGAAGTAACCTGCAGCAATGCCCAGAGATATAGCAATAGGCATCATAATTAAGGTGGCCAGGGTGCCAATTAACATGCCTGTGCGAATACCTTTGAAGCAAGTGTAAAGCACATCGTTGCCGGCTTTATCTGTCCCCAGAATATGGTAGAGACTGCCCACATGTAACAACCAAACCAGTAGGCAGATAATAATGGCCAAGGTAAGGTAGGCTGTTTTCCAGGGATAGGGGGATTTTTTTCCTTTTATGTACCAGTGGTGCGTGCCAATTAGAACCGTTGCAATAGACAGCCCAATCAAAATGCTGATGGCACTTTGCCAAAGTATATCGGTTATTTGACTGGCACCGGAATCAAGGTGTTTCCCTGCATGCTCAAGAGCTGGGTAATCCCGGTATGTCCTACCCTGGGGATCTTGCATATTCTCCTTTGAATAAGACTTTAGTGAAAATGGCGCTGAGTAGGTTTTTTCTGTATTTTCACTGATTTCACCGAGTGCTTTATCGAGCACACTATGGACATCATTGGAGTAATAAGTTTTTTCAGCTGCCTGCCCTGCTAATGGGGGTAATGCTGTTCGAAAATGAATGGAGTCGATAAAGCCAATCACAATGTACGTCAAGATGATAATAAAAGCAGACATCCCCATTCGTGATTTAAAAACATAACGCCAACGCTCACGGTTTTGGGGGCTTCTCACCAGCGAAAATATAAAAGCGCTGACAGCCAGCAGCAGAATATAAAGAAGTATGTCACTCCATAGAAAAACAAGTTTCATCGGTCACTCCTTTAATTCAGCCGAACCCGCGGGTCCACCACGGTGTAAGATATGTCCGTCAGTATCAGGCCAATGATGTAAAGGACTGAACCAATAAATACCATGGCACGGACAATGGCAAAATCCTGGGATTTCAGTGCATCTATCATGTAGCTTCCCAGTCCCGGGATACCGAAGAAGGATTCCATAATCAGGCTGCCCATAAAGAGCATCGGAATCACAATAACCACATTAGTTAATATGGGAATCATGGCATTGGGCAGAATGTGTTTGAAAAGCACACCGGCCTCGCTGACACCTTTGGCTTGGGCTGTGCGGGCATAATCCTGGTCAGCCTCTTCCAGAAACAGGGTTCGGTAGAGGCGGGCACCTGCTCCTATTCCGGAAACTACGCCAATAATGACGGGTAAAACCAGGAATTTTAGTGCGTCGACCCCAGGTTGAAACCCTGAGATAGGGGCCAGCTGCCAGAGTCTGGCAAAGAGGTATTGGCCGCCAATAATATAAAACAGATAAGAGATGGACATTAAGACGACAAACAGAGCAATAAACCCTCTCTCTAACCCGGTATTGCGAAACATCACAACTAAAAGGGCAATGCAGATATTGACCCAAAGTCCAATAATAAATGTGGGTAACGCGATGGATAGGCTCGGCCACATTCGCTGGGTGACATCGCTGGTGATATCACGACCGCTTTCCGACTGGCCAAACTCAAATGCAAACAGCTTCAGGGATTTATTAAAAAAGATGGTTTCAGTGAGATAGCCCAGACCATCTTGCTCAGGATTCACAAATAATGGCTTATCGTAACCATGGCTCTCTTTCCAGAGAACTATCGCCTCTTCTGTCACGTGTTTATCACCCAGTTGGGCCCTGGCCATATCATCAGGACTGTTGACGATAAAAAACAGAGCGAAGGTAATAAGATTCACCCCTATCAGAATCGGTATAGCGTAAAACAGTCGTCTTATAATGTAGGCAAGCATTATTATTATCCTTGCAGTCGATTTGTTAGCCTTTAACAGTGAATCAGGTCTTGATCGTTAATTTTTGTCTACGCCGATAGGCTGTAATGGCGGGAATAAACAAAACAATAAAACCACCAATACCAGCCATCAGGGGAATGATATTGGGTTTATTCCATTCTTTCTGTTTTTCTGCCCTGAGTTCGTTATCTATCCGAATATATTTTAATGTAGCGGCGCTGATACCATGACGCTTCGTGTTATAGACCCACTGGTTGTTCAAGTAATACTCTTTTGGGTAGGTTCCGGTAAACCAGGGCGTATCCTGGCGGACAATATCCAGCATTTGCGCAACAATCCCATCGCGTTCTGGTCCAGGAAGCATTGTTTTCATCCGGTCAAAAAGCTGGTTGTATTCTTCATTATTGTAATTTGCCTGGTTGTTGCCATCACACTGGCAGGCAATTGGACCCTGCGGACCGTGCAGTAAAAACAGGAAGTTTTCCGGGTCAGGGTAGTCTGCCAACCAGCCATATTGAAACAGTTGATGATTGCCGGTACGCATTTTCTCTTTGTAACGGTTCCAGTCTGTGGCTCTGAATTCTAGTTGGATGCCCAGTTTCTCAAGCTGTTTTTTTTGCCAGTCCTGTGTACTTTTACTGGATGCCTGGGCTTGCACATCAAAATAGAGCTTGAGAGGTTTCCCTGTTTTGGCATCCCGTCCCCCCGGATAACCGGCTTCAACCATCAGTTGTTGTGCATACTCGATAGGTTTGCGAGTGGGCTGATTATTAAGCCAGTCGTGGGTATAAGGGTTGATACCCTCTTTTCCTGCCATAGAGCCGGGGATGCCTGGGGGGATAGGGCCCATATAGGGAAGAGAAGAGCCGTTCTGGAAAATATCAATATACTCTTCCATATTCCAGGCGATTGCGATGGCCTGCCTGAGCTTGCGCTTTTCTTCGCTATAGCCACCGACGACGGGATCCAGCATATTAAAACCGTTGTAGTAAACAGCGGGCTTAACATCTTGTGACAGGGTAATGGCTTTATCTTGCATCTCTTTAGATAGCTCAATACCGTTAGGACCAATCACCAGCGCCTGGTCAAAATTCTGGGTCACATTGCCATGGTTTTCACCGGAACGGTCATAGTACCCCTGCAGGAATTTACTCCACATGGGAAGCAACTCTTTATCCAGTGTAAAAACGGCTTTATCTATAAAGGGGATGGGTTTGCCGGCATCAGCCAGAAAACCTGCGATTGCATCACCGGGTGCTCCCTCTAATGGATAGAAATCCATACGATAGTTGGGGTTGCGTTCCAGCACGATTTGTCGGTTAGGGTCATTACGGGTCATCATGAACGGCCCGGTTCCTATTGGGTACCAGTCCAGCGTCAGGTTTTTTTCCTTAAAGCCTGGATTGTTGTAGAAACGGTCTGCCTCCCAGGGAATAGGGGCAAAAAAATGCATGGCCAACCAGTAGAAAAACTGGGGGTAAACACCTTTGATGGTGATGGCGTAACTGTGGTCATTGATTTTTCTGAGCCCTTGCATAGGGTACTTGCGCAGGTCAAGCCAGTCATCTCGCTTAACGGATCTCAGTTTGTTTGTGAAATCCTCCATACCAACAATGTATTGAGCCATAAAACCAATCAGGGGGGCGCGGTTTGCCGGATCTGCGATACGTTTGATCTGGTAAATAAAATCATCTGCTGTCAGCTCCCGGGTGGCTGTTTCTTCAAAATCAGCAATAGCGCTGTAGTCAGTACCCTCTGAGGCTGTGTTGAAAAAATAGGTATGGCCCTTGTTATTTTTAGCAAACGCAGGGTGCGGTTGGTAAAGGATGCCTGGTTTGAGCCTGATAATATATTCACTGTAGGCAATATCCGCAGAGTCTTTATCTACAGTCTGGAAAGCACTGTCCAGATAGATAACGTCTGGTAAAGATTCAGCCACGACAGGCTCAAGTTCATAAGGTCTTTTTAAAAAGTGGTAGCCCAAAGGTGGCTCATAGATCTGGCCGATAAGCATGCTTTCATCAGTGGAATAGGAAATCGCTGGATCAAGGTGCTGGGGGGGGAGCTGAAAATTAGTTTGATAAATAATTTCATCCCCAGTTTCTGGGGGGTGCGGGTTATTCCAAGGACCAGAGCAAGCGGCCAATAACATGGCAGCCAGCAAAATCCAGATTGTTTTCCCATTCATAGAAACCTTCTTATTGGGCTTATTATTCCATGGATGTCTATTCCATGATTGCTCATGGTGTTTGGAGTAAAAACCGTACAACCACTATTTTACAGTTAAGCCAGGGGATACCAGCTTGTCTTTTATGAAAAATAATAGAGGCCTGATGGGGTACTCGATTCGGATTTTACTTATTTGATAGGAGGGTGTCACCTCTGCTCTTTTTTTGTTTAAAAAAGAGCAGAGGTTTGTGGTTATCGGTCAGGCAGAAAAATTATTGTGCAACAGGACCATTGACCCGGCTGCTCAACTTGCCATCAGTCATTACGTCGCTGTTATAAAATTCTTCAGGAATGTTGTAGAAGCTGTCAGATCCCTCTTTGGCCTTCTCTTTAAAGAAGGTTTGCAGAGCTTGCCATGCTTTGACTTCCTTACCATTGCTGTCATGCACAGCCATGTCTGTCAGGTTCTTGTAGGTGTCTTTATTGCTGATATCAAACTCAATCACCTTGCCATCTTTGGTTTTGGGGTTAATGGCAAATTGTGGCAGATTTCTCAGCAGGCTGAACTCAGGTCCGTACATAAGCAGCAGCATATATTGGTCTGCCAGTACGGGGTAAAGCGTGTTGCTATCAGCCATACGCCCTGCATCAAGCGGTATCAATGCTTCATCGCCTTGAGAGTGGCTATCACCTTTTGTGTAGAGTTCTGTAGCGGTAATCTCATACTCATTGTTGTAGCTGGTACGTAAACCTGCGGCATTCAGGTAGTACTCAGGCTGTAGTTTATTAATGATGAACAGCTTGATGGCATAAGAGTTAAACAGTTTAGCCGCTGTGCCCTGTTCGATCTTTTCAAGCAGTCCGAGAATAGCCTTGATTTTATCAAAAGGAAGAGAGGCTTGTTCTGGGTTGGTCGCACTATCGCCACTTTCTAGCAGCTTCAGGATATCACCAAGAGTAAGTCCTGCGGCTTCTAATTTATCGCGGAGTACTTCGAAATCCACATGACCCACGATAATGTCCAGGGGCGTTTTTCCCTTGTTTTCAGGCTTATCAAGGTCTTTGAGGCCGTTCAAGATTCCCTTGAAATCTATTCCTGCTACCGTGAGGTCTTCAGATGCAGCCTGTTTCGCCAGTTTTGCCAGATAAACCTTATCCTGGGAGGCCAGTCCATAGCTGATCAGGCGGGCAACACTCTGAAGTTCCTGTGCAGTCAGATAGGCAGCAAACAGTGGAGAACCCGTCAGGTCCTGCTGTTCTTTATCAATGGATAGACCCAGAGACATCACGTCATACATTGTGGAGAAGCTGATTGTCTCACTGTCTTTAAAGCCACCTCGGATAACACCGTTAGCTACGAGGGATACAGGCGTATCTTTAATGGTGTAGCCATTGTCTCCCGTTTCTTCCTGATCGTAATGTGTATAGCTAAAGCGGGTTGCATCGGCTAACAGATTACCCAGGCTGGACTCTCCCAGTTTGGTGGGTTCAGCAAATTCAGTTTTACCTCGTTTGGCAACGATTTCGTTAATATCGCTGATATTGGCCAGTGTTTTAATCGTGGTTTGGGCCGCGTTTACGTTATCGAATACTCTTTTTACGTGTTCGTCGTTAAGATCAGGCTTAACGCTTTCGATATTATGGTTTAATAGGGTGACGTCTGTAATCCCTTTATTCTTGGTAAAGGTGATATCCAGTTGAGACAGGAATTTGCCATAGGCACCGCCACCAATTATATAGGTGTTTGGCTGACCGTCTTTGGTAATGATAATGGGCTTATTATTACCGTCTTTTTCAACCAGCTTGTGGGCATGCCCGGAAGCGATAATATCTATACCGTTGAGGCTCTTGGCATAGTCAACATCATCGCCCTCTGGTGCATTATGATCAGGGTTATCTATGCCGCTGTGGGACTAGGCGATAACCAGGTCGGCACTTTTTCTTAATTCATCAACCTGAGCCTGAATCGTAGGGATGTCATCATTAAACTTAATAGCAGGGGCATTGGTGATGGTGGTTACTGATTTGGGTCCCATCAGGCCAATAAAGCCAACCTTGATCTCTTTGTCAGTACCCTGGAACAGGGTTTGCGTATAAGTTTGGCTGATCGTTTCACCGTCAACATGCTTTTGAAGAGTGGGGGAACCGGTGGCAATCATATTCGTAGCAACAATCGGAGTTGCAAAGCCACGACTTGAGAGCGGGTCAAGCATCTGTGCAAGCGCTTCATCACCGTAGTCAAATTCGTGGTTACCCAGTGTCACTGCGTCATAACCGGCATCCTGGATAAACTGAAATGCAGCAGGTGTTTTAGTGCTACTGGTCAGGGTCATGTCATAGACCGTACCCATGACGAAATCGCCAGAATCAACCAGCAGGATATTTTCAGGCTTTTTGGTGTCTCTGATGTCCTTGATTTTAGTTGCCAGCTGGACATAGGTTTCTGCGTGATGATGAATATCTGTTGTTTGCAGCAGAGTAAAGCTAACGGTGGTATCGCCAGCGGGTGGTTTTGGTGTCGTTGAATCTGAGCTGGACGAATCACTTCCAGAGTCATTACAGCCAGTTATAGCAAGGGTTGAGGCTAAAGCAAGGCTGCCCCAGAGCTTGTTATTCATAAAAATCCTTATTTTCTTCCCGGTTGGGTAGGTGTTTGTCGGGAAAGGTGTATCGATTTTCGTTATCGGAGTTGGCGGGAATACTAAGGTACCAAAACAGGGGGTTTATTGATCTAGCTCAATATTTTGGGGGGTTCTTTACGGTTTGTTGACTTATGTACTCTGTGAGTACCTAGTGCAAGCTTTCTGTATAGCTTCGAGTAAAAATTATAGCAATCTGATTATTTTCTAAATAACTTTATTCTGCTTAGCTCAAACTATTCATTATTTTTTGAATATAAAAATAGTTTTTAATCGAGAAATATTTTTTTTATGATCGACCGGATAGCTATAATTCTTCGATTTGTAGCTGTGTGCTGAATTGATTTTTGGTCAAGCTCTTTGTTTAGCTTTTAATTATTATTTTTGATTTATATGAAGAAAAATATTTTATTTCTGTTTGGTTTTATTGTCTTTATTAACTCATTTTATGTTTTTGGAGGTAGTGGTGAATTTAAATTTAAGGGGCGTCTCAGTAAATTAAAAGAAAAGAATCCGCTGCAATTTTATAAATACACCCCTAGATCACCAGTTACTAATAAACTTATTGAAATTTTAGCTAAAGAAAAATTAGCTGAATTTGCTGGTGTTGGAAATGGTGCAGAAATAAAGTTAACTGATTTGATAAGTCGTGAGTTGTTTCATGCTTTGGGAAATAATAGCCAATTTGCCCAAGTG
>CBDCZK010000025.1:0-91033 GCA_965224475.1 Endozoicomonadaceae bacterium | reverse complement strand
TTTGTTTAAAAACAACTCAAAATCCATCAACCTCTCTGCCAGTTGACGACTATCAACTGTTAACCTCCCTTCCAGGTAAGCCTCACGAAGAACCTTAAAACGCTCTTCAATAGCGCCAACTTCTACCGTATCCTTAGGCAGGTACTGAGGATTGTCCTGCTTGCCCATACTTTCCCTACCTCTACTAAAAAATCACCAATAATTAACAATGCAATTATTAGATTAATGATTTTCAAACCAGAATAAACACAGCTGAGTACCTTATTTTTTATAAGGTAGACCTGTACTCTCAATTAATTCATCGGCTAAAAGCCTGCAGTGATTAATCGCCCTTATACATTCCACTTAGCAAAAACTATGCAATAGCCGATAATAATGAAGAGTAGCTAACCCAACCGTGGAATAAGTACACTAATACTGAATAAGTAATAGGGTCTAGTGCGCTTATTTTTGAGCAGGGAACAACTGAGGACAGGAGTGTGTTTAAACCAGATCTAAACTGTACCCGCCAGATGATTTTTTTTCTTCTGGCCTGCGTATCCTTCACAGTATACGCTGCTCCCTCAGAGCGGCCAGTATCCTATGATGATCCATGGGAGCGCATGAACAGAGCTATCTTTTCATTCAATGATACACTTGATAGCTACGCCTTGAAGCCCATTGCCAAAGGCTATAATGCTGTCACTCCGAAACCGGTGCAGGGACTGGTGACCAATTTCTTTAATAACCTGGGTGAAGCACGAAACACATTAAACGCTTTGCTACAGTTCAAAGGCACCCAAGCGCTAACCTCCCTTAGCCGACTGGTTATCAACTCTACTGTAGGCATGCTGGGTCTTGTTGATGTCGCATCGCCACTGGGAATTGAGCAGAAATACGAAGACTTCGGCCTGACGCTAGCTCAGTGGGGCGTACCTTCCGGTCCCTATCTGGTAATTCCATTCCTTGGCCCAAGAACCTTACGAGGTGGGGCGGGAATTTTCCCAGATACTTATGTAAGCCCCATCTATCATGTCGAACCTGATCGTGACCAATGGATTGCCTATGGCATTGATATTATTAATACCCGCTCGGCACTACTCGATGCAGAAGACCTCATTATGGGTGACCGTTACACATTCATACGTGATGCTTATTTGCAAAGAAGAGAGTATCTCATCACCGGGCAAGTACCTGAAGATGACTTTTAGCAGTCATCTTTTTCCTTAAAAAATACAAAACCCTCTCATCCCGGATTATAATCATAATCCGGGATTTTCATGACTTAATGTAATATGGGGTCTAATCTCCCCTATCATGAGCAAGGTAAAACTTTTCACCTAGCTTAATGTAATGGCTGACTCTCAATGTAACCAGCTCATAAAAAAACTGGTACAGTGGACAAGTTGACTTTATTCTGCCTCTGAATCATTCTTGGTTCCAGGGTTCGTCTTCTAGCGAACCAACAGCCGTTTTTAGCCAGGGGCTTGCAGGTAACTATATGAGTGTGGCCAGCAGCACGATTCTGGTCATTGACGATGATACCATCGTCAGAGAAAGCATCGTGGCCTATCTAAAAGAAAGCGGATTTACCATCCTTGAAGCTGAAAATGGTCAACGAGGTCTGGCTACATTCCATGAGGCCAAGCCAGACTTGATTCTTTGTGATCTCAGAATGCCCCAAATGGATGGACTCGGCGTGCTTCGCAACGTTCGCTCAACCTCTCCTGACACGCCCTTTATTGTCGTTTCCGGGGCAGGCGTCATGGCTGATGTAGTTGAGGCACTGCGCCTGGGAGCCAATGACTATATCACCAAGCCCATCCTTGATCTTGAAGTACTCGAGTACGCGATCAACCGCGCCCTGGAAAGCATGCAGCTTGCCCAAGAAAACAAGCGCTACCGTGAAAGCCTTGAAAACGCTATTCACTCCCTTGAAAGCAGTCTACACCTACTGAGGGAAGACCAAAAAGCCGGTCGTCAAGTGCAAATGAAAATGTTACCGCAGACACCTCTTAATTACTGCGGCTACCAGATTGACCACCACATCATTCCATCACTCTACCTGAGCGGAGATTTTGTAGACTATTTCATACTCAACGAAAATCGATTTGCTTTTTACCTAGCTGATGTGTCTGGCCACGGGGCATCATCTGCATTCGTTACTGTTTTGCTTAAGCACATGTCCATGAATCTGCTACAGGACTACCAATCCCATGGTCGCAAGGCACGTTTCAAACCCTCCCACGTTTTAAACTATATCAATAAAAGCTTGCTGCAAACTGACCTGGGCAAGCATGTAACTGTTTTTGGCGGCATTGTTGATATCCAAGCCCAAACCTTAACCTACGCATTTGGTGGCCATTACCCTCTACCCGTCATGACATCCGACAATGAAGTACGATTCATTGAAGGCAAAGGGTTACCACTTGGACTTTTTGAAGATGCTCATTTTGAAGATGTGATTATTGACTTGCCCTCCGAGTTTACCTTAACTATCTTCTCTGACGGTATCCTTGAGGTTCTACCTCAAGGCAGTCTGCAGGATAAGGAAGACTATCTATTATCTGTAATTAGAGAGGGTACTGACTCAGTGCAAGCACTGGCAGACAGGCTTGGCCTAAGCGATCTAAATGAAGCCCCCGATGATATCGCAATATTGATGCTAGCCCGAAGATCTGGGATGAAAGTATGACGCCAGGAAGAATCCAGTTTGCCGAAAGTCAAGGCACTTATCTGCTCAAACTGTTAGGCGAAGTGCGCTTAACCCTTTGCCCAACACTAGAAGCCTTTCTCGAAAAGATTTTTAATGAACCCAGCTTTAAATCAATCATCATTGATTTGTCAGAAACCCAGACTATTGACAGTACATCTCTGGGTTTACTGGCAAAACTATCTATCAGAACCAAGAAAAAATATGGTCAAATCCCTGTGTTAATTTCAACACAGCACGACATTACCCGAATACTACTAAGTATGGGGTTTGAGCGCGTTTTTATTATTGTGCAGGAGTTAGAACATCCTATTGCTTTCAATATGAAAGAGCTACCTTCTGACCCAAGTAACAGCAACGAACAAGTTACACATGCCCGGGTCCTGGATGCACACAAAGTGCTTATGAACCTGAATGAAGATAACCGCAAAGCATTTAGTGACCTGGTAAAACAGCTTGAGAAGTATGGTGATGTTAAGAAGCAGCCATTCGGCAAAGGCTAACCCTTTATTCCCACAGAGGACACAGAGTTTTTTATACTAGAAACAATAAGCCCCAGTGACTCTGTGGTGAATAAAATACCGTTGCAACAAGCGTTATTACGAGCTGATTTCTTCTACCTGCCTGACCGCTTCAAGTAACACTTCAATACCGGCATTCTGACGATGGGCATTTTCACTTATATGGCGGCGGAAACGGCGAGCTCCAGGCACCCCCTGATAAAGCCCCAGCATATGCCGGCTAATATGGCTCAGGTAAACTCCCTTGCCAAGCTGTGTCTCTATATAAGGCACCATTTGTTCAACAATTGCCGCCCTCTCTTTTACAGGCAGACTACAACCATAAAGTTCACTATCAACCTTCGCCAACATATAAGGATTCTGATAGGCTTCCCGCCCGACCATCACACCATCCAGCTTGTCGAGATGCTCAGCAATCTCTGTAAAAGAGCTAACACCTCCATTAATGGTAATCTCTAGGTCAGGAAAATCCTGTTTCAGCTGATAAACCCATTCTGGCTTCAAAGGCGGCACTTCGCGGTTTTGCTTAGGTGACAATCCTTCCAGGATCGCAATTCGGGCATGGACGATAAATGTTTTGCAGCCTGCATCAGCCACCTGACCAATAAAGTCTGTCAATTCGCCATAAGACTCTCGGCCATTAATACCAATTCGATGCTTCACAGTAACCGGTATATCTACTGCACTTAGCATTGCCTGCACCGCTAGGGCAACTGTTTGAGGCTCTGCCATCAAACATGCACCGATACGACCGTTTTGCACCCGGTCACTGGGACAGCCGACATTCAGGTTAACCTCTTGATAACCCCTTTCCTGAGCAAAACGTGCACACTTTGTCAGCTCATCCGCATCATGCCCACCTAACTGAAGCGCCAGTGGATATTCAAAAGCATCGTGCTGTAAAAAACGTTCCCGATCACCATGAATTAAAGCGCCTGTTGTCACCATCTCGGTATACAACAAGGCTCGCTCAGATAGCAGGCGATGAAAATAACGGCAATGGCGATCAGTCCAGTCGAGCATCGGTGCAACAGAAAATTTCCTATCTAGCTTTTTCGTGCTTTTCAGCGTATTTACTGCGTTTTCAGCCATTTATACTACTTTTCAATAAACTTATTTTGCTTGATTTTACCACGTTTTTTGGATATTGGCGTCCCACAGAGTGCCCCAAGAACAAATGGGGCACCATAAGGCAAAAAGAAGGAAAACAAAAAAAATGGCTTCATATACTATAGAGCCCCGTCCACATGCGGACGGCTCCGTGCGTTATAGAACGGTTGTTAGAGTAAAAGAGCACGGTGTCATTGTATATCGTGAAAGCCGCACATTTAGCAAGCAAGTCCCCGCAAAATCCTGGGGCATTTCAAGGGTGTCCCACATTGAGGAGAATGGGATACCAAAAGAACGGTGATGAATCAGACCTGTTGACCTGATATATTCAGCTATTTTTCTTGGGGTCTACATGGCTGTCGTTCAGATTGCTTGTATCCAGTGTCATCAGACCAAGGACGTTGTTAAAAATGGCAAAGCTGAAACTGGGCACCAACGATATCTATGTCGCAACTGCAAGAAAAGCTTTCAACTTGAATACGTCTACAATGCTAACCAGCCTGGTACTCATGACCAGATTATTGAGATGACAATGAATGGCTCTGGCGTCAGAGATATCGGGCGTGCTCTGAAGATTAGTCCAACAACCGTGATTGCCCATTTAAAAAACTGTCGCCCCGCACAGTAACCAATCTACCTTTTGAAAACACCCGCGTTAAAATCCTTTGTGAAGTCGATGAACAGTGGAGCTTCGTCGGTAATAAGATGAATCAACGTTGGCTATTCTACGCGTGGGAGCCTTGCTTCAAGAGGATTGTTGCTCATGCCTTTGGTCGACGGTCTGGGAAAACGCTGAAAAAGCTTTTAAACGACTTAAGCCCTATAAATTCAGCTTTTACTGCACTGATGACTGGAAGCCCTACAGCACTAATCTACCAGAAGATAAGCATATTGTTGGCAAGCTATTCACCCAACGGATAGAGCGTCAGAACTTAACGTTGAGAACCCGATTAAAGCGCTTAATGAGAAGAACAATCTGCTTCTCCAGGTCGGCTGAAGTACACGATAAGGTCATTGGTGAATTTATCTCAAGAGAGTACTATCAACAGGTCTGATTCATCACCGTGCATTGTAGATACAAAGAGAAACTCCATCATAAATAAAGATCAGATTATTTGCCTACTAAACACTCAAGCTCGGTGGATTGACGGCCTAGAACAAATGCTGAAAAAGAAACTGGACTTAATACGTTGTGGAGTAGGAGCAAATTACTCAGGCAATCCCTATAAAAACAAGCTTTATACCGAAGCATATGAAGTACTGGATAATGCTATATAAACTTAAATCTAGCTAGCCTCATACGATCATTTCGTATGAGGCAGGCTGTTAGAAGCCATACTAAGGCATACTGATGATCCCAAGACTACTAAAGGTAATGCTCGCCACTTTAGCATTATTTTTCTTTCAAAAAGCTGCTTCTGAATATACTTGCAAGGAATGCATGAAGCTCGACGATATGTGTATAGACTGCGCTATACGCGCAGTATCTATTAGTCACCCAGAATTAGCAGCATTTTTAGATGATTTTATTGACGATGAAGAGCCGACCATGTATGAAATATATCTTTTCGCAAATAAAGAGCATGGATTTGCAGAGTGGGCAATAACAATGATTAATGAGTGTAAGTCCACCCCCGAACTAGTTTTCGATTTTTTTAAGAAAATCATACGCAATCTAGCCAATTGATATTTTCCAACTCCGAGCTATTCAATAAACGCATCATAATATTAATCGTACCAAAAATTATTTTTAAAACTCATAAACAAGATGGACTCATGAAAAATTACAACAAGACATTTATGGGGTTAGTCATGCAGTACGGTCGGCCAGCTGTACCATTGTCCACAGTTTGCGTCGACTACTTTAACATTGCCAAAAAAACCGCAGAACAGAAAACCAAAACAGGTTTGTTTCCTGTCCCCGTCATGCGTGTAGGAGAGGGCCAGAAAGCCCCCTACATGATCAGACTAGAAGATCTAGCTGAATATCTCGACGCTCTCGCCAAAGACGCAATATATAACCACGTCGCCTAACCAAAACGCTCGACCTAAAAACCAGCTACCTGCCGGTTTTTTTCTTATAAATATTTTGATTCAGATACCAAAAACCTCAGCCTTAATAATTTGTCTATAATCCTAAAAAATCCAATTAGAAAGGTTAGTAGCATGCGAGATTATTTTTTTTATCAATCATTTCTTTTACACTAAAGTATTATAAACGAAAAAATCGCCACTTGGGCTATAGTTGTTAGACTGAAAGTCTATTTATTGGATACCTTTTACGTATTCCCCCTTCTACACCATTCATTGCCCTCTGTAAGTCAGCAGCAATTCCCGCAGACTTAATTAAAGCCCTTAACAACAAGGGCTGTAGCCTGATACTTTCTTGATGAAATCGCAGACTATCCGGTAGAATCTCACCACAATAATAATAACGATGCTTATGTTGTGCCGCTAACCAAACCAAGAACCATTGCTGAAAAACTGCTCAAAATAGTCTCTGATGAAGCGGGTCAAATTCCAGACTTTCGCAAGAAAAGTCAGCATGACAAAATTGCCCTTCATGATGCGGTCATGAGTGGCCTGGCAGTCATGCATCTGAAATACCCTTCATTGCTGGCTTTTGATCAGGATTGCGTCAACAAGCCAGACAAGCTCAAGAACTTAAAGTCGATGTACAATGTCAGCGATGTCCCCAGCGATACCTATCTGAGGGAGCTGATTGACCCTATAGAAACGCGCTATTTCAGGAAGTTCTTTACCCGCCTGTTTGCCTTTGTGCAACGGTCTGGGCGGCTTAAGCAGTTTACTTATTTCGAGGAAGGGTATCTTGCCCCTATCGATGGTACGGGGCACTTTTGCTCAGGGAAGATGAGTTGTCCTGAGTGTTGTGTAAAAAAGCCAGGCAGCAAAAACCCGCAATACTACCATCAGTTACTGGCCTGCTGTCTGGTAAAGCCGGGCAAGAAGGAAGTATTACCTTTAATGCCTGAGCCCATCACCAAACAGGTTGATGCGTCAAAAAATGATTGTGAGAAGGCAGCGCTCAAGCGGCTATTGGCGAATTTATCCAGAGAACATCCGCACCTGCCACTGGTTCTGAATTTTGATGATCTTTACTCCGATGGACCGACCATCAAGTTGGTGAAGTCCTTTGGCTATAGCTTTATTATGGTGGCAAAGGATTCAACGCATGAGTCGTTATACCAGGCCGTTGATGAGCTGGATTGTGCAGACAAAGTGGTGCGCTACGAATATACCGATGATAAAGGGTTTACGCACTGGTTCCGGTTTGTGAATGGTGTCCCCATTAACAAGTCACACCCGGATGTGCTGGTTAACTATCTCGAATATATAGAAATTGACCCAGAGGGCAACAAGAAGTATTTCAACACCTGGGTCACTGACATTGAGCTTTCAACTGAGAACGTGAATAAATTCATGCGAGGAGCACGCGCTAAGTGGAAAATTGAAAACGAGACGTTTAATACACTGAAAACACAGGGCTACCATCTCGAACACAACTACGGGCACGGAAAGCAGCATCTGGCCAGCAATCTGGCATGCCTGACTTTTACGGCCTTCCTCATCAACCAGATAGAACAACTGTCTTGCAAGCTCTTCCAGGAAGCACTCAAGGCAAAGAAGTCTAAAAAGGCATTATGGCATGCCATACGAGGGCTGTTTGACTGGTTCTGCATTGATAACTGGACAGATGTATTTACAGCCATCATTGAGGGGCGAAGTGTGAGCTTGAAACTGCTGACTGTCGATACGACATAGAGCGTTGATGTTAGCCTTGTGACCTGTGTTACCAGCCATTAAAACCGATTGCCGATATAGCAGCAGTCTGATCCTGTTCATCCACTATATAGTCATTTTTAATTAACTGAAAATGTGCCAGTTGGAATCGAGTTTGCGGGAATTGCTGGTAAGTCAGGGTGACTAGCAGCCAGCCTAACTTCTAATTATTTCCATAAGAAGGAAGTCTTCATAGGTAAGGGGCTGTTAAGCACTGTTATTGTTGAGCCAAACTAGCTATCTAAAATATTCCATCCGCTATAATCACAAGGCCACTTTTATTTTTTGTTCTTAAGAGCATATACTATGCAGTTAATAATTCTAGTGTTTTTATTCTTTTCTTCCACATGTTTTGCTGGAAAGTTTTTTGGGGACCCTAGCGAGGAAGGGTCTCCAGTAGTAGTATCTGCTGAATACATGAATAAAACCAGATTTCATTTTAATGAAAAGGATTTTCATGATATTTGGCTCCTGGTTAATTCTCATGACATTAGAGCTATTGCTTTAGCAGATACAAATCCTACGGATCCAGGTAGTGATTTAGGACGCATTTTAAAAATGTATACTGTAGGTTTAAAAGATTTCTCTCTATCGATAGAATTGCCAAATATTGACGCACCTCAAACCACAAGAGATTTATTACGTATAGATTCATTCGAACCAATTGAAGCACAAAAAATACCTAAACTAGAAAACAATCAGAGAAATGAGTCACAACAGCCAAAGAGATTCATTATTATTATCATTAATGAAAATAGCTATCCTATATTAATGGAATGGCTGACTATGATTTCCAGCTACTTTAGCTCTACAACCAACCCAATAGCTCATTAAATATAAACGGGCCTATTATTGTAATATTAAAATATCAAAGTTATGTGCGCGGTTGACCGGCCGCACAAGCCTTACCAATCGCACAAAAAAAAACAATCTGATCAAGATATAAAGAACAAACGCAGGTTATACCTCATATCATTGAGACCACTGGTCGATTAAACAGGCTTATTTGCCTCAGAAAATTGCCCAGAGGCATTAAAAGCATCAAAAAAGCCTACACCAGTGAAACTGAAATACTAAAAGAAACAACTGAGGCAATTTTAATAATAAAAAAAGTTACTAATATGTTAGATCCATAACATTTCAGAATACCACACGAAACAATTTCATTCTAAATAGCCTACCTTTGATAGCAGTTATCACTATATGAGATACACTACCGCCACGAGCATTACCGAAGTGATAAATTAGATATAAAGTGCTAATTTTCAGTGCCCCAATGGTGCCCCATAACAAAAAACAAACCACCAAAGCCCTTTATTTATAAACCTTAAACCTGACCGTACGACCAATCCATCATCGGTGCAACTGAGAATTTACGATCCAGTTTTTTTGTACACTTTTATGTCATATCTACCGTTTTGAAACTTGCAGCCAGCGATTCGCTGCCTTTATTTATAGAGCAACCAGCACAATACCTGCAAAGTTGAGAGCGTTAACCTGGGCCGTCTGAATTATAAACATGGCATAGCAAAGGATATGTAAGGAATCATCCCGCATTCTTTGCAGGTACCCGCCAATTATTAACCTATACTTTCTGCTGCTTAAACGAAAACCCGAGCAGGCATTAAGCCTGCTGCTGAACTATTTTTTATTACGCTTTATTCAAGACTAGGTTGAATGTCTGGTGAATACTCTTAATCAAACATGTATACAGTCAAACAAAGCTAAACATAGGTTGCACCATCGACCTGACTTACCTGGTTGAGCCACGAATGTATAGCTAAAAAGCTGATTCTTGTTTAATTGAGAACACCTCCCAGATAGAGAGACCACAATGCTTCTTTTTCACCGTTGGAGTTCTATCCATGCGATTCCATATAAAAGGAAAGGCAGGTCTACTGCTGATATTTTGTCTGGTGCTTTCCGGATGCGCTAAAGACGGCTCCCTGACAAGATGGGGTCAATGCGCAATAGCAGGTGCAGGTATAGGCGGAGGCCTTGGCGGTATTGCCGGATCGGCAGGCAACTCCGCAGCAGCGCCATTAAGTGCCTTGGGTGGCGCACTCATAGGAGGAGTCATCTGTGCCTTAACAGATAAAGAGGAACCCAAGGTTGTAGCCAAAGCCCCACCACCAAAAGAAGATGTTGTTGTTGTCGTAGAAGAACCACCTAAGCCTCTGCCCGCAACTGAAACCCTGGGCAGCATTCTATTTGATTTTGATTCAGACAAACTGACAGCCAATGCAAAATCAATGCTATACGAAATTGCTGAAATGGCTAAAAAAGAACCTGGATTAAAGCTTACAGTTAACGGCTATACCGACGTCACCGGCCACCCAACCTATAATAAAGGTCTTGCTAAACGGCGCGCAGTGGCTGTCTTATACTACCTCAAAGAACTAAGAGTCCCAGAAGACCAGGTAGGACTGGGATCCGGCGGTGTTATTCCGGATAATAACGGTAATAAAGAAACCCGTAAAGCCAATCGCAAAGTGGATGTTATCGGAACGAGATAATCTAACAGGCCAGGGATGGCTTACCCCAAAGGTAAATGATCTAAATAATGAAACCAATAACAGAACAATAGTTCAATCCCATTAAATCAAGCCAGCACTTCAAAAACCAACTTTAGTGATCAAGACCACAATATAATTTCTGAAGTTGTCATGCTATAACCTTTCAACTTTTTTTATTGTATAAAAAGTCTGGTTATAGGGGAGCTTGTAATGGCAAAAAACAGTTACTTTCAATTTAAACAATTCAAAATCGAGCAAGGGCAGTGTGCTATGAAAGTAACAACTGATGCCTGCCTACTGGGTGCTATGACAGAAGTTGAAAGTGCCAGCAATATTCTCGATATTGGTGCTGGAACTGGCTTATTGAGCTTAATGGTAGCGCAACGATCAATAGCAACTATCACAGCGGTTGAACTCGACACTCAAACCTGTGAACAAGCCCACAATAACTTTAAAAAGAGTCCCTGGTATCAAAGGCTCACAGTCATTAACGAACCCATTCAACTGTTTGCCGACCAAACACAGGAACAATTTGATACTATTATCTGCAATCCACCCTTTTTCCATAATACCCAAAAAGCACCCGATAGACGCCGTAGTCTCGCACGTCACACAGACTCCCTCGGCTTTGACGAACTTGCCAAAGCGATCAGCAAATGTATCAAAGTCAATGGTAAGTCCTGGGTGTTACTACCAGCTAACTTTAGTGATCTTTTCCTGGCATCAGCAGAACAGGAAGGGCTAAAACCTATAAAAACAATTAAAGTACAGTCAACTGATCAACATAAACCCCATCGCCATATTCTGGTGCTAGGTAAACAGGTTATTGAACACCAAATTGAGTCACTGATTATTTATAACACCCACCCTGATTACAGCAACCAAACCAGACAGTTATTCACCCCTTATCATTTATTTCTCTGATATATCTACCTGATTTTAATTTTTCTGTGCATTTTTAAATTCAAAAGACTGACCTCAAGTACTCTCTCTGCCAAGCCTCGACTCAGCTCTTTTTCGAAGCCATGAAAAAAATATCACCAACAACCAGTAAATAAGGGCAACAACCAGGTAGCTTTCAAAAAAACGAAGGCTACTGGATGCCTTCATTTGCGCTGTAGCCATTACCTCCACCACACCTATTGTAAATGCCAGCGAAGTGCTTTTTAGCAAATCAACGGTATTATCCATAAGCCCCGGAAAGGCTAACTTTGCCGCCTGGGGCAAGAGGATACAACGTATATCTTTCGTGCGCGTCATACCAGGATTTAACGCAGTTTTCATTTTCCCTGGGCAGACACTCCGAATAGCCAACACCATACTTTCTGCCATATAGGCAGCATAATGTAGCCCAAGACCTATAATCACAGCGACCATAGCCGCCATATCGGTCAGAGCTGGAAAAAGCTGGGGAAGCCCATAGTAAAATAAGAAAAGTTGCACCAGCAGTGGGGTACCACGGAAAAATGAGATATAAACATCAGCAACATACTGTAACCCCAGAGGACGGGTGACTTTTACCCAAGCCAACAGCAACCCCAAACCAAGAGCAATAACCAGCCCGGCGCTGGTCATCAGCAAGGTAGCATCCAGACTAGCCACCACCATAGGCAATAAACCAATACTGTATTCAAGGTCAAAGACAGCCATAACCAGACACCACCATGCCGGTGAACAATAGAAATTCCAAACAAATTCTCAGACAGTCTAGCCGATATAGTACGCTATTCCATGGGAGTCACTACGCGTCTGTCTGGGCAGAAAAGCAACAATAGCAATACGATCGTTAAGGCAGCTTCTCTGAAAGAACGTTACGGCTGGCAAGTGCACCAGCCATTTTTGATTATTTAAATAACAATATTTTTATGCTGATAAAAAACTATTAGTTACGCCGTGCTCTATAGACTGAAAACCCATTTCGAGTAACTAAAATATCACAATGGCCAAATGTACGACTGATAATCGGTTCATAGCGAAGAAAACTATTTGCTACAATTCTCAGCTCGCCCCCTTTATTTAAATGCCGCCATGACTGAGCAAGAAACTGCTCTGTCACTTCGTAGTGGGTTTTGACCCCCTGATGAAAGGGTGGGTTGGAAAGAATTAAATCAAATCGCCCAGACACTTCAGATAAACCATCACTGGCAAACACATTATAATGATTGACGCCATTTTCAGTCATAGTTCGCTTAGAGCTTTCTACAGCCAAGGCATCACAGTCAACCAGAGTTAGTTCTGCATCAGGTAATTTCGCAGCAACCGCTGCGCCAATAATGCCTGCACCACAACCAAAATCCAGCACCTGTTTTTTACCAGCCAGATCATCGAAAGTACTCAAAAATACCTCAGTTCCCTTATCCAGTCGGCCATGACTAAAAACCCCCGGCAGAGAAGACACCTTGATTTCACCGACACTCGTCGCAACGTCATACTGCTTAAAATAATCAGTACTATTAAATTGCCCAGCGCTCTTTACTGGGCCTGTTGCCTCTAACAGGCCACAATGGCGGGCACTATCCAGACTGATCGCATCCTCAAAATGATTTTTAAGCCGCTTTCGCCACGACTTAATCCCTTCATTATTTTCACCAACCAGCCAGACTCGGCCATCGGGGGCTAAAACGGATAAAATCATATCCAGCCAGAAATCCATTAAGGGCTTACTCTTTTGAAGAAAGACCAACACCCCGTCATAAAGTGTTTGCCGGTTATCCGCTAATACTGTACTAAAGCTCAAACAGTGCTTTTCCTGGGAAGGCCAGAACTGCGCCTGCTTGCGAAACACAGAAAAATCCCGGGTCAAACCGGCCAATTCAGCAGCAACCTGCTCAGACAATAAGGCGCCGGCAAGGCCATCAGCGGGCATGCCCACCATCAACAAACGATCACTTTGCAAAGCCTGGCTATTTCGCATCACCAGCTGGGAAGGGTTAGACAAAACCTCAGAAATCATAGATAGTGTATAAAACCAGATCAGTTCATAATGGCCACCTTATACCGGAATCCCCCCAGTAATAAAACTGGATAAATACGGTATTTTTCCATGAACAGAACAACTACCAATTTACAAGTCACCATTTGTCTCTTAGCATTGCCCGCCACCTTAATCTGGAGACCTTCCCATGGATCAACCACAAGGTGAGCAGGTTTTACGAACTCTGGCGATGCCTGCAGACACCAACCCTAATGGCGATATTTTTGGCGGCTGGCTGCTGTCTCAGATGGATATTGCCGGAGGCCTGGCCGCCAAGCAACGGAGCCACAGCCGGGTATCAACTGTCGCTATAGAGTCCATGAGCTTTCATCACCCGGTGAAAGTCGGCGATGTCATCTGCTGCTATGCTGAGTTTCTAAAGGTTGGCAGAACCTCCATGCGCATTAAGCTGGAAGTCTGGATCAAGTCATTCCCTTATGAATGAAAATAGAACCAAGGTAACAGAAGGCGTCTTCACCTATGTTGCCATTGACGATCAAGGTCGCCCTAGACCGGTAGATCGCTGATACTCCCTGAATAGATAATAATCCTGAAACGCCTGATAAGCATAAACAGGTGCATGCCTGTGCGTAGTGGAATAACTTCATGAAACAGAAAACAATTCTGGTCGGCATAGCCGGCGCCTCCGCATCCGGAAAAAGCCTGCTGGCTGAAACTCTGGTTGAAGAACTACAGTCCGAGCACCTGTGCGTTATTTCAGAAGACTCTTATTACAAAGACCAGACTGAATTAAGCATGGATGAGCGTATCCGGACCAATTATGACCACCCGGAATCCATGGATCACAGCTTACTGCTGGAACATATGAATATCCTCAGGGAAGGGAAGTCCATCGAAGTACCGATATACGACTACACCCAGCACAACCGGTCAAAAGAAACACGTCATATCAACCCCGCACGGGTCGTCATTTTTGAAGGTATTCTGCTGTTTACCAACCCTGCTATTCGTAACGCCTTTGACCTGCGCTTCTTTATGGATACCCCCCTGGATATCTGCCTGATCCGCCGGATGAAAAGGGATATCCTCAGCCGTGGCCGTGATGTTGACTCTGTTATTAAACAGTATCTGGAAACGGTTCGCCCCATGTACCTCCAGTTTATCGAGCCTTCCCGTCAACATGCTGACCTGATTATTCCCCACGGTGGCAAAAACCGCATTGCCATTGACCTGATTAAGACCAAAATTCAGGATCTGATTGACTGACACTGGATCTGCCATGGATGGCAGAAAATTCACAAAAAACAGTGATTAGACAACCTAAATTACCAACAAAAAGCAAAATTGCCCCAACCGGGACGATTATGTATACTCGACCGGTATAAGCGTCAATCGCCCCTCCAGGCGCTTCCAGGTTACCTGCACTAAACCAGGCTCCCTGCAGCTTGTACACCAAAGGTTACATCAGCACTCTGTTTCCATCCTTCACACATAGAAGAAACGAAGCAGGGTTTGTTTGTGTCTGTTGATAAACTCTTAAGAGAGTGTACGAGAACGTTATGCGCGTTGAAGCCGATATCAAGCTGGGTTTTAAAGATGTTCTGTTCAAGCCCAAGCGCTCAACCCTGAAAAGCCGCTCCCAGGTCAGTCTGGAACGGACTTTCCGCTTTGTTCACACCGATACAGAATGGACAGGTGTACCGGTCATTGCTGCCAACATGGATACTGTCGGCACCTTCTCTATGGCACTGGCTCTGGCCGAACACGGTATGCTGACAGCTGTTCACAAGCATTACACCATTGATGAATGGAAAGCTTTTCTGGATAACGCACCAGAAGGTATTGAAGAGCGGATCATGGTTAGTTGCGGCACATCTGACAGCGACTTTGTAAAGCTGAATGACATTCTGGCCATAAGCGACAAACTGCGTTTTATCTGCATTGATGTGGCCAACGGCTACTCTGAACACTTTGTAAAATATGTTGCCAAAGTGCGGGAAGCTCATCCACAGAAAGTGATTATGGCTGGCAATGTGGTCACTGGGGAAATGGTTGAAGAACTGATCCTCAAAGGCGCTGATATCGTCAAAGTAGGCATTGGCCCCGGCTCCGTCTGCACCACACGAGTTAAAACCGGCGTTGGCTATCCTCAGCTGTCCGCTGTTGTCGAGTGTGCCGATGCTGCTCATGGCGTTAGTGGTCAAATCGTATCTGACGGCGGTTGCACCTGTGCCGGTGACGTGTCCAAAGCCTTTGGTGGCGGTGCTGATTTTGTTATGATTGGCGGCATGTTCGCTGGCCACGATGAATCTGGTGGTGAAACTGTAGAAGAAGATGGCAAACAGTTCCGCCTGTTCTACGGTATGAGCTCTGAAACAGCCATGAGCAAGCATGCAGGCGGTGTAGCTAACTACCGTGCTTCTGAAGGCAAAACGGTTAAAGTCCCTTACCGTGGCCCCGTAGCTGAAACTGTACAGGATATTCTGGGCGGTGTTCGTTCTACCTGTACTTATGTGGGCGCAGCGAAACTGAAAGAGCTGACTAAACGTACAACATTTATCCGGGTGCAGGAGCAGGAGAACCGGGTTTTTAATTAAAATAAGTTTTATGCCACTCATAAGTGAGTGGCATTTTGTCTATTAAAGAATATCCGTTAATTATTATCATTAACGAAAAGACTCAGCTCTATCTTCATCGGCATAAAGAAGTTCACCCTCATTAGCATCACCCTGTTTTTCTTGCCCACGCTCATCTAACAATAGCTCTGAAGCTGCAGCATCTTTTGGTTCATCCCTTTCTGGCGATTTTCCAGTTGATTTTTCTAAAGAGGATTTACTACTCTTAAATTTCCTCCTCTTCTTCTTTGTTCGACCTTCTGAACCACTACTATATTGGGATTTCTGACTACTCAATGACCCACTAGATGCGGATCGGCTAGCGGCTTCAACACTTAACTCGTCACCCTCTCGCCCCCTTGCAGAACTACTCTCAACACCCTTAAGCTCCATGCCCCCCTGCTTGCTCATAGACATATCATCTTTTGAAGTAGACGCAGCTGAAGTCATAACAGCTCCTGCTTCCGCATCCACCTGTATAACTTGGCTTTCAGATCTAAAAGCAATTCGACGACAGCCGTCTATAATTAATTGGCACGTTTCTGCACACCTGCTTTTTCGAAAACAGCCAGCCCAGTTCAGCATAGCAAAAATATGAAAGCCAACCTGGAACCCAAACACTGCTGTTAATGGCATAATATAAAAGAATATAAACTCTGATGATTCTGCTAAGGTGTGCCATGAACCTTCCTGCAGAGAAAATACTTTACCAAAAATATCAACAGTTTTATCATGAAAGGCATCAATCTGTTCTAAGATTGAAAACTGCTGAAGCATTAAATCAACATCATCGCCAACCATTTCTAGAATTTTATTTATCTGCTCTTCTAATGAAATTATTTCATTTACACTACAGCTTGGGCTACAAACATAACTTCGAAGATCAAGCATCTTATTAGAATCGTTACCCCTCCAATCAGAACTATTCTCAAGTTTCCCACCCCATCTATCCAAAAGATCACAGTATTCTGAATTACAACGGACCCTATAAAATGTTAATCCTTCAACAGGCTTGTCTTGATAGCTTGGCAAATCATCTAATATTTTGTAAAAAGTTTCATTTAAAAAACCTTGACAGCCTTCCGCCGCCTGAGAAACATTGACAATTAATGTTGCATTAGTGTCACCAGATAGAAGCATTATTTTTGGATATATAAATATATAGCAAACACCAAAACTTATTGTTAGAACTGTTCCCACTATTGCACCAGCCCACTGAGTACTCAAACCAGATTCATTCCTTCTGCGAAAGAGAGTCCAAAGATTCATGCTCATAGGCTTAGGATTAACTGACTCATCACTTTGCACTTTTCTCATCCGCTCATTATTATCACAGAGCCGATTAAACTCACCCGCTTTTTTGCCCTCTAGGAAAACAATCCCATCAACCATTCCCTTAAAGTCTTTATCATTTAGAATTCTTCTTGAAACTTTGAGCGATTTATCATCATCAATTATTTTTCGAATAACTCTTTCTGTACCAGCTTCTGACCATCGATCCAAGCACTTCCCATCATTTTCACGGACCATTTCTTCAACACCACTATCAAAGAGTTTTTGCTTATTTTTATTTACTATTCTTTCAGGAATAACTGTAGAACCGATGTCCAAGAAAACTTTCATAATAGAGTTAAGTGAAAACCAAACAGCCCAAATACTATTAATTGCCACAGCCTTAAGTACGCCATTAAACTTAACTTCCGGACCAGCTGCATACACAGAATGACCTTTCCCCGGATACTCCGTATAAAGCATTCTACAAAGAGATACAAAACTATCATCATGAATCGTGGCCCTCGCACCATCAAAGCTGCCTCCTTTTGCTTGTGACTCAACGGCAACAAAACTCACACCAAGAACTAGAGTTGTTAACATCCCCATTGCAAGATAAGGCCAGTATCGATAATCATGGTATGTAAACCTTATAGCAGCTTGACTTGCATCCATTTCCTCTACTGGTTTTCTTCGACCAATATAGCTTTTAGTAGACTGAATAAACTCAGCATAGTCATCACTAGACACTTCCGACAAATTCGTCATAGCTTCTTCATAAGCTTTGCAATATCTTTCTAAATTTTCAGGTGTTAGTTGCTGCCCCCCCCCTCCCCAAATTGAAGGCTTTACTACTACAGCTCTACCAATTACCTCTATAATTTGTTCCGGCGTATACATTGTACTTGCAATATTAACTATTTTTGTCAACCAGCCTACATAATCATCCCGGCTCATTGGCAAATTTTCTATATTACTTTCATCAAGCACTCTACTGACTATAACTTTAATTGGATCAGCCAATACAGGCTTAAAGGCAACTAAAAAAAGGGTGGCTAAAAGAGCCCTAAGCAACAACATAGAATAAAATCACACTAAAATCACAAAAGCATTTTTATAGAATAATATTGTTTTATTTTCAAAAACCGAACAGACAAAATATTCCAAAAAACATATCAGTGCTTAATCACACCACACTCTGTAAAGCCCCTTAAAAATAACAAATTGTTATATATAAAAAATAAAAACACACAAAAAAATCTCACTCACTCCTCTTTAAAAAACCAATACCTATTATTTTTGCAACACATAGTACAAACTGGCATCTTGATAAAAACTCCAACCTCATAAACTTTTTCGCCTATGCTTATTCTTAGAAACTATATTATTTGAACGTTATTCTAAGTGCTTCATGAATAGAAAGAAATAACAGCAGAAAAAATCACAATAAGACACAATTAAAATGACAAATTAACAACCTGAAAACCACTCTCTTCAATAACTAATAACAAATGCAATAGTATTTTTCAAAGAGAGTGATCTTTATATTCTTTAAACTATAAACAGTATTCGACTGTCATCTTTTAGTACTGCGCCTCAATTCCCAACCGCTCAAACTCAGCCTTAATCGCATCCAACTGCTCAGTAGACGGCGGTGTTACATTTTCCAAATCATAGCTATCGTTCAGCACATCCCATTTATGCACACCCAAGCTGTGATAAGGCAGAATCTCAACCTTTTCCACATTCTTCATTGGCTCAATAAACTCAGCCAGCATTCGGGCATATTTAGGGTCAACAGTGTAACCATCCACCACTACATAACGAATCCAGGTGGGTTTATTGATCTCGTGGAGATATTGGGCAAAGTGCTTGGTATGGTGACTGGTTACATAGGTGAGCTTTTTATGGAGATCTTCATCCATATGCTTGATATCCAGCATTACCATATCACTGTTATCCAGCAAACGAACAACCTGAGGTGTAATAGACTTGGTAAAACCATTGGTGTCCAGACAGGTATGTATGCCCTCTTTACGGCAGGCATCAAACAGATCCGCAACAAACTCAGCCTGCAAAAGCGGCTCACCACCCGTTACGGTTACACCACCGCTTAAGAAGGTGCGCACCTTTAGAATTTTATCCAGCACTTCTTCATGGGACATAATCTCTCCGCCCTCACGAAGATCCCAGGTGTCCCGGTTATGACAATAACGGCAGCGCATCAGGCAGCCTTGCATAAACACCACATAACGAATACCGGGGCCATCAACAGTGCCAAAGGAATCCATGGAGTGGACGCGTCCCAGAGCCATGATTCATCTCCTGAATACAATATAAGGCGGGATACCTTTTACAAGGTATCCATAGCGTTTCAAACAATAGCGATTTCTTTTGGCTTAAACCAAAAGAAATCACACTGTTCACCGACCTACAAACAACAGAAGGCCGGGCTAAGCCGGCCTTCATATTTTACTGTCTACACTGATAGCAATTACAGAGTAGAAGTAAAGGTACGGGTGATAACGTCACGCTGCTGCTCTGGTGTCAGAGAGTTGAAACGTACAGCGTAGCCGGATACACGGATAGTCAGGGAAGGATACTTCTCTGGGTTTTCCATGGCATCTTCCAGCATTTCACGGTTCAGGACGTTCACGTTCAGGTGCTGACCACCTTCACGATCCACTTCATGGTGGAAGTAACCATCCATCAGGCCAACCAGGTTCTTACGACGTCCGTCTTCATCTTTACCCAGTGCTTTAGGCACGATGGAGAAGGTGTAAGAAATACCGTCTTTTGCATAAGCGAACGGCAGTTTGGCTACGGAGCTCAGAGATGCAACCGCACCACTGGTGTCACGACCGTGCATTGGGTTAGCACCAGGACCAAAAGGCTGGCCCGCACGACGACCGTCTGGAGTCGTACCGGTCTTCTTACCGTATACCACGTTAGAGGTAATGGTCAGGATAGACTGGGTTGGCTTGGCATTGCGGTACATCTTGTGAGATGCAACCTTCTTCATGAAGGTTTCAACCAGCTCACAGGCAATGGCATCAACACGCTCTTCGTTGTTACCAAACTTCGGATAATCACCTTCGGTTTCGAAGTCGATAGCAATACCGTCTTCATCACGAACAGGCTTAACTTTAGCGTATTTGATGGCAGACAGAGAGTCAGCCGCAACGGACAGCCCCGCAATACCACAAGCCATGGTGCGGAATACATCACGGTCATGCAGCGCCAGCTGAGCCGCTTCATAGGAGTATTTGTCGTGCATGTAGTGGATGCAGTTCAGGGCGGTGACATACTGAGTAGCCAGCCAGTCCATCAGCTTATCCAGACGCGCGTAGACAGTATCGTAATCCAAAACGTCATCAGTAATTGGCGCTTCCTTAGGACCAACCTGAATCTTCAGCTTCTCATCAATACCACCGTTGATGGCGTACAGCAGAGTCTTGGCCAAGTTTGCACGGGCACCAAAGAACTGCATCTGCTTGCCAACAATCATTGGGGATACACAGCAGGCGATAGCGTAGTCATCGCTGCTCATATCCGGACGCATCAGGTCATCGTTTTCATACTGAATAGAGCTGGTATCAATGGAAACCTTGGCACAGTATTCCTTGAAGCCCTGAGGCAGCTGCTCAGACCACAGTACAGTAATGTTAGGCTCAGGGGATGGGCCCATGGTGTACATGGTGTTCAGGAAACGGAAACTATTCTTAGTAACCAGTGTACGGCCATCCAGACCCATACCACCGATAGATTCTGTTGCCCAGATAGGATCACCGGAGAACAGTTGATCATATTCTGGTGTACGCAGGAAGCGAACCATACGCAGCTTCATGACGAAGTGGTCGATCATTTCCTGAGCTTCAGTTTCATTGATATGGCCGGCTTTCAGGTCACGCTCAATGTAAACATCCAGGAAGCTGGCAACACGTCCCAGGGACATAGCTGCGCCATTCTGGGATTTAACAGCAGCCAGATACCCGAAATAAGTCCACTGAACAGCTTCCTGTGCATTAGTAGCAGGCTTGCTGATATCGCAGCCATACTTACCAGCCATATCTTTCATCTGCATCAGAGCACGGATTTGCTCCATGATCTCTTCACGCAGCTTGATGGTGTCTTCCAGATTTTCTCCGCTTTCCAAAACGGAATCCAGACTGGCATGCTGTTTTTTCTTGTCAGTTATCAGGTGATCAATACCGTACAGAGCAACACGACGGTAGTCACCGATAATACGACCACGGCCATATGCATCAGGCAGACCAGTGATAACACCGGATTTGCGGCAAGCACGAATAGAGGGTGTATAGGCATCAAATACACCCGCATTGTGAGTCTTGCGGTAGTCGGTAAAGATTTTTTTAACCTGAGGATCCAGCTTTTTGCCGTAAACTTCGCAGGACGTTTCCACCATGCGAATACCACCGTTAGGGATAATAGCGCGCTTCAGTGGCTTATCGGTCTGCAGACCAACAATTTTTTCCAGGTCCTGGCGAATATAACCCGCATCATGAGAGTTAACGGTAGAAGGCAGATCTGTATCGAAATCGACAGGCGCGTGAGTGCGGTTCTCTTCCTTAATGCCTTCCATAACGTCAGCCCACAGTGTTGTGGTTGCGTCAGTGGCGCCGGCCAGGAATGAATGATCCCCTTCATAAGGCGTGTAGTTTTTCTGGATAAAGTCGCGGACATCTACTTTTTCTGCCCACTCACCCAGTTTAAAACCTTCCCAGCCTGCAGGCAGATCGGTACCTTGAATGCTCATTTGAATGGCTCCTCGTTTTTGAGAAATCCCATGGAGTGCCGAAAATTACTCATTTTTCAGCCGATATCGAGCGTACTACTGCTTGATCCATGTCAAAACATGGAAGCAGTCATTGAAGTATTGTTGAATTATACCAATTCAGGACGTTACTGCTCGTGCACAGCTATAGTCAGAGAACCCAGCGCGCTCCAGTACGGCAAAGACATTATCTTATGTAAGGTTATTCCACTATCAGTGCTAATACCTAATCCTTATATAGGCTGTATCCCTTAGCGCCATTGATCTTGGTTCATATCGTGGATATGTTCGTGGCATTTGTACTCTCCCTTGCTGGATAGACCTAGAACGCCAGCTTTTAGCTTTAGACCAAAGTCCCCAAATATTAAGAACTAAGTAGTCACGCAACTGCTAACAGATAAAAATAACTGTACGTCCGTATTTATAAAAAACATCTCCATTCCAATTTGGTTATACTCATTGCCAAACACCATTAATCTCGCTGTTGTCACGATGAAAACTGTTGATCCAGTAACCGATGTCGCAGTCATAAAAACATTGAGAGAAGCTCTCCGGCACGGGCCATATCCTTACCTAAGGGAAAGGGCTCATGCTGTTTTACTCAGTATACGTGGTTATTCTATGAGCGAGATTGCTGCAATATTTGAAGTTCGATATCAGACAGTATCTGACTGGATTGATGCCTGGGATGATTATGGCCTTCGCGGTCTGTACAAAAAACATGAGGGTGGTAAACCACCTATCTATACTGACCAGGAAGCACAACGCATTAGAGAGATTGTCTCCGAGGAACCTCGCAGGCTGGCTTATGTTCAAACAAAGATTGCAGAGGAAACCGGGAAGACTGCCTCAAAACAAACTTTGTCGAGACTTTTAAAAAAAGCTGGGACTTGTTTATAAGCGGTTTCGTAAGGCTTGCAGTCATAAGCGCAACGAGGAGCAGTTCAGGTGTTGCCAGTCTGCCTTGAAAGAGGCTCAAAATGCTGAGGATAAAGGGCTTGTCAATCTGTTTTACTTTGATGAATCTGGTTTTAGCCAAGAGCCTTGTGTCCCCTACGGCTGGCAAGAAAAAGGCTCACAGCTAGAAATACCCTCTGTAAAAAGCAAGCGTATCAATGTGCTGGGGTTTATGAATCGTGCCAATGACCTTTTCTACTACCCAGTAACAGGTTGTGTTAACAGCGAAACGGTTATCAGTGTCTTTGATGATTTTGCCACCAGGATGGAAGATCCCAAGTACAGTTCTAATGATCGCTATACCATCGTCATGGTGGATAATGCCAGCATTCATACCAGCAAACTTTTCAGAGAAAGAGTAATAGACTGGGCGATTGAGAAAAAGCTTTTAGTCTGTTTTTTACCAACCTATTCACCTGAGCTAAACCTGATAGAAATATTGTGGAGAAAAGTGAAATATGAATGGCTGAACTTACTGGCAATAATGAACTTCAAGGAATTTGAGCAAGAGGTCAAACGTGTATTTGATCTATTTGGTCAAGAATATCTGATTTCGTTTGAGTGACTACTTATATTTGTAATCAACCAAAAAAATCAGTTTTAATACATTAATAGCCTGATATACGTCATTATCTTAGTAAAGAACAGGCTCACAAGTTTTTCTGACGATAAAAACCACAAACCCAGGCAACAAAAAATTAGTTATTAATAGCTATTCATCATGCAAAAATATTATGAAACAAGATAATAAGACACTTATTTGAATGCTATGCTGTGTAAAAAAGCAGTTCAAATAATTATTAACCAGCAATCGGATTTATTCATTTAACAAAATTTATAGCAACTAAAGTCTCATATTTGATTAAATCTGAACCAAAGGTCGATAAATTGGAGAAACCCTATCCACTCGTATCTTAGAATAAATTTCATAGAAATCATTAATGAGTAGCAGAGCTAATAATCTTATTAAGAAGCACAGACTGAAAAAGCGTCTTATCAGTGTTTGTTTCTAAGTACTGTTCCCTATTCATGGCAAGAAGGCAATTGTCTACTATTAAAAGTAACTATTTCAACAACATCTTAAACTGGAAATAATCTAGCCTGGAGGCGTCAACAATGAGCAAATATGCCTACACCACTGTATACGAAGAGTTTACAGGGCTTAAGCCACCCGAGCCAAAAGCAGGTAAGCCTCGACGTAGACGCGGGTACGGCCATCCTTATCGTATGAGACTCAATATGCAGGATGATGTTCAGCCCGGCCTGGAAAATGCCAATGAAGTAATGAACTCTCCTAAAGAATTTAAACCCTACGACCACCAGCATCAACCAAGGCACATTGTCCAGACAAACATGAAAAGCACTGGTTCTCAATTTGAAAAAAATACCAGCCCAAGCCATGCACCAAAAGTCACATATAAAAAGCGCCGACACTATTCTATGATGTCACAAAATCAAACAGATTCTATTGACTGACTGAACGAACAAATAGCTCCTTTTCTGCCAAGCTTTATCTTCAGGATTATTTCCAAGTGCACATAACTGGAATAGAGAACCCGTTTAATCTGGGTTCCTATTCTGGCTATTTCAACACCTACTACTAATTTACCCATCCCACAAACATATCCCAGCAAATCAATCAGGTATTCACCTTCCTGGCAACTCATTTCTATTTTGAAATGAGTAAACAGAATTGAAAATTATTTTGTTCAGTAAATTGATAAACCATTCGTTCCAAAAAACGATTTGTAACAATATTTATGTAAACTTTCATAAAACAGGATGAATTTTTCAGCTTATTTCTATGAACTGGAAATATAATTAATCATAATACCAGCTGCTACTGCAGAACCTATAACACCCGCTACATTAGGCCCCATAGCATGCATCAATAAAAAGTTCTGGGAATTAGCCTCAAGCCCGAGCTTATTGGACACTCTTGCCGCCATAGGTACGGCCGATACTCCAGCCGAACCAATTAGTGGATTTAATTTAGTACGACTAATTTTATTTAATCCCTTTGCCATCAGAACACCTGATGCTGTACCAACACAAAATGCAATCACTCCAAGCGTCAGGATACCCAGTGTTTCCAACTGCAAAAACTTTTCTGCAACAAGCTTTGAACCCACTGCAAGCCCTAAAAAAATAGTAACCACATTAATCAGCGCATTTTGTGCCGTGTCAGAAAGTCTCTCAACGACACCTGACTCACGCATCAAATTGCCAAAACAGAACATTCCTAATAAAGGTGCTGCATCCGTTATAAACAAGGCGACTAAAATCAGTAATAACAGCGGAAAAACTATCTTTTCAAGTTGGCTAACAGGCCTCAACTGCTGCATTACAATCTGGCGCTCACTCTCTGTCGTCAATGCACGCATAATCGGAGGTTGAATTAAAGGCACCAGAGCCATATAAGAGTACGCAGCAACAGCTATTGCACCGAGTAAATGAGGGGATAAAATGCTGGAGACATAAATGGCAGTAGGTCCATCAGCACCACCGATAATGCCAATAGCAGCTGCATCAGCAAGAGTAAATGTCATTACTCCCATTGTATTTAAAAGCAATGCACCAAGAACAGTGGCAAAAATTCCAAACTGCGCCGCAGCACCCAATAGCAGTGTTTTTGGATTTGCCAGCAGTGGTCCAAAATCAGTCATAGCACCTACGCCCATAAAAATCAGCAAAGGTGCTACACCACTGGCAATTGCAATAACGTAAAACTGATAGAGAATACCATTGGTGTAGCCAAAATCTGCCACCATATTCTTGACGGCCATTTTAACCGTTCCAGACGCCTCCATATAACTGGCTAGTATCAAGTCAGCCCTGGGTTCAATTCTAAGAGCACTTGCTATCAACTCAATCACTTCAGGTCTGGCCTCGTGTACCGCTTGCTCCACAGCAGAATAGGCAAGACCCGCTTCTGGAATATTAGCCAGAATACCCCCAAAACCTATAGGTATCAGAAGCAAAGGTTCAAATTGCTTGCGAATTGCAAGATAGAGTAATAACAGGCCGACCAAAATCATAACCAGCTGGCCAGCGCTCATATTGTAAAGTCCGGAGCTGTGCCATAACGTTAACAGTTTATCCATTTTTACCCCTTGTTAATCAAGCACTAGCAAAGCATCACCTACAGCAACACTATCACTTTCGCGCACATGAACAGTCGTTATTTTCCCTGAACGGGGTGCCTTGACCTCTGTTTCCATCTTCATGGCTTCCAGGATAAATAACAGTTCACCCTCCTCAACTGACTGCCCAGGAGTAACAAACACCTTCCAGATATTGCCTGCTAAAGGCGCAGATAAAGTCTCTCCTCCTGAAGACGAAGGTATTGAAGTAGAACCAGCTGGATCGGTTTCTACCAACCGAGAAATATCCCCACCTTCAGCCACCTCAACAATATACTCATTGCCATTAACCTTTACGGTATAAATCCCTGATTCATGCTGGGAACCTGAAGAAGATGACACAGTTTTTTCATCTCCCCCATTTGTAGGTGCGGGCTCAAAAGCAGCAGGATTATTCCTGTTCTTCAAAAATTTCAGACCAACCTGGGGGAAAAGAGCATAGGTAAGCACATCATCTTCTACTGCACTGGAAAGTTGAATGCCATTCTCTTTAGCCAAACCAGAAAGCTCATCACTGATTCTGGACATTTCCGAATGCAGCATATCTGCAGGCCGGCAAGTTAGCGGTTCTTTTCCTGAAAGCACTTGATGTTGTAACTCCGTATTAAAAGGTGCCGGGGCAGCGCCATACTCTCCCCGCAAGATCCCCTGAGTTTCTTTTGATATTGATTTATAACGCTCCCCGGTCAAAACATTGAGAACAGCCTGGGTTCCAACAATTTGTGAGGTTGGTGTTACCAAGGGTATAAAACCAAGGTCTTTACGAACTCTGGGTATCTCTCTTAATACTTCATCGAACCGATCACTCGCTCCTTGCTCCCGCAGCTGACTTTCCAGATTTGTCAGCATCCCTCCAGGGACTTGTGCAGTAATAATCCGGGCATCCACACCTTTAAGGGCACCTTCAAAACCAGCATATTTTTTCCTTACCTGCCTGAAGTAAGTTGCTATTTCTTCCAGTCTGAGCAGATCAAACCCTGAATCCCGTTCAGTACCCTTTAGCGTGGCGACAATAGATTCAGTGGGTGAATGCCCATAGGTCATAGACATCGAAGAAATTGCAGTATCGACACGATCTACGCCTGCCTCTATTGCCTTTAACAATGTCATGGAAGATAAGCCGGAGGTAGCATGACAGTGAAGTTGAATCGCCAGGTCTGTGGAAGCCTTTAATCTTGATACCAGCTCATAGGCATCATAGGGTGTCAAAATACCAGCCATATCCTTGATACATAGAGAGTCAGCTCCCAAACTTTCTATTTCCCGAGCCAGCTCAATCCAGCTCTCCATTGTGTGGACAAGGCTGATTGTATAAGACAGTGTCCCCTGAGCATGTGCCCCCTGTTTTTTTACTGCGGTTATTGCCTGCTGCATATTCCGAGGGTCATTCATGGCATCAAAGACCCTGAATACATCCATACCATTAACCACTGATCGCTCGACAAATTTATCAACGACATCATCCGCATAATGCCGGTAGCCAAGCAAGTTTTGCCCTCTCAATAACATTTGCTGTTTTGTGTTGGGCATCGCTTTTTTTAATTCTCTTAGACGCTCCCAGGGGTCTTCGCCCAAAAAACGGATGCAGGCATCAAATGTAGCACCACCCCATGTTTCAAGGGACCAGTAGCCGATTTGATCCAGTTTTTCAGCAATTGGCAGCATATCGTCCAGTCGCAAGCGAGTGGCAAAAAGCGACTGGTGAGCATCCCGCAGTACAACGTCGGTAATACCAACGGGCTTTGTATCATGAACCATTAATGCACTCTCCCCAGGCTTAGCAATTCTTTTAATTTGAGGTAATTATTTTTATGCACTTATCTATATCAGTTGTTTTTTTACCATTCACACCCTTCAAAAAAGAGCATTACTAACGCTTATTTTTTTCAGCGAATTGTTTTTTTCGATGACAGTGAATTGAGATAGCAATTGCTGCTGTTATTTCTTGCTTATCTGAATCAACATTAGCAACCGGAACATCGATATGCTGTGGTGTGGATACAAAAAAGTGATGAATAATCTTTGACATCAAGTTGGTAAATATCACAAGCAGGGTTAGAAAAAGGAATACGCTCCCCATACCAAACCCCATCAAATACAACCCCTCTGTCATACTGGATGGCACAACGATCAAGCAATAACCTCCTTTTATCGGTAATGGACTGGGATCAATGAAAATTGCGTCAACAGCATTATTTTTATTTATTCCTTTTTTATCCGTTAATCAAAAAAGTGACGCCCATTTTCCCTCTCATTCCTGCTATGCTTTTATGTTATTATTTTCAATACAGCTTTTACACATTCTACCCAACGTACCAAAAAAATAAATTAGTTATAGTTGAGCAGTTTTCAAAATAAAGAAAAACACCCATCTGTGAGTGTCACAAGTAGATCGAGGTTACTGACAATTTGCGGAGTTTTTTCTGTCTGCTACAGTTCCATTTTTTTTATACACTATTTCAAACTATGCATATCACTCTCGCCCCTATGGAGGGCGTCGTAGACTATTTAATGAGGGAACTGCTGTCAGAGGCAGGCGGTCTTGATCTTTGTGTAACGGAGTTTATCCGGATTACCGACACAAAACTGCCTGCTTCTACATTTTACCGCCTCTGTCCAGAGTTGCTTCATGGCTGCAGAACCCGAAGTCAAACACCTGTTCATATACAGCTACTGGGCAATAATCCAGAAATGATGGCTTATAGTGCAGCCAAGGCTACCGACATGGGAGCCTTGGGTATTGATATCAATTTTGGCTGCCCTGCCAAAACAGTGAATAAACATAAAGGCGGCGCCGTTCTTTTAAAAGAGCCTGAACTTATTCATAAAATTGTCAAAACAGTACGAGACCACGTGCCTTCCAGTATACCGGTGACAGCAAAGATGCGCCTCGGCTATGAAGATACCAGTCTTGTCCTGGAAAACGCACAGGCCATTGAAACAGCCGGGGCATCAGCACTTACTGTACACGCTAGAACAAAAGTACAAGCCTACCGCCCCCCCGCTCATTGGGAATGGATTGCCCAAATTGATGAAAATATTACTATTCCCGTTACCGCTAACGGTGATATCTGGACAGTGGCAGATGCTCAGCGCATCCAGTCTATCTCTGGCTGCAATCAGATCATGGTTGGCCGAGGCATTCTGCGAAATCCATTATTGGCATTTCAAATAAAAAATAATGCCCTGGAACAGTCTGAAGAAAGCCTCTGGCAGGATGCCCTATCCCTTCTACAGAGTTTTATTAAGAAAGTACTGGATTATCGAGAGCATTCTGTTGAGCAACACCCTTATTTTATTACTAACACCAACCGCTATATTACCACTCGGATTAAACAGTGGCTGGGAATGATGAGTAAAAGCTCTGATCAGGCCCTCGCCCTGTTCCAACAAATTAAGCGTCTCAATTGTTCTCAGGCAATCTCTGATAAACTTTCTAACCTCTCAAATTGAGCAGCGGAATACGTAGTCATGCTTGATAAGCCCGCCAATACTGACGGCACTGGATCTATTAACGCCAACCTGAAGTGGGATAACAATGGCCAGCCAGTTTCATCCCAATTTAATGATGTCTACTTTTCCAAAGCCTCTGGTATTGAAGAAACTCGTTTTGTATTTCTGGCCCACAACCATTTACCTGAACGTTTTACACAGCTAAATAATGATGCCACTCCTAACCCTTGCTTTGTCATTGGTGAAACGGGGTTTGGAACGGGCCTTAACTTCCTTTGTACCTGGCAGCTGTTTGAACAGTGTTCACCAGAGCATAGCCAACTTCACTTTATTTCTACAGAGAAATACCCCCTGAGTGCCACAGACCTGCACAAAGCCCTTTCCCTTTGGCCAGAACTATCTGACTATGCAACACCTCTGCTTGATAGCTACCTGCCTTCCTGTCCTGGCTTTCATCATCTGATATTTGACAATGGCCGGGTCAGGCTGACATTACTGATTGGCGATGTTTTAGAGACACTTCCCAATATCAATGCCAAAGTAAATGCCTGGTTTCTGGATGGTTTTGCACCGTCTAAAAACCCCGATATGTGGCAGCCCCAGCTTTTTCAAACCATGGCCCAGAAAAGCGCAGAAGATGCAACCTATGCAACCTTCACTGCTGCAAGAATTGTAAGAGATAGCCTGATCGAAGCGGGATTTTCAGTGAAAAAAACCCACGGTTTTGGCCATAAACGGGATATGGTTTGTGGGCAGCTTGAACAAGCACCACAATCAACAACACGCCAAAAACCATGGAATACCATCCCAAACCGAACAATTGCTGATAAAACCGCAATAGTGATTGGAGGAGGACTGGCTGGCACCAGCTGTGCTCGTTCACTGGCAGAACGTGGCTGGCAAGTGACACTGCTGGAACGGCATCAGCAATTGGCGACAGAAGCCTCTGGAAACCCACAAGGTGTACTCTATGCCAAGCTATCAGCAAAGAATACACCACTCAGCCAACTAGTGTTACAAGGCTACTGCTATACATTAAACCTGATCCGGCAGCTGGAAAAACAGCAGCCTGGAATCCAGCACGCATGTGGTGTTGTTCAACTTTGTACATCCGAGACAGTAACTAAACGTTATCAACAGCTACATAACCAACTACCCAATGATGTGCTGCAACTGTTAAATAAAGAGCAGCTCTCTGAGCTGGCAGGCCTTCCTGTCAACCATAACGGACTGTATTTTCCCTATGCAGGCTGGGTTAATCCCCCTGCTATCTGCGAGGCCCTCATTGATCACCCTAGAATCACGGTAAAAGCTGGGGTAGCAGTTAAACAGCTGGTCAAAACAGAAGGGGGCTGGCAGCTAAAAGGTGATGACATTCCACCGATAGAAGCCCATACCATCATCGTGGCCGGCGGCCTTTCCACTATCGAAATCCCACAATTCTCTCACTTACCAATTAAAGGTATTCGAGGGCAAACAACCCAAGTTGCAGCGACAGAGCACAGCACTAAACTGAACTCTGTTATTTGCGGGGAGGGCTATGTAGCACCTGCTGACCAAGGTAGTCACACCTTAGGCGCAACATTTGATTTTCATTCCAATGAGCTGATAGTCAAACCTGATGACCATTTTAAAAACCTGGCCATGCAATCAGAATGGTTTTCCTCCTTTAGCGACGCTATTGGCCATGATCAATGCACAATCAAGGGGGGAAAAGCCGGCTTTCGATCAACAACACCTGATTACCTTCCTCTTGTAGGGCCTGTTGTCGATAAAAACGCGTTCCTTGAAGATTTTGCTCCTTTAAGAAAAAACCGGAAACACCCCTTCAACAAAAAGCCTGCCATGTTGGATGGACTTTACGTTACAGCTGGGCACGGCTCCCGTGGACTGATCACCTGTCCTCTGGCAGGAGAAATACTTGCAGCAATCATTAATGGAGATCCGTATCCAATCCCTCTGGCATTAATGGATCAACTAAATCCTGTCCGATTTCTGGTACGGGATTTATCTAGAAACAAAATATAAGTGACAGCCCGCAAAAATTAAGAGCAACCCGCACAAAGTCACGTGAATTCACTCACGGAAGAAATGCATAATCGGCACTACTTTTATACAAGCTGTTTTATGTCCTGAAGGATACTCATTCAGCAAACTGCGTCCGGGTAGTTCTTCCTCAGGGAAGGCTGCCCGTTTTTTTTTAGTTACAGCCTTTCTTACAGTCTCTTTATGGAAGGCAAGCACCTGTACCCCCAATACCACAATAGCCACCAGGGTTTTTAGCTAAATATTGTTGGTGGTAAGCCTCAGCATAATAGAATGGTGGTACCTCCATCATCTCAGTGGTTATAGCACCATGACCCTCCCGTTCTAATACCCTGTTATATGCCTCATAACTAGAATGAGCCTGCTTCAACTGAGTTTCAGTGGTTGTATAGATAACAGAACGGTATTGAGTGCCTTTATCATTACCTTGCTGCATGCCCTGAGTAGGATCATGAGACTCCCAAAAATGCTTGAGGACTAGCTGAAAAGTAATCTGATCGGGTTGATAAACAACCATCACCACTTCAGCATGCCCGGTACCACCAGAACAAACCTCTTCATAACTAGGATTTTCTGTATAGCCACCAGCATAACCAACAGCTGTTGTCCAAACGCCCTCCAGTTGCCAGAACAACCGTTCAGCACCCCAAAAACACCCCATTCCCAAATACACGACTTCGCTATTCTCAGGGAAAGGTGGTTCCAGACTATGACAATTAACAAAATGACTTGAGGGAACAACTATTTTTTCCTTTCGCCCAGTTAGTGCATTAGCGGCTGGAACCATTTCGAGCTTGTTAAAGCTTGTCATAAAATGACACCCTTGAAAGAGAGAAATCTATTAGAGCCAAAAAACATATTCAAATTATTCGAAAAAAAAAAATGAAAAATAATGTATTTTTCTTAGTTGGCTTATTAAAAAACTGTTGAGCCATTTTTGAGATAATGTTTAGATTGTACTTAAACAACCTTATAACTACAAACGGATATAGGATGAAGAGTAGACCCCACCATAAATTTACAGTACTTCCTTTTTTTTTTACTATTTTTTTATCCGTATATAACTTTAGCCACTACAATAAAGATCATCAACATTCCTGAAGAACCAAACATTATCACCTTAGATGATAGTCAAGTTCTCTCAGATACTGCCGCAAGCTCTGAAACCAAACCTGTAAAATCGAGTTCTACTGGAATAGAACTACTTACTGCTGATGAAGATACTCAAAAGCTAGCCTTTTTAAAACATCCTTATTTACTTGGAAACTTAACAAGTGCATTTACTTATGGTGACGACAAGTCTAGTCCTTTGAAAGATCAATATAGAGCAGAGCCAACTATTTATATGCTGCCACCAGAAACCATTCGAAAATTCTTCTTAGAAAAACAGCAAGGGTGGATGAATCATTATGAAAAAAAATACCAAGCTTACAACCAGATCGATGGCCGAACATTTGAGGATTATATTGATCATATTTTTAGTCTAAAATACTTTGGATTACCTGACGATAAAGATACAGAAGCTTATTTAACAAGAGATATTAGTTTTCTAACACAAGAAAATATTCGCTATGTTTTTCAAGCGGCTCAGCGCATCATAGACATAACGAATAAAAACGATAATATTGTTATTTTTGGAAACACCCCATATTTTGTTGGTCGTGCTATTGAGCTGATCCTTAAGCAAAATCCTGACTTGGTACGCAACGTCATTTTTTTCCCTTTTTCTGGATCCCCAAATCGAACTCGGCTAGGCAGTTTTCCAACACCTAATGACATTGTTACCATAGATCGCTTAAATCACTTGAAAGAAAGGCTCACAAAACATGGACTAATGGCTGATAATGCTGACCTACCAACCAAAACAACTTATTTTGTAGATATTATCGCTTCTGGTGCTGGCCCTGCATATACCATCGAAACGATATTAAGAAACTTTCAAGTAAGAGGAGAGAGAAAAATCCCTGATATCAGGCTAATCTCTTTAAATGAATTCATCCTTGATGTTGATGAAGACGAAGATGACGAATACGACCAACCTGATCCCCGACATGCTTTAGTTGCTTCACATAACGCAAAGGATAAAGAGGGCTATGTTCCCCTAAACGGTTGAACACCCCAATGCTCTGCGAGTCCAGTGACAAAACCACCTACCGTTAGTGTATTTCGGCTAGATAATATACGACGCCAACTGAGATAATGAGAGAGATACTTTGTAGCCACACCATGAAAAGTATTTCTAATCCACTGTTTCAAATGACTGTGGTAAGCATTGACGTGCTGAATATGGAATATACCTTCCAGCACACGCTTTCCGGCTGAAGTATTCAATTCCTTTAAAGGAAAAGCCAGTTTACGAGCCAGTGATTCATGCGCCAAACTGGCATCAGCACAAACAATAGCATCAACTGATATGCGACCTCTCAGGCAATGAACCAAAGCATCGGCGCTTTCATTCTCAAGAACACCATCAACGGTATTATCTTCCCGGTCGCGAGCTACCATAACGGGTATCCTCCGAGCCTTTACCTTGTCTGAGCCACGTTTTCTGGCTGGCCTTGGCAGCCTTTGTCGCTGGCCTTTGAAGGACTCCCTAAAAAAGGTTTCATCCAGCTCTACAATACCTTCCAAGCCAGTTGCCTGGTCTTTATCGATGACCTGTAAAAAACGATGCCTCCAGGAAAATGAAGTTTTCAGAGTAATGCCGCAGACTTTAGCTGTTGCTCGAAGTGTCAGGGAGTGAGTCATTTCCCTAAGGTACTGCAACCACTGCCCACTATGATCATGGTGTAGTCGAGCCAATGGTGTTTCTGTAAAGGCATTAAATGTACGGCCACACTGTTTGCAGCGATAGCGTTGTCTTCCGACCCTAATCCCCCAGCGCTGGAGATGTGAGTTGCCGCAGTAAGGACAGGAAGGATCGCTTGCAAAATTGTGTTCAATCAAACTTTCAAGATTGAGGTTAGATTTAGGTTGATTCGGTGCGGCAGTAAGGGCCTGTTGAAGTATACCGAGTTGCTGTGGTGAGAGTGATGCAACGTCGTTGAGAAACTGCCTGAATTGATTATTTTTCATTATGAGGCCTCCTCACAGGAAAGAGACAGCCTCAGTTTACTCCTTTCAACCGTTTAGGGGAACATAGCCGATAAAGAGACACTAACTTTAGCATTCCCTTCAAAAGAAAACCCTCATTTTGAAATACTTTGCCACGTTGTTTATATGCCAGGCCATGCAGCATTTGATTTTATACCCGACACATACCCCCAGCTGCGCTTTTTCCCAAAATACAACCCCATTTTTTGGGATACCAAGTATGATTACTTACTTACCACAGAACCCTCTTGGCAAATGCAAATCATGCTGAGACATTTTGACATAAATATCAAACACTTAATTATTGAAAACCCATAAGAACGGAGAGATTTTTTCTCTCCATCCCATCTTATGATGTAAAACCGTAACGTTGTGATCACTGTGACTTCGATTTTTTTGTTATTTCCAGCCAGTAAACCAATAATCATACCTCTCCTGAAGCCAGCCATTTTCAAGATGAATTAAGATCCAGTTATTTAATACATTTAAGGAATCAATATCACCCGACCGAATTGCAAACCCCTGGGACTCTCTCTGGAACCATCCTTCTACAGGCAGTATTAACTTCTCAGGATAACGCAGGGCACTTCGCTCAGGGAATGGTGTTGCTGCCAGCATGGCAATTGCCTTACCACCAATAACCGCTTGAATAGCCCGCTCATCATCATCAAAGAGTCTTATATTTGCAGCAGACAACACCGATTGTGCGATATCAACTGCTGTTGAACCCTTACGCAAGGCCAGCGTAACTTCTTTGCGATCATAAGCCTGAATTGTATTCAGTCCCTTGGCTAGCTGCCTATTTGCAACAATCTGCACCCTGGTATGAGCATAGGGAATAGTAAAATTAACTTGAAGATTACGTAGAGTGGTAATGGTCATACCACTGATAATATCGACTTTACCGCTTCTCAATGCAGCAATGGCATCCTCCCAAGGCAACAAAATCCACTCAGGTTTAACTCCAACATCTTTGGCCAACCGGTTTACAATATCAATGTTATAGCCAGATAAACCACCATTACGGCTAGACATTGCCCAAGGCACAAATAAGGAAACAGCCACCTTAAGCCGTCCCTGTTCACGTACAGACGCTATCATGCTATTGGTAGCTTTGGATTGCTGAGCTTCAATCGGTGCGCCCTGGGCAACATTCCCAAAAACAAATAGAGCCAGCACACTGGTAAGAAGCGAAGGAATTCTTATCATTGGTTTGCCTGTGGTCCCGCCAGCAGCTGAGGATCAAGCCGCTTGTCAAACCAGTTTATACGCCAGTCAAGGTGGGCTCCAGTGACTCGGCCAGTAGCCCCCACCAGACCTATAATATCCCCACGCTTAATTACCTGGCCTTCGTCAACAGAAACTCGGCTCAGGTGCAGAAAGCTCGAGGAGAGCCCATAACCATGATCAATAATCAGGGTTCCCCCAGAATAATAAAGATCATCTTGAGCCAAGCTCACAACGCCGTCGGCAGGCGCACTGACCGGTGTTCCTATGGGTGCTGCAATATCCACCCCAAAGTGAGGGCGACGAGGTTCTCCATTAAAAAACCTCTGGCTACCAAAAACACCCGTGATTGGCCCTTTTAAAGGCCAGCTGAACCCTTTAAAAAAGTCATTGTAATCACTCGTCTGGAGCCGGGCTTTTTTCACCAACGAATTCTCCATACGAATTCGCTCTAGCACGGCCTTTGCAGGCTGGATAAATTTTTTGGCAATACCATTAATCCGCTGTATTTTATAATCCCTCGGATTCAATGTTACGTGAATATCCCTGGACACCCCTTTAGCATCAACCGTCCGGTAGGTTTGCTTTAGTGCAGCATCCCGTCCAAACCCTAGAATAAATTCTCCTTTTTTAGAGACCTTTATTTCTTCACCTTTATAAAAAACCTTAGTACCAAGTTCAACTTTGTTACGATAGATCCCCCCCGGCACTAACTGGTTCTGTAATAACCCTGCATGCGCCTCACCTGCCCCTGTCATTATCAGGAAGCCAATAAAAGCGAAAATAGAAAAGCATCGCTTGCCTGACCAACAGAAAGAACTATGAACCATTTCCCCCAACCTTTTTTATTTTAAAAATACGGTTTTCTGCAATCTATAACTTTATTATTCGCTGAATATAACACAGCAATCAGCTAAACCTGACAAATCCAACTTTTATGCTAGCCTCAAACCAGCCATGGGTGGAAACCAACCAGCCTACTCAAAACTCTGGATGAATGAATTACTAGATAGCAGGCTAAATTAACAATGAGCAAGACACTAGGTATCTTGGCAGTTTCGCTGCTAATACTCTCAAGACTCTACAGTTCTGTTTGTTATGCAGAATCACTGGAAGAAGTCATTAGCAGTACCCTTGAGAATAACCCCCAAGCCCAGGCATCCTATCATCGTTATCAGGTAAGTTCAGAATCTGTCAGCGCTGCCCGCAGCGGCTATTTACCGACTTTAGACTTCCGTACAGGTTACGGCTACCAGCGCCTGGATAGCCCAATTACCCGTGACAGGGGCGGCAAACCACCACTAAACCAGCATAGCTTTAACGTTCATCAAAACTCGCTGTCATTAAATCAGAATCTATTCAGTGGTTTCTCTACCAGTCATGAAATGGAAAGAACCCGTGGAGCACAAAGTGCCCATAAAGAAAAGCTTCGACAAACAGCAGAGTCTCTTACCCTGGAAATTTGCCAGGCTTATTTCAGTGTGCTTAATTCCCGCCAACAGGCGGATATTTCAAGAAAAAACCTCGATGTTCACCAACGAATCCATGATTTTATAGAGCATCGTACTATCCAGGGTATAAGTAATCAGTCCGATCTCTATCAAATTGATGGACGCCTGGCCAGAGCAAAGGCTGAAGTGATTAAGTCCACCAATAATCTTAAGGATGCTGAAAGCCAATACATAAAACTGATCAATCACCCCCCAGGCAAGCTGTTTACCCCCAAGTTTGATACAGAATTGCTACCAAAGTCTCTTGATGAAGCCATAGATATCACAGCAAAACAACACCCAGCTATTCTGGCCATGGCTCACCAGATTCAATCTGCAGAAGCGGAGTATGACCAAACACGCAGCCCATTCTTGCCATCCGTCGATTTCTCTGTAACAAAACGTTGGGATAAAAACATCAGCGGTATGGAAGGCAAACACGATGACACCATGGCAGTCGTTTCCCTGTCATATAACCTGTTTAATGGTGGTGCCCATACTGCAAAACGAAGAGAAGCCGCATACCGGGCAGAAGAGAGCAGAGCGAATCAACAGGAAACTTACCGCGACGTTATGGATAAACTGCGCCAGTCCTGGGCGAAACTCGAGTATACACAAGAGCAAGAACCTTACCTTGCCCAACACCGCGATGCCAGTGACAAAACCGTGGTGGCTTATAAAAAACAGTTTGATATCGGAAAGCGCAGTCTATTGGACTTACTGAACAGCGAAAGTGAAAGCTACCACGCAGAGGGAGAATATATTCATACCAAATACAAGATTTTAATGGCACAATTCGAAGTACTGGCTTGTATGGGACAAGTTCTCAATAAATTAAGAATAAAGATACCAACCAGCTGGCACCTTCAGGAACAGCCTGAAAATACTTAGCAAAAACAATAATAAAGCGGTTTATTACAATGATGGATTATATAATTTTAGCCACTTCCGTGATTATGCCTACTTGCTATGGATTTGCTCTTCTATTGGGTCTTACTCTTTTTCCGGAAAAGCAACATTGAAAGTATATACTACTGCATCATAGTATCGATTAGTGGGCTGTAGCCCACTAATCGATAAATGGCTATCCTATTAATAATTAACTCAATCACTCATTACCCAGTGCTTCTAATGACTCCGGCAATATTTGCCCACCATCTACAACCAGGGTTTGTCCTGTTATAAAACTGGCCTCATCAGAGGCAAAAAACAGTGCCGCATTGCCAATATCATCAACACTGCCTAAACGATTTAGCGGAATAGAAGAAGCCATAGAGCTTAGATACTCTTCACCTAAATCCTGAAGGCCTTCTGTATAGATATTACCTGGCAAAATACCATTAATCGTAATATGGTAACGTGCTAACTCAATCGCAGCGGTTCGTAAAAATCCAAGCTGCCCTGCCTTTGATGCACCATAATGCGACCAACCGGGAAAGCCTGTTACTGGGCCAGTAATAGATGATGTAACAACAACCCGTCCTTTTCCCTGCGCTTGCATAAAAGGCATAACCGCTTTCACACACAAAAACAGGCTTTTAAGATTGGTATTCATCACCTGGTCCCACTCATCTGGCTCAAGAGCCGTAATAGAGGTCAGAGGAAAAATACCAGCATTAGCACAGAGTATATCGATTTCCCCAAAGACATCGACTGTTTTCTGCATCAATGCCTGTACACTGTCCCAGCTGGTAACATCTGTTAAACAATAAGAGACGTTGCTATTTTCATTTTTTAGCTCTTCGACAGTAGCCAACAAATCCTGCTCACCTCTGGCAGCTAACATCACATTGGCACCCTGGCGAGCAAAAACCCTGGCAATCCCTTTACCAATGCCTTTACTTGCACCTGTTACAATCACAGTACGACCGGATATTGAGTTCAGCACAGCTTGTCCTACTTCTTTTCAATTGCTGCCAATCAATTATCAACTATCTTTTTTTAACTACTCTCACCATCGCACCTCTTGCCGTATACAGCAACGGTAAAGGATAGTTGATATCCAATCCCACTCAGCTATACAGCCGTTATGGGAGAAACAGGAAATATGGATGATCCACTGCTATTGCACAAGTTGATCAATGAAAAGAATTCGCAAAGTTAGCGGTCAAAACGATTATAAGATCGTTTCCGACAACACTTTATCCACCCCTTCATAAACCGGTGTGGCCATTGATGATAAGTATTGATCAATCGCTTTAGCAAACTCTATTACTCGCCCCCAATTAGTGAACTCTGTGTCCACGGCAGTATCAGTAGGGCCACCTGTCATTTTCATAATCAGCCGGATCATACCCTTGTTAAATAGGTCATACTGGGAATAAAGCAGTGCCCCTGCAAACACTTCTACCTTATCGGGCTGCCAGGTGATACTTTCCAGATATTTCTTCAAGTAAAGGTTATTGTAAGGCTGAGATCGCTCAGGTTTTCTTGCTGTCAGATTGACAGAAAAGAAGAAACTTGGAATAGAGTTCAGCTTTTCAGCCTGCTCGTTGACAAACTTTCTAAATTCAGCATGGTGTTTACCGTAACGAATCGAACAGCCCAGAACCACAGCATCCATTTGCTCAAGTGAAAACTGTTGGGAAAGACTGTCTATTGCCAGAAGGTTGACCTGATGCCCGTTCTGCCTGAGGCAGTGAGCCATTCTTTCAGAAATTTTCTTTGTCTGGCCTTCACGGCTCATATAAAGCAGGGTTACACGAGACATGTCTGTTATCTGCTCATTTCAGAGAAAGCCAACAGTTTAACAAAACAGTTGGCTCAGAATTGTTACACAGATCAATTAAAGATCAATTTTCAGCCAGCTACTGTCTTAGGACGAGGCAAACGCTCATCACGCCCCAACAACAAACGCATTAACAGGAAAACGGTAAACAACGTGCCAGCTACAGGGGATACCCAGGCATCCATACCTGGCGTCAGCCGAACCGATATTTCATAGGAACCAATAATACCCAGCAGGATAAACCAGGAAAAACCTTTCAACACTCCACTATTATAACGATGGGATGCTGCTGCCAACCAGAAACCGATAGCTGCTGAAAGAACTGCATAATCATTGTTTTCATTACGAGGGTTAAAAAGCATCAAATAGCATGCAGGCAAAGCATACATATAATAAGCGGCCATTTCCGGCTTATAGTGTTTTTTTGCATACCAGGCAAGCCACAAAGTGACCGGTGCCAATATCAACCGAACAGCCATCTGTATTTTTTCTGGCACAAACACACCGGATACCTGGGGGAAAATACCAAAGAAGCTGGCCCAGTCCGCTTTATGGACACCAAGATGAACAGCTGCATCGAGGGTTTGAATAAAACCAAGGTGCTGATCAATGACATAGCCTGAACCAGCAAAGAACATGGGGACGACAAATGCTGCCAACAACCCTAATGGTAAACGCCAGTACATAGGGCGATGCAGGGCACCTGCCAGCAGGTAGAAAACGATAAATGTGGGCTTAATTATAATACCTAATGTCATCATTACAGCGGCCCGATTCCACTGCTGGTTTGTCAATGCCACCACCGATAGAAGCATTAAACCCAGAATAGCAATATTGGTTTGACCATTTCGAAAGCTGGAAAAACAGATTAGAAAAACAACCACCGTCATCAGCGGAAAAAAACTTTTTTCCTTATCCCGTGCAACAAATCGGCAAAATGTAAAAAGTCCAGCCAATAGCAGCGGTAATTGAACCATTCGCTCAATAACTTCTGCTAACCACCTTGGCAGTTCAGTAATAAAAGACATTAAAAAAGCAAACTGGGGAAGATAAAGAAAGCCATGATCACCAAAATAGACAGGCTCTCCGGCAAGCCAGAACTCAGCAGCTTCCAGATAATTATTAACGACGGTTCTTCCTGTAGGGTTGTCAATGCACTTATAAAAAATAAACACTACAACAAGACCCCAAAAACACCATGTCAGTTTTTCCGACCGGCTCTGGGACTTCCAGCTTTCAAGCAGAGGCTGTATTAATGCCATATCAAATATCTTAGGTTTGTACGTTGTGTCCCTATCTACAACCCTGGTAGCGTAATGGCTGACAGGCTAACAATAGGGAACCTCAGAATGGTAAAATAAAAAAGCGATTATGACCCTGCCACAATCGCTCACAATTATTATTTTAATTCCAAATAGTACCAGTTTTCACGAGCTAAGTATTTTGTCTTTGTACCAAGGGTGATCAAGCAGCCCTAAAATCCATTTTAAAAGCCCAGTCGCGACAAACCTGGAGATAAAGACCATAAGGGCGTGCTAACAGTACAAAGCCACCAACCTGCATGGCACAGGCAACTATAATCTGATGAACAGACGCCCCTGCACCGGCCACCAGCATGCCATAAACCGGCAGCTGGAATGTAACATAGGCAATGATGTCCAAAAAGGTAAGTCGTAACTGGCTACAACCCTGGGATTGGCCTCTAACCATAATCCAGTCTCGATAAATTCCATAAGGACGGGCAATGATCAGATTAACCGGAATACTCAGCAAACGAGACATCATTGATTGCTCCAGGCTCAGCCCGGCAATCAATATTTCAATAATCATCCCGGTCACCAGGCTGAAAGTGATCAACGCAAATACATCTGCCACCACTTCCCTTTTGATAAACATCTCCATACCCCAAAAAAAGCAATAAAGCCCTCGATCACCCAGTGAAAGGTAACCTATAGGCCAATGTTATTAAGTTAAATTAAGTGCCCAAAAATAGCGCTTTGACCCTAATCATGATCAGATTCAGACCGCTAAAAACAGATAGAAAAATATAACTATTTTTAATACAAAATAACAAACTATTAACTTTTTAATTTACTAAAAACCAGTTTTTTAATATTTAAAATAATTAAATTACAGTAAAAACACCTGTTTTAATTTGATGCTTTTTGTGATTACATGTCACCCTACATCGGTAATAGCACCTTTTATTTTTCATTCGTCTCGAATCGTTAGTTAAACGCTACCAACTCCCAGTTTAAACACAGCATTCCACTTGCATACAGAAGCAGGGCGTGTATGTTGATATTTTTTGGAAAACGTTTAAAACATCATTTTTCTTTTTAGCTTCTTCATTATTTAGTGGATTCTTTACCATGCATATGCATACCGACATATCCAGCAGTCTTGAAAAATTGAGATCTATTGGGCCGCTTATTCACAATATCACTAACCAGGTTGTGAAAAACTCCAGCGCCAATGCCCTGCTTGCTATCGGTGCATCCCCAGTAATGGCTCATGCAATTGAAGAAGTGAAAGATATGGTTGCCCTGGCTGGCAGCCTGGTTATAAATACTGGCACAATTACTACTGCAAGATTGGAAAGTATGATGGCTGCAGCCATTACGGCCCATGACTTGAACAAACCCTGGGTACTGGACCCTGTAGGCGCAGGAGCCACTCCTTTCCGACTCAAATCTAATAAGCAGTTACTTGAATTAAAACCCTCGGTTGTTCGAGGCAATGCATCTGAAATTGTTGCATTATTTACCGGAGAGTCTGGGGGTAAGGGTGTTGATAGTAGTGCATCCAGTGAGTCCACCCTGCAATTTCTCCAGGAAAAAGCTGCTGAACACAACTTAACTATCGCAGTAACGGGTAAAACAGACCTTATTGCTGACGGTAACCAGCTAGCTCACATCAGCAATGGTCACCCCTTAATGGCGCGAGTAACAGGCACAGGATGTACAGCGACAGCATTGACAGGGGCTTTTCTCGCTGTATCCAACTCACCCTGGATGGCAGCAGTCTCTGCCCTGGCCTGCATGGGAATTGCCGGTGAGCTGGCAGCCAAAGACAGTGTTGGCCCAGGTTCAATGCAGGTTAACCTAATTGATCAGCTCTATAATCTGAACAGTCAGATAATCGAGCGTCACCTTAAAATTGAGCTCTAATTCTAATTTTGTAAAAGGAGTTTTATATGGCGAAAATACTGCCTCCTGTACCTGATCCGGCCATTTTGGGTATACCCATAAAATTGCTGCCCAATGCCGTTATTGCTACACCTATCGAACATATGGTCAACCGCCTGTTCAGAATTCCAATTGAGGAAGGGGATTTTGATTTTCTGGAAGACCGCTGGTTAAAGATATATGTTTCGGATATGGATGTGAGTATCCACTTTGGCTTTGATGGCCAAAAGCTCAGCGTGGTCGATCCCCGTCCATGCGATGTGGAGTTTCGCGGCAATCTTGCAGCGCTTATGTCGCTGGCAACCCGGCAAGAGGATCCCGATACCTTGTTCTTTCAGAGAAAACTGATGATTGAAGGTGATACTGAACTGGGACTAGGTATAAAAAACCTTCTCGACAGCCTGGAATTAGAACAACTACCCAGGGAACTTCGAACAATTTTGACACTTAGAAGTAAAGTTCAGTCAGGATTAAGTCGGATTATTCACTAGTACCAATCGACTAATAAGCCAGCATAAGCTGGCTTATTTTATAATTCATAACCTAGTTCAAAGGGCCAATATTCCATGCATCCTGATCATCCTTCCTCGTTGCTTGCCAGTCCTCAGGTAGTGTTTCTATACCTTCCAGGGATGGATCCCTTGCTACGATATCGGACAGTGATACGGTGACGGTGTTTTCATCATTTAGAGGCTCTTGGCCAACCATACTCAAAAGGCCATCATTCGAGTCATAAAAAATAGTAAGTACCGGCTCACTGCCTTCAACAATCGAGCTGGTTGTTTTAATTTTTATCATTTATTTCCACCCGTTGATAACGGCATCTACTCAAGGATATATCATAGCCTTAAAAGATCATCAAACACTTTAGACACCATCACTAGTCGTTAAATCAACACCTGATTTTTCGGCTCTTCAGGGATAACTGTGGGTAAAAATGAGTGATTTTGGAGTAAATGCACCAGCAGCCAACTTTTGATAGTTTTTTGTTGAAGGACAGAAAAACAACAAAAGCGACCGCTGATGCTGATTAAAACTATCCTCAATAAAGTCCACAAACTCAAGTCATTTGTTTATCAAGAGGTAAAGCTGGCCCACTATCAAGGTGCTGAGGTATTCAATGTCACTATCGTTCCGCGTCAGAATGGTCATGCGCTGTGCTCAGGTTGCCAAAAACCAGCGGCTGGCTACGACCACCTGAAAGAGCGTCGTTTTGAGTTTATCCCATTATGGGGTATTAGAGTCTTCCTTCTCTACAGAATGCGCCGGGTTAACTGTAAGACTTGCGGTGTGAAGGTTGAACAGGTTCCATGGGCAGAAGGTAAAAAGGAACTCACCACAGCCTATATGCAGTTTTTGGCATTTTGGGCCAGAAAGCTTTCTTGGAAAGAAGTGGCTTTTACTTTTCATACATCATGGGAAAAAGTATTTCAGGCGGTTGAGTATGTGGTTAAGTGGGGTAAGGCTCATCGGTCCATGGATAACATAAAGGCGATTGGCGTCGATGAGGTCGCTTATCAAATTGGTCATAAATACCTGACAGTGATTTACCAGATTGACCGGGGACTGACCCGGCTATTATGGGTTGGAGAAGACCGCACTGAAGTGACTATTCGCCGTTTCTTTCTGTTCTTTGGCTCAGAAAGAAACCAGCGGCTGGAGTATGTTTGCTCTGACATGTGGAAGCCGTACCTGAAAGCCATTGCAGAGTTTGCCAGCCAAGCGTTGCACATACTTGATCGTTTTCACATTGTCGCCATGTTGAATAAAGCGATTGATGAAGTCAGGGCCTCTGAACACAAGCAGCTTCAGGCTGATGGTTATGAACCAGTACTGAAAAAGGCCCGTTGGTGTTTGCTCAAACGTAAGGAGAACCTGACGGAAAAAGAAGAGATAAAGCTGAGTACGGTTTTGCAATACAACTTGAAGAGTGTTCGGGCTTATCTGCTCAAAGAAGAGTTTCAGACGTTCTGGGAATACGTTTCTCCCTTCTGGGCAGGGAAATATCTGGATCGTTGGTGTACAAGAGTGATGCGGTCAAAAATAGAACCCTTGAAGAAAGTAGCCAAAACGGTTCGACGGCACCAGCCCTTAATCTTGAACTGGTTTAAGGCAAAAAAGGCTTATTCTAGCGGAATCGTCGAAGGCTTAAACACCAAGGTAAAAGTGACTACGAGAAAAGCTTACGGTTTTAGAACCTACAAGTGCGCGGAAATAGCTTTATATCACGCACTGGGTAAGCTACCTGAGCCGCAAATGACCCACAGATTTTACTGACGAGGCGATTTTTCAAACCAATAGCCATTACAGCTATCACTTGATATAAAGCCCGCTTTTTCTCCATCAATATTCAAATTACAAGGCATGTTTTTGGCAACTTCAAAAACATCATGAGAATGAGCAGATAGCCTCACAGTTGATACACCTATTTTTTGCATATCCTGCCATTGGTCCAGCAAGTTGAGACAATGCCCCGACATGGTCTGAATACCATTAATAGTAAACAGCTTTTCACCTTCCTGGGTTGCCAATGGAATGCCTTCAGGTGTTTTTATACAGGCAAATTCACATTGATCCTTAGCCAAACCTTTGCTTCTGGCTGTAAAGCACCTGGCAGAATAAGCCAGCGGCATATATCCATAGCTAAAGACTTCAGTTTCCAGGTCATTAACGCCAAGTTCTGATGCTTGCTCTAGAATTTTAACCAAATGGTTTCGAGACAGTTCTACCGGTAAAACCCAGCCCTTAAGCCCCAAATGACTTAGCACTTCCAGGGTATAGCCATTATAAATATTTACCGATGGTCCGGTATAAAATGGCAGACCTGCCGACGATAAGAAATGTACAGCAGACATATCATTCGCTTCGACACAAAACTGCCCATTCTCACAAACGCGTTTTACCTGTGATAAATCTGACTCAGACTCAAGTAAAGTCATTGAAGAGAGAATGACCTTTTTCCCTGCTGACTGCAGCTTTTTTCCAATGGCTACCCAGTCTTCCAGTTTTAGCTGTCGCCGTTTAGCACAAATTACCTCACCGAGATAGACGCGATCAAAAACTGATTCTGTCACTTTTTCATAAAATGCCAGAGTCTCTTTTCTAGGCCAATAATAAAGCAGAGGTCCCAGTGCCACTTCCATTATCATTTTATCCTTCTACTGCCAAGGTCTACTGTAAGCACCAAGAGTGGTCTGATTACCCTCTGATAACTCACCCAGTTTTTTCTGCCAACTGTACTGCGGTTTGTAAGCTCCCGGATTGCGCTGGTAGCTATCCAGTGCTTCGCGCCAGATTCTGACCACTTCTGCCACATAGGCAGGGCTTCTCTGACGCCCTTCAATCTTTACAGCAGCAATGCCCATTTGATCCAACTGAGGGATAAGATCCAGCGTATTCAAACTGGTGGGTTCTTCTAAAGCATGACCGACAGAATCTTCAACTTTAAACCGTCCTTTACAAAGCGTTGGGTAGCCCGCCTGCTCACCCTGTTTAAAACGATCAATCAGTTTACCTCCCAAGCGAGTTTCCATCCCTTCGTTCGTTTCTTGCCACCGCACAGCAGAAGCTGGGGAACAAGCACCACGGGTATTGGGAGACTCCCCTGTCACATAAGAAGAGAGAAGACATCGTCCCTCTGCCATAATACAGAGGCTACCAAAAGCAAAGACTTCCAATTGGACAGGGCTTTTATCAACCAGATTTGATACCTGCTTCAGCGATAGCACTCTAGGCAATACCGCTCGTTTGATTCCAAAATGTGTTTGGTAAAAATGAAGGCTTCCTAGATTAGTAGCAGACCCCTGGACGGAGAGATGTAAATTCAGTGCCGGATAAGCTTTTGCAGCATAAGAAAGAACCCCAATATCAGCAGCAATCAGTGCATCAACACCTAAATCAGCACAGGCATCAACAGCTTTCTGCCAGCGCTTCCAGCCTGCAGCTTGGGCGTAGGTATTCACTGCAACAAACAGCCGAACGTTACGGGATTTGGCATAATCCAGTGCCTTTAACGCCCGACGATCATTAAAATTCAAGCCCGCAAAATGCCTGGCATTGGTATCATCTTTAAAACCGATGTAAACCGCATCGGCGCCATTATCAACAGCAACTTTAAAAGAAGGATAATTTCCCGCAGGACAGACCAGCTCCATATAATTCCCCAATTTTTTTAGGGGAATAAAGCTAACACAAGGCCCTATTAGCGCAATATGACACTTATCAACGGATAGGCAATAGCAAAATACCTATTTTCTTTGCTACTACTGTTTTTGCTTATTCGTAATTAAGCACTACGAGCTAATGGCATCAGCGGGAATGTATGCAAGGTTTTGTAAACAGGGCCATCAGCTGTCGTTTGGCTTTGCATTAACACAATCTCTCTCACTCCCATAACAAAACTGGGCAGTGTAAAAAAGTCACTATATCCCATATGTCGATGCTGCTTCAGCCTGGCAAGGGTTACATGAGGCTGAAAATTACGGCTTTCTCGCTCAAACCCATTCATTACCGCGCCTTTTTCACAAATTGAAGCAAGCCGTTTCAGTTGCTGGCCTGAGTGCATATGGAGAGCAAGAACCTTTGGCCGACCAGCATCAGGAAAGAAGTCAAAGCGCCCAGTCATAATATCAAAGGCGTGAATTCCGGAGAGTTTATCTTCCAGATAGGCTATCAGCTGGTTTAATTGATCCTGATGACTATTACCCAGGAACTTTAATGTCACGTGCTGATGTTGTGGAACAACCCATTTAAATGAATCATTCGTTACATCCGCCACTCTGTGTCGGGCCTTCTTATGGAGGGTTGCAGCCAGATCAAGGGGTAACCTGACAGCAAGAAATGCCCGAATAGAGTTATGCTCTGTTTTGTTCATCGATTACGCTTATATGTCATAACCAGGTGTTCAACTATGTATGCTCAATCACCTGATATTAATAGTGTTGGCTTACAGAGCCTGCAGGCGTATGCTATCGTGCATTTTCTACCACAGAATGGCAATGATTAAACGGGTAGGAAGGTGCGAGCAATCCTGATCCCTTCTAAAACACAGCCACCCCTCTGGGTTAAGCAAATTGTGCTATTAACCCAATCAGGCCCAAATTTTTACTCAATACTGTTCTGTTGATCAGCCAGCCGTTGAAACAGTTGACGATTAACCTTAATCCCGGAATAAACATCCGACGCAGGAAACAAGCTTATTTTATCAGGGATCTTAAACCGGGCTATCCTGCCTTCGAGCTGTTGCTTTGTAAATAACTCATCTAGCTCCCCGCTTTCAGTCTGTACGTAAGCAACAGGGCGTTGACCGAACTCTTTACTATTAATAGCCACCACAACAGCCTGTATTACTTCGGGTAACCCCATTAATACCTGCTCGATCTCTTCAGGATAAATATTCTCACCCCCAGAGATCATCATGTTATCAGCCCGCCCTTTAATGACTATTTGATCACCATACCACTCTCCCCTGTCTCCCGTATGAAACCAGCCTAGACTGTCAACAAGCGGGGTCAAGTGTCCTCTATAATAGTACCCCATTGCCAAAGTGTGTCCCTTGACCATAATTTCACCATTATCGGCGACAGTTAACAACCTGTACTTAAGCAGAGAGCCTGACGTCACACCGGTGGAATCAAAAAAAGGTACTCCAGTACAAACTTGAGAGCTCATCTCAGTCATGCCATAGGTTGTAAGTACTGTAACCCCCTGTTTCTGTGCTTTAGCAACAAGCTCGGGCGAAGCGACACCACCACCTAATAGAATGTATTTAACACCATAACAACCAAAATCAACGGCTTCTAATTCCAGTAAACGGTAAAGTTGTGTGTTAACCAAAGAAAGGTGAGTAATATCACTTTTTCGAAGCTGCTCTGCTATTCCACATTTTTTGTCATAAATAACCAGCTCAGCTCCCGCTAATAAACACCTGAAGACAATAGCAAAGCCCCCCACATGAAACAGGGGTAAAGACAACAGCCAGGCATCATTAACACTCAATGGCAGGGCAGATAGAGACCCCATAGCACTGTAGTAATGATTAGCATAGGAGTGAGCCACAGCCTTTGGAGTCCCGGTTGAGCCCGATGTGGCAATTAAATCCATTATTACTTCCGGGTCTATTCCCAAAGCGTTGGTAGGTCGACGTGGTTCAAGTACTTTTTCCGCTAGCAGCAGGCACTTGATATTATTGGAGTATTTTCTTTCCTGTGGCGAGTAGAGCCACTTTGCTCCAACAGCATTACAATAATCATGAATTTTTTTTGATGGAAATGCCGGATTTAATGGACAAAAAACAATGCGGCTTCGCCAACAGGCTATCGCAAGAATAATCGTATCAATAGGGCTTGCTGTGATAACTGCCAGTTTATCCCCTCCCGATAGCCCTTGATGACTCATTGCTTCCCGGCACTGTTCTACCCAAGTATCCAGCAATACTGCAGATATTTCCTCAGGAGGAAAATCAAGTTTATCCCGGTGATTACATTTAAGAAGGGTATGTTCGGGGTAATTCAAGGCCCACTGTCTCAGTGGGCATGGCATCAACTTCGGCATGCTTCCCATACTAATTCTAAAGCGCTAATTGAGGTCTCCGGCAAATGCTTACCTGGAGCAGGCATTGTTGACACAATATTCTCAGCAAATGCTGACAGGGTATCCAGCCCAGGCATTTCATCAGGCAGCCACAGACTACTCAGCTGCTGTAGATAATGAACACCAACAATTGACTCAAATGATGAGCTTAAAATAACCCTCACCCCAGCACTATGAGCGCTATCAATGAGTGCTTTGCAATAGCTCACTCCCCCAACCAGAGTCGGTTTAAGGATCACTGCTCGCAGACCTTCATATAAACTAAAGTTAATGGTAGATCCTGACTGAACACTTTCATCAAACGCATAGCCCACGCCCGTTTCCTGAAAAAAAGCAGGAAAATCGCATGGACTGACAGTAGGCTCCTCAATATAGGCAATTCTTTTGGTAACATTTTTTTCACCCAGCTGCGATTTCAGCCCCTCGACAAACGCTACAGCTTCATCAAATTGCCAGCGTTGATTGGCATCAATTCTTAGGAAGGTATTAATGGGGATGTGTTTAAAAACAGAACATACTCGATCAATATCTTCAGCAATACTACAACGGCCAACCTTGAGTTTAAATTCAGCAGGCCACTCTTCACACCAAAACTCCAAACGGTGGCTAATAGCTTCTTCTGAACCCAACAGTAAAGGAGCAACATTTGGCAAGGTATTCCAGAGCTTTCTTCCAAGTCCCCATAAAGCTGACTCTACGGCATAAACGACAGAAGACGGATATAAAAAAGACTGTCTACTCTGATATTCATATCTCTCCTCCAACCCCAATAATTCTGCACAACATTGACAAAGAGCCTGTTCAGCCTCCGCTATGGTTTCTGAACTAAAATCGGGTAAAGGTGCTGCCTCCCCATAAGCCACCTTACCGTTCTGATCAGTCAACTCAACAAGCAATCCTTTACGAATAGTTAGCCGGGTTGATTTAAGAGGTAAAGGGTAATTAAGTGGAAGTTGGTAACGAAAAACTCGGACTTTATCTACTTTAAAAGAGCTATCATTTTTTCTAACTGAAGAAGAGATAGCTCTTTCAAGCTCATAAGTGGTGAGCATTAGGGGTTACGGCCAAAACGGCTGAAGTCTGGTGTGCGCTTTTCCAGAAACGCATCTCGTCCCTCTTGAGCTTCTTCACTCATATAGAAAAGCAAAGTGGCATTGCCTGCCAGTTCCTGAAGCCCTGTCTGGCCATCACAGTCTGCGTTCATTGCTGATTTCAGGCAACGTAAAGCCAACGGTGAGTGCTGAAGTATGTCTCGGCACCACTGGACTGTTTCTTTTTCAAGCTCTGCCAAAGGAACGACTGTATTCACCAATCCCATATCCAATGCTTTCTCTGCATCATATTGACGACATAAAAACCAGATTTCCCTAGCCTTCTTCTGCCCAACAACACGGGCCAAATAACTTGCACCAAAACCACCATCAAAAGAGCCAACTTTTGGTCCTGTCTGGCCAAATCGTGCATTATCAGCAGCTATTGTCAGGTCACAAACCAGATGCAAAACATGACCACCACCAATTGCGTAACCAGCAACCATTGCTACCACAGGCTTAGGGCAAGTACGGATTTGACGCTGAAGATCCAACACATTTAAATGATGGGTTCCCTTGTCATCTTTATAACCAGAGTCACCACGTACACTTTGATCACCACCTGAACAGAATGCTTTATCTCCCGCTCCTGTCAGAATAATAACCCCCACCCCTTCATCAAACCGCGCAGACTCAAGCGCTTTCTGAATTTCAACAATTGTCTGTGGGCGAAATGCATTGTGAACACGGGGGCGATTAATGGTTATCTTGGCCATCCCCTCGGCTTTATGATAGAGGATATCCTCATAGTCGGCGGACAGATTTTCCCAAATCACAGCCTGCTCAATCTGCTCACTCATGACCAGCTCCATTACTTCCATACAACGTTTGAATGACAGCAGCCATTGACTCTGGCTGCTCCCAATGAATGTTATGACCTGCAAGCCTGACACCGTTCAAGGTGGTCAAGCTCCCTCCTTCACCAAGCTGAGCACCGACAGTTTTGTATTTTTTATCTTTTTCACCATAGAGGTAGTGCACAGGAAAATCTGCCTCAGCCAGTGCACAGGAGTAATCCTGCTGTCTGGACAGACTAAAAGACTCAAACATTTCGGTAATTAAAGATACCTTCTGATGTATACGCTTACCAATCAGTACTTTACGACAACTGTCTGAAAGATCAGAAAAAACAGACTGTTGGTACCAAGCATCAAGCACCTGTTCCAAAGGTTCAGACAAAAAACGCCTAGTCCAAACTTGATCAGATTGCCAACGAGCTTTTTTTTCCTCTTCAGATTTTAATCCAGGATGGCCTGATTCAATGATTAAACAGGAAACTCTTTGGCTTCTGGAAAGAGCATATCCCATAGCAATACGCGCACCGAGTGAGTAACCCAGTATTCCAAATTGGCCTAAATCCAGCTGATCCATGATGTCATCAAGCAACACCCCTATATTTGAAACAGGGTCTTTTTTAAAACATGCAAGATCAATTGACTGGCTATTACCATGACCAGGAAGATCTACAGCAACCATATAGAAACTCGCTTCCAGCTTAGAGGCAAGTATCTCCCAATCATTAGCAGCGCCGAGAAAACCATGCAAAAGAACCAGAGGTGGATTTTCTCTTACCCCCCAGGTTCGATAAGCTAAATTCATACTACAGAACCTCTGCCAACTTGACCGTCTGATCAATCTCATTAGCAGCTAGCCCAGGCATTGTTTTTACTTCGATTATTGTACAACCAGAACGATCAAATGCATCAGCCAGGGACTGCTTAAACTGTTTACGGCATGTTGGTACATGATAAGTAATACCAAACATAGCAGCTGCACCGGATGCCTCAAGCCCATGGGGCGTTTGAAAATAAGTTTCTGCCTTGTCTGCTACTTCAGTCAGAGGCAAAAGCTTAAAAATACCTCCACCATCATTATTAAGAAGCACAATCACCAGAGGGTGAGAAACACGCTTTGTTAATGCCAATGAGTTTAGATCGTGGAGAAATGACAAATCTCCAAGTAATACCAGAAAGGGTTTTGCCATGGCAGTAGCACAGCCAGATGCTGTCGCCAGCAGCCCATCAATGCCACTGGCACCCCTGTTTGTGAATACATTACAGGTGTGCGTTGATGAGTAGGTGTCCATCAACCTGATAGATAAACTATTACCCAGAAAAACACCCACATCATGTGGCAAGTATGCACTGAGAGTAGCACCAATCCAGGCTTCTGTGAGTGCATTTTCACACTCAAGCTTCTGAAGTACTGCAGCTGAAATAGTCTCACTAATAGAGGAGAGTTCTGCCAACCAGTCTCGCTCTTGAAACACTGTTGGTTCTGGATCCTTTGATAACAACTTATTGTTAACAGAGAGTAACTTTATTAAAGCATCGCAGGTAACATCAATAGGCCCAACGATGCGATGAGTCTGCCTGTGCCCTGCATCTGTTCTTCGACACTCTTCCCCAAGCATCACATAATGTTGCCAATTTTTTTTTTCAAGAAAGCGATTAAGACGCTTAGAAACCAGATAAGCACCAATATGAAATACACGGTCAATTTGAGAGAGCAGTGTTTTACCTCTCTTATTGGCCAATAATAAATCCGGGAGCTGAATAACAGACTGATGGCCATGCAACTGTGACTGAATATCAGTGATCACTGGCCAGCCAACCCGTTTGGCCAGCTCAAGTACCGGTTCAAGTTCAACACTGGCATCAACACGTCCAACAACAATGATGCCTTTCTCCTGAAAAAAGTCCTGCCAATATATGTCATTATTTAAATCAGGTTTATTAACAGAAGTATGATAAGAGGTATAGGGTTGATCAGTACACAGCCAGTCACCGCAACTCTGAAGTAGTTCACTGTAATTCTGACTCTTCTCCCCCGGATATAATGGCTCCCTGAACATGCAGTTAATATGCATGGGTAAACCCTGCAAGCAAGATTGAGCAAAAGCCTGATCAACACTGGTTAGTACCCAGCTGGCTGGAATTTCCTGGCTTGGTGTAGGAAAGTTAATTGTTGCTGCAGGATAGTCCGCATAAATACCCAACTGATCAATGGCCTGGTTGGCACCGCAATCAATCAGTTCCGGGGGGCGATCTGCCGTCACGATAATCAAAGGTACATTAGATAGGCTAGCCTCAATTATTGCAGGGTACAGATTGGCAACAGCTGTTCCTGATGTAGTAATGACGGCAACCGGGCGTCGGCTTTGCTTAGCTAACCCCAAAGCAAAAAAACCGAGTCCACGCTCATCAAAATGAATATGTTTTTTTAAACCTTTATGGGCAGCTACTACAAGAGTCAAAGGAGCAGAACGGGATCCCGGAGCAAGACAGCAGTCTCTCACCCCCAGACGCCATAACTCTTCCAAAATAAGACTTGACCATAAAGCATTTAAATTAGGGTATCTGGTGGGAAACTTCATCAACTTTTTCACAACTCGGTGTATGTTGTAGGCTGGTTAATATGTACTGGATGGTTGTAATTTTGTTATCAAGTTCCCGCCACTCACTTTCCGCTGATGATCCCCTGACAACACCAGCACCTGAGTATAAAGATAGAAAGTCAGGCGTTATTTGGGCACTTCTAATAGAAACCGTTAATTCAGTCATATCGAGACCAATAATACCACAGGCTCCCGCATAAAGACCTCTGGAGTAACACTCATTTTTGTCAATAAACTGTCTAGCCAGCCCCCGTGGTACCCCGCCAACAGCAGGAGTAGGATGCAAAGCCATTACAAGAGCTTCATCCTCTACACCCTCATACAAAATACCTTTTATCAGATAACGTAAGTGCTGAAGATTTCTCAGTTTCAAAACGGAGTGAGTACGGTCGGCTTCCAGGTACCGGCAAAAAGGTTTCAGTTTCAGCAAAATATCATCCAAAACCATTCTATTTTCATTGATATTTTTGCTGTCATTCATTAACCGTGCTTCTATTTCAAGGTCCTCATACCTGCTTCCTCCCCGTGTCGATGTTCCAGCCAAGGCTTCTGTATTTATTAAAAACCCCTGCCGTTTTATAAGCCGTTCAGGGGAACTACCCAAAAAGCTATAACCTTTTTGCCCCTCAAAAACAAAACTGTATGAATGAGCATTAGCCTGCCTCCAATACTGCATCAGCAACCATGGCGACATGTTGTTTTTCAGCTGGTGACGGGTTTCCCTGGAAAGCACAACTTTAGAAGTCTTCCCTTTATCAAACAGTTCAAAAACGTGATCAATCATCATTGACCATTCCATTTTATTGGGAAAAAAAGCTGGCGTACCCAGAGACAGTTTTTCAAACTTACATAACCGAAATTCTAATATCGATTCCAGAATCGTCTTGGTTTCTAAAATACTCTGCCGCCATGACTGATCAGCATTTCGTGCGATATTGCAGGCAAGAACAAAACCTTGCCGCGTTTTAGCCAACTCAATTCTGGGAAGAAAAATTCGCCCATAACCAAAGGCAGGCCAAACCTGCTCAGGAGAATCTGAAAAAGAGAGATAGGACAGACACTTACACTTTGTTTCAGTGTTCGATTGCTTGCCCATCATTTCCCTGGCTTTCTTAAAACCTGGAGCAATATCTGCCTCAGAATTCAAATAATAATTCCATGCAGAACCTATGGCAGCAATTTCAAAATTTCCTTCCCTGTCGCTCCAATAGGCTCTAGAAATGTGGTCTAGCCTGCTCAACCAAATCAGAAGGTCCGTTGCAGGATATGCACACTCAAGCCTCACCCATTGGTTTCCTGAGGGCTCAGAACCAAGCAATTGCTCCAGTCTCCGGGTTAGCTCCAAGATAGCTATATGTGCTTTGCTTCTCAAAACTTCGTCCCACGAAATACAAGTAAAATCTGCAAACCCTCCGCATAAGAAGAAGAGGCAACAACAGAGCTCCACCAAGCATCACAAAAGTATGTTAATGCAGATTAACCAGTTCGTGCCAAAAGCATAACCAAACCTGCTACATGACTTCATACCTCATGACACTCAGGCAGCACCCCTGATAACATAGCATCTCAAAATCATTACACCACAATGGAATCAGTAGTTTTAAAACAATGGCAACCAATGGTGAGTCCGCCAAACAGTGGCTAGCAGATAATAGCGGAAAAGTCTCTATCGAGCGGATGCAGCAGATCATAGCATCCATTCACAAAAAACTGGATGCGATGAATTCCTCTCATTCAGAGTACAATGGTTTTTTAGAAGCGCTTGATGTAATGGATCAACACCTCTTATCTCTACAAGGCAACAGCATACATACAATTAAAAATCAGGAAAAGATTCTAGACTTTAGCCCCTTAATCCCGGATAAGGAAATAGCTGATGCTATAAGCCCCGAGGAGAAAACCAGACGATTTAGGGAGCTATTAAAAACAAGTGATCTATAGGCTCATTTAGAGTCGGGGCCCATGGCCCCGAATAAAACCCGGTGGAATTTAATTAATTTTTAATTTTTTGCATTGTTCAACAACAAGATCGTAACTCCAGGCATCATTTGTCGGGGGAGTAACCTCATGTTCAATCAGCTTTTGACACATCTGCATCGGATTGAGGCCTTTTTTCTTCAGCCTTACCAGCACCTCACGCAATTCACCATCACCTTGCTCAAGCTGGCTTTCACTATGATCTCCCCGTTTACCAACATTTACCTTCAGCTGCTTATGCTTCATTGCTAAACCACCTCTTAATAAGCGGGCTCATTATCATCAACAGGACTATCAGGTCTGACATTATCTATATCAGACAGTACCTTATTAAAGCAATCAATGATTTTTCTAGGAGGAGGAGAATCCAAATAACTGCACAAAACTACAGCCAAAGAAGAAAATAAAATACCTGGCACAATTTCATAAAGGTCAAATAATCCACCCGTTAGAGGCTTCCAGATAACAACGGTTACACCACCAATAATGATACCGGCCAAAGCCCCTTTGGCAGTCATTCGGCGCCAATATAAAGAAATGACCAAAACCGGGCCAAAGGCTGCACCAAAACCTGCCCAAGCATAAGAGACCAAGCCAAGAACAGAACTTTCAGGATTCATTGCCAGTAGTGTAGCTAAAATAGCTATTCCAATAACCGCACAGCGCCCAACCAATAAAACCTCTTGCTGGGTTGCTGTCTTTTTGAATATATCCCTGTAAAAATCCTCAGCAAAAGCTGTAGAACACACTAATAACTGTGAGTCTGCGGTACTCATAATTGCAGCAAGAATAGCTGCCAAAAGAATGCCAGCGATGACCGGGTGGAAGAGTGTATTGACCATTAGCATAAAAATGGCCTCAGGATCATCAAGACTGATACCAAACTTTTGTGTATAAACAATCCCAGCCAAACCAACCAGCAAAGCCCCTATCATTCCTATCGCTGTCCATACCACGGCTATTCGACGAGCAAAAGGCAAGTGTTCACTGGACTGCACAGCTTTAAAGCGAGCCATTATATGTGGCTGGCCAAAATAACCTAATCCCCAGCCCAAGAGTGAAAGCATTGTAATAACACCTAGAGGCTGTCCAGTATTAGTGGTAAACATATCCAATAGCTCAGGATTTAAAGCATAAACCTCTTGAAAGACAGAATTAGCACCACCACTCACATTCACCGCCATTATTGGCACAATCAGCAATGCTGCTGACATCAATAGTCCCTGGGCAAGATCCGTCCAGCATACCGCTAAAAAACCACCAAACAACGTATAGGAAATAACACTGAACGTACCAATCATTAATGCCCAGTGATAATCAATACCAAAAACAGATTCAAATAACTTCCCACCAGCGACTAAACCAGAGCTGGTATAAAACAGAAAAAACACCAAAATAAACGCTGCAGAGATAGGCTGAATCAGCCCCTTATGGTCATTAAAACGATTGGATAAAAATTCAGGCAGTGTCAGAGAATCATTCGCAGCAGCACTGTATACCCTCAATCGTTTTGCCACAATCAGCCAATTGAGCCAGCTGCCTGCTAGCAGCCCTGCTCCCAGCCAGAAAGCCTCAAAACCACTGACAAAAGCATAACCAGGCAAACCGAGCAGTAGCCAGCCACTCATATCGGATGCTCCTGCACTCATGGCAGTGGACCATGGCCCTAATGATCGCCCTCCCAGAAAGTAATCTGCTGAGGTTTTCGTCCGTATCCAGGCGATATATCCAATCGCCAGCATCACTACAAAGTAAACCAGAAAGGTAATGGTAATAACTGCGCTATCGTGCATGAAAACTATCCTTATTCAGAAAAGATCAATAAAAGATAGAACAGATATCCATCTGTTACTGTACATTTGACCTATAAATAGCTTTTTCTATCCATTTAAGGTAACTGCTCATATTTAACTGGCAAAGCAACCTCATAGGTCAAAGAAAAAAGCCCCTCTTCTGTCAGATACTTCTGACCTATGTCTTTCTCAGATGCCATAATCGACACCATAGACAATGAACAACTTCGGTCATTTGTCAAAACCCTACTCGACACTATCGAGCGGCAGTCTGCGCAAATAGAGAAGCTCACCAAAGAAAACGAACAGCTCCATGCTGAGATAAGGCACCTAAAGAAGCAGAAGGGCAAGCCTAAAATCAGGCCAAACACCCCTGACACGAACGATCAAAACAACAATAGCCCTGATATTGATACTGATGATGTTGAGGAGAATAATCAGGGTAAAAGCAACAATAATACACCGCCGAAAGGTAAACGCTCTCGCTCGCAGGAACCAGGGGAAACAGCTGCACCACCACTCACGGTCGATAAGGATGAGGTGTGCTCGATAGACAACCCTGGTGAAGATTGGCGCTTCAAATGCTACATCGATTTTCATCATACCGAATTAGAATTGTATTTCGTGACGACCCGTTACCGACGTGAGCACTACCAGACGCCAGAGGGTAACGTCACTGCTCCATTGCCAGCCCATGTGAAAGGTCGTTTTGGTGATAACCTGAAAGCACACGCGCTGGATTTGTATCATTCATGCAGTACTACTCAGCCATTATTATTGGCTTGGATGCATGATCACAATTGCTCTATCTCCGAGGGTTCCCTGAATAAGATCCTGACAGAAGGCCATGATGCCTTTCATCAAGAAAAAGAACAGTTGCTTGAGGCAGGTCTAGCCTGTTCGAGCTATATTCAGGCAGACGACACAGGGGCACGTCATAAAGGAAAGAATGGCTACTGCCTGTTTGTCGGAAACCCCTATTTCTCCTACTTTCTCAGTAGTCAGAGTAAAAGCAGGATTAACTTTCTCAACTGCCTGCTGGGTCAAAAGCCTCTGTATGTACTGAACACGACAGCGACTCAATATATGAGACAGGTGAAAATGTCTGCCAAGTGGGTTGACGTCTTGGCTTCTGCTGACGAGCAAGCATTTACCTCGAAAAAAGACTGGGATGGCTATCTCGACAGTTTAGGGTGCAAGGCGATCCAACAAAGGCGTTGGGCTACAGAAGGCGCTTTAAAGGCCGCATTGATGCGTCAACATCAGCTTGAGCACATGGTTGTTCATAGTGATGGCGCTCGCCAGTTTGACACCGTCTTCGAACACGGGCTGTGCTGGTATCATGCAGGCAGACCACTGGACAAGCTCATCCCTGCTAATGATTTAGAAAGGGCCGCTCGTGACTGGATGCAAGATCAGTACTGGCGCTTATATGACGACATAAAGGCTTACCAGAAAAAGCCCACCGAAGAAGAAAAGCACAAGCTATACAAGGCATTTGACCAGTGGATAGCAACCCGAACCCTCTACCCCGATTTACAAAAGGTACTGGGGCAGTTAAAGGTTGTCAGGGAAGAACTGCTACTGGTACTTGAATACCCGTGGTTGCCGTTGCACAACAACCTGAGTGAAAGACAAATCAGGGAGTATGTGAAGAGACGAAAAGTCAGCGGTGGTACTCGCAGTGAACTCGGGAGAAAATGCCGTGATACCTTTGCGAGCCTGAAAAAGACCTGTAAGCAGCATGAAATATCGTTCGCCCACTATCTTAAGGACAGATTGAGCGGTGCAGGTCAGGTGCCCCCGTTGCCTGATCTAATTATAGAAGCATCAGCAGGCAAGAATCTCGGCTTTGCCAGTTAAATATGAGCAGTTACTGATATTTCACATCCAGGCCTGCTCATCTTGAACAGGCCTTTTTATTTACTGATTTTTTGTTAACTGTCTATTCGCTCCAGCCTTGCCGGGATCGCCTGACGAGCTGCTGCCCCGACTACCCAATCCAACAGTAATCCTTGATCATGCCGGCTGGCATCTGACAGTCCGATATAATTAATGCAAATACTGCCGGCAGGGTCAGCCTGTTTCGGTTGCTGCATGTTCCCGATGGTATGGCGATGGAAACCCAGCTCTCTGTGCCCGAAGCCATGCTCAATACCAAGGGTACCGGGCATCACTCCATCCACCAGCAGAGCTACGGCTTCCAGCGATGCTGACGGCGTAACAAGTTTCACCAGCTCACCGTTTTCAATGTGTAATCGGGTAGCATCATTACGATTCACCCATACCGGATTAAAACTTTTAACCGCCAATAATTTAGGTGACAAACAGGAAACCGCACTGTGAATATTAGACTTGAAGTTTGTCAGCTTCATCGGCCACTGTTCCGGTGGGTAAACAGCTTCTATTTCAGAACCGTCCGCCAGTTGCTGAGGATACCATGTAGGACACCCCACATAATGCTTACCGGAAAAACTATTAATAGACAAAGCCAGTTTTTCATTCCAGACACTAAAGTAACCGGAGTATTTATGGCGTATAGTCTCTCCCTCATAAAACCGACTGCAGTCCCCGAACCGGCCGCCACGACTTAAGGCAAAAGCAGCAGGGCCTACCTCATCCGGCTTCAGGATTTTTTGCATGGGCTCAGCCCACTGATCAAGCCCTGAAAGATGGATGTCATCTTCTGTTGCCGAAGGAAGTTTTCCGTCGGACCATGCCAGGTTAGCTGCAGCCCGCAGATAAAAATCTTCCGCGCAATTGAAATCATACAAATGACCGGTTTTATCAGGAATGCAGCGGGAACCAAAACCCGGCAATCCCATAGATTTTGCCACAGCAACAAGAAATGTTTCCAGACCCACCGGATGCCCATCAGCGGTTGCAGGTGTTTTTGATCGTACAGTCGGCCATCTTGCCGCTAACACTTTTGCCGGTACACCATGCCAGGCCTTTGTAAATCCCCAGCTCTCATACGTCACTGTATCCGGTACGATGTAATCAGAGATGGCCGTCGTTTCATTGATAAAGGCGTCCACCGACACAATCAGCGGCAAGACTTTTGGATCCCGCAACTGATCGCCTATCAACTGCTCCAGCCCTGGCACGCCGTACAAAGGATTCCCCATATGGTTAATCCATGCCTTAAGATGGTAAGGATAGCCTTCTACCGCAGCTGTCAGGTGCTCTGTTAATAAAGGCGCAGGGAACGTATACCACGGTTCTTTTGCTGGATAAGCTGATTGCCCGCGGGCTTTTTTACGTTTGAATTCACTGGTATCTTCATACCGAAAGTTACTTCGGGACAGGCAAATCCCCTTAGGCTGAATTTTACCCGGAAAATTTTCCAGATCGTAACGTTCGCCTTTTCCTGAAGCTGTATAAGATCCCTGACCCGCTACCATTCCGCCTTTGCGGCTCATATTCCCTACCAGCGTATTCAGCATGACAATGGCGTAGGCATTATAAAATCCATTGGAATGCATATTCCCGCCATGAGTATCAACCGAAACTCTGGTTCCGTAACTAGTAAATTTATTCGCCAGTTCTTTAATGGTATCAACCGGAATACCACAGAATCGGCTGTACTCTTCCAGTGAGAAACGCTGAGTCTCTTCCCGCAAATGCAGCAAGGACGTTTTTACCGGCACGGGCCCGGTTTTTGTATTGATGATACGATCGACAAATAATTCAGCCGGTGTTTTTTCCTGATAACTGACCAGTTGTTCCGTACCTTTCTGAACCACTAGGAAGGGATCCTGTTCTCCATAATCCGCCCCTTCATGAGACCAGTCCACATCAGAAGCACGTAAAAACGCGCCAAAACGGGGATGATTCTGATCACTGATCACAAGATGCGTGGCATTGGACCACTGAATTTCTCCGGCTGATGCCATGGCAACCGGCCCCGGTTGCTCCAGAAAGGTTTTATTGTAACGGTCATGTTCAAATATCCAGCGCATCATTCCCAAAACCAGTGCAGAATCTGTTCCGGGCTTAATGGGAATCCAGCGATTATTCATGGTAGACAGACAACTGGAAGCCGGCAATGCCGGAGCAATCACCACATAGTCAAAATCAGGATCTACCCGACGACCTGCCAGCTGACGTCCCTGACGTTTAAATGGATTGCCTGACTGAGCGGGAGATGATCCGATAAGAAGACAGAACCGGGTATTTTCCCAATCCGGTTTCATATGCGGATTGCTTTTATTATCGGTCATCCATGCACCGGCTCCCATTCTGAAGGCATAACCACAAAATGATCCGTGATGGCCAAAATTACGTGTTCCAAAACTGTTATAGGCAAACCGCTTAAGGATGTCCGTACGCCCTTCATCACCGGCATTGGTGACTAACAACTGATTAGCTTTAGGGCCATATTCGGGATTCTCTTTATCCACCGGCGTTATTAAATCACGAATGGTACGAAGCCCTTCCACAGAACCTTCGCCAAACAGATCCCCGCCTTCAACAATCTCCCGAATCAACTGTTCAAAACTGATCGGCTCCCACTTTCCAGCGCCTCTAAGCCCGACTCGTTTCATGGGCTGAGTAATCCGGTAAGGATTATTACGCATTTCCAACATAGCATTCCCACGGGCACAAGCAGTGGACCGCCCTGACATACCGGATTCTCCTGCCAGAGTTTTATAGGCATCACGAACGGATGTGTAATAGGGAACAGCATCTCCTGCAGACAGTGGATGATAAGGGTTGCCGGAAATCCTGAGAAGTCTGTCGTTCGCTTTATCAATTCTTAGTCGAACACCGCACAAGGTCCAACACCCGCAACACACGGATGGCGATACGCTCTGATCCGGATTCATTTCCAACTCACCCTGATCCGTCAGCTTCAGTTCAGGAGTCAGTGCATTACCATAAACAGGGTCAGCAGCAGGATGACCGCTGCTTCCCTTTACCACGCCTTCTACCGTATCGCTTGCTGTTTTGTAATAACCGGCACCAAACGCAGCCAACCCAGCAACAGCAAGGCTACCTTTTAAAATTCTACGACGCTCTTTATCCACGACAGTGCTCCCTCACAGAAGGCATCAAGCCAAAACGCTCTTCACTCATACCCCATTCTGACAGGATCAACACAATCGCCAGAACCAGACCGAACATACCAATAATGCCACCTATACCGTTACTTCCCCACGGCAGAACATAAGAAAAAAGGCCGGCATCGTATTTAGGTAATAACTGAAGCTCCATCATACTGAACCAACGTATTCCTACATTGGCTGCCAAACTCAAAACAGCAGCCATCATACAAACGACACGTCCGTGGCCTATGATAGCCAGAGGCGCTGCGACACAGGGCAACAACAAAAGAATCACGACAGCAATTAATTGATTCACCCAAGGCGTATGAGTCAAAATGTCTGCCTGACTACTGTCTATAATCCAGAAAAATACAAAAATGATGGATAAAATACTTCCGGCCGTAATGCCCAGCAACAGTTTATTCAGGATATATTTTTCCGAAGTCGCCAAAGATTTAAAACTCGTCAACAATCCATACACCATAATGACCGCACCCAATGCCCCCGTCAGGCCACTAACAAACAAAATGGATGGATACCATAGAGAATGCCAGAGCTCCCTGCTTTTCACTGCATAAATCTCTGCCCCGGTATAAAAAGCAATGGACATCCCTGACATCAGGGTAATGAACGCCATGATTTTTATCAGGCGGGAAGAAACAGCCCATTTACCGCAACATATTAAACGACAAACAACTGCTTTTAGCCCTTTAAACTGATTGTCTGTCCCTCCAGCCATAAGCACATGCCGACACCATAATCCTACCGTTATAATAACCAGGCCAACAAATGCAGGGAGAAGCAATGCGCCTCTGGACATCCAGGACCATGGCGTGAGATACGCATAAAAATGCCACGCCCTGCCCGGCTGATGTAAGTCAGCACTTAATGCCAATGCTGCTACTATGGCGCAACTGACCATAACCACAGCTGATGAAAATCCCAGCCTTCGGCTAAAACGTTTCGGATGCCAAACCGACAGACAAAACAATACAGAAGCGCCATAAGCCAGGGATATGTAAAAGAAATATTGCACAGCCCAGGGAAGCCAGGCTGCATCCTGATTCGTGGACAGGATCTCGGAAATATGCTCTATATGAATCGGCATCATAATGGTTCCTCCCCACATTATGTCAGGTCATGAAGAATAGCAGGCTGACCTTTTACCCGTGAGACAAACGCCCTGTTCATACCAATATAAAAAACGTGAGGTAAAGTACCCTCTTCTGGCTTAAGAACATGGATATCATCGGAATTTTCCCTCAGTAACTGGGAAACCTTGCTATTTTTATCGTTTATATCCCCGATATTTCGTGCTCCTCCCACACAACTCTCCACGCAGGCAGGAAGCAGCCCGTTAGCCAAGCGATGCGCACAAAAAGTACATTTATCCGCTGTCTTGGTTTCTTCATTAATAAACCGGGCGTCATAGGGACAAGCCTGAACACAATAACCGCATCCCACACATCGTGTATTATCAACAACAACAATACCGTCCGTTCGCTGATAGGTAGCCTGAACAGGGCAAACAGGAACACAGGGTGGATCATCACAATGGTTACACAACCTAGGCAGCATGAAGTTTTTACTGGTTTTTCGATGAGTATCCGGTTCTTTCACAGATACTTCATACTGCTTGACGGTTGTTCGGAATTGTCCTACTGGCATCTGGTTTTCCATAGAACAAGCCACAGTACACGCCTGACAGCCAATACAGCGTCGCAAGTCAACAACCATGGCAAAACGCTTGCAGGGAATACCCTCTCGCCTTTCCGGTTGATTCTTGTTTAATTGAGATAAAGAAGAATCTGCATTGGCAAGAGGTATTAACGTTGCTCCTGCTGTAACAGCGGCTATTTTAGACAAAAATCGTCGTTTATTTACATCCATAACGACCTCTTTATTACTTATACGACCGATATTGCTCTCTGCAATAAATAGCTATCGCATAAAAGCTGGCCGACTGTTGTTAAGTATTCATTTTAACTATTCTTTTGGGTAGTGGGTCAGATGTGTTGGTGATGTCTTTGTATGCTTTTAAGAGCAAGGGATAGAGAGAGGCTAACCACACATCTGACCCACTACCATTCTTTTGTTCAATCTTTACACAGAAAATATAACAGTTGGCTCTTTATGGGTTTCAAGGAGCTACCTCAAAAGTAGCTCCAACAAGCCATACATAGCTGCTTTTCCTCTCTGCCTGATATTATGCAGACACTCGAAAAAGCCCAGATACAGCGGCAATTTCTCCTGAGAAATGCCTCTATGAGGACGCAGCCAGGAACGTAGTAGAGACCAGAACCCTTCAATGGTATTGACATGAACCTCATGGAATCCATCACCATCTTCATCCCTGGCGTACTCACCTTTACCATGGCAGACCGTCTTATGTCCGTAACCCCACTCAACGAGCCTGTGATAGATATTGTATTCGTCAGTAAATACCAGTGTGCCCTGAGTAATCGTTGCTTCAATCAATGGCCGGATGGTTTTCTGCTTCACGTTTTCCAGCATTCGAATGACCACCTGCCCTCCACGCTGAATCATGCCGAAAATAGGTGGTTTCTCTTTTTCCAGCGTACCTCTGCCACGCGCGCCTTTTAGACGGTTTCTACGCCCAGACCGACCTTTTTTTTAACGGCTTTGGTGTTGCCCTTGTGGCCTGCAACGACATACACCTCATCACACTCGGCCTCACCTTCGATTTTTACATCAGGACGTTTAGCGCAAACACTTTCCCTTAACTGTTGAGTCATGTTTTGCACATCATCCTTATTCAGCCCAAGCTCTTGTGCAATTTGTCGGTTCGATAGGTTCAAGGACATCAAATAAAGGCAATGCATCCATATTTTCAACGGTTGATGATGGCCAGAAAATACAGAGAGCGTCAAATCATCGAAGTCACGCAGACAACCTTTACAGTCATAACGTTGCCGTTCAGGGTATTTATCATGCTTCCCGCGTTTGCTTATGTGAAAGCTACCACAGCGTGGGCAATAGACGCCTTGAGACCAACGCAGCTGCCTGAGTTGCTCGTAGCATTTTTCGTTATCAAGGAGATCATGGAACTTCAGTATCATAGCGGGATTGTCACCCAGTACGTACTGCTAAAATAGTCGGTAAAACCGAAGTTATTTTACCTCCTTGAAACCCATAAAGAGCCTAACAGTTTAATCATCCTGAATTCAAGTCATAAATGCTAACAGTATATTCTTATAGACATTTTATAACAATTGCCTTTGGATCAATATCTACCAAACAACAACATCGATATTGAAATGCATTGTGTAACCACACTCTCGGCTAAGTTACCGTTGATGGTTGATTAGCTTTGTACGGGACAAAACCGATGCAGCCCAATGGAACCAAGGGGTTGAAAGCATGAATCGATGCCCATAAAAATAAGGTCACAGTAGGAATGGCGGTCACCCGCCACCCCCTGCGCAGATCCGTACTTGCACTGCTAGCGCATACGGCTCCTACCTCGAGTATTTGACGCCAAACCGCTGCTCTGGCCATGGATGAAGAACCTTTACTTTAGGCAACATAGCGTTGATGAAAGCACTGAATTTCTTCCAATTCAGTCGGCTTCTCTGGCTGCGCCGCTTTAAAGCTTTGTACCAAATCTTTTGCACCTCCGTTCTGAAGGCATTTATCCTACGACTATTGCCTGGTACTGAGAAATAGTTCATGTGCCCTTGGACAACACGTTTTAACCACTTCAGTTGTTCCGGCACAGCATCATGTCTGTGTTTCAGAAGATAGGCTTTAATACCCTGCAGAGTAGTTCGCATTCTTTTCTTGCTGGTTTCTCTGATGATAGTGAAGCGTTTACTGCTTCGGGTCACACTGCAAAAGTGAGTAAAACCAAGAAACTCAAAAGTATCTGGCTTCCCTCTTCCCGCCCTCAGCAAATCCCTCTGCGCAAATCGTCCAAAACAAATAAGCCGGGTTTTATCCTCGTGTAGCGATAACCCGAATCGTTTCAGCCTATTACCGAGTTCATCCAGAAAGCTCTTTGCATCCCATTCCGATTGGAAACCCAACACACTATCATCGGCATAGCGCACGACAATTACCTTGCCTTGCGCATTCCGTTTACGCCATTGATTAACCCAGAGATCGAATACATAGTGCAAATAAATATTGGATAGCAAAGGCGATATCACTGATCCCTCGGCAATTGCTCCTGCATTGCTCTACCTCCTGCATCCATGCAGTCGTCCCCTGCCACGCTTCGAACATGACGACCATCATCGTCATAATGCCCTACTTTTACCCACTGTTTTACCAGACGGATAATGCGTTTGTCCTTTATCCGGTGCTCTAAAAACCTGACTAGCCAGTCATGGTCGACCTGATCGAAAAATTTTCGAATATCCAGATCCAGCACCCAGTTCACGGGACTGCGTTTGATTCCCACGGTTAGAGCATCCAGTGCATCGTGCTGACTTCTCATGGGGCGAAACCCGTAAGAAAAGCCAAGGAAATCTTCCTCGTATATCCCCTCCAACACCTTGACCACGGCTTGCTGGATGATTTTATCTTCCAGACAGAGAATGCTAAGAGGCCGTTCGCTGCCGTCTGCCTTTGGGATGAATACTCTTCGGGCAGGGCGTGGACGATTGCTCCCTTTGTGCACTCGTTCATGCAAGGATTGCAGCCGGATTTCCAAATCCTGCTGGTAGGACTGCCATGTAACACCATCGGCACCCGCAGCTGAGTTCCGTTTCAGTTGAAAGAAAGACTCTCTCAGTAGACTCAGGGTAAGATGATGGAATAAAGCGGTGAACTGCAAACGACTGTCCTTTGCCGCTGCCTGACGTATACCCAACAGATTGGACGAAGCGTCACTCCGGCTCTGAGTCCGGTCACCGACATCCTGCTGAATATTCCTCTTGGTCAAGCCACTTTCCTCCACGACCTCCGCCACAGATAAACCTGCTTTGTTCGGCTGCTTCTCAGGTACTATTAGCTTGTCCGACTTCCTGCCAACGACAACAGGCGTATGGTTATTAACCTTCCCCATTGCGTCTCCTGTGGCTAATGCAGGAGAAACCGGCAGGACCTCCCGAGTTCCGTACAAGATGCGTATCTGCATGCACAAGGTCTACGACTGCGCGAGGCTCACAGGTCACTTGCGGTGTAGCGCAACCTGTAATTTTGCTTTCTGCATCAGTTAACAACATCAGCACCTCGGATTGATTGATTTCGCAGCTCCATACTTAGCCTACAAACACCCCTGTCAACGCTTCACCGGATACCTTACGATATCTGGCGCATGACTCGGGGCTGGGGCGACCCGCCAGTCTTACCCCACAGGGACTTTCACCCTTAACATCCTGCCGATTTATCTCGGCGCTCTAACTGTTCATTAAGCGCTTCTTGCATGCCAGATAACTTCAGCTTTTGCAGCTTTTCTAATGTTGGATTCAATAACATGGTTCTGGTTCCTTTTTCTATTATTCGTGTTGTCTTAGTTGAAGTAGTCAGAACCACGAAGGTTTTCATGATGATCTGGCAGCGGGGCTTCCGGTTCCAGCTTCGGCAACGGTTGTTGATCCAGGTTGTGCTTCAGGATTGATTCGAGGCTTCGGTATGAGCAGGCATCGGTATACAGTGCACGACGACTGGCGTTTTCAAGCCGCTTGCCACCATAGCTTTTCTCCAGCCTCATGATACCAAGGCAGCTTCGATAACCTTGTTGCGGATAACGGCGGTCTGAGAGGATTCGTCGTATTACCGCTTCTGTTTCAGGGCCTGTTTTGGCTGCCCAGTTCTGGAGTCGTTCCGGTGTCCACTGGGCCTGCTGTTTGTGCTTTCTGGCATGTGCTCAGTCTGAGTGCTATATCGACCTTTCTGGTATAACCGCTGATGACTGGCAACTCTTTGCCCTTGGTGAAAGCACTCAACCGTATTCTGGGTAAAACGAACAGAGAGTTGCTTTTTTACCAGTTGGTAAGGGACAGAGTAATAATGGCCATCCACTGACACGTGGTAGTCAATGTGTACACGAGCCTCTTTCCATTCAGCGTATTGGTAACGTTCAGTCGGTAAAGCCTTGAGTGCCGGTTTATCAAGTGATTCAAATAATGAGCGACGACTACATTGTAACTTCTGGAACGACTTTCCATTCAGATCATCCAGCAGACCCCGGATCGCTTTGTTCAGTGATGGCAGGGAAAAAATGTTTGATGCCGTAGTCTGGCCAGTATCCAGCGTTCAACCACTTGTACAGCAGATTCAACCTTGGCCTTGTCCTGTGGTTTTCTCACCCGTGCGGGAACGACGGCGACCTGATAATGTTCAGCCAAATCCTGATAGGTAGGGTTGATTACTGGCTCATACCGGTGGGGATTTTTTACGCCGGACTTTAAGTTATCGGGCACCAGCGTATTTGGAGTTCCTCCAAAAAACTCAAAGGATCGGATATGTGAGCCGATCCAGTCGGGCAGTGACTGGCTCCATGTAGCTTCGGCATAGGTGTAACTGGAGGCTCCCAGTGTGGCGATAAAAAATCTGCACCTGCTGCACTTCACCAGTAAACTGATCAACGACAGACATCGTTTGACCGGCATAATCAATAAAGAGCTTGTCACCGGCAATATGGTTTTGTCGCATGACCACATCCACCTGGTTTCTCCATAACCGGTATTGGTCACTGAACCAACTGTACTGATAACCCCCAGGGTGACAGCTTTTGTATTCCTGCCAGAGCAGCATCAGGGTGGTGCCTGGGTGCCGAAGCTCTTGGTGGATTTGACTCCAGTCCGGTGTCGCTTGCTGGCTCCTGCTACTCGACAACCTGACAGGGAACAACCTCTGCTCCAGCGTTCGCTCATCCAATGCATCAGGGAGTGGCCAGGACAGTTCAGAAACGGAAAATCGGGCCAGATAATCTTTGACAGTTGAGCGAGAAATATTACAGCTCTGGGCAATCTTTCTCTCACTGAGGTTGTGCTCAAATTTGAGCCTGAGAACTTCACGAATTTTGCGCATGGGCAGTCTCTTCATGATGCTATCCCTTCATCCTTGATTGGGTCTCAAGAACGAGGGTAACGGTTATTGAAATAGACTGCGCCACTGACTTGAAAAGGGGTGGCCGAATGTTACCGGAATGGGTGGCCGGATGTTACCGGAATGGGTGGCCGGATGTTTCCGGAATCAGTGGCCGAATGCCTCCGGAATACCCAAGCTTATCGGGACAACGATCAAAGAAGGCAGCCAGCCGTCGCAATGGCCTGCTGTAGAGGTCAATGGTGGATTTGCTTTTGCCCTGCAGCTTCAGGGTAGTGAGGTGTTTTTCATACAGTTTGTCAAACCGGATTTGATCAGAACGTTCCATGTTGATTGCTTCCTTATAAGCCGAACCGAGGTGGTGCGGGTATTAGGAAGTATTGGAAATGGCTGAGTAGCCGGGATGAATGGTCTTTTTTGCCGCGTTAGCGGCTTGGTTCAACAAGAGAATCAAGAGCTGGAAGAGCATTGTATAAGATAATAACTTGTTCAGGTGACAGGGATTTTATGGACTCAAGTAGGGATAGAAACTGCTTCTGCTCCACGACACCCTCCCAGTATGGAAAATGACAGTCTATTTGTGGTCAGTATAGGCTTATTTAGCAAATCCACTATTAATTTGAACAGCGCCTGCGTAAGCCCTGAGGGCAGGGCTTACGCATCAATCTGATCTGCCAAATATGAATTTTGTGGTTATTTCTCCTATCACAAGATATTAGAGTAGGAGAAATAATCAAATTCGAGATGCTTTTAAACGACAGCCGACACTGCATCTCTGAGTTATTATTGGCTATAAGCTGAATAAAAGTACCTGTCTTGGCTGTAGGTCTTGACATTCAAGACCTGCAAAATAGGTACAATTGTTTTAATTTGATGCGTAAGCCCTGGCCCCGGTGTTTCTCAAATTTCAGTTCCACAAAAATTCACTTGTATGGTGAAAGTCACGATGAGGAATATTAGTCTACAGGAGTTGTTATTACTGAGTTTTTTGCGAATTTAGTGAACGTAAACTCACGGATTCAGGAACCCGTTTTCCGAGGCTATCTTCAGAACCTTGAAATACCGCCCCGGCTATCCGCGCACGCCATTTGCTGACCTTGAAGCCGCGCGTAGCTGGGTGTATAGTGATACAACGAGGAACACAAGCACAGTGGGTTGAAATTTCTAACGCCAGGCCAAAGGCATCGTGGTGAAACTGAGATGCTCATGGCTAACCGCAGAAAAGTTTGTGAGCAAGCTAAACAGCTCAATCCAGAGCGCTGGGGATCGAGATCTACAAGAAATTGGGATTTAGCCGATGAGGTCTGGTTAAATCCCGACAGGTCTGTTGATGAGCAACGAAGCAAAGCCGCTTAAGTTGAGGCGACAACTATGTTGACAAACACCGACAGAGTACCTCTGAGTCTGATTCATTTCAAAGGCTTTGTAGCAACCATCTGGTTACAGAGTTTATGCATTTATGATACGAATTCAGGCAGCATATTAAAATCTATGAAACATACTGAGTATCTGCGTATACAAATGTCGACTAAGTTTTCAGAAATGAGAACGGTATTTTGAAACCTTTTTTTGATACTTTGTCGTAACTCTATTTTTTTTTGGATCGATCCAGATATCTTTATGAAAAAAGAATGCTGTGCATTTTGCGGAACGAATAGTGGTTCCCTGAAGCCTTACTACGCTTTACCTATTCATTTAGGAGGCGGCGATTCGGATAGTAACAAAATATATGTTTGCCACCTACATGGCATTATTCTTGAAGAAGTACGAACAGGTACCTGCTTGAATTCAGATTCTGAGATTGCTTCTTTACGTATAGAGCTACACGGCTATAAAGCAAAGCAGAAAGAACTGGAAAAAACAATTGCAGAACTTAGCGCAAACAAACAAGAATCAACAAATGCAGTTATAGATATCCGGTCACATAGAGATTCTCTGCTAGAAGAGCTAGCCCGGATATTTCATAAACTGCCCCGAATCTCGCTCAGGGCTTTGTCGCTCTAAGGGATTTTGTGAGGAAGCGCCGTACCGGGGAGTACGGTCGACTGAGCAAAACTCCCTTAGAGCGGCAAAGAACAAGCGAGAACGGGAGCATGTTTATGAAATATCCGGGCTAGCAAATAGAGAAGTAGAAAGAAAGAGTTTAGCCGTTAACACAGAACAGTCAGCACTCAGTGCCGATATCCCCCCTCCTGAAGTTGAGGAGTTTGGAGAAAACCACAGTACAGCTCTGGATGAGAGTACTGTAAAACTAACACTGTCAACCTTTGATGGTGATGTATTACTCAGTGCATCGACTCTAGGCTGCACAGAAGATGAACTTAAAAAATATATTCAGTTGAGATACCTGACTATCATCAGGAAACAAATGAAGATTCGCTGATTGACAACCAAGTTGATGATACAGATATAACCATTACTGCAACAGAAAATGATGCTGTCAGTGATTCAGTAAAACCTTTGCAGGATAATCTTCCAGCTATCGGTAACGGATCAAACTACCGGGTAGTCTCTCTTAGTGACTGTTCAATTCTGGCGAAAGCTCTTGAGCGCGGTGTCCATTACAGCAGTATGGGAGAACCCCCTATGCCAGCATAGTTGTCGCCTCTCCTGAATTTTCTAACTTAAACCGGGGGGCGGTCAGTGAGTAATCAATGGCACGCTATTCAGAAGAGTTCAAAGAGTCCATCATTCAAAAGATGATGCCACCCAATAATGTCTCAGTTTCTCAGCTGGTACGTGACACTGGTATCTCTGATGTGACGCTGTACACTTGGCGAAAAATTGCAATATCGAAAGGAGTGCCTGTGCCAGGCGACGGAAAAAATCCAGATCAGTGGACTTCTGAAAACAAGTTAGCTGTCATCATTGAAGCAGCGGCACTGAATGAAGCTGAAATGGCTGAATACTGTCGTAAAAAAGGCTTGTTTGCTGAACAAATCCAGCAGTGGAAGACAGCCTTTATTAGCAACGCTCCTGTGCAGCCTGGAAGTCAAACAAAACAACGTAAAGCGCTGTCTGACGAGCATAAACAAGACAAGAAAACCATCAAAAAGCTTGAGCGTGAACTCATCCGCAAGGACAAGGCGTTAGCAGAAACTGCTGCCTTGCTGGTATTTATGCCCTGTGGGTACTCACAAAAAAGGCCCAAGAGATCTGGGGGGTGCCAGAGGACGATTAGTCTCTCTCCCGGATCGACAGAATGCTGTCAGCCTGATCAAACAGGCAGTTGAAGATGGGGCTCACCAGTCTAAAGCCTGCAAAGCCCTTGATCTTACCGAAAGAACTGTACAACGCTGGATGCAGGGTGATGATGTGCGCGCGGATAATCGCAAAAATGCAGACAGGCCAGAGCCTGTTAACAAGTTTTCTGAGGCTGAACGACAGGCGATAGTCGACGTCTGTAGCAGCGAGCGGTTCAAGAGCCTTCCGCCCAGCCAGATTGTTCCCACATTGTTAGATGAAGGCCTGTATATGGGGTCTGAAAGAACATTTTATCGGGTACTGCATGAAACAGGGCAACAGCACCATCGTGGCAGTGCCGTGGCAGTGCCGCCAAACCAAACAGGCATAAGCCAACGTCTTGGTGTGCTACGGACCCAACCAGGTGTGGTCTTGGGATATTACGTATTTGCGCTCCCCGATACGGGGTCAGTTTTATTACCTGTACCTGGTTATAGACATCTATAGCCGTATGATTGTTACATGGAAATTCATGAAACAGAGTCAGCTGCACATGCATCAGATATGATCACCAAAGCGTGTCTCCGCCACGGTATCACGGCGGCCAGTGCGCCACTAGTGCTGCACTCGGACAATGACAGTGCCATGAGACAGTGCCATGAAGGGTGGTACTATGCTGTCAACACTACAGCGCCTTGGCGTCGTGAGTTCATTCAGCCGCCCCAGGGTCAGTGATGATAACCCGTTTTCCGAGGCTATCTTCAGAACCTTGAAATACCGCCCCGGCTACCCGCGCACGCCATTTGCTGACCTTGAAGCCGCGCGTAGCTGGGTGTATGGGTTTGCCCAGTGGTACAACGAAGAACACAAGCACAGTGGGTTGAAATTTCTAACGCCAGGCCAAAGGCATCGTGGTGAAACTGAGATGCTCATGGCTAACCGCAGAAAGGTTTGTGAGCAAGCTAAACAGCGCAATCCAGAGCGCTGGGGATCGAGATCTACAAGAAATTGGGATTTAGCCGATGAGGTCTGGTTAAATCCCGACAGGTCTGCTGATGAGCAACGAAGCAAAGTCGCTTAAAAAGCCGCTTAAGCTGAGGCGACATATATGGTTCGCCCCGGTTTGCAAGAGCCTGTAGCTGATGAAAAAGCATAAGTAACTGCTTTCATATATTCGGCCTGTTTATGGAGAAAACTCCTGGCCTTGATGGGTATTCGCGCGATCTGTCCTTATCAACTATCAGGCTCATCACAGCCGTGTCGCCTTACAGGTTTCAGATCGTCGGTTTTTACCTGCTGACCATCAGATACTTTCTCTTCGCAATCGTGATCGCTTTGCCTGCCTTCAGAGGTCGTGTCGGCCCTACGCAACAGCTTTGTAGGCTGTTTGTTTAGAGAGGATTGCCCAGGCAATGCGCGCCAGTTTGTTCGCCAGTGCAACAGCAGCAATGTTGCCGTGGGCTCTTGCATGAACCTGGGTTACCCATTTTTTACAAGGGTCATCTTCATTCTTCAATTTGTAGAGCACAGCTCTGGCTCCATGAATAAGGAGTGTACGTAAGTAGCTGTTACCTCTTTTGCTGATTCCTAACAACCGGGGTTTTCCTCCGGTAGAGTACTGCCGGGGAACGAGTCCGACCCATGCCGCAAAGTGTCTCCCTGACGTGAAGTTATCGGGGCTGCCCATGGCTGTTTTAACGGCTGTGGCTATCAGTGGACCAAAGCCAGGAATGGTCATCAGATTTTTACAGTCCTGGTCAGACGATGCTTGTTGCCGAACCTTGTCGTCATAATCACAGATACGCTTGTCCAGCTCTTGCAGTTGCTCTGACAGCTCATAGATAAGTTCCCTGCTGGCATGATAGAGGCCATTCTCTGCATCTTCGAGAATGCCGGGCAGCTGGCTTCTGAGTTTACCTATACCTTGGGCGACAGTAATACCATCCTCCAATAGAGCGGCACGAATTTCGTTAACAATCTCTGTCCGCTGTTTGATGGCTTTTGATCGCAACCGATGTAAAAGTTGACCTGCTTGCTGCCGGGAACTCTTCACTGGAACAAAGCGCATACCAGGGCGACTAGGAGGCTGTCCGAGAATAGCGCCCGTCGCGAGAAAGGCAGAAAGTTGAAGATAAAAATGCGGTTTTGCGAGCTTATTTAACGCAGCGTATTTTTAGATCAATTAGCTGCCTTCGCATCTATTCTCGGACGGCCTCCTAGCTTCGCAGATCGCTTCAGCATCGTTGTAATCATTTTTGTTGGTTTTAGCATAAGGCTTCACATACTGAGGAGCAATCAGCTTTACGCAGTGGCCATAAGACTGAAACTGTCTGGCAAGATAGTGGGCACCAGCGCAGGCCTCCATGGCAATAGTACGAGGCTCAAGAGTCGCAATGTACTCCAGCAGTTTGTGCCTTGTCGTCTTCTTGCGAGCTGATTTCTGGCTATCCGCTGCCCCATCGAAAAGATGGAAAGAATTCTTACCAATATCAATACCGAGTACTGAAGTGTTCATGGGTAATTTGCCTCATTCTGTTCACTGGCAAACACCAGTGTGGCTCATGAATGCCGGTAAGAGGGGCGAACCATCCATTAACTATGTTGACAAACACCGCGATCGCTCATCCAGAGCAAAGGCCGTTGGGAACAGTTTTGGACAAGTTTTATGGCTGTTAATTGACGGCTGTCTAATGCGTCAGTTATCAAAAAGAGAGAGCACCCTAACGTTGAATGGATGCTGTTTGATGATGATTGCGAGCTTCCTGAGCTGGTGAAAACCGTTCCCCATGTTGCCTTTGAGGTGGATGACCTTGATAAGGCTATTCAGGGAAAGAACGTGATTATTCCTCCCAACTCCCCTTCTCCTGGTCTCATGGTTGCTTTTATTGAAGGCAACGGAGCACCTGTGGAGTTCCTTCAGATCGCTGAAGATGCAGAGATTTAAAGCCTTGTTTCTTTCGAAGGCTCTTTCGAAGAAATAAGGGTTTTCTGAGCCAATATTCACTACGTAGTCATTCACCACTCTATGGTGTGATAGTTCCTGATGCCCAGCCCCATGGGTTGTTCGTAGACTTCGGCCCATATTCTTTCTGGAGCTGCAGGTACTTCCATGAGCCCTTTTCGACTGTCATTGTTCGCCACATTGTTCGCTACATTGGCGGCAGGTCTATTTTTATTGAGTGGCCTTGCTTCTGCTGCCACTATAGATCTGCGAGTGTTGGAAACCACCGATATTCACACCAATGTGATGGATTATGACTATTACAAGGATCAGCCAACCAGTCAGTTTGGTCTGGTGAGGGGTGGCCAGTCTGATCAGTCAGGCACGGGAAGAGGTAGACAACAGCGTTCTGGTGGATAACGGGGATTTGATCCAGGGTTCTCCCATGGGGGATTTCATGGCAGCCAAAGGGCTGGAGAATGGACGTGTTCATCCCGTGTATAAAGTGATGAACCAGCTTGATTATGATGTCGGTAATATTGGCAATCATGAGTTCAACTATGGCCTAACCTTCCTCAAAAAAGCCACCGATGGCGCTCGATTCCCCTATATCAATGCCAATGTGGTGGATGCTGCTACCGGGGAGCACCTTTACCAGCCTTATATTATTAAAAAACAGTCGTTTAAGGACTCCGATGGCCACATGCAGAAGGTGAATGTGGGCTATATCGGCTTTGTGCCCCCTCAGATCATGCAGTGGGACCGGAAAACCTCGAAGGCAAGGTGGTTGCTGGTGACATTCTCAAGGCCGCTGAAAAGTATGTGCCAGAGATGAAAGCCAAAGGGGCTGAGGTGGTTATTGCCATTCCCCACTCCGGTTTCAGCTCAGAACCTTACAAGGCCATGGCGGAAAATTCAGTCTACTATCTCTCCACGGTGGAAGGGGTGGATGCCATTATGTTTGGTCACTCCCATGGCGTTTTTCCCGGAAAGGCGTTTGGAGAAATCAAAGGAGTCAACCTGGAAGAGGGTACCATTAATGGTGTTCCTGCTGTCATGCCGGGCCGCTGGGGCAGTCACCTGGGGATGGTTGACCTGAAGCTTGATAACCGCAGTGGGAAGTGGAAGGTGGTTTGGGGGCAGGGCAATCACCGGCCCGTGTTTGACCAGGCTTCTGGAAAGGCGCTTGTTCAGGCGGACCAGAAGCTGGTAGATACGGTGGTAGCCGAGCACAGAGGCACCCGTGAGTTCGTCAACAAGCCATCGGAAAAGGCTTCTGATGTGATGTACAGTTATCTGGCCCTGGTGCAGGACGACCCAACGATTCAAATCGTCAACAATGCCCAGATTGATTATGTAGAGCGGTTTATTCAGGGGGATCCGGATCTTGAAGGGCTTCCTGTGCTGGCAGCTGCGGCTCCCTTCAAAGTGGGTGGACGTAAAAACGACCGGCCAACTTCACAGAAGTGGAAGCCGGTACTCTCAGCTTCCGTAATGCGGCGGATCTGTATCTGTACCCTAATACTCTGGTGGCTGTTAAAGTGACAGGCCCGTGAGGTAAAGGAGTGGCTGGAACGGTCTGCGGGCCAGTTCAACCAGATTGATCCTGATCGTTCTGGACCTCAGCCCCTGATTAACTGGGATGAGTTCAGAACCTATAATTTTGATGTGCTTGATGGTGTGGAATACCAGATCGATGTGACTCAGCCTGCACGATACAACGAAAAAGGTGAGGTGATCGATCCCGCCCATGAACGAGTTACCAGGCTGACCTATAAAGGAAAAGCAGTAAATCCGAACCAGGTGTTTCTGATTGCCACCAATAACTACCGAGCCTACGGTGGCGGTGATTTTTCAGGTACGGGAGAGGACTTTATTGCCTTTGCGTCACCGGATGAAAACCGGACGATTCTGGCCAACTATATCTCTTCGCAGACGAAGGCTTTGGGGCAAGTCATACCGAAAGCGGATAATAACTGGCGGCTGGCACCTATCCAGTCTGACAGGCATTTGAACGTCACTTTGAGACTTCCCCCTCTGAGAAAGCGGCCGTGTTTATTAAGCAGCAGGCGCAGTACTCTGTAGAGAGGGTTGGCAAGGATGCTTCCGGCTTTGGGGTAAGTAGTTAACCAAATGAAATCATATATTCCTGACCGACCTGCTCAAACACTCGTATGACTTCTGCTTCAAACGCCTTAAAGTCCATGACCTCAAAGAGATTCAACCATTCATACTTCACCTTTTGCCATAGCATTTCTATCAAGTTAAGTTCTGGAGAGTAGGTTGGCAGGTAGCAGACAAGTATCTTCTTTTCGATCGCCCAGTCTGCCAGCTCCTCTCGGAATAACCGACTCGTGTGGATTACTGGCGTTATCAACCATTACCACCGTGTAACGGTCACCAGAACTGTACTTGGGAGCGGCCATTTGCTCCGCGAAGTCATTGAATACGTTAATCACTGTCTGGCTATTAACCATTCCAATAACGGGATAATAGAACAGGTCGTTGCTCCGGTTCATAAACCCAAGTACGTTGATACGTTTACTCTTGACGGAAGGAATTCGAAGTTGCTCTCCCCTCGGCTGCCAGGCGTAGGGCACTGAAGGTTCTTGTGAAAATCCAGGACTCATCGAAGTAAAAAAGATTAATAAGGCCGTTGTCTTCTGCCTCTTTTGCTTCACTAAGAGCCTTGAGGCAACGATCAAAGTGCTCTTGGTCTCGCTTGTGACTGCATGAACGTCGAACTCGTTTGTAAACCATGCCAAGGCTGTTAGCCATGCGTCTCAACGTGGGCAGCGAAGTTTTTTTTTTGGTTTCTTCTTCAAGTACTGCTTTGGCGTGCCTTATGCGACGCGGTTCATCTTTTACCAGCTCCTTGAAGCGAGCGACTTCTTCAGGGTTGAAGGTTAGAGGGACACCGCCGCCATGGCTTTTATACAAGCCACGAATGCCAAAATCTTCCCACTGGTCTATCCAGTTAGAGATGGTCTGATATTGAGTGCTGAATACATCAGCTATTTGCTCAAGAGTATACCCACGGTGGCTTAGCAATACAGCATGAGCTCGTTCTCTCAAATATGGAGTAGGACCAAGGCGCGAAGCCTGTTGCAATGTAGTGATGATAGCTGGATCAGTTATGTTGGAAACCGATTTCATGATGATCGTACAGGCTGGAAAGTATGAGGAAACAGTAGTTCAAAATTCCTGAGCCGGCTCGTAATGGATCAACTGATTGATCGGTTGGTCAGTTTATATGATTTCAAATGATCAACTACTTATGCATCTTTATTTTTTAATAAGCTTACACGTAATAAATGATAAAAATCATGATGCTGAAAATCAGCAATAGTTGGAGCAGGTAAATAATCAGCAGTTTTTGGTAGTGGATTTCCAGGGAATGGTAGTGCGAAATCTCTGTAATGCCCTAAGCCACCCTGCCTCAAATCATCAGGACTACTAACCCCTATTACAGGATTAATTCGATGTGCCTCTTCTCCAAATGCTGAGTCCACCAATGCTTGCCGCATGGCTAAACTGGGTAGCATTTCCTGATCATCGTATCTTGACAAAGCCCAAGTACCGAGTTCCCTTGTGGCATCAGCAATCGTCCGCTCTTCTGGAGAACATGGTATATCATAATGCCAAAACCCTGCTTCAATAGGGCGAGCAGATTTGAGCTTTATTTGCATATTTTTTATAGTTTCTTCAACATCAAAACTAAACCTGATTACCACCCAACCTACGTCACGAATCAGCGGCTATAATAAACGGCGATTACCATATGTTTTTGAGGTAAAACTGATGTGCAAAAATACCATTCAGTTCCAAAAAGGCCTTGGCATTATGCAATTTCTGGCTAACTTCGGTAGTGAAGATCAGTGCGAAAAAGCGTTGTTCTCCTGGCGTTGGCCGGAAGGCTTCCAGTGCCCCAACTGTGGCTCCTGCAAGTTTTGCAGGCTCCATCGAAAAGCTGAATTCCAGTGCAATCGTTGCCGCTGCCAAACGTCACTGACCAGTAACACCATATTCGACTCAACAAAGCTGCCTCTGACAGTTTGGTTTCTGGGGATCTATCTTGTCACGCAAAATAAAGCGGGAATTTCGGCCCTGACACTGCATCGACAGCTTGGCATCTCTTACAATGCCGCATGGCGTATGAAACACAAGCTCATGCAAGTCATGATGGAAAGAGACAACAGCTGGCAGCTGAGCGGTTTTGTTCAGGTTGATGACGCTTACTGGGGAGGAGAGCGTCATGGCGGTCGTCGGGAAGGGGTTCAGAGAATAAAGCGCCCTTTGTTGCCGCCGTTCAGACTGATGCTGATAACCACCCTGTCTACATGAAGTTCAATGCCGTTGACCACTTCCGACGAAAAGACATTCAGGAGTGGGCAGAGCATGCTCTGAAAAAAGGCATCCGGGTTGTCAGTGATGGTCTGTCCTGTTTCCGGGGTATTGAAGATGCAGGATGCCAGCACTCTGCCATCGTTACCGGTGGCGGTCATGCCTCTATGGAGAATGAGCTATTTACCTGGGTAAATACCATGCTGGGTAATGTGAAAACGGCGATTAGCGGTACTTACCATAAACTCGATCCCAAGCACTTGGCTCGTTATCTGTCAGAATTCAACTACCGGTTCAACCGTCGTTTTGATATGCCGTCGATGATCTCCAGACTGGGTCGGGCGGCGGTTAAAACCGCACCAATGCCAGACCGGCTGCTTAAGTTACCGGACATGCAATGGAGTCCGGGCTAGATATCAAGCGATAATTGTAAGACAGTTGTTGTTTTAATATCATCACCCTGGATGATAGGGGAGGCTCTGTCTGTGGAGTGCAGAGAAGCTGAAAATGCACTGGTTGTTTGGAGAGCAGGACTCTGTGATACGAGCTTTGCTGATAATACTGGGATTATTTGATTTTTTTGTCACCGGATTATAGGTGTATAGAATGAAAAATTACATTTATATTCTCAAACGAACTTTTAGCAGATTGTGACGTAGGATCAGTGGTAATCAGGAAACTAAATACAGCCACATCGCTATCATTAGATTTCTGTAGTGTCGTTTTTATCGCATTCCAAGACTCTTCATTTGGCTCTCCATTTTGATCAAAAAGTACTTTATACTTCATTTTAAAATCAACGCTATTTTCTGAATTTTCTATATATATACCGTATAAAGATAGCAGTGTAGAAAACTCATTGACATTAATTTTACCATCCCTTAACGTCCGAAGAGCCACGTAGGGAAAATCTATGGATTTAAAAAAACAGAGGTAATTATTCATAAGAAGTGATGGGTCATCACAACACTGAATAATTTTTTGTACCTGATCGTCCGAAACTCCAGAAATCTTTTCTAAGATCAAACGTTGTTCAGGTAATTTAATCCTTCGCACTATCTCATTAAAACTATTTGACCGATCATCGTTACCATCTAAGCTCAAAGTCCGTATAGATAAACCCTCAATTAATCTATTAGGTAAAACTGTGGTTGATATCTCAGATTTACTTCTATCAGAGCATACTACCACTTCGGTTTCTTTGACAGCCTGACTCTTATAGATACCTGTTTTAGAACCATCAGGAGTAGAGTTTACATTAGTGCTGACTGGGTCTTTTTTTTGCCCTACGTTTGTACAGTCCATAAGTTTACCTGATTACCACCGAACCTACGCCATAAATCACTGCTATAATAAACGGCGATTATCATATGTCTTTTGAGGTAAAACTGATGTGTAAAAATACCATTCAGTTCCAAAAAGGCCTCGGCATTATGCAATTTCTGGCTAATTACGGTAGCGAAGAACAGTGCGAGCGTGCGTTATTCGCCTGGCGTTGGCCAGAGGGTTTCCAATGCCCCAACTGTGGCTCCTGTAAATTCTGCAAGCTTCACCGCAAAGCTGAGTACCAGTGCAATCGTTGCCATTGCCAGACTTCACTGACCAGTAACACCATATTCGACTCAACAAAACTGCCACTGACCATCTGGTTTCTGGGGATCTATCTTGTAACCCAGAATAAAGCAGGGATTTCTGCCCTGACGCTGCATCGTCAACTTGGCATCTCTTACAATGCTGCATTGCGCATGAAGCACAAACTCATGCAGGTCATGATGGAAAGAGATAACAGCTGGCAGTTGAGCGGCTTTGTTCAGATTGATGACGCGTACTGGGGTGGAGAACGTCATGGCGGTCGTCGGGGAAGAGGTTCAGAGAACAAGGCTCCCTTTGTAGCCGCAGTCCAGACAGATGCGGATAACCACCCTGTCTACATGAAGTTCAATGCTGTTGATCACTTCCGGCGAAAAGATATTCAGGCGTGGGGCAGAACATGCCTTGAAAAAAGGCATCCGGGTGGTCAGCGATGGCCTGTCCTGTTTCCGTGGTATTGAGGATGCAGGATGCCAGCACACGGCCATCGTTACCGGTGGCGGCCACTCATCTATGGATAATGAGCTGTTCACTTGGGTAAACACCATGCTGGGTAATGTGAAAACGGCGATTAGCGGTACATACCATAAACTCGACCCCAAACACCTGGGACGCTATCTGTCAGAGTTCAACTACCGGTTCAACCGACGTTTTGATATGCCTTCGATGATCTCAAGGCTTGGCCGTGCGGCGGTCAACACCGCACCAATGCCGGATCGTCTACTTAAACTGCCCGACATACAGTGGAAGCCGGGCTAGTCACTGGCCGATAATCATAAGTCAGTTGCAGTATAAGTATCATCATGCTGGATGGTGGTGTGGGTCTTTGTCTAATTGGAGCGATAAGAAGTAAGGATTGCACCGGTTATTTGGGGAACAAGACTCCATGTTGCCTGTTCCACCGCTAATACTGGATCTATTCGTTTTTTCGTCACCGAGTTATAAGTGTATAGAATGAAAAACAATATTTATATTCTTAAGTGAGCTTTCATCAGGATGTGACGTAAGATCAGTGGTAATCAGGTAAGTTTATCCCCCTAACTATTACCTGAATCCGTAAGATCTTGATTGGATCGGAAGATTTTCCCCAATTTAATATAAGCTGATTGTTATTTATTATCTTATTCATGACTGCTGAGATAATGATTGCAAAATGTAGCTATTCTTTTCTCTGAAGTGTGTGGAAATGATAGTTTTCTGGCAATTCGGACAAATAAATCCCCAGCCAACTTTCGACAGTATTCTAAGAGGACGTTATTTTATATCGAAGGTGGTTAGCAGAGACTTTTTTCAGGAAATAGTTTCATGAAAGATTTAAGAGCAGGGCTATGATAGCCAAACCGGAGAATGTATTGGTGACCTTTTCTTATAAATCGTGCAGTTTGATAGATCAGCTTTTGTATCACTGTCTTGATTCTTCTTCTTGATGCTGAGTGACGAATGGGAGATTCTGGCCCCAATAAACTAGCTTGCCCCATATGGCGTAAAATATTATAGGCAAGAGCACCGAGGCACATAACAAGGTCGTTGGTATCAAATTTACCGGAAGGTGGTCTTTCCAGATCCATGTCCGTTTTAAATTCACTGTGAAATTGTTCACTGGTTGCATGGTCTTCATAAAGTAAGATGATATGGTCATCTTTATAGTTATCTTCATCCAAAGTTGTCCACCAACCCTCAAGATCATAATCAGGCGTTAAAAACATCTGACCAACAGAATCTGTTGTGCGTTTAATAATACGGATAATTAAACGCTGTTTTCCATATTCGGTTTCATTAATCTCAGAAAGTGTCGCATATTCTTTTCCAGGCCTCAGCTCTTGCCACTTAACGCCTCGTGCTTCAAACTCAGGCAACCATCGAGTGATAGTATGCTCTTTTCGAGGATTCAACTTGATTATGTGGTCAATATTTTTGTGACGCGCAACTTCTTTCCGAGTATCTTCAGCATCGTGCGCACTATCCAGCCGAAGCAATAAACAGTTTTGAGTAAAACGACGAGCTCTGCGTATCACAGTATTTAAAAATGGGATGAAGTCATTCTGGGAATGCTGTGATCCCGGGCGAAGTTCCAACCCCATACACCAGCCTTCCTGACCAATATAAGCAATAATTGGGGCATAGCCATCAAAGTGTTTATAGGTACAGCTTACCCCTTCCTTTTTGGTATTGCGGTTGTCCTGAGGAGTAACATCAATATCCAGTGGCGTGTGTTGAGCAGAGTCCAAAGATTTGGCAAGAGGCGTTAATGGTGCGTTAAGATTAATCAATATTTCTGGAAGTGCTGCTTCAATTGCAGGGATTAGTTTCGTTGCATCCTCGTTAAATCGTAGCCGCAGTGTACTTGAAGATGGCATCTGCTTTATGCCCAGGCTTTCTTTAAACCAGTCATCATGGCGGTAGTCATCAATAGCATCAAAATGATGTTTACCAAGCACCAATAACCCGGTGTAAGAACGAACCAGATCCATGTTGGAAATGCCATGGCGTTTTTTAACTTTTTTCAACTCCTGACGGAGAGAAGTGTTTTTATTAAGGGCCTTGCCAACGAAATAAAGCCCTGCTGTATCGGTGCAGCATTCTTTATCAGATTGTTCAAATTTGAGTTCCACAAAAATGCACCTTCTGAGTGACCAATTTACAAAGTGCTATTTTAGGCTACATTCGTTGGCACGACTGACTTTTAGGCCTGAAAACGTGTTCTGAAACTACGGATTCAGGTATTAATTACATTAATCACAAAAGTCAAAATCGAGCTATCGTGCAAATTCAACAACTTTATATCTACTTTGGTATCAGGATTGACTAACAAGCTTGTCCGAAATTCTAACAAAATGTAATGCATACAAGTTGTTTCAAGGAACTATCTCTCTTTTTTTGAAATACCGTAATTATGAACGCCATCGTGCTTACTCAAAAAAATCTGTTGCCACTGAAGGACAAAACATTTTTTTGACCCGTCCTCTCGCCGTTCCATGACAAATTACATTCAAAAAAGAGAGGTAACCATCATGAAAACACTCACTAACTCCATGCTCTGCACCCTGATTCACTTGACCAGAAACCAGCTTGAAACCAAGCGTCATGAAATCGCAGAACTGAGCCAATACACCACCAAGGTGATCCGAGAGAGCTATAACTCCGAAGTTGAAGAACTGGTGGCCATTCTGGAAATTCTTCACGGTTTCCTGAAAAATCAGTCCTCACCAGAGCAACCAACTCGCTCCACCAAGAAATAACAGATTGGGGTTTATTCCCCTTTCTGTAACTTGTTCAGATGCTGTATCCCATCAGTATTCTTTCTTGATAGGAATCCCGTAATCGCTCGATCAACTGAGTTTCGGTTGTATTCTTTTTCTCATAATGCAGAGCAATATCATCCCAGATTACGCTCCCCTGTAGCTCCCTGAGTACCCTTTTAAACTTCAGACCTTTTCTGGTGCTAACAACAAAACGCTCAACAACATGCTGGGCTATATAAATGCTGTCTATAACTTCCTGAGCAGGAACGCCATCATTGGCTACTGCAACCCCGTTCAGCCCGTAGATAAGATTTGTATCCATGAGAAGGAGCTTGTCTTCCTGAGTAATGAAGAGATTCAGCTGCTGTTTGAAGACATCAGGAAGAACTGCAAAAGCCGCCATGTGATGATGATCACCAAGATTTGCCTGTCTACCGGTGCTCGATGGGGGGAGATCGAGAGCCGTAAGGATCACCACTTCAAGAACAATCAGGTGTACCTGACCTACACCAAGTCCAAGAAGAACCGGATCATCCCGCTAGACGAAGCATTGTTCCTGGAGGTGAAACAACACATCAGGGACAAGGGAGAGTTCACCAACTGTCAGGAATCGTTCAGACGGGCTTTATTGCGCTCTGGAGTGAGAACCGTTCGAGGACAGGCCAGCCACGTGCTACGCCATACCTTTGCCAGTCACTTTATGATGAACGGCGGAAACATTCGGGTACTGCAAAGTATCCTCGGTCATTCCGACATCAAGATGACCATGAAATACGCAAAATTCAGCAAAGAACATTTAAACGACGCAGTAAGACTAAATCCATTAAGTAAAATGGACACATCTTGGACACTTAAGGAAAAAGTAGAAATCTTGGAAAATTAAGAAGAGGAAAAACAAGTATTTAGGAAGGATATATGGCGGTGAGGGAGGGATTCGAACCCTCGATACGGCTACAAACCGTATACTCCCTTAGCAGGGGAGCGCCTTCAGCCTCTCGGCCACCTCACCGTCTCAAAATGGCGCGCTCGGGAGGATTCGAACCTCCGACCGCCTGGTTCGTAGCCAGGTACTCTATCCAGCTGAGCTACGAGCGCGTAAATGAAGAGACTTGCAAAAGGTATTCAAATCAAAATGATTCGTCAACCGGTTATTGACTTGGCGCGCTCGGGAGGATTCGAACCTCCGACCGCCTGGTTCGTAGCCAGGTACTCTATCCAGCTGAGCTACGAGCGCCCTGCGTCAACGGAGGTGAACTATAGAGATTTCAGGAGGATGAGTCAAATTCGGTTTTTACTCACTCCCCCTTCAAAACAGACATCTATAGAGGTGCGATAAATCTACACCCTGCCCCTCCCCAGCTTAAACAGCAAGAACACAACACCGATAGACAAAAAGCGAGCAGCTATTTTCGTTATGGAGCACAAATCAGGAGAAAGGAAGACGCTTCATGGCTGTGAGATAAAGACGACAATAGGCAGGCGACAGTGATTTTGTATTTGACTTGACTGACAGGAAACGGGGACTTCCCCCCAAAACGGGCCTTAAGGAAGACAAAAAAACGGATTTAGACAGAATGGTTCAGTTAACGTTTCCCATTGAGTGCGAAAAGAAAAGGCAAACAATAGCAATCCGAGAAAAGAAAGCAGGTATCAACACATAGGCTGACACCTCTGAAAACAAGAGCACCTACCGTCAAGCTCAAATGAACAATCCAGCACCAAAAAAGGGCTTTTTAGTCAGAGAGGATTAAAAAAGAGAATATTACATGAATGGGGGAAAATGGCGCGCTCGGGAGGATTCGAACCTCCGACCGCCTGGTTCGTAGCCAGGTACTCTATCCAGCTGAGCTACGAGCGCGTATTTTTAAGAAATGGCGGTGAGGGAGGGATTCGAACCCTCGATACGGCTACAAACCGTATACTCCCTTAGCAGGGGAGCGCCTTCAGCCTCTCGGCCACCTCACCGGGAACGCTGGCTATATTAACCTGCCCCTTAGGGATTGCAAGCTTTTTTTCCCGACCTACCAAGCCTGCAGACTGAGTCTGTTTCATCGCAATGAAAGCCTGGGGAGCCTGCCGTTCTGAAGGCAATTCAGAACTGAACCCAGGTAGAACGCCCGCAGCCATAAGCGGATTAGGGCTGTTCCGATGAGTTCGATTAAACCAGACCGGCTATATATGCCTTTGGCTCATCTGGGTACTTGTGCCTTTAGACCCTTTGGGTTTCTATTGGGTACTTGAGCCTTTAGACCCCTTGATTCCTGTGAGTATTCGCACAAATCCATCGAAACAGTTTGAACCAAGACAGTGACTTGCTCTACTGGATTTTATGCTCAAACGCATAAGTCCGACAGTCTCCCGGCATGAGAAAAAACACCCCAACATCGACAGACCTCAGGGTGCTCACAAATACCGAACTCATTCTCACAAACACCCCATCACTCACTGCTGGCAGAAACAAAAATGCCCGGCAGATAAGCCAGGCATTTCATAGACTGTTTTTACTCAGAACGCTCAACTATTCCCCCGTGTGATTACTGCAAAAGCTCCCAGTAACAACCAGAAAAAGAGGCATTCAGCTTAATAGGATTCCGTCAGAGAGGAAGGCTCCACACCGTGCTCTTTTTCTTTTTGGATGCGCTGGTAAATTTCCTCGCGGTGAACCGCCACTTCTTTTGGGGCATTCACGCCAATACGAACCTGATTACCTTTCACGCCCAGAACGGTGACAGTGACCTCGTCCCCTACCATCAGGGTCTCTCCTACGCGGCGAGTCAGAATCAGCATTACAATCTCCTTATTTACATCTCTGTTAAGTCAACAACCGTCAATTCTGAGCACGCGGGTGTAATGGTTAAGTGCTTCATGGCGCTTCCTGAAAACAGGATGAACACCATATCTCTGCCAGTAGCGGGACAGACCGTGCTCCGTCCTTAAACTACTGTGTACTCAGCTCAGGCACAGAAGTATATGCCAGGTTAACCGTTCATGCTTAAGAATTATTCAGCAAACCCAGTCTAGCCACCAAACTCAATATTTCCATTCGTATTTTTACCTGCCGGAAATAGCGTCATTTATGGTGAAACTGCTCTGAAATCTACGCCGGACCATAAGCCCAAAAGGGTATTTCCAGCCCGACGCAGGATTGCATTGAAAATTTAGACCTCACCATCCGCCATAGGTTCCCTGTCCAGCTCAAAAGCGGAATGCAGCGCTCTGACCGCCAGTTCCAGGTACTTTTCAGCAATAATCACGGACACCTTGATTTCGGATGTGGAAATGATCTGGATGTTGATCCCTTCAGCCGCCAGGGCCTCGAACATCTTGGTTGCAACACCTGCATGAGAGCGCATGCCAACCCCGACAATAGATACTTTGGCAATCTTCATATCGCCATCGTGTTCCCTTGCCCCCAGCTCCTGCACAATCTCTTCAACAACCACCCTGGCCCGCTCATAGTCATTGCGATGGACCGTAAATGTGAAGTCGGTGGTACGATCATCTGCCACGTTCTGGACAATCATATCCACTTCAATATTGGCGCGACTGACCGGTCCCAGAATTCTGGAGGCGACCCCAGGAATATCCGGCACGCCCTTGATGGTCAGTTTTGCTTCGTCTCTATTGAATGCGATGCCGGAGACAACCGGTGATTCCATGGCGCTACCCTCATCCAGAGTAATCAGTGTTCCAGAGCCATCCTGAAACGTATGCAGAACGCGTAAATTAACATTATATTTGCCGGCAAATTCCACAGCCCGGATCTGCAGGACCTTTGAGCCGAGGCTGGCCATTTCCAGCATTTCCTCAAAGGTGACTTTATCCAGACGGCGGGCTCCCTCAACCACTCTGGGGTCGGTGGTATATACGCCGTCTACATCGGTGTATATCTGGCACTCATCCGCCTTGAGGGCTGCAGCCAGGGCCACCGCAGTGGTATCAGAGCCACCCCGCCCAAGGGTGGTGATATTGCCATTTTCATCCCTACCCTGAAAGCCGCCACTACCACGACACGGCCAAGCTCCAGGTCATTATGAATCCGGTCTGTATCAATCTTTTTGATTCGGGCTTTGGTGTGGGCATCGTCAGTGATAATGGCCACCTGACTGCCGGTATAAGAGCTGGCCGGACAGCCGCGCTCGTTCAGGGCCATACTGAGCAAGCCGATGGTGACCTGCTCCCGGTTGAGAGAATCACATCCATCTCCCTGGGCGTAGGCTGATCTTGCATGGTGTGGGCCAGTTCAACCAGCCGGTTGGTTTCTCCACTCATGGCAGAAACCACTACCACCACATCGTGCCCCTGTTCGCGAAACCCCTTCACTTTGTCGGCAACACCCTGTATTCGTTCCGGTGTTCCCACTGAGGTGCCGCCAAATTTCTGTACTATCAGCGCCATTTTATTCGTTCTACTTCATTCTGCCGTGAGCCAAAAAAAGACTGTGAGCCAAAAAAAGACTGTGAGCCAAAAAAAGACTGTGAGCCATGAGAGCCGTTGCTCACATTGGCCTCCTTCTGTCCACAAAAGTCCCTTTCAATCCCAGGGCCTACAACATCTGCGCCAGAACAGGCCGGTCAGTGCGAGAACCGCCATCTCTCTGTGATTAAGCCGAGGCCAGAATGTAGCATGAATAGGGCATTGATTGCATGCCCGCAGACAATAAAAACGGGCTCTGGAGCCCGTTTTTACACATCAGTTAACCCATTACAACGATGGGGTGTCGAAACGTTTACAGTTGATCACCCAGCCAGGCTTCAATGGATTTCAGGGCTTCTGGCAGTTTTTCAGGCTTTGAACCGCCACCCTGAGCGAAGTCCGGGCGGCCACCGCCTTTTCCTCCCAGCTGTTCAGCCACGCTTTTCAGAAGATCTCCGGCCTTGACCCTGGCAGTGAGGTCTTTGGTAACCCCTGCCGCCAGAGGTACCTTACCTCCCGCCTGGGTCGCCAGGAAAACAACACCGGTACCCAGTTTGTTCTTCAACTGATCCACCATATCCCGCAGGGACTTGGGATCAACCCCTTCAAGCTCCGCAGCCAGAAGTTTCACTCCTTTTACTTCAACCGCCTGGGATACCAGATCGGCGCTGCCCGCGCTGGCCAGCTTCTGCTTCATTTGCAGAAGTTCTTTTGCCAGGTCTTTATTCTGTGCAACCAGGGCCTGAAGTTTGGAAGCCAACTGTTCCGGTTTTGCCTTTAAATAGCTACAGGCCGCATTCAGCTCATCAAAACGCCCCTGG
>CBDCZK010000024.1:0-108408 GCA_965224475.1 Endozoicomonadaceae bacterium | reverse complement strand
TCAGTAATTCGGCATCAACATGTTTTACCAGAAAACGTGCACACCCCTCATTGATGCCGCTGGCAAGTAATCTCTCCAATAAAAACTGTTCAAAACTATTGCCTTGCTCAAGAGGCATTTGAATCTGCATCAGGCCATTGGTATTAAGGTATATTCTTTGGGTTTGACCCACTTCGAAATGTTGTTGGATAACACCGCTGTCTAAGGTGCACTCATAGATAATGGCTTCGTTTTTATTGACTGATGCTTTAGCCCCTGATGCAAGGGATAGTAAGAAAAAACTCACTAATAAATTTCTTGTTATTTGCATATTTAACACCTGGACTATTATTTATTAGCCTCTTCGATACAGGCGGCCAATTTCTTCTTCTTGGCTCACTAAACTTTTGAGTAAACTGTATACGTCATCCATATTTTTTGCAGTGAATACATTATTGGCCCCGGCACAGCTGACCAGATTTGGGTTTTTCTCCGCATCATAATCAATGCCGATAACGGCAATTTTAGACTCTACATTATACCAGCAATTCCCGCAGACTTAATTAAAGCCCTTAACAACAAGGGCTGTAGCCTGATACTTTCTTGATGAAATCGCAGACTATCCGGTAGAATCTCACCACAATAATAATAACGATGCTTATGTTGTGCCGCTAACCAAACCAAGAACCATTGCTGAAAAACTGCTCAAAATAGTCTCTGATGAAGCGGGTCAAATTCCAGACTTTCGCAAGAAAAGTCAGCATGACAAAATTGCCCTTCATGATGCGGTCATGAGTGGCCTGGCAGTCATGCATCTGAAATACCCTTCATTGCTGGCTTTTGATCAGGATTGCGTCAACAAGCCAGACAAGCTCAAGAACTTAAAGTCGATGTACAATGTCAGCGATGTCCCCAGCGATACCTATCTGAGGGAGCTGATTGACCCTATAGAAACGCGCTATTTCAGGAAGTTCTTTACCCGCCTGTTTGCCTTTGTGCAACGGTCTGGGCGGCTTAAGCAGTTTACTTATTTCGAGGAAGGGTATCTTGCCCCTATCGATGGTACGGGGCACTTTTGCTCAGGGAAGATGAGTTGTCCTGAGTGTTGTGTAAAAAAGCCAGGCAGCAAAAACCCGCAATACTACCATCAGTTACTGGCCTGCTGTCTGGTAAAGCCGGGCAAGAAGGAAGTATTACCTTTAATGCCTGAGCCCATCACCAAACAGGTTGATGCGTCAAAAAATGATTGTGAGAAGGCAGCGCTCAAGCGGCTATTGGCGAATTTATCCAGAGAACATCCGCACCTGCCACTGGTTCTGAATTTTGATGATCTTTACTCCGATGGACCGACCATCAAGTTGGTGAAGTCCTTTGGCTATAGCTTTATTATGGTGGCAAAGGATTCAACGCATGAGTCGTTATACCAGGCCGTTGATGAGCTGGATTGTGCAGACAAAGTGGTGCGCTACGAATATACCGATGATAAAGGGTTTACGCACTGGTTCCGGTTTGTGAATGGTGTCCCCATTAACAAGTCACACCCGGATGTGCTGGTTAACTATCTCGAATATATAGAAATTGACCCAGAGGGCAACAAGAAGTATTTCAACACCTGGGTCACTGACATTGAGCTTTCAACTGAGAACGTGAATAAATTCATGCGAGGAGCACGCGCTAAGTGGAAAATTGAAAACGAGACGTTTAATACACTGAAAACACAGGGCTACCATCTCGAACACAACTACGGGCACGGAAAGCAGCATCTGGCCAGCAATCTGGCATGCCTGACTTTTACGGCCTTCCTCATCAACCAGATAGAACAACTGTCTTGCAAGCTCTTCCAGGAAGCACTCAAGGCAAAGAAGTCTAAAAAGGCATTATGGCATGCCATACGAGGGCTGTTTGACTGGTTCTGCATTGATAACTGGACAGATGTATTTACAGCCATCATTGAGGGGCGAAGTGTGAGCTTGAAACTGCTGACTGTCGATACGACATAGAGCGTTGATGTTAGCCTTGTGACCTGTGTTACCAGCCATTAAAACCGATTGCCGATATAGCAGCAGTCTGATCCTGTTCATCCACTATATAGTCATTTTTAATTAACTGAAAATGTGCCAGTTGGAATCGAGTTTGCGGGAATTGCTGACATTATACCCGGATGTTGTTGTTTGCTTGTTTAGCTCTGCCCGGATTTTGTCACAATAGTTATGACTTAACAGCTGGGTGTGTTTAGTGGTTTCACTGTTTGGCATATCCTCACCATCAGATAAAACAACAATCAAACGATAGGGGTTTTGACCCTTCGATGCTATTTGTGCACCTCTGATAATGCCTTCAAATGAAGCAGTACAGCCACCACCTCCTCGCCAGACACATGAAAAAAAGGACTTGGTTTTCATGGCTGTCAGCTGTGTTGCCAGTTGTGTATCGCTATCCGTCAAGGCTACCGTATGAAAATCCTGAGAATTTTTTGGGTTACTGCACTGTTTTTCTATAAAAAGATTACTGACAGTATCAGCAGCAGACTTCCCGTACTGAATAAGAGTACAAAACTGGCCACTGCTATTCTTGTCATAGGTACGATTACTAAAAGGAACTAACGCTATCTTATTTTTATCCTGCCAGCTTGCAGAGTAACTTATGACTTCGCTTGCAATGTCTTTCACAATTTCTTTAAGCCGAACAATTTTATTTTCACTTCCCCACTTTTGTGACATCGACCAGGAAAAGTCTGCAACAAAAACAACGTCTATAGCAGTGCCCTGAAATTTCCTTGATACTGCTGCCGTGCCAAGACTGACTTCAGGGGCAAAGCCCAGCCCTGATGAATTCCACCAGGGTAGCCAACTATCATGCGTTGTTGTGGCACTGACCCGGTACTCATAGAAATGAAATCCCCTGCTGTCATGAATACCGGGCGTACCACAACCTGAAATATCTTTGCATTCCCGTCGTGTAACCGTTATTAAAATATTTTTTGCGTCAGGTACAAGCGCTTCAATATAGGCTTTGGCCAGGGCTTCATTAGCCGTTTGATCCGAACTTCCTCTGGCGCTGAGGGCAAGACTGGCTACTTCAGCAGCATCATCCAGCTGGATACGGGTCTGAATATACCTTGAACCCTCAATACCCAGAGCAAAGAAACCAAACAGTACCGGTACCATCAGAATAAACATAATGGTGGCTGTGCCCTGTTGGTAAGATGCAGCTGATCTGATCATATTAACGCCCCAGCATAATTGATGACGCTTGAACGGTGGAGAAATCGAGCCCAACCAATGCACCAAAACTGTTACTGTCTTGATAACAGAGAGTCACCTGATACAGGGTTGCCCTGCGTTGCCAGCTGGTGTCGAGAAACAGGGTGGACATGGTGCTCAGGGCTTTTACAGGGGTACATGTACCCCGTGTAAACGTAGTTGCTGGAAGAGGGTTTTGATCTTCAGTATCATCAAATGCCTGCTGTTCAAGATGTAAACCCAGCAATGTTTCATCAAATCCCCTCATGGTTCTAGCCATTGATTGAGTGACTAACGAATAAATTTTATCTACTTGCGTGCCACTAATCGTAGTACTTTTGTTATAAAGCTGGGTACGCTCCTTGATTACATTAGTTGCGGAATAACTTAACCGCTGTAAGTGTCCCTGTAAGGTTTGTTTCCCAACCATATCTGTCACAAAAATAAGGCATAAGGCAATAACTGAAGCAATCATGGCAAACTCAACCATGAATACTCCTTTCTGACGTTGAGGCAAATGCACAAGCCCTGTCTTTCTAGCCATTGAATAGAGATCTCTCATATTCCTGAATAGTGATTACCTCTCGACTGATAGACAGGTTGCTATCAGAAGTAAATAACAGTGACATAAACAAGGGACGGTAAGGGTAAGAGACTCTATAAACGGCTAAAGGTGCCTCACTCTGGGAGCTTTCCTGACAGTAAGGTGTTTCATCAGGGCAAGCGGCTGTCAGGCTGTCAACTGAGGCAAAGTAATGGGTTTCAAGGGTAAAGTTTTCAGGTTGTATAAATACCGTCCAGAGCGAGTCTGTTTTATTAATCACAGCTGAAAAATCAACATTATAGTCATTGCTTGGCGCTGTTCTTGCTGCTCTGCTAGCCTCTGAGGCAGCATAATCGACCAGTGTTGAAACAAACCCCATATAACTGACTTCCATCCAGTAAAAAAGAAGGGTCAGAAAACCGAATAACCCCATAGCGACTTCAGTCGCAACAATACCCTGTTGCCCTGGTTTAACTGCCATAAGCACCCCTGGCTTCAGAGCCTGATAATACCTGGTAGAGCATTAGCCGTTCGTCTTCACTGTTTGCTTGTCCATAGACAACAGAGAAAGTCTTGAATTGACCTTTTTTGGCAAGGGCAATGAGAAGGTTAGATCGAACCTGATCATCAGTCTGACCTGATCTATAAAGTGGCATTAGACGCTTTATAGCTGCATCATAATGTTGTTCAAGGATATCAATCATGGCCAGATTATTTTTGCTGGTAATATCATCTATACCTGCGGCTCTTGCTTTATCAAAATATTGGCGGGCTTCAACATATTGGTGCAGGTTGGCATAGACTAGCCCTAACTGATTTAATATGTCAGGATCACTACTGTTAAAACTCAACGCTGTAATACCTGTCTGCAGGGCTTCTGGGATTTTATCCATAGCCAGAAGTGCACGGGATTTCTGCAGAAACAGCGCAGCATTTCCTCGACCACTGGAGATAACGGGTTCAATATAAAACAGGGTTGATTCGGGATCTCCAGTGGATAGATAGACATCACCGAGTTTCTGTCTGATTTGATCTGTTTCTTTGATGTCTGAAGTTTTTGATAGTCTGCTTTTGTATAGCTCAATGAGTCCAGAGTAATTTTCTGCTACGGTCATTAACCGTTCATTGCTTGCAGGAATCTGTGGTTGACTATTTTTTGTCTTTACAGTTGCTGTTGAGCATGCCTGAAGGATCAGGCAGGTCAGTATTAGCGGTGCGATCCTGAGCTTGTTCATGCAGTGATTATTATTGGTTTTTATTTTCTGACTCATACAAAACTATCCATCACTCATTAAACGAAGAATACCTGGTGCTGTTATCAGGATTACAATGGGGAACATAACAAACAAAATAAGCGGTACAGACATTTTTGCTGATAACTTGCCCACCCTTTCTTCAAGCTCAAGCATCTGTACTTCCCTGATATTGGCAGACAAGGTACTTAATACATCAAAAATGGAACTGCCATACTGAAGGCTTTGACTCAAGGTATAAACGAAACTGCGCATCTCTTGTGAAGGATACTGATCCAGTAATTCTTCTAGTGCCTGACTCATCCCCACAACTCGAGCGCGGGCATCCAGTTGCCGCAGAATAAAGGCCAGATCTCTATCAAAGGTTTTAAGCTCCTCTCCCAGGTAGGCAATAGATGTTTCAATGGTTAACCCGGTCTGAATGCATACTGCCATCAAGTCAATGGTATAAGGCATTTGTGCGGATATTTTCCGTATTCTCCGCTGCCGTCGCAGTTGCAGCCAGATATCCGGAACGATAATAACGACAATTAAAATCAATAGGCCGGTAATCAGCTGATGTAAAAACTCTTCAATACCCAGGCGGGTGCCAAATAAGAAAAGACCTGTTTCAAGAAGGGCAACCAGTAAAAGCTTGGCAGGGAAATAAAAACGCGCAAAACGAGTATTGTAAAAACCTGCTTGAATAAAGTTCTCTTCAATATCCTTATTTCGGTATGAAAATTTTGATTCCAGCTGTCCCTGAAGCTTTTTCCAGCCAGATGCGCCGTGAGACAGCCCTAGCCATCCTAATGTCGCCTGCCTGGCTAAGTAACGGTTCAGAACAAACATGGCGAGACTGGTAATACCTATAGCAACAAATAATTTATAAATTGTTAACATCAGCAACTCACCTTGATTTTATTGTCCTATGAGGTGGTTTAACTACACTCCAGGTATGGCAGTGTTATCCTCTGACCCCTCTCATCAATGACCAGATAATCCCCAGTCCTATCACTTCACTGACTAACACGTAATACAAAATAGGCCTGCCGCTGACATCGTTCATAACGAAGTCATAATTTTCTGGGCTCATATACTTCATGATTAAAAAAAAACAGAGGGGAATAGCAGCAACAATCTTTGCTGATGCTCTGGCTTCAGAGGTCATGGCGTATTTCTTTTTATCCAGAGCTCTACTGTTAAACATAACTCGGTTTAATTTACTGATGATATCTTTCAACTGCCCACCCCTGTTTATGTTTGCTCTTAGGGTAATGACAAAGAAATAAAAAGCTGGATAGGGAAAGCGCAGGCAAGATTTGCTGAATACCTGATCAGGAGATTGCCCCAGGCTCAGTCGCTGACCCATCAGTTTAAACTCCCGGCCCACGTTACCATCAAGAGAGTTGCCTACAAATATTACGGCATGCATCAGGCTATCACCTGAACTGATAGCTCCTTTCAAAAGATTCAGTGCATCAGGAAATGTTTGGTTGAACTCTTTGCGCTCAAGGTTTTGTAAAACACTCAGCGCCATAAAAATCATAATGGCCAGAGTTATGGGGTAGAGAGCAAAAAAAGGAACATCAAACAGATAGAGTTTTAGCCCCAAAGTCACGATGATAGTCAAAGCGAAAAACAGAGCTAACTTGAGAGCCAGGTATTTTCCTAGCTGGGCCTTGCGGTTATTCAAACCAGTTTTTATTCGTGATAATAGAGGCTCGTTGGTCAGGGCCTTAAAATTGATGGCCTTGGATGTTGATGTTTTGTCTGACTCATGATGCTGCTCTGCTACTTGCAGAAATTCGAGCCTGGACTTATTTGGCTTGCTCATCAGAAAGCCAATAGCGATTAATCCTATTCCCATCAGAATTAAGTACATCAGGGAGCTCCTTGCGGAAAGACACGGTTAAGGACTTCTTCCAGACCAAAAAAACGTGCTTTTTCTTTCAAGGCTGAGCGTTTAATTAATCCAGGAGTAGTGAACTCTCCAGTGATTTTGTTTTCTTCATGGAGTCTACCAGTGCTGCGTCGATAGATGGGTTCAAATTTAAAAATTTCCTCCAGTACAATATTTTCACCTTCTACCCCCATAACCTCACTTATACTCATGATTTTTCGACTGCCATCGTGCAGGCGGGAAACCTGAATAACCAGATTCACTGCGCTGGCAATGTTGCGCCGGATCGCATCCAGCGGCAAGTTTGGTGCAGCCATCATCACCATACTTTCCACTCGCCCCAGGGCATCTCTTGGGGTATTGGCATGCAGTGTTGACATAGAGCCATCATGACCCGTATTCATGGCTTGCAGCATTTCAAAAGCTTCAGGTCCACGACATTCGCCAATAATGATGCGGTCAGGCCGCATCCTGAGTGAATTAATAACCAGGTCTCGTTGATCGACTGCGCCTGTACTTTCTATACCGGCATGACGGGTTTCCATTCGCACCACATGGGGTTGTTGCAGGCGAAGTTCTGCCGCATCTTCAATCGTTATTATCCGTTCTGCTTCAGATATATGTTGTGACAAGGCATTCAGCAACGTTGTTTTGCCAGATCCAGTCCCTCCGGAAATCAAAATATTCAAACGACAGGTTGATGCTATCATTAATACCTGTGCCATTTCTGGGGACAGAGCACCAAAATTAATCAGTTGTTCAAGCCCAATACTACTGCGGCCAAATTTGCGGATAGAAATAGCGGTTCCATCAAGTGCAATCGGGGGGATAGCAATATTGACCCGGCTACCATCCGGTAGACGGGCATCACACATGGGCTGGGATTCATCCACTCGACGCCCGACTTGAGCTGCAATACGTTTGGCAATGCCAAGTAACTGCTCCTCATTAATAAACGTTACGTCTGTATGGACCAGCAGGCCATTCTGCTCAACATAGACACAATTCGGGCCGTTAATCATGATATCGCTGATATCCTGATTATCGATCAGTGGTTGTAATGGCCCTAACCCTTTAATTTCGTCAATCAGCTGACTGACAAATTCGTTAGCCATTAGTCCCGGAATCTGCAGACCATCATTGTCAGCCATCATATCGACAGCAGTCTTTAACTGGGCTTTCAACGCTTCAGTGGACAAACTACCGACGGCCTCGGCATCCAGTGCATCGAAGATCTTTTGCCTTAATTTCAAATAAACATTTTGGGCTGCATTCATTGTTATTGGTTACCACGTCGCTGTTGCTGCAACATTATTGTTATCATTCACCACAGAGCCTGAAGCCTGGATAGCAAGGATTCTCTTATCAGGGGTTTACCGAGAATTAACCGAGACAAGTTGGTAAATGGCAAGGCAAGACTGCTTTTGCTGCTGAAGAAACGATTCCCGGTTGTTACCTGTTCCTCACAATGTTTATAAAAAGGAAGCACTATATCTACGGTGCACTGTAAAAATGATTCAACGGATTTTATGTTAACGGCTACTCCTGGCTGGTTGCAGTTCAGAATGATGATTAACCGTGCAGGGTTTGGCAGGTTTTCATTGATCTGTCTAAATAATTGTAAATACCGCTTAACCTCGTTTAATGAAGATAAACTGGGTTGAACGACAATAATTGCACAATCAAGTAAAGAGCATAGCCACTGAGGGTCAGGATAAAATTTTACGGATGCAGAATAATCTTCAATATAAAAATTAACATCCCGTGCTAATTGCTCCAGTACCTGATTACAGTACTCCCTGACCTCTTCACCACTATGCGTTTCGAGTTCGTAGCCAAGATAACTGATTAGTCTGTCAATTCGTGTCAGCTGACTTTGGGCACCCATATGGTCCAATGATGCTCCAGGGGTTTGATAGGCAAGCCCCTGGTCCCTGATGCGTCGGCGAGGTAAATCCCGTTTTCCAACCATTATGTTGATATTACTGCCAGCACAGGCATGGTCTACCAGAATGACTTGTTTCTGGCTGTCATCAGCAATGGCATAGGCTAGTTCAGCCGCAATCAGGGTGCAGCCCACGCCACCGTTCAAACCAATAACACCGGTTCTCATCGCTCTGCGGCGTTGATGAATGCCTGTATTGTTTGAGACATTTTCCTGTAGCTCGTTCAGCAGAGTAGTAACATCCTGTTTATCTGCGGGCCAGAGCAGGTAATAAAAGCCAAGGGTTTCCAGGTGTCTCAGTGTTGTAATGCTATTGTCTGAGCCAATAAGGATGACTTGCGTTTGATGGTGTAATTGATGACGAATATTGTTTGCGACGGTAATCACCTGATCACCGGCTTCAATTATTACTATCGGGCTGTCTTGACTGGCTACTTTTTCAATAAGATTTTCTGAATTGACGGGGTAACACGCAGATCCACCCATACCGGCAAAATGCAGTGATTCTTCTATCAGGGTTCGGCAGGGGGCGGTTTGAAAATAAAAAGTACAGTTTACCACTACCTGTTTTTGAATTTTTTTGATGCTGAGCTTTTCAGTTAAATCAAACATACTGCTGCCCACCTAATGCTTTATCATTTTTTCCGGGTGAACAATCGAATGCCAGCGATTGCTTTCTACGTAGCACCCTTCATTCAGGCGCTCCCAAGAGGATATATTATAGGAGGGGCAAATTGGCACTTGGCTTTGATGGTGGATATAACTAACCACCATTCCCGGTGAAGAAAGTTTGCTTTCTTCATACTTTAGGTTGTCAGGTTCTATGCCCATTGCCAGTAATTAACATTGATAAACCCCCGGCTATGCCGGGGTGACTCACATAGGTTTGACCGTAGCGTCAGTAGCTAACCTTCAGCTTTCGACCAAGAAAATTGAAGGAAAAACCTATGCGAGATTACAAGAGTTTGGCTCATACCCGTTGGGATTGTAAGTATCATATTGTTTTTATTCCGAAGAAAAGAAGGAAGGTGATATATGGGAACCTTCGCAGATTTCTTGGAGAGATTTTTCATGAGCTTGCCAGAAGGAAGGGCTGCAAAATATTGGAAGGACATTTGATGCCTGATCATGTTCATATGTGCGTCAGTATCCCGCCAAAATATCCAGTATCACGTGTTGTTGGCTACTTGAAGGGTAAGTGCGCAATAGAGATTGCGAAAAACTTTAAAGGTCGGCAGCGAAACTTTAGCGGTGAGCATTTCTGGGCAAGAGGTTACTTTGTATCAACAGTTGGGCTTGATGAAGATGTAGTGCGGGGATATATCCGCGATCAAGAAAAGAATGATAGAAGTAGAGATCAACATGATTTTGATTGGTAAGCGCCCTTGGGCGCAATGAAAGCCCTTAGAGGGCGTAACCCTATAAGCCTCCGGCTATGCCGGAGGTCAGTTAACTTTTCACGTGAGTAAGCAGCCAGGTTTTTACCTGCTTCACCAGACCAGGTCACTGTTAGTGGCTCGTTTAGCAATGATTGCTGATGCCGTTCAAAATATTGATCAAATTGCTGTTGCAAACTATTCGCAGTTTTATTTTCTACGAAAAATTGAGCGCTGATTTTAATAGGAACTATATCAACACTGGTTGGCAGATAGGGCTGAAAGTATTTATCGCAACCAGAAATAAAAAGGGGAATGATGATAAATATAATCTGTCTTATGTACTTTCCCTGTTTCATTCCTTAAAGCCCCCTGTTGCCAGAATATTATTAGCAAGGTCTTTTACTGAGCTGGGCGTACGAAAATCCAGGGCAAAGTAGCGTAATAGAGAATAATCCCGAACTATTTTTGGTATTTGAATTTTATCCTGCGGTACAGCCTTTACCAGGTTGACGGTAGCAACAATGATGAGTTCTGTTTTATGACGCTCATTCTGAGAGTGTCGGAACAAGGACCCTAATATGGGTATATCTCCAATTAATGGAATCTTGGATAAGGCTTCCCGGTCTTCTGAATTTAGCAGTCCCCCCAGAACAAAACTGTCACCATCAGCGAGCTGTATCGTTGTTCGTGCCCGGCGGGTTTTAAAGGCTGGAATATCCAGTGTTTCATTTCTATTCTGTACATCAATAGCACTGACTTCCGGCTGCATAGTCAGTTTTATTTTATTGTCTTTTAACACCTTGGCAGCAAGCTCCAGGCGAACACCAAACTCTTTGTAGCTAACAACATAAGTATCATCAATCTTTGTCACAATGGGCATTTCGCCGCCAGCGAGGAAGCTCGCTGTCTCTCCAGAGATCACTGATAAATTGGGTTCAGCCAGGATTTTTCCCATGCTGTCATCATCGACTGCCGAGATAAACCGGATAATATTCTTTGAAAAATCACTACCTATTAAGCCTGCAAACTGACCATTACCAATAAATACACCATCAGATGTGATCGACCCCCATTTAAAACCGAGCTGACGTATAAAGGAGTGCGATACCTCTGCAATAGTCAGCTTGACATTCAGCTGTTTGACTTCCGCCACCTCGATGTTATTTACCAGGCCTTTGAACCGGCGACGGGTCATAAAGTCTATTTCCAGTTCTTGTTCATGAACCTTCCAGTTAAATTTGTAATCTTCATAATCTTTGCCTAATAGTTCACCAACGAGCCGGTATATGTCTTCCCTGACCTGTTCTGATGGTACAGTGCCGCTTAAGACGACCTGATCCCCTAAATTGATCATTTCTATATTACTGTCAGGAAAGCGGGCTGCTATTTGCTGGCGAACATTAGCCAGGCTTTTATTAATTACCAGCGTTCGGCTGGCAATGATTTTCCCATCAGCATCCATGACCAGCAGCGATGTGCTGCCTACCTGTTTGCCAAATACAATTAACTGGTTATCTTTCACTACCTGATAGTCAGCGATATCCGGATTAGCAATAAATACCGTATCTATAGGTTGTTGATATTTGAAAGCAGTCGCTTCATCCAACCCCAGATTAATGATCCTGGCGGCAGAAGCTGGTGGTAGAAAACACAGTAACGCCAGGGCCAGTACTAATTTGCAGTCAACACATAAAAACCTGAACATCTATTATTCTTCTCAGTTGACCACGCGCTCGCTGCCACGTAACTCCGTGACTGAATAAAAATCAGGCAATACATCACCTGCTTTTACTTCAGGTAGTGGTAGAGTGCTGGATTTATGAACATCTAATAATGCAACACGCCGGGCAATCATTAACTTTGATATATCTTTCCGGCTTAATTCCAGGATAACGGTTGTTTTGGCAACTTCATTTTCTGCAGCAATTCCTCCCTCAACAGCAAGTAACCGACATCCTTGTAACAATGGCCCTACCGTTAAGCCACGATAGGAATCCAGGGTAGCCTTGTTTGCCAGATTTTGTTCCAGCGAGGCAATCATGACAACATCTACCTGATCGCCAGGGGTTAACACTGCGTTGTAATCAGTGGTGCCATCAAGATCCAATGGGTAAGGCACCATACCCGGTGCTATCAGAAGCTCTATGTAGCCTGGTTGTCCGGGTGCTAAAAAGGATTTTTCTGAAACCCTGTCGCCGGTACTAATATCGACTGCAGCAAGGCTGCCGGGTTTTAAAGTGAAAGATTCAGTTTGAGGTTCTGTCTCTGATATTTCTCTTTTAACGACGGACGATTCAGCAACCATTTTCACTTTGATGTCGGCCATTGTGACAGCTTCCCCCTGTTGCAGTGGGCGACGGGCAACCCATACCTTTACCTTGGGAATAGCTGTTTCAGTAATTTTGGTGTTTATTGAATCAGGTGTGTTTTCCTGGCCTGACAGCAGACCAAAAATACCGATAACGCAGAGTAAAAAGCCACAGGTCATCAGCAGACGTCGAATCATGACTTTTCCCCTTAAGAAGCAGCAATTATTTTTTTGGTTAAAAAGAGGTTAAAAAAACACCACAAACACCAGCTAAAGTAATGGGAACACCGTAAGGAAGTCCCTTTTCACGCACGTCAGCCATTTTCTTTGTGTATAACCCATAACAGATATAGGCCAAGGCCAGAAGACCTCCGATCATCCCTGTTAATATCAATACTGCGGGCCACCATTGGGTGTCGATACCCAGTAGAAAAGCCAGCATTAATTTAATATCCCCACCGGCAAAGGCGTTTATAGTGAATAGAACAAGCCCAATTGTTACAGCAATAAAAAATGGCAGCAGCGTTATAGCATTAAATTCCGATGATATAAGTGCTGCTATAGCAACAATAATAACTGACCAGTTGCTAATACATCGTTTGGCTATATCTTTATAAGCGATATAGCCAGCAACTAATATTAATATACAGAAAGGAATCAATTTATATTATTAACCATCACCACTAGCTGCTGTAACTTGACCAGCAACATTTTCCATTGCACTTTTTAGCGCTCCTCCCAAAGTGCCGGTACCAGTGGTAGCAAATGCAACAGCTACAACTGCAGCAATAGCTACAGCAACTAAAGCGTATTCAATTGCTGTCACACCTCGCTGGTCATCTTTTAATCCTTTCAGGGTGATCACGCTTTTTACATACAGTTTGGTTAAGAGCTGATTTGTACCCATTTTTAGTTATCCTTTTTTTCTTTTTTTTCTTTTTTTTCTTTTTTTTCTTAGTGATGTCCTAAGCACAATTGAGGCCAACTTGCCTGCCAGACCACCCTCTTCTTATTTTTTGGGTCGTTGGAGTTAAATATTAAATTGCATCTCTTTGGGACAGTACAGGGGTTTTTGCATTTCGCTTCTCATAATGAGAAAAAGGTCGCATTTTTGCTTGAATGCTATAAAAGGAAGAGAAGAAGAGCATGGCTTTAGCTATATCGAAGTTGCTGGCGACAACCTGAGTTTTACATAACAACTGGCATGCCACTTTGTGAATTTTATAGGCATAACCAGGAGAAATCAGTGTGCAGATTTCTCCTTCCTGATAGTTGTGCAATGACTATGTAACCAGTCAATAGAGAATCGAGTTAACTTAATCCTCGGTTATGTGGGCGTTGATAATTGATATCAGGTCCTTCAGGGACAATGCGGGTTGGGTTGATAGTGTCATGGCTATAATAGTAGTGACGTTTAATATGATGGAAGTTAACTGTCTCTGCTATTCCCGGCATTTGGTATAACTCTCGCACATAGTTGCTGAGGTTGGAGAAATCCTCGAGCCGTTGACGATTGCATTTAAAATGACCATGGTAAACGGAGTCGAATCGAATAAGTGTGGTAAATAGGCGCCAATCTGCTTCTGTGAGTTGGGGATCAACCAGGTAACGCTGTTTTCCGAGCAGCTGCTCAACATGGTCAAGTGCTTCAAATAACTTTATATAGGCTTGTTGATAAGCTTCTTGGGTGGTTGCAAAACCGCATCGGTAGACGCCATTGTTGATGGTTTCGTAAATAAGGTCATTGATTGTATCAATTTTGTTCTTTAGTTCATCAGGGTAGTAATTATCATTGTTCCCTGTCAGTTGATTAAAAGCATTGTTAAGCATCCGGATAATTTCAGACGATTCATTATTAACAATTCGTTGCTGTTGTTTATCCCAAAGAACAGGCACTGAGACTCGACCAGTATATTGGCGGTTATTGGCAGTATAAACTTGATGCAAGTATTGGTGATTCTGAATTGTATCACCTGTACTGCCTTCATCTTTGTTGAATGTCCAGCCGTTCGCCAGCATATCGGGGCTAACAATAGATACTGAAATATGTTCTTCTAGTTGCTTTAATTTACGGAAGATAAGAGTTCGGTGAGCCCATGGGCAAGCGAGAGATACATACAGGTGATAACGCCCTGACTCGGCTTTGAAGCCAGCATCCCCGGTGGGGCCAGCACTGCCATCAGCGGTTATCCAGTGACGCAGCTTTGCACTTTCCCGTTTATAGTCACCGTTTGTATCCTTGGTATCATACCATTGGTCTTTCCAGATGCCGTTTACTAATAGTCCCATACCGAATGCCTCATTGGATGTACGTCAACAGAATCTAAAGCCAATTAGATGTTTGCAGTCATGGATACAGTTTATGTGTTTTGGTTTGAATAAAAATTAGAAAAAGTGGTTGGAATTATTCGAATGGGTCGAACGATATTGAGAGAATTTTATTAAATGAATTCAGGTTGTACGCTTGTTCTGATAGCCGGTTCATGATTTAACTGTCATTATTTTCGGGTATCGATCAGCCAATCCTTGGCCTATTTTGGTTAATGCTCCCTAGCCAGGCTATCTATAATGGGGCAGTGTGGTAGTTCATCTCCCTGACAGCACTCAGTCATGATTTTGAGGCTGTCTCTGATAGACTGCAGTTGGGCAATTTTTTTCTCCATATCTTCGATTTTCCTGATTGCCAATGCTTTCACATCTGCACTTTTCCTGCTTTTATCTTTATAGAGATTCAGTAGCTCAGCACACTCTTTTAGAGTAAAGCCCAGTTCACGGGCCTGGCTAATAAAAGTCAGCTCTTTCAGGTTGGCATCATTATATTCCCGGTAACCATTGTCCTGACGGTAGGCTGGGGATATCAGTTCAATGCTTTCATAGTACCTGATAGTCTTTGGGGTGAGTCCCGTTGCTTTAGCGGCTTTTGAAATATTCATAAGTGTGTCACTTTACGGGATGGTTGAAACAGTTTTAGCCGGTTCGCATTGGATACCACCGTTACTGAAGACAGCGCCATAGCAGCACCAGCAATAACAGGGTTTAGCAGCATTCCTGTAAATGGATAGAGAATACCTGCTGCGACAGGAATACCCAGGGAGTTGTATATAAATGCTCCAAACAGGTTTTGCTTGATATTACGAAGTGTTGCTCGGGACAGTTCTACAGCGTCCGCCAGGCCATGCAGTGAAGATCGTATTAAGGTAATGTCTGCGGACTCTATGGCTACATCAGTACCCGCACCAATAGCGAAGCCAACGTCTGCTCGTGCCAGAGCTGGGGCATCATTGATACCATCGCCGGTCATGCCTACTGTTTCACCTTTTTGCTGGAGTTGGGCAACGTAGTTATCTTTATCTTCTGGCAATACTTCAGCATACACCTCATCTATGCCTGCTTCTTTTGCAATGGCTTCAGCTGTTAACCGGTTATCACCCGTCAGCATGACCAGTTTAATACCCAATTTGTGGAGTCGCTGTATTGCTGCCACTGAGTCTTTGCGGATGGGGTCAGCCACAGCAATCAGACCAGCCATTTGGTTATCTATTGCTATAAACATGGCTGTTTTACCTTGCGCTGCCAAGGCATTTGCCTGGTTTATCAGCGCATCTGCTGCTATGCCGTTTTGGGACATCAGCTGGCTGTTGCCCAATAGCAGTGTATAACCCTGTACCTTGCCAGTAATGCCATGACCTGTAATGGATACAAAATCTGTTACAGGTGAAAGGTTAAGCTCTTTTTCTTTTGCTGAGTGAACAATGGCTTCAGCCAAAGGATGCTCAGAGCTGTTTTCAATACTTGCTGCCAGTGCCAGGATTTTGCTCTCTGAAAAAGAGCTAATGGTAACAATATCAGTGACCTTGGGAGAGCCTTCAGTAATGGTGCCGGTTTTATCCATAACCAGCGTCGTTAGTTTACTGGCTTGTTGCAGCGCATCGCCCTTGCGCACCAGCATCCCCATTTCTGCTGCCTTGCCCACGCCAACCATCACAGACATGGGGGTAGCGAGACCCAGTGCACAGGGGCAGGCGATAATCAGTACTGTGGTAAAAACAACCAACATATGCGCTGCTTTGGGGTCAGGGCCTAAATAAAACCACGCGATAGCAGCACTAATGGCTATTACAATCACCGCTGGAACAAATATACCGGCGATTTTATCTGCCAGTCGAGCAATGGGCATTTTTGAACTTTGTGCTTTTTTTACCAGACTGATTATCTGGGCAAGGGCAGTTTCGCTGCCGACTTTTTCTGCCCGAATCAGCAAGCTCCCATTTTTATTCAGGGTTCCTGCAGCTAAAGATTCATCAGGTTTTTTGCTGACTGGCACGGGTTCTCCAGTGAGCATTGATTCATCTACCAAGCTTGTGCCTTCAAGCACTATTCCATCGACAGGTATTTTTTCGCCAGGCCGTATCCGTAAAATATCCCCTTTTACAACCTGGTTAATTGGCAGGTCAATATCCTGGTTGTTACGCACAACGCGTGCTGTTTTAACCTGTAGTCCCAGCAGCTTCTTCACTGCTTCACTGGTTTTTCCTCTGGCTCTTAGCTCAAGGGCATGGCCAAGGTTGATCAGGCCAATAATCATGGCTGACGCTTCAAAGTAAACATGGCGGGCACTGGCAGGCAAGGATTCGGGGAATAAAACCACAAGCATAGAATAGAGCCAGGCGGCTCCTGTGCCGGTGGCTATTAGAGTATCCATGTTGGCATTACGGTGTTTTAATGATTGCCACATGCCGGTGAAATAATGTTTTCCTGAAAACAGCAATACCAGAAACGTTAGCAGGCCTACCACACCCCAAGCCAGTTGTTGGCTTGGATTGTTAATGCTCATTTCACCTGTGATAACCCCCCATGCCATCAGGGGAATACCCAAGCCGAGTGCCACCGCCGTATGTTTTAGTAAATAAGAGTAACGCGCTTTATCTTCCTGTTCTTGCTGTTGGCGGCTGTGTTCTTCCTGGTCAATCAAGGTTCCAGGAAATCCGGTCTGTTCCAACGATGAAAGCACCTTGTCGAGTTCTACCTGCCCTTCAACAGATAGGGTTTTGTCGGCCAGGTTAACAGAGGCTGTTGTCACACCAGCTAATTGATTGACCGCTTTCTCAATTTTGTTGACACAGGAAGCGCAGCTGATCGATGGAATAGAGATAAGTACATTATTATTGGTATTAGGCTCAATAACGGTTGCCTCGAATCCTGAGGTTTTAATGGCTGATAATAGTGCTTTGTTGGAGGGTGTACCCAAAACGGCAGCGGTTCTATCAGGAAAGTTAACTGTTGCCTGTAAAACGCCTGGGACTGACAGCAGTGCTTTTTCTATCTTACTGACACAACCGGCACATTTCACGCCGGTGAGCTTTAGTTGGGTTTCAGGGGCTGACATTGCTGTTTCTTACCATACGCTTCTCTTGCTGCAAGCATAACCCTTACCCTAACGGGAAGGTAAAGGTTTTGCTTGAATACATGCTTTTTTTGGATAAAGAGTGTTTATTACAACTATTAAATATTTGAATTTACAATAAAGCCTGGTTTTCTAGATAAAAAACTATGGTTTTTGGTAAATATACTATTTGACGATGTCATAAGTTTTCTCATTATAAAATATTGCTGTAATCGAAAGGCGTTATTTTTAATTACTGCTATCTTTCATATAAAATCATCATAAGAGGTTGTATTATTTTTTATGATTTCTAATTGTTTCTCATATTGGTTGAGGTTGTTTTATATAGTTATAGCAGTTTTTATTTCAGAATTGGCAATGTCTTCTGATACGAAAGAATGCTTTGAACTGGATTTAGGAGGAGAATTCAAGTTTACATTTTTACAAGAAAGTACTGTTGATGGCTTCGAATGTTATATGGAATTTCAAGAGATTTTGAACAGATTGAAAACAAATAAAAGTACAAGACAAAGCGATGAAGAAGAGGGGATTGTTTTTTTACAAGAAAGTACAGTTGATGGAGTCTGTAGTATTGATAAAAATAAAGGCTTTAAAGAAGTTTTAGATGATGTAAAAGAGTACAGTGATCCAATATCAAAAGATCCAGAAGAAAGTATTGAAACCAATTTAGATAGTACTTTTGAACCAATAGAACATAGAGACACATCTACCTGCGAAAGTTATACTGAGCCTATGAGTAAGGCTAGTTCTATAGGTATAAAATCATATGCAGAAATGGCGAGAACAAATGCTGGTGCACAGTCAGTTAACCGAGAGATACAGAAAAAAGAGCATGAAGGACGGTTGGTTTCGACAGGATATCCTGTAAATAGTGAATCATCCGGCATAACTCTTCTTGAGAGCAAAGAAAGAAAACGAAGTCAAGTTCTAGTAGTTGGTACTATAGTTGAACCTGCAAGCCCAAAAGCTATGGAAGTAGAAAAAAAAGGGAAATTAAATAAAAGAAAACAGAAGTGGAGCTCTTTCAATCCAGATAAATGTGATATTACAAGTGGTCTTGCTACAGATGATGATGAAATGATTGTAGAGCGAAAAGATAGTACTTTATTCAGACCACAACCTGTTGGTGGTAATGATGGGTCTTTATGGGCTCAATCTCAGATTGAGATGACTCAAATGAATGATAAAAAAGAATCTAAGTAGTCACTCAAACGAAATCAGATATTCTTGACCAAATAGATCAAATACACGTTTGACCTCTTGCTCAAATTCCTTGAAGTTCATTATTGCCAGTAAGTTCAGCCATTCATATTTCACTTTTCTCCACAATATTTCTATCAGGTTTAGCTCAGGTGAATAGGTTGGTAAAAAACAGACTAAAAGCTTTTTCTCAATCGCCCAGTCTATTACTCTTTCTCTGAAAAGTTTGCTGGTATGAATGCTGGCATTATCCACCATGACGATGGTATAGCGATCATTAGAACTGTACTTGGGATCTTCCATCCTGGTGGCAAAATCATCAAAGACACTGATAACCGTTTCGCTGTTAACACAACCTGTTACTGGGTAGTAGAAAAGGTCATTGGCACGATTCATAAACCCCAGCACATTGATACGCTTGCTTTTTACAGAGGGTATTTCTAGCTGTGAGCCTTTTTCTTGCCAGCCGTAGGGGACACAAGGCTCTTGGCTAAAACCAGATTCATCAAAGTAAAACAGATTGACAAGCCCTTTATCCTCAGCATTTTGAGCCTCTTTCAAGGCAGACTGGCAACACCTGAACTGCTCCTCGTTGCGCTTATGACTGCAAGCCTTACGAAACCGCTTATAAACAAGTCCCAGCTTTTTTTAAAAGTCTCGACAAAGTTTGTTTTGAGGCAGTCTTCCCGGTTTCCTCTGCAATCTTTGTTTGAACATAAGCCAGCCTGCGAGGTTCCTCGGAGACAATCTCTCTAATGCGTTGTGCTTCCTGGTCAGTATAGATAGGTGGTTTACCACCCTCATGTTTTTTGTACAGACCGCGAAGGCCATAATCATCCCAGGCATCAATCCAGTCAGATACTGTCTGATATCGAACTTCAAATATTGCAGCAATCTCGCTCATAGAATAACCACGTATACTGAGTAAAACAGCATGAGCCCTTTCCCTTAGGTAAGGATATGGCCCGTGCCGGAGAGCTTCTCTCAATGTTTTTATGACTGCGACATCGGTTACTGGATCAACAGTTTTCATCGTGACAACAGCGAGATTAATGGTGTTTGGCAATGAGTATAACCAAATTGGAATGGAGATGTTTTTTATAAATACGGACGTACAGTTATTTTTATCTGTTAGCAGTTGCGTGACTACTTATAAGAGTTAGTGGGGATGGCTGTGAAGGAATTGAGGAGGTTGTTGTTGTCTTAGGGTTAGAAAAAAAAGTTAGTCAAGCTGGTGGTGTTTTGCTAGTGAATCCTTCTAAAATTGACAGAAGACAATACCAAGAATATGAACAAGTAGAGAGAAGTGAAGAACATGCTAATAAAGTATGCGAGATAAAAGAAGAAAATATTTTATCAACCAAAAAAGATGAGGAAAAGAAAAAATCTAAAAAAGAAAGGAATCAGTGTACTAAACAACGTGAACTTCAAAATGAAAGAAAAGCCTTATTAGGTCAAGCGGCTCAAATTGATGAAGTAGAAAGTCAAGAAAAAGAGAGTAGAGGTAAGGTTACGGGCCATATCAATGAGAGGGAGGAGGCTTTAAAAGAAGAAACAAAGCTGTCATCGGAACCCGATGAACCAAAGAAGAAAGCTAAAAAAGCGAAAGGTCAAAACACGAAACAACCGGAACAGCAAGCAGAAAGCAGTACTCTTGTAGGTCAAACGGTTGAAGTCGCTAAAGTAGAAAGTCGACCGACTGAAAATCAAGATGGAAAGCTTGTCGGTAGCAATGAAAGGGAGGGTTTAGTTTTAACAGAAGACTCTGTGGTGTCAGGAGGAGCGGATAAGCCCAAGAAGAAAAAAAAGAAAGCTAAACACGGGAAAGGGCAGCATCCTGAACAACCAGAACAGCAAACAGAAAGGAGTACTTCTGTAGGTCAAATGGTTAAAGTTGCTACAGTGAAAAGCCAATCGGATGAAAATCAAAATGGAGAGCCTATCGGTAGCAATGAAAGGGAGCGTTTGGGTTTAACAGAAGAGTCTGTAGTGCCAGAAGGAACTGATCAACCCAAGAAGAAAAAAAAGAAAGCTAAACAAGGGAAAGGGCAACACCCTGAACAACTGGAACAGCAAGCAGAAAGCAGTACTCCTGTAGGTCAAACGGTTGAAGTCGCTAAAGTAGAAAGTCGATTGACTGAAAATCAAGATGGAGAGCCTGTCAGTAGTAATGAAAGGGAGGGTTTAGCTTTAACAGAAGACTCTGTGGTGTCAGGAGGAGCGGATAAGCCTAAGAAGAAAAAAAAGAAAGCTAAACACGGGAAAGGGCAGCAACCAGAACAGCAAACAGAAAGCAGTACTCAAACGGTTAAAGTCGCTAAAGTAGAAAGTCAGCGGGCTAAGAATCAAGATGGGGAGCTTATCGGTAGCAATGAAAGGGAGGGTTTAACGTTAAAAGAAGACTCTGTAGTGCCAGACGAAACTAATCAACCCAAGAAGAAAAAAAAGAAAGCTAAAAAAGTGAAAGTTCGACACTCGGAAGAATCTGAACAGCAAGCGAAAAACAATACTCCCATAGGTCAAACGGTTAAAGTAGATAAAGTGGAAAGTCTACCGGCTGATAATCAAAAGGAGAAAAAAAAGAAAGACCAGTGTGTCGAACAATCTGAACTGGAAGGAGGTGATTTTGTTACGTTAGATCAAGCTAATAAAGTGAGAGGAACAGAAAATAATGCTTCTACAGTTGCACAGGGCAGCAATTCCCGCAGACTTGATTAAAGCCCTTAATAACAAGGGCTGTAGCCTGATACTTTCTTGCTGAAATCGCAGACTATCCGATAGAATTTCACCACTATAATAATAACGATGCTTATGTTGTGCCGCTAACAAAACCAAGAACCATTGCTGAAAAACTGCTCAAAATAGTCTCTGATGAAGCGGCTGAAATTCCAGACTTTCGCAAGAAAAGTCAACATGACAAAATTGCCCTTCATGATGCGGTCATGAGTGGCCTTGCTGTCATGCACCTGAAATACCCTTCGTTGCTGGCTTTTGATCAGGATTGCGTCAATAAGCCCGACAGGCTCAAGAACTTAAAGTCGATGTACAATGTCAGCAACGTCCCCAGTGATACCTATCTGAGGGAGCTGATTGACCCTATAGAAACGCGCTATTTCAGGAAGTTCTTTACCCGCTTGTTTGCCTTTGTGCAGCGATCTGGCCGACTTAAGCAGTTCACTTATTTTGAGGAAGGGTATCTTGCGCCTATCGATGGTACGGGGCACTTTTGCTCAGGGAATATTAGCTGTCCTGAGTGTTGTGTAAAAAAGGCGGACAGCAAAAATCCGCAATACTACCATCAGTTACTGGCCTGCTGTCTGGTAAGGCCGGGCAAGAAGGAAGTATTGCCTTTAATGCCTGAGCCCATCACCAAACAGGTTGATGCGTCAAAGAATGACTGTGAGAAGGTAGCGCTCAAGCGGCTATTGGCGAATTTATCCAGAGAACATCCCCACTTGCCACTGGTTCTTACTGTTGATGACCTGTACTCAGATGGACCGACCATCAAGTTGGTGAAGTCCTTTGGCTATAGCTTCATTATGGTGGCAAAGGACTCAACACATGAGTCGTTATACCAGGCCGTAGATGAGCTTGATTGTGCAGGCAAAGTGGTACGCTACGAATATACCGATGAAAAAGGATTTACCCACTGGTTCCGGTTTGTAAATGGTGTCCCCATTAACAAGTCACACCCGGATGTGCTGGTTAACTATCTCGAATATATAGAAATTGATCCAGAGGGCAACAAGAAGTACGTCAACACCTGGATCACCGATATTGAGCTTTCAGCCGAGAACGTGAATAAGTTCATGCGAGGAGCACGCGCTAAATGGAAAATTGAAAACGAAACGTTCAATACACTGAAAACACAGGGCTACCATCTCGAACACAATTACGGGCACGGAAAGCAGCATCTGGCCAGCAATCTGGCATGCCTGACTTTTACGGCCTTCCTCATCAACCAGATAGAGCAACTGTCTTGCAAGCTTTTCCAAGAAGCGCTCAAGGCAAAGAAGTCTAAAAAGGCATTGTGGCATGCCATACGAGGGCTGTTTGACTGGTTCTGCATTGATAACTGGACAGACGTATTCACAGCCATCATTGAGGAGCGAAGTGTGAGCTTGAAATTGCTGACAGTCGATACGACATAGAGAGTTGATGTTAGCCCTGTGACCTGTGTTACCAGCCATTTAAACCAACTGCCGATATAGCAGCAGCCTGGCTCTATTCATCCTCTATAAAGTCATTTTTAATTAACTGAAAATGTGCCAATCGGAATCTAGTTTGCGGGAATTGCTGTGCACAGGGAGATAAAACCACCAGTGCTCATAGCCGTGAAGGTACATCAGCTTTAAAAAAAGAAAATCCGGATTCTAAACAATATAGAATACAATCTGATAGTAATAGTCTACTAAGTCAGATAGCTAAAGCAGATGAAAAGAAAGAAGATGTATCTACAGTCGCAGAAAAAGATGAAGGGATTGGTCGAAGTAAAGGGAATAGTGAGTTAAGTGATGCAGATGTTGGGGAGAAAGAAGTTACGATACGAACACCTAAAAAAAGAGTCTTGTTTGAAGGTGAAGATAAGTTAAAACAGGTTCGTGAGTTTGAAAAGAAAGATTATGAAAGTGATTATAGTGAACTTGACACTCCTAATGACAACGATGAGCAAGAGTTAGAAAAAAAGGTGTTAATGCCATATATGCCAGGAGGAGAGAGAAGTGAACTTTGGGTGATGATTGATCAAATTCTTCAGGAAAGTAAGACTAGTTGGCTTTGGCCAAGAATTCAGCCATTTTATGATACAGGGCAATTGCATCAATCTGACGACCTGAGAGAGACTGCTCTGTAAATTACCAGAGTAGTCAATTTGCATGGAAGCCGTACAGTATCAACCTTTGTCGCAGTTTTTGGCTAAAGTACCTGATCCCCGTCGGCCAGGTATGTGTGACCATAACCTGCTTGATATTCTTATTATTGCCGTATGTGCTGTTATATGTGGAGCTGATGAGTGGCAAGACATTGAGGACTTTGGTCGCTGTAAAGAAGACTGGTTCAAAACATTTCTAGAGCTACCCGCCGGCATACCCTCTAAATACACCTTTCGCAGGGTCTTCTGCTTGCTTGACCCCGTAGCTTTTGAAACCTGTTTTACTGGCTGGATCAAGCAAACACTGACTGAAATATCAGGCAGCCAACACCTTGCGATTGATGGAAAGGTCATTAAGGGCTCCAGAGCAAAAGGCAAAAAACCAGTGCTTCTAGTCAGTGCCTGGAGTGTTAAGCTTGGCTTGGTGCTTGGGCAAGAGCGTGTCGACCAAAAGTCCAATGAAATTACAGCAATACCTAAACTGCTCAAAGCTCTGGAGCTGAAAGGCTGCCTTGTCACACTGGATGCTATGGGCTGCCAGAAGAAAGTAGCAAAGCAGTGCGTTGAACAGGGTGCAGATTACATTCTTGCAGTCAAAGGCAATCAGAAAAAGCTCTATAAAGGCATAGAGGCTTTGTTTACCGCAGCAGAACACCAGCCAGAGCTGCATGATTATATGCAGTCTCGTGAAAAAGGCCACGGTCGTGTAGAAACCCGCTGTTGTTGGGTGATAAGCGATCTTTCTAACTTGGAAACGGCAAAAGACTGGCCGGGACTAAAGCAAGTAGCTGTCGTACAAAGTGACAGGCAAATCAATGGTAAAGTAACTACTGCGCTGCGTTTTTATATCATGAGCCGTTCAATGGCAGCGAAGGATATGCTGGAAATCAGTCGAAACCACTGGTCTGTGGAGAATAATCTACACTGGGTGCTTGATGTTGCATTTTCAGAGGATGCTTGTCAGATCAAAACAGGCAATGGGGCAGAGAACTTCTCTATCCTGAGGCGGATAGCACTGAACGCTATCAAGGCCAACAAGGGCGATCGCAGTATCAAGAGCCACAGAAAACTAGCAGGTTGGGATCATAAACACCTAACAAAGTTACTTTGCTCTATCGTTTTGGATTGATGCAATTGCCCTGTTTTATGATAGAATGAACCATAGCAAAACTATCTCTAAAGAATTTGCTTTATTAATGATAAAGTCAGCTAGGTTTAATAAGACTGCACTGATTGAATTGACACGATCTATTGCGTCTGGGCGTATTGTTCTTGATGGTGATGAATGGCCGCTATTGATTAAGTTGTATAGAGATTATGCTAAACTTTCATTAGAGCAGCCTGATTATTTTGAGGTTTATGAGGCTAACCAATTTCAAGAGCTCGATGGAATGATGGAGGGAATGGATGTAGATAAACAAGAGGATTTAAAAATTGAAGTAGATCGCGGCTTTGTTGATAGTGTTTGTACTATTCTAGAGGGTGTTTATTTGTAACTATTCAGCCTCCTCAGATTAATCTGGATTTTTCGCGAATTTATGTCATTTTGATATAAACCCTTTTCCAGAAGTTTTCATGACTCAGTTTACTCCCGAAACACAGGCCATTATCTTGCTTCTCGCTGCTGTAGGTGAGCTGGAGTCGAAGGTTTTGAGTCTTGAGGATGAAAACAAGGAGCTTGCTGATAAGCTCAAGATGAATAGTCGTAATAGCAGCAAGCCACCGTCTACAGATGGTTACAATAAGCCCTCATCATCCAAAAACTCAAATGCTGACAGTGAGAATGAGGAAAATCCTGAGTGTGATAGAGAAGATTACAAACCCAATCCCAAAAGCCTGAGGCAAAAGTCAAATAACAGGCCCGGTGGTCAACACGGTCATAAAGGCTCTACGCTGGAGCAAACTGAGGAACCAGACCATATCCGGCATCACTCGGTTAAAAACTGCGTACTTTGCCATCAGTCGCTTCTTTCTATCAAAGTAACCGACGTTGTTGAACGTCAGGTATTTGATCCAGGACGTTTTGGCCGTTTCGAAGTAACGGCGCATGTGGCTGAAGTCAAAGAATGCCCATGCGGACATGCTAATCAAGCATGCTTTCCTAAGGGTGTTGACTCGTATGTGCAGTATGGTCCGGTCACTCAAGCACTGGCTGTTTATCTGTATCAATACCAGTTAATGCCGTACAAGCGCATTTCACAATTCTTTTTCGATATTTTTGGTCTTGAAGTTAGTCCCGGTTCAATCTGTACTTTTCAGGCAAATGCCTACGACCGTCTGGCTAGCACAGAGGCAGCAATTGCTAACGCCTTAAAAAAAGTGCCAGTTGCAGGTGCTGACGAAACAGGCATGAGAGTGAAGGGCTCTTTATGGTGGCTGCATGTCGTTCGTTCCGAGGAGTGGACATACTACCACCTTGACCCCAGTAAAGGTCATGAAGCTATTGAGGCAATGGGAGTGTTACTGGTATTTGCCGGTATACTTGTGCATGACCATTATAAAGTCTACTTTCGCTACGCAGCCATCCATGTGCTCTGTAACGCCCATCACTTAAGGGAGTTGCAGGGGGTTGTTGACAGAGATTGCAATTATCTTGCAGCCCGGCTTCAACGCTTGTTAAGGCTGGCTTGCCATCTTAGGAAAGGGTTCAAAAAGCTTGGCATGAAGGCTATGCCGGAAATTATCCGCAAGCGTATCGACTCGCTTTTCGAGCGTACTGCTAAAAAAGCACAGCTCGAAGAAGCCGAGTACATGGAGCGACGACGTCAACGCCTTGGAGAGGATAAAGTCAGAAACACCAAAGCCTTTAACCTCTTCAAGCGACTGGTGGAGTTTAAAGAAGAAACCTTGAGATTCATGACTGATTTTGACATCCCCTTCGATAATAACGGCAGTGAGCAGGATGTTCGCAACGGCAAGGTAAAGCAGAAAATATCTGGCTGTTTCAGAAGTGAAAAAGGGGCTAAATGGTACTGCCGGATACGGAGTTATGTTTCATCGGCGAGAAAGCAGGGTGAGAATGTTTTCGAAGCCCTGCTTATAGCTATGAAGAATTACGACAACCTTCCTTTACTGGGTGCTGAATAGTTACGTTTATTTACATCACAAAGATGCTTGTCAGGTTAGAGATGAATTAATAGTAGCAAATGAATCGATTGAGTTAGATGGTGAAAAAAAAGTAGTTGATTTTTTGGAGGCTTTAGTTGGTTTTGAGTTTGAAGGTCATGTCAAAAAAAGTGAGTCAAACTGTCTAGTCAAATATTTGGAGTTAATGGTAAGGAGAAGTGATCCTATTAAAGACGATGGAGAGATAAGTGGTCGGCGATCATTATTAGATAGCATGCAGGAGGAAATTTCACATACATCTTTAATAGTTGCTATTCGTCACGCAGCTGCTTTGCCAACAAATATTGGAAATATTTCTGATAATCAGTCATTAATTTTTTTTCAGGATGCTGTTGCTAAGTTCATAGGATTATCTCCTAATAGAGCTGAGTGGGATAGATGTAAATGGTTGGCAGGATCTGCTGACAACCCTATTCTGTGCAATATTCCATGGCCTGTTTTTTATAAGTTGCTATTGGTCAGAGAAATTTTAGAAAATAGTGCAGTACGAGCTTTAGGTGCAGCTATGTGCTATGACTCCTTATTCTCTTTGTTTGGTGCGGTGCTTTTAAGAAACATAGAGGTTGAAGAAAAGTTTCTGTGCAGTTGCTGTTTAGGAATAGGAGAGTTAGATCAAACTTTGTGTGGACAACGAATTTGCAGTTTTTGTAAAGAAAAGCGGTTGATGTTGGATATGATAGGATGTGCAGACGAAGAATGTGTTTATGGTACTAACGGTAAACCAGCACCTATCAGTGTTCACGAAAGAATTTACCCCGATCGTGCTGTGATGAGAGAAATTTCTGGATTATACAGTGGTTATCGTCTCCAAGAATGGCAGCCATTAAGAATGCAGTGCTGCAAATAGATTTTATAGAGGTTTAAGCCAGCCTGCTGACAGCTGGCTTTTGTATCAGTGCAGTTAAGCCAGAGCCATTGCAATCAAAGTGACCGGATGAAGGACTTTATGATCGGTATTCATTTCTACCTGCATCTTACATGACTCGCAGTCAGTAATAATATAGTCAGCTTCAGTCGCCTTGATTTGCTCCAGCATCTTATTGGCAATTTTCTGGGAGGTATCGTAGTTCTCTTTCTTAAAGCCGTATGTGCCGGACAACCCACAGCAGTTTTGGTCAAGCAAGGTAAGTTCCAGTCCTGGAATTTCTCGCATCAGCTCTACGGTATGAACAACTCCGCCCATACGAATAAGATGGCAGGGGCTGTGATAGGCTACTTTCAGGTTAAGAGGTTTCATCTTGGGCTTGTTGCCGGATGCAAATTCCTTGATCAGGAATCGAGAGACAAACTGGATCTGGTCTTTAATTGCAGAGTTATCCACATCCAGCATGTCCGGGTACTCATCCCGTAAGGTCATGGCGCAGCTTGAAGAGGATGAGATCACGGCTTCTGAACCACCATCCAGGCTTTTAGCAAACTGGGTCATATTCAGGTCGGCGTTCTTGCGAGCCTTTTTTAGAAAGCCGTTGGCGATCAATGGCACACCACAGCACTTCTCTTTTGCTGTCAGCCGTACTCCAATGTTAATGGCGTTCAGAACGGATACCAGATTTTTGCCTACAGTTGGGTCATTGAAATTGGTATAGCAACCGTGGAAGTAAGTGATTTTGCGATCAAATCGTTCCTGGTTGCCGGCATTTTTTCCAAACCATTTGCGGAATGTTTGGAAAGAATATTTTGGTAGTGTTCGACGCTCATCAATGCCGAGGGTTTTATCCAATAGTTTTTTTACCGGCTTCATAGCGGTTACCACATTCACGATAGGCGCTGTGGTTGAAGATACGGTACCCATCAGATCCGTGTGGCTCAGCATAAATTCCCGTGGTCCCTGCTTGAAGCCACCATGGCGAGCCTTGGCCTTTTGGATAATCGTACCGATATGAACATTGGACGGGCAGGCCACCTCACACCGTTTACAGTTGGTGCAATACTTCAGGGCATCATCGTACAGACCCGGGCTTTTAATACGAAAACGTTCACCATCTGGCCCAGCCTGTTTAGGGCCTGGGTAATCAGGGCGTGCTTCAGCAACCGGGCAGCGGGTAGTGCAAACGGTGCACTTGATACAGTTATCAAAGGTGGTGTCTATGAGAGATAACATCTTATTTTCCCATCCCTGCCTGGTGTGCAGCAATAATCTGTTCGGCAGCATAGTAGCCTGTTGCAATGGACACACCACCGGCTGAACCTTCTGCTACCGGGTTAAAGCCCGCCAGGACAGAACCTGTGCAGTACATATTCTTGATGGTTTGGCCTTGAATACTTGGCTGCAGCTGATGATTGCTGCTGACACCGTATTCAATAAAGTGATGAGCCTTGCTATCCAGAAATTGACCTGATGACCATTGGGATCTGTCTGAGGGGGCCTTAACGTCAAGGCCAAAGATAGGCTCAATAATCTGGTTTCTATTACCGTGCAAACCTTTGCTAAAGAAACTGCCAGAAGCCAGCACAAAGTGGTCTGCGTATAACGGCAGGTCTTTATTATGGTGAGTTTCTATACTGCACAGGCGACCGTTGTCAAAAACGCCTTTCTCGACCTGATCCCCTTCGATCAACATGCCTCCCAGGTTGTTAAAGCGCTTTTTCAATGCTTTTGCCATCCGCAAGCCGGGTAAAGAAGGAGGCAGGCTGGCTACTTCCATAATTTGTCGGCCAACCAGTGTTGTCAGCTCAGGAACGCGGCTATTACCAAAGGAATCTTCAAGAACGGCTGGAACGAGAATTAAATCTGCAGAACACGCTATTTTTCTGAGAGCTTTCGCCAAAAGCTGGAAACACTGTTCACTATTTAATGCCCGTGCTAATTCGATTGAGCGAAGTTCAAAAGGATTGCGAGTTTCCAAACCCAGCTCTTGGGAAGAAATTGTTGCGCTGGTGATATTTGCCTGCTGAAATTCCGGGTGCTGTTTTAAACCAGCGGCTGCCAGGGAGGGTTGAAAATCCCTGAATCCAGCAATATTTACTACAGCAATTTGCTGAAGGCCTTTGGCTGGTTGTTTAAATGTCAGAGGAATCATTCCCGGCTGATAAAGCCAGGCAGGACGAAGGCTGCCAAGTGCTGTGGTTCGCCAGTGATTATCTTCACCTCGGCTGCTCATGGGGAGCCCTGCTGCATCAAGGTGTTCACAAAAGCTATTCAAACTTTGCTTAAGTGTTTCCAGCCCCACTTTGCTGTAAGGGTGGTCTGGATTATTTTCAGTGAGTTCAGCCACTGCCTGAAAGGGCGATTGAACCACGCTGCCATCGGCATAATGGCCCAGGATGTCAATAGCACCGGAAGCAAAGGTCAGGGCACTTTCCCCAAAGCTGATTGCTGCTGTTTTCAGACCTGCTTCGGCACAGCGAATGGCAGAGGTTAGTCCGGCCAGCCCGCCGCCAATAATTATACTGTCATATCTCATGCTGCTGGCTTCTCTTCTACTTGGCTTTCTTTAGTGATGGCTGGCTGTGCCAGATCAGTATTAATGGATTGTGCCGGTTGCTTCAGGCTGCTGTAGCCTAGCAGTGATTCATATATCCAATGGCTGAATTCAGCTTCGCGCAGAGCATCCCCCCAAAGAACAGGCTGGTTGCCTTTCCAGCGCTCTTCCAGGAATTCACCGATGCTATTCAGTGGCTGTGCTGGCTCTTCAGGTTTTAGATCCTGAATAATACCTGCAGCACGACAGGTACAGAGTTCACCCTGACAAGGCCCCATGCCCAGGCGTGTTCGACGACGAAGGTCTACTAAGTCAGGTGCATTCAGTTTTTCAACAGCGTATTCAATTTCACCTCGGGTCACCATTTCACATTCACAAACAACGGCGTTCTTTTCGTTATTTTCGGAAAGGAACATAGCTGCTCTTTCGCCGTGACGGTATTTTGCTGAGACTGAAACAGGGGCTGACAGGGTAGGTGTTTTGATATCTGCCTTGTCACCACAGGCGCCAGGCAACGGCACTTCAGCCGTACAGCAGGCAGTGGTATTGCCAAGGTGTTTGGCAACAGCATCCGTGGCTTTTTCTGCCATCAGGCGGTAAGTCATCAACTTTCCACCGGTGATGGTAACCAGACCGGGTAAACCATCATTTTCGGCATGATCCATCAGCACAATGCCACGGCTGATATTACGTCCACTACTACCTCCTAACGCAACGAGAGGTCGAACTCCAGCGTAGGCTCGTAATATCCGAGAACGTGACATAATGGGTGCCAGTGTTTCACCTTCGCGGATCAGGATATCTACCTCTTCCGGATCAATCTTGAGGTTATCAATCTGGTCATAGGGGATTTTTTGGGAAGTAGTGCCAATCAGGGAAATGGTATCACCGGGTACCAGAATATCGGCATCTGCTGGTTTACGACAACGGTTAAGTACCATGCTGTTGACCCGGTAATCCATGATCAGCAAGGAACCTTTTGAAGGGATCATATGGATTGAAAGATCAGCATACTCTGCGATTTGCTGTCCCCATATCCCAGCCGCATTCACTACCTGTTGGGCACGAATAGCAATACGTTCCCCTGTTTTGATATGAGCTGCATAAACACCACAGACACGGCCATTTTCAATAATTAGCCCCTGGACTATGGTGTAGTTGAGCAGCTGGCCACCATGCTCTTCGGCATCAAGAATGTTGGATGCTGTCAGGCGAAAGGGATCAATAGTTCCGTCAGGAACTTTGACAGCACCCAGCAAACTGGGGTTGACATTGGGTTCTAGTTTTAATGCCTGCGCTGGTGTGAGCTGTTCTGTTTCAATACCTGCTTTATTACAGGCCTCAATAAAAGGCTTTTGAAAAGAAAGATCATCCTCAGGCAGGGTGATAAAGAGTCCGCCAGTTTCTTCTATACAGTGACGGGCAACTTTCTTAAGGATTTTGTTTTCCTGGATGCACTCTTCTGCAGAGTGAGCATCAGTGACAGCGTAACGGCCTCCAGAATGAAGCAAACCATGGTTACGGCCAGTGGCTCCGGTGGCAATATCATCTTTTTCGATTAGAATTGCACGAATGCCCCGCAGTGAGCAGTCACGAAGGACACCGGCTCCTGTAGCGCCACCGCCGATGATGACAACGTCTGTTTCAAGGGTTTTCATTAGAGGCCTGATTAGGTTGGATACGCGTCTTTACGAACATTATGTCGGGGGATTCTAATGTTCGAAATGATTTATATCAATACTCGGTAATGTTCGTATTGTTTCGATACGCTTTAAAAGTGTTATTTTCTGGTCTGGTGCAGGCGTTTTGATTGTCAGAGTTTGTTATGGATTGAAATTTAAGCAACCTACTTGATGATTTGACCAATATATTGAACAGTAAGGAATATACATGGATGATTTAAAGAGCCGCAGATTATGGACGCGAACACTTTGCTGTCTAGGCATGCTGGTTATATTAAAAGTACGTTGGAATCGCTTGATCTTAAGTTCACTATGGTTGAGCAAACTGATCAGTGTAAAGTGTTCGAATTTGTAAGAGCATTTGGCAGCAAGTCTCGGTTTCCCTGTTATATCATTATTTCCAGTGGTCTTGTTTCCAGCGAGTCTTTTCATCTTATGATGACGGCCATTTTAGATAGGCCGCTGAAATTGGAAAAAAATCTAAATAGTCTGGCAGCCTTTCTTCATCAGCTCTCTGCTGTATTGCCACCTTTAAGTTTTATGCTTGATTTTCAGTCCAGGCAGGTCTTGATACGCCAATGCCTGATAGGCGCAAATGATTCAAAATCGGATTTGTATTCTTTCCTTAATATTGTCCAGTTAATTATACCCATGCTGGAAAAAACACTCGTAAGATTGGAGTCAGGGCAATTCACTGAACAGGATGCGCGCTTAATGGCGGACTATTTATCTGATAGTAACTATTCAGCCTCCTCAGATTAATCTGGATTTTTCGCGAATTTATGTCATTTTGATATAAACCCTTTTCCAGAAGTTTTCATGACTCAGTTTACTCCCGAAACACAGGCCATTATCTTGCTTCTCGCTGCTGTAGGTGAGCTGGAGTCGAAGGTTTTGAGTCTTGAGGATGAAAACAAGGAGCTTGCTGATAAGCTCAAGATGAATAGTCGTAATAGCAGCAAGCCACCGTCTACAGATGGTTACAATAAGCCCTCATCATCCAAAAACTCAAATGCTGACAGTGAGAATGAGGAAAATCCTGAGTGTGATAGAGAAGATTACAAACCCAATCCCAAAAGCCTGAGGCAAAAGTCAAATAACAGGCCCGGTGGTCAACACGGTCATAAAGGCTCTACGCTGGAGCAAACTGAGGAACCAGACCATATCCGGCATCACTCGGTTAAAAACTGCGTACTTTGCCATCAGTCGCTTCTTTCTATCAAAGTAACCGACGTTGTTGAACGTCAGGTATTTGATCCAGGACGTTTTGGCCGTTTCGAAGTAACGGCGCATGTGGCTGAAGTCAAAGAATGCCCATGCGGACATGCTAATCAAGCATGCTTTCCTAAGGGTGTTGACTCGTATGTGCAGTATGGTCCGGTCACTCAAGCACTGGCTGTTTATCTGTATCAATACCAGTTAATGCCGTACAAGCGCATTTCACAATTCTTTTTCGATATTTTTGGTCTTGAAGTTAGTCCCGGTTCAATCTGTACTTTTCAGGCAAATGCCTACGACCGTCTGGCTAGCACAGAGGCAGCAATTGCTAACGCCTTAAAAAAAGTGCCAGTTGCAGGTGCTGACGAAACAGGCATGAGAGTGAAGGGCTCTTTATGGTGGCTGCATGTCGTTCGTTCCGAGGAGTGGACATACTACCACCTTGACCCCAGTAAAGGTCATGAAGCTATTGAGGCAATGGGAGTGTTACTGGTATTTGCCGGTATACTTGTGCATGACCATTATAAAGTCTACTTTCGCTACGCAGCCATCCATGTGCTCTGTAACGCCCATCACTTAAGGGAGTTGCAGGGGGTTGTTGACAGAGATTGCAATTATCTTGCAGCCCGGCTTCAACGCTTGTTAAGGCTGGCTTGCCATCTTAGGAAAGGGTTCAAAAAGCTTGGCATGAAGGCTATGCCGGAAATTATCCGCAAGCGTATCGACTCGCTTTTCGAGCGTACGGCTAAAAAAGCACAGCTCGAAGAAGCCGAGTACATGGAGCGACGACGTCAACGCCTTGGAGAGGATAAAGTCAGAAACACCAAAGCCTTTAACCTCTTCAAGCGACTGGTGGAGTTTAAAGAAGAAACCTTGAGATTCATGACTGATTTTGACATCCCCTTCGATAATAACGGCAGTGAGCAGGATGTTCGCAACGGCAAGGTAAAGCAGAAAATATCTGGCTGTTTCAGAAGTGAAAAAGGGGCTAAATGGTACTGCCGGATACGGAGTTATGTTTCATCGGCGAGAAAGCAGGGTGAGAATGTTTTCGAAGCCCTGCTTATAGCTATGAAGAATTACGACAACCTTCCTTTACTGGGTGCTGAATAGTTACATCTGATAGCTGCTATGAGGCGATAGCATCATGAGTACTGATTGTTTAAAGCTTGCCAGTAAACATTTTGAAGCTCTGGGCTTATTACCTGCTATACAAAGCGAACCCTATCCAAGTGTAATTTTTTCGCTGGCAGAGGGGATAGAGTCTGAGCTTGTAGTGCTGGACAATAAACAAGAACAGATTGTTTTCACCCTGATAACCAGTATCGACAGCCCTTCCAGTCAGCAGCTGAATGTGTTAGCGATGGCGCTTGCTCCCCACCTGGTGCCAGCCACAATACAGTCTCTTGAAAAGCAGCTGATACTGGAGGTCAGGCTTGAATGTTCCCCGAAAAGTATGGCCGGTTTGCTTGATGAGGGAGTGGTTTTTATGCGCCATATGGTTGGGTTGGTATTCACAGCAGCACTTAAATTAAGGAAAGGTGAATCAGAGCTTGTTTCATTGCTTGAAACCACCATTAACAAGCTTCAATCAAGGAAGGTTATAAGCTGATGGACTCTGGTGAAATAGGCGTTAATTATCAAGGTAGAAGCCGTTTTTATACTGACATGTATTCCGGGTCAAAAAAATTACCTTCCTCGCTGAAATCATCATTTTCTAATCCTATAGCTCTAAATCCTCAAGGCCTGCAGAATCTTTCGTTATCGAGCCCTCCTGAAAAAAACGCAAACATTAGGCCAAAGAGTAAACCCGGCAAGAATAAGAAGGTCGGTAATAAAACGAAAGCCCGAGCTCGTAAAGCCGTCATGGTCGCTGATACAGCCAGAGAAGCAGTTAGCAAGGCATCATCCTTAACGTTGTTGGGAATGAAAATGGCAAAAGCAGGCCAGATGATGACTAATGGTACTTATAAAATGCCTAATGAAGCGTTTAATCGGTCATTCAGGGCATTTGAAGGTATTAATATTGCTGGTCAAAGTATTGCCTTTCTTAAGTCGGGCGGGGAGACAGTTTATCGGGCAGTGAGGGATCTGGCTGTTCACAATAAGCGAAATGAAGCTCAATCCTTACTCAAGGAATACAATCCGGAAACCAGAGCCATAGAGGGTCAGTCTGGTTCGAAAAAACAGGAACGATTGCAGCAGCTAATGTCTGAGAAACGTTCAGATCTCTCCCGCAGCAAAGCTCAAATAGCTATTGACCGGTTAACAGAGGTGACGGGGTTGTCGGAGCAAGCTACTGCGATTACCCATTCGGCCCTGTTGATGGCTCAGAGTACCAGTAAGCTGGCGGCTAAATCGTTACCCGGTTTGGGTATTGCATTAACAGCAATGACAACTATTCGTTCTGCAGTTAAAACTGGTTCGCAAATTAGTGCCCTGAATAATTTAGCAAAAGCTGAAGCTGCTACAAAAGACCCTTTGCTTAAGGCATTGGCAAAACATATAAAACAGGAAAGAACGATTCATGCCAGGACTAATCTGATTAATACGGCGGTCAATTTTGCGGCAACCGGCGTGGCCATCGGTTTTGCTGCCTCGGGGGTAGGTGCACCTGCGGCATTTATCGCTACAGGCTCCATAGGTGCAGCCATTTCTGTGGGAGAAACTGCATTTAACGCGTGGCATAAACGTAAGCTGGCTAAAAAACGAAAACAATCCGATTCGTTGATAGCTTTAGAACCAGCATTAACTTCGCTTGCTACTAATAATATAGATGTGGCTGAAACACGAAAACAATCTGATGCGTTGATAACTTCAGGATCAGCATTAACTTCGTTTGCTACTAATAATATAGATGTGGCTGAAACACGAAAACGATCTGATGTGTTGATAGCTTCAGGATCAGCATTAACTTCGCTTGCTACCAATAATATAGGTGTGGCTGAAAAAGCCTTTCTTGCCAAACTCAGGCATGCCAGCGGTGATGAACTAAAAGAGGCAATTAACTTCCTGCGTAACTTTGGCCTAACAGATACGACAATCAAAAAGTTGCAGTTAGCACCCGAAGAGCAGGCGGTAAAAAAATTGAGAGAAGTGCTCTATCAGGACAAAGTAAAATATAAAGGACTCCAGTTAAAGCAAACAGCAAAAACATTGTCACATGTTGTTGGCCTAAGTGCATTGGCTAAACGGATTAAGGCAGGTTCACTTTGGCTGGCTAGCAAGCTTAAACCTCAGCAAAAAGGTAATGTAACCAAGTCTATAGCCAAGAGCCTGATGGCTAATGCTGGGAGATAAAAGCCAGAGGCAGCGTGTATTTATGCATTGGGTGAGGTATCAAGCAATAAAACCACGCTTGAAAGTTATTTAGGGAAGTGATTTATCATTTAAACAGGAAAAGGGATATGACAGGTATTGAGTTGCTGCAATCATGGGTGAAACTATCCGGTATCGGCAGTGAGGCCATTGATGGTAATGGTCGAATCTGTTCCTTTATTTACAATGACACTTTTCCAGTCTCCGTTGAAATACCGCCTTATTGTGATGACCTTTTTATTGTTATTGAACTAACGGAAATAGGTCGTGGTGAAATCCGCCGAAAGCGACTGGAGATGGCAATGCAGCTGAATGCCTATGGGCTTGAAACCCGAGGAGGAATTCTCGGGTGGGATGCTGTTGGTGAGCGTTTGATACTCTCCTACCGTGTAACTGCCGAACAGGCAAATGAGCAGTTGCTTGATAATATCATTGCCAACCTGCTGGAAGTGGCTGAGCAGATAAAACCGGAGTTGGCCATGGATAAGGAAAAAGCGGTTCAGGCCAAGCTGGCTAACGGTTTTGATCCTATGTTCAAGCCAATCACGCCATAAACAATTACAGCCTTTTTAACAAACTCTTTGCATCTGTGTAAGCAAAGTGGCCGGGGTCTTCTCTCAGAAAGTCTGTTATCACGCCATTATCTATCACCATTGCAAAGCGGTCTGAGCGAACGCCCATGCCTCGTTCTGTCAGGTCGAGGGTGACATCCATTAAGGTGACCAGCTCTGCAGAGCCGTCGCTAAGCATTCTGATTTTGCCGTCATTTTTAAGCTCTTTTGACCAGGCCCACATAACAAAAGGGTCATTGACAGAGATGCACCAGATTTCATCAATACCTTTTTTCTTAAAAGCATTATATTCCTTTATATAACCAGGAATATGGGGGCCAGAGCAGATGGGGGAAAATGCCCCAATAATGCCAATGGCAAGCACCTTTTTCTTATAAGCAAGATCTGGTAGGCGCCATACTTTAGGGCCTTCAGGCTGAGAGTTATCCTTATCAATATATTCATAGATATTGATATCTGGTAGCAGGTCGCCGACGTGTATGCTCATGAGTTCCTTCTCATTGGTTCATGTTATAAAAGTAATTTATCTGCCAGTAAGAATAAAGCCCTTCCTATCTGTCTATTTATTGATAAATATCAAGCTTTCGCTGTTGCTCATTTGTGTTGCTTTTTGTGAAAATTCGATTGCCTTTTGTTTCCTTTTGCTGTGATGGACATTTTGTATGCGACAGTCGCTATTGGGTCAATGTATTGCGGAATTTATAGGAACGGGCCTGCTGATTTTTTTTGGTGCAGGCTGTGTTGCTGCTTTGGTACTGGCTGGTGCTGACTTTGGTCAGTGGGAAATCTCTATAGTCTGGGGTATGGGGGTTGCCATCGCTATTTATGTTTCAGGTGGCGTGTCCGGTGCTCACCTGAACCCAGCCGTTACTCTGGCACTGACTGTATTTAAAGGCTTTGAGAAACATAAGGTGCTGCCCTATATCGCAGCACAAATCCTGGGTGCTTTCAGTGCCGCGGCCTTGGTTTACTTCCTGTATCAAGGACTATTTATTGAATTTGAGAGCACCCATGCCATTGTCCGTGGTGAAGCATCCAGCTTGGCGACAGCCGGTATTTTCTCCACATACCCGAATTCTATTCTTACCAATGTCCAGGCATTTTTTGTTGAGTTTTTCATTACAGCAGTTTTAATGGGCGCCATTCTGGCTATTGGTGATGATAATAATGGTGTGTCCAATGGTGCTCTGTCTGCACTTTTAATTGGGATACTAATTGCTGTGATTGGTGCTTCTTTCGGCCCTTTAACAGGCTTTGCCATGAACCCGGCAAGGGATTTTGGTCCTAAGCTGTTTGCCTATTTTGCTGGCTGGGGTGACGTTGCCCTGACTGGCGCTCGCTCCAACCCTTACTTCTGGGTGCCAATCGCTGGTCCTATTTGTGGAGCCATGGCAGGCGCCTGGGTCTATATCAAATTGATTGCCAGCCAACTGGAAGACGTTGAATGTGCTACAGCTGGCTGTGAAATACGCTCTGCGGATGCTTAAAAATAATCGAATTAAGAGAAGGAATATCCTTTGAATACTGACGCTCAATATATTGTTGCTTTAGACCAGGGTACAACCAGCTCGCGCGCCATTATCTTTGATAAGCAGGGTGATATTGTTGGCATTTCCCAGCGTGAATTTACCCAGATTTATCCACAGGCTGGCTGGGTTGAACATAATGCCATGGAGATCTGGGCAACCCAGAGTTCTGTATTAACTGAAGTACTAGCCAAGACCGGTATTCGTAGTGATCAAGTGGCAGCTATTGGTATTACCAATCAGCGTGAAACTGCCGTCGTTTGGGATAAACATACTGGTCAGCCTATTCATAACGCTATTGTCTGGCAGTGTCGCCGTACCACAGATATTTGTGAACAGCTCAAGCGCGAAGGGCTTGAAGAATATATTAAAGAAACCACTGGACTGGTCACAGATGCTTATTTCTCTGGTACCAAGGTGAAATGGATTCTTGATAATGTTGAGGGTGCAAGGGAAAAGGCAGAAAAAGGTGACCTGCTGTTTGGTACTGTGGATTCATGGATTATCTGGAAACTGACCAATGGCCGTGTACACGTCACTGATTATACCAACGCTTCCCGTACCATGCTGTTTGATATTAACAAGCTGCAATGGGATGAGAAGATGTTGGAAATCTTGCAGATTCCTCGCTCCATGCTGCCGGAAGTGAAATCCTGCTCAGAGATTTATGGTCAGACCAATATTGGTGGTAAAGGCGGTACCCGTATTCCTATTGCAGGCATTGCTGGTGACCAGCATGCAGCACTGTTTGGTCAGATGTGTCTGGAAAAAGGGATGGCCAAGAATACCTATGGCACAGGCTGCTTTCTGTTAATGCATACCGGTGATCAGCCAATCCGTTCTGAAAATGGTCTGTTGACCACCATTGCCTGCGGTATTGATGGCAAGGTCACTTATGCTCTGGAAGGTTCTGTATTTATGGGCGGTGCCAGTGTTCAATGGCTGCGGGATGAGTTGGGTCTGGTTCGCGATGCTGCAGATACCGAATACTTTGCATCCAAGGTTGAAGACACTAACGGTGTATATGTCGTGCCAGCCTTTGTAGGGTTGGGTGCCCCATATTGGGATCCTTATGCTCGTGGTTCTATCTTTGGCCTGACCCGTGGCGCAAACCGTAACCATATTGTTCGTGCAACACTGGAAGCTATTGCCTATCAATCCAGAGACTTACTGGAAGCTATGCAGCAGGACTCCGGAATTGAGCTGAGCCAGCTAAGAGTGGATGGCGGTGCTGTGGCTAATAACTTCCTGATGCAATTTCAATCCGATATTCTGGGTAAGAATGTGGTACGACCCAAGGTAGCTGAAACCACTGCAGCAGGTGCAGCTTATCTGGCAGGCTTGGCTGTTGGCTTCTGGAATAATATTGATGAGCTGAAAGATAAGGTCTCTATCTGTCGTGAGTACGAACCAGAAATGGCTGATGACAAGCGAGGTGATCTCTACAAAGGGTGGAAGAAAGCGGTAGAAAGATCCAGAAACTGGGTTGAATAAATAGATTAAAGAGGTGTGCCAACTGTAAATAAGTTGGTACGCCTGATAAACCAATAATTGGTAAGTTATTATTTAGTTTTTTGGTTGTGGGGGGTATATAGCCATCCTGATGGTTCAGGTGGAAAGGCTTTGCTATCAAAAACAACAAATGAGCCATCTAAAATAACGAGTGGCTGATATCTGCTTCTTGTAAAATGTAGAGGGAAATATAATAGCATTAGTGCATGTGATAGCATGTTTATTCTATTACATTCCTTTTCTACTAACACTAGGGTGGGAGATATATCCACCAATGGTTGGTTTTTAGCTGTCTTTTCTGTTCTCAAAGTCTTTAAACCCCTTAAACTTGACAGTACTCCTCTATAAATATTTATGTTGAAATATAGGTTTGCAAGAAAGAAGTGAATAGGGTTTTCTTGATTAAATGGAATTCTGTCTAATGCTTCTTCAAATTGAATATTATTATGGGTTGTCAGATTTTCTCTTTCGCCAATTTCTTGCCCCATACGTAGTTTTTGGATGATAAGACTATTTAAACTAATTTGATCTGCTCTATTTAAATTTAAATAGAGATTTTGTATTGAGGTAATAGTGGCTTCATCTTGTTCTAGTGGGTTTGAGATCCCCTCGGATTGATCGACTGGGATACAGCTGGTAAGCATGGCTGCTGTTGCTTGGGAAAGGTCTCTTATAGTACTAAGCCTGTCAAAGAGACTAACTGGTTTTGGACTCAATATAAAATCAAAGTTCGACCTTATCGGCTGCATGTTTTCGGTCATGGTTTTTAACTGTAGGTATGTCTCCGTGAGAACTGTTTTATGATCATCAAACAACAATTTTAGAACTATAGAATTATCAAGATCGACAAATTTTAAGTATTGCCCTGACTCAAAAGTGTCCACAATATGGTTAAGTGATGTAGGTTGGCAAAAATCCACTTGGACGCAGTCATCTGCTGTCTCTAGATCCATCAGGGTTAATAATCTCCCTATACGCTTTGGAGATGCAGTTCCATCTGCTCTATAAAAAAAATGATGTAAATAATCACCTAGTGGATAAGAGTACAATGCGTTTTCGGGACAAACTTCTATATATCTTAAGGTAGAAGCTTGAAAAAACTGTCTTCGGGGGACTGTCTCCATAGACCCACCCAGAGATGCTAAAGGGAGAACACCTTTGCCGCTTACTAAAAAACTACGCTGAGATATTTTATCTTCATCTAGCATTAGACATACAGGGGGGTAGCCCAAAGAGCACTTGAGTTCTAGTTAGTTTGTGCCATATACCTTGCATAATGCAAAGGTGCTTGAGCAATGGCAGATTATGTTACTCTTATCGACAGATTTGACCTATTGGAAGATTCTCGGGATCAGTATCATGTCGTTTACCCTCTCCCTGAAGTCTTGTTCGTCGTTTATGCCAGTATTTTAAGCAACTATACCGCCTGGGAAGATATGGCGTCATTTGCTATTAACAACCAGGACTGGTTCCGGCAGTTTTTTCCTTACCAGTTTGGATTTCCTTCTCAGTACACACTACAGAAAGTTTGTTCATTAATTGACTCAAAAGCCTTTATTCAAATTTTTGTGGACTGGATGAACGATGTCATAACCAGTATTACCTTCAAGCAGATGGGGCCTTTCCCCGAAGAAAATGATCATGTTGTTGCCATTGATGGCAAGGCGCTGAAAGGCTCCCGCCCAGCAAAGGGTAAAAAACTGGTTCATATAGTCAGTGCTTACAGCTCTGAACAGAAGTTGGTTCTTGGCTTTGAGCCCGTAGATAAAAAATCAAATGAAATCACAGCCATTCCCAAAGTGCTTGAAATGTTGAATCTTGAAGGCGCTTTAATAACCAGTGATGCCATGGGCTGTCAACGTGATATATGCAAGGCTATTGTCGATAAAGGCGCCGATTACTTGCTCTCTGTTAAAGATAATCAGCCAACCCTCCATGAGAATATTGAATCTGTTTTTACTGAGCATATTGAGAATACAGCTTCTGACGACTGTGATGATCCACATTTTGCTGAGACTCGGGAAAAAAAATAGAGATCGTTATGAGCACAGGCGTTGCTGGGTTCTCGATACCGATCTTAAACGTGTAGACCCAGAAGGAGTCTGGCCTGAATTGAAGCAGTGTGCTGTCATTCAACGTGACAGGCTCCAGGGAACCAAACAAACAACAGAAATCCACTGTTTCATCAGCAGCCGGACTCTGTCAGCCAGTCATTTAATGGCTTCTGTTCGCCATCATTGGAGTATAGAAAATGGCCAGCACAGAACACTGGATGTCAGTTTTAGGGAAGACGCCAGCAAAATCCACGAACGGACAACAGCTAAGAATGTGGCGACAATCAGGAGAAGCTGTTTTAACGTCCATAAGATCAACAATCAGTACCCGGACAAGAGCATGACACGGAAGCTCAACTTGGCAGGAATGGATCAAAGTTACCGGACAGGGCTGGTTCTTGAGAGATTTTGAACAAATGTACTTATCAAGCTACCGCCCTGATTAGACATAGCACAGGTTCTTTGAGTACATAAGCCAAAGCGGCAATGTGAGATATGCCGGGAGGAGATAAATCGTTTAGCTGTTTACTAAGGTCGAATACGGTTGAACGTATCAAATCATTGTGGAGTATGCTTTCCAGCGTCGGATTTGGATGGAGGCTTTTGTTACTTATAAAGGAGAAAAGCTGCATGTATGGAAGAGATCCATCATCATCTACTTCATCAGTAAAAGCTTTATATAAACCTAAAGGAGTTTCTGGAAGAACTTTAAAGTATATTTTAATTTCTTCTGTTTTTACCGCAGGTGGTGCCAGAAAAATTTTTAAAATTAATAGCAGAGCTGTCAACGGCTTTAATACGAATCGTGACATGACAGGCCCCAGATAAACCTTTGGAATTTATTTAATGATTGCTTTATTGAATATTAACTATAGCTGGTAATAAAAATACCAACCGGCGGGTCATATATTTTTGGACTCAAAAAAAGCCTGTAAATAGATCTCACAGGCTTTTTTTGTGAGGCCCTAGCTTGTTTTTGGTTCCTTTTCTTCAGACTGCTTCACAAACTCAACAGCCCGATCCGGGAAGTCGGTGAACACGCCATCAACACCTACCTTATTAAGGAAGATATCGAGCATATCCTCAAAGTTATCCGCATAGGTGGGGATACGACCTTTATCAGCACGGAAGGTATAAGGGTGTACCTCAAGGCCTGCTTTCTTAGCTGCAGAGATCATGGGGGTAATAACAATATTATCTTTGGTGGATGTATTATCTACCAGGAACGGTTTCCAGGGGCCAATACCATCGGCATACTTGGCAACTTCGGCCATGCCTCCGGGCTGGAACATCCAGTCGTAGTTGTAAGGGGAAGGTTTGCCTCGGGTGTATACCATGGTTTCATTCCAACTGGTTTCAGCCATAAGTTGAACCAGTTTCAAATCCATACCCATGGCAGGCATCAACTGTCGGGCAATCCGTTTTGTTTCGTTGGGGTCAAAGCACTGCAGATAGACCTTATCTGTTTTCTTGGTATAACCGTATTTTTTCAGCACTTCCAGGACAGCTTTGGAAATATCCTTGCCTTCATGGCGATGGAACCAGGGGGCTTTAATCTCAGGGTAGATGCCGATATCACGGCCAGTGGATTTATTCATTCCCTGAATCAGTTCTATTTCTTCCTCAAGAGTGTGCACCCGGAAAGAGGATTTCCACAGAGGGAAACGCTCAGGGAAAATGGCTTCAGTGCTGTCCTTAGAGAACTTCTCGGAGCTGACATTAAAGCCTTCCGTCATGCTTAGACCCTGAATTTCGGCCAGATCAAAATCAATGGCAAACCAGCGTTTTTTACCGTTCTCCATTCGGTAGCGCTCTGGGTATTTTTCAGCAACATTGGTTACCCGATCCAGATAGTGGTCGTGTAATACCACCAGTCTGTTATCACGGGTCATGACCACATCCTGTTCAATGTAGTCAGCTCCCATAAAGTAAGCGGCTGATTTTGCTGCCAGGGTATGTTCTGGCAGATAACCACTGGCACCCCGATGTGCAATAACCAGTTTGCTGCTGGCAATAGCAGAGCCAGACGCAAGCATAAGGCCTAGAGCCAAAGCCGTATATTTCTTCATACTATCCTGAAATCTGAATGTTGTTTTGCGAACAGTATTGTAAGTAGATGTTCGTCTAAGTCGAATGATTTTTATCAATTATGAGTTAATTTGTTCGTTTGTTGTCCTGTGTCAATATGAAATGAACATAAAAAAACTATTATTCGCCCCCAATTTCATCGGGTGAGTGTTATTCGACCAGTAAGAGTGGTTTCAGTTTTACGACGAACAAACTTTTTCACCCAGGTGCTGAGAGGCCACCTGAAAAAACATGCGGCTACTGCGGTCACAGCAAATAGGTCTAAAAAACTGGTTTTCTTCGTCAAATAGCTTGCTATTTTCCTCTTAAAATCAGCTTTTTATCCTCAATTTTCCGTGATCCTCGCTACGCGCAGTTTTCTCAGTTGACCTCAGAAAAACAATATTGTCGCGGAAACACTATGATAGGTATCTTTAAACCAGCACCTCACCGGGCAGCTTTGCCGGCTGGCCGGGTTGATGGTCACTATAAAAAGCTGCGCTGGCAGATTTTTGCGGGGATTTTTATCGGCTATGCCGGTTATTACCTGGTAAGAAAAAACTTTTCCCTGGCCATGCCTTATCTGATCAGTGAGATGGGCTATAGCCGTGGCGACCTGGGTGTAGCACTTTCAGCCGTTTCCATCGCTTATGGTCTGTCCAAATTTTTGATGGGTAGTGTTTCTGACCGGTCGAACCCCAGAACATTCCTGGCTGCTGGTTTGATTATGTCATCTCTGACCATGTTTGCCATGGGCTTTATGCCATGGGCAACAGGCAGTATTGCCGCCATGTTTGTCTTGCTGTTTCTTAATGGCTGGTTTCAGGGAATGGGTTGGCCAGCTTGCGGCCGAACCATGGTTCACTGGTGGTCAAAGAAGGAGCGGGGATCAATCGTTTCTGTCTGGAATGTTGCTCACAATGTTGGCGGTGGCTTGATTGGCCCGCTGTTCCTGCTGGGTATGCTGTGGTTTAACGAAGACTGGCACGCTGCTTTCTATGTACCTGCAGCGGGCGCCATGTTAGTGGCAGCATTTGTCTTGCTGGTAATGAAAGATACGCCTCAGTCATGTGGTCTGCCTTCTATTGAAGAGTACAAGGATGACTACCCTGAAAACTACGATAAGAGCCATGAAAAAGAGCTGTCAGCTAAAGAGATCTTCTTCAAGTACGTCTTCCGTAACAAACTGCTTTGGTATATCGCCGTCGCTAATGCGTTTATCTATCTGATCCGCTACGGGGTTCTGGATTGGGCACCGACTTATCTTTCTGAAGCTAAAGACTTCTCTGTAGATAAGTCTTCCTGGGCCTATTTCCTGTACGAGTGGGCTGGTATTCCTGGCACCCTGCTGTGTGGTTGGATTTCAGACAAGGTATTCAAGGGTAAACGAGCACCTGCTGGTATTGTCTTTATGTTACTGGTAACTGTAGCCGTCATGGTTTACTGGTTTAACCCGGCGGGCAACCCAACTATTGATATGTTGGCTCTGGTTGCTATTGGCTTCCTGATTTACGGCCCAGTTATGCTGATTGGCCTGTATGCGCTGGAATTGGTACCAAAGAAAGCAGCAGGTACAGCAGCTGGTTTGACCGGTTTATTTGGTTACCTGGGCGGTGCAGTAGCAGCAAATGCTGTACTGGGTTACACGGTTGACCATTTTGGCTGGGATGGCGGCTTTATGTTGCTGACTGCCAGCTGTGTGATGTCTGTTGTGCTGCTGGCAATGTCCATGAAGCATATCACTACAGAAAAGCAGGCAGCGGCTCAGCCAGCCTAATTAAATTATATATAAAGTCTCACTCTTCACAGGCGCCTTTGGCGCCTTTTTTTGAGCCGGGCTATTTTTTCTGGCAATCCATGGTTTGATAAAACTTGGCTGCCATAGGCAGGCTTAGTCGAAAAGCCTCGTCTTCAAAATTTCTTTCCAGATAATCTTTATCAAATTCACTTTTTTTGATCAGACCATGTTCAAGTTGACGAACGTGAACCAGTTCATGGGCAACTGTAATGCGAATTTCGCTAGGCTCCAGGCCTTGGGCTAAAGCAATAAGATAGTGATTATTGCTTTTAGGCTGAGTGTAGCCATGGGTGTGAGGGTTGGGCATGCGTTGCCTGATAAAGCTTAACTGGGTGCCTTTTATGCCCAGTTCAGTAAGGTAGAATTGCACCATATCTGCCATGGTGCAGCCCTTGGGGTTTAGGGCTACTTTTTCTTTGTTTAGATCAATAGCCATGGGTCTGAAAATAGGGTGGGATATATTGATTTCCAGGTTTTGTTGTTGGGTTTTAGTTTTTTTTTCAGATGCTGAAGCCGTCATAAAAAATAAACAAAGAGTGATAATAATTAATAAATGTTGTTGAGATAGAGTGGTTTTCATAACCAAAAAATATTGATTTAAACTGAGAAATTATCGGCCAGTTAAATTAGATATTGAGTATATGTGGCAACAAAAAACGATTGAGTTAAAAGCTCGAACCAGGGGATTCCATCTGGTAACAGATGAAATTGAAGCAGCATTACCAGAAATTCGCCAGTATCGGGTGGGGTTGTGTCATTTGTTGCTTCTGCACACCTCGGCATCGCTAACACTCAATGAAAATGCAGACCCTGCTGTAAGGCATGACCTTGAAATGTATATCAATCAAGCTGTACCGGAAAATGCCGACTACTATCTGCATGTTTTTGAGGGGGCGGACGATATGCCGGCTCACATCAAATCCAGCTTATTGGGCGCCAGTGTGATGCTGCCGCTAAGGGATGGGGCGTTCGAGCTAGGGGTATGGCAGGGAATATGGCTTGGAGAGCACCGAAATAACGGAGGATGTCGCCGTCTTTTTGTGACTTTACAAGGTGATGTATATAGGTAATTATACTTCTCTATGGTTTTGTTTTGGGTAAAGGAGGTAGAAGGAACTAGCGTTTTATTAATGTTGGACTATAACTAAATTAATTGGAACAGAAGTATAAAAAGGGTTGGAGCAGAGTCTCCAAAGGCCAGTGATTAGAGGACATAGCTATGGCACGGAAAAAGCCAAACAAAGCTGCAACTGGTTTTGATGGTGTGGATATTGGTTATCTGGGCAGTCGTGATGAGCCAGCTGAGGAGCGGACCGTTGAATCCAGAAAGAAATTGAGGGAAAGCCTGAGTAATCAGGTGGAACAATTTCTGAAAAATGGTGGCAAAATTCAAGAAATCCCAACAAATGTTACAGCGGATCCGCCCAAAAAACCGAATGGTGAGTACGGTAACAGGCCCATTTAACATTGTTAAAGCCCGGATTCTTCGGGCTTTTTTTAGATTTAAATAATCTTTACTAGCTCTGGCCCATCCTGCTCAGAAAAGTAACCAATACTTTCCAGTTCCAGCCCATGTTTTGCTGCAACAGCATGAAATTGACTCTCTCCTTTTTCTGATACGCAGACAAGCAGCCCCCCACTGGTTTGAGGGTCGCAGAAAATCTGTTTTTGGGCCTCTGTCATATTGGAGGCCTTGAAGCCATAACTGTCGAAATTACGCTGTGTACCTCCAGGAATACAGCCCATCTCCTGATAATTTTCTACAAAAGGTAGTAGGGGCAGCTTTTCATCGTAGACAATGGCCTTCATCTGGCTTCCTTCACACATTTCCAGCAGGTGTCCCAACAAACCAAAACCGGTGATATCTGTTATCGCGTGAATCTCTTTAATAGGAGCCAGTTCTGAACCAATACTATTAAGGGTGCACATGGCATCCCGCGCGATAAAAGTATGCTCTTCTGCCAGCCGTTTATTTTTCTGTGCAGTGGTCAGAATACCGGTGCCAAGGGGCTTGGTTAGATAAAGCTTATCACCTGCTTGTGCCCTGTTATTCTGTTTAAGTTGGGTTAAGGGCACACGTCCAGTCACAGCAAGCCCAAATATCGGTTCTGGCGAGTCAATACTATGACCGCCAGCCAGTGGAATCCCTACCTCAAAGCATGCTTGTCGGCCACCATCAACAACACGACTGGCAATCTCTGGGGCAAGGCTATTGATTGGCCAGCCAAGAATAGCGATGGCCATAATCGGAGTTCCGCCCATAGCAAAAATATCACTGATGGCATTGGTTGCAGCAATACGCCCAAAATCCACAGGATCGTCGACAATAGGCATAAAAAAGTCCGTGGTGCTGATAATGCCTTCACCATTACCAAGGTCATATACTGCAGCATCATCTTTGCTGGCATTGCCAACAATCAGGTTAGGGAAGTCTGGTAGTTCCAGCTGGGTTTTAAGAATGTTGTTAAGGATTTTTGGGGAAATCTTACAGCCACAACCACCACCATGACTGTACTCTGTCAATTTGACGCTTTCGGAATTATTACCCATGTTGGAAAACGCTATCTTTATAGAAGTTTTGCTGGAAAGCAGGTGCAACTAGTGAATGCTGCTTTTTCTGAACATTCAGTTTAGTACACGATTTCTGCAATCAGCCATGATTTCGACGGTATCGCTCAAGCCAAACGTCAGAAAATGACTGCAGTAGAGGAATAACCGCTGCCCAGACTGCAGCAATAATCAGTAGGCTCTGCCAAACAGGTGCTGCAAGCTCTACATCTGTCAATTGAGCACCAGCATAGTAGCTAAGGGGGCCTCCAATAGCTCCGGTGACTGCGCCAGCCCATTTGTAACGGCCTGTCCAGGCAAGGCTATGCCTCAGGGTGGTGGCAAACAATAACCAAAGGCATGCAAGCCAAAGGGGAAGCAGTAAGCTTTCACCAGGAAATAAGAAAACGCCAAGGTGACCAAGAAAACTGTCGATCGAACTACCCAACAGCAGCGTAATAGCAAGGAGTTCCCGCTCTTTTTTCCAGGAAGTGATATAGCGAATATGGATAAGTAAAAAAACAACAGTGATTAATAGAGCGGCCTGATTGCCCCCGAGTACACAAACAAACCAGCCTGTCTGAAACAGTAGGTAGTTGACGATCAGCTGTTTTTTTTCTTTAGTCAAAGCGAATAAACCAGGAATGATATTCAATGGGAAGAAGCAGACTATCAGACTGAGTGTTATGGATTCCAGTTTAAAGCTAATCCGTTCTTTGGAAATAGCCTAAACGTAAACAGTCTATATAGGTAAACGACTATGCCACTCTTTTTCCCATTCTGTTAGTTCTGATGGAGGCATGGGCTTGCCGATAAGAAACCCCTGAGCCATGTCACAATCAAGGGATGTAAGAAGATGCCAGTCTTTGGCGTTTTCAACACCTTCTGCAACGGTTTTCATTCCCAGGTCGTGGGCTAGGCAAATATTGGCCTCTGTAATGGCTCTCAGGGTTTCATCATTGTGCATATTATGAACAAATGACCGGTCAATTTTTAGCTCAGAAAAAGGAATTCGCTTGAGCTGTTGCATGCTGGAATAGCCAATACCAAAATCATCAATAGATAGAATAAATCCGTTTAGTTTCAGCCTTGCCAGGGTGGCCAGGGCATTAGCCATATTATCTATAACGCCACTTTCTGTAATCTCAAGAATTAATAAATTGGGATCAATGGAGAAGGACGATGTTTTAGCCAGTATCTGGTCGGGCAGCTGCATATTGTCCAGTGAGACAGGGGATATGTTGACGGAAACGGGTATGGCGCGACCCTGCTGTTGCCAGGTAGATATTTGGTTAAGTGCCTGATCAATAAGTGTTAGAGTCAGGCTATCTATCAAGCGATTACTTTCCATCAGGGGAATAAACTGCCCAGGGCTAATAAGCCCTGCCTGGGGGTGGATCCACCTTACCAGGGCTTCGACGGATGATAGCTCTCCCGTTTTTAGTTGAACTTTGGGTTGATAAAACAATTTGAATTGATCAGCCTGTATCGCATTTTTTAAAGAGGCTTCTGTAAGGTCTGGCTCATGATCTTGAGAATTGGTATCTATCTGCTGGGGTTGTTGTGCCAAGTATTGGCTAAATAATGCTTTCAGTCTTTCCAGAACAATAGGTTTGGGTAGTGATCCCAGCACCTGGAGACCATTGCTAGCGGCCATGTCCTTAACAGTGCGAATCAGAGGTTGATCCATAGAGCTGGAAATAATAAGCGCTGTATGGGGAGAGCAACTAGCTAGGTGGCGAATAAACTCAATGCCGTCCATTTCCGGCATATCAAGGTCACAGAGAATAATATCTACTGGATTCTGTTCGATTATTTTTAAGGCTTCCAAACCATTGCCAGCAGCAAGTGGCGGTTTTAGACCAGTCTGTAATAAAGCCTGAATAGCAACTGTGCGTTGAAAGTCGTGGTCTTCGACGACGAGAACTCTAAGCTGTTTAATATCGTGATTCATTATTGCAACATCCGTGTCGCATTGAGCTACTGCTTTCTAGTATGTCTGCTTTTACTGTGAAGGATCAACGACCAGTTTTAATTCGTGTCCATTCCCGGGTGATCATGCGTTTGAGTTTGTTGGGTAATTCCTTGAAAACAAACAGCTTGTCCATGGTAGCATCGTCAGGGTAGATGCCTGGGTCATTGGCAATCTCTTTATCAACAAAAGGCTTGGAAGCCGGGTTTGGGTTGGCATAGGCAACATAGTTGGTAATATCAGCAATAACCTTCGGTTCCATGAGATAGTTGAGCATTTTGTAAGCGGCTTGCTTGTTTGGTGCATCAGCAGGTATTGCCAGCATATCAAACCACATTGCTGCGCCCTCTTTTGGGATAGAGTAGCGAATATCCTGTTTGTTTTTCGCAGCCTTGGCTCTATCCCGTGCCATCAGCATATCGCCGGACCAACCGATGGCAACACAGATATCACCATTTGCCAGATCTGAAATAGATTTTGAGGAGTGGAAGTAGCTAACGTAAGGGCTGACTGTTTTAATCTTCTTTATTGCTGCCTGATAATCTTTTTTATTGAGACTGTCTCCAGGCTTCCCGAGGTATGCCATTACCGAAGGTAAAACTTCAGACGGTGCATCCAGAAAAGCAACGCCACACTCTTGCAACTTTTTCATGTTTTCAGGTTCTAGTACCAGCGCCCAGCTATCTACAGGTGCATCCTTGCCGAGTGCTTTTTCAACAGCCTTTTTGTTATAACCTATGCCGGTAGTGCCCCAAAGATAAGGAATACCATATTGATTATCTTTGTCGTAAGCACTTGAGATCACCTTCATGATTCGGGGATCAAGATTTTTCAGGTTGGGCAGCTGGCTTTTATCAAGTTTTGTATAGACCTTGGCCCGAATCTGGGTTTTATAGAAATCATGGGAGGGAGAGACCAGGTCAAAGCCACTGCGACCAGACAGCAGCTTACCCTCAAGAACTTCATTGCTGTCATAAAGGTCATAGGTGGTATTGATGCCTGTTTTCTTTTCAAAATCGGGAATGGTGTTGGGGGCAATATAATCGTTCCAGTTATAAAAGAAGAGTGATTGCTGAGTTTCACTCTCTTTTACTTTGGCTGTTGGCGACACCACTGTAGCTGCTTGTGCCAGCGAAGCACAGGCGATGGCTGTAACTGAAATAAATGACCTGAGTTTCATATCCGATCCTGTTGAGCTGATATGACCACTTAATATTCCATATCTATACAGATACTGGAGGTGGTAAGTAAGATTTTATTGCGCGGGATTATAACCAAGCGTGTTGTTGCAACAAGAAGGTTTAGCCGAACTGGGCATGGGTAAATAACGATTATTATGGAATTCATCACAAAAACCATGTGACTAAAATACCGGGCAGATTTTTCAATAGCTGCGATACTTAACCCCGATATTTTTTGCCACTAATAATTTAAGTGCGAATCATTGAGGAGGGTTTATGCATGCGTTCCGAAATATTTTGTTGGCCATAACCCGCACGCATACAACGGACTTTGAGTTTCGCCAGGCTTTCAGGTTGGCAGCAGATAACCGGGCCCACATGGTAGTGGCATTTTTCGATAACAGTCTCGACATTATGCATAAGCTCCAGTTTTTACCCCTGGAAAAAAAATTGGAGGATATGTTGCGTGAACAGCTTGAAGAAGAGCTGAGCAGAATTAAAGAATTAGCATGGAATGAAGGAATAGCTATTGAAACGAAAGTGGTTCCAGGCAGACCAAGGGACTCTATTCTCAAGCTAGTGCAGGAGCTAAATTTTGATTTGGTGATTAAATTGGCTGACCCCAGTGGCGCTTTTGCCCGTAATCAGCTGACTGGCAATGATCTGGCACTGTTAAGAAAGTGCACAGTACCAGTGTTGATGATGGCAGACCGTAACCAGTTAAGCCGGTTCACAGGACATATTTTGGTCGCTTTTGATGCCGGTGATGCTGATGAGGGCGCACTTGAGTTAAATAGACGCTTGTTACAATACGGGCTTTATATTGCTGCTCAGGAAAATGCTGTTTTGCACTGTGCCAGTGTTTGGCATCTGCCCGTTAGTAAACGTGCGTTAAGAATGTTGTCGGATGAAGAACTGTACGAATTGCAAGAGACAACCAGAAAACGTTATCGCAAAAAGCAGCAGGAGCTATTGACGGAAATGGGGGTGGAATTTGGTGAAGGCAAACATGTGCAAACGCATCTGTTAAAGGGCCAACCATCCCATGAAATCCAGAAGCTGGCCAATGAAGTGGATGTTGATTTGATTGTTATGGGCACATTGGGCAGGCATTCCCGCAGTCGCCTTATTGGTAATACCGCAGAAAATATTCTTAATGGTATTTACTGCTCGGTTCTGGCTGTTAAGCCTGAAGACTATATTAGCCCACTAACAGAATAGCTTGATGCCAGCTACCCTTAACGTGCTGGCTATCGAATGTGGCGGCTAATTGAGAATGCCCCCCCCTTAGGGTTTAAGGCCACTCATATATTGAATAGAGCTGCTGATCTCATCATCAGAGCAGTCCATGCAGGTACCTTTGGGTGGCATGCTTTTTATGCCATTAATGGCATTACTTAACAGTTTGTCAAAACCACCGACTTCTTTCATGCGGGCAGTCCAAGTGTCGGTATCGCCGTTTTTAGGTGCACCAAGCAGGCCTATTTTATGGCATGCTGCACAGAACTGATCATAAACTTGCTGCCCTGTTCTGGGCTCACTGCTACTACTTGCTGAAGCCACTACCCCGGCATTATTGGCACATTCCTGGCCCATTTCACAGACTTTGCCTACAGGGGCTATCCGCTCAGCAATTTCCTTGCGTGAGATCTCATCAAGATCAGTGGTAAGCCCAAAGGTTGTGGCTGCGAAAAGTCCCCCTGTTAACAGAATAAGAGCACGTATATGCATATAAAATACCCGAGACACTCGCTTGTCCTCTTGATGGTTGTCTCCGGGCTAGGACTCTGTTTCAATGATTTTGAGCCATCATCTGGCTGAACCCTGCAAACCTGTTGAAGCGGAGTACTAGGGGCATAGCCAATAGTTTCGCCCGTGCAACCGTTTTGTTTTTAAGCTAAATCAGTATAAAGCAAATAGATTGGACGAAACAGTGGTTTGCACGATGGTGTTTGCGGTGGCTACGTAATTTTTTGAGCAAGGCAGGTTTTGAAGGCTGCTGTAGTGGCTGCTTGTAGGAAAAAATCATAGACACTTACGGTTTTGGACAGTATTATTGGCTACCGCTGGATACGGCAACGGATTCCAGTTTGCACCCGTAGCTCAGCTGGATAGAGCGCTGCCCTCCGGAGGCAGAGGTCAGAGGTTCGAATCCTCTCGGGTGCGCCAAATAAATCAAGGGCTTCAGAAATAAGCCCTTTTTTTGTGCCTACTCGGTTCCTCCTATGTTCCCCTTTTAAGCACTACGTATCACCGACTTTTCCAGGTGCAAACTTGCCATAGCTATTAGCAACAACTTGTGTTTCTTACCAGCTTTTTTTTTGCTGAATCACGCTAATATCAGTTTTCCATCACGCCTCCTTGCTAGAACACAATCCTGAATCAATCGCTCTACTACCATTGGGGCCTTTCTTGACCCGATCTTTGCCATTTTCCTGATATTGTCCTGTGACAGATGAACGACACCCGACTTTAGCTCACTCACCAGTGTTTGGTACTGAGGCTCAGATAATGGTGGTGGTGATACCAACGGAGGGTTTTCTTCTCCGGTTCTTGCGGTGAGTACCGCTGGCAACAGTGTTCAGTGCCAGACCCAGCTTATTCAAATACTGATCCATGAAGTTACTCCCAGCTCACCACGCTGACACCAGGCTTTTCATCTAGCAGCCAACGAACTTGCAGTTCGAGTCCTTCCTTTGTATCTGCGATTAATAACTCACTGCTTCCATCTGATAGGTTGACAGTGATTGCTCGGAAGTTGCTACCAGACCGTTCTGCTCCTGCTATTTCCAGTCGCTTGGTTGCCTTCTCCATCCTGGCTAGTTTTTCAGCATCAAGGCGATCACGAGCGGCAGCAAACTTTGCTGACCTCTGCTGACGGGGAAGTTCATACTGGTGATACTGGGCAACTACCCACTCAGAAAAGTGGTGATGCCACTGGATTGGTCTCCTTACTACTTTATTTCCAATCCAGAAGTCACGATATCCAGGCAATCGCTGGACGGCGTATTCAGTGGGTGTATCTGACAGTTTCAAGTGCGCTGCAAGAATATCGGTATCAGGCTGCCATTGCTGATGCATTTTAACTGGATGGACAGCTGCTTTAGCTACCTTATCGGTATCCTTAGCTTTCTTTTCGGCCTGTACTGGAGACATGGATTGACGACACTGGTTTATATTTTCAACCAGCTTCATTAGCTCTGTCACGTTCACCCGATACCAGGTACGAATACCACCAACAATTCGTTTGAAGTCACGCTCCTGATAGCACTCCAGCAGACCAGCCTGAATCAGACGACTAGTCGAATTGCTAACAGCTTTTCGGCCTATGCGAGCAGTTTCCTGCCATTCTCTGTGGGATTTGTAGAACCAGCCATCACGGGCTTTTGCTGTTTTTGATTGGGTACAGCTGAGGGCATGAACAAGGAAATCAGCTCTGGTACGAGTACCGGCAATATCAAGAGCTTGTGTTCGTTTCAGGCGGAGGGAGGTCATTGGTTGTCTCCCTGATAGCAGATAACAGGAAGCAAGCACAGGGTAAAGTCAGTACTGGGGAGCAGATTTATATCTGCATTGGAACTCCAGCACAATACAGCATGGTGGTACTGAGCCATAAGACGGTCCTTGGAACTTCTAAACCGTCACAACCAAGGTGGTAATCTTAGATTTGGTGACGGACCTGACAGGGTTACCACAACCGGCTTCCAAGGATACCGGCCCACCCGAGGGTGGCCCTATCAGGCCCGTCATAAACATGGGCAGGGTATATCACGCACAAAAAAAGACGCTGTAGCGTCTGTACGCCTTGGAAGTCATCGGGGTGGTAATCCCGGCTCCAGATTTTACTGAAGCCTGGCCATTATCAGAAACCAATACCTTTGAGTCAAGTTCAACCCTTCAGTGGGTAATTAATTACTTGTATCTACTGAGGACATTACTGTGGTGTGTACTATGGAACAGGGGGGATGTGCCAAAGGCCAAAGATAGGGGGATATCATTTACGATCCGCTGGTGAATTACGTTGTTTTGTACGTTCAATAAACGCAAATTTACGAATTGATGACATTTGGACAAGTCTCTGAAAATAAGCGGCTTTGTTAATGTTATTGAATGCGAGCTACCTTTTGAAAAAACACGTCCTTGCACTTTTGGCTGCAATCACAATCCCTACGCTACTGACCGGCTGTATCACTACACAGGTTAAGGGCTACACCGATCCTGCTTACAAAAGCCACCAGATCAAAAAAGCAATGGTCAGGACGACTCGTGCCAGCTTTGGTTTTGGAGAGTTATTGGAACAGTCAGTGGTGCAAAAACTCGAAAAAAAGGGCGTTGAAGCAAAAGGTTTTATGGAAGAATTCCCACCGACACGACAGTGGAGTGAAGAAAGCATTTTGAATCATATTGAAGCTGATGGTTATGACTCACTCATTTATGTTGTGCTAGGAGGATCTGACTCCGATGTGCGACAGATCGGCTATTTAAACAATGGGACTATTTCGTCATTTGGTAATACCTCTTCATTCTCTAGCACCAGCATGCCGATGATGTCTTTTAATCGCTTTACCTCCACTCGCGTGGTTATTTACGACGTAAAAACTAGATCAATGGTATGGGTAGGAGATACTGAAACCAGTGCAGGAGGCGCATTTTACATGGGGGATAGCACTACCACCAATGATCTGGCCTACGCTGTCGTCAGAGAGCTCATTAAGAGTGGTCATATCGAGAAGAAGTAAAAAAACATCACAAGCCGTCCACCTTAATTATTGCTGTGTATTTACACGACTGCCAGCGTGGTAGGCTAAATCCTCATAGTTTTACTTCCTATGAGACCGATCCTTACAGCTTTCGACAGAGGTAGGGATCAATCCTCCCTTACTTCCCACACTTTTCCCTGTTGAAGCTGGCCCTCACTGCGAACAGGCTGCTTCATCCGGGAATGCAGGCGAATAGACTGATTCCAAAGAGTGTTATTCGGAACTGGACCGAAAGCCGCTGTGAAGCAGTAATTCTCGTGAGGGGGATACAAAGGTGGACAGGGCAGCAAACCCGTAGTGCGGGTCTGCTTTTTACTGGCGAGTCAACGGGTCAGAGTTCTCCGGCGAAGGCTTTTTGGCTGAGGGAGTTGAAAAAAGACTTAGAGTTGAGTAATGCTTCTTCTTGCATCTTTTTAGCATCAATCACTTTTTCTGCAATAACTTTAAATTTTCTCTGCTCAATCACTGGGGGAAGAGGCAATTCAAACTCTTTTATCATTCCAAGATTCAAATTTCTCTGACGTACCCCTCGCCGTTGGCGAAGATAATGCTCTTTGGATATCTCGATATAGCTATAGAGCCACTCTATTTCAACAAGCTCATTAGGAGTGATATTGGCACACGCCTGATTTGATGCCGATAGCTTGGTTAGAATAGATATTTTAAAGGCTGCTGTATCATACATACCTACAAACATTGAGCCTTTAGGCATCAATTTTGCCGCACTATCCTTTAAGGCTTGAGTTGTTATCTTTTCAAGAGAATCAGAAATATATCGAGTATTCAATTCTCTTGCAGAATACCAGTCAATGTCTCCCGTATAGTACTCGGCATTTTTTCTTGATGGTGTACCTCCACTAGTCCACTGACCTAGCTCACGAAACTGTTTAACCTCCCACCTCTTCGGATTGGTCACCGGATCTCCAAACATATCCAGGAACACACTGCGCAGGAAGTCATCGGCCAGGGTGATGGCCTGCTGGCGTTTCTGGCGCAGCTGATCCGCTTTGTCCAGAATGGCGGCAATGCGCTTTTGTTCGGGGAGGGGTGGGAGTGGGATTTGCAGTGCCCTGAGATTCCCAAGAGAAACAAACTTCTGCGTTCCTCCTCTTTTATTTCGATCAAACTGTTGCTGGACAAGAGCACTCCTTAAGAAGTGATAAAAGTACCTATTAAATATTTCATCATTATTGAACTTGAACAGTGCTACATTTTTAATCGAAAATGCTCGATCTTTTTTTACAATAACTGGGCTACCGATGGTGCCGATCATTGCATATAGAATATCGCCCTCATCAACAGCCGAACGCTTTGAAATCGCAGCGTGGTCTTCAGGTGTAATAAACTGGCAGGATGAAAAATCAATTTCACCATTTCTCAGATTCTTTGAGGTAACCAAAGGTATGCCTGAGTCTATATATTTAGGTGAATCATGGGTTCCATCGCGTACATCCATCACATCATTTGCTTTGGCCCATTTCCACCTAGATGGTAGACTTTCATCACAACCTAGCTTGATCACAACATCCCCTCCAGCTCAACCAGCTCCTGCTGAATCTCTGTTTCCAGTGCCTTTAACCGCTTCAGTATCTCTTTCGGCGGATCATAGCTTTCCTCTTCGTAGACCACTTCTTTATAGCGGTTAATGGAGAGGTCATATTTATTGGCTTTCAGTTCATCCTTGGGCACGGTAAAGGCTTTCCGGGTGCGGTCGTCATAGTCCGCCTGAACAGCTTTATCCATTTCACCGGTAAACTGCGCCTTGAACTTATGACCCATAAAGTTGCTGGCAGGCAGACCCTGTTGCTGGCGGTAGTGCTGCCAGCTGGCGATCAGGTGGGGCAGGTCGTTTTTATCAATGGGATTGCGCTTGTCATCCAGACTAAAACCGTCGTTTTCCAGATCATAGAACCAGACATTGTTAGTCTGGCCACCCTTGGTAAAGATCAGAATGGCGGTGGCGACACCGGCATAGGGCTTGAACACACCGGAGGGCAGGTTGATCACTGCTTCCAGCTGGTTATCTTCCACCAGGGCCTTACGCAGACTTTGGTGAGCCTTGCTGGAACCAAAGAGTACGCCCTGAGGCACAACCGTGGCACTGCGGCCACCCACTTTCAGCATTTGCAGGATACGGGCGCAGAACAGCAGCTCGGTTTTTTTGGTCTTGACGGTTTTCAGAATCTTCGGGTCGATATCCTCTTCGTCCAGAGTGCCGGTGAAGGGCGGGTTGGCCAGAATCAGGTGAAAACTGTCGTGGGAAGCTTCCGGGTAGCGGTCACTGAAGCTCTGGCTCATGGTGTCCTGATAGTGGATATCCGGCTCATCCACCCCATGCATAATCAGGTTCATGGCGGCGATGCGCAGCATGGTGGAGTCAAAGTCGTAGCCGTGGAACATGTCGAAGTCCACATGCTGACGGTAGTCACTGAGCAGGTCGCCGGAGAAGATTTTCTGCTGCTCGGGCTCGCCCTTTTCGTTGATCACCGTTTCTGTATGAATGGAGTCGAGGGAGCTGTAGCGTTCCAGCAGGTATTCATAGGTAGTGGACAGAAAGCCGCCAGTGCCACAGGCCGGGTCACAGATGCGCTCATGGCGGGCGGGGTTGGGTTCCATCATTTCCACCATGGCCCGGATGATATGGCGGGGGGTACGGAACTGGCCATTGATCCCGGCGGTGGTCAGTTTGCTGAGCAGGTATTCATAAAGATCACCCTTGGTATCTCCCCGGTCCAGGGGCAGCATTTTGATCATCTCCACCGCCTTAACCAACAGGTTAGGCTTGACGATTTCCAGCCGGGCATCTTTCATAAACTCGCCCAGCAGCGTACCGGCGTCGCTGCTCTTTATGGAAAGAGTACGAAAGTGACTAAACACCTCATCCCGGACGATCTCCATCATTTCATCGGCACCCAGGTTGCAGTACTGACTGAAACGGTAGTCCTGCTCATGGGCCTTGAAGCGGGGCTTGAAGTCCACACCGGTGAGGGCTTTTTTCTTTTCGTCCTTGCTCTCCATGGTGTCGAGCATCCGGGAGTACATCAGGTAGGTGATCTGTTCAATTACCGTCAGCGGGTTGGTAATCCCTCCCACCCAGAACTCTTCCCACAGTTTGTCGATCTTGCCTTTTAGCTCGCCGGTGATCATGTCGTTATATGACCTCATAAATTAATGTCGGCAAGTATGCCTCTTCTTATCTAGCTAACCAAGTTTGGGGAAATACGTCTGGATTCTCAAAATGGAGGGAAGATTCTTTGCTATAAGTACAAGGATGATTAAGGAATTGGTCAGTTAATCAAATGAATAAAAAAGCTTTCGTTTATGTATTTTTATTGCTCACATCAGTACTGCTGTGGCAGTTCAGCTCTGTATCACTGGCTGGTGATGACAAAAAAATAGAGACCAATACTGCAATGCAGAACGATGGCACTACAAACGATCATACCTATGCAGCCGGAGCACCAGCCAATAATACACACGAAGGCAAAAAGGACTCTCTCCCTTCTGATTTCAACAAACAGGATGGATCTAATGGTGAAGGAACAAGCGGAAATGGGCCACCTTCACAGCCGCCGCTTAACTTTTTTTCTACCCCTCAGAAAAAAGAAAAGTGTTATTTATGCCACACAGAGTCTGGGAATTATGCTATGACACCTTGTTGCGAGAAGGATATTTGCAAAGGCTGCTATGACAGTGCAAAAAATCTCCGCTGTGGCTGTGGACAGAGTAGGCTGCCAACATTTCATTGTGAACTTTGTAGCAATACCGAAAACGATGCGGAACATCAATTCACCGAACATTTCTTAAGCCAGCATCGCGAGAGTTTGAGTGGTAAATATAAAGTTTATCAGTGTAATTATTGTACAGATCTCCATACAGTCTCAGAGACGGATGAAGATTCTGTCTCTGATGAAGTTAATCTAGAGAGTACTCCCTGGCAATTACTTTGTGCGAGTTGCGTACAATTTAATAATGGCATTTTACCCATTGAATCTGATCAGGATAGATATAATCACTACCTTCAATATCATAGTCATTTATCATGTCCCTTTCCCGAATGTGAATTTGAAACAGACGGTTGCGGTGAATCTGATGTAAAAGAATCTATAGATCACATCAATACAGAACATAATTTTATACTTCAAACACCGCCCTCCGGCTATGTTCCCCTAAACGGTTGAACACCCCAATGCTCTGCGAGTCCAGTGACAAAACCACCTACCGTTAGTGTATTTCGGCTAGATAATATACGACGCCAACTGAGATAATGAGAGAGATACTTTGTAGCCACACCATGAAAAGTATTTCTAATCCACTGTTTCAAATGACTGTGGTAAGCATTGACGTGCTGAATATGGAATATACCTTCCAGCACACGCTTTCCGGCTGAAGTATTCAATTCCTTTAAAGGAAAAGCCAGTTTACGAGCCAGTGATTCATGCGCCAAACTGGCATCAGCACAAACAATAGCATCAACTGATATGCGACCTCTCAGGCAATGAACCAAAGCATCGGCGCTTTCATTCTCAAGAACACCATCAACGGTATTATCTTCCCGGTCGCGAGCTACCATAACGGGTATCCTCCGAGCCTTTACCTTGTCTGAGCCACGTTTTCTGGCTGGCCTTGGCAGCCTTTGTCGCTGGCCTTTGAAGGACTCCCTAAAAAAGGTTTCATCCAGCTCTACAATACCTTCCAAGCCAGTTGCCTGGTCTTTATCGATGACCTGTAAAAAACGATGCCTCCAGGAAAATGAAGTTTTCAGAGTAATGCCGCAGACTTTAGCTGTTGCTCGAAGTGTCAGGGAGTGAGTCATTTCCCTAAGGTACTGCAACCACTGCCCACTATGATCATGGTGTAGTCGAGCCAATGGTGTTTCTGTAAAGGCATTAAATGTACGGCCACACTGTTTGCAGCGATAGCGTTGTCTTCCGACCCTAATCCCCCAGCGCTGGAGATGTGAGTTGCCGCAGTAAGGACAGGAAGGATCGCTTGCAAAATTGTGTTCAATCAAACTTTCAAGATTGAGGTTAGATTTAGGTTGATTCGGTGCGGCAGTAAGGGCCTGTTGAAGTATACCGAGTTGCTGTGGTGAGAGTGATGCAACGTCGTTGAGAAACTGCCTGAATTGATTATTTTTCATTATGAGGCCTCCTCACAGGAAAGAGACAGCCTCAGTTTACTCCTTTCAACCGTTTAGGGGAACATAGCCGGGATTATTTAAATACTGAGTAGCCCTTTGAGCTCGTCATCAAGGAATTGCTTGATTTGGGATTCGTTGGTGATCAATGTTTTTTCAATAGTAGCTACTCTTACATTACCTAGAGAGAGATGGAGAATTTTGGGAGGGTGGCCATGTTTTTCCAGTAAGGTTAAAAAGTCTTTATCTTTGGTAACTATGGATAGTTTTTTTGTCTTTGCGAAATCCCATATTTCAAGATCCGGTGAGTTATCAAGACCTGCATGAAGCACATGCAGGCAGCCAGGGAAATAGGGAGCAATCTTTGCTATAAGCCGGGGAGATAAATTCTCATCCAGCAGAAGCATTATGCTGCCCCTTTTATTTGGCTGACAGCGTATAATAATGCAGCCTTAATTTTTTCAGCATCAAGATTTGGGTGGTCCTCAAGTATCTCCTTTTGACTCATGCCTTCTGCCATCATTTCAAGAATATCAGCAACAGCTATTCTTGTGCCTTTAATGCATGGTTTACCGAATCTTTTTGCTGGATCAATCTCAATATGACTTGAAAAGTCTTTTTTTTGCATTGGTCTTCCCTCCCGCTCAAGCCCAGTATAGAGGAAAAAAATAGAGCTCGGCTATTTTGTCTTGTTGTGATTAGGGGAAATGGCTGATCGTTGGTGGTTGGTGTCTTTTATAGGTTTAGATCGCTTCACCACGGAGGCACAGAGAACACAGAGATTTTTTAATCTCAAGCAATAAGGCTCTGTGTTCTCTGTGCCTCCGTGGTAAAAAAATAGCTGTATTGCCAGTAATATCAGGAAATCCAATGAGTAGAGTACTCATGTGTCTTAGCCAGTAGCTGCCAGCCAATTGCTCTGTTATGGTGTGCTGTTCTCCATTGGTATGTGCACTGGTTTCGCTATGTCTTTAGTTTCAATTGTTATTCCCTTCAGACAAGGCAAGGAGGGTTCTGATTGTGTTAAACAGCTAAAGCGTGCTGTTGCCTGTTTTAGCTGCCAGCCGGGTTTTGAGGTGGTTGTTTACGATGTAAGCGAACATCCACTGGATGAGACCTCGCTGAAACCATTAGCCCAGTCTTCTTTCCGCTATATCCATAAGCCTGAACCAGACAGTACACCTTGGGGACGAGTAAAGAATCTGGCGGTTGGCCAGTCGACCGGTCGCTATGTTCTGCTATTTGATGTGAACTTATTGATTAGCCTGCATTTTGCAGAGGCTTTGCCTGAGCAGGTTAAAGTGCTGGAAAGTAAGGGGGGGAATGCTTTTTGTCTCTATCCTGTACTTGAGCTTTCTGAGTCTTACCCTCTTGAAGATAATTCACAAATTTCTGATACCAGTGATGACGCTGCACTTTTTTCTGAGGTGCTGTCTCATTTTATGCAGGGGCATACCAACCATGTGCAGAATATTGTTTTGGCAGCGGGTTGCCTGTTAATTCGCCGTCATTGGTTTACAGCTCTGGGTGGTTTCCGAGAGACATTCCCGGGTTATGGGTTTGAACAGCTGGATCTGGTTCACCGACTTGCGGCTTACTACCCTGTGGGGAAAAAACCGGATGATTATGCCATTGATGTGGCAACACAATTCCCCGCAGATTTTTTAGGGTTTCGGCGTTATTTCAGTTTCTATGGTCTGCCGCACTTATTTGAGAATCGCTTTTTGATTCGCCAATCGGATCGCCAGGACTCCAAGGCTTTAAAGGCTGAACAGTTGGAACAGGACCGTGCGCAGTTTGCTGAAATTCTGGCCAAGGGCCCTGCGGGTTGCCGAAGCCTGAATCTTGCCAGTATCAAGGCTTCCAGTGAACTGGGGCGCTATATGTTACAACGGCCTTTCGATTCAAAGGAAGAACTGCCTTCCCTTGCAGACTATATTCAGGAACTGATGGCTAAGCATGGTTATGATCAAAAACGCCACCCAGGCCTGTTCCATAGCACTGTTTCTATAAGGGATAGTGATAACGCTACAGGTGGTGTCTTGAGCAGGTTTCAGACTCTTTTCAAGAGACCTTCGAGCCTGTTAAGAAAAATCGGGCTGTTTCAGTAGATAGCGTATAGAAGCCGTGCCCTTTTTTTGTTCACCACAGAGTCTCAGAGGGCACGGAGGTTTATTGTTTGAGAATACCAAAACTCTGTGCGCCACCATCGATGATGGGAGTTTCGATGTTGGATTGAGCACCAATTCACTCCTCTGTGCCCTCTGAGACTCTGTGGTGAATAAATGCTTTTTTATCCCCATAAAAAAACCGGCATAGTAGCCGGTTTTTTTGAGTATGTCGTCGAAATTAGAAACGACGGTTACCCTTGTTGAAGCCGCCGTCACGACGAGGACCGTTGTTTCTTGGACGCTCGGTAGCGATGCTAACACGGATGTCACGACCACTTACGTTGGTGCCATCCAGAGTCAGAGCTGCTTCAGCATCGTCTTCGTTGTTGAAAGTTACAAAAGCAAAGCCACGGGAACGGCCAGTTTCACGATCCAGGATTACCTTAACTTCTTCCAGCTCACCGAACTGACCAAAAGCCTGCTCCAGATCAGCTTCAGTCGCGGAAAAAGCCAGGTTACCTACGAACAGTTTATTTTTTCTCATTTTAGGACCTCTATCTATCGAATAATGATGCGTCTTTCTGGTTATCTAGCTTCAAATCATCATTGATCACATAGAGATCCTGATTTTTTGCTATCACGGAAAAGGACACGCTGTGTTAAAAAGTTGATCTTAACAGCTTTTTGCCCGGTAAAGAATAGCCCACGCTGTTTTAAAATAGCCGCAAATGCCAGTAAATAGTGAGCTCAAGCCTTACTCTGCTGGCCTTTGTCGACACCACAATACCTTCCATGAAGAGCATTGCCAAGCACCATTTTCGGCTCTGTCTTTAGACTCAGCAGCTATTGTCGCACTACCGCATGCTCTAGTGAGCACAGGCTATAGTTCACTGCTTACCAGTACTTGAAATCGTTTAAAACAACCTGTTGGTACCTTTCTTATTCCTGCTGCTGTCAAGCCCTACTTGGGTTATCAGATTCCCCAGCCAACTATAGCAGATTAAGTGGCGTTGCAAATGGTTCAGACAGAATTTTTTGAGGTATTTCCTGAGGGTATTTACACTGCGCTAAAGAAGTGGTTTTTTCTTGAGCTGAAAGATTCGCTGGTTGCGGCTACCCCGCCAGGGCAGTGTTAGATCCCGTTTATCCTGCTCGTACTTGCCATCAATCAGGACATCGATATAGGAAATGATCGCCTGTTGTTGTTCTGACAGGGTTTCCAGGGTGTAGCCTGTCCAGAGCCAGATATCCTTTTCTGGATAACAGTGTTTGACCCGGCGGACCAGCTTGTGGATAGCACTGAGGTTGCCTGGAAAAAGTGGGTCACCGCCAGAAAGTGACAAGCCATCCCGTTTGATTCGGGGATCTCCAAGGTCTTTGATGATTTGGTCTTCCAGTTCCGCAGTATAAGGGTGACCTGAGTCTGCAGCCCAGGTAGAGGAGTTATGGCAGCCTTTGCAGAAATGCTCGCAGCCACTGACAAACAGGGTGCAGCGAGTACCTTCACCGTTGACAACATCGATTGGGTAATATTGAAGGTAATTCATAGGCTTTTTCGATGAGAGGTGTATGTAAGATCAAGGCAGATGTTCTAGTAGCCCAAGCTGTTTTTTGTATCGCTTGGACTACTGCTATAACTAATCTATAAGTGGTTACATGTGTTTAACGCGACGGACCACTTCTTCCTGCTTGCCTTTAATAAAAGGCCTGCTGTTGGGTTGACCCAGGTAGCCACAGACCCGTCGTGTTACCGACATTTTTCCAGAGTCACGGTTTTTACACTGTGGGCATTCAAAGCCCCGGTTAGTAGCATTGAACTCACCTTCATAACCACAGCTGTAGCAGGAGTCGTTGGGGGTGTTTGTGCCGTAATAGGGCACTTTGTCATAGGTGTAGTCCCAGACATTCTCCAGCGCTTTAAGGTTGTGGATCATGTTGGGGTATTCGCCATAACAAATAAAACCACCACTGGCGTGCTCGGGGTAAGCCATTTCAAAGTCAACCTTGTCATAAGGGTTAACTTGTTTCTCTACGTCCAGGTGGAAAGAGTTAGTGTAATAGCCTTTGTCGGTCACACCATCTATGACCCCAAACTCTTTGCGATCCAGTCGGCAGAAGCGATCACACAGGCTTTCGCTGGGAGTCGAGTACAGACTAAAGCCATAACCGGTTTCATCTTTCCACTGGTTGACGGCTTTACGCAGATAAGCAACGATTTTCAGACCTTTTTCACGCAATTCTTCACTGTCGTATATATTGCCTTCACCATAAAGCGCATTAATGGTTTCGTGAATACCAATATAGCCCAGTGAAATTGAGGCACGACCATTTTTGAAAATCTCACTGACCTTGTCTTCCGGATTCAGACGAACACCACAGGCACCTTCTACGTAAAGAATAGGCGCCACTTTTGCCCGTACATTGTCGAGGCGATGGATACGGCTCATAAGAGCATCTTTTGCCAGAGCAAGGCGTTGATCCAGGTTTGCGTAAAACTCATCTTCGTTGTTACTTTCAATAGCGATACGTGGCAGATTAAGAGAAACCACACCCAGATTATTACGACCATCATGAATCAGCTGGCCATTTTCTTCGTAAGTACCCAGGAATGAACGACAGCCCATAGGGGTTTTAAAACTACCGGTGACTTCTACCAGCTTGTCGTAATTCAGGATATCCGGGTACATGCGCTTGCTGGCGCATTCCAGGGCCAGCTGTTTAATATCATAGTTCGGATCTTCAGCGCTGAAGTTAACCCCTTTTCTGATACCAAAAACCAGTTTTGGGAAAATCGGGGTTTTTTTGTTTCGGCCCAGCCCACGAATGCGGTTTTTCAAAATAGACTTCTGGACCATACGCTCTTCCCAGGAAGTACCTAACCCGAAACCTAAGGTGACAAAAGGTGTCTGGCCATTGGCTGTGTGGAGGGTATTAACCTCGTATTCCAGCGCCTGGTAAGCGTCGTAGCAATCCTTTTCGGTCATCTCCAGAGCGTATGCTTTGGCTTTTTCTTCATCACCAATCCAGCGCATACCTTGGGTAAGGTGCTTTTCATAGGTCTTACGCACATAAGGAGCATGGATACGGTCGATTTCATTAATACTGGTGCCACCATAAATATGGCTGGAAACCTGGGCAATAATCTGGGCGGTAATAGCTGTGGCAGTAGTAATAGAGCGCGGTGTTTCAATTTCCGCGTTACCCATTCTAAACCCTTTGGTTAGCATGCCTTCAACATCAATCAACATGCAGTTGAACATAGGGAAGAAGGGAGAGTAATCCAGATCGTGGTAGTGAATTTCTCCCCGCTCATGGGCATGGGCTACATGTCTTGGCAGAATATGCTGTTTAGCAAAATGCTTGGCAACCACACCGGCCAGCAAGTCTCGCTGGGTCGGGATGATCTTGCTATCTTTGTTCGCATTCTCGTTTAGCAGCTCTTCATTATCTTGATTGATAATGCCCATGATTTCCCGGTTCAGGGTGTTACGGGACTCTCGTTCAATATCGCGGGTACGGCGAAATTCAATATACTTTCTGGCAGCATCTTTATACTGGCTGCGCATCATCAGATCTTCTACCTGATTTTGTATATCATAGATATCAACTTGTTGTTGATTTGCACAGGTTTGTTTCACTTCTTCTGCAACAAACAGCGCAAAGTGATCATCTTTCTGGTGAGCATCATTCAAGGCGCTGGTGACCGCTTTTACAATACGGGATACGTCGAAAGGCTGCCGAGAACCATCACGCTTGATGATATCCGTCATTAGTGGTACTCCAGGAAGATTAAAACAGTAACTGAGGCTTTTGCTTATGTTGTGTCTTGTTCTCGATTCAGACACTACATGTGGTATTTTGGCGGGCTATATTCACTGAAAAATGACAGATCTTCAATATTGACAAATTGAAAATCAGGGGTTGTTGAAGTGCTATTTCGGGTGAAGTCAGGGGTTACTGCCTTTATAACCCTTTAAAACTAGGGGTTTTGAAAAAGCCGGTGGTTTATGATTTTTTTTATAAGTATTAACCGATGCTGCTGCCGTGGTCGAATTGCCAGTTGTATGTTAAGCCTGAGTTCATAGAGTGTTGAGCAGAATGGGCTATTAATAACACTAATTTGCGATATTGATAGTGAACTGCATGCTGGCCCTCCGCTTTAAAAAAATAACGTGCTCCTTTGCAACCTTGCTTTTCATCACTTTCTCTCTTCCTTCGTATGCTGGTTTTTGGGAGTTTCTTGAGGAAGTGGGCAAAGAAAAAATTGAGCAGGATTGTCGGCAGGATATGGCTAATATGCAGGGGGCTAAGGATCGCTTGGAAGGACAGCCACTGGATATCAGTTGGTATCAAACATTTTGCCCTTCATCTAGCCAAAGCAAGGCGATTGAAAGTTATACTCGGGGTTATCTTGCCGGGAGTTTAGTGAGTCATGGCACTCCCAAGGTTAACAGGCGTTAGTGTTTTTTGTCAGAATATGAGGCTCATGGCACTCCCAAGGTTAACAGGCGTTACCAGTGTTTTTTGTCAGAATATGACCGTATAAGGGGGAAACCAAGGCAGAGGCTATGGATGAGCTACTTTCTTTTTGTAACCAGGCTCGCGTCGTTAACAATTTAAATAAGCCGGATATTAATTATCAATGTAATGCCTGGGCTGTTGTCTGTGAAGAAGATTAGGGAAGTGAGGTTATGATCATGGAGATAGATTTTTTACTGCATATCCACACGCTACCAGATGACTTGAATGCTGCGTTAAGTGATAAAAGTAATCACCTGTATGATGCAGCGACCATATACAAACGACTGATTGATGCGGGATTTCTATGGAAGGTATGGCAGATCGATCAATACCAAAATATTTGGGTTGAAGTTAATGTTCTGGATAGTGACCAAGATCCTCACTGTCACCTTCTGGTGATTGATCCAGGTACTTATAACAGGGTTGAGACAGAGCCTTACCCTATTATTTACGAAGAGCCAGAATAACGAGCTAATCTCAACCTGCGGTGAGTTCAAGTTTGGTGGAAGCCTGTTGTTGTGTTTCGCTATCAATGACTTGAGCGTCTAGCAGATAAATACGTTCCGCACTGAGGTTTCCTTCTGTTATCAGGTAATACTTAACCTCTTTAGATCGCTCAACGGCCAGCTTTCTCATAGCCAGTGGGTTATATGGCCAATGAATTATCAGATGTTGCTGTAGTTGCTCTGCAGTTAATGGCTTGTTAATAGCAATTTCTCTACTTTTGGCAAGGGTCAGGAGCAGCTGGTTTTTTACTTTTTCAGGAATGGTTGTTGTATTTAAAGTGGAAGCTGAATTGTTTATTTTCTGCTGCCATAACTTATTCAGTTGTTGATTAACCAGTTGTAAGGCGACCAATGGCCAGTCAGATTGATTAACTGACGTTCCTGTAATCTCAAGGTGTAAGTCAGGTCTTTCTGTCAGAGCCTGGCTTAACTGATTTAAGGCAGGCAATTGGCTGTCAGGAATAGATAGGCTACCTGCATCAAAGGTGATATTTGCCATTGCCTTTGCATCACCACCTACCAACGAAGCCAGAAAATCAAAGGGTGAGACAAGTACGCTGGAAAGCCTGTTGACGATGGCTTGTCTCATCGCGGGTCCTATCTCAAATTCGGGATCATCCAGATCACCTTTTACGGGTAGTTTGATATCTATACGTCCATCAGCGTCTTTTAATAGCGCTATAGCCAGTTTCACCGGCATATTCACAGCCTCATCACTATCAACCTGATCACCCAGTTTTAAATGTTCAAGTACTATTTGGTTTTTGGCAACCAGTGAACTCTTGTCGATCTTATAATCAAGGTTAAGGTCCATACGCCCTTTTTCTATTTTGTACCCTGCAAAACGGCCAGAGTAAGGGGTGAGTGTTGTTAGTTCTAAATCATCAAAGGTGATATTGATATCTGTGTGGTCTGTCACATCAGTGGGGTTCAATACACCATTAATCTGTACAGGGGAATACCTGTCGACCTTGCCATCAAAATTCAGGGTAATAGGCTGCTGTCCTGTGAGATTTATTGAACTAAGCTGGCCTTTTAGTTCAGAAATAGGGGCGGAAAAACCTGGTTCAAAAGAGTCATCGGTAAAGTCTATTGTCCCGTTATTTAGTTGAACGTTTCCGATAGTAATAGCCAATGGCGTTTGCGGTGATTGTTTGGCCTCGGGCTGGCTTTCATTTTTTATAAGTCCTGCCAGGTTGGTATTGAGATGTTCATCAATAGCCAGTTTGATCGAAGGAGAATCCAGTAAAATATCATTGATATTGAGCGCGGATACTTTTTCTGAATAATCAATATTACTAAGTTGGAGTGATGACCAGGCGCCAATAGGGATTTGACTCCGACGATCGCTTAACTGGAAGTCAGATATTTTGGTATCAGCCTGGACTGATAGTCCGCTATCTTGTTGCCAGTTGATATGGGTTTTACCTGACAATTGCCCTTTATCTATTGTTATATAGGAGGTATTTTCCAGATAGGGTTGTGCCTGTTTCAATGATAGGTTCTGAAGGTGAATATCACCAGAGACCGCTAATTCAGGGTATGAAAGTGTAGCTGATGCCTCTATTTTTGTATGGGGGTTTAGTTGGGCTGTTATCTTGAGTTTTCCTGCTGGCATATAGGGCCAGCCTAAATTATTAGCAGAAACGTTTAGGCTGTGGATATTGATATCAAAAGTATTTCCGGTAGTCGCTCCTATTCGGTTATCTCTGAAATGGCCATTGCTATCATTTATTATTACTGAGTCAATCTGAATTAAGGGAGGCCTGACGTTTTTATCTTGATTTGGTTGCGCCTTCGGCTTGTCTGGAGGTGATCGAAAGATAGCTTCAAGGTTTGTTCTGCCATTTCTATCCAGCACCGCTGCTCCGTAGAGTCGTTGAACTTCAATGGATTGGAGATGAAGCTTTTGCTCGAAAAAACTATCCCAGGCCAGGTCTGCACTGAGTTGTGAAAATCCAACAACACCTCCTGCATCCACTGTATCTACAGTCAGTTTCAGTGTTATAGGGTTAAATTGAATTGCACCTATTTGCAAGGGAACAGACAAGTAGTTTGGAGCAAACTGGCTTATAGCCAAGTGTAGTAGTGGAGGAATGGCGACAAATCCAATAGTCAGATAGCTGAAGCAAAGTATTACAACTGTTTTTAGTAAAAGGCGCATTGTCTCTTGTTCATGAAGATGAGTCGTATACTGAATCGGGATTATCCTTTATATGAGCACGTTAGTCTAAATTGGGTATAAAAATTAAGATGGAAAATAAAGTGGGATTTATAAAACTAAAAAGTGTGGAAGTGACGCTATAAATGCTTTTTGCAGCATTAAAATAAAAACGGTGTTCTTTAGTGAGTAAGTTTTGTCTACGCGCTGCTACCAAGCTATATAAGTAGATTCTGTAATAGCAATTTTTTTTGTTAAGCCAAGATTAATCTTGATTGATTCTGGTCAATTACAAACCAGAGCACAAAAAATAGCCTCCCCGAAATTTAAAATCTTTCGGGGAGTTATATGGATTTTCTAATAGTTATACCCATAGTGGCATTGGTTGTTTACGGTATCGTAAAAAACTATAGCGCCTCTGCCACTCTGGCCATTGCAGGTATGGCCTTGCTGGTTGCGGCAGCATTTATGGGGGTCAGTGATATTCTGCCAGAGGCAAAAGCCACTGGCTTTATGCCCTTTGATCTCTTTGAGCTGATGAATGGGGTGTTCAGCTTTCGGATGGCCAGTCTTGGTCTGACCATTATGGCATGTGGTGGCTTTGCAACCTATATGTCCCATATCGGTGCTTCTGAAGCTCTGGTTAAACTGGCAGTTAAACCAATTAGCCGTTTCCGCTCTCCTTATGTTGTTCTGGCGCTTTGCTATCTTCTCAGCGTTGTATTACAGATGTTTGTTACCTCAGCAACAGGTCTTGGTCTGCTGTTGATGGTTACCCTTTATCCAGTTCTTCGAAATATTGGCCTGAGTGCAGCATCTGCTGTTGCTGTAATTGCATCACCAGCCGCGTTTGAAATTGGTGTTACCCAGGTAAATGCCAACTTTGCGGCCAGTCAGTCCGGTATGGGTATTACTGAATATTTCCTGGGTTATCAGGCATGGGTTACTGTGCCAATGGCCCTTGCTGCAGCTGCTCTGCACTTTTTCTGGCAGCGCAGGTGTGACATTAAAGCAGGTTATATTGCAGCTGAACATGTAGGTGAAGGGATTGAAAAAAGTGATGGTGAAGAGAACAAGCCTGCAGCACCAGCGCTTTATGCATTGTTACCAATGATTCCATTTTTCCTGCTGTTAACCTTTTCCAAGATGATGGTGACTTCCATCAAAATGAATCTGGTTATGGCCATGTTGATCAGTGTTTTTGCGGGTATGGCTTGCGAACTGCTGCGCACCCGAAACGTTAAGGAGTCTCTGGCAGGTTTTGATAAATTCCTCAATGGTATGGGGGCTGTCTTTGGGCCTGTTGTGGGTCTGATTATTGGAGCTGAAGTTTTTGCTACTGGTTTAAAACATATCGGAGCCATTGATTCCCTGCTCGGTTCTGCTCAGGGGCTTGGGATTAATGCAGGTGTGATGGCGGTATTTATGGCCTGTCTGATTGCTATTTCAGCTATTATGATGGGGTCTGGTAATGCGGCATTTCTCTCCTTTGCTACCCTGGCACCTGATGTGGCCAAGAGCTTCGGTGTGCCTGCGGTAACCATGCTGCTGCCTATGAACTTTGCAGCTTCCATGGGGCGCTCCATGTCACCGATTGCTGCAGTAGTAATTGCCTGTGCCGGTATTGCCAAGATTTCACCTTTTGAAGTAGTTAAGCGGACATCAATACCAATGGCGGGTGCTTTCTTGTTAGGACTTATCTTGCATTTGATACTGTTTGTTTAAGTCTTAATTGTTGGTACTGGATTCTAGTTAAAGGAGCTGAAAGGCTCCTTCTTCATATCTGTCCTAAACCACCATTTATGGGAAGTGGTAAGTTTTCAGCAGGTTATTCTATTCAAGCGCCATCCAGATATTTCAAATATCTGTTCCAGCAAGTTGAAGGAACAAAAGGTACTTTTGTTCAATAAAATTCCTTGTCTTGGAAAGAAAAAGTGAACTAACAAGCAGAGCAGCAGTTATTAAATCTTGTGCAGTCAGTTGCGTTATCCCCACCTCTAAGAAGCTAGTTTGTTTATCGAAGCCAATTATTAAAAGTGGTCTATTTTTATACGGTTGGATAATTTTTCCTGTTCAGGCTTTTTGGAAACCATTATGAGTATCAAGCATCTCTGGAATGCACTGCTGTTTATTCTGGCTAGCCACCTTTTAGTGGCCTGTACAGACTTGTCACAATCTCCTGTTAAGAGGCAGGTGGCTGTGAATAATCAGTTGGTTACTGATAATGAGCAGATGGAAGAAACTGCTTTGCCTGGTAAGTATCTTGATAATCTCATAAGGAAACAGGATGATTTAAAAAATACCCTGGTCATTATGGATTTGGACGATACAACAATTACTTCTCCTGAGGGGCAGTGGCTAGGAAGGTCAGAAATGTTTTATGACCTGCTTAAAAAAGAGATGAATGATGCACCGGGTCAAAGCAAAAAAAGTATTGCAGAGACCCTGGATCCACTATTAATAGAGGTCTATTGGCGTGTTCCTGTTATTCTGACTGATAAAACCATTCCTCAAAATATTGAAAAGTTGAAAGAACGTGGGGCCACAGTAATTGGTATGACTGCCAAAGGTTCAACACTATGGGATGTGACGCTTGATCAGCTAAAACAAACCCATGTGCAGTTTTCCGATATATCAGTGCCTGATGGGTTTGAAATTGGTGGTAATAAAAGAGTGGTTGTAAAAAATGGGGTTGTATTTGTTAGTCATGGAAATACCAAAGGGGAGGTGGTAAAGGCGCTGGTAAATTCTGAACTGGTTCAAGAAAACCTGAATGCTATTGTTATGATTGATGACCGTATGGGCAATTTGGATAGTGTTGCAGAGGTTATTCGTAGGAACTACTCAAAACAGGTTCATTATACCCCAGTGCTCTGCACGTATCCGAATAGTGTTAGAAAATACAATAGTAGTGAGGCCGTCGAGCAGTTGGAAGTTTTTCTGGCAAACTGGCAAAAAGACTCCGTTATTGCCAGCTTGATTAAAACAGATCCATTTACCCGCAAGTTTCTAAAGCAATGTGCTTCTTCGAGTAACAGTAAACAAAACAAACAGTGCCAAGCTTTGTTGTTGCAGAAAAGTTAAGAAGCTGTCATCAAAATCTAGCTTCTATGTTGTTTAGGTGTATCCATGAAGTGTTTGCTGCTTTTTATACAGGTTCTATTGCTTGGCTTTTTTCTAGTTAGTCACGGCTATGCAAAAAAATATGAGCCTTCTGCTTCGAGAGTTAATAAAGCACCTACCCAGGAACTGTTAAAGATCAGCAAAGTTGTGTTTATGGGGGACAGCTTAACAGATGATGGTGGTAATAACTCTACTCATCAATTGTTAAAAGTCTTAAATGGGGAGGCTAACCCAAGTTATTTGCAGCCTTATGTCCACCGTTTTTTGCGTGACCGTTTTTCCTTATACAACCCTCTTTGCAAAATGGTTTCCTGTAAGACCTATGAAGAGTTCGTACTACTGAATTTTGTCTCGTTAACCAAGAATTTTGATATTCCTGTGGTGCCCGAAGCACCTTATGTGGGGGGGAAGTTTAGCAATGGCCCGATTTGGGCAGAGTACCTGACCGGAATGCTTGGTCTGGATACGCGAAACCCGGAGCAATATATTAATCGGTCTCATGGGGGAAGCTGGAGTTTATGTGCTACAGACAAGCTGGGTTATATCAATAGTCTGGGTACAAAAAAGGTTACCCAGGTTGTTGAAAAAATGTTTGCCGGTAGCTTAATACCGCCCTGTTCAGACCTACTGGTGCAAGCCTATCTTAGGGAGTATCCGAAATTTGGGCCTAATGAAGTGGTTGTCTACTTTTTCGGTGGTAATGACTATCTGAATATGCACGACAACCCCAGTGATGTTGTGAATGCCCAAAAACGTAGTATTGAAAAAATGATTAGCCATGGTGCCAAGCATATTGTTTGGGTCAATATGCCGGATATGACCCGTGCACCGAGGTATTTGAAGTCTGATTTTAAAATCCGGAGTCAGGCCAAATATCTGATTAGTCTTCATAATCAGTGGCATCTGAATACATTAAATCAAATGAAAAATGACTACCGAAGGAAAGGGGTCAATATCCACTTGCTTGATGCCAGAGCGCTATTTAGAAAAGTATTAAATAATGCAGTCACGTTTAATATTACCAATGTGACAGAGCCTTGTGCCGCTGTCAGTTTGCCAGGTGTTGGAGAGGAAGCGCCAAAAGCACCAGAAGGTGCTATCGCATCACTGGTCAGGTCATCTGCACGTGCAGGAGCTGCACCTTTGATGGGGACAGATCTGTTATCTAACCCGCAGTTAGCGCATGTATTCAGGGCCAGTGAAACGAAACCTGCTGTTTGTTCAAAACCGGATAGTTACGCTTTCTGGGATGATGTACATCCTACTACCCGTTTTCATCGCATATTTGCAGACATGATATGCGATGAATTTCGGGCTATGGGATATCAATGTGAAACAACAAAACAGCCTGTCAATGTTATCCCTAAACAACCTGTTCCAGCAGCGGGTGGTTAAGAGCTTAGAGGCTGTTTGAAAAATAGCGCCCGTAGCTGAGGATCGTAGAAAATTGAAGATAAAAATTTGGTTTTGTGAGGTGAATAGTGGTTCTATTTGCCGAACAAAAGCAGACTTTTAGACCAATTTGCTGTGACCGCAGTAGGGCAGTCTATTTTCAAACAGCCTCTTAGCTTGATGAGCCTTGATTCCAACTTGCTGTTGCCGTCAATGATTTTAAATTCAGTGATGAAATATCAGGTGAATAGTGATTCCACAGTAGAACACCAATAATCATTAAGGCTGTCAGTAATGGCGGCATGCTCTTTTCCTTTCTTATCATATACCAGAGCATCATGGTCATGGACATTGTAAAGCAGCCATATCGGACCCAGTCATCTTGAGCCACAGTGGTTTGAAGCGCAATAGCGAGGCAGGCAAGACAGTTAATCATTAACCAGAACGGTGATAGTTTGCCAAGGCTGCCAAACAGGGGCATTTTTACTAAAGCACCACCTACCCAGGCCTTGGGAAAAACATCAGCCAGTATGTGAATAGCCATACCCATTGCCAGGCCTGCAAGAATTGAGGGGTAGCCAAGTAGTGTGAATAACCAGGGTAGTAAAACGGAGTGAGTCACAGCAGAGCGGTGTTTTAATCCCGGCGTGTAAAGGTCTACATCTGGAAAGCGAAGGCCTAACAACATTGCCAGCCCAAAGTTAGTGAGTGGTAGAAGCAACTGCTCAATAACGGGGATGGGAATCGGGTAGTAGTTCATCAGGGCGATAATTGCAGCCAGCCCAAGGCATTCAAGCCAATACTTCATTATATAATCAAATAGACGACGTTGGTTATCAAGGTAAGCATCCTGAAGCGATTGTTTATAGCTTTAGGTAGTTAGGAGAATGGCAGGATATCAGAAAAAAGCCAGTATGATTTCAGTTGCCAGAGTTTTCTGGCAACTGAACGACTTTATTTATTAGGCGTCAATACGCTTGTATTTGATTCTGTGGGGGCCAGCAGCCTCTTCACCCAGGCGGGCTTTTCGGTCTGCTTCATACTCTGTGTAGTTACCTTCAAAGAAAGTGACTTTAGAATCGCCTTCGTAAGCGAGAATATGGGTGGCAACACGATCCAGGAACCAGCGGTCGTGAGAGATAACCATGGCACAACCAGGGAAGGCCAGCATGGCTTCTTCCAGCGCTCGCAGGGTTTCTACATCAAGATCGTTAGAAGGTTCATCAAGTAGAAGAACATTGCCACCATCTTTCAATGTGCTGGCTAGCTGCAGGCGGCCGCGTTCGCCACCAGACAGCTCGCCAACACGTTTCTGCTGATCACCGCCCTTGAAGTTAAAACGTCCGAGGTATGCTCTGGAAGGCACTTCGTAATTATTAATACGGAGAATATCCTGACCACCGGATACAGCTTCCCACACGGTTTTTTTATCATCCAGTTCATCACGGAGCTGTTCAACAAAGGAGATCTTCACCGATTCACCGTGTTCAATGGTTCCGGAGTCTGGTTGTTCCTTGCCCATAATCATTTTGAACAGGGTTGATTTACCAGCACCGTTACCACCAATAATTCCGACGATAGCCCCCTTAGGAATGCTAAAGCTCAGGTCATCAATCAGCAGGCGGTCGCCAAAACCTTTGGAAACGTTATTGAATTCAATAACTTTGTCACCCAGGCGAGGACCGGGTGGAATGTAGATTTCATTGGTTTCATTACGGCTCTGGAAGTCCTGGGACTGCATCTCTTCAAAGCGAGCCAGACGAGCCTTGCTTTTGGATTGACGGCCTTTGGCATTGGAACGAACCCATTCCAGCTCGTGCTCCATAGCTTTACGACGTGCGTCTTGTTGTTTCTGTTCCTGCTCAAGGCGCTGTTCTTTTTGTTCCAGCCAGGCGCTGTAGTTACCTTGGTAGGGAATACCTTCGCCACGGTCCAGTTCCAAAATCCAGCCTGCAGCATTATCCAGGAAGTAGCGGTCGTGAGTGATAGCAACAACGGTACCAGGATATTCGCACAGGAAACGTTCCAGCCAGGCAACGGACTCTGCATCCAGGTGGTTGGTAGGTTCGTCCAGCAACAACATATCAGGACCGGATAACAGCAGACGGCAAAGTGCTACACGGCGGCGCTCACCTCCGGAAAGTTTTTCGACTTTGGCATCCCACTCTGGCAGACGCAATGCATCGGCAGCAACGTCCAGTTTACGTTCCAGATTATGTGCATCTGCAGCCTGAATAATATTTTCCAGACGACCTTGCTCAGCCGCCAGGGCATCAAAGTCAGCATCAGGCTCAGCATAGGCTGCATAGACTTCTTCCAGGCGCTGTTGAGCCTGCTTGATTTCACCCAGTGCTTCTTCAACTATTTCTCTTACGGTTTTATTGGGATCCAGCTCGGGTTCCTGTGGCAGGTAGCCAACATTCAGGTCTGGTTGAGGACGGGCTTCACCGTCAAACTCTTTATCAACACCCGCCATAATACGAAGCAGGGTTGATTTTCCGGCACCGTTCAGACCCAGCACACCAATTTTGGCACCGGGGAAAAAAGAGAGGGAAATATCTTTCAGAATCTGACGTTTTGGGGGAACAACCTTGCTCACCCGGTTCATGGTATAGACGTACTGAGCCATGGAAAGGTGTCTCTGTAAATAATGAGTAACTTAACCGAGTGAAGATACTGGATGTTTCAAGCTTTGGCAACGATGTGAGCCAAAGCTTGCTGATAGCTAATTCTGTCAGGTATAGGGGTGAAATTTTTTGGGATAGTGTTTCTAGGGGGCGTTCTCAATTAGCCATGAGACCAGTTCCTCACACAGACATTCAGGCAAGGCGTACGACGCAGAGCAGGGTGGCTCTCTGTTCAAGTCGTGCAACGCGGCATGAATGTCTGTGTGGGGAACCCGAAGGACCAGCGATGATGAGCGCCATGCCTCGTTCCTCACTGCTTGTGTGGAATAACCATACCGCACAGTTCGCGCCTTGCCTGGTGCTCATCATCGCTGGCTGATCACATGTCTAATTGAGAACGCCCCCTAGATACTTATAAATTTAAGCCATGGGATGCCAATAGCTAAAAGTGCGATCAAGAAACAAAGACCCAAAATAAACCCTAGTACCCAAAAGTCTTTACTGGGAATAAAGCCTGAGCCATACCAGATTGGTCCAGGTCCAGTAGCGTAGGGTGTAATAATTCCCATAATTCCAAGAGTGAAGCAGAGCAACATGCTCAGTTGCATCACGGGCATTTCGGGTATGGTCATGGCCAGGGTTAGGAAAACGGGTAATAGCGCTGTGACATGGGCTGTAATACTGGCAAAAAAGTAATGGAGTACAAAAAAACTGACCACGATAAGAATCATCATGGTCATTGCATCAAAACCAGTCATCAAATGCCCCATAGAGTCTGCAAGCCAGGCCAGAAATCCGGTTTTCGACAGCCCGCCAGCAAGGGTGACCAAGGTGGCAAACCAGACCAGAACATTCCAGGCCTGTTTGTGGCTGGTAATGTCCGACCAGGTTACGATGCCAGATAGTGTCATCAGGCAGAGGATTATCAATCCTGCGGTAGTGGCGTTAAACAGCTCTCCACCAAAAATCCAGAGTCCCAGCGCCAGTACTGCCAGCCCAGCCATTGTTAGTTCTTTTCTGGTTAGCGGGCCGAGCTTTCCAAGTTCCTCTGACGCCCACTTGGGCATCTCTCCTGCCTGTTTAACAGTGGGTGGGTAAATAAAGTAATTAATGAGAGGGATTGCAAGAAACAGAATTAAACCAATAGGGAGGAAACCCAGCCACCAATTAATCCAGCTGATTTCATGACCCGTAATTTTTTCAACGATAGACAGCGCTAACAGGTTAGGTGCAAGCCCTGTCAAGAACATGGAGCTGGTTACACAGGTTGTGGAAAAGGCTGTCCAGTACAGGTAGCTGCCAATTTTACGGGGGCCTTCATCGGGGGTAGAGCCATACATGGGGGGGATATTGCTGGCAATAGGGTAAATAGTTCCTCCACTACGAGCCGTATTGGATGGGATAAATGGAGCTAGCGCCAGATCAGCCAAAGCCACAGCATATCCTAATCCTAATGTTTTACGGCCTAGTAATTTGATCAAGTGAAGCGCTATCCTTCGACCCAGCCCTGTTTTCTGGTAACCAAGGGAAAAAATATAAGCAGAGAAAATCAGCCAGACGGTACCATTTTGAAAACCAGATAGCCCCCATTGTAATGAGCTTTTAGCGGTAACCTCAGCTCCTGGCTGCAGAGGAACCAATTGTAAGGCAACAGCAGCAACAACCCCGATCAAACCAGCCATGGCGGCAGGTATAGGCTCTGTTACCAAAGCGATAACAACCGCTATAAATAGTGAAAAATAAGCCCAACTCGTTACCGTTAAACCTTCTGGTACAGGTAGCAACCATACCAAGGCCCCAGCGATAATTGGCGATATTTTTTTCAGCAGTGGCACCACTTTTCACCTCTAGCGAATGCTATGTGTTTTTTATGGGAATCATCGTCCTGACAAAAAAACAGGCTTATTGTGAACGCCTATTAAGAATAGCGGATATATAGCTTTCTTCTGTTTTTATTTAATTTTTTAACACGGTTAGTTTGAAGAAATAAAGAGATTGTGATTAGTCATGGATGCCTTCACCAAAACATTGGCTTGCCAGTTGGTAAAATGCTGTTGCTGCCTGTTTGGCTTCAGGTCCATGAACAATCAGTTTAATAGTATCTCCACAGCGAGCCCCGAGTTTGGTCAGGCTGGTAATACTGTGAGCGTTAGCTGATTTCTGACCTTTCAGGAGGGTGGCTTGACTATTAAATTCAGTGAGAGTTTTGACTACCTGGGCTGCAGAACGGATATGAAGGCCATTTGGATTTTGTAGCACCCACTGAACTTCACATTTGGATTCTGTTGGCGGCTGGTACTGGTTGTCTGGTATGTCTTTAGAGGGCACTAATTGTGCTATTTTGGGCCCCAGTGCTGCCTCGGCTTCCTTGCTGACCTCTTCAAGAGATGAGCCTGCTGAGGCGGCTACTGCTGCAGCTATAGCACCTTCTACCAGTGGTGCAGTACTTAAGTAGATATTTTCAGGATTATAACAAGATTCCAGCAAATCAATTGCGGTTTCTGCGCTAATAAGGGCGCTACCCAAATCCATTAAAATCAGTACGCCCGATTCGTCGTATACCGTTTCAATGGCTTTCATCACTTTGATAGGATCCGTGCCAGTGGGGTTTTCAGGGTCTTCTATACCTCCAGCACAAGCGATGGCACAGCGCCCCTGTGCCACTTCCTGCGCCAACTCTGCAGTAGCATTTGCCAGTTTTTTGCTGTGTGAAACAATGACGATACTTACCATGAGAATCTACCCTTAGCTGACAGTGACGTCATAAAGTGCTTTTATCATAAGCATGGAAGAGGTGGCACCTGGATCCTGGTGACCAATGCTGCGTTCTCCTAAATAGCTGGCTCGCCCTTTATGAGCCTGCATTTCGATTGTTGAGTGTGCTGCTTTTTCTGCAATTTCAAAGGCCTGTTTCAGAGCGTTTGAGATATCTGTTTGCTTTTTACAGCTATTTTCTAAAGAGGTAATAACCGGCCACCAAACATCGCATAGGGTTTTATCACCTGGCTTGGCTTTACCGCGAGATGTCAGCCCTTGAACCCCAGCATTTAACCCGGTGTATAGTTCAGTAAGGTCAAGGGAGTTTTTGCCTGAAAAACAGGGGGCGGCTTTTATAAAGAGTGTTCCATACAGAGGGCCGCTTGCACCTCCAACGCTGGATAGCAGTGTCATACCCACTGTTTTAAAAAGAGCACCAATATCACAGTCTTCAAGAAGATTCAGCTGTTCATCAACTTTGTTGAACCCCCGGCACATGTTCAAACCATGATCGCCATCACCTATAGCCAGATCCAGTTCGGTGAGGTGGTCTCGGTGGTTCTCAAAAAGGGTTTTACATGCTCGTAGCCAGCAGACCAGATGCTCCTGTTCTATAACCATAGAAAACGCCTCTTGTTTAATGGCATAGACATACTGAAGAGTGAAGTCTGCTCGCACAGCATGTTTTCTGAGAAAGTATTTACGTTAACAGCCCCACCGTAAAGCGGGTGTATTTACCGGGTGGTGCCAGAGTTGAATCATCTCTTTATCTACTTTTAATAAGGTGATGGATAGGCCTGTCATATCCAGGGATGTGCAATAGCTACCGATCAGGCTGTGGACTATTTTAAGGTTGGCTCTACTGCAGCTATTTTTAACTTCGCTGAAAGCTCCATATAACTCAGATACTGGCGTACTGCCGAGACCGTTAATTAGAACGATGATGTTGTCTCCTTGTTGCAATGACTCTGTTGTTTGCGTTAATTCCTGCCAGTCGCGGGTATTTCTGTTCCAGGTTCTGATCTGGCGGGTGTATGGTGCACTTTCAATAAGTTCATTAAACATCTCACTAACTAACTGAGAGCTATTGTTGTAGGGGCGGCGCTCGATACCTGGTTCGCCGTGAATACCGACACCAAACTCCACTTCATTATCGTTAAGGCTGAAAGAAGGGGTGCCAATGGCTGGGACTGTACAGGGCGATAGCGCAGCGCCAATGGATCGTGTGCAGTTATTTACTTTCTGGCCCAGCACTTCTAAATGGTTTAGTGAAAAGCCTTTGTCTGCAGCAGCCCCCAGGATTTTTTCGACTAAAACCGTACCGGCAACACCTCTTCGCCCAGCAGTATAGAGACTGTCTTTTACTGCAATATCATCATCAATAAGTACACAGCCAACAGAAATATCATCGGCACTCAGTAGTTCTATGGCTGTTTCAAAATTAAGGACATCACCCGTGTAGTTTTTGATAATCAGGAGTACACCCTGATCGGTATTTAACTGTTTAACGCACTGGTATATTTGATCTGGGGTGGGGGAGGTGAATATCTCACCAGGACAGGCGGCTGTGAGCATGCCTTTGCCAACAAAGCCTGAATGGAGCGGCTCATGGCCACTGCCCCCTCCTGATACCAGTGCGACTTGTCTTAATGATGCTGAATCGGAACGATAGATATAGAGTGGTGAGGCATTAAATGATAGATCAGGACTGGATTCAGCCAATCCAAAAGCCTGGTCTTTGGCCAGTGTGTCAATTTGGGTTATCAGCTTTTTCATCGCCGGATGCCTGTTAGTGCTGGAAAAGGCTTAAAGGAGAAGTCTCACAGGTAAGTGAGATAAGCTAACAATTACAGCCTTTGCGCAAAGGATAGAATAAACCTCTTAAAGCAGCTGAAAGAATTCTCAAAAACTGGCAAAAGTAATCCGGAAAAGGCTGGTTTCCGTAAAAATAAATAAAATATGTGCTGTATATTCCCGGGTGTGAGCAGGTTGCTTTTCAGCCCGTTACTAACTGTATTAGAATGCCTGCTCCAATCTAATAACAGGCAACACAGGGTATTTCGATGTTCAAAAAGGATATGTCCATTGCCGAGTTCGACCCGGAGTTGAAAGCAGCGATTGATGCTGAAGCTGTTCGCCAGGAAGAGCATATTGAGTTAATCGCGTCTGAAAACTATGCCAGCCCTCGGGTTATGGAAGCACAGGGCAGCGTACTGACGAATAAGTATGCGGAGGGCTATCCTCGAAAGCGCTATTATGGCGGCTGTGAACATGTAGATGTAGTTGAACAGCTGGCTATTGACCGGGCAAAAGAACTGTTTGGTGCCAGTTATGCTAACGTCCAGCCCCACTCTGGCTCCCAGGCTAACGCTGCTGTTTATATGGCTCTACTTAAGCCCGGCGATACCGTGCTGGGTATGAGTCTGGCGCATGGTGGACATTTGACCCATGGTGCCAGTGTCAGTTTTTCCGGACGTATCTATAATGCTGTGCAGTATGGTCTCCATCCGGAAACCGGTGATATTGATTACGAAGAAATGGAGCGCCTGGCGCTTGAGCATAAGCCAAAAATGATTGTTGGCGGCTTCTCCGCTTTTTCCAGGGTGGTTGATTGGCAACGTTACCGTGATATTGCCGATAAAGTGGGTGCCTACCTGCTGGTGGACATGGCGCATGTTGCAGGCCTGATTGCAGCTGGTGTCTATCCTTCCCCTGTTGGCATTGCCGATGTTGTCACCACCACAACCCATAAAACCCTAGGGGGGCCTCGTGGTGGTCTGATTCTGGCCAATGACAATGAAGAGTTAAACAAGAAGTTTAATTTTGCTGTATTCCCTGAGTCCCAAGGTGGACCTCTTTGCCACGTCATAGCAGCTAAGGCAGTTTGCTTTAAAGAGGCTATGGGAGATGAATTCAAGCACTATCAGCAGCAAGTAGTGAATAATGCTCAGGCTATGTGCAAGGTCATGATGGAGAGGGGCATTAAAATTGTTTCTGAAGGCACTGATGACCACCTGTTCCTGGTAGACCTGATCGGTAAAGAGTACACCGGTAAGGATGCAGAAGCTGCTCTGGGCCGAGCCAATATAACCGTTAACAAAAATGCGGTACCTAACGATCCTCGCTCACCTTTTGTAACCAGTGGTTTACGTATTGGCACACCTGCTATTACCCGTCGAGGCTTTAATGAACAGGACTCAGCTGAACTGGCAGACTGGATCTGTGATGTGCTGGATAATATGGGTGATGAAAAGGTTGAGGTGGATACCCGTGAGAAGGTATTAACTATCTGCCGTCGACTGCCTGTTTATAACTAAATTAAACCGAATGAATTGGGTTAAGCTGCCTGAAATAGGGCAGCTTTTTTAAAGCAGCTTCTCAGGTTTTAAAATAACGAACCAGTTCTCCCATTGCCTTGATTTGCTGATCCAGATTTTTTGAAATTTTATCGCTACCGCTGACACTGCCATCAATTTCAAAAATTTCCTGTTTTGCCTGTTGAATACCATCTCTGACTTTAACTGCTTCATCAGCTACGTGTCGGGTATTGGTTGCCATGGTGTTGATCACGGCAGCAACACTGTCAGCGGCAGAACTGAGTTCAGCAGAGGAATTTGAAGCATCGCTTACAGCACTGGATATTTGTTGCAGATTTTCATTGGTTGCAGTGATTTTTGTGGATGACTCTTTACTGGAGTCAGACACCGACTCGACCATTTTGGCCACTGAGCTAGCCAGCTGGTCCTGGCTACTGATCATTTCAGCAATTTGCTGGCTAAGCTCGAATACTTCTCCTGAACTTTTCAAGGTCTCTTCACTGGAGTGAATAACAGTACTTACCCGGCTTTGGATAGTTTCTATCTGGCTGGCAATTTCGTTATTTGCTTCTTCAGTCTGGTGTGCTAGCTCCTTGACTTCAGAAGCGACTGTTGCAAAACCTCTGCCCTGCTCTCCAGCCCTTGATGCTTCAATAGAGGCATTAAGAGCCAGAATACTGGTTTGATTGGAGATCTTTTCAATCAGACGAGTGAAATCGCCTACTTTATTAGTGACAACCTGTAGTTGCTCCATGACTTCCCGGCTTTCTTCTGCGGACTTTTTAGCGACTTCGGCTGACTGCATAACACTTTTACAGCGGTTGTTTGCCTCGGTTAAATTGTCTGCCACTTCCTCCACTTTTACCGTTATCAGGTGGATTTCACTAAAGATAACTTCAGTGTTCCTGTTAATACTGGAAAGCTCTCCTGAGCTGTTTATTGCCAGCTCTGATAAAGCCTGAAGGGAATCTCTCAGTTGACCAATAGAAACCGTCATTTCCCCAATAGTGCTGGCAATTTCTGAACTGGAGCTGGCGGTTGTATCAATTTGACTGGCCATCTCTTTTGAACTATTGGCAATAAGACCCGCCTGCTTTTTTAATTGGTCGGAGCTATCACTGATGGTGGTGAATGTTTGGCTTAGATTATCAGAGTACTCTATTTGCGATTGAACTTGGTTTTGTATTTTACTAATCAAGGGGGTTAGCCGGTCATTAAATAGTTCATGTAAAGCCATCCCCATCTGGCCAATTTCGTCGTGTCCTTTGATTACTGTATCACTGGTGAGGTCACCGCTTTCAACGGTTTCTATATGGTGTTTCAGTTTCTTAAGAGGGAGTAGAAGTGATCGACGAGTAAAAATAAAAATAGCTACATAAAGAATTAGAGCAGTGGAGAGGCAGACTGCCAGGACTTGGTCAAGGTGCTTAAGCATTTGTTGGATGCCGGCTTCTTTCTCCAACATATGGTCATGATGCCCTTTGATCATGGCATTTATTGACTCGCTTAATTTGTGTTGGGCGTCACGCCCAACGGTAAGCAAATTCGAAAGCGCCAGTTCCTGGTCGTAGTTATGATTAAGCGCTACAGAGCGATCAATGGCTTGTTTCATTTCAAGCCAGAGGTTTGTGATATTACCTGTCAGGCTTCCATTGTTGTGGTGATCGTTTTCGGAAATATGGGTGGTATGTACTGAGTGATTTTCGTCTAAATTATTACTGTCATTGTTAAGGTGAGCCTCATCATTGTGTTGCTGCTGGTGTTGTTCCTCGTAGCCACTGTTGTGTAAAGCAAGCGTTTTGTCAAAGGCATCTATATTTTGCTGTAACTGCTCTTCCAGTCTAAACATTGCCTCTTCGTCAGTCAGCGTCATATGAGTGATGGCCAGCATCATTATTCGGGTAATTTGTTGTTCAAGCTTCTGGGCTTGCAGGGATGGCTCTACTTCTTCCTTAAGAATCGCAATGGTGCTGGTAGCAGATGTTTTGGCGGTGAAGTAGGCAAACCCGGTGCCGACAAGTAAAATGCCCAGATTAATAGCAATAACAAAAAAGACCTTGATGGCAATGCTCATGTTATTTTTCCTGTTCAATCAGCCATTTTTGCCATACGCTTTTTTCAACCGGCTTATAACCGGTAACGGTTAAGTAACTGGAAATAACAAGATTGGATCCCTGAATAGGATTTTGAGTAAAGTCAATAGGCAAGCCACCAAGACTTATTTTTGTTTTCTTAACCTGATCCAGAAAGTTTTTATGACTCAGTGGTTCTGGTGTTGCTTCCAAAATGGTTTTAGTCAGCTTGCCAACAATATAGCCTTCTAGAGATACGAATCCAAAGTGAGTGCCCAATGTTTTACGAGCCTCTTGAACTATCGGTAGGTCAGAGTCAAGCAGTGGCACCACCTGGGTCATAATGATTTTGTCGGTGGCGCCAAATTTGCTAAGGGCATCGCTGTAGTTGTCAGCACCCGTAAATGAAACAGCTGATACAATCCAGTTTTCTTTTTTATCCCGGTTAGCTACGCGGACAAAATGGGCAATATTTCCGTAAGCTCCGACAGTGACCACCAAACGGCACCGATTTCCTGTGGATTTTTCCCAGGCCTTTAATGACTGGTAACCAGGACGAACGTTAGCGGTATTGCGTTTATATACACCCACCGGGCCAATATTGTTTCTCGCGGGATTTTTACCATCCATTGCGATGATAGTATCAAGGGTAGTGAGTAATTTTTGGTTAACCCCCTGACTTTCAAATGCTTTACGAATTCCCGTCAGTCCAGCCATACCGTAGGCATCATTCTGAACATAGGCGCAGATATTTTCGGGCTTCAGACCATTTTTTACTGCATCGTTGATGACTGCTGCAGTTTCCTGAACATAGCTAGCCCGGTAGTTAACGATAGGGCCTGGAGCCGGACGCAGTATACCTGCCCCGGTAAAAAAACCGACTGCTGGAACATTGGCTTTTGCCAGTAAAGGAAGGGTCACTTTTGCTGTTGGTGTACCAACATTACCAATCATCAGGAAAATACCTTCTTTGATCAGCTTATTGGTGGCTTGCGATGCTGTATCTGGCTCGTAAAAGTCATTTTCGTAGGAAATAGTGATTTTTCGTCCATTCACTACCTGCCCATTAAGTGATGCATTCAGGCCATGCTGCATCCCTATTCCAAGCCCTTTAGCCTTACCTTTCAGCGCCAATACAGAGCCAATCTGTAGCGTATTTTTCTGGATTGGGTTTTTTTGGGCCATAACTGGAGCAGGGGCGGCCAGGCAGCAGCTAAGCAGAAGCATCCATGCTTTCATTGGGGTAAGTCCTGTATTTTTTATGGAAAATGTTGCTTACAAGGGGCTGATGTTTTTTATGTTCTTATAAGAAAAAACATAGCATAGATGCCTGCTATATATACACATGTAAAGTAATCAGCTTGCTTGCGCACTTATGTCAATAGAATCGGATATTAGTGTCTGGGGAATTCGACAGCTGAGTTTATCTTGTCTAAATATTAAAAACAGAAATGCAGAGCCAGGTCGTTAAGGTTTCTCTAATGTCTTTGGTAATTAACCAGTTAGTAGAGTATCAACTCATCGGAGCATAAATCTTTACAAACCAGCATGTGCTTGTGCAACGTCAACAGTCTCTGATGCCTGGCGAATGGGTTCTGCCATTGTCACTGAGAATTACTCTCCCTCTTCTATGTTCTATGCATTTTTAGTATGAGGTATGGCGCTATGCCTTGTTATCCCCGCTTTTATTTGATTGCTGCGATATTGTTTGTATTGATTGGGGCTGGATGCTCGTCAATGACCGAGAAGCCATGTCGTTCCCAAGTCCGGCATCTTCATCTTACGGTCATTCATACTAATGATAATCATGGCAAGTTCTGGCGAAATGCCCGTGGAGAATTGGGCATGGCAGCTCGAAAAACCTTAATCGACAGTATCAGAAAGGAGGTTGAGGCCGAAGGGGGTAAGGTTCTGGTCTTGTCAGCAGGGGATATTAATACGGGAGTGCCTGAGTCAGATATCCAGGAAGCCAAACCGGATTTTGAAGGTATGAATCTGATTGGCTACGATGCCATGGCTATTGGTAATCATGAATTTGATAACCCGCTTTCAGTTCTGCGACAGCAGGAGCAATGGGCTAATTTTCCATTTTTAGCCGCTAATATTTATTCGAAAAAAACAGGTGCTCGCCTTTTTGACCCATGGAAAATGTTTCAGCTTGATGGCGTAAATGTCGCTGTTTTGGGTTTAACCACTGAAGATACCGGGCTTCAATCCAGTAAAGAAAATACTGGAGGTCTTTATTTTGAAGAGGCAGTGGAGAGTGCGAGTAAGCTGGTACCGCGACTGATCAATCAGGAAAAGGCAGATATTGTTATTGCTTTGACTCATATCGGTCACTATCTGGATGCCCTGCATGGTGAAAATGCCCCCGGTGATGTCACGCTTGCAGAAGAAATTGATGGTATTGATATTGTTGTAGGAGGGCACTCTCAGACCAAGTTATTAAGACCGGACATCAAAAACAGCACATACATTCTGCAAGCTTGGGAGTGGGGTAAATATGTGGGTAGAGCAGACTTTACCTATACCTATATTGATAACTTTGATGGTCAGGGAAACCGTAAAGGTGTGTTGAAAATGAATAACTACCGCCTGATACCGGTGAATCTGAAACAGAAAACGGTAGTGGATGGTAAAAAACAGTGGGTAACTATTGAGCCGCAAATAACAGAAGATCCAGAGGTGCTTGCTGTTCTCAAGCCGTACCAGGATAAAGCAGCAGAGTTATTGAAAAAAGAAGTCGGGTCTCTGGATAAGACAATGCCTGGTGAACGCAGTTTGGTTAGATCCAAGCCAGCGGCCATTGGCAACCTCTTGGCCAGGGCGCAAATGGAGAAAGCCGGAGCAGATTTGGCCGTTATCAATGGTGGTGGCATCAGGACAGGCTTGAATGCAGGTAAGCTGACCGAAAAGAATATCCTTGAGGTCCAGCCTTTTGGCAATATGGTGAGTTATGTCTTGCTTAGTGGCAAAGAGCTAAGAAATTATATCGAAGATATTGCTGCTATTAAGCCGGTGAGTGGCGGTTTTGCTCACTTTGCCAATGTGAAGCTGGTTATGGAGGGCGATAAATTAGTCAAACTGGAGGTCGGTGGTAAACCTGTCAGTAAAGATACGATGTACAAGTTGGCAATCAACTCTTTTTCCGCCGGTGGGGGGGATCAATGGCCTGTATTGGATGAGAAAGCATCATTTATTAATACCGGCTATACCGATGCTCTTGCGCTTAAAGAGTATATTGCTAAACACTCTCCATTAAAGTTGAAGGATTATCAGCCAAAAGGTGAGGTTGTTAGGTATTAGCAGTTTGGCATAACTAATGCATTGGAGTGGAAAAATGAGAAGGGACTCGGGTTTATTTATAGTTGGCTTAGCCATGTTTGTACTAGGTATGTACTCATGTCTAAAAGGTTTTAAAGGTGAATCAATTGACATTATGACAGAGCCACCACCAACTGCGATATGGGAAATTTCAGCGGTTGGTACAATAGTCATGGGCATTTGTATGGTAGTTGGTGGTGCTCTATTTATTCGTGAATCAGGATTTTTTCGTGGCAAAAAGTAAAGTGCTCGATAAGGCTAAATTGAATTACAGTAGATAGGGATGGAATTCATTACTATGAGCTTCATCCCCCTGTTGAATTTATTTTCAGCAATTTAAATAGAAAACGTATAAATTCAGATCAGTCCCTGTTATTTTTTTCTGCTCGACACTCTTCAGCGATTTGACACTCTTCAAACATATACGCCCTGGATGAGCAAAAGGGTGTCATGGGCAGGGAAGGTTCGATAGAAATTTCTTCCTGTTTTTCCTTATCAAATCTTGTTTTGAGCATTTGTACTCTATAGATTGCAAGGGTAAACCCGATCAGACCAAATAATATACTACCAAGAGCCTGACCGATTAAGACGCCTTCTGCACCGGCATAACTGCCGCCAAGAATGACAAATGGAATAGTGCCTATGGTCGCTTTGCCTGCATTTAACATGGTTGCCCAAATGCCTCGCTTCAGATTATTGAAAGAGGCATTGGCGACAAATAGGGCGCCATTAAAAACAAAGGTAAGGGCTATCCATGGGCTGAATAATTCAATCAATGAGGCAGCATTACTATTCAGGCCAAAATACTTAATGATGCTATCGCTTATTAGCCAAAGAATGCAGGAAATCAGTATGCAGTAAGCTGTGGCGAAAATAGCCGCATCTTTCAGACTACGTTGGACTCGGTCCATCAAACGAGCGCCGTAGTTTTGCCCAATGATTGGGCCAATAGCACCAGATAACGCAAAAATTAGAGCAAAGGCAACAGGAATAATCCGTCCAATTACTGCGAATCCTGCCACATAGTCCTCGCCAAATAATGCAATTTGTCGTGTAACAAAAGCATTGCCAAATGGTGTTGCAACGTTAGCCAGTATGGCTGGTACAGCAATCGCAAGAATAGCGCGCAGGTCTACCTTGAAGCATGAAACCCTGGGTTTGGCCATTAATCCATGATGGTAAGTAATACCATAGAGAGAATAAATGAGAATACTCACCCGGGCTAAAACAGATGACCAGGCAGCGCCTTCAATCCCCATACCAAAACCAAAAATAAAGAGTGGATCCAGAGCCGCATTGACAATGCCCCCCAGCAGGGTTGCAAACATAGGGCGTCTGGCATCACCGGTTGCCCTCAGTGCTGCACTGGCTGCCATTGCCATGGCTAATAACGGTGCACTGGGCATGAGTATCTGGAGATAGGTCGTTGCTTTTTCGGCGACAAGTCCTTTTGCCCCTAACAGTCCAAGGAGAAACTCAGTATTGCTCAGCATCAGGGTGGTCATCAGACAGCCAGCAATAAATGAAAAAACAATGGCGCTTGCACAGTAGCGTCGAGCGGCAGGCAGGTTTTTCGCACCAAGCGCTTTTGAAACCATCGCTCCCATAGCAATGGAAGAGCCTATGGAAACTGAAGTGTTAAAAAAAACCAAGGTGCCTGCAAAGCCTATAGCAGCAGCTAGCTCAACCTGCCCTAACAGGCTTATGAAATACATATCCAGAAGGTCAACCAAAAAAAGTGCCATCAGACCCAAGGCACTGGTACAAGACATTGTGATGATATGACGTAGCGTAGAGCCATGTGTAAATTTTGGTTGGTGGGACATTTTTAAAGCAACTTAATTAAGAAATATTCAGGAAGCTTTTTCCTGGTTTGGGTGAGCTGTTGATAATTCTAGTTTAAATGATATATGGGAACCTTCGCATTTCTTGGAGAGATTTTTCATGCAGAAGGAAGGGCTGCAAAATATTGGAAGGACATTTGATGCCTGGTTCATATGTGCGTCAGTATCCCGCCAAAATAAGTAGTGTTGTTGGCTACTTGAAGGGTAAGTGCGCAATAGAGATTGCGAAAAACTTTAAAGGTCGGCAGCGAAACTTTAGCGGTGAGCATTTCTGGGCAAGAGGTTACTTTGTATCAACAGTTGGGCTTGATGAAGATGTAGTGCGGGGATATATCCGCGATCAAGAAAAGAATGATAGAAGTAGAGATCAACATGATTTTGATTGGTAAGCCCCTTGGGCGCAAAAGCCCTTAAGGGCGTAACCCTATAAGCCTTATGCAGGTCAGTTAACTAAGAAATATTCAGGAACTTTTTCCTGGTTTGGGTGAGCTGTTGATAATTCTAGTTTAAATCCGATGTTTGCAGAAAGGGTTCCGGGGTTTGTAATAGGTAATTCTATTTCTTGATATCAGCCATTGAAATTGTTGATCCCAAAAGAATGCTTACAGTCTTTTACTCAAAAAATACTTCAGATTACTTTTAAGTTGTTATAGTCCCCGGAAAAATAAAAGGTTTTTTTAATTGGTAACTATTCAGCACCCAGTAAAGGAAGGTTGTCGTAATTCTTCATAGCTATAAGCAGGGCTTCGAAAACATTCTCACCCTGCTTTCTCGCCGATGAAACATAACTCCGTATCCGGCAGTACCATTTAGCCCCTTTTTCACTTCTGAAACAGCCAGATATTTTCTGCTTTACCTTGCCGTTGCGAACATCCTGCTCACTGCCGTTATTATCGAAGGGGATGTCAAAATCAGTCATGAATCTCAAGGTTTCTTCTTTAAACTCCACCAGTCGCTTGAAGAGGTTAAAGGCTTTGGTGTTTCTGACTTTATCCTCTCCAAGGCGTTGACGTCGTCGCTCCATGTACTCGGCTTCTTCGAGCTGTGCTTTTTTAGCAGTACGCTCGAAAAGCGAGTCGATACGCTTGCGGATAATTTCCGGCATAGCCTTCATGCCAAGCTTTTTGAACCCTTTCCTAAGATGGCAAGCCAGCCTTAACAAGCGTTGAAGCCGGGCTGCAAGATAATTGCAATCTCTGTCAACAACCCCCTGCAACTCCCTTAAGTGATGGGCGTTACAGAGCACATGGATGGCTGCGTAGCGAAAGTAGACTTTATAATGGTCATGCACAAGTATACCGGCAAATACCAGTAACACTCCCATTGCCTCAATAGCTTCATGACCTTTACTGGGGTCAAGGTGGTAGTATGTCCACTCCTCGGAACGAACGACATGCAGCCACCATAAAGAGCCCTTCACTCTCATGCCTGTTTCGTCAGCACCTGCAACTGGCACTTTTTTTAAGGCGTTAGCAATTGCTGCCTCTGTGCTAGCCAGACGGTCGTAGGCATTTGCCTGAAAAGTACAGATTGAACCGGGACTAACTTCAAGACCAAAAATATCGAAAAAGAATTGTGAAATGCGCTTGTACGGCATTAACTGGTATTGATACAGATAAACAGCCAGTGCTTGAGTGACCGGACCATACTGCACATACGAGTCAACACCCTTAGGAAAGCATGCTTGATTAGCATGTCCGCATGGGCATTCTTTGACTTCAGCCACATGCGCCGTTACTTCGAAACGGCCAAAACGTCCTGGATCAAATACCTGACGTTCAACAACGTCGGTTACTTTGATAGAAAGAAGCGACTGATGGCAAAGTACGCAGTTTTTAACCGAGTGATGCCGGATATGGTCTGGTTCCTCAGTTTGCTCCAGCGTAGAGCCTTTATGACCGTGTTGACCACCGGGCCTGTTATTTGACTTTTGCCTCAGGCTTTTGGGATTGGGTTTGTAATCTTCTCTATCACACTCAGGATTTTCCTCATTCTCACTGTCAGCATTTGAGTTTTTGGATGATGAGGGCTTATTGTAACCATCTGTAGACGGTGGCTTGCTGCTATTACGACTATTCATCTTGAGCTTATCAGCAAGCTCCTTGTTTTCATCCTCAAGACTCAAAACCTTCGACTCCAGCTCACCTACAGCAGCGAGAAGCAAGATAATGGCCTGTGTTTCGGGAGTAAACTGAGTCATGAAAACTTCTGGAAAAGGGTTTATATCAAAATGACATAAATTCGCGAAAAATCCAGATTAATCTGAGGAGGCTGAATAGTTACTTTAATTGATCTGCAATAAATAAAACCAGTTTAGCTGAATAAATAGCCATTCAAACCGGAATTTTTTTTATGAAAAAAATTATTTCAATATCCTTTTTGCTTTTGAGTCTTTTCACAACGTCTGTATTCGCTTCAGCCTGGCAAAGTATAGGCACCAGAACAGTAACGCGCCATGCGGAGATGGATACAATCGGCGTCAATAGGGGTAAGCAGGTCTACAGAAAACTGCAGTTAAGCGTCAGAGGTACAGCACTGGATATCGATAGAATGGTTGTCCATTTCAAATCAGGTGCGCCTCAAAAAATTAATTTGAGAAGTAATATTCCGGTTAATAGCAAGTCAAGAATCATTGATATTAAAGGCAATGCCAGAGCTATTGATAAGGTTGTATTTTGGTATAACTCAAAAGGCCTGGGACGCAAAAATGCTGTTGTCACCCTTTTAGGCCGGTAGAGGTGTTGTATTTGTGAGCAAGGGGATTTTGAATAAACTATTGTACTCTTCACTACTGACATCACTAACTGTTCTATCTTTCAATGTTTCTGCTGGAGATGGCTACTGGGAAGATCGCTGGGAAGACAAACAGCGTGAACGTCGCCAGGAGGTAAGACATGATGTCTGGCATGCCAGGCACAGGCCGAATTATGTTGTAGTACCAAGACACAGAACAGTGAATAATATTGTTGTCGTCCGGCCTTACGGCCATCCTTATCCCGGCTATGGGCACTATCACAACGATAATGATGCCGTTAAATGGTTGGCTTTCACCGCTATTACATTAAAAGTTCTCGATAATATTAACGAAGCCGCTCAGCGAGCCCATGAGGCAGCGCAAATAAAGGCAACAACAGCCCCAGTTGGTGAAAAAGTGGTTTGGACTGAGGGTGACAGTTCAGGTTATGTGGTTGCAACCCGAGAAGGAAAAAGTTCTGAGACAGGATTAACTTGTCGTGAATATCAGCAGTCAATTACTGTGGGTGGCAAAACAGAAGAGGCTTATGGTACAGCCTGTTTACAAGCTGATGGGTCATGGAAAATTGTAAATTGAGAACAAGACTTGCAAATACTGGCTCTGAGAGGAGCCAGTTATTGGATCATTTTATAGTCTTTTAGCCTGTGTTCGTTAGCAAGATTGAGTTTGCAGTTCTATTTGTGTCGGCTGCTCTTTTCTTGCCTGTAAAAGAGGAAGTAAAGGAAATATACCCATCAAGGCCATCAGCACGGCCAGGTTGATATGAAGGGGGAGAGGACTTGCTTGTGCAATCATACTAACCAGTGCTGCTCCCAGCATTTGAATACAAACCAGTAATGCCGAGGCCGTTCCAGCAATATGAGAAAAACCTGCCAGTGCTTTCCCTGTAGAAGCGCCCAGTAGCCAGGCAAAACCAGAGCTGGCAATCATTACTGGAATGATAAAGCCCCAAGTCGATACCCCTGCCAGGTGGTAACTGCCAGCCATTGCGATGGCTCCGCCAGCCATCATCAAGGCACCAATCAACATGCAGCCTTTTTCTCCCAATGTATGCATATAGCGTCCTGCCAGAATACTGCTAGCCATAATACCCAGTGCATTCAGCCCAAACAGCAGGGCGAAAACAGACTCATTAATACCAAGCTGGCCTACCAGTATTTGTGGGGCAAAAGAGACATAGCAAAGAATGACAGCCATAGCCCCCATACAGCAAAGGCTATTGAGAATAAATGTTGAGTTGGTTAGCAATTCTTTGTAACTGGATAAGGGCGATACCTGCTTTTTGTCAACTGTGTCTGGACATGTTTCAGGCAGTTTGAACCAGACCAGTATAAAGGTCACCAAGGCAAAGACTGCCATAAAAATAAAGCTGGCCTGCCAAACAAATACACTGGCCAATGCACCTCCCAGCGTTGGGGCGAGTGCAGGGGCAATATTCAGAGCGCCGTTCAGATAACTATATGCCTGGGCTGACTCTCTTGGGGTCAGTAAGTCCCTTACTACAGTGAAGGCAACGGTGGTAGTACAGCATGCACTTGCACCCTGCAGAATTCGCATTACAGTAAGCTGGTCAATCGATTGCGCCAATGCTCCCAGTAAGGAGGTAAGGCAATAAAGGGCGATACCTGAGAGAGCAATTTTGCGCCTTCCGTATTTGTCAACGAGAGGGCCGGCGACCAGTTGGCTTATTCCCATACTGAGAATAAACAGGCTTAATGTGTACTGCACTCTATCGGGTGTTGTGTCGTAGTAATCTACGATTGTCGTGAATGATGGGATGTAGATATCAATTCCGAGAGGGCTGAAAATAATCAGCAATACCAATATGCCCATTAACTTTGAGAATTGCTTGCTCTTCAAGTGTCCCTCCATTGTTGGCTGTGTGACAAGAGAATATCAACAGCCTTTGGTGTTGGTTTCAGGTGGGCAGATCATATTGAGCAGGCGATATGAAATAAAATGAATTGTATTGAGTTTGGTTTTTCCTTTAAGGAATATCACAGTGAGATTTGACAACCTGTTTCGTCTGGATTTGAAGTTGCTGGTGGCGTTACAGGTCTTGCTGGAAGAGCGTAGTGCCAGCCGGGCTGCACAAAGGCTTCATCTCAGCCAGTCTGCTGTGAGCAAATTACTCTCGCGCTTGAGAGAATTATTTGATGACCCATTGTTTATCAGAACACCCTGGGGGCTTGAGCCTACCATGAGGGCTGAGCAGCTTGAGCCCGAACTCCGTATAGCGTTAGAGCGTATTCAGAAAATCATTAATCCAGTGACGTTTGATCCTGAAAGTGATCAGCGCCATTTTGTGATTGCGAGTATCGGTAGTGCATATCATGTTTTGCTTACGGGTTTTTTTGCCCATATTCAAATGCATGCACCGGGAGTGGCATTTGATTGCCATGACTGGCACCAGGATTCAATGCAGCAGTTGCTCAGTGGCCGTATAGAGTTAGGTGTAATGGCTCGTGATTTTAGCCCGGTATGGGAGCCTGGTGGTCTTCCTGAAGGTATCAGCCATCATGTGTTAGCTGTCGATCGAAATGCTTGCTTGCTACGAAACGGGCATCCTCTTTTGCAGCATAAATCAGCAATAACAGACTGGAATCTGGATTGTTATCTGGAACAGTCCCATGTTCAGGTTTACTGTGAAGGTAATCCCCGCTGGAGCCTCGATTATCAGCTGGCCAAAACCGGGTTGCAGCGTGATCTGGCCGTTAAGGTTCCTGATTTTAACGCAGCATTGAGCATTGCAGAGCATAGTGATCTGATTTTAACTGCGCCAGAACTGTTTGCCAGACAGGCTGTAGAGCGATACAACGTATCGGTGTTGCCACTTCCCATTGAGATTGAGCCAGTGACCTATATGCTGGTTTGGCACCAGCGTTATGACAATGAGCTGGATCACTGTTGGTTAAGGCGGGCCATAATCAATCATGTCGAGAAAATAATGCAGTAACAGCCTCAGGAATGAACTAAATTAATTGCCTCATACTTCTCAGACTTGCCATTTTGCTAGGGGGCGTTAGTATCCGGTCAAAGGATAAGGATTAAACTTGAACCATGCATTGTCCCTATTGTAATGCTGATGACACCAAGGTTATCGACTCCAGACTCGTCGCAGATGGTAACCAGGTGCGCAGGCGAAGAGAATGCCTCACCTGTAATGAGCGTTTTACTACTTATGAAACGGCAGAACTGTTAATACCACGCCTTGTTAAGCAGGATGGTTCCAGAGAGCCATTCCATGAAGAAAAAATGCGTGCAGGAATGACCCGGGCGCTGGAAAAAAGGCCGGTAGGTGTAGAACAGCTGGAAGAAGCGATTAATCGTATCAAACACCGATTAAGGGCTACCGGTGAGCGAGAGATTGACTCCAGAGCGGTGGGCGAAGAAGTTATGCACGAGCTTAAGTTGCTGGATGAAGTGGCTTACATTCGCTTTGCTTCTGTGTACCGGCACTTCAAGGATCTAAATGAATTCCGGGAGGAAATTGACCGTCTGGAAACAGAGGAGCGCTCTGACTGAGGACTTTGCGAAAACAGCATTTGTTTTTTACCACAAAGACACCGGTGTGGAATGTTTTATTGATGAAAATGCCCAGTGTCTTTGTGCTATGGATTCGTGTTTTTTCCGTTAAATGGCTGTCATAAAAAGCCAGCTGATATATGCGGCAAAAGCCACCAGTAGCAACAGGCTTTTATATCTTGGAATCAGGCAGTAACTGGCTTCTGTTGCCACAGTTCCATTGCTTGTCAGCATTTTTGAACCGGGTCTGATAATGCTGGAGTAGGCATTGATCGCTAGCAGTAATGTTAACCCGATCATAGCAACCACATCGCGGTGAAGTACGGCGGTATCTAATTCTATTCCGTTACCAATAATGCCTGGGAAAGCCAAGACCCCCAGTAAATTGAATATATTGGAGCCGATCACAGTGGCCAGGGTCATATCAAACAGCCCTTTTCTGGCACTGGCTATTGCCGCAGCCAGTTCTGGCAGACTGGTGCCAAAGGCAATGACTGTCAGCCCAATGACCAGCTCACTAACGCCCATAAAGCGAGCCATACCTGTAGCCCCCCAGACCAGCACCTGAGAACTACCCAGCAGTAAGGCTAACATCAGTAAGGCTTCAAGCCAGGCTCTGGTTGTGCTGATTTTCAGTATCACCACATCATCGTTGTTATCACTATCACCACGGGCGGACCGGGTAAGATAAATACAGTAGCCAATCAGGGTCGTGACCATAATAAAACCATCAGTCCGTCCCAGATGCCCGTCAAAAACAAGGCCAACGCAGAGCACCATAACAAGCCCCAGAATAGGGAGCTCCCGGTAGAGAATACGCGGACTGACCATCAGGGGAACCATTAATCCAACGGCTCCGAGAACCAGGCCAATATTGATGGTGTTAGAACCCAGGGCATTGCCAACGGCAATACCTCCAGCATTGTTATAGGCGGCTACAGAAGAAACAAGTAATTCTGGTGCAGAAGTACCAAAAGCAACAATGGTCATGCCGATAGTGAGTACTGACATACCTAGTCGAAATGCCAGCGTTGATGCGACTTCGATTAGCCGGTCAGCACTCCAGGAAAGGATTATAAATCCAACAGCAATTGCCGCCAGATACAGAGTGAGATCATACATAACTGAAATTGTCTGAGGGCTTGTCACCAGGCAACACGCACCAGGCCCTCATGCCGGTACGAGTTACCTGGGTCTTGCCGAGCGAAGAATCAGGGTTAATTCTTCCGCCGCATACGCCATGGCATATGGCCAATGATGTTGACGTATGCACCCAAGAGCCGAGTGAAAAAAGGGCTTGGGCAGGCTACTCCCCCAGAGTAGGGCGAATTATAATGAGTTAAATCATTGCTTGGCAATTTGATCTTTTACTTTCTTTGATGCTGTTTGCTGGCTTCAGTTGAAGCTGTAGGTTTTCAGGCATAACGGTAAAATCAAACCGTTCTTTGACTTGAGCAGCATCAACCGCTTGAAATTCGAATGCTCGTATCATTCGAGACATAGCCATCTTCATTTCCAGAAGAGCCAGTGACCGCCCTGGGCACACCCTTGGACCTCCACCAAATGGCACCATATCTCCTACCTTGCAGTGATCATCACCAAGCCAGCGGTTTGGATTAAAGTGCTTTGGTTCAGGGAAGTAATTACTATCACTGCCAGTAGTATTTAGGAGAAGAATGAGTAGTGTTTCTTTTGGGATAACTACATTATCCAATTTTACCTTTTCTAAAGGTTCGGCAAATATGAAGGGGGCTACTGGCTTGATTCGCATGGATTCATGGATACAGGCTGTCATAAAGGGAGTACGGGGTAAAGGCCACTGCTGTAGAGCCCCCTCTGACAGCGTGTTTATTTCTTCTCGTACTTGGGCCTGTATTTTTGGGTGTGTTGATAAAAGATGGCTAAGCTAGGCTAAAGAATTTGCTGTGGTGTCCTCCCCGGCAATCAAAATAGTAATGGCATTAGATAAAATAACGTTGTCAGATAAAGAAGACTGATTTTTTTCCTGTTCTGCAATCATTGCCTGTAATAGGTTTTCAGGCTTTTCCTTCAAAGATGGTGTATTCACCATTTTTTGTCTGGTTATTGCAATACGCTCATTTAAAAAAGACTTGATTGCGGTATTTGCATTTTCGAGTTTCCTGTCTTTATCGGTTTTATAAATTCGCCATAAAGGAAGCGGTAGAGTTAATCTTGAGTAAAGACCGGGAAATATTGCAGAAAGGTGTTTATGTAGCTTTTTATTGTCCCCTCCGAGGGTGTTGATATCGTAGCCAAAGGCCAGATTGGAAATTGTATCCACTGTGAACTCGGTAAATAGTTTCTTGATATCGATCGGCTTACCAGACTCAGCAAGAGAGTGAGCTTTAGCAATTAGCTGGTCGGTAATTTTGTTGATAGCAGGGAAAAAATATCGAAGGTTGGCACCATTAAAAGCGGGGTTAAACAGTTGTCTTTGCTGCTTCCAGTCAGCCCCTTCTGCACTGAAAATGCCATTCATCCCCAGCTCTTGAAAAACCAGCTCTATATTTTTTCGCCGTTTGTATCGATCAGGACGTTGTTTAAGAATCTCTTGTATAAGATTTCGCTTACCTACCACAACGGCCTTTTTGTAGGCGATACGAATGCGATAAAGCCCCCCAAAATCCTCGGACCACTGTTGAAGCTGTTTGTGAACGTTTGTACTTTTCAGTGTGCTCAAATGACCGAAAATATCATCCCTGGCTGGAGAGGGGAGCTGGTCAATCTTCATTTTTTTTATTTTCTATTGTGGTTGTATCAAAGGATTATTTAACAGCTACGTGCATTTTGCCATTAGCAGGTTATGATTATTGGTTTTATACCCTCCTTGGGAGTGATTAATGAGCGGTATATTTTCTCCTGATGATCACCGATTTATGGCCCGAGCTATCAGGCTGGCAGACCGTGGTAAGTGGACCACCATGCCTAACCCAAGGGTTGGCTGTGTGATTGTTCTGGATGGTGAAGTCGTAGGAGAAGGCTGGCACGAATGGGCCGGTGAAGCCCATGCGGAAATTCATGCGCTAAATAGGGCAGGTAATAAAGCACGTGGAGCCACAGCCTATGTTTCCCTGGAACCATGCAGCCACTATGGCCGTACACCACCCTGTGCTGAGGCTTTAATCAAAGCGGGTGTAAACAAGGTCGTTGCCGCCATGCAAGATCCCAACCCTTCGGTAGCTGGCCGTGGGCTAACCATGCTTAAAAACGCGGGTATAGAAGTACAAAGTGGTTTGTTGGAAACTGAAGCGCGCTTGTTAAATAAAGGTTTTCTTAAACGAATGGAAACCGGTAAACCTTTTGTAAGAGCTAAACTAGCAATGAGTATGGATGGACGCACGGCAATGGCCAGTGGTGAATCCCAATGGATTACCGGGCCAGCTGCCCGGCGTGATGTTCAGCAGCTAAGAGCGTCCAGCTGTGCGATTGTTACTGGTGTGGGCTCTATTCTACAGGATGACTCATCCCTGACATTAAGGGAGGAGCAGCTCGGACTGCCTGATGCATCCTTGATTTGTAAGAGACAACCCTTGCGGGTAGTGGTGGATTCTCAACTGCGCACACCGGTTACCGCCAAAGTTATTCATGGTCCTGGCCGCTGCCTTATTGTGACGACGGCTCATGCTGAAGCAGATAAAAGAAAAGCATTGGAGAAGGCTGGGGCAGAAGTGATTGTCCAGGAACCTGGGAAAGAAACAGTCTCTTTGAAAAAGCTGGTTACAACATTAGGTGATAGAAACTGTAATGAGGTTTTGGTTGAAACCGGCGCAACATTGGCTGGATCAATATTGCAGGAACAGTTATTGGATGAGCTAGTTGTTTATATGGCTCCGGTATTAATGGGTTCCAATGCCCGGCCTTTATTCCAGCTGCCATTTGATAACATGTCTGAAAAGACAGCGGTTACCATTACAGATATTCGATCTGTTGGGCATGATTGGCGGATCACTGCACAGCCAATCCATTAAATGGCAGTGTCTAACTGAAAATGTCCCCTGTTTCAGACAGGCTGCTAAACTGTATTTTTTCTGAACGTCCAGAGAGAACGCAGTGTCCAAAAAAGAGATTCCGGTTGCAGCGATTGCAGGTGGCAATTTTCTGGAATTGTATGATTTTACTATCTACGGCTATTTCGCGCCTGTTATAGCCCGCTTGTTTTTTCCTGCTGAAAGCCAGATGGTTTCAATGCTGGCTACGTTCTCTGCTTTTGCTTTGGGCTTTTTTATACGACCTTTAGGTGCTGTGGTTTTTGGGCATATTGGTGATGTCTTGGGCCGTAGGCCCGCCTTGATTCTAAGTCTGGGGCTGATGGGCTTGAGTAGTTTAATCATCGCGGTCATGCCCAATTATCAGCAAATTGGCATTTTGGCTCCGTTGGCTCTTATTGTTTGCAGATTACTCCAGGGACTTTCCATGAGTGGTGAGGTCGCTGCAACACTGATTAGCCTTGCAGAAAGGGCAAAACCCCAGCGGCAGGGTTTGTTTTCCAGTCTTGTTCATGTCAGTGGTATTAGCGGTATGGTTATTGGATCTCTGACAGCAACGCTGGTTCATTTTGCTCTGCCAGAGGATGCGGTCGAATCATGGGGCTGGCGGCTGGCTTATTTTGCCGGTGCGTTGGGCTGTATTGTATTGGCGTGGATACGGATCAAGTGGTGTTTTTCAGAAGTTCGCCGGGCTCCTGTTAAGCCCCCCATTTCACTGGTTTGCCGTGAGCATAAAATGGCTATGGTTCGGGTTGGTGTGTTGAATATATTAAATGGCACCTGTTTTTTTATGGTTTTTGTCTACATCAACACCTATTGGTCCGAGCAACTGTTTTATGATCGTGCTTTTGCCTTAGCGATCAATTCTTGCAATATGTTACTGATGGTTTTGATGATTCCATTTGCTGGTCTATTGTCTGACCGCGTTGGAGCCAGGATTATCATGACCAGAGCCGTTGTCGCAGGTATTTTTATGGTTATGCCCAGCTATTGGTTAATGACCGGGCCTGAGTTGTGGAAAGTGGTTATTGGTCAGTTTGGCTTTAGCCTGTTATTGGCCTTTATTTATGGTAGCGGTGCTGTGTTGTCAGCAAGATTGCTGCCTTCACCGGTTCGCATGACGGGCTTGGCTCTCGGTTATAATACCGCTCAAGGTTTTTTTGGCAGTCTGTCGCCGGTTATTGCTACCTGGCTGGTCGGCGTTACCGGTATTGCTACATCTCCTGTTTTATACCTGCTTGCTATATATACCTTTGGGCTTGCGATGATATGGCGACTACCAGTGACAGTAGATAGACCCTTAACTGCCTGATAAGGGTTAAGGGTGACGGTGCTCTGCCCAATCCCTAGTTAGTGTTATTATCACTGGTTTTTTATTGGTAGTGATCAATGTTTACTGGAATTGTTGAGGCTGTAGGTACGATCCGTTCTGCAACCCGTTGTCAGGGCGATCTGCGATTGCATATCAATTCGGGGGGACTGGATCTTTCTGATGTTAACCTGGGTGATAGTATAGCCACTAATGGTGTCTGCCTGACAGTGGTTGAACTTCCTGGTGATGGCTATATCGCAGATGTCTCCCTTGAAACCCTTGAATATTCAACGCTTGGGGAACTGGCAAGTGGGTCTTCAGTCAATCTTGAGAAAGCATTAACACCTACCACGCGCCTGGGTGGACATTTAGTCAGCGGTCATGTTGATGGTGTGGGCTCTATTGTTTCTATCGAACCGTCTGCCCGCTCGACCCGTTACTGGCTTGAGGCACCGTTACTCTTGGCCCGCTATATTGCTCATAAGGGTTCTATTACTGTAGATGGGGTCAGTCTGACGGTTAATGCTGTCGAAGGGTCAAAATTTGCCTTGAACATTGTTCCCCATACCCAGGAAATGACGACAATTAACGCGTGGCAGATTGGCACTAAAGTCAATCTTGAGGTAGACCAGATTGCCCGGTATTTAGAGCGATTACTGGATCCAGAGTTGCAAGCGACGGGTCATGCAGAACCTTCTAGGCTGACCACCTCTTTTCTTGCAGAGCATGGTTTTATGCGTTGATGTGGCTCATATGAACAGGTTACAAGAAAAACCTATAGAGATTACGGTTCTGTTAAGCGGTGTAAACCAGTAATATACCCGCTCCGAATGTCAGGAACATAACCATCTATTGCTCAAACAGTAGTATAAATGCGGTATGTTCCCATAGGCACCCATAGGTCCCCCAGTTAAATTTAGTTCCCGATTTATTTATGGCGGCCGGGTGTCAGAACCAGTTCCCTGAGGGGCGTTATGCAGCTGAACTCCATCGAAGAAATCATCGAAGATATTCGACTCGGCAAGCCAGTCATCCTGATGGATGATGAAGACCGTGAAAATGAAGGTGACTTGATTGTTGCCGCAGAGAAAATCACGCCGGAGATTGTCAATTTTATGGTGAGAGAGGCACGGGGGCTTCTGTGCCTGACACTGGCTGGAGAGCGCTGCGATTATCTCGGACTTCCTCCAATGGTTGCCAGCGATGATAACAAGTCTGGTTTTGGTACGCCGTTTACGGTTTCTATTGAAGCTGCAGAAGGGGTGACTACAGGTATTTCAGCCCAGGACCGGGCTCGGACAATACGTGTTGCCGTTGATTCAATGTCCAGGCCTGGAGATATTGTTCAGCCCGGTCATGTATTTCCGTTGCGTGCTCAGCCGGGCGGCGTTTTAAGCCGTGCAGGCCATACTGAGGCCGGGTGTGACCTGACCAAATTGGCTGGTCTAACGCCTGCTGCTGCGATTATTGAGATTATGAATGAAGACGGTTCCATGTCCAGAAGACCGGAGCTGGAAAAATTTGCTGAAAAGCATGATCTCAAAATAGGAACCATTGCTGATCTGATTCATTACCGTATGGTCAATGAAACAACAGTCGAAAGACAGAAGCGTCAGACTCTGGATACCGAGTTTGGTCAGTTTGATATGACTGTTTATCAGGATTCCATCACGGGTGGCAAACACATTGCACTAAGCAAAGGGTATATTACCCCGGATGTTCCAGTGCTGGTGCGGGTACATTCTGTTGAACCCTTCAGGGACTTGCTGGGGGCGCAATGCAAAGATGCCTGGCAGGGCTGGTCTTTGCGTGGTGCTATGGAAAAGGTGGCTGAAGAAGGTGTGGGTGTTGTGGTGCTGCTGGAATCAGCAGAAAACAGTAGCCTGGAATCAGCACTCGAGCGTTTTAACCAGATCCAGAATCGTTCTGTTGATGGTGTTTCCCGTACTTACCTGAATATTGGCACAGGTTCTCAGATTCTAAGGGATCTGGGCGTTGGAAAAATGCGTTTGCTAAGTGCTCCGATGCGTTTTGCCGCTCTTTCCGGTTTTGATCTTGAAGTTGTTGATTACATCACCGGTGATGACTAATTACAGTGACGTAACAGTTCACTGCCTTGATTGATATAACAGCCTGATCGGTTCGAATTTAACGAAATCATTTTTGCCATTGTGATAGGCGAAAATAGAGCCATACTGGCAGCCGCGACCATAACAGCATTTTTTCAGCATGCTGTTGTTGGCCTGCGGCTGCCTCTGTGTTTATGAGGATAGCTTTATGTCTGTAAAGACAATTGAAGGTACATTACAGGCCAATGGCGGCAAGTTCGCTATTGTCGTTGCTCGCTGGAATGCGTTTGTGGTGGAAAGCCTGGAAAAGGGAGCTATTGATTCCCTGGTTCGCCATGGTGTTGCTGAAGAAGATATTACAGTTATCCGCTGTCCAGGTGCGTTTGAAGTGCCTCTGACTGTGAAGAAAGTAGCAAAAACAGGGCGCTTTGATGCCATTATTGCCTTGGGAGCGGTAATCAGAGGGGGGACACCGCACTTTGATTATGTTGCTGGTGAGTGCGTTAAAGGTATGGCCCATGCAAGTCTTGAACAGGAAATTCCGGTCAGCTTTGGTGTGTTGACTGTTGATACCATTGAACAAGCTATTGAGCGCTCTGGTACCAAGGCTGGTAACAAAGGCGAAGAAGCTGCAATGGCTGCTTTTGAGATGGTTTCCCTGATGAAGAGGCTGGAGGCTTGAGCATGAGAAATCAATCCCGTAAAGATGATAACCGTCCAAAGCCGTCTGCTCGCCGCCGAGCTCGCCAGTTAGCTTTACAGGCTCTATACCAGTGGCAAATGACCCAGGCGTCACTGATGACAATTGAGGCACAGTATCGCACTGATAATGACATGAGCAAAGTGGATGATGGTTATTTCCACTTGATCCTTCATGGTGTGCCCCGTCAGCTCAGTCATCTTGATGAGGCAATGAATCCTCTGCTGGACCGCCCTCTCGATCAACTTGACCCAATTGAGCTGGCAGCGTTACGCATCGGTTGTTACGAGCTGATTAATCATCGTGATGTCCCTTATCGGGTTGTAATCAACGAAGCCATTGAGCTGGTTAAAAAGTTTGGGGCTCAGGACTCTCACCGCTACATTAACGGCATTCTTGACAAGCTAGCACCCAGGCTGCGTGCTGAAGAAGTGCGTGCTAATCGCAAGCGATAATTAGATCAAAAATTGGAAAGTGGCTGCTGGGTTTACCTCACCAGCCCTTTCAAACACCCGATTCGATAGTGGTTTTTGCATTTCCCCTGATGGCCGGTTGAGTGTTTTCTATGAGTATTGGTGAATTTGAGCTGATTAATAAATACTTTAAACGTAAGGAATTATTCACCCAAACTGCCGGCATTACGGGAATTGGTGACGATTGTGCCCTGCTTGAAGTGCCAGATGGTATGCAGCTTGCCCAGTCTCTGGATACATTAGTAGAAGGGGTTCACTTTCCTTATCATTGTGACCCGGAGCTTTTAGCATATCGGTCACTGGCTGTTAATCTGAGTGACCTTGCCGCAATGGGGGCAATTCCTCATAGCTTTACATTGGGTCTGACCTTGCCAGATGCAAATAGTTGCTGGTTACAGGGATTTAGTGATGGACTGGCTTGTCTTGCTGAAGCAGAGGCAATTTCACTGATTGGTGGCGATACAACTAAGGGACCGTTGACTATTTCCATACAGGCGCAAGGGTTAGTAAAAAAAGGAAAAGCCATCAAACGCAATGGTGCGAGTGTTGGTGATTTAGTATACGTCAGTGGAAATTTAGGTGATGCTGCTGGCGCTCTGGATTTTGTGCTCAAAGAGCAGCACCCAGCTAGCACGGATGATAACAATATTAGCGACTTACTAAATCGATATTATAAACCCTCCCCTCGTCTTCGTTTGGGCCAATGGTTAGCAGAGCAGGGAGCAACAGCTGCACTGGATATTTCTGATGGGCTGCTGGGCGATTTAAGGCATATACTGGTTGCAAGTGGTGTTGGTGCCCAGTTAGATCTGGATGCTATTCCCTGTTCGGAATCACTGCGTTCGATCTACGGTAGTAAACGTGCCAAAGAGTTCGCCTTAACAGGTGGCGATGATTATGAGCTGTGCTTTACCTGGCCGAAGGACAAGACTATGAATCTCCCCAAAGAGCTGGGATGCCAGGTGTCATGTATTGGAAAAATTATCGAAGGCAGTGGCGTTGCTGATATGCAAACGGGCCAGAAAGTGACGGCTGACTCTTATACACATTTTTAACAGCCCTTATATAACCAACTGGCTTCCTATTTTTGAATTTAGGATAAAAATAACACAAAATGACCGGCGCTGTATTTTGAGGCCACTGGATGATGGTTGAGATGCAGTGTTTACTCACACTATTTTTATATGCACTAAAACATGAACCCTAATCCTGTAATTTGGAAGAATCCTGTTCACTTTCTTGCCTTTGGCTTGGGTAGTGGGTTATCGCCAAAGGCGCCAGGGACGGTAGGCACCGTAGCAGCAATTCCTTTTTATTTACTGTTGCAAAATTTCTCTCTTGGGCCGTATTTATTAATATTGGCCATTGCCACAGGCATAGGCATCTGGTTGTGTGATAGAACATCAAAAGATCTGGGTGTTCATGATCACCCAGGGATTGTCTGGGATGAATTTTGTGGTTTCTGGATCACAATGATTGCTGCACCATCAGGTTGGGAGTGGATACTTTTAGGGTTTCTCCTGTTTCGGCTGTTTGATATCTGGAAGCCCTGGCCGATAAGTTGGTTGGATGCCCGTGTTGGCGGTGGCCTGGGAATCATGATTGATGATATTGTGGCGGGTTTTTATGCGTTGTTTTCCCTGCAGCTGATAGCTTTCTATATTTAATACACTGTCCTGAATATATCATCGGGTTCAGTACCGAGCACTAGGGATTGTATTCATCAGCATGGAGGCTGATGTCGATGACTAAAACGCTTTTATTTAGCCTTTTTCTCTCCTTGTCTTTTCCTATTCATGCTACCTCAGTCAGGGCTATCGCACTTTTTTCTAATAAAGCTCTTCTTGTAATTGATGGCAACCGCCATATGGTTTCTGTGGGTAAAGCGCCCATTAAAGGGGTTCGTCTGGT
>CBDCZK010000023.1:1007500-1008859 GCA_965224475.1 Endozoicomonadaceae bacterium | reverse complement strand
GCACGAGTCATTAGTACTGGTTAGCTCAACGCCTCACAACGCTTACACACCCAGCCTATCAACGTCATAGTCTTTAACGGCTCTTCAGGGGCCTCTAGGGCCCAGGGAAGTCTCATCTTGAAGGGGGCTTCCCGCTTAGATGCTTTCAGCGGTTATCCCGTCCGAACATAGCTACCGGGCAATGCGTCTGGCGACACAACCCGAACACCAGTGGTTCGTCCACTCCGGTCCTCTCGTACTAGGAGCAGCTCTCCTCAAACTTCCAACGTCCACGGCAGATAGGGACCGAACTGTCTCACGACGTTCTAAACCCAGCTCGCGTACCACTTTAAATGGCGAACAGCCATACCCTTGGGACCGGCTTCAGCCCCAGGATGTGATGAGCCGACATCGAGGTGCCAAACACCGCCGTCGATGTGAACTCTTGGGCGGTATCAGCCTGTTATCCCCGGAGTACCTTTTATCCGTTGAGCGATGGCCCTTCCATACAGAACCACCGGATCACTAAGACCTACTTTCGTACCTGCTCGACATGTACGTCTCGCAGTCAAGCGCGCTTGTGCCTTTACACTAACCGTACGATGTCCGACCGTACTTAGCGCACCTTCGTGCTCCTCCGTTACTCTTTGGGAGGAGACCGCCCCAGTCAAACTACCCACCACACAATGTCCCCGATCCCGATAAAGGACCTGGGTTAGAACCTCAATATTGCCAGGGTGGTATTTCAAGGTTGGCTCCACGCAGACTGGCGTCCACGCTTCAAAGCCTCCCACCTATCCTACACAAGCAACATCAAGATCCACTGTGAAGCTATAGTAAAGGTTCACGGGGTCTTTCCGTCTAGCCGCGGATACACTGCATCTTAACAGCGATTTCAATTTCACTGAGTCTCGGGTGGAGACAGCGTGGCCATCGTTACGCCATTCGTGCAGGTCGGAACTTACCCGACAAGGAATTTCGCTACCTTAGGACCGTTATAGTTACGGCCGCCGTTTACCGGGGCTTCGATCAAGAGCTTCGCCTAAGCTAACCCCATCAATTAACCTTCCGGCACCGGGCAGGCGTCACACCGTATACGTCCACTTTCGTGTTTGCACAGTGCTGTGTTTTTAATAAACAGTCGCAGCCACCTGGTATCTTCGACCGCCGACAGCTTAGGAAGCAAGTTCCATCACCATCAGCGGCGCACCTTCTCCCGAAGTTACGGTGCCATTTTGCCTAGTTCCTTCACCCGAGTTCTCTCAAGCGCCTTGGTATTCTCTACCTGACCACCTGTGTCGGTTTGGGGTACGGTCCCTGTTGACCTGAAGCTTAGAAGTTTTTCCTGGAAGCATGGCATCGACCACTTCCCGATCTTAA
>CBDCZK010000023.1:1000000-1002500 GCA_965224475.1 Endozoicomonadaceae bacterium | reverse complement strand
TCCCGTCCGAACATAGCTACCGGGCAATGCGTCTGGCGACACAACCCGAACACCAGTGGTTCGTCCACTCCGGTCCTCTCGTACTAGGAGCAGCTCTCCTCAAACTTCCAACGTCCACGGCAGATAGGGACCGAACTGTCTCACGACGTTCTAAACCCAGCTCGCGTACCACTTTAAATGGCGAACAGCCATACCCTTGGGACCGGCTTCAGCCCCAGGATGTGATGAGCCGACATCGAGGTGCCAAACACCGCCGTCGATGTGAACTCTTGGGCGGTATCAGCCTGTTATCCCCGGAGTACCTTTTATCCGTTGAGCGATGGCCCTTCCATACAGAACCACCGGATCACTAAGACCTACTTTCGTACCTGCTCGACATGTACGTCTCGCAGTCAAGCGCGCTTGTGCCTTTACACTAACCGTACGATGTCCGACCGTACTTAGCGCACCTTCGTGCTCCTCCGTTACTCTTTGGGAGGAGACCGCCCCAGTCAAACTACCCACCACACAATGTCCCCGATCCCGATAAGGGACCTGGGTTAGAACCTCAATATTGCCAGGGTGGTATTTCAAGGTTGGCTCCACGCAGACTGGCGTCCACGTTTCAAAGCCTCCCACCTATCCTACACAAGCAACATCAAGATCCACTGTGAAGCTATAGTAAAGGTTCACGGGGTCTTTCCGTCTAGCCGCGGATACACTGCATCTTAACAGCGATTTCAATTTCACTGAGTCTCGGGTGGAGACAGCGTGGCCATCGTTACGCCATTCGTGCAGGTCGGAACTTACCCGACAAGGAATTTCGCTACCTTAGGACCGTTATAGTTACGGCCGCCGTTTACCGGGGCTTCGATCAAGAGCTTCGCCTAAGCTAACCCCATCAATTAACCTTCCGGCACCGGGCAGGCGTCACACCGTATACGTCCACTTTCGTGTTTGCACAGTGCTGTGTTTTTAATAAACAGTCGCAGCCACCTGGTATCTTCGACCGCCGACAGCTTAGGAAGCAAGTTCCATCACCATCAGCGGCGCACCTTCTCCCGAAGTTACGGTGCCATTTTGCCTAGTTCCTTCACCCGAGTTCTCTCAAGCGCCTTGGTATTCTCTACCTGACCACCTGTGTCGGTTTGGGGTACGGTCCCTGTTGACCTGAAGCTTAGAAGTTTTTCCTGGAAGCATGGCATCGACCACTTCCCGATCTGAAAGATCGGTCGTCATCGGTTCTCGGCCTTGAGGGTCCGGATTTGCCTGAACCCTCAGCCTACGACCTTAAACAAGGACAACCATCGCCTTGCTGGCCTAGCCTTCTCCGTCACTCCATCGCAGTCAACAGGGGTACGGGAATATTAACCCGTTTCCCATCGATTACGTCTTTCGACCTCACCTTAGGGGCCGACTCACCCTGCGCCGATTAGCGTTGCGCAGGAACCCTTGGTCTTCCGGCGAGGGGGCCTCTCACCCCCTTTATCGTTACTCATGTCAGCATTCGCACTCCTGATACCTCCAGCCTGCCTCCCGGCTTGACCTTCAACGGCTTACAGGACGCTCCTCTACCGCTCAGCACAAAGTGCTGAACCCGTAGCTTCGGTGAACAGTTTGAGCCCCGTTACATCTTCCGCGCGAGCCGACTCGACCAGTGAGCTATTACGCTTTCTTTAAAGGGTGGCTGCTTCTAAGCCAACCTCCTGGCTGTCTGGGCCTTCTCACATCGTTTCCCACTTAACTGTTACTTTGGGACCTTAGCTGACGGTCTGGGTTGTTTCCCTTTCCACGACGGACGTTAGCACCCGCCGTGTGTCTCCCTTGATTGCACTCATCGGTATTCGGAGTTTGCATGGGGTTGGTAAGTCGGGATGACCCCCTAGCCCAAACAGTGCTCTACCCCCGATGGTGAGACAAGAGGCGCTACCTAAATAGCTTTCGAGGAGAACCAGCTATCTCCGGGCTTGATTAGCCTTTCACTCCTAGCCACAAGTCATCCCCCGGCTTTTCAACGACGGTGGGTTCGGTCCTCCAATCAGTGTTACCTGATCTTCAACCTGCTCATGGCTAGATCGCCCGGTTTCGGGTCTACACCCTGCGACTGAATTCGCCCTATTAAGACTCGGTTTCCCTACGGCTACCCTATGCGGTTAACCTTGCCACAGAATGTAAGTCGCTGACCCATTATACAAAAGGTACGCAGTCACAGAACAAGTCTGCTCCCACTGCTTGTACGTACACGGTTTCAGGATCTATTTCACTCCCCTCAACGGGGTTCTTTTCGCCTTTCCCTCACGGTACTGGTTCACTATCGGTCAGTCAGGAGTATTTAGCCTTGGAGGATGGTCCCCCCATGTTCAGACAAGATTTCACGTGTCCCGTCCTACTCGATTTCACTTAGAATGGCCTTTCGCATACGGGGCTATCACCCTTTATTGCCGCACTTTCCAGAGCGTTCTGCTAAACCAATCCAAGCTTAAGGGCTAATCCCCGTTCGCTCGCCGCTACTAGGGGAATC
>CBDCZK010000023.1:860000-997500 GCA_965224475.1 Endozoicomonadaceae bacterium | reverse complement strand
TGGGAAGAAAGTGCTGAAGGCGTGCTGCCCGAATGAGGTGCGCATTATAGGGCAAGTGTCGGATAGTGCAACCCGGGGTATTTACCTACCTGTATTAAACCTGGCAATAAAAGAAAGCCTTAAAAACAGTAATGCAAAAACGATGACACCGTATAAAGAAGGTTCTGAGTAATCGCTTTTTACCAGCCAAAAAAAATGAGCTACAACTAAAGCCGCAGCAGGATAAATAAGCTTATGGATTTTGCTCCAGTTTCTCCCCAACCTTTTTATTTGTGCTTTTGTGGAAGTCATTCCAAGGATAAGCAAGATCAACAAAGCCAGGGCGCCAACAATAATGTATGGACGCTTATAAAGATCCTCTATTAATGTTGGCCAGTGCCATCCCAGCATGAATGCCAAATAAGATAAAACATGCAATAGCGCATAAAATAAGGAAAAGAGCCCTAGCATCCGTCTAAAACGAATAAGCTTATTAATGCCAGCAAGTTTTCTCAGTGGTGTTACGGCCAAAGTTAAGCATAGAAACCGTAGAGACCATACACCTAAAGAAAGGGTAAGGGTTTTAGCAGGATCAGGCCCAAGCTGATTATTTAAAACATCTCCCACCAGCAGTAATAAAGGTACAAAACAAAGCGGAAAAACAACCAGTTTTATTTTAGCTACAGCATCCAGTCTTGCCACCATGTCAGAAGTACCTCTTCAGATCCATGCCTTTATATAAACCAGCCACCTCCTCTTCATAACCATTAAATAGCTGTGTCTCAATTCGATTGGGACTCAATAAGGTACTTGGCAGTCGTCGCTCAGTCTTTTGACTCCATCGTGGGTGATCAACAGCTGGATTCACATTGGCATAAAATCCGTACTCAGATGGGCCTGCAATTTCCCAGGTTGTTTTTGGCTGCTGCTCCAGCAGACGGATTTTGACGATAGATTTAATGCTTTTGAATCCATATTTCCAGGGAACCACCAGCCTGAATGGTGCCCCATTCTGATTAGGCAACACCTGACCATAAAGACCAACTGTCAATAAAGTTAGGGGATTCATTGCCTCATCAATTCTCAGACCTTCAACATAAGGCCAATCAATAGAGCTAAACCGAGCTTTTTGCCCTGGCATCTGTTCAGGATCAAGAAGTGTTGTAAATTCAACAAACTTTGCCTTAGAGGTGGGTTGAAAACGTTTTAATAAATCACCCAGGGGAAACCCCACCCAGGGAATCACCATGGACCAAGCTTCTACACACCTTAGTCGGTAGATACGCTCTTCCATATTATGAGGCTTAAGCAGGTCTTCTAAAGTATAAGTACCTGGCCTATCAACCGCCCCTTCTATCACCACCGACCAGGGATCTGTTTTAAACTCTTTTGCTTTTTTGGCCGGATCACCTTTTCCTGTGCCAAACTCATAAAAATTATTATAACTGGCTACATTATTGAAAGGTGTTAGCTGTTCTTTTGTTTGATATTGGCTTTTTTTAAAACCTTTCACTTTTTGATCGAGCCAGTCAGGGGGAGGAAATCGATTAGACAGCAACTCTTCAGTAACCGGTTTAGTTGCAGCATTTACTTCACTATCATCAGAACACCCAGCCATAGCAAAGCCTAATCCGGCCAATGCGTAATACCCGCTTTTTTTCAGAAACTTTCGGCGCTCTTTATAAACAGATTCAGATGTTATTTCGCTACTTAAAACATCTCGTCTTTTTTTTATTTTTATCAGCATATTTGTTAGCCATAAAAAAACGCTGCTCAAAGGCAGCGTTTGTATTAACTCATCATTTTGGCTTTTCTGGTTTCATTCAACCGCCAGATAGCTGTTAATGGTCCCGAGCAGGCATACCCAAGGAAAACCAGCATCAGTACCCGGGGTGGATCAGTAAAGATGACAGCAAAGGCCAGCACAATGACTAGCATAAAGATAAAGTGTACACGCCCTTTAAGATCAATCTTCTTAAAGCTGTGATAACGAATATTGCTAAACATCAACACACCCGCCATAGCTACAATCACTGCTGCCATTAGCGCTACAAAGATAGAATTACCATCAACACCGTAGTCACTAAGAGCCCAGACCATGCCTACAACCAATGCCGCAGCCGCTGGACTGGCAAGACCAGTAAAATAACGACTGTCGGTAACTTCAATCTGGGCATTGAAACGAGCCAGCCTCAAAGCACCACAGGCAGCATAGATAAAGGCTACCATCCAGCCTACTTTGCCAAGATCATTCAGGGCCCAGCTATAGGCTACCATTGCCGGCGCCACTCCAAAGGTCACCATATCAGCCAAGCTGTCGTACTGCTCGCCAAATTTGCTTTGGGTGTTGGTCATTCTGGCCACACGGCCATCAAGACCATCCAACAACATCGCTACAAATACAGCGATACAGGCGGAAGAAAACAAACCCGCCTGGGCAGCAATAATGGCATAAAAGCCACAAAAGAGGTTGCCAGTGGTGAACATATTAGGCAGGAGGTAAATGCCTTTTCGCCTGATGGTCTGGCCACCTTCATCAATTTCTTCTACATGCTCATCTACGGGAAAAAGGCCATCAACGACATTACTGTCTTCTTCTGGCCGCTCCTTTTTATCGTCCATTACACACCAGTATTAATACTTCGATAGATTGACACTTTACCATGAAAGAAATTTAGCCGGTATGCATTGATCTGAATAGTAGAATTGGGTGTTCAGGCAAGTTTCTGTTTATATGGAATCCTATATTTCTGGCTTATTGGGCAGGTGCTATGCAAGGCGCAACGACTGGAGCATAGCCATAGCTATGTGACCAGAGTTGCAACACAGCAGAGCTACCTGAATAATGAGTCAGAAATATAGGATTCCATATAAATAGGAACTTATATTAAATAGGAACAAATGCCATAGTTGCCAACCCCTGAACCACTCGGTTTATGGTTCGGTTGGTTTTCTGGGCCACCAGCGCTGCCATCATATCCTGTCGGGCAATCAATTTGCCGAATAATCGTTCGAAGCTCAAATTGATAGCACCAGAGGTGGCATTAGTGAGTAAATACAACTCTCCTCTTGCATTACGCCGCTGGTTTAGTCGCCAGATCAACACTTCTATATTTCTGGCACTATTATAAAGTTTTTGCTGATCCAGTTTGCTGGTCATAAAAAACTCTCGCTGATTATCATAAGCATCATCAAGCATGGTTGTTAAACCAACCATCATGGCAAAAACCCTGTCGCCCTTAAATTCTGGATCAAAGGCTAACAACATCGCATCAACACTGCGTTTATGCTCTAACTCTTCAAAGCTAAAGGTAGGTGCGGCCTGAAAAAGCTGTTGCTGCCTATTTTCGAGAGATTGGCCTGGTATTTTCTTAAGTTCTCGCGGATTACGGCTGTATAGCTTTACCGTTAACTCCTGAAGCAGGTTTTTTATTGCCAGGACATTAGCATCGGCAACCATATCGATATCAGTTTTGGCTAAACTTTGGACGTTAAAATCCTTTGTGTTAGTACAACCAACAGCAAATAACAGGCCTATAACAACTAAAGCTCTGCCTACAAAACGGTGTATTTTTAGTTTTTTTATAAATAGAGCCTTAACCATTTTAGATCAATCAGCCATCCTCAAAAGATTGAGAGATTTTTTCCATTTCAGGAATAGCATACAACTTAAGAATTAGCTGTTTAACCATAGAAGCTGCAAGAAATACCACTTTGCCAAATTGAAGCTGAACAATTTTTCGCCTCAATACATGCCTTAAATATATAATATTTTTTAGAGCCAAAGAAAAAGGCCCCAAAGGGCCTCTTTCAAATAAAGAACATTATTGAACTAAACCATCCTAGAAACGATATGCCACTGAGAGGTAAAGCTTCTGGGTATCCTTGTTTTTAAACTTGGCTTGCACTGAATTATATTTTGGCTCCACTTCTGCATCATGACGTAGATACTGAACTCCAAGCTCTGCATCTATCGGGCCCGCTTGCCAGAGAACGCCAGCCTGAGCTCCCCACGCGAAAGCATTTTTTGAATCGCCCGCATAGGAAATCTGGCTTCCACCCAAAGTACCACCGACAAAAGGCCTGAATGGGGATTGTTTCATAAACACATAGTCAGCAGAGAACAGTAAGTTTTTCTGCTTATGGGAGTGTTCAGTATTTGTCAAAGTATCCTTAACATCATCCAGTTTATTTTCACTGTAAGTTCCATAAAGCCTGAGTTCATCACTTAGATACGTTCCCAGACGGATACCATATAAGGTGCCTTTTTCTTTATCGTCAGCTTCTGCCGTATTTGTGCCATTTGAAAAAGAGGCATCAACTTTATGTTTTGTTTTAGCCAGCTCCAAACCTACAAACCAATCACCAGCATCAGCCAACGCATTTGCAGTGCCTGTTAACATAGCAGCAGAAGTGATTGCGCATACAAGCAGCTTTTTCATAAAGTGGGTACTCCTTTATTAGTGATGCTATTTTTTTTGTTAACCATCTTTTTTTATGGAAGTGTTCTGTACTATTAATGAGGTACAGTTCAATTTACCGGATTATAGTAATACTGCTTGTAATACAATTGATTCAGATCAACCCACTTCAGTGTTTTACAAGTAAAGTACTTGTAAAAATACGTATTAAAGAAAAAATACATTAAACTTTCATTAGCTTTGAACCTTCCACCACGATCCCTTGCGTAGAGCAGCTAACCTTCATGGTTAGGTTCACCAGCATCCCTCATATCTCTGCTCTAGCCAACAGGCTTCTATGTACCTGATACTTATAGAGCCAAGATTAATAAAGTTTATAAAATATACCTAAATTTTATAAAGAATGGTTATCAGGTGAGTATGTCAAAAAGATTCCAGTCAGAGAGAAAACAAAGCCTCCTACTTATAATATGGACAACTCTGCTTCTTCCACCTGTTGCAGCACTATTATTACTAACACCTCTAAACCAGGAACTGTTCATTTGGCTAAATAGCCATTTAGTACAATGGTTAGGTGCACCTTTTTGGGCACTGTTTACCAATTTGGGAGATGGTTTTTTCCTTTTCCCTATCGCTATGATCATGGTTATAAAAAAACCCAGACAACAACTGGCAATGATAATAACCATGATTCTTGCTGCTTTGGCCCTCAATATCTCAAAAAATATAGTTGATGCAGCAAGGCCTTTTGCAGTATTAGCTGACCTAGTGTCGGTGGTTGGCCCAGAGCTAAGGAGCCATAGCACCCCTTCAGGCCATAGCGGAACGGTTTTCCTGCTGGCAGGGCTAGGACTGTGTTTCCTCGGGAAACGCGGCGCATCGATCATGACCACTATAGCCATTCTCACAGGCGTATCCCGGGTAGCAGTAGGAGCCCACTGGCCTGCGGACGTTGTTTTAGGTGCGTGGATAGGATTACTCTGTGCTGCATCAGGTGTTTTGATTGCACAAAAGTTTGAAGCTGGAATAAAAACCCGAATTTTCTTTATACTTCTCGGCTTTGTTGCCATTTTTGTGCTTCCAACCTATGAAAACGGCTTTCAAGACTTTCTCTCTGTAAGACTATTGCAATATGGCCTTGCTGGAATGGCTTTGATATTAACCTTATCAGAGACCTTAACCCTTGCCAGGGACTATTCAGCCAAACGAACACAGCAAACGGCTCCCGAGCATTCCAATGTAGTCTCTGGAGATTAACGGGAGATTTTGTGTCTAAATTTAGTAACACCATAATGCGCTCACTCCAGGATAAATATGGGTGGCTGGTCAAAAGGCTGCTTAAATTCGGTCTGGTGGGAGCCAGTGGTTTCCTTGTGGATATGGGTGTTTATACACTATTATCCGTTGCTCTTGGTGTACCACACCTAGTCGCCAGAGGGAGTTCATACTGGGTTTCTGCCAGCTGGAACTGGTTCTGGAATAGAACATTTACCTTTTCCAACGTCGAAAAAACCAAAAAGTTGCCTCAATGGGGCAAATACCTGGGTATGTGTATAATTAGCTTTGTTCCTAATTGGGGAACTTACTATCTATTAACCACTTGGGTCCCATTTTTTACTGAATATAAACAACTAGCGTTGGTTGCTGGTGTGGGTCTTGGCATGTTATTTAATTTTACCATTGCCTCATTGTTTGTTTTCTCCAATAAAAAAACTGCTGTCATGGCCGGGGAGCATTGATATGAACGTCGATACCATGCGGGCAATCGACAGATACGTAGGTATTCCCCTTTGTTTTGCCGTTAGCTGGGCATTCAGGCTAAAAGAAAAACTGGTTTGCCCAAAAGCCCAAAAGCCTCAAAAAGTTCTTTTCGTAGAACTTTCAGAGATGGGTAGTGCCATTTTGGCTGATCCAGCTATGCGTTGGTTAAAAGAACAAGGTTGTGAGCTACACTTCGTCATTTTTAAGTCCAATGCCGTTAGCCTTGACTTGCTAAAAACCATTCCTTCTGAAAATATCTTTACTATTCGATCTGACAGCTTTGTCACGCTGACCTTGGACACTTTGAAATTCCTGGCCTGGTGCCGAAAAAAGGGTATTGATACAGTCATCGACCTTGAGCTGTTCTCACGGGTAACCTCTCTGATGAGCCGTATGTCAGGAGCCGTAAACCGTGTGGGCTACGATGGTGTTCATGAAGAGGGACTGTACCGGGGCAATCATCTCACTCACCCGGTTATGTATAACCCCCATATGCATATCTCCCGGAACTTTATGGCCCTGGTTAGAGCCGCCCTAAAACCCGAAGGAGAGCCTTACCAACGCCAGTTAATTTCTCAAGATGAAATCAACCTGGCTCGTGCAGAGGTTTCTCAAGGTGACCAGCAAAGGGTTATTGAAAAAATCCAAACTCTGTACCCTGAATTTCAGCCAGGGAACCAGCGTTTAATGCTTGTTAACCCAAACGCCAGCGATTTATTGCCTCAAAGGCGGTGGATGGCTGATCGCTATGCTGAAGTGCTTCGTTCTGTACTGGCTGACTACCCCGATATTCTAGTTGTCATTACCGGAGCTCCGGCAGAAAGAGAGGGTGCAGAAAGTCTGAAAGTTGAAGTAAATAATGACCGATGTCTTAACTCTGCTGGACTGTTTTTATTCGAAGAGTTAGTCCCGTTATACTCTATTTCAACACTGATGTTATCTAACGACTCTGGCCCTCCTCACTTTGCATCAGTAACCGAACTGCCAACCTATGTGATTTTTGGCCCAGAAACACCAAAACTCTATGGCGCTCTAGGTAACTCCACGCCCATTTATGCCGGTTTGGCATGCTCACCTTGTGTCAGTGCCGGTAATCACAGGAAAACCAGTTGCATGGATAACCAGTGCCTGAAAGCTATTTCAGCTGAAGATGTACTTAACACCATTCGGCCAACGCTTGAGGGTGTCATAGCTAAAGTATCCTGATTGCCTTATTCCAATAAAAAAAGCCCTGAATAGAGGGCTTTTTTTATTGGGCTTAATTAACACATCATAAAAATCACTGCACCCATGGCCCAAGCTGATTTTTACTAGTTGTATCTATGGGATCAGGGCCTTTCAACGAACTCAATGACGTTCTTACTATTGTCAGGTAACCCTTTAAACGACTTCGCTCTTTCTCTTCTATGTCAGGACTCTCTATATATTTTTCAACTATATTCGCTAAAGCTTCAACTTGATGGGCTTTCCCACCCCTCATCCAAAAAACTGTTACTTTCAAAAGCTCAATTGCTGCAAATTTCTTATCGCTACTTTTGTGCCAAAACTCTAATGCATCATCGACTGTGACAAGGCTGTTTTTTTGTTCAGCAGCTTGCATCTTGATCTCACTTTGTTTAAGAGCCTCTGATGAACCAGCTACCTTATCCACCTTTTCTCTATTATCTGAAAGGTCAGATACAGCATCAAAAAACTCATCATCGTCAAGATCATATTCAGCATCAAAAAACTCATCATTTTCATCATCAAGCTCATCCACAGCGTCCTCAAACAAATCACTATCTACATAATCATCACTTTTTATATCAGCATCAGATAAAATTACTTGGGTATCTGCCACCGGTTCTGGGGCTAAAACAAATTCCTCACCCCCTTCATCATTTGAAAGGCCATCAACGACTTTAGTTACATTTTCTACCAATGAATCTTCTAATTCCTGATTTTCCATATGAATAAGGTCTGACTGTGCTATTGCTATATCTTGCTCATCAGATACATGGTGATGAAATAAGTCGCGCTGCATAATCGTAATGCTTTGTAATGCTATTAGGCGAAACCTAGGACTTAAGCGTTTATCTTCTTGTATACCCCTTAAAACAGCAGCAAAGGCCTCTTGTTTTTTACCTTCTTCCTGTATGGAATATATATCATTCACTTTGGTAGCATACTCTTTAATAACTGCAAGCTGATTGAAAACTTGTTCTCTACTTAATACTTTCTTCACAAAAGACAACAATTTTCGTTTTTCAGAAGCGCTTAGTCCAGTATCATCTTTAATATCTGATATCATCTTGTTTAGCTTATCATTTAATTCTTCCCAATTTTCACGAGCTCCATCTGTCAATGACAGCAGTGGAACCAAATGTTTACAGTTATTATTAATCAAAACATCTTCTGAAAGATTCATATGCCCATTAAAGTGATACTGAAACATCTTAATCAACAGCTCACTAGCAGGTTTCTTAAGTTTACTTAGGCTCTTATCAACCTTTTGTGTATCTTCACCTGCCCTTTGACGTAATGAACTGGGATTAAATAAAATTTCAGTCAATAGACCAAAAGCTTTAGAAGATGTCTCTCTTGATAATTGGTTTGAAGAACCATCATCGAAGATAGATAAGATATAAGCAGCTAGTGCTTTCTCCCGACCATGCAGTATGTTTGTATAAACTAGTTCCCATAGCTGATCTGGCTTTGATCTCAAAACGCTAACAAGCTTTCCTGCTTGTCCATTTTGGAGTAATAGTTCTGAAAATTCGCTAAAGAGTTTTGCCGTATCCTTATCAGTCTGAGCCTGATTTGCTAGTTTGGTGATTGACTCAGATGGAAGATGACCTAAAACCAAAGCCATTTTATCCTCGTCCAACAGTGAGCTACAGCTAATAACTGCTCTCGCTAAAACTTCTGGATGGTTATGGTAAGAATTTTCATCCATCAGTTCTGAAAGAAAAGGAGTAATAATCTCTGTTGGTAGCAAAGAGAGCTCAGCCAGAGAGACAAGCTTTAGTAAAGGTGAAGGCTTGCTTTTATCTACTGGTGGTCCAGGAAAAGCCTTACAAATAAATAGTAGAGGCTCTAAGTACTCTTTAGCATGTTTTGCATAGTCTGGAGTAGCGTCTTTTCGAGCAATCAATCGTTCTATTTGCTGCTCAACAAATGGATAGGGAATCTCTTCATTTGGACTATGGACTTTCTTAAATAGAGCCATAGATTTATTGCGATCAAGCTGAAGTAAATGCCTAGAGGCCCAAACCAGTAGATCTTTATTTTTAGCAGTTTTGTCATAGTCAAGGTCATCAATATGTTTATAAGTTAAACATTCAACACATTTACGCGCTTCATGTTTTTTACCTTCCTGTAGGTAAGACTCTGCTTTTTCCAAAAGATTGTCTACATCAAGAGATTGGTCGGATAGAAAATCAGTCAGACTTTTACTCACTGCAACCATATTTAAATGGCTTGGAATACTTTGGCTTATTGCTTCATGAATATTTATAACACCTTTTCCAATACCATCTTTTGACTCGGCCAATCCTTGAATAGGTATAGGCGATAAAAAAGGCAACTTTAAAGCACAAACACCATCAGCTAGCTTAATCACCTTTGCTCGCTTCAATAGCAGCTTCTTAAAGAAATTAATAACTGGAGGTTTAATCTTGATATTCCTGGCTAAATGTTCGACTCTCACAGGGATAGGTAAATCAAGTTTTATGGTCGCTTTCCAGTCAAGAAGCGAAGAGGGTAGCCACTTAAGTGATTTCTCATTACCTGGACGAACAATCACTTCACCTTTTATAGATGAACCTGTTCCACTTTCATCATTTAACCCCACAACACTGAGCTTGGTGATATCAATCAACCCCGGATTAGCGCTTTTATTTTCATAATTAAAATTGGAAAACGAAAAGGGATTGGAAACTTTCTTATCTTTATATGCAAATGGTGCAGTAAAATCGATATTAAAATCGTCAAAACTGACATTAGTATTAGCTTCATTACCTCCACCAACATCAGAGCTATATTTAATCCCTAGGCGTTTTGACTTCAAATGCCCAGCAGTTTTAAAATTACCCCAAGACCTCCCAAAATCAGCCACCTTGCCTAACAACGGCTTAAAAACATCAGATTCTATCTGGACAGAAGCATCTTCTAGACTTATAGATATTTTACTCTTCTTATCTCCTTCACTTGGTACAAAAATATCGCAGGAAAGATTTTCGATATCAAATGAGCGGCTTAATTCATTCTCACTTTTAACATCAGATTTATTTATTTTAAGATGGATATCTTTGATAATAATAGGGGGGGTACTATATATATACTCAAGTGAAGGAATATGAATATCCCTAACTTCACCCCTACCTTGATTAAACTTGGCAATATCTGTCATTAACTCTTTTAATGCTTTCCGTACAATAACCTTATCATCATCAGGAACCTGAATACCAAAACCTGCTAACAACTTATCGCTAGCGTAGTTTCCCCCAAGATAAACGGCTCCCCTTACAGCTTGATCAAAAACTTTTTTACCTCCCTCTATATAGGCAGCAGGATCTGTTAGTTTTGTTGCTACAGCGCCACCCATGTTAGCTACGCCACCAGCAGCCTGCTTTACTAACTCAGCACCTTGATTGACAATGTGTCTTCCTCGGCTAATAAGGCCTCTTGGCGCCTGAGCAGCCACCTCTCGAAGCGTTCCTGGTTTCTCTTGACTTCTTTCAAACTCAGTAGGTTCAGGGATAGATTTATCAACATCTTCTTTAGGGCCTACTTGATAACCAAAAGCCCAGCGCACTCCATTTGCCAGCCTTGTAAAAACTCCACCATTGTTTGTATTATCAGAAGACGTGACCTGATCAACTGGTGGGCTCGGTTTATCATTTAATGGGTCCATATCCAAGACATCCTTAATATTTAAGTCGATTTAATTCCATTTAAAAAGTGCTACTAATTATATTTTTTATAAAAAACAGTTATGAAAAATATGAATTAATTAATAATTATATTAAGAGAATAGCTGAGACAATAAAAAATTGCCTCGTCAGTAAAATCTGTGGGTCATTTGCGGCTCAGGTAGCTTACCCAGTGCGTGATATAAAGCTATTTCCGCGCACTTGTAGGTTCTAAAACCGTAAGCTTTTCTCGTAGTCACTTTTACCTTGGTGTTTAAGCCTTCGACGATTCCGCTAGAATAAGCCTTTTTTGCCTTAAACCAGTTCAAGATTAAGGGCTGGTGCCGTCGAACCGTTTTGGCTACTTTCTTCAAGGGTTCTATTTTTGACCGCATCACTCTTGTACACCAACGATCCAGATATTTCCCTGCCCAGAAGGGAGAAACGTATTCCCAGAACGTCTGAAACTCTTCTTTGAGCAGATAAGCCCGAACACTCTTCAAGTTGTATTGCAAAACCGTACTCAGCTTTATCTCTTCTTTTTCCGTCAGGTTCTCCTTACGTTTGAGCAAACACCAACGGGCCTTTTTCAGTACTGGTTCATAACCATCAGCCTGAAGCTGCTTGTGTTCAGAGGCCCTGACTTCATCAATCGCTTTATTCAACATGGCGACAATGTGAAAACGATCAAGTATGTGCAACGCTTGGCTGGCAAACTCTGCAATGGCTTTCAGGTACGGCTTCCACATGTCAGAGCAAACATACTCCAGCCGCTGGTTTCTTTCTGAGCCAAAGAACAGAAAGAAACGGCGAATAGTCACTTCAGTGCGGTCTTCTCCAACCCATAATAGCCGGGTCAGTCCCCGGTCAATCTGGTAAATCACTGTCAGGTATTTATGACCAATTTGATAAGCGACCTCATCGACGCCAATCGCCTTTATGTTATCCATGGACCGATGAGCCTTACCCCACTTAACCACATACTCAACCGCCTGAAATACTTTTTCCCATGATGTATGAAAAGTAAAAGCCACTTCTTTCCAAGAAAGCTTTCTGGCCCAAAATGCCAAAAACTGCATATAGGCTGTGGTGAGTTCCTTTTTACCTTCTGCCCATGGAACCTGTTCAACCTTCACACCGCAAGTCTTACAGTTAACCCGGCGCATTCTGTAGAGAAGGAAGACTCTAATACCCCATAATGGGATAAACTCAAAACGACGCTCTTTCAGGTGGTCGTAGCCAGCCGCTGGTTTTTGGCAACCTGAGCACAGCGCATGACCATTCTGACGCGGAACGATAGTGACATTGAATACCTCAGCACCTTGATAGTGGGCCAGCTTTACCTCTTGATAAACAAATGACTTGAGTTTGTGGACTTTATTGAGGATAGTTTTAATCAGCATCAGCGGTCGCTTTTGTTGTTTTTCTGTCCTTCAACAAAAAACTATCAAAAGTTGGCTGCTGGTGCATTTACTCCAAAATCACTCATTTTTACCCACAGTTATCCCTGAAGAGCCAAAAAATTAGAGGCTGCAATACTTTTAATCTAATCCTAAAGCGTCAAGTATTTGACACTAGTGACAATTTTCTACAACTTCAAATATAAGAACCCATCTTCAATGAAAAATTCAAATCATTATTTACTCATAATAACATGAGCTCATCCAACTATAGATCCTACAAAAACACACACAATTCAAGCAAAAAAATAAAAGCAAGATTCTGCACTTGGCAAAACCAAATGCAGACTTTTCATCACAATGATTAGGCTACCGCTGCGGAAATAGATTCTTCAGCGTGCTCCCCAGTAATCAAACGATTCAGCTTTGGTGCAAAAACAACCATTAGTAAACCGATCATGCCAGCGACAGCTGCCAGTACAAAAAAGTAGTCACTGTAACTGTTAAGGCTTTGCAAAGCAGTTATATTTCCAGCTGGGGCAGATGAGAATCCAGCTACCCAGCCGCCTCCTACAGAAGCCAAAGCCAGAGTCATATACCAAGCACCATAGACAAAGCCTATCATGCGACGAGGAAATAGCTTGGCAACAACTGATAACCCTAAAGCACTGATTAAGAGTTCACCAACGGCAAACAAAAAGTGAGGGCCAGCAATCCAGAATGGAGAAAGCATTCCTGTTTCGTCTGCAAAAAAGCGGGCACTCCCAGTGAGAGCAAATGCTGCCGCACAGACTAACATGCCCAGCGCAAACTTGGCAGGCATGGATAAGTCTTTACCCCTTGCCCCGAAATAGTTATAGATAGCAGCCAAAGCAGGGCTAAGCAAGATAACCCAGAATGGGTTAAATGCCTGAAATGACACTGGATCAATAGTAATGCCAAAAACTTCTGGACGAATATTATTGATTGCAAAAAAGTTCAACGATGTTGGCATCTGATTATACAAAATGAAGAACACCAACGCTTGAACCATCAATACAGCCCCAACACTCATTTTTATGCGCTGAGAATGGCTTTCACTGGCCATATGTTTAACCAACATATAACTAATACCAATTGCTGCAGCGGCAAGCACACAATAAGCAAGCATCAAGTTTGTCAAAAGATAGCCAGCACCAGCAATAATTAAAATACTTGCAGCCATAAAACCTGAAAGTCTGCTTGTAGCAATCGGCTTGGTATCCGCTTGTGTGCCAACGTCAGTCAGTTTACGCCGCATAAAAAGGAAGCCAACAACATTGATAGTCATACCAAGACCGCTTAGGGCAAATGCTGTCGCCCAGGAAAAACCACTTGAAATTATTGGGGCCATCATCTGGCCAATAAAAGCACCAATATTGTTAAACATGTAGAGATAGGTAAATGCACCATCAATACGACTATCGCCTTCTGTATAAGAAAGGGCTAACAGGGTGTTTATAGAAGTATTGGAGATAGCTCTGCCAATAACGACACTTCCAAGTCCGCCGAAGAGAGCTACAGCTTCACCATTGATCGCAGACCAGGCAACCAGGAAATAGCCAATAGCTTGAAAGATAAATCCATAAACAAGCGTTCTTTTCGCACCTAAAATTTTATCGCTAAGCCAACCACCAACAAAAAGAAGTGCCGCACTAAGTGCTGCAAAGCTACCAAAAACCGCAAAAGATAATGACTCACTCATTGCCAGTTCACGATTAAAATAGGCCGGCAAAATACTCCAAAGCCCATAAAAAGAGACAGCCCACCAGAACTGGCAGAACAACATTACATAAAACGTGTTAGAGTGTTTTCGCATTCAGTAGCTTCCTTATCTAAAATCTCTGTAAAAAACAGGATGTATACTTTTTCAACAGTGAAAACAGGATAAAAAAGCTGACAGCCTACTGAATATAGGGATACTTCCTTCGGGTGCTTCGGGAGTTCCATCGACTAATATAAAAACGCGAATAAATCAGGCTGCTAACTAAGACCAATATTCATAGATTCTTTAAAACTCAGCAGTTATTGTTATTTATGCAGCTGTTAAATAACAATCACCCATGTTCTATCTTTAAAGCACTGACTTCTAACAATAGGCAGACTGCAGAAAACAGCCTGCACAAAAAGTATACCTTTCAAGCACTGAAACAAATATCTTAATTGCTGCAAGTACTTTAATTAATTTCCATATTAGATCCCGCTCCGGGATGAGCTGTGACTGCCCAAGGATAAGGGGAATGATGTATCAGCAACTGCTTAATCTCAGGCAACTGAGCATTAAACATATCAGCAATATGACTTTCTATCTGGTCAACTTTTTTAGTGACCCTACGCGACATTCTCTTACGCAGTTTATCCACAGGCTCTCCCAATAAGCCACCGGCTAAATCACCCAATATGCCCCCCAAAAAAGCCCCGCCTATACCCGCAACACCGGCACCGACAGCAAAACCGGCCAGTAAACCAATAATACTGGTATCCTCATCACCCATTCGGTGCCTAACACTCAAACTGGGCGAACCAGACTCAATTAACTGGCTAAGCCAAGGTTTATAGCGTTTCGACAAAACCAGTACTGAGTTATCGAATTCACTCGCCAACATCTCAATATGGCTATTGATAATAGCAGAGGCCTGTTTCGGAAACTCTTTCTGAAGCCCAGAACTGGTATAATGAGCATTTAAGGTACTCATCAATTGCTCATTCATTGACTCTAAGAATTTTTCTTTATGATCAGTCAGCTCCTCAACAATCAGACTAAAAGCAGATTCAAACTTTTTTGATTGGCCATCCTGGCTATCATCAGACAGATTATCACTTTTATCTTGACCAAAAAGTCTCAATAAAAGCGGATTCTGAGCTATTTCAAGACAGCTTTCCGACAGCGTAATATCCACAATTAATCTCCAGTTATGTATTCAGAAAACATTTATTTATTAGACGTTTTGTATAATATTTAGACTGAACATTTTTATTTACAACGCTGACAGATTATTTTTCAACCACTGATAAAGCTATTTTTAGCTTTTAATGGAAGCATCGCGGCATGCCTGGTTAATATTTATCAAATTTTAATCACTTACAAAAAATAACAGCGCTGCATAAAAGAAGCCGATCCTAACATGAAAAAATTGTATGTTATATTGTTTAAAATCAAATAAATCACTTCATACACAGTTGACTAACCAGCTTATTCTATGGCAACCACAACCACCTTCTTTTATTTATGTACCCAGAAGTCTTTATCACTCTATAAATCGCTAAAAACAGAATTATAATTGGCAAAAAATATAAGTAGTCACTCAAACGAAATCAGATATTCTTGACCAAATAGATCAAATACACGTTTGACCTCTTGCTCAAATTCCTTGAAGTTCATTATTGCCAGTAAGTTCAGCCATTCATATTTCACTTTTCTCCACAATATTTCTATCAGGTTTAGCTCAGGTGAATAGGTTGGTAAAAAACAGACTAAAAGCTTTTTCTCAATCGCCCAGTCTATTACTCTTTCTCTGAAAAGTTTGCTGGTATGAATGCTGGCATTATCCACCATGACGATGGTATAGCGATCATTAGAACTGTACTTGGGATCTTCCATCCTGGTGGCAAAATCATCAAAGACACTGATAACCGTTTCGCTGTTAACACAACCTGTTACTGGGTAGTAGAAAAGGTCATTGGCACGATTCATAAACCCCAGCACATTGATACGCTTGCTTTTTACAGAGGGTATTTCTAGCTGTGAGCCTTTTTCTTGCCAGCCGTAGGGGACACAAGGCTCTTGGCTAAAACCAGATTCATCAAAGTAAAACAGATTGACAAGCCCTTTATCCTCAGCATTTTGAGCCTCTTTCAAGGCAGACTGGCAACACCTGAACTGCTCCTCGTTGCGCTTATGACTGCAAGCTTTACGAAAACGCTTATAAACAAGTCCCAGCTTTTTTTAAAAGTCTCGACAGAGTTTGTTTTGAGGCAGCCTTCCCGGTTTCCTCTGCAATTTTTGTTTGAACATAAGCCAGCCTGCGAGGTTCCTCGGAGACAATCTCTCTAATGCGTTGTGCTTCCTGGTCAGTATAGATAGGTGGTTTACCACCCTCATGTTTTTTATATAGACCGCGAAGGCCATAATCATCCCAGGCATCAATCCAGTCAGATACTGTCTGATATCGAACTTCAAATATTGCAGCAATCTCGCTCATAGAATAACCACGTATGCTGAGTAAAACAGCATGAGCCCTTTCCCTTAGGTAAGGATATGGCCCGTGCCGGACAGCTTCTCTCAATGTTTTTATGACTGCGACATCGGTTACTGGATCAACAGTTTTCATCGTGACAACAGCGAGATTAATGGTGTTTGGCAATGAGTATAACCAAATTGGAATGGAGGTATTTTTTATAAATACGGACGTACAGTTATTTTTATCTGTTAGCAGTTGCGTGACTACTTAGCACTTTAAAAGAACTACAATCATATTATCAGCCAAGTCCATTAGGTTATTTAAATGAAAATTGGAATTATTGGAGCAGGGTTAGCAGGTCTTAAGGTCGGAAGTGAATTAAAAAAACAAGGGCACGATATCACTGTATTTGAAAAATCACGGGGTAAAGGTGGGCGGCTTGCCAATAAGCGCTTAGATTGGGGAGTATTTGATATTGGCGCACAATACTTTACCGCCAGGTCAGAGGTATTTAAACAGGAGGTGAAGAGTTGGGAAAAACTAGGTTTAGTCACTCCCTGGCGGCTATGTTCCCCTAAACGGTTGAAAGGAGTAAACTGAGGCTGTCTCTTTCCTGTGAGGAGGCCTCATAATGAAAAATAATCAATTCAGGCAGTTTCTCAACGACGTTGCATCACTCTCACCACAGCAACTCGGTATACTTCAACAGGCCCTTACTGCCGCACCGAATCAACCTAAATCTAACCTCAATCTTGAAAGTTTGATTGAACACAATTTTGCAAGCGATCCTTCCTGTCCTTACTGCGGCAACTCACATCTCCAGCGCTGGGGGATTAGGGTCGGAAGACAACGCTATCGCTGCAAACAGTGTGGCCGTACATTTAATGCCTTTACAGAAACACCATTGGCTCGACTACACCATGATCATAGTGGGCAGTGGTTGCAGTACCTTAGGGAAATGACTCACTCCCTGACACTTCGAGCAACAGCTAAAGTCTGCGGCATTACTCTGAAAACTTCATTTTCCTGGAGGCATCGTTTTTTACAGGTCATCGATAAAGACCAGGCAACTGGCTTGGAAGGTATTGTAGAGCTGGATGAAACCTTTTTTAGGGAGTCCTTCAAAGGCCAGCGACAAAGGCTGCCAAGGCCAGCCAGAAAACGTGGCTCAGACAAGGTAAAGGCTCGGAGGATACCCGTTATGGTAGCTCGCGACCGGGAAGATAATACCGTTGATGGTGTTCTTGAGAATGAAAGCGCCGATGCTTTGGTTCATTGCCTGAGAGGTCGCATATCAGTTGATGCTATTGTTTGTGCTGATGCCAGTTTGGCGCATGAATCACTGGCTCGTAAACTGGCTTTTCCTTTAAAGGAATTGAATACTTCAGCCGGAAAGCGTGTGCTGGAAGGTATATTCCATATTCAGCACGTCAATGCTTACCACAGTCATTTGAAACAGTGGATTAGAAATACTTTTCATGGTGTGGCTACAAAGTATCTCTCTCATTATCTCAGTTGGCGTCGTATATTATCTAGCCGAAATACACTAACGGTAGGTGGTTTTGTCACTGGACTCGCAGAGCATTGGGGTGTTCAACCGTTTAGGGGAACATAGCCCTCCCTGGCCGTTTATTCCTTATAAAGTGCAGAACAACACCTTGCAGTCATCTCCTGATAAGACACTCCGTTATGTCGGTTTACCTACCATGAATGGTATCACTCACGCTCTAGCATCTGATCTACCGATCCATTTTGAAACTGAGATTTGTAGTATACAGCGTGACTCTAAAAACTGGACACTCATAGCATCTTCTGGCAAAAGGCATTCTGATTTTAATTGGTTAATTATCTGCATTCCTGCAGAACAGGCAAAACCACTTATTAATAATAGCAGTGAGCTTTATGACCAGATTCCAGATGCCGTTCACACACCTTGCTGGACAGTCGCTTTATCAACAACAGGACATGTAGAGAAAGATATACAGGGTATTTTTGGCGACGATACGATTTCCTGGGTATCTCGCCAGTCTGCAAAACCTGGACAGAAAGCGACCATGGGTTGTGATGATCTTTGGATTATACATTTCTCTCCCGAATACTCTCAATGCATAAATAAAAATGAAAAAAACGCAATTCATAATGCCGGACTGGAGTGGTTAAACAGCCGATTAAATGTCAATCTAAATGCAGTTAATCATTTTTTACACTATTGGCGTTACGCTAATATTACTGATATAAAATTTCCAAGCCCTTATCTAGTAGATAAATCACAAAAACTTGCAATAAACGGAGCTTGGTGCTGTGGAGGGCGAGTAGAAGGCGCTTATCTTTCTGCAGTCAACCTATTACAAAATCATTTTTCTATGGAATAAAAAAAGTTATCAAACAACCAAATTAAAAATTATAAGACCATTTAAAACTGGGGCAAATATGTATCAATTTTTAGTATCATTACCTTTACTAACATGTTTAATTATAATTTCAGCCTATACCTCTGCTGCAGAGACAGACACTAAACAGCTTACCAGCTGTAATAACCTGCTTGATTTTGAAGCAACTAAACTACGTTCAAAAGAGCGCATAAATTTCTGCCAACGCTACCGAGGCAAAGTACTTTTAGTAGTTAACACAGCCAGCAAGTGTGGTTTTACAGGGCAATTCAAAGGTCTTGAGGAGCTATACAAAAAGTATGACAGTAAGGGGTTAGAGATAGTGGGTTTTCCATCAGATGATTTTTTTCAGGAACACAACACCCCTGAGGAAATCGCTTCCGTTTGCTATGTAAACTATGGTGTAACATTCACTATGTTGACAAGCAGCGCAGTGCGAGGCACTGATGCTAATGCCTTATTCAAAGCACTCGCTGAAAGTACAGGAAAAAAACCAAGCTGGAATTTCAACAAATACCTTATCGATAAACAAGGTAAAGCTATTGCTCATTTTGGCTCCCTTGTTAAACCGCTGGATAGCAAGCTTGAGAAGGCTATCATTAAGGCGCTTGGGAATTAAATCGCTATCTGACTTTTTGTTCTAATACCTAACGTTATATCACTAACTTATAAAAATGGGCCTGTTCTAGCACAGAGACTCATGTGCTAGAACGTTTATATGCACTATTCACTGGAAGATAATTGCTGGAGCTGAGATGCATGATTTAATTTAAATGGACTTATTATAAGTTCAGGTTCTGAATATACGGGCTGCAATCCACCTTTCCCATCACTACAAAAAACATAAGTCGCCAATAACTCAGCAGGCATAAACAGGCCATTAGGTTCTGGTTGGGGTAAAATCTGGTAACCATCGCTACGACTTATTAAAGCTGCTCGCTCAGGATTAACATATTGTGCTGATGCAGGTAAGCCATACCCAACACTTTCACAAAGGAAATGAAGCCGTCCTCTTGAGTCCATAAAATAACTGTACGTTTTAACTCTTTCATCTTTCAGTTCATAGACCTTCTTTGCAAACCGCTTTTCAGTAAAATTACCAATCTCAGGCATACCTACGGCATCATCTGCGGCTTCAACCAGTCGTTCTGTCTCTTTTGTTTGCTCCTGGTCTGTATAGTTAATTTCTCGACAACCAAAAAGGAAAAGAGCTGCCCCAATAACTGTTATTATTTTTATCATCTTATCACTCAAATTTATCGTTTAAACCAATAATCATAGATAGTTATTACTGTAACTTTAGGCTGTTTAGGTTTTCAATGGGCAATGTATAAAACGAGCCCTGAAGCTACCTAAGATGGGAAAAGCTATTCTCTGCAAATCACTGAAAATATTATTATTACTAACCAGTAAGAAGTTATCTAGCAAACATATAACCCAAAACATTGGGCTTTCATTACCCCCTCCTGGCGAGTCTGCCTTTTAATAAATTTTCCCTTCTTGTTAAGATTTAGTGTACGGAAATATGAAAATTATAGGAAAACACATCACACCCAATTGGTTATTTCTCTCTACAATAGCAACATTTTTATTGTTATTTATGTCTATTAATAAAAGCTTTTCCAATGACTCAGTCCCTGTTTTGCCATCTGTAGATGATCAAAAAAACAGACATATCTGTCACACTCAAAAAGTGCCTGGTGTCATTATTGTTCACTCTCCAGCTTCATCAGGAAAGTACATTGGCTCCCCCAGTATTGCCATTCTGCCAAATGGCACTTACATAGCATCCCATGATTTCTTTGGCCCAGAAGCAGAGTACCGGACAGCTCCTGTAACGACGATCTATAGATCCCTTAACAGGGGACAAACCTGGGATAAAGTTTCTGAAATAAAACCCCTTTTCTGGAACAAACTGTTCGTTCATCAAGAAAAACTATACAGCCTGGGTATGCAACATGAATACGGAAATGTTTTGATGAGATGCTCAGAAGATGGAGGTAAAACATGGACGATACCAGATAGCCCAGCTAATGGGCTTCTGAAAAAAGGCACATACCACTGCGCCCCTTGCCCTGTAGTACTACACAACAATCGTATCTGGCGATCGCTGGAGCTTGCTGAAGGAAACAGACCTGAATGGAGTGCCATTGTGATATCTGCTCCCATTAATTCAGATTTACTGAATGGTAACAACTGGACCTTCAGCCAGCCTTTACAGCATAGGTGGTCAGAAAGTCAGTGGATTGAAGGCAATATTGTTGTTACCCCTGCAAAAAAACTGGTAAACATACTTCGAACCAATGGAAATGGTAACGATAAAGCAGTGATCACCCATGTTTCTGAAGATGGCCTTACCCTGCTCCATAATGGAGAAGAGGATACTATTGCCTTTCCCGGCGGCGGTGTGAAATTTACCATTCACTTTGACCCGCGAACATCTCGATACTGGTCCATTGTCAACCAACAAAAAGAGACAGATGCAGGTCGGAATAACTTGGTGCTAACTTCTTCCCAAGATCTCCAGAACTGGGGCATAGAATTTCTACTTTATTCTCACCCAGATAAATTTCAACACGCTTGGCAATACGTAGACTGGCTGATAGAAAATGAAGATATTATATTTGTCAGCCGCACTGCTTTTGATGATGGGTTAGGTGGTGCACACAACGACCATGATGCGAATTATTTAACATTTCATCGGATTAAGAATTTTAGGTTCCCTAAAAATAGAGAGCTGACTACAAACTAAAACTAAGTACCTAAGCAGATGAAATCATATATTTCTGGCTGATTGATTAGGTACTATGCAAGGGGCAACGGCGGGCGCATAGCTACCCTATATAACCCGAGCTGTAACGAAGCAGAGTGCCTGAGTAAGTAGTCAGAAAGATATGATTTCATCTGGCTGGGTACTTATATATTCCAAACATTTGGATCAGACAATCGACCAGCCATCCTTGCAACGCCGGGTTAAAGAAGACCAAAACCGCTCCGCGGACTGATGTAGACGAATATCATTACGATAAAGCACGACTTCAATCTCACACCACCAGTCTTTTCCACCAACATCGACCAACCGGCCAGTCGCCAGTTCTTTTTTAATGGAATAATCTGGCAACCAGGCAATGCCGGAACCATTCAACGCCATGACTTTTAAAAGGTTAGTCAGTGATGACTCCATCACTGAGTCAAAACAAACAGACCGGCCAAGCTGTCTGAGAATAGTATTCACCTGTCGCCCCATAAAGGAGGCTGAACTATATCTTAATAATGGAGATGCTATATCTCCAGAACCATCAAACAGAGGCTTTCCATCATCGTTGGGAGCACATACTGGTCTAAGGGTGGTCTTCCCCAGGGATAAGCCAATAAAAGGTGGCTGCATTAGAGCTTCCATATTGAAAGCTAATAGAAAATCACTACGCCCTTCCTGAAGAGCCTCTACCGCCAGATCAACGTCAATACTTTCTACGCGGGTGTGAAGCGGTGAACCATTGTCACTCATGCAGGAAATCAGTTCAGGTAACAGAGTGACTGAGAGAGAATGAGCTGCAGCAAACTCCAGCGGTTGAGTTCCTGTTCCATAGCCTTTTAACTGGCTTATACCATCTGTCATTTGACGGAGCAGATTTCTGGCCGTCGTCCTGAATAAGCGTCCGGCAGGTGTTAACCCAACCGGTGTAGTACCTCGGTCTATCAGTTCAATACCAACTGTTTTCTCAAGGGAGCGAATGCGACGACCAAAAGCGGGCTGGGTGACATTACGCACCTCTGCAGCCCGGGAAAAATTACGCAATTCAGCAAGGGCCAGAAAATCTTCCAGCCATTTAGTTTCCAGGTTCATTTGTTACTTAGTTCTATGGGAACCGGAAAATTATAAATTGTTATCTGCTCTAATAAAGACAAAATTATTCAAAGGAGCCAAAAACCACCGCCTTGCTATCATTAACCATCAACTGCCCTCGGGCATAAACCTTATTCAGCTGCAGATTTTGGTCAAAAATAACTAAATCAGCGTCTGAACCTGGCATTACACGACCTTTATCTATTCCAAGGGAGTCTGCGACATTTGCCGTCAAGAAGCCCAAAGCCTGCTCCAGAGAAAATCCGCATTCCAGCAGATACGGCAGCACTTTTAAATTGCTATCTACACTGGCAGCTTCCAGTCCAATCATTTTACCCTGTTGATCAAAACAGGGGAGACTGCCATTACCATCAGAACTTAGGGTTATCTGGTTACAGGGCACTCCGGACTCAACAGCATGAAGAACCGCGGCAGCTGGTTCAGTAAACTGACTACCGCCTGAGGTAATATCGATAAAGCCTCCCTTCTTGCCAAAAGCAATCGCTTCTTCAAGCAAAGCAGATTTTCGGGCTACATGGGTAGGGGAGAAGTGATGAATAGGTAACCCCATCCCTAACAGCTCATTGATTTTACCAAAGGGGTTATCCAGTCCCCCCATATGAATATGAAGCAAGCCCTTTTTCCCGGAAATCATACTGCCAATTCGCAAGTCTGAAGCAATACGAGCCAGCTCTTGAGTTGTCGGAAAAGAGCAACGGTGATCTGCCAGAGCAATTTTCACCCCCAGCACTTTATCCACAAATACTAAATCACTTCTGACAGCTCCTGTTATGGTTTTAGTAGGCACTTCATAGGAGCCAGTATGCATATAGGCAGAAATTCCTTCTACCTCCAACGCCTTGGCTTTGGCATAAAGATTTTCTGGAGTCCGGGTGGAACCATCGGTTCCCATGACACCTACAACTGTGGTTGTCCCAGCCTCGGTTAATTTTGATAAGTGAACCTCTGGAGTACGACTGGCAAATCAGCCCTCACCACCACCTCCTGTCAAATGCACATGCTGATCAATAAACCCAGGGGCAACCGTTGCGCCTTTAAGATCGATCACTGAACACTCAATGGGAAGAGAAGCTAAAGTGATTGATTCTTCAATTGCTGCTATTTTTTCTCCACAAATCAGAATATCACGACACCCTAAATGAACGGGTGAATATAGATCTGCATTTTTCAGAAGTACAAACATAATAATTTCAGTAACAGCGTCCGTTAAGAAGAATCAAGTGCATTAACCATTTAAGACTACATCTAAGCAGCCAGTGCCTGCTGGCTGCAGTACCAGTCTACACAAGCTTTAGCCAGAAGTTCCGTTGCATCAATACATTGCTCCGGGTACTGCTTTGCAACAGTGGCCAACCCCACAGGAATTTCAGTACAGCCCAAAATTACAGCTTCAGCCCCTTCAGCAATAAGCTGCTTATATACTGCTTCCATTCCCTGCTGACCGATATCTAGTTGTCCTGCTTTTATTTGGTAAATTGCAGTCATTAACTGCTGCTGGTGATCACTGGACGGAGCCAGGCACTGCCCACCCACAACATTCAAGCGCTGACGGTACATACCTGCGGTTACGGTCGCATTGGTGGCCATCAATCCCACCTTTTTCATTCCCTTCTGGCGGATATAGTGCTCAACACAGTCAATAATGCTGATCATAGGCACTCGAGCAACACTGGATAGCCGTTCAAACCAGTAATGGGCGGTATTGCATGGAATAACAACACACCGGGCACCACTGGCTTCAAGATTTCGAAGCCCACTGAGCAAGGCTGGGAAAGGATCTTCAGCCCCTTTTAAAATGCAGGCACTGCGGTCTGGAATTTGGGGAACATTATGAACCAGCATGGGAATATGTTCCTGATCACTGCCAGCCGTGGTAAGTGCAATCACTTTTTGCATAAAGTCCACTGTCGCTAGCGGCCCCATTCCCCCCAGTATCCCCAACATGGCTCCCGACTCCTGATGATGGTATTCAATACAACATCATCATTGTCTTTGGAGCACTTCTTGTGAAATGCCTAAAGCGATAGACCTATGCTGAAAGGGCATTGCAACCAGTACAACATAAATAGTTCTTTTAATTCAATGATGGTGAGAGTGGGGAAATGATACATTTCATGGGAAAGGAAGAAACAAAAAGCCGTGCTGGCACGGCTTAAAATAGATCAGCTATTATTGAGTAATCGGCGAGCAGCTTCTACTACGATAGCAATAGCATTAGGCTCAACACTGGCTAAACGCTCAGCATCAGGGATTTCATCCTGAGTACGGTTAACAATAACACCAGCAACACAGCCTGCACGTAGTCCGTGACTGGCACACATAGTGAGCAGGGTAGCAGACTCCATCTCATAGTTTAAAACACCCATTGCCTGCCACTCTTCCATAGACCCTCTGAAGCGTCTGGATACCCGACCAGAGAAAGTGTCATAACGCTCCTGCCCTGGATAAAAAGTATCAGAAGAGGCCGTCACCCCTGTAAAGTATTTGATTCCTTTATCAATAGAAGCATTAACCATTGCCTGAGTACATTCAAAGTTAGCAACAGCTGGAAATTCCATAGGGGCGAAATGGGCACTGGCACCATCCAGACGGACAGAGCCTGTGGTAACAATCACATCTCCGACATTAATTTGAGGCTGTATAGCGCCAGTGGTTCCTACACGCAAGAATGTGCGAACGCCCAACTGTGCAAGCTCTTCAACAGCGACAGAAGTAGACGGGCCACCAATACCTGTAGAGCATACGACAACCGGTTTTCCATCCAGTTTTCCTCGCCATGAGGTGAACTCACGCAAACTGGCCAGTTCAGTTGGTTCTTCCAACAGTTCGGCAATACGACGGACACGTTCTGGATCACCCGGAACAATCGCTAGCTCAGCACCTTGCAGGTCATTGCGGCAAATTCCTAAGTGAAATACTTTACTATCAGGCATCAGGAACTCCTGAAATTCCAGTGAAAAAACAGACCGGCTAGGTTATGGGGATTCAAGCCTTACTGGCAAGTCCCTCTGTCATAATTTTATGCTTTCAGGAAGAATCACTGCGATATATACAGGTAAGCGTGACAATAAAATATAAGATTATTTTAAAACATTGTACATTCGCTAAAAGCCTGCTCAGAATCAGTTGTTTCTGAGCATCAAGCTATTGAACGCTTATTTTCTAACTTTTGTATAATCAGAAAACCGAATGTCCCGTTTTTTGAACAAAATACTCCAGAGCCTGCATACCCGCTAATGAATTACCTTTGGCTCCAAGCTCAGGTCCCCAGACACAAATAGACATTTCACCTGGCATAATGGCAACAATCCCCCCTCCTACACCACTCTTGCAGGGCAGGCCAACTCGAAATGCAAACTCACCCGCTTCATCATAAGTGCCACAAGTCATCATCAGAGAGTTAATACGGCGGGCTTGTTGTTTAGATACCACATTTTCTTCCCGGAACGGGTGTAAGCCATCCTGAGCCAAAAATCGAAAAGATCTTGCTAAATCAATACAGCTCATCGACAGTGAGCACTGATAAAAATAGAAATCCAGCACCCTGGAAATATCATTATGAATATTGCCAAAGCTTTTCAGGTAATGGCAAAGGGCTGCATTACGACTACCATGATCAAATTCTGAACGATAGACTCGTTCATCGTAATGAACATCAATATTGTTGGACAGGCCTCTAACAAAATCCAAAAAATCCTGATTAGGCGAGTTCAAATGCTCCAATAAAATATCACTGGTGACCAATGCACCAGAGTTAATAAAGGGATTGCGGGGGATGCCGTTCTCATGATCCAGCTGTGACAACGAATTAAATGCCGTACCAGATGGCTCAACACCAACTCGTTCAAAAAGTGCCTCACCAGCATAGTGAATAGCCATACTCAAACAAAACACTTTGGAAATACTTTGTATGGAAAACCGCTCTTCAGCATCACCTATTACAAAATCACGGCCATCCACTGTGCTAATTGCCATACCAAACTTCCCCCTGTCTACCTCAGACAGCGCCGGAATATAATCAGCAGGTTTCCCTTGTCCCTGAACATCAGCCACAGCCCCTGATACAAGGGCAAGAATTTCTTCGATATTTTTTTCCATTTCATATACCAGAGTGAGTGGGACGCAAGAGTAAAACCTGCGATAGCAAAAGATCAATACTGAATTAACGGACTTGACTCCACACTAAACTCCAAAACGCCAAAAACTCCAGGTTATGTTGACAGAAGCTAGCATTAAGAAAGTCAGATGTCGTAAAGTTGTCTTAATTTAAAAGCCATAACATTGATAAAAGAGGCACTCCATGCGCTACTTTCTTGCCATTATATTACCTCCTTTGGCTGTTTTTCTTTGCGGTAAGCCTTTCCAGGCTTTACTTAATATTTTTCTGACAATCCTGGGTTGGATTCCAGGTATAGTTCATGCACTGTTTGTTGTGCATAACCACCTGGCAGAAAAACGTAACCAGGCAGTTATCGATGCTATAGAAAAGAAGGGTAACGACTAATTATGAAACTTTTGCAACGACCCCAGTTTTGGGTTCTTGGTCTTCTGCTTATGTTGACTGGCTGCCAAAGTACCTATTACAGCGCAATGGAAAAAGTAGGCATCCATAAGCGCGATATAATGGTTGACCGAATTGAGGATACCCAAAGCGCCCAGGAAAATGCTCAAGAGCAGTTTAAGTCAGCACTGGATAAATTCCGTAGCGTCGTCAATTTTGACGGTGGCGATCTGGAAGATGTTTATAATCAACTGAATGATGAATACGAAAGCAGCGTCAGTGCAGCAGAAAAAGTAAGAAATAGAATAGATGGTGTCAAAAGTGTATCTGAAGCACTCTTTGAGGAATGGGAAGAAGAGCTTAACCAATATTCAAGCAGTAAACTTCGTAGATCCAGCGAACAACAATTAAAAACAACACGCAGACACTACCAGCAAATGCTGGTTAGCTTAGAAAAATCTGAACAACAAATGCAACCTATTCTGGATGCTTTCCAAGACCAGGTTCTTTATCTGAAGCACAACCTGAATGCCCGAGCTATAGCTGCACTAAAAGGTGAATTCGGTAGCATTAAGGCTGATATTGAGCGGCTGGTAAAGGATATGCAGGCTTCGATTGAGCAATCCAGAAAATTCGTCGAGACACTTAAACAACCCTAAAGATTGCTGTTTTTTGAGCAAAATTACTAGGGGGCGTTCTCAATTAGCCATGAGACCAGTTCCTCACACAAGCATTCAGGCAAGGCGTACGACGCAGGGCAGGGTGGTTCCCTGTTCAAGTCGTACAACACGGAATGAATGCTTGTGTGAGGAACCCGAAGGGCCAGCCATGATAAGCACCATGCCGCGTTGTTTACTGCTTATGTGGAATAACCACACTGCGCAGTTCACGCCTTGCCTGGCGCTTATCATGGCTGGCTGGTCACATGTCTAATTGAGAACGCCCCCTAGCGATATACAGCTTGATATTCACATAACAATCAGGCTGTACATCACTAAAAAAATAACCCCTTAGACCCAGCACAAACTAACGATTAGCTTGCACTGCAGGCTCTGCCGCTGAACGATCTTGGCTTCTAAACAGTGCAAGCCCAAAACATGCGAAGAGAATCGATAAGATTGGGTTCATCCAGTTGAGCAAAGCCCAGGGTGCATAATCAAGTACATTCACACCAAGTGTTGAGGCAAAAAAAGCACCACCTGTAGTCCACGGTATAAGTGCTGTTGTCAGGGTTGCACCTTCTTCAAGGGATCGAGATAAAACTCGACGATCGACTTCACAGTTATCATACGCCTCACCAAACAGCTGCCCACCCAGGATAATAGACATGTAGGCCTCTCCCATAGCGATATTACCCAAAAAGCAAGTAATGATAGTTGTAGCGACCAAACTGGATACTCTCTTTAGTCGAGTAAGAACCACTGAAATCAATACACGCAGAAATTGACAGCTTTCGAGAATACCACCCAGAGCCAACGCCAGTAACGACAGTGATAACGTCCACATCATCGAGGCAATCCCCCCTCGCCCCAACAATTGGTCAAGACTTTCAAGGCCAGTTTGTATACTGCCCCCATCATATAAACTGCTCAAAACCACCGTCATTTCCTGTTTCTGTACAAAAACAGCTATTAATACAGCTGTTACAACTGCAGCCATCATGGTTGGTTCAGCAGCGACACGCCAAAAACTGAGACCTAGCATAATAACCAAAGGCAGCAGCGCCAGAATATTCAGATTGAAATGCCCGGAAATGGCATCCTGTAAAGCATAAAGATCAGTAGTTGGCAGCTGATAGCCGGCATAATTGAGGCCTAACAGCGTAAAAATAATCAGGGCAAGAATATAAGTAGGGCCAGTTGTTAAGGCCATGCTACCGATGTGGCTATATAGCTTCACCCTGGAAGTCATCGCTGACAGGTTAGTGGTATCAGACATCGGAGACATTTTATCACCGAAGCAGGCTCCGGAAATAATCATACCTGCTACCAAGGGTGCAGGAATACCCATAGCCGTTCCTATCCCCATCAATACCACACCGACGGTACCTACTGTTCCCCAGCTGGTCCCTGTGACAATAGACATAAAGCTGCACAAGACCATACCTGCAGGAAGGAATATCGCGGGGCTGACAAATTCTATGCCATAGTAAACCAGGATAGCTAAAGTACCGCTTTCGATAAAAGAAGCGATCAGTACACCAATCAGTATAAAGATATAAATAGCTGAAAGTGCATCTGAAATACCGCCATTCATGGCTTGCCGGATACTTCGAAAATCATGCCCTAATAACCAGGCGCTGATTGCTGCCACCAGTAAACAGATTAATAACAGGCTGTGCAGGCTTGTTTCAAGAAAAAAAAGGCCAACGCTGATAACGCTGATAATAATGGCTAAGGTAATAAATGCATGCGTAAAGCTCGGTGTTTTTTTAACTGACTCAGGAGGTTGATTTTCAATCACACCCAATACTCCCCGGGTTGACTTGTTGTATATTATTGACGTTTGGCGATGTTTGTTTCTGCTAAAAGGCTGTTTGAAAAATAGTGCCCGTAGCTAGGATCGTAGAAAATTAAGGATAAAAATTTGGTTTTATGAGGTGAATAGTGGTTCTATTCTCCCAAACAAAAACAGATTTTTAGACTAATTTGCTACGACCACAATGGGGCAATCTATTTTCAAACAACCTCTCAACAAATTAATACGCTCAAAATAAGCAAAAAGATCATAAAACAGCCCTGAAGCTTTCCTCTAAAGAGCTGTAAACTCGTAATCAGAGCTCATTAGAATACAGGGTTTACAAGGATGATGCGTTCTTACTGCTCAACAAACTCTAGCAGTCAGGGAATATCAACGTTGATTAATACCCTTCACAGAACTTCTTTGACTGGTAATCACGTAATCTCGAATCATGGCTATTCATAAATTAGTCAATTTATGGACAATACATTCATTCATGCCGATTCAATCAACCTGTTAGCTTTTTTGCCCCAGCCATGGGGTGACTCGCTCCAACAATTGCAAGGTAATACCCGTGGAAGATGTGATAGATATGCTCCAGGAGCGTGCTGAAAAAATTCCCACACCGTTAAGACTGCCTGAAGATGATGAACTTATTGGCATTGAAGAAGAACTGTTAATCCCCCTACCCAGTGATCTCAGGGAATTTCTTCTACAAGTTAGTGACGTCGTCTACGGCGCTATTGAGCCAGTAACCGTCACTGATCCACAAGCACATACCCACCTGCCAGAAGTTGCTGCTACTGCATGGGACACATGCGTACCCAGGCACCTTATTCCTATTTGCCAAGATGACAACCATTATTACTGTATCAGCGAAGATGGTGAAATATCGCTATGGACTCATGAGGGGGAAACAGACCAAACATGGCCTTCAATCTGGCAGTGGGCGAGAGAGGTATGGCTTAAAAGTTAGCTTATAAATAGTTAATACCAATCAAAGTTATTCACTTTTTTGTGAGCATGACGTTTCGAGTGACTAGGCAAAGTGGCGTGAGGAGTCATAGCTATGGCGACGAATGCCAACACAGAATAACCGCTAGAAAAGTCAGCACAATAAAACAGTTAATAACAGCGGCAGGTATAACAACAGACAAGGCGAATGGGGGGGGGGGGAGAAAGAACTCCCCAGTTGCCTTTTAGGTTATCATTGTGCCAAGCTGAAGGAATATAAAGTGGATGGCAGTTGCTGCACCCAATAGCAAAATTGAAGATAACCAAGAAACCAGCTGCATGCCTTAACAAGGCTGGGATACTGCCGAAATAAATAGAATATTCTTTTTCAACACAACCAGAAGCCTGTCTGGCTTAAGTAGGATCTAGTAAAGCGCTGTGTTATTGGATTATCAAGCATGGAAGTTTTGCGGAATTCACTAAATGCTTAGTTTATTGGAAGTTATAGACTGATATCCAAGCCTGACTATCACTGGGTATTTTTAGATGGAAAAAAGCCCGTATGTCACAGCATCAGCCTTACAACCAAGTCCGAAACAAATTTATCCTGATCGCTGATAGCGACAAAACCAACCAACTCGCTATTGAAAAAGTTTTGCTAAAAGCCGGTTTAGACACCGTTTCAACTCAGAGCGGGCAAGAAGCACTAGGGCTGTATGAAGCAGACCCAAACCGTTGGACGATGATCCTGATTGATTGTGAAATGCCAGTGATGGATGGCTATACCACGGCTTGTGCAATCAGGCAGTTTGAGAGGAAAAATAACCTCAATGCTGTGAGTATTATCGGTATCAGCAATTGTGCAAACTGCGAATTTGCAAATAAAGCGCTAAGAGGAGGCATGAACGGGTATCTGACAAAACCTCTGGATAAACATCAACTGCTTGATATTGTTACTCGCCATATTTCTCTTCCAAAGGTAACCCCATCTATGGACTAAGCGTCAGAAGGTAAACTCCGACTAGATAGCTAGTTAAACGCTACTGGCAGAATATTCTTTGAGGCTTGGGACACAGTCGTTCCAATCAAATAGGCCCATGCCTCCTCCCTTATCCCAATATCATCCTAGCGACAGGCTATTTTTTAATCATTTAAATAAAAAACAAAATTTTTTTATTATCCTGATTCAAACCCTACATCACATTGATCTATATCAAGCATTATTTTTCGGAAAATACGTAAAATAAAGTTGTCCTGTAGGGGGAAGTGAGAAGGGGTGATTCTCTGGCATTAGCAGGAGAACAAACCCACTAATCAAGAATAATAAGCTGGTGTAAAATTCATACAATAAGAACAAAAAACAGTCTGGAAACCTCGCTTTATGCGGGGTGTTTCTTTACCAACAGATAAGACCAATCGTACATTCTAACCACGCGATTCGTATAAGAGACCGTTTCAAATCAAAATAACAAAAAATGGAGCTTATATGCTCCATTATTATCAAGCTACAAAAATACGCCTGGTCTGATCAGCTGCTACACAGCGTATTTAAGCTACTTTCTTCTTTTTCTTTGGAACCAGGTACTTCATTATCCCCTGGAACCACATTACTTTGCTAAAATCACCCGTAATCACAATATCTTTATCTTGTATACCTTTCATAAAGGCTAGCTGAGCGTTTTTGGCAGTCAGGGTTTTAAAACCAATCTCTGAATTTTTAAAGGTGATCTCAAAACTTTTATTGTCAATACCCCCGGAGCGGCTCTTAACCTGGCCACCTTTAATTATATAGTGACGGGTCGCACCCTCTTGGCTACTGATCTGAAAAGCTAGATCCTGCCCCTCCAGCTTTTTGATAAAGGCAGGGTTATTTTTACTGGCACGTTTCATCAAAAAACCCAGTGCCCACAGCAGCAGTTTGAACTTCAAAGCATCCCCCAGCTCGACATACACTCCGCTCAACGACCGCTCACATGCCTATAACTTTCAGGCATTATCTGCAATCATCCTAAGAACGGTTTCAACAAGTAAATAGAGCGGTGAATCTCACGATAAAGTGAAGAGAAAGTCAAACCCATGCATTGAAAAAATAACACCTGGTCACAAACCTCCATGCCGATTGTTTGTAATTTTTAAATACCCGCCCCCATTCCTGTGAGAACTACAGCATATCAATAGATAAGTTTTGTTTACGAGAGTACCTCAAGACAAACAAGGTTATTAACTAATCTCAATCATTTCAAAATCACTCTTGCCAACGCCACAGTCAGGACAGAGCCAGTCCGTTGGAACATCCTCCCACCGTGTACCAGGTGGAATGCCATCTTCAGGCCAGCCTTCAGCTTCATCATAGGTGAAGCCACATACAATGCATTGCCACTTTTTCATACTCCCTCCTCAAAAGACATACAGGTTATTATATTTATATTCTAGTACTCCATTTCAATGGGTTTGAGGGATTCAGCCAGGTTTGCTTAGATGGCAAGGTCTACACACTCACCTTACGATATACGATCCTGGCTATTGCCAAGCCCATAAGCCAATTTAAGTAGAGCCTGGCAATATTCCCAGCCAGGCTCTGTTGACATAAGTTTGAGTCTAGTTTTACCCATTTTTGATATGAGATAATATCTTATCAATCATGACAGTCTCTGGTTATAAACCTCGCCCATTATGACTGTTGTTTCAATGAGCCTGTCATCCCCAGTAATCATCATAACAGCAAGTTTCTCTTCCAAAGTTTTTGCCTTACTCATACGAAAACCGAGAAAAGGTGTCGCCTCTGGGTTTATAACAAGAAAATCTGCTTCATTGCCAACCTGAAAACTGCCAATTTTATCTGACAACCCTAAAGCCTTTGCTCCCCCGAGTGTCGCAAGATAAAAAGCACTCAATGGCGATAAAGGGGAGCCTTGTAGCTGCCCAACCTGATAGGCATTTTTCATACTTTCCAATAGACACAAACTGGTACCTGCTCCAACATCAGAGCCAAGACCTACTTTAATATCGTGCATCCCTGCCTTATCAAAGCTAAATAAGCCACTGCCAAGGAATAAATTAGAGCTTGGACAAAAAGCCAGGGTAGCATCTGATGTTGCCAGCTGCTGCCAACTATCACCATTGAGATGAATTGCGTGCGCAAAAACCGATCGAGGACTTAACAGCCCATATTTATCATACACATCGAGGTAACTTTTACAGTCTGGATATAGCTTCTGAACCCATTCCACCTCCTCGCTGTTTTCTGCAAGGTGAGTGTGAAGGTATACATCATCATATTGATTCAGCAAGCTTCCAGCCATAGTCAGCTGTTCTGGTGTTGAGGTAGGCGCAAACCGAGGTGTAACGGCATATGAAAGACGACCTTTACCATGCCAGCGCTGAATAAGTTCTTCAGAATGAAGATAACTGGATTCTGCTGTATCCAGAAGGACATCTGGGGCATTACGATCCATCATGACCTTTCCAGCAATCATTCGCACATTTTTTTCCGAACAGGCATCAAAAAATGCATCAACAGAGGCCATATTGGTGGTACCAAAAACAAGCGCTGTGGTCGTGCCATGTGACAGGCATTGATCCAGAAAAAACTTTGCGGCTTCAGAGGCATAAACATAACTGTCGAATTTTGCCTCTGTCGGATACGTGTAATTTTGAAGCCAATCAATTAACTGATTACCACAAGCCCCTATCATCTCCAGTTGCGGATAATGTGCATGAATATCAATAAAGCCTGGTAATAAGATTCTTCCAGGCAAGTGGTTGATGTGAGTGTTTGCTGGTAACCCTTTTATAATTTCATCAAAAGCGCCTGCCGCCAGAATATGTCCATTTTCAACAACAACAGCACCATCATCATAAAATTCAATTGCCTGGTTTACTGGTACTGAAGCTGGATCAGCAAGAAAATGCAGAGTAGAGGCACGCCATACAACAGGATTATTTGTCATTATTCTACCATCCTTAAATGACTGTTGGCGCTTTTTGTTATACCCCCTTATCGAATGAGTTTGAACAAGTAAATAACAAATCCCACTGGCTTTTTCGACTAAATAGTGAACAATATCTAAAAAGTAACGCCCAGTAACCCGCTATGATCCCTCATAATGCATTTCTGGTAAAATGGACCATGGTGTTTGTTTTCACTTATAGCTTCGTGCTACCGGTTCTCCTTTTCCGAGTGTTTGGAAAAGTACTATTGATCTGTTAATTGTCAGCCTTTTATCAGGTATACCTGGCAAAACAAGGCTATTACTTGTGGCGGATAACATAAGTAGCGAGCTACAGGTATGCACCAAGATACCTGACTCCAGAATTCCTTGCTCCACGCACCTGCTGTATCCCAAAGGTATTGTCTGGTATTTGCACAAGGAGTTGGGCTTAAATTTAATTGAAAACGCCACACATTGAGCAGTTTTTCACATGTAAGGTTTTCTGTTGATGCCGACTATCGATTTTCCGGATTTACCTTGGCAGCCATGCCATCTTGAACATAAAGAGGTTCCTGATCAGCTACAAGAGTGGCTACAGGATAGAGGCTCGCTGACAGCAAGGCTAAAACAAACTTACAGTGATGAATTCAGAGTAAAAGTACTGCGGCATGACTGGGCTGAACCTACAGATTCAGAACGTAAGTTTTTGGGGTGTTGTAAGGCAGATGCAAGCATCCGGGAAGTACTCTTGATATGCGGTAACACTCCGAAGGTTTTCGCTCGAAGTATACTTCCCCGGGAGAGTCTGACAGGATCAAACCAGCAACTTCTGGCGCTGGGTAATAAGCCATTAGGCGAGTTTCTATTTGCTGATAAAAACCTCAGGCGAGGCCACATCGAGCAGGCAGCACTATCAGCCAATCACTTTAACCCATACCTGAGTTATAGTTATACCAAGGAAAGAGCTTGGGGACGCAGATCACTGTTTTACCTTAACGAAAAACCGATTTCAGTATGTGAAGTCTTTTTGCCAGAAATCGGAGGCAGGCTAGCTTTTCCATAGACATGTATATCTTTGTACTATTGAAAGCAAGCCTGTACACAGGAGACAAAAGGAAAAAGTAATTGGCCCAGGTTAAGCCAATAGTGGTCGATATTTTTCTACTGTTCGTATAAAAGCCTGCTTCATCTTGATGAGCAGTGCAATGACCATGCATCTAACCATGTTCGAGGGCTGATGAGAGGGAGCCTGAGATAATTATTATGAAATCATTGGATACATCTCGTATCAAAGACTTTATAAGTCTTGCTCGCCTAGACAGGCCAATAGGTATTTATCTTTTATTCTGGCCAACCATGTGGGCCCTTTGGCTAGCTGCCAGAGGTATTCCTGACTACCACAATATTATCGTATTTGTGCTGGGCGTTATTTTAATGCGTAGTGCTGGCTGTGTTATCAATGATTATGCCGACCGACATTTTGATGGACATGTAAAAAGAACAGCAGAGAGACCTTTAGCCAGTGGCCGCTTGACTGAAAAAGATGCCTTACTGTTTTTTATAGCTCTTGTTATACCTGCTTTCCTATTAGTTTTGACGACTAATATGTTGACCATTTCCCTGTCTTTCGCAGCATTGTTTCTCGCCGCTTTTTATCCATTTGCGAAGCGGTACACTCATCTGCCACAGGTTGTTCTGGGTGCTGCCTTTGGCTGGTCAATACCAATGGCATACGCTGCAGAAAGTGGCACTCTAACTTCTAATGCCTGGTTATTGTTTATCGCTAATTTATTCTGGACCGTAGCCTATGATACGCAATATGCCATGGTTGATCGTGATGATGATCTTAAAGTAGGAATCAAATCAACAGCGATACTATTTGGAGACATGGACAACTTGATCATTGGATCCTTGCAATTCTTGAGTATTTCCTCTTTAGTTGCCTTAGGAGTTGACCTGGGCCTTGGACCATTGTTTTACCTATCCCTTGCCTGCGCATCAAGCCTGTTTATCTACCAACAATTACTGACTCAAGACCGTTCCAGAAGTAACTGTTTCAAAGCCTTTCTCAATAATCACTGGGTTGGCGCAATAATCTTTGCTGGTATTGTCATGAATTAGGTGCCCCCCTATCATCTGTCATTCAGCTGTAACATTATCACGATGTAATGACGCTTTGCTTGTGAGTAAAACACCAGTACTCAATCTTGGCACATTCGTTATCTCTGATAACAGAAGTCCACCCATAAGATTGAGTACTATGTTTCAAGGCTTGATAATGAGAGAGAGTGTCAAAGCTCTTTATTTTAATTCCCGAATGACCTTTTGAATAAACTTTGTATCGCAGATAGTCACCAAGTTCAGATAGCTGTTGATAGTCCGTAATTAATACTGATGGATAGCTCACACTGATATGGCAACTAGACACTGTACATTCAGGATTAAACTTTTAACAATCATTGGACAGCTGTAGAGCTCACTGCTTCTGCTCCTGAAAACAGCATATTAAGTACAACAGGTAAAACCATGTCTGCAAAGACCATTTTGATAGTCGACGACGAAGCTCCGATAAGAGAAATGGTGGCTATTACATTGGAGATGGCTGGCTATAAATGCTTCGAAGCAGCTGATGCAAAAGAAGCACATGCTCAGGTTGTCGACCACAAGCCTGACTTAATTCTGCTCGATTGGATGCTCCCTGGTATTTCTGGTATCGAGCTTGCCAGGCGACTAAAGCGAAACGAAATGACTGCTGAGATTCCAATAGTAATGCTCACAGCTAAAGGAGAAGAAGACCATAAAATTCGTGGATTAGAAACAGGGGCTGACGACTATATTACCAAACCTTTTTCACCACGAGAGCTGGCAGCACGATTAAAAGCAGTTCTTCGAAGAACCGGCGGTGGCGAACGGCAGTCAGCCATTATTATAAATGGCTTAGAGCTTGATCCTGTCAGTCATCGCGTAAGCATAGATGGAGAAGCTGCTGATATAGGGCCAACCGAGTACCGTCTACTCCAATTCTTCCTGACTCACCAGGAGCGGGCTTACTCCAGAAGCCAGTTACTTGATCAGGTATGGGGAGGAAATGTCTATGTTGAAGAACGTACAGTAGATGTTCATATTCGCCGGTTAAGAAAAGCCTTGGGAAGCAATTACGAAAGCTATGTTCAAACCGTTAGAGGAACTGGTTACCGTTTCTCAACAAAAACATAGAAGTTTTTTTGCAGGCCCGATATCCAAATACAAATAGCACCTAACCTTTAACGTGCTGGATTGATACTAAGTGGAGCATCATAACCTTATACTATTTGTTTACTATAAATTCCAAATAGCTTGGAAGAATATAAAACCAGCCCAGTATATAGTCTTAAAAGCTGGTATTAAGTCAGATTTCTTTCAAGCTCTTATACAAACATTAGATTCTTTGAATACCCTGAGGAAGTAATGTGACAACGTATTCCAGATCTCTTTTGCTCGGCCGGCTTGCTGGAGGGCTTATTGTTGGGGTATTGACAGGTTTTCTGATAGGGCAGGTGTTGCTGGGTATATGTGTTGTTCTGACACTATATCTTATATGGAGCCTGAGCCAATTACTCCGCTTATTAAAATGGCTGGAAAAAGCCTCATCGGAGGAGTTAGAACCACCAGAAAGCCATGGGTTATGGGGAGCAATTTTTGATGGCATATACCGTGTCCAAAAACGCCAAAATTCCTCAAAGAAGCAATTAAAAAGTGTTATTGACCGAATTCAAGAATCCACAGCTGCACTTGAAGACGGTATTGTTATGGTTGATAAATCCGGCAACCTCGAATGGTGGAACCGTGCAGCAGAAGATTTGCTAGGGCTGAAAATGCCAGATGATCAGGGACAACTGATGACAAATCTGGTGCGTGACCCCCTGTTCTATGAGTATTTTGATTCTGGAAACCATACAGATTCCATAGAACTGTTATGTCCTGTAAATGATAATAAGCAGTTACAAATAGGTATCACCGTTTATGGTGAAGGTAACAGATTGCTCTTAATCAGAGACATTACACGACTTAAGCAGCTGGAGACCATGCGTAAAGATTTCGTTGCCAATGTATCCCATGAACTCCGTACTCCCTTAACTGTCATTTCGGGTTATCTTGAAACCCTACTGGATACTGCAGAACTGAATAAATCATTACCTCCGGTTTGGTTGAAAGCGTTAAACCGTATGCAGGAGCAGTCTGTGAGAATGCAGACTCTAGTTGCTGATTTACTGTTACTGTCTCGCCTGGAATCTGCAGACCCAAATAATTCTGAAAAAATTGAACTTAAAACCTTGTTGGAAGAAATCATCGCCGATGCTCATGCACTTAGTGGAGATAATCAGCACAAGATTACTTTAAACTGTGCAGCACATACTTCTATTAAAGGAAATCAAAGTGAACTCAGGAGTGCTATATCTAATTTAGTTTTCAATGCTGTACGCTACACACCTATTAAAGGGACAATACAGGTCAATTTTGAAGTTAATAATGATGAAGGATGCATCAAAGTGGAAGATAATGGAATGGGAATTGACCCTGTCCATATTCCTCGACTAACTGAGCGTTTTTATCGCGTTGATAAAGGTAGAAGTCTAGCATCCGGAGGTACTGGACTCGGCTTGGCAATTGTAAAACATGTACTCCTAAGGCATTCAGGATATTTAAGCATTATTAGTCATCCCGGAAACGGTAGCTGCTTTACCTGTCACTTACCCAGAAATAGATTTGAAATAGAAAACGAGGAGTTAGCCTGAAGGATTATCGCCCTTCAGGCTATAAAGCAATTTACTCTTGCTCTTGAGCTTCAATCACGCAATCCATACGTTTTTTGCCAGTACGTTCCAGGTAAGCCTGGAAATCACGTGGCAAACGGCCAGTTGTTGCACCTTCCCATTGAGCATTGCCACCCGCTTCAGTCTCATACTGGAATGTATATTTCTGAATATTACGGCGACGCTTGGGAGCAACTTCATCACCCAGCCCCAGATCTCCCATGGAAACACCACGGTCTGCCATGATTTGCTTGATAGCCTCAATACTTTCAAGCTTTACCTGACGTTTCTCTTCTTCTTTATCACGAGCCAGTTGCTTTTCTTCCAGAACACTCTTCATGCGAGAAAGAATTCTCTCCAGATCTTCTGCATGAACATCTTTGAACAGTTGGCGAATGCGTGTTTTACTGCTGAGGCGATGAAGAACCTCATCGAAAATATTCATCTAGGTGACTCCCTAATGTTACTCGTGATTCCAGATTTGAATAGACGAGATAAAGTAAATGTATTTATACATGATGCAATTAAATGATGGAAGTATTTAAGGCAAAACAATATTAATTTTTTTCATTAATAAAACATTACTTGTGATATCTAACTATCTAATTAAGTTAGTGCTGTAAATCACAGCATTTCATGTATTAAAACCAAGAGAGCTCAGTACGCTTTGTATCCAAGCAAGTTCTTGCTGAGTATTTTTTACACTTGAAAAAATTGTGCTGAAAAGTATATAGAAAGATATTGTGGAGTGGAGCTAATTGATAGTTGCAGTATCGGACTGAAAACAGAATTTTCAGTTAGGGCGGCCCTTTGTATTATTAGGCTCTGGACAGTAATAACACTGAAAGACATGGCCATTGTGGACTGACTCTAACGCTATATCAAACTGCCAGAGCTTGTGAACATATCTAAGCAGTTTGCTTGTATTGTTATCAAGAGGTCTTCTTTCATGTTGATAATGCCTGAGTGTAAGCCTTCGACTGCCGCTAATATCAACATCATAAACCTGAATATTCGGCTCTCGCTCCCTTAGATTATACTGTTTAGCCAAAGCTTCTCGAATAGATTTATATCCTGCATCATTATGGATAGCCTCTACTTCCAGATAAGATTTCCCTTCATCGCCCACAATCGAGAAAAGGTGCATATCTCTTATGCATCTTTGGCGAAAGAAACGGTTGAATAAAGCTTTCATCTTTAAAATTTTTCATTGCAAATTGCACTGTATCAAGCCAGTTACTGCCAGCAATATCTGGAGACCATAATTTATCTTCTTCTGTAGGATTTTGACAGATTCTTTGAATATCCTGAAAGATACAAAAACCAAGCGCGTAAGGATTAATACCACTGTAGTAAGGACTATCAAATGCCGGCTGGTATATAATATTGGAATGAGCATGTAAGAATTCCAGCATAAATCCATCTGTCACAGAGCCCATTTGTATAGCTCAAACAATAAATAATAATGCCAAAAACATGCCCAACCTTCATTCATTACCTGAGTTTGACGTTGAGGATAACAGTATTGTGCTATCTTGCGTACAATCCTAATAATCTCACGCTGCCAAGTGTCAAGAAGAAGTGTATTTTTCTCCATAAAATAAAGAATATTTCCCTCAGAGTCTTTGGGAAAATGTTCTCTTATCTTTTCAGCTATTTCTTTTGGCTTGGGAATAGTGCTCCATATAATGTTTAATATTCTTTGAATATATTCAGCACGTTCCTCTTGCTTGGCGATTTCTTGTTCGGGAGATAAAGGACGAGGACGCATATAGCGACTCACTCCCTGATTCATAAGCGCGTGGCAAGCATCCAAAACTTCTTCTACCGCCTCAACACCATATTTTTCCTCACATTGATTAACATAGTTCTTGGCAAATAGGAGGTAGTCAATTATTGACTCCACATCTGTTCATGTCTGAAAAAGAGGCTCTTCAGGGATAACTGTGGGTAAAAATGAGTGATTTTGGAGTAAATGCACCAGCAGCCAACTTTTGATAGTTTTTTGTTGAAGGACAGAAAAACAACAAAAGCGACCGCTGATGCTGATTAAAACTATCCTCAATAAAGTCCACAAACTCAAGTCATTTGTTTATCAAGAGGTAAAGCTGGCCCACTATCAAGGTGCTGAGGTATTCAATGTCACTATCGTTCCGCGTCAGAATGGTCATGCGCTGTGCTCAGGTTGCCAAAAACCAGCGGCTGGCTACGACCACCTGAAAGAGCGTCGTTTTGAGTTTATCCCATTATGGGGTATTAGAGTCTTCCTTCTCTACAGAATGCGCCGGGTTAACTGTAAGACTTGCGGTGTGAAGGTTGAACAGGTTCCATGGGCAGAAGGTAAAAAGGAACTCACCACAGCCTATATGCAGTTTTTGGCATTTTGGGCCAGAAAGCTTTCTTGGAAAGAAGTGGCTTTTACTTTTCATACATCATGGGAAAAAGTATTTCAGGCGGTTGAGTATGTGGTTAAGTGGGGTAAGGCTCATCGGTCCATGGATAACATAAAGGCGATTGGCGTCGATGAGGTCGCTTATCAAATTGGTCATAAATACCTGACAGTGATTTACCAGATTGACCGGGGACTGACCCGGCTATTATGGGTTGGAGAAGACCGCACTGAAGTGACTATTCGCCGTTTCTTTCTGTTCTTTGGCTCAGAAAGAAACCAGCGGCTGGAGTATGTTTGCTCTGACATGTGGAAGCCGTACCTGAAAGCCATTGCAGAGTTTGCCAGCCAAGCGTTGCACATACTTGATCGTTTTCACATTGTCGCCATGTTGAATAAAGCGATTGATGAAGTCAGGGCCTCTGAACACAAGCAGCTTCAGGCTGATGGTTATGAACCAGTACTGAAAAAGGCCCGTTGGTGTTTGCTCAAACGTAAGGAGAACCTGACGGAAAAAGAAGAGATAAAGCTGAGTACGGTTTTGCAATACAACTTGAAGAGTGTTCGGGCTTATCTGCTCAAAGAAGAGTTTCAGACGTTCTGGGAATACGTTTCTCCCTTCTGGGCAGGGAAATATCTGGATCGTTGGTGTACAAGAGTGATGCGGTCAAAAATAGAACCCTTGAAGAAAGTAGCCAAAACGGTTCGACGGCACCAGCCCTTAATCTTGAACTGGTTTAAGGCAAAAAAGGCTTATTCTAGCGGAATCGTCGAAGGCTTAAACACCAAGGTAAAAGTGACTACGAGAAAAGCTTACGGTTTTAGAACCTACAAGTGCGCGGAAATAGCTTTATATCACGCACTGGGTAAGCTACCTGAGCCGCAAATGACCCACAGATTTTACTGACGAGGCGAAAAAGATAGTTCCCTTTAAGGACGGAATTATGCCCATAAGAGGCCTGCGCTAAAACCAGCACCTACATCGTAATGGTATTTTCCTCCATAAGATAAGCAGTGCAGGGGTTGGAATTAATCACAATTTCATAAGCAAGGCCCATCTGACCTCGCTTATAGTTTTGCTCGGTATGTAAAAAGTGCTTACCAAAACTCCAGTGATTATAATAAGCATCCATCATCAGCTCTAGGTCCATTCAGAGACCGTAGAAATGGGCTGTCCACTCACGCAGTTTCCTTCTTCTCGAACAACCGACGAAAAACCGGATAAATATCGTCAGGTGTTTTGATTTGCTGCATAGCAAAACTATCAGGAAATTTATCAGCTACCGCCTGATACTCTCGCCAAAGATTCTGATGGGCTCGGTCAGTAATTTCAACATAGGAGAAATATTGAACTTTGGGCATAATTTGCTCTGTAAGAATTTTAGAACAAACGCTGGAATCTCCTTCCCAATTATCTCCGTCTGATGCTTGAGCTACATAGATATTCCAGTCTGTAGGGCTATAACGTTTTTCTATAACATCTTTAGTCATTTCCAAGGCACTGGAAACGATAGTACCTCCTGTTTCACGAGAGTAGAAAAAGTCTTCTTCATCAACTTCTTTTGCTGCAGTGTGATGTCGTATAAACACCACTTCAATCTGCTTATAACTTCGCTGGAGAAACAAATACAACAAAATAAAAAAGCGTTTGGCCATATCCTTTATTTCCTGGGTCATTGACCCAGATACATCCATGACACAAAACATAACAGCTTTGTTACTTGGGCTAGGTACTTTGATCAGATTATTGTACTTAAGGTCAAACTCATCAATAAAAGGCAAGCGCTTCAACTTCTGGTTTAGTTCTTTTATTCGTTCACGCAGTTGTTCTGCTTTTTCCTGATCCGTGTCTTCCGGACTTACTTCCATTTCACGTAACTCTTTCTTTAACGCTCGGATTTCACGTCTATCACTACCAGACAAAGCTATTCGACGGGCATGGGCTGATTTTAATGACCGCACTACATTGAGCCGATCTGGAGATCCATCACTATTGAATCCGGCCTGCTTGTATTTAAACTCAGTTGCGTCCTGGAGTTGCTTTCTAACCAGATTAGGCAATTCCAGATTGTCAAACATGTACTCTAAAAACTCATCATGGTTGATCTGGAAGGAGAACTCATCCATCCCTTCGCCTTTATTACTTGCTTTGCCAGCTCCTCCCCCCTTACCTCTGCCACCATTAGGTCGCTTAATTCGATCCCCCGTTGTGTATTCCTTGTTTCCTGGATGTACCTGCTTATAACGGCCTCCTTGACCATGTCTGAAAAAAGGCTCTGAAAGATCTTTACGGGGGATGGTGACTTGACTGCCTGACTCAACATCAGTAATAGAACGCTTGTTAACTGCTTCGGAAACGGCTTTTTTTATGTGTTTTCGATATCGTTCCATAAAACGCTGTCGATTAACGGTGCTTTTATTTTTTCCGTTTAGACGGCGATCAATAATGATGCTCATTCACACGCTCCCTGTATTAGATAGCACTGGAAACGGGGGTTCCCTCCCGTTTCCATCAGGTGTTGGCTACTGCGATTTTCTTACCCGAATGTACCATTCAGAAAGAAGCCTTACCTGCTTTTTAGTATAACCTCGCTTAACCATTCGTTTAACAAACTCATTATGCTTACGCTGGTCATCGTTACTGGCTTTTGCATTAAATGAAATAACAGGCAGTAGGTCTTCTGTATTGGAAAACATTTTTTTCTCAATAACAGTTCGCATTTTTTCATAACTCAGCCAGTTTGGGTTATTGCCATTATTATTGGCTCTCGCTCGCAAGACAAAATTAACAACCTCATTTCGAAAGTCTTTAGGGTTGGCAATACTCGCTGCTTTCTCTATTTTTTCCAGTTCATCATTAATTGAGACTCTATCTAAAATATCACCTGTCTCAGGGTCACGATACTCCTGATCCTGAATCCAGAAATCAGCATAGGTGATATAGCGGTCAAAAATATTCTGACCATACTCTGAGTATGATTCCAGATAAGCAGTCTGGATTTCTTTACCTAAAGAATCTATATATTTTGGGGCCAGATACTCTTTAACAAATCTTAGATAACGTTCCTGTGTTTCCTTGGGAAACTGATGTTGCTCTATTTGCTGTTCCAGTACGTAGAGCAAGTGCACTGGATTAGCGGCCACTTCAGTGGGATCAAAATTAAATACTTTGGAAAGAATTTTAAAAGCAAAGCGAGTAGACAGCCCTTCCATACCTTCATCAACACCAGCCAAGTCCTTATACTCCTGCAGTGGTTTGGCGTTTGGGTCTGTATCTTTCAGATTCTCACCATCATAAATCCGCATTTTAGAATAAACATTTGAGTTTTCCGGCTCTTTTATTCTCGATAACACAGAAAACTTTGCCAGCATCGTTAATGTATCAGGCGCACAGGGGGCTTTTTTTAACGAGCTATTCAGTAGAAGTTTTTCATAAATTTTGATTTCTTCTGATATTCGAGTGCAGTATGGCACTTTTACTATATTGACACGATCAATAAAAGCTTCGTTCGTTCTGTTATTTTTGAATGTCTGCCACTCCGATTCGTTAGAGTGCGCCAGAATAATACCATCAAAAGGAATAGCCCCCATCCCCTCGGTACTATTGTAGTTTCCTTCCTGGGTTGCCGTCAGCAAAGGGTGGAGTACTTTGATGGGCGCTTTAAACATTTCAACAAATTCCATTAATCCCTGATTTGCTCTGCAAAGCGCTCCGGAGAAACTGTATGCATCAGGATCATCCTGAGAATACTCTTCCAACTGGCGTATATCGACTTTACCAACCAAGCTAGAGATATCCTGATTGTTTTCATCTCCTGGCTCAGTTTTTGCTATAGCTGTTTGATCCAGAATACTTGGGTGAAGCTTGATCACACGAAATTTACTGATATCGCCGCCATATTCATGTAGACGTTTCACTGCCCAAGGAGACATGATTCCCCTTAGATAACGATTGGGAATACCGTATTCCTGCTCAAGTATCTGTGAATCTTCTTCCGGGTTAAAAATGCCAAGTGGAGACTCAAAAACAGGTGACCCTTTTATGGCATAAAAAGGAATATCTTGCATCAGAGCTTTAAGTCGCTCTGCCAATGACGATTTACCACCTCCGACAGGTCCAAGAAGATAAAGAATCTGTTTTTTTTCCTCAAGCCCCTGAGCTGCATGCCTGAAATAAGAAACAATCTGCTCAATAGCCTCCTCCATTCCGTAAAACTCTTTAAAGGCGGGGTAACACTTAATGAGCTTATTGGAAAAAATTCGGCTGAGGCGAGAGTCACGGGAAGTGTCAATTGTTTCTGGCTCACCTATAGCCTTCAACATCCTTTCAGCAGCATTGGCATAAGCCATAGGATCTTTTTTGCAGAGCTCAAGGTACTCCTGAATTGAAAGTTCTTCCTGTTGTTTAGACTCGTATCGTTGCTGATAACTGTTGAAAATGTCCATATGCTTGCCTGCCATGCCAGTTGATTTTTATTGATAACGATATCTGAGCCCCTCAATATCTCTATCGGCAAAAGCAGCTATTCGACCACAGTCCCCCCGGTGTATATATTATTATTGGGAGCACTTGGGGGCATGGGGAAGGTGGTCAGGACTAACAACTACCTTTATCCATAACCTGACATCAGGTGATGCTGACCAGCGAAAACACAGAATCACACTACAGGATGGCGAAAAAACGCGCTCCATCAGTTTATAATGTGGAGTTTTGATCATTTCTGCAACTATTGCGTAGTTTTTTACAGGAATAACAAGGCATACTTTATATTGTTATTTAGTATTCCAGCATGACGTCTTATTGGACATCATAAATAATTCGTCAAATCACACGACAATACCTGCCTAACTAACACTTTGTTCCTTGCATTGAAGCTGTCTCAATTTCCCTCTATTTCAGCCGAAAATTATGATTAAGCTGCGATCTTCAACCAAACATTTCCTTTTTGTAACAAAAGTTGACAAAATCAGTTTTTAAACGTAGGTTTCAAACATACGTTTGATTCACTGCTATACTCTATATATTACTAATAATCATAAAGACCCAGAGGTAGTGTCATGCCAGAGTACAAAGCGCCCCTTCGTGACATACGTTTCGTTCGAAATGAGCTCCTCAACTATCCCGGTCATTACGCTACGCTCCCTGGGGCAGAGGATGCGACGCCTGATATGGTTGATGCCATTATGGAAGAAGGTGCTAAATTTTGTGAGCAAATTCTTTCGCCATTAAACCGAATCGGTGATGAACAAGGCTGTAAGCTCACTGAAGATGGGGTAAAAACTCCTGAAGGCTTCAAGGAAGCTTATCAACAGTTCGTTGAAGGCGGATGGCCATCCCTTGCTAATGATGCTGAATATGGAGGGCAAGGCCTTCCTAGTTCCCTGGGGCTTGTTCTAAGTGAAATGATGGGGGAAGCAAACTGGTCATGGGGTATGTATCCTGGCCTTAGCCATGGAGCCATGAATACTCTTGAAGCACATGGAACAGAAGAGCAAAAACAAACTTATCTGACCAAGCTTATTTCTGGCGAGTGGACTGGCACAATGTGCCTTACAGAACCACATTGTGGTACTGATCTGGGAATGCTAAGAACCAAAGCAGAACCGAATTCAGATGGTTCCTATAAGATTTCAGGAACAAAAATTTTTATTTCTGCCGGTGAACACGATATGAGCGAAAATATCGTTCATATCGTTTTAGCCCGCTTGCCTGACGCTCCGGAAGGAACCAAAGGCATTTCTCTATTTATCGTTCCCAGACAGTTACCTGATGGAAGTAGTGTAAAAAATGAGCGCAACGGTGTCAGTTGTGGCTCGATCGAACATAAAATGGGAATTCATGGAAACTCCACCTGTGTAATGAATTTTGATGATTCAACAGGCTACCTGATAGGCCCTCCTAACAAAGGGCTTAACTGTATGTTTACATTTATGAACTCGGCTCGACTGGGAACAGGCTTGCAAGGTTTAGCACACACGGAAATAGCTTTTCAGGGTGCACTCCGCTATGCCCGTGAACGACTACAGATGCGATCACTGAGTGGTCCTAAAAACCCGGATGGTCCTGCAGATCCGATTATTGTTCATCCTGATGTTCGAAGAATGCTTTTGACTATTAAGGCACTTGCTGAAGGCAACAGGGCTCTGGCGTATTACACAGCCAAGTTGGTAGATGTATCCCAGAAAAGCAGCAATGAGGAAGAACAAGAACTTGCTGAATTACAGCTAGGGTTTCTTACACCAATAGTTAAAGCATTTATGACTGAAACCGGATTTGAAGCCGCCAATCTCGGTTTACAATGCTACGGTGGCCATGGCTACATTGCTGAGTGGGGCATGGAGCAAAATGTTCGAGATAGCAGAATAGCCATGCTTTATGAAGGCACCACTGGAATCCAGGCTCTGGACTTACTTGGTCGTAAGGTGTTAATGACCCAGGGGGAGTCTCTAAAATCCTTTACCAAGGTTGTCCATAAATTCTGCCAAGCCAATGCTGACAACCAGGAGATACACGAGTTTATTGAGCCCTTAGCAGCTCTTAATAAAGAGTGGGGGGAACTGACAATGAAAATAGGTATGCAGGCAATGCAAAACCGTGAGATAGTCGGTGCCTCTGCAGTCGATTATCTGATGTATTCAGGATATGCCTGCCTGGCCTATTTCTGGGCTGATATAGCTCGTGTAGCTCAGGAAAAGCTGAAGGAAGGGACCACAGAAGAAGGTTTCTATAAAGCGAAGATACAAACAGCTCGCTTTTACTATCATCGTCTATTACCCAGGACACTAACCCACAAAGTCTGTATTGAATCAGGGGCTAATAACTTGCTGGATATGGATGAAGAGGATTTTGGTGAAGTCTAAGTAACAAATACGCTTCCTTAATAATTCGCAACGTCCTTAGGCTATCAACACTGATAGCCTTTTTTAATCTGTTTCATCAAGCAACATAAAACTAAGAAATGTCGTGGGTAAGGCTATGATTAGAATAATAGGTATCGCCGGACTTATCAGCATTAATAGTACTGCTCCCCCCCAAACAGAGCATAAGATGCTTTTTTTAGTTTGACCTCGATATGAGCATGAGCTTGCCGACATACCATCATTGAATATTAAACGCTTAAAATTAAATAAGCTGAATTCACTTTTTAGTAGTTGAATAATCAGCAGGCTCCAGTATTTCACTTGTCTTTCCAATCAAAGTAGTCCAAATAACAGCTATTTTTCGCCTCAAACATTGATTCTTTGCGCTAGTCTATACAAGCCTATTATTTAAACAGTAGTACAAATATCGTGGAGCTATATCGGCTATTTTGCGTGCAGTCAAAGGCGAAATTATGGCGATCAGAAAAAAAAATTACTTATTGTTTGTTTTTAGCATTATTTTAAGCATAGCAATCACTCAAACGGCTCATGCTCAAACCTCTCATTCTCCTGGTAGGCTGGATAATTATTTGTCGCAGGAAGCCTATACTCAATCAGAACCACCTGAGATCAAAGACAGCCAAGACAAGACCACTGAGATTGATTTAGATAGTCCGGCAAGCATTTCCCCTACTATCGAGGAAAGCACAGAATCTACATGGTGGCAGACATTTTGGGGGAAACCTGCAAGAAATCATCTCTATCTTGGTATGTGGACCTATCATTTTGAAGCAGGAGAAGGCCAAGACTGGAATAACCAACTATTAGCATTAGCTTATAAAGGTTACTACGGCGGGACGTTTATCAATACACACTGTGACAGGACGTGGTCACTGGGTGTTCAAAGAACCTGGCATCAAAAACAATATGGTGCACTGGATATCGAGCTGGGTTATAGAATGGGCATGATGTACGGCTATAAAAAATACCTAACCCTTTTCGACACACGATTCTTCCCTTTATTTCAGGTTGTTGCAGATATTGAATATAAAAATTTTGGTATTGAGTTTTCCTGGGCAGGGGTTGTTGCGACTGTTGGCTTTTTATTTAGATTTTGATTTAGAGTTAACCAGCAGTCCACTCATCAATCATACACTCCCCCTACTCCGCCAAAACAGTTTCACAGCCAAATAACTAAATTCAGTTGTATTTTTCATACATTAGTTTAAAACGCTCCTTTGAGAGCCCTTTTCTCTCAGGTACACTGTCCTGGTAAATATAAGAAAGGCGGTGTTATCTGAGTTTGCTAAACCAGATATTTCAAAAACAAGCTCTTACTCTTGCTGGCCATTTTTGGTTCAAAAAGCACTTGATTCATGACAAGCTGGCAAGCAAACAGCCAGACTCCTGCCTAATACTGGCAGATAGTGAAATATCCAGGCTAAAACAGATCAGATTCACGATATAACAGATAAAACAATATAATAGAAATACCTTCCGGAGTGTCACTGATATGACTGAATACAAAGCTCCACTGCGTGATATGCGATTTGTGATGTACGAAGTATTTAATGCAGAAAAGAAGTGGACACAATGGCCTGCAACCAAAGAATCTGTTGACCTAGATACGGCTGACGCCATTCTTGAAGAATGCTCCAAATTTGCCTCTCGTATTATAGCCCCCCTCAATCGTACCGGTGATGAAGAAGGTTGCCTCTGGCTAGATGGACAAGTCACTACACCTAAAGGCTATAAAAGTGCCTTTAAAAGCTACGCTGAAGGTGGCTGGATAGGACTGGGAGGAAACCCTGAGTTTGGCGGTATGGGAATGCCGAAAGCATTGGCAGCCCAATGCGATGAAATGCTTTGCAGTGCCAGCCTCGCTTTCGCTCTATACCCCAGCTTAACCTATGGCACAACACTCGCGCTGGATGCACACGCTTCTGAAGAATTAAAAAAACACTATCTACCTCGACTTTATAGTGGCGAATGGGCAGGAACTATGTGCCTAACAGAACCTCATGCAGGAACGGATCTAGGCATCATAAAAACCAAAGCAATTCCCAATGCAGATGGCAGTTATTCGATTAGCGGCACCAAAATCTTCATCACTGGTGGTGAGCATGATTTAGCCGAAAATATAATTCATCTCGTGTTAGCGAAATTACCCAATGCACCTTCAGGAACAAAAGGGATCTCAATGTTTTTGGTTCCGAAAGTTAATGTCAATGAAGATGGATCACTGACAGATAACAACAGTGTCAGTTGTGGCTCAATTGAACACAAAATGGGAATTAAAGCATCATCAACGTGCGTTATGAACTTCGATACAGCCAAAGGCTATTTGGTTGGAGAGGAAAATAAAGGGTTAGCGGCTATGTTCACTATGATGAACTACGAACGCTTATTTGTCGGTATTCAAGGGTTAGGCTGCAGTGAAATGTCATACCAGAACGCACTAACCTATGCTAAAGAACGCGTACAGGGACGTGCTGCCACAGGGGCTTTGGAAAAAAACAAAATGGCTGACCCCATATTGGCGCATGGCGATGTCCGGCGAATGTTGCTGAACATGAAAGCACTGAATGAAGCAGGCCGGGCTTTTTCCACCTATGTTGCTACTCAGTTAGATACGGCTAAGTTCAGTGATAATGAAAAAGAAAGACAGCTTGCTAACAATAGAGTTGCATTGTTGACCCCCGTAGCAAAAGCATTCTTCACTGATATGGGGCTGGACAGCTGTATTGCCGGACAACAAGTGTTTGGCGGCCATGGCTATATACGTGAATGGGGACAAGAACAACTTGTTCGAGATGTCCGTATCGCACAAATTTATGAAGGAACTAATGGTATTCAAGCTCTGGATTTATTGGGTAGAAAAATTGCTCTTAACGGCGGTGAGTATTTTAATGAATTTATTTCTGAAATTCGTCACAGTCTGGAAGAAACTAGTCTTGATGCACTCTCTATACCACTGGCAAAGGCCGTTGACCGGCTGGAATCCTTGACCAATTCACTAATAGAACAGGCAAAAAATGATCTCAACTTAATCAATACAGCTTGTGTCGACTATTTACATGCTTTCTCGTATGTAACTTATGGCTGGATGTGGCTGAAAATGGCTGATACGGCAGAAATAAAACTGGCAGAAGGAACAACAGATAAACCGTTTTACCAAGCTAAGCTGGATACAGCAAAATATTATTTTAGCCGCCTGTTACCGCGATTTTATGCTTTGTCTGAAATTGCAGAGTCAGGATCAGCCACCTTGTACTCCATACCTGATGAACAGTTTTAAATGATCATCTGAATAGCGAATCAGGGAGTCATAAACTGTTTGGACTATCACTATATTGGGCTGACAAGGAGGTCAGCTTTTCAAATGTTTTTGAAGAACCCGCCCCACAAGACACGATAATTTTAAACGCCTGGTCAATCGATATTTCCGGGTGAATTTCTACCTGATCTGCATGTACATGATACACAACACCTGATGCTGGACTAGGCGCTGTTGGAACAAAAGCCGTGTAGGTGCCATCAGCATGACGGCTAGTTATCAGTGCTATTGTCCATGTAGGAATAGCTCGTCCATAAAGCCACACCCTGGCAACCTCACCTTTGAAAGGGCTAGATTCCTTACCAAAAAGCATTTCAACCACTTCTTTCAAGGCCCGATATCCAGGCAACTCAAGCAAGATACCGGTTTCAATCTTGTTATAAACCCAGCTTCCCAGGCCTGTTTTAACTAGACGCCCAACACCTGCACAAGCCGTCAATAATAAGCAAACAACTATGAAGTCAGACACAACCAGTGGAAAGCCTAATGAATCGAAAAATAAAGCCATAGGCTCTATCATTCCAGCTGTAGCTTTTAGCAACCAACTAAAAAAGAAAGCAATAATCGCTAAAGGAAGAACTACGGCAACGCCGCCAAGAATCGATTCTCCAAGAAAAGAACGAATAGTTTTCAAGTTGATATTATGGTGCTTTTCCATCTCGGTTCCGTGTGACTTTCCACTATAAATAGTGTTATCGCCCACTTCATGCTCAATATAATACTACCTTCAATATTATCTCTTCACATACTCTTGATAGCAGCAATAGTTTCTTCAAGTGTTTTTTCCAAGTCTGGGATCATCGCTGTAGCTTCGGCCAAATTACCTTCTTTGCCTGTTGCTTCCATTTTCATGGCTATATCCCCCAGCTTCAGAGCGCCAATATTATTGCTGCTTGATTTTAAAGTATGAGCAGCCCTGATCAGTACTTCCAGATCAGCTTGCCGAGATGAAGTCTGAATATCTTCCAATAACTTGGGAGCATCCTCCATATAGCTGTCTAATAGCCCAGTAAACTCCTCCTCCATCAGCTCTTTGAGCATTTCAAAGGTTTGAGTATCAAGAATATCCATCTTAATTAGTTCCTTTTTTACAGTTTCAAGGGAGGGTTCTTGCAGTTCTGGTCGATCTAATGCTTTTTTAGCACCTTGACTGAGCCAATGTGTTATTCGCTCTTTTAATAATTCCACCTTTATTGGCTTGGTCAAATAATCATCCATTCCAGAAGCCAGGCACTTTTCCCTATCCCCAGCCATTGCATTTGCAGTCATGGCAAGAATTGGCATGCGAGGCAGCTGATTTGATTGTTCTCTTTGCCTTATGTTCCCGGTTGCCTCGTAGCCACTCATTTTAGGCATCTGGCAATCCATCAGTACTAGATCATATTCATTGGCTTCAGTCATACTGACCGCAATTTCTCCATCATCAGCCACTGCTACGTTTGTAAGACCGATTTTTTTCAGCATGCTAAGTGCAACTTTCTGGTTAACAATATTATCTTCAACCAAAAGAATGCGAACTGAATCAGAAAAAGTACTGGCAGTCTGCTCTTGCTTTTTTGGTGAATTTTGATGAGTTAGAGGCTGATGCTTCTGCTGCATAACCTGAACCGTTGCCTCTAATAGAGCAGACTGACGGTAAGGTTTATTCAAACTCGCAGATATTCCTGAATCTTTCTGGGTAGCAATGCTAATTGACCCAACTGAACTCAGCATAATACGCTTTGCTGCATTGATCTTTTCATCTTTTTCTATAGCCTGGGATAGCATCAATCCATCCATTTCTGGCATATCCATATCAAGGTAAACCAAGTCAAACGGTATGTTCTCGTTTGCGGCATTGCGCATCATGTCTAAGGCTTCTTTAGCATGAGTAGCCTCATCGTATTTCAAATGCCAGGCTGCCAGGTAATGTCTCAAAATTTCTCGGTTGGTTGCATTATCATCAACAATCAACGCCTTGATTCCATCAAGCTTATGGTCTCCTGATTGATTATCTTCCTGCTGGGTCTCAGAAATGGCCATCTCTATGGTAAAAGAAAAAGTTGAACCCAACCCTTCTGCTGAAACCACCCTGATATCACTCCCCATTAGATTGACTAACTGTCGGGAGATGGTTAAACCCAATCCTGTGCCCCCAAATTTTCGAGTAGTACTGCCATCAGCCTGGGTAAATGCACTGAATAACTTCTCTTGAGCGCTTTTTGGGATACCTATACCTGTATCTTCTACAGAAAACTCTACTTTTGCAGATGCCGAGTTTGCTTCAATTTGACTGACACGGACAATGACTTCTCCGTCTTCAGTAAACTTAATGGCATTACCCAATAAGTTTGTAAGAATTTGCCTAAGCCTGACTGGATCACCCTTAAGTGTTGATGGCAAATTAGTATCAGCATAACAATTAAGCTCTAACCCTTTTTCTCTCGCCTTATTTGCCAACAAAGCACAGATATCTTCGGTTAAAGTCCTGGGATTCATATCGATGCATTCAATTTCCATTTTGCCTGCTTCGATCTTTGAGAAATCCAGGATATCGTTAATAACTTGCAATAAAGCATCTGCTGAAGAATAAGCAGTATTTAAAAAATCTCCCTGGACTTTGTCCAACTCTGTATCTTTAAGCAATTCCAGCATACCTAAGACACCATTCATTGGTGTCCGTATCTCATGACTCATATTGGCCAGAAACATACTTTTTGCTTTTGCAGCTTCCAAGGCGGCATCCTTAGCCTCATTAGTTTCTTTGATACTGGCCTTAAGTTCACTATTTATCGTATCAAGTTCTCTGGTTCGATCAGCAACAGCTGCCTCAAGGTTTTCACGGTGTTGCTGAAGACGCTGGTCACGCTCCTTAATTTGCATGAGCATCTCATTAAAACAGTCATATAACTGACCTATTTCATCATTATCAAATTTTTTAACATGTTGGTCATACTGCCCATTATCAGTGATATCACTGATCGTATCAGCCAGCTCAGTAATAGGGCGAGCAAGCAGTTTCTGCAGTCGAGAAGTCAGTATATAAGCAGCTAAAACTGAAACTACAGCAGCTAACAGAGCCATAAGAAGATTTTTCCACAGCTGTTGATAAAGCTGAGAAAGATCAGACTGAATATAAATAGCACCTATTAACTGCTCTTCAACAATAATTGGGCGATAAAGGTGTAGCTGTGTCTTACTGAATACTGTGACAGGCTGATTAAGCTCTTCCAGGGTGAATGCCCACGGCTTTGAGTGGCTGCGATGATAGGCAGCCACCTGGTCACCATCAGGGTTGATAAGATAAGCAGAAACAATATGAGTAGCAATGGAAAAGCCATTCAGCAGGCGCTCAGCTGACTCACTGTCTTCAAACATTAAAGCTGCTTCAGCATTGGCGCCAATGACCTCTGCAACAGTTTCCAGGTTATTGACCAGAGCAGAGCGGGCGTTAAGAAGATCACTGATGGTTTGGATGGACAGGGTAACAAACAAAACAGTGTATGCCGTGATAAGCATGGCATAGCGAAGTTTTTGTTTTATCGGCAGATTCTTAAAACTTAAAGTCATCATGGCCTTTATTGAATTATTTTAGCCAGATTCAGCAACTGGGAGCTTATGACAAGCCCAGCCTCTCTGGTGGATTTTAGGTTGATAGCAAATCGTATTTTCTTTTCGCTTCTAAATAACCCAACAATTCCACCTTGCTCAGCAAAGCCTTCCCTGTCACTAATTGTTAGTACTGGCTTGCCTTTTAAATAGTTTAGGATACGTTGCGTTGTGTCGTTATTAGTATTATCAAGATATAGAATATTGCATTGATCACTGATTTTTGACCTTGCAGATTGTTCAAGTACCTCTATTTTTCGGCCTTTGCTGACCTTACCGGTCATAGATTTTAAAGTATCAATGAACTCATCTGTTCCCAACGCACAGAGCGTTATTCTGTCCACAGCAGTAGGCCAGGTAATAAACCGGGTAATTTTAAAGGTGATTGCAGTTTTCACCCTGTCCTCAGCATTAGAAGCTGCTGACTGCTCAGGCCTTAAACTCAGCAGTAGCAGTGCACATACCAAAGTCCAGCAACCTGGTTTTGCCAGCATTTATGGCACCCTGAGTAAATATCAGAAATGCCACTGAACTTGAGCATACCAGGACTCTTCTATTTCCGTGGCATACAAGCCAGAAAATTCCTCATTGAATTCCTTTTTCTGGCTTTCAAATAGATTTTTACCAACCAGAGAAAGTTCAAGACCGTCCATCAATTGATGAGCTAAACGAACATCCAGGCTGGTATAAGACCTTGTACCAGCACTCTTGTTATGATCCATATAACGTACCCACAGATCGAGGAACCATCTCTCGGGAAGGGTCATCATCGATCTAAGATTAGCCATATGCTTGGCACTCAGGCCTTCAACCAGCGCTTCAGTCTGCCTAGAATATGTTTCGTTATCGTGACGACTAGCATCCACTTGTAGAACAGAAAAATCGGCTTTTATACGCCACCAACTGGTCGCTTCCCAGTCTGCTGCTATTTCCATACCATAAGTTTTTGCATCCAGCCCATTGGTTAGTTGAGCAGGAACTAAAACATAAGGAACTGCACTCGCACAAACACCTAGATTAAGAATAAAACCAGTTGGACAGCTGGTACCACTTTTCAAACTGTGCAAGTCATCATACTGATTATAAAACGTTGCAATATCGATACTTAGTGACTCATTCAACTGCTCCCGATAGCCAAGCTCCAATGCTGTTAGCTTTTCTGACTCAATGTCCTCATTTTTAGCCAATCTCAAAAACCCTGGTAAAGGCCCTGGTATTGTTACGGGATAAATACCATTCACTTCAGAAAGTCGCTCTGAAATAGATGGAGTCCTTACTGCTTTCGATACAGATGCCCATAAAGTCGAGCTATCATCCATTAACCAGGCAATTCTGGCATTGGGCTGGAATTCATAACCAGTAGAGGTGTGATGCTCAAGTCGTGAACTTAAGGTTAGATGCCAGTCGCTGGCCAGCTGTATTTCATCTTGAATATAGGCACTATAAAGCTCTTCCTTCGGGTGGTTTTTACTCACCTCTACATAATTCATATCACTCAGGTTGAACCAGGAAGAACGGTAACCAAGGCCCCAAATCAATTCCTGATTTTCAAGCCACTGGTAACGATGCTGGGTTTCTATATCAACAGTATCCCTGACAGTTCTTATTCTATAGTCGTAATTATCATAACTGTCATAATAAGCTTTAAGGGAAAACTCGCTGATATCACTGAATTTTTTATTCCAGCGAATAATAACATTACCCCCTTTTTGATCTCTGCTTTTATTATCAAGGCGAGTAATAGTTGCAGTAGTAGTATCAAGCACTTTCAAAGGAGGCCTTGTGGTACCAGTATAGATATCACCTTGAACAGTAATATCTTCATCACCACCTTGCCAATCCAGACGAAAACCAAAACGGTCTATTTTCCAGTCATCATTGGCATCACTACCATCACTATTTGCAAGGCTATCTCTTCTGAAGGATTTATAGTAAACCCGGTAATGGATGTCTTCGTTTAACTGGTTACCGTGACGAAAACTACCGAATGCTTTTTCATGATTACCACTGCCAGCGGAAATAAAGCTACCCTGTGTATCTTTGGCTTTTTTGGTAATGATATTGATCACACCATTAACAGCATTAGCTCCCCACAAGGCAGCACCAGGTCCCCGTATCACCTCTATTCGATCAATATCCTGTATTAACGTATCCTGGATATCCCAGTGAACACCTGAAAATGCCGGCGTATAGAGAGTTCGCCCATCCATCAAAACCAGTAACTTATTGGCAAAAACATAGTTAAACCCCCTGGCACTTATAGACCAGGTGTTACTGTTCATCTGCGCTACCTGTACACCTGGTACCATTCTAAGGGCATCAGGGATAGTAGTAACGCCTGAGCGACGAATATCCTCTTGGGTAACGACATAAACAGCAGCAGCCGAATCCATAAGCCGCTGTTTTTTACGGGATACGGAGGTAACCTCCATTGAAATCAATTCTTCCAGACTAAGATCAAATAGCTCATCATCACTGATCTCTTCAGCGACAGAGGGTGAGATGACTGCTAATACGGAAGATGCCAGTAATACAGGAAATATACGAGGTTTCAAAATTCCGCTCCTTGGAATATCTGATAAACCTGCCGAATACGACTGAATTACGGTGATTGTTTGTTGACTTATTTGTTTAAAACTAGCTTATATTATTACCACTTCAAAGTCTCTTGTTAAAGCTGATTCTATTTGAGTCCATCACTTTAACCGTTATACCCTTAATTAAAAAGTAAAGTCTAACAAATGGTTATGATTGATTTATGGCTTGAGGTAATACAAACCCCCTATTTATTGGCCCTGTTAATTATTATCAGTACTTACTTGCTAGAAGATGCCGCTATTGTCAGTGCAGCACTGCTAAGTACTGATGGTATGATATCGCCTTTTTTAGCTTTCTATGCATTATTTATTGGCATATTCAGTGGGGATCTTGGATTGTATGCCATCGGCTTTTTAATGAAAAAAAGCACTGCTTTTAAAAACTGGATAGGACAGAATAAAATAGATGTAGCCAGAAATTGGTTAAACCGACGAATGATTATAACGGTCTTCCTAGTCAGACCTGTACCTGGATTGAGATTTCCAGTTTACACAGCCTGTGGTTTTTTAGGGTTACCATTTAACCGTTTCTTTTATATGGTATTAATCGCATCAATAGCATGGACAGGAACGATATTCTCCGGTGTATTTTTTCTTGGTAAATCCTTCTGGCCCAATCTCTCTTCATGGAAGTGGTTGCTATTACTAATTTTTATCGGACTGCTTATATATGGCGGAAGAGTAATAAATAGCCGTCTAACCCGGAAAATAACGAATGAAAAGATATAATTATCATGAAGAAAACAACCTCGCATCTCCTAGAAAAAAAGAAAACTTAATTCATGAAGGTATGCCGGAGCTTGAAAAAACAGATACACCGTTATCATTCTTTGAGTTCTGGCCTGGAGTCATCATTTACACTCCTGTGGTTATTCAATGGATGATGCTTGCCATTCGTTATCGCAGTCTTACAGTGCCGTTAGTCGCTAATCCATTAATTCCATTGGGAGGCATGGTCGGTGAATCAAAATCGACTGTTTTTATGCAGGCATCAGGAGAAGCTCGTAATAAAATAGCCCCATGGATTGTTTTTACCGTTACTGAAAGTAAAGAGCTGACGTTGAATATAGCGTCTCAACTCATGGCTGATAAAAAACTCAATTTTCCCGCCGTCGCGAAGCCTGATATAGGTTGTAGAGGAGCTGGCATCCGAATAATAAGAGATACACAGGAGCTATCATCTTATATTGACAATTACCCTTGTGGAAATGACATCATTCTACAAAAATTAATCCCCTACGAAGCAGAAGCGGGCATTTTTTATATCCGTGATCCTCATAAGACAAAAGGGGAACTATTTTCCATCACGTTAAAATACTCGCCTTATGTTATAGGTAATGGTGTCAATACACTCGACCAGCTAATTGATAAAGATGAGCGGGCATCCCACTTAGCAGATTTATATAAATCCCGTCATAAAGATCGACTAGAAGATATTTTGCCTGAAGGTCAGGCATTCCGTCTGGCATTTTCCGGAAGTCACTGCAGAGGCAGTATATTCAGAGATGGACGAAAATATATAACAACAGAGCTGACAGATGCAATAAACCAAGTCTGCATGGGATTGCCTGAATTCTATTATGGTCGTATTGATATCCGATTCAGTGACATCGAATCCCTAATGAATGGAAAACAGTTTTATATCCTGGAGATAAATGGTGCCAGTAGTGAAGCTGCACATATTTGGGACAGCAGGAGTTCACTGAGAGAACTATACAGGGTATTGTTTTATCAATACCGGACATTATTTCGGTTAGGTGCGATAAACAAGCGAAGGGGATTCAAAACGCCCTCTTTTATTCAGCTGATCAAAGCCTGGATAAAAGAAAAAATGCTTGTTCGTCACTACCCAGAAACAGAATGAGTAAAACCAGGAGATTCAATATGACTCAAATGCTAAGGATAGCGGGTTTTTTATTGATATTTTTCAATACCCAAGCACTAGCTGCAAAAGACATCTACACAGGTTGGTTCAGTAACAAAGCGGTTAGTGGTTATGATGCTGTCGCTTACTTCACTCAGGGAAAAGCTATCAAAGGTAATGCCAAATTTGTCTTTAAATTCAAAGAAGTAGAATGGTATTTTTCCTCCCGGAAACATTTGGATTTATTTAAAAAAAGTCCAGAAAAATATATGCCTCAGTACGGCGGTTATTGTGCCTGGGCTGTTGGAGAAAAAAAGAAACGTGCTCCAGGAGACCCAAATTACTGGAAAATCGTAAATGGCAAACTTTATCTTAACTATGATGCTAGCATTCAAAAAAAGTGGCTGGATGATATACCTGGTTTTATAAAAAAAGCGGACAAAAACTGGCCAGAAATGCTGAAATAAGATGAAAGGATAATACAGATCATTTCAAGGAAATATAACGATGAATAAACTCAAATGGGTCTTATGTATTTATATCGCTTTTATCTTTGTACAATCCCTTTTTTTCAAATTCAGCGGTGCACATGAAACTGTACACATATTTGGTATTCTCGGTGAGTGGTCTGGTTTCGACTGGTTCGCAAACTATGGTGCTTATGGTGTTGGGACAGTTGAACTGATTGCAGCTATATTGCTTTTTACCTCCTTAAGACTATATGGGGCAATAATTTCAGCTGGTGTAATGGCTGGAGCAGTATTTTTTCACCTTTATACGCCCTTAGGAATAAAAATGCCCGAATTTGATAGTAACGGTCAAATCACCGGGGATGATGGAGGGCTATTATTTTACAATGCTTGTGCCATCTTAGTCGCATCTATCATTGTTGGAATTAATGAGATGATTACAACCGACAATATGATTAAAAAGCTGTTATGCCGTCAAAAGGCTTGATCTGATCAACTATAACAATTTTCTTCTCTTTAAAGTGAACCATGTAAAGCAGTTAAAAAGACTGTCATATATTTGTTTTACCCTGATTGTTTACTATTTAAACCATGGTCATTATAGAAATAAGAGTTGACCGGAGAAAATCATAAGAATAGGAAATCCGGATATATGACTACCTCACCTTTCAGAATACCAAGAAAAACTCGTTCAGGTGTTCCAGAGAGTCTTATTGAATGGTTACTAGGATTACGAGCTCTGGAAAAACGCTATCTAAGCGCTGATGGAGGGCAATACCCAGGAAAAGATTTTCTGAAGCTGGTGTTAAACACCTTCAAAATAAACCACCACATTTCCGGTGGCAGCCTAAAATCAATACCGAAATCAGGGCCAGCAGTTATCGTTGCAAATCATCCATTTGGTGGCATAGAAGGCGTTGCCTTGGCTGATCTGCTTTTATCAGTACGAAATGATGTCAAAGTACTCACTAATGAGATGCTATGCCGAATTCCAGATCTTAGGGATATCTTCATCGGTGTAGATGTTCTTAGCAAGCAAAGGCGCACTAAAAATAAAAAAGCAATTGAAGAAGCCGAGAAATGGGTTGGTAATGGTCATTTGCTACTCATATTTCCCGCTGGCGAAGTTTCCAGCTATCACTGGAAATACAAAAAAATTATTGACCCCATATGGCGTCAAACAGCAGCTCGGATAGCAAAAAATACTGAAGCTGCAGTGACGCCTGTTTTTATTGAAGGAGCAAATAGCTGGCTTTTTCAAGCATTAGGTTTAATACATCCTCAACTCAGAACACTGAGACTTATTCGTGAGCTAATTAACAAAAAGGGAGAAACAATTTATTTCAGAATTGGTCCACTATTGACTAAATCGGAACTTTCCCCCCTTGAATCCGATAAAGTAGTTACCAGTTACTTACGATTGCATACCTATTCACTTTCACCCCATTCATCATCTCTTAGACATAACAATATCAAAAGCACTGAAACCCCATTAGAAGAAGTAATATCTGCGATAAAAACGGATCAACTAGAGCTTGATATTGCACAGCTATCTAAGAAAAACTGTCTACTGAAAAAAGGAGAAATGGAAGTTTATTGTGCTGAAGCCAAACAACTCCCTCATGTTCTTCAGGAAATTGGACGATTACGCGAAATAACATTCCGCCAAGTTGGTGAAGGAACCGGTCATGCTTATGATATTGACAGCTATGACCAGTACTATTTGCATTTATTTTTATGGGATAGCCAAAAATCGAAAATTATTGGAGCCTACCGGATCGGTGAAGTTGACAAAATTCTTCGGGAAAAAGGCATTCATGGTATCTACTCTCGCAGCCTGTTTCGTTATCACGCTGTATTTTTAAAACGGCTTGGCTCCTGTCTTGAGATGGGGCGTTCATTTGTATGTCCGGAATATCAGAAAAGTCTATCTGCGTTGATGTTGTTATGGAAAGGCATAGGAGCCTTTGTTGCTGCCAACCCAAAGTATAGGGTTCTGTTTGGCCCTGTCAGTATTAGCAGCGATTACAGTGACATATCAAGGCAGCTGATGGCTGGATGCCTTCAAATTAATAACAGCGATAAAACCTTGGCAGAACTGGTACAACCACTGACACCACTAAAACGTACTGAAGCTTGTTTCTGGAATCAGTCTGACTTAGAAGGATTGACTGATATAGATAAGCTTTCATCTCTAATTCAGCAAATTGAACAGGATAGAAAAGGTGTCCCCGTTCTGCTAAGACAATATTTAAAACTAAGAGGAGAGCTAGTTGCATTCAATGTTGACCCAGACTTTAATAATGCTCTTGATGGTTTGATCATTGTTGACTTAACCCGGGTTGATCGTCGCTTATTGAGTAAATATATGGGAGCTAACAAAGCATCTGATTTTATTAACTACAATAGAAATATTGCCTAAAATGGCTCGTAGTTAGATGGATCTATAAACACTTGGCAATCTGATTATTTGTCAGGACTGTCTTAATCATGTTGGCAATGATCCGTTAGGATTGCGAGGTAATGACCAATCTGGTAAAAATCTTTCCAGATCGCAATCGAAGCATTGTACATTGGACCAGAGGAGTCTCTCAGTGAGTAATATACCTTCTGAATTACGGTATCTTCAATCCCACGAATGGGTGAGGATTGAAGATGATGGTAACGTGACCGTCGGGATAACCCACCATGCTCAGGAAGCACTGGGAGATGTTGTTTTTATTGAACACCCAGAGCTCGGTTCAACCCTGTCTGCTGGTGATGAAGCTGGTGTAGTAGAGTCTGTCAAGGCTGCATCAGACATTTATGCTCCTCTTAGTGGTGAAATTATTGAAGTCAATGAAGCCTTGGCTGACACCCCAGAAATCGTAAACAGTGACCCATACAACGACGGCTGGTTCTTCAAAATAAAGCTCACTGATGAAGGTGAACTAGCTGATTTGATGGATGCAGAAAGCTATGCAGATTTTGTCGATTCTGAAAGCTGAAATAAGATACCCGGTTCTGTTGATATAAGTTTCTTCCCTTTTTGCATATGCCTCACACACTTTGTCTGTGGGGCACAGCCTCTAGATTCTCTATCTACAAACTACCTACAAAGGCCAAATTCAATCTATGATGAGCGATGATCAGCTGCTTAGATATAGTAGGCAAATCATGCTGCCGCAAGTTGATATTGCTGGACAAGATCAACTCCTGAATGCTCATATACTCATTTTAGGACTTGGCGGGCTCGGCTGTCCTGCTGCAACTTATCTTGCAACTGCTGGAGTTGGAAAGCTGACTCTGGTCGATCCAGATATAGTCGACCTGACTAACTTACAAAGACAGGTTCTATACAATCAGGAGGATCTGGGTAAACCAAAAGTCGTCGCTGCTGCAGACCGCTTAAAAGCTCTCAATCCAGATATAACCCTCGAGCTTATTTCCAAAAAACTCACAGAGGAAGAGCTTCGTGAAGTTTCCCATACAGCAGATGTTGTGCTTGATGCAACAGATAACTTTACCAGTCGATTTTCTATTAATCAGGCCTGTGTAAAAACACAAACACCACTTATTAGTGGTGCTGCCATCCGTATGAACGGGCAATTAACTGTGTTTGACAACCGCTTAAACAATAGCCCTTGCTATCGATGCTTATACACAGAGGACTCAGTCGGCGAATTGGGATGTACAGAGTCAGGCATACTCGGTCCAGTAGTTGGAACAATAGGTACAATGCAGGCCCTGGAAGCAATTAAATTAATCGTAGGCTTTGGTACAACTTTACAAGGGCAGTTATTGATATTTGATGGAGCTGCCATGGAATGGCAGCGAATTTCTCTGACACCAGACCCGTCATGTCCTGTTTGTAGAGGAATAACTGAAAATAATTAGAGTCTTGGCAACTCCCCCAAAGAGAGCAAAGCCTATCCCTACTAGCACTTAGCTGCTTTGCTCCTTGCCTTTATTTGTTCTCTCATGAACTTCCTGTAACAACCTAGCCTTGTAATCAGGCGAAAGTTCATTCCAGTGAGCATTAGTCAGAGCACCTTCCAGGGCATAAAGCAGGACTTTAGAGACTTTAAAACCTCTATCACGAACTTTGCAATAGGTCGCTACAGCACCAGTATCACGAAGTTGATCAGGCGTTCTAATTCCCACTGCATTAAGCCATTGGACCGATGTTTTTCCAAGATTTTTAAGTTCTATAAGCTCATTAGACATACCAATCCCCTAATCAAAACTCTGACGTCCGTACCAGAGACTTAATATTCCTGGATGAAAGAAGTGACTTTTCTTTAATAATAGACGTTGCTTAACAGCTGCCCATGATTTAATTAAATTTTTATAAAAACTAATTATAAATCATGGACAGCAGCGTTAAGAATGGAAAACTATGTAGAAGGTCAGATTGAATAAATCAAGCAAACCAAGAGATATTATTAATTTAAACGTACTTTAGTTTTAAAAAAGATACGAATCCAACTATAAACAGCAAGAAACGGGCACCTTCTCATAAAAGGCTTCCAATACCCTTAATGAGATTTTCATGCCAGCAATTATCTGATGTATCAATGGTTAACGTTCGCTTTAATTCATACTGACTCAAAGGTTCTTCCCAGTTTTTCTGTTTATCAATAATATCAATAGTTGCCTCTGAAGCATCAGAGCCAGATTGTTGACGTTTACGTATACGTTTTATTAATTCATCAACAGGTGCCTGACATCTGACGATCACAAATGGCAATGATAATTTATCAGCCAGCTCACTAAAAATGGCTCTTTCTTTTTCTTTCAACGCTGCTGAGTCCACGATAACTGAATAACCATTTTCCAATGAATTACGTGCCAACCAAAGTAGTTTTTTATAAGTTTGAGCTCACTAAAAATGGCTCTTTCTTTTTAAGCTAGTGACTATATAATCACTCACAGTGCTTGACAAACCATTAGTCCAATGTTTCTGACAATAACTTTCGCTGCTGCCGAGTTTTGAGCCGTAACGTCTTCCGTATAAATATCTTCATTTAAATCTTTGCTTGACTCATTAGCCTTAAGACCAAAAAGCCTTTTTCTCTCAACATCAGATCGAAGGCGAATAGCTTGTAAGCTAGTGACTATATAATCACTCACAGTGCTCTTGCCAGAGCCTGACAAACCATTAGTAACCATTAAAACAGGTTTATGTTTCTGACAATAACTTTCTGCTAGAGCTGAATAATGGCGATATTCAGTAAAGGCTTCTTTTATTACTTTTTCATCAACACCTTCACTATAAAGTTTAAATAAAGCTACTTTGGCCTTGACCATCGCTCGATAAGATTTATAAAAACTCAACAACGCCAACCCACAACAATCACCAGAATTCTCCATATAACTATCAATTACTGCAGCTGCATAATCGGATAACCCTTTTGACTCAAGATCCATAACCAAAAATCCCAAATCAGCCATGGTATCTGTCCAACGAAAGTCTTCATTAAATTCAATACCATCAAATAGAGTTATTTTATTGTTAAATAATGCAATATTGCCAAGATGAACATCACCATGACAAGCTTTTATATAGCCCCTTGTTTTACGTTCTTTTATAATGGGTAAATTATTTTGATATTCATTAGTGGTCCAGTCTTCAATTTTATCAAGCTGCTGAATGTCACCCTCATCTTTCAATAGAGGACGAATCTGCTCAAAATTCTGGTGAACAGGAAACCATACATGCTCAGGGCTCCCATAGGGGCTATTATCAGGGCTTTTTTCTGCTAATGAATGAAAATCTGCCAATTGGCTTGCAACATCAAGCAAATATTTCTTTGGCAGCTGTCTTTTCTTATACATGGTTTCAAATACTGCATCTAACGGAAACTGCCTCATACGTATAGCATACTCAAACACCTCTGAATCATCATTAATCTTTGGTGAATTAGCAGAGCCGCTGATAGGAATAACACTTTCATATAAATCAGGTGCCAACCTACGATTTAATTTCAACTCCATGTCGCAATATTTCTTACGCTTTTCTAACGAACTAAAGTCTAAAAAACCAAAATCCATCGGTTTCTTGATTTTGTACACATAATCACCTGTCAGTAACACCCAGGAAATATGTGTTTCTAACAAAGTGAAACCTGAAGTAGAGTGCTCGTATAAAGAGGGTGCCATCATGGCTTTTAGAAGTTCTGTGCTCACCAGTCACAACCCTGTTTTTTCTATTTATTATTATTTAGCCATTAGACTCTATACTTAAAATGTTACATAAGATAAAGCACAGAGTCTAATTATTGATTTTCAATACTTTAATTCTTTACCTGCTTATCTTCCCATAACCGTACCTTCCCTACGAGCATCAGCAGCCCCTTCAAATCCCTTTTCAGTAATAATTATACCATGTAAACCACTATTAAGATCTCGAACATTGACTTTATAGCCCATTGTTTTCAATGGCTGAGCAAACCCTTCTGCTGATGTTCCGTGCTCAAGATCATAGGTACCAAACCTATTGATTAGATGAGGGCTATTAATTGCTTTATCTATAGGCAGCTTCCAATCCAAATGAGCTATTAATGTTTTTGCCACATAGCCAATAATTCGACTTCCACCTGGAGATCCAACAACCATATAGGGTTTATCATTTTTAAAAACAATGGTCGGTGCCATAGATGACCTTGGTCTCTTACCGCTCTCAATTCTGTTGGCAATTAATTTTCCATTTCTTTCTGGACGAAATGAGAAATCAGTCATTTCATTATTAAGCAGAAAACCTCCGACCAAAATACGGGAACCAAAACCATTTTCTATGGTAGTAGTCATCGATACAACACTGCCATCCCGATCGACAATACTCAAATGACTGGTTGAGGGTAGTTCAAGAGACTCATCAGGTGCATAAGTTATTTTATCCGTATTTAACGGTTTCCCTGCCTCAGCCTTTGCCAGAGCTTTTTCACCTTTTAAAAGTGTGGCACGATGGGCTAAATAACGTTTATTTAAAAGCCCTTCAGGCATATTAATGAAATCTGTATCTGCGATATAAACACCCCTATCAGCAAATGCCAAACGGGAGGCACCACCAATCAAACGCCAACTATTAGGTGATTCAGCTCCTATTGAGCCAATATTATAGCTTTCCAACATACCAAGTATTTGCGCAACCGTTATCCCACCAGAGCTGGGAGGCCCCATACCACATACATTATACCCTCGATAATCCAGGCACACAGGGGGGCGCTCTTTAACCTGGTACGAGGCCAAGTCATTGAGTGACAGGACACCAGGGTTATCCTCCAAAGAATTCACAGTTTTAACAATGTCTTGAGCAATATTGCCATGATAAAATGACTTAACACCTTCAGATGCAATCTTCGCCAAAGTATTCGCAAACTCAATATTAACAAGCCTGTCACCCTCTTTAATTGCGTTTCCCTTAGGGAAAAAATAATTCCTTGTTGCCTGGTAACGACTAAGCCTGCTTTGATCTTTAGAGACCAACGTTGCAAGCCGTTCTGAAACGATGAAACCTTTTTGAGCAAGCTCTATTGCAGGCTGAAATAATTCCTGCCATTTTAATTTTCCGTAACGTTGATGCATCTCGTGCATCAGCATCACAGTTCCGGGCGTTCCCACTGATCGGCCACCTACGACGGCATCATAAAATGATAAAGGCTCACCATTTTTATCCATGAATAACTTGGGCGACACCTTTTCAGGTGCAGTCTCTCGACCATCCCAGGTGGTTAAGTTTTCTTTTTTTCCATCGTAATAAACAACAAAAGCACCGCCCCCTATACCTGATGATTGAGGTTCCACCAGATTGAGAACCAGCTGTGTTGTGATCATGGCGTCAACTGCCGTGCCACCTTTTTGGAGAATATCATAGCCAGCTTGAACAGCATAAGGATTAGCCGCTGCAATCATAAACTCCTTGGCTTTTACTAACTGCTGCTCTGTTCGAAGGGTGCCATCTTCAGGTGCTATACCATCGGTTTGATCAATGGCATAGCTGACATTGAGCTTTAAGAGTAAGACTCCCCAGAAAATGAGTCGTGATATCATTTTTATCAAGAGTTACATCCTGTCTATTTTTAGTTTTATTGAGCCTTGATTTTATAGCTGGCATCTCAAAAATCTATATCAATAAGCTGCTCTTTTATTAATAACTAAAACAAGATAGAAACCTAAAAAATAGATCATCCCACCAAATATTAATTTTTAATCACCTTGTAATTATTGATATGGTGTTAGCTATATTTATCATTGACTACTGTCGCTTATAACTCTGTTTATGGTTAAAAAGAGAAAAAAAACTGCAAAAAAAACAAAAAAACACTCCTTTCGCTGGAGATCCACGTTTTTAAAGATCTGTGCTACATCAGCAGCTTTGTTAGCGGCTTATACAGTCTATCTAGACGCTGTAGTTACAAAACAGTTTGAAGGTAAGAAGTGGGCTATCCCAGCCAAAGTTTATGCCCGGCCTCTTGAGCTTTACGAAAGCAAAAAACTTTCCCCTCATCAACTGCAAAAGCAATTAAAGCAGCAAGGCTACCAGCCGGTAAGAACAGTATCCAGGCCAGGTACTTTTTCTCGAAATGGAAACAGTTTTATTGTTTATAGCCGAGGCTTTCATTTCGCTGATGGTGCTGAGCCACCACGGTATGCCCAAATCAACTTTACTTCCAGCCAGGTAAACTCCCTTATTAAAAAAAACGGGAATAAACTACCTCTGCTACGGCTAGATCCACAATTGATTGGAGGTATTTACCCTGCAAGCTACGAAGACCGCTTACTGATCCAGGTAAACCAAACTCCCCGCTATTTGATCCCCGGATTAATGGCTATCGAGGATCGAGATTTTTACGATCACTACGGTGTATCCCCTACATCCATAGCCAGGGCAATGGCTGTTAACTTCAAATCTGGCAGCGTAGTACAAGGAGGAAGTACGCTTACACAACAGCTAGTAAAAAACTTTTTTCTGAGTAATGAGCGCACCCTGTTAAGAAAAGGCAAGGAAGCGATTATGGCTTTATTGCTGGAAGTTCATTATAGCAAGGACGAAATTCTGGAAACCTATCTCAATGAAGTCTATCTCGGGCAGCAAGGGCGCCGAGCCATCCATGGCTTTGGACTAGCCAGCCAGTTTTACTTTGCTCAGCCTATTCAGGAATTGAGTCTTGCCAAAACAGCATTACTGGTAGCCATTGTAAAAGGGCCATCATTTTATGATCCACGCCGCTACCCTGAACGCGCACTGAAACGCAGAAACCTGGTCCTTGATGTTTTAGCTGAACAAGGCTTAGTGCCAACTATTGAAATCGAAAGATCAAAAAAGCTTCCATTGGGTATTGTTAGCCGTGAACAGATGAGGACTAATGACTTTCCAGCTTACCTGGATCTAGTAAAAAAACAGCTAAAAACCGATTACAACGAAAAAGACCTCACTTCAGAAGGGTTAAGGGTGTTTTCTAACCTCGATCCCATAATACAGCGCCAAGCTCAACAAAGCGTTAAAAGAACTCTCAGCTTTCTTGATAAGAAGAGTAGCCATGAGTTGCAAAGCGCTATGGTGGTAACCTCTGCCCAAACAGGCGATATTCTGGCCTTGGTAGGAGACCGTCACTCAGGCTTTGCTGGTTTTAATCGAGCACTAGAGGCAAGGCGTCCAGTTGGTTCACTATTTAAGCCTGCTGTTTATCTCACCGCTCTTGAGAAGCCTCGGCATTACACCTTAACAACGCTAATAAATGATAACGCCATTAAAGTAAAAGATGGCAAAGGGGGTTATTGGGAGCCACAAAATAGCGATAAGAAATCCCATGGTAAGGTGCCACTCTACATGGCACTAGCCAAATCTTACAATCAAGCTACAGTAAACCTCGGCATGGAGCTAGGTGTTAGCAATGTGCTGAATACTGTTAAACGACTTGGTGTTGAACAAACGCTACCCACATACCCCTCCGTATTGCTTGGATCAGCTTCTCTTACTCCACTTGAGTTGGCTGACATGTACCAGACCATTGCCAGTGGTGGCTTTCGAATGCCACTCAGGGCAATAGATGCTGTCCTGGATTCTAGAGGCAAACCATTAAAACGTTATGTCCTTTCCATTGAACGGGTGGTTGATGAAGATGCGATGGAACTATTACGGCATGCACTGGCAATTACAATGCGTGAAGGAACAGGAAAACGTGTCTATCAGACAATAGATAAATCAATTAAGCTGGGAGGAAAAAGCGGTACCTCAAATGACCAGCGAGATAGCTGGTTTGCAGGATACTCCGGTAATCTGATGGCTGTAAGCTGGGTTGGCTACGATGATAACCGTCCCACTCACCTGTATGGTAGCAGTGGTGCTCTGAGAATATGGAGCCACTTTATGTCAGCTGTTCCATTGAAATCAGCAACCTCCCTCAACAGTGGTAAATTAGACTATGAATGGGTCGCGGCAGGAAAAAATCAAAAAAGTCACAGCTACTGTCAGGGGGCACAACTCTTTCCGTACATTAATGGTTCAGCACCTACCGAATATGGCGGGTGTGATCCAAAGCCTGAGGCTTCAATGATGGATCGAATCAAGGCTTGGTTTCAGTGATTTTAGACTTAGGACAATTGTACATCTCAAGGAAATAAAAATGCCTTTTATAAAATTGATACCGGTTTTATTAATTTTATTACTCACAGGCTGCGTAAACTCTACTGGAGGAACATCTACTAATGGAGTTTCTCCCTACACCAGTCGACAAGATGCAGTTGGAACACTGCTGGACCAAGCCTGGTCAGCCCAATCAAAAGGTGATTATATGGCTGCAGATGGCTGGCTGGTGCGGGCAATGCGTATCAACCCAACAGAGCCTGCTGTTTATTATCATATGGCGCTATTGCGCAAAGAACAGGGTAAGCCGGAACAGGCTCGTCAACTTGCTTCCAGGGCTTTAAGTTTAGATCCAGACCGCAGTATGAAGCGGGAGCTGGATCTGTTTCTAAGACAACTCTAGGGACTCATTTTATTGCTATAGGATTCACCTATCACCTGGTAACAAATCAGTCCCTTAATTTCTACTGTAAATTCACTATGAAGCACGACGCAAAAGTACTTTTGGCTGCAATGGAGCAGGAATTGAAAAGACTGGAGCTATGGGAAGCCATGCCTCCTTCGATCGAAGCATTATCAAGCTCAACGCCTTTTTGTATGGACACCTTAAAAATGAGCCAATGGCTGCAATGGATTTTTATTCCTCGTGTTCGAGCTATTCTTGATCAGGGATCAGCACTACCTGCTGGAGCTAATATGAAACCCTATGCAGAAGAAGCATTTGCCGTAGACGGTCTCAAGTCTTCCATTCTGCTACAGTTAATCGAACAGTTTGATGAACTAATGGCTTAAGACATGCTAGATGTCGATGATACATGCCTTGTGCAATTAATGACTGAGTCATACCAGTTAGCGGCTCAAAGCATTGATCCATCAACCCAGAATGCTGCTTTAATTGTTGATAAATTTGGGACAATCATCACATCTGGTTGTAATCATCCAGTCTCAGGTGTTCAAGCCAGAGACTGGAGTAACTACCGAGATGAAAAACTTAGGCTTTTTGAGCATGCAGAACGAAGTGCTATTTACCAAGCGGCAAAAACAGGTAAAGCGCTGGAAGGGCTTTTCATGGTATGTTCCTGGGCTGCTTGCCAGGACTGTGCCAAAGCAATTATTGAAACAGGACTAAAAGGCCTGATTGTTCATCAGCCCAGAATGGAACTGGATCCAGGCGATTGGCAGCGTTCTATTCAAACAGCGGATAAAATGCTAATTGATGCAGGCGTCGTTCTGGTTAAACTGCCTAGTTCTATGATAGCAGCACCGGTCATCCGGCATAGAGGAAAACGCTGGAATCCAAATACATTGACCTATCAATCAGATCAGTGACAATGTTTTTTTAACAACCCGCTGATTTCCGTTATCTTTTCTTTTTTTTCAGTTTCATCCAGCTCATGGTAAGTACCATCAGACAGTCTGAGTCTTACTCGTTGGTTTTTATAAAGTGTAATTAGATTGCTTCGGACTTTTTGGCAATAAGCACTATTTTTTGCATTATTACTGTCATTGTTAGCAACAGAACTCACTGCTGTTGTATACGGTATTGCTTTTGGCTCGAAAGAAATAATATCACCTGCATCAATCTGAATATCCCCAGGGCGAACAGTATCTGGCGGATCCACAGAATAATGTATAACCCCTTTGCTATCTAACCATTTATAAAGCTTATCTGCCGCTAAAATGCCTGGAGCCAACAGCAATAGCATGATCATTTTTTTCATAATCAACCATCCTTGTTGATTATTTATTTATACCAGACTGGCTCTAGTGAAGAAAATAAAAACAAACCGATGAAACCAGTTGATTAAAAACAACAGCTATTTGCCATAACCAGCAATTACCTTAATTACCTTCATATAAACAAGCAGTTAATACCAATATACACAGATACGGTAGTATATTTTCATAGAATCTATTGACTCAATTGTCCGTACAGTCAAGAATGCATTTTCCAATAAAACATAAAAAGTAAGGCCTGGAGTAAGCACATGGAGCTTTTATCAGGCGCGGACATGGTAGTTCGTTCATTGGCCGATGAGGGAGTTGAGTATATTTATGGGTATCCGGGGGGAGCGCTTCTACATGTCTACGACGCTATTTTTAGACAGGAAGCCATCACACATATCCTGGTTCGCCACGAGCAAGCAGCCACCCATATGGCTGATGGTTATGCCAGGGCAACAGGTAAACCGGGTGTTGCACTAGTCACTTCAGGTCCTGGCGCCACAAATACCATTACGGGTATTGCCACCGCTTATATGGATTCAATTCCCATGGTCGTCATTTCTGGACAGGTGCCGTCTGCCTTTATCGGTAGCGACATGTTTCAGGAGGTCGACATGGTGGGTATTTCACGTCCTATAGTGAAGCACAGCTTCCTGGTTAAAAGGGCGGAAGACATTCCATCTGTTATAAAGAAGGCGTTTCACATTGCTCAAACAGGTCGCCCAGGCCCTGTTGTTATCGATATTCCCAAAGATGTGACGGATCCTGCCCACAAATTCAAATATCAGTACCCTGATACCGTTAAGATTCGATCATATAATCCACCAGCAAAAGGGCATAATGGCCAGATTCGAAAGGCTATTGACTTGTTACTACAAGCCAAACGGCCGGTTATTTATGCAGGTGGGGGTGTCATCCTTGGTAATGCCTCAAATCAGTTAACGAGTCTAGCCAAAGAACTCAACATTCCTGTTACCAATACATTAATGGGGTTGGGAGGGTTTCCAGGATCTGACCCACAATTTATTGGCATGCTGGGTATGCATGGCAGCTATTGCGCCAATCAGAGTATGCATTATGCTGATTTGATCCTGGCCGTCGGAGCAAGATTTGATGACAGGGTTACAAATCATACCAGCAAGTTTTGCCCCGATGCCAAAATTATCCATATTGATATTGACCCTGCCAGCATTTCCAAAACAGTTCCAGCCGATGTGCCTATCGTTGGGCCTGTTGATGTAATTCTCGACAACTTGTTGAATCAGCTAAGAGAATCCGGTAAGCAACTGAATCCCGTTGAGCTGGAAAAATGGTGGAAGCAAGTCAATGAATGGCGCAATAGCCGCGGCGGCTTATTTCCCTACTCATTAGATGATGAAGGCCTGGTCTTGAAACCCCAGCAAGTGATTGAAACCCTTTATCAGGTCACAGGTGGGGACTCCTATATCACATCAGATGTAGGCCAGCATCAAATGTTTGCCGCCCAATACTATAAGTTTGATAAACCCAATCGCTGGATCAATTCAGGCGGTCTGGGCACTATGGGCTATGGCCTGCCTGCTGCGATGGGCATTAAGCTCTCTTTACCTGATGCCGAGGTAGCCTGCGTTACAGGTGAAGGCAGTATTCAAATGAATATCCAGGAGCTATCTACCTGTCTCCAGTACGACCTGCATGTCAAAGTGATCAACCTCAATAATCAGGCTTTGGGCATGGTTCGCCAATGGCAGGATATGCAGTATAACAGCCGCTATTCCCACTCCTATATGGAGTCTCTGCCTGACTTTGTAAAATTGGCAGAGTCCTATGGTCATGTAGGAATAAAAGTAACCAATCCTGCGGACCTGCAACCCGCCATGGAAGAAGCCTTTGGCCTTAAAGACCGCCTTGTATTCATGGACATCCAGGTTGACCCCAACGAGCATGTCTACCCGATGCATATCAAGGATGGTTCAATGCGGGATATGTGGCTAAGTAAAACGGAGAGGACCTGATGAGGCGTATTATCTCTGTACTGGTCGAAAACGAGCCCGGCGCCCTGTCCCGTATTGTTGGGCTGTTTTCCCAGCGAAATTATAATATTGAAACTCTCAATGTCGCCCCGACAGAAGACGTCACACTGTCACGACTGACGATAACAACCTTTGGCCGTTCAGAGGTTATTGAGCAAATTACCAAACAGCTCAATAAACTGGTTGATGTAGTTAAGCTGGTCGACCTGACAGAAGGTCCTCATATTGAGCGTGAGACAATGCTGGTTAAAGTAAAAGCCAGTGGCCCAATGCGTGCTGAGGTTAAAAGAACAGCAGACATTTTCAGAGGGCAAATTATCGACGTAACAAGCTCTCTCTACACCGTTCAGCTGACAGGAACGACAGACAAACTTGATGCATTTATTGAGGCCATAGGGCAAACACAGGTTTTGGAAGTGGTTCGCAGTGGAGTGACCGGTATCGCTCGTGGCGAAAGAGCACTCACCCTTTAAAAAAAATGATGATTACTGCTTTGCTCTTTCTTAAATAAGAGCAAAGTAGGTAAAAAGGACTCCAAGAAAAATGAACATTTATTACGATAGAGACTGTGATCTTTCAGTAATACGCAATAAAAAAGTGACTATTGTTGGTTATGGCTCTCAGGGACATGCCCATGCCAACAACCTGAAAGACTCGGGTGTCGATGTCACTATTGGTTTGCGAAAAAACTCTACCTCATGGAGGAAGGCAGAGGATGCAGGCCTGCTGGTTCGAGAAGTTCCAGAAGCGGTTCGCGAGGCCGACCTGGTTATGGTGTTAACTCCGGATGAATTTCAGGCTGAGCTCTATAAGCAGGAAATAGAGCCCAATCTTAAAAAAGGGGCTACCCTGGCATTTGCTCACGGTTTTTCTATCCACTATAACCAGGTAGTGCCACGCTCGGACCTTGATGTCATTATGATTGCACCCAAAGCTCCAGGGCATACTGTCCGCTCGGAATTTAAAAAAGGTGGTGGCATTCCTGATCTAATAGCTGTGTATCAGGATGCGTCAGGAAGCGCCAAAGAGGTCGCGCTATCTTATGCTTCAGGTGTTGGCGGTGGTCGCACAGGCATCATTGAAACGACATTTAAGGATGAAACCGAAACTGACCTGTTTGGTGAACAAGCTGTTCTCTGTGGGGGAGCAGTGGAGTTAGTTAAAGCTGGCTTTGAAACGTTAACAGAGGCTGGTTATGCACCCGAAATGGCATACTTCGAGTGCCTGCATGAGCTAAAACTAATTGTTGACCTCATGTACGAAGGTGGCATTGCCAATATGAATTACTCCATCTCCAATAATGCAGAATACGGTGAATATGTTACAGGCCCCAAAGTCATTAATGAAGAATCCCGCAAGGCCATGCGTGAAGCCTTGAATGCCATTCAAAATGGCGAATACGCCAAGCAATTTATTACTGAGGGTGCAACCAATTACCCCTCTATGACAGCTTATCGTCGGAATAATGCAGCCCATCCTATTGAAAAAGTAGGCGCTCATTTACGCGAGATGATGCCATGGATTACAGAAAATAAACTGGTGGATAAAACCAAAAACTAATACACACACAGTGGCTCAACCAACTTTGAGCCACTTTCTAGTTTTCCACTCTTATCACATGACTTTTAACCAACTGCTGATTTTTCAGTCAGACTGATCATACCTGTCAAATTTACCAGCCTTTCTTCCTATGAGCTTTGCCACATTATTAATATTAAGAAAGTGGTCGATAACCTTAAATAAATTTTTGGGTTCAAACTAAAACCTTTAGCGTAAATAGCTGGACTGCCATACCATTGATTGAAGAAACAACAACAGAATTAAAACGGGTTATTACCGGCAAAGAGCAGCAAATAAAGCTTGCGCTTTGCACCCTTATCAGCCGAGGGCACTTACTAATTGAAGACCTGCCCGGCATGGGAAAAACTACCTTGTCTCAAGCATTAGCACAGGTTACGGGCCTAAATTATCAACGTATCCAGTTCACCAGTGATCTTCTTCCTGCAGATCTTCTTGGGGTTTCTGTGTTTAACCAGCAACAATCAACCTTTGTATTTCATCCAGGTCCTGTCTTCTCAAGTGTGATCCTGGCAGATGAAATTAACCGCGCTACACCAAAAACCCAAAGTGCCCTGTTGGAAGCTATGGAAGAAGGGCAAGTTACCGTAGAGGGTGAAACCCGTAAGTTACCGGAACCATTCTTTGTAATCGCCACACAAAACCCGGTTTCACAAGGGGGGACCTTTCCCCTGCCAGAATCCCAGCTGGATCGTTTTTTTATGCGAATCTCCATGGGATACCCAAGTCCAGAGTCTGAACGCGCTTTATTCCAAGGAAAGACCGGAAGAATAAACCTGGATTCTACTCAGCGGGTCATGTCTGCTGAACAGCTAACCAACTTGCAGGATAAAGTGAGTAATATCCACACAAGCGAGGCATTACTGGATTATCTCCAGAAACTGGTGGCAGGTACCCGTGATAGCGCCCGTTTCACTAGTGGTCTATCACCCCGCGGGGCCCTTGTTTTATTAAAAGCAGCAAAAGCCTGGGCACTGATGGCAGGTCGAGACTACGTTATACCAGAAGATATTCAGGCTGTTTTTTCGCCTGTCTGCAGCCACCGGTTAATTACTACCAAAAATGCCAATGCCATTGCTCAGTTACTCGAAGAAACTGATGTTATGGGATCACCATGATCATTACAGGACTCTGGCAACAGCGATTTAACAGTTGGCTCACTAGACGAATTCCTCCTGCCCAACAAGTAACCCTCAATCAAAAAAGTATATTTATTGTCCCCTCGAAGGTGGGTTATAGCTTCCTTATTATTGCTTTTCTGATTTTTCTGATTGCTATCAACTACCAAAATAGCCCAGCCTATGCAGTCAGTTTTTTTATGGTTGGGCTTTTTCTGGTCACCATGATTCATACCTGGCGCAATCTTGCTGGCCTTACAATTACCAGTAAAGAACGTAAACCTGTTTATGCCGGTCAGGATGCTACGTTTAAACTATCAGTAGAAACCACCCCTCACCGTATCGCTTACCATATCTGTTTAGAGTGGCCTGGGAAGAATCAAACAATAGTAGAACCTGCAACTGGCTCGACTACAGCAGAAGTTTATTTCCCAACGACAACGAGAGGCTGGCTAAGACCCGGTCGATTACGCATATCAACCAGATTTCCATTAGGCTTATTCCATGCTTGGAGCTGGGTTGACCTTAAGCTACAGACCATTGTCTACCCAGAGCCAGACAAAGGGTTCGAAGATATCCCTTTCTCTACATCTATAGGAGAAGAGCATATCTCAGAAAAACTGGGTGGTGACGGTGACTTTGCAGGACAGAAGGAGGCTACCGTAACCAATTCTTTAGCCCAGATAAACTGGAAAGCATTTTCTCGCACCGGAGAACTGCTAATTAAACAATTTTATGATGACCACAATAAAGGTGGTTGGCTTGATTACAGATCTGTTCCAGGAAAAAGTGTTGAAGAAAAACTATCACGGCTTTGTGCTCTCGCCCTTCTTTGCCATAACAACAATGCAGAATATGGTTTATGGCTACCTGGACAGATTATTGAGACTGATTCTGGCGACGCCCATTTGCATCACTGCCTAAAAGCCTTGGCGCTCTTTTCCACTCCATATCTGGAGGCTGAGTGACGGGTTCTTCAATCAATCGTTCAACCACCCTTTGGTTATTAGCTATAACCCTACTGGTTACTCTGCCCCTATTTCCTGTCTTGCCCTATTCAGTATTAGCGATAATTTGCGGCTGCGGTTTCTGGCGCTTTTGCCAACAAAAGAGTTTGCTTAGAGAGCCACCTTCGTTGGTAAAAGTTGGAATTGTCCTAATCAGCAGTATCAGTATTTATAGCCATTTCGGAGAAATCGCCGGACTGGATACCGCTGCTGCAGTTCTGACCGCCTCTTATGCCCTGAAACTTCTGGAATTAAAGACTCTCAGAGATGCCTGGATTCTCTTATTAATGGGCTTTTTTCTAGCTGTCACCGGATTGCTCTATTCCCAGAGTCTATTAATGACCAGCTATGTATTAGTGACCATAACCACTATTGTTTCTGCAATGGCAAGCCTCTATTTTAAAAATAATAATCTTGCCTTTGCACTAAAACAGGGGATGATATTATCCTTACAAACCCTGCCTTTTATGTTTGCCCTGTTTATTCTGGTACCCCGTATTCCTCCATTATGGTCTGTTCCCACAACCGATAAAAATGCCATGATTGGCCTGTCCGATTCTATAACACCAGGTGATATTGCCCAGCTTAGCCAATCAGATGAGTTGGTTTTCAGAGCCACCTTTAAAGAGAGGACTCCTCCGCCTGAACAACGCTACTGGCGTAGTATTGTTATGAGCCACTTTGATGGCAGTACCTGGTCACAACAGAAACATAACGATCTATTGCCCAATAATGACATTACCATCGACGACCTGGTTCGCTGGCACCCGACACCTTCATGGCTTGATCAGCCAGTAAAAGAAACACCTGCCTACCAATACGATATTATTCAGGAACCTTCAGGAAAAAACTGGCTGTTTTCTCTCGGGCCTGCCTACCAATCAGTTGCAGGTAGTGGCATCACTTATAATTATCGACTGATAGCCAGAGAGCCCATAAACCTCAGGAAAGCATACAGTCAAAAACAAATCGAGGGGCAAGAAACTCAAGACAACCTACCGTACTGGTTAACTCAATTAAATCTCCAGCGGCCACCCTCTGGTAATGAGCTCAGCCAAAATTTGGGTCGCAAACTAGCTATAAAACACCAGTCTAACCCACTAAAAATTGCCAATGAATTGATGACACTGTTTCGCACAGAGCAGTTCTTTTACACATTAAAACCATTAACTCTTGGAAAAAATGCGATTGATGAGTTTTTATTTGATACTAAACAAGGCTTTTGTAGTCATTATGCAGGTGCTTTTGTTTATATTATGCGAGCAGCAGGTGTTCCAGCCAGACTTATAGCAGGCTATCAGGGGGGAGAACTAAAAGAGCAAGAAAGGGTTATTCAGGTCAGACAATTTGATGCCCATGCCTGGGCAGAAATATGGGTGCCCAATCAAGGCTGGCTAAGAGTTGACCCTACCGCAGCGGTTTCACCAGAGCGAATTAGTCAGGGGTTGGAAACAGCCGTAGCTGAAGAAGGGACTTTTCTAGCTAACAATCCACTATCGCCTATCCATTTTCGTCATATAGCCTTGTTTAACCAAATGCGCCTATCATGGGAATATATTGAGCACCAGTGGCAACGTAGTGTTTTGGACTACCATCAAAAAAAACAAGAGGCTTTGTTTAGAGAGTTTTTTGGGGATCGAGACATCTATATTTCACTCGCTATACTATTAGGAATCATCATAAGCCTACTTTTACTCATTATCTGTATAATTTTATTTTGGCCTAAAAAGAACAATCAATCTGAACTCGAAAAGCTATATACTATTTTTTGCAGAGTAATGGCTAAAAAAGGTTTCGATCGTCAGCCAAAAGAAGGACCAATCACTTTTGGAAACCGTATAATTCATTTAAACCCAGAGCTTTATAATAAAATCAGTCATATAACACTGTTGTTTTCACAGCTTATCTACGCTCAAAATATAAACAAAAATATTTATCAAAAATTAAAAGACGAACTAAAGAGCTTAAAAAAACAAGTCAAAATCTAATAAAAATTATAAAATACTTATACCAACTGCTATAAACGTAGTAAATTACGCCACCCTACATTAGTCTATTTTTATTCTACTACCAAATCTAAAGATTTAACTTCCTTATTGTGGCTAACTTTTATTAACTCCTTAGAGTTAAACCCCAAATCATTCACTTTTTCAAGAAAGCTTGAAAAGATACGCTCATCAAGAGTGGGAGTCCTTGCAAGAAGCCATAGATAATTCTTATTGGGTCCTGTGACAAATGCATACTGATACGCTTTCTGATCCAGCTCAAAGATGATATAGGAGCCATAAAATGGACCAAAAAAAGAGACTTTCAAAAAACCTTCAGTCCGTTCTCTCACAAAATAGGCTTTACCATGAGCTTCCTTCCATTTTTTCGAGTCCGCAGAAAACCCTCTGTTAATCACATCAATACCTCCATCTTCTCTGATCAAATATTCAGCAGTCACATCGCTTAAACCTCGCTCGAATGAGTGATTGAGCCGGGCAATTTCATACCACTTGCCTGAATATTTGTAACTATTCAGCCTCCTCAGATTAATCTGGATTTTTCGCGAATTTATGTCATTTTGATATAAACCCTTTTCCAGAAGTTTTCATGACTCAGTTTACTCCCGAAACACAGGCCATTATCTTGCTTCTCGCTGCTGTAGGTGAGCTGGAGTCGAAGGTTTTGAGTCTTGAGGATGAAAACAAGGAGCTTGCTGATAAGCTCAAGATGAATAGTCGTAATAGCAGCAAGCCACCGTCTACAGATGGTTACAATAAGCCCTCATCATCCAAAAACTCAAATGCTGACAGTGAGAATGAGGAAAATCCTGAGTGTGATAGAGAAGATTACAAACCCAATCCCAAAAGCCTGAGGCAAAAGTCAAATAACAGGCCCGGTGGTCAACACGGTCATAAAGGCTCTACGCTGGAGCAAACTGAGGAACCAGACCATATCCGGCATCACTCGGTTAAAAACTGCGTACTTTGCCATCAGTCGCTTCTTTCTATCAAAGTAACCGACGTTGTTGAACGTCAGGTATTTGATCCAGGACGTTTTGGCCGTTTCGAAGTAACGGCGCATGTGGCTGAAGTCAAAGAATGCCCATGCGGACATGCTAATCAAGCATGCTTTCCTAAGGGTGTTGACTCGTATGTGCAGTATGGTCCGGTCACTCAAGCACTGGCTGTTTATCTGTATCAATACCAGTTAATGCCGTACAAGCGCATTTCACAATTCTTTTTCGATATTTTTGGTCTTGAAGTTAGTCCCGGTTCAATCTGTACTTTTCAGGCAAATGCCTACGACCGTCTGGCTAGCACAGAGGCAGCAATTGCTAACGCCTTAAAAAAAGTGCCAGTTGCAGGTGCTGACGAAACAGGCATGAGAGTGAAGGGCTCTTTATGGTGGCTGCATGTCGTTCGTTCCGAGGAGTGGACATACTACCACCTTGACCCCAGTAAAGGTCATGAAGCTATTGAGGCAATGGGAGTGTTACTGGTATTTGCCGGTATACTTGTGCATGACCATTATAAAGTCTACTTTCGCTACGCAGCCATCCATGTGCTCTGTAACGCCCATCACTTAAGGGAGTTGCAGGGGGTTGTTGACAGAGATTGCAATTATCTTGCAGCCCGGCTTCAACGCTTGTTAAGGCTGGCTTGCCATCTTAGGAAAGGGTTCAAAAAGCTTGGCATGAAGGCTATGCCGGAAATTATCCGCAAGCGTATCGACTCGCTTTTCGAGCGTACTGCTAAAAAAGCACAGCTCGAAGAAGCCGAGTACATGGAGCGACGACGTCAACGCCTTGGAGAGGATAAAGTCAGAAACACCAAAGCCTTTAACCTCTTCAAGCGACTGGTGGAGTTTAAAGAAGAAACCTTGAGATTCATGACTGATTTTGACATCCCCTTCGATAATAACGGCAGTGAGCAGGATGTTCGCAACGGCAAGGTAAAGCAGAAAATATCTGGCTGTTTCAGAAGTGAAAAAGGGGCTAAATGGTACTGCCGGATACGGAGTTATGTTTCATCGGCGAGAAAGCAGGGTGAGAATGTTTTCGAAGCCCTGCTTATAGCTATGAAGAATTACGACAACCTTCCTTTACTGGGTGCTGAATAGTTACGAATATTTTCTTACATCAAAGTCCTGAACAGGTGAGACCCCTTTCGGAATGGAGGTACAACCAGTCATTAATACAAGGACCAAGATTAAACTAAGAGATTTCATATCAATGAACTTTACCAAGTCTATTGTTATCAAAGAGCAGTCAACCTGACATTCATCTGCCCGATTGCTTATTATCCATCCAAATTATTTAGTTATTTTTTTTGAGCCCTTACTATAATTACATAGTGATCCAGTTAGCAATATAAAACGTATTAAATAAAGAAAAAAAGGAGAACAACCATGGGCAAGTTAAAGCTAACTAGTAAAATTCTTGTCATACTCTGTACCACATTACTTCCATCTCTAGCCATTGCAGTCGGAAACCCTGAGGCAGGCAAAGCCAAATCAGCACCTTGTGCTACTTGCCATGGTCCCAATGGAGATAAAGCCCTGTTACCCACATACCCAAACCTCGCGGGGCAAAATGCTGCTTATCTGGAATTAGCACTAAAAGATTACCGGGCAAAAACAAGAACAGGTTCTCAGGCAGTAATTATGCACGGACAGGCAGCTAACTTATCTGATCAGGATATCGCTGATTTAGCCGCGTACTATGGTGCGATAAAATAGATTTACATGGCTATGTTCCCCTAAACGGTTGAAAGGAGTAAACTGAGGCTGTCTCTTTCCTGTGAGGAGGCCTCATAATGAAAAATAATCAATTCAGGCAGTTTCTCAACGACGTTGCATCACTCTCACCACAGCAACTCGGTATACTTCAACAGGCCCTTACTGCCGCACCGAATCAACCTAAATCTAACCTCAATCTTGAAAGTTTGATTGAACACAATTTTGCAAGCGATCCTTCCTGTCCTTACTGCGGCAACTCACATCTCCAGCGCTGGGGGATTAGGGTCGGAAGACAACGCTATCGCTGCAAACAGTGTGGCCGTACATTTAATGCCTTTACAGAAACACCATTGGCTCGACTACACCATGATCATAGTGGGCAGTGGTTGCAGTACCTTAGGGAAATGACTCACTCCCTGACACTTCGAGCAACAGCTAAAGTCTGCGGCATTACTCTGAAAACTTCATTTTCCTGGAGGCATCGTTTTTTACAGGTCATCGATAAAGACCAGGCAACTGGCTTGGAAGGTATTGTAGAGCTGGATGAAACCTTTTTTAGGGAGTCCTTCAAAGGCCAGCGACAAAGGCTGCCAAGGCCAGCCAGAAAACGTGGCTCAGACAAGGTAAAGGCTCGGAGGATACCCGTTATGGTAGCTCGCGACCGGGAAGATAATACCGTTGATGGTGTTCTTGAGAATGAAAGCGCCGATGCTTTGGTTCATTGCCTGAGAGGTCGCATATCAGTTGATGCTATTGTTTGTGCTGATGCCAGTTTGGCGCATGAATCACTGGCTCGTAAACTGGCTTTTCCTTTAAAGGAATTGAATACTTCAGCCGGAAAGCGTGTGCTGGAAGGTATATTCCATATTCAGCACGTCAATGCTTACCACAGTCATTTGAAACAGTGGATTAGAAATACTTTTCATGGTGTGGCTACAAAGTATCTCTCTCATTATCTCAGTTGGCGTCGTATATTATCTAGCCGAAATACACTAACGGTAGGTGGTTTTGTCACTGGACTCGCAGAGCATTGGGGTGTTCAACCGTTTAGGGGAACATAGCCGATTTACATACTTCTCATCATTTTATCAATTAATAACTTTAATGTTTATATATGGTCTGAACTTTTTTATTTGCTAGCAAAGAAACTTTATCTCCATTTTTCCTAGTATACTCCTTACCAACTTCCAGAAAAAAAACAGTTTCATCCTCAACTCCTATAGTTCGACCATCATCCAGCCTGAAATACTCAACTCCCCCAGCTTTAGACTTATCTGTTAAGTTAATCTCTTTATTACCTTTAATATAAACATACCTCTCACCCCATGGGGTGGTAGTTACCCTTCCCTTTTTTAAGGGTACAGGTTTTTTATGGTGATAATCTAAAACAAATTTCTTACCATTATGGGTGGCAACTTTATCTTTCCCTCGTTGAACTTTAACAATATTATTTTCACCCAAACGAACCAATTTCTGATAATTCCTTGGAGAAGCCGAAATCAGATGCCCATTAATATCCAAAGCATATTGAACTCCATCAACACCAGCTTCTTTTGTTATTTCATATCTATTAATGACCCTATTGACTCCTACACGATTCGCCAAACAATAACCACCATTTAATAGTGGTATCAACGCATCTTCTTTACCTGGAGGAATACTATATACTTCCCCATCAAAATAGACTAAATGTGATCCAGTTTCTTTTGCTACACTCCATAAACCATTTCCCTTATACATCTTCTGTTTACCATCAGGTTTGAATATAACATCTCCTGGTTGAGCCTCTCTATATTCTCCCTTTTGATTTGCAATTATATTTTTCCCATCAGGTAATTTAACTCCAACTTCTTTCTCACCTTTATTAAAAACAACCGCGCTGGAAAGATCACTCAAGACTACTAGCCTCTCTCTTTTTTTTGTATCTGCTGTTTGAAAACTTTTTTCCCCAACCCATGCATATTGTTTACCGCTAACTCCCTCAAAAACCTCTCCTTTTTCCATTTTCTTTTCAGACCCAAAACAATCATGATAATAATATGCTCCTTTTTTTTCATTATAAACAAATGAATCTAACTTAGGATCAGAAAAACCCTCATAAACTGCCTGATCGCTTTTTGGAAAAATCAAAAAACCTTCTTTATTTATATTTTTTAAAAAATCAGACTTACTTATAGAAAACTTTTCCACTCTACCCCAGGAGTATAATTTTATGTAAACCATATCCCCTACTACAGAGAGTTTATCAAATATAACCGCATGATCAACTAAAGGTTTATAACCTCCTTTATTTAAGTCAATCTTCACATAATCATCTTTCTCCTGATCTCTAATACCTCTTATTCTTCCCATATTTGCTGACAAATAACCTGCGAGCTTATCATTTAATGCTCCCCGGATCACACACTTACTTCTAGATGCTTTCGACAAACTCAACAAAAAGTCATTATCAGATATATCTTTTTCATCTTTAGTACAAATCTTAACAGGGATACCAAAAAAAGAAGCTCTAACAGCATCTACATATCCTGATGATCCTTTCTTCTTTAAGTCATATAAAGTAGACAACAATAATTTATCAGCTAAAGCTTCATCATAATCAGAAAGGTTTGTTTTAGGTGGAACTGATATCAATTTTTCATAGGGTTCTGCAACAACCCTAACTTTTGTTTCATAATTTCTAGCTAAATCGAGTATTGACTCCGTCATTTGCAAAGGCTTTAATCCCCACCCACTGTGCAACATGGAAAAGCCACCACAAAACTCAATGCTTTTCTGATGAACCAGGCTTCTCTCTCTTACCCGACCACAAAGTTGGATAGCTAACCGACACAGTGCTGCACAATCTTCATCTTTTTCCTCAAGTTCTTCGACAAACACTTCTATTTCTGTTATAGCTTTCAGCCTTTCTTCTTTTTTCTTTAGTCTGTCTTCTTTTTTACTGTTTATTTTATTAGGCTTTACCTCTTTACGAATTGCCTCTTTATAAAGTCTAATAAACTCAATTGTATGTTTTTTATCTACAGGAAAACTATTACTATCAAACAGCCTTTCTCCCTCTTGACTAGAAAACAAAATATTAAGGGCCTTTCTCTGATCCTTATTCTGACGATCTGAAAGAATTTCAATACAACGCCCCAGTATTCCAGTCTTAATTTTATATTTGTCTTTATCCTTTTCTTCAACAGATGCCTCATTACTCTTGACAAGAGTGACTTTTTTACTGGAAGCTTTAACTGAACCTGCACGTATGGGTCGTACTTTAGCCTTTTTTTGGTCTCTGGTTTTATCTAACCCTTCTTTTGACTGAGGTTTTTTTTCCTTTCTATTACCCAAGGGTCTTTTTTCTGTTTGTTTATGCTTCTGATCTAAGGCATCTTTTTTTAATGGGCGTTTATCTACCAATTCATTTTTAGGTTTATCTTTTGATTTACCATCGTCAAGCTTTATCTTTTCTGTATTTCCAACATGTGTATCTTTGCCATTTGCTTTATCATGATTTTTTGATTTTTGAGCTGTTCCTTTCTTATCAGCAGGCTTTTCACCAGGTACTTCTTCAGAAAAACTTCTTGTTTTTCTTCTTTTGTCACGCCTGCTATCTGCAACCGGTGTTTTTTCTTTATCAGCATCCACAGCCTTCCTTTTCTCTTCTTTTCTTAAAGGCTCTGCGGCTTTATTTCTCTTAACACTCTTTTTCTTTTCTGGTAAAACGGGTTCTTCTTCAGATCGCTCTTTTCGCTTATCAAATACATATTCAGCATCAGAATCTGTCACCTTGCGACTTATATTTTTAGAGACCTTATTAACATCACCTTGCTCTTTTTCATCAAATTCATTAGCAACCAGCTTTTTCTTTAGCGTTTTTTGTTTTTTATTTGATTTTAGGGCATCTCTAGTATTTTCATCTATAGCTGGATTTTGATCATCACCTTGTTTAACCTCATTCTGCTCTTTAAAGTCATTCAACAATCGCTTTTTTTTCGGGGTAGATGACGTATCGAGTCCCTGCTTTTTATGATCACTTAACTTTGGTAAAAGCTCCCTATCTGCCTTTCTATCCAGTATATTTAAGTCATCACCTATACTTCTATCACGAGTCGTTTCTTGCTTGAAATTTTTTGTTTTATCATAAGAAGTAACTGCTGGATTAAAACCCCCACCGTGCCGATAAAGTGAGTCTTTCCCTAAGTCATAGTCCTTCGGACCAACAGGGTGATAAAACTGTTCATAAGATTCTAGAAAATGATTCCACTGACTGTCTGGACTGATATCAGGCTCTAAATCAAACATATGACCAGGCAATGCATTTGGGGAACCCGGTGCAAAATAGATATTCGGCTGCCCTGGCCAATACTCCGGCTTATCTGCCAGGAAAGCCGTTTGCCCTTGAACAGTCGCGTCATCAGAAGTTCCCAGCCATTGATTTACCCCCTCCAATGGGTAAACCATCGCCTTTGATTTTTCCTTTTCTATTAAAGGATACCCTTCAAAAACAAGTTGCTGGCCATTAAGCTGCAGCTGGTTCTCTAGGGCACCTTCTACTCTTGCTGCCAACGGTAAATATTGCTGAAAAAGCGGTGCGGCGTTGATTAATGGTTCAGACAAACCATCCACAATAGGTTTAAATTGAGATGAAAAAGGTTTAAGAATATCAGCACCTTCATTTTGAAGGATGGATACAGGTCTATCTACCCCAGGGCCATAGAACAATAAATCATAATTTGCGGGTGTAACTGGAAACGGCTCTCCTTTAAACAAACCCTGCACAAAAGGTAATTGATTGGAAAAACCCATAAGCCCAAACATATATGCTGACATTGCTTGCGTTTTTTGTAACTGATATTCCATTACAGAACGCTGATCAAGCAAATGGCCTACAGGCTGACTATGAGAAGTATAAATTCCTGGCAAATAGGCCGGTGCCACCAGCCGATCATACAGGCAGGTTGCTGGTAGAGAATTGGAATAAAGGTGTCCAGCGAGGTAGTTCTGCACCTGAATAGCTTGTATTGAACCCGCTTCAGGCAGAAACACCCCTCCCCCCATAGAGAGAGGGTTGAAATAGCCAAACCCGCCAACACTGTCCATCTTTAACCCAGTTCTATTTTATAAGTAATTAACAACCGGCCTATACCGGGGATTTTAAATTTATTTTTATTAAAGGCACCTTCATTCACTTATCTTCAACAAAATCTGTCATATAAGTGACAGTGATAGTTTTTCACATGACACAAAATTTAAAATTTGGCAGTCTGCCAACTGTTATTATGTATAAACTAACTTGATTAAAGTCGGCCTAAAGTAGTGAAACATGAGTAAGTTAAAAGCTTCGAGAACAAGCACTCGACCTATTAATTTCCGTGACTTCATTTCATCCATTGACAGCCTGAAATAAACAGCCAATTTGTTGAAATTATTAGTAATAAAAAGAGTATAAACTAATTCTTTGAAGGTAGTTTTTAAAAAATACACCCTGAATACAATTAAGCCTACAAGTATTTTTCCGCAGCCAATATCATGCTCGCTCTTTATAACAAGTAGGCTACAAAAACAACAAAGATAAAACCTTGAGCAAAGGAGCAGCAATCTCAGCTCAAGCTTGCCCCCAAATGACAGACACAAAAAAGCCCGAAGCGTTTACTAACGTTTCGGGCTTTCTGATATATGGTGCCGGCACCAAGAGTCGAACTCGGGACCCACTGATTACAAGTGGAAAAAATGGTATTTCCGTACCATTCTTTAAAATTCTTCTATACTGCTAAAAGCCTTGTTATATAAGGCATTCAGCCTTTTTGGTTATTCCGTACCATTTCATTTTATACTCTAATATTCGGCGAGAAACAGGGCGCAAAACTGGGCGCAAATTCATAAAGAATTTCTCAATAATAAAAACAGGCAGTTTATGACTCGACTTACTACAACCCGTATCAAGAACATGGAGTACCGACTAACAGAAAAAGTCGGTAGCCGTGGTGACGGCACCCTGCTATTTGAAAAGCGAAACAGTGGTACGATTGAAGCGTATTATCGATACACCTCTCAAGGAAAAGAGGCCAAAATAAAAATTGGTCAGTATCAAATAACCAAAGATAGTCATGGTTATACACTGGCTGAATGTAGGAACAAAGCACAAGACCTAGCCCGATTGCGAAGAGAATGTGGCGAAGATCTGAAAGCATATCTGGTAGCACAAGAGAAATTACGAGACCAACAGCGAATTGAAGAAGAAAGGCAGCAGGCAATAGAAGCCAGCAGGGGGTCGTTTACGGAGCTGATAGGTGCTTATGTCGCAGATCAGGAGCAGCAAGAAAATGAAAGTGCAAACCAAACACGCCAAGCTCTTGAGCGCAATGTCATTAAAGATTATCCAGAGATTGCTGCCAAAAAAGCCAGAGATGTTACTCGTGATGACATAGTTACTATTTTGGCTGCCATTCATAACAGAGGTTCAGAAGTTGAGTCGGTGAGGGTTCGAGCACTTCTCCACGCTTGCTTCAACTTTGGTATTAAAAGTGACTATGATCCGACACGTATCTCAGATAAACGCTTCTATATAGAATACAACCCAGTCACAGGGACTAAGAAAAACACAAAGGCTGGAAAAGTTGGCGAGCGCGTATTAAGTCATCAAGAAATCAAGCTACTTTGGGACACCATTGAAGGCACTCACAGAGTAGGCTTTATTCTAGGTCATTTCATCAAGTTTATGCTGGCTACAGGTGGTCAGAGGCCAAAACAATTACTGCAAGCCAAATGGGACGATTATGACTTTACTCGAAAGTGTGTAACCCTGAAAGATAGAAAAAAAGGCAATGGAGGTATAAAAATTCACGTTGTACCGCTGACCAGGAGAGCCCTGTTTATTCTAGAGGAAGTAAGAGCTGTTACAGGTTCATACCCATGGCCATTTTGTTCAGGTGCTAAAGGCCGTGCTGGAAAAAATAAAGGCGAGCTAATCCCCTATACACTCGCCTCTTTGAAAAATGGTTATACCCGATACAACCAACAACTTTCTGAAGAAGCTATATCCAAAGGGCAGCGAGCACCAGAGCCATTTACAGCAAGAGATATCCGCCGAACAGTAAAAAACATCTTAATAGATGCTGGAGTGAACAGAGAACAACGAAACTTACTTCAGTCTCATGCACAAACTGGTATCGATATTAAGCACTATGATCGACATGAACATTTACCGGAAAAGCGTGAAAGCATACGAAGATACGACGCCTTTTTGAATAAAATCCTAAACGGTGAGGAAATAACTCTTGTTGATATGGAGGAGTACCGTCAGAGCGCTATAACAAAACAAGTAGGCTAAACCTGAACATAAAAAAGCCTCTGACTGGCTTTGCTATTCAATTCCTTATTAGCCTTTAATCATTAATCCCATTAATTTTTATAGGGATTTAGGTTCTATCCTCAGGGAGGATGATGAAATGGGCGGCTATTACAGTGGACGTAAAGCCAGCAACAAGCCAAATATTGATGACCTTTATTCACTGGACGTTTGTCAACTTTACCGAGATAAGGGTCTTGTCGGAGGGAATGCGAATATCGTTAGGTATACAGGCGGATATTACCTTACCGTTTTTTGCCTCAAAGCTCCGTCCAACACCCAACTGGAGTTAGCCATCACCTATGATGTCCTGTGCAATGGAACCCTTCGGTCACTCAGACAGGTGGTCATGGTTGAGTGGCTGGATGTATTGAATGGTAGAGCAAGAAGGCCTTACTTTATCTGCCCTCAATCGGGACGTTATGCCAGCAAGCTCTATCTCGGACATAAAGGGTTTGCCCATCGTACCTGCTGCGGCCTGATTTATCGAATACAGCGATTAGGACATTTTGACCGCGCGTTTGAATCCCTCAGAAGTATTAAGGCACGTCTGAAAAGCAATGATGCTGATGCAGCCACTGACCCTCCATCAAGACCCAAAGGAATGCATAAACAGACTTATCAAAAGCACTTAACCAAGCACTACCGACTAGCAGCACCGATACTTGAGAAGCTGGAAGGGTTTTACGAGTAGCAAAAAAACCTCCTTCAGATTCGACTGTCTGCGGTGCTATTCCGGGGTATTGCTCATCAGCTCGAAGGCTCTGCTTGGAACAGGGTCATAAGCTATAAATAAATTGATCTTAGGCAGAGGTGCTGGCAAGCAGGTTATACACCGTCTGTCGGCTAATACCGAACTGTTTCGCCAATGTTTTTTTCGGCTCACCAGCTTGAGCACGTCGTTTCAACTCTTCAACCTCGGCAGGAGCTAGCTTTGGCTTAGCTCCAATTTGCTTGCCTTTCTTTTTAGCTGCGGCAATTCCTTCTCGTTGACGCTCCCGGATCATGCTTCTTTCAAATTCCGCAAAAGCACCCATCATCTGAAACATCAGCTTGTGCATGGGATTGCTATCATCGCTAAATACCAAGTTTTCTTTATGAAAATGAACACTGACTCCTTTCGACACCAGTTCTTCAACCAGGGTTTGAAGGTCTTTTAAGTTTCGGGCTAAACGGTCAATGGAATGGACATGAAGTCTGTCACCTCTGCGAAGATGTCGCAGGCAGCTCTGTAGCTCAGGCCGGTTTGAGTCCTTGCCGCTGCAATAGTCTTCGAAGCGTGCATCAAGCTCTACATCATCAAGTTGCCGGTCGGTATTTTGATCAATACTGCTAACCCTTATATAGCCCACATTCTGTACTTTCATTTTCTACCTCCAATTACTGCTCCATGTAAATTTAAGATTAGACTCAGGTTTACATAGTGTCAAAAAATATAAAAATGGCTTTGTTTGACACAGAAAAACAACAGCTTAGAAGGGGAGTGCAGAGTGTCAATAAAGTACACTCAATTTGACATAGGCAGGTATAAAAAAGCCTCCGTCTGGTTCGACTGTCCCCGGTGCAATTCCGAGGCGTGGTTCACCAGCTCGAAGGCTTTGACTCAAGAATAGGGGGCATTGTTTAGAGTATCAACCAAAATGAAGCAGGATAATCAGCACTGGCAGCATGTCCAAGCGAGCCGTTAGCGAAGTCTACAAGGTCTATATTAGTGCTGGTTATCAAGTATTATAAAGCCTGGGAACAATGCTAACCAGACTGAACTTTATCTCTCTTTCCCATATCTAAATTATTGCAGGCCCTGTAGAGGGATGGAGTGATATATCTCTAACTTCCATGTTGGAGGCGTGGTCGCCATCGAAGCCCGCAGGGTCTGCCCTCTTTAATTAATCTATAGATTATTCCCTCGCAGCAGGCTGGATCACTGCGTCAGAAGCTTGAGCTATTGCCAGTCCCAGAGATTCCGGCGAGGGCACTCTTTCCTAATTTTTCCTGTAATAGATCTTGTCGTGTTATCTTTCCTGAGAGTCGCTGAAAAACAGCACACCCTATTGACTGCCTTAAACACATCTGGATTTTTTTCTGCATGACAAGCCTGATTACTTCCACCGAAGATATTGCGAGCTTAAAGGAAAGCTATGAGGTCGAGTTCAAGCTCGCCGGTGGTAAAGATGGTAAGGGAGAGGTGCCCAAAGATATCTGGAAGTCATACAGCGCTATGGCCAATACAGAAGGTGGAGAGATCTTTCTTGGCATTCGTGAAAAGCCTGTGGGCGTGTTTTCTGTTATTGGTATTGCCAATCCAGATAAAGTAATCACAGATCTCTGGAATACGCTTAACTCAGCAAAAGTCAGCGTAAACCTTCTCTCAAATGACGATATTTCTGCTATTGAGCTGGATGAAAAAACGGTTATTCGTATCCGTGTACCCAGAGCAAGCCGGTTAAAAAAACCAGTTTTCATTAATGGTAACCCTATGCTGGGAACATTCAGGCGGTTTAATGAGGGTGATCACCAGTGCGACACTGAGACCGTTAAACGCATGATGGCTGAACAGGTAGAAGATAACCGTGATGCAAAACTTCTAAAGAACTACTCTTTCACCGATCTGGATATGGCAAGTTTTCAGGCTTACCGGCAGATGTTTCAAAACCATAAACCTGATCACCCTTTTAACGAACACGACCACACTGAATTTTTACGTTGTATTGGTGGATGGAAAAAAGACCGGGAAACCGGGGATGAAGGGCTGACGTTGGCCGGTCTTTTAATGTTTGGCCAGCTACCCTCAATTCTTGATGCTGTACCTAACTACTTGCTGGATTATCAAGAACGGCCAGAGGCGAAAACAGAGTTGCGGTGGATCGACAGAGTGACCCTGGATGGTACCTGGTCAGGTAACTTATTTGATTTCTATCGTCGGGTGATTACCAAGCTATCTGCTGAGCTGAAAGTCCCCTTCCAGTTAAAACAGGGGCAGCGTAAAGATGAAACGCCTGTTCATGAGGCTTTGCGTGAGGCTTTAGTCAATACACTTGTTCATGCCGATTATACAGGGAGGGTCTCAATACTGGTTGTGAAGCGGCCTGATATGTTCGGGTTTCGAAATCCAGGGGGGATGCGTATACCAATAGAGAATGCGATCCAGGGTGGGGAAAGTGATTGCCGGAATCGCTCTATTCATAAAATGTTCCTTCATATAGGTTTGGGCGAAAGGGCTGGATCAGGTATTCCTAAAATATTCAGTAGCTGGTCCAGCCAGCACTGGCGTCAACCACGGCTGCATGAGCGCCAGGAACCTGAGCAAACCCTACTTGAACTCCGTATGATTGACCTGCTCCCCGAGTCGGTTATGCAGGATTTATCCAGACGGTTTGGCGAGAAATTCAGGTCACTGGAAAAACTTGAGTGCTTAATTCTGGCCACAGCCTCTGTTGAAACAGTTGTTAATCATAGTCGGTTGGTGGAAATCAGTACCAATCATCCCCGTGATATAACTGAAGCTCTTCAAAGGCTGGTCAAATGTGGTTTTTTACAATCGAAAGGCAAGGCGCGTGGGACGATGTACTTTCTTGTCGGTACCAGTTTGCCAACGGCAGAGAGCCCTTTCATGGAGGCAAGTTCAGGACTTTCTGATGGTTCTGGCTCCGATATTTTGACATCTGACTCCGATACTTTGTCTGCGAACTCCGATACTTTGAGCCTGAACTCCGATACTTTGCCTGTGAGCTCCGATACTTTGAATCATCAAACAAGGCATCCAGATGGGACACTGATCATCAGCAATTTGAAGGATATTGACGGCCAAATACATGAAAAATTGTTAAAAATCAGTGCTGTAGTGAGAGAAAAGAAAAGACTGCCAGCCTCTCAGGTAGAAGAAACCATCCTCAACGTCTGTCAGGAGCATTACCTGTCTCTGCGTGTATTGGCTGAATTACTGAACCGTAAACCTGATGGTCTCAGGCAGAAATACTTGAACAAAATGGTCACTGACAAAAGACTCCGCAGGGCCTTCCCAACAGAGCCAAACTCTCCCAAGCAGGCTTACACATCGGCTGGGGCTGCTAGGAAAACAACCCCGAAATCGTAAACCAGGGCAGAAACACTCCTGCCCTTACCTGCAACACTTCTTGAACTTCCTGCCGCTGCCACAGGGGCAGGAACCATTACGGCCTATTTTTAGGTTGTTGCCAATCCCAGAAATTCCAGCGGGGGCACACCTCTCTCTTCCTACCCATGTATACCGCTTCTATCAAATAACCATCAAATAAAACCCATCCATGAAAGTCCTTGTTTCTCAAGGCATCCAGAGCTATCAGAAAACAGAATGACGATGCTAAGGGCTTGATCCATCAAATAACCATCAAATAAAAATTAGAGAGGGCAGTAAGTGGCTTAATCCCAAAATGACAGATACCTGGTACCACTCATGCCGCTGCCTTGATCAAACGGACAAATCAATCCAGCATCGCTTCAATAGAGTCTTTGATTACTCTGGACTTACCAGCACTGGGCCAATGTAACTAATGAACACCTCGACATTCACTATCCGATCAGCATACCAAGTTCTCCCATGTCACCCTATTCCTGAGGCAGCCCATCTTGTTAAGCTAATGAAAAAATTATCAAAAGGGGGATCGTAAGTGGAGCTGTTTGATCTTTATACTGAGCTGAACAAAAGGCTGAAAAAACATCGGCAGACAATCAATTGTTTTTTTCCAGGAGAAAGTGTAACTAACGGGCAATTGAAAGAGATGTATCGTGATATGTTCATCCTTTTTGAAATTATCCGCCAACATTTAGCCACTTCAGCCAAAATTCACTACCATCCTGACTCCAGTAGTTACCACATAAATATTGGAGTATGGCATACGGAAGTAAAGGGAGAAAAAGAAGTTAATGAGATTGCCAATCTATCTCATAGAGAAGCTGTAAACCAATTCATGCCAAGTCAGATTGAAATTATTAAACACTTACCACCACTTCTTAAGCTATACCGTATTAAGAGGCAAGTCCTCTCACAACAGCAATATTTTGCATTAGAGGCTTTTGACTATTTACTAGCTACAATAGAGTCCTTTCTTATGGATGCAGAGCTATCTCAGTACAAAGATGAGTACCCAAGACCTGACTCTAATCAGTTTGAGCTCACTGATTCCGTCTTCTTCTATACACCAGATGAGGAAGGAAAGCGTGCGCTAAAAATTGCGACGGCATCCCATGTTGTTTCAATAGCGGCTGAAATACTGGAAGAGGCTCAAATACACCGTTTTCTTGGAAAAGGGCTGGAAGAGCTTAGAGAAGCATGGGCCAAAGAAACAGAAACCCAAAAAATCAGGGAGATGCTTTGTATACGGCATCAACCTAATCGTAAAAGGCAAAACATCATCATCGATGTCTACGAGAATCGCGGCTATAAAGATCAATACAATCAGAAAAACAACAAAACAAACACAGCCAGACACATCCTGAAGCACGTGAATGAGCGCTGTAGACAAGAAAACATACCTACATTGAAAGAAGAAACCCTTGCGGGAGTTAGGACCATCATTAAATGCATCGATGAACACATAAAAAAAGAATCAATGCACTGATGGATGTTTACAGGTAAACATCTATCTTTCTACCGGTAGACGTATAACGTTTACCGGCTAACGTTAATGTTTTTGTACATTCACCCCTACAAATTTTCACCCAGTCACTTATCTTCAAGTCATGGCATTCCGATGAACACTATGGAAGGAGCTGGAAAGTGACCACATCTACCAAGTCCACTAAATACCTTACCCGCCAAGAAGTGCTGGCTCGATATCGCATAGGCAACACGACGCTCTATCGCTGGATAAGTGATAAAAAAATCAATTTTCCACAACAGACCCACCTTGGAGCACGTTGTATTCGATTTAGGGAATCAGACCTTGAGGCGTGGGAAGCAGAAAGAGCAAAGCGAAAAGTATAACGCTTCCTCGAAACAATCAGCTGGCTTAACAATCATCAACCTTATTGTTAAGCCAGCAATGTCAAAAACGATTGTTTGATTGAAGGATCAGTCGATGTGATGAAAACAATACTATTTATCGAGCAGGTAAAGCTAGCCGCTGCTGGACAGTGGGATTACATACTAAAGGCCTCCTGTAACCTCTCAGAAGCTGAAGTCAATCCAAAGATAAACAACATACCTGGCCCCTGTTGTGGAGGACATGATAGATATTCCTTCATGCGTATTGAAGATGGTAACTACATCTGCCGACAATGCGGCTCAGGTGATGGTTTCAGCCTGATCATGAAAATTCAGGGGTGCAGTTTTACTAGCGCCGTCGAGCAAGTTGCCCAACTACTGGGTATTGAACGAAAACCATTCTATTCCCAAACCGATATCATGGTGCAAAAAACCCAGTGCCAAATGCGACAGGAAGAACGACAGCAGAAGGCAAAGATTGAGGCTGAAAAGCAGCAGAGGCTACAGGAACAAACTGCAACAGAAGCAGTTGAAGCAATGGCTAATGGCTTTTTAGCCACCCCTAAACACCCCTACCTGATCCGAAAAGATCTTCCACCACTGGGGCTACGCCAGAGAGACGAACTCTTAATGGCAGGTTTGTACACCCATGGTCATCAACTGGTCAATATCGAGTTTATCAACAGCCAGGGAAAAAAGTTTGGCCTCAAACATGGCCAACGCAGAGCCGTTTATCACCATTTTGGCAGTGATGCCTGGACAGTGTATATCTGCGAAGGCTGGGCTACAGGAGCAAGTCTCTACGTTATGGAAAACCGGGCAGTCAGAGTGTACGCAGCGATGGGTAAAGGCAATCTTGAGACCATTGCCCGCATTGCAAAGGAACAGAACCCTGACAGCCGACTCATCATCGCGGCAGATAATGACACACACCTACCAGGCAATCCGGGCCGCGCCGCAGCACTGAAAGCAGCAGAAGCAATTGGGGCTCAGGTCATGCTGCCACCAGCAATTGCAACTTGCTCTAGCGGAACCGACTTCTCAGACTTTTACCTCGCCAATGGAGGGCAAAATTATGGCACTTTGTGACACTCAGCAAGTCACGGTAATCAACCCTAGCGACACCATTGAGTCGCTCCAGAATGTATCTACTCAGCCTGCTATTGAATGGCCAGAGTTAAAGCAACTGACAAATAAGTTGCTACCTGTGGAGCCTATCACACCAGATATGCTTCCAAGCGAGCTACAGAGCTGGCTCAAAGATACTGTTGACCGGATGGATAATGCTCCTTATGAGTACGCAGCCGTTGCCATAATGGTTGCGCTTAGTAGCTTGATCGGGCGAAAAGCCAGTGTCCAGCCAAAGCAATTTGATGATTGGATTATTATCCCAAACCTATGGGGATGCTGCATTGGCAGGCCCGGCCAAAAGAAAACCCCAGTTATTAAAGTAATCACCAGACCGTTAGCCAAGCTTGAAGCTAAAGCCAGAGCGCAGCAGAAAGAGGACCTCAAACATTATCAGGTTCAAGAGAAAATCACGCAGATGGCAATGAAAGAGGCCGAAAAAAAAGCGGCGAAATTGATTAGTTCAGGTAAGTTGGAAGAGGCAGAAGCCTTACTAATGGACGATAGCTCAGATCCTGATAAGCCAGTATGCCAAAGGTATATTGTCAACGATGCCACCATTGAAAAACTTGGTATTCTCTTATCTGAAAACCCTCAAGGCCTTTTGCTATTTCGTGACGAACTATCAGGTTGGATATCAGGACTCAACCGTCATGATCGCCAACAAGACCGAGCTTTCTGGCTTGAAGCCTTCAATGGAGACGGTACCTTCAGTTATGACCGGGTAACAAGGGATGATGTCTACATACCATCAAACACTCTCTCTCTTATAGGCGGGATTCAACCAGGGCTGCTTTTACCTTTGCTAAAAAGCCAGCATGAAGGCTCTGGTGATGATGGACTGGTCGAGAGGTTTCAGCTTTTGGTCTACCCTGATAAAACATCGTTCAGACATACTGATCGCAAGCCAGATAAATCCCTTCAGGAACAGGCAAACCGAATATTTCTCAAGTTGAATGAAATTCCTTTTGAAGAAGAAGAAAGCTGCCGGCCAACGCTTCGATTTGATGAGCAAGGACAGGAAGTATTCAATCACTGGTATTGCCAGTTGATGACCCGTATCAACGGTGAAAACATAGACCCTCATATGGAAAGCCATCTAAACAAATACCCATCCCTGATGCCAACACTGGCAATGATATTTCATGTTATCAAGCATGGCGTTACAGGGAGTATCAGCAAGCAGTCAGCAGAAATGGCTGTGCGATGGTGTGATGTACTGGAGACACACGCGAGAAGGGTTTATGCGCTTGTTAATGACCCGATGGCAAGTGCCCACATTCTTGCCGAAAGATTAAAGAAACTACCAGCCTCTTTCAAAATGGCTGACCTTGAACGTAAACGATGGGGAGGTCTTCTGGATGCAAAAGACAGAGAGCAGGCCTTAGATTGGCTTGAAGTACATGGCTATATCGTGAAAGAGGTAGTCAAAGGCAATGGTCGCCCCTCGATTACCTACCACACCAACCCAGCCTGTTTACCTAACAATGAAGAATAAAAGCAAAGATCGTTAATACCAGTAGAAACAAGTAAAAAGTAACCATTTGGCTTACTACTGGTTTTTACTGGTACCTACCCAGCATGTTTTCAATTTTTCAGGGAAGATATTATGCTTATCAATGCAGAGTCAGAGTTCAAGAAAACACAGAAATTTATTATTCTTCTGGTCGCTAGCCACTTTGGTTTACACCCTTCTCATATTAGGATTACACGATTAACGAACCATCCCGAAAAGTGCTTGATCATCGAAGGGGATTACAAGAGGCCCAGAGACAAAAACTGGACGCCATTTGAGCCACTAGTTAGAGGCCATGAAAATCACCCTATCTACAAAAAAAACTGAAAGCAATAATAGATAAGTGTCGTTTTAAAGGTAGGGATACCGATGTATGCCAGCTACTGTTGTGAGAAAATCCTGCTAAATGTAGTGACCGGGAAGCGCAGGAATGGCGATTGATAAATCCAAACTCACCGAAGCCGATATCATCAGCAAATTCATCCTACCCAATATTAAAAAAGCGGGCTGGGATGATATGACCCAAATCCGGCAGGAAGTAAAGCTCCGGGATGGAAAAGTAGTCGTTCGGGGCCAGGCTGCTGCGCGCAAGAAAGTGAAGTCTGCGGATATCGTACTCTATCAAAAGCCTGGCCTGCCTTTAGCCGTAGTGGAAGCTAAAGCTAACAAACATGAAATCGGTAAGGGGATGCAACAGGGACTGGACTACGCTAGCTTGCTGGATATACCTTTTGCTTTCGCATCCAACGGTGATGGTTTTATTTTCCATGATAAAACCAATCCTGCTTCAATTGAAACAGAAATTGGCCTTGAGGATTTCCCATCACCTGAACAACTCTGGCAAAAACTCTGTCAGTGGAAAGGCTATACCGAACAACAGCTGCCGGTTATCACTCAGGATTACTACGACGATGGTAGCGGAAAATCACCCCGCTACTATCAGCTACAGGCCATCAACAAAACTATTGAAGCCATATCAGAAGGCCAGAATAGAGTTTTGCTGGTAATGGCCACAGGAACAGGTAAAACCTATACCGCTTTCCAAATCATCTGGCGGCTCTGGAAAGCCAAAAGCAAAAAGCGCATCCTGTTTCTGGCTGACCGTAATGTTTTGGTAGATCAGACCCGTATTAATGACTTCCAGCCCTTTGGCACGGCCATGACCAAAATCACTGGCCGTAAAGTTGATCCTGCTTATGAGATCCATCTGGCACTGTATCAAGCACTGACCGGTCCCGAAGAACATCAGAAAGCCTACAAACAGGTTGACCCAAATTTCTTTGACTTAATCGTAATCGACGAATGTCACCGGGGCAGCGCCGCAGAGGACAGTGCCTGGCGAGAAATTCTCGAATACTTCAGCAGCGCCACCCAAATCGGTCTGACCGCCACCCCAAAAGAAACCGATGAAGTCTCCAACAGCGATTACTTTGGTGATCCGGTCTATACCTATTCCCTGAAAGAAGGCATCGAAGATGGCTTCCTCGCCCCTTACAAAGTTGTACGGGTTGATATTGATGTGGATCTACAGGGCTGGCGTCCCACCAAAGGGCAGATGGACAAAAATGGTGAGGTTATTGATGACCGAATCTATAACCAGAAAGACTTTGACCGGACTCTGGTTATTGATGAGCGCACACAGTTGGTAGCTGAAACTATCACCAGCTATCTGAAGCGTACTGACCCCATGGCCAAGACCATCGTCTTCTGTAATGACATTGACCATGCAGAGCGGATGCGTCGGGCACTGGTTAATCTCAACCCGGATCAGGTAGCCAAAAACGATAAGTATGTGATGAAAATCACCGGGGATGATGAACTGGGCAAAGCACAACTGGATAACTTTATTAACCCCAAGAAAGCCTACCCCATCATAGCTACCACTTCTGAACTGATGACTACTGGTGTTGATGCCAAAACCTGCAAACTGGTGGTGCTGGATCAGTCCATACAGTCCATGACCAAGTTCAAGCAGATCATTGGCCGGGGTACCCGTATTGATGACCGATACAACAAACTCTGGTTTACCATCCTCGACTTTAAAAAGGCCACTGAGCTATTTGCTGATGAGCGCTTTGATGGCATTCCCGAAAAAGTGATCAACACCAGTACCGACACCATCAACAGTGACAACTCTGATCTGGACGATATACTCAACGACCCAACCACACAGGAGACGGATCACACCGTCAACGAGCCAGCCGGTGATTATAATACCGGCAGTACAGATAACTCAGCAGACACCAGCGTTGATGACTTTAAGGATGAAAACAAGGTCTCAAAGTTCCACGTCAATGGTGTCATGGTGAAAAAGGTGGCAGAGCGGGTGCAGTATTACGATACCGATGGCAAGCTAGTCACCGAGTCTTTCAAGGACTACACCCGTAAAACCATGGCCAAACAGTTCACTTCCCTTGATGAGTTTGTCAAAAAATGGCAATCGGCAGAGCGTAAACAAGCCATTATTGATGAGCTGGAGCGTGAGGGTATCTTCTGGGAAATGTTGGCAGATGAAGTGGGCAAAGATCTCGACCCCTTCGATCTAATCTGTCACGTCGTCTACGATCAGCCACCGCTCACTCGCAAAGAGCGGGCAGAGAGCGTGAAGAAGCGCAATTACTTTACCAAGTATTCTGATACAGCACAGACTGTGCTTAACTCTCTGCTGGAAAAATATGCCGATGCCGGTGTCCTGGAGATTGAGAATAAAAATGTACTGAAGGTCTCCCCCTTTACCTCCATTGGCCGGCCCATTGAGATTGTGAAAAAAGGCTTCGGTAAGCCCGCCGATTACGAACAGGCTATCAGTGAGCTGGAAGCCGAGATTTACCGTTCCGCCTGATTATTTGAACCACAAAGACACTGAGACATGCGGGCTCTAATTATCCTGTAAGCTTTGTGCAACAGTGCCTTTGTCGCTAAACACGTTTTAAAGAGAACTCTATGTCCATCAGTTCCGTTATTAAATCCATTCAGGACATCATGCGTAAAGATGCCGGTGTCGATGGTGATGCCCAGCGCCTGGGTCAGCTCTCCTGGTTACTGTTTCTGAAAGTGTTCGATGCCTAGGAAGAAGAACTGGAGTTCGAGCTGGATGATTACCGGGCACCCATTCCCGATGAATACCTATGGCGTAACTGGGCTGCAAATAAGGAGGGCATGACCGGGGATGACTTGCTGGGCTTTATCAATAATGACCTGTTTCCTGATCTGAAGAATCTTATTGCCCCTGTGGATAAAAATCCACGGGGCTTTGTGGTGAAAGAAGCCTTCAGTGATGCCTTCAACTATATGAAAAACGGCACCCTGTTGCGTCAGGTGATCAACAAACTGAACGAGATTGACTTTACCGATTCCAAAGAACGACACCTGTTCGGTGATATTTATGAACAGATTCTGCGGGATCTGCAAAGTGCTGGTAATGCCGGTGAGTTCTATACCCCCCGTGCTGTCACCCGGTTTATGGTCAACCGCATCAACCCACAACTGGGCGAAAGTGTGATGGACCCGGCCTGTGGTACCGGTGGTTTTCTGGCATGTTCAGTGGACCACCTGAAAAAACAGGTAAAAACCGCCACCGACCACCAGACCCTGCAACAACAGATTCACGGCGTTGAGAAAAAGCAGCTCCCCCACCTGCTCTGCACCACCAATATGCTGCTGCACGGTATTGAAGTACCGGTACAGATCAAACACGGCAATACCCTTAATAAACCGCTCTCCAGCTGGGATGAGCAGATAGATGTGATCGTAACCAATCCACCCTTTGGTGGTACCGAAGAAGACGGCATCGAGAAGAACTTCCCGGCAGAGCTGCAAACCCGTGAAACGGCTGATCTATTCCTGCAACTGATTATCGAAGTTCTGGCAAATAAAGGCCGTGCTGCCGTGGTGTTGCCCGATGGCACTCTGTTTGGTGAAGGCGTTAAGACCAAAATCAAAAAGCTGCTCACCGAAGAATGTAACCTGCACACCATCGTCCGTCTGCCCAATGGCGTGTTTAACCCCTACACCGGCATTAAAACCAATATTCTGTTCTTCACCAAAGGCCAGCCCACCAAAGAAGTCTGGTTCTACGAGCACCCCTACCCCGAAGGCGTAAAGAACTACAGCAAAACCAAACCCATGAAGTTTGAAAAATTCCAGCAGGAAATAACCTGGTGGGGTGACGAGGCTGATGGTTTTCGCGCTCGGGTAGAGAACGAACAGGCATGGAAAGTGAGTATCAGCGACATCATCGACCGCAACTTTAACCTGGATATAAAAAACCCCCATATCGGTGAAGTGGTCAGCCATGACCCTGACGAGCTATTAGCTGAGTACCACCAGCAGCAACAAGACCTAGATGATCTTCTTGGGCAGTTACAAAGCATTCTGGGTGATGCGCTGATGAACAAACAGCAGGAGGAAGCCTGATGCCTGCCACTGAAAAACAGATGACGACCACCAGGGATGGTGGAAGTGCAGAAAATGCAGGAGCAATTTTCTGCCAAGACAACCTGTCCACCCTGGCGCGTACCGTACAGAAGCGCAATGCCACCGGGCGCGGCAGCAGCAAAAAGATTGACCTCTATGGCATCAAAAAACTCCGGGAACTGATTCTGGAACAGGCCGTACGGGGTAAGCTGGTGCCTCAAAACACGGATGATGAACCTGCGTCTGTTTTGCTGGAACGGATTGCGGAAGAGCGGGGTAGGCTGGTAAAAGAGAAGAAGATTAAAAAGCCGAAAAAACTGCCGGAGATTGGGGAGGATGAGAAACCGTTTGAGCTGCCAGCAAGGTGGGAGTGGGCAAGGCTTGGTGACATAGTTGAAATTTTAGACGGTCAAAGAAAACCTATCTCAAAAAACAGTCGCACAGAAGGTCCATATCCATATTATGGTGCTTCAGGTATTGTCGATTATGTATCAGGTTATATTTTCGATGAACCCTTAGTTTTAATAGGCGAGGATGGCGCTAAGTGGGGTCGTGGTGACCGTACTGCATTTAGTATATCTGGTAAAACATGGGTAAATAACCATGCTCATGTAGTTCGGCCAAATCGCAAGATATTGATTGATTACTACTTAATTTATGCTATAGCACAACAAGACCTCCAAAAATATATTACAGGCATAACTGTACCAAAGCTCAATCAGGCAAAGCTGGCTTCCATTGTTCTTCCTATTCCTAACCCGGATGAACAACACCGCATCGTCGCCAAAGTTGATGAGCTGATGACCCTCTGTGACCAGATCGAGCAGCAAACCGAAGCCAGCTTGTCTGCCCATGGGGTGCTGGTTGAAAACCTGTTATCCACCCTGACCAACAGCGCCAATGCTGAGGAACTGGAGCAGAACTGGCAACGCATCGCCGAACACTTCACCACCCTGTTCACCACCGAAGAAAGCATCGACCAGCTTAAACAAACCATCCTGCAACTGGCCGTCATGGGCAAGCTGGTACCCCAAGACTCCAACGACGAACCCGCCGCCAAATTGCTGGAACAGATTGCCGCTGAAAAGGCACAGTTGATCAAAGAGAAGAAGATTAAAAAGCAGAAGGCATTGCCACCGATTACGGAGGAGGAAAAGCCGTTTGAGTTGCCAGAGGGGTGGGAGTGGTGTCGTATATGGGATATTGCAAAGCTCATAACTTCTGGTTCAAGAGACTGGGCAAAATACTACTCTAATGATGGCGCTATTTTTGTAACTATGGGCAACCTATCCCGGGGTAACTACCACCTCAGGATGGATAGCATCCGCTATGTATCCCCACCACAGGATAGTGAAGGAGCTCGTACAAAACTTAAAGCTGGTGATTTATTAATCTCCATCACTGGTGACGTGGGTAATCTAGGTCTGATTCCTGAAGGCTTTGGCGAAGCTTATATAAACCAGCATACATGCCTTCTTCGATTTATGCCCGACTGCCAAAATTTATTTTTTCCAGAAATGATGCGAAGCCCATTAGCTCGTAATCAATATGATGCACCTCAACGAGGTATTAAGAACAGCTTCAGACTTGGGGACGTAGGGGAAATGCTTTGTCCAATCCCCCCTTTAGCTGAACAATACCGAATATTGTCTAAAGTCGACGAACTAATGCTTCTCTGCGATCAGATAAAAACCCGCTTACAACAGCAGCAACAAACCCGCATCCATCTAACCGATGCCATGGTAGAAAGCGCATTAGCATAACGATTAAAAGCGGCGGTGCAGCTCCTGTGACAGGCGCCCAACGTCGCTCATCTATCAGGAGTACCCATAATGACAAAAGGATGGATCGTTCGCGCCGGACAGGGTGGCCGCTTTGCCGACGCTTTTTTCGAACATAACGCCGTCGCTATTGGCTGGAATGAACTGGGCGATCTGACCCACTACCCCTCTGTTAAGGCCATACGCCACAGCTATATCGAACACTGGGGCAATGCCAAACCGGGTAAGACAGGCAATGCCATCGCTGTTATCCGTAAATTTCGCGACAATATTCAGACTGGCCACCGGGTAATCACCTATAACCCCGAACTACGGGTCTACCATGTGGGAGAAGACCAGGGAGTATATCAGTTCCGCCAAGACCATCATCTTGTGGGTGAGTACGCCCATGTGCGAAAGGTGAAGTGGCTGGGCAATGTCTCTCGTGATCAACTGAGCCAAACCAGCCGCAATAGCCTGGGTTCAACCCTCACCCTGTTTTCATTATCTGATGAGGTGATGACCGAACTCACAGCCATACTTGAAGGCTCTGCCCCCAAGCCAGTCGAATCATCCACAGAAGAAGAACAAAACACCATCACCCAGCTCAAAGACCAAACTATCGACCAGAGCCATGAACTGATTAAAGATAAGATTCAGTCACTGCTCCCCGATGAAATGGAACAGCTCACCACTGCTTTACTGCGAGCAATGGGTTATCGCACCCGCATTTCTCCCAAAGGCCCTGACCGAGGTGTGGATGTCTTCGCCTCCCCCGACGGTTTAGGCCTAACCCAACCCCGTATCAAAGCCGAGGTTAAACACCGAGCTGGCAGCATGAGCTCCCAAAACATTCGTAGCTTTCTCGGTGCACTGCGTGATGGCGACAGCGGCCTGTTTATTAGCACCGGCGGCTTCACCAAAGATGCCCGCTACGAAGCAGAACGCGCCACAGTCCCCCTGACCTTGATCGATATAGACGACCTCGCCAATCTCATCGTCACTCACTACGAACAATTCGATATGGAAGGCAAAACCCTTCTCCCCCTGGTAAAAATCTACTGGCCCGCAGAATGATGATCGTATATTCAAGCCCAAAGGTATTGTCATGGCAGACGTAATAAAGCTCAAAGAGGTTATGGGACCTCTCTGGAAGAAGCTAGAAACCTACTATAAATATGATTTTGAAAATTACTTGATTGACAATGAAGAATCGGATATTTCCATTCTTTTTCAAAAGGAAGGTGAAAACACCAGCATACTAACCAAGCCCAGCCTGGCATTATTTCATGGTGACCCTATCCTCTATGAAGAACAGTGCAGGAAATTACGAAAGCAGCGCTATGATGAGCTATTACAGACAACTCTTTTTCGCCGTAACCAGAAAAATTTTGAAGAACTATCCAAAGCAGTCAAAGTAAATAAAATCACTCCCTTTGTTGGTGCGGGCGCCAGTATTGCCGCAGGGTGCAGTAGTTGGCCGGGTTACCTTGAGAGCAGAGCTCGTGAAGTGGGTATCCAGCAAAACATCATCGACCAACGGCTGGAGAACCGAGAGTATGAAGACCTGTTACAAGAGATCACCGGAAGTGAAGAAGGGCTGAGAACATTTGAATTTTATTTTGAGCAGGACTTTGAACACGCAGCCCCTGAACTATCGTTCGCCTGGGACTTGCCCACATTCTTTCAATCCTGCGTCATCACCACCAATTTCGATAGAGTATTAGAAGATTGCTATAGTCGGCAGGAAAAATCCTTCACGGAGAAAACTGCTGGTCTTAACAATCCTCATAGCTTTATTAAGGCAATCACCAAAGGCCAGAGGTATCTGCTTAAACTCCATGGCAACATGGATGACCCAGATTACAGGGTATTTACTCAACAAGAATACCAGTCAGCTTACAGCAAAGACCCTGATAAAAATGTAGACCTGTCAGCCCCATTACCAAAACTATTGGAACAGCTCTATATGAATCATGCATTCCTGTTCCTAGGGTGCAGCCTTTATTCAGACCGAACGGTAAAAACGTTTGAGCTGCTCTGTGAGCAAAATGATCGAAAGAAAATTGCCGACCACTTTGCAATTCTAGAAAGGCCGGAAAATGATGAAGAATCCAGGCGACAAGAACAAAGGCTTATGAGCTGCAATATTAAACCCATCTGGTATGAGTTTGGACAGCATGAAAAAGTCGGAGAGATATTAAACCTTCTACAGGTTGGGTGATAACGTTATCACCCTTAGCACAGTTTGTTCGCAAAGTTTGAAAGTACTATTTCTTGTAAAGCCTTTCAGGACGCTACAAAAGCTAAGAACGCAGGGACTGCTAAATAGAAACAGGGCGCAATACTGGGCGCAAATTTCAGACACAAAAAAACCCGTAGTGTTTACTAACGCTACAGGCTTTGTCGTATATGGTGCCGGCACCAAGAGTCGAACTCGGGACCCACTGATTACAAATCAGTTTTAGATATAAACAACAAACGCCTAAAAATACCCAAAACAACGTATAATCACCACAAGCCTTTGATTTTATTTATCAAATATTTGGATTTATGAGAATATTACCGCCTAACACTGACCAACATTGCACAAACAAAGTGCCACCAATAATAACACCAAACCCAGTTTTCCCGCTATAATACAACCATAATTGTATAAGATATAACGCAAAACGGGCCATATAAAGAGATAAGTCAAAAGCTGGCTAACCGGGGCGACGGAACCCTCCTAATCAGGGTTAAGCCCAGCAAGGTTTACTTCTTTTTCAGATACAAGGAGCCGGGAGCAAAGACCTACAAATGTCACAAGATTGGAAATCATCACCTTAACAGTCCGGTCGGCCTTACTTTTCAGAAAGCACTCAGTGATGCACAGCGGCTTGCAGACCTCCGAAGAGACGGGCACGATATTTCAGAAATCCTTAAAAAAACTAAGCAAGAGCAAAAGCCGAAGCCTCCCGTAAGCACCCGACCACCCAAAGGTGACTCAAGTATTGGGTCATTCAGACAGCTCCTTGATGACTACCCAGAAACTCATCTTAACGGCAGGCGCTCTTACAAAGATGTAAAGAATGCTTTTAAAAATCACATTATCAACGTGAAGCGTTTTGACCACGTGCTGAAGCTACCGGCAAAAGAAATAAAGCCTCACCATGTAGACGTATTAAGTGCCAAAGCAGGCAGCCTGGGCGTCATCTATGAACGGTATTCGTTGGGGGGAGAAGAACCTACTGGCGTCGGCATTATATTGTCCAACGGTGAATACGACGGATTTAGCCGGTCCGATCTTAAACTCTGCAAAGTCACTCATACCGGAAGAATAGATAACAAGGTGAGTGCTTGGGGATAGATGGGGTGCTTAGTTTGGGGGTCTGAGACACACTGGCTGCCCTGGGAAGCATTACGCAAAGGGGACATGTGGTAAGTAATACAGGCGAGAAGCCGAGATTCGGCTAACGGGCCGTATAACGAGGTCTTTTTAAAAATGACGAGGATAAAGTGTCACCAAAAATAACACCAAAAACAAAATACAGCTTAACCAAAAAACCCCTTATTGTATAAGGGGCTTCTAAGTGCTTGATATACAAGGCTTTTTTTGGTGCCGGCAGAACGATTCGAACGCTCGACCCACTGATTACAAGTCAGTTGCTCTACCAGCTGAGCTATACCGGCTGAAGACGAGACGAATGATATGTATACAGAGTATGCTTGTCAACACTCTCAATAAAAAATTAGCATACCTTAAGGCTTCCTTTTATTTTTATGGGCTACGACCGTCAGCACATACTCACCCCATACCAGCTCTTTTTGCTTTTGCTGACCGGATTCATTAATAAATTCCTGCACCAGTTGTTTCATAAAACGGTCACGAAGTTCTATCGACTTTCTCGCCAAGTGTTTTGGGTAGGGTAGCCACTGCTGGATCCAGAGACGCAACTCGTCACTGTCTTTATAACGTTTTTCATTGTAGGAGTAACCAATGTGCTCAACAAAGAATCCTGCCTTCTCAAGCATCTCTTTGTATTCATCCACTTTGTAAAAAGTCTGGGTCTGTTTAAAATCCTTTAATTCTTTAGCATAAGGTTGCTGTTGTACAAGCCTATTAAGCCCCTTTTGAAATGGAAGCCCCTCCTTGCTGGGTGAGAATATAAAAGCTATTTTCCCGCCCTTGTTCAGATTCAGGCTGATATTATCCAGGGCCTTTAATTGTTCAGACCTTGGTATCCAATGCATAACAAAGCCTGCATATAAAAGATCAGCAGGCTTGCTTGTACGAAATGAAAGGGCATCACCTTTAAAAAACCCAACCTGATGGTCGTTGGTAAATTGCTGACGTGCTTTGTCGAGCATTGTTGGCTCTGGATCCACCCCAACAATATAGGCCGCGGGAAACTTCTCTCTCAGCACTTGCATGCTATTGCCCGAACCACATCCCAGGTCGATTATTGTTTTAATATTTGTTGATGGGAGTGACTGAATCAGCGATCTGGCATCAACCGTCTGGGATCTTGAGTGATATTGGTACTGATCTCCTTGCCACTCCTTCGGCTCAACACTTTGCTTGGCACAACCACAGCCACAAGCATAAATGCCACTACTGACTATTAGAGACAAAAGAAAAACAAGTCTTATTCTTAGCTGTTTCATAATCGTCCTATCTTTTGGTTACAGCAATGGTCATTTAGCCAAAGTAAACTCCAAAGGATAGTCGACAGATAAAAAAAGGAAGGAAAACAAAAAAGCCGGATCTTTGATCCGGCTTTTTTGTGAATTGGTGCCCAGGAGAAGACTCGAACTTCCACGCCATTTCTGACACTAGCACCTGAAGCTAGCGCGTCTACCAATTCCGCCACCTGGGCAAACAACTTGTATAAAGAAAAATTTAATTTTCTTTCTAGTTACTGCTGAAAAAAGCAATAACAATAAATCTTGGTGCCCAGGAGAAGACTCGAACTTCCACGCCATTTCTGACACTAGCACCTGAAGCTAGCGCGTCTACCAATTCCGCCACCTGGGCCTTGACGTTGTGTTTAACAACTCAAGATGCGGCGCATGATAGATACAGGCAGCAAAAGTGTCAACACCTTCAACACTTCGGCTTGTACGGATCTTCCAATAAACACAACGGCCTTTCAGAAAATAATGACAATAAAAACACGCTGAACGTTGAGCTTTAACTCACTTTATTCCAGACTGGGCTTACCCCAATACCATAAAAAAGTAGGGTGTTTAATCATGAAGAAGCATGAGTCCATCCGTAAAATCATGACAACTGATCCTATCACTGTTCAGAAAGGCCAGAAGCTCAGTGAAGTCAGTGCTATTTTCAGGCAACACGGCATTCACCATGTCCCAGTGCTGGACAAAAAAAAGCCGGTAGGCATTATTGCTGAAACAGACCTATTGCGGCTGGTTTATGATGCAGGTAATACCGACAGCCGTATGCAAGATTCTATCATTGATCAGTTACACACCATTGATGACGCAATGAGTCATGAGCTTAAAACGCTCACTTCGACAGCAACCGTCAGAGACGCCGCAGAATACCTTTCCGATAGCCGGTATCACTCAGTATTAATTGTCGATGATGACAAGCTGTCAGGCATCGTGACCTCAAAAGATCTGATCAGTTATCTATGTGATCAGTTCTAAATTTTACTTTATACACATCCAATAACAGCATTAAGGTTGTGTTTATCCGTCTGTTGGCACAATCAACCTGCTTATATATCACCATCTTATATACCCCCGGATTAGTGGCTCCTACTTTTCCGGTTTTTTTTGTGCCTACCAAACAGCTTTCACCTCGATATCAATTGAAGAAAACCCGCCTTTTTTAACTGTCAAAGAACAATAAAACACCAACAAAATGACCAATTATTTATAATTAATGACACAACATAATATTTAGGACGTTCAACATGGCAACTATGCCTCAAAATAAACATATCCCTCCCTCAAAACCCTTATTAGCAGCCAAACCTGTTCCACTGGTCATTATATTGCTGGCTGGCTTTATGCTGTTCATGTTGCCAGCGCCTACAGGTCTTTCTGATGCAGCCTGGCATACTGCCATTGTGTTTGTAGGCACTATTGCCGGTATAGTCAGTAATGTATTGCCTGTTGGCGCCGTTGGCTTTTTGGGTATTACTATTTTTGCCCTGACAGCAGCAGGTGGCGAAGCCACTGCGAAAGATGCCATCGCCGACGCTCTTCAGGACCTGGATAACCACCTGATTTGGCTGATTGTTATCGCCTTTATGGTCGCCCGCGGTTTTATCAAAACTGGACTCGGCAAACGAGTGGCTTTAATCATGGTGCGTTTTATGGGCAAGAAGACGCTGGGACTGGCTTACGGCTTAAGTCTGGCTGATCTTTTATTATCCCCAGCAATGCCCTCCAACACCGCCCGTTGTGGTGGCGTTATTTACCCGATTGCCAATTCGCTAGCTCTGAGTTTTAGTTCAAAACCCAACGATCCATCCAGCAAGAAAATTGGTACTTTTCTGATTAGTTGCATCGGGCATGTTAACGATATTACTGCCGCTCTCTTTGTTACCGCTTATGCAGCAAACCCCCTGATCATGAAACTGGCGGCAGATGCAGGTGTTCATTTAAGTTGGGGCAGCTGGTTTCTGGCAGCTCTGGTACCTGCATTGGTGGCATTACTGGTCATCCCTATTGTTCTCTATTTTCTGACCAAACCTGAAATCCGCGAAACACCTGATGCCCCCAATTTTGCAGCACAAGAACTAAAAAAAATGGGCGCAATCTCCCGGGATGAATGGGTGATGCTCTGTGTTTTTGGTGTGCTGCTGGTTCTGTGGATATTTGGCAGCAGCTTTGGTATTCACTCAACCACTGCCGCTTTTATTGGGCTTTCTCTACTGCTGTTATTTGGAGTGTTGTCCTGGGACGATGTCAAAAAAGAACAGGGTGCCTGGGATACCCTGATCTGGTTTGCGGCACTGCTAATGATGGCTAACATGCTGAAAGCACTTGGCTTTACCCAGTGGTTTGGGGAAGAAGTAGGCCAACTGGTTGGTGGTGGTTTATCCGGTGCTCACTGGATTATCATTTTGGTAGCACTGAATGCTGTGTATATGTATACCCATTACTTCTTTGCTAGCGGTACTGCACAGGTTGCAGCTTTGTTTGCAGTATTTCTTAATGTAGGTATTCATCTGGCTGTGCCTCCTTTTGCCATGGCTATGACATTGGCAATGACATCCAGCCTGTACTGTTCCCTGACACAGTATTCTCACGCAAGAGGTCCCATTCTTTTTGGCTCTGGTTATGTTCCAACGCAAGTTTGGTGGAGAACCGGGTTCCTGACCAGCCTTGTTAATCAGGCTATTTTTATTGGTGTTGGCCTGGCTTGGTGGACAGTTCTTGGACTGATTTAAAATACCAATTAAACGTTAAAAAAAATCCCGGCATGAATAAAGCCGGGATTTTTTTTTATTTTACTATTTCGAAGAGCCTTCAGGTTGCCAGGCAGGATAACCAAATAAATGCCGTAACCGCTGCCTCAATGTTTTACCTGGAGCGAAAGCATCACTAAACATATCCCGCCATTCATGAAAGCTAAGGGTAATGGGATTATAGGTATTAACCTGACGGGGAATGCCATAGCGACAAGCCTGAGTTTCTTTTTCCTCAACAAAAGTACCGAACAGGCGATCCCAAATAATTAAAATACCACCAAAATTTTTATCAATATAATCGGCATTATGGGCATGATGCACACGATGATGCCTTGGGGTATTAAACAGCCATTCAAATTTGCCAAGCTTTGGCACCACCTGGCTGTGAATAAAAAATTGATAAAACAAGTTTAACAGCACCACCATTATCACAGTTTCTGGCGGAAAGCCCAGCATGACCAGCGGCACCCAAAAAAGCCACATCCCAGATATGGGGTAAGTTAAACTCTGGCGAAAGGCGGTGGAAAAGTTCAGCCGTTGCGAAGAGTGGTGAGCAACATGGGACGCCCACATCCAACGGATATTATGGCTGGCCCGGTGGAACCAGTAATAGAGAAAGTCCTGCAACAAAAATAACAGGGCGACACTCCAAAAGGTGGTAGGAATGTCAAACAGCCGAAAATCAAACAGTGCGTAGTAGATAGCCAGAACAAAGATACCCGACAGTTTTTCAGTTGCTTGGTATAAAAGCCCTAAAGAAACGTTGGCAAAAAAATCAGCCCAGCTGTATTGAGCACTGGCATACTCTCCCGAGTGTTGTCGTAGCCAATAGAGCTCTGCAGCAATAGTGATAAAGTAAACAGGTGTTAACAGCAGCAGTAACAGACCGATGTCAAAGTCCACGTTAATCCCCTCTTATTTTTTTATATTGTTATGCTGCCCGCAGCTTACAAAAGAAAAACCTGCCGTTTCAACCTGATTTGGCAAGTAATCTCCAAATAAGCCATGGTTTCTATCTAACAAAATTCCCTGATAAACCTGCTTGATTAAACGACGTTTTCAAACGTTCAATAAAACAACGAATAACAAACGGGAGCTGTTTTCCATAAGGGTGCAAAGCATAAACATCCCTATCTGGTCCCTTAAATTCCACCAGCACCCTTTGCAATTCACCACTAGCCAGGTATTTCTGAACAAAAATCCTAGGAATCAGGCTGATACCTGCTCCACAAAGTACGCTATTGATGGCACTGGTAGAAGTATTCACCCTCAGCTGTTTTGTTGAAGAAAAAAGTAGCTCTTTACCCTGATCGGAAAGGAGAGCAGTTTGATGCTGCCATGGCAGCATCACCAGTTTCTGTGATGAAAAACTGTGAATATTTACAGTTTTCTGCCTGGCCAGATAGGCAGGTGATGCCACCAAAATATTATCAAGCTGGCCAATATGAACAGCATGGTAACTGCTATCTTTCTGAAGCCCAACCGAAATCGCCAGATCCAGCTGATGTTCAAGTAAATCAAGGCGCTCATCGGTAAATATCAATTCAGGTTCTATGTCTGGATATTCACAAGATAACGCCGTTATCAGCGGTGTGATTAAAGAGGGATCAAAAGCATGTGGGGCGGTTATTGCCAAACGTCCAGAAGGTTGATTTCCGTGGGTCGCAATTTCATCCAATGTTGCCGACAAAAGTTTAACCAACTGTTCACTACGAATAGCTAGTTGTTGACCTGCATGAGTCAGATTCAATTTTCGGGTACTTCGGTTTAGCAACCGTACTCCCAAATCTGCTTCCAGCTGACTAACATATTGACTGACCGCTGACTTTGTATGTCCCAAAACCTCAGCAGCAGAAGTGAATGAGCCACGCTTAACCACCTCATCAAAGACCAGCATTTGATAAGAGAGACGCTTTTGTTCATTTTTTATGAACATTTATTTCAATTTAACCCTAATTATCATTTATAGAAACAACAATAAACTGAGGGTCATAGATAAACAAGGAGACTCACCATGAGCCAATTTATTCGTGAAGAAGTCATGCAAGCCAGCCAACAGTGGATTGCCAACTTTAACCAAGGCAAGACCGAGGCCTGTATTGCCCGCTATTTATCTGAAGCCCACATGCAGGTTTCGCCTTTTGGCCGTTTTGAAGGTGTCGAAGCTATCGCTGAATTTTGGCAACAATTTGCCAAGAGCAAGCCTGGCAACCTGGTTTACCGTAATATTGATATCAAAGTGCTTAGTGATACACAGGCCATTTTATCCGCCAATTGGACCATGAATATTGCCAGTGGCTTTATCAGCAAAGAGCTTTGGGTCAAAGGCAGCGATAGCCAATGGTATCTGGCAGAAGATGACTTTAGTGTGCTCAGTCAGCACCAATCCTCTTTACCAGAGGCAAAACGGACGGCACTGGTACTGGTTGATTTTCAGAATGACTATTTCACTAATGGGCGTTTTGAACTTGAAAATACCACAGCAGCGGCAAATAAAGCTGGAGAATTATTAAGCCACTTCCGGGAGAAAGAGCTACCAGTTATTCATATTCAACATATTTTTGAAAATAGTGATGCTCCTTTCTTTGCACCAGACACAACTGGTGCCGACATCTATCCAGACCTGGCTCCTAAACAAGGTGAAACCTTAATTATTAAACACCAGATAAACAGTTTTACAGATACTCACCTGGAACAGCACCTAATTGAACTCGGCATTGAAAAGCTGATTATTGTCGGGGCAATGGCACAGGCTTGCATCCAAAGCATTACCCGAAGTGCTGTCGAAAAAGGTTATCAGTGTGAAGTCATTCAGGATGCAGTTGCCGCACCAGCTCTTGAGCATAACGGTATGCCACTAAGTGGCGAACAGATTCTGGCTGCCAATTTGGTATCCCTCACATTTGGTATGGCCGAGCTGAAAACCGCACGAGAGTGCCTAGCAGCTAAGAATTAAGTACGAGCAATATCATTTGTCTGATTCAGGAGGCATTGCAAATTCAAGAAAGAATCATTTATTTGCAATGCCGTATATTCAAATTATTTCGCTCATGAGAAGCTTCAGAATGTCGAAGAATTATAAATAGACCTAAAAATATGGATAGCACCGATGAAAAGCGTCACTTGCTCTTTTGCAGTCATTGCTTTTTTTTCTATTACCAGCTGTGGTGCAGCAGGCCCAGACAATGCCACGGATACACTGCAACAAGCCCATGTAGAAATGGACTATGAAAAAATAAAAGTCAGTAAAATTTATTCTGAAAGTGAGAATCAGGATAAGGTCCAGATAAAAGGTAAAATCACCGGCAAAGTAGAGCCGGGAACGTATCTATTTAAAGGAGAAAGTGGCAAAGAAATCCTCCTCCATATCGATGCCGATGAAATCCCCAAGAAAGGGTTATTATTTAACTCCCCAACAGCAATAAAAGGGGAAGTTATAAAAACACCCAACACACCTGTAAAAGTTGATGCAGATAGTATTCGTTATGTTTTTTGACTCTACTGCTACACATAGCCGGCAAGATTAATAACAACCAACCTCAGAGAAAGTCTGTTCATTCCAATACTGGGTCCAATCGACACTTTTATCTCCCAGGATTAAAAAATGGCTATTTTTTAAACTTTCCTTAAAGTTGTATTTAAAGCGTTTACCCGCAGGATCAAGTAACACGCCACCAGCCCCCTCAACAACTGCCTGCACAGCAGCGGTATCCCACTCAGATGTTGGTCCCAAGCGAGGGTATATATCCGCAGCACCCTCAGCAATACGACAACCTTTTAAAGCACTGCCAACCCGCTCAAACTGAATACCAGGATAGCGCTGCTTTAATTTTTCAATAAAGAGATCTGACTGGCTATTCCCATAGCTTCGACTCCCCAGTGCGACCACCTTGCCATCAGCATCAAGCTTTCGTGTTTTAATCTGTTCAGGTAGGTTTGAACCAATTTGACAATAAGCCTTTTGTGATTCGCCTCCCCAATAACAGGTATCTAACACCGGTATATACACTATTCCAAACAGAGGGTATTGCCCTTCCATCAAGGCGATATTGATTGTGAACTGGCCATTACGGTTAATAAACTCATTGGTACCATCAAGGGGATCCACCAGCCAATAACGTTGCCAGCACTGGCGTTGATCAAGGGGTAAGTGCTCTGACTCTTCAGAGAGGACAGGATACACAGCTTTCAGCTCACCCAGCCTTTTAACAATAACAGCATTGGCCTGAATATCAGCAATGGTTACTGGCGTCTGATCATCTTTAGTTTGTACACCTTTATCATCCTGATCATAAATCTGAAGAATAACTGAACCCGCTTCTCGCGCAATTGCTATAAGCTGCTGAGTTAACTTGTCATTAACCATGGCATCACCGTAGAAAAACTGTTTTTGAATCAGACTTATATATAAACATCAGAACCAACGATATTTTCTTTTTCTTGCATTAACAGCAAAGTTTTATAATTTATCCACAAACCCTATAAGTTAGCCATATCAGCAAGTTAAGCCCGGAAATTGAAATATTAAGAGGGGCTACTAGCTGTTTTCTGAAACAGTGTGCCTGATTGCAGCTTCTCCCTTGCCAGAAACAGTGCAGCCAAGGCGCGAGCCTCAGAAAAATCAGCACGCTCACTCAACTCCAATAGTTGATCAAATGAAACTATCTCCAGACCAAGGGGTTCCGGCTCATCTCCCTCAAGTTTTTCCTCATAGAGATTTTTTGCTACAACCACTTCAATAGAGTTACACATATAATTAGGTGAAAGAGTGAAGCGGGTCAATACTTCCCAATCTTTAGCACCGTAACCGGCTTCCTCTTTAAGTTCACGGTTAGCGCCTTCCACCAGTGTTTCACCGGGCTCTACCAATCCTTTTGGCAGCGTTAACTGATAATCTTCTGTACCTGCAGCATACTCACGGATCATCAAGACCCGGTGTTCATCCAGTAAAGGCACAACCATCACGGCCCGATGGCCATCACCAAAACGCCCAAGCCTCTCGTAGGTTCTTTCGACCCCATTGGAAAATTTGAGCTGCAACTCTTCAACACGAAATAACCGGGTTTTCGTCAGCTCCTTGCAGCTAAGAATTTCAGGTTTTGTGCTCATAGTTTCCTGCCTTTATAGGAAAGCATATTATAGAGTTATCTATTGAAAAGACCTAAGAAGCCAGTCTCTCAATTTCATCCCTACTTAGAAGCAAATCAGGTTTCATCAGACATCATGATTAACTGGAACACAATCAATACTGTCCTGCTTGATATGGATGGTACCTTGCTTGACCTTCATTTCGATAACTATTTTTGGCAGGAGTACGTTCCTCTCAAATATGCCGAAAAGCACAGTATTTCACTCACCCAGTCAAAAGCAGAGCTGGACCCGCGCTTTGCCCAAACCCATGGCAAACTTCAATGGTACTGCCTTGATTATTGGAGCAAAGAGCTTGATTTGGATATTGTGGCCATGAAGCATGAAATAGCTCATCTGATCTCTTTCCGCCCCTATGCAGATAGCTTCCTTAACTCGCTCAAGGAAGCTGGAAAAGAGGTTGTTATGATTACTAATGCCCATCGTGACAGCCTAACCCTCAAGCTTGAACGCTTATCAATGGCACACTATTTTGATCGCATGATCAGCTCTCATGACTATGGCTACCCCAAAGAAAGTCAGGCCTTTTGGCATAAGCTGACAGAAGAGATTGCCCTGGATAAGCATAAGGCGCTCTTTATTGATGACAGCATCCATATATTAGATGCGGCGAAAACCTTTGGTATTAAGCATTTACTGGCTATTCGCCACCCAGACAGCCAAAAACCGGCATGGGATACCGGCAACTATAATGCTGTTGAAGATTATCGAGATATACTGATTTCTAAAATCCATGAATAAATCATCAGAAAAAATCCGACTGGATAAATGGCTATGGGCAGCCCGGTTTTATAAAACCCGCAGTATTGCTAAAGAAGCTATTGATGGCGGCAAAGTTCACCTCAATGGCCAACGGTGTAAACCCGGTAAAGAACCCAAAGTGGGTGATCAAATAAAACTACGGGCGGGTTGGGATGAAAAAACTGTAATAGTGCAGGCGCTTACAGATAAACGCCAGAAAGCAGAACTGGCACAGCAGCTGTATCTGGAAACCGAAGAAAGTATTGCTCTGCGGGAAAAGTCTGCTTTAGAAAGAAAGGCATTGCGAAGTGCGACACCTCGACCAGACCATAAACCTGATAAAAAGGAACGAAGACAGTTAAGAGGGATGAAACCCCATTAAAATTGATACCGGGCTTTGGCAGAAAAGCTATGAGCCCTGTAGTTATCACTCCAGTTAAGATTATAGGCTGCATTTAACGTCCAGCTTTCCAGAACATCGACACTAACACCAAGGGCACTTTGCATACGGAAGCGATCTCTCTCCGCTTCTGCAACAACAAAAGGGTCACCCCCTGCCAGGTAGGTTGCCTCAAACTCACTACCCCTCTCTTTAATATCGTAATACCCCATCAAACTTAACTCTGGCCTGATTGATCCATCTGCAAGCAAATAGTCATGATTTAGCCGTAGGCCACCACCGAGTTCCATTACTTCATAATCGCTGGCCTTTATTTTTACTTCCCAACCACTGTTACCTTTTTCTGTGTACTCGTCAGCATCAACACGCCCATAATTAAATTCAGCCTGGGGTGACAGTTGCCAGTTACCATAATCGTAAGTTCTTCCCGCCACTAATCTCAGCCCCCAAAGGGTACTATCGTAATCGGCCTCAACTTTCTGATTGCCAATATACTTTTGTGTGTCATTTTTGCTGACACCCAAAGTCACTAACGTATCGAAAAACCAGTTCTGTTGCTGCCAGTTGCTATACAAGCTACCGATATAGCTGGTAACCGTCAGGTCAGAGTTTTTCTTACTGCTTAGCTGGGTTCTGGTCCAGGCACCAGCAATACCCGCTCGCCAGTTATCAGAAAAATCCCTGCCTGCTCCGAAAATATAGCCATTGGTTTTGCCATCATAACCAGCTGTTTTGGAAACGGTATCCTGATCACTTTTACTATAAATAATCTGTCCCCAGAATTCACCATTATTAAAACCATCACCGTAACTGAAACCATATAGGGGGCTTCGGGCTTCTCGCAGGGTAATGTTCTGGGCTGTATTCATGTCACCGAGTCCAGCCCGAACTGTAATATCGAGGGGTTGTGCAACCTGGACTGCAAGTGTTTTGAAGTCAGTTGTGGAACTGAGTGATGCAAACAACGTTTCTGCTTTGGAAAGATCATTTAATTCTGAGCTAACTATTGCAGCCCCGCCACCAGCAATCAAGGTTGTTGAGGTTTGCGATAATGTATCTTCCAGCAGTTTTACATAGAAAGCTTTATCGTTGACTTTAGAAACTGTGACTTTTAATTCACTACCGTCAATAACAACTGGCCCTGTTTCAATTAAGGCACCTTCTGTTTGGACATAATCTAAAGTGACCCCTTCAAGACCCGTTGTAATGTTATTAGCAGTATTCCCATTAATAGAGCCACTTCCTGTGACACTGGCAATAATCAATGTTTTAGGGCCAGTAGCCAACTCTCTGTATGCTGTTAGAGAACCCGGTTTAATCTTTAATTCACTGCCCGTGTTTGCACTTAGGCTTCCCGTTCCGGCAATTTCAATGATGGCATTAGTATAAGTATGCCCTTCCTCCACCTGTATAGTGGTTTTTTTCGCCATGATAAGGTCTTGAGTCAAGTCGATATCAGCATTGGTACTCAGCACCAATTCATCAATATCTGCTATGGTCTGGCCAGAAAACGAACCAGACAATATCTCAACCTTGTCAGTATAAGTTGTACTTCCTCTGATTGAACCAATAGTAGAGGCATTTGTTCCATCCTGGACAAAGTGAAGGGCACTTTTAGCACTGGAAAAGTCAATCGCATTAGGGTTAGCCCCCTGAGCCTTGAGTGTGCCATTTGAACCAATATGAATAGCACCAGTAAATAAGCCATCAATCTTAATAGCAGTAGTGCCAGTGCTGGAAATTTCACCTCCTCCCTCAATCAAAATGGCATCAGCAGCGCCTGCTTTTATCTCTCCTGTATCTGAGACATATACCGCTCCATTTGTACCTGCTCCGGAAAGCGTTCCGTTGTTGATATGCACTTTACCAAACAGCTTCCCCTCAACATGAACAGCAGAACCTGTACCGGAAATACTGCCACTATTTTGAACAACAACAGCTAAATGGTCTGAACCACCTAAAGAAGAAGCACCTACATGACCTGTGCTTGCTATGTGGATAGCATTTTGTGTTGTCCCTGTTGCTTCAATAAAACCCTTATCGACATTAATATGCCCTAGCAGCTGCCCCTTAACATTGATTGCAGATCCCAGTTCGCTGGTTATTTTGCCGCTGCTTTCAACAATAATTGCTGAGTCCGCTTCTGTTCGACCAGCAGCAGCTCCACCTAAAACGCCATCTTCTTCGATATAAATAGCGGCATGATCAGTACCCTGTGCCTTGATTTCACTACCTGATTTTCTGACAGAAATATAATCAGTGACAGAGTAACGATCCAAATAAACAGCATGATTATTCTGTGCTGTTACAGTACCTCCTTCTACCACACTGTAAGACCCCTTTAGCGTTGCATAATCACTATTGATGCCTTTAGCATGATAAGCGGCCTCTCCATGAGCTGAACTGGCTGTCTGTGTACCAGAAACAAAAACCCCACCCTCGATATAACCCTCTTCATTATAAATTGAGCCTTGATGGGTACCATGATTCCAAATACCCCCCTTGTCCTTACCTCCGCCGCCAGCACCACGGACGGTACCAGAACTGGTAATATGAATTTTACCTTCAAGATCACCTTCAATATTAATGGCTGAGAAGTTTGTTGAGGTAACTGAGCCTTCAACCAGAATAGCGGTATCAGTTTCTGCCCTTGAGATAGAACCGGTGATATTGGGATAGGCTGAGAGAGAATAGTCAAATACACTGTATAAATCAGGCTTGCCATCTGCTACGCCATTACCATCAAAATCTACCGTCACAAAATTTGAAGCAGACAACCCCGTTTTTAAATCATCAGCATCACCCGCCCTGGGATATCCTGTTGCCGGGTCATTGGGTAATAAAGCACCTGTTGATGTTTCATCAGGTGTCAGCGTTCTTAGTGTGGCAATATTATGGGTATAACCAAAGTTCCCCCCAAGCTCCCCACCTGACTCTACGTAGATTGCGCTATTTCCTGTCCCTTCAGCTGTGACACTGCTGTTTTTTCCAACAACAACATAGTCAAGGTAAGACTGATCCTGAATATTTATAGCGTGATCATCAACAGACTTGGCCGTGCCACCTTCAGTTACCCACAAACCATCTTCCAGGGTTGATTTTAACGTGCTGCCATCAACCATATACGATGAACTTTTATAAACAGAACCGGTTGTTGGATTTGCACTGCTGGTAATATAAACACCACCTTTGATAATACCGGTATTATTTATCGTCCCCTTTAAGGTGCCTGCCCCACCTACATGAATTGCAGCTTTGGCCGGATCGCCGGATGAACCTGACCCATTCCATGACCAGATTGTCATTCCACTCTTATTATCTATACCTGCAAGGCTGCCATTAACATTGATTGCAGGCTTAGTCGTAAATGAAAAAATATTGGTTTTTAATACCAGTTTATCATCAACATTCGTTAATACTGAATCAACGCCAGGTTCATATAAAATAATTAATGGTCGGCCATCTGCCCCCAACACAGGGCTACCAGTTCCATCAACCAATTCATCAGATAATTTAACCTGGTTTGGATTAGTAAATATCCAGGGATGTTCAATTACCCAGTCATCTCCATAAGCAGGCAGTATGGAAACTGTATTAATAATTGCAGCAATATTAATTGCAATTACTGAAGGTTTTAATAATCCATTTATATTTTGCACGACCCATGTGCCCTTAAATAACTAAACTACTGAATGACAATAATCATCAGCCTTTTTCTCTTATCGCAATTAATATCGGCGTGATACTGTTTGTCTTTAAAATAGAAAAGAAAAAGCACTAATTAATATCAAGGAAATTAAAAGTCGTAGCGGGCTTTAGCTGAAAAGCTATGAGACTGAAAGTACTTACTCCAGCTCAAGTTATAGGCAGTATTAAGTGTCCAGCTATCCAATATATCAATATCCAAGCCTAATCCTGTTTGCAGTTGTAACCGGTCTCGAGAGGGGCCATTGACAGAAAATGTACTACCTGCCGCAAGATAAGTTGTTTCTATTTTACTTCCTCCATCTTTAAAGTCATACAGCCCCATCAGGCTATAAGATGGGCGAATAGCATAGCCCTGTTCTGGAGCCAGGTTTAATCTAAACCCAAATCCCAATTTAGCTGTTTCATAGTCTTCAATTTTTATTCTTTGTTCTGTTCCCGTTGTCCCAACCTCTTCAAAAACATCATAACTTATTTTACCTATCTGCAATTCACCCTGAGGGGATATATCCCACACCCCATTGGAAAATGTATGACCTGCAATAATATTTAAACCCCTAAACTGGCTTTCATAACTGGCATTAACTGTTTCACCTAAAACCAGCTTTCCTGTATCACTCTTTCCACGGCCAATTGTAACAATTGTATCTGTATACCAACCATCTTTTTGCCAGTGGCTATAAAGTGATGCCATATAATTATTTACCACTGCTGAAGAATCATCATCTCCTGTGATACTACTTCGAGACCAACTGCCTGCCCCACCAATTCTGTAGTTATCCGTTAAATCTATATCTGTACCAAGAACAAAACCGGATGTCTTACCTTTAAATCCTGAATCATGCTCTACTTTGTCGTGCTTACTATTGTTGTATATCAGCTGTCCCCAAACAGCACCATCCATAAAACTAAAGCCTGGGCCATATTCGGAATTATAGTAGCCATCCCCGTAGTCCTCGTAACCTTCATAACCATAAAAATCATCACCACTGGCCACACCGGTAATAAGAATGATTCTTGTGGAAACAATATCATGTAAATTTTCTATTGTTTGGACAGTCATAGAAGTTGTATCGTGGTCTCTAAAAAGAGTTGGTGCAAACTCCTTAATTGCTTCAGTAATAATTAATTCTGTATCTGCTTCTGGATCAGCCGCATCAGCTATAACTTGCTCTAAAGTTTTTATTGCATCTGCTTGTTTAGTTTGGTCTCTAGCAACAACTTCCTTGGATGCAGCAACAAATGCCAGATAAAGTATTTTCAATTCTGGATGAAGATCCAATCCACTGACTATATCTTCAATATTTTTAGGTGCTACTTTTACTTTTACTTTCCCTGTTTCACTGTAATCAGGTGTAACATCAAATAACAAACTTAATTTTGGTTTAAATGCCCCATCCGTCGATGATTGCAGTAATTTAGATGTATTTGCATCCAAACTGCCATCACTATAATCAATAATTGTAATTTCTCCTTGATTTAGAAGCTCCTGATAGGCAGATCCAGATGTTGGGGTTATAAGTAAATTACTTTTATTGCTATTAGCAAACAAAACTCCATTTACATCTATCAATATTTTGTTTGGGTCATAACCAGATTCAACTTCGATCCTTGTTGAAACAGGGAGGGTAAAATTTCCATTTATTTTGACATCTGCTCCGGTATTCAGGGTCAATGATGACGTATTTGGTGAAGCCCAGGCCAGTGAATCAGTATTTAATGTTGCATTTTTAACAATCAGGTTTTCAATTCCAGAAATAACCGAGCTGTCAATACTGCCACCTAGAACCTCCATCTTATCCGTGGTTAATGTGCTACCCAGAATGGAGCCTATAGTAGTACCATTTTGATCCTGATAAAAATCAAGTGCTGTATTTGCTGTTGAAAAATCAATCGCATTACCTGTTCTATTACTACCTTTTAACAGTCCCCCTCTCACAGCAATTTTCCCATTGATATTGCCATCGACCTTAATTGCAGTTCCCAGTAAACTGCGAACTTTTCCTCCTGTATAAATAGCAATTGCATCTCCCCCCTCCCCAAGAACAGCACTACTATCTACATAAATTGCCGATTTACCGGAGGACGTCGACTCCAAAAGGCCATGGACTTCAATTTTATCTGCTGTGGAATGATCATTTAAGTAGAAGGCATGATTATTGCCTGAACGAACTACACCACTACCTAAAACTTTATAACCTCCCTTTAATGTTGCTTTTTTTCCCGTACCTCCAACACTAACATAAGCGGAACGATCGCCATCCTCTAATGCAGGACGAGAGCTATTATCTACAGGTGACTCTTGGGTAGCAGCTATATGATTACCACTAACGACTATTCCATTTTCAATATCTCCACCGTAATTTACCAACCCACCATAATAATCACCTGCAATATAAATAGCGGCCTCACCATTAGCTGTTGAACCTGTAACCTTACCTCCATTAATAGTAATAGCGCCTCTCACAGTACCACCCACATCGATTTTAATACCACTACCTTTCTCTGAATAAATATCCCCCCCAATATTCATAACTGGGTCAGCATTATTGCCAGAATAATATAAAATATCACCATTACTTATTTGCTGGGCAAGACCACCTCCCAACATGCCACTTTGGCCAATATAGACAGCACTTTTTCCCACATCATTCGCTCTCAAAGAACCACCTTTTTCTATACTAATAAAATCAATAAAACCATGTTGCCTGATATTGATGGCATGATCAGTCATAGATTGAACATACCCCGTATCTCTTACAGTAAAGGACTGAAGAACAACTGCCTTGTTATTAGCATCAGTACCTTCAAGAGATAATGCACTGCCTGTTGCAGGAGAAATATTGCCAGAAACATTAACCCCGCTTCGAATATAACCTCTATTATCAATAGAGCCCGTTAATCGACTGCCTTCGGCGATATTAATCGTTGCAGTTGTTGGCGTTATTAAATTGGTTGTTTTATCCCAAAAGCCATTAGTTGTTTGAATACTTTTATTTTGCTCGATCTTGATACCACCAAGGGTGGTATCAATTCTAATAACAGCTTGATCCACCCCTGTTGCCTTAATATCAGTATTAACAACAGCACGATCATTCTCATGCCCACTATTAACAATAACAGGTGTAGAAATATTCCAATCCGCAGCTCTGGCTGGAATCTGGTGTGTAACTGTAATCGTGGCAACTAAAACCAAAAGTCGCCTGGCTGTATTCTGCACGATCCTTGTACCCTTAATATGCTTCTGGTAAATAGAAGTCAGAAAATTTCCTGAAGCATCTTTGTTTTAATCGGCTTCTATGATAAAAAACATTAGGGTGGGTAACCGTCGGCTTTAAATCTTTTAAAAAGCGGAAAAGATTTATTTTAATTTGCAGGTTATCTAGAAGCGATAATCAGCCTTTGCTGAAACCCCATGGGAATTGAAATTAGAACTCCAGTGGAAGCGGTAGCCCGCTTGAAAAGTCCAGCGACGATAGGTATTTACAGTCACACCTAACTCACCTTTCAGCCTGAATTTATCTCTTTTTGGGCTGGTTATAACAAACGAATCATACCCTGTAGCAAAACGTGACTTTACATTGGAACCACTGCTATTGATGTCATAAAAACCCATCAGCGAGAATTCGGGCTTATATTTGCCCCGGCGAACCAATGTTCGTCCCCAGTAAGAGCGATTAAGCTTCAGGCCCAAACCAAATTCCGTCGCCTCAAAATGTGTAGGCTTAATCTTTTCTACCAGCCCTGCTGATGTTTTCTCCAAATAATCGTCAAAACTGATCGAGCTGTAATTTAGCATGGCCATAGGGTCAATATTCCAGCCTTTGTAACGAAAATGCCTTCCAGCCGTTGCACTGACAGCCCATATACTAGCCTGGAAGTCCCCCTCATATTTAAGCCCACCGGTCATTCGCGTTGTATCTGCATAGCTTCTGCCAAAGGTCATTAGAGTATCAAAGAAAGCTAAACGATTATCCCAACGGGTATAAAAACTGCCCAAAATTGTTCTTTGCTTAGTATCACGCTTGTCGTCACCATTAATAGATGTTTTATCAAAAGTTAAAGCTGTCCCAGCCCTGGTTTTGCCTGACATTTCTGCATCAGCCCCTACAGCAAAACCTGCTGTTTTGGTACTAAATCCTAATACACCTGATACCTCATTCCTGTTACCTGAGTCATATAGAGGTTTAAACCAGCCTTTCCAGTTTTTAAATTCCTGTAGACTCTCCATATCTTCATCATCTTCGAAATAGTATCCCCCTGTGTTAATTCCTTCAGGGCTATCTGGCAGAGAATATCGAGACTTGAAGAGCAAGGTTTTGACTGATGGTGATTCACTCTCAACTTTTGACTGCGCTTTATTAATATGTTTTTTTATCGAAACAGGTATTGCTATCTCAAAAGCCGCTGGTTTGTTGGCAGAAATTTCAACAGGTTTAGAAATAACCCATTGATTACTGGAGGCTGTAGAAGAAAAGAACAATGCAACAATAAATAATGTTCTGATACCGTATGGAGTCCATTCCCGCACGATTATTATATCTCTCTACTTGTTTATTAATAGTCAATTGTCAAAATCTTCATCTGACTTCTTTCATCGGTAAAACATGAAAGAACCTTAACGGTCTCCCCCCTAAGATTAACTGAGATATGCCTGTAGTCCTTGTTACTGGGGCTTTAGGTTGCAGAAAAGCAACAAAGCCACCAGAAAAATCCAGAATAGTCTTTATCAGAATCGACGATTGACACTCTTAAACTTTACAAAATTGCCGATTGACTAACTTACCCCTAAGGAAATATAAATCGATATAAGAACCACAGGAAATCATGTCGGTTATGATGCACAGACAGCTCCAGGTGATCACTTTCGCCACAGTCTCCTTGGTATTTCCTCCATCTTTTGCACTCTCTGCTCTTGATCCGGACAGACTGGAGATGCAGCGCAAGTTACTGCCTGCCATAGAAAAAAAACTAAAAAGTAAAAACTCACAGCTCTACTATGACAACCTCGATAAACTGAAAGATTACCCACTTCTTCCTTATTTGGAATGGCTTGATCTAGGCAACCGGTTAAGCGCTCTTTCCCAACAAGACATCGATAGTTATGTCTCAAATTATTCAGACCTGCCCCACAGCTACCGCTTGCAAAGGCAGTGGCTCAACCACCTAGCAAAAAAGAAGAGCTGGCAGGACTACCTGACAGCTTATGAGCGCAGCGATATCACTGGAGCCCGGTATCAGTGCCTCAATGGTATAGCCTTACATAAACAAGGGCGCCACGAAGAAGCCTGGACATTGGCAGCTAAACTTTGGTTAGTTGGTAAATCTCAAAACAAAGCGTGTGACCCTCTTTTCACAGCCTGGAAAAAAGCAGGCCAGCTTACTCAAAAGCTCGCATTTGAGCGATTTTGGCTAGCAGCCAAAAAAGGCAACACACAGTTGGCTCGCTACATTGATAAATCAATCAACCACCCTGAACTCAAGAAAAAAACCCAGCTGTTCTGGAAGTTTCACCATAAGCCGCACCAATTAGCCAAAACCAAGAGTCTAAACCTGTCTTCTGAAAATCACCGCTTTATATTTCTACATGGCTTAAAAAGGCTGGCTCGGCGAGATATGGATCAAGCCATAAAATTATGGCTGGTTATTCGTGATGCATACCCATTTACACTGAACCAAATAGCACAACTTGACCGTTGGATGTCGATCAGACTGGCAAAAAATTTTACGGATAATGCCAGCCAACAAATAGCCAAACTTGACCCTCTATTCAGTTACCCAGAGGTAACTGAGTGGCGAATCAGGCTCACTCTTACCGACCAGGACTGGGACAGTGTACTGAAATTAATAAAAGAACTACCTGAAGATTATGCTAAAAAAAGCCGCTGGAGATACTGGCAAGCAGTAGCCACTCTAGGTAAAGAAAACATCAGTATTACTGATCGCAAGAAGCCAGGTATTCTCAACACGAACAACTTTGCCGAATTAAGCAAGGAGCGTGGATTTTACGGTTTCCTTGTTGCGGATATGGGCAACAGTCCATTTCAACTGAATCATTCAAGAAAAACCATCAGTTCTGAACCTCTACAGCAATTAGTCTCCGAATTTGATGCTTTCCAGCGCATGCAGGAGTGGCTCTACCACGAACGTTTCTATGAAGCCCAGTCAGAGCTTAATTTGATCAAGCCATCCCTGACAGCAGAACAAAAAAAGATGGTGGCTTATCTGGCTCAACAGTGGAAATGGCATCACCAAGCCATTTTAACAGCTGCAAGAGAAGCCATCTGGAATGACCTTGAACTCAGATTTCCAACACCTCTACCAGAAATATTCGACAAATATGCCCAAAAGCAGCAGTTGGATTATCCCTGGATTATTGCCATTGCCCGTCAGGAAAGTGCTTTTAACCCACAGGCCCGGTCGCATGCCGGTGCAAAAGGGCTGATGCAACTCATGCCTAGTACCGCTAAGGAAACAGCCAGGCTCTCGAAAATACCCTACAGAAAAGAAAGCGACCTTTACCAGCCTAAGGTTAATATTGCCTTGGGAACAGCTCATCTAGCAAAATTGATTGATTCTTTCGAAAACAATAAAGTGTTCGCCACAGCAGCGTATAACGCTGGCGCATCCAGGGTTAACTCATGGTTAAAAAAACGGGGCCATCTACCATTAGATATCTGGATAGAAACCATTCCTTATGATGAAACCAGGCAGTATGTCCAGAACGTACTTGCCTTCAGGGTGATCTATAACAGCCTTAAGGAAAAGCCAGTCCAGATGCTGTCGTTGGAAGAAGCATCAATGCTTACCATCAGTAAACACTCAGAGCGAATACTTTCTTTATCCGACCAACTACTAACGCAGCGGGATTCCCAAAGCAGCCTCACTAATTAATAAACTCTTATCTAGAGGTTACAGATATTTGTATTTCAAGCACCGTAACCTCTATAAGCCTGCCGGATTTAACGCTGGTCTACTCCGAAAAATCCAGATGTGGCTATTTTTTATGTTAATCCTCATTAAATAGAACCACTATTCGCCACGAATAAACATAAAAAATGGCTCAAACCGGTATTTTTCTCGCTACGACCGGTTAAGTCCGACAGGCTCCTAGCTTCTATACTCTGGCACACCATAAAAATCGATGTTCTGATAAACTGAACGTTTAGTATTTATCCGACACCCTGCTTGAACTTCCAAATAGCTAAGGTGTCTACCGCTATTTCATTACGCCAATCCCTGGAGGAGTTATATTAATGGGCAGTCACCATCAAACTCACGCCGTAAAAGTCGGGCATATCACTATAGGCGGTAATGCCCCTGTGGTTGTCCAGTCAATGACCGACACCGATACTGCAGATGTGAACAAGACTGTCGACCAAATCAGACTACTGGCCGATGCAGGCTCTGAAATTGTCAGGGTAACGGTTAACTCTGAAGAAGCCGCTGCAGCAGTCCCTAAAATATATGAAAAACTAGCCCAGAAGAACTGTAATGTCCCTATTGTCGGCGATTTTCACTATAACGGTCATACACTTCTAACAAAATACACAGGGTGTGCTGAGCTCCTGCACAAATACCGTATTAACCCTGGCAATGTGGGCTTTGGTAACAAGAAAGATGAGCGGTTCAATCTAATGATTGATACTGCAATCAAAAATGACAAACCGATTCGCATTGGTGTTAACTGGGGGAGTCTTGATAAAGCGCTATCAACCCAGCTAATGGATGAAAACGCCAAATCAAAAAATCCTAAAAGTGCTCAGGAAATCCTTCATGAAGCATTGGTACTCTCAGCCCTCACCAGTGCTGACGCTGCTGTTCAGCGAGGTCTGGGAGAAGATAAAGTGGTTATTTCCTGCAAAGTTTCCCGGGTTCAGGATCTGATCAGCGTTTACCAAATGTTGGCTGAACGCTCCCAATACGCGCTCCATCTCGGCCTGACAGAAGCAGGCATGGGCAGCAAGGGTATTGTCTCATCAAGCATTGCCATGGGAGTTTTACTCCAGCAAGGCATCGGTAATACCATCCGTACCTCTCTCACTCCAGAGCCTAATGCTTCTCGAGACAAAGAAGTGATTGTTTCACAACAGATCCTTCAGGCCCTTGAAGTACGGAGCTTTGCTCCTGAAGTGACGGCTTGTCCTGGGTGTGGCCGAACAACCAGTAATTTTTTCAGAGTATTAACCGACGAAGTCGACAATTTTCTGCGTAGAAAAATGGTGTCATGGCGTTCCCATTATGTAGGTGTTGAAAACATGAAAGTTGCTGTTATGGGCTGCGTAGTGAATGGTCCCGGCGAAAGCAAACATGCCAATATTGGCATTAGTCTGCCTGGAACCGGTGAAGCACCATCAGCTCCAGTCTTTGTCGATGGAGAAAAAGTTACAACCTTAAAAGGTGACAATATTTCAGAACAGTACAAACAAATGATTGAAGACTATGTGCAAAAAACCTATGCGCCTAGAGACCGTTTAATTGTTAATCAATAATTAGAATCAAGTTTTCACTGCATTAATTTTATTAAGTGCCATTAGAGTAATAACTCTAGTGGTACTTTGGCAGCTGTTCTATTTTCTGCTTTACTCAAATATACCTCTATAAAAGAGCAGAATAGCGATAAAAGAAATGTCCTTTCAATATCAGCAAGACCAGCTTACTCAAGAAATTATAGAGCTGACTTCACAATTTGTTTCAATTCCAGCACAGACTGACCTCAATAATGAACAAGCTATTGCTGAAGCTGTTAGCTCAACCTTATCCAGATTTGGTTTGAACCCACTCATAATTGGCCCTCAGGAACACCCATCCGTCATTTGCAAAATCACAAAAGGCCCAGGGCCTGTGATTTGGCTGGAAAGTCCCCTGGATACCGTTCCAGCTGGGGATCCTGCAAATTGGAATATTGAATCACCTTTTTTAACCGAAACAGTCGGTGACAGAATGTATGGCCGTGGGGTTGCTGATGCACGTTTGGCTATTAGCCTATATTCAGTTCTTGCCAGAGAAATAGCTAATGATTCCTCTTTTAAAGGAACTCTATTTCTTGCTTTTGATGCCGATGAACAATCCGGCGGATTTACCGGCATCAGAGAAATCATGAAACAAGGGCCAAAACCTGATGGCATTATTCTTGGTTATCAAGGAAGTAGTGAGATATCTATAGGCGCCAGAGGTATCTTGAGGCTTTGGCTACGAATCTATGGGCAGTCAGCCCATCCCGGTTCTCGTAGCCGCAAGGGTACAAATGCTATCAGTTTGATGGCGAAAGCAATTACAGCATTGGAGCAACTACCACTGGCATCATCTACAAATGACTATTTCCCTTTTGGAAGCCAGCTTCAACCTACTTTAATAAAAGGAGGAGATGCTCTTAATAAAGTACCAGACTGTTGCTCTACCTTTTTAGATATTCGACTGCTTCCGAATATGGAAAAAAGCACTATTCTGGCACAAATAAATAATACTTTATCTGATCTTACAACCCCTCAGGAAAACTGCACATTCAGCCTGGAAGAGGTTCAGCATTACCCCGGTTTTTTAACCTCTCCAGATTCCAGGCTGGTTCGAATTCTGAAAGACCAGGTATTATCAATAAAAGGGGAAGATATACCTCTAACAGCCAGTGGCCCAACCAGTGTTGGTTGTGTTCTCGCAGATATAGCCCCAGTCATTAACTGCTATGGCGTCTCATCAGGAAACGTGCATGCAGACAATGAATGGATATTGCTTAAGGATATTCCAGACATTTATCAAACCTGGTATCAAACGGTTATTAAGTTTTGCCAACCTCAATAACAACATCTGGCTTTATCCATCTGAATTGGTTAAAACCAGTTTATATTTTGCATTACCTGGCAAAAACGGTGATGAACGACCTTCAACCCAATCCATATAACCCATTTTGTAAAACGGCGATAATGGATGCCCGCTCTGCCCACCCGGCATATGAAAAATGCCGGCTTCTTCCCTGCCCGGAGAAACAACCATTCTTTCAGAAGCGCCAAACGAAGGCTGTTGTATCCTTGGCATCCACGTATCACCTTCTAATGCTAATGAAGGCATATCCAAAAACCAGCCGAGTACAGGTATGGCATGAGAAAGAGGGTGGCGAATACTTGCCACATTACGTTTAGACCAGCTTGATTCTGAGAGTTTCTGTTCTCCACCTAACTTATCAATTGTTCTATCTATAGAATCAAGGAATAAGGTCTCCCAACTTGCGTATTCCGGATTAAGCCAATTAATCGGCCTCTCCTCAACCAAGCGATTGATCATTTCCAAGTCTTGGCTCAAAGTCTGTAAATAAGTATCGTCCAGATTTTTTGCCGATTGCTTTGCCTGCAATAAAAAATAGCGGCCAAGAGACTGTAATATCACAAGTCGAAGCTGGTCGTGATATTCTCTTACCAGCCTATAACCAACATCGGTTGTGCTAGCCCTTCCTTGCCAGTTTTTCACATAGTTATAAAAGAGCTGTCTTGAAGAATGTTCAGCACGGGCTTCCTCAGTCAATACTTCAAGTATCAAATCACGATAGCTACCCATATAGATGGCTTGGTCATCAAGGGCTATATCAAGTAAATCTTCTTCATCAAATTCATTTTGATTAAATAAAGCATTTCTAATTTGATGCTGCCTTGCTCCCAGGGCATATCCCCCATCTCCAATTTTTTCCAGGTCTTGTGCTCCGACCACCCGTGCGTTTGCAGTCCAAAGCCTCCCTGACTCAGGCTTTACTACTTTTGGATAATGATCTGCAGATAACCACTCTGCCCAATGCTTATCAGCCTGTTCAAATGACAACGGATAAGTACTGTCAACACCGGATCGATCAGGTACTTTTCCAGCAATTGTCCAAGCTATATTGCCCTCTGAATCGCCAACTACAAAATTCTGGGGAGGCAACCCACTTATATTGGCTATAGCAACTGCATCAGAAATAGTTTCTGCTGTTTCCAGTCTTGCGAGGTTGGCATTTGTCGCTTCTGGACTATGTGCTGTCCAACGTAAAGCATAATATTTATCATCATATTTCGAAGAAATTACCGGTCCCCATTTTGTGTAGGGAATAACTATTGTTTCGGGATCAGCCCCTTTTATTTTTATTACTTCTTCTCGAACAGTAATAGTCTGCATGCCCTCTTTCGTTTCATACTGGTCATTAGTCATTCTCAACTCAACCAGGTCTGTCCAATCTCCATAACTGTTAGTAAAACTCCAGGCAATATTCCCATTACTCCCAACTACTATAAAAGGTGTTCCCGGCAAAGTAACACCAGTGATTTTTACTTTTTTATCTGTAAACTCGGGATGAGGATAATTAAACTGAGCGCGAAACCAAATTACAGGCACTCTGAGATTTAAGTGCATATCATTTTCTATGATTGCCTTGCCCCCCTTAGCAAGCAGCCCAGACACTGCCATACTGTTACTACCAAATAAAACATCTTCTTTAAGAGTTCCAGTAAGGTCAGTAAACTGCTCTGACTTAAAACGCCTTAAGTCAATTATTTCAGAACCTGGTAGTATTGGTTTGGCTAACTCTCCTTCTTGTAAAGGGGCATCCCAACGGGAATACAAAGGATTTAAGAAAGAAATAGCACTTTCAGGCACAATATCCCGAAGAAAACCTTTAAGGTCATCAAGTTCTGCCTCATTATCATTCAAATCAAGATACATACTAAAGACAGCTAAAAAACAGTCTTCTGCTTCCCATAACGTCGGCTTACTCTTCAGTAACAAATATTCAAATGGCCTACTGCCAAGATTAAATAAACCTTGATTAACCCCTTTTGTATAAGCTTCAATAATCTTTTTTTGTTCTTCTGGCAGTCTCGCCATAACTTGTTGAGCAATACGCCGAAAACTGTGTTTACGAACGTTTTTGTCATGCTCCAACCCAATTACTCCAAAGAGCTCTGATAACTCACCTGCCGAGTTGCGGCGGTTAAGATCCATCTGAAAAAAACGTTCCTGCGCGTGTATATAGCCCGTAGCATAAGCAATGTCGCTGCGATTACTTCCAGTGATGACAGGAACGCCTTGCATATCTCGATGAATTTCTATATTTGCTTTAATACCAGAAACAGTCTTCACACCATCAAGATCAGGCAGGCTCATTCTGAGAAGAAAATAAACAACCGATGGAATGAGGATCAACAGCACAGAAAGTAGAATAAACATCCTTCGTGACCACTTAGCCATTGAGCTACTCCAGTTTATTATTATCAGCAGCTTAGACTAAACCTAACAGCATTCGAAGGTCATTATTTTTCTCGCATATAACAAAAACCCTAGATCTTGAGCTGGACATTAGACTTGCTCTAAAAAGACTAAAAAAAGCCAAGGCTGCATAAAACAGTTGTTTCTCATTCCCAGCGTCCTCGTTGGGAATGCCTACGGATGTTTCTATCAACACAATATTTACGTGTTTACAGTAAGAAGAGATCTACATTCCTTGACGGGAGCCTGGAAACAAGAACAAAAGGAAAGGAGATCGAGCGTATTATTTTTTCAACGCATAGCAAAAACCCTGATAGCGTTAGCTATCAGGGTTTTCTAATTAATGCCTGGCGATGACCTACTCTAACATGGGGAAACCCCACACTACCATCGGCGATATGTCGTTTCACTGCTGAGTTCGGTATGGGATCAGGTGGTTCCAACATTCTATGGTCGCCAGGCGAAACTGTTACAGAAGATGTCTCTTCTGCCTGGAATCCGGTTTATTTAAGCTGTCTTCTATTCTTGCCCAACACTCTTTATGTATGGCTTACGACCTCCAGGGATGGAGGAAGTACTAAGAACGTCTGGAACGTTCGCAGTAAATCGCTTTGGCGTTATATGGTCAAGCCGCACGAGTCATTAGTACTGGTTAGCTCAACGCCTCACAACGCTTACACACCCAGCCTATCAACGTCATAGTCTTTAACGGCTCTTCAGGGACCTCTAGGGCCCAGGGAAGTCTCATCTTGAAGGGGGCTTCCCGCTTAGATGCTTTCAGCGGTTATCCCGTCCGAACATAGCTACCGGGCAATGCGTCTGGCGACACAACCCGAACACCAGTGGTTCGTCCACTCCGGTCCTCTCGTACTAGGAGCAGCTCTCCTCAAACTTCCAACGTCCACGGCAGATAGGGACCGAACTGTCTCACGACGTTCTAAACCCAGCTCGCGTACCACTTTAAATGGCGAACAGCCATACCCTTGGGACCGGCTTCAGCCCCAGGATGTGATGAGCCGACATCGAGGTGCCAAACACCGCCGTCGATGTGAACTCTTGGGCGGTATCAGCCTGTTATCCCCGGAGTACCTTTTATCCGTTGAGCGATGGCCCTTCCATACAGAACCACCGGATCACTAAGACCTACTTTCGTACCTGCTCGACATGTACGTCTCGCAGTCAAGCGCGCTTGTGCCTTTACACTAACCGTACGATGTCCGACCGTACTTAGCGCACCTTCGTGCTCCTCCGTTACTCTTTGGGAGGAGACCGCCCCAGTCAAACTACCCACCACACAATGTCCCCGATCCCGATAAAGGACCTGGGTTAGAACCTCAATATTGCCAGGGTGGTATTTCAAGGTTGGCTCCACGCAGACTGGCGTCCACGCTTCAAAGCCTCCCACCTATCCTACACAAGCAACATCAAGATCCACTGTGAAGCTATAGTAAAGGTTCACGGGGTCTTTCCGTCTAGCCGCGGATACACTGCATCTTAACAGCGATTTCAATTTCACTGAGTCTCGGGTGGAGACAGCGTGGCCATCGTTACGCCATTCGTGCAGGTCGGAACTTACCCGACAAGGAATTTCGCTACCTTAGGACCGTTATAGTTACGGCCGCCGTTTACCGGGGCTTCGATCAAGAGCTTCGCCTAAGCTAACCCCATCAATTAACCTTCCGGCACCGGGCAGGCGTCACACCGTATACGTCCACTTTCGTGTTTGCACAGTGCTGTGTTTTTAATAAACAGTCGCAGCCACCTGGTATCTTCGACCGCCGACAGCTTAGGAAGCAAGTTCCATCACCATCAGCGGCGCACCTTCTCCCGAAGTTACGGTGCCATTTTGCCTAGTTCCTTCACCCGAGTTCTCTCAAGCGCCTTGGTATTCTCTACCTGACCACCTGTGTCGGTTTGGGGTACGGTCCCTGTTGACCTGAAGCTTAGAAGTTTTTCCTGGAAGCATGGCATCGACCACTTCCCGATCTGAAAGATCAGTCGTCATCGGTTCTCGGCTTTGAGGGTCCGGATTTGCCTGAACCCTCAGCCTACGACCTTAAACAAGGACAACCATCGCCTTGCTGGCCTAGCCTTCTCCGTCACTCCATCGCAGTCAACAGGGGTACGGGAATATTAACCCGTTTCCCATCGATTACGTCTTTCGACCTCACCTTAGGGGCCGACTCACCCTGCGCCGATTAGCGTTGCGCAGGAACCCTTGGTCTTCCGGCGAGGGGGCCTCTCACCCCCTTTATCGTTACTCATGTCAGCATTCGCACTCCTGATACCTCCAGCCTGCCTCCCGGCTTGACCTTCAACGGCTTACAGGACGCTCCTCTACCGCTCAA
>CBDCZK010000023.1:0-855000 GCA_965224475.1 Endozoicomonadaceae bacterium | reverse complement strand
TGCAGTTATTGGTGTGCCAGACGACCACTATGTAGAAGAAATCATGGCCTGCATAGTTTTAAACGAAGGTGCTATAGCCTCAGCTGAAGACATCAAAGAGTGGTCTCAAGAACAACTGGGTTGCTATAAATACCCTCGCCATATCAAAATTCTGGATAAAATCCCGCTGACAGCCACAGGTAAAATATTAAAGCGGGAATTGCGATCTCAGATTATTGCAGGGGAATTCACATCTTTTTAATAAGAACTCTCTTTTTTAGCAGCCAAAATTTAAGAGGTATAAAAAAGCCCGGAAAATTGCCGGGCTTTTCATTATTTATCCTTAAGCATTGGTTGCAACAAAATACCTTGGGTCCTCAATAACGTTAACCTCAACCAGACCTCCTGCTTTATTCAATAGCTTCTGACAGTCTGGACTCAAATGACGCAAGTGCAGTCTCCGACCACTGTTCATATAACGCTCAGCTAAAGTATCAATAGCCTCTAGACCCGAGTGATCACAAACTCTTGAGTCAGCAAAATCAACAATGACATCCTGGTTATCATCTTTCGGACTGAACTGTTCCATAAAGTTACTGGTTGCACCGAAGAACAGGGGACCGTGCACCTTATAAACAGTAGAACCATTATCGTCTTCAAGTTTTTCCACTCGAATCTGCTTGGCATGCTTCCAGGCAAAAATCAGTGCTGACACGATCACACCGATGAGCACAGCTACAGCAAGATCAGTCACAACCGTTACTGCAGAAACCAAAATCAGTACAAAGGCATCACCTTTAGGCACCTTGCGAATAATACGGAAACTGGTCCACTCAAAGGTTCCCAGAACAACGATAAACATGACTCCAACCAGTGCTGCAACGGGGATTTTTTCAATAAGAGCAGAACCGACCAGAATAAATGCCAGCAAACATAATGCAGCTGTAATTCCTGACAAACGGCCACGACCACCTGAGTTCACATTAATCATGCTCTGACCAATCATGGCACAGCCACCCATACCGCCAAAGAAGCCAGTGGCAATATTGGCAACGCCTTGACCAACACACTCCCGATTACTGCTACCGTGGGTCTCAGTAATTTCATCCACCATACGCAGGGTCAGCAATGATTCAATCAAACCGATAGCTGCAAGAATCAAGGAATAAGGAAGAATGATACCCAGAGTCTCAAGATTAAAAGGCACTGATGGAATATGGAAACTGGGCAGGCCTCCAGCAATTTTAGCAACATCGCCTACAGTACGTGTATCAAGCCCTAAACCAATCACTAGGCCGCTAACAACCACAATAGCAGCCAGAGATGAAGGAATTGCACGGGTCAGCTTTGGCAGGAAATGAATAATAACCATGGTTAGCGCGACCAGCCCAAGCATCATATAAAGGGACTCACCTTTCATCCAGGCTACATCGATCACACTACCTTCCATAAAGGTGCCAGCCAACCAACCGGCTTCTCCATGAAGACCAAACTGTCCAAGTTGGGCGAGAAAAATAACGATAGCTAAACCATTAACAAACCCAAGCATGACGGGATGAGGCACCATTCGGATAAATTTCCCCAGCTTCAGGATGCCTGCGAGAATCTGAAAGATTCCCATAAGAACAACTGCAGCAAAAAGATATTCAACGCCATGATCAGCAACAAGAGAAACCATGACCACAGCCAGAGCTCCGGTTGCACCAGAGATCATACCTGGACGACCACCAATAGCTGCCGTGATCAAACCAACCATAAAAGCTGCATAAAGCCCAACCAACGGCTCCACACCAGCAACAAATGCAAAGGCCACTGCCTCAGGAACCAGTGCCAGGGCAACTGTTAGCCCTGACAACAAGTCATTCTTGAGACTCGTAACTCTACTTGCCTGTAAATCGAACAATGCAGTCCTCCAAAAGACGCTCATAACCATACGGCATTACCTTGGCTGATCATTGCATTTATGCCTGCAAGCATAATTGCGCAGTCTTACCAATAAGGCCCCGCATAGAAATCTATAAGAAAGTTTGAGTACATGGATACAGACGTACCCTGTGAGTTTTCTGTCGGCTACATGTTCAATATGTTTATCATTATGTTCAGCCTATAATGCAGGCAGTGCCCAGGCTAATGTAGTGACAGTTGAATAAGTGCGCGGATTCTAAATAAATGCTTACCTAATAACAATCAGGGCTGAGGCTTAAAGATAAAATACTATATATCAATAAATACTTAGATTATTGGTGCTGTAAAACCCCATACCAATGGCCTCAAAGTACATGATTTTTAAGATAGCTGGAAACAGAATTGCTCAGCCTACTTAGAAGCAGTCTTAAAAGTTAAAACCAAGATCAAAAAGCCCAAAGAAAGAAACTCTTTGGGCTACAATCAATTGCATTCACTATTTGGACAGGACAACTTAAATATCTTCCCAGTAATCATCTCCAAATAGAGAACTAAGCCGCTTGGTCTCCTCCCTGTCTTCCAAGGCTCGTCTTATCTGAAGTGCCCGCTTGGAACCTTTTTCATGAAGATCCTCTTTCTGAATACCCTGATCTAGCAGGAAATCCTTTTCGACTTTATTGTCTTTCGCCATGGGCAGCATCCTCTTGTTTATTTTTGTCGTATGATGCCTTTCGACGGTTCTAATTTTATTAAATCCACCCTCTACGTACAAGTACTTATATTGTATCAATATGTAAGGTGACAATTGCAATCGCTTACACTTAGCTCTTGTAGCCTGTGTAAGGTGGTAAAACGCTCAAGGCCCTGACTAAAGCTTATGGATGTAACCTCAATCATTGATTCACTTAATAAAGCTCAGCGACAGGCAGTTACTGCACCAGTATCATCTATGTTGGTACTGGCAGGAGCCGGCAGTGGCAAAACCCGGGTATTGGTTCACAGAATAGCCTGGCTGGTCCAGGCCGAAGCGATATCACCATATTCCATTATGGCGGTAACGTTCACTAACAAAGCTGCTGCAGAAATGCGATCCAGAATAGAAGCCTTGCTGGGAATTCCACCCAGAGGCATGTGGGTAGGCACTTTTCATGGCCTGTCTCATCGGCTGTTACGAGCTCATTGGAAAGACGCCAGACTTCCTGAAAATTTCCAAATCCTGGACAGTGATGATCAGCTGCGTATTCTCAAACGAATAATGCGTGCTATGCAGCTGGATGATAAAAAATGGCCTCCCAGACAAGCCCAATGGTATATCAACAGTAAAAAAGATGAAGGGCTCCGTCCTGATTACATTGATCCTGGTTACGACCCTTTTGAAAAAACAATGCTGGCCGTATACAGGTCTTATCATGAATATTGTGAGCAAACCGGCGTAGTCGACTTCGGTGAGTTACTGCTAAGGGCTCACGAATTAATGTTAAAGCGCCCTGATATCCTGCAGCACTATCAGCAACGTTTTCGTTATGTTCTGGTGGATGAGTTCCAGGACACCAATGCCGTGCAGTATGCCTGGCTTCGCCTGCTAACTGGTGACCAGGATAAGCTGATGGTCGTCGGTGATGACGATCAGTCCATTTATGGTTGGCGTGGAGCCCGTATAGAAAACATACGCCAGTTCACCAATGACTTCCCCAAAGCAACGACTATTAAGCTGGAGCAAAATTACCGTTCTACCGGATCAATCCTCAAAGCCGCTAATGCGGTAATCGCCAACAACCCTGATCGTATGGGGAAGGAACTATGGACGGACGGTAATGATGGAGAACCTATTAATCTTTACGCTGGCTTCAATGAAATGGATGAAGCCCGGTTTATTACTGACCGTATTAAAGAAGCCATCAAGAAGGGTACCAATCGCTCCCAGATAGCAGTCCTGTATCGCTCCAATGCCCAGTCTCGAATTCTTGAAGAGGCAATGCTGAGAGCCGCAATCCCTTATCGCATTTATGGTGGTCAGCGCTTCTTCGAACGTGCGGAAATTAAAAATGCACTGGCCTATTTAAGGCTGGTCAATAATCCAAATGATGACACATCTGTTGAGCGGATTATCAATATCCCAACGCGAGGGATAGGTGAAAAAACGGTTGAAAAGTTAAGGGAAGTCGCACGTAGCCAAGGTGTATCACTCTGGCAGGCCATCAACAATCTGGTTAAACAATCCCAAATAGGCGGTAAAGCCGGTCGCTCTCTAGCAACCTTTGTTGAGCTGATTGAATTACTGAGCCGATCAGGCGATGAGCTTGAGCTTGGCGAGCTGGCCGATAATGTTCTGACCTTAACAGGCCTGATAGAACACCATGGCAAGGAGAAAGGTGAAAAAGGCCGAGCACGGGTCGAAAACCTTGAGGAGCTGGTCACTGCCTGTCGCCAGTTTGACATGGATGATATGGATCTGGAGGAAGACAGTGAACCCATGTCACCACTGGACGCTTTTCTAGCCCATGCAGCACTGGAGTCTGGTGAAAACCAGGCCGATCAATTTGCCGATAGCGTGCAAATGATGACGCTGCACTCTGCCAAAGGTTTGGAGTTTTCTCTGGTATTCCTTGCAGGTGTGGAGGAAGGGCTGTTCCCACATAAAATGTCGCTGGACGAAGGGAACCTCGACGAAGAACGTAGACTTTGCTACGTAGGCATCACCCGGGCTATGAAACAGCTGTATCTATCTTATGCAGAAACCCGTCGCCTATATGGAACAGAAACACGTAACCGTCCATCACGTTTTATTAAGGAAATCCCCAGTGAACTGATTCAGGAAGTGCGCCTGGGAGGCAAGATTACCCGACCTGTTGCCGTTTGCGCTAACCCAGCTTCCCCAGACCACGGACTATCCCTCGGGCAGCGGGTTCACCACGATGTATTCGGTGAAGGCGTTGTAGTTAACTATGAAGGAGATGGAAAGCAGGCACGAATTCAAGTTAACTTTGATACTGAAGGCAGTAAGTGGTTAATGATGGCTTACGCTAATTTGCAGGCTGTTTAAAACCCCTCGTACTATACAATACAGCTTTTATTTTCTAGTGAAAGCTGTATTTCTATTATTTAAAGCACAGAATAAAATCCAATAAATGCACAAAATGACCTCTATAATAGCCAAATAATAGATAAGCAATTACACCATTTTTATTGCTATGAAGTTCTGCCTTCCCTTTTATTTATTACTGTTTTTTTCTATACATACATTCTTAGACTGCAACTTCGTTAATGCTGCAATCTATAAAGTATATGCAAATCATAAAAATATTGGTGATGCTAATTTATTTGAGCACAATGATGAAAGTGTTGACGAAAGTCTCAGTGAGTTAATCCAACAAGAGTGGCATGAACCAAGAGTCACATACTCTAAACCTCATATTTGTTCAGCTCCAACAAGAACACCAGAAGTAGAAGAGAGCAGTGAGGACTTTGAGTTTCAGATTGAAAACGACCAACTGCTTCTTCCTCTGTCTACCGAGAGAGAAAATTTTACTAGACATTCAAAAGAGGATGAAGCTGCTTTTACAAATCCCCCAACAACTGAGTTTTACTATTTAGAACATACACTAGAACCAGCAAATTTTGAGCCCTCCAAGCTAAAATATAGATCTCCCACATATAGTGACCCGCTAACTTTAAATCAACTAGCAGAGCTTATAGCTTTTGATCCTGTAACTTTAAATTTCTTAGCCGATCTTGGGCAACTTCAAAATATTCAATTTTACTTCCCATATATTCAACTACTAAACGGACATACATTTTCATTCCATGAACAGCATCCAGTACAGCTTGCAGAAAATACCAGCCATCTACAAGATAATCCCTGCTTTTTATATACAGTCTGCTTTCGTGAAGTATTATTACAAAACCCAAAACCCAAAAAATTAAAATACATTACAATAGGTTTTATTGATTCCCAAGTCCCCACAGTAATATGTGTTGCAGAAATGACTAAGCAATATAGTTTGCCTGAAACTAAAATGTATATTAATCAACTTACTTTTATAAACAGCGATTTTCTTTTAGAAAGATCACAAAATGGAGTAAATTCGGGTGGTGACATAGAGATAACAACCTGTGAGAGCAAAGCACTAATTGTTATCAACCTAATAACAAATCTATTAAAAAGCATGGCGGATAACAATAAACAGCGGACCTATTCTACAGCTTCAACTCCAGATATAGATGAAATGGAAAGGCTACAGGAGGAAATGAAAACACTAGAACTAGATCAAAACATAGAAGAGCGACAAAATACCCCCCCCTTAAATGTAGTTCCAAATACTATAAAGCCTGATAGTGCCAATGTGACAGAAGTCCCTCCCTTCCCTCTTCATTCACACTCTAGAAAACGCCACCAGTCATGTCCAGAACATCTAATAAAAGATAAAAAATACAATAAAACAGATACAAACAACGAACAGAATTAGCCTCTGATCAGCAATTCCCGCAAACTAGATTCCGATTGGCACATTTTCAGTTAATTAAAAATGACTTTATAGAGGATGAATAGAGCCAGGCTGCTGCTATATCGGCAGTTGGTTTAAATGGCTGGTAACACAGGTCACAGGGCTAACATCAACTCTCTATGTCGTATCGACTGTCAGCAATTTCAAGCTCACACTTCGCTCCTCAATGATGGCTGTGAATACGTCTGTCCAGTTATCAATGCAGAACCAGTCAAACAGCCCTCGTATGGCATGCCACAATGCCTTTTTAGACTTCTTTGCCTTGAGCGCTTCTTGGAAAAGCTTGCAAGACAGTTGCTCTATCTGGTTGATGAGGAAGGCCGTAAAAGTCAGGCATGCCAGATTGCTGGCCAGATGCTGCTTTCCGTGCCCGTAATTGTGTTCGAGATGGTAGCCCTGTGTTTTCAGTGTATTGAACGTTTCGTTTTCAATTTTCCATTTAGCGCGTGCTCCTCGCATGAACTTATTCACGTTCTCGGCTGAAAGCTCAATATCGGTGATCCAGGTGTTGACGTACTTCTTGTTGCCCTCTGGATCAATTTCTATATATTCGAGATAGTTAACCAGCACATCCGGGTGTGACTTGTTAATGGGGACACCATTTACAAACCGGAACCAGTGGGTAAATCCTTTTTCATCGGTATATTCGTAGCGTACCACTTTGCCTGCACAATCAAGCTCATCTACGGCCTGGTATAACGACTCATGTGTTGAGTCCTTTGCCACCATAATGAAGCTATAGCCAAAGGACTTCACCAACTTGATGGTCGGTCCATCTGAGTACAGGTCATCAACAGTAAGAACCAGTGGCAAGTGGGGATGTTCTCTGGATAAATTCGCCAATAGCCGCTTGAGCGCTACCTTCTCACAGTCATTCTTTGACGCATCAACCTGTTTGGTGATGGGCTCAGGCATTAAAGGCAATACTTCCTTCTTGCCCGGCCTTACCAGACAGCAGGCCAGTAACTGATGGTAGTATTGCGGATTTTTGCTGTCCGCCTTTTTTACACAACACTCAGGACAGCTAATATTCCCTGAGCAAAAGTGCCCCGTACCATCGATAGGCGCAAGATACCCTTCCTCAAAATAAGTGAACTGCTTAAGTCGGCCAGATCGCTGCACAAAGGCAAACAAGCGGGTAAAGAACTTCCTGAAATAGCGCGTTTCTATAGGGTCAATCAGCTCCCTCAGATAGGTATCACTGGGGACGTTGCTGACATTGTACATCGACTTTAAGTTCTTGAGCCTGTCGGGCTTATTGACGCAATCCTGATCAAAAGCCAGCAACGAAGGGTATTTCAGGTGCATGACAGCAAGGCCACTCATGACCGCATCATGAAGGGCAATTTTGTCATGTTGACTTTTCTTGCGAAAGTCTGGAATTTCAGCCGCTTCATCAGAGACTATTTTGAGCAGTTTTTCAGCAATGGTTCTTGGTTTTGTTAGCGGCACAACATAAGCATCGTTATTATTATAGTGGTGAAATTCTATCGGATAGTCTGCGATTTCAGCAAGAAAGTATCAGGCTACAGCCCTTGTTATTAAGGGCTTTAATCAAGTCTGCGGGAATTGCTGGCCTCTGATTAGGCTTCTATAATTGATAAGCTAAATTTGTTCTACCTTCGACTGATCTGATACGCTGTCCCAGACCTAAAAAAATAGAACAATAAGCAATAATAAGGAAAGGTTAATGAAGCGCCGTAAGCTTTTTGCTTCACTTGGGTTAGCTGCACTGGCAACCATTATCATGGGGTGCAGCCAGACAGAAACACCTTCTGATACTCAGCAAACCAACGCACCACAAGCAAAATTTCAATGGAAACTGGTTACATCCTGGCCGAAAAACTTTCCGGGCCTAGGCATGGCACCTGAGCGGTTTGCCGAACTCATAGGAAAAATGAGTGATGGCCGACTAACTGTCAAAGTATATGGGGCTGGTGAGCTGGTTCCCGCCCTTGAAGTATTTGATGCAGTCTCCAATGGCACTGCCCAGATGGGCCACAGTGCAGCCTATTACTGGAAGGGCAAAGACCCTGCTGCCCAGTTTTTCACCTCGGTGCCTTTTGGCTTAAATGCCCAAGAGATCAACAGCTGGATTCAATACGGTGGTGGCCAGGCACTTTGGGATGAAGTGTACCAACCTTTTAATCTAAAACCATTGGCTGGCGGTAACAGCGGCGTACAAATGGCCGGCTGGTTTAATAAAAAAATTGAATCTCTGGATGACCTTAATGGCCTCAAAATGCGTATTCCGGGTTTGGGTGGTGAGGTACTAAAACGTCTGGGTGGAGTACCCGTCACTATTCCCGGAGGGGAGTTATTTACAGCTCTACAAACCGGTGCCATTGACGCAACTGAGTGGGTTGGCCCCTATAATGACCTGACTTTTGGTTTCTACAAAGTTGCTTCCTACTATTATTATCCTGGCTGGCATGAGCCCGGCAGCACTATTGAATTTATGATTAATCTCGACGCTTGGGACGCGTTGCCAGAAGACTTACAGGTTATGGTAAAAACGGCAGCACGAGCCATTAACCAGGATATGCTCGATGAGTACACTGCACGTAATAATGCTGCTTTGGAGCAACTCGTTAATGAGCATGGTGTAAAGCTAGAGCGTTTACCTGATGAGGTTTTATCAGAGCTGCAACGAGTTGCTGAAGAGGTCACTCTTGAAGTTGCCAAAAGCAGTGACCTTTCCCAACGCATATACGACTCGTTTAACGCATTCCGATCACAGTCAAAGGCCTACCATAAAATTTCTGAAGAGGCCTACTATCAGGCTCGTAGTGTAAATTCTGATCACTAAGAAGGCGCATTTGAGGGAAGCCTGCATCGCTTCCCTCCCCTCTATGAGCCACAAAGAGAGAGCGAGCTATAATTAAAACCCATGGGATTACAAAAGCCCATCTTCTCAAGAGCCGGTGCGAGTTTATGGTGGTTTTGAAAAGAGCCCGTGTGGATAAAAATATCCTTACCCGGGTTACTATCTGGTGCCTGTGATCGCCCAAGCAAATAGCAGACCCGGCGAGCAATGGCTTCTCCAGAATCGACCCAATCAATAGCAGTAGGTACTACAGACTGCAGCAGGTCTCTAAGCAAGGGAAAATGCGTGCAGCCAAGTACAATCGTATCAGGCCAGGGGTTTGCTTCAAAAAAGGGCGCTACAATTGTTTCTAACCTGGTAGGGTCAATAGACTCTCCTCGTAAATGTTGTTCAGCAATATCAACCAAATCCGCAGAGCCAACCTTTACTACCCGACAATCTGAAGCAAAGTTATTGATAAGCTGATCGGTGTATTCTCGCTGAACCGTCCCGGGGGTGGCCAATAAACCAATACAACGATTTGCTGAACGCTCACTGGCTGTTTTTATAGCAGGCACAACGCCCACGACAGGAATATCAAGCATTTTGCGAACTTTCGGCAGAGAGACTGTGCTTGCGGTATTGCATGCAATAATTGCCAAGGAAGGAGAGTATTGCTTGACCAGCTCAGTCAAAAAATGACTGGTTCTTTCGATCACCTGATGTTCTGGCTTGGGACCATAGGGAAAACCCTCGCTATCTGAGCAGTAGACAATATCGAGTCCTGGCAATACTTGCTTTACCTCTCGGTAAACGCTCAGTCCACCAATGCCAGAGTCAAAAATGATGATGGGGGATCCCTGCTTTTGCATCAGATTAAATCATTGTGAATATTGGTTATTAAGACTAGAACTTGAAAGAAGATTTGCAAATAAGTAATACCAATCAAACATTTTCGCGTTCACTCTGACACTTTAAACACAAAGCTGTTTCTGGGCGAGCTTTCAGGCGAGGATAGCCAATAACTTCATCGCACTCCAGGCAATATCCGTAATCTCCGGACTCTATTCTTGCCAAGGCTTTAAGTACTCGTCTCAGTGTTTCCTGACCATTACTCTTACTGGCCTGGGCCATGCTCTGCTGCTGAATCGCATCAATCCGCGACACCCTGCCAAATGCCTGCTGATCCAGCGTAACCGTCTGGGCAGAGTCAATTGATTGCTCCAGCATCTTTCTCAGCTGATTACGCAGTTCGAAAAGATCAGCTTTGAGCTCTTCCAACTGTTCAATACTCAGCTCATCCATTCCCCTGCTCCTATCATCTGAGAAATAGTCTTAAAAGTCATGCTCCTACTACGGCTGCGGGCAGATGTTTAAGAGTGCTTCTGAGTTATTAATGATTTTTTTGCGACAACCCAAACCTCGGCAAGCTTGATAAATATTTATCATCTTTTGTTGAGATAACCTGAATCCACATTATCAGCTATGAAAAATAATGGAAAATTCTGACTAGACAAGTTCATTGAGTCATGGCAGTTTTCTATGCCCATAAACCAGCCGCTCTTGCGAGCCAGAGAGCTGTTATGATTGCACCTGCATTTCACGAACAACTTGCCAAATTTCCTTCAGACGCTGTCGCTATTTTAAATAATATCAAGAGTCAACGCGGTCGACTTGATCCTGAGCAACTTCAGGAGCTAATGATCTGTCTTGACCTTTCCTGGGATCCACTGCTGAAAACGCTGCTTACCCTCGCCGCATCTTTAAGCACAAACCCTATCTCCAAGTTTGCTGTGGGTGCAATTGTCGAAGGTTACAGAGAACAAGGTCACGGCCCACTTTATTTTGGCGCAAATCTTGAAATGGCAGGGCATCCACTAAAAATGTCTGTTCATGCCGAGCAGGCTGCTGTTTGTAATGCTTGGCACCAGGGTGAAACTCGTATCCGCCGTCTTATTGTCAATGAAGCACCCTGTGGGCATTGCCGTCAGTTCTTAAATGAACTGAATGAGGTGGAAAAAACAGAATTTATTGTCAGTCGCATCGGCAGCGAGAAGAAGTCCGCATACCATATAGCAGATCTGCTTCCAGACTCTTTTGGCCCTGCAGACCTTGGCCAGAAAGACCGTCTGCTTTCTTCCAGTACTATTGAGATTGATGTCCCCTCTCAATTTGCCGAAGACGAATTAGTCTCAGCTGCGGCAGAAGCCGCCTCTCAAAGCTATGCTCCATATTCTGGATGTAACTCTGGCCTTGCCCTGAGATTAAAAGATGGACGCATTGTCACAGGCAGATATGCCGCTAATGTTGCCTTTAATCCAGGCATGCCAGCAATAGAGTCCGCTATGGTAAACTGGCGTCTTGCTAATCTCGACGCGCCAGATACAGAGCTCACTGATGCCGTACTGATAGAGAAAAATGATGTTATTTCTCACAGAGCTTTAACAGAAGCCGTGCTTGCAGATCATGGCATTAAATTAAGATATATTGCCGCATAAGTAACTGTTAATTCTCGTTTGCCGGCTCTTCTTTGACTGCAGAATCCGGCATAACGAGCTGTGTAGTCAGACAACACAACCCTTCAGGAAATTAACCCATTAATTGATGTAACAAATATGAGGCCGATGGTCAGAACACGACACTAAGCCACAGCATCATTCGAATCGATGCTGTGGCATGCCCAAAATAACAACATGCCGCAGATTGCCTGAGAACAATCTACGGAGATTAACTGTGTCGTTACACCCCAAATGGAATCTATCCCTTCAGTATTCGCTACTACTGATGGTGCCTTTTGATCTCCTTGCCTCACTGGGCATGGATATCTACCTGCCTGCTATCCCCAATATTACTGATAATTTTTTAGCATCAGGAAATGCTGTACAGCTGACATTATCCCTCTATATGTTAATGCTTGGTGTAGGGCAGCTCATTTTTGGCCCTTTATCTGACCGGTACGGACGCCGATCCATATTGCTTGGCGGCAATCTACTGTTTATTCTGAGTTCCGTCGGGTTAACACTGGCAGGCAATATAGAAACTTTTATCAGTTTACGAGTTCTTCAGGGAACAGGAGCCTCGGCAGTTCTGGTGGCAACTTTTGCCACTGTCCGTGATGCTTTTGGCCACAGAAAAGAAAGCATAACTATTTATGCATTACTGGGTGGGATGCTTGCTGTTGTTCCGGCCTTTGGCCCGATGATTGGTGCAATGCTCATTACCTGGTTAAACTGGCAAGCCATTTTTCTGAGTCTTGCAGGTATAGCCTGTATCTCCGGTATTCATGCATTTTTTCAATGGCCAGAAACCCGTTCTGTATCACCCCAGAACCGATCAATCTCCACTTTTGCAATAATAGCTTCGTCTTCAAAATTCTGGCTGTTTACTCTGGCTTTTTCTGTGGCCATGGGGTCGTTCTTCGTCTACTTTTCGATAGCTCCCCATATATTGATACGTCGCCTGGGTTATACCCCTATCGAGTTCAGTTTGTTATTTTCAAGCGTGGCTCTAATTATGATCATCACTAGCCGCTTTGTGGGAAAAGTCGTCGAATCTATCGGCATCAACAGTATGCTTAGAGTAGGTATGGGTTGTATTTTATCAGGCGCACTGTTTCTTGGCTTAAACGGGTTTAATTCAATAATGAGTGCAGCTGGTTTTATACTGCCGATGGTTATTGTTGCAGTGGGCATCAGTTCTACCTGTGCAGTGTCAGCTAATGGTGCTTTATCAGATTTCCCAGATACAGCGGGAACAGCCGTTGCTTTCTATTATTGTCTTGAAGCATTAACCGTCTGCCTGTTTGGCACGCTGGCTGTAGCGATCTTCCCTAAAGGCAGCGTATGGCCGCTAGTCCTGTTTTGCGGAGCTGGTTCGACAACAATTTTGGTGGGGACATTATTGGTCCGACACGATTAAATTGTTGACTGGATGAACACCTCTGAATGGTGTTCATCTCTAACCACATGCCCTTACCAGCATTAATTACAGCTTCGTCTTTTTATCTGTCTGGCGTTCAGATTCAACCCGGATAGCCCAATCATACTTTGGTAGGTTGTCCGCACTCTGAAATGACATGGCATTTTCCATACCATTGGGTATTACAACAAAGCTGGTTGATTCGTAATATTTGACTGTTTCTGAACTTTCTTCTTTCTTAGTTAAAAACATTGTCAGAGTCACAGAATTATCTGTATTTAAATCAAGTTTATATGAAACTCGCTTTGAGTTTTTTGAGTCGATACTGAAATCAACTGTTTTACTTTCTTCTATCGTTATTTCTGAAGGCCCCAATAAAACGCCATTTTCCTCAAGATGAGTTGAGATGGAAAAACTTTTCGCTAGACATAAACTCGATAGCAGAAAGATAAAAACACCCGTAAATATTTTTTCAATCATATTAACCTCACCCTCTACTCTCATAAATTTCAAGGGGCAAGCCATCAGGATCTTTAAAAAAGGTGTATTTTCTGCCTGTATATTTATCCATTCGGATGGGTTCAACCGATACATCAAAAGCATTCAGGTAGTCTGAAAACTCTTCCACAGAACTGACAGCAAAGGCCAGGTGCCTTAACCCCCTTGCTTCAGGGTAACCTGGCCTTGCCGGGGGAGAGGGGAAAGAAAATAATTCTATCTGGCAACCATCAGGTAGTTTCAAATCCAGTTTCCAGGAATCACGACTCTCTCGGTAATGCTCTGCTAAGACTTCCAATCCTAGAATGCGAACATAAAAGTCTCTCGACTTTTTATAATCAGAACAAATGACGGCAACATGATGTATACCTTTCAGCATTTAATCCTCTTTATAGACTAGCTTAACGGTTGAGAATCATATCTATCCAATAAAATAGCTAACTGGCTAACATTACAGGCATAGCTGAACGCGGCTGATATAAAGGGTGAGCGGGCTCACCTGATTTATTAACTTTCAGGCATTTCACATCCGTCATTAACTTCAATACCTGCCTGGAACGACCAAGAAAAGCCCCATCATTACCCCAAGCCGCAATAATCACACCCGCAGTCTTAGCCAGTTCCGTGAGCCAGGCATCATTCTCTGATCCTACAGGGTTATCCGCAGTCATCATATTGGTAGGTATTGTTGCTAGATAGGCAAAAAGGTTAGTCATGCATAATCCACCATAACCCCAATCTTTAGCAAAATTCATACAACGTCGAATTGTTGGATTATCTTTTTTTTCATCTGCTGCAGTTGGGTTTAACCCAATAAACATTGCGTAAGGTTTTGAATCATCCCAGATTCTCCAGAGAGCGTAGCGATAGTTTTTACAACTTGAAAATACAGCATCTTTTTTCATATACAGCTCCAATAACAAACCGCTGAATACTAACAGAGCTTCTTTGTAAATCGGAGCTGGAGTTCCTTGGGTATTTCAATCATAAAAAACTAATTATCAGCTGGCTATATTCATTGACAAGCCTACCAAGAACCAGTACCTCTAAGCCACTGATACCCATCCCCCAATGGTTGGTCAAAATCAGGCATAGGGAGGATGCTGCCATCTGGAGCACTGCAAAGCTGATATAGCTGCCAATGATCCTGAATAGATAACTGGTCATCATTGCGTAGAACTGTAATCACTGCATGGCAGGCCACAGGAAGCAGCCTGTTCTCCTTTGCATACATGCTGTCAATTGCGATACCTATAAGGCAAAAGCCATTTGCAAGCCACTTAATATGCCCTTTCATATAAGGCCGCCCCACACATTTTGGTATACTGTGACTTACCATAACCATATCAAACGGCCATGGTTCATTTAATTGATGACCTTGTATAATAGATAAACGTGCTACCAAAAAACGTTGTGGTTGCTCAAGTAATACAGGTTTATCATTATTATTCTCATATATCTTTCTTTTAACACTTTCTACTACATCAAAAACAATACTTTCACCTGCGATATAAGGGTTGCCAAAAATCAACTCACCTTTGTTTTCAACTAAGATTGATGGTTTATTTTTTTCGGACCTATGTTCAAAACAACTATCAATATTAATATGAAAATGTTTTGTATTATTCTCACTAGGAGTTCCTAACACCTTTTCTAGGTGAGAGACCGCTTCATTTAGGTTCTCAGGTACATTAACCTCATTATCTGACATCCCAGCATTCATATTCACATACACCCTACTTCATCTAGTAAACATAAAATTATAGATTAATTTATTTTTTATAGTTGTCAGATTTTCAAAAAACACAATCAATTGTATCTATTATAAGCTCAGAGTAAAGAACAGCATTTAAAAATTGCTTAATCAACTAAATCAACAATCAAAGCAAGGTAACCAAAAAAACAATAGCCATCCACCAATAAACATTAGCTATTAACTAAAAAATTAGATTAGATATTATCTAGTGAGGGTTAGACTAGATCAAGAATAAACTTATCAAGTGTTTTGATCAGTTTAACTACAGCTACATAAATGGGTTCTACATGAACATCACCAACATTAAAGTATACAACCTTGTTTTTATATAGAGGAAAAAATTTTTCCATCATAGGCTTATGCTCAGTTTCGTCCATAGCTATAACAATATCTGCCTGTTCAAAGTCACTATAATTGACACTTTCCGGCATCCTCTGCTTGCTCTTTATTTCAACATTTATAGCTTCAAGGATTTCTATTGCTTCCTTTGCTATAAAACCCACATTACCCGTATTTCCAAGATCCTGACGTAATGCCTTGGAATATGCAGTATAATCACTATTATTAATGGTAGAGAGATAATTAAAATACTCTTCTGCTATTCGACTTCGATAATAATTACCCGAGCATAAAAACAGTACTTTTTTCATAAAAACCCCAGACAGGAACTATAGAAAACACAACATAAGAATAGCAACAACTATTTAACTTTATGTGAAAAGCTCAATTTAAACCGGTTACTTTCAACAAGCTTTGTTTTAACCAGTGTTTTAAAAGCTTCTTCTTTAATGCCGAAGGTGGCATCTACCAAATCTATAATACTTTTCCTTTTATCTTCTGAATCAGCACCTAAATAGAGATGTTTATAGCGAAGATAGATGTTTTTTACACCAACAAACTTATTTTCTGCTATTAACTTTTTATCTTTACGGTATCTATCAGCACTGGTTCCTATAGCCGTTGAAATTTTGGCTGCAGCCTTAGCGCCTGCCTGTATACCTGAACCAACAGGACCGAGAAACTTAGCCGGTATAGATGTCGCAGCAGCAACACCATGTATGGTACTATTGGCGATATTACCTTTTCTCTTTATACCGATATGGGTTTTCTTCAAGTTTCTTGCATTATCAAGAGCTTTATAAAGTTCGGCTATTTCCTTTTGATTCCAACCTATACTTCCAAGATATTGTTGGTTACTTTCTAAGATCCCCATGCTCTCATCAATTCTGCCTTCCATTGTTTCTCTATTACTCTTCCTATAGACTGCTTCCTTACCATAAGCAGCACTTCTCATTATTTCATCGGCAGGTAGGGGTATGACCCCTATTACAGCAGAGGCCAGTTTTAAATCCCTATCTTTTTTATGCTGATGAATTTTCCACTTATCATAATCTTTCAAATTATAGAGTGCATCTATATCATCAGAATGGTTATCCAGAATTGATGTAACCGCTTCAGTAGTTGGAACTTGGCCCTGATTTTCTAGCACTTTATAAAGTTTTTCTTTATCGATTTTTATTTTATGGCAAAAAGGTTTTGCTCCCTTTCTTATCTTTCCAAATATTTTATCTGTACGGTACTCAATCTCTATCCCAACCTGTTTCAACACCTTATTCAGGTCCTTTATTTGTTGTTTACTGGTATTGTGCTGGCTTTTATCATAGGCAAGTTCAGGCAAACCATCAACAACACCATGTAAAGAGGTAAGAATACTTTCAATTTCATTTCCACTTACATAACAGTCACCATGCTTTAAAATATTTTTTAAATCTTTATCTTCCTCTCTTCCTGCCTTGCTATCAAATTCATCCGATAAAAAGCATAAGCGACTTAAATCCTTAAATTCGCTTTTAGTTAATTTTCTATGTTCAATAGCTGAAAAACTTTTGCCTCCAGCCTTTGCTTGCCATGCCTCTCTGATCTTATGTGATTTAATAATATTTTCTCTTCTCTTTTTAACGGTATAGAGCTTTTTTTGCGCCATTGCAGCAACCAAAGTACCTTCCAGTACGGATGCTCCAGCATCAGCACCTAACGTAGTTGCTGCGGTCTCAAGATCAGTGAGGTTACTAAGATCAAACCCCATCTGCCATAAGCTATCGTCTGTCGCAAAACTGTCAGAAGGCAATGATTCTGATGACCCATTACCCGACATAGCATCAATAAGAGGGTTAGAATGAGTATCCCCAATGCCTAGGTGATCATAAAAACCCTGGGCATTTTCAACAGTATTAGCAGGGTTAAGCGGCTCAGCTGCATCAGATGCCTGTACTCCTGACATGGCATCTATCAAAGGGTTTGAATGAGTATCCCCAATCCCTAAATAGTCATAAAAGTCTTGGGCTTGATCAGCAGGAGGCAAATCACCAGTATCTGGATCAATGTCCGGGTCAATATCCGGATCAACATCTCCACTATCTTCATATAACTGGGGAGCCAAACCCGCAAGACCTTCTAGCACACCACCCTGCACTCCGGCAATTGATCCTCCTGTAAACCCTTGACCAATAACATTTTTTCTCTTCGATGGTTTATCTTCAAACTCTGCACTATCAGAAACAGGTCTATTCTTCACAGGTTTGTTATTATCTGCCGGGTTCTCTTCCGGCTTATTTGGTGGTAAACCATCTTTTTTATAGTCTGGGATTGCGACAAAACGGCCACCCGGCGGAGGTGGTCCAAAACCACCTCCAGCACAGTTAAATCCACTGAATGCATTACAAAAAGCATTCCACCCCGGCATTGCTGTTAAAGGAGCAACACCAAAATTAGGACATTGGCCAAATAACCAACCTGGATCAAATTGAGCATGGAAAGGGGGTACAAAAAAGTACTGACCAGCCCCCATATCCCAGGCTGAATTATTATGAGGATAAGCCATTAATTGTGGAGAACTCATGCCCGGTGAGGCCATACAACTAATATTTTGAATGACCGTGTTTAGCGGAAAAACCAAAGGGGTAGTCTGAAAGGATTGTATTGGACATTGCTGTCCCAAGGCAGAATACTGAGACATCAGATAATCAATGTTGCTTAAACATTGCAACATTTGACCACAGGCAATACTTAGCTGCTGGCGGATAGCTGGCAGTGCCCCCATACCGAAACCAGAAGGAAGGGCATTGATTTGCTGAAGTAAACCACCTTGAATAGAAGGAGGGCAGCCAGATTGCATGGGAAAAGCAGTTACTGGCGTGGCATGATTACCGCCTGCATAAGCCATTGCAAACCCAGGATTTTGGTTATTATTATTGACCAAATTATTGATAAAATTAACCTGGCCAATACCGTAGTTGATCATGCCTCCCGTTTTATTGATCTGCCCTTGCATATATTCAGCACATTGATTTAATTGCTGTAATTGGCCACTACTCCCTAAGTGATTAGAAGGAGATATTATTTCAGCAGAGCGATCACCCAGCTGAGGTAAATGTTGATAACCCCGCTCAGTAGAGGGAATTTGTGTTGTAACAGAAGCCTGCCTGACTGGCGACGAAGACTGCTCCCCAGAAGGGCTTTCATCCGGATTATTATTTACATTCCCAGGAGGCTGCTGTCCATTGGTTGAGCCTGGACCGCCAATAGCCATTAAATCACATCCCTGTCACTTATCTTTAAATTATAGCCAACTTAGCTTTTAAAAATGTTATAACTATAAGCTGTTTGGTAAAGAGATTATCTGATCTCCCCCGTTCATTATCAGCAAAATTCAAAGATATCCATTTATATAATTTCACATAAAAAATAAGAAGTTATATAAAAATCAAGATTTTTATATAAATTTAAAAAACATAAGTTTTATTTTTTCAACAAAATATGCAATATTAGAAAACCCAGAATATTTAATAACACTATAAGTAAATAAAAAAAAACAACAACATCCCTAGATTGCATATAAAAAACCTGCAAGAATGCTGCAATTAATAACTACGGACACCCAAAAAGCTAATAAAAACAATTTCTTTCTTGTTTTATGGCGAAGCCTGTGTTGGGCAAAAATAGCTCCCGGCCATCCTCCAAAAGCTGACAATAAATTCAAACTGCTCTCACTAACCCGCCACTTTCCTTTTATGGCAGCTCTTTTATCAACAAGATACATAATAAAGCTAACCACACTTAATACAATGTAAAAACTTAATATTACAACTGGCAATCTATGCACAATGACAGCAAAAACCAAGCAGAACAGAAAAATAAAACAAAACAATTCAGAAATTGACAGCCTACAGCAGTCTTTCTTTTTGCGAAAAAACATAACTTAAAAAACGAACCACCATAACTCGTCAAAAAATCGTCATAGCTTAGCTATGAAAGAATAGCATTTTCAACTTCAGTCAATATAACCAACATATTAAGAATATAAAACAAACAACCTGCCATAATAATACTCAATTATGGCAGTTGATATTAAAATAGTATTTAGAAAACCTCATTTACGCAAAGTGTTTCCCCACGCATGCTGCTCATTTCAGCCAACTCAAGCAACTTGATTACGCTAGCAGCACTTTCTCCGCTCACAGGGGCTCTCTTCCCCTCACAAATAGCTTCAGCTAATTCCGAATAATATGCTATATAGTTTCCTTTACAGGTTTCAATCAACTCCCTGCTCGTTCCATGGTATAAAGTACCAAAGTATTCTTCTGCTTCATATCCAAAATCAGGCTCATTTGGGCTAACACCACCTTTCAATTGATCCTCTTGAGGGTCAAGGCCGTACTTAATATAGCTAGCCTTCGTTCCCTGTATGTGAAACCGCATATTCGGCCCTGCAGTATAAGGGCTGGAGTGTAAAACTATTTCTCGATTGGGATAATGCAACATAACATGAAAGTAATCAGTTGCTTGCGAATGATCCCTGAGGGCAATACAGCGACCTGTGACAGCGTTGGGTAAGCCAAATAACTCTAGAGCCTGATCTATTAAATGGGCTCCTAAATCAAACCAAACACCCCCTCCAGGACCAGGTAACTCTTTCCAACGTACCTTTACATCAGGGCGGTATCGGTCAAAATGCGACTCAAAAAAACGAATATCACCCAGTTTGTCTTCTTCTATCAGTTTTTTAACCGTTAAAAAATCACCATCCCAACGACGATTATGGAAAACTGACAATACTTTCTTATTTTGTACCGCAAGAAAGTTAAGCTCATCCGCTTCACTCGCTGTGGTAGCCATTGGCTTTTCTAGAACAACATGTTTATTATTTTCAAGACACAGTTTCGCTAATGGATAGTGAACATCATTGGGTGCAGTAATAATAACCAGATCAACATCAGAATGACGAATTAAATCTTCAGCTTTATCATAAACTTTAACATTCGGATAATCAGATTTCACTTTATCCTTTTGACTTGAACTCAACGCACACAGTTCAAAACCGTTTAATACTTCAAGCAATGGTAAATGAAATACACTGGCTGAAAAACCATAGCCAATCACACCAACTTTAATCATTAATCATCTAACCTTACATAGAAAAAACTGTAATAACAGTCGGCAAAAACCAGATAAAACACTAGCCTAACTCTATACGATTCAGAATATTAGTAAGATTAAAATCAATAGCTCTTCCACCATAAATTTTCATACTATCGACCGATATCTGTAAGCTAATATCACTGAATAACGCAGGCCACCGGAGTTAACGAGACTAGCATAATTTCTACCCTAGACACCAGGAAAGAGAGTGCAAAGTACGACAACATCCTCCATATATTAAAACCTCAGAAACCTTGCCTCTTGCTAAGGTCCAGTATCCACAAAAAAATATTAATCATCTGAAATATTGATTTAAACTGGACAGTCAGCTTAATGTGTATATTAATAATCGCTATCCAAGTCATACATATTTTAGTTTTCAATAATTAGTTAACTGATATACATGCATCTCCATATTGAAAACGAATAGCATTATTTTCTCCTGGGTTTTGATAACACTAAAAATTCTTGGTTAAATGGTAAAATAATCAGCTCAAAAACAACTACTCAACCTTATTAAAAGGAAAAACAAGAGAGGACTTATTTTTAGGCTGGTCAAAAATATCTGTTTTCTTAAACCCTAGTGTAATATGGAAGTCTATAGGTGTAAGATTCAGTTCTCCTCTAATTTTACTTGCTTCATGGCAGTTACAAACAAGAAAAAATGTTTCATTACCCTCTTCTTTAATATTGCCAATACCATAAATCTGAATAGCAACAGGGTAATCAATAAATACCTCAATCTGATCCTTTATCTCTATGAATTCACTAGGAGGTATGAGTGTTATATGGTGGGTATTATGATCCCGCTCTTTTTGATTGAGCCTATATTCAAAAAAGTCAATAGGGCTAAGGATTTTTTCTAGCTTTCTTAGCCATGGAGCAATATCAATAGTAGGAATTTTTATCGAAAGGTAATGATTATCTTTGCTGTCATAATTGAGTGCTGTTATAGCATTGAGAATGTGCATGTATCAAAACCTTGAATAGTATTAGCTATACAAGGATAGTTGATTCATGCTTTTCTGCTTTGTTATTCGCTTATAGTTTTACTTTCGATCTGATAAACCTTCATACCACGTGCTTTATAATTGCGCAAAGCGCTGGGATGATCCAAAGAACAAGTGTGCACCCAAACTCTTTGGGTTCCTGACCACTCCCAAGCAGATGTTATGGCATGAGATAACAAATACCCACCCAAGCCTTTGCCAATAAATTTTTTGGCTAATCCAAAATAGGCAATTTCTACATTGCCTCCTGATTGTTTTTGCAGTTCATAATAGCCAGCAGGGGAGCCTTCCACATATGCAACCCAGGTTCTCAGACTCTCATCTTCTGCGTAAGCCTGCCACTGACTACTGCTCCATGACAGTTTATCATTCCACTGCCATTCATCCCCAACAAGTTGGTAAAGAAACTTGTTAAACTGAAACTGCTTAACTTGTGCCTCACAGATATATATTTCACCAGATGCTTCCTTATCGCTAAGTAATTCTGGTGAACACATTTCCAAATAATAGGTTTTTATTTCGCTCATCAATATCAATTTTTAATAATCAGAAAATAAATATATTTTGTTATCAGCTGCAACTATTTTCAGCCTTTAACATCCTACCAGCTTCCCATGTCTGCATTGCCAGTTTCCGGCGACGCCCCCAACGATAATGGCCGGCCTCGCCACTACCTTTTATAACTCGATGGCAAGGAATAAGATAACCAATAGTATTAGCAGCCAAGGCACTACCAACAGCTCTCTGCGCCTTTGCTGATCCTATCATAACAGCAAGTTGACTATAAGAAATCAGTTGTGACGGATTTGTATTTAGTAGTGCTCCCCAAACTTTTAATTGAAAATCAGTACCACGAAGAACAAGGTTTAACCGCTCTCTTTGCAGAGATACAGTAAAAATCATTGACGATAATTCTGCTGCCCTCTGGTCATCACGAGCTAATGTAGCATTCGGCCAATAGGTGATGAGTTCCTGCTTTTTCCCTTCATAATTATCATCAAAAAATTCCAGATAACAAAGCCCCCTCGCAGTCCAGCCAAACAACGCTTCACCAAAAGGCGTTGATTCTATGCCAAACCCTACAGTTAGCCCATGGCCTCCAGATTTTATTTCTTCAGGAGTCATAGCTTCATAGCTCACTATTAAACCATTTTGCCTATCTATATTTGAAAAGCTACTAACTGTTGAAAGATCACCGGACTTTTTCAGCCCTTCAAGAGCATGTTCTTTGGTAAGAAGTTGAAGAAAATGATTTGGAGATAAATTGGCCCAAGTACTCAATATTCGTTGTAAACAGTATTCATTTAAATTCATTTCAGAAGCAATATTTTTAAGCGTTTGCCGATTGTTAAAATCAGCATTAATACGCTCTATCACATCAGAAATAATTCTATAGTTATGTTGCTCACGATAATTAATTACTGTTTTATCCATTACTTACAACCCCTAAACAAATATACTATAAGGCAAATAAATAGTAACTATTCAGCCTCCTCAGATTAATCTGGATTTTTCGCGAATTTATGTCATTTTGATATAAACCCTTTTCCAGAAGTTTTCATGACTCAGTTTACTCCCGAAACACAGGCCATTATCTTGCTTCTCGCTGCTGTAGGTGAGCTGGAGTCGAAGGTTTTGAGTCTTGAGGATGAAAACAAGGAGCTTGCTGATAAGCTCAAGATGAATAGTCGTAATAGCAGCAAGCCACCGTCTACAGATGGTTACAATAAGCCCTCATCATCCAAAAACTCAAATGCTGACAGTGAGAATGAGGAAAATCCTGAGTGTGATAGAGAAGATTACAAACCCAATCCCAAAAGCCTGAGGCAAAAGTCAAATAACAGGCCCGGTGGTCAACACGGTCATAAAGGCTCTACGCTGGAGCAAACTGAGGAACCAGACCATATCCGGCATCACTCGGTTAAAAACTGCGTACTTTGCCATCAGTCGCTTCTTTCTATCAAAGTAACCGACGTTGTTGAACGTCAGGTATTTGATCCAGGACGTTTTGGCCGTTTCGAAGTAACGGCGCATGTGGCTGAAGTCAAAGAATGCCCATGCGGACATGCTAATCAAGCATGCTTTCCTAAGGGTGTTGACTCGTATGTGCAGTATGGTCCGGTCACTCAAGCACTGGCTGTTTATCTGTATCAATACCAGTTAATGCCGTACAAGCGCATTTCACAATTCTTTTTCGATATTTTTGGTCTTGAAGTTAGTCCCGGTTCAATCTGTACTTTTCAGGCAAATGCCTACGACCGTCTGGCTAGCACAGAGGCAGCAATTGCTAACGCCTTAAAAAAAGTGCCAGTTGCAGGTGCTGACGAAACAGGCATGAGAGTGAAGGGCTCTTTATGGTGGCTGCATGTCGTTCGTTCCGAGGAGTGGACATACTACCACCTTGACCCCAGTAAAGGTCATGAAGCTATTGAGGCAATGGGAGTGTTACTGGTATTTGCCGGTATACTTGTGCATGACCATTATAAAGTCTACTTTCGCTACGCAGCCATCCATGTGCTCTGTAACGCCCATCACTTAAGGGAGTTGCAGGGGGTTGTTGACAGAGATTGCAATTATCTTGCAGCCCGGCTTCAACGCTTGTTAAGGCTGGCTTGCCATCTTAGGAAAGGGTTCAAAAAGCTTGGCATGAAGGCTATGCCGGAAATTATCCGCAAGCGTATCGACTCGCTTTTCGAGCGTACTGCTAAAAAAGCACAGCTCGAAGAAGCCGAGTACATGGAGCGACGACGTCAACGCCTTGGAGAGGATAAAGTCAGAAACACCAAAGCCTTTAACCTCTTCAAGCGACTGGTGGAGTTTAAAGAAGAAACCTTGAGATTCATGACTGATTTTGACATCCCCTTCGATAATAACGGCAGTGAGCAGGATGTTCGCAACGGCAAGGTAAAGCAGAAAATATCTGGCTGTTTCAGAAGTGAAAAAGGGGCTAAATGGTACTGCCGGATACGGAGTTATGTTTCATCGGCGAGAAAGCAGGGTGAGAATGTTTTCGAAGCCCTGCTTATAGCTATGAAGAATTACGACAACCTTCCTTTACTGGGTGCTGAATAGTTACAATAAATAATATTAACTATAGCCAGACCAAGAATTGTAAACAAAGTAATTTTCATACCCAAAATTCGCCTTTTAAGGTTTGCTAAAATAATAGCTCTGGCATGTATTAGCCGCCCAGTAATAAGAGTGATGCCAAACAAATGAACAATAATTAAGTTTGCTTGATTGTATTCCAAGGAAAATAACATTAAGAGTATAATAGGAATATACTCAATAGCATTTGAGTGAGCAGCTCTTGCCGTCTCTAATTCTTTATTACCTCCATCACCAGCACTTATTTTGTACTTCCTTCTATTTTTTATTACATTAAGAGACAACCAAACAATAATAAAAGCTGAAAGTGATGCATAAAGCGCAGATATCATTTTTAAAACCTTATTTATTTTATTTAGTTAGTGGGAACTATACAATAAAATTTACAGAAATACCGTAATCAACGAATACTATACACTGATCACAGTTATGATTATTGCAAACAATAACACCTTTCTCGCTTAACGAGCGAAAAGACTCGTTTATTAAAACCAGGAACGCAAGTTAAAGCACAGCTTTGAAAAAGTGTGCTCTATAAGAAAATTATAATAACTAACTAACATTACAGTTATCTAAGTATGAGCGTATTTTACTCCCGCGCAGCTTATAGATAATAATTGTAATTGGTACAACAAAGAGCAGGAAATTAAAAATTGTGATCCCCTTACCTAACACATCATGAGAAAGAGTTATAAAAGCACCCCAGCTGAACCAAAACATAGCACCTAAAATAAGCCAGGAGATAGCTTCAAGAATAGTTCTCATCATACGGCTACCCTTCATAAACCGAACACCGGCAATAATAGCTACTACAGCAATAAAAAGCTGAGTCAAAACCATAACTATCCAGGAAGGGTTTGTATAGATATCTTTAGAAAGAACCAGTTTCAACCCCCAAAGACTGGTTAAGACAGTAACGCCCCCTACAATAATAAAAGTCCAACCAATTATTGGCACAGATCTTGGCTTATCCATATGAGCACCTTATATTAATCATCCCTATATAAAGTAAGCCATAATATTTTTTTAGTGTGAAGCCTCCTGATTAATTTATATTGAAAACCCAAAGCAGCTTTTTCTCCACACTATAAACCCTGAACTATCTTCACTATGTTTTTACTCAATATTTCAGATTCAGCCTTATTATCCTCCAAGTATTTCAAAATCTGGTGGGGAGAACCCCGAACCTCATACATTTCCTTTTTACTTGCATTTACAGCATAAGAATAAAGCCTCTCAGGAATTTCTCTTGGTATCACATCATCATACTCTGCTGTTACTATCAGCAGCCGTCCTGTAAAAGAAGAAATAATCTGATATGCATCAGAACTTTCCCAGCTTTTATTTGCTCTAATAACGTTTGAAAACCCTGATCCAAAAGGAATGCTGTATGCTTCTGGAGTATAAGCCGCAGGAACAAACAATATAAGGGTAGAAACAGTGAATTTTTCAATCAGTTTAACTGCATTATAAGCTCCCATACTAGAAGTCATCTCAAAACTGTCTTAACAATATCCTAATGCAGGCCAGCTGCAAAAAAGCCAAGTAGTTGGCTGCTTTATATTCATATCTGGCCAGAACCCTTCGATAGTTTTGAAGCCAAGCAAAAAGGCGCTCCACTTTCCATCTTCGCTTGTAACGCCTTAGTTTTCGACCATCCTGAGTCTTGGGTTTCTTTCGACCTTTCCTGTGTGGTGCTATTAACTCAACTCTATAGCGTTTAAATAGAGACTTATCGTGTGGGTCGCTATCGTAGGCCTTATCACCAATCATTCTTGTGGGTACCGTAGAAATGAAACGGTGTTCCAACACTTTGTCTACAAGCGTGATTTCATGTGGCGAAGCACTGTCAATGCATAAGGCGATAGGAAGACCATTGCGGTCCGTAATGCCCATGATTTTGGTTCCCTTTCCACGCTTAGTTTTCCCGACACAAGCGCCCCTTTTTTAGCGGAAGCGAAACTACCATCGATATACGTTTCAGTCAGGTCAAGGTTGCCGCGCCCTTCCAGGTCTTCTGCAAGGGCTTCAAGTATCTGCTCAATGAGGCCTATTTTTTGCCATTCCTGAAAGCGTCGATGGCATGTTTGATAAGGAGGAAACTGAGTGGGTAATTCTTTCCATTGAGCTCCGGTACGGAGAATCCACAAAATACCCTCGAGAACTGGGCGAGCATGATGCCGTGGTCTTCCGGGTCGGCCCTGAAGCAGATCTTTGGAAGGAAAAAAGGGCTCTAATAATTCCCATTGTGCTGTTGTTAGTTCACTCATCATCAACTCCCCCTAAAACAGGGGGATTATAACGAATTAATCAGCCAACAGTTTTGAGATAGCTTCTAATACCTAAAACAACAACTGGCTTGCTTCTTTCCCAATAAGCATTTATAGCTGTACAAGCCTGTTCAGTTCTTGACTGAAGACTGGAGTAGGTCATGGGCCCGGCTGTTTCTCCATGACCAATAAAGTCAATGGCTAAGGAAGTTAAGTTTTGTTCTAAAAGCCTGGTTCTAAATTGTAATAAACGATTCCGACATGATCTGCCCGCACCATGTAGCAGCATCATTGAAGGGGTTGGGCTTGAACCTACAACATCACCATAAAGCACATGCCCTTGATATGAAACTCTTAATTTTTTTTCATTGTGCAATTTCTTACCCCTCATCACACTATGAACCATAATCACTATATGGAAGTACAGTATTAACTTTTACCCGTAGTTACTCCGGCTTATACAGCTTAACGGCTATGTTCCCCTAAACGGTTGAAAGGAGTAAACTGAGGCTGTCTCTTTCCTGTGAGGAGGCCTCATAATGAAAAATAATCAATTCAGGCAGTTTCTCAACGACGTTGCATCACTCTCACCACAGCAACTCGGTATACTTCAACAGGCCCTTACTGCCGCACCGAATCAACCTAAATCTAACCTCAATCTTGAAAGTTTGATTGAACACAATTTTGCAAGCGATCCTTCCTGTCCTTACTGCGGCAACTCACATCTCCAGCGCTGGGGGATTAGGGTCGGAAGACAACGCTATCGCTGCAAACAGTGTGGCCGTACATTTAATGCCTTTACAGAAACACCATTGGCTCGACTACACCATGATCATAGTGGGCAGTGGTTGCAGTACCTTAGGGAAATGACTCACTCCCTGACACTTCGAGCAACAGCTAAAGTCTGCGGCATTACTCTGAAAACTTCATTTTCCTGGAGGCATCGTTTTTTACAGGTCATCGATAAAGACCAGGCAACTGGCTTGGAAGGTATTGTAGAGCTGGATGAAACCTTTTTTAGGGAGTCCTTCAAAGGCCAGCGACAAAGGCTGCCAAGGCCAGCCAGAAAACGTGGCTCAGACAAGGTAAAGGCTCGGAGGATACCCGTTATGGTAGCTCGCGACCGGGAAGATAATACCGTTGATGGTGTTCTTGAGAATGAAAGCGCCGATGCTTTGGTTCATTGCCTGAGAGGTCGCATATCAGTTGATGCTATTGTTTGTGCTGATGCCAGTTTGGCGCATGAATCACTGGCTCGTAAACTGGCTTTTCCTTTAAAGGAATTGAATACTTCAGCCGGAAAGCGTGTGCTGGAAGGTATATTCCATATTCAGCACGTCAATGCTTACCACAGTCATTTGAAACAGTGGATTAGAAATACTTTTCATGGTGTGGCTACAAAGTATCTCTCTCATTATCTCAGTTGGCGTCGTATATTATCTAGCCGAAATACACTAACGGTAGGTGGTTTTGTCACTGGACTCGCAGAGCATTGGGGTGTTCAACCGTTTAGGGGAACATAGCCCAGCTTAACACTTTCTTGTTCGTTTGGATCATTTCTTGAGACTATAGCAATAGCCGTTTCACTGTCACTTAAATTAATCGGCTGATGGGGTACACCATCCGGTATAAATATAAAATCACCCTCTTTATTTACAACTGATTTGGATAAATTTTCACCATAAAGGGTTTTAACTGTACCTTTCAGTAGATAAATAGCTGTTTCAAAACCATCATGGTAATGTGGGTCCGCCTTTGCTCCTGGAGGTATAACAACCATATTCATTGATATACCTGATGCCCCTGCTGTTTGCTCAGACACTCCAATATAATTAGGAAGTTTCTGAATCGTTTCTGATTTAACATCTGGTCGTATTGAAATAATATCTTTGTCAAGGTTCATTTTACCCTCCCCGTGATCACTTTTTATGTTAATTTTATTGTAATAGAACACAAAATCTCTTTATAGAGACTCTACATTAGGTACTTTTAAAAACAGGCTAGAACCATTTGATCTACCAAGTATGATTTGTTCACCAGGATTTGCTATTATCTGCGTTTTGATTTCACGTTTAGAACCATTCCCAAAATCATGTTCAATGCTGACATCATAGGTGTTACCTGTTTTAGAAACTTTTATCTCACACTCATCATTAATTAACGACCAGTAATTATTTGCTGAATTTTGCAATAAATCAATATAAAAATCACCACGCTTATCTTTCCTAAAAAGCACCTCTAGCTCAGCCGTTCCTTTAGCATCGTGATATGTTTTTTGAGGGGAAACACCTTGTTCCTTTGAAAACTCACGATTTTTTAAAAAATACAAAGAAATAGAGATCAAAGCTACAAAAATAATAAACAGTGCAACCAACTTCTTCATTACAACCCTATAAAATCAGAAATACATTAATCCAGGGCAATTGCATCAATCCAAAACGATAGAGCAAAGTAACTTTGTTAGGTGTTTATGATCCCAACCTGCTAGTTTTCTGTGGCTCTTGATACTGCGATCGCCCTTGTTGGCCTTGATAGCGTTCAGTGCTATCCGCCTCAGGATAGAGAAGTTCTCTGCCCCATTGCCTGTTTTGATCTGACAAGCATCCTCTGAAAATGCAACATCAAGCACCCAGTGTAGATTATTCTCCACAGACCAGTGGTTTCGACTGATTTCCAGCATATCCTTCGCTGCCATTGAACGGCTCATGATATAAAAACGCAGCGCAGTAGTTACTTTACCATTGATTTGCCTGTCACTTTGTACGACAGCTACTTGCTTTAGTCCCGGCCAGTCTTTTGCCGTTTCCAAGTTAGAAAGATCGCTTATCACCCAACAACAGCGGGTTTCTACACGACCGTGGCCTTTTTCACGAGACTGCATATAATCATGCAGCTCTGGCTGGTGTTCTGCTGCGGTAAACAAAGCCTCTATGCCTTTATAGAGCTTTTTCTGATTGCCTTTGACTGCAAGAATGTAATCTGCACCCTGTTCAACGCACTGCTTTGCTACTTTCTTCTGGCAGCCCATAGCATCCAGTGTGACAAGGCAGCCTTTCAGCTCCAGAGCTTTGAGCAGTTTAGGTATTGCTGTAATTTCATTGGACTTTTGGTCGACACGCTCTTGCCCAAGCACCAAGCCAAGCTTAACACTCCAGGCACTGACTAGAAGCACTGGTTTTTTGCCTTTTGCTCTGGAGCCCTTAATGACCTTTCCATCAATCGCAAGGTGTTGGCTGCCTGATATTTCAGTCAGTGTTTGCTTGATCCAGCCAGTAAAACAGGTTTCAAAAGCTACGGGGTCAAGCAAGCAGAAGACCCTGCGAAAGGTGTATTTAGAGGGTATGCCGGCGGGTAGCTCTAGAAATGTTTTGAACCAGTCTTCTTTACAGCGACCAAAGTCCTCAATGTCTTGCCACTCATCAGCTCCACATATAACAGCACATACGGCAATAATAAGAATATCAAGCAGGTTATGGTCACACATACCTGGCCGACGGGGATCAGGTACTTTAGCCAAAAACTGCGACAAAGGTTGATACTGTACGGCTTCCATGCAAATTGACTACTCTGGTAATTTACAGAGCAGTCTCTCTCAGGTCGTCAGATTGATGCAATTGCCCTGTACATTAATCCAAGAAAAACAGCATAATCTACTATTTACTTGACGAAGTAAATATAAATAGATTATGCAGTAATATAACTCCAAATACAGTCATGCATGGTAAATTAAAAAACTTATAGCATACTAGCAAAAAATTATCAGTTCAGGCACATGCAGTGGCTTTCCTACTGATTTAATTAAAAGGTCATTTAACAAATGAATTCAACACAATGTCTTGACTTTCAATAATGCAAAGGCACAAAAATATAAAGAGATTACAGAAGATTAATATTCCGCAATACCATATCAAACCAGGAATAGTCCGAGCTTATTGAATGAGCTTAACTAAGCCATAAAACAGAGTAGTCAAATAAATAGAACGCTTAAGCACTGGACTTTAAAGCAAAAGACAAAGGACGCTCCAGCTAACCTCCTTTTGTGACTGCCCAGACAAGCAACGCTAAAAAATTAAAAGAACAAACAGGGATAACCAACCATTGTGATACCGCACTCTGAATGAGCTCAAACTGACTTGGTTTATTCTGAACAAAGGAGTAGGAAGGTAACTTTGGAGAATAATATACTTTAACCTTTGCGCCTTTATAAAGAAATTTATCTACCTCCTCCTGAGTTAAATTGCCTGGATAAACAGTACCCACATAAAGTTTGTTGTCAATAGAATAAGAATAACTAATAATCCCTTGATTGGGATACTGGATATCAAGTGTTCTTTTCGGAGAAACAAAAAATTCAGAATATGTAATGGTTCCCTCAGCAAAATATTCACCTGTATGCGCCAGCCAGGTTTTTGCATAAACATCATAGCTTTTCAGGCCAAACAATAAAAAGACAACAACATTAATAAAAAGAACCCAGCCATTAAAAAAATATCCATTTATTAGCTGTTCCATAACACATATAAACCTAATATTTAACCAATAATCCTATGTAAAAACATCGACCTACTATTACTTTTCTTTCATACAAAAATAAAAAAGCACAGAGACATATGGTAACTATTCAGCCTCCTCAGATTAATCTGGATTTTTCGCGAATTTATGTCATTTTGATATAAACCCTTTTCCAGAAGTTTTCATGACTCAGTTTACTCCCGAAACACAGGCCATTATCTTGCTTCTCGCTGCTGTAGGTGAGCTGGAGTCGAAGGTTTTGAGTCTTGAGGATGAAAACAAGGAGCTTGCTGATAAGCTCAAGATGAATAGTCGTAATAGCAGCAAGCCACCGTCTACAGATGGTTACAATAAGCCCTCATCATCCAAAAACTCAAATGCTGACAGTGAGAATGAGGAAAATCCTGAGTGTGATAGAGAAGATTACAAACCCAATCCCAAAAGCCTGAGGCAAAAGTCAAATAACAGGCCCGGTGGTCAACACGGTCATAAAGGCTCTACGCTGGAGCAAACTGAGGAACCAGACCATATCCGGCATCACTCGGTTAAAAACTGCGTACTTTGCCATCAGTCGCTTCTTTCTATCAAAGTAACCGACGTTGTTGAACGTCAGGTATTTGATCCAGGACGTTTTGGCCGTTTCGAAGTAACGGCGCATGTGGCTGAAGTCAAAGAATGCCCATGCGGACATGCTAATCAAGCATGCTTTCCTAAGGGTGTTGACTCGTATGTGCAGTATGGTCCGGTCACTCAAGCACTGGCTGTTTATCTGTATCAATACCAGTTAATGCCGTACAAGCGCATTTCACAATTCTTTTTCGATATTTTTGGTCTTGAAGTTAGTCCCGGTTCAATCTGTACTTTTCAGGCAAATGCCTACGACCGTCTGGCTAGCACAGAGGCAGCAATTGCTAACGCCTTAAAAAAAGTGCCAGTTGCAGGTGCTGACGAAACAGGCATGAGAGTGAAGGGCTCTTTATGGTGGCTGCATGTCGTTCGTTCCGAGGAGTGGACATACTACCACCTTGACCCCAGTAAAGGTCATGAAGCTATTGAGGCAATGGGAGTGTTACTGGTATTTGCCGGTATACTTGTGCATGACCATTATAAAGTCTACTTTCGCTACGCAGCCATCCATGTGCTCTGTAACGCCCATCACTTAAGGGAGTTGCAGGGGGTTGTTGACAGAGATTGCAATTATCTTGCAGCCCGGCTTCAACGCTTGTTAAGGCTGGCTTGCCATCTTAGGAAAGGGTTCAAAAAGCTTGGCATGAAGGCTATGCCGGAAATTATCCGCAAGCGTATCGACTCGCTTTTCGAGCGTACTGCTAAAAAAGCACAGCTCGAAGAAGCCGAGTACATGGAGCGACGACGTCAACGCCTTGGAGAGGATAAAGTCAGAAACACCAAAGCCTTTAACCTCTTCAAGCGACTGGTGGAGTTTAAAGAAGAAACCTTGAGATTCATGACTGATTTTGACATCCCCTTCGATAATAACGGCAGTGAGCAGGATGTTCGCAACGGCAAGGTAAAGCAGAAAATATCTGGCTGTTTCAGAAGTGAAAAAGGGGCTAAATGGTACTGCCGGATACGGAGTTATGTTTCATCGGCGAGAAAGCAGGGTGAGAATGTTTTCGAAGCCCTGCTTATAGCTATGAAGAATTACGACAACCTTCCTTTACTGGGTGCTGAATAGTTACGACATATGAATTCTTGCAGTTTTTATTAATCATGGGGATTATGAAAAATACCTGATAATTTTTGACCTTTTATATTTTTACAAACCCATGTATATAACGGGTAGCCTACTATAGAAAACAAAACACCGAAAAGCAGCCCTAAAAATGAAAAACCTATAAAATTCACAATATAGTTATCAAACTTCTCAGGATTAACAATACCAATAAAGTTTGATATTGAGAAAATAAAAGCGAATGATAAGCCACCACAAAAACCAGTAAGAGAATTAACAAGTAACAAAGAGAATATATTCAACTGCACAGCACAATATCTATAAGTACGGTTCTGATTATTTTCTGACATCCTTTTCTCCAAAACTTTACGGCAACTATTTAAAATAGAAAATAAAATCTATTATTTCATAAGCATAGCAAACACAATCTAAATATCTTTTTTTAAAAAGATAATAAATAGCTTTTTCTATCCAAACCTAAATAATCCTTATAACAGTTGCTGGTAATGAGTATACTGTTCATTTTTTGACACTTATTTTCCATGTTCTCATTTAATTTCAATATTAATGCGTTTTTAACAGATTACTGGCAAAAACAGCCAACTGTCATTAAAAATGGCTTTGCCGACTTCAATGACCCTATCTCCCCTGATGAGTTGGCCGGACTGGCTATGGAAGACGAAGTCGATTCCAGACTGGTCCACAATGCCAATAATCAATGGCAGGTTGCACATGGCCCCTTTGAAGACTTTGATAATCTGACTGAATCCCATGCTCAACTCATTGTCCAGGCGGCAAATCATTGGCACTCAGGCTGCCAGACTTTGGCAGAACCCTTCGGTGTTTTCCCTCGCTGGCTTATGGATGATGTAATGGTCTGCTTCTCCCTTCCCCAGGGAGGTGTTGGCCCGCATATTGATCAATATGATGTTTTTATCATTCAGGGTATGGGTAAACGTCGCTGGCGTGTTGGTAATAAGGGCAATTATAACGAAGCAAACCTGCATACTGGGTTACGACAAATTGAAGGCTTCAAAGCCATTATCGATGAGGAGCTGATTGCCGGTGATATTCTCTATATTCCAGCAGGATTTCCCCATGAAGGACAATCATTGGATACATCTCTGAGCTACTCCGTAGGCTTTCGCTCTCCAAAGTCCCAGGAGTTACTCAGCAGCTTTGCTGATTTTGTCATTAGCCAGGATATGGGCGACTCGCACTACCATAATCCAGAAATGCCTGCCCGCAATGAGCCCAGTGCTATTTATAAAGGAGAGTATGAAGCTTTAGTTATTATGATGGAAAACCTGCTGAAGGATGAAACCATCAAACAGCAATGGCTGGGAGAATATCTTAGTCAGTCCCGACATGAACTGGATATTATTGAGCCAGATTCACCATGGCAGGCTCATGAACTACACCAAATTTTTAACGAGGGCGAGCCTTTAATTAAGGTAGCGGGCCTGCGTGCTTTTTATCATCCCGATACTCCTCACCTCTTACATATTAATGGTGAAACCTTTGGGGTTCCCATTCACTGTAGCGAAGCAGCAAAAGCATTATGTAACCTTAGTAAGGTGACCAGCCATGACCTGGGTGAGGCTCTGGATAACCAACAGTTCATTGAACTGCTTTTAAACCTGATTAATCTTGGCTACTGGTATGTTGAATAACCTCTCATCATAAAACCAAAAGTGCGTTTCTAAAGCTATGGGCTTCTCACGAAAGCCCATTAAATAAACAAAAGCCTAGGTTGCTATCCTTTTTCACCAAAGAGAGCAGAGAATAAAGAGTATTTATACTCTCAAACATATCCTCTGACTCTGTGGTGAATAAAACACATTACGACCCTCTTCTATGCCTGGAAGCGAGTAAAGTTACTATTTAAAAAAGCAGTGCTTGGCATAGTCTGTGGCTTCATTACTGCTCCAGTCACCTTTTGGCTTCTCCTTAAGATTTTTACACCACTGTTCGCTGCCAACCTCAGGAGAACAACCCGCAAGAAAAAAAATAACAGAGAGAGAAAATAGTATTTTTTTCATTCAAAACATTCCATTTTTTATTTCCTGAGCATGATACCAATCACCCCTTATCTACAGGAATATATTCCCCCCAACGATAGCCATCTTTTTTCATACAGGCTTCAATAATTTTCTGTTTCTCTACCGGATTGACTATATTAGCCATCCCGACATCATATTGACACCCAGCTTCTGCATTTACTGCTTCATCATAGCTGGTTCCATGTTTTTTCCAGAAATATTCTGGTTGAGTTGAACTTGCACAGCCACCAAGCAACAGCATACAAGCGATAACTGATAACTTTTTCATGTTTTACTTCCTAAAAGTACAGTGCCCACTAACTTGGCTTATTAGAATGTGGAAACAGATAGTAGCAGCTAGCTCACATGGAAAAATAGTCAGAAACTCAGTTCAAGGACTAACCTGTCTTTGTGCTGAATACCAGATTCAAAGATAGGGTTCGTATAGTTTTTTAAAAAATAATCCTGCTCAACTGAATGTACACGAAACCCTATTCGTTGGTAGAAGGTTAATTGATAACCAAAGGTACCTGTACCCACAACCAGTTTTGTTGCCCCTAACGTTTTTACAGCAATTCCCGCAGACTTGATTAAAGCCCTTAATAACAAGGGCTGTAGCCTGATACTTTCTTGCTGAAATCGCAGACTATCCGATAGAATTTCACCACTATAATAATAACGATGCTTATGTTGTGCCGCTAACAAAACCAAGAACCATTGCTGAAAAACTGCTCAAAATAGTCTCTGATGAAGCGGCTGAAATTCCAGACTTTCGCAAGAAAAGTCAACATGACAAAATTGCCCTTCATGATGCGGTCATGAGTGGCCTTGCTGTCATGCACCTGAAATACCCTTCGTTGCTGGCTTTTGATCAGGATTGCGTCAATAAGCCCGACAGGCTCAAGAACTTAAAGTCGATGTACAATGTCAGCAACGTCCCCAGTGATACCTATCTGAGGGAGCTGATTGACCCTATAGAAACGCGCTATTTCAGGAAGTTCTTTACCCGCTTGTTTGCCTTTGTGCAGCGATCTGGCCGACTTAAGCAGTTCACTTATTTTGAGGAAGGGTATCTTGCGCCTATCGATGGTACGGGGCACTTTTGCTCAGGGAATATTAGCTGTCCTGAGTGTTGTGTAAAAAAGGCGGACAGCAAAAATCCGCAATACTACCATCAGTTACTGGCCTGCTGTCTGGTAAGGCCGGGCAAGAAGGAAGTATTGCCTTTAATGCCTGAGCCCATCACCAAACAGGTTGATGCGTCAAAGAATGACTGTGAGAAGGTAGCGCTCAAGCGGCTATTGGCGAATTTATCCAGAGAACATCCCCACTTGCCACTGGTTCTTACTGTTGATGACCTGTACTCAGATGGACCGACCATCAAGTTGGTGAAGTCCTTTGGCTATAGCTTCATTATGGTGGCAAAGGACTCAACACATGAGTCGTTATACCAGGCCGTAGATGAGCTTGATTGTGCAGGCAAAGTGGTACGCTACGAATATACCGATGAAAAAGGATTTACCCACTGGTTCCGGTTTGTAAATGGTGTCCCCATTAACAAGTCACACCCGGATGTGCTGGTTAACTATCTCGAATATATAGAAATTGATCCAGAGGGCAACAAGAAGTACGTCAACACCTGGATCACCGATATTGAGCTTTCAGCCGAGAACGTGAATAAGTTCATGCGAGGAGCACGCGCTAAATGGAAAATTGAAAACGAAACGTTCAATACACTGAAAACACAGGGCTACCATCTCGAACACAATTACGGGCACGGAAAGCAGCATCTGGCCAGCAATCTGGCATGCCTGACTTTTACGGCCTTCCTCATCAACCAGATAGAGCAACTGTCTTGCAAGCTTTTCCAAGAAGCGCTCAAGGCAAAGAAGTCTAAAAAGGCATTGTGGCATGCCATACGAGGGCTGTTTGACTGGTTCTGCATTGATAACTGGACAGACGTATTCACAGCCATCATTGAGGAGCGAAGTGTGAGCTTGAAATTGCTGACAGTCGATACGACATAGAGAGTTGATGTTAGCCCTGTGACCTGTGTTACCAGCCATTTAAACCAACTGCCGATATAGCAGCAGCCTGGCTCTATTCATCCTCTATAAAGTCATTTTTAATTAACTGAAAATGTGCCAATCGGAATCTAGTTTGCGGGAATTGCTGACGTTTTTACTTCATCAATAGCATGCTGTAGTAAATTTATACCAATACCTTTGGCTTGATAGTTAGAGGCAACAGCTATATTCATCAATTCAAAAACGGCATTTTCCAGCGGCAAAATAGCACATACAGCAATCACCTCATTCTTATCAAAAACACCATAAAGTTTTGATTTATGGATATACTGTTGAACATTCTCTTCACAGGGATCAGCTTCAAGCAGTAAACTAAGGGGTACTTGTTTATAAGCAATTTCATTAATAATCACTAAAACTACCTATCTCATCCAGCCATATTTTACTCAAACCACTTAGTCACGGTTTGGTGCATATAATTTTCCATTTTGTTTAATAATTGATCTGGATGACTATTGACCAGCAACATATCACGATGCTGCTCAACCATGAATTTTTCTTCAACTGCATGACTCAATAGCAGGGAGAGGTGTTCGTAGTAGCCATTGACATTCAGAACACCACAGGGCTTTTTATGAATACCAAGCTGAAGTAAGGCCAGTGTTTCGAAAAGCTCTTCAAAGGTGCCAAGCCCACCAGGCAGTGCAATAAAACCATCGGACATTTCATAATACATAGCCTTACGCTCATGCAGGGATTTAACAACTTTTAATTCTGTCAGCCCCTTATGGGAAATTCCCAAGTTCTGCAAAGATTCAGAAATAATGCCAATGACCTCACCACCTCCAGCAAGCATAGTGTCTGCAATTTCACCCATAACACCAATGGCTGCACCACCATAGACCAAACACATATTCCGTTCTAATAGGGCTTTTGCCAAAGCCCGGGCAGCCCCCAGATAATCTGGGTTACCTCCATAATTTGAACCGCAATACACACAGACTTTTTTCATACTCTGCCTGTCATTTTTCTAGTGAGTAAAATCTGCCAAAGTGTAGTTACCAGAGCGATCAGTAAAATAAAATGGCTTCTTATTTAACAAACACCATGTCCCACAGTTGTAATGTCATTCTCGACAGGTATCTTCATTCGTTGCTCTAATTCAGAAACCACCCGATCAATATCCTGAACCAGTTTATCAGCCAGGTCCCGACTAAAATTTTCTTTAACGACAAATCGTAACACAGCAACATCTTGGGCATTTTCAGGTAGCGTATAGGCAGGTACAATCCAGCCAAATTTTCTTAGCTGATCGGATAGATCAAAAACGGTATAGGCTGTATTTCCCATTAATTGCACGACCACAACCGGCAGGTGTTTAACATCTGTTAACAGCTGGAAAATACCTCTGCTTATCAACTGCTGCTCCAAATAATGGGCATTCGTCATAATCTGTTCTGTAATTCGCTGAAACCCTTCCTTACCCAATCGCAAAAAATTGTAGTACTGCACTAATAACATGGCGCTGGAACGGGAAAAGTTGAGGCTGTAATTTTCCATCTCACCTCCCAGATAATTAATCTTGAAAGGTAAGTCTTCAGACAACACATCTCGATCACGAAAAATGACAGACCCAAGCCCCGCATAAACCAATCCAAATTTATGGTTAGATACATTGATTGAGCGGACTTGCTCAAGGCGAAAGTCCCAGAGATGATCAGGTGCAACAAACGGTAGAATAAACCCACCGCTGGCAGCATCAACATGAATAGGAATATCGTGACCAGATGTCTTTTTATACTCTATTAATTTTCTATTAATATCATTCACATCATCCATTTGCCCGGTAAAGGTAGTACCAATCACAGCACCAACAGCAATAGTGTTTTCATCGATATAACGAAGTACATCCTCACCACTGATAATGTACCGGTTTGACTGCAAAGGAATGCAGCGCATCTCTACATCGAAATAACGGGCAAACTTCTCCCAGCAGGTATGGACATCTGCACCAAAGACAATATTAGGGCGATTATCACTCAATCCCTGTGATTGCCGCCATTTCCGCCAGCTCCATTTATGAGCGAGCAGGGCTAGCATAATCGCTTCAGATGAACCGACCGTGGTAAAGCCAATAGCATCTTTCGGACCATTAAATAGTGAAGCTTGCATGCGGATTACACGCTGCTCAATAACATTGAGTTGCGGGTACTCATCTTGATCGACCAGATTGCGGGTACAACCATGAAGTAACAGCTTTTCAGCCTCCGGCTCCATCCAAGTAGTGACAAAACTGGCAAGATTTAAAGCCGGGTTCCCATCAAGATTCAGCTCATCCATGACAACTCGATAAGCCGTTTCTGGCAGCATGGCATTTTCCGGCAAGGAAAACCGGGGAACTGCTTCACTACACCAACGACTGCCGTATGTTGGTGTTAACGCATCCTCACTCATACCCGAAACCCTCACACCATTAAAAAGTTCTGACAGCAATACAGCTATTCAAACAGGTAGTGACAACCGAAGTCAGAATAATTCAGTCGGTATAATGTATAGCAGGTATAAATTAATTTTCATGAAAGAAAGATGCCATAACATTAGCTATATCCAACTGAAAAACAGCCATCATCTGTATTCAGTCATGCATAGCGCAGGAGGCTCAATATACCTTCTAAACTAATACTCTCCATAGCCAAGCAACGACGTTAACCCCTCTACCAGTTCCCGGATGACATTAGAATAGATAGAGATATTTAACACATTGAAAAAAATTATCTTATTACCTGAAAATTTTAGAAAGTATTTTTTCCAGATTTTAAGATGGAAGTTTATAAACCATTTTAAAGTTTATTAATGACTGTTCTTTTGTAACTATTCAGCCTCCTCAGATTAATCTGGATTTTTCGCGAATTTATGTCATTTTGATATAAACCCTTTTCCAGAAGTTTTCATGACTCAGTTTACTCCCGAAACACAGGCCATTATCTTGCTTCTCGCTGCTGTAGGTGAGCTGGAGTCGAAGGTTTTGAGTCTTGAGGATGAAAACAAGGAGCTTGCTGATAAGCTCAAGATGAATAGTCGTAATAGCAGCAAGCCACCGTCTACAGATGGTTACAATAAGCCCTCATCATCCAAAAACTCAAATGCTGACAGTGAGAATGAGGAAAATCCTGAGTGTGATAGAGAAGATTACAAACCCAATCCCAAAAGCCTGAGGCAAAAGTCAAATAACAGGCCCGGTGGTCAACACGGTCATAAAGGCTCTACGCTGGAGCAAACTGAGGAACCAGACCATATCCGGCATCACTCGGTTAAAAACTGCGTACTTTGCCATCAGTCGCTTCTTTCTATCAAAGTAACCGACGTTGTTGAACGTCAGGTATTTGATCCAGGACGTTTTGGCCGTTTCGAAGTAACGGCGCATGTGGCTGAAGTCAAAGAATGCCCATGCGGACATGCTAATCAAGCATGCTTTCCTAAGGGTGTTGACTCGTATGTGCAGTATGGTCCGGTCACTCAAGCACTGGCTGTTTATCTGTATCAATACCAGTTAATGCCGTACAAGCGCATTTCACAATTCTTTTTCGATATTTTTGGTCTTGAAGTTAGTCCCGGTTCAATCTGTACTTTTCAGGCAAATGCCTACGACCGTCTGGCTAGCACAGAGGCAGCAATTGCTAACGCCTTAAAAAAAGTGCCAGTTGCAGGTGCTGACGAAACAGGCATGAGAGTGAAGGGCTCTTTATGGTGGCTGCATGTCGTTCGTTCCGAGGAGTGGACATACTACCACCTTGACCCCAGTAAAGGTCATGAAGCTATTGAGGCAATGGGAGTGTTACTGGTATTTGCCGGTATACTTGTGCATGACCATTATAAAGTCTACTTTCGCTACGCAGCCATCCATGTGCTCTGTAACGCCCATCACTTAAGGGAGTTGCAGGGGGTTGTTGACAGAGATTGCAATTATCTTGCAGCCCGGCTTCAACGCTTGTTAAGGCTGGCTTGCCATCTTAGGAAAGGGTTCAAAAAGCTTGGCATGAAGGCTATGCCGGAAATTATCCGCAAGCGTATCGACTCGCTTTTCGAGCGTACTGCTAAAAAAGCACAGCTCGAAGAAGCCGAGTACATGGAGCGACGACGTCAACGCCTTGGAGAGGATAAAGTCAGAAACACCAAAGCCTTTAACCTCTTCAAGCGACTGGTGGAGTTTAAAGAAGAAACCTTGAGATTCATGACTGATTTTGACATCCCCTTCGATAATAACGGCAGTGAGCAGGATGTTCGCAACGGCAAGGTAAAGCAGAAAATATCTGGCTGTTTCAGAAGTGAAAAAGGGGCTAAATGGTACTGCCGGATACGGAGTTATGTTTCATCGGCGAGAAAGCAGGGTGAGAATGTTTTCGAAGCCCTGCTTATAGCTATGAAGAATTACGACAACCTTCCTTTACTGGGTGCTGAATAGTTACGTTCTTTTAATACCACTGTATTCTCTTCAACAAGCATAAACCCCAGCTTGTCAAAAAATGGCTTGGCCACTTTACTGGCTTCAACAGAAAGGGACTTTATACCTTTAGATTTAGCCACACGATAGACATGCTGTAATAGTTTTCCGCCAATGCCTTTGCATTGGTGGTCTTTATGGACATACATACAATCAATGTGTCCATTGTTCTCAAGCTCTATAAACCCAATAATCATACCGTTTTGAACGGCTACAAATGGTTTTCTCAGTTCCAGTCTCTGCTTCCATTGTTTGTAATCAGGTGGTGTTGGTGCCCAGGCCTCCAACTCCCTTTCTGTGTAAAAGGCCAGGTCAACGGCATGGACTGAACCATGAAAAAGATCTGTAATTTCAACACAATCAGATGGTTTGTAATTCCTTATCAGCATCCTTGGCCTTTGCACTTATCAATTAATATGCTATTAAGAACAATTCAAACGTAATACTAGGAAATACTCAACAGCCATCCCCTAGCTTCTCTAATAGCTCTTTTAATGAGAGATCGGGTGTTTTGTTATACGTATCAATTTGAATCACCGGCGAAGTCCATATTTCATAAGTAGTCACGCAACTGCTAACAGATAAAAATAACTGTACGTCCGTATTTATAAAAAACATCTCCATTCCAATTTGGTTATACTCATTGCCAAACACCATTAATCTCGCTGTTGTCACGATGAAAACTGTTGATCCAGTAACCGATGTCGCAGTCATAAAAACATTGAGAGAAGCTCTCCGGCACGGGCCATATCCTTACCTAAGGGAAAGGGCTCATGCTGTTTTACTCAGTATACGTGGTTATTCTATGAGCGAGATTGCTGCAATATTTGAAGTTCGATATCAGACAGTATCTGACTGGATTGATGCCTGGGATGATTATGGCCTTCGCGGTCTGTACAAAAAACATGAGGGTGGTAAACCACCTATCTATACTGACCAGGAAGCACAACGCATTAGAGAGATTGTCTCCGAGGAACCTCGCAGGCTGGCTTATGTTCAAACAAAGATTGCAGAGGAAACCGGGAAGACTGCCTCAAAACAAACTTTGTCGAGACTTTTAAAAAAAGCTGGGACTTGTTTATAAGCGGTTTCGTAAGGCTTGCAGTCATAAGCGCAACGAGGAGCAGTTCAGGTGTTGCCAGTCTGCCTTGAAAGAGGCTCAAAATGCTGAGGATAAAGGGCTTGTCAATCTGTTTTACTTTGATGAATCTGGTTTTAGCCAAGAGCCTTGTGTCCCCTACGGCTGGCAAGAAAAAGGCTCACAGCTAGAAATACCCTCTGTAAAAAGCAAGCGTATCAATGTGCTGGGGTTTATGAATCGTGCCAATGACCTTTTCTACTACCCAGTAACAGGTTGTGTTAACAGCGAAACGGTTATCAGTGTCTTTGATGATTTTGCCACCAGGATGGAAGATCCCAAGTACAGTTCTAATGATCGCTATACCATCGTCATGGTGGATAATGCCAGCATTCATACCAGCAAACTTTTCAGAGAAAGAGTAATAGACTGGGCGATTGAGAAAAAGCTTTTAGTCTGTTTTTTACCAACCTATTCACCTGAGCTAAACCTGATAGAAATATTGTGGAGAAAAGTGAAATATGAATGGCTGAACTTACTGGCAATAATGAACTTCAAGGAATTTGAGCAAGAGGTCAAACGTGTATTTGATCTATTTGGTCAAGAATATCTGATTTCGTTTGAGTGACTACTTACTGAGCCTATTTTGAAAGGATACGTGAGGCCAGGTCGGTAAAATTAAATTTTTAATTGAACTTACTCGATGCTCTACCCGATATCGATGCTCAATTTCATTTGAACAAACAACTTCAATATTGACATATTCTGCACCAGCATCACTCGCAACTTGCTGCCATTCATTGCGGGTGAGCGTAATGGGGTTACAAGAGTCAGCTACTACGTTAAGGCCAAGTGCTAAATTATCACAAGCCAAACGATAGCTTAGCCGATACCCTTCACCCTCCACTTTAAAATCACATAGATCACGCAAGCCTTGTTCAACTGTATCTATGCGAATATAGGCCGCTTTTATATGTTTAGCGAAAAGCCTGGATATTGTCGTTTTTCCTGAAGCAGGTAGCCCTGAAAATATATACAAGATTGCTTTTTTCATTAATTTCCCATTTATCCACAGCTTAATACACCAACCGAGATAGGATGATATAATTTACTCTACAACAATTTCTTATCAGCCTGCTTTGGTCTTGCTGTTAAATAATAGAAATATCGATTTCCCTATCTCAGCAATTGCCTTATTTCGATCATCAAACGATGCATTGGTTTGTGTGATGTAAATGCTAATAATGATAGGTGCAAGTTTTTCAGACCAAATAACCGCAGCAATACCTCTTGAACCGTTACCGCCAGCACCGGCACGATCAGCTATTTTCCAGCCAATGGGTAAAACAGACCTGAGTAAATTATCTGATACTTGATTATCCATCATCCATTGTTTTAACTGACTTGTTGATTGTGGAGATAAAACATTTCCAAACAGCAATGCATTTAAACTGTTAACCATAGCAGAAGGTGATGTTGTATCTCGTAAATCACCAGATTTAGCTTCATTAAGCTCAGGCTCAAAACGATCCAGACGTGTAGTGTGATCGCCAATACCCTGAATAAATCGGGTCAGTTCGCTTGGCCCACCCGTATTGTTTAATATTATATTGGCAGCCGTGTTATCACTTGTCAGCATAGCTGCTGAACATGCCTCAGCAAGTGTTATCTCCTTACCCACATAATTCTCTGTTATTGGAGAATAGGTAACAAGATCTTTTTTCTCAACTAAAACCGATTTATCCAGTGAGCTTCCCCCTTTATCCACATCACTGAGCAGTTTTCCACAGGCAAGTGTTTTGAATGTACTCATCAAGGGTACACGACTATCCCCTTTGTAATTCCAAGTTTTTTTAGTTTCTGTATTATATATCGAAACACCAACATGAGCTGGTAATTGCTTTTCAACACTAATAATTGTTTTTTCTACTGAATCATACTGCGCATATGAAGAAATAGAAGCTCCTATCAAAATAAATAAAGCACCCAAATACTTTGGGGATAAATAGTTAAATAACATATAAAAACCTGACTATAAAAAGAGCATAACTAGTACGCTGATATCTAAATATCTAGAGATGAAAACATGAATATCTAAGCTATCCTTGATAGTTTACAGAGGAAACTCATAATGAAAAAACTATTACTTACTGTGAGTCTTTTGTCATACAGCCTATTTTGGACCGGATTGTCTTCAGCTTCACCCAAGTATTATCAACTCAGTTTTCAAAACTTTTCCAAGAAATATGAGTACGTCACTTTACCACGATCAGGAAACGCTCCTACTATTGAAATTGCCTATATTCCTGTTTGTGATGAGGTAGAACTTACTTTTAAGGCCGCACAGGCTTTATATGATAAGATTGTAACTGTCCACAGTTTCCGCCCTGAAGATATTGATACTGTAGTGGTACCTGGAGATAAAGCAAATGCACTGGGCTATGCGCTAACCCTTAAGTTATTAGATCATCACGAGAAATCACATAGTAAAAAAGAAGTAAAACTGGCTGTTTTAAGAACATCGAATAAAACAGGCAAGGCACAATATCATGAGCAAAATAAATCGATTACCAGTCAAAATGCTAAAACATTCTACCTTACCGACATTCAGCAAGACATTATAAAAGATAAAAAAGTATTAATTTTAGATGATGTTATTACAACAGGTAGCACATTAGATACTGCGTCAGCACTTGTTGCAAAAGCCGGAGGCAAACTACTCGGATACGCCTGCATTGCAACTGAGGGGAGCGATTGGAAAGGTAAGCAAGAATATAAAAGGCATCACCTGCTTCAATTGGCAAATATACCCTACTACATCAATGGTAAAGAGAAATAATAACAATGATAATTACATTTAATTTATGTGGCATGTCTTTATTAAATAAAATAAGACACTAAAGAATGGTACAGCAGTCTTCCTGTCTATAGGGTACATTTCCGTCAGATACCCCCATAACATTCAACATAGAATTTAAATGTATAAAACAGGACTGTGCACTGGCCGGCCTAGTTGCCCGATTAATATGAGTCACTGACCAATTACTTCCTGCCATACCATAAGCTTGTGAAATTTCAGCAGAACGTTTCACACTTTGCAAAACCCACCCTGGGCGTAACTTATAATTAATAGTTACACCACTGCTTCGATAAACATGCAGAAATGCAAACATATTATGGGTTGGGTTGTAGAGCGTATGAAATTCACACCCTCCGTATCTGTCGCTAATCACATAGAAGTCTTTATCAGCGCCTTCACCGGGAACAACACAATAACTTACTTTGTGGGAAATGGCAGGAATAAAACAGTAGTTCACAAGCCCCATATGTGAAATAACTAAGGTAGTTCCATTCCAAATAGCATGACCTTGCAAAGCTTCATGTGCAATTTTCATAGGATTCCCAATACAGACCGGACAATCCTCTGAACAGTCAATGGCATTATCAAGACCAGCAGGTCTGGGGTTTGTCATCTGGTTACCAATATCAGGTAACATACCTTTTCCCCCTTGAATTGATTACATAATGCAGTCCAAGAACACCCTGTCACAGTTCGATCATTATTGTGCTCTGGTACTCCTTGTATAAGTCGTTACCTTCAATACGCCGGATTCGACACTAAAATTATAGATAGTTATTTGGTTGTCCCCCATCACTCCTGTCCAGTGTTCAAATGAAAACTTGTCGGTATTGCTATCAATTTGAAATTTGTCGTAGCGATAGCCTCTGGCAACAAATACTCGCTGCTCATTTTTAAATACGATTACAGATGCATGCATATCGTACGATGTATCCTGATGTTCTTCATTGGACCAGTACAAACCGTGATTATGAAGTACAGAATAATCACTCAGTTGATATACCTGATACCCAATACCTGAAGGTACAAACTCCTCGATAAGTTGAGGATCTGTAGTCCAATAGCCAGGATGGGGTGTTAGGCGGCCAAAGCGCATCTTTGCCCACGTTTCATTGGCATCAGTGTCTTGTATTGCAAATACCAAAGTACTGAAAAAAAATGTTGCAGATAAAGCACTCATTTTTATAATCATTATTTTTCTCGAGATCTAATGTCAGGAGTTATAATTTATAAAAACCAACCCTGCAGAGAAGAAACTGTCGTAATAAATTTTATTTACAATGGAGCCACAAAGGGCACTGATATTTATTATTTGGGAATATAAAAATTCTGCATTCTCAGTGCCTCTGTGGTAAAAAAAGAATAACAAGCCCAATATTCATAAACTGAATGGTTTTTCACAACAATCTCTATAACCTTTTATACATACCCTGAGCCTCTGGTGCAGTGAGTTTGTAACCCATTTTTTGATAGAAACCGGGTTTATCGGCAATCATTGAAACATAGGAACCTTCCATAGCAGAGCTATCGAGATATTTTTCAATCTTCAACATAATTGTTTTACCCAAGCCCAGTCCCTGATAATCAGGGTCAACAGCAATATCTACAACTTCAAAAAAACAAGCGCCATCGCCAATAACACGCCCCATTCCAATAAGACGTCCGTTATCTCGTATAGTGATACCATACAATGAATTGGGTAACCCTTTTTTAGCGGCTTCAATAGACTTAGCCGATAGGCCTGCCTTTTTTCTAAGGTTAATATACTCTTCTGGAGTAGGTACAGCATCAGCTATTTCAAAATTCATTATTTTTAATCTTTCCTATTTTTTGCTTTATCCCGACATAGAAATAAAAAAGCTATTGAAATGCTTCATTCAATAACTTCTGGTTCATATAGTAGGCACAGTGATAAATCAACAACGCTACCGCCCCGAGATATACCATGTAGCTGTTTCAGCTTCTGGCGGAGCAGAGTTCCCATTAGCTCAGGTGCCCAGGGGAACCAGTCCATCTGTTGCACGCATTATTGGCCAAATTATTTATAGAGCCTAAAATTCTTCCACCTTCCAGACATCAAAGGCGGGTTCTTCATAGGGGTGAGCCTGACGGAGAGCTTCTACGGCTGCCTTGATATGCTCATCTGCACAGATGGTTTCCACTTTTAATTCAGAAACCTTTTCCACCTTGTCCTGCTCACCCATAAAGGGGTCACTACCAGATAAGGGGCGGAACTGGCCAGTACCCTTGGTTTCCCAAGCCCAGCAGTCATAATCACCGGCGCGGCCTGCACCAGCATCAAACAGTGCCTGCTTAACCTTCTCTGCATACGGTTCCGGTACATAAAAACTGATTTTATACATGACGCTGGCCCTGCTAAATCAAACGACAGTATTCTAACGTAAAGCCCTGTTATTTAGCAGCGACAAACTGGGCTCAGGTATATGTGATTATTTTTGTTCTAGAACATGCAATCAAAAAGCATCCTGATTCGTCTTACCAACAAGACAAGTAATGCCAAATAACAATAACAAGGACTTTTCCAGATGATGCTCACTACTCACCAAGGTACAGTTAGAACAACAGAACGCCTAGCACTGGTGGCTGCTTTTTTACGAACTGGGCTGGGGCTGGTGTTTGTGATTGGTGGTTTTTCCAAACTAAGTCTGCTGCTTAATGCCAGTACCCACGATGGCATGGTGGCTAACTATATGGGTACAGCGGGTTATATTAATACGCTGTTTCAGGACTATCTTTTTTTTGAAGGTTCACCTTTCACCCCTTCTGGCTTTTTAATCACCCTTTCTGCCTTTGAACTGATTTCCGGAATTGCCCTGATGGCAGGCCTTATGGTGCGGCCACTGGCGCTATTTTATGGTTTTCTGTTATGGAGTTTTGTGGTGGCCCTACCAGTGCATACCGTGCCAGGTGTTGCTATCGATGTAAAAACCTACACATCACCAGCTATTTTTGTGCAAATCAGGGATATCACGCTTTCTGGCATGATGTTTGTGCTGTTTAATCTGGGTGCAGGTATCGGTAGTCTGGATAATCGGCTCTTTCCCCATAAGCCCTCCATCAGCTGGACTTCCCTGGGATTGCTACTGCGCTTCTCCCTTGGGATCACCTTTATTGTTGGTGGCACCAACCTTTGCCATTGTTGGTTGGTAGGCTTGATTTTGGTGGTTCGTGCCATAAAGTGCCAACCTTTGCCACCGGTCAGTGGCTACTGGCATTGGTAGGCCTGGCCCTGATTTTTGGAAACCCCGCTTTGGTTCGTGCTGCCGGTGGTGCCGTGGTCGCAGTGATGGTGCTTTATATGATCCATAAGCTAAATATGGATAAAAGCGTGATAGCCAACCTGAATAGTTTTAAACGAGAGTTTGCCCTGGCAGCAGCGGGTGGTGCTTTGTTAATAGCGGGCGGTGGCCAGGCCTTTACTTGCCAGGATTTAATAGCACGGAGTAAAGCCTATTTTATGGCCCGCCAGCATTAAGGACAGCCTGTGGATAAGGCATTACTAAACCAGCTTTACCGTTACGCCATCTCCCTTACTGGTGATGGCGATGAGGCTTACGATTTATTGCAGCAGGCAGTAGAGCGTTTTCTTCGCCAGCCTAAAAATAAAGTTCAGGTATCTTCAGCTTATCTAATGCGCAGTATTCGCAATCTATTTTTCGATCAGGTACGTCACCGCCATTTGCACCTGGTAGTGAGCGAACAACTCCAGCAAGATATTGCTGAACCAGAACATGCTCCTCCAATTGCTGATTTACTGATACACCGACAAGATGTTGAGCAACTGATGACGGGGCTGAGTTGCCATGACAGGGAACTCCTCTATCTCTGGGCGGTGGAAGAATATACAGTGCAGGAAATTGCCGACATGCGATCAGCTCCTCGGGGCACAATACTGTCGCAGCTACATCGGTTAAAAAAGAAACTTAGAAGCCAGCTATCAGAACAACAAGAAAGTGCGAGGCGTGTGCACTATGAAACCTGACGATAAAATACCTTTACCCAACGCGCTCAAGGATCACTTTGCTGGCTTTGAGCTTTCTGAACACCAGCTTGAAAAACTGGCTGATCTGGAGCAACACTCATCAAGTAGCCCCTCCGATGATACCAGCCCTGACAGATTTTCTTTATTTATTGCACAGCTGAAGCGATCTTACTACCCGTATGTTGCAGCCCTGTCGTTGATGATGGTTATTTTTATATCACTACCTTTTGTAAGGGGCGAAAACTTATCCCGGCAGGTTATCAATGAAATTGCCTATAACCATAACAAACAGATGGCAATGGAAGTGACGACACCAGAATTGATAAAGATAACCGGCTATCTCTCCCAGCTGGGTTTTTCACTGATCAAGTCCCGACATTTACCAGATAATGAATGGGAATTGCTCGGCGGCCGTTACTGCAGCATTCAAGGCAAGCTTGCAGCTCAACTAAAATTGCGTAACCTCAGTGATAACGGAATTTATACCTTTTACCAGGCCCTGTTACCCGATGCCATGACCAATTTAAAACAGCATGAAAGTTATGTGGATGGTGTTAAGGTCTCTCTATGGCAAGAAAACAATCTGCTACTGGGGCTGGCTGGGCAGCCTGCTCATTGAGCCCCTGGAAACTCTGTGGTTAGATAGCCTCCGATGACAATAGCAGGCAGGGCCATGAAAGAGCAGCATTTCGATGTATTGATTGTGGGTGCAGGAATGGTTGGTTCCGCACTGGCCACAGCACTGGGTAGCCAGAAGCTGAACGTTGCAGTGTTTGACCGGGCCCTGCCAGAATCATTTCAGGCGGATCAACTACCAGACCTTCGGGTCTCGGCCCTCAGCTATGCTTCGGAACAAATCCTTCGCCAACTGGGTGCCTGGGAATCCATGGAGAAGATGCGGATGTGCCCTTACCGAAGAATGGCGGTATGGGAAAAACTGGATGGGCCTCTGGCAGGCATGACCAATCGTCCTAATAAAACCGTATTTGATGCCTCAGCAATCCGTTATGCTCAACTGGGCTATATTGCAGAAAATCGCCTAACCCAACTGGGCCTGCACACAGCGATGGCAACCCATGACTCTGTTGAACTGGTCTGCCCTGCACATATTGAAACGATCAATCTTTCTGGTGATGCTCCCTCAATAAGCCTGAATGATGGGCGCCGTTTCACAGGCGAGTTAATTATCGGGGCAGATGGCGCCCAATCAAGGGTGCGAGAAGCTGCTAGCCTGGGGCTTGATCAACAGGATTACCAACAGCAGTGCCTGGTTGCCACTGTTGAAATTGCAGGTGATGCCCAGGATATTACCTGGCAAGCCTTTACAACTACAGGGCCTGAAGCGTTTTTGCCGCTGCCGGGAATTGGCACTAAAAACTATGCGTCAATCGTTTGGTATAATATTCCGGATAATATTAAGCGCCTCAAAGCCCTTAACGATGCAGAGTTTGTTGCTGAGCTTGAAAGCACCTTTCCAAAAGAGCTGCCAAAAATAATTAAACTCCATGAGCGTGGTTCCTTCCCCTTGGCTCGCAGACATGCCCAACACTATTACCGGCGTGGGGTTGTACTGGCCGGGGATGCAGCACACACAATAAATCCGCTGGCAGGTCAGGGTGTCAATCTTGGCTTTCAAGATGTTGCCTGGCTGGCAGAAATTCTTGTTAATGCCCATAAAGCCGGAGAAGCCATTGGCAACCCGGAAGTGCTCAGTCGTTATGAAAAGGTACGTAGACCAGACAACCTACGAATGATGACCATCATGGACGGCTTCTATCATGCATTTAGTAATGACCACCTCCCCCTGAAGCTAATCCGTAATATTGGCCTGACTCTGGCAGGAAGTATGAAACCGGCGGTAAACCAGGTGATGAAATATGCCATGGGCCTGTCCGGCAAGCAGCCCCGCCTGGCAAGAGGCCTGCCTTTAGTCTCAGACCACTAAAATAAGGGTAATGTCGGGCATCAGAACCGCTGATTATAGTTTAGACTTGCTGTTTCCTCAAAGCAAACAGCCAGGTATTCATGACTCAGTTGGACCACGTTGTACTGGTGGATAGACAAGGCAATATCTCAGGCCAGAAGGAGAAAATGGCCGCTCATATCAGTGGAGAGCTTCACCAGGCTTTTTCTGTAATGCTTTATCGCAAGTCTGCCACGGGTGAGTTTGAATACCTACTGCAACAACGGGCAAAAGGCAAATACCATAGCGGTGGGCTGTGGACCAATACCTGCTGTTCACATCCCCGTCTTTATGAAAGTCTTGAGCAGGCCTGTATGCGCAGACTGTGGGAAGAAATGGGCATATCCCAACCGCTGGCATTAACAGAAGCGGATGTTTTCTGCTATTACGCCCAGCTTGATAACAACTTGATTGAGCACGAAAGGGACCATGTTTGGGTGGGTGAGGCCAATGAATTGGTGATTGAGCCCAACCCCTCAGAAGTAATGGCTTACCGTTGGTGGCCTGCCAGTGATATTGATAAGGCTTTGATTAACACACCAGAACGGTTCACAGCCTGGTTCTCAGAAGTTTTTGCAATTGCCAGACAGTAGCTTCCCCTGTTTTGATTCTTATCAAAATTACTTTTCATAACCTAATTGCACATAACTGATCACACCGCTAGAATCAGTAGGCATCAGGCAAACATCAAAGCCTGAGCCTCTCTTAGCGGGTGTAGTTCAATGGTAGAACAGGAGCTTCCCAAGCTTCTAACGGGGGTTCGACTCCCCTCACCCGCTCCACCCTATTTACAAGGCCTACAGCCAAAACAGTAACATCTACTAAAAATCAAACTGTGACACTTCCTGTGACACTTTCGACAATCTCTCCCAACGTAGACCTTTGGTAATCCGGTTGCCGATACGAAACCATCTCTGGTTAAAGCTCCTGCAACAAAAGTTAAGACGTCCTCTGCCACCAGGTCAGAGCCACCTTCTTGATATCTCCGTTTTGCTCTCAACAATATCAAAGACAGACATTAGCGGGCGACGATAACGGCTGGCTCTATTATTTTGTCGAAAACAGCCTGTTTATCCTCCGGGTGAAGCGTGTCCAAACTGTTGAGGGCGCTGATTTTATCTCTGAGGTTTCCTCTGAAGTCTCTGCCGGAATAAGCCATACTGGAAAATCTTGCGGCATCCCATCCGACGACCTCATCTCAAGCGTTTCGTCAGAGGGCGATAAATGCTTTGGTTTTTCTGTCCGCTTGTTTGACATGTTCAGGCCACTCCTCTTTCTTTTAGGTTTTGTCAAAATGCCCACCATGATTGGAATAGACTTTGACTTTAACAAGCCTACTCCTGGACAACTTCCTTTTTTAAAGCTTCATTGACATTGCAGAATGAGTTGCTACATCTATTCCAAAGCATCAGCTTTATTGCAGCGATTCCCGCAAACTTTAATTGTATGCTTTTCTATCTGATCTGAGGAGGTTCTACAGCCCTTGAGAGCTGTGTCCTACCAAAAATATGCACAAAATGCATAAAAATCAGCTGAAAAAGTCTGCGATTGACACTTGCTGTATTTCGCATACAGCCCTTTGATATCAAGGGCTTTAAAAGTTAGCGGAAATTGCTGGCTTTATTGGGAGCTTTACTGCAATAGTGATTCAGCACAAACTGAATCTGGACTTTGAACATCAAGTAAAGACTAAATAATGAGCAAAAATAAGAAACCAAATAACCCGAAGCCCGACTCTTGCCAATACTTAATCGACAGCCAGGAAGAATCGAACAATGGTGAATGGCTAGATGTGCCAGCGCATATTCTGACAGACAAAATTCCAGAAGATCACTTCGCTATGAAATCATCAGACACTTCAGCTTGGAGACTCTTCGTGCGTAAGCTAAAGAAACGGTTCTTGAGCGGATAAAGCCTGCCAGCCAAAAGCACTTATTTCCTTTAAGGTGAAGCAGAAACAAGATACTAACAATGCTGTTCTGGTTAGCCGCAGTTAGACTATCGTAACCCTGGCTAGCGAGTAGAGTTACTAACATCACAGTAACCATAATAACCCTCCTACTTCGAAAGAATATCTTCTGCTTCCTGCATAATACTCTCCCAGACTTTGAACCCTCCGGTGTAAACATCTCCTCTATCTTTTTCTTGTGTTCTATGCACACTCTGGTTACGACAGTCTACAAGCTCATCAATCGAACGTGCCAGGCTATAGAAAGTACCTTCCCGGAATCTTTTATTTCTCCAGTCAATATCCTTGGAATCATTTTTTTTCAACCACTTGAAGGCTTCTTTTGCACTGTTTAGACCGCCCTTAACCTCTGCTAATAGTTCAGCTTCTAACTCATTCCATTGGTTGTTATGCCGTAAAGCAAACCGTCTTTCTAATGTCCTTCTTCTGCGTTTAAGCGCCTCAAAAATATCAACCTTAACTGGTGAATATAGTTGTTCTTCAACACTTTTTAGTCGTGCTTTTATGCTTGCCATACTACTTCTCTCTTGCTTTTTCTTCTAAGGTTTCAAGTCGTTTTAACAGTTCATCAGACTCAAAAATACGTGCAGTGGTGGAGAGACCAGACAGTACTTGATTACCCTCAGCCGGAGTTATCTTGCCTTCCGCTACACATCGAACAACAAACTGGGCCTTATCCAGTAGCGAGGCTTGCCTGTTCAGTCCGGGTAGGCTTATTTCGCGATCAGTAGAGCGCACGGAAGGGAGTAACTTATCTAAGCACGTTCTGAGCATTGTCTCATTACCCTCCAGTGCCATATTAATAGCTATCTGAATCAGCTGTTCTGCATTGTCATTGAGGGGCTTACGTAGAGAAGAAAGGGCAGCATTACCTGTTCCTTTGGGGCGTCCTTTTGGGTTTCCAGACTGACCAGCTTTAAATGCCATTGTTATTCTCTGTTAAATACAATGGCTGTATATTAATACAGTAATTTATTACTGTCTTTAGGGTTATATATAACCTCTATCATTCATAAACGACGATGTGACTGGATTGTAAAATGGAGAATAAAAAAGCAAAAAATACTACAGATAGCTCACCCTAAAATACCCGAATTAATGACAATAAATCATTCGCTGTGAATATTTGCACCTATCAACGGTATGGTTTCAATAGAGATTGAAGTGAACCGCTCAATAGATGCAAACTATTCAGCTTGCAGTAGTCACAAACAGCAGCGTTCACTCGTTACAACGGAATAAGCTATGTCAATGCCATCAATCAACCTTACCTGCGAGAAATGTAACTTTCATGGTAGCACAGTAGCTACCTGGGGTAGGTTTTCTTATTTATATAATGAAACCGAGATCCCCGTAGATAGAGAGCTTGGCTGGTGCTTTGGGTGCAATAAGCTCAGGCCTATAGAATGTTTCTGTCCTGATGAAACTCTGAAGGTTCTTGAAGAAAATACGCTGGAACTTGAAAAGCTGCAATCCAAAATATTATGGCTAGTTATCAGGAAAATCTTCTATAGCGATGAGGCTTACTATAAAGAAAAAATAAAAACATCCGCACTGGCACTCTATATTGCATCAAAGAGGTCTGGTACTGAGGTTTGTCTTGAATGCGGTGGGTCAGAGGTCAGCTATTTTGATGGCGATTACCAGTTAGAGTACGGCGGAATGCTATACAAAGGCGAAAAAAGAACAGGATTCTTGCACCCTGACTGCGGTGGGGAGTTTATCGCAACGCCCAGCCCTATTCGCTTGAACATACGTTTCAAAACACGTTACTACAATATCAATGGCCAATTTCTGAGACAGGATGAAGAATAACCATCTAAGGAATTCACGATCATTCTAAGGGTATAAAGCCTGCCGGGAGGACAGCGGGGAGCAACGCTCGATTTCCTCCATCATATTGGCTCAAAGAACCTCACGCAGAAGCTGGTTTTCTGATCGTTCAGCAGGCACAAGCGTATATTACGTGAATAATTTTTGTAGAAAAACTGTATTGATTCCTGTCGCCTCATTAACAACGTATGGGGTTGGTAAACAGCATATACAGTTTGCCAGTCGTATACCTATAAAACCCCACACCATTCCAGAGTGGGGTTATGTTGTTATATCTATAGACAGTGCTGATTAGCACATTCTATACCTCAAGCCGCTTCAAGGGCTTCTTTCAGATTGGTACACACTTTGAAATCCACATCCAGGGTTTCAAAGTGTTTTTCGGCACACTCTATTTTATCGTTTTCCTCCGCCCGGCGTTCAGCCTTGACCATCGTACTCTTGGTTTCCCGGATCAGGTACAGCTTTTCTTCTGAGTTGCCGGTGACTACCGCCCAGTCCGGGTTGTAGTGACCTACGGGGGTATCGACTTTGAACCACGAAGGGAGTTTACAGTAGAACTTTACGGACTCATTGTTATCCAACGCCCTGGCGAACTCTTTCTCAACATCAGAATCGAAAACCACATAGTCGTATAGAGTTTTATCCTGGTTACTCACCTCATATAGGTTGCTCAGATAACGGGTAATACCCTTTTCTGCTTCCTGCTCAATCTGATGCATCTCATAGCTGGCTCCGTCCACTTTACTGTACTGAATGCCTTTCACGGTCATTCGGTGCAATTCATGGCGTATGCACTCAGTGACCTGGTTAACGAAGACCTGAGGATTATTAAAGAACTCGGCCAACCGGCCAGACCTTACCAAAATATTCACCAGCGTTTGCCGTGTTAGTTCTGTGGCATTTTGCAACCAGGCGAGAATATCCGGTAATACCGGCTGTGCATCCACTTCAATGCTCTTCTGCTCAAGCACCCTGTCTGCTTCAACGCCAGCATAGGTCTGATCCAGCTCAACCCGATCCATGCTGATTTTTACTTTGTTAATAGCAGGCATATCGGCAATGCTATCAGCGGCTTTTTGCACCAAATCATCCGTATCAAACTGAACACGGTAGCGGGTCTTCTGGCTAATACGCTCCCACAGCTCCCGGAAGTTTTCATCCAGTGTTACATTTTTTCGCAGCTTCAGGGTCTTGCGGTCACGGACATTGACTACCCGACTCTTGAGCACAAACTTTTGTAACGTATCAGACACCTGAGCCCGCATCGGTGCAAACTCTTCGGGTAACTCTAATACAAAGTGCGGATTTTTAGGGTCAAATTTGTCCTGAACTTTACCGTCATTATCCAGATACCCTTTACCCTGCAACGCCTTAAACAACTCTTTGGACTGATTCTGCCCTAACCCGGTATGGTCATCCGCCTTGATCAGGTTGGCAAAGGCAATCTCTGGCACCTGCCCAAAACCAATACCGTATTCCTCTTCATATTCACGCTGCAATTGTCGGGCAAATTCTTCATAAGAATCGTTCGCAATAACGGTCAGGCGGTTGATAGAGGCATCATGCACTCGCTCACCTTTACTGTTCACCGGTAAGCGTAGACCCCGGCCAATTTCTTGCCGTTTACGCATCACACTGTTGGATTCATTCAAGGTACAAATCTGGAATACGTTGGGGTTATCCCAACCTTCCCTCAGAGCTGTATGGCTAAAGATAAAGCGCAGGGGCTCTTCAGGGCTTAGTAGCTGCTCCTTATTTCGCATGATTTTAGCGTAGGTATCATCATCAGCTTGTGTAGTGCCTTTAGTGTCCTTGAACTTGCCTCTTTTATCTTTTGAAAAATAGCCGTCATGGAGTTTTTCGACAGGCCAAACATCCAAATCCGAGTATTCCGGTTTCTTTATTAGCCGGTTGTAGGCGGCTTCAAACCATTGGACAAACTTACCGGGCAAACCATTACCTTGATTATCATACTCCCGATAGCTGGCCACTTTGTCGATAAAGAAAAGGCTCAGTACTTTAATACCCTGGTCTTTAAGGGCCTTTTCTTTTTTAAGGTGCTGTTCAATCGTTTGTTCAATCTGAGCTTTCAGCAAAGTGTCACCATAGTCACCCAAAGCTTGCTTAAAGGTGATTGTTCGGCCACTGCTTAATGTCACTTTTTCAAAACCGGGCTCGCAGTTAATCTCTGAGACCTGATACCCCTGCTGATATTCAGGACGGAAATTGCTTTTTTTAGCCTCACCAGATTTCAGGTAAATATCATCCCCCAGTTTAACCCAGACTTTTTTGCGTTTCTGGGCATTACCCTGCTGGGCATTGATTTCCACCTGCGCCTTAATCTTTTTGCTGTTATCGACTTTGATCAGCTTCACATAGGCACTGTTGAAGCTCTCCTCTTCTCGCATACTGGCCACTTCAATACGCTTGACCAACTTCAGGTCAAAGGCCTGAATCGGATCGAGCTTATAGAGCAGGTTATGCTTATTAAAGTGGGTAGCTGAGTAACGCAGGGTCAGCATTGGGTTCAGGCTATTCAGCGCCTCTGACCGCTTAGTGTCTTCCTTGCGGGTATCCCCTTCGACAGACTGCGGCTCGTCAATCATTACAATGGGGTTAGCGGCACTAATAAAGTCAATAGGTCGATAGCCGGACAGGTCATCCCGGTCTTTGTGCATAATGGCGCTGGCTTTATCGAAAGCCTGGATATTCATCACCATGATTTGCAGCTGGTTGGAGGCAGCAAACTCCCGCACCTTGTTCAGCTTGCCAGAGTCATAGACAAAATGACTAAAGGGTACGTTGTCGTACAAAGCCCGGAAATGATCCTTCATCACCTCAATACTTTTTAATACGCCCTCCCGCACGGGTACGCTTGGCACCACAATAATAAACTTGGTAAACCCATACTGTTTATTCAGCTCAAACAGGGTGCGCAGGTAAACATAGGTTTTACCTGTCCCGGTCTCCATCTCTACAGAGAAGTGGCGCCCATCCAGTGCTGGGGACTCGGCAATATCGTTCTTTGCCTGAATAGGGTGCAAGTTGTCTAACAACTTGTCATTATTCAGTGTTAATTGGTTGGCAATAGCCGGAACCCCTTCCAGCCCTTCACCGAGGCTCATCTGGCTGCCGGTGCTGCCACCAGCCCCCATAGTTACTTCAAATGTGCTGCGTGCCAGTGGCTGACCTTTAAACAAGCCAACCACCGACTGAATGGCATCCTGCTGGTAGGCCAGGGACGCATCAAATTTTAACTTCATGTTGTTCTAAACCCTGTAGTCCCTTACACCACTTTGAAGACGATATCGGTTTCGCTATTCTGGTTATAGGCTTTCACTGTCTGCACAGCATTCACCTTTAACTGGTCATTACCGGCAAAGGCGCTGTCTTTCACGATAATTTCAGCAGGTTCGGCCTTAACCATAGCTTCAAGGGTTTCCGGCTCGATGCGGTCTTCCAAGCAGATCAATAGTACGCCTTCAGCAACAGAAAAAGCTTGCTGATTAACGAAGGTCTGCTGCTCAATGGATTCAGTCAGTTCAAAACCGGCTTTTAACAACAGTTCGTAGAGGAGGGCTTCCTGGTCAGCATTTTTATCAATATGGCTGGAGTGCAGTTCAAGGTTGGCTTGCAGTTGGGCAACATTGCCTGACTCAACTTCGCTTTGCCACTGACCGAAGTGGGATTTATCGAGTTTGTAGACCCTAAAACCTAGGTCTAACTGACCGGAATTTCCAGTCTCTTCTGCAATGTCTCTTATGGTTCTACGTATTCGCTCCTTAGCTAAGTCGGCAATAGTATTTATCTCTTTCTCTTTATCAGTAAGGCCAGATTCAATTTTTTCTGGCAATTGAATGGCTATATATCTCCTATCGCTTTTTTCCTTTACATTTTGAAGGATTGTAGCAATCGCAGTCGAGCCAGTACCACTAAAGAAGTCAAGAATAACATCATCCTTTCCAGTAGATTGGTCAATAATATCCTGGATAAAACGTAATGGTTTTGGTGTGAAGTTTTTTGCTTGTATTCCAGGGAAAAGTGAAGCAAGCGCTTTTGTTGCGACATCTGTCGAGTAGTTAGGGCCTGTCCAGATTGATTTTGGTGTAAACCTTCTCTGCTTTCCATCAGTATTTAGATAAACACGATAAGATATATTCCAGTGTTCCTTACCATTTACTTTAGACCCCCTTATAATCGAAATATTTTCTTTGACCGTGTCTAGCCCCCACCGCCAGCGCCCATCTTCGCCGTTAGATTTTCTCGGATAAGCCTCAATACAGCATGTTTCTGTCTTCTTAAGTGAGACCTTTCCTGTTTTTGGGTCAACAAAAATAGGAAAAAACATTTTAGGGCGCTCTATTCTGGTATCTGGCCCGCCTCTTTTTCTCAAGTCGCGCCATTGAAATGCCTCGCCTTTTTCATCGGTTTCTTTATATTCTTTTAACTTGTCATCTGTTAACGGTAATCCTCTCGGCTCGTACCCACTTTTACAATAAATCAATAATTGCTCGTGACATGTTGCAATACCTTCACGGTCGTTACGGCCTTTGAGATTATTTACAACAGCCACATCAAAAATCAAGTTCTCTTCACCAAAAATTTCATTCATCAACGCTCTTAACTGGGGGGCTTCACGATAATCAATACTGATAAAAATAACCCCATCTTCACGCAATAGGTTTTTAGCAAGATACAACCGTGGATAGATCATGCTCAGCCAGTTTGAGTGCAGCCGCCCAGTTTTAGCCTCCTCCTTATCTTTGGTGTTAAAAACCTTTCCATCATTGTTGACTAAGCCAGCATAGGATAGATAAGTCTCAATAGTCTCCTGATAGTTATCCGGATAGATAAACTCCTTACCAGTATTATAAGGAGGGTCGATATAAATCATTTTCACCTTGCCAAAATAGCTTTTTTGCAGCAATTTCAGCACTTCCAGGTTATCGCCTTCGATAAACAGGTTTTCAGTATTATCAAAATCTACAGACTCTTCCCGGCAGGGTTTCAACGTGGCACGGGAAGGCTCCTGGATCACCTTCATACAGTTGGCCTTTCCCGGCCAAGTGAGGCCATAACGCTCCTTGCCGGTATCAATCTGCTCCCCCAGCACTCGTTGCAGACGCTCAAAGTCTACCTTGTTTTCATTGAAGACTTCAGGGAACAGCTGCTTAAGCTGTGCTCGTCTCTCTTCGGCAATATCCATAGATTCCAGCGTTTGGCGGGCTGGCATTTCAGTCAGATTGTCCTCTACGGGCTTGCGCTCGTACATGCAAATATCCTTTACAATGGTTCGTATTAATCAGTGACTGCTTTTACTACTTGGAGGAGACAGTCATTCCAGCTGCCAGCGCACCCGGAATAATTCGCTTTCAGTCAGCTGCATCTGTAGCCGGGCTTCGATGGTATCCAGCAGGTCATCTTTATGTTTTTCAACTCCCTGGGATTCGCTATCAAACTCTCGCCATGCCTGATCCCGTTTGCTTTCCAGCTTGCGAGCCTGTCGCTGAAGCTTGAGCTTGTCCGGCAGGCTGCTGGCTTGGCGTATCTGTTTTTTAAGTTCTTTCAGCTCATCATTCAGCTTTTTTAGATGGTCTTTTAATCCACGGCGTTTGTCGTCCGCCCAGCGATCCAGCTTTTCCATTTCCTGCTCAAACCACTCTCCGTATCGTTGCTCAACCACGGTGAGGGTATCGGTCTTAACCGCTTCCAGAGCCTGATCCAGCTTATTAAGCTCTACCTTATCCATAACTTGTGAAGATGCTGTGGCAGGCAGGTTAAGCAAGCGAGCCATCATTTCTTCCGGCAGAGCCTGGCCGTTACTGGTAAATCCGGCCAGCAGTAAAAAGTCTTCTTGCTCAGCGCCGGTGACGGAAAGTTGCTTGCAGATTAGCGTGCCGCTTTGCCCAACAAAAGGCTCCAGGGCAATGCTGTTTTGCGGGTGGTTGCTGTAATCAAACGTCAGGCTGGCTGGTGGTGTCTCCAGCTGCTTGCAGTGATTGACGACATGCTGTGCCAGTGGATGACCGAGGCGATAGGTATGCGCGCCTTCAATATGCTTGCCTAACTGGTAGTCGCCGGTCTCGATAAATTGTTCTGGCTGTGGGTTGCTATGTAGCTTAAAGCGGTGTGTATCCGACTGAAATTGGGCGAAGGGCTGTAAACCAAAACGGGTCAGCTCCCATAGCAGGTTGCTGTATCGGTCAAGATATTGCTGACTCTCTTTCAGATTAACCCGGAGCTTGTCATGGACTTCTGCATCAAAGTTCTCCAGTAGCTGCTGCCGGGTTCGCTGCATGGCATTGCTAATCTGGCTATCCAGTTCATTACGCAACTGTTGAAATTCCAGTTCTATGGCGTCGGGTGTCCGGCAGTGCTGATAAATGGCAACGATACGCTGCTCAAAATCAATACCGCCTTCAATAGCTCCCAGCACTTCATCACTGGCTCCAAAGACACCACTGAACAGGGAGAACTTTTCTGAGAGCAGTTCATAAACCCGTTGATCAGCTGCGTTGGCCTTGTTGAGAAAGCTAATGACCACCACATCATGCTTTTGGCCATAGCGATGACAGCGACCAATACGCTGCTCGATGCGCTGCGGGTTCCAGGGCATGTCATAGTTCACCACCAGCGAGCAGAATTGCAGGTTAATACCTTCGGCGGCGGCTTCGGTGGCGATCATAATGCGGGCATCATCCCGGAAATAGTCCACCAGCGCCGCGCGCATATCTGCGGTGCGGGAGCCGGTTATCCGATCACTGCCCTGATGTTGTTGCTGCCAATCTTTGTAAAGTTGACGGGATTTTTTATCGCTATTGCTGCCATTAAACAGCACAAGCTGGTCAGCATAACCGTTGTCACTGAGGAGCTGTACCAAATAGTCCTGTGTACGCCGGGATTCGGTAAACAGAATGGCCTTATCAGCGGCACCTAATTCACGGGCTTTAGTGAAACCTGCCTGTAATGCTTCCAGCAAAGCTTCACCTTTGGCGTTTTCTGTGATGGATACGGCCAGATCACGAAACACCTCAAGGTCTTCTATTTCCTTCTCAATGGCGGCAATATCATCAGCACTAAGGGATTTATTTTCTTCTTCACCGTCATAACCTGCTTCTTCTTCCAGCTCGTCCAGTAACTCATAGTCACGGCCAATATCATCCAGTCGCTGCATCAGCTGGCGATTTTCATTAAGCTGGTTGTGTAATTTACGGGCCAGCGAGTCAAGCGCCCCGGCTATGGCAAAGGTGGAAGAAGCCAGTAGTTTTCGCATAACCAGCGTCATTAATTTACGCTGACCAGCAGGCAGGGCTTGCAGGTTAGGACGTGCCAGATAGTCTGACACCATATCATAAAGATCCTGCTCTTCAGGGGTTGGCGTAAATTCCTGCGTTAGCGGTGTACGATTGGTATAAGGAACATATTCCAGAACCTGGCGGCGCAGTGTTCTGTGACAAACTGGTTTCAGGCGTTGTTTAAGCTCATCAAAACTTGCCCCTGCACCCAGCCGGGCATATTTAGCTTTAAAGCTTTTTTCATCACCAAAGGCGTATTCGTCGATAAAGCTGACCAGCCCGTAAAGTTCCAACAGGCTATTTTGCAGAGGCGTTGCTGTAAGCAGGATTTTTGGCGCGTTGGCCAAAGCAGTACGCAGGGCTCTTGCGGTTTTATTGCCATTCTTATAGACGTTACGTAGCCGGTGGGCTTCGTCCATGACCACCAGATCCCAGCGAACCAACATCAGGTCTTCCACATGGCGGGCAGCAAACTGATAGGAGCAGATAATGATTTCTGTTTGCTCAAATGGATTAGGCTGGCCTTGCTTTTGTGCTTGCCTGTAGGTTTTGCTTTCCAGGAGCATAGAAGGGAGGTAGAACTTCTCCTGTAGCTCCTGGCTCCACTGTTTACGCAAACTGGCCGGAGTGATAATCAGAATTCGTCGCTTGTTTTCAGCCCATTTCTGGCTAAGTACCAACCCTGCCTCAATGGTTTTTCCCAGACCCACTTCATCCGCCAGAATAGCGCCATTGGATAGCGGTGATTTAAAGGCAAAAAGTGCTGCCTCTACCTGATGCGGATTCAGATCTACCTGGGCATCCAGCAAGGCACCGGCCAGCTTTTCCATGCTAACAGCAGAGCATTTTTTAGTGAGTTCATGGGCAAAGTACTTTGCCTGATAGGGGGTGAGCGTCATGTGTGTCCCTGCTGCCTGTTATTGTTCTAGGGTCATATTCGACTGCTGGGCAATCCATTTCTGGATTTCACCCCGTTGAAAGCGCCATGAACCGCCAACCTTAAAGGCAGGCATTATATTTTCAGAGGCAAGTTTGTAGATGGTGCGCTCATTGACTTTCAGGTAGTCAGCAACCTGCTTAATGGTAAGAATCTCGTCGTTCATCCGGTGGATACTCGGCTCCTTGTAGCTTCCAGTAACAACCGGAAAATAATGCATAATTTTCAAGAATTGGTAATGACGTGCAAATTATTACTTTGGGAAATAAATAGCAACGGTATTAGTAACTATTTGAATTATGCTGTGCGATATAGTGGGCTGTTGTCTTAGGTATAACGACAGTGATATGGGGGGGGGGATAGTGATGGTTTGGGTGCTGAGTTACATTTACAGCAAATGGTGGCGAGGTCTCTGTTTTCATTTCATCCAGTATACATAGTAGCCAGCGTTTGATACTGGCTGGCTACTGATCGACGTCTACGCTACAAATCTCTACTAACGTATTTTGCTGGAATACCTTCCGGGAACAAAACAGACTCAAGGTCATGCATTAACCAATCTTGTGTCAAGCGCAGCATTTCGACCTCCATAGCTTCTGGTGAGCCAGGGGTCATATTTTTATGCTCTTTATGTAAATAGTTTAAGCGATTAAAGGTAGAAAGAATCTTTTCTATAAAATCACTAATTACTTCTCTTCTATTCATCCGTTTCCTCGTTTTTATGTGCTTGAATTTTCAGTGGTAAGCGAAAGGCGGCTGATAACTGAAAATCCACCAGCCGCAAAAATACATTTAAATATTGTGATATAGGACACCCGAATAAACCCGATTTAATCCTTAAAGTTATTTATTCGGGTATTACCGGGTGACATAGCTAATGGAATTATAAAATCACTCAGGTAGCGCTTCCGGGTTTATTCTGAATGAGATAGCGGCTCGACCTCGGTTACTTTTCCTTGTCTCGATTCTTACTATATAACCGTGAGCCTCAAGAATAGTTAAAGCTCTCTCCCTGTCAGGAAGTTCTGTGAGTCCTGTCCACCCTTTATCCCTTAGATTATCCATTTTGAACTCAGCTGGAAGTTTATCCAGCCTTTCAGCTAGTACCCTGGCACCAGCCAGCGGATCATTAGCCAGCGCATAAATCCTATTAGCGTGTGTCTCCAGCACCTCACACCATTTAATGGCCATCCTTACAGAATCAGTCTTTATCCTACCAACTATGCCATTATCTATTACGTGAAATACTCCCGCCAGTGAAGGCATTAAAGAGGGATACTTACCAAGATGGCTTTCCATCTGGGGAGAAATACTTTCACCACGAATCCTTACCATTAGCCCGCAATACCAATCGTTAAATAGTGCTTGCGCTGTATCATCAAATTTGAGTATAGGTCTGTCATCATCTGACTCAGCATATTCAATAGCATCAAGATTACTGAATACTTTATAAGCATTGGATTTTAATTCCGAATTGGGCTTTCTATCAGAATATTTAAAGCCCTTATTATCTGGATACACCATAAGCTGTAAACGCTCTACAAGCCCATCATCACCCTTACCGTTTCGCTGCCCCATCAATAGTGGAAGTAACTTTGCTGGCTGAATACCTCCTAACAATGACACTGTATTAGACGGTATATAAACATCACTCCGGCTGATTCTGTCATAACTAAAAGTACCATCGCCGTTGAAAGCCTCAAGCCAGAAAGCCCGATCTTGCTGTCTGTCATCCCGCTCCAAGCCAGCTATCCAGCCGGTTAGTTCATCTCTAAACAATACCAAGCCTTTTTTATTATCAGCCAAAAGGACGCCAAGTTTTTCTATAGTTGCATCGTTAATGATATGACGAATACATACTGGCTTTTCTGAATCTCCACTGTCATCCATTAACAGGGCTTCAGCACCCTGCATATCACCCTTTTTAACAAGAACAGCAGCCTTTTTTTCTGCTTCTTTAACCGCCATTTGAATGATTTTTTCTTTGGCTGAATGAGCCTTTACATCTTCCCTGTATTGCTCTTTTGCTTCTGTTTCAAGCTGGCTTAATGGTTTAGTAGCAGCTTTCATGACCGGTGATTTCTTTGCAGATGGACGGCCAATACAGCACCCCCACAAATTAGGCACTATTGCCCAATCGTCATACTTCTTAGGTTGAATACTTAACTTTCTTCCAATAAGGCTACTCGCTGCAACAATGGCAGATACAGCCGCATACTCTAAAGGGGCATTATCCATACGCTCTACAATATCCACCAGCCAACCAGACAGGGCGGTCGGTAGCATATCGGGGGTTATAGGCTTAACCGACAGTAAATCCGTATTCAGATGCTTTACTTCCGGCCACTCCATTTTATCAATTGCCAGTGACTCAGCTTTGAACGAAACACCTTCAGGTACATGAATTGTTGGGACAATCTTCATTGCCATATCGTTCATGCAGCCACCCCATTAAATTTATATTCGACAACAGTTGCAGGATCACCTTGGGCAATAGCCAGAGCTTTGGCTCCAGCTTCATAAATTGTATAAACAAGCGGGATAACTTCTGGTTCATCTGAGCATGAATAATCAACCGCTATAACACTGCAATCTTCAACGGGCCAGCTATAGCCTGCTACTTCTGATATTAAAGGGAGGACAAGATGATTATGCATTCCCGCTTGCTGATCACGCCTTGCATACTGCCAGCACTCCGGCTCCCCTATGTAAATCATTACAAGATTAAAGGGTGGTGCTCCAACTACTAAACGTCTGCCGTACGGTGGAAGCCTCATTATCTAGCCTCCCAATACATAACGGAGAGTAAGTCATAAGCCGCATTGAGCTTTTTAGCTTTATGTAAAAGCATTGTATATAATTCTCCTGTTACTGCTGATACAGATTTCATAATCTGACTCCTGTTGGTTAGTAACTACCTGCCCGGTTGCTCGACCAAAAGTGCCGGGCAGGTAATCCGCTAAAGCTTGACATCGCCCTTTGTATAAAGCTCAATCAACTTTCTGACAACACCTGCAACTGTTCTCCCATCCGTGGTACAGGCTTTTTTAAACGACTCCCTTTTTTGCTTCTGCATTCGCACTTGCAGAACTACTTGATCTGACATAATCACCTCTTTATATATGGTCTGAAATGTTATAGTGCAATACAAAAGCAATACATACAATGCAAGTGTCTATCCAGCTCTGTTAAAACTAAAACAAAAAAATTAAAATGGTGGAATTAACTAAATGGTTAATAATTTATTCTGATTAGATTTGATCAATGGGCTTTCCAATCACCAGCAATCCAAGCCTGTACTTCAGACTCACGCCAGCGTACGTGATGTGAACCGGGTATCTTAATGGGGTTAGGAAACTGTCCTTTTGTATGGAGACGCCAGATAGTTGTACGACTAAGGCTGGTGGATTCCATAACGGTGCTGGCTGTAAGTAGTTTATCAGGCATAAAAAAAACCTCTCGTTGCTTGCCTGTGCTAAGAGGGTTTTATTGTTTCAGACTATGGCGAAATTTAGTTAAGTTTCGGCGAAATTTAGTTAAGTTTCGCTTTCGTCCTCTCCCATTCTTGTTTGTACTTCTGAATAATTCTAACGTCTTTGCTAAGCCTCTTGGCTATGGAAGAGGTAGAAATAGGCCTTCCAGCGGCATCGTCTTTATTAAATAGCTCAAATGACTTATCTCTTGTGAGATTAGGTCTGTTCCTTGGTTTGGGGGTGTTAAGACCTTTTTGCTCCCCCTTTTTTAACGCATCCTGAATGGACGGCGTAGCCTCAAGGTTTCCGAGTATAGTTCCCAGATTAAATACAATTAACGCCCCTTGCTTATCCCCATTGCTTAGAAGCTGGTCAGCGATCTTAAAGTGCTGTATCAGTGATTTTAGACGACCTGTAACAATCTTCTCCATCTCATCATATTCATCACCTGTCCTGTACGTTTCTTTTTCAATCTCCCTTAAACCCAGCACTACTTGGATAAATAGCCATTCTAATTCTCTTGAAATGCCTTCACTTTCGAAAGCAGCATGCCCCCAGTCCCATAAGTGGCTAAAATCATATGTATTCATCCCGCCACCCTCCGAAGCCTAACCACCTTCCCTCTGTTGAATAACCACTGTTCCCAGTCCTCAAGACATCGGCGCTTTTCAGGCAAGTACTCCCATTTATCGTAATGAATGGCGCTAACATCATTTTGTGCGTGAGCTTGAACCTTATCCCGGATAGGTTTATCTATGCCTGCTTTTCCTGTGAGTGTTTTCCAGGTCGCACGAAATAGCTTTGGTGTAAATTCAGGCAGATTGTTAGCTGTAAGATGCGCTTTCAGCTCTCTGGATACTGCGCCACCAGCAATAGGGGTCAACGGTTTACGGCAAAAAATAAACTCATCCTGTCTATGACTACCACCCCACTGTTCAACAAGCTTGAGTGCTTTTATTGTTCGGTCAGTCAAAGGGAGGACATGAGGACGCTTATTCCTGCTCTTCTGCTTTTGGTTATCAATAATCAGAGTCTTGCTTTCCCAGTCGAGATCACGCCATCGACACCTTAGCGGCTGGTCGATCCGCTGACCTGTAAGCATGAGAAATTGAAGAAAGCCACAGACAACAGGATTTAAAACATAGTTATCACTTGATGGGTTAGCCCATTGCTCTGACTCCACCTGAGTGTAATCAGGAAGGGAGTCCCAGAATGAAAGCAAAACATCTTCACTCAAGTGTTTGTCATTGATCCTTTCCCACTCCGATACAACAGGGATCGCCAGCACCGGGTTAAACTGGATGCCATACTTAACGCCATTACCTAGCTGCCGCCTGACGTCCCTTTCAGACTTCATTCCATAGCCAAAACAAGCGCTCAGATTTGAGCGGACTCTATTTGTGACTGTTGTTTTCCCTGCCTGAGCCATTTTTGCCAAGACCATTTCAATATGATCGGCGGTTATATCTTTCGCGGGCATTACCGTAATTTGTGGCCATACCTGAACTACATGTTTATCAAGTCTGTTCTCAACCCCTCCCGCACTGACAGCCTCTCGGTCTTTCAGGCTATTAACATATTGCTCTATAAGCTGGCCAAGGGTTCCATTTGCCCTCTCACGCTTCTCTTTATCCTTCTTGTGGATTTTTACGTTCACTCCAGACTGATGTAGCTTTGATAGCTCTTCTGCCTTATCCCTAGCTCCTTTCAGGGATACGGCTGGATAGGCTCCAAGGTTCTCATATTCTCTTTTACCTTCAGTCATAAACCGGACATACCATTTAGCTTGCCCAGTAGCATTAATTCTAAGCAATAGTGTTCCAGCCCCACGACCTCCGCTTAGGGACTCACTAAGCTGCTTTCCCCTGTCAGCGCCTTTGGCCTTTTTTATCTCGCTTGTTATTTGGGTATTATTCATTTGGCTTTACGTCATCTCCCTGGAAACTTTGTGACACTTTCATTGGTGACACTTCCAATGACACTTACCATGAAACTGTCAGCAAATATTAGAGTCGAATATTAACGTAAAACCATTATCTACAGGGGGGTTAGCAAAGACAAGAAACAGGTACGAAAATACTAAAATAAGATTCCCAAGCTTCTAACGTGGGTTCGATTCCCATCACCCGCTCCATAGTGTTTTCAAGGCCTCCAGCCATTTTTGCCAAAAAAAATTTCCGCCAAATCTGAAACAGGTCACTGTTTTGGTCACTGTTTCGTAAAAGTATAAAACCCTTTTTTTTCTATACATCGCGAAATGAATGGGAGGTCATTCTGCACCCGGTGGGGGGCATATTGCTCTGGTAGGAGGCCACTTTGGACTACCGTTAACCATCATATAACCATCACTGAACCAACCTACTCTTACGCATTGGCGAGAAAAAAGTTTTTTTGGTAACATGCTACCCGTTAGATCTGGCTTCATAACCAGTCTTAACACCCTCTCAGTCTCGTATTTCACATTGTGAATTCGCTCCAGCTGCTCATGCACTACAGTGTTATGGTGAGCGGCTAGGCGGTGGCCGTAGTCGTAGAGTCTGCGGCGTACCCAATCGAGACTGGGTATTATGAACACCCCTAGCCGCTCCCACCTTCATAAGTGAGCACGGTTGGCGAAACAAGTCTCGATGTAATGGCTAATACTTTTCTGAATGCTGTCACAGCACATCAGCAACTAAAGGGCACTGTAAAATCCGTTGCCCTTGCTCTGGCAAACCGGGCAGATGATTCCGGCAGTAGCTTTCCTTCTATTAAAACCTTAGCTGCCGATACTGGCTTTTCTACTTCAACAGTCAAACGTGCAATCCGTTCTCTAAGAGATAACGGCTACCTAAAGGTATCATCCCGAGAACGAAAGGACGGCAGTCATACCAGCAATTTCTATACACTGCTTATCGAAGCATTCACTGGTGCCATAAAAAAAGTTAAGAAAGCCTTTAACCAAGCTGTAAAAATGGGACAGACTTTTGTTGCCAGTAAAGTAACAACCATCCGACCTACATCTACTCGCATTGGCGAACATGCGCTACAAGGGCTACCAGAAGAACAGCAGCTTGAAGTAATTGAAAAACTGACGAAAAAAGATAACTCGACACTTCAAGATCAGCTTAATAGTTTTGGACTCGATAGTGCCTACGTTCAGAAGGCTCTCGCTAATGAAGTCGCACAGATAAAGCGTCAAAGCATTCCTAAACGTCGAACAATCTATGAGCAACTGATGGACGTTAGCTGGGCAGATGATGATATCTTTGCCGAAGCTGAAAAGTTATAGCTCTAGCCGCCAGTTTCCCAGCGGCTAGTAGAATCAGGCCGCTTTCGGCTTGCTGGATCGGGAGACCGTGTTATTAATATTCGTGATCTGCACAAAGTGGTCAGGCCGTTGTATCCCGACATCACCACGCATCACTACCTTAATGGCTAAGGCGTGTTGCTGGAGCAGGTTGACCGCTTCAAGGTCGCCGTCCTTCTCGACCGTGCCGGTGCTGGCAATCTCTAGGTGCAGTTGTTGGCGGATACCCATCACGGCTTGCCTGAAATCACCGACAAAGGCGAGGCTGTCCTCGACTTGATTGCTGTCGAGGTGTTGCAGGCTTTGCCAGCTTTGCGGCGGTTGCAAGGGTTGCCCGGTGGTATCACTGAGGGCATCGACAATCCCGAAATTATTAGGCGACATAATCACCGCGCCGGGTTCACCATTAACGGCTCTTACCATCGTCACCGCCTTACTGAAAGGCAGATAGTTAGGCAGCTTTGCCAGTGAACCCGAGTCATGTTGTGACAGGTCAAGGGTTTGTATCCCTTCGGTGTTCGTGATCCCTATCGGCTCGATGCGAGTGCCGTCCACCTTAGCGCCTGATCCCGTCAGTACCGCCTGATCCATTGCTAGAGCCAGCACTTTTCCCAATGTTACCTGAAACCAGACGCCAAGGCCGACGGCGTTATCCTCGAATAATTCCCTACTCATGGGTACGATACACGCCAGACTACAGGCGCTCAGTGTCACCGGTTCAAAGGCTGCCCCACTGCGTTTAATCAATCCCATCTCAGCACGCCAAGCCGCCTGTGGGTCAGACCTCACCCGTGGGATGGTCAGGGTCTTTTCAGGCATGGGCAGGGTCTGCACCCCCGCGTTCAGGGTTTGTGCCTTGTTGCGGGCAGTGTCAATAATTCTTGCTGATAGCAGGGTCGGTATCAGGATACCGCCGTCACTGGTAGTCTGCATCGCCCGACGGGTGACGTCTGAGCCTTCGCCGGTAATCCAGCAACGTAGCAGGTCGCCGAGTTCAGGCTGGTTTTGTTGCTGATCGGCGCAACCGGGTAGATGACGGCGACACCAGTCCTCACAGGATTGTTCTCGGGTCAGTGGCTGGTCTTTATCGGTGGGCAGGTTGCTCTGGGTATGACCACCACCTAATAGCTGTACCGGCGCGATACCCTCCGGCAAATTGGCTACACGGCATTGCTTCAGATTACTATCAATCAATTCTACCCAGTCCTGCAGCTCATCCCATACCGTTTGTTCATCCTCAGACAATCCCCGGCTGTCATTCTCGGCGCGGTCAAGGATGGTTTTCATATCGGCAGCAATGGCAGCTCGTGCCGCTTGCAGGTCATCACCCAGATTGCGGGAATGGAATAACAGGTGCTTTTCTTCATCACTCCAGAAACGCTGGACAGCCGCCAGCGAACCGGGTGCGTGTTCATTCAGAACACGGTGGTTTTTCAGTTTCATGATGAAACTCCCAAAAGTTGAATAAACAGGTCAAGTATAGGCGACGCTACGCGCATAGAATCCGGGTTGGCGGGTGGTAGTGGTCAGATTTCACGTAGGGACGCGTACTGACTTGCAACCTCGGCAGAATTCTACCGAGGTTGAATAAGGCTCAGATGTGAGCCAAAAGAAATCAAACTGCCAATTGGCAGTTTGAATTTTGAATTATCTGGCAAGATAAACGCTAACTGTTATATTTACTATGAAATTTCTTAGCGGATATAACACTTTATGACTTCTAGCCTTCAACGTCGTATTCTCGAAGTGGTTGCCGCGAACAAAGGGATTTATCAATCAGGCATTCTGCAAACACTGCAATCCTCCAGCGTTAATATCTCCCAGCCCTCTTTATCCCGTTCATTAAAAAGCCTTGTCACCAAACAGGCGTTAAAGCGCGTCGGTCATGGTGCGTATTATTTGCCCGATGACTCACTCAGTCCCATAGACATCGTGTTAGAAAGATTATGCAAACAGTATCCTCCGGGTCATCCGAACAGAACTAGGAGTGCCGGTGGTGTTGCAATTGTTGGCTACGGTGATTCTGTTTACTGGCAAAGAAAGGTTGCATTTATTACGAATGAAGGCAGTAAGGCTATGGTTGCGGCAATGAATGCCAAACATATCAGCATCGACGCAGCCTATTTGTTCACTCGTTACTTTGATCATGAAGCACAGGATTGGGTTGTCAGCCATCCTAAGTCAGTAATAAGACATTATGCTGGAAATTTCAGACGCACCTTAAAGGATGAAAAATTAGATGATGCCTTTTAAATTACTCCAACAACACCAATTCTCGTCGTTGCTTCTCGATCCACAACAACCGCTGGGCTGTTACTTTGCCGCCTTCTTCTAGGGCTTCTTCCACCTGAGCGCGTGAAATCACGTAGACAGTGATAAAAGCAGTCATCAGACTATCTGCACGGATCAGCGTCGGCAGCAATTCATCCCAGTACTGACTTGCGCGCTCGGGTAGCCAGTCCGGCTTTACCGGGCGGCGCTTGGGATCAGTAACTATCGGCAAGGCATCTTCGATGTGCTTATGGCGACACGGTTGGTAACTGCCATTCAACTTGCGCTCAGTGATGGACTGTTTCCGGTACTGCTTGCCCATGATGGCAACCTCTTAAATTATCAGCTACACAGTCGATACCCTTATTGCTAACTCCTTGCAGTGAACCTCCAAGCCCGCCATCCCCATTGGCGGGTTTTCTTTTTTCTCTATCCCCTCTGTAATCGTGGTTTTCAGGACTAGTTGGATATTTCGTACCAGTGTAGGATAGCCCCACAAACTGTACTGATACTGCTCTTTCGGATATGCCCTTATCGACGGGCGGTAGCGTGCTGAAGTAATAAATAAGTTCTACATAGGATTAAGAATGGATAGTTGGCAATCTACTTATCACGACAGAGATGATTTAGCCGAGTACGGAAGTAATGGTCTGGGCCTTTTTGCCCTCAGCCTACGGTTTGGTTTAGATGATTTAGAATCAATTGCCTCTGACTGTATAGTCGATGGTAGCGGTGACAAAAAACTAGATATGGTGTATATCGACTTAGAAGGAGAATATGCAGTTATAGCCCAATGCTATTATTCAAACATAAATAAAAAAAGTGCGAAAGCCAACAAGGCTAGCGACCTTAATACAGGTTTAGCTTGGTTGTTAGGGAGAAATATAGATGAAGTGCCAGATCGCATAAAATCTGCTGCCAGGGATTTAAGAAAGGGTGTGGAAGATAAAAAAATAAAAAACATATATATTTGGTATGTTCACAATTTGCCTGAGTCTGATAGCGTCAATGATGAAATGGTCTCTGTTCAGGAAACAGCAGAGTCAATTATACAAACAAAGTTCACATCCAATAAAACAAAGATTCATAATTTAGAGATTGGTAAAAATACTTTTGATAGATGGTATAGAGAGTCTCTAACACCAATACTTGTTAACAAAGATTTTGAAATAGATATTAATGGTGGTTATCTTATAGAAAAAGATAACTGGAGAGCGTGCTCCACTACAATTCCTGCCCGTTTTCTTCATCGCATATATAAAAAAGACAAAAATGATATATTTTCTGCAAATGTAAGAGAGTATCTAGGCGCTAGATCGTCAAGTTCAAATGTTAACAACGGCATAAGAAATACAGTCATTAATGGTAACTATTCAGCACCCAGTAAAGGAAGGTTGTCGTAATTCTTCATAGCTATAAGCAGGGCTTCGAAAACATTCTCACCCTGCTTTCTCGCCGATGAAACATAACTCCGTATCCGGCAGTACCATTTAGCCCCTTTTTCACTTCTGAAACAGCCAGATATTTTCTGCTTTACCTTGCCGTTGCGAACATCCTGCTCACTGCCGTTATTATCGAAGGGGATGTCAAAATCAGTCATGAATCTCAAGGTTTCTTCTTTAAACTCCACCAGTCGCTTGAAGAGGTTAAAGGCTTTGGTGTTTCTGACTTTATCCTCTCCAAGGCGTTGACGTCGTCGCTCCATGTACTCGGCTTCTTCGAGCTGTGCTTTTTTAGCAGTACGCTCGAAAAGCGAGTCGATACGCTTGCGGATAATTTCCGGCATAGCCTTCATGCCAAGCTTTTTGAACCCTTTCCTAAGATGGCAAGCCAGCCTTAACAAGCGTTGAAGCCGGGCTGCAAGATAATTGCAATCTCTGTCAACAACCCCCTGCAACTCCCTTAAGTGATGGGCGTTACAGAGCACATGGATGGCTGCGTAGCGAAAGTAGACTTTATAATGGTCATGCACAAGTATACCGGCAAATACCAGTAACACTCCCATTGCCTCAATAGCTTCATGACCTTTACTGGGGTCAAGGTGGTAGTATGTCCACTCCTCGGAACGAACGACATGCAGCCACCATAAAGAGCCCTTCACTCTCATGCCTGTTTCGTCAGCACCTGCAACTGGCACTTTTTTTAAGGCGTTAGCAATTGCTGCCTCTGTGCTAGCCAGACGGTCGTAGGCATTTGCCTGAAAAGTACAGATTGAACCGGGACTAACTTCAAGACCAAAAATATCGAAAAAGAATTGTGAAATGCGCTTGTACGGCATTAACTGGTATTGATACAGATAAACAGCCAGTGCTTGAGTGACCGGACCATACTGCACATACGAGTCAACACCCTTAGGAAAGCATGCTTGATTAGCATGTCCGCATGGGCATTCTTTGACTTCAGCCACATGCGCCGTTACTTCGAAACGGCCAAAACGTCCTGGATCAAATACCTGACGTTCAACAACGTCGGTTACTTTGATAGAAAGAAGCGACTGATGGCAAAGTACGCAGTTTTTAACCGAGTGATGCCGGATATGGTCTGGTTCCTCAGTTTGCTCCAGCGTAGAGCCTTTATGACCGTGTTGACCACCGGGCCTGTTATTTGACTTTTGCCTCAGGCTTTTGGGATTGGGTTTGTAATCTTCTCTATCACACTCAGGATTTTCCTCATTCTCACTGTCAGCATTTGAGTTTTTGGATGATGAGGGCTTATTGTAACCATCTGTAGACGGTGGCTTGCTGCTATTACGACTATTCATCTTGAGCTTATCAGCAAGCTCCTTGTTTTCATCCTCAAGACTCAAAACCTTCGACTCCAGCTCACCTACAGCAGCGAGAAGCAAGATAATGGCCTGTGTTTCGGGAGTAAACTGAGTCATGAAAACTTCTGGAAAAGGGTTTATATCAAAATGACATAAATTCGCGAAAAATCCAGATTAATCTGAGGAGGCTGAATAGTTACCATTAATGACCCTAGTAATTTCTGGGCATTCAACAATGGTTTAACTATCTTAACAAATTCTTTTGACTTTTCTAATGCAAAAATAAAGATTAACGGTTTATCTATTGTAAATGGGGCACAAACCACTGGAGCGATTGGCAATTTAAGCAAACTACCAAGTGAAGATGCATCGGTACAGGTTAGGTTTCTTGAGGTGAAAAATAATAATCAGGAACTTATTCACAGCATTATAAGATATAATAACTCTCAAAATAAGGTTGAGGCTTCAGATTTCAGGAGCACTGATAAAATCCAAAAAAGATTAAAAGAAGAATTCAAAGAGATCACTAATGCAGAATATGAGGGAGGTAGAAGGGGCGGAGCTGCTGATAGAATCAAAAGAAGGTTAAATTTACTACCATCATATACTGTTGGACAGGCTCTCGCGTGTTTTCAAGGCGACCCAGTAACTGCTTATAATAAAAAGAAAGAAATATGGGAGAATGATAAACTTTATTCAAATATTTTTAATGAAAGCGTGAAGGCACCCTATTTGGTTTTTGCATACTCTCTATACAAAGCCGTTGAAAACAAAAAAAAATATCTTGTAGATAAATCAAAAGGCAAAGCGAATCTTTCTGAATTAGAAGTTCAACTATTAGACTATTTTAGAAACCGTGGATCAATAGTACTCCTTACTTCTGCGATTGCAGCATGTGTAAGTATTTTTTTATCACGAAACGCTCAGAACATACAAAGATTTTCTTTTGGCCACATTAGCCCTAAAGAAGCTGAAAAAGTATGGATTGATGTTTTAAACAAAGTTTCACCATTTTGTAAGCAGTTAACATCTACACTAAATGATGGGATAAACAACTCAAAAAAAGTAGAGGAAGCCATAAGCCAATTCAAATCATTTGTTCAAGTGGTTTTACAAACCAACCCAAATATGTATGATGACTTTAAAAACAAAATTAAACTCATATAGCATGTAAATTTAATCCAAGCAGGGCGCTATAGGCAACCTGAAATCTTTTAAAGTTGCACGCAAAAAAATTTAGCTGGCCACACGGTCTAGAACCGAAGCTCTCTATAGATTTTACCCCCCTCCCCTCACTACTGGTCAGTTTTTACGATCTTCAGATCAGGTTTAGTCTTACGCTTTGAGTAAAGCTTCTCCTTTGCTTCGCCGTACTGAATCAAACCATTCATAGCATTTGATAGGCCTGAAAGAAGTGTCAGTAAATCTAAAAGGTCATCAGCTCCATCATCAACTGTTGCTCCCGGATAACCGGGAGCTAGCAATCCTTTATTTGATAGCAGCTCTACCATGCTCCGCTGGATATTTAGCTTTTCAAGCAGGTCATCATAACAGCTGATCATGGCATCAAGTTTCGCATGATAGCGTTCGCTAGGTGTCATTGTTCTATCCTAATTAGCCACTTTAAAATATGTAGAATAAACCACCCGAAAATACCCGAAAAAATGTCTCATTTAATTAAATTAGGTATTTTCGGGTATGCTAACCAGTACCCTCTGTAATATTTTTCAAACCAAATGGATTTACCTTATACGTTACAGAAGACCTCCCCTTGTTACTGTGGCGCTCCTCAACTTTGACGAGATACCCATGTTCTTCAAGTATTTTTAAAGCCTCCTCTCTCTCTTGTCGCCCTTGCAAACCCATCCAACCTTTATCTCTCAAATCATCCATCTTGAATTCAGCCGGTAGTTTCTGCAGCCTTTCAAATAAAATCTTGGCTCCAGCCATTGAGCCATCAGCCAATGCGTAGACCCTCCTAGCATGCGTCTCCAATACCTCACACCACCTGATAGCCAATTTTACAGAATCAACTGTTATATTTGCCTTCAAACCACACTCAGCCACATGGAAAATCAAAGATAGGGATGGCATTAATGAAGGGTATTTACCAAGATGGCTTTCAAGCCTTTGGTTAATATCATTACCACTAACCCTAGTCATTAAATTGCAATACCAGTCACTAAATAGTTCCTGGGCTTCATTATCAAATTTGAGAACAGGTCTGTCTGTTTCTAAGTCACAATATCCGATGCCATCAAGGCTACTAAAAACCTGATAGGCTTTTTCTCGTTTCTCTACATTTGGTTTTCTATCCTTATAGATGAAGCTTTTAATATCTGGGTAAACCATCAACTGAAAGCGCTCAACCAATCCATCATCCCCTGACCCATCTCTCTGGGCTAGCAGCAATGGAAGTAATTTTGAAGGCTGAATACCTCCTAGCAGTGAAACAGTATTGGATGGGATAAAAATACTTTCACGACTAATTCTGTCGTACCTGAAATCACCGTCTCCATTAAAGGCTTCCAGCCAAAAGGCACGGTCTTGCTGTCTGTCATCTCTATTTAGCCCAGCAATCCATCCTGTCAATTCATCTCTAACAAGCACTAACCCTCGTGGATTTTCCGCCAGCAACACACCCAATTTCTCAATGGTGGAATCATTGACAATATAGCGCTTACATACAGGCTTTTCTGGATCACCAGAATCATCCATAAGCAATGCCTCTGCAGCTTTGAAATCACCTTTCCTAATATATTTAGTTGCTTTATTTAAGGCCTCCTTTTCGGTCAGGTTAGTTATTTTTTGCTGGACTTCATAAGCTCTCATATCCTCCTTATATTGGTTTCTTGCTTCCTTCTCCAAGTATGACAATGGGGCTGTAACCGCCTTTATCACAGGAGACTTTTTTGTTGATGGTCTTCCGACACAGCACCCCCATAAATTGGGTACAATTGACCAGTCATCATGCTTCTTAGGCTGAATAAGGAGTTTTCTGCCAATAAGGCTACTCGCTATGACAACAGCTGATATTGCTGCATATTCAAATGGGGCATTATCCATCCGCTCGATGATATCCGCCAACCAGCCAGAAAAGGCAGGAGGCAACATATCAGGAGTTATAGGTTTAACTGGTAGCAGTTCCGTTTTGAGAGGTCTGATTTCCGGCCAGTCGTCAGCCGTCGGTATATTCACCTCAAGCCCTTTACCAGGAATACTATAACCATCAAGATGTACTTGAGGTGTTACTGTCTTCATTGGCCTACCACCTGTTCTGCTAGGCCAAATATGTATTCATAGACAGGCGGTTCAGGATACTGCCTTAGCGCTAAAGCATAGGCTCCTGCTTGACCTATAGCTTTGATAAAGCGATCCACCTCCGGTTTATCGGACATGGTGTAATCAATTGCCACAATATTGCAGCCAGTAACAGGCCAGTAATACAGATCAGCATCGCCCATCCTCGGCAATACTAAATGATTGAACATCCCCACTTCCTGATCTCTTTTAGCATGATCCCAACCTTCGGGATCACCCACGTAAATCATGACCAAATTAATCGGTGGATTCACTTCCAAGTGCTTGCCGTAGGGAGGTAACTTCTTTTTCATTGTTCTGCTCCCTTGTTTTTATCCTCCCACTCTTTTAACTCTGCCAGACTCCATCGTGAACAACGCTGCCCGAATTTAAATGCTTTTGGGAAACTTCCTGCTTCTATCCAACGATAAAGTGTGGTTCGACCTATGTGATAGCGTCTGCATATTTCTTTATAACTAAGAAATTCCAGCAATTCCCGCAGACTTGATTAAAGCCCTTAATAACAAGGGCTGTAGCCTGATACTTTCTTGCTGAAATCGCAGACTATCCGATAGAATTTCACCACTATAATAATAACGATGCTTATGTTGTGCCGCTAACAAAACCAAGAACCATTGCTGAAAAACTGCTCAAAATAGTCTCTGATGAAGCGGCTGAAATTCCAGACTTTCGCAAGAAAAGTCAACATGACAAAATTGCCCTTCATGATGCGGTCATGAGTGGCCTTGCTGTCATGCACCTGAAATACCCTTCGTTGCTGGCTTTTGATCAGGATTGCGTCAATAAGCCCGACAGGCTCAAGAACTTAAAGTCGATGTACAATGTCAGCAACGTCCCCAGTGATACCTATCTGAGGGAGCTGATTGACCCTATAGAAACGCGCTATTTCAGGAAGTTCTTTACCCGCTTGTTTGCCTTTGTGCAGCGATCTGGCCGACTTAAGCAGTTCACTTATTTTGAGGAAGGGTATCTTGCGCCTATCGATGGTACGGGGCACTTTTGCTCAGGGAATATTAGCTGTCCTGAGTGTTGTGTAAAAAAGGCGGACAGCAAAAATCCGCAATACTACCATCAGTTACTGGCCTGCTGTCTGGTAAGGCCGGGCAAGAAGGAAGTATTGCCTTTAATGCCTGAGCCCATCACCAAACAGGTTGATGCGTCAAAGAATGACTGTGAGAAGGTAGCGCTCAAGCGGCTATTGGCGAATTTATCCAGAGAACATCCCCACTTGCCACTGGTTCTTACTGTTGATGACCTGTACTCAGATGGACCGACCATCAAGTTGGTGAAGTCCTTTGGCTATAGCTTCATTATGGTGGCAAAGGACTCAACACATGAGTCGTTATACCAGGCCGTAGATGAGCTTGATTGTGCAGGCAAAGTGGTACGCTACGAATATACCGATGAAAAAGGATTTACCCACTGGTTCCGGTTTGTAAATGGTGTCCCCATTAACAAGTCACACCCGGATGTGCTGGTTAACTATCTCGAATATATAGAAATTGATCCAGAGGGCAACAAGAAGTACGTCAACACCTGGATCACCGATATTGAGCTTTCAGCCGAGAACGTGAATAAGTTCATGCGAGGAGCACGCGCTAAATGGAAAATTGAAAACGAAACGTTCAATACACTGAAAACACAGGGCTACCATCTCGAACACAATTACGGGCACGGAAAGCAGCATCTGGCCAGCAATCTGGCATGCCTGACTTTTACGGCCTTCCTCATCAACCAGATAGAGCAACTGTCTTGCAAGCTTTTCCAAGAAGCGCTCAAGGCAAAGAAGTCTAAAAAGGCATTGTGGCATGCCATACGAGGGCTGTTTGACTGGTTCTGCATTGATAACTGGACAGACGTATTCACAGCCATCATTGAGGAGCGAAGTGTGAGCTTGAAATTGCTGACAGTCGATACGACATAGAGAGTTGATGTTAGCCCTGTGACCTGTGTTACCAGCCATTTAAACCAACTGCCGATATAGCAGCAGCCTGGCTCTATTCATCCTCTATAAAGTCATTTTTAATTAACTGAAAATGTGCCAATCGGAATCTAGTTTGCGGGAATTGCTGAAGAAATTCACCACTCACTTTAGGCTCATTCATAACAACACCTATTAGTTATTACTAATCAGTGCAGTTAAGTAAAAGGGCTAATAGGACTATTCTCCTCTCATTGGGATTTTAGCTCTCTTATGAGATTTAAATAACATCGTCGTTTAGTTTTTGTCTATCAAATAGCTCTCTTGCATTTTTTAGAGTTCGCTCAATAGTTGAAACACTCAGGTTTTTATCTACCAGATTGTATTTGATAACCAAATCCAGGATATGATTAGTTATAGCTGCCTGAACGCCTTTGCCCGGATACTTTGAATAAAGCTTTTTCTCATCAGCAAACTCCTTAGTAAGCAAAGCAACAATAAGCAGTGCACCTGGAGTATCTACGGGCATCTTAGCTTTTTTAAAACTAGAGTCTTTATTAGTTAACTTATCTGGCTCCCAATCATCAGCGTCTTTTTTACTAATAAGGATATCATCTGAACCCATTACACCTTTAGGAGGTGATGCTACCTTGTAAGGCACCATTCCAGCCTCTATATGAGCCATTAGCAAATGATAGTAGCGGTTTGCCTCATCAGAACCAGGTAACTGTCTCCTTCGTGCAGTTCTGATTTTGCCACGACAAAAGTCAGGGTTTATCCCGGCTTTTTTCAATGCAACCACTTCTAGAGGGCTATACTCATCGAAATCTGGCTTTACCATCATTTCTGTTCTCGGTTATCCAGATAAAACAAGAGCGTAGTGCGGCTACACTACGCCCTTTACCAACATAAAATATAGTCCCTATTAATATCTTTAAACGGCCATCTTTCTCCTACCCGAAAACTGAGCGAAGAATAATATATTATTTTTTGCAACCGGCTTTTCTTCATCCTTATCGAGCCTTTCTAAAAAAGCCTCCCATGTTTTTAAGCCTTGCCGTTTAACATCAAGGTACTCATACCGGTTATAACGGTTACTAATCCGGCTTCCTACCGTGTGCGCCTGTATCCTATCCAACGTCTCAACAGAAAGCATTGAGGCGCCAATGGTCTTAATTGTCCGCCTTACATCCCTTAACTGAACTGATTCGAACTTCAAGCTATCCACCGCTTGCTTAAACTCTCTACTTATAGTGCCAACATGAAGCTGCTTGCCTGTAAACCGATCACCATGCCTGCCTGGAAATACATACTCTCCACTGTAACCAATATCTGTTAACCAAGATGCCAGTTCGGAAAGCACTTTGATCGCACCCGGCAGAAGTGGGAGCACATGCGCTCTGTCATCATGTTTATAGTTTATGATGGTCAAGTGACTTTCTTCATGGTTAATGTCAGTCCATTTAAGCCTCAGAAGCTGCTCAGGCCTCTGTCCGCCAAGAATCACATGAAGTTGCATAAATGCTTTCACTACAGGCGCTTTAGCCTCCAGAGCTTTCATATAAAGCCTAAGCTCCTGCCTGCTCATTGCCCTGTCACGTTCTTTTTCAACTTTGGCATTGGGCGATGTAAAGTCTTCCACTGGGTTGTACGTTAAATTGAATTTCTTACCAGTTCCTGCGTCTGTTCTCCAATCATTATCAGCTTTTCTGCAATAGTTGAACGCAGCAACCAGCTCTGCACGCACACGATTACAGCCAACAGTAATACCCTGCAATCTCATCTCCCGGAGTATTGTCGATATATCACTCCCTGTTATCTTGTTAGCAGGGACTTGTAAAAGTGAATTGAATTTTTTTCTGATATGGTTCTTAAAATTGTTCTTAACTTTGCTCTGACTCGCCCTTCCTTCAAGATGAGCCTCGTAGGTGTCCAGGACATCCTTGAATGTTGCTTGCTCTGATCTTGCAGCAATTGTTTCTCTGGCTCTTTCCTTCATCACTGCCGCTGGATCATCACCTGCCTGATAAATTTCAGAGCATTGCAGGGCTAGTTTTCTTGCAGCAGATAGAGATAATTCAGGGTACACACCAAGCTTGTAGCGCCGCTCCTGTGTCTCTGAATAGTAGCGAAAGTAAAACTCCTTCAATTCACCCTTCGCTTTTTTTTTAGCTACCAGAACAAGACGGCCAGTTCCTTTCTTACCACTACCATCAGTGAAGAATGCCTGCCTCTTTCCAGCCGGAAGCAACTTACCGCATATGCTTCTATCCGTTAGTTTTTTGGACACTGTAAGCTCCTAAATCAGGTCACTGTTTTGGTCACTGTTTTGCAAGGACTAAACAGGTTTTAAGCTTACATTACGGGAAACAAAAAATCTTCAAACCCCTTGATTTTAAAGGCTTACAGCGCACTATGAGATTTTATGAAACACCCCCAATTTCTCATTCCCAAGCTTCTAACGTGGGTTCGATTCCCATCACCCGCTCCAGTTCACTCATTCCCATGTAGCTGTTAGTTTTATCACTAACATAAAAATGCTTTGTTATAGCAACAGCATTGGCTTTTACTGACTAAGGGCAACTTCTAATTATCCCTCATCCTTACTGCTTATTTTTGGCATGCGTTCCAGTATCCGATCAGCAAGCCGTGAGAAAGGTAGACTTTGAATCCATACTGTTCCCGTTCCCTGCAGCGTTGCCAGAAATGCTCCTTCACCACCAAAAACCATGCTTTTTAAACCGCCTGCCAGCTGTATGTCATACTCAATACCGCTGGTAAAACCCACCAAACAACCTGTATCAAGCCGTAAAGTTTCATTGTTTAGTTGCCGCGCAATAACTGTTCCACCGGCGTGGATAAATGTCATGCCATCCCCTCTCAGGCGCTGCAATATAAAACCTTCTCCCCCAAAAAAGCCACTTCCCAATTTTTTGTTAAATGCAATATCTACCTGAGTTCCAAGAGCTGCCGCAAGAAAGGCATCTTTCTGGCAGATTACCTCTTCACCCACTTCTCCCATATTTATTGGAACGATAGAACCTGGAAAAGACGCGGCAAAAGCGACTTTTCTTTTACCCTCCCCTTCATTGCTAAAGTGCGTCATAAAGAGGGATTCGCCTGTAATCATGCGCTTTCCAGCATTAAATAGCTTAGAAAAAATTCCCTGGTCGGCATCTGATCCATCACCCATTTTGGTCTCAAAAACGATATCTTCCTCCATATAATTCATAGCACCCGCTTCAGCTATGACGGTTTCGCCAGGATCCAACTCCACTTCTACAAATTGCATATCATGGCCAACAATTTCATAGTCCACTTCATGGCAACGCATACGTATCCCCAGATTCAAATAACCTTTTCACCTTGACCATATCAGGCTGTAAGTAAAGAGTCTTGCCAATCAGGCTCAGCCTGAAAATATTTCTATCTGAACTCAAACCTATATGAAGCCCTTAATAAATTTGGAAAACCTCCATTGCAGCAAGAGCTAAAAGGCTGTATTACGTAAAACCCTGATCGCGGCATTGTTTTTATCGGTCTAATATCGAGTAGTTAACATACCGGGGGAAATCATGAAACACGCTCTATCTGCTGGCTTCCGGCTTACAGCCCTAGCCTCTTTCGGCTTCTGGTGGATGTGGTTACTGGGTGGTACTTCATACTACTACCTGGTTGAACATGCATCACTTTGGCAGTCGGTCACTTCTGGGGCAGGTATCTGTCTTGTCGCAACTGTTTCTGGCATTTTTAGTGCCGTATTTTCTGATGCTCTATCGCGATAATATCGTGTGATCGCCCGAGCCAGCCTCGGGCAAAAATATAAGTTAAAAAGCATTACTCCCTAATTCCCCCTTAGTCTTTTGTTGTCTATTTTTAAATAAAAAATAGACAACAATGTGTATTTAACTCAGTTGACCAAATTCATCATTAACTATAGAGTCCCGGGCTTTTCGAAGGTTTGAAAAATACAGCAAACCTATAAACGACAGCGGTTTCAAACAAGGAGTCGATATGTATACGACCCGGGAATACCCTCTGCCTGGCCTTATTATTTTTTCCCTGTTTTTCTCAGGAATGGCCATCGCAGCAGTATTAGCTTCAAAAATCATTACTATCGCCGGTTATACAGTACCTGCAGGTGTACTGGCCTATGCCATTACTTTTGCATGTACCGATATAGTGGGTGAAGTTTATGGTGAGCGTACAGCTCGCTCTATGGTTCTTGCCGGATTTGTCTCAATGCTTGCAGTTACAGGATTAGTGCAAGTTGCCGTTATTTGGGAACCGGTTTCTTTCTGGCATAACCAATCCGCTTTTGAGCAGGTACTAAGCAATAACGGTCGTATTGTTTTAGCAAGTCTTTCAGCTTATATAACCAGCCAAATGCTTGATGTATGGATTTTCGGAAAACTTCGGAATATCACGGATAGCAAGCATTTATGGTTAAGAAACAACCTGTCAACCTTTTCTTCGCAGCTGGTTGACTCCTGTGTTTTTGTTGTTATTGCTTTTTATGGCCAGTTTCCAATATATGAAATGATTATAGGTCAGTGGATAGCTAAAATAATGATCGCATTTATTGATACCCCTTTAGTATACGCTGGGGTATCTATACTTAAAAAAAATATCACTTCCAATAAAACAGCTTTGGCTGTTTAAATATAAGCGACTGCATTCGTTTTATGCAGTCGCTTATTTTATAAAAAGAACAATAAATTTTACGTAATTATTCGCCAAATACTGATGAGACCTACTTTTGAGTATGCGACTTCACTTCAACATCATTCCTGTCATAGCTCTTGCATTATCCCTTGGTAACGCCACCAAGGTCACTGCCAATGCCCCAGCATCCTTTAGTCAGGCCAAAAAAGTTGCTGCTGAAATCTATGATAGTCAGCCAAAAAGTTTTTATTGTGATTGCACAATTATCAATGAAGGCAAAAAACGCATCCCTGACTTAAAGTCCTGTGGCTACGAGATCAGAAAACAGTCCGTTCGAGCGAACCGGATTGAATGGGAGCACGTCGTTCCGGCCTGGGCATTCGGACATCAACTGCAATGCTGGCAGGAGGGTGGTCGAAAAAACTGCAGTCGTAATAGTGAGCAATTCAGGCGGATGGAAGCAGACCTTCATAATCTAGTGCCTGCTGTCGGTGAAATTAATGGTGACCGCTCAAACTACCGGTTTGCTGTTCTCCCTCATACTGGCAATATGTACGGACAGTGCAGCTTTAAGGTTGATTTCAAACAACGAGCAGCTGAACCTCCAGTTAGCAAGCGAGGAGAGATTGCCCGTATTTACCTTTATATGTCTAAAAAATATGACTTTAAACTTAGCTCTCAACAAAGAAAACTCTTTGAAGCCTGGGATAAAATGTACCCTGTAACACCATGGGAACTTAAGCGAAACCAGCAAATCAGCAAAGTTCAGGGCTGGGATAATCCTTATGTCAGTAAAAAGGGTCTTCTCTAAGCCCCAAGTAACAACCCTCGTTTGCTAACTTTCAGGGATTTTCTAAGAACCAGTGCTCCATCCTGAATCAGAAGATATGTTCAAAAGGGAGCACCAGGGACACTCTCAATTAGCAATAAGACCAGTACCCCACACAAGCATTCAGGTAAATTGAACAATGCAGTATAAATGCCTAGATGAAGATTCCGGATGCCCAGCAAGGATTTGTGTCACACTACTTTTTTCACTGCTAATGTGAAATAACCATACCTCGCAGCTCATGCCCTGCCTAGTGCTAATCATGACAGCTGGATACTATTTAATTGTGAATGCACCCCCAAGCTCTCTTGAGCATCTTGCCTGGTTTATGGTATCGGTCTGATCAGGCGCTATGGAAATGTGCAATTGTGCCGGTGGGTTATTATGATATTCCGGTTTTTTTATTAGCCAGGAACGGGCAGTTTCATCACTCTCCGTATGAACTCGCTCTCTCCCTATGGTAAATAGGTTCAAACATGACGGAACAGACCTTTATTGGCGACGATGGAGTTGAGCGCCAGACCTTGAGGTCCTATACAGAAAATGCATATCTTAACTATTCGATGTATGTCATCCTGGATCGGGCTCTGCCCCATATAGGTGACGGACTGAAGCCTGTGCAGCGCCGAATAGTCTACGCAATGAGCGAACTGGGTCTGAAAAATACAGCCAAGTTTAAAAAGTCAGCCCGAACCGTAGGTGACGTACTTGGTAAATTTCACCCCCATGGTGACAGCGCCTGTTACGAAGCCATGGTGCTGATGGCCCAGCCATTTTCATACCGATACCCACTTATCGATGGCCAAGGGAACTGGGGATCTCCAGATGATCCAAAGTCATTTGCAGCCATGCGATATACCGAGTCTCGCCTCACAGCCTATGCAGATAACCTGTTAGGCGAATTGGGACAAGGGACTGTCGACTGGGTAGCCAACTTTGATGGTTCTCTGGAAGAACCTTCCACTTTACCGGCTCGCCTTCCAAATCTTCTCCTTAATGGTACCAGCGGTATTGCTGTCGGTATGGCAACCGATATACCGCCACATAATCTTAAAGAGGTAACTGCAGCCTGTATCCATATGCTCGATAACCCCAAAGCATCTGTCACTGAACTTTGCGAGCATATTAAAGGACCCGATTTCCCGACAGAAGCTGAAATAATCACTCCAAAAGCGGATATCCTAAAGCTTTATGAACAGGGGCGCGGCTCTCTTCGCATGAGAGCGGTTTATCAGAAGGAGGGAGCAGACATTGTAATTACTGCCCTTCCACACCAGGTTTCTGGCGCAAAGGTTTTAGAGCAAATCGCATCCCAGATGCAGGCTAAAAAACTGCCTATGGTGGCAGACTTGCGAGATGAGTCTGACCACGAAAATCCAACACGTTTGGTCATCGTCCCCAGAACCAATAGGGTTGATACCAATAGTGTGATGAAACACCTGTTTGCAACGACCGACCTGGAAAAGACTTATCGAGTCAATTTCAACATGATCGGTATTGATGGCCGTCCTCAGGTTAAAGCCCTCAACACCATGTTGAGTGAATGGCTTTTCTGGCGCAGTGAGACCGTAAAGCGCCGTCTTAAATTCCGCCTGGAAAAAGTACTAAGTCGGCTGCATATTCTCGAAGGTTTATTAACCGCATTTCTTAATATCGATGAAATCATCGAGCTTATCCGTACAGAAGATAAACCCAAGTCAGCCTTGATGAGTCGATATGGCCTTTCTGACGTTCAGGCTGAAGCCATTCTTGAACTCAAGCTTCGCCAACTGGCCAAGCTGGAAGAGGTAAAAATCCGTGGCGAGCAGGATGACCTGGAGAAAGAGCGCCAAAATCTGGAACTGACATTAAGTTCGGACAGAAGACTTAAAACCCTGATAAAGAAAGAGCTGAAAGCAGATTCTGAGAAATACGGTGATAACAGGCTCTCTTCCATCACGGTTCGGGAAGAAGCAAAAGCAATGACTGAAACCGATCTTATCGCTTCAGAACCCGTTACTGTAATACTCTCAGAAAAAGGCTGGGTACGTTGTGCTAAAGGCCATGAAGTTGACCCTGCCAGTCTTAATTATAAGTCAGGTGACAGTTACCGAATTTCAGCCCAGGGTAAAAGCAACCAGGCTTCAGCTTTTATTGATTCAACAGGACGATCTTATTCTATCCAGACACATACTTTGCCTTCAGCTCGAGGCCAAGGAGAACCGTTAACTGGAAGAATTAATCCACCTTCTGGTGCAACATTTGAAGGATTATGTCTTGGTGATAGCGATGATTGCTATCTGTTAAGCAGTGATGCCGGTTATGGGTTTGTTGTTCAGCATTCAGATCTGGCCAGCAAAAATAAAGCGGGTAAAGCACTGTTAACTTTACCCAAAGGCGCCAAGGTCATGCCTCCAATTAAGGTAAATGGCGAGAACCAAATACTTGCAGCTATCAGTAACGAAGGACGTATGTTGGTTTTCCCTCTCTCGGAGCTTCCCAAACTTTCCCGGGGAAAAGGCAACAAAATCATCAATATTCCGGCCAGTAGAGCAGCCGATCATATTGAGTTTGTTAGCGCTATGGCCTTACTGGATAAAAATGATTCACTGACACTTTACACAGGCCGCAGACATGTCACCTTGAAAGCATCAGACCTTCAGCACTATCGCGGGGAAAGAGGTAGAAGAGGAAACAAGCTACCAAGAGGTTTTCAGAAGGTTGATCGTGTAGAGGTTGTTACAGTGGAGAAAGCAAAAGATTAAGATTTCTTCAATGCTGGCTATAGTCTAATCCCATTTTATAGTATTGCCACGTTTCCATACACACTATCCTGGAATAACCGGGGTAGTGCTGGATGGAAACATGGCAACGATTGCGTTCAATCATCACATAAGCCTGTAAAGTAATATTTGTAACCGACTACTTTACAAACAGCCAGAAACAGGGTGCTGCAAACTTTAAATTACTGAGCAGTCACTTTTTAAGCAAATCGTATTCAGGCTTCTTTAATTCCACACCCTTTTATGATCAATTGGCTTAGGCTCTCTGTAGCAGCCTCAATATCATCATCACCAAGCTCTTCCTTACCCAGCACAGATGCAACCTGTGGACGAAAATCAATATAATATTGAGTAGTCGCCCATATAGTGAATAGTAGATGCAATGGATCCACAGGATCCATTTTTCCTTGTTCTATCCAACTACAAATAACCTTTGATTTTTCATTTATCCATTCAGTGAAATAATGGAAGTGTTCTTTCAGATATTCTCCTCCATGAATAATTTCACTGCTAAATATTCTTGATGCATTAGAGTGAGCCAGACAGTACCTCATTTTCGCCCTTATGTAGGCTCTCAAGGCATTCGCGGGTTCATCATCAGAATTGAGACCGCTGAATACAGCTTCCCATAATTCCATAATATGTTTTAAAACAGCACTATAAAGGTCGAGTTTGCTATTGAAATAGTAATGAACATTGGCTTTAGGTAGCCCAGCTCTATTAGCAATATCTCTTATTGATGCACCTTTGAAACCGCTAGTAACAAATTCATCTTCAGCAGCTTGTAAAATAATTTGAATATTTTTCTGTCGCACTCGGCTAGTCTTTAAGCTTGGCTGAGTAGCTCTAGTAACAGATGATTGCATGGCTATTTCCGTGTTAATAGAAATTGGGAGGCTGTGTGTGTCGTGTGAATATGAAATATAGACAACAGTGCGATAAATGCCATGCAAGTAATTTAATTTAATACACGTCAATGCGTTTTTATTATCAAAGCATAATATTCACTAGATTATAGGCTTATTCTCTTGGAGCATATTCAAAAACATCCGAATGCATGTTAGCTAAACTAAAGCCTTCTTCAAGCATTGCGTCTACTGTCGCATATACCATATTAGGCGAGCCACTAATATAAACATCAGTGCCTAATAGCCTACTTTTATCAGCTAACACCGCCTCATAGAGTAAGCCATAACGACCACACCAGTCATTATCCATTTTGGTATCACTAACAACGGGATGATAATGCAGACCTCCCCCAGCCCATTGAACCGGCAGATTCGGCAGGTAAAAATCGCCCGGAGTTCTTGCTCCCCAATAAAAGTGTATATCATGAGGGTGCTTAATATTAAAACAATGTTCAATAATTCCTTTCATCTGAGCAAATCCGGTTCCCGCTGCAATTAGCAGTAGAGGTTTGTCAGATAGATAGCCCGCATGGCACCGCCCCTTAGGTAATCTAGCACTAATTCTACCCCCTTCCAGCACAGAAAAAATTTTACTAGAGCTTTCCCTGTCAGGCAGTTTTTGGATGTGTAATTCAAGGTCTGTTTGACCTACGACAGGAGCAGAGGCTATTGAAAAAGCACAACAATCACCACTAGCAAGAAGGATTTCAAGGTACTGCCCAGCATTATAATCTGGCAATTCACCCTCTTCACAACACAACCGTACCCGATAAATATTTTCACCTAGCAGCTGCAAATCGGTCACCAGGAAAGACTTCGTGACCACTCTTTCATTCTGCACTTATCTGCGTCCTCTATAAAAACCAACTAAATTAGTTGGATAATACGGATAGAGCCCAATGCTTACAACTTTACTACACGGGAAATGTATAAAGCTGAAACAAATTCACTCTATCCCTAACTCACTCCACATTTCATCGATACGGTCTTTGACTGAAGCAGACATTGAGATACTTTCACCCCATTCCCGCTCTGTCTCCCCAGGCCATTTGTTGGTAGCATCAAAGCCGACTTTAGAGCCCAGCCCTGCAACAGGTGATGCAAAATCGAGGTAATCTATTGGGGTATTATCCACAAAGACCGAATCGCGTTTTGGGTCCATCCGGGTTGTCATAGCCCAAATAACATCCTTCCAGTCCCTTGCATTAACATCAGTATCTGTGACAATGATAAATTTTGTATACATAAACTGTCGTAAAAAAGACCATACTCCCAGCATGACTCTTTTCGCATGCCCCGGATACTCCTTCTTCATAGTCACCACTGCCAAACGATAAGAGCAGCCTTCGGGGGGAAGATAAAAATCAACAATTTCAGGAAATTGCTTTTTTAGAATAGGGACAAAAACCTCATTAAAGGCTAATCCTAATATTGCTGGTTCATCCGGTGGACGCCCAGTATAGGTACTGTGGTAAATCGGTTCTTTTCTGTGAGTAATAGCATCAACCGTAAAAACAGGAAAACGCTCAACTTCATTATAATAACCGGTGTGGTCTCCATAGGGTCCTTCATCAGCCATTTCTCCTGCGACAATATGGCCTTCCAAAACAAACTCAGCGCTGGCAGGCACTTGTAAATCGTTGGTTCGACACTTTACCAACTCTGTTTTTGAGCCCCTCAATAGCCCTGCAAATGCATACTCAGAAAGCGTATCAGGAATTGGCGTTACGGCGCCCAGAATTGTTGCAGGGTCAGCTCCGAGTGCCACAGCCACAGGGAAGGGTTCATTTGGATGTTTACGCTGCCAATCACGAAAATCGAGGGCACCTCCCCGATGTGACAGCCACCTCATGATTAATTTATTAGGTCCAAGCAACTGTTGCCGGTAAATACCCAGATTCTGACGCTCTTTTTCAGGTCCTTTGGTAATCACCAAAGGCCAGGTTACCAAAGGAGCCACATCTCCAGGCCAGCAGGTTTGAATAGGCAGTCGCGTAAGGTCAATCTGTTCACCTTCAAGCACTACTTCCTGACATGGAGCAGAACTAACAACCTTAGGCCCCATATTCATGACTTTTCGAAATATTGGCAGCTTCGATAAAGCATCCCGAAAACCCTTGGGAGGCTCAGGCTCTTTCAAGAACGCCAGTAATTCTCCTATTTCTTTCAAAGCCTCAACATTTTCTTGCCCCATCCCCATTGCAACTCGCCTGGCTGTACCAAATAAATTAGTCAGTACCGGAATATCGTAGCCTTTAGGGTTCTCAAAAAGCAGTGCAGGACCTTCTTTCTTTAATGTCCGGTCACTGATTTCTGTCATCTCCAGATAAGGATCGACCTCAACTTTGATACGCTTCAATTCACCCTGCTTTTCAAGCTGCTGGATGAAATCTCTAAGATCCCTGTATTTCATATGGTTATAGATGTTTTATAGACATATGGCCCGATAAACGGGCCATATATTTGGAGATAAAAAAGAAGAGAAAAGCTTACTTTCTTTTCATGGATTGGAAAAACTCTTCATTAGTCTTGGTGTGTTTCATCCGATCCAGCAAGAACTCAACAGCAGCAATTTCATCCATAGGATGGAGAATCTTACGAAGAATCCACATGCGCTGCAGATCTTCTTCAGTTGTCAGGAGGTCTTCACGGCGAGTGCCTGACTTATTGATATTAATAGCAGGGAAGACACGTTTCTCTGAACATCTGCGATCCAGATGCAACTCCATGTTACCGGTACCCTTGAACTCCTCAAAGATAACCTCATCCATTTTAGAGCCGGTATCAACCAGGGCTGTCGCCATAATTGTCAGGCTACCACCTTCCTCAATATTACGGGCAGCACCGAAGAAACGCTTGGGACGCTCTAAGGCATGAGCGTCAACACCACCAGTCAAAACCTTACCTGATGAAGGAATAACGGTGTTATAAGCACGAGCCAGACGAGTAATAGAATCCAGTAGAATCACAACATCTTTCTTATGCTCAACCAGACGCTTGGCCTTCTCCAGCACCATTTCTGCTACCTGGACATGGCGTGATGGCGGTTCATCGAAAGTCGAGGCAACCACTTCCCCCCTAACGGAGCGAGCCATTTCAGTCACTTCTTCAGGACGCTCATCGATCAGCAGAACAATCAGGTGACACTCAGGGTTGTTTCTCGCAACATTTGCTGCAATGTTTTGCAGCATTAACGTTTTACCTGCTTTAGGTGGAGAAACAATCAAACCTCTCTGGCCTTTCCCGAAAGGAGCAACCAGGTCAATGATTCTGGCAGTCAGATCTTCCGTAGAACCATTACCCATTTCCATAATCAAACGACTTTGTGGAAATAAAGGTGTCAGGTTTTCAAAAAGAATTTTATTGCGGGCATTTTCTGGCTGATCGAAATTGATTTCATTAACTTTAAGAAGGGCAAAATAGCGCTCACCTTCTTTTGGTGGGCGAATTTTTCCGGAAATGGTGTCCCCAGTTCTCAGGTTAAAGCGTCGAATCTGGCTCGGAGACACATAAATATCATCAGGGCCGGCAAGGTATGAGCTGTCAGCTGAACGCAGAAAGCCAAAGCCATCCTGCAAGATTTCCAGAACGCCATCACCATAGATATCTTCACCACTGCGAGCATGACGCTTGAGAATGGTAAAAATAACATCCTGCTTCCGGGATCGTGCGAGGTTTTCCAGCCCCATTTCATTCGCGATTGCCAGAAGTTCAGGAACAGACTTTTTCTTCAGTTCGGTAAGATGCATAACAGTTTGCGAACGTTATATTGAAAGGTAATTGGCCGTCGTCGTTGCAGGAAGATCAGATATTGTTCGGCTTATATTCTTTCTGGACAGCTGCGCGTCGATGCCTGCGAGTTTGTTTATATCGGCTGTCCAGTTGGGCCAGACCTTAGATACGTCATTGAAATCTGACAGCCCTTGAATTCACAGTCTATATCCTTTATTGGAAAATAATCAAGGTTAAACCTCTCGTCAACTGTGAACGTTGATTTTTTTAAAATAAATAAAAAAAAGCCCGGTGGCAATATTTGACTTCCTACTATTCCATAAAGTTCCAGTTTTTCACAGTACATTTTACCATTATCATTTGACTGCCACAGACTTCACCAAAACGGCTCCAATCGGCAATAACAACACACAGACAAATAACAAACGAAAGCTTGGAAGCTTGTGCCTGGTCAATAAATACACACCCCATTTTCCAGGCACTGCCTTCAGCTAATAAATGCAGGTAACTCTATACAATAGCCGCCAATCTATAAATTACAACTGAAACTAAATCAGATATTGCTGTCAAGGTGTGCTATCAATTGTGATTTGGAAAGAGCACCGACTTTGGTGGCTTCAACACTACCACTCTTGAACAGCATCAACGTCGGAATGCCACGAACACCATATTTTGGCGGCGTTGCCTCATTTTCATCAATATTCAGTTTACAGACCTTCAGTTTGCCCTCATATTCACTGGCTATTTCTTCAAGAACTGGGGCTATCATTTTGCAGGGACCACACCACTCAGCCCAATAATCAACCAGAACTGGAATGTCTGCTTTAAGAACTTCCTCTTCAAAGGATGAGTCTGTCACATTGACAATCTCGGTCATGGAATGGATCTCCTAGCCACATTGCTTTACGTCAAGGAAAGCATCATAACAAACGCAATGGTGATGAAACAAATACAAGCAAGGTAACAGCCAGCTTACGATGAAACACCATGGCACTCAAATCTAACCTGTTCATCTAGCCCAGATATTGTCATCAACTCATCACTGACCTTTAAACACTAAGCCCGACTACATAGCACTTCAGAAATAATGACTTACATTTGGTAAAGTACTTGGACTCTCATTTGTAATAAATTTAAATGATCAAATAGCTTGTTATGAGTCATATCAGAGCCAGAGGAAGCTCTATAAACAGCTAACCTGTTGTCATCAAGCGTAAATAATTTTTAAGAGACACTTTCTATGAAACAAAAGAACCAAAATGGAGTAGATAGCCAGTCATTGGTAGCCGCTATTGATCTTGGTTCAAACAGCTTTCACATGATTGTCGCACGTGTTGAGCAAGGTGAAATACGTCCTCTGGACAGGCTGGGCAAAAAGGTTCAGCTCGCCGAGGGCCTCAGCAAGAGCAACAATCTGTTCGATGATGCCATTCAACGAGGACTAGAGTGCTTGGCTGAATTTGCTCAATACCTATCAGGCAAATCATTTCAGGCCGTGCGAATTGTCGGGACAAATGCGCTGAGAAAGGCAAGAAATAGTCATGTTTTCGTTGAAAAGGCCCGAAAAATTCTTCCGTATCCTATTGAAATTATTGCAGGGCGCGAAGAAGCTCGCCTGATTTATCTTGGTGTCGCTCAAACCCAGTCTGATGATCATGACCGGCGACTCGTCATCGATATTGGAGGTGGTAGCACCGAATTTATTATTGGTGAACGGTTTGAGCCCAAGCTACTGGAAAGCCTGCATATGGGATGCGTCACATTTACAGAACGCTTTTTCAGCGGTGGAAAAATAACACCTGAACGTTACCAGTCAGCCTACTACGCAGCAAGGCTAGAGTTACTCAATATAAAAAAACAATACTGTGAGCTAGGCTGGAATGACACTGTTGGGTCATCTGGCTCCATCAAAGCAGTCAGCAATATACTGCAATCATTAGGGCAAGGTGACGTCATTACGCCTCAAGCCCTGGATGATTTAAAAGAGAGAGTTCTCAGTTTTCATCATATAAAAACTTTACAAATACCGGGGCTTAGATCTGATCGTCAAACCATATTCCCAGGAGGGCTCGCCATATTGCAGGCAAGCTTTGATGCCCTAGGCATAGAGGAAATGCGCTACTCAGAGGGAGCCCTCAGAGAGGGCGTGTTATACGATATGCTTGGTAGGCAGCACCATGAAGATGTCAGGGAACGGACCATCAATGCCTTAATGGCACGCTATCATGTCGACACATTGGAAGCCCAGCGGGTCAGTGAACATGCAAAAACCTGTTTTGAAAACACCTACAAGCAGTGGAACCTTTGTAAAGAAAACGACCTTCCACTGCTAATGTGGGCAGCTAAGGTATGTAAAATCGGACTGGATATTTCCCATACCCAATTTAATAATCATGGTGCTTATTTAATCAGCCATTCTGATCTCATGGGCTTCAGCAAACTACAGCAAAGGCAACTCGCATTGTTAGTAGAGGGTCACCGCCGGTCCATTCCACGGGCAAAACTGTCAGCTCTGTCACCCAAAGAGTCAGAAAGATTGTTAAAGCTTATTATCCTCCTGCGAGTAGCATGCACTATCAATCATAGCTGTAATGAACAGTCATTATCATTTTATCAACTGACAGGAAGTGACCAGGGGTTACGAATACAGTTTTCTGATAACTGGCTAAAAGAGCACCCTCTTACCCGTACCGATTTTGAGCGAGAAACCTATTATCAATCAAAAGTCGGGTATACATTGAAAGTGCTTTAATGATGAAATTGACCATCAGTCCGAATTCCTTGGCCTTTTTAGCCCTTAATATGCTTTACAGCATATTAATTACTTTGTACGGATGCACCAGAATCAGGTGACCAGGCTGGCTCACGAAATTCTTCCATATCACGAGTGAGCATAATGACTGCACCATCAATAAGACTGGTGCAGGCATCATGTACGTGAGCACTATCATTTAGAAGGGAGCTTGCCATATAAGAGTCAACCTGCTCAGACCTTATTAGTTTATTGAGAGCACTGTTGGTAAGCTGATCTTGTTCATACAGCTCGAGTTTTAATTGTGCGGCATGTTCGTGTATATGATCATAATTACGCCGAACACCGAGGATATCAACTAGCTTGAGAACAGAAGCGAGACAGAGTCTCAACTGATTATACTGATGGCGAATTTGCTCATTATCTGACTCAATATAAAGCCCCATATTTTTATAAATATGCTTAACATGCTTGATGGCTTGAACAAAATTTCTACAGGCCACCTTCAATGCAAACAACTCCTGAGCCTGGGCTGTTGGTAGTCCTCCTTCCAGGGCACCACCATAGTGAATAATATCAGCATAGATACCTTTAATATGACGAATATAAAGTTCCTTAATGGACCAAGAGTGCTCTTCCCGATTTGAGTTTTCTACCAATTCCGGCAGATTATCCGCTTCTCTTAATTGCTCGCCTGAAAGGTATATGCCATAACATATAAGTTCGAGTGTATTGCGATACAGCCGGCTGCACTCTTTTGTCATGGCTCTCATGGCTGTATCAGGATAAGCCAGTACAGCTTGATTAAGATAAATAGCTTTTTCTACAGCAGGAGCATCTGCACGCGACAAATTCAAAGGTTCTATATCTGAAGAATCAACAAACAACGTATACAGCCATTTTACTAACACTTTAATAAATGGAAGTAGTACTAAAATACCAATAATATTAAATAGGCTATGAAATATAGCCAATTTAATAACATAATTATCATTATCTATCCCTGATGCTTGAGCAATATGATCTACAACATTTATTAAAGGATTTAAAAAAATGACTGCTAAAACACCAGTAATTAAATTAAATACGAAGTGTGCAACAGCCAGTCTTTTACCCTGAACATTTGCACCAATAGCACCTAATATTGCAGTAGCCGTAGTTCCGATATTAGACCCAATAGCAATAGCCAAAGCATCATCATACCCCAGCTGACCAGCTCCAAGCGCAGAAAAAACCAAAACCATAAGTGCGTTGGTTGACTGCATAACAACCGTTGCGATCATGCCGACCAAAATATAAATAAGAACACCTGCAAAGCCTACTACATGGTATTTGGTCAAATCTATAGATTGCTGAAAAACCTCAAATCCCTCTTTCATATAATGGATGCCAAGAAAGAGAAAGCCCACTCCCATCAGAATCAACCCCATTCCCTTTAGAGGCTTATTATTACGGGTATTTAAAATCAACCCAAACACAAGCATTGGCATTGCATACGATGACAGTTTGATTTTTAAGCCCAATAAAGCAACCAGCCAGGCACCAGCAGTACTCCCCAAATTTGCACCGAAAATAATACCCACGCCCGTTCCAAGACCAATAAGCCCTGCGCTTAAAAATGAAATAGCAATAACCGAAACCAGGGAACTTGATTGTAAAAGGGAGGTTGTAACAAGACCAAAGCTAAGACTTTTCCAGAGTGTATCCGTTGTTTTTTTCAGGATATTTTCCAACAGGCCGCCAGTATATAGCTTAAAGCCTTTTTCCAGATAGACCATACCCAACAAAAATATGGCCACCCCAGCAGCAATAACCATCAGTTCTGGACTTACCCAGAATCCATAAAGCAGCAATGTAAAAACGACAGGTAGAAAAAGTCGATTTAGCATGCCAATTAATAAGCGCCTCTTATTTCAGTCAACATCCGTATAAATGCAATCATCATAACGATGACTATTGTTTATGGGCTTCCCTTTAATAAAAACAATGGAAATTCATACACTTATCACACCTTCAACTAATATTTACAGAAAAACCCATAAATAGTAAAGCTATAAGCTATTATTTCGGCATAAACCAAAACTTAGTTACGAAAAAACCATAAACAAGGAAATTTATTTCGGCATAAACCAAAACTTAGTTACGAAAAAACCATAAACAAGGAAATTTAATAGCATAACTTTATAAATAACCTAAAGATTAACAAGCATATTCCGATATAACATGCCCACCACCTTATAGTCTGGGAATTATCAAAAACCTATTCCCCCAAAACAAAATTTGGCTATAAACATAGCAAGCAATGTTTTCAAACTTGATAAACCCCAAACCTCTTGCTATCTTTTCTTGGCGAATAAAGTTAGCCGAGAACCAACAAAGCTCTGCAATAATTTTCAACTGCCAAGATAAAGCAGTATTATTGCAAGCCAACTGCTATAAACACCATAGTTATTTAAAAATACAGTTAACATTACTATTTAACCTTTCATGCAATTCAATAAAGAAAATCTAACACTTTCATTCATGGGTAGCGTACCTGAAGATTTTCAAAAGTTCTAAAATAGAAACACCTATCATAGGTGCTAAGCTACAAAAAATGTAATAAGCAACCTTCCAAAAAAGGAGATATAAGTGAATATTCATGATGAAATTATAACTCGACTAAACAGTAAGGTACGGATAAGATCTCTCTTTAGTGACACATCTATTAAAGAAATGAAAACAGTTATTGAGCATATGAGTGCAGTCTTAGAAGACAAACTAAAGGCTAAAGAAAAAGAAAAGGGAAAAATAAAAGCAAAAAAAAGAATCATCATGAAAATCAGGCAAACCATGAAAGATCACGATTTAAGCCTTGCAGATATTAATGAGCTAGACAACACTGTTCCATCCAAAAAAACCAGAGAAAAACACACTTTTGAATACATAACACTATCAGGAGATAACATTCTTTGGTACGGATCTATGGCGGGTCGTTTGCCCAAAGCATTTCAAGATTATCTCGATAGAACGGGAAAAAAAAGAGCGGACTGTATTGTTAAATCTATAGCTGAACAACCATAGACCTCATCCAAAACGTCAAATCACCGATATCATCCAGTGTCATAAACAGGAGAGCAATGTCCAAGGGGTTCATCAAGCTCTCCTGATGGTAAACCTGTGTTCTTAAATCAGAGCTATCTTTTCTCAGTTCATCAACATAATAATCAAGCTGCTGCCTTACTGTTTTTAAAAGCTGCAAATGCTGTTTACGAAATCCTCCACTGCTCAGAGCCTCAAGCTTCACACTCCCATCAAGAAGCTGATAAATCACTTTGGAGAAATTATTACATAAACTGTGCATGGTCTGGCGCTGCTTATCAGTTATCTCGACGGGACGATAGGAAAGTCTTTCTGAGAGTCGGCAGATAAGATGAGCAACATTGCACTGTGTTTGCAAAACCGTATTGATAATCTCTTTTGGTAAAGCAGTCAATGAGGGCTTCCGTAGACTCAATAAAACATCTTGCTCTATTTGCTCGAGATTTTGAGGCAATGCTATAAGCCACTCGGGACGACCTTGACAAGGCTGCTGCAATATATAGATAGCGTTCAACTGTTGGCTGAGGTCTTTTAATGCCTCAAAAATCACGTCCCGGTGATTAGATAACGGTTTGAATGGAGAGCCCGAAAATAAGCTAGAAAATGTTTCAAGATTCATAAAGAATCTATCGGCTGATCTGCCTGATAATTGATAAATACCCTCACATAAAAAACAACATAAATTCGATAAAACTGGCAGCTATAAGCTACCAGCTATTAACGAAACGGCAATTTAACCTTGAGGTAGATTTCGCACTAAAAGCGCATGCTGGTCAGGCTCCATCCCCTCAGGTACAGGAACCTTTACAATATGGCCTGATCCTGGTGCAGCATTTACTGACATACCATCCTTACCCTCTATGTAATCAAGGGTAAAAGACCTGTTCCCTTCAGGAGTCATTAGTTCCATACTGTCCCCCTTTTCAAAACGATTTTTTACATCAACAGTCATATACCGGCCATTGCAATCCAGAATCTCACCCACAAACTGCTGCTGGGTTCCCCTGGAATTGCCAGTGGCGTAATTCTGATACTCATCATGAACATGCCGACGATAGAAACCTTCGGTATACCCCCGGCTGGCCAGGTTCTCAAGCGTATCCATCATACTCATATCAAAAGGAACGCCAGCTGCAGCATCATCAATGGTTTTACGATAAACCTGAGCTGTTCTGGCTACGTAGTAAAAAGATTTGGTACGTCCTTCAATCTTCAATGAATGAATCCCCATACCGGTAAGGCGATGAACATGCTGAACAGCCCTTAAATCCTTGGAGTTCATAATATAAGTGCCATGTTCATCTTCAAAAGCAGGCATATACTGGTCTGGTCGGCCTTGCTCCTGTAGCAAGTAGATATCATCAGTTGTATCGCCCTGCCCCAATGTTGGTATTGTCCTCGCCTCTTTAGCCGGATCGAAGTTTATAGGAACAACATCTCCTTCCGGGTTTTCTTTTGCCTCATGGGCCTGGTATTTCCAACGACAGGCATTCGTGCATGTTCCCTGATTGGGATCACGGCGGTTAATATATCCTGAAAGCAGGCAGCGTCCAGAATACGCAATGCATAAAGAGCCATGAACAAAAACCTCAAGCTCCATGCCTGGGCACTCCTCCCGGATCTCCTGAATTTCATCCAGAGATAACTCTCTGGATAAAATAATCCGCTCAACGCCCTGTTTTGCCCAGAACTTAACAGTCGCAAAATTCACCACATTGGCCTGTACCGAAAGATGAACAGGCATTTCTGGCCAGCGCTCACGAACCATCATGATCAAACCTGGATCGGACATAATCAAGGCATCCGGTCTCATGGCAATAACAGGCTCCATATCCTTCAAGTAAGTTTTTACCTTACTGTTATGAGGAGCAATATTGCTGGCAAGATAAAACTTCTTACCCTGTGCATGCGCTTCATCAATGCCTTTTTGCAAGTTCTCAAGCTTAAAATCGTTATTACGCACCCTGAGGCTATACCTGGGCTGGCCTGCATAAACTGCATCCGCACCATAGGCAAACGCAAAGCGCATATTCTTGAGGGTTCCCGCAGGGGAAAGTAGTTCCGGTTTCATGGCGTTCTTTTCTGGAATTTTCGTAATACCAAAGGTTTTTCTAATTGTAGGCCTAGTATAATTTTAGGAAATAACTAAAGGCCGCAGTTAGAAAATGCAACTGGTACAAAATACTGTCTTCAACAGCAATAATGGCAGAAACAGTATTATTCGCTCTCAGCTGTTGTCGGGGGCATTATATCAGCGATATCTGAATGAAAAATCAGCAATATTGGAATTGGGGCAGGGTAAAACGCTCAAACCAGGAAGAAATTACGAAAAGGGAAGGCAAATTAGAGGTTAGCAAGATATAACTTTTTGTAGATCTATGCCTGCCGAACTATATTAGTCCAGCAGGCTTACCCAGAATCTGGGTATCAGAAAAACAAGATCTTACTTGATCTTGTATTCCTTGTACTCAACGTGCTTGCGAACCACTGGATCGTACTTTTTGAACACCATCTTGTCAGGGGTGTTGCGCTTGTTCTTAGTGGTTGTGTAGTAGTGGCCGGTACCTGCGGAGGAAACCAGCTTAATCTTTTCGCGAATGCCTTTTGCCATGACTTAATAGCTCCTGGAGTCTTAGATCTTCTGACCAGCTGAACGCAGATCAGTCAGAATGGCATCAATGCCTTTCTTGTCGATAATACGCATGCCTTTAGCGGAAACACGCAGGCGTACGAAGCGGTTTTCGCTGGCAACCCAGAAGCGCTTGTAGTGCAGGTTGGGCACGAAGCGACGCTTGGTTTTGTTGTGTGCGTGGGATACGTTGTTCCCGGTGACCGGGCGCTTGCCGGTAACCTGACAAACCTTGGACATTTTGATGGCCTCTCAAACCAAAAATCCAGCCATGAGGCCGGAAATCTTAACTGAATTCCAGAGTCTGCTTAGGGCAGGACTGCCCATGGTTTTAATTAGCAGCTACCCTCTCACAAAGACCGGGCTTTATACCAGAGTCAAGCCTCAGATGCAAATCTGGACGTTCGGCAAAAAGAACCAAACACCGCTAAACACGTGGGATAACAGGGTTTCTAAAGAAAAATAACAAACCGTTTTAGAGATGCCCTGAAAAACTGTTTCTGACGCTAATACAATTTCGACTGCTCACAATTTTACCAGTGAGATGATAGGGTCGTCATACTGAAATATACCCAAAGATCAGCCTAAGCACTCTCTAAAAAACGAATAACATCATCCACCCTATCATTCAAAGCCATTGAGTTGACATGCAGTATTTTGTTCTCAGGAATTGTAAGCTCTTTAAGAATATTTCTAACCCAGAGATCAATATCCAGCTGAAATTGACTATCAGCTATTCTCATCTCATCACCTACAAGGGGTATAACACCTGTTGGCAAATAGATGAAGAGATCTATTTGATCAGAAACCTTTTTACACAAGCGCATTAGATAGGGCGAAAATGGCATTTCACATTTATCCATCCAATAACGATTATAAGCCATTACTGACATGGGTCCCATATCAATCAGCCCATTACAGCCTTCCAACTGTAAGCACCACTCCAATTCTGCCGCTAATGCTGATGCAGAAAGTGCAGTGGCTGTAATATGCGTAATTCGCTCATCTTCAAGCACTGCTTGCCTGGGTCGTTCATACCCCAATAGTGTACTGATCCTTCGATAATACTCAGGAAAGAGGAACCAGCTACTACCCAACCGGTGACAGAGGGCATTAGCCAAGGTTGTCTTGCCTGTACCTTGGGCACCAATGAGAGCTATCAGCATATTCAATCTACTTCAATGCTTTACTAACCAACAAGATAGCCCACCCACAAGCTCATAATGTCATAACAACACAAATACAGGTCGCATTAAGAAAAATTCTGGTTGCTGGTTTTTCTGATAATCACAGAAACAAACAAAGCAGAAATAAACTGCCTCTCAGGATAGATCAAACACGCCATGAATACCTTTAAAGATATTCGCAAGCTGACCATTGACCAGGTTCAGTCATGGGTAGCTGAGCGCATGCCGGAAGAAGATAGCAAGCAGGCAGGACGTCTTGTGGATTACTACTTTCAGCAATCTCAATCCAGGGACTTGCTAAATATGGCTATAGAAGACTGTTATGGCTCTATTCTGTGTCTATGGCAGTTTATACAGCATCGCGCCCCTGGGGAGAGCAAGATAAGAGCCTACAACCCAGAACCAGAAGAGCATTATTGGCATTCTACTCATAGCATCATAGAAATACTGGTAGATGACATGCCATTTCTTGTGGCATCCATCTTGATGGAACTCGATAGTCAGGATGTCGCTGTCCACAATTTGAATCACCCGGTTATACAAATTCAACGAGATGACCAAGGTCAGTTGTTAGCTCTACAAAAAGCAGATAATAAAAAAGGCCAGCTAAAGCCAGAAGCCCTGATTCGTATAGAAATAGATCGTCAAGCTGACAGCTTGGATCTTGACCGTATTATTACAGGCATCAAAAAAACAATTAATGATGTTTCCTGTGTGGTTAACGACTGGTCAGAGATGGAAACCCATTTGAACCAGGCCATTGAATGGTGCAAAACAAAGCCCCAACCCATTAGTAAGGAAGAGCTGGATGAAACACTAGAGTATCTGGAGTGGTTAAAAGACGACAATTTTCTTTTTATTGGATTCCGTTATTACGAGCTTCAAAACAACCCTGACACAATAAATCTGCATATAAGGGAAGGGTCAGGACTCGGCACTTTCAGGGAAGAGCTTAGACATAACCCGCTAAACCAATTGCTTTCCCCTTATCTGGCAGCCAAGCTACAAGAGCCTGAACTGCTTGTCATCACCAAATCATCCAGCCGCTCTTCTATTCAGCGCCCTGCACACCTTGATTACCTTGGGATAAAGCAATTTAATGACCGCGGTGATGTTATAGGTGAGTGGCGCTTTTTTGGACTGTTTTCATCCAAAGCCTACTCGACCCCTCTGGAGCAAGTTCCACTACTCAGAAAGAAAGTTACAAAACTTCTAAAGACAACAAATACACCAGAAAACAGTCACAGAGGCAAAGCCCTGAGGCATGTCGTAAATAGCTTCCCCCGTGATGAAATGCTGCAGGCCAGTGAAGACCAGCTACTAAATACCATCATGGGCATCCTTGATTGTCATGAAAGAAGGCAGCTGAGAGTATTTCTACGCCCAGACAGTTATGATCGCTTTATAACAGCCATGGTGTATGTACCCAGGGATCACTTCAACACAGAGTTACGTCAACGCCTCCAGCAGATCTTACTGGACGATCTCGGCGGACACAGCATCGATTTCAGTGTTCACCTTTCAGAGCATCCCCTGGTTCAGCTTCAATTTACCGTGCACTGCCATAACCCTCACGAGCTTTCCCTGGATGTGGATGCACTTGAAAAAAGCATGACGGAGGCAACCCTCAGCTGGAAAGATCATCTGCGCCAAGCCATTCTGGAAAAACATGGGGAAGCCACTGGCAGTCGCCTCTATCGTTATTATGCCCAGGCCTTTCCTGCGGCTTACCGGGAAGATGTTCAACCAAGACAAGCTGTAGCTGATATTGAACGCTTCCATAATCTAAACAACGACAACTTGATCAGCACTTCACTTTACCATCCCGTTAATGATTTCGACCACTGGCACTTCCGGGTTATTGGTAAAGGCGAGCAGCTGGCCCTATCTGATGTGTTACCTATCCTTGAGCAAATGGGGGTCAGAGTATTCAGTGCCCGCCCTTACGTTATTCACCCTAAAAAGAGTGATGATGGTTGGGTACTGGATTTTAGTATGGCTCCTTGCAGCAGCCTCAATCTGGAGGACAGTTTCCTCAGAGAACAATTTCAGCAGGTCTTCGTTCGCACCTGGAAAGGCGAATTGGAAAATGACGGTTTTAATGCCTTAGTCGTTAACGCCGGGTTGGAATGGCGGCAGGTTGTTCTGCTAAGGGCCCTTGCCAAGTATTTGTTACAGCTTCAAATGCCATTCAGTCAATCTTATATGGAGCAGGTACTGAATGAGAATGCAGCCATTACCCGCCAAATCGTTAAGCTATTTGAAGCACGGTTTAACCCTGACTTCAAAGACAACAGGGAAAAATCCATTACAGGTATTACCAATAAAATTGGCAAATTGCTTGATGATGTTGCAAACCTTGATGAAGACAGAATTCTCCGGCATTTCCTGAGTGTTATTGAAGCCATGCTGCGCACCAATGCATACCAGCCTGCAGAAGGTGGCGGCTATAAAGCCTACCTGTCGTTTAAACTAAAACCAGACGCCATACCTGCCGCCCCTCAGCCCAGACCCCTGTTTGAGATTTTTGTCTACTCACCATGGGTAGAAGGGGTCCATATGCGTGGTGGTAAAATTGCCCGGGGCGGATTACGCTGGTCCGACCGCAGAGAGGATTTCCGGACAGAAATTTTGGGTCTGGTCAAAGCCCAAATGGTGAAAAACGCCATTATCGTACCTCATGGAGCCAAAGGCGGTTTCGTACCCAAACAGCTGCCAGCCAACGGTTCTCGCCAAGAAACACTTGCTGAAGCGATAAGAAGCTACAAAACCTTCATTTCCGGATTATTGGATATTACTGACAACCTGCACCAGGGAGAGAATGTTCCACCAACCAGTGTTGTTCGATACGATGAAGATGACCCTTACCTCGTTGTAGCTGCAGATAAGGGTACAGCAACTTTCTCAGATATCGCTAACGAAGTATCTAGCAGTTATGGTTTCTGGCTGGGTGATGCCTTTGCATCTGGTGGCAGCCAGGGATATGACCATAAAAAAATGGGGATTACAGCCCGAGGTGCCTGGGAGTCTGTTAAACGGCTCTTTAAAGAGCGGGAAATTGATACCCAAAGCCAGGATTTCTCTGTCGTAGCAATTGGTGACATGTCTGGCGATGTATTTGGCAATGGCATGCTACTGTCTAAGCATATAAAGCTGGTAGCAGCTTTTAACCATATGCATATTTTTATTGACCCAACGCCTGATACTCAAAGTAGCTATCAAGAGAGAGAGCGCCTGTTCAACCTGCCTCGATCAAGCTGGGATGATTATAACCGTGACTTGATATCAAAAGGCGGAGGCATCTTCAGCCGTCAAGCCAAAAAGATTCGATTAAGCCCTGAGGCTTGTCAGGCCCTTGATATTAAAAAATCAGTGCTTACCCCGGCCGAATTGATTCAGTGTTTCCTCAAAGCTCCCGTTGACCTGATCTGGAATGGAGGCATAGGAACATACGTTAAAGCCAGTTCAGAGTCGAACAGCGATGTCGGTGACAGAGCCAATGACAGCGTTCGCATCAATGCTGATGAGCTGAGAGTGGCTGTTGTTGGGGAAGGGGGTAACCTAGGGCTTACCCAAAAAGCCCGTATTGAATTTGCCCGTACTGGTGGGTTGATCAATACCGATGCAGTAGATAACTCTGGTGGTGTCGACAGCTCTGACCATGAAGTCAATATCAAAATACTGCTTAATCAAATTGTCGCAGCAGGTGATATAACCCTGAAACAACGCAATCAGCTACTGGCAGAAATGACCGATGAGATTGCCTCACAGGTCTTACGCCACAACTTTTTACAGAGCCAGCGACTCAGTTTAAGCAATCATCAGAGCAGTGAACTTTTCAATGACCACCGCTTCCTGATCCGCCAATTCGAACAGGACAAGCGCCTTAACCGCAAGCTGGAATGCTTGCCATCAGACTCTGAGCTAAAAATCCGAGGTAAAGCTGGCGAAGGCCTGTGCCGACCAGAAATATCCGTTCTGCTATCCCATGCCAAGCTCAAACAATCTGAAGCTCTGGTAGCCGCTCAAGTCGATCAAGACAAGTATTTATCCAAGGCGCTATACCAGTACTTCCCTACACCATTACGTAGCCGTTTTGCTGAGGAGATAGCCCAACATCCGCTGAAAACTGAAATATTGGCTACCCATCTCACCAACTACGTTGGTAACCGGATGGGAGCAACCTTCATTGAATATATTCAACAAGAAGCCCGATGCTCAGCTATTGATGCAGTAAGAGCATTTGTAGCCCTTGTTGAGATACAGTCTATTCAACCCCTTTGGGATCAATTTGAAGCCCTTGGTTTTAATGTTGATGACAAACTTCAGCGTGATGAGTTAGTCAGGATTCAGCGCCAAATCGAAAAAGCCTGTATCTGGTTACTGAGAACCCATGGCAGCAATCTCGATATCGAGCAATTGATCAACACCTATAAGTCCGGTGTCGAAACAGTAGCTACCCGACTAAATGAGATGCTGGGTGAAAGTGATAGAGAATGGCTCCAAACCGTTACTGATCATCTTATCAGTGCTGGTTTTACTCCTGAGCTTGCTTCTAATTGCGCAGCCCTTAGATACCGTTACTACGCTCTCAGTATTGTTGCTATAGCAGGTCGTAACGGCCAGTCAATTGAAGAGGCTTCAAGCGTTTACTTTGCCCTTGAAGAGCATCTTTCTCTACACTGGCTCCGATCTCAACTCAGGCAATTGCCTGCGTCTGACCTGTGGCAACGAAAAGCCCAGGCATCCCTTCGGGATCAACTTGATCGAAGCCTTGGGGATAACTGTGCTCGAGCTCTGGCAGTGTCTAACCAGACCGCAGAGGCAGCCATGACCCAATGGTTGGTAGAAAACAGTCGGCAACTGGATCGTTGGCAGGCAACAATCAGGGAAATTCAGTCATCGCCTGACCAAAGTTTGGCTATGCTGTCCGTTGCTGTTCAGGAACTCTCACTGATGGCATCCGCTTAAATCTCACAAAAAAAGAACACCTTTCCGGAGGTGTTCTTTTCAATCTGAATTTAATTAAGCTCCCCCCGCTCTGCCAAAGAAACTGTTTTTCCACAACCAATTATCATATGGTCCAGCACCCGAATATCCACCAAGGCAAGGGCTTCCCTGATGGTATACGTTATACGAATATCAGCCTGGCTGGGCTCAGGATCACCAGAAGGGTGGTTATGAGCCAGAATGACAGCAGAAGCGTTAAGCTGTAATGCCCTTTTTACAATTTCCCTTGGATAAACTGCAGCGCTGTCTACAGTGCCAAAAAACAAATTCTCCAAAGCCAAAACTCTGTGACGGGTATCAAGAAAAAGACAGGCAAACACTTCTTTTTCCAATCCCTGAAAATGCAGTTTTAAATAATCGCGAGTTTCATCTGGTTTGGTCAGGGCATCCACATGCTCAAGCTTGCGGCTAAGCACCCGGCGACAAAGCTCAAGAATTGCCACCAGCTGAGACACTTTTGCATCCCCCAAGCCTTTTATAGACTGTAAACGATGACACTCCGCACTCAGTAGCCCATCAAGCCCACCAAAGCGTCTTAGCAAGTCAGATGATAGTTCCATTACATGCATACCCTGACAGCCAGTCCTCAGTAAAATCGCCAGCAACTCTTCATCTGCCAAGATCTCAGGGCCATATTTAAGAAGCTTTTCTCTGGGTTGCTCCCTATCAAAACAACCAGCATTCCTGTTATTTTTTATCATTGCCACTGGCAGCCCGTCTGACTGTAAAGTTTGGAGTAAATCAGACAGAATACGCCCCAGATAATTCCGGAGAGTTTTCCGACCTATGCAACGATTACGAAACAAACGAGTCGTACTCGGCGTCACTGGAGGCATTGCTGCCTATAAAAGCGCTGAACTGATTCGACAGCTCACCAAAATCGGCGCTGAAGTCCGGGTTGTTATGACCTCGGCTGCTTGTGAATTTATCACCCCCCTAACATTACAGGCCCTATCCCATAATCCAGTTCATCTGGACCTGCTCGATACACGGGCTGAAGCGGCTATGGGTCATATAGAATTGGCCAAATGGGCAGACCTGGTTCTGGTCGCTCCAGCAACGGCTGATTTTATGGCTCGACTGGCTGGAGGACATGCTGATGACCTGCTGACAACATTGTGTCTGGCAACCAGTGCCCCTCTTTGTCTGGCACCTGCAATGAACCAAGGCATGTGGCGTGACAGTAAAACCCAGCAAAACTGCCAGGAACTGCTTGAACGGAACATCCGGCTGTTCGGTCCTGCTGATGGTAGCCAGGCCTGTGGTGATATAGGGCCTGGTAGAATGCTGGACCCAGAACTTATTGTTGAACAGACTGCAGAACTCTTTAAGAGTGAGATCCTTAGCGGCATCAACCTGATGATCACCGCCGGCCCTACCCGTGAAGAGATTGATCCTGTTCGTTATCTTTCCAACCATAGTTCAGGCAAAATGGGATATGCTCTGGCAGAAGCCGCTGTTGAAGCTGGGGCGAAAGTTACCCTGATCAGTGGCCCAGTCAATCTGCCAGTACCCGAAAGAGTCGGCTGCATTGACGTTATCAGCGCTCGGGACATGCACCAGGCTGTCCATGATAATATTCAGGGCCATGATATATTCATAGGCTGTGCCGCGGTCAGTGACTATCGACCAGAAGAAGCATTCAGGGAAAAAATAAAAAAAGACCCTGACAACACCAATGAGAGCCTGGAAATCAGGTTGGTAAGAAATCCAGACATCATCGCATCTGTCACTGCCATTGATGAACCGCCTTTTGTTGTTGGCTTTGCAGCAGAGACTTCAGATGTCCTGGCCTATGCTGCTGACAAGCTGAAACGTAAAAAGCTGAACCTGGTCGTTGCTAACGATGTCTCCGACTCTGAAATAGGCTTTAGCAGTGATAATAATGAAGTCGTCGTACTGGGAGATAATCTGGAAGAACCCCTGCCCAGAGCTTCAAAAAAAGTGCTGTCCAGAAAACTGTTAAATATTATTGGACGCAGTTACTACACATGGAAAACAGAACAGGAACATCATGAAGAAGCTTAAAACCCGCATTCTAGACAAACGACTGGGTAACGAATTTCCTTTGCCGACCCATGCAACTGATGGCTCTGCAGGTATTGATTTACGTGCTTGTATTGAGACCCCTATCGCTTTAGAACCTGGTCAAACAGAACTGCTACCAACCGGTATGGCCATTCATATTGAAGACCCAGCCCTGGCTGCCATGATCCTGCCCCGCTCAGGACTCGGGCATAAGCATGGCATTGTTCTTGGCAACCTGGTCGGCCTGATTGATTCCGACTATCAGGGGCAGCTGATGGTCTCCTGCTGGAACCGTGGCCATAGCACATTCACTGTTAAGCCAGGAGAGCGCATTGCCCAGCTGGTTTTAGTACCCGTTGTGCAGGCTGAACTGGATATCGTCGAAGATTTTGAAGAGTCAGAGCGAGGTGCTGGGGGGTTTGGACACTCCGGTAGGCACTAACAAACATGCTCTACACCGTTTACATACAGTGCCATTCGCTTTTCTAGCAGCTGTAATTAATTCAGCAGATCGTTCAACGCGATAACAGCCATAGCACTCAGCTGAGTGTTATGGCTGTACTTAACGTCGGTTTGCTTCTTCCTGAATCATCCTTAGAATCCTTGCTTGCTCCGCGGCATCGCCCTCACCTAGCGCTTCCCTAATAGCTGCATCTGTCTCCTCTTCATATTCAGAAGGATCCACAGCCGCTGGCTCAGGAGCCACCTCCCCCCTTCTGGCAGCTTCATACGCCTTTATCTCATGAGGAAGCCAAGGGCAACCATTGGGATTCGCCGAACTTTTTGAGCAGCGACTTCTAGTAGAATTCGTCCCTGTCCACTTCTGCCCACAAAACCAGCAAAAGCTATAGTGGCATTGCGAACAAACCATATGAGAACACCCTTCATTTTTTTGGATTGGAACACCACAACTCCGCTTTGGGCAATATTTCACTTCTACATCTGCTTCACTTAGTGCCTTATCTCGCTGGTATTGGCCACAGGTTTTTCCATGATGATAAGGGGTAACATCACAGTTAAGGCAGCTATGCCTAAATCCCTGGAGTAAGTTTACTTTATCCTCATCGGAAATAAGACCTAGATCTAGAGCTCGAATACCAACATTCAACTCATGGTATTTACTCAAAGCTTCCTTAGCCATATATTGATACTGCACCATCATGTTTTGAACAGATGCAGATACCTGAAGGCTAGGACAATCTTTATTTCGGCAAATATAAGGTGTTCCTCGCTTATTACGCCTCTTTATTCCACCGACATCCTCTGCCAAAATAAGGTCTTCACACCCACCTGGGCAATGTACTCCGCCCTCCGCGAGTACGGCCAGCCTGTGTTCTTCTTTTGTTATTTTTTCTGCTAACAACTGATTATTCAATTTATCCGGAAGACGGCCTGTACAGGCTGGGCCAGCACCAGCACCGTTGGTCGTATCACCAGGACAGTGGAAATACAGCATTGGAAGACCAGCAGCATCATTGTCTGATTTTCTCAAATCAGCAATGGGTGAACCACTACATCCACCCTTTACACAATCTATGCATAAATAATGAGTACCACACGTCATTGGAACCACTTTCTCGTCCAGTTCTGGATTTGTAAAACAGCTATCACAAACCAGCCCATCGTTTTCAGCTGTTATTAGAGAGGTAACCGGGACTCCATAAACTTTTCCAATATACTCTTTTTTTTCATCGTCAGATAAATTATCGAAATAAACGCCACAGGGTTCCTGATGGGACCTTTTACAAGATAAACACAGTTTTGTATTACATTTGAAGCATTCAACAAGAGTTTCACCAGACTGATTTGCAGCATATATAGTTTGCGAATCACCACAGTTTGGACAAACTAAAAATGCATTCATTACTGGATCTAAAGCACTCAAAACTTCAATGGATCTTGCGTCATCCTCACACACTTGTTTTAAGCAATCCCAAAAAAACCTAATACTCAATTGCTGATCATCTAGATCTTTTAAATATGTAAGAACTTTATCCACAGTTAACCCATCTCCCGTTCCCTGAATTAATATATGCAATGTATATACAGGCGCGTAGGGTTGATTTTTAGGTATCATTTTTGACCAGAATGCAGAATTTTGATTCCAAAGCTGTTTTACTACATCAAATGACTGGCCATGACCAATACATGAAGCTAGAGTATGTGAAAAAAACAGTTTTGAATTGCTCCACCGCAAATAAGGTGAATCAACCTTAGGGCCCATCATTCGAGTTTCTGCGTTCATTGCAGGTATATACTGTTTGAGAAAATAATTATTTGTATCCAGAAACTGAATAGAATGGCTCGGCAGATTTAATTGATCACCCAAGCTATTTATTATAGGGGGTGGATCTGGCAATTCTGTATCATCAGGGCATTGTTTACTCAGAAAATAGGGCTGGGTCTTTAAGCCTGCCGTGTGTCTTCTCACCATTGAGTTTGTATCAGCAATTTCAACTGGCGGTTGATCACTTTGACAACCAGGTGCTCCCTGAATCACTATATTATAAACAGCATCTCATTCATGATCGCTTGCTTTCAAATACTCTGGTAAAATATTTTTGACACTAACAGGTAGTTTCGCCGCAAATAAAACCTGTAATTTTTCATTGTCTATATGAGTAAACATTGTTGCTATAAAAGGTGCTGCAGGAAAAGCATGGTGCCCTTTATGTATTTCTTTATCTTCTTGCCTGAAATTAAAACCCCTTACTAAAAAGGGCTGTTCTACCTCACCTTCTATTTCAAGTGTATAAAACGGATTATCAAGCAGTATATCGCCTTGCAACTTCTTTGCTGACACCATACTTGCCTTAAAAAAACGGTGCCAATCATGTTCATCACAAAATGCAGCCGTTATAAAAAACAACATCAATGAAATGATACATCCATGAATCATTGTATTTATTTTTTTATTATCCACTTTGTACAACCTACAGATAAATAGCTCAGCCGACTTCAATCAATTAAAAAGCCCAGTCATTAACACTAAATTGAATAAATCATTAAAAAAAAGACAAAATGATAGAGTAAAAGTTCAATATTTTATTAATTGCTTTATCAGCAGACTCTTAATCAAGCAGACCATCATAAGGCTCAACAGCCGATAAAACGATTATTTTCAGAACAGATTAGGTGAGTTCACCTGATTCAGCTTAAAAAGCAATAACCATTCACTCACTCACATCAATCTGATACCCTGCTGTTCTTACCATCCGATCACTGCTTGTTATAACTATTTTTCCATCAGGCAGCTGAAGATCAGCAGGAGGATTGATGGATAGAACCCCCTTGCCATCCCTAGACACCGCCAAAGCACTGGTTCAGGTACTTCCCCATCTGCGAGACCTCGCAGGTACAACGGTGGTTATCAAATACGGTGGCAACGCCATGGCAACAGATGATCATAAAGTCTGCTTTGCACAAGATGTGGTCATGCTAAAAATGCTTGGGATCAAACCGGTGGTTGTCCATGGTGGAGGGCCACAAATCGCAGATATGCTCGATCGGCTGGGTATCGAAAGCCACTTTATACAGGGAATACGTGTTACAGATGTTCAAACTGCTGAAGTCGTTGAGATGGTTCTGGGAGGGCGAGTCAATAAGGAAATTGTCTCCTTAATCAATAATAATGGTGGTAAGGCCATCGGGATCACCGGTAAAGATGCCTCATTGATAACAGCTGTCCCTTTTGATTTTGTAGATCACCTGCCAAATCCTATATCTACCGAAAGGTGCGACACCAATTTTACAGGTACAATTAAAAATATAGACACAGGTATACTGACTTCACTGCAATCATCAGGTTTTATTCCTGTTATAGCCCCGATTGGGACTGATAGCCATGGAAATACCTACAATATCAATGCGGATCTGGTTGCTGGAAGCCTTGCAGAAGCATTACAAGCACAGAAATTATTATTACTAACCAATACTACTGGTGTTTTTGATAACAATAACTGTCTGGTGAGCACTCTTGACCTAGAACAGGCCCACTCATATATCGCCAATGGTACTATCAAAGCTGGAATGCTCCCCAAAGTACAATGTGCCATAAGTGCTGTCAGCAATGGTGTAGATAGTGCACATATTATCAATGGATGTACCTCTCATGCCTTACTGCAGGAGCTGTTTACGAACCAGAGCATTGGGACAGAAGTAATAAAATCAGCCCAATCTTCGGCTGACACATATGACAGTACCGGACAAACAGCTATAGCTTTCTAGACAGATTTCTGGATCACTTACCCGTTTATTTTACAAGTATCAGGTAGTAATGGATAAAGCTCGGAAAACCTCACGCAAGGAACAAATACTCCAAGCTCTGGCTCATATGCTGGAAACAGCCCCAGGAGAGAGGATAACCACATCGGCTCTGGCGAAAGAGGTAGGAGTTTCTGAAGCGGCCTTATACCGCCATTTCCCCAGTAAAGCCAAGATGTTTGAAGGACTGATAGAGTTCATTGAAGAGGCTGTTTTCTCAAGAATAGGCATGATTTTATCTGATGAGCAGACCGCTTTGGCCCGCTGTGAGAAAATTCTCCTTCTGTTACTTGGCTTTTGTGAAATGAACCCAGGTCTGACCAGACTCTTAACTGGAGATGCACTCGCAGGGGAAACGGGGCGTTTGAGACAACGCATCATTCAACTATTCGAGCGGCTGGATACTCAATTCCGGCAGATTCTCAGAGAGGCCGAGATCAAGGAAGGTTTGCGTACCCGGATGACCGTAAACACTACAGCAAACCTGATAATTGCTGCCGCAGAAGGCCGTATCAGCCAATATGTACGTAGTGAATTCAAAAAGCAGCCTACAGACCAGTGGTCAGAACAGTGGCAAGCGCTTTCAGACATTATTTTTCGGGCCTGACCCTTAAAAGCTTCTTTCCTGGCAACTTACACAATCAAATGACCGAGAGGCTAAAGTCTCTCGGTTAGCTCTTGCAATTGACTCGATTGGTGATGGTAGAAAAACCCAGCACTGAATCTACTAAATTTATAGCCAGTTAAACTTCTGTTAATTATTATGACTGGTATTACACACCATATTTATCCCTATATTCCCTTATGGGTGCTGCATAATGCTTAATGGATTCATTACTCTGGGCATAATCAAGCAGGTGCTCCAACTTAACAATACTGACAACAGGAATACCAAAGTCACGTTCTACTTCCTGAATGGCGGACAATTCACCTTTGCCTTTCTCCTGTCGATCAAGCGCAATCATGACTGCTGCAGGCTTGGCATCTGAGGCTTCGATAATTTGCATCACTTCTCGAACAGCGGTGCCTGCTGTCATCACATCATCAATAATCACTGCATTGCCGGTAAGTGCTGCGCCAACAATATTTCCACCTTCACCATGATCCTTAACTTCCTTACGGTTGAAACACCAGGGTACATTCATATTATGGTGCTCTGACAGAGCAATAGCTGTTGCCGTAGCCAGCGGAATTCCTTTATAGGCAGGACCAAATAAAATATCAAAACCAATGCCTGATGAAACCAAAGCCTTCGCATAGAATTTCCCCAGCTGGCTCATAGCCCTACCGGTGTTGAACAACCCTGCATTAAAAAAATAGGGAGATTGACGCCCTGATTTCAGGGTGAAATCACCAAAACGGATAACCTGCTCCTGTAGAGCAAAATCCAAAAACGCTTTTTGATAGTCCTGCATGGCAGAGTAAGCCTGTTCATAAGTTTAAGCCATACAGTTTAGCCTCGAATTTCGGAAGGCAGAAGGGGGTCGCATTTATGCGGATAAACAATCCGGGAATGACCCGCTATTATTGATCTCTTACAGTTTTTCAATTTCCTGCACCGTTGCAAATACGGCCATTCAATATTCTCAGGTAGATGGTCGGAATAAACTTGTTGATTCAGTTTGGCAACGTGGCTAGCAGGAGTGACTTCACACACTGGCGACGGTATATGCTGATAAATGTTATTTTGCCTACCAGGTTATAGCATGGTGCAAAGCAAAAACAGTCTACTCGCATATTTAAAAAACAACTGTCGTTAATAATATCGTGATAATTGCTTTATGTCCGGGTTTTCATTAACTCTGGCAAGGTGTAATCAATGAGAGTTATAAGCTTCAACTGCGAAGGCATAAGTAACGCAAGAGAAAAAGGCCTGTTCGACTGGCTAATGGAACAGGATGCCGACATCGTATGTCTTCAGGATATACGTGAAAGCGAATACACCATACAGGAAGATAAATACCAACTGGATGGTTATTTTTGTTATGCCTTCGACGGCTACAATAGAACCGATCGCGGTGGTGTAGCCATCTATACACGTCAAGCGCCTAAAGCCATTATCAGCGGCCTCGGTTACCCGGAGGCGGATGAAACCGGTCGCTACCTTCAGGCTGACTTTGACAAAATCAGTATTGCAAACATCTATGTACCTGAAGGTCATGACGAAACCAGTCAAAATTTTAAATACCGTTTTCTTGATGGTTACTCCCACAATTTGAACAAGCAACGTCGCAAGCGCCGTGAATTTATCATGACCGGCACCTGGAATATTGCACACCGTAAAATTGATGTTGCTAACTGGAGAGAAACCGAAGAGATTTCCGGTTTCCAGCCTGCTGAACGCAACTGGATGGAAGGCCTGCTTGGCGATATGGGTTATTACGATGCCTACCGTGAAGTTGACCGGGAATCTGGCAAATACAGCTGGTGGAAAGATGAGTTTCTAAGACAGGACAATCTTGGTATGCGTATTGATTACCAGATTATCACTGCAGGCATGCGCCATCGAGTATTGAATGGTGGTATCTACAAAACCCAGGTTTTCTCTAATCACGCCCCGGTTATTATCGATTATGATTGGGAATTAAGCATCTAAACCAGCAACCAGCTGCTTACTACCGGTCAGCCGTACTGATAAACATCAGTAACCAAGGAAGTAAGCAGCTGATGCTGACTAGTTAATTACTCCGCAAGAGCTGCTTTCTGAAGCACAGCCAATTCTTCAATACCCTGACGAGCAAGAGCCAGCATGGCAGTCATTTCATTCTGACTAAACGGCGCACCCTCAGCTGTCCCTTGAATTTCAATAAAACCACCCTCTTCGGTCATAACCACATTCATATCCGTCTCAGCAGAAGAATCTTCTGGATAATCCAAATCAAGAACCGGGCTACCGTTATAAATACCCACTGAAACAGAAGCAATCATTTGCAACAGAGGGTCAGTCTTAATGATCTTTCTACGCTGCATAAAACGAATAGCATCAACCAAAGCAACACACGCCCCGGTAATAGATGCTGTTCTGGTTCCGCCATCGGCCTGAATAACATCACAGTCGATCGTAATGGTATTCTCCCCCAAAAGCTTCAGGTCTACAGCAGCACGTAGGGAGCGACCAATCAGACGCTGGATTTCAAGTGTACGGCCTCCCTGTTTGCCACGGGCTGCTTCACGCCCCATTCGATCGGTTGTTGAACGCGGCAACATACCATATTCGGCTGTCACCCAACCCTGGCCTGAGCCTTTTAAGAAACGGGGTACACTTTTTTCGACTGAAGCAGTACAAATAACTTTAGTATCGCCGAACTCGACCAGCACCGAGCCTTCGGCATGCTTGGTGTAGTTACGGGTTATAGTGACTTCGCGCAGCTGGTCTGCTGTTCTACGGCTGGGACGCATGAGTGTTACCTTAAAAACGGCCTGATAAAGAAGCGGGATTATAACCACTAAGGCCACTGGCGAAAAATGAACAGAGTACCTTTTCCTGTCATTAAGTATTGGCAACGTGGCTTTATGACGTATACGGGTTAAAATCTCCGGTTTTCATTATCTGAAAATGAGTTATTCATGACTTCCAGCATGACCGCATTTGCCCGCGTCCAGACCCAGGAAGACTGGGGTGGGCTGGTTTGGGAAATTCGCTCAGTTAATCACCGTTATCTAGAGCCACATTTCAGGCTACCTGAAATGATTCGGGATATTGAACCGGCTATAAGGGACACGTTACGCAGTGAATTGCACCGTGGAAAAATAGAGTGCAGCTTAAAATTGCAGCTATCCGAGTCTGAGCAGTCACTTAGCCTCAACCGCCCGGTTCTTGAAAAAGTAAAGAATGCAGTTACTGCAATTCAAGCTGAATTTCCTGACAGCAAAGGAATAAACCCTTTGGCTATTTTACAATGGCCTGGTGTTCAAGTGACTGAAGAAGCGAATCTTGCCCCTGTACGAGCAGCAGCACAAGCAAGTTTCAAGCAGGCTATTACTCAACTATATGATATGCGCCAAAGCGAGGGTGCAGAGCTCGCTCAGTTTATTCAAAACAGACTGGAGAGTGTCACCGAAGAAATTACAACGGTCCGGGCAGCTCTGCCAGAGATTCTCGGTAGCCAGAGGCAGCGCTTGTTAAATAGACTGGAAGAAGTCAAACAGGATCTTGATCCCGACCGGCTGGAGCAAGAGATGGTTATTCTTGCACAAAAGCTTGATGTTGAAGAAGAACTGGATCGCCTGGGAGCTCATATCGCAGAAGTGAAACGCACCCTTGCCAAAAAAGGTGCTATTGGCAGACGGCTGGACTTTCTTATGCAAGAGTTAAACCGTGAAGCCAATACACTTTCCTCCAAGTCCATAGATGCTGGGCTCACGCAATCTGCTGTCAACGTCAAGGTGCTGATAGAGCAGATGCGCGAACAAGTACAGAATATTGAATAACGTTGGGATTAACCATGCATAAAGGCAAACTTTATATTATTGCAGCACCTTCAGGAGCGGGTAAAACCAGCCTGGTTAAAGCCATGGTGGAATCCACTCCCCATGTCAAAGTATCCATATCTCATACAACACGCCCGATACGTCCAGGTGAGCAAGATGGCGTTAACTACCATTTTACTACACCAGAAACGTTTAAAAGCATGCTAGGCCAGGGGCTATTTCTTGAGCATGCTGAAGTCTTTGGCAATTATTACGGAACCTCCGAGTCCTGGGTTCGGGAACAGTTGGAAAAAGGCGAAGATGTTATCCTGGAAATTGACTGGCAGGGTGCCCAGCAGATACGCCGTTTAATGCCTGATGCGGTTAGTATTTTCATCCTGCCACCTTCCCGGGAAGCTCTGCATGAAAGGCTGGTTGGCCGGGGCCAGGACCCAGAGGAAGTGATTGAGAGGCGTATGGCCCAGGCTGTCAATGAGATGTCTCATTATAACGAATTCGAATATATCGTTATTAATGATGAATTCGATCTGGCATTAAGAGATCTGCAAACCATCATCCGCAGCCGTAGACTCTCTATTGGCTGGATTCAGCATTATAAGAAAGAATTAATTGATGCGTTAGTGAATCAATAATCAAGGCTGGCTCAGCGCCAGCTTTTTTAAAATAAGTAGTCACGCAACTGCTAACAGATAAAAATAACTGTACGTCCGTATTTATAAAAAACATCTCCATTCCAATTTGGTTATACTCATTGCCAAACACCATTAATCTCGCTGTTGTCACGATGAAAACTGTTGATCCAGTAACCGATGTCGCAGTCATAAAAACATTGAGAGAAGCTCTCCGGCACGGGCCATATCCTTACCTAAGGGAAAGGGCTCATGCTGTTTTACTCAGTATACGTGGTTATTCTATGAGCGAGATTGCTGCAATATTTGAAGTTCGATATCAGACAGTATCTGACTGGATTGATGCCTGGGATGATTATGGCCTTCGCGGTCTGTACAAAAAACATGAGGGTGGTAAACCACCTATCTATACTGACCAGGAAGCACAACGCATTAGAGAGATTGTCTCCGAGGAACCTCGCAGGCTGGCTTATGTTCAAACAAAGATTGCAGAGGAAACCGGGAAGACTGCCTCAAAACAAACTTTGTCGAGACTTTTAAAAAAAGCTGGGACTTGTTTATAAGCGGTTTCGTAAGGCTTGCAGTCATAAGCGCAACGAGGAGCAGTTCAGGTGTTGCCAGTCTGCCTTGAAAGAGGCTCAAAATGCTGAGGATAAAGGGCTTGTCAATCTGTTTTACTTTGATGAATCTGGTTTTAGCCAAGAGCCTTGTGTCCCCTATGGTTGGCAAGAAAAAGGCTCACAGCTAGAAATACCCTCTGTAAAAACAAGCATCATCCGCAGCCGTAGACTCTCTATTGGCTGGATTCAGCATTATAAGAAAGAATTAATTGATGCGTTAGTGAATCAATAATCAAGGCTGGCTCAGCGCCAGCTTTTTTATCTGATTTCGTTTGAATAGTCAAATATTTTCAATAAGTTATCACCAACCTACCAAAAAGTATAATTCTATTTGCTAGAGTTAATACAGTACATTACGTCTAAAGGTCATCACAGAAAAGGGATTTTAGATGACAGAAGTCATTCCCCCAAAAAGCAGCCCAGATCACAATTCGAATCAGCCAATAGGAAAGCCTGACGCCCCAGGTACATTCAAAGGTGTCTCTGTAACATCAGATATAGAACCCAGCACTTTTTTTTCAACATCAGACCCAAAAGAAGAAAGAAAGCCACTTCTATTAGATAGAGCGCCATCGGTAGTTGATAAAAAAATAGAATCAAGTAATGAGCAACATGATACCAAATCTATTGATTCAGGTTTCGTTGGTTCTGAAGCCGGGGATGATTTAGCTGAAGATAATACCTCTGACTCTGGTGAAGCAAACAACGATACTTCTTTATCTATTACAACCAAAAGCACTGAATTAAGTAGTGAACAGACTGAAACTTCAGAAGAAAAAGATGACAACCCATTTAAAAGAGATCACTTCTCAAGAAGGGCCCAATATAAAAAGCGTGAAAAAAGAGAGCTTCAGAAAAACCAGCCTGACCAATTACAAAAGACCGGATCCAGCCTTATTTCATCCGCTATCACAGGGGAGGACAGGCTTTTAGAAAATGCAAATATAATGAAAAGGCGTTTTCAATCTACTTGGCAGCAAGCAGAGGCAGCATTTGATCATTTCAAAGTTGATGAAATATATCAACTTTCAAAAAAACTCATTCAATCAAATGAATCCAAACAATTAATACCTTTACTTTTATGTTCACAATGCAGCAAGGGCCGAATTACGCAAAGTGATCTGCAAAAAAAAATAGCTCCTTATATGCAAGCCTATGTTGAGGATTTCTCTAAGACCCAATTTGAAGCCCTTCTAGAAAAAAATATATCCCCCAAAATTTCACGCACTTTACAACTAGCCGATTTATCTACAACAGCAGAGGAACGGATAAAAAGCAGTCATGGACGAGTAGGGACTATTCAAAACTTTAAAAGGGACACATTATTATCTGACTTCGGTGTAAGTCACCTTATAGATTTTGAGCTATTAGCCAAAAAAAGTGATGAACAGTTAGTATCATTATTAGAGAAAGAGCTACAAAAATCAGCTCAAACAGAGTACAAATTACCATTAACAAATCATAAAAAAGAAAAAATAAAAAAAGATTTAAAAAAGATGTATACATCAATAACTGAAGCACAAATACGAGAGGCCAGAACAAAATGGGAAGACCCAACAAAAAGGAAGGAAGATGATCCAGTAGGATTTGATAATCCTAGAACAGTAACTATTTATAATCGAACTAGAGAAATGTTATCCAATAGGCTTGATCACCTTAGAACTAAAATATCTTCAACTTTCCACGAAGGCTTTCCTGAAATAACAGAAAAAGGAGAAGCAACCATTGAAGAAACAATAGACAAAAATCTCAAAAAATGGAAAGTTCCAGGAGCAAAACCTCAAGCAAAAACACAACAAAACAACCATGCACTTCAGCAACAAGAGCCCATAAAACGCAGCGATCAAAACGATCAATTAACAAAAGATAAAATAAAAGAAATAATAATAAAAAAACATGAAGAACATCATCAGACTTCTGCTTCACCTCCTAAAGGGATGTCAGCAAATATAACTCAAAGCATAAAGTATTCAATAAAAGAAAATTCCGATGGAACTTTAAATACAGCCTTTAAAGTCCCTCCCCCTTCTTCAAAAGAAGAAAACAATCAAAAAGAATTTTTAGAACAGCATGAATATGAAATAGACCAGTGGGCAAGAGAATTATGGCAAGAAAGAAAGAGCTTGTATAAAGTTCATCCTAATCAAAATAATCCATTGCATCAATCCTCTAAACAGTCTGATACACTTATAGAGGCAGAAAAACCTGTATGGACCAGCGCCCTTTCTCCACTGGATATAGATGATATTAAGTCAAAAATCCAAACGGCATATATTGAATACCTTAGATCGAATAAAGAGGCACCTAAGAAACTTGAACTAAATATAAATAATCTCTTTCGAGTGGTCATTAAAGAAGATTACAAAGGTGATTTAGATATCAGCTATAAAGCTGGCATGAGCGATTATCGAGCCTTTGTGGTAAAAAACCGGAAAGAACTAAATGATTGGATTGATGATTTCTGGAAAGGTACGTCAGTTTAAATTTTTTAAGATAAACCTAAATGCCCTACATTCCATGTAAGGCTTATACCAAATAATTAAATTTCCGCAGTGGCTCTCTCCAGCCAGTTCAAATCCTCGCCCTCTAATAATGGGGCCAGTTCAGCTTTGACGTGGGCATGGTACTGGTTAAGCCAGTCAATCTCATCTCTGTTCAGAAGCTCTCTCACCAGAGGTCTGGTATCAATTGGTGCCAGTGTTAAAGGCTCCAGCTTATAGAACTGCCCAAACTCGGTTTCGATATCTTCAGCTACCAGCATAATGTTCTCAATACGAACACCATGCTTGTCGCTTCGATACATGCCCGGCTCATTGGTGATCAGCATGCCAGGCTTAAGCGGCACATCCAACCAGCGAGTACTGATACTGTGTGGGCCTTCATGAACATTCAGAAAATAGCCAACCCCATGGCCTGTACCATGGTTAAAATCCATCCCTAGCTCCCATAATGGCTGCCGGGTCATCATATCGAGCTGGATACCCCGAGCACCTTTTTTAAAGCGCACCTTGGCCAGGCTGATATGACTTTTCAACACCAGGGTATAGTCACGCTTTTCCTCATCAGTCATATCACCACAAGCGAAAGTCCGGGTAATATCGGTTGTACCATCTGGGTACTGACCACCAGAATCCACCAGCAGCAGGCCTTTGGGCTCTACTGTCAGACAGGTCTTTTTCTCAGCACGATAATGACAAATAGCTCCATTTGGGCCATAACCCGCAATGGTTGGGAAACTGGGCCCTTTAAATTCAGGGGCATCGGCACGGAAAGACTCCAGTTTCTCATCCAGAGTGACTTCATCCTCTGCAGCAGTTGGAATAGCACCTTCCAACCAGTGCATAAAGCGAACAACAGCGACGCCATCACGACGATGGCAGTTACGCATAGAAGCAATTTCTACTTCATTTTTAACTGCCTTCATCAAATTGGTAGGAGAGGCCCCCTCAACAATCTCTATGGATTCCGGCAATGACTCTTTTAACCACTGACTCGTTGTGACTGGATCCAGCTGAATCCGGCAACTTGCAGGCAACTCTACGAGATCCATTGCAATAGAACCATAATTAGCAAGCACCACGCCTGATGACTTTAAAGCAGCCAGCGCAGCAGGCTCTATTCTTGATTCGTCAATGTACAGGCGAACCTTCTCAGGTGTGAACAGGGTGTAAGCAAGAAAAACAGGATTACACTGAATATCAGAACCACGAAGATTAAATAACCAGGCAATATCATCCAGGCTACTGATTAACAGGTGATCAACAGTCTTTTCAGCCATTGCCTTTCGAACCTGCTCAAACTTCTGTTCGCGGGTTCTACCAGCAAGGGCATCATCATGGAGAAAAACATTTTCAGCTGGTAAAGAAGGACGGTCCGTCCAAATCAAATCCAGCAAATCCTGGTTTGTCTTAAGACCAAAAGAGTTATTACCCAGGCTTTTTTCAAGCCTTTGAACGCCAGCCACGCTCATGGTTTTGCCATCAAAGCCAATAGTGCTTTCAGGCTTAAGTTGCTCCCCCAACCATTTGCCAATCGTTGGTACGTTAGTGTTACCTTCACGCATTAGCTGGATATCTGAACCTTCAAGCTCTTGCTCAGCCTGAATAAAGTAGCGACCATCTGTCCATAATCCTGCCTGCTTCTGTAATACCACCAAAGTGCCAGCTGAACCGGTAAAGCCGGAAACCCACTCCCGGCCTGTCCAGTGTTCAGCGACATATTCACTCTGATGCGGGTCTGAACTGGGGATAATCCAGGCATCCACCTGTTGTTCAGTCATAGCGGCACGGAGAGCCGCCAGTTTTTCAGATATCCTGACCATTCTGGTTATTTTCCGTTTACTGCGATGTATGTACAAAACCCGATAACTATACGCTTAGTTAACATCAGGCTAAAGCTTGTCTGGTTATGGGTCGTAAAGTAAACTGTAAGGTCCGGCAAACCCCCTCAATAACGATTGACGATGGAGAAAACATGGCTCGTGTAACTGTTGAAGACTGTCTTGATCATGTAGACAACCGATTTGAACTGGTTATGGTTGCGTCCAAGCGTGCTCGTCAGCTGACCATTGGTGGAAAAGACCCAAAGCTTGAGTGGGAAAACGACAAACCCACGGTTATGGCACTTCGAGAAATTGCTGATGGTTTGGTTACAGCCCAGTCTGTCGAAGAAAGCAATATTGACGATGATGAAGCAGCAATGTTTCTGAGCGGGATCGAAAGGTAATAAGGAACCATCCTGGCCACATCCCATTGAGGCCAGCTTTAATCTGCACGGGAGGAGCGGGCTTTGCTGACCATCGACGAGTTTGCCGGCCGCTTGAAGTCCTACCTGAATACCGAGCAGGTTAATCTTGTTCGCAGGGCTTACTATTTTGCAGAACAGGCCCATGATGGTCAGGTTCGCCGCAGTGGTGAGCCATATATTACTCACCCGCTTGAAGTTGCCTCTATTCTCGCAGATATGCATATGGATCATCCCAGCCTGATGGCTGCGATGCTTCATGACGTTATCGAAGATACCGGTATCGAAAAACAGGCCATTCAGGCACAGTTTGGTGACGTCGTCGCGAATCTGGTAGACGGGGTCAGCAAGCTGACCCACATGCACTTCGAAAACAAGACCCTCGCACAGGCTGAAAACTTCCAGAAAATGGCGCTGGCAATGGCCAGGGATATCCGGGTTATTCTGGTCAAACTGGCTGACCGCCTGCATAACATGCGTACACTTGGAGTTCTCCGCCAGGAAAAACGTTCACGTATTGCCAAAGAAACCCTCGATATATATGTCCCCATTGCTAACCGGCTGGGTATGCATACTCTCAGGGTTGAACTCGAAGACCTTGGTTTTTCAGCGATGTATCCTATGCGATCTCGCATGATTCGCCAGGCAGTGAAACGGGCCAGGGGTAACCGAAAAGACCTGGTCAGGCAAGTTCAAAAGGCAATAACAGCGCGACTGGAAGAAGACGGATTAAAAGGCCGTGTTGTCGGTCGGGAAAAGCACCTGTACAGCATCTACAGGAAGATGCGCAACCAGCGAAAGTCTTTTTCGGAAATTATGGATATGTTCGCTTTCCGAATCATCGTCGACAGTGTTGACAGTTGCTACCGCGCCCTTGGTATTTCCCACAACCTCTATAAACCGATTCCCGGGCGATTTAAAGATTATATCGCAATCCCCAAAGCCAATGGTTACCAGTCCCTTCACACCACTTTGTTTGGTATGCATGGTATTCCTATTGAGATCCAGATCCGAACCCAGGAAATGGAAGATATGGCCAATAACGGAATCGCCGCCCACTGGCTCTATAAAAGCGGTGAGGAGGCTTTATCCGGTAGCCAGGCAAGAACACGCCAGTGGCTAAAAGGGGTTTTGGAGCTGCAACGTAATGCAGGGGACTCACTGGAATTTATTGAGAACGTCAAAATTGACCTATTCCCTGATGAAATTTATGTCTTTACGCCCAAAGGACATATTCTGGAGCTACCAAAAGGCGCAACACCTATCGACTTTGCTTACGCAGTCCATACAGGTGTAGGGAATTCATGTGTCGCCTGTCGAATAGATAAAAAGCTGGCATCACTGAGTCAGCCTTTGCAAAGCGGACAAACCATTGAGATAGTGACAGCGCCTGGTGCCAGCCCCAACCCCGCCTGGCTAAACTTTGTTCTAACAGGCAAAGCCCGTTCCAATATACGTCACCTGTTAAAGAATCAGCGACGAAATGAATCTGTAGCCCTGGGACGACGACTTCTCAATAAAGCCTTACTTAGCTTTGAAACGTCCATGGAGTTAATGGGCGAAGAGTCGATTCAAAAACAGCTAGACCATTTAGATGTTAAGTCTCTGGAAGATCTTCTGGAAGATATAGGCCTTGGCAATCGAATGGCCTATATCGTAGCCAGAATGCTGATTGAACCAGAAGACATTGCTGAACCCAAAAGCCAACTGGAAAGTACCCAACCTGAAGCCCCGCTCTCCATCCGTGGAACAGAAGGCATGGTTATCAGCTTTGCCCGTTGTTGTTACCCTATTCCGGGAGACCCGGTGGTAGGTCACGTCAGTTCAGGGCGAGGCATTGTCATACATACTGATAACTGCCCGAATATCGCTGAAATTCGCCATAATCCAGAAAAAATTCTTGAAGTTGTCTGGGATAAGAACGTCAAAGGTGAATTTACGGTTGAGCTACAGGTTGAGCTTGAACACCAGCGGGGCATGATTGCATCAATTGCCACCAGTATTACCGCTGTAGAAGGCAATATCGAAAAGATCAGTATGGAAGAAAAAGACACTCGTTTCTGTGCTGTACAACTATTAGTCAAAGTAAGGGATCGACTGCATTTAGCCCGGGTTATAAAACGACTCAGGGTTATTAAAGGTGTTAATTCTATTACCCGCCTACGTGAAGCCTGACAGGCTTAAAGGACACGACCAATACGAACTGTAGCAAAATCTTTATAGCCAAATTGTTCTACATTTGAATATGCCACTAGTATGGTATTGACGCCCATTCCCCTGCCTCCTAGTATCAACAGCCTTTCTTAAATAAATAAAGTGAAAGACCATGAGCAACAGGCAGATCATTCATACCGATAAAGCGCCCAGAGCAATTGGCACATACTCTCAGGCTGTTAAGGCAGGGACAACTGTTTATATTTCCGGCCAAATTCCTTTAGTGCCTGAAACAATGGAGCTGGAAGCGGGTGATTTTAAAGCCCTGACCCGCCGCTGTTTTGAAAATTTAAAAGCCGTAGCTGAGGCATCGGGGGGAACATTGGCTGATGCAGCCAAAGTCACTATCTACTTAACCGACTTAAGTAACTTTGCTGACGTGAATGAAGTCATGGCTGAATACTTTGAACAGCCTTATCCTGCTCGAGCGGCTGTTGGTGTAAAAGAGCTTCCTAAAGGTGTTCCTGTTGAAATTGAAGCCGTACTTGAGCTGAGATAAAAATAACCTCCTGGTTATTGATGCCAATATAATGAGGCATCAATCACTCTTCAGGCTTGTCCTTGAGAAGTTTCAGTTTATCAATATTTTTCCAGGCAGCTTCGTGATAAGAAGGTGCCTGATCGATAGCATTTTGAAACAATTCCTCTGCCTTGTCGTTATCACCAGCCATCATTGCCAGGTAGCCAATATCGTTGCTGGCCTCATGGGGTTCCATAAATTTTTCCAGCAATACCTGAGCCTGTTCATAGCGCCTGGCACGGACATTCACCAAAGCCAAATTATAAATAGCTCGAGTGTATTTCGGCATAATAGCCAATACTTCATAAAGTAGTTTTTCTGACTGCTTCCACTCACCGGCAAGGTAAAGTGAGTAGGCTAGATTATTCATCAGTAAGATAGACTCAGGATCAAACTCTAATCCCTGACGGTAATAAGCCTGGGCTTGAGAGTATTCACCATCCATGTCAGCGAGCTGCCCCAAACCATTAAATGCTTTGACAGGAATATAGTTTTGAACAGCCCTTTCTTTATCAGTCTGGTTCTGAAAGACAGCAACGGCCTTTACCAGTAACCGACGAGCCTCCTTGAGGTTATGCTGCTTCAACAAAATTAAACCCGCACCTTCAAGGCTGGCAATATGACGCGGTGACTCTTTTAACAAAAATCGATAGATTTGTTCTGCCTGCCCACTATTCCCTGCTTCCTGGTGAAGCTCAGCTAATTTATGGCCTGCATTGGCATTTTTTTTATCCAGTTCGAATGCCCTGGCATAGAGGGCAGCAGCTTTATTGATATAACCTCCTTGCATTGCCCTGTCTGCCAGCTGCTCAGCTTCTGTTGATGTTCTTGCTTGCGCAGCATACTGAACACTGTCATCCCAGGCACCTTCATAAAACTCTAACTTTGGATTAGGTCTCGATTGTTGTGCTGATTGCTCCAGACGTGGGTTTTCTTCAGCATTTTTCACGACTACGCAACCAGAAAGCATCAGTAGCAACCCGAGTAGTCCAGAGGGAAATAGAGTAGTTGTAATTTTAAAAAGTAGAGTGGAGCGAACTTTTTTTATCATTATCTTTTTACCCCTGAACAATCTTTTTCTTTATCTTAACCCGCTTGGCTATTACATATAAGCTCTCTGTAACCAGCCTTATAATCCTGGTATAGGAACTGATAACCAGAAGAGAGAATTCGTTTATTACAGCAGCGCCTGTTCCCCCTTGCAGGAGGTGGGTTACTATCATCCAGCGTGACATTTATTTGATCAGCAAGCCACTGCAAGACCTCATAAACGGGCGCTGGTTCATTATCGACACCAATATAAACATCACTTAGTGTCTGTCCCTGCTTATCAAGCTTGATCAAATGGGCAAGAATACCAGCACAGTCATCTCTATGAATACGATTGCCATAAACAGGTGGGAAAGCCGGGCAGCCTTTACCTTGCCTGACCCGTTCAATCAAACGATTTCTACCTGGCCCATAAATCCCTCCAAACCGTACAGCCGTTGTTGGATACTTTGTGCTGTGGAGCAGCGATTCGGCTTTCAGCATTGTTTTCCCAGAAAATGACTTCGGCTCTACAACGGAATATTCATCCACCCATTCACCTTCGCTTTGGTGATAGACACTGGTACTGGAGGTAAACAAAACTCTCGCGGGATTCAACTGCACCTGTTGCAACTGTTCAAGTGTGTTTTTAAGACCCTGGATATAGGCTTTATGGTACCTTTCTTCTCCTGGACCATCTGCCGCTGCACAGTACACAAGATAATCAACTCGTCCTGGCCATTTCCCTAGATCGCCCGATGTAAGATCAGCCTTAATAGGCCTAACACCTTCAGGCAACTGTGATACATCACGCCGAAGCCCCCACACTTCAAAATCGTTAGACTCCAGAAGCTGCCTGGCTAAGGCTGACCCAACATCACCACAACCCACAATCAGGACGTTACTTTTATTCATAGATAGTTTCTATTGCTTGATATATCAATTTAAAAAATCATAATAGATAAAAGATCGTGCTACTGTTTATTTTTACAGCTATATATAGACCCTGTCGGAATTATGCCTGTATTGCATAGGACCGAAGGTTTTTAACTCTCCGTTTCAATCATAACCAGAACACCATGACTCTGACAGAACTTCGCTATATCGTTACACTTGCCAGAGAGCAGCACTTCGGTCAGGCTGCGGCCAAATGCTTTGTAAGCCAGCCAACCCTCAGTGTCGGGGTAAAAAAGTTGGAAGATGAGCTGGGCATTGCTCTTTTTGAAAGAACCCGTAACTCAGTCAGAGTCACACCTATGGGAGAAAAAATCGTCCGGCAGGCACAAAAAGTTCTGGAAGAAGCCGCAGCTGTTAAGCAGCTTGCCAATACTGGCCGAGACCAGCTTAGTACGCCTCTCAGGGTAGGTGCTATTTATACAATTGGGCCTTATCTATTTCCTCACCTTGTTCCCCAGCTAGCACAGGCTGCACCTAATATGCCTCTATATATAGAGGAAAATTTCACTGCAATACTGCGCCGCAAGCTGAGAATGGGTGAACTCGACGCTATTATTATCGCATTGCCTTTTACTGAACCCGATGTGTTAACTCAACCCCTTTATGATGAACCTTTTCGGGTGCTTCTCCCCGGAGGGCATCCCTGGGAAAACAAAAAAGAGATCACCCCGTCCGAATTAACTGAAGAAGAACTTTTGTTATTGGGAGAAGGTCACTGTTTCAGGGATCAGGTCCTGGAGGCCTGCCCCGCTCTGGCGCATAAGCAAGACACCAGCAATGAGAATGGTGGTATTGAAGCCTCCTCCCTTGAAACAATCCGGCATATGGTCGCATCAGGGATGGGTATCAGTGTTCTGCCACAATCAGCCTTACTGGACAGCCACTATGCACCTCAGGTGTTAACCACACGACCATTCAGCTCCCCAGCACCGAGCCGAACGGTCGCTCTGGCTTGGCGTGCAAGTTTTCCACGACCCAAAGCCATTGATATTCTATCTCAAGCCCTCAGGCTGTGTTCTGTTTCAAAGCCTGAGCAATAATGATTAAAAACCTAAAAAAGCATCTTTATCTACTTAAAATAGCGCTGTCTTTTATTCAATAATAAAACCTGGTCTACAAGGAGAAAGGTGTGTCGCAGTCACTGCATCAAATACCAGTTAACTCACTCAAAGGTGTCGGTGCTGCATTGGCTGAAAAATTGGCCAAAATCAGTATTCATAACTTGCAGGACCTGCTTTTTCACCTGCCTCTGCGTTACCAGGACAGAACCCGAATCACCCCTATTGGCTCACTCCAACTAGATGGTGAAGCAGTAATCCAGGGCACAGTAGTTAACACTAATATAGCGATGGGGCGCCGCCGTAGCCTGCTCTGTAAAATACAGGATCATACTGGTACGGTAAGCCTCCGCTTTTATCATTTTTCCACTGCCCAGAAAAATGCGCTTCGTCCCGGGGTAGAAGTGCGCTGTTTCGGAGAACCACGCAGAGGCTCTACTGGCCTGGAGTTCTATCACCCGGAATATCGAGTTATAAAGCCAGATCAACCATTCACAGTAGAAGAAACACTCACCCCGGTTTATCCGACCACTGAAGGGCTAACCCAACAGCGTATCCGAACTCTTTGCCAGCAGGCTTTGGAATATTTGGATGATAGCGAGTCATTGCAGGAATGGTTACCTGAGTCAATCCGCAGCCGCTTTAAACTCTTTGCCCTTACAGATGCCGTAAGATTGCTCCACCAACCACCGCCTACGATTTCTTTATCACTGTTGGAAAATGGGCAGCACCCTTCACAGAGAAGGCTGGCTTTTGAAGAGTTACTGGCACATAACCTGAGTCTGCTGAAACGCCGTCTTAAAGCAAAATCTGAAGGGGGTTTTAGCCTTCCCATTACAGGAGAGCTAACCAATAAATTGAGAGAACAGCTCCCTTTCTCACTTACTAAAGCACAAGATCGGGTATTTAATGAACTCAGTGCTGATATGTCCAGCCGTTCCCCCATGCTACGACTGGTACAGGGTGACGTGGGCTCAGGAAAGACGGTTGTTGCAGCATTAGCAACGCTGCAGAGTGTTGAAAATGGTTTTCAGGCAGCCATTATGGCTCCAACAGAAATTCTCGCTGAACAGCATGAGCGAAACTTCAGGGAGTGGCTAAAACCCCTAGGGGTTTCAGTCGCTTTTTTGTCGGGGAAAACCAAAGGCAAAAAACGACAAGCTGAGCTCGAAAAAATTGCATCCGGTGAAGCGATGGTGGTGGTGGGAACCCATGCACTATTTCAGGATGATGTCATTTTCCAAAAACTGGGATTGGCAGTTATTGATGAACAGCACCGTTTTGGTGTCCACCAGCGTTTAGCCTTACGAAAAAAAGGGGAACATGCAGGGGGTCAACCTGATCAGCTCATCATGACTGCAACACCTATTCCAAGAACTCTCGCCATGACGGCTTATGCAGATCTCGACTGTTCTGTTATTGATGAGCTGCCACCAGGCAGAACGCCTGTTAATACGGTGGTGATCGGTGACGATCGACGCAACCAGGTGATAGAGCGCTTAAGAAAAGCCTGCGTTGAAGGGCGTCAGGCTTATTGGGTCTGTACTTTAATTGAAGAATCTGAGGCCCTGCAGTGCCAGGCAGCTGAAGTGACTGCTGCCCAGCTGGCAGATGTACTTCCTGAACTCGATATTGGACTAATCCATGGCCGAATGAAGCCAGCCGAAAAAGCTGAAATCATGGCATCTTTTAAGGAAGGTCACCTGCATCTACTGGTGGCAACAACTGTGATTGAGGTAGGCGTTGATGTACCGAATGCCAGTCTGATGATTATTGAAAACCCTGAGCGTCTTGGCCTATCACAATTACACCAGCTCCGTGGGCGAGTCGGCAGAGGCAGTGTCGCCAGTCATTGCCTGTTGATGTACCACGCACCGCTTTCCCAGCAAAGCAAAGAACGCCTGCAAGTCATGCGTGCATCACCCGACGGATTTGTGATTGCTGAAAAAGACCTTGAGCTGAGAGGTCCTGGAGAAGTTCTCGGTACGCGGCAAACGGGTTTGGCGCAATTTAAAGTGGCTGATCTCGAACAGGATGGAGACTTACTTAACGACGTTCGTTTAGCAGCAGCACAGTTGCTAGAAGAGGCTCCGGCACACATATCACCACTGATTGAACGCTGGCTTCAACGAGGGGAACAATATGCCAATGTATAATACCAACCGCCCTTTATAATCCCAGACACCAGAAGCGTTAGGGTTAAATTGACACCCATTGATAGTTATATTATAACATTGCATCCATTAATAAAGTGCTCCTTCTATGCCCCCGCTAAATACTCTATATAAAACCTGGCTTGCAGTACTTCTAATCGCTTTAGCAACAAACCTTCCAGCAAAACAAGCGATTCACACTGAGCAAACGATACAGCCTGAGCAAAAAAGTGCGCCCAAAGTACTGGCCACGATAAAGCCCTTGCAACTTATCTCTCAAGCCATTACCCATGGTGTATCAGATACAGAAATTCTATTGCCTCCCGGTGCATCCCCCCATGACTATAGTTTAAAATTTTCAGACCAGAGAAAACTTCATTCTGCTGATATCATTTTGTGGATTGGCCCGGATATGGAAACATTTCTTGGAAAAGTCCTTGATAATTCTAAAAATAAAATAGCCATGGAAATGATGGCTATTAATGGTATTTCCCAACGAAAAGAACACGATAAACACCATCATGATGATGAGGAACATGATGCCCATCATGGTCACCACCACGGCGAGTTCGACCCACATATCTGGCTTAGCACAAAAAATGCACTAGCTATGGCTCATGCCATACACAACAAACTGCAAGAAGTTGATAAGAACAAGGGTAACAGGGAAAGATATACTGCAAACCTGCATCTCTTTGAAGCCCGTCTTAAAGCAGCGGATGAACGGAATAAAAAGAAACTTGAAAAGGTAAAACAAAAACCTTTCTTTGTTTTTCATGATGCCTACGGTCACTTACAAGATCGCTACGATCTCAATGTTGCAGGCCACTTCACTATAAATCCTCAACAACAACCAGGAGCCCGTCATCTTGAAAAAATACGGGGGCAACTAAAAGCCGCAGGAAATACTTGCGTATTTCGGGAACCTCAATTCCAACCGTCATATATTGACCGACTGACAGAAGGCCTGCCTGTAAAAGTAGGTGTTCTTGACCCCCTTGCCAGCGATGTAGCACGTACAGAAGAAGGTTATATAACCTTTATTAACTCAATGGTGGACAGTATTAGTTCCTGTCTAAACACCTCAACCCAAATAGGGTCAAGCCTTATATAGCCAGATGGCGTTTGAATGAATTTCTAAAAGCTTGCTCCAACCAAGCTTCCCGCCAAAAAAGAAGTAACAACCAAAAAGGGTGCCAGCGCGCCTAGCGCCGTCACCCACATCTTAAGGCTTGCTTTTTCCTGACGCAGGTTCCAGCGATCCTTACAAAATTCCCGGTCTTCATCGTACTCCGTTGATAAACCACACTGTTCACACGTCACTTGCCACATCCTAAAACCGCGAATATCCATATCAGCGTAATATGCTCTTCCTTTGCAGCAAGGACAACGCTCCAGTTTCATGGCTGCCTCCCAGGCTTTTATCTCAACATTCCCTTATCCAGAGGCCAATAGCTATGTTTGCCACCCCCGGTTCTAACTATTGGTATTACTCCAAAATTATGGTTTTTACCCCATCAACAATTACCCTGTCTTCCAGGTGATAACGAAGGCCTCTGGCCAGAACCGTTTTTTCAACATCTTTTCCCAACCGGACCATATCATCGGGAAGGTGGTGATGTCCGACCCTGACGACATCCTGCTCAATGATAGGACCTGCATCCAGCTCTGATGTTACATAATGGCAAGTTGCACCAACCAGTTTGACTCCACGCTCATAGGCTTGATGATAGGGTTTGGCACCAACAAACGAAGGCAGGAAACTATGATGAATATTAATTATCTGGCTCGCATAGTCCTCGCATAACCTTGGTGGAAGTATCTGCATATATCTGGCGAGAACCACCGTATCAACATCATACTTTTGAAGGATAGCCGTCATTTTCTCAAAAGCATCCTGCTTATTATCCCTGTCAACAGCAACATAATAATAAGGAATGCCATGCCACTCTACATAACTTCTTAAATCTTCATGATTCGAGATAACACAGGGAATATCCATAACTAAATCACCACTGCGCCAGCGATAGAGTAGATCAGATAAGCAATGGGCCTGTTTACTCGCTAGCAACGCCACACGGGGAATCACACCAGAATCTGTTAAACGCCAGGAAAAATGTAACTGGTCAGCCAGACCGCTAAACTTCTCACGGAACTCAGTAATATCAAGAGGGGTACTGTCAGCCAGTATTTCATGGCGCATATAGAACCGATGATTAACAGGGTCTGAGTGATGGGTGGCCTCTGCAATCCAGCCTCCATTGGCAGCAATAAACTGGCTGACGGCAGCAACAATTCCCCTGTTGTCAGGGCAGGAGATCAAAAGACGGTAAGTTCTTGTCATATTTTTTCTATTACTTCTATGATCTTGCATGACATTATAAACCTAACAGCCTGGAGAGGTTCACTTTGAAATGAAACTGGATAGCAACCCTGAAATATTAATCATGGGCCAGCCACTTTTATTTGAGGTGCAAACAGAAATCCCTGTCACAGACATAACTACAGCAGATTTTCAGCACAATTTGAACGTTCTTCAATCAGCTCAGATAGCATCACAAGGAATCGGTATTGCTGCACCCCAAATAGGCTGGAAGGCTCGTGCTTTAACCCTGGGTATATCGAAAGACAACCAGCACCGTTATCCACAAGCGCCTAAGATTCCATCAGAATATTGGATAAACCCCAGCATTGTAGAGTGTAGCCAAAAAACCTGCTGGGGTTGGGAGGGTTGCCTCTCATTACCAGGAATCAGAGCCTGGGTTGAAAGGCCGGAATCGGTAAGGGTCACTGGATACGATGAAAATGGCCAGCAATTAAAAAAGGAATTGCGTGGTTTTCACGCCAGAGTTTTTCAACATGAGATAGATCATCTCAATGGTATTCTATTCACAATGAGAGTAAATGATACCTCCCATATAATCCCTGACATTTCTATTCAAAACCAGCCTCAATGGCCAGCCAACTGGCCAACAGCTAACGCCAGAAACACTCCCAGAGGTGAGCTATCACGACATAGATAACATTAAATAAGGTTATCATCACCATCAAGAAGGTTAGTGGTATCCCTTTTGCTGGTCAGCTCCTCCCGATAGCGTCGACGATTCAGTAGCTTTGTTTGAACGGGAGGTGGTAATTCTGTGAATTGAATTAATTCTTTATCAATCAAAAGATCTATCACATCCTCCAAAACCCGAATAAAGTCAGCGTCTGCCGCTTGCATGACTTTATTGCCAATTGCAGGATTCTTATTCAAAAAAGCATGCAGGGCTTCATCTTCAAGGCTGATCGGTTTCCAGTCAGCAGAAATGGCCCTTTCCGACACTGCCATTATATTGTCTTGCTCATCCCTGAGAGCGTAAAGCATGAAAAAGTCCTCACCGATATTTTCGCTTATCTTTATACTTTGACACTTATTGGCGCCGCATAACAGGTAATGATTGTAACAAATCGGTTATTAGAGCCCTGCTTACCTGATGAATACTCTCACCGGCCATACCTTCACTGGCTCCGCTAACACTCCAGAGTGTCTCTCCTGTACGGGCATCCGTCACGTATAAACTAAGGGCAACCTGAGCTCGACCATCACTATCAATAAACCAGTCTTGAACTTGCCCTCCAATGGCAAAACCTGCCCCCTGGGTACTTGCCCAGTCTTTGCTATTCCCTAAACGCTCTGCTTCAGCCAACCGGTCTGAGGATGTGGAAACGGGCATATCAGGGTAGAGAACGGGATTATCAATGCCTATCGAAGGAAGTAAAACCACCAATGTGCGCTCAATCTGAGGGCTAACACCTTCTGCCTGAGAAAAATTAACAATTGGCAAGATACTCCACGAAGCAGTACCAGGAAATCCTCCACTATAAAGACTCGACAGTCCTCCCTGACAACCAGCAATCAAAGATATAATCAGGACAACATAAAAATTACGGATAGCCTTAATCATTTTTCCCAAACTCATTATGATGCAGTTTCAACCATTGCAAAGCGATTACTGCCGGCGCATTGGCTATACGCCCATCCTCCACCATCAGATAAGCCTGATCAAAAGGGATAACATGGACTCGAATATCCTCTCCTTCTTCATCAAGGCCAAAAATACCACCAGCCCCACTGGCATCAACAATGCCACAATAGAGTTTTAATTTTTCATTAGATGCGCCAGGACTCATATAAAAATCACAGACAGGCCGTAATTTTTGTACTTTACAGCCGGCCTCCTCCTGGACTTCTCGATGCGCAACAGCATCAAGGCTTTCACCAAACTCTGAAATACCCGCCACAACTTCTAATAACCAGGGGTCATCTCCTCCAAGAAAGGGGCCCAAACGAAATTGCTCCACCATTACAACTGAATCAAGAGCTGGGTCATACAACAACACCCCCACAGAAGGAGGCCTAACAATCCCTTCCCGCTCCAAAACTTGACTCGTTCCTCCATTAAAGAGACGGTGCTTAAGCTTATATTTCCATACCTTCAAAAAACCTGACGAAAGAAGCTCTTTACTTTTAACTTCAACGTCACTGGTTCCCAACCCGGATAATTTCATAAGATTTCCTTCAGGATCGATATAAATCTTTCTTCTGAATGTAGCTGTAGACTGAAGGTGTAAGCAATTGCTTCAAATAAACACTATCCTGTTTATCAAGTTCACCATCTGCAATAGCTTGACGAACCAGACTGCTTCTTGCCTGTACCCGCTCCTCAGCAGTGAATATTGACCAGCGTGCTTCTATTTCTTCTGCTTTATAAAAACGACTCCAAACCATGGGATCCGCATTATCCGGGCCACGAATAAACCCTAGCTCAGTGTTCTCGCCATAGTGCTTTTCAAGAATACGCATCAAATCATAGGTATAAACTGGTTGATCGGGCTGATCTTGAAGCAAGTGGTATTCCAAATCACACACTTCCAATTCACAAGAGCCAATTAAAATATCATCCTTAAACGCATTCAGCATTTCCAGTCTATAGCTAAAAGGTTGCATTTTTTTAGAAAATGCGTGGCATGCACTGGGAACCAATAATATCTTGTCATAAAAAGTTGCAGCTTGCTTTAATACATCAAGATGGCCATAAGTTGGTGGATTAAATGCCGAGCCTAAAACCCCAATTTTGAATTTAATCATATGTCCTGAATAAATTTCTGCCTTTTCGTTTATTGCTATTTAATTGTACCAATAAATAAAGACTTCATCAGAAATCTGATAACGACCACAAATTATATTGGTCAGACTACTTACCGAGCCGAGTTTATGTACTGATAGCAATAAAAAGCCACAGTCGTATCATAGCGACCATTAATTACTCCCTGACTCTGGTTGGAATTTTGTTAAGACTTGGCATCACCCCTCCTCCTTCCCCCTCCGATGCCAAGTCTTTTTTTTAACCTTATAACCTCTTCCAAAATTAACTAATACTATTAAATCTATTATTAACTTCATTCTATAACACAATGTTCTGACTAAAAATCATACCTGCTGAAGCCTCAGATTTTCTGCGTTTAAATCACAACACAACATTGTGATTTGAAATGAGTTGAGCTTAGTGCAAAGGTGAGCTGGTTGGGATTTCTATTTCAACAGCAACTGGAAGGTGATCAGATATGGGAACATTGAGTACACCCACCTGGTGTACCGTAAGCGACGGACTGACTAAAATATGATCAAGAGAACGCTTGGGTCTCCAGCTGGGAAAAGTATTTAATCCCCAGTGAGCAGCATGTAAAGACGTACTCTTTAGCGGCGATTCGTTTAACAATTGGTCTGCATGGGTGTTCATATCTCCCATCAAAACCACATAGTTGTAGTCGGAAATCAATTCGCTGATATAAGAGAGCTGAATATTTCTTGTTTTCTGCCTGAGTGACAGGTGCATCATAACAACAATCAGAGGATCATCAGTATCTCCAAATTGCGCCACAATCGCTCCTCGCCCAGGTATTAAACCAGGCAATTTGTGATCTTCAAGCAACAAGGGCCTTACACGACTTAAAAGGCCATTACTGTGTTGGGCAAATTTTCCGAGATTTCTATTTAATTGCTGGTACCAATATGGAAAATGGCCTTTGAGAGCAAGGTATTCCGTTTGGTTAACAAAACCGGTTCTTAAACTACCCCCATCAACTTCCTGTAGTGCTACAAGATCAAAATCGGGTAATAAAGCCGCAATTCGGTCAAGATTTCCGACCCTTTCAGAATTAGGAAGTACATGCTGCCAACCACGGGTTATATAGTGACGATAGAGCTGAGTGTTAATTCCAACCTGTATATTATAACTAAGCAATCTTATTGGACGCGATAGCGGTAGCTGGGCATTAAATTCCAGTTCACTACAATTAACCTGCCGGGACATTTGCCTGTTAATACAACGAGAAATAGCCCCTTTTAAAGTTCGAATAGGCATTTCAATAATTAGTCCACCCCTGACAGTCAGAAAGCTGATACTGTCAGGGCTTATAAATTAAATAAATTTAAAGGTGTTTTCTCAGGTTTAGGCAGCGGGAGCAACCTGATGCTGAGCTTCAGGTTTCACAGGCATCACTTTACCCGGTAAAGATTTACTACCTTGCGACTTTTTCCCAGCTTTTTCCTGTTCCTTCTTACGTTCTTCCCTTATTTTGCTAATCAGAAAATCACTGATTGCAGTCATATTTTCAAGGGAGCCTGCTAAACGAGGTTCAACTACATACCGGCCATCGATAACAATTGCAGGAACACCAGTCAAACCATACCCTCTAACCATAGAGGAAGCTTTCAGCAGTTGATGAACAATACCTATAGCATTATAGCTGTTTTCAAATTTTGCTTTTTCGATACCAAAATTCTTGTTTAAAAACGCTGCCATAGCATCGGTGTTTTTCAAATAATTTTTCTTATTTTGAACTTCATCAAATATGGCATCGTGAACCTTCTCTATAACCCCCATACTCTGAAGAGTATAGTAAAGCTGAGCATGGCTTTTCCAGATATTGGGGCCGTAGAAAGCCGGGACTCGTATAAAATTGACATCTTTCGACAAACTTGGCTTCCAGGCATCTACGATGCCTTCCAGGGTATAGCAGTGTGGACAGCCATACCAAAACACCTCTGCCACTTCGATCTGGTCTGCCTTGGTATCAGTCTGAGCAGGTGTCTTCAAAACCCGGTAGTGCTTACCAGCCTTATACTTCTTTGAAACCGTAATATTTTTCTCTTGCTTGACAAGATTAGAGGAATCTGCAGAACTTATACCTTCTATTGGCTTGACAGCCTCAGCATGGGCTACTAAGGGTAACAGAAGCAGCAACCACAGGTACCGCATCAGTTTTGGCATTTAGAACTCCTGTAAATAGAAACAAATAAATGAAGAGTAAAGCTAACAGATGAATGGGTGGAGCCCAAGAAGGAACTCCATAATTACAGTACCTTTAAAAGGCTGATAGGTGACCAGCAACAAAAAAGAATGAACAGTGGCGCTATGGTGTGACTGACCTGCTCAGGCAAGCCTACAAACAGAAAACACTGACCATTCCGCCCGGGCTGAAAGACGAATGCCATAACCTGAACAGCTTCAACCGTTTTCTGGATCGTCATTACCAGAAACACTGGATCGTCCACTTTGCCAAAGCCACTAAAACACCCAAGGCTACTGTCTGCTACCTTGGCCGCTACATGAAGCGCCCACCTATCGCTATGTCACGCCTGAAGCACTATGACGGCAATAGCGTGGCCTTTGAGTATCTGGATCATAAAACCAAAACCTACCGGAAGTTCACCTGTGAAGCAGAAGCGTTTTTAGAGCGCCTGACCCAGCATATTCCCGACAAAGGTTTCCAGATGGTTCGCTACTACGGTTTTCTGGCAAACCGGATGCGGGGAAAACGGCTTCCCGTTGTCTACAACCTGCTGAACCAGCCGGAACGCAATGCCATCAAAATCACTTTTCCCGACCTGCTGAAGAAAACCTTTAGCCTTGATCCCCTGAAGTGCATTCTGTGCAACTCACAAATGCTATTTGCCGGTATCACTCGTGGTAAGCCGCAATGGGCACTGCACCAATACACAAAAGAACTCGCTCTTGCTAAGCCGATTCCCTGAGTCACGCCCTCAATCCGCCTGGAATCAGGGCTTACAGGGAAATAGCGAGGGAAACAGTGTTTTCGCAGGGGTTTTTACTGGCTGATCTGAAAAAGCCTTCTGTCTCACGAAGGCTACTCAGAATTGGGCGGGCAGAAAAGCGGTAATTTTGATTATTTTTTGGCTGAAGTTTTTTTACAAATTCCTATGCGTTAAAGTTACCTCAAGACTGGTTACCTAAGCCCTGTATATAACTGGAAACCGCATCAACTTCTTTGTTGCTTAGTTTCTCTGCTATGGTTCTCATTACTTTGGTATCACCATCATTAACTCTGTCCCCCTCCCTGAAATCACGAAGCTGCTTGGCTGTGTATTGGGCATGCTGCCCACTAATCTGTGGGAAACCAGCCAAAGCATTGCCTTGACCAGAAGGTGAATGGCAAGCACCACAAGCAGGAATTCCTTTTTTAGCATTGCCTGCTCGATACAACTCTTCTCCTAGTGAAATATACTTTGGGTCTGAAGCACCGGTGGGAGCAGACTGGCTGGCATAAAATGCTGCCATATCTTCCGCATCCTGTTGAGAAATGTTACTCACAAACGGCATCATTTCCGGCACACTACGAACACCCGCCTTAATATCCATTATCTGTTTTGCAAGATAACGCTCTCCCTGGCCAGAAAGGTTTGGATAATTAGGTGCCAGACTGATCCCCGTTGCACCATGACAGGCTGTACATGTGGATATTTTGGATTTACCTGCGGCCGCATCTCCTTTGGCAAATGCTAAACCCGTTACCCCCAAAGACACTACCAGACTGAGAATGACTTTATTCATTACTTGACCCAGCTACGGCATTTGCCATGAATGGCTGTTATTATTTGTCTAACCATACTACCACTGCTCTTTGGCAGTTTTCAGAGTATTAACATATCCTCTGGCTGCAGCAGGCGACTCAATTTTAATACGTATGCCCCATAATCCAGACAGTATATACTAAGAGCCTGTCGGACTTAGGTTTACCCTACTTCGGTTGCCTAAATCGGGCAAGCTCCCAGGGACAATTACTACTCTATTGTCACTGCTTTTAGCTTCCTATGCAAAGTCGACCTTCTCAATGACTAAACCAACAAATACCTTGAACTATCGTAAAACTTGTTTTCTGAAAAGTGCTGCAAAGCTGAGTCAGTGTCCACCAGATACCGGTCGAGAGGTTGCCTTTGCTGGACGCTCAAATGCAGGCAAGTCCAGTGCCCTTAACACACTGACCGGATCAAACAAACTGGCAAGAACCAGTAAAACTCCGGGAAGAACTCAGCTTATCAATTTCTTTACTGTAGAAGAAGAACGCTACCTGGTTGACTTGCCTGGTTACGGCTATGCCAAAGTGCCGGAAGCAATGAAAAAGGAGTGGCAGCACCACCTTAATGAATACCTTACCCACCGGGAGTCATTGGCTGGCCTCGTATTACTGGTTGATATCCGGCACCCTATGAAAGAGTTTGACAAAATGATGCTGCAGTGGAGTATTGAGTCAAATTTACCACTTCATATACTCCTCACCAAAGCAGACAAACTCAAACAAGGTGCAGCAAAACAAGCACTGACAAAGCTAAAAAATCAACTAGAAGAGTACCCGCTGGTTAGCATCCAGCTTTTTTCAGCACTGAAAAAAACCGGCGTTGATGAATTGGCATCCAGGTTAGACCTTTGGCTGCTTGATTCAGATACAGAGGAAAAACAAGAGGGATAAAAAAAACCAGCTACCTAAGGGGGAAGCAGGTAACTGGTTACTTGATACAGTGCCTGTCGGGGAACAGGCACTGCGTTTTTTGCCAACACTAAACACACAAGGAGTAAATATGAGCACCACTCATGACTGCTCATGTAACTTCAGACTCCCTGTTCTCCAAAAAGTTCCCCTGTAACACCATTTTTTTCAAAAAAAGTTCATTGCCATAAACACCAGGCAAAAAAAACCAGCTACCTAAGGGGGAATGCAGGTAACTGGTTACTTGATACAGTGCCTGTCGGGGAACAGTACACTGCGTTTTTTGCCAACACTAAACACACAAGGAGTAAATATGAGCACCACTCATGACTGCTCATGTAACTTCAGACTCCCTGTTCTCCAAAAAGTTCCCCTGTAACACCTTTTTTTTAAAAAAAGTTCATTGCCATAAACGCCAGGCAAAAAAAACCAGCTACCTAAGGGGGAATGCAGGTAACTGGTTACTTGATACAGTGCCTGTCGGGGAACAGTACACTGCGTTTTTTGCCAACACTAAACACACAAGGAGTAAATATGAGCACCACTCATGATTGCTCATATAACTTCAGACTCCCTGTTCTCCGAAAAGTTCCCCTGTAACACCTTTTTTTTTCAAAAAAGTTCATTGCCATAAACGTCAGGCAAAAAAAACCAGCTACCTAAGGGGGAATGCAGGTAACTGGTTACTTGATACAGTGCCTGTCGGGGAACAGTGCACTGCGTTTTTTGCCAACACTAAACACACAAGGAGTAAATATGAGCACCACTCATGATTGCTCATATTTATTAAGACCAGCTAATTTTTGAAAAGTTCCAAAATATTTAAATTTTTTTCAAAAACAACACTGATCAATGTGCCTCGTCCCAGTTCTGACCAAACCCAGCATCCACCAACAAAGGAACATCAAGGCTTGCTGCATCGGCCATTATTTTCTTAACACTCTCTACCAAGACACCAAGATCGCTCTCAGCCACTTCCAAAACCAATTCATCATGTACCTGCATGATAATTCGGGCATCCAGTGAAGAGTTGCAAAGCCATTGGTCCACTGCCAGCATCGCTTTCTTAATGATATCTGCAGCAGTTCCCTGCATTGGCGCATTGATGGCGGTTCGCTCTGCAGCCTGACGACGCATACCATTACGAGCATTGATTTCCGGGAGATAGAGCCTTCGACCAAATAAGGTTTCAACATAGCCTTTCTCCTTGGCGAATGCTTTTGTTTGCTCCATATACTTTAAAACACCAGGGTATCGATCAAAATAAAGATCGATATATTCCTGTGCAGACTGTCGTGAAATACCAAGCTGGCGTGCCAAACCAAATGCCTGCATTCCATATATCAATCCAAAGTTAATCGCTTTGGCGCTACGGCGCTGATCCGTTGATACCTGTTCCAACTCAACACCAAACACTTCTGCAGCAGTGGCTTTATGTATATCCAGCCCATTAGCAAACGCATCAAGCAGTCCTTTATCTCCTGACAAGTGCGCCATGATTCGCAACTCTATCTGAGAATAATCTGCAGCGACTAGCTTATAGCCTTTATCAGCTATAAAGGCTTGTCTAACCCTGCGCCCTTCCTCTGTACGAACCGGAATATTTTGAAGATTGGGATCAGAAGACGATAATCGACCCGTAGCTGTTCCGGCCTGGTGATAGGATGTATGAATACGGCCAGTAGCTGGATTAACCATAAGTGGAAGCTTATCGGTATACGTTGACTTCAGCTTGCTCAGACTGCGATGTTCCAGTATCAAACGAGGCAGTGGGTAATCCAGGGCTAATTCCTGAAGAACCTCTTCTGCAGTAGAGGGCTGTCCCTTAGGGGTTTTTTTAATGACAGGCAGTCCCAATTTGTTAAATAATAATTCCTGTAGCTGTTTTGGAGAACTCAGGTTAAATATTTCTCCAGCCAGTTCATGTGCCAGCTTCTCCAGCTCAGCCAGCCGTTCTCCCAGTTCATGACTTTGCTGGCCCAATAACGTTGAACTAACCAGGGCACCATTACGCTCTATGCGTGATATCACATCAACCAAAGGCATTTCTATATCATTAAATACCTTCTTGAGAGATGGCTCTTTTCCAAGCTTTGGCAATAAAGCTTGATGTAACCTAAGTGTTATATCAGCATCTTCTGCAGCATAAGGGCTCGCTTTTTCCAAATCGATCTGATTAAAGGTCAGCTGTTTTACGCCTTTTCCAGCTATATCCTCAAAAGAGATTGTGGACTGGCCTAGGTACTTCTTCGCTAAACTGTCCATATCATGGCGGGTTGCAGTGGAGTTCAAAACATAAGATTCCAGCATCGTGTCAAAGGCCACCCCCTGAAGGTTAATACCGTAGCGTGCCAGAATGTTCTGATCATACTTCAGGTTTTGCCCTACTTTTTTCTGGTCAGAATCTTCCAGCAGAGGTTTGAGATGATTGAGAACCCACTGCCGATCAAGTTGCTCTGGAACACCTATATAATCATGACCCACTGGCACATAAGCAGCCTTTCCTGATTCACAGGAAAAAGAGACTCCCACGAGCTCTGCCACCATATAATCAAGGCTGGTTGTTTCAGTATCAAAAGCAAACAGTTCACTCTGCTTTAATTGAGCCAACCACTCCAGAAATCGCTTCTGCTCTGTAATTGTTTCATATTCAGCGGGCACTGAAGATGCAGCATTCTCTTCAGAGTCAACGTCCCCCTGCTCCAGCTCACGGATCATAGTTCGAAATTCAAATTGCCGGTAGAGTTCCAATAATGCTTCAGTGTCTACAGGCTTTGCTTTTAGTTTATCAATTGATACAGGCAGTTCGACATCCGTCTTGATAGTAGCCAGCTCTCGGGAAACAAGCACAATATCCTTATGCTCTTCAAACTTTTTAGCAAATGTCTTGCTGCCCCGAAAACCCAGTGCTGCTACTTCATCAAGTCTGTTAGCGATTTCATCGATACCGCCAATCCCTTGCAGAAGAGCCAGAGCTGTTTTCTTTCCAACACCAGGCATACCTGGAATGTTATCGCTGGAATCCCCCATCAATGCCAGGTAATCAACAATCAGCTCAGCAGGAATTTCAAATTTCTCAACAACACCATTAACATCTGTTGTGGAATCATTCATCGTATCAATCAGCGTGACATGCTCCGTCACTAACTGGGCAATATCCTTGTCACCTGTTGAAATAATAGTGTCTATTTTTTTTTCAGTAGCTTCCCTGGCCAAGGTACCGAGTACATCATCCGCTTCAACACCTTCAACCATCAACAACGGCAGGCCAAGGGCTTTAACTATGTCATGAATAGGTTGCACCTGCGAACGCAGTTCATCAGGCATCGGCTTTCGCGTTGCTTTGTAGTCTTCGTAAATAGCATGACGGAAGTTTTTGCCTTTAGCATCAAATATGACTACAACATCACTATCTGAGTATTGCCTCATCAAACTCTTCAGCATATTGGTCATGACCCGGATGGCTCCGGTTGGCTGCCCGTCAGAAGTGCGAAGATTAGCTCTCTCGGAGGCATGGAATGCTCTATAAAGGTACGACGATCCATCGACCAGGATCAAAGGGGCTCGGGCTTGTTCAGACATGAGTTGTAGGTTTCCCTTGAGAATACTATTTCCATCACTTGCCAGCCATGAACGAAAACAACAGAAATAACTAATGAAGAAACTCTGTACTTTCAGCAAAATGGCAAGGACATATATAGCGTAATGGAAACTGAATTTCCTCGCTCATGGCTGTTTGCAGACATTAGAGTAAAATAAGAAGGCTATTCTAATAAACTTTGAGGTTCACCATGAAATACCGCTTGCTGGGAATAATCATTCCTGTAGTTCTGGCAGGCTGTGCAAGTCTCTCTCCACCCAGCACTGACAATAAGAGCCAATCAGGTGCTCCAGAAGAGCACTTGTCCAAGGCACTAAAAAAACTACCTAAAGACCTTAGGCCTGAAGATCTTGAAAGCAGAGATGATACAACCGTTATTATTCGGGAAGGCAAAGAGCACACAATCAGAGAATACCAGATTGCTGGTGTACTTTATGGCATTAAAGTCATTCCCAAAGTAGGGCCTGCTTACTTTCTGGTGCCAGCCAATGACCCCGATTTTTTTATACGACCCGACCGACCTGACAGGTTAATTCCATCCTGGCAGATATTTCATTGGAAGTAACTATAAAAACACATAGCTGTCGGTACCTTTAGCTTACCTGACTAGACAGGCAGATACTGCAAAAACAACTTTCAATAAAATAACCAGGGGAAATAATGGCTGTATACACTCAATTAAACCAGGAAGATATCCGTTTTTTACTTTCCAAGTACGAGCTAGGTGAACTTCAAAAATTTCATGGAATAGAAGGTGGTGTAGAAAACACCAATTATTTTTTAGATATAACCACATCTCAATCAACCAGACGCTACGTATTGACTCTTTTCGAGTATCAACCCCAACATACCTTACACTTTTTTGTTGATTATATTGACGAATTAAAAATTGCCAAACTGCCTGTCCCCAACGCTATCAGAGATAAAAGCGGAAAAGCACTACAGACTGTCAAACATAAGCCTGCGCTCATTGTCCCCTGCTTGCCTGGTCATCACATTGAACATACAACCAGCCAACACTGCCAACAGGTGGGGGAGTTATTAGGCACGATCCATAAAGCAGGTCTTTCCTCCAAACTCAGGCAAAGCAACCACAGAGGCCTTGATTGGCTGGATGCCCAACAACAGCGCCTGAACCCTTTGCTATCTGGAAACGATGCTTGCTATATGAGAGAGCAGTGGCTTGATATCAGCCAGGCCATTGGAAAGCTGCCAGAACTCCCAAAAGGGCTCATTCATGGTGACCTTTTTCACGACAATATTTTATTTAAAGATAACCAACTGAGTGGTGTTATTGATTTTTATCAGTCTTGCTATGACTATTTGCTATATGATTTGGCTGTGACCGTGAATGACTGGTGCTTGGCTGATAACCTGGAACTTGATATCAAACGCACAGCTGTCCTGACTAAAGCCTATGCTTCTATTCGCCCTTTTACAAAAGAAGAAAAGCAGGCATGGCCTCTAATGCTAAGGCTGGCAGCGTTCCGGTTCTGGATTTCCCGAATCATCACATTCGTACACCCAGAAAAAGCTGTCGACTTGCCACACCAAGCCTCATTATCGCGTAATTTTCTAGACCCTGATAAATTCAAGATCATGCTTAAAAAACGAACTCTATCGCCTGCTGAAATTCCCACTTAATAATATTGTTCTACTTTCAGAGAGGCGCAATGCCTCTCTTTAACGCCTACCTAGTGGTGAACAAACAATAAAGTATTGCAAACAATTATTTCTATAAGAAAATTGCAACACCCTGCCGTTTTCTCGGCAATAAAGCATTATGATATAACATATATTTTTCTGTATTACTGGAACGCGATGTCTACCCCCCAAGAGAATGCCTATCAACCCCATGATCACCATCACTGTATACAAGATGCATTGACTGAAGCTCGTCTACTTTGCCAGAAGCGGGGGGCAAGGCTAACACCCTTGAGAGAAAAAGTGCTGGAGCTGGTATGGAAAAACCACCAACCAGCCGGTGCTTACGAAATTCTCGCAGAATTAGCCAAGCAGGAATCACGTCCAGCCCAGCCTCCTACGGTGTATAGAGCCCTGGAGTTTTTACTGGAACAGGGGTTAGTGCACCGGCTCTCATCAATCAATGCTTACATCGGTTGCCCAAACCCAGAGGCTCACTCACGTAACCCTCATAGAGGCAGTTTTCTGATATGCAAGAATTGCCGAACTACGATTGAAGTAGAAAGTCCAGAAGTAGATAGCGCGCTTCAAAGCTGTGCGAAAAATCATGGTTTTGCTGTTTTTGATTCCACCGTAGAGTTAACCGGACTCTGCTGTAACTGCTCTCCTGCAAAGAACCAATATGACTGAGTCTCTGATCAGCCTGAAAGGCATTCATATCAATTTTCAGCAGCGGACAATCCTGACGGACATTAACCTGGATGTAAAACCAGGTGAAATCGTCACCTTGATTGGCCCTAATGGTGCAGGTAAAACCACGCTGGTAAGAATTGTTCTGGGTTTACAAAAACCAGATTCAGGAAATCGTCAGATCAAAAAAGGCTTGAAAATAGGCTATATGCCACAAAAGCTGCATGTTGATAACAGCATGCCACTGATCGTAAAACGGTTTCTTTCTCTAACAGGTAGTAAACAGAATGCAATAGAAAATGCCTTGAAACAAACAGGTGTATCTCATGTTCTACACTCTCCGGTTCAATCTCTTTCCGGGGGGGAGTTGCAAAGAGTACTTCTAGCCAGAGCACTTCTGAATAAACCACACCTGCTGGTTTTGGATGAGCCTGTTCAAGGGGTCGATGTCAATGGTCAGCGTGAGCTTTACCACTTGATCACTGAATTAAGAAACCATCAAAACTGCTCTGTTTTGATGGTTTCCCATGATTTACATCTGGTTATGGCTTCAACTGATAAGGTGGTCTGTATCAACCAGCATGTTTGCTGCTCAGGCCATCCACACCAAGTCAGAAGACACCCAGCTTATCTTAAACTGTTTGGCGGCGAATCTGATGAATTAGCCGTCTACACTCATCATCACGACCACCAGCATGACATTGATGGTCAGGTGATTCATGGTAATGGGGAGGACAGGAATGTCTGAACTGCTGATTTACGCATTATTGGCAGGTTATGGCGTTGCTGCCATCGCTGGGCCTTTAGGCTGTTTTGTGGTCTGGCGCAAAATGGCCTACTTCGGTGACACCCTTTCACACTCAGCACTGCTCGGTATATCGCTTGGCTTGTTACTCAACGTCAACCTCAATCTGGCTGTTATTGCCTGTTCCCTGTTTCTGGCTATTACACTGGCTGGTCTACAGGAAAAAAGAAAACTGGCTTCAGATACACTGCTAGGCATACTTGCCCACAGCAGTTTGTCTCTTGGGCTTGTAGCTGTCAGCTTTGCTGAAAATGTCCGCGTGGATATGATGGCGTATCTATTCGGAGATTTACTGGCTGTCAACCTTCAGGATATATACTGGATTTACGGCGGTGGGACGCTGGTTATGGCGTTATTAGTCTGGCTATGGCGCCCACTCCTGGCGATGTCTGTACACGCAGAACTAGCTCAGGTTGAAGGTGTACCGGTAAAAAAAGTTCGGATGGCACTCACGGTGATAATGGCACTGGTCATCGCTGTTGCCATGAAAATTGTTGGCGTACTGCTGATAACATCACTGCTTATTATACCAGCCGCTGCTGCTCAGCGTTTTTCCAGTACTCCTGAACAAATGGCAGTCAAAGCCAGCCTGTTTGGCATTGCCAGTGTAACTGGAGGGCTAGCTGCATCATGGTACCTGGATACACCAGCAGGCCCTTCCGTCGTAGTTGCCAGCTTTATATTGTTTCTGGTTAGCCAGCTTCATCAGCCTCGATAGAGCGCATCAACTGACTTCATCATAATACTCATTTTTTCCGGCTCCAGCGGGGGCCGGATAAATCCATGATAGTCACCCCTGGGGTTAATAATAATAAGATTTGCACTGTGATCAACCAGATAGAACTCATCGTTTTTATCCACTACTGGCGTAAAAGCAACATTTAACTGCCTGGTCAGGTCATGAATTCCCTTTACATCTCCGGTAACACCTACAAACTCAGGATTAAAATAGGGAACATAACCTTTTAGTTTCTCCACTGTGTCACGCCCTGGGTCCACTGAAACCATGATGTACTGCATTTTCCCAGCCAACTCAGGATTTTTAGTTTTCAGCTCACTGTCGAGTTTATTCATCTGTCCAAGTGACGCAGGACAAATATCCGGACAAAAAGTGTAACCAAAATAGACCAGACTCCACCCACCTTCTAAATCTTTTGACGTAAAAGGCTGCCCCTTATGATTGACCAAACCTTCAATATTAAAACTTCGGGGGGTTTCAAATACCACAGTTCCCATCGCCTGTAGCTGTTCTTTGGTAAGCGCTGGTTTATTGACAATTTTATGCACAGTTAATCCGGTTACCACCGCTACTAACAACAAAAGGAAGAGCACAGTTTTTTTCACCGCGCTGTTCTTTTGGGTCTTACCCACTACCTCTAAATGATTACGGTCTGTGCTATTAACATCACTGGTCACAGGCTAATCTCCTTAAATGGGGTGCTAACCACCCACTATTTATTATTAAACCCACAAGTAAAATGCATAATGATCCACTAACAGGAAGACAAAAAGCAGCATCAAGTAAGTAATGGAAAATTTAAAGGTATTAATCGCGGCATGGGGGCGGCTCTCTTTCAGTAGAACTATTGACCAGTAAAGGAAACGACCACCAAGCATAAGCGCACCTGCCAGATAAAGAACGCCACTCATCCCAGTGAGAAAAGGTAAAACACTCACCAACAAAAGAATGATGCTATATAACAATATATGGAGCTTGGTATAAGCTTCACCATGAGTAACAGGGAGCATTGGAATTTCTGCCTTGGCATATTCACTCTTCCTGTGGATAGCAAGAGCCCAAAAGTGTGGCGGAGTCCAGGCAAAAATGATCAGAACCAGTAGCAGAGCATGCCCCTCAAAATAGCCTGTCACAGATGTCCACCCTAAAAGCGGTGGTGCAGCACCAGCAAGCCCACCAATAACTATATTCTGTGGTGTCGCACGCTTTAACATGGTTGTATAAATCACGGCGTAGCCCAGCAGAGATGCCAGCGTTAACCAGGCCGTTAAAGGGTTGACCAGAAAGACCAACATCAGCATCCCTGTTCCGCCAATAACCGCAGCAAATAACAGTGCCTGAAGTGGCTCAACACGTCCCTGTGCAACAGGGCGTTTACTGGTCCTGGCCATCAGAGTATCAATACGCCTGTCTACCACATGATTAATGACCGCTGCTGAGCCAGCACACAGTGCAATGCCTAAATTGCCAAACAACAAGGCTTGCCAGGGAACCCAGCCAGGAGTAGCCAAACACATACCAATCAATGAGGTAAGAATCATCAGGGCGACAACTTTAGGCTTTGTCAGCTCAAGATAATCCTTCCAGGAAGCTCTGGCTTTTTGCTTAAGGTCAGTATCACGAACAACCACATCAATAGCTTTGCTTCGACTCATTTCCTGTCTCCCTCTTACCTATCCTTGTCAACCAGTGTACTTAACCGATAGTTAAATGCGACCAGTGATAAAAGCAGTAAAGCTCCTCCCAGATTATGGGCAACCGCCACTGACAAAGGTAAATGCCAGATAACATTGCTTGCCCCCAGTACCAGCTGAATTATCAAAGCCAATAAAATCAGGGATGATAATTGCTCAACACTTTGTTTTTCTTCGCTGGCAAGCCCAACGGCATAGCACCTGGCAGAAAAAAACAGAAAAAGCAGAGTCGTCATGACAACCAGAGCCCCAAGCCGGTGGCTTATATGAATAGCCGTTCTTGCTTCTGAGTTAAGTTGACCACCCAGATAGTTCGGCCCAATAGACTGACCAATATCGAAGCCTTTTTGAAAGTCCATATCGGGCCAAAATTGATCTTGGCAAGTTGGCAGGTCGGGACATGCCAGTGCCGCATAATTGGAGCTGGTCCACCCTCCTAAAGTAATCTGGATAATAACGACAATCAGTCCAAAAACCGCAAGCCGTTTTAACTTATCAAGGCGCCAGGTTGCAGGCAGGCGTTTCCAGCTGGCGCCAGACAGTCTCAGTGTTAATAAAAACAATAGGCTTAATGTCGTAAAACCACCTAAAAGATGAGCTGTTACAACTTGGGGCCATAACTTCAAAGTGACTGTCCACATGCCAAAAGCGGCCTGCAGAATTATCAGCGCAAGTATTAAACAAGGTAATCGCCAGCTTCCTTTCCGTTCACGACGATACCAGTACGATTGAATAGCAAGCACCAAAACTAGAATCATCAGTAACCCGGCAACATAGCGGTGTCCCATTTCCGCCCACCCCTTGGCTTTATCAACGGGCGAATCAGGGAATCGGCTTTCAGCAATAGAAATAGCCTGTTCCGTTCCAGGTACCGTTAAGAAACCATAACAGCCAGGCCAGTCGGGACAGCCCAGTCCAGCATGGACAAGACGAGTATAAGCGCCAACACCGACTACGATTGACGCAAGAATCGTTGCAATAAGAGCAAGGTAGTAGCCTTTTTTATGTTTATTATTAGTTGGCATATACAGATCATCCTACATTTGAAGCTTTAAGGAGCCTCTGCATGTCTTTTAGTAAATCACCACCAGTCTGCTCTGGCTGGTATTCCATTATAATATTGCCCAGAGGATCAACAATGAAATAATGATTGGCTGGCCATCCCTCTACCGATTGCCTGGTTGACAGTGTATTTTTTAAAGATGATGGATTTATTCTCAACCACTGCATGGCTGGATGCTCATCCTTTAGAGCAGAGTCAGGCTTGGGTGAATCTTGAGATACAAAAAGGCGAACTACCCGATCTGCTTCACGTCCAAGACCAATATGAACTTGCCGGGTTTTATAAAGACTCTCCTGGCACAGACTATCAGAACAGGTACCTGAACCAAATATAACGACAGCCCATCGTCCCCCCAATTGCTCAATAGTAAACGGTTGATTTTCTCTAAACAGTTGCAACTGTTGAAACTGTCCCGGCGGTAATATCAGTTTTCCTTTGTTGGTTCTACCATCTGGAATCCCATAACCCGAAAAATACATAAACCAAGCCAGACCAAAAAGCAGAAAAGGCAATATAAACACTGTTGCAGCCTGCCACCGCCCCTTTGTATTCCTATTTCCTGTCAATGCTTCCTGCATAATTACTTCCCCCGCTTTTTCATGTGAAATAGATACAATCCCATCAACACAGTTGCCATCAAAAACCACTGAAAGGCATAACCCAGATGTTTATCGGAAGATACAGGTGTCTTCAATGGACGAATCTGCAATGCGCCGGGTTGACCGTGGTGCAAACTGAGCAACACAGGTAAAATGTTATGACTCATAGCCTCAGCCATTTTTTCAAAGTCAACTGCCTGAATACGCTTAGGCCAATCACTTGCCCATACATCATCTTTTAGTAAAAAAGGCTTCCCTAAAGGCCGATACACTGTACCAACAAGCTGGTAATAACCCTTATCAATCAACGCCCTTGGCAATACGTCCCTACTGATTGATGAGACCCAGCCACGATTAACCAAAAGCCACTGACCACTATCCAGAATAAAAGGCGTAATCAGATCGTAACCAGCTTGACCATTAAATACCTGATTATCCAGAAAAAAACTTTTGTCCTGTATAAAGCGCCCACTGACCTTTAATGGTAAATAGAGTGGATCATCATAGCTGGTAAGAGCACTGATTGGCTGTGGAGGCTGGCTTTGGCGATTTGTCCAAGTTTCTTCCAGTTCCAGCTTCTGCTCATAGCGAGACAACTGCCAGAAACCCAGACTGAGCAGAACGGGTAACAGTAAAAATACCAACAGTGACAACCTGATCTTGAAAACTGACATCTGGTGAACTTCTTTTTTATTTTTAAAATCTATCTAAAGATCAGCTGGGATCGAGCCAGTTGATCTATCTGACAGGGAAAACCCCTGTTATGCTCCTAAACCATAACGACAAGAATATTCAGGTTTAGGAGCAAGTATGTGGTACACAGTTATTATTGTTATTCTATTCCTTGCCATATTAATCAGTTTGGGCAGTGGACTTTATTTTCTGCTAATTGACCGCGAAAGTTCTACCCGGTTGGTAACATCGCTGACTGTCAGAATCAGCCTCACCCTATTACTAATGGCTGTAATCGTTACAGCATGGTTAACAGGTCATCTCAATAGCTCAGCTCCATGGCTTTACCGCTAACCTCCTTTTTGCCAGACTTGCAGCTCCATTCAAGTCTGGCTACACCAAATAAACAAAGATAAATAAACCAATCCAGACAACATCAACAAAATGCCAGTACCAGCTTGCAGCTTCAAAAGCGAAGTGTTTTTCGGGTTCAAAGTGTCCCTTATAAACTCTGACTAACATCACTGCCAGCATTATCGCACCCAATGTCACATGAGCACCATGGAAGCCGGTAAGCATAAAGAATGTAGAACCGTAGATACCAGCCTTTAGAGTTAACCCAAGTTTTGTGTATGCTTCAATATACTCGATGGCTTGAATAATTATAAAAGCAAAACCCAGCGCTAATGTAAGAATCAACCATAGCTTAACTTTATAACGATCACTTCGCCTAAGGGCATGGTGAGCCAAAGTAACAGTGACACTCGAAGTAACCAAAAGCAAGGTATTCAGTAAAGGCCAGTGAAATGGATCCATTTTACCCAGAATACCAGGATAACGTTCATTATCAGGATTCATTTCTAAAGGCCAGTGGGCCGTAAATCCAGGCCAGAGTAACTCATTGGTCATGGTTCCTGTGCCTTCACCACCCAACCAGGGCACCGCAAAAAAGCGGACATAGAAGAGTGCTCCAAAAAAAGCACCAAAAAACATTACTTCGGAAAAGATAAACCAGCCCATGCCCCAGCGGAAACTTCTGTCCATCTGTGCACTATATAAGCCCGCTCTGGATTCCTGGATAACATTGCCAAACCACCCAAACAGCATCCAGGCCATTAACAGGCCACCAGCAAATAGAATGTAATGAGCAGTTGAGTCCTTAACCCCGGCACTCATATCATTCATCATCATGCCCATTCCCGTCAGGGTCAGAAACAAGCCAATAGAAGCAATGATTGGCCATTTGCTCTGGGCAGGTACGTAATATGATCCTTCATTTGCCATCTCGATCTCCTGAGTCCAAAGCCCAGTCAGGCTCTTTCTTCCAACTTGGTAACATCAAACAGTGTGTATGAAAGGGTTAGTGTTTTTATATGTTTCGGCAGATCCTGGTCCACAATAATTCGGAGAGGCATGACCTTTTCTTCACCTGCCTCCAGCACCTGAGTTGTGAAACAGAAGCATTCCACCTTATGCAGATAATTAGTCGCCTGAAAGGGTGAAACACTGGGAATTGCCTGCCCAATAATGCGCTGATCAGTAGGGTTTTTGGCAAAGAAACTCAATTTACCAACCTCACCGGGATGCAGACTTACCTCTGGCACACTTGGTTTAAAATCCCAGCTCATTCCTGCATTTTTTGTGGCAACAAACTGCACTTTGATCACTCTACTGGTGTCAACTTTGGCCTCTTTTGCCTGATAAGGGGTTGAGCTCGTTTTTCCGTTAAGCCCGGTCACTTTACAGAACACATCGTAAAGCGGCACCATGGCAAAACCGAAGCCAAACATCCCTCCAGCAACCAGAGTCGAACGAATTAGAGTACGACGCGTCAGGCTTTCAACCTTTTCTTCTTTTTCTTCTTCACTCATAGCGTACTGCCTGCCAGAATTTAGTGTCTGCAAGCCTGGCTGGACAAAAACAAACAGATGCCCAGCCCTTCCCTATTACTATTTAACATCCGGTGGTGTCGTAAAGGTATGATAAGGTGCTGGAGAAGGAACACTCCACTCAAGCCCTTCTGCACCCTCCCAGCTTTTTGCCTCACTCTTTTTTCCACCCATAATGCATTTGATCACAATAAAGAGGAACAGAAACTGGGTCACACCAAACATAAAGCCGCCAACGCTGGAAATCTGGTTAAAATCAGCAAATTGGAGGGCGTAGTCGGGAATTCGACGAGGCATTCCAGCCAAACCAACAAAATGCATCGGGAAAAACGTCAGGTTCATACCAATAAATGACATCCAGAAATGAACCTTCGCCAGGGTTTCGTCATACATATACCCTGTCCACTTTGGTAACCAGTAATAAGCCGCGGCAAAGATCGCAAAAATAGCACCAGGCACCAGAACATAATGGAAATGGGCCACAACAAAATAAGTGTCGTGATACTGGAAGTCAGCCGGTGCAATACTCAACATCAGTCCTGAAAAGCCACCCAGGGTAAACAACACAACAAAAGCGATGGAAAACAGCATCGGGGTTTCAAAGGTCATTGCTCCCCGGAACATGGTGGTCACCCAGTTAAAGACCTTTACTCCGGTCGGCACCGCAATCAGCATGGTCGCATACATAAAGAACAGCTCACCAACCAAAGGAATACCCACTGTAAACATGTGGTGCGCCCAGACAATAAATGACAGGAAGGCAATACTGGCAGTTGCATACACCATCGAGGTATAGCCAAAAAGAGGCTTACGCGCAAAGGCGGGAATAATGCTTGAGACAATCCCGAAAGATGGCAGGATCATGATGTAAACTTCTGGATGACCAAAAAACCAGAAAATATGCTGGAAAAGTACCGGGTCACCACCACCGCCGGCATTGAAAAAGCTGGTACCAAAATGGATATCCATCAGCATCATGGTCACTGCCCCGGCCAGTACCGGCATTACAGCTATTAACAAATAAGCGGTAATCAACCAAGTCCAGCAAAACAGTGGCATCTTCATCATAGTCATGCCAGGCGCTCGCAGATTCAATATGGTCGCAATAATATTAATTGCCCCCATAATTGAGGAGATGCCCAGCATATGAACAGCAAAAATAAAGAAAGTTGTGGAAGGCGGGGCATAGTCTGTCGATAGCGGTGCGTAGAATGTCCAACCAAAGTTAGGGCCGCCACCTTCCATAAACAGAGTGCTTACAAGCATCAGGGCAGCAAACGGTAGGATCCAAAAACTCCAGTTATTCATCCTGGGCAGTGCCATATCCGGTGCCCCAATCATCATTGGAATCATCCAGTTGGCTAAACCAACAAACGCAGGCATCACGGCGCCAAACACCATAATCAAGCCATGCATTGTAGTCATCTGATTGAAAAAACCTGGCTCTACAATATGCAATCCCGGCTGAAAAAGCTCAGCACGGATGATCATTGCCATGGCCCCACCAACCAGGAACATTATGAAACTGAACCATAAATACATGGTTCCAATGTCTTTGTGGTTAGTGGTATAGACCCAGCGCATCAATCCTTTAGCCGGGCCGTGGTGCTCATCATGATGTTCGTTATTTTGATCACCTGTCACAGCAGTCATAATCTTGCTCCTTACAGACCGGCCTGAGGCGATTCAGACTCTGGATTAAACTCACCTGTTTTTTTGAACTCAAGGATCTGTTTTGGTGTCACCATATCCCCGGTATTGTTGCCCCAGGCGTTCCTTTCATAAGTAATGACTGCTGCCAGATCCACTTCACTCAGTTGACCAGCAAAGGCTTGCATGGCAGAGCCTTTTTTACCGTTCATGACAATTGCAACATGTTCACCAACTTTATCTTTTGATGTCGTCATTGGTGTGTTCTTCAGGCCAGGAAATACCGGAGGCATACCCTCACCATTTGGCATATGACAAGCCGCACAAACTTTTCCGTAAACAGCTTCACCCCGTTGGTTCAGCTCTTCCAGGGTCCAGTCTTTGCTGGTAAGTTCACGAACTTTTGCAGCTTCTGCCTTCTTTTCAGACAACCATGCCTGATAGTCTTTTTCCGAACGTGCTTCAACTACCACTGGCATATAGCCGTGATCCTTGCCACACAGCTCAGCGCATTGTCCTCTGTAGATGCCAGGCACATCTATTCGAGTCCATGCCTCATTAATAAAACCAGGAATTGCATCTTTCTTGACCGCCAGCTCAGGAACCCACCAGGAATGAATAACATCAGCAGCAGTGATCAGAAATCGTACTTTTTTACCTGTTGGAATCACCAAATGCTCATCAACTTCTAACAAATACTCATCGTTTTTGGCGCGAACGTTGTAAATCTGTTCTTTAGGCGTACTTAAATTACTGAAAAAAGAAACATCTTCACCGAGGTACTCATATTGCCATTTCCATTGATACCCGGTGATTTTGATATCAATATCCGCGTCGTCAGTATCGTAGATTTCAATGAGGGTTTTCGTGGCTGGAATAGCCATCAAGACAAGAATTAACAAGGGAATTGTTGTCCAGGCTACCTCGACCAAGGTGCTTTCGTGGAATTGCTGAGGTTGAGCACCTTTCGATTTTCGATGCACCAAAATAGAGTAAAACATGACACCAAAAACGATAATGCCGATAGCGACACAAATCAGAAAGATGGTCATGTGTAAGTTATATATGGAGCGACTAACGGCGGTCACCCCTTCCGGCATATTAACTTCCCAGGCAGCTCCGGCGCTAGCAGATAACACCAGTCCTGCAAGAAGAAAAAGAGTGCGTGCGTGCTGCATCATTCCCTTACATCCCCTGACTATCCGCAGAGTAAAGCGGAAACTTCTTGTTATTTTTATTGTGCAGACCCAAAAGCCCTGCATTCAGAGGTGTTAACTCAGAGTCGTAGCCAGATAACCACCACCTGAGACACTGTTTACTGTCCGGTTAGACCGAACTGCTTCCTTGCCTGAAAAACTGCATAACATCTAATCAATACAAGCAGCCTTGAGCAAAAATACTTTATTAATATACTAATGTATACCTCTAACCCTGCTATTCCAATAGAAAAAAGCAGCGGAAAAATTCTAAACGTAGTGCTCAAGGATAAGGTAAACGACCTCTAGACAGCCTACAGGAGCAACCTGCTATACATTACCCTGATACCATTAAACAACATGAGTAATAAAAATGAAATCATCTGCATAAAAATTGTCGTTTAGTTATCCAAATTAAAAGCAGTATTACTCAACAGCCTTTCGGGATATAAAGCCACGATAGAGTTTTTCCAAAGCACCCATTGCCACCAGATTCCCTGCCAAAATAATCATCACACCGAGTCCACTCATATACGACCACTGAAACCCTTCAAGCAGTGTCGAAACGCCCAGGGCAACTACGGGATAAACAATGTCCACATAAGCTGCTTTATCAGCACCTAACCGGCTAATCAGTGCCAAATAGGAACTAAGCGCAATCACTGAACCAAAAACACTCAGATAACAAAGAGACAACAGATACCTGCAGTTCAATTCCAAACCAGCCGTTACTCCCATGATCAAAGCTACAACCAGCAAAAAAGCAGCGCCATAAAACATATTCCATGTAGTGGCCTGCCATAAGCCAACGCCTGCTTTTTGATTATTCTCTGACGAGACACAACCAACAGACATAATCAAAGAAGCCACAAGAGCCATCACAGACCCTTTCAGGGAAGCATGGTCTAATGCTCTGACTTCAGGCCAGAATATAAAGAAAATACCCAGCGATCCCATTAATCCACCAGCAACGACCATTGGCCTTACAGGGTTACCTAGCCATACCCGCCGAATAATGACATTAAAATACAGGATAGAGGTGGTAATAATTGCTGTTAATGCACTGGATATAAATTGCTCACTTTCATAAACCAGCCAATAAGGGAGACCACAAAGGCAAGTTCCCTGGAACAAAAGCCTGCCATGATTCTGCCAAGACAGCTTCATTGGTAGCCCTTTTAATTTGCAGCAAATACCAAGAAACAGTGCCGCCAGAAAAAAGCGGTAACTGACAGACCAGACAGGATCAACACAACCCAGTTGCAAGGTAATGACATACCAGGTAGAGCCCCACACCAGTGAGCAAAGAACAAACAGCAAAATATTGTTCATAATAACCCGCCGATTTAATTAAAGCGCACAAGTGGTTAGAAACACCCTCACTCCAAGGCAATAAAGACAGTGGTTTCTCACTAATAGTTCCTGCTTAATTACTGACCAATAAATTAATTTTATGTAGTAGAAGATCGCTGCTACACTTGCGTGCCAGCAAAATCTTAAGCTGAGGACAAACCATGGGTTTTCTTGACCAGATTCACCACGCAATACAGAAAAACAACTCGCTGGTCTGTGTGGGGCTGGACCCCTTACCAGAACGTTTCCCCATGGCAGTAAAGCAGCAACCCCAGGCTATATTTCAATTCAATAAAGCTATCATTGACGCTACAGCTGATCTTGTTTGTGCCTATAAACCACAGGCTGCTCACTATCATGCCCAACAGGCAGAGGATCAGCTGGCACAAACCATCGACTACATTCACCAAAACTATCCTGATATTCCTGTCATCCTTGACTCAAAACGTGGCGATATAGGCAGTACCGCAAGTCAGTACGCAATCGAAGCTTTTGAACGCTACCAAGCGGATGCAGTAACTATTAACCCTTATATGGGCATAGACACTGTTGAGCCTTTTACTCGCTATGCAGACAGAGGAGTTATAGTCCTGTGCCGTACTTCCAACCCTGGTGCCACAGCCATACAAAACCTTGAAGTCGAAGGTCGCTGCCTGTACGAAATAATTGCCGAAAAAGCAGTCAAAGAATGGAATGTTAATAGCAATATACTTCTGGTTGTTGGTGCTACTAATCCAGAAGAACTAAAACGCATTCGTGACCTGACTGGCGATATGACACTGCTGGTTCCTGGCCTCGGCGCACAGGGAGGCGACGTAGAGCGCACGGTAAAAAGTGGCTTAAATAGCCAGGGGCAAGGAATGGTTATTAACTCATCCCGGGGTATTATTTATGCCAGTGATGGGGACAACTTTGCTGATGCAGCTCGACAAGCGACTATTGAACTACGTGACCAAGTGAATCAGTTCCGCTAAAACCTATCTGCAAAGTTATTACAATATCGAGCTACGAAAAAACCAGTGCTTTTGTACTGGTTTAAACTAAAAATTCATTTTCACCCCCTGAACACACAGCAAATATAAAAACATTTAATAGGGCAATCTCAAATTTCTTCCATTTAGATACAGATTATTTAATTTAAGTCTATAATTCTTTGATTTTTCTATAGAAAAGAAAGACACTATGAATAAATCAGTCAATTTACTTTTTATACTACTCTCTATTTTTGGTACGCAAGAAACATTAGCTGAAGCAATCAAAATGGATAAAAACACTTTATCCAGAACAGCCACAAATGAATATTTTAATAAAGAACAGAATAAACAAAAACTTAGTAACAAAAATCAACCTTTAGGTGTTTGGAAATTAGAGAACAATGATCCTGAAACATTAATCGGTGTACTTGAGCTAAAAAAAGAGTCATTCAATCTAATATTCCTATCAAAAAGCTGCGACACATACCCTGCTAGCGGCACCATAAAACCAAGCTCTGAAGGTACTTGGGAACTTAAAAACAGCCATGATTACAGTCTAACTTTTAAAATGAAACGTCATTCTATCGGCATTGAAATAATAGACAGTGAAGGAGAGCAGTTACTTTTTTCAAAGTCATCACATTCACTAATAAACGACGATGCACAAAAACAATGCAAAAAAAAATAATAGGCAAAACAACGAATTAAAAATTCAAAAAAAACATTAAACCAGAGCAATTTCAACTAACTTTCATTCCTCATAGTACTACTGTATTTTATATAAATATTCTAATTATTTTAATCAAAAAACAAATACACAAAGTATAACAGTTTCAAGATTGGCACGGAGAGCCTTTGCAAATGAAATGGACATTCCAGCAACAACTGCTTGCAAGTGCTATTACTGCAGCAATGGCAAATATTACCTATTCAACCGATCGCGATTTGAATTTAACAGGTGGCACCTGGGCTGGAAGTGGAGTCCAAGCTGCAAATAACGACGTTGCTAATGCTGCAGCCCATGATAATGTCACTTTTTCAGGGAATAACCGACTATTAACTGTTACGAATAACGGTACTGCAAATGATGGTTCTGGTTTCAATACATTCTATATTGGGACAATTACCAGTACTGCTGACAATAGTGGTGTTTCGATAGAAATAGGAAGCGCTAATCTTCTAGCAGTAACAATTAATAGCGTTAGCGATATCAAAGATTTCACTATCGAGCGTGGCACTTTCGACGATACAGTAACAGTTGACATTGTAAATAATCTCGATCTTAACGGCTCTTTAATGATGGGTAACGACACTGGAGTCGGTACTACAGGAAGGGTCGATTTAACCCTCAACGGCGATACTCAAGTGTCAGGAAACATCATTGTCAAGGGCGATACAGATTCAATGGTAGAGTTTGAAGGTGATGTCGAAACAACTGGTATTTATCTGGGGGGAAGCAACAATGCGGGAATCTACACTGCTTCCTTCGATGCTAGTGGAGGTAAGATTATAGTTGAAAGTGCTATAAATAAAGACAACACCGGTACAGCTGAGGTAACTGTCTCAGGCGGTGAAGTCACCCAAGTCTATCGGTGGGGGGCTAACCGCGCATTGGATCGAATTGAAATTGAGGATAATGGAGAGCTGATATTACTAGAAAGCGTACATGCTACTAATATCAAAATAGGAAACAATCAGAATGGTAATGCTTCAGCGACATTTCTAGACGATGTTACAGCCACAAGCATTTCTCTTGGTGTATTTAACGCTGCAAATAATTCAACTGCTACCTTTGATAGCTCAGCAAATGGAACTTTAATAGTAACTGGTGCTTTGAATAAAGTGCATAACGGTACAGCTGCTGTAATCATTGATGGAAGAGGAAATAACGATAGAAAAGTCATAGCGTCCTCTGCCTGGGGAGCCATAACAGCGTTGGACACTGTTACATTACAAAACGGTGGGAACCTGGTATTAGGTAATACCTTGGCAGCGACTAATGTTGCTATCGGCGCTGGTTCCAAACTAACCACTGCAGCTAATAAGGCAGTGACTGCAGCTATAGCATTTAATGGTAATGGCATTTTATCAGTCGAGGCTGCTGGCAATATAACCGGCGATGTGACCACTGGTAAAGCTAGTGAAGGTACCCTTGAGTTTGCTGGAGCAGGCGAAGTTACCGGTCATGTTGGCGCTGGTAACGCACTTGGAACTATCTCTCTACTCGGTTCGAACCAAACCGTAAATATAACTAATGACCTATCAGCAGCCCAAGCAAATAACATTGGCAACAATAAATTAACCGTAGGTGGTACCTTTACTGCTGCGGCCAACCAAGAGCTCAAGCTCACCGTAACCGGAGACCCTGCTACATCAGGAAAAATCACCTCTACTGGTTTAGCTACAATTGACGCAAACACCAAATTGTTTCTTACGGCAGATATAGGAGATAGTATTGCCTTTGAGAGTGATGGGAGTTTCTCCCCTATTACCTTGGTTCAAGGGGGAACAGGAGGAACTGTTGCTCAGCTGGCAAATTTAATAGGCGATAGCAGTTTAAGACTTCAATTTGTTCAGCGTGCTGATACAGATAGCTTGATAGTTGATGTAAACCAGATAGCAACCAACACATCCTTACTTACCGGTGATTTTTCATCTATTGGCAGTATTCTCGATAACCTTCAAAAGTTTCCTAACCTCAATGAAGACCTCGATGAAGTGGTGGGAAAATCACTGACTGTTTCTACTGTTGAACAGCTGAGAACATTGGTGGACTCGTTAAAGCCTGCCACCTCTGTGGCTCCTGTAGTCGCTGATGTATTTGGAACAGTTCAAAGTCAGGCCGTCCGACGTATGGCCTTCTTGCGAGATAATAACAAGAGTGGCGGTATTAATATGGGTGATCCATTGGACGGAGCACATATTTGGGGTAAGGTTTTCGATAATAAAATAGACCAGGATTCTCGAGACGGTGTCGAAGGTTATGATGCTGACACTACTGGTGTAATGCTGGGGATTGATACGGGTGATTACTGGGATGACAAAATGGTTGGTTTTGCTATTAGCAACGCTAACACCAAGGTCGACTATGAAAAACGGAATACCAGTAAGTCAGATATCAGCAGTGTGCAACTTACCGCTTATGGTGATTATCATCTGTCAGACACGGCCTTTCTGACAGCCATGGTTGGTTACGCGCACAATAGTATAGAAACAACCCGTCGTAATGTTGGTGGTGTGGCTGGACGAACGGCGGAAGGGAGTACAGATGGTCATCAGTATTCTGCCAGCTTGGAAGCAGGTAACGATTTTCAATTAAATACAGCTGGGGGGGTTACAGTTACGCCCAGTATTCTGTTGAGTTATAGTCATATTAGCCAAGATAAATATACCGAGACGGGTGCTGGAGGAACCAGCCTTACCGTTGATGTTGATAATAATGAAATCCTCGATTTAGGCTTGAATGTAGAGATGGCCTGGCAGTACGAGTTGAATGAAGGAAACACTCTGGAACCAACAATTCGCCTCGGTTACAGCTACGACCTGATTGCAGACCGGGTGGAATCCACATCGCGCTTTACTGGTGGCGGAGCATCATTTAAAACAGAGGGGCTAAAGCCTGAAAGAAGCACCTACAATGCTGGAGTTGGGCTGGCCCTGTTCAGCGGGAATGACTGGGAACTTTCTGGTAGCTACGACTTTGAATACAAAGATGGCTATAAGGCTCATTCCGGGTCGGTAAAGGCAACCTATAAGTTCTGATAGAAGCAAAGCAGCATTCTCCCCCAAGACTCAGAAGCAGTCTTAGTTGTAGCATGAACTTTAAGACTGTTTCTGAGAGCTATATGGATTCATTCTCCCTAAACACAATGTTGACAGGCTCTGCCAAGATAACCTTACACACAGTATTTGAACTAACAAGACGGCTCATGGGCTTTTTGCCAGTGGGTCCCTCTACCCCGGCCCTCTGGTTTTAAACGTCCCTCATCCTTAAATTGTTGAATCACTTTTTTAACCAATTCACGGCTGACTGTCGGTAATTGAATGCAAATATCAGCTACAGAAAATGGCCCATCAGATTGCTCTATTGCTGCTTTTATCAGCTGTGTTTTGGGTGCCCTGGTACCTTTGCTGCGCAGCGCCTCCACCCTAAGTTCAAGCTCTTCATAAGCTCCAGTCAGCACTTCAAGAAAAAAGTTCATCCAAGGAAGCGGGTCATGACTACCTTCGTGCCAGCCTCTGACACTTTCTTTTAAAGCGTTGTTATAGGCCTGTTCATGGCGGGCCATAATTCGCTCGACGCTGATAAATTCACCAACCTGATAACCATTAAGCGATAGCATCAGCAATGTTAACAAACGGCTGATTCGGCCATTGCCATCACTAAAAGGGTGAACACAAAGAAAATCAAGAACCCCAGCACTGATCAACAGCAAAGGTTCTATCCCGGCTTGTAATCCTTTATGGTAAAGTTCAATTGTTCCATTCATGGCACCTGCAATATCGGCTGCAGGAACAGTTCGGTATAAAATACCCGTTATTCTTCCCTGCTCATCACGTTCAACAATATCTTTATTTGTTGCCCGCCAACGCCCCCCTTCATGGGGCAAATGCCCATAAAGCATTGCATGTAACTGCCTGATCAAATCAACAGAGACTGCCATATGCTCAGCGGGCTCTACCACCAGATCTAAGCCATCGGCATAGCCAGCAACTTGCCGCTCTACCGGTGTAATCGGTTTAATTTCTTTGTGTGCCAGTTTTCTGATAGCTGTTCTCGAAGCCAGAACACCATCCAGTTGATTGCTGTGTTCGACAGATTCCAACAAGGCAACTTGCCTTAAGGTATCTTTTATTTCCGGCTGCTGCCTGGAGATATTACTTTGCAACCCTTTTAGTTCACCCAGCTTTCGAAAGCTTGCCAAGTGCCTTGCCTTAAAACTGTACTCTGATAACCGTATCAATGTCTTCATAATACCCACTCAAAAAATTATCGGGTAATTATCGGGTAATAAATAACAATTTATGCAGTATAAATCATTTAATAACCATAAAATTCAATAATATAAAAAACAACAATTTAAAAAGGCATTAAACGGGTAATTTTACATTTGGATGTTTTTTGACCATTTACGATGCTTTTTTAGCTGTTTTTTGATATTTTTATTTCGCTTCATTGTGTTAGTAAATACACACACACCTTGTAGCCCTTATTTTTCAGCCTTGGGCTTTTTAGGTGAGGATACAGGTTGAAGTGTTTGAACAAGAGGCAAAAGAAAGTAGGCAAGTATCACAATGACAGGATTAAATAAGGAGCAACCAATAAGATAGGAGACTAAAAGATACAGTTATGCTGCCTGAACCAACATCCAATAAAGATAATGTCTTACAGGAAGACAGATAATGTGTGCTAACTTTACTTAAAAATCAGAAAAAGGGTCAGGAAAGACAGCTGGTGATCCATGAAGCATAAGATCATCAGCCACAGAGAAGTGAGCTAGCTCTATTTTCCAGCTGTTGCTTTTCCTGGATAAAACATAACTGGCCCGAACAGACAAAAACAACAGTTTCTCTGTAGCCTTCAGATAATAGTAATTCAGCTTATATAACACATGGGCTAAAGTCAGATCGCCAAGCGGCTGACAACGTTGTAACTCATATTTAGCATCAATAATTTCTATTCTGGAAAACTGATAGCTTAGCCAAGATAAAATCTCGGCATGTGTCGATAACGGTTTTTCAGACTGAGTAGTTATCCATATGCAGGGCTCCTGACAAAACTCTGCTAATGACTCAATATGATCCACATCATTCAACACCATTAGCCTGTTAAGAAAAACAGCGACTTCATCAGTAAGTGTTGGACTTTGCATACCACGTTCTCGATAACAGCTATCTGAAACAGCATAGCAGCTCTACCAACTATCGCTTCAAGCATGCCACTTTAAACCGTGTAGCAAGGTAGTATCTGGTTCAAATAGCTTTAGCTTTGGAAACAATATTAAATATTAATGCCTCATTATTAACATATCATCTGGTTCAGGACTGGGCACCAATTCAAGGATTAAAATGGCAAACAGGAACACACATCTGAATACACATTACATCTTCAACGTTATGACGACATGGTGAAGCACACTCCTGAAAACTCCCCTGCAGTTTTTCAGCAATTCCCGCAGACTTAATTAAAGCCCTTAACAACAAGGGCTGTAGCCTGATACTTTCTTGATGAAATCGCAGACTATCCGGTAGAATCTCACCACAATAATAATAACGATGCTTATGTTGTGCCGCTAACCAAACCAAGAACCATTGCTGAAAAACTGCTCAAAATAGTCTCTGATGAAGCGGGTCAAATTCCAGACTTTCGCAAGAAAAGTCAGCATGACAAAATTGCCCTTCATGATGCGGTCATGAGTGGCCTGGCAGTCATGCATCTGAAATACCCTTCATTGCTGGCTTTTGATCAGGATTGCGTCAACAAGCCAGACAAGCTCAAGAACTTAAAGTCGATGTACAATGTCAGCGATGTCCCCAGCGATACCTATCTGAGGGAGCTGATTGACCCTATAGAAACGCGCTATTTCAGGAAGTTCTTTACCCGCCTGTTTGCCTTTGTGCAACGGTCTGGGCGGCTTAAGCAGTTTACTTATTTCGAGGAAGGGTATCTTGCCCCTATCGATGGTACGGGGCACTTTTGCTCAGGGAAGATGAGTTGTCCTGAGTGTTGTGTAAAAAAGCCAGGCAGCAAAAACCCGCAATACTACCATCAGTTACTGGCCTGCTGTCTGGTAAAGCCGGGCAAGAAGGAAGTATTACCTTTAATGCCTGAGCCCATCACCAAACAGGTTGATGCGTCAAAAAATGATTGTGAGAAGGCAGCGCTCAAGCGGCTATTGGCGAATTTATCCAGAGAACATCCGCACCTGCCACTGGTTCTGAATTTTGATGATCTTTACTCCGATGGACCGACCATCAAGTTGGTGAAGTCCTTTGGCTATAGCTTTATTATGGTGGCAAAGGATTCAACGCATGAGTCGTTATACCAGGCCGTTGATGAGCTGGATTGTGCAGACAAAGTGGTGCGCTACGAATATACCGATGATAAAGGGTTTACGCACTGGTTCCGGTTTGTGAATGGTGTCCCCATTAACAAGTCACACCCGGATGTGCTGGTTAACTATCTCGAATATATAGAAATTGACCCAGAGGGCAACAAGAAGTATTTCAACACCTGGGTCACTGACATTGAGCTTTCAACTGAGAACGTGAATAAATTCATGCGAGGAGCACGCGCTAAGTGGAAAATTGAAAACGAGACGTTTAATACACTGAAAACACAGGGCTACCATCTCGAACACAACTACGGGCACGGAAAGCAGCATCTGGCCAGCAATCTGGCATGCCTGACTTTTACGGCCTTCCTCATCAACCAGATAGAACAACTGTCTTGCAAGCTCTTCCAGGAAGCACTCAAGGCAAAGAAGTCTAAAAAGGCATTATGGCATGCCATACGAGGGCTGTTTGACTGGTTCTGCATTGATAACTGGACAGATGTATTTACAGCCATCATTGAGGGGCGAAGTGTGAGCTTGAAACTGCTGACTGTCGATACGACATAGAGCGTTGATGTTAGCCTTGTGACCTGTGTTACCAGCCATTAAAACCGATTGCCGATATAGCAGCAGTCTGATCCTGTTCATCCACTATATAGTCATTTTTAATTAACTGAAAATGTGCCAGTTGGAATCGAGTTTGCGGGAATTGCTGGCAGTTTTTCACAGAATTCCTGACTCATAAATTCACACTCATTATACTCAGGAACCCACTTTCCCCTTGGATTAGCCAAGCATGAAAGCAAGTTAGTGGATGCTGTTACACTGATCTTCCCGGGTTCAGCATCAATTTCTTCAAATTGCTTAATAAAACCTCTTTTAGATAACTGTCTGATTTGAGTGACCAGCAAGACGTATTGATCTGGTGTGGCAGAAATCACTCTGGTTTCATAACCACGTCCCTCCTCTTCCAAAAACTGTGAACAACCTGCTACTAACATTAAAAACACAGTCAATAAGAAACTCTTTTTCATCTTATTCCCTTAATTTAGATAACTTCGCTACTCTACATGAATCGGAGGATATCACTGTAATCGATAAAAATAACTTATATAAATCAAAGTTATTAACTTTATTATGAGCATGATATTTCGAATAATCAGACAAAATCACATAAGTAGCCATTGCTATGGGAATGAAATATAACTAGAAATATCAAAAGAGATATAAATAAAGGCGAACTACTAAAAAATGATAAAAAAGACCTATAGGATATTTTTGAAGAACTAAAGAACAGCTCCACTGAAAAAGCCCTGGGGTTTATATGTATCTGAATTTTTTGTATGTACGTTTATTATGCTAATTGTTTTATAACTATACTCATTTTTTGGGGAAGCTATTGCCTCTGCTTCAATTAAGTCTACTCCAGACTGCTCATCAAATTCTGTGCTGTTAGTAGAGAGCACTGAAAGGCCCTTTTTTCGGTATCTCTTATGTGACATTTCATGCTCTAGATTTTCTACAAAGTTATTGAGAGGATTTTGTGCTGTTTTTGTCATTAAATCTCTATGTTTAAGTACTTTGCTATCATTTGGTGCAGATGACGCCTGTGCATTTTTATTAGGGTTAACCGTTTGACTTTCAGCGACCTTTAGCGGGCCTTGTGGAAGCTTGAGGCTAACAGACACCTTCAACCGATTAATGTCTTTATTAATAAAAGCATCAGGATTCAGTTTTACCAGATCTCTCATCAAATCTTGCCATGAAGAGGAAGGATAGCGAGGTTTAATTAACATTGCTATTCGGCTAATAGAGTCTCCTGGCCGAACTTTATATACGCTATTTTCTGGTTTTTTCTTCACTATCTTAGCTATTTTAACTTCATGAGGGGCTGCAGCCTTTGACTTTTTATCAATATGCTTAGCAACCATAGCTTGAGTAGTCACTTTTGATGGACCATCAAAATGAGCAAGTAGCCTTCTCGATGGCAGGCGATGTAAAGCAGAATGATTTGATCTCTGTATACCCTCTAAATCTGTTTGGCCCGGTATCATTGAATTTTGCTTTGTTTTAACAATCAACGTTGTAGGAGCAATCTTAGAGTAACTCATGTCTTTTCGAGTAGTTTCGGCAACAACCTGCTTTTTTTCTTTATCTGCATCAGCAGAGTGAGTAACTGAGTCAACTAAATGACGCCTGTTTTTTTCATTCGAGCTTACACTGGAAAAAAGCCTTGTTGAAGGTTGACCAAATTTTGGTTTATTTTTGATCGACTTCGATTTACGAGCTAGCAAACGTCTCTTCTTAAACTCTTCAGAAACTCTATTAGCCACCATGACAGGGGGGTTAGAAACAGGCCTGAACTGAGGCAATACAAATTTGTATTTACCAAAGGTTTTCCCTTTTTCTGACAGTAACATCACCAGAAACTCAACACTGGGGCTGATCATGGGCTCATGGCTTTGCACCCTTATAATAGCTTGTCCTTGAGAATCCTCTGTTACCGTAGTCTTCAGGTCAGATACATAATAGTTTCTTTTGACTCTGTGACGCATAAAATCCAGTTTAGAAGCAAGATCAACAATTACCGGTGTATCCGTTTGCTGTTCTGCACCAATGAGCTCAATTTCAGCTAACAGGGGCTCATTAAGTGCAGACTCCACTTTCATTGAAGACAGTTCATAGGCTCTTACGCCTGAAAAGCAAAAGGCTGTAATAAAAAGCAGTAACCCAAGCACTTGCCGCATTACTATTGACCTCTAATTCTCATCGAATAGATAGAAATAGCTAATGGGTAAGTTATCGGCTTGTTAACTTCTGCCTTTATTCGTGGTTACTCGATGCTATGTTCTGCATATTATTCCTCCACCTTTCAGGAATAACATCACTCCAACCGAGAAAGGTCAGCAGATCTGTCATCACCTTATCAAGTGGAGCAACGAGGTTCAGAGGCTCTCCAGATACAGGATGGACAATTGACATTTCTGTACATGCCAATAAAAGCCGGGGCGCGTCCAAGTGCTTTGCAAAATAACGGTTATGTTTCCCTTTACCATGTTTAGCATCACCAATGATAGGGTGAGCAATATGTTTTAAATGCCTGCGAATCTGGTGTTTCCTGCCAGTAAGCGGCATTAATTGGGCAAGTGAGTACCGGCTTGTGGGGTAGCGGTCAACACATACCGGAAGTTCTGTATACCCAAGCCTTTTATAACGTGTAATGGCATCCTGGGCTGGTTTATCCTGCTTTACCTTTCTATCCGTCATTTTATCCAGCTGCTCTTTTAAGGGATGGTCAATTACCCCCTCTTCAGGAATTACTCCCCTGACGACAGCCATATAAGTTTTTGAGACTTTGTGTATCTGAAACTGTTCACCAACTAAACTGGCTACCTCAGGAGAGAGAGCAAATAACAAGACACCTGAAGTTGGCTTATCCAACCGGTGTAAGGGATAAACACGCTGACCAATTTGATTGCGAACCATTTGTAAAGCAAAGCGCGTTTCATGGCGATCGATCATCGACCTGTGTACAAGTAATCCAGAGGGTTTACTGATAGCGATAAGATAGTCATCCTGATAAATGACAGGTAGTTTTTCTGGTTCAGGATTCATTAATAAAATTCAGTTTAATTAACAGTGATATAAACTGAGGAATTTTAAAAAATAAAATTAATAGCGTCAAAATAAAGTACAGTTACCATAATTAGCTATCATCTTCTGGCTCCAATACAGATGGCATGTAATTAGATAATCTTTTTATTTTGTATAGGTAAGGTCCTGGAAAATACGAGCCCTTCCAGTCCAATAATATACTTGCTAAAATATTCCTGTGTTGTGCCAGCTTCAATGTTTTATTTCCCTCAGAGTCAGGGATCATCCTCATATCGTGGTTATAGGCGGAAACAATCTTTCTTCTTGTTTTTTCAACAACAACTGAGTCTTTTTTACCCGTCAACAACATACAAATACCTACTTCAGCAATTGTACCTTCACCACAGCGAGACAAAATCTCATCAATATTTTTATCGAAATATTCAGTAATCCAGCTTAGTGATTCGTCCGTAACAGGATGTTGATAATAGCCACTAGCAGCTATAATTAAATGGGTCATACCAGTGATCTTGGTAAAATACTGTTGATCACTTAACACCGCATCTTTATTATTTGGAAAGACACGACTAAATGCATCGATATAAAGGCCTCTGTAATCTCCAAGCCCCATATTATACAACCAGTAAACATGGTTAGACTGACTGCTTGACCAAGCCCTTATCATATCAGGCTCCGTAAAACCTGGTTTAAAGTCAAATGCCATCATCGCCTGTTTTATTTTTTCATTTTCATGCTTAAGCTGCATACCTAATTCATTTACTCGATTCAGCTCTGGTAGCAACAAATGAGCAAAGTATATATGATCAGAAAATTTCTTTGCAGTCTCTTTCCTCAATACACGTCTTACTCGATCATTTCCTAAAAGGAAATAATTCAGTTCAACTTCTTGTTTTATAATTTCATGCCTATAGCTTGTAATCTTAATCCCTTTACTGAAGTTATTTAATCGATCCGCAGCTATATATAATTCATTTAAAGCAGGGTAAAGGAAATCTTGATTTCCTGTTGTTCGATAAACTCGAAGAGCATAATGTCCCTGCTTTCGCAATGGCAATTTAAATAAATTACTGTCGTAAAATTTACGAATTTGTCCAGCAACTTTTTCAGGCGAAAGATCAGGTGCGCCCTTTTCGACCTTCGACCTAGCCGAACAAAAGACTCCCCCCCATAATACCATGAATAAAATAAGCCAATTTACTATTGCCATCGTTATTACATCAAAAAATAACTGAATGGCAGTAAACATAGAACTAATTAGTCAAAATAGCTATCAAATAAAACATGATAATTACTGTAGGTATTTTATGAATAAGAAATGTGGTGGAAGAAATAGTTTATAAAAACCATCAAAGCACCACCACAATATCCTTAAAAAAACTAAAATGCCTCTATATTCGACAAGTCTGCCCTTAAAAGAGGCTGTTTACCGAGATCAAAGGAAGCCACAGCAATATGTAGCTTAAAAAAAGTATTTAATGCAGCTAGATCACGGGATTGAGGCCATAAGTACTTGTCTTCAGTCCAGGCTGAAAACTCATTCTCTAATATATTTGGTGCAAGTTGCTCCATATTAGCTGTGATGGCACCCTCTGTCTCCTGCTCATCCAGCAAATAGGCACCACCTTCAAACTCCCAGTCTTCAGGTACTTCCAGCCCTAAATTTACAACCCAGTCCATAAATGACTGCCTGGGCTTAAGGGTAACAACACAGCGATTAACAAACTTCACGCTTAACTCCTATACATGCAGTCCGGCACAATAACCTGAAGCCCATGCCCACTGGAAGTTAAAACCGCCAAGATGACCTGTTACATCCAACACTTCACCAATAAAGAACAGACCTGGCTGTAATTTACTCTCAAATGTTTTTGATGAAATATCATCAGTAGCAACTCCCCCCAAAGTCACTTCTGCTTTTCTATAGCCTTCAGTTCCAGAAGGTTCCAGGAGCCAGCTCTCAAGGACCTCAGCAATCTGAGTTAATTCAGACGTTGATAGCTCGTTCATTGGTTTATTTCCACAGCTGGTCAGCTGCTTTAATTCATTATAACTGCAAAGCAAGTGCGCTAACCGGCGGGTCAACAACTCTGCCAGAACAGACTGAAAAGCAGCTTTAGGGCGCTTAACCTGAGCCTCAGCCAGCCAATTATCTACACAGACACTTGGCAACCAGTTTATGGAGATACTATCCCCTTTTTTCCAGAAGGAGGAAATTTGCAATATAGCGGGTCCACTCACCCCCTTGTGGGTAAATAGTAAATTTTCACGAAAGCTCTGGCCGTTACAGCTGACAATAACCTCAGCACTGACACCTGCAAGCTCACCGAAATGCTCAAGCCAGTTTTTAGGGAGTGTAAATGGCACCAGGGCTGGTGAGCGCTTAACCAGCTGATGACCAAACTGAGTAGCCAGCTCATAGCCCAAACCACTGGCACCCATGGTAGGGAAAGATAGCCCACCGGTAGCTACTACCAGAGATTGACACTCAATATTGCCCAATGATGTATTGAGCGTTACTTTTTCTCCGGCGTAGCTGACAGCTTTGAGATTCGTTTTCAAACGAATAGTCACACCAGCATCTCTGCACTCATGAACCAGCAAATCAACAATGTCCTGTGAACGGTTATCGCAAAATAGCTGACCCAGTGTTTTTTCATGCCAGGCTATTTGATACTTATCCACAAGTGCTTGAAAATCCCACTGGGTATATCGTGCCAATGATGATTTACAAAAATGGGGGTTTTGGGACAAGTAATTTTCAGGCCCCGCATACATATTGGTATAATTGCAGCGCCCACCACCAGATATTAGAATCTTCTTGCCGATTTTATTGGCATGGTCAATTACCAATACTTTCTTACCGCGTCCTCCCGCAGTCAAGGCACACATCAATCCGGAAGCACCAGCTCCAATAACAACAACATCATATTTAGATTGTAACGGCTGGCTTGTTGGCATTGCTTGATTCACTTCATCTATTTTAGAAGTTGGGAACTATAGCTGGGAGTGTAAAATCAACCAATTAGTATTTATATTGCCCAACATAATATATCTAGATAAGTTCATAACAAATAATAATTCTGTTAAATCTAATAGATTTTAGTAATTTCTAAAATATCCTTTGAAAATATTAAATCTAGGGAACGACTTGCATATTTGTTTATTAGGTCAATAATTTAAAATCATTATTTTTTAATACTTACATACCTATTTAAAAATCATTTTTGATATGGAAGATTGTCATGAAAAAATCAATTTGGTTTATACCATTGCTAATTATACCATCGTTATCTTTTGGTGTTGCAGAAACACTGCGACAAGCTACTACTTCCTCCTCAACGGAAGTAGAAGTGGCATTACCATCAACACATGGAAGTAAAACATTGAACATATATTCTGCTCACCAACTAGTGACAGTTATTCTTGACAGAAATGGTTTACCGACAATGGTGGTAATGGACGATATAGAAACTCCTTATTCCCATCAACTAAACAATGGCTCCATTACAGAATTCGTTAATGGCGAAAAAATTCCAGAAATGCTTTCTACCACTCATACAAATTTTTTTAAACCCACCCCATTTAGTACAGACAGTGATGATGAAGGAATAGGAGGATGCACCTCTGGAGAAGATAGAGACGAAGACGAAGTAATAAAAATATCACAATGCGATATTACTAACGAGTTACTAGCTAATCTTAGAAATATATCCGTATTTAGGGTCAATAATGAAACATGGAATATTTTAAATAAAAGAGAAAAAAAAGAAGAAAAAATAGGCAGCCATATGATGGGCTATGTTCCCCTAAACGGTTGAAAGGAGTAAACTGAGGCTGTCTCTTTCCTGTGAGGAGGCCTCATAATGAAAAATAATCAATTCAGGCAGTTTCTCAACGACGTTGCATCACTCTCACCACAGCAACTCGGTATACTTCAACAGGCCCTTACTGCCGCACCGAATCAACCTAAATCTAACCTCAATCTTGAAAGTTTGATTGAACACAATTTTGCAAGCGATCCTTCCTGTCCTTACTGCGGCAACTCACATCTCCAGCGCTGGGGGATTAGGGTCGGAAGACAACGCTATCGCTGCAAACAGTGTGGCCGTACATTTAATGCCTTTACAGAAACACCATTGGCTCGACTACACCATGATCATAGTGGGCAGTGGTTGCAGTACCTTAGGGAAATGACTCACTCCCTGACACTTCGAGCAACAGCTAAAGTCTGCGGCATTACTCTGAAAACTTCATTTTCCTGGAGGCATCGTTTTTTACAGGTCATCGATAAAGACCAGGCAACTGGCTTGGAAGGTATTGTAGAGCTGGATGAAACCTTTTTTAGGGAGTCCTTCAAAGGCCAGCGACAAAGGCTGCCAAGGCCAGCCAGAAAACGTGGCTCAGACAAGGTAAAGGCTCGGAGGATACCCGTTATGGTAGCTCGCGACCGGGAAGATAATACCGTTGATGGTGTTCTTGAGAATGAAAGCGCCGATGCTTTGGTTCATTGCCTGAGAGGTCGCATATCAGTTGATGCTATTGTTTGTGCTGATGCCAGTTTGGCGCATGAATCACTGGCTCGTAAACTGGCTTTTCCTTTAAAGGAATTGAATACTTCAGCCGGAAAGCGTGTGCTGGAAGGTATATTCCATATTCAGCACGTCAATGCTTACCACAGTCATTTGAAACAGTGGATTAGAAATACTTTTCATGGTGTGGCTACAAAGTATCTCTCTCATTATCTCAGTTGGCGTCGTATATTATCTAGCCGAAATACACTAACGGTAGGTGGTTTTGTCACTGGACTCGCAGAGCATTGGGGTGTTCAACCGTTTAGGGGAACATAGCCCATATGATGCATATGGATGATGAGCATGTACTGGTTACTATGAAAGTAAAAACAGAACCTAAAGAAAAAAAATCAGTAACAGATGAAAAAATGGAAAAGTATAAAAAGAAACAAGAAGAAGATATGAAAAGCAGAGCAATAAAAAGGGAAAATCAATATAAAGAAGTTATCAGTGAATTAAGGAAACTAGGCTACCTTCCAAGGGATAGCAATAGTGAAACTGATCATATTAAAGACCTTGTATTCGGTAAGTACTACCTAAAATCTCAACACCTTGCTAGACAAGCAATATATTTAGGTTTTGCAAAAAAAAGTCAAACACCCCCTCAAAACTCTGGTCGACAAAGCCAAGAGGATTCTGATAAAAGGCAATTCCATGAACAAATAATACAACCGATACCAACCCTACATAGAACTAAACAAACTTCTAAAATATTATCTGAGTGGTATACAAGAAAAAAAGAACACCTAGCACAAGAACCTGAGTTACCAACAAATCAGGCAAAAGGTCACTCAGACCAGCAAAGAAAAACAACGTCACCATCAAAAAGAACAGTTAAAAAATCACTTGTACAAGAGACTATGAGTTCTGAAGACAACTCAAAAAAATATCGTTCTCAAGATAATCATATTCCAACTTTCACAGTAGAATTAGCTGACCCTTTAATATATAGCTTTGACTTAGAATTCAGTCATAAACGTGTAAAATTTGAAGCTACTTGTCGATCTAAAAAACCGCAAATATTGTTAGCCCAGATAGAACCAGAACCTAGAGATATGGCTAAAAAAGTCATAGAGCTTATTAACAGTGGACAAACAAAGAAAGCTGAAGAAATTTTAGAGATATACGACTTAAAAATGGTCATCGAGTCAAAGGCAATGTAACAAAATTTACCAGTTAAAAATACAAGAAAATAAAAACGCGCAAAAGCGCGTTTTTTTATTTGCCCAGTTTTTTACGGATAGCCTGCAAGGTTCTAAGCTGGGCAGCCGCTTCAGCCAGCTGAGTCGCTGCACGGGAGTAATCAAACTCACCGCTCTGATTGGACAGTTCCTGCTCAGCCTGTCGCTTGGCTTCCTGCGCCGCAGCCTCATCCATATCGTCGGCACGAAGCGCTGTATCTGCAAGCACCTTGATCTGGCTCGGCTGAATTTCCAGAAAACCACCTGAGATGTAAAACACCTCTTCAGCACCACCCTGAGTAGTCAGACGAATCGGGCCTGGCTTAAGTTCTGTAAGCAATGGGGCATGGCCAGGAGCAACGCCCAGATCCCCCAAAGTGCCGGTGGCTATCACCATTTCTACCAGCCCTGAGAAGATCTCCTTCTCGGCGCTGACAATGTCACAATGTACTGTCATTGCCATGTTGTCGTTTACTCCTTCTGACTTCCTGTTGGAGTGTTTTGCTGGAAAGTCATTATGACTTTAAACCAGCAGAACACTTTCATAAGCAGGAAAGTCAGATGATTAAAGGGTTTTGGCTTTTTCTACCGCTTCATCAATGGAGCCGACCATGTAGAATGCCTGCTCAGGAAGACTGTCGTATTCTCCTTCCAGAATGCCCTTGAAGCCACGAATGGTTTCTTTCAGTGGGACATACTTGCCTGGGGAACCGGTGAAGACTTCCGCAACGAAAAATGCCTGGGACAGGAATCGCTCAATCTTACGGGCACGGGATACTGTCTGTTTGTCTTCTTCAGACAGTTCATCCATACCCAGAATAGCAATAATATCCTTCAGCTCTTTATAGCGCTGCAGCACAGTTTGAACACCACGAGCCACCTCGTAATGCTCTTGACCAATTACCAGTGGGTCCAGCTGACGGGAGGTGGAGTCCAAAGGATCAATCGCAGGATAGATACCTTTAGCAGCGATATCCCGGCTCAATACTACAGTCGCATCCAGGTGTGAGAAGGTGGTTGCTGGAGAGGGGTCTGTCAAGTCATCCGCAGGTACATAAACGGCCTGGATGGATGTGATAGAGCCCGTCTTGGTGGAGGTAATCCGCTCCTGCAGTACGCCCATCTCTTCCGCCAGTGTTGGCTGATAACCTACCGCAGAAGGCATACGACCCAGCAGCGCAGATACTTCTGTTCCCGCCAGGGTGTAACGGTAGATGTTATCGATAAACAACAGTACATCACGGCCTTCATCACGGAATTTTTCCGCCATGGTCAGACCAGTCAGTGCTACACGGAGACGGTTTCCTGGTGGCTCATTCATCTGGCCATAAACCAGGGATACCTTGTCCAGTACGTTGGAGTCCTGCATTTCGTGGTAGAAGTCATTCCCTTCACGGGTACGCTCACCTACACCTGCAAATACAGAGTAACCGGAGTGCTCAATCGCAATGTTCCGGATCAGCTCCATCATGTTTACGGTTTTACCTACACCGGCACCACCGAACAGACCAACCTTACCACCTTTTGCAAAAGGTGCTACCAGGTCGATAACCTTGATGCCCGTTTCCAGTAGTTCGTTACTGGCAGACTGTTCTGCGTAGCTGGGTGGCTTACGGTGGATAGAGGCACGCTCTTCTTCACCAATCGGGCCTTTCTCATCAATGGGATCACCCAGTACATCCATAATTCGGCCCAGGGTTTTAGTACCTACTGGAACCTGAATGGGTTTGCCGGTATTAATGGTTTTTAAACCACGGGCTACACCTTCAGTAGAGCCCATGGCAATAGAACGGACGATACCATCACCCAGCTGTTGCTGGACTTCCAGTACCAGACCTTTGTCTTCAACGCTCAGTGCATCGTAGACTTTGGGAACACTGTCCCGGGGAAATTCGACGTCGATGACAGCGCCGATAATTTGGACGATACGACCGCTACTCATAGCCTTGCCTTTTCCTCACCCTTGTTTTTTGTGGCTTCAAACAGTTTCCGGAATTTATTTTATGTAATTCAGGATGGTCTGTTTTCTCCATAGCAGGCTTATACAGCTGCTGCGCCACCGACGATTTCAGAAAGTTCCTGGGTAATAGCAGCCTGACGGGCCTTGTTGTAGACCAGCTGCAAATCATCAATCAGGTTACCGGCGTTGTCGGTTGCACTCTTCATGGCAACCATTCTTGCCGCCTGTTCACAGGCATTGTTTTCCACTACTGCCTGATAAACCTGTGACTCGATATAACGTACCAGCAGGCCATCCAGTAGCTGTTTGGCATCAGGTTCGTAAATATAGTCCCAGGGCTTATTCAGTGATTCATCTTCATCAGGCACCAATGGCAGCAGCTGCTGCACCTGTGGCTTCTGGGCCATGGTGTTGATAAATTCGTTATGAACCACAAACAGACGATCAATACGTCCCTGCTCATAGCTGTCCAGCATGACCTTTACCCCACCGATCAAATCGGCAATGTTTGGGGTGTCGCCAATATGGGTCATGGCTGCAACCACTTTCCCACCATAATTGCGGAAGAAGGAAACAGCCTTACTACCTATAAGACAGAGGTCTATTTCAGCCCCTTTGTCACACCAGCCTGTCATGTTTTCAACGGTCTGTTTGAACAGGTTGGTATTGAGACCACCACAGAGTCCACGGTCGGTGGCAACAATGATAAAGCCAACCCGTTTGACATCCCGTTCGGTCATAAAGGTGTGTTTATACTCAGCATTGGCATGGGCAACATGCCCAACTACCTGACGAATACGCTCAGCATAAGGGCGGCTAGTTTGCATCCGCTCCTGAGCCTTACGCATTTTACTCGCTGCCACCATTTCCATGGCGCTGGTAATTTTCTGAGTACTTTTGATGGACGCAATTTGCGTCCTGATCTCTTTTGCGCCTGCCATATAGTAATCCTCAGCTGCAAGCTTCAGGCTGCAAGCAGTGAAACCTGCAGCTGAATGACTTGTTGCTTCTTACCAGCTCTGAGTGGCCTTGAACTTCTCAATGAGCTCCTTAAGGCTTGCCTCAATTTCGCCATTGTAGTCACCGGTATTATTAATCTGGGCCATCAGCTCAGAATACTCGGCGTTGGCAAAACTTAGCAGGGCGGCCTCAAAGTCACCGATCTTCTTCAGCTCAACATCTTCCAGATACCCTTTTTCAGCGGCATAAATCACCACGCCCATTTCTGCAACAGACAGAGGAGCATACTGCTTCTGCTTCATCAGCTCGGTGACACGCATACCGTGTTCAAGCTGTTTACGGGTTGCTTCATCAAGGTCAGAAGCGAACTGAGCAAAGGCCTGGAGTTCACGATACTGAGCCAGCGCCAGACGAATACCACCGCCAAGCTTTTTGATGATTTTGGTCTGAGCGGCACCACCTACCCGTGATACAGAAATACCGGCGTTCATTGCTGGACGGATACCCGCATTAAACAGGTCTGTTTCCAGGAAGATCTGACCATCGGTAATAGAGATTACGTTGGTAGGTACGAACGCGGAAACGTCACCTGCCTGGGTTTCGATGATTGGCAGCGCGGTTAATGAACCGGTCTGGCCTTTTACTGCACCATTGGTCAGCTTCTCTACATGATCCGCATTGACACGGGCAGCACGCTCGAGCAGACGAGAGTGCAGATAGAAGACATCACCTGGGTAAGCTTCACGACCGGGAGGACGACGCAGCAGTAGGGAAATCTGTCGATAAGCCCAAGCCTGCTTGGTCAGGTCATCATAGATAATCAGCGCATCTTCACCGCGGTCACGGAAGTATTCACCCATGGCACAGCCTGCAAAAGGAGCCAGATATTGCATGGCTGCAGGATCAGCCGCACCGGCTGCTACCACAATGGTATGATCCATTGCACCATGTTCTTCCAGCTTGCGAACAACGTTAGCTATAGACGACTGTTTTTGTCCGATAGCAACGTAAATACACTTAATGCCAGAGCTTTTCTGATTGATGATGGCATCAATAGCCAGAGCACTCTTACCAGTCTGACGGTCACCGATAATTAATTCACGTTGACCACGACCGATTGGCACCATGGAGTCAACCGATTTATAACCGGTCTGAACTGGCTCATCAACGGACTGACGGGCAATTACCCCTGGTGCGACCTTTTCTATAGGAGAGGTTTCAGCACTCTCAATTGGGCCTTTACCATCAATGACATTGCCCAACGGGTCAACGACACGACCCAGAAGTTCAGGACCTACGGGTACTTCCAGAATGCGGCCTGTACACTGTACGGTCTGACCTTCAGCCAAATGACCATAGTCGCCTAAAACAACAGCACCGACGGAGTCTTGCTCCAAGTTCAGTGCCATACCGTATACACCACCAGGGAATTTGATCATCTCCCCATACATGACATCTGCCAAGCCGTGTATACGAACAATACCGTCAGTTACACTGACGATGGTGCCCTCATTTTGGGCCTCACTGGACATATCAAGCTGCTCAATACGAGTCTTGATTATGTCGCTGATCTCGGAAGGATTCAGTTGCTGCATAGCTTACCTGCCCGGTTTACCTTGAAAATACAGATGTCATTGTTGTTGGTACACACTCCATATTTTCTTGGCGCATGGCTGTTTATACTCAGGAAATCATCGCATCGGCCAGCTTTGTCAGCCGGGCCCGGAGGCTACCATCAATGACCAGGTCACCCGCCTTGATAATGACACCGCCAATCAGATCTTTGTCTATCTGGGTATTCAGTTTGACACTGCGTCCCAAGCGATTTTCTACTTTTTTCGCTAGGGCACTTAGTTGATCTTCAGTCAACGGAAAGGCTGAGGTGACACTCACATCCAGGGAGCGCTCTTCCTCTGCTTTTAACTGTTCAAACAGTGTATGAATTTCTGGCAGAAGAGGAATGCGCCGATTCTCTGAAAGAACTCGGATAAAATTTTCCACTTCACTGCTCAGGCTTCCCTCACAGATGGCAAGAAAAGCATCTGCCTGCTGTTCACCAGTTAACGATGGTTTATTTAATAACAGGTCAACACTGTCCTGGCGGGCAACATTGGCACACAATAGCAGCATGCGAGCCCACTCAGAGAGTTGACCCGCTTGCCTTGCATGTTCAAATGCAGCCCGCGCATAGGGACGGGCACAGGTGGTCAATTCCATGGAAACACTCCTTTACAGCTGAGCGGCCAAGTCATCGACCAGTCGGCTGTTGGCAGCTTCATTAAGCTGTTCGCCAAGTATCCTCTCGGCACCGGCCACAGCCAAGGTTGCAACCTGGGAACGCAGGGCTTCACGGGCGCGATTGGCTTCCTGTTCGATTTCTGCTTCAGCTGCGACCTTCAGGCGAGCTCCCTCTTCACGAGCCTGTTCTTTAGCCTCGTCAACGATTTGGGTAGCACGCTTGTTAGCCTGGTCAATAATTTCCTGAGCTTGAGCCCGGGCTTCACGCAGCTGAGCACTGGCTTTATCCCGAGCCAGATCAAGATCCTTTTGTGCTTTTTCAGCAGCAGCCAGGCCATCGGCAATTTTCTTTTGACGATCGCTCAGAGCCTGCATCAGTGGTGGCCACACGTACTTCATGCAGAACCACACGAAGACAGCAAATGCGATGCTCTGACCGATCAGGGTTGCATTGATATTCACGCCAACACCTCTCGCTTCAGTTAATGGTTACACGAGCTAATGGTTTCAAAAGCTCCGAGCTTAGGGCTACGAGCGAAAGAGCTCCCAATGCTCGTAGCTCACGGCTACTCATTAACTTCTGCCTTACTTCACCAGATCCAGGAACGGGTTGGCAAAGGTGAAGAACAGTGCGATACCGACACCAATCATGGTTACGGCGTCAAGCAGGCCTGCAACGATGAACATCTTAACCTGCAGCATGGGTACCATTTCTGGCTGGCGAGCTGCACCTTCCAGGAATTTTCCACCCAGCAGACCAAAGCCGATCGCAGTACCCAGGGCACCAAAACCAATCAGCAGAGCAACTGCAACAGCGGTCAGACCAACTACCAAATCCATATTTCCTCTCCCGAGTATGTCGTCTTGTGTGATAAATCAGAAAAAGTTGTAAACAACCATGGTCATATAACAGGGCCTGGAATGAACTCCAGGGAAACCGCGGGACATGAGTTTAAAAACACACGTCCCACAACTTCACGGTCCCTAGTGATCTTCATGGGCCAGACTCAGGTATACAATGGTCAGCATCATGAAAATAAATGCCTGCAGAGTAATAACCAGAATATGGAACACCGCCCAGCCAAAGTGCAGGGGCAATTGGAAATACCCTACCATGGCTATAAGGATAAAGATCAGCTCACCCGCATAGAGGTTACCGAACAGACGCAATGCCAAAGAGATTGGCTTGGCCAGCAGGGTAACGGATTCCAGCAGGAAGTTAACGGGGATCAACAGAGCCTGCACCGCCTTGTTAGGGCTATTAAAAGGATGCAGTGTTAACTCTCCGATAAATCCACCGATGCCTTTTACCTTGATCGAGTAATAAATAATTAACGCAAACACGGTAAGAGACATGCCCAGTGTAATGTTCGGATCGGTACTCGGAACCACTTTCATGTAGGGGATTCCCGCTGCACCAGCAAGACCAGGTATCCAGTCGACAGGCACCAGGTCCATGAGGTTCATAAAGAATACCCACACAAAAATAGTCAGAGCCAAAGGGGCAATCATTGCATTCTTGCCGTGGAAGGTATCCTTGACGCTACCATCAACGAATTCCACGATACTCTCGATGGCATTTTGTAAACCACCGGGAACGCCACTGGTTGCTCTTTTGGCTACCGAACGGAACAGAACAATAAACACCAGCCCGAGAAATACCGACCAAAACAGGCTATCCAAATGGAAAGCCCAAAACCCCATGGCTTTGGCTTCCGCACCACCATGGGCTATAGTCCAGATCGGATCAGTTAGAACCGAACCGTCGTATCTCTCGAATCCTGCAGGCAGCTTGCCGAACGTCAGGTTCTGCAAGTGGTGCACGATATATTCAGATGCAGTCAGATTTTCGCTTGCCATGGCTTTTCCTGTACACCATCAGTTTTTTATCAGCAAAGGCGTTAACCAGTTAATCGATTGAACCACCGCAAAGGCACCAAACAGTGCCAGTGGCTCAACCGGCTTTACCAGAGTAAAAACCAACACGAATGCCATGATGGTCAAAACAAACTTACCGGCTTCTCCCTGGTAAAAAGAGCTTGCGATTTGCTTCGCAGCACTGGCACCCCTGTAACGAAATGCCTTCCATATAAGAAAGGCATTCGGAATGCTACAGCAAAGCCCCCCCATAAAGGCGGACACAGCAGTATTGATACTAACAGGTAAAAGTATCAGAGACAGAAGCAGCGTTACGACAAACTGTGCAACTGAAACTCTGTGCATAGCCGGCTTGCGAAGGTGAGGATACTTCCTGTTACCTTCATGAGATCCAGCTGTTTGCTGCAGGTATTTCTTGCTGAACTGCCAGAATTTAACTTCGGACATACTTTCGCTGTTGATCGTTGCTAACCACTCTGTTCTTGTACTATTACACCAGTCGAGCAGACCTGGAACTGCCCCAGTTACTGCTCAATCAGCTAGACCCTGAACTGCACAAGGCTACTGTAACTTTTACACACAACCATCACTGGTGGCATGTAAAAACCTGGAATCATATACGGGGGAGTCGCGATTGTACGGAAAAGTGCTAACAATACAATCGTCCAATAAAGAATCACACAAAGAGCAATTTATTAACTTTATTCCGACTCCCTGGTGCGCGTCAGTATATGGGTAATAATACCTACAAATCAACCAGTTATTCAGGTGTAAACCACCCAATTTTTGTACACTTTAAACGCGTAACTGCAAATAACCAGCTCTTTGGTCTACAGATATTTTATTGTTACAAAAAGCAAAGTATAAAAAAGTCCCTAAGCGAGACTTTGGTTAAGTTACTGCAACAGATAAAGAAACAAGCAAAGCGATACTCTGCCATTCCATTTTGTTACGAAACAATGCAGCCTTACTGAATGAAACAATCAAACACCAACCGCCGCCGACTTTACAACACTTGGCAGATACTAATACCAGTTATCTATGGTTCTTATAACCCAAAACAAATTCAGAGAATTGTTGTAACACACCACTACGGTATTTATGTTTGTGCATTATGAGATAAAAGTGTCGTTTTAAGGCCAAATCGCTGACATTGATTGTGGCTAAATCATTTTTCCTCAATGCGCGCCAAACAGCTAAACGGGAAATACAGGCAAGTCCCTGGCCGTCGGCAGCCGCCTGTTTTATAGCTTCAGCACGGTTTAACACCATTTTAACTTTAGGTGCACCAAGACGGGTAGCAATAACCTCATCAAATACTTCACGGGTACCAGACCCTGACTCTCTTAATAACCAGGGTTCATCAGCTAAATCGCTAAGCTTCACATTCTCTTTATTTGCCAACGGGTGTGTAGGATGACAAACAATAATCAGCTCATCACTCCGCCATGTTTTTACTTCAATATCAGGGTGCAGGCATATTCCTTCAACCACGGCCATATCGATTTCAAAACCCAGGAGTCGCTGCTCTATCTGACGGGTGTTATCCACCTTTAAGTCGATTCTTATACCGGGATTGATATCAGTGAAGTCACCGATAATAGCGGGCATTAAATTATTACCCACTGTTGAGCTGGAATTAATAATCAGAGTTCCTTCCTGATAGAGCGCACCACGAGTAAATTGCTGCTCAATTTCCGCAGCACGGTCTACCATTTCACAGGCTTTTGGCAAAAGAGCTCGTCCTGAATCATTGAGGCTCAAACAGGCGCCCTGATGACGATCAAATAAAGGACCAAGATGCTTTTCCAGCTCTGATAGTGCCATGCTGGCAGCAGGCTGCGATATATGAAGGGCTTCAGCAGCTGCTGTGACCCGACCACACTGGGCGACAGCTCTGAAAATCTCAAGCTGGCGCAAAGTGATATGCATGGTGTACTCCATTCTACTTGAGCCCAAAAGGCATTGAAAAAAACGCCCATCAGGCGGTGCAATTGATATCACCCTCAATGGGAGAAATCATTACTCTATGCCAGAATTAGCGAAAGCACATGTGCGGAATAATACTGCTTAATGAGAGAGAGTCATAAGTAAGGTTGATAGGGTACCAAAATTTTATTGATTATCCCTTAGCCAATACTGCTCATATACTTTCATCATTCTTTAGAGACTCCTGATTACTTCAGGCCGCTTCGTGGAGCAGGCAATGAAAAACTCTTCTATTAACAACTGGATTGAGCTGAAAAAACAGTCCCGCAATTTTGAGACTGTTCTAAATTGCAAGCGTATCCTAAGAAAATCCACTCCGTGGAATGATATGGCTCTTTTTTTCCGTGAAGCCGATAAGCATCTGAAGTAAGACCGAATTTTCTGTACCTGATGTTACCGCAGAAGACGCATTAGACTGTACTATGTACAGTCTTTTTTTTGCCTAATTGTTTTATAACCACAAAGAAAATATAGTAATTTATATTTTTACAGCAAGATTTATTTTAAATAATCTAACTAAATAATAACAAAGAAATAGTTTAAGAAAGATGTAATAGTCAACGCTGAGCTGGTAAAGAAATTACCAGCTCATATCATAGGATATAAATACTATTTCTTCTCATTCCTATTTGCTTTCTGAACTGAGACTTTGATACTTGGATCTCCAGCTAGTTTATACTGGCATTCACTTACAGGCATATTGGTTGAAACCATCTTCCCATCAACATAACAAACAGCTGATGGTGTGCCCCCCATAGCTATCGCCAAGGAACTAATGGCTAGTGTAAGACAGGCAATAAATATATTTATCATTTTCATTATTTTTTCCTTCTTACTCTTTTTTGTTTCCTATAAATATTATATAGAGCATCCATTGCTAATTATTAAGTTTATCTATTAGTAAAATATGAGTAAATCAATTATTGAAAATGAGCGTTTTTTAAACAAAAATGTAACGAAAAACAGCAAGATTTCAGGGTTAAAACATCTTAATAGTAACCCTATTAACTGATTTTCAATTAGGCCGTTTGTGTAAGAGGCTGATGTAAAGAGTTCAAATAAAATGACATCAATGTCATAAACTCAAATGGTTTTTCCAACATCGGACTGTGTCCACATAAAGGCACTTCACTGTATGTCATAGCCGCGTGTTTTTGTGCAAAATCAGACCATGCTTCCCCAGGAGTAATTAAATCATGATCTCCCCAGATTAACTGTACTGGGCATTCAACCCGTTCAAGTGCCTCTTCAATATTATACTTCCTACTAATGTTAAGCCACTTTATCATAGCTTTTACATACTCAGGTTCAGAGCAAATTTTCTGGATATCTTCAACGCCTTTTTGTGGCACTTTTTCAATATCATAAAATACTCTCTCACCTAAACTTTGCGCTGTTGCCATACAGCCCTTTCTTAAACTATTAATGGAAACACCAGCATTTAATTCAACAAGTCCTGGAGATCCACTCATGATTAAACCGTCAATGGCTTCAGGGTAATAACTGGCAAAATCCAGAGCAATTAAACCACTCATTGAGTTTCCAACTAATACCACAGGGCCTGTACCCGATTTACGGTAGAGACAGTCTTGAAGGATGGTACGGGCATTAGCCAGCTCTCCACCAAATATTTCAGGAATAGAGGGCTCAAGTACTGTAATAGTATGCCCTTGTTTTCTACATTCCTTAGCGACAGTATTCCAAATCCAGCCCCGAGCAAATAACCCAGGTAAAAATACAATATGACAAGATGTCATCAGGCGCTCCATTTCCTTTAGTCCCTAATTTATTATTAAATCTTTAAGTTGAATTTTTTATGACAGTTTTCTTTAAACACCAATAATGCCTAAAAAAAGCTGTACTTCTTTTTACCAACGACCAGAATGCCTACTGGCAGTCCTAGTGTTAACGGCTAGAACAGAGTTAACTAAAGAACAGCAAGTAAAGTGCCAAACCAAACAAATTAGTAAAAAAATAATTACAGAGAAGTTTCTATTGTAGTGGGGAGCGCATGGAGGATTATAAACGCTTTACAGGTAAGAAAAGCTGTCTTTGAAAATGCACCAGAAAAGAACTCTGGTGCACAAAAATGACCTTCCTAACAATTAATCTTTTAAATCAACTCTATAAAGAGCAAAACCTGATTCATCCAAACCAGCTTTTTTCATACCATAAATAGCAGACGCCTTAATAAATGCCTCAGCCTTTTTTGAAGGCGAGGTTTCAAATACTACATTTAACGTTTTATCCGTTTTGATGGGAGCCAACTTCCAATTATTGGTGGCAGCAGGGGAAACCTTGCCGTTTTCTTTCGTTTTCCGTGCAATATAGTCTGCCAAGATCTGGCGGTTTTCATCTGGTGAGGCAAAAGCGATAAAGTCTTCCCCAGTTCCAGCAAAATGCCCACCACCGTAAGCCCGGTAGTTATTTGTTGCTATAATAAAGGCTTGTTCAGGGTTTACCGGCTTACCATTGAAGCTAAGGTCAACAATACGGTGGGATTGCGGATTAACAAGTTTGCCATTTTCATCGTAACGAGATGGCTGGGTGACATCGATCTGATATTCAACCCCTTCAAGGACGTCGAAGTTATACGTACGGAATCCATCCCAATTAATAAGAAACTGCCGCTCGCCACTTTCAGGGTTGATCTGGTTAAATTGCCCTGCAGATCTTTCCAGCCACTCTTTAACCTCTTTACCGGTAACTTTCAGAGCGACCAACGTATTTGGATACAGATATAGATCTGCTGCATTGCTAAATGTCAGCGTGCCAGCTTCGACTTCTGTAAAGTTATGAGGGTCATTTTTACGACCACCCACCTTAAACGGTGCAGCTGCAGATAGAACAGGAATACCCTCAAGGTCAGGGTCGCCTTGCACAAACCTTTTAACATAATCAATCTGGGCATTATTGACGACCTGAATGGTAGGATCGTCCTGAACCAACGCTAAAAAGCTATACATTTTATCAGATGCTTTTCCTATCGGCTGGTTTACAAACTCACGGGTACCTTTATGTTCAGCCTCAACACTGTTAACCAGTTTTTTATCAGCTGAAACCAACGATTTTCCAGTAGCACGGTCAAATACAGGACGGGCTTCCGATTTAGCAGTTACAACTTTCCATGCACCACTGGCATCATCAAGCTTTAGGTCTACCAGCCCAATATGATCTCCCCAGCGCCCAGGCATCACCGCAGGAATGCCATTAATTGTCCCTTTTTTCAGATCCACACCCGGAATATTTGCAAATTCACTACCAGGGAAAACACCATGGGAGTGACCAAACATAATGGCATTGATGCCTGGAACCTTTGAAAGATAGTAGACCGAGTTTTCCGCCATAGCCTTGTAAGGCTCCTGACTTAATCCTGAATGAGGAATGGCAATAACAATATCAGCCCCTTCCGCTTTCATTTGGGGAACCAGCTTGTTAGCTGTTTCAAGAATATCTTTGGCAATTACCTTCCCAGTAAGATTTTTGCGATCCCACTGCATAATTTGTGGTGGAACAAAGCCAATATAACCTACTTTAACAGTCCTGGTTTTGCCTTCTGAGTCCTTGAATTCATCAGTTTTTATCAAATAAGGTTTAAAAAAATGTTTACCTGTCTTGGCATCAAAAACATTGGCATTTACATAAGGAAAGTCAGCTCCTGCTATGGCTTTTTGAAGATAATCCAGACCATAGTTAAACTCATGGTTACCAATATTCCCTACCTGGTAATCGAGTTGGTTCATCACCTTGTAAACTGGGTGCACATCACCTTTCTGAAGACCCTTGGCAGCCATATAGTCCCCCATAGGGCTGCCCTGAATCAGGTCACCATTATCAACCAGAACGCTGTTGGTCACTTCACTTCTGGCCTTATGAATGAGCGACGCCGCTCTGACCAGTCCAAAACGATCAGTGGGTTTATCCTTGTAATAGTCGTAATCCATCACATTATTATGAATATCGGTGGTTTCAATAACCCTTAGGTCAAGGGTTGCAGCACTAGCTAAACCAGTGAAAGTAGCCAGTCCTGCCATTATGGCAGCTGAAATAGCAGTCCTTTTAACGAGCATAAGTTTCCTGTAGCTATTTGTAGTATGAAGGAGAAGCAGTCTAAGGTTTACTGATCGAATACCCTATCAGGGACTACCGTAAGCTATAGTTTTATTAATGATGTAATAATGTTTATCGCTGTAATAAAGGATTCAACGTTCTGATTTGCTTAAAACACGGAAAGTACCATGGCTTATTCTCTTCAATTAACGGGTAACACTCTTCCCGGGCATGATCTGGAAAAAGCAAAAGCAGATTTTGCCAAATTATTTAACGTTGATGATAATAAAAAACTGGAAAAGATTTTTAGTGTCAAAAAAAACGTCACAATAAAAAAACGCATGACACAGTCCGATGCAATTCACTATCAAGAGCAATTAAATAAAATTGGCCTTGAATCTGTCATTCTTGAGCCAGACGGAACCCCTTTCGTCATTGACGAGCAAATTAATTCAAACACATCCATTCCAAATAGTGAAAATCAAGAAAAAAACTCAATAAGCAATGAGACTTCCAGTACTGATTATGACAATGAAGACTTAGAAGATAGTGTCAATTATGCATCATCACACCAGGCAAGTAATGGCTTAATATGGTTAAAAGAGGGTTTCAATTTTTTCAAACAAAATCCTATAAAATGGATATTTGCCCTGATCGTTTGGTGGATTGCGATTGCTATCGTTAATATTGTGCCAGTCATCGGTCAGATTATTTCACTATTACTTAGCATGGCAATGCTACCAGGACTTATGTACGGTGCATATCAGCAAGATAATGGTAATGAATTAAGCATTGGCGATACATTTATGGCCATAAAAAAATCCCTGTCTTTACTGGTTCTTTATATTATATCTTCAGTTATATTTGTCGGCTTTGGCTTTTTAATTATGACTTCTATCGCTGCATCAGGAACCAGTGGGGCTTTACCCATGCTAATTCTTTTCTTTATTTTTATATTTATTTTTATAATGGGTTTTTCATTTTCAGGCCCTCTTGTGGTATTGAGTGACGTACCTTTGATTGAGTCTATTAAAATGAGTTTTAGCGGGTGCTTAAAAAATATAATACCATTAACAATATTTAGTATTCTGGCAATCATTCTATCAATTGTAGGAACGTTATTATTAGGACTTGGTTTACTGGTAGCAACACCTGTTATCATTGCAGGTTCTTATGCCGCCTATCGAGATATTTTTTTAAAAGCTTAGAATATTAAATTATCGAGTAGGTAGGCGAGTTTCGATAAAAACTCGCCAAATCCAGCTTATCACTTAATATGCTCCAGCACACCATCGAGCTCATCAAGACTGTTGTACGAGATAACCAGCTTTCCTTTACCTTTAGCATTACACTGTATAGATACTTTTGTTCCTATACGTTCAGCCAGATCCTCCTCCAACCGTTTGATATCAGGATCGATTCGTTTTTGGGATTTCTTTCCTTTACCTTTCTGCTGTTGAAGGCGACGAACCAAAGCTTCAGCCTGCCTTACTGAAAGCCCTTTAGCAACAATCATACGAGCCGCTTCCAACTGTTCCAACTCAGAAAGCGTAAGCAGTGCACGTGCATGGCCCATTTCCAGGTCACCATACTCCAGCATTTTTTTAACTTCTGGCCCCAGAGACATTAAACGCAAAGTGTTGGTAACAGCGGTTCTGGATTTACCGACAGCCTGAGCAATCTCCTGTTGAGTCAGTTCAAACTCTCTCTGGAGTCTCGAAAGAGCAATCGCTTCTTCAATAGGGTTAAGGTCTTCCCTCTGGATATTTTCTATCAGAGCCATAGCAACAGCTGCTTCATCAGGAACATCCCTGATCATTGCAGGTATATCTGATAAGCCTGCTATCTGCGCTGCTCGCCAGCGACGCTCTCCAGCAATAATTTCATAGCGGTTTTCGGCAATTGGCCGAACCACAATAGGTTGCATAATCCCTTGCTCTTTAATACTTTCAGCCAACTCTTCTAGAGCATCAGGATGCATATCCCGCCGAGGCTGGTATTTTCCTCTGGTAACAAATTCTACGGGCAGATCTCTGAGCTCCCTGTCTTTTGGCTGTCCTTGCGGAGCAGACGATAGCTCTGTAGAAAGTTCCTCAGGTGTCGAGGAGCCTAAATTTGCACTCCCAAGTAGTGCATTCAGATTTGTGCCAAGACGTTGTTTCGCCATGTGTTAACGGGTCCCTGTTTTCTTTTCTGTCTTGCCGGATTCATGCTTTCGAAGCAGCTCTCCAGCCAAAGCCAGATAAGCAATAGCACCACGGGAGTTTTTATCATACGACAAAACAGGTTTACCGTGGCTAGGCGCCTCCGCCAGCCGAATATTCCGGGGAATAACCGTTTTATATACCTGATCACCAAAATGGCCTATCAGTTGCCGGGAAACTTCTGTGGTCAGGCTGGTACGAGGGTCATACATGGTCCGAAGCAAGCCTTCGATATGCAAATCCGGGTTAATGGTTTTTCTAATACCGGAAATAGTATCCATTAGTGCTGTTAACCCCTCCAAAGCATAATACTCACATTGCATGGGGATTATTACCCCACGGGCAGCAACCATGGCATTAACGGTTAACATATTAAGAGACGGAGGGCAGTCGATAAGAATAAAGTCATACTGATCAAGAACACTATCAAGTGCTATCTTTAATCTCGATTCTTTATTATCTTTCTGCATCAATTCAACTTCTGCAGCTGTAAGGTCAGCATTGGCAGGTATGATATCGTAGCCCGCATCGGGAGATCGATAAATAGCCTCTTTTACCTCACAACGCCCTGTCAGAACATGATATACAGATCTTTCCAGTGCATGCTTGTTTATGCCACTCCCCATACTGGCATTACCCTGGGGGTCAAGGTCTATCATCAAGACCCGACTACCAGAGGCTACTAAAGAAGCAGCAAGATTAACGCAGGAAGTAGTCTTGCCCACTCCCCCCTTCTGATTGGTTATCGCAAGAATTTTTCCCACAACTATCTGCCACCATTTAATACTTATTACGCAGAATCACAAGATGACGCTCTCCATCACTCCCCGGTACCTGCAAGGAAATGGACTCTACCAACTCACCATTGGTCTGTTCCGTCAACTCATTAAGCTCTATCTCAGGATATAGCCCTTTCATGGCCAGATAAACACCTGATTTATCCAATAGATGTTTTGTGCCCTGTACCATATCAACTAATGAGCTAAAAGCACGGGAAGTTATAGCATCAAACAAGCTATCAGGCTGGTAAGATTCAACGCGAGAATTAACGACAGTCAGGTTATCAAGCTCCAACTCCATTTTAGCCTGAGTCATAAAACGCGTTTTTTTACCATTACTGTCAAGTGTCGTAATCCTCTTTTCCGGAAACACGATCGCCAGAGGAATACCTGGAAGCCCAGGGCCTGAACCAACATCCAGAATGTTTTTGCCCTCTACGTGAGAAGCAATACTCAGGCTATCGATAATGTGTCTAGACACCATCTCCAATGGGTCACGTACGGCTGTCAGGTTATAAGCTTTATTCCATTTAGCCAATAACTCAACATATCGCACCAGAAGGTCTACTTGGTGATCTGATAGTGAAAGGGATAACTGTGCAACACCGTTGCAAATACGTTCGCGCAGAGGCAGATGAGACATCAAGAATGTATCCAGAGAATTCAGAAAAACAGAAAGGAGTGTATTGTAATTGGCAATTCTAGTCGAACAGCAGCAGAACTCTTAAAAACTCTACCTATTAATAATAGAGACCAGAAAAGGCAGCCTTAGGAACCTGCTAATTGCAGGTTCCTGGAGATTCATTCGATTGATGCCTAGTAGAATTTTGAAACCCAATGGGTATATAACAAAACTACTATTAAGCAACCATCGACTTTTTCTTTAAGTGAATCAGCAAAAGTGATACAGCAGCTGGCGTCATACCCTGTATTCGAGATGCCCTTCCTAATGTATCAGGCCTGCTCTCTAACAACTTCTGACGAATTTCATTGGATAACCCTTCAATCTTATCAAAGTCCATATCTTTAGGTATGCGGGTATTTTCATAACGGCGAAGTTTTTCAATTTCATTGGTCTGCCGATCAATATACCCCTGGTATTTTGTCTGGATTTCCACCTGTTCAGCAACCTGAGGATTTATTTCAGCGTCACCAACAAGACCCGCTACATCCTGATAATTCAATTCAGGTCTACGTAACAGCTCCAGCAAACTGTATTCACGACTGACAGGATTAGCCAGCTTACCTTCTATTTTTTTCGAGGCTTCACTATTAGGATGGATATAGCTGGTCTTTAATCGCGCTGTTTCTTTTTCTACACGTACTTTTTTATCACAATAAACAGACCAACGTTCATCATCTACCAGTCCCAGTTCACGACCTTTTTTTGTAAGACGCAGATCCGCATTATCTTCCCTGAGAATCAGGCGGTATTCAGCACGACTGGTAAACATTCGATAGGGTTCGCTGGTACCATTCGTAATCAGGTCATCGACCAGCACGCCCATATAAGCCTCATCACGGCGTGGACACCAACTCTCTTTTTCCTGTGCTCTGAGGGCAGCATTAAGGCCAGCCAGCAACCCCTGTGCTGCTGCTTCTTCATAACCTGTTGTACCATTAATCTGCCCCGCAAAAAACAAGCCACCAATTGCTTTGGTTTCCAGTGAGTACTTCAAATCCCTGGGATCGAAATAATCGTATTCGATGGCATAACCAGGACGGGTAATGTGGGCATTTTCAAGCCCCCTGATAGAGCGAACCAAGTCAATCTGTACATCAAAAGGCAGACTGGTCGAAATGCCATTAGGATAAAGCTCATGGGTATCAAGCCCTTCAGGCTCCAGAAAGACCTGATGAGAATTCTTGTCTGCAAACCGGGTGATTTTATCTTCTATAGACGGACAGTATCTTGGGCCAACCCCTTCAATTACCCCGGTGAACATAGGAGATCGACCCAAACCACCTCTAATGATGTCATGGGTAGTATCATTGGTATGAGTGATATAACAGCATACCTGTTCAGGATGATCATTCCTGGAACCCATATAAGACATAACGGGAACAGGATTATCACCAAACTGCTCCTCCATTACAGAAAAATCCACAGAGCGGGCATCAATTCTTGGCGGTGTACCTGTTTTGAGCCGTTCAACACGCAAAGGCAAAGCCCTGAGTCTTTTCGCCAGAGCAATCGAAGGAGGATCACCAGCCCGACCACCACTGTGGTTATCCAAACCAATATGAATCCTGCCACCAAGAAACGTTCCAGCTGTTAGCACCACATTGTCAGACAGAAACCTCACACCCATATTAGTGATAACACCACGAACCTGATCGTGAGCTGAGCCTTCACCAAATATAAGGTCATCCGCTGACTGCTGAAATATCCACAGGTTCTCCTGATTTTCCAGGATATTCCGAATTGCAGCTTTATATAAAGCTCGATCTGCCTGGGCTCTTGTTGCTCTTACCGCAGGTCCTTTTCTTGCATTCAGAACACGGAATTGTATACCTCCCAAATCGGTAGCCTTTGCCATAGCACCACCGAGGGCATCAACTTCTTTAACCAGATGACTTTTTCCAATGCCTCCAATGGCAGGATTACAGGACATCATGCCCAGAGTTTCAATGTTATGGGTCAGCAATAGGGTTTTTACTCCCATTCGAGCTGATGCTAAGGCTGCTTCTGTGCCTGCATGCCCGCCGCCAATCACAATGACGTCAAACCTGGTCGGAAAATCCACTGCCAAAATCAGTCACCTGCCTAAATCGTGAAAAACGCAGCAGTATAACACTCCTGCCTGGATACGCATGGGCCACACGTCACAAATATATGGTTAAAAATCGATCTATTCGAGATGAAAACCGTAATCTAGGCTCTGTTGACATAAGGTTGTGCATTCGTTCAACCGGGCGTAATTGTGGACTATGTTGAGTGAGATTTGATTTAGATAGCTACGCTTGGATCCACTCGCCTTGCTGAAGGATGGCTAGCCCTGTGAGTTCTTCTCACAAGCTCTCATGTAGAGCTAAATAACATTGACATGGAATCAGCCAGCTCTTAAGCCATACATCATAAAAATATTAATTTATCGATGTAGTGTTATGTTGTTTTGTTATTGTTGTATTTATAGGTGTTGATATTTTTTGTGGATAAGTAAGTTATTCACAAAGAAAACAACCCATTAGGTAAAGAACAACCATGTTTATGGACATCGTATAAACTTTTATCAGTTTGTTGGCAGCTTGTGGGTAAATTGGCAGATATCCACACATCAAGCTTTCCGCAATTTATCCACAAACTTATACGTAGGTTTTTATACAGCCCTTTCCACAGATCACCAAAACTATTCACAGCTGTATTTATACATAGAGATCATCACTTTAGATGCCAAGTAAGGTTTTTTTATCCACAGGGCTAACTATTGGACGGGTATGGATTTAGAAAAATAAGTCTGTAAAATGGTCGCAAATGATAATCAATATTATTATCGGTAGCATTTAATAATGAATATAAAATCTCTCATACCGACCATTACATTACTTGCAATTTTCACAGCTGCCTCCTGGTCAGCGCAGGCTGTGGAAAAAAATGAAGTGAATGTCTATTCCTATCGCCAGTCCTATTTAGTTGAGCCCCTATTCAAAGATTTTCAGAAAAAGACAGGTATTAAAGTCAACGTAGTATTCGCCAAAAAGGGACTTAAAGAGAGACTTGAGCGAGAAGGAAAATACAGCCCTGTCGATGTAGTGTTAACGACAGATATCAGTCGCCTTATCGGTTTGACAGAAAAAGGTTTGGCGCAACCTGTTAATAGTCATGTTATTAATAAATCGATACCTTCCCAGTTCCGAGACAGCAAGGGCGAATGGTACGCACTGACCATGCGAGCTCGAAATATATACAGCACCAAACGCAATCAAAAACCAAAACATATCAATTATCAAGATTTGGCTGACTCTAAATACAAGGGGAAAATCTGCACCCGCAGTGGTAAACATCCTTATAACGTATCCCTGGTTGCATCCGTTATTGCACATGAAGGTGAGGAAAAAGCCAAAGCATGGCTTGAATCTGTAAAGAATAACCTGGCTCGCAGACCACAAGGTAATGATCGGGCTCAAGTTAAAGCCATTAAAGAAGGGGTATGTGATATCTCTCTCGGTAATAGTTATTACTATGGCAAAATGCTTAACGACGAGAAACAAAAAAACTGGGCTGAATCGGTATATATAAACTTCCCTAACCAGAGCAATTACGGTTCTCATGTAAACGTCAGTGGAATGATTATGGCAAAGCATTCACCGAACAGAAATAATGCTAAAAAGCTAATGGAATATTTAAGCAGTAACAATGCCCAAACTATTTTTGCCAGCGTAAACATGGAGTATCCAGTAAATCCAACTGCAGAAATATCCGACTTGGTTAAGTCCTGGGGAAGCTTTCAGCCCGATTCATTACATATCTCTCGTATAGCTGAAAACCGCAGTAAAGCGCTTCAGCTTTTGGATGAAGTACGTTTCGATATCTAATGAAATACGCATCATTATTTTTTGGGAGTGCTGGCAGTTGGCTGCTGGCTTTCCTCCTTATCACCCCTGTTTTGGCACTGATTCTTGAGGCTTTAACCCCTGCCGAAAACTTATTTAATCATCTATGGCACACTGTTCTAGGTAGCTACATCCTGAATTCAACTATCCTGGTCACCGGTGTTGCAGGACTTGGATTTATATTAGCCATGCCTGCAGCTTGGATTATGGCAACTTGCTCAATTCCTGGACGACGCCAATTGCAGTGGCTATTGGTATTACCAATGGCCATGCCATCTTATGTAATAGCCTATATCTATACAGATCTTTTGGAATTTGCAGGCCCGGTACAAAGACTTTTGCGAACGCTAATGGGCTGGCGGTCATACAGTGATTATAGTTTTCCTGAAATCAGAAGCCTTGGTGGTGCAGTTCTGGTTTTGTCACTGATTCTCTATCCCTATCTTTATTTATTGGCAAGAACTGCTTTTCTGGAACAATCACAGAATCAGATCCTTGCAAGCAGACTCCTTGGATGCTCCCCCTCTAAGAGTTTTTTCAAAGTTTCACTACCAATGGCAAGGCCGGCCATCATGACGGGACTGGCCTTGATAGGAATGGAGACTCTAGGGGACTTTGGTGCTGTCAGTTACTTCTCTTTACCAACGCTTACAACCGCTGTATACGACACATGGCTTGGTTATGGAAATATCCATGCTGCAGCAAAAATATCTATATTCATGCTACTAGCTGTTGTACTACTGATATCTCTTGAAAAGCATAGTCGACGAAAACAGCAGTTATACCAAAAAAACACCGGACAAGATCAAACAAAATTAACGATTCTAAATGGTTGGCATAAATACCTGGCAATTGTCTGGTGTTGGACACTGGTTGTACTGGGGTTCTTTCTTCCAGTTTTTGTGCTGACAAGCTATCTAGTGAACTATTTCTCTGAAGCATGGCGGCCAGAACTTCTAACGTTTGGATTAAATAGTCTGCTTGTTGCAGGTATAGCAGCCTGCTTAGCCACTTTTTGTGCTTTATTACTTAGCCTTTATCAGCGACTCAGCTCTGGAAGAATATCTCGAATACCCGCAAGAATGGCATCTACAGGGTATGCCATTCCAGGAAATGTCCTGGCAATAGGCATTATTATTCCCCTGAGTTTAGTCGATCATAGACTTAATGAGCTTATCTATTCACTTGGCTTTCAACCACCAGGACTTATTTTAAGTGGTTCCATAGTCGCAATTATCTATGCTTATACAGTCCGCTTTTCTGCCATCACAATCGGCAGTCTAGAATCCAGCTTTGGCAAAATTTCCCCCTCTCTAGACATGGCTAGCCAAACCCTGGGTTGCTCTCCTGCCAGCATAGCTAAAAAAATTCACATACCTCTTATTCGTAAAGGCCTATTAACAGGCTTACTTCTTGTGTTCATTGAGGCAATGAAGGAACTGCCAGCCACTATTCTGATACGCCCATTTAACTTTGAAACACTGGCTACCCGGGTATTTCAATATGTTTCAGATGAAAATCTTGAGTACGCAGCACCAGCTGCTCTCATTCTGGTTCTTGTTGGAATGATTCCTCTTATATTTTTGAACCAATCAATGAAGAGTAAAGATGAACGCACTTGATATTAAAAAACTAGCATTTTCTTATGGAAGTAAAGACATCCTCTCTAATATAAATCTCAGCATAAAAAATGGAGAAGTTGTCTGTCTCCTTGGACACAGCGGTTGTGGAAAAACAACCCTTTTAAAAGCTATTTCAGGCCTGTTAAGACCTACAAAAGGAACCATTTACTTTCAAGGACAAAAGATTAGTTCTCAAAGCCAGATTGTACCACCAGAGAAACGGGGAATAGGGATGATTTTTCAGGATTATGCCTTGTTTCCTCATCTAACCGTTGTTCAAAACATAGCCTTTGGACTAACAAAACTTACCTCAAAAGAAAAAAAACAACGTGTTGAGGAAATGCTAGAACTGATCAAACTTCAAGGGTTACACAAACGATATCCCCATGAGCTCTCAGGTGGCCAGCAACAGCGTGTAGCAATTGCTCGAGCTCTGGCAAACAAACCTGGGCTATTGCTGCTTGATGAACCTTTCTCCAATATAGATAACCAAGTTCGCCAGCGTCTGGTTCTTGAAATAAGGGATATTCTTAAGCAACAAAACGTTGCAGCTCTCTTTGTAACCCATAGTAGAGATGAGGGCTTTTCCTTTGCTGATAGGCTGGCAGTTATGAATAAAGGAAAGATTATTCAAGCGGGCTCCGTTTACAATCTTTACCATAAACCAATTGATCGTTTTATAGCTGATTTTATGGGCGTAGGTAATTATATTTCAGCAGAAATAATAGATAATGATTATATAAAAACAGATTTAGGAATTATTAAGTCAACAACAAAGATAAATCAATATAAAAGTCAAAAGACTTTTATATTTATACGTCCACATGTACTTAAATTTAAATATGTATCATCTAATAGCAATAATACAGTAGGAATAGTCAGGCAGCATTTTATGGGTAAAGCTATCCAGAGCGAAGTTATCCACAAAAATCAAACGTTAATTATTGAACATAGTACAGCCATTCCCGATAATCAAAGTGTTGAGTTAACTATTCGACCACATCCAGTTATTTTATTTAATGAAGAAGGAAAAGCTCTATCCTAAGATGTTTTCTTCTAATTCAGGGGAGTGTTAAGGGCTCCCCTGCCTTAATAAAAGACTACTTACCAATACAGAATGAAGAGAAAATACGACCAAGAAGATCATCACTAGAAAACTCGCCCGTAATTTCACCCAGTGCTTTTTGAGCATGGCGCAAGTCTTCAGCGAGCAACTCTCCAGCGCCCATAAATTCCAATTGCATCTGACCGTTAATAAGCACCTCTCGAGCTCTTCGTAGAGCCTCCAGATGCCTCCTGCGAGCGGAAAAACCTGTCTCTGTAGCACCTGTATATCCCATACAGTTTTTTAAATGCTCCCTGAGTTCCTTTAACCCCTCTTCAGCCATAGCACTTATATTAAATATAGGTGTAACACTATTGTTGTCTAAACCCGGTTTATCCCCAGTTAAATCTATCTTGTTACGGATGATTGTTAGCTTGTCTTTCGAAGGTAGACGATCAACAAATTCTGGCCATATATCGTGCGGCTCAGTGGCGCTGGTGTATGTTCCATCAACCATTAAAAGTACACGATCAGCATCTTCTATCTCTCTAAACGCTCTCGCAACACCAATTTGTTCAACTTTGTCGTCTGTATCTCTTAAGCCAGCTGTATCAATAACATGAAGAGGCATACCGTCAATATTGATATGCTCACGCAAAACATCCCGTGTTGTTCCTGCAATATCTGTAACAATAGCCGTTTCTTTTCCAGCAAGTGCATTGAGTAAACTGGATTTACCCGCATTTGGACGACCAGCAATTACAACGGTCATTCCCTCTCTGAGGATAGCCCCTTGCCCAGCCTCACTGACAACATTATCGAGCTTGCTAATTACTTCCGATAAATCACCAGCTACTTTACCGTCAGCAAGAAAGTCTATTTCTTCTTCCGGGAAGTCAATGGCTGCTTCAACATAGATTCTCAGTTTTATAAGCGCTTCCACCAGCTCATTCACACGTCTGGAAAAAGCCCCTTGCAAAGAACGGAGTGCAGAACGTGCAGCTTGTTCTGAAGTGCTATCAATAAGATCAGCTATGGCTTCAGCCTGAGCCAGATCCATTTTGTCATTCAAAAATGCTCTCTCAGAAAACTCACCAGGATTGGCTTGCCTTACCCCAAGAGACAATACCCGTTTTAACAATAAATCCATAACAACAGGTCCACCATGACCTTGCAGCTCAAGAACATCTTCACCAGTAAATGAGTTAGGGCCAGGAAAAAACAGGGCAATGCCTTCATCCAGAATCTCACTACTGTCTCCAAAAAAAGCACCATAGTGAGCATATCGAGGTTGTAACTCAGCTTTTAACAGCTCTTCCGCCACTCTCCTGGTCTCTGATCCTGATACCCGGATTATGCCTACACCGCCTCTTCCGGGAGCTGTAGCCTGTGCTGCAATAGTATCCTTGTGAATGGTACTGAAGTCGGTCATGGCGCTGTTGTATCAGTCTATAGAAAAATGAGATATAGACTACATTATCGCCACGATTGGTGTCATCTAGGATGAGAAATATCTGTGGATAACTGAGCCACTCTGGTATTTACTCTAGCAGGAATGCGCAAAGGTTTATCGGCTCGAAGCTGGTTGATATCACCCTTGATAAAAGCCTGTGGATTTAATTCTACCAAGTGCGTCATTAATTTATGCCATGTAGGAAATTCTGGATACTGAGGCTTTAACTTCCAGGCGATAACACTGAGAGAATCATTTTTCCTGACTTCATAAACAGCATATTCCTCATCAATGGCTTGAACAGGTTTTACAGCCGGAATATCAGCTAATAACTCAGTAGTAACTTGTTGTTTTTCAGGAAGAACCAAGTCTAGATCCGCACGCAGCAGGTTCATGTCATTGTTGATAAAATTCTTAGGATTAAGTTCTACCAATTTATTGGTCAACGTTTTGAGGCTTTCTGAATCAGCGTATTGAGGCAAAAGGCTCACCGCAATTTTACTCAGAGAGTCACCTTTTTTCACTTTGTATATTTCAGACATAACTACAGGGAAGTTTGCTTCTGTTGCTTTTGGTTCATTGTCTGGCACTTTCTTATCCACATTATCAACAGTGGATACAGAATTATTAACTGCGCTATCTTTCTCAACTTCCTTCAAATTTGCTACTTCGCTAAAAATAGTAAGCCTTGGCTTAGCCTGTAGCTTTGACTTCTCTGGCTTTTTGAATGCCACAGCAGGTGACTTACTTAAATTACCCGTAATCAAGCGAGCACCGCTCTGAAATTCATTAAGAAGCGGAAAAGAAAACTGTCCGTAATAATAATGATCATTGGCTAACAGTTTAATAACTAAGTCCAGCTGATCACTCTCCATGGGCTGCTGACTAGTCAGTCTGACTATAGCTCCCTGGTCTCTTATCCTCTCCACTGCCAGTTCAATTCTGTTTAAGGTTGATTTTTTTTGAATTTGATGCATCTCAAAATCAGTAGTAGAGCCCATTTCTACTTGCAACTCACCAGCAGAATCTTGTAGCCCATCAATTGAGACACAGGCATTTAAAGGTTTATTTTTGCCTGAACCCAGTGTTAAAGCACCAAGCTCCACTGTTTGTTCAGAAAACCCTGAAACCAGACATTCATCAAACGTAACAGCTCTGTAATCGCCTGTTTGAGCGAAACTCTCGCCTGAAGTGTAAGTAGCACTTGTAAGTAATAAGCCTAGAGAGGCTCTTCCAATGAGCTTGTAGAACATGCTTTCTACTCTAATCCAGCTAAAAATTTTATAGTTATCGTTTTACCTATCGGCCAAGCCTGAAATGATTTAACTGACAGTCAATATAAATTGACCAAACAAAAAAAAGCGAGCTATTCCGCTCGCTTTTTCGTTAGCTTAGTCTTTTACGAAGCCTTTTTTAATTCCCCACCACTTTCGATTTTGCGGGTAATAATATACTGCTGAATGATAGACAGTACGTTGTTTGTTACCCAATACAGTACCAAGCCTGAAGGGAACCACAGGAAGAAGAAAGTGAAAATAACAGGCATCAGTTTCATCACCTTCGCTTGCACTGGATCTGGAGGCGTTGGATTCAGCAACTGCTGAGCAAACATGGAAACCCCCATAATCAAAGGCAGTATGAAGTAAGGATCCATTTGGGAAAGATCCTGAATCCAACCAAGCCACGGAGCCTGACGCAATTCAACGGACTCCAGCAATACCCAGTACAAAGCAATAAATACAGGCATCTGGACAAGAATCGGAAGACAGCCCCCCATTGGGTTAACCTTCTCTTTCTTATAAAGCTCCATCATAGCCTGGGACATCTTCTGACGATCTTCACCATACTGCTCTTTCAGTGACTGCATCTTTGGCCCAAGCTTACGCATTTTAGCCATTGAGCGGAAACTGGTAGCGTTCAGAGGGTAGAATATTCCTTTGACCAGAACAGTCAGAAGAATAATAGACCATCCCCAGTTGCCAACCACAGCCTGAATCCAATGCAGTAGCTTAAACAGAGGCTGAGCAAGGAACCAAAGTACTCCGTAATCGACAGTCAATTGCAGGCCGTCAGCCAGAGGCTCAAGGTTTTCTTGCAACTTTGGACCAGCATACAAAGTAGCACCGGTTGTCACTGTTTCACCAGGGTTGGCAATCAGGGCATCATCATAAAAACCAACGAAATAGTAATTTCCGTCTTTACTCTCATTGGTGTAATAATTATGAGATAGCTTTTGATCAGGAACCCACGCACTCACGAAGTAGTGCTGCAGAATAGAGGCGTAACCCCCTTTAACCCGCTCATCGAACTTATCCTTTTTAAAGTCATCAAAAGGCAGTTTATGGTAGGTCTGATCAAGAGAGCGTACAGCAGCCCCAAGGTAAGTATTCATTGGAGCATTAGAATTAGCCTTGCTAGGATCTTCAGAACCATCACGCTTCAGCTGAGCATAAAACTGATCACGCCAAACATTATTGCCTTTATTGGTCACTTGATAGTCTACGCGAATTTCGTAGCTACCACGGGTAAAGGTATAACGTTTGATAATTTCAATGTCACCACTGTTGCGTTTTAGATTAACAACCAGTGTATTCTGACCAGTTGGTAGTTCAATATTATTCTGATCTACACTATAAACAGCCCGTTGGTTGTTACTGTCAGGGCCATCAGCCTTAACCAGCGCACTTTGAGCAGTATAAACACAGGTCTTACCCTCTGAGCAGCCAGGATTATTGACCATCAGCTGAAAAGGCTGTGATTTCTCCCCCTCTTTTGGCAGCCAAGCTGGGTACTCTGGCAGAGTAAGCCCAACAATATCGCCGCCTGCAGGATCTATTTTTACATTCAAAGTATCAGTTTTTACACTGATCAGCTCAGTAGATGACTGAGTAATGCCGTTATCACTTAACGGCCCAGTATTGATTGTCGGGCTGTCAGTTCCACTTTGAGTGGATGCAACAGTCGAAACCACTGTATCACTTGTCGGTCTGACCTGATTGTAGTCCTCATTCCACTGTCGAAGCGTCAATACGCCGACAATGGCAAGGGCACCTATCAGGAGTGTTCTTTGCAAATCCATGATTTACGGGCCACAGATACGGGTTGATATGTATGATTGTCAGATTCTGCATGATGAAGCCCGTCTGGACGCTCCGGTACTGGATCAAAACCTCCCGGATGCCAGGGGTGGCAGCGAAACAACCGTTTAACGGTCAAGAAACTACCCTTCAGCAAACCATGACGATCGAGGGCTTCCAGAGCATAGGCTGAGCAGGTGGGATAAAAGCGACAGCGCCCTGCTGTCAACGGACTGATGCAGTATCGATAAATTTTGATCAGCCCGGTTATTATAAACCTGGGCAAGGTTGAAATTTTGGCCATTTCAATGCCTGTAGTGCCCGAATATCCTGTCGACTGTTTGTATGAGAAGAGTTGATTGCAATACGACTCTTTTCTGTTTTCAGTCCACAAGCATATTTCTTTTCTCAGGAGTATTATTGGCGCAGAAGGCAGCACCTTCTGCAACAACAGGCTAGTCACTCTGGTATTGGAAGACTTGGAAGAAGGTCTTTCAGTGGGAGGCCTTCCAGACTTCCAGACGCTGACTCAGTTTTAGCCATTGCTTGGTCAACAATCTGTTCATTTCACAGTCTTCAAGTTCACCAAAACCTCTACGCACCAACACCACAACATCAAGACGATTAAGTTCATCTTGATGAAGACGAAACGACTCTCTTATGTGTCGTTTGGCACGATTTCGGCCTACGGCATGACGAATATTTTTCTTGGCTACCACAAGACCCAGTCTAGGGCACTCTTGCATATTGACTTTTGCCAAAATCAATAGTTGCCGGCTAGAAACTTTAATATCCGTTTGGTCGAAAACCTTCTTGAACTCTGCTGCTGAGCAAAGCCGCTTTTCACGGCCAAAAGCGAAACCCACTTTATTCAGCCTGATAATCAGGCTGTCAGACGCTTGCGGCCTTTAGCACGACGACGCTTGATAACTTGCTGGCCGTTCTTGGTTGCCATGCGTGCACGAAAACCGTGGTCACGTTTACGCTTGAGGTTGCTTGGCTGAAAAGTTCTCTTCATGACTATTACCGTCTGTTACGTTGTTACAAAAGACGGGCATTCTAAAAAATTGCTAGATTAGCGTCAATTTGCATTTGTCAAGATATGCCCCTGTTCTCACAAGTAGGCTTGGATATTACTTACCTTTTTCAGTCAAGAGTTCTCTTAACCTGTGAGCATCTTCTCTTTCACCGAGGTTTCTGTGAGGGTTTGTACTGTTAACCTGTACTGAAATTTATTTTTTTCCCACAGCCTTTAAGAGACTTTTAAGCTTACAACAACTTTATAAGTTCATCTGAATTATATCTGAATATAAAAAAGGTGACTATTTAGTTTTGGTTGGATTAGTCAAGCATCTCTTAACGATATTCGAATCTGTTAATAACTATCAAAGCGATAATTTTTTCTGAAGTTGAATAACTAAATTTAAAATATAAAAATTCTTAGTACATTGTTTATGTGTTTGTTTATGAATTTAATATAGAAGCCCCCTTTTTTTGTGGATAACTCAAATTATCCCTTATTTTGTAAGGTCTAATGCCTGTGTATCAGCCTGTAGAAAAACAGTCATTAATATGTTACTGAGCTGATGATTATTTGTGGGTAAAATAATAGGTTATCCACAACCGCCGTTTTAATACAGCTTATAAACAGTTGAGAAAGAGGGTTTTACCGTAAATACCAACAACTTTATACACAGGAGACAAAGAGCTAAAAAAAACTTATTTTTATACTGTTGTTTGTGTATAACTAATTGAATTTCTTGAATAAAATCTATTCAGAAAGGTGTTGCTATAGGGTGTGGATAACTTTATAAAGAAAGGATACAATAAATGCTTTCCCTGCCTCTCAAGAAGTCGTTCAGCAGGCTGGCAGACTTCCGCTTCATCTGTATTCAGGAGATGAGCTTGTGCCCTTAGAGCTCTGGCAAAAATGTGTGGATCTTCTTCAGGACGAGCTGTCCTCACAGCAGTTTAATACCTGGATTAGACCCTTAAAAGTAATGGGAGATGATCACGATCTCTGTCTTTTGGCACCTAACCGTTTTGTTGCGGATTGGGTTAAGGAAAAGTTTTTACCCAGAATCGAAGAAATATTAGAAGATATCTCTGATGATCATGCACCAGCAGTAGCTCTTGCCGTTTCAAATAGACGCCCCAGGTCTCTCAGTAAGCGGACCGCCCCGGTAAACAGGTCTGTTACACCACCCAGAGAACCAACTGAAAGTGAAACTGTTGCTGAAAGGGGCTCTGTAACCAGTGAGCTGGTGTCTTCATTATCTGTCGTTGCTGATCAGACCCGTGATGTAGATAAAAAAACAGAAAAACAGAACATTCAGAGAAAGGTAAACCCTTTAAAAGAAACTGTTGACGCGACATCGACTGATAAGGGGGTAGAAGATAACCAACTATCGGTACGACAGGTCGATGTAGAGGGCGCGATTAAGCACCATAGTTCATTGAATACACAGTTTACTTTTGAGACTTTTGTTGAAGGTAAATCCAACCAGCTCGCTCTGGCTGCCGCCAAGCAGGTTGCTGAAAACCCTGGAGCAGCTTATAACCCGTTATTTCTATATGGGGGTGTAGGGCTTGGTAAAACTCACTTAATGCATGCTGTGGGTAACTCCTTGGTTAAGCAAAACCGTAGTGCAAGAGTTGTTTATCTGCACTCTGAACGGTTTGTGGCTGATATGGTAAAGGCTTTGCAACTGAATGCTATCAATGACTTCAAACGCTATTATCGTTCTGTGGATGCTTTGTTAATTGATGACATTCAGTTTTTTGCTGGCAAAGAGCGTTCTCAGGAAGAGTTCTTTCACACTTTCAATGCTCTATTGGAAGGTGGTCAGCAAATGATACTAACCTGTGATCGTTACCCCAAGGAAATTAATGGTGTAGAAGAGCGGCTAAAGTCGCGTTTTGGCTGGGGGCTTACTGTTGCTGTTGAGCCTCCAGAACTAGAGACACGGGTTGCTATTTTGATGAAAAAAGCAAGCCAGCAGAAAGTTGAGCTTCCCCATGAGGCGGCTTTTTTTATTGCCCAAAGAATTCGTTCTAATGTACGAGAGTTAGAAGGAGCACTAAAAAGAGTGATAGCAAGTGCTCACTTCATGGGGCGAAAAATTGATATTGATTTGATTCGAGAGTCCTTGAAAGACTTATTGGCTCTCCAAGACAAACAGGTCAGCATCGATAATATTCAGAGAACAGTGGCTGAGTATTATAAGATCAAGATCTCCGATATTTTATCCAAACGTCGCAGCCGTTCAGTGGCAAGACCAAGACAAATAGCTATGGCTTTATCTAAAGAGCTGACTAGCCATAGTCTTCCTGAAATCGGTGATGCTTATGGTGGTCGTGATCATACAACAGTTCTTCATGCCTGCCGCAAGGTCAAGGAGTTGGTTGATGCTGATACTGAAATACGTAGTGATTACAAAAATCTGTTAAGGTCGCTGACCAGTTGATAGTAGTGGTGCAGGGTTCACTGAACTTGGGGAAGGATGTATTGCTTCCTTCCTTATCTAGCTAAGAGAAAGGAAAACGATGAAATTTACCATTAATCGGGAAGCACTGCTTAAGCCTCTGCAGCTTGTTGCCGGGGTGGTTGAGCGTAGACAGACACTGCCTGTATTGTCCAATGTCCTGATGGTGGTGGACGGTAACCAGCTATCCCTTACAGGTACCGATCTGGAGGTTGAGCTGGTTGGCCGTGTCACTTTAGAAGATGTTTCTGAGGGTGGTGAAATTACAGTTCCAGCAAGAAAACTGATGGATATCTGTAAATCCCTTCCTGAAAATGTGCAGATTGAGTTTTCCCTGGATGATCAGCGGGTCAAATTAAAAGCTGGTCGTTCCCGTTTCACACTTTCTTCATTGCCGGCAAACGAATTCCCTAGTATTGAAGAAGAGTCGGGCTCTCTGGTTTTCACAATTGGCCAATCCCGGTTGCGTCGGTTGATTGATAGAACTGGCTTTGCCATGGCCCAACAGGATGTGCGTTATTACCTTAATGGTATGTTACTGGAAGTAAGCCAAAACTGCCTGCGTGCTGTTGCTACCGATGGACACCGGCTTGCCATGTGTTCGGTAGAGGCTGATATTAATCAGCAAACCAAGCATCAGGTCATTGTCCCTAGAAAAGGCATTTTGGAGATGGCTCGTCTTCTTACCGAAGGTGATGAAATGGTTCATATCTCACTGGGAGCCAGCCATATCCGTGCTAAAACTGGTGACTTCATGTTCACATCTAAACTAGTTGATGGGAAGTTTCCTGACTATGACCGTGTATTGCCACGTGGTGGCGATAAAATCGTTGTTGGTGATCGACAAGAGTTGAGGCAGGCTTTTCAACGGGCATCTATTCTGTCTAATGAGAAATACCGTGGTATTCGCCTCATTTTATCTGAAGGCTTGTTAAAGGTAATGGCTAATAATCCTGAGCAGGAAGAGGCTGAGGAAGAGATAAGTCTAACCTATGAAGATAGTGCGATTGAGATAGGTTTTAATGTCAGTTACTTGTTAGATGTGCTTTCAGTTCTATCAGGGGATGCTGTGAAAATGACACTGTCTGATCCAAATAGCAGTGCTTTGTTGGAGGAAAACTCTGATATAGGTGATTCCACTTACGTTGTTATGCCCATGCGTTTGTAATGGAATGGTTGCAAGGAACTCCCATACTACAGCTAGCCAGAATAAAAAAAATCTGGTTAGCGAGTATATTTTGTGTAATCTGCAAATAGCTGCACATTGTGGAGTGGTGTTTGATCTTTGTTTTTGGGATAGCATCACTTCTATTGATCATAGCTGCTTGATTGGAATTCTAAGCTATGGCCATTGATAAGCTGACTGTGTCAGATGTCAGAAATCTGGAAAATATTTCAATTCAACCCTCCCCTGAAATCAACGTATTTTGTGGCTTAAATGGTAGTGGTAAGACCAGTATTCTTGAAGCTATCCATTTATTAGGACTTGCTCGATCGTTTCGTACAACACGAACCAAACCAGTTATTCGCTCAGGTAGAGATAAATGTACTGTTTTTGGTCTGATCAGGTCTGGGGTGAATAATCATAATTTACTACCTGTTGGTATTTCCCGTGGGTTAAATGAAGAAAATGCCTTGATAAGGGTATCGGGTAAAACGGTTAGTACTTCATCTGAATTAGCCAGGCTTATTCCTATTCAAATCATTAACCCTGATACATTTAAGTTGCTAGAAGGGTCGCCGGCACTAAGAAGAAATTTTATAGACTGGGGTGTGTTTCACGTGAAACACACAGAATTCTTACCCGCCTGGAAGCGTATGCAAAAAGCGCTTAAACAGCGGAATAGCCTGATTCGTCATGGTAGAATATCCGATTCAGAATTATCTGTATGGAATCAAGAGCTCAATAAATCAGCTTGTCTGGTAGACAAGTTGCGGGCGGACTATATTGGCCTGTTACTCCCTTATTTTTACGAGATACTTGAATCAATTAGCGGTTTGGAAGGCATTGAAATTAGCTACTACCGGGGGTGGGACAAGGAAAAGTCGCTTTGTGATGTTTTAGAAAGTGGTTTATCCAGGGATATTCAATCCGGTTACACCCACGCTGGGCCTCAGCGTGCAGATTTGAAAGTTCGCTATAGCAAGTCAAGTGCTGTAGATACTTTGTCTAGAGGGCAGCTAAAGCTTGTTGTATGTGCTCTGAAACTAGCTCAAGGATATTTATTATCAGAAGTAACAGGTAATAAGTGTATCTTTCTTATAGATGACCTTCCTTCAGAGCTAGATGCTTTACATAGGAAAGCATTATGCCATTTGCTTCAGCAAATGAGATGTCAGGTATTTATTACCTGTGTTGATAAAGAATTATTGACTGATTGCTGGTTGCCCGATGTGGATTGCAAGATGTTTCACGTGAAACAGGGGCAAGTTGAATTAATTAATGAAAACCCTGGGCGGGCGATTCGCCAGGCAAAATCGTTGGAGATAGTGCATGAGTGAGCAAAATTATGATGCATCTAACATCAAGGTTCTAAAGGGCCTTGATGCTGTGCGAAAACGCCCGGGCATGTATATTGGAGACACTGATGATGGTACGGGCCTTCATCATATGGTCTTTGAAGTTGTAGATAACTCTATTGATGAGGCTTTGGCAGGCCATTGTGACAAGATTGAAGTCATCATCCATCCAGATGAATCTATTACTGTCAGGGATAACGGTCGTGGGATTCCTGTTGATATTCATGAAGAAGAGGGTGTGTCTGCTGCAGAAGTTATCATGACAGTTCTCCATGCGGGAGGGAAGTTTGATGATAATACCTATAAGGTTTCTGGTGGCCTGCATGGCGTAGGTGTTTCTGTTGTCAACGCTTTATCGAAAGAATTAAAGCTTACCATTCGTCGGAAAGGTAAAGTTCATCAGCAAGTTTATATTCATGGTGTTCCCCAGGAACCTATGAAAATTGTAGGTGAGACTGAAACCACAGGTACAGAATTACATTTCAGACCTTCTGAAGATACCTTCTCTAATATCCAGTTTAGCTATGACATTCTTGCTAAACGCCTTAGAGAATTATCGTTTCTGAATTCTGGTGTTTATATCAAGCTGATTGACGAGCGTAGTGGAAAAACCGATGACTTCCGGTATGAAGGGGGGTTAAGTGCTTTTGTTGAGTACCTGAATCAGAATAAGAGCACAATCAATAAGGTATTCCATTTTACCATGACCAGAGCTGATGGTATCGGCGTTGAAGTGGCTTTGCAGTGGAATGATGGTTTCCAGGAGAATATTTTCTGTTTTACCAATAATATTCCCCAGAGGGATGGTGGAACGCACCTAGCTGGATTTAGAGGGGCTTTAACAAGAAATCTCAATAGTTATATTGAGAGGGAGCACCTGCTTAAAAAGCAGAAGGTTTCAACATCCGGCGATGATGCTCGGGAAGGCCTTACTGCTATTATTTCAGTTAAGGTGCCCGATCCGAAATTCTCCTCTCAAACAAAAGATAAACTCGTTTCTTCAGAGGTGAAAACTGCTGTTGAACAAGAAATGAGCAAATATTTTTCTGACTATCTTCTAGAAAACCCCCAGGAAGCCAAGTCTGTAGTTGGTAAAATGCTTGATGCTGCAAGGGCTAGAGAGGCAGCCAGAAAAGCCCGCGAGATGACCCGTCGTAAAGGGGCTCTGGATATTGCCGGATTACCTGGCAAATTGGCAGACTGTCAGGAAAAAGACCCAGGACTCTCTGAACTTTATATTGTCGAGGGTGATTCTGCAGGAGGGTCTGCAAAACAAGGGCGCAACCGAAAAACTCAGGCTATCTTACCACTGAAAGGTAAAATCCTGAATGTAGAAAAAGCACGTTTTGACAAGATGCTCTCTTCTGCTGAGGTGGGTACTTTAATTACAGCCCTTGGTTGTGGTATTGGCCGCCAGGAATTTAATATTGATAAGCTCCGCTACCACAATATTATCATCATGACCGATGCTGATGTGGATGGCTCTCATATTCGTACACTGCTGTTAACGTTCTTCTTCCGGCAGATGCCTGAGCTGATTGAGCGTGGCTATGTGTATATTGCCCAGCCTCCGTTATATAAGGTGAAAAAGGGCAAGCAAGAGCAGTACCTTAAAGATGACTTGGCTCTGGAAGACTATTTGACACAATCAGCACTGGAAAATGCCAGCTTGCATGTTAATGAAAATGCACCAGGGATTGCTGATACCCAGTTAGAAGGTATTGTTAAGGATTACCGGAAAGTGATGAGTATCGTCATCAGGCTCTCAAGGCTCTATCCCAGCGATGTGTTGCGGGAAATGGTTTATATGCCTGTTGTTTCAGAAGATGCTCTCAAGAATGAAAGCTTCATGCTACAGTGGGTTGATCAGCTGGCAGGCCGGGTTGAAGGGTTAAGGCTTTCTGGCTATTCCATGAGCTTTGAGGTGTTGGAAGATAAGGAGCACAATGCTTGGCTACCTAAGGTAACCATTATGGCTCATGGGGTGCCTAGTGAGTATCAGTGGGGTATCGACTTCTTTGCATCTGTAGACTATCGTTCTATTGTTGAGTTGGGTGAGCAGCTTCAGGGACTCCTTGAAGAGGGAGCCTTCATTCAGAAAGGTGAGCGCAAGAAAGAGGTCACCAGTTTTGAAGAAGGCCTCAACTGGCTAATGCAGGAGTCTACTAAACGGCATAATATTCAGCGTTATAAAGGGTTGGGTGAAATGAATCCGGATCAACTATGGGAAACCACCATGGATCCAGAAACTCGCCGAATGTTGAAAGTGACCATTGAGGATGCCATTGCTGCTGACCAGATTTTCAATACATTGATGGGGGATCATGTGGAGCCTCGCAGGGACTTTATTGAAAGTAATGCGTTGAAAGTGGCAAACCTGGATATCTAAATTAATTTAAGCCGGTTATATACCGGCTTTTTAGTATTTCGAATAGAAATAAAGGCTAGTCAATGTCTTCTGAATACAAAGAATTAGTAAGGCAAGAGCTGGAAGAAGCAGTCATAGTGCTCAACCGGTTTCTGGAAAATGAGGAAAATCTGGATGCGATTGACGGAGCAGCCAGTCTGATTGCTAAAACATTCAAGCAGGGAGGAAAGGTTATTTCGTGTGGCAATGGTGGCTCCCACTGTGATGCTATGCACTTTGCAGAGGAGTTAACAGGGCGTTATCGTGATAACCGTCCTGCTTATCCAGCTATTGCTATTTCTGATCCCAGTCATCTTTCCTGTGTGTCAAATGATTACGGCTACGATTATGTCTTTTCCCGTTATGTTGAAGGTCTGGGTCAGACTGGAGATGTATTGTTGGGAATAAGCACCAGCGGTAATTCCGGCAATATAATTAAAGCTATTGAAATGGCCAAAGAAAAAGGAATGAAGGTTGTTCTTTTATCTGGTAAGGATGGCGGAAAAATGGCAGGCATGGCTGATATTGAAATTCGTGTTCCTCATTTTGGCTATGCGGATAGAATTCAGGAAGTTCATATCAAGGCAATTCACATCATGATTCAGCTGATTGAAAAACATATGGAAAAAAACTGAGCATAGGCTCAGTTTTTTTAGGTGTTATTCAATGTTGCAGCTATCCAGTTTCTGGCTTCGTTAGTCGCTTCAGCAGGTCCCTTCCCCTCTGTTGTAATCACTTCTCCAATATGAACTTCAATGGTTCCAGGTTTCTTAATCCAATCTTTATTTGGCCAGTGCTTACCAGCATTGTGAGCGATAGGCAAAATATCTACACCTGATGTGCAAGCGAGGCTTGCCCCACCCCTGGAAAATTTTCCTAGCTTGCCCACTGGATTGCGCGTTCCTTCGGGGAAAATTAGTACAGAAAGTTTTTTATTTAGAGACTCTTTTCCCTGTTTTCTGACTTTTTGCATAGCCCCACGGGGGTCTTTCCGGTCAATAGCAATAGGTTTTGTTGTGCGCAGTGCCCAGCCGAAAAAAGGAATAGATAAAAGCTCTTGTTTTAAAACCTGGATTTGTGGAGAGATCAGAGTCTGTAGGAAAAATGTTTCCCAAGTACTTTGATGGTTGCTAATAATAACGCAAGGACGTTTTGGAATATTCTCTTTGCCATAAACTTTCCAGCTAACGCCACAAATAACCCGGCAGAGCACAATAGCAACTTTACTCCAGGTGTGAACTAATAATTTATGCCTGCTTCTAAAAGGAATTAGCCAAATGATTAGTAACATCAATGTGGGAAAAGTGACAGTCCACACTGCCAGAGACAGATAAAAAATAGCCGTTCTGATGATATTAAGAACCGAGGACATTAATAACCTGCTGACAACAACTGATCACAAAACTCAGAAAGGTTTTCGAACACGTATGTGTTTTGTAGCCCTTCCCCCCTGGTAAGTGTTTTTAAACCCTTTCCTGTTTTTACCAATGCGGTGCTACAACCGGCAGCTTTACCTGCCTGAAGGTCTTTTAAAGAGTCTCCTATCATCCAGGCATCTGATGCAGGTCTGTCCATATCATTTAGGATCGTTGTAATCATGCCTGGCTTGGGCTTGCGACAAGTACAGTTTTGATCAGGATGGTGAGGGCAGTACTGGATGGTTGCTATTTCACCCCCTGCAGCTTCTACAAGCTTGGTAAGTTTGTCATGCATAGCCATTAACTCATTCTCGGAAAAGTAGCCTCTGGCCAGGCCTGATTGGTTGGTAGCTATGGCAATGATATAACCCGCTTTAGAGAGTCGTGCGATTGCTTCAATGCTTCCTGGGATTGGTATCCACTCTTTCACCGATTTTATATAGTTATCAGAGTCTTCATTAATAACCCCATCTCGGTCCAGAATAATTAATTTACTCATGGTCATGAATATTGCCGATTCATCGGCTTTATCTCCCGGGTTGCTTCTCTGAGGTTTGTATCACCGAGTACTAAGGCTTTTATGCCTTGGTGCTCGGTGAACTGTCATGGCTATGATTTCTGCAACAGAGAAATATCTGCTACATGGAGGAACAGATTACGAAGCTGTTTCAATAACGCATAGCGGTTCATTCGTATCTGTTGATCTTCAGCATTGACAAGCACTTTGTCAAAGAAGCTATCGACAGGCTCTTTCAAGGTGGCCAGACTTTCCATCACTTGGGCATAGTGGCGTTGGTGAAGTTGAGAGGAAATCGCTTCCTGCTTGGCTATGAGCGCTTTAGCCAGAGTTAGCTCCTCCACTTCAGTGAGAAGACTTTCATCGACCATATCTGGAATAACAATGTCGCCAGCCTTGGCCAAAATATTGGAAACACGCTTGTTAGCTGATGCCAGAGCATTGGCTTCAGCCATCTCGTAAAAGTTAGCTATGGCTTTAATGCGCTGGTCAAAATCCAGAGGCTGGGTTGGACGAATAGCTTTCACTGAATTAATAATTTCAGTGGCGACACCTTCTTCCTGGTAAGCAGCATCAAATCGCTCCAGCATGTAATCAACAGCTGTTATTTGAAGCTGATCAGCTTTGGGAAGCTCTACTCCGCTTTCTTGATAACCTGCAGCTGCCTGGCTAATGAGTTCATTTAAATCTAGGTTAAGTTTTTTCTCAACAATAATACGCAGTACACCAATACTGGCTCTACGCAAACCAAAGGGATCTTTACTACCTGTCGGTAATTGACCAATTCCGAAGATGCCGGTGATGGTATCAATTTTATCTGCAATCGCGACGGCGCAGCCGGTTAGGGTTTCTGGCAGGCTGTCACCTGCAAAGCGCGGCATATACTGTTCATTAAGTGCTTTGCTGACTTCTTCTGCTTCACCATCGTGGGCTGCATAATATTGCCCCATAATCCCTTGAAGTTCAGGGAATTCCAGTACCATGTCAGATACCAAGTCAGATTTGCACAGCAGGCCAGCACGGGAGGCCAGTTCTGGATTACCTTCTTCCTGTTTCGCAATCCAGGAAGCCAGTTTAGCTATGCGCTCTGTTTTATCAAACAGTGAGCCCAGTTGAGCCTGGAAAACGATAGGCTGGAGTTTTTCCCGGCGAGCTGCCAATGTAGTCTTCTTATCGGTTTCAAAGAAGAATTTAGCATCAGCGAGACGGGGACGAATTACCTTCTCATTGCCAGAAATGACCTGCTGTGGATCCCGACTCTCAATATTGGATACGGTGATGAAGAATGGTTTCAGAGTTCCTTTTTCATCCACCACATGGAAGTATTTCTGATGCTCTTTCATGGAAGAGATCAGGGACTCAGCGGGTACGGAAAGAAATTCATCGTCAAAACGCCCTGCCAAAGCGACAGGCCACTCTACCAGAGCAGTGACTTCATCGAGCAGGTCTTCATCGATAACGGCCAGGCCACTTAACTCACTGGCAGCTGCTTCTACCTGCTGTTTAATGGTTTCACGGCGGGCAATAAAGTCAGGCTGCACCCGCCCTTCTTCTTCCAATACTTTCTGGTAGTCTGCAGGTTGCCCTACAACGATAGGCTGATTGGCATGAAAACGATGGCCTCTAGATTCACTGCTTGCTTTCAGACCAAGAATATTACAGTTGACGACTTCACCACCAAGAAGCATAACCAGCCATTGTGCTGGGCGTACAAACTCTTCTCGACGGGCACCCCAACGCATTCTCTTCGGGATAGGCAGGTTTGCCAGAGATTGGGAAACAATTTCTGGCAGCAGAGATGCTGTTTTCGCACCCTGCTTCACTGAACGATAGACCAGCCAAGCTCCCTTTGGTGTATCCAGTGTTTCCAGCTGATCTACACTGACGCCATTAGAGCGAGCAAATCCTTCTGCAGCTTTGGTAGGCTTGCCTGTGGCATCGAAAGCAGCCTGTACTGCGGGGCCACGGCGTTCAAGTTTTTGGTCAGGCTGAGCAACCTCTAAACCTTTGACGAGGAGCGCAAGACGGCGAGGTGCTGCAAAGGACTTACAGTCACCATAAGCCAGTTGTGCGCTATCCAGGCCAGCAATAATTCCCTGAGTGAAGGCATCTGAGAGCTTTTTTAGGGCTTTTGGTGGGAGCTCTTCGGTTCCCAGCTCAACCAGAAAGTCTTGCGTACTCATTATTTCTCCTCCTTTGCCAGCTGATCCAGTACAAACTTCCGGTTGGCATCGTCGGCCATAGGGAATCCCAGCTTTTGACGAGCGTCAAAATAAGCTTTTGCCACAGCTCGAGCCAGAGTTCTGACTTTGAGGATATAGCGTTGTCTTTCTGTTACGGAGATCGCGTGGCGAGCATCCAGCAAATTAAACGTATGGGATGCTTTCAATACAAACTCATAGGCAGGCAGGGGTAGGCCTAGCTCAACTAAGCGATGTGCTTCACCTTCAAAGAAGGAAAACTGATGGAACAGTTCTTTGGTATCTGCGTGTTCAAAGTTGAATGTGGACATCTCCACTTCATTCTGATGATAGACATCACCGTAGGTTACTTTACCTTGAGGACCTTCTGTCCAGATCAGGTCATAAACGTTATCAACGCCCTGGAGATACATGGCCAGGCGTTCCAGGCCGTAGGTGATCTCACCGGTAACAGGGAAGCATTCAAGCCCACCCACTTGTTGGAAGTAAGTGAACTGGGTCACTTCCATACCATTCATCCAGACTTCCCAGCCGAGCCCCCAAGCACCCAGGGTTGGAGATTCCCAGTTATCTTCAACAAAGCGAATGTCGTGGACCAGAGGGTCAACTCCCAACTCTTTTAAAGACTCCAGATAAAGCTCCTGAATATTGTCAGGAGAAGGCTTCATGACCACCTGAAACTGGTAGTAGTGCTGGAGACGGTTAGGATTCTCGCCATATCGGCCATCAGTAGGGCGTCTGCTGGGCTGAACATAGGCGGAATTCCAGTTTTCAGGGCCTATGGCTCGTAGGAAGGTAGCAGGGTGAAATGTCCCGGCTCCCACTTCCATATCGAGAGGCTGCATAATCACGCAGCCTTGGCGGGCCCAAAATTGTTGCAGGGCGAAGATCAGCCCCTGAAATGTATTAATATCTGGCGTACTTTGGGAAGTCACTGCTCTACCTCATGGAGGCTTGGAATTGGTGTCACTTAAAGCGTTTTGATACCGATAAGGTAATCGAAACCGTGGGAATTGCAGTTTTTCAAACAATCATGAGCAAAGACAAGAAGAATTTTATCCAAGCAGATTTTATGCTGTTGTTTTTGCTCATACTGTATTGTGAAAATTGTGTTTTCACAGCAAACAAGGCGGATTATACCGATTTGAACCTGAGAGTATAAGGTTGTGGATAAAATGTGGAACTATGTGGATAAAGGTTGTTCAGGATTGTTCTTTACTGTTTATTTATATATTTGATATTCAACTAACCAGTAGCAGACTTTGCCTGCCACTGGGTGAGTTATATCGTTAATATCGCCAGAATGTAGGGGTAAAAAGAACAATTAGGGTGAAAATCTCCAGCCGTCCCAAAAGCATGGCAAAACAGAGAATCCATTTGGCGGTGTCGGGTAATGACTGGTAATTGCTGGTCGCTTCTCCTAAAGCTGGACCAAGGTTATTCATACAGGATGCCAGGGTTGAATATGCTGTTTCAAAATCGAGCCCTGTTGCCAGCAACGCCAGAAACATCACGATGAAAAGAACAATGTAGGCTGAAAAAAAACCCCAGACTGCTTCACCTGTTCTGGAAGGGACTGACTTACCTCCTAACTTGATAACAAAAATGGCATTGGGGTGAACCAGGCGACGGAGCTCTCTCATACCTTGTTTGAATATCAGAAGTATACGGATAATTTTCATACCACCGGCTGTAGAGCCTGAGCAGCCCCCTGCAAAGCTGGTAAGAAACAGTAAGAATGGGAGGAATGTTGGCCAGGACGAAAACCCTGTTGATGAATAGCCCGTTGTTGTGGCGACAGAGACAACCTCAAAAATGCCGTATCTGAAAGAATCGAAAAGCCCCATTGTTTCTGAAAAAAATAGAACGGGTACCGTAATCGCGATAACCAGACCCAGTATCAACAGGTAGCCTTTGAACTCAGGATCTTGCCAGTAATGCAATAAAGATCTGCCTCGCCATGCCAGAAAGTGCAGCGCAAAATTTACACCTGAAATAAGCATAAAGAAGACTGCGACGTTTTGTATGGCAATGGAGTCAAAATGCTCAATACTGGCATCATGGGTTGAAAATCCTCCAATTGCTACAGTACTAAAGCTATGACTGATGGCATCAAAGGCGGTCATACCAGCGACCCAGTAACTCAATGCACAAACAATAGTGAGTCCCAGGTAGATGTACCATAATGCTTTTGCTGTTTCTGTAATACGAGGTGTTAGTTTTCTATCTTTAACGGGACCAGGGGTTTCCGTTCTATAGAGTTGCATGCCGCCAATCCCTAGCATAGGCAATATAGCAACAGCCAATACAATGATCCCCATACCACCAAGCCACTGGAGTTGCTGGCGGTAGAAAAGAATCGACTTTGGCAGCTCATCAATGCCAGTAAGAATGGTTGCCCCTGTGGTTGTTAAACCAGACAAGGATTCGAAGAAAGCATCCGTAAAGCTTAGAGATGGGGCTTCCATCATTAAAAGTGGCAGAGCACCCACAACACTGAGAACAATCCACAGCAGAACCGTAACCATAAAGCCATCACGGTTTCGCATTTGAACCCGGGATTTGCGAAAAGGAAGCCAGAATAAAAGTCCTGCGGAAAGTGTAATGATAAAGGTGTAGATAAATAAGCTGATTTCTGCTTCAGAATAAAGTAAAGCAACAATAATGGGGGGGATGCTGGAGGTGCTGAACAGCATCAGCAGAATACCCAATACGGGAATAATAACCGGTAACTGCATGGCGACCCTGTTTTTTTAACATGTTATTTGCCATGAAAAGACATTGACTAAAAGTATTAGTCAGAAACTAAATCATGGCGGTTTCTGAAAATTCCGTTTTCGTTGATTGAGGCTGCGATGCCAAGCAGAACAGCCTTAGGGAGGGCTTCTAACTAACGATGAATTCGCCCCCCCAATCATCGAATTGAAAACTTATATTGGTCTTTAAAGCAGGTATTATCTTATCAAACAGAGGATGAATAGACAGTCCTTACTGAGTTGCTTTACAAAGTTGCAACCCGTTAAAAGAAGCCAAGACCCACCTGGAAAAGCTGCTCTACTTCATGAATTCGTTTCTTGTTGGTAAGAAATAAGATGATGTGATCACCGGACTCTATACGGGTTGTGTCATGGGCAATCATCACTTCATCATTACGAACCACTGCACCTATGGTTGTTCCTGGTGGTAACTCAATTTCCTGAACTGTTCGGCCTACAACTCTGGAGCTTTGCTCATCCCCATGGGCGATGGCTTCCATTGCTTCAGCAGCTCCTCTTCGAAGTGAGTGAACATTTACTACGTCACCTTTTCGTACGTGTTTCAACAGACTGCCTGTTGTAGCCAGCTGGGGCGAGATTGCAATATCAATCTCTCCACCTTGTACTAAGTCAACGTATGCCGGGTTATTGATCAAGGCCATAACTTTTCTTGCCCCCAACCGCTTAGCCAGCATGGCAGCCATCACATTGGCTTCATCATCATTGGTCAGGGCACAGAAAATATCAGTTTCCTCAATATTTTCAGCCACCAGCAATTCTTTATCTGATGCATTACCGTTAAAGACCATGGCTTTGGTCAGGGTTTCAGAAAGAAATTGGCAGCGCTCCATATTTCGTTCAATGACTTTGACTTTGTAGTCATCCTCTACAGCGGAAGCCAGGCGTAAACCGATATTTCCTCCACCAGCAATGATTATGCGCTTATAGTCATCATCAAGACGCTGGAGCTCACTCATCACTGCCCGTATATGGCGACGGTCGGCAATAAAGAACACTTCATCGTCTGCTTCAACAACCGTTGTGCCTTTTGGCATAATTGCCTTACCACGTCTGAAAATGGCTGCTACCCGGGTGTCTACATTGGGCATATGTTCCCGAATATAACGAAGCTCTTGCCCTACCAGTGGGCCTCCATAGTAGGCTTTCATGGCAACGAGCTGGGCCCTGCCATCAGCAAAGTCGAGAACCTGAAGGGCTCCAGGCCGCTCAAGAAGGCGTTTTATATAATTGGTAACGACTTGCTCAGGGCTTATTAATACATCAATAGGCAGTGCATCATCACTGAATAGGTTGGCTTTACTAAGATACGCAGCCTGGCGAATACGAGCGATTTTTGAAGGGGTGTGGAACATAGTGTAGGCAATCTGGCAGGCGATCATATTGACTTCATCGCTATTGGTGACTGCTACCAACATATCCGCTTCATCCGCACCGGCCTGTTTTAATACAGAGGGAAAAGAAGCCATTCCCTGTATTGTGCGAATATCTATTCTATCCTGAAGCTCCCTTAGGCGTTCACTATTGGTATCGACTACCGTTATATCGTTTTCTTCACTGGCTAGGTTTTCTGCCAGAGTGCCGCCAACCTGGCCAGCGCCGAGAATGATTATTTTCATCGTTACTTATTTACTATAAAAATGCCGTTACTGCGAAGCCTGAGTATTGTCCTGGTCCGTGATTAGCGGCATTTTTTGCACATGGCTGTTTACCATAAAAATACTGCTTTATCCTGATAAGACAAAGGCAGTATTTTTTATCATGGCTGTTTAGATAGCAGATTTTCTGATAAGGCTGTAGAAAAAGCCATCGCCACTACCAGGGAATATCTGTTTACCATAACCAGTATCATGGCCCCAGTCACCACTAAGCTCAACCAGGGCTGCATCTGGCTCTTGGGTCAGAAAGCGCTTAATCTGAAGGTGATTCTCTTCTGGCATGACGGAGCAAGTAGCATAAAGCAGTGTTCCGCCTGGTTTTAGTATTGACCACATCTGAGCCAGAATGTTTCCTTGTAGTTCAGACAAGGCATTTATATCTGTGGCTTTTCGTAAGAGCTTGATGTCTGGGTGCCTTCTTATGACACCTGTTGCTGAGCAAGGGGCATCAAGCAAAATGTGATCATAGTATTTGCCATCCCACCACTGTTCGGGGTTAGTAGCATCACCATGGATCACTGTTGCGAATAGGTTCAGTCTTTCAAGATTCTCCTTCACTCTGACCAGTCTGCTTTCATCACAATCGAGGGCATGAAGTTCTACGTCATCATTGAGCTCAAGCAGGTGGCAGGTTTTTCCACCAGGTGCACAGCATGCATCTAAAATACGGTCGCCTTTGGCTGCTTTAATCAGGGTACCTGCTAATTGTGCTGATTCATCCTGAATGCTGACAGCGCCCTGTGAAAACATTGGTAGTTGTGCAACAGATACTGGTCTATTCAGCTTGATCCCTTGGGGGGCAAAAGTGGTCTGGTTTGCCTTAATGCAAACATCCAGGAGTTTCTTTAAATATCGATCGCGGGAAATTTGCTGATTGTTTACCCTAAGTGTCATGGGTGGTGGCTGGTTGTTTTCAGCGATGATATTTTGCCAGTGTTCAGGCCAGGCATCTTTTAGTTTGCTGACTAGCCAGTCAGGATGAGATGTTGCACAAGCCTGACAGCTTTCTTCTAATTGCTGCAATGTATCAAACTGGCGTTGAGCATTTCGAAGAACCCCATTGACCAAACCTCTGGCCCATGCTTTTCCCAAGCTGCGAGTAACCTGAACGGTTTCACCAATCGCAGCATGTGGAGGAATTCGTGTATGAAATAGTTGGTACAGCCCTACCAGAATTAAACTATGAAGCTCTTTTTCCTTTGATTTCAGAGGCTTTTCCAGCAGAAATTTTAACCAGGCTTCCAGTTTGAAGTAGTAGCGCAATGTTCCATAGCTCAGTTCTGCTAACAGAGCTTGGTCACGGCTTGATAGGAGTTCTTGCTGCTGAGGAAGAGTTTTGTTCAGCGACTCTCCGTTTAAGACCTGCGTCACTACTTTTGCAGCCGCAAGACGAACTGATGATTGTTTGGCCATATTAACTGTAAGGTTCGTATCAGCTGAATGTTTTACCAGCAGAAAAGAGTTCTTTTTTGCTGTTGAGAAGATCTTGTACAGACATTGTCCTGCTTCCAGGTAACTGAATAGTGGTGACTCTCAAAATACCCTTAGCACTGGCAATATCTATACCCTCTTTGTCTGCTTTTACAAGAGTGCCTGGTGCTTCTTCACAGGTTTTATCAATGGCAGTCGCTTTTAACACCCTGATTGTTTGATCATCCAACAGTGTTGTAGACACAGGCCAGGGATTAAAGGCTCTGATATGTTGTTCCAGCGCTGTTGCTGATTGCTGCCAGTTAAGACGAGCTTCTTCTTTATTTAGTTTGTGTGCGTAGCAAGCCAGGCTATCATCCTGCTTTTCGGGCTGAGCACTGTTATTGGCAATGGCATCAAGAGCTTTAATAAGTGCTGGTTTTCCCACTTCAATCAGGCGGTCGTGCAATTCCGCTGCGGTGTCATCTTTAAGCACTGGACAATAGGCTTTAAGTAACATGTCTCCGGTATCAAGGCCAGCATCCATTTGCATAATGGTTACACCTGACTCTTTATCCCCGGCTTCAATAGCTCTTTGTATCGGAGCAGCCCCCCGCCAGCGAGGAAGAATTGAACCATGTACATTAATGCAACCAAGTGTTGGGGTGTCGAGGATGGCTTGTGGAAGAATCAAGCCATAGGCAACTACCACCATAATGTCAGCCTTAAGCGCTGCGAGTTTAAGTTGTTCTTCAGCACTTTTTAAAGAGCGGGGCTGGTAGACGGGTATCTCGTGCTGTAGGGCAAGGGCTTTTACCGGGCTTGGTTTTAGTTTTCGCCCTCTTCCCGCAGGTCTGTCTGGCTGTGTATAGGCTGCGATCACCTGGTGGTGGCTATCAAGAATGGCTTGCAAGTGTTCGCTGGCGAAATCCGGGGTTCCGGCAAAAATAATTCGGAGGCTTTTCATTGGGTTTGCACTGCTCATAAATAAATACTGACTTCATTAACCCGGCAAGGCCTGAAATGACACCAATGTGGTGTGATGAAAGCAGTACCTTAAGCTCTTGAAATTAATCAGTTAGCGAAAAAATAGTGTTAAATGATAAGTAAAGAGTCAGTTTGAGTAAAATGGCCTTGATTGCAGGGTTTAACAAGGCCACCCTTTGTGTGATGGCAGCCTCTAGAATCACAGATGCTTTTAAAACATGATGAAGAACCACTTTGCAAAGCATTGGATTTTATTGAAGAAAATAATTTAGAGAACTTAAGCTCTCAAACGTTTATTCTTTTCCAGTTTTTTGCGGATTCGATCCTGTTTTAGACGTGACAGGTAATCAACAAAAAGTTTACCTTCAAGATGATCCAATTCATGTTGCACACAAACAGAAGCCAGTCCATCAACATCCATTGTGAATTCCGCACCATCACGGTCGAGTGCTGATACTCGAATTTTTTCAAACCTACCCAGTGCTTCGAAAAAGCCCGGGACAGACAGACATCCTTCTTGAAGTTCTGACTTTTCATCGCCAATGCCTTCATATCTGGGGTTTATTAACACAATAGGGCTGTCACCGTTTTCAGACATATCCATGACAACAATACGTTGATGGATATCAACCTGTGTCGCAGCCAGGCCAACACCTTTAGCACTATACATGGTATCAAGCATGTCGCTAACAATTTGCCTGATCTCATCATTAACTTCTGCGACAGGCTTAGCAACGGTGCGTAGTCTGGGGTCGGGGTATTCCAGGATTTCCAGGATAGCCATCAGTGATCTATAACTCTCTTATCATGTGAAAGTAACAATATTGTATGTAGCAATAGACCCTTGAACAATTGGGAATTTTGTCTTGCCCGCTTTCTCCTGCTACAAGTTCTTTAATTCTCATCTACTAAAGCGTGATTCGCTCTGATGTTCAGAAACTGTAGTCATGGTCGAGAAATGATTATAGTACAGTTTGCTTTTGATCCAGGGATAGGAATAAAAATGAGAAGCCTCTTTCTGGCCATGACCCTACTTTGTATACCTTATCCTGGCGTTGCGTTGCAGAGCCCCCTCAAAACTGACTCTCCAGAAAGCTATACCGTGCAAAAGGGAGATACTCTATGGGGGGTGGCAGAACACTTTCTGGAAAGTCCCTGGCGTTGGCCGGAAATATGGCACTCAAACCCACAGATAAAAAACCCCCATCTGATTTTTCCTGGAGATGTGGTCAGTCTTGTGTATATTGATGGCAAACCTAAACTCACAGTATCACGGCGGGGTGAAACGGGACGTACAATTAAGCTCAGCCCAAAAATTAGAACAACGCCTATTGAACAAGCTATTCCTGCAATTCCTTTGCGCCTTGTTGATGCATTTATCAGAAGTAGCCGGATCTTCTCTATTCGCGAAGAGTTAAGCCGAGCTCCTCATGTCTTTTCTTCAAATAGCAAAAAGATTGCCGCAAGTACGGGAGATGTCATATATGCCAGAGGGCGATTTCCAGACTCTGATGGGCGGTATGAAATATTCAGGAAAGGGAAAAAGCTGAAAGATCCTCGTACTGGTGAAGTGTTTGGAATTATTGGCCACAAGGCCGCTGATGCATCTTTATCGAGTTTTGCTGATGGCATTGGGGTTTTGAAAGTAACAGACGCAAAAATGCACGTAATGGTGGGAGATAGAATTCTGGAGAAGGATACATTTACCCCGGTTACTACCTTCTTCCCCCAGGCACCTGTAGAACCTGTTACAGGTAAAATTTTGGGTGTATTACATGGTGGGAGGGCAATCGGTCAGTATGACACGATTATTGTTAACTTGGGAGCCAGAGAAAGTCTTAGGCAAGGTGATATTTTGGTTGTTCAGACCACCTCAAAGGTAAAAGATCCTGTTAAAGGCGATCGTGTCAGATTGCCACCGAAAGATGTCGGCATGGTTATGATTTACCGCCCGTTCGATAAATTGAGCTATGGTATTGTCATGTCTGCTATTGAAGACCTGAAGGTAGGAGATTACTTAAGTGCTCCGTAATGTTTGGGTTATCAAACAATAAAATGGCTGGAATCAAATAATACTGACAACTGGGGTAAAAACTATCAATGAAAGATTGGGTAGAGCTGGAGCCTTGGCTGAGATTATCTTTGATTCCCGGTATAGGCCCTTTGAGATTACAAAAGTTATTGAGGTATTTTGGAGAGCCTGAACAAGTACTTTCAGCTAGCGTAGCTGAACTAAGGAAGGGGCTACCAGAAGCTATAGCGGAAGCAATAAGCCAGCAAAAGCATTCCAGGGACATTCAAAAACGAGTTGATATTGCTAAAGGCTGGCTCGATTCCAGTGAAGCCCATCATATTTTTTGCCTTGAATCGGATTACTACCCTTTACAATTAAAAGAGTTACCTGATCCTCCTGGTGTTATTTATGTTATTGGCAGCCCTATCATCTTGTCAGAACCACAGTTGTCGATTGTAGGTAGCCGTCGCCCTACTCCCCAGGGACGGAGAATTGCCACAGAAATAGCTGAACAGTTGGCTCGAAGCGGTTTTGTTATCACTAGTGGCATGGCAATGGGAATAGATGGTGCTGCACATCAGGGTGCACTTTCCTGCTATGGCAATACCATTGCTGTTCTCGGGACTGGGGTAGATACAATTTACCCCCGGTCTCATCGTTCTCTTTATGAATCGATTGTTGAGCAGGGAGCCATTATCAGTGAATTCCCACTGGGAACTTCTCCTCTACCGACCAATTTCCCAAGGCGTAACCGGATTATTTCGGGATTATCTTTAGGGGTGCTGGTGGTTGAGGCTGCTGTTGAAAGCGGTTCTTTAATATCGGCAAGACTTGCAGCTGAGCAAGGCCGTGAAGTGTTTGCAATACCTGGCTCTGTTATGAATCCCATGAGCCGTGGTTGCCATAAACTGATCCGCGAAGGTGCAGTATTGGTTGAATCTGCTGACGATATACTGGCTGAACTCAGGCCGGAGATTCAGCAATTATTGCTCGAGTCAAATGAAGAAACTGTTGTATCTGCAAAATGTAGTGATCCTGTTCAACACGAAATTTTGGAAGCAATGGGCTTTGAAGTGGTTAGTTCAGATCATCTGAGCATGCTTTGTAGTATACCCAGTGATGAGCTCTCGATGCTGCTTACAGACCTTGAACTTAGCGGTTTTATTGAATCAGTACCTGGTGGTTTTATCAGAGTGGCATAAAAACTGGACTTGATTAGGCTGGAAGCATGCTGAATATTGCAGAGGGATTCCTTTTTATCGTGTTCTATAAAAAAATAACCTATTAAGTTCTCTCTTTCTTGACTGTTTACCTCGTTATCTCCCTGTTAAACTAGCGGTCTTCACTTATGGTCTGGGAGGATATGAAGTGTCGAAGCCGTTTGTTGCCATTTTGATGGGGTCAGATTCAGACTTGCCAAAGGTGCAGTCAGCTATTGACGTTTTGAGCAAACTGGATGTGCCTGTAGAAGTAAAGGTTCATTCAGCCCACCGCACACCAGACGCAACTCACACATATGTAAAAGACGCTGATAAACGGGGAGCAGCCGCTTTTATTTGTTGTGCGGGTATGGCAGCGCATTTAGCTGGGGTGGTCGCGTCTTTGACAATCAAGCCGGTTATTGGTGTTCCTATTGATGCCGGCCCTCTCGATGGTATGGATGCATTGTTATCAACAGTGCAGATGCCTGGAGGAATACCTGTTGCAACTGTGGCAATTGGTAAAGCCGGAGCGAAAAATGCCGGCTATCTTGCTGCTCAGATTATCGCTCTCAATGACAAGGAGTTATCTGACCGTCTCAGGATGGAGCGTAAGGCCAATGCTGAAGCTATTCTCGCTAAAGATGCTGCGTTGCAGAATCAGTTGAACAAATAATACTTCTGAGAAAATGGGAAACTGATTAAAAACTCTGGTTTTATACTGGTAGCTGGAAAGGTTTTTGATTGAGAACCTGAGTTATCAGTGATTATCCCAGATAATTTTATGATCAGTTTCTCCCATGCTATACAAATAACACCTAGCTTCAATAAGCTTTTTCTTGCGAATTTTTCTGAATGGATTTAAAAGCCTCTGGTTTGAGATAGACAGCTGTTAGTAATATTTAAAAGTTTGAGCCGAATAGATGGTTCCAGAATGGGGTAAAAGATGATACTTGATATTGATCAGCTAAATCTGGCAGCAACTGCTGTGGCAAAAGGTGGTGTCATTGCTTATCCCACAGAGGCCGTTTGGGGGCTTGGATGTTTACCCTGGAACCGTGAAGCTGTTTACCGGTTGCTGGATATTAAACAAAGGCCCGTTGAAAAAGGTGTGATTCTCGTGGGAATGTCTGAGGAGCAGTTTGAACCGCTATTAGCTCCTCTTAGTAAAATAGAGCGACGCAAGTTATCTGCCAGCTGGCCGGGACCTCATACCTGGTTAATACCTGATCCAGAGGGTTGGGCACCGGAATGGATTCGAGGGCAATTTAATACAGTGGCTGTCAGGGTTTGTGATCATCCAGTGGTCAGATATTTGTGTGCTGCTGCAGGTTCGCCATTAGTGTCTACCTCTGCGAACAGGGCTGGTGAAACACCCTTACTGACCATGGAGCAAGTTGAAAACAACTTTTCTAGCCAGTTGGATTTTATTGCTCCAGGAACGGTTGGTTCAGGGAGTTCGCCATCAGAAATCCGTGACTTGAAAACCAATCAACTAATCCGGGCAAGTTAATTTAACCATGGTAAATGAAATCGCGATAGATGCTGTAAAGTCATATCTTATCTCCCTGCAGGATCGAATTTGTCAGGCATTTGAACAGGAGGATGGCTCTACTTCATTCCGTGAGGATAGCTGGGAATACCATGGTGGTGGTGGAGGTAGAGCTCGTGTCATTGAAAATGGTGACGTTTTTGAAAAAGGTGGGGTTAATTTCTCTTATGTAAAAGGAAGTACATTGCCTCCCAGTGCAACCGCCAAAAGACCTGAACTGGAAGGACGCAGTTTTCAGGCAATGGGTGTTTCATTGGTTATGCACCCTGACAACCCCTATGTACCCACTTCTCATGCAAATGTTCGTTTGCTGGTGGCTGAAAAACCAGGTGTTGCTCCTGTCTGGTGGTTTGGTGGAGGCTATGACTTAACGCCTTATTATGGTTTTGAAGAAGACTGTATTCATTGGCATCAAACAGCTAAAGAGGCTTGTGAGCCTTTTGGTGAAACTGTTTATCCACATTATAAAAAGTGGTGTGATGATTATTTTTTCCTGAAGCATCGCAATGAGGCTAGAGGTATTGGTGGACTGTTCTTTGATGACCTGAATGAGTGGCCCTTCGAGAAATGCTTTGAATTTATGCGATCTGTTGGGGATAGCTACTTAGCTGCTTATCTACCCATAGTTGAAAAAAGGAAAAAGCAGGTATTTTCTGAGCAACAAAAATATTTTCAACAGTATCGCAGAGGTCGTTACGTAGAGTTCAATCTGGTCTATGATCGAGGAACATTGTTTGGTCTACAGTCAGGAGGGCGAACAGAGTCTATTCTCATGTCATTACCTCCGGTGGTTCGTTGGGACTACAACTGGCAACCGGATGATTGCTCAGATGAAGCCAGGCTATACACTGATTTTCTGAAGCCGAGAGACTGGCTTTAAAGAATGGTTAGTGAGAGCGTTGTTAACAAGTAAAGAGGTAGTCTAATGGCCGCTCCTGCAGACCGCTATGCGGTGATGGGAAATCCTGTAACCCACAGCAAGTCTCCAAAAATTCATGCGCTTTTTGCATTAAATACGCATCAGCAGCTGCGTTATGAAGCAATTGAGGTAGCCATTGGAGAATTTGGAGAGGTGGTTTCTGCCTTTTTCAGAAATGGTGATAGAGGACTGAGTATAACTGTCCCATTTAAAGAAGAAGCCTGGCAGCTGGCTGAAGTTAAAACAGATAGAGCCAAAAAAGCAGGGGCTGTTAACACTTTGTGGCTGGGTGATGATGGTTGTTTGAATGGCGATAATACCGACGGTTTAGGACTGATCCGTGATTTAAAAGATAATCACAAGATAACCCTGAAAGATACACGAATTTTGGTATTGGGCGCTGGAGGTGCCGTGAGGGGTATTTTGGAACCTCTACTCCAGGAAAAGCCTTCGGAACTTGTTATTGCTAACAGGACGGTAAGCAAGGCTGAAGACTTATCAACATTGTTTCAAGAAAATAATGGGGTTTCACTTAAGGCCTGTAGCTTCGAAGCTATTGAAGGCTGCTTTGATTTGATTATTAATGGTACTGCGGCCAGCCTCCAAGGCAGGGCTCTTCCTCTTTCCAGTGATATTGTTGGAGCAGAAACAATCTGCTACGACATGATGTATGGCTCTCAGGAGACGGTGTTTAATTGTTGGGCAAGAGAGTCTGGAGCTTTAAAGTGTATAGATGGACTTGGCATGCTGGTTGAACAGGCGGCAGAACAGTTTTTAATATGGCGAGGGGTTCGCCCGGAAACAGTTGCTGTGATAGACGCTGTTAGAACCGATATGAAAGCCCGGTAAACAAGAATTTTAATGAAAAGTGTGGGGCTTCGTCGTGTTGTCTATTTACTGAACTATACTTCCCGCTAAATGGAAGTTGGTAGGTAAATTTATGTATACATTGAATCAAGCGTTACCTTCCTGGAACTCAGGGAGCGTTAAAAGTACAACAGCCATTCGCTCATTGATTATGGTATTGGCTGGGGTTGCTTTGATGACATTAGGATCAAAGCTGTATATTCCTATTGAGCCAGTTCCCTTGACTGGACAAACCTTTGCCCTGTTTTTGATTACACTAACATTTGGCTGGCGGTTATCTCTGGCATCTGTTGTTAGTTGGCAAATGCTCGGAGTTTGCGGGCTTCCCGTTTTTGCTTCTGGAACAGCACTGGGGTTAAGTATTTATAATGGCCCAACGGCTGGCTATTTATTCGGTTTCTTGTTGGTGGCGGGCTTGTGTGGCTATGTGGCTGAAGTTAAACAAGCATGGTTGAGTTCGCTTTCTGGCTTGATAACTGTGTTACTAGCAGGACATTTGTTACTGTTTACATCAGGGGTATGCTGGTTAAGTCAGTTTACCGGTAGTGTCGAGAAAGCGTTGCTACTGGGGTTTTATCCGTTTATTCCCGGTGACATCTTAAAAATGATTTTGGTTACGGTGAGTTTGCCGCACACATGGAAAATCATTCGCAAAATATAAAAGACGTTCTGAAGCCTGGTGATCTCCTTTTTCAATTAAGTATTGGTGGTGAGAGGGAGTGGTTAATTAGTCGACTTTTTGAAGGAGTCAATGGCCAGGCTTTAAATCATGTTGCTATTTATATTGGTAGTAACCGGGTTATAGAAGCGGTTTCGCCTGAGGTAAAAAAAACACCTCTTAATAGTTTTATTAAAAAGTCGGTAGTAGATTTAAAAGGAAAACCCTGTGTAACCATCTCCAGATTATTACCTGCTTACGGCCATTTAATTCCTGCCGCTATTGCTTTTGCTGAAGGCTGTGTGTCACACCCTTATGATCACAGTTATGGTAGCCAAAGTGGCTGGTTTTGTAGCCAGTTGGTTCTTGAAGCCTTCAGATATGCCAATAAAGGCAAGCCTGTTTTTCAACAAACACCAATGAGCTTTAGAGACCCGGAAACTGGAGAACTGTTTTCTTATTGGATTGAGCTTTATAAACGACTTGGGTTGTCTGTTCCTGAGGGACAGGCAGGTTCACATCCAGCGTTAGTTTCTCTGTCAAATACACTAAAAGTTATTAAAGTTATTGGTTATTTGTCTTACAAAAAGCTAAATAATTTTATTATACCGCCTGCCTGCTTGATGGCTTGAATTAAGGCTAATAGCTATAAAATTATTTTTTTAATTTTAAATTACTTTGTCTAAATTTTGATTTTTATACCACTATTATAATTCTTGATTTTTTTGAGAGGTCGATTGTTATGAAAGTTGAATTTTATCGACTTCAATGTATTATTTGGTATTGTGCTTTTAATTTTTTGCTATTTTCTACTTCCGCTTTTTGTGTTGGTAAGGAAGGGGATTTATATACTGAAGAAGAGTTTGAGACGATAATTAAAGGCAATAGCCATTACAGCGAATTTCCCATAACTCAAGCTGCTATTAACGAAAGAGATTATCGTGTTTGTAATTCTCCAGAAGAATTTACTAGTGAAAATAGAAAGAAATTACAGGAAGGTTTAGACTTTAGTTGTCAGTGTTTGGTTGGTGAAATAGCTGATGATTCTTCTACCTCATCTTCGGAAGAAGACTTGGCTATTGGACATAGTTCAGCCGCAACGGTACTTCCTAAAGAATTAGATATGCTCTTAAAGTCTGATATGGCAAGTGATCAAACGGATGAAAGAGCAGAACAATCATTATTAGCTGAAGATGAACCAGTTTCGCTTGGGGGCGCATTGTTGTATCACACCTCTTACTCTATTGCTGCAACAGCAAAAGATAAGCTTGGAGGCAATGAAGATAGAGCCTTTTATGAAATGAGGTGTATAAAAACATGTACCGAAGTTAGTTACCCTGTTTTAATAAGTATTGTAATCGATGGGCATAGTTATGATAGAGGAAAAGGCGGATTAAGTACCAAAGATATTCTTGAAAATAGAATTGGTGATTATATTCGGCGTGAGTTTTTTGAGATTTTTGAACAGGAATTTAAACGTTTTGTTTTTGACGTTAACGATAGCAGTAGTGTTCAAAAATCGGCTGTTGTTGCACCGGTAAATTTATCAAGAAAAATAACGGGTAATAGTCTTTATGATCAACAAGGAGCAACGCTAAATGTAGCGGTTGTTTTACCTGTAGAGCAGGGGAAGTTACGTTTATTTGTTGCTAATGTTGGTGACTCTCTATGTTTTGTCTTTAATAAGTATGGCTTTACTAATAGATATTTGTCATTAAATTTAATTCATGCTGATCCTCCTATAAGTGAAGAGGTAAAGGATTTAATGACTCATGTTTGGTTACTTCATAAACCACATAATCAACCAAGCCTTGAATATAGAGAGCAGAATCTAGAGCCATTCGGAGGGAGAATTTTGTATTATGATGGTACATTAAGAACCTTCTGTGCTTTTGCTGTTGGAGACGCGATAACGCGACCACCTGCAATGTACTGTAGCATCGGTGATAAGCAAAATACTCCTGCTATGAGTCCTCATCCTGATGTTGTAGCTATTGATCTTGAAGAGGGGGATTTTATTATACAGGTAACGGATGCTATTGAGCCTGCTGACTGGATGAAACAAATAAAGGCAATACTCAGTACTGACAATCAAGTACCCCTTTCTAAGCTTGTAGTTAGATTGGCAAAATCTGGTTGTGGAAATGATGATTCAACGGTTGCATTGACTTATGTTCATTCATTAAAGGAACCTGCACATAAGCAAGGCTCCTATAGTAGCCCTTCCTCTCCTCAGGGCTAATTATCAGTAGCTGCTACTGTAAACCCTGTTTATCAGGTGAGCTAAGTATTCAGGCATGCAGTAAAATGCTCTTGGTTATCGCACAGGAGCTGTGGCTTGTGACTGCGGCATTTCTTCCCAACTATTGGACATCGTGTCCTAAACACGCATCCACTTGGTGGATTGATAGGTGATGGTAGATCGCCTTCCAAAAGCTGGATATTCTTATCTCTTTCCATATCCGGATCAGGAATGGGGACAGCAGAAAGCAAAGCTTTTGTGTAAGGATGGCGAGGGTTATCGTACATGTGCTCTGCCTTCGCCATTTCCATTTCATTGCCTAGGTACATAACAAGAACTCTGTCGCTGATATGTTTTACCACGCTGAGATCATGGGCAATAAATATCAATGAGAGTCCCATCTCTTTTTGTAGTTCTTTTAGCAGGTTTACAACCTGGGCCTGGATGGAAACATCAAGTGCACTAACAGGTTCATCACAGATAACCAGTTTGGGTTTTAGTATCAGAGCCCTGGCAATGCCAATCCGCTGACATTGACCGCCAGAAAACTCATGGGGATATCGGTTGATCACATTGGGCAATAAACCAACCCTGGCCATCATCTCCTGAACGCATCTGGTTAACTCATCTTTTGAAAGTTCAGGGTAATAATTTCGTAGAGGCTCGGAAATAATATCGCCAATAGTCATTCGAGGATTTAAGGAAGCCAGAGGATCTTGAAATATCATCTGAATATCCTTGCGAATAGTTTTTAAGCTATTTCCATGGGCTCCGGCAATATTGTTTCCTTGCCAGATGATCTCCCCTTCATGTGTAGGAGCCAATCCAATAATTGCTCGTGCAAGGGTTGACTTGCCACATCCAGATTCCCCTACGATTCCTAGTGTTTCACCCTTATAAAGATCAAAGCTGACGCCATCTACCGCTTTTAGAAAAGGCATTGGTTGCCAGGGCCAACTACGGGCTTTGGGAATAGGAAAATGAACTTTCAGGTTTTTTACTTTTAAAATAGGCTGACTATTCATGCTGCTCCCTCCCTAATACTTTCGTTTTCCAATGGACCACCCAGAAAACAGGCTTTTTTTCTACCTGCACCGAAACTTTCAAGCGGTGGAGTCTTCTTTTGGCATTTTGACACTATGAAGTTACAGCGTTCCTGAAATGGACAGCCTGTAGGAAGGTTTAAAAGGTTAGGTGGGTTTCCTGGAATGGTGGGCAGGATTTCACCTTCTGTATCCAGCCTGGGGATAGCCTTGAGGAGCCCTTTTGAGTATGGGTGCCGTGGGTCATAAAAAACATCATTGGTTGTACCGTATTCCATGGTACGCCCAGCATACATAACCAATACCTTATCACAGATACCTGCGACAACACCGAGGTCATGAGTGATCATAATGATTGCTGTATTGAACTCTCGTTTTAGTTCATTCAGCAATTCCATTATTTGAGCCTGTACGGTGACATCAAGAGCGGTAGTTGGCTCGTCAGCAATAAGTAATTTTGGACGACAGAGTAATGCCATAGCAATCATTACCCGTTGTCGCATACCGCCTGAAAATTCGTGAGGGTACATTGCCATGCGCTTTCTTGCTTCTGGCATTTTAACCGCATCAAGCATTTTTACAGATTCTTCAAAAGCATCCTTTTTAGATAACCCTTTATGAAGCTGCAAGACCTCCATCAATTGAGGGCCAACTTTCATATAGGGATTAAGGGAGGTCATTGGGTCCTGAAAAATCATGGCGATTTTTTCTGCACGAATGCGGTTTAGTTCGGCTTCTTTTAGACCAAGGATATCCTGCCCTTCAAACTTTGCTGACCCCTGTACAAGACCATTTTTAGCCAAGAGCCCCATCAAGGCGAAAGCTGTTTGGCTTTTACCTGAGCCTGACTCACCTACCAGTCCCAGTGTTTCACCTGACTTTAGAGAAAAGGTAAGATCATTAACTGCAGTGACGTTGCCGTCAGGGGTTGTGAATTGAACCTGGAGATTTTTTACATCCAATAAATTCATAGGTTAACGATCCTTGGGGTCTAGGGCATCACGAAGCCCATCACCGATAAAGTTGAAGCAGAAAAGTGTGACAACCAGAAAGGCAGTAGGGAATGCCAGCTGCCAGATCGCCACTTCCATTGACATTGCTCCTTCATTAACAAGGGCTCCCCAACTGGTCATGGGCTCTTGCACTCCAAGCCCAAGGAAACTCAAGAATGATTCAAACAAAATCATGCCTGGTACTAACAGTGATGCGTAAACAACGACAATGCCCAACAGATTCGGAACCAGATGTCGGAAAATAATCTGGCGGGAATTAGCTCCACAGATGATAGCGGCTTCAATAAATTCCTTACTTTTTAAGCTAAGGGTTTGGCCTCGAACAATACGAGCCATATCCAGCCAGGAAACAGCACCTATGGCGACAAAAATCAACAGAATGGATCGGCCAAAAAAGGTGATCATTAAAATAACCAGGAACATAAAAGGAAATGACTGGAGAATTTCCAAAGCCCTCATCATCAGGTTATCAGTACGCCCACCCAGAAAACCGGCCATCGCACCATAGACAGTGCCTATTAACACTGCGACAAGTGCACCCATAGCTCCGACCATAAAAGAAATCCGCCCTCCTTCCAGGGTTCGGACAAACAGGTCTCGTCCCAGGTGGTCTGTACCAAAGAAATGGCCACTACTGAGAGATGGAGCTGCAGCCATGTTGGCCCAGTCGATTTCATCGTATGAAAATTGGCTGAATAATGGCCCAAAAAGAATGAGTAGCAGGACGGCTAATAATATCCACAGACTGGCAACAGCTGCCCTGTTACTGAAAAAACGGCGGCGGGCATCTGCCCATAAGCTACGCCCTTCTACTTCCAGCTCTTTTGAAAAGTTTTCAAGGGCTTTGGAGCTTTCCTGCCTAAGCATGGTTTGTTTCATGATAGCTGTCATGCGCCCCCCAAACGAATCTTAGGATCAATTAAACCATAGAGAATATCGACAATCGCTGTGAACAGGATGGTCAGGGAGCCAATAATAATTGTGAGCCCCAATACCAAGGAGTAGTCTCGATTGAGAGCACCGTTCACAAAGTGTTGGCCAATTCCGGGTAAGCCGAATACTGTTTCGATAACAACAGAACCCGTAATAATGCCGACAAACGCAGGGCCCAGGTAAGACACTATAGGGAGTAGAGAGGGTTTTAAGGCATGCTTCAAAATAATATAGTGGCTTGGTAAACCTTTGGCTTTAGCTGTCCGAATAAAGTTACTGTTTAGTGTTTCAATCATGCTTGATCGCATAATCCGGGCAATGGCAGCCATATACAGGATGGCCATAGCGGAAACGGGCAAAATCATATTTTGCCAACTACCATCATTCCAGCCACCGGCAGGCAGCCATTGAAGTGTTACCGAAAAAACAAGTACCAGTAAGGGGGCGATAACAAAGGAGGGAAGCACTACTCCTATCATGGAAAAAGTCATGATAGTGTAATCAAGCCATGAGTTTTGTTTCAGTGCAGCAATCGTTCCCAGAGTAATACCGCTAATAACAGTTACAATAAAAGCAGCGACACCGATAGTTAATGAAACAGGAAAACTCTGGGCAACGAGTTCATTAACCGTGTAGTCCTTGTATTTGAATGATGGCCCCAAATCTCCATGAATAAGATCCCATAAGTAATAAGCATATTGTTTCCATAACGGTTCATTTAGATGATATTTGGCTTCAAGGTTAGCGAGAATCTCCGGTGGCATATTAAAGTCACCGGTGAATGGACTACCCGGTGCAGCCTGCATCAAGAAAAATGATAAGGTGACCAATATAAGCAATGTCGGAATGGCTATTGTTAATCTTTTTATAACAAATTTGAGCATATGTGCTCCTATACTGTGGGTACCTGCATATCTAATTTAAATTTTATGGTGGAAGTAGGTGTGCAGGCTTAATTGTCATGCCGAGCTTGAATTTTTAGCCCGGCAAACTTCTCTATTTTAAAATTGATAATCAGTTTTTAATTATATAGAGATCCCTCGTATAGACATTGTCTTCTACATTTTTCATTGGATACCCACCCACAAATGGTTTTACAAGACGGCTTGTAACGTATTGGTAGATAGGAGCTAATGGCATCTCTTCGGCGAGAATCTCTTCTGCTTGCTGGTAAAGTTTGGCTCGCTCTTTATCATCAGTAACTATGCGGGATTTAGCCATTAACTGGTCATAGTTTTTATTGTTGAATTTACCGTCATTTTGGCCATGGGTTGATATTTTAAGATCCAGCATGGTTGAGGCTTCATTATAATCACCAAGCCACCCTCCTCTGGCGACCTGAAAATCACCGGAATCCTTGGTGTCCAGGTAGGTTTTCCATTCTTTATTTTCCAGTGTTGTTTCGACTCCAAGTGATTTCCACATTTGTGATACAGCAATGGCTATTTTTTTATGGGACTCACTGGTGTTATATAGCAGATTGATTTGAAGGGGATTGTTTTTGCTGTAACCTGCCTCTTTGAGTAAGGTTTGGGCTTTTTTATTTCGTTCTTTTTGACTTAACTGGCTGTATTCAATTGTTGGTGGTGTAAAGCCATTTACCGCTTCAGGAGTCAGGGCAATTGCATCAATCCAAAACGATAGAGCAAAGTAACTTTGTTAGGTGTTTATGATCCCAACCTGCTAGTTTTCTGTGGCTCTTGATACTGCGATCGCCCTTGTTGGCCTTGATAGCGTTCAGTGCTATCCGCCTCAGGATAGAGAAGTTCTCTGCCCCATTGCCTGTTTTGATCTGACAAGCATCCTCTGAAAATGCAACATCAAGCACCCAGTGTAGATTATTCTCCACAGACCAGTGGTTTCGACTGATTTCCAGCATATCCTTCGCTGCCATTGAACGGCTCATGATATAAAAACGCAGCGCAGTAGTTACTTTACCATTGATTTGCCTGTCACTTTGTACGACAGCTACTTGCTTTAGTCCCGGCCAGTCTTTTGCCGTTTCCAAGTTAGAAAGATCGCTTATCACCCAACAACAGCGGGTTTCTACACGACCGTGGCCTTTTTCACGAGACTGCATATAATCATGCAGCTCTGGCTGGTGTTCTGCTGCGGTAAACAAAGCCTCTATGCCTTTATAGAGCTTTTTCTGATTGCCTTTGACTGCAAGAATGTAATCTGCACCCTGTTCAACGCACTGCTTTGCTACTTTCTTCTGGCAGCCCATAGCATCCAGTGTGACAAGGCAGCCTTTCAGCTCCAGAGCTTTGAGCAGTTTAGGTATTGCTGTAATTTCATTGGACTTTTGGTCGACACGCTCTTGCCCAAGCACCAAGCCAAGCTTAACACTCCAGGCACTGACTAGAAGCACTGGTTTTTTGCCTTTTGCTCTGGAGCCCTTAATGACCTTTCCATCAATCGCAAGGTGTTGGCTGCCTGATATTTCAGTCAGTGTTTGCTTGATCCAGCCAGTAAAACAGGTTTCAAAAGCTACGGGGTCAAGCAAGCAGAAGACCCTGCGAAAGGTGTATTTAGAGGGTATGCCGGCGGGTAGCTCTAGAAATGTTTTGAACCAGTCTTCTTTACAGCGACCAAAGTCCTCAATGTCTTGCCACTCATCAGCTCCACATATAACAGCACATACGGCAATAATAAGAATATCAAGCAGGTTATGGTCACACATACCTGGCCGACGGGGATCAGGTACTTTAGCCAAAAACTGCGACAAAGGTTGATACTGTACGGCTTCCATGCAAATTGACTACTCTGGTAATTTACAGAGCAGTCTCTCTCAGGTCGTCAGATTGATGCAATTGCCCTGCTTCAGGAGTGAACGTATAAGCAGGCGTTTGTCCCTGCCCTATTACATACTGGGTAATTGCAGTACGGTTGATTGCATAGGAAAGCGCTTTACGAACCCGTTCGTCATTAAATGGCGGCTTGGCTACATTGAATTCATAATAATAGGTGCCAAGCTGAGGGGTTGTACGAATTTCTTCCGGTATATCTTTTTTTAATGAGCGATAGTGTTCAAGAGGAATTTCATAAGTCATATCGAGCTCACCGGCTTTATAGCGATTTAGCTCTGCCGTCTGAGATGTAATGGGTAGATAAGTTACTTTGTTGATGACTGTTTCACTATTATTCCAATAATATGGGTTTCTTTTCAGAACAATACGCTCATTAACTCGCCACTCTTCTAATTGGTAAGCTCCATTGGTAACCATATTGCCCGGTTTTGTCCATTCATCACCGAATTGGTCTATGACTTTTTTGGGAGCAGGAAAGGTTGTGTAGTGGCCGAGCATTTTAATGAAATAAGGCACCGGTTTTTCAAGGTTAACCTGGAAGGTTTTATCATCCAATGCTTTTACGCCCAGTGATGAGACAGGCTTATTTCCCTTGATGATGGCGCTGGCATTTTGAATTGTTGGTATTTCCATATACCAGGCATAGCGAGAAGCAGTTTCGGGGTTTACAGCTCGTTGAAAGGCAAAGACGAAATCATGGGCTGTAACAGGGTTTCCATTAGACCATCGGGCTGAATCCCGAATTTTAAATGTAAATACTCGGTTATCGTCTGATATTTTCCAGCTTTCTGCCTGACCGGGAATTATATTTCCATTGCTATCTTGGGTGACCAACCCTTCAAACATATCTTTGGCAACATTGCCTCCAGGGCTGCCTTCAATTTTTTGTGGATCTAGCGATGCAGGCTCACTGCCGTTGCCTCTGACCAACTCTTGTGTTTTAGCTAGTTTGATACCTGCAGGGACGTATGCGGCGTAGGTTTGAAGAGATAGGGCTGCAGCCAGTGCTGAAGTGGATATCAAGGCCAATGTACTGAAAGGTTTTTTATTCATAGTTTTCCCCGGCAATAAACCGTTAGATGGGCAAAGTCACCCGATAAGGAGTCTGGTTAGTTGCTTTCAGGCAGGAGAGCATAGGCCCAGAGGCTAATGGCCTTCTATCCGGGATAGCCATTAGGAAAAGATAGCGACTTTGTGTCGTCTTATAATTTGCCCCGCCTTCAAGACACTGCATAAAATCCATATTTGCAGAGCTATTATTTGTGTTTCGGATATTTACCTGTGTGTAAGTGTATTCCGAGTTTTATAGTGCGAAAGGGAATATACCTAATTTTTGTAAGGAGACGCAAGTAGTAGGTAAGTGTTGTGTAATCTAGAGCAAGGTTTATATGTGAGTCAAAGTGTTTTATTTTTTCGCTTTCTAATCCTTTAATTTAGAAATAATATATTTTTCTGTTATTTTTATGTTTTTTTTTGTAATAAAGTTAGAGTGGTAAAAAAAATATGTATAAATGAATTATATTATATTGATCAAAAAAATATTTTAATGAATGGTTTGTTTTACATTATATTTTCAATAAATGTTATTTGAATATCATGTTGATTTTTCGTAACTATTCAGCACCCAGTAAAGGAAGGTTGTCGTAATTCTTCATAGCTATAAGCAGGGCTTCGAAAACATTCTCACCCTGCTTTCTCGCCGATGAAACATAACTCCGTATCCGGCAGTACCATTTAGCCCCTTTTTCACTTCTGAAACAGCCAGATATTTTCTGCTTTACCTTGCCGTTGCGAACATCCTGCTCACTGCCGTTATTATCGAAGGGGATGTCAAAATCAGTCATGAATCTCAAGGTTTCTTCTTTAAACTCCACCAGTCGCTTGAAGAGGTTAAAGGCTTTGGTGTTTCTGACTTTATCCTCTCCAAGGCGTTGACGTCGTCGCTCCATGTACTCGGCTTCTTCGAGCTGTGCTTTTTTAGCAGTACGCTCGAAAAGCGAGTCGATACGCTTGCGGATAATTTCCGGCATAGCCTTCATGCCAAGCTTTTTGAACCCTTTCCTAAGATGGCAAGCCAGCCTTAACAAGCGTTGAAGCCGGGCTGCAAGATAATTGCAATCTCTGTCAACAACCCCCTGCAACTCCCTTAAGTGATGGGCGTTACAGAGCACATGGATGGCTGCGTAGCGAAAGTAGACTTTATAATGGTCATGCACAAGTATACCGGCAAATACCAGTAACACTCCCATTGCCTCAATAGCTTCATGACCTTTACTGGGGTCAAGGTGGTAGTATGTCCACTCCTCGGAACGAACGACATGCAGCCACCATAAAGAGCCCTTCACTCTCATGCCTGTTTCGTCAGCACCTGCAACTGGCACTTTTTTTAAGGCGTTAGCAATTGCTGCCTCTGTGCTAGCCAGACGGTCGTAGGCATTTGCCTGAAAAGTACAGATTGAACCGGGACTAACTTCAAGACCAAAAATATCGAAAAAGAATTGTGAAATGCGCTTGTACGGCATTAACTGGTATTGATACAGATAAACAGCCAGTGCTTGAGTGACCGGACCATACTGCACATACGAGTCAACACCCTTAGGAAAGCATGCTTGATTAGCATGTCCGCATGGGCATTCTTTGACTTCAGCCACATGCGCCGTTACTTCGAAACGGCCAAAACGTCCTGGATCAAATACCTGACGTTCAACAACGTCGGTTACTTTGATAGAAAGAAGCGACTGATGGCAAAGTACGCAGTTTTTAACCGAGTGATGCCGGATATGGTCTGGTTCCTCAGTTTGCTCCAGCGTAGAGCCTTTATGACCGTGTTGACCACCGGGCCTGTTATTTGACTTTTGCCTCAGGCTTTTGGGATTGGGTTTGTAATCTTCTCTATCACACTCAGGATTTTCCTCATTCTCACTGTCAGCATTTGAGTTTTTGGATGATGAGGGCTTATTGTAACCATCTGTAGACGGTGGCTTGCTGCTATTACGACTATTCATCTTGAGCTTATCAGCAAGCTCCTTGTTTTCATCCTCAAGACTCAAAACCTTCGACTCCAGCTCACCTACAGCAGCGAGAAGCAAGATAATGGCCTGTGTTTCGGGAGTAAACTGAGTCATGAAAACTTCTGGAAAAGGGTTTATATCAAAATGACATAAATTCGCGAAAAATCCAGATTAATCTGAGGAGGCTGAATAGTTACGATTTTTCTGATTCTAGCTTCTGGATATGTATTAGGAGGAGGACGTGGGAAATGTGTGACTGAAAACAGAAGAGAATTGAAACTTAAGCGTGTGACTATAGGAGACTTTAATACTGAAAGTTCTTTGGCAAGGAATGTTATTGTTCAGAAAAAAAAGTTAAAAAGCCATTCTAAGTATAAGTCTCGCCAAAAAGTTCCTGATGGACAGGGTTTTGTAATTAATGGTATTTGCGAACCATTGAATATTCGAGAGTCAGATGCTGATAAAATAGTGGATATAGTACTAGGTAGAACTGCTGAAAGTGAAGTTGATGATTGTGTTTTTGATAGTCTATTAAGAATGGTTCATGATTCTCTAACTGAAGAGCAACGGAGCTATTATGCTTGGCTTTATACATGTTGGTCTCGTCCAGAGCAACACTTTCAAGCGAATTTTACGAAGAAAAATATTTTGATAATGAAAATGCTATCTTATTATGGATATATTGATGAGCGAGTGATTAGGAAAATATTATTTGACAAGTGGGGCAAAGAAGGAAAGGGTTTATATACTCGTAGTGAGTTATTAAATTATAATCCAGTTACTGAGTTTCGTAAGTCTATGCTTAAAATACACGTCAGTGATATGGTGGTTAAAAAAAATTGTGAAGAAATAAAAAATGATAAGTCACTGGACTGGGGAAAATATCTTTTTGGCGGTAAGAAAACGCATCTGATTTATGTTAATGGTGTTGGTCTTAAACGTGCAGTAAACCATCAGAGGGGAGTAGATATTTTTTATGGCTGTCATATGGTTTTAGTAAATAAAGGGACATTATTTGTTCAGTACCAGCATTCAGAATCTAAAAGGGTCGGTTCGTATTTTGCGCCTCCTGAGGCAGACCCTGAGGGTTTAGGAATTGATACAGGGGGTCGTAATGTGTTTTTTTTTGTAACAACAGATAAAGTACCCGCGGCTTATTCAGTAGCTGGACCAGTATGTATGAAAATAAAAGGACGGTTGTTTAAATCTTTTGGAGGTATGCCTCAATTTTTTATGCCTCGTCAGTAAAATCTGTGGGTCATTTGCGGCTCAGGTAGCTTACCCAGTGCGTGATATAAAGCTATTTCCGCGCACTTGTAGGTTCTAAAACCGTAAGCTTTTCTCGTAGTCACTTTTACCTTGGTGTTTAAGCCTTCGACGATTCCGCTAGAATAAGCCTTTTTTGCCTTAAACCAGTTCAAGATTAAGGGCTGGTGCCGTCGAACCGTTTTGGCTACTTTCTTCAAGGGTTCTATTTTTGACCGCATCACTCTTGTACACCAACGATCCAGATATTTCCCTGCCCAGAAGGGAGAAACGTATTCCCAGAACGTCTGAAACTCTTCTTTGAGCAGATAAGCCCGAACACTCTTCAAGTTGTATTGCAAAACCGTACTCAGCTTTATCTCTTCTTTTTCCGTCAGGTTCTCCTTACGTTTGAGCAAACACCAACGGGCCTTTTTCAGTACTGGTTCATAACCATCAGCCTGAAGCTGCTTGTGTTCAGAGGCCCTGACTTCATCAATCGCTTTATTCAACATGGCGACAATGTGAAAACGATCAAGTATGTGCAACGCTTGGCTGGCAAACTCTGCAATGGCTTTCAGGTACGGCTTCCACATGTCAGAGCAAACATACTCCAGCCGCTGGTTTCTTTCTGAGCCAAAGAACAGAAAGAAACGGCGAATAGTCACTTCAGTGCGGTCTTCTCCAACCCATAATAGCCGGGTCAGTCCCCGGTCAATCTGGTAAATCACTGTCAGGTATTTATGACCAATTTGATAAGCGACCTCATCGACGCCAATCGCCTTTATGTTATCCATGGACCGATGAGCCTTACCCCACTTAACCACATACTCAACCGCCTGAAATACTTTTTCCCATGATGTATGAAAAGTAAAAGCCACTTCTTTCCAAGAAAGCTTTCTGGCCCAAAATGCCAAAAACTGCATATAGGCTGTGGTGAGTTCCTTTTTACCTTCTGCCCATGGAACCTGTTCAACCTTCACACCGCAAGTCTTACAGTTAACCCGGCGCATTCTGTAGAGAAGGAAGACTCTAATACCCCATAATGGGATAAACTCAAAACGACGCTCTTTCAGGTGGTCGTAGCCAGCCGCTGGTTTTTGGCAACCTGAGCACAGCGCATGACCATTCTGACGCGGAACGATAGTGACATTGAATACCTCAGCACCTTGATAGTGGGCCAGCTTTACCTCTTGATAAACAAATGACTTGAGTTTGTGGACTTTATTGAGGATAGTTTTAATCAGCATCAGCGGTCGCTTTTGTTGTTTTTCTGTCCTTCAACAAAAAACTATCAAAAGTTGGCTGCTGGTGCATTTACTCCAAAATCACTCATTTTTACCCACAGTTATCCCTGAAGAGCCTTTTTTATTAATCGAAAATTTTTAGATAGATTACAGCAGATTTCACCTGAAGAAGTCAGAGAGCAATTTGGCGGGAAATTTGAACCCCTGATTGGGATTTCGAAAGAACCATGGCATCAACCAGATTTTTCATTCTTATCAGTAACTAAATAACAACCCTATGCATAGCAACAATTGCAGCCATTCTTGCCGTTCTGTCTTTTGAGGGACCTTTATAATCATTGGCGGTCAGTTGATTATGTAGTGTCTGTTTATCACGGGCTCGCTGTTCTTCATAGAGTGCTTGCTGTGTTTTAAGATAAGACTCGTTATCAATTTTCTGTTGACTGTTGTCAATATGAATATGGCTGTCAGAGTTGATAGATGCTATTTCACTCATCTTCTATCGCTGCCCGCTTGTTGAAGTAATACTATTAATGGTAGTTGTTGGTTAATCACTTTGTCTTTAAGGCTTTGATATTATATTAATAAATTAAATATAAAATATTTTTTTATGTTAATTAGTTATTATTGGTGAGGTCGAGTGCGTTCATAGCACCAGCAATGGTGAGCTCAAGAGCATGAATGGCACTGCCAAGAGGTGACGTTGCATCTGCCAGAAGTTGTTTATTTCGGGGGCTCAGCTTTGAAACAGAAGCGAAGACCAAAACACCTTTGACCATTTTGCCATAGCAAAATGGAATGACGTAGACTGAATCTGGTTGGTGATCAAGATGGGCCGATTCTATCCTGAAGAATCCCTCTGGGAGGTCTGTCAACTCTATCGCTTCATTGTTTCTAGCCGCTTCAATTAAAATACCCCCTTCATCCTTTTGTATGATTTCCAGATAGCCGCCGTTGGATGGGCAGCCGTATTGACCTTTTAACGACATTTTCCAGCTTTCATCTATAAGATATAGTGCAGCAGCTGGTGAGTTAATACACCTGGCAAGGTAGATGGTCACTTTGTTGCAAAGCTCACCAAGATTCATAACACCGTTCATTACACTGTAGAGTCCTGATAGGCTTTGTTCGAGCCACTGTTGTTTATTGAGCAGCTCTCTTTGCATCCGTTGTTTTTGATCAAGAAGAATAACTGAACGACTAAGTTCTTCAAGCTCATAATTGATCCGGATAATATGGCAATTAGCTTCACTCCCATCCGTCAGTGTATTTACCCATCCAGATACTTTTCTGATAGGATTTTTTAAGAAACTGGAAATTATGAATGATACTGAAATGGTGAGTAGCAACGTTGCAATTAACGTGATTATAAATAAGTAGTTTATATTGTTTAGGGATTGGTAAATGGTTTTTTCTTTAGTCTCTGTTACTAGTAGCATTTTGTTACCAGCAATAGTAATAGGTCTATAGGCACCAATCATGACTGTTTTATTGTTGTTTTTATAGCGTTTTGCACCTGTTAACTGATTGCTCTTAGTTTGATTATCATACTTTTCTTCTGAAGACAGGCTACTTATCCAGTTTTTATAGGGTAGCTCACGACTGTAGGCAGGGTTCTCTGATTGTTTGTTTGAGTGGTATTGTATTTTTGATGAAATATCAATAATGTAATGATTAATATTTAAATCGCTCTTTTTAAACTGTTTGATTATCCTTGGGACACTATCATTGAAGCTCAGTTGAATAGCAATAAAACCTAGTGGTTTTTCTAAATTATCAACTAATGGGGTGGCAAAAATTGTTGATGTTGCTGTGGAGTATTCTGCGTATTGACCTATTCCAGTGTAAATGGGTGTCAAGTTTTTGATGGTAGCATTTGCAGCTATGGATAACTGTGTTCTAGGCAGTGAACTATTTTTATTTTTTATATTATCATTGACATCCCTTTGTGCATTATATAATACATTCCCATTCAGATCTCCAATGAATAAGTTATGATAGCCATAAATGTCAATGAGTTTTCTTAATTCAGGAAGGATTATATTTTTTTTTATATATTGGTTTTTATTTATTTCCAATAAAAGAGATTTGGATGGTGTGATTATGGAAGTTATATTTTTGTCCAGTGCATCAAAATAACGATTGATTTGGTTACTTATCAAGTAATTCTGTTGGTCTATTGAAAAAAATGCTTTTTGTAGAAGGTTATCCTTTATTTTTTCATTGTGGACTATGGCCATAATAGCTATGGGGACTAAAGCGACAAAAGCTATCAAGATAAATAGCTGTGATGTCAAATTCCTGACTTTTAACCTATCAAGCATCCCTGCCTTTCCTTATATCAAAGGAACTATAATTTGCCGTTATAGCTGGCTATACAATAGTTGAGATAAATTGTTCTGAAAATGCACTGCCAACTAAATCCTACAAACTATAGTTCTTTACTCCAATTTGCCTGATGGATTCAGCTGCTTTTTCAGAGATTCCTCGCTGAACCCGTCGAACAAATCAGAATGGTGTTTAGGATAAATATTCATTCTTGAGTTTTACATAGTTATCGGCGCTATAACGTAAATACTGACGTTCTTTTTCTTTGAGGGGGCGGGCTTCTTTAGCGGGGTTGCCTTTGTATAAATGACCACTTTTTAATCGCTTACCCGGAGGGACAAGGCACCCTGCTGCAACAATCACTTCTTTTTCAACAATGGCTCCATCCATAACAATGGCACCAATACCAATAAGACAGTGATCATGAATAGTACAACCATGAAGTACCGCTTTATGACCAATAGTCACCCCACTTCCTATATGGAGGGGAAAGCCATTAGGGTTGTAGCTACTTTTATGGGTGATATGGAGTACAGAACCATCCTGGATGCTGGTTCTTGAGCCTATAGAGATTGAGTGCATATCGCCACGAATAACCGCTGTTGGCCAGACGGAGCAGTCATCTCCAATGACTACATCCCCGATGATTATTGAAGAGTGGTCTATATAGACATTCTTGCCAATCACAGGGGATTTTCCCCGAAAGCTTTTCGTCTTGTTATCCATATTAATCAATAACCTTTATTATGCTTGAAATTAACTGATTCAGAGCCCATTTAGACAATAACAACCTGGCATGAGGTCATACTATGAATAACCCTCTTCTTGACAGCAATGAGCTGCCTCCTTTCTCTCACATTAAACCAGAACATGTAAAACCTGCTATTGAAGCAATCATCAGTGAGAATGAATCATTTGTTAATGAACTTCTGCAAGACAGAGGGGATTTTAGCTGGGAAACTTTGCAAGTGCCGCTGGATAATATTGGCGATAGACTGAGTCAGGCATGGTCACCGGTTGGGCATATGAATGCAGTGGTTAACAGTGATGAACTTAGGGATGCCTATAATGCCTGTCTGCCTATTCTCTCTGAGTATTCGACTCGTATAGGGCAAAACAGCACTCTCTACAAAGCTTATCAGCAACTGTCTAAGTCTGAGTCTTATAACGGTCTTGATAATGCCCAGAAAAAAGTTATTCAGGATCAGCTTCGTGACTTCAAATTAGCAGGTGTTGCCTTACCTGACGATAAAAAAGAGCAGTTTAAAGAGCTGAAAAAAAAGTTGTCGGAGTTGACCAGTCAGTTTTCTGATAATGTTCTGGATGCAACCATGTCATGGAATAAGTTGATTCAGGATGACTCTGAATTAACTGGATTGCCTGATTCAGCCATGGCCGGGGCAAAACAGCTGGCAGAATCTAAGAGCCATAAAAATGGGTGGCTGCTTAATCTGGATTTCCCCAGTTTTTTCCCGGTGATGACTTACTGTGATAATAGGACGCTGAGAGAGGAGGTTTATACTGCTTATTGTACAAGAGCCTCAGAGCAGGGGCCTGATGAGGGCAAATTTGATAATTCAGAAAAAATTAATGAAATTCTGAAGCTGAGACACCAACTGGCTAATCTCTTGGATTTTAAAAACTATGCTGACTACTCCCTGGCTACCAAGATGGCAGACAGTACCAGTCAGGTCATGGAATTTCTGGAAGACCTTGCCAAACGCAGCAAACCTCAAGCAGAAAAGGAACTGTCAGAACTCAAGGCATTTGCTGCAAAAGAATATGGCATAGAGCAGCTGGAGGCTTGGGATATTGGCTATTACTCAGAAAAACTGCGCCAGTCCCGTTATGCTATATCTCAGGAAGAATTGCGCCCCTGGTTTCCTGCAGAAAAAGTGATCAGTGGCATGTTTGAAGTGACCAGGCGCCTGTTTGGTGTTCGTTTTGAACAGGCTGATGGAGTTGATGCCTGGCACCAGGATGTTCGTTTTTACAATGTTTATAGTGGTGAAAACATTATAGGTCGCTTCTATCTGGATCTTTACGCCCGTGAGCACAAACGTGGTGGCGCCTGGATGGATGAATGCAGGGTGAGGCGCATAGTCAATGATGGGCTTCAACTACCAGTGGCTTACCTGACCTGCAACTTTACGCCTCCTGTTGGCAGCAAGCCTGCTTTACTTACCCATGATGAGGTGGTGACACTTTTCCATGAATTTGGTCATGGCTTACATCATATGTTGACTAAAGTCGATTATGCTGCTGTTTCAGGTATTAATGGTGTTGCCTGGGATGCTGTGGAATTGCCAAGCCAATTTATGGAGAACTGGTGCTGGGAAAAGGACGGGCTTGCACTTATTTCAGGCCATTTTGAAACTGGCGAGCCTTTGCCTTCTGAAAAGTTAGAAAAACTGTTAGCTGCCAAGAATTTTCAGTCTGCCATGATGATGGTCAGGCAGTTGGAGTTTTCACTGTTTGATTTCCGTCTACATAAAAATTATCAGGATGGAATAAAAGTTCAAGATGTGCTGGATGAAGTGAGAAAGCAGGTAGCTGTCGTTATTCCTCCTTCATTCAATCGCTTCCAAAACAGTTTTAGCCATATTTTTGCTGGGGGTTATGCTGCAGGTTATTACAGCTATAAATGGGCTGAAGTTCTGTCTGCAGATGCATTCTCCCGATTTGAAGAAGAAGGTATTTTTAACAAAGACACTGGGCGTTCATTTTTGAAAGAAATTCTGGAGAGAGGTGGCTCAGCTGAGCCGATGGCATTATTTATTAACTTCAGAGGACGAGAGCCAAAAATTGATGCCTTGCTGCGTCATAGTGGCATTGTGTAAGAGATAGCCGTTAGCACCAAGCCTGTTTTTGGAACATTTTTGCGTGAAGCAGCTTGTATCTCTCAGGCTTGTGCTTAGATAACTTTCTGTCACTGATTTTTTCGGAGCTTACATGCCAGTCAAACGATTTATTGCCGGTGCAGTTTGCCCCTCTTGTGGTGTTATGGACACTGTACGGCTGTTTGTTATCGGTGGACAACAGCACCGAGACTGTGTCGAATGTGGTTTCTCTGATGTCATGCCCTCAGACACAAAACTTCAAGGTCCTTTACCTGAAACAAGGATCAGTCGTGAAGAGTTGGTTTTAGATGATAATGTTGATGTTGTCAGAATTGTTGGTGATTCAACTTCGGGTATAGATGAAAGCGCCTGACAGGCTCTGTTGTTTTTGGATTATCACTCCGCCCTGGAAAATTTGTGCTATTTTCAGGACGGAGTGCTAACTGTGAATTTAAGAGGCTGTTTGAAAAATAGCGCCCTTAACGAGGATCGTAGAAAATTGAGGATAAAAATGTGGTTTTGTGAGGCGAATAGTGGTTCTATTTGCCGAACAAAAGCAGATTTTTAGACCAATTTGCTGAGACCGCAGTAGGACAGTCTATCTTCAAACAGTCTCTAAGCTGCGGGAGTTAACTTTAAATCTATGCCTGTATTTTTTGATAGGTTATTCCAGCTGGACCAGACTTTGAGCCATTTTTCAGGGTTTTGCTGATTTGTAGATGGGTTAACGAGTATTGGAGTGTGGTTTTTTTGTGAAGAGACCTTCTGCTCTATCGTCTTATCCACAATTGTGTCCAGCTCATTCGCAAAATGCTCTCCAATTATCGAATGAATAATAAGGTTAGCCCAGGTTATCTCAAGAGGAATAAGCCCTGCACCTGTTTTCAGTAGATACCAGTCGTTTAACTCTTCTATAAGGCGATGGGTAAAATAGGCCTTATTTAATAGTACATCTAACCCTGACAAGGGGTTATTTTGCTTTGTTGATGATATAAAATTTTCATCAATAATGTGGAGAAAAGGTTGTAGAAAATGCGCTATTCTACGGTCTTTTGATACAGCATATAAGGTTTCGATAAGCTCTGGAATGAGGTCAATATAGTGTATAGTGAATTGTTCCAGGCTTTCCCCTGCGTTCTCTTCAGGCAGTGCAATACTTGGGTGTAATAGTGGTAATCTATCGTTAATCAGTCGGTGAAGGACCCTGGTTACAGACTCTTGCTCTTTAGCCTGAATAATTAGATTTTTTATAGCTTGTACACTCATCCGTCATACCCCCTCCCAGCAGACTTTTTTGTCTTGTTGTCATACTGGATCACAGTACTAGCTATAAGACAAGGAATGATAAATAATTGTTTTTTATATAAATTATTATATTTATTATAAAAAGTAACTATAACGGCATTTTTTATATTTGCTAATTAGAATTGGTTACCTGATTTGTTGATATTGTTTATTGATGTTTATCAAAAAAATATATAAACGATATTTAAATAATATTTAAAATATTGAGTATATTTAACTGGTGTATAGATAGGTATTCCTGCTTATTTTTAAAATCTTTATAAAAAACGACAATGATATTGTTTTCTGATTTTTGGTAATTGGTGTTCTGCCATGAGCCTGTTTTTATATTACTTATATCTATTTATTACTCAAATGTGGTTGTTTGGGGGGCGGGTACCTCTGGTTTACTACGGTAAAACGTCATTGGTTAGAATTTATATTGAACAAATTAAAAGCAGAAAAAATGCTTTTTAAATCCATTGGCGGAAAGTGTTTAAAAAACAAACTTTTTTCATATCGTATTCATAAAAAACAGAAAAAATAACCCTTGCAGTGATGCCTAGAATGAAAATTTCCAGAAGTTTTATTGCCGATACTCTGGCACTTATGACTTTTACATTTGTTACCGGCATGATCGTAGAAGTTGGTATCGCCCGATTTACCTTAATTCAGTCATTGGTTTCCAGAATATTATGTATTCCTGTGAACTTGGGAACAGCCAGACCCTATGGAATGTATCGTGATGTTGTTATCAAAGTAGTTAGCCGGTGGATGCCTTTATCATTGAAAGGTATTTGTGCTGATGTAGTTGCCTATATCAGTTTTCAGCTGCCCTTGTATGTTGTTATTCTTCTTTGTGCTGGTAGCTCGTGGTCGGATATAGCGACAGCATCAGTTAGTCAATTAGTGGCATTATTTATACTCGGCAGACCTTATGGCATCTGGTTGGAATTTTGCCGAAAGAGAATAGTAACACCTGAAGCTAGTATATCTATAAATAATGGCAAGAAGCTGGCTTAAATGTATTCTTGTTAGGCAATAGGGGCTGCTAATGCTTTGATGCTCTGCAGCCTTTTATGGTGCCAGGGGATAATTCACTATTTACTTAAGGTACATGATATCCCACTGGACGGCTATCATCGTGTTGTAGCCAGACCTTGTTTAGCCAGCTCTCGGAACCAAGCCAATCCAATACCCACTTCAGGCCATTACCCATATTTTCTTTATTCCACGCTAAAAGGCAACCGTCGTTGTATTTCAGTTCATTTACATCTTTCTTTACAAGCTGCCCTTTCTCGATATAAGGCTGAACAAAATGGCTTGGCAGAATGGTTACGCCAAGCCCTCTCAATAAACACTCAATCGCAGCTCTGAAACTAGGTACCATCAGCACCTGTTGATTATCTAATAAGAGGTTGTAGCCTTTACTAAACACACGAGAAGTGTCTTGAATACAAATAGAGCGGTATTGTTGAATCATTTCCAAAGAGAGGGGTTCATCGATTTTTGCTAGTGGGTGTTCAGGTGCTACGACAAAATCCCATGAAAGCGGTCCCATGGATCGCCAGGCAAAACGGTCATTGCCCTGGATGGTATGAGGAATGGTAATGGGTGCACCAATTACCAGTTGGCAACGCCCATGAAACAAGGCATCCCATGAACCGTTGTAAACTTCAGTGTTAATCACCAGCTCTGTTTCAGGTCGAACATGCTGAAGGTCAGTGATCAGGTCGTAGACTTTGCCTTGGTTTACGACGTTATCGAGGGCTATAGAGAGTTCTTGTTCCCAGCCAGAGGCCATCTGGCGGGTAGTCATTTCCAGTTCCTCAAGAGACTTTAGCAATGTATCGGTATGCTTAATGAAGTATTCACCGGCAGGGGTAAGCTGAACCCGTTTGCTATCGCGAAGAAACAGTTGTACACCGAGCCGGTCTTCCAGTTTGCGAACAGTGTAGCTGATGGCAGAAGGCACTTTATGGAGGTGTTTGGCTGCTGCAGTGAAATTTCTAAAATGGGCAACAGCTCTTACAATTTCAAGGGTTTCCGTAGGAATCATTTCTACTACTTAGTGTTGATGCTGGCGGTAGCATATACATTTAAACCTCAAAGCCAAGTGCCATTGATTAAGCACTCTGCTAAACCATTTTGAACAGGCTTTTTTTACTCTGTTCACTATATAGTCAAAAAAAAAGAATGTTCATCCAAATATTGTCAGTGTACCTGAGAATAAGCCCTCTGTAGTATTAGTCCTTCGCTTAAATAGGCAGTGTTGGCGGGAACCAGTACTGCCGACCTTGTCGGAGCAAACGGCTGCATCTGTTGCCTGTTCCCGCAGTTGTGAGCTTGAATAAGGGCGATTGAGTCAGTAGCGATGCTACTCACTCAGGTGGATGATCAGCAAAAACCCCTGTCTTGTTGCAGGGGTTTTTTGTATCTGAAATCTTTTCTCATTGGCTGGTTTGACTAATATATAACTCATAAACTGCCAGCGACATGACCTTATCTTCTATCTGCACGGGCTTTTTTGTGTCGGCTGGCGCTTGAAAAAGGGTTCAATCATGGCCAGTAAACTCCTGAATTATAGCCGTCTTGCCTTGCAGTTGATGGATCTTACCTCTCTCAATGAAAGTGACACTCCTGAGACTATTGTTGCTCTGTGCAAACAAGCTAAAACAGAAGCCGGGCACCCTGCTGCGGTGTGTGTTTATCCACAATTTGTCCCCATTGCCAAGAAAACACTGGCTGAGCTGGGTTTGAATGAGATGACTGTTGCGACGGTTACTAACTTTCCTGCGGGGGGGGATGATGTTGAGAAGGCTGTCGCTGAAACCAGAGCTGCAGTATCTGATGGTGCTGATGAAGTGGATGTGGTTTATCCCTACCGTGCGCTGATGGCAGGAAATGAGCCTGTTGGCAGTGAGCTCGTTCGCCGTTGCAAAGCAGCTTGTGATGACAAAGCGCTGCTAAAGGTCATTATTGAAACCGGTGAATTAAAAGATGCAGGGTTAATACGTAAAGCCAGTGATATCTGCATTGATGCTGGTGCAGACTTTATTAAAACATCCACAGGTAAGGTAAAAGAGAATGCAACCCTGGCGTCTGCCAGAATCATGCTGGAGGCCATTCGTGACAGTGGCAAAAAAAATGTGGGCTTCAAGCCTGCTGGAGGAATTCGAACCGCAGAAGAGGCTGCGGCTCATCTTGAACTGGCAGAGCAAATTCTTGGGGCTGGCTGGATAGATCGTAATCATTACCGGTTTGGTGCGAGTAGTTTGTTGGGAAATTTATTGGTTACTTTAGGGCTAAAAGAGGGGAAAACTGATACCTCAGGTTACTAACGATAGCTCTGGTAAGCGTTCATAAAACCTAAAACTGATTTGGGTAAGTACTTTTCACTGTCTTCATAGGGAATGATTCTGGGTAGTATTGTTTAAATCTTTTGAACTTTGAACAGGTGCCGTTTATGAAACGAGCAGTCGTTCTGGTAATGGATTCTTTTGGCATTGGTGCAGCGGATGACGCTGACAAGTTTGGTGATGTCGGTTCCAATACCATTGGTAGTATTGCTAAAGAATGTGCTGAAGGTCGAGCTGATCATGGGCAGGAGTACGATCGCAAAGGCCCTCTAAAGTTGCCTACCCTGTCCAGTCTGGGTTTGGTACATGCAGCTCAGGAGTCCAGTGGAGAGTTCCCTGCTGGCATGGATACCAATGTAGAGATCAAGGGCGCTTACGGCTTTGCCAGTGAGATCTCCAGTGGTAAGGACACACCCAGTGGTCATTGGGAAATGGCGGGTGTGCCGGTCTTATTTGACTGGGGCTATTTTTCCGATCATAGCAACAGTTTTCCACAGGAACTGTTGGATGCGCTGGTTGATAAGGCAAATCTTCCCGGTGTACTGGGTAATTGCCATGCTTCTGGTACGACAATTATTGCAGAGCTCGGCGAAGAGCATATGCGCACAGGCAAGCCTATTGTCTACACTTCTGCTGATAGCGTGTTCCAAATCGCTTGCCATGAAGAGAGCTATGGCCTGGACCGATTGTATGAGCTGTGCCAGATAGTCCGTGAGCTACTTGACCCTTATAACATAGGTCGTGTTATCGCTAGACCTTTCACTGGCAAAGATGCCAGTGACTTCAAACGTACAGGTAACCGCAGGGATTATTCTGTACTGCCTCCTGCACCCACCGTTCTTGATAAGTTGGTTAAAGCCGGTGGTGAAGTGGTCAGTATTGGTAAAATTGCTGATATTTTTGCCCACCAGGGTATCACCAGCAAGGTCAAGGCAACCGGTATTCCTGCGTTGTTTGATGCGACTATGAAGGCTATGGACACAGCCGGTGACCGCAGTATTGTCTTTACCAACTTTGTTGATTTTGATTCTGCCTATGGCCATCGTCGTGATGTGGCGGGTTATGCTGGTGCGCTGGAATATCTGGATGGTCGTCTTCCAGAGTTGCTGGATAAGATGCAGGATGACGATATTCTAGTGATTACAGCAGATCATGGTTGTGATCCAACCTGGCATGGTACAGACCATACTCGGGAGCATATTCCCGTTATTGTTTATGGTAAAAAAATACCGGCTGGTTCTCTGGGCAAACGCGATACTTTTGCTGATATTGGTCAAAGTCTGGCAAGCTACTTTGAGCTTGAAGCCATGGATTATGGCAAATCCTTCCTGAATTGATTTCAACACAACCATTTGTGTTAGCCCTGGCCGATGTTGGCCAGGGCTTTTTCTGCTATTTCTGAGGTACCTCTTTTGACTCCCCATATTAATGCCAAACCGGGTTCTTTTTCTGATATTTGCCTGATGCCAGGAGACCCTCTCAGGGCAAAATATATTGCCGAACATTTTCTTGAGGGTGCTGAACTCGTCAATGATGTCCGTAATATGTTTGGCTATACCGGTTATTATAGGGATAGAAAGGTTTCTGTTATGGGGTCTGGTATGGGGATACCTTCAGCATCCATTTACTATAAAGAGCTGATTACCGAGTACGGTGTGGATAAAATTATTCGCGTTGGCTCATGCGGGGCTATTTCAGAAGATGTGCAGTTAAGAGATATTATTATTGGTATGGGCGCTTGCACTGACTCAAAGGTAAACCGTATTCGCTTCAAAGATCATGATTTTGCTGCAATTGCTGATTTTGATTTGCTGGAAAAGGCAGTTAATGCTGCCCGAAAAAAAGAAATGCCTGTGAAGGTAGGCAATATTTTTTCTGCTGATCTTTTTTACACACCTGAAGAAGAGATGTTCGATATTATGGAGAAACACGGCATTTTAGGTGTGGATATGGAAGCTGCTGGTTTATATGGCAAGTGTGCTGAGTATGGCGCCAAAGGCCTGACTATTTGCACTGTCAGTGATCATATTCGCAGGGGTGAGCATCTTTCTCCTGAAGAGCGTCAAGTGTCTTTTAATGAAATGATTGATGTTGCATTAAGCTCAATTTTGGTGGATTAAAAAAAGCCCGGCATGCCGGGCTTTTTTACTTATTCACAATATGTGATTTAGTATTAAATACGAGTAATACCTGCAGGTTCATAATCAGCAATCTTGATGGGGGAGTGCTGTTTGATAAACTCTTTCAGTACTTCTGCATCAGTGAGCCCAGTATCAATATAGTTACCAGTTTCCTTCAGCTTTGGATAACCATCGCCTCCGGCTGCAGAGAAACTGTTCACTGCCATGCGGTAAGTTTTTTCCATATCCAGAGATTTGCCACCGATCATAATATCGGAAACAGTCTTGTTGTCCTTAACGGTCATGGATACACCTGAGAAATGAGCGAAGGCACCGCTGTTGGGTGGCATGGTGGCAACAGCTTCCAGGTACTCTTTTACTTCCTTGCCAGTCAGTTCTATATAGCCAACAGTATTACCAAAAGGCTGTACGGTCAGTACACTTTTGTATGTAATTTCACCAGCAGGGATACTGGCACGAATACCACCGGAGTTAATCAGTGCGAAGTCTGCATTAACACGGTCCTGCTGAGCCTTGGCCATCAGTGTTCCCAGATTGGTGTAACCGAAGCGTACTTCAGAGCGTTCACCGGCAAGGCGGTTATCAACATCACCGACTTTTTGTCCTACCAGCTTGGCACCTTTTTCCTGGTAGGGAGTCAACAGCGCCAGCATTTCCTTATTTTCAGGAATTTTTTTCGCCTGGTTTTTATGGTTAACCGGGATTAATTTGTAATTTACCAGGGTGAGCTGACCATTTTTAAATTCAAAGTCTGCTCGGCCTACATAGCGACCCCAATCCTGAGCCTGAACAATCCAGGTACCATTTTGCTGATCTGGCTCAAACAGTGGATTTTGAGAATGGCCACCCACAATCAGGTCAATACCATCAACTTCTCGGGCCAGAGTGACATCACCGGGTGCATTGACATTATGATCACCATTGGCGTAATGACCCATATGAGTTGTAGCGATGATAATATCAGCTTGCTTTTCCAGCTCAGGTACTAAAGATTCTGCTATTTTGACTGGAGAGCGAAAATCAATGTTACGGACGTTATCCGGGTTGCCAATTTTAACTGTATCTTCTGTGGTCAGACCCATGACGGCAACACTCACGCCATCAAAATTAAACAGCTTATAGGCATCAAACAATGGTTTGCCTGTATCGGCCTCAAAAATATTGGCAGACAGGAATGGGAAGTTTGCAATGGACTGTTGCATACGGATGGTTTCAAGAGGATTATCAAATTCATGATTGCCCACTGCCATTGCATCGTATCCAAGCAGATTCATACCATGGAAATCGGGTACAGCTTGTTGCAAGTCTGATTCAGGAACGCCTGTATTAATGTCACCACCGGAAAGTAGCAGAACATGGCCCCCCTGCCCTTCTACTTCATCACGAATATCATCAACCAGTGTTTTGCGGGCAGCCATGCCCCACTCACCCTTACTATTTTGCCAAAAGCGGCCATGGTGGTCATTGGTGTGAAGAATTGTGAAGTGATAGGTTTTATCAGGATCGTAATGAGGACCGGCGTCGTTTGTTGTTGTGCATCCAACCAGTAACGCGCTAACGGCAATGGCAGCCGCGGCAACACCGGGGAAAAGGGAACGTAGTGTTGGCATATATTATAATGTCCGTAATACATCAAAAGCTCACGGAATATACCATTTGATTATATAAGGGTCTTTAGAGAAAACCCTTATGCAATAGGCAGAAGTCGATGGTCGTTTGGGGCTGGGCACGCATTCAGATGTTGTTTTTTGCAGTTATTTTGGTTCTCCTGGTATGTTGGAAAAAACCAGCTAGACATCTTGCAAATGCTGCTAATTGGCTATGTTTTTCTGGTTTAAAATTGTGCAGTGTACGCGATAGTTAACTGTTGTTATTTATGGTTAATAAAAATCAGTCATTTCCTCTAACTGAGGATCTTACTGCTTTTTTCAGTAGCTGGGTCTGTGTTGATCATTAAGTAGCGTGATCAACATCCTGTTACTCCGTCCTGAGCATATCATTTGGTTGTAGGCGAAGTAGCAGGAGTCGTTGGTATATACCTTAAAAGTTATATTTAAGGGAATAAATCATTGCGTTCTGATAGGAGTTTGAACCCAGCTTGTCATCTGCATAGCGGTATTGTACACCTGCAGTAATATGATTTGTTGCATTCCACCAAAGTGCTAACGCACCATTTGTTCCGGATTTTGTACCGCTTCCTTCTACAGGCTTTCCATCTTTAAAATCCATATGGTACTTATCATCACGATTGAATTCATACTCGTGCCAGTTGGTTACCATAAAGTCCTGGTCGAAAAGCTTGAAGTTATAGCCTAGTACCCAGCCTGCAACATAGCCGTTAAAACCACTAAAGCCTGTTTTATTTGTATTGTTGGCAGCGAGGAAAGGTTTCCAGAAAAAATTGGCATTTTGGTAGTTATAGCCAATACCGAGTAAGCGGTTCTGTTCGCTGAAGCCATGACTGTCAGTATCGTAGATATGGCCGTAAAGGTTAAAGCCTGTGTTGCCGAGATAGTAGCGAATGGTTCCTTTCAATGCAGTGCGACGGCCATCACCATCGTCTTCTTTATTGTTCTTATGGGGGTTTTCTAAATCGGCAAAACCATAGATTTCTCCCCAATCAAAGCCTGCACCCCCTTCAAGCTCAATATAGGTGAAATCTTTTTTACCAGAACGGTTTTCAGTGCCATTGGACCAGTCAAGGCGGTTGATGCTGATATTGCCGAAGCCATACTGATAATCGGCATTTGCTATAGAGGATAAACCTGCGGTTAATGCTGTAATGGCAATAGCCGTTTTGCGTAGACGCCCCATAAGATGTTTCCCCTAATGTGTGAATTAGCAAACTTATGGGGTTGAATGTATAGGTTTTGTTAGTGTTCCAATATGGTGGCTTATCACTGATACCTAGATGCGTAGCTGTGAATTTATGTGGTAATTCTTAATTGTAGTTAGAACTTATAAGCAATATTAAAATAATGTCCAATACCTGTGGTATCGGTTTTTTTACCAGGCTGGCCAAGGCCATCGCCACTCACATCATTCTTCCACTGTGTCATATTGCTATAAAGTTTTGCCCCGTATCCCAAAGCCCAGTGTTCGCCATGTAACCAAAATCCCAGGTAGCTTTGGAATGAATCACTTGTCCTGTATTTTTTTTCAAATGCATTGTTGTCGTCGGGTAATTTACTTCCAAACTCGTAATCTATATAGCCTTGAAATGCAACAAACAAACCATCTTCTAAGTGCCAAAACGGTTTAAACCAGTTTAAATGAAAAACGTAACCATCCCAGGATTTCTCGTTGCTGGCGCCGTAATTATCAGAAATGTAACGAGCGTATAAATCCATTCCAGTCAGACCAAGCCAGGGTAATTCGATATCTGTTCCGATACCCAACCATATAACCTGCAGGCCGCCATTTTTTGATATAACAATGTCTTTGTTGTTTTCTTTAGCCGTCACCACTTTATCGCCATCTGCCATTATCAGCGTTGACGACAGATACCATTCTTTGAAGGGGCCAATAGCCAAGTCTTCTTGAAAAATACCATCAAGGGAAAATCTTGGAATTATTTTTGCGAAATAGTTATCACCTTTATATTTATCACTACTGCTGTCATGAAGAATGTCTAGAAAGTCAACATAGCCATACATATGTAAAAAACCGGATCGCCCGCCGAATTCAGCCTCTAGATAAGTATCTTTAAACTTGAAAGGTCCCCCCCGTTGATCCACACCGTGATAAAGATGCCAGTTCATCCATAGTGAGTCATTTTTACGAAGATCGTCGGAGTAATCTTCAGCATGCGATACACTACTGATTATTAGTAGGCTTGTCAGACAAAAGGTGCCGAAAAGAAAGTGACTGCGAGAGAATAGGAATTTCACGTCATTACTCCAGGTGTTGGATGAAAGACGGCCTACGACTGCGTATGTTTAGTCTGGCTATATCATAAACAGGGTTTCTGTTTTCGCAGGTCCTTTACAAAATGTTATATGGTGAAAATCTTTCTGGTATCACATAACAGCTTAAGAAATTTTCAGACTAAACTTGCGATGAGCGTAGCTATTGCCAAAATATTTTATCCAGGTAACTAGTGTAGAGTGCTCCAATGAAGTTTGCTTTTATAAATAGAGACGTATAGCTCAAAAATGGTTTGGTTTAAGTCTGATATTTTTGATATTGCAGTTTATAACAGAGTTCGAACGATTAATTGGTTAAATCTTTTTTGTGGTTCGAACTGCTAAAATAAAAATAACTTTGGGTAAATCAAGGGTGTCAGGCTTATTATTTAATTTGTATTCTTAAGTAGTCACTCAAACGAAATCAGATATTCTTGACCAAATAGATCAAATACACGTTTGACCTCTTGCTCAAATTCCTTGAAGTTCATTATTGCCAGTAAGTTCAGCCATTCATATTTCACTTTTCTCCACAATATTTCTATCAGGTTTAGCTCAGGTGAATAGGTTGGTAAAAAACAGACTAAAAGCTTTTTCTCAATCGCCCAGTCTATTACTCTTTCTCTGAAAAGTTTGCTGGTATGAATGCTGGCATTATCCACCATGACGATGGTATAGCGATCATTAGAACTGTACTTGGGATCTTCCATCCTGGTGGCAAAATCATCAAAGACACTGATAACCGTTTCGCTGTTAACACAACCTGTTACTGGGTAGTAGAAAAGGTCATTGGCACGATTCATAAACCCCAGCACATTGATACGCTTGCTTTTTACAGAGGGTATTTCTAGCTGTGAGCCTTTTTCTTGCCAGCCGTAGGGGACACAAGGCTCTTGGCTAAAACCAGATTCATCAAAGTAAAACAGATTGACAAGCCCTTTATCCTCAGCATTTTGAGCCTCTTTCAAGGCAGACTGGCAACACCTGAACTGCTCCTCGTTGCGCTTATGACTGCAAGCTTTACGAAAACGCTTATAAACAAGTCCCAGCTTTTTTTAAAAGTCTCGACAGAGTTTGTTTTGAGGCAGCCTTCCCGGTTTCCTCTGCAATTTTTGTTTGAACATAAGCCAGCCTGCGAGGTTCCTCGGAGACAATCTCTCTAATGCGTTGTGCTTCCTGGTCAGTATAGATAGGTGGTTTACCACCCTCATGTTTTTTATATAGACCGCGAAGGCCATAATCATCCCAGGCATCAATCCAGTCAGATACTGTCTGATATCGAACTTCAAATATTGCAGCAATCTCGCTCATAGAATAACCACGTATGCTGAGTAAAACAGCATGAGCCCTTTCCCTTAGGTAAGGATATGGCCCGTGCCGGACAGCTTCTCTCAATGTTTTTATGACTGCGACATCGGTTACTGGATCAACAGTTTTCATCGTGACAACAGCGAGATTAATGGTGTTTGGCAATGAGTATAACCAAATTGGAATGGAGGTATTTTTTATAAATACGGACGTACAGTTATTTTTATCTGTTAGCAGTTGCGTGACTACTTATAAAGTATTCCAAAGGGTTTCAAAAATGATTTGTTGAGCTGTAGCTATTTCCTGAGAGTCAATGACAACAGCAACGGGGTAATCCCTTGAAGCCAAAGAAATCATTGTCACCTTTGGTGGGTAAATCGCAATATAGCTGGCATCAATACGCCCTTTGGCATCTATCCATTTACGCTCAGAGAATTCAGCATCTTCTCCCCCTTCTCCAATGGCAATAACCCGGACATTTATTTTTTTTCGTATCCGCTGCTGGGTGTAGTTTGGAAAAGGACGATAAAGGTGTTGGCGTATCAACTTGGATGAAAAAACACTGTAAGACTTTGATTTCTGACGGGCAACTGTGTTGAGTATGTCTTTAAGAACAAACTCAATACCCGAGTCACCTTCGTAAAAACGGACGTTGCCTGGATTAAAATCAGGTTTTAAATGATTTAGCTGAGGAATCAAGTGCTGTTTCATGTCCTCAATACCCTGCTCCAGGGTATGGCGCTTCTCTTCAGCCAGTTCTAACAGTACTTCTGGGGGCTCTGCACAGAATATCCTGCGTTTTCCTTTAGGGAAATAACTGACAATACCCTTACCTGCCAGTTGTTTTAGCGTCTCATAGGTGGTGCCACGGTTAATATCTGCCTGGGCGGCTATATCTCTTATTGAGGCAGTTCCGAGCTTGAGTAAAGCAAGGTAGATGCTGATTTCGCGCTGGCTCAAACCCAGCTGTTCAAGTATTTCAAGGTTCATATTGTCAATAATTTTATGACAAGTACTCTTGTGTTTTATTTAATCGGGGTTAATCTAGCCGTTTATAATGTCGGGAATTGTCACTATTGTCTATGACATTTGGCTTTATTTTGTACTGTATATTCCCGAATTAGGTATATCCGCAGACATAACCTGTTTTTTTTATGGAAAAAATAGTGCTTTTTTATAAAGCTACAAAAACACTATTTTTTCCATAACTGTCATCTGGTTTGCTTTTCAAAAGCACCTATAGAGATGTGGCTTAAATTATTGTGAACCTTATTAAGTCATTATTTGTCTGAAATAGCGGATTGAGAATAATCAAATTCCAGAGTTGCTAACCATGAGAACCGATATAGTCATTCTTGCTGCGGGGCAAGGCAGTCGAATGAAATCCAGTCTGCCCAAGGTTTTGCATGCCATCGCAGGTAAACCAATGCTTGAGCATGTCATTCTTGCAGCTCGTACTACCCAGGAAAAAGTCGGTCAAGGAAAGATGCACGTGGTTGTAGGCCATGGAGCTGAACAGGTTCAGAATAAGCTGAGCCACCATGATGTAAACTGGGTTCAGCAAAATGAACAGCTGGGTACAGGCCATGCGGTCAAACAGGCTTTGTCCGGTGTAACAGGAGCTGACGTCGTTCTGGTCTTATACGGTGATGTTCCCCTGATCAAAGCTTCTACATTGCAATTACTGGCTGCTGCCTGTAATGGTGAGCATCTGGCTTTGTTGACTGCAACAATGTCTAACCCTTCGGGTTATGGACGTATTGTTCGGGATACAGCAGGCAATATACAGGCTATTGTTGAGCACAAAGATGCTACACCTGAGCAGCTGGCTATCAATGAAATCAATACCGGGATTATGGCAATCCCTGGCCATCGAATTCATGACTGGATTAATAGCCTGGATAATGACAATGCCCAGCAGGAATATTATCTGACGGATGTTGTGGCTCAAGCTGTCGCTGAAGGTGCTTCTGTGGTTCATGCTCAACCAGGGCAGATAACCGAAGTACAGGGAGTAAACAGCCGGTTGCAATTAAGCGAGCTGGAAAGGCAATACCAACAGCACTGTGCAGAAGCCCTGATGACTGAAGGTGTGACCATTATGGATCCACAGCGCCTGGATATAAGAGGTGACGTAGATGTTGGTCATGATGTGATACTGGATATCAATGTTGTTCTCGAAGGACAGGTCAAGCTGGGCAATAACGTCATCATTGAGCCAGGCTGCATTATTCGTAACTCCCGGATCGCTGATGGAGCAGTCATTAAGGCAAATTCTTTGCTCGAAGATGCTGTTGTTTCTGAGGGTTGTGAAGTGGGACCTTATGCCCGCCTGAGGCCTGGCACTGAGTTGGCTGAACAGGCCAGAGTTGGGAACTTCGTTGAGATTAAAAAGTCCATCGTAGGTGTTGGCAGTAAGGTTAATCACCTGACCTATATCGGTGATGCAGACATTGGCGATGGGGTGAATGTTGGAGCAGGCACAGTAACCTGCAATTACGATGGCGTTAATAAACATAAAACCGTGATTGGTGATGGTGCTTTTATTGGCACTAATAGCTCTTTGGTAGCACCCGTTGCCATCGGTGATGGTGCTACAACTGCAGCAGGTTCAGTTATTACCCGCGATGTTCAAGACGATGGGCTCGCTGTTGCCCGAGGGCGTCAACGTAATATCGAAGGCTGGCAGCGTCCGGTCAAAAAAGTGGATTAAAGCTAGCAGTTTGAACGATTTATAGGAGCAGTGGTTTATGTGTGGCATTGTAGGTGCAGTAGCGCAAAGAGATGTAGCCCCCATTCTGATAGAAGGTCTGCGTCGTCTCGAATACAGGGGCTATGATTCTGCTGGTGTTGCTATTTTAGATGGCAATGGCAGTATGAACCGATTAAGACGAACCGGCAAAGTATCCGAACTGGGCGATGCAATAAAAGAATCCCCCGTTCATGGGGGTACTGGTATTGCCCATACCCGTTGGGCTACCCATGGTGAACCCAGTGAGCGCAATGCTCATCCCCATGTTTCCGGTGAAAACATTGCCGTAGTGCATAATGGTATTATTGAGAACCACGAAGTGCTTAGAAGCTTTCTCTCTCAGGAAGGCTACCCCTTTGATTCTGATACTGATACCGAAGTCATTGCCCACCTGGTTAACCATGAACTGAAAAACAGTTCTTCATTATTCGAAGCTGTTCAAAAGACAGTCCGTCAGCTTGATGGGGCTTATGGCATGGTTGTAATGGATCGGGAAGATCCAGAACGCCTGGTTGTTGCTCGCTCTGGAAGCCCTCTGGTTATTGGTGTTGGCCTGGATGAGCACTTTATCGCTTCTGACCAGTTGGCTCTGTTTCCAGTAACTCGCCGTTTTATTTTCCTTGAAGAAGGTGATGTTGCAGAGGTAACGCGAACATCTGTCAGTATTTTTGATGCTAACGGTGCAGCAGTTGATCGTCCTGCGAGGGAAAGCGATGTAGAGCATGATGCCGGTGACAAGGGGCCTTATCGTCACTATATGCTTAAGGAAATCCATGAGCAGCCAGATGCTATAGCGAATACCCTTGAAGGCCGTCTTGGAGAACGGACTCTTAACCTTGCTTCCCTGGGTGAGGCGTCGGTTGATATTTTAGCTAAAACCCGTTGTGTCCAGATTGTTGCTTGCGGCACCAGTTACCATGCAGGCATGGTCGCTCGCTACTGGTTTGAGGAACTGGCTGGTATTCCCTGCCGTATAGAAATTGCTTCTGAATTCCGGTACCGCAAGTTTTTTGTGCCAAAGGACTGTCTGTTTGTCACCATTTCCCAATCCGGAGAAACTGCAGATACACTGGCTGCGCTGAAGCAAGCCAAAGAGCAAGGTTATATGGCTTCTCTCTCTATCTGTAATGTGCCCGGTTCATCCATGGTGCGTGAGTCAGACATTGCCTTTATGACCCGTGCTGGTGCGGAAATCGGTGTAGCTTCAACCAAAGCGTTCACAACACAGTTGACGGCATTGTTGATGCTGGTCACCGCCATTGGCCGTCATACGGGTATGACTGAAGAACAGGAAGCTGGTGTTGTTAAAGCATTGCGTGAGTTACCTCATGTTATCAACAATACCTTGGCAATGAATGACTGCATTGAGGATATTGCTCAGGAGTTTGCAGAGAAACATCACAGTTTATTCCTTGGCCGTGGTACGCAATATCCGATTGCTATGGAAGGGGCTCTGAAACTTAAGGAAATTTCCTATATTCACGCAGAAGCCTACGCCGCAGGTGAGTTGAAGCACGGTCCTTTGGCTCTGATTGACAGTGATATGCCAGTGATTGTTGTTGCACCTAATAATGATCTGCTGGAAAAACTGAAATCCAACATGGAAGAGGTAAGGGCTCGTGGAGGCTTGCTCTATGTCTTTGCTGACCGGCATGCACGGCTGGTGGCAGGAGATGGTGTCAAAGTTTTGCCTGTTGAAGAGGTTCCAGAAGTTGTGGCGCCGATTTTGTACACAATTCCTTTGCAGCTGCTCTCTTACCATGTAGCAGTTATCAAAGGTACTGATGTAGACCAGCCTCGTAATTTGGCTAAGTCAGTAACTGTTGAATAATAAATTTTAAAAATAATCTTTTTGAAAAGCTGCCATTAGGCAGCTTTTTTTATGATTTTTATAAAATACTATTTTTGTTTTTTTAAATTAATAAAGCTCTAAAAAATAATTTCATTAATTAAAGACGAAATTTTGAATAGAATATGATGAACCTATTTTTATAAGTCATTTTTTTGGCTTGTGAATTTTTTATTCCCTCTGACTATAATTAATTTTAAACGAAAAAATACCATGGACCGGGAAGATGCCAACAATAGAACCGCCTGGCAGAAGGCCTGTTTCTCCCCAGGAAGCTGCTGATATTAATGAAACAGGTGATGAACTATTTGAGGGCCAACAGGCAGAAGGCCCTGTTAAGCCAGTAGAACCTCACAAACAGATACCTGCTGCAAGAAATCCGCAACTCCAGCATACCCCACCCAACTTGCACGCGCGAAGTGCTGCTCCAACAGCTGCCCAGCAAATTCCCAGTTCGCCTGAAATCAGAGAAAAGTATAAGCAGATGTGTCACTATGCTTCAGCTCAGGCATTTATGCACGCAATGCAGGACCCAAAAGGCATACAGGGGCAATTTAAAGTCGTTTTTGTTCCTGATGGCGGCGGCTCACCTATTGATGTTGATCCGGCCCAGCCTGGGGTTGATCAATCCATTCTAATAAACTACCAAAATCAGATAAATCAGATTAGATCGGGTTGGCAACAAATTCTCTATGGACTGAGTACTCAAATAATTCCTTTGCAGAGAGAAATAATAGCTTTAGGAGGCGCGCAGTCATTAATGTGCCCTATCCAACCCCAACCAGTTTATCTTGATGCCTTGATGGGCATGAGCGCGCCACTGCCCACCCAAAACCAGGCTATGGGCTGGGGGGGGATGCAACAGCAAGGGGCTATGCCAATACCCTTCCAGCCACAATTGGCTCCCTTCCCTGCGGGAATGCCGATGTTTCCAGCACCAGCCATGCAGCCCGGTTTTTGTGGGATGATGCCTCAACTGCCACAGGGGATGGGATTCCAAATGCCCTTTTCACCCTGGGCAAACTTTATGCAAAACCCGGCTGCAACCCCGGCAGCCTTTATGCAGGCACCGATGTCTGCATTGATTCCCCCCATGGCGTATGCACCTTTTCAACAGCAGGGAGCTTTTAATCAGCAGCCAGTTGTTATCAATAACTTTGGGCCTCAAAATCAGGGCGCCAGCCCTGCTGCTCCCCGCACTGCTAATAATCCATCTCAAACAGATAGTGATACGAAAGTCAGTGTCAAAGTAACGGGTGGCTTTGATGCGATCAGACCTGCTAAAGCTGAAACTACGGGTTCCCAGAATAATAATACTCAGACTGCAAATCCCACAATTAATGTCTATGGGGGAAATGGCCCGGGATCAAGTGAAAAGTCTGGCCGAGATTTCAATGACAAAATAGATCGATTGGATAAAACCAACGATGATCTTAAAAAGCAGGTTGATGAATTAAGAAAGTTGTTAGCTGAACGGGATAAATTACCCAAAGACAGTAAACAATATGATGATGTCAGTAAGCAATTAAAAGAGATAAAAGATCAACTTGATAAACAGATAAGCCCTAAAAAAGAAAAACCAGACAGTTCAGATTTAAAAAACGAAGTAGATGATCTCAAGAAAAAATTAGCTGAATTAAGTAAACAAAAAAGAGAACAGGATCCTGGCACTGGTACCCCTGGTCCAAAGCCGTCTAGCACTACTACTCCTAAAGCCTCTGGAAGTGATTTAACTAAAGAGGATATTGATGGTCTTAAAAAGCTGATAGCAGACCTTACCGCACAGTTACAAGATTTTAAAGGTTCAGGTCAGGAAAAAGAAGAACTAAAGAAGGCGTTAGCTGCTGCGAAGAATAAACTGGCTGGTCTTCAGCAAGAGAATGCGAAACTAAGAGAAGAAATTGAAAAACTAAAAGAAGCTGCAAAAAATTTAGCACCTGATTTTCAAAAAAGATTGAACGATGCTTTTGATGCATATGTTAAAGCAGTACAAAAAAATGATCCCAAAGAACTTAAAAAACTAGCGACTGAATTTGGCCAGCAGGCAGATGAGCTGGCAGAAACAGACCCAGAGAACCCGCTGATAGGGAAACTGAGAGAGCTGCAGGCTGAGGGGGACAAATTAGCGAAGAAGCTGGCAGATGAACAGGCCAGACGGAAGGAACTGGAAAAGAAAATAGCCGAGCTTGAGGCCGCAGCAGGCGATCTGGGTAAAGAGAACCAGCAGGCTTACACGGATGCGGTCAAACGTTTTGCCAATGCGGCACAGACCAACGATCCGAAAGCTGTTGAAACAGTCGCGGCTGAATTTGGCCAGCAGGCAGATGAGCTGGCAGAAACAGACCCAGAGAACCCGCTGATAGGGAAACTGAGAGAGCTGCAGGCTGAAGCGGACAAATTAGCGAAGAAGCTGGCAGATGAACAGGCCAGACGGAAGGAACTGGAAAAGAAAATAGCCGAGCTTGAGGCCGCAGCAGGCGATCTGGGTAAAGAGAACCAGCAGGCTTACACGGATGCGGTCAAACGTTTTGCCAATGCGGCACAGACCAACGATCCGAAAGCTGTTGAAACAGTCGCGGCTGAATTTGGCCAGCAGGCAGATGAGCTGGCAGAAACAGACCCAGAGAACCCGCTGATAGGGAAACTGAGAGAGCTGCAGGCTGAGGCGGACAAATTAGCGAAGAAGCTGGCAGATGAACAGGCCAGACGGAAGGAACTGGAAAAGAAAATAGCCGAGCTTGAGGCCGCAGCAGGCGATCTGGGTAAAGAGAACCAGCAGGCTTACACGGATGCGGTCAAACGTTTTGCCAATGCGGCACAGACCAACGATCCGAAAGCTGTTGAAACAGTCGCGGCTGAATTTGGCCAGCAGGCAGATGAGCTGGCAGAAACAGACCCAGAGAACCCGCTGATAGGGAAACTGAGAGAGCTGCAGGCTGAAGCGGACAAATTAGCGAAGAAGCTGGCAGATGAACAGGCCAGACGGAAGGAACTGGAAAAGAAAATAGCCGAGCTTGAGGCCGCAGCAGGCGATCTGGGTAAAGAGAACCAGCAGGCTTACACGGATGCGGTCAAACGTTTTGCCAATGCGGCACAGACCAACGATCCGAAAGCTGTTGAAACAGTCGCGGCTGAATTTGGCCAGCAGGCAGATGAGCTGGCAGAAACAGACCCAGAGAACCCGCTGATAGGGAAACTGAGAGAGCTGCAGGCTGAGGCGGACAAATTAGCGAAGAAGCTGGCAGATGAACAGGCCAGACGGAAGGAACTGGAAAAGAAAATAGCCGAGCTTGAGGCCGCAGCAGGCGATCTGGGTAAAGAGAACCAGCAGGCTTACACGGATGCGGTCAAACGTTTTGCCAATGCGGCACAGACCAACGATCCGAAAGCTGTTGAAACAGTCGCGGCTGAATTTGGCCAGCAGGCAGATGAGCTGGCAGAAACAGACCCAGAGAACCCGCTGATAGGGAAACTGAGAGAGCTGCAGGCTGAGGCGGACAAATTAGCGAAGAAGCTGGCAGATGAACAGGCCAGACGGAAGGAACTGGAAAAGAAAATAGCCGAGCTTGAGGCCGCAGCAGGCGATCTGGGTAAAGAGAACCAGCAGGCTTACACGGATGCGGTCAAACGTTTTGCCAATGCGGCACAGACCAACGATCCGAAAGCTGTTGAAACAGTCGCGGCTGAATTTGGCCAGCAGGCAGATGAGCTGGCAGAAACAGACCCAGAGAACCCGCTGATAGGGAAACTGAGAGAGCTGCAGGCTGAAGCGGACAAATTAGCGAAGAAGCTGGCAGATGAACAGGCCAGACGGAAGGAACTGGAAAAGAAAATAGCCGAGCTTGAGGCCGCAGCAGGCGATCTGGGTAAAGAGAACCAGCAGGCTTACACGGATGCGGTCAAACGTTTTGCCAATGCGGCACAGACCAACGATCCGAAAGCTGTTGAAACAGTCGCGGCTGAATTTGGCCAGCAGGCAGATGAGCTGGCAGAAACAGACCCAGAGAACCCGCTGATAGGGAAACTGAGAGAGCTGCAGGCTGAGGCGGACAAATTAGCGAAGAAGCTGGCAGATGAACAGGCCAGACGGAAGGAACTGGAAAAGAAAATAGCCGAGCTTGAGGCCGCAGCAGGCGATCTGGGTAAAGAGAACCAGCAGGCTTACACGGATGCGGTCAAACGCTTTGCCAATGCGGCACAGACCAACGATCCGAAAGCTGTTGAAACAGTCGCGGCTGAATTTGGCCAGCAGGCAGATGAGCTGGCAGAAACAGACCCAGAGAACCCGCTGATAGGGAAACTGAGAGAGCTGCAGGCTGAGGCGGACAAATTAGCGAAGAAGCTGGCAGATGAACAGGCCAGACGGAAGGAACTGGAAAAGAAAATAGCCGAGCTTGAGGCCGCAGCAGGCGATCTGGGTAAAGAGAACCAGCAGGCTTACACGGATGCGGTCAAACGTTTTGCCAATGCGGCACAGACCAACGATCCGAAAGCTGTTGAAACAGTCGCGGCTGAATTTGGCCAGCAGGCAGATGAGCTGGCAGAAACAGACCCAGAGAACCCGCTGATAGGGAAACTGAGAGAGCTGCAGGCTGAAGCGGACAAATTAGCGAAGAAGCTGGCAGATGAACAGGCCAGACGGAAGGAACTGGAAAAGAAAATAGCCGAGCTTGAGGCCGCAGCAGGCGATCTGGGTAAAGAGAACCAGCAGGCTTACACGGATGCGGTCAAACGTTTTGCCAATGCGGCACAGACCAACGATCCGAAAGCTGTTGAAACAGTCGCGGCTGAATTTGGCCAGCAGGCAGATGAGCTGGCAGAAACAGACCCAGAGAACCCGCTGATAGGGAAACTGAGAGAGCTGCAGGCTGAAGCGGACAAATTAGCGAAGAAGCTGGCAGATGAACAGGCCAGACGGAAGGAACTGGAAAAGAAAATAGCCGAGCTTGAGGCCGCAGCAGGCGATCTGGGTAAAGAGAACCAGCAGGCTTACACGGATGCGGTCAAACGTTTTGCCAATGCGGCACAGACCAACGATCCGAAAGCTGTTGAAACAGTCGCGGCTGAATTTGGCCAGCAGGCAGATGAGCTGGCAGAAACAGACCCAGAGAACCCGCTGATAGGGAAACTGAGAGAGCTGCAGGCTGAGGCGGACAAATTAGCGAAGAAGCTGGCAGATGAACAGGCCAGACGGAAGGAACTGGAAAAGAAAATAGCCGAGCTTGAGGCCGCAGCAGGCGATCTGGGTAAAGAGAACCAGCAGGCTTACACGGATGCGGTCAAACGTTTTGCCAATGCGGCACAGACCAACGATCCGAAAGCTGTTGAAACAGTCGCGGCTGAATTTGGCCAGCAGGCAGATGAGCTGGCAGAAACAGACCCAGAGAACCCGCTGATAGGGAAACTGAGAGAGCTGCAGGCTGAGGCGGACAAATTAGCGAAGAAGCTGGCAGATGAACAGGCCAGACGGAAGGAACTGGAAAATAAAAACTCCCAGCTAGCTGATGATTTAGAAGCAAGAAGCTCTGAACTTCAAAAAGCTCTTGAAGAGGCAGGTGTTAGCAAGGGTGTTATTGACCAAATAAAAGCTATTGAAAAAATGATAGCTGATGCCTTGCCCAATATTTCAGCAGCAGATAATTTGGCACGTTTTTCTAAAGAGGAAGAACAAGCTTTAAGTTTTGCGCTTAGAAAATTTGATGAGGCAGGTAAACAACTAGCTCAGATCAAGGAGAATTTACAAGGCGAAGTACCACAATATGATTCTTCTATTAAAGGGCATTTAGAGGATTTTGAAGATATCTGCCGTAAGAATGAAACAATGATACAGCGTTTCGTAAGGTTTGCAGGTGAGGTTGGCCGTGAGCGCTCTGAGCTGGAAAGTCGAATAAGAGACTTAGAGAATGAAAATAAAAGTCTAAAGGAAGCAAGGCCATCAGCCTTTGGTAAAGGTTCTGCAGGTGGTAAAAAGAAGGTTACAATAGAGGGGCGTGGAGCACCAGGCGATACTGTAACGCCATTAAATCTGGATTATACTGAGGATGACTCTTATGAGTGGTCTTTTGATGAATTTAATGAACGACTAATTTCGCTTACAGATAAGCGTGCGGAAGAAAAGTTGTTGCAAGAAATCAAAGAAGTTTGTAATGAACTAGGTACTCCAGAATTCAATGGTCTTGCAGCAATAATAAATAGTCAAAATGATGTCATTGGTACTGCATGGGATACCGCTAAATCTGCTATGGAAAGAGCTGATGCTTATAAGGTTCCAACTGATCTAGAAGAGACACCACCAGATAATCTTCAACAACAACGTAAAAAAAGAGATGCTTTAACTACTTTTAAGGAGGAATTAGATAAAAGTCATGAAACGATTAAATCTGTTTATGACAAAGCAGTTAATGATACCGATAGAAGTGAGAGAGCTACACCTGTAAGATTAAAAAAACTTGAAGGATTAGTTCATAAATATATAGCAAATAAATCAGCCATATATCACAGCAATCAAAAACGTTTGGAACATACAAGCTCAAATATTTATAAACAAGCTCATAAGTCAGATACAGCGGAGGTACTACATGGTCAGAAACAGGCTCCAAAAGAGATAGATGAAATTGTTGCTGATGTAATAAGTTCAGATCGACTTGGTTCAACTAAAGATTCAAAAACGATAGCTAGCGAAAATAAAAAACGTATAGCAGATATTATTTCAGGTCGTGGTGCTGCAAACAGCTCAACAATTGATAGCATTATCACCAGGCGTTTTAAAAACGAAAAACTTGATGTAGAACAAATCTGGAGTGAATTCAGGACAGATGTTTTAAAACATCATGCTGACCCCCAAAGTACATTAGATATTACAGATCAAGACCCGCATATAAGAGGCTACCAGTGTGCTAAATCGGTGCAACATATGCTATTTGCTTTAGATGCCCATATGAAAGAGCATGCAAAATCAGATGCTAAGCCAGACTCGCTTAGAGACCTGCGTAGAAGATATGAAACTTTTGTAGAGAGGTTAGCACCTGATAACTGGGGTGAAACAACGTCGGGTAAGAAAAGGTCAGGTCATATATCCCCAAATGCAATTAAGTGCATTGAAGCGTATCGAAAGGTGTTTTTGCAAAATGTTGAGAAGCACTTCGAAACGCTTCCTGGATCGGAAATAGCGAAGTCAGTCTCTCATAAAATAACTGAAGAATTGGACAAGCATGAGTGTACTAAAAATAGTGTTGGCACAGTAGATAGACTATTTAGAGAAAACCCAAAACTAGCTAAGCGCTGGGTTGAGAAGAGCTTGGCATTACGAAAGAGTAAAAATTACGAAGAAGACTCACAGCACGCTGTACAAAGTCTTTTACATGAATTTGATTTGCCATTACAAATTCCTGTTGGTGCTTTTTTACAGGCAACGATGAAAGATACTAGTCGTGCAAATTCAAAACTTCTACCGCATATAAAAACCTATTATTTTAATGAAAAGTCAACATCAGCGAGAGTATCTAAAGCTGAAAAATACACCAAAGCTATAGCAGAGCTACATAAAAAAGAAGCTGCAATTATAGAAAAACGTGATCATAAGGTATTTTTCAGAGGAATGACTCAGGATAAGACGAATGGTAAGCCAATAGAGCATCATTACAAGAGAGTGCTGGAAAAATTCACTCCTGAAAAACGTGATATCGCAACATTTGAAACTAAAGAAAAAAATTCCAGCAGCGGTGTTGACAAAGGGAGTTTTACTCGCGGTTTTATCAAGGAGGCATTTGGGGGAGAAGCTTTAAAAGGCGAAAAATTTACCTCTACAGGAGAGGTCTATGTGAACCTTGATGCTTCAAATGGATTTGAAGATCAGGGGATTAGCTTTAAAACAAGTGCAGATGGACACCCTGTTGAAGTTCTGGGAGTCAGAGGTTGTAACTGGAAGGTATCTCCAGAGATATTATTGAATAATCCCAATTTAGAAGTTCCTTTTCTAGAAGGCGATAAACAGTCGTTTATTCCTATTACCAATGTCGATAAAGTCACGGGTAATGAAAGTGAGGGGATTCTATTATTTGACAGTAAAGGTAGTCAGAAAAAATGTTATTTGTATACTTTAACGGATGATGGAAACTGGCGTTGCAGACCTATTAAGCCAAAAGATCCTGAAAGTGCTAGCAGAGAGAAGTATGAGGGATATCTAAGGCTTGCTGTTGCTTCAGGACAAGAGCCTAAAAAGATGAACACTGCTTTACAGCAGGCTTATAAAGCTTATTGCTCCATGCACAAGGTGGGTAAAACTGAAGAGCAGTTCAAGCGAGATGCAGGAAAGGATATAGGTAGCGTAGCGGCAAGTTTTAACAGTTGGATGGAAAAGGGTAGCCCAACTCGTAATTCTGCAGCTTGTAAAAGTGCACTGTCAAATTTTGAGGTTAAACCATCAGGAGAAGTTGATGCGACTGATTTAGCTGAAGTGGAAAATATATCGTTAATTGAAAACCAAGAACATATTAAAGGCAGCATTAACCCAGCAGTTGCTAAATTAAGAGATAAATTGTTTAAGAATGAGGGATCTTTTAGAAATAGCCCCAGGGAAAATGGAGATAAAAACTTTCCATCTGCTTCACTGGCAGCTAGTTTCGAGCTATGCGATAAAACTTATATTGAAGTGCTAAAAAAAGATTTAACAGACAAAGGTCTTGGTTTGATTAATTATATGCAAGACAGGCGTAGAGACTTTACAAACGATTACCTTAAACAGCTAAGAGTGTTTGATGAGTGTGTGGTAGATATTTCCGGAAAAACCAATGTTATGGGTAATGTTCAAGGAGTGGATAGGTTAATTAGCCAATTTAATGCCCAGGAAAGCAGTTTATCTAATGAGAGTCAACGTCTTTATACAAGGCTTAAAAGTATAATGAAAAAATCTGGTATGAACCTTAAAGATGTTGATGAAGCCAGAAAATTATGGATACAAGGTAAAGGGCCAGCAGGGCTAAATCCTCAAAATATGGCTGAGTATAACAACTGTATGTGGGAACTTGGCCAGGTTAACTGGACTGCAAACCGGCTTCGTGGGCATATTAATGACTTAACGAAACATAGAGCTAAGCTGGTTGCTCTGGAAAGTTTAAGGCATGATGATCCGGATAAATTTAAAAAGGAAGCATCAAAACTGAATGTTAGCCTTGCTGGAATCACAGTTAATCTGCAGGAAATGAATGAAGGGATCGATGAGGTTGGCAGTGCCAAGATGGACTCAACAGGGCGGGCACTGGGTAGTTTTTTAGAAGATGAAAATAAGCAGCTGCGTAAAAATCAGTTAGAGCGTGTACCAGATGTCATGAGGAAGCAAGCTGGAGCCATCAAATCAGGTAAAGGACATCATGACTTTATGATGTTAGGTACAGGAGGAGGTAAAACCATGAGCGGAAAGGCCATGGTTGTGAATATGCTGAACTCTCTGGCTCAAAAAGAACCGGTGGATCAATTAAAGCATACCGTTATGTTGGTTGCACCAAATAGTAATGCCAAACAACTTCGTCATGACTATGGACTCAGTGAGCAAAGGAATGATCGTAGATTGCAGGATATGGGCATTATTGAAGATCTTGTTAAACAGGCAGGCTCGGCTAGGTCGCCTTGGTGGAATAATTCAACTGCTCTGGACAAGATCTATAAACGATTGCTTGGTATAGATGAAAATACCCCTGATGGAGATATTGAAAAAGCATTAAAAAGTCGTAGGAGTGCCTGTTTGCTCTCATTTTCTCAAATGCAAATTCTGCTTCATACTATTGATAAGGCAAAGGCATTGGAAGGTGGTCAATTATCAAAGGATTGCCGAGAAAAACTGAATAAGATTCGTGACCTGTTTTCTAATGCTTGCATGTTGGGTGATGAATGTGTATCGGCTGTTCTTCCCTATCTGGAAAGTGACCAGGAGGAAATACTTAAAGACGTTAAAGAGGCAACGGCTTCCATTGGAGGCGATAAAATCACTAAGGATGACTTAGCCTCTACAGCCATGGAGGTTATGAGTAATGCTTTCTTGTTTACAGGCCTTTCGGCTACAAAAGCGACACCAGCAATTGCGGCTCTATTTGCGCAAAAAGACTCTCATGAAGCGACTGCAAAGGCACTGAGGGAAGACCCTTTAACAACAAGGCTACGAGCTTTTGATCGTATCGGAGGCGCTAAAGTTGTTCGTGTGAAAGACAATGATGAGGCTGCCGCTGCAAAAGCTGTTGTTAAACATCTTGCTCCTGACCAGGGGGTAACGGTATTGGATACGAATAAATTAAAGCCAAAGGAGGGTGCAGCCAGATTTCATGCCAATTGTGCCAGAACATGGAATGATGAACTGCAAGGAGCCAAAAAAGAGCACTGGAAAGGTCTTAAAGATGAAAAAGGAGAGCCTTTCAATTTTGAATTCAAGATGGGCTACGTAAACGGTGATGGCGAGCCAATGCTTTTTGATGACAATAATCCAAGATATAAAGCTGCTGGTAGTTCTTATGGTAATGTTTTGCAATCCGCCCATAGCAAAAGCCTGAAAGCTGCTGGTGTTCCAAAGCAAAACAATTTCCTGAGTGTAGACCAGGGAGTGGGCACTGATCCCTTGCAAGGTAAGGATACAGCCTTTGTAATAACGGGGATATTGTCTGCCATAGAACATGGCCGATCTGATTTGGTTGAGCAGTGGCTAGGTCGTGGTACTCGTGCCAGTGATGAGCCTTTTCACCGTCAGCGCATTTTACTGACTATCAGTCCAGGTGATATTGCAAAGATAGAAAAGGTTATTGATAAAGATAAATCACCAGCAGGAAAAGCTGTAGCTGGCGCATATGATCAGTATAAAGAAAGCTTAAAGGCCATAGAGAATAAAGAAAAGCAACTGGATGCATTGAAGGTTGATCATCAGGATTGGGTAGCAATTATATCGGATTTAGAGAAAAACTCTCTTGATTTCAGTGGTGATAGTAGAACTTCTATTTTGAATAAATTACACCATTCTAAAGAAAATTTTAAAGCGCATTGTTTAAGGCGGCTTAAAGGTGATAGTCGGGATGCTAAAGTAATAGAGGATGCAAGTAAGGTTTCTGAGGCTATCGCAGATAAAGTATACGCAGAGGAGGTTTATCAGTTAGATAGTAAACAGTTAATTATGTCTGAGTTAGCACGTAGAGAAAATACCACGCATACTCGTGCAGCAGAAGATAATGGCTTTAAAGGTGATCTTGTTGGTTTTGAAAAAAATCTTTATGCAGAGGAAGAGCGTTGGGCACATTTTGATGCTAAAGAAGTTGTTAAGGAGCATGAGGGTGATCTTGATAAACTACTAACTAGCCACTTTACGACAGTTAAAGAGGGAGATGGTTTTAAACAGCTGGAAGAGAAGCATCTAGAAACAACATATGAATTAGCTAAAAAGCTACTAACTGCGGATTATTTGGCGAGTTTACCCAAAAATTTATCGTCTGAATGGAAAGCAAAGGAGCTTAATTCTTATATTCAAGATCGTATTGGGAAAAAGGACCAGAATGCAATTATATCAGAATTTAGAAATCAGGATTTATATAAAGCAAGAGTAACCTCTGCGCCTGCTCGTCTTCCCGAATATTTAAAAACAGTTCGTAACACTATATTACATGATATAGAAAGACTTATGGCAAGTTATGATGCTGAAAATAATGCAATTGCAAATCATAAAGCAGATAAGGGCAATAAACGCTCAGTTAAAATGCATGTTATTAAGCATATGGAAGATGCACTTGATAGGGTTGCTAGAAGAGAGAGAAATCCTGATTATAAAGGTGAGCTAGGCAATAAAATTGGAGAGAGTGAATTTAGAGATAGACTTGAATCAGAGCTTGATATAGCTGTATCCAATGCAAATCAAAGTTTTGATACAACAAGTACTAGAATGAAAGCTAGGCATGCTAAAGCATTAAATGGAGCAAAGACCTCTGTAAAAACTTATGGTGAGTTTGTTTTGAAGCAGTTGGTAACAATTAAGACAAACCTTGCTCATAAGCAGGGAGGGAATATTGATATTTCTTCGGATCCGCACTACAAGAGGTTAGAGGGGCTGTGTGAAAGAGCAAAAAATAACCGTTTGAATGATAGTGAATTGGTTAGATTTAGAACAATGGTTCAAGATTATGCAGGTCAACTCTTTGCAAATATAAAATTTAATCAGCTTAAGGTTCATGATAGCGGTGCAGGTTATGGTGGGCCTGTAAGTACTAGCTTATATCGTTTAATAACAGGAGATGAAAAAGCTGATCCAGAAAATGTCCAAAAATGGAGCCATAATGGATATATGTTTGAAGGCTTCTCTTATGGGTCTTCTGCGAAATTAACTCATACTGAGTCATCAACATCAAATAGCCCATTGGTTTTTCCATCTTCTTTTGATAAGAAATTAAAAGAGTTAGAGGATGTTAATAAGCAAAAACAAACAGTGGATAGTAGTGATCAAGAATTAAAAGCTCAGCTAGTGCATCATGCTAGTAGCATTAAGGAAGATATTATTCATAGATATCAAGTGGAATGCCAGCAAAAACTTCATTCAGATATTGATAGTAAACTGAGACTGGTTGGAAACCAGAAAAATATCAAACAGCCAATACCTGCAAAAGCATAAAATAATAAATTTATGTAATATACTGGATAAATAGAAACTTTCTCTTTGTTATTTTTATAGAGAAAGTTTCACCTTTTATTGTTATTTCATACCAAAACACTTCAAAATAAACGCATAATCAAAAGCAGCTTCTTCTATCCATTCGTAACGTTTACTGGCACCGGCGTGGCCTGCGTGCATTTTCATATTAAGCAGTAATAGGTTGTCGTCTGTTTTTAATTCTCTCAGCTTGGCTACCATTTTGGTGGGTTCCCAGTAGGTAACCTGCTCGTCAGAGATACCGGAGTTAAACAGCATGGGGGGATAGTGCTGGGCAGTGATATTGTCATAGGGGGAGTACTGCATAATGTAATTGAAATCTTCCCTGCTTTCTATCGGGTTACCCCACTCTTCCCACTCTGGTGGTGTCAGCGGCAAGGTTTTATCACTGATGGTGTTGATCATATCAACAAAGGCAACATCTGCTACGACACAGCCAAACAGATCCGGGCGTAAGTTGGTAACGGCTCCCATGAGTAATCCACCGGCACTGCCACCATTAATGGCGATCTGACCTTTTGCGGTATAGCCTTTTTCTATCAGATGTTCACAACTATCAATAAAGTCATGGAAGGTATTCATTTTGTTGTGCATCTTGCCATCGAGATACCATTGATAACCTTTGTCATCCCCTCCCCTGATATGCGCTACGGCATATACAAAACCACGGTCAACCAGGCTAAATATGCGTGATGAAAAGTGAGCGCTCATACCATAGCCGTAGGAACCATACCCGTAGACCAGTGACTTGTTTTTGCCATCCAGTTTTAGCCCTTTTTTATAAATCAAGGTAACCGGTATCTGCTTGCCATCCCGTGCTTTGGCATAGTCCCGTTTTACAATATAGCGGGAGGCATCGTAATTTGGGATCGCCTTTGCATAGACTTCCTTGGTTTTGCTTGAAGTTAGATCAAGCTCCAGGACTTTGTTGGGGTTAATGGGGGAGTCGTAATCGAGCCTGACTACGGTTGAGTTATGATCCCAGTCACCGGAAAAGGCGAGGTCATAGGCCTCATCAGGCATGTTAATGGTACTGGCTTTGCCGGATTGCATATCATGCACAACCAGTTCATCCAGGGCTTTTTGGTTATTTTTTCTTTCTAATACCAGGTAATGGTTATAGAAATGGAGACCGTTAAGGTAGAGGTTATCCTGTTCGGCAATAAACGCTTGCCAGTGTTTCTGAGGCCACTGTTCTCTTTTGACAGGGCATTTCATTATTTTAAAATTGTTGGCACCACCCAGGTTGGTGAGGATATAAAATTCATTATTGAAATGATCCAGGGTAAATGAAACATCATCTTTACCGTGGGCAAATTCATGAAAACGGCCTGTTCCCCTGTCTGAAATAAATACCACATGGCTGGAGCCACTCTCCAGATAGAGCAGTATGTATTTTCTGTCAGTTGTCTGGGACAGCGACATAAACATATTGTCATACTGGGGTGGTTTCGAGAAAACCAGCTCCTTTTGTTTGGGCCCCTTGTGGATATTAATTTTGTAGATATTCTTCCCTCTGGAGAACTCATCCCGCTCCACCACATAGAGGTGTTCATTATCTTGCCAGAGGAATGAGCCATTACTGTTCGGATACTCCCAGTTCAAATCTTTGCTGGTTGCCAGGTCTCTTACTTTTACGGTTCTTTCCAAAGAGCCTGTGAGGTTAAAGCCATACGCAAAATACGTTTGAGGCCTGTTAGTAGCAGAGGGCCCAAACATATAAAGCTCTTTACCATCAGCCTCTTTATTGATATCGAAATAGATTTCTTCCGGCGCTTCTCTGGATAGATGCCTCCTGCAAAGGATCTCGTAGTCTTTCCCTTTCTCTTCCCGGTAGTAATAAAAATAATCCCCTTTTTTTATCGGCCATGACTCATCATCTTCTTTAATGCGGGAGAGAATCTCGTTATAAAGCTTTTTTTCGGTCTCTTTATAATCTCCCATCATTTGGTCTTTATAGGCATTTTCTGCCTGAATATAGCGAAGAACTTCCGGGTCTTTAAAATCAAGGTCGCCTGCGATAAATTTCTGCCAGTTCTGATCACGAAGCCACTGGTAGTTATCAATCCTTTCTGTACCATGCTGGTTGATTTTGACAGGTTGTTTTAAAGCGATGGGGGCTTTCATTACATCTCCCTGTTAAGCAATTGGAAAAAATACGGTAATAGCACAAAGGAACGGTATAAATTTATTCATCTGTTACTTATCAGAATTTTAATATGTTTAGAAAAATAACTGAAAAGATGAAATAGTCCATGTGTTTACTTATGAAACTGGATTGTATGCAAGGCTAGTGAGTTAAGGTTTGTTTGGCCTCGTCGTGCAGGTGAGTAATATCTTTACATCGAGCTAGCTATAGTTAACTCAATGAAAAATAGTACTTGAGGCGGGTTCTGTTTATCTATTTTAGATGTGGGTATTAAATAGAGAGCTTGTCAGTAAAATCAATAGGTTAATGTGAAATTATGGTTTTAGATTATTCCTGTTTTTACTAAAGAGCCTGCGTATTTGGAACAGTGATCTATACTTCCCCCTTCATTGTCTTTCTGGCTGATCATTATGTACAAGTACATGCTGTGCATCTGTTTGTATACAGGCGCTTCGGTTGCTTCACAGTACGGTTCGGCGGAGCCCGTGTCCCTGGAATGGCTTGTGGGGCCTGGATGGTGGGTGCCGCTGGCAGCATTTACGGTAATTCCCTTTCTTGATGTCAGTCGTAGCTTCACGCAGCATTATGCAGAGCAGGCAGGGGTAGCATTCAAAGCCTCTCTTGTACATATGTTGGCAATTCCCTTCGTTATTTCCCTTCTTTGTGTCATTAATGCAAACCTACCCCTGACCATTTTTCTCGGGGCTTTAGCAGCCATCAATATAGGTGGTTATGTCGATATTCTGATATTCAAGATTGCTCGCCGGCTCAGTGGAAAACCGTATATACGGATGATTTTTAGCAACTGGGCAGCAACACTGAGTGGTTCTATTATTTTTTTTACGGTGTCCTATTCAAATCTGGTTCCCTGGGTGTTGGGGTTATTTGGTGTTCAGTATACGAACCCGCTTCTTCAGGAACATATCATTAACGGTATTATTGCCCAGAGCTGCTGTATATGGCTGTCAGGTATTGTGTTAGGCACCTTTTCAGGGAAAATTCTTGAGGCCCTGGAAAATAATTCACAAACTAAAAAACAGCCTTCTTTTGAATAATAACTGAGTCGATACTGAGGAGTAACCCCGTTACAAGAGCACATCATATAGTGTCTTGAAGGAATTACTCCTTTGATAAAATGCTGCTTTAAATTACGACGAGTTAAAGATTTTTTATATTGGCTTCTTCTAGTTCAGAAAAATACCTTAATGTTTTTACTCTCAACTCCATGGTTGCATCTTCATCACAAACAATCATGGCCTTTTGATGCATCTGCAATGCTGTCACTGTCCATAGATGGTTGACTGAACCTTCAACTGCTTCTTTAAGTGCCAGAGCTTTATCAGACCCAGTTACCATAATCATCACTTCCCTGGCATCCATCAATGTGCCAACCCCGATAGTCAGGGCATGTTTGGGAACCTGTTCCTGGTTACCATCAAAAAAGCGGGAATTAGCCTGTCTGGTCTTATCTGTCAGAGTCTTGATGCGAGTCCGGGATGAGAGGGATGAGCCCGGCTCGTTAAATGCTATATGGCCATCGTGGCCGACTCCGCCCATAAAAAGTTCTATACCACCAAGGGCTTCCATTTTAGCTTCGTAGCGTTTGCACTCCTCTTCCAGGTTTTCTGCATTGCCATCAAGCAGGTTGATGTTCTCATGGCAAATATCAATATGCTCGAAGAAGTTCTCGAACATAAAGCTTCGGTAAGATTGTGGATGATCAGCGGGTAAGCCGACATATTCATCCATATTGAAGGTTACAACGTGCTCGAAGCTCACCTTGCCAGCCTGATAAAGCTGAATAAGCTCCTGGTAGGTTGCCAGTGGTGTACTGCCAGTGGGAAGCCCCAAAACAAATGGCTTTTCTCTGGTTGGGGCAAAATGATTGATTCTGTCAGCAATGTACCTGGCAGACCATTTACCCACATCGGCTTTGCTGTTCAGCGGAATCAGTCGCATAGGTTAACCTGTATAGTGCCTGTGTTTTTGGAGCTTTTTATACCCGTCGCTTTTCAATTTGCTACATTGTTGCCTGCCCTTGTTCATCCCTTTCACCTAATACTGCTAGCCTCTTGGGGACGTGGGCGTGACGTTTGGTAATACCTTGAAATTCAATGGGTATAAAGCCGGTTTTTGAATAATGTAACCGGTTTCATTTCTGGGTATAGTGTATAGCGAAGATGGCACAAATCAATAAATAGAACCGCTATCTAGCGCTTTATTGATTTGTGCCAGTCGTGTTATGGGCTGATGATTGTGGCTTCTTTATTCTTCAGTGCTGATCAGTAGAGCACTCTGCAGCGGATAGTACCTTCAATTTTTCGCAGCTTTTCCAAAGCAATATCACTGTGGCGTGAGTCGACATCCATAACCACATAACCAACCTGTTCGTTGGTTTGCAGGTACTGGCCACTGATATTGATACTGTTTTCTGAGAATACCTGGTTGATAGCACCGAGTACTCCCGGAATATTTCGGTGGATATGCAGTAACCGGTGTTTGCCCGGGTAGGCAGGTAATGCAACTTCAGGAAAGTTAACAGATGACAGTGTTGTGCCATTGTCGCTATATAGCACGAATTTTTCGGCAACTTCCCTACCTATATTCTGCTGTGCTTCCTGTGTGCTGCCACCAATATGAGGTGTCAGGATAACATTATCCAAGCCTCGTAGCGGACTGAGAAACTCATCATTGTTTGACCTTGGTTCTTCAGGGAAAACATCAATAGCCGCTCCCAGCAGCTTGCCTTCACGTAATGAATAGGCAAGAGCCTCGATATTGACCACTGTCCCTCTGGATGCGTTGATTAAGACGCTTCCCTCTTTCATGGCACTGAGTTCATCTGTACCAATCATCCACTGAGTTGATGCCGTTTCGGGAACATGGAGGCTAACAACGTCAACCATTCCCAGGAGTGTGTGCAAGTCACCAACCTGGGTAGCATTGCCTATCGGCAGGCGTGTTGCGACATCATAGAAGTAAACTTCCATTCCCAATGATTCAGCAAGAATACCCAACTGGCTACCAATATTGCCGTAACCAATAATACCTAGCTTTTTACCTCGGCTTTCATAGGACCCTGAGGCTGTTTTTTTCCAGCCGCCCCTGTGAGCCATTGCATTTTTTTCAGGAATGCCACGCAATAACATGATGGCTTCTGCCAGTACCAGTTCTGCAACGGAGCGGGTATTAGAATAAGGGGCGTTGAATACTGGAATACCACGTCGAGTGGCTGCATCCAGACTGACCTGATTCGTCCCGATACAAAAGCAGCCTACAGCAACCAGTTTTTTGGCTGCATCAAATACCTCATCGGTTAGCTGGGTTCTTGAACGAATACCAACAAAACGGGCACCGGCTATGCGTTCTTTTAACTCATCACCTGACAGGGATTTTGTGACATAGTCAATATTGGTGTAGCCCGAGGTTTTCAGTACCTCGATAGCTGATGGATGAACGCCCTCCAGCATCAGGAAAGGGATTTTGCTTTTGTCCAGAGAAGTTGCAGGCATATTGCTAACTCGGGTTCTAATTGGTCGTGGTTATAGTTGTTGGTGTCACTACCGACAGCATGAAAATCAGGTACTCAATCATTTACCAGATAAAAGAGTCCTATTCAGCTGGGCAGACATCTTAACATAGACCGTTTTTTTGAGTGCGGTATACCAGGTATTTTTAATAACCTTGTTATTTTTGTCTAACCCGGAAGCCACTGGGATAGTGTTTCCGGGTGGCTCTTCCTATACGCCAATGTTACCTAGAGTATTGATAATTTGTCGGATAGCCTGGGATATTGCTGGATGGGCTGCACTGAACCTAATGGCTTCTTGTTCAAGTTGTTCATTATAACTTTGCATCGGGATATCCCCTTCTGCCTGGGCAAGCGCAAGCTCAATCTCTTCTGTTATCTGTTTTAATGTACCTGCTGTGCAGTCGTCGACTGGCTGGCCTTCCAGCATATCGTGAAGGTCCTGAATTCGCAGGTGGAGTTCTTCCGGCATGGTTATCTCCTTGTAGGCTGAAGGCTTTAATTAATTCTCAAAGCCTTAACAGAATGATAGCCCTGAGAGAGTGTGACAGCCAAATCCTTATGGGTGTTACCGTTGATATATCTCCAGGTGACATGACTATGACTTGCATGCCTCTTCTTATTCCTGCAGTGTTGCGCTTTAAAGAGTTAAAAAACTTTTACCGACTCTTGTAGTATCAGAACTAAAGATGATCTTAGTGGGCATGGGAGACACCGCTGGATTCGTGAAAAAATGCTAATAAAAAAGGAAGTAGAATGAAATACAACCACCACTGGATCAGTGGGGATCGCATCAAGTTACCGGAGGGTAAGGTTGTTTGTGTCGGTAGAAATTATGCTGAACATATCTACGAACTTAATAATCCATTACCTGATGACCCCGTTCTCTTTATCAAGCCCAGTACGTCACTGTGTAATATTGAGAGTCATATTCGTCTTCCAAGAGATCGTGGTGAAGTCCATCATGAACTTGAGGTCGCCTTACTATTGGAATCAAAGCTGACAGAGGCTTCTGAAATTGAAGCATTGAAGAGTATCAAGGCATTGGGATTGGGTCTTGATTTAACGCTCAGGGATCTACAGTCCAGGCAAAAGTCTAAGGGGCTTCCATGGGAAATTGCCAAAGCCTTTGACAATAGCTGCCCGCTTTCAGGTTTCGTTGCAAAAGAGCATTTTGGTGATCTTGCGGATATCGAGTTTAGTTTGGCGATCAATGGCAAAGTACAACAGAAAGCGTCCACTGCCAGTATGCTGACTTCCATTCCAGGGCTTCTGAGCTATATCAGTCGTCATTTTACCCTTCTGCCGGGTGATATTATTTTGACAGGTACGCCAGCAGGCGTAGGCCCACTGACTGCAGGCGATCTATTAACAATTACGCTGCAGGATAAATTTACTGTTCGAACACAATGCTGTTAAGGCTTAAATAGCCAATGGAACACCATTCTGGTCGTATGGGGTTTAACCATAATAATTTTAAGGCTATTGTATAAATAGCTAAAGTCCTGAACTGTGATTCAGATATTGATATAGAAGGATGCCCTGTAAACCGGAGATACCAGTGACGAGCACGACGGCTGCTGATGGTTTTGGCCTACATATTTTGGTTGCAGAAGACAACCCTGTGAATCAGATGGTGGCAGAGAAGCTGCTGAACAAACTGGGGTGTACCTGTCTTATTGCTAATAACGGTCAGGAGTGCATTGAAATGCTGGCTGAGAATAATTATGACTTAATTCTGATGGATTGTATGATGCCTGTGCTGGATGGGATCGAGGCAACAAGACGGATTCGTGCTGCCAGAAACACCACTACCAACATTCCAATTATTGCCTTTACTGCAAATGCTATGAAATCAGATCAAGAGGCCTGCTATGCAGCCGGTATGGATGACTTTATATCAAAGCCTGTCACCGTTGACCGGATGAAAGATATGCTGGCTAAATGGACCCTGCGTATTAAAGGGTGAAGTCTGAACCACAAACACAAACAATCTTTGCTGTTCAGACGAACACAACAATCCTTACATCAATCCCCTAACCCGCCTTGTCCTGCCACTATCATCGATAGCAACAAAGACCAGAGAGGCTTCTGTCAGTTTTGCAGAGTCTGTTTCCCCCTCAATCCAGGCTTCTACTTCAACTTTGATGGAGGTACGGCCAAGTTCTTTTATATGGCTATAAAATCCGATCAGGTCTCCCATTTTTACTGGTCTTAAAAAATTCATAGCGCCAATACTGACCACGGCCACTCTTGCCCCTCCTGCTGCTTTTCTGGCGGTTAGTTCACCTGCCTGGTCCAGGTGGAGGGCAACCCAGCCTCCAAAGACATCACCCGCGCAGTTAAGGGAATGGCTGTCAGCCATAATTTTTAGAGTTAGCTCACCCTGTGGTCCAGGAATAAGGTCTGGGGTTGAATCAAAAGCTACGGGGTTTAGGTTCATAATTACTCCCTGTTTTTTATTATTATGAAAACACTATTCACACTGTATATGGGTTGAATAAGTTGCTTTCTTTGCTCTTTATTCTATGGCTGAGCGTTGCCCGGTTTTTATCCATAAACCTGTTCAGGCAACCACGTTGCCAGTTGGGGCCAAATTGCCAAAGCACACAGCAGAAGCAGCTGAATGGCAACAAACGGTATCACACCTTTGTAAATATCTGCTGTCGTAACGCTGGGGGGAGATACCCCTCGCAGGTAAAACAGGGCAAAACCAAAGGGTGGTGTTAAAAAAGAGGTTTGCAGATTAATTGCTATCATAATGCCTAGCCAAACAGGATCAAGCCCCATGGAGAGCAATACCGGTCCAACAACAGGCACAATGACAAATGTGATCTCTATAAAGTCCAGAATAAAGCCCAACAGAAAAATGATGACCATGACCAGCATGACGGCAGTAAACACCCCACCTGGCAGGTTATTAAACAGGCTATGAATCAATTCGTCGCCATTAAATCCACGAAACACCAGTGAAAAAATAGATGCACCGATCAGTATCAGGAACACCATGCAGGTAACCTGGGTTGTGGATTGGACAACCTGAGTCAGGGTTTTAAGAGACAACCGCTTTTTAGCTATTGCCAGCAAGATAGCACCAACAGCGCCGACACTTGCTGCCTCTGTTGGTGTGGCTGCACCGCTTAGAATCGAACCCAGAACCGCAATAATAAGAGCCAGTGGTGCCAAAAGGCTGCTCAATAATGAACACTTGGAAAGTGTTGCTGGCTTCTGCTGGTGGTCAGTACAGGTTGAAACCAACTCAGGTTTTAACCAGGCGGTCATCATTAGGTAGGTCATATACAGCGTGACAAGCAACAGCCCAGGAATAATCGCACCAATAAAAAGGTCACCAACTGAGACTGTATCGGTTGAATAAATTCCTTGTTGTAACTGTGCCTGTTGATAGGCGCTGGACAGTACATCGCCTAACAGTACTAAAGCGATGGATGGCGGAATAATCTGCCCCAGGCTCCCGGTGGCACAGATGGTTCCGGTAGCCAGTGCCGGGGAGTAGCCTTTTTTCAGCATGGTGGGGAGTGATAACAAGCCCATGGTCACCACCGTCGCTCCTACTATTCCGGTGCTGGCAGCCAATAGCATGCCGACCACTGTAACAGAAAGCCCTAGCCCTCCACGGACTCGGCCGAAAAGAGTGGCCATATCTTCCAGCAGGCTTTCAGCCACCCTGGACTTTTCCAGCATAACACCCATAAACACAAACAGCGGTACAGCCATGAGTGTTTGATTAGTCATTACACCATATAAACGACTCGGTAAAGCTGTCATCAAGGTTGGATCAAAACTTCCAGTAAATACTCCAACACCGGCAAAAATCAGTGCGGTGCCCGCCAGGGAAAATGCCACGGGATACCCGGCCATTAGCACAGTACAGACTGCAGCAAACATAAAGAGAGAAATGTAGTCAGTCATTGACGTTTCTCTCCCTAGTTTCAGATAGTACGACCAGTGCTCGTAATAATTCAGCCAGCCCTTGCAGTAGCATGGTTATCACAAGCAATAAAATCAGGCTTTTCAGGATAAAAACCAGTGGCAGCCCGCCTGGGTCGGAAGAGGTTTCCTTTATAGCCCATGACTGGGCAACATAATCCCAGCTGACATAACCGATAAACAGGCAGGTGGGAATAAAAAGTATGAGGGTGCCAATACCGTTGACGAGAGCTTGCTGGCGTTTTGTCATATGGCGATAAAAGACATCAACTCGCACATGACCATTGTGCTTAAAGGTATAGGCACTGGCACCAAGAAAAATCAGGGCATGCAGATAAATAGCTGATTCCTGCAGGGCGATGGAACCGACATTAAAACAGTAACGGAAAAGCACAACCAGAAAAACGGCAGTAACTAGCAGCAGGTTAAGCCAGCTGAGGCATTGTCCTGTGCGTTCAGCCAGCTGATCCAGTACGGAAACAGGTTTCCTGATCAGGCTCCGGCCGTAATCCATGAAGAGTCCCCCGACAGCTTTTGTACTTGTTTTATTACGAGGTTTTGAAAAGGTATTTATCCCTTTATAGGGGATTATATCCCTGTGATGTCAAAGCTTGCAAAGGCTGAAAGCAAAGGCTGGATAAATAATGATCATTCACAAAATTGTCATACAAGCAGCCTATAGTTTTTGCCATAACGGCTAAACCATTCACGGGAGAGATCACAAGGATGAAACTCAAACTATTGATGGCCTCGACAGCTCTGGCCTGCGGGATTCAGGCTGCAGGTGCCAGCCAGATCGAATCAGAATTGCCTGATTACACTAAAGCCAGTGGTGTTTCCGGTAATCTCTCCAGTGTGGGTTCAGATACCCTGGCCAACCTGATGACGCTGTGGGCAGAAGATTTTAAGCGGCAGTACCCCAATGTTAATATCCAGATTCAAGCTGCCGGTTCCTCAACCGCCCCCCCCGCCCTTTCTGAAGGCACTTCCAATATCGGCCCCATGAGTCGCAAAATGAAAGACCGTGAGCTGGAAGCCTTTGAAAAAAAACATGGTTATAAGCCAACAGCGGTGCCAGTGGCTATTGATGCCCTGGTTGTATTTGTTAATAAGGATAACCCGATTAAAGGGCTGAATATGGCAGAGGTGGATGCGATCTTCTCTACCACCCGCAAGTGTGGTGAACAGGATAATATCACTACCTGGGGAGCAACTGGTTTGGAAGGCCCCTGGAAAAACCGCTCTATCCAGCTCTATGGCCGTAACTCGGTTTCCGGTACCTATGGCTATTTTAAAAAGAAGGCACTGTGTAAAGGGGACTTCCGTAATAATGTCAATGAACAGCCGGGTTCAGCCTCCGTAGTGCAATCGGTCAGCGCCTCGGTTAATGGGATTGGCTACTCAGGCATTGGCTATAAAACCTCTAGCGTTCGTACTGTGCCCCTGGCAAAAAAGCCCGGTCAGAGCTTCATTGAAGCCACTCCGGAAAATGCAGTCAATGGCAGTTACCCGCTATCCCGCTTTTTATATGTCTATATCAACAAGCAACCCAATAAACCCCTGCCACCTATGGAACGAGAGTTCTTGAAACTGGTCCTGTCAAAACAGGGGCAGGATATTGTAATTAAGGATGGTTATATTCCACTGCCAGCTAATATTGTAATTAAGGATGGTTATATTCCACTGCCAGCTAAAGTGGTTGAAAAGTATTTGGCTGAGTTGAATTTGAAATAAATTGTTATAATATCCTTTAACTTCCCTATTGAATAATAAAGCCCACATAATGAGGGCTTTTCTTTTAAATTCAGCCTACTTGTCTAGAATTTCTGAAACCAGTTGAATGAGTTTTTTTATCAATGGTGAAATGAATGTTTAGACTTTTGAAAATATTGATTTTATTTTTGGGTTTTTCGATTTTTAATCCGGTGAAAGCTATTCTTTTAGTCTCAAAAAATCTTCACTATGGACATAAAGGGGCAATATGTTTGGCAAAGAAGCCTGCTGATTTAGCAAATAGTGATGAGAGACTATGCTTTGCTGAAGTTAGTGATGGAAAAGACGTTGTTAAATTCTCTCTGGATGGGTTAGATCCAGTTTTTCGTGAAGCGTTTTATATTTCATTTTCAACATGTTATGAGGATTTAAATGCCTTAATTGAGGATTATTCTGGGGGGGACGCAGTCTTTAGATTACCTGCCAATGAATTTGTTGAAAAAACTGAGAATCCAGTTGCTATTGAAAAATGGGTTGGAAGTAGAGAAGATTATAGCTATCAAGCTGAATTAGCTAATTATACGGTTGAAATTAAAAGACAGTATAACTCTATTGTATTGGAAGTTATTTCCAATCAAACTTCTCAAGTAGTAGCAAGAAAGGAATATAAAGAAAAATCCAAACCCTCGCATGAAAAAGGACAAAGTGAAGTTGATTGTACTGAGGTAGTTCCTAAAGAGTTTGGTGGTGAAAGCACAGATAGAGAAAAGAAAGCATCATTACCAGATTACCCAGTTGGTCGTACTCCAGAAAATTACCCTTTGGTATCAAGGGTTAGTAGTATTGATGGAGCACCTCCTTACCAACCAGGTTGGTTTGATGAGCAGCGTGAAAAAATAAATGAGCTAGACCGTGAGCGTGATAAATTGTCTAAGAGAAATAAAGAACTGGAAGAGTCCCTCTATAAAACATCTCAGTCAGAAAAAAGGCATCGTGATGAAGCAGCTGAATTAGAACGTGAACGAGATCTTTTAAATGAAAGAAATAAAGCCCTAAGGGAAAAAGTTGATGAACTGGAAGAAATAGGAATACAAGAAAAAAATAAATATAAACATAAAGTTTCAGACTTAGAAGGTGATATTGAAGTAAAAGATAATAAGTTAAAAAAAATAATGAAAGAAAGACAGAGGGTTGAAGAAGAGTTGGGAGAGGTAGAGCACGAAAAAATTGAGCTTCAGCGGAAAATAAGAGTTAAAGAGGAAGAACTTCAAAAACAAAAGGAATTGCTTGAAGATGAAAGGCAAAATCACCAGCACAAAGTTAAACAACAGGTACGTGATTATGAGAATCACCAACTTGGGGTTACTCAGGAGCATAGTAGAGAAAAGACTGAATGGCAGAGTGAAAAAGAGCAGATATTAATACAGGTAAATTCATATAGAGAAAGTGAAGAACAACTTAAAATAGAGCTAAAGGAAAGAACAGGTCAGTATGAGAGAGAAAAAATAGAACTTCATGATCGGCTGATAGCACTCGAGACTCAGGTAGAAGAGCAGGCTACTCAGCTACAACAGAAAGAAGAGTATGACTACAGTTTAAAGGTAAGTCATGATTATGAAGCAGCTCTGGAAGAGCGTGTGAAGAATTTTGGTAGAAAGTGTGCTGATAAATTATCAGTGCTTACATTTGTTGGCGTGGCTTGGAAAAATGGAAAGCCTGTCTTTTTACATACACAAGAACCTAGATCTGATCAGGCCCGAACTGGTTGGTGTTATAGTGATAGGGCAGCAGGGGAAGAAAAGATGACCAGGAAATTAAATAACTGTATGTCAGAAAGTGCGCGCTTTAAATTTCATCATGAAAAAAGCTATGAGCAGGGATTAAATCTGATGTCATACAATGGTTCTTGGGGGTATAGGGCTGGCGATACGCTAGCGCCTAACAGTAGAGGCGAAGGAAAAAATCTGACATTTGAAATCAAAGGTATAGAGATAGAATAAATAATAAAGGGATATCTTTTGATATCCCTTTATTGATGTTTTACCCAAACCGCCCACTAATATAATCCTGCGTTCTGGCATCCGCAGGATTATTAAATAGTGTTGCTGTATCATCAAATTCAATCAGTTTACCCATCAGAAAAAATCCGGTTTTATTGGATATACGACGGGCTTGGTTCATTGAATGGGTCACAATCACAATGGTGAACTCCCTGCTAAGCTGATCCATCAGGTCCTCAATCCGTGCGGTAGCTACGGGGTCAAGAGCGCTGGTGGGTTCATCCATTAATATCACCTCGGGTCGCATGGCAATGGTACGCGCGATACAGAGCCGCTGCTGCTGACCGCCGGACAGGCCCATGGCGGACTCTTTTAACCGATCTTTCACTTCGTCCCACAGGGCGGCACTGCGCAGGGACTTTTCCATAGTCTGGTTAAGGTAGTCCCGGTCATTAATGCCCTGTGCTCGCAGACCGTAGGTGATATTGTCGTAAATGCTCATGGGGAAAGGGTTGGGTTTTTGAAACACCATCCCCACCCGCATCCGCAGATGCTGAACATTGCTGTTGCTATAGATATCCTCACCATCCAGTTCAACCCGGCCATTGATCCGGGTGCCTGGAATCAGATCATTCATCCGGTTTAATGTGCGCAATACGGTGGATTTACCGCAGCCGGAAGGGCCAATCAAGGCTGTTACCTGCATGGCTGGTATATCCATGGAGATATCATAAAGCGCCTGCTGGTCGCCATAATGGAGGTTTAGGTTTTCAATACGAAACTTGGCGTGTTGTTCTTCCTGTAGAAGAGACTGTGGCGTGACCTGTTTTGGTTCCGGTGTATAGAGTGCGTTATCCATTCTGAATCCCCAGGCTTATGATTGCTTAAAACGTCGAGTTAACAGTCGGGTGATAATATTCAGTGCCAGTACGATCAGCACCAGTACTGTGGCAGTGGCATAAGCCTGATTCCATTCACTAACAGAGAAGAGTTCCTGGGTCAGTTTATACAGGTGCACGGTCAGTGTACGACCAGAGTCAAATACTGAGTCAGGAATTCGGGCCACCATACCTGCAGTCAAAAAGACAGGCGCGGATTCTCCGATAATCCGGCCAATACAGAGAATAATGCCGGTAATAATGCCAGGCATGGCATTGGGCAGAATCAACCGGCGGATGGTGTACAGACGTGAAGCACCGAGTCCGTAAGAACCTTCCCGGTAGGTTGTAGGTACGCTTAACAGGGCTTCTTCAGTCGTGCGGATAATCACTGGCAGTATCACAATCGCCAAAGTCAGTGCGCCAGAGAAAATTGAAAAGCCTAGGCCCAGCGTCGTAACAAACAAAGTCAGACCAAAAAGCCCGTAGATAATGGAAGGAATGCCCGCGAGGCTTTCCGTAGCAAAACGAATCACTTTGACAATCCGGCTGCCGGGGCGGGCATATTCAGTGAGATAAATGGCACCCATAATACCGACAGGTGCAGCAATCAACAGTGATAGCAACACCATATAGACAGTGGAGACAATCATTGGCCAAATGCCTGATGTAGCACCGGTGCGGCTGTAACCCGATGTCAGGAATGACCAGTTGATATGGCTTATGCCGTTGCTGACGATATGCCAAAGAATCCACAGCAAGGCACTGATACTGGCTGCTGTTGCCAATACAATAAACGACATCATTATTCTGTCTTGCCATTTGCGAAGCTGCGGCCTGGCTGAGACAGAGTGAATCGAGTGGGGTTCGAGGCTCGCGCGGGAGCCAACAATACTGGTAGCCATTAGTTACCTGCCTTTTTTTTGTTCAAATACAGCATGGTGGCGTTAAGCATCATGATAAAAATGAACAGGATAATGCCTGTTGCATACAGTGCACTGCTGTGGAGGCCACTGGCATAAGACATTTCCAGAGCAATATTGGCGGTCAGTGTACGTGCGGGTTCCAGCAGACTGCTGGTAATGGCGGTGGCATTGCCCATTACCATAATAATGGCCATGGTTTCACCGATAGCGCGGGCTATGCCAAGAATAGCAGCCGTCAAAATACCAGAGCGGGCTGTCGGTATCACCACTTTAAAAATGGTATACATTTTCGATGCACCCAGTGCCAGGGAGCCCTCCCTGTAGCTGCGGGGTACAGCCCTGATCGCTGTTTCAGATAGAGTGATTACGGTAGGTAAAATCATGACTGTCAGTACCACAATACCTGCCAGCATGGTGTTGCCCGCAGGTACCGAAAATGCCTGCTCAATTAATGGGACGATCACCACCAGGCCGAAAAAACCGTAAATAACAGAAGGTATACCGGCCAACAGTTCTATAGCGGTTCTTAGGGTACCGGCTATTTTTTCCGGGGCAATTTCAGCTAAAAAAACTGCGGTGAGAAGCCCCATCGGTACGCCGACTATAATGGCACCCAGTGTTGAAATCACAGAGCCGGTAATCATCGGCCAGATGCCAAAATAAGCCGGTGGCGCCCAACGAGTGCCAGTAACAAAATCCATCAGGCCGGTGGCTTTTATTGCAGGAAGACCTTCATAGAATATGAAGGCACCGATGGCGCCGATAGCGAGAGTACTGACCAGGGCACAAATAAAGAAAAGGCTGTGAAAAGCCTTGTCCATTCGTGCCGGTTGAATATTAAATGCCATAACCTATTACCGTATGGACAACCCGGATAGTACAAAGTGTGTACCACCCGGGTTGGTTGCTTTTATACTCCAGCGTATGCGTTGCATTCAGGTTAGATCACCGGGATATAGCCATGCTCAGCAACGATTCTTTGCCCTTCTTCTGAGAGCATCCAGTCCAGATAGGTTTTGCCTGCATCTGATAATTTCTGCTGGTCATAGAGCAGTACGAAGGGACGGGAAACGGTGTAGTCACCTTTGGCAATGGTGTCTATTGAAGGAACAACGCCATCTACTTCCAGGGCTTTCAGTGATTCATCAACTGTACCCAGTGACACATAACCGATGGCATATTTGTTTTGGGAGACAATGGTTTTTACCACACCGTTGCCGCTGGCTACTTGGGCGCTGGCGGTGACTGCAGAGAAACTATTGCCGCTGGCATCCTTGGTCTTTAGTTTCATAATATCTTCGAAGGCACCTCGGGTACCGGAAGCAGGGTCGCGGGTCACCACGACAATTGCTTGATTATTGCCACCGAGAGCTTTCCAGTTGGTGATCTTGCCTTTAAAAATATCGGATATATTTTCTTTACTCAGGTTTTTGACCGGATTCTGATTGTTCACAACAACCGCAATGCCATCATGGGCGAGAATAGCCTGGCTAATATTTTCATTTTCTTCCTGGGATTTTAAAGGGCGGGAGCTCATGCCTATTTCGCTGGTACCGTCATTGGCGGCTTTAATGCCAGCAGATGAACCTGTGCCTTGAACTTCTACTACAACCGCAGGATTATGCTGCTGCCAGGTTTCAGCCAGTAACTCCATCACCTCGGTAACAGAGGTAGAGCCTGAGACACTGACTGACTGAGTTGATGAAGCGGATTCTGTGCCGCCACAACCAATCAGTGTTGCAGCCACACCCAGTGCACCTATTGTGGACAAAATGGCCTTCTTCACAGTTACACCCCTAAAAAGGAATAATAAGTATCGAAGGTCACACTATTGAAGATTTATGACAGGAATATGTACGTAGTATTACAGTTTTATGACAGGCGTCTGACGGTTAACGATCTGTTAATTTACCTATAAAAAAACCCGGAGCGAGCCGGGCTTTTTATCAGAAGTGGTTTTTATAAAACCATTGCTGCTACCCAGCCAAAGGCAATCATTGGAATGTTGTAGTGCAGGAAGGTCGGCATTACGGTGTCTCGAATGTGGTCGTGCTGACCATCAGTGCTAAGGCCTACGGTTGGTCCTATCGCTGATTCAGAAGCAGGAGAGCCCGCATCACCCAGCGCGCCCGCTGTACCAACCAGTGCTGCCGTTGCCAGGGGAGAAAAACCAAGTTGAATTGCCAGGGGTACAAAAATTGCTGCGATAATAGGAATGGTAGAAAATGAAGAACCAATGCCCATAGTAATCAGCAACCCGACAATCAGCATCATTAATGCAGCAATGGCTTTGTTGCCAGCAAATAAATCAGTGACCGAATTGATCAGCAAAGGGATATCGCCGGTCTGGCGCAAAACTTCCCCAAAACCGGAAGCGACCATCATTACAAAGCCAGCAAAGGCCATCATTTTGATCCCTTCAATAAAAACATCATCTGCTTTGCGCCACTGAACCACACCCGCTGTGACCATAACCAGAAAACCGGCAACAGATCCCAGCACAATGGAGCTGGTGGCTATTTGTATCACCAGGGCCAGTGCAACGGCTGTACCGACAATAATCAGTGTATTTTTGGCCAGTGTCTGGTCTGGTTTGGTAATAACCTTGCTTTCAACAACGTTATAACTCCGAGGCTGGCGATAGGTCACAAATACCGCAAACAACATCCCCAGCAACATACCGGATACGGGAATAGCCATGGCCAGTGGTAATAGGGCATGATCTACTGTTACGCCATTGGCTTCCAGATTGCCACCTAGGATCTGGTTCAGGTAAATGTTGCCGAAGCCAAAGGGAACCACCAGATAAGTACCACAGAGTCCAAACACCAGTACACAAGCTACAATTCTGCGGTCCAGCTGCATTTTGCTGAATGTTGCCAGTAGTGGTGGAATAAGAATGGGAATAAAGGCAATGTGGACAGGTATCAGGTTCTGGGAGGCAATGGCCATTAACAAAATGCCCAGCAACAGTATGAATTTACCTTTGTTTTGTGTTTTGTCGTTTGAGCCTTTATCCAGTTTACGGGCAACCCCTGCAGCGAGCCAGGCAGGAACACCGGAGTGAGCCAATGCTGCGGCAAATGCACCCAGTAGTGCATAGCTCAGGGCAATACCAGCCCCGCCCCCCAAACCATCGGTAAAAGCGGTAATGGTTTCAGCTATCCCCAGGCCACCGGCTAATCCGGCCGCTATTGCGCCAATAAAAACGGAGAGTACGACATTCATTCTTGCCATACTCAACGCCAGCATGGTGATTACACCAATAATCACTGCATTCATGAGCATTCCAACTTTTTTAGAGTATCCGCCAGAGTATCTTTAAACTGCCACAGGTGAAAAAGCGGCTGGCTTAATCATCACTATGGACGATGACGGTTATAAATTCCTGATTCAAGACCTGTATTGGTCCACAAAAAATAGAGGGCGTTTCCGAAAGACGGAATCAGTGGTGATGGGGATGGTGATGGGAGAAAGCAGAGGAAGTAGCAGAAACAACAAACTGAACACAGGCTGAGCCTGTCAAAAATGGTGAAACGGGTCGTAGTGGTTTTCTTAGCATGATAAGTTTATCTCTCTGTTACAACGTCTGCTGTTTTTGGCTGGTTTTTCCGCCTGTACAGGACATCCAGACCAGATAAGTTACCCTGATTGATCACTCAGGGCAACTCAGCACCCATTTATTGTAATATAGTTGTCACAATCTCGCCTTATTGTACTCTTTGGTAATCGTTATTGAGTACCGGATAGCCCTTTCATGCATCAGAAGCCCCTGGAACACAGCCCTGGCGTTGATTTTAATACGCCCGCTATCAAGCGCCACCAGTCCTTGCGGTTTTTGAAGAATCATCTCACCCGTTGGGGAGTGGCAGTTGGTGGGATTGGGGTCATTCTCGCTATTGTTCTGATCTTTTTCTATTTACTATATGAAGTCTACCCCCTGTTCAAAGGAGCTCAGATTGAACGGGTCAGCTCTTATCACTCTCACCAAAAAGCATCTGCATTGTATTTGGGTATGGAAGAGCAGGCAGAAATTGCCTTGAGGATAGTGCCTTCAGGCCAGGTTTACTTTACTGCTACAAATAATGGCTCTTTGCTTAAGCAACTGCAGTTACCTTTACCAGAAGGCGTAACAGTGAGTCGGGTAATTGAAGACGCAGCTGAAAATGGCTTGATGGCTGCAGGCTTGTCGAATGGGCAGGTTATTTTATTCAAAAGGGAGTACCGGGTTTCTTGGCCAGATAATAAACGGGTAATAACGCCAGGAATCAGTTACCCATACGGCGAAATACCGCTGGAGCTGTTTTCTGATAGCAAGGCCATTGAAAACCTTGCTTTAAGTGACAGTGATGAAAAACTGTTGGTTGCGGCCAGTGCTGGTGGCCGTGTGGCAATGACAGCGTTTAAAAAAGCGGAAGATTTTTTAACTGAAGAAACTTCTCTGGAAAAGCTGAATGTGACTTTGCCGTTAATTCATGGCTCTGTTGGCAAGTTATTGATTAGTGATGATCAGTCCTGGCTATATGTTGCCAATAAAACTGACCGGCTGGCAGTGGTTAATATCGCTGAACTGGACAAAACCTGGTTACTCTCAGAGGTTGATCTTACCGCAGGTTCTGCCCGTATTACTGAAATTGAGCTATTACTGGGAGGTGTATCTCTACTGGCCGGAGATAGTGAGGGCACTATTTCTCAGTGGTTTCTGGTTAGAGATGATGGAAAAAACAAGTTAACCAAAATCCGCCAATTCAGGTTATCTGACAACCCCGTGACAATGATTATTCCTGAGCACCGCAGGAAAGGGTTTCTGGCTGCTGACAGCAAAGGGCATGTTGGAGTCTTTTACACTACAGCCCATCGCTCGCTATTAGTAGAAAAAGTATCTGATATAGCTGTTGACCAAATTGCTATTGCTCCCAGAAGTAACTTTGTCATGGTTGATGGTGGAGACGCTGTCCAACTGTTCTCACTGAATAATGAGCACCCTGAAATTTCCTGGTCCGCTTTGTGGGACAAGGTGTGGTATGAATCCTATGAACAACCGGATTATGTTTGGCAATCATCAGCCTCAAATAATGACTTTGAGCCCAAGCTGAGCTTAACTCCCTTGGCCTTTGGCACATTAAAGGCAGCGTTTTATGCCATGCTGCTGGCGACCCCACTGGCTATTTGTGGGGCAATTTATACTGCCTACTTTATGGCTCCGGCCTTGCGTCGCAAAGTTAAGCCAGCCATTGAGCTGATGGAGGCTTTGCCTACTGTTATTCTTGGCTTTCTGGCGGGTTTATGGCTGGCACCAATGATTGAGAACCACCTGGCCGGAATTATCGCACTGCTTTTGTTGGTTCCTGTGAGTATTTTGCTCTTTGCATTTACCTGGGACAATCTTCCTCGCACTATCCGCCATGCCGTGCCAGATGGTTGGCAGGCTGCCTTGCTTATACCTGTGGTCTTTATCAGTGGTTATTTGGCTATCGGCCTTGGTGGATTAGTGGAAAGCATACTGTTTAATGGTGATATCAGAACCTGGTTAACAGTGGAAATGGGTATTCCCTTCGATCAGCGTAATGCCTTGGTTGTTGGGTTAGCGATGGGGTTTGCTGTCATTCCAACCATTTTCTCCATTGCTGAAGATGCGATTTTTAGTGTTCCCAGGCATTTAAGTTATGGCTCCCTGGCGCTTGGTGCTACTCCCTGGCAGACACTCACCCGGGTTGTTTTGCTGACCGCCAGTCCGGGGATTTTCTCTGCTGTTATGATCGGTATGGGGCGAGCTGTTGGGGAAACGATGATTGTCTTAATGGCGACGGGCAACACTCCAATTATGGATGCCAATATCTTTGAAGGTATGCGAACGCTCGCTGCCAATATAGCGGTTGAAATGCCTGAGTCAGAGGTGGGTAGCAGCCACTATCGAATTCTTTTTCTTGCTGCCTTGGTACTGTTTCTTTTTACTTTTGTGGTAAACACGATGGCTGAGTTAATACGTCATCGTTTAAGAAAGAAATACAGTTCACTGTAGTTGGTGATATTTTTGTCTCGTTTTTTGGTCTGCTGATTTTAGTTAAAACGGTAGGCCAATTTATTATTGTAATAAATACATTATTGATAACTAGGATTTAGTTAGTAATGGAATGGTAATAGAGTGAATTATGGCTTTGTTGAGTCAATAATTTGGCGGTTGTTTTATTTATTATAATTTAGGTAGGAGCTTCAAAGCTGATTTTTGAATTACTGGGATGTGTATAATATAAAATGTCTTCAGATTCACCAGGATCAATTCCTACTAATAAGTTTTTTCCAACCCCCTATAAAGGGGAAGCTTTAGCTCCTGCTATAGTTCAAGCTACCTCTGTTGCTAGATCAGGAAAATATAAAAATGGAAAGAGAGTGTCAGTGAGAGGTTCCTCTGAAAGAGAAGTGATTGATAAAAAGAGGGGGAGAGGGAAAAATATCAGAAACAGGAAATCTAGGGTTTATATTCCTCCTGAACAAAGAAAGCCTGAAATAATAGAAAAAAAAGTACCTGTTAAATCAAAAAAAGAAAAGAAAAGAAAAAACAAAAGACTAATAAAAATAAATCGCGTACATTAAAAACTAACCAACAGGAAAGAACTCTCGTATCTGTAGGTAAAACAGATCACTGGCCCCAGGAAACAATATCTAGAAAAAATGGTTTTAGCCCATTTATTAAACAGGGGGCTCATAAGAAACATGAGGCACCTTATCTGGATCTCTATTCAGATAAAACTGGCGGAGACTTAGATAATTCTGTGTTCAGTGTAGACCGTCGTTATCAAGCCAAAGATCTTGATGGTATTACTCCTGGTGTTTTTGGAAATATCAGGCGGGCAAAAGGCCTGAATAAAATGATTAGCAAATTGGATCGTTATGAACCATCACTTATTCAGCGTTTAGATCTTAAGGATGTAGTTATTCGCAGAAAAAAGAAGCTCTCTTTGTTTAATAAAAGCAAATTTATTGGAGATGAAGTTAAAAATCTTGAATTACTTAAACTTCAAAAGGAAAAGCTTTTAAAGCAGAATCGGCGGTTGGTCTGGTCAACTGGCATTGGTGTTAGTCTGCTTGCATCTACAGTAACATTTACAGCAGGGTTTTTGCTATCTCCAGCTTCAATTAGCGTTGTTGCACCTGTCGCAGCCGGTTTGTTTGGCTTGGGCATCATCGGCTCAGCTATAGGTCATTTGGTCAATAGCTGGCGAATTAACAGCTTTTTTCGAAAGTTAGAACGTTACATAAGTAGTCACTCAAACGAAATCAGATATTCTTGACCAAATAGATCAAATACACGTTTGACCTCTTGCTCAAATTCCTTGAAGTTCATTATTGTCAGTAAGTTCAGCCATTCATATTTCACTTTCCTCCACAATATTTCTATCAGATTGAGTTCTGGTGAATAGGTCGGTAAAAAACAGACTAAGAGCTTTTTCTCAATCGCCCAGTCTATTACTCTTTCTCTGAAAAGTTTGCTGGTATGAATGCTGGCATTATCCACCATGACGATAGTATAGCGATCATTAGAACTGTACTTGGGATCTTCCATCCTGGTGGCAAAATCATCAAAGACACTGATAACCGTTTCGCTGTTAACACAACCTGTTACTGGGTAGTAGAAAAGGTCATTGGCACGATTCATAAACCCCAGCACATTGATACGCTTGCTTTTTACAGAGGGTATTTCTAGCTGTGAGCCTTTTTCTTGCCAACCATAGGGGACACAAGGCTCTTGGCTAAAACCAGATTCATCAAAGTAAAACAGATTGACAAGCCCTTTATCCTCAGCATTTTGAGCCTCTTTCAAGGCAGACTGGCAACACCTGAACTGCTCCTCGTTGCGCTTATGACTGCAAGCCTTACGAAACCGCTTATAAACAAGTCCCAGCTTTTTTTAAAAGTCTCGACAAAGTTTGTTTTGAGGCAGTCTTCCCGGTTTCCTCTGCAATCTTTGTTTGAACATAAGCCAGCCTGCGAGGTTCCTCGGAGACAATCTCTCTAATGCGTTGTGCTTCCTGGTCAGTATAGATAGGTGGTTTACCACCCTCATGTTTTTTGTACAGACCGCGAAGGCCATAATCATCCCAGGCATCAATCCAGTCAGATACTGTCTGATATCGAACTTCAAATATTGCAGCAATCTCGCTCATAGAATAACCACGTATACTGAGTAAAACAGCATGAGCCCTTTCCCTTAGGTAAGGATATGGCCCGTGCCGGAGAGCTTCTCTCAATGTTTTTATGACTGCGACATCGGTTACTGGATCAACAGTTTTCATCGTGACAACAGCGAGATTAATGGTGTTTGGCAATGAGTATAACCAAATTGGAATGGAGATGTTTTTTATAAATACGGACGTACAGTTATTTTTATCTGTTAGCAGTTGCGTGACTACTTAGCAGATAAAGAAAAATGCTCAGCCCTGAAAGGCCGTAAAAAAGAGAAAAGAATTAAAGGAATTGATAAAAGGGAAAACAAGAATCCCTATTTCAAAACAATTTATCAAGCCTTACAAGATAAGTCCTGTTCGATAAATTCAAATATAGATACCCTTGTGCCAGGGGTGAATAAAATAGAAAAAGGAAATAAGAAGGCAGAAAAGAAGGAGGAGAAAAAGAAAGCTGAATTGAACCAGAAGCTTATATCTTTGGCTGAAAGCTTTGATAAAGATAAAAAAATACAGAAAAAAGGGTTCCGAGCTACCAAGGGAACATTTGTAACAAAAACGCTTGCCCATTTGAAATTTGCCCCTGTTATTGGAGGCTTGATTGCTCCTGTTTTTGGAGTGGTTGGGGCTTTTTTCTCGGTAGTCACGTCATCTATATCCGCGCTGTTTAATTACAATAAACGCCAGAATGAACTTAAGCTGTTATCCAATACTGCTGAAAGGAAAGTTATACCCAATGTTCAAGGCCGAAAATGGCATCAGTGGCTGCGTGGGGTACCTTCAAAGTTTGATAAATATCTCCTTGAAAATAAAGAACGTATAGGCAATGAGCTTGGAGTAGGTGGTTCTGAGCTATCGCTTAAAAAGATTAAGGGAAAGCTGGAACAACCAGAGTTTAGGGGAAAGTTTAAAGAGTATTTAAGAGAGAGTACTAAAGAGGAATTTAATAAAAAGTTAACAAAATTTCGAGATGGTAAGCCAGTGTCTAGCGAAGAAAAGCATAAGGAGGTCATGAAAGTCATAAAGGGATATACCGAGCAATGCATGGGAAAACATGCTTTTTGGGATACGTTTAAAGCTGGTGCTATGAATACCGTGAAACTTGCGATTGCTGCCAATATGCTTTCTGTCGCTTTTCCATTCCTGGCTCCTTTTTTAGGAGCCGCCTCTGGTGTCATTATTGGTGCAGGACTAATTGGCAGTGCCATTGCGGCAGCAGTAGAACGCTGGCGCTTTAGAAATAGAACAAGAAATCTGTTCAAAGAGAGTACCCGTAGTAACCCTTCCTTCGAGGCTCGTCAGCTTGGCAGCTATGCAATGCAGATTGTTCAGGATTTGAGAGCATAGGTTATTCTTATGTTTTATCTGCGCTGACTAAACTTTAGGTCTTTGCAGTATTCATCAAATGCAACACCACTTCTGTCACTAAACTGTCATATTTAGCTCTGAAAATAGAGTTGCCATAATGGGATAATTCCAGGCAAAAATATTGTGACCTTTCTATCAGTCCATTTAAATTGAATTGTAGAAATGATTTGTGTACTGAAATACTGAAAGTTTTATATTACGGTAGTCGGTTGATTTCCGGTCTGTGCAGGCTAACTATATGAAAAACTGGTTTAAAAGTGGTTCTCCCTGGGTCTGGCTTAATGGAGGCGCTGTTTCAATCAGTCTTATTCTTGTATTTGGCTTGCTTGGGTTGATTGCTTTTCGAGGGCTTGGCCACTTTTGGCCTGCGCAGGTCTTTGTTGCTGATTATGCTATTCCCAATCAAAAGCTTCGGACAGTTGCCGGAGAGGTTGCAGACACAGAAGAAGTCTCTGCAGTTCGATTGAAGGCTGCTGGCCTGCCTGTTAAAGACAATCAGAATGTACTGACCAGAGAACTTGTAAAAGTTGGAAATCGTGATATCAACGGTTCTGATTTTGTCTGGGTCGTAGACTCATGGCTGGAAAATCGTCAATACCCTGACAACATTGTGGTTCTTGAGCGCCGGGAGTGGGGTGATTTTTATGGTTACCTTAAGGCTGTAAAACAGGATGGAAAGATTGTTGCCAGGGGCGAACCCGCCTGGCAAGAACTCCAATTAAGAATAAAACGGGCATTGGCTATTTATGATGCCATTTATGAAATAGAGAAACATGATATAGGCGCGGTTAATGCTGAGCTTGAAAGGCTGCGTTTGAGATCACGAAAAATGGATTTAAAAGGTATCTCTGATCCTGCTGCCATCGCTGATATAGCAGCCAGAAAACAGGTGTTAAATGCTCGCTATCATGATCTTGAGTCGAGACTGGGAGAGTTATACCAGGCTTTTAATCGAGATCGTTTTATTGCTGTTACGGCAGATGGCTCAGAGATTGAGCAACCGGTTAGCAAAATAGTTAGAGCTTATCGTCCTAATGCGATGTCTTTTTCAGAAAAATTCCGTTTTTATTTTAACAAAATTCATGAGTTCATCATGGATGACCCAAGAGAAGCCAATACCGAAGGAGGAGTATTTCCAGCCATTTTTGGTACTGTCATGATGGTCATCCTGATGTCAATAATAGTAACTCCATTTGGAGTCATTGCCGCGGTATACCTCAGCGAATATGCCCGCCAGGGTTGGTTGACACGCACTATTCGCATTGCTGTCAATAATCTTGCCGGGGTTCCCTCCATTGTTTACGGTGTATTTGGCCTGGGCTTTTTTATTTATTTTCTGGGAGGCCAGATTGATACTCTGTTTTTTCCTGAAGCGCTACCAGCACCAACGTTTGGAACACCGGGTTTACTGTGGGCTTCAATTACTTTGGCTATTTTGACCTTGCCGGTTGTTATCGTTGCTACTGAAGAAGGCCTTTCCCGAATTCCTGCATCTTTAAGAGAAGGTAGCCTGGCTCTGGGAGCAACTAAAGCAGAAACGCTATGGCGGGTTGTATTACCTATGGCCAGTCCAGCAATGATGACAGGGCTGATTCTCGCTGTTGCTCGAGCTGCTGGAGAAGTGGCTCCTCTGATGCTAGTGGGGGTAGTTAAATTGGCACCTAACTTACCTCTTGATGGGAACTACCCGTTTTTGCACCTTGACCAGAAATTCATGCATCTTGGTTTTCATATTTATGATGTTGGGTTTCAAAGTCCCAATGTCGAGGCGGCCAGGCCATTGGTTTATGCTACTGCGCTGTTACTGGTAATTGTTATTGCTGCTCTTAATTTGTCAGCTGTAGCGATTCGTAATCAACTTAGGGAAAAATACAAAAGTCTGGATATTTGACGTTAGGGTGTTTATTACTGCCCAACTAAAAAGAGAACTTTATCTGACGGAGCGAGGCTGTGGGTGTTGAAAACAAAAAATGAGAGACAAACCAGGAGTGTAGGAGCCAATAACGCTACTCAAGAAAAACTGCCTGCTTTCAGTCTGGAAAGTTTGGGTCGTGTACGCCAAAAGCCGACTTTAGAAGAGCTGGAAACTTGTCTGGATATTAAGGGCCTTGATCTCTACTACGAAAAAAAACAGGCACTTTTTGATATTTCCATGCGTATCCCCAAGAAACGGGTTACCGCATTTATCGGGCCTTCTGGTTGTGGCAAATCAACTCTGCTGCGTACGATTAACCGTATGAATGATTTAGTTGAAGGCTGTAGGGTTGAGGGTGCTATCTATCTTGAAAATAACAATATTTATGATAGGTCAGTGAATGTAGCTGATTTGCGCAGACGTATAGGGATGGTGTTTCAAAAGCCGAATCCATTTCCAAAAACCATCTATGAAAATGTTGCTTATGGGCTCCGTATCCAGGGAATCAATAAAAGACGGGTTCTGGATGATGTCGTTGAGTGGGCACTAAAAAGTGCAGCACTGTGGGATGAAGTAAAAGACCGTCTTCATGAAAGTGCGTTGGGAATGTCTGGGGGGCAACAGCAACGCCTGGTAATAGCCCGAACCATTGCAGTGGAGCCAGAGGTATTGTTACTTGATGAACCGGCATCGGCACTTGATCCCATTTCCACTCTCAAGATTGAGGAGTTGATTCATAACCTGAAATCTAAATTTACTATTGTCATTGTCACTCACAATATGCAGCAGGCAGCGCGAGTTTCAGATTACACGGCATTTATGTATCTGGGGCAGCTTGTTGAATTTGGCGATACTGATACCCTGTTTACTAACCCCAATGAAAAGCAGACTGAAGACTACATAACAGGACGGTATGGTTAATGGAAAATAGAAGTGATCACTTGGCTCTTCATATCTCTCAGCAATTTAATGCTGATTTGGAAGACTTGAAAAATAGCCTGCTGGCTATGGGAGGGCAGGTTGAACGGCAGGTATCTGAAGCGGTGGAGTCTTTGATTAGTGCTGATAGTGAACTGGCACTTAAGGTTTCAGAGCAGGATGTTGATATCAATTTTATGGAAATTTCCATAGACGAAGAGTGTACCCGGATTCTTGCCAGAAGACAGCCTGCCGCCAGTGACCTCAGATTAGTCATTGCCTGCTCCAAGGCTGCTACTGACCTTGAGCGCATAGGTGATGAAGCGGCCAAAATTGCCCGGTTTGCCATTAAACTATGTGAACAGGGGGAAGCACCAAGGGGGTATATTGAAGCCCGGCATATTGGCAACCACGTTCGCCAGATGGTTCAGGATACACTCAATGCATTTGCCCGTTTCGATGCGGATCTGGCACTGGCTGTTGCCAAGGAAGACAAGGCTGTGGACAGGGAGTATAAAAGTGCGACCCGTGAGCTGGTGACTTATATGATGGAAGACCCCCGTTCAATTACTCGGGTTCTAAATATCATGTGGGTATTACGTTCATTGGAACGTATAGGGGACCATGCGAGAAATATTGCGGAATATGTCATTTATCTTGTAAAAGGCACAGATGTTCGCCATATCGGTATTAAACGTATTCAGGAAGAGGTATTCGATGGTGGATAACTGTCGAATACTTGTTTTAATAGTTAACGTTATTCTATTAAGTCAGATTATTGGCAGTTAAAATAATTGGCTAAGTTATTTTTAATTCAAATTTTATTTTTTGAATTTTTCAAAGATTAATTTTCTGATCTAGTCTTAATAAATAAGAACGGCTGGTTACTGTTCTCATCCTTTTGCCACTATTCATTACTTTTAATTAAGAATATCCGGTTGAGTTGTACGGAAAAGATAATCAGAAGGTTATCATGGACTCAACAATGAATGACGATTTTTGGAAGATTCCAGAAAGCGCCCGAAATGAATGTGACCCGCTGCTAATTAGTTTGGCGATATTAACTCGCTATTATGGTAACCCCTACTCATCCGAATCACTTGTTTCCGGATTACCTTTAGAAAAAGGGCGATTAACGCCTGATCTTTTTATTCGTGCTGCTAGCAGGGCTGGCTTATCTTCCAAACTTCAAACAAGGGAATTGTCTTCCATCTCTTCACTGGTTGTTCCTGCTGTCTTGCTATTAAAGGGAAGAAAAGCCTGTATTTTGGTAGATATTAACCATGACAAGGGTTATGCCCGGGTTATTATTCCTGATGCAGGTGAAGGGGTTAAACAAATTACTATCGAGGCCCTGGCTGAGTATTATATAGGTCATGTTATCTATATCAGGGAAAAGCACCGTTATGATCAGCGCACACCTGAAAGTTTAAATGTGCGTTCTCGTCATTGGTTTTGGGGCACTATATTAGGTTCCTGGCGGATTTATCGAGACGTTCTTTTTGCTTCGTTGTTAATTAATATGTTTGCAATTGCCAGCCCTTTATTCGTAATGAATGTTTACGACCGGGTAGTGCCTAATCAGGCTTTTGATACGCTTTGGGTATTGGCAGTGGGTGCTTTTATAGTTTTTAGCTTTGATTTTTTGCTGAAAATAGTACGGGGCTATTTTATTGATCTGGCTGGCAAAAAGTCAGATATTTTACTGTCGGCTCGAATTATGGAAAGAGTCATGGGGCTTAGTATGTCTGTTCGTCCCGCATCAGTTGGTTCTTTTGCCAAAAATCTGCAGGAATTTGAAAGTATTCGAGAGTTTATTACATCATCAACCGTGACGGCGCTGGTTGATTTACCCTTTACCGTTATTATTCTTTTTGTGATCTTTATATTGGGCGGACCAGTAGCAATTATTCCTTTTGCCGGAATGGCCATTATTGGTATTTACAGTTATGCCATTCAAGGGCCATTACGAAATTCTGTTGAAAAAACCCTTCGCTCCAGTTCACAAAAAAATGCCACGTTAATCGAAAGTCTTTCAGGCATGGAAGCGTTAAAAATCGCCCAGGCAGAAGGTGATGTTCAATACAAATGGGAAAAAGTTGTTGGACATATTGCTACCTGGGGAATCAAAACCAAGTTATTAAGCTCTTCCGCTTCAACCTTTAGTGCGTATATTCAGCAGATGGCAAACATCGGCATGGTTATTACCGGTGTCTACCTGATCACTGAGGGTGATTTGAGTATGGGGGGGCTTATTGCATCCGTCATGCTATCAGGACGCTGTATGGCTCCAATGGCTCAGGTTGCAGGACTTGCCACTCGTTACAATCAGGCCAAGTCAGCTCTGGATGGGCTTAACCAGGTGATGGGAATGCCCATGGAGCGTTCTGCTGAGCGTGATTATGTTCACCGTCCCGACTTAAAAGGGAATTTGGAATTTGATGCCGTAGACTTTAAATATCCTGAGGAAGAGATCCATGCCTTAAGGGATATCACTCTCAATATCAAAGCCGGGGAAAAAGTGGCCATTATTGGTCGAATTGGTTCGGGCAAGACAACGATCGAAAAACTGATTCTGGGTTTATATGAGCCAGAATCAGGGGCTATCAGAGTTGATGGTGTTGACCTTAGGCAAATTAACCCAACGGACCTGCGTCGTTGTATTGGTTGTGTATCCCAGGACATCACCCTGTTCTATGGCAGTATCAAGGATAATATTACCCTGGGTGCCAGCTACGTTGATGATGCTGTGTTGCTGCGTGCTGCGGAAATAGCTGGTGTCACAGAGTTCGCCAATAAGCATCCCCAGGGCCTTGATATGAATGTTGGTGAGCGTGGTCAGAACCTTTCTGGAGGCCAGCGACAGAGTATTGCGATGGCTCGAGCCTTGTTGATGGATCCTCCGATTCTGGTACTGGATGAACCATCAAGTTCGATGGATAACACCACAGAGTTAAGGATCAAGCAGCAATTGACTGAACGCAGTAAAGATAAAACCTTGATCCTTGTGACGCACAAAGCTTCCATGCTGGAGCTTGTTGATCGACTGATTGTGCTGGATAACGGCCGAATAGTTGCTGATGGTCCTAAGGATCAGGTCCATGCCGCTCTGAAGCAAGGTAAACTGAAGATTGACTAGGATTGAATCATGAATGATTTCAGGGATGGAAAGAATCAGTCTGAAGTTCAGAAGAAAAGTGCTCCAGGTGGACAAACACCCCAGCCTGGATCAGTCGATAGTGCTCAACCCGAAGCTGATGCTAAACCTGCATTAATTGAAAGGTTAAAGCAAAAGTGTCTCGTCTTTTACCAAAGAATACGCCAACTACCTGATGATTTTAAAAAGCTTAAGGATGAGTTGACTGGCCTTGATGATGTTCAGGAGGATGCCAGCGAAGAAGACCTTGAGTTCATGTCTGACACCAGCGCGGCCATGCTTATAAAAACACCGAAAGGTGGTCGCATGCTTATTTATACCATGTTGGTTGCCTTGGGGAGTGCTATAACTTGGGCAAGCTTTGCACCACTGGATGAAATTACTCGGGGTATGGGTAGCGTGGTGCCATCATCACATCTTCAGGTTATTCAGAATCTTGAAGGGGGAATTCTCAAGCAGCTTTATGTGAAGGAAGGGCAGCTTGTTAAATCCGGTCAGCCTTTGCTCCAATTGGATGATACCCGGTTTCAATCCTCTTATCGGGAAGGTGCTGTTGAGTATTACAGTGAACTGGCAAAATCTGCCCGATTGAAAGCCGAACTGTCCGGAGAAGAGTTGGTCTTCCCAAAAGAACTGGATGAATATGCGAAATATACTGACCGGGAGAGGGATGTTTTCGAACAGCGCTCTGCAACATTGAAAGCTGAGTTAGGTATTGTGAATAAACAGGTCGTCCAAGCCCAGCATGAACTCTCTTCTGCCAAAGCCCATCAGGAGTTTCTGACCACCAGTTATGAATTAGGAGAAAAGGAGTTACAGCTGACTGCTCCCTTGGCTGAAAAAGGTGTGGTGTCTGAAGTGGAACTGCTCCAGTTACGCCAGAAAGTTAATGACCTGAATTCAGAGAGGCGACTGACTGAGTTATCGATACCGAAGTTGCAGGCGGCATATGAAGAGTCCGCTGCCAGAAAAGAGGAAGTAATCCAGAAGTTTCGTGAAGAAGTGGTACAGGAACTGAAGGAAGTAGAAGTTAATCTAGGCCAAATGGCTGAATCTCAAACCGGAAAACAGGATCAAGTAGATCGTACTCTGGTGCGTGCGCCTTTAGCCGGTGTCGTTAAAAAAATTAATATCAATACCATCGGCGGTGTGGTTCAGCCCGGTATGGACATGATGGAAATTGTACCAATTGAAGACAGTTTATTGGTCGAAGCGCAGATTAATCCAAAAGATATAGGTTTCCTGCGTGAAGGTATGAAGTCAGTGGTAAAACTGACCGCCTATGATTTTGCTATTTATGGTGGGCTAGAAGGCACATTGGAACATATCAGTGCTGACACCATAAAGGATGAAAAAGGTGAAAGTTTTTATGTGGTCAGGATTCGAACCAAGAAGAACCATCTGGGCACAGCTGAAAAACCTTTGGAAATCATTCCGGGTATGCACACCAATGTCGATATTATTACTGGCCAGAAAACGCTAATGCAGTATCTGCTTAAGCCTATTTTAAGGGCTAAGCAAAATGCATTGACGGAGCGTTAAGGCAATTAAAAAATATCAGACTAGCCATGTCAGAAGATAAACAATAAAGTAACTATATAAGAAAGACACAAGTTGATAGCTGATGAGTTGTTGATGGCCAAAGGAACGCCATGCACCCGGATTCAGATAACCTGACAACCGTTCAAGCCTTCTTGGAACAGGATGGGGCTCAGGTTACTGTCAGTCTGCTAAAACCTTTCACACCACCAGTTAACCTTGACCAGAGCAAAATATCTCACCTGAAATTGCTTTCCGGTAATGAAAGTGGAGTCAGTCTGTCGGTTGATGGAAGTCAGCTGATTATTGACCTGGATGCCTATCGTGAAATCATCGCTAGTGATTCTGAACAGCTTAACTATAAATATCGGATTAATGATCCTTTGGGAGCCTATTCTCAGCATACCGCTATGCTCACTATCTCTCAGAGTGAGGAAGGAGCACCGGGGTTATCTGAAGCCAATTTAACGACAGACAAGCCATTTGATGAATCGCTATATGAGGCAATTGATCAGGAACAAGAGCCTGATATAGCTGAAGACGTTGAATTAACTGTCGAAGCGCCTGTTGAAGAGAGTAATGCAGATGATTTTGCTGAGCAGGAGGCGCTTGTTGACCTTTCTGCTCAAGAGGAACTGGCGGTTGAGTTTGATGAAAATCTTGATGATGTATTGCCGACTGAGCCTGATGGCATTGTGGCTTTATCTGATAACCCTGAAAATTTCGATGAGATAGAAGTATCTGATAATAACCAGAGTGATAGCCCAGATGAGCCTGTAGCTGAAGTGATTCAAAATGAAGATATCAAATCATCATTTAGTTTTGATACACAGATAGAAGATACCCCAGCAGACGATGAGCTGGATGCGGGTGTCGAAGCGACTTCATCTGAGAAAGTCTTTGAGACAATAGCCTATGAAGATTTAACACCAGAGGACCCTGAGCCGGAAGCTGAAAAATCAGATCCAGAAGAGGTTGATTTTGACAAAATTGCCAGGGAAGTTGATGAGGCAATTGCACAGGCAGACCGGTTAATGGATTCAGCTTTTAGTGTTCAGAGTGAAGATGAGCTGGCAGATGTTAATGAATCTTCGACAATAATAGAACCAGAACCAGAACCAGAACCAGAACCAGAACCAGAACCAGAACCAGAACAGCCCCTGGATATTGAAAGTTCATCGGAAGCTGATCTCACCCATCTGATTGAACGCATACCACCTGAAGAGAATGTTGAACAGGTGGAGAGTAACCTTGTCGATGAAGAACCAGTGAATAATGCAACATCAGAACTGGAAGACCTGATTCAACGACTCCCGGATATGGAGCCCGAAGATGAAAGTACGTTGGATGAGGTGATGTTATCGACCACTATCGAAGCTGAAGAGGAGCTTAGCCAATCAGGTGCTGAAATCGTTATTGGTGATAATGAAGCTTATATTTTTGACCTGGATGATTTTGAGGTATCCAATGGTGCTCAAATTGAGCATTTGGATTCTATTCGCCTGGAAAACTTACCTACCACAGGGGTAATGCTTTATAACAAGGAACCGGCGATAGAAGGGCAGGATATTTCAAGAACTGCATTGTTGACAGGTAGGTTAAGTTATAGAGCCAGTGGAGCGGGTATCCGTAAAACCTGGTTTGGTTACTCCTCCTGTGTCGAGGGAAATTACAACCCACCGGTTCAGCTTATACTCAGGACTGATGAAAAGAGTAGTACTCAAGAGTCTGCAATAACTCATTCAGATGCCGAGCAAAGAATCGATATTGAAGTGAGCGCCTATACCGATGAATTGTTAGTAGCCAGTGGTAATATTTCAATAGTATTGTCAGGTTCAGATAAAGTGGGGATTACACCTGGTACCTTTGAAGGCAACTATGGTTTTTTAACTATTAATAGCAGTGGTTACTGGACCTACTCTGCAGATATTAAGCAGCAGGCTTTGGTTGAACTTCAGGATAATGACTATCTTGCAGAGCATTTGGTTATCTCAACAGAGGATGACCGCCAGCACGATATTACTTTTAACATTATCGGACCTGGCGTTAGCCCCTCTGTTGAGCTTGCTTCTTAATGGCCTAGCCCCGTCTCAACCGTGGTACTGCCATCCATACCAGTGTGGTTCATTTCCCAGTCTTCAAAATCTGATGCAATAATGGTTGCACCAACAAATAGGCTTTTATTAAAGTGCGCATTGCACAGTTCTGAATGTTCTATGAGCAGGTGTTCAAGCCTGCAATCATTGAAGGTTGGGGCTTTTTCAAGGCTGTAACACTCTTTCATGGCACCTGATTCGAACACCACATCATCAAAATGTGTCCCTTCTAATAATGCAGATGACATATTAACCCGTTCAATGCGGCTGTGAGATATCTGGGTATCGACCATTTGGGTTTCTTCCAGTTCACAATCCATCATTAAAATATTGCTCATGGTGCAATTTGAGAAAACTGGACCTTCCTGGGCGCTGTCACAGTTGCGAAAATAACACTCATCCAATGTTGCTCTGTCAAAATGAGTATTAGTTAGTGTGCAGTCACGGAACATCATATTGCGGATTTCTGCATCGGCTAAATTAGTGCTGTCAAAAAAACCATGCATGATCTGGCTATTAAACAGTTTGATACTTTTGCAGGAGCTGTTGTAAAAGCTCTGGGCTCCCATAGAACAGTGGTCAATAATGGCATGATCCAGTTTGCTGTTATCCAGATTTGCGGCAAAAAGATTACTGTCCACTATTCGAGCATTGGTCAGGTTGCACTGCCTAAGATCAACGCCATTCAAATTACAGTGGTCAAAAATGACATCAGTCAGGTCAGACCGACGCAAATCGGCACCAGATAAGTCACAATCTTTAAAAATAGCACCCCGTAACTGACAATCCCTTAACTTGGTATTGTTTAGCCAGTTGTCAGTGAAGCGGATTCGAGTGAGGTCTTTTCCCGATAGAATCAGTCCCCTGAAACTAGTTTCTTCCGGAACACTGTAACCAGGATGGAGGCTGGCGAGCAGAGCTTTAATGGCTTTTGTTCGCTCTTTTTCCTCAGCCAGAGCCGAGTTGACTTGTTGTTTTCTTTCAACCTGATAATTGCCAACTTCTTTTACCTTTATCTCACCTTTTTGGCTAAGACCTTCGGTCTTGAAACCATCAACGTTGAGTACCGGCGTTCGGCCCAGTTGGCTTTTTGATGAGGTTTTCTGGACTTTTTTGGCGCTGCGCTTTCGCTTGTTATTATTGGAATCTGCACCTTTGGCCACGATTCTCTCCTTATATTTTGTCAGGGGATAATTAAGGGAATCGCCCAAGGTCATAAAAGGTTTAATTTAGCCAAAAAAATGACGGGAGTTGCTTTAACAACCCCCGTCATTCTGTTGAATCAGCTATGGATATTAATTGTAAATTAGCCTCCCTTAACAGCATTTTTACCATTAAGCCGGCGTTCAATTTCCTGTCTTAAATCCTGTTCCAGATTACGGAAATTCTGGCGTTGACCATTGATAAAGAAGGTTGGGGTTCCAGTAATACCCAGTTTCTGTGCCAGAGCAATGGAATCTTTCATGTAGGTATCAGCTTCTTTTGAAGCGATACATGCATTGAATTTACTTTGGTTGAGGTTCAGTTCTTTGGCGATAGACTCGGGTGAATCATTAGTGAGGCTTGCAGCGATTTCATAACCTTTATCATGGAATGCCCAGTATTTTCCCTGTTTGCCAGCACAATAGGCTCCCTGCGCCACTTCTGTGGATATGCCAGGCACGCCTCTATCGATAACAGGGTAGTCGATATAAAACACCTGTAGCTGGTCAGGATAATCCTTGAATACTTTATCCACAGCTGATTTGGCTTTTTGGCAGTAATGGCAACGGTAGTCAGCAAACTCAACCAGCTTGATGGGAGCGCTTGCTTTGCCTTTTGATGGGTAAGGTTTCAGGTTCATCTCAAACACAGGGGCTTTTGGCACTGGGAGTAAGCTGGCAAACTTGCCTTTACTCTTTAGCTCGTCAACAAGGGATTGCATTTGTTGCACTTGTTTCTGCTCTTCCAGGGTTTGCCGAATCCGTTGTTCAACATCTTTTAATGGGGCACCGATCCTGTCTTTATACTGCTCATAAAATGCCTGAATGTCAGTCTCTTCAATAGGGTCTACTTTTAGCAGCTCTTTCTGAATCTCTTCAACGGTTTTATTGTCTTTGGCCGCAAGAGCAGCAAAATGAGCATCCAGCATGGCCTGCTCAAGAACGCGCTCTTTACCTTCTTTGGCTTTCAGTTCTATTGAATGAAAAGCCTGTTGCAGCCTGGGTGACAGGTCATTGAGTTGATACTCTTTGCCATTCAGCTTGAATAGTGGAGTAGCCTCTTTGGCCAGAGCATTGGTCGATAGGGCATTTATCGACACAACGGTAGCCAAAGAAACTAATGTGAATAATCGTTTTTTCATCATACCCTGTTCTTCAAAATAGAATTATCGTCCGCTAAATCAAGCTTTGGCTTTGTGCCGCAAAAGCCTGAGTGCATTGGCTGTTACCAGCGCGGTGGCACCTGTATCGGCAAGAATCGCCATCCATAATCCAGTGATGCCTAAAATACTGGTAATAAGGAAGATAGCTTTCAGGCCTATAGCCAGTGTTACATTTTGGCGGATATTTGCCAGTGCTGCTTTTGATAGTCTTATCAGGCCAGCCAGTTCCGAGATTCGGTTATGGGTCAGGGCACAGTCTGCGGTTTCGAGAGCGACATCTGTACCGCCTCCCATAGCGATACCAATATCGGCACGTTTTAGCGCTGGCGCATCGTTAATGCCATCGCCAACCATAGCAATGGGGCCTTGTTGGGCAAGGGACATAACAGTGGTTGATTTATCTTCTGGCATCAGTCCTGCACGGAAGTCCATGCCAAGTTCAGTGGCAATAGCCTGAGCTGCAAGTGGGTTATCCCCTGTCAACATAACACTGTTAATGTTTTCTTTTGTCAGGGCTTTGATAGCTGCTACAGCATCTTCTCTCAAACTATCTCGTAGGGCGATAATACCAAACAGGCTATTGTTCACTGTAACAATGGCAATGGTGTTACCTTGCTGCTCTAACCTGGTCAGTATGTCTTCAGCACCAGAAACTTCTTTGACCTTGTCTAAAAGGTGGCGTGGGGCACCAACGGCTATCAAGTCGTTGCTGAGCTGTCCCTGAACACCTAGGCCAGCCAGTACTTCGATATTGTTTGCGGTTGGCACTTGTATGCCTCGTGACCGTGCTTCGTCGGAAATTGCTTTTGCCAATGGATGAGTTGATCCTGCCTCCACTGCGGCGGCAATTGCCAGAACGTCAGCGTCGGTGGCCGCTGCCCCAAATACCTGGACACTGGTCACTTTCGGTTTACCTTCTGTCAGGGTGCCGGTTTTATCAAAAGCGATGGTCTGGATTTTACCTAGCTGTTCTAGTGCGGCCCCCCCCTTTACCAGGGCTCCGGTTCGAGATGCAGCCGCAAGTGCTGATGTAACAGCAGCGGGAGTAGATATTACCAGGGCACAGGGGCAACCAATCAGAAGCAGAGCCAAGGCCTTATATATCCATTCATTCCAGCTTTGCCCCATTATCAGTGGTGGAACAATTGCCACCAAGGCTGCCAATATCATCATTGCCGGGGTATACCAGCGGCTGAAGCGGTCAATAAAACGTTCAATAGGTGCTTTACTAGCCTCAGCCTCTTCTATTAACCGAATAATTCGGTCTACGGCATTTTCACCGGGTTTGGAGATAACCTTGAGCCGAGCGACTTTATCCACAACAAGAGAACCTGCCATAACTTTGCTGCCGGCTTCGTGCTCAACAGGAATAGACTCTCCAGTTAATGCGCTTTCATCAAAGCTGATAACTTGGGTTAGCAGTTCTCCATCCACAGGTAGTCGTTCACCTGGGCGGACTTCAATGACATCTTCGGGAACTAGAGTCTCTGCAAGAACAGGGGTGTTGCTGCCATCAGGATTTATTTTTTGGGTTGAATCTGGCGTCAGTGCCATCAGTTTCTGAACACCCTGGCGTGCCTTGCCAGCAGCAAAGGCTTCCAGGTGTTCACCCAGCATAAACAATAATAAAACCATGGCGGCTTCAGCTGTTTCTCCGAGAAACAATGCACCAATGGCAGCCATACCCATGAGTGTTTCGATGGAAAAAGGTGAACCGTTCCGGGCAAGACTCCAGGCTTTTCGAACAACCGGTATAAGCCCCCACAGTGTTGCTACTGAAAAAAACAGACTATTAAATTCAGGCCAGACAGAAGACGCAGCAGTTGCAGAAATAATTAACAGGGCAAACAGAGTAATAGAGCCATAACGGGTTAAAAAGCTCGCTTTGTCTCTCTTTTTTACGGAGTTGTCTTCTTCCAGTTTAAATCCGGCATCATTGACGGCTTGCTTAACCTGCATTGGCACAGAGGTTGAATCTGTTTTGGCCAGTATTAACAAACGTTCGGTTGCAAAGGAGACTCGTGCACTGAGTATGCCATCAATGTGCTTGACTGCTTTTTCCACTTTGGCTGCACAGCTGGGACAATCCATCCCCTTGATAGTCCAACGAAGTTTTATGGCTGCCTGGCTGCCTTCTTGCACTGGTTGTTCCTGGCTTTCAGCTTTGGTAGATGCTGCATTGCAGCACCCGCCTGTTTTTTGAACATTGTCCACAGAGGGGGAAGTGCCGGCTGGTGGTACACCAGACTGGCAAGTTGCTTTATTTGAAGAACAGCAGCTCATGACCAAACCTATAAGCGATATTTTATATAAATATATATTTATGTGTTGATAGGGTCAAATTGTGTTGGCTCTTCAGTACTATGCAATGACTATTGGCTGGACTCCCCCGGTTCAAGCACATGACTGGCCAGATCCAGCAACACATGGCGGATATGATGGTCATTCAACTCGTAAAGTATCTGCTTTCCCTGTCTTTTTGGTTTGAGTATGCGTGCTTCTCTCAGCTGTCTGAGATGATGGCTGGTAAGAGGCTGTGACATATTGGCTTGTTCAGCCAGTTGGCTAACTGGCATTGGGGTATCAATACATGCCAGTACCAATTTTAAACGGCCTTCATCACCCAAAAGGCGAAAAATGGATGCCAGTCTTGAGTGCTCATCACAGGAGAGTTCAGGCAGATGTGTACAACAGGGATTCTGTAAATCAGTCATAAGTCCTATCAGTGTTTACAGGCCAACAGCCGAAAATGATGTTTTCTTATAGTGATAATAATATGGGTATTCTTGCTTGCTGTCCTGAAGTTCTGATATGAAGGGGCAGAAGGTGATAAAAACGACTCAATGAGTTTCTAATTGAGGGATACTAAAAAAAGAGAACAAGCAGATGGGTTTGCAGGCTGTGCAGTCAATTGCTTTATGCCTTCCCTGTTACAGATGCCTTTGCCGCTTAAGCGATCTTCTTGTTGGCTTCGATTTTCCCTGTTGGTAGCGACTCTGCAAAAAGTCACCCTGTAAACCCATCCACTTGCTGTTGGTCACTTCCCTGTTATTGACCGAACCCGGTAGCCTTATAGTTCTTGTTTTACAGGCTTTCTTTATTATTATTTTTGTTCATTGAAGGCTATTGTTATTTTTAGTATTAGCCTCTTTTATATGTTAAGAAAACAAGCAGATGGGTTTGCAGGCTGTGCAGCCAATAGCTTTATGTCTTCCCTGTTACCGATACCTATGCCGCTTTAGCGATCTTCTTGATGGTATCGACTTTCCCTGTTGGTAGCGACTCTGCAAAAAGTCACCCTGTAAACCCATCCACTTGCTGTTGGTCACTTCCCTGTTATTGACCGAACCCGGTAGCCGTATAGTTCTTGTTTTACTGGCTTTGTTTTTTTATTGTTCTTGTTAATTACAAGGCTGTTGTTATTTTTATTGAAAGCCTTTCTTCATTTAAGAAAACAAGTAGATGGGTTTGCAGGCTGTGCAGCCAATAGCTTTATGCCTTCCCTGATACCGATACCTCTGCCGCTTTAGCGATCTTCTTGATGGTATCGACTTTCCCTGTTGGTAGCGACTCTGCAAAAAGTCACCCTGTAAACCCATCCACTTGTTGCCGGTCACTTTGCTTTTATTGTTATGGACCGAACCTGGTAGCCTTTATCGTTATTGTTTTAGTGGCTTTTGTTATTTTTGTTTTTGTAGTTGTTAATACAAAGCTTGTGCCAGTTTTTTATTATCAGGCTCAAATCCTTGCGGTACGTACTTTCCGAAATTTGTTGTTTGTTTTATAGACAAGATGTCGTTTGATATTGTGTTACTTTATCTGTGTGTCTGTGTAACTTGTTGAATTGTAGGTAACACTTAAAGAAATAATTTATAAGTTTTATATTCCATTGTCGTATTTATTCCCCTCCATAAAAGAGAAATAAGTACAGGGGGGTATGCCCGCATTTCGGTTTTTCCCGTCTGTATACTCAAGAGATCAGGGCTTATCCTTTCAGATCAAGTACAGACACATATTCACATCGCTGCCTGATACTTTACCGATAATAGGGTGATTTTTCGGCTCCAGAGGCTTGCTTACTGGATTTCCATAAGGCTGAACACCGAATTGTGGAAAGGCCCATGTGGTAGATGTGATGCTCCAGGAATAAGCAATGCGCGATTACGACAACAGTATTCATACCGGTCTAACAGGCCGATTACTATTGGAAAACTCTTTGTTAAACAAAGGGACTGCCTTTTCCATGGAGGAAAGAAGCGAGCTGGACCTCCACGGTTTGCTTCCTCCTAAAGTAGAGTCTTTAGAAGAACAGTGCCGAAGGGCTTATAAATCATTTTCTGTAAAACCCACCCCTATTCTTAAGCACATCTATCTGCGCTCTCTTCAGGATACTAACGAAACGCTGTTTTACGCGTTGGTGCAAAGGCATTTGCAGGAGATGTTGCCGGTTATTTATACGCCGGTTGTCGGTCAAGCCTGCCAGCGTTACAGTGATTTATACCGCCGTCCACGAGGCCTCTATATTTCTTATCCTGAGCGTGACCGTATAGACTGCATGCTGGCTAACTTCAAACGTAACATTGAAGTGATTGTTGTAACGGATGGTGAACGAATCTTGGGCCTCGGCGACCAGGGTGTGGGTGGTATGGGCATCTGTATCGGTAAGCTGTCGCTCTACAGTGCTGTTGGTGGTATTTCACCCAACCAGACCCTGCCAATTATGCTGGATTGTGGTACTAACAATCAGAAATTGCTGGATGATCCCAATTATCTGGGCTGGCGTCATGAGCGTATTACTGATGACCAATACTATGAGTTTGTTGATCGCTTTATACAGGCTCTGAAACGCCGCTGGCCAAAAGCCCTGCTGCAATTTGAAGACTTTGCTATTACTCACGCTACACCACTGCTGGAAAAGTATCGTGATGATCTCTGTTGCTTTAACGATGACATTCAGGGAACAGCTGGTGTAACGGCGGCTTCTTTATTAGCGGCAGGCAAGGTTGCAGGTAAATCCATCGAAGACATGCGCATCGCATTTCTTGGAGCGGGTTCTGCAGGCTGTGGTATTGCAGAACAGCTGGTAAGACTGATGACAGGGAAAGGCCTGTCCGAAGAAGAAGCCCGCTCCAGAATTTATATGGTTGATCGGGATGGGCTGTTACATGACAGGATGGAAGGGCTTCGTCCGTTCCAGCAAAAGCTGACCCAGAATTATGGCCTGATTGAGAGCTGGTCTGATGGTGGCCCTATTACACTTGAAGATGTGGTCACCCATGGCAAACCTGATGCGATTGTCGGAGTAAGTGGTCAGCTAGGGCTCTTTACTCAGTCTATTATTGAAAAAATGGCTGAAAACCACTCACGTCCCATCATCTTCCCGCTGTCCAATCCGATTAGCCAGGTTGAAGCGCTGCCGGAAGATATTATTCGCTGGACTAATGGTACTGCCTTGATTGCCACTGGTAGTCCTTTTGACCCAGTGCTGTTTAATGACCGTTCCTACTCTATTGCTCAGTGTAATAATATTTATATCTTCCCAGGTCTTGGTCTGGGCGTGTTGGCATCCGGTGCAGAAAGAGTGTCTGATGGCATGCTGGACGCTGCTGTTGAAACCCTGGCAATGTCATCCCCTGCCCTGACAAATGCAGATGCGCCTTTGTTGCCACTGATGGAACGGATTCAGCAGGTGACCTGTGACATAGCTCAGGCTGTTGCAGTTCAGGCCCAGAAAGAAGGGCTGGCTGAACCATGCGATAGTTCTGAAATGGAGCGAAATATTCGTAGCAGACGGTGGGCACCTATTTACCGCCGGATGCATATGTCATTCTGTTAACCGTCCCCTATGAATGTACCGGTATTTGTGTTGGAACTTGAGTCTATATCAACAGAACCTGGCAGATACCGGTGGTTCTTTAATCAAGCGAACTGATATGACCTTCTGTGTAGAAGTCTGTGTCGATAACCTGGAGTCATTAAAAAATGCTCAGCGAGGTGGTGCAGACAGGATAGAACTTTGTTCAGCCCTGGCACTGGGTGGGCTTACCCCGAGTTACGGCTTGATGCAGAAAGCGGCTGCCATTGCCAAAATACCTGTCTATGCAATGATTCGACCCCGTCAGGGTGATTTTCTCTATTCCCAGGATGATATAGAGCAGATGCTGGCAGATATTTATGCTGCCCGACAGGCAAAACTGACCGGGGTTGTCGTGGGTGCTCTTAATCCAGATGGTACTATCGACCAGACAGTCCTGAACACTTTGGTAAATGAAGCAAAAGAACTGGGAGTTACGTTTCACCGGGCGGTCGATCATTGCTCAGAGCTGTTTCAGGGGCTCGATAGTATGATGTCATCTGGCTGTGAAAGGGTATTAACTTCCGGGCAAGCAAAAGATGCCTTCTCAGGCGCTGAAACCATTGCTGAAATGGTCCGCTATTGCGGTAAGCATCTTAGTGTAATGGCTGGTGCAGGAGTTAACCCTGATAATGTTAATGCCATTATAGCGGAAACAGGTGTAACTGAAGTACATCTGTCTGGAAAAACTGTTCGTCCCAGCAGCATGAAAAATGTTTTGAACGAAGTCTGTATGGGGAGTGAAGAAGTGGATGACTTTGCTATTCCTGTTACAGATTCAGCAAAAATTGCTGCTGTAGTCCAGAACATAAAAAAACAATCAATGTTGTAAAGTCGCCACTAGTTTCTACCTGGCTTTGCCCCAATAATAGTGACTCTAAATTTCACCCGAGATTCTGCTGTGACAGTACAACAACATTTCGACTATCTGGTAATCGGTGGTGGCAGTGGTGGCATTGCTACCGCCAATCGTGCGGCGATGTATGGTGCCAAAGTGGGCCTGATTGAAGCCAAACATTTGGGTGGTACCTGCGTTAATGTTGGCTGTGTGCCCAAAAAAGCCATGTGGTTTGCCGGACAAATCGCTGATGCCCTGCGTTATGGTCCTGACTATGGTTTTGATATCGACCATGACCAAAGCATGAAAGCATTTAACTGGGGCAAACTTATTGAAAGTAGGCAGGCTTATATCAGCAGAATTCATGCTTCCTATGAGCGGGTGCTTTCAAATAACAAGATTACTGTATTGGAAGGATATGGTCGTTTTGTTGATGGTAAAACTGTAGAAGTAAATGGTAAGCACTATACTGCCGATCACATAACTATTGCTACCGGTGGCCAGCCTATTATTCCGGATGTACCAGGTGCTGAGTACGGTATCGATTCTGATGGCTTTTTTGAACTGAATGATCGCCCTGATCGGGTAGCGGTTGTTGGTGCAGGCTATATTGCAGTCGAGCTGGCAGGAGTCCTTCATGCTCTGGGTTGTGTAACCCACCTGTTGGTAAGAAAGCACAAACCTCTGCGTAACTTTGATGACATGCTGTCAGATACTCTGGTGGAAATTATGGAAGCAGAAGGCCCTGCTTTGCATACCCAGGCTATCCCCAGCAAAGTGGTTAAAGAAAACGATGGCAGTTTGACCTTGCATACGGATGATGGCCGTACATTCAATGTGGATACCCTGATCTGGGCTATTGGGCGTTCACCAAAAACGGCAGAAATTAATATTGAGTCTACTGATGTTGAGGTGAACCAACGGGGTTATATCCCTGTGGATAAGTTCCAGAATACCAATATACCGGGTATTTATGCCGTTGGTGACAATATCGGCAAGGTTGAACTAACACCGGTCGCTGTTGCAGCGGGCCGCAGGTTGTCTGAACGTCTGTTTAATAACAAGCCGGAAGAGCATTTGAATTACGATAATGTGGCCACTGTTGTTTTCAGCCACCCAACCATTGGCACCGTTGGTCTCTCAGAACAACAGGCTCGTGAACAATATGGTGATGACAAGGTAAAGGTTTATACCAGCCAGTTCACTGCTATGTACAGTGCCCTAACCAGCCATCGCCAACCCAGCCGGATGAAGCTGGTAACTGTCGGTGATGATGAAAAAATTGTGGGCATCCACTCCATTGGTCATGGCTCAGATGAAATGCTTCAGGGTTTTGCGGTGGCATTAAAAATGGGAGCAACAAAAGCTGATTTTGATAATACTGTGGCGATCCACCCAACGTCAGCAGAAGAATTTGTAACGATGCGCTAGTAAGCTGGTTGGAGAGTTAAAGGCAGCTTTAGCTCTCCATTTATTTTATTACGTGAATTATATGTTGATGAAGCTATCGCTGGATTGTCACATAATAAACGACAGAGGAAGATTTAAATTACATAGGTATTGATTACTGTACAGTATTGGGTTGCTCTATTGTTGATCAGTTTTTATTTTTATACATAAAGTAAAAATTATATTTACAGTTTAAGTCGTTTATTATTGATAATCAGGCTTCTTGCATTTAGGTAATATAAGTCTATAGTCTGAATTAGTGTTTCTATCAAAATGTGTCAGAAATATCTTTAATTAATAAGGTATTGAATGAGTCTGCTTTTTTGAAGAAAAAAGCAAAATATTATCAATAAGAGTATCCCGCTATGATGGATAACTATGGTGTATTGAGAGCAAATGTTGAGATTGATAAAGAAAATCGCTATTCCGAAAGGTCCCACCAAACCCACTATAATTTAATAGCTAAATCGAATGGTGAAGAATATCAGGTAAACATAGATGTTCAATCACGAACAACGCCAAATGTTCGAGTCTATGTCGATACTGATTTTGATCATAAAGAATATATTTCTTACTTTAAAGAAATAGAGAATGGTTTCACAGATTTGAACGGTGGCCGTGATAACTTTAATATTGACCTGATACACAAGCCTCTGTTTGATATTAATAAGCTGGATGCAGACTGTTTGTCTGCAGACGAAATAGAAGAAGTACTGGATAGTTATCTGCTTGATTTACCCGAGGTCTTTATATTTGGGCAAAGATATGGAAGTGAGGAGCATATTCATACACCACCAGAAATGCTGCCTTATGGTTTGAAGCGACACAAACATTATCCTGGAGTACTGCCCAATAGGGGCGTTCATATGGTTCATCTAAACCAGGGTATACCCAATTCAGATCACCGCCATCACTATAATGGTGCTTATCAGGATGGGGCGATGTTTATCAATCGAAGTGATCACTATGTCGCTGTATTTTTTGCTTTCCATCAGCAGTGTTTAAAAACAGATTTAAATGGAGAGTGCCTGACTAAAAACCCAGTATGACTGTTTTACCAGCCAATCAGATATCACAATCATTTTCTAAATAATATGCATACTAACCTGACTGTTTCGATCTACCAGTAATAATCGAAGTTTGAATCAGTAACTATTAATTCCCCTATTCCTGAAACAGTAGGAGAATATGCTTTCCGGTTTTACTTTTCGACCAGTCAGGTTTATGAAAACAAATAAGGTGAGCCTATGAATAACCGGGTGTTTGATCATATCCTTATTATTATGCTTGAAAATCAATACCGGGGTTATGTATTAGAAAACCCGTATATGAAGGGCCTGGCCGAGAAAGGCATTGAATTGTGCAATTTTTTTGGTGTTATGCACCCTTCACAGCCAAATTATATTGCTTCAATTGCCGGTGAACTATGCAATGTAACCAATGATGCCAGGCCCAAACAATTAGAACAGAAAACCGTTGTCGACCTGATAGAAAATATTCAAACAAATAATAATCAAACATTAAGTTGGCGGGGTTATATGGATAGCTATATCGCTGATAATTCACCATGGACGGATAATGATTTTATACCGGATGATCATTACCCCTATGTGATTAAACACAACCCATTTTCATCATTTAAACGTATTCTTGAAAGTCAGGATGCTTGGCAGAGAATAGACAGTGAAGCAGGGTTATATCGGGATTTACTCAATAAAACTTTCCCTAATTATGCCTGGTTTAGCCCCAATATGTGGAATGATGGCCATTACCTTGTGGGTACAACGGACAATGATTTAAAGGGTGAACGAGCACCTGTTTTAGTTGATCAACAGGCTAAATGGCTTGAGTCCTTTTTTAATGGACTTCGCTTTCCCGGTAAAAACACTTTATTACCTGATAAAACACTGGTTGTTGTTACTTACGATGAGGCAGACTTTGAAGCCTATTACAATATGAATAAAAAGTCAGAATATGATGGGCCGAACCAAATCTATACGGTATTACTGGGTGATAATATTATACCGGCTAAACAGTTCGAGGCTTATAACCATTACAGTCTACTTAAAACGGTTGAGCAAAATTTTGATTTGGGAAATTTGCAAAAAAACGATCAGTTCTCAAACTGGTTCCGGTTTTTATGGAAAGAGCGATTTATATGGAAAAAGCCAGCACTGTTGGAGGGATTGCAAGCAAATGATGCGGGCAGTGAAAACAGTAATGAACTGGCTGTTTGTCCATTTCAAAACAGCTTGTACTGCTTTTGGATAAATGCCCAGCAACAGATAAATTGTGCACGTTGTCAGTACAATAGCATGCAGTCTGCGATTAAATGCCCTGATTTATCCAATAACCGTATCCCCAGACAGTTGGTCTGCAGTGCCAATGAAAAGGCGTTCATGTTGGTTGTTGTAGACAATCACAATGCTCTGCACTGCTTCAATTATTCAGTAGAAACGGGCTGGGAAAATAAACCTATTCCCCATGACCTTGCGGATCATAGTAAGGCGGTGAGTCTGTTATCCGTTCCAGGCACTGATGATTTTATGTTGGCTAGCCAATCCAGTTCTGGGGCAATTGCCACCAGTCGCTATCAAAAAGGTGAATGGCAATCAGCGCAGCCTGTGCAATCATGCCAGTCCAATGGTCAATTCACCTTGGCTTCATTAGGTGCAACGTTATTTCTGATTTACCAGCGTCAGGATCACAAGCTATATACGCTGACCTATAACACAGCGGATTATAACCAGGTCGAGGCAGTCGATTACAATCAGCGAGAGCCCAGTAACGACACGTCTATCAATTGTTGGTCACCCTGTTCATTTCCCGTTAAACACTTTAGTCAGCATGCCAGTGTATTAACCCCGGGGGAGCCAGAACCCGAAGTAGAAACATATACTGGCAGAGGACAAATGTTTACTGCAACGCTGGATGGTGTCATCCATTTGATTCATAAAGGAATGGATAGCGACTGCCTGGTAACCGAAACATTTTCTCTAAGCGGTATGCTTACCCCCGTCATGCCCGTTTCCTACGACCCCAATAAGAAAAACACAAGCAGTAATGGTTTTGGAACCCTTGCCCAGGCGGGTTGGAGTAGACCTGAACGATTTGAGTGGGGCGAGCAATATGCCAATCATGCACTGGCGGTTTGTGAGTTAGACCAACACCTCTATCTGATTTATCAGACGGATAATAAAGTGTATGTGTCTCAAGGTGGTTACCTCAAAGACTAGGGGGTATTTACTCAAGACATAATAAAGAATACCTGTCTTCGTTAAATAATGTGAAAACTGTTGTTTAAGCTACTATTCAATGCTGGGTTATCAGCTTCTCTACTTCTTGATCCACTGGTTACTTACCTGAGGAGTACAGATGGGAACTTACGCATCCTCCAAAAATCTTGATCATGGTTTTCCAACACCAGGCCCTCAAGCACCGACGGGACAGAAGGTGATGGATCATATTTTTTTCTTGTCCAAGGAGAAATGGAAACAAGCCCGTGAACAGAAGGAATATGATTTTGTTGTTATTGGCACTGGATTTTGTAGCCTGGCATTTGTAGAACGTGCATTAAAAAAAGACCCTCATTGCCGTATTCTGGTATTGGAGCGGGGCTCTTTCTTTTTACCTGAGCATTTCCAGAATTTGCCTCTACCTTATAAAGATACTCTGGGAGGGATGTCTGAAACCTTTCCATGGAGTCTATCGGCTGCTACAGCTTCCGGTCAGGCAGGAACCATTCGTTGGCAGCATGGCATGGTGCCTTTTTTTGGTGGCCGGTCCATTCTCTGGAGTTCATGGTGCCCTCGCCCGACTATCGAAGAGATGGACGGCTGGCCTGAGGAAACTGTTAACGCGGTACATGAATATTTTGATTCTGCAGAAGCGCTTCTCTGTGTTCAGGGCGCTGATGAAGTCGATGCAAACAAGAGTGATCAGGCCCTGCAGTTAGTTTGTCATAAGCGTCCTGTTTATGGTGCCCTGCAGCGGCGTATCCAGACCCTGCTCGAAGAAAAGGCCACATCGGTTAAAGGTGTTTATCGTGCTCAGGCAGCTCCCCTTGCTTCTGTCGCAGAAGATACTGAGGGCATTGATTTCCAGAAATTCTCTACCCCAGGGGCAATACTGACTATTGCCAATAGGCAAGCCGAGCTAAAGCGGGAAGGTAAAGGTGAAGCGCTTGATATAGTCACTGAATGTATTGTGGAAAAAATAATTCAACAAAATGGCACGGCAACAGCACTTCAAACCTCAAGAGGAGTATTACCGCTGGGCAATGCCAGGCTAATTCTGGCAATGGGGACATTGCCACCAACAACCCTGATTAGTAACTCTTTTCCACAGCTAAAACAGGTGGGGCGAAGATTCTCTGCCCATTTTATCAGTGCGATTGTAGCCAGGGTTCCAAAAGCGGATTTAGCACAGAATGCACCTTTTGGTGATCTGGAATTGGGTGCCTGCTATGTCGCTGGTGTGGGTAAAAATTATAAACAGCAATTTCATATTCAATTGTCGGTGCTAAGCGACAAAGAGCCGGTAAAAAATGCGGGTATAGCATTACGGTATATGCCGGATGTTGTGGCCACTGCTTCTCTCGAACAGTTAACGAGTTCGCAGGATCATGTGGTCTTTGTTTGTGCTGTGCTCGGTGAGTTGGATTACAGTAACAAAGACAATTGGTTTATTCCTAATGACCAGGATAACGATATAACCACCAATTCATTGTTACAGGTAACAGAAAGCCAGAACGATCACGAAACCTGGGATGCCATGGACCAAGCCACTTTCTCTATTTTAGAAGAGGTGCTTTCTCCACAGGGTAGCCAGCAAGTTGAATATTGGCATGACGCCAATGAGTCTGCTGATAAAGGCTATTGGAGCAATAACCGGCCATCTGTTGAGGAAAGGCGTGTTGATGCTTTGGTGCACGAAAGCTCAACCCTGCATCTGGGAAATAATTCGGATACTGATCCTGTGGATTTAAATTACAAACTACGGGGAACAGAGAATGTCTATATCACGGGTGGTGGGTTATGGCCTCAAGGTGGCTCGTGGAACCCGACAATGACAATGGTTGCCTTGACTCAACACCTGGCTGACCAATTAATGGCTCGATAAAGAGATAACCATTGTTACAGGCTTCATGAGTAGCCTGCTCTTCTGTATCGCAAAAAGAGAACCGTCATGCAGATACCTAGTGATCCATCTAAATCGGTGTTGGATATTTTAGATACCATGGAGGGGATCTATCTCGCTATAAAAGACACAAATTCTGTTTTTATCTGGGTAAATGAAAATTTTGCAAAACTGGTATGTATCCCAAAAGAAGAACTGATCGGTCATAAAGACCTTCAAAAAGCCCATGTGGCAAAAGACAAAGAGGTCATTGCCAGTGGTGTGCCACTGCTGAATTATAATGAAACCATTATTGTCCCTGCTCCGGGAGGAGGAACAAAAGCAGTTGAAATTGTCACTCAAAAAGGGCTGTTGAGAAAATCAGGAACCAATGAAATTACCGGAATCACCGTCTGCTTTTCCCTTAAATTTCCTAAAAAAAATGCGGACTACTGGATTGAAAAACTAGTGCTGGAGAAAATTGAACTGGGTGGTTATTTTGGTGGTGCAACTGGAAGTGAAGAGTTATTTTTAAATGCATCACTGCCAGAACGTTTTAGTGGTGACAGGAAGTTTCATGGTGAGAACTACTATTTGCTAAAAGCCGGTGCCGTCTCTGCGCTGCACCGTTTAAACCAGGATGAATCCTGGTTCTTTAATGTTGGCAGTGCTGCCCGGCTGCATATTTTTTCGGAAGATGGCCGCTACCAGACGGTTGTTTTAGGAGACAATATGGAAAAGAACGAGGTGCTTCAGGCTGTTGCCCCTCATAATCACTGGTTCGGCGTAGAAGTGGTTGATGGCGGCAGTTTTAGTTTATGCAGCTGTAGCCTCTCACCAGCCTGGGATCAGCGGGACTCATTTTTACCAACAAAAGAAAAAGTGACGGAGTTAAAAACGCTATTTCCAGATAAGGCGGATTTAATTGGCTGTCTTGCGACAGTGATAAGTCCATAACAGTAGAGAGTGATTATTTAAACGCTTATAACATCAGTTAAGCCTTCTTCATGTATTCCCAGCGTTCTCGCTGGGAATACAACGCCAAACAACGGATCCAATTGATCAAGAAAACAGTGGAATTGGCATTATTAGTTTTTATGATCTGTATTTAATGACACACCTATATGCTCATTAAAAATATTCAATAATGAAATTTTTCCCCGGCCTTTACTTTCAGGTTTAAACACCGTTGTTTCAGGTAGTTTCATATACGTTTTGTAGTAACTTGGATTACTGGATGTATAATCACAAAGTTTATTAAGCTTTTTTAATTTGTTTTTTATTTTGTACGAAAGGCTGTTCTGATCTGATAGTACGTGGCGCTGAGTAATCGTCCCCCCTGTGTTTACAGCAGCTTCTGAATAGTTTTTTTTGGATGCTTTTTGATGTTTCATAGGTAGATGTATTTTTAATTCGCTACCAGTATCCGATGTATGACGCAGCCGGGTATGTTCTGATCTCAGGGTGTCAATAAAGCTATTGTAACTATTCAGCACCCAGTAAAGGAAGGTTGTCGTAATTCTTCATAGCTATAAGCAGGGCTTCGAAAACATTCTCACCCTGCTTTCTCGCCGATGAAACATAACTCCGTATCCGGCAGTACCATTTAGCCCCTTTTTCACTTCTGAAACAGCCAGATATTTTCTGCTTTACCTTGCCGTTGCGAACATCCTGCTCACTGCCGTTATTATCGAAGGGGATGTCAAAATCAGTCATGAATCTCAAGGTTTCTTCTTTAAACTCCACCAGTCGCTTGAAGAGGTTAAAGGCTTTGGTGTTTCTGACTTTATCCTCTCCAAGGCGTTGACGTCGTCGCTCCATGTACTCGGCTTCTTCGAGCTGTGCTTTTTTAGCAGTACGCTCGAAAAGCGAGTCGATACGCTTGCGGATAATTTCCGGCATAGCCTTCATGCCAAGCTTTTTGAACCCTTTCCTAAGATGGCAAGCCAGCCTTAACAAGCGTTGAAGCCGGGCTGCAAGATAATTGCAATCTCTGTCAACAACCCCCTGCAACTCCCTTAAGTGATGGGCGTTACAGAGCACATGGATGGCTGCGTAGCGAAAGTAGACTTTATAATGGTCATGCACAAGTATACCGGCAAATACCAGTAACACTCCCATTGCCTCAATAGCTTCATGACCTTTACTGGGGTCAAGGTGGTAGTATGTCCACTCCTCGGAACGAACGACATGCAGCCACCATAAAGAGCCCTTCACTCTCATGCCTGTTTCGTCAGCACCTGCAACTGGCACTTTTTTTAAGGCGTTAGCAATTGCTGCCTCTGTGCTAGCCAGACGGTCGTAGGCATTTGCCTGAAAAGTACAGATTGAACCGGGACTAACTTCAAGACCAAAAATATCGAAAAAGAATTGTGAAATGCGCTTGTACGGCATTAACTGGTATTGATACAGATAAACAGCCAGTGCTTGAGTGACCGGACCATACTGCACATACGAGTCAACACCCTTAGGAAAGCATGCTTGATTAGCATGTCCGCATGGGCATTCTTTGACTTCAGCCACATGCGCCGTTACTTCGAAACGGCCAAAACGTCCTGGATCAAATACCTGACGTTCAACAACGTCGGTTACTTTGATAGAAAGAAGCGACTGATGGCAAAGTACGCAGTTTTTAACCGAGTGATGCCGGATATGGTCTGGTTCCTCAGTTTGCTCCAGCGTAGAGCCTTTATGACCGTGTTGACCACCGGGCCTGTTATTTGACTTTTGCCTCAGGCTTTTGGGATTGGGTTTGTAATCTTCTCTATCACACTCAGGATTTTCCTCATTCTCACTGTCAGCATTTGAGTTTTTGGATGATGAGGGCTTATTGTAACCATCTGTAGACGGTGGCTTGCTGCTATTACGACTATTCATCTTGAGCTTATCAGCAAGCTCCTTGTTTTCATCCTCAAGACTCAAAACCTTCGACTCCAGCTCACCTACAGCAGCGAGAAGCAAGATAATGGCCTGTGTTTCGGGAGTAAACTGAGTCATGAAAACTTCTGGAAAAGGGTTTATATCAAAATGACATAAATTCGCGAAAAATCCAGATTAATCTGAGGAGGCTGAATAGTTACAAGCTATTTTGGATGAGTTTTTGTAATGGTTGAAGGCCTGACTGTTTAAGACCTGATGTTACTAAACTGTTCAGGTCAATCTCACCTTTGTAAATTTGGATACCCAAACGCACAGCTGCATGAAGATGATCGGCATCGGTACCCGTGATAGCATTTCTTACTTCATCTGGTATCCAACTGGGGCAATATTCATCAAGATCTTTATAGTCAACGAGTAGTGTACATACCAACTCACCATTCAAATCATCATCCAATCGAATAAAACCGCTTTTTAGTTGTAATGCTCCTGTGTGTAATTTGTCTACTTCCATTGAGCTGAAACAGACATCAGGCTTTTCTGCAATCCCTGCCGCCATGAATGTTCTTTTCTGGTGTGCATGAAGATCATTAAAGGATATAACGGACCCTTGAGGAGTACTGTATTCATCCAGTAGATCACCTGGTTCTTCTATTTTAATCACTGCTCCTGGGGCATCAAAATGGATACTGGTTTTCTCATTATCCCAAAAGCCTTGTTGTTGTTTCATATTAGTAGCTGGTAAAGAACTTTCTGAGTTTAATGCAAACAGCTCTGAAAGATCTTTACAGCAGGAACAGGGCAATTGCATCAATCTGACGACCTGAGAGAGACTGCTCTGTAAATTACCAGAGTAGTCAATTTGCATGGAAGCCGTACAGTATCAACCTTTGTCGCAGTTTTTGGCTAAAGTACCTGATCCCCGTCGGCCAGGTATGTGTGACCATAACCTGCTTGATATTCTTATTATTGCCGTATGTGCTGTTATATGTGGAGCTGATGAGTGGCAAGACATTGAGGACTTTGGTCGCTGTAAAGAAGACTGGTTCAAAACATTTCTAGAGCTACCCGCCGGCATACCCTCTAAATACACCTTTCGCAGGGTCTTCTGCTTGCTTGACCCCGTAGCTTTTGAAACCTGTTTTACTGGCTGGATCAAGCAAACACTGACTGAAATATCAGGCAGCCAACACCTTGCGATTGATGGAAAGGTCATTAAGGGCTCCAGAGCAAAAGGCAAAAAACCAGTGCTTCTAGTCAGTGCCTGGAGTGTTAAGCTTGGCTTGGTGCTTGGGCAAGAGCGTGTCGACCAAAAGTCCAATGAAATTACAGCAATACCTAAACTGCTCAAAGCTCTGGAGCTGAAAGGCTGCCTTGTCACACTGGATGCTATGGGCTGCCAGAAGAAAGTAGCAAAGCAGTGCGTTGAACAGGGTGCAGATTACATTCTTGCAGTCAAAGGCAATCAGAAAAAGCTCTATAAAGGCATAGAGGCTTTGTTTACCGCAGCAGAACACCAGCCAGAGCTGCATGATTATATGCAGTCTCGTGAAAAAGGCCACGGTCGTGTAGAAACCCGCTGTTGTTGGGTGATAAGCGATCTTTCTAACTTGGAAACGGCAAAAGACTGGCCGGGACTAAAGCAAGTAGCTGTCGTACAAAGTGACAGGCAAATCAATGGTAAAGTAACTACTGCGCTGCGTTTTTATATCATGAGCCGTTCAATGGCAGCGAAGGATATGCTGGAAATCAGTCGAAACCACTGGTCTGTGGAGAATAATCTACACTGGGTGCTTGATGTTGCATTTTCAGAGGATGCTTGTCAGATCAAAACAGGCAATGGGGCAGAGAACTTCTCTATCCTGAGGCGGATAGCACTGAACGCTATCAAGGCCAACAAGGGCGATCGCAGTATCAAGAGCCACAGAAAACTAGCAGGTTGGGATCATAAACACCTAACAAAGTTACTTTGCTCTATCGTTTTGGATTGATGCAATTGCCCTGACAGCAGGAAGCTGCCGCTTCTCCCATCACCATAAGAAGGTTTGTTTCTCCCCTTAGTTTGGGCGATGGAATACAGACATTGAGTTTTGTTGGCTGTCCTGTTTCGGGTAAATATTCAAGGGTGAAAGATAATTCATCGGCTGATGTCGTTAGCTGATCGCTTTCTTTCAAATCTGTTTGGCCAATGTTTGCAGGCACCAGATTTTTAACCTGTAAGTTACTAATATTCAGCTTATAGCCTGAGCCTTGCTTAATTTCGAATTTTGCATTCTTAAGATGAATATCCTGAGAAAACCCAAAATGCAGTGCGGCTAAAGAAGTACCAAGCTGTCTTAATTCTGTTTTGGTTAAACCTGTAGTCTTTATTCCAGCCTGCTTGAGGAAATAGGAAACACCATCAACTGACTCATTGGCAACATCATAGCCCAGGCCCTCAGCTACTTCAGCAATACCGGCTACCGTTGCTTGTGTCAATGCGCTGCCAAGAGTGACAACACCCCCAGTGAATTTCAGCATTTCAGGCACGCCCTGATCAACAGAGTTCCATGCTGATTTAAATGTTTCTGCTGTGCTTATACCTAAATCGATAAAGAATGCTTTTGATACATTCAGAGCCTCTCTGCCTCCAGATAGCATAGTTTCTGCAGTATCATAAAATTCTCTGATATAACTTGTGGGTTCGATCGGCTCAACTGCTCTTTTATCAGTGGTTTTTGTTAATTCTGGAGAGTGCTTGTTATTTCCTCGTATCTCTGGGGTTGGTGAAACCTGGATTGAGCGAACACCATGAACTTGACCCTCACTGCCTTTTGGAGCGGGAGGAGTTGATCTAGAGTTTTTATAGCCAATAGATCTATCCATGATCTTTGTATAGTCCCTTTTAGTGTAAGTTTAGTTTTAACTCTTTTTTTCTGGCCTATCTATAAGCACCCTCTCATCAATAAGGGCCGGGTATCGCGAGCCCTGAAGTGACTATTTCGCATGGCATTGTTATACCAGTTGGGCTTTCTAATACCAATTAGACTAATGGCTAACCTTTAAAAATCCATTGAAACAAGGGAGCATTCTCAATTAGCCATGAGACCCATTCCTCACACAGGCATTCAGGTAAGGCAAACTGTAATTTTTGGCAGCTTTAGATTCTGTTGACATAAGCTTGCGTGCTCAGCTCAACCGGGAGCGATTGTGGCAAGGCGCGATTACGCAGGAATACAAGTGTCTTTCAAGTGATCGCAACGCAGCCCACAGTCGCTCTTGGTCGAGCCCTTCGGGTGGTTGTTAAAGCCGCCTTCCGGCTGCGTTGAGCGGGATTTGACATAGATGGCTATGCCTTCACCCGCTCGCCTTGCGGAACACGGCTTTACCAACCACTGAGCTCACAAGCTTATGTCAACAGAACCTAGTGCTGTTGCGAGTAACTGTAACACTAATCCAGCAAACTAAATGGGCTGAGCAAGACCTAATTAGATCGATCTGCCAAGGGGGAATCAAATAAAGTTCTGATCCCCTTGCAACTCAAGTTTCGGTTCAGGAAGCATTCGGCATTGGTCAGGGGTAATGAGAATACTGCTAATCTGTTTGCCGTTTTTTCCGTAATAGAGGTATTTCACGGGGATTGCCTGCTCTACAAAAAAGCCCATCTCTTCGGTGGAGCAGACGCTATTGATCAGTATGGGCTGCATGGTTTCGTAGAAATAATCCTGATCAATTTCCTCAAATGCCAAATTAACCAGGGTATATTTATAGGCGAATTCACCGCTCGCACCCAGAGTTGAGTCCAGCCGGGTTTCGGCATCAACCATCACGGGCAGATCTTTATTGGTTTCATTGGCTATGGCTAACAGGAGGCTGTTGATATCCTGAGTTTCTTCATCTATCGCCGCATAACTGCTATCCAGCTCGTTATAGTCGGTATCGTTGATTAATAGACCCAGTACAATCGCTAACGTAACAGCAGTGGATGCGCCCACTGTTTTCCAGGCTTTTGTTGCGTTATGGGGCTCAATAAAGGTGGCCTTTACCCGTTTAGACCGGATTAAATAAGGTACCCAGATAATAAAGGCGACGGCGCTTCTAACCAGTTCCTTAATCGTGTCGTCATCAAACAGTGGCTCATCGGGTAAAACTTTTGAAGCAAGCCATGCATCAAGGGGAATGGTAACCAGAACCAGTGTCAGTATGGCGATATAAACTTTTGGGAAGTTTTGCTTTTTAGTAAAAAACAGATAAGCAGCATAAACCGATAAAATAAAAAGGCAGGCGTTGAATGCAATCTCCCCTATCAGAACCGGTGCCCAAAAAGCGTTATAAACCGGTGATCCTTCAGTGGTTAAAAATGACCAGGTACCTTCTGCGTAAATATCAGAAAAAGAGGTAAAGGCGAAGAAAATTATTCGCAGGGGGCCAACCACAACACCCAGCCCCAAAAGGGCCAGCCAGCCCCGTAAGCCATTAAGCTTGTTACTTTCTTGCATTAGTAGTCCAGTTTCAGGTTTTTTTTCACTTTTCACCACAGAGGCACGGGGAACACAGAGGATTATTTTTAAAGAGAATAAAAAACTCCGAGCCCTTTGCGACCCTGTTTATATGAAAGATTTTTTTCACCACAGAGGCACAGAGGCACAGAGGCACAGAGGCACAGAGGACACAGAGATCTATTTTTTAAGGAGAACAAAAAACTGTGCGACCACCAAGGATGGTAGAAGTGTCGATGTTGAATGGAACATTCATCGATCTCTCTGTGACTCAGTGGTGAATTTTTAGGAAATAATTAATATGTAAGATTGCTTTTTAACCACAGTATCCTGAAGGGCCTAATAAAGGAACGGAGAACACTGAGGTCTATTTTTAAGGAGAACAAAAAAACTCTGTGGCCTCTGTGTCTCTGTGGTGAACATAAAAAACGATTAAAAAATAAAGAAGTTGCTACCTAGAAGACACAGCGATTTAATAAGACAAAGAGAGTACTTATGAAATAGCTATAGGTTTGATAACACGGGTTTTTGCTACCAGATCATGCCATGCGGCTTTATCTTTCTTAAAAGCAGCCCATATGTAGCCTAAACTGAGTGGTATCACCCCAATGATCTTCATAACTGAGCGTTTAATGGATTGGGAGAACGTAATCCTTCCCCCTTCTTTATTAACAACCTTAATGCCTAATAATATTTTTCCATGGGTGCCCTGGAATTTCGAGCAGTCCATAAAAAGGCCGTATGCTACCCACAGTAGCAGCGCTGAGTCCCGAATCATATTCCGCTCAATTACGAACTGGATTTTTTCATCCAGCGTTTGGTTACCATTGATATGATTCGCCAGGGATACATCGAAACCCAATAAAAAATAGGCTGTGCAAAAAACGGCAATAAATATGGGTGTCATATCAATCATGTAAGCTAAAAAACGTTTCCAAAATCCTGCGTACTGCAATGTGTTTTCCTATGGTCGAGGCTGTTTTATATGAAAGATTTTTTTAACCACAGAGGCACAGAGGTCACAGAGTTTTTTCTCTGTTAAAAATACCCCTCTGTGCCTCTGTGGTGAACAGAAAAAATTAGCAATTGATTGATGAGTAATAGATATCTTTTTTGGTTGTTTTGTTAAACCTGAAGGGTTTGATTTTTAGTGGTTTGCCGTCGAGTACTATGCTGCCAGTGTCAAACGTAATAGTAATGGATTCCAGCGATTCTGACAGGGGTGGGTAAGTCATATGATTCCACTTCATATAGTATGGCCAGTTACTACGAGGCTCATAAGTGTTTTCTTTCACTTCTACAGGCAATGATGCATGTTCTTGATTAGAAGAAGATAGCCTGATTTTATTGGCGTTAATGGTCACATTGTTTTCTTTGCTTTGTACTAAAACCGTGAGCTTTAATTTTTCCCCCTCTTTATAATGAGGCGTCACGTGTAACTCGAAGTTATCAACTTCCCTGACAAGGGAGTCATTCTTTGCTGCGTGATATCCACAGCTACTGGATGGTTGAAGAGAGCCATCTTCCGGGTTGGGTTCAAAGTACGTGCGCGTGGTTGGATAGAGCGCACACCCTGAAACAAGGAAAAAAATCAGGGAAAATAAAATCGACTTTAAGTACATAGATATTCCTGTAAATTTTGTTTTTACCACAGAGGCACAGAGACACAGAGAACACAGAGGTTTATTTTGAAGGTAATAAAAAACTGAGAGCCCTCTATCTCTCTGTTTTTAACAATGGCGAGTGGTTATATGAAATGTTTTTTTCAAGACAGAGGCACAGAGAATACAGAAGCCAATTTTTAAAGAGAACAAAAAAACTCTGTGGCCTCTGTGTCTCTGTGGTGAACAATTTATACAAAGCCTATTTGGCAGAATTTCGAATCTTTATAATGATGGAGATTAGAATCCCGATAAAACCAAGAAAAAGGCTCAGTGCACCCAGTGGCATAAACAGGCTTTCGTGTAAAAAGCCATGTTCATCGACATATTGGTAAAACCTGTTTTCCAGGAATATAAAGAGTGAGCCCAGGGCAATAAATAATATGCCTATGTATAAAGCTTTGTTTTTCATGTGTTCTTTTTTTTCACCACAGAGGCGCAGAGGGCACAGAGATTTGTTTTTAAGGGCGACCTCGATTAAAAAACTCTATAGCTTGCTTTATATTTAACTCAACTCCGCTAAAAATACTTCCATCGTGATTATGGCTTGCAACATATTTTGCGAAATTTTCTTTGTTATTATCTTTTACTTTATAAAGCAAATATATGTTCTGTTCTTCATTTGGAAATGCTTCTTCGATTATTTCTTTTGGTGATTTATCATTTGTAATTAAAGATAAATCTAAACATGCTGCTAATATTCTTGGTTCCAACCATTTCTTTTCTTTTGCATACTGCCATACACTTGGCGGAAAGAGTTCCTCTAGTTCGATATCAAGTTTAAAGCCTTTTTTCTTGAATATTTCTCTTAAATGAACTGGTGCTTTAAGTTGACTTGATTTCACCTTTCCTTGGTGGGCCTTTCTACCACTAAAATTGATGAATTTATCAAAGTCCTCATGAGCTTTACTTCCAGCTTCGTCCTTATCAAGCATGCCATAAGCTTTATGGTTTGTTCTTTCGACTTCGGGATTCATTGCCCAGGCAATAAGGTTATTTTTAACCCATGCAGAACCTGCACTAGAATCCGTTTTGACTGCAATATCATATTCTTCTTCAGAGACTTTATTCAAGAAAAATTCTACAATGATTTTATCAGTCCTCCCCTCCACAAATATAGTGTCTTTATTATGTGTTTGTTTTTCCAAAAGCTGCTTGACTGATTGTTTTGTTTGATTTAATTCATGTTCTTTTTTTTCTATATATGGAGCAATAAGCGGCAAAAGTCCCATTCTATCATCGGCAATTTCTATTTCTTCATCAGACTCAATTTTTGAATATGATGTTCCTTTCGGGTCTTGAATTGTGTAGTAAAGTAGAGTAGATTTATTCTTGTTTCTTAAATTATAAAATGCTGGCGAATGAGTTGTTAAGAGAATTTGAATGTCACTGGATATTTCAAGAAGCTCACCTGCCTTTTGAAATGCAGCTATTAACTCTAGGTTGTTTTCTGGCTCTTCATAGCCCCATATGCTATTAACTTTTACCGAACCTCTTTTTCTAATACGATTTTCTTCTTCATGTATAAACTTAAGAATGCTTGGAATATGTCTTATTTTTATTCCATCACCTCTTTGATCTATAGATACTCTTGAGCCATTATGGTTAGTGCCAAAATCAAGAACTTCAAAGAGCGAGCTTAAGTCATTGGGTAATCTTATTTTACTGCCTAAGTTTAAACGCTTATCTAACTCCTCTAGCATCGATTCAGTGTTTTGTAATAATGTTTCTACAAATTTTGTAGAGGCTACTTTTAATTCTTCGTCAATGGATATTGCAAGTGTATTATGTAAATCTTTCAGAAGGTGTGGGAAATAATTGTCTCCTTTTAGCGCTGGCACATACCTAAATCTTATTTTTTGTGCCCAATTTTTGCTTGAATTGTTTATTTCATTCTTAGGCGAAGGCGGTATAAACATCTTGCTTTCATAGGGTAGTATTGAATCCTTCCGCCACTTTTTTCTCCAAACAAAGGGACGTGGGTCTGTGTAATGCTCAGGTGGAGAAAGAGTTAATTCAATGAGCACTTCTGGAGCTGTTTTGTTAGGGGTTTTTGCAAAATGGCAAAAATCATTATTGAAATCAAAGTCTATTTCATGATCTGTCTTGTTGTTGAAGAAAAGATTTAATGCCTTTAATAAATTAGACTTTCCTGAATCATTACAGCCAGACAATATACTTAGGTTGTCTAAATCCAATCTACAGCTCTGAATTGATCTAAAGTTCTTTATAACAATTTTCGTAACTATTCAGCACCCAGTAAAGGCAGCAATTCCCGCAAACTCGATTCCAACTGGCACATTTTCAGTTAATTAAAAATGACTATATAGTGGATGAACAGGATCAGACTGCTGCTATATCGGCAATCGGTTTTAATGGCTGGTAACACAGGTCACAAGGCTAACATCAACGCTCTATGTCGTATCGACAGTCAGCAGTTTCAAGCTCACACTTCGCCCCTCAATGATGGCTGTAAATACATCTGTCCAGTTATCAATGCAGAACCAGTCAAACAGCCCTCGTATGGCATGCCATAATGCCTTTTTAGACTTCTTTGCCTTGAGTGCTTCCTGGAAGAGCTTGCAAGACAGTTGTTCTATCTGGTTGATGAGGAAGGCCGTAAAAGTCAGGCATGCCAGATTGCTGGCCAGATGCTGCTTTCCGTGCCCGTAGTTGTGTTCGAGATGGTAGCCCTGTGTTTTCAGTGTATTAAACGTCTCGTTTTCAATTTTCCACTTAGCGCGTGCTCCTCGCATGAATTTATTCACGTTCTCAGTTGAAAGCTCAATGTCAGTGACCCAGGTGTTGAAATACTTCTTGTTGCCCTCTGGGTCAATTTCTATATATTCGAGATAGTTAACCAGCACATCCGGGTGTGACTTGTTAATGGGGACACCATTCACAAACCGGAACCAGTGCGTAAACCCTTTATCATCGGTATATTCGTAGCGCACCACTTTGTCTGCACAATCCAGCTCATCAACGGCCTGGTATAACGACTCATGCGTTGAATCCTTTGCCACCATAATAAAGCTATAGCCAAAGGACTTCACCAACTTGATGGTCGGTCCATCGGAGTAAAGATCATCAAAATTCAGAACCAGTGGCAGGTGCGGATGTTCTCTGGATAAATTCGCCAATAGCCGCTTGAGCGCTGCCTTCTCACAATCATTTTTTGACGCATCAACCTGTTTGGTGATGGGCTCAGGCATTAAAGGTAATACTTCCTTCTTGCCCGGCTTTACCAGACAGCAGGCCAGTAACTGATGGTAGTATTGCGGGTTTTTGCTGCCTGGCTTTTTTACACAACACTCAGGACAACTCATCTTCCCTGAGCAAAAGTGCCCCGTACCATCGATAGGGGCAAGATACCCTTCCTCGAAATAAGTAAACTGCTTAAGCCGCCCAGACCGTTGCACAAAGGCAAACAGGCGGGTAAAGAACTTCCTGAAATAGCGCGTTTCTATAGGGTCAATCAGCTCCCTCAGATAGGTATCGCTGGGGACATCGCTGACATTGTACATCGACTTTAAGTTCTTGAGCTTGTCTGGCTTGTTGACGCAATCCTGATCAAAAGCCAGCAATGAAGGGTATTTCAGATGCATGACTGCCAGGCCACTCATGACCGCATCATGAAGGGCAATTTTGTCATGCTGACTTTTCTTGCGAAAGTCTGGAATTTGACCCGCTTCATCAGAGACTATTTTGAGCAGTTTTTCAGCAATGGTTCTTGGTTTGGTTAGCGGCACAACATAAGCATCGTTATTATTATTGTGGTGAGATTCTACCGGATAGTCTGCGATTTCATCAAGAAAGTATCAGGCTACAGCCCTTGTTGTTAAGGGCTTTAATTAAGTCTGCGGGAATTGCTGCAGTAAAGGAAGGTTGTCGTAATTCTTCATAGCTATAAGCAGGGCTTCGAAAACATTCTCACCCTGCTTTCTCGCCGATGAAACATAACTCCGTATCCGGCAGTACCATTTAGCCCCTTTTTCACTTCTGAAACAGCCAGATATTTTCTGCTTTACCTTGCCGTTGCGAACATCCTGCTCACTGCCGTTATTATCGAAGGGGATGTCAAAATCAGTCATGAATCTCAAGGTTTCTTCTTTAAACTCCACCAGTCGCTTGAAGAGGTTAAAGGCTTTGGTGTTTCTGACTTTATCCTCTCCAAGGCGTTGACGTCGTCGCTCCATGTACTCGGCTTCTTCGAGCTGTGCTTTTTTAGCAGTACGCTCGAAAAGCGAGTCGATACGCTTGCGGATAATTTCCGGCATAGCCTTCATGCCAAGCTTTTTGAACCCTTTCCTAAGATGGCAAGCCAGCCTTAACAAGCGTTGAAGCCGGGCTGCAAGATAATTGCAATCTCTGTCAACAACCCCCTGCAACTCCCTTAAGTGATGGGCGTTACAGAGCACATGGATGGCTGCGTAGCGAAAGTAGACTTTATAATGGTCATGCACAAGTATACCGGCAAATACCAGTAACACTCCCATTGCCTCAATAGCTTCATGACCTTTACTGGGGTCAAGGTGGTAGTATGTCCACTCCTCGGAACGAACGACATGCAGCCACCATAAAGAGCCCTTCACTCTCATGCCTGTTTCGTCAGCACCTGCAACTGGCACTTTTTTTAAGGCGTTAGCAATTGCTGCCTCTGTGCTAGCCAGACGGTCGTAGGCATTTGCCTGAAAAGTACAGATTGAACCGGGACTAACTTCAAGACCAAAAATATCGAAAAAGAATTGTGAAATGCGCTTGTACGGCATTAACTGGTATTGATACAGATAAACAGCCAGTGCTTGAGTGACCGGACCATACTGCACATACGAGTCAACACCCTTAGGAAAGCATGCTTGATTAGCATGTCCGCATGGGCATTCTTTGACTTCAGCCACATGCGCCGTTACTTCGAAACGGCCAAAACGTCCTGGATCAAATACCTGACGTTCAACAACGTCGGTTACTTTGATAGAAAGAAGCGACTGATGGCAAAGTACGCAGTTTTTAACCGAGTGATGCCGGATATGGTCTGGTTCCTCAGTTTGCTCCAGCGTAGAGCCTTTATGACCGTGTTGACCACCGGGCCTGTTATTTGACTTTTGCCTCAGGCTTTTGGGATTGGGTTTGTAATCTTCTCTATCACACTCAGGATTTTCCTCATTCTCACTGTCAGCATTTGAGTTTTTGGATGATGAGGGCTTATTGTAACCATCTGTAGACGGTGGCTTGCTGCTATTACGACTATTCATCTTGAGCTTATCAGCAAGCTCCTTGTTTTCATCCTCAAGACTCAAAACCTTCGACTCCAGCTCACCTACAGCAGCGAGAAGCAAGATAATGGCCTGTGTTTCGGGAGTAAACTGAGTCATGAAAACTTCTGGAAAAGGGTTTATATCAAAATGACATAAATTCGCGAAAAATCCAGATTAATCTGAGGAGGCTGAATAGTTACCAATTTTCTTAATAATCACAATTTAACTCTTTTCTAAAATATCATTTACCAATCATTGAAGATATTTATTTCATAGATAATTCTCTTTCGGTTTATGATTAGTTCTTAACTGTTAGCGTACGGACTGCATAATGCAGATTCGAGTCTAGAAGTTAGAGGTTGCGATTATGGCACCACTTGTTAAACGGAATGGTTGGCGTATCTAGACTTTATCCATTTCGCTACACCATCCAACCCTGGATAAATAGTTCTATGATTAACCCCTAACTTATCTAACTGGTAGCGAAACTCGGCTTTTGCTTCCTTTGGTATCAATATTTGATTAAGAATCTCAATGTCATTGGGGTAGTTTTCCATATTCATTGGGGGGACATTAAATCCTTTATCTGGTAATGGAAATGCTGTAAAGCAAGCATCTTGCGCATTTATTCGTTCATGAACAAGCTCTGTATGAAAGGCAATAAGAGAATTAATGTTTTCTACATCTGGTGTATTTGTATACCAACCTTCTGGTTGAAAAGCCCATACAACTCCATCTACATCATCATAGTTTGGATTCTCTACAGCAAAGTATAAAGCTTTGAGAGGGTTGCTTGACCAGTCCAGAAGCCTTGTCGGTAGCCCATAAGTAGTCACGCAACTGCTAACAGATAAAAATAACTGTACGTCCGTATTTATAAAAAACATCTCCATTCCAATTTGGTTATACTCATTGCCAAACACCATTAATCTCGCTGTTGTCACGATGAAAACTGTTGATCCAGTAACCGATGTCGCAGTCATAAAAACATTGAGAGAAGCTCTCCGGCACGGGCCATATCCTTACCTAAGGGAAAGGGCTCATGCTGTTTTACTCAGTATACGTGGTTATTCTATGAGCGAGATTGCTGCAATATTTGAAGTTCGATATCAGACAGTATCTGACTGGATTGATGCCTGGGATGATTATGGCCTTCGCGGTCTGTACAAAAAACATGAGGGTGGTAAACCACCTATCTATACTGACCAGGAAGCACAACGCATTAGAGAGATTGTCTCCGAGGAACCTCGCAGGCTGGCTTATGTTCAAACAAAGATTGCAGAGGAAACCGGGAAGACTGCCTCAAAACAAACTTTGTCGAGACTTTTAAAAAAAGCTGGGACTTGTTTATAAGCGGTTTCGTAAGGCTTGCAGTCATAAGCGCAACGAGGAGCAGTTCAGGTGTTGCCAGTCTGCCTTGAAAGAGGCTCAAAATGCTGAGGATAAAGGGCTTGTCAATCTGTTTTACTTTGATGAATCTGGTTTTAGCCAAGAGCCTTGTGTCCCCTATGGTTGGCAAGAAAAAGGCTCACAGCTAGAAATACCCTCTGTAAAAAGCAAGCGTATCAATGTGCTGGGGTTTATGAATCGTGCCAATGACCTTTTCTACTACCCAGTAACAGGTTGTGTTAACAGCGAAACGGTTATCAGTGTCTTTGATGATTTTGCCACCAGGATGGAAGATCCCAAGTACAGTTCTAATGATCGCTATACTATCGTCATGGTGGATAATGCCAGCATTCATACCAGCAAACTTTTCAGAGAAAGAGTAATAGACTGGGCGATTGAGAAAAAGCTCTTAGTCTGTTTTTTACCGACCTATTCACCAGAACTCAATCTGATAGAAATATTGTGGAGGAAAGTGAAATATGAATGGCTGAACTTACTGACAATAATGAACTTCAAGGAATTTGAGCAAGAGGTCAAACGTGTATTTGATCTATTTGGTCAAGAATATCTGATTTCGTTTGAGTGACTACTTAGTGCTGACAATGGATCAATTTCTCCATTTCTGATAAATTACTGAAATTCCTAATTGGCATTGAAAATTTTTGAAATTCTTCAACAAGAACTCCTTCAAAATCATTCAGGGATGATCCTCTATGAATTTTTTCATCTGCATATCTTGAAATACTTGGTACAAGAGACCACTCAAGGCTCAATTGCCCACGAAAGTACTCACAAATATGGTTCTCTTCTATACACTCTAAATATTCAATTATTGTTGATGCGTTCATTTGAATTCAGTTTAACAATGGTTTATGAGGCCAAGATTCACATAACACGCAGTCTGCATCGCATTGCTCTTGTTCGTAACTTTATAAAATTCAAAGACCTACAATTAGGTGAAACAAGCCCATAGATATGGGCTACACGGCTTTATATGTCGTGCCTTCCAACCTTTTTGGCTAAATGCACATACATGATCTTTGTAGCAGCAATATTTAGGCAGCCTACCGCCGTCACACCTTACTCATGACTACTGAGGCTATGGCGATAGTGTGCAGATCGGTTCTATAACCATAAGACGGAGCATATTATCAGGAGTGGCGGGTAAGACGACAGCGATAGTTTATGGGCTGTTGGATGATTATTTTGGATCAGGTGTAATCCTGTAATAGATAAAAACTATCAGCGGAATTATCCTAATCAATTTCAGTAATTGCTGGGGCGGGCGTAATCTTTATCACAACAGCGAGACAAACTGAGGACGCTTTGAAAAGCCCAGTGTTTTTTAAGCACCTCCCCTAACTAACGTAAGGTAAAGAAAATGACTCAATCCCTGATCAACACCGTAATCAAGCCTTTTAAAGCTACCGCTTTCCACAAGGGCGAATTTGTCGACGTCACTGAAGAGAGCCTGCTGGGCAAGTGGTCTGTAGTGTTCTTCTACCCAGCGGACTTCACTTTTGTTTGCCCAACTGAGCTGGGTGACCTGGCTGATCACTACGAGAAGCTGCAGTCTATGGGCGTTGAAGTGTACTCCGTATCCACTGATACCCACTTCACTCACAAGGCATGGCACGACACATCTGACACCATCAACAAGATTCAATTCCCAATGATCGGTGATCCAACTGGCACCATCACTCGCAACTTTGGTGTGATGATTGAGGAAGAAGGTCTGGCACTGCGCGGTACTTTCGTGATCAACCCTGAAGGTGAGATCAAGGCGATCGAAACCAACGACCTGGGTATTGGCCGTTCCGCCAAGGATCTGGTTCGCAAGGTACAGGCTGCCCAGTATATCGCTGAGCACGACGGTGAAGTTTGCCCAGCTGCATGGCAGCCAGGTGAAGAGACTCTGGCTCCTTCCCTGGACCTGGTTGGCAAGATCTAAGTCTTGTGAATTAAGCCTCGGGCTATGCATTGCGGTGAGTGCATAGCCCAAAGGCTGACCAGGCATTTTGGTTAGTGCCGTGAATTTTTTCACCACAGAGGCACAGAGAACACAGAGTTTTTTTAATTTTTTTGTTTACCGAATTCTTTGGGAGCTTTGTAAAAAACTGATGTTTCCTAACAGAAATTCAGAATTCTTTGTTCCCCTAAAAAAAACCTCTGTGCGACCACCATGGATGGTGGAAGTGTTGATGTTGAATGGAATATTCATCGACCCCTCTGTGCCTCTGTGGTGAAAAAAACGGTATTGCTGTTGCTAGCCACAATTCCTGGTCAGCTTTGACAAATATTAATAGTTATTTTTTAGATACAGGGCTGCTGTCATGTTAGACACAACAATGAAAACCCAATTAAAAACTTACCTGCAAAACCTGAAGACGCCGGTTGAGTTGGTATTGTCTCTGGATGACAGTGATAAGTCCGGAGAAATGGCCTCCCTTGCCAACGACATTGGAGGTTTATCTCATCTGGTAACCGTGTCCGTTGATCTGGATAGCGATGAGCGTAAGCCTTCCATGCTGGTTCGCTCTAAAGCCTCCGGCAGTGAGATGCGTTTTGCAGGCCTGCCCATGGGCCATGAGTTTACCTCTCTGGTGTTGGCACTGCTACACAGTGGTGGCCACACAATCAAGGTTGCAGATGAGGTGGCTGAGCAGATCAAGGCGCTGCCTGGCGAATACCGCTTTGAAACCTATGTTTCCCTGAGCTGCCAGAATTGCCCGGATGTGGTGCAGGCGCTGAATATTATGTCGGCTCTGAACCCGAACATTACCAATGTCATGATTGATGGTGGGCTGTTCCCGGAAGAGGTGGATGAGCGCAATATTATGGCGGTGCCATCGGTTTATCTGAACGGTGAACTGTTTGCCCAGGGCCGTATTGCCCTGCCGGAAATTCTGAACAAGCTGGATACCGGCGCTGCACAACGTCAGGCCGAAGCCCTGTCTGAAAAAGACCCTTATGAAGTGTTAGTTGTGGGTGGTGGCCCTGCTGGTGCCGCGGCGGCTATTTACAGTGCCCGTAAAGGTATTCGTACCGGTGTGGTGGCTGACCGTTTTGGTGGCCAGGTGATGGATACGGTGGGTATTGAAAACTTTATCTCTGTTAAGGCAACAGAAGGCCCCAAACTGGCCGCCAGCCTGGAAGAGCATGTGCGTGATTATGATGTTGATATCATGACCCAGCAGCGTGCCAGCCAGATTATTGCAGCCGAACAGGTGGGTGACCTGATTCAGGTGGAGCTGGAAAGTGGTGCAACCCTGAAAAGCCGTGCCCTGGTTATTGCTACCGGTGCCCGCTGGAGAGAGATGAATGTACCCGGTGAGCAGGAATACCGTGGCAAGGGTGTTGCTTACTGCCCACATTGTGATGGCCCACTGTTTAAAGGCAAGAAAGTCGCCGTGATCGGCGGTGGTAACTCCGGTATTGAAGCCGCTATTGACCTGGCTGGAATTGTTGAGCATGTCACTGTACTGGAGTTTGATAACAAGCTGCGGGCAGATGAGGTGTTGCAGCGCAAGGCACGTTCCATGGGCAATATCACTATTATCACTGAAGCGCTGACCACCGAAGTAGTAGGCGACGGTCAGCGGGTAACGGGTTTGCGTTATACCGACAGGGCTACCGATGAGAGCAAGTCACTGGAGCTGGCAGGTATTTTTGTCCAGATTGGTCTGATTCCCAATGCCGAATTCCTGAAAGGGTCTATTGAATTAAGCCCTCGTGGTGAAATTGAAGTGGGTGCCCAGGGTGAGACTTCTGTACCCGGAGTATTTGCTGCTGGTGATGTGACCACTGCACCTTATAAGCAGATTATTATCGCCATGGGCAGCGGTGCCAATGCGGCTCTGGGCGCTTTTGATTACCTGATCAGAACGCCTCTGCCTCAACAGAAAGCGGCCTGATTTGTTTGTTCACCACAGAGGCACAGAGGTCACAGAGATTTTTTTTAAAGAGAACAAAAAAACTCTGTGCTCTCTGCGCCTCTGTGGTGAAAAAGAGAATATCACTCTTTATCGCAAACCCCTGAAGGGACTTGCAAAGGCACCGTAAACACAGAAACAAAAACCAAAAAACCTCTGTGCTCTCTGTGCCTCTGTGGTGAAAAAGAGAATATTGCTCTTTATCGCAAATCCCTGAAGGGACTTGCAAAGGCACCGTAAACACAGAAACAAAAACCAAAAAAACTCTGTGGGCTCTGTGCCTCTGTGGTGAACAAAAAATAAAAGCTGGATGGTCAGGATAATGGGAATAGCGTTCTATAAACAAAGGATGAGTGATATTAATTTCTGATCAGGTTTATAGGATTTATTTATTTTCCCAACCTGGATTATCTGGCTTACATTGACAGTATGAAAATGTAAGGAGGTTTATCATGAACCATCATATTCAGGTGCGGGATTATATGCTGCACGAAACCCCCGTTATCTATGGCAATACCCCATTAAGTAAAACCACCGAAATACTGTGCAAGAACCATCTGATTGGTTTGCCGGTTGTTGATCAGGATAAAAAACTGATCGGTTTTATTTCCGAACAGGACTGTATTCATAAATTGCTGACCAGCAGCTACCACTGTGATATTGAACTGATGGCCAGTGATGTGATGCGTAATGAAGTTCTGACCGTGACACCGGGAGACAGCATTATCGAACTGGCTGAATCAATGCAAAACAATAAGCCAAAAATCTATCCGGTTGTTGAAGACGGGCGATTGCTCGGGGTGATTAACCGTACCCAGATTCTGAAAGCGTTGCGGGAAAATCTGCAGGCTTGCCAGATACCGGTTTGATTTGTTGAGAGTGATCTTCTCTGTCGATTTATCTGCGTTATTGAGCGACTTCTGGTAAGTCGGCCAACTTTATTTTGTGAACACTCCTTGGACTATTGTTTATATCAATGTTTTCTTAAACTGATCGAAACAGAATAGTCCCGGTTGATTATTTACTGGGAGTTTCGGTTTATGTCCAGCTATCAAGAGCTCACTGCATTCTGTCCGGATGATACGCCGGCAATGAGTCCGGCGGCTTTTAAGGCGAAATACCAGTTTATAATGAAATTGGGCAGTGCCCTTCACGCCTTTGGAATCCAGGCCTTCCGGCTGGAAGCTCACCTGATAAAAGTGTCTGAGAGCCTGGGGTTGCATGGCTCTTTTTTGATGACGCCGACATCGTTGACCTTTGTTTTTGCCAGCCCTGACAAACAGAATGAGCATACCCATGTGCTGCGGGTGCAACCGGGCGGTATTGATTTAGGTAAGCTGGCAAACGTCAACAAAGTGGTAGAAGACTTGCTGGCCGATGAGATTACTGTGGTTCAGGCACATATCCGGCTGAATGAAATCGAAGCCAGTCAAGGTTATTACAATAATTTTCTCAGTTTGCTGGCCTATGGTCTCAGTAGTGGTGCTTTTGCCATGATGATTGGCACCGACTGGCTGAATGTACTCTGGTCAACCGTGCTGGGTGTCGTCTGTTTTGGTTTTGTTTACTGGTCCCAGTTTTCCAAACGCCTGCCTGAAGTGCTAGAGCCTTTAGTGGCGATGGTGAATGGCTTTATTGCTGTGGGTATTTATTCGCTGGAGCCTGGCTTGAATGTGCCGCTGGCGGTGTTGTCCAGCATCATTATCTTTATTCCGGGATTGTCTATTACCCTTGGCTTGAGCGAGCTGGCGGCGAAAGAGTTGATGTCGGGTACCGCCCGGGTCATGAATGCGGTGATGCTGCTGTTTAAGCTCTATTTTGGGGCCATGCTGGGGGTTGCGATTGGAACTTTGATCTGGGGCCCAACACCGCTGCCTGCAACCGCTTCGATGCCGGGGTGGACGCCGTGGGTGGGGGTCTTCCTGCTCTCTTTATCCCTGGGTGCCGTATTTAATGTTCGAAAGCAGGATCTGGGCTGGGGTGTGTTATCCGGCTTACTGGCCTATGTGGCCACCGTTGGTGGCATTCATATCCTCGGCGATGCGCTTGGCTATTTTATTGGCGCCTTTGCGGTGGGTATTTATGGCAACCTGTATGCCATGTGGCGTAAGGCACCTGCCACTATCGTACTGTTACAGGGTATTGTGGTGCTGGTTCCCGGCAGTAGAACGTATATAGGACTGGATAGCCTGATTGGTGGGCACTCTGTTGCAGGTATGTCAAACATTGGCCCTACGACCTTTCTGATTTTTATGTCGCTGGTGGCCGGGCTGATCTTCGCCAATATCGTACTCTCGCCCAGACAATCCCTGTAAATCAGCTGCCGCTGCAATCAAAAAATGTATGATGCGTTTTGAGAGAGTGGCGGCGAAAGCTCTTCTATATTCTTGCGAAACCCTTGTTATTAAACTAAGTAATTAGCTCGATAGAGTGAGTTAATTACCACTTTTACAAAAAATAACATAGTATGGTGTGCGGAAGTGTCTGCGGTAATGATACCCGAGACAGTGTTACCCAATTTATTAACTAACCGACAGCAATTGCATTGCTGTTATTGATCGTTTTGCGATCAATAAAATGCTTATGTCGTATAAGAATAAAAAACTATTAACTCAAGATCCCGTTTAAACGGGCCAGATTTGTTCAATAACCAGGTAACCATTATGCGGATAGGTATCCCTGGAGAGATCCAGGAAAGCGAGAACCGTGTAGCTGCAACCCCTGATACAGTCAGTAAGTTGATCAAGCTCGGTTTTGATGTAGTGGTAGAAAGTGGTGCTGGCACCCGGGCACGCTTTGAAAATACGGCCTATGAAGAAGTGGGTGCAGAAATCATTGCTAATCGTAATGAAGTTTTCCGTTCAGATATTGTTCTGAAAGTGAATGCCCCTGTTGATGATGAAATCGAGCTGCTGAAAGAAGGGGCAACCCTCGCCAGTTTTATCTGGCCTGCCCAGAATAAGGAACTGCTTGATAAGCTCAGCCAGCGCAATATTAATGTGCTTTCTATGGATTGTGTGCCACGGATTTCCCGGGCCCAGTCGCTTGATGCTTTAAGTTCCATGGCCAATATTGCCGGCTATCGGGCAGTCGTTGAAGCATCCCATCAGTTTGGCCGTTTTCTGAATGGCCAGATTACCGCTGCCGGTAAAATTCCCCCAGCCAAAATTATGGTGATTGGTGCCGGTGTTGCCGGTTTGGCGGCTATTGGTTCTGCCGGCAACCTGGGGGCTATTGTCCGTGCCTTTGATACCCGCCCGGAAGTTAAAGAGCAGGTAGAAAGTATGGGGGCGGAATTCCTTGAGCTGGATTTTGAGGAAGATGGCAGTTCGTCCGATGGTTATGCCAAAGAGATGAGCCAGGCCTTTATTGATGCCGAGATGGCACTGTTTATGGAACAGGCGAAAGAGGTGGATATTATTATTACCACTGCCCTGATTCCTGGCAAACCAGCACCCAAGCTGATTACTGAAGAGATGGTTCAGGCTATGAAGCCTGGCAGTGTGATTGTTGACTTGGCTGCGCAAACCGGTGGTAACTGTGCATTAACCGAACAGGATAAAGTGGTGGTTCGCCACGGGGTAAATATTATCGGTTACAGCGATTTGCCCAGCCGTTTGCCGACTCAGTCCAGCCAACTTTATGGCACCAACTTGCTCAACCTTATCAAGCTGTTGTGCCCGGAAAAGGATGGCACCATCAATATTGATTTTGATGATGAAGTGATCCGGGGCCTGACGGTAATTCGGGAAGGGAACATTACCTGGCCTCCTCCTCCTGTAAAAGTCAGTGCGGCCCCAGCCAGCAAGCCTGCTGAGGTTGTGCAGCCAGTAGAGAAAGAACAGCCCAAGCCTAAGCCCTGGTTAAAACCGGCACTGATTGCGGGTGGTGCCTGTCTATTTGCCTGGATTGCCAATGCTGCACCCGCCAGTTTTCTTGAGCACTTTACCGTCTTTATATTGGCGTCGATTGTCGGCTATTACGTGATCTGGAATGTGACTTCTGCCCTGCATACACCGTTGATGAGTGTGACCAATGCGATCAGTGGGATTGTGGTGGTGGGTGCTTTGATGCAAATGGGCAGTGACAATGCCATGGTTCTGACCCTGTCTGCCATCGCTATTGTTGTGGCGATGATCAATATAGTGGGTGGCTTCGCTGTAACCCAGCGGATGCTGAAGATGTTTCGTCTGGACAGGTAAAGGAGTCATATAGCAATGTCCCAAGGATTATTAATGGCTGCTTACCTGGTCGCAGCCCTTATGTTTGTTATGAGTCTGGCAGGGCTCAGTAAGCCGGAAAGTGCCAAAACAGGTAATTTGTACGGCATGGTCGGAATGGTGATTGCTGTTCTTGCCACCCTGGCCCATGCCCATCTGGAAGGGTTTACCCTGGTTACCCTCTGCATGATTGTCGGTACCGGCGTTGGCATTTATCTGGCCATGAAAGTGCAGATGACAGAGATGCCACAGTTGGTGGCTATTCTGAATGGCTTTGGTGGATTGGCCGCGGTATTGATTGGTTTTTCCAGTGCCCTTGAGCAGTCTGGCTCAACAATTGCCGGTTTGGCGCAGTTTGTCTCTTCAACAGAAGAGACGATTCACCACATTGAAATTTTTGTCGGCATTATTATTGGTGCGGTGACGTTTAGTGGTTCCCTGATTGCTGCCGGCAAGCTTCATGCGCTGATTCCCAGTAGCCCATTTTCCATGACGGGCCGCCACTGGGTTAATCTGGCCATGATTGGCCTGGCTGTGCTTATGGGAGTGGTTTATGTACAGCAGGAAAGTATTTTTGCCCTGACCCTGATGACTTTGTTTGCGCTGGCTTTTGGAGTGCTGCTGGTGCTGGGCATCGGTGGTGCTGATATGCCGGTTGTGGTTTCCATGCTCAATGCTTATTCCGGTTTGGCTGCGGCAGCTACCGGTTTTATGCTGGGCAATAACCTGCTGATTATTACCGGTGCGATGGTTGGTTCTTCTGGTGCGATTCTGTCTTACCTGATGTGTGCGGCCATGAACCGCTCTTTTGTTTCGGTAATTCTGGGCGGTTTTGGCGCAGAGGAAGGTGCATCTGCCAGTGGTGAAGTACAGGGTGAGCATACCGAGTCTTCTGCAGAAGATGTGGCGGAAATGCTGAAGAACTCTTCCAGCGTTATTATCACTCCTGGTTATGGTATGGCTGTAGCCCAGGCCCAGTATGCTGTTCGAGAACTTATCAGTGAACTGCATAACAGGAAGATCAAGGTTCGTTTTGGTATTCACCCGGTAGCAGGCCGTCTGCCAGGTCATATGAACGTGTTGCTGGCAGATGCCAAGGTGCCTTATGACATTGTTGAAGAGATGGATGAAATCAACGATGACTTCTCTGATACCGATACGGTGCTGGTAATTGGTGCCAACGATACCGTTAACCCGGCTGCTGCCGAAGACCCATCCAGCCCTATTGCAGGTATGCCTGTACTGAAAGTCTGGGATGCCAAGAATGTGGTGGTTTTCAAACGCTCCATGGCAACCGGCTATGCCGGCGTTCAGAACCCGCTGTTCTACAGGGAGAACGCCCGAATGCTGTTTGGTGATGCCCACCAGAGTGTGGATGATATTATTAAGCAGTTGTAAGTATGGTACATGATAGTATAAATCTTTTTTGATATGGGTTTGAGCTCTGTGCTCAAACCCAAATTTTTAGAAAGTTATAGTCTGCTATGTAGATATAAATAAGTTTTTTAGGCTATTTGTAGTTACTCCTTGTAGCGATACTATTTTCAGATAGAGAAATAGCACAAATGTACAGTTAATAAATTAATATTCCATAATCTCAATTCATTTCTTAATGTTTTTTGCATGTGGACAGAAATGCAACTACTTTTATCAAACTTTTATAGTTGTTGTTGTTTTAAATAAAAATATGAAATGCCTTGTGAATATAAATATGTTAGTAGAGGTGTATCAATAAAATAAATTTTGTTATGACTCCTATAGGGGGGGTAAAAAACTTTTATAACTAATATGTTGAAATAAGTTGAAAATATGCCTAATAAAATTTTATTTTTTATTTTTTTTGTGATTGTTTCTTGTTTTGCTAAAGCAAATTCTTCATATGTTTTTGAGCACGACAGTATTAAAATTATAATAAATACGAATGAAAAATATCTTTGGGATGTTATGAGAATAGTAAGAGTAGAGGAAGATAGTAGATTTTATCGAGTACACTTTGCATCGCCTGTGAATGTTACAGTTGTGTTTTTTACTTGGCAGCATCCTGATTATGATGTAAATGCTTATTTATTGATGGCGATTGCATGGAAAAGTTTATTAAGTGAGATGGTGCTTTACCCTAATGTCTTTGCTGCAAAAATTGCACTTGAAGATGAAGATATTCTCAGTGATTTTCCTGTTACAAAGGAAAATACACCAGAAACTACTTATCAAGATAATAATATGATTTACAGTTCTCTGAGTTTTAGCTGTAAAACGTACCATTGTTTTAAACTAATAGAGAAAGATCAACCTATAGGTTGGATCAGAGGAATGAATTTACCCTTCATGGATGTTACCAGAAACTCTCAACCAGAGGTGGTTGGAGTAAATGGGGTTGTTAAAATGGTTAGTGATATAAAAAAATTAAAATCTAAAAGAAAGAAGGATAATGAATATGGATGTCTTTATTGTGAAACAAACAAAAAATTCTTTTGGGAATCAAATTTTGTAGAGCACCTTACGAAAAAACATCATCGTTGTGCATATGATTGAAGTTTTTAAAATATATGAGCAATTAGTTAGAGAAAGTATGAATGATTCCACGTATACTTTTCTATATTTCTGAAGAATTAGAGCCTGCTATAGGATCCAATAATGAGCTGAAAACATAACATAGATCATAAGGTTCTATCTTTCTAAAATAGAAGTACAAGTGGAGCTGTATACGCTTATTTTCAATATTGAGTTAATCGATGGCTAGCTATACTGAAGAGATAACTAGCTTTTAAGCACGGATTGCTGATCATGCCAGGAATACGGCCTGACTCTTTATCTCATACTGATGCCGGTAGGGTTAAGTCAGAAGAAGCCTCTAGTGATGACAATCAGGCAGCTGCACCTGAGGAGCAGGTAAAAACAACAAAACACCTGCCAGAGCCTAAGGCAAGTAGCAGAGATAGAGGGGAATCTCTACCAAACCGTCAGGTTAAGCCTGTTGCTGACAAGGCGCTGGACCTGAATCATCTCAAGCACGATTTTTCCAATCAGGTAATAAGGCTTGATCAGGCCTACTCAGGCTTGATGTTAATACATCAGGGGATAACGCAGGCCAATGGACTCTTCTTCCAGCCTGTTGGGAGCCCTGCAGTGATGGTTAGTGCTGCAGGAAAAAATCTGCCCAAGGCTGTTTTACCTCAGTATTATCAATTGGTTAGTGGCTTTCAGCAGAATCAGGGGCAGATGATGGCTGGGCTCTGTCATTGGCTGTATCAATGTCAGCAACAGCTGCAAATGAGTATGGGGCGGTTGGCTTCCTGGGCTGTTGATAATCGGCTACACCCTCTGAAGTTTATCCAGCTATTGCCTAACCCGGTTTTGCAGCCACAACCGATAGCATTGGCTTCTTTCCCTGGGTTATTCACTCAGCCCGCTTTGCCTGACATGCAAGTCAGCCCTTGGTTACCTAAGGGGTGGGGCTTTCGGCCAGATCAACCGTTAATTAAAGGCTTTCCGTCTGCTGATAGTCATTGGTCTGAAGGGCAGTTGAGAGTATCTGAGAGCCCAAATATCAGTGGTTTTTATTTTCAACCTCAACCACCGGCCTCAGGAATGGTGTTCCAACACCCTCTTTCTCCCCACCGTTTCTGGTCAAACTGGGTCAATAAAGGGCGGTACCTGCCAGAAAAAGCTTTTTATGATCATATGAGGCAGCTTTCATCGGCCTATTCGGGGCTTGCGTTTCAGGGTGAACAGCAAACATTGCCGGACTACTTTCGGCCGATATCAGATCCTGGTTCATTGGCAGCATCTACTAAGCAAGCACAACTGCAGTCAGACGTTCAGTTAGTCAGCAGTCAACATTCGAGTCAGGATAGTGATCAAGAAGAACTGAAACAGCTTAAGCATGAAGTCAATCAGCTACGAGAGCGAGAGAAGGCTTCAAAAAACAGATTAAATAAATTAGATGATAGTGTTGAGTCGCCCGGTAATGAATCTGTGCTAGATAGTAGCCATGATGAGTTAAACTCTTTGAAACAACGTTTGGTGATAGCAGAAGCAAAAGACCATAACGCTGAACAAGCAGTAAAAAAATTGCAAGCTGAGTTGGAGACTCTTGAGAAAGACTACAAGGTACTGGCAAAAGATAAAAATAACCTGTCAAAAAAACTCGCTCAGCAGAAAAAAGAAGTCGGGCTGGAAGAGCCAGATCTTGAAGCAATGAGATTAAAAATTGCCACACTCAAAAAAGACAAAGAACAGGCAAATAAAGCAAATCAAGCTGCTAAGAAACAATTAAAAAATCTGGATAATGACCTTAAAAAAACTGAGGATGAATTATCGTTATCAGAGGGCAAGGTTGACAGGTTATCTAAAGAAAAAAATACGCTTAACCTCCAAAATAAGGAGTTAGTGGCGGAGCGAGACGCTCTGAAAGAACGCTTAGCTATTGCAGAACCCATGGAAAAAGAGCCTGATAGTGCTATGGAGGCCCTTAAAGCAGATATGGAGCAACTTCGAAACCAGGCTATCCATGATGCTGAAAATAAAAAAGCGATTTTGCAGGAACTGGAGCAGAAGAAACGGGAGCTGGATGATGCCTTATCTCATAAACAGGTAGTTGCTGATAAGACTGTACATTTTCAAACAGAGGCCGAGAAACTGTCGAAACAATTACAGCAACTAACAAAAGAGTATGAGAATCTGGCAAGCATAGAAAGAAATTTTAATAGAGAAAAAAATCAAATGATAACCCAGCTGTCTGAGTTGCAGGAAAATCTTGATCAATATAGAAACAGAATAAAAGTTCTTACTGAAGAAAAAGATTTTATAGAAAAAGGTTTTATAGAAAAGCAAGCATTAATAGATGCTCAAAATAATGCCAGGAACAGTGAAAATAGTGATTTAAAAAGACTATTGGCCACAGCGGAAGTTAGACATAAAGAGGTGATCAAGGGCAGTGAGGCTCAAAAACGCCAAATAGAGTTATTGCAAGAAGAAAGGAATAAGTTGGAGATGGATGTTGCCGCGCTCAAGCGCTCTCTTGTAGAGGAAAAGAAAAAAGCAGAAGTATATCAGCAAAAACCAAGGCCAGATGTCACAGAGAAGCCTTTCAATTTTACGAAAAATATAAGGTCTTCAAGGAGTAATAAAAGTGATGTTGATGATACTAGAAAACAAAAGAAACCAGATATTGAGGCAGGGCAATTGCATCAATCCAAAACGATAGAGCAAAGTAACTTTGTTAGGTGTTTATGATCCCAACCTGCTAGTTTTCTGTGGCTCTTGATACTGCGATCGCCCTTGTTGGCCTTGATAGCGTTCAGTGCTATCCGCCTCAGGATAGAGAAGTTCTCTGCCCCATTGCCTGTTTTGATCTGACAAGCATCCTCTGAAAATGCAACATCAAGCACCCAGTGTAGATTATTCTCCACAGACCAGTGGTTTCGACTGATTTCCAGCATATCCTTCGCTGCCATTGAACGGCTCATGATATAAAAACGCAGCGCAGTAGTTACTTTACCATTGATTTGCCTGTCACTTTGTACGACAGCTACTTGCTTTAGTCCCGGCCAGTCTTTTGCCGTTTCCAAGTTAGAAAGATCGCTTATCACCCAACAACAGCGGGTTTCTACACGACCGTGGCCTTTTTCACGAGACTGCATATAATCATGCAGCTCTGGCTGGTGTTCTGCTGCGGTAAACAAAGCCTCTATGCCTTTATAGAGCTTTTTCTGATTGCCTTTGACTGCAAGAATGTAATCTGCACCCTGTTCAACGCACTGCTTTGCTACTTTCTTCTGGCAGCCCATAGCATCCAGTGTGACAAGGCAGCCTTTCAGCTCCAGAGCTTTGAGCAGTTTAGGTATTGCTGTAATTTCATTGGACTTTTGGTCGACACGCTCTTGCCCAAGCACCAAGCCAAGCTTAACACTCCAGGCACTGACTAGAAGCACTGGTTTTTTGCCTTTTGCTCTGGAGCCCTTAATGACCTTTCCATCAATCGCAAGGTGTTGGCTGCCTGATATTTCAGTCAGTGTTTGCTTGATCCAGCCAGTAAAACAGGTTTCAAAAGCTACGGGGTCAAGCAAGCAGAAGACCCTGCGAAAGGTGTATTTAGAGGGTATGCCGGCGGGTAGCTCTAGAAATGTTTTGAACCAGTCTTCTTTACAGCGACCAAAGTCCTCAATGTCTTGCCACTCATCAGCTCCACATATAACAGCACATACGGCAATAATAAGAATATCAAGCAGGTTATGGTCACACATACCTGGCCGACGGGGATCAGGTACTTTAGCCAAAAACTGCGACAAAGGTTGATACTGTACGGCTTCCATGCAAATTGACTACTCTGGTAATTTACAGAGCAGTCTCTCTCAGGTCGTCAGATTGATGCAATTGCCCTGGATATTGAGGGGCAGCAGAAACCTCCCCATAGCGATATAGCTCCTGATACTAATAATACTCACCCTTCTAATGGAGCTGGGAGAAAAAGGCCTGTGATTCTAGAACCAAAGCGTGTGTCAGTAAGACAGCCAACAATTGATGATTCAGTTAAAGTGGAACCCCCTCCAGCCCCTTCTGCTCCAAATAAGCAAAAGAAAGAAAAATTAGATACGAACTGGAAGAATAATAAATATAATCGTCTTGATAAGGGAGAATATGATTTAGTCTTTACTAAAGTGCTGGCAAAAGATTTAAAAGATGAGAGTTTTGAAGTTGAGCTATTAAATAGTCTACCTGATGAAGTTTTAAGGGCAAATGGTTGGGATGAAGGGAGTATAAGCAGGTTACAACAAACGGGGAAAGATAAATTTGTTCCGTATTCTGTACTGGAGGCACTTACTGAAAAACCGGATGAGATTGAGCAAAATGAGAAGCCGGGGCGATTCTTTGGTCAGGGTGGCTTTGGAAAAGTTAAGTTTGCCAGAATCTGGCCGCTGGGGGCTTCAAAACCAATCTGGTGTGTAGCCAAAAAAATAAAAGACTATAGTCTTAAATATCAAACATTACAGGAGGTTAAGCTTCAAGCCCAGGCAGGGGTGGGGCCTAAAGTATATGGTTCTGCAGATACTGTTGATAAAAATAATGCCTCGTCAGTAAAATCTGTGGGTCATTTGCGGCTCAGGTAGCTTACCCAGTGCGTGATATAAAGCTATTTCCGCGCACTTGTAGGTTCTAAAACCGTAAGCTTTTCTCGTAGTCACTTTTACCTTGGTGTTTAAGCCTTCGACGATTCCGCTAGAATAAGCCTTTTTTGCCTTAAACCAGTTCAAGATTAAGGGCTGGTGCCGTCGAACCGTTTTGGCTACTTTCTTCAAGGGTTCTATTTTTGACCGCATCACTCTTGTACACCAACGATCCAGATATTTCCCTGCCCAGAAGGGAGAAACGTATTCCCAGAACGTCTGAAACTCTTCTTTGAGCAGATAAGCCCGAACACTCTTCAAGTTGTATTGCAAAACCGTACTCAGCTTTATCTCTTCTTTTTCCGTCAGGTTCTCCTTACGTTTGAGCAAACACCAACGGGCCTTTTTCAGTACTGGTTCATAACCATCAGCCTGAAGCTGCTTGTGTTCAGAGGCCCTGACTTCATCAATCGCTTTATTCAACATGGCGACAATGTGAAAACGATCAAGTATGTGCAACGCTTGGCTGGCAAACTCTGCAATGGCTTTCAGGTACGGCTTCCACATGTCAGAGCAAACATACTCCAGCCGCTGGTTTCTTTCTGAGCCAAAGAACAGAAAGAAACGGCGAATAGTCACTTCAGTGCGGTCTTCTCCAACCCATAATAGCCGGGTCAGTCCCCGGTCAATCTGGTAAATCACTGTCAGGTATTTATGACCAATTTGATAAGCGACCTCATCGACGCCAATCGCCTTTATGTTATCCATGGACCGATGAGCCTTACCCCACTTAACCACATACTCAACCGCCTGAAATACTTTTTCCCATGATGTATGAAAAGTAAAAGCCACTTCTTTCCAAGAAAGCTTTCTGGCCCAAAATGCCAAAAACTGCATATAGGCTGTGGTGAGTTCCTTTTTACCTTCTGCCCATGGAACCTGTTCAACCTTCACACCGCAAGTCTTACAGTTAACCCGGCGCATTCTGTAGAGAAGGAAGACTCTAATACCCCATAATGGGATAAACTCAAAACGACGCTCTTTCAGGTGGTCGTAGCCAGCCGCTGGTTTTTGGCAACCTGAGCACAGCGCATGACCATTCTGACGCGGAACGATAGTGACATTGAATACCTCAGCACCTTGATAGTGGGCCAGCTTTACCTCTTGATAAACAAATGACTTGAGTTTGTGGACTTTATTGAGGATAGTTTTAATCAGCATCAGCGGTCGCTTTTGTTGTTTTTCTGTCCTTCAACAAAAAACTATCAAAAGTTGGCTGCTGGTGCATTTACTCCAAAATCACTCATTTTTACCCACAGTTATCCCTGAAGAGCCAAAATAATAAGAAGCAGCTTATTGTTTTTATGGACCAGGCAAGGGGAATGCAAGGGATAGACTATCTATTGGCGTCAAGGGAAGGCACGATTGCCAGCGATGAAGAAATTGCCCAGGATTTAATCCTGAAAACTAAAAAAATGCATGAAAATGGGGTCTATCACCGTGATCTTAAGCTGGAGAATCTATTTATAGATACCAGTGATAATTCAGTACAGATAATTGATTATGGTTTGGCTACTGAAGGAAAGCATGATTATAATCCTCATATGCATATCGACGGTGACGCTTATTATGCTCCTGAATTTGTATTTGGTAAAATAAACGGAAGGCTCGGTTATTTAGATAGGGAAAAATCTGATATCTATTCACTGGGGGTGATGTTGGCTGAGTTGTTTACTAAAGAGCAGTTTTCGACATTTAAGTGGAGTGTCAAAACGCTAAGAAATCAACAGGAAATGATTGAGCGTCAGATAGATAGTATGGTTTTTCCAGATAGAAATGTTAAAAGATTGATCAGAAGGATGGTTGATGCTAACCCAGCTTCCCGTCCTGATTTAACGACGGTATTAAAAGAGTTTAAACAAATAGTTGATGGTTCATCATGGGAACCTGTTTCAGGAAATACCTGTTTCAGGAAATACTTCAACCAAGAAGAGAGGGAGCAAAGAAAACAACCCTGGAAGAAAAGAGACAACAGATAAGACTGAGTCTATAAAAAGATCTAATAGACCTATTTCAATTAATTTGGGTAGACAACCAAGAAGAGAGGGAGCAAAGAAAACAACCCTTCAAGAAAGTATGAATGAGAATGATAGTGTTCAGGCCGATTATATTCCCAACTTCTCAAAAGCATTTCCAGAGGAAATTAATCCATGGTTAGAGAAAAATTGTGTTAATGGCGAAGTTTTTAAACAGATTTCTGATTATTGTGCCATTTTTAAAGATGTCGGTAATAAAGTGAGAAAGGTGGTCATAAGGCTTGCTAATGATCGATTTATTCTGGTAGATAGTTCTTTTGTCATTGAACTAGGTGGGGATTTTTATTTGAATGATGAGGGACATCAAGCATTAAGAATGAATAAGTGGTTTTTTGCCCACTGGAAAGATGGTGTTCCCTATGAAAGTGGAGAAGACCCTTATGCAGATTTACATGAATTAAATGATGCCTGGATGCATTTATTATTATAGTGGTGAAATGGATGCCTGGATGGTACTTGGTTTAACAGAGAAAGCTCTACAAACAAAAATTAACGCAAAAAAAGTACTATTCAAATATCATCCAGATAAAAATAAAGATGATGTGGAAAATGCTACAAAGCACTTTAAAAAAGTGAATGCTGCATATCACTACCTAGAAGAAAAAGGAGTCTTTAAAAATTTGGAAAAATAGAAATAAACTTAGAGTATGACCATAGCCACTAACTCAACCCCAATAAATACTGAGACTCCCTGACATAACGTTGCGACAGTTAATGATTTCAGCGCCGTGATAGTATCCATGCCAGTAAATTCAGCGATGACCCAAAACAGGCTATCATTGACGTGTGCTACTGTCATTGCCCCTGCCCCACAGGCAAACAATGCAAGAAGGCGCCCATTGGTGCTATCCAGACCCAGTGCCGGTAGCATGGGTTCAATCATGGCGGATGCGGTGATAAGTGCCACCGTAGCAGAACCCTCTGCTGTTTTTATTAATGCTGCAATAGCAAAAGGTAATAGCAAGCCCCATTGTACCAATCCAGGTATATCTGTAAGTAATTGGCTGAGGCCACTACCGCGAAGGATATAGCCGAATGCGCCACCGCAGCCTACAACCAGAACAATCTTACCGCCTGCTTCCAGGCCTTTAACCAGATTGATTTGTCTGCCTTGTACCAAAGGCCAACAGCAAAGCAGACCGATTAAAAGCGCATTGACAGGATTTCCGGCAAACAGTAGCCATTGCACCCAGCCACTGGATTGTTTGTCTAATAATCCACTCATGGTGATCAGCATAATTGGCACAATGATGGGCAGTACCGCCAATAGAAATGGTTGCTGAGAGACAGGGAGTGCTTTGGTATTGCCCGGTTTTTCCAAGGGTTCAATTTGGGTAGGTTTGATTACCAGTGCCCAGCAAAAGGCAGCGACTACTGCAAAGAGAGAAAAGAACAACCCTAAAGCAAGTACTGAGGCAATATGCTGGCCTAGTTGTAAATTGGCCATTGCTGCCAAAGGCCCCGGTGTGGGTGGGACCAATGTATGGGTGGCGTAGAGAGAGCAGCCAAGAATGGTGCTTAGGTAGACTGGAGAAACATGATGCAGTTTCGAAAGGTATTTTCGTACGGAATCAAGAATGATAAACCCGGAATCACAGTAAATGGGTATGGAAACCACATAGCCGGTTATAGCCAATGCTAACCCAGGGTAACGTCCCCTGAGGGCGCTAATAATGCCTTGTGCTATGGTAGCCGTCGCACCACATTGCTCAAGAATGGTTCCCAGTACGGCACCGAAGGCAATCACCAGGCCTATATCACCGAGCGTAGAACCGAACCCTTCTGTTATGCGTGCCTGTATGGTTGTGGGTTCCATACCAAAGCAGATGCCCGCCAGATAACTGGCTATTAGCAACGCTAAAAAAGCAGGGCAGCGCCAGCGCACAGTGAGCAAGATAAGTAGGACGATTGACCCAGCAAAGCCTGTTATTATCGCTCCAGCCGTATTCATTTTTCTCGAAGCTTGTAAACAAAAACCATCAGGATAGCTGAGAAAATGGTGGGTTGATGGACAAAATTATTCGGTGAAAACAACAAGATCAATTTAGGGGAGAAGGATCGTGAAATACACCGTGAAGTCCGGTGATACGCTGTCTGCAATAGCGCGTCAGTTTTATGGGGATCCTGGCAAGTATCAGCGAATTGCAGAAGCCAATAATATAAAAAATGTTAACAGTATTCAGGTCGGGGCAATGTTGACTATTCCTGAACTGGATGTGGATAACCCTTCTGTTAACCTGAATAACCAACATGTATCTGATACCAATAACGAGCGGGTTAGCGCTGAGCAATTAAAAAAAATCATTCCTAATATTCAAACCCAGGCAATAAATACATTTCTAGCGCCCTTGAACAAGGGAATGAGTGAAGCAGGGATTGATACTCCTCTTAGAAAGGCACACTTTCTTGCTCAGTTGGCAGAAGAGAGTAACAGCTTTCGCTGCTTACAGGAAAACCTCAATTACAGCGCCAAGGCTTTGCTTAGTGTGTTTGGTAAATACTTCCCATCAGAAAAAAAAGCCAAACAATATGAGCGACAGCCAGAGTCTATTGCTAATCGTGTCTATGCTGATCGGATGGGCAATGGCGGAGAGCGTTCAGGTGATGGCTGGCGATATCGGGGGCGTGGACTTATTCAGTTAACAGGTAAGGAGAACTATCAACGGTGCAGTGAAGCTTGCGGCACGGATTTCGTTAGTAATCCTGAGTCTATTTCTGAAGAACCTGAATGTGCGGTTCAGGTGGCCTGCTGGTACTGGAATTCAAGAAGCCTGAATCAGTATGCTGATGCAGATGATATCAAGGCAGTGACGCTAAGAATTAATGGTGGCTATAACGGTCTGAAAGAACGTCAGGCTTTTCTTACGAGGGCAAAGGACGTTTTTTCTGTTTAATTATCAACGCCCGCTAGGTTTAATTTTGAATTAAGAATGTTCACAATGTGCGAAGCAAAATAAAAATAATAAGGAGAATCCTATGCCGACCTGGCTTAGCTGGCTGATTCTTATCCTGGCTATTCTATTACCGGCAAGCTTTATCATATATGCAGGCCGTGATATCGCTAAAGAATTGCCTTTATTCAAGCTGGCTAAGGCCTGGAAGCAGTTAGAGTGTTTTGAGCGACACCTGTTTAAAGTTGGCCTGGTGCTGTTTATCCCTATTCCTGTTTTAAAAAACCATATTTTTGCAGATACCTACCCTCTTGAATTTCTGGTGGAGTTACTGCCAGCTGTAGCCAGTGCCATGCTGGTGACTGGCATTCTGGCTTTAGTCCGGGAACTTCATACTGAATCCAGCCATTAATGAGCATTGAGAAGCCTGCTTCTTAATAAAAATAAGAAAAACATTGGGAGATGTGCGTTGTGAGTTATTCCCATATTCGCTATATCGCTTACCACTTGCCTACCATTGGTTTTGGCACCAGTGGTGTGGTTGAGTACAGTCTGCCAGCAGGGTTGCTGCTGGACCATAGTGACCAAAAGAAAATTTTCTCTGGTTACCCTGATATGAAGGTCGCAGCAGATATTGTTAACAGGACCAATGTGCTGGCCAGTAAACCACCGATTTATACAGTAAACCTTCTGGGTTCCCAAAGTGCTGTAAAAATGGTGAAAGGGGATGCGGATGTCTTTTCACGGGTGCAACGTTTTTTGACAGCCTTAGAGCTGGCTGCCACAACCATTAAATACCGTAAGGATTTAAAAAAAGATGGCGTTCTCAACCTGTTTGTTGCCCCTGAATTTTATTTTCGTCCCCCGGAAGAACCTCGCTCCTATACAGAAGATATGTATCGGTCCATAGCCGAAGTTCTGATGGAAACCATTGGTCAGGCTGAAGCATTGGAGCACTGGCTTGTAGTCCCTGGCACCATTATGTGGACGCAACAGTATACGGATATTGACTATCTGGAGAATACCTCCAAGCGTGTGCTTATCGACCAGAATTCCACTTATGTAATTAATGGTGGTGTGGAGTTAAGGGGTGGACAAAAGGTTGATAAATATACGCCATCACAAATAGATGGTCTGCCCTCTCAGCGTTTGGCTAACGACGAAAAAATGGATGGTATTGAATTTGAGGGGGACTGGCTTTACCGGGCAGAGTTTATGAAACGCAAGGATATCTGGCCTTCTTTTTCTGACCATATCGTGTCGTTTGGTGGCGTAAAAATCGGGGTGGAAATCTGTAAGGATCACGGTGTACTGAAAACCTACCCTAAAACTACCGGTGATATTTCTGCCCAGCTTGTTGTAGCCTGTGGCAAACCTCTTTCTCCTGCCAATGCCGCTACGGTGCCTGGCGGTATTCTTATGCGTTGTGATGGTCACCATGGCCCGGGCATCCGCTGGGATCAGCGGTTTGTTACTCGTTATAGCGATATTCCCAATGGCTCTGACCGCTGGGATGACAAGGCCAGAGCGGTGTTTAATCCCAGTAACCAGGATTTGTTAGGGAGCACAAACCCATTTGTTCAGCTTGATATCCCTTTTGGAGGCGACCACCCGCTCAACTGGCAACCATCAGACAAAATCGATAAGAAAGAGTGGGTGAAATATAAACAGGGCTTAACTTTTTATTTACCTCAGGCTGTGTAAGTACCCGGCTGGGTACTTTAGACAAATAAAAACGACAATAGTCATGAGAAGAGAGTAACCATGGATTTCTCAGCCCTGCAAAGTCTATTTGCTATAAAAAATAATAAAATCAGCCGGAAAACCCTCTCCCTGAGTAGCAGTGATTTTCCCAATACCCTGTCCGATTTTTTCACCCTATGCTACAACGACCGCACACTGAACCTGACCCAGATTCAACTGGCCGAAAACGACGAAAAAAACCAGCGTATTGAGATAACCGGTGTGGGTTCTTATCTTGAAGTGTCCAGCGTTAAAACCCGTCTTGAATCCTGGCTGGATGATAACGATCAGGTTCAGCTAACCGTAAGCTATCAACTATTAGGCGCTAACCCTGGCCCTAACGAGTGGCGTTTTTCCAAAAGCTTTCCTGACTTACCCAAAACCCCGGATGAAACCCAGCCGATCCTGTTTGACCGTGAGACCGGCGAAAGCTGGCAGAAAGAACGAGTACCGCTGGATGACTTTGCCTTTTTTAATGCCTCGTTTGTCGCATCCAGTTGTGAAACAGTGGATAGCCAGTCGCAACAACTGCTTAAAAGAGGTATTAACTTTCTGGCAAAAATCCGCCCGGAAGGGCCACTGGCCATTGCGGCTAATGCTTTTAAAGTTACTACAGAACTACCCGTGCGAGGGCATATTCGTTTGCCAGTGCGGAGCGAAACTACGGCAAAGTTTCGCACCCAATTTATGGATACCGGCACTAACTTTCTGTTTCCCTGGCATGTAGTGGATCAGGTTGAAGGTGGCTTGCCCGGTATATTGCTCACCATCGATATCGGGGTACACGACAGTTTAGGTAAAAATGTCCTGACACTGGATGCTGACAGCCTGATGGTTTACACGCCCATCAGTGATGACTGGATGATGTCATCCACTAACCCCGCTTTTAAACCTGTGCAGGGTTTTTCAGGTTCCATGGCCATTCCTTCTGCCAATATCGAAACCGATATCACCCTGCCCTTCGAACCTGGAATCCATCAATGGCTAGGTATTGCCCAGTGCGAAGGGCTTTCTTTGGGTAATTTGAGTCAAATGGCCGGGCTCAGTGGTTCAAAGGATGGCTTTATGGGCAACCTGCCGAAAGAGCTGCAAAAGATGGGTAAAGGCTTAGGCAAACTGGAGTTGACCGGATTCAGTGTGCGGGTGGACTACAGTGATCTCAAGGCAATAGCCGTTAAAAATATTACAGTTGAAATTGGTATGCCGGAGCTGAACTGGGAAATATGGCCAGACCGGTTTGAGCTGACGCGTATCAGCTGTACCTTTACCATTGATAACCCCTTCGCCACTACAAAAAGTGTGAACTCACGCATTATAAGTACCAAACTCCAGGCCAGTATGGATCTGGGCGATGTTGGCTGCAGTGTCACGGCAGATTCCAGGGATCACTTCACTCTTTATGCCCAGATGGATGCCGGCAACACCATTCCCCTTGGGCAGCTATTGAAGAAATACGCATCAGCGATCCCCGCACCCGCAGAGCTAACTGTGAGCACTTTGCGGTTAGGGGTGTCACCCGGTAACTCTTATAGTATGGCGATGGCAATGGATGGTGAAGACGGCTCATTCCCCATTCCCATTGGGCCTGCCACATTGCAGGTAGACGACATCTCCATGTTTGTGGCCTATGAAAAGAAACAGGGTTTCAGAGGCTCGGTGAGTGGTACCGTTAACTACCGCAATTATTCACTGAGTATGACCTACGACACACCGGGTGATGTGCTGATCTACAGTTATATTCCCAAAACCAGCCTTAACGAACTGTTAGGCGCCTTTACCGCTGGTGAGTTAAAACTGCCCAAGTCTTTTGATCTGGATTTTGAAAATAATACTGTGCAAATCCAGAGGGCCGGTAATGATTACACCTTTGTGCTGGTTACAGAAGTCGCTAATACGGGTTCACTGGCCCTGCAAATTGGCAAACAGCAGGGGCAATGGGGCACAGCTTTTGGCCTGGTACTGAATGAACCCAAAATTTCAAAACTGCCGGGTCTGCAAGCCCTGAAAGTCATTGATGATACTGTCACCCTGACGGAGTTGACGCTACTGGTGTCCAGCTTTGACAGTCCATCGTTTACCTTTCCGGAAATGGCTGCCTTCAGTAACCCAAGCCTGAGTTCCAGCTCAATCCCCATGCCCTCAGGAGGCGGTGTGGTGGCAGGTTTTAATGCCCATGCCAGCTGGCAGCTGGATACGAAGCGGAAGGATATGAAGCTTCTTAAGCAGATTCTGGGGCTGGATCCGGCTATTCAGGTGACATTGCAGATTGCTGAAAATCCATCTGATGCAACCCGTCTGTTTACATCCATCAGTACCAAACTGATGGGAAAATACCCGCTGGCGGCCCAGTTTGGTTTTATGCTGGAAAAAGGCAAGGTCTCTCTATTCCTGGCAGGCCAGCTGACCATCAAAATCCAGAAGCAGCCGGTGAACTTCAATATGGCCATGAGCCTGTTACCCACTGGCGTTTATTTTGCGGGATCAGCAACGGGCACTATTAACTTTGGCAATGTGAAGCTCAGTAATATGGGGCTGGCTTTGGGAGTCAACTGGGGGGGTATTCCCAGTGTTGGCATTGCAGCCCAGATTGATACTAAAAAATTCAGCTCATCCATTGCTGTTATTGCTGATTCCACTGATCCCTCAAAAAGTGTGCTGGCAGGGTCAGTCAGTCAGATGACACTGGCGGATATTACCCGTGAATTTGCCAAGGTGGTGAAACTGCCCGCTGAGGTGAATAAGGTCTTCAAGTCTATTAAGCTGCGTGCGGTGCGTACCTTTACCATTGATTCGAAAACAGTGAATGCCCTGGATGATAAGGACTATGCTGCAGTATCAGCAGCCTTTGCCGCGGTGGATGTGGCTATTTCTGCCAGTGAAGAAATGCTGTTGATTGTCGTCCGGAAACAGGGGCGTATCTGGAGCCTCACTGATATGGCTCAGGGTATGCGACATTATACGGTGACTTTGAAAGGTAAAGTGCTGGAAGTGGCCATTACTCCCCAAGTCTATATTGCGCCCACTGGGGCCAGAATGGGAACGCTGACCTTTACTCAGGGCTATTTTCTCTCTGGTTGTCTGCAAATACTGGGACAACGCTGGGTAACACAGGCTGAAATCAGTGATCGTAAAGGAATTGCCGCGACCTCCTATATGGATAAGCCACTGCAAATTGTCCATAAAGATTTCTTTCGTTTCAGTGATTATGACAACAAGCGTGGCCCACTTATCAGCCTTTCGTCGTTTAATCAGCCAAAGCATGAGATTCCGGCACTGCGTAATCCTCATATGGCACTAAGTGGCAGGTTACGGTTACTGGGACAGGAATCGGCGGCGCTGGCCAATATTACCACCAAGGGTGTGGATATTATTGTTGAGTCTGATACCACTATTACTGTTAAAGAATCATTTATTACCGGGCGCTATGACCTGGACTGGAAAATCGCGGGTTCGCTGGGCTCTCCCACTGATATGTTTCTCAGTGGTGCCATTAACTTTGGGTTGAGTGGTAAGTTTGACCTTGCCAAGTTGTTAACAGTCAAGGCTGACCTTGGCAAAATCAAAGTAGATACCTCAGTTAAAGCCGATACCGAAATGGGTTATCAGAATAATAAGGCCTATGTGGAGCTGGATGCTACATTCGCTTTTGCTGGTAGTCACTTTACTTTCACAGCTGAAGCCGATGCCAAAAATGCACAAATTGAGAAACTGGCCAAACAGGTGCTCAATGAAATTAAACATGCAGTGACCACCCTCTACGATACGGCAGAAGAGTGGATTGAGGCATTGGACAAGGGGATTGTTGAAATTGGTAAAGCTGCAGGTACTGTGGGCAAGGCATTGAAATCAGGCTATAAGCAGACGGCTAAGGATGCTACTCAATTACTGCATAAAACCGGCAGAACAGCAGAACAGATTGGTGGGGAATTAAAGTCTGGTATTAATACGGGGGCTCAGGAAGCGGTTAAGTTGTTGGGTGACGTCGGCATCAAGCCAGATGCCATTGGCCAGGTTACCAAGAAAACCTATCGCCAGACAGCTGCCCAGGCCGCTAAATTGCTGAAAAATGCCGGTCATAATGCTGACAATGTGGCTCGTATGCTTAAGGGCGCTTACGGTAGTTCTAATGCAGTGATAGCGAAGACTTTGAAAGGACTTGGCCACAATGCAGAAGCTGTTGCAAAAACCCTGAAGAGTGTGACCAAGGCAACTCCAGCAAGCATTGCAAAGGATCTTAAATCTGCGGGTATTAACACCCATGATGTCAGTAAGGCTATGAAAAGCATTGGCCAGACCGATGAGGCTGTGGTCAAGTTACTGAAAGGCGCTGGGTTCCCTGTTAAAGATGTGTCAAAAGCTATGAAGGATACATTGAAAATCAGCTCTGAGACTGCTGCAAAATACCTGCGCAGCGCTGGATTCAGCTCCAATGATATTGCCAAAATGTTGAAAGCCGGAGACCTGTGGAATAAAGGACATAAGAGTGTTGCCAAAATAATGAAAAAGGCTGGCTTTGGCAAAAGCACCGTCAAAAGCGCAATGAAAGCGGCAGGCTTTGCCAAAAAGAAAATTAACCAGGCATTCAGCTGGTTGAAGTTCTAACGATAAAAAAAGCCCGCTAACTAGCGGGCTTTTTATGGTGTTGCCGAAACTGACTAAATTACAGCAGCATCTTACGGATATCACCCAGCACAGTACCCAGCATGGCAGTGAAGCGGGCAGCTTCAGCACCATTGATGGCTCTGTGGTCATAGGACAGGGACAGAGGTAGCATCAGTTTTGCATCGAAGTCCTTGCCGTTCCATACTGGCTTCATACCAGCCTTGGACAGGCCAAGAATAGCAACTTCCGGAGCATTCACGATTGGAGTGAAGGATGTACCACCGATAGCACCCAGGCTGGAGATGGTGAAGCAGCCACCCTGCATTTCAGCAGGCTTGAGCTTTTTGTTACGGGCTTTGCCAGCCAGCTCAATACACTCTTCAGCCAGTTCCCACAGGCCTTTCTTATCAACATCCTTGATCACAGGAACCAGCAGGCCGTCTGGCGTATCCACAGCAACACCGATATTGATGTAATGTTTGTGAATCAGGGCCTTGCCGTCTGGGCTCAGAGAGGCACAGAACTGCGGCAGTTCTTTCAGTACGTATGCACAGGCTTTCAGGATGAAAGGCAGTGGTGTCAGCTTGGTACCACGGGCTTCTGCCATCGCTTTCTGTGCTTTACGGAATGCTTCCAGTTCGCTGATATCGGCTTCATCAAACTGGGTTACATGAGGAACGTTCAGCCAGGAGCGCTGGAAGTTCTGAGATGCAACAGTGCGCAGGCGGGTCAGCGGCTTCTCTTCGATCTTGCCCCACTGGCTGAAATCAACCGCAGGAATTTCAGGAATACCTGAACCCACAGCGCCAGTTGTTTGCGGCTCACTCAGTCGTGCCTTAACGTAGCTCTGTACATCTTCTTTCAGAATACGGCTGCGAGGGCCAGTACCCTTAACCAGAGACAGGTCTACACCAAATTCACGGGCCAGCTTGCGAACAGCAGGGCCTGCGTGGAATTGGCGATTGGCTTTTTCCAGGGAAACACTGCCAACAGACGGTGCTGGTGCAGGGCTTTTCACCGGAGTAGAAGGCTCTGGCTTGACTGGCTCAGATACAGTTGTTGGAATAGTTGGCGCTTCAGCCTGCGCTGGTGCAGCACCACCGCTGACTTCCAGCTCCAGAATCAGGTCGCCCTGACTCATGGCATCGCCTTCCTTCACCTTAATGGCTTTTACCACACCGGCCATTGGAGAAGGTACTTCCATAGTCGCCTTGTCAGACTCCAGAACGATCAGGGAGTCTTCTTCGGCAATTTCGTCACCTACGTTAACGCAGACTTCGATAATAGGCACATTCTCTGCACCGATATCAGGAACACAAATAGATTCCATTGTCGGCGCGGAAGAAGCTGGAGCCGGTGCAACAGGTGCCGTTTCCACTTCTATCTTGGGTTCTGGTGCAGCTGCAGGCTGCTCTGCTACGGCTGCAGCATCTCCTGCTTCTGCTGCCAGTTTCAGCAGATCGTCGCCTTCAGATACGCTGTCGCCTACCTTCAGGATGATGTCGACAATCTTTCCTGCTTTGGGCGCAGGAACTTCCATGGTTGCCTTATCAGACTCCAGGACAATCAGCGAATCCTCGGCCTCTATGGAGTCACCGGGGCTTACACAGATCTCAATGACCTCTGCACTGCCGCTGCCGATGTCCGGAACCTTGATGATCTCGTCTCTCATTCGTTCAAACCCTGTTAAATCATCATGACCGGGCCCGTCTCCAAAACTGGCCCGGCAAATAAAGCCTTAGCAGTACAGCGGATTGGCTTTAGTAGGATCAATACCAAACTTCTTGACAGCTTCTGTTACTACAGAGGCTTCCAGCTTACCGTCTTTCACCAGACCAGTCAGCGCTGCAACAACAACGAAGTAGCGGTCTACTTCAAAGAACTTACGCAGCTGCTTACGGGTGTCGGAACGACCGAAGCCATCAGTACCCAGGGAAATAAAGGTGCCTGGTACGAACTCACGGATCTGGTCTGCGTACAGCTTCATGTAGTCAGATGCAGCAATCACAGGACCCTGACGGCCAGCCAGTTGCTTCTCAACCCAGGAAGCACGTTTCTCTTCCGTTGGGTTCAGCATATTCCAACGGGCAGCGTCCAGTCCATCGCGACGCAGTTCGTTGAAGCTGGTGGCGCTCCAGATGTCGGCTTCAACATTGAAGTCCTTGCGCAGGATATCGGCAGCAGCACGAACTTCTTCCAGAATAGTACCACAACCCATCAGCTGAACTTTCAGGTCAGACTTACGGGCAGAGTTGTCTTCCAGGCAGTACAGACCCTTGATAATGCCTTCAACCACTTCATCACCAGCAGGCATTGCAGGCTGAATGTAGTTTTCGTTCATGGTGGTCACGTAGTACCAGACGTTCTCGCCTTCACCGTACATGCGGCGCAGACCGTCCTGGATTACTACAGCCAGCTCGTAACCGTAAGTTGGGTCGTAGCTGATGCAGTTAGGCACAGTGGAAGCCAGAATATGGCTGTGACCGTCCTGGTGCTGCAGGCCTTCACCGTTCAGGGACGTACGACCAGAGGTGGCACCGATCAGGAAGCCGCGCGCCTGGATATCACCAGCAGCCCATGCCAGGTCGCCAGTACGCTGGAAACCGAACATGGAGTAGAAAGCGTAGAACGGAATCATCGGCACGTTGTTGTTGCTGTAGGAAGTTGCCGCAGCAATCCACGCAGCATGGGAACCTGCTTCGTTGATACCTTCTTCCAGAATCTGGCCGGTCTTGGATTCCTTGTAGTACATTACCTGATCGGAATCTACAGGCTCGTAGTTCTGACCTTCAGCAGAGTAAATACCCAGCTGACGGAACATACCTTCCATACCGAAGGTACGGGCTTCATCAGGAACGATTGGTACAATGAGCTTGCCGATGTTCTTATCTTTAACCAGAGCACCCAGAATACGAACGTAAGCCATGGTGGTAGAGATTTCACGCTCACCACTACCCTTGGTCACAGCTTCAAAGGCTTTCAGGTCAGGGGTTTTCAGTTTAACGTCGGATTCCTGGCGACGCTGAGGAATGAATCCACCCAGCTTCTCACGGTGCTTACGCATGTAGACCATTTCAGGGCTGTCAGCGTCAGGCTTGAAGAAAGGCAGTTTTTCCAGATCTTCGTCTTTGATTGGCAGGTCGAAACGGTCACGGAAGTGCTTGATATCTTCGACAGGCAGCTTCTTCACGTTGTGGGCAACGTTAGCTGCTTCACCGGTTTCACCGGTACCGTAACCTTTAACAGTCTTGGCCAGAATAACGGTTGGCTGGCCGGTGTGGTTCACAGCAGCGTGGTATGCAGCGTAAACCTTGTATGGATCGTGGCCACCACGGTTCAGACGATAGATATCTTCATCAGTCATACCCTCAACCATTTTCAGGGTTTCAGGTGTGCGGCCGAAGAAGTTCTCACGGGTCCATGCGCCGCCCTTGGCCTTGCAGTTCTGGTAATCACCGTCAACGGCGTTATCCATGATTTCCTGAAGCTTGCCATCTTTGTCTTTGGCAAACAGGGGATCCCAGTGACGACCCCAGGTTACCTTGATAACGTTCCAGCCAGCACCGCGGAAGACGCCTTCCAGTTCCTGGATGATTTTGCCGTTGCCACGTACAGGTCCGTCCAGACGCTGCAGGTTACAGTTAACAACAAAGATCAGGTTGTCCAGGTTCTCACGACCCGCCAGGGAGATAGCACCCAGGGATTCTGGCTCGTCCATTTCACCATCACCCAGGAACGCCCAAACCTTTCGGTTCTGCTCAGGTGCCAGGCCTCGGTTGATCAGGTACTTCATGAAGTGTGCCTGATAGATAGCCTGCAGTGGGCCCAGACCCATGGAAACAGTTGGGAACTGCCAGAAGTCAGGCATCAGCCAGGGGTGTGGGTAGGAGGAGAGACCCTTGCCATCCACTTCCTGACGGAAGTTGTTCATCTGCTCTTCAGTCAGGCGGCCTTCCAGGAAGGCTCGGGCGTAAATACCAGGTGCCACGTGGCCCTGATAGTAAACCAGATCGCCTTCACGGTCGTTTTCATGGCCGTGGAAAAAGTAGTTGTAGCCAATATCGTACAGGGTTGCACTGGAGGCAAAAGAGGAGATATGACCGCCCAGGGAACTGTCTTTCTGGTTAGCTCGCATAACCATGGCCAAAGCATTCCAGCGAACCAGGGAACGGATACGACGTTCCATAAACAGGTCGCCAGGCATCCGCGCTTCTTTCTCAGGCGGAATAGTATTGCGGTATGGCGTGGTGATCGCATAAGGCAGCTGGGTACCTTTTGCGCGAGCGTGCTGGGACAGACGGGTCAGCAGGTGATGAGCCCTGTCTTCTCCCTCTTGTTCCAGGACGGAGTCCAGCGCTTCCAGCCACTCCTGGGTTTCGATTGGGTCGATATCGTGCATATAAATCCGCTCCGTGAAGACGAACAGCAGTTATGAGGCGTATGAAAACCGGGCTATGATCCCCTGACCAGGATTTCATATTCAGGCAACTTCAGGTGATAAATAACCCACAGTGCAGAAAGTAGTTATTTCGGCACTCCCGGCGATGAAAAAAATATTTTCACAATAAAAAAAACCGGGACGAACTCAATACCAAGTGTTATCGCGCACTTGTCCGGACATGTTAGTCAGGATAGTTCAGATACCGGTTTCTGTTTTTTTACCAGCCGCCTGTTACGCCAAGAATAGTGTTGACCTGAAGTTCAGTTTCCAACACTACATTGAGGCAGTGTTAGAGTGCTGATATTCAGCAGCCATGGCGGAAGCTGTCTTTCCACCCAGGCCATTTGAGCTGTCGCGAGGCATGCTCTGTTCGCTTGTGGGCGAAGATGACAAGTTCTGTCTCGATCTTAAGACGAGCACTAACCGGTCGCACCAGCTCCAACCGGAAAAAAATGATTTCGATCAAATGTAATATAACTACAAGATAAGCAATTGCCGCAATGAGTACCAGTACTTATGTGTAATTCAATAATGAAGTAGTTTCAACATTTGTTTTTTTAAGCAATCCCCTATAGAAACACCTGTCAGCAGGTGTTAATTATCGTTAAAATTCCATGAGATTCCGTTTCCCCTGAAAAAGTGAGTATCATGATGGCGTTGCCAGGTTCTTATCCCCAGCCCATGGAGCAAGTCCTGAAAACCTGGTGGCAGGAGCTATTGAATGCTTATAAAGAGCGAGAATGGCTGCAGAAATTTGAATCACTTCCCTCTCCTTTTCTTGAACAGATAATTACAACCTGGGTTGGCAGTGATTTTGTTGCTGAGCAACTTATCAAACGGCCTGAATTGCTTTTTTATTTATATGAGCTTTATCAACAGGATAAACAGCTGGCTGTCTCGGCATCTTTCCATAACAACCAGCTGGCAGCAATTATTGATGATGTTGAGTCAGAAGAGCAGCTGATTTACCAGCTGCGGTTGTACAGAAACCGTGAGATGGTTCGAATCATCTGGCGGGATATAAATAAGCTTGGCAGTTTAGATCAGACGACTGCTGATCTTTCCAGACTGGCGGATGCTTGTATTGGACAGGCATTACAGTGGTTATACCAGAACCTTGCCAAGGTTATTGGCGTGCCTTACGGTAGCTGCAATGGCAAAAAGGCCAGCCCTCAATCCATGGTTGTGCTGGGTATGGGCAAACTGGGTGCGCAGGAACTTAATCTCTCTTCAGATATTGATTTGATCTTCACCTATCCTGCTCAGGGGGAAACCGTTGGCGGCAATCGCACCCTGACTAACCAGGAGTTTTTTACACGGTTAGGGCAGCGGTTGATCAAGGTACTGGATACCAGAACGGCCGATGGTTTTGTTTTCCGTGTTGATATGCGACTAAGGCCATATGGTGCCAGTGGTGCCCTGGCCATGAGTTTTGCAGCTATGGAGCAGTACTACCAGGACCAGGGACGTGACTGGGAGCGTTATGCGATGGTTAAGTCCAGGGTGGTTGCTGGTGACCAAAGGCAAGGTAATGAACTGCTAAAAATGCTCCGGCCGTTTGTCTATCGGCGCTATATTGATTTTGGGGCAATCAGTGCCTTGCGGGATATGAAGCGGCTGATTGAGCGGGAAGTTAAGCGCAAAGGGATGAAGCATAATATTAAACTGGGGCCTGGAGGAATTCGTGAAATTGAGTTTATTGCCCAGTCTTTCCAGCTGATTCATGGCGGGCGCGATCGTAGTTTGCAAAAAAGGGGATTGCTGGCGGTTTTGCATACCCTTGAAATTAATAATTATCTTCCAGCCAAAGTTATAGGGGAATTAACCAGTGCTTATATTTTCCTGAGAAACCTGGAACATGCTATTCAGGCAGTAAAAGATAAACAAACCCAGGATTTACCCCGAAGTCCTGAATCGAGAGAACGATTAGCCTGGAGTCTGGGCCATGACTCCTGGAATACATTGTTTAAGGAGTTGGAACAGCATCGAAATAATGTGATTCGCCATTTTGATCGTGTCATCGCTAACTCCAACAATAATCACTCAGCGCCTAAACAGTCTGAACAGTGGCGATCCCTCTGGCTTCATGAACTGGATGAACAGGAAGAACTTTCCCTGTTAAGTAAGCATGGCTTTAAAGAGCCTGATGTTTCCAGAAAGCGTTTTTTGGCCTTGCGTGATGGGAAACTGTTATCCCGGGTGCGTCGGCAAAGCCGGGAGCGGCTGGATAAGTTTATGCCCATGTTACTGGAGAAAATATCGTTATCCAGTGAGCCGGACACCGCCCTGAATCGTTTACTGCCTTTGGTTGAAGCGGTCTTGCGGCGAACAGCCTACCTTGTGTTGTTAATGGAGAATCCGGCGGCATTTGAGCATTTGTGCAAGTTGTGTATTGCCAGCCCCTGGATTGCCGACCAGATTGCTGGGCACCCTTCCCTGCTGGACGAATTTTTAAACTTGGGCTTGCTCTATAAGGCGCCAGAAAAGGGTGAACTTGCTGATGATTTACGGCAACAGCTGGCCCATATCCCAGAAGATGACCTGGAATCCCAAATGGAGGTTCTGCGTTACTTTAAAATGGCGCATATCTTGCGGGTAACGGCAGCCCATGTTGCCGGGACATTACCGCTAATGAAGGAGAGTGACTATTTAACCTGGATTGCCGAAGTGGTTCTTGACCAGGTGATTAATATTGCCTGGCGAAATCTAATTGAGCGACATGGTCGCCCTGTCAACGAAAGCGGTGATGTGTGTGAACCGGGTTTTATTATTATCGGTTATGGCAAGTTGGGGGGGATTGAGCTTGGGCCGGGCTCGGATCTTGATCTGGTTTTTGTCCATAATGGTGCCGCCAATAAGGAAACGGAAGGACCCCGAAAAATTGATTGCGCCACGTTTTATACCCGGCTTGGACAGCGGATCATCCATATCCTGACCACCCAGACCCTTTCAGGTGCATTGTATGATGTGGATATGCGACTGCGGCCTTCAGGTTCCTCAGGGCTATTGGTTAGCTCGTTTAAAGCCTTTGAAAAATATCAGCTTAATGATGCTTGGACCTGGGAGCATCAGGCGTTGATTCGTGCAAGAGTAGTTGCCGGTGATGAAATTCTGGCCCAGCAGTTTGAACAGGTGCGTGCTGAAGTTCTGGGCCGTGAGCGTGAGCAAGATGCTCTCCGTCAGGAGGTATTGGATATGCGCAATAAAATGAGGGAACACTTGGGGAGTAAAGGCAACACTGATCTTTTTGATATAAAACACGACACCGGAGGTATTGTAGATATTGAGTTTTTGATGCAATACGCCGTATTACTCAATGCTTGCCAATACCCATCATTGATTCAATGGACAGATAATATTCGAATTTCAGAACAGTTGGAGCAGGAGCAGCTGCTGGATAAAGATCAGGCGGAGCTTATCAGGGAAGCATATAAACAGCTTCGTCTGATTGTGCATAAGCGGGCTCTGCAAAATGAACAATCGGTGGTACCGGCTGCAGCCATTAAAGACTATACAGAAGCGGTAGAACGGTTATGGCATCGGTGGATGGCATTCTGAACAGATATACTCGTTGCTCAAAGATGCCAAGATTCTGAAATCTAATGAGAGGCTACTATGAAGGTTATCTTTATCCATGGTAACGGTGGCTGTACTGCTTCTCACCATTGGTATTCAGCTGTTGCTGATCAATTAAAAGCCAGGGGCGTTGCTGTGCAGCTTAAGGACTTTCCAGATAATCAGGTAGCCCACGAATCTATCTGGCTGGATTTTTTGAAAAATAAGCTCGGTGCTGATGACAATACAGTACTTATTGGGCACTCATCCGGTGCTGAAGCGGCTATGCGTTTTGCTGAAACTAACCGGTTATTGGGAACCGTGCTGGTGGCGGCCTGTTACACCGATTTAGGTGATCCTATAGAACAAGAAAGCGGCTACTATAATCGCCCCTGGAATTGGCAGGCCATTCGGGATAATCAGCAATGGATTATTCAGTTTGCTTCAGTAGACGATCATTGTATCCCCATTGAAGAGGGGCGTTATGTCAGGGATCAGCTGCAGACAGAATATTATGAGTTTACTGACCGTGGCCATTTCCTCGGGCGCAATACAGGGGGCAAAGCCTTTCCTGAACTGGTGCAGGCGCTATTAAAAAAACTGCAACCCAATCACTCTTGTTGATACATATCATAGTGACAAAGGCGGGTCATAAGTAGATTGCGGTTATCATCTCTCTCGATAACAAGACCGGCTACTATGACTGTATTTAAAAAAAGAGCCCTGGCTGCGGCCATTTCATCCCTGGTTATGCTTCCCTTGGCCCATGCCTGTACTTCGGTGATTGTGGGTAAAAATGCATCTGCTTCTGGTGCATTAATGATCTCCCGTAATGAAGACTTTTCTACCAATAACTGGGCTAAACGCATGCATGTTTATCCCCGTAAAAGTTATAAAGCAGGGGATATGATAACGCTGTCTAATGGTTTAAAAGTTCCTGCTCCAGAAACGTCCTGGCGTTATACCGCCATGAATGACTGGGATGCTTACCAAAACTCCAATGATGGCAAAGTCTTTGAAGAGCGTGGTGTCAATGAGTTTAACCTGGCCATGTCAGCCACCAATAGTGCTGAAATTAATGATAAAGCCCAAAAAGCAGACCCTTTGTATGTGGACGAGGGTATTGTTGAACAGAATATGACCGGTTTGATTCTGTCCCAAGCTAAAAATGCCAGAGAGGCTGTGCAGTTACTAGGGGGCTATGTTACCAAATACGGGGCCGGTGAAGTCTATGGTGTTCAGTTCGCTGACACTAATGAAGCCTGGTATATGGAGGTAGGTTCAGGGCACCACTGGATTGCGGTAAAAGTACCTGATGACAAATATGCCGTCATAGCCAATGGTTTGCGTATACATGGTGTTGATCTGAATGACAGCCAAAACGTTATGCATTCAGAAGGGCTGCTGGAATTTACCCGTAAGCATCAACTGCTTAACAAGCCTGATAGCAGAAACTTTAATTTTGCCAAAGCCTTTGGCAAGCTCGGTGATGACTATAACACCGACCGGGAATGGCTGGGACAAAGCCTGCTGAGTGCCTCTGTTAAGCAGAAACCGCGGCAGGAGCAGTACCCACTGTTTTTAACGCCGGACCAGAAAATCAGTGTGACTGATATTGCTAAAGTGCTCCGTGCTGATTATCAGGGCACCAAACTGGAAGGCAAGGCTGATCGCCCCATTGGTGTAGACCGGACTTCTGAAGCCCATATTATTGAGATGTATCCGAATATGCCTTCGGAACTGGCAGCCGTGATCTGGCAAACCCCCAGCAATATTAAATACAGCCCTTTTATCCCGGTCTATAACGTGATGAACGATGTACCCCAGGCTTATACCCAAGGCAAGGATCGCTATGATAATAGTTCTGCCTGGTGGACATTCCGCTCACTGGGTACCCTGGCCAGCGCCAATGTTATGGATGGTAAGTACCAGCAGGTGATTACTGATGTTCTGCACTCTGCGGAAGACTATCTGGTAAAAACCCATGCCTATACCCAGGATATGCTGAAGGCCATGTACCAGGACAACCAGAATATGGCAGTACAGTATGCCAGTAATTACTCCAATGGTTTATTACAAACCGCTTACGATAAAGCGCTGGTATTGCAGTCTGAATTAATGACGGATTTGACCCGGAGTACAGAGAAAAAATACAGTCCGGAGGAATTTGATAAGATTCAGAAATTGTAGGGATTAAAGAAAAGCTTTTTTTAGTTCAATTTATATTTTAATCATTATTAATTACTGAATGTATTCATTCGAATACATTCAGTAAATTTATGATGTTGAATTATTGGACTGGATTGTCTTTATAGTATTTGAAAAACATCATTTGATTTCTTCTTGTCCATAGACTTAGTGGCCCTTCTTTTGTAAGAAAATAAACACTGGTTCGAGCACTAATATGCCAGGAAGGGGTGTCATCTTCTGCTTGGCTACTTGCAAATTTCATCAGTAACGCGGTTTTTGTTTGATCTAGTTCTCCCAGTTCAAGCGTTTGTTTAAAACTTTCAAAAAGAGCTTTTTTCTTTTCTTCTATTTGTGTTTTTCGATTTGAGTCTCTAAATCCAACAGGACTTGATACAACCATAGGGAGTGCATCGTCTTCTGTCATGCCGCCATGAGTTTTTGCATAAGTAGCAGCACTTCTATCTAACTGGTTTAATTGCTTAAAAGTAATGGTTCCAAGGCAAGCCATCATGTTTCCTGGTCCGAAAGAGGCAAATGTACCTAACTTACAGTTATTTAACATACCGTTAAATAGCAAAGTAGGATCACCTTCAATAGTTGTTACATTATTTATTTTCTGTCCCATTGCTATTTGATCTTTTGAAAATCGTGGGAGGGAGAAACCAAATGGTTGAAGAAGGTAACGTACTGTTGAAGATATATCTTGTCCTCTTAGTCTATCTATCCCTGTAGTTGCTTCTCCCCAGCCATATGAACGGTTTTTATTATTTGAACCATAATTTGGGAACTGAAAAGTTACATTCTCAAGTTGGCGTACAAAACGTTTATTGGTGAAAGGAGTTGGAGATACTGGAGCATGATCATCTAATTCCCAATCAGGTATTTTTTCTATTGGTACAACATTTGCCGTTGTAAACTGACAGTTTCGTAGGGACAATTTAAAGGCTGGACCAAGATTAAATTGTTCTTCAGTTGCGCTTGGGAATACTAGGTTATAGTAATTTTCAGTACATATAATGGGGGTTCCTCTCAGTAAAGAGGCTTTAGAAGGGATGTCTTCTGGGTACTCCATACGATATGTATGGGTTCTATCTGTACAAGCAAGGCGGAGACCTTGGTCCTGTTTAATTGCTTGCTCATAGGGTTCTACGACAGCATCATCGGCCCAGGCTATATGTTCTGCAAGAACAAACTTAAATCCGAACTCAGGGCGCCAAACTAATAGCCAAGCGTTATCTTTTTCAGACAATGAAACCTCAATTGGGGCTATTTTCCCTAATACTGTAACGGGTGTATTTCTAGGAATAACTGAGCTTGATGATTTTTGATCAGAAGCCGTGTTTCCGGATTCAGTGAGATCATTGGTTATAAATTCTTGGTGGGGAATAAAAAGCGCATCGGCATCAGAAACCGTGATGGCTTTTGAATAGGGTGAAAATGTATCTAGATAATCACCATTTTTAACTCTTGTTAGTAACTCGTTTTTTTCCTCGTCACTGATTATATAGCCTGCAGCAGCATATTTTTTACTGCTCAGGATCCATTCAACCATATCATAAGCATATTCTTTAGGTGTTTTTTTTTCAGCTGCTATAGCCTTGTTTACTAATTCTCCATTCCAAGGTGATATAAGGTCTTTTTTCAGATTAAGGTCAACACCTTCCGTACTACCCATAGGTATGAGTGAAGAAATGTAACTATTCAGCACCCAGTAAAGGAAGGTTGTCGTAATTCTTCATAGCTATAAGCAGGGCTTCGAAAACATTCTCACCCTGCTTTCTCGCCGATGAAACATAACTCCGTATCCGGCAGTACCATTTAGCCCCTTTTTCACTTCTGAAACAGCCAGATATTTTCTGCTTTACCTTGCCGTTGCGAACATCCTGCTCACTGCCGTTATTATCGAAGGGGATGTCAAAATCAGTCATGAATCTCAAGGTTTCTTCTTTAAACTCCACCAGTCGCTTGAAGAGGTTAAAGGCTTTGGTGTTTCTGACTTTATCCTCTCCAAGGCGTTGACGTCGTCGCTCCATGTACTCGGCTTCTTCGAGCTGTGCTTTTTTAGCAGTACGCTCGAAAAGCGAGTCGATACGCTTGCGGATAATTTCCGGCATAGCCTTCATGCCAAGCTTTTTGAACCCTTTCCTAAGATGGCAAGCCAGCCTTAACAAGCGTTGAAGCCGGGCTGCAAGATAATTGCAATCTCTGTCAACAACCCCCTGCAACTCCCTTAAGTGATGGGCGTTACAGAGCACATGGATGGCTGCGTAGCGAAAGTAGACTTTATAATGGTCATGCACAAGTATACCGGCAAATACCAGTAACACTCCCATTGCCTCAATAGCTTCATGACCTTTACTGGGGTCAAGGTGGTAGTATGTCCACTCCTCGGAACGAACGACATGCAGCCACCATAAAGAGCCCTTCACTCTCATGCCTGTTTCGTCAGCACCTGCAACTGGCACTTTTTTTAAGGCGTTAGCAATTGCTGCCTCTGTGCTAGCCAGACGGTCGTAGGCATTTGCCTGAAAAGTACAGATTGAACCGGGACTAACTTCAAGACCAAAAATATCGAAAAAGAATTGTGAAATGCGCTTGTACGGCATTAACTGGTATTGATACAGATAAACAGCCAGTGCTTGAGTGACCGGACCATACTGCACATACGAGTCAACACCCTTAGGAAAGCATGCTTGATTAGCATGTCCGCATGGGCATTCTTTGACTTCAGCCACATGCGCCGTTACTTCGAAACGGCCAAAACGTCCTGGATCAAATACCTGACGTTCAACAACGTCGGTTACTTTGATAGAAAGAAGCGACTGATGGCAAAGTACGCAGTTTTTAACCGAGTGATGCCGGATATGGTCTGGTTCCTCAGTTTGCTCCAGCGTAGAGCCTTTATGACCGTGTTGACCACCGGGCCTGTTATTTGACTTTTGCCTCAGGCTTTTGGGATTGGGTTTGTAATCTTCTCTATCACACTCAGGATTTTCCTCATTCTCACTGTCAGCATTTGAGTTTTTGGATGATGAGGGCTTATTGTAACCATCTGTAGACGGTGGCTTGCTGCTATTACGACTATTCATCTTGAGCTTATCAGCAAGCTCCTTGTTTTCATCCTCAAGACTCAAAACCTTCGACTCCAGCTCACCTACAGCAGCGAGAAGCAAGATAATGGCCTGTGTTTCGGGAGTAAACTGAGTCATGAAAACTTCTGGAAAAGGGTTTATATCAAAATGACATAAATTCGCGAAAAATCCAGATTAATCTGAGGAGGCTGAATAGTTACGAAGAAATATCAAAGTTTGGATCAGCTAATTTAACAACCTCAAGAATTTTTTGAACACCATGGAAAAATGGTAACTGTACATCACCTCCGGCTATGGAAATAGATGGAAAAGCTACAATTAATCCTGCAGCAATTGAACTGAGGAATTTTTTATATTTCACAAGGGTAACCTCATTGATAAACAGCTAGACTCGATTATGAAAAGTAGTTCATTGATATAAATATTGCTAAAACAGGCCGTTGTAATTGCTTTTAATGTTGCCGAATCTATAAGCAGGACTTAATAGTCGGGATATTTGTAATATCCAAAACTAACTCAACATGTATATCTGTTATTTGTACACTGCGCTTTTGTTTGTTCCACTTGAGTTTTTATTGACTCGTTCCCAGCATCTCTACTGGGAACGCAGACGCCCTCAAAGATAAAAGACCATCTGCGTAAAAATCCAACTAAGAAAAAGATTTTCGTTTAACACCCTTATTTCTAGCACAGAGCGTTAAAAGATTTTTACCTGTAAACTACTTAGTAATCCCGGGATATTTCTGTCCCGCTATGGGAATATGTGACAATTTAGAGTGAGGGGGTAATGCGTCGTTTGAATATTTTAGACAACAGGGTTATAGAACCAACACAGCTTGCTGAGCAGCTGGATGATAGGGACAATCTGCTAATAGTCGACCTCTGCAACCCTAAGCTTTATCTTCAAGCCCATATCCCAGGGGCAATCAATATCTTGCCTCAAGAGCTGATAGCCAACACGCCACCTGCAGCAGGCAAACTCCCTGCTATTGATCAACTGGAAATGCTATTTAGCCGTATTGGCTATACCGGCAACGATCAGCATATTGTTGTCTATGATGATGAAGGTGGTGGCTGGGCAGGCCGTTTTATCTGGACTTTGGATGTAATAGGTCATACTAATTATTCCTATCTAAATGGTGGTATCCATGCCTGGTTAAAAGCGGGGTTACCCTTGGAAAATACACCAAACCAGCCTGAGCCAACAGATGTTAAGCTCTCTATTAACGACGAGGTGATTGCTTCCAGAGAGTATATTGAAGCCAGCTTGGATAACCCCGGTGTAGTGATTTGGGATGCCCGTTCACCTGAGGAATACCGAGGTGAACGAGTGTTTGCTATGCGCGGTGGCCATATTCCTGGGGCAGTGAACTATGAGTGGACCCGTGCGATGGATCCGGCGAGGCATTATAGAATTCGGGAAGGTGTTCAAGAGGAGCTGGAAGCATTGGGTATCACTAAAGATAAGGAGATTATTACCCACTGCCAGAGCCACCACCGTTCTGGTTTTACCTATCTGGTTGCAAAAACACTGGGTTATAAGAACGTCCGTGCCTATGATGGTTCCTGGTCTGAGTGGGGTAATTTGCCGGATACGCCAATAGAGGGGTGAATTTGATCTGGCGGGCTCGTGGGCTCTGCATTCAGCTGAGCCTTGATTTGATATCGAACCATCTGATGCAGAAGGAGAACCTTACAATTCACCGGTTTTGTGAATAGTAATAAACTCTTTGAGCAGTTGGCTATTGTATCTTAGTTCTTCTTTAATTCCGCTCATTTCAGATTTGATGCCTTGTACTTCATTCTTGACACCCAGTAGTTCTTCTGTGACTTTTGTCATCTCATTTTCAACGCGATCCATGCGGGTTTTGACTTCAGTGATATCCTTTTCCATTCGCTGTTGCGTGTTAATCACCATATCCATTTTATTTTCCAGTCCAATCAACCGGTCAGTATGATCCGCCAGCTCTCTATTGATCTGGTAAAACTGTTCTCTGGTCTTCTGTTCAAAATCTTTATCCTGCATTGTTATTTACCTTATGGCCGGAAATAGAAACTGCTGAGATTATAGACCCTGTCAGGACTCCTGACTTATTGTCTGGCGGCATTTCCAGATGCAGAGGTGGTTACCATCCATTACAATACTTTCGCCTACATCTACTGATAATCCATAGAGGCAATATCACCACCGTGAAAGAAAAATTATTTGCTGGCATTCAGCATGTTCTGCCCCATCATCTGGTTTCCAGAGCTGTTCACTGTTTTGTTGAGAGCAAGATTGGCTGGCTGAAAAATGGCCTGATTCGCGGGATTGTTAATCACTATGATGTGGATATGAGCGAGGCTCAGGAAGAGCGTATTGAGTCCTATGCTAATTTTAATGAATTTTTTACCCGCCTGTTAAAAGAGGGAGCCCGCCCCTTGCCTGAAGACCCTCAGGCAATTGTCAGCCCTGCAGATGGTGCGATTAGTGAGATTGGTAATATCGACAATGGCCGGATTTTTCAGGCAAAAGGCCATGATTACAGCCTGATTGAGTTACTGGGCGGTGATATCGCATTGGGTCAGGAGTTTATGGGGGGGAAATTTGCCACTATTTATTTATCACCCCGGGACTACCACCGCGTGCATATTCCGGCAGCAGGTAAGCTTCGCCGGATGATACATGTACCAGGTCGTCTGTTTTCAGTAAACCAGGGAACCGTGGAGAATATCCCCAACCTGTTTGCCCGTAATGAGCGGGTCGTCAGTATTTTTGATACCGATAAAGGCCCCATGGCGGTGATTATGGTGGGTGCCATTATTGTTGCCAGTATTGAAACCGTTTGGGCAGGTTTGGTTACTCCTCAGCGTCGCCAGGTGCGGAGTTTTGATTACGGTGAAAACTCAGGCCAGAACATTGCACTGGAACGGGGAGAAGAGGTAGGCCGTTTTAAATTGGGCTCTACTGCTATTGTCCTCTTTGGCAAGGATCAGGTTGACTGGCTGGAAAACTGGCAGGCAGGTAGCCCGATAAAAATGGGCGAAGCGTTAGGTAAAACCTTTCAAAGTAAAAAACCTGAACAAACCAAGAACGAAACTGTTTCGGAAGAAGTATGACCATTAAGCTTGGCATTGTGATGGACCCTATTAGCGCCATCAATTATAAAAAAGACAGCTCTCTGGCAATGCTGCTGGCTGCCAGCAAAAAAGGCTGGGAACTGTTCTATATGGAACAGGCTGACCTGTATCAGCGCGAAGGAAAAGCCTTTGCCAGCATGCAGCCTCTCTCTGTGCAGGCTAACCCGGAGGATTGGTACCAACTGGGGGATCGGCAGGAGACGGAACTGGCAGAACTGGATGTTATCCTGATGCGAAAGGACCCGCCCTTCGATATGGAGTTTATCTACAGCACGTATATTCTTGAGCAGGCAGAAGCAGCAGGAACGTTGGTAGTCAACAAACCCCAGAGTATCCGGGACTGCAATGAAAAGTACTTTGCGACCCTTTTCCCCCAGTGCACACCGCCGGTGATGGTTGCCAGAAGTGCCCGGTTAATTCGTGATTTTGTTGAAGAGCATCAGGATGTAGTGCTTAAGCCACTGGATGGAATGGGCGGTGCCTCCATATTCCGAACCAACCTTAATGACCCTAACCTGAGTGTTATTATTGAAACCCTGACTAATCATGGCCAACAACAGGCCATGGTGCAGAAGTTTATTCCAGATATTAAAGCGGGTGACAAGCGGATCCTGATGATTGATGGTGAACCAGTACCTTATGCCTTAGCACGCATTCCTGCAGAAGGTGAATTGCGTGGAAACCTGGCTGCCGGTGGCAGTGGTGTTGGTCAGGAACTGTCAGAAAAGGATCGCTGGATTGCTGAGCAGGTTGGACCAGTATTAAGGGAGAAAGGCCTGCTGTTTGTCGGTCTTGATGTGATTGGCGACTACCTCACTGAAATTAATGTGACCTCACCAACCTGTATCCGTGAGCTGGATAACCAGTTTGGTATCAGTATTGCCGACAAGCTAATGGATCGCATTGAAGCAAAACTGACTGCTCGATAAGTATTGAGTCCGGAATGCTGGCATACTTTTACCAAGCTCAATAATAATTGGTTACTGCGATTGGTATTATACTTGCCAGCACTCAATACATTGATGACAATGTATACTGCCAAAGGAATAAGGCAGCTATAGAAAACCATGCCTGAATCATCATCTGTGTCAGCCAGTGACCGTCTCGGATTTACCCTGTTTATGGCGGCGGCTATTCATGCTCTGATTGTTTTGGGGGTGGGTTTTGGTATTCAGGATAAACCTGCGCCACCCAAAACACTCGAAATCACGCTGGCTACCTATAAGAGTCAGGACAAGCCCAAGAAGGCCGACTATCTTGCCCAGTTTAACCAGCAAGGCAGTGGTGTCCTGGATAAAAAAGCCCTGCCCTCCACTGATCAGCCTGCACCTTTTCAGGATAATGGCATTCAGGAAGTTCAAACTGAGCCTCATCCTCCATCTGTACCTAAACAACAGCCTCAGCCAGCAGCCAAAATTGTGACTCAAGGAAAATCAGCCAATAAAGTAGTCGACAGTGAGGTGAGAAAAGATGAGGCTGTGGATAGTCAGGAAGATAACCCGCCCAGAAAACATATTAATCTGCGAGATGAGATAGCCAGTCTGGAGGCACAGTTTAGAGAAGAGCGTCAGGCTTATGCTAAACGGCCCAGAATAAAAAGGCTGACAGCTGCATCAACGCTTCAGGAGCCTGGTGCTTTTTATAAAGAATCGTGGCGAAGGAAAGTTGAAAAGGTTGGTAATATTAATTATCCAGAACAGGCTAGGAGAGAAGGGCTTTATGGTGAGCTGAGCCTGATGGTGGCAATTAACCGCGATGGTTCGATCCATAATGTTGAAATTATGAAGTCATCCGGCTATCGAGTTTTGGATGATGCTGCTATACGTATTGTTAAGCTGGCAGCACCATTTGCACCTTTTGGCGAAGATCTGAAAAATTATGATCTGGTTGAGATTATAAGAACCTGGCGTTTTGAGCCGGGTGATCAGCTTTTCAGTAATTGAAGCTTTTACCCCAGATTAAGAGTACTAAAACAAAGAGTACCGTTTTTTCTAATCGCGAATAGTTGCGATTCTCCAGGTTTACTTCAATACTGGCGTTATGGGTACATCAGCATTTACCAGTCTTAAAAGTCACTTTCTCATTGCCATGCCAAAAATGGCAGATAGCTCGTTTGCATCCTCGCTAACGATTATTTGCGAACATAACCGCCAGGGTGCGCTGGGAATCATTGTTAATCGTCCAACCAATTTAAAGCTGGAGGAGATCTTTCGGCAGGTTGGTATTCAACAACCAGAGGCCTGTTATCAGCATGGTGATATTGTTTATTCTGGCGGCCCTGTGGCGGTTGAAAGAGGCTTTGTTCTCAATAGTGGGGAGAAAAAGTGGGAATCCTGCCTGTCTATCTGTGAAGGACTACAGTTAACGACCTCAAAGGATATTCTTGTCGCGATCTCAGAACAGGATGGACCTACTGATTCCTTAGTTGCACTGGGCTATGCGGGCTGGGGAGCTGGCCAGTTGGAAGAGGAAATTGCGCATAATGCTTGGCTTAATTGCCAAGCAGACCCATCCATCATTTTTAATACTCCTGCCCATTTGCGCCTGAATAAGGCGGCAGAGACCATGGGGGTTGATCTGGTACTTATTTCTGATCAAGTCGGGCATGCTTGATCTGTGGCGTTTTTTTTCAGATTTTACTGGGTGATTTGACCGAAAGGCTATACTTTCAGGAAACCATAATTATAGGTACATCTAGTGCAAAAACAGGGATGTTCTGAAGAAAAACAACAAGTTGCTGATTTATATGCAAAAAATAAATATGAAAGCTCTGTTTTAGAACTTGTTGCTTTAGTCAGCCAGCGACTGGAAGTGATGCCTGTTGTTGCGTCTGCCAAGTGGCCTGACCGAAGCAGTATTGATGTCCCAGCCCGTGAAGCTGAGATATTGGATGATTTATCTAAGCAATGTGTTGAATCAGGCATAGACCCTGAAACGGTCAAGCCATTTATGGAAGGTCTGGTTGAAGCTGCCAAATATATTCAACAGTACTGCTTTGACCTATGGGAAAATTCAGACACAGCACCTTCTTCTTCCCCGCCAATGGAGGAGCTTCGCTCTGAGTTGAATGCTATCAACAAAAAAATAATAGCTCTTCTGAGTCAGCCTCAATTTCAGTCCCCTGACCCTGAGTTAACGCAAGTGCTGTTTCTTAAGCTCACTGAGAACCTCAGCCTCTCCCTTGAGGGTACTGAACTAATAGACGAAACAATAACCAGCCTGGTTATGAATGGCGCGCTAAAAGCCTTTTTACGATAATATATTCACCCTTTATTTAAGCGAAATGTAATGAAAATCAAGACTTTGCTAGGCTTTGACTTTGGTACTGGCAATATTGGTGTTGCTGTAGGCCAGGTTATCACTCGTACAGCTACAGCTCTGCAGCCCCTTAGAGCTAGAGATGGCATTCCTGACTGGGAGCAAATTGCCCTACTGATTGATGAATGGCAGCCAGATGCTGTCGTTGTCGGCATTCCTTTTAATATGGATGGCTCTGAGTCAGAGATGTCCAAGAGGGCACGGAAATTTGGTAAGCGCATTCATGGACGTTTTAATTTGCCGTTTTTTGAGGCAGATGAACGGTTAAGCTCATTTGAAGCGAAAGACTGGGCGGGAAAACTTGGACACCACGGTCATTACAAGTCAAAACCTGTTGATGGCATGGCTGCTCAGATTATTCTGGAAAGCTGGCTTAATGATGAGACCAATACGGTACTTACTTGAACTTTTCCGGATCTTTGGCTTTTTCTCTTGCGATTTCAGGCGTTATCAGGCCTTTGCTAATCAAGTTCTGTAGGCACTGATCCAGTGTTTGCATGCCAATAGACTGCCCTGTTTGAATGGATGAGTACATCTGGGCAACTTTATCTTCTCTAATCAAGTTACGGATGGCGGGTGTACCTAGCATGATTTCGTGTGCTGCAACCCTTCCCCCGCCTTTTTTCTTCAGAAGCGTTTGAGATACTACGGCTTCCAGTGACTCTGATAACATTGAACGTACCATTGATTTTTCATCTGCGGGAAAGACATCAATAACCCGGTCAATGGTTTTGGCAGCTGATGTAGTGTGCAGGGTACCAAATACCATATGCCCAGTTTCTGCTGCTGTAAGGGCGAGGCGGATAGTTTCCAGATCTCGCATTTCCCCCACCAGAATAATATCTGGGTCTTCACGTAAGGCTGAACGCAGTGCGTTGTTAAAACTATGGGTATCCCTCAATACTTCCCGCTGGTTAACCAGACACTTTTTTGGAGGGTGGACAAATTCTATCGGGTCTTCAATGGTTAGAATGTGTTCATATTTATTGTCATTAATAAAGTCCAGCATAGCTGCCAGAGTGGTACTTTTACCTGAGCCTGTGGGCCCGGTCACAACAACGAGTCCCCTTGGCTTCATGGCGATGTCTTTAAATACCTGACCCATCCCCAAGTCATCCATGGATAAAATTTTGGTTGGTATTGTTCTGAATACCGCTCCTGCTCCCCGGGAGTGGTTAAAGGCATTGACACGAAAACGTGCAACACCTGGGACTTCGAAAGAAAAGTCTATTTCAAGGTGCTCTTCATAGTCCTTACGTTGCTTGTCACTCATAATATCGTAGACAAGAGCATGAACTTCCTTGTGCTCCATAGCAGGGACGTTGACACGCCTAACGTCACCGTCAATTCGAATCATGGGGGGCATACCTGCGGACAGGTGTAAATCAGATGCGCCCTGTTTGTTGCTAAATGCAAGAAGTTCAGTAATATCCATCAGAACCTTTCCCAGTTTCTTTTTTAGCTACGGAAATCCTATAAAACTAATAAGCCTCTCGGTTAGCTATCGGCAGTACTGCTGGACTAATTGAGAACACACCTTAAGTCCTTCGTTATATGGGCTGCGAACAGTATTAATGGCTCATTAAATGCCTGCGTCCATATGGTGAAGTTGTTAATAACCCGGTACGAATGTTGATATTCGTATCCCCGTTGTGTGACCCTCTGATGACTGAGCTACAAAGTCGGTTTAACCAGGTTAATGAGAGAATCCACCAGGCTGAGCGTGCTTGCAACCGAGAAGGCCTGGTGCAATTGCTAGCTGTTAGCAAAACCAAGCCAGCAGAAATGATCATTGAGGCATTCAATTTAGGTCAGCGCCACTTCGGCGAGAATTATCTTCAGGAAGCCCTGGGGAAAATGGCTGAACTATCGGATTTAAAAGGTATTTGCTGGCACTTTATCGGACCAATCCAATCCAATAAAACCCGCGAGATTGCATCCTCATTTCACTGGGTGCATAGCGTTGACCGGTTGAAAATAGCCAGAAGACTGAATGACCAACGGCCCGATAACCTCCCTCCTCTCAATATTTGTTTGCAGGTCAATGTAAGTGGAGAAGAAAGCAAGTCAGGTGTAGCAGTGGAGCAGTTACCAGGCTTGGTTAAAGAGATTGCCCTTTTGCCAAGGTTAAGCTTACGTGGCTTAATGGCTATCCCCGCACCAGAGAGTGACCCTGTTAAACAGAGAGAACCTTTCAGGGTATTGGCCGATCAGCTGGCTTCGTTGAACCATGGTGAAGAGCTCAGTATGGATACTTTATCAATGGGCATGACTGGTGACTTGGAAGCTGCTATTAAGGAGGGGGCAACCATGGTTAGGGTGGGAACGGCTCTCTTTGGGGCGCGTAATTATCAATAAGACGGTTGGAAAGAAGCAATTATGACTGTGCTAGATAAACGTGTTGGTTTTATTGGAGCCGGTAATATGGCTCAGTCCATTATTGGCGGTATGATCAAAAATGGCTGGGATAAAAGTCAGATTATTGCGACAGCGCCCACGGAACAGAACCGTCAGGCGGTACATGCCCAGTTTGGCATTGAGGTTTTCGAGAGTAATGTGGAAGCTGCTAAAGCGGATGTGATTGTACTTTGCGTAAAACCTGGATTGGTGAAGCCTGTATTGGAAGAGCTGGCTCCTGCTGTTAAGGAAAAACAGCCGTTACTGATTTCAGTTGCTGCTGGGGTGACTATGGCGTGTCTTGAACAGTGGGTTAGAACTCCCCTGGCAATTATTCGCAGTATGCCTAATACACCGGCTTTGATGGGATTTGGAGCCAGTGGTTTATACGCTAATGATCATGTGTCAGTTGAGCAAAAGGTGCTGGCCGAATCTATTTTCAATGCGGTTGGCATTTCAGAGTGGGTAGCACAAGAGACATTGATTGATGCTGTAATTGCTGTTTCTGGAAGTGGCCCCGCTTATTATTTTTTGTTTATGGAAGCAATGAAGGATGCAGGGATTCAGTTAGGGCTCTCGTCTGAAGTTTCTGAAAAATTAACGCTGCAGACTGCACTTGGGGCTGCCAATATGGCTATTAATAGTGATGTAGATATCGCCGAACTACGTCGCAGGGTTTGTTCTCCGGGCGGCACAACAGAACAAGCGGTACAAACTTTCCAGCAAGGGGGGCTTGATAAGCTGGTGGATGATGCCATGTGTAATGCTGTTAAACGTGCGAAACAAATGGCTGATGAGCTAGGCAAGTAGTACTCTATTTGAATTTTCGAAGCGAATATTTTTAAGTTTAGAGGGGTTCTATGTCCGCACTTTCATCCAGCCTTGTTTTTCTGGTACAGACTTTGGGGGGGCTATATATCATGGCCGTTCTGCTGCGCTTTCTGTTACAGATCGTGCGGGCAGACTTCTATAACCCCATCTCTCAAGCAATCGTCAAGGTGACATCGCCTCTGTTAAATCCCATCAGAAAAGTGATTCCTGGTTTTGGGGGTATTGATGCTGCATCGCTTGTGCTGGCGTTGGTCTTGCAAATTGTCCTGCTTTATCTGGTGTTGGCGATTAAAGGGTTTACACCGGCAGTGGTACCTTTCCCTACAGTTCTGACGATGAGCTTGATTCGTCTGGCAGAGCATGTTCTTGATATCTATATGTTTAGCCTGATTATTATTGCAATTGCCAGCTGGGTTGCACCTGGGAGTTACAACCCTGGGTTAATGTTGCTTCACCAGATTACAGAACCCCTGTCTAGCCGGGTAAGAAAGTTTATTCCTCCTATTGGCGGTCTGGATTTTTCATTAATGGCTCTGGTGATCATTATTGTGATGCTGAAAAATCTGTTGGCAGGACTTGCATAATTACTGCTATAAGGTAATAGAGAAGCCGGACATAGTGTTCGGCTTTTTATTATTTGGCACGTAAATTTAGTAAGAGGCTGAGGATGAAAGTAGCTGAACTATTGGAGCAAATTATTAGCCAACCTGAGACGATTGAATTTTCCCAAGTGATAGACGTTATTGATGAAAATTACATTTATACGCCTACCCGATTTTTAAATGGCAAGGGTGAACATTTGCAAGTCAATGAAAAGGGTGAAAATGAGGGTTCCTGTAAGATATTTGCTTTTGCTCTTCTTCATAACCTGGCAAAAGAACAGACTTTAAGTTGTTTTGGTGATTTTTACCGTGAAGAGGTTCTTTCTGATCCTGGCGGTAACAGCCATGGCAATATACGTGCATTTATGATTTCTGGTTGGGATGGTATCTCATTTGAAGGCAAGGCCCTAACTACCAAACTGGTTTAATGGTGTCATTTTACCTTTCAGTATTAGAATACTGTTCACCACCTATTTAATGGATGATCATTCAGATCCTTCGGCAGGGCAATTGCATCAATCCAAAACGATAGAGCAAAGTAACTTTGTTAGGTGTTTATGATCCCAACCTGCTAGTTTTCTGTGGCTCTTGATACTGCGATCGCCCTTGTTGGCCTTGATAGCGTTCAGTGCTATCCGCCTCAGGATAGAGAAGTTCTCTGCCCCATTGCCTGTTTTGATCTGACAAGCATCCTCTGAAAATGCAACATCAAGCACCCAGTGTAGATTATTCTCCACAGACCAGTGGTTTCGACTGATTTCCAGCATATCCTTCGCTGCCATTGAACGGCTCATGATATAAAAACGCAGCGCAGTAGTTACTTTACCATTGATTTGCCTGTCACTTTGTACGACAGCTACTTGCTTTAGTCCCGGCCAGTCTTTTGCCGTTTCCAAGTTAGAAAGATCGCTTATCACCCAACAACAGCGGGTTTCTACACGACCGTGGCCTTTTTCACGAGACTGCATATAATCATGCAGCTCTGGCTGGTGTTCTGCTGCGGTAAACAAAGCCTCTATGCCTTTATAGAGCTTTTTCTGATTGCCTTTGACTGCAAGAATGTAATCTGCACCCTGTTCAACGCACTGCTTTGCTACTTTCTTCTGGCAGCCCATAGCATCCAGTGTGACAAGGCAGCCTTTCAGCTCCAGAGCTTTGAGCAGTTTAGGTATTGCTGTAATTTCATTGGACTTTTGGTCGACACGCTCTTGCCCAAGCACCAAGCCAAGCTTAACACTCCAGGCACTGACTAGAAGCACTGGTTTTTTGCCTTTTGCTCTGGAGCCCTTAATGACCTTTCCATCAATCGCAAGGTGTTGGCTGCCTGATATTTCAGTCAGTGTTTGCTTGATCCAGCCAGTAAAACAGGTTTCAAAAGCTACGGGGTCAAGCAAGCAGAAGACCCTGCGAAAGGTGTATTTAGAGGGTATGCCGGCGGGTAGCTCTAGAAATGTTTTGAACCAGTCTTCTTTACAGCGACCAAAGTCCTCAATGTCTTGCCACTCATCAGCTCCACATATAACAGCACATACGGCAATAATAAGAATATCAAGCAGGTTATGGTCACACATACCTGGCCGACGGGGATCAGGTACTTTAGCCAAAAACTGCGACAAAGGTTGATACTGTACGGCTTCCATGCAAATTGACTACTCTGGTAATTTACAGAGCAGTCTCTCTCAGGTCGTCAGATTGATGCAATTGCCCTGGATCCTTCGGGCTCATTTTATATTGGAAAAGACTCGGTAAATAGAGTATTGAACTTCTACTATATTATAAGGTCTTTATTATTCGACATATATATTTAGTGCTTGTGGCTGAGTCCTTTTGTGGACTTTTTTACAGGATTATTAATGAGTGCTTCGTTGTAAATGTAATTTATAGGCCTTAAAAATGTATAATGAAAAGGTAGGTGTTAAAATAAAAGGATTCATTGTTTTTTTGGTTTTGTTGGTTTTGTTTGTTACAAAGCCTGCATTTGGTAATGGCGATTGGCTTGGCTTTTCTAAATCAAATATAGTGCCAGCAAAGAAGTTGCAAGGCGATATACTGCTTGATAATCCGTTTTATACACTTGAAATAGAAGGTGAGGTAGAACAGCCCTTTTTAGTAAGGGGTTTTAATTTCAGGCAAGAAGATAAAGAAATACATAAAGGGCACCATGCTTTTCCTGCAGCACCTTTTATAGCAACAATGTTTACTAATATAGACAATGAAAAATTACAGGTTTTATTTGCGGCGAAACTACCTGTTAGTGTCAAAAATATTTTACCAGAGTATTTGAAAGCAAGCGATCATGAACGAGATGCTGTTTATAATATAGTTATTCAGGGAGCACCTGGTTGTCAAAGTGATCAACCGCCAGTTGAAATTGCTGATACAAACCCAATGGTGAGAAGACACACGGCAGGCTTAAAGACCCAGCCCTATTTTCTGAGTAAACAATGCCCTGATGATACAGAATTACCAGGTCCACCCCCTATAATAAATAGCCTGGGTGATCAATTAAATCTGCCGAGCCATTCTATTCAGTTTCTGGATACAAATAATTATTTTCTCAAACAGTATATACCTGCAATGGCAGAAACTCGAATGATGGGCCCTAAGGTTGACTCACCCTTTTTGCGGTGGAGCAATTCAAAACTGTTTTTTTCACATACTCCAGATTCATGTATTGGTCAGGGGAAGTCATTTGATGTAGTCGCACAGCTTTGGAATGAAAATTCTGCATTCTGGTCAAAAATGACACCCAAGAATCAACCTTCCGCGCCTGTATATACATTGCATATATTAATTCAGAGGATGGGGAATGGGTTAACTGTAGATAAAGTTCTTGCATACTTACAACAAGCTGGTCAGCAAATGACTATGATATCTTTTTTGAAGGATTACTTACCACAACTATGTGGGCATGACCAAAGATCCACTGAAGTTTTGCGGGCTTTAAATCCAGTATTGAACGCACTTTTAGACTGCGGTGATTCAGGTGCTTCAGGTTGTGAGAAAGAATCACAATCGTCTGAAACTCTTAAACCAAGTCCAGAGCTTGAAGGTATTAAAGCGGTTTTTTTAGCTTGGCAGCTAGAAGACACCGAAGCCTTAATTGGTATTCAAACTAAAGATCATATAGCTTGTAAGGTCATTACAGATGAGAAAACTATTCAAGATGACAATGATGAGTGCGTAACCAGCATCTATACCGGGATAAAACCCTATCTTCCCAATGATGGATCTTTTGAGACCGTAACAAGGCAGTTTTTAACTCGCAAAATTACCTATATGGATGTTATGCCTACGCTATGTAAACACACTGATTTTAACAAAAAAATGAGTGATGCAGCAGAAAGTTTTTGTCAGATTGACCAATCTTTTTTACCTGTAGAAGTACAAAAAGCGCTAAGTGATACAGGTACAAAGATAAGAACCTTGAAGGAGTTTAGTGGTTTTATTGAAAGACTTGAAAAAAGAGATACTCTGAATAAAGACGAGAAATTCATATTCAAGTATTATTTGACCAACCTGCTTAACGTACACCCTAATATCAAAAAAGACCATGTTCTGGCTTTGATAAAAAAAGGAATGTTTCATTTTCATCCGGATAAAAGTTATCAGTCATCTCTAACAGAACTTTTTTCCTGCGTATTTTCCCGTTATGCAAAACTAAGAAAAATAGTAAATAAAGCCGAATGGGACGATACAAACGCAATGACTCAACTCATTCCAAGCTATCGCGGTCCCTGGAATGTTGCCTCTGGTTCAGATACTGACCACCTCCCCTCTGCTGGTGCTCACAATGGCTATACGCCCTCTTCTGCTGGCCCAGGTGGCTCTATTTATGACGATAAGGGTGCTTATGGAGCGGGTTATTATGGCCCCGCTTGCCGGGATGGATCCCCCTTATTTTATGGCCATCCAGCTTCAGATGAATCCATTTTTTACACCTCAGGCCCTTTGGGACCTGGTTTTTATAACACCAGTACCGCCACCTTCTTTTCCCCAGAGATTTTAGGCGTTAAATACTCAACAACTGGCATGTACGGAGCTGGGTACTACTTTATGTCATCTGATACCCCTCCTACTTTTTATGGTTGTCCTCCATCTAAACCTTACCAACACCGCTCTGATAGAAGCCGCACGAGCAAGGCACAGCAAGGACAACCACCTCATGCTGAGCCCAAAAAACAACCAGCAGGAGGCGCAGGACCGAAGTTCAAACCATCAGCAGGTGCAGGGGAAAAGCCTGAACCATCAGCAGGTGCAGGGGAAAAGTCTAAACCAGCAGCAGGCGCAAGGCCGAAGTTCAAACCATCAGCAGGTGCAGGGGAAAAGCCTGAGCCATCAGCAGGCGCGAGGCCAAAGTTCAAATCATCAACAGGTGCAGGGGCAAAGTCCAAAGAACAACCTGAAGCTGACTCCAAATCAAAAAAGCCTGACAGCGAGATGTTTTTTACAAGAATAGACTGCTTTGATATCGAAGAAAAAACAAGATCACCTGAGAAAGATGATCTAGATGCTTTCACTGATGTTCTCTATCCTATCAAAGCAATAGCCCAGGCCTTGGTAGATACAATAGAGAATACGGAGGAGAATAGTGAAGTTATAGATGCAATGTGGAGATCTCAAAGTGACGAGATAAAAAAAATTGACCCCCTCACGATGAGAATCAGAAGATCCAAGCAATTTCCTGAAATTGTGGACGCACTGTTTAACTTGCGATTTCTCGATAAAGAACTGGTTGAAAGATATAGGGCGGTCATAGGAAAAACCCGCAAAAGAGCGAATGCCGCTTGTACTGTTTATGGTGCTGCTGAACGTGACGAAATACTCAAAACTGCTAGGGATGATATCTTGCTAAAAAAAGATAATCGATTAGGAATAAAAACCCTGGATGAAGCAATACTTGCTGATTACGTATATAGAGCAACCTGCGAGCAGCGTGGTGTCGGCAGTCTGGGCTATATAATTTTTGGCAATTAATGTTTCCAATTAGTCTAATCTGAAGAACCTGTTTTTTAATCGATTTAAGCCGGAGTTTGTTGCGCCATTCTCCGGCTTTGAATCAACCGCATAACAGGGTATTGACTTTATTACCTGGGCGAACCTGGAGAACAACAAAAGCCCGATCTAGCCAGCTCAGTGGGTATTTTCGAGATAAAAAACTGCAAGGTTTTGAGTCAGAATAGACCTAAATCTTACAGTTTTTTAACTATGAACAGTGGACTGTAGGTTTAGAGCCGATAAAGTTCTTAAGAGCACATTTATAAATGTGACGAAAGCCACTGCATATATTCAGTACGTGTAGGTTCCAGCTCATTGGGCAAATGATGTCTGGCACCTTCCAGGTACAGTACCTGAGGATCTTTGTATAAACGACTTAGAACAGCAATATTATGTTTTGCATCTATTGTCGTGTCTTCAGTACCCTGGAGTATCAAGGGACAGATGGAGATAATTTGATTGTCAGGTTTTTCGATTCTATTTATCCACCGTGCCATTGCGTTAACCCACTCTACAGGTAAGACCCTGGGCGCAAGAGGGTCTGCTTTAGCAAACTCAAGAAACAAGTGATCCCGGGAATTGTCTGTAAACTTTCGGGGAATTTGCTGAAGAAAAAGACGCAGAACATACAGTTGTATCTTACCTAGCCCCCAAAGATAAGGGCGAACCAACGGCGCAGACAAGATGACTTTTTTAAATGCTGGTTCTTTCTGTTGTCCGGATTTGCCTGCCAGAAAGTCTGTAATAATGGCACATCCGGTACTTTGGCCATAAGCATGCCAGGGTTTCGGCAGATGGCCTGAACACTCCTTCAGAATGCCTTCAAGTACCAGGCTATAGATAGAAAAATCCGGAATGGTTGCTGGTTGTCCGCTTGAAAGACCATGGCCTGGCAAATCATAGGCAAAGACGCAGTAGCCCTGTTTTAGCAGATATTCAATGATATGTCTGAAGAGGCCTACATGATCGTAATAACCGTGTAGAAGGAAAAAAGTACCCTTTGGTACCTTGGGACAATAGGCATGGCATGCGATTCTGTAGTGACCGATATCGAGATAACCGAACTCATGGTTGATATCAGCCAGTTTATTGTCAAAATCAATACCATAAAATTGGGAATAAGCCTGCTCACTGGAAGAAAGGCTCTGTCCCATAAATGTTAGAGGCTGTATAAAAGGCTTAACTGCTTTGATATCCATCCGTTTTTTTCAGGTCTTTCAGTTTTACGGTCATTTTCTTGGCTGGCATGATTTCTTTTTTTTCTACAGTGCCATTGGCATTTCTTTGCTCTTTTATATATTGAATCAATATCACACCGCGATCCATGCTAACACCTTTAACAAAGGTTGCTTTCAAGTGCTCATAGAGCGGGTTACAGACTGTGACTGTATCACCCGTGCTGAATGCCTCTTGTACAGGCTCGGGATCAGTTTCCAGATAAACTATCATCTCCTTTACCTGCTGAATAATAACTTCGCCATTAGGGATTGGCTGTGGTAATAGCTCTTGCAGACTGGACTGGTTATGGGCTGGCAGGCGACCATCCTCAAAGAGCTTGCGGCTGACTTTGTTGAACTGAACAATGGTCGATACACCCCTGGTAGAGCGAATCTTGTGATAGCGATCGAGATCTTTAAGATCAAGGTAAAGGAACAGATAACCCGGGAATAAAATTTCCTCTTTGCTTTCAGCTGCTCCTGGTCGGGTAATAGTGGGACAATATGCATCAAACCCCTGGTTAGTGAGGTTTTCGTCGGCTCTTAGCTCTTGCCTTGCCCTGGTCTTGAGCAGATACCAGCCTTCTTTCATGCTCTCTTGTTTAGACATATTGTATCCCTGAACATTCCATGCTGAATACTTTTCCCAGATAGTCCATATTGGTGGCGGCTAATTATTCCACCTGGTAAACGGACATGCTCTGAATGACTCATTATGGCATTGGTGAATCATTTTCGGCCACCTTAAAAACAATATTCTTTCAGGTGTACGAGAGATTGCCGTTTGAACAAAATTATGTGTGATATTAATAAACCTGAACTTAATAGAACGTTTGTTTTATCACGTCTAACTCAGATACAACCCATTTGGGTTGTTTTAGCTATAGCAGTGTTTTATGGGAGATCAAGTGAAAGGCTATTTCTTCGAGTTTGTCAGGAAAATCTCTCAGATAACAAGAGTATGATGAGCTGGTTTGTGTGAGGGTATTTTCTTGTCACAAGCCTATCAGGCTGTTCATTGAATTTTGTCTGCTGACTTCAGATATAAAACAGGCTGCTTTTTTCAAAGCAACCTGTTTATTGTTTTATTTGGAGTAAGCTTCTTCCAGCATAGCGACTGCAGGTAGCTTCTTCCCTTCAACAAATTCCAGGAAAGCACCGCCGCCAGTAGAGATATAGGACACTTTATCTTTAATGCCATATTTATCAATAGCTGCCAGGGTGTCGCCGCCGCCAGCAATGGAGAAAGCAGAGGACTCTGCGATTGCCAGAGACATGGACTTGGTGCCTTCGCCAAACTGATCGAATTCAAATACGCCTACAGGGCCATTCCAGAGAATGGTTTTAGCGCTTTGCAGAACATTGGCAAACAGTTTTTGAGTTTCAGGGCCGACATCAAAGATCATGTCATCATCATTGACTTCGTCAACGCTTTTAATGACGGCAGGTTCGTTTTCATCAAACTTTTTGCCGCAGATAACGTCCACAGGCATGGGTACGTTAACCTTTTCCATCAGTGCTTTGGCCTGAGGAATCAAGTCTTTTTCGTAAAGGGACTTACCGACATTTTTACCTGCCGCTGCCAGGAAGGTGTTAGCAATACCACCACCGACAATCAGCTGATCACAAATAGTGGACAGGGACTCCAGTACAGTCAGCTTTGTGGAAACTTTAGAGCCACCAACAATAGCTGTCATTGGGCGCTCAGGATTGCCCAGAGCCTTTCCTAGGGCTTCCAGTTCACCCGCCAGAAGAGGGCCAGAGCAGGCAACCGGGGCATATTTACCAACACCATGAGTGGATGCCTGGGCGCGATGAGCGGTGCCAAAAGCGTCCATAACATAGACATCACAGAGTGCTGCCATTTTCTTGGACAGCGCTTCGTCGTCTTTTTTCTCGCCTTTGTTAAAGCGCACATTTTCCAGGATAACCAGTTCGCCTTCCGCAACTTCAAAGCCACCGTCAACCCAATCTTTGATCAGGCGAACTTCTTTACCCAGCAGGTTTCCAATGTAATCAGCAACAGGCTTGAGAGAGAACTGTTCTTCGTACTCACCTTCTGTGGGGCGTCCGAGATGGGATGTGGCCATTACCCGGGCACCAGCCTCAAGTGCCATCTTGATCGTTGGCAGTGATGCCAGGATACGGGCATCACTGGCTACTTTACCGTCCTTGACCGGAACATTAAGGTCTTCGCGGATCAGTACACGTTTTCCGGACAGATCCAGGTCGGTCATTTTCAGTACGTTCATGAGATTTCCTTCGTCGAAAGTGACAGGAAGTGACCGGGTACCGTAAGCTGCCTAAATCCGGCAAGCTGAACGGCTTGGGTCTAAAAATGCCCGGGACAATAGCATAAAAAAACGTCGGCTGGTACGTACAAATCCGATCAGATGACCTGTGTCAAACCGGGTTTCAAGGGATAACGGCAAATGACGGAAAGATGATTTTTACTGTTCTTTCTCGTGAGAAACTTGCAGTTTGCAAGAGCCTTCTATTTCAGACTAAGCCAGTAATTCGAAACATCCAGCATTCTATTGGCAAAGGCCCATTCATTATCAAACCAGCACAGTAATTTAATTAGCTTGCCAGATGTTACACGGGTTTGAGTGCCATCAACAACGCATGAGCGGGCATCATGATTAAAATCAACAGAAGCATGAGGCTCATAGCTTACACCAAGCATGCCCTCCAGAGAGCCGTGGGTTGCTTGCTGCAGTATCTGGTTGACTTCAGCTTCATTGGTGCTTTTTTTAACATGGACGCAAAGGTCCATACAGGAAACATTGATAGTTGGTACACGAATAGATGTGGCTTTAAAACAGCCTTGGAGTTCAGGAAGCAGACGGTCTATCCCTTTGGCAAGACCTGTATCGACAGGAATAATTGACTGCAGGGCACTGCGGGTTAATCTCAGGTCATGCTGGTTGTAAGCATCAATAACAGGCTGATCATTCATTGCTGAGTGTATGGTTGTTATTGATCCATATTCAATGTCCAGCACATCATTCAGAGTTTTGATAACAGGGACAATACAGTTGGTTGTACAGGAGGCTGCAGAAACTATTCTATGGTTTCTTGATAGGCTGTTCTGGTTGATACCATAGACGATAGTTGCATCCACATCAGATTGGGCTGGCTGTGAGAAAAGTAGCCTGGGGGCACCGCTTTCCAAGTGTATCATGGCTGTATTGCGATCCTTAAAGGAACCAGAGCATTCTAACAGCAGGTCTATATCCATCGCTTTCCAATCCAGCTGTGTGGGATCTTGCTGGTTAAAGACTTTTATATAGTCATTAGCTACGCGAAGGTGACTATCTTCACTGGCTACTCTTGCTGGAAAGCGACCATGAGATGTATCGTAACGTGTTAAATAGGTCAGGGTTTCCAGATCTGAAAGCTCGTTGATAGCAACGATTTCCAGGCTATCTCTATAGCCATTTTCATACAATGCCCGTAATACACACTGGCCGATCCGGCCATAGCCATTAATCGCGAGTCGAAAACTCATAGCAATATTTACCCCCTGTCTGCTTTAAGTACGGCATTTGTTTTTTTTTCGAAACGAATAGGAAATGATTTGGTTGTAGTAGCGGTTAAAAAATGCACGGTTAAATCCAGAATAGATTTCAAATATTTAAAGCGTTAAGTATAGAGAATTCTTTACCCCTATTGGTTTTTATCCACTGATCGATGTGGAAAATTAAAAGAATAGATAAACTGAAAGACTGATTAAGCCAAGATTCATATTGGAATAGTATGCTTATTAATATTACCAAGAAGTCCCCGTGTTCATTTTATGGATGCGTGGTCATAGCGTTTTATTAATTAAAAAGAATTTGAAATGGTCAAAATAACGCCTGCTCTTCTTTTGGCAAGCTCACTTATTGCGCTAACAGGATGCAATGATGGAGGGGGCAGCTCATCTGATAGTGGTACAACAACGCCACCACCACCTCAGGCAGAAACCTGGAAACAGGAAGTGAATGGTGAAACCCTGACTTTTGAAGCAGGCAGTTATGTGGTGTTACAAGGTATTGAGGCTTGTGATTTAGGGGACTTGTCAGAGTTTAACTTTGATAGCTCCTATGGCAGCGAAACTAACAGAGTTAAAATTGCAGGTCCTGATCAAGTAACCAAAGGTTTTGAGTCTCGTGTAATAGGGCCTATTATTCCTCAACAGGCTCCTGGGTTTACAAAGAAGTTTAGTGGATTTAAAGCAAGCTTTTTGGCTGAAAACAGAGATAAGTGGTTACCGAATACAAAGGTCACAGATAGTAATGCGCAAGTAACATACACTGTTCAGTTGAGTGAAGCTGCGTTTGCAAAGATTGCAGGAGATCTCTTTCATTATTCTCGGGTTGATACGGGTAATGGTTGGAGTTATGTCATTGAGCCCGGTGTGTGTCCGACGCCATAGCAGCTAAATACTGCTTGGTGAGCTTCCCTAGATAATTTATAATGTGAAAAAGCCAGCAGTAACGCTGGCTTTTTCATTAGTATCTGAGAATCTGTTTTAAACAGAGACTTCCCCTTTTATCTCTCTGGTTACGTTTGTTGGCATATTTTGTTCTTCAACAGAAATGCCTTTGTTTCTGCATAGTAGCAGTGATAAAACGGATAAAATACCACAGCCTGCCATTACCGAAGCCATAGACATTGCAGAGCCATCATGTAGAAAACCAACAGCCACTGATGCTAGTCCGCCAATAGAAAAGCGCAATGTTCCAGCTAGGGCATTAGCTGTGCCAGCAGTCCTTGGGAAGTGAGCCAGAGCCAGTGCGTTAGAGTTGGGTCCTGTTAAGCCCATGCAGGCTACATAAACCATTACAGGCAGCATTATACCTGCTAACCCACCTAAACTGGTTTCTGCATTAAATAACAATAGCAGTGATGAAATTGCGGCAATAAGACTGCCAATTCGAAGGATAGAGAACAGTTGTAGTCTGCCAATCAATCGCAGGTTGACCATGTTCATAATGGCCATGGCTATAATATTGATAGCGAACAGTAATCCGTAATGTTCTGGTTTGATGCCGAAGAGCTCTATGTAAATAAAGGGTGAGCCGGATATAAAAGCAAACATGCCACCAAAAAAGAAACTATGGCATAGAATACAACCCATGGCTTCGCGGTTAGTAATAACCTCAAGGTAATTTTTAGCCAGCTGTCCAGCAGAATGCTTTGAGCGTTTTTCTTCTGGTAAAGTTTCGCTGATGCGGGATAACGCAAGAATTAACCCCAGAGAAGCAATAGCTGCGAGAAATAGAAACAGCGCCTCCCAACCCCAGAATTTCAGCATTTGGCCTCCTAATAATGGCGCGACCAATGGTGCAACAGTCATAACCATTAAGATAGAAGACAATGCTTTTGCACTTTCTTCTCTAGGAAACAGATCCCGGACCATTGCAGGAATGGTAACCATAACAGCAGCGCCAGCCATGGCCTGTAAAACGCGAACAATAATCAGCTGAGTCGCTGTAGTGCAAAGTGCAGCCAGTATATTGGTGACAATATAAAAGATCAGACCTGGCAGCATAATTTTTTGGCGGCCGAACCGGTCAGATAGTGGGCCGTAGATCAACTGGCCCAGTGCAAAACCCATGGTATAAGCACTGAGAGTAAATTGTATCCTACTTAGTGGTTCTCCCATTTCTTTTGCAATAGCAGGTAAAGCAGGGAGGTAAAGGTCTATGGCCATCGGGCCAAGCATAGTAAGTGCACCAAGGGTGATGATCAGTAAATGTCGCTCACTCCTGTTTTTTATATCAATGGTCATATACAGCCCCTATTTGTTTAGTATTTATTTGTCGTTTAAAGCTCCTTATGGCTGATATCTCTCTTCCCTTTTAGCCAGAAACTGTGGTTTTTTTGCCCTGTTTTCGACTATTGGCTATGGAATTGCCCTTGTATTCGTTATTGATAGAGCAATATTTTTTCAGACTGTTTGGGGGGGGGAAGTCTCTGGGCTTAGCACAACCGGGTTAGCCCGATTTTGCAGGAAGAAGACATTCAGTCTTAGGTCATAAAGCAACTTAAAAATATTGCCATTAAGCCTTTGGGGAATAAATAGGGTTTGACCACATTTACAGAATACAAAGAAAAGGCTGCGTTAGAGCAGCCTTTCTTAAGCTAATCTAGACCAATTGGCCAGATTTAAAACTTGTAGGAAACAGACAGGTATGGAGTTTTCGAGTCCTTGAGCTTAGTTTCTGCTTCAACTCCATTTTGTTTGAATGTCATTTTATTGTTATGTTTTAGATAGCGATAACCCAGCTCCACGTCAAACTGCCCAAACTGCCCCATCACACCTACCTGTGCACCATAGGCAAGGGCAAAATTTGATTTTTTATCATCAATGAGGGTAGTTGAGCCGACTTTGCTCTGACCACTAATTTCAGCCCAGTTGGTTCCTAAAGTTGCACCTGCAAATGGCTTGACAGGGTAACCTGTCTCAAACACATAGTCTGCAGAAACAGTAAGCTGACGGCTGGTAAATTTGCCATTAGATTTGATGTTACCTTCAGTTGACGTGGCGTCACCTTTACCTTGGTTTAAATTGGCGTAAACGCGTACATTATCATTGATATAAGAACCAAATCTTAGGCCGTACTGACTCTCTTTTTGTTTCTCTCCACCAAATTCATACTTTGCCTTACCAAACTCAGCACCGACAAACATGTCACCGCTTGCCATAGCAGAAGATACACTGGTGGTGGCAATAGTCATAGCAGCGACTGCAAACAGCTTCTTCATATAAACTCCAATAAGATAATGTCAGTGTTTAAGGCTTTATGCAAAGAGCTAGTGACCCATACCGGCTGGGAAGTAATACTTTCACTAGATGAGTCTGCAAAAGCGTGACTGATCTATTGATCAGCTAATTAATGTTTGAGGCGAGTCTATTGGAGGTAATATAAACTGGAACTTACATCCTGAATCTATAAACAAACTGTTAATGTTCCGTTAATAAAGAATTGTTGTTGATTGTTTTTTGGAGAAGAATGGGAAAAACCAGCGGTTGGCTGCTTTTGCTACATATCTAGTGGGTTCTACTTAAAATGCTTTTGTTTTGTTATGAGGTAATATTAATGATAAGACTAAACTGATATTCACTTTTATCATGATTATATGTTGATAAAGTTTGTAATGCTGTTTAAAGAGGCGGTGTTTGTTTTTTATTGATTTCTTTAACTTTAAAATCGGTTGATTTATCTCGTTTTCTGAAAAAATTATAACGATAAAAAATCAATATTTTCTCGATTGTTGATTTTCTAATCAAGTTATATCTGAGCGGAAAATATTCTTTATCTATTTTGTTATTGAAAACCTGGGTTTATCTTATTTTCCACTCAGATAGCTCTACCTACGATAGTTTCTGACATGCTTAATCTTTCTGGCTGTCAGCAATAAATAGCTTACTTTCGTTTGGTAATATACTAATAGGAATATACTTTCCCGGGCTTGCTATTGATTCATTTGACAGTAGACTTTTGATTCTGGTGACTGTAAAAGGTAACTGCCATGCAGGGAGGCTTAGATTAATGTGATCCCCTCTATTTATAATACAAATGATACAGACCTGTTGATCGTACCTTGTGAACGCGAATATATCTTCTTTGGCATAAAGTAACTGGAAGCATCCTGACTGCAAGGCACTGTAAGCCTTGCGCAAAGAGGCTAGTTTTTTATAGTGGACGAGCAGATCGGTATCCCATACCGATTCATCCCACGGAAAACAGCGTCGGCAGTCGGGATCAGGTCCGCCTTCCAGACCAACTTCATCGCCATAATAAATGCAGGGTGTTCCCGGGTAGCAAAAGAGTAGTGTGACTGCCAGCTTCATAAGTGCAGTATCACCATTCAGCAGTGTTTTAAAGCGGGTGGTGTCATGGCTATCTAACAAGTTAAGTTGAGTAAGCTGGTTGGCAAACGGCATTTTTGATCTGGCCTCTGCAAGCCAGAGGGCAAACTCTTCAGCTGTGATCTTAATAGGATGGTAGGCAATATCCTGCCCTGCCAAAAAGGCGCGGACTGGATGAGTAAACCCATAGTAATTCATGGCGCCGTCTTCCTGATCCCCCTGTAGCCACTTACTTGCTTCAAAAAAGTGCTCTCCCAAAATATAGGCATCGGGATTTTCTTCTTTGGTTGCCTGGCGAAAGGCTTTAACATAGTGAACATTATTTTTGGCGCCACTACCCTCCCCCAGCATATGGATGACATCAAAACGCCAGCCATCAATTTTGTAAGGTTCCCTCAGCCATTGACGGATAATTGCTTTCTCCCCGGCATAAATGGTATTTCTGACATCAGGGTTTTCATAATTCAGTTTGGGTAAAGTAGAAATGCCATTCCAGCCTATATACTGCTGAGTGTCGCCGTTGAAAAAATAGTAATTTCTATAGGGTGATGTGGTCGAGTGAAAAGCACCATTGTTATAAACGTCATATTTATCAAACCAGTTATGCTCTTCTGATGTGTGATTAAATACAGCATCCAATACTATTTTCATATCACGGTTATGCAGCTCGCAAACCAAATCGCTAAACTCTTCGTTGCTTCCCAGGTGGGGGTCAATATTTGTGTAATCGGTTGTATCGTATTTGTGATTGCTGGGAGAGCAAAATACGGGATTCAGATAAAGTGCAGTGACACCTAACTCTTGCAGATAGTCTAATTTAGAACGGATACCTTTTAGGTCACCGCCAAAAAACTCTGTTGCGCCAGTACCCTCTTCATGGTTGCTAACATCAGAGCCCCAGGCTTTTTGGATAATTCTTCGTTGCCCGCCCTGGTAAGGATACTCATCCGTTTTCACTGTTATTGCTGGATTTCCATTACAAAAGCGATCCGGGAATATCTGATAAAAAACTTGATTGCAAACCCATGACGGTGGGTGGTCCTGGCTGTTATATCGAAAGTGTTTTTCTTGACCAGGCATGTATGAACTGGTGCCTGCACCATGAACCCAGAGTTGTTTATCATTAAAAACCAGCTTAAACAGATACAGGGTACTGGGCTGATCCTGATTAAGTGGAATTGTACCCTGCCAGTATTGAACTGCTTCTGTTCGCTTTATAGGCTCCATCTGAACAAGCTTTTCTTCATTGTCAGGTTCGCAGCGTGCGTAAACAGAATGAATGGTTGCTGAACGATTTGTAATAAGTATTAGTTCAAGGACATTTTTTTTACGCTTGCACCAATATTGCTCTTGTCCATGAAATGCAAAGGTTTCAGCCATTTTTTTTCCAGAGATTTAACCGTTATGTAAAAAATACTACTTTTATTTAACAGAAGACGACCAGGATTTACTTATTTTCTTAAGCTTTTATTCATTAAGTCCATAGAAAAATCACTTTAGATTTTACAGGACTGCTTGGACTTAGCTGAATTAATGTTCAAAAAAATTTTTAAGACTGCGTTTATTTCTTCTGCAGTAATTGCTGCTTCCAGTGCCAGTGCCAATAGCTGGTTTGTAGGAGGAACTTTAGGATTATCAAAAAGTGATTTAACAACGTCCATTAATGGAGAGGCGCCATCTGAAAGTGCAGGATCGATTTTGGCCGGTACATCTGATCTGCGTATGTCAACCTCGTTAGTTACTACAGGTCGACTAGGTTATTTTATTAACGATAATTTTCGTGTTTATGCTAATTTGACTGATTTTGGGGAGTCTACAGAAAAAGGCTCCTGGACATCCCATGGGTTGAAAGAAATCACTATTGGTCAAAAGGAGCTAAGCCTATCCGCTGATTATGTTAATAATCTGTTTAACCTGAGTCATACCCGCTATTTTGTAGGAGGAACTCTCGGAGTTAATAGGCTAGAGGCAAAAGCCAAGCGGACAATCAGTAATGTTACTAGTGAAAAATCCGGAACAAGTAATGCTGTGATGTATGGCCTTCAGGCCGGTGTTATCCACAACTTTAACGAGCGTTTTTCTATTGAAGGCGGCTATCGTTATAGTTTCTTGAATAATGAAGTTAAGCTTGGATTCTCAGATGGTGACATGAAGTTCAAGGCAAAAAACCAGCAGACCATTTATCTTGGTATGAGTTATCACTTCTAATCGTTAACTATTGACCCCAATAAAAAAAGGCGTAGAAAACTACGCCCTTTCTCATGTGAGAACCACTGATTAATCCAGCAGATCTTCTGCAGCCGCAACAATATTTTCGACAGTAAAGCCGAAGTACGGGAACAGGTCACCGGCAGGTGCAGACTCACCAAAGGTAGTCATACCGATAATGCGTCCATCCAGGCCAACATACTTGTACCAGAAGTCAGCGGAAGCCGCTTCGATAGCAATACGTGCAGAAACTTCCAGAGGCAGTACACTCTGCTTGTATTCCGCATCCTGGGCATCAAAGACTTCAGTTGCAGGCATGGAAACCACACGAACCTTGCGACCCTGTTCTGCTATCTTATCTGCAGCATTCATTGCCAGCTCAACCTCAGAGCCCGTTGCCATCAGGATGACTTCAGGCATGCCCTGACAGTCTTTCAGGATGTAACCACCGCGTTCAACATTGGCCAGTTGCTGATCGTCACGAGCGATGCAAGGCAGTCCCTGACGGGAAAATATCAGGGCGCTAGGTCCATCTGTACGCTCAATGGCATGTTTCCAGGCTACAGCTGATTCAACCGTATCGCATGGACGCCAAGTGTTCATGTTAGGGGTCATACGCAGGCTAGCCAGCTGCTCAATAGGCTGGTGAGTAGGGCCATCTTCACCCAGACCGATGGAGTCATGGGTATAGACGAAGATGTTACGCTGCTTCATCAGGGAAGCCATACGTACGGCGTTGCACGCATATTCCATAAATACCAGGAAGGTTGCACCATAAGGTACAAAACCACCATGGAGGGCAATACCGTTCATCATGGCGCTCATGCCAAATTCACGGACACCGTAGTGCAGGTAGTTACCGCTGGCATCTTCCTTGGTGATGCTCTTGGAGCCACCCCAGATTGTCAGGTTGGAACCTGCCAGGTCTGCAGAACCACCCATCAGTTCCGGCAGCAGTGGGCCATAAGCATTCAAGGTGTTTTGAGACGCTTTACGGCTGGCTACTTTTTCAGTTTTAGCCTGGCACTCTTTTACGTAGGCCATGGCTTTTTCAGAGAAGTCTGCTGGCAGGTCGCCGCTCATACGACGATTAAATTCTGCAGCCAGTTCTGGGTGTGCAGCCTGGTAAGCAGCAAACTTTTCATTCCAGGAAGCTTCGGCTGCGGCACCTTTTTCACGGGCATCCCAGGCACCGTAGATATCGCTGGGAACTGCAAAAGGCTCGTGGTTCCAGCCCAGGCGCTCACGAGTCAGCTTGATTTCGTCATCACCCAGAGGTGCACCGTGGCACTCTTCCTTGCCTTCCTTATTAGGAGAACCAAAACCAATAACGGTTTTGCAACAGATCAGAGTGGGTTTGTCAGACTCTGTACGGGCCGCCTCAATGGCAGCCTTGATTGCTGCTGGATCATGACCATCCACGCCTGGAATAACATGCCAGTTGTAGGATTCAAAACGCTTGACGGTATCGTCGGTAAACCAGCCTTCCACTTCACCATCAATGGAAATGCCATTGTCGTCATAGAATGCGATCAGTTTACCCAGACCCAGTGTTCCCGCCAGGGAGCACACTTCATGGGAGATACCTTCCATCATGCAGCCATCACCGAGGAAAACATAGGTGTTATGGTCAACGATGTTGTGGCCGTCACGGTTAAACTGGGCTGCCAGTGTTTTTTCAGCCGCAGCCATACCAACGGCATTGGCAATACCCTGACCCAGTGGGCCGGTAGTGGTTTCAATACCAGGGGCATAACCGTACTCAGGGTGACCAGCTGTTTTGGAGTGCAGCTGACGGAAGTTTTTCAGGTCATCAATAGACAGGTCATAACCGGACAGGTGCAGCAGGGAGTAAAGCAGCATGGAGCCATGTCCATTGGACAGGACAAAGCGGTCACGGTCAGCCCAGTTAGGGTTGGATGGATTGTGGCTCAGGTAGTCGCGCCACAGGACTTCAGCGATATCCGCCATGCCCATGGGAGCGCCAGGATGGCCAGACTTGGCTTTCTGGACAGCATCCATACTGAGGGCTCGAATAGCATTGGCGAGTTCACGGCGAGATGACATAAAAATCAGGGCTCCTGATGATTCAGTCAGTTTGAAATGGCAGGTATTCTAGTCCTTTGGGGCGTGTTTTAGTACCAAAAAATCACAGTATTAGCTTGATGGCATGCTTTCGCTGTTATTGTTACGCGTTTTGTCTTGAAAAGAAGAGTTAATGTTTCTTGTTAATTATGGGTAAGAGAGTCATACGAATGTTGTTTTGATCGTGTTGACTGAGTGTTTTGCTGAACAATTGGTTTGGATATCTTGGTAGAATGCAATAGCGCCATTTTTATCCAGTTTTTTAGCGAGCTGCATAAGGGTAGCAGCGTTTTTTGTTTTGAAGCTTTTGCGGTTGTAGTTTCCAACTATTCTATTTCCTCGGAGACAGTTTTTTAGCGAGCTTTCTTTAGGAAAAGATTTTGGTTCTGTCGATGGTGGTTTTGGTGCTAAATCAAGCAGTCTGAGTGTAGCTTCAAGTTTCAACCCTTGCTATTGGCTTTTATTAACTTCAAAAATGTTTGGATTGTCTATGAGTGATGAAAAATGACTAAGTGTTTGTTCATTATTTGAAGTTCTTATTTTATGGCGTAAGTAATTGAAGTTTTCGAGATGTTTTTTTGCTTGTGAAGATAAGTCTTGCTTCAGTCTATTAATCGTTATTGTGTCGTGATCTTGTGTAGTTCTTGTATCTCTTGTTGTTATTGATCTAGTGATCGGGTGGGGAATTCTATTATTAGTGGGCTGAATATATCGAGCAACAGGTTTATGAGAGATAGAGCGGAACTTGCCAGCTATATTAGCTACTGTTTGTTTAACCGGTTCCGATGGTTTTTAAATATATTGGATACTATTCTTAGCATTAGCTATAACCCCTCAAATTATCATTTTTGTTTGAAAATCAGTTATTTAACTTCATGATTATAGTTTATTTATCTTTGTTTTTAGCCAATACAATCCAGCTTTGCATTGCTATGGTTTTAATTCAGGTAGTGATTTCGTTTTTTTTTACTAATTCTAATATTAGCTGAAGCACGTCCTTTTTTAGTAATATACGTGGTATATCTTTTTCTATATCAAAATATTTTGATATAGGCTTTTCTGCCTGTTAATATGCTCTTTTAATTGCATAAACTGGGGAACTCGCTTGTCTGAGACAGTTGCTATGGAGCAGCTTGCCGCACTCGGCAAAGCCTTTGGTGATCAGTTAAGGCTGGGAATTCTCAGAGTACTGAGTACCGAGTCTCTTGGTGTTCTCGAACTAAGTGATGTCTTCGATATGCGCCAGCCAGCGATGAGCCATCATCTAAAAGTACTGTTGCAGGCTGGGCTGGTAACAACCCGAAAGGAAGGTAATACCGTCTTTTACCGAAGGGCACTTCCTCCAGTGGGGAGTACCAGCGAAAAGGTTGTCAGATCGCTCTTCTCAGCAGTAGATGCAACGGTTCTACCCGAGTCATTACATCAGAGATTAAGCCTGATCCAGGCGCAAAGGGCTGAGCTGTCACAACAGTTTTTTGCCCGTCATTCAGACGTTTTTCGCACCCATCAGGAATTGATCGTAGATCATGAACTGTATGCCCGAAGTGTTGCGGATATTATCAGGCAAACTGCCTTTCCTGAAATGTCGCTGGCTCTTGAAGTCGGGCCAGGAGAGGGCGCTTTTCTGAAGACCTTAAGCGAATGTTTTGAAAAAGTTTATGCAGTAGATAATAGCGGTGAAATGCTGGCTAGCTCCGAAGCCCTGGCGGGCAAAAAGGGGCTGGATAATATTCAGTTTCTTCAAGGTGAAATTGGATTATTAAAGGCAATGGCCAGCCAGTTTGATTGTATTGTCGCGAATATGGTGTTGCATCATGTTCCCAGTCCGGCAGGTATTTTTTCTCAGGCGGGTCGTTTGTTAAAACCCGGGGGGAGTTTTCTGGTTAGCGAGCTGTGTCGCCATGATCAGGAATGGGTAAAAACATCCTGTGGTGACTTGTGGCTGGGCTTTAGTCCTGATGAGCTGAGCCTTTGGGCCCAGGATGCCGATTTTGTAGATGGTGATGCCCAGTATCTGGGGTTACGTAACGGTTTTCAGATTCAAATTAGACGCTTTGTTCGTTCAAATTGAATCTTTTTTTTGAGGCTTATGATAGCTATGGCAGATTACTCTCTGTTCACTTCCGAATCTGTATCAGAAGGTCATCCAGATAAAATCGCGGACCAGATTTCTGACGCCATTCTGGATGCGATCCTGAAAGATGACCCTGAAGCCCGGGTGGCTGTGGAAACCATGGTCAAAACAGGCATGGTGATTGTTGCTGGTGAAGTGCGTACTGATACCTATGTTGATATTGAAGAACTGGTGCGAAAAGTCGTTACTGATATTGGCTACAATCATGGTGACTTAGGCTTTGATGGCGAGTGTGTGGCAGTGCTTAATGCGATTGGTAAGCAGTCTGCAGATATCGCGGTTGGTGTTGATGAAACAGAGGAGCATGAACAGGGAGCCGGTGACCAGGGCCTGATGTTTGGTTATGCTACCAATGAAACCCCTGTACTGATGCCTGCGCCAATCTATTATGCCCATGAGCTGGTTAAGCGCCAGGCTGAGCTGCGTAAAAATGGAACATTGTCCTGGTTACGCCCGGATGCCAAAAGCCAGGTCACTATGCGCTATGACAGCAAAGGCAAGGTACAGTGTGTTGATGCTGTAGTACTATCTACCCAGCATGATCCTGAAGTGAGCCAGGAGCAAATCCAGGAAGAAATTCTTGAGCATGTCATCAAACCGGTGCTGCCTTCTGAGTGGCTCCATACGGAAACCCGCTACCATATTAACCCCACTGGTATTTTTGTTATTGGTGGCCCAGTAGGCGACTGTGGTTTAACAGGCCGCAAGATTATTGTTGACACTTATGGTGGTATGGCTCGTCATGGCGGTGGCGCGTTCTCAGGTAAGGATCCATCCAAAGTAGATCGCTCTGCCGCTTATGCTGGTCGTTATGTAGCGAAAAATGTTGTTGCTGCAGGCCTGGCGGATCGCTGTGAAATTCAGGTTTCTTATGCCATTGGTGTGGCTGAGCCAACCTCTATCTCTATTAATACCTTTGGTACCGGTAAAATCTCCGATGAGAAAATTGTAGAGCTGGTGCGTGAGCACTTTGATCTGCGTCCCCGTGGACTGATTAAAATGCTGGATTTGAAACGCCCAATCTACCAGGCGACAGCGGCTTATGGTCACTTTGGCCGTGAAGAAGCTGAATTTACCTGGGAGAAGACGGATAAGGCTGAGGCTTTGCGTTTGGCGGCTGGGGTTTAATAACGTTAGTTTAAAATTAACAGGGAAGGCCCGTGATTTGAGCCTTCCCTGTTAATTTTCTTTCTAAAAAATTAGTTCACTTCCTACTGTGCTGCTGCTTCTTGAAGTTGCTCAGTGAAAGCTGCTCTCATTTTCTCATGGTTAGCTATATGGGGCATAAATTTAGTGCAGATGGAATGTAGAATAACTTGAGATCCTTTTGTAGAAAGATGAAGCTGATGTTTTGTAATACGTTCTCCAGCAGTATGCTTAACTTCTTCTTCTGAAAATAAGTCTTCAACAGGGTATTCTGTATCTAATATTTGAATATGGTTAGGATCCTCTATTCCATCTTCTTTATCTATATCGAATAGTTTTACCATTCCAGCATATTCCTCTTCTTTTGCAATGTCCCGTATTACCTCATTTACCATTTTAACTTCCTTAGGGGTGATACCTGTATCAGTGCTTGCAGAAAGTTCTGAAAATCCTGAATATAGAACGAAGCCTTCTTGAAATGCTGGTACTTTTCTTGACAAGGTCATAAAAATAATTTGTTCTGGATTAATTTTATCTCTGATTGTGTTTATCATTTTTCTTAATCTTGAATTCAGTTCTTGTAGTGTTAATTGGGTAAATCCTGGATATTCAGTTTTAAAATTAGCTGCTAGTTCTAAACAGTCTTCAAATGCTTTCGTTGTTTCAAATAGTCCCGCATCATTTTTATTCCAAAATGCAGGGTTTAATGCCTTTCTAATATCTTCGAATATATTTATCAGCAATTCCCGCAAACTAGATTCCGATTGGCACATTTTCAGTTAATTAAAAATGACTTTATAGAGGATGAATAGAGCCAGGCTGCTGCTATATCGGCAGTTGGTTTAAATGGCTGGTAACACAGGTCACAGGGCTAACATCAACTCTCTATGTCGTATCGACTGTCAGCAATTTCAAGCTCACACTTCGCTCCTCAATGATGGCTGTGAATACGTCTGTCCAGTTATCAATGCAGAACCAGTCAAACAGCCCTCGTATGGCATGCCACAATGCCTTTTTAGACTTCTTTGCCTTGAGCGCTTCTTGGAAAAGCTTGCAAGACAGTTGCTCTATCTGGTTGATGAGGAAGGCCGTAAAAGTCAGGCATGCCAGATTGCTGGCCAGATGCTGCTTTCCGTGCCCGTAATTGTGTTCGAGATGGTAGCCCTGTGTTTTCAGTGTATTGAACGTTTCGTTTTCAATTTTCCATTTAGCGCGTGCTCCTCGCATGAACTTATTCACGTTCTCGGCTGAAAGCTCAATATCGGTGATCCAGGTGTTGACGTACTTCTTGTTGCCCTCTGGATCAATTTCTATATATTCGAGATAGTTAACCAGCACATCCGGGTGTGACTTGTTAATGGGGACACCATTTACAAACCGGAACCAGTGGGTAAATCCTTTTTCATCGGTATATTCGTAGCGTACCACTTTGCCTGCACAATCAAGCTCATCTACGGCCTGGTATAACGACTCATGTGTTGAGTCCTTTGCCACCATAATGAAGCTATAGCCAAAGGACTTCACCAACTTGATGGTCGGTCCATCTGAGTACAGGTCATCAACAGTAAGAACCAGTGGCAAGTGGGGATGTTCTCTGGATAAATTCGCCAATAGCCGCTTGAGCGCTACCTTCTCACAGTCATTCTTTGACGCATCAACCTGTTTGGTGATGGGCTCAGGCATTAAAGGCAATACTTCCTTCTTGCCCGGCCTTACCAGACAGCAGGCCAGTAACTGATGGTAGTATTGCGGATTTTTGCTGTCCGCCTTTTTTACACAACACTCAGGACAGCTAATATTCCCTGAGCAAAAGTGCCCCGTACCATCGATAGGCGCAAGATACCCTTCCTCAAAATAAGTGAACTGCTTAAGTCGGCCAGATCGCTGCACAAAGGCAAACAAGCGGGTAAAGAACTTCCTGAAATAGCGCGTTTCTATAGGGTCAATCAGCTCCCTCAGATAGGTATCACTGGGGACGTTGCTGACATTGTACATCGACTTTAAGTTCTTGAGCCTGTCGGGCTTATTGACGCAATCCTGATCAAAAGCCAGCAACGAAGGGTATTTCAGGTGCATGACAGCAAGGCCACTCATGACCGCATCATGAAGGGCAATTTTGTCATGTTGACTTTTCTTGCGAAAGTCTGGAATTTCAGCCGCTTCATCAGAGACTATTTTGAGCAGTTTTTCAGCAATGGTTCTTGGTTTTGTTAGCGGCACAACATAAGCATCGTTATTATTATAGTGGTGAAATTCTATCGGATAGTCTGCGATTTCAGCAAGAAAGTATCAGGCTACAGCCCTTGTTATTAAGGGCTTTAATCAAGTCTGCGGGAATTGCTGTATATTTATCCCAGCGTTTATAGTTTTTACGCCATTATCAACAATGCCTGTAACTTGTTCTTTGGCACTGCCTTGATGTTGAATAGCTAGTAGAGACCAAAATAACTGATCTGGAAGTACGATTGTTGCACCTTGCAGTTCTCCAGTTTCTTGCATTAGTTCTTCTAATTGCATCATGGTGCCTTCTGGGCTTAGAGCATGTTGCATCATGAAAAATAGATTTTGAGGAGCTGTACAGTGAAGTTTCACAGGCTTGTCATCTATTACTGCAAAATACTTAAGGATTCCTTTGAATTCTTTTTGTGATTCTGATGCTGAGCCAGGAAAGGTTAGAGATGACCTCATATCGGCAGCATAGCTACCACCTGCGGCAATAATAGGGCCACCTGAAAATGCTTGTTCAACACTAAATGAGAAGAGAAATAAAAAAGCGACAGTAATAGAACGTTTATAACGAACAAATTGTAGTTTTGAGTGTTTCATGGAAGCTACCTATAGGTAATGAAATAGCTATCCGAATTTGGTCGATTTTCTACAAAAGACAAAACTTTGATCTTCATTATTTTTAATTGAAACTCAATTTGCAGATAGAGCGAAGCTATATCAAAAAAAATTGATATAGGTTTTTGCTGCTGCTAGACTGCAATTATTCCAAATATAAGTACCATAAAAGGAAAAGTGCCAATGACTGCAACGCCTATAGTCGCAACGGATTTGACTGACTACCGTATCGCTGATATTTCGCTGGCAGACTGGGGGCGGCGGGAAATTCAAATTGCTGAAGGTGAAATGCCTGCCTTGATGGCTATTCGAAAAAAATATAAGGATCAGCAACCTTTAAAAGATGCCCGGATATTGGGCTGTATCCATATGACCATCCAGACAGCGGTATTGATTGAAACCCTTGTTGAACTGGGTGCTGAAGTGCGGTGGTCATCCTGTAATATTTTTTCTACCCAGGATCATGCGGCGGCTGCCATTGCAGCAGCGGGTATCCCTGTTTTTGCCTGGAAAGGTGAAACAGAAGAGGAGTTCTGGTGGTGTATTGAGCAGACCATTTTAAAAGAAGGGCAGCCCTGGGATGCCAATATGGTTCTGGATGACGGTGGGGATTTGACCTTAATGCTTCATGATAAATACCCACAGCTATTGGCTAACATTCATGGTATTTCTGAAGAAACGACGACTGGCGTTCATCGCCTATTGGAGATGCTGGAAAAAGGCACTCTTAAAGTACCAGCGATTAATGTCAATGATGCCGTTACCAAAAGCAAGAATGATAATAAATATGGCTGTCGCCATTCCCTGAACGATGCGATTAAACGGGCAACGGACCATTTGTTGGCTGGTAAGAAGGCACTGGTTATCGGATATGGTGATGTCGGTAAAGGGTCTGCGGCCTCTCTTCGACAGGAAGGCATGATTGTAAAAGTATCAGAGATCGACCCGATTTGTGCCATGCAGGCCTGTATGGATGGTTTTGAAGTGGTATCGCCTTACATTGATGGGATCAATTCCGGGGAAGAAAACAGTATTAATAAATCGCTGCTGGAAACAACGGATCTTTTGGTAACCACCACAGGCAATGTCCATGTCTGTGATCGTAATATGCTGAAAGCGCTGAAAAGCAGCTGTGTAGTTTGTAATATTGGTCATTTTGATACGGAAATTGATACCGGGTTTATGCGTGAAAACTGGGAGTGGGAAGAGGTTAAGCCCCAGGTTCATAAAGTGTGGCGGAACAGACAAACCAATGATCACTTATTATTGCTTTCAGAAGGGCGATTGGTAAACCTTGGCAATGCTACAGGCCATCCATCACGGATTATGGATGGCTCATTTGCAAACCAGGTGCTGGCACAGATTTACCTTTATCAGGCAGGTTTTGCCAATCTGCCTCACGATAAAAAAGAGCTGTATGTCAAAGTGCTACCTAAAAAGCTGGATGAAGAAGTTGCCAGCTATATGGTGGAGGGCTTTGGGGGGGTTATCACCCGGCTTTCTGAACAACAGGCCGACTATATCAATGTTGCAGTTGATGGGCCGTTTAAAAGTGATGATTACAAATATTGAGCATTGAGACATCTTGCTCGATGTCTCACAAGAACTGCCATAAAAAAAGAATAATAAATTATGACTGGCCAAGAAAATAATAACAGGCATATTAGTTTTGAGTTTTTTCCAACGAAAACGGCAGAAGGTGCTGCAAAGTTGGAACAAACAGCATTGCAGTTGGCTGAGTATAAACCGGCGTTTTTTTCGGTTACCTATGGTGCAGGAGGTTCAACCAGAGATAGAACGCTGGATACGGTTCTTGCCATGCAGGAGCAGACCAAGGTGGTGACTGCGCCTCATCTTTCCTGTGTTGGAGACACAAAGGAGAGCCTGCTGGCTTTGCTGCTTGATTATAAGTCTCGCGGAATTGACCGAATAGTGGCTTTACGGGGGGATTTACCCTCAGGTATGGGGCGCTTTTCTGGTGAGTTGCAGTACGCTAATGAGCTGGTTGAGTTTATACGACAAGAAACCGGTGATTATTTCCATATTGAGGTTGCTGCCTATCCTGAAGTCCATCCCCAGGCCCTTAATATGGAAGTGGATCTTGTCAATTTCCAGCGTAAAGTGAATGCGGGTGCAAACTCAGCTATTACCCAATATTTTTTTAATGCGGACAGCTATTTTTACTTTATTGAGCGGATACACGATTTGGGGATAAATATACCAGTCACACCTGGCATTATGCCTGTAAGCAACTTTAGCAAGTTAGCGCGTTTTTCTGATGCCTGTGGTGCAGAAATTCCCCGCTGGATTCGTAGGCAGCTGGATGCTTATGGCGATGATAGTGCAAGTATTCGTCAATTTGGTGAGGAAGTCGTTAGCAGAATGTGTGAGAGACTACTGGCGGGAGGTGCTCCAGGGCTTCATTTCTATACGTTGAATATGGCAAAACCCAGTCAGGCAATTTGCAGTAATCTGGGTTTGAAAAAATTGCTGTGATGCTGTTCTTTTTGGTTACAGAAGTAAGATGCTGTTTGAAAAACTCGCTACGGGCGCTATTTTTCAAACAGTCTCTTTTACTGTTAAATTTCAGCTGGAGCACTATATAATCAGACGTCTTTGCTCTCGTAGTGATACATAACTGCCTGTACAGATGCAGACTCTAGCTTGGAGAGCCTGGCCTTTTCACTTTCTTCTATTTGCAGTACTCATGCGAAACCCCAGAATATATACCCCTCAGCCGCTGGCAATCGAAACCACAGTTGAACTGACTGACAGTGCCGCAAACCATGTAGGCCGCGTGTTAAGGATGAAGGCGGGTGAGCCTTTGGTTCTTTTTAACGGTCAGGGCAATGCATTTCAGGGAGAGGTTCACACTGTCTCTAAAAAGAGTGTGGTGGTTTCTCTCGAAAACCAGCTGGCTTCTGACCCTGAATCTCCCTTGCGAATAGAGCTTGGGCAAGCGCTTAGTCGTGGCGAACGGATGGATTATGCAATCCAGAAGGCTACTGAAATGGGGATTACAGATATAACTCCCCTCTTTAGTGAACGGTGTGAAGTTAAGCTTAATGCGGAACGGCAGGAAAAACGGCTAAAACACTGGCAACAGATTGCTATCAGCGCTTGTGAGCAGTGTGGGCGAAACCGTGTGCCGGTGATAAACCCACCAGTGACTCTGCAGCAGTGGTTAGATAGCAGAAAAACAGAACTTAATTTTGTTCTGCACCATCGCACTGAAAAAAAATTGGAAGGTTATGATAAACCGGCATCTGTTTCATTGCTTATTGGTCCAGAGGGCGGATTAAGTGCAGATGAGATCAGTTTGGCAGAGTCTAATAAATTTAATTCTCTGGCTTTGGGCCCTCGTGTTCTAAGAACAGAAACTGCACCAGTTGCAGTATCCGCAGTAATGCACTACTTGTGGGGTGATTTGAGTTGATGGATAGCCTGTAAGCTACAAGATGTCAAAAAAAATGACCAATTGGGTAATGATATTTTAAATATAAAATCATTTTTATAAAAATTATTACCCGTTTTTATTTCTAGATTATTTGATATTTCATTTTTATCTATATCTAAAGAACTAGCCATTTTAATCAGTAAACTAAAATTAATTAATTATAAGGCTGTGAAATCAGCTTTTTAAATTAGACTTGTTTTTCTGGCAGGGATGCTTATGAATTCAGATAATGGATTTTCTGTATTAGGTTATATTTCTCAAGCTAATCAACCTGTTAGGGTGGTTGATGAAAATGGTAATGTTCGTATTGTTGAAGAAGGCGATCCTGTTTATATAAATGAAACAGTAGAAAATGGATTGGTTTCTAAAGTTGTTATTGAGTTAATTAATGGGCAGCTAATTAACTTGGCAGCAAGTCAAAGTATCTTAATGAATATTGATCTGCTAGGTACTACGGCTTCTGGTACAACTGAAGAGCAGGAACAGGATAGTCAAGAGTCTTCTTCCATTTCGGCCATTCCAGATGTTTCACCAATAGAGCAGCTCGCTCCAACCAGTACAGACAATGACGAACAGGATAGTACCGAGCCAGAAGAAGTAACAGATTCTTATGTTCAACAAGCGATTGTAGAGAGGGAAATAATTGAAGATTCAACGGAACTTGAAGATGTAACTGGGTTCCAGGGAACCGGAGATATTGAAGCTCAATTCATAGAAACAGATCAGCAAGTCGTTAATACTATTGACTTAAACGATGCTCCCGTACTGGGTAATCAAATATTTAGGGCAGGGCAATTGCATCAATCTGACGACCTGAGAGAGACTGCTCTGTAAATTACCAGAGTAGTCAATTTGCATGGAAGCCGTACAGTATCAACCTTTGTCGCAGTTTTTGGCTAAAGTACCTGATCCCCGTCGGCCAGGTATGTGTGACCATAACCTGCTTGATATTCTTATTATTGCCGTATGTGCTGTTATATGTGGAGCTGATGAGTGGCAAGACATTGAGGACTTTGGTCGCTGTAAAGAAGACTGGTTCAAAACATTTCTAGAGCTACCCGCCGGCATACCCTCTAAATACACCTTTCGCAGGGTCTTCTGCTTGCTTGACCCCGTAGCTTTTGAAACCTGTTTTACTGGCTGGATCAAGCAAACACTGACTGAAATATCAGGCAGCCAACACCTTGCGATTGATGGAAAGGTCATTAAGGGCTCCAGAGCAAAAGGCAAAAAACCAGTGCTTCTAGTCAGTGCCTGGAGTGTTAAGCTTGGCTTGGTGCTTGGGCAAGAGCGTGTCGACCAAAAGTCCAATGAAATTACAGCAATACCTAAACTGCTCAAAGCTCTGGAGCTGAAAGGCTGCCTTGTCACACTGGATGCTATGGGCTGCCAGAAGAAAGTAGCAAAGCAGTGCGTTGAACAGGGTGCAGATTACATTCTTGCAGTCAAAGGCAATCAGAAAAAGCTCTATAAAGGCATAGAGGCTTTGTTTACCGCAGCAGAACACCAGCCAGAGCTGCATGATTATATGCAGTCTCGTGAAAAAGGCCACGGTCGTGTAGAAACCCGCTGTTGTTGGGTGATAAGCGATCTTTCTAACTTGGAAACGGCAAAAGACTGGCCGGGACTAAAGCAAGTAGCTGTCGTACAAAGTGACAGGCAAATCAATGGTAAAGTAACTACTGCGCTGCGTTTTTATATCATGAGCCGTTCAATGGCAGCGAAGGATATGCTGGAAATCAGTCGAAACCACTGGTCTGTGGAGAATAATCTACACTGGGTGCTTGATGTTGCATTTTCAGAGGATGCTTGTCAGATCAAAACAGGCAATGGGGCAGAGAACTTCTCTATCCTGAGGCGGATAGCACTGAACGCTATCAAGGCCAACAAGGGCGATCGCAGTATCAAGAGCCACAGAAAACTAGCAGGTTGGGATCATAAACACCTAACAAAGTTACTTTGCTCTATCGTTTTGGATTGATGCAATTGCCCTGATATTTAGGGTGAATGAGAATACTTTTACTAATAGCCCAAGAGTTATTGGTAGCATTACAGCAACGGACCTAGATGTGGGTCAAACCCAGACCTATTCCATTATTTCAGGAAATGATGATGGAAAATTCAGAATTGATAGCCTTACCGGTGAAATATCGGTTGTAGACAATCTTAATTACGAAGAAACATCCAGTTATAACCTGATTATTCAGGTGACTGATGATGGTGACCCTCCTCTTAGTGATAGAGCAACTATTACTATTGCCGTTAGTAATGGTAATGACACGCCTTTTGCCACAGATAATGCGTTAGTGATTGATGAAGGCTCCTCTCATAACTTTGCTATATCCGATTTTGGCTTTAGCGATCCTGATACTAGTGACAGCTTGCAATCAGTCCAGATTATTAGCCTTCCTGACCAAGGTGTTTTGAGCCTTAACAGTGCGGTTGTCACCGAAGGGCAGGTAATAGATGCTTCAGAAATAGCTAACCTTGTATTTAGCCCTGCAGCTAATGCTAATGGAGCTGCGTATGCCAGTTTTCAGTTTTCAGTCAGTGATGGCATATTAGAGAGTGAACCAAAGACAATCACATTCGACGTGACTTCAGTCAATGATGCGCCTACTGCCAGTGATAACACTCTGACAATTGATGAAGATACCTCTCACTCTTTTTCTGCGTCAGAATTTGGATTTAGTGATATTGATACGGGAGATAGTTTAGATTCGATAAAAATTACCACTCTTCCTACTGCAGGGAGTTTGAAACTAAATGATGTAGCAGTTGGTGCAAATCAAGTAATTTCTGCTGCTGATATACCTGATTTAGTATTTAGCCCATCACCTGATGCTAACGGTACAGGCTATGCTAATTTTCAGTTTACAGTTAGTGATGGCAGTTTAGACAGTGCACCCCAAACGATCACTTTTAATGTTTCACCAGTCAATGATGTTCCTACAGCCATTAATAACACCCTGACTCTTGATGAAGATAGCTCCTACTCGTTTTCTGCATCAGAGTTTGGTTTCAGTGATATTGATGCAGGAGACAGCTTACAGTCGGTAAAAATCACTAGCTTGCCGGCAGCTGGTAGTCTCACGCTTAATAATACAGCCGTAACAACTAACCAGGTTATCACTACCACTGATATTGCTAATCTTGTTTTTACCCCAGTGGCTAATGCTAACGGGACCGGTTATGCCAACTTTCAATTTACGGTCAATGATGGTGCTGCAGACAGTGCACCAAAGACAATTACCTTCGATGTAACTGCTGTTAATGATGCCCCCACCGCCAGTGACAATACTTTGACTATCAATGAGGATTCATCTCATAGCTTTGCAGCCTCAGAGTTTGGCTTCGGTGATATTGATGTAGGTGACAGTTTACAATCGGTGAAAATCACCAATCTACCCACAGCTGGTAGCCTGACGCTGAATAACACAGGAGTGACAGCTAATCAGGTTATTTCTGCTGCTGAGCTTAGTAACCTGGTATTTACTCCAGCGGCCAATGCTAACGGAGCTGGCTATGCTAGTTTTCAATTTACGGTCAATGATGGTGTGGCAGACAGTGCATCAAAGACGATCACTATTGATGTCACAGCGATTAACGATGCACCTACTGCCAGTGATAACACCCTGACTCTGGATGAAGACTCATCTCATACGTTTACTGCCTCTGAGTTTGGTTTCACCGATATTGATACCGGCGATAGCCTGCAGTCAGTCAAAATTACCAGCCTGCCCGCTTCTGGCAGCCTGACACTGAATGGAACAGCGGTCAGTGCCAACCAAATCATAAACTCTGCTGATATTGCCAACCTGGTATTTACACCCGTAGCCAATGCCAATGGTACTGGCTATGCGAGTCTTGGTTTCACCGTCAGTGATGGACAGGCTAGTAGTACCGGAAACACTATAACCTTTGATGTGACAGCTGTTAATGATGCGCCAACGGCTGGGGATAACACACTAACCATTGCTGAAGATAATGCCCATACTTTCACCGCTGCCGAGTTTGGCTTTAACGACATCGACACGGGAGATACTCTTCAGTCCATCAAGGTTGCTTCACTGCCAGGTGCCGGTAGCCTGATGCTGAACGGCTCATCTGTCGCAGCTAATCAGGTTATCAATACTGCAGAAATCGCTAACCTGATATTTACACCCGCAGCTAACGCCAATGGTGCAAGTTATGCCAGCTTCCAGTTCTCGGTAAATGATGGGACAGAAGACAGCACCCTCAGCACTATCACATTTGATGTCACCGCCGTTAATGATGCACCCACAGCCAGTGATAGCACTCTGACCATTGATGAGGATGCCTCTCATACCTTTACTGCATCAGAGTTTGGTTTCAGTGATATTGATACCGGTGACACACTGCAATCCGTGAAAATTACCGGTTTACCATCTGCGGGCAGCCTGACACTCAATGGTACAGCAGTGACGACTAATCAGGTGATAAATACTGGGGATATTGCCAGTCTTGTCTTCACCCCAGAAGCTAATTCTAACGGAAGTGATTATGCCAACTTTCAGTTCTCCGTGAATGATGGCGAGCTAAACAGTGCCATTCAGACCATGAGTATTAATGTCACTCCAGTCAATGATGCCCCATCAACCGGGGACAATACACTGGCTATTGATGAAGACAGCTCTCTTACTTTTGCTGTTTCTGATTTTGGCTTCACAGATATTGATGCCGGCGACAGCCTCCAATCCATTAAAATCACTGTGCTCCCAGCCGCTGGTGATCTGACACTGAATGGAACAGCGGTTACCACCAATCAGGTGATCAATACTTCAGATATTCCCAATCTGGTTTTCACCCCTCAACCAAATGCTAATGGGACAGGCTATGACAGTTTTCAATTTACTGTCAGTGATGGTTCTGCAGAAAGTGCTTCCAAAACGTTTACTGTTGATGTAAACCCAATCAATGACGCGCCCTCTGCTATAAACAGCACACAAACCATTGACGAAGATACTGTTTACAATTTCTTACCGGCAGAATTTGGATTTAATGATGTTGATGTTGGCGATTCGTTGCAGTCCATAAAAATAACCAGCTTGCCTGCAGCTGGAAGTCTTACACTGAATGGGATTCCAGTTAATGCAAACCAGGTGATCAATGTATCAGACATTAACAGCCTGTCATTCTCACCAGCGCCAAATGAACATGGTGCCGGTTATGCCAATATCGTATTTACTGTGAGTGATGGCCAGGAAGAAAGCCCATCAAGAACCATGTCGTTTAATGTCACATCTGTTAACGATGCACCCACGGTTGCTGACATCACATTAACGATGGATGAAGACACGTCTCATTCCTTTGTCAGCAATGAGTTTGGTTTCAGTGATATTGACGCTGGTGACACTCTGCAATCTATTAAAATTACTAGTCTCCCAGCTCTGGGGACACTGAAGCTTAATTCCATTGATGTTGTTACCAACCAGATTATTCTGGCGGCAGATATAGCCAATCTGGTGTATGCACCTGAAGCCAATGGCAATGGACTGGGCTACGCCAACTTTAATTTCACCGCCAGTGATGGTGAAACCGACAGTACAGAGAAAGCAATCACCTTTGATGTTACTGCACTCAATGATGCACCTGTTTCAGCGAATAACACCCTGACACTTGATGAAGACACACCGCACACTTTCAGTGCATCCGAGTTTAGTTTCACCGACAGCGATAATGGTGACACGTTGCAATCCATAGAAATCATCAGCCTGCCGGCTAATGGTAGTTTAGAGTTCAACAGCAATCCGGTAACAATCAATCAGGTTATCCCGATAGCCAGCATCGGCAGTCTTATCTTTACTCCAGATCTCCATGAAAATGGGGCTGACTATGCAAGTTTCCAGTTTACCGTCAGTGATGGTTCAGCCAGCAGCACACCTCAGAGTATGACCTTTAATGTCAATGCTATTAATGATGCGCCACTAGCTGCGGATAACACTCTGATTCTGGATGAGGATACCTCTCACACCTTTACTGCATCGGAGTTCGGGTTCAGTGATGTTGACGTAGGGAATACTCTCCAGTCCATCAAAATAAATAGTTTGCCTACAGCGGGAACCCTCACCCTGAGCGGTTCTGCAGTCTCTGTCAATCAGGTTATTAATACAGCAGATATTGCCAATCTGGTCTTTACACCCGTAGCCGATGACAATGGCTCGGCTTATGCCACTTTCCAGTTTTCTGTGAATGATGGTGTAGAAGACAGTGCATCAAAGACGATCACTATTGATGTCACAGCGATTAACGATGCACCTACTGCCAGTGATAACACCCTGACTCTGGATGAAGACTCATCTCATACGTTTACTTCCTCTGAGTTTGGTTTCACCGATATTGATACCGGCGATAGCCTGCAGTCAGTCAAAATTACCAGCCTGCCCGCTGCTGGCAGCCTGACACTGAATGGAACAGCGGTCAGTGCCAACCAAATCATAAACTCTGCTGATATTGCCAACCTGGTATTTACACCCGTAGCCAATGCCAATGGTACCGGTTATGCCAGTCTTGGTTTCACCGTCAGTGATGGACAGGCTAGTAGTACCGGAAACACCATAACCTTTGATGTGACAGCTGTTAATGATGCGCCAACGGCTGGGGATAACACACTAACCATTGCTGAAGATAATGCCCATACTTTCACCGCTGCCGAGTTTGGCTTTAACGACATCGACACGGGAGATACTCTTCAGTCCATCAAAGTTGCTTCACTGCTAGGTGCCGGTAGCCTGATGCTGAACGGCTCACCTGTCACAGCTAATCAGGTTATCAATACTGCAGAAATCGCTAACCTGATATTTACACCGGCAGCTAACGCCAATGGTGCAAGTTATGCCAGCTTCCAGTTCTCGGTAAATGATGGGACAGAAGACAGCACCCTCAGCACCATCACATTTGATGTCACCGCCGTGAATGATGCACCTACAGCCAGTGATAGCACTCTGACCATTGATGAGGATACCTCTCATACCTTTACCGCATCAGAGTTTGGTTTCAGTGATATTGATACCGGTGACACACTGCAATCCGTCAAAATTACCGGTTTACCGTCTGCGGGCAGCCTGACACTCAATGGTACAGCAGTGACGACTAATCAGGTGATAAATACTGGGGATATTGCCAATCTGGTCTTTACACCGGATCCGGCCAGTAATGGTGTTGGCTATGCCAGCATCCAATTTGCCGTGAGTGATGGATCGGACCTGAGTGCGACCCAAACCATTACCTTTGATGTCAATGCTGTTAATGATGCTCCGACCGCTGCTGACAACACCCTGACCATTACTGAAGACACAACTCATACTTTTGCCAGCTCTGAGTTCGGCTTTACTGATATTGATACCGGTGACACACTGCAATCCGTCAAAATCACCAGTTTACCAGCGGCGGGCAGCCTGACACTGAATGGTAGTGCAGTCACTGCTAACCAGGTTATTGCTAAAACAGACATCGGTAGTCTTGTATTTACACCTGAAGAGCATGGTAACGGCTCTGATTACGCCAGCATTCAGTTTACCGTTTCTGATGGTCAGCTGGATAGCACACCTAAAACTATTACGTTTGATGTTACAGCAGTCAATGATGCACCAGAAGCTGCTGATAACACGTTAACCATTAATGAAGACACTAGTCACTCGTTTGCAGCAAGCGACTTTGGTTTCAGTGATGTCGATGTGGGTGACACGCTGCAATCCATTAAAATAACCAGCTTGCCTTCAGCGGGTACGTTATATCAAAAAATAGATCCTGGGCTCGACTTCATCTTCAGCGATTCCGGTGATCCTGCGAATGATTCAACCAATAATATCCAAGGCACTTTAACCACGGGGGTTCAGTGGCAAAATGATGCAGAGCAGGGGCCAGTATTACAGTTTGATGATACAAATGATTATATAACCCTGGACTCTGCTTATAACGTTAGCAGTGAGTGGACAATCAGTGTTCGTTTTAAAAATCCTGACCCTGTAAATAACGGTCACATGAGCATCCTGACTCGTGGAACGGGATCCGATGGCCATGTGATTATTGACAGTAATGGCGAGCTTGGGGTGTTAGACCGACTGCCCGACAACACGTTTATTGGTTCAGGTTATACCATTACCAATCTTGATAATGACTGGCACTCTCTCACCGCAGTTGGCAGCGGAGGCCAAACTGACTTCTATATTGATGACCAGCATGTAGGAACAGTCAACTTTCAGGTAACCGACAACATTAGCACCATTGGCGGTAATAACAGTAACCCCTATATGAATCCTTTTGCTGAGTTTATTGATGACTTCAGGGTCTACGACTCAGCATTGACACCAACGACGAATCCAGTAGCTCCAGAAGGAGTGAAGGCGGTCAGTGTTAATGATGTGATTACTGAAGCAGATGTAGCTGACCTGGTTTTTGTTCCTGATGAACATGCCAATGGTAATGGCTATGCCAGTATGGACTTTACAGTCAGCGATGGGAGCCTGCAAAGCACGACCAAAACCATCACCTTTGATGTTGCTCCAGTCAATGATATTCCTGTAGCTGCGGACAACACTGTTACCATTGATGAAGATAATGCTCATACCTTTGCCGCATCTGACTTTGGCTTCAGTGATATTGATACCACTGATACATTGCAGTCCGTCAAAATAACAGGATTACCCACAGCCGGGCAGCTGACGCTGAACGGTGTCACCGTCACAGCGAACCAGGTTATCAACAATGCGGAAATCTCCAACCTGGTCTTTACGCCGGCAACCCATGCGAATGGCACGGGTTATGCCAGCGTTCAGTTTACAGTAAATGATGGCACTGCAGACAGCACACCAAAAACCATAACCTTTGATGTCACAGCGATTAATGATGCACCAACAGTCGCGGATATTACTCTCACCATAAATGAAGATGCCCCTCACCCCTTTGATGTTTCAGAGTTTGGTTTTAATGACGTTGATTCGGGTGACTCGCTTCAATCCATTACCATAACCAGTATTCCGGCTGCTGGCAGTCTGACCCTGAACAATACAGAAGTAACCGTTAATCAGGTAATTACAGTCAGTGATATTCCCAGTCTGGCCTTTACTCCCACAGCCAACGAAAATGGGATTGGCTATGCTAACTTCCGGTTCACTGCTAGCGATGGCACAGCAAACAGTTCAGAAAAAACCATTACCTTTAATGTCACGTCGCTGAATGATGCACCTGTCACCCAGGATAATGCTCTCACCATCAATGAAGATACACCTCACACATTTACGGTAACAGATTTCAGCTTTACTGATAGTGACCCCGGTGACACACTGCAATCCATTGAGATTATCAGTTTGCCCACCGCCGGAAGTCTCGAGCTGAATAACACTGCTGTGACGGTTAATCAGGTGATAACCGCCGGCGATATTGCCAATCTGGTATTTACTCCGGCTGAAAACGCCAATGGAAGCGATTATGCAAGCTTTCAGTTCACTGTCAGTGATGGCGCGGCCAGCAGTACGCCCAAAAGTATATCCTTTGATGTGCAGGCTGTTAACGATGCTCCAACCAGCGCAGACAATACACTAACCATCAATGAAGATGCTTCCCATACTTTCTCTGCGACCGAGTTTGGCTTCAATGATGTTGATGCGGGTGCCAGCCTTCAATCTATTACCATCACAACTTTACCAGCGGCGGGAACCCTTGAGTTAAATGGAGTAGGCGTTAGTGCCAACCAGGTGATCAACACGGTTGATATTGGCAGCTTGGTGTTCACACCTGTCGCCAATGCCAACGGTAACGATTATGCCAGCTTTCAGTTTACCGTCAGTGATGGTAGTGCCAGCAGTATTGCTAACACTATGACATTTGATGTTACACCCGTGAACGATGCGCCGACAGCACAGGATAACAGCGTAACAATTAATGAGGATACGTCGTATACCTTCGCATCGGCGGACTTTGGCTTTAACGATATTGATACTGGCGACACTCTGCAGTCTGTAAAAATCACTACAATGCCAGCTGCTGGTAGCCTGACTCTCAATGGAGTTCCCGTTAGTGCTAATCAAATCATCGTAACAGCAGACCTAGTCGATCTCGTATATACCCCCACCGCAAACGCCAGTGGCAACAATTATGCAACGATTGGATTTACAGTCAGTGATGGAACGGTCGAAAGCGCTGCTCAATCAATTTCAGTCAATGTTACGCCCATCACTGACACACCAGTTATTTCATTAAATAATGATGCTTACAGCAGTCTCGCTCTGGATACAGAGCTGATAACTAATGGTGATTTTTCGGTTACGTCAGACTGGTCACTAAACAATACGGTCACTATATCGAATGGCCAGTTGAGCTTCAGTAGTGGTAACGGTCCTAACGATGGTATTGCAGAGCAAAACATTACCACCCATCCGGATGTTAATTACAGTCTTTCCCTTAGCTATGCCACATCAGGAGCGACAACCCTGCAGTCGGGTTTAATTGAAGTGATTGATGTCACCACTGGCTCTGTGCTGGCCAGTCAGACAGTCAGCACAAATACCGGCACACCGCAGACTTTAAATCTCAGCTTTACCGGTGTTTCAAGTGGCGCAACGACACTGCGTATCTCAGATACATCTACAGTAACCAGCAGTGTTGACCTACGAATCGATAATGTTTCTATCCAAGCCATCAGTGCTGACAATAACCATATTCCAACCGGTGTTGGTGTATTCGCTCAAGAAGATCAGCCCATAGCTGTAGATCTCAGTACCGTAAATGCTGATACCGATGGGTCTGAAACATTGGATATTCAACTGACGGGTGTACCCAGCGGGGTTCAGGTTTCGGACGGCATCAATACAGTGACTTCTACAGGATCTGCTATCGATGTCAGTAACTGGACATTGGGCAGCCTGGCGCTTACCACTGTAGCCAACAGCCACGATGATTTCAGTTTCACCGTAACGGCTACAGCAACGGAAACTGCAACCAGTAATAGCGAAGTGACCAGTCAGCTGATTAATGTCCATATTCAGTCGGTCAATGATGCACCAACCGGGGCAGACAATACACTCACTATTAATGAAGATACCGCCCACACTTTTGCGGCATCAGAATTTGGTTTCAACGACCTGGATACTGGCGATACCCTGCAATCGGTTACTATCACCTCACTACCCACATCAGGAAACCTGACTCTGAACAGTGTTGCGGTAACTGAAAATCAGGAAATTACTACAGCCGATATTCCGAATCTGGTTTATACACCGGCAGCCCATATCAGTGGCACTAGTAGTGCAGCTATTGGCTTCACGGTCAGTGATGGCATGGCTAGCAGTACTCCTCAGACCATTACTTTTGATATTACTCCGGTCACGGACACAGCAACTATTACACTTAATAACAATATTATTGATACGGAAGTTGTTAATAATGGTGATCTGGCAACAGCTTCAGGCTGGACCACATCCGGAGCCATTAATGCCACCGTGGGGCATCTTCAGTTTGGGGCTGCTTCTGCCTCCAGCGATGGTGTCGCTGAGCAGGAAATTTACCTGAATAACAACCTGAACTACACCCTGTCACTGGATTACTATCGTATAGGAGTTGCTCTTTTAGAGTCAGCTTTAATTGAAATCATTGACTCGGTTTCAGGCAATACACTGTTCTCGCAGTCTATTTCCACAAGTACCGACACCGTTCAAACCCTTAACGCCAATTTCACAACGACAGGTGCTGGCAGTGCCACCTTACGCATTTCTGACACCAGCACTGGTGACCGGGGATCAACAGATCTTGCCATTGATAACATAAGCCTGATTCCTCAGGCTGCAAACAATGCAGGTTTTACACCTACGGTATCCATACCAGAGGATCAACCAATAGCTGTCGACTTAGCTATTGCCTCTCCAGATGCTGATGGTTCAGAAACTCTGGCCATTGAGTTAACGGGGATTCCATCCGGCGTAGTGCTAAGTGATGGTAGTAATTCAGCAACATCCACTGGATCAGTCATCGATGTCAGTGCCTGGAGTTTGGGTAGTTTAACCCTGACAGCACCCGCTAACTACAACACTGATTTTACAATTACGGCTACGGCAACAGCCACTGAAACTGCGACCAGCAACACTGAAGTCACAACTCAGGCAATTAATGTTCATATACAGCCCATTAATGATGCACCGACTGCAGCAGATAACACGCTCACAATCAACGAAGATACAGCCCATACCTTTACAGCCAGTGAGTTTGGTTTTAGTGATGTGGACAGTGGCGATACGCTTCAGTCAGTCAAAATTACCAGCTTGCCTACGGCGGGAACGTTGTATCAGAAAATAGACCCCACACTGGAGTTTTTGTTCAGTGATTCGAATGATCCTGTTAATGATACAACCAATAATATTCAGGGTTCATTGAGCAACAATGCTCAGCATGCTACTGATGCCGAACAGGGTAGTGTGATTCACCTGACACAAACAGACTCTGCTATTGTTCTCGATAATGCGTTTGCTACGGGCAATGAGTGGACTATCAGTACCCGGTTCAGTGGTGCCCGTGTTTCTGGCCATGGCAACCTTATCCAGGGTGATGCAACCCATCATGTCGGCTCCCAAGATGGAGAGCTGGGTGCATGGAATGGGGGTACCTTTGTTGGCAGCGGCTATTCTCTTTCAGGACTTACCGGCTGGCACACATTAACGGCAGTTGGAGAAAATGGTGAAACCCGTTTTTATATTGATGGTGACCATGTTGGCACAGCCGCTTTCCAGTCAACCAGCAATATCGAGCGAATAGGTAGTTATTCACAGTTTAACAATCAGTTTGCCGAATACCTGGATGATTTCCGTGTTTACAACACCGCATTAACGCCCACTGCAAATCCTGCTGCGCCTATCGGCGTAAAAGCAGTTAGTGCGAATGATGTGATTGTTGAGGCTGATATAGATGATTTAGTCTTTGTACCCGATGAACACGCTAATGGAACCGGTTATGGCAGCTTCGACTTTACCGTCAGTGATGGCAGCTTAGATAGTGCTGCTCAAACCATTACCTTCGATGTTACTTCGATCAACGATGCTCCAACTGCTATAAGCATTACTAATAACTTTATCGCTGAAAATGCTGTGGGAGCCGTTATTGGCACACTGAATACGACTGATGTTGATGCCAGTACAGAAGCGTTTGGTGTCCACCAATACACGGTTAGTGACAACCGCTTTGAGATAGTCAATGGCCAGCTCAAGCTTAAAGATGGTCAGTCGCTTAACTTTGAGACCGATGGCAGTACCCTTAACCTCACTGTGACTGCAACCGATGATAATAATGCAGGACTGTCTGTTAACCAGAACTTTACCCTGAATATTGGCAATCTGAACGAGCCGCCCGCTATCAGTAACCAGAGTTTCAATATTGATGAAAACGTGGCAACGGATGGCACGGTTGTGGTTGGCAGGGTGGTTGCTCAGGATGTAGATGCCGGTGACGCTCTCACTTACTCCATTTCATCTGGCAATGATGATGGCCGCTTTGCTATTGATACCAGTACTGGCGATATCAGTGTTGTTAATGCACTGAACCATGAAACGAAAGATGTCTATAACCTGACTGTGCAAGTGCAGGATAGCCAAGGGGATACCCGCAGTGCCGCAGTGGCTATCAATGTAACAGATATCAATGAAGCACCGGAGTTGGATCAGGGGGTTGAGAACCAGTCTTCAGGTATTACTGCCAGTGTTGGTAACCAGTTCTCCTACACGATTCCGGTCAATGCCTTTAAAGATCAGGATATTGGTGACACTCTCACTTACAGTATCGCAGGCATGCCATCTGGCTTGGTCTTCAACCCGGTGACGCGAACGATTGCAGGTACCCCGAGTGCGACTGAAGTGGGTGATCACACCATAACCGTTACGGTGACTGATGGTGCTGGACTCACCGCATCAGATGATTTCACTATGCGGGTGGGTAATGCCAAGGTTCTTGAAGAGTCTGTGGATAATGCTGTAAACCTTGTGGCTGAAAGTGGTATTACCAGCTACACCATCACCTCACTGCCAAACCTTGGCACGGTAAAAAAAGCCAATGGGTCGGTGGTTAATGTCAATGATGTACTGACTAATACAGAGCTGGAAGGTTTGCTCTATGATGCGCCAAAAGAATACGACAATGTTTCGAGCATTGGCCAGCTTTCCTACCAGTATCAGGATGGGGGCACCCAAACCAAATCTGCCCGGATTGTTGTAGAAGCGGTTAACGATTTACCAGAGATCATTGGGCCAGCCAGCAAAGATACATCAACACTCTCTCTAAATCCTGTTGCCGGTGTCTATGTGGAGGATGATGATATCGGCTCTGAGATAATGGAAATTTCGCTATCCGTTAACAGTGGCAAACTGTTCCTGGGCGATACTGAGGGACTTGAGTTTGTCAGTGGTGGTAATGGCGAGTCTTCCATGACTATTCGAGGTCGCCTGACTCAAGGAACCGAGCCTCAAGCAGACCTGAATTTCAGTTTCCGGGATGCCACTAACCCCACACTTGACCAGAGAACAGGCATCACAGGAACACTTTCTGGTGCAGCTCGTTTTGATGATCCTGTGAAAGGAGGGGTTCTTCAGTTTGATGCCAACAGCGACTATATCAACCTCGATCAGGCTTATGATTTAGGAAATGAGTGGACCATTTCCACCAAGTTTAAAAATGCTTATAACAATAACAATCTCTGGGGTACGTTGACTCGAGGAGAGGCTGAGGGCGATCACCAGATAATTATTCATAACAGTACGGGTGAACTTGGTACTTATGACAATGCTGGAGCCAGTGGTTTCCATGGTTCAGGCTTCTTTATGAATAGCCTTGGAGAGACCTGGCATACCCTGACAGCAGTGGGTAAGGGCGGAAAAACTTACTTCTATCTTGATAATGAGCATGTTGGAACCAGTAATTATCAATCGACTTCCAATATCAAAAGTGTTGGTAATCACCTGTCCGGTGGCGATCAACCTTTCGCTGAGTTTCTTGATGACTTCCGTGTCTATGACTCTGCAGTAGTTCCTCAACTAAATCTTGATGTCGCCATGGGGGCAGATCAAGATGATTTCCATCTGCACTTCTCTGATCAGGCCGACCCTAGCCTGGATACTGAGCATGATATTGCAACCACATTTACTAGCGTTGATCGTCTCGATGATAGTGAAAGGGGAGGAATAGCTCAGTTTGATGGTAACAGCGATGTCATCATGTTTGACCAGCCTTTTGACCTGGCTAATGAGTGGACAATTTCTACCGATTTTAAAGGGCTATTTTCCGGCAATACCTGGAATACCCTGACCCGCGCTGATGCGGCAGGTCACCACATTATTATCCAGCAGTCCACCGGCTTATTGGGTGTATATGCAGATAATGGCACAGCTTTTCATAGTTCGGGTTATGTGATTACCGGTATTGATAATAACAGCTGGCATAATCTGACAGCTGTCGGTAAAGGTGGAAAAACTTATTTCTACCTGGATAACGAGCATGTAGGCACATCCAACTACCAGATCACTACTGATATCGAGGCTATCGGTAACTACCAGCTAGGTACTCAGCCGTTTGCACAAAATCTGGATAACTTCCGCGTTTACAACAGGGCACTGGAACCTGACCATATCAACCTACAAGGGCCCATCCAGAAAGCATTGGAGGGGCTCGCTTATACACCTGATAGCGATGCCACTGGTGATACGCTAACCATCACTACCAATGACTTGAATAATACGACAGGGGTTGATGGTGCAAAAACCGATACTCATACCGTTAACCTGAATGTATCCCAATTACCTTTCCCGATCGAAGAAAATTTCGCAGCTTCTCCTAGTGATTGGACACTTCAGAGTAACGCTCAACATCGAACGGGTGTGACCGGTGCAACCGATGGCGGCTTATTAGAGCTAACCGGGATAGGAACCGCTGAAACTGGCTTTACGGTGATGGATACCGCATTTTCCTCCTCTTTAGGCATCCAGGTAGAGTTTGATTATTTTGCCGGCGGTGGATCTGGTGCGGATGGGATGGTGTTCTTCCTGGTGGATGGTAGCCAGACTACGGTAACTGCCGGCGCCTCCGGTGGCGCTTTGGGTTATCTCCCCGGTGGAGGTAATGGCCTTTCTCAGGCTTATATGGGGATTGGCTTTGATGAATACGGAGGTTTTGCAGGTGACTCTACAAACCGTAAAGACAGTGTTGTTATTCGAGATGGTGGTAATGGTACGACAGGTTACGGCTACCTGTCTCACACCAAAGTAGATACGCATGGTGGTATAGATGATACCAATACGAGTACCGATAGCAGTGGCGATGGCAACGGTTATGACTGGCGTAAGGTTCGCCTGACTCTGGATTCAGAACAGAAACTGACTCTGGAAATGAGTTGGGATAACGGCAGTACCTGGCAAACAATCTATAACCAATACGATTATGCCGCCAATACCAGCCAGTCTGTCCCTGATACCTTTAAGCTGGGCTTTGGTGCTGCGACAGGTGGTGCTACCAACTATCATTGGGTGGACAATGTTTCCGTTAAGGTGCCGGCTGACCTGAGTGTTACCAATCCGGTTGAGCCCACAAATGCTGCTATTGGTGATGAAGTCAGCTGGCAGTTTGCTGTCCAGAATACCGGTGATAACCACGCCTTTGATACCCAGATGAGCTGGACTGCACCAACAGGTTTGGACAGTGTCACCTGGAGCTATACCACCTCTAATGGTCAGATAGGCTCTGGTAGCGGCAATATCAATACATTGGTGGATCTGTTGAAAGGTGAAACAGCGACGTTTACTGTCACTGGAACACTGACCACAGCTGCAGATGCCAGTCTCGACCAGAGCTTTACAGCTACGTTGGCCAATGCCTACTCTGGAGAATCTGGCAGTAATGCCTACAGCACCACCATCGATACCGATATTCTCCTGCTCAATATGGAGCTCTCAACCGATACCATTGCTGAAATGACTTTTACTGGCGATGGTTCAGTCAAGGTAGCGGATATCAATGTGACTGCCGGCACCAGTGTGGATACCCAGCTCACCCTGTCTGGTACCGATGCGGATAAGTTCACTATTGTTGATAACAATGGCCAGCCCGAGCTTCATATTAACCAGAATATCACTCTGGATTTTGAAACAAAGACCAGCTACGACCTAACCATCACCCTGACCGACAACAACGGCAACAGTGCCCAGAATGTTAAGCCGGTTACTATTAAAGTCGCTGATGTCAATGAGCTGCCCACTGACATTCTGTTGCCATTCAGTAATGCCGTCGACCTTCCAGCTCCTCAGGCTTCCTGGGAACTGCGGGGTGATCTGAATGATGAAGCCGGTTCCGTTAATGGTTCTCTTAGTGGAGGAGCCGCTGCTTATGTGGCTGGGCCAGGAGGTGCAGGTAATTCTGCACTGCATTTTGATGGTAGTAATGATCACTTTACCGCTGGTTTGAATGTCTCTGAAACCAGCTATGCGGTCACCCTCTGGTTTAAAACAGACTCAGCTAATGGTGGTATTTTCCAGGTAGATGGTGGGGGCCATGACCGTAACCTATGGTTGGAAAACGGTCAGCTAAGAGGACGGCTATGGTCGTCTGGTGAAATCATTACTTCCACTGATACATTTAATGATGGTGAATGGCACCAAGTGGTGCACACCTATGGTGGTAGTGCTGGAGGGCAGAAAATCTATGTTGATGGGGTAGAAGTGGCATCTGGTTCGGCCAGCGTCTCCAATTTTACTACTCAAACCTCTATCAGTCTGGGATATGCTAACTATCCTGCGGGTAACCTGTATTTTGAAGGCGATATTGCCAGTGTGCAGGTATATAACCAGGGGCTAACCGCTAGTCAGGTCACTTCTCTATACCAGGGTGAGGCCCGTATTGATGAGTGGCAGGATGGTGCCGAAGTGGGTCCCATTTATATTATTGACCCCGATTCACCCACGGGAGCCTTTGGTACCCATACCTACACCTTAAGCGATAACCGGTTTACCGTTGAAAACGGTATTTTGAAGCTGAAAGCCGGTGAGACACTGAATGCAGATACGGAACAGACCATCAGCCTGACCGTAACAGCGAATGATAATGGTGGCCTGTCAGTCACTCGCAACCTGACTATTACTGTTAATGACTTGCCACCTGTCGCGCCAGAAATTACATCCGTTACCCTGAATAATGATTTCCAGCCGGTCATTATTGGTACAGGCCAGCCCAATACCACACTCAATTTCACAATTAACAGCACTGGTTACTCTGCGACGGTTGGCAATGATGGTAACTGGAGCTTTACACCGGCACTTACTCTTAATAATTCCGATCCACTGAATATCAGTGTCACTTCTACCGATGCCGGAAGTAATGTCAGTGCTGCCACTAATTATAATGCCACTGTCAGCCGAGGAGATGGTCTGGATGATATTCTTACCGGAGGCAGTGGTATTGATTTGATGGAGGGCAGTGCTGGCAGCGACCAGATCAGTGGTGGTGCAGGTAACGATATTATTCAGGGTAACCAACTGAATACTGGTGGGCGTTATGATGAGCTGCTTGAAAACACAGAGTTCAATAACTTCACAACAGTGACAGATCATGGCAACTACCGTGATGTTATTCTTAATAACTGGAAAGCAGTCAATACTGCTTCTGTGACCAGTACCAGTGAAACGGTCGATGCAACCCGCCTGCCCCAGATTGAAGCTGAATCCTGGAATGCCAATGCACTGCAAACCAATACGGATACATCTCAGAAACTCGAGATGGATGTAGCAGGAGATGTTGATGGTATCACCCAAAGCTTTAATACAGTCGACGGTGCAACCTACACCATTACCATTGAAGCGGTTTCCCGTGATGCAACATCAACGCCTGATCTGGAAGTCTGGTGGGATGGTGTATATCTGGGCTTAATCAATCCCAGCAGTACTGAGTGGCAAACATTTACCTTTACAGCGACTGGTGATGGTACGCAACAAAATATTATGGTCCGTGAAGTACCTGGGCAAAATGATGGCTGGGGACCCATTTTAAACAGTGTCAGTGTTCAGGGATTACTTCCGGACAATAGTGGTAACAGTGGCGAGCTACTCACTAACTTTAATTTTGCGACAGACACTTCTGGCTGGAGAGCATTGAATAGTGGAAGTATCACAGCAGGACAGTACACTTCTGGTGTTGATGTAGATTCATTACCCACAGGTGCTTTCGAGGTTGTTGCCCATAGTACCTCGTGGGTGCCTTCATCCGATGACACCACGCCACAATTAGAACTCGATGGCAATAACACAGACGTTGATGCCATCTATCAGCAGGTCGATACCCTCAACGGTGAAACCTATACTCTGTCGTTTGAGGCTTATACCCGTCTGGCTAATTCCGGGGATGTCGAAATCTGGTGGGGTGACCAGTATATACAGACAGTGTCTATTGGTACCAGCAGGGCAAATCATACCGTAAACCTGACCGGTGACGGTACTCGCCAGACCCTGATGATTCGGGAAGTACCCGGACAAAATGATGGCCAGGGCACCATTTTAAATAATGTTAGCCTTCAGGGTGTATTACCCGAGGTGGATACACTTAATGGCGGTGCAGGGGATGACCGTATCTTTGGCTCCAGTGGTCATGATGTGATTACCGGTGGTGCCAATAATGACACTATTACGGCGGGTGCCGGTCGGGACCGTCTAGTCTGGGAACCTGGAGATGAAGGTACTGTCGGCTCGCCTGCTGTTGACAGAATTACGGATTTTGCAGTCGGAACGAGCGGCGATATTTTTGACCTTCATGCTTTCCTGACAGGCGAAGAGAGTACAGCTCTGGATCAGTTTATCCACTTCCGCCTGGAAGGTGCTGATACAGTTATAGAGATCAGCCGCACGGCCAATGGTGATGTAGTACAGCATATTGTGCTGGAAAGTGTTGACCTTACCGCGCTTGGTGGCACCGATGCAGCCATTATCAGCCAGCTACAAAGTAATGGTCAGCTGATTACCAGTCATACTCTGGCCATTGATACACCGGTGATGGTCGATAACCAGATCAGTGCGGCGGAAGAGAGTGCCGTGTTTGTATCTGGAGTGGGTGAGCCTGGCGCTTCGGTTGAGGTTCAGATTCAGCATGCCAGCTTGCTTGATACCAGTATACGCCCCTCGTCTGTTGCTGATGCCCAAAGCAGCTGGGTATTGAATGGGGATCTGAATGGCACCAGCACCATTAACTTTAATGGGGGTACTGCAAGCTATACTTCAGGCCCGACTGCCGCTTATCAAGCACTTCATTTTGATGGTACCGATGATTATGTCAGTGGTACTTTATCGGGAGCCAATAATGCTTCAGAAACCAGTCACGGGGTTTCACTCTGGTTCAAAACCAGTGATGCTAATGGCGGCTTATTCAGAATCACTGAAAATGAGACATCAGCGGGAGGGGGCTGGGATCGTGCTGTTTATCTGGAAAATGGCAACCTCAAATCCTATATTTACAACCCGACTTCCGGCAATGAAACAATTGCCAGCTCTGGAACCTTTGCCGATGGAGAGTGGCATCATCTAGTAAGCACCTATGGCAGTGCCATTGGGGGACATAAGCTTTATCTGGATGGTGTTGAAGTGGCGTCGGGTACTCTCACATCATCTGAGTTTACCTGGGACGGTGCATTTCAGCTCGGCAACCTGCATGGATCAGCGCCTTTCTTCCTGGATGGCGATATTGCCGGGGTTGAAATCTTTAATCAGAGCCTTAGCGCTTCAGATGTTTCTTCTATTTATAACACAGCTACTGAAACGGTTAATGTCGATGTAGACGGCACCTGGAATCTGTCCGGTGAAGTGCTGGATATTAGTGCTCTGTCTGATGGCCAGCTGGATATTACTGCTACACAAACGGATAGCTCGAATAACGTTACTACGGCAACACAATCCGTCACATTCTCAGGAACTGCACCTACACTGACCACCGCTGAAGTGGTAGCCAATACCCAGGATCTTGTGCTGACCTTTAGCGAAACTATGGATATCAACAGTATCCCCGCTTTGGCTGACTTTGGGGTGACGGTGGATAGCAATGCCGTGAATGTGCTGAATGTTTCCTACCTTAATAACACCCAGATTCGTTTGAGCCTTGATAGTGCAGTTAGCTTTGGTGCCAGTGTTCAGGTGAGCTATACACCGGGCAGTAACCTGGTGCAGGAGCAAGGTGGCATCAACCCATTTGCAGCGTTAACCAATTTCGCTGCTACTGTGACGCCTGATGGTGTTGCACCGGTTCGTCAGGATATGACGGTGGATGGCGATCAGCTGATTGTTAATTACAACGAAAATCTTGATCCTGCTGATCTACCCGATAGCAGTGCCTTTACCATTTCCTTGGTTGGTGGCGGCAGTCGTACGGTTTCTAATGTCAGTATTTCAGGCGACCAGATGACCCTGACACTGGATAGCCCTGTGGCCGATGCCGATATCGTCCGACTTTCCTACAGTGCAGTGAATGCCACCAATAATGGTGGTGCTGCGGTTCAGGATAATCAAGGCAATACCAGTAACGGCTTTGCTGGTGTACTGGTAGAAAATAATACCGATACCACACCACCAACCCTGAACAGTGCGGTGGTGGATGGTGATACCCTGACTCTGACCTATTCCGAAGCGCTTAATGAAAGTGCTGGCCTTTCCGGAGTTGAGTGGGGAACCGGTAAAAATGGCCAGGGAACCGGTCTTGAGTTTAATGGTTTTGAAGGTACCGGTGAGATTTCAGGTTTAACTACTGGTGGTTCAATGACCATTGCCGGATGGGTAAGGTTTGATAGCTTTGATGATAGCTGGTCACGGTTTGTCGATTTTGGCGATGGACCAAATGACCACAATATTTTGATAGGCCATGTTACGACGACCAATGGTATTGGTTTTCATGTGCACGACAGTAGCAATGTTCAACACACATTTGATATCAATAACTTTTTTACATTGGGTGAGTGGGTTCATGTTGCAGCTACAATCAGTAGCTCAGGCTTGTATACCATCTATAAAAATGGTGTAGAGGCAGGCACATTTAATGGCGGAGTCCCCTCAGAAAAAGTTCGAAATAATAACTATATAGGAAAAAGCAACTGGACTCAGGATGATCCGATGGATGGCGCTATAGATGATGTGCTGATTGTTGACCGGGATCTTAGCGCTTCAGAAATTACTAATCTCTACAATGCCTCCGATTTCTCTACATTTGCTTCGGGTCTGACTGGCGATACCTATCACGCCTATGACTTTGAGGAAGGCGAAGGTACCTCTGCCAGCGATCTGAATGGTAACAGCCAGCCAATGACGCTGACCGGCGACTCTATTGTCGACGTTCAGGTGGGTGGCGTTACCCGTAATATCAACAGCACCTCTGTCAGTGGTAATCAGGTCACACTGCAGCTGGCCAGCCCAGTTAATGACGGTGAGTCCGTTACACTGAATTATAAACCCACAACAACTGCCGACTTCCAGAGTGGGTTTTCAGTAGGTAGTGGCGGGACAGCCTCACTGAACGGAGACACACTGACCCTGACCTCGGTTTCGGACAACAATGTAGTTTTGATCAACACTCTGAACAGTGCCATTAGAAGTGATGACCTTTATCTTGATTTCACCGTGACACCAACCGATGACTTTGGTTCACGAAATGCTTTTATCGTGTTTGATTATGAGAGCGCCAACGATTACAAAGCCATTGGCAGCTATGACGGCGATGGGAATTCTGACTGGGTTATTGAGCACTGGGTTAATGGCAGCAAAACAGTGCTGTCAGAAGACGCAGATGCAGACCCAGCAGGTTTTGACGTTGCTCGCCACACGGAAGTAACCATTGTTGATAATAAGGTCACCCTGATCGTTGATGGTGATGAAAAAATCTCTCACCAGTTCAGTGAAACTATCAGTGATGGTGAGCTGGGTGTAATGAATATTGCAGGTTCTCGCTCCATTTACACCATCAATAGAACTGAATGGGATATAGGTGATAACTCTACGAACCCAGACAGCATTGAGGATCTGAAGGGCCTTGATGCTGCCGCCTTTGACCATGGTGATGTTACCGTTACCAATATTACTGATATGGTTTCACCTAATCTGGAATCTGCGGAGGTTAACGGTAATACCCTTACACTGACGTTAAATGAAGCGCTTAATGCCAGTGCCACCATTAACCCATCGTTGTTTACAGTTGTGGCAGAGGGTCAAAGCCAATCCATCAGCAGTATCAGCATTAATGGCCAGCAGGTCACTCTGATGTTGACGAATCCTGTCACCGATGGTCAGCAGGTGACTATTGACTACACCCCGCCCACTGCCAGCAATGAACTGAACAGTGACCGGATAGAAGACAGTGCTGGTAATGATGCGGGTGCTATCTCAAGCTTTGCCGTCACCAATAGCACAGACTCGGCCGGTGAGCCGGATGTGGTCAGAATCTTCAGTGATGATGCCAACCAGTGGTACCAGGATGGCAGCACCATTACGATAAAAGTGGAGTTTTCTGAACGGGTTAATGTAACGGGTGTTCCTACCCTTCAGTTGGAAACCGGCACCTTTGACCGATTGGCAACATACAGTGGTGGCTCAGGAACAAATACTTTGTCGTTTACCTACACCATTGATAGCCCTGATGAATCTGCTGACCTAAACGTTCTGTCAACTTCAGCCTTGAACCTGAATGGCGGTGTTATTGCGGATCTTGTTGGCAATAACGCAAACCTGACCCTCCCTGCATTGGATTCAGCTAACGCTCTGGCTGGCCAGAACGATATCCGCATTGACAGTGTCGCTCCCAGTGTAGGCATTACTGATAATAATGTGGTGAATGAAGCCGGAGTAGTGGCTCTGACGGGGTCGAACTTCTACAGTCTGCTCTCCCCGGGAGAAGCCCGCGATACCAACCTGGTTGGTCGCCTGGACTGGAGTAAATTCTCCTGGCGGGTGGTCAACACCAGTGGCAGCAATACCGATGTGAGCTTCACCTCTTCAGATATTGCTTCTGTCACTGCTGCAAATAATGAAGAGCTGTATATCAAACTGAGTAGTACTAAATTGGCTGAACTTCGGGCGATCTCCGGATTTGGTAATGCAGAAGGTCAGGACTTGATCCGAATCACCAGCGATGGCTTTTTCAGTGATGCTGCTGGCAATACCATGAGTGATGCCAATACTGCCGGTGTAGAAATTTTTGTTCTGCCTCCAGACGGTATTGCTCCAAGTATTACAAACATCACTAGCCTTTCAGCTGATGGTGAGTATGCCATTGGTTCAGTTATTCAGATACAGGTTACCTTTGATGAGCCGGTTGAAGTTACAGGCCAGCCAGTACTATTGATGGGCACTGGCGCTAGCATTACACCAGCGACTCTCAGCTCAGGTTCTGGTACTGAGCAGCTTATTTTCGAATACACCGTCCAGGCTGGCGATGAAACTAATGATCTGGATGTATTTAGTGCCAATGCTTTGCAACTTAATGGTGGCACGATTAAGGATATGTCTGGCAATAGTGCTGCACTGCTGGTACCAACAGGTGTTGCTAGTAACTCCTTGGCCAGCCAGGCAAATATTGATATTGATGGCATCGCACCTGAAGTAACTATTACAGGGGTTTCTCTGGCTCCCGATGGCATTGATGACCAGGTATTAACCTTAAGTGGCAGCGGTTTTACAACCATGCTTGGAGACGGAGAAAGTGCGGGAATATCATTGCAGGGAGATGACCTTACCCGCTTTGACTGGAGCAAACTGGTTCTTAAGCTTAAACAGCCTGATAACAGCTTTGAGAGCATTAGCCTTACTCAATCGGATGTTGGTGCTGTAAGGGTTCACAATGATCGGCTGGAAGTAGTGCTCGACAGTGGTGTTAATAAAGTTCTTGATAATAACGGTTTTAGTACCACGAGCGGCGATGTAACCTTATCAATTACTCCAGGATTTATAGGTGATCAGGCTGGTAACCATTCCACGACGGATGCACTGACTGATGCAGTGGTGAGTGTAACGACCAGTGGCACCACAGTCGTCAATCTTACAGCTGATACCGCAGATGGCAGTTACAATGCGGGTGATGAGATACTGATTCGGGTACGCTTTAGCGAGAAGGTGACACTGCAAAATTATGACGCTAACAATGATCCCCTGTTGTTACTTCTGAATGATAGATTGCCAGATGGCGGGAACCCTTACGGTGGTAATGCTGTTTATGTTTCTGGTAGTGGCACCCGTGAGTTTGTCTTCCGTCACACGCTGACAGCAGGTGAAAATATTGATGACCTGAATTACCGGGATATTCGTTCGTTAGGGTTTGCCTCCGAGGTCATTCGTTCTGATGATGGCCTGGTTCCATTACTTACATCCAATAATGACCAAGGATATATCATTACAGCCAATGGAACAGCTGGCACAGGTTATGAAGCCTATAGGGCTTTTGATAGTGCTGTAGCGAATGCAACCAACAACTCAGGATCCTGGGCTGTCAGTGGCAGTAGTGGCTGGCTGCAGGCTCAACTACCGACTCCGACAGAAATCTGGAAGTACTCACTGACTAATATTGAAAGTATTAATACCCGCGCACCTTCCAGCTGGACTCTGGAAGCTAGTAATGATGGAGTTAATTTCGTTACGCTGGATACCCGAACCAATGTCAATGACTGGCAAAACAGGGAAACCAAAGAGTACTATCTGGATACAGAAGCAAGTTATCTCTACTACCGCATTAATATAACCGGTAACAACGGCGACTCATTCACTGGGCTGGATGGCCTTCAATTGTTCGAAGGGAGTGGTACTGCGTCAACCCTGATAAATGGAGCAGGTGAAAACGCCAAGTTGGGGTATGACACTGATGGGTTAATTCCATTACTTTCATCAGCTTCAGAACAGAATATCACTGTTACTGCCAATGGGGATGCAGGCACTGGTTTTGAGGCCTACAGGGCATTTGATACGTCTTTAGCCAGCTCCACCAATAACCAGGGTTCCTGGGCCGTTGCTGGAACCTCTGGCTGGCTTCAGGTAGAGATGGAAAGGCCTGTTCAGATCTGGCAATACTCTATCAAAGCAATAGAACAGCGGGTTGGTCGTGAGCCAGAAAACTGGACGCTTCAGGGCAGTAACGATGGTATTAACTTTGTTACCCTTGATTCCGAAAGTACAGTTAATAACTGGACTAACCGGGAAAACAAGTTCTTTGAGGTGGATAACCCAGGAGAGTACCGGTTCTATCGTCTGAATATCACCGATAATAATGGAGATGGCCATACTGGGCTGGATGGCTTCCAGCTTTATGAAGGAGGGCTACCAGATCTCACAAGTGAACAGGCTCTCGCTGGTGAAAGTCAGATCATTGTTGATACCACTGCTCCTGCAACAACGATTACCAGTGTTGCTTATGACGAAGACAATAATCAGCTATTGCTGCAGGGGGCTGACTTTGACCAGCTGTTAAACAGCAGTGAAAGTGCCACGGCCGATATCACAGCCAGGCTGGATTGGAGCAAAATTGTCATTGATATTGATAAGGATGACGGTGTTACCCAGAACGTAACACTGGCTGCCAGTGATATAGTCTCTACCCGTTTAGCCGGCACCAATACTCTGACAATCCAGTTTACTGACACCAAGGCTGCCGAGCTTGAAGGCATCTTTGGTTATAAAGGCGCGGAAGATGGTATTGATATACAGGCAGGTTTCCTGAGAGATCTGGCTGGTAATGAAGGCGCTGCAACCACCAGTGACCTGACACTGGATTATAGCGATGTCGCTGCACCTACCGTTCTACAGGTACGTTTTGAAGAGCCTGGGCGGTTTATTCCCGGCGAGCAAGTTGCCATTTTTGTACAGCTGAGTGAAATGGTTAATATCAGTGGTATTGATCCTGCCAATGCCAGCACATTACCAACTCTTACTCTTAACAACGGTACTACCGCTGTTTACGACAGTGGTGCAGGTACTGACACGCTGAAATTTATTTATACCGTCGGTACAGCTAACAGTGAGAACACCACGGCATTAAATTACACATCAGATACAGCCCTGACCATTCCTTCAGGCGTCATGGTGTTCGATGCGGTAGGGAATACATTAATTTCGACATTACCTGCTATTACCAGTAACGATGCATTGGCTCAAACAGGTATGGGAATTGTGGACGTCAATGTGCCTGAAATTCTACAAATTGATAGCCTGACTGTGGATGGGCCTTATAACCAGGGCAAGGTTATTCAGATTGAAATGACCTTGAATGAAGCGGTAGAGGTAACGGGTATACCTGCCTTGAATCTTAATACGGGAGGGCAGGCTATTTACTCCAGTGGTTCTGGTACCGATAAACTGGTATTTCGCTACACCATTGGTGCTGATGAAAACACCTCAGGTCTGGATATTCTGGCAGGTATGCCTTTGGATCTTGAGGATGGAACTATTCGTGATCTGGCGGGTAATGACCTGCGGGATCACTTGTTAACTAGCCTTAGCGCTCATTGGACCTTTGACAGTGCTTCGGGCACCACTGTATTTGATGAATCCTATTCCGATAGCGTAGATGATCCCGCCACTTTAACCAATGGGGCATCGCTGGTGTCCGGTGGTGTGACTGGGCAGGCGGTTAGCCTTGATGGCGTTGATGACTATGTGGCTATTGGAACCTCGACTGAAATAAACAGCTATACAGGTACTATAGCTGAGAGGACCATTACGCTGGCATTCAAGCCGGATGAAACCAATGACCTCACCAGCAGACAGTTCCTCTATGATGAGGGCGGTGGTACCAATGGTTTCAATATCTATATTGAAAGTGGCAAGCTTTATCTAGGGGCCTGGAGTGAATCAACTAGCTGGAATGGTCAGTGGCTCAATGTAGATATCAGTGGTATCGATAAGAGTCAGTGGCACAATGTTTCGCTGGTGCTGAATAGTACTGATGGAACCTTAAAAGGTTATCTGGATGGTGAAGAGTTTGGCTCTACCACAGGGCAAGCCGTTAATTCCCATGCTGAGACCTATTTGGGGGGGCAGCAAGGTTCTTCCAAGCTGCATAATAGTGGCACATCAGACTTCTCTACAGAGGGTGTGAACTTCCATGGTTTGATTGATGATGTGCGTATTTATAATGATGCCAGAACGCCCAGTGCCCTGGAGTTGTCCAGCCAGTCCAATCTTGAGGTCGATACCGACCTTAGCTTTGATATTGTTAAATTCTTCCACCGTACAGACCAGTTCCTATTTGATACCAGTACCGGTGACTGGGGGGTGGGAGCCGGTAATGACCTTTCCACACTTTACGATGTGGACTGGACCAAGTTTGTTATCACGGGCACTGATGATTTTGGTAATGCGACAGAGTACCGTTTCCAAGAAGAAGATGTGCTTTTCTTCAGGCAGCATGAGAGTTCGGGGCTCGCTGAGAGAACGCAACTACAATTAACTGGTGAAGGCTATGAGCGATTCCTTGACTGGGAGGGAATGTCCAACTTCTTTACCAAAAATACCTCTTCACACGAGCAGAGTCCGTTTGATGAAATGAGCCTGAGAATTGAGCCAGGCTGGTTCAAGGATAAAGCAGGTAATGAAACAAGCTTCTCCTACGATGGCGCTTTGATGCATAACTCCACAACCAGTTTTGATGTGTTTGATGATGCGCAGCCAACATTGAAATCCATTAATGCTGTCACGGCTGATGGCGCCTATAAAGCGGGTGATATCATTCTGATTCAGGTTCTTTACAACCAGAAGGTCAAGGTGGATACCAGTAGCGGAACCCCAACGCTTTCTCTTAATGGTGGAGCCCCCGCAACATTTGTTAAGCAGGAGCCCGGTGTTACTGATACCCATACCAGCTCGCGGTTAACGTTTGAATACACGGTTCAAAGTGGTGATAACATCACCCAGCTGGATGCGACAGCGATTAATTTAAATGGCGGTAGAATATACGGTGGTATTGGCCCTAGTAGTGGTAATGCAGATCTCAGCTTTACTAACCTGGACAGTGGTCTCACTGACACCAGTTCGTTAGTGATTGACACTTCTGCTCCTACTGCAACAGTCTCTTCTATTGAGTATGACCCTGATAGCAATAATCTGCTCTTTACCGGTACGAGTTTCAATGATGTGCTTAGTGGTAATGCCACAGCCGATGCCACCGAGCTGAGGTTAATATTGGATTGGACCAAGCTAACTTACAATGTGAATGGCTCACTTGCATTGGCCTTTAGTAAAGACGATATTCTTTCTGCCCGTGTTGTGGATAACACCAAACTGCTTGTTGAACTGGCCGCAGCCAAAGCCAATGATATTGAAAATAACACCGGCGGTGATTACAGCAATGACCAGGTGGATATTTCTGCTGGATTTATTAAAGACCTTGCAGGCAATGCTGCGACAACTGATGCGTTATCCGCTGCTGCAGTTTCTCAAGCTGACCTGCAGGCTCCCAGCTTAAATTCATCGTTGGCATCAGGTACGGATCTTACGCTCAATTTTTCTGAGACACTCTCTGGAACACCTGCAAATAATGAATTCACTGTGAGTGTTGATGGTAACAGTCGAACAGTGACAGGGGTTACTGTGAGTGGACAGGACGTAACTGTTGCCTTTGATGGTTCAGATTTGACGGGTAGTGAGCAGGTTATCTTTAGTTATACCGGATCAAGCCTGCAGGATGGCAGCAGTAATGCTGTTGCTGGAATTAGCGACCGGGTTGCCGGTTATAGCCACAGCTCTGCTCCCGGCTTGGAACAATTGTTAGGTGATATTGGCGACGATATTTTCGCCATTAACCATGATGATGTTGCTGTCACAGGAGGGCAAGGAGCTGATACCTTTGACTTTAACCTAGTTGGGAATGCCAGTAATCCTTCAGATCTTATTATCACCGACTTTAATACTGCCGAAGGGGATATATTAAAGCTGGATGATGTGATTGTTGATCCCAATGAAAGTCTCGACCAGTATTTCAGTTATTCAAACAGTGGCGATGATACTGTGATGGAAATTCGCTCTCAGGCTGGTGGTGATGTCACTAAACGGGTGACCTTTAAGGATACGAATCTACTTGATTTGGGCAGTAACGATAACGAAATCACCAATAATCTTCTGAATAACGGCAACCTTGATTATGGTGAGTAATACGATATTGCCGGTTTTCTAAAGCTAGAAGGTGTTTCATCATGGATATATGATGAAACACTGCATTTATTTGGAGACCGTATTTTTTGACCTTTACGCTTCAGCAAGACTATCCGACTGCTTTGAAATTTGAGCCTCCCTATGGGCAATAAATAATGTTGCGCCAATAATAACGGCTGCTCCCAACCATAAGCGACCGGGAGGCACCCAGCCAAATACCAGCCATCCTGCTAATACATTCATAGGCAGTTTTGCATGGTCAAATGGCTGAATATAGGAAGCATCAGCGACCTCATAGGCTTTTACTATTGCCAGCTGAGCTATACCGGTTAATAAACCTGCCGCAATAATAAATCCCCACTCACTCCCTTGAGGTAAGCTGAATACAGGGGCTGCCAGAACAGCATTAAATGGCGTAATCAGAATTAGCAAATAGAGAACAATAGTTGATGAATCTTCTGTTCGGGACTGATGCTTAACCATCAGTGAGTAGCCTGCCCAAAATACAGCCGCAATCACAGGGAGTAATGAAGCAAAGGTAAAGTTTTCAGACCATGGCTCAAGAATAATCATTGCACCACAAAAGCCAGCCAGTGTTGCCCCCCAGCGTAAGAAACTGATGGACTCTCCTAAAAATAAAACTGAGCCGACGGTTGCCATTAAAGGCGATAACATCAGTAACGCAATACCTTGCCAAATAGGCACTGGCCAGGATAGAGCCCATAACCAAAACTGAACGCCTAAAACGGCAAAAGCCACCCTAACTAGATGCTGCAAGGGTTGTTGAGTGGTAAATAAGCGACCTAACCCCTGTTGTTTTATCCAGGGTAACAGTACTAGAAAAGCGATTAAGTATTGAAAAAATGCCACATTAGGAGAAGGCATACCCAGTTTATAACTTAAGTATTGCCCGAGGCTGTTAACACCGGCAAAAGCAGCGCCTGCGGATAGCATCCAGATGGCACCGAGAACTGGGCTATGCTGTTTGGTAGAGTGCATTATTGTTTGCTGATTCCTTTTTTGTTTAGCAAAGAACCAGGGCGATAGGAAGTGGCTAGCTTACCATTATAACTGCACTCTCAATAACAGGATAACGCCGCACTCTTGCAGACTAATACTGCCAGGCAGAAAGCTGGTTTATGTAAACTATCAGCCCCTCTAAAATAGAGTCAATTTAGAGGTGTATGTCTTATCCTCTCCCATCCGGACTCTAACCGTCGGCTCTGGAATAGTAGGATTTGGCTTATCCAAATGCTCATCACCAGATCTGCTGACCTTGTAATTATCTGGAATTACAAGCGCTTGCGGGCTTCTCCTTTGCTGGAGTTACCGCCGGTCGGGAATTTCACCCTGCCCTGAGAATAAGTTCGCGAAATAAATTTTAACCCTGACATGCTAATAGCATGTCAGGGTTCTAGGCAAGTGTGGTTAACTTTTGCTCAAGCTCTTCCAGATCAGGAATGATGGCAGGTAAGTCTTTAACCACGATTAACGACATTTCTGCAGGACCTGGTTGGTCATTACTAGGCTGGACATCTCCTTTACTCAAAGTCAGGGGTTGAGGTACACCTTGTATAATCATGCCATAGAAGCCGTGTTTTGACGTTTCTGTTGTTCTGTTCATGACAGCTATTCTTGCAGTAGCTGTTACTTCATTAAATTGACTGTGGTTAAATCGTTCAAAAGAAACCAGAGGTATCTCCAGTCCTCGCCATGTTATATCGCCCAGGTACCAATTTTCATTTTTATCAAAGGTTTTGTCCGGGTGAGGGTAGTCAATCACTTCAGCCAGGCAGGCGATAGGAAGCAGCAGGGGTTTTTGCTGCATGGGAACTAAAAGCGATTTTATTTCTTTTCTGCTGGTGGTGGCATATGTCATATCAATTGTGGTCCGGCTCTGACTTTTTTATCAGTTTTTCGATAGCCTTAAGCAGTGACTCTTCCTGAAATGGTTTACTTATATAATCGTTTGCACCCAGATTTAAGGCTCTGTTTCGGTGTTTTTCACTGGTTCGAGACGTAACCATAATAATAGGTAGCTGAGCCAGGTTGCTATCATTTCGTACGGCACTGGCAACTTCAAAACCATCCATCTTTGGCATTTCTATATCAAGTAACAACAAGTCCGGACAGTTTTCTGACAGCATTTTCATTGCTTCAACTCCATCCTTTGCGGCATCAACATCATAGCCTCTACGGGAAAGCAGCCGTGTTGTCACTTTGCGCATGGTGATAGAGTCATCAACGACCAGGATACGCTGCGTTTTCTCTTTAGCACTGGCTTCGGGAACTAGAATATCAGAATCATTACTGGACAATAGTGACCGATGTTTACTGATCAGTGCCGCTGGATCAATAACTATAGCTACAGAACCATCCCCAAGGATGGTAGCACCATTTACTCCAGTTAAACCTGTAAATTGAGATCCCAGGGGTTTGTTAATAATCTCTTGACTGCCATGGACTGAGTCCACATGAAGAGCAATATTCTCTCCACCACGTTGAATAATAATAACTGGGCATTGGTCAGACGTTATTTTTGTGATTTGTTTTCCCAAAAGCCGTGCAAATGAAATGACTTTATGCCGGATACTGGTGTATTCAAATGTTTTTTCTTCTTTGTAACAGGCAAGAAGCTGTTGGGGTAGCATTGTCGTTAAACCATCGATAGAGTGAAGGGGAAAAGCATAAGAGTGTCCCCCCTGACTTACCATCAAGGCTCGGCTAACGGATGATTTCACCGGTAGTCGAATAATAAAGCGGGTTCCTTCTCCGGATTGGCTTTCGATGCGAATATTGCCACCGAGTTTCTCTACTTCGCTGTTGACTACATCAAGACCTACACCTCGGCCAGACATTTGTGTCAATTCATTGGCTGTTGAAAAACCAGGCGTAAGAATTAGCCGAAGAAGTTCGTTATCACTTAGCTTGGTATTAACTGAAATCAGTTTTTTTTCTATGGCTTTCTCATAAACTGAAGCTAAATTGATACCCTGGCCGTCATCACTGAGTTCAAGGATAACCTGGTTGGATTCATGAGTTAGTGTCAGGGTTATTTGTCCTTTTTCAGGTTTTCCAGCCCTGATACGATCTTTTATGTCTCTTTCTATGCCGTGAGATATCGCATTTCTAAGCAAATGCTCAAGGGGGGATTGTATTTTTTCGAGCGTCACACGGTCAATTTTTACTTGCGAATTCGCAATCTTAAACTCAACAGGGATATTTAATTCTGTTGATGCTTTCTGAACAGTTCTATTTAGCCTTGGTAGCAAGCGGTTAAAAGATACCATCCTTATTTGGGATAGCTGGGATTGCAGCTGGTTTTGAGCTCTTGATTGCTGTAACAATAATGCTTCTGTATTTTGATTCTTATCAACAATAGCCTGTTGCAAATCAGCAAGGTCAGAGGCTGATTCTGTAAGTGCGTTAGAAAGCTGGTTTAGTTCAGAGTACTGGTCCAGCTCAAGTGGATCGAATTCCGGTTGTTGTTCTGACTGCCCCTGGTGATGGGAAATGATTTGAGTGTTGGTTTCTATGTCCAGCCTTCTGAGTTGATCTGTCAGGCGCTGAATCGTGCTGTCCATCTCATTGAGGGCGTGTGTAATTCTTGTTGTCTGCTGCTTAACTTGAGAGCGCTGAATGCTGGATTCAGCTGATAAGTTACACAGTTGTTCCAGCAAGTCTTGAGAAACTCTCACTCTTTCGTTAATTAAAGGTAGAGCTGTTAGCTGCTGGGTATTTATAGGAGGGGTATTTGTTTTTTCTTCCTGAGATGGCTGTTTATCTCCAGGATTGCTATTTTCTTCAGATGTTGAACTAACAGATGCTTTTTTTTCCTCAGCGGTATGGCAATCCTTAATGTTCCTGGGGATAAGCCGACTCAGGGGGGATTGCCTGACAGTATTGTTATCGCCAAGGTAGTCAGGGAGATGTGCTTTTAAATTATGTTTCTTGGGACGCTCCGTTTTTGCTTCCTTTTTATCAGTACACCACTTTTCAAGCTGGGTTATCAGGGTTTCTACTTGAGGTTCTGGTCTGTTCTGCTGAATAGCCTGAAGCATCATCTCTAATGTGTCATGGGCTTGCTGTAGAAGTCCAAGTGGTGCTTCAGATGAATCTTTTTTCCCTGAAGTTAACGATTCATAAACACTTTCAAGGGCATGACTGAGGTCACCCAGTTTATGGAATTCAACTGTACGAGCCCCTCCTTTTAATGTGTGCAGATTACGTTGTAATTCAGCTACAGGCCGAATGCTGTGATCGTGACGAAGCCAATTATCAAGTGCCTTGGTACAGTTATCAGTGATGTCAGAGGCTTCTTCCAGGAAGATGTTTATAAGTTCCTGATCCTGCTGATTATCATCATTAACAATTGGTTGCTCTGAAACGGTAAACTGCTCTTTTTTTGCATTACTGGCTTCAAGCACGACCTCTTCAAATGAATAATCAGGGCTTTCTTGTGGCGACGGTTCTTCTGTGTGCAGTTCCTTAAAAGAGGAAGCCAATTGATGCTGACTATTTTCTTCTGCAATTAATGAACCTTTTGAGTTGTCTGTCTCGATTTTAGGTTCTTGATTTGTAGGTTGACTCCTTTCTTTGAGCAGTGACTCCAATGACAGTCTTATTAAGTTAAATGTTGAATGTGGCGGTTCAATGGTTTGGCCGGCTGCGGCCTGATTGACCATATCAACCAGAGACTCAAAGCCTTCCTGAAGGGGGATAATCAGGATTTCTGGCAGATTTTTTTCATGTTTACTCAGGTAGTGACAGACATCTTGCAATACGTCACATAGAAGCCCAAGAGGGGTTAGGTTTGCCTCGAAGGCTTTTTCAGCAAGTAGTTTTAATTCTTTTTTGAAAATTTTAAGTTCTTTCTTCTGGATTGTGGTTTTCCAGCATTCCAGATAGCTGTCTGCACGAAGCAATAAATCAATGTTACTGGTTAATACTGAGTCATTATTGTTAGGTGTTGTTGGCTGTTCTTTAGGTTTCGTATTTCTCTGATTTTCATCGGAATCATGGGATTCAGCGGCTTGAATATCCTTTAGTTCTTCTGGGTCAAAGAAAGCATCACCTCTTGCCAGATCGTCAGCCTGCTCCATAAAAAGCAGAACCTCAGCGGTCAGTAACTGGCTTTTCGACTGGAAATCACTAATCAAATTTGGAAGTAAGTCAATAACGTTATTTAAGAGAGAAAATATGTTACCGCTGGCTTTTATATGGCCACTCAATAAACGATTTAACATGTTCTCTACAGCTGATGCCAGTTCGCCAATCACGCTCGCTTCAGATGCACGAGCACTGTTTTTTAGTGTATTGAATGATCGGCGTATTATTTTGAGTGCATCTATGTTTTTTGGGTTTTTTATCCAAAGACTGAGTTTTGATGCAAGCGTTTGTTGAATGGCTGTAGCAGTTTCTGAAAAACCTGAAATCAGTTCATCATATTGTTCGTTTTGATTGTCTGTAGATACCGAGTCGGTAATTCCTGCAGTGTTTTCTGTGTCTACTGTTTCTGCCTGGCTTGTTTGTGAATAGTCAAACGTTAACTCTTTTTTGTTGAATGATTCTTTGTTTTTATCTTCGGGTTCCAGTTCGTTGTTTTTCTTTGGTTTTTCATCAAAAATGACCTTGAGATCATTGGCAGACATACTCTCAAGTTTTCCTGGCTTGCTTGGCTCCGGCAGCTCAATAAGAGTATTTAGGTGCCGTTGCGCTGCATCAAGAGCCTTTTCAGCATCTAAGGCATTGCCTTTATATAGCTGGCTACAGGCTTCTTCAATAGCCGTGAGGGTCTTTTGAGCATTATCAAGCTGCTCATTGGAAGGATGCCTATCTGCTTGTAGCCATAATAATTTGGTACTCTTTGCAAGTTGACTGATAGCGCCAGAACATTTCGATAGTGGCGGCATGCTTAATGTGTTTTCTGCACTTTCGAGAAGCTTTGGAATTTTTGACAAGTATTCAACATTGTTATGGCTGGCCAGATAGTCATCAATAGCTTGCTTGGCATAGGATAACTCTGTACGAGCCTCCAGTATTGCTATTTTATGGATATCATCCAGAATGACCGGATTGTACTCTGGTGGTTGCTGATCTATTACTGTTTTTATGCTACCTGAGGCATGGTCATTTTGTTTACTGCTTTTATCTATTTCTGCTTTTTCAGGCAGTATGAAAGAAAGAGCATTTTTTAACTGATAGCGTTGCTTTTGAGCTTGAATAAGATTGCCATCACTTTTTGCGTTAGCTATTTGATAAAGAACTTTTTTTAGAAGAGGCTCTCCTGGAGGTTGGTTTAAATCCCAGCCTTTGCTTTCAATCAGCAGTTTGAGTTGGTGATCCAACTCTTTTAATAAGCTATTGCTGGTATCTGTCTGTTGTATGGAGTGATCAGAGAGCCCTTCAATCAACGCTGCACTGGCATCCCATAATGGAGACGATGGTGAACCCCAACATAAATTCTGAAGCTTTCCGAATAAGCGGGTCATAATGGCGAGGCTTTGTTCAACCTCTTTTTGCCGCAGGTAGCTGGCGAGACAGATTTGATATTTCTGACGTATTTTTCTCAGTAATTTAAGAGCTCCTGATTCTATCAGTTGCTCCATTTGTTTTTCATCAATAGGCTGTATTTTGTTGTCTATAACAGGCTGAAAAAAATCAAGATCTGTTAACTCAGGTTGGCTGCGAATATTACGAAGAGCATTCAGTAACTCTATTAACTTTGTTGGTTGTTCACTTTTTGTTTTCGCTGTTCTTTCGATATAAAGAGATAACTGCGAGACCCCTTGCATCAAGGTTTCAGTGGCAAACTGGGCATTGGACACCTGATTGTTTAACAGAGCATCTACAACACCGAGTAATTCTTCAGTGAGTAACGACGCACCTTTTATTTCAGGTAACATCTTCAACGAACCCTGTACTTGGTGCAGGCGAGCCTGGCAGAACACCAGATGCTTATGTCCTGCTGGCTGCTCCAGGTGTTTTTCCAGGGATTCCTTTATTGCTGCCAGGGTATCTTTTATTTCTGAATTGACCCAATTCAGGTCGATCAAATCCTGCTGTTCAGCCATGATGAACTCCCATTTTTATTAGGGTAGTACCTGTTTTAAGCCAGCTTGCCAAACTGTATTCAGGACTCAGCATGGACATGGTTATAACATCTCCTTGATAGAACATCTTGGTAGCAGAAATTATTCCAGTTGCACTTTCTAACTGTGTTGTACTACCTGTATGAACTTTTTTTTTATTCGGCACTTCTACAATCGGACATCGCTTTCTTGGTACGGGATGCTCAATGTAAGTTGCTCTTGGTTTCAATCTACACATGTAGTTGGTCTTAGCTTTCGGCTTCTTGCAGTCTGAATCCCGACACAGTTTTCCTCATTTCCAGTGCCATTTCTGCAAGGTCTCCAATAGAGCCTGCTGTTGCACTGGTACCTGATGATGTTTGAATTGTAATATCCCTTATCGTTTTCATTCTCTGGGAAATCTGGGCTGCTGATTCAGCTTGGAGTCTGGCTGTATCTGAAATATCGTTTATTAACTTGGCAAGAGAGCTGGACACTTGCTCAATTTCTTCAAGTGCAACGCCGGCATTTTGGGCTAGCTGTGCACCGTTGACCACTTGTGTCGTGGTTTGCTCCATAGAAATTACGGCTTCGTTTGTATCTGTCTGTATGGTTGATACCAGTGTTTCAACTTGCTTAGTTGCAGCAGAAACGCGCTCTGAGAGGCGCTGCACTTCATCAGCGACTACAGCAAACCCGCGACCAGCATCACCTGCCATAGAAGCCTGGATTGAGGCGTTTAAAGATAGAATATTGGTTTGATCTGCAATGTCATTGATTAAAGAGATGATATTGCCAACCTCTTGAGACGATTCCCCCAGCCGCTTTAGCCGTTTCGATGTATCCTGGATCTGCTCACGAATGACATTCATACCATCAATGGTATTGCGTACGACTTTTGTGCCGTTATTGGCTATTGCCAATGAGCGTTTTGCAACATGGGCTGAGTCGGCAGCGTTACTGGAGATTTTGTCAATGGACAGGGCCATCTCATTGATTGATCGGGTGGCTGTATTGATTTCAGTTGCCTGATGTTCTGAGGCTTCTGCCAGTTGGTGAGCTGTTGACTGAGTCTTTTGAGCTGCATTATCAACCTCTACTGCAGTCTGGTTAATTGTATTTACTAATAAACGGAGTTGTTCTATTGAGTAGTTAATGGAATCAGCTATAGCTCCAGTAAAATCTTCGGTTACCGTTGCATTTACGGTAAGATTGCCATCAGCAAGTTCAGCCATTTCGTCCAGTAGACGCATAATTGCAGCCTGGTTAGCCTCATTTTGAGCTTTGGTAGCCGCTAATCGTATACGGGCCTCTCTGTTAATAGAAACAGTGATCATGATGAGTGAGAGTAGGGCTATGAGCGCTGTACCGGCAAATATAATTTGGTCAACAGTTCGCCCTTCAGAATAAGATTTGTAAGTATTCGCTAGAATTGAGGTCTGTTGTAGCAATTGTTGTGAATCAGTAATGATTTGATCGGCTGCAGCTCGAACTTGAAAAAGTTCTGGAGTGGCTTCCAGCATTTTATCAACATTGGTTGTAGTGAAATTAAAAAGGTCAGCAACTTCAACCAGCCGATCAATAGCTTCCTCATTTTTGACCTGGCTTATCCCCATGGCAACGTTGCCTTCTGTCATACCAACAAGAACCCGGCCAAATAGCTTTGTATCACGGCCAACAGTATCTGCAGCCATAATTGCATATTCACCACCTTGAATGACCCTATCGACATTGTTGAGTATACGTTCTGCCAGCCAGGGTTGGCGTTGAGCGAGTGCTATCTGGTCTGCTGGTGCTTTGCTATCGAGTAAAATTTCAACAATTTCATCAAACTCTACTTGAAGCTGAGGGATGGTTTCTGCCAATGCCATAGCGACTTTGTGTAAAGCCAGTACTTGCTGCTCAGCAGCTAAAATATTATCGGCTTCCAGCTTCAATGCGGCCCAGGCTGCATCCAGTGAATTAAGTTGATTAACCGTGGTACTTTCTGGCGCATTGGGAAGTTGTAGAATTGAGACTGGTGATTCTTTTAGTGCTGTAAAACGCTGGTCAAATTCGTTACGAGCATCTTTTAATAGCGAAAAAGCCTCTATTTTGCCAGCAGCAGCTTCAGTTGCATTTTTGGATATTTGTTGTGACAGAATACGAAGCTCACTGGCATCTGTAATATGAACTTGATCCAGGCTGCTTTGTTTGTCTATATATAAGAATGTACCAGCCATAACGGCAAGAGATAATACTAATAACAGTGCTGATGTGACTAAAGCCCAATTAGTCTTTTTCTCTTGGTTATTACTGGTGACTTGACTCTTCATTATTCTTGTCCCTGATAATTGAGTATAAAGTCAGTGAATGCCTATTTCTTCTTTTCCTTGAAAATACGGTTGTAATGCCAATGGTACTTTCTAACTGCGGATAATATCGCTAATCTTGTAACTACTGCCCTGTTCAACTTTTTATCACAGCTTTTTAAGTACTGCGAGCTTGGCCTACCGGAAAATAATCAATATTAATTATTTATTTGCTCAATATTTCGCTGCTTTAAGAAATCTCCGGTTTTCCATAAGCTGTTCTGTATTAAAAACCATGTAACATTTATCTCTATAAAAACAACCTGTTATGAATGGCCTTATGGTTAGGGCCAATTCCTCTGGGATATCATTTTTATCATGAGATTCGGTAAACTGCATCATTCCCTGGACCTGATCAACAGTAAGGCCTAAAGGTATTTCTTCTCTATTAATAAGCATGACTTTTTTATTAATTGTTGAGTTTGCCTCTTTTCGGCCAAAAAAAGCGCCCAGGTCAATGATTGGCACTAATCGTCCTCGAATATTGGCAATGCCCTGAACCCAGGGCTGAACATCGGGGAGGGGGGTAATATCCGGTGTTGGTAATATTTCCGACACCTCACCTGTTTTGATAATAAAGTCATACTGATTTAGTGAAAAACTGATGCCACTCCAGTAATTTTCGGCAGTATTTATTTCTGGAAATGCATGCGAAGCTGCCAGCACTCGCTTTTCTAGAGAAATCAGTGCATCGAATGGGTGAATAGGAATATCCATTATGTATGGAACTCCTGAGTTCTATGGCTCACTCGTGTCATAAACCGGAGAGGGTTATTATTCAGCATACAGCTGTGTGTGATGATCATTTGCTTTCTTATACCATTCCATGGTGCTTATAACGTCTGTTTTTGTAAAATTTTATCGAGCACTGAAATTAGCTTATGTTCATTAACTGGCTTGGTTAGATACTCCATTGCTCCCTGCCGTATTCCCCATGTGCGATCGCTGTCTTGTCCTTTGGTTGTAACAATGACTACTGGAATATGTTGAGTGAGAGGGTCTTTTGATAATTGGCGAGTTGCCTGAAATCCATTGAGTCCGGGCATAATAATATCCATTAGCACTGCAGACGGTCTTTCTTCCCGGCACAATGCGATGCCATCGGCTCCGTTGTCAGCAGTTAATACAGTATGCCCATGTTTCTTCAGTATTGAGCTGAGTTGGTGTAATTCTGTTGGTGAATCATCAATTATTAGTACTTGGGCCATGCCCCCCCCTATTACCAATCCATTGCTCATGAGATTACCTAATGGTAGGTGTACCAGAGTAAATCGCAGGTAATCCAATTTACCAAGCCGGCTTCGTTCTTGTGTATTGGCTTGCTTGAATACATCGTTTGTTTTATTTCGGGATATTCTTTTTTTATCACATATGTAGCGGCTATTGCTAGATAGCTGAAATAGGGTATATGAGTTATGCCAATTGGTTGTGTATCTAAATAGAGGCAGTAAAGGTTGTAAAGTTAGGTCCTGCTAAGCCGATCAACAAACTGTTGATAAAATTTGGTAAGCCCTGGGAATACTATGAACGGATGCAGGCTTTGTTTAACTGTTTTTGCCTTAGGTAGCATGAGTATTAGCTCAACAGGATGGGCTATGGGACTCGATGAAGCTGTTCGGCAGGCACTGAATACTCATCCACAAGCACTGATTGGCCTCAATAAAATTCGTGCAGAAGAAGAAAAAATTGATATTGCACGGGCTGGCTATTTACCAACATTGGATATTTCGGTTGGTGCAGGTGGGCAAAAACGGTTACTTCCTCCAAGTCAACAGGTTGGGGAGAGTTCTACCCATAATAAAAGCTACACCCGAAAAGAGGGTTCAATTACTTTCAGGCAGAATATATTTTCGGGTTTTAGTACATTCCAGGGCGTGGCACAGGCAGAAAATTTGACTTTAGCTGAACGCTATCAGCTTGGTGCAACTCTCGAAGAATTGGCTTTAAAAGTAGTCAATGCCTATTTGAAAGTCCTGGAGCATTCAGAGCTTATCGAATTGGCAGAGGATAATTTAAAGCTTCATGATGAAATGTATGTACAGATTAAAAAAAGAACGGACCAGGGGTTAGCACGAAGTTCAGATCTGGCTCAGATAGAGGGGGGAAGAGCTCGAGCCAATGCCAACGTTATAAATGCTCATAATAATTTGGCTGATGCTAAAAGTGAATATTACAGTCTGGTAGGCTCGATGCCGGCTGATCTTAAGTTACCGAATGTATTGAATTTACAGATGCCAGAAAACCTTGAGTCAGCTTTGGCAAAGGCAATAGAAGACCACCCAGGAATTATTGCAACATCTTATGAGGTGGAGGCTGCTGAGGCTAATTATGCGGCACAAAAAAGTGGCTATTTACCATCCATTGATCTTGAAATTGACCAAAGCTGGAAGACCAATGCCGATGGTCAGCTAAATACAACAAAAGATTTTGTTGCTATGGCCAGACTACGTTACAACCTTTTCAGGGGGGGAGCAGATCTTTCAAAGGTTCAGGAAAGTGCTTATCAGGTTGAAGAGAGCCGTGGCCAAAAAGACCGGTTGTTAAGAACAGTTGAGGAAACACTTCGTCTTGCCTGGGATAGTTATGAATTTTTGGGAGAGCAAATTCGATATTTACAACAGCATGAAGAAGCCAGCAAAAAGACCGTAGAGGCCTATCGCGAGCAGTTTTATATTGGTAAAAGGGCATTACTGGATCTGCTGGATAGTGAAAACGAACTGTTTCAATCGAGCCAAAACTTAACCCGTTCTATTTATCAGGCAAGTTATGCCCGGTATAGAGTACTGGCGGCAACAGGGGCATTGTTAACAACCTTTAACCTGTCCTGGGGGGATGGCTGGTTTGTTGATAACAGCTGACCTTGTAGCCAGCCGAATTTAAACAAGTATTGCTAGTCTGAATTGAAAGGAAAACAAGCCTCTTTCTGTCCTCCTCATTTCATATCCATGCAAATTGGCTGTTTTTTTGCCGTATAATGCTAATGGTAGACAAAATATTTTAATAATTATGTTTTGCTGTCAGTACAACCAACACATGAGAACCCTCAGGCAAATAGCTATAATCTCGTCTTTCACTACATCTTCTGAAGATAATAGATGAGTAATAGAGATTCTGTACAACGCTTCCTGTTTGAAAATACCGATATACGGGGTGAGCGAGTTGTTCTCCAGAGCAGTTTTGATAAGGCTTTGGCGGCCCATAATTATCCAAATCCTATTCGAGAAATATTGGGTGAACTAACAGCCGCAGCGGTTCTTTTAAGTAATACCTTGAAATTCAGTGGTGTGATGAGTCTTCAGGCTAAGGGAACAGGGCCTCTTTCTCTACTGATGGTGGAATGTACAGACCAGAAGTCTTTCCGGGCATTGGCTCGCTGGTCCGGTAATGTTGAGGGGGAAGGACTTGAGGCGTTACTTGGGCAGGGGCAGTTGGTTATTACGGTTGATCCTGATAAAGGGCAACGTTATCAAGGTATAGTGCCTCTCAATCAGCCAACACTGTCAAAGTGTCTCGAACATTATTTTTCCCAGTCAGAACAGTTGCCTACCCAGGTCTGGCTAGCCAGTGATGGTATAAAAGCTGCTGGGATGTTGCTCCAGGGTTTACCAGTCAGCACTGAAAAATCTCTATACTCTCGAGAAGAAGCTTGGGCAAGACTGTGTGCTCTAACCAACACGGTGTCTGATAGTGAGCTGTTGAATCTGGACTCTGAGACACTGTTGCATCGTTTATATAATGAAGACGACGTCAGGTTATTTGATAGTGAAGTGGTTTGCTTCCAGTGCAACTGCTCACGAGATAGAAGCGCAAATATTATACAGAGTATTGGAAAAGAAGAGGCTGAGTCTGTTATCAGCGAGCAAGGGCGAATTGCGATGGATTGTCAGTTTTGTAATCAGCAGTATGTATTCAGTGCATTAGACGTAGCTAACATATTTAGCAAGGACGATGTGCAAATTCATTAATTGTTGATTGTAGTTATTCGTTGTAATTTTCGAACCTGTCGGATCTGTCAGACCGGCAGGTTCTTGATGTATAGCCAAATTCTGTTCTTGCATACTCCAAAAAATAAGTCTTCATAAGTACCAACGTTTTTCTCAAAAACTGCCAAGACTTATACCCCTCATATAAATTGATCTTAGACAACACATTATCTCTGTTACCGATGTAGCTTATCCAAACAATCAAAAAATAAACTTTAGGGGATGATCATACTATCTATAAAGGACTGGGCTTGGTAGTAATAGCTGTTTGGCACTCATTCGGTGCTATGGCTGTGGGATGGATTGGTACTAATTGTCAGGAGCATATCTGAGTCCTGCTGTCTTAAGAGTATTAGTGAAATTTTTCGAAAAACTTACACCCCATTTGATGGTTTATTTTGTTAATCTATCACCGGTTCCACTTTATCTTCGCTTTTCTACAACAAATGCATATAGCGCAAGAAAAACAAATTTTGCATCTCAAGCATGAAAAATGACCATGCGAAATGTTTTTCATAGCAAAAGTACACAATAATTTACCAGAAGATCAGGAGATCTCTTGTTATGAACCAAGCGAATGTACACCTTTCTCTAAAAGCAAAAGCTTTGGCTGAACTGGGTATCCAGGATGTTCATGAGATAGTTTATAACCCATCCTATGACCAACTTTTTGAAGAGGAAACCAAGCCAACGCTTCAAGGCTATGAAAAAGGTGTTGTGACTGAGCTTGGAGCTGTAGCAGTTGATACAGGCGTATTTACGGGGCGCTCACCCAAAGACAAGTATATCGTTAGAGATGAGTTAACCCGCGATACTGTCTGGTGGGCAGACCAAGGGAAGAACGATAATAAGGCTATATCTATTGATACTTGGGACAGCTTAAAACAGCTGGTTACCAGACAGTTATCTGGCAAAAGATTGTTTGTTATTGATGGATTCTGTGGTGCAAATGAAGAGACTCGCTTGAAGGTACGGTTTATCACTGAAGTGGCCTGGCAAGCACATTTTGTTAAAAACATGTTTATTCGTCCGCAGCAGGAAGAGCTTGATGTATTTGAGCCGGACTTCATTGTGATGAATGGTGCCAAGTGCACTAATCCTCACTGGCAAGAGCAAGGATTGAACTCGGAAAATTTTGTAGCTTTCAATATAACCGAGCGGGTACAGCTAATAGGTGGTACCTGGTATGGCGGGGAAATGAAAAAAGGCATGTTTTCCATGATGAACTATCTGTTGCCTTTGAAGGGAATCGCTTCGATGCATTGCTCCGCAAATGTCGGGAAGCAAGGTGATGTTGCGATATTTTTTGGATTATCAGGAACAGGTAAAACAACACTGTCTGCAGATCCCAAAAGAGCACTGATCGGTGATGATGAGCACGGTTGGGATGACGACGGCATCTTTAATTTTGAAGGTGGGTGTTACGCAAAAACAATCAGGCTTGATAAGAATAATGAGCCTGAGATCTATGATGCCATTCGTCGTGATGCATTACTGGAAAATGTCACTGTAACAGACAGTGGCAAGATCGATTTTGATGATGATTCAAAAACTGAAAATACACGAGTTTCCTATCCTGTTTATCATATAGAAAACATCGTTAAGCCTGTATCAAAGGCAGGTCATGCCAAAAAAGTCATCTTTTTGACTGCTGATGCATTTGGAGTTCTTCCCCCTGTATCAAAGCTGACGCCTGAGCAAACTCAGTACCATTTTTTATCAGGCTTCACAGCTAAATTAGCGGGTACAGAAAGAGGGATTACAGAGCCTACCCCGACTTTTTCAGCTGGTTTTGGTGCTGCTTTTTTGACATTACATCCCACCCGTTACGCCCATGAACTGGTGAAGAGAATGGAGGCAAGTGGAGCAACGGCTTATTTGGTCAACACCGGTTGGAACGGCACCGGAAAACGCATTTCTCTTGCAGCAACCCGAGCCATCATTGATGCCATTCTGGATGGTGCAATTGATGAGGAGAAAACCGCCGTTCTGCCATACTTTGGGCTGCATGTCCCACAAAGTGTTGCAGGTGTTGATAGTGCCCTCCTTAACCCCCAGGATACTTATCAGGATAGAGATGAGTGGGATCGGAAAGCGCGGGATCTTGCAGACCGCTTTATTACAAATTTCGCAAAATTTACGGATACTGCTGAAGGCAAGGCTTTAGTCAATGCAGGCCCAAAGCTGGATTAAATTACCAGATTAGAGGCATCTAATTTCCTTTTTTAGATACCAGCAGGATGGATTTAGCAAACCAATAATTCATCCTGCAGCTGTAACACTACAGATATATACCATCCAATTGGTTATAATTCGCCAGCCTATAACGTTCATTTCTCACTGAGTAAATTTTATGGAGATCATCTCTCAGCGTATTGCCGACGAGCTGGGTGTTCGCGAAACCCAGGTGGCCAGTGCTGTCAGCCTGCTGGACGATGGCGCTACTGTGCCTTTTATTGCCCGATATCGAAAAGAAGCGACCGGTGGGCTGGATGATAGCCAGTTGAGGACACTGGAAGAGCGGCTCCGGTATCTAAGAGAGCTGGAAGAACGGCGCCAGACCATTCTAAAAAGTATTACTGATCAGGAGAAAATGACCCCTGAGCTGGAAAAGAATATTCTGGCAGCTGATACCAAAACGCGTCTGGAAGACCTGTATCTACCTTATAAACCCAAGCGTCGTACAAAAGCCATGATTGCGAGGGAAGCGGGTCTTGAACCACTGGCTGATGCTTTGTTTGATGATCCATCCTTGTCTCCTGAGGAAGCCGCTGCAAGCTATGTTAGTGAAGAAAAAGGCATTGCTGACATTAAGGCTGCCCTGGAAGGTGCTCGCTATATTCTTATGGAGCGATTCAGTGAAAATGCAGAACTACTCGGGCAACTGAGGGAGTTTTTGTGGACTGAAGGACTTCTGAAAAGCAATGCAGTCGAGGGTAAAGAAGAAGAAGGTGCTAAATTCCGGGATTATTTTGAGTACGACGAACCTATAAAAACTGTTCCTTCGCACCGGGCTTTGGCCATTTTCAGGGGGCGAAATGAGGGCTTTTTACACGCAGCAATTCATTTGAAAGATGAGCCTGAAGATCGTCGTGAAACACACCCTTGTGAAAAGTTGGTGGCGGATTTTTGGAATATTGCGGATCAGGCGCGTGCTGCTGACAGTTGGCTAAAAGATGTTGTTCGCTGGACTTGGCGAGTAAAACTTCTTACCCAGCTGGAAACTGAGTTAATGACGCGCTTGCGTGAACGATCAGAAGAAGAGGCGATTAAGGTATTTGCAAAAAATCTCAAAGACCTGCTTCTAGCTGCCCCAGCAGGCCTGCGTCCAACAATTGGCCTGGACCCTGGTCTGCGTACAGGTGTTAAAGTCGCTGTCGTTGATGGTACGGGGAAACTGGTAGAACACACAACAATTTTTCCTCATGCGCCAAGAAAACAGTGGAAGGAATCTTTAGGAACCCTGGCTACCCTGTGTTTAACTCATAAGGTCGAATTGGTCAGCATCGGAAATGGTACCGCATCTCGAGAAACCGATCGCTTGGTGGCCGAGTTGATGCGCAGTTATCCAAAACTGGGTTTAACAAAAATTGTTGTCAGTGAAGCGGGTGCTTCCGTCTATTCCGCATCAGAATTAGCTGCTCGTGAGTTCCCTGATCTGGATGTCTCCTTTCGAGGAGCGGTTTCTATTGCTCGCAGGCTTCAAGATCCTTTGGCGGAACTGGTTAAAATTGAGCCTAAATCCATTGGTGTTGGTCAATACCAGCATGATGTTAGTCAGACGCACCTCTCGCGCTCTCTAGAGGCCGTTGTTGAAGATTGTGTAAACGCAGTAGGGGTTGACGTAAACACCGCATCAGGGGCTTTATTATCCCGTGTGTCAGGTCTTAACCGGACACTTGCTGAAAATATTGTTTCGTTCCGTGATAAAAACGGTACTTTTGATAAACGGGATGATTTGCAAAAGGTTGATCGTTTTGGACCAAAGGCCTTTGAACAGGCCGCTGGTTTCTTGAGGGTCATGAATGGTGAAAACCCCCTTGACAGTTCTGCTGTTCACCCTGAAGCGTATCCTGTAGTTGAAAAGATTGCTGCCCGCTTTGAGCGTGATGTGAGAAATCTGGTTGGAGACAGCGCTTTTCTTAAGGGATTAGCCCCAGAAGAGTACACCGATGACAAGTTTGGTCTACCTACTGTTATCGATATTATTTCTGAGCTGGATAAGCCGGGCCGCGACCCTCGACCAGAATTCAAGGCTGCGGAGTTTAAGGATGGGGTTGAGGATATTCGAGACCTCAAACTGAATATGGAGCTTGAAGGCTCTGTAACCAATGTCACTAATTTTGGTGCGTTTGTTGATATTGGCGTTCACCAGGATGGCCTGGTTCATATCTCAGCTCTTTCTGAGGGTTTTGTGAAAGATCCTAGAGAAATCGTTAAAGCAGGGGATATTGTTAAAGTCAAAGTCATGGAAGTGGATATCAGTAGAAAGCGGATAGGTTTGACTATGCGTATGTCTGATACTGCAGAAGGGCGGGCGGACTCCAAGTCAAAGCAACAGGTGAAAGAGCAAGGGCAGCCTGTCAAGGGAAGAATGGCTGCCAAAGGTAGCCGCCGTTCTAGCGCACGTAAGAAACCTGAGCAGCCTGTTGGAGGTACCTTTGCTGATTTATTCGCCAGTGCTAAAAAGCTTCGCAAATAGATTCGAAACCTCTGTGTAAAAAATCCAGGCGAATGATTAATCATTCGCCTTAATAGCTACTATTGAAATGGCCATTCCTTGTAGTGGTATCACTTACAAAAAAGTCTTATCGAATTCTGATCTTCCTTTAGTGTGCGCCAATCTACCTAAAGGCTCTATGGGCAGGTGCAACAGCAGCGTTAACGTTATATAGTTTTTCACCTCGTTCTATCAGACACCGGAAATCTATCTTGACTACCCTGTATCAGACTCGTTTGGAGCTTCTTGGGCACTCAGTAAACCAAAGGCTGTTACGTGGTATCCGCCATGGTATTGAGCGTGAGGGGCTGAGAGTCTCTAGTAAAGCAGAACTGTCGTTAAAAGCTCATCCAGAAGCTTTTGGGAAGGCTCTGACACACCCTTACATAACAACTGATTTTTCAGAATCATTGCTGGAATATATTACGCCTGTCTATTGTGAAGTGGGTGATGCGCTTGCCTTTCTTGAAGAACTGCACCGATTCTCTGCGCAGTTTTTGGGGGATGAGTTTCTTTGGGCTGGTAGCATGCCCTGCATTTTAGGAGAAGAGGACAGTATTCCTGAGGCTGAGTACGGTATATCCAATATCGGTCAAATGAAGTCGGTCTATCGAAGAGGCTTGTCTCACCGTTACGGAAAGGCTATGCAAACGATAGCGGGTGTGCACTATAACTTTTCTGTGCCTGAAGATTGCTGGCCTCTGTTGAGTATGGATGCTTCCAGTGGATATTTAGCGCTAATCAGGAATTTCAGGCGTTACTCATGGCTTCTGATGTATTTGTTTGGGGCATCACCTGCTGTTAGTAAAAGTTTTTTTCATGATGGAGGTATCAATTCCGGGCTTCAGGAGCTGGATCAGGAAACGTTATTCTTGCCTTATGCTACTTCTCTTCGGATGAGTGATATGGGGTATACCAATAATGCCCAGTTATCGCTCAATATTTGTTATAACACACTGGATGAGTATATTGAGAGTTTATGGCAGGCAATTCACACACCTTATCAGCCTTACGAGCATATTGGGGTAAAGACTAACGGACAGTATCGACAGTTGAATACAAATCTTCTTCAAATTGAAAATGAGTATTACAGTACTATCCGTCCTAAAAGAGTTGCTCGTTCTGGAGAAAAACCAATCACTGCACTTCGTCGGGGCGGAGTTGAATATGTGGAAGTGCGATGCGTAGATATTAATCCTTTTGAGCCGTTAGGGATCAGCAGGGAAGACGCTGATTTCATCGATATCTTTTTACTCTACTGCATGCTCCATGAAAGTACGCAGATAGAAGTGGAAGAGTGTCGTAATATAACATACAACTTTGCTAAAACAGTGATTGAAGGCCGCCGTCCTGGCGTGCAGTTGAAACGCAAGGATAAGAGTATTGGGTTATTTGATTGGGGAATTGAGTTATTGAATGACATAGAGTCTATCGCTGAAATGATGGATTCAGTGTCTGCTTCGTCCCGTTACTCAACCTGTCTTCTTGAACAAAAACGAAAGCTCGAAAATGCTGAAATTACACCGTCTGCAAGAGTTCTCGATGCACTGGGTAAAAATAATCTCAGTTACACAGGATTTATGGCCCAGCAGTCCCAAGCGCATCAAGCTATTTTTAAGGACACCCCACTGAGTTCTGAGAGACTGAACTATTTTCTACAAGTTGCAGAGCAGTCACGTCAAGATCAGAAAGCTATTGAAGACGCTGATTCCGTGAACTTTGATGTATTCCTGCAGAACTATCAATCTGTAGAGTAATAGGACAATAAGACAAATCTAGGGTAGTTAGTATGGTGTTACCAAAATCGAGAATGTTATTTTTTTTGACCCTGTTTTCTTGCATTGGGCTGATGGGGTTTGCTCTTTTTTTGCAGCATGTAGAGGAGCTGGAGCCGTGCCCTCTCTGTATTTCTCAACGCATTGTGGTGATTAGTCTTGGGGTGACTGCACTCATTGCGGTGTTACACAATCCAGGTAAATCAGGCTTTAGAAGATATGGTTTGCTGACTGCTTTCCTGGGGTTATGTGGGATGGCCCTGGCAAGTCGCCAAATATGGATACAGCATCTGCCTCCTGAAGATGCACCTAGCTGTATGCCTGGTGTTGAGTACCTTGTGGATATATTGCCTTTTACCGAGTTAATGCAAATCATGCTGATGGGCACAGGGGACTGTGCAGATATTCAGTGGGTGTTTCTTGGACTTAGCATCCCAGGATGGACGTTGATTGCTTTTACTGGTTTTACAGTTTTTGGTTTGTTTGAGTTGTTTCGAAAAAGAATCTGAGTGAGGATGGCCGATTTAGGCTTAACCATTGTAAATCTACATTGATTAAGCGCTTTTTCTTAAATTGGAAGGAGTGCTTTTTTTCTTACGGCTCTTCATGCAGTGTAATCATGTAAATATTTTTTTTAAATTAATATTTATCTTTTTATGCGTAATTGTATTTAAAATTGGTTTGCTTCTTAAAGCTCTGGTAATTCAGGGTGCTCTCAAACTATTTGATTTTTATATTAGTTTGTGAATTATGAAATAAAGGCTTGCCGTGAAAAAACGGCTGTCATAACCTAGCACTTGATCTGCTGGATAGCGGGCAATTGAGTGGTTTCGTTGCAAGAAGATAAGATCCAACCACTAAGAGGAATTGTTATGCTGGAGGGTTGCAAAACGGCCAAAGAACGTTGGGGAGGCGTATCAGATATAGTTGATCGCTGGCTCAGCGAGCGTCAGGAATTAATTGTTTTATACTGCTCTATTAACGGAGTAGATCAATTTAATAATGACAAACGGCCTGTAGCAAGCAAACTTAAGGAATTGTGCCAAATATTGGTTGATTATGTATCAGCAGGGCATTTTGAGGTTTATGATCAGTTGATTCAGGAAGGTCTTGAGTTTAACGATGATAATGGTATCGAAGTTGCTCGATCCTTATACCCAAAGATAGAAAAAAATACTCATAACTGCCTCGACTTTAATGATAACTGTGAAACGATTAGCAATATTAAGAGTCTTCAGGAATCGTTATCAGGTCTAGGAGAGATTTTAGAAGAACGTTTTTTGCTTGAAGATAATCTGATTGAAATATTACATGAATCCCATCGGAACACACTGTCATGACTTGGGTAATGTGGGCTATAACCAGTAAGAAAAGGAAGACAGATTGTCTGGGAAAGGCCAGCAATCTGTCTTGGGTGTTTATTTTCTGAATTGTAAATACTTCAGCTTATTTGATGTTAACCGTTCTGGCGTTTTTTGCTTTCAGTTTGTTTTTTGGAACCATCGGTTTTTACTTCTTGTAGCTCTACTTTAAATACCAGTACCTCATTTGGGCCTATTCTTCCTGGAATGCCACCTGGACCATAAGCCAGATCAGAAGGGATATAGAGTTCCCATTTAGAACCTGCGGGCATTTGTTTTAAGGCTTCAGTCCATCCGCGAATAACCTGGTTCAGACGAAAAGTGGCAGGTTGTCCTCGATCGTATGAGCTGTCAAAGATGGTTCCATCAAGGAGTTTTCCTTCGTAATGGACTACAACTTCATCGGTTGCAGCAGGCTTCACTCCTGTGCCTTTTGTGAGTACTTTGTACTGAAGTCCGCTTTCTAATGTTTTTACACCGGGCTTTTTGCCATTTTCACTTAAGAATGCCTGGCCTTTTTCCAGGTTTTTTTTGGCTTCAGCAAGCATTTTTTGTTGGAATTTTTGTTCCTGATCTTTACGTGCGACTTCGATTAATTGGAACATTTCTTCACGTTGAAGCTGTACTGGTTTGTTGTTGAGTACATCTTTGATTCCCTGAGAGAGAGCATCAGCACTTATACCATCAAACTGTTTTAATTGTTCTGCCATTACAGCGCCTAGGCTATAGCTCAGTTTGTCCTCCTTGGTTTTCAGTGTTGCTTCAGGCTGACTTTCAGCTAAAGCGTACAAGGAGCATGACATCAGGGCGACGCCAATTAGCGCTTTAAATTTCATCGGATCTCTCTTTCTATTCTGGATTGGGTTAGTAATGAAACGCAAAATTGCTTCTGAGTCATCATCTTTGTGCAAATATTTCTAGATAGCAAGGGGGATGTACCTTAAAAAGTAAGAAAAAACCGAAGTTTAAGTTAGATTAAGTTTCATAATTAAGTGTCGTTTGTTGTTGATTTTTTGATTTTGTTATGTGTATTTTTTAAAAAAAATCAAGAAATTTAACAAAAAAATTTGCAGTCAGTGAATAAGCACTCTATTTTTCTATTAAAACTGGGTATAAATTATCCGGTCTTTAATAATGGAGTTTACTACTAAGGCAATGATGAGGGATGACCATGCCAACACCAAGGAAGACTGCGGCAAAGAAAACCGCAACTAAAAAGAAAAGCACCGCTAAACGCAGTACTGCTAGAAAAGTGGATCCAGTTAAAAAGTTTGAAAGAGAAGTTGCCAAACTTCAAAAAGAGCTGGATAAAGCTAAAAAAGGCGTAGCTAGCATGACCAAGAAGCTTGCTGCAGCAAAAGCTTCTTTGAAGAAAGCTATGGCTGCTGCCAAGAAAAAAGCTGCCGCAGCTAAGAAAAAGACTACAGCCAAGAAGAAAGTAGCTAAGAAAAAAGCAGTCAAAAAGAAGTCACCGGCTAAAAAGGCTAGTGCTAAAAAGAAAGTAGTCAAAAAAGCAGCAGCGAAGAAAAAAGTAGTTAAAAAGAAAGCTGCTACTAAAAAGAAAGCACCTGCTAAGAGAGCTGCAGCTAAGAAAAAAACTCCTGCTAAGAAGGCGGCTGCAAAAAAGAAAGTAGCTAAGAAAAAGGCTCCAGCCAAAAAAGCAGCTGCCAAAAAGAAAGTAGTTAAGAAAAAGGCAGCAGCTAAAAAAAAGTAGCTTGAAAAATACCTGGTTAGGCCTGTTAAAAGGCTCGAATTTGTAAAAAAGGTGTTTAGTTTAGCTATTAACGATAACAGTAGATGAGAGCATTGAGACATTGATTTCAATGCTCTTTTTTTATTATTAGCTTTTGAATGAATGTTCTGGTATTGGTTTCTTTAGCCCATCTACTTCAGTATTTTAATTTTACCCAGGTGATTCTGGTTGTTTTTTATCATTCTATACATTGCACTACTGAATTTTGCGGCAAAACCACTATTCTATAGTGATAGCGGTTATTACTGTTAATAGCAGAGTTTCATGTTGGTATTTAAGCAATTCTCACTGAAAGCCATTTCGTTATAATGCCGCCATGATTACATTAAACTCAGTTAGCTTACTTCGAAATGGCAATCTCCTGCTTGAAGATGCCACAGCTACCATTCACTCTGGACAGCATGTTGGTCTTATTGGTGCGAATGGTGCTGGAAAATCAAGCCTAATGGCATTGCTTACCCAAGAGCTGCAGCCAGATAAAGGGGGTATATCTATTGATTGTGGCAGGGGCATTGCTCATATGTCACAGGAAATCGAGGTGTTAGACAGGCCTGCAATAGATTACGTGCTGGATGGGGACCAGCCTTTCAGATATGTAGAGTGTGCCCTTAAAAAAGCGGAAATGAATCAGGAGCACGAAAAAATAGCGGAGCTTCATGAGCAATATCTGCAAGTGGGTGGCTACACTGCGAGATCAAGGGCAGAGCAGTTATTAGTCGGTCTAGGGTTCTCTCATCAAGATGTTGAGCGCAATGTTAGGGATTTCTCCGGTGGTTGGCGTATGCGTCTTAATCTCGCTCGAACCTTGATGAGTCCTGCAGATATTTTATTGCTTGATGAGCCCACTAACCATCTAGACCTTGATGCAATCGTTTGGCTGGAAGGTTATTTAAAAAAGTTTAAAGGGTCTTTGGTCGTGATTTCTCATGATAGGGATTTTTTGGATGCTGTGACTGATATAACGATCCATATTGAGCATAAAAAACTGTTTAGATATCAAGGAGGGTATTCCGCTTTTGAGAAGTTAAGAGCAGAGCGTCTTACGCAGCAACAAGCTGCTTATGAAAAGCAGCAGCAACAAAAAGCACATATGGAGCGCTTTGTTGAAAGATTCAGGGCTAAAGCGACCAAGGCAAAGCAAGCTCAGAGCCGCCTAAAGGCACTTGAAAAGCTTGGAGATATTGCCCCTGCTCATTATAACTCTCCATTTTCATTTGAATTCCCTGAGTCCGAGAAACAATCTTCTCCTTTGTTAGTTCTTGATAAGGCTTGTCTTGGCTATGGTGACAATATTTTGCTTCGAGCCAGCATCAATATACAGCCAGGCAGCCGAATTGGTTTACTTGGTGCTAATGGGGCAGGAAAATCAACATTTATCAAGAGCCTTGCTGGAAAAGTTCCATTGATATCAGGGCAGCGCCAGCCTGGTGAACACCTCAAAGTAGGGTACTTTTCTCAACATCAGCTTGAAAGCCTTGACTCACAGGCAAGTCCTTTATTGCACTTGCAACGATTATCACCCAGTGCTCGAGAGCAGGAATTAAGAAATTTTTTGGGAAGCTTTGGTTTTCATGGAGAAAAAGCGCTGGAAACGATAGAGGGCTTTTCTGGGGGAGAAAAGGCTCGATTGGCCTTAGCAGTGATTGCATGGCAAAAGCCGAATTTACTCCTTCTTGATGAGCCAACCAACCATCTTGACCTGGAAATGAGGTATGCATTGACTGTTGCTTTGCAGTCTTTTTCTGGTGCCATGATTTTGGTGTCCCATGACAGAAATCTTATACGTAATACAACCGATCAGTTGCTATTAGTTCATGATGGAAAGTTGGACGCTTTTTCTGGGGATCTTGATGATTACAGTGACTGGTTAACGCAGCTGAGAAGTGCTGAAAGAAGTTTCTGTAAAAAAGCTAATGAACCAGCTGAAAATTCAGCTCAGGCTAAAAAAGAACAGAAACGATTGGAGGCGGAAAAGAGAAAAGTTCTGAGGCCATTAAAACTCAAAATTGACAAAATGGAGAAAAAAGTTGATGACACTCTGGCCAAACTTAGCAAAATAGAGACAATGCTGGCTAATCCAGAGATGTACGAAGGCGATTCTAAAGACAAATTAAAAGAGTTACTTGAGCAGCAAGTGTTTTTGAAAAAAGAACTTTCTGATGCTGAAGAATCCTGGATGGATCTACAGGAAGAGTGGGAATCGCTTGCTAATAACCTTTAGGACTTTTTGTAATCCTTCATAGCAGGCTGCATATCTATCAGTGTGAGAGAATATCCGGTTGTCATGCACAAGCATAAAGATAACCGGATGTTTCCCGTTATTGATCAGACGGCAGCTTCTTCAAGATGAAGTTCTGATTCCAGATTCTCCTCTTCATCGGCAACACTGTCGAGTTTTCCCAGTATTGCGCTGACTTTATCACTCCAAGCTCCTAACTCTTTTTTAAGTTGGATATTTTCTTCTTCTAGCTGGGTGTTGGCTACTTTGAGTTCCTCAAGCTCCATTCTGGATAGTTCCAGCTTGTCGATGAGATTTTGTAGCCTGGACTCCAGTTGACCTAATGATTCTATGGACATGGCAGACTCTTGCAACCCGGTTTTGTTGACAATGTTCATCTATTTCAGACGATACGATAGCACATTGTCCAGCACAAGTTCAGATATCATCAAAAATGCAGCAGCTATAATAGATAAAAGTGTTCCAGATAAGTTATTTGGAGCTAATGTAAACATTGTTTTTGTGCAAAATGGTGCCTGTTTGCAAACAGCTTCATTTATGCAAAGGGATTTTCTAGCTTGGTATGCATTCAGCTACAAGCATGGTTTTGATGAGGGCGAGCTTAAATTGCAAGGGGCTGGAGTCGTAAGTAGTTGGAAAAGTTCAGGTTCGCCAGCAATTAGAGGAGTGGTAGATATTGCACCTTCTAAGCATAAGCAGAGCTTTAGTTATTCTGTCACTTTTAGACTACTGTGCTTTTCAGTGAGTCAATGTTTCTTTAGCTCTGACTTGGTAAAAAGCAGCCTTAAAAGTCATGTTACTACTGCGGTTGTGATAAATGGATCTAAAAAGTCGGTTTAGTTTGTTAAATAGTCCAGCAATTCGCTACAAAACCGGCTTTTCATCCTTCATTTCTCACGATCATCAATACAGCGAATTTTTAAGGTTACTTAAGAGGGGGAGAGATTACATACAAGCAGGTTATACATAGGCAAATTTTTGTCTTAAGGAGTTTTGCATGTGTGAGACACTACCACCCTGCGCGAGAATCATTTCTGCATTAAATGTTGAAGATGAAGCGCTCAGGGCTTTTTATATCTCTTTAACCCAAAATCAAAGTGTGGATGAATATATTTCGGAGAGACATTTACACTTTTGCTCTCGCCAAATTGAAGGGACGTTCTTGAGCCATCTTTTGGCCCTAACTGAACTTGCTCTTGATAGTTGTGGGATGATTGGGAGGAGTTTGACTGTTCATTAAAAATATTGTTTGCACCACTCATGAATAAGCAATTTGGCGGGGTTACAGGAACCAATACCAGTATATACTGGTAAAACTGTCTGCCTCACAGGTTCACGAAGACATAGGAGTGAGTATAACGATCGAAGAAAAGTACTGAGGCCTTTTAGATCTTAAATGGATCAAATGCATTATCGTGATGGCTGACAAGGCTGATGATTGTCTATAAACTTCTTTGCCAATAAAAAGTTAAATGCCGGCGTTCGATGATAGCTGGAATTCATCAAGAATAAATTAAATAAGAGCATTTGAAACAGGAAGTCTATGCCCAGTGTAATTCCTGCTGATTCAGTTGGTTTAGTCAAACCGGAGCTGATTCATTTTAGTGAACCTTTGAGGCTGCAATGTGGCCAAATTCTTGAGTCGTATGATATTGCAGTAGAAACCTATGGTTTCCTTAATAGTCAGAGAAACAATGCCGTATTAGTTTGTCATGCACTGAGTGGACATCATCATGCAGCGGGCTTTCACTCGATGAGTGACTTGAAAGCTGGGTGGTGGGACAACTGTATTGGCCCTGGCAAGGCTATTGATACAGAGGCATTTTTTGTCGTTTGCCTCAATAATCTCGGTGGCTGCCATGGCAGTACTGGCCCAGCTAGCCAGAATATCAAAACAGGTAGGTCCTGGGGACCTGATTTTCCTAAGTTGACAGTTGAAGACTGGGTGCAAAGTCAAGCACGTCTGGCAGATCATTTAGGTATTGATGTTTGGGCAGCCATTATTGGAGGTAGTCTAGGTGGAATGCAGGTTATTCAATGGTCGGCCAGCTTTCCTGATAGACTTCGTCATGCCGTCATCATTGCTTCTGCAGCAAAGCTTTCTGCTCAAAACATTGCATTTAATGAAGTAGCCAGACAGGCCATTTTGTCAGATAGTCAGTTCCTGGGAGGCCGTTATCTGGAAAAAAAAATTATACCTAGACAAGGGCTCGGGCTGGCAAGAATGATAGGCCATATTACCTACCTTTCTGATGATGCAATGGGAAAGAAGTTTGGCCGGGAGATGAAAAGTGAACGTTTCAGCGATGATTATGATGCTGAATTTCAGGTTGAAAGTTATCTTCGTTATCAGGCCAAATCTTTTTCAGGTCTGTTTGATGCCAACACCTATTTGTTGATGACCCGGGTGCTGGATTATTTTGACCCTGCTTCCAAATATGACGATAGTTTGGCAGAGGTTTTTGCTAACACTTTTGCTCGTTTTTTTGTCATATCGTTTAGTACTGACTGGCGATTTTCTCCTGCTAGGTCGAGAGAGATTGTTAACGCTTTGATAGAGGCTGGCAAAGATGTTTCTTATCTGGAAGTGGATGCCCCTCAAGGTCATGATGCATTCCTAATGGATATTCCTCGCTATATCAGAGGCTTTTCAGCTCATATGAAAAGGATTGCTTGGGAGTGTGGCCATGGCAAGAGCTGACTTTGAGATTATTGAAAATTGGGTCAGTGACGGTAGTCGAGTACTTGATCTCGCCTGTGGTGATGGTGAATTGCTCAGAACTTTGAAAACAAAAAAGAATGTATCTGGATATGGCTTGGAAATTAATTCACAAGATATTGAGTACTGTATAGAAACTGGTATCAATGTTATTGAGCACAATCTGGATAAAGGCCTATCTAATTTCAGAGACAATAGTTTTGATACTGTCATTATGACTCAGGCCCTTCAGGTTATGAGATTTCCACACCTCGTTCTGGATGAAATGTTGAGAGTAGGGAGGGAGTGTATTGTCACATTCCCTAATTTTGGCCATTGGCGCTGTCGTATGCACTTGCTGTTACAGGGGCGAATGCCGGTGTCAAAGTTTATGCCTTATACCTGGTATGACACGCCCAATATTCATTTTTGTACATTTCGGGATTTTGAGATTTTATGTCAGCAAAAAAAACTGGTTGTTATAAAAAGGCTGGTAGTTGACCAGCAACACCGGCTAGGTTGGAAGATAAAATATTTGCCTAATTTGATGGGTGAAATAGCTATTTATCATCTTACATCACAGGGGGATGCTCTATGAATATCAAATTGTTTTCGGGCTGCTTAATAGTTGTCACCTTATTGTTAGGGGCTATTTCATCTGGTCAGGCGTCTACCCCTATCCTGAATAGAAAGAGTACTCCCGCCGAACTAGGCGGGTGGTGAATTTCTTCAGCTCGTTAGGGCTGATCTTGGTTTCTGATATATTCTTATAACTTCTAGTGGCGCACCTGAAACTACCAGCAAAGTACGACCTTGACCACAAAACCGGCTTTCGATACGCACCTGCGATATCACAAAACTCCTGCCTTAACCGTCTGGATGAAACAGCTTTCAGGCTGTTTATCAGTTTCGCAATAGGGCGATGTTGGGCGAGAACTCAACTAAAAGATGAACGTTTCTTCTTTAAACTCCATTGCAGTCTGCTTGAACTCTGCTTCAAAGTTTCCGCATTTCTCAGAAAATATTATCTCTCAATCCAAGGCTAGTTGACGTCGTCGCTCCATGTACTCGGCTTCTTCGAGCTGTGCTTTTTCAGCAGTAACAATGCTGGCAGTGCGAAGTCGATACGCTTGTCGGATTTCTTTATTTCCGGCATAGCCTAATACATGCCATATTCCATTTTGATACCCTGTAATCCTAAGTACAAAAGACTAAGCACACTGATTACATAAATGAAGATTCTCAAAGCGTATGAATTCAGACTGGAGCTGACACCAGAGCAGCATTGCAGATCTCATGTCAACTTTGCCCTGCACAGCTCGCTTAAGTGATGGAATAAAGCATTGAGCATCTGCAATGAAAAGTGGGAGTCTGGTGAAAAAATCCCGTCCTCATACACAATGGCTAAGTGGCTGCCAGTCTAAGAAAGACGAAGAAACCAGCTCTTGCTCAATGCGGTTGCTTTGCAGCAAAAACTAATGGATTTGGGCGGTATGGAAAAAACACTTTGATGATCTGGCAAAGCTCAAAGCTGGAAAAATAAAGAGGTTAAGTTTGAAAAGCCATGTTTCAAGCAGCGCAACAAAGATCACCATGCATCATGCAGTTTTCAAAGTACTGCAAGGTTCGCAGAGTAAAACTGCCAGCAAGTTAGGTTGGGTGAAATTCCGCAAGTCTCGCAACATAGAAGGCGAGATAAAGAATTGCACCATTACCCGTAAATCAGGCCATTGGTTTATCAGCTTTCAAACCGAGCAAGAATTACCCACATCCGGTTCACCCTTCTGAAAAAGCGGTTGGTCTGGATATGGGCGTTGCCAAGTTTGTCACGCTGTCCAGTGGTGAGCAGTACAAACCGCTTAATGCTTTCAGGAAACATGAGAAGCAGCTTGCCAGAGAACAAAGAAAACTCTCCCGCAAAGTAAAATTCTCTGAAAACTGGAAGAGGCAAAAGCAGCGTATTAGCCGCACTCACAGCAAAATAGCCAGTTGTCGGGCTGATTACCTTCACAAAACCTCAACCGAAATCAGCAAAAATCACGCAATGATAGTGATTGAGAATCTGAAGGTATCCAATATTTCGAAGTCTGCAAAAGGCACTGCTGAGAAACACGGTAAAAACGTGAAGGCTATCAAGTCTGGACTTAACAAATCCATTCTCGATCAGGGATGGTATGAGTTCAGGCGGCAGCTTGAGTATAAGCAGGGCTGGCTAAGTGGTGAAGTAGTTGCTGTTAATCCGGCATACACTAGCCAAACCTGTAGTGCTTGTGGTCATACTGACAAAGCAAGCAGAAAGACTCAGGCAAAATTCGAGTGTGTAGCTTGTGGTCATTCTGAGAATGCAGATATTCAGGCTGCAAAAAATATACTAGCGTTGGGACACAGCGTTTTAGCCTGTGGAGAGGGTTCGTTAGAACCTTTGAAGAAGCAGGAACTTCAGCGAAATCGTGAGAAAGTAGCTGCCTAGTAATAGGAATCCTCCAGCGAAATTAGCTGGAGGAGGATGTCAATCCTGAAGCAAAGAAAAAAACGCAGGACTCTTTGCGATTAGGTGATTTTGAGGTTTATTACAGTGCATTTAACAGCACGTTTATATCTCCGGAAATTGCTGCAGCCTTTCAACTGGAGCGGAATCCTCATTCTGGCATTATCAATATTGCTATTCGCAATGTTAAAAATAGCTTGGTTGGAAAAGCGGTTACAGGGCGTATTGAGGGGAATGCAAGTAATTTGCTCAGTCAACAGTCGGGTCTGCAGTTTAAAGAAGTTCGGGAAGGCGATGCTATATACTACCTGGCCAGTTTTAAGTTTCACAATGAAGAGCAATTACGTTTTGATTTGGCAGTTTGGCCACAAAATCAAGCCCAGTCAGCAAGGATACAATTCAGCCAGCAGTTTTTTGAACTGGAATAGAAAATCTGTCTTTTTAACTTATATGCCGGTAGTCACTAAAGGAATGTAGACATTCTACTGAATGACTGACTTCATCTACAGCTCAGCGTTATAATAATATTTAAAAGAAGCTGTGACAGGTGCCGTCGATGAGTCAGCCACTGCCCGTATCGTTATATACTGCTGAGCAGGTTCGAGAGCTTGACCGTATTGCCATTGAAGCCTTTGGCATTGAAGGTTTCGAGTTAATGAACCGTGCCGGGAAAGACGCATTTAATACACTGTGCTCAAAGTGGCCACAGCTTTTGAAAGGTGACAAATCATTACAAATATTCTGTGGTGCTGGCAATAATGGAGGGGACGGTTATATCGTTGCCGGACTTGCCAAACAGCATGGAATACCTGTTTCTGTATGCGCAATTAAGCCAGTAAATGAACTAAAAGGTGATGCTAAAAGAGCGTGGTCTTTTTGTCATAATCTGGGGGTAGATGTCCAGCCATTTGATCACTCCGTCAAAGTTTTTGGTGATGTGATAGTCGACGCGATGCTTGGGACGGGTCTGAAAGGTGATGTACGTGGTGACTTTCGTTTAGCTATTGAAAAAATTAACCTGTCAAACAAGCCTGTTCTCGCTATAGATATTCCTTCCGGACTGTGTGCCGACTCAGGCTCGGTTTTAGGCGCTGCGATTAATGCCGTAGCTACTGTGACATTTATTGGTATGAAACAGGGACTGCTGACTGCAATGGGGCCTCTACAGGCAGGAGAATTAGTCTTTTCCGGGTTAGATGTTCCAGAAAGTGTTTATAAGCACCAAGAAAGCCAGTGCCAGCGGATAAGCCACTCCACAGTGTCTGGTGTGATACGTAAAAGGCCTAAACATGCCCATAAAGGGATGTATGGCAGTGTGTTATTGGTTGGAGGTAATTATGGCATGCCTGGTGCTGTCATTATGGCTGCTGAAGCTGCCATGGCCTGTGGGGCCGGTAGGGTGACAGTGCTGACCAGGTCGGAGTATCTATCAGCACTGGCTGTTCGCATTCCTGAGGTAATGGCTACTTCGGTAAACAGTGGTGATGACTTTAAACAACTGGTGAAAAATAAAGATGCCATAGTGATAGGACCGGGACTCGGGCAGGACCGGTGGGCTTTAAACCTGTTGCAAGCATCATTGGCTGCTGAGCTGCCACTATTGATTGATGCGGATGCTCTAAATCTTATCGCGGATGATTCCCAATTGCTTTGCAATCGAAAGTTTCCGATTATTCTGACTCCTCACCCGGGTGAAGCGGCCAGGTTGTTAAATACCAGTGCCAGTACTATCCAGGATAATCGATTTGATTCTGTTGTTACTATTCAGCAACGATTTGGGGTAACCGCCGTACTGAAAGGCGCAGGCACTCTTATTGCCTCTGAAGAAGGTATTCGACTTTGCTCATCAGGTAATCCGGGTATGGCTGTTGCAGGTATGGGAGATGTCTTGAGCGGTGTTATCGGTGCTTTGCTGGGGCAGGGGCTGTCAGCCCATCAAGCGGCAACCCTTGGTGTCTGGCTTCATTCATCTGCTGCTGATGATGTAGTTCTGGAACAGGGTGAGGTGGGAATGTTGGCAACGACGCTGATACCCTATATTAGAAACCGGTTGAATCATCTGATTGCCCGGGGGTAAGTAGTTTTACGTCTTCTTGAAAAGCTGTGTTTGCTTTTTGAAGAAGGCTTAGATTGATGGCTGTATCGAAGTCATCTGGTAGGGGCATGATGCAAAGCAGAAAAGAGCTGCTGATAGACAATGAAGAAGAAATGGTTTTTTTGGGGGAGCTTTTAGCAAAGGCTTGCGGCGGGCAAGGAATCATATTTCTTCATGGCAATTTGGGGGCAGGTAAAACAACATTTTGCCGAGGGGTTTTAACAGGCCTGGGTCACAATGGTGCAGTTAAAAGCCCTACTTATACATTGGTAGAGCCTTATAATGTGAATGGGACACATGTCTACCATTTTGACTTGTACCGTCTTGCTGACCCGGAGGAGCTTGAGTTTATTGGGGGGCGTGATTACTTTGAGGAGAAGAGCCTCTGCCTGGTTGAGTGGCCTTGTAGGGGAGCAGGTGCTTTGCCTGAGGCTGATATAGAAATTACGTTGGAATATAACCTGCCTGGGCGAAAAGCGATACTGGAAGGGGTGACTGATTATGGTCGGCAGCGTATAGATGAAATAGTTGCCGGTTTTTTCAGGCGAAAGGGGGCTGAATGTCGCTAGTGTCAAGGAAGGCATTACAGATTTTCAGACGACTTTTTTGTTACCGAACAGCCAAAAATGACACCAGTGATGGACAGCAGTTCAAGCAGATAAATGCTGGTGGTAATGGCCAGAGCCTTTCGGATAACGATCGTCAGTCTGTTTCTAAAGAGCGGCGAGTTTTTCTTACAAAAGCTGCGGCCTCATTTGGGCTGCTGTTTAGCCTGTCTTTGTTGAAATCAGAGTTGGCTTGGGCTGTTTCTGCTCTGGTAAATGGTGTCAGGCTATGGCGGTCACCGGATAAAACCCGGCTGGTGTTTGATGTCTCTGGAGCAGTCGCTCACACGGAGTTTTCTCTAGCCAATCCACAGCGGTTGGTTATTGATATTAAGGACTCTCGTTTAAAAACATCCCTGTCAAAACTACCCATTAAAAATACACCTATCCGAAGGGTGCGTCATGGTGTCCGTAATAAGAAAGATCTGCGAGTGGTTCTGGATCTGGGACAAAAAGTTTCAACTAAGAGCTTTTTATTAAAACCTAATGCTACCTATGGTCACCGTCTTGTTATCGACCTTTTTGATAAAGATAAGAAAGTGCCTGCCAAGGTAGTACCAGTCCAAAAAGGCTGGCGAGATATTGTGGTGGCTATTGATGCTGGACACGGGGGGGAAGACCCTGGTGCCATAGCCCATGGCGGCGGTTATGAAAAGCATGTAACCCTTGCTATTGCTAAAGAGCTGGCTGCACTGCTAAAGAGAGAGCCAGGTTTTAGGCCTGTTCTGATACGTGATGGTGATTACTATGTGGATCTAAGGCAAAGAAGCCGCATTGCCCGTGAAAATAAAGCCGATCTTTTTATCTCTATTCATGCTGATGGCTTTAAGGATATCAGAGCGCACGGTGCGTCAGTTTTTGCTTTGTCCCGTCGGGGTGCTACGTCGGAAACCGCCCGTTGGCTGGCTCAAAAAGAGAATATGTCTGACCAGATTGGTGGTGAAGGTGGCATATCCCTGAATGATAAGGATGACATTCTGGCTGGCGTGTTACTGGATCTTTCGATGACATCAACGCTGTCGTCCAGTTTGGAAGTTGGGGATAAGATTCTGCACAGTGTTGGCTCTATTAATCGACTGCATAAAAAACAGGTTGAGCAGGCCGCTTTTGTTGTACTGAAATCTCCCGATATTCCTTCCATTTTGGTTGAAACGGGCTTTATAACTAACCCTCAAGAGTCCAGAAAACTAAAATCGAGAAGTCACCAAAGAGCAATGGCGAGGTCAATCTTTAAAGGGCTGAAGAGTTGGTTTGTAAAAAGACCACCACCAGATAGTTTAGTCGCTAAATGGAAGCAGGAGGGCAAGCTCAACGCCAAGCCTGATCGTTATGTCATCCAAGCTGGAGATACTTTGTCGGGGATTGCAGAACGATTTGAGATCAGTTTGAACTCCTTGAAAAAGGCTAACAAAATATCACGGGCCAATAGTATACGGGCCGGGCAAGTATTGGTTATTCCAAATTAATAGGTCGTAATGGCGTGTGTTATCCGTGTGGTCGTCTAATAATTTGCTTTGGGTTGTTCGAAATACATACAAAGTTTGGTCGCAAAATGAACACTTCTAATATGACAAGTATTGTTAGGTCTGAGCATAGTTAATGAAACCGATTCGTTTACTGGATAATCGCCTTGCTAACCAGATCGCAGCTGGTGAAGTGGTTGAGCGCCCGGCTTCCTCTGTGAAAGAGTTACTGGAGAACAGCCTGGATGCAGGAGCTAAAAAACTTACCATTGAGGTTGAAAGTGGTGGTGCCAAACTAATACGCATTCGTGATGATGGGTATGGTATTCCCCAGGATGAATTACCTCTGGCCTTGTCTCGGCATGCCACCAGTAAGATATCCGAGCTGGAGGACCTTGAGGGAGTTTCTACTCTGGGGTTTCGTGGCGAAGCCTTGGCCAGTATCAGCTCAGTGTCCAGGCTAACCTTAACATCTTGCACTGAGGGGCAGGAGTCTGGTTGGCAAGTTCAGGTGGAAGGTCGGGACATGGAGGCTCAAGTGAGTCCTGCCCCGCATCCTGTTGGCACCACTGTTGAAGTGAAAGACCTGTTTTTTAATACGCCGGCACGCAGAAAGTTCCTGAGAACTGAAAAGACAGAATTTTCCCATCTGGAAGAAGTGGTTAAAAGGTTAGCCCTGTCCCGCTTTGATGTGGCATTCTCGCTTCGTCATAATCAGCGCAGTATTCATCAACTTAGAACAGCGACTACCCAGGCAGAAAGGGATCGTCGGGTTGCTTCCTTGTGCGGACCAAAATTTATAGAGAATGCTGTTTGTGTTGATGTGGAAGCGTCAGGGCTTAGGTTGTGGGGCTGGGTTGGGCTGCCTACTTTTTCGAGAGCCAGCGCTGACCTGCAGTATTTTTTTGTCAACGGCCGGGTTATTCGCGATAGGTTGGTTGCCCATGCTGTAAGGCAGGCTTACCGCGATGTACTATACAACGGGCGGCATCCAACCTTTGTGCTTTATTTGGAACTTGATCCTGCTCTAGTGGATGTTAATGTTCACCCAACCAAGCATGAAGTCCGTTTTCGAGATGGCCGAACGGTCCACAATTTTTTATTCAGTACTCTGAACAGGGCTTTGGCAGAGGTCAGGCCCGAAGACCATCTCCCGCCTACAGCACTTTCATCTCAGCCCCAAGTACAGTCAACAGGTGTTAGAGCTGGTGAGTTTCAAGGACAGGAAAACATAGCCCTGGCTTCTCCATCTCCTTCTACGGTGACATCGATTGACGGTTTGAGTAAGGGTGTTCATTATCGTCAGCCTGCTCCTGCTTCAAATGTTACACCGGGACAAGTTAAACGGCAGCTTCAGGCTTATGGTGAACTTTACTCAGCTTCTTCAAAACCGGTGTTAGAAAGAACTAATCAGGTGCAAGAAGTTGGTCAAGGTAACCGTGCTCTGGAAAAAACGTACCAAACAGCTTCCAGTGATAATGACTCTCTGGCTCCGCCTTTGGGTTATGCTGTAGCCCAGTTGAAAGGTGTGTATATTCTTGCTGAAAATGACCAGGGAATGATTTTGGTTGACATGCATGCTGCTCACGAGCGTATCACCTATGAGCGTATGAAAGTTGCCTGGCAAGCAGAAGGAATAGCTGCTCAACCTTTGTTGGTTCCCAAATCTGTCGCGGTCAGTAGCATGGAAGCGGATTGCGCAGAAGAAAACCAGGGGTACTTCAGGCAATTAGGGCTAACATTGGAACGGATGGGACCTGAAACCCTGGTTATCCGAGAAGTGCCTATTTTGTTGAATGGAGCTGATGTAGAAAAACTGGTCAAGGATGTTCTTTCCGACCTTAAACAGTATGGTTCCAGTGATAAAGTTGAAACCCATATTAATGAAATTCTGGCAACCATGGCATGCCATGGTTCAGTCAGAGCTAATCGAAAATTGTCTACTGAAGAGATGAATGCTCTATTGCGGGATATGGAGCAAACGGAGAGAAGTGGTCAGTGCAATCATGGTCGACCAACCTGGACTCTACTGACGATGGATGAGCTTGATAAATTGTTTATGCGAGGACAGTAAGTAGCTGTTTTTGAGTAGATATATGATTTTTACCAAAACTGTGATTGGTAGAGATGCCTTCAAGCTGATGTATGTACTACAAAATGCCGTTACCTGATTATTTGGGCTTGAGGTAAGCGGCATTTTCCTCCCATGGCTGTTGGAACATATGGTGTTCTTCAGTGTCAGAATTACTTGATTTTTATTAGTGGTTATTAAGTGTGAATGAACAGGATTCCTTACGGCCGCCCGCTATTTTCTTGATGGGGCCGACTGCTTCAGGAAAAACAGACCTTGCTGTTACGTTAACCAAAACACTCCCATGCGAAATTATAAGTGTTGATTCAGCTTTGGTTTACAAGGGGATGGATATTGGGACGGCTAAACCAGAACCAGAGCTACTGGCCGAAGCGCCACATCGGCTAATCAGTTTTCTCGATCCATCTGAAGTGTATTCCGCAGCGGATTTTCGCAAAGATGCGCTGAAGGAAATGGCCGAAATTACATCAAAAGGTCGCATTCCCCTACTGGTGGGTGGAACCATGCTCTATTTTAAAGTGCTCCGTGATGGCATGGCGCAGCTCCCTGCAGCAGATAAAATAATTAGAGACGGAATTTTGGCTGATGCTAAACAGCATGGTTGGGATCACTTGCACTCAAAGTTATTGGATGTTGACCCGAAAGCGGCCGCACGTATTAAGCCTACTGATACCCAGCGTCTTCAAAGGGCCTTGGAGGTTTACGAGGCTACAGGTAAGTCTCTATCTGAATGGCATGAAGAGCAGCAGAAGGTAGAGTTTCCCTATAAAGTAATCAACTTGGCAGTGGCTCCAAATGACAGGGCTGTTTTACATAAGCGTATAGCGATTAGGTTCGAGCAAATGCTTGATGGCGGTTTTGCCGATGAGGTTAGGGAGCTTTTTCAACGAAATGATCTAAACCCCTCGTTACCTTCCATTAGAGCAGTAGGCTATCGGCAGATGTGGAGCTGGTTAAGTGGGGAACTTACCTGGGAGCAGATGGTCGAAAAAGGGATTGTGGCCACTCGTCAGTTAGCCAAAAGGCAATTGACATGGCTGCGTAGCTGGCCTGAAGTCAATTGGCTGGATTCACTGGCGAAAGATCTTCCCGGTGATGCTATGGCCGTGATTTCTCGGGAATTACCGTAGTAAATCCGAAGCAATTATTGGTTTAACTGTCACCCTCAGTAAGTAGTTGACTGTATCACTTATTCATAGGTTGACATGTTAAATTAATGGAACAGGAATTCCGGCCGAGAAATTGGTACGAAAGCCCCTGTAATACTTCCTGCAGCTCTCGTGGGAGTAGCTAGTATTACTTATTGAGTGCGATGTGGGGTTCGCTTATGGTGGCCCGGTACTTTATGGGCTGTACATAGATTAAACAATTAGGTGCTGGCTCAGCCGGTCGAGCGAATAGCCACTCCCCTACAAGTGAAAAAAGGCTATTCAAAACCCGAGAATTATTAAGGAGTACAGAAATGTCAAAAGGGCATTCTCTACAAGACCCTTACCTCAATGCGTTGCGAAAGGAACGTGTACCTGTTTCTATCTACCTGGTTAATGGTATTAAACTTCAGGGGCAAGTCGAGTCTTTCGATCAGTTTGTAATCCTGCTGAAAAATACTGTAAGCCAAATGGTCTATAAGCACGCAGTGTCTACCGTCGTGCCCAGCCGTCCAGTTCGCCTGCCTATGCAGGGTGAGCATGAGCAGCCCCACCCAGAACAGATGTAATTGCTGTTCGCTGCTGAATAAGGCGCTTTATGCGCCTTTTTGTTTATTGGCTTTCAGTTTTCCCACGTTTAAATCTTACAGTCCTAGCTGACAAATTCTTACATACCTGACGGTTTTGTATGCCCACCTTTTCATTTAGTAATCTTAAGTCTGGTTTTATGCACTCCTTTTTAAGGATGCCAGATAGTCCTGTCAATGCTACCCTTAAGCCCCAATTAAAGAACCTGTGACCCAGGAGTAATTTTTTGTTTTTTGATCGCCATGAGGGGGGTGAAGCAGCCGTTCTTGTTCACCTCGAATTAAAGGATGAAGGGGAGCGTGAAGACGCTCAGGAATTTATGGAGCTGGTAGGCTCCACCAATGTTGAGTCTGCTGCGTTTATCACTGCCAATAGCCAGCACCCCAATCCTCGTTTTTTTGTTGGTCCTGGAAAAGTCGAGGAAATCAGGCAGCTTGTAAAACTTCATGATGCTGATGTCGTTATTTTTAATCATGCACTTTCTCCCAGTCAGGAGAGAAACCTAGAGAAAGAACTTAAGGCGCGTGTTATTGACAGGACAGGCTTGATTCTGGATATCTTTGCTCAAAGAGCGAGAACATTTGAAGGTAAACTCCAGGTTGAGCTAGCCCAGTTGCAGCATATGAGTACTCGCCTGGTAAGAGGCTGGACACACCTTGAGAGGCAAAAAGGGGGGATTGGTTTACGAGGGCCCGGTGAAACTCAGCTGGAAACAGACCGAAGGCTACTGCGGGCACGGATCAAAAGTATCACTCGCAAGCTTGATAAGGTGCGCCGTCAACGAGATCAAGGAAGGCGATCCAGGCAGAGAGCGGAGTTACCGCTGGTTTCTCTGGTTGGCTATACCAATGCAGGCAAATCAACATTGTTTAACTCATTAACTGAGTCAACGGTTTATGCTGCAGACCAGCTATTTGCAACGCTGGATCCAACGTTGAGGCGACTGGATTTCCAGGATATAGGCCCAGTAGTTTTGGCAGATACTGTTGGTTTTATCAGGCATTTGCCTCACAAACTGGTCGAGGCCTTCCGGGCAACACTGGAAGAAACCCGTCAGGCTGATCTGCTGTTGCATGTGATCGATAGTAACGACCCTGAGAGACTTGATAATATTGAGCAAGTACACCTGGTACTGGACGAAATTGACGCAATGGATGTGCCTACTCTTCAGGTCTTTAATAAAGTTGATCTACTGGAAGGTGTTGAACCAAAGATTCAGCGGGATGAAGCAGGCAAGCCTGTTCGAGTATGGGTTTCTGCTGTAACAGGAGTGGGTCTGGATTTACTGCAGCAAGCAATTTCTGAATTATTGGCTGATGATATGCTTGAGGGCTGTTTGGCTTTGGCTCCTTCTCAGGGCAAAGTACGATCAAGGCTATATCAGTTGGGGGCTATTCGGAGTGAAGAGTATTCAGAGTCCGGTGAGTTACTGCTGGATATTCGCATGCCTCGCCAAGATTTTGATCGTCTGGCAAAGCAGGAAGGGTTATCTGAAGATAGTTTAAAGCAGCAGTTTTAGTGATTGTTGTTGGGGCTGGGTGAAGCAGAGATGTTTTTTCTTTAAGTCCACTTAATTCCAATGTGGCTCTGTTCTGGAGCAGCCAATCAGAGTTATGTTGTTATAGTCAATAGCGTTTTTTTGTTGCTGTCACTAGTGGACTTTACCAATTCAACTTGCGCTATTTGCTATCCAAACCCTACAATCTGGCATCAGGAATAATGATCGGTTGAGGCTGCTGCCGGAAAGTTGGCCGACCATTTGCCGGGTTGAACTCTATTTTGAGAATGGTTAATTAACCTGGACAGTGGATAGGGATATAAAAAAATTTTCCGGGGATGAAGGATCAACTATTGTTTTTCCAAAGCTCAGTGTTTTTGCAGGCTGGTCAGTCAACTGTCTGTGATTAAGGCTGTGTTTTTATGGTAATAAAAGGTTAAGCTTTGTTGACAGGGGGTAACCCTCCTTCCGCATACAGCTACAAAAGTCAATTTCGATACTGACTCTACGGAGACATATATGGCCTGGAACGAGCCGGGTGGAAATAACCAGGATCCATGGGGTGGAGGCAACAAGGGCAAAAAGCAAGGTCCACCAGACCTTGATGACGCCTTTCGTAAGCTCCAGGAAAAGCTGAACAGTTTGATGGGTGGCGGCCGTGGCGGCAGCTCTGGCCGTGGTAATGCCTCTGGTTCATCTTCAGGGATGTTTATCGGGGGGTTGGTTCTTCTGGCAATTGCCTATTTATGGAATGCCATTTATACAGTTGATGAAAAAGAGCGAGCGGTTATTCTTCGCTTTGGTGAGTATGTTGAAACCGTTGGACCTGGTTTGCACATTTACTTTCCGGGTATAGAAGAAAAATTTCAGGAGAGGGTTACTGAATACAGAACCTATAATCTGCGTCAACAAATGCTGACAGAAGATGAAAACATCGTCGAAGTCTCCATGTCTGTTCAGTACAACATTGCCAATATTAAAGACTACGTATTGAATGTGGCAAAACCTCTGGTAAGCCTTGAAGAAGCAACGCAGAGTGCTCTCCGTCACGTTGTTGGTAGTTCCGAGATGCACCAGGTGCTGACCGAAGGCCGTGAGACGATGGGAACTGACGTACGAGATCGTCTGCAGGCTTACCTTGATAGCTACGGTTCCGGCCTGAGTGTCAATAAGGTCAACGTTGAAAGTGCTCAGCCTCCGAAAGAGGTACAGGCAGCATTTGATGATGTGATCCGGGCAAGGGAAGATGAGGAACGGGCTAAAAACAAAGCTGAGGCCTATGCCAATAAAGTGATTCCGGAAGCAAGGGGACAAGCCCAGCGGGCCATCGAAGATGCAAACGGTTACCGTGATGAAATCATTGCCCGTGCTGAAGGTGAGGCTGACCGTTTCAGTCGGCTGTATAGTGAGTATCGCCGGGCACCTGACGTGACACGAGAACGTTTGTACCTTGAAACTGTGGAAGAGGTTCTTGGTAATACCAGCAAGGTACTGGTGGACGTTAAAGCTGGCGGTAATATGATTTATCTGCCTCTTGATAAGCTATCCAGCGGTAAAACCACAAGCCAGGCTCTTCCTCCCAGAGAGCTGTCTGCTCAAGAATTAAATGAAATAACTAACAGAGTGACTGAGGAGTTGAACAAGCGCGTAAGTTCTGCTCGTAGTAGTGGGAGGATTGGTCGATGAGCCAGAGAGCCTTCAGTGGATTGATAGCCGTATTGGCGATAGCCGTTCTCGCCTACAGCACGTTATTTGTTGTATCAGAACGTGAGCGAGCTGTTCAGTTACGATTTGGACAAATTGTAAGGGAAAATATTGAGCCTGGATTGCACTGGAAAATGCCTTTTGTGGATAAGATCAAGGTGTTTGATGGTCGTCTTCAAACACTGGATGTCCCTTCCGAGCGTTTCCTGACTCTGGAGAAAAAAGCGGTTATTGTAGATTCTTACATTAAGTGGAAAATCCATGATGTTTATGTGTTCTACAAGTCAACTGCCGGTGACTTGAACCGGGCCAACAAGCTTCTGGCTCAACGGGCCGAATCCAGAATGCGGAATAAATTCGGTGGTTTGACACTGAATGAAGTGGTATCGGGTCAGCGTGATGAGCTGATGGATGATATCACTCGCTCTCTGGATGACGTTGCTCAGACCGAGTTGGGTGTCTCTGTTATTGATGTTCGGGTCAAACGAATTGATCTACCTCCTCAGGTAAGTGACTCTGTATTTGAACGGATGTCTTCTGAGAGGGAAAAAGAGGCACAGGAGTATCGCTCCAAAGGTCGTGAAATGGCAGAAGGTATCATGGCTAATGCTGACCGTGAGAAGCGGGTTCTGATAGCGGAGTCATATAAAAAAGCAGAAGTGATTCGAGGCGAGGGTGATGCCAAGGCCGCGGAAATTTATGCTTCAGCTTATCGCCAGGATCCAGAGTTTTATGCCTTCTATCGTAGCCTCCAGGCTTATAAGGCGTCGTTTAGCGATTCCGGTGATATAATGCTGGTTGAGCCTGACAACGACTTCTTTAAATACTTTAATGATATGAAAGGTCGTAAATAAGCGACGGTGAACTCTGTCGCAGACAATGGTAAGATAGTGAAAACCGGGTTCAGGCCCGGTTTTTTCGTGTATGGCGAGGACAGGTTATGAATCTCGGGCAACAGGTTCTGGTGGCTCTCAGTCTCATGCTGGTGTTCGAAGGCATCGTGCCATTTCTCTATCCACAACGCTGGCGACTGCTGGTTTCAAGGCTGGCAGAAGTTGAAGACCGGGAGCTAAGGGTTGCCGGTTTAGCCAGTATGTTGGTAGGAGTCGTTTTGTTGTACCTGATTAATGGTTGATACAGCAGAACGTGAAAAGAATATCTGCTATGACTCCGTTTTCTGCTTGGCTGTTGCCTGTGGCGAAGGGTGCACGGAAATTCAATTGGAATCAAAATTGTGTATTTGATTCCCTCACATTTGGGCAACCTGGTTTTGTCTAAGTGGCGGTGCTTTTCTGTACCGTTTGTTGGAAGCTGTAAGTTTAAGAGTCCAAAGCTTAAAGTGTATCAGGTGCTATGAGTTCGGGATCAGCGCCAGACTGCTTGAAGCTTGAAGCTTAACGCTTAAAGCTTGAATCATCTGTTTTTTTATTGATGTTAAGAGACTGATTCCATGGGTAAGACTGTTGTCGTACTGGGCACTCAGTGGGGTGACGAAGGTAAAGGCAAGATTGTTGACTTGCTGACCGAGCAGGCTGAAGCAGTGGTTCGCTATCAGGGCGGACATAACGCGGGCCATACTTTGGTAATTGACGGTGAGAAAACGGTTCTCCACCTGATTCCTTCTGGCATTCTGCGTGAAGATGTCGTTTGTTATATCGGTAATGGCGTTGTTCTGTCTCCAGAAGCTCTGCTGAAAGAGATGGCTCAGCTGGAACAGAAAGGTGTCCCTGTCCGGGAACGCCTGAAACTGAGTCCTGCCTGCCCTCTGATTCTGCCATATCACGTAGCACTGGATAACGCCCGGGAACTGGCTCGGGGCAAGTCCAAAATCGGTACTACTGGTCGTGGTATTGGCCCGGCTTATGAAGACAAGGTTTCCCGCCGGGGCCTTCGTTTATCTGATCTTCTGCATCCAGAGCGTTTTGCAGAGAAATTGAAAGAGGTTATGGAATACCATAATTTCGCTCTTAAGCACTACTACAAGGCTGATGAAGTGGATTATCAGCAAGTGCTTGAAGAAACTTTGGCGATGGGTGAACAGCTGGCACCAATGGTTGAGCGCGTCACTGACCGTTTGCATGATCATCTGGAGAATAATGATCATATTCTGTTTGAAGGTGCACAAGGCTCTCTGCTGGATATTGACCATGGCACCTACCCATTTGTAACTTCATCAAATACAACAGCTGGTGGTGTGTCTACTGGTAGCGGTGTTGGTCCTCTTTATCTGGATTATGTCCTGGGAATTACCAAGGCTTACACCACACGTGTTGGCGCAGGTCCATTCCCGACTGAGCTGGATTGTGAAGTGGGTCGCCATCTTGCAGAAAAAGGTCATGAATTTGGAGCGACTACTGGGCGTCCGCGTCGTTGTGGTTGGTTTGATGCTGTAGCTCTGCGTCAAGCCATTCAAATCAACAGCGTTTCTGGTCTTTGCCTGACCAAGCTGGATGTACTGGATGGGCTGGAAACCATCAAAATCTGTGTTGGCTATCAAAATGCTCAGGGTGAATCCATAACCACGCCTGTTGATGTAGAAGAATATGAAGCTCTGGTGCCTGTTTATGAGGAAGTGCCTGGGTGGAGTGAATCTACTTTTGGTGTTAAGAGCCTGGAAGGGTTGCCTGCGAATGCCAAGGCATATATCCAGAAGCTGGAAGAAGTGACAGGTGCCCCCATCCACATTGTTTCAACAGGGCCTGACCGCGTAGAAACCATTATTGTGGAACAACCATTTGGTTAAACACTCTCGGAGTGTTGTCTGGGACTATTAGTTTCAGATAACTTTGGGTGCTGTTGTAATAACAGCCCCAAAGTTCTTATCTTATGTAAACGCACTGTTTTGTCCTTCCTAAAAACGCATTATCCATAATTTATAATTCTGAGATACCCCATACATTTTCGGGTTTACTGGCTTTTTAAGCGGAAGAGGCGTTATCTTGTTCTCTATCTGTTGACATCTGGAGCATGGTGCTTGATCGCACGATTTCTTTCTTTATTAGACTTTCTTTAGTGCTCATAAAGTTTTGAAGTGCTATACCTGCGGAAATGTCAGCTTCTAATTATTGGCAATAACTTAAGTAAATTCGTAATGACAGGTTCCCAATCTATTTCCCACGAGGTGCAATAACCCCCATGTCTGAATGGTGGAAAGATTCTGACCCACAAGCGGCCCAGGAGGCATCTCGTTATGCCAGCCCTATACCCAGTCGCCAGCTGATTATGCAGATATTAGAACAGCGTGGCGCTCCAGCCAGCCATAGGGTTTTGTGCAGGGAGATGGAAGTTGTTGCTGAGGAGCAACAGGAAGCCTTGATGTTCAGATTAAAGGCCATGGTTCGTGATGGCCAATTATTGCAGAACCGTAAAGGTGCTTTTGCCCTTATTAGTAAGCTGGATTTAATTAAAGGTCGTGTTCAGGGCAATCGTGAAGGTTATGGTTTTCTGATTCCTGATGAAGGCGGTGAAGACCTTTATCTCTCTCCCAGAGAAATGAGGCAACTCTTTGATGGCGATCGGGCCTTGGTTCGGGAGTCAGGTGTAGACCGTCGTGGACGTAAGGAGGGGCAGGTTGTCGAGGTTCTCCAGCGAAATACAACGCAGATTGTTGGGCGCTATTTTGAGGAGTCTGGTGCTGCGTTTGTTATGCCAGAGAATGCTCGAATCAGCCGGGAGATTATTGTAAAAACAGGTCCTTTGATGCCTGTTTCTGGCCAGTATGTATTATTGGAAATTCTAGAACAGCCTGGTCGTCGCTCTTTACCTGTAGGCCTGGTTAAAGAAATTCTCGGAGACAGAACTGATGCCGGTATGGAAGTAGAGGTTGCTCTTCGAACCCACGATATACCACATACCTGGCCTGACGCAGTTAACAAACAGTGTGATCGATTTAAGCATGAGGTATTGGCTGCAGATAAGAAGTATCGAGTTGATTTGAGGCAAACGCCATTTGTTACGATAGATGGAGAAGATGCCCGCGACTTTGATGATGCTGTCTACTGTGAAACCAAAAAAGGTGGTGGCTGGCGTCTATATGTTGCCATCGCTGATGTTTCACACTATGTCAAACCTGGATCTGCACTGGATAATGAGGCTAAGGAGAGGGGAACTTCTGTTTACTTTCCTGGACACGTTGTACCTATGCTACCGGAGGTTTTATCCAATGGTTTGTGCTCCCTGAATCCTGAGGTGGACAGGCTGGCGATGGTCTGTGAAATGACTATCAGTGCCCAGGGCAAACTGTCTGGCTATAAGTTTTATGAGGGACTTATTTGTTCTCATGCCCGGCTGACGTATACCCAGGTTTGGGATATGCTTGCCAGCCCTCTAAGTGAATCAGGACAGGCTCTTCGTGAGCAGAGAAAAACACTGGTGCCACATATTGAAGAGTTGCACAAACTCTATAAAACCTTGCGCAGTGTTCGAGATACCCGCGGTGCGATTGATTTTGATACGGTTGAAACCCGTATTGTCTTTGGCCAGAACCGCAAGATTGATAAAATTGTCCCAACGGAAAGAAACGATGCTCACAAACTGATTGAAGAGTGCATGCTCTGCGCCAATGTGTCAGCAGCGAGATTCCTTGAAAAGCACAGTATTCCAGCTCTGTATCGGGTGCATGAAGGGCCGACCATGGAAAAACGGCTCAATTTGAACAGCTTCTTAGGTAGCCTTGGTCTATCAGTTCCCTCTGGAGCAATTAAGCCAAAAACTATTCAAACCCTTATGGCTTCTGTACATGACCGTCCAGATTTTCATGTAATCCAGACCGTTGTGCTCAGATCAATGAGCCAGGCTATCTATACGGCAGACAATAAAGGCCACTTTGGTTTGGCATTCAATGCCTATGCCCATTTCACATCACCTATTCGTCGCTATCCAGACTTGCTTGTTCACCGGGCCATTCGTCATGTGATCCGCTCTGAACGTGATAGTCGTAATGTTGTGCGAATAGAGGGTGCAAAACCACTTAGCCAAAAGAATATCTATCCTTACGATGCCAATGAAATAGAAACGCTGGGGGAAAACTGTTCTCGCACAGAGCGCCGTGCTGATGAGGCCACCCGTGATGCTACTGACTGGCTTAAGTGTGAGTACATGCAGCAGCATCTTGGCCAAACATTTAAAGGGGTGATTTCATCAGTTACTGGTTTTGGCTTGTTTATTGAATTGAAAGATATTTTTGTCGAAGGTTTAGTGCATATCAGCAGCCTGCCAGGTGATTATTATCATTTTGATGCTATACACCATCGCTTAAATGGTGAGCGGACTGGAATGTCTTATCGTCTTGGTGATGAAATTGAAGTGACTGTTGCGCGGGTTAATCTTGATGAGAAGAAGATTGACTTCGAGCTCTCATCGGCCTTGGGTGGTGCAAGAAAAAATACCAAGAGAAGAGGAGGGCAAGGTCAGAAGCGTGTACCTGGAGACGTTGCAAAACGTTCTAAATCAGCTGCTGCAAAAGCCAGACTGTTGAGAGAAGCAAAAGCGGCGCAAGAGGCCGATGAGGGTGAGCGAGCCAGTAAGCGCAAAGGGGCTAAGTCAGGAAAAAAACGCAAGCCAACCCGTGCTGAAAAGAAAAAGTCCGCTGCTAAAAAGAAAAATACGGCTAAAAACAAAGCGGGCAAGAGTCCAGGAAAATCCAAGTCTACTGGAGCAGTCAGTCCGAAAAAGAAAGAGTCCTCCAGTACTGGCCGAAAGCCTCGCAAGCGGAAGGCCAAGGTTGAAAGCTAATTCTTGCTAATGCCGGGTTTAATAATAAACGTGCGGTGTCTTATTGATTGACGCCGCCAGGTGTAAAGGATATGTACCTGTTCATCAGCGCCTTGAATGACGGCTGGGTAAGAGTACTCGCCATGAGTGCTTTCCAGTGTTATCGGTTTTGACCAGTTTATACCGTCATCTGATAGTGAAATGTTGAGTGGTGTTCTACCTTTTGTTGTGTGGTTGTAAACAATCAGATGACCGTGTTTTTTAAGACTAATTGCATCAATGCCACTGTTTGGGTTGGGAAGTTTGGTCTCCTGTAATGGCGACCAACAATGGCCGTTATCGAGTGAAAAAGACGTTGCAATGACTTTTCTGCGGCGTGTTCTGCAAAGAGCCTGAAGTTTACCATTGTTATGCTTTAATAAGGTTGGTTGAATCGCTTGCAGGTTACGAGGGTCTTCAACATGGGTTTTGGAATAAGCACTGTTTTTGTATAGCTCAAAGTGTACTTGCCAGCCGTTATGTTCTGTACTCGATGGACAAACAAGAACATCATTAAGCCAGATAGGTTTGTTTTTTATGGGGCCAAGAAAACCATCCGGGAGTTTTTCTCCTATAGACCAGGTTTGGCCATTGTCAGAAGAGGTGCAGCGCATTCCCCACCATGTTCTCGGTGAGGAGCCCACCTTGTAATAGAGAATTAGTTTTCCATCTGGCTGTTTTGTTAATACAGGGTTCCAGCAAGGGGTTGGTTCTCCTTTTGAGTTTAACCCTTTAACAATTAGAAAGGGTTTCTGCCACTTTTTCTTGCCATTGTCAGAAGAGGTGCAGCGCATTCCCCACCATGTTCTCGGTGAGGAGCCCACCTTGTAATAGAGAATTAGTTTTCCATCTGGCTGTTTTGTTAATACAGGGTTCCAGCAAGGGGTTGGTTCTCCTTTTGAGTTTAACCCTTTAACAATTAGAAAGGGTTTCTGCCACTTTTTCTTGTCATAGCTCGCCCCCCATATACAGACATCATCTTTACCTTCTTTCTTACCCGCAAACCATGCAGCAAATAACCCTCGACCTGTTTCAACAAGACTGGCTGCATGACATGCCTGTACCGTATTATTCTGGCTATCTGGGGGGAAAATTATTTGAGAATATTGCTCTACTAATTCAATCACTTTCATCTCCTTACAGATAGATTACTAAGCCTCTTAATTGTGCATCTGGCTAACTTTAGAATTTATTAAGGTGTGTAACCCCACAATAATGCCAGTCTGGTTGAGTTAATATATTGCCGACAGTTTTCAAGGTTTATAACCCTGGGGTAAGCTAAATTAAATGCCAAACTTTATAACTCAGAGCTGAGTGAAATATGGCGGAAATGAATCATGCAGATATTTTAATTATAGGGGCAGGGATTGCTGGAGCTGGTTTGGCAGCAATGATTGCCAGGCATAAAAAAGTTATTATCCTTGAGGCAGAAGACCATCCCGGTTATCACTCAACAGGACGCTCTGCTGCAGTACTGATACAGAACTATGGCAATCAATCGATTCGCCAATTAACTCGCCTTAGCCGCCCTTATCTTGTTACACCGCCACAATCTCTATGTGATCATAGCCTTTTACATGAAAGAGGCTGTCTTTTTGTCGAAACAGATGAGCATGGCCGTTATCTGTATGATTTGTTAAGCCAGTCTGAGGGTTTAACTGAATTAACAAAAGAAGATGCTTGCAAACTGGTGCCTGCGCTTAGACCCGATAAATTTTATCAAGCTGCTTACGAAGCAGCTGCTGGAGATATTGATGTTGCGGCATTACATCAGGGCTGGTTAAAAGCTGCCAAAGCAGGTGGCGCCAAGTTAATTGTCAATGCTCGCGTTACTCGAATAACGAGACAAAATTGTCTCTGGTCTGTTGAGGCTGGTTCGGCTTATTACAAGGCCCCAGTTATTGTAAATGCTGCTGGTGCATGGGCAGATCATGTCGCTGAAATGGCTAGAGTCAAACCAGTGGGGATCATTCCGAAAAGAAGAACCATTGCGGTATTGCCGGAACTTGAACCTTATAAGGTCAGTCAGTGGCCGATGTTTGGAAATATTAATGATACTTGGTATGCCAAGCCTGAAACCGGGAGGCTTTTGGTCTCTCCAGCAGATGAGGACCCTGTCGCCGCTCAGGATATTCATGTCGATGATATGGTGTTGGCAGAAGGTTTGTATCGGTTTGAGCAAGCTGTTAACTACCCTGTGAGACGGGTGGAAAGAAGTTGGGCTGGTTTGCGTTGCTTTGCTGCAGACAATACCCCTGTCGTTGGTTTCGCGTCTGATGCAGATGACTTTTTCTGGTTAGCGGGCCAGGGAGGTTATGGCATTCAAACATCACCGGCTTTATCTAGATTGGCGGCCTCTCTGGTAATGAAAGCATCTCCGGATGATTGTTATCCAATAGAGCTGATCTCTGCTTTATCTCCCTTACGATTCTTTGCGTAGCTTTTTTAGTTGATTAGATCGAACACAGGGCTTAAATGAAACATACTGGATTTGTGTCATATCCTTGTTAAGTTCACAATGCAGCTCTGCTACTATCGCGACTTTTCTCATATTGGCTGGTTTGCCGGGGTGATTCTCTGGCCGGACATCGCCTTCGAAAGTGCTCTCCTATGATGAATAATGATTTTATTTTTGGCCTGCATGCAGTACAGAGTCTGTTTGAAAGCAAACCAGAGCGTGTGCTTGAACTATGGATTCAAAAAGGCCGTACTGATAGACGTATCAGCCAGTTGGTCGACGAAGCCCGTAGTCATGGTGTTGCTGTTCGTTTTGTTGACAGAGGGCGACTGGATAGCAAGGTAGATGGTGTTCACCAGGGGATCGTGGCAAAAGTAGCCGCTGCACAGGTGTTCCGTGAAGGTGATTTGGACGAATTGCTGGATAAATTGGATCAGCCGCCCTTTTTACTGGTACTTGATGGTGTGACAGATCCTCACAATTTAGGTGCCTGCCTCCGTACCGCTGATGCAGCCGGTGTTCATGCAGTTATTACACCGAAAGACAAATCTGCAAGCCTGAATGCCACTGCCAGCAAGGTCGCCTGTGGAGCAGCAGAGACGGTACCTTTGATTCAGGTGACCAACCTGGCCAGAACTCTGTCTGGGCTAAAAGAAAGAGGGATCTGGGTTATTGGTACCGCAGGGGAGAGCTCCGGAAATGTCTATCAAGCCGATCTAAAAGGACCATTGGCGCTGGTCATGGGTGCGGAAGGTAAAGGTATGCGCAGGCTGACTCGTGATCATTGCGATGCCCTGGTCTATATTCCCATGGCGGGTGCTGTCAGCAGCCTAAATGTTTCTGTGGCAACTGGTGTTTGCTTGTTTGAGGCGGTCCGCCAGCGGAGCTGAAAGAGCTTTACTGCAGAGCTTTTGGACAAGTGCTGAGTATAGGCCCTTATGGCAGTGGCACTGCTTACGGGTTGCAACCATAGTCACAGTTATCTAGAATTCCCGCTCTTTATATGTTGGATCGGGCATTATTGGGATTTTTTATTCTATAGTGCTCTGTTTAGCATCTCCTTGCCTTACCGGTCTGTCCGGAAGGCTGTTTAACCCGTAAGGAGCCAATGATGCGTCATTACGAGATTGTATTCCTGGTTCACCCTGACCAGAGCGAGCAGGTACCTGCTATGGTGGAGCGTTATAACCGCGCTATCACTGAAAGCGGTGGTCAGGTGCACCGTCTTGAAGACTGGGGTCGTCGCCAGCTGGCATACCCAATCAACAAGATCCACAAGGCTCACTATGTTCTGATGAACATTGAGTGTGGCAACGAAGTCCTGAAAGAGCTGACGGAAAACTTCCGCTATAACGACGCGGTAATCCGTAACATGGTAATTCGTCGTGACGAGGCTATCACTGAGTCCTCCATCATGCTGCAGGCTGAAGAGAAGCGTGAGCGTCGTGATGATCGTCCAAGACGTGAAGCCACTGAGTCTCGCGAAGAAGCTGAGCCAGTAGCTGCTGAAGCTGAAGAAGCCGCAGAGTAATTGCCTTTTTTGTCTGAAAACAAAGACACTTGCCTCTGTGGGTTTTAAGACCCTGATAGAGGTTAGTCTCTGTGTCTCAGGCAAAGGGATACCATTTAGCTTGAATTAAGGAGACGTTGTCATGGCACGTTTTTTCCGCCGCAGGAAGTTCTGCCGTTTTACTGCTGAAGACGTAAAAGAGATCGATTACAAAGATCTTAATACGCTGAAAGCTTATGTGACTGAGACTGGTAAAATTGTACCCAGCCGCATCACCGGTACCAAGGCCCGTTATCAGCGTCAGCTGGCGACCGCCATCAAGCGTGCGCGCTACATTGCGCTGCTGCCGTACTGCGATCGTCACTGATATCTGGATATAGGGTATAACTGATGCGTGGATTGGCGGAACTGGCAATGCGTGGCCCGAAACAGGCTATGATTCTGGCTACACTTTTTGCTTGTATTCCAATGCTGTTCTGGCTCAGTGCTGCGATAGTATCCTTGGTGATGCTTCGTCGTGGTATTGACCAGGGGCTGAAAGTGCTGATGTGGGCTTTACTGCCTGGCATCGCCTGGGCCGCCACAGGGCAATATAGCGTTGTAATGGGGTTATTGGCGACTACGTCACTGGCCGCCATACTACGCTCAACCGTTTCTTGGCAAAAAACCCTGCTGGCACTATTGCCTGTTGGGGGACTTATGGCTTTTACCCTGATGCAGCTTGCTCCCAATCAGGTTGCGCAGTTGACGGCCATGGTCACGGAATTTCTCACATCTTTCCTGAAACAGGCGGGGAAAACCCCGGCAGATTTGGGAGGGAACCTACAGCCACTAATACATTATGGTGTGATTGGTATGCTGGTTTGGTTCAACCAGGTAAGTTGTTTGCTTGGTTTGATACTGGCCCGGTCCTGGCAGTCATTCCTGTATAACCCTGGCGGTTTTCGTGAGGAGTTTCACCAGATTCGCTTGCCCATGCTGTCCAGCGTAGTTCTGTTGGCTATGACGTTGGCTGGCTCAGCATTATCACCGGTCATGGTCGTATTGGTGCCCATAGCCTCTCTCCCACTATTTGTTGCCGGAATATCTCTGGTACACGGACTGGTGGGATTAAGAAAGCTGGGACACCTCTGGATTGCGATGTTCTATGTCATGGTGGTGCTTTTTACGCAGCTGGCATACCCGGTTATCGTCTTGACCGCTTGTCTTGATAGCCTGTTTGATTTTCGCGGGCGCGTGGCAAACAAGATTCAAGGCTAGTGGGCTAGATGGTTATAAGTAGGGCTAAGTAGTATTCAGACTCATTACCCTGTTTATGACAAGTCCAGAATTATGAAAATAGTATTTTCACGCTATAAAGATTAAGAGGCTAAAGCAATGGAAGTAATCCTGCTTGAAAAAATTGCCAATCTTGGCAGCCTGGGCGACAAGGTAACCGTTAAAGCGGGTTACGGTCGCAACTTTCTGGTTCCTTTTGGCAAGGCAGTTCCTGCCAACAAGGGCAACCTGGAAGCTTTTGAAGCTCGCCGCGCTGAGCTGGAAAAAGCTGCTGCTGAGAAGCTGAGCAGCGCTACCAAGCGTGCTGCTGAAATGGCAGAGATTGAACTGACTCTGACAGCTAAGGCTGGTGACGAAGGTAAGCTGTTTGGCTCCATTGGCCCACGCGATCTGGCTGAAGCGATCACTTCTGCTGGTGTTGAAGTAGCCAAGAGCGAAATTCGTCTGCCTGAAGGCCCAATTCGTGCTATTGGCGAATACGATGTGGCCGTTCAGCTGCACACTGATGTTGCTGCTAACATCAAGGTATTTGTTGAAGCTGAATAATTTCAAGCCTCAATAAGCCTGCTACAGCCCGTGCTCTTTCCTTGAAAGTCACGGGCTGTTCTTTTTGTGCTATACCTTACTGCTTTTTTGATACAGCTGCTACAAGGCCTTGTTATCAACAGAGCGAGTGCTCTCTACAAATTTTTTCTGGTAGGGGGTATTCTTTAATCATGTCTTCTATCTTATCAGACGGTCATCATGCTCGAAGCTCTATCCCGGGAACGCGAACTACCGATTGATGAAGCCACTGTTGCGATCAAAACGCCTCCGCATTCCATTGAGGCTGAACAGTCTGTGCTTGGGGGATTGATGCTTGATAACCAGGCTTGGGATCATGTAGTCGATAAGGTGACGGCTGATGATTTTTACCATCCCGGCCATCGCTTGATTTACGATGCCATTTCTCGGCTCTCCTCAGATAGTAAGCCTTTCGACCCACTGACTCTGGCAGAATTGCTGGAGAATCAGGGTGAACTCGATAATGCGGGTGGACTGGTCTACCTGACAGAACTGATTGGTAATGTACCCAGTATTGCCAATATCAGGGCTTACGCTGAGATTGTTTACGAACGTTCAATGCTCCGGCAATTGATCAATGCCAGCCAGAAAATAGCAGATAGAGCTTATAACCCTGAAGGGCGAAGCAGCCAGGATGTTCTGGATGAAGCAGAGCGGCTGGTATTTAACATTGCGGAAGAACGTCCCAAGTCTGGTGGTCCGGTCGGTATTCGGGAAATTCTGGACAAAACTGTCCGGAAGATTGATGAACTGTTTAATGCTGGCGATGCTATCACGGGTATAACCACCGGATTTACTGATCTTGATAATATGACGTCTGGGCTTCAGTCGTCCGATATGATTATTGTTGCTGCCAGGCCCTCCATGGGTAAAACAACGTTTGCTATGAACCTGGTGGAGAATGCACTGTTAGCCAGCGATAAAGGCGTGGTGGTCTTTAGCCTGGAAATGCCTGCTGAGCAGTTAATGATGCGGATGTTGTCATCACTGGGACGTATTGATCAATCGAAAACCCGAAGTGGGCAGTTGGACGAAGATGACTGGCCGAAATTGCTATCGGCGGTAGAGCGCATTAAAGATCGAAAACTGTTTATTGATGATACCGCAGGGATTAGTCCTCAGGAGATGCGGTCTCGGGTTCGCAGGATAGTTCGTGAACATGGCGACGTTGGCATGATCATGATTGACTACCTGCAACTGATGCAGATTCCTGGGTTTAGCGAAGGACGAACCAATGAAATTTCAGAGATCTCCCGTTCCCTCAAGGCTATAGCCAAGGAATTTAATGTACCTGTTATTGCTTTGTCTCAGCTAAACCGCTCACTTGAGCAGAGACCCAATAAACGTCCTGTGAACTCTGATCTGCGGGAATCGGGTGCGATAGAGCAGGATGCTGACGTTATTATGTTTATTTACCGTGATGAGGTATACAACCCGGATACAGAATATAAAGGGGTTGGTGAGATTATCATCGGTAAACAGAGAAATGGTCCTATCGGAAGCGTCAGGCTGGCATTTATTGGTAAATACACCCGTTTTGAAAATCTGGCACCTGACGCCTATGCCAATTTCAGTGATGAATAACCCTGAACTCGATTATAGCTGACCAAACACTGACAATGGTGGTTCATCAAGAGCTGCCAGTTGTTCTCTGAGCTCCAGAATATGCTCTGCCCAATAGCGTTCTGTATTAAACCAGGTGAAAGCTTTTGGAAATGCAGGATCTTCCCAGCGTCTTGCTAGCCAGGCACTGTAGTTTAACAGGCGTAATGTTCTGAAGTATTCGACCAGGTTGAGTTCAGCCGGGTTAAAGTCAAAAAACTCACTATAACCTTCCAATATTTCCGCCATTTGCAATGTTTGGCTTTGTCTATCACCAGATAGCAGCATCCATAGATCCTGAATAGCGGGTGCCATGGCTGTATCATCAAAATCCACAAAATGAGGGCCATTATTGCGCCAGAGAATATTGCCGTTGTGGCAGTCACCATGAACCCGGATCATTGTGAATGAGTGGTTTTGCTCAATAAGAGACAGGCGATGAAGCAGATCCCGAGTGAGTGTTTGATAAGCCTCTTTCAAAGAATCAGGAATAAAACCATGCTCCAGTAGATACTCTGAACTTTCGATACCAAACTGCTTGAGATTGATGCTGTTACGATGATGAAAAGGTTTCGATGCCCCCAGCCGATGCATACGACCAAGGCAGCGGCCTAATGTTAGGAGGTTATCTAAATTATCCAGCTCTGGGGCGTAGCCACCCTGTCTTGGAAAAATGGCGAAAAGAAAATCATCAAACTCAAACAGGGTTTCGTTTTTTTCATTGCTTAAGGGGGCAACAACGGGTAGCTCCATTTCTTTTAGTTCATGGGAGTAAGTGTGCTCTTCCCCGATTTGTTCACGGCTCCATCGCTCTGGCCGGTAGAACTTTACAATAACAGGCTCCTGCTCATCCAAGCCTACCTGATAGACCCTGTTTTCATAGCTGTTCAGTGCCATTATTCGGGCATCTGTCAGAAAGCCCTGGCTTTCTACAGCATCAAGCACCCGATCAGGAGTTAGTTGGTCATAAGGGTGAGGGGTGCCTGAAATCATACGGCCTCCATATAGGCTGGTAAGGTGTTTGCCTGCAGGATTTTATAGTGTAAGAGGCAGTGGGGCTACTGTCGAATTGGGAGACTTGATTTTGTGGAACACTCAGGGAATCTATTGCAAAAACTGTTTTGAGTGACCTCCACCCTGAGAAGGATGAAGGCTATACTTTTCTGACAACGCTTATGCTAGTGCTGTAGCGAAAAAACCTGCAGTTTTTGAAACCCAGCTGTTAGGGTTTGCAAGTTGACTGCTAATGGCTTTGCTAATTTGACGAAGGCCTAGTTCTACTGCTTTTCCTGTAGCGCTGCCAATGCCGCTAGACAGAGCCTTGCCAACATGATCTTTAAGAGCAGGTTTGATCATTTTGCTAACAGTTGTATCAGGAAGTTTTTCTACCAGCATATCAGTCAGCTTTTTAGTAACCATAGCAACAGGTTTTTTTACCTCTTTCTTTACTATTGTTGTCAATTCATCTACTTGGGGTGACTTTGATTTTCCTGTTATTACTCTGTAAACAAAATGCTGGCAGTTGTTATTAAGGGCATCATAATTAGTGTTTCCTAGCTCGTTGAAAGTAGCTTGGATTATTTCATCAGAGCTTCTTGTTGTTTCCAAATTTTCAACAATAACACTACCGCCTTGTTTTTTTGCATTCTCTTCAAATGTAGAGAACAGATCAATTTGTACTTTTCCTTGTAACTGGCCAGGCTCAGCACCACCGGTGAAGTGGGCTATCAGACCATGACCTAAATAAACTGCAGCATGCCTGGGTGAGTCTTTCATTCCCGGTAGTTTAGACTTCATGCCAAAAGCACCGTTATAAAAAACTGCGCTACCAGCTGTTAAATTTTGATCTTTGTATTGTTCTTCTATCCTTTTTGCTTCAGAAGCGCATGTTACTTCTTTGTTTTTGTTTAATAAGTTAAATTCTTTTTCAAAATTGTAGTTGATTTTTTGATTGGTACTTTTTTTAGTAAGTCTCTTCTCAATCAAAGTTGATTCAGGTTTTGATGGCTTTTCTTCGCCCATTAAAAAGTATTGAGGTTTATTTTTTTTAGTCACCATGCCTTTGTAAGAGCCTTCTTCCTCAAGAAATAGTTCAGGGAGATGGCTTAAGCGTCTAAATTCATCTTCAATAGAGAATGGTGTTGGTATGCTTTGATTTATCATGGCTTATACTCCTTTTAGTTTTTGATATCCTTATTTTTCTTATTTGCTTACATATATAGAGTGCAGATTTAATAAAAAGTTGTATGTGGTGAGGTTATATTGGCTATCAATCCCGTTAGAATGGCTAACGGAGAAGTATTCTTGGAAGTGTGTATTAGACTTTAGTCTGATGAAAAATGGATACTGGATACTTTTACTCCAAAGGTGTCCTGGCTAAACACCATATATCAACTTTTTTAACACCCTCTTTTTTTAAAAGCTTGCTGATTTCGCTTACAGTGGCTCCTGTAGTGACTACGTCATCAATAATAGCAACGTGCCGATAGTTCTGTTTCTGGCAGATTGAAAATGTCTTTTTGATATTTTTTCGTCTTTTTTTTGCGGACAGGCCCTGCTGTGGTGCGGTTTCAGTTTTTTTTGCAATACATTGGGAGAGGGTGAAGCAGTCCGGTATGGCTCTAATAAGACTTTTAGCTATTAATTGAGCCTGGTTAAAGCCCCTTGTTCTGAGTTTTTTTGGGTGCAGTGGTACAGGAATAATGGTTTCCGGCCAGGGGTGATCTTTATAGTGGTCATTCAGTGTTTTTGCGAGAGTTCTCACCATGGGGGAGATAAGCTCCAGGCCATTATTGTACTTGATTTTCTGAATAACCCGGTCGACGGGATAATTATACAAAAATGCAGTCAGGCAGCGATCAAAAGCCGGGCCGCCAGTTTGGAGGCACTCTGCACAGAACTCTGATTCGCTATCAGCTAAGGGCAGGTCACAGCATGAGCAGAATGTTGTAGGTACAGGAAAGCTGGCTATACAGTAGGAACACAACGGCATGCTGAACGTTGTACGGCCTTTGCACAAAAGGCAGTTAATCCGGAAAGGAAATATCCTGGAAATATATCTGTAAACTTTAAAATTCATTTTTGGTTGACTAGTCTTTCTGTTTGTTTATCATCTAAAGAACTTTTATTTCTATCGGTGATAAAAGCCTCTGTTTTCAGAGCAGGACTGTTATGAACCAAGCTGCTACAGACATACGCCATAACTGGACGGCTGAGGAAGTTGGGGCACTTTTTCAGCGTCCGCTCAATGACCTGCTATTTCAAGCCCAGGGCACCCATCGTAGGCATTTTGAGCCAAATGCTGTTCAGGTTAGTACTTTGTTGTCCATTAAGACAGGTTCTTGCCCGGAGGACTGTAAATACTGCCCCCAGAGTGGTCATTACAATACTGGGCTGGCGAAAGAAAAACTGCTTGAAGTCCGTAAAGTGCTTAAAGAAGCGAGACAGGCTAAAGCCTCTGGGGCTACCCGATTTTGCATGGGCGCTGCCTGGAAGAACCCGCCAGAAAAAGATATGCCTTATATCCTGGAAATGGTTAAAGAGGTGAAAGCACTGGGACTGGAAACCTGCATGACACTTGGTATGCTCAGTGTGAACCAGGCTGAGCAGTTAGCAGCAGCAGGTCTTGATTATTACAATCATAACTTGGATACCTCCCCTGAATTCTACGGCAATATTATTACGACCCGCTCTTACGCCGACCGGCTAAACACACTTGCTCATGTTCGTGACTCAGGAATGAAAGTCTGCAGTGGAGGCATTGTTGGGCTTGGTGAAGGGGTGAGAGATAGAGCCGGATTGTTATTGCAGTTAGCGAATCTACCAGCTCATCCAGAAAGTGTCCCTATCAATAGGCTGGTAAAGGTTGCGGGAACTCCCCTTGAAAATATTGAAGATATTGATGGCATTGATTTTGTAAAGACTGTTGCTGTCGCTCGAATCATGATGCCTAAGTCGTATATTCGACTGTCTGCAGGCCGTGAAACCATGAGTGATGAGTTACAGGCGCTGGCATTTATGGCAGGTGCTAACTCTGTATTTTTGGGTAGCAAGCTGTTAACTACAGCTAACCCAGAAGAAAGCCGGGATCGCAAACTGTTTAAGCGTTTGGGTATTAATATGGAAGAATCTGTAGATAAAGCTTTGGAAAAAAGTGAATCATTGCTTTGTCCTCTCATGAAGGAGAAAAATAACGATCAATATTACGATGCTATGGATTACCAAAAGAAAGCTCTGGCATGAGTAGTTTTGATCTTGGCAAGGATTTGCAGAACCGCCTGACCGAAGGACTTTATCGCTCAAGAAAAGTATTGATGTCTGCTCAGGGACCAGAAGTCTACATGGAAGGGCGTCGTTATCTTGCTTTTTGTAGCAACGACTATCTGGGGCTGGCCAACCATCCAGAGTTGATTAAAGTGATGGAACAGTCTTTGCAGACCTACGGTGTTGGCGGAGGGGCCTCCCACCTGATTGTAGGCCATAGTAAACCTCACCATGAATTGGAACAAGAACTGGCAGAATTTACCGGCAGAGAAAAGGCCCTGTTATTTTCCAATGGCTATATGGCTAACATTGGCATTATCACTGCGTTGCTGGGTAATCAGGATGCTGTTTTTCAAGACCGCCTAAACCACGCTTCCCTTTTGGATGCTGGCCTATTATCTGGTGCGCGGTTTCAGCGCTATTTGCATTGTGATAGTGAGAGCCTTGATAAAAAGCTGGAGAAAACTGACGCTCGTCGAAAATTAATTGTGACTGATGGCGTATTCAGTATGGATGGTAATATTGCTCCATTGAGAGTGCTATCAGACACTGCAGCTAAACACCGGGCATGGTTAATGGCTGATGATGCTCATGGCTTTGGTGTTCTTGGTATTAATGGCGGGGGCTCGGCCGAACACTTCAAACTTTCTCAGGAACAGGTGCCCGTCTTAATGGGAACGCTGGGTAAGGCTTTCGGCGCATATGGCGCTTTTGTTGCTGGTAGTAGAGAGTTGATTGAAACACTTATTCAATATTCCCGTACTTATATTTATACAACATCTATACCACCTTCTCTGGCAGAAACGGCAAGGGCCAGTCTACAACTAATAAAAGATGAAAATTGGCGAAGGGAGCATTTAAAGGCGTTGATTGCTTACTTTCGTAGAGGGTGTGAGCAGCTGAATATTCCATTAATGGTATCCGAAACACCTATCCAGCCGTTGTTAACGGGGACATCTGAATCGGCAGTGATGATGAGTAACGCACTGGCAGAGAAAGGTATTTTAGTAACGGCTATTCGGCCGCCAACTGTCCCTGAAGGCAAGGCACGTTTAAGGATAACTTTGAGTGCTGCTCACTCAAGAAAACATGTAGATTGCCTGCTTGAAGCATTACAAGATGTTATGGGTTCTACTAATAAAACCCCTGTCAGTTGTAGTGCAGCATGAAGCAGGCAGTGGTTTTTATCAACGGTTGGGCAATTCCAGACAAAGTCCTTCAGTCATTTGTTGAAGCGCTTGCTGAACGAGCGGATTTAAATTTTATCAACTTACCAGGGCTATCTGAGTTTTCTGGAGGAAATCATTTTGATTGGCATTCCCTGATTGAGTGGGTAGATAGTCAAACGCCTGAGAAGCCTTTTACTCTGGCAGGTTGGTCCTATGGGGGAGTACTTGCCAGTGCTTATGCCAGTAGGTATTCGGAAAAAGTAAAACGGTTAATAACACTGGCGACTAATCCAAGCTTTATCAAAAGAAGTGACTGGAGAGAAGGGATGTCTCCGGAGGTTTTTTCATCTTTTGTGGCAGGTATACAAAGAGATGTAACAAAACAGCTTTATCATTTTTTTAATCTCTGCTCTATGGGTAATAGAGATAAGAAAGGGTTGGCAAGAATGCTATGGCAGGCATTAAGCAAATCTACAGTAAAAAAAGAGAACTTGTTATTAGCGTTGGAGCTTCTTGGTTCTGCAGATATAAGGCAATTTCTTTCTGATATTACCTGCCCAGTGACACACTTTTATGGTGATGGGGATATATTGGTACCAAGTAAGGTGGGGCTGTTAGTTAAGGGGCTGTTTCCACATCATGAAGTAAAGCAATTAAAAGGTGGGCACTGTTTTTTCCTGAATGATTCCACACATATTGTTGAATCTATTTGCCAAGTGGGAGGGCATAAATAATGGCTGGTTTTGCCTGTTTTCTGGAGACACAGGATTCTGTTTCTGGCTCGACGAGCAGTTTTAAAAAAAGAGTTGCAGGTTCTTTTGGTAAGGCAGCGGAGACTTATGATGCTGCTGCCGTATTACAAAAACGTGTTGCAGCCAGAACCCGTTTGCTATTACCACCCTCTGCCAGCCCCTGCTATGTGTTAGATCTTGGAGCAGGGACAGGTAGTGAAACTGCTCAGTTGTGCGCACGGTATCCATCTGCAGAAGTGGTTGGTTTGGATTTAGCACAGCCTATGATGGCGTATGCACATAAGAATCACTTATTGGATAAGGCGGGTTGGTGCAGCGGTGATATTGAGCACTTACCTTTTAAAAGTGACAGCTTTGATCTGATATATTCCAGTCTGGCGATTCAATGGTGTGAACTTAGTAAAGTCATTAAGGAAATAAAACGTGTACTTGAGCCAGGAGGTTACTTTGTTTTTTCCTCATTGGCTGAAGGAACCATGGCTGAATTAATATCAGCCTGGCGAGGTGTTGATAAAGGCAATCACACCAACACATTTGAGCCTTTTGAATACCAGAAAACATGTTTGGAAAGGCCGCAAAAACTAAAACTTGTGTCGCTCATATGCCAGTCAGAAATTCAGTATTACTCCAATACGATGCGGCTTTTAAGAGAATTAAAAGCACTCGGTGTAAATACTGTACACTCGGCAAATAGGGGGCTTATGACCCGACGGAAATTAAACAGTTTTACTACAGCCTATGAGTCGTTTCGGGAAGAGCGTGGACTGCCTCTGACCTATCGGGTTGTTTATGGTGTAGTCAGAAAAGATGAGTAATTGATTTATGGGCAAAACCTATTTTGTAACAGGTACAGATACGGATGCAGGCAAAACTGTTGTTGCCTGTGGTTTACTGGAAGCTGCCCGGCGACAAAATTATCAAACCCTTGGATTAAAACCTGTATCAGCCGGGTGTCAGCAGACCCCTGAAGGTTTGCGGCATGATGATGCCCTGGCGCTGATGGAGGCCATGACTATTGAGTTGAGCTATGATCAGGTTAATCCAGTCGCCTTTGAACCTCCTATTGCTCCCCATATTGCTGCAGAAAAGATCGGGAAGCGTATTAGCATTGACCGTTTAGCCGGTTACTGCCGTGGAGCCTTAATGACACGTTCTGACTTCGCTCTGGTAGAAGGGGCAGGTGGATGGCGAGTGCCTTTAAGCAAAAGGGAAATGTTATCTGGCTTGACGAAACATCTTAATATCCCCGTCATACTGGTTGTCGGTATGAAGCTTGGGTGTTTAAGCCATGCATTGCTTACCGTTGAAGCCATTTTACGTGATGGGGCACAGTTGGCAGGTTGGGTTGCTAACCGGATTGATCCGGAAATGGATGTATATGAAGAGAATGTTCAAACATTAAAAAGTCTAATACCTGCCCCCTGCTTGGGTGTAATTCCCCATTTAGACAGTGTTAATAAGGAGAGTACTGCTAATTATCTGGCTGTTGATAAGTTGCTTGCATAAATAACGTGTAGGTTAGATTACGGAGCAGCCTGGGATAACTGTATTTTTATCTGTTCTCTATTTGTATTTAGTGAGTGTTAAAATGTGCTCATAGCAAACGTTTAGATTTATTAAGGTAGTAGCACAGTGAAAGAGCAGGTAACGAGGCAGAATCATCAGATTGTTCTTGCCAGCGGTAATCGCGGAAAGTTAAAAGAATTCCAGCAAATGCTGGGAGCTATGAATATTGAGATGTTGCCCCAGAGTGATTTCAATGTTGATGCAATTGAAGAGACAGGGCTGAGTTTTGTAGAAAATGCAATACTGAAAGCGCGTCATGCTTCCAGGGTCAGTGGGTTTCCTGTTATTGCAGATGATTCAGGCCTTGAAGTAGATGCTCTGAGTGGCCAGCCTGGCATTTACTCAGCTCGTTTCGCCGGAGAAGACGCTTCTGACGCTGAGAATAATGGTAAGTTACTGGATAAATTACGTGGTGTTGCCACCGATGCCCGTACCGCCCGTTTTCAATGTGTACTCGTTTATATGCGTCATGCCGACGACCCTACGCCTGTTATCTGTCAAGGCTCCTGGGAAGGTTATATTCTTGAAGAACCCCGGGGTGAGCACGGTTTTGGTTATGACCCTCTCTTTTATGTCCCTACCGAGCACTGCTCATCAGCTGAACTACCTGCAGAAAAGAAAAACAGGCTAAGTCACAGGGCACAAGCTATGGCACTGTTGGCAGAAAGGTTGAAAGCATTTTGTTAACACCACTTTCGTTGCCGCCGCTCAGTCTTTATATTCATGTGCCCTGGTGCGTCAAAAAATGCCCTTATTGTGATTTTAATTCCCACGCTCAAAGTTCTAAGGGGATTCCAGAGAAGGAGTATGTAGATGCTTTGCTGGAAGACTTCCGGCAAGAACTGCCTAAGGTGCAGGGGAGAAAATTAAGCACTATTTTTGTGGGTGGTGGTACTCCCAGCCTGCTTTCTCCTGAAGCTTATCAAGCGTTATTCTCAGCTCTTGCTGAGCATGTCACCTTTGCAGATGATATTGAAATAACCCTGGAAGCTAATCCAGGCACTTATGAGCATGGACGTTTTAAGGGTTATTTTGAAGCGGGCGTTAACCGTTTGTCACTGGGTGTACAAAGCTTCCAGAATGAAAAACTAAAAGCACTTGGGCGTATACACAGTGCAGAAGAGGCTATTGCCGCTATAAAAGCGTTAAAGTCTGACGGGATTGATAATTTTAATATTGATTTGATGCATGGTTTACCGGGGCAGTCGAATGACGATGCGCTTTACGACCTTCAAACAGCGATAAGCCTTCAACCCGCTCATATTTCCTGGTATCAGTTAACCATTGAGCCAAATACCGTGTTTTACTCTAAAACCCCTGTGTTGCCTGAGGATGAGACCCTTTGGGCGATACAGGAGGCAGGACAAAAACTGTTAGGGGGCAATGGTTATCAGCAATATGAAATTTCAGCATATAGCCAGTCAGGCAGGCGAGCCAAGCACAACCTCAATTACTGGCAATTTGGTGACTATATTGGAATAGGAGCTGGCGCCCACGGTAAGTGGACCTGCCTGAAAAGTGGCAGGATATGTCGTAACTGGAAGACCCGTATGCCCCAGGACTACCTTTCCGCTGATAAGTCATTCCAAGCGGGCCAGCGGACTCTTAATAAAGATGAGCTGCCCCTTGAATTTATGATGAATGCTCTGAGACTACATGATGGAGTGCCTGCTGAGCTGTACGGGCAGAGGACAGGTTTACCATTTTCAACAGTCCAGCAAAGCTTACTAAAAGCGAATGAAAAAGGATTAATGGAAGCAGGGCAGCGCTTTGTTCCAACAGAAAAAGGGCGGCTTTTTTAAATGATTTGTTGGAGCTCTTTGCCTGACTGTCTGCCAAAAAGAGTGGAGCCTAAAATTCGTAAGCCTAGAGGATTTGAGGTGAGATCATGTGGCATCTTGAAAGGCTAATAGAGAATCACTTTTATACGGATTGAGCACCTGTTAAAGTTTTAATTTAGGATGGTTAACATAAGCAGGTTGCGCCATGGAATGGCTGAGTGACAGGGTTGTTGATCTTTCTGAATTTGGTAGGACTCACCTGCCAATTTTATCATTGGCTCTAACAGCCATGATGATTGCTTACCTCGGTAAGCCAGTATTAGCATGGAGTGGCTGTTGGCTTGGGCGTTTTCCGACTGTTTTCAGATTACCGGCCAGAGCTGTGGTAAATCTCGTTTTATCCGGGCTCGTTCTGCTCTACGTGCCTGATATGCTAACAACCTTACTGGGGTTATTTAATAATCTGACGCTGGCACCGGTATTGCTGTTAGTTATTTTGCTTTCAGGGATGTTAGCGGATCGCTACAGTTGAATTGAGGTTAAAAAAACCAGAGTGCTCTGTATGTTCGAAATGATATCAATCGAACACACAGAGGGTAGTATTCTATTTTTTTGAATACCGGCCAGCTTGTTCTTTATTCTGCTTTTTCAAATAGCAAATCCCAGACACCATGACCGAGTCGGTGGCCTCTTTTTTCAAACTTCGTTAAAGGCCTGTATTCCGGGCGTTCAGCAAAAGCGTATTCACCGGCCTGGTTTGTGAAGCCTTTAGCAGCTGTCATTACTTCCATCATCTGCTCTGCATAATCTTCCCAGTCTGTGGCCAGGTGGATGATGCCCCCAGTTTTGAGTTTTGGTTTTACCAGGTCGATAAATGCTGATTGAACCAGGCGACGCTTGTTATGACGCTTTTTGTGCCAGGGATCAGGGAAATAGATTTGAACACGAGAGAGGCTGCCGTCAGGAATACATTGATTAAGGACTTCTACAGCATCATCGCAATAGGTTCGAATATTAGTGAGCTCTGCATTACTTGCTTCATTCAACAGGCTGCCAACGCCGGGGCGATGGACCTCTACACCTATGTAATTTGTTTCAGGTGATGATTTGGCCATCTCTACCAGAGATAATCCCATACCATAACCAATTTCCAGTACTGTCGGTGCTTTACGCCCAAAAGTTGCTTCCAGGTCAAGGCTGCCTTGATCCAGCTGTAGTCCCCATTTGTCCCAGCCTTCACTCCAACCACGCTGTTGGCCTGCAGTCATACGGCCTTTGCGTAGAACGAAGCTTTTTATTTTACGATGATGTTCGACAGCGTCAGTCATTGATATACCGATCGAAATTGAATAAATGGCTAAGATACCTGCCACTGGCTCGTTTGCAAATAAGTAACAGGGCAAGCGTTATTTCGTATTTTTGCCCTGATTGTGTTTCAGTTGGTTCCGTGAAAAGTGTTTATAAACTAGGCGTTGCATTATTTCTGGTATATTTTGTCGCAAAAATAATTAGCATAAGCCAGCCCATCATCAGGGATATGCCACCAAGTGGCGTAACAGCTCCCAACCAGTGTTTACCTGTAAAGCTAAGCAGGTATAAGCTGCCAGAGAATAGAAGAATGCCTGCCAGAAAGAAACGAGCACACCAGTGTAGCACTTTAGAGTCTGGGAAGTTGAGGGACAGGCAGACAACCATCACTAACGCAAGGCTATGGTACATCTGGAAATCTGCAGCTGTTTGATAGATGTGTAATAGGCGTTCACTGAGAGTACCCTGTAAAACGTGCGAGCCAAAAGCACTGAGGCCTACAGCAAGAAAGCCGCAGACAGCACCAGGGAGTAGATAGTGTTTAGTCATATATGCTGCTGATTCATTGGCAATTCGGTGATATTGTCAGCGGCGAGCGCCATCCCAGCCCGGAAATAGTGAGAACTCTTTTCATGGTCATCCAGATAGGCAAGTAGCCTGCCCAGCTCATTGTACACATCAACGCACTTTTTCAAGCGTAAGCTGGCTTCAAAGTACTCACGGGCTTTACCCCATAGCTCATTGCGCATTGCCAAACGGCCAAGTGTAAGCAGCAATTCAGGGTCATTGGTTCGTTCACTGAGCAGGGACTCGGCAATCAGTAGTTGCTTGTTAGTGTCTTTACCCTTGATTTTGCCATAGAGACGAATTAACGCGGGATTATAATTCTTTATTAGATTTTCCCTTAGAAAATGCTCTGCCTTCTCCTCTGCCCCCAGCATGACCAGACAGCGAGCATAGCGGAAAATCATAGATCCATTTCTTTTCTGTTGGGTGTTAAGACTGTTCCAAATCTTGTTAGCGGGCCGGACTTTTTCTTCCTGTTGACTTTGTGTACGCCCCTGCTTGTATGCCTGATCGAACAGGGCTTCAAAAGCCTGTTTTTCGATATCCCGGTATTGCTTGTCATTAACAACTTTGTGTTTTTTTAACTTGGGTAATAACTTGGCAATAGCCTGCCAGTCGTTAAGACGGGTGTAGGCTTGTTTCAGCAATTTTAGAATGTAGGCATGGCCGGGGGCTTTCTTGTGCAGATGAGTAAGCGTTGCCAGAGCTTGTTCCAGTTGTCCCCCAGATAGCTGTAGTTGTGCCTGGGTGATGCCGATGGCTATTTCAGCTCCGGGCGCTTTATGGTCTGCATGGCGAAGATATTCGGAACTGGCATCGGTATTACCCGTTTCGTGGGCAGCGCGGGCAGCAGCAAGATAATTAATAAGGGGTGACTCACCGTGCTCGGCAGCCTGGGCCAGAAGTCTTTCTGCTTTTTTCCAGTGACCGTGGGTAAACTCGGCCAGACCTTTAGCCGAAAGCCGCCGAGCCCGCTGCTTTCGTGCAGACTCCGACCAGGGGTAAATAAAAGTGCTGGCACCCAGGCAGAACCTTAATAGTCCGACGCCTGCCCAGGCCATACCGATAACAATAAATATTACCAGTAGCAGCCCCCAGAGGCTGCTTTCGAAGGTCATGCTTTCGTAGGCGACCAACACATAACCGCTGTCATTGACCATGGCATTAGCTAGAATAAAGCAACCGATCAGCATGATCAGAAATAGTATAAATCGTCTCATGACAGTTGCTCTCCTGCCTCTACATCAACCGCAGGTGAAATTTTTGCAGGAGAAGCTGGCGCCGAATTTTCCATGGGCTGAGTTGTTTCTGGGTTTTTCTCCTGAGAATCTTTATTTAAAGGAGACTGACGCTGTTGGTGTTTCAGGGCTTTGAGAGCCCGGCTAATATTGGGAAGTTCTGGATCAATATTGGTATTTTTTAATTGTTCCAGCTCTGTCAGTACTGACTTAACCGGAGCGCCACCGAGCGCAAAGTACTTGGTTAACCATTTTTCAGCCTGGGTGAGACTGTCTTGAAAAACATTTTGCTGTTGGGCTAGCAGGGCCAGTTTGCTTTGTTCTATTAGTAGCCTGAGATTTTGACGAATGATGGCTTCTTGTTCAGGAGTCAGTAGCGCCTGGACAGGGCGATCGCGGTTAGAAGTAAAGCGAAATAGCTCGGCAAAATTCTGCCACGCTTTGTATAGAATATTTACCGCTGTTGATTTCCAGCCAGTATCTTCAGGTAGCTGTTTCTGGTCACTGTCTTCAGGGATATCTGGCTTGAACTGATCCATTTTAAACAGTTCGAGTGAGGGAATTTGTTCCACCAGTGCCTGGAGCTTAAGATAAATTCCTTCCTGATCAAATAGAGGAACGGCATTTAACACTGCAATATCTTCTGCTAATGCTTCACGAACAGCGTGCAGATTGTAATCGTCTATATCACGCAGCATTTCATCGGCGCTGGTCAGCATATTTTTGGCTCCCTGCATATCAGAAGCCATTAGCAACCGTTGATTGGCCAGCCTGAGCATGTATTCAACTTCTGCCAAATGCCAGTCTAGCCTGGCACTACCCTCAAGGTCCCTGACTTTTGCTGATAGTTGATCCACCCGATCCAGCAAGCGCTCCCCTCGCTGTTCAAGATTTGAGGCTTGATTTTGAAGAGGTCTGAAGGCTTTGACGGTTTCTGTGAGTTGACTGTGCTGACGAGTCAGTTGGTTATCTAACTGATTAATGCGGACAAGTGTTTCCGGCATTTGCTTTTCGATCAGAATGCCTCGCCAACCAACATAGGCGATACTGCCCAGGGCGGCTATAGATATAATCAGGGCAACGACAGCTATTGCTTGGCCAGAAGTGCGTGCTTTAGGGTCGGCTGACTTTTTTTCCTGAGAGCGGGTTTTTTTGGGATTGCCCGCCTCGGATTCCGAATTCTTTTCTGTTGTATTGCTCACGATGGGTCTTCGCTACTGTGTGTTCGTTCAAGGCTGTATACAGTAAAAAATATCACTTTAATTATCTGGAGCCATCTGTTTCTTTGAAATAGCAGACGTGCTCCTTCTCATTCTGGTTTTTTATGGATCCTTCTATGGATGACGCTACCCTTCGATAACCTGCTGGTCAACAATTACTGATAATGGCTTCTATTTGTCCAAGGGCGTTCAGCATGGCTTCATTACTGGCACCATTAGCTACAGTAACATGACTGAATCCCAGTGTTTTAGCCTGTCTGGCAATGCGCTCGCTTGGGACAACCAAAGCTAAGGATAGCGGATAAGATGCTGGTAGTGCTTCTATCAGGTTTGCAAGTGATTCTCCACTGGTGCAAAGAATGACATTAATAGGGTGGGCTGCCAACATTGCTGGCAATTTATCAGGGGGATAGTTTGGGGCTGTTCGTTCATAAACGTCCAGACACTCAATTGCTGCGCCTCTTTTCTGAAGGGTCTTTTTAATCAGCTGGCGCCCCTTTTTACCCTTAATAATAAGAATTTTCTGATTGTTGACTTCAGCCAGAGATTTTAATGAGAGCAGGGCCTCACTATCTATTCCTTTTTCGGAAAAGCTGGCATTAATGTCATACTCCGATAGTTTATTGGCTGTTTTAGGGCCAACAGCATGCCATGCCAGACCAATAGGTAGTTGAGGCCAGTACCTCTCTATAAGTTCAAGGCCATAGTAAGCGGCATTTACACTGGTGACGATAACCTGATCAAACAAATCCAGTGATAGCACCCTATTGCGCATGGATTGGGTTTCTTCAATATGCTTAATTTCCAGCAAGGGGTGAATCCAGGCCTCTCCTTGTCTGAACTCTATAGCTTTTGCCAGATCTTCTGCCTGATCTCGGGGGCGGGTGACTAACGCCTTGATTGAATGAAGGTTCATAGGATTTGGTGGTTGTTATTTCAGGTTGCATAGTGCTTTGAGATTGTTGCAAAAGCTATTTTATTCACACAGAGTCACAGAGGTTTATTGTTGGAGAGTATAAAATCTCTGTGTTTTCAGTGCCTCCATGGTGAAAAATGGCTAATAAAGCGGACATTTCTCTACTGACTGGGGGTTCATTACAACCTCCTTAGCCCCGAACTATCAATGTTGTTCCGTATTTGCCAGTTCAGCCAGAATTTTATCAGCTCCCTGGCTAAGTAATGACTCGGCAACGTTAATGCCAATAGTGTTGTACTGCTCTTTAGAAAGGGTAGCTTCAGCCCTGAGAATGAGACTGCCGTCGGGTTGTCCAACCAGGCCTCGTAAATAAAGGTTTTCACCCTGCAGCTCTGCAAAGCCGGCGATGGGGACTTGGCAGCCTCCATTAAGCCGTTTATTCATGGCTCGTTCTGCCTGTACACATAAGGCCGTATGGTCGTGATGCAAGGGAGTGATAAGGTTCGCTATTTCATCATCGTCGCTGCGTAATTCAATACCGACAGCACCTTGGCCAGCAGCCGGAAGACTTATCTTGGTATCCAGGCGGGAGCTGATGCGCTGCTCCATATCTAGCCGTATCAATCCTGCTGTTGCCAGTATGATGGCATCGTATTTCCCTTCATCAAGCTTGGCCAGCCGAGTATTCACATTGCCTCGCAAAAACTGAACTTGCAGGTCTGGTCGTATATTTAACAGCTGGCACTGTCTCCTGAGGCTGGAGGTTCCAACGATTGCGCCTTGTGGAAGTTGTTGAAGCTGGTCAAATTTGGAGGAAACAAAGGCATCTCTGGGGTCTTCTCGTGGGCAGATTGCACCTAGGCACAGCCCGTCCGGAAATGCCATGGGAACATCTTTCATCGAATGAACGGCAATATCAGCCCGATTTTCCAGTAGAGCGTTTTCCAATTCCTTTACAAATAATCCTTTACCGCCGATTTTGGCGAGGGGAGCGTCGAGAATCCTGTCACCCTTGCTAGTCATTTTGACCAATTCGACCTTTAGATTTGCATGATGACTCTCAAGCTGCTGTTTGACATATTCAGCCTGCCAAAGAGCAAGGGCGCTTTTACGGGTGGCAATGCGGATGATTTTCACAGGTTGTATACGACGTTGTTTATTGGAAGAGAGGATAATACGCCAGGTATTTGGCTCCCTCCAGCTTTGTGTTGGAACTGGCCTGGTAATCTGGAGCTGAAGTAAGCCTATAGTCTGAAAAAAGTCATTCTGATTAGTTTCAGATTCTGTTGACATAAACTTGCGAGCTCAGTGGCTCGTGAAGCCGCGTTCCGCAAGACGAGTGGGTACAGGCGTAGCCACCTACGTCAAATCTCGCATAACGCAGTCGGAGGGTAGCTTTACGAACCGTCCGAAGGGCTTAATTTTATGTCAACAGAACCTAACTATTTTTTTGTGAGGTTATTTTGGCGTGGATTCTTATAATGTTAGAACCCAAATAATCATAAGATGAGGCTGATGATGTCTGAGAGTAGTAACCAGCAGTGGGGAGGCCGGTTCAGCGAAGGTGTTGATGCATTTGTTGCCCGCTTCACCGCATCCATTGATTTTGACCGGCGGCTTTATTCCCATGATATTAACGGTTCGATTGTACATGCCCGAATGCTGCATCAATCGGGAATACTTTCAGATGATGAGCTGAGCAGTATTATTCAAGGTTTGGAAACTATCCGTAGCGATATTGAGCAAGGCCGAATAGACTGGTCAATCGAGCTAGAAGATATCCATATGAATATTGAGGCGCGGTTAACAGAGCGTATAGGAGATGTCGGGAAAAAATTACATACTGGCCGCTCACGTAATGATCAGGTGGCTACCGATATCCGGCTTTGGTTAAGAGATGAAGTTGATTCGCTGGCTAAAGAGCTTAAGCGTCTGCAACAGGGGCTGGTGGGATTAGCAGAAAGAGAAGCAGAGACCATCATGCCAGGGTTTACCCATTTGCAAACGGCTCAACCGGTAACCTTTGGTCACCATTTGATGGCCTGGTATGAGATGCTTAAAAGGGATTTTGAGCGGTTGCAGGATTGCCGCAAGCGGATTAATTTTTGCCCACTTGGTGCTGCTGCTTTGGCAGGTACAACCTATCCTATTGATCGAACCTTTACAGCGACTGAACTGGGTTTTGACCAACCTACACAAAACTCCCTTGATTCCGTGAGTGACCGTGATTTTGCTGTCGAGTTCTGTGCTGTAGCAGCCCTGATAATGACGCATCTCTCTCGTATGTCTGAAGAATTGGTACTGTGGAGCTCTGCCCAGTTTGATTTTATTGAGCTGCCTGACCGTTTCTGTACCGGCTCCTCAATTATGCCTCAGAAAAAGAATCCCGATGTGCCTGAATTAGTGAGAGGGAAAGCAGGCCGGGTGAATGGGCATTTGGTTTCGCTACTGACTCTGATGAAATCCCAGCCTTTGGCTTATAACAAGGATAACCAGGAAGATAAGGAGCCCTTGTTTGATACGGTTGACACGCTTAAGGGATGTCTCAGGGCTTTTGCTGATATGGTGCCTAATATTCAGAGTAAAGCTGAAAACATGGCAAATGCGGCAAGAAAAGGGTTTAGTACAGCAACAGACCTGGCTGACTATCTGGTTCGTAAGGGGATGCCTTTCCGGATAGCACATGAGATTGTGGGTAAAACGGTCGCTTATGGGGTTGAGCAACAGAAAGACCTGTCTGAAATGACACTGGTTGAACTTAGAAAGTTTTCGTATGAAATTTCTGAGGATGTGTTTGAAGTGTTAACGCTGGAGGGGTCAGTCAGGGCTCGAAATCATTTAGGAGGAACAGCTCCAGAACAAGTACGAAATGCGGTGATTAGGGCCAGAGAAGAGTTGGGCTAAGAGCCTGCCAGGCTCAAGTATGATAGGCTCCTGGAACAGCTGACTTTTTGCTTTTCTGGCAACAACTGGTAATAATGCGGGCCATTTCCCAGTAATAGGGGGCTTAACTCTCCCTTTTTGAAAGAAGCGACTAATGAGAAAGCTGACCGAAGACCAGTATGAAGCCTTGATGACCAATGCCCGTGTGATTGAGCGTGACACCTTTGGGCCCAAGGTATTGAGGTTGGCTGATCAGAGCTTTCTAAAAATATTCAGGAGGCGTAACCTGTTATCATGGTCGCTTATTCGCCCCTATTCGTTGAAGTTTGCAGCCAATGCTGGAATTCTGAAAAAAATGGGGATCCCCTCTGTTGAAATACAGGAAATCATGAATCTTCCTGTGCCCAGAAAAACGGCAGTGAGATACACCCCTTTAGCGGGTAGAACTATCAGGGAACTGTCCCGGGAGGGACAGTTAACGAATGAGTTGATAAAAAGGCTTGGAGAATTTATCTATCAGTTACACGAGCAAGGTGTTTATTTCCGCTCATTGCACTTTGGCAACATTGTATTGACTTCCGAAAATACTTTTGGCCTGATTGATATTGCAGATATGAAATTTTTAGGAAGGGCTCTAAGGAAATCTGAGGTGATTCGGAACTTTAATCATATGAAGCGGTATGTGAAGAATGACTTTGAATCACCTAAGCAATTTGAAGAACTGATAGGAAATTACTCCGAGAAAAGTTCTATCTCGGTTCTATAGGGTGCTTTTAGATAAAAAATTAGTGATGCTTTGCTAGCCAACAAGATATTTATCATCTAAAGCGCCAGGAACTTTTACTACTACATTTCTAGATTCAGTGAGTGCTTCAAAGTCCGTAACTTCTCCTGGCTCTAATACAATAATATCACCAGCTTTCCATTCTTTATTAAGCATACGTACTCTTCCTGATAGTACGAGTGTGACCTCAGTAGCAATTTTGTGGTAATGGGCTGCTTCTTTATCTCCCTCTCTATAACTCTTAACTGCAACTTCACAGGCATCGGTCTGAAGAGCTGTTGGTGAGAATCCCCCTACAAACCATCCCTTCACCATATCCTTCAAATTTGCGTGATTCATACCAGTGCCTCAGCTTCAAGGTTGCGCATATGACGCTCAGATTTAATTGGGAGGTATTTACCACTTGGTAGCTCAGCGACCCCAATGGCATGATGATTTAAAATGAGCTCATTAAATACCGGAGCAATAAAAAAACCACCATTAGTAGACGCATTTTTTCTAATAATATTCTTTGCACCTTCAACAAAATCACCGGTTTTTTTAAACCAAAAAATACCAGCTGTTGCATTATCACTAATAGGATTCTGCTGTGCTGCTTCTGTTACTAGTCCATCATTATTTAATCGAACATAAGAATAACGAGGGTGAACAGAGTGGAACACTAATGTTCCCCCTTGCAGTTCTCTTTCTCTAAAGTCATCTACGATGCTTGATAAATCAATATCAACAAGTTCATTGGCGCTGATAATGAGGAGCTCACTATTAGAGTCGAGTTGACTAGATGCTAGCAAAGAAGTGCAAGCTGAGCCTTTAGTACTTTTTGGGACTCTAACGATTGTAGCACTTGAAGATAATAAGTTGATAACTTTGTTTAAATGAAAATGCTCAACATCACTGTCAAGAAAAGCAAATGAATAGCTAGCATTTTCCAAATTTCTTGTATTTCTAACTATTCGCTCAAGTAATGATAATCCATCCAGTTCGGTCAGGTAGAAGGGGTATCCTCCATCATGAGTATTGAAATTATCCTTTCCAGCAGCAAGAATGAGAATGTTTATTTTCACTATTAATAACCTTATCACTAACTATTTGATTCAATTTCTTGAATACGGGTTATGATGTTGTCAAGATTGGTATTTTCAACATTATCAACAACTAGTAAATGGCCTCCAGATGCTCGGGCTGCTTTTATCCCATTTTCATTATCTTCAATAATTAAACATTCATATGGTTGTACACCTAATATTGACATGGCTTTTAGATACATTTCTGGATCTGGTTTTCCTTTCGAAACATCCTCATTTGATATTAATGTATCTAAGTATTTACTCAGTTGTGCTTTCTGCATCATTATTTCTACAGTATTTCTGATAGAATTCGAACATACTGCCAGTTTATAACCTAATGCTTGAAGCCTTGAAAGTGCAAATTCATGAATAAATGTTGGGTTACACTGTGTATAAACAAACTCCATTGTGTATTGCTGCTTCATTTCATTGATAAATTCATGTAACTCTTTTGGTAAACCTTTATCTGCGGTTATCATCTCAAGTTTTTTTCTTGTAGGAAGTCCATCAAATGTTGTGAGATGATCTTCTCTTGAAATAGGCATTCCAAAAAGGTTAAGGGCTCTATTAAGTGCTTCATAGTGCCACTCTTTAGCCTCAATGAGCACACCATCCATATCAAATAGAACTGCTTTAATTTTCATGGTATTTTCTTATGCTGTTTAGAAAAAAACTTTTGCTTCTTCAGGATAATCAGTACATAGCATTAAGTCTTTTTCATTAGACAAACTTTTAATTGTATTCCAGAATTTCTTATATTCTCTACCGTGTAATTCTGGAGATACTATGCAAACTCGTTTGTTAATAGCTAGTAAATCTTTAATTGTTGAAGTGTCAAACCACTCCTTTTCGAAAGAGTCTAACCAGACACCTTGGGATTGCTCAAGCCAAACGGGTTTTTTCTCAACTTCACTCATACGGGTGAATACGGGTATATTTAGGTCGAAATAGCTGAGTGTGTCTGGTACTGACATGTCAAAAACAAAGCAGTCTAGATTAGGATGATGTTTAATTATATCTGCCAGTAGCTTAGCTAGACCATCTGCTTTTATATTAAGGGCTAGTGTTAATGGCTCAATTTTGTGAAAGCTGCTTGCTAACGATAGAAATTTTTCAAGAGTTATTTCTTTTCCATTAGCTATATCGTGTGAGATTATAAGTTCTTGGTTAAAATCGCGTATATCTGTTTCAGTTCCAAAGTTTAGGCTGAATGAACGTTCAAATGCTAAAACTGAATTTTTTTCGATTTTTTCTTTCCAGTATCCTCGGTGAGATAAAATTTTCATTGTTAAATCTCATTAATAATGTTTGAAACTGGATGGTTGATAAATAAGTTAAGATCCTCTGGGATGCCAAGACCATACATGCCATCAGCTTCTTTTCCAATGTTATAAATACCAATTTTCTTGTTATTTTTAATTAGCTGGTTGTAAACAGGCGCGACATAGAATTCATTGTTTACACGCAGATTCTTAGAGATCATGTCTTCTGCATGAAAAACAAAATCGGAGCCTTTTTTAAAATTATATATTCCTACAGTTGCTTCATTAGATATTACTTCTTTTTCTGCAACGTCGGTTACCATTCTATTTTTTCCTGTCTTTGCAAATGACCATTTAGGGTCATCTGCGGTCATAGTCATGATAAGCCCATCGAGATTTCTTTCAACCATGTCGTTTAAATAAAGGTTGATGTCGGAGTCTATGTACTGGTCGCTGTTCGCAATCATGAGAGGATTGTTGTTGTTAATTAATTTTTTGGCTTTTAGTACTGTGCATGCAGCCCCATCAGTTAAACCATCTATTCCTATTAATTCACAGTTAGGAGCCCAGTTTTTAAGTTTTTCAGTTAATTGGTAATCATTAATGTGAGATTGCTGGCATATGAATATAAATTTATGGTCTGATGCTGGTTTTAGATTTTGGATAACCAGTTGGATCATCGGTACCCCTTTGATAGGAATTAGGGGCTTGGGGTCTGTATACCCTTTCTTAGAAAAACGACTGCCAGCCCCGGCCATTGGGATGACTATGTTTAGCATAGATTAATCTCCACGATTATTAAATATGATTATTAGGTGAAATTAAATTATATTTTTTCTTTTTGAAAAACTTTCTTAACTTTTTTCTTGATAGCTGATTTAAAGTATTTTCTTGCAAGTTTCATTTCTACTTTAAAGTCATCTTGTTCGCAGTCACTGATATTATGGGTACGTTGTATGTGCCAGCATTTGGGGGCAATGTAGGTTATAAATTTTTGGTTTAATTGATTTTTTATTAGGAAATTTGCGAACTGAGGTTCACCCCATCTTTCAGCATCATTAGATGCATAGAAGTCATCAGAGTCTGATATTGTAGAAATGATGTCAATAGATTCTTGTGTCCCCATAAAAAAGACATCATATGCAGCGGATACGTTATCGAGGATGTGGGCTTTCTTTAAGAGTATATTTTGATTTAGATAAGGAGCACTGAAGATGGATTTTTGGAGGTGGGTTTTATTTAGCCTGCTAATAATATTTTTTATAGGGAAATCTTCTCTCAAATAAATATCAGGTCTGATAACGATAACTAGATCATATTTGACCTTATTGTTTGCCTCATATTCATTTCTGAGTTTACATGACTGAGCCATGGAATAATGCATGTTTCGTATGCCATTCATTGAAAATCCATGGTGTTTGTCAACTTTCTCTGGTGGATAAAATTGAATTTGTTGGTCAAATACAATTTTTTTTGGTTTGTATAGGGTCTTTATTTCCTTTTTCTTATTTTCATCTAAGTCAAGGGATTTTATTGAGGTTGTGGAGTGGGATTTTGTTTTTCTTTCTAGTTCGTCCCACGTGTGTATAAAAATATCAAAGTCTGCGAGATCTAGTAGGTGTTTTTTTAGTTGAGGGTAACAGAGTTTATATGATCGTAGGTGGCCAAACATTTGTAAGGCACATTTAAAATTGGACATGCTGAAATCCTGAGGATGATCTTGCTGTAGATTACTAAATATTGTTGTTAGTAATCTATATTTTGTTGTTTTGAACTGTTGATTATAGAATTGATATTTAAATTTTACTGATTGTCAGAATTACTTTTTTTGCTTAAGGCAAGTTCTATCCATTGTTTGGTTATATTTTCTTTGTTAAATCTACTTAGGCTCTCTTCATGAATTTTTGGTGGTGAGGATAATACTGTATTTATTTTTTTTGACATTGTTGTGATGATTTGATCTTCTGTTTTACCCTGAATAGGTACTAGATATTCTTTCAAGTTGCCGATAAGTATTTCGCTTGGACCAGTTGGACAATCAGTACTAACAACAGGTGTTCCAAGAATTAGTGACTCGATTAATACAGTAGGTAAACCCTCTGAGTTTGAAGCATGAACTAAGGCTTTAGCTCTTTTAATATAATTGTACGGATTGCTTACTGTTCCTAAGAAATGTACTTTATGGCTAATATCAAGTTCTACTGCTAATTTTTTTAGGTTATTTTCTTCGCCGCCATGACCAAGTATAACTAGATGTAAATCATTATCTTTTAATTTATGTAAAGCATTTATAATTCTGTCAATGCTTTTTAGCTTGTTGAGAGACCCGATAGTGATTATGAATTTTTTATCTTTTATTTCTGAAATTACAGGCTCTTGAGATGATTTTTGTATCAGTTCAAAATTGAATGGGTTGTAGATGCGTTGACATTTTTTATGAGCGGCTGGACTGAATTTCTTTAGTTCATCTTTTATTCCATTTGATACGCTGATAAATTTAAGATTTTTGAAATAGAAATTCAAAGGGAGTAGTTTTCTTATGGTGCGATTTTGGAATACTTCTACAGGTGAATTATGAAGCCATAAAACAGTATTGTCTGTTTTTAAATAGATAAGTTTTTCAAGATCGTTGTACATGTTGGTTGTAACAACTATATCAGGTGATATGGTGCTGATGAATTTTTGGTATGTTTTTTTATTTCTTTGGTATGACGATAAATTAATGAGGTATTTTAAAAAAAGTTTTGCTTCTTTGATGGGGGTTAGAGATTTTTTTATATCTCTAACTTTTTTGCTGAGTTTTGGGTGTTTTTTTGGTTTTTTGTTTTGAATGGCTCTTTTATTTCTATGTGCAAAGTAAGCTGTTACATCGGGTTTTATTTTGCTAATGTTGTTTTTTTTTATTAGGTGTATTGAAATGTTGCTGTTTAGATTGAATGCAATTTTATTGCGATCTAGTAGTAAATGAACTTTGTGCCCATTTTCTGCCAGTGAGTTGATAAGTTCTGCACAGACTTTGCTTCCACCAGTCATGCTCATATCATAGGTGTGAAATAGAAAAATCATTGGTATTGTATGGCTGGTTTTGTGTGGCAGCATTGTAATTAGTGGTTTAGTAAAAAATTGGCAAGCTCTAGGTCAAAATATTGGTCAATATCAATGCTGGACCTTTTATCCATTATGTAGCTTTGTGTTTTTCCGTAGAATAAATTTTTACTTTTAAGGAAGTCTTTTGATCGGCTTAAATAAATAGCACCATTTGTATAATATGATTTTTCAAGATGCTGCCTTGGTTTTGTTAAATCTTCCCACTGTGTAATGGGCTCTAAGTTATCATGGTTGATTTTAAGTCCTTTTTGGTAAGGGTGTTCAAATTCTGTCATGCTGACTAAAGTGTCACATTGACTTGCTTCTAGTTTAGTAATAGCTTCTTTTATATGTTGGCTATTCCTTAGTGGTGAAGTAGGTTGAAGTAGAGCAAAATGAGAAGTGCCAATGTTTTTATCCTTTAATACTTCAAGAGTGTGATAAATTACGTCACAGCTACTTGATGTATCTGTAGCTAAATCCTCAGGCCGGTCAATAATAATAACATCCCACTCTTTGCAGATGGCTTTTATTTCATCACATTCGGTAGTAACGACTATGTTTTGAAAACAAGATGATTCTTGTGCTGCAATTATGGTATGCGCAATCAAAGGCTTTCCAGCTAATGAAAGTATATTTTTTTTAGGTAATCCTTTAGAACCACCTCGTGCAGTGATAATTGCACTATAACTATTAGTTGACATATTTTAATTACTTTAAAGAAAACTGAATGTCATTGAAGTTTTTTTGTTTGGGGGTTTGCCAAATCTTTGAATTACCAATGATTGCCATAAATTTTTTAGTACTGTCACCTGCTCCAAAGTGACTTTCTGGAGTTAATTCTCTTATGCTAAATGCTGTATCTATTTTGTCAAGAATGTCTGTTTCTGAATAGTTGCAGTGTAGAATGTATTTTGATGAGTCCCGGCTTTCTTGTCTGTTGCCTATATTAACAGTAGGGACCCCATAGTAAGGTGCCTCTCTAATACCTGCGCTGGAGTTACCTATTATACACTGTGAATTTTTTAATAGAGTTAGAAAATATTCGAATCTCAATGATGGGAATATTTTAAAGTTTTCTTTGTTCTTTAATTTTCCATATTCTTCCAGAATATGAGATGATCCTTCATCATTGTTAGGATAGATAACAATGTATTGCCTTTTACTTTTTATTAAAGATTGAATTAAATTTTTAGAGTTTTCTGCAATGTTTTCTATATCAGTAGTCACTGGATGAAATAAAACAATTCCGTATGCATTAAACTCTATATCATATCTTTTTTTTGCATCATTCTGTTTTGGCAGGGTATTTGACATCATAATATCAATATCAGGAGAACCGATATTAAAAATACAGTTTTTTACTTCTCCCATCTGAACTAAGCGCTGAACTGCATCTTCATTAGCAACCATATGAATATGGGATAACTTAGTAACAGAGTGGCGAATGGATTCATCTATCGTGCCGGATCGCTCCCCACCTTCAATATGACAAACTAATGTATTAGTGAGTGCACCAACAATAGCGCCAGCTAATGCTTCTACCCGGTCACCATGAATAACGAGCATGTCTGGCTTAAATTCATGAATGTATCTTGAGAGTCCTTTAATTGTACTGGCTAACACCATTTCCATTGGATCACCTGCATGTTGATTCATGCAGGTGTATATGTTTTTGAATCCTTCTTTGAATACTTCTCTTGCGGTGTAACCATATAAATTCAATGTGTGCATACCTGTAACGAATATTGAACATTCAAAATCAGGGTGCATTTCAACTGATTTTATTAGTGGTTTTAGTTTACCGAAATCAGCTCTTGTTCCTGTAAGAAAAAGTATTTTTTTCATATAAGTCTTCTGGTTACTATAAAAAATACATGCACATTGGCATAAATGCTATGTGCATTTTTTGCAACTAGTCAAAATCAATGTATGATAAGTGTTTGTCTTTGTTGATCGCTTTAGTAGCTACTTTGCCAAGTAAATTATTAAATTGTTCTGCTGGTATTTCTCCAGATCCTGGTCTTTTTACCCAAATATTATCTTTAGTTAAAATTTCACCTTCTTGGATATTTTTTATAGCAACTACTGTGGCAAATGCAAAATCAATGGTGGGTTTTTCTTCTGCTACAGGTGTTTTGCTACCTCCTCTGGCTTTTTGTAAAATGTTAGCGCCTTCTATTAATTCTTTAAGAGCTTTGGAATCCATTGAGCAGACTATATCAGGGCCAGGGCGATCCATTCTGTCTGTGAAGTGCCTCTCAAGAATGCAAGCTCCAAGAGCAACTGCCCCGAGGCATGCATGGTTTGATGTTGTATGGTCTGACAGGCCGAGGATTGCGTTTGGAAAGGCCTGCTTCATATCATTAATAGCTCCAAGCCTGACTAATTCAGGGGGAGTAGGATAAACATTAGTGCAGTGAAGTAAAGCATATGGCACACCAGCATTCTCGATTATTTCTACAGCTTTTTTTATGTTTTCAATAGAATTCATTCCTGTACTGAGAATAATTGGTTTTCCAAATCCAGCAATATGCTCAATAAGTGGGTAGTTATTGCATTCCCCTGAACCAATCTTGTATGCTGGAATATCCATTTTGTACAATCTATCGGCAGCAGCTCTGGAAAAAGGTGTACTGATGAATATTAAGCCTTTGCTTTCAACATAATCTTTAAGCTTTATTTCATCTTCTTCGTTTAGCGCACAACGTTCCATTATGTCATATATTGAAACATCAGCGTTTCCTGGTATAACATCTTTTGCGCTGGCACTCATTTCATCTTCTACAATGTGAGTTTGATGTTTTATTATTTCAGCTCCGGCTGATTTTGCAGCATCTACCATTTCAAAAGCTGTTTGAAGAGATCCTTCATGATTGATCCCAATTTCTGCAATTACTAATGGAGGGGAATCACTGCTGATTTCTCTGTCTTTTATATAGAATGATGGCATTTTTATCTCCAAATGATTATATGATCTGTGAAAATATAAAGATGGGGCTAGATTTTTTAATAGTGCTTTTTTACCATGAGGTTTTTTTGATGGACTTTTATAAGACTTCAATACCTAGCTGTTTGTAAAAAGAAATACTTTCTTTAAAAATATCATGAGTTTTTTCTGGTAATAACTCTGTGCCTATTGATATGACTCGGATATCTTTTCCGAAGAATATTTTTGTTGTTATCAATGCTGAGCTTAGTGTCGCAATCACTACGTCAAAGTGATTGTCATCCATCATATAGAGTTCTATTGGTTTTTCTGGAGGGATTATCTTAGCTCCATCTATTAAAAGTTCATTAAAATAATTGTGTGACTTGGTCATGGTGTGTGGGATGTAATAAATGTCTTTATATTTGTTTTCATTTATTAGTTTGACTATTCTGTTTTTTGTTTCTATTTCTGCTTCTTTTGTTATTAATCCTGTACTTGCTAAATACTGACCAAGTATTAATACTTTTTTCGATTTGTTTTTCGCATTTATACCCTTTATTTTTGGTTTGGGTAAGGAGATGACTTTATTCTTAGGGTATTGGTGAGGCATGTCTGGAATAATATAGATATTGTCGACTGCATCTGAAACTATGCCATATTTGTCATCATAATAAGGAGTGTATTTTATATTGAATGTTCTTTCAAAAATTGATTTTTCTTTTTTGATTATTTTTTTTCTGTTTTTTGAGGTGAGTGAGAATTTTTCTAAATTTGCAGCACCATCTGGAATAATGTTAATTGTTATGTTTTTTTTTCCGTATTTTGTTTTGGCTGAATGAATTATGTAGTTGTACTGAGAGCCGGATATAATTGGCATGAAGAAATTAATTTTTTTTATACTATGATTTGTTAAAATATCGAATATACTTTTCAAGTATCTTTGTATTCCTCTTTGTCTGCCAAAGAGTCCGTTGAGTTTTTGGAATTTTATAAAGTATGCTGGCCACTTTTTGTTTTGTAATTTAACTTTTTGACATAAGCTCTCTTCTAGGCAAAGAAAAATATTGTGCTGCCTTTCTTGGGCAAGTAAAACAGATGCAACAAGCTGAAATCCAGAGTTTATTACATAAACGTTGAATTCTGATTTGTTTGAGAGGCTCATTAAATCTCACCATCCATTATTGGTAGAGATTAGCTGATAACCAGCCAAGAAAAAAGACAAGAACAGCAAGCCCTGCATTTTTTAACTTTTTCTTGCGCTTTTTTAATATATCATTTTTGTCCTTGACGTGGCGTCCATAGCCAATGTGGGCAACTGCATCATTTTCAAGAACAGCCGCAAACATACTGTTGTCCTTCATATATTTTGATATGGCGCTTTCAACGGCTGAAGAACTATTACTTTCATCAAGGAACGAGCTGTATCCACCAGATATAGCATGGTAGTCAGATAGCCTTCTTAACCCTGGGTTAAATGAAAAACCTTGCCATTTTGGGTTTGAGCTAAGTAAGCGGTGGGCAGTAATGTTATTGACTGAAATATCATCACCCAGTGTATGGAATGGGTAATCACGATGGATATCATGGTAAAAACTTCTTAACCACACTTGATAGATTTTATTGTTTGATTCCAGTATGGATTTAGAGTCTTCAATAAAACCTTTTCGATAAAATGTCCAATCTTCTTCACAGTGAAAAATATAGTTTGTATCTACCAGAGCATACGCTTTATCGATGGATTTTATTTGACCTAGATTTTGCTTATTTACTATAACAGTATAATTTTCTTTTTGTTGATCTGGTATTGCTGTGTGTACTTCATCACTACCAGAATCTTCTATAATAATTACCTTTTTTATTGGGTAGGTGTTGTGTTTAGAAAAGCTATTTAAGGTTTCTTTAAGTAGATCAAAGCGACCACAGCAAGTAATCACTACGGTAACATCACTGTTTTCAGAGAAAGTCATGATAATTTTAGTATGTGGGTAATTGATGGAGGTTTTTGGGTGCTCTATTACTGACTACAACCAAGGGGGCGGAAGAATTTTTTTTATGGATCGCCTGATTTTTTTTTCAATCTCTTTATGTTTTTTTATTTCACTGGGCAGTCTTCTTTTAATTCCTGATTGTTCCATCATAGGGAAAAGATCTTCCCTTATAGTTGAGGTTTCCAGTGCGTCATCAGTTAAGTGGATGCATCTGGGATAAATAGCAAATGTGTCAATTCCCTTGTTGATGTAGCCACCTGTCATGAAATCATCAACTGGCATATGAATAGGATAAGACTTTTTTAGTAACTTTTTTGCCCCAGATAGGGTTATTAAGTAAGCTGTTGTACAAGCACTTTTATTAGAAAATTTTACAAGGCTTGATTTTTTTGTGAGTTGCTGTTTTTTCCAGATGGATGGGTGGCATTCTCTATAAAAAAGCATTATAAGATCCCAGCTTGTTATCTTGTTTTGACAAGCATTGATTACATCGATAACTTCATTTGTAAGTACTGCATCAGATTCTATTATAAATGCTTTTTCTATTTTATTTGAAACTATGTATTCCCATATTTTAGAATGGCTAAGATAACAGCCTATTTCACCATCAGCTAAAGCCCGGCCTCTAACTTCAATTGACTTGTTTTCAGAGTAATAATGAGCTCGTTCTTCTGGTGTGAGTTTTCTCCCATCTACAGCATTAGCAAATTGGAAAGGTATTCCTAGTGAGTTGAGGTGCTGTGTGATTCGTTTTTTTCTATCTGCTTCTCTCTCTAAGCAAATGGCAAAAACAGGGGTATTATTTGGATACTTCATATGGTATTGCTAGGGATAAATTTTTATCATGATTTTTATTACATACTTAAAAAATAAAATCATGATCTGTTTAAGTACAGCTATCAGTTTATGATAGCTGCTCATTATTTGGATTGGTTAGGTTTGCTATAAAGGCTGGAATCAGAAATGCGAGAAAAAAACCACCAGGGTAGTTGTATATCTTATTGCCATCAAACAGCATCGTTATCATCATACCAGCAACAGCTAAATCCCAAGAACAAATACTAGATTTTTTAGTGAAAATATAATAGAAGCGGTTTAAAAAACAAATAAAGAAAAGCACAAGCCCTATTATACCGCAATAAAATATCATATTAATATATACAGAGTGCCAGTTATTCATGACTAGCCCTCCAAATATGATGTTTCTGGCATCAGATGCCAGACCATTACCAAATAATACTATTGCCCAGTTGGAATTGGTAATCACATCATAGCTATGAAGGTAAATATTAAGCCTGGGTTTATCAAAATTATTATATATTTCCAAAAAAGATTCAGGGTAGATTATGTGCATAGCTATTGCTATAGCTACCGCTGATAGTAGTATTCCGAAGATCCATTTTTGGTAATAGGATTTGATAATGGATACAGTTAAAATAAAAAGACCTGAGCCAATTGCTAGATATGCTCCTAAAGTTCTTGTAGGTAGTAAAGCATAAATAAGTGTGATTAAAGCAAGAGCGCTGAGTAACTTATACTGACCGTATATTAATTTGTATAATGCTATTAAAGCTGCTGACGAGTAAAACCAAGCCACCTCATTTATATTTTCAAATACGCCATATACAGGGTCTTGTATGCTTTCTGATCTCCCATAAATCACCCATATAATGGTTGCTAATATTACAGCCGTTGAAATATAGTAGGTTTCAAAATTTAATAGCTGTTTTTTCTGGTAAGAAAAATTTAAATATATTAAATATAAAAAGACAGATGACGTTAGTATTTTGGTCAACATGTTTAGTGGCTTGTCTGCATCTGGCCACAGTAAGGTTAAAGTGCTCCATGCAGTCAGGAGAATAAAAAACTTTACAAATCGATTCTTTGAGAAATCACGAATATCATCCCAGCGAATACACAGAAGTATGGGTAGGCATATGAGTACCCTATAAATATTCGTAACAAGCTTCTGATTATCAATAAGTACAGAAGTACATATTATTAACAGCAAAAAAATGAAACAATATTTCTCAGAAACATTCTTTTTTATTATTGAGAGCATGCTTTGTTCATAGAGCTATTGATGCAAAACCTTACATTCTAGCCTATGTTATTTGACATTCTGCCGTCAACAAAATGCTTTCGGACACCTGTTTTGTTACTTAAAAATGTGATGCTTGGTAAAAAATAACTCGTTGTTTCTTACGGCTTTTCTTAGATACGGGTCTTGACTGAGAGGGTGAATGGGTCTGTTTATAATCTTTTTCTGCAGCCATAGTCGTATTTTTCGTTTGGTTTTTTGAGGAGATCTCAAATCGTGCATCATCTCAAGAGCACAGGCTTTATCAGCCTGAGTATCCTCGCAAAGAGAAAGTGAGAAAAGTCCGCCATCTATCTTATGTTTTCCCGGTGGGGTTGCAACAAGTGAACCTTGTGGGCCAAAGGGCCAATTGTCTGTATTTGACAGATGATTTATATAGTAGAAAAAAGTTATAGCCTTGGCTTTTGATTGTTGTAGAGCCTCTGATAGTGCAATTGTTGAAAATTTATGATCACTATGGGCATCTATTTCTGGATGTGGTGTGACAACAATATCGGGCTCAAAGTCGTTGATGACTTCTCTCAAATCCTCGACGAGCTTTGACCAGGATGATTCACCCTGATGGTTGGATTTAAGCTCATAGTGGTTAAAGTCCCTGAACGTAGCCATGTTCTGGGCCGGATAACTAGATTTTTGATTTAAATGCAGTGTTTCAAGGCTATTATCAGAATAGCCAAGATTGATGGCCCTGTCTGCTTTTAAACCTGCCCACAAAGGCACAGCAATGCTATCCCACGCTCTCAGCCGCCCTTTTAATTCAGTCGCTTTACGATGACTTCCTGTAAGCTTGGTGTATTGTCTATTAGGCTCTGATTCTCCAGCAGTGATTGTAACGATCATGCTATCACTGTTTTTATAGAGTCCAAAGGCCGCAATTTCAGCATCGTCTGGGTGTGGAGAAAGAACAAGTATCTTTTTATCCCAGATATTTGGGTTCTTAAATGACAGCAAACGGCACTTAGGGCTACTCAATTTACAGAATTTTGGTATTAGTTTGAGCGTGCTGTCTTGCTCAATACTGCAGTGGCTAATATTTAGGTAGCGTGTACCTTTACAGCCTCTTTCAAAGTACTGCCGTAATTGTGTGTTACCAGATTCTATTTCAATGTAGGGATCTGCTATTTTTCCAGCAAAAGACGCTTGTACTTGAAGTTCAACAACGGTTGTATGATTCTTGTCTGTATACCCTTCAGGAACTGAAAGTTTATTATCTGATAGCGTGCCTTCTTCCCATAAGACGTCTGCATATTCGTAACAATCGCTTGTAGAGGGGTTGTAGTGAATATGGTCTGACCAGATGATTTCGTTGAGAATGTAAGCTCCACATACAATCAGAAGGCTGGTGATGTAAAAACCAGTGAAAAGCCCAATCAGTACCAGGATGAAGACAATAAAACCCAGAAAATATTTGCTTTTTGATCTGGTCAGCATTTGATAATTATCTATCCCTGTTTATTTACTTTCTTAGCCATGACTTAACAGCTTTCCTCAGGAAATTGAGTTGAACTGCTGCGCGCCTATTGTAACTAAGGGCTTGTGTGTATTGTTCCCAGGCTTCCTTATACTCGCCAGCCAAGAAGAGCGTTCTGAATTGGTCAAGATACCTGATGCCTTTATAAGCTTTTTTATACTTCATAAAGCTTTCTGGGATTCGAGCTGGATTAAATATTTCCTCAATAACCAGATCACTAAGCCCAAAATACACTTTGTTTCTTAAACTATCATCATGTTTCTGGATTTCTGAGACAATCTTGTCAATTTTGGCAACATCAAAATTGGCGAAGGCAAAAGCAAATACTGGCTCATCTTCGCATTGCCGAATATGAGATGGAAACTGGTAGCTTTCGAATACATCACGTCTAAATAAAACAGCACTACATAATAGTGAGACACTGGTATTGAGCAGATACTGGGAAAAATTTCCTTCTCTGGAGCCAGTCAGCGACCAAAGGCATCGCTCCTTTGACTTTCCATCGGGGGTCACTGAATTATACCGCCCAATAATCATCGCTGCTTTGCTATTATTTTTGATAGCTCTCCGAAAAGCATTCAGAGCATCAGGTGTTAATTTATCATCGCTATCCAGGCACATAATATATTGCCCTTTTGCGAGCTCAATGCCTCTGTTCCTGGTGCCTGGCAGTCCTGTGTTTTGTTGGGAGTAATACCTGAAACGTTTATCTGTGCCAGATAATAATGTTTCTATTACCTCCTCGGTATTATCTGTAGAGCCATCATTAATTACGATAAGTTCATAATCATCACCCGGTTGTTGAAGCACAGAGTCAATGGTATCTGGAAGAAAATGGGCATAATTATATGATGGAATTATTATGCTAATAAGAGGAGGTCTGTTATTCATATACAGTTGCTATTAGAGCAGGTCTCTGACTTTTTTAATGCTGGGCAAAAATGCGTTTCGTGCTGATGGGCTATGAGCCCAGTTATGTTCAAAACGATTGATATCCCTTAGATAACTTTTTTTGAATATGCCTGAAAGGGTGAAACTGTTTATTGAGTCCAGATCAACCATAAACGTTTTGTTGTTGCCAACGATAAAGTTAGTTGATTTAAAGTCACCATGTGCAACTTTGACTCTGGGAAAGGTTAACAAAATGTCTGTTATTTGATGCACGATTGAGAGCCATTCAGACTTATCACTGTCTTCACTGAAAATAGATGACAATGTTTTTCCCTCGATATACTCAGTGATTAAGTAACTGTTTTTTATCCATGGGCCGACTCTTTTTTCGATCATTGCCAGGTTTTTAGGTGTGTCTATACCCATCTGGTCAAGTAGTAACGCACCGTGCCAGCATGCTCGAGCTCTAGACTCAATCAAACTACGAGTTAAACTGTAAAAAGTACCTTTGCTATTATAGCGTTTTATGATGACTTTCCGGCCATCCGTCATTTTGTAGATACTGACAGTGGTTGTCTTGCAGTCTTTTAGTATCTTTCCCTTGTTTATTGCGTTGTCGAGATTGCCCAGTAAATCATCTAGACTGGAATTACACAGTTCTCGCTGCTTTACTATAAAATGATCCCAGCATTTGCTGATTTCAAAAAGCTCATTGTCTATAAAGCATTTATTAAGACTTTTCTTTTTGATCTTCCGGTACTTGTAGACTGCTTGCTCAATTTTCTTCAGGGAAGGCCTTTTGTAATCAGGGCTATAGTTATCCCATACTTTGTTTAAATAGTAATCATAACGCGGATACAATTTTGCAAGGCAGTCAACTAAGTTAGCTATACAAGCGTTTTCATCTGCCAGACTCGACGTATCAGTAACATTGATTTTAATGGCTTCGTCGCTAGAGTCACCTACTTCAATCTCTAATGATGCTCGCTGCTTTTGTTGATGACATGTCGTTATGGCCTGTAAATAACAACCTAACCAGAGAATTCGGTCTTCTTTTGATTTATGAATAAGAAAATTATTGAGGTTGGTCATTCCCTGCCCTCAAAAAAACGCAATATGCAACGAACTTCGTTCTTTTGATTTAAAGATAGCTTGATGTGGCTTGCTTTAATATCACCAAATAAATACAGCTTATAAAATCGCATGCGTTGAGTACGGCTTAGATTGTATTTTGCGACTTTATCAAGACAGGCTAAATCCTTGATTTTCCCCCTTGCTACCATTTGCCCGCAGAATAACTGTGGCCACTGATAGCCTGCAGGACAATCTATAAGATAAACTTGTGGCGGCCTGCTATCAGTAGCAAGAATATTTCGCCACTTAAAGTCAGTATGTATAAAGCGATTACTATGGAGTTTTCGGGCAATGCCTGCGACCTGATTTATTATTGGGTGAAGCCAGGTTGGATCTTTCAGTTTTGCACTATCTTGATTAGCTATTTGTGCCAGATCAGTTGTGTTTTCTAGCTCTTCTGTAATGAGTGCACCCTTTTTGAAAATACCTGTTTTACGCTCTTCCCCATAGGCCACAACATTGGCAGCAGGAATTCCGAGTTGGTGGAAAAAAAGCATATTTTCCCACTCTGCCCGAATCCTGCTTTTGCCAAGATATTTGCGAAGACCTTTTCCTGCAGAGGTATATCTTTTTATATAAAATCGCTTACCGCATTTTTCGAATAGAATAACTTCACTCAGTTGGTCTTTTGTAATTGTTTTGCCCTTAACCTGGAATACCTGCTCAAGGCTACTAAATGTCTGTTCAACTGCTGATCCCTGCCAGGCTTTAGTGACTGTCCAGTCCGAATCAATCATTTGCCAGGATATTCCTCGTGTGTATCAGGTCTGTACAAAACTACTGCTTCCTTTATATCCAAGCCAGAGTTTGTGTTCATAACTTTACGTTTCAATAAAAATGCCTTATTGAGAGTACTCTTTAATGCAGCACCTAAACTAGTAATTGGGGTGACCTGCTTTACGCTCCATTCGTCTATAGAGTTTTTGTGCCTTATGATCTATTTTGCTTAGCAACGATTTGTATTGAGCCAAAGCTTCTTTTAATGGCAGACCTGTGTAGTCGCGAATAAAGCGAAAGATGTCATTTTTAGTCAAGCCATAGTCCATAGCAGAAAAGTAAAGACCGGAGAGATCTTTCAAGCGCCACCGATCAGGTAGGCTATTGCGAATCTGTGCTCGGTGTAAGTCTATGAGATAGAAACGCAGAGGATGCTGGCGATCACTCAAAAATCGCTTTAAATTTTCCTGAGGCACCAAAAAGTGGCAAAGATAATAATCTCTATGATTGATACCATTGCTGTGTAGTATCCGGCTGATTTCTGCCAGTTTTTTTATGATGGCTCTTTTCAAAAAAACAGGTGGTGGAGACTGTTTCCACTGTTCGCAGATGTCCTCCAGACTGGACATTGCCTTCAACTCTTCAGTCACTAAAAATGAGTGCTGCTTGGCTGGGTTACAGCCTTTTTCGCCAAAGGCAACTGGTGTCATAGTGTCGATATGGAGTTTGTGCAGCTTATTCAGTGCTTCCCATTCATTTCGAGCACCCAGTACCGGTTTTCTAAGCCTGATAATGTTCTCAATTATCTCTTTCCAACCTACACCTCTATGAACTTTGGCAAAATAGCCTTTGCCCTGAAGCTCAAAGCGATAGGTACGACGTGCCTCAAGGTCTCTGAAGGTTTGCCCTTCCATTATTTCAAGTAAATGGTGGGGGTCCTGGTCTTTCCAGACTGCTTTAAAATCGTCGCGCAGGTATAGCATGAGCTTCCTACTCAGGGTTCTATTGATAAAAGTTTGCGGGCCTGGCTATCGATAAATCTGGCTGCTTTTTTGTGAAGGCTATATAGGTCGGTGTGTTGAGCATAATGGATCGCATTTTGACACCATTGGCTGGTTCTATTTGATGTCAGTGCCTCCGATAAGCTTTTATTAAGCTCATTTTGTTGGAATGGTATTTTCAGAACAATACCTGCTTTAGCGCTTTTTATATGAGTCGCATAGCCACAGTTGTCTAAAGTAATAACAGGGAGACCTGCTGCAATCGCCTCCACCAGAACCATTCCAGCGCTTTCTGTGTAGGCAGGATGTATTAACAGGTCAGCTGTGAGCATCAGTTGCTGAATATCATCCCTTGCCCCGAGAAATTGCACTCTGTTTTGGACGTTAAGATTCGATGCCTGTTTGATAAATCGCTTAGGGTTGTCACCACCTACAACCAGTAGATGTGTTCTTTGTCGTTGCTCTTCATTCAATGAGGCTAGGGCAGTTATGGCTCGGTCTAGCCCTTTGGTTTTAAAATTTGAGCCTACCAGTAAAATGATATTGTCGTTTTTTTGAAGGTTTAGCTGCTTTCGATACTCAACGAGGATCGCTTCTTTTTCGTTTTTTAGTATGTTTCGGGTTATACCAGGAGGGAGAAGTTGAAAACGTTCAGGCTGAGTATTGTAGTGTTGCCTAAAATCTTCTATTTGACGATTTGTTAAGGTTAGAACAAGCGTGTTTGAGTCAGGGGTGAAAACTGCACGTTCAAGCTGTTCATACGCTCTGTAACGAGGCGTTATTCGGTAGAGTGCACTTCTTTCAGTTACAGCTTTTTCCCGGTAGCATGTATCTGAAGCAAAATAAATATCAAGCCCTGAAAATTTATTAAAACCCGTGAGCAGTCGGCGAGGTGTTCTTTGGGTGGCTTTATGCAGTTGCTGCTGAAAACTGATCATTCTTTTATGATTTGATGAACCACAAACAGGCAGTAACTCTATATTGAAACCGTCAGGTTTCTCTCCTTGCCAGTCACTTGTATACACGTTGATAGTGTAACCGAGCTTCTGGCATTCCAGGGCAGTTTTCAGGAAATCCCGCTGTAATCCGCCATAGGGAAAGTAATTAAACAGGGCAAAATCAAGCGTCATGCACAGTTCCATTGGGCAGAATCTTGGTTAGAGCAGCCCATACCAGTTCTGGTGTCATGGGTGCGAATATGTCAGGCTCTACAGATGGGTAATCTCCTGCAGGGCACTGATCAAGTTCCAGATGGATCTGGGACTCGCCATATGCGCCAACCCGGTCCGGACTGGTTGGGCCATAAAGAGATACCGCTGGTTTTTCCAGAGCAGCTGTGAGGTGACCTAGCCCTGTATCGACCGCTACTACGCCAGATGCCCCAGCTATTATGCCAGCAACCCCGGATAACGATGTTCGTGGTAATACTTCTGTTTGTGGGGATGACTGTGCTATACGTTCAGCGCGTTCTTTTTCAATTGAGTTACCCCAAGGTAACAGCACATTATATCCAGCCTTATTGACTAAGTTTGCCAACTGACACCAGTAAGGTTCTGGCCAATGCTTATCTGGCCAGGTAGTGCCATGGATAAATACAATATAAGGTGCTGTACTATCTGCCTCGCTGTCAAAGCGGTTTTTGTCCAGCAGAAACCGGCCTTTTTCTTTTGGTACTTTATAGCCCAGTGACAGAGCCAGAAGTTGTCTTACTCTTTCTACTGCATGCTGGTTCCAGCAAACCGTTTGGGGCTGCTGGTAAAAGTGTGCAGAGAATGGCTCTCTTGCAGACAGTTTGTCTAACCCAAACGATGGGCCTTTAGATAGCTTTGTCAGCAAAGCGCTTTTAAAAAGCCCTTGGGCATCAATAACAGCATCGTATTGGCGAGACTGTAATCTCTCTTTGAAACGTCGCCATTCTCCGCTGGTTAGTGTGCTGAGTAGAGACTTTCGCCAGCGGCGTATAGCAACAGGGATGATTTTATCCACAGCAGGGTGCCAGCCTGGGATTTCAGCAAAAGCTTCTTCTACTACCCAATCAAATGTTATATCGGGAATGATTGATGCAGCATCTGTTAATGCAGGCAGGGTGTGGATAACATCGCCCATGGAAGAGGTTTTGATTATCAATACCTTCATTCCTGCTGAACTCCACTTAGTAGATTGTCACTTTCTTTGCCAAGCTGTTCCAACGCATCCATCACCATATCGGGATCAAGCTGTTTCATACAATTATGGTGCTCCAGTGGACAATGTCTTTTAAAACAGGGACTGCACTCAAGGCCGAGCCATAATGTTTTACTGTTTGGATTCATCGGTGGGGTATGCGCAGCAGTGGTTGAACCATAAATGGCAACGAGAGGGCGGTAAAGTGCTGCAGCAATATGCATCAGGCCTGAATCATTACTGACTACTGCACTGGTCAGGGATAAGAGGTCAACAGCATCAGCAAGGGTGGTCTCACCAGCAAGATTACAACAACGCTCCTGGTGCTGGTCAGGTATATAGCTCATAATTTCTGTGGTGATTTGCCGGTCTTTTTCTGACCCAAATAACCATACTTGCCAGCCTTTTTTCAGCATATTCAGAGCAACTTCACCGTAATAACCAGCTGGCCACTGTTTGGAAGGGCCAAATTCAGCGCCGGGACACAGACCCAGTGCCGGGGCATCTGTTTGCAGGCGGAAACGATGGAGAGCATTATCGGCACTGGCTGGGTCTACCAGGAGTTTGGGTCTGGGCAGTGGTGAGGGTATGAGTGCGTTTTTGGGGTAACCCAGGGCCACAAATCGTTCGACCATTAAAGGTAGCAACTCTTTGTCCAGCGTTCGGATATCATTGAGCAGACCAAAGCGCATTTCTCCACGCCACCCTGTTCTTACGGGAATACTGGCCCAGAAAGGAATCAGAGCTGATTTGAACGAATTCGGTAGTACGATGGCGTGATGATAGTGCTCTGCCTGCAGGGAACGACCAATTTTTTTACGGATACCCAGTGCTAATTTGCCATGGCCCAGAGGCATTTCAATACAATTTCGTACTTCGGGCATGCGTTTTAGGATCGGGCTGCTCCATGCTGGCGCCAAAACATCAATGATGGCTTCAGGGTTTTGCTGCCTTATGGCAATAAACAGGGTTTGAGCCATCACCATGTCCCCCACCCAGGAGGGACCAACAATCAGATACTTCACGTCGTGGGATTTTCCCGGGTTGGTTGGTATTTAGGCACGCTACCGCCCGTCAGAGTGGTCTAGGCCGCTCCGACTGTAGTATTATTTCCCGTACTGTTCAGGTAGCTTTAGCTATCCCAGGCGCTAGGGTATTGATCTTTGGTTGATAACTTAACCTCAGGAAGAAACCAGTGTGGTTACTCTGTCTAGCGCATAAAATCGCGCGATTATACGATATTTACGCTGATTTCCATATTTTTTAGAGCATGGGGCTGGACATAAAGCTTCAAGGGCGTTGATCAGAAGTCAGATCTCTTAAGTCTGAAGAAGGTCTGCTGCTGGTCATATACAAGTTCTTGCAGTTTTCTAGGATAGACTGTAGTTCTCGAATTGGCAGGTAAACCGTGTTGAATGAAGCTGCAATTGCCTATAGTAATCACAGCTTGAATCGAGTGTCAAGACTAATTATAAGAGATATAATCAAGCCGCGGGGATTTCGTCTGGGTAATAGGTTTTTTCAGATCTGACAGGTGTTAACCAGTCTGACATATTTTGGCGCTGCCCCCTGACCTGCTCAAAATACATGCGCTGTAGCTGTTCTGTAATCGGCCCCCGCCTGCCGTTGCCAATAGCCCGGCCATCATGCTCCCTGATAGGCATCACTTCTGCAGCTGTACCAGTAAAGAATGCTTCTCTGGCAATATAAACCTCATCACGGGTTATGCGTTTTTCCTGAACCTCCAGACCTAGCTCTTGAGCAAAATGAATAATGGTGTCACGGGTAATACCTTCAAGGCAGGACGTGAGTTCAGGTGTGTATAAGATACCGTCATCTTTAATGATAAAGATGTTCTCACCACTGCCTTCGGCAACATAGCCTTCATTATCAAGTAGTAATGCTTCTTCGCAGCCGCTATCAAGGGCTTCTTTCAGGGCCAGCATGGAGTTCATGTAGTTACCATTCGCTTTGGCCTTGCATAAGGTGATATTGACGTGATGACGAGTATAGGATGATGTCCGGATTCGAATACCTTGCTCCAAGGCTTCTGGAGACATATAGGACGGCCACTCCCAGGCAGCAACAATACAGTGTACCTGCAAATTGTCTGCCCTTAACCCCATACCTTCCGAGCCATAAAAGCACATGGGGCGAAGATAGGCTTCAGCAAGCTGGTTTTCTCGTACAACGGCTTTTTGGGCTTCGTTGATCTGCTCAGGACTATAGGGAATAGACATTCCCATAATATGAGCACTTCGGAATAAACGCTTGGTGTGTTCTTGTAATCTGAAAATACTGGCACCGCGTGAGGTTTTATATGCCCGCACACCTTCAAAAACGCCCATCCCATAATGGAGTGTATGAGTTAGCACATGGGTTTGTGCTTCTTTCCATGGTACAAGTTTACCGTCATACCAGATAACGCCATCTCTATTGGCGAAAGACATGCATAACCCCCACAAAAACAAATAGTCGTCTACATAGTTATTGAAATAACCGGTTAGCTATCCCTGCAGTTCTATATCATTTAAAAGAACCGGCGTTGTTATTGTTAAACAGTGGGGACTTGCTGTCTATGTTTATGGTTTTGCAAAGCAAATCTGCATACTTTAATTCTGTTTTTAATAATCCATTGTTTTTTAATGGATTACCATTTTAACAGCTGGCTATGCTGATTGAGATGAAAGGTGATAGACACGTGACTTATTTTTGCATGGGGATGCTCAAAACCAGATTAGGATCAGGGCAAATATTAAGGTAATACTCTCGCTCCGATTTGGGGGCTACTCCTATAAAATCACCTTTTTTACCTAGCATATCGGTGATAAGTTGAAAATGCAGGTGGGGAACCCAGTTACCGTTTTCTTTTGGTGTGCCTAGTGTGGCAATTTGTTCTCCTTTAATCACGGTTTGCCTTTCCCTCTTGCCATCCAGTGACTGAAGGCTTAAGTGGCCATATAGCGTATAAAATACAAGCCCATCAAGTTGATGCTCCAGAATAATCGTAGGCCCATAATCAGCAACAAGGTCATTGTTCTTGAAACTGTGGATTTTGCCATCCAGAGGAGCATAGACTGGGGTACCAGTTTTCATCCAGATATCGACACCCAGATGAATAGTGCGTAACTCTCCATCAGTATAAAACTGTTCTCCCCGGTCATATATTGCTCTTTCCTCGTTGTATCCCCCTATCCCAACGCTTGCAGAAGCTTCCCGAAGCTTGCCAAAAATGTAAGCTTCTGCTTTTTCTAATGTGCTGAAATCATCCCCCTTTAAAGACTGGTTATGTACTGAAAAGTCAAAAATGAGGACAGGGTCTTTTTGGAAGTTTACTGGCACTACTGAGGCAAAATCTGCTTGGTGTGCTCGCAGAGCTTGAATTAACTGATTTTTGGGATAGGTCGTCATAGCCAGCCTCATTATTTACTCTTGGTATTTTGGTATAGCAGCTCGCTTGAATAGGATGTCGCACAAACAATATTTATATGAACTGAGGCGCTATTATAGTTTTTTAGCGCCAGGGTGAATGTGGTCAACTTGGTGGGTATAAGACTTATGGAACCGGGTGCCCGGTGGAGGCTTGCCAGATTCGATACCATTGCTCTTGATTTAAGTTTAATTGTAAAGCAGATACTGCTGAGCGGATTCGCTCCAGGCGGCTTGAGCCCAATATGGGGACGATATTGGCAGGTAAAGCCATAATCCAGGCGTAGATAACGGCTTCAATGGATTCAGCACCAAGTTCGTCCATTAGCTCAGTCAAGGTTCTTTGAAGACGCTGTGACTGAGTACGGCTGTGGTCAAAGAGAATACCACCACCAAGACAGGACCAGGCCATGGGGGAGCAGCCGGCCAATTGGCACTGTTCCAGCACACCACTATCTAACAATTGAAGGTTGATGGGGGAAAATTCGACCTGATTGGTAACCAGAGAGATAGGCAGTTTTCTTTGAAGCAGTTCGAACTGAGCAGTAGTGTAGTTTGAGACGCCAAAGTGCAAAACTTTGCCGCTTTGTTGCAGTGTTTCAAATGCTGAGGCAACGTCATCAGCACGAAGCAGATAATCCGGCCGATGCAACAGTAAGATATCTACATGCGAAGTTTGTAGATCTTTCAAGGTCGCTTCGACAGATTGAATAATGCTCTGGCTTTGGTAGTTATAGTGGTTAACACATTGACTCCCTTCAGGGCTTAAGTTGATACCACATTTACTGACTATTTCAATTTTATCCCGGAGTTCAGGCTTCAGTTTGATGGCCCTGCCAAACTGAGCTTCACTGCCGTATACCCGCGCGTGGTCCATCGTTGTAATGCCATGCTCAAGAAGCCCTTCTATATAATGAACCAATTCCTGGTCACTCAAATGCCAATGGTTGAGGCGCCAGAAACCAGCAACAAGCCTGGAAATCTCTGGGCCATGCTGGCTGATTTTTAATCGATTGGGGTGCATGGCATTAGTCCTGAAAGAATAATGAGCATAGCAGCACTCTATAAGGCTGCTTCTCAGGTTAGCTATTGCAAAGAACCAAGAATTTGGCGATAACTGTCCATACGCTCTGGCAGAATATCTCCGTCAAGCAGAGCCTTTTGTAGGGCGCAGCCGGGCTCCTGTTCATGATTACAATCACGGAAGCGGCAGTATCCAAGGAAGGGGCGGAATTCCTTAAAACCGTTTATGACCTCGTCCTTATCCATATGCCAGAGACCAAATTCCCTGATTCCCGGGGAGTCGATGAGTGTTCCTCCTGAAGGAAAATGGAATAGTTTAGCCGCAGTGGTGGTATGAGTGCCTTTGCCTGTTGTTTCAGAAAGAGCGCCTACCCGAATGTCGACACCAGGAAGCAGGGCATTGACCAGTGAAGATTTACCTACTCCGCTTTGGCCAACGAATACACTGGTATGTTCGTCCAGTAGCGCTTGTAGTGGTTTTAAACCTTGTTCTGTCCGAGTTGATGCCTGGAGGACCTTGTAACCAATCTGCTCATAGACAGCCAGCATATCATCCATTAACTGGGCATCTTCCTTGCGAGTAAGCAGATCCGTTTTATTGAGTAACAATACCGGTTCAATATCAACTGTTTCTGCTGCCACCAGATAACGGTCAATAAGATTAGTATGTGGTATAGGAATAGGCGCTATAACCAGAACGATATAATCAATATTGGCTGCTACTGGTTTGAGTTGTCCGCGCTGGTCCGGCCTGGACAACAAACTCTTGCGATCTTCAAGGGCTACCACGACCCCGGACTTGTTATCTTTAGCTGCCCGCCAGGTGACCTGGTCGCCAGTAACCAGCGCAGGAAGGTTGGTGCGCAGGTGGCAGCGCCAGACATTACCGGGACTGTTTAGTGGCTCGATATCTAATTGAGCCCCATAATGTGCGATAACAAGGCCTGACTGTTCAGGTTCCAGGTGGTCATCTTTTAATTGCTCTTCTATTTGAGACTCTCGCTTTTGAGCCCGAGCAATACGCTCTTCCTGGATTTTTTGGATACGCCAGCTTTGCCTGCGCGTAAGTTTGCGCTTAGTCATGTCTTCACTGTAAGGTCGATTTTCAGGACGGATTATGATGAAGTAAACTGAATATGTCAGCCTGTTCCTTTAGGTATGATCATTTTTTGAGTTATTCAGGCTGTTTTCAAGGTACAGGCAGTGCCTTAAATAGTGTAATCCTTGCTTTATAAACCGGGTGCTTAATGGCTAAAGCAGATAACCTCATTTGGATTGACCTGGAAATGACCGGTTTAAACCCCGATCAGGACCGGATACTGGAAGTTGCAACAATTGTTACAGATAGTCAGCTCAATGAGATTGCTCAAGGGCCGGTACTTGCTATTCATCAGAGTGATGACGTGCTAGACACAATGAATGACTGGTGCCAAAAAACCCATGCCCAAACAGGACTCACTGAACGGGTTCGCAAAAGCTCAGTGAGCGAGCAGGAGGCGGAGAAACAAACACTGGATTTTCTGAGGCAATACTCAGAGGAAGGTGCATCGCCCATGTGTGGTAACAGCATTGGTCAGGATCGACGCTTTATTTTTCGGCATATGCCGGAGCTGTACAGCTTTTTCCATTACCGTAATATAGATGTCAGCACACTAAAAGAGCTGGCTCGTCGCTGGAAACCGGAGTTATTGGATAACTTTACCAAAAAAGGCACACACCTGGCCTTGGAAGATATTCGTGAGTCCATTCTGGAAATGCGCTACTACCGTGAACACTTTATTAAGCTGTAACTGGCAGTAGCCGCTGAAGCCGATCATATTGCTTGGGGTATTTAAACGTTCAGGGTATCACTGGGGCGCATAAGAATGATGGCGGTGCCTGATTAACCAGGCACCATTATGGTTTTCCAGGAATAGAGTCAGCCGTTTCTCTGGTGTATCACTGTCTTTCGCTTTATGGCTTAGACAGAGACATGCTGCCTCTCCGTATTGATAGACCGTATATTCTTCCTCGCCTTTTTCTGTCGCATCATGATTGCGGAAATACTCTTCCCAATGTTGCTCCAGCTCCGATTTATTGTGGATATCTGCCAAAAAGCCAAAGCTGGTCACGTCATCATCTGCAACAAACTTGCTCATGGCTTTACTGATGTTTTTTTCCCGAAAGGCTTCGCCTATATCGTGAATCAGTTTTTTAAAGGGAGCGAGTGACTCGCCCGTAACCCAAGTAGACATAATGTGCCCTGCCATTCAAACATGTTCGACTTACATTATAGAGTTGGATATACCATGTTGCTCCAGAGCCCAGAGTATGTGCTCTTTGACCTGCTCATCGGGGTAATCTGCTCGGGATTTTAAAGCAGACAATACTTTTTCTGATGAAGGGGCATTGCCTAAGCCAACTGCCAGGTTTCTAAGCCAGTTATTAAAACCCGCTCGTCGAATGGCAGACCCAGCTGTTCTTTCCAGAAACTGCTCTTCTGTCCACATAAATAGCTCGGCTAATTCTACCGCATCGAGGCTGTGGCGAGGCTTAAAATCCTGTTCATTCGTCGGTTTGGCAAAACGGTTCCATGGGCAGGCTAATTGGCAGTCATCGCACCCGAAAACGCGATTGCCCATTAATGGCCGCAGTTCCTTTGGAATCGAGCCACTGTATTCAATGGTTAGGTAAGAAATACAGCGCCGGGCATCAATTTTATAGGGTGCAACAATGGCCTGGGTTGGGCAGCGATCAATACAGGATTGGCAACGGCCACAGTGGTTTTTATCATAAGGCTCATCAACCGGCAGAGGTATATTGGTAAACAGCTCTCCCAGAAAAAAGAAAGAGCCGGCCTGACGGTTAATAATCAGTGAGTGCTTTCCCATCCACCCGAGCCCCGCCTGCTGGGCCAGAGGGCGCTCCATTACGGGTGCACTGTCTACAAAAGCTCGGTATCCGTGTTCACCATAGGCCTCTTCAATTCTTTTTCCTAAAAGAGTCAAGCGCTTGCGGATCAGCTTGTGGTAGTCCCGGCCGAGAGCGTAGCGGGAGATATAGGCTTTGGCTTTTTCTCCCAGTATTTTGACTGCCTGAGTATCACCGGGCAGATAATCCATCCGCACAGAGATAATTCGAATCACCCCCGGATGTAACAATGCCGGATTAGCTCTTAGCTCCTTGTGGCGAGCCATATAATCAAGCTCACCGTGAAAACCCTGCTCCAGCCATTGTTGAAAATGCTGCTGGTCTTTTTCGCTGATTTCTGGCTTGGTTATACCTGTGGCCTGAAAGCCCAGCTCCTTGGCTAGGGTTTTAATTTCTTCAGCAAGTATGATAAGAGACTTTCTATTTATTGACTGAAACAAAAAGGAAACTCACTCATTGACTATATAATGGGTGGGAAGTTTATATCATTTAGCTCAGCTTAACATTTTGTAGTTGCTATTGATTGGAATAGTGGGTGTTTATGAAAAACAAAATAATGTTTTTATTTCTTTTAATAATTAGTGTTGCTTTTTCTGAAGCGATGGCTGGATTGTTAGCTACAGGAAAGGTGGATCTTAGTTATCCCGTTTTCTTTAGTGGAGATAAAGTTTTTTATGTTACAAAGTCTGATGAAAGTTTAGAATTTCCCATGGGCTGTAAAGGCCTTAAATACTACAGTCTTCGTGAGAATGCAGAGTATCTTTTGTTTGTTATGACTGATGATATTATAAGGTCTATGTTGTTGGTTCCTAAACCCGAAGGGGTTTTGGTTTTTTTAAATAATCGTGAGTTTAATTTTGTGTCTGGTGATGCTTTTGGTTTTACGAAGCTTGGAAGAGTAGTAGCTTCTGAAGTTGAGATTTTACCTCAAACTATACAGGTTGTTAATGAGGATTATTTTGCTTTTTTTGATAATGAAAAAAATATTTATTTTTCTAGCATAACGGGGCAGATGGATAGAGCTGTTTTTCCGCCTATAAAACAATGGCCTTTTAAGGATAGAGGAAAAAAAATATCGGCTCCACCGATATTTACAAAAGTTCGTAATGAAGATGACTATATGATTATTTTTTCTGAGGATGGTGGTTGTATACGTAGCATTACAGTGAAGGGTAATAAGTGTTATTATGATATGACAGGTAATAGTGTTGATCCAACAAATGTTGGATCTGTTCGAAAACTTTCGAAAATGCCTGATGGTCATCATTTCTTAGCTTTCTCTGAGAACGGTGATATAGAGTTTTGGAAGAATATCGGTGAAAATAAAACAGCTGAGTATCTACAGGATTTAGTAGATCAAGATGATTATTTGCCAGATCCTGATCACCGAATTGATCGATTCAGTATATCATTCAAATTGGGGCATAAAACGAACCCTGAGACACGTGCTTGGTTTTGTGAAAATAAACAAAACCTGGCTTTTCAAGTTGTGTTTTCTAAATCTAGGGAGAAGAGAAGGAAAATGATTACAAAAGTATATGGACAGTTGAGGGGGTGGGATATACATAGTGATGATCAAGGTTTTCCTGTTAAAATAGAAGAATGTCTATTTAAGACAGGAGGGAGACCAGAGAGGCTTGCTAGAACCTTTAAAAGAATGTTTGACAAGGATACATCTATTTTTGTTTTGAATAATTGTATTTTTATTGCACAAGATGGTTTGCCTCTAGAGAAACTTCCTGTAGATATTGAAGAGTTATTCAGATTTAGTGACTCTATGGAATTTGAGGAGACACGTTTTTATAAAAATAGATATTGGGATTTTATAATGCCAGAAGCAGTGTATTGAGGTTTGTTGTTGTAAAGTGGTTCAGGAAATAAATTTGGTAGTATTCAGTATGATAAATCTGAGAATATGAAGAATTTTATTATAAATGAAAGTCTGGGCTTGTTAGTTAAAAACTATGGCTTGAGCCCTTTGTTCAAAAAGTCATGAGCAAGATGTATTTCCATAAAATATGAGAACTGGGTATGAAATCTGGAATCGAGGTGACTTCATAGTGAAATAATCAATAAGATAATTTCTATTTTTATTAAGCAGTTAATGTAAGCCTTTCTATATATCAGAGAAGGCTTACTGAAGAGCACTATTGCTCTAGGGCTTGAATAAGTGTATGCAAAAACCGGGTAGCCTCACCGCCGGTCACTGCGCGGTGATCAAAAGAGAGTGACAGGGGGAGTATTCGGTGGCTTTCGGCCTGGCCCTTGACGCTTACAATGGATTCTTTCAGTTTGCCTACACCTATAATGCAAACAGTTGGTGGTACGACGATCGGGGTGGCATAAGACCCGGCAAATACCCCAAAGTTGCTAAGGGTAATGGTTGCACCTTGCAGTTCAGCAGGGGGTAACGAACGATCTTTAACAGCCTGGCGCATTTTATTAATGGTTGCCCTAAGGTCTTTGGTGGACAGGGTGTCCGCAGACCGAATCACTGGAACAAACAAGCCATCTTCACTATCCACTGCCAGACCCAGGTGAGTATTGGCAAAGACCTCTCGACTCATTGTTGCACTGTCAAACCATGCATTAAGTGCAGGCTCTGCTTTACAGGCAGTAACTACGGCCTGAATCAGTCTGACGGTAATATCTTCTTTATCTGGCCAGTGCTGGATATCGGCATCATCGAACAGTGTAACAGGTACAACCTGGGCATGGGATTCAGCCATGGTTCTGGCCATATGTTTGCGAACCCCTTTTAGAGGTTCAGGGTTTTCCAACGGGTATTGCTTTAGCTGACTCTGTTGTGCTCTGGTTGTTGATGGTTCCAGGGTAATACCGAATTTATCGGCAAGGGTTGTAATGCCGGTGCTATTACGATTTCCTGACTTATTGGGTTTGTTATTGTCTGGCGCGGCACCAATGATAAAAGCGTCGTGTTCTTCCTGTTGACCTGCCTCGCTGGCTAGTTTTCCTACCACTGTGCCAGTGTCTTCATTATCGGATACAAACTCGACCAGAGGTTCACCGGTTAATATGGTATCACCTGGCTTGCCGCAAAGACGGGCAACGGTGCCTGTGACAGGAGAAGGTACCTCTACAACGGCTTTTGCGGTTTCAACAGAGACAATAATCTGATCTTCCTTGACCTGGTCGCCTTCAGTAATGTGCCACTCAACAATATCGGCTTCAGGAATACCCTCGCCTAAATCAGGCAGATTGAAAAATTTCATGGTGAATCTCCAGGGCAGCGCCATCAAAAGATTTCAATGAGCTACCTCTTTTTATTATTAACTTACAAGTACTTTGATAGCTGCTTTTACAATATCATCAGTTCCGGGAATGTAGTGATTTTCCATCCGATAATAGGGCATGGTGGTGTCAAAACCGGTTACTCGTTGGATGGGAGCTTTAAGCTCAGAAAATGCATGTTCATTCAGTTGTGCGGCAATCTCAGCACCTACGCCAAAACTTTTACATGCTTCATGAACAATGACACACCGCCCGGTTTTTTTAACTGAGCTAAGAATGGTTGCCATATCCAGTGGCTTGATGGTGGCCACATCGATCACTTCGGCGGAAATATCATGTTCACCCAGTACCTTGGCAGCTTCCAGAGTCTCTCGCACCGATGCCCCCCAGGTAACCAAGGTAATATCCTGCCCCTGTTTAAGAGTAAAACAGGTATCTAGTGGCAGGGCTTGGGTTGAGTGATCCACAGGTTGTTTAACGGCTCGATAAATTCGTTTGGGCTCCAGAAAAATAACCGGATCAGGTTCGTTGATAGCTGATAAAAGCAATCCATAGGCTCTGACTGGCGATGATGGCATCACAACCCTTATTCCGGGGATATGGGCAAAGAGAGCCTCTGTGCTTTCTGAGTGATGTTCAGGCGCATGGATACCGCCACCAAAAGGTGCACGCAGAACCAGCGGGCAAGAGAGTCGGCCACGGGTTCGGTTTCGCATGCGAGCAGCATGACAGATTAATTGTTCCATGGCTGGGAAAATAAAACCCATAAACTGGATTTCAGCTACAGGCTTAAGCCCCTGGGCAGCCATCCCGACGCTGATGCCAGCAATCATGGTTTCGGCCAGCGGTGTATCCATTACCCGTTTGAACCCATACTTATCCCTTAATCCCTGGGTTGCACGAAATACACCACCATTGACGCCAATATCTTCGCCTAGCAGTACAACATCGGGGTCTTTCTGCATAGCGTGGTCGAGGGCCAGGTTAACCGCTTCAACCATGGTTATTCGGTTGGTCATCCCTATTGCCCTCCAGTATTTTGAGTCTGGAACTGTTGTCGGGTAATTGCCTGTTGTTTCTGTGCCTCAAGCTCTGCAGGAATATTGGCGTAGTGGTAGTCAAAAAGATCTGCAATGTCTTGATGAGGGGTATTGGTATAAGTCTGAACAGCTTTTTCTACAATTAACTCAGCTTCTTTCTTTAGTGCCTGTTCTTGTTGCTCGTTCCATAACCCCCGATGGAAAAGAAAGTTTCTTAATCGTTTCACCGGTTCCTTTTGCCAGGCATCCTTGAGCTCTTCACTGCTTCGATAGCGGCTGGCATCATCGGCGGTGGTATGGTCTGACAGACGATAAGTTATGGCTTCAACAACTGTTGCACCCTTACCTGTTCTTGCACGTTCGATGGCCTCTTCGAAAACTTCATGCAAGGCCACCACATCGTTGCCATCAACCTGAATCGATGGGAGTCCTGCTGCAACCCCTTTTTGTGCCAGGGTAGGTGCACCTGATTGAATGGCTCTTGGAACCGAGATTGCCCACTGGTTATTATTGATTACAAAAACAACAGGTAGTTGCCAGGCTCCTGCAAGATTGAGTGCTTCAGGAAAATCGCCTTTGGATGTGGCGCCATCTCCCAGAGCACAGACTGCTACTCGTTGCTCATTGCGAATCTTAAATGCTGATGCAACCCCTGCTGCGTGTCCCGCCTGGGTTGCAATGGGAACACAGTTGGGAAAGTCCTGTTTCCAGGCGGGGCTGGCGCTGCCTCTTTCATCTCCTCCCCAGTAAAGGTAAACATCACTAAGAGGAATCCCCCGAACCATTAATCCAGGAAGATCCCGGTAATAGGGGATAAAAACATCTTCAGATTTCATTAATGAAGTAAAGACAGTGCTGATGGCTTCCTGACCAAGGCAGGATGGGTAGGTCCCCATTTTCCCCGTGCGCTGAAGGGCAATCGCTTTTTGGTCTCCCTGGCGTGCAATAACCATTGCCCGATAGTAATTGACCAGAATTTCACTGTTATCAATCCATTGAGGCAGTTGTTTTAATGCTTCTCCCTCTTTATCGAGGTATTGGATAAAAGGTATTGATACGGTGTCTGTGCCGAACATATAGCTTCTCCTTGAGTCAATAGAAACGTGCTATTGGTGCCGGTCAGGCACTCAGCTTGTCCGGGTTTTCATCAAAGAGAATGGCTTCCGCCATATGGTCGGCAATCAGGCAGCTGGGTTCTCCACTTTGTTGTTCCCGCCGAAAAATCTGGAGTAAGGTTTGTTCAATAGTTTCAACTCGCCGGTTGAGCTCACTTTCGCTTCGGCCTTGATGGCTCATGGCAACAAAGATTAGTCCCCCGGCATTTATCAAGTAGTCAGGCGCATACATGATGTCGCGCTGGAACATCATCTGACCACACTCGGGAGTCATTAGTTGGTTGTTGGCGGATCCGGCGACGATACCGCATTGCAGTTGGCTAATGGTTTGTTCATTAAGCGAGCCCCCTAGTCCGCAGGGGCTGAAAATTTCACAGGGGGTTTTATGCACTTCGTTGACATCGATACCAGTGGCACCAAACTCACTTATGCACTGGCTTACCTTGCTTTCATCAATATCGGATACATAAAGTTGGGCGCCATTCTGGTGTAGTAGCTGGCACAGTGCGTAGCCAACATTTCCCAAACCTTGGATAGCAACCCGTATACCGTTCAGAGAATCTTCAAACTCAGGGTGTGCCTTCAGGCAGGCTCGAATGCCATAAAAAACCCCTAGCGCTGTGTAGGGTGCAGGATTGCCACTGGAAGATGTGCAGCTAACATGGGGGGTATAGCTGCGAATAGTGTCCATGTCGGCAACGCTGGTACCACTATCCATCGCAGTAATGTAACGGCCATTGAGTTCTTCAACAAAACGTCCAAATGCAGAAATCAGTTTTTTACGGTCATATGGCTCAGGCGGTTCCATAATGACGGCTTTACCGCCACCCAGGTCGAGCCCAGCCAGGGCTGCCTTATAGCTCATGCCTTTAGCTAGCCTGATAGCATCTATAACGGCATCTTCAGATGATTTGTAGGGAATGATTCGACAGCCGCCCAGTGCTGGGCCTCTGCGGGTATTATGGATTGCAATGATGGATCGGAGGCCGCTTTCTTCATCATTTTTAAAGTGAAGGTCATTCACTCTGGCCTCAGTGATCTGTCTGAACATATCGGGATCCCTCCGAATACTCAGAGCAGTAGGCTCTGTTGTTATTGTTTTTATTTTAGTACTTCTGGTCAGGTTATTGGCAAGGTTCAGCTTGTGTTTGCCTTCACCAGAAATCTTCAGTCCAACAAATATAATAAAGGACTGTAGTTAGTAAGAGCTGTTATCTCTTTAGTGAATTAGATTGGAAGAGACCTATTATTGTCAAGAGATTGTTTTTTAAACATCAAAGAGTGGATGAGCTTTATTGCTGAAATCCAGTGGCTATAAAACAGGCTGAGTCTCTTTGTCGGTTTCCGAAGAGTATGAGGATTTTGTTTTTATACCAAAAACTGGTTATCTTGTTTGTTCAACAATAATAGAGAGGAGACGGCAGTGAGTACAACGATACAGGAAAAACGCCGATTTCCCCGAAAACATCTGGACAGACCCGCTGAGGTACTTGATAACGATACCGGGCTTATCATTGGTATGCTGGAGAATGTTTCAAGGGGAGGCTTTAGTCTCTTGACTGAGCAAGGTATCAGGCCTTCTGAAGTCAGAAATGTTACGCTGGTGCTTCCAGGCCCCAATGAGAGTCAGCATAAAATTGCCCTTATTGCTGAGTGTGTCTGGTGCCAGAGCGTCAATGAGCACAAAGACTATGCTGCTGGTTTTATGCTCTGTGACATTCAGGAGCAAGATGCTGTGGCACTTGGGTACTTCATCAGGGATTATAAAGTAACCGGCTAGACAGCCGGTTTCCCTGCCTTTGTATTAACGGCTTTCTACTTTGCTCGCAAAACACTTTTATCAAAAGAAGAAGTAGTTTTCTCATCTAACTGCCAGCAGCCTGTTGTTAATCAGGGATAGGCAGGCTAAGAGTTTCCTTTAACTCCTCCATCACAATGTAGCTCTTGGACTCTCTCACTCCTGGTAGCTTAAGCAGGATATCACCCAGCAGTTCTCGGTAAGAGGCCATTTCGGAAATGCGAGCCTTGATCAGATAATCAAAGTGACCTGAAACCAGGTGGCACTCAAGCACATTGGGTAACTGGGTGACTGCCTTGCGGAAATCGTCAAAAATATCTGCTGACTTTGAATAGAGGCTGATTTCAACAAACACCAGTAGCCCGGCCTGCAAATAGCTGGGATTCAAACGGGCACTATAACCCTGAATGATTCCTTCTCTTTCCAGTCGTTTGACTCGCTCCATACACGGTGTTGTACTGAGCCCTACTCTGTCAGCCAGGTCAACGTATGAAATTCGGCCGTTGTCCTGAAGGGTGCGTAAAATATTACGGTCTATCCGATCCAGTTGGCGGATGACTTCTTTTCGGCTTCTCATGGCATTACTGCGTTCTGATTGTCGCCTGCGCCGACGGGCAGATGCTACCCAGAGGTAATGCCGTTCGGTCACAGTCTTTATTTACCTTGAATGACGCCTTTCATCGTCGAAAAACTGAGAAATTGCAGTTACGACGAGAATTGTACGTTATTGGCTCAAGGCTACTTAGAGGAAATAAGAGGAATATTCTAAGAACATACCTTCGGGTGTCCGAGGGTAGGGCACATAGACCAATTCTTCAAGTAGCCAATGCTAGAGATTCTGTACTAAGTAGCTATTTTCAACGATTTTGATGATTTCTTGGGGTATTTTGAGCGCTATTGGTTAATAGGAATATGAAATCATGCAAAGTCGTTTTCAATGACAGGAAAAAAATAGAAAATGCCTGCTTTTCTATTTATGGCAGGTGTACTGCAACGGGGTACTGTTAATGTCCATTCCTTCTGGCACTTACAAAAAAAACCAGAGTAACCACAGGGCAAAAAATGAAATGCTGGTCAAAATTGATCGTGTCACAAAACGCTTTGATGATGTAGTTGCTGTTGATGATGTCTCCCTGTCTATCAAAAAGGGGGAGATTTTTGCCCTGCTTGGTGGTTCTGGTTCTGGCAAGTCAACATTATTAAGAATGCTGGCCGGGTTTGAGGTGCCGACTAAAGGCTCTATTTATCTTGATGGCGAAGATATCACTCGATTACCTCCGTACATGCGTCCTATTAATATGATGTTTCAATCCTATGCGCTGTTTCCCCATATGAGTGTGGAGCAGAATGTTGCCTTTGGATTAAAGCAGGATCGAATGCCAAAAGACCAGATTACACAGCGTGTGAAAGAGATGCTTGATATGGTGCATATGAGCAAGTATGCCAAAAGAAAGCCACACCAGTTGTCTGGTGGTCAGCGTCAGCGAGTCGCCCTGGCCAGAAGCCTGGCTAAGCGTCCAAAACTGTTGTTACTTGATGAGCCAATGGGAGCTTTGGATAAAAAACTGCGTACTCGTATGCAGCTGGAAGTAGTAGATATTCTTGAGGATGTCGGCGTTACCTGCCTGATGGTAACTCACGACCAGGAAGAAGCCATGACAATGGCAGATCGAATTGGAATCATGGATGCAGGCTGGATTGTTCAGGTAGGCACCCCTGTGGATATTTATGAAACCCCAAATTCCAGAATGACTGCCGGGTTTATCGGTTCGGTCAATATGTTTGAAGGTGAGATCATCGAAGAGGCTGCTGATCATGTTATTATCCGTTCAGGTGAGCTTGAGGCACCAATATACGTTGGACACGGTATCACGACGGCTTTGGAAGAGCGGAAGGTCTGGTTTGCTATTCGCCCGGAAAAAACTTTAATGAGCACTGATAAGCCTGATGGTGCTTACAATTGGTCCAAGGGTGTTGTACATGATATTGCCTATCTGGGTGCCCACTCTGTGTACTATATAAGACTACCTTCCGGAATGGTTGTGCAGTCCAACATGGCTAATGTTGAGCGCAGTGCAGATAACCCGACTTGGGATGATATTGTTTATATCAGTTGGGATACTACCAGTGGCGTGGTGCTGAACAATTAACCGCTACGGCTTAACCATTTCAGTTTTTTAATATAATTCCTGATTTTTTAATCAAAATACTGTTTTTAGACGTTGGGTGATTAACCGTATTTTTTTATTAGCTGTTATACCTGCAGCTTTGATATAAGCCTTTATTTGGTATTGCTGGAAATTAAATGATGCAAGCATTGCTACAAGATCGGGTGAGAGCCTTCAAGGCCCTCTGGGGGCGTCGTCTTGTCATTGGCGTCCCCTATGTTTGGTTGTTGCTGTTTTTTCTGATTCCTTTTGCGATTGTCGTCAAAATCAGTTTTTCCATGGCGGATATTGCTATCCCCCCCTATACCCAGATCATTGGGTATGTCGATGAGATGCTGACGATCAATCTGAATATAGGTAATTATTTATACCTGGCAGATGATGAGCTTTATCTGATCGCTTATCTGACTTCTATCAAGCTGGCATTCATTGCAACCATTCTATGTCTGCTGTTGGGTTATCCAATGGCTTATGCCATGTCCAAGGCACCAAAAAGGACCCAGACTATCCTGCTGTTGCTGGTGCTATTGCCATCCTGGACCTCTTTTCTGATAAGAGTCTATGCCTGGATGGGGATTCTAAAAAATAATGGGTTGTTGAATAACCTGTTGCTATGGGTTGGGGTTATAGACCAGCCGTTACAAATTTTAAATACCAATGTGGCTGTCTACATTGGTATTGTCTACGCCTATCTACCATTTATGATATTGCCGATTTTTGCCAATCTGGTGAAACTGGATGGTTCATTAAAAGAAGCTTCTGAAGACTTGGGAGCAAAACCCTGGCGTACGTTTTTTTCTATTACATTGCCTCTGTCTCGTTCAGGGATAATCGCAGGTTCCATGCTGGTTTTTATTCCGGCAGTTGGTGAATATGTGATCCCGGAACTGCTGGGCGGACCTGATAGCCTTATGATTGGTAAGGTGCTTTGGCAGGAATTCTTTAATAATCGGGACTGGCCGCTTGCCAGTGCGTTAGCAATGGTTATGTTGCTGTTGTTGTGTGTACCTATTGCCTGGTTTAACCGGCAGCAGGCAAAAGAGTTGGAGGTCGATGCTTGATGAAAAGGCCGGGCTTCTCAACCATTATGCTCATTCTGGGGTTGGTATTTTTATATCTGCCCATGTTTATTCTTGTGTTCTACTCGTTTAATGCGTCGCGGCTTGTGACTGTCTGGGCAGGCTTTTCTGTTAAATGGTATGTGGAACTGTTTGAGGATAGCCAGCTAATCGGCGCAGTCTGGACCAGTCTGCAGATAGCATTTTATAACGCCTGTATGGCTGTAGTGCTAGGGACAATGGCAGCATTGATTATGTCTCGTTTCCGGCAGTTTCGGGGGAAAAATCTTTTTTCCGGGATGATTACGGCACCGTTGGTTATGCCTGATGTGATTACCGGTTTGTCATTGTTGCTGATGTTTGTCACTCTGGCTGATTTAATCGGGTGGCCTGTTGAGCGGGGAATGATGACCATCTGGATTGCCCATGTTACCTTTTCAACGGCATATGTTGCGGTTGTCGTTGGCTCCAGATTGCGAGAGGTTGATACCTCTATTGAAGAAGCAGCTCTGGACTTGGGGGCAACACCTTTAAAAACATTTGCCTTGATTACTATTCCAGCTATTGCGCCTGCTTTGGCGGCAGGATGGTTACTGGCATTTACGTTGTCACTGGATGATCTTGTTATTGCAAGCTTTGTTTCAGGACCAGGTTCTACTACCTTGCCTATGGTGGTGTTTTCTTCCGTACGCTTGGGTATTTCTCCAAAAATTAATGCATTGGCAACGCTTATTATATTGATCGTCTCATTAGCAGCGTTGATTGGCTGGTGGTTGATGAGAAAGGCTGAAAAAGAGCGCCAGGAAGCTTTGGTTCGCTTTGACCAAGAGCATTAGGTTCTGTTGACTTAATTTCTGTTCATCTACAATTTAAGCCTGTCTAAGGTACCAGGCAGGCTGCTATTCCCTTTCCCCTATTTTTTGGTCATTAGTAAAACATTTTTTTGGTGCTTGTCTAAACTCATAGAGTTTTGATGTGACATTGCCAAGAGTAAAGACGTTGTTTGTTTCAAAATTTTATTCGATCACTGGCTGTGTTTTACTTGCTTTTTTATCATTTGGCTGTGCTGTTATTAATGATGATCCTCTTTTGGTGGAGGAAAAAGAGAAAGAAAACAAACCGCTTTTTACTCCACAACAGCAAGAGCCTTCCGCCATTGATATCGAGCATGAACGTAATGAAGTTAAAAGAACCGGGCCTGGTGAGCTGAGGGGGCTTTTAAAATGGCTCTTCAGGGATAACTGTGGGTAAAAATGAGTGATTTTGGAGTAAATGCACCAGCAGCCAACTTTTGATAGTTTTTTGTTGAAGGACAGAAAAACAACAAAAGCGACCGCTGATGCTGATTAAAACTATCCTCAATAAAGTCCACAAACTCAAGTCATTTGTTTATCAAGAGGTAAAGCTGGCCCACTATCAAGGTGCTGAGGTATTCAATGTCACTATCGTTCCGCGTCAGAATGGTCATGCGCTGTGCTCAGGTTGCCAAAAACCAGCGGCTGGCTACGACCACCTGAAAGAGCGTCGTTTTGAGTTTATCCCATTATGGGGTATTAGAGTCTTCCTTCTCTACAGAATGCGCCGGGTTAACTGTAAGACTTGCGGTGTGAAGGTTGAACAGGTTCCATGGGCAGAAGGTAAAAAGGAACTCACCACAGCCTATATGCAGTTTTTGGCATTTTGGGCCAGAAAGCTTTCTTGGAAAGAAGTGGCTTTTACTTTTCATACATCATGGGAAAAAGTATTTCAGGCGGTTGAGTATGTGGTTAAGTGGGGTAAGGCTCATCGGTCCATGGATAACATAAAGGCGATTGGCGTCGATGAGGTCGCTTATCAAATTGGTCATAAATACCTGACAGTGATTTACCAGATTGACCGGGGACTGACCCGGCTATTATGGGTTGGAGAAGACCGCACTGAAGTGACTATTCGCCGTTTCTTTCTGTTCTTTGGCTCAGAAAGAAACCAGCGGCTGGAGTATGTTTGCTCTGACATGTGGAAGCCGTACCTGAAAGCCATTGCAGAGTTTGCCAGCCAAGCGTTGCACATACTTGATCGTTTTCACATTGTCGCCATGTTGAATAAAGCGATTGATGAAGTCAGGGCCTCTGAACACAAGCAGCTTCAGGCTGATGGTTATGAACCAGTACTGAAAAAGGCCCGTTGGTGTTTGCTCAAACGTAAGGAGAACCTGACGGAAAAAGAAGAGATAAAGCTGAGTACGGTTTTGCAATACAACTTGAAGAGTGTTCGGGCTTATCTGCTCAAAGAAGAGTTTCAGACGTTCTGGGAATACGTTTCTCCCTTCTGGGCAGGGAAATATCTGGATCGTTGGTGTACAAGAGTGATGCGGTCAAAAATAGAACCCTTGAAGAAAGTAGCCAAAACGGTTCGACGGCACCAGCCCTTAATCTTGAACTGGTTTAAGGCAAAAAAGGCTTATTCTAGCGGAATCGTCGAAGGCTTAAACACCAAGGTAAAAGTGACTACGAGAAAAGCTTACGGTTTTAGAACCTACAAGTGCGCGGAAATAGCTTTATATCACGCACTGGGTAAGCTACCTGAGCCGCAAATGACCCACAGATTTTACTGACGAGGCGAAAAAATGGTAGTTTTTAAACTGATTTAATGACCGTGGTAGCCAGAGGCTAACAAAGCCTCCGACTTCAATGTTACACTTTTTCCAAAAGTGTTTTATTTTCTGGCTGCTCTGACGCCCTGCTTTGGTATGTGATTGGCACACGGTTGAGGTTACACAATAATTGATACGCTATGGTGTCTGAATAACGGGCTACTTCAGATATTGGTAGTTGTGCTCCCCATAAAGTGACATCATCACCAATACTCACTGAAGGATGATTTGTCAGGTCAACGGTAATCATATCCATGGATACTCTACCAACCAAGGGAACACGGTGTCCATTGACCAAAACAGGTGTTCCGTTTTTTGCATGCCTGGGGTAACCATCAGCATAACCAATGGCTACCACACCAAGGCGTGTGGGGCGTTCTGCAACCCAGGTGCTACCATAGCCTACGGTACTTCCTGCAGGAATGTCCTTGATGCTGATAATTGATGAGTGCAGTTCCATCACAGGCTTCAGGCGCTGTTCAATGGAATGGCTATCCGGGAATGGTGATACGCCATAGAGCATTAATCCAGGTCGGCACCACTCTGCCCTGGCAGCCGGAAATGCAATTAATCCCGCTGAATTCGCAATACTTTTTTCCCCTGGCAGCCCAAGTGTGTATTCATTGAATGTTTCCAGCTGCTGCATGGTATGACTGATGTCCGGTTCATCAGCACAGGCGAGATGACTCATTAGCACAATGTCGTCAACTTGGGGAATAGCGTTTAATTGTTGCCAGACTGTATGGTACTGATCTGGTAGAAAGCCAACCCGGCTCATCCCTGTGTCCATCTTTAACCAGACTCGCAACGGCTTGTTCAGCTTTGTTTTGGCCAGGGCTTGAATTTGCTCTTCATGATGAATAACGGTATCCAGTTGATATTTATCTATCAGTTCAAGCTCGGATGTATCAAAAAAACCTTCCAACAGAATAATAGGCTGCTTAATACCAGCATTTCTGAGTTCAAGGGCTTCTTCTATGCAAGCGACTGCAAAGGCATCAGCTATATCTGCCAGCGCTTGAGCACAGACCGTTGCTCCATGACTGTATGCATCGGCTTTAACTACAGCAATGACTTTTCCTTCAGAGATCTCTTTGGCGAGGAGATAATTTTGCCTCAGGGCTTCAAGGTTAATTATTGCTTTTGCTGGCCGACTCATTGATCTGGTTTTCCCCCGGTGTGAGCGGTGACGATATGTCATGCTAACACTTAATAACCAACTGCTCTTTATGTGTTTAACGAAATTAATTTACCGAATAAATAATATCTTTTGTAGGTATTTTTTCGTATCCCTTTGTTCTTTTAATTATATCAATTGATTAGTCAGCAACAGATTGCTCTGTCCACTGGCTGGTTGTCGTATGAAAAAAAGCGGTGTTTTTCGGTTTACGTAGTAATGATCAAGAACAAAACCACCCTATTTGTGAGGCAGCAATAGGATCTAATCGTTTTTGCTACCTCCAGTAAGAACCGGTGAGCTCCCAGAGTTTGACAAGATATAAACAAAGTTCATTATCATCGCTGTGTTTTACTGGCTATAGGCTACTCAATCAACAATGAAAGCCCTAAATGATCTGAATATTTTTGTTGAAACAGCCCGGCAGGGGAGTTTTTCTAAATCTGCCCACCTGCTTGATATGACACCTGCCGCAATCAGTGCCTCTGTTAAACGTCTGGAGATGCAAATTGGCTTTCCCTTGTTTGTACGCTCTACCCGAAGCTTAAGGCTCACGGATGAAGGAAGTATCTTTCTGGATCGAACATCCAGGGCACTTGCCATGATTCAGGATGGACTGGATCACATAACCCAGGCGAGAGGTGAGTTGGCAGGCAAGCTTCATTTGTCAGCGCCATCTGATTTTGGGCGCAATCTATTACTTGACTGGGTTGATCAGTTCACTTTGATGCATCCGGAAGTATCGGTAAAGATAGAATTGTCTGATAGTTTTGTAGATATGTATGCAAGGCCCATAGATATCGCCATTCGTTATGGCGAACCTGCTGACTCGAACCTGGTCGCTATCCCCTTGTGTAAGGAAAATTTCAGGGTAGTGTGTGCCACGCCAGACTACTTGATTGATCATGCTGGTTTGAATTCGCCAGGAGATTTACAGACCAAAAATTGTCTGTGCTACATGTTATCTGACTCTATATATAATAAGTGGAGCTTTACCAAAGAGGGGATGACAGAAATCGTTATGGTCCATGGCAACCCTTCTGCCAATGATGGGGATCTTATCCGAAAGCTGGCATTAAAAAGCAAAGGTTTTGTATATAAATCGTTGATGGATGTTAGTCAGGATATTCTTGAAGAAAGGCTTGTCCGTGTGCTTCCAGATTGGGATGGTGAGCGTGCGCCTCTGTACATGATCTGTCCTGACCGTCGTTTGTTCAGCCCAGTTATCCGCAAGTTTCAAGAGTTTCTGCGAAAAAAATGCCACGAGCAGCATGCGAAAACACTTTCATTCTTTACTTCTAACAGTGGCTGTGAGTTGCAATGAACAACATGTTTAGCGGCATGACTTATTAGTTGTGTAGGATTAAGGCCTATATTTCAATTGAAAATGTCTCAGGCTCTCTAATGAGAGCCCAGTTCAATATGGTAGTTATTAATAATAGTTTCTGCTTAACCAGTTGTTTGCAGCTTCATCTAACGTGTAATCACCCATATCAACGCTATTGTCTATTTCAGAAATAATGTCGTTAGAAAATCTTAATTGATCAAGTTCCTGGAATTGTGAGGAGGTTAACAGATGCTTTCTGTCCTCTCGGAGCAGTAGGACAGCTTTATCTACAGTGCCAAGCAATTCCTTCGGTTCTACAAGTTCCCGGATGGTATGGCGTGCATGCAAAAATTGTGGTCGCCAAAGTGGTACGATGACCCACTCGTTATTTGCCACAGCTGTTTCGAATGCCTTGATGCAGTCATCCTGAGTGCCAGTAAAAAATTGATACCCCGCATCAGTCAGCTCATATTGTTCCATCATGGCTATGGAAAAACGGGTAATGCCTGCACCGGATCCAATACCCTGAATTTTTTTATTGAAGCGGGCTGCAATTTCTGGACGCGCTAAATCAGATACAGATCTAACGGTTTCAGAAACATAGTCTGGAATACCCCACAGAGCATAAGGCTCATAATGTAAACCAAGTTCATGGAGCTTGATTTTGTGCTCAGTCTTTTTTTTATAAACACCGTGGCTTGATGGCAGCCATGCTGAAGCCAGCATATCAATTTCACCAGAGGCCAGCCGCTCAAAGTTTTCTACATGGGGGGCATAAACACGATTCACTTCATGCCCCATTTTTTCGAGGATATGAGTAACTAACGCGCCAGTTACCCGATGAAAGGATAGGTCTGTTATACCCAGTGTAATTTTACTCATAAAAAGACCATCATAATTAAAGTTGATCGCTTGCTTTGATAAACAGGTGGTTTTGAGTAACTATTCAGCCTCCTCAGATTAATCTGGATTTTTCGCGAATTTATGTCATTTTGATATAAACCCTTTTCCAGAAGTTTTCATGACTCAGTTTACTCCCGAAACACAGGCCATTATCTTGCTTCTCGCTGCTGTAGGTGAGCTGGAGTCGAAGGTTTTGAGTCTTGAGGATGAAAACAAGGAGCTTGCTGATAAGCTCAAGATGAATAGTCGTAATAGCAGCAAGCCACCGTCTACAGATGGTTACAATAAGCCCTCATCATCCAAAAACTCAAATGCTGACAGTGAGAATGAGGAAAATCCTGAGTGTGATAGAGAAGATTACAAACCCAATCCCAAAAGCCTGAGGCAAAAGTCAAATAACAGGCCCGGTGGTCAACACGGTCATAAAGGCTCTACGCTGGAGCAAACTGAGGAACCAGACCATATCCGGCATCACTCGGTTAAAAACTGCGTACTTTGCCATCAGTCGCTTCTTTCTATCAAAGTAACCGACGTTGTTGAACGTCAGGTATTTGATCCAGGACGTTTTGGCCGTTTCGAAGTAACGGCGCATGTGGCTGAAGTCAAAGAATGCCCATGCGGACATGCTAATCAAGCATGCTTTCCTAAGGGTGTTGACTCGTATGTGCAGTATGGTCCGGTCACTCAAGCACTGGCTGTTTATCTGTATCAATACCAGTTAATGCCGTACAAGCGCATTTCACAATTCTTTTTCGATATTTTTGGTCTTGAAGTTAGTCCCGGTTCAATCTGTACTTTTCAGGCAAATGCCTACGACCGTCTGGCTAGCACAGAGGCAGCAATTGCTAACGCCTTAAAAAAAGTGCCAGTTGCAGGTGCTGACGAAACAGGCATGAGAGTGAAGGGCTCTTTATGGTGGCTGCATGTCGTTCGTTCCGAGGAGTGGACATACTACCACCTTGACCCCAGTAAAGGTCATGAAGCTATTGAGGCAATGGGAGTGTTACTGGTATTTGCCGGTATACTTGTGCATGACCATTATAAAGTCTACTTTCGCTACGCAGCCATCCATGTGCTCTGTAACGCCCATCACTTAAGGGAGTTGCAGGGGGTTGTTGACAGAGATTGCAATTATCTTGCAGCCCGGCTTCAACGCTTGTTAAGGCTGGCTTGCCATCTTAGGAAAGGGTTCAAAAAGCTTGGCATGAAGGCTATGCCGGAAATTATCCGCAAGCGTATCGACTCGCTTTTCGAGCGTACTGCTAAAAAAGCACAGCTCGAAGAAGCCGAGTACATGGAGCGACGACGTCAACGCCTTGGAGAGGATAAAGTCAGAAACACCAAAGCCTTTAACCTCTTCAAGCGACTGGTGGAGTTTAAAGAAGAAACCTTGAGATTCATGACTGATTTTGACATCCCCTTCGATAATAACGGCAGTGAGCAGGATGTTCGCAACGGCAAGGTAAAGCAGAAAATATCTGGCTGTTTCAGAAGTGAAAAAGGGGCTAAATGGTACTGCCGGATACGGAGTTATGTTTCATCGGCGAGAAAGCAGGGTGAGAATGTTTTCGAAGCCCTGCTTATAGCTATGAAGAATTACGACAACCTTCCTTTACTGGGTGCTGAATAGTTACGGTTTTGATCAAGCTAAAAGGGGAACCTTTGTGACCAGACTTTGCGTTCTTAGCCAGTTATCCAGTTCTTCACCCCAGTGGATGCTGGGTTCTGTATAAAAACCACGCAGGATTGAAAAAATGATGGCTTGATCAACTAATGATAGAGTCAGGGCAATTGGACGACCTGAGAGAGACTGCTCTGTAAATTACCAGAGTAGAATTTGCATGGAAGCCGTACAGTATCAACCTTTGTCGCAGTTTTTGGCTAAAGTACCTGATCCCCGTCGGCCAGGTATGTGTGACCATAACCTGCTTGATATTCTTATTATTGCCGTATGTGCTGTTATATGTGGAGCTGATGAGTGGCAAGACATTGAGGACTTTGGTCGCTGTAAAGAAGACTGGTTCAAAACATTTCTAGAGCTACCCGCCGGCATACCCTCTAAATACACCTTTCGCAGGGTCTTCTGCTTGCTTGACCCCGTAGCTTTTGAAACCTGTTTTACTGGCTGGATCAAGCAAACACTGACTGAAATATCAGGCAGCCAACACCTTGCGATTGATGGAAAGGTCATTAAGGGCTCCAGAGCAAAAGGCAAAAAACCAGTGCTTCTAGTCAGTGCCTGGAGTGTTAAGCTTGGCTTGGTGCTTGGGCAAGAGCGTGTCGACCAAAAGTCCAATGAAATTACAGCAATACCTAAACTGCTCAAAGCTCTGGAGCTGAAAGGCTGCCTTGTCACACTGGATGCTATGGGCTGCCAGAAGAAAGTAGCAAAGCAGTGCGTTGAACAGGGTGCAGATTACATTCTTGCAGTCAAAGGCAATCAGAAAAAGCTCTATAAAGGCATAGAGGCTTTGTTTACCGCAGCAGAACACCAGCCAGAGCTGCATGATTATATGCAGTCTCGTGAAAAAGGCCACGGTCGTGTAGAAACCCGCTGTTGTTGGGTGATAAGCGATCTTTCTAACTTGGAAACGGCAAAAGACTGGCCGGGACTAAAGCAAGTAGCTGTCGTACAAAGTGACAGGCAAATCAATGGTAAAGTAACTACTGCGCTGCGTTTTTATATCATGAGCCGTTCAATGGCAGCGAAGGATATGCTGGAAATCAGTCGAAACCACTGGTCTGTGGAGAATAATCTACACTGGGTGCTTGATGTTGCATTTTCAGAGGATGCTTGTCAGATCAAAACAGGCAATGGGGCAGAGAACTTCTCTATCCTGAGGCGGATAGCACTGAACGCTATCAAGGCCAACAAGGGCGATCGCAGTATCAAGAGCCACAGAAAACTAGCAGGTTGGGATCATAAACACCTAACAAAGTTACTTTGCTCTATCGTTTTGGATTGATGCAATTGCCCTGATGATAGAGTTGGATTGCCATTCTGAAAGTTAAGCAATTGAACTGCCTCTTCAATCAGAGTGTTGACTGTTTTAACAATAACGTTGGTATTTTCAAGCAATTCGGAGAAGTTCAATGTATCGCTCTCTTTTTTCCTCTTCCATTCAGTTCGGCTCAGCTCACTCTTGAACTCCTGAAGAGGAAGATTTGCCCAGCGGGGATAGCCAATTTGCTGCAGTAGGGGAAATGCTGCCTTTTGCCAATCAAGAACAGCTTGGGAAACCTGCTTTGCATCGAAGGTTTGTGTCAGTTGAAAGACATCAGCAATAATCTCCATGCTTTCTGTAGTGGCTTTATTACCTTTTAATAAAATGGGGACTGATTTCTTGCCAATCAGAGAGGTCGGTGTGTTCTCATCGTGGTATTCTAGAACGTTTATATCGAGGTCAATTCCCAGAATTCCTGCGACATAGCGAACTCGTGCACAAAAAGGACAGTGCTCATAAATATAAAGTTTCATAAATATTTTCTTTTATATAAGAGTCCTCCTGGTTTCATATGAAAATCACAGGAGGAAGATTTCGATTGGCTAATTAATCAATTTAGAGGGATTTTTGTTCTATTAAAAAACAACGGCTGTTTTTCCAATAGAGTTTCCTTGTTCTATACGGCTATGAGCTTCTTTTAATTGTTCAGCACCAAATCCTTTAATAGTATCGGTAAGAGTGGTTTTGATTCATCCCGCATCAATAAGATTTGTTAGTTGTTTGAGAATGTCTTGCTGTTTTTGTAAATCATCGGTTTTATAGAGTGACCGGGTGAACATTAATTCCCACACAAAACCTACAGATTTACCTTGTAACTTGCTTAGGTCAATACCACCATCAAATTCTACAATAGAGCCAATCATTCCCTGAGGAGCAATCAATTCAACCATTGCATCCCAGTGTCCTCTGGTATCCGCTACATTGAAAATATAATCAACATGCTCAAAACCAAGTTCTCTAACTGAATTCACCAGGTCGCGATGATTAGCCACATAATCAGCACCCATTTCCTTAACCCAGCGGGTTGTTTCAGGGCGTGAAGCGGTTGCAATCACCGTAAGGTTTGTCATCTGCTTGGCAATTTGGGTTGTGATAGAACCGACTCCGCCTGCACCACCTATGATGAGTAATGTTTTCTTTTCAGTTGAGCTGATTTTCAGGCGATCAAATAGTGCTTCCCAGCCAGTCAGGCTAGTCAGGGGCATGACTGCTGCTTCGGCATCGGTTAGGCTGGCTGGTGCTGTTGCAGCAATTCGATAATCTACGGTTTGGTACTCCGCATTAGCCCCCTGGCGGGATATTTCACCTGCATAATAAACCCGGTCGCCGACATTAAAGCCCTTAACTTTCTTGCCAGTGGCCTGAACAATACCAACAGCGTCGTAGCCCATCACTCTGGGTTGTTCCAGTGTTTTATTAACTGCAGCTCGAACACGAATTTTCGCATCAGCAGGATTGATGGAGGTGGCATTGATCTTTACCAGCAGGTCATATTCCCCTGGCTCAGGTATTGTGGTTTCGAATTCAAACAGGCTTTCAGTGTTATCAATAGACAGTGACTGAGTAAACCCAATCGCTTTCATAGTTTCTGATATAGACATGGTTGTTCTCTTTAAGCTTTAATAATTAGATTATGAAAAGCTATTTAAAATGGCTTAAGCAATAAAACGAAGCGGGCGCTGCTGGATAAAGTCCAGGAATCTTTCGCTGTTTATCTTGAATTCAAGAAGGTGTTCGCTGGTGTGGTGCAGATTCAGGCTTTTTTGTGAGCACCACATTTCTTCTATAATAAACAAACCTTCAGTCGCCGGGTCCTGGTAGAGTTCGTATTGGCAGCATCCGTGCTCATTCCGGGTTGGTTCCAAGAGATCCAGCAGTAGATTTTGGACTTGCTGGTGATAACCCGGGAGGGCTTTTATTTCTGTTATAAGACGAACCATGATTTAACACTCAGTAAAAATTCGTTCTGCAGGCCAGCGTGATTTTGGCAAGCTGGCATTGAAATCAGTTTCACTGCGATAACCAAGAGGCACTATTACCAGACTGGTATAGCCTTTTTCTTTCAAGCTAAAGGTTTCATCAAGTACTTTGGCGTCAAAGCCCTCAATGGGGATGGCATCAATACCCATTGTTGAGACACCCAGAAGTAAACTACCTAGATTCAGATATACCTGTTTTTCCATCCAATGATTGGTATCGTTCAGTTCATCGCGATGTAAATTGACAAAGTGTGATCGACCATTGTGCTGGCCTGTCTTGTGTTCTGTTTTTGCAAACCGTCCCGCAAGGTTCTCTGTTTCAAGTAGCTCCAATAAATAGCTTTGATTAATATTGGTTTTGGCACAGAAAACGAGGACCAGCGGGGCATCAAGTACCTTTTGTTCATTAAAGGAGTAAAAGCCTTGTGTTGACTTGGCAATCTGTTTTTTACTTTCCTCTGATCTGGCCAAAATAAAATGCCATGGCTGTGAATTAGTGCTGGAGGGGCTGAATCGAATCAGATCTTTGATAGCATTAATGTGTGCATCAGAAAGGTTTTTATCAGGATTGAAAGCTTTCGTGGCATAGCGGGTTTTGATGCTTTTAACGATATCCATGGTTTACGCTCTGGTATTTTGCTTCAATATTATTAAGCTAATGACAATTTAAGAGGCTATTTTGACAAGCTGGTCACTGTAGCTGCCATAATCGATGTAGCCTTTCTCTGAGCCACCAAAGAGTGTTGAAGGATCCAGCTCTGTTAGTGGTAAGTCATTTTTTAATCGTTTTATCAGGTCCGGGTTTGCAATAAAGGGGCGGCCAAAGGCTACCAGGTCTGCATACCCTACGTTTAAAATAGCGCTGGCTCGTTTCAGGTCGTATTTTCCCGCGACAATAATGGTATTACTGAATACTGCCCGCAGGTCTTTCCGGAATTGAAAAGGGATTGCAGGAGCATCATCCCAGTCAGCCTCTGAAAGGTGCAGATAGGCAATATTACGCTTTTGTAAATGTTGGGCACTTTCAAGGATTGTAGGAACAATGTCTGGACAGTTCATATCCTTGAAAGTGATAAAGGGAGCCAGGCGTACACCGACTTTTTCTGCCCCAATCGTTTCTATAACAGCATCAACAACCTCTAATAAAAAGCGGATGCGATTCTGACGACTTCCGCCATATTCATCTGTTCTATGGTTAGAATTGGTTCTGAGAAATTGATCGATCAAGTAGCCATTACCGCCATGAATCTCAACACCATCGAAACCTGCTTCTACTGATTTCTTTGCCGCATAAGCAAAGTTGGCTATAACCCGTTGAACATCATCTTTAGTCATAGCACGTGGCGTCTGGCAATCGACCATATGGCCCTCACCCCTGTCGTTGGCAATCCATACTTTAGTATCGACTGGCTTGAGAGCGGAGGGAGCCATTGGTTGCTTACCCTTTTGAAAAACTGGGTGTGATACTCGGCCAACATGCCATAGCTGAGTAAAAATTTTGCCCCCCCTGTTATGTACTGCATCAGTCACTTGCTTCCATCCTTCCACCTGGGCATCGGTATATACTCCGGGTGTAAAGGAGTAGCCCTGGCTGTCATCTGAAATCTGGGTGGCTTCGGTAATGATCAGTCCAGCACTGGCTCGTTGGGCATAGTATTCAGCCATCATGTGGTTGGGAATGTTGCCTGGCTGGGATGAACGGGCACGAGTCATTGGAGCCATAACAACTCGGTTATTCAACTCGATGCTGCCTAATTGAGCAGTTGTAAATAATTTATTCATGAATCTCTTTCTATTAGTTGTTAGGTTCCAGGAACATTAAAATGATGTATAGACCCAAGTTTCATTAAGACAGATGAGCTTCAGTGCTGCTGTAGTCCTCAGTGATAAGACTGTGTCTAAGTGATAAAGCAACAATAATTCTGTTCTGGCTTTGGAAAAAGAGATTCTGTTCTGGCTTTGGAAAAAGAGATAAATCGTTGAAGGTTTTTCAAAAAAAAATTGAAAAAAAATGGCAGGAACCTTCAGAAGGTGTACTTAATTAGCCATACGATAAATCAACCTTTTTAGTCAATATTGTTTTTCTTGGTTTCTTTTGTTGGTAAGAGAGAGCTTGTTTTCACCCTGATTTGTGAAAAGTGCTTAAGGTTGGTTTTTCAAATTTTTTTTGAAAAAGCTTCAACGTTTTGCCTGTTTCCCCAAAGTTCAGCTTTGATTACTGTTATCTCAACCATCATGGCTTACCGTTTTGTTGTTTGTATCGTTTTTATTACGGACTGTGTAGTGAGTGTGCTACTTCCTTGCAATAGTATGCATGCGCTTTTGTATAGGTACAGTGCTGAAATACATACCTTTTCTTCATAGCCAGGTAGCGATTTTCTACGGAAGCGGAAGGGCCAGGGACAGGCTTTTATCGAATGGCATTAGCATCTTTGGCAATGGGTTATTGTTACTTTCATTGCTTACATATTGATCAAGCTACTGATTTGTAGCTAATGAATATGATGCTGAAATTGCCACTAAACGACTACAGAATTATGAATATCTACCCTAAAGGGCAGGGTTTTTGCTGGCAGAAGATAATACTGTCGTTTTGTGTTCTGGTTAGATTATTTGCCTAATGATGATTCTAAATAATTCCTTTGTTCTGGTGGTTAATACTTATTGCTAGAAATTTTAATGCTCACAGCACTATTTTAAGGTTATTTGTTTTCGGCAACTAGCTATATGCCGGAAATTACAAAAAACTTACTATCTACTTTAAAGATCTTTAAGTCTGAGTGCTTAGCTAACTGCAGCATTCAATAAAACGAAGTAAAAGCATCTTGTGTCATGCAATCGATAAGGCGCATGACAATAGTGGACGAAGAATGCCTGATATATCTGCAAGCAAGTTGCTCTGTAGATATACCAAAAAAGTCAAAATTAACCGGGCTGCTGTCAGGCCTGTTAGAAGAAAATTAATTGCATATTAAGCAAGAGTTTATTTGTCGCTTGAATAATGAGGATGACAAAATAAGCCCGTGTTTTTTTGCATAAGTGAATTGTTTATCGGTAAAAGTTAGTACAAACCATTTGAGGGGTAGGTTATGCAGTCGAAATCCTTGGTTGGCATTCTGTTAGCAGCAACAGCCTTGCTGGGCGCGATGAACGTGCAAGCCAGCTTGCTGGAATCCAAAATGGATGCCTTTGTAGTAGAAAATGCCAAGGGTAATGAGTCTCTGCGACCAACCTCTGTTGCTGAGCCTGGTAATGTGCTCGAATATCAACTGACTTATACCAGCAAAGCCAAAAAACCACTGGCTATGCAATACATATCTGTACCTGTCCCCCAGAACACTCTATACATCCAAAATTCTGCTTATACCTCTGTAACCAGCGATTTCCAGGTCAGTCTTGATGGTGGAAAAAACTGGGAGAGCGAGCCTGTCAAACGACTACGCAAAGATGAAAACGGCAAGCTAAAAGAGGTCATTGTACCCACATCTGAGTACACCCATCTGCGTTGGCATGAGAAAAGTGATATTGCTCCTGGTGCTATCCAGAAATTTCACTATCGGGTCAAAGTGCTCTGATCCAGTTGTTGCCAGCAGGGCTTTTTAGCCATACAGCATAAAGGTAGATATCAAGTCTGAAGGATTTTTGATCTCTTTCTGTGTGCCCGAAAACATGGCCAGATCAATCTGCTGTTAGCAACCAGTAGGGAAAATTTTTAGTGAGAGACACTACAGATCAGGTTTAACCATCTGATGCTGCAGGGCTCGCTGTGACTTAAAAAAAGCAGTTTTTTGCGTAAAAACACTCACAATGATGAGGACAGAGAAGTAAATGGTTAGAGGAATACAAAAACAATTATTCCCGGTGTGGGCCTGGGCCCTGCTGTTGCTGGGAATGTTGGGGGCAGCGGCCGCCCAGGCTGGGATTACCCCGGCGGGCACAGTGATTAAAAACCTGGCGACGGTGACGTATCAGGATAGCTTGGGTAATGGCTATACGGCACAGTCCAACGAGTCTGTGGTAACAGTAGCAGAAGTCTACGATCCGGAATTACAAAAGCCTCAGGAGAAAGAAGCTGGTGTGGGGCAAACCGTTTATTTTCCCCATCAGCTCTTTAACAAAGGTAATACAAAAGAAGCGTTTGATTTTAGCTGGGGAGGTCAATCTTCAGCAGAATTGAAAACTACTTTCAAGCTATACCATGATATCAATGGTAATGGTCAGCCAGATGCAGGGCGGTAGCTTGATAAGTACATTTGTTCAAAATCTCTCAAGAACCAGCCCTGTCCGGTAACTTTGATCCATTCCTGCCAAGTTGAGCTTCCGTGTCATGCTCTTGTCCGGGTACTGATTGTTGATCTTATGGACGTTAAAACAGCTTCTCCTGATTGTCGCCACATTCTTAGCTGTTGTCCGTTCGTGGATTTTGCTGGCGTCTTCCCTAAAACTGACATCCAGTGTTCTGTGCTGGCCATTTTCTATACTCCAATGATGGCGAACAGAAGCCATTAAATGACTGGCTGACAGAGTCCGGCTGCTGATGAAACAGTGGATTTCTGTTGTTTGTTTGGTTCCCTGGAGCCTGTCACGTTGAATGACAGCACACTGCTTCAATTCAGGCCAGACTCCTTCTGGGTCTACACGTTTAAGATCGGTATCGAGAACCCAGCAACGCCTGTGCTCATAACGATCTCTATTTTTTTTCCCGAGTCTCAGCAAAATGTGGATCATCACAGTCGTCAGAAGCTGTATTCTCAATATGCTCAGTAAAAACAGATTCAATATTCTCATGGAGGGTTGGCTGATTATCTTTAACAGAGAGCAAGTAATCGGCGCCTTTATCGACAATAGCCTTGCATATATCACGTTGACAGCCCATGGCATCACTGGTTATTAAAGCGCCTTCAAGATTCAACATTTCAAGCACTTTGGGAATGGCTGTGATTTCATTTGATTTTTTATCTACGGGCTCAAAGCCAAGAACCAACTTCTGTTCAGAGCTGTAAGCACTGACTATATGAACCAGTTTTTTACCCTTTGCTGGGCGGGAGCCTTTCAGCGCCTTGCCATCAATGGCAACAACATGATCATTTTCTTCGGGGAAAGGCCCCATCTGCTTGAAGGTAATACTGGTTATGACATCGTTCATCCAGTCCACAAAAATTTGAATAAAGGCTTTTGAGTCAATTAATGAACAAACTTTCTGTAGTGTGTACTGAGAAGGAAATCCAAACTGGTAAGGAAAAAACTGCCGGAACCAGTCCTGGTTGTTAATAGCAAATGACGCCATATCTTCCCAGGCGGTATAGTTGCTTAAAATACTGGCATAAACGACGAACAAGACTTCAGGGAGAGGGTAAACGACATGATACTGATCCCGAGAATCTTCCAATAGGTCAAATCTGTCGATAAGAGTAACATAATCTGCCATTGCTCAAGCACCTTTGCATTATGCAAGGTATATGGCACAAACTAACTAGAACTCAAGTGCTCTTTGGGCTACCCCCCTGCAGCCAGATGCAGGTGAACCTGCTGTGACCAGTTTAGAGGTTGGTGCTGGCGACGTTGCTAACCTTGTTGTTGCGGTTTCTATACCAAGTGATGCCAACAAGAACGAGTACCAGGTTGAATTAGTTGCGACTTCCAAGAATTACGTAATTAATGGTACTCCATGGTCGCAATCTAACCTGGATAAAATCAAGATTACTGATGGTCCTGTTCTGGTTGCCAAAAAGCAGATTGTTAAGCACGATGAGAAAAAAGGTGAAGTTACTTACCGTATTGAGCTGACCAACAACGGTGCAGATTTAAAAGACGGTGGGATTTATGACTTTTTCCCTGACTACCTGAAAATTGATCAGCTAAATGGCAACACATTAGCAGACAGTCGTCTGGGCAATATTGAAATAAAAGCCAGTAAAGATCTTAAAGGTGAACTCCCAGCTAAAGCTGCAGGTGAGTTCATTCCTGAGAATAATCATGCTAAAGGCCTTTATGTACCAATAACCGACCTGAAAGGTGGCGCAAACACTGCATTTGAGTTCACAGTAACTTATCAGGCAAAGAGCGGTTCTGGTGCCAATGCGGTGTATAAATTTGAAGCCGGAACTGAGCTGAAAAACAAAGCGTTTGTAGGCTATGGCCAGAAGAGTGGTAGTCAATGGGAAAAGTTTGTTGAAACCAATACCACAGTAACCAAGCTTCCTCATCTTTTAGGTGTGACTGCTCATAACCATGAAGACAAGGATGCTTTAGAAACTCCGCGCAACCCTGTAAATGCCGGTGGTATAGCTGAGTTTGTTAACGTGATTACCAACCTCGGTAATGGTGCAGATACTTTCAATCTGAAGATTGAAAACCGCACTTTTGCTCCAGGTACTGTCTTCACTCTGTGGGACGAGACCGGCAATATTAAACTGACTGACACCAGTGGTGACGGTATTGTTGATACCGGAGAACTGCAGAGCCTGTTTGCCGGTAAGGGAACTGGAAATAAAATCAAGATTATGGTGAAGGCCCAGCTTCCAGCAGGTGTTTCCGGCACCGTTGACTATGAAGCTGACTTGATCGCAACCTCTGTTACTGACAGCAGCGTTACTGACAAGGTAACAGAAAAATTGACTCAGATTACTGCTGCAAGCATTGATTTGGCCAACTATAAGGCAACTAATACCGATAATGAATTTAAGGGTGAAGTTACTAATATCACTGACTTCTTTAAGCCAAATGCTAAAGATGACTATGATCCTATTGATAAGCTGACTTCTACATTAACCCGCAAGCCTGGTGATGTTGCTGAATTTGGTCTTTATATCGCCAACAAATCGGCAATTGGCAGCAGCTTTAGTATTGAATCTGTCATTGCCAATAATCCTGGCTGGAAAGTGTCTTACTTCCATGATGGTGTTTATGACAAGGATGGCAAGGAAATAGCTGCTCCTAGCGGTAAACAAATTACAGTAACACCTAAGTTGCCTGGGCTGTCTGTAATGAAAGTTATTGCCAAGATTACTATTCCAGCTGATGCCAAGCATGCGGCTGCTGGTAATTACGATGTTACTTTCAAGGCAATATCCAACGCTAACAGAGCACTGACCAATAGCACCAAAAACCGGATTGTTATTAAAGACCAGGGCTTGCTTGAGTTTGCTCCAGGTGGTGCTAATCAGGTTGAAGCGGGTGGTTCTGTCTTTTATGAACATATTCTGGCAAACCGTGGCAACGTTGATTTGAGCGTAACCATTAAGGAAACTGCCTTGGATGCTGGTTGGAGCTATGTTCTGTTCGAAAAGGATGACCAGGGAACGCTTACCCAGATCAAAAATGGTGGCCCAATCCCACTGGCTCAGGCTGTGGAAAAAAGAATTGTGGTGAAAGTAATGGCTCCTGCCAATGCTGCGCCAGGCGATGTATTTAATCTTGAGCTTACTGCAACAGGTAATAACACCGCAGGTACCAAGGAGCTTGCCAAGGCATCATTAATAGACACTACCTCTGTGATTAAAGGTCAGGTTCATCTGCGTAAGCAAGTGAAGATGCTTTCCGGCAAAAACAAGGATGAAAATGCCATAAAGGTAGATGCAAAAGCTTTGGCGAGTGGCGACTTTGTTGTCAACAGCACTGAAAAAGTGGTTCCTGGTCAAGATTATGTTGTTTGGCAGCTTGTAGCTACCAACATGGGTGATGCACCTGCCAAACAAGTGACCATTCGTGATGCTGCGCCAGCATTTACCACACTGGTTGCAGATTCTGCCTATGTCGTAGGTGGTGATAGCAAGGGTAAGGTTGTGTCTGGTGTATCTGGAACCGACGTTGTATTTAACGTAGGCAAAGGCGCAACAGATCAGGACGGCCAGGGTGGTACGCTTCAGCCTGGTGAATCTGTAGAGGTTCGCTTTGTTGTTAAAGTGAATTAATCCCTTTTTTCTACTCAACCTTCCGCTGCTCTTTGAAGCAGCGGCAGGCTTCCTCTGGCCTTTTGTTACAGAAATGGAAACCAGAGGTTATAGGAAGCCTGATGAAAATATTGTTGTACTGGAAGTATTTCTCTTGAAACTGCGTTGTTTACCTTTAGCCCTGACCATAGCCTTCTTCTGGCTGATGGCTGCTCGCATGGCCTTTGCGCTAGCGCCAGCGGGCACGGTAATTCTTAATCAGGCAGAGGCAGTTTATTTTGATACCCGCAGTGGTGAGCCGGTAAAAGTACTTTCCAATCAGTCTACGATTCAAGTGGCTGAAGTTCAGGCATTATTGCTGACTCAGGATCAGTCAAACACGGTTGCGCCAGGGCAGACGGTCTTTTTTATCCACCACTTAAAAAATCGTGGTAACAGTGCGGATCGCTATCAGCTGGCTGCCACTGCTTGTACTGGAATTAATAATTCAGAAAAAGAGTGTCAAACCACTGATTTATTGAAAATAGAGGGTGTTTTTCTCTATCAGGGTGGACTTCCGGCACCTGGAACTGAGCCATTAACTGAAACACCCTTGCTGGAGCCTGGTGAAGTCACTGAATTGGTGGTGATGGCACAAATGGCTATTACGGCCAAGGAAGGGGATCTTTTTACCCTCAAGATCAATGCTTTTTCCAAAGCCAATAATAAGGTGACTGCCAGTAACTATGACAAAATCAGTGTCAGTCAGCAGTCGGTTCTGATTCGAAAAAGCAGCCAGCTGATACAAGGGAGTGCCTGGCCTAAAAGTGGTTCGTTGGATTATGACATTCGATTTACCAATAACAGTAATTTGCCGTTGGTAGAAAGGGCACTGGTTATTGATGGGCAAGAGCAAAAAGGCGTACTCCTCGAAGATCGTTTACCCCCCAATACCCTGCTGGCAGATCCAACAAGCCACACTTTAGTCTATAGCCCAATTCAAGCTGAACCTGTTGTTTATACCAAAAGTCACCAGTGGATTCGTTATAGTCAGTGGCATCCAGAAACTATGGCAGCTACCCGGGTTGGACTGATGATGACAGCTGAGCATATCCGTCCGGGACAAAGTGGCCATTTGAAATTTAAAGTGACCCTGGCTGAAGGCGTTCAGGATGGCACTATTATACGAAATACCGCTGCTATTGATCTCGACGGTGATGACATACCTGACTTTGTCAGTAATGAAACGGTCGATAAGATTATTGGTGGCAGTAAAAAAACACTGAGTTTTACAGAGCCTGTAGACCGACTTGCCCCCCCTGCGTTTGACAAGACCTTTATTGAGTCAAAGCACTACTTTATGCCGGGTCAGCTCCATGACGGGGCTTCGGTATTTGAAGATGTCTACCTTGAACTAAAGGATCAGAATTTTAACCTCTCACCAGAGAAAACTGATTTTGTTGATGTGCGGGTGACTTCAGGTAAAACGGGTGATCAAATCATTGTTCGCTTACGTCAGGCTGGTTCCAATAGTGGTCTCTTTAAGAGTGTTTCGCCACTGCGATTAAGCGATAAACAGTCTGGCAACGGTAGTTTTTGTTCAACAGATAATGATCAACCGGATTATACTAACCCGGCAAAAGCCTGTTACTTGCGCTCAGAAGCCAGTGACACATTAAGGGCAGAAATCATTGACCCGATGACTGGGGATAGTTATCAGGCGTTGGCTAATGTCAGCCCTGATGGCATTGTATTTGATAGTGCTTCCCTTGAGCCACTGGCGGGTGCTGTAGTACGTTTTTTTGATATTAATGATGAGCCTGCCAGACCGCCAGTCAATACTGTATCCCAGCAGAGACCTGCAGAACTTATAGAACCCCAAACCACAGATGCCAGTGGCCGGTTTTATTTTCCCCGGATGCGGGAAGGCTTTTATTACATCAAAATTGAAACCCCCAATGGCTATCAGTTTCCTTCAAAAACAAAACCGGAAGATTACACAGGCCTGCGCGTTTCTGCACCATCCTATGGTAAGGGGGGAAAACCGATGGAAGCAGAAGCTAATGCTGATGAAACGGGTTTAGTTCGTAGTTTTTCGCAGGCTCTACCAGATGGTGCTTTTCGCTATGGCAGAACGACAGAACTTACAGGTTTTGATGTTCCTCTGGATAAGGCCAATAGTCAGAATACAGCGCTTCTGGTTGAGAAAAAAGCGTTGCAAAGCACCATTGCACCAGGCGAGTTGGTGGGCTACGAAGTAAAGGTGACGAATAACACTGAACTGCCGCTGTTTAATATAAAAATTCATGATGGCCTGCCCTTGGGCTTTAAGTACGCGAGAAACAGTGTTCGCATAGAAGGCAAGGCCGCCGCTGAACCTGATGGTGCACCCGGACCTGAGCTGACTTTTGTTTTTAATAGAAACAATACCGATTGGCTGGAGCTGGCACCTGGCCAATCCTGGACGTTGACCTACGCGCTGAAAGCTGGAGCGGGTGCTATTGATAGTGATGGTATCAATACAGCTCAAGCCAATGGTAAGGACAATGGCGGAACAACCGTATACTCCAATAAAGCCAAAGCCCAGGTCACAGTCCAAATGGATGGCGTGTTATCTGATAAGGCTATCCTGTTTGGTAAGGTTTACGTCGACAGCAATTGCAATAATCTACAGGATAGTGGTGAATGGCCTATCGGTGGTGTACGCCTGTATATGGAAGATGGCACCTGGGCCATTACGGATGAAAATGGCCAATACAGCCTGATGGGGTTAAAAGCGGGTAACCATGTAGTCAAGGTTGACCCGGTTACTCTACCTGATGGACTTATTCTTAAACCGCTTGATAACCGTAATGCGGCAGACGGCAATAGCCGTTTCGCAGACCTTGCCCCGGGGGAAATGCATCGGGCTGATTTTGCAGCTATGTGCCCCACTGGTAATTACGAGAAGATCTTTGCCCAGATAAAAGCACGTAATGAGAGTATCACTGGTGACTGGCTGCTGGATGATGCTGCTCAGTACAACCGCTCAAAACCTACTGAGAAAGCTGATAATACAGGTGATCTTTCCCATGGTGTTATTCGTGCTCCAAGAGAAGGCCGTGAACAGTCAGAAAAAAAGCAGGAAAAGAATGTTAAGCAGACCGCCCCTGACATAACTAAAACCAAGCAAATAATAACTAATGATGTAGCCATGCCGCTGGCTAAAGATGCCGTCAAAACCATTACCCGTGATCAGGGGATGAAGGGCACCTGGCTTTGGCCGCAGAACCAACAGGCCGATGGCCGGTTTATGGCTGTGGTTCGAGCGGGAATACAACCTTCTTTATATATCAATGGGAAGGCTGTAGGACAGGACAGATTAGGAGAGCAACTGCTTAATAACCAGGAACAAGCCCAACTGTTAGCCTGGTATGGTGTTGCCCTGGAAGATGGTGAAAACCAGGTTGAAATAAAAGCGACCGATTTCTTTGGTAATGAGCGGGTGCTGGCCAAAGGTGTATTTACCCAGTCAGGTTCAGCAGAAAAACTGGAAATCAAACCAGAATCAGATACCTTGCCGGCCGATGAAGGCCGTAGCGTGTTACCAGTAACAATCCGGTTGTTGGATAAAAACAGTTTGCCTGCCAGAGGCGTCTATTTCGTTACCCTGGAAGCAACCAGTGGTCGCTGGCAAGAGCCGGATATTCAGGATCAGGAGCCAGGCCACCAGGTACGGATCGAAAATGGTGAATTAACGGTTCACTTGCGCTCAGGCAGCTCATCTGGCCCGGTGACACTGCGTGCTTCTACTGGTGAATTGAAAACCGATATTGAGATTACCCAGGTTGCTGCGCCAAGGCCTTTGGTTGCAGCGGGTTTGGTTGAGATGAATGCTGGTCATGGTAGTGTCCGTGGCCCTGTTACCAATCTGAAAGAAATAACCGATGGTTCCAGCACGGATAGTCGTGCCGCAATGTTTATTAAGGGGGAAGTGGCTAAAGATATCCAGCTGACCCTGTCGTATGACAGTGACAAAGATGATGATGCTGAACTATTTCGGGATGTAGATCCAGATGACTATTACCCCATTACCGGTGATGCCAGCCAGAAGGGCTATGAAGCACAAAGTCGAAGCAAGCTTTATGCAAAAGTTGAAAAAGACCGTAGCAGCATTATGTGGGGGGACTATCAGACCGACTCCAACAGTTCTGAGAACGATCTGGCAAAAATTCAGAGAAGTCTGACAGGTGTTAACGGTATTTATGACAACGGTGAAACACGGGTTCAGGGATTTGCCGCACAGCCGGAAGATAATCATGTTTCAGAAATAATTTTGCCCAATGGCACAGCCATGCACTACCGGTTAAAGCAAGCGCCTATTGTGCGTCACAGTGAAACTGTTGTTTTGGAAAAGTATGACCGTGATAACCCCGGTTTAATGATTAAATCTGAAACCATGACTCGAGGCAGGGACTACACCCTGGATGAGTTCAGTGGTTATTTGAAATTCAGCAAACCCATTCATAGCAAGGATGATGACAATAACAGCCAGAAAATCAGGGTTAACTACGATGTTGAAGGTGATGGCGAAGCCTATACCGTAGCGGGTGCCAGGGTTGAGCAAAAGCTGGGTGACAAGGTTAAGGTGGGAGCCAGTTATACCCATGATGGTCACAAGAGTGAAGGCAGTGATATTCACGGTGCCTGGGTTGAGTATAAACCTACTGATAAAACGACTATTGCCGTGTCAGGCGCTCATATGACCGGTAAATCAGCCATTGAAGGCAGTACGGATAAAAGCGCTGTTGAAGAAAATAGTGGTATTGCATCAAGAGTGAAGCTGAAACATCAGTGGAATAATGCTTCCGAGTCAGAGCTGACCTGGGCAAGGGCTGATAAACATTATACCAATAGTGCTGGTGGTGTATCAGCAGGTCGGGAAGAAACCCGTCTGCAGCATAAACAGCAGTTGACCAAAAGCACTGATTTACGTGCAGAAGCCGAAATGAGCCAGTCGCTTGATAGCAGCGATTCATCACAGGGCGATAGTGTGGGTGCCTATGTGGATCATAAGGTGGGTGATGGATGGAAGCTGACCGCTGGTAGCCGTTATATCCGTCAGCGCAATGAACATGACCATGATAGCTATATGACGGGGCAGGTCGGTGCGGAAAAACGTTTCAAGCTATTGGAAAAAGAAGCTTCCATAAGAGCAGAGTATGAACAGGCGCTGAGCAATCCACGATGGCGGGCAGCCCTGGAAAGTGACTGGAAAGTTCACGATAAAGTAAGTCTTTATGGCCGCTTTGAGAGGGATGATAATTTGAGCCCTGTCTCCAGTGGCAGTGACCGCAACCAGTTCTCTCTGGGTCTTAAAAGTGACTGGCTGCCAAATACCAAAAGTTATTCTGAATACCGTATGCGGGGTGCTACCGATGGCCAGAACCTGGAATGGGTTAATGGTACTGAAACCCGCCTTGAGTTGATGAAAGGGCTTTCTATTACACCGAGTGTTGAGTGGATTAATACGGTCAGTGGTAACGGCGATAATGATGGCCTGGCTTTATCTATGGGCGTTCAGGATAAACGCCATAAAAATCAGCGTGCAACCGGACGAGTGGAATACCGCAACGGCAAACAGCAGGACTATTACGGTCTTGATGGGGCAGTTGCCCGTCGTTTGAGTCTTGATTGGAGTGGTCTACTCCGTGAGGAGTTCAGGCTTGAGCTGCCAAAAGAAGACGGTAAAAGCAAAATCACTAAACATGCCATGACGCTGGGTATGGCTCGTCGCCCCAAGCTCGATAACCGTCAGCATGGGTTGTATATGTATCAGTGGAAGGAGGAGCGAGGACAAAATCAAGCTGATAACCGCACTGTTCATTTGATTTCCACTCACCAGAACCGTCAAGTCAGTAGTGATTTAACGCTTTCTGGCCGTATTGGTAGTAAATGGGTTAGCACTGCTCTGGAAGACTATCGTTATGACAGCCAGACATGGGTTACCGATGCACGGTTAACCTGGGATATTGATCGTCGTTGGGATGTAGATATGCGTGGCGGTCTGCTGGCGGTTGATGGCACAGACAGTATGCGTTGGTCTGCAGGTATTGGTGTTTATTATCTGGTGGTGCGCAATCTTCGTGTTGGGGCTTACTACAACGTTGTGGGCTTTTCGGATAAAGACCTGGATAGCGAAGAATATAATGCTGAAGGTGTTCACCTGAGCATGCAATTCAAATTTGATGAATCCCTGTTTGACTGGTTTACCTCATGATCCACAGCTTTCGACTGATTATTTGTATAGTACTTTTAACAGGGCTTACCGGTTGTGTGAGTACTGAGGAATTATATGCCCGTTATGATAACCAGATGTGCCCTGTCGCTCAGACTGCTATTCCTGGTATGAAGTGGCATAACGCAATCTTCTTTCCCTATAACCAGTCAGAAGTGGCAGTAGAAGAAGAATCGAAGCTTAGGGACAACCTCGAATTACTGAATCAAAATCCGGGTTATCGGGTGATACTCCGTGGCTTTGCCGACAGTATTGCCTCCCAACGATACAACCTTCCGCTTTCGAAGAGACGTGCCCAGTTTATTGCGAATTGGTTGGTAGACAATGGAATATCCAGAGAGCGTATTGACCTGATTGGTCTTGGGAAAGAGTTGTTATTGACCGTTCCAATTAAAGGGCTGGATGAACAAACCAACCGCCGGGTTGAGATGCTACTGGTGGATGATGAGGGGCGTCCGGTTACTCTGGAACAGCCTTTTAATGACAGTGGTGAAAATAGTAATGCTGTAACAGAAGAGCCAGTTATTGGGGGTTCTGCATGATGTGGGCGGGGGCTTTTTCACCACAGAGACATGGAGTGCTCGGCGTTTTTTTTATCTGGCTTTCAAAAATACTGCCGCGGCTGCTTCTTATATGTACATTGCTGTCTTTTTTTTCTGCGGCTTATAGTTATGCTGCAACCCCAGCTGGAACAATTATCCGCAGCCAGGCCCAGGCGTATTTTTTGGATGAAAATAATCAGCGTCAGCAGGTCGAATCTAATGAAGTGGAAACCCTGATCCAGGAAGCGCCAGGGATAAATCTGGAACAAAGCCAGACCCGCCTGGTGGCTAAAAATGGTTCTTATGTTTTCCCTCACTTACTGACCAATACTGGGAATATAACAGCGACCTATTCGATTCGGGTGCCTGATGGCAATAAACTCTATCAGGATCTTAACCACAGTGGCCAGATTGATGGTCAGCCATTGTTAACAGACGATATTACTCTGGTTCCTGGCGCTGCTTTTGCCTTTTTGGTCAGTGGTCAAGCCACGTCGTCTGATATGGATTTGCTTGTTCGCGCAGATGTCAGGGAATGTAAGTCCAGTGATCGAAATAAGCAAAAGCGTTGTTTTGATAAAAATAATGATCAGATAAAAATTAGTAATTCACCCGTATTCAGTGTTGCCAAGTCTATGGACAAATCTCAGGCAACAGCTGGTGATGAAGTGACTATAACGTTGGAATATGAACGTCAAGGGAAAGAGCAGGGAAACAGTCGCCTGGTACTTAAAGATCCGTTACCTGCTGCCTTTGAATATATAAAAAACAGCAGTCGTTGGTATGATAAAAATGGAGCTATCCAGCCAATTGATGAGCCTACTGATACCTTGACGCCTGAGTTTAACTTGCGAAATATTAAAGGCGATACAGCTGATGGCAAGGTGCAGTTTAAAGTAAAAATAAAGAAAGGCTATGCAGGTAAAACTGTTTATAACAAGGCTGTTTATCAATTTTCAATAGGCAATGGTGAAAGCAACGGTAACCTCAGTGGTGAGCAGTATACCAACAGTGTTCCTTTGCTGATTATGGGCGCTGGCGTAACCATTAATGGCAGTCGTTACAGTTCTTCAAAAGATCTGGGAGAACCAATAACAGTACTGTCTGGTGTAGCAGGTGAAACGGTTGAGTTTGTTAATTATATATGGAATACCGGCACTCAAATAGCCAGTTACCAGGTTACTCCTGAAGATAGAGAAAATACGTTTCCTTCCGGTAGCACTTATTGCCTGAGTCTGAATGCCCAATGTACGCGTTTCCAAACAAAGCCAGTACTTGATGTTATTGACCTTAAACCCGGTGAATACCGTGAAGTCAAATTAAAGGTAAAACTCCCTTCAACCTTTACACCCCAAAAAAATGGCTATTTCATCACGTTGAAAGCAACGGGACCTGATCGAATAGAAGATTCAGCACTGAACTGGTTAGTGCAACTTTCTGATGAGCAATTTGCGGTAGACTTGACTATTGAGCGACCTGTTAGCGGTGATACAGTTGTGCCAGGACAAGGCGCTGGCCCAGAGGCTGATCCGGTTAAAACATTCAATGGGGTAGCTGGCCAGACTGTTATTATTGAAAAGCTCTTTGTTAATAATACGGGTGGTATGGCTGATAGCTATAACCTGGAAGTTGTTGATAGCGCTAATGGTACATTGCCAAAAGGTGTTAATTGGCGGTTTATTAATGATGGTAGTATGCCTGTTAATAATACCGGAGTAGTAAAACAGAGCACATACATCAGGATAAAGTTAGCATTTGACTTGCCTGCGGATATTAATCCTGCAACCTACTCTTTTTATATTAAAGCTAATTCACCGGTTAATAATGCCAAAGACCATTTGCACCTGGCTTTATCTGTAACGTCTGGAGAAAGTTTAACGCTTGAACCTGACGGACAGGCTCAAGTGATGCCGGGCAGTTTTGTTACGTATGCCCACAGGCTAACAAATAACAGTCACCAGGCTATGGATAATATTAACCTGCAACTGTCTGATTCGCTAAAAAGCCAAGGGTGGCAGTCGGTTGTTTACAATGACCAGGATGGGAACGGACATCTCTCTAAAAGCGATTCTCCTATTGATGGCCATTTCTCTCTACCGAAACAACAGACCCAACACCTGATTGTTAAAGTCTTTGCACCTGCCAATGCCTCTCAGGGGACGCAAAATATTACTGAGCTGGTAGCGGTCTGGGGAGATAATAATCAGCTAATGGTTACAGATACATCCACTGTTAATAACACGGATGTCGTTATTACGAAAAAGCAAGCTGCATGGGACTGTTCAAGCGCTATACCCACTTCATTTTCAACCGTTAGTTTTCCTGCTCTACCGGGTAGCTGTGTTGTTTATAAATTAACCGCAACAAATCAGGGTGTTGAAACGGTTCAGAATGTTGTTATCCATGATGCGGCGCCAAATTTCACAGTCTTTTTTAATAAAGAAGGTTTGCCTATAGCTAAACAGGCTATAGATAAGCCCTCTGTATCCAGTCGTACAATCACAGCCACTTGGACAAAACTGGATCCTGGCGCATCGGTTTCACTGCTTTTTGGTATTCAGATTCAGTAGTTAGTATTTTATGAGTAATTTATTTTGTTTCGCTCTCTCTTCCTTGCTGCTGTTTCAGAGGCTTGAGGTATCTTCTAGTTATCATGACCAATCTTGGAAGCGAGTTCGAAAAGGAGCTAAAAACCTTTTCAGTTTTTGCCTTATAGCATTGTTTTTTGCAACTTCATCTAACTTACATGCTCAGATTCGTTTTCAGTCTTTGGGAAAAAATAAAGCGGATATTGAGCGCAATATTTCTAGAATGCTTGAGGGGCCTGGGGTAACGATCAAAAATCTCAAGATTCAGAAGATGGGAAACTATCGCCAAATTGCAGAATTTAGCAATGGTTTGGAGAACCGTACACCGAATATTGGTATTGGCCAAGGAGTTGTGCTTAGCACTGGTGATGCCTCTACCCTAGAAAAAAAAAGAAAAGACCAAAAAGGAAAACATTATAACAAAAGACATTGGGACTCTGATTTAGCACAGCTTTTTCAAGGTAACCCAAAGCAGTATGACCATGTAATTATAACTTTTGAATTAATACCACTTGCAAATAATCTGAGTATTGACTTCGTTTTTGGCTCAGATGAATATGAGCAGTACGTCGACACAAAGTTTGTCGATGCATATGGCTTTTTTATATCAGGTCCAGGTATCAACGGCAGTCATAGTGATTCTGGTATTAATGTTGCGAAACTCCCAAGTGGAGATCCGGTATCGACCAATTACGTAAACCGTAAAAGAAATAGTGATTACTATATTCGTAATCCTGAAGTTAGATTTGATGTTAATAATGGTTGGCAAGCTTCAAGTTATCGAGGTAATCATGTTGCTCTGAATGGTTGGACAAAAGTTGTCACTAGCTCATTACCTGTACAAGTAAATAAGCCTTATAAGGTGAAGCTAGCCATTGCTGACGGAGTGGATGGCTGGTATGACGCCAGTGTTTTTATCGGAAAATTTAAAAGTGAAAGACAGTTTAATGGACGATTGTTTCAATACAGAGCAGGAACTGTAGATGAAAAAAAACTGGCTGTGGGTGACACCAGTTTTTCATATTTTCAAAGTGCCAAGGTGATTCTTCTCAATAAATATGGGATCAAAGTTGATGAGGCAAGAACTGGCCCCAGAGGGGAGTATAGTTTTTTTGTAAAGGATCAAGGGGCATATACAGTTGTTGTTGATAGCAGCACGTTGTCAAAAAATAAATCAGTTATCCCTGAGCAAAGCTGGAGTAGTATTGGAGGGATATGTGCTGACGGCTTGGGTGGGTATAGGGAGCTAGCTCAAAGTGGTTACTGCTACGGAGGGAAAGCGGCTGGTATCTCTGATCATATTTCAGATAATAGTTTTGATCAGGCTCAGCATGTTATTAGAATTCCTGCTGGTAAGGCTGACGCGGAAAATCTAAATTTTGGTTTTAGTTACGACGTTGTAACCCACCCAAACGATACCGGCCAAGGCAGCCTTAGACAATTTATAGAAAATACAAATAACAATACTGGCACTGGAAAAATGCTATTTGTCCCTGCTGTCGCTGAGAACAGTGATCGGGGATGGAAGATCACCTTGCAATCAGATTTGCCCTCATTAAACCGTTCTGGTGCTTCCATTAATGGTTTGGCCTGGAGCTATCTTGATTCGGGGAGAAAGGCTCTAACAGACAAGACATTAAAAATGTCTACTGGAGCAGGAGATAGAGGGCAGTCAACTGAACCATTCTTGGCCCAGGATCTTGAGCTGGCAGCTTATGAGCCCAGGCTCAACCAGCTACTCTTTATGAACGGCTCAAATCAGATAGCTAGTCATTTAGTATTTAACGGGAGTGGCAGCCAGTCTAATTCACTGAGAGCTATCAGAACTTCGGCCAGTTGCCGCTCATGTATTATTGAAGATAATTTAATTGGGCTATCTGCCTTGGGGGATCAGCGCACACCTCGAGCAATATACGCGGCTATTGAGGCGGAACCTTCCAGTAATGTGACTATCCGCCATAACTGGATAACAGGTACTGATCAGGCAGGAATTAATTTCAGTGGGTCAGGCCTTATTGAGCAAAACTTGCTGCTTGATAACGGCAAAGGTGCAAATACCAGTGATGCTATTTCGCTGGAAAGTTCAAATACATATGATCAGAGTAGAACTGTAATCATAACGAAGAATTACATTGATGGTGTTAATGCTTTTGCCATTGATGGTTGGCGTTTTCCTTATCCTAAGCAACTCAGTATTTCTGATAATACTATTACAGGCGCTGGTCGTGCTCATAACCCTCAGAGTGGTGAGGGTGAAGGTGGGGGGGTAAGACTGCAGGGGAGCAATGACAGCGGTAAAAACATCATTGTGACGGGTAACATTTTTGTAAATAATAGAGGCCCTGGTGTTGTTGTTTCCAACTTTTCTTCAAGCTTAAGGGCCAAAGGTAATCTAATAACTCGAAACCGATTTGAAAGGAATTCCGGTTTACCTATTGATCTTGTATTTGATGGTAATAAATACCCATCAGGTGACGGAGAGAATGCAAATACAGGGGGCTATGACTTTTCCCATGGAACTAACTTGGGGATTGATCGCCCGATTATTAGTAACATTATCAGAGACGCAAAAAATCAGAAGCTGATTATCGAAGGTTTTGCTATGCCTGGGGTAACGCTGGAGTTTTATCGCAACGCAGAGTATTACTATGATAGAAAAGAGGGTGGCCCTGCTGACATGGCCTCCAGTCGGGGTAGTTACAAGGATCCAGTTAGTGGTAAGACTATCCATCAAAACAAGTTTCGTTTTGAAGAGCCCTTGTCGTTGTATAATATCATTGATTTTATATCAGTTATTGCTATAGACAATAAAGCGAATACCTCAGAGTTTTCTGCTGAAGCCTCTAATGTGCATGATGACGGTTATCTTGAGGGAGGTTTATGGCATGATAAAAATAATAATGGACAATGGGATAACGGCGAGCCTGGCTTGGATAAAATCGTTGTTAATTTGTATAAAATGCATGGCAACGAGAAGAAATCTATTTTGATTAAGACTTTAACAACTAATAGCCAGGGACGTTTTTCTGTTGAGCGTTTGCCTGTTGGTAGTTATCAGTTAACCGTTCCAGAGCAACCAGGATTAAAAGGATTTCAACCGGGTGCTGCTACGGTTAACCCTTTATCTATTAAGATTAAACCTAGACAAACAGTTCAGGCACTTTTTGGTTATATCCAGGGAGAAGCTGTTATTCGTTTGACGCCGAATCATAGTCGTTCAACCCAGCCAGGTGTGATGGTTACCTTTCCACATAAATTGCTGAGTAGCGTTGATGGTAATGCTGTTTTAAGTACGGAGTTAGTAAATAAAAATGGCGTTACCATAAACTGGCCTGTAACACTAAAGCAGCTAAGTTGTGAAAGTGATAACAAACCCTCCAACATGCCAGGTTCGCTTAAGCTAAAGGCTGATGACTCTGTCTGTTTACAAGCCAGTTTCTTTGTTCCTGCAGATGCACCTTTTGGGCTAAAAGCTGTTCTGAATATCAAGGCTGATTTTGTACAAACAGATAAAGATAACACCGTTTCAGAAACAGGTAAGGGTAGCGCTGTAATTAGTGTTTCTGCCACTGATACGGTTACGGTATCGGATAAAACCAGTGGCCAGTTGATACTGAAAAAGTGGGTAGAAAACATTACTCAGGGTGATGGCAGAAGCACATCTAACAAAGCCGATTCTGGTGATATTCTGCAATACACCATTCGTTTTGCTAATACAGGCGTTGCACCAATTAAACAGCTGGAAATCAGCGACCAGACACCACCATTTACGGTGTTATCTGGAGCTGTAAATTGTCCAACGTCACACCCAGAAAGTTTGGGCAAGTGTGATTTACAATTAATGGGTGCCGATGGTAATGGTCTGGGATTTACAGGTAAGATTTTCTGGCGTTTCCCCAATGGCAGTCTGCTGCCAGGCGAAAGCGGTGAAGTCAGTTATAGGGTAAAAGTAGAATAGTTATAGCCACCACAGCAGCCTGTTTGGAAGCTGTGGTGATTGATTCTGGTCTATGATTTTTCCGGCCATGGCATAACCGGCACAGCAGTTACAGCATTTTTTGGCGAACCATCTACCAGTTTGTCAGAGTAAGTCAGATACACCAGAGAGTTGGTTTCCGGATCATAAAATCTTACTACCTGTAGGGTTTTGAAAAGAATAGAGCTGCGTTTTTTAAATACTCTATCTCCGTCGTTCTTTTTATTGGCAATATTCTCAGGTAGTAAAATGGGGCCAACTTGGCGACAAGCTATAGAGGCATCTGAAGTGTCTGATGCCAGCCCGACAGCACCAGACATTCCCCCCTTTTCTGCCATTGAAACAAAGCAGGCTACACCCGGTACATCTGGGTCAGTAAAACGTTTGATAACAATCTTATCATTGGGAGTTAGTAGATTGAATTTTGTACTAACAGAACCCACTTTGTCGGCTGAAGCGATTTGGCTTGTTAAGCAGAGTAATGCCGCAAGAAAACAGGTGGTTGTTTTAAAGTATTTATTTAACTTCATTATTCAGTAGCTTCTGAAACTATCCTTATTGGTTCATCGATTTTTTAATAGTCGATTATTATATTTATTCTGTTGTATTGAGGTATATAGTAATTACTTGTAATCCTTCCCTTCTCATCATATTGTGAATCAGCGTAGTAAATAATAAGGAAAAAAAATGGGAAAAGGTGATAAAACTACTTTTAGGGGAAAGATCAATAATGGTTCCCATGGTGTAAAGCGCCCCAAGGGTAAAAAGAAGAAGCATAAAGAGAAATAAGGTAAAGTTGGAGCTGAGCTATTTTTGTTCAGCTCCTGGTTGAGCTAAAGGAGAATCCTATATCTGCTTTAGTAATGACTATTACTTAGGCTCTAACCCTTTCCAGTACAGGCGCTTTCAGCAAACTGTTTGCTTTTTATATCCCTGATTTTTTCTGAATAAACTGCCGCCAACCGGATTGCCTCAGTCATGCTGACGGAACTGGCTTTTCCTGTTCCGGCAATATCATGGGCGGTGCCATGGTCTACAGATGTTCTAAGGAATGGTAGTCCACAGGTAATCGATACTGTCCGTTCGAAGTCGACCATTTTGGTCGCGATATGCCCCTGGTCATGGTAGAGAGAAAGTACCGCATCAAATTTACCTTTCAGGGCCTGGTAAAAAACGGAGTCTGCTGGGAGAGGGCCAAAAACTTGTAGCCCTTTTGAATAAGCGCGGTGAACAGCAGGTACAATCGCTTTTTCTTCTTCATCACCGAAGAGACCATGTTCGCCACAGTGAGGATTTAGCCCTGCTACAGCCAGTCTTGGTTTTGAAATGCCCAGAGACTTTAGAGTAGCGATTGACCGGGTGATATAATCGTAGACCCGTTCTTCCGTAACGGCATTACAGGCCTCTTTAAGGGACAAGTGTCTGCTAAGAAAAAATACCCGGAGTTTTTTTACCTGGAAAAGCGTTAAAGGGTCATGGCTTCCTGTCAGTTCTGCCAGCATTTCAGTATGACCAATATGGGGAATGCCAGCAGCTTTAAGCGACTCTTTATTTATAGGTGTTGTAGCCAGAGCATCGACTTTTTTGCTCATAGCCAGCAATACCGCCTCTTTTATAAATTGGTAAGAGGCGTATCCCGCAGCAGCAGAGATTTCTCCAGCCTTGATATTTTCTGCATTGTCTAATGGCCGATTCAAAAGGTTAAGAGAGCCAGGCACCAGGGATAACTGGGAGGAGCAGTCCATTTTGTGGATGGTGATGGGTCTGTTACAGACTTCAGCTGCGCGGTTAAGAAAATATTCACAACCAACTACAAGTACCTTGCAGCTGGTGAATAGATCAGATTCCGTCAGAGATTTAATGATTATTTCTGGGCCGATACCAGCAGGGTCGCCCATAGGTACACAGATGGTTGGTTTCATCGGCCTTATATCCATTAACAGCTTGATAGTGGTAGTTTAGCGCGGATTTATCCCTTAGCTGCTGTAGTCTAGCGCTTAGTTTTCTCTTCGTCCGGTTTGTTATGTCTGTAGAAAGTAGAAAACTCTTTAGACTTTATCTAGATCTAGTTATGTATTTACTTTTTTGAAAGTGGTGATCTGTGTCATGACTGAGCTTTATATTGGTACTTTGGTTGTATATTGCAGCTTACATTCTTGCTAAGCTACGGCGCGCCATAACTCAATACATTCCATACAACCCACTAGTTGCCTTAATAGTCTCTCAATAGGATCGGGACGGGCGGTAGCTTGCTCAAATACTGAGCTTCCGGGTTCGTACTAATGATTGCAGACATATTGATGTTCTAATGTCTGGATGATTCAACAGAATAGTTGATTTTTTAAAGATTAAGGGTTTTTATGAGGCTATTGCTCTCTTTGCTTTTCATTTCCATATTAACGGGGTGTGCTTCTTATCAACCATTGGTTCCAGATGGTTATAGAGGGGAAGTTGCTACAATTGATGACAGCTTTAAAAAAGATAGTAGCAGTAAGGCAGATTTATTTTTTATTCGATCAATTAATGGAAATGAAATTCAAAATGCTCTTACAAATACTATAGCTGCTTCCGAAGGGCAGGGTTTTCGGATAGCTGCAAGAGGAAAATCAAGGCATGTGCCTGCCGAAAAATTGAGGATACGTCTTGTTGGACAGGTCCATCATTCGGCACCAATTGGTTACTTATTTGGTAACTATTCAGCCTCCTCAGATTAATCTGGATTTTTCGCGAATTTATGTCATTTTGATATAAACCCTTTTCCAGAAGTTTTCATGACTCAGTTTACTCCCGAAACACAGGCCATTATCTTGCTTCTCGCTGCTGTAGGTGAGCTGGAGTCGAAGGTTTTGAGTCTTGAGGATGAAAACAAGGAGCTTGCTGATAAGCTCAAGATGAATAGTCGTAATAGCAGCAAGCCACCGTCTACAGATGGTTACAATAAGCCCTCATCATCCAAAAACTCAAATGCTGACAGTGAGAATGAGGAAAATCCTGAGTGTGATAGAGAAGATTACAAACCCAATCCCAAAAGCCTGAGGCAAAAGTCAAATAACAGGCCCGGTGGTCAACACGGTCATAAAGGCTCTACGCTGGAGCAAACTGAGGAACCAGACCATATCCGGCATCACTCGGTTAAAAACTGCGTACTTTGCCATCAGTCGCTTCTTTCTATCAAAGTAACCGACGTTGTTGAACGTCAGGTATTTGATCCAGGACGTTTTGGCCGTTTCGAAGTAACGGCGCATGTGGCTGAAGTCAAAGAATGCCCATGCGGACATGCTAATCAAGCATGCTTTCCTAAGGGTGTTGACTCGTATGTGCAGTATGGTCCGGTCACTCAAGCACTGGCTGTTTATCTGTATCAATACCAGTTAATGCCGTACAAGCGCATTTCACAATTCTTTTTCGATATTTTTGGTCTTGAAGTTAGTCCCGGTTCAATCTGTACTTTTCAGGCAAATGCCTACGACCGTCTGGCTAGCACAGAGGCAGCAATTGCTAACGCCTTAAAAAAAGTGCCAGTTGCAGGTGCTGACGAAACAGGCATGAGAGTGAAGGGCTCTTTATGGTGGCTGCATGTCGTTCGTTCCGAGGAGTGGACATACTACCACCTTGACCCCAGTAAAGGTCATGAAGCTATTGAGGCAATGGGAGTGTTACTGGTATTTGCCGGTATACTTGTGCATGACCATTATAAAGTCTACTTTCGCTACGCATCCATCCATGTGCTCTGTAACGCCCATCACTTAAGGGAGTTGCAGGGGGTTGTTGACAGAGATTGCAATTATCTTGCAGCCCGGCTTCAACGCTTGTTAAGGCTGGCTTGCCATCTTAGGAAAGGGTTCAAAAAGCTTGGCATGAAGGCTATGCCGGAAATTATCCGCAAGCGTATCGACTCGCTTTTCGAGCGTACTGCTAAAAAAGCACAGCTCGAAGAAGCCGAGTACATGGAGCGACGACGTCAACGCCTTGGAGAGGATAAAGTCAGAAACACCAAAGCCTTTAACCTCTTCAAGCGACTGGTGGAGTTTAAAGAAGAAACCTTGAGATTCATGACTGATTTTGACATCCCCTTCGATAATAACGGCAGTGAGCAGGATGTTCGCAACGGCAAGGTAAAGCAGAAAATATCTGGCTGTTTCAGAAGTGAAAAAGGGGCTAAATGGTACTGCCGGATACGGAGTTATGTTTCATCGGCGAGAAAGCAGGGTGAGAATGTTTTCGAAGCCCTGCTTATAGCTATGAAGAATTACGACAACCTTCCTTTACTGGGTGCTGAATAGTTACCTTATTTGATCCTGATAAGAATTATAAAGTTGAGGGGGACGTTGAATTTACACCAAAACCAGGTGAACATTATCTGGTTAGTGGCGTATTAAGTGAGTCGTGTAAGGTTGTATGGATTGAGGATATTGATAGTAACATTATTTCAAAAATGATTGGCGACCAAAATAATTGTGATGGTGAAAAGTTTACTAGCCAAATTATTATTGAAGAGAATAATAAAATGCTCTCAAAATCTGAAAGGTTTGATAGTTTATCATTAGGTGAAAGTGAAAGTACTATTGTTGCTAAGCTTGGAATGCCTGATTATATTGAAAAATATGATGGTAACACCTTTCTAAACAGACTTTCTTACATAAAGTATAAATATAATGAATTTGGTGTGATTCATTTTTCTTCAAGGGGTGACAAAGCTCTTTTTGTAGAGAGAATAACTCCAGTTATTAAAAATAGGTATAGTAAAGAGACTATAGTTGAGCAATTGAAAACAGAGAGAGTTGATTTTTTACAGTAACTATTCAGCACCCAGTAAAGGAAGGTTGTCGTAATTCTTCATAGCTATAAGCAGGGCTTCGAAAACATTCTCACCCTGCTTTCTCGCCGATGAAACATAACTCCGTATCCGGCAGTACCATTTAGCCCCTTTTTCACTTCTGAAACAGCCAGATATTTTCTGCTTTACCTTGCCGTTGCGAACATCCTGCTCACTGCCGTTATTATCGAAGGGGATGTCAAAATCAGTCATGAATCTCAAGGTTTCTTCTTTAAACTCCACCAGTCGCTTGAAGAGGTTAAAGGCTTTGGTGTTTCTGACTTTATCCTCTCCAAGGCGTTGACGTCGTCGCTCCATGTACTCGGCTTCTTCGAGCTGTGCTTTTTTAGCAGTACGCTCGAAAAGCGAGTCGATACGCTTGCGGATAATTTCCGGCATAGCCTTCATGCCAAGCTTTTTGAACCCTTTCCTAAGATGGCAAGCCAGCCTTAACAAGCGTTGAAGCCGGGCTGCAAGATAATTGCAATCTCTGTCAACAACCCCCTGCAACTCCCTTAAGTGATGGGCGTTACAGAGCACATGGATGGCTGCGTAGCGAAAGTAGACTTTATAATGGTCATGCACAAGTATACCGGCAAATACCAGTAACACTCCCATTGCCTCAATAGCTTCATGACCTTTACTGGGGTCAAGGTGGTAGTATGTCCACTCCTCGGAACGAACGACATGCAGCCACCATAAAGAGCCCTTCACTCTCATGCCTGTTTCGTCAGCACCTGCAACTGGCACTTTTTTTAAGGCGTTAGCAATTGCTGCCTCTGTGCTAGCCAGACGGTCGTAGGCATTTGCCTGAAAAGTACAGATTGAACCGGGACTAACTTCAAGACCAAAAATATCGAAAAAGAATTGTGAAATGCGCTTGTACGGCATTAACTGGTATTGATACAGATAAACAGCCAGTGCTTGAGTGACCGGACCATACTGCACATACGAGTCAACACCCTTAGGAAAGCATGCTTGATTAGCATGTCCGCATGGGCATTCTTTGACTTCAGCCACATGCGCCGTTACTTCGAAACGGCCAAAACGTCCTGGATCAAATACCTGACGTTCAACAACGTCGGTTACTTTGATAGAAAGAAGCGACTGATGGCAAAGTACGCAGTTTTTAACCGAGTGATGCCGGATATGGTCTGGTTCCTCAGTTTGCTCCAGCGTAGAGCCTTTATGACCGTGTTGACCACCGGGCCTGTTATTTGACTTTTGCCTCAGGCTTTTGGGATTGGGTTTGTAATCTTCTCTATCACACTCAGGATTTTCCTCATTCTCACTGTCAGCATTTGAGTTTTTGGATGATGAGGGCTTATTGTAACCATCTGTAGACGGTGGCTTGCTGCTATTACGACTATTCATCTTGAGCTTATCAGCAAGCTCCTTGTTTTCATCCTCAAGACTCAAAACCTTCGACTCCAGCTCACCTACAGCAGCGAGAAGCAAGATAATGGCCTGTGTTTCGGGAGTAAACTGAGTCATGAAAACTTCTGGAAAAGGGTTTATATCAAAATGACATAAATTCGCGAAAAATCCAGATTAATCTGAGGAGGCTGAATAGTTACTTTTTACAGCAGTATTCAAAAACGTATTATCATCAGGGTGAAACAAATACTGAAATACTGGATCTTTTTGCAGAAAAAATATGGCATATTAAAAGCACTGATGATGACTATGTTGTTGATGCTGCTTCTTGGTTGTGTAAAGTTTTAGGGAAAAGCAAAAATCCTCGCTATAGAAATATTCTGGAAAGAGTCTCTATTGAAGCAGAATCTTATAAATTAAGAAAGTATGCAAAGAAAAGCTTAGAACAATTATCTGATAAAGAAGCTGATCAATTTAACCCTGTGTGATACTGAAGCCAGCAACTGTTTATACACCGTTGATTTAGGAGAAGTAATGATTTATACAACAACAGAAACGATTCCAGGTAAGGAAATAAAAGAAACTCTCGGGGTGGTCACGGGTAATATTGTGCAGTCTAAACATATAGGTCGAGATATTATGGCCGGGTTAAAAACCCTTATTGGTGGGGAGATTACTGGTTATACTGAGATGTTGACGGAAGCAAGGGATGCAGCAATAAGGCGGATGGTTGAAAGCGCAGAAGAAAAAGGAGCTGATGCAGTAGTGGGTATACGGTTTACCACTAGTGCAATAATGGATGGCTCCTCAGAAATTCTTGTTTTTGGTACAGCGGTGAAATTTAAAGAGTAGCCGTTTGGGCTGAAAGGTTCTGGGGGAAGGCTATTTAGTTGCCATCAGGAAACTTTTCTTAAAATATCTAATGGTTATGTTGAAAAAGTTATCTGTTATTTTGTTTGCCTTGGCTATATCCGGGTGTTCTGGTTTTAAGATTATCAAGGAGCCTGATAATTTTGATAAATCCTTGCTGCTGGGCTCTACAACCTTCTCTATATTGAATTCAGATGTGGCAGCTATAAAAGATGGGGATCATCATTCAACAGTTGTTTTAGAGATGAGAAATAGTATATCGGATAAGTTATATAAAGTTGAATCCAGTAATTCGGATGGTTTCTTTTATAGCTTTGATTTAAAGCCTGGGAAATATTCTATAAAGAGAGTTATATTGAAAAAAACAATTAGTTATAGTGACTCTGAAGAAACTCATAGCTTGTATATTAGACCCCAGGAAGAAATGATTTTTAATATAAAATCAGGAGAGGTTAATAATATTGGAGAACTGTTAGTTACTATGAATATGTCTGATAATTATTCAAAGATGTATTTGTCAAATCATGAAAAAGTTAAAAAATTTTTCATAGAGGAAAATAAAGGCAGTCAATGGTTACACAGAAAGTGGAATTCTATTGAGTTATAATGCCTCGTCTCTAGTTATCCCTTCCTCTGCCCTTAGGGCGAACTAAATAATCGCCCTTTATCTTAAATTATTCTCTATGTATTTCATTCCAATGATGCAATCAGGCAAAAATATTCATTTCACTAAATTAAACAGAAATTGAGGATGGTCAATGGAAATAGAAAAGGCAATACTATTTTCCATCAACCATCAACCATCAACCATCAACCATCAACCATCAACCATCAACCTTGGCTCAAACGTTTCTTTTCAATTAATGCCTTAAGACTGGTAAAGTCAGTCTTAAGATCGTCTCCCAACTGATTGATTTCAGATTGAGCATGCTCAAGACTGAGCTTTTGGGTACTGTCTTTCAAAGGTAGCGTTTTTATTTTACGTACTGCCATAGCCATGGTTTGCCCGGTATTACCATCTAATAATTCTGATTCCAGTAAAAATGTGACATCTTTATTACGCCATCCCATAGCCAGCTCTGCACTAGAAATTACCAGCCTTACCGGGATCATTTCTCTAACCTTGAAATCTTCAAGTTTGATGGATAGAGAGGTGATAGCTGGTCGTAAAACAAGCACATCAGGTCCTTTTTCTTTTGCTCTGGGCAGGCCAAGATAATCAGCTACATTAAGGACTTTGGCTTCCATTGCCTGGCGGATATTCTCTAGGGCTTCACGGCTGACCTGGTCCCGGGCACGGGGTTTTGGGTAAAAAGACAACGGTTCAAAATAGACCGCCTTGTATTGCTGTTTTTTTATGTCAGGTGATACCCAGCGCCAAACATTGCTGCCAGACGGTGTTTCTACTTTTTCGAGTTTGGCATAGCTTTTGAGGAAGCCTGAGTACTCTTCTGCTTTATAGTAGCGGGAAGTACAGCCCGTAAGAGCAAGAAAAATACAAACAATCAATAGCTGGCGCACTTGAAACCTCTCCGGATAATTAGCGAAGCTATGTTAACAGTGGCCAGCTTGTTTCTTCTAGGAGCCTATTGAACTTAATCGGCCGTAACGAGAGAAAGACCAGTTTGAGCCAGTTTTTATGCTGATTCGAGGCGAACAGCGATCCTATTAAACGAGAATTAGCATAAAAAATGGCCAAATTCGGTTTTTTCGCAGTAGGCCAGTATTAAGTTCGACAGGCTCCTTGGCAGCCTATTTTACACCAAGCTCACGAAGGCGCTCATCCAAATAGCTACCTGCTGTGTAACGCTCGGATAAAACAACTTTACTATCCGGGTGCAAAAATAGCGGTAATGAAATACGAGAGTGGTCAGTTTTACCGCCGGTTGGGTTAATCACCCGATGGGATGTTGAAGGGAAGTAGTGACCTGAAGCTTCCTGGAGCATATCCCCGGTATTGATAATCAGGGTGCCAAATTCACAGGGAACATCCATCCACTCACCAGTATTAAGTTGAACTTGAAGCCCGGGTTCATTGGCTGCTGGTAACACAGTAAGTAAATTTATATCTTCGTGAGCAGCAGCGCGAATGGCGCCTGGCTCTTCTTCACCGGTCAGTGGTGGGTAATGAAGTACTCTCAACAGGGTTTTGGCACTGCCCTCAATCATGGATGATAATGGCATGGAAAAACCTGCTTTTACTTTTGCAGGACTGCACTCTTCAACCCAGTTCAAAAGGGTGGCTGCCAGGTTATTGGCCAGATCAAAATATTGTAATGCCTCTTCCTTGAGCTCCTCCGGAATTTGTCCCCACGGGTAGATATGGAAATATTCCTTAATATCCTTGACGCTGTGCCCCTTGGCAACTTCAGATATTTCAGATGGAAAGAAACCATCCTGGGTTTCGGCATTAAAGCGAAATTGCTGTTTTCTTTCAGACAGGAAAAAATGCTGCCAGTGCTTATAAATCGATTCAACCAAATGCTGGGGAATCGGGTGGTTTTTTAATACACCGAAACCGGTATTACGCAATGACTCTACAAATGCCCCTGGTGCATCCGCCGAAGTGAAGTCAATAACTGGGATATTCTGCATCTTGATGTTTATGTTTGAGTTTTTCTGGTGGGGCGGATTATACAGATTGTCTGTTATTTAGCCAGAGAGTTTAGGTCAAATAATAGAATGAAGACGTTTACTATAAAATGTTGTTTTAGTGTTCAAATAAAAACGGGCCAGCTGGCCCGTTTTTATTTTCTATAGGTGTAGGTGGATTAAGAAGCCAGGATAATATTGCCTCCGGCTTCCTTAATTGCGTGTGTATTTTCTTCACCGAACTTATTGTCGGAAATAATGACATCAAGCTCATCCAGCTGACAGATAGTTTTCATGCTGGAAGCACCGTATTTGCTGGAGTCAGCTAACAGTATTTTACGATTTGCACGGCTGAGCATTTTACGGCGGATATAATAATGGTCAGTGGATGCTGTAGTCACACCATGCTCAAGACTCCAGCTGTTAGTAGCCAGGAACGCGATATCAGCATTGATGCTATCGAGGAAGCTCAGTGCAGTCACATCAGTATGCGCCTTGGTGATGGCACTGACATTACCGCCAGTAGTATAAACTTTGGCAGTGGATGAGTCAGAAAGATGCAGAGCGATTTTCAGGTCGGTGGTGATGATTGTGACCTTCATTCGCATCAGCAGTTTGGCCAGTGCCATAGTGCTGGTTCCAGCATCAAGAAGGACAATTTGCCCTTCCTTCACCAGCTTTTGTGCTTCATAGGCAATGGATTTCTTTTCTTCGATGTTTACGGCATTCTTTTTCTCATAGGGAATATCTTCCATAAGGAAGCTTTTGGATACAGCGCCCCCATAGGTAACCCTAAGTTTTTCTTCCTGCTCCAGTGTGCGAATATCCCGACGGATCGTCATCTGGGAAACATCGAATTTAAGGGCCATCTCTTCAATATTGGCGCAGCCTTTCTCTTCGACATAAGCAAGAATGTGTTCACGACGTTCGACGGGAAGCATAGATGTACCTCATTCAACCTGGAAAAAATCTGACTGTCCTGGCGGCTTGTTTTCCAGCTCCTGAGCAAAGAGACAGCCTTCACTCCCTGATAATGTGGAAGTGATGCTAGCCAATATAACGAGACCCACCAAAATACTATGATAGTTTTGGCGAGGACCGGTATTGTTCAGCTAACCTGCTTTTGGGTTTGCAGTAACCTGCCTGAGGGCATATTCATCTGGAAGCCCCAGACTACCGCAGGCCTGGCCATGAAAGCTTACCGGGTGATGGCTGCTTTCATGTCTGTTGGAACTGTCGCTGAACTTCGAACTCAGAACAGGTCATTAATAGCGACCGACCATTATATGTCAGAATGCAGACAGAATCTCAAATTTTGGCAGTTCTGCCTGAACTCTATAGCGTATGAATGCCATACGCCCTTATTACAATCTGTATTAGCCGTTAAAGCTCATGGATTGGTGTTTGCACCGATACACATCAGCATTGACACTCCCACTTTGCTCTTCGCTTGCCGGAGTGATATGGGTTACATGGTATCGGTTACCACCCATCATATAGCTTTGATTAGCCAGTTCTTTTTTGAGTTCTTCTGCAGGTAATAGTTCAATTCTTTTGCTGCCCACTACTTTGCATTTATTGTTCTCTACCTCTGCAAAGGAGAGGGGCTGTACAGTTTCAGCACCGGGGATAACGGTAATCAGACCAGGGTCGATGGTTGTTGCTGGAGGTGAAGAAGGCTTAACAGTTTGAAAATTGCATTGATAGAGCTCAGCGACCACACCGGTTGGTTTGGGCGCTTTACCTGAGAGTATGTTGACAACTTTATAGCGGTTGCCACCTTTGGCATAGGCCGCATTCTTTAACTCTCGACTTATATTATTTGGATGAGCCTTCATAATGGTATGAGTGCCTACCAGTTTGCAATTAAGGTTAGAGGTGTCTTTAATCGCGCTTACCTTTTCTGCTCCCGGAGTGACTGGAACTTTACGGGTGGCACAACCTGAGATCAGTGTGCTGGCGACCATGGCGCAGACAATAGCCTTTTTCAAACGAAATCCCCGATTTATAGATGAATGCAGTGAGTGAATGAAAAGCGATATTTTATGAGAATTCAGCTTGAGATAATAAAGTAGTTGTCCTTAACAGAGACTTTCAGTGGGAGTAGGGGTTAAAATAATTGTGTTATGACAGCCTACGTATTTATTCTCCCTAACAGATAGCCATAGCAGGAAAGTGACTTCAGATACTACTATCAACCCAAAAGGTATCTGGCTTTGCCCAGATTGTGACCTGGCTGTGGATGCGGTGCTGCTGTCGGGGCGTGAAAAGGCCTGCTGTCCCCGTTGTCATCATGTCATTGCGCGGAGCAAACCCGACAGTTTGGGGACAGTGCTGGCTCTGATCATTACAGGTCTGATTCTTTACCTGCCAGCAAACTATTATCCGGTGCTGGCGATGGAATTGTTAGGTAACCAGCAAAAAAGCACTATTTGGGATAGTGTGGTAGCCATCTGGCAGGGGGGGCTGGCCCCGGTTTCTGTGCTCGTTTTTATTTCTGCCATGCTGGTGCCGCTAGCTCGTCTGTTACTTTTATTACCGGTAATATTGGCAGCTTTTTTGGGGGCAGGCAGGCCATTGGCCAGACCACTGATGCGAGTTTATTCACATCTAAGTGAGTGGGCCATGATCGAGATTTACCTTTTAGGGGTTCTGGTTTCTGTAATCAAATTAGCTGATATGGCGACAGTTCATATGGGCATGGGCTTGTTTTGTTTTGCCGGATTGATGCTGGTGGAAGTGACTATCAGCCTTAATTTGAATGAAGGGGTGATATGGGAGCGAATCGGTTTTGAGTAGTGGCTCGGAGCTTGGGTTAAAGCTTTGTCTGGGTTGCCATTGGGTGTGCCGCCGAAATGATAGGCATTGCCCCCGTTGTGGTACAAAAGTTGACTCCCGAATAAAGGGAAGCGTTGCCCGAAGTTGGGCTCTGACGATTACTGCTGCCTTGCTTTATATTCCAGCTAATGTATTGCCAATGATGACTGTCAGTCGTTTTGACAGTGGCAAACCAGACACGATTATGTCCGGTGTTATAGAGCTGGTTAATCATGGGATGATTCCTATAGCGATACTGGTGTTTACTGCCAGTGTTCTGGTGCCTCTGCTAAAACTGATTGGGATGTTCTGGCTATTGATTTCAGTTCAACGCCCTATGCTCGGTATGAGGCGACAGATGCGGCTTTATCGGCTTATTGTCTGGGTTGGGCGCTGGTCAATGCTGGATATCTTTATTATTTCAATATTGGTTGCCCTGGTTCAGTTTGGGCAGCTGGGCTCGGTAACTGCTGGTCCTGGGGCTTATGCTTTTTCTGCTGTTGTCGTTATTACCATGCTGGCTGCAGCCAGTTTTGATCCACGGTTATTGTGGGACTCATCTGAATTAAAAATGAATAGGGCTATTGCCATTATGGGTTCAAAAGGAGAGGAAGTATGAGCAATGATTCTCAAATTTCCGAAGCGGTTATAAAAAATAGCCGCAGGCTGACACCCATATGGCTGCTGCCGATTATTGCATTGCTAATTGTCAGCTGGCTTGGCTGGCGGACAGTGAATGAAGCAGGTATTGAAATCCACGTTCAGTTTGATAGTGGTAGAGGGATCAAGGCTGGCAAAACTGAAGTGGTTCATAATGGACTGGTCGTGGGTATGGTCAGTGCTTTAACCGCGACAGGTGATATGAATGCGGTTGATGTGGTTATAGAGATTGACCCTCATTATGCAAAGTATCTACGGGAAGAGAGCCAATTCTGGCTAGTAAGACCACAAATTTCAATGGCTGGTGTGTCTGGTCTGGATACGCTGGTATCGGGTAACTATATCGCCTTCAAACCTTCAAACGAGGGGAAAAAATCACTTCAATTTAAGGCGCTGAAACAGCCGCCCCCCCTGGCTGAAGAAAGTGAAGGGCTTCGTCTGAATCTCAGGGCAAAAGAGCTTTCTTCATTAAGTGTAGGGAGCCCGGTTTATTATCGTCGTTTTAAAGTGGGTGAAGTGACAGGCTATTCTCTTGCCAGTAATGGAGAATACGTCGATATTCAGCTTTACGTTAATCAGGAGTTTGCCAGCCTGATTAAACAAAATACCCGGTTCTGGAATGCTGGGGGAATAGACATTTCAGGCAATTTGCCCAACTTGAAGGTTCGGACCCAGTCGTTGCTCTCAATGATACAGGGTGGTATCGCTTTCTATACACCTGACTGGGGGGAGCCAGGCCAGCCAGCTGCTGATGATGACCAATATGTGCTTTATAGCGACTATGAACAGGCTGAAGCAGGTATCCCCATCACCATTGAGTTTCCACTTAATGTTTCTCTTGGCCAGGCCAATACCCCCATTCTATTTCATGGGTTTGAAGTAGGACGAGTGCAAGAGCTGGATATCAGTGAAGACCTCTCCAAGGTGACTGCTGAAGCGGTTGTACGCCCTGAGGTTATGCCGGGCTTGGTTGAAGGTGCACAGTTCTGGGTTGTTGAGCCACGCTTTGGGCCGAAAGGTGTTTCAGGCTTGGATACCTTATTAAGTGGCCGTTACATCGGTATGGATGTTAGCCGACAAGATGTAGAAAAGGGAGTAGCTTCCAGGCATTTCCAGGGACAAGCCCAGCGACCCCCAGTACCTACCTCAGCCCCAGGATTACATTTAACCCTCAATGCTGAAGCGCTTTCAGGTGTCTCAGCGGGTAGCCCGGTTTTGTTCAGAAATATTCCAGTGGGTTCTGTTCAGGAATACAAACTCAAGGGTAATGGCGTTGATATTCGGCTTTTAATAGAACCGGAATTTAGCCACCTCGTTAATAAAAGCAGTCGTTTCTGGAATGTCAGTGGTGTCAGTGTTGATGCAGGACTGGATGGCGTAAAAATACGCTCAGCAACCCTAAATACATTGATTTCTGGAGGCATTGCTTTCAAAACCCCTGAGCTTCGTGGGAGAAAAGTAAAAGATGGTGAACGCTTCCATCTTTTTGATGATGAAGAAAGTGCAACCAAAAAAGGAATAACCCTGTCGATTCAATTTGAAACAGCTGATGGGTTAAGTGAAGGCTCCCAGGTTAAATACCGGGGAATGAAGGTTGGGGTGGTGACCGCTTTGGCTGTAAATCCCAATAGAGAAGGTGTTATTGCTGAAGTCTTTCTGGAAAAACAGTATAAATGGCTGGCATCTGCTGGCACACAGTTCTGGCTGGTTAAGCCCAAATTGGGGCTGGCTAATACATCTCACCTGGAAACTTTGCTAACGGGGCCTTATATCGGAGTTCAACCTCAGTACCGCCGGGGAGCTATTGAGACAAAGTTTATAGCCATTAACGGTGAGCCTGATAACCAGAGGCGCTCATTGGGTCTTGATATAGAGTTGGTAAGCCCGGGGCTTGGCTCTATAAAGCGTGGTAATGCTGTGTACTACAGGGATATTCCTGTGGGAGAAGTGACTGGCTATAAACTGGGCAATCCTGCCGACCATGTGGTGATCTTCATTAATATAGAAGACCGTTATGCAGGCTTGGTTAGTGAGCACAGCAAGTTTTGGAATGCCAGTGGTATTGATATGAAAGTGGGGCTGTTTTCAGGAGCAAAGGTTAGAACAGAGTCTCTTGAGGCTTTACTGGCTGGTGGTATCGCATTTGCCACCCCTGAGATTCCTGAGAAGCCTGTGAAGGATGGCAAACAGTTCAAACTGTATTCCAAGGTGGACAGTGACTGGCTTGACTGGCAGCCAAAGATAAAGCTGAAAGATTAGATAGTAAAACCGGTCTGCTACATAGTTTTTGTGATGTGGTTTTCTGTACATATTCTTGAATAATGGCCTCAGGCAGGGCTTGAGGCATATAATCCAGCTATAACTATTCTTTTAATAAAATTAAGCTGATGTTTAGTGAAATAATTTCTCCCCGTTTCTGTGAGACCGATGCTCTAGGGCATGTGAACAACACTGTACTGCCTGTATGGTTTGAAAAAGCACGGGAACCTCTTTTTCGACTATTTACCCCTGATATGTCTATTGCAGACTGGCGTTTGATTATTGCCAGGATTGAAGTGGAGTTTAAGGCTCAGCTGCATTATGGTCGTGATGTTGAAGTACGAACCTGGCTTGAAAAAATGGGTAATAGCTCAATGACTGTCACGCAAGAAGCCTGGCAAAACCAAAAGTTGTGTGCAAAGGGGGCAGCTGTGATGATTCACTTTGACTACGAAAAGCAGCGAGCGATTTCCATACCCGATGATATTCGCCAATCGTTGTCCAATCATTTGCAAACAGCTTAAAACTATCTCAATGAGCAACGTTCTAGATATCAGAGCAGGCAGTGCAGCTTTGGCGAGAATTCGTGACGAGGGATTGCCACAGCGAAATATTGAGGTGTTGGTGGGGGCGTCTGGAGGTCCAAAGTGGTTTGTACTGTCCGGGCTCGATAAAGCACTCTTGAAGCACTACTTTCATGGTCGCCAGCAACCTTTGCATCTATTGGGAACCTCTTCAGGGTGTTGGCGTTTTTCCTGTTATGGTCAAAATGATGCACTGGCTGCCCATAAGCGACTTGAGCAAGGGTACCTTCATCAGAATTATTCAGACAATGCGACGGCAAAAGAAGTAACGGAAAAAGCCTGGCTTTTGTTAAATGCGATGATTCCTGATCATGCCGTGGGGGAAATTCTTGATAACCCTGTTATGCGTCTTCACTTGATCTGTAACCGCAGTCATGGATTATGTCAGTGTGATAACAAAGCAGGGTTGTTGGCAGGTTTGGGTGTAGCTGCACTAACTAATCTGGTTAACAGACAACTACTTGGTTTGAGTTTTTCCAGAACACTTTTCTATCACTCTGAGCTAAGGCCGCCATTTTATAGCATGGATGATTTACCAACAGAAAGGGTTGCATTAAGTCAGAGTAATTTAAAAAAAGCGGTTATGGCATCAGGTTCGATACCCATGGTTATGGAAGGTATACGAGATATCAAAGGTGCTGCTAAAGGAGTTTATCGAGATGGCGGGATTACCGACTACCACTTTGATATGCGATTCAATAGTGGAGAAGGGTTGGTTCTTTACCCTCACTTTTATAGTCGTATGATACCTGGATGGTTTGACAAGCGTTTAAAATGGCGTCGCCCGTCTTCACTAAACTGCAGGAATCTTGTGCTGGTTTCACCCTCATCTGACTTTGTCAAAGCGCTTCCCTATGGAAAAATACCAGATCGAAATGATTTCAAAGCCATGGACTATGATACACGTGTTGCTTATTGGAAGCAGGTTATCAAGGCCAGTGATCAGTTGGGAGAGACTTTTTTGGAACTTGTAAGCAGCGGTAAAGTTCGGCAAGAAGTTAAGCCAATATATTAAAGTAACTGTATAGAGTTTATTTATTTGCTATAAAGCTTGGATTGAAAAAACACACTATGCCCCGACTAATTACTATCCGACTTGCTGTTATTATGGTCATGTTGGCTGCTGTTTCGTAACTATTCAGCCTCCTCAGATTAATCTGGATTTTTCGCGAATTTATGTCATTTTGATATAAACCCTTTTCCAGAAGTTTTCATGACTCAGTTTACTCCCGAAACACAGGCCATTATCTTGCTTCTCGCTGCTGTAGGTGAGCTGGAGTCGAAGGTTTTGAGTCTTGAGGATGAAAACAAGGAGCTTGCTGATAAGCTCAAGATGAATAGTCGTAATAGCAGCAAGCCACCGTCTACAGATGGTTACAATAAGCCCTCATCATCCAAAAACTCAAATGCTGACAGTGAGAATGAGGAAAATCCTGAGTGTGATAGAGAAGATTACAAACCCAATCCCAAAAGCCTGAGGCAAAAGTCAAATAACAGGCCCGGTGGTCAACACGGTCATAAAGGCTCTACGCTGGAGCAAACTGAGGAACCAGACCATATCCGGCATCACTCGGTTAAAAACTGCGTACTTTGCCATCAGTCGCTTCTTTCTATCAAAGTAACCGACGTTGTTGAACGTCAGGTATTTGATCCAGGACGTTTTGGCCGTTTCGAAGTAACGGCGCATGTGGCTGAAGTCAAAGAATGCCCATGCGGACATGCTAATCAAGCATGCTTTCCTAAGGGTGTTGACTCGTATGTGCAGTATGGTCCGGTCACTCAAGCACTGGCTGTTTATCTGTATCAATACCAGTTAATGCCGTACAAGCGCATTTCACAATTCTTTTTCGATATTTTTGGTCTTGAAGTTAGTCCCGGTTCAATCTGTACTTTTCAGGCAAATGCCTACGACCGTCTGGCTAGCACAGAGGCAGCAATTGCTAACGCCTTAAAAAAAGTGCCAGTTGCAGGTGCTGACGAAACAGGCATGAGAGTGAAGGGCTCTTTATGGTGGCTGCATGTCGTTCGTTCCGAGGAGTGGACATACTACCACCTTGACCCCAGTAAAGGTCATGAAGCTATTGAGGCAATGGGAGTGTTACTGGTATTTGCCGGTATACTTGTGCATGACCATTATAAAGTCTACTTTCGCTACGCAGCCATCCATGTGCTCTGTAACGCCCATCACTTAAGGGAGTTGCAGGGGGTTGTTGACAGAGATTGCAATTATCTTGCAGCCCGGCTTCAACGCTTGTTAAGGCTGGCTTGCCATCTTAGGAAAGGGTTCAAAAAGCTTGGCATGAAGGCTATGCCGGAAATTATCCGCAAGCGTATCGACTCGCTTTTCGAGCGTACTGCTAAAAAAGCACAGCTCGAAGAAGCCGAGTACATGGAGCGACGACGTCAACGCCTTGGAGAGGATAAAGTCAGAAACACCAAAGCCTTTAACCTCTTCAAGCGACTGGTGGAGTTTAAAGAAGAAACCTTGAGATTCATGACTGATTTTGACATCCCCTTCGATAATAACGGCAGTGAGCAGGATGTTCGCAACGGCAAGGTAAAGCAGAAAATATCTGGCTGTTTCAGAAGTGAAAAAGGGGCTAAATGGTACTGCCGGATACGGAGTTATGTTTCATCGGCGAGAAAGCAGGGTGAGAATGTTTTCGAAGCCCTGCTTATAGCTATGAAGAATTACGACAACCTTCCTTTACTGGGTGCTGAATAGTTACGCTGTTTCAGCATGCAGTACCGATACATTAAAAGCATTTACCTATGACACTCTGCAAAGCTATACACGCGAGGAGTGCATTCAGAATTCACCATCATCGGCACGTTATGAATGCATGGGTAAGCACAGTCAAAGCTATGAGGAGTATCAGCGATCCAGGAATGAGTTCGGAGACTAATCTTTGTTGATCTGAACTTGCGAGTTCAAATCAACTGAATGGTTGGTATGACTCGCTGGTTATTTTGAACTAGGTTTAATGAGGTCAGCTTTTTATAAAATGTGGTTAAAAACATAAGAAAAAGTTAGTTAAAATGCTCTAAAAACCACTCGGATGAAAGGCATCGCCATAATCCTGCAAAAATAATAATCAATAGCAAAAGATGGTTTATATAATGTTCAATATTTGTATAAACAGTACTAAAATCTAATGATAATGTTCCAAGCATCACCATTGTTGATCCTGAAAAAAATTTTAGCATCTTTCCCTCCTGGCTGATTTAAATAACAACCAAGGGTTAGTGAAAATTGTATACTTTTTATATCGTTTTTAGTTGTTTATTCTCCTGGTGAGATGTATTTATTCAATAAATTAATGACAGGGTAACGCTAACAAATAATTAAAAATCTGTCTTATATCACTTTTTTTGTTATTGGTAATGAATAATTGCTATTACGGAAGCTGTCCTTAGGACAGTTGTGGGGCTTGGTTGAAGAGAGTTGTTAAAAAGTCAACGATGACGAAAAGCTAGGTGTCAGTTTTAGTTTGAAATGACTATATTTCCAAGCTGTCATTCTCGCAGTTCTCGAAGGTCTTCCCTTAACAGATTAATCTGAAACTCTTCAGCTTTAATCAGTGTGCTATAGCGTTGGGTAACAGCATTAATTTGGTCAGATAGTTTATCTGTATTTAGTTCACTCAATGCGTTAGCAATATTATTAAAGGCATCTGTATGATCTTTCGTCGATACTTTGACAGAACCATCGATGAGAGGTGTGTTTTTTTTTGCTGGACCATTATTTTTTGACTGTGCGCCTTTAAGTTTGCCTGGGCTGGTTGGCTTTTTGCTGGCAATCTTTCCACTGGTTGTTTTAGATGTATCTTCAACCTTCACAATAGGAGTGTTGTTATTATAATTGGCCCTTATAACCTTTTTTTTCGTAGAGGGCTGCTGTTTTTGTAGATTTTTAATCTCTGCCTGCATTCGTTGTCTATAACGTTTGATTTTATGCTGATGCCGGGCAATTTGCTCCCTTATCAGGTGGCTTTTTATGGTGTAATCCAGGTTTGCTGTTTTCTCCATATCATGGCTTGCCAGGGGCGCTGCCAGCTCTTTTAGTTGAACAGCTGTAGAGTTTGGCCCGCAAGGTTTTTCAGAAAATTCTACTCGGCCATCTACAATGCATTTATAAATATCCAGTGCCAGTGCCTGTGTTGAAAAAAGCACCATGATTCCCATAAAAAGGGCTCGGATGTCCATATCGCCACCAAAGTAACTATTCCCTATATATAAACTATAGCGTTGAGAGAGCATTAACGGAGCAATAACAACAAACTTTATATGGCTAGATTCTGTCAACAGAACCTAGTACTTATGCTTTAAGAGTTTGTCAGCCTGTGTCATCATGATCGAAACCTCGTAAATTAAAGTGTATTGAGGCTGTAGTGTGTCCAATTGCAGCTTCTCGCATACACCAACTGGTAATATCCAGATTGATGACGGGGAATAATAATTATAAAACAAGCAGGGAATTCATAATGAGTAAGAAAAACCTGTCACAAGGACTCTTTACTCTCGCTCTTTCTGGGGCTCTTGGTCTATCCACTCTTTCTGCCCAGGCAGATATTGTTGTTGGTGTTGCAGGCCCTCATACAGGGGCATACGCTGCTTTTGGTGAGCAACTTTGGAAGGGAGCAGAAAAAGCCGCTGCAGATATTAATAAACTTGGCGGTGTTAATGGAGAAAAGATAAAGCTGGTTAAAGCGGATGATGCCTGTGAGCCAAAACAAGCGGTAGCCGTCGCAAACAGGCTGGTTGACTCTGATAATGTTGATTTTGTCATAGGCCATTTCTGCTCTTCTTCGAGTATTCCTGCATCAAAAATCTATGATGAGGCTGGTGTTGTGATGATCACACCCGCCTCAACAAACCCTAAGCTGACAGAACAAGGTCTATCCGCTGTATTCCGTATCTGTGGCCGTGATGACCAGCAAGGCCAGGTTGCTGCTGACTATATGCTGGATACCCTGAACTCCAAGAAAATCGCCATGATTCATGACAAGGACACTTATGGCCAGGGGCTTGTTGATGCCACAAAAGACCATCTGAACTCCCAGGGAATTAAGGAAATCATGTATGAAGGACTTACCCGGGGTGAGAAAGATTTCAATGCACTGGTAACCAAGATTCGTTCAAGTGGTGCTGATACGGTCTATTTTGGCGGGTTACACCCTGAAGCGGGTCCTCTGCTCCGGCAAATGCGGGAACAGGGTGTGAAAGCGGCCTTTATCTCTGGTGATGGTATTGTTTCGGATGATTTTCTCAAGACTGCGGGCGGAGCCGAGTATGCTGATGGAGCCATGATGACTTTTGGGGCTGATCCCCGACAAATTTCTGACGGCCAGCAAGTTGTTAAAGAGTTCCAGGCCAGTGGTTATGAGCCTGAGGGTTATACACTCTATTCCTACGCTGCTCTGCAAACAGTGGCCGCTGCAGCTAAAGCAACCAGGGGATCAGACAGCATTAAAGTATCTTCCTGGCTCAAGGCAAACCAGGTGGCAACAGTTCTCGGTCCCAAAAGCTTTGATAGTAAAGGTGATCTGAAAGTATCTGATTATGTCATGTATCAATGGGGTAAGGACGGTAAGTACCAGCAGCTTTCTGGCCTTTAAACGACACTAAAGCCTAAACCAATAAGCTACCGGGAGAGCCTTTAATGGCTCGGCCGGTAGCCAATAAAAAAATTATAACGCCCACCGGTTTACTGAAACCTCCGGATGTATCCGTTCCGCGTAGTAAGGTGTACGACATGGATTTCTCAATTCTCCTTCAGCAACTTATCAATGGCTTGGCGCTTGGGTCAGTTTATGGACTGATCGCCATTGGTTATACGATGGTGTACGGCATCATCGGTATGATTAATTTTGCCCATGGTGATGTCTATATGATTTCGGCATACACAACGGCAATTATTATTGCGCTGTTAACATTTTTTGGTCTTGAGTCCTTTCCTCTTATCTTACTTTTTACACTTTTTTTTACCGTAATTATCAACAGTATTTATGGTTGGAGCATAGAGCGGCTAGCCTATCGCCCACTCAGGAAGTCAACTCGACTGGCTCCTTTGATATCTGCCATTGGTATGTCCCTGGTTTTGCAAAATTATGTTCAGCTCAGTCAAGGGGCTCGCAACCAAGGCGTTCCGACGTTACTTTCCGGCGCTTTTCGAATGGATATTGGCAACAGCTTTATCCAGGTTTCCTATACCCAGATACTGATTATTATTATGGCTGTTGCCGGTATGGCAGTGTTGACCTGGGTGATTCAAAAAACCCGACTGGGCAGAGAGTGCCGTGCCACTCAACAAGACCGAACCATGGCGACAATTATTGGCATTAATACTGACCGGGTTATTTCTACCGTGTTTGTTATTGGTGCAGCAATGGCTGCATTTGCAGGAACGTTGGTAACACTCAATTATGGAACCTTTGACTTTTATATTGGTTTTATTATCGGTATCAAAGCGTTTACAGCGGCTGTTCTTGGAGGTATAGGCTCTCTTCCAGGAGCTATGTTAGGAGGAATATTACTAGGTATGTCTGAGTCTCTGTTTTCAGGGCTCATCAACACAGATTACAAAGATGTTTTTGCATTCAGTCTGTTAGTGCTCATTATGATTTTCAAGCCTAGTGGCTTATTGGGGCGCCCAGCTGTGGAGAAAGTGTGATGGCAGGCAATATAATGACAGCACATACTCTGCGAAAAAATCTGATAGATTCCCTGCTGACGGCTGTACTGGCATTGGCTATCTTTGGCCCTATTGTTGGTATCCAACTGGATGGCTATGACTTTGAAAGCCAGCTGAATACTCTATCCTATATTATTGGGATCATTTTTCTTGGGCGTTTTGGGTTTTTACTGTTAGTTCAGACCCATTATGGAGCCCAACTGGTAGAAAAACTCTCTATTAAGCAGCAGCCAATTCATATAAGAGAAACTGGTAGTCAAAAGAATACGTGGTTACTGGTAGCTTTAGTTATAGCTGGTATTGCCTTTCCTTTTATTGCCAGTAAGTACTGGATTACTGTGGTAATTCTGGGGTTAATCTATGTACTTCTTGGACTTGGCTTAAATATTGTCGTTGGCCTAGCAGGCCTTCTCGATCTTGGGTTTGTAGCGTTCTATGCAATAGGTGCTTATGGGCTTGCTTTAGGCTATGAATATTTGGGACTTGGCTTCTGGAGTATGCTTCCATTAGCGGCACTTCTTTCGGCGCTTTTTGGCGCACTCCTGGGGTTCCCTGTTTTACGTATGCACGGTGATTATCTGGCCATTGTTACACTAGGCTTTGGTGAAATTATACGCTTAGTACTTAACAACTGGACGTCATTCACTGGTGGTCCAAATGGGGTTTCAGCACCGGCCCCCTCATTTTTTGGTTTGGAGTTTAAACGAAGAGTTAAAGAAGGCACGCCATTTCACGAATTTTTCGGATTAGAGTATAGCTCTGCCTACAAATTTATATTTATTTTCCTCATCCTCTTTGCTCTGGTTTGGCTTGTTATTTATATCAATCAGCGCCTTAACCGGATGCCTATTGGCAGAGCATGGGAAGCATTAAGGGAGGACGAAATTGCTTGCCGCTCCCTTGGGCTGAATCATGTGCTAATCAAACTTTCTGCTTTTATGACCGGAGCTGCTATTGGTGGCATAGCAGGTGTATTTTTTGCTACTTACCAAGGATTCGTTAATCCGACATCATTTACCTTTTTCGAATCGGCTCTTATTTTGGCCATAGTGGTTCTCGGGGGACTGGGCTCTACTAAAGGTGTTGTCATTGCTGCTATGGTTTTAACCATTCTTCCGGAGCTGCTTAGAGACTTTGCAGATTATCGGGTGCTTATGTTTGGTTTGCTTATGGTTGTTATGATGATATGGCGCCCCAGAGGCTTGGTTCGTATTACCCGAACAGCCTATCCAAAACCGGAGCCGACTAATAAAAAACCAGTTATGGAGGGAGGGGCATGAGCACTATCAAGCATGATCAGCCGCCTATCCTGACAGTCAAGAGCCTACAGATGCAGTTTGGAGGGATACGGGCACTCAATAATGTCAGCTTTGATATACCCAGAGGTTCAATTACGGCATTAATCGGTCCAAATGGAGCAGGCAAAACGACGGTGTTTAACTGCCTGACAGGCTTTTATAAAGCCTCTAAAGGAAACATTGCCCTACAGGCTAAGCATAGAACGACAGATGTTATTAGTATTCTTGGTAGACCATTACGATTAAACGATTTACTGAATCCAGGCAAATTGCTGTCCTGCCTTTACTACAAAATGTTTGGTGGCTCGCATCAGGTTAATCGTGCAGGCTTAGCTCGTACCTTCCAGAATATCCGATTGTTTAAAGAAATGACTGTTATTGAAAACCTTCTGGTTGCCCAGCATATGCAACTGAATAGAGGATTTCTTTCCGGTTTGATGAATACATGGGCATTCAAAGAATCAGAACAGCGAGCACTGAGTCATTCGTGGTATTGGTTGAAACAACTAGGTCTTGAAAATCAGGGCAATCTATTAGCAGGACAACTTCCTTATGGTCAACAGCGTCGTCTGGAAATTGCCAGGGCTATGTGTACGACCCCTGAGTTATTGTGTCTTGATGAGCCTGCGGCTGGACTCAACCCCCAGGAAACGGAAGAGCTATCTGAAACGTTAAAGTATCTTCGACAAAAACATAAGGTTTCCATTCTGTTGATTGAGCATGATATGAGTATGGTGATGGGCGTCTCAGAAAAAATAATTGTGCTTGATCACGGTGAAGTTATAGCAGATGGAACTCCGCAAGAAATAAAAAATGATCCGGCTGTTATTGCCGCCTATCTCGGAGCTGACCAGGATGAAATAGAGGTAACAGATCATGAGCCAGCCCTTGCTTGAAATCCGGCATATTGATGCTTCTTATGGGCCTATACAGGCTTTACACCAGGTGTCACTGCATATCAATGAAGGAGAGATCGTCACGCTAATTGGGGCCAATGGTGCTGGAAAGTCTACTCTACTCATGACACTGTTTGGAAATCCAAAAGCCAGAAATGGAAAGATTCTATTTGGCGGTGAAAATCTTGTTGAAGTTGAACCTCATGAAGTTTCATCAAGGGGTATTTCTCTCGTGCCCGAGGGACGTCATGTATTCCCGCAAATGACAGTGGAAGAGAACTTAATTATGGGCACAACGCCCATTGGTTCTGAATTTCAAGCAGAAGATTTGCAACACATGTATGCTCTTTTCCCCCGCTTGCTTGAACGTCAACATCAACATGCATCAACCTTGTCTGGGGGGGAGCAGCAAATGCTGGCTATTGCCCGTGGGTTGATGAGCAGGCCAAAATTATTACTCCTAGATGAACCCAGTTTGGGTCTCGCTCCCATCGTGGTAAGACAAATTTTTGATATTCTTAAAAAAGTAGCTGCTACCGGAATGACTATTTTCCTGGTCGAACAAAATATTAATCATGCCCTGAATTTGGCAGATAGAGGCTATGTTATGACCAATGGAAGAATAAAGCTTGATGGTTCAGGAAAAGCACTGTTGGCTAACAAAGAAGTTCGTGAAGCTTATATGGGAGCATGAGGCCATAGCCTTCGAAATGTTTTCTACTGCTTAGCTGTCACTGGTTATCTTAGCGTTGGTGCAAGGATGCACAGAAAATTAAAACTGTACGACCACCAAAATATTCGTCGATCAATGACGACTGCCTTTCAGTATGTTAGTTTGCGCGCCTATCCAAGCTACAGGAGTCTGATTTGGTTGTTGATTTTTCCACCCAAAATACGTTGTTGCTTGCCATCCTGGTGCTTTTTATCGGCAAGCTGATCAACCGCAGAGTACCCTTTTTCAGAGACTATGATATACCAGAGCCGGTTACCGGCGGCTTGTTTGTCTCGATAGTGTTTGGGCTACTTCATATGCAGAACATTGAATTTCAGTTTGATGTGAATCTGCGTAATTCTTTACTACTGGTCTTTTTTACCAGTGTTGGTCTATCTGCTCGATTAAACACCTTAATCCATGGCGGCCGGGCACTTCTTGTCTTCCTGGGCCTGCTGATAGTGGCTCTGTTAATGCAAAATACGGTAGGTGTCGCTGTAGCATCACTATTAGGTCTCGACCCGGTTATAGGCCTGATCAGTGGCTCTATTTCACTCAGTGGTGGACATGGTACAGCAATAGCCTGGGCACCCCAGTTGCAGGAAACGTTTGGTATTAATAATGCCATGGAGCTGGGTGGTGTTTGCGCTACTTTTGGACTGGTCTTAGGCGGGTTCACCGGGGGACCTTTGGCGGAGCGTCTGATTCGCAAACAGCGATTAAAATCCCAAAGTAAAGAGCATATCACCATCGGCAGTCGCTACAATGAAGAGCATGAATCCATTGATGCTGAAAATACTCTTGTAGCCCTCCTGGTTGTTGTTTGCGCGATGAGTGCAGGTAGTATGGCCGCTGGTTGGCTTGCAGGAATGGGGCTTTTTATTCCTGAGTTTGTCGGTTGCCTGTTTGCAGGTATTCTGATTACCAATTTAATGCCTGTTTTATGGCCTCAGTCTCAGTGGGATGGTGCAACCCCTTCGCTGGCACTGATCAGTGATGTGGCTCTTGGGCTCTTTCTGGCAATGTCATTGATGAGTATGAAGCTTTGGCTTTTGGCTACTATGGCAGGACCACTGCTCATTATCCTGGCTGTTCAGACCTTGATGATGTTGATCTTTGTTTATTTTGTTGTGTATCGATTTATGGGCAAAGACTTTGATTCAGCCGTCATGAGTTCCGGTTTTGTTGGTATTGGCTTGGGGGCAACGCCAAATGCCATGGCTAATATGACTGCTGTAACCCAGCATTATGGAGCATCGCCTAAAGCATTTGTTGTTGTGCCACTGGCAGGTGCATTTTTTATTGATATTGTGAATAGCGTAGTGATCCGGTTGTTTATTGATTTGATAAGCTAGCTATTTCCCTGTTGCAAAGCCGGGCTTTAGAAACTGGCTTTGCTTAATTGCAGGAACATTAAAATAATAAGCACCTTTAATTAAATAATTATTTCTCCAAAGGTAATCCCGATTTTTTTTGTGATACGAAGTACTTCATTTTAGTTTACTGAGCAGAAGAAAAATGGTGAGCAATACTCATTTTTTGTAACTATTCAGCCTCCTCAGATTAATCTGGATTTTTCGCGAATTTATGTCATTTTGATATAAACCCTTTTCCAGAAGTTTTCATGACTCAGTTTACTCCCGAAACACAGGCCATTATCTTGCTTCTCGCTGCTGTAGGTGAGCTGGAGTCGAAGGTTTTGAGTCTTGAGGATGAAAACAAGGAGCTTGCTGACTCAAGATGAATAGTCGTAATAGCAGCAAGCCACCGTCTACAGATGGTTACAATAAGCCCTCATCATCCAAAAACTCAAATGCTGACAGTGAGAATGAGGAAAATCCTGAGTGTGATAGAGAAGATTACAAACCCAATCCCAAAAGCCTGAGGCAAAAGTCAAATAACAGGCCCGGTGGTCAACACGGTCATAAAGGCTCTACGCTGGAGCAAACTGAGGAACCAGACCATATCCGGCATCACTCGGTTAAAAACTGCGTACTTTGCCATCAGTCGCTTCTTTCTATCAAAGTAACCGACGTTGTTGAACGTCAGGTATTTGATCCAGGACGTTTTGGCCGTTTCGAAGTAACGGCGCATGTGGCTGAAGTCAAAGAATGCCCATGCGGACATGCTAATCAAGCATGCTTTCCTAAGGGTGTTGACTCGTATGTGCAGTATGGTCCGGTCACTCAAGCACTGGCTGTTTATCTGTATCAATACCAGTTAATGCCGTACAAGCGCATTTCACAATTCTTTTTCGATATTTTTGGTCTTGAAGTTAGTCCCGGTTCAATCTGTACTTTTCAGGCAAATGCCTACGACCGTCTGGCTAGCACAGAGGCAGCAATTGCTAACGCCTTAAAAAAAGTGCCAGTTGCAGGTGCTGACGAAACAGGCATGAGAGTGAAGGGCTCTTTATGGTGGCTGCATGTCGTTCGTTCCGAGGAGTGGACATACTACCACCTTGACCCCAGTAAAGGTCATGAAGCTATTGAGGCAATGGGAGTGTTACTGGTATTTGCCGGTATACTTGTGCATGACCATTATAAAGTCTACTTTCGCTACGCAGCCATCCATGTGCTCTGTAACGCCCATCACTTAAGGGAGTTGCAGGGGGTTGTTGACAGAGATTGCAATTATCTTGCAGCCCGGCTTCAACGCTTGTTAAGGCTGGCTTGCCATCTTAGGAAAGGGTTCAAAAAGCTTGGCATGAAGGCTATGCCGGAAATTATCCGCAAGCGTATCGACTCGCTTTTCGAGCGTACTGCTAAAAAAGCACAGCTCGAAGAAGCCGAGTACATGGAGCGACGACGTCAACGCCTTGGAGAGGATAAAGTCAGAAACACCAAAGCCTTTAACCTCTTCAAGCGACTGGTGGAGTTTAAAGAAGAAACCTTGAGATTCATGACTGATTTTGACATCCCCTTCGATAATAACGGCAGTGAGCAGGATGTTCGCAACGGCAAGGTAAAGCAGAAAATATCTGGCTGTTTCAGAAGTGAAAAAGGGGCTAAATGGTACTGCCGGATACGGAGTTATGTTTCATCGGCGAGAAAGCAGGGTGAGAATGTTTTCGAAGCCCTGCTTATAGCTATGAAGAATTACGACAACCTTCCTTTACTGGGTGCTGAATAGTTACCATTTTTTTCCTGATGGTTATAGAAAAACTAAGTAATTACCTGCGGTCAGATGATTAATACCAATCAAACTTTCTAACTTCGTTATGAGGATGGCTAGCTGGACGAAAGGACAAGGCGAAGTGACGAGTCATCGCTGTAGCTATGGCGAGGAACTTGAACGCAGGATTTTCGCTCAGATAACCACCGCAATAGAATAGTTAGAAAATGCGATTGGTATAATACTTAAGCTAGCCTTAGACATAAATAGTATAGCTATCTGGGATTAAGCTGTGAGCTACTCATCTTCAGAACCGGTAACGGTCATGATTATTGATAGGGTAAAGCCCGATAAAACAGAACATTATGAGCAGTGGTTATCAGGCATTCATGGTGATATGCGATTATTTGATGGGTTTCAGAGTGTCGATATAGTCCGGCCTGCCAGCCAGGCTAATCCAGAATATATGGTGTTGCTTAAATTTGAGAACTCGGAGCTGCTTCGTAGCTGGAGAAATTCGGAAAATGCCCGACAATGGTTGAGTCAGTTGCCTGAGTTTTTGCGAGGTGACGCCCATCGTGAGGAAGCCAGTGGTATGGAAATCTGGTTTAGCCGACCCGATGTGTTGCCAGAGCATTCGCCACCCTATTGGAAAAGTGTTGTTGTTGGTGTTATTTCTGTTTATCCGTTGTTGCTATTATTGATTGTTACTCTCCACCCTTTTACTGCTAAGCTACCTTTGCTAATTGGTGTTTTAATAAATGTTACTGTGCTATCAGTGTTATTAACGTATCCTGTGATGCCTATTGTCACAAAGGTATTAAAAGGCTGGCTCTACCCTGATGGGCGGCATCAGCCCTCTGCAAAGTAGATTAACTACTTAAACTCCACCGCAAAGGTGACCGGCACGGCATAACTGATACTATTAAGACCAGCCAGTTCACGAAGTTTGTTTACGCCATTAACCATGTCGAAGTCATTGGCATTAATAATAACAGGTTCTAATGTGACGACCCTGAGGCCACCATCTTTCAGACGGGTAATGTTGACATTGGCTTCTACAGGAGCAGTCTGTCCATGGAGATTCAGTTCTCCTTTGACTGGCTCGGCTATGTATTCTCCAACAGAAAGTTTTCCCAAGCGTTCGGAGTCGATTTTGGTTGTGTAAGTAGCTTTAGCAAAACGCTTTGTTTCAAAAAGATGCTCCTGCATACGTTGGTCTCGTATATCTATTTTGGTATCTACACTGGTCAGATCCATGATTACCTGGGCAATGCCGTCACTAATGGAGCCTGATAAATTCTTGATTTGGTGGATTTCAGCAACGGTGTCTTGCTTGGTGCTAATAAATGAAAGTACAGAGCTGTTGACTTGTAGTGTCATGTCAGCCGCAAGGCATAGGGTGCTGAACAGCAGACCAATAGCAATAGTGGCCAATTTATTCATGGTGTCTCCTTATTTCTTATTTTTATACAATCAGAGATAGGTATTTATACTAACCTGTTTTTTTGTAGAACCATGAAGATTTTTTTACTGCTTTTTGCGAGTGCGTTGATATCACCCAGGTTTGGTGTGACGCCATTTTCAAGCCTATCCGTCCAACTATCAATTTCAGATTCAAGATAGTCCAACAGTTTCTTTGAACAGCCCTTGCAAATACCTGAACAGATAACCGAATCAGGCAGGTCAAAAGGGATCGTTTGACGAATCTGTTGTATCAGGTTCGCCATTGCAACAGCTGTCGAGGGTTTCATATTTCACAGGATCTCTAGGCAATCAATCTATCCAGTGAATAGTATCATTGTTCCAGAGAGGGGAGTGATCATTGGGGGAGCCATTATAATTGATTGTGATTTCTTCGTTAGCCAATATTTTTTTTATAGATCTAAACTCTATTATCTGATCCTCAGGTTTAATAATATACACGGCATTGGGCGTATATGAATGATTGTAGATTGACCCCATTCCTAGAGCGATGGCGCCAGCCGATGATTTATCCCCCCAGGAAAAGTAATAGTTATACAGCATGGTATCATCAATTTTTTTAAGTTCCTCCGGGGGGATTTCAAGAACTGGACAACGTTCAATGACCTCATCACGCTGAATTTTTGAGTCAGAAAAAACACCTCGTCCTTTGGCACCACAACTGGATACATAAAGCATTATTCAACTCCACAGATATACATATTATAGATTTTATTTCGTATACCAGGACATCATATGATGGATGATGCTCGGTAAAAAGAGAGCACCAGGGAGACGATACGGCCAGTCAGCTGAATGTATTGGTTATAATGTTATTGCGGTTCTGGGGGGCGTTCTCAATTAGACATGTGACCAGCCAGTCATGATAAGCGCCCGGCAAGGCGTGAACTGCGCGGTGTGGTTATTCCACATAAGCAGTGAACAACGCAGCATGGTGCTTATCATGGCTGGCCCTTTGGGTTCCTCACACAAGCATTCATGCCGCGTTGTACGACTTGAACAGGGAACCACCCTGCACTGCGTCGTACGCCTTGCCTGAATGCTTGTGTGAGGAACTGGTCTCATGGCTAATTGAGAACGCCCCCTAGGGTTTTAGGAAAAAAAGTTACTTGGTCACCTGAATGCCACTGGGGGTATTTTTCCATTACTGATGTGAATAAAGGGCTTTGTAGGAAAGTATTTAACCAGCGTTTGACCTTGGGGTAGGGGCTTTCGGCAAACCATCTTTTATCGACCAGGGAAAGTTGGCGGATAAAGGGGGCTATGGCAGCATCAGCTAGACCAAAATGATCATTATAAAGAAAACTACCTTCTATCAAATGCTGTTCCAACTTGATCAAAAAGCGTTCACATTGTTTATAGTATTCAGCTTTACTTGACTCAGGATAGCGATCGGCATATTTATATCGATCCAGCCAGAATTTGAAATCAGAGTCGTTTTCTTTGATTAAAATGTCCACCTGTTTGTCTGTTTCTTGAAGCCCTGAATAACGCCAATTATCTGGGTCTCTTTGTTGCAAAGCCCAATGCATAATATCGAGGCTTTCATCAATAACTTGGCCAGGGTTTAAAACCAGAACAGGAACTGTAGCTTTGTTGGATATGGCTATGAGTTCTTGAGGTTTATCTCGTAAAATGACCTCTCTTAATTCAACTTGAACACGACTATAATTAAGAGCTAGTCGTGCCCGAATGGCATAAGGGCAACGCCTGAATGAGTATAAGACAGGTTTTTCTGATATTGGCATCAAGGTATCTCACGCGAAGGGATCATAATAATATTGCCATTCTCGGAGAAGGACCGCATAAAATGTCCTTTGCTTATAAAATGATGCTGCCACTGTTCGTTTTCTTCAGATGATGGGTGATGAATAATAAATCCATCATCTTGCATACCGATAATTAGCACCAGGTGCCCACCCTTTTTTTTCGGATTAAAGCCACAACTTACTGATGCGATAACCAATTGGTTTTGTTGAAGTGCAGTATCAATTACTTCCAGCTCAGCACCGATACTTTGGCACTGGCCCGTAATACCATATTGGCTTGCCACGTCCAGCAGTCCCTGATGAATCCAGCCAATACCTTTCATATAGCCATTAACTGCCAGCCCCTTTTCTAATAGTATTTTTAGGGGGACAACCTTACCCGTTATTCTGGCTATCACCATTTTTAAACAAGCCAGCCCACAAATACGCTTTGTCCAGGATCCAGCTTCTTCAATGGACTCAAAGCCTTCCAGTTGATAATTAGCAGAGGTTAATCGTTGCGAATAAAAGGGCGTGTCCAGCATGCTCTCGACTTAATAATATTCTTTGACAGTTCTGTAATCGTACTACTGATTAATGGGCACTCTCAATTAGCCATTTTAGGTCAATATTGTCGTCAGCCTGACAGACTCCTATAATGCCTGTTCGTTTTTTTCAGCCAGGCCGTTGTCTGGCCCGGCATCTGCAACCCAACTGGGGTTTTCCAACCCATGAGCAAAACTAAAGTACTGACTGGTATCACAACAACAGGCACACCACACCTTGGTAATTATGTGGGAGCCATCAAACCTGCCATAGAGCAAAGTTGGCGTGATGATATCCAGTCCTACTATTTCCTGGCGGACTACCATGCGCTGATTAAGGGACGTGACCCCAAGCGTATCCATCAATCCGGTCTGGAAATTGCTGCCACCTGGCTGGCACTGGGGTTGGATACCGATCGGGTCACCTTTTACCGCCAATCCGATGTACCGGAAATCATGGAGCTGAACTGGATTATAGGCTGTATGACCGCCAAAGGGCTGATGAATCGCGCCCATGCTTATAAAGCAGCTGTTCAGGCCAATGAAGAAGCCGGCGAGAAAGATCCTGATAAAGCCGTGACTATGGGGCTATTCTGCTATCCAGTATTAATGGCGGCCGACATCCTGATGTTTAATGCCCACAAAGTCCCTGTTGGTCGTGATCAAGTACAACATCTGGAGATGGCCCGGGATATTGCCGGCCGTATGAACCACCACTACAAGACAAAGTTTACTTTGCCTGAAGCCGTTGTTGGAGAAAATACGGCGGTTCTGAATGGGCTTGATGGCCGCAAGATGAGTAAGAGCTATGACAATACCATTCCTCTGTTCTGTACTGAGAAAAAACTGCTGAAGCTGATCCGCAAAATCAAGACCAACTCCCTTGAGCCCGGCCAGCCCAAAGATCCTGAAGGCTGTACACTGTTCCAGATCTTTTCCGCTTTTGCCAACGAAGCAGAAATTGCTGAAAAGCGTAAACGGTATGAAGCTGGCGCCGGTTGGGGCGATCTCAAGAACCAGTTGTTTGAATACGTTAATGCCCAGCTGATGGATGCCCGCGAGCGTTATACGGCCCTGATTGAAGATCCTGCCTTTATTGAGGCGGAACTGAAAAAAGGTGCAGAAAAAGCACGGGCAGAGGCTGCGCCATTTATTGCTGATATTCGTAAGGCAGTGGGTATCAGTCCGTTTGCCTGATTTTGTCTAACCACAAAGCACACTAAGAGCACAAAGGATCTTCTTTAAATACTTAGTGTGCTTCGTGTTTTTAGTGATTCAAAATAAGCCTTTGGCGACGCCCTTAGGACTCTGAGAATAAGAAAAAATTAAAACTCTAATTTCTTGCTAGCCTTCGGTCTTGCTTTTCTCAAACTCAATCTGTAGAAAATCTCCTGATTCATATACTCAAAGAAAAATCTATGTTTAGAAATCTTCTTTTCCTGATATTACTTTCTATTTCCCAGCTAACCCTTGCATTCTCTTACACTATGGAAATCCCTGAACAAGAGATCCAGAAAAAGGTGTCTGCCATGATGCCTGTAGAAAAACAGAAACTGTTTGCAACCATAAAAGTGTCAGATGCCAGAGTAAGACTGATCAAAGAGAGTGATGAAATCGGTGTCGGTGCCAATCTTGAAGTATCGGCACCCGGCGGTATTAAAAGTACCGGGCAGGTAAAGCTCAAGGGTTCCATTAACTATGATGCCAGTAAGGGAGCGTTCTATTTGGATAACCCGGTTATTGAAAATATAGCGATAGACCAGCTTCCAGAACAATTTCACCCTCAAGTAAAGCAGCTTACCCAGGTCGCCATTGGCAACGCGTTGGCCCGCTATCCTGTCTACCAGTTTAAGGACAGTGATATCAAGCACAAAGCAGCCAAGGCAGTACTAAAATCAGTGGCCGTAAAAAAAGACAAGCTGCTTGTAACCTTAGGTGCTTTTTAGTGTAAAAATTTTGCCTGCTGTCTGAAACCTTGTACAGTTCCGGTACTCTAAAGCAAAGATATTTCACTTCTTTAGAAAGAGGATAAGTAATCGATGATTCCAGCACTAGAAGCACTGAAACGACTACAGGAAGGGAACCGTCGATTTGCATCCGGCGTCATGAGCCTGGATAAACTGGCCAGTGCCAATAAGCGCACTGACCTAGTAGCAGGGCAGGAACCCTTTGCCATTATCCTTGGCTGCTCTGATTCCCGGGTACCGGCAGAGTTTATTTTTGACCAGGGCCTTGGCGACCTGTTTGTTATTCGTGTAGCCGGTAATGTGGTTGCACCTTCTCAGGTGGGCAGTGTTGAGTTCGCGGCCGAGTGTTTTAACACCCGGCTGGTAGTGGTTCTGGGTCATTCTCGTTGTGGTGCTGTTACCGCAACTCTGGAAGAAATGAAACGCCCCACCAAAAACCAGTCACGAAACCTGCGTTCTATTGTTAACCGTATCCGGCCATCCATAGAAGGCCTATTGGAAGAAGAAACACCCTGCAGCCAGGAAAAGCTGATGCAACGGGCTGTTCGAGCCAATGTCAGGGCTTCAGTGAATCAGTTAAAGCATGGCTCAGAGATCCTGGAGCAGCTCACTGAAAGTGATGGTCTTCTGATAGTGGGAGCAGAATATTCCCTGGATACAGGCCTGGTTAATTTCTTTGATGGTATTCCATCAGACTAAGCCTTTTACATTCCGCCTAACTCTGGGTTTACTGGAGCTTTCAGCCACTTTCTTAGGGGGGCGCTGACCATCTTTATGGCCCGGTTTTGGCTTCTTGGGCTTTTTAGGCTTAGCCGGACGCTGGTTTAACCGTGACTCCGGCACATCATGAACCGGTTCAAAGCCATCAATCAGCGTACGGGGCAGTAATTGCTTAATCAGTCTTTCAATATCAGAAAGCTGCTTAAACTCATCTGCACTGACCAGGGATACTGCCTGTCCACGGGAGCCCGCACGCCCTGTACGCCCGATACGATGGACGTAGTCCTCAGGAACATTGGGCAAATCAAAATTAACCACCTGAGGTAACTGGTCAATATCCAGCCCCCTGGCGGCAATATCCGTTGCTACCAGTATTTGGGTATCGCCATTTTTGAAGTCTGACAGGGCTTTAGTCCGGGCATTCTGGCTTTTATTGCCGTGAATCGCAGCAGCTTTAATCCCCTCTTCATCAAGATGGCGAGTCAGGCGATTAGCACCGTGCTTGGTTCGGGTAAATACCAGCACCTGCTGCCATTTTCTCTCAATGATTAGCTGGGTTAAAAGCGCTGGCTTGCGTTTTTTATCGACAGGGCAAATCCACTGCTTAACCGTTTTGGCAGTAGTATTTCTTGGGCTGACGGATATCTCTACAGGATTCTTAACCAGTCCTTTGGCCAAGGATCGAATCTCATCAGAGAAAGTGGCAGAAAACATCAAATTTTGGCGATTCTTCGGCAATAAGGCCAGAATTTTACGAATATCATGGATAAAACCCATATCCAACATTCGGTCAGCTTCATCAAGAACCAATACTTCCAGTTGCTTGAATTTCACGGCATTCTGACTGTGCAGATCCAGCAGGCGACCTGGTGTTGCTACCAGAACATCGGTTCCCCGACGCAGCTTCATCATTTGAGGATTGATTTTTACCCCTCCGTAGACCACGGCAGAGCGCAAAGGCAGGTTTTTACCATAGGTGGCAACACTGTCGCCCACCTGGGCTGCCAGTTCCCTGGTTGGTGTTAATACCAATACTCTGGCCTGATTAGCCCGTGCTCGTTCACCCTTGATCAGCCTCTCCAGAATAGGAAGGGTAAAACCTGCGGTTTTACCGGTGCCCGTCTGAGCGGCAGCCATAACATCCTGGCCTTTTAGCACAGCGGGTATGGCCTGAGCCTGGATAGGAGAAGGAGTTTCGTAGCCTTGCTCCGCTACGGCTTCAAGAATAGGGGCAGATAAGCCCAGGGAGGCAAAGCTCATATCGTCGTCTCGTTGCTGCTTATAAAACCCGCTCTGAGAGACAGGCTCCACTGTAGCGGGCGTGCAGCTTACCGAAACTTGTTACCTAGCGCTATTTTTGCTCTGAATTTCTGATTAAAACTTATAACTTAAACCTGCCATAATCAGTAATGACTTCTCTTCATAAAAATCGATATTGGAGTCGGTATATTTATAGCCTGCCAAAGAAACAAAATCCCAATCCTTCAGATTAAAAGGCTCATCGTAAGAGTAGGCAAGGAATGCGCTATAGCGGTGATCTTTCTGCCTCTCACTGAAGACTGGATTAGTTTCATCAAAACGGGCCTGTTTATAACTAAGATTCAGAGCCAGGGTAGAATCGGCCTGCACTCTGACTATCCCTCCCTCAAGGCCATAAGTACTGCTTGCCATAGCAGCACCATCAGCTTTGTCCTTGATATAGATAAAGGCACTTCTCAAGAATAGATTCCGGGATAATCTATAACGATGTGACCCTTTGGCTAAAAAGATACTGCCTTCTCGTTTTAATAATTCTTGCTGAGTACCGGTGTAATTCTTTTGGCCGCTTTTTTCCTCATCCACTTTTGTTTTTCCAGCCGCCAGCTCAATGGAAAAATCAGACCCCATTATGTTGTCATATTGAAAACGAAAAGCTTGTCTTTTCTTTTCTGTTTCCTCACGGTCTTCTCCGGTAATAAATGGATCGGCCCAGGTTTTACTTGGAATGACTCCGGGAATAAAGCTAAAAGACATGGTGCCGTTTTCATGGAATGACTGTCGATAGCCTGCTTCTATATAAAAATTACCCAACGCCAAATCAGAACGGCTGGATCCAAGGAATAATTGTTTATCTTGATCTGCAAACGTGTATTTCACCAACCCCATAGGAGCAATCAAATAGTTATCCTGGCTACTACCCGATTGATTCAGGGTACTGGTGGATTTATTGTCAGTATTAAATTGAGAGTGCTTGTGGCTAAAACCGGCAAGAACCGAAATTTCGCCACTAAAGCCTGGTTCCCATGGTTGAGGCTGTTGCGCCACAGCTATAAGACTGATCGAAGAAGTTATAAGACCTGCTGATAATTCTTTCAGCATCGTTGTTCCCTTAATTATTATGTTTATGTGATGGCATTTTTATTCTGGTCAGATAAATCTGTAAACCTTAGGGGGCGTTCTCAATTAGACATGTGACCAGCCAGCCATGATAAGCGCCAGGCAAGGCGTGAACTGCGCAGTGTGTTATTCCACATAAGCAGTAAACAACGCGGCATGGCGCTTATCATGGCTGGCCCTTCGGGTTCCTCTCACAAGCATTCATGCCGTGTTGTACGACTTGAACAGGGAACCACCCTGCCCTGCGTCGTACGCCTTACCTGAATGCTTGTGTGAGGAACTGGTCTCATGGCTAATTGAGAACATCCCCTAACCTGCAATAAAACAAATCCTTTGCACTTTATAGTCTGAACAGTAAAAATTTAACCGATGTCGTATATATAATTAAAATAGTAAGCAAAAAATCATTCAAAATAACGCTTTACGCGATCAAACAGCCAAAACCTGAGGTGTAGATTTAGCCATCTACACCAACTCTAACAAGATATCTTTTTACTCTAAAATCCACTCATGATCCGGGTCATTATGGAACTTCCATGCTCTGGTTGGCCCGGCCATAACATTAAGATAATAAAGCTCATAGCCATGGGGGGCAGCCACAGGGTGATAACCTCTTGGTACCAGGACAGTATCCTTATCCTGAACACACATTGTTTCGTCAATATCCCGCTCATCAGTGTAGACCCGCTGGAAAGCAAAACCCTGAGGTGGATTTAAACGGTGATAATAGGTCTCCTCAAGGTAAGATTCTCTTGGTATATCATCGGTGTCATGTTTATGAGGAGGATAGCTGGACCAGTGCCCTCCCGGAGTATAAACCTCAGTAATCAGTAAGCTGTCCGCATCATGCTCTGGCATCAGGATATTATGAATCAGGCGCTGATTTGTCCCTTCACCGCGATCCATAACCGTAATATCTTCTGGTTTTAAATGACGGGCCTTACGAACTTTGCTTTTACCCGGCGCTTTGCATACCGCTAACTCCAGGTCGGTTGTAGCCAGCACTCGATAGTCCGTTGCCATTGGCAAATGAACGGCATGAGGAGGAATTTTTTCAAAAGGCGACATCCGTTCACCAATATCCATTGGCGTTGATTCTTCGGTGATCACAGAGCATTTGCCCGCGACGAGAACTAAACACACCTCCTGATCACTACCAGAAAAATCAATATGCTCGCCCGCCCTGAGTTCATAAACCTCAAAGCCAACATATTTCCAACCGGCACTTTCAGGTGTGATATGGGTTATACAGTGTTGATGACTGTTTTTTTCAGGTCTTATCAGAAGAGATGACATGGTATTTACTTCTTTTATTTAGGGGCTATTGTCTTCAAGCCCAAGCTGATGAGCGAGAGCCACAACCAAAGCCTGAGCCAGACACATAGAACTGGTCAGGGAACGGAAGCCGCCCACTTCCGCTTCAGGCACTTCAATTACCAGATCTGCCTCAGGAGCGCCGGGGCTTAGCCTGCCATCCGTCAGAAGGATAACCTGGGCTCCCTGCTCTCTGGCCTGGGTAATCACTGAAGTGGTTTCTTCTGCATGGGGTGCATAGCTCACCGCAAGTAATAAATCATCAGAGCCCATGCTTTCCACCTGAGCCTTCATCATTCCACCAACGCCGTCTATAAGGTGGACAGGATGACGGCTTTGCCACAGAGAGTAAGTCAGGTAACTTGCTACAGGAAAAGCCCGTCGTAACCCCATAATAAAAGTGTTCCGGGCATTAGCCAGTCGTTCTACCGCTTCTTCCAGAGAACGTGCAGGTAAAGCCTGCAACTGCCGAATAGCTTCTGTAGAGGCCGCACCAAAATGACCAAGTAAACGACTGCCCTTGCCTGTATCTCTGTTACAGGTGAGCTGAGCCCTGATTCTGTAATTACCTCCTTTCAGAAGATAATTTCGAAATAGCTGCTGCATTTCACTAAAACCATTAAATCCCATGGCCGCTGCAAAACGAATCAGGGCAGCGGGTGATACATCAGCCTTTCTGGCCAGCTCAGCAACCGTTGAAAGGGCAACAGACTCAGGATTTTCACAAGCATATCCTGCAACCTGCTGTAGTTTCTGGCTCAGGGTTGGATAACGCTCACTGATTTCAGTCTGTAATTGTTCAAAGTTTTTAATTTCACAACCACTCATAGGCCGGTGCTCCATTTCGTCCTGTCAGTAAACCATCCTCAAATGAAATAAATATTTCAAAAAAGACTGATAACCAGTGCCTCCCTGCACTTTATAAACCTCGATTGTAGATAAATGTAGAGGCAAAAATCCTTCAATGGGAAAAAGGTATGAAATATTTGCTCCAGATCAAATGAAATAATAATTTCAAGGCATATTATTTATGAAAAATATTTTTCAGTCGCCCAAACAGCCAGAAAAATAAGAGTCGGTCATTGTCCATCCCTGATGGAGTTACCGCTCTAAAGGCAAATAATTCATCACAAGGGGTGGAGAAGCGTGGTAGAAAAATCACTGGATATCATCTGTATTGGCCGTGTTGCCGTTGACCTGTACTCACAACAAATAGGCAGCCGTCTGGAAGACAGCCGTAGTATGGCTAAATATCTTGGGGGTTCATCCGGTAATGTAGCATACGGTACTGCTCGTATGGGATTACAGTCTGCCATGCTGGCCCGTATAGGTGATGATCATATGGGGCGTTTTCTGAAAGAAGAACTGGAAAGAGTCGGTTCAGACCCAAACCACCTGATTACAGATCCTGAACGGTTAACGGCACTGGTACTTTTGGGTATTGAAGACCAGGATACCTTCCCGCTGATTTTTTATCGTGAAAACTGTGCCGATATGGCCCTATGTGCAGAAGACATAAAAGAAGAGGCGATAGCATCTGCCAAAGTACTTCATATCACCGGCACACACTTTTCCCGTCCTGGAACCGATGCAGCCTGTCGCAGAGCCATTGAATTTGCCCGTAAAAACGGAACACGTACATCGCTGGATATTGATTATCGCCCTGTACTCTGGGGATTGACCAGTAAAGCAGAAGGGGAAAACCGCTTTATCGCCAGCGATAAAGTCACAGCCCATATGCAAAGTATCGTGCCGCTATTTGATCTGATTGTTGGCACCGAAGAAGAAGTTCATATTGCCGGCGGCACCACCAATACCATTGAAGCCCTTAAGGCCATCAGAAAGCTGACTGATGCCACTATTGTCCTGAAGCGTGGAGCGCTGGGGGCTTCCGTTTATGAAGGCGCAATCCCTGAAACCCTGGATGAGGGCATTACTGTTAAAGGTGTCCGTGTGGATGTCCTCAATGTCCTGGGAGCTGGCGATGCTTTTATGAGTGGTTTGTTAAGGGGCTATGTTGAGCAGGCCTCATGGCAGCAAAGCCTGACTTATGCTAATGCTTGTGGAGCATTGGTTGTATCCAGACACGGTTGTGCCCCTGCAATGCCCAGTAAGGAAGAACTGGATTACTACCTGACCCATGCTGAAAGCATTCCCCACCCCGATCTGGATGATCATCTTAACTATTTACACCGGGTTACCTGCCGAGATAAGGACTGGCCTGAACTGTGCGTACTGGCTTTTGATCACCGCAAGCAACTGGTCGATATGGCTAAAGAAGCAGGAGTACCACTGGAGCGAATCAAAAAACTAAAACAATTAATTCTGAAAGGTGCAAGAGAAGGAGCAAAGGAAACAGACCTGGGCCAACGAGCCGGTATTCTCTGTGATGACACCTTTGGTCAAGACGTATTAAATGAAGTCACAGGAAAAGGATGGTGGATTGGTCGTCCTGTTGAACTTCCCGGTTCACGGCCTCTCAGTATTGAACACAGTGATAATGTCTCCCGACGCCTCACCAGCTGGCCCACAGAACATGTGGTTAAATGCCTTGTGTTTTACCACCCTGATGACAAGGCGGACTTACGCTTTGAACAGGAACAAAAGGTCAGGGCGGTTTATGAAGATTGCTGCGCCAGCGGCCATGAATTGCTGTTGGAAGTGATCCCGCCAAAAGGTATGAAAACAGATGACAGCCTGCTGCTCAGAACCATGAAGCGTTTCTATAATCTGGGTATTAGACCTGACTGGTGGAAAGTCCCCTCCCCAAGCCGCTCTGCATGGCTTGAAATACAGACGTTAATTAAAGAACGAGCTCCTCATTGCCGTGGCGTTATTCTACTTGGCCTTGATGCGCCTGTTGATCAAATCCGCGAAGGTTTTAATGCCGCTGCCAGTATTGATATCTGCAAAGGCTTTATGGTGGGCCGCACGATCTTTGGAGAGCCATCCAAAGCGTGGTTAGCAAACAAAATCGATGACCCGACTTTCGTACGACAAATAGCCAATAACTATATACAGCTGATCACGCTCTGGAATGAGCGTAAAGCCAGCTAAAAGATCCTCCCGCAGAGTGAAGCGGGAGGGCATTAATAATTAAATAGTCATATACAGGAATAATAATGGAAAAGGTCATTAACTATATCGACGGCCATTATGTTGCCAGTGAATCAGAACGTGTTGGTGCTATTTACAATCCAGCCACAGGGCAGCAGATTCGTGAAGTAGCGCTATCCACTTCCAGTGAAGCAGAAAAAACCATCGCAGCAGCTAAAGCCGCTTTTCCCAAGTGGGCTGCAACAACACCACTGCGTCGCTCCCGGGTTTTATTTAAATTTAAAGAACTGGTTGAAAAGCATATTGATGAACTGGCAACCCTGATCTCCACCGAACACGGTAAAATTCTCTCTGATGCCAAAGGGGAAATGGTTCGTGGCCTGGAAGTGGTGGAATTTGCCTGTGGTATTCCTCATCTCCAAAAAGGTGAACACTCCCTGGATGTAGGTACGGGTGTTGATAGCTGGTCTATGATGCAACCTTTGGGTGTTTGTGCAGGGGTTGTGCCATTCAACTTCCCTGCCATGGTTCCTATGTGGATGTTCCCTGTGGCTCTGGCTTGTGGCAATACCTTTGTGCTGAAGCCTTCTGAAAAAGTGCCAGCTGCCGCCATGCGTATGGCAGAACTATTAAAAGAAGCAGGCCTGCCTGATGGTGTATTTAATATTGTTAACGGTGATAAGGAAGTCGTTGATGTCCTGCTAACCCATGAGGATGTACAGGCTGTCAGTTTCGTTGGCTCTACACCTGTGGCAGAGTATATCTATAAAACAGCCTCAGCTCATGGCAAGCGGGTACAGGCACTGGGTGGTGCCAAAAACCACATGGTGATTATGCCAGACGCTGATATGGATGGCGTAGTCAATGCCCTGATGGGGGCTGCTTATGGCGCAGCAGGTGAACGCTGCATGGCTATCTCTGTAGCCATGCCTGTCGGCGAAGGAACGGCTGAACGATTAATCGAAAAGTTGCTTCCTCAGGTTGAAGCCCTGCGAGCAGGCCCAGGTATTGTCGAAGGTCCGGAAAACCAGATGGGAGCTCTGATCAGCAAAGAGCACCAGGCAAAAGTCAGCAGCTATGTAGATCAAGGAGTTGCTGAGGGAGCAAAACTTCTGGTTGATGGTCGTGATCTAAAAGTACCAGGGCATGAACAAGGCTACTTTATTGGTGGGTCACTGTTCGATCAGGTTAAACCTGACATGACCATTTATAAAGAAGAAATCTTCGGACCCGTGTTGTCTATCTGCCGGGTTCCTGATTTTGCTGAAGCAGTTGAACTCATTAATGCCCATGAGTTCGGTAATGGTACCGCTATCTTTACCCGTGATGGCAGGATGGCCCGGGAGTTTGCCCAACGCATTCAGGTAGGTATGGTAGGTATTAACGTGCCCGTTCCCGTACCAATGGCCTTCCATAGCTTTGGTGGCTGGAAGCGCTCACTGTTTGGTCCTCTGCATATGCATGGTCCTGATGGCGTACGTTTTTATACCCGAATGAAAGCTGTAACCGCTCGCTGGCCAGATGGCAAAAGCTATGCTTCTTCTGAGTTTGCTATGCCGACCATGAAGTAATACCACCTAAGTAACAGTGGTAGTCTAAAAAATAAAGGCTACCACATAAAATTAGCAGCCTTATAATAATTTTAATTTCAATTAGCGTGCTCTTTTATTCTTTTAATTTTTTCATCTTCATTTTTCTCAAATACAGACTTCACTTCTTTTGCTTTATCAAGCGCTCTCTTATGTTCTTCCAGAAAATGCGATGACTGTTCACCTTCTGGAGTCTTATTTTCAGATTCAGAACAACCAACCAGTAGTCCAGTAATCATTGTTACCAGAAGAAACAAAGGACTAAGATTCATGCTATCACCTTCCATGCTGATTATTAGCAGCAAAAAAACTTAAACAAGTTTTAATTAAACACTATTAGAAATAGTACAAATAGTATTTCTATTAAGATTGATTGTAGAACACATTTTTTCTGCAATACTTTGCTCTACATATTACAAGCATGGTTATTGGCAATGAGTAATGATGTTAATCCTGATGACTATGCCATTATTATGGCAGAATCCCCTTTGGCAAAGTATGTCTACAACCCCTATATAAAGAAATACCTGACCGCCTGTAAAGACTGCTCCGTATTGGATTTAAGGTGCAGTGAAGGGCACTTCACCAGAATGGCCAAAACATGTGGTGTAGGTCAGGTAATTGGGGTTGATGATTCCCAGAATATGCTTGAAAGAGCCAGGCGACTTGAGACTGAGAAACCACTAGGAATTGACTACCTGCAAGGTGATGCAACAGCTATTCGGCTGGAGCAAAAATTTTCAACTGTTCTGGCCTTGTGGTTGGCCTGCACATTACCTTCACAACAAAAACTAATGGCTCTTGCCGAAACAATTTATTTTCATACAATGCAAGGGGGAAAAACTCTACTACTAGTCAGTGACTTAAGTCGCCAAGTGACTTCAGAAAAAAGAGATGACCGCTATGGTAAAGGATTAGATTTTTTATCGCAGCCTCAGGAAGGCTCTCCTTTTCAAATTACCCTGGAAGCAAAAAACCATTCTGTGCAATTTATCGATTATGTGTGGTTTCCAGAAACCATTATTAAATCACTGAAGTCAGCAGGTTTTGCTAATACAACCATTCAATATTTAGGTGTTTCCCATGAAGGAATTGATGCACTAGGCAAAGAGTATTGGCAAACTTATAGCGAGAGTCCATTTATTGCTGTTAAGTAGTCACGCAACTGCTAACAGATAAAAATAACTGTACGTCCGTATTTATAAAAAACATCTCCATTCCAATTTGGTTATACTCATTGCCAAACACCATTAATCTCGCTGTTGTCACGATGAAAACTGTTGATCCAGTAACCGATGTCGCAGTCATAAAAACATTGAGAGAAGCTCTCCGGCACGGGCCATATCCTTACCTAAGGGAAAGGGCTCATGCTGTTTTACTCAGTATACGTGGTTATTCTATGAGCGAGATTGCTGCAATATTTGAAGTTCGATATCAGACAGTATCTGACTGGATTGATGCCTGGGATGATTATGGCCTTCGCGGTCTGTACAAAAAACATGAGGGTGGTAAACCACCTATCTATACTGACCAGGAAGCACAACGCATTAGAGAGATTGTCTCCGAGGAACCTCGCAGGCTGGCTTATGTTCAAACAAAGATTGCAGAGGAAACCGGGAAGACTGCCTCAAAACAAACTTTGTCGAGACTTTTAAAAAAAGCTGGGACTTGTTTATAAGCGGTTTCGTAAGGCTTGCAGTCATAAGCGCAACGAGGAGCAGTTCAGGTGTTGCCAGTCTGCCTTGAAAGAGGCTCAAAATGCTGAGGATAAAGGGCTTGTCAATCTGTTTTACTTTGATGAATCTGGTTTTAGCCAAGAGCCTTGTGTCCCCTACGGCTGGCAAGAAAAAGGCTCACAGCTAGAAATACCCTCTGTAAAAAGCAAGCGTATCAATGTGCTGGGGTTTATGAATCGTGCCAATGACCTTTTCTACTACCCAGTAACAGGTTGTGTTAACAGCGAAACGGTTATCAGTGTCTTTGATGATTTTGCCACCAGGATGGAAGATCCCAAGTACAGTTCTAATGATCGCTATACCATCGTCATGGTGGATAATGCCAGCATTCATACCAGCAAACTTTTCAGAGAAAGAGTAATAGACTGGGCGATTGAGAAAAAGCTTTTAGTCTGTTTTTTACCAACCTATTCACCTGAGCTAAACCTGATAGAAATATTGTGGAGAAAAGTGAAATATGAATGGCTGAACTTACTGGCAATAATGAACTTCAAGGAATTTGAGCAAGAGGTCAAACGTGTATTTGATCTATTTGGTCAAGAATATCTGATTTCGTTTGAGTGACTACTTATCGAGGCCAGTGTTTAAACGTAGCCTCTGATTTAACCTGCTTAACCAGCACTATTATTAATATCTCTGTTATATCAGTAGATAGTTGTCGTAGTTGACTAACAGATAAAAGCAATACCAGGATCAGCTAGTCAACAGCTTCAATCAGTGTTTTTGCAACTAACTGAGTCTGTGTATGAGACATCCCAGGGTATATTGGCAATGATAGGCATAGTTTCGAAACATGCTCGCATGTAGGTAAGCTCTGAATATCTGAATCCCTCTTTTGACTATCGCACTTAAATGCTTTTTGTCTATAGAGAGGGACTGGATAAAAAACAGAGCTAGCTATTCCGTGTCTTTCCAGATGGTTTTGAATTGCATCTCGTTTTCCAGGAGTCAGTACGGTGTACTGGTTATAAACATGTGTGCAGTCCTTGCTTTCATCTGGCAGTACAAAAGGACTATCGTTTAGGTATTCTCTGTACCATCCAACAATTTCCTTGCGTTGGTTATTATAGTCATCGAGATAGTCTAGTTTTATTGTTAGTAGAGCAGCCTGTATTTCATCCAGCCTGCTGTTATAACCCAGTATATCGTGGTGGTATTGAATTCGGCTGCCATGGTTTCTTAGCTGTTTGAGTTTATCTGCAAGTAATGTTGAGTTTGTGGTTAACAGCCCCCCATCACCAAAACCACCAAGATTTTTACTTGGAAAAAAACTAAAGCAGCCAATATTACCTATAGTTCCGGTTTTCTTTTTTTTGTATTCAGCTCCGAAAGACTGGGCACAATCCTCTATAAGATAAAGCCCATTTTTTTCACAAATATTGCTGAGTGATTCAAGGTTTGCAGGGTTACCAAATAGATGCACAACCAAAATAGCTTTAGTTTTGGATGAGATGGCAGATTCAATCAATGACGTATCAATATTGAAGTTGTATGAATCTATATCAACAAAAACAGGCTTTGCTCCAACACTGGCAATTGCTTCAGCGGTGGCAAAAAAAGAGAAGGGGGTCGTAATGACTTCGTCGCCGGTCTTAATTCCCAGAGCCCTCAATGCCAAGACCAGTGCATCGGTACCAGAGGCACAGCCGACAGCGTATTGGCAACCAAGATAGTCAGCTGATTTGCGTTCAAAATTGTTCAGTTCTGACCCCAGGACAAAACGTCCTGAGCGGAGTACTTTCATAGCAGCATGTTCAAGCTCCTCCTGTATTGTTTTATGCCAGATAGTAGGGTCAACCATCGGAACCAAAAATGTCATCATCGGTCTCCAGCAATAATTTCAGAAATCTGACAAGCAACATCGAGTGCTTTTTGACCATCTTCACCGGTTACTTTGGGTTTGGATGATTGGTTGACACACTTTAGAAAGTCTTCAATTTCTTTTTTTAGCTTATCGTCATCAACATAGCTTTCCACCTGGCATTCGATATTGGGAATGCCAGGATAAAGTTCCTGTTTTCCTTTAAAAAAATAGCTAGTCTTTAGTGTTTTAAAATCCACATAGATGCAGGAGTCTTCCTGGAAAATCCGAATTTTACGTTTACTCTTATGACTGATCCTGCTTGCAGTGAGGTTTGCTACACAGCCGCATTGAAAGGTTAAGCGCGCCTGGGCAATATCGATACTATTGGACAAAACAGGCGTTCCGTTTGCTGCGATATTGACTAATGGTGTTCCAACCAGATTGAGAACAATATCCAGGTCGTGAATCATCAGGTCCATGATTACATTAATATCCATTGAGCGAGGCTTGAAACCAGCCAGGCGGTGAGATTCGATAAACCGGGGTCGTTTCAGAAGTGAGGCTATATTGCCTAAGGCTGCATTAAACCTTTCCAGAAAACCGACCTGTAAAATCAGCTTCTTTCCTTTGGCAATGTCCACCAGTTCCTGTGCTTGCTTAACACTTACGGTTATTGGTTTTTCCACCAGTACATGCACGCCGGCATGCAAAAAATCACGGGCTATTTGATGATGCTGTGATGTAGGAACTGCAATGCTGACGGCATCAACTTTTCCCAGTAGTGCTTTGTGATTGGAGAAAAACTTAGTGTTGCACTGTCTTGCAACCTTTTGGCCATTGTGCTCATTGGTATCGGCAACACCAATAAGCTTGCTGCTGGGAATCTGGGCATATTTGTGAGCGTGAAAAGTGCCCAGATAACCGGTGCCAATAACTGCTGTTCGAAGCATAGCGCCTCGCCTTATGTAAACGGAGAATAAAATTACATAAAGATAGCTGGTTATTTAGACAGCACCGCTTTTTAAATGTACTAGCGAGATAGCGTGCTATAGTTCCACAGCTAAAGGGCGGTTCAGTTGGATTGAGTCGATAGACATATCCGCTCCCCATGCAATAATTTCAACACCTGCTTTTGCCACTTGTCGTAAAGTCTTGCCATATTCAGGATCAATTTCATCGGCAGGAGCAACTCTTTCAATGCCTGTATGCTGAACGCAAAAAAAGAGCACAGCTCTTTTTCCTTGCTCAACAATACGCGCTAATTCTCTCAGGTGCTTTATACCACGTGTTGTAACCGCATCTGGAAATTGACCCAAACCATCCCCCATTGCCAGGGTTACGCTTTTAACCTCTATATAACAGTCTTTGCGTCCTTCCCCTTGTAGTAGCAGATCAATACGGCTGTTTTCCTCCCCGTAGCGGACTTCTTTTCGGATTGACTGGTACCCTGATAGTTCTGGAACCCCATTATTGAGTAACAGCTCTTCAACCAGGTGATTGGCACGGTTTGTATTGAGTCCTGCTATAGTAATTCGCTGCTGACCATCATATATGACTGGGATTTCACCCTGTTCCCAGGTACAAGGGTACTTTCGTTTTGGATTCCCTGAGTCTGAGTACCAAACCTTTCCACCTGGGAATATACAGTTTTTCATTGAGCCTGTGTTTGGACAATGTATGGTTATCTGGCTACCATCAGGTAGCTCGACATCGGCCATAAAGCGCTTGTAGCGTTTCACCAGACGGGCTTCGTAAAGTGGGTGTTCATAGTTCATTATCAAATTTTATAAATTAAATGTTTGATATTCTATGACGAAATTTTATGATGTTAGTTTGTTGGCCCTCGAATGAGCGCTCGCAAATATCATGGAAGAGCTCCGTATTGACAAGGCTCACAGGCTTATGCAGCAAGTAATAGCGATTTTTGTGGCGTCTTGTCATCGGTTTTGGTAGTTTTTGCGCCTCTATGAGGAAGGCAAGAGGCATGTGCCAGGCTATTTTGTTCGTCACCAGGCACCCGTAGTGTTGACCTCAATATAGGACGCCGGTACTTCGGCAGACGAATGGAGAGGCCGTGGATATCATGGCTCATTTACGAGAAGGTGATGAGGCTGTAATCATGTCAGCACAGAATAAAGCAGACCAGAAAAATCTGCTCAAATCCTTTACCCCCTACCAAGAGTCAGAGGGTGAAGAGTACATGAGCGACCAGCAGATGGAACACTTCACCAGTATCCTGCAGGATTGGAAGCGGGAGTTAATGGAGGAAGTGGACCGGACCGTAAACCATATGCAGGATGAGGCCGCCAACTTCCCAGACCCGGCAGACCGGGCAAGCCAGGAAGAAGAATTCAGCCTTGAGCTACGAACTCGCGACCGGGAGCGTAAGTTAATCAAAAAGATTAATGATACTCTGGGTCGGATTGAAGAGGGTGATTATGGCTATTGTGACAGCTGTGGTGTTGAAATAGGTATCCGCCGATTGGAAGCACGGCCAACTGCAACCCTTTGCATTGACTGTAAAACCTTGGCTGAAATCAAAGAGCGGCAGCTTGGCTCCTGATTAAAAGGAAAAACTGAGCCACAGTCTGAGATGCTGTGGCTTAGCAGAAGCACTAACCTGACTTCTGGTTAGGCTGTTGTTTTATCCCTTTTTTATGCTAAATCCTGTTTCACTTTCTCGTCATGATGAAAACCGAATTTTCATGGATTCGAAACCCTATATTGGCCGTTTTGCGCCATCACCTTCAGGTTCCTTGCATTTTGGCTCGCTGGTAGCTGCCCTGGCCAGCTATCTTGATGCCCGTGCCCATAGTGGACGATGGTTGGTTCGTGTGGAGGATATAGACCCTCCGCGAGAGCAGCCAGGTGCTGCAGAGGACATTTTGCGTGCGCTTGAAGCCTATGGGATGGAGTGGGATGGCGATGTTATCTACCAAAGTAACCGGTACAGCGCCTATCAACAGGTCATAGAAGAACTTATAGAGAATAAATTGCTTTACCCTTGTGTCTGCTCACGCAAAAAGTTGGCAGGGCTGCAAGGTGTTTATCCGGGATACTGCAGAGAAGTTACGGGCTTGTCTGAAGAACCCCATGCATTACGTTTAAAATGCTCTGATCAGATTATTTCCTTTGTAGACTTGGTTCAGGGGGCTCAGAAGTTTCAGCTAGCCAGCCTCGGTGATTTTGTGATCAAGCGTAAAGATGGTCTTTATGCCTATCAACTTGCGGTCACTGTAGATGATGCATTTCAGGGAATAACTCATATTGTAAGAGGTGTTGATCTGTTGGACTCAACTCCCAGGCAGCTATTTCTGCAGTCATTGCTGGGTTATCGCCACCCTATCTATAGTCATGTTCCTGTTATCACCGAGGAGCTTGGTGGAAATAAACTAAGCAAACAAAATAGAGCGACAGCTTTACCCTTAAAGGATCCTCGGCCTGTATTAATAAATGCTATGCGAGCCTTAGGGTTACAGCCAGAAGCTGATCTACAGCAAAGCACGATTACTGAAATATTGCGGTGGGGCTCTGAGCAATGGAATATCGCAACTGTTCCATCAACAGACCAGATTCCTTTAGCTTCATTGAATTAGTCTGTTTTGCGAAGGACTGGCATTTTTTGAAATTGTGGCTGTTTCATCCTTGATAAGGATGATATAAATAAAAAAAGACCATCAGATTTAGGCGTGTTCAAGGAGCGAATATGTCGATATCGAAGAGGTTGCTACTGCTTATACTCTCTCTATCCTGCTTGGATTTAATGGCCAATCCAATGGACTGGTCTATTGATGACTCTTCTGTTAACCCTTTCGATGTTGAATTGATTGAGGCAGTGCCAGAAGAGGAAGATGTTTCCATAATTGATTCCGAGTTCTGTCGGCAGGTTCGAGCAGATCGGGAAAATGACCTAAATTCCTCTGCAGATCTTCAGCCTGGAGGGACGCTACTGACAGATGATTCGGCCGTTTGCTTCACATCTGACGAGAACTTACTATTTGTAGCCAGCCAGGAAGCACAACTTATACTGGGGCCTTATGCTCCGTGGTATCTGGCTCTTAGCCAGGAAAACCGTGAACGAGTCGCTGAAGCGTGTGAGGTTATGGGGTTTGAGACGGATAAGGCTGATAGAGCCTACCAAACCTGTATTGAAAATCGTTATAAAGAATTAATGGGGCCCTATGAGGATCGATATCGGCGAGAGTCCATTGGTTATATCAATAAAAGAAAACAGATGGCCGAAAAAATGGTTCTGCAATGCAATGCTGCTCTCAGGGTAAAAATACCTTTACTGCCTAAGGATCTCACCTTCCCTGTTGCCTACTATGACCGTAATTTAAGTGCCATTCCCAGCTGGATTCTGGAAGAGGAACTTCTTGACCATTTATGGCTGGAAAGAAAAGGGATTATTAAAGCAAAGGATGTAATGCAGGCTGCTTTAGGAAAAGAGTGTCCGGGTAATATGGTACTTTGGGCAACCTATAAGGTGCCTGATATTTAAAGACGATTAAAGAAAGTCATGTCACCAAGAAGCAATTAACATAGTCATCTCCTTTCAAAAGACTACGTTGTTATCTATCCTCCTCCCTCCTCAATAACCTACTCATTATAGACTTCTGGGGTTTACTATATGTTGATGTATAAGTGGTATCTTGAAAACCAATGGCTATAGGTTTACTGAATTAAAACAATGAGACCAAAGCAATAAGCTGGAACAATATACACAAAACTAACCGAAGAGGTTTTGCGGTTTTCCGTAGTAGGCCTTACCATGGAAGGCCAATGAAAAGCTGTACAGTTGTTGTATGTATATATATCGTCTGGTGCTTCTTCTTATCATCGGTATCTATCTGTTTTCTCCAGCCATTATGAGCTGGTGGATACACTTTGGTGAGCATTGGTATCAGCCATGGGTTCTCTGGTTCATCCTTGTGCTTTCGGCTTTTGTGCTGCAGCCCAGAGGTAAGCCCGATGAATATTGATCTGCATTCTCTGGTTCTGATCAGTACAGCTTATTTGCTTGTATTGTTTATATGTGCCTGGTCAACAGAGAAGGGCCTGATTCCCAAAAAGCTGGTTCAACATCCGCTTACTTATGTATTGTCATTAGGGGTCTATGCAAGTAGCTGGGCATTTTATGGCAGTATTGGCGTTGCACATGATAGCGGCTATGTCTTTCTTGCTTTCTACTTTGGTCTTAGCGGCGCTTTTTTTCTGGCACCGGTCCTTTTAACTCCCATCCTGAGAATTATACAACGCTATCAGTTAGGCTCACTGGCTGATCTGTTTGCATTCAGGTTTCGTAGTCCCATAGCAGGAACACTGAGTACGCTTTTATTGCTCATTACAGTGATGCCACTTTTGGCTCTGCAGATACAAGCCGTATCCGATAGCATTCATTTGATCAGCAAAGAGTCCTCTCCTGAAACACTGGCAATAGGCTTTTGTATACTAATAACCCTGTTCACCATGTTATTTGGTGCCCGCCATATTACCAGTAGAGACCACCACCAGGGGCTGGTCTTTGCTATCGCTGTTGAATCATTGCTAAAACTTTTGGTTATGGTCATTCTGGGGAGTGTTGTACTTTTTCAGGTATTTGGCAGTTTTGATGGACTTGATCAATGGCTGACAAGCAATGCTGGTGATATTAATGGCATGAAAGCTCCATTGGAAAATAGTCCCTGGCGCACGACATTATTAATGTTTTTTGCATCCGCCATTGTTATGCCTCATATGTTTCATATGACATTTACCGAGAATCGGGATCGCAGAGCTTTGCATACAGCAAGCTGGGGGCTTCCGTTGTTTTTGCTGTTGTTAAGTATTTCAACACCTCTAATACTCTGGGCAGGCATAAAACTAGAGGTAGACATACCTCCCGAATATTTTCCACTGGCTATCGGTCAAATTCTTGAAATTCAGTGGCTAACGATTATTGTCTACCTGGGTGGATTGGCAGCTGCCAGTGGACTGATTATTGTCACCTCTTTAGCACTTTCTTCAATGGTACTTAATCACTTGGTTCTGCCATGGTATCAAACAAGAGAGTTGCTCCAGTCCAGAAGTAATATCTATCGACAATTAATTTGGTTAAAGCGACTGCTTATATCTATGTTGATATTGGCTTCCTATGGTTTTTACCGCCTGTTAACTGATGACCAGAACCTCTATAACCTGAGTGTTGTTGCTTATGCAGGAGCACTTCAGTTACTTCCGGGTGCCCTGTGTACGCTCTATTGGGAAAAAGCCAACAATAAAGGGTTTATTAGCGGCCTGATTGCCGGTACCTCTGTATGGTTTGTAACACTAATGCTGCCGCTGACAGTAAGTTCTGATCTGTTTTTAGGCACTAATTTAGTGTCGCAGGAATTAATGAGTGAACATTGGCATGTGGCAGCAATGAGTTCACTCTTTGTTAATGTGCTTGTCTTTCTTGTAATCTCCAGCCTGACTTCGATGCGAGCTGAAGAGATAAGGGCTGCTCAGTCTTGCCTGGTTAAACGTGTCAGAACCAAAGGCCATAGTGTGCCCAAGGCCAGTTCGCCGGTGGAATTTCAGGAGATGCTTTGTTCTCCCTTAGGTCCTCTGGCAGCTCAGAAAGAAGTAACTAAAGCGCTGGCTGAATTAAAAATAAGGCCTGATGAAAAGCGCCCTCATGCTCTGGCCAGGCTTCGGGATAAGATAGAAACCAACCTGTCCGGGCTTATGGGCCCAGCAGTGGCCCATGATATTGTCGATTCATTTTTACCGCTAGACAGTGACAAGAGCTATGTTGCCCAGGATCTTCATTTTCTTGAGGCACACCTTGAAGCTTATCATTCGAAATTGACAGGCCTAGCAGCAGAAATGGATAGCCTTCGACGTTATCACAGAGACACCTTGAGCAGTATCCCTTTAGGTGTCTGTTCTATTGGTAATAATGACATCATTACCTGGAACCACTCCATGGAGCAGATGACTGGGCTTGATGCAGAGAATGTACTAGGGTCTCCGCTGCACAATCTTCCCGAGCCATGGTCGACCCTTTTCAGTAGTTTTATGGGTAGTGATATTAATTATTTAAACAAGCACCGGCTTGAGGTAAATGGTGAAGCACGCTGCTTTAGCCTTCATAAGGCAAATATGGAAGTGCAGTTGGAAGGTTATGCCAAAAATCAGGTGATGCTCATGGAAGATATGACTGAAAACCAGATGCTTGAGGAACAGCTGGCTCATAGTGAGCGTTTGGCTTCAATTGGTCAATTGGCCGCTGGTGTCGCTCATGAAATAGGGAACCCTATTACTGGTATTGACTGTCTTGCCCAGGAATTAAAAGCTTTTTCTCCCGACCCAGAAATTAAGAAAACGGCAAAACAAATACTTGATCAGACTAAAAGAGTCGGTAACATTGTCCAAATGTTGGTCAGTTATGCCCATAGTGGCCAGTCGAAACAAAATAGCCACCAGAAGGGGGCTGTTTGTATTCATGCCTGTGTTAATGAAGCGATTGGGTTATTAAAACTGAATAAAAAACATGACAATCTTATCTTTAGAAATGAGTGTCACCCAAAACATCAGGTGGCGGGGAGCTCCCAAAAATTACAGCAAGTATTTATAAATTTGCTGAGCAATGCTGCTGATGCTTCAAGAAAAGGCGGCTTGATTACAGTCAAGTCTGCTACTACACAACATACTTTAAATATTGAAGTAGAAGATCAGGGGCATGGTATACCTAAAAAAATACAAGAAAAACTCTTTGACCCGTTCTTTACCACCAAAGAGGCTGGAAAAGGAACAGGGCTGGGACTGGCGCTGACATGGAATATTATAGAAGAGCATTTTGGAACCATTCGTGTCATCAGTCCCTCTAGCCAGAGCTGCCTGTGCGGCACTTGCTTTATTATAACTCTGCCACTTTACCAGCCAGATGCATTTAAGCAGCTGCAGGGCGTCGAGCTTCAGGGGGAAACCGTATGACTCAGGCAAATATCCTTATTGTTGAGGATGAGGAAATTATCAGGGCGTCATTACGCAGACTTCTCGAAAGAAACGACTACTCTGTCAGTGAAGCAGGTTCGGTTCACGAAGCAGAAGAAAAGTATAATCTGGATACTTTTTCGCTGATTATCAGTGACCTTCGTCTACCGGGCTCTCCAGGAACAGAAATGATCACTTTGGCAGGCGATGTGCCGGTTTTGATTATGACCAGTTATGCCAGCCTTAAATCAGCTGTGAATTCCATGAAGCAAGGGGCAGTCGATTATATTGCCAAGCCCTTTGACCTGGAGGATATGTTGCAGAGGGTTCAGGAAATTCTGGCTAAGCAGTCTATTGCTCCCTGTATACAAGCAGCTGCTCCTCCTTTAGCAGAGGGAGAGGAAGATACCTTCTGCGGTATTATTGGCAAAAGTCCTGCAATGCTGCAATTATTTCAGCATATTAAAAAAGTAGCGCCTACCGATGCCACAGTACTTATTCAAGGTGAATCAGGCACAGGTAAAGAGCTGGTCGCACGGGCAATCCATGAAAACAGTTTAAGGCAATCTGGTTCAATGATTTCGGTGAATTGTGCGGCAATACCCGAAACACTGATTGAGTCAGAGCTATTTGGTCATGAAAAAGGCTCATTTACAGGCGCTTCCGTTGCAAAAACAGGCTTAATCGAAGCTGCCGATGGTGGTACGCTGTTTCTTGATGAAATTGGTGAATTGCCCCTGGAGGCTCAGGCGCGTTTATTGAGAGTACTTCAGGAAGGTGAGATTCGTCGTGTAGGCTCAATACAGTCACAGAAAGTTGATGTACGATTAATAGCAGCAACCCACCGAAATTTACATCAGTTATCCAGTGAGGCGAAATTCAGGGAAGATCTTTACTACAGGCTCAAAGTAATTGAGTTGCGTATTCCTGCATTGCGTGAGCGTGGAGGGGATATTCTTATGTTGGCTGAGCGCCTATTGCAGAAAGCCTGTGACAGAATGGAGAAGCCTTTGTTTTCCTTTTCACCTGAAGCCATGGCTGTCATCAACCAGCACCAATGGCCAGGGAACGTTCGAGAACTGGAACATGCTATTGAGAGGGCTGTTATCCTTTCGGAAGATAATATTATTACACCGGATAATTTGGCTATTGAAACCCGTGTCCGTCAGATTTTTTTCCGATCAGATAGTAATGAGCTTCAGGATGGGCTTACCCTGGAAGATTATTTCCAGCGCTTTGTGCTTGAACATCAGGATCAGATGACAGAAACCGAGCTGGCTCAAAAGTTAGGTATAAGCCGAAAAACTCTCTGGGAACGCCGCCAGCGGCTAGGAATACCCAGAAAAAAAACAAACTCTCCATAAGCTTGAGTAAACGCCGGCCACATTTTTTAAATTACATTTTGTGATTGGTGTTATTCCAACTTATGGTCAGATGAAGTGCCAGCTTTCATTTTTTCCAGTTTAAGTGCATTTTCAATGGTATGTATTTCTGAATTTGCCTTTATCAGGGCGCCTTGCAGTGATCGCTCTTTCGCAGAGAGCTGTTGATAATCCTCTGATATCCTGGTTAGCGTTTGACTGAGTTCATCTTGCAGCTTAGCCTGCTCATTGCCATTTTCTTGGCCTGCTTCCAATTTTGCTAACCTGGCATTAATACTGGAAATTTGTTGAGGAAGGCAACTGGATTGCTGTTTAAGATTATTTATCTCTGACTCAAGGTCTTGGGCGTAAGAAGACATATTTTTTAGTTGTTTTTCAATATCCTTGATATTTATATGAAAAGTTGGGTTTTTATTGTTTTCGGGCTTAGCGGAGAAAGATGAAGGTGTGTCCATTAAACTATTTTTTTAACCTTTTTTACTTGTTATATATTGAACTTAGACTATGAAATCTGTTTTAACCAGCTTTTGATAAGCTTTTGTTTTTCATGAAGTAATGGCCTTAGTGAGCACCCAAAAAATCTATGTTTCGTTAATTTTTAATAGTATCAGGCAATATAAAGGAACTTTGCTTGTTTAGACTATTTGGAAACTTTTTAAGGAAATACTGTCTACCCTTCTAACAAGATTGAGTAAAGGCTGTATCTTTGGTCTGTCTGGCCAAGGCGAAGATTGACGCCAATAGCCAATATAAGTTGAATGCTGTGCTGGGCTCTATTTATGAGAAAAAAAGGCCGTTTCAAGCTTAGCTTGCTGTTTGTTGTTGTCTTATTATCTGGCTGTATTGATCAGCAGCGAATAAGCCCGAGCTCTTCAGCTGGTATCTGGGACAGCAGCGAAAATAAATGGATTACAGAAGAGCAGTTATCTCAGAACATAAAGGCAGCTGATTTTACTATTGTTGGTGAGTTGCACCAGAGTCCTTCATTTAGGGAAAAGCTGGTTGATGTTCTCACTATTCTGCAAAAACAGGCTGGGTTCGATACCCTGGCCGTTGATCTTTTTCCAGAAAACTTGCCAATAAAGAATAAGCTTCCACTGAAATGGCTTGCTGCTCAATCTCCCTATACTATCAAACAATATCAGGAACTGTTTAGCTGGGCCGACTCGCACTCTTTCGAAGTGATTGGGGTAGCGACACCCGTCAGTGAGATTAAAGCATTAAAAGTAGAGCAATCTCGCAATGAGTTAATGGCAACGATAACTGGCATCCTGACCAAAGATCAGCAAAATGAGTTGGGAGAGATCCTGACTGGATCTCATAATGGCTTTTCCATTGATGATAAAGCCAAAATTAACTACATGTTTGGCCGCTCATCAGCTGAAAGATTACACCATGGCCGAAGCTTTAATCCGACAAAAGAAAAAAGTTGTGCTGCTCAGTCGTGCTTTTCATGCTCGTTCTGACCTTGGAGTCAGCCGTTATATCAAGGCCAGTCAACCAAACTCCATGGTTAAATCTATATTAATGTACTCTCCAGAAGATCAGACTCTTTCTAAAGATACGATTATTGAAGAAATGAAACCGTATTATGATTTTATCTGGATTTATTTCTCAGAGAACAAAGTGAAATAACGATAAGAAAACATGACTAGATCTATACCTGATCGCAGCTTAATAACGGTATATTGTTCTGGTCTTTAATTAATGCTAACTGGCCTGAATAACTTGTTTTGTAACTGGCAGTATAGAACTGCCAGCTGACTCATCATGAATTGGTTTCTTCCATCAAAACCTGTGCTGCCTTGATATCATGCTTCCCCAGAAACATCATCAGTTTAACCAGGTTGCCTAGAGGGGCTTCTTTATCTCCGGCAATTAATACAGTGATATCGGGTTTATCTTTTACCTGACTCAGAAGAGTCTGGGAAAATACAGACCAGTCATTAAACCGTTGCTCACCAACAGCCCAGGGATCGCCTTCTGAGAGAAGGCTTACTGTGATTGTTTGAGGTTCCTGTGTCACTGCTGCTTCAGCTGCAGTGGCCTGGGGGAGTTCTACAGGTAAACTCAGGGTCTGGGCGTTAGCTGTAAACAGCAGGAACACCATGACAATAAAAACAACGTCCAGTAACGGCGTCAAATCTGGCAATGGTAACGATGCGCCGGTTTCTTCTGGGTCATTAATCCGAATCATGCCAGTACAGCCTCAGCTTTGTCCTGGTGCTTGCTGGTATCAAGATGCGATTGTGTTGCAGGCTTCTTACACAAGGACGTAGCTTCTTCTCCATCAGCCAGGCCATCATCATTCATTTTGAGTCCTTCCAGCAGCAGGTTGGCATGGTTCAGGGCAAACTCCAATTTGCCAATATAGTGGTTGGCCCAAACACCAAGACCATGGGCAGCAGCGAGTGCAGGTATCGCAACGATCAAGCCAAATGCTGTGGTATACATTGCTTCCCAAAGCCCGGAAGCCAGTACGTCTGGTGTAACAGGGCCGGCAGTTGCTGCTATTCCCTGAAACATATTGATTAAGCCCATTACAGTACCAAGCAGACCAAACATAGGGGATAAAATGCCGATTAACATCAGCGGCTTAAGCCAGGCATGTAATGAACGCTTTTGTTTTAACAGCCAAAGTCCTGCGACTTCTTCCCGCAGCTCTTTGTTACAGCTATTGTGGCTCAGCAAAACAGCAATGCCCTGTCGTACACCTCGACCTTGGCATAAATTCTTACAGAGTTTATTTTGGCTTTTATTACAATGGGCGCACCGTCTAAGTTCGCTATACAGGGTACGCAGATTTTTTTTACCCAGAGATGGAAGCATGGCATAGGTGATCAGTCGCTCAAGAATCATGGCGAAACCCAGGCACGACGCTATCAAAAGTGGCCATGCCATAATACCGAGGGAAGAAATTTGATCTGCCAACATGATGGAATTACCTAAACTCAATTTATTTTGAATACAACTGGCAGTTGTAGCCGTGATTTAACATAGCGACCATCGCGCTGCTCTGGTTTAAACTTCCATTGTCGCACTGCAGTCATAGCTGATTGATCCATAAGGTTGTAGCCTGATGATTCCAGTATCTTTACCGTTGTTACTTGTCCATTCTCGTCAACAATCAGCTCAAGCTTAACTTCACCTTCAATGTTTCTACGGCGGTATCTGCTTGGGTATTTGGGTTGAACCTGGTTAACGATGCTGGGTTGAGAAACCAGTACCGGTTCATCGCTGAGCCCATCCACTTTGCTTTCTGCTTTTGCAGTTTTAGCCAGTTGAACTTGCTCAGGGGCTTTTTCCGCTTTTTCTTCCTTTTTCTTCTGCTTGACTTCAGGCTGTTTTTTAGCAGGTTTAACCTTTTTCTCTACCTTTTCCTTAGGTTTTTTAAGTACGGGTTTACTGTTTACCTGAGGTTTAGGCAGCGGTTTTTCCGGCTCTTTTACGGGCTCAGGTTCAGGCATTGGTTCCGCTTGCGGTTTTGTTTCAGCAGTATTAGATACTGTTGAGAAAGTCAGGCTGACGGGGGCTTTTACGCTGCCCATACTGATCATTTTGGACTGATTTTCTTGCTGGCTAAAATGCATAACGGCCGCTACGTGAGCAGATATAGAAACAAGCAGCGTCAGTAACAGTTTGCGGGACATTACATGTTCAATTGGTCCGGACAGACAGGTTAAGTGCCTTAAAAAAGCGCTATCTGTTATTTTGATACATTCTGCTTGTATAACAAAGATTGATACAGAGCAGCAGCCTCTACCCGGACGATAAAAATGGTACTTTTGTCCAGAGCTTTTCCTGGTGAAGGGTACTGCAAGAGTTCGTTCTATTCAATAAGTTAAATAATAATGATTTGCATTTGTTTTGTTGGTTATTATACGAACTACTGTTTTATATATACGATAAAACCATCTATATAGGGGTAGCAGCTAAGTAGCATTGTGGATAACAGTGTGGCTGGTAGCAGCTTTTTACTAATACTTCGTCCTAAACTTGTCATCTGATTCCGAGCGGAGTAGCAGGCTGCACCATAAAAATGACAGCGGTGATATTTTAAGAGCAGGAGGCATATTATACCTCCTGTTCTTTTATGAGTTGACTTCACCTGGCAGCTGAAGTCTGAATAGTGCTCCTCCTAACCTGGACTCTTCTATGGCCAGTTGTCCTCCATAGCTATCAATAATATCCATTGCAACTGCCAAGCCTATCCCTTGTCCTGGTGTAAGACTATCTGCCCTGACTCCTCGCTCAAGAACGTGTTTTCTTTTATCCTTAGGTATCCCGGGGCCATCATCTTCTATTATGAATTCAAGAAAAAAGCGATCATCTTCAGACTCAATCGCATAGGCATGGCAGGCAAGAGATACCTGGCACAGGCAAAGTCTGAAGGCATTTTCAAGCAGGTTGCCCAGTACTTCCATTAAGTCCTGCTCTTCCCCATAAAAATTGATGTTTTCGGGTATATCCAGCTTAAAAATAACTTCTTTATCTCGGTAAACTTTTGCCAGGGTTTGGCTGATTCGCTCGGCCACCCTTTTGGCGGGTACTTGCTTTTTTATCAGGGTTTGTTGACGAATTACTGCGCGCTGAAGTTGATAGCTTACAATCTGGTTCATTCTCTGAACCTGTTCGTCAATGACCTGTTCAAACCCCTGGAGATCCGTTGAAGAGATTGACGCTTTTTTTATGGATAAGCTATTTTGTGCACTGTGGATAACTGCCAGGGGGGTCTTTAGGCTATGAGCAAGATCCGCCATGGCATTTTTATAACGTTCCCGTTGATGTAGCTCGTTTTCCAGTAGCGTATTCAATGCTCCAGTAAGGCGGCTGATTTCCCTTGGGTAGTCGTTTTCTAAAAAATGCTGCTTGCCAGATTCGATATTATTGAGACTAGTTGCCAATTTGTTCAGGGGGGTTAATACCCACCGAATGGCAACGAACAGAACAACCAGAGTGCCTATTATTGTGAGTATTTGCCAAATCATCATTGAGTTATTAAAGGCATTGCGAATTACATAGTACTCTGAGGCAGGTTTTGAGGTCATGAAAACTAAAGGAAGCTGTCCATTATTGCTGCTAATTAAAACGCTTATGTCGTATACAAAATAATCCTTATTTCCGACAAAGACCAGGCTCAGGTTGGTTTCCTTCTCTAAATAGTGAGGCGAGTAATATAACTTTTCATCAAGTGCTGATTGTGAACTCCACAATAGCTTACCTTTCTGATCATAAATTTGGCCAAATATAGGTGACTCTACTTCGTTGAATTTGTCATAGGGAAGTAACTTTGGCATAAATAGCTGGTCGTTTCTGATCTGTGCTGCAGCAAGAAGCACACTGGCATCTGCTGCAAGTTCTTTCTTGATCGAATCGTATTGGGCTTTTTCAAATGAGCGTATCACTGCCCATCCCATCAGCGTCATACAAATTAATAAAACCAGGGATGATGCCAATAGCACTCTAAATTTCAGTGATGTCATTATCATTATGGAGGTTAGGTACAGGACAGGTTGAAAAGATAGCCTTGACCTCGAATGGTATCAATTGGATTAATATTTCCAGCAGTTTCCAGCTTTTTACGTAACCGGCCTATAAGCACTTCCAGTACATTACTGTCCCGGCCTTGATCTTCGTACAGTGCATCAACCAGTTTCTGTTTGGTAATAACCTGCTGGTTATGACGCATAAGGTACTCAAGGATACGGTATTCGTACGCTGTAAGAGTCATTAGCTTTTCATTAGCCCAGACCTGTTTGCGTGACAGATCTAGGGTAAATGGACCTGCAACAATACTGGGCTTGCTAAACCCTGAGGCTCTTCGGACTAATGCGTGAAGCCTGGCTTTCAGCTCCTCGATATGAAAAGGCTTGACCATGTAATCATCTGCACCTGCCTCAAGCCCGGTTACTTTATCTTCCCAGTTGCCACGGGCTGTTAGTATCAGGATAGGAAATACCTTACCGAGTTGACGGAATGTTTCTATTAGTTCTATGCCGCTAACACCGGGTAAACCTAAATCTATAATTGCTGCGTCAATGGTGTGTTGTCTGGAAATATCCATAGCTTCTTTGGCATTAGCCGCTGCATGGGCTTTATAGCCAAAGCTTTCCAGCTGATACTTTATATGATGACGTAACAGGTCATCATCTTCGACAACCAAAAACTTCATGGTAGCTGTCCTGCGGACAGAAATGTCCGGATAAATTCTGATAGGGATCTTGTGAGAGACTCACTGACTTTATTAAGTCTTATGTAACATAGGGTAACATGAAGCTGTTTAATGAAATCTTAACAACTTACTGATAATCAATACCTTTACCTCTTCTTTACCCCATCGGCTGTAATCTACCTGTTCTAGTAGTGTGTGATGAGGCTGGAGGGCTATGTCTAACTCCATCAAGCAAAAATTGACTCTTTTTGGCGGCCTTTTAGTGGTTGTACTTTCTTCGGTCTATGCTTTTAGTAGTTCACCGGATGACGATGAAATGGAGGAGCCACTTCAAGAAGTACAGAGTGCCCTCGTCTCCGTTGTTAATATCAAGCCTGATGCCTATCACTCAGTTATTGAAAGTCGAGGTGAAGTACTGCCTCTTTGGAAAACCAGTCTGAAAGCAGAAGTCAATGGCCATATAACCTATCTGTCAGATCAATTCAGAAATGGACTACAGCTGGAAAAAGGGAATCTGCTGGTGAAACTGGAAGACAGCCAGTATCAGACCCAATTGGCAAGGGCGACCAGTCAGTTGGCCACAGCCAGGGTTAATTTGACCAAAGCTGAAAAGAAAGCCAGGCAAGCCCCTGTTGATTGGAAAAGAACAGGGATCAGTAAAAAACCGGATGAGCTGGTTTTACATATTCCACAGCTGAAAGCTGCACAGGCAGAATTCAAGGCTGCTGAGGCTGAAAAACAACGCAGTGAAGTTCAGTTACAGCAAACCGTTATCACCATGCCCTATACAGGTGCAGTTGTTGAACGAAAAGTGAGTCTGGGAGATGCCGTACAGCAAGGTGATGTACTGGCTGTGCTTTATGGCCTGGAAAAGGTTGTAATTCCTGTTGCTCTGGATCAGAAACAATGGCAGCAAATGCCGGAACAGTGGCAGGGTAAAATAGCCGAGTTGGCTGACCCTTTCGGGACGGGCCGGTGGCAGGGCCGATTAATTCGCAGTAGTATGGCTTTTGACCGTCAGACCCGCTTGCGTAAACTTTACCTGGAAGTGGAACACCCTCTGGCAATGACGCCAGCCCTTCTGCCTGGTCGTTATCTAACCGTTCATATTCAGGGGAAGAAACAAGCCAATATTTTGCGGCTGCCAGAGTCCAGTCTTGATCGTAATGGCTACGTCTGGTTTGTTGATAATGCTAACCACCTTCAACGATTTTCCGCGACGCCTTTATTTACCCAGCAAGGTTATATCTTCGTCCAGCCTCCGGTAACAAAAGCCAATTGGCGCATTGTAAGAAATCCACTGATTGATTACCTGCCAGGTATGACAGTTTCCGTCAATGAACAGAGTAAGGCATAAGTTGTATGAAAAGCCTGACTAACTGGTTTGTCCATAACCCTGTTGCCGCTAACCTGCTAATGGTTTTTATTCTGGTGGCTGGCTTCTTTTCCCTTTTGGATATGAGAGTTGAGGGGTTTCCTAAAATTGATGCTAATTCATTAACCATTTCCATCACTTTGGAGGGAGCATCTGCAAAACAAGTTGATCAGTCATTGACGCAGCCTGTTGAGCAGGCATTACAGGGACTGAATGGAATTAAAAAGATAACCAGTGTTTCTTATGAAGGACAGATGGTCGTCACAGTGCAAAAGCTGGTGGACTATAACCTGGATCGGTTGCTGAACGATATTAAAGTCAAGGTCGACAGCCTCAGTCACCTGCCAAAAAAAGCAGAAAGGGCGGTGATTATGAGGGATGATATGACCATCGCCTCTCTTATTGTGCAGGTCTATGGTGATACAGATACTGATAGTTTGCAGCGGATTGGCAAACGAACCAAAGATGCATTGCTGAATGATCCTAAAATCAGCAAGGTTAAACTGTGGGGATTGCGAGAGAGAGAAATCAGTATTGAAGTCGATCAGGCGACTCTGGCCGCAAATAATCTGAGTATTCAGGATATTGCCGGGAAAATTCAGCAGAGTTCCCTGGACTTTCGGGGGGGCAGCTTAAAAACGGCTGGAGGAACTATTGAGCTGAGGGCTGACAGCAAGGCCTACCGCACAGGAGAATTTGCCCAGATACCGGTTAAGACCCGGCTGGATGGCAGTCAGCTTTTACTTGGCCAGATTGCAGCGATTCGGGATGGTTTTGCTGAGGATGACTCTATTGTTAAATTTCAGGGTGTTCCCAGTGTTGGCATGTCAGTCATTACTGATAATAAGGGCAATATGCTGGAAATCAGTAAGGCTGCCCATGCTGTAGTTGAGCAATTAAAACTGCAGCTGCCTGAAAATGTAAAGATTGACATCTGGTCAGATCAGAGTGGTTATATCAAGTCCAGGCTTGATCTATTGCAAAGTAATGGGGTTCAGGGGCTACTGCTGGTATTTATCCTGTTGGCCCTGTTTCTGAATTTGCGTCTGGCATTGTGGGTTGCCGCCGGTATTCCTGTGGCTATAGCGGGTACTCTGGCCGCAATGGGCCCCCTTGGGTTGAATTACTCCCTGAATGATATTACCACTTTTGGCTTTATTATCGTTCTTGGGATTCTGGTTGATGACGGCGTTGTTATTGGTGAAAGTATCTATACGGAAAAGCAGAAAATATCTGCGGCTCAGCGTGGACTCTTGCAACCATCAATTAATGCAACACTAAAAGCAACTAATAGAGTTTCTGTTGCTACTGTCTTTGGTGTATTGACGACCATAGCCGCTTTTTATCCTTTAACTCTGATAAAGAATGAAATTGGCCAGATATTTAGCTCATTTGCGGTGATTGTAATTATCGCCCTGCTATTTTCTCTGGTTGAAAGCAAACTGATTCTTCCTGCTCACCTGGCATACAGTTCAAATAAAGCTGAAAAACGGCCAGGAAGAGTGGCTATCGTCTGGAAAAGAATACAGGCATCTATGGATGGTATGCTGCAATTATTTAACCTGAAGATATACAGGCCTTTGGTAAAGAAAGCCATTCAACATCGATATGCCACCCTTATGCTATTTATTGGCGGTTTTCTCCTGAGTGTGGGGCTGGTGATGAATGATCGCGTCCATATCACTTTCTTTCCAGAAGTGCCTGCAGATAGCATCTCAGTGACAATGGTCATGAAAAAAGGCAGCCCGTTAGCGTTAACACAAAGTAATGCTAATAAAATTGAACAGGCGGCAAATATATTGAACCAGCAGTTACTCGAAGAGGGCGAGACAGGAAAGCCTGGGGCTGGTGATGAATGATCGCGTCCATATCACTTTTTTTCCAGAAGTGCCTGCAGATAGCATCTCAGTGACAATGGTCATGAAAAAAGGCAGCCCGTTAGCGTTAACAGAAAGTAATGCTAATAAAATTGAACAGGCGGCAAACATATTGAACCAGCAGTTACTTGGGGCGAGACAGGAAAGCCTATAGCCAAAGTAATGGTTGCTATTAATGATGCATCCAGTGTTGAAGTCTGGGCAGAGCTGATTGACAGAGCTGACCGGAAAATTAATACAGTCAAATTAACCAACCGCTGGCGCGACTTAACCGGAAAGCTGGAAGGAATCGAACAGCTATCATTTTCAGCTACAGACTCTACTGGTGGTGGTTTCGCTGTCATGCTGACGGCTGACTCGGAACAGGCTTTGGCTGAAGGAGCCAGAGAAATTTCTCAAGCGTTAGAGACTATGCCAGGTATAACCGATATCAAAGATGATCTTAAAGGAGGGCAACCTCAGATGCAGATTACCCTGAAGCCTCAGGCCCGCCAGTTTGGACTGACTATTAGTGCTATTGCAGAACAGATCGGTTATGGCTTTGGCGGTTACGAAGTTCAGCGTATGCAGCGGGATGGTAGCGACGTTAAAGTCATGCTGCGCTATCCACGTTCCCAGAGAAACTCTCTTCATGATTTGTTAAGCCAGCAGATACGGACGCTGGATAATCAATGGATACCGCTGAGCCAGGTGGCATCGGTGAAATCATCCTATGTACCTATGGAAATTCGTCGTCAGAATGGTAAGCAAACAGTGATGGTCTATGCCAATCTGGATAAGCAAATACAGTCAGCCATGGGCGTATTCCAGGTTATTCAGGATTCAGTATTACCTGCTATGAAGAGTCGCTACCCCGGCTTTGATATTGCTCCTGCGGGTGAATTGGAAGAGGAACTGAATGTTCGTTCACAGGGCAATAAGATATTTATTGCGATATTACTGTTGATTTATATCTTATTAGCTATTCCTATGAAGTCTTACTGGCAGCCATTGGTGATCATGACGATTGTTCCTTTTGGTGTTGCTGGTGCTATTTTTGGACATATGATCGCAGGTATCCCATTAAGCATCTTGTCTTTTTTTGGAATCCTGGCGTTAACCGGGGTGGTGGTAAATGACAGTCTTGTCTTGTTAACCGGGTATAACCGGTTACGGGAAGAAGGATTGCCAGTAAACGAAGCGTTGGTTGAAGCGGGTACAAGTCGTCTAAGAGCTATTTTTCTGACTACGGTAACGACTGTTGCGGGTCTATTGCCATTATTGTCTGAAACATCTGAGCAGGCGCAGTATTTGATTCCTGCTGGTGTGTCCCTGGCCTATGGTTTGTTATTCGCCACTTTAATTACCTTGTTCCTGATACCGGTAATTCAGAGAATTGGTCTGGATATTTCCAGTCTGTTTGGTCGGGTAAAAAAAGAGGTACCAGGTTATGAATGATCGTCCACTCAATGCTCTGCTGGTGGAGGATGACCGGGATATGGCGGAATCCATTCATGATTATCTGGCACTGGAAAATATTCATTGTGACCATGCCTGGAATGGCGCAAGTGGCCTGGAAATCGCCCGACAGCAACGGTTTGATGTCCTGCTGCTGGATATCAACCTGCCTCGCCTGAATGGATTACAGGTTTGTGAAGCGTTACGGGACCAGGGAATTGAAACGCCGGTATTAATGCTGACTGCCAGGGATACATTGGAAGACCGTTTGGAGGGATTTAGGGTAGGCACAGATGATTACCTGATTAAACCCTTTGCTATGGCAGAACTGGTAGCCAGGGCGAGAACCCTGGCCAGGCGCCGACAGAGTTTTCAGAGGCAGCTGAAAATTGCTGACCTGGTAATGGATCTGAAAACCCACAAGTTGACCCGAAAAGGTCAGGAGCTTGATTTAACCCCCATTGAATGGGATTTGCTGGAATTATTAATGCGCCATAGTCCTCAGATTGTTTCCCGGCAAATGATCCTGGAAACCCTGTGGCCTGATGAAATTCCTGCAACGGATTGTCTGAAGGTTCATTTATATCGATTGCGCAAAAAAGTAGACCTGGAGGGCTATAGACCGTTGCTACAAACAATACCAGGTCGTGGCGTTGCTATTCGGGGGCAAGAGTGAAGCGACTATTCGCCAGTATGCGCAGGGATATCTGGGTCAGTGTGATAGGGATATTGTTTATTTTGGTAACGGTCTATTCCTATATTCTGGTTACAGCCTCTATCAATTCAATGGATAGTTATGTTGGTGAAGAGATGCGTATGGAGGTTAGAAAGTACGCTGAGGAATTTAAGAAAACTGGCCGAATAAATAGCAATCCGTATCCAGGAGATTTTGTTTATTTAGCTTCACAGGGTCTCCCTGACTGGCTACAACAGATTTATGACAATATGAATTTAAAACCGGATCATCCTTATCTGGGAGGTTTTAATATTGAGGGAGAGGTTAAAGAAGATGATACGGCTTTTATATTTCTGAATCTCGATAAGGGACAGGACCAACTGTTCCTGGTTTACCGTTCTGATCCAGCTGCCTGGGAAGTTTCCAGTGCTATTGCTAATCGTTATTTACTGTCATTTATTATTCCTTCAGCAGTCATTATGGTGATATTGATATTACTGGTGGCGGGTCGGTTGATACGCCGCTTGTCAAATGATTCGCTGGCACTTGTTCAATTTGTTGAAAGCCAGTCAAATAACAATGCTGGATTGCAGCCTACTTTTCATTACGATGAAATGAATAATATTGCCCAGCATTTTAGTGACTCGATGGAAAGAATTCAGTCACTAGTGATAAGAGAAAAGCAGTTTCTTCGCAATGCCAGCCATGAGTTAAGGACGCCCATTGCTATTACTCGTGCCTGTCTGGATCTGCTGGAACGACAAAATCTATTTAATGATGCCAGATTGAAGTCGCCACTGATAAGAATGGATCGGGCTAACCGGAATATGCAGCTATTAACGGAAACCCTGCTATGGCTTGGGGCAGAAAAAGCGGAGTCTCTGCCAACAGAAACCTGCAACCTGAAACTATTAGTAGATAGGGTGTGTGAAGAACATCAATACTTGTTATCAGGCAAGCCAGTTAGTTTTCAGGTTGAGACTGAAGGTGATACCCAGATAGAAACCCAGCCGCTGTTATTGGGCATTGTGTTAGCTAACCTGATCAGAAACGCTTGCCAGTTTACTGATGAAGGTTATGTCAAAGTATCGATTAACAAGCATTCGATCACGGTTGAAGATACGGGCAGTGGTTTTGCGGGAGATTCCGGACAGTCAAAACAGGAAGGTTTTGGCCTGGGACTGAATTTAGCTGCACAGATAGTTGAGCAGCAGGGCTGGAATCTGGCTATAGCATCAGGGCTGGCTGGTGGGGCAAGGGTTGTTCTGGAATTGGAGAAATAGGAATTATACCAATCGCACTTTCTAACTATTCTATTGGGGTTGCTATCTGAGCGAAAACCCTGCGTTGAAATTCCTCGCCATACCCAAGGGGCACACCGTAGCTACGGCTATGACTCGTCACTTCGCCCGGTGTGCCCCTTGGGTGTTGTCTTTTCACCCAGCTAGCCATCCTCATGACGAAGTTAGAAAGTTTGATTGGTATTATAAAGTCCGCTCCAATAGACGAAGCGGACCGGCTTTCTTATCCAGCCATTTGTTTTCTGAAATTAGCGGGCTTTACTTTATCGATTTCTCTACGACTGATAATTCTGAAGCGAATCGCCAATTGCAGTGCTGCCAGTGACAGTGCGGTGACCAAACCGATCCATAAACCATGGGGACCCATAGGTTCAGTAATAATATGAGTCAGGCCCAGCATATACCCCAAAGGCAGTGCTACAAACCAGCAGGCAACCAGGATTAGAACCATAGGAACCCGGGTATCTTTATAGCCACGAAGCGCACCATTAGATGCTACCTGAATACCGTCAGCAAACTGGAATAGCGCTGCAAAGAATAGTAGCTCTGCTGCCAGGGCACTCACTGCAGGATCTTTGGTATAAATGGAGGTTATCCACTCCGGGAAGAACAACATAATTGATGCGCTAATGCCCGCGGTTAACAATGTTGTGCAAATACCGGCATAACCTGCAAAGGCTGCTTCTTCAGGTTTTTTTGCACCCAGAGCTTGTCCGGTGCGAATGGTAATACCCATGGAAATACTGAGTGGCACCATAAAGGTAATACTGGAGAAATTCAGTGCGACCTGATGTCCGGCAACAGTCACTGCTCCCAGCTTACCAATAACCAGTGCAACTGCAGAAAAGATACTGGCTTCGAAAAAGATAGCGAGGCCCATTGGTACACCTAGTTTGAGGTGATTAATAATGGCCGTGTTATCAGGCTTTTCCCAGCGATCATAAATCCCGGAATCTTTATGTCGTGAGCTGAAGCGGGTATAGAAAAACATCAGCAAAAACATCAGCCAAAAGCAGACAGCTGTTGCATAACCACAGCCAACCCCGCCCAGTTCAGGAAAACCAAAATTACCGTATATCAGCACATAGTTCATTGGAATGTTCAGTAGCAGAGCTAGCAGACTGAATACCATGGCGGGTTTGGTTTGCGATCGTCCTTCACAGTAACAAGCCAACACCTGATACAGGCAGATAGCTGGTATCCCCCATGATAATGCTATCAGGTACTCTGATGTCCGTTCAGCCAGAGCTGTGGGAACATCCATCAGACTGAGAATCCATCCAGAATTTTGCAGGAATAAAATCCCGATTAAGCTCAGTGCCAGGGCAATCCAGCTGGCCTGTCTAACTGGCGAACCTATTTTGTCCGATTGGCCTGCACCATAAAGGTGAGCGACAGTCGGTGTGGTAGCCATAATTATGCCGCGGATCAGCAAGTAAGCCGGAATCCAGATACTGGCACCAATAGCTATGGCTGCAAGGTCTTCTGCTGAGTATTGGCCAGCCATACTGGTATCCACAAAACCCATACCGGTTGTTGCCAACTGGGCACCAAGAATGGGACCGGATAGATACAGTAACTCTTTTAGCTCTCTGAAATAGCGTACAAAAATAGAAGCGTTCTTTGTCATTGTTGCTCACTGCAATTTATCCCGGCAGTTTCCCAGAGAATGGCCGGAGCTTTTTATTCTATCAGCGAATATATAATTTATTTGTCGTTATATTTCGAAATAATGCGTGGGATTTTTACCTATGTTCTGCTTCAGAGAGGGCTTCGACAAAAAAAGCCATTGCTCTTATCATTTCTGATAGAACGAGAAGGAAGTGATGATCGTATGCCAGAGTTACCAGAAGTTGAGACAACCCGTAGGGGGATTGAGCCCCATATAAAAGGCCGGACCGTTAAAGAAGTGATTGTACGACAGCATCGTTTACGCTGGCCTGTACCTGATGACCTGGATCAACATCTGGCTGGGGCAACTATCAACGATGTTCGTCGCCGGGCTAAATATTTATTACTGGAAACTGGGGAGGGGACTTTAATCGTTCATCTGGGGATGTCCGGGTGCCTTCGGGTTCTTAATGACCCGGATCTGCCTGTTGGCAAACATGACCATGTGGATATTGTTTTATCGAATAATCAACGGCTTCGATATACCGATCCACGACGTTTTGGCGCCATTCTCTGGACAGAGAAACCACTATGGGAACATGACCTGTTAAAAAAGCTGGGACCTGAACCCCTCAGTGATGATTTTACGGCGCAGCGTTTATTTATGATGTCCCGTGGCCGAACCCAAGCCATTAAAACATTTATTATGGATAATCATGTTGTGGTTGGGGTGGGTAATATCTACGCTAATGAAGCTCTTTTTAAGGCAGGCATCAGACCTGATAGACCTTGTGGCAAGGTGTCCCAGGCTCGTTACGAAAATCTTGTGATAGCAATCCGGGAGACCCTGGCGAAAGCCATTGAACAAGGTGGCACTACATTACGGGACTTTGTCGGTGGGGATGGTAAGCCCGGGTACTTTAAACAGGAGCTTGCAGTCTATGGCCGGGCAGGGCAAGACTGTGTTAAATGTGGTAATAAGATTTCGGAAATAAGGCTGGGTAATCGCAGTACCTGCTTCTGCAAAAGGTGCCAACGATAATGAGTGGTAACTATTTCAGGAAAAGCTGCCTTGCTTATATGGCAGGGAGGCTTATCCAGATGATTATGGGAGGATGGTCCATAAAGGGATCTCTTCCTGACCTTAATAAGTACATTATTATTCTTGCCCATCACACGTCTAACTGGGATTTTATGGCAGCTTTGGCAGCCCGGTTTATCTTGAGAATCAAAGCTCGCTTTTTTCTCAAGCATTCCTTATTTGTAGGACCACTCGGTTGGTTTATGAAAAAAATTGGAGGTGTTCCAGTAGAAAGAAGCCAGTCACATAATCGAGTGGAGCAGGCTGTGATGGAAATCAATAATAGTGAGTTTTTTGTACTCACTATTGCTCCAGAAGGGACACGCTCCAAAGTCAAGAAATGGAAAACCGGCTTTTATCATATTGCCCATGGTGCTGGAATCCCTGTCGTTCCTATAGCATTTGATTTTGCAAACAAGCAGTTGGTTATTGGTCAGCCTATCCCAACAACCGGTGATCTTGAAGGCGACATTACAGAAATGCATCGTTTCTTTTTACCTTATCAACCCAAACATCCAGAACGTGCCTGTCATGGCCCTTTTGAAGTCAATTAAAAAAACGGTTTACTGATAACAAATACCTTTGCTTTATAGACATAGCTCTGTAAAGCCCATAGACTCCTCCGTCGTTGGTTGGGGTGTTGCTGGCTATTTTTAGTTGGTAACTGAGACAGCAATAAGCTGAACCCATTGAACCTGAACCAGATCATACTGGCGTAGGAAACCGACGGACTCCTCAAGAATGCCCAGTCTAAAGGGATCACTTCAGGACCTATTCCGCCTAATAACTCCTCGCCAGACAGTCATGTTCTAAAGATGGCTGTATTTTTAAGGAAAAACGCAGGAGTTTTTTGACGGTATGTCCCCCATCGCTCTAACAATTGCTGGATCTGACAGTGGCGGCGGCGCTGGAATTCAGGCTGATCTGAAGGCATTTTCTGCTCTTGGTGCTTATGGCTGTAGTGTCATTACAGCACTGACTGCTCAAAATACCCAGGGTGTTCAGGGTATTTTTAATGTCGATCCTGAATTTATTGTGCAGCAGCTACAGTCCGTGTTTTCAGACCTTGATATCAAAGCTGTGAAGGTGGGCATGCTGAGTCATACAGGAGTCATTGAAGCAGTTATCGATGCTATAGAAAAATATATGCCTGCTTATCTTGTAGTCGACCCCGTGATGGTTGCTACCAGCGGAGATGTACTGTTACAGCAGCATGCCATTAATTGCCTGAAAAACTCACTTATTCCAAAAGCTGACCTGATAACGCCAAACTTGCCTGAAGCCGCTGTTTTGCTGGAGCGTAAAAGACCTGAAAGCCTGGATGAAATGATGGATATGATTGATCCATTAATGGAGCTGGGCAGTAAAGCGGTGTTGTTGAAAGGTGGTCATCTGGCTGGCGATAAAGCGGTCGACCTGTTTCATGATGGTCAGACTCTCCATAAGCTGGAAGCGCCCTGGGTTGAAACCAGAAACACTCATGGAACGGGTTGTACCCTGTCTTCAGCCATTACTGCCTTGTTGGCTCAGGGCTATAGTCTGTCTGAGGCGGTACGCGGAGGCAAGGAGTATATCGCAGAAGCGATTGCTCATGCTGATAAGCTGGCGATTGGCAAAGGTCATGGCCCTGTTCACCACTTTTATCGAAACTGGTAAGTCATGTTCGATGTCATTGTAAAAAATGCAGGGCTGGCTTATGGCAAGCAGCGTATTTTTTCCGGCCTTGATCTGACCCTTCAGGGAGGACAATGGACCTGCCTTTTGGGGGGCAGTGGTGTCGGTAAGACCAGTCTGTTGCGTTTTATTGCAGGTTTATCCACAGGGCCCAACGTTCATACTGCCGGGTCTGTCACGTGTCAGGATGGCTTTCCTTTAAAAGGCCGGATTGCCTGGATGGCCCAGCAGGATCTGTTATTACCCTGGTTCAGCGTTTTGGGCAATATGACCCTCGGAGAAAAGCTAAGGACACCTTTTTTTCGCAAAAGCCGTCTTAAGCCTGAGGTCAAGGAAAGGGCTTTTGACATTCTCCAGCGGGTAGGGCTCCAGGATAAAGCAGATGAGTTACCGCAAAATCTTTCAGGGGGACAACGTCAGCGGGTAGCTTTAGCCCGGACATTGATGGAAAACCGTCCCTTGGTATTAATGGATGAGCCTTTTGGTGCACTGGATGCCATTACCCGGCTGAACCTTCAGGACCTCGCCTGTGAGTTGCTGGCAAACAGAACTGTATTGTTGATTACCCATGATCCTCTGGAAGCATTGCGGCTTGGCCATCAGGTTTATCATCTTCGAGGCCACCCGGTAAAACTGACGGATGCCATTGAACCACCAGGGCAGACACCCCGATCACTGGAAGACAGTAGTCTTATGAGGCTGCAAGGGCAGTTGCTGGATCGTCTTCGTCATGAAGAGCATGAGGCTGGATAACAGTATGCGCGACACCTTTAAACCGATTATTGTTTTTTTAGGGTTATTGCTGGTTTGGCAAGTGTTTGTGGTTGCACTGGAAATCCCATCCTATATTTTGCCAGGTCCCGATAAAGTGGTTGCCAGTATCTATGATAATGCTGACCTGTTATGGGAGAACACTCTGGTCACTTTGTCAGAGATGTTGCTTGGTTTGAGCCTGGGAGTGTTATCTGGCGTTGTTCTTGCCCTGATACTGGTCTATTTCACATCTTTACGCCCCTGGTTATTGCCGATTTTGCTGATTACTCAGGCTATTCCTACATTTGCCATGGCTCCGATTTTGATGCTTTGGCTGGGCTATGGGCTAGCCTCAAAAGTGGTTATGACCATTCTTATGATCTTTTTTCCCGTGGCAACCTGTTGTTATGACGGGCTGAGGCATACTCACCAGGACTGGCTGGATATGGCGCAAACCATGGGGGGAAGCCGGTACGCCATTATGAAAAATATTCGCTGGCCTGCAGCTCTGCCTGCTCTGGCATCCGGACTTAGAGTGGCTGTAGTCGTTGCTCCTATTGGTGCTGTAGTGGGTGAGTGGGTCGGTTCCAGTGCCGGGCTTGGCTATATGATGTTGCAGGCTAATGCTCGTCTCTGGGTAGATCAGATGTTTGCAGCTCTTTCTGTTTTAGCATTTTGTTCTGTCAGCCTTTATTTCATTACCGATCGCTTTCTGCGTTGGTTGATTCCCTGGCAGCAGGAAACTGCCAAACATTAATATTGTCAACGCCCCTTAATACCTGAGAAATTCATTTTATGATTAAAAGACTGAAGTTAGCCTTTATGCTTCTGTTTTGCTTTCTGCCAGTGATGGCCATGGCAGAAAAAGTGGAAACGAAAGATATTAAAAACGCAGCAATGCCATCGTTAAAGAAAGAGACGGATGTAAAAGAACTTAACCTTATGCTGGAGTGGTTTGTTAATCCAGACCATGGCCCAATTATCATCGCTAAACAAAAAGGCTATTTCGACCAGGTTGGTGTGAAGGTAAAGATTCAGGAGCCCGCTGATCCTAACTTACCTCCTAAGTTAGTGGCAGCTGGTGATGTTGATTTAGCTGTTTATTATCAGCCAAGTTTGATTCATGGGGTTGAAAGGGGGCTTCCATTGATATGGGCTGGGACTTTAATCGCCAATACCCTTGATGGCGTGATTGTGCTGAACAATGGCCCGATCAAAAGTCTTGGTGACCTTAAAGGTAAGACTATTGGGATGAGCTCCAATGGTACAGAGTTCCCGAAGCTTGATGAAATATTCAAACCCTATGGGTTTAGTTCAAAGGATATCAAGGTGGTGAATGTTGGCTGGAACCTGTCCTCTTCATTGATGAGTGGTCAGGTTGATGCTGTAGTGGGAGCCTATCGCAATTTTGAAATGAATGTCCTCGCTATGCATGGAGCAAAAGGCAAGATGTTTTACTATGAAGAAAATGGCGTTCCTCCTTATGATGAATTGATTTTTATTGCTAATAAAAACAAAAATGATAAGGAAGCCATTAGGCGTTTTCTTCGTGGTGTGGAGTTAGGTACTCAGTTTATCGCCAATAATCCGGAAGAGGCCTGGAAAATTTTCAGGGACTACAACCCAAAGCAACTGGATAACGAACTCAATAAGCGAGCATGGTTTGATACCGTGCCTTATTTTGCTAAACGTCCAGCAGCAGTAGATATAGGCCGCTATGATCATTTTACTCGTTTTTTAAGAAGTCACGGTTCTATAAAGAAAGAACTCAATGCAAAAGATTATATGATTAGTCTTTATTGAAATATTGTGAAAACTAATTGGTAGACATTTTATTTGCAGCTGCTCTCGATACTATTTTGTGAGCAGTTGTATTTATAGCTATTTTGAAAATGAACTTTTCTATAAATTTGTCAATAAAAAAAGTTGGTGTTATAAATTTATTGAGTGGGTGTTTGTATTTAAAATTTAATAACAATTTGAGAGATTTATGAAAAAAATCACAATGGTTAGCTTTCTATCTTTAATTTTATTTTCTGGAGCAGCGGTTTCTGGCGATGGTCCTAATCCATGCGAATGGGAGTCAGATCCTAAGCCTGGTTTTTGTCCATCTGAAGATAATAACGATAGACAGAGCTTGGAAAGCAGAATACCAAAATCAACTGATCAGGAAAAACGAGGTGGTGATAACCACTAAACTGTAACTTTATAGCTGATTGATAGGAGCATTTATGGGTTGTATGCTTCTTCTCATAATTTGTTCTGATATATAAAAATATTTACAAATGTTCTTAGTCCATAAATCAACCAAGTGACAGTTCTTGGTATTTCTGATCTAGTTAAACTGCAATATTTTATATGTGAATTTTTGCAAATCAAACTTTATATTTATTAAATAATGTGATCAACCAGTTACATAATAACATATCTTATATTGGCCTGTATAAAATAAGGCGTAATTTCCGAATTGCGCTAGTCTGATTGAACATTTTGTGTGATTTTGGGTTCGTTGTATTAATCAGTCAAAGGACATGTTGTGCCTACCTGAAAGGTCCAATTCTAGTTTGGGGTGTTTTATTTACTATGTTGTACAAACTGGTTTTTATTACCTGCCTAGGGGCAGTACTCGAGTTTCTCGATTTTGCCATTGTCATACTTTTTGCGGGTGAGTTAGTAGAAGTGTTCTTGCCTGAGACGGGGAAAAACGGGCTGTTATGGATATTTGCTATTTACTCTCTGGGGAGTCTTAGTCGCCCTATAGGGGGAGTTCTCTTCAGTCATTTCGGTGATAAAGTCGGTCGTAAACAGCTATTTCGCTTGTCTATTATCATGATGTCGGTTGCGACTCTTGCTATAGGTTTACTGCCTTCTTATGCTTCACTTGGTATTCTGGCAACCATGCTTCTTGCTATGTTTCGTGCACTTCAAGGACTTTCTGTTGGCGGTGAATTGCCGGGAGCTATTGTGTTTGCTGCGGAGCATGTGGCACCTAAACACCGCGGTTTGCTGACAGCTGCCATTATTGCCTCTGCTATTTTAGGGTTAGTTCTGGCATCCTCTATGGGGGTGGTACTGCATCACTACCTTAGCCAAGAACAACTAACTGAGTGGGGATGGCGTATTCCATTTGTGTTTGGCAGTATTCTCGGAATTTTTGGCTATTTTTTACGCAGGGGAATCATCGAAACACCATTGTTTACTCGAATCTTGAACCAGGAAGCTGTTGCCAGAGTTCCGCTTGCAGAGCTGGTAAAATACAATTTTCGCGCTGTTTTGACAGGATTTTGTCTAACATCTGCGGCAGCTGCCATGGTGGCTCTTTATATGTTACTGCCTCCATTTGCCAGTCGTTATCTCGATTTTCCTACTGAAGATGTTTACATATTCACAGCAACTACATTATTAATTTTGTCTGCATTAACTATGCTTTCTGGTTGGCTTTCCGACAAGTTTGGCAGAAAACGCATGCTGGTTATCGGCGGGATTATTTTGCTTGTGGTCGCTTTCCCAGCCAGTAATGCCATGTTAACTGGCTCATTGTGGCTTGTTATGGCATTAACTATTGTCCCAGCTGGTATTGCTAATGGCTGTTATGTGTCGTCTGTTTCTGAGCTTTTTTCAACAAGAGTTCGATATACAGGCTTGGCGGTTTGCATTAATTCTGGTGTTTGTGTTTTTGGTGGCTGTGTACCTTATATCATTGAGTTACTTAACATAAATGGCGTTTCTACTGGGCCTCTTTTGCTTATGTTGTTAACTGGTATCCTAACGGTAGGGTGTAGCTGGGCCATGCCTTCAAGGCATGGCTGTAAACTGGATAGTATTGGTTTTTCCAGTGAAATGCAGAAGTTATCAATGAATTAAATAATAAAATCAATTTTTTTTATTTATTATCAACTTTGGTTTCTGGAGGCTGCAGGCTCTGTTTAAGCCAGTAAGCCTCTCTATTAATCAATATCTTTGTTTGTCACGTATTTCACAATGCAGCCTTTCAATGCGGTCGTCAATATGAGTAAAGCGCTCCTCTACAGTTTTATGAAGCGTAGAGAAATGATTGTTAATTGATTTTTGAATGTGATCAAAGCGGTTAGCTATAGAGTCGAAGCGGCGGTCAATCTTTAAAATCCGTTGGTCCAGGCTGTGATGCCGCTGTTCCGCCTGGCTTGAAAGCAGGCAAATATGCTCTCTCAAGCTGGTCAGGTGATCGCCTATTTTAGAACAGTGGCTATCCAGTTTCTGAACGGCTCTTAGGGTCATGTCCGTTATTTGGTGTAACTGATCTAACTTGGCTTCAATTTTATCACTTCGGGTATTGATTGATTTCAAGCGGTCAAGAGTTTCTCTGCGGTGCAGCTTAAGGTCATCAGCTACTCGAGTCACTTTCTCCTCTACCCGAAATAGAGTGGACTCAATATCACAAATTCGCCGTTCATAGTTCATTGCAAAGGATTACCATCTATAAAGTAACTCCAGAACACAGCATAGATCATAAGAGTTCATCTGTTTATAAGGATTTCTGTAACAAGACTATTGTCATTCTGAACATTGTCATTTTTGTGGTTTTACATATATAAAACGTCTCGATAAAAGCCCTGTAGCAATGACCTGGTACAGCCCAAGTTACTGTTGACATGAAGGCAAATCAATTTCCTTTTGGATATGAGGTAAACATTATGGTGGAACTAAGAGACTCTCAATTATTTAAGCAACAGGCTTTTATTAATGGTCAATGGCAGAATAGTGACAGGCGAAACCCCGTTGTAAATCCGGCAAATGGTGAAGAAATTGGCTCTGTGCCAGATCTTGGCAAAGCTGAAACACAGCTCGCTATAAAGGCTGCAGAAACAGCTTTTTTTGTATGGAGAAAGAAAACAGCGAAAGAGAGGGCTGAACTTTTAAAGCGCTGGCATGCATTGATCTTAGAGAACCAGGAAGACCTGGCTTTGTTAATGACTGCCGAGCAAGGTAAACCGCTGGCTGAGTCAAGGGCTGAAGTAGCCTATGGGGCGTCATTTATTGAATGGTTTGCAGAGGAAGGCAAAAGAGCGTATGGCGAAGTTGTGCCTCCTCATTTGCCTGGACGACGCATTATGGTGACTAAAGAACCTGTGGGTGTTGTTGCTGCAATTACCCCATGGAATTTTCCCAATGCCATGATCACCCGTAAAGCAGCGCCTGCACTGGCGGCGGGTTGTACCATTGTCATCAAGCCTGCAGAAGACACACCATTATCAGCGCTGGCCCTGGCAGAGCTGGCTGACCGTGCGGGTATCCCAAAAGGGGTTTTTAATATTGTGACTACTGCTCGCCCCTCAGAAGTTGGCAGTGAAATGACAGCAAACCCTATCATCAGGAAGCTCTCTTTTACTGGATCAACGCCTGTTGGCAAGTTGCTGATGAAGCAGTGTGCCGATACGGTAAAAAAAATGTCTATGGAGTTAGGCGGTAATGCCCCTTTCATCGTTTTTGATGATGCTGATATCGATAGCGCAGTGGAGGGAGCGATTGCCTGTAAGTTCCGAAATGCAGGGCAAACCTGTGTTTGTGCTAATCGCCTTTTTGTTCAGGATGGCATTTATCATGCGTTTGTTGAGAAGTATGCTGCTGAAGTTTCAAAGCTGACGGTTGGACCTGGCCTTGATGGCCAATACAACCAGGGACCACTTATAAATGAGGCTGCAGCTGCCAAAGTCAAAGAACATATTAATGATGCGGTTTCTAAAGGTGGCCAGGTTCTTACAGGTGGTAAACCACATGCTTTAGGCGGTAACTTTTTTGAGCCAACAGTGATAGCTGAAGCTTCAACAGACATGCTCTGTTTCCGGGACGAAATTTTTGGTCCTGTAGCACCCGTATTCCGATTTAAAAAAGAATCAGACGTTATAGCTATGGCCAATGATACCCAGTATGGTCTGGCTTCTTATTTTTATGCCCGTGATCTGGGCCGTGTCTTTAGGGTTGCTGAGGCGCTTGAATATGGCATGGTAGCAGTGAATGAAGGTGTTCTATCCACAGAGGTTGCTCCTTTTGGTGGTTACAAAGAGTCGGGAGTGGGTCGAGAGGGCTCAAAATATGGTCTGGATGACTATCTGGAAATTAAATATCTACTTTTAGGAGGGCTAGATAACTGAACTAGGGGGAGACTCAATTAGCCATTGATTTTCAACATCTCAGGTTTCAAGGGGCTGTATGGACTATGCTGCACTTTGCAGCCCAGGGTTATATCACTTCTGGAAATCAGTTATCTCGTTTACAAGGTAGATGTGTGTTGAAAATCAATGTTAGTTTCAGGTTGGTCTCGAGTATTTGGCTGGTTTTTGTATTCTTTTTTATTCAGGGGTGTTCCAGCCCTCTGGATAAAAAAGAAATGGTGATTGCTGATGATCCTGGCCCTTATGGAGAGTGGTTGTTACTGAACCCTAAAACCATGCAGGAGAACCTGATTGCAGGTGGCCTGATTGTCTGTCGAGAAGAGGACAAGGAAAATGCAGTCTGTGGCGATAATGGTTATCTGCTGGTGGTTTTAGAGAAGAACTTTGGGTTTGGCTGTACCGATTACGTAAGCTCAGGCTCTGTGGAATACAATTCATCTGAAAAACAGTGGTATCTGGTGTCTGACTCAGGAGCGAGTGAAAAAGAAGAAAAACTCAGGGTAAAAATGGACGGTAAGCGTTTACAAGTTATACCTGAGGATGGCAACGCCTGGGTTTTTCAACGCTCAACTGCAGAAACTATTCAACAAAAAGCACTTCGGGCTTGCCAGAAGAGTCGTTCTCATAACAAATCGTTTCAGCAACTGCCTGAATCTGGCTTCTAAGCCAGGTTAGTCCCGGATCGCTATCTTTAAGTGGGTGCCAGGCCATTTGATGACGGTATACCAATTGAGTATCGGCTAGAGGATGCCAGAAAAAATTGAAACAGCGCTGATAATACCTTGCTACTGCTGACGGGAGTACTGTAACCATATCAAGTTTTTGCATCAGGCGGGGGACTGCAACAAAACCCGTAACCCTCACTGCAATATGCCTTTTTATACCTTTTTGTTGGCACCATTCATCCATCAGGGTTTGGGAATGGCCCCAGTTTGATGGGTAAATAAATTTTAGAGCCTGTATCTGCTTTGGGGAAACCGGAGCAAACTCTTGTGCAAGGGGAGTTGAAGAGACAATAACCAGCTCCTCATCAAGAAAAAAACTGTGCTTCAGCCGGTGAGACAGGTGATCCGGTTGCTCAAAACCAATGACCAGGTCCACTTCACCACTTTCTAGCTCACGGGCATAATCACTGGCCTTAAGGCTTTCAAGTTCAACCCTTACACCCGGTGCACATTGTTCTAGCCGTTCCATTAAAACGGGTAATAACATCAACTCAACATAATCGCCTCCTGCTAGCCGAAGCTTCTGGGTGCTATCCGCTGGATTGTAAATAGATCTCCGGTTTAACCCCTGATCAAGTAACAGCATTGCCTGACGTATAACCGGAGCCATTGCTCTGGCTTGCTCAGTGGGTGCCATACCACCGTGAACTGGCAGGAATAGTTCGTCATTAAATTGCCGACGTAACCGCGCAAGTGCGTGGCTGATAGTTGACTGTGAAAGATTCAGGCGAACAGCAACCCGGCTGACGCTTCCTTCTGTCATGAGTAGGTCAAAAACCCTGAGTAGATTCAGGTCAATACGATTGATATCAGTCATTGGGGGATATTCTCAAACTATCGATATCATGCATAGTTGAATGGCGAGGTTTCATTTTATCAATAATGCAGGTGCCCATAAAATTGCGACCATTATTTAACTTGTAGATACAGCATTCACATCAATAGCAACAAACTGGAACATGAAAATGGGCTTCAGAAAAGTTGCATCCTGATGAATGCTGTTCAGTTCTGAAGGTGGTCCATTTATGTTGAGAAACTATCTCTTTCTGCTGGGTATCGGGAGTATCTGGGGCTCACAGTTTATTTTTCAGCAGATGGCTGTAGCTGACTTGCCACCGGTCTGGGTTGGTGCTGGCCGTTCTTTGGTCGGGTTTCTGACCCTGTTTCTTATTTGTAAGGCGATGGGCCTAAAAGGGAAAGGTGGTCAGTGGTTCAGCTTTAGCCTGATTGGCTTGCTGGAAGCTACTATTCCTTTTGTACTGGTTGCATGGGGTCAACAGTACCTGGATACCGCTGTTGCAGCGATTTTGATGGGAACCATTCCTTTCTTCACTGTTATTCTGGCACCACTGGTTATCAAAGGTGCGCGAATCACTGCAGCGGGGCTGGGTAGTGTAATTCTTGGTTTCTGTGGCCTGGTTATCCTGTTCTATCCTGAACTGGTATCCGGCAGTGGCAATACCAACCTGTTGGGTGCTGCCGCTATTATTTTTGCTTCTGCCTGCTTTGCTGTGGCGTTGTTGCTGCTCAAAGGGGTTAGCACTGAGCACCCACTGGTTGTCGCCCGTAATGTTTTGGGTTCCGCCAGTATTCAGATTTTGCTGGTGGCCATGATTATGTCTCCGGTTACTGAAGTGCAGCCGACCGCTTCCAGCATGACCGCTATCCTGTATCTTGGAACCATGTGTGCTGGCCTGGTTTACTTCCTTTATATGATGTTGATTCGTGATGCAGGTCCTGTATTTGCTTCCCTGAATAACTACATGGTACCGATGATTGGTGTATTGCTGGGGGCAACCATTAATAATGAAGCCCTGCCAATTAACACCTGGGCTGCCTTGGCTGTCATTATGATGGCGGTTGCCTTTAACCAGATCTTTGAAGGTAAGGGTAAAAAAGCGAAAGAGAAGCTTAAGCCTGCAACTGCATAAAGAGCAAAGTAGCGGGTTATTGAAAAGGCGACCATTGGTCGCCTTTGTTCTTTTAAAAATAAAATTTTTCATTTTGCTTATTGATTGATTGGGTCATTATCAGCTTCTGGCCATTTCAGCTTGATAGTCCAAGTGCTGCTTATAAACTCCCAACGTTGTCGAACTAATCAATTCCTCCAATTCTGGTTCCGTCATGAATCCGGTACAAAAATCCTGACCATCCAGATTCAGATGGATAGTTGCTGCTTCACGAAAGTGGTTTATCAAATCTCTCGGATTTTCACCTCCCATCGCAACCCGGATGGTTGTTGGATGTATTTCAGCTTGTTGCAGCGCTTCAGGACTTAATTCTGAGTGGGAAGTAAGTGCCGGACAGAGCATCAACGTATCATTCTGGCCCAGACTAACCATATGACCAAACCCTGGGGCCAGGGCATCAAAAAAACGGACAAAGGCTGCTCTGGGAATTCTGGCTTTCTCAAAGTCGATGGAAAACAGTGGGCTAGGCAGGCCTAAATAGAGATTTTTCTCCCGCAATTTTGCATTACTATGGCTTTCAAGTGCATGGCTGTTTACAGAAATGGCAGGGTGGCTGTCCAGATAATGGGTAAAGACCAAGGTGTTGATACATTTAGATAAAACCCGGTTTTCCAGTGTCTTGATGCCGTTTAACACTTCTGCTGCTTTATCTGCATCAAGAAAAGCCCCTTTGATATAGTACACATCCCAAAATAGCGTTTGCTCCCAGCTAATATTGTTGTGCGTGGTGCCTTTGGGAATGAACATCCGGTGACTCTCACCGATGACTACTCCTGCGGTGGTATTACCGCTGCCCGCCAGGTCTTTGGTGTAGCTGTGGATAACATAATCGGGACGCTCAGAAGGGTTTTGACGTTGAAGCGGTTTATTCAGGATGGGGGTTGCTAATGTGGAATCCAGCATCACTGTGTGATGATATTGATGAGCTATATCGCAAATGGCAGGTACATCAAGCATATAGCCATGGGGGTTACAGGGTGACTCAAGATAGACATGAAGTTTTGAGCCTGCATCCAGTTGACTTTGGTGGCGCTGTGTAGCTTTTTTTAGAAAGTCTTCAAACGCCTCACCACTGTAACCGTCAAACCACTCAAGCTGGATATTCAAGCGGTTTTCCCTGGCAAAGTAATCATGGAGTAGCTGGTGGCTGCCACCGTATATATTCCGGGAAACAATCAGGACATCGTTCCGCTTTAGTTGGTTACTTAAAATAGCGTCAATGGCAGCCATGCCACTGTTAAAATTCCAGGCCATATATTCAGCAGAGTATGGTCCTGCTTCCAGCTCGACCATTGTATTGGATAGGGCAATGGATGTCGGATTAAGTAGCCTTGAATAGATTGGGTGTGTGCTTTCTTTACCGTGAAATGCATCATCAACCCACTCTGTACAGGCATAAAGATAAGTCGCTGTACGAACGATAGCTGGTGAAGCAGAAAATAAAGTGCCAACGTTGGCAAATAAAGGGTAGTCACCTTTTGCCAGATGGGTACGGCTGTCAAAACCAAGGTTTTTATAACTGCTTCTCAGCCCGGGTTGAAGTGCATCAATTAGTTTGGCCAACTGAAAGCAGAGAAACTTTTTGGCATTAAAATAACTGACCTTATCTGCTTTAGGTAAGTTACTAAGAGTTGTATTTGTTATCTCAGTCAATTGACTGATGTGTCCGGCGGTTTGGTAAAGATTAGCCGCAGCCTGAGATAAGGTTTGGCCAAACTCTGTAGATGGTTCAATACCGAAATGAATCAGCTGCTCATCTGCAAGTTCACTGGCGCTTTTGGCATCAGTACTTTTACGAGCAGGAGAGAGGCTACGCATGGTCTGGATCCGATCAGCATTATCCATAATTCACCCCTGTTATTATTTTTACATTTTCACTGTATCAGTGATTAAGAGTACAGAGTAGTATTTAATAAGTTGGTGTGTTTTCTATTGACTATATTCACTGCCAGAGTTTAAGTGTTTTTTGGTTGGTGCGATTTTATGAATAAGTTGGCCTTGTTTTTTATTTTAACTATTTACTCTTGTTTCGCTGTATCTGGAAATGATCAACTTTATAAAAAAGCGAGAGCTCTGGCTGATGAAAAAAAGTATCAAGAAGCAATATCAAAGATTGATACAATAGATCAATCTCTTTGGAGGTCTCAAGAGTACCAGTTGGTAGTGCAGTCATATAGAATGCTAGGAGAATTTGATGAGGCACTAAATTTTACATCTCAATGGTGGAGTAAATATAACAATTCTGAAGCAAAAAGAAATGAGGCTATGTGCTGTTTAGGGTATAGCCGTGTTTTATATAATGAACTCAAGAGACCAGATGCTCTGGAATATTTAAAAAGAGCTGATGACTGTCTTGAGGCTTTAATGAGAGCCACTGAAAAAGAAGGAATTGAATATACTGATAGAGATAAGAAAAGAATGTATTTCACAATGGCTAAAGTTAAGCATGCTTATGCAATTTTATCTCGTTTCTTCAATAACGAGGCTGATATATGTCCTGATCTTGAGCAGGCTATTGAATGGTATGATGCTGGGTTTCGTAAATTAAGAGGATGGGCAGAAGCGGAAATAAAATATTTTACCCCTTTGGTTATAGATTTTTGGAATGCGCGTGTCTATCTAGATTCTTTAAGTCCTGAGAGAGATCAAAAAAGGGAAAGCTTGATAGAGGGCCACTATGTATGGGAGCATATGAAGGGTTTTATTCCTGAAGAATTTGATGAAGAAGTTTGTGAAGAAAAGAAAAAGGATAGTTTAGGACGGTTGTTTTCATGTTATTTCCAAAGTAAAGCCAGATTGTATGCATATGAAAAAACTGATGATAGTTGGGATGAAGATGCTAAAAACTATGTAGAAAAATTGTACAAATTAGCTATTGCATATGAAAATGATGATGGCCAAAGAGTAAAGATGATAAAAAGGCAAAAAGAAAATATTGTAGCGAATAAAATGGTGGAAAATCTTGTGGCTTTAATGACTAGATTAATGTTTTCAGATTCATAGGCTGGTAAGTAAAGCTGGTAGCTGACCCTTGATTATGTATTAACTATTTAATAAGGTTGGTATATGATTTAATGACTTTTTTATGGATTTCTTTCGTCCTTGAAAAGAAGATTGTTGGTCGTGTTACCTATTTAAGCCTTGTTGTAATATTTAGGTTCGATTGAATTAGCTTCTACTTTTTGTTTTTTATTATTTTGGGATTTTTAACCAAAAAATAATTGATGTATATAACGGCCGGGGAAAAAGGTTCCAATGCCTACGCCCAATAAACCAATATAGCTTCCTAACGCATAGGCTTTATGACTTTTAATATTCTTCTTGATTGCCGCGGTAGTGGACGTAATGACACAGAATATCACCCAAACTGAAAGCAAGTGAATTGCTCCCAGGTGATACCATAAGGGATAAAAGCTGTTTATCCAAAAAGAAGAAATGGATGTGACCAGCATTGCAAACATCCAGCTTCTGCCAAGATATTTATGCAGCTTTGTTCCTTTTGGCATAGCTAACTGAACAGCACCCGTTATTAATGCATACAATGACACAAACAGATGTATAGCAACGATATTACTCATATTTTTTAAGAGTTGTTCTATTCATTGTTATTGGGCTGTTATCCACAATCTGTAAGGGGGCTAGTTTAGACACCACCAATTTAATTTCCAGAAAGACAGCCTGTTTGCGACTAGTCTCTCCCTAGTTGATTTATAAAACGGGCCAGTTTATGAGCATGTCAGATATAGCTTTAATGTAAGTAGCTGCCGATTATGCACGGGAAAATAATCCAGTCTGGCCATTTGCTTCGATTATTGTTGATAACGCAACTGACTCGATACTGGTAAAGGCGGTGGATGCTGCACATATCAGCCCTGTCTTTCATGCTGAAACCCTGGCAATTCATCAACTGGCAACCCAGTATCCTGAATTTAAGGACAGTAAAAAAGCGTTAACCCTGTATACCACAGGTGAGTGTGAGCCAATGGGTCAATCAGCCCTGTTCTGGGCCAATATACTGGGCTTTGCCATTACTCGGGTTGTTTATGGCACCTCCATATCAACCATCAGTAGACTTTGGGGTTGGGGAGAACAAATGTCCTCAAGAGAGTTTAATAAAACGTTCAGCCACTCAATGATTTCTATTGATGGCCCCCTGCTGGAGGAAGAGTGTACAGCCTTGTTTGAGCAGGCCAGGCAACATCAGCAAAAGCTTGGGCTCAAGCGCCCCGGCGAGACATTATCGAATAAGCTGGAAGATTTCTGGGATATTTAAAATGTAATACCAGGTATGGCATTTCAGGTCACGTCTACAATTTCCGTAGACTTTACCGGGAATCCCTCGGGTTGTGGGGGCATGATTTTCAGTGGGTAATTTGTTTGCCCAGCAGCACAGTATAGGTACCCGGGAAAATTGGCCTGAAGCTGTATTGTTTTATCAACTTTCGAGCATTTTTTGATTTTATCAAGATCGAATTTATGAGCCATTATGCCAAAGTCCAGCCACAGCGGGTCCGTGGCTGTAAAGAGCATGCTGTTTTGTGGCTCAGCAGAAACGACTAGCTTTTTGCCTATAAATAACTCAATTTCAACAAGCGTATTGTTAAAAAGCTCTATCTGTTCTGCTGACGAGCAACAGGACGTGAACAGAAAACAGAACAATAGCTTTTTCATAAGAGTTAGTCAGAATGCATAACGTCAAAGCTGGCATTCTAGCAAACAGTCCATTACAAAAAAACAAGGTGTAGACGATGAAAAAACTGGCCGTTGTCACCGGTGGCAGTAGAGGCATTGGTTTTGCTTTGGCAAAGTATCTTGCGTCTAAAAAGTACAATCTGGTTTTGATCGCCAAAAATTCAGAACGGTTAAAAACCGCACAAGAGCATTTACAAGCAAGCTATCCTGACTGTTTGGTGAACTGTCATGCAATTGACTTGAATGACACTCTAAATGCAGAGAGCGTTATTGGTGAGTTACTAGAGAGTCATCCGCCAGTTGATCTATTAATTAACAACGCAGGTGCGATGGAAAGAGGAATGACAGATATCCCTGCAGAAAGATTGCTTGATCTTTTTAAGACCAACTCTGTGAGTTCACTGCTAATAGCTAATGCTGTTGCAGAGCAGATGAAACGACGTAAATCGGGCTATATTATCAATATGGCTTCTTTAGCCGGCGTATTATCCATGCCTAAAATTGGCATTTATTCTGCCACCAAAGGTGCCATTATCAGTTACTCAAAAGCGTTGTTTAAAGAGCTTCTTCACCATAATGTCAGGGTAAGCTGTCTATGTCCAAGTGTTGTTAATACCGATATGACAGACGATGGCCTAATGGACAATACGGCTAAAATACAGCCCAGCGACCTGGTGAACTCTGTAGATTATTTACTCTCTCTTGGCGAAGGTGCTTTAGTTGAACGGCTGGATATTTATTGTAAGCCTATCGCACAAAGGGATTACCCAGCCTGATCTCCTCTATTTTCACACTTCCAAATTTTCACTGGCATGATGGATGTATAGGCTACCCAACCTCCGGCAGCTATCCAAGAAGCAGTCTGTTAAGACTGCTTATCAGCCTCTGACTGAACCTAGCCAATGCAAAAGCTCTGTTGTGGCAAACACAGCCTCAACACCTTTATTCATATTGTTATCACCAGAACGCTTTCTGGCATCTTCGATATTGGTTACACCAATCACCTCATTGATAACAGGCTTGCCAAACCGTTCGGTTACTTGCTGGAACCCATTCACTACGCTGTGCATAACGGTTTCGTCATGGCCGGTAATACCTTTTAGAACAACCCCAAAAGCCAAAATAGCATCCAATCCGGGATCGGCTTCAAAAAGCACCTGTGCAGCAAAAGGAATTTCAAGAGAACCCGGTACTCGATGAATAGCGATATTTTCAGGCTTTACTTCTGCGGCTAACAATTCCTTGTGAGCACAATCAATCATTGAATCGATACAGTCACTGTGCCAACGACTACCAATAATGGCGAGGCGGGCATGGGGAATTTTATGGAATTCATCTGGACGTTTTGGAAGGCCTGCACCCATTTCCTATAGCTCCATAGCTCATGATAGTTATTTCAGTAATACCGCTGGATAAAAAAGTAGTCGCTGGTACAGAAGTTGGCAACTTGACCCATGCCAACTTTATTACAGTCTTACCCCGGTACTATGGCTTCACCTAATTTGAGAGATTGACGATGAATCTGGATCAGGTCCGGGCCTTTGTTTTTACTGCGGATTACCAATCGATGGTTAAAGCCGGTGCCAAATTGTCCAAGTCACGAAGTGCCATGAGTCAGGCCATAGCCAATCTTGAGGCAGACCTGAATCTGGAACTGTTTGTTCGTAGTCGCAATGACCTGAAACTTACCGAACAGGGCACTGCATTGCTGCCCTATGCCCGAAGCCTGCTGAATATGGAAGCGGATCTCCTTCATAAAGCCGAAAGTACTCTCCGGCAGGAAGAAACACACTTCACCATAGCCATTGAAAACACCTTGCCTTTTAGCCTTTCAGCAAAGCGGTTAAAGGAGATTAATGATCGCTTTCCTTTTACTAAACTTAAGTGGTTAAGCCCTGGTGCAGGCGACCTGGTCAGTGTGGTATCAGAAGGTCTGGCCAACACCGGTTTGGGGATCAGTCACACCCAGTTACCCCCAACCTGCTCTGCTTATACTGTGGGTACTATGAACTTTGTCTACGCAGTCGCACCCGAGCATCCTTTGGTAGATTCTTTTCCACAACCCACGCGGAGAGAGCTCAATCACTTTAAAGCCATAATCAACAGTGGCCGTAAAACCATTACTGAAAAAATCCTGATGTTGGGTGCCAGTAAGGTGATTGAAGTAGAGAGCTACCAAGGTGTAAAAGAGTTGATTTGCCAGGCTGCAGGGTGGGGTGCCCTGCCAAGACATATGGTGAAGAGTGAACTGGAAAGTGGTTTGCTTTGTGAGTTCAAGCCTCCTTTCGGAGAAAAAGGTAATGATGTAAAAATTGATGTTATCTGGAATAAAGACAGTTCCGATGGCCCTGTGACCCGCTGGGCAATAAAGCATATAAAAAAATACTGGAATAATATTTAAACCAGTAGGTATTAAGGCTATTTAAATAAACCTTTAAATTTTAAAAATAAAAACTTACTGAATAATTACGCTTTATTTAAGGTGGTTCTATTGGTGAGATCAGCCTGCTAACCGTAGTAATCAAAAAGCGTATACCCCTTGAAAAACAGGCATAACAAGCCTTATTGTTTAGTAGGTAATAGTCTTTTATGTAAGTTAATTGGGTTTCTTGTTTAAGAAAGCTGTCTCTGAGAGATTTATTCAGCAAAACTGCTGGCCGTACTATTAAATTGTCAGAGGGTGAGACGAAGCGTTAACAAAAGCAGTAAAAACATAAGACGCGGGTTCCTGATAACAAGGTAATGAAACCATTGGAGAACTGCCATGAAATCAATGATTAAATTTATTGCTGCCGCTACGATGATGTCTGCTTTTATCACACCAGCTTCTGCAGCTGACTTAAAAGTTTATAGTAATCTCTTTGGTTCAACGGCAAATATTGTGGTCTGGGATGGAGATCACCCAGTATCAGGAGGCACTGTTGTTATTAAAGATAAAGCAGGTCGGGTCACAGCCAAAGGAAATATAAACAGCAAAGGCAGGGCAAATCTGAGCATGATGTCCAAAGGATACGGTGATTATACGGTACTGGCGGAAAGCGGCAATCAGACAGGCACTGGCCGTCTTGTTATTGATGACAGACAAATAGGTAGTTAATTCAAGATATCTCAAGTAAATAAAAAGGAAATCCCGACTATGTTGTTTAAGTTAAACCAGCCGGGATTTTTTATTGTGGCTATGATTCCGCTATTACTGCCAGGGATAGGTATCAGCAATAACATCAAGCCCTTCAGGGCCCACTTTATCTAATAAAGCAGCCAGTTGTTGCCCTTCAGGAATTACAAGATCCGGAGCAATGTCGTTTAGAGGGTAAAGCACAAAACCACGTAAATGCATCTGACAATGAGGCACTGTTAAACGCTCGGTTTTGATGATCTGGTTACCATACAACAGAATATCCAGATCCAGTGTTCTCGGTCCCCACCTTACCGTCCGCACCCGACCATGCTTGTTTTCAATTGCCTGGAGTGTGTCCAGCAAAGGCTCAGGAGCCAGCTTTGTTTCAATCTCAACTACCGCATTGCAGTAGTCAGGTTGATCGGGAGGACCAACCGGATCAGTGCGATAAAGCTTGGAACAACGCAGGAGCCGGATATTCTGCTCACTATCAATTTCATCAACAGCCCTTTGCAGCTGCTCACCAGGGTTTTCAAGGTTGCTACCCAGAGCAATATAGGCGGTGACTGACATTACAACTCCTTCCAGAGTCGGTTATTGAGATTGCGACAATAGCAAAACAAATATCTAACCCATTGGATTTCAAGATGCTAGCAGGCGTCAACCGAGCGAATCCCCCAGAAGCCTACAGGTAGTAGGTGACTGGGGTGAGAATAGCAGACATACAACTTAGCATCTTGAAAGGCGATGGATATACCGGCCCACAATGATTGAGAACACGCTTCAGGTATCAGGCAGCGCTTTCACCGGATGGTTTATCATTTTTTCTGGGCTTACGCCGCCGGCGCCTTTTATTGCCCCCACCTTTGCTGTTTTTTCGGTCTCTGAGAGAACGGATCAAATGCTGCCGATTTTCATCAGGGCTTTCCTGAATATCTGTCCACCACTGCCCGGCATTATCCAGCTGTTCGCCGGACTGCTCCCTAAGCAGCAGGAAGTCATAGGCGGCTCTGAAACGGGGATGGGCCAGCAATGACTCAATAGCGCGAGGCTGTCGTCGCTCGAGTCGGCCCTGCAGATCCCAGATCTCCCTGATGGCAATAGCGAAGCGTTTGGGTATGGCAGTATGACCTGACTGGTTTTCCAAAACAGTCATTGCTGCTTGCTGCAGTGCAGGTACGGGAGGAACACCTTGATTTCTAAGATCAAGGGCCAGACGCTGCAACGGGCTCCAGAATAAAGCAGCAAATAAAAAGGCAGGCGTTACCGGTCGGTCACGTTTTATGCGCTTATCCGTGCTGACCAGCGCATAATAGATCAACTCCTCAAACTGCTCATCACCACTTTCCAAGCTCTGATATGTAGCCGGGAAGAGATGTTCAAGCAGGCCGTACTCTCGCAATAATTCCAGGGTTCTCACTCCCTGGCCGGACTGGAGCAGTTTAACCACTTCATCAAAAAGCCGGGCTGAAGGAATATCCCTTAACAGATGAGCCAGGTCCCGGATAGGCTCCGATGTTTCCGGTGTCATAGTAAAATCGAGCTTGGCAGTAAAGCGGATTGCCCTAAGCATGCGCACAGGGTCTTCATGATAACGGCGAACGGGCTCACCAATCAGCCTTAGCCGTCCCTGCTCTAAATCGCTGACCCCGTCACAATGATTGACCACACTGAAGTCACGGCCATCATAATAAAGGGCATTAATCGTGAAATCCCGGCGGATGGCATCGTCTTCCATGGAGCCGTAAACATTGTCCCTGAGAATCCGGCCAGACTCGGAATGGTGTGAGCGTGACGAGTCGTCCCCGTGGGTTTCCGCATTATGGCTGGCCCGGAAGGTGGCCACCTCGATGGTTTCCCGACCAAACATAATATGAACCAGCTTAAAGCGCCGGCCAATCAGCCTGGAATTGCGAAAAAGCCGACGAACCTCTTCAGGTGTGGCATTGGTGGCCACATCGAAGTCCTTGGGGCGTAAGCCGAGATAGATATCCCGAATACAGCCACCCACTAAATAGGCATCATAGCCCTGGCTGGTCAGCCGGTGCAGAACCTTAAGGGCATTATCGCTGATGAATTTTCGGGATATGGGATGATTTTCCCGGGCAATAGACATTCCATACTTCTGCTCCGGGCTGGAGCCCGCATGAGAAGCATCCTCTTCTACTGCGGACAGTTGAGAATCAAGCTGTTCTTCTTTCGTAGTAGAGCTTGTATTTCCCGATTTTCGGGAAAAGCGCCTGAGCATAAATCCAGAAACCAATAAAATTACAAGCACAGAAACTGCAGTGCTTAACCAGTCTTGCATGAAGTTTTCTATTTCAGTAATCCATGAATGCTGCTTTTCCGGCACGTGGCTGGGAAAGCAATGACAATTAGGGCTATATCATAGCACTACCGCCAGACGAAGGCATTCCAGACACAGGTTGAGGAAAATTCTCCCTACCTGGGGATAAGGGTCAACACCTGCTTATCCTGGTCAATCTGGAACATAAACTGGCTAAGCACATTCATTCCCAGCAGGCCATCAGCGCTGCCCCCCACCGCCATATCAAGCTCTGCCACTTCCAGGTTCTGAAGAGTAAACTCACCGATCTGGAAGTTTTTTAAACGATAAAGAGGCGAAAAACGCAGACCATTAGCAGTTTTAAGATCCACGTGGCCTACCCGGTGGGCCTGTCGCTTGCGCTTCAGTTCATTGAGTACCCTGGAAGGCAGCGTCGTCAATGACGCACCGGTATCAATCAACAGGTTGGCATCGACTTTATCGCCTGCCCGAATTGCAGCAATATAGTGCTGACCAGAAACCCCCAGTGGAATCTGACCAGCAGGGATTTCATCAGGCTCGTCCGGCAGGGGCGGGAATAGTTCAGCCAGCAGCCGTGAGGCTTTGCGACCAAACTCCTGGTCCAGCTGCAATGTTTCCAGCTCGCGGATAGCACTTTCAATATCTCCTATCGCCAGATAACTTTCAGCCAGGGCAAATCGATAGAAGCCGTGCTCAGGCTCAAGGTGGGCCAGTTTCTGAAAAAGCGGCAGGCTCGCTTCCAGCCTATCGCTTTTACTATTGTTGCTATAAAGAATTTTGGCTAGTCGGTGAATACTGTTATTAAAGTACTCCAGGTCTGCACTTTTGTCCGCAAATGGCCGGGCACTCAGGCTGGTTTCAATAGCCTGGGCAATGTTCTTATTGCTCTCCAGGGTGGCAACCAGCACTTTGAACAGTTCAATATCCTGGTAGTAATACTGGGTAAACCGGTCCAGCGCGCTGATACAGGGCTCAAGCTTGCCCTGCTCACTCCAGTTTTTCAGAGTGGTTAATAGCAGGTGCCTTAGCCGGGGGTAAACCTCTGACCCTGCATTTTCATGACGCTGGTACAGTGTCAGGGCATCATCAAAGCGTGACTCATTCAGGCAGGCCAAAAACTCCTGGGACTCTTCTGGAAACTGTGCTTCAAAAGCGGGTGGCACTTCATAGATCAGTGGCAGGGGCTGTTGAAATTCGTCGATGGTCGAAGAAATTGCAGCCGGTTTGGAATAGGCAGCATGGTGGAGATCATCATGTAACCACCACCCAGTCAGAACACCACCTGAAAACAGAACAGTGGCTGAGAGTAACCTGACAACCAGAATCTGAAATTTCAACGTTCACCTGACGACATTTTTTAATCCAGCGATAACCATAGCTTATTTGTATGGCTCCAATTCGAGTTTCTTAGACAGGCCCAAAAGAACCTAGCCCATCGGCAATACAAAAGGGACTAGCGCAAACGCCTAAGTATGCGTATAATCGCATCCACTTTTGGGCCTATAGCTCAGTTGGTTAGAGCAGTGGACTCATAATCCATTGGTCGCAGGTTCGAGTCCTGCTGGGCCCACCACGAATACCTAAGCCTGAATCGTTAGTAAACGCTTCGGGCTTTTTTGTGCCTGCCATTTCGGTACAGGTACCCACCCAACCGATAGTCCTCCTTCAAGCCTGGTTAAGACCTGGTCTATATTTGAGCCTTGCTGTTTGAAATAGTTCCTAAGGGTTTAGGGTGTTATTGTTGCTAATTCACTTTCTAACTTAGCCAAATGTTAAGCTTTGGTTTTAGATCGTGTACCCAGCTAATTTTTTGCTTTCAACTACTAAAAAATCGGGTTTTCTCTAGGCCCTTAATCCCTTCAGGAAAACCGTTCTTATATTACCTATTGCGTATTTCAACAGTATAATCGGGAGCATCTTCCCACCTGATAGTTTTGACTGCACCTGTGCAACCACTTCTATGTGTTCTGTCTGTACGTTGTTATGCCTGTAACTTTTTTATTCGTAAACCAGATTATTTTATGATCGTTGTAACCAAAGCCAGCCCCAGAAATACAGTACTGCCATGCTTCTTTGTTACCTTCAAACTGTCTATCGTACGGTTTTCCTAAAAGATCAATTACCTTTTTCTTAGGATAAGACAGAGGGCAAGACTCCAGCATCAATTAATATTGTTTTGTTATCAAGAGTTCCACACCCTTGCATAGCCAAAGAAACTAACAGGCCAAATAATATTTTTTTCATATAATGTTTTCGATATAACTCTTAATTCAAGAGTTACAGAACCATTGATAAATACTTCACATTCGAATCAGTAAATTAGGTTTCTCAACGCTCCTGCCCGTCCAAACTCTATCGGAGGCTAGCAAGGTGATCTATGTGCTTAGCTGTAAAGATGTGCGCTACAGGCGTGAAGTGGTGTAGCTTACCGGATGTCTAGGAAGTTGCGTATTACGTAAGTGCTGCAGCGGGCAAAATTGATGTGGAGGTAGTAATAGCTAACTTCCAGCTTTTTATTGTTGCAGCTCTCATAGCCAGATAATCAAGACTAATTCCCCTTATCTCATAGGCTTAAGAAAGGGGGTTCTCTTCTAATTAACCTGATTGAGCAAAAGAAAACCCGCCATTGGGGATGGCGGGTTTGGAGATTCACTAACAAGGAGATAGCAATAATAGTATCGACCATGGAGCGAATAACTTAAGCCCTTCATCCACTCCGGTTCTAATACTCCCCTGACTGAGCTAAGGTAAGTACGAAGCAGTCTTAAAGGGGTACTCTGATGACGGTTTCCAGCGCTTCCGACTCGTCAACGATTATTGGTGGTGGCACCAAAAAAATACTCTATACCCTGAGTACGGTCAGCCGAATGGGGTTGCTGAACAGTGCCAAGGCCTTAAAAAGTCATAATGCCTGTAAAGCCTGCGGCTTGGGTATGGGTGGGCAGCGCGGCGGCATGACCAATGAGCTGGATGAATTTCCGGCAGTCTGTAATAAAAGTATTCAAGCCCAGTCAACCGATATTCAGCCTCCGATTCCTTTGGAACTGTTTAAACACTCAATGGAAGATTTTCGTGAACTGAGTGGTCGGGAGATGGAAACCCTTGGTCGTTTAAATACTCCGCTCTATAAAGCCAAAGGTGACGACCGATACTTGCCTGTCAGTTGGGACTGGGCGATTGAATACGCTGCCAAACAGTTTTCAAACGTTATTCCGGACAGAACGTTTTTTTACTCATCAGGGCGTTCATCTAATGAAGCGGGGTTTATTTTGCAACTGCTGGCGCGGCTGTATGGCACCAATAATGTTCATAACTGCTCTTACTACTGTCATCAGGCGACTGGTGTAGGACTGGGCAACAGTGTCGGTACCGGCACTGCCACTATTGAGCTGGAAGACCTGAACCAGTGTGACCTGATTTTTATTATCGGTGCCAACCCTGCTTCCAATCACCCCCGTTTGATTCACAAATTACAGGCTATCCGTGAGCGTGGCGGTGAAGTGATTGTGATTAATCCCGTCAAAGAACCCGGGCTGGTACGTTTTGCCGTACCGAAAAGTATGAAGTCGCTGCTGACCGGAGGCACCTGGATTGCATCAGATTACCTGCAACCTCATATTGGCTCTGACCTTCATCTATTCTATGCCCTGGGGAAAGCTCTGCTGGAGGATGACCAGCTTGATCGCCGCTTTATTGCTAAACATACCCAAGGTTTTGAAGGCTTTCGCCAGGTGTTGGAAAACAGTTCCTGGACCTCTCTTTGTACAGCAACAGGATTATCCCGTGATCGAATTTGTGCCGTAGCGAAGAAATATGCCCGTGCCGAAAACGTTGTATTTGCCTGGGGAATGGGTATCACCCATCACCGCCACGGGGTGGAGAATGTGGAAGCAATTGCCAACCTTGCCCTGTTAAGAGGTATGGTGGGCAAACGTTATGCCGGGCTATTGCCACTCAGGGGGCATAGTAATGTGCAAGGTATTGGCACCATAGGAGTAAAACCCGTTTTGCCCCAGGATGTTTTTAACCGGCTGGAACAAACCTTTGGAGTGACGTTGCCCCAAAAAAAGGGAACGGATACCTTAGACTGCCTGGATAAAGCTGTTAATGGCAAAATCGATGCAGCTCTATGTATGGGAGGCAACTTGTTTGAGGCCACGCCCGACAGAACATGGGCAGAGCAGGCATTCAACCGAATCGGTTTTAAACTGTTTATGACCACCACTCTTAATCGAGGGCATGTTTATGGTGTTGATCAGGGTGAAACCATGATTTTGCCGGTCACAGCAAGGGATGAGGAGTGGCAACCGACAACGCAGGAGTCCATGTTTAATTATGTGCGAATGAGTGATGGTGGTATTCAGCGTTTAGCCAACCCCCGCCCAGAGGTTTCTATTTTATGTGACCTGGGTTTACAGATACTGCCCAATTCCCCCGTTGATTTTAACGCGTTCAAGTCACACCAAACTATACGACAAGCTATTGCTAATATAGTCCCGGGAATGGAAAGCATGAAGGATATTGATATAGCCCGACGGGAGTTTCATATTCACGGACGGTTGCTCCATAAACCTGAATTTAAAACCGATAATGGTAAAGCCCGGTTTATTGCCCATTCACCTGATGCAATGACCTCCCATACAAGCAGCAAATACCCTTTTCAGTTAATGAGCGTTCGCAGTGAAGGACAATTTAATACCATTATTTATGAAGAGCAGGACAGTTATCGTGGCACTGACCAGCGCTGGGTGGTGATGATGTCAGAGCAGGATATGGAACGGCTGCAATTAAAAGCAGGTGATACCGTTAATCTGTGTTCTGACTATGGGGAGATGAAACAACTGGCCCTGCACCCTTTCGACTTACCTCCGGGCAATTTAATGGCTTATTTTCCTGAGGCCAATATCTTGATTGGTCGTGATACTGACCCCCGAAGCAAAACACCGGCATTTAAGTCGGTAGCTGTCGCTGTGGAAAAATCAGACATTACAACTTCTACAGCATCTTGAATAAGCGAGCTAGCAACTGTCAGTCCTCTCGTTCCCAGTGTCCCCGCTGGGAATGCATACGGATGCTTCCAGCTGATACCAGATTGTAGCCCGAGAGAGGTATGTATTCCCAGGCAAGAGCCTGGGAACGAGTTTAAAAACTGTAACCTCTGCTACACCTTGAATAACCGGGCTAGCGACTGTTAGTTGAGGCTATAATTCACTGGCTAAAGCTAAACCGCCTTGGGGATATCATGTTACTAAAAGGTTCATGCCACTGTCGTTCTGTTCAATTTCAGGTCGAGTCTGCCTGCCCCTACCCATACAATTTATGTTATTGCTCTGTTTGCCGTAAAACAGCTGGGGGTGGGGGTTATGCAATAAACCTCGGCGCAAGGTCTGATACGCTGAAAGTGGAGGGTGAAGCCCATACCAGTATTTACCAGGTCACCACTGATGGCCAGAAGAGCCCGACCGAAAGACATTTTTGTAAACACTGCGCCAGTGCTCTCTGGGTATATGATTCACGATGGCCTGAACTGGTTCACCCGTTTGCATCCGCCATCGATACCGAATTACCTGTACCACCGGAAAGAATCCATTTTATGCTGGGCAGCAAAGCACCATGGGTTGAGGTGAAGGCAGAATCTTCTGATAAATGCTTTGAGGAATACCCTGAGGAAAGTATTGCTCAGTGGCATCAACGGTTAAATCTCTGAGGGGTTTTTATACCCAACGCAATTTCTAACGGTCTTTGCGTTAACTATCTGAATGGAAAGGTTGTATTTAATATGGCTGGAGTAGAATGCCTTCCGTACAAAAAGCGAGAGGTCCTATGTTCAAACGTAAAGCGGCTACTTTTCTGCTCCTGGCCAGCAGTGTCAGCCTGAATGCACTGGCTGATCAAAATTCCATTAAGAGCTGCTCCCATCTGTTACCTGAAGGCCATTCCTACGACGTCATCATTAAAACGACAATTGATAAGACATCCAAGGAACCCACCTTCGAAGGGGAATTTTCAGTGAATGGTGGCGCTGATAACCCAGAGAGTTTTGATATTCGGGCTTTTGTTGAGTGTGTTGGCCCGCTGATCAAGCACGTCGATAAAAAAGAGAAGTAGTTTGGAAGCCATGTTGCCTTCCAAACGTTATCCATCATAAGTTGTTATAGTCCATGTTTGGGATTCTATAGCTCATCAGCAGCAGGGCTTAAGCTACTCCCCTTCTGTTATTCAATGTTATTAGCCAACAGCCTTCGTATATTCTTTTAAGGTCCAGCCGGTATACGCTTTATTGGCATAGCCATCCCAGATGGTTTCTATTCCTTTTTCAAAGTTACCCCAGTTATCAAAAAGTAGCAGACCAAGATTCGGATCCAGCAATTGCACTGCGCCATTTGATCGGGCATCAATGGCAATGGCGTGGCCACCGTTCTTGCCACAAAGCGTCAGGATGCTTAGGCAGCGGTCATTTCCGCTATGGGCTGCAAACTGCTTCTTAAAAGTATCAGTTAAGACTTCAGCTAAAAAACCGCCATCCAGTTCTTTATCTCCAAAAAGAGTGCCAGCCCCCACCTCTTTTTCTGTAATGCCATCACGTTTGAGCAGAGGGGAAAGCAGTGGCATTGTTTCATCGACACTATGACGAAATTTGCCCACAATATCGGCCATAGCCTGAGCAAATCGGACCTGGGGAGATGCCTGACGTTCGCCAGTTCTTTCGTTGGGCCCTAAATCCACAGGGGATGGCTTTGTGGCATCTTTTACAAAGACGGGTTTACTGGAGTCAGCTCTCATTAAAGCTTTTAAAAAACCATAGCTCATGCCCAGACAAACACCTTTAGAGCCAGCCCCCCCGACAGTGGAGTCCTTATCCTGGATATATCTGAATTTAACCCTGCCAATGTGCTCACTTTCGATGGTATCCATTATCTGGTCACCAGTGCCACGTGGTGGTGCTGCAATCTTATAGCTACCATCCTTTAATGTTGTATTATCAACAGTGCGAACATCACTGGCCGACTGCAAAGATTTTGGCAGCGGTTTTGAGTCAGCAACACTTAGTCCATATCCTTGCCACTGACTTGTTTTTGCTATTCCAGGCTTGGTAGATTCAGAAAGCCCCAGTCGGTTATTGATTGATATGAATGACTGGCTAACAATTTCATGAGTCATTATTGGCTACCTTGTTTAAACACGAATCGCTGAGGTGAAGTTATGTTGCAATGTGGGTGTTGTGCTTTGTGGTTTTTTGGCCAAGGCATCTAAACGCACCAACCACTGCTTGCAGTTATCAAGGAACTGTTTTAACAAAGCTTGCAATTCAGGCAAATCCAACCCGGTAAGTTTGCGCTGGTAGCCAAGGCAGATGGTATTTGTATCAGGGGCTAGGGAAAATGTTAAACCTGCCGTTTCAGCAAATGCATAGTTGGCATAGAGCATCTGCTGGTACAGTTCTGATTGCTGCTCTGGTTCTATTGGCTGGAAAAAGGCCATTAACAATAGCGTATCAATCACCTCATCATAACCGACATTCACAACAAACTGGTTATCGACACGAAAGGAAAAAACATTTTCTTCAGTTTCTGGCTGCGGTAAGCCGACTGCCTTTGCAAGATCATTGATCAGTTGAGCGAATGTATTGGACATGAGTTCCTTATCCGGTTTAAAAAGTTGGCTTGTAATGGCAGGCAATATCAGAAGCCGTGATTCTCAATCGTATAACCGCCTTAGACCTATCTAAAACAGAGATTTAAGGGATAAAAGAGAATATTGCACGAATACTCCTCAATTTATTTGATGAGTGTACAGGGTAAAAAGAGAAGGAAGCATTGATATAAGCCGACAACAAAACCAGATAAATCCCTCGAAACCGGGGGCTTTAGACAAAGATAAAAGAACCTCTTTCTTATATGTTTTGCAAAAGGGCTGACTCACTGTCTGACGTGATACCTGCGATACCGTGACAACCGTTATAAAATACGTTATTCATAACCTGTTATTGATTTCATAGAGAGTGTCATCGTGCCAGCTACCACTTCTGATATCCTTCGCCGTGCTGCTATGAATTTACTGGCCCGTCGGGAACATTCTCGAAAGGAGTTGGACAGTAAGCTCAGGCATCTTACAGAAGATCAGGAGAGGGTTAATGAGGTGCTGGACCGTTTGGAAAACGACCAGTTATTAAGTGATGACCGCTTTGTGGAAGCTTTCATTCGCTCCCATATTAATAAGGGGCAGGGACCTATGAGAATCAGTCAGGAATTAAGGCAAAAAGGGATTACTGATGAAACCATCAGCCTGGCATTGGAAGCCCTTGATGTTGACTGGTTTGAGAAGGCGGAATTCACCCGCCAGAAAAAATTTGGCAGTAAACTGCCCCAGGAGCTAAAAGAGAAAGCCCGGCAAATTCGCTTTCTTCAATATCGGGGCTTTCCTTCAGGTATTGTTATGGAGTTGTTTTAATAATCCTGCTCGTCTGATATGAGTACTGTTTATAGCAGGTGAGCATAAAAGGGCAGGGTTGCTGCGCCGATGACCAGCCCTAACAGTGCTGCACTTGCCACTGTGTGTTGCTCACGGTTTTCTTTTAATGGGTAAGCTGCACGATACTGGTCAGCCAGATTCTGTGGTTCGATAGTTACCAGTTCTGTTGCCGGCCAGGTGCCAGCCAGGTCAATCAGCTGTTGAACAACCCTGCTGGTCAACTCCTGACCCAGTTCGTAGTAAGCTTTTTTTAGATTTTCCAGATTCTGGATAAATTCCCTGAGGGGCACCTCAATAGAAAAAGGGTGGTGTTTCATAGCGTCTCCAGTGGGTATTGTTATGGTTTACTGGAGATAGTGTCAGAATACCCTTTTTTTCGTATTGATAGATATCAGGCTTTGGAAAGCTGACCTGGAAAAGCCCTATGAATACAAAAAACACATTGAAAAGGTGTACTAGTACTCAGGTTCTACACGGCAGTTTATGTTGAGCTCATTAATTGTTGCATGATCAGGTTGGGATAATAAAAAATGCACTGCATTAGCTACATCTTCCGGCGCAGTCACACCACCTGGCATTTTCGATGCGACTTCATGGGCCATGTCAGTATTAACAAAACTGGTGCAAATGGCCGTTGCGCGAATACCATTGTCCCAACCGGCAAGCCGACACCCCTGATGCAAGGCTCGTGCAGCAAATTTTGACATGGCATAGCCTGTGGTTCCGACACTGTTAAGGCGTTTACCTGACAGGCTGATAATATTGATTACCCGACTATGGACACTCTTCTTTAACCAGGGGAAGGCCGCCCTTAACAGGCGCCACGGGCCTTTAACATTAACTTCCCACATGGCATCAAGATCTGCTTCATCGCCTTCTTCTATACTGACACTACGGTAAATTCCGGCATTATTTACCAGACCATCAATACTGCCAAAATGCCCAGCTGTTTTTTCAACCCAGGCTTCGGCACTGGCTTTATCTGCTGCATCGTAATAACAAACCAAAACGTTCTCATTGTTGGCAAGCGCTGTACCGTCGAGAGAGTCCGGTTTTCTAACTCCCAGACTTAACTTGTAGCCGCAGGCAAGCAGATGTTCTGCTGTCGCTTTGCCAATTCCACGGTTGGCCCCGGAAATCATGATGATTTTGCCACAGGCAATATGAGTCATTTTTATTTGCTCCCCTATTTTTGTTTAAAGTGTGCTGTATAGCACAAAACAGGATTGTACTCTTAAACAAAAACATGTATTTTTTATGCATCTTTTTTTGGGAGTGCCTGTCAATGGCTGAATTTGAGTTTAAGCATAGAGCGACAAGCAAGATATCTGAGCGTATTGCTTATAGAATTACGCAAAGCCTGAAATTTATGCTCAATATTTTTTACGGCAAAAAGTATGCAAAACGTGCGGTTATCCTGGAAACCATCGCTGCAGTACCGGGCATGGTTGCGGGAATGTTTAACCATCTAAAAGCACTCAGACGAATGAAGGATGATGAAGGGTGGATCCGTGAATTACTGAGTGAGGCCGAAAATGAACGGATGCACTTGATGATTTTCCTGGATATTGCCAAGCCAAGCTGGATAGAGCGCATGCTGGTATTGTTCGGTCAGGGAGCCTTTATTGTGGTGTACAGCTTTATCTATCTGCTGTCATCCAAAATCGCTCATCGTGTTGTAGGCTATTTTGAAGAAGAAGCCTGTAAAAGCTATACCGAGTACCTTGAAAAAATTGATAGCGGTGATGTCGATAATATTCCTGCACCACAGATAGCTATTGATTACTACCAATTACCAGTAGCAGCCCGATTAAATGATGTCATTATTAGAATTCGGGAAGATGAAGCAAAGCATCGTGATCGCAACCACTCTTTTGCTGATGCTTATGAACATGAGGCGTTACCCGCACATCAGAGCTAATCAACGCCATAACTAAAATAGCAATAGAAAAGTAATGTGAGTTCAATAAGATCATGTAGCGATGTATTGCGTCTTGAAAATGATAACAATCATCAGGAGAAGAAATAAATAACGCTGCTCTGATAACTGGCTTTAACTCTGGCATGGGAGTAGAAACCTGTTGTTTTAGCAGACTTGCAAAGTGCTCTGGTCAGGAAATATTTGAGCAAATAGTTTGTACATATATCCGCTACTATGGCGCCTGATTAGGCGCCTTACTTAATCTAATACTATATATGTCGCTTGCCTATTGATATCAGGCTGTTACTACTCTGTTTTTTCAGAACCTTGAAAAGGTGAGCTAATGTGAAGGTTACCGATATTGATTCGGTCTTTTAATGCGATTGCCAGATGCCCACAAAAACAGCCCAACGTTGCACCAGCCAGCAAATCACCGAGGTAGTGGTAGTATTGCCCCAGCATACCCGCCATTAAACTCAGACAGGATAATGACCAAAGCCAACGATATTTTGGTAGTGTTTGCCAGAAGACAGTGGCTAGTGCAAAAGTGACCAATGCGTGACCTGAGGGAAATGCGCTATAGGCTTTACTCCCTGTAAAGGGGAAAAAGCCTTCAATACCGTTTTGCAGCCAGGACGGATTATTATTAATCCAGGTATCGGGCCAGGTACGACCAAAAGCAAATTTGGCAAACAGCCTTACAGCCCAGACAAGTGAAAGAGCAATGAATAGAGTTGATACTATGCCGGCTACACGTTGCCGCCATGTTTTTTTGATGCAGGCAAACAATAGCAATGCAGTAATCACGTGCAGTAAATCTGCCGACCAGGTCAATACTTCAAAAAAGCTACCTCTCAGCTGATGCTCATAAGCAAAAGTTGCAACTGCACGGTCAAGAAAAGCGATACTAACCAGCGTAGCCAAGATACCTAGCAGGTAGCCCCCAATATAAGATGTCTTCAATGTTTATTCCTAACGAGATTATTATTCAAAAATTTTCTTTTATAACGAAATCTTTTTATTCTAAATAAATCCCTTATCCGCTTTCCATAAAAAAGCCGGAGCGTACAGCCCCGGCCTTGTATACAGTCACTGTTGCTTATAAGCTAAAATCAAAGCACAAAAAACAGACCGGCAATCGCTGCACTCATAAAGTTGGAAAGGGTTCCAGCTAACACGGCCTTCAGGCCGAGGCGAGCGATTTCACTGCGACGGCTAGGAGCCATAACACCCAAGCCACCCAGCTGAATGGCAATAGACGACAAGTTTGCAAAACCACAAAGGGCAAAACTGATAACAACCTGAGAGTGAGCACTGAGTGTAGCTTTCATATCAATAAAACTGATAAAGGCAACAAACTCGTTAACCATGAACTTCTGGCCAATCAGGCTGCCCACCTGCAGCATCTCATTAACCGGAACACCCAGCAGCAGAGAGAAAGGTGCAAAAACATAACCCAGGATGAGTTCCATGCTCAGTTCAGGCATGCCAAACAAGCCACCAATACCACCCAGCATACCATTCAGCAGAGCAATCAAGGCTACAAATGCAATCAGCATAGCGCCAATATTAACAGCCAGCATTAAACCATTGGATGCACCTCCGGCCGCTGCATCAATCACGTTGGCCGGCTTGCTTTCCTCGAAGGAGCTATCATCGGCTTTGCTGTCGGAATTTTTGGACTCAGTTTCAGGCAAAATGATTTTAGCCATCAGCAAGCCACCGGGGGCAGCCATAAAGCTGGCGGCAATCAGGTATTTCATCTCTACGCCCATGGCGACATAACCGGCCAGAACAGATCCAGCTACTGATGCCATACCACCCACCATAACAGTGAACAGCTCGGAGCGGGTCATGGAATTAACATAAGGGCGAATAACCAGAGGCGCTTCATTCTGGCTAACAAAGATATTGGCTGTTGCGGATAAGGATTCTGTCCGGCTGGTTCCCAGTAATTTCTGCAAGCCACCACCAATCAGATTAATGACTCTCTGCATAATACCCAGGTGGTAAAGCACAGCGACCAGCGAAGAAAAGAAAATAATAACGGGCAATACGCTAATGGCAAAAACAAATCCGGCTTTACCTGTAGCCAGGTCTCCGAATAAAAATGCAATACCTTGATTTGCGTAGGTCATCACCTGACCTACCGCTCCAGAAATAGAAGCTAATATATCCTGGCCAGCAGGAATATATAAAACAAAGGCACCAAAACCGAATTGAATTAAAAAGGCACCAATCACAGTGCGAAGACGAATTGCTCGACGATTCTCGGACAGAATAACAGCCAGCCCAAGAATACCGGCGATCCCTAACAGGCTCGTCAGTATTTGCATTTAGGTTTTCCTGAAAAAGAAATGATTAATAAGGCTGGGAGGCCATTATACCGATGCGCTTAACAAAATAACGCAGTAATTACCGAGATAATTAAAATGCTTTCTTTTTTATGGTGCTTTTAATTTGATGATTAAACATTTCGGATCGAATTTAAACACAAATAATCAATCGCTCAAATTAATAAAACCATGATTCATAAAAAAAGAATGTTTGTTTTTTGAATTGGCAAATAAATTTAATTGTGTGTTGTATTAAGCCTAATTAAGCATTTGGTTTCCTTTGATCAGGCACTTTTAACATGGACTAAACAGTTTTCAGGGTGGCGCCGATAAATAGCCTTTATGATTGAATCACAAATAAAAAAACAGCAAACAGGTGCCGTTATCACGCTCCAGATGGTTCGGCAACAGGCTGATGAACTCCATCGTCAGGGAAAACACCGGGAAGCTGCTGCAGTTTATCAAAAATACCTGCTAATAAAGCCTGATGATGCTGGCGCATGGCTTAATCTCGGGGTGTCCCTGAGAACTATGAAACAATTCACAGCCGCCGCTGCTCATTACCACAAGGCGCTGGCTATTCGCCCGGATGATGGCGGGGCTTATAGCAATCTTGGTAATGTGCTCAGGGATATGGATCGGATTGAAGAAGCCATTGCCGCCCATGAAAAAGCGGTTAGCCTGGAACCTGATAACGACAGTTATCGCTATAACTATGCGATGTCCCTGCGGGATGCCAGGCGTTTTAAGGATGCTCTTAAGCAATTGGAAATCTGTCTGGATAACTGCACTGAACCCAAATACAGCCGGAAGTGGGCCAAACTGGAGTTCGATCGTTCACTGGTGCTGCTTTATCTCGGCAAATTCAAGCAGGGTTGGGAAGCCTATGAATCTCGCTGGTACACAGGTGACTTACCTGATCGTCTAGAATGTTTCCCCTGCTGGACCGGTGAATCCCTGGATAACAGAAAATTACTGTTGTTTGCTGAACAGGGGTTTGGTGACAGTATATTGGCTGCCCGCTTTTTACCCTGGTTGAGAAACAAGAAAGCCAGGAAAGGACATGTCACGTTAGTGTGCCGACAACCGCTGCACCGATTATTTAGTGCATTGCCCATCGACCAGATAATCACGGTTGAAACCCTGAATCAACAGTTACAGCGAGGTGAAGCTGACTATGACTATCAGGGCTCGATGATGAGTTTACCTGGAATGTTTGGTGCTACCCTCAAAAAAATACCACCGCCAGCGGCACTGACCATTCCTGAGCAAGCCCGACAAAAGTTTGCCCGAATAAAAGATAGCTATCCCGATAAACTAAAGGTGGGTGTGGTTTGGTCCGGATCTGTTACTTTTGCCGCAAATAGCAAGCGTGCTGTCCCTCTCGAACGTTTTCTGGAGCTGGCTACCATTCCTGGTATTCAACTATTCAGTTTACAGAAAGGACCAAAAGAGCAGGATTTAGCAAATCATTGCGCAATCCCCTTAATGGTCGATCTTGGTAGTCAGGTCAATGATTTTGCCGAGACTGCCGCGGTTATAGAGGCTCTTGATCTGATCGTGATGACCGACAGCTCTGTGGCCCATCTTGCCGGTAGCCTGAATAAACCGGTGATTAATCTATTAAATTACAAACCTTATTGGTTGTACTTTCCTGAAAGTAAACACACACCATGGTATCCCAGCATGCAATGTATCTGGCAGAAATCATCAGGTGATTGGGATGGCGTTTTTGAGCGACTTAAAAAGGTTCTCCAGTCCTGGTCCAGATAGAAAAGAGGCTGTTAGGCCGTACAGCTTCTGCAAATGCCTGAATCATAGAGATACTTTAGCCCTGCCTCACAACCCGCCCGATAATCCTGCTTAATGGTGGTGCGGTTTCGGCTTAGAACAGGCGTTACCAATTCTTTATCCGGGGCTATTTCAATGACCTCAGTTCCTCTGGGGGGATTATCAATAAACTGACAGGCCATATTGTAACTGTCTTCCTGATTAAAGATTTTTTCCGCAACGGCAGGCTGGCTCCTTAATAAAAGGGACATCATATGTTCTCTCCAGCTGCGCTGCTCTCGATAGTTGTGACTATGGGTTCGAATAACAACAATACGTTTGGCTCCCCTCAACCAGGCTTCTTTCACTGGAATAGGATCTGCAACCCCGCCATCAACGTAGGGTTGATCATTAATACTGACAGGTGAACGGTATAAACCGGGAATTGCCGAAGAGGCTTTTAAAAGAGTTTGCCAATGGTCTGCTGTTGCATAGTGATAACTGGCTTCACCTCGTTTGGCATGGGTCAAACCAATCAGAAACTGTTTTTTTCCAAGGTTCTTTACGGCCTGATTAATGTGCAAAGGGTTATCAGCTTTGGTTGCTTTCCATAACCAATCAAGGTCGATGGCATGGCCTCCCTGCAAAAAACGCTTCCAATTATAAAACTCAGGCTGAGTCGTATAATTAATAATGGTTCGATAACCGTGTCGGTATTGCCCTGCCAAATACGAGGTAAGGTTCATTGCACCGGCCGAACAGCCAATAAACATATCAAAAGGGTTATAGCCATTCAGTAAAAAAGCATCAAGTACGCCTGCTGTAAAAATGCCACGCATGCCTCCACCTTCAGCTATCAATGCTGTAGGAACATTATCATTTGATAAGGTATGTTGTGCGTGTAGCCAGGACATAAGCATCAACCTCAGAAAGCTTATTATCTGATGAAAGAACACTAGCGGCGATAACAATAGCAGCTGAATATGCCGGTGCTGTTTTTTTTAACAGCACATTTTTTAAAAGAAAGTGGCTACGGCTTCAAAGCAATTATTTCAATAGAGGCCATAAGAACAAGTTATTGGGAATAGTGAAGGGTAGTGGCTGAGGGACTACTTATCGTCTAGCCCCTCTATACTGAAATACTTATATATCTTATGGATTAAGAAAGACCATTGATTTGGCTTTGACGATAACCTGCTGTAAATCGGTTCTGGCTTGTGCTTCGGAAACCGGGTGATTGCGTTTTTCAACCTTCAGGCGCCCAAATAGAGTGTGATTATCAGCGGCATCCTGAATACCGGATTCAACTACAATCAGTTCGGGATAGAGTTCGTCAAGCATACATGCACCAACAGCGCCCCCCTGAATAGGTAGCTTACCTTCTGCCAGGTTTCTAGCTGCGACAGACGTTCCATTTGGCTCTTCTACTTCTTCAAGGCTTTTACCTGCTTTCCATTTGGAAATCTGGGCTAAGGCTGCAGGGTGGGAAGAGATCATATTCAAGGGCTGATTTTGCTTAATTGCATCCCTGGTTCTAAACAGGCACATCTGAATTGGCAAACTAACAGCAGCTGTCACTTCAACTACTCGGTATTCCTTTAGTGCGTCAACAGTTGCTTTTATCAGGTTGCCTGGAACGAGGTCATTTCTGAGGGCAACAAAAGCCTCTGCATCATTATTCCAGGCGTTTTCAAATGTTTTTAGAGGGGTACCACTAAAAGCATAATGTATCCTTTCCCTGTCTTTCTGTTTATATAATTGGTTTACCGCCTGGTGGTTGAAGCTCCCGATAGCGGCTTGTATATAGATAACTGAAGGCATTGCAGACATATCCTTGTCTATCTTACTGGTTATCTCAGTAGAATCGTGTAATTGGCATGCAGCCAATAAAACCGACAGAGCAGCAAACAGTAAAATGCCAGCTGTTTTTATAAGTGGTCTACTTGTTAACATTAACTCACCTTATTATTGATTTCATCAATCTATTATTCCGGAAAATTCTGCTTAATCATTTCATACCTAATGAATTCAACCCAGAACGAAAAATCCAATATTAGCCACTGGTAGGCGATAGTTCCTCAATTTGAGAAGTCTAGATCAAGTAAACCCGATTTTTCTGAATTTACCTTAATTACGTTTTAGGAGATCAAAATCCCATTATTTTTCACAAGGTTATCCACAGTCTGGAAAGGCTCCCTTGTCTCTTGTGGAAATTTACCATCGAATTGTAATAGTCTGAAAATAAGCTGCGTCAGAATCAAGACGGATATAAACACCAGATTGAGGAGGAAACCTCATGAGCAGCCAGTTAAGTTTAAGGGATGAAGCCTATCTTTGCCTGTTGTGTTTGAAAAACAGTACGGAGCGTATTGCCAGGTTATATTGGACCTATATCCAGCTACGTTCAATAACCAAGGATGCCCCTCCAGTATTAATGGCAATGCTAGGCGTGCTCTGCTCTAAGCAGGAAGGGCTACAACAAAAATTGAAACGGTCATGGCCTGAATATATGCAGGAGAAAAAATGGCATGACCTGGATGAGCAAACAGCACGTTTAAACGATTTGAGCAGTGAAACCAAAGAAGAGCTTCAGCAGATTTGCTCAACAGAAATTAAAATGCTGCAGTTGGTTTATATTATGCTCAATCAAAATTGAAAGGCTTTAATCAGTAAGTCAGGGGCTGTGGATAAATTGTTAATTAAAAAAATGACGGCTGTATTTTCAGCCGTCATTTTTAACTGTTATTCACTTTATTATCCTCAGACTCCTCCCGTTTAAGCAAGCGTTTAAACTGTTTCGATAAATCACTGGTTACAGAGCCTTGAGGTTGTTCAATAACGGGCTCATTAAAGGTTTCAATATGGTTGACCTGCTGGCTGGTTACTCCTACCAAAATATCTTTATTTCCCACTCTTACCAGGCAAAGTCTGGCCTGATTTGAAACAGGTGTACTGGATAGCACCATAATGTCTTTACCGATAGAAGGTTGGTTTGGATTGATCTTTTTTACCAGCCAGGCCAAAAGAAAAATCAGCAAGACTACAAAAAATAATGGCGCAACAACCTGGGCAATTCCCATTTCGCTAATGGGCTTTGTCTCAGCAAAGGCTGGCATTATCCCCAAGGCAAAAAAAATTAATAGTGGCTTCATAAACTGATCTCTGTTAAAACTCCCTTCAGGTTACTAAATCAGCGCATAAGATAAAACTTCCATCGTGTTCAGTGGCCACAATATGACTAAACCGTTTTCTCAAGCCTGTGAAAATAACAAAGCGCCTATTCTTTCAGTGCTAAGACAGTATTTCGGCTATGTTCCCCTAAACGGTTGAACACCCCAATGCTCTGCGAGTCCAGTGACAAAACCACCTACCGTTAGTGTATTTCGGCTAGATAATATACGACGCCAACTGAGATAATGAGAGAGATACTTTGTAGCCACACCATGAAAAGTATTTCTAATCCACTGTTTCAAATGACTGTGGTAAGCATTGACGTGCTGAATATGGAATATACCTTCCAGCACACGCTTTCCGGCTGAAGTATTCAATTCCTTTAAAGGAAAAGCCAGTTTACGAGCCAGTGATTCATGCGCCAAACTGGCATCAGCACAAACAATAGCATCAACTGATATGCGACCTCTCAGGCAATGAATCCAAAAATGGGTATTCCAAAGCATCGGCGCTTTCATTCTCAAGAACACCATCAACGGTATTATCTTCCCGGTCGCGAGCTACCATAACGGGTATCCTCCGAGCCTTTACCTTGTCTGAGCCACGTTTTCTGGCTGGCCTTGGCAGCCTTTGTCGCTGGCCTTTGAAGGACTCCCTAAAAAAGGTTTCATCCAGCTCTACAATACCTTCCAAGCCAGTTGCCTGGTCTTTATCGATGACCTGTAAAAAACGATGCCTCCAGGAAAATGAAGTTTTCAGAGTAATGCCGCAGACTTTAGCTGTTGCTCGAAGTGTCAGGGAGTGAGTCATTTCCCTAAGGTACTGCAACCACTGCCCACTATGATCATGGTGTAGTCGAGCCAATGGTGTTTCTGTAAAGGCATTAAATGTACGGCCACACTGTTTGCAGCGATAGCGTTGTCTTCCGACCCTAATCCCCCAGCGCTGGAGATGTGAGTTGCCGCAGTAAGGACAGGAAGGATCGCTTGCAAAATTGTGTTCAATCAAACTTTCAAGATTGAGGTTAGATTTAGGTTGATTCGGTGCGGCAGTAAGGGCCTGTTGAAGTATACCGAGTTGCTGTGGTGAGAGTGATGCAACGTCGTTGAGAAACTGCCTGAATTGATTATTTTTCATTATGAGGCCTCCTCACAGGAAAGAGACAGCCTCAGTTTACTCCTTTCAACCGTTTAGGGGAACATAGCCCAGTATTTCTGTGAACCAGGAGTGGTTCTTGAGATCGGCTCAGGTACCGGCCAGCATGGGGTATTCTTTGCCAGCCAGCTGCCACATCTGCTTTGGCAGCCTACTGATTTGGCCTGTAATCTGGAAGGTATTCAGCTATGGCAAGAGGAAGTCAGGCTGGATAACTTGAAAGCACCACAGGTACTCAATATTCAACAGGAAGAGTGGCCCGTTAAAACATTTAATTATGTTTTTACTGCTAATACTGCACATATTATGTCCTGGCCTGAGGTTCAGTTAATGTTCTCAGGAATTGGCAAACGACTTCCATCAAAAGGACTGTTTTGTATTTATGGGCCTTTTAATTATCAAGGTGATTATACCAGCATCAGTAATCAAGTATTTGATCAAAGCCTGAAAGGCCGTAATCCAAAAATGGGTATTCGTGATTTTGAAGCGATTGCAGAACTTGCAGAAACAAACCAGCTTAAATTACTGGATGATATTGCTATGCCAGCTAATAATCGGGTGCTGGTTTGGGAAAAGTTATAGCATGAGCCATATCACATAGTTTGTTACAGATGCCGCTTTGTTTTTTTGAAAATTAGGCTTTATCCTTATTTATTCTTTGTGTTGCTAGATTCATCTGAGTGATGGGGTAAGGTTTTATCTATAATTATCTTGGCTTTGGTACCTTCACTTCTGTGAGGTGTATCGTCTTCTTCTGGATAATCCGATAGAACATTATCTAAAGTTTGAATAGCTTCAGCTTCTCTGGGTTCTAGCTCTTTAGCTTGGACTTTTTGAGCTAGGTCAAGATCAAGTAGCTTGTGTCTGATATCAATTTGTTTTTCATTGCGATCGAATGTACCTTCTAAACTATCTTCTACTTTTGTAATATCATCACTAGTATATTTTCTCTTGGCCCACCCTTTTTCAACACCAGCATCTAGCATTTTTTCAAGCTTTTCGTTATCACATACCGTAACTGTTCTTGTTGAAAAAACTTTAACTGCTTCTGATAAACTGTCTTTAAAGCTTTTTCCTCTAGCAAAGCCTACTCGAAGAGCAAAGAATGGATTATTTTCACCTAGTGCATAAGTTTTTTCTATTGCCATATGCGATTCCTTTGAATTCTCAAATAGTGAGCTATTACCCTTATATTTAAAAAATATTTATTTGAAATACATTATAGTTTTTCTAGTTGATTTATAGATAGCTACCAGTTGGTAATAGGCTAATGCAAAACAGGCCTATCAATCAAACTTGGTAGCTTAAATCACTAAATATTATCAACCCACTCTTGCACTTCAGGCTCAATATAAGCTTGCTCAAGCAGCTCTGCAGCCCATGGATATTGACCAGAAAGTGCTTTTAATTGCCGGATTGCAATTACCTGGGCACCTGGTAACGGACTCCATAGTGTTTTGGTTAGGCAGCGCCAGTGATCAGGATTAAGGCGTTTGGGGTTCTCCAGTTGTTCCCAGCAATCACCACAGGTCATCAGGCAGTGGTCAAAATCAGGTTCTGCTGGAACGGGCTCTATTTCGTAGATCTTTAGTGGAACACCTGAAGCTTCACAAAGCTCACAGCAGGAGCGACTACGCCGAGCCAGGTCTTTACCCAGTAGGTTTAGAGCCCCTTGGCGCTCCTGGTACTTTTTAAGGCCTTTTGCCATAAGAATTACTCCTGGTGTGCATTGTTTCAATGCTTTTTACAGGAAACCGCGGCTATTTGCATTCACTGTTGTAACTGATTTACTGGCAGGCAATGATATAGCTAACTTATGGATTGCCAGATACTATGAAAATGAACAGAATAGCAACGCCAAACTATGATAATTGGGAAATTCCTGTCGACTATCTGGTACTGCATTACACCGCTGTCGATTTGCAGGATACGTTAGCGATATTTACTAAGCCTGATGGTATCGTATCAGCTCATCTGATTATTGACCTGGACGGTTCTGTTTATGAGCTGGTTGACTGCCTTGAAGGCAAGGCGCTGCGCAGCAGGCATTCAGGCCCAAGCCGTTGGCTGGGAAACAATGGCTTTATTGAGCAGTTCAATGATTTCTCTATTGGTATTGAACTGGTTAATTATAACGGTAATATTTTTCCCTTCACCGAACCGCAATATCATTCCTTAACCTGGGTAGTAAAGAAGCTTCAGGAGCACTACCCCACTCTAAAAAATATAGACCGTGTTGTTGGCCATGAACATATTGCAGGGTTTCGCGGCAAAGCGGACCCAGGTCTCTGTTTTGACTGGACAAGACTTTATAACGATTGTTTTCCAGGGCAAAGGGTTCCAATGCTGAAGTCGGTATGCCCGGTAGATTTACAAAATTCCTTAAAAAATTTTCAAAAGCTGGAACCTGGTGACAAAACAGCACGCTCCCAGTTTTGGCAAGCTATCAGCCATATTACAGAAACATCTGTCAGACTGATCAACGAAGCTACAGCCAAAGCAAATCAGCAATAAAAAAAAGCCCGGCAAAAGCCGGGCAAACCAACACTAACTCAACACTGGTAAATCAAAAGCTATTTCGAGTTGTCTGTTATGGATAGCTCTGGGCGATCCATAACAGAATGTCTACCATTAGAATCGATAGGAAACTGACAGGTAGGCCATCTTGGTGTTCTTGTTCTTTAAACGTACTTCGCCACCGTCATCACCAGGAATAGTTTCTTTAATTTCGTTACCGTTAGCACGGTACTTAAGGCCAAGCTCTGCATCAACAGGACCTACCTGATACATAACACCTGCCTGTGCACCAAAAGAGGCCGCAGTTTTGCTGCCGAAACCAGACAGCTTGTACTTGCTTGCTCCTACAGAAGCACCTACAAAAGGCCTGAAAGAAGAGTCTTTCATGAAGACATAGTCAACAGATGCCATCAGGCTTTTATCTTTAAGGCCGGGAATTTTATTTCCATCGTATTTAAAGTTTTTATTTTCGCTATAGGTACCGTAAACCCTTACGTTGTCATTAATGTACTTACCAACACGAATACCGTAAGAGGTGCTTTTAACTTTGCTGCTGCTTCCAGCAAGTGTCTGGTTATCCTTATCAGAAGGGACTGCCTTCAGTTCCATGCTGTTACGCGCTTTACCAGCTTCCAGACCTACAAACCAATCACCTGCATCAGCATGGGCAGCAGTAGCACCAGCGACCATTGCAGCAGAAATCAGCGCAGAAGTAATAACCTTTTTCATGTTTTGGGACTCCTGAATGTTTTTTAATTTGGCTCGTCGTTATGGTTGTTATGTTATTGATTCAGGATGATCGTCCCAATTCAGACACCGTATAAAATCTGCTACGGTTCAGCTATTAGCGACTTGGCCTCACTCCTTAACCATTGGAAAAATACATTATCCGGGGTTGCAGGTTTACTGATTAATCCCAGTGCTGTTTTACCCACCGCTTCTGGATGATTCAAAATCGTCAGACGACCTTTAGCTAACCAGGGGCGGGCTAAAGGTGCTGGACAGATACACCACCCATGCCCCATAGCAGTCAGCTCCAGCATGCTGTCATAGTCACTGACTTCAAGAAGATTTTCTGGAAAACGTACTGTCTCAGGAATATGCCCAGGTGGCGAATACAGGTCAATTTGCCGATATTGGGTAACGATTTTGGTGGTTAGCTCATCATAATCGGCAAGAGGATGTTCAGGGGAGCAGCATCCAAGAATATTCAAGTCACTAACCGTTGTCGCCATAATGGTTTTCTGGTCAACCATCCAGTGTCGACAAAGTCCTATGTCAATCAAGTCATCCTTTAAAGCAGCAATTATGGTTGCGTCATTTCCCCCTATTACTTTTAGATCCAGTGCAGGGAAACGGTTTAGCAATCCATTGATAATACTGACCCGCTGACGGGTTGATAGACATTTGTCAATTCCTAATCTGAGGCTCAGCCGGGTTTGATTATTAAGCAGGCGGGCTCTTTCAGAAAGTTGCTCCATATTCTGAAGCACCATTTTACTGTAGTCCAAAAGCTGCTCGCCTTGTTCTGTCAAAACTGGCTTATGGGTCGAACGGTCAAATAACTCCAGTCCCCAATCAACTTCCAAATCAGCAATCCAGTTGCTGACTTGAGGTCGGGGACGCTGCATGATTCGGGCAGCCTCAGAAATAGAGCCTCGTTCTGCAGTCAAAATAAAAGCACGGAGAGAGTTCGCTTTCATTATGCACTCCGTTACAGGAAACGCTGTTTTAGTGTTGGATTCAAAACCTGACAAGGCAGGTTGAACAGGGAAGGATAACAGTTACCTATCAGGCTTGGCAGAGGCGTAGGAGGTTTGATTATCGAATATAGTGCGTGGAATTTAAGGCTTTTTAAAATAAAGGTCTTTTACATAAAAATTAGCTGACTGATTATTGTTGGGGTACCCCCCGACTATTGGCTTAACCAGGCGTGTATAGAAGGGATTAAATAGCGGAATTGCCGGAACATCTTCAGCCAATAACTGCTCAGCCTGGGCAAGTAGTTGACCTCTGGAACTGTTAATAACCGTGCAAGCCTGTTTATAGAATTGGTCAAAATTATTACTCTTATAGCGACTGTTATTGAAAGGGTGTTTTGTCAGAAAAGTTTCCATCATTAGGCAGGGCTCTTGGTCCATAAATGTCCAGCCAATACGCGCAACGTCAAAATTCCCTCCCAGAATGTCTGACACCATACTGTTGAATTCCTGATTATTCAGTGTTGCCTTAACACCTAAGTGTTTCTTCCACATGTCTGCTATTGCCAAAGCTACACGTTTATGCTCTTCACTGGTGTTATAGAGTAGTGTAATGACCAAAGGATTTTTATCACTATAACCTGCTGACTTATACAACGCCTTTGCTTCTTTTATACGTTGCTCAGCACTCATTTGTGACAGAGCAATGTTAGGATCTGAAAAGTTAACAGCTCCTGGTGGCGTAAACCAATAGGCTGGTTGTCCAGTTTCTTTCAGAATTTTTTCGGCAATCAGTTCTCGATCAATGGCATAAGACAAAGCCTTTCTTACGCGCTTGTCAGCAACCTTTTTATTACTGATATTGAACGTATATGTCTGAGTTGCAAAAAAAAGATGCGATTTAATATCTTTTGGAAACTTCTTTTTCAGGCGTTCCTGCTGAGAGACTGGGAGACCATTGGTGATATGAATTTCTCCTGCCAGATAGCGTTGTAGCTCTGCTTCTTGGGATAAGGGTAAAAATCGTACGGCTTTTATTGATGCAGATCGTTCATTCCAATAGCGCGGATTACGTTCAAGTTGAACAAATTCATTGATCGTCCATGCCGCCAGTAGATAAGAACCATTGCTCACAATACGACCAGGTAGAGCCCAGTGCGTACCGTATTTGTCTATTGTTCGCTGATGGAGAGGAACAGTGTCCCTGCCAAGCATTCGAAGGGCAAAAGGTATTGGCTGCTCAAGTTTAATTACCAAGGTCAGGTCATCCACGGCCTGAACTCCTAAAGTTGATACTGCCTTTTTACCAGCAATTATATCTGAGGCATTGGCAACCTGAGCGCTCACTAAGGTTCTAGCCCTGAAAAGAGCATTTTGGGGGTCAACTGCGTACTGCATGGCAAACACAAAATCCCTCGCAGTTAACTTATCGCCATTGCTCCATTTGAGCCCTTTTCTTAGTTTAAAGGTCAGCGTTTTACCGTCAGGTGTAACCTGCCAGTTTTCTGCCTGTGCCGGTAACAGCTGATTATCAGGGCTAACTTCCAGCAGCCCTTCAAACAGGTTTTTAACAATATTGTAAGTTGGCAGGGTTTCTATCTGATATGGATTCAGTGTGCGAGGGTCTGCGCCGTTACCAATAACCAAAGTGTCTGAAAAAGCGCCAGGTGATATAAAGCAGAAAAGAACCAATAAATAAGATTTTGTAACTCTTGAACGACAGAACATATCACCCTTCAATAAAGTCAATTCCAGGATTTTTTCTAGTGACTATGAACAAAAAATCAGCCATCAACATCCAAATATAATCACAACCTACCATTAAGCAACATTCCTTTTGATCCAGATCAAAAAAATCAAATTCGAATTAAGGAGACTGAGGCCATAAAATTGCTTTGGATCAATACAAAAAAATGACAACATTAATAGCTGTTTTCAAGCGAACGACACCTGATATGAGATACTGGGTCTCTTTGTTTGCCGGACCTCTGGTTCTTTTGATGACACTGGTTTTACCAGCTCCAGAAGGAATGACCACTCACGCCTGGTATATGGTTGGTGTGGCCACCATGATGGCCATCTGGTGGGTGTCAGAAGTTGTCCCAATCCCTGTTACATCACTATTACCCATTCTTCTTGTTCCTGTGTTGGGAATCGCCAGCATAAAAGAAGTTACTGCGCCCTACGCTCACCCTACCATTTATTTATTCTTTGGTGGTTTTATGCTGGGCATGGCCATGGAACGCTGGAATCTTCATAAAAGAATAGCATTACATATTATGCTGGCCACCGGAGTCAGGCCTGATCGTCAGATTGCCGGGTTTATGCTCGCTACAGCGTTTTTAAGTATGTGGGTCAGCAATACGGCTACCAGCGTTATGATGCTACCTATTGGTTTGTCTGTAGCCTCAATGATTGCCGGTAAAAACCAGGAAAAAAATGAAAACTTTTCCAAAGCCTTACTACTGGCAATTGCCTACAGTGCCAGTATTGGAGGGCTGGCAACGTTAATTGGCACTCCACCTAATGCCTTATTAGCTGCTTTCCTTCAGGAAACCTATCAAATGGAGGTGGGATTTGCTCAGTGGATGATGGTGGGTCTGCCTATTTGTCTGATGATGCTGGGTGCAACCTGGATTTGGCTGACCCGTTTTGGTTTCAAGCTGGATAACAACGAAAACCCTGAAGCGTTGGAGATTTTCCAAAACCAGCTGAAAGAACTGGGGCCCATGACCCGAGGGGAAAAAACGGTTGCTGCTATTTTCGCAGCAACAGCTCTTGCCTGGATTACTCGACCATTGCTTTCCGATTACGTTCCGGGTTTATCCGATACCGTAATTGCCATAGCAGCGACTGTTAGTCTGTTCATTATTCCAGTTAATCAGAATGATAAAATCTACGTTATGTCGTGGGATAAAGCCCGGGAAATTCCCTGGGGGGTTCTCATCTTGTTCGGTGGTGGCCTGGCACTGGCATCTCTGATCAAAAGTACTGGTCTGGCAACATGGGTTGCTGATGCCATGAGTGTGGTTCAGGGGCTTCCTATTATACTTGTGGTCGCTGTGGTGGTAGCTGTTATCATTTTCCTGACTGAATTGACTAGTAACACGGCGACGGCTGCAGGTTTCTTACCACTTATGGGAGCGCTTGCCATTACTTTGGGTATCGACCCACTGATTCTTGCAGTACCCGCTGCGCTTGCTGCCAGCTGTGCTTTCATGATGCCTGTTGCTACCCCTCCCAATGCAATTGTCTTTGGTTCAGGAAAGCTGGATATCAAGGATATGATTAAAACCGGTTTTGCTCTGAATCTTGTAGGTATTGTTTTAGTGACCCTAACAGGCTACTGGTTGGTAGGATTGGTATTGGCTTCCTAGAGAATTATTTTATATTGCAGTGCCCCTTTATTTTGGAGGGGCACTGTATAGATTTTTTCTACTGCATTCTTATAAAGCATTAAAGTTCATAAATTGTTGAATCTGATGATATGGCTAAAAAAAGATGTTTGATTGTTAACTCTTTTTCTTCTGCTTAAATTGGTGCTTTTCTCTATTTTTTATGTGCTTTATAAGAGTTATAAGCTTTTTTTTTTGCTAATAAATTAGCAAGTTGCTGTTGGTATATTCTGCCTATCGCTTTTTCTTATGAAGAGTCTATTTTCAATAATAGAGGAAAATAATTAGCTAATAAGACTTCTAAGAGTGTGAGTGTATTGTTCATGTGCGGTTTTTGGTCATTTGATTGGTATGACCTTGTCGTGAGAGGGCTGGCTTATGGAGCAACCTATTTTGCAAATGAGTGGGGTTAGCAAATCATTTCAGGGTGTGCCGGCCTTAAATAGTGCGTCTCTTAATATTTATCGTGGAAAAGTAATGGCTCTATTAGGGGAGAATGGTGCTGGCAAGTCAACCCTTGTAAAAGTAATGACAGGTATCTATCCAATGGACGAAGGTAGCCTGATTTACAAAGGTAAAAAAATGGCATTTGCTAATCCAGGCCATTCACAGAAAGTAGGTATTAGTGTTATCCATCAGGAGCTAAGTCTTATTCCAGAGCTTTCCATCGCTGAAAATATTTTCCTAGGCCGAGAGCCTGTTAAGGCGTTTGGTAGGGTGAATTGGAAAGCGATGTATGATGAATCCAGAAAGTTGCTAAACATGCTGGATATAGATATCTCACCTACCTCAAAAGTGGGAACACTGGGGATCGGGTTACAACAGATGGTAGAGATTGCACGGGGGATCTCATTTCATGCTGATGTCATTGTGATGGATGAACCCTCAGATGTATTGACTGAACCGGAAACAGAAAGTTTATTCAGGGTAATTAAAAGGCTAAAAGATGAAGATAAGGCAATTGTGTATATTTCCCACCGACTGTCGGAAATCTCCCGTATTTGTGATGATGTAACCATAATTAGAAATGGTCGTAATATCAGTGAGACCAGCATAGCAGAGTTATCGGATGATAAAATTGCGGAGCTGATGGTTGGGCAAAAGGTGAATAGATATTATCCTAAAACTTCAGTACCAAAAAAGCGTAATAGCATTAACCTCTGTGTTAAGGGATTGATTGCATCTGGTGTTAAAAATGTCAGTTTTAATTTATATAAGGGCGAGATTCTTGGTGTATCTGGCCTGATTGGTTCTGGAAGAACAGCACTTATGAAAGCGCTATATGGCGCTAATCAAATCCTGTCTGGGAGAATTGAGGTTGGGGGAGTAGGTGTTGATATTAAAGCACCTGAAGACGCTTTAGCCCATGGTATTGTTTATGTGTCGAAAGACCGTAAAAACGAAGGCTTGGTTGCTGATCTTTCTGTACAAGACAACATGAGTCTGTGTTGCCTAAAGCAATTTAGTTGTTTTTCTGGAGCCATCAGATCCAATCAGGAACATAAAGCAATTCAACAATTTCTGCACCGTTTCAAAATCAAACTATCATCAGTAAAGCAACCTGTAAGAAATCTGAGTGGGGGTAATCAGCAAAAAGTTGCTATTGCCAAAGGGCTGATGACTGATCCGGATATCTTAATTCTTGATGAGCCAACTCGGGGCATTGATATTCATTCGAAAAAGGAAATATACCAATTGATTAATGACCTAAAGAGTGAGGGCGTGAGTATAATCCTCGTATCATCAGATGTATCTGAGATTTTGGGAATGAGTGACAGGGTATTGGTTATGTATGATGGGCGCATTGCTTGTGAGCACCTTGCTGAAAAAACATCTCAGGAGGCATTGATGCGCTGTGCATTAGGTAACAGCTGCCAGGAAAAAGCGGCCTGAATGCTTATAGGTATTTCAAACTGGGATTACTTTTCCCTCTTTGGAGGATTGATATGGGCCACCAAGAGTTACCTGATAATTTAAAAAATAAAGATTTTTTCTCTGCCAGTGCAGGTGTATTACTTCAACATAAGCCTCTGATCGCCTTATTGCTGTTTATTGTCGTTATTTCTTTTATGAATCCTGAGTTTTTCAGTATTTGTAATCTTCTCAATATCCTCAGGCAAACTTCTGTTAATGCCATCATTGCAGTAGGTATGACATTTGTGGTTCTTACCAGTGGTATTGATTTAGCCGTAGGGTCGGTATTGGCCTTTACTGGAGCTATTGCAGCGACACTGATCAGTTTGGACTTTCATATCTTAATTGCTGTCTCTGCCACGCTTTGCACAGGAGCTGGTCTGGGATACTTGAGTGGTTTTGTTATAGCTAAAGGGAAAGTTCAGGCGTTTATTGCAACACTTGCAACCATGACCTTCTTACGGGGTGCGACGATGGTTTATACCGATGGCCGCCCGGTATCTGCTTTGGGAGGGGCTGATTCTGATGCTTTTGTCATGATTGGTTCGGGGTATTTTCTTGGGGTTCCCATTCCCGTGTATTTAATGATCATAATTTTCGTTGTGGCTTGGTTTGTTTTGCAGCACACGCGTTTTGGTCGATATGTATATGCCTTGGGTGGCAATGAGTCTGCAACCCGGCTATCTGGAATCAATGTTGATCGGGTAAAGATGGCGGTATACGCCACTAGTGGTTTGCTCTCTGCAGTTGCAGGCATCATTGTTACCAGTCGCCTGGTTTCTGCGCAACCAACAGCAGGTTCTGGCTATGAACTTGATGCTATTGCAGCAGTAGTCTTAGGTGGTACTCGCTTGTCTGGAGGCCGGGGTCGGGTTATGGGGACGCTTGTTGGTGCTCTGATCATTGGTGTTCTGAGTAATGCATTGAACCTTCTTAATATTTCATCCTATTACCAGCTGGTAGCTAAGGCGTTGGTTATTTTACTGGCTGTATTGGTTGATACTCATACCATGCGATGGATACGGGGGTGTTACTCATGATGTTTTTCCGAAAGGTTGTATTTGTTTTCGTGATTTCTGCTATCGCTGCTATAACTGCAGGTTGTAGTAAAAATGGGGAAGATGAAGAATCTCAGGACAATTTAGCTGCCAGTCAGAAAAACCTGGCTCTGATTATTTCAACATTGAGTAACCCTTTCTTTGTAACCCTTAAGGAAGGTGCAGAGATTAAAGCGAGCCAAAAAGGCTATAACTTACTTGTTCTTGATTCACAGGACAGCGCTGAAAAAGAGATAAAAAATATGGAAGACATCACTGTCAAAGATATCAGTGCTGTTTTGCTTAATCCGGCTGATTCAGATGCTGCTGGCAGCACTGTTACTTTTGCAAATAAGGTTGGAATTCCTGTAGTCACTATTGACCGTAATGCCAGCAGAGGAGAAGTTCGGGCGCATATTGCTTCTGATAACGTTTCTGGTGGGAAGATAGCGGGTGACTATATTATTGAAAAACTGGGGGGTAAAGGCAAAGTGATTCAATTGGAGGGCATTCCTGGTGCGTCAGCGGCAAGGGAGCGAGGAGAAGGCTTTTTGCAAGTTATACAAGGATCAGGTGTTGATCTGGTGGCCAGTCAGCCGGCCTGGTTTGATCGTACCAAAGCACTCAATGTAACAGAGAATTTGTTACAGGCTCACCCCGATGTAAATGCGATTTTTGCTCAAAATGACGAAATGGCTCTGGGCGCAGTTAAAGCCGTTCAGGCAGCAAAAAAAGATATTCTTATTATTGGATTTGATGGTACTGAAGAAGGTATCAATGCGGTGAATAGTGGTGAGTTGTCTGCAACTATTGCACAGCAAGCGGATGTTATGGGAGAAAAAGCGTTGGAGGTGGCGGATAAAATAATTAATGGTGAGACAGTTGAGACTTATATTCCAGTAGAACTGAAATTGGTAACAAAACCTTAATTTAAGATATCAAAATCATGAGTATTTTTCGGTATATGCTGGCTACTATGGTAGCTTGCTCGACTTTAATTCTTGTTGCGTGTGACAAAATTTCTGAAGAAGAGTTTAGCCAGACTATGACCGAAGCTAAAGGCAGGAAAATTCTAATTATTGGCAGTGTTAATGCCGATCATGTACTTCGAGTTAAAGAGTTTCCAGGAGCAGGGCAAACAGTCAAAGGGGAGAGTTACAGGATAATTCCAGGAGGGAAAGGTGCAAACCAGGCGGTAGCATCAGCCAGGACCGGTGGAAATGTCAGCCTGATGGCCTGTGTCGGAGATGATGAGTTTGGCTCTGAAATGATAAAGTTATTTCAAAAAGACCAAATAAATACGTCTCTTTTGGAAGCGGTCCAAGGGGTACATAGCGGTGTTGCATTAATATTTGTGGATAAACAGGGAGAGAATAGAATTGGAATTTCAGCCCAGGCAAATGCAGCGTTAAGCCCAGAGAGCATTAAATTAAAGCAAAAAGAGATTCTTGCCCATGATTATCTGTTAATGCAGCTGGAGATTCCGGAAGAAAGTGTAATCCAGGCAGCTCAACTTGCTTTTGAAACAGGAATCCGTGTTGTACTCAATCCGGCTCCTGCTAAGCCTCTACCAGATAAATTACTCGCTTTAGTCAATATTATTACCCCTAATCAGTCCGAGGCTGAGGTTTTGACAGGGGTTTCTGTTGAGAGTGAGGATGATGCAGAAAAGGCGGCCCAAATTTTACATAAGAAAGGAATTGAAACCGTTATTATCACAATGGGAGGAAAAGGTGCATTTGTATCTGATGGTAAACAGAGTCGTTTGATTACAGGTTTCCAGGTAACTGTTCGTGATACCACCGCTGCAGGGGATACATTTAATGGCGCTCTTTTAGTCGCGTTAGCGGAAGGAGCCGCCATAGAAACTGCCGTGCGTTTTGCCAATGCAGCAGCCGCTATATCCGTGACTTGTGAAGGAGCTCAGCCATCAATTCCCCTGCGAGAGGAAGTCGAGACTTTTCTCTCTTCAAACTCCTTGCCTGTATCTGCTAAATAACCGCTTAATTTGGCTATAGCTATCTTTTTCTGGCGGCGTATACTTGACCCATTTTGGCTGACAGTAACTCCAGATTTGTTCTGTAGATTTTCAAGGAGCAATCCATATTTGGTGTTTGCTAGCCAGAGCTGGGTGTTTAGCCTCAGTACGAAATATGAAAAGGAACTGATATGTCCAATCTTCTTGATCAACTGAAGTCTGTAACGAAAGTGGTTGCAGATACCGGAGATATTGATGCCATTCGTCGTTATCAGCCTGTTGATGCAACCACAAATCCTTCCCTTATTCTGAAAGCAGCAGAGCTGCCTGCATACTCTGGGCTGGTGGAAGAAGCGCTGGACTACGGTCGTAAAATGGCTTCTGAAAAAGAGGAGCAGGCTCGCTATGCTTGTGACTGGCTGACTGTTGGTATCGGCAAGGAAATCCAGCAGGTAGTACCAGGGTTTGTTTCTACAGAAGTCGATGCCCGTTTGTCATTTGATACAAAAGCTACCATCAATAAAGCACACCAGCTGATTGAACTTTATCGTCAGGCAGGTGCTGATACCAGTCGGGTTTTGATCAAAATTGCATCAACCTGGGAAGGTATTAAAGCGGCAGAAGTTCTGGAAAAAGAAGGTATTCGCTGCAACCTGACTTTGCTATTCAGTTTTTCCCAGGCACAGGCGTGTGCAGAAGCAGGTGTTTATCTTATCTCTCCTTTTGTTGGCCGTATTCTGGACTGGTACAAGAAGGCAGAAGGACGTGAATTCCAGGCAGCAGAAGACCCAGGTGTAGTATCAGTCCAACAGATCTATAACTACTATAAGAAACATGATTATAAAACGGTTGTTATGGGCGCCAGCTTCCGCAATACCGGAGAAATTCTTGAGCTGGCAGGTTGTGACTGCCTGACCATTGGTCCTGGCCTTCTTGATGAGCTGGAACAGACTGAAGGTAAGCTGGAACAGAAGCTTTTTGCTAATCGTCCTGAGAGTGATTTAGATAAGGTGATTCTAGATGAAAATGCCTTCCGCTGGGCTATGAATGAAGATGCGATGGCCACAGAAAAACTGGCTGAAGGTATTCGCAACTTTGCCAAGGATCAGGTTAAGCTTGAGAAAATAATTGCCGGTAAGCTTTGATTTCGATTGCAGTAGCTATTGGTAAAAATAAAAGGGAGCCTTCCGGCTCCCTTTATTATGTGGATTTTTATTCTTTTTTTATAGGTATCGGTTAGAAGCTATATTGCACACCGACCAGGAACACTTGTTGGCTGGGGTCAGCTTCAAACTCTTTGGTAAAACCTGCTGTGGATTTTGCGTCAACCTTAACTTTGCCATAATCAACATAACGGTAGTCGGCTCGCACAGACAAGTTTTGATCAAGCTGATAACTGGCACCAATGCCAAGTGTTAGTCCGCCTACTGACTTGGAATCGTCGTATTGAACAGTTGTATTCAGTTTTTGTTCAACATTAAATTTGCTTTGGGTATAGCCCAGGCGGCCATATAACGTTAGGTCATTGGTCAGAGAAACACCTGCGAGTGCACTAACTGAGTAGCTGTCTTTTCTTTTTAGAGATGTTTCTAGTGTATTGCCAGCCGGTTCGGTCTTCTTAGATTCTGTTTTTGCATCACCGAGCAAGTAGTCAACTTCAAGAGCGACGCTGGTTCCGTCAAGGTCCATGCTGTACCCGGCAAAAACGCCCCCACCAAATGCATTTTTCCCCAAATTTTCATGTTCAACTTTGTTGTTGGCTGAATAGTACGATTCTACTTTGCTTGTGTCAGCAGACATCCCCGCCTGACCGCCGACATAAAATCCTTCAGCCATCACAGAACCAGAAACCAATAAGCTAGAGGCAATAAGAAGCTTCTTCATTATTTTTATTCTCGAGTGTTTTGTGTTTAGTGCTGTATAAAATTAACACTGTTGTTTTTTGTTTAAAAGAGCATAACTTTGTTTTTTAACCCAATTTTTAATATTGAGATAGCTACCTATGTTTTTTGGTTTCAGGTGACTCTATTATTTCAGTATTAAACCATTTTCATTAATTAACTGTATTTAGTAAATCAAATGAACCAGCGACCCCAGACAAAGGGAAATACTCAGCTGTGTGCCACCCGCATACTGGCTGCGCTTGTCTGTACAAGCTGGCACCAGCCCACCATCTATTAGCTAAGTTAGCCATTCTTTCAAACAATTCTTCATGTCCTTTTAGGATAAATAAAAAATCTGGTTTGGGATTAACCCAAGGTTAACTAATGTCTTTACAAAAAAATGATTTTTTGGCAGAAGTCAGGGCTCTTTTTGCTCTTGCGCTGCCTTTAATGGGCGCACAGCTGGTTATGTGCCTGGCTGGTTTTGTTGATACCTTGATGGCTGGTCATTACAGTGCCGTTGATCTTGCAGCAGTAGCTGTTGGCTATACATCCTGGATTCCCGTTAATGTCTTTCTTGTAGGCTTGTTAATAGCTAAAACCGCATTTGTAGCCCAGCTAGTGGGTGCTGATCGTCATCATGAAATTCCTCATTTGGTGCATCAAGGTTTTCGCCTTGCTGTGATTGCAGGTACAGTTGGCGGTTTTTTGCTTTATCAGGCTCCACTGCTGCTTCACTTGACAGGAATGGGAGAGCAGACTCGTGATATAGCTACAGGTTATATTCATGCTGTTGCCTGGGGCATGCCAGGTGTTGCGCTGAATCAGGTCCTGCGCAGTTATATGGAAGGGCAGGGGTATACCCGATCTGTGATGATAATCCAGGTATTAAGTCTGGCGCTTAATATCCCGTTTAATTATGCCATGATTTACGGAAAATTCGGTTTTCCAGAGATGGGTGGTGTTGGCTGTGGTTACGCGACAGCATTGATTATGTGGTTAGCACCGGTGCTAATGCTGGTATATATAAAGTGCAATCGCGCCTTGCACCTCACAACGCCATTGCGACCTCTGGCTAAAACAGACCTGAAGAAGATTCGTGAGTTATTTGCCGTTGGGTTGCCAATTGGTAGCACACTTTTTCTTCAGTTTTTGGTATTTACAGCAATAACGCTGATGGTAACCCCTTTAGGGGAAACCGTTGTGGGTGCTCATCAAATTGCCTTTAACTTCTCTACCTTGCCATTTGTCATTCCATCGGCAATAGGAGGGGCTTTAACCATTCAGGTAGGTAAAGCAGTGGGTGCAGACCTTCATCACTTTGCCCGTTTTCGGGGGAATGTTGGCATTATTGTCGGAATGATTATCTCGCTGTTCTGTGCATTCATCATCTGGGGCTGCGGCAGGGTTATCGTTCGCTTATATACCGATAATTCAGCAATTATTTCCCTGGCAGAGAAGCTGATGTTATTTGTTGCTGTTTATCATGTATTGAGTGGTGTACAACAGATTACGGCTTCCTCTTTAAGAGGCTATAAAGATACCCGGTCAGTGATGTGGATTATGGTGCTTTCTTTATGGGGAATTGCTCTACCTCTGGGGTATGCATTGGCTCGAACTAACCTGTTGATACCAGCACTCGGGGTCACTGGATTCTGGATCGCTATTGTACTGGCTTTCCTGGTCGCTGCAGTCATGACGCAGATTCGGTTTCATAAGGTTGCCCATCAATAAACATTAGGGAATGGGGGAATAGAACAACATACTATTCCCCATTAACCATCCCACTACATAGCCAGTTTCATAAATATAATGGCAACCATGGTCACAGCTATACCCAGCAGTTTGACTGGATGCAGGCTTTCAGAAAACATCAGTTTGCCTATGATAGTTGTGGCAATGATACCCAGAGCTCCCCAAAGGGCGTAGGCAATGCTTAAATCAATGGCTTTCAGGGCAAAAGATAGAAAAACAAAAGCCAGGATTTGTACAATCATGACCATTAGGGCGAGGCGTTTTTTGGCAAAACCATCAGACAGCTTGGTAAGCACGTTGCCAACAATATCGCAACTGGAAGCCGCAACTACCCATAACAAAGCAACAATGGGAAGATTATCAAACATTCTTGTACTCCTTTATCCTATTGTTGTGGCTGCGCTGTTTCGGCAACATTGCTGAAGTTGTCGCTAAGTGACTTCTTTTTTTTCTCCTGCTTTTCTGACAGTTTTTCACCAATATTCATTAAAACCAGCCCTGTAAGCAGCGCAGTTATAGCCATAATTTTTGCCAGTGAGAAGGCTTCATTAAAAATAAGCCAGGACATAAAGCTGATTAATAACAGCCCCACCCCTTCCCACATGGTATAAGCCAGGGCCAGTGGAATCTTTTTTACCGCTTGGGCCAGGCAGTAATAGGAGATCGATATCAATACAGCCATTATGGTATAGCCAAGGGCAGGATTGCTCTCCGATGCCAGTTTCATAAACGAGGTACTGGCAACTTCAGTAATAATCGCCAGTAATAACATCAACCAGTAATACATAGATCAGGCTCCCAGCCGTTCAGGATTATTCAGATATTGAGTCAATAAGAGAGGATGAGAGCTAGAGCTCGGAACGCCAGTAGCGTTCAGCCTGGAAAGGACGAATGCTCAAAGATGAGGTGATCAGTAAGGCTGGCATTTTAGTAAACCAGAATCAGTAAATTATTGTATGCTCCAATTTACCATAATCAGCCTTTTTTCGCTAACGAGCCGTTTTTACTGCCAGGGTTAGACGGGAAATACAGGTTAGTCGTTTGTGCTCATCCTCGATGCGTATTTCCCATACTTGAGTGCTTCGTCCAAGATGCAGGGGACGTGCTGTACCGGTTACCAGGCCAGAGCTGACGGCTCTCAAATGATTGGCATTGACTTCAACACCTACACAGTACTGATTATTGTCACAGGCAAGATTACCGGCAAAACTGCCGAGTGTTTCAGCCAACACCACTGAAGCTCCCCCATGAAGCAGGCCCATCGGCTGCTTTGTTCTTTCATCCACTGGCATCGTACCGCATAGATAATTATCAGCAACCTCCGTGATATTGATGCCAAGATGACTGCATATATTTGCATTTTTGGAGGCATTAGCTGTTTGGGTATCAATATGTTTTTTCCAAATTGGCATTTGAACTCTCTTAAAATGGCTTGTTAGAGGGGCAGCTATTTACGAACCAGCTTTAGCAGATAAACTGTAGAACAAGAGGCAATGGCCAATAGCATAATTTTTAATGATATGGGTTTGACCAGTAGAATCGAAATGGAAATGCCAAGCCAGAGTGTGACTAATGCCTTCCTGCACATTTGCGGTGAGATAGAGTGATCGTTTAAATAGCGTTGTAGTGGCGGTCCCAGCTTTCGATGATTAATAAGCCAATGATATATCTGGGGAGAAGATCGTATGCTGAGCCAAGCCGCTAATAAGAGGAAGGGGGTTGTGGGTAATACAGGAAGGAATATACCCAGAACCCCAAGAGCTATACAGATGACTGCAGAAATCTGAAAAATCAACCGTGTTAGGCGGTTCTTTATCAGCAGGCTGTCACTCAAAATAGGTTTCCTTAATGCTGTGAATAAAAGGCTTGTCTGCCAGTTTTTCTAGAGTCTGCCGGTAATTGAGCTGTGAAGTGCTACCTATGCAAAGATATTGGTTTTTACTGCAACCAATGCGGCCTGGGGAGTGCTGGTAAACGACCACAGTTGGATCAACTGCCATGACTTCCTCGACGTGCTTTATATCACCAGGAATACAGAATTCGTAACTCAGTGACACCAAACCATCCGGTGGGCCATATAGTCCTTCAGGGTTGAGACCTGATAAACGTTCTATGTGAACCTTTTTCTCGAAATTACTGCTATGCAATGCTTGTGTCCAGGTTTGCCCTGGTCTCGTGAAAAAGGCTCGTATGCCCGCTGTTGTTGGGTGATGCAAAAGACTGGCCGGGACTAAAGCAAGTAGCTGTGTGCGTTTTTATATCATGAGCCGTTCCAGGATGAACAGCCCGAAAGTAATAATAAAGATAAGAACGTTATAATGAATTTTTCTCTTGTTAGCTTAAAAATACTTAGCTGAAAGAGTGTAAGCATATACATACCAGTAATTGTCGGCTACTTTCTATAGGATGAATTGATTACTGGCTAAAATCAAAGTCTCACCAACAAGGCTTACTAAAAACAGTGCTGAAAAAAATAATTGGGGTATTCTTACTGCTGTTGTTCTTTTCTATGGCCAGTGCGGAGCTAAAGCCCATCCCTGCCGAGTGTGCACCTGATAAATTGCCTGGTCACATGAATGATGTATTGCCCTGTTATTTATCGAACAAAGAAAAGGATTATGACTGGCGCTTAAAAAGCACAACTGTTGATACTTTTCTAATAAATGGCAAGTCTCATAAGATTAGAATTCATCTTATTGAGTTGACTTCGCTTCGTTGGCTGGTGGGAGAAAAGGACAAAGTTAGTCATCCAGTCTGGAAGCACCGGCTAACAATATACCAACCTGAAAAAGTTGTTTCTGATACCGCCCTTCTTTATATCAATGGAGGTACTCTATACTCAAAAGAGCGAAGTGCTGCTCCGGAAATAACTGATGATCTGGAGTTTTCCAGAATAGCTGCTCGAACTCAGTCATTGGTGATTGATCTTAAAGATATTCCTAACCAGTTTTTGACATTTGGTAGTGGTGAGCCATTGTCTGAAGATCATCTGATAGCCTATACCTGGAACAAATTTTTGATGGATCCGGTTAATAATTATAACTGGCCTCTCAGGTTACCAATGGTCAAGTCAGTGATGAGTGCTATGGATGCCAGCCAGGCATTTTTGTCAAATCAGAAAACAACCCTGAGGAGCTTTGTTGTCAGTGGAGGTTCAAAAAGGGGGTGGACTGCCTGGCTTACTGCTATGGATAAGCGTGTGGTTGCTTTGGTACCCATGGTGGCTGATTTTTTAAATATGCCTGAAATGATGAGGCACTTGTTCAGTGTCTATCCCCAGGGCAATCCAGCAATATCCGCTTATATGTCGCTGAGACCGCTGATAGGCAGTGATCCAATGAACAAACTGATAGCTATTGTTGATCCTTATCAGTACCGGCAGCAGCTTACGCAACCTAAATATATTGTCTCCGCATCAGGTGATAACTTTATGCCGTCGGATACGAACCAGTTTTACTTCCCTGGATTAGCTGGAGAAAAATGGATGAGAGTGCTTCCTAATCGAAGTCACTATATCATTAGAGAAGATCGTAAACAGATTTCGGATATTGTTGAGTCATTTTATGGTGCCTTTATTGAAGGGCGCCCAATGCCTGAATTGAAGTGGGAAGAAGAAGGAGGCCGGTTATATCTGGAAAGCAGTATTTCGCCTAAGTCAGCCAGGTTGTGGACAGCCTATAACCCCGTAGCGAGAGATTTTCGTAAAACGCCAGACAATAATAAGGTATCTGAATTCTCATCCTCTGTATTATCTTTCAACTGTCGGCGGAACTGTAAGTTAGAGCTTGATCTTCCAGCTCCTGAAAAAGGTTGGAGTGCCTCATTTGTGGAAGTTGGTTTTAACAATGCACCGTATGCAGATCTTATCTTTACTACCCGAGTGTTTATCACCCCCGATCGGTATCCCGAGCAAGAAAAACAAGTAGATAAGAAAAAGTAGATGGTGAATCTTTATCGTTGTGAAAACATTCTATTTGTAGGGAGTTGCGGAAAGCTTGCTTCAATGCTATTTCGAATAACCTGTATTGTATTTATATTCACGGTTTTATCTGGTTGTACAACCATAAAATACTACACTCAGGCTGTATATGGACAATTAGAATTGTTGGCCAAACGCAAGCAGGTTAAGGAGCTTTTAAATACTAAAGACTTGGATAAGGACTTACGCCAAAAGCTACTGCTTAGTCAGGATATTCTCACGTTTGCGGAAGATAGGCTGAGACTGCCAGTTGGAAAAAGCTACAACACATACGTCGATCTTAAGCGTCAATATGTTGTTTGGAATATATTTGCAACACCTGAGCTTTCTATGACACCTAAACAATGGTGCTATCCTATCGTGGGGTGTACAAGTTATCGTGGTTTCTTTAATAAACAAGGCTTACTTAAGCTTGAGAGGCAGTTAAGTTCAGAGGGTTATGACGTTTATATCGGTGGTGTTAAAGCGTATTCAACATTGGGCTGGTTTAATGACCCCTTGCTCAACACATTTATTGATTACGATAACATCCAGTTGGCTCGTTTGCTGTTTCATGAACTGGCCCATAAAAAGCTCTATGTCCCGGGGGATACAGATTTTAATGAAAGCTTTGCAACAGTAGTGGAGCTTGAAGGGGTTAGGCAGTGGCTTGCAGGTCAACAGCAGGCGTTTGATATTGCTGAGAGCCCTGTTACAGAGAAGGTTGTCGAGCTTATTCTTGATGCACGTTCTGAACTGGCAGATGTTTATGACCAATCAATATCGGATGATGAAAAACGGAAGCATAAGCAGCGAGTTATCCTCTCTCTTAGGGAAAATTATCAACGCTTAATTCAAGGTATGGATAAGCCACAGCCATTTGAGTATTGGATGAATTCACCTATTAATAACGCCAAGCTTAACAGTGTTGTCAGTTATAGACGCTGGGTTGGTGCTATGAGCAAGCTGTTTCGGCAATCTTCAGACTGGACTATGTTTTATGATGCTATCAATAAGCTGGCTACCCTGGATAAAGAGCAAAGGGAGAAACAGCTGCTTGCTATTCTGGCAAGTTAATCAGACCTCGTAATTCTTTTAATAGGTTGAGACCTCCGTAGGCTGCTTGTTTACTTGCTCGAACTTTTTTTTTAATTCGCAGTCAAATAGTGATGCATTATATAGAGAAGGGGTGTTGTTATGCGGGTTGTTGTAGAAACACCCCATTTATTGATCAGAACCTGGCAAGAGCTTGATTTACAAGGGTATGCAGACCTTATAGGTGATGAATATGAGCAGCTATCCGGGTTTAGTTCGGAAAAACCAGCCTGCCGGGCTGAAACAGAGCTTTGGCGGTATCAACTTGAATTAGACAAGCGTGGTTGGTCTAAGTGGGCTGTTGTTTTTAAAGAAAACTGCCAGCTTGTGGGATACTGTGGTTTTTCCCCCTATCACTCTGATGTTGAGATAAGCTGGCGTTTTTTGCAGGACTACCGTGGTCACGGTCTGGTTATTGAAGCCATTGAGGCTGTGGCTGAGCTTGGGTTTCAGGAATTTGGGTTTGAGCGGATTATTTCATTTGCCAGCTCTAGTAATCGCTTTGCGCTGGATATTATGGAACAGGTTGGTATGAAGCTGGACAGGCATGAAGGGTGGAGCAATTATACTGTTGCTCGTTATAGCCTGTCCCGCAGAAGCCTGTGAGATTGTTAATTGAAAATACTGTATTTTAGTGTGAGGCAGCTGTTCTAGTGTCTGCCGTTTTCAACATTCTGCGTAATTGAATAGCGGGAATATCCTCTTTAAACAGCCTCAATGCTCCTGCAATTAAGTCTGGTGCTAATGGGGATTTTCTTGACTTCAATCCTTCTGTCTGGTGATCTTTTTCCATTAACTCCCATAATTGACCGCCTACAGTAAAGCAAAAGGGATTTTGCTAAAATCGGGTTTATTGTGCTTGGCTACCAGCTCTTCTTTAAAGTGGGCAAATGCTTTACGGACTGCATAATTTGCACAATAGTCACCTTTGGTATTGGCTGGTTGATCTGAGCTGTTTGTCTTTTGAGTAAGTGGCAGTAGAGACGTTACTTTGGCGTTATTACTCTCATATCCGGCCAGCTCCTCTCTGTAATAGTTAATGATATCTTTTGCTCGGCTTGCATACTCTTCATTTTGACCAGAAGTGAGTAGCTGGGATCTATAAGCGAAGTAATTTTCGGGGCTACCACCGTGTTTTTTTATCCACTGCTGCAATAGAGGTAGTGGTGTAGAATAATGCCAATGACCGTCATTTAATGAAATAATGGACTCTGAGCAACGGTCATAGTCAAATACCAGAGAGGTTGCGCTTGGATAATCTGATATAGGCCCACCAAAGCCTCCACTTTGGTAACTGTGACCATCTTTAGTGACAGCCAGGGTTATACCTCCGGTTCCTACGATAATTATAAGTCCTTCTTTGTCGAAAACGCTTAACCAGGCTGTTTCTGCATCAGATGTTAAAATGGCTCGGGTAATACGTTTGTTTTCTGCAAGCCCGTTTAGGAAAAGACCTCTGCCACCGGCAAACTCTGTTCCAGCCATGCCCATAACGACCATGACGGCTTCATCAGGGTATCGTTTTACGCCTTTATTTATAAAATTTCTTACAATGGCAAGTGCTTGCTCGGGGTTGTGGTTCAAGCTACTGCCGCGGTCTGTTTCTCGTGATAGCTCAATAAATTCAGATGTGTTGGGGTTAAATCTAAATAAAACACCTTTAGTGTTGGTTGCTCCTCCTTGTACTGACAAAATTAATGTTGGTGGGGATTTTGAATCATATTGACTAGATTGATACTCCCACCGGGGTTTGATTTTTCCAAAATATTCTTTGAACTGTGCTTTCTGATTGATAAATGTTGAAGCACCTAAATATATAATAGGGAGCAATCCAAGCAGTAAAATAGAGTATTTAAAACGATTGGAAACGATGGCAACACCCTTTTGGCAAAGAATACAAAGACGGGCTCTAAGCTTTTTTAGCTAATGGAATAGTAGCTTGAAAGGTAAAATTTATGAGGGGATATAGTCCCAGTTAGACTTTCAGTATTTATGTAATACCTGATACTCAAGGGGAAAAGCAGGCTTAAAAAAATATTGTTTTTTTAAATAAAGAATATCTTGTTATGAGGTTTTGATTTGTTGGATTTCGTTTTCCTTTCAGATGCTCAACTGATTCCAGAGGGGTGTATTAACTTTGATATTGATCCACAGTCCAGAATTAAGGCCTGTATCAATGCAATTAATGAAGAATGCCCTAATAGTGATTTTTGTGTTATTACAGGCGATCTTGCTCACTGGGGAGAAGAATCTGCCTATAGCGTTTTGAGAACTGAACTTTCAGCGTTAAACATGCCTTACTACCTGCTAGTGGGTAACCATGATAAGAGAAGCTGTTTTCGTAATGTGTTTCCTGAACACCCAACTCATGAGTCAGGTTTTATTCACTACACTGTAGATTTTCCAGAAGCCAGAGTCATATGTCTCGATACGTTGGATGAGGGTAAACGTAGCGGTAGATTGTGTCAGGATCGCTTAAGCTGGCTGGAATCAAAGTTGGCGGGCCAAAAAAGAGTTTTTCTGTTTATGCATCACCCTCCGTTTAGAGTGGGGTTGGCCTGTATGGATGATGATGGTCTTATTAATAGTGAAGAATTTCTGGATGCAATTACTCCTTATAAGGAAAGCATCAGTTATCTGTTTTTTGGGCATCTGCATCGAGCGGTTAGTGGTATATGGAATGGTATTGCTTATACTTGCCCTCCATCTCTGGTTCATCAGACGCCTTTTGATTTCATAAACCCAAAACCGGGCTACATTTCAGTAGAATCGCCCCAATTTTACAGGGTGCTGGCATATCCTGACCGCGTTGTTATTCATCATCGTGAGTTTTTGGAGTCTTTGGGTAGTGAAGTGCCAAATACTGAACGCAAACGTTACCTCGCGACTGATGTAAAATAGGTGAAATAAAAATGACCTTTCAATCCAGAGTTTGATCATTAAACTGTTTGGCTATTGAATTGGTTGTTTAAAGATAAATCTATGGACTATAGTGATCCAGCCCTGTTAGGGCACTGGGAGAAGCTTTTTATTCAAGCGCTGACGGAATATGAGAGTGATGACGCATCTCATGATTTTTCTCACTTTCAGCGTGTCTGGAAAACAGCGCTTCAAATTGTTGAGAGCGAAACACAGCCAGTGAATCGGTTGATTGTTTTAGCTGCCTGCTATTTTCATGATGTTGTTGTGTTACCTAAGAATCACCCTGAGCGTTCAAGAGCTTCAACTTTGGCAGCTGAGGAAGCGGCACGCTGCTTAAGCAAGTTGAATTTTCCGGCACATCTAATTCCGGGTGTGTGCCACGCAGTGAAATCCCACAGTTATTCAGCTGCGATTACTCCAGAGACGATTGAGGCAAAAGTGGTTCAGGATGCAGACCGGATGGAAGCCCTTGGAGCCATTGGTCTTGCACGAGTGTTTTATACCGCAGGTATTTTAAAACAGGTGCTGTTTGATCCAGAAGATCCAGTGGCTGAGCATCGCACACCAGACGACCGCCAGTTTGCGCTTGACCATTTTCAGCTGAAGTTATTAAAAATTGCTGACACGATGCAAACAGCAGCAGGAAAAAAGCTTGCATATCGGAATACAGAGTACTTAATGGAGTATATAGAAAAATTAAAGCGGGAGTTGACTGGTGATTATTCGTAACTATTCAGCACCCAGTAAAGGAAGGTTGTCGTAATTCTTCATAGCTATAAGCAGGGCTTCGAAAACATTCTCACCCTGCTTTCTCGCCGATGAAACATAACTCCGTATCCGGCAGTACCATTTAGCCCCTTTTTCACTTCTGAAACAGCCAGATATTTTCTGCTTTACCTTGCCGTTGCGAACATCCTGCTCACTGCCGTTATTATCGAAGGGGATGTCAAAATCAGTCATGAATCTCAAGGTTTCTTCTTTAAACTCCACCAGTCGCTTGAAGAGGTTAAAGGCTTTGGTGTTTCTGACTTTATCCTCTCCAAGGCGTTGACGTCGTCGCTCCATGTACTCGGCTTCTTCGAGCTGTGCTTTTTTAGCAGTACGCTCGAAAAGCGAGTCGATACGCTTGCGGATAATTTCCGGCATAGCCTTCATGCCAAGCTTTTTGAACCCTTTCCTAAGATGGCAAGCCAGCCTTAACAAGCGTTGAAGCCGGGCTGCAAGATAATTGCAATCTCTGTCAACAACCCCCTGCAACTCCCTTAAGTGATGGGCGTTACAGAGCACATGGATGGCTGCGTAGCGAAAGTAGACTTTATAATGGTCATGCACAAGTATACCGGCAAATACCAGTAACACTCCCATTGCCTCAATAGCTTCATGACCTTTACTGGGGTCAAGGTGGTAGTATGTCCACTCCTCGGAACGAACGACATGCAGCCACCATAAAGAGCCCTTCACTCTCATGCCTGTTTCGTCAGCACCTGCAACTGGCACTTTTTTTAAGGCGTTAGCAATTGCTGCCTCTGTGCTAGCCAGACGGTCGTAGGCATTTGCCTGAAAAGTACAGATTGAACCGGGACTAACTTCAAGACCAAAAATATCGAAAAAGAATTGTGAAATGCGCTTGTACGGCATTAACTGGTATTGATACAGATAAACAGCCAGTGCTTGAGTGACCGGACCATACTGCACATACGAGTCAACACCCTTAGGAAAGCATGCTTGATTAGCATGTCCGCATGGGCATTCTTTGACTTCAGCCACATGCGCCGTTACTTCGAAACGGCCAAAACGTCCTGGATCAAATACCTGACGTTCAACAACGTCGGTTACTTTGATAGAAAGAAGCGACTGATGGCAAAGTACGCAGTTTTTAACCGAGTGATGCCGGATATGGTCTGGTTCCTCAGTTTGCTCCAGCGTAGAGCCTTTATGACCGTGTTGACCACCGGGCCTGTTATTTGACTTTTGCCTCAGGCTTTTGGGATTGGGTTTGTAATCTTCTCTATCACACTCAGGATTTTCCTCATTCTCACTGTCAGCATTTGAGTTTTTGGATGATGAGGGCTTATTGTAACCATCTGTAGACGGTGGCTTGCTGCTATTACGACTATTCATCTTGAGCTTATCAGCAAGCTCCTTGTTTTCATCCTCAAGACTCAAAACCTTCGACTCCAGCTCACCTACAGCAGCGAGAAGCAAGATAATGGCCTGTGTTTCGGGAGTAAACTGAGTCATGAAAACTTCTGGAAAAGGGTTTATATCAAAATGACATAAATTCGCGAAAAATCCAGATTAATCTGAGGAGGCTGAATAGTTACGATTATTCTTAAGCCGGTATTGTTTATAACAGAGCGACGATAACCAGTTTGGCTATACCTTGGTGCTTTGCTCTACTCTATTTCATTCGAGCTCTAATCTGACTAAATTTACTCCAGCCAAAGATACCTGCTATTACTATAGTCGTGAACAGTCAGGACAATGGGGTCAGTGCTATGGATAAAAAGCAGGTATTTTACGGTGCCAGCGTAACCAGTCGTTCCCAGGAGCAGGCAAAAGATATAATTCGAAGAGCTAGGCGTATTACTGAATTTTTCGATAAGCATGGTTATCAGTGTCTGTCTGATGTGGTCCTAGATGCTGACATGCATGCAAAGTCAGTTGATAGGGTGAAGGGTATTCCTGAGCAGTTTGTTCATCTGTCTTCTCAGGAGTTGCTCGATAAATTAGCTGTTCTTCGGTTAAGTAGTAAAAATCAGTTGGCAGATGAACTTGCTTGCCATCATTGGGGGTTGGCTGCTCTGAAGCAAGCCAGCTTTTGTGTCTGGGATCTTACATTGCCTTCTACAGGTGCAGGCTTTGAATTGGCCACCGCATTGGCTATGAATAAACGCTGTTTCTGTTTTTCTGAAGGAAGCAGGGTTTCATCTACAATTAGCGGTTGTCCCTCGTCACTGCTGACAGTAGCTGTCTACGATAATACTATTGAACAAAACCTATTGGACTTTCTGGCAAGCTAGATTCTGCATTTGAGGGCGGCGCTTTCATAATAGCTCTTGTCTTCGCAGACCTTTCTTATAATAAGACCGCTTTATCAACCTTAAGCATATGGGTGGGAACGTTAATAGCTACCTTCTGCTTTAGTGACTGGAAATAGTCGATTTCATAGGGTTCGGTACTTAATATTGCTACCGTAATTGTTTTTTGCATGATTTCTGTACGTTTTAGAGGCAGTAAAATGGAAAAGTTGCTCGCACTTCTCTCTGATAGAGAGTTCCATTCTGGAGAGGAGATGGGGCAGTTGCTCGGTATCAGTAGAGCAGCGGTCTGGAAAAAGATAAAGGGATTGCAGGACAAAGGGCTGCAGCTTGAGTCTGTCAGGGGGAAAGGGTACCGGTTGGAAAAAGGCATAGAGCTGTTTGATGAGAAAGCCATTCGTGCTGGACTCGAAAAGGATGTTCGCCGAAAAATATCTCTACACAGTTGCGTGATGACCAGTTCAACAAATGACTTGGTGCAAGAGGTTTGTAAAAAACATTCGAATAAAAAATTGCACTTTTGCCTGGCTGAGTATCAGACTACTGGTCGAGGACGACGGGGGAGGCGTTGGTTCACACCTTTTGGCAGTAATATTTGTTTGTCTTTGATGTGGCAACTTGGGGATGGAACGGCTTCCCTTGAAGGCTTAAGTCTCGCTGCAGGACTTGCTGTGTTAAAGGCTCTTGAGTCCTGTGGTATCAAAGGACTTGAGTTGAAATGGCCAAATGATGTCCTTTGGCAGGGTAAAAAGGTGTGTGGGGTTTTGCTGGAAGCCCATGGCGATCCTACGGGGGATTGCAATGTCGTTATTGGTGTTGGTGTTAATGTCAGGTTAAGTGATGAGCAATTGGCAAGCATCGGTCAGCCAGCGGTTGATCTATATCGTATTTATGGGGGGCGGGTCAGCCGTAATCAGGTTGCTTCTGAACTCATCAACACCATTTGTCATATGTTGGAAGGCTATAGAGAAGGTGGCTTTCCGTTATTTCGTGAGCAATGGAGCCATTATGATGCATTCTTGGGGCAAATGGTCTCTCTTGATGCATCCGGCCAGCAAGTAACAGGTCGCTCTCTGGGGGTTAATGAGCAGGGTGGGCTTCTTCTTGAAACTGAAAGCGGGAGAATGGTTTTTCATGGAGGGGAAGTTTCTTTGCGCCCTTATTAAGTGAATCGGGTTTGGCTGTATAAAACCTTCGGATTAAAAGACAAAAATACTGTGTGATTTCGGTTTCTACATTATGGTGCATCAACTGCATTTTCCTTCCGGTAACAATGAAGCTGTTCTTGAGTTTGATGCCGGTAATACAAGGCTGAAGTGGCGACTATTACGTAATGGTGTTATAGCTGATGCTGGGTACCTTTCTAATAGTGAGGAGTGGCGTGTTCAACTGCCGGTTTTACTCGATCGCTTAGGGCCGATTCGCTGTGCCAGAGCGTCTGTTGTTTCAGGTTCTCGCCGCAAAGCGTTATTGAAATCGGTTATTTCAGAAGGATTTGGTTATGAACTGTTTTTTGCTGAAACGCGCAAATCCTGGCTTGGGCTAGAGGTAGCCTATGAGCACTATACCCGGCTAGGAGTAGATCGATGGTTGGCAATGTTGGCTGCTCACTGTAAACACAGCAAGCATACAAAGCTGATAATTGATTGTGGAACAGCGTTAACATTGGATATTGTGGATGGTAATGGTTGTCATCTGGGTGGTTATATTGTTCCTGGGCTGGAAATGATGAGAAGGTCGCTGCATATGAATACTGCTCAGTTAGAAATAGCTGAGCACTCGCCAGAAGCCATTTTGCCGGGTCGAACGACTGAAGATTGTATCAGTCGTGGGGTTCTTTCTATGGCGGTATCCCTGGTGAATGCTCAGCTGGAGTTTTATCCAGACGCTTTGGTGTATTTAGCAGGCGGTGATGGAGATAAGCTAAAGCCTCATATAAAAGCTGAAACTGTATTCAACCGGGATCTTGTTATGGATGGTCTGCGATTGGCATTTATGGAGAGTGACTGAATGGCGTTGCGCTGGATTGTCATTGTATTGGCTGTGGCAAATCTAGGTTATTTTGCCTGGGGAACATTTTGGCATTCCAGTGAGGATTATCGGCGTAATGAAAGATCAGGAGCGTTGGCTCAAAAATACGACCAATCCTTGGAGCTACTATCGGAACGCAGAGATTTTGTTACTTTACCTTCGAAACCGGCGGATAAATCAGAAGAGCGCGTAGATCAAAATGACATGTGTCTTCTGGTAGGGCCTTTCAGCTCTGCGAGTAACGCGGATCAGATACAGCAGAAATTATTTTCTTTAGGAGTTGCCAGTAAAGAGCGTTTTGTTGGCGCTGGTAAATGGTCTGAATACTGGGTGCATATTCCTCCTTTACCGAGTCGAGGTGAAGCTGTCCGCATGTTAAGGGAACTGCATGCCCAATCTATTGACAGTTATGTCATTACTCGTGGAGAACTGACTAATGGTGTTTCTTTAGGGCTTTTTAGTCAGGAGTCTCTCGCAGAAGACGTCAGTCGTCGGTTGACAGCGTTAGGCTATAATCCGGTAATTAAAAAGCTTGGACAAAAAGCTGAGTCTTGGTGGCTAGAACTAAGTGTTAAAGAGGCGAGTGCATTAGGTGCTGGTTTTTGGGAGAAGCTTACTCATCAGTTTAATGACATTAAAAAAATAGAAAAGCTTTGTAAAAGCATTGCATCCAACAACAACTTTCACTAGTATACGTCTCGCGCTTCGGGGCAGGCAGTTCAAACGCTCTTCAATGTTTAAATGAGTTTGAAGAGATGGGGTTGACTTTAAAATGCTTCGAAATACAATAGCGCAGCGTTCGGTGGGGTTCCCGAGCGGCCAAAGGGATCAGACTGTAAATCTGACGCGAAAGCTTCGCTGGTTCGAATCCAGCCCCCACCACCAAATTTCCTCCGCCAGGTGAGATTGTCGGATTGATAAAGTATTCGATCTGGCTTGCGGTTTTGCGGGTATAGTTCAACGGTAGAACCTCAGCCTTCCAAGCTGATGATGCGGGTTCGATTCCCGCTACCCGCTCCATATTTAGTTTGCTCATATAGCTCAGTTGGTAGAGCGCATCCTTGGTAAGGATGAGGTCACCGGTTCAAATCCGGTTATGAGCTCCAGTTTTAAGGGGTGGTCTTGTCTGCCCCTAATTTTTAGCTCTCTTGATAGAGTTTTTGAATAATAAGATTTTCATGTTGCCGTTGGTTGGTTATAATTGGTCAGCCTAGGTGTCAGGTAGAGTCAATAGATACAGGCCAGTAGTTCAATTGGTAGAGCACCGGTCTCCAAAACCGGGGGTTGGGGGTTCGATTCCCTCCTGGCCTGCCACTTCCTGTATCGGTCTTTTTTTTAGACAGAGATAGTCAAGCTGATGAGCGGAAAATCAGAAGTAGTGGCTGCGAGCCGTCTGGATGGTCTAAAGTGGGCCCTGGTAGCGGTTGTCGTGGCTGTTGGCGTATGCGGCAATTATTATTTTTCAGCTGAGCCCCTGCTATATCGTGTTGCAGGGTTGCTGGTGCTGGCTCTGGGGGCAGGTTTTCTGGCTTTGCAGACCGCAAAAGGTGGTGCATTCTGGACACTTGTTAAAGAGGCTAAAGTAGAGATTCGCAAGGTTGTCTGGCCGACCCGTCGGGAAACGGTGCAGACTACTTTGGTTGTCGTGGCGGTTGTTCTGATTATGGGGCTCATTTTATGGGCGCTCGATTCTCTGCTAGGCTGGATAATCAGCAGTCTTATAGGATAGGGACAGGACATGGCGAAGCGTTGGTATGTGGTTCATGCCTACTCCGGCTACGAAAAGCAGGTGATGCGGTCACTTAAGGATCGGGTCAAGCTGCATGGCATGGAAGAGTTATTTGGCGAGATTCTTGTGCCCACCGAAGAGGTGGTTGAGATCAAGAACGGTCAAAAGCGCAAAAGTGAGCGTAAATTCTTTCCTGGCTACGTGTTAGTTCAGATGGAAATGAATGACGATAGCTGGCATCTTATTAAGGATACTCCGCGTGTAATGGGCTTTATTGGCGGTACAGCTGACAAACCGGCGCCTATTACTGAAAAGGAAGCGGACGCTATTTTGCAGCGTGTTCATGAAGGGGTGGATAAGCCTCGGCCGAAGACGTTGTTTGAGCCCGGCGAGATGGTTCGGGTTATCGAAGGACCCTTTGCCGACTTTAATGGTGTCGTTGAGGTGGTCAACTACGAAAAGAGCCGCTTGCATGTGGCTGTTATGATCTTTGGACGCTCTACCCCCGTTGAACTGGAATTCAGCCAGGTCGAGAAGGCGTAAGATCTAACGTATTTATGAAGCCCTGGGTCGCGTGAGTGGCTCAGGGTTTTTATCTGAGCACGGGGAGCTGAAGCAGTTTGCTGTGAAGGCGTAGACCCGACAGAGGTTTAAAATGGCTAAGAAAGTCGAAGCTTATATCAAGCTGCAAGTGCCAGCTGGCAAGGCAAACCCATCCCCACCTGTTGGTCCTGCACTGGGTCAGCATGGTGTGAACATCATGGAATTCTGTAAAGCGTTCAATGCCAAGACTCAGAGCATGGACGCAGGTATGCCGATTCCTGTTGTTATCACTGTATACAGTGATCGTAGTTTCACTTTCGAAACCAAGACGCCACCTGCATCTGTTCTGCTGAAGAAAACTCTGAAGCTGAAGAAAGGTTCCGGTCGTCCTAACACTGAAAAAGTAGGCACCGTGACTCGTGAGCAGCTGCTTGAAGTTGCTAAGGTTAAAGAACCTGACCTGACTGCTGCTGACGAAGATGCTGCTATTCGCACCATCGCCGGTTCTGCCCGGTCCATGGGCCTGAACGTGGAGGGTGTGTAAGATGGCTAAACTGTCCAAGCGCGCTAAGAAGATTGCTGAGAAAGTAGAAGCTAACAAGTCTTATGCTTTCGAAGACGCTGCTAACCTTCTGAAAGAAGTATCCAGCGTTAAATTCAAGGAGTCTGTAGAAGTTTCCGTGAACCTGGGTGTTGATCCTCGTAAATCTGACCAGGTTGTTCGTGGCTCTACTGTTCTGCCAAATGGTACTGGTAAAGACGTTCGCGTTGCTGTTTTCACCCAGGGTGCAAACGCTGAAGCAGCTAAAGAAGCTGGCGCTGACATTATCGGTATGGATGATCTGGCTGCTCAGGTTAAAGCGGGCGAGCTGAACTTTGACGTTGTTATTGCTTCTCCTGACGCAATGCGTGTTGTTGGTCAGCTGGGTCAGATTCTGGGCCCGCGCGGTCTGATGCCTAACCCTAAGGTAGGCACTGTAACCCCTAATGTTGCTGAAGCGGTTAAGAATGCCAAGGCTGGTCAGGTGCGTTTCCGTACTGACAAGAACGGCATCATTCACGCTGGTGTTGGCAAGATCGACTTCGAAGCTGCTTCCCTGAAGCAGAATGTTGAAGCACTGATGGCTGACCTGAAGAAGCTGAAGCCTTCTTCCAGCAAGGGTGTTTACATGAAGAAAGTGACCCTGTCCTCCACTATGGGACCAGGTATCGCTATCGATATGTCCTCCCTGGATATCTAAAGAATATAAGCGGCATGCTGTGTTGCAGCGTGCTGCTTGAAAGAACTTTGGGGTCCCTGTTATTTCAGGGGCCGTCAAAGATCGCAGGTGCTGACTGCGCTTTTGCCAGAATGCTTAATTTCCTGCGTAGACGGTGAGCTGGTGTACTGTGAAATTTATTTCCAGGCGCTGACCCTTCACCGTATTGTGAGTGTTCAGTACTTTGGTCCAACCTTGGTGCTGAATGTAACTTCAGATATTTGGAGTAAAGCCAATGGCGTTAGGACTCGAAGACAAGAAGGCGATTGTCGCCGAGGTCAACGAGGCTGCTCAAAGCGCTCTGTCGGCTGTTATCGCGGATTACCGTGGTCTCTCTGTTGGTCAAATGACCGCACTGCGTAAGCAGGCTCGTGAAGGTGGCGTATACCTGAAGGTAGTACGTAACACCCTGGCCAAGCGCGCAGTAGATGGCACTGAGTTCGAGTGTCTGCAGGATTCCCTGGTAGGTCCTACTGTTCTTGCTTTCTCTCAGGAAGATCCAGGTGCCGCTGCGCGTCTGATGAAAGACTTCTCTAAAGAGAACAAGGAACTGGAAGTGAAGGCTCTGTCCATTAGTGGACAGGTTCTGGCTGCTGAACAAATTGATGTTCTGGCCAAGATGCCAACACTGGACCAGGCTCGCGCAATGCTGATGAGCGTCATGATTGCACCGGTGACCAAGCTGGCAAGAACTCTGAACGAGTTCCCTGCTTCTATCACCCGCGTTATGGCAGCTGTTGCCGAAGAGAAGAAGAACGCAGCCTGATAGCTGTACTTCTCTTTATTAAAAGATTTTTGGTAAACCCAAACACGAATTTTCGGAGACTTAAAAATGGCTCTGTCTAAAGAAGATATCCTGAATGCAATCGCTGAAATGAGCGTCATGGACGTGGTTGAGCTGGTTGAAGCAATGGAAGAGAAGTTCGGCGTTTCTGCCGCTGCTGCTGTTGCTGCTGCTCCTGCTGCTGCTGGCGAAGCTGCTGCTGCTGAAGAACAGACTGAATTCGACGTAATTCTGACTGCTGCTGGCGACAAGAAAGTAAACGTAATCAAGGTTGTGCGTGCTGCTACTGGCCTGGGTCTGAAAGAGGCTAAAGGCGTTGTAGACGGCGCTCCTGCTCCTCTGAAAGAAGCTGTGAGCAAGGACGAAGCTGAAGAGCTGAAAAAGCAACTGGAAGAAGCTGGCGCTTCCGTAGAAATCAAGTAATTTCTGCGACGACGTTGCATATTCCCGAGCCTATTGCATAATAGACTCAGGTGGCTGGTGCCTGTAGGGTACCGGCCTTTTTCCGTTGTATGAGCTATATCGCTTTTTGATGTAATTGCAGGGTTTGTACGCGTATACATTCAATAGGCGTTGTGGGTTTTGCTGTTGTTTAGGCGCTAAAGCCCATACAGCGGTATATGCTGTGTTGCCAGGGAGCTCTTTTAAGAGTGGATGGGCACAGTGCAGTCCGGTATACGATGTCCGGATTGTTTATCTGACCTGAGTGTCAGGGTTATGTCCCAAACAGATGGTGTAAAAGCGTTTTTAGCTGACTTAATTATAACCTGCTAAAACAGATGCTATAGCATACTCTGCGTTGGGGCTGACACAGGTCTGAAAATCCTGCAAATGGCAAGATGCTGTTTCAGGGTTAGGGCGGTATTTTGTTATACCGCATGGTCTTCTGGCAGGGACGTGATGTCATTGTCAGGGAAAGCTCCTTAGTGGAGCTGCAAAGCATCGAAACTATTGGTTATTGATAGGGGGCCACCCGCCCTCAATACCTTAATGGTCAGGCCAGGGGGTCTGTTGCCCAATTAAGGTGACCAAGCTGGGGAACGCTGATGGCATACTCGTATACAGAGAAAAAACGTATCAGGAAGGACTTCGGCAAGCTGCCGCATGTCATGAACGTGCCGTACCTTCTCGCTATTCAGCTTGATTCGTACCACAAGCTGTTGCAATCAGGCAAAGAGCCCGCTGCACGAGAAGATATCGGTCTGCACGCTGCATTCAAGTCCGTTTTTCCGATTGTCAGCTATTCTGGCAATGCTGCCCTTGAGTACGTAAGCTACAGGCTTGGTACTCCTGCCTTTGATGTTAAAGAGTGTCAACTCCGGGGCGTGACTTACGCAGTACCACTGCGAGTCAAGGTGCGTCTCATTATCTACGACAAAGACTCTGCAAACAAGGCAATCAAGGATATTAAAGAGCAGGAAGTCTACATGGGCGAGATTCCGCTCATGACAGATAACGGTACTTTTGTAATCAATGGTACCGAGCGTGTCATCGTATCTCAGCTGCACCGCTCTCCTGGTGTATTCTTTGATAATGACCGTGGTAAGACTCACTCATCTGGTAAACTGCTCTACTCTGCCCGGGTTATTCCTTACCGTGGCTCCTGGTTAGACTTTGAGTTTGACCCTAAAGACCTGCTTTATGTGCGTATCGACCGTCGTCGTAAGTTGCCAGCTACCATTCTGCTGCGTGCGATCGGTATGTCTAATGAAGAAATTCTGGATGGTTTCTTTGATACCGTAGGCTTTAATCTGGGCACAGAAAGTGTCAGCACAGAGCTGGTTCCTGAGCGCCTGAGAGGCGAAGCTGCGAGCTTTGATATCAAGGATGGTGAAGGTAACGTCATTGTTGAGCAAGGCCGCCGCGTAACCGCTCGCCACATTCGCCAATTGCAAAAAGCGAATATCGAGCGTTTGGAAGCACCGATTGAATACATTTACGGTCGCGTCCTGGCAAAAACAGTTGTACATAAAGCAACCGGAGAAATTGTAGCTGAGTGTAATACCGAGATTACACCTGAAGTCTACGAAAAGTTGCTGGCTTCCAGCATCAAATCCATTGAGACGCTTTATGTTAACGAGCTGGATTGCGGTTCCTACATTTCTGATACGCTGCGTACCGATACCACTACCAACAGGCTTGAAGCCCTGGTAGAAATCTACCGTATGATGCGCCCGGGTGAGCCACCTACCCAGGAAGCCGCTGAAACGCTGTTCCAGAATTTGTTCTTCTCTACCGAACGTTATGACCTGTCTGCAGTGGGGCGGATGAAGTTTAACCGCCGCCTGGGTCGTGAAGAAGATACAGGCTCTGGTGTGTTGGATAACCTGGATATTGTTGATGTCCTGAAAACACTGGTCAGCATCCGTAACGGTATTGGTGTTTGTGATGATATCGACCACCTGGGTAACCGTCGTGTGCGCTCTGTTGGTGAAATGGCTGAAAACCAGTTCCGTGTGGGTCTGGTACGTGTTGAACGTGCAGTTAAAGAGCGTTTGAATCTGGCTGAATCTGAAGGCCTGATGCCTCAGGATTTGATCAATGCCAAGCCAGTTGCAGCTGCTATTAAAGAATTCTTCGGTTCAAGCCAGTTGTCCCAGTTTATGGACCAGAACAATCCGCTGTCTGAAATTACACACAAGCGTCGTGTATCAGCATTGGGACCTGGTGGTCTGACCCGTGAGCGAGCTGGTTTTGAGGTTCGAGACGTACACCCAACCCACTACGGACGTGTATGTCCTATCGAAACACCTGAAGGGCCAAACATCGGTCTGATCAACTCCCTGGCAACCTATGCCCGTACTAACGATTATGGTTTCCTTGAGTCTCCCTATCGTAAGGTGGTTGATGGCAAGGTAACAGATGAAATCAGTTACCTGTCGGCTATTGAAGAAGGTGAGTTTGTTATCGCTCAGCATCTGCAGCCATGGACGACGATAATAATCTGACTGATGAGCTGGTTAACGTTCGTCACCGTAACGAATTTACCCTGATGGCACCGGATAAAGTCCAGTATATGGACGTATCTACCAAGCAGGTGGTATCCGTAGCGGCATCCCTGATTCCATTCCTGGAGCACGATGATGCGAACCGGGCGCTGATGGGATCTAACATGCAACGCCAGGCTGTGCCTACCCTGCGTGCAGACAAACCACTGGTTGGTACTGGCATGGAGCGCAATGTTGCTTCTGACTCCGGTGTCTGTGTAGTGGCTCGTCGTGGTGGTCTGGTCGATGCAGTTGATGCCAGTCGTGTAGTTATACGTGTTAACGACGCAGAAGTTCAACCTGGTGAAGCCGGTGTTGATATCTACAACTTGACCAAATACACCCGTTCTAACCAGAACACCTGTATAAACCAGCGTTCTCTGGTGAAGCCGGGCGATATTATTGCGCGTGGTGATATTCTGGCTGACGGTCCTTCCGTTGACTTGGGTGAGCTGGCGCTGGGCCAGAACATGCGTGTCGCGTTCATGCCCTGGAATGGTTACAACTTCGAGGATTCCATCCTAATTTCTGAACGTGTGGTTCAGGAAGATAGATTTACCTCTATCCATATTCAGGAGCTGACCTGTGTTGCCCGTGATACCAAGCTTGGGCCAGAAGAAATCAGTGGCGACATCCCAAATGTTGGTGAGTCTGCCCTGAACAAGCTGGATGGTGCCGGTATTGTTTATGTCGGTGCGGAAGTGATTGCTGGTGATATTCTGGTTGGTAAGGTAACGCCTAAGGGTGAAACCCAGCTGACTCCGGAAGAGAAACTGCTGCGTGCGATTTTCGGTGAAAAAGCATCTGACGTTAAGGATACCTCCTTGCGTGTGCCTACCGGTGTTAAAGGTACTGTTATTGATGTACAGGTCTTTACCCGTGACGGTGTTGAGAAGGACAGTCGTGCGCTCTCTATCGAAAAGGCTCAGTTGGATGAATACCGCAAGGATCTGAACGAAGAGTTCCGTATCGTTGAAGGTGATACCTTTGCCCGTCTACGCGGAGCGTTGCGTGGTCAGCCTGTGGATCGTGGTCTGGGCCTTAAGAAAGGCGACATCATTTCCGACGAGTTCCTGGATGGCCTGGAGCATGAGCAGTGGTTCAAGTTGGCTATGTCCGACGAAGCTCTGAACGAAATGCTGGATCTGTCCCGTGAGCAGTTGAAAGAACGTCGCGCACAGCTGGATGAGCGCTTCGAAGACAAGAAGAAGAAGCTGCAAACTGGCGATGATATGGCGCCTGGTGTCCTGAAGATTGTCAAGGTTTACCTGGCTATCAAGCGTCGGATTCAGCCTGGTGATAAGATGGCGGGTCGTCATGGTAACAAGGGTGTTATCTCCCGGATTATGCCGGTTGAAGACATGCCTCATGATCAGAATGGCCAGCCAGTAGACATTGTTCTGAACCCTCTGGGTGTACCTTCTCGAATGAACGTTGGTCAGATTCTTGAAACTCACCTGGGTGCTGCTGCCCGGGGTCTGGGTGTCAAGGTCAATGCAATGCTGGAAGCCCAGAAGAGCGTAACAGAACTTCGCAAGTTCCTTGATGAGATCTATAACGGCATTCCAGGTCACAGGCCTGTTGAGCTGGACTCTTTCTCTGATGAGCAAGTTATGGAGCTGGCTGGCAACCTCAGAGGCGGTGTACCAATGGCAACGTCCGTTTTTGATGGAGCTAAGGAAGCTGAAATCAAGCGGCTGCTAAGACTGGCTGACATCAGTGATACTGGTCAGTTTGATCTGTTTGATGGCCGTACAGGTGATAAGTTCGATCGTCCGGTAACTGTTGGTTACATGTACATGCTGAAGTTGAACCACCTGGTCGATGATAAAATGCATGCACGTTCCACCGGTTCTTACTCTCTGGTTACTCAGCAGCCTCTGGGTGGTAAGGCTCAATTCGGTGGTCAGCGTTTCGGTGAGATGGAGGTCTGGGCTCTGGAAGCTTATGGTGCCGCCTACACCCTGCAGGAAATGCTGACAGTGAAGTCCGATGATGTGGCGGGTCGTACCAAAATGTATAAAAACATTGTTGATGGCGATCACCGCATGGAAGCCGGGATGCCGGAGTCCTTCAACGTATTGTTGAAGGAAATCCGTTCCCTGGGTATTGATATCGAACTGGACACCGAATAACGAAAGCGTGTGGCGGAGGCAGCCTGAGAAGGCTGCCTTGCACCGTGAGGAGATACGATCTTGAAAGACTTATTGAATCTGCTCAAGACACAAGGCCAGACGGATGATTTCGATGCTATTCGGATCGGTCTGGCTTCACCAGAAATGGTTCGTTCCTGGTCCTTTGGTGAAGTAAAGAAGCCAGAGACCATTAACTACCGGACCTTCAAGCCTGAGCGTGATGGTCTGTTCTGTGCCAAGATTTTTGGCCCGGTAAAAGACTACGAGTGCCTGTGTGGTAAGTACAAGCGCCTGAAGCACCGTGGTGTTATCTGTGAAAAGTGTGGCGTTGAAGTTGCGCTGGCAAAAGTGCGTCGTGATCGCATGGGCCACATTGAGCTGGCCAGCCCTGTTGCTCACATTTGGTTCCTGAAGTCCCTGCCCAGCCGTATCGGTTTGCTGCTGGATATGACTTTGCGCGACATTGAACGTGTACTCTACTTTGAGTCCTATGTCGTTATTGATCCGGGTATGACTACCCTGGATAAAGGGCAGCTACTGTCTGATGAACAGTACTACGAAGCCCTGGAAGAGTTTGGTGATGACTTCGATGCCCGTATGGGTGCAGAAGCGGTTAAGGCATTGTTGGCGGATATTGACCTGGAAGACGAGGTTAATATGTTGCGGGAAGAGATTCCCCAGACCAACTCTGAAACCAAGCTGAAAAAACTCACCAAGCGTCTGAAGCTGGTTGAAGCGTTCTATAATTCAGGTAACAACCCTGAGTGGATGGTCATGACCGTTCTGCCGGTTCTGCCACCTGATCTACGCCCTCTGGTACCACTGGATGGCGGGCGTTTTGCTACATCTGACCTGAACGACCTGTATCGCCGGGTTATTAACCGTAATAACCGTCTGAAGCGTCTGTTAGATCTGAATGCGCCAGATATCATTGTCCGTAACGAAAAGCGGATGCTGCAGGAATCTGTAGATGCCCTGCTGGATAATGGTCGTCGTGGTCGTGCCATCACTGGTTCCAACAAGCGTCCTCTGAAGTCCCTGGCTGACATGATCAAGGGTAAGCAGGGTCGTTTCCGTCAGAACCTGCTGGGTAAGCGTGTAGACTACTCTGGTCGTTCTGTTATTACCGTTGGTCCTACCCTGCGTCTGCATCAGTGCGGTCTGCCTAAGAAAATGGCGCTGGAACTGTTTAAGCCATTTATTTTTGGCAAGTTGGAAGCGAAAGGTCTGGCGACCACTATTAAAGCTGCCAAGAAGATGGTTGAGCGTGAAACACCTGAAGTGTGGGACGTTCTGGCAGATGTTATCCGTGAACACCCGGTTATGCTGAACCGGGCGCCGACCCTGCACCGTTTGGGTATCCAGGCTTTTGAGCCGGTACTGATCGAAGGTAAGGCGATTCAGCTGCACCCACTGGTCTGTGCAGCTTATAACGCGGACTTTGACGGTGACCAGATGGCAGTTCATGTACCGCTGACCCTGGAAGCCCAGCTGGAAGCCCGTGCTCTGATGATGTCTACCAACAACATCCTTGCACCTGCTAACGGTGAGCCAATTATCGTACCTTCTCAGGACGTGGTTCTCGGTCTGTACTACATCACCCGTGATCGTATTAATGCCAAGGGTGAGGGTATGGTGTTTGCTGACACCAATGAGGCATTGCGTGCTTACCGTACTGGTACTGTTGACCTGCATGCCCGTGTTAAAGTGCGTGTCAGCGAGGTTACCAAGAGTGAAGATGGAGAGAAGCAGGCGCGAACATTCCTTGCAGACACCACAGTAGGCCGTGTTGTTCTCTGGGATATTGTTCCTGATGGCCTGCCATTTGATCTGGTTAACCAGGCAATGAAGAAGAAGTCTATCTCCAGGCTTCTGAATGCGTGCTATCGTAATGTTGGTTTGAAAGAAACTGTTATCTTTGCTGACCAGATGATGTATCTGGGCTTCAATTATGCAACATTATCCGGTGCATCTATCGGTGTTAACGACTTTGTTATTCCTGATGACAAGCCTCGTATTATCGAAGATGCCAACAACGAAGTGCGGGAAATCGAAAACCAGTATGCTTCCGGTCTGGTAACCCAGGGTGAGAAATACAACAAGGTTATCGATATCTGGTCCCGTGCTAATGAAATGTTGGCCAAGCGGATGATGGATAACCTTAAGACTGACACGGTCATCAACCGTGAAGGTAAAGAGGAAGAGCAGGAATCCTTCAACAGCGTCTACATCATGGCGGACTCCGGTGCGCGGGGTAGTGCTGCTCAGATCCGTCAGCTGGCAGGTATGCGTGGTCTGATGGCGAAGCCAGATGGTTCCATCATTGAAACACCTATTACCGCGAATTTCCGTGAAGGTCTGAACGTACTGCAGTACTTCATCTCTACTCACGGTGCTCGTAAAGGTCTGGCAGATACCGCGCTGAAAACTGCGAACTCTGGTTACCTGACTCGCCGTCTGGTAGATGTTGCCCAGGATCTGGTTGTTACTGAAGATGACTGTGGCACCGCCAAAGGCCTGATGATGACACCACACATTGAAGGTGGTGACGTAGTTGAACCTCTGGGTGAGCGTATTCTGGGCCGTGTGGTTGCAGAAGATGTTGTCAAGCCTGGAACAACCGATGAGATTGCTGTTTCTGCCGGTACTCTGATTGATGAGAAGTGGGTGAAGCGTCTTGAAACAATGAATGTTGATGAGATGCGTGTCCGTTCTCCAATTACCTGTGAAACCCGTTACGGTATCTGTGCCAGCTGTTATGGTCGTGACCTGGGTCGTGGACACCTCGTTAATAAAGGTGAGGCTGTTGGTGTTATTGCGGCACAGTCTATCGGTGAGCCTGGTACCCAGCTGACCATGCGTACCTTCCATATCGGTGGTGCGGCATCCAGAGCATCTGCGCAAGATAGCATTGCCGTTAAGAACAAGGGTGTGGTTAAGCTGCTGAACCTGAAGTTCGTTGAACGTAATGATGGTAATCTGGTTGCTGTCAGCCGTTCTGGTCAGCTGGCTCTGGCTGATGAGTTTGGTCGTGAACGTGAGCGTTACAAGCTGCCTTATGGTGCCGTACTGTCTGTGAAAGATGGTGACGAAACACAGGCTGGCCAGATTGTTGCCAAGTGGGATCCGCACACTCACCCGATCGTTACCGAAATGGCGGGTACTGCCAAGTTTATTGGTATGGAAGAAGGCATTACTGTCAAGACTCAGACTGATGAGCTGACGGGGCTGTCCAACATTGAGGTAATGGATCCAAAGGACCGTCCATCTGCTGGTAAGGATGTTCGTCCAACGATTCAGTTGTTTGACGTCAATGGTAAGGAACTGAAACTGCCTGGTACTGATGTGCCTGCACAGTACTTCCTGCCTGCCAATGCGATTGTTACGCTGACTGATGGCAAGGATGTGGAAGTCGGTGATGTTATTGCCCGTATTCCTCAGCAATCCAGCGGTAACCGAGATATTACCGGTGGTCTGCCAAGGGTTGCTGATCTGTTCGAGGCCCGTAAGCCAAAAGAGCACTCTATCCTTGCAGAAATTACCGGTACTATCGGTTTTGGTAAGGAAACCAAAGGTAAGAAGCGTCTGGTGATTACGCCGAATGACGGTAGTGATCCATACGAGGAGCTGATTCCTAAGTGGCGCCACCTGAACGTCTTTGAAGGTGAGCAGGTTACCAAGGGTGAAGTTATCTCTGATGGCCCAACCAACTCTCATGACATTCTTCGTCTGCTGGGTGTGGGTGAGCTGGCTCGCTACGTGGTTAACGAAATTCAGGATGTATACCGTCTGCAGGGCGTTAAGATCAACGACAAGCACATTGAGACCATTCTGCGTCAGATGTTGCGTAAAGTTGAAGTAACCGAGACTGGTGACTCAACCCTTATTAAGGGTGAGCAGCTGGAGCTGACCCGAGTTCAGGAAGAAAACGAACGTCTGACTGCTGACGACCGTATTCCTGCCAAGTTTGAGCGTGTGCTGCTGGGTATCACCAAGGCATCCCTGGCAACTGAGTCCTTTATCTCTGCTGCGTCATTCCAGGAGACTACTCGAGTCCTGACTGAAGCTGCGGTAACAGGTAAGCGTGATTACCTGCGCGGCCTGAAAGAAAATGTGGTTGTTGGTCGTCTGATTCCTGCGGGTACTGGTTTGACCTACCATAATGAGCGTCGTAAGGGACGTGATGAAACTGAATTTGAAACTCCAGCCAAGGTGTCTGCATCTGAAGTAGAGCAGGCTCTGTCTGAAGCGTTGAATTTTGGCGAAGCCTGATAAGTTAATCACTTCTCTCTAACCTTGAAAGGCTGCCTAGTGCAGCCTTTCTTTTTTGGTGTTGTGACTATTTTGTATGGAAAGAATTGACCGGCTGTTGGTAGATCAGGGTGTGGTTATATCAAGAACCCAGGCTCAGCGTTTGATAGCTGAAGGACGGGTTAGGGTCTGGTTCTCAGGCAGCTGGGAAAGTCCTGGTAAGCCTAGCCAGAAATACCCCTCATGTGTTGAGGTTAAGGTGGAGTTTGATGCTTCAGACCGGTTTGTCTCTCGAGGAGGGTTAAAGCTGGCTGGGGCTCTGGAAATTGCGGGGCTTGATATCAATGGTTTGACGGTGTTGGATGTAGGGCAGTCTACAGGAGGATTTACTGACTGCGTGCTGCAGGCAGGAGCAGATAAGGTCGTAGGCGTTGAGGTTGGGCATGACCAGCTAGTGCAATCTTTAAGGGGCGACAGTAGAGTTGTTTGCCTTGAAGGAGTTAACGCAAGAAGTTTGCCTGATAACATGCTGCTAGAGCATATCAGTAGTAACGGCTTTGATTTGGCTGTGATGGATGTGTCGTTTATTTCTCAGACCAAGATACTTCCTTCTCTGGTACCTGTTTTAAGGGAAGGGGGCCATTTGCTGAGTCTGGTTAAACCCCAGTTTGAGGTGGGTCCTTCAGGGCTTGGCAAAGGTGGCATTGTCAGAAACGAGAAACTCTATCCAAAGGTTCAGAGGGATATTAGTACTCTGTGCGAAAGCCTTGGCTTGAACGTAAAAGCCTGGTTTGATAGCCCAATTAAAGGGGGAGATGGAAATAGGGAATTCTTTATCTGGGCAATCAAAGCGTGAGCAGTCGTGCGCGCTCGCTCCCAGCGTCCCGCGGGTGTCGCAAAAGGTGTTTTGATTCACCGCAGAGGCACTGAGAGTACAAAGGTTTATTGTTTTAAGAGTATGAAAACTCTGTGTCCTCTGTGCCTCTGTGGTGAAAAGAAAGTGAGGCTACTCCCGGCTTTTCACGCTGAACTGAGTTTTGCGACACCCTCTCCCTGCTGGGGACGAGATGTTATTTAAGGCCCAAGCTTCCATAGGGTAATAGGTAACTGGTAGTGATTCTTCAGTTTTTGTATGCGATCCCAGTAGGTGTGGTCAGAGTCTCGCTGAAGAATTAATACAATCCCAGCTTTTCTACCAGTAAGCATGCTGTAGTCAAGTGACTGGCCTATGGCTTCAGGCCACTTTCGTGCGAATTCTACTTCGATGGCATGTTCAGCAGTCAGGCAATCGACCCGACGACCATCATTCAGTTTAAATTCTATCTGGCCGCCTTTGCCCTTGCACCAGACGTCTTGATACCAGTGTTCTTTGGGTTTTGACGAATAATTCGCTGCAAACAGGCAGGTTGAAAATAGGCTGCTGAACAATGCAGCTGTTATAGAAATGATCTGACCTGAAATGGTATGCATCCTTGCATGACTCTTGACCATAAGAATAAAGGGCCTTAATGGTCAGGCTATCCCTGATGGAAAGGCTTGGCAATTATTTAATACCGCGAGCCTTCAGGATGGCCGCCTTAAAATCGACTTCAACATCCTTGGCGATGCCAGGAATCATGGCGTCTTTATCTTCACCTTTCATTTTCAGATGGTAAATTAGCATGTCATCGGTAATTTTTTTCAGGTCCTCGCTGTGACCGGCTTCTTCGGCTAACTGGCTGATGATTTCCATCAGGTTCAGATGCCCCTGTTTTTTCCATTCAGGAGTCAGCAGTTCTATCAGTTCATCAATTCGGTGGCAGCTCATAACGGCTCTATTTGTACAGGCTTAAAAATAAGTGCAAAGTTTAACCAAAGGATAATAAGGAGCACAGAGGGGCTAACCACTAGTAGAGTGTATTAGTTTTCTGTTCTCCTTTGGTTTCGATGTTTAAAGAATAATCTGCTTTATTTCATCATCCTTGCGATCAAGGTAGTGGCTGGATTGGATGCGGCGAATGGTGCGAGATTTGCCTCGGATCACGAGAGTTTCGGTATGGGCAATGTTGCCTTCCCGGCGGATACCAGCCAGCAGGTCGCCCTTGGTTATCCCAGTAGCAGAGAAAACAACATTATCGGAATTAACCAGATCATTAAGTTTTAACAGTCGGCCTGGCTCTATTCCCATTTCCTGACAGCGCTCAGTTTCCTGTTTTCCGGCAGCCAGGTTTTCAGGTGTATCCCCTTTTGCCTGATCCCGGGTAAGCAGACGGCCCTGCATGTCACCACCCAGCGCTCGAATAACGGCTGCAGAGATAACGCCTTCAGGAGCCCCGCCCACACAGTACATCATGTCCACTTCGCTATCTGGCATACAGGTAAGAATGGATGCAGCAACATCACCGTCCGGGATGGCGAAGACCTTGGTTCCCATTTTTTGCATCATGGCAATGGCCTTGTCATGGCGAGGCTTTGCCAGGGTGATAACGGTGAGATTCTCAATAGGCTTATGCAGTGCTCTGGCCACATTTTGCAGGTTTTCAGCCAGCCCCAGATTTAAGTCTATAGCGCCTTTTGCCCCAGGTCCGCAGACCAGCTTTTCCATGTACATGTCTGGTGCTTTTAGGAATGAACCCTTTTCGCCAGCAGCCAGTACTGCAATAGCGTTATTCTGGCCCATGGCTGTCATGCGGGTACCTTCGATAGGATCTACGGCAATATCAACCTGGTCACCCTGGCCGCTGCCTACCTTTTCGCCAATATACAGCATGGGTGCTTCATCGATTTCACCTTCGCCAATGACGATTTCACCTTCAATCTCAACTTTGTTGAGCATGGTGCGCATGGCTTCAACTGCTGCCCCATCAGCGGTGTTTTTATCGCCGCGGCCAAGCCATTTATAGCCTGCCAGAGCGGCCGCTTCGGTAACCCGTGAAAACTCAATCGCCAGTTCGCGTTTCATAGTGCTGTCTTGGGTGTCTGTACTGAAAAAGAGAGAACTGTACCATATAAACCCTTGTGTCGGGGGGAGGCGAGCATAAAATATTGGGCTGAGAAGTGTTGTTTAGGTAGGGCTTACAGTGTCTGTTAGTGGTTAGGGTTCATCTATTTCGATGAATAGCAGTCAGTATAGGCAGCTTTCGCTAGCGTTGGACTGTATGGTAGTTCTTGACGCAAGACGGCGACATCCGTAAAATTTGGCCGCTTTATATTACCCTCGGTCTATCCCTTCCGCAGGGTAGCAGTAGCTGGTGTTTTAGCCAGTGTTTGCTTACTTGCTTGAAAATACGATTTTCATCATTCGGATTAATACTGACATTTGAATTACAAATGTGAGCGAATATTTCCGATGAAAATCCTATTTTCAGGCGTTAGCCTGATTGGGTTCAGTGGCGCAAATCCTCTGACGCTAATGAGCCTGGCTATGCGGTATCAGGATTGTGCCGCCTGTGGCGATGGGCCCTCTGGGTCTGGTAATCCGGGTATCTCACTCCCAGTTACCGCTGCTGGAATATAAAGAACAGGATTGTTCTGTTTTAGCTTATTATTTGGAAACGATTGGAGTTCGCTGAATGGCAACTATTAACCAGCTGGTGCGTAAGCCCCGCAAGCGTAAGGTCGCAAAGAGCGACGTACCCGCTCTGCAGGCTTGTCCTCAGCGTCGCGGTGTTTGCACCCGCGTATACACCACTACCCCTAAGAAGCCTAACTCTGCACTGCGTAAAGTTTGCCGTGTGCGTCTGACTAACGGTTTCGAAGTGACTTCCTACATCGGTGGTGAAGGTCACAACCTGCAGGAGCACAGTGTTGTTCTGATCCGTGGCGGTCGTGTAAAAGACTTGCCAGGTGTTCGTTACCACACCGTTCGCGGTAGCCTGGATACTCAGGGTGTTAACGACCGTAAGCAGGGCCGTTCCAAGTACGGTACCAAGCGCCCTAAGAACTAAAAAAGCCATTTTAGGCTTACGCCTTTACGCTTTTTGTGTGAATAGACCGTTTTTATCACCCCTTTTGGTGAGAACGGCTGGATTTTTAACAGCCTTGAGCAAGATATTGTTTTTGTTCCGGGTTGTATTGCGAAAACGGTTGATAAGAGTAAGGCCGAGTCAGTTTGATCTCGGGCTGCCTGAAGACCGCAATCGAGGACTTATCAATGCCTAGAAGAAGAGTTGTCGCCAAGCGCGAAGTGCTGCCAGATCCTAAGTTTGGCAACAAGACCCTGACCAAGTTCATCAACCACGTGATGGTTAGCGGCAAGAAATCTGTCGCAGAAAAGATTGTTTACGGTGCTCTGGACAAGGTTCAAGAGCGTTCCGGCAAGGATCCTCTGGAGCAGTTTGAAAAAGCTCTGGAATCCATCGCGCCAATGGTTGAGGTTAAATCCCGTCGTGTTGGTGGTGCTACTTATCAGGTACCCGTAGAGGTTCGCCCTTCCCGTCGTACTGCGCTGGCTATGCGCTGGCTGGTAGATGCTGCGCGTAAGCGTGGTGAGAAGTCCATGGAGCTGCGCCTGGCGGGTGAGCTGATGGATGCTTCCGAGAATAAGGGTGCTGCTGTTAAGAAGCGTGAAGACGTACACCGTATGGCTGAAGCCAACAAGGCGTTCTCTCACTACCGTTTCTAAGTATCAGAGGATTTGAGTCGTGGCCCGTAAAACCCCGATCAAACGCTACCGCAACATAGGGATCTGTGCCCATGTTGATGCGGGTAAGACAACCACAACAGAGCGTGTCCTGTTTTACACCGGTCTGAGCCACAAGATTGGTGAAGTTCATGATGGTGCAGCCACCATGGACTGGATGGAACAGGAGCAGGAGCGTGGTATCACTATCACCTCCGCGGCCACTACCTGTTTCTGGCGTGGTATGGATGCACAGTTTGATGAGCACCGTATCAACATCATCGACACTCCCGGACACGTTGACTTTACCATCGAGGTAGAGCGTTCCCTGCGTGTTCTGGACGGCGCTGTTGTTGTACTGTGTGGCTCCTCCGGTGTGCAGCCTCAGACCGAGACTGTATGGCGTCAGGCCAACAAGTACGAAGTACCTCGTATGGTATTCGTCAACAAGATGGACCGTACCGGTGCTGATTACCAGATGGTAATCGACCAGCTGCGTGACCGTCTGGGTGCAAACGCTGTACCTATGCAGATGACCATTGGCTCCGAAGACGAGTTCAAGGGTGTTGTCGATCTGGTCAAGATGAAGGCTATCATCTGGAACGAAGCTGACCAGGGCATGACCTTTACTTACGAAGATATCCCGGCTGATCTGGAAGATCGTTGCCAGGAAATGCGTGAGTACATGGTTGAAGCGGCAGCTGAAGCCACTGAAGAACTGATGGAAAAGTACCTTGAAGAAGGTGACCTGACCGAGGAAGAGATCAAGGCCGGTATCCGTATGCGTACCCTGGCTAACGAAATCATTCCTGTCTTCGGTGGTTCTGCATTCAAGAACAAGGGTGTTCAGGCAGTACTGGATGCGGTTATCGAACTGATGCCAAGTCCAATCGAAGTTAAGGCGATCGAAGGTATTCTGGATGATGGCAAGGACACTGTTGCCACTCGTGAAGCCGACGACAACGCGCCTTTCTCTGCACTGGCATTCAAAATTGCTACAGACCCATTCGTTGGTACCCTGACTTTCGTCCGGAACTACTCCGGTATCCTGAAGTCCGGTGACTCTGTATACAACCCGGTTAAGCACAAGAAAGAACGTGTTGGCCGTATGGTACAGATGCACGCCAACAACCGTGAAGAGCTGAAAGAGTGCTTGGCGGGTGACATCGTGGCTCTGATCGGCCTGAAAGATGTGACTACTGGTGACACCCTGTGTGACCTGAACAACGTCATCACTCTGGAGCGTATGGAGTTCCCTGATCCGGTTATCTCCGTAGCGGTTGAGCCTAAGACCAAGGCAGACCAGGAAAAAATGGGTATCGCTCTGGGCAAGCTGGCTCAGGAAGATCCTTCTTTCCGCGTTCACACTGACGAAGAGACTGGCCAGACCATCATCTCCGGTATGGGTGAGCTGCACCTAGACATCATCGTTGACCGTATGAAGCGTGAGTTCAAGGTTGAAGCTAACATTGGTAAGCCTCAGGTTGCTTACCGTGAGAAGCTCAAGAGCAGCGTTGAAGCAAACCACAAGTTTGCTCGTCAGTCCGGTGGTCGCGGTCAGTACGGTCACGTTGTTATCGAATTCTCTCCGGCTGAAGAAGAAGGCCTGGAATTCGTTAATGAAATTGTGGGTGGTGTTATTCCTAAGGAATACATTCCTGCAGTTGAAAAAGGTATCACAGAGCAGATGCAGAACGGTGTTATCGCCGGTTACCCTCTGCTGGGTCTGAAAGCCCGTCTGTTCGATGGTTCCTATCATGATGTTGACTCCAGTGAAATGGCGTTTAAAATCGCTGCTTCACAGGCTCTGAAGAAGTACGCGCCTCAGGCTAACCCTGCACTGATGGAGCCCATGATGAAGGTTGAGGTGGTAACACCTGAAGACTACATGGGTGACGTTATGGGTGACCTGAACCGTCGTCGCGGAATTGTTCAGGGCATGGAAGATAGCACTTCCGGCAAGATCATCCGTGCTCAGGTGCCGCTGGGTGAAATGTTCGGCTATGCCACTGACCTGCGTTCAGCAACTCAGGGACGTGCGACATACTCCATGGAATTCGACGAGTATGCCGAAGCACCTAACAGTGTTGCTGAAGCAGTGATCAAGAACCAGGGTTAATCACCCCCGATCCATTGATATCAAGGGTTAAGAGAAATGGCTAAGGAAAAATTTGAGCGTAGTAAGCCGCACGTAAACGTCGGCACCATCGGTCACGTTGACCACGGTAAAACAACTCTGACTGCTGCGCTGACTCGCGTTTGTGCGGAAGTATGGGGTGGTGACGTTAAGGCGTTCGATCAGATCGATAACGCTCCTGAAGAGCGTGAGCGTGGTATTACCATCTCTACTGCTCACGTTGAGTACGATTCCCCTACTCGTCACTATGCACACGTAGACTGCCCAGGACACGCTGACTACGTTAAGAACATGATCACTGGTGCTGCTCAGATGGACGGCGCTATCCTGGTATGTTCCGCTGCTGATGGCCCCATGCCTCAGACTCGTGAGCACATCCTGCTGTCCCGTCAGGTTGGCGTACCATACATCGTGGTATTCCTGAACAAAGCTGACATGGTAGACGACGAAGAGCTGCTGGAACTGGTTGAAATGGAAGTTCGTGAGCTGCTGGACACTTACGAGTTCCCAGGCGACGACACTCCAATCATCATCGGTTCCGCTCTGATGGCTCTGGAAGGTAAAGACGACAACGAAATGGGTACTACCGCTGTTCGTAAGCTGGTTGAAACCCTGGACGAGTACATCCCTGAGCCAGAGCGTGCTGTTGACCAGCCATTCCTGATGCCTATCGAGGACGTATTCTCCATCGCTGGCCGTGGTACTGTTGTAACTGGTCGTGTTGAGCGTGGTATCGTTAAAGTCGGCGAAGAAATCGAAATCGTTGGTATTAAAGACACCACCAAGACTACCGTTACCGGCGTAGAAATGTTCCGCAAGCTGCTGGACGAAGGCCGTGCTGGTGAAAACGTTGGCTGTCTGCTGCGTGGTACCAAGCGTGAAGACGTTGAGCGTGGTCAGGTTCTGGTTAAGCCAGGCACTGTTACTCCTCACACCAAGTTCGAAGCAGAAGTATACGTTCTGTCCAAGGACGAAGGTGGTCGTCACACTCCATTCTTCAAGGGCTACCGTCCTCAGTTCTACTTCCGTACCACTGACGTGACCGGTGCTGTAGAACTGCCAGAAGGCGTTGAAATGGTAATGCCAGGCGATAACGTAAACGTTAACGCTACTCTGATCGCTCCTATCGCGATGGAAGAAGGCCTGCGTTTCGCTATCCGTGAGGGTGGCCGTACCGTAGGTGCTGGCGTTGTTGCCAAAATTATTGAGTGATAATTTTTCAGACATCGTCTGATTAATTTAAAACTCATATAAAAGCCCGGCCTCTTTTGGTCGGGCTTTTTTTGTATCGGGAACTGATTGGTTACAGTTTTTTACTATTATTTACAGAGGCTATTTCAACCCTTAAAAAATATAAGTCTCTCTTATTTTCTCTCTATTATCTTGCATCTTTCTGTAGGTTTGCTTAAAAAAAAGCAGTTTCTGGCTGAATTTCACATGATGGCAATATGGCAAAAAAACATAGCAAGAACTATCTTCTGCCTATCAGGATTTGAACACTGCTGGCCAGTGTGAAAGAATCCATAGTGTCATCATTAATGATGTCTGATGAATAATAAAAATGGGTTTATATCATGGCAGCCTTATTGTTTTATAACGAGCCAGCTTTTCTGAATCGTGAAGTGCATAAAACGCTTAAGTTTAAAGCCTCTTCTGACTATTCATTCACTGAGAATATTAATTCTGTCCCTTTAACTGGTATTGAGTTCTTCGAGGCCAGTCGTGATATGCCGGTGCTGTTCAGTCAAGATGAGAACGGTGACTTTTTTCCCCTGGCTTTGCTCTCCCTGATGCAAGAAGGTCACAAACAGTTGGGTGAAACGGGCTCGTGGTCCGATAGTTATATTCCGGCATTTGTTCGTCGTTATCCTTTTGCTCTGACTGATGAAGGTACTGTCTGCTTTGATAAAAAAGCCAGCCAGTTTGATAGTGAAGATGGTGAGCCTCTGTTTAACGAAGATGGGGAAAATTCAGAAACCCTGAATAATGTTATTCAGTTCCTCAATAACTATGATCAGCAGTACAAGAGCACCCGGGAGTACTGTGCTGAGTGTAAGGAGCTGGAACTGTTTGCACCTTTTAATCTGCAGGTAATGCTCGACAAAGACAATCCACTACGACTGGAAGGTTTGTATGTTGTCGACGAGAAAAAGCTAGCTGATTTGCCAGAAGACAAAGTGACTGCCTGGTTCCGTGCTGGTTGGCTGGCCTGGAGTTATGCACACCTTCATTCACTGGGGGCACTAAATCGTCTTGTGAAAAAGCAGAAAGAGCCAAAGGAAAAAGCAAAAAAAGAAAAAGCCAAAGCTAAATAGAGTTGGTTTTGCTTTTGATTTAAATAGGATGTTGCAGAGATTGCATACTTTGCTTCATCACAGAGAGTGCAGAGATTTTTTTGTTAACAATACAAAAACTCTGTGTTCTCTGTGCCTCTATGTTGGGAAAGGTAAGCCCAATCCTGCTGCATAAGTGCAGGGAAAGGTTTCACGACAGCCTTGCTTGGGGGCGTATGCATTATCTAAAAAAAGAAGAAATTTTTTTATAGAAAGTAGAGTAAGGATACTCTTTAAAAAAATAATAAAAACAGACAATCTGGGGGGAGCCTATGGCTGACTTCGATCGTAATCAGCTGTCCATTTCTATTGCCAGGGCAAACCTTCTCAATATCACCTCTTCCAGGCGGGTGCCGTTTTCCACTGCGCTAGGAACCATCCTGACCACCTCTACGTCTGCTCTTGCCGTTAACAATGATATTCAGGCTGTCGATGCTTTTACCAATGTCAGCACTACCGGCAATGTTCATGAGATTACCTCAAAGAAAATGTCGGGTACCTCTGCCGTCAACGTATTCAACAAGTTTGTAGTGGGAAATAGTCATACGGCAAACCTGAGAGTCCCTGATAATGCTGACAGGCTTGTCAATATTGTCAGAGGCTCTGATGCGCCGGCTGTTCATGGTGTGCTTAACAGTTATAAAAATGGCAACCTGGGTGGAGATGTAGTGTTTGCAAGCTCTGCTGGTTTTGTCGTGGGCTCCACAGGAATAGTCAATGTTGGCAAGCTTTCCATCAAAACCCCTTCCGATACTGATATCAATAATCTGATCAGTGGTGATAATCCTGTTGATGGCAAAGTCAATGATCTGTTGAATGACAGCTATAGCGTCTCTTCCTCAGGCACTGTCCGCATTCAGGGCAAAATCAATGCTGCCAAAGGACTGGATATTAGTGCCAACACCATACAGATAGACAGCAGCGGTGTAGTTATTGCTGGTAGCACGAAGGGTTCCGTTGCTGTGGGTAGTTTGTCAGCAGTTAATGTGGACGACCTCACCATACCAACCGAATTAAAGGTCTCAGGCGGTACTGTTACATTAAAAGCCTCCAGTACATCTGACAATGCTATCAATATTTCCGGTGATCTCTATGCAGATGGTGGCTTTACCATTACAGCCCAGGATATTGCCCTTAACAGTGGTAGCACTCTGGATGCCAGAAATGCAGATGATTCCTCAAGGGGGCATGTCACCCTGACTGCCAGTGAATCTCAGGCCGTAGGCATAGGTTCTGCAACAGCGAAAACGGCCATTGACCTTAGTGGTGCCATTTATGCGGGTAACGTAAGTGCCAAGGCCGAAGCCAAAGCAAACAGCTCTTTCTATGAAGAGCCGGGCACTGCTATGGGAATTGTTTCCAATGGTGTTTTTTCTGGCGCCTCTTTTTATTTAATGGATGCTGATGCTGAGGCAACGGTAAACGTCAATGGTACAGCTAATATTCAGGCGACAGGTAATGTGGCACTGACGGCTGAATCCCACGCTTTGACAGAAGCAAATTCCATCACCCTGGGGAGTGCCTTGCCTGCCTCCCTGGCCGCCGTTTATGCCACCAGTGATGCCACCAGTACCGCCCATGTAAAAAGTGGAGCCACTATTAATGCTGGGGGTGATCTTGATGTTACCGCTCATAACGAAGCCTACATTTCTGCTTCTGCGATGGATTTTGTGGCTGCGGATAACAATAGTGTTGTGCTGGCTGCCGCTGTGGGCGAATCGGATGTGGATGCCACCGCCAAAATTGATAGTGGAGTCTCACTGGATGCTGCCAACCTGACAGTCGCTGCTGAAAACCAGAATTCCTATTATGTCGGTGCTAATGCCTGGGGGTTAACCAATACTCGGGTGGGTATTGCGGTGGCTGTCGGTGATTTCAACACCAATGCAACCGCTGAACTCGGTAGCAGTATTGGCACTGACCTTGATAAAACCGGTAATGTCTCCGTTATAGCCCTGGACAGAACACTAAACCAGCGTGTGCATTCTGCGGTTACCGTTGGCAGCAATCTATTTATGCGGACGATTGGATCGAAAGTGGTGAGTGGACTGTCTTCCATGCAAAATGGTGTGAACAGCCTGACACGGAGTTTTCTTCCCGGTGGCCAGTCAGTGCCGACGGACTCATCAGGAAAGGTATCCTTCAAGGGGGGGCTGGCATTCTCTCTAAACCTGTCTGACCATGATGCCTACAGCTATCTTGGCACCAATCAGCCTGGTCAAACTGACGCACCTCATATTAAAGCCACGGGCAATATTCTGGTCGCCAGCCAGACTGACCTTGGTTCTGATAATCAAACCATTGCCGGTGGTAACAGTAATGGTTCCCTTGGCGGCGATCAGGGTGGCTATCGAACCTCAGCAGAAGCATCAGTTTCATCACCCAGCAATAACACGAATGGTACTAATCAAACCCCGTCTTCAGACAAGAGTCTGGCGCTGGCACTTAATTTTGCCATTAATGACAGTGATGCCATTGCTGAAGTGGGTAAGTATGTTCAGCTGGAGGGTGCCAACCTTGGTGTGGCTGCCGCCCAGCATATGCCCATTGTCTCTACCTATGACAAATGGGAAACCTTCGGTGATGTTCTGGGCAAATTTAACGGTATGGCCGGGTTGCAGAATAATATTCTGACATCCATGGCCAATGCAGGCGCCGGTGCCAATAAAGAGGCCTACGGTGGTGCTGTTGATGTAGTCTGGAATGATATGGATACCAAGGCCTGGGTAGGCGACGGTGCTAAAGTGACAACCACGGGTACAGGGAGTTGGAGTGCATCCAGAACCGTTGGTGGTAATAGCAAAGTTAGCGGCCTGTTCAGTGATACCAAATTTTTTAATGATATTACCTATAACTTCAGCTTTGATAACTCCGTAGAAGTGCGGGCCTACAATCTGCTGGAAACCATCAGTCTATCAGGCAATATGGGTGCTCTGGGTATTATTCCCAACGGTAACGGTACCTCTGAGCAGGGCAAGTCTGTGGGTGGCTCCATTACTTATGTCCAGCAAAGTGGCTCTGCCGTGGCCGGTATTGGTGCTGCTACGGTGAATGCTGCCGGTACTGTAGGCATCTATGCGGAAACCGATGAGCGACACTTCCTTGTTACGCCCTCATCCGGTATGGGCAGCGGTGTTGGCTTTAATGGCGTGCTGGGTTTTCTGAATTCAGAAGTATTGACCCATGCATCTTTACATAAAAATGCCCAGCTCAGTGCAGATAAGCTGGTGATTGATGCAGAGCATGAGTTTGGTAACTGGGCTGCTGCTGGTGCCTTTAACTGGTCTGATCAGTCTGCGGTAGGTATTGCAATTGCGGCCAATGTGTCCCAGGGCGATACCAAGGCATTTATCGGTGATAATTCATCTGAATATGACAAGGTGAAATTTCAGGATGACAGCAACAATAACCGAGCCAATCCTGATCCCTCTTCACCAACATCACCCACGCCCACTAAAGGTATTGTTGTTAACTCTGTTACTGTTCGTGGCCGAGCATCAGGAACCAATGGTTCATTAGCCGTTGCCGGTGCTGTAACCACCGAGCCCACCGGAGAACCAGGTGTTGGTGCTAAATTTGAAAACTGGTTCAATGGTCTGTCTTCGAAAGTAGCCAGTAACTACACAGGAGCATCAGGCAGCAGTAGCAGTAATTCTGTTGGACAGGCGTCGGGTAGTGGCTCTAATGGCTCTGGCGGTTCCGGGTCAAGCAGTGCAGCTGTTTCCCAAGCGCAAACCGGTATGGCGGCAGCGGGTAGCTTTACAGTGTCCGTCAATAATATTGATGCCAAAGCCATTATTGATGGTGCCAAAATCAGTGGGCACACTAATGGCAGCAGTCATAATGATGTGGATGTGACGGTGCAGGCCTTGGAGAAAGTTATTTCAGCCAGTGCCTCCGGCTCTGCAGCCCTCTCTATGCTGGGTGCACTCTCCCCCACCAACCAAAGTACCATTGCCGGTGCTATTTCCTATCAAATCAGTTTTAACGATGCGCTGGCCTGGATTAAAGATTCCACCATTACTTATGCTGATGATGTCAATGTACAGGCCTTGCATGGCGGTGAGTTGACAGCAGTGGCGTTGGGTCTGGCGGTTACTCGTCCTTCAGCTAGCACGGCAACCAGCTTCAGTGGTGCCTTGTCTGTTTCCGGTGCCCAGATATACGACGGAACTTCAGCACGTATCCAGGGTTCCAGTATCTCTTCCAATAATGGCAGCAATAATGATCTGGAAGTGTCTGCCTATAACAACAGTTATGTGGGCGTGGGTGGCGGCACCCTGTATGCCGGGGGCAAGCAGGGAGCTGGCCTTGCCATTACCTTTGCTGAGATTAATGATCCATCGGCCATTGTTGGCAATGCCAATCCTGATGGTAATAACGTTCTCAGTACAGCCTATAACGAAGATGTATACAGTGGTGCTGCAACAGAAGCATTAATTGATTTCAGTGGCTCTACCCGTAACACACTGCAAAATTTCGACACCATTGATGTCAGCGCCAGAAGCCTGAACCGTATTGGTATTGGTGCTGCCGGTATTGGTTACACTGATATGACCGCAGGAAATTTTGGTTTTCAGGGTAGCTTTGCCATTGGTTCTATTGGAGCAGATACCAAAGCATTAATTAAAGGTGCAGACATATCCGGTGCCGGTACGGTCAACGTTAATGCCAGCGGTGAAAAAGACGGTACGTTGGATAGCAAGCTGTCAGGCTTGGGCAGCAGTAATGTGAACTCAAGCTATGACTTCAGTGGTGCGGCTGCCATGGACAATACCAATGTGCACACCAGCGATGATGGCAGTGGTTCAACCTATAATTATTCGTCAGAAGGCAAGCGTATTATTGCAGTGGCCGGTGTTGTTCAGGCAGGTAAGAACAACCTGGGCATCTCATATGCACACGCTGATGTTAAAAGTGAAACCACCGCTCGAATTCAAGATACCAATATCAACCAGTCCGACAACACCGGTGCCAACGTCAATGTGAATGCCCGGGATAACTCCCTGCTTTACAGTGTTGCCATTGGTGTCGGTGTCGCTAAAGGACAGTTTTCCGGTGTCGGCTCAGTCGCAGTTAATCGCCTGAATAACAAGATTCTGGCTGAAGTCGGTGACTGGAATGGCTCCGATAAAGGAACCATTAATGCCTCCGATCTGTCTGTAGTTGCCCAGAACGATATGGATATGATTAATGTGGCGGGTGCTGTTTCCGTTACTGCATCAACGGGATTGGCAGCGGGGCTGGCCGTTGCACTGAATCTGGTGGGTACAGATGAACATTCCACCAAAGCCAGAGTCAGCAATACCACACTGAAAGTAGACGATGACCTGACTGTTAAAGCCTACAGCGGTACTTCCAATAATCATAACCTGCTGGTGGGCAATGCCATTGCCATCGGTGCCGCACTTCAGGGCGGTCTGGCATTTGCTGGCGCTATTGGCGTTAACGAAGTTAATCAAACCATTGAAGCGGGCATTAAAGATACAGGAACTAACCGGACCTCCGCTGCGTCCAGCACTAGCGGCGGCGATATCATTGTCCGGGGGCAGGATTTTACCGACAGTGTTGCTACCGCATGGATGGGCGCTGGTTCCGGTCAGGGCTCAGCAGTTGGTGTGGCAACAGCAACCAACCGTGTTGACTCCGATGTGGCCGCTGAAGTACTGGGGGATAACAGTACCCGTGGCAGCACCACCCTGAAGGCTCAGAATGTAGTTGTCGAAGCGGAACGCCGTAACTGGTTGCTGACCATTGATGCCGGTGTGGCTGCATCGAAACAATTCTCTTTTGCGCCGTCTATCGGCACCGGTGTGATTGATGGTGATGTCACCGCCCGTATTGCCCAGGATGCCAAAGTGGACGCCTGGAATAATGTCGTCGTTAATGCTGAAGCCAATAGTATCAACCTTGTGGGCAGTGGCGCATTGGGTATTGGCATTGATGCAGGTGCCGGTGCGCTGGCGATTTCAACGGCCGTTGAATACGGCAAGACACAAGCCTATATAGACGACGCTGCCATTGTTGCAAAGGGTTTAGATTCCAACTATTCCGCCAGCAGCGGCAAGCTGACCAGTCAGTTTGCCCTGCCCGATTTATCCACATCCGGTGAAGGCCAGAATTCTGCGGTCAGTATGGGGCAGTTAACCACGGGTTTTGCTGCACATAACATGGATGTGGGTACTGAATCTGCCAGTGGCTTGATTGTAACAGCTACGGCAAAACAAAAGCAGCGAGCCATTACTGTTGGTGGTTCCGGCAGCAAAAATGTAGCAATCACAGCTAATGTGGCAACCACCAGTGTGGATAGCGAAACCAACGCCTACATTAAAGATTCCGACATTAACCAGGGTGCCAGCTTAACCGGCGAAGCCGATGTGCTGGTGCGGGGCAGTAACCACAGCTTTGGCCTCACGGTATCCGCAGGTGGCTCAGTAACTGTTGGTGGTGAAAGTGGTGTGGCAGCCATTGGTGGTTTTGCCACTAATCGTGAAAGCAAAGACACCAATGCTTATATCGAAAGCTCTAATGTCAGCGCCGATGCTGTGAAAATAGATGCAGAAGCATCCAAAGTAGCACAGGCGGTTGCGGCGGGTTTGGCGGTAGCTGCTGGTAGCACGTCGGGTATTGGTGGTGCAGCTTCGGTTGTTATTACCGAACAGAATGGCAACACCAACTCGTTTCTTCGGAGTGGCGTTGTTACTGCCAACAGCCTAGCCGTTAATGCTGAAGCACGACAGGAAGCAAACGTTGCCGCGGGTTCAGCAGGCATTGGTACAACGGTTGGTGTGGGGGCTGGTCTTGCAGTCAATCTGGTGGGTGGTGATACCAAAGCTACTATTGGCAAAAAGGCTGGCGACAATAACGACAACATCACCACTATCGTTAATGTGAATGATGTGGATGTGGATGCCAGCCGGTTAGAGTCGGTGTATAGCTACGCTTTCGGTGCAGGTATCGGTGCCAGCAGTACCGGTGTTGCCGCCATGATCAATACTACAGAAATATCCGGTGAAACCCGCGCCGGTATCTACGGCAAATACCATAACAGCGATTGGACCACAAAAGTACGTGGCAAGGATGGCTCATCAAAAGCTACCACAGTCAATGTACGCAGCCAGGAGATTCTCGACGCAAATCATGCAGCAGCCGGTTTGGGCGTAGGCGCTGCGGTAGGTGTAGGTGCGGTGGCTAATGTCTTGTTGGGACGGAGTCAGGCCTATGGTGAAATTGTTGGTTCAGAAGTAAAAGCCACCACACTGGAAGTGGATGCGGATACCTTACGTCAAGCAGATCTGGTCAGTGTTTCCGGAGCTGGAGGGCAATATTCTGCCGCCGTCAGTATTGGTCTGGTGCTGATGGGACAGGGAGATACCACCACTGATGACGGCACTAATGCTGAAAATGAATTTGGTGATTCCCGGACTCTGGCCAATAACGCCTTGGCTGAAGATTACAACAGTTATAACCCTCATCTTGATAGCACAGATACTGCCAATATGGGCGGTGGCGGCACTATTGCAACCAGCAGCTCATCGTCGTCCAGTGTCTATACCAACTCTGGTAGTCGTCTGAAGTTAAAAGGGGAAAGTGTTACAGCGGCCCGAATTTCTGGCGGTGTTATTGAAGCAGGTACCTTGCATGTCAGCAGTGATGCGCAACTGCATACTTATCAAGGTATTGGTGCTGCTCAAGGTTCTGCCGTTGGCGTGGCCGGTGGCATTGGCATTACCCGTCTTTATGATATGGGTATAGCCACGGTAGATGCTGATGTCACCGCAGACACCATCGCTATCGGCTCCCTGGTACGCAATAAAAGTGATAATGATGCTGCCGGTGAAATGAAGAATTTTGTGATTGGTGTCGGTGGTACGGCAATCGGCGTCTCTTACTCTGATGTTCGTTCAAAACACCGGGTGGTGGCGGGGCTGAGTCAGGCGGTTAGCACCGATACTGCTAATGATGCCGGGACCCTGGCCATATCAGCAAAAGACGCTACTGAGCTGCGGATTGGTGATACCGGTAGTGATGTCTCCGCTAATCCCGGTGATGGCACCATGAATATTCAGGTGGGTGCCGGTGCTGTTGGTGTCTCAGTGGGTATTGCTGAAAAAGATTCTGATGTGGATGCCTGGTTGGGTACATACGACAATAATGGCACATCAACAACCAGTGATGACAAACTCTCCCTGGTGGATGGTTTCTCTACCCAGACAGTCGATGCCATTGTCACAGGTAAAGTACGTTCAACAGCCTTTGCCGCTGCTGGTGGTTTGCTGGGTGGGGTTCAGGGTGTAGTTACCGACGCACGGGATTACTCCAATGCCGATGCCATAGTGTCCGGCCGTATTGGCTCAGGCAGTGGTTCACTGACGGTTAAGGCATCGGTGGTACCGGAAACCTTCTCCCGAGCCTATGGAGTTACCGTTGCTGGTGGCGCTTCGCTGGGTGGTTCGTTCTCTTATGCCAAGGCGGACACCACCGCAAATGCTGTTATTTCTGACCGCACCCAACTATCAGACAATGGGGCGGTAATTGTTGAAGCACAAACAGGAAAAGCTGACCAGAATTATGTCAGTTCCAATGCTGCGGCATTTTCAGCTTCTGGCGCATTGCTGGCGGGTATCTCCGGTGCTGAAGCTGTAGCAACCAATAACAGTGATACTACGGCAAAAGTCGGTGACTATGTTCAGCTGCCTACCGGAGATTTAACCGTAAAAGCTAATAATATATCCCGTCAGATTTCTGATGCGGATGGCTACTTTGTTGGCGCAGTTTCTGCCGGTCTTACTTTCTCTACGGCAGAATCCCAGACCTCAGCTCGGGTACTGTTTGGTAAGGACCCCATCGGTCCCGGTTCCCGTACCGGCGATATTATCCTGCTGGCTAACAGCATTGATGAAAACCAGGGCTTTTCTACAGCCGGTGGCGGCGGTGTTATTAGTGGCAGTGCTACGGTCAGTAATTCCTGGACTAAAGACAGTAATGACAAGGAAGCCGCCAGTGTTGAAGTGGCGAACTGGAGCAGTGGTTACACCTCTGCGCCGGTGGGTGCCGGTAAGGTGCAGATGGAAGCTAATCACCAGACCTGGTTCTTTGCCGGTTCCGACTCTATTAATGCATCAGTGGTTGGCGGTTCCGGTGCCCGTTCTGATGTGGAAGTGGATCTCGATACATCAGTGGATTTGGGTAACAATGTCAGCTTTTACGCCGATCAAATTGATATCAGCGCCACTAACAATGTCGACCAGATTGGTAACGCCTGGTACAACGGTTTTGATCATAGTGTTAAGGCCGGAGCGGGTGGGGCACTTAATGGTTCTGCGGCACTGTCTGATATTGATATTTCTTATCTTGGGGCCACTGTGGACATCGGCAATAATGCCGTCCTGAAGCTGGATCCGCTGGCTGATGTCCTTGATCCTGAACACAGTTTGATGGATTACCATATCCAGCTGGATGCCACGACCTCGTTTAACCTCAGTGACCAGGTGGTGCTGGAAGTTGGCGGTGCACTGCAGGGTGCCGGTTCTGAATCCAATATTGATGTTGATACAGTGAATACCATTACCATTGGCAGTGGTGCACAACTGATTAACCCTATTGGTCAGATTGAAATGGGGGCTCATAGCCGGGGCTTTGCTACAGCGGATGCCAGTACCTTAATCGGTGCGGCAGTGGGTGTTGCCGGTGGCGTCACCAAAGTGGATTTAAACACCCAGAATACCATCACAATTAACGACAATGTCACTATGGACTCTTTTGAGTCCATCAAGATTCTGGCGGGTCGCAGTGCGGATTATATTACTGATAATTATCTCTCAGCAGTTGCCCGTACCAATGTTTACAACTGGACAGCGGTGCCCATTCCGGCGGCCAAAAAAGCGGATGCCGATATAACGGTTAACAATGAAGTCTATTTTGGCAATAACGTTAATGTCTCATCAGTGCGGGATGTGCTGCTGGAATCCTATCGTGGACAGACTTATGCCAAAGGTGATGGAGTTGAACGTAACCCTTACCTTGAGCTGTTCAGTTCAGAAACTAAATTTGGTTCCGCTAATGCTAACAAGGGTACATCCAAAATTATCTTTAATGGCACCAGTAATATTGTCGCTGGCAGCCGTTACCAGCAGTCTGTAAACATTGATGCCAACGGTAATATTACCCTGGGTTCAGGCACAGAAGCTGTCGCCTATAACTATGGCAGTTTTTCCAGCCGGGCTAGTTTGCAGGCCTATATCGACCAGCTGAAAGCTGAAAAAACAGCTCTGGAAAATGCCGGCGGTGGTGTCACCAATGGCGAAGGTGGTGCGACTGATGGCGGTAGCAGCCAGGGTGGCAGTTCGACAACCACCAATGTCGCGGCTGATAGCCCCGCGCGTATAACCCAGATTGAAGAAGAGCTGGCCTTCCTGGAGCCTTTGTTGGGAACCCTGCCCAATACCAGTAATGATGCCATCTATGTGGGTGGGTTGTATGCCTCCGGCGGGGATGTCAATCTGAAAGCGGACGAGATTAATATCCACTCCGGCACACCCAACATCACCGCCCACGGCGATCCTACCATTACTGTCACCAATAACAGCAATAAAAGCCTGATTCTGGGTGACATGTATATTCCTAACTACGGTGGTGGTGGTTCTGTGCTGGTTACTGGCTCCGTTGCCAATAATATGCCTGCCGGTTTGACGGTGGTTGAGGGGAATAATGGTGCTGGCTCTCATATAAATGTTCAGCACAAGCCGGGTGTGACCACCGGTGCGGATGTTATTTTGCAAGGCGACCTTAGTAACCTGGGTGGGATCGTTACTGTCAATGTGGATAAAGGTAACCTGATCCAGACCGGCTCGGTGGAAGCTAAACAGATGGCGCTGTCAGTGCCATCGGGCATCTACCTGCTTAACAACAGCTGGGCCAGCCCGACTTACGGCTTTGATCCAAAATCATTGACCGGGTTTACCTCCCAGTGGAAACCAGCCAACCCCGATCAGCTGGTTATGTACTACGTTAACGCTGCTTACAGTAGCCAAATGTCGTCTAAGGGAGAGGAGTCCTTTAACGAATGGTGGTATGGCAATAACTATTACGGCAATAGTTCTCACCGGGATGGAGACCTGCGGGTTTATCTGAACTGGGGCTTTAATGATGGTGCTGAGTGTAAGAGTGGCGGTGACTGTGAAATCTTCCGGTTTGATAATAATGCCGGTGGTGGCTCCCGGGGGAATGGTAACTGGGGCTTTGAGCAGATCAAGAATCTGCAGAATAACCTGGTAAAAACCGCCACCTATCAGCAGGTTAAAAATGCGGGTTATGGAGACCGTGGTGGCTATGCCCTGCAGGCACAGGTGGTGGCTGTGAACGCCTACCGCATTGATATTAACGGTACGATCCGGGCGGGTAACTTTAATGAGTGGTCGGTTCAGGTGGGCAATAATTTTGATGCTGCCATTGGTCAGTATATTGCTGCCAAAGGGTTAAGTGCTGGCAGTATTATTAAACTTTCTCCCGGACAAACATTGAGCTGGGTTGAAGCGAACCCCAATTACGGCAAAAACTTCGATTTCCGTCGTTATATTACCCGAACGGTTGATCCACAGCTTAGTCTGGTTAACGGTAATGATGCGGGTATCAGCATTGCCTATGAAGTGGGTTCAGGCGAGATAACGCTGGATGATGTTAATGCCAGTGGTAATGGTTATGTCTCCCTCCGTGGCCGGATGATGTCCACCGGTGCTGATGGCAAGGTGCTGGTGGATGATGGCCGTGGTTCTATTGATGTGGTTAACCGCTCTGCTAGTGAGTTGGTCATCAATGACCTGAATGCCGGTAGCCAGAGTACGGGTATCATACGAATTACCGACCTGAATTATGTTAATGGCTCTGGTCAGAACTTCAGTGAATGGTATGTCCATGAGCCAGGGCAATCCATTCAAAAGTATGTGACCAGTGCAACAGCAACCGGTTATTCAAGTGTTAGTGGTGCCACAGTCGGCTACACGGAAGGGGGTAAGCAGACTTATACCTACCAACCTAAAAAAGGGCAGCTCTATTACTTTGTTCAACAGGAAGAGGTTAAGCGAAGTATTAATTGGCAGCGTACCAAGGAAGGGTACATTGACGGCTGGTTCTCAAAATATCAGCCGTTGGGTGAGTGGTACTATGACAATGACAACCCCAATACAGCTGAGTGGCGTGTGGCCTGGGATGGCTATACCAGCTGTGGCAGTGTGGGGGCTGTCAGCTGTAATGGTGATGGTTCTGTTTCCACCTACCTGACCCATGTAATGGATGATCGCTATAAGAGCCAGACCTGGCTCTATCCTTATACCACCAGTTACAGCAATTACTACGGCGGTGACTTTACCAAGATTAAGTGGAATATCTATGTTCCCTACTATATCGCCATGCAGTCCACCACCTATGTGAAGGCAGATCACCCCATCAAGTTCCAGTTTATTGGAGCGGATACGGGTTCTATCAATGTTCAGTCGCGGGCCGGGGTGACTGTCACCGGGAATATCAATAACTCATCAGGTACTACCAGTATTGGCATTAACCGGGCATTGGGCAGTGGTGGTGTGTTAAGGGATAACGGTAGCATCCTGATGTCTGATAACGGTGTTATCAACTCAGCGAAAGTCTACCTTGATGCGGTGGGAGCTATTGGTAGCTCACAGCAGGCGGTGGGCTTGATTACCGATCATATCTCGGCTGTTGCCAGAGGTGGTGCTGTTAATCTGGATATGACTGCAGCATCCGGTGATATTGCTGTAGAAAAAATCCATGCCAGTTCAACCCTGAATGTCGATGTCGATAAAGGATTAACTCCCTGGGGCAGTGGTGTTCATCTTCAGGGTGATGACATCAACATTACCAGCCGTTTTGGAGGCATTGGCAGTGTCTCAGGTAATCAGGTGATGAAGCTGAGCAGTCAGGGACTGGTGACCATGAAAGCCACCGGCGATATTGCTCTGAACCAATCCTCTGGTGATCTTACTGTTAATACCATTGAGTCCGATGCCGGTGATATCTGGATAACATTAGGCAATGGCAGTCTGGTCAATGGTATTGGTCAGGATCGTTATACGGATGAAGAACTGGCTTATCAGGCCAGTGTCTGGGATCGGCTGAATCTGAAGTCTGATGATGCAGGTAGAAGTACTGTCACCGCTTATGAAAATCAGGTGAGCAGTAAATACCATAACTACTGGTTGATCAAGCAGCGGCTGGATGATGACAGCCAGAGTAATTTTACTATTAGTGCCGATTATCTTGATGCCTTCAAGACACGCTATAAAGCTCACCAGGATGCGCTGAATGGCACAAATCTGGATATTAACAGTATTACTGTTGCTGAAGTCACTGCGGCACTGGAAACTGAGTATCGGGCCATTGACCAATGGTTGGTACAGGAGAAAGCCGCAGGAAAACTGGATGCTGGTTACAACCTTGGCAGCAGCTATAACAGTAACTACCGGTTTGCTGTTGCTGATAACTCACAGCTCTATAAAACCCTGACAGAAGGTGCACGCTGGAGTGACAGTCAGCTAGAGATATCCATCAGTGCTGCTGCCTTGCAGCCAGTGACTGATGGTTATATCTCAGGCCGTGCCGCCAATATTGCCGGTAACAATGTACGCCTTAATGTCAGTGGTGGGCATGTGGGTGAGGACATGAGTGATCTGGTGTTCTCTATTAATCGCAGTAACCCCAGCCTCACAGATGCGCAAAAGAGTGCTTTGCTGGATGCAGGTCCTGGTGACCTGACCATTACTGATGGTACATCAGCCGTTGCTGTTCGGGTTAAACAACAGGACCCTATCAAGGTTAATGCTACTGGCGAAGTGAGCCTTACCGCCAGCCAGCAGATTTATGTTGAGTCTGACCAGGGCATGATCCTGAAACAGGTCACTACGCCCGGTGATGTGCGACTGGCTGCCAGCGGTGCCATTGAAAGTGCCAGTGGCAATAGTACGACGATAGCCGCTAATAATCTGAATCTGTCCACCCGCTCTGGCAGCATTGGCTCAAGTGTTGATCCTATCAGGCTGGATATTGAAAATGCCCTGCGCTCAGTAGCTGCTCCCAGTGATATCTGGCTTAACCATGTGGGTGGCAATTTAAAGCTAGGTTCGATTGGTGCGGGTGGCGCGCTGAATCTTACCGCCAACGGCCATATCCTGAACTGGAGTGAAAACGGCGACAATATGCATGTGCTGGCTGACAGCGCTGTGATTACTGCTAAGTCAGGCAGTACCCGCTATAACATTGGCCAATCAGGCCGGGCGCTGAAAATGCAACTGGGCAGTGGTGACCTTGATCTGACGGGCGCTAATGCCTGGGTCAACGCTGACAGCACTTCAACGGTTAATCTGGGTGCCGTTGACCTTTCTGGTTATTTTGGCTTTAACGCCGCTACCGGTGTCGATCTGACAGATAATCTGTCGGTTGCCAGTATGACCATGGATGTCAATGGTTCACTGGTGGCAGATAAATCATTGAGTATTAACAGTGCCGGCGCTGTGAATGTGGTTGCGGGTTCCCTGGATCTGCAAAAAGCATCGGTTACTGGTAGCGCTGTTTATTTTGAAGCTGACAGTGGTGTTGCATCATTAAGCTCAGTCACAAGTTCAACTGGTCCTTTGTCATTACTGGCGACTGGGGATATGAATCTCTATGGTCCGGTACGGGCAAAACAGGCACTGGTCGTGAATGCTCAAAGCTTGGCTATGCAGGATGGTTCATCCATAACGGCTGACGATACCACGACGATGACCACTGTAGGTGATATGGCACTGGAAGCCATTACCAGTAAGGGTAATCTGCGACTGGCTGGAAATAATATAACCTTTAATGGTCGTGTAAATGGTACAGGTTTGTCAGCGTTTGATATTGATGCTAATGGACTGCTGACTGTTTCAGCCAATCAGGTTATTAGCTCAAATGGCGCAATGGATATTGATGCAGGTGCTATCAATATGGGAACTGGGTCAAGGTTGCTAACCACTTCAGCAATGAACCTGGATACCCATACTGGCAGCATGGTGTTGGAGCAGCTGGATGGCGGAAGTATTGCTGTCAACAGTGCAGGGGAGATTACAGCAAATCAGGTCATTACATCCAATAGCTCAATGTCTCTTGCATCAACCGATGATATGAATCTGTATGACTCCGTTGTGGCGAAAGGTGCCTTGCAGGCAAATGCTCGTAATCTGACAGTGCATTCTGGTTCTGTTATTCAGGCCAATAGCTCAGCTAATTTGTCTACTACAGGAAATATGATTCTGGAAACGTTATCCACAGGTGGCAATCTCCAGCTTACTGGTAAAAACATCACCGCAAAAAATGCAATAAATAGTGGCGGTACTATTACTGTTGATGTGTCTGATTTGATGAAGGTGTTAGCAGGCCAGAAGCTTCTTGCTCAAGGTGATCTTGCAATTGAGGCAGGTGCTTTGGCAATGGGTTCTGGTAGTCAACTGTTATCAGGCCAGGGTATAACGCTAGTTACTGATATTGGCAATATGGATCTTGCTGATGTCAATGGCAGCAATGTATCGCTCTACAGTGTCGGAGATATTAATTTAAATCAGTCGCTCATTTCTGGAGGCATTACAGCCATAAATGCCTCTGGTGCAGTTAATCAAGCTGCAGGACAGTTACTGGAATCAGCTGGTGATATGTCGCTGTCGGCAAGCAGTTTTATTATGGGGGCTGGGAGTACTCTCAACGCTGGAAATGACTTGAGTGTGCATACTATTGAAAATCAGCGACACGCTTTGCTCAGTGTGAAAGGTGATACATCACTGGTGAGTGAAAACGGCCATATAGCCTTTACTGAAAAAGCACTGTTTGGTGGTGAGCTCTCCATTTCAGCTGTAAACGGTGAAGTAAGTCTTGCTGATAATCAGCTTGTGGATGTCGCTTCAGCATTCAGTATTCGCAGTGGTAGTGTCAACATGCATACTGGTTCTACCATTAGAGCTGCTGGTGATTTTACGGCTCAAACTTCTGGAGATGCTGTTCTTGAAAACGTCATTGGAGGGCAGGCCATCAAGCTGAATGTTGGTGGTCAGCTGGCAACTAATGGCACTATTGATGCGGGTACTTCAATAACACTGTCGAGTACCGGTGATGCCCGGATTGAAAATCCTCTGACAGCGGGTGGTGATATTAATCTGAGTGCAGTGGGTGACTTTGTTTTCAATGGTGATGTTACCAGTGAGCAGGGGTCCATTATCCTTAAAGGGCAGAAGTCTCTGTTTGTGAACCGTCGTATACAAGCAGACAGGGATATTGATCTTGAGCTTGGCGAGAAATTCAGTCTTTACAGTGGTGAGCATATAAAAGCTGGAGGTTCCGCCGCTATAAAAGCAGCCAATCTTTATATGGTAAAGGATGCGGTTCTTGATGTTGGCTCAAATGCCGTCTTATCTACTTCCGGCAGTCAGACATTGGCACAAGTGGATGTTGGTGGAGATCTGACCATTCAAAGCGAGCGAGGCTCGGTACTGTTTAGTAATGATGCCAATAGTGCTGGGAATATTGATGTAAGAACCCGCTGGTCAAGCAGTATTTCAAGTGGCAAGACACTCTCCTCCAACGGTTCAATCACTATTGATTCGGATAGCATCAGAATGTCCTCAGGAAGTGTGATGGATGCGGGTGAAGAGCTTTCGTTGACAGGCAGAAGCGTGTCAATGACGCTTGGTTCCAGGCTGGCTTCGGTTGGAGATATGGCTATTACTGCTGCTAATGTGGCACTTTTGAATCAGATTGATAGTGCAGGTTCGGTGAATATAAATTCGGGAGGCTTACTGACTATTAGCAGCTCTGTGGATGCCGGAGCTGATCTGGCTATAAAGTCCGGTAGTACTATGACAATCAGGTCCTCTCTGAATGCCATGGGGGATATTGATATTGTTAGTGGCAGCCGTACCCGTTTTGATGGCGATATAACATCTACTCAGGGGGGCTTTAGTTATACTGGCAAGTCTGATCTGGCTATAAACGGCTCGATAACAGTATCTGAGGCGGCTTCTTTTACCACGCCCAGGCGCATAACCCTGGCTTCAGAGGAAGCTATTGCAGCAGGTTCGTTATCCATAGGTTCTGAAGCAAAAGCCGGTGCCTACAGCTTTACTATGAACAGGGGTTCTGAAGTTCGAACTGAGGGTACGATATTGATTCATACCAGTAGGGATCAACTGCTGAGTAAATTGACATCTAATGCTTCCGATATCGCGTTTATGTTGACCAGTGATAGTGGTGCGATTAACGGACGTGACGATCTGGATACTGATGGCGGTGAAAAACATCTATACGCTAAACAACGTCTAGGTTGTGACGATGATGGCGCCCAGTGTTCAGGGGCTAAAAGCTATATTCAGGCGGCTACAGGTATCGGTGACCCATTGGTAGTTGACCTGCCCTGGTTATCAGCTGTAACGGATAGCGGTGATATTAACCTGATTGCTAACCCTGAACTGGAACGACAGTTACTCAAAGCCATCAGTGGCACAGTGTATATCTCAACCCTGGAAACCGTTGACCTGAATACGATTACCAATACCCCTGTGGTTATTGAGAATAATACCGTGTTTGCTGATAGTGATGCTGTGCAGAACGATGACTCAACTTCAACCGAAAATAGTTGGTCTTCATCATCTTCAAACAGCTGGAGCCAGTGGAGTAGGCGGTCTAATCGCTGGTATTGATGAGGGTATGACTTATTACTGAAAACTCTGTATAAATGAATTGTGACTGAGGCTCCGCTGGAGCCCTCGTTCCCAGGGGGCGGAAAAATGCTTCAGCATTTTCTGCATTGAGATCGTCTATGGTCTTCGGCGCTGGGAGCGAGATGGAGTAGGTATAGATAAAAATAAATAAAACAATGTAGCAGAGACGCTCGGCTGTAGGAGTGGCTTTTGAAGAACTATAAGAATAATACGCTTTCATTTCACCTCAAAAAAGCTAGGGCAATCAGTGCAGGTTTGATAGCTTTGCCGCTAATCAGCCTCAATCTTCAAGCAAATATCCGCACAGACCCGGCAGGTGCTATAGGTAATGACCTGCAACAACGGGAGCAGCGACTGAAGGAAAAACAAAAAAAAGAGAAACAGCCGACTCTCACTAAAGAGAAAGAAGAGGAAGTCTCTGAGGCTGATGATTCGCCCGCCTTTACGCTTACCGGCATTCGTTTTTCCCAATCCAGCCTGTTATCCAAAGAAGAGCTTCAATCATTGGTCAATCCCTGGCTTGGCAGGGATGTCAGTTATGCAGACCTTCAACGAATCCTGATTAGCATTAACCATTTATACCGCAGCAAGAATATTTACACGGCTGTTGCAGTTTTTCCTGAGCAGCAGGTGCAAAATGGTGTTATTGCTATCCGGCTGATAGAGGGAAGTATTGGCGAGATTGTTCTTGAGGGTAATGAATATACAGCTGATGACTATATCCGAAACTGGATCAATTATGATCAGCAAGTTGAAAACATTGATGTAGAAGCTCTTGAGCAGGATATCCTGTTTTATAACCGTATTCATGAGCAGCGATTACAGGCTGAGTTGAGAGCAGGAAAAGCCTTTGGACTAACTGATGTTATCATCAACGTTCCAGAAGCCAGCCGTGATGCCGTTAATCTTTATGTGGATAACTATGGTTATGAAAGTACTGGCAGGGAGCAGGTTAGTTTGCTTTACCAGCGCCATCAATTGTTAAGCTCCGGAGATAAATTCAAAGCCTATGCCCTGGGCTCGGCAGGTATTCGCTCAATGACCTTGCAGTACGGCCTGCCTCTGGGCACGGATGGTTTGCGCTGGATTAACAGGATGCAGTATACCGACAGTGATTTGAGCAAAGGTGATTTCAGTGAGCTGGATGTTGCTGGTCATTCATTTCAGCTGGCGACGGCTGTTAATTATCTCGTTTATTCGGATGTGGATATCTGGGTGAATTTATTAGGAGGCTTTAGCCGGACGGATTCAGAAAATAAAATTGCCAGCCAGGATTTATCTGATTACCGCACTGACCGTTATCATGGTGGTTTTCAGTTCGATTGGCAGGGGACTCAGTGGCAGTTGACTGGCCAATATGAGCATTATTGGGTTTCCAGTCGTGAGAAGTTATCGGACCAAAAACGCAATATTGATCTCGATAAAATTCAGCTAACGTACATTTATAATTTTGATTCGCCATTCTATGCTTTAACCGCATTCGAAACACAGCTTACATCAGAAGAAGCGCTTCCAGGTGCCGTTGCTTACTCTCTGGGCGGGCCAGCTGCTCTCAGAGGCTATAAACCGGGTGCTGTGAGTGGAGATAAAGGCTGGTATCAGGTAGCTGAACTTCACTACAACGGCTTTTCATACAAAAATACTTTTTTCGATATGTTTGCTTTTTATGATTACGGTCAGGTTCAATCTGCAGGAAGCTGGTTATCACCTTCGTCCACCGGTGTCGGTGTTAACATCTCTAATAGTATTGGTTTATCACTGGACTTGATGGTAGCAAAAACATTAAGAAATATTGTTCCTGATCAGGACTCATCTGCTATTTATGCACGACTGAGTTGGAATGTGTGGGATTAGTTTTTTGCTACTAGCTTATGTTAGCTAGAGCCTTCCCTCGTTTCCAGGCAGGAGCCTGGAAACGAGGGAAGGAGCTGAACCTATCAAATCCATTGAAATGGAGCACTAGGATGCATCAATGAGCATCATGCTGAACCCTGACTGCCCTGTATCAATAAATCATAACGTCTCAGATGATAAAATTGCCGAGCAAAAATTATAAGGTAAATTGTTGTTTGTTTAATAGATTGGAGGCTTGTCAGACTGACAGTCTTTAACAGGAGGGAATGAGACCAATCGCTTAACAGCATTCATTCAATGGCAATTATAAAAACTGGCCCCGGTTCTCTTTTTGAAAATAAGAAAGGGGCGGGAGGAAGTAATGGGACGAATGTTATCGCGTATGGGGGAGTGGTTATCAGGGGGTAGTCTTGTAATGAGAATACTGATAGCCATCATTGCTGGTATTCTGCTGGCTGGCTTGATGCCATCGGCGGCCATTCCTGCCGGTTTTCTCGGCATGTTATTTGTCAATGCACTGAAGGCCGTAGCACCTGTTCTGGTGCTGGTTCTGGTAGCATCATCTATCGCAAATCAGAAAAGCAACTCTCAAACCAGTATGAAACCCATTGTTGGTTTGTATTTGGTGGGTACTTTTCTGGCAGCGTTGATCGCTGTCATTATGAGTTTCCTTTTTCCTACCACTCTGACCTTAATGACTGCTGATCACAGTACAGTACCTCCTTCTGGTATTGTTGAAGTCTTTAATGTCTTGCTGTTAAAGATGGTGGACAATCCGGTCAGTGCGCTGATGAATGCTAATTTTATTGGTATTTTGGTGTGGGGTGTGGCTTTGGGTTTCTTTTTACGCCATGCATCAGAAAGTACCAAAAATATGTTGTCTGATCTTGCCCATGGCATTTCATCCATTGTTCGCTTTGTGATACAGCTGGCACCTTTTGGTATTTTTGGTCTGGTATCCAGCACCATTGCCAAAACGGGGTTTGGAGCGTTAATTGGCTATACCCAGCTATTAGTGGTGCTGATTAGTACAATGCTGATTGTAGCGTTGATCATCAATCCGCTGATTGTTTATCTGAAGATCAGAAAAAATCCATACCCGCTGGTATTCCGCTGCCTGCGTGAAAGTGGTGTGACGGCTTTCTTTACCCGCAGTTCAGCGGCCAATATTCCAGTGAATATGCAGTTGTGCAAGAACCTGAATCTGCATGAGGATACCTACTCAGTATCTATTCCCCTGGGTGCAACCATCAATATGGGCGGTGCAGCTATTACAATCACTGTACTGACACTGGCAGCTGTTCATACATTGGGAATTCAGGTAGATATAGCAACGGCATTGTTGTTAAGCCTGATAGCTGCTATTTCCGCCTGTGGTGCCTCAGGTGTAGCTGGTGGTTCACTGCTGCTGATTCCGTTGGCCTGCAGCCTGTTTGGTATTGATAGTAATATCGCAATGCAGGTGGTTGCTGTTGGCTTTATCATCGGTGTGTTACAGGATTCTTGTGAAACAGGCCTGAATAGCTCTACCGATGCACTCTTCACCGCAGCGGCTTGCATGGCTGATGAGGCAAAACAGGCAAAAAGTGAAGGGCGAGTTATACACAGCCACTAGGTTCTGTTGATATAAGGGATAGCATTTAACTTTGCATGTTGGGGCGTCTCATCTTATTTTGAGAGCCCCAGAGTATTATCTTCAACAGCCTCTAACCGTTCTGCCTTTTTTCCCAGTTATCGATTTTCTTTTTCATCATATTGTAACGATCTAAAGGCATGCCATTCTTGGCGAGTTCCCGTTCTTCAACTAATGAATTGTCTTTAGTGACAATGGTAACTTTGTAGCCGTTACTTGTGGGGATGACCTCACCGACTTTGATATTGGGGTTACCTCTTTGGATCAGGCGAGCTTCGCTCAGGGTTCTGATTTCCTGTGCGGTATAGCTTCGATTCATGCGCTCAATCATTTTGGGGCCTTTCATGCCATGTCGACCGTGGTGCCCACCTTGGCCATGCCCCATACGGAATTCGCCAGAACAGCCAGAATGATGACTACTGGTTTTGCTGTCATCATCACCCCACCATGCAAATGCGGAAGATGTGGAAAGAGCTGCGGCCAGTGATGCGGCAATCAGTGCTGTTTTATTCATGATTTTTTCTCCATCAGTGGTTTGGTATTGACTCAACGTCGTTTTGCTGATGTGTGAGCCCTACCTCGATGGAAGTTATTACAGCTTATAGATGTCGCAGAAATATCCCGGCTATAGCTGAAATTGTCGCAATTTGTATCAATTAAACATTTCACTATCCAAAGGTCTATCCACCCGGTTTTATAATCATTAACAGAAAGAATAAGCAGTGGTGATGACAAATGGATAAACACATTCTGGTAGTAGATGACCATAGCGAAATTCGGGATTTATTGGGGCGTTATCTTGAGCAGCATGGCTTTAATGTCAGTCTGGCTGATGGTGGTAGAACCATGCGTGAGGTGCTCAAGAGGGAAAAGGTCGACCTGATAGTGCTGGATATTATGATGCCTGAAGAGGATGGTTTATCCCTTTGTCGCTATCTTCAGGATAACAATGGCCCGCCAGTGATTATGCTAACAGCAATGAGCGAGGAGGCAGACACGATTGTTGGTTTGGAGATGGGGGCTGACGACTATGTTACCAAGCCTTTCAGCCCCAGAGAGTTGCTTGCCCGGATAAAGGCGGTGCTAAGGCGCCTGCAACATGTGCCGGGTCACCAGCAAGAAAAAGAGGATAGTCATGAGCTGACGTTTAAAGGCTGGTGTTTTGATCTTAATCAGAGGCAGCTGGTTAGGAATGATGGCTTGCTGGTGCCGCTAAGTTCAGCAGAGTACCGATTACTGAAAGCTTTCCTGGCAAATGCTCATCAGGTATTGAGCCGTGATCAGCTTATGGACTTAACCAAAGGGCGTGAAGCTTTACCGTTTGATCGCAGTATCGATAACCAGATCAGCCGCCTCCGAAAGAAAATAGAGAAAGACCCTCGTCACCCAGCGCTAATAAAAACGGTTTGGGGGGGAGGGTATATGTTTACCGAAGAAGCGCGGCCGGCATGAAGTTAGTCAAAAAAATACTGCCTTCCAGTATGGCGGCCCAGATGATTCTGGTTGTTCTACTGGCATTATTGCTGGCACAGGCAACCAGTTTAATTATTCTTGGTAGCGCCTACAGAACACTGTTATCCGATATTAACCAAAAGTCACGGTTGCAGCAGATGGAGTCGCTTGTTTTGTTGCTGGAAGAGAGCCCCTATGAGACATATTCCACAATATTGGCTGCTTCACGATCAAGAAATGCCTGGTTTACTGTTAATAAACGCAGTGCTATCCATTCAGCAGAGATGACTTCGCGGGAGCGACGGGTCATGAGCCGGCTGCTGGACCAGATCGGTGATAGCTATAGAGAGCGTATTTTAGTCAATATCAATGTGCGGAAAGATTCTCGCCAAGGACGAAAAGATGCTAATGGCTGGCAGCAGGGTGATCGTAATGCTGATGAAGATGATTGCGAGAATCCAGATAATTGTAATAAAAGCTGGCACCATCATCATCGGCGAATGATGAAGCGGGGTATGCACAATCGCTCCTTTCGGGAAGGGCCGGATGGGCAAGTTAAGCTAACAACGCTTAAAGTGTCAGTACAAATGCATAATGGTCTCTGGTTAAACCTCCGGGCTTCTGCTCCGGAAGCACCTCCTCTGGCGGCAAGGCAAACGCTGGTTTTTTTGGCCTTATCTGTTGTTTTTGTCTTGCTGGCACTGACCTTTATGATACGGCGGATTACACGGCCGTTGCGAATGTTGTCAAAAGCGTCCAATTGTCTCGGGCTTGGTCAGCAGGTAGGGAGCTTGCCAGAAAAAGGCCCGGAGGATTTACGGGAGACTATCCGGGCATTTAATCAAATGAACAGCCGTCTGCAACGGTTTGTTTCTGATCGAACCCAAATGCTAGCTGCTTTATCCCATGATTTACGGACTCCCCTAACAACCATGCGGTTAAGGGTGGAGTTGATGCCGGATAGTAAGGACCGTGATCAGCTGCTTGTTGCTTTGGAGGAAATGCAGCAGATGTCAGAAGCTGCTTTGGCCTTTATGCGACAGGCATCGGATAACGAGGAGACCCGGCAGGTTGAACTGGGGGCAATGCTGGGAAGCCTGTGTGATGACCTGGTTGAGCTGGGGCAGGATGTTTCTTTTTCTGAGGGGGCAGAAACAATTATCAGTTGTCGTCCTGTCAGCTTAAAGCGTGCCTTTCGAAACCTGATTGAAAATGCAGTTAAATACGGGGAAAAAGCTGAAGTAAGCTTTTGTCTGGGTGAGGGCCCGGAACAGCGTGTTATTGTCAACATACAGGATACCGGGCCTGGTATTCCTGAAGATAGGGTAGAGAAAGTTTTTCAACCTTTCTTCCGGCTTGAGGGCTCCAGGAATCGCGATACTGGTGGCATTGGTCTGGGGCTTTCGATTGCCAGAAATATTGTTCGAAATCATGGTGGAGATATTCAGCTGATTAATAATCAAAAGGGGCTTTTAGTGAGAGTGATATTGCCTTAAAGTATTGGCCTTTAAAGGTTGGTGGGATGTCCATATAGAATTGTATTGCGGCTGTTTGTGCTAACCCGCAGGAAAATTACTCTTATTCCTTATCGGTTTGTTTGGGAATGCCAGCTATCATAGATCGCTGGATCAAGAGGGGGCTTTTGCGGGGCTGTGGCAAGGCAGTACTTTGGTTTTAAGTATCGCCGAGCTTAGAGAGGGCTTGTGTTGACAGGCCATTTTGTGCTTTGTAGAATGTCGCGTCCTTTTGTCTAGGTGACATGGATCACCGGACCAAGTTCTTTATTACCATGGTTAGAACAAGATGAGTCAAGCTCAGCAAATTCGTATTCGCCTGAAGGCATTTGACCATCGCCTGATCGATCAGTCTACGCAGGAAATCGTTGATACTGCGAAGCGTACTGGTGCTCAGGTGCGTGGTCCTATCCCACTGCCAACGCGAAAAGAACGCTTTACTGTTCTGATTTCTCCGCACGTCAACAAAGACGCTCGGGATCAGTACGAAATCAGAACTCACAAGCGTCTTCTCGATATTATCGAGCCCACCGAAAAAACCGTAGATGCACTGATGAAGCTGGATCTGGCAGCTGGCGTTGAAGTGCAGATCAGTCTCGGTTAATTACGGTCGCGGGCGCTATTCAGTGTGCGCAGATCATTCGTAAAAAACACCGTTTTGAGCGAGTGATATCCAGTCAGAATTCTGTTTTGGCGAAAGCCTTGAAAGTATTGTGGCTGTTTGTGTAACGCTCTGAAATGAGCGGCCATAGTGGGTAATAGCCCCGTACACGAGAGAGGTTGAAATGACTATTGGATTAGTCGGCAAGAAGTGCGGTATGACCCGCATTTTTACCGAAGACGGCGCTTCTGTGCCGGTCACTGTTATTGAAGTTGATCCTAACCGTATCGCCCAGGTTAAAACCCTGGACGTTGATGGATACAGCGCAATTCAGGTGACTACCGGAGCCAAGAAGGGCAGCCGTGTAAACAAGCCCGAAGCGGGCCATTTTGCCAAGGCTAGCGTTGAAGCTGGTCGCGGTCTTTGGGAATTCCGTACCGACGCTGATGCTGAATACAAGCAGGGCGACGTAATCGGAGTTGATCTGTTTGAACAGGGTCAGAAAGTAGACGTTACTGGACGTTCCAAGGGTAAGGGTTTCCAGGGTGCTGTAAAGCGCTGGAACTTCCGTACTCAGGACGCAACTCACGGTAACTCTCTGTCTCACCGTGCACCTGGCTCCATCGGTCAGTGTCAAACCCCCGGTCGTGTCTTCAAAGGCAAAAAAATGGCTGGACACATGGGCGACGTGAAGACCACTGTTCAGTCCCTGGAAATCGTTCGCGTTGACGCTGAGCGTAACCTGCTGTTGATCAAAGGTGCAGTACCTGGTGCTACCGGTGCTGACGTGATCGTTAAACCTGCAGTAAAAGTTAGCGCCTGAGGGGATAGACGATGGAACTGAATGTAACAGGTGCAGGCGCTGTTCAGGTCTCAGATCTGACTTTCGGTGCTGAATTTAACGAATCCCTGGTTCATCAGGCGGTTGTTGCTTTCATGGCGGGTGGCCGTCAGGGCACTCGTGGCCAGAAGAACCGTAGCGATGTCAGTGGTGGTGGCCGTAAGCCATGGCGCCAGAAGGGTACTGGTCGTGCGCGTGCCGGTACTATCCGTAGCCCTCTGTGGCGCGGGGGCGGCAAAACTTTTGCTGCTAAACCTCAGGATCATGCACAGAAGCTGAACAAAAAGATGTACCGCGGTGCTCTGCGTTCTATCCTGTCTGAGCTGGTTCGTCAGGAGCGTCTGGTTATCGTTGACCAGTTTGCGGTAGAAGCGCCAAAAACCAAGGAAATGGTAGCTAAGCTGAAAGAGCTGAGTGTTGCCAATGCTTTGGTTGTTGCCGACGAAGTTGAGCAGAATCTGTATCTGGCCGCTCGCAACATCCCGCACGTAGATGTTCGTGATGTGCAGGGCGTTGATCCGGTCAGCCTGATTGCTCATGAAAAAGTTGTCATGACAACAGCTGCTGTCAAGAAATTCGAGGAGATGCTGGGATGAACCAGGAGCGTATCTATCAGGTTCTGCTTGGTCCGCACATTTCTGAGAAAGCCACTGTTGTAGCTGATGAACACGGCCAGTACGTCTTCAAAGTAGCCACAACCGCTACCAAGCTTGAAATCAAAAAAGCTGTAGAGCAGTTGTTTGAAGTAGGCGTTAAGTCTGTTCGCACTGTTGTGGTGAAGGGTAAGACCAAGCGTACTCGTCACGGTATGGGCAAGCGCTCAGACTGGAAGAAGGCGTACGTCAGCCTGGAGCAAGGTCAGGAAATTGACTTTGCCGATGCGGAATAAGGGGTTTAAGTATGGCCGTAGTAAAATGTAAGCCGACTTCTCCGGGTCGCCGCTTCGTTGTCAAGGTTGTAAATTCTGATCTGCACAAGGGGCGTCCTCACGCACCTCTGCTGGAGAAGAAGAGCAAGTCTGGCGGACGTAACAACGCTGGTCGTATCACTACTCGTCATCGTGGTGGTGGTCACAAGCAGCATTACCGTATCGTAGACTTCCGTCGCAACAAGGATGGCATTCCAGCAGTTGTTGAGCGTCTGGAGTACGATCCAAACCGTACTGCGCACATCGCCCTGCTGAAGTACATGGACGGTGAGCGTCGCTACATTATTGCACCAAAAGGTGTGAAAGCTGGTGATGAGCTGGCTTCCGGTGTTGACGCGCCAATCAAGGCGGGTAATACACTGCCTCTGCGCAACATTCCAGTGGGTTCCGTTATTCACTGTGTAGAACTGAAGCCTGGCAAGGGTGCGCAGATGATGCGTAGTGCCGGTTCTTCTGCTCAGCTGGTAGCCCGCGAAGGTGCATACGCAACTCTGCGTCTGCGTTCCGGTGAAATGCGTAAAGTTCTGGCTGACTGTCGTGCCACTCTGGGTGAAGCCTCCAACAGCGAGCACAGCCTGCGCTCTCTGGGTAAGGCTGGTGCCAAGCGCTGGCGTGGTGTTCGTCCGACCGTTCGTGGTGTTGCCATGAACCCGGTAGATCACCCACACGGTGGTGGTGAAGGTCGTACTTCTGGTGGTCGCCATCCGGTGACTCCATGGGGTGTTCCGACCAAGGGGCGCAAGACTCGCTCCAACAAGCGTACGGACAAAATGATCGTACGTCGTCGCAGCGCGAAGTAAGCCTAGAGAGAGGATACGATAGTGCCACGTTCTTTGAAAAAAGGCCCTTTTATCGATCTTCACTTGTTGAAGAAAGTCGAAGATGCGGCTGATAGCGGCAACAAGCGTCCGATCAAGACCTGGTCCCGCCGCTCCATGATTATCCCCACAATGGTGGGCCTGACGATTGCTGTACACAATGGTCGTCAGCACGTGCCTGTTTTCGTAACTGAAGACATGGTTGGCCACAAGCTGGGTGAGTTTGCTGCTACCCGCACCTATCGTGGGCATGCGGCAGACAAGAAAGCCAAGAAGCGCTAAGGGGTAAGAGATGAAAGAAGTAGCTGCTGTTCATAAAGGCGCTAGTATTTCTGCCCAGAAGGCGCGTTTGGTTGCTGATCAGGTTCGCGGCAAGCCGGTAGCTCAGGCTATCGAGCTGCTGGCCTTCAGCCCCAAAAAGGCTGCTGTCCTGGTCAAGAAAGTGCTGGAGTCTGCTGTTGCAAACGCTGAGCACAACGAAGGTATGGATATTGATGAGCTGAAGGTGTCTTCTATCTTTGTAGATGAAGGCATGACCATGAAGCGCATTCGTCCCCGTGCCAAGGGCCGAGCTGATCGCATTCTCAAGCGGTCTTGCCATATCACGGTTAAGGTTGCAGAGGTCTAAGGAGCGATCAGATGGGTCAGAAAGTACATCCTAATGGAATCCGTCTGGGCATTGTTAAGCCGCACAGGTCTGTCTGGTATGCAGATGGCCGTGACTACGCTGACAAGCTCAATGCCGACATGGCGGTTCGTAGCTTCATTGAAAAGAAGCTGAAAAATGCGTCTGTAAGCCGCATTGATATTCAGCGTCCAGCACAAAGCGCTCGCATTACTATTCACACCGCTCGTCCAGGCATCGTGATTGGTAAGAAGGGTGAGGACGTTGAAAAGCTGCGCAAGGAAATCACCAAGATGGTGGGTGTTCCTGTGCACATCAATATCGAAGAAGTTCGCAAGCCTGAGCTGGATGCTATGCTGGTAGCTCAGAGCATTGCTGGTCAGCTGGAGCGTCGTGTAATGTTCCGTCGCGCTATGAAGCGTGCGGTACAGAATGCAATGCGTCTGGGTGCCAAGGGTATCAAGGTTCAGATCAGCGGCCGTCTGGGCGGTGCAGAAATTGCCCGTACTGAATGGTACCGTGAAGGTCGTGTGCCTCTGCATACCCTGCGTGCGGACATCGATTATGCTTCCTACGAAGGTCTGACCACCTACGGTATCCTGGGTGTTAAAGTCTGGATCTTCAAGGGTGAAGTGATTGGCGGACAGGTTGAGCAGCCTAAAGAGCCTGCTAAGCGCGCCAAGAAGCGACCAGCTAAAAAGTAAGGAGTGCGGTAATGTTACAGCCCAAGCGTACGAAATTTCGTAAGCAGCAAAAGGGCCGCAACCGTGGCCTGGCACACCGCGGCTCCAAGGTTAGCTTCGGTGAATACGCATTGAAAGCAACCGGTCGTGGACGTATAACAGCTCGCCAGATTGAGGCAGCTCGTCGTGCCATGACTCGTCACATCAAGCGTGGTGGTAAGATCTGGATTCGCATCTTCCCCGACAAGCCTATCACTGAGAAGCCTCTTGAGGTTCGTCAGGGTAAGGGTAAAGGTAACGTAGAGTACTGGGTGTGCCAGATTCAGCCTGGTCGCGTTCTCTACGAGATGGAAGGTGTGTCCGAAGAGCTGGCTCGTGAAGCTTTCGCTCTGGCAGCAGCCAAGCTGCCTGTGGAAACTGCCTTCGTTAAGCGGAGCGTAATGTGATGAAAGCTGCACAACTGCGTGAAAAAACTGTAGAGGAGCTCAACGAAGAGCTGCTCTCTCTGCTGCGGGACCAGTTTAACTACCGCATGCAGAAAGCTACTGGCCAGCTGAGTCAGAGCCATCTGCTGAAGCAGGTCAAGCGTGATATCGCACGAATTAAAACAGTGCTGAACGATAAGACAGGTAAGTAAGATGGCTGAAGACAAGAAGGTCCGTACTCTGACCGGCAAGGTCGTGAGCGACAAGATGGACAAGACCATCACTGTCCTCATCGAACGCCGGGTAACACATCCGCTGTACGGCAAAATCGTAAAGCGGTCCACCAAGTTGCACGCTCATGATGAGAACAACGACTGCCGTATGGGCGACGTTGTAACCATCAAAGAGACTCGTCCTCTGTCAAAGAGCAAGACGTTTGAGCTTGTTTCTATTGACGAGCGTGCTACTCAAATCTAAGGCTACGGTGCTTAGGGCCTGAGTGGCGCATCCCGCTCTGGTGGAATGTTTGAGAAAGCCGGCCTTCGGGCCGGTTACGCTACATTTTGGCTAGCGAGTACCCGTCTGCAGTTTGGGCTTGGAGAATAAGCAATGATCCAGACAGAAACTCAACTCGAAGTCGCTGATAACAGCGGCGCCCGTCGAGTTCAATGTATTAAGGTGTTGGGTGGGTCCCATCGCCGTTATGCCGGCATCGGCGACATCATCAAAGTAACCGTTAAGGAAGCGATTCCTCGCGGTAAGGTCAAGAAAGGCCAGGTGATGAATGCAGTTGTTGTGCGTACCCGTAAGGGTGTTCGTCGCCCCGACGGTTCCCTGATCCGTTTCGATGGCAATGCTGCAGTTCTGCTGAACGCCAGCAATCAGCCCATCGGTACCCGTATCTTTGGGCCTGTGACTCGTGAGCTGCGCGGTGAGCAGTTTATGAAGATCATCTCACTGGCGCCTGAAGTGCTGTAACGGAGACGCAGGAATGAAAAAAATCCGTCGTGATGACGAAGTCATCGTAATTGCTGGCAAGGACAAGGGTAAGCGCGGTAAGGTTGTTACTGTGCGTGCCGATGGCCGTCTGGTTGTTTCTGGTATCAATATGATCAAGAAGCATCAGAAGCCTAACCCTATGCTGGGCACCCCTGGTGGCATCGTAGAGAAGGAAGCGCCTATCCAGGCTTCCAATGTTGCGATTCTGAACCCGGAAACCAACAAGGCTGACCGTGTTGGCTTCGCTTTCTCTGAAGAAGGCAAGAAGCAGCGTGTCTTCAAATCCACCGGCAAGCCGGTTGATGCGTAAGGGGGGAACGATGGCAACTCTGAAAAAGACATACCGTGAAGAGATTGTACCCAAGCTGAAAGAAGAGCTGGGTCTGAACAACGTTCACGAAGTTCCTCGTATCACCAAGATCACCCTGAACATGGGTGTAGGTGAGGCGATCGGTGACAAGAAAGTTATCGAAAACGCCGTAGCTGACCTGGAAAAAATTGCCGGTCAGAAAGCGGTTGTTACCAAGGCGCGCAAATCTGTAGCAGGCTTCAAAGTACGTGAAGGCTGGCCGATTGGTGTTAAGGTGACCCTGCGCAAAGAGCACATGTACGAATTCCTGGAGCGTCTGGTTGACATCGCTCTGCCTCGTGTCCGTGACTTCCGTGGCCTGAGCCCTAAGTCTTTCGACGGCCGTGGCAACTACAGCATGGGTGTTAAAGAGCAGATCATCTTCCCGGAAATCGATTACGACAAGATCGACACTCTGCGTGGTCTGGATATTACCCTGACTACCACTGCGAAGAGTGATGAAGAAGGCCGTGCTCTGCTGAAAGCCTTCAACTTCCCTTTCCGTAACTGAACGATAGGTACGAGCTCTTATGGCAAAAGTATCCATGAAGCAGCGGGAGTTGAAGCGTCAGCAAACCGTTGCCAAATATGCTGAAAAGCGCGCACAGCTGAAAGCTATCATTAATAATCCCAACAGCACTGAAGATGAGCGCTGGGATGCCCTGGTTGCTCTGCAAAAGCAACCCCGTGACGCCAGTAAGGCCCGTCAGCGTAACCGCTGTCGTGTAACTGGTCGTCCTCACGGTTACTTCCGCAAGTTCGGCCTGAGCCGGATCAAACTGCGTGAAGCAGCCATGCGTGGTGATATTCCAGGTCTGGTTAAGGCCAGCTGGTAAGCGCGCGATACATCTTCGGGAGATATAAAGAATGAGTATGCAGGACCCGTTAGCAGATATGCTAACTCGTATCCGTAATGCCCAAATGGCAGAGCACGCTTCTGTCAGCATGCCTTCATCCAAAATCAAGGTTGCTGTAGCCAAAGTTTTGAAAGATGAAGGTTTCATTACCGACTACCGTGTCGAAGGCGAAGCCAGGGTTGACCTGGTTGTAGACCTGAAATACTTTGAAGGTAAGCCTGTAATTGAAAGCCTTAAGCGCGAAAGTCGTCCTGGTCTGCGTAACTACGCTGGCAAGGAAGCGCTGCCTAAGGTAAACGGCGGTCTTGGTATCGCTATCGTATCCACCAACAGAGGTGTTATGACTGACCGTGCTGCTCGTGCGGCCGGTGTTGGTGGTGAAGTTTTGTGCACCGTATTCTAAGGGAGGGGTAACATGTCTCGAGTAGCCAAAAGCCCTGTTGCCATCCCTGGCGGTGTAGAGGTTAAGCTGAACGGCCAGCAAATCGCTGTTAAAGGTGCCAAAGGTCAGCTGGAGCTGAGCGTTCATCAGAACGTTGAAGTGAGCCAGGAAGAAAATATCCTGACTTTTGCTCCCCGTGACGGAGCTAAGCACTCCCGCGCCCTGGCTGGTACAACTCGCGCCCTGATCAATAACATGGTCCTCGGCGTAAGCAAAGGCTTCGAGAAGAAGCTGCAGCTGGTTGGTGTTGGTTATCGTGCTCAGGCCAAGGGCAAAACCCTGAACCTGACACTTGGTTTCTCTCACCCGGTTAACTATGCGTTGCCAGAAGGTGTGACGGCGGAAACTCCCAGCCAAACTGAGATCCTGATCAAAGGGATTGATAAGCAGCTGGTAGGTCAGGTTGCCGCGGAAATCCGCGAATTCCGTCGCCCAGAGCCTTATAAGGGTAAGGGTGTTCGCTATGCTGACGAACATGTTCGTCGCAAAGAAGCCAAGAAGAAGTAAGGTAGGGTGAGATCATGATGGATAAGAAATCTGCTCGCCTGCGCCGTGCCCGCCGTGCACGGATGAAGATGCGTGAATTGGGTGCTGTTCGTCTTAGCATCCACCGTACGCCTCGTCACATCTACGCGCAGGTTATTGCCCCTGAGGGCGATAAAGTGCTGGCTGCGGCCTCCACTGTTGAAAAAGAACTGCGTGGTGACGCTACCGGTAATGTAGATGCTGCTGTAAAAGTCGGTACTCTGATTGCTGAGCGCGCCAAGGCTGCGGGTGTTGCCAAAGTGGCATTTGACCGCTCTGGTTACAAATATCACGGTCGTGTTAAGGCGCTCGCCGACGCAGCCCGTGAAGCCGGTCTGGAATTCTGAGGGTAGGCGTCATGGCGAAAGAAGAGCGTAAGAACGACGAAGGCTTGATTGAGAAGCTGGTCCAGGTTAACCGTGTGGCCAAAGTGGTCAAGGGTGGCCGGATTTTTGGCTTCACAGCCCTGACTGTAGTGGGCGACGGCAAAGGTAAGGTTGGCTTTGGTCGTGGTAAAGCACGCGAAGTACCAATCGCTATCCAGAAAGCAATGGAAGCTGCTCGCCGCAACATGATTAATGTTGACCTGAATGGCGACACTCTGCAGTACCCTGTAAAAGCGCGTCACGGTGCTTCCAAGGTTTACATGCAGCCTGCATCTGAAGGTACTGGTGTAATTGCCGGTGGTGCTATGCGTGCTGTTCTGGAAGTTGCCGGTGTACACAACGTACTGGCTAAGTGCTACGGTTCCACTAATCCTGTGAACGTAGTTCAGGCTACTTTCAAGGGATTGCGCGATATGCGTTCTCCTGAAGGTATTGCTGCCAAGCGTGGCAAGTCCGTTGAGGATATTCTGGGGTAAGTCATGGCTGAGAAGATGATCAAAGTGACGCTCGTAAAGAGCACCAACGGTCGCCTCGAAAGCCACAAGGCTTGCGTCCGAGGCCTGGGTCTGCGCCGCATTAATCACACTGTTGAAGTGGAAGATACTCCTTCAGTGCGTGGTATGATCAACAAGGTATCTTACCTGGTGCGGGTCGAAGGAGAATAACATGCGTCTGAATACTCTGAGTCCGGCTGAAGGTAGCCGTAAAGAGCGCAAGCGCGTTGGTCGTGGTATTGGCTCTGGTCTGGGTAAGACCTGTGGTCGTGGCCATAAAGGTCAGAAATCCCGTTCCGGCGGCGGCGTGAAGCCAGGTTTTGAAGGCGGCCAGCAGCCACTGCAGCGCCGTTTGCCTAAGTACGGTTTCAGTTCTCGTAAAGCCAGCCAGACTGCAGAAATTCGTCTGCACGAACTGGCCAAGGTTGAAGCAGATGTAATTGATCTGGCAGCTCTGAAATGTGCAGACCTGATCAACGGTAGCATCCTGCGTGCGAAAGTGGTACTGTCCGGCGAACTGGCTAAAGCTGTGACCGTTAAGGGTCTGGCTGTCACCAAAGGCGCTCGTGCTGCGATCGAAGCTGCCGGTGGTAAGATCGAGGACTAAATGGCTAAGACACTACCTGTTGGGAATCAAGGCGGACTGAGCGAGCTGTGGTCTCGCGTCAGATTCGTGTTTCTGGCGATCCTTGTATATAGGATCGGCGCACATATACCTGTGCCTGGCATCAATCCAGATGCCTTGGCCCGGATGTTTCAGCAAAATGAAGGGACCATTCTAGGGTTGTTCAACATGTTTTCCGGTGGAGCACTGGAGCGCATGTCGGTACTTGCCCTTGGGATCATGCCCTATATTTCGGCATCTATTATCATCCAATTGATGACAGTGGTTAGCCCTCAGCTGGAGCAGCTCAAGAAAGAGGGTGAATCCGGGCGCCGTAAAATCAGCCAGTACACCCGTTACCTGACTGTAGCTCTTGCTTTCGTTCAGGGGCTTGGTATGACCGTGGGTCTTGCCAACCAGGGCGTAGCATTCACTACTGACATCAGCTTCTATGTAGTTGCTGTTGTAACGTTCGTCACTGGTGCAGTCTTTATGATGTGGCTGGGCGAACAGGTGACTGAGCGTGGCATTGGTAACGGAATTTCGATTCTGATCTTTGCAGGTATTGTCGCCGGTCTTCCAAATGCGATAGCGCGGTCTTTTGAGTCTGCGCGTCAGGGTGATATTAATATTCTGGCTTTGCTTGCTGTCGCTTTGCTGGCAGTTTCAGTTATCGCATTTGTAGTCTTTATCGAACGGGGTCAGCGCCGTATCACTGTCAATTACGCCAAGCGTCAGCAAGGCCGTAAGGTATTTGCGGCGCAGAGCAGCCACTTGCCTTTAAAGGTTAATATGGCTGGCGTAATTCCTGCTATATTTGCCTCCAGCCTTCTGCTGTTTCCGGCATCTATTGCTCAGTGGTTCGGTCAGGGTGAAGGATTGGAATGGTTGCAGGATATCGCTATGGCGATGGGTCCCGGTCAACCATTGAATATCATTCTGTTTTCAGCAGGTATCATCTTTTTCTGTTTCTTCTATACTGCACTGGTTTTCAATCCGAAAGACGTTGCAGATAATTTGAAGAAATCCGGTGCTTTCATTCCAGGTATTCGTCCTGGGGAACAGTCAGCCCGGTACATTGATGGTGTCCTGACTCGACTGACCATGTTCGGCGCAATTTATATGACTGCAGTCTGCTTGTTACCGCAGTTCCTGGTTGTATCGGCTAACGTGCCGTTCTATCTGGGAGGTACCAGCCTGCTGATCGTAGTGGTTGTGGTGATGGATACCATGGCCCAGGTTCAGTCGCACCTGATGTCTCATCAGTACGAGTCGCTGCTGAAGAAATCCAATCTTAAGGGCTATGGCTCAGGCGGCCTGATCCGCTAAGCCGGTTCTGCAACGATTGTGGAGTGAGTAATGAAAGTACGTGCATCGGTTAAGAAAATCTGCCGTAACTGCAAGATTATCAAGCGCAAGGGCACTGTTCGTGTGATTTGCGTTGAACCACGCCACAAGCAGCGTCAGGGTTGATTCTGACGGAATGCCTTCGGGTTTCCGCAACAAGAATACGCTCTGTCCAGTGTGGTGTTGGGCAAACACAACCGCTCATGAGTATCATGAGCGGTTGTGTTTTATCGAATAGGGGATTAAAATTTCCGCCTTTCGACCTGTTTATGTGTTGAGCGCTTTTGATTTTTTAAATTTAAAGGCCGCAGGCGAAAAAAAACAGCCATGAGAAGTAGACTCGGGCTGGAATAATGCCCTCTTGATCATGGTGCCGTGTATCAGTTCTTTTTATCGGAAACTGGTAAAGCTGCATTGACACGGTAAATGTAAAAACGGAGACGATTGAATGGCCCGTATTGCTGGCGTCAACATTCCAGATAACAAACACGCCGTTATCTCGTTGACCTACATTTTTGGCATTGGCAAGACTACAGCTCAGCAGCTGTGTGTTGCTACCGGTGTGAATCCGGCTGCCAAAGTATCTGATCTGTCCGAAGAGCAGTTGGAATCCCTGCGTGGTGAAGTTGCAAAGCTTGACACCGAGGGTGATCTGCGTCGTGAGATCAGCATGAATATTAAGCGCCTCATGGACCTGGGATGCTACCGTGGTATTCGCCACCGTCGCAGCCTGCCAGTTCGTGGACAGCGCTCCAAAACAAATGCGCGTACTCGTAAGGGTCCACGCAAACCGATTCGTAAGTAAGAATGAACAAATCCGTTGATTCCCCATCGGGCATCTCAATGGATAGTTTTGTTCTTTTGATACAGGATTTGTTCTGATATGGCAAAGCCAGGTACTCGTTCACGTAAGAAGGTGAAAAAGACAGTTGTGGATGGCGTAGCCCATATCCACGCTTCTTTTAACAACACTATCGTGACCATTACCGACCGCCAGGGTAATGCACTGTCTTGGGCCACAGCCGGTGGTTCCGGTTTCCGTGGTTCTCGTAAAAGCACCCCGTTTGCTGCCCAGGTTGCAGCTGAGCGTGCTGGCCGTGCTGCTGCTGAATACGGTCTGAAGAATCTGGACGTCTGTGTTAAAGGACCTGGTCCAGGCCGTGAATCCGCTGTACGCGCTCTGAACGCCTGTGGGTACAAGATCACTAACATCAATGATGTTACCCCGATCCCCCATAACGGTTGTCGTCCGCCCAAGAAGCGTCGTGTATAAGCAGGAGACGGTATTAAATGGCTAGATACATTGGTCCTAAGTGCAAACTGTCTCGTCGTGAAGGCACTGACCTCTTTCTGAAGAGCGGTGTTCGCCCACTCGAGTCTAAGTGCAAGGCAGAAATTCCTCCTGGCCAGCATGGCCAGCGCCGTGGTCGTCTTTCTGACTATGGTGTACAGCTTCGTGAAAAGCAGAAGGTTCGTCGCATCTACGGCGTACTGGAAAAGCAGTTCCGTAACTATTACAAGGCAGCTGACCGTAAGAAAGGTGCTACCGGTGCAAACCTGTTGCAACTTCTTGAGTCCCGCCTTGATAATGTGATTTATCGCATGGGGTTCGGTTCCACCCGTGCTGAAGCACGTCAGCTGGTCAGCCACAAAGCTGTCCTGGTGAATGGTAAAACCGTAAACATCCCGTCTTATCAGGTTGTCCCCGGTGACGTAGTTGCCATTCGTGAGAAGGCAAAAACTCAGCTGCGTATCAATGCAGCCCTTGAAATTGCAGCTCAGCGTGGTTTTTCCACTTGGGTTGAAGTGGACGCCACCAAAAAGGAAGGTGTCTTCAAGGCGCTGCCCGAGCGGAGTGACCTGGCAGCAGACATCAACGAGAACTTGATTGTCGAGCTGTACTCCAAGTAAGGGAAACAGTTAGGTGGGGTGTAACATCCATGCAGAATTCGGTAACTGAATTTTTAACTCCTAGACATATCGATGTCGAGGAAATCAGCCTGACACGAGCGAAGGTAACCCTGGAGCCTCTGGAGCGTGGCTTCGGGCACACCTTGGGTAACGCCCTGCGTCGTATCTTGCTGTCCTCCATGGCTGGTTGTGCTGTGGTTGAGGCAGAGATCGACGGTGTGCAGCATGAATACAGTGCCATTGAAGGTGTTCAGGAAGATGTCATTGATATTCTTCTGAACCTGAAGGGTCTGGCAATCCAAATGGCTAGCCGTGACCAGGCGACTCTAACCCTGACCAAGAAAGGGCCAGGTGTTGTTACAGCTGCTGATATTCAGCTGGATCATGATGTCGAAATCGTTAATCCTGACCACGTGATTGCTCACCTGAATGATAAGGGTGAGTTGAACATGAAGCTGAAGGTTGCTCGTGGCCGCGGTTACGAATCTGCCGACAGCCGTCGTCAGGATGAAGAAGAGACCCGTGCTATTGGCCGTCTTCAGCTGGATGCCACCTATAGCCCTGTGTACCGTGTCTCCTATGTCGTAGAAAGTGCTCGTGTAGAACAGCGCACTGACCTCGATAAGCTGGTTATTGATCTGGAAACCAATGGTACTCTGGATCCTGACGAGGCAATCCGTCGTGCTGCAACTATTCTGCAGCAACAGCTGGCGGTATTTGTTGACCTGGAGGGTGAGGTTGAACCTGAGCCGGTTAAGGAAGAAGACGAAGTCGATCCTATCCTGCTCCGTCCGGTTGATGACCTCGAGCTGACTGTGCGTAGTGCTAACTGCCTGAAGGCAGAGAATATCTACTATATCGGCGACCTGATCCAGCGGACAGAGGTTGAACTGCTGAAGACTCCAAATCTGGGTAAGAAGTCCCTGACTGAAATCAAGGACGTTCTGGCATCCCGAGGATTGAGTCTGGGTATGCGTTTGGATAATTGGCCTCCTGCCAGTTTGAAAAGCGACGACAAGGTTTCTGCTTAAATTGCTCGAATCCCTGTTCGATTCTGAACGGGGGTTCTGGTCGAATATAGGAAGTTTGTGCCATGCGTCATCGTAAGAGTGGCCGCAAGCTCAACCGGAACAGTTCCCATCGCAAGGCGATGTTCAAGAACATGACTGCTTCCCTGGTTGAGCATGAACTGATCAAAACAACACTGCCGAAAGCAAAAGAGCTTCGTCGTGTTGCTGAACCGCTGATCACCCTGGCTAAGGAAGATAGCGTTGCCAACCGTAGACTGGCGTTCGATCGTCTCCGTAACGACGCTACTGTAGGTAAGCTGTTCTCCGAGCTGGGACCGCGTTTCAAAGACCGTCCTGGTGGCTATATCCGCATCATGAAGTGCGGCTATCGTCACGGCGACAACGCTCCAATGGCTTATGTGGAGCTGGTTGACCGTGCTGTAGAAGCTACAGAGGCTGAAGAGACTGCATAAGCTGTCTCTTCTTAAAAAAACCGGGCTATTAGCCCGGTTTTTTTATGCTCGTTTTAATTTGATTTTGCTGGGCAATTTCTTAGCAAGAAATTCATTGACCAGTAATGATAGAAATATGATGCTTCCGCCAAGGGTTAACCGTTGGAGGTCTGTATCACGGTTCCAAATCAAAATATTCACAAGAAGTCCAGCCGGAATCAGGGCATTATTCATAATGGCAAGTACACCAGGATTGACTTTGCAAGCGCCAAGGTTCCAGAGAAAATACCCTAATCCAGAGGCAACCATACCCAGCCAGATTAAAATTCCCCACTGAACCGGAGTGGTTGGAAAACGGTCAAAGTCAGCCATTGTCAGGCAAGCGATTGTGGCAATGATTAGTGCACCCAGGTAAAACCAGCCAAAAATATGATGCTGAGGTAGCTTGAGTTGCTCCTTTTCCATGAGTACCTTATAACCAACCTGGCCAAGGGCCATACAAAAATTTGCTCCCTGAACAATCAAAAATCCTTTCAAGAACCCTTCATTCACACCACTAAACTGGATAACAATAGCCCCCAGTACCGCCAATGCTGCACTCAATAAATACCAGGGAGAAAAATGATGATTCAAGAGGTCATATATCAGGGTGATATAAATGGGTGTAAATACAGTGAACAGTAGTACTTCGGGAACACTCAAAAATAAAAATGACTGGTAATAGAATAAATACATCAGTCCAAGTTGAGTAGCACCGATAGCCATTAATTTTATTGCTAATTTAGGGGAAACGCCTTTTAGGCGAATAAAAGGTAGAAATACCAAAGAGGCTAAGGCAATTCTGCTAAGAACAGAGAGATAGGGGTCCACCTGCCCTGATAAATAAACACCAATCAGGCTAAAGGAAAATGACCAGAGTAAGGTTACACCGACAAGGTATATCAAAGGTTTCACCAGCTAGATTTTTGGTTTCGGGCATATAAGCTTGGTATGAACGTACAGAAGCTGACAGCCAAAACGATTTATAAAAGGGCGCTATTTTGGAAGTACTGGAAAGATTTTGGCAAGAACTAGAGAAAGTTAAATTTTTTAGATTTTTATCCTCACCGGGAGTTCATTCAAAAACTGGTTGGCAAGGGAGGGGGAAAGGACAGGTTCTGTATGAGCCGCTGGATGCTGATGCCTGTTATATTAAAGAAGAGGGTTTTTTTTTCTTGCCTGGCGGCAAAAGACTGGAAATGCATAATGAATGGTTGTGGAAAAAGGAGGGAGAGAACATAGCTCTTTCACATGTACGAAGAGGCCGGGATAACCCTGTCTTGCTATTTGTGCTGGAACGAAGTTTGGATTATGAGTGGGAAATGATTTCCAATCCGCATATTTGTGGAGAAGATGTTTATAAGGCGACAGTTGTTGTAAAAAGCGATGGTTTTGATATTAGCTGGTCGGTGTCTGGTCCCAAAAAAGATGAGGTGCTTTCTTATATTTATCGTCGCAGTTTAATAGATTGACGATAGTACCCTGCATTATCGAGGTGAGAGTCTATAATTATCACTGTGGTATTTTATTGATACCCAGGGTGGCTTGATTATCAAGCTTTTATACGGCTATGTTCCCCTAAACGGTTGAACACCCCAATGCTCTGCGAGTCCAGTGACAAAACCACCTACCGTTAGTGTATTTCGGCTAGATAATATACGACGCCAACTGAGATAATGAGAGAGATACTTTGTAGCCACACCATGAAAAGTATTTCTAATCCACTGTTTCAAATGACTGTGGTAAGCATTGACGTGCTGAATATGGAATATACCTTCCAGCACACGCTTTCCGGCTGAAGTATTCAATTCCTTTAAAGGAAAAGCCAGTTTACGAGCCAGTGATTCATGCGCCAAACTGGCATCAGCACAAACAATAGCATCAACTGATATGCGACCTCTCAGGCAATGAACCAAAGCATCGGCGCTTTCATTCTCAAGAACACCATCAACGGTATTATCTTCCCGGTCGCGAGCTACCATAACGGGTATCCTCCGAGCCTTTACCTTGTCTGAGCCACGTTTTCTGGCTGGCCTTGGCAGCCTTTGTCGCTGGCCTTTGAAGGACTCCCTAAAAAAGGTTTCATCCAGCTCTACAATACCTTCCAAGCCAGTTGCCTGGTCTTTATCGATGACCTGTAAAAAACGATGCCTCCAGGAAAATGAAGTTTTCAGAGTAATGCCGCAGACTTTAGCTGTTGCTCGAAGTGTCAGGGAGTGAGTCATTTCCCTAAGGTACTGCAACCACTGCCCACTATGATCATGGTGTAGTCGAGCCAATGGTGTTTCTGTAAAGGCATTAAATGTACGGCCACACTGTTTGCAGCGATAGCGTTGTCTTCCGACCCTAATCCCCCAGCGCTGGAGATGTGAGTTGCCGCAGTAAGGACAGGAAGGATCGCTTGCAAAATTGTGTTCAATCAAACTTTCAAGATTGAGGTTAGATTTAGGTTGATTCGGTGCGGCAGTAAGGGCCTGTTGAAGTATACCGAGTTGCTGTGGTGAGAGTGATGCAACGTCGTTGAGAAACTGCCTGAATTGATTATTTTTCATTATGAGGCCTCCTCACAGGAAAGAGACAGCCTCAGTTTACTCCTTTCAACCGTTTAGGGGAACATAGCCCTTTTATACCATCTGAGTTCTTGAGTATCTGGTTTTCACCTGTCTTTCTGATCAGCCTTGAGTTTGTGATTCTTCGCCTCAGTGAGTGTCGCTTGTTGGCTGTAACTTGTTAGTCTAACAATTCAGATCCAACGTTGATCTGTAAGGTTTGATTTGTATTCGTTAATTTGCTGAGAATTAAATTCATTTAGCTTTAAGTAAGCATGTAGAGATCAAATCATCCAATAATTCTTTGTGTGTGGACTTGAAAGGTACTAAATCTTTGTATATGACAAGTTACTTGCCTTCATGTGCAATACATTGCTTCACATAAGTTGTGTCTTTTTAGTACCTGCTGTAATAGTTCATTGGTCACATATCTCATTGTCAACACCTCATAGGGATGGCTTGGTTTTATTTTAATGCCAACTGTTTTGAAGGTTTGGTTAGCAGATGGAGTCTGTATAGCTTCTCCATCGTTGAGGTATTGTAATGAGAAGGTTTTCCCATGTATTTACTGCATTATTCTTTATTGGTTTCACAGCACTCTGTTATAGCAAATCAGGACAGAATCCACTTGAGGAGAACTACCGAAGGGTTCAGGCATATGTTTCAAAGACAACCCCTTATCAGTCAGTGCTTTCTTCAGAAGGTCGGTTTATTAATGTTTTTAACCCTGATCTGGTGCCTTATATAAAGACTGAGTTAACGGCTGATCGCTATGCTTCTCTGGATAAGTTGATACGTCCTCATTTGAGTATTGATCTGACATCCAAAGGCTTTGCGCAGGCTGCAGAGCGAGCTGAAGAGGGGGCTAAAGATGATACAAACTATAATGCTATCTGGGTAAGAGACTCGGGTTGGATTTTTTTCTCCATGCTTGAGCGTTCAAAAATAGATGCTAAAGAAAAAGAAAAAGCCCGCTTACTTATACTCTCGCTTTGGGATTACTATGCTAAAAATCACCAGCTAAGGCGTCTTAAAACTGTTATTGCAAATCCTAAACTGGCTTATCAGGGAACAATGAATGTTCCTCATATTCGCTTCGATGGTAACTCCCAAAAGCTGGATGATATTTATGTGAAGGGACAGCCGCAAAACTGGAATCACCGCCAAAATGATGCTCATGGCATTTTCCTAATGGGGGTGGCTGAAGCATGGAGTCATGGACTCATTACAGAACAAGATTTGACCAGTGCCAGATTAAATGTACTTAGCCTGTTTCCCGCGTATTTTAAAAGCATCGATTTTCACCAATATGAGGATGCGGGAACCTGGGAGGAGATCAATAAAGTAAATACTTCTTCAATTGCATTTGTGGTGAAGGCATTTGAATTGTGGGCTGAATTGCTCAGGCATAAGCCAGGTTTAAGAATGAAGCTGGAAGAGTTTGCTAAAACTAATGGCGTGGATTGGAATGCCAGGCTGTTATCTAAACTGGTCAATGATGGTTATAGCACTATTAAAAGGCAGCTCTATATGGGTGGGGAGTCTCCTGACTATCCGCCTAATGATCTCCGTTTTCGAAGGGCAGATGCCTCTTTATTCAATTTGATTTTGCCTGTTCCTCTTGATCGCCTGTCGTTAAAAGATAAGCGAATGGTCGCACTGATTATTGAGAAACTGATCCGGCCATTTGGAGTTCTTCGTTATGAACGTGATAGCTATCAAAGTGGCAATTACTGGATTCTTGAGCCTGGTAAGTCTAAGGGTAGTGCCCCAGAGCTGACTGGTGATGCGTCTTCAGATGATTTGTTCCTGGCCAGACTGGCAAACCTGATACCAGGGTCTGAGGCGCAGTGGTTCTTTGATTCAAAGCTTGCCATGATTCGGGCGCATTTGGCCGAGCAGGAAAAAGATCCAATTTTGAGAGAGCAAGATATTTTCTTTGCCCAGGTTCATTTGAAGCGAGCTATTGGGCAAATTACAGGTAGTAATCAAATAACAGCAGATGGCAAAGCTATAAAAAAATGGTTGGTGCCTGAGTCAATCAACACGGTAAAAATAAATAATGTTTACCATTACCTACCTTCACCCATCACACCGCTAAATTGGGCGAAAGCGTCTCTATCAATGGCCTTGGATCGAGTAAGGCCTTTGGTTAAGGATAGTGCTAAAAAATAGTGACATGATAGGAGGCTATGGATTCGTTCCCAGGCTCTGCCTGGGAATGCATACCTCACCAAGTCGCAAGTCTGGTATCAGTTAGAGGCATCTATATGCATTCCCAGCGGGGACGCTGGGAACGAGAGGATAGTGACATGATATGGGGGCTATGCCCCCTATCATCTATGCAAATTATGCCTGAGAGTTGATGATGACTTCTTCGCCAAACTGGCCATTTTTAGGCAATGGATAGTATGAAGAATTAACTGCTCTCATTACACGAATGGCTCGCGCACCAATAGCTTGTGCTGATTTAATATCGCCATCAGCATCGCCGTAGAAGACTTTGATATTGCGCTTTTTCAGATTATCAACTTTGTTGAAATTATTTGCCTTATCAGCAAATACAACGGGTTGCATATTTTTGATACCAAAAGCTTTCTGGAGAACTTCGGTAACTTTTTCACCTTCAGTGTGAGGGCGAGCCGTTACAAAGTAAATGGTATCGCCCCGTTCCTGGTGCATTTTGATCAGCTCACGGGCTACACGCTTGGGTACACTGAACTCGTCCCAGCCACTGTTCATTTTTTTCCAGAACTCAGGGTTTTCCAGGTAATCATTGCTACCAGGTGAAAACTCTGTCTGGCCTCTGACAAATCCAGGGGAGGAATAGAGGACAGTGTCATCAATATCGAATCCTACAGCCATTGGTGGTAACCCTTTAAGGCTTTCGCGGATGTTATCCAGTGAAACCCAGTGAACAGGCGCTCTTTGCATTATTTCTGCGGAAGTAACGCCAGCCTGTGTCGGTGTGGGGTGGCTGCTGGCGCTGCTGAATGGGCTGATCAGAGCGAAAGAAAGGGCTAAAGAGCTTATTAGTGCTTTTTTCATAATCAATACACCACCAGAAAGGTTTGTAAGTGGAGGTGATGATAGCGATGAGAAAAAGTGTTGCTATAAGTAATAAACGTTTAATTTATGCACAAACAATAACGTATTATTACCTATTGGTTGAAAAAGGTTATTGACGATACTGCTGTCTTTAAAGTTTTGAGACAGATGCCAATGACCCAGTTATTCTTTATTGCTTTCACTACGGGTGTACTCTCAGGTGTATGGGCCTGGATGGCAGATAGTTTACAGTTGCTGACTTGGGCCGGATTTTTAGGTTGTACCGGTTATTTTGCTACTCAGGGAGATATAAAAGCATTACTGGGTAATATCGCAACAAACCTGACCGGTGTAGGTTGGGCGATGGTCATGATAAGCGGCTCCGCGTTGCTGGATAGCTCCCTGGTGGGTTATATGATTGTTGCTGTTGTGTCTTTCCTGATGTGTATTCAAGCCAAGCAGCGTTGGCTGGCTTATATTCCGGGGACATTTATTGGTGCCTGTGCCACCTTTGCAGCTAACGGGGACTGGAAGACGGTTTCGCTTTCTTTGCTGGTAGGTGCAGTGATGGGATTCGCAATGAAGCACTCTGGATTATGGTTGTATCAAAAGCTGTCTGCTGAAAAACTGGTTCAGGATAGAGAAGCCAGCGTCTAGTTTTGCAGATATTTTATTCTTCACCATAGAGACCCAGAGAGCACAGAGGCTTATTATTTAAATAGCCAAACAAATTCTGTGTCCTTGGTGTCTCCGTGGTAAAAAAGAACAGTCTGGCCAAAAAGGGAAAAAAATATTGGTGTCACGGTGGTGCAGCCGCGACACCTGTAATCATCCTTTTAGCATAGGCTTTAAAAAGCGCCCAGTGTGAGAAATGGTATGCCCTGCAATAGCTTCTGGCGTACCTGCTGCAATAATTTCACCGCCACCATCACCACCTTCTGGCCCAAGGTCAACAATCCAGTCAGCTGTTTTAATAACATCCAGATTATGCTCGATGACAACGACAGTGTTGCCATGGTTCCGCAGCCGGTGCAAAACAGTGAGTAACTGTTGTATATCATGGAAGTGCAGGCCGGTTGTTGGTTCATCCAGAATATAAAGCGTTTTTCCGGTATCCCGTTTAGAGAGTTCTTTTGCCAGCTTAACTCGCTGGGCCTCCCCGCCAGAGAGTGTCGTTGCATTTTGCCCGAGCTGAATATAAGACAAGCCTACATCCATCAGAGTTTGCAGTTTACGTTTGACTGCTGGAATAGGCTCAAAAAACTCAAGAGCTTCTTCAACGGTCATAGATAGCACCTCATGGATGCTTTTCCCTTTATATTTTACATCCAGAGTTTCCCGGTTATAGCGCTTGCCTTTACAGACATCACAGGGAACATAGATATCTGGCAGAAAGTGCATTTCTACCTTAATGACACCGTCTCCCTGACATGCTTCACAACGGCCACCTTTTACATTGAAACTGAATCGGCCCGGTTTGTAGCCCCGGGAACGAGCTTCTTGGGTGCCGGCAAAGAGTTCGCGGATTGCCGTGAAAATGCCAGTATAGGTAGCTGGATTTGAGCGAGGGGTTCGGCCTATAGGGCTCTGGTCAATATCAATACATTTATCCAGATGGGAAAGCCCACTGATTTTTTTATAGGATGCAGCTGTTAATGTGGTTGCTTTATTCAGCGTATGAGCAGCAACTGGATAAAGAGTATTATTGATCAGGGTTGATTTACCGGAACCTGAAACGCCTGTAACACAGGTCATCAAGCCAACAGGAATTTCCAAAGAGACATTTTTCAGGTTATTGCCGGAGCACCCTGTCAGTTTTAGAACTCGCTTCTTGTCAAATGCTGTGCGGCTCTCTGGAATAGCAATCTTTTTTACGCCAGCAAGGTATTGGCCAGTCAGGGAGGCTTCAGTATCCATTACCTGGGCGGGTGTACCCTGCGCTACGATATTGCCGCCATGTACGCCAGCCCCCGGGCCGATATCAATAACGTGATCTGCCGTACGAATGGCATCTTCATCGTGCTCCACGACAATGACTGTATTACCAAGATCACGAAGACGTCTAAGTGTATTCAGTAACCGCTCGTTATCCCTTTGATGCAGGCCGATACTGGGTTCATCTAGAATATACATAACGCCTACCAGCCCAGCTCCAATCTGGCTAGCCAAACGGATACGCTGGGCTTCCCCACCTGAAAGCGTGTCAGCACTGCGATCCAGAGTTAGGTAGTTCAAGCCAACATTGACCAGAAAACTCAGGCGATCACAAATTTCCTTAAGGATCTTGGCTGCAATCTCCCCTCGCTGGCCAGGCAGTTCCAACTGCTCAAAATAAGCCAATGCTTTTTCAACCGGAAGACGAACCAGTTCTGGTAAGCTTTCATTCGTGATAAAAACATTCCGAGCCTCTTTTCTGAGGCGGGTACCTTTACAGCTAGGGCAGGGCTGGGTGCTTAGGTATTTGGCCAGTTCTTCCCGCACAGACTGGGATTCAGTGTCTCTATAACGCCGCTCAAAATTAGGAATAATGCCTTCAAAGGTATGACACTTACGGTAAACATCACCTCTGTCGTTGACGTAGCTAAAGTTGATTTCTTCATCATCGGAGCCATGCAGGATCACGTCCTGTTGGCTGTCGGTCAGGTCATCAAATGGTGTATCAATATCAAAGTCATAGTGTGCAGCCAGTGATTTCAGCAAATGAAAATAGTAGACACTTCTTCTATCCCAGCCACGAATGGCACCTTCAGCTAGGGTGAATTCGGGATGCTGTACGATTCGATCCTGATCAAAGAATTGTTTTACCCCCAGCCCATCACAGCTGGGACAGGCCCCGGCCGGATTGTTAAAGGAAAAAAGACGGGGTTCCAGTTCATCCAGGCTATAGCCACATTCTGGGCAGGCAAAGCGAGCTGAAAAAATAATATCTTCCTGCTCGCCATCCATAAAACTGATGGCTGCCAGCCCTCCGGTCAACTCCAGTGCAGTCTCAAAAGATTCAGATAAACGCAGCTGCAGATCATCTCTGACTTTAAAGCGATCAATAACCACCTCAATAGTATGCTTTTTCTTTTTATCGAGAGTCGGTGGACTATCAAGGTCGGTAACAATGCCATCAATTCGGGCTCTTATAAAACCCTGACTTTTCAGGTCACTTAGTACGTGAAGATGCTCACCTTTGCGTCCTCTGACCACGGGTGCCAACAGCATTAATTTTGAGCCTTCAGGAAGAGTCAGGGCTTGATCTACCATCTGGCTAATGGTTTGTGCTTCCAGTGGCAAAGAGTGGGTAGGACAACGGGGAATGCCGGTACGGGCAAACAGTAACCGGAGATAATCATAAATTTCGGTAATAGTGCCAACGGTAGAGCGTGGGTTGTGGCTGGTGGATTTCTGCTCAATGGAGATAGCAGGCGATAGCCCCTCAATATGATCCACATCGGGCTTTTCCATCATAGATAGGAACTGGCGAGCGTAGGCGGATAACGACTCAACGTAACGTCGCTGTCCTTCCGCGTACAGGGTATCAAATGCCAGTGAGGACTTCCCTGAACCCGATAATCCTGTGATTACAATCAGGCTGTCACGGGGCATATCCAGGTCAATATTCTTGAGGTTGTGGGTGCGGGCACCCTGAACCGTAATGTTATCCACGCTTTGTGACTCCGTCCCTTAAGCAAACTTAGAATTATAAAGTACTGTTGTGGCTAGAGCAGTAGCTTATACGAAAAAGGGTGATTTCAATGAATATTGAAATCACCCTTTGTAGTCAGGCTTTTGGGGGATGTTTGGAAGCTATTAATTGTTCCCCATTAACACTGATTAATACCAATCGCACTTTCTAACTATTCTATTGCGGTGGTCATCTGAACGACAATTCTGCGTTAAAGTTCCTAGCCATACCCAAGGGGCACGCCGTAGCTACGGCTATGACTCGTCACTTCGCCTTGTCTTTTCGCCCAGCTAACCATCCTCATAACGAGGTTAGAAAGTTTGATTGGTATAAGTTGATTAGTGTGCATAGGCCACTGTCAGTTTTCCTTCATTTTTGGAGGGCAGCTTGATCGTCAGGGCAATGACCGCAGAGACAATCAGCAGACCCAGCATCAGATGGAAGGTCGCTGCGAAGCCGCCAAAGTATGTGGCAACAATGGAGCCAATAAAGCTACCGATACCGAAACCCAGATAGATAAGCCCATAGTTCTTTGTCAGGTTGTTCAGACCAAAGAAGTCGCTGACCAGTGATGGGAAGACGGTAATGCTGCCACCGAAGCTGAAAGCAATGCAGGCAACGGCAAAATAGAAGGTTTGCAGAGTTTGCTCGACGAACAGCAGAGTGGATACACCAGCCAGACAGACAGTCAGGGCAATGGCGATGGTTTTGATTCTAGCCATATGATCGGACAACAGACCAAGAACCAGGCGTCCACTCAGGTTCGCTACGGCGATGATGGCCACAGCCGAAGCTGCTGTCGCAGTGGACAGGTGGACATAGTTCTCACCGATATCCTTGGCAACACCAATCACATAGAGGCCACTCATACAAATAGTCAGAAAGATCAGAGCCAGCATCCAGAACTGTGGCTTCTGCATGGCTTCAGCCAAAGTGAAGTCGCGGGCTGATTCTGTACCAGTAGTTTGAGTCTTTTGCACAGGTGCATCTTTCATCATCAAGCCACCGACAATCACGATTGTCATGGCGATTATTCCCCAGACATTGAAGGTATTACTGAGACCCGTGTTATTGAGCAAGTACATATTAATGTATTTAAAGCCTAGGCTACCCAAACCGTAGGCGCCAATAGCACAGGCGGAAGCTAACCCTTTACGCTCAGGGAAAAACTTCACACAGTTAGAAAGGGTCATCAGATAGCCAGTGCCATCAGCAAAACCAACCAGTAGTCCTGCAAACAGATAGAGTAGTGTCAGGTTAGGGGCATGGGCAGTTAATAACAGGCTGCCTCCCATGAGCAGACCGGCAAAGATGGTCACCTTCCTGACACCAAAACGTTCCTGTAGTTTGCCAGAAACAGCAGAAGCAAAAGCGAGAGCCAGGGTCAGGAGACCGAATGAGAATGCTACCTCGCTGACAGGTACAGAGAGTTTTTCTGCCAGCCTGGCATTAAATAAGCTCCATGTGTAAACAGAGCCCAGGGCAAACTGGGTAATAACAGTACCCACCAGGGTGAGCATTCGATTTTGTTTCGGTATCTGAGTCGTCATACGGCTTGCTTCCAACAATCTGTTTTGGCGCTAAAGTACAGGACTCAGAATGGATAACAATATAATGGAATAATTAAAAAATGAGCTGCATTTGAACGGGAATGAACTGCAATATAACAGCATGAATTACAGTTTCATTAACTCTCGGAAATGCTTGATATTGCTGCGGCTGACCAGAACCTCTCCTTCACGGTCATAGAGTGTTAATTTATAGGTACTGTTTAACCAGGGAATAATATCCTTGATTTTGGATATGTTGATGCAATAAGAGCGGTGACTGCGGAAAAACAGTTTTTCTGGTAAACGGTTCATTAGCTCACTGATGGCAAAAGGTACTGTATACATATCATTCTTTGTATAAACCTCTGTTATTTTTTCTTTGGCTACTGCGTAATAGATTTCCTCGATTGGGGTAACGCGGATTTTATTGTCTTTATTCAAGTTGATGGTTTGAGTAGCTAGTGATGTTTCTGCACTTGCTTCTGGTTGCTTCTGTCGTGCCTCCAGTTTTTGCAATAAACCAATCACGCGTTGCTCATTAAGTGGCTTGAGAATAAAGTCAAATGCCTCCAGTTCAAAGGCATCGACAGCAAACTCTTTATAAGCTGTGGTAAAAACAATATGGGGTTTTTCTGAAAACTGATAGATATTGCGTGCCAGCATCATGCCGTCGATAGAGGGAATATTGATATCGAGAAATACAATATCTACCTTATTGGCTTGCAGGTATTTAAATGCCTCCAATCCATCATCGAAGCTGGCGGCTATCTGAATACTACTGTGAGTTTCAATCAGATAAGACAGCTCCTCCCTTGCCAGGTATTCATCTTCAACAATCAGGGCTTTTAACATGGTATTGCCTTATCCTTTAATTCATGGATAAAAAATGTAATTTCAGTACCTTTGCTTAAACGTTTTATTTGGAGCCCTTCACCGTATAACAGTTTTATCCGCTGGTGGACATTCACCAGACCTATATGGCAACTATCAATTTCACCATGCTGGAATTTATCGATGATTTTTAAGGGAATACCTACACCTGAATCGCTAACTGTAATTTTTACCTGACTCTCATGCTGTTTTACTGAAATAGTGACTGTTCCAGGGGCATTTGAAGGCTGTATGCCGTGCTGAATGGCATTTTCTACCAAAGGCTGGATTAGTAAGCCCGGGATCGCGGTATGAACATCATCAACGTCGAACTCAATCTTGAGTTTGTCACCAAACCGGGCTTTTTCAATGGCCACGTAGTCTTTGACTTGCTCCAGTTCTTCCTGAATATCAATCAGTTCATCATTACGCTCCAGGTTGTACCTTAGAAAATTAGCTAGATTTGAAATCAGTTGACGGGCTTGGTCTGGGCGTATGCGGATCAGGGTTGAAATTGCATTCAGGGCATTAAAAATAAAGTGCGGGTTAATCTTGCTTTGCAAGGCTGAAAACTCGGCTTTTCTTGCCATGGTTTTCAGCTGATCTATTCGGGATACTTCAATTTGTGTAGAGATAAGTTGGGAAAGCCCTACAGCCATTTCCCGCAGTGAATGACTGATCTGGTGGGGCTGACAATAAAAAAGCTTGAGTGTGCCGTTGACTTTACCATTTTCTTTTAAAGGGATAATCAGCAAAGAATGGAAATGACCTACATTCAGATTATTGTTGAGAATCTGTTGACCTGTCTCGACAGCTTTCTTGGTCATATTGCCAATTTTCTGATTGGCATTCAGGTAGTTTTCCTGACCCATGCCTACATAGGCTAAAACATCTTTCGTATCTGTCATGGCAACGGCATCCGCTCGGGTTTCCTGTCGGATGATTTTGCAGCTTTCAGTCAATGCATCCCGGTGGTTTTTTCGAAAATGTGGCAAGGTTTGATTGGCGATATCAAGAGCCAGTTTAGCCTGTCGGGCGGCAAACATATCCTGCTCCGTATTTAATCCTTCAACCAGCTTAACGATTAGCCCGATGCAGACGGTTCCAGTAACCATTGGGATGCTTATTTGCGAGACAATACTGTAGGCGAGTGGTTTATCATCGGATAGCAGAACAATCAAAATCATCGTCAGGATTTCACAGAATGCGCCAGCGAGGATGCCGACGTGACCGTAGTACTTTTTCGGACACTGGCGATGAATCCAGGTGGCTAGTAAGCCAGCCAGTATGCTGGTAATCAGACAGGCCAGAGAAGTGGGGCCATGAATATCAATTAGATAACGGTGGATTCCTGAAACCAACCCTGCCGGAATGCCTACCCAGGGACCAAAAAGAATACCTCCGGAAATAACAGCAATAATCCGGACATTAACCAGTGAACCATCAACCTTCAGCCCTGTGTAGGTACTGAATACGGCAAAGAGGACAAACAGCAGGGAAATCAGAGCGGTATCTACCGGGCGTCTCTGCACCTGCTTGACGATACGCTGAAACAGATTGGTATGGGTCAGCATAAAGAGGGTCATAAGCATTAGTGCTGCCCGCTCGAAAACAGCCAGCAGCATCATCACCTGTTCGGTATACACGGAGGCACCAGAGAGAGTCACATTTTACCCAAGTGTCACTGCAATCCATTATGGCGACTATTGGTGACAGTACTTATTTATTGTGGCGGTTATGGAAACCGATTTACGGTTTGTTACTGGTTTTGCGGATAGTACGAATCCTTGGGTGTGCACGTTTGTTATAAAGTGTGGAAGCCAGCCAGGAGCGAAGCTGTCATGAGACATGAATTAACACATCACCGAAAACGCGCAGAACGAATCAGCCTAATGTGGTCCCTGGCATGCTTACTTACTTTTTCAGTGGGTGTATTAACAGGAATGGCAATTGTTTCCACGACAATTTAATGCCGTGGAAACTGTCAGGCTATTGGGATGAGCTGGTCTTCAGTGCTCTGAGCCGCTGCTCAAGTTCAAGGAATTTTTCCTGCATATCGCTACAGGCTATTTGAACGGTTTCCACTGAAGATTTGCTAGAGCGGCTGCCTTCATCAATGCTTTGGATGCTCTCAGTTATGTTCTGGTTGTAATTCTGCTGCTTTAGAATTGCCTGTTCCATATGAGCCATACTCTCACCAACGTTAGTCAGTACCCCGTTGAGCTGATCAAAGGATTCTGAGACATCTCCGACCGAACTAACCCCTTTGTCCACTTTATGGAAGGTCTCTTCAACCAGCTTGTTAATCTCTTTGGCTGCTTTTGTTGACTGATCTGCAAGCACCCTGACCTCATCTGCAACAACCGTAAAACCTTTGCCCTCTACACCCGCTTTGGTCGCTTCGATAGCGGCATTCAAGGCAAGCATGGTGGTTTGAGTCGCTACCTCTGTAATGCCTTTGGCGACATTACCAATGCGGGTACTGACTTCCCGAATATCAAGAATAGCAGCCTCAGCACCATCAATAACCTGGCTGACCCGCTCCGCTTCATTGCGGGCACCATTGACTATTTCCCCACCCTGCTTGGCGTCATTAACCAGATGAACAACATCATCTTGCCAGTGGCTTAGTTGGCTGTTGATGTTGTGGGTCGCTTCAACTTGTTCTTTGGTTTTATGCAGCATGCTGATGGACATCGCATTGATTTCGGCAATTTGCGAGCCTACTTCACTGGATACATGTTGGACGGTATTAACCACACCTTCCAGCTGGTTAAGTCCATCATTCAATGTTGTTTCAAGGTCTTCATAAGCGCCTTGTACTGTCATTTCCTTGGAAAGGTCCAGACGATAGTCAAGCTGACCATCATTGATTGCTCTTGCCATTATTATCAGCATGGAGGTTAAATATTCGAGCTTTTCTGACGTTCTATTAATTTTAGTTGTCAACTCTGCCAGCTGACCTGAAGTATTTCTGTCAATGCGCTGTTGAAAGTTACCTTTTTGAATACTGGTCATTACCGAAACTATGCTACTAATCACTTCTTCGAGTTCAGCAGAGGTAGAGTTGGCAGCTTGTTTAAGTGTTCCCAGATCTCCCTGCATATCGTCAGTGATCTTTTTATCAAAGTGTCCACCTGAAAAATTGTTCATGGACCGGTTGATTGTGTTGATTGCTTCTTGTAGCGAGTCAACCATGCTGTTAAATGTCTGGCTGGCCTGACCAATTTCATCTTGGTGGTCGTTCTCAGTACGCAATGAAAAGTCCCAACGATTTTTTACTGCTTTCATTATCTGGGTAAGGGCAAGAACTGGCTTTAGCTGTAAACTTGCCAGCCACCAGGCTACCAAAACAATCACAGGAATAGAGGCTAATAGCATGATGACAAAAATCAGTTGTAGTCGACTTTCAGGCTTAAGGGCTTCATCCAGGCTCTCTTCAATGATCATAACCCAGCGATGGCCGGCTATATCCATAGGTGAGTAGGCACTGATGACTTCTTCCTGGTGGTAGTTGTTACCGACTCTAACTCCGGTTTCCCCTTGCAGGGCAAGCTCGACAGATGGGCTACTGACATGGTGTGTATCCGGTTCTTTAAAGCTTGCGGTGACATTAAATACATCTTTGTGGCGTCGAGTATCACTTCTCAGCAGATGGTCATCACCGACCAGGTAGCTTTCTCCAGTCTTTCCAAGTCCTTCACCCACAACCTCGGTCAGTTTACTCAGTTTGCTCAGGGGCAGCTGGGCAATAAAATAACCCTCGACCTTGTTATCAATGACTATTGGCGATGACATAAATGATGCTGGTGCTTCATAAGACGGCTGGTAAGTTTGATAATCAGTCATAATGGTGTAAGGATTACCGTCAGAGATACCCTTACTTTTTGTCAGTTTAAATGCTTCAGCAACGCCTGAATCGGAAAAAGGACCATTGTTCAGGCGTGTTCCAAAATCAACTTCTTTGAAAACACTGTATATAATGCGGCTGGAATCGTTATCGACGATAAAAATGTCGTATAGGTCTAATTCTTCAAGAATAGTCTTAAATGAGTGATGATAACGGGAATGAACTTGATGGTAGCCAGGAGTGTCTGGTCCATTGTATAAATCAGGGCAATTGCATCAATCCAAAACGATAGAGTCGCAAAGTAACTTTGTTAGGTGCGATTTATGATCCCAACCTGCATAGGGCAATAGTTTTCTGTTTCAGGCTCTTGATACTGCGATCGCCCTTGTTGGCCTTGATAGCGTTCAGTGCTATCCGCCTCAGGATGTTTAGAGAAGTTCTCTGCCCCATTGCCTGTTTTGATCTGGCAAGCATCCTCTGAAAATGCAACATCAAGCACCCAGTGTAGATTATTCTCCACAGACGTCAGTATCACTTTCGAGCAGATTTCCAGGATATCCTTCTCCAGCTTTCCAAGCCTTCACCCACAACCATGAACGGCTCATGATAATAAAAACGCTCGCGCAGTAGTTACTTTACCGATTGATTTGCCATGTCACTTTGTACGACAGCTACTTGCTTTAGTCCCGGCCAGTCTTTTGCCGTTTCCAAGTTAGAAAGATCGCTTATCACCCAACAACAGCGGGTTTCTACACGACTTCGTGGCCTTTTTCACGAGACTGCATATAATCATGCAGCTCTGGCTGGTGTTCTGCTGCGTGTAAACAAAGCCTCTATGCCTTTATAGAGCTTTTTTGTGATGGCTGCCTTTGAGGGTGCAAGAATGTAATCTGCACCCTGTTCAACGCACTGCTTTGCTACTTTCTTCTGGCATTGCCCATAGCATCCAGTGTGACAAGGCAGCCTTTCAGCTCCAGAGCTTTGAGCAGTTTAGGTATTGCTGTTTTTCATTGGACTTTTGGTCGACACGCTCTTGCCCAAGCACCAAGCCAAGCTTAACACTCCAGGCACTGACTAGGGAGCACTGGTTTTTTGCCTTTTGATAACTGCTGAACACCCTTAATGACCTTTCCATCAAACCGCAAGGTGTTGGCTGCCAGAGGATATTTCAGTCAGTGTTTGCTTGATCCAGCCAGTAAAACAGGTTTCAAAAGCTACGGGGTCAAGCAAGCAGAAGACCCTGCGAAAGGTGTATTTAGAGGGTTCATGCCGGCGGGTAGCTCTAGAAATGTTTTGAACTGCAGTCTTCTTTACAAACAAGCCCAGACCAAAGTCCTCAATGTCTTGCCACTCATTTCCTCTGCAGCTCCACATATAACAGCACATACGTTGTGCAATAATAAGAATATCAAGCAGGTTATGGTCACACATACCTTTGCCGACGGGGATCAGGCCACTTTAGCCAGGCGACAAAGGTTGATACTGTACGGCTTCCATGCAAATTGACTACTCTGGTAATTTACAGAGCAGTCTGAGCTCAGGTCGTCAGATTGATGCAAGCTTGCCCTGTTGTATAAATGCCGGATCACCAGCTTTGTGAAGGGTTATCAGCAAGGTAAAAATATTGTAGTGCAGTGGCTGTTATTGTCTTTCTTTAGATAGCAGGGTATTTAGATTGAAAGTAGAGTCAGGATTATGCTTTTTATATTGGCTTAAAAACTCTTCTTGGTAGTCCTTTTTTACAGCTTGCTGTTGTCCAGGCTCTAACGCGAGGTTTTTTGTTTCTTCACGGAATGCTAATAATGCTTCTTGTACCAATAGAGTATTGGCAAGTGCCTGGATAGTATGGCTTTTGGAACTGAAATAATCTTCTATTTGTTGTTTTTTAACCTCTTTGACGTCAATAAGATGGGAGTAGAGGCTATCCAAAAGGATATCTTCTGAAACCTTTAAGCCTACAAATGAAACCAGAGCAGTGGGAACCAGACCGATAATCAGAAAAGCTGCCATAACTTTTTGTTTTAGCGAAGCTTTTTTAATCCATGATTTAATCAAGACAACCCCTCCCTGGGATTAATCAAAATAGCAGGTAATTAATTTGTTATTTTTAATAAGATAATAACTTCATTTTAGAGTGAACCCCAAAAAAAACACTAGGGTATTGTAAAACTTTATTAAACATACTGCTTTAGATGTAATTATAAAGAGCTGCTGGGAGCAGCTCTTTAAATAAAGGTGTGTCAAAGTTCGGGAATCAGTGCTGCCACCCACCGGCAAAAATTGGCAGACGCTTTTTGGGCGGCCTCCACGACTTTATCGTGACTGTGTTTGGTTTTCTGAATACCGGTAGCCATATTGGTAATACAGGAAATGCCAAGGACATCCATACCAAGGTAGTTGGCTACAATGGTTTCCGGGACTGTTGACATGCCAACGGCATGGGGGCCAACCGTATCAACGGCACGAATTTCAGAGGCCGTTTCATAGTAGGGGCCTGTAAATGCCGCATAGACACCCTCCCTATAGGGAACCCCGAGTCCATCCGCAATTTCTTTGGCTTTTTGGATAAAAGTCAACCGATAGGGTTCTGACATATCTGGGAAACGAGGGCCAAACCGCTCGTCATTTTCGCCTATTAATGGATTAGTACCCATTAAATTGACGAAGTCCTTGATGATCATCAACGTACCTAGCTCAAATGATTTATCCACACCACCTGCCGCATTCGTAATAATCAGTTTTTTGATACCCAGTTGCTGCATAACATAGACTGGATAGGCTACCTCTTTCATAGAGTAGCCTTCATAAAAATGGAACCGGCCTTTCATGGCTAATATTTCCGTTCCACTGATTTTTCCGAAAACCAGTTCGCCACCATGCCCTTTAACAGTAGACAGAGGGAAGTGAGGTATCTCCCCATAGGGAATACTGTTTTTATCTTCCATGGTATTGGTTAGTTCGCCAAGCCCGGAACCAAGAATAACTGCAATTTTTGCATTTGAGTTGGCTTTAGGTTTGATAGACTCAGCAGACTCAGTTACTTTGTCGTATAAATTCAACATGGCTTTTCCTCTCCCCTAAACAAAGAAAGCATAGTACGAATTGAAGGGTTTAACTTGCAAAAGAAAGGGTAATAAGAGAAGAGCCTGTGTTAGGGAGAAAGAAACCTGTCAGGTTGTTTATTCCGTTTAATGACTGGGCCTGGCTGAATAAAAGATGAGTGATACCGTACGGTGTATCAGCCTCTTGAGGGGTAAATATGATAGTGGTTATAAGATGTTCGTTCTATCACGATCCGGCTACCAGGTTTCAATCTGTGCACATCAAAAAACTCGCGAACCCAGGCCCTTTTACGGAAAATTTTCTTATCGCCAGCTATGTCGGTGAATACGGGTTGTCCAGTGCCGGTATGAATTTCCAGTAACATACCGCCTTTGTCGTAGGCGCAGTTACCACCAATTGCAGCTCTAGGGAAGAAGTCCATCACACGTTCAAGACTGATAGAGTTATTGCGAAAATTATCTTCGGTGAGCTTAAGCACCACGTAATTCATGGACCATACCTGTAATGATGACGTGCTCGGATCCCTCTGAGCTTAATAATAAATAGAACGATAATACCAATAGTCTTGAGCAGCGACTATTTCGTCTTTACACGTCTTTTTAATGTTTCCCCTAGTAATGGAGTACCTGCCTAGCATAAAGAATAACCTGACTTGATAGGGCTTTAAGCCTGCCAGTTTCCAGAACCCAGTGGTGCCAGTAGAGTGCTCGGCTGTCATGTAGCTCTGGTAGAATATTGATTAGCTCACCTTTTTCCAGTTCTTTTTGTATTTGTAGCTCTGAAATCATGCAATAGGCGACTCCTGCTTTTGCCATCGTAACGAAAGCTTCTGATGAAGGTACTACATGACAGGGCGCTGTATTTTGTGGCAGATCAAAATGCTCCTGTAAGAAATTGCGATGCATATCATCCAGGGGGTCAAAAGCTATGGCAGGGGCATTGATCAGGGTTTCGCGGGTGACGCCATTGGGAAAATGCCGCAGAGCAAAGTCAGGATTGCAGACGCAGAGATAACGCATTTTGCCAAGATAATCAGATTGACAGCCAGGCATTGGGTGCGGGTGGAGACTAATAGCGGCAGCTGCTTCTCCCCTTCGCATTTTGTCCAGTGATCGCGTTTCATCATCAACCAGTAGATTGAGTTCAATTTTTTCCTGTCTTAACAGTGGAGCCAGGGCTGGAAGCAGCCATGTGGCAACGGAATCAGCATTGACAGCCAGGGTTACCGGTGCAGCAGACTCACTGGCCTGGACATTGATATTATCGAGGAAATCCTGCTCCAGCATCGATACTCGCTGGTAAAGTCCCAGCAGTTGTTGGCCTGCATCAGTTGTCCCTGGTGGCTGACTTCGAACCAATAGAGGCTGGGCCATCATTTGTTCTAACTGCTTGATGCGCTGTGATACTGCTGACTGGGTAATACAGAGCTTGCTTGCTGCTCTTTCGAAGCTTCCCTGCCTGATTACAGTGGCCAGTGCTTCAATTAATTTGTAATCAATTCGTCTCATTAGAAAAATTAATATTATATAAAAAATATTAGTTTTACTAAATTATAGGTATGAACATAAACTCTTGCCAAGCCCGCGGTTCTCTCCGTGGTTTTCTGCGAACAATAATTTTCTGAGCTTGCTTTTGATCTTTTTTGGATCAGTGCAAAAGCATGGGCTCTTAATCTGGCTTTAGTAGAGTTGTAGCCATGTACCTGTTTCCATTTATCCAGGGCCTTGGGTTAGGTCTGGGAATGATTGTGCCTATTGGGGCTCAAAATGCTTATCTAATTAATCAGGGCATTCGCCGTAATTTTCATTTACTGGCGGCGACTGTATGCGTCATTTGTGATGTGATGTTAATTGGTTTAGGTATTTTTGGTGCAGGTGAATTCTTATCAAGAAATCCTCTGGCGTTACAAATTATCACTGTTGCCGGCATTGCTTTTTTAAGTGTTTATGGCGCTGTTTCTTTTAAAAAGGCTGTGAAGGGTGTCACCACATCAGTAGAAAGTGATGGCAAGGCTGCTATGGTCAGAGGCAAGCGAGGGGTTTTGCTTGGCGCTTTGGCTGTAACTTTGCTTAATCCCCATGCTTATCTGGATACCATGGTTATTTTAGGCAGCATCGGCAGCCAGATGGAGCAAGAGCTCAGGCTGGCCTTTGCTATGGGGACTTTTTCTGCCTCTGTAATCTGGTTTTTTTCTCTTTCTTCTGCAGCGGCAAAATTTGCCCCCTGGTTATCAAAGCCCAGAATCCAGAGAACCATTGATTTTATAGTGTCATTGATTATGTGGGCCATCGCATTTTCGCTTGTGAAACAGTTGGTATAAGTGACAGGTCAAAGGGGGTATCCGTGAATCAGTCCAGACTCGAAACCATCTTTCAAAATACTGTCGGCTTGTTTGATCAAGCAGAGGTAAGCTACCAGTCATGGGACCATGAGCCGATTCTGGATTTTGAGACGGACTCAATAGTAGCTAAGCGGTTAGGCTGGACAGCAGAGCCAACAAAGAGCCTGTTCCTTAAGCTGCGGGATGGGCGCTATGCTATTTTTCTCACCCACAGGGATGCGCGTATGGATAGTAAAAAAATCCGGGCGCTTCTAGGAAGTCGACCCTCAGTATGCAGTGATGAAGAAATGATTGAGCAGCTAGGCTGTGTTCCAGGTGCTGTGTGTCCTTTCGGATTACCTGAAATGGTTTTGCTGGTGGTTGATCATAAATTATTGGACTGCCAGGAGTTAATGTTTACACCGGGCTATCCAGAGAAAACATTCTCTTGTGCTGCGGAATCCTTACCGCAACTACTGAGTTATGTTTCAGCATCGGTTTATTGGCTGGTTTCCACCTCGAAAGTCACCAGTTAATCCTGATACACTGGCACATCCATCAATTATCAATACATGTTAATGGAATGTCAGTAACTGAATTCAAAGCGGCTGCAGCTCTAACATTGGTATTTATGTTCCGGATGTTGGGACTGTTCATGATACTGCCAGTGCTGGTTCTTTATGCAGAAGATTTGCAGGGGGTAACGCCAGCACTGGCTGGTCTTGCGATTGGTGCTTACGGATTTAGCCAGGCACTCCTGCAGATTCCCTTTGGCTGGTTATCAGATCGCATAGGTCGAAAACCAGTGATATTTTTGGGTTTGTCTCTGTTCCTGATCGGGAGCCTTATTGCTGCAGGCGCTGAAACTATTGAGGTCGTTATTGCAGGGCGGATTCTGCAAGGGTGTGGCGCTATTGCCGGTGCAATTACAGCGTTGATGGCTGATCTGACAAGGGATCAGTACCGAACCAGGGCGATGGCCATGATCGGTATGGGGATCGGTATCTCTTTCTGTCTGGCAATGATTATTGGACCCGTAATTGGCAGTTGGTGGGGGCTTTCCGGGTTGTTTGCCAGTAATGCTTTAATGGCATTGATAGCAATGTTAGTTGTTTTTTTCATCGTGCCATCACCTCTGGTGACGCGTAAAGACCTTAATAGCGCTGTACGTAAGCGTGACCTCCAGGCTGTAATCCAAAACTCCCAGTTGTTGAGACATTTTCTTGGAATCTTTGCTTTACATTTTGTCTTGATGGCCCTGTTTGTTTTTATTCCTCATGTCCTTGAAAGTACAGTGGGTCTTGCCAGATCCAATCATGGCTGGGTCTATTTGATGGTCATGGTGATATCTTTTATTGCCATTGTTCCCCTTATTCTTTTCAGTGAACGTACCAGGCGCTTAAAGCAGTGCTATGTCCTTGCTGTTATTGGGATTTTGGTCGCTGTTATGGCAATGGTTATTGGCATTCATTCCTCTATCTATTTGCTGGCTGGCATTTTGCTATTTTTTGTTGCTTTTAATTTTCTTGAGGCAAGCTTGCCCTCTCTTGTTAGTAAATTATCCCGAGCCGGGACTCGTGGCACGGCTATGGGGATGTATTCCACCTGCCAGTTTCTGGGTGCGGCCTTTGGTGGTGCAGTGGGTGGCTGGGCTCTGGGGCGTTATGGCATGTCTGGTGTGTTGGTTGTTTGTACAATCCCGACTGCCATCTGGCTATTATTGTCTGTTACCATGAAACAACCACCTTATGTCAGCAGTATTGTGATGGCGCTTAATCCTTCTGGCGCTGAGGATGATGGTGCATCTGGAGATGTGCATATCCTGGCTGAAAAATTGGCTGCAATTCCCGGAGTTGAGGAAGTCACTGTACTACCGGAGGAAAGAACAGCCTATCTTAAAGTGGATAAGCAGTGCCTTGATACAACCGCTTTACGCCGTTTTGGTGAGTGTTAGAGGTGGTATGTTAGCTGCTGGCAGTAATATTATCTGTTAAATGTATTAAATACCGTATCCCAGAGCTGTATCGATGAGTGCATGCCTTTTGCGACCGTCGTTGCTATGGGGGACGGATAAATTTATCTTGGCTATTGTCAAAACGATCTGTTTTGAGATAGCAATGTGATTGGAGAAACTCTATGGCTCGAGGTGTTAACAAGGTCATTCTGATTGGTAATCTGGGTAATGATCCGGATGTTCGTTACACGCCCAATGGCAGCGCAGTTGCCAATTTGAGCCTGGCAACCAGCGAATCCTGGAAGGACCGTAATACCGGACAATCCCAGGAAAAGACAGAGTGGCATCGGGTCGTAATTTTTGGCAAATTGGCTGAAATTGCCCAGCAATACCTGCGTAAAGGTTCCAAGATTTATCTGGAAGGCAAACTGCAAACCCGCAAATGGCAGGACCAGCAAGGGCAAGACCGGTACACCACGGAAGTGGTGGTCGATGGGTTCAGTGGCCAAATGCAGATGCTGGATGGCCGCCAGGATGCTGGTATGGGGGGCTATCAGCAACAGCAAGCGCCTCAACAATATGCTGCAGCTCCACAACAACAGCAGGCTGCACCAGCTCCTATGCAGCAGCGGCAACAGGCCCCGGCTGCAGCCCCTCAGCAGCCACAACAACAGGCTCAGCCCGCAGGGTTTGACGACTTTGATGATGATATTCCGTTCTAAAAAACACACTAATCAATAATGTAAAATTTATTCCTGAAGGCCTCTATTGATGAGGCCTTTTTTTATAGTGGTTTCTATTGTTTTTGGTAGGTGTTATCCGATGTCTGCCACTGTTGAATACATTCCGTATAGACCTAGATCAATAATTAAGTGTAAAGATTCTGTCATGTTTATGCGGCCTTTTAGTAAATCAGCACCCTCTTGAGTCAATAAAGCTGATTCTGAAACGGCTGCATACCCCTACTCTACGGATAAATAACGATAACAATGACGCAAATATCATAGCGTTCTGCTGTTATTGGGGGGGTGTATTCGCTAGGGAAAAGCGAAGTAAAAGAAGAACCTGATATGCATTTAGTTAATAAAAATAGGCTATTACTACTCACTCTTTGTGCGGCCTTTGCACACAACACGCTAGCAGCAGATGATAAGCTGGATAGAGACTACCCCGGTCGTATGTTACAAGGTGGAGATCCACTGGTTTATCAACAATGGAATTTACTCAATACCGGCCAGGATGCATTTGCAGCTATGGGCGGTACGCCAGGAATCGATTTAAATTTATGGCGCACGCACAAAAAAGGGATTTTAGGCCAGGGTGTTATTGTTGCTGTTGTTGATGATGGCTTGGAAATCAATCACCTTAATCTGGCAGCAAATATTAAAAAGGGGTCAAAGAATTTTGTGGATAACACAAATGACCCTACCCCCACTGATCCCGATAGTGCTCATGGTACTTCAGTTGCCGGAATTATCGGTGCTGTGGGCTACAACAATATAGGTACACGGGGAGTTGCACCTAAAGTTGGTCTAAAGGGATTTAATTGGCTCGAAGATCAATCATTAGACAGTTGGTTGCTAAGTCATGGTTGGAAGAAAAACACGCATAATGTACGTGTTTTCAATCAGAGTTATGGGTCTTCTCCAATATTCGGTCAGCCCTACAACCTGGATAACGACTATGAGCAGTATGCGATGGAATATGTTTATGAAAATATATCCCTGAATGCCCATAGAAAAAAAGGTGCCTTATTTGTAAAGTCAGCAGGTAATGGTTACCGCAAGACAGTTATTGGCCTCAGCAGTGGGCGATATTCTGTGATGCCTGCTGATTATGACGCAGAAACCCCGAACGAAGGGCTGCCCTGGCAGAACAGTAACCTGTCATACTCTAATGCCAACTACTGGAATATGACCGTTAGTGCCCTAAATGCTGATGGTGTACTCTCTTCCTATTCATCAGTTGGTAGCAATGTGTTCTTAACGGCTCCCGGTGGAGAGTACGGCCGGAATAAACCTGCTCATGTTACGACCGATCTGACAGGCTGTGATATGGGTTATAACACCTATGGCAGTGCTGACGATAATGGCTTGCATGGTGGTACAGCTCAATCTCCCAACTGTAATTACAATGGTGTGATGAACGGCACGTCATCTGCTGCACCGAATACATCGGGTGCAGTGGCATTATTGATGTCCAAGTTTCCAAAATTATCCCAGCGGGACATTCGTCATCTTCTTGCCAGCACAGCAACAAAAGTTGATCCGGACTATCAGGATATAGAAACAACCTATACCACTAACCAGGGAACAGAAAGAACAGTTACCGGGCTAGAAGGTTGGTCTACTAATGCTGCAGGCTATGACTATAGTCCATATTATGGCTTTGGCCTGATTGATGTGGACAGGGCCGTGAAGATGGGAAAAACAGTTGCAAAACTGCCAAGAATGAAAATAACCGACTGGCAAACACGTACTCCAGAATTAGCCATTCCTGATGCAGGTACGCAAGCCGTTTCAGATTCCGTTTTAGTTAATAGAGATCTGACGGTTGAGGCGGTACAGGTCAAAATAGATATTGACCATGAACGTTTATCCGATTTGTTAATTGAGCTGGTTTCACCTTCAGGTACCAGGAGTATCCTGATGTCTCCCCGTAACAATTTGGTGGGACGGTCTTTATATGAATTTATAGGCCAGGAGCTTGGGGAGGAAGCTAGCGGTTATCGTGACCAGTTGCTATTGAGCCACAAATTCTATGGCGAGCCTGCCGTTGGCAATTGGCGGCTTGAAGTCACTGATACCAGTGCTGAGGATAAAACCTGGGTATTGCAGAATCGTAAGGATAAGACTGAGGTCTATAACGTGCCATGGTCAAATAACCAGGAGCCAGGGGTTATCAATAACTGGTCTATTCGGGTTTTAGGTCATAAAAGCGCTTAATTGATAGGTGAAAATAATGAAAGTAAAAACAGCTCTATTGATATGCTCGCTGTTATGTACACCCGTTATGGCTAAGGACAGTTTAACCCGTCATCAACCTAGTGGCCCAGCAGTTGAAATAAATGGAACGCTTTTTTTCAAGGCAGATCATACGAACAATGATGACCTGGTAACAGGGTATTCTTCTGGCCGATCCAAGCGGTCATTGGCAAATATCGGTGTGTATAGCGGTGATGTACTAACCGATAAAGCAGGGTTAATGCAATATACAGCCAGTGGTTCTGTGTTGGTTCGTGCGGATAAGCGTAAAGCGAAGCAGCTAGCTCGTGAGTATGGCATGGTTGTACAGTCAACTGTGGGTGGTATTGCTATCCTCAAGGCTAAGCCTGGTACTGAGCTGACTTCAATTTCTTCCAGAATGAAAGAAGCGGGCAACCATGCCCAGGTTGAACTGATTAATCAGGCCATGCAGCCAGAGTAGTAAACAGTTATTGCAATGGATACTCTTATCCATTGCAATTTCTTTATTGGTCAATAAACAATATAGACAGTTGCAGCATTCAAAGGTTGTAACTGTCTATTTTTTTGGGGAGCTTTGGGTGGATAAGAGAGAGCTGAGAGCAGCGTTGAGAAAGCGGCGCCAATCTCTTGAACCAATCGCACAGCAAAGAGCTAAGAGTGCTCTGGTAACGATAATTTGCGTACTGCCTGAGTTTCAACAGAGTCAACATATTGCGGTTTATCTTGCCAGTGATGGTGAAATTGATCCTTCAGGTGTTGTTCAAGAGGCTTGGTCCTTGGGAAAGAGTTGTTACTTACCCGTTCTGGATACTCAAGATAAAAACGGGATGTTTTTTGTAAAATACGGGCCTGATACACCGTTAGTCCAAAACCGTTATGGGATTTATGAACCCGTCTTGAATAAAGCTGATGTTTGTACACCTGAAGATCTTGATCTGGTGCTTATGCCTCTGACGGGGTTTGATGAAATGGGGGGGCGTTTGGGTATGGGGGGAGGCTATTATGATCGGGCCTTTGCGTTTACAAAAGAAAAAGGTAAGCAGTTGAGAAAACCTGCTCTGATCGGTTTGGCACACGAATGTCAAAAAGTAGCTCAAATACCAGTAGAAAGCTGGGATATTCCTATGGTAGGTATAGCGACTGATACCAGGTATTACCAAAGTTAATTTAAACAGTATCCATGGATGGAGATAAGGTTTGATTAAGGAGCTTTATCAATATTGGACTACCCCTTGTAGCCCTGCAGCCCGTAAATTGGGGTATCTAAAGGAGTTAATTGCTATTGATGCACGATCTAAACGGGTGGCGCCATACTGGCAAGATCATCTAGATAAAACGTGTGAAGTTATCATTGAAGCACAGAAGCAGTGTCGTAATTTTGATAAGGCAGTTATTCTGGGAGCTGGATTATTACTTGATATTCCCTTGGCTCTGCTGGCTGATAAGTTTAAAGAAGTTATATTAGTTGATATTGTCCAGCCAAAATCCTTCCGTAAAATTAGAGAACAGTTTCCTAATGTAGCTTATTTGCAGCATGACGTTACAGGTGTGGTGAGTGCTCTTTTATCCTATAAATACGGAGATGTTTTACCTATTCCTGATGACCAGTTACCTGCAACACTACAAAATGCAGATTTTCTGGCAAGTGTTAATTTATTATCGCAACTTTCTATCATTCCATATCAAGAACTTTTAAAAAAAGGGTGTTGTTCTAAAAAAATAAATGAGTGGTGTGCCAATCTAATTTCGGCTCATTTAAAGCAATTAAATAAAGTTTCTGGCCGTGTATGCCTTATTACTGATACGCAGCATCAATATATCAATAAAGCAGGTTGTTGTATTGAAGAAAGGGATATGATAATGGGAGTCAGTCTTCCTGTTCCAGATAGCCAGTGGGATTGGGTTGTTGCGCCATTTGGTGAAGCTTATAGAAAAAAGAAAGTAGTAGCTAAGGTTTTTTCATGGTGTCACTGGTAGGGGAAGAGGAGCTGGTTTTTTATTAGGTTTTTCCTTAGTGTCATATTTTTGGCGATTAATTTCAGATGCTAATTTTTCATAATTAACTTTCATTTAATAGACGGTATTAGCTGGTTGTTTTTACCAGGTTTTCCAATTGGGTGTAATATATTAATAATAAGTAGTCACTCAAACGAAATCAGATATTCTTGACCAAATAGATCAAATACACGTTTGACCTCTTGCTCAAATTCCTTGAAGTTCATTATTGTCAGTAAGTTCAGCCATTCATATTTCACTTTCCTCCACAATATTTCTATCAGATTGAGTTCTGGTGAATAGGTCGGTAAAAAACAGACTAAGAGCTTTTTCTCAATCGCCCAGTCTATTACTCTTTCTCTGAAAAGTTTGCTGGTATGAATGCTGGCATTATCCACCATGACGATAGTATAGCGATCATTAGAACTGTACTTGGGATCTTCCATCCTGGTGGCAAAATCATCAAAGACACTGATAACCGTTTCGCTGTTAACACAACCTGTTACTGGGTAGTAGAAAAGGTCATTGGCACGATTCATAAACCCCAGCACATTGATACGCTTGCTTTTTACAGAGGGTATTTCTAGCTGTGAGCCTTTTTCTTGCCAACCATAGGGGACACAAGGCTCTTGGCTAAAACCAGATTCATCAAAGTAAAACAGATTGACAAGCCCTTTATCCTCAGCATTTTGAGCCTCTTTCAAGGCAGACTGGCAACACCTGAACTGCTCCTCGTTGCGCTTATGACTGCAAGCCTTACGAAACCGCTTATAAACAAGTCCCAGCTTTTTTTAAAAGTCTCGACAAAGTTTGTTTTGAGGCAGTCTTCCCGGTTTCCTCTGCAATCTTTGTTTGAACATAAGCCAGCCTGCGAGGTTCCTCGGAGACAATCTCTCTAATGCGTTGTGCTTCCTGGTCAGTATAGATAGGTGGTTTACCACCCTCATGTTTTTTGTACAGACCGCGAAGGCCATAATCATCCCAGGCATCAATCCAGTCAGATACTGTCTGATATCGAACTTCAAATATTGCAGCAATCTCGCTCATAGAATAACCACGTATACTGAGTAAAACAGCATGAGCCCTTTCCCTTAGGTAAGGATATGGCCCGTGCCGGAGAGCTTCTCTCAATGTTTTTATGACTGCGACATCGGTTACTGGATCAACAGTTTTCATCGTGACAACAGCGAGATTAATGGTGTTTGGCAATGAGTATAACCAAATTGGAATGGAGATGTTTTTTATAAATACGGACGTACAGTTATTTTTATCTGTTAGCAGTTGCGTGACTACTTACATGATTGAAAAAGACAGTACTGTATGAGCAGTTTTAAATTCAAAAAATCACTCAGTAAAAGTTCTATTTAAAAAATAATTTATACCATTCCAAAACAATAAGTTTGATTGGTATTACTTGTACTTCACTCTTAACTCCAAAAAAACAAACAAACTTATAAAAAAGACATATAATTACTCATAACTATTGAATATCAGCCCTATACAAAACAGACATAGCCATGTTCTCACTTAAAAAAACCTTATTACTTTCAATAAGATATTTACCATTCATCGCATCAATTTGTATAGCTCTTTCAATTAGCGGGTGTAAAAAGCCCGAACCTGAAACCCAAAATCAAGAAATAGTTAAACTCCGCCAGGCCATCAACACAAGCTTCAACAAGATACAAAAACCAGACTATAACGGCGTTGCTATCCGTGCTAATAATATAGAAATACAAAAGTTATTCGAAAAAGAAAAGGACAATACCAATCAGCTTACTACCCTTTTCTCCAGAGAGATGGCAAAAAGCTCAGAATATAGTCCATCCGACTATACAGTTACAATTCAAAACATTTCAATCAAACAACCTCTTAGTAAAACCCGACTAAATCATGTCAGGGTAACATTTAATCGAATGGGATTTGGTATAGCTATTAGCGAGCAGGTAAAACAGAAACCTTTTTATCTGGAGCTTTTTAATTTATCCAATCAAACTATTCTGGACGTAGGTGCCGGGTGGGGAGATATTACCCTTCACCTTCTCCAGAAGAACAATAAGGTACTTTGTAATGAGCTGGAAGCGGCTCAGTTGTTAGGTATTTATGAATTGGCAGACAGGCAATCATTAGCCAAAAACCTGTATTTAAGTAACGCAAAATTTCCGCAAGATTTTAAGCCAATAAAAGACAACACATTCGATAGCATCGTACTTCATCGAATCCTGGCAGTTCTAACACCAGATCAAGCAGAAAAGTCCATTCAGGCTGCTTATCGAATGCTAAAACCACATGGCAAACTTTATCTCACATCCCTTTCAGATCAGCACCATTTATACCAGGCCAATATAGCCAAATTTCCAGAAAAAATATTATTTAATAAAAATGGCATGCTGCAGTTTCTCGCTAAAGAAGGCCTACCACTACAAGCCTATATTTTACCGGAAACAGTCACTGCAATATCTGAGCAGCCATTTATAAACTACCTACACAACATTGGTTTTCAGGTTGTTCATACAGAGTACCCTGGTACCACACAGCAGACAGGTGTCCCGGAAGAAAAGCAACTAAGAAAAGGGAAAGAGAACATAGCTATTATTGCAATCAAAACCCAGAATAAATAAGGCATATCATCGCAGTGTCACAGGTTAAATCAATATCACCTAACACTTATCTATCCTTGAGGATCCCTTTTATTAGTGGATACGCTGACTTTATCTACTTCTACTGATTTATTGGGTATAGATTGCTGATGTGGAACACTATGGTTTCCATCCAGCTCTGCAATTTTATTATTCATTTTTAAAGCAAGACTCTCACCAAATTGGTGCTGACCATTTCTATCGAGTGTTTTAACCATCTCATCCCTGAAATATGCCAACGCTAAGCCACTATTTTCATCCGCTTTTGCCACAAAAAAATCAACCACTTTTTCAAGGTCTTTATTTGCATTTTTAATATCACCCGCTTCAGCAGTTTTTTGCCAAGCACCCATAATTTTCTTTGCTTTTGGAAACGCTCGATCCTTAGCCATATCTGCATATTCATTTGCAATACGGGTATATTCTAAAAACTTCTTTTCGAAGTAATCTTTTCTTTCAGGTGAACTTTTATAATCATCGCTATTTCTAATCTCATCCATTACCTTTGGCATACTTCGAATGGCCTCATCAATCTTTCTTAAATCAGCGGCTGTGGGGTAGCGTTTTGTCAATAGTTCTACAGCTTCATTACCAAGAAGCCTTTTCATCATAGGCTCTCTATGTGGAACACTACCTGGCGCTATATGAGCAACCTCTTTATCAGACAGAGGCATTTTGTCTCCATCATGCGCACCAGCCATCCCACCAAGATAGGCTCCAATTATCCCTCCAATTATTGGCCCTGCAGGGCCAATAAAGACACCTACTACTGTCCCCAGTGCTGCTCCAATAAGTCCCCCAACCACCGCTCCCAAACCTGCACCTCGTGAGGCATATTTTGCTGCCTGTTTTTGGCTGGCACTGGCCGGTTGAAAGCGAGAGCGCCTAACAAGATTATTCCTAGAAAATTTTTTTGAAACCAAACGAGTTGACAGTGCTTTGCCTGCATCGACACTTCTCTTATTAACCTTTCCACTCTTGACAGAATGCACTTTATCTTTTGATGTGGTTTTTCTTAGCTTTCTGCACCCGGATTTTACAGTAGGGCTTTCACCACCATGGTCGATTGACTGGGGCAATCCATTATTCACACCTCCTGCTTTACCTGTGGGAAAACTCATTTAAAAAACCCTAAAATCAATAATTATTATTTATTAATTTTAGATACTAAAAAGCAAAAACCAATAATTAAAACCCACATCATTAAACTATAATTAAAATACACCATATAAATATTGCCTCTTCGACAAATTTACACCATAAAAAAACATGGATAAAAAAAACAAGAAGTACATGTCAAAAATCAAACACCTGGTTGATAATGGTCAATCAATGGCCGAAGCATTCCTTAAGGTTTTTGAAACAATCGAACTCAGCTCCCATAAAAAGACGATTGATGAAATACTTAAGCATTATTCTGCACAGGAGCTTCAAATAGGACGTGATTATTTTTTTAGGCTCTTCAGGGATAACTGTGGGTAAAAATGAGTGATTTTGGAGTAAATGCACCAGCAGCCAACTTTTGATAGTTTTTTGTTGAAGGACAGAAAAACAACAAAAGCGACCGCTGATGCTGATTAAAACTATCCTCAATAAAGTCCACAAACTCAAGTCATTTGTTTATCAAGAGGTAAAGCTGGCCCACTATCAAGGTGCTGAGGTATTCAATGTCACTATCGTTCCGCGTCAGAATGGTCATGCGCTGTGCTCAGGTTGCCAAAAACCAGCGGCTGGCTACGACCACCTGAAAGAGCGTCGTTTTGAGTTTATCCCATTATGGGGTATTAGAGTCTTCCTTCTCTACAGAATGCGCCGGGTTAACTGTAAGACTTGCGGTGTGAAGGTTGAACAGGTTCCATGGGCAGAAGGTAAAAAGGAACTCACCACAGCCTATATGCAGTTTTTGGCATTTTGGGCCAGAAAGCTTTCTTGGAAAGAAGTGGCTTTTACTTTTCATACATCATGGGAAAAAGTATTTCAGGCGGTTGAGTATGTGGTTAAGTGGGGTAAGGCTCATCGGTCCATGGATAACATAAAGGCGATTGGCGTCGATGAGGTCGCTTATCAAATTGGTCATAAATACCTGACAGTGATTTACCAGATTGACCGGGGACTGACCCGGCTATTATGGGTTGGAGAAGACCGCACTGAAGTGACTATTCGCCGTTTCTTTCTGTTCTTTGGCTCAGAAAGAAACCAGCGGCTGGAGTATGTTTGCTCTGACATGTGGAAGCCGTACCTGAAAGCCATTGCAGAGTTTGCCAGCCAAGCGTTGCACATACTTGATCGTTTTCACATTGTCGCCATGTTGAATAAAGCGATTGATGAAGTCAGGGCCTCTGAACACAAGCAGCTTCAGGCTGATGGTTATGAACCAGTACTGAAAAAGGCCCGTTGGTGTTTGCTCAAACGTAAGGAGAACCTGACGGAAAAAGAAGAGATAAAGCTGAGTACGGTTTTGCAATACAACTTGAAGAGTGTTCGGGCTTATCTGCTCAAAGAAGAGTTTCAGACGTTCTGGGAATACGTTTCTCCCTTCTGGGCAGGGAAATATCTGGATCGTTGGTGTACAAGAGTGATGCGGTCAAAAATAGAACCCTTGAAGAAAGTAGCCAAAACGGTTCGACGGCACCAGCCCTTAATCTTGAACTGGTTTAAGGCAAAAAAGGCTTATTCTAGCGGAATCGTCGAAGGCTTAAACACCAAGGTAAAAGTGACTACGAGAAAAGCTTACGGTTTTAGAACCTACAAGTGCGCGGAAATAGCTTTATATCACGCACTGGGTAAGCTACCTGAGCCGCAAATGACCCACAGATTTTACTGACGAGGCAAGAAAAGAGAAGCTGATGAAAAAAAGGCTAAGGAGAAACTCAGGGCGGTAGCTTGATAAGTACATTTGTTCAAAATCTCTCAAGAACCAGCCCTGTCCGGTAACTTTGATCCATTCCTGCCAAGTTGAGCTTCCGTGTCATGCTCTTGTCCGGGTACTGATTGTTGATCTTATGGACGTTAAAACAGCTTCTCCTGATTGTCGCCACATTCTTAGCTGTTGTCCGTTCGTGGATTTTGCTGGCGTCTTCCCTAAAACTGACATCCAGTGTTCTGTGCTGGCCATTTTCTATACTCCAATGATGGCGAACAGAAGCCATTAAATGACTGGCTGACAGAGTCCGGCTGCTGATGAAACAGTGGATTTCTGTTGTTTGTTTGGTTCCCTGGAGCCTGTCACGTTGAATGACAGCACACTGCTTCAATTCAGGCCAGACTCCTTCTGGGTCTACACGTTTAAGATCGGTATCGAGAACCCAGCAACGCCTGTGCTCATAACGATCTCTATTTTTTTTCCCGAGTCTCAGCAAAATGTGGATCATCACAGTCGTCAGAAGCTGTATTCTCAATATGCTCAGTAAAAACAGATTCAATATTCTCATGGAGGGTTGGCTGATTATCTTTAACAGAGAGCAAGTAATCGGCGCCTTTATCGACAATAGCCTTGCATATATCACGTTGACAGCCCATGGCATCACTGGTTATTAAAGCGCCTTCAAGATTCAACATTTCAAGCACTTTGGGAATGGCTGTGATTTCATTTGATTTTTTATCTACGGGCTCAAAGCCAAGAACCAACTTCTGTTCAGAGCTGTAAGCACTGACTATATGAACCAGTTTTTTACCCTTTGCTGGGCGGGAGCCTTTCAGCGCCTTGCCATCAATGGCAACAACATGATCATTTTCTTCGGGGAAAGGCCCCATCTGCTTGAAGGTAATACTGGTTATGACATCGTTCATCCAGTCCACAAAAATTTGAATAAAGGCTTTTGAGTCAATTAATGAACAAACTTTCTGTAGTGTGTACTGAGAAGGAAATCCAAACTGGTAAGGAAAAAACTGCCGGAACCAGTCCTGGTTGTTAATAGCAAATGACGCCATATCTTCCCAGGCGGTATAGTTGCTTAAAATACTGGCATAAACGACGAACAAGACTTCAGGGAGAGGGTAAACGACATGATACTGATCCCGAGAATCTTCCAATAGGTCAAATCTGTCGATAAGAGTAACATAATCTGCCATTGCTCAAGCACCTTTGCATTATGCAAGGTATATGGCACAAACTAACTAGAACTCAAGTGCTCTTTGGGCTACCCCCCTGAGATAGAAGATGAGTGTAAGAAGGCTGAAGAAAAATTTAGTAAGTCCAAGGAAGAACTGGTTTCTGCTAGAAATGATAGAAAATCTACTGAAAATGGATATAAATTACTTTTTGATTTTATTTTACGCTACGCAACCTCACTAAGAAAACTGCATGAACTGGAAGCACATCACTCAGAGAAGACAGACAAAAAAAGCCGTAAGCTTCGAACCCTTGAAATTCCCAAACTTGTAATTGATAGCCCGGATGGGCCCATTTCGATTAAAAATCTATTTTTAAGGTTAAAACCGATTGGAGTTGAAGAAAATGCCGGTGAGGTAATGGTAAAGCCAGGTATAGAGCATGTATCAGGTGAAGTGGAGATGAGATTACCTGATGGAGAAGATATCCATCTTAATCTTAATCTTGATAATATAGATGTTGTTCTGGATGCTGCGTTTAGTAAGAGTTTACATGAATATATTACAACCACTAACCAGTTTAAGTTATTTCCACAGATGGTTGGCATTATAAAAGGCATTCTAAAAACGAAAGCAGCTCACCAAACCGGTAAGGATAAAAAAGAAAAGGTTAAAGATAAAAAAGAGAAGCAAGCTGATAATATTCAATCTACTGAAAAAGATAAAAAGAAGGCTGGTCCAGTGATAGAGGCAGCTTTGAATTTACAGGGGGTTAGGCTCGATTACAGACAGCCAGATTGGAAAAATTCTTTAAAGCAACAAGAGGTGGTTTCTGCAAGGATAGCAAGTGGTCAGTTAACGGCTAGTCAGGCTTCACCCTTACTGAAGAAAGTAATAGCCCCCGTTAAACTTGACCAACTTAGTGATAAAGCAGAGGTTTCTTTTGATTCAGTCACCTGCAAAGTTATGCAAGGTAAACGGGAATTAGTTGGCGATACTCATCAGAATATGTTTGATACTGTTGTCACAGGAGAAATGGATAAAGTTAATGTAAGCAATTCAGGTGGTGTTAACAGGGCAATTGCATCAATCTGACGACCTGAGAGAGACTGCTCTGTAAATTACCAGAGTAGTCAATTTGCATGGAAGCCGTACAGTATCAACCTTTGTCGCAGTTTTTGGCTAAAGTACCTGATCCCCGTCGGCCAGGTATGTGTGACCATAACCTGCTTGATATTCTTATTATTGCCGTATGTGCTGTTATATGTGGAGCTGATGAGTGGCAAGACATTGAGGACTTTGGTCGCTGTAAAGAAGACTGGTTCAAAACATTTCTAGAGCTACCCGCCGGCATACCCTCTAAATACACCTTTCGCAGGGTCTTCTGCTTGCTTGACCCCGTAGCTTTTGAAACCTGTTTTACTGGCTGGATCAAGCAAACACTGACTGAAATATCAGGCAGCCAACACCTTGCGATTGATGGAAAGGTCATTAAGGGCTCCAGAGCAAAAGGCAAAAAACCAGTGCTTCTAGTCAGTGCCTGGAGTGTTAAGCTTGGCTTGGTGCTTGGGCAAGAGCGTGTCGACCAAAAGTCCAATGAAATTACAGCAATACCTAAACTGCTCAAAGCTCTGGAGCTGAAAGGCTGCCTTGTCACACTGGATGCTATGGGCTGCCAGAAGAAAGTAGCAAAGCAGTGCGTTGAACAGGGTGCAGATTACATTCTTGCAGTCAAAGGCAATCAGAAAAAGCTCTATAAAGGCATAGAGGCTTTGTTTACCGCAGCAGAACACCAGCCAGAGCTGCATGATTATATGCAGTCTCGTGAAAAAGGCCACGGTCGTGTAGAAACCCGCTGTTGTTGGGTGATAAGCGATCTTTCTAACTTGGAAACGGCAAAAGACTGGCCGGGACTAAAGCAAGTAGCTGTCGTACAAAGTGACAGGCAAATCAATGGTAAAGTAACTACTGCGCTGCGTTTTTATATCATGAGCCGTTCAATGGCAGCGAAGGATATGCTGGAAATCAGTCGAAACCACTGGTCTGTGGAGAATAATCTACACTGGGTGCTTGATGTTGCATTTTCAGAGGATGCTTGTCAGATCAAAACAGGCAATGGGGCAGAGAACTTCTCTATCCTGAGGCGGATAGCACTGAACGCTATCAAGGCCAACAAGGGCGATCGCAGTATCAAGAGCCACAGAAAACTAGCAGGTTGGGATCATAAACACCTAACAAAGTTACTTTGCTCTATCGTTTTGGATTGATGCAATTGCCCTGGTGGTGTTAATGCTAAAGCAACATTAAATAGTGTAACTCTGACAGCTAAGCCCGAACAAAATGGTGATGTTGATATTACATTAGGGTGTGAATCAGGAAATGGAACTCTCGATAGTCTGGAACTCGAAGCAAGTGATAACAGCGGTAATACAATAGCATTATCAGGACAAACGAATATTGATTTGGGAAGAACAAAAGTAAAAGTGGGCCTTAAATCTAAAGAAAAGACTTCTGATATTAATTTAGATACAAATTTGACAATCACCCCCCAGGAAGATTTAAAAATTCAAGTGCCAGGACATAGTGTTGAACTTGCTAAAGGGCTTACTGTTGCTGCAGAAGGAAAAATTGACTTAAAAGTCAACAAATACCAGATGGATATTAATCCTGATATGCGTATTAAAGGTGAGGGTGAAAATGCTGCAGTAACGGTTGATGGTAAGAAACTGCCGCTATCAGTTAATGGTGCCGGAATTACTTTAAGCCCAAGTAAAACATATGCCTTTCATATACTGGATAATATTGATAAAGAAGCTTCAGATATTATCTCCACAACAGTTGTGACCAGTGGAAAAATGGCATTTAAAACAAGTCGGTTAGGTCCATTGTCAGCTGATAATATTAGTCTTGATGTTGATGATGGTTTTAAGGGAAAGGTGAAGGTAGACAGGGTGTCAGTTGATTTGCCTGAGTTACTGAGCGACTTGGATTCGCTTGGTGAAAAACCTCCATGGTATGTCAGGTGGTTGTTGAAAAATAAGAAGATAACATTGGAAAAAGTACGTATCCCCATTGATGATGGGGAAGTCTGCCTCCAGTCAATGAGAAAAGCCAAAGTTAAAGTGGTTTGTGATAAAGGAGCAAGTTTTTTTGACCGGGCACTTGCTATGATTGTTAACCCTTTTGCTGATTTTTTAATACGATCGCAAAGCATGATGATGCATAATGAGAATAGTAAAGAAGCAGCCGTTGCATATAGAAAGGGAGCTGAGAAGGGGAAAGAAGTTGAGATAAGAGAAAGAGATGTTTCTATGCCTTTCCTTGATTTAAACGTGTTTGGATTTAAATTGCCAGTTCACCTTCCGTTACCTGCCGGTGTTTTACATCAAAATAATCAAAAAAAAGGGGGGTTGGATATTACTGATGTGGCATATGGTTTAGGGGGAGCTGTATTAACAAATATGGAAGTTTATGAAAAGGTATCCAGGCTGTTGTTAAAAATAAAAAATGGTGAGCTTGGGGATATTCCTGAACTAGCTGAATATTGCAAGGATTGCCGTAAAGATATAGAAAGTCATTCTGATAAGGATAGAAGTTGGCAAAAGAAACGAGATGCATTGGCTGCTCTTCGTATCATTGGGGAGCAATTACCTTATTCTAAAATCAGGAAAGCGATAAAAACCAGCCCTGATGTAAAGTTTGAATTAGAAAAACCCCTTAAACAAATTTTAGAGACACTGAAAACGCTTGATGCCAGCCCTAAGTTTGAGAGAACTCTATCTAGATTGCAGGATTTGGTGGTGCCTACAGTGAATCCTGTTGATGCTGTGACAGATCAACAAGAGGGATCTACTGATAGTCATGAAGCAGGCTCTAAAACACCAGGGATAGTCGAAGAGCCTCAAGGCGGTATATCAGTCACTTCAAAGCATGACCCACAATCTGAGGTGAGTCCTTCAACTGTTGCAAAGCATAGTTCAAAGTTTAAAGAGAGTTTATCTTCCTCCACTGGGATCGAGGGCGGTGTAATGGCTGTTGAGCATGAAAATATTCCTGAGACAGTCGATGATGCAGTGGCTATTTGGAAGAATAATGGCAATAAGCAATCAGCAGCAAAAAGGATTTTAGAAGTAGCAGTTATTTGGATGAGGTCAGGCAAGGCTCATCAGGTCAATGCTTTGGTGGATATAGTGGAAGAATATATAAGGCACCCTGAAATTGAGGAAAGTGAACGGAATGTTTTAAATCACTACTTGCAACAAATAAGAGCGCATTCAGATTTACTAAAAGGCCCGAGACCCATGGATACAGGTAACAATAGCCAGCTTGGACCACAAGTAAAATGATTAATATGCTTTGGTAATCAGTTGAACCAGAAGAACCTAGATATAAAACTAGTTCGAATTGGAATTTTTTAGACCATTCTCTGGATTTGAATCACACGTATGTACCGGTTCGAGAATCATGCATCTAGGACTGGGTTCAGGGAGCACAGAAATGAGGTGTTTATACAGGCTCCCTATACTTAACAGGCTGTAATCAACTCCCTATCGATTTATAAAGCGCATCCAGCCCCATTTTCCCCGCCATTTTCTTTTGTTCTACCGTTGTGTTTTGGTCAAAACCGATATAGACCAGGTCGTCCTGGGGAAGCTCGTCCAGAAAACGGCTAGCTGTAGTATCAAGAATTTCTCCAAATTGTTTACGCTGGCCAGCCAGGGTTAGCGTCAACGCTTTTCTGGCCCGGGTAATACCAACATAAGTCAGCCGTCGTTCTTCTTCGATATTATCTTCTTCAATACTGGTACGGTGAGGCAGCAGGTCTTCCTCCATACCCATCATAAAAACATAGGGATATTCAAGTCCTTTAGAGGCATGAAGAGTCAGTAACTGTACCCGGTCGGCGTCATCCTCTTCTTCCTGTCGCTCAAGCATATCTCTCAGAATTAGACGCCCCACAGCATCTTCAATAGACATAGGCTCTTCACCGGGTTCCATTGCGCGCTCAATGGTTTGTTGTAAAGAGTCAATCAAGAACCAGACATTGGCCATGCGCTTTTCTGCAGCTGCAGGAGTCGTGCTGTTCTGGTTTAGCCAGTTTTCATAGTTACTGTCTTCAACCATTTCCCTGATGATGCCAACAGGATTACTGTCAGTTTGAATCAGGCGAGATACACCATCCATCCATTGAGTAAAGCGGCGGAGCCTCTCAATGAATTGTGGCCCCAGTGATTCTTCAATACCCATTTCACCACAGGCTTGATAGAGGCTGATATGGCGTTGGTTTGCGTAATTACCCAGTTTTTCCAGAGTAGAAGGGCCAATCTCTCGGCGAGGCACATTAACAACACGCAAAAAAGCATTGTCGTCATCAGGATTCACCAGAAGGCGCAGGTAAGCCATGATATCTTTGACTTCGGTGCGGGCAAAAAATGAAGTTCCACCGTTAATATGGTAAGGAACCTGGTGGTGTTGCAGCTTGAGTTCCAGAAGACGAGATTGAAAATTACCGCGATATAGCACTGCATAATCCTTGTAGCTGGTGCCCATTCGCAATTTGTGGGTCAGTATTTCAGTCGCAATTCGCTCACATTCCATTTCATCGTTACGGCAACGAATAACACGAATTTCTTCACCCATACCCAGTTCACTCCACAATGACTTATCAAAGACATGGGGGTTATTAGCTATCAGGGTATTGGCCGCTTTGAGGATACGGCTGGTTGAGCGGTAATTCTGTTCCAGTTTGATGACGTTGAGGCTTGGATAGTCTTCTTTTAATAGTGCCAAGTTTTCTGGTTTAGCTCCTCGCCAGGCATAGATGGATTGGTCATCATCACCAACCACTGTTATTTTTCCCCGACTGCCAACCAGCATTTTTACCAGGTCATACTGGGCACCATTGGTATCCTGATACTCGTCTACCAGCAGGTAGTGTACTTTATTCTGCCACTTTTCCAGAATAGTGGGGTGATTTCTGAATAGCATGACAGGCTGTAAAATCAGGTCATCAAAGTCTACAGCGTTATAGGCTTTTAAAGTTCGGTTATAGTGTTCAAAAACCCGTGCTGCAGTCATTTCCCAGGGTTGTCTGGCTCGTTCCAAGGCCTCTTTGGGTGTAACCAGGTCATTTTTCCAATTTGAAATGGTGTGCTGGACCTGGTCTAGAGTTTCATCTTCTGCACCCATTTCCCGCATCATTAATTCACTAATCAATGCTTGGGCATCTTGGGCATCAAAAATAGAAAAGCCAGGCTTGTAGCCCAGGGCTTGATATTCCCGACGGATAATATTAAGACCAAGGTTATGGAATGTGGATACCGTTAGACCGTGGGAAGCGCGTCCTTTAACCAGGCGACCGACTCGCTCTTTCATCTCCCTGGCTGCTTTATTGGTAAACGTTACAGCAACGATATTTCGAGCCTTGATGCCACACTCCTGAATCAGGTAGGCAATCTTGGTGGTAATAACACTGGTTTTGCCACTGCCAGCACCTGCCAGCACCAGCAGTGGACTATCAATATATTTGACGGCCTGTGCCTGTCGGTCGTTAAGTCTATGCACCGGGATTTATATCTGTCTGGTAAGGGGGAAAGATGATTATCACCCCATCCAGCGTTGAACACCAATCGCTGTCATAATCAGCTCTACTGACAGGGCTGCCAGAATCATACCCATTACCCGAATAATAATGGCCGAGCCGTTATGGCCAATCACCCTGAATATCCGGTCTGCCATAAGCATTAGCCCACAGGTAACCAGCAAAACAGCCATCAAGGCACCTGCTGTCATTGCTTGTTCGGGAAAACTGTGTATTCGGTTATCAGATAATACAATGACTGCCATGATCGCACCGGGGCTTGCTATAGATGGGATAGCTAATGGAAAAACGGCAAGGTCATGGCCGGGCTCCCGTTCACCACTGGTCTCTTCAGGGTTAGAAAAAATCATCTGTAACCCAAATAAAAATAGAATCACTCCTCCTGCCAGCTGTAAGGAAATCAGCTGGATGGACATAGCTTTAAGAATAACCTGCCCAAGTACCAATGCCGACAGCAAAATCAGAAAGGCGTAGAAAGTTGCTTTCAAGGCGGTTTTGCGGCGCTGTCTTTGTGACAAGCGGGTTGTTAAGCCTGTGAATAAAGCCAGAGTGCCTACCGGGTCAATGGTTGACCATAACATTAAGAAATCTTTTATCAGTTGTTCCATCAAGAGCCACCCCTACTGGTCAAAAAAGAGGCTGTTTAGCAAAACACTGATAACTGAGCAACTAGTATCTGGTATTTGTTAAGAAAGGATTCAGGTGCTCTTCTATGCTTTGCTAAACCTTATTCAGTGTAGTCTCAGTTATGACATCTGGAGTTTTTATGATTGTCAGGATATTTTGTTTTTTGGTTGTCAGCTTTTTACTGGGCTGCGGAGATGAGCAGAAACCTACTCAGCCAGTAGAATCAAATAGTAACGCCGACCACAGCCAAAGCTTATCCGAGCAGAAGAGTTCCCAGCATGGAGTAGACAGCAAAGCTGTGAATACTGTATTCCCAATACCTGGTTCTCTGGCGCCTGATTTTAAGGCTGATATGGTGATGCCTGATGAGACTCACCCTGCCGGGCAAGTTATCAAGGATTTTCAGTTATCAAGCCTGCTGGGCAAGAAGCGGGTGTTGTTGATGACCTATCCGAAAAATTGCACTTTTATCTGTCCAACAGAGCTGGTAACCCTGAATAAAAAATTAGACCAGTTTACAAAGCTCGGTTTTGAGGTTTTAGTGCTATCCACAGATGAAGCCGCGATGGAAAAAGACCCTGATCATTCCCATCAGGCCTGGCGGTTGCTATCCGATAAACCAGAGAAAGGTAAGGCGGGCATGCCTATAGGTATTGGTAATGTCGGTTTTGGTATGGTTGCAGACCCAGACCACCGTATTATTAAAGCATACGGTGTTGAGGGTGAAAATGGCCTGGCTTTGAGGGCAACCTTTCTGATTGGACTGGATAAACGGATCCATGTGGCGGATGTACAGTCTATTAATATAGGGCGTGATATTGATGAGTTATTGCGAAAAGCCGCTGCACTGAAGTTTGTTGAGGAGCATGCTGACCAGGTGACACCAGAAGGCTGGCAGCCTGGAGATAAAGGAATGAAACCAACTCACGAAGGCGTAAGAAAACAAATCAAATTAAAACAATAGCTGTTATGTTAAAGATAATAATAAACAGGGATGTTTGGCTATGTTCAAAAAGATCCGCATTGCTCTATTGCTGACAGTTTTGTTTTTTATCGGGGTTAATGCCTGGTTGACCCAAGTGCGCAGTACTGACTGGAATGCCCCTTTATCAGTTTCAGTTCATCCTGTCAGTGGCGACAATAGCAATAAAATTGAGTGGTATTTAAATAAGCTGTCAGTTGAGGATTTCAATGGAATAGAAACATATATGGCTGAGCAGGCTTCACAATACGGTGTGGCGCTGAATCCTCCTGTTTACTTCAGATTGGGGACACCACTGGATGAACTGCCACCTGCCTTACCTCAGAATATAGGGACTCTTGGAGCAATGGTTTGGTCATTAAAGTTTCGTTACTGGGCCTGGCGAATGAAAAAGGCCAGTGGAGAGACTGGATCAGACATCCATTTATTTATCGTTTACCATGACCCGGATAAAGTGCCGTCCTTGCAACACTCTGTTGGTCTACAAAAAGGAATGATCGGCATTGTTAATGCCTATGGTGATAAACGCTATAACGGCAGCAACAGGGTTGTAATACTTCATGAATTGCTCCATACCCTGGGTGCTACAGATAAATATAACCTATCTACAGGCAAACCTTTGTATCCAGGCGGATATGCTGAACCGGATAAAACCCCTCTTTATCCCCAGCGTTACGCTGAAATTATGGGGGGGCTAATCCCTAAAACAGAAACAGAAACTAAAATGCCTAAAAAACTTGGCCTGGTTCGTATCAATCATACAACCGCAGCCGAAATTGGTTGGTTGGCAATTAACGAGCATTAATATCTTGATCTATGACTGAATAAGTTTTTGTTGGTATTGATACTGTCATCTGGAGTATGACTGTAGGGAAGGAGTTAATCATGAAACTGACGTTCCTGGGTGCTGCTGGTACGGTCACAGGTTCAAAATATTTGCTGGAGTCTGATGGCGGCAAAATACTGGTAGATTGTGGTCTATACCAGGGCATCAAGCACTACCGGAAGATGAACTGGGAACCCTTGCCAGTAGAGGCCTCGCAAATTGACGCAGTTATATTAACCCATGCTCATGTGGATCACTCCGGTTATTTGCCCCGGCTGGTAAAGCAGGGTTTTAGTGGCCCGGTTTATGCCAGTCAGGGAACCTGTGATTTATGCCGGATTTTATTGCCTGATTCTGGTTACCTTCAGGAAGAAGATGCTCGCCATGCGGCAAAGTACGGTTATTCCAAGCACAAAAACCCATTGCCACTCTATACAGAGGAAGAAGCACGTCAATCCTTGAAGCAGCTAAAGCCTGTCAGTATCAATGAGCCACATAAATTGCCTGGCGGACTAACGGCTCGCTTCAGGCCTGCTGGTCATATTCTGGGTGCGTCTACCATTGAAATATTTGATGGTAGTCGTATGGTTGTGTTTAGTGGCGATGTGGGGCGTTTAAATGATCTGATTATGTATCCACCAGAACCTATAAAGCGTGCCGACTATCTGGTTGTAGAATCCACCTATGGTAATCGTGAACACCGATCAATAGAGCCTGAAAAAGAGCTGGCTTCTATTATCAATAAGACTTCCAAACAAGGCGGTACGGTCTTGATACCTGCCTTTGCGGTAGGGCGTGCTCAGACAATTTTGTATTTGCTGCAGAAATTGAAAAGTAGTGGCCAGATCCCAGGGGTGCCTATTTACCTTAATAGTCCGATGGCGATTCGTACTACTGAATTGTTTCACCGTTCCCATGGCGATCATCAGCTGACTGTTCAGGACTGCAAGAAGATAGATGCGATGACCCATTATATCCGCACGGTTGAAGAGTCCATTGCGCTGGCAGAAAACTCTTTTCCTTCTGTGATTGTTTCTGCCAGTGGTATGGCCTGCGGAGGGAGAGTATTGCATCATCTCAAGGCGTTACTGCCTAATCATCGGAATACTATTCTGTTCGTGGGCTTCCAGGCACCGGGCACTCGTGGAGAGGCCATGATTAACGGTGCATCCCATATAAAAATTCATGGTGAGCAGATTCCTGTGAAAGCATCTGTCAAACATCTCGATGCCATGTCAGCTCACGCAGATAATCAGGAAATAATAACTTGGCTGAGAAGTGTTGGTACTCCGCCAAAGCAGGTATTTGTTACCCATGGTGAACCTGACTCAGCAGCAGCCATGCAGCAAAGGATCACAGAACAGCTTGGCTGGAATGCAACTGTTCCTGGTTTGGGAGACTGTGTAGAGCTTCGATAACTATGTTTATCGATCAAGCCGTCTGAAATGAACTGCTTCGGCTATATGTTTTTTCTTTACTCTGTCTGACTGGTCTAGATCCGCTAGAGTACGTGCAACTCTGAGTACTCGGTGGATGGCCCGGGTGGAGTAGGCAAGTTTGTCGCCAATATCACAGATAAACTGTTTTTCATTTGATCCTAGTTGGCAATATTGCTGGAGTTCCTGGGCATTAAGCCTGGTATTGAGTTTTCCCTGTCGCTCATGTTGCTGGGCTCTTGCCTTAATAACCTTTTGTCTGATAGTTGCAGAAGATTCTTCTGGGGGTGAGAGGTTACTGCTTTCTAAAAGGAGTTCAGTACTTTGTGAAGCCACTTCTACCTGAAGATCAATTCGGTCGAGCAGCGGGCCAGAAAGTTTGTTGCGGTATCGGCTGATCTGTTCCGGTGTGCAGCGGCAGGCCCTGCGGTTATCACCAAGGTAACCGCAAGGGCATGGGTTCATCGCTGCTACCAGCTGAAATGCTGCAGGGTAGTGCTCCTGGGCTCTGGCGCGGGTAATGACAACCTCTCTACTTTCTAAAGGTTCTCTTAGCATCTCCAGAGCCTGCCTTTGAAATTCAGGCATTTCATCCAGAAAAAGAACACCATTATGGGCGTAGGAGATTTCTCCTGGCCTGGGAATACTGCCTCCGCCGACCAATGATACAGGTGACGATGAGTGGTGAGGTGCCCGGAAAGGCCGTTCGCCCCAGGGTAACTGTTTTTTTGAAACCAGAGAGTGAATAGCTGCGGTTTCCAGTGCTTCTTGTTCTTCAAGAGGGGGCAGTATGCCTGGGAGACGACTGGCAAGCATAGTTTTTCCGGTACCGGGTGGGCCAAAAAAGATAATATGATGGCCTCCGGTGGCAGCGGTAATTAAAGCGCGTTTTGCTTGAGGCTGCCCACGAACCTCGGCTAAATCCGGATAGTTTGGCAGAATGCTCGAGGCGTTATTTTTCTTCAGATGCTCAATAGTTGATTGTCCTGTCAGGTGAGCACAGACAGCCAAAATATTGTTAGCAGCCACAATACGGGTTTGGTTCGCCATTGCAGCAATATCAGCATTTTCTTGAGGAATGACCAGCTCAACGCCTTTTTTGCCACAAGCTATGGCAGCAGGGAGCACTGCAGTAATAGCCCGGAGCTTGCCTGATAGTGCCAGCTCTCCGGCAAATGCTTTACCTGCTAGGCTATCTATTGGTAATTGGCCTGATGCAGCCAAAATACCTAATGCAATTGGCAAGTCAAAGCGTCCACCCTCTTTTGGTAGATCTGCTGGCGCGAGGTTAATTGTAATTCTACTGGTTGGAAACTCAAAGCCGCTGTTGATAAGTGCACTTCTCACCCGGTCTTTGCTTTCCCTGACAGCGGCTTCTGGCAGACCGACAATATTGAGTGCAGGCAAACCAGCAGACAGGTGAACCTCAACAGAAACCTGTGGCGCGGCAAGACCCGCCTGGGCCATGGTATTGACCAGTGCCAGCTGAGTCATAGCGATAGGCCTTGCCTGGTTTTTTTTATTGTCTGGCATCCAGTGAAAAGAAATGACATTCTATAGTTTTTCGTATGTAAAATTGATCTGATAACGCTTATATAAGAGAACCTTGGTATAGGGTTCCAATCAATTTTTTGTTGTGCTTTAACCGGGTTGTTTTATTGCTTCACCTGGTTGTTAAAATTATTTCAGGTTGAAAATAGTTCATGGATGAGCAAAAGCCTTCTGAGGATAGCACTCAAAATACAACTTTGCCGGGGCAGCAAGGCTCTTTATGGCAGAGCCGCCTTGTCCGGCGTACTATGGGAGTCCTTTTATTGGTCTTAGTGGTCATTAATACTGCTATTCTTATCCCGTCTTATCAGGGATTTATAACCAATCAATTAGAACAGTTAGAAAATGAAGGGCTTAAGCTGGTTCAGGGTTTGATTTTCCAGCCAGTTGAAGCGCCATCTCCAAATAGCTTGCCGTTACCATTGTTTGGTATGGCTCTTTATAGTCTTGAAGGTGAGCGAGAAAAAACCTATGGTCCAGAAGAGCTTTTTCCTGAAACCTGGGGAGGGCTGCTGGTTCAGCCTGATACTGAAGATCTACACTGGACTCACTGGGAAACTGAGCAGTTGGGGAAACCCTATCATGTCGTTGCCTTGTTAAAAACAGAAAGGCTCAAAAGCAGAACCCTTCATGACTTTAAGCGATTCGTATCTCTCGTTTTATTGATTAATTTGTGTATTCTGATTGGCATTATGCTGGCTTTAAAATTTTTACTGCTTAAGCCTTTATTAAATCTCGCACAAAGACTGTCTACAGCCAATGCTGATCCACTAAATTCCGGTAAATATATTACCCCCTTATTCAGAGCTGATGAACTTGGAGATCTCCACAGTGAGATTAATTCATTGCTGGAAGGGCAGTGTGAGCTCAGGGGGCAGCTGGATGATAAGAAAGAGCAGCTGAGAGCAACAAACCTGATGCTGGAAATGCAGATGGCAGAGAAGCTGTCCATGCAAAGAACCAATCAGCACAAAAATGAATTTTTGTCAGATATTTCTTACAAGCTTCGAAATAATGTCCAGAAAATTTTGGGTCATACCACGAAGAACCCTCAGGATCGGAGGGGGAGAGATTTCGAAGGGGTTTTAAAAGCTATCCATGAAAGTAGTGTCCAAATCTCTGAGGCTTTAAATGAGTTGCTGGATTATTCCCGTTTAGAGTCAGGGGGAAAAGAATACAATCTGGAAGATTCCGATCTTGGTGGGTTAATCAGGGAGGTTGAGCGATCACAGGGTGCATCCATTGAGAAAAAGTCACTCAGTATAGCTATGGATTTTATGACCAGGCAGCTTATCGTTATCTGTGATCGCCGTAAAATTCGACGAGTCTTTAATATCCTGATCAGTAATGCCATTTTATGTTCCCCTGAAAAGGGTGAGATACGAGTGGGTTTCCGACGCTTTTATGATGAGCTTGATGAAGAGTGGTTAAGCTGTACATTCAGTGATCAGGGTCCTGCAATGCAGGACTCAGAGCTTGAGGGACTTTTTGATAAGTCTTCTCATCTGATTACTGCCAGGCCTGGCAGTGATGCAACAGCTATGGGGCTTGCCATTTGCAAGGAGATTGCAGAAGCGCACGGGGGAAGTATCAAAGCTGAGAATAAAGATGAGGGGGGGCGTTTGTTTACATTACAGCTGCCTTTGAAGGGGCGCTTGGCATAGGAAGGGGGTCCAAATTGAGAACGCCCCCTGTCTATCTATTTAGCTGTCTTCCTGTTTTTCTTCTGTGGCAGTCTGATCGCTATCAGGCTTGCTTTCCCTAAGGGCCTCAACCTCTTTTTCAAGGGCTTCAAGCCTTTCGCGGGTATGTCTCAATACGGCTACTTGGGCATCAAATTCATCCCGATTAACAAGGTCGAGCCGAGACAGGGCACTGGTAACCAGCGCTTTAATATTACGTTCTATATCCTCACGGGCCTGACTTTTTTCACCACCCAGCAGTTGGCCTGCCTTCTCAGCAATATTATTAATCAGTACAGCTTTGTCGATCATAAGAGGGTCTCGGGAAGTTCTGTATTGCTCGCATCATATAATAAAGCTTGTTTATTTCCGATATTTAGCTCCCTTCGCTCGCCTGATTGATAAATGCTCTATTGTTGTGCGCTGCAATAATTTGTCATTTTGCCATGCATTAATATGGTGCGCTGCCTGATTTATTGATCTGGTTATACCCGTTGGATTTCAAGATGCTACTGGGCGCCAATCGAGCGAATCTCCCAGGAACATACAGGTAGTAAGTGACTGAGGTGAGTAAGGGCAGAGAGCAACGTAGCATCTTGAAAGACGATGGGTATAAAGAGCCAAAATAATGCACTAGCAACTGTTGGCATATTCACTGCTTACAGTTAGCTGAGACAAGAGGTTGTTATATAGCAAATAACCATCAGCCTCTGATACAGACTAAATAGTTTTGGATAGCTTTGTCGGGAAGCGTAGACTGGGGCTTTTTAAAGCCGGAGCGACCCCTCCCGGACAACAAAACCTCAGGAGAATGTTTTTATGAAGTTAGTCTCTGCCATTATCAAACCTTTTAAGCTGGATGATGTTCGTGAGTCACTTTCTGATATTGGTGTTCAGGGTATCACTGTCACCGAGGTAAAAGGTTTTGGCCGCCAAAAAGGCCATACCGAGCTCTATCGGGGTGCAGAATACGTGGTTGATTTCCTGCCCAAGGTCAAGATCGAAGTAGCCATTCCTGAAGAGCTGCTGGAACAGGTGATTGAAACCATTTCCAAGGCTGCCAATACCGGCAAGATTGGTGATGGCAAAATATTTGTTACCACTCTGGAGCAAGCTATACGGATCCGGACCGGTGAAGCTGGCGTTGATGCTATCTAGCGACAGGCTGGTCTGAAGAACAAAAAGAACTGTTTCATAATGGGAGGGGTCCCGTGGATAATCTGGCACAGGTGTCGTATGCGCTCGACACATTCTATTTTCTGATTTGTGGCGCTTTGGTTATGTGGATGGCCGCTGGTTTTGCCATGCTTGAAGCTGGCCTGGTGCGTTCCAAAAACACCGTTGAAATTCTCACCAAAAATGTTGCCCTGTTTGCTATTGCTTGCACCATGTACCTGTTATGTGGTTATCAGATAATGTATCCATCCGCCAATGAGGGCGGCATTATGCCAGTCTTTGGTACCTTGCTGGGTTCAGAAAACACTGTTGAGGCTGTGACTGCTGGTGGTGCGGATGCGCCTTACTATGCTCAGCGTTCTGACTTCTTCTTCCAGGTTGTTTTTGTTGCAACAGCCATGTCGATTGTTTCCGGTGCTGTCGCCGAGAGAATGAAACTCTGGTCTTTCCTGCTATTTGCTGTCTTTATGACTGGCTTTATCTACCCTGTTCAAGGCTTCTGGAAATGGGGGGGCGGTTTCCTGGATGCCAAAGGTTTTCTGGATTTTGCGGGTTCAGGAGTCGTTCATCTGGCAGGCGCTTCTGCAGCGTTGGCTGGTGTTCTGTTGCTGGGTGCTCGTGATGGTAAGTACGGTAGTAACGGTAGTATCAATGCGATACCCGGTTCTAACCTGCCTTTGGCGACGCTGGGCACTTTCATCTTATGGCTGGGCTGGTTTGGATTTAATGGTGGGTCACAGCTTAAGATTGCTGATGTGGAAAATGCCAATGCTGTCGCCCAGATATTTGTTAATACCAATGCAGCAGCAACAGGCGGTGTGATTGCAGCGCTGATTACAGCTCGCCTGCTATTTGGTAAGGCTGATTTGACCATGGCACTAAATGGTGCTTTGGCTGGCCTGGTAGCGATTACTGCAGAACCCTTAACACCAACTGCACTGAACTCCACATTGATAGGCGCTGTTGGTGGTGTACTGGTGGTATTCTCAATTGTGACTCTGGATAAGCTTCGTATTGATGATCCTGTAGGTGCTATATCGGTTCACGGTGTTGTTGGTATATGGGGACTATTAGCCGTACCGCTCACTAACAGCGACGCCAGCCTGGGTGGGCAACTGCTGGGTATTGTCACCATCTTTACCTGGGTATTTTTCACATCACTTGTTATCTGGGGCCTTATCAAAATTATTGTTGGCTTACGTATTAGCCAGGAACAGGAATATATCGGTGCTGATGCAACCGAGTGTGGTGTTGAGGCTTACCCTGAGTTTAAGGGAAAGTAGTACCTGGATTAATGAAGATGCTGAGCTAAACGGTGCCCCAGACAAGCCAGGGTAAATGTGGGAGGGAGTCCCCAGGGTTCAGGGATGACTGAGGCATCGCAAACATATAAGCCACGATGTTTGGTTTCGAGATTATGGTCAACCACCTGACCAATTGCCGCGCTGCCACCGGGGTGGGCGGCAAATCGAGCGGTAGAGAAAATATGATTGGCACCAGCTGTGGCCAAAATGTCTTTGGCCTGATCTATCCCTTCCTGTAAGTGCTGCCAGTCAGAGGACTGCAGTTTTTTTATTGGCCGTCCTTTGCGTCCAACATTTCCTTTTAAACCATCACGCCCTTTTACCATTAAACTCAGGGTACGGTGATGTTTAAACCAGTAGTCAAGTCGACCCACCTGGCAGGTAAAGGCACGAAACAGCGCTTTAGGTAAGGCTAAATCCGATAACATGTAGTGCCCGTCAGGATGTTGACAACCAGCTGCCATAGGAACTTCATTACCTGCACTTTGCCCCGGTTGTAGCGAAAGTTTATCAATGGATCCCATCACGGCGACTACAGGGTCAAGAAAAAGTTGTGTGCCGCATTGAATCCCAGATGCATTCAGAATAGGCGGGGACCCCAATCCTCCAGCACACAGCACCACGTTGTCTGCACAAAAATTATAATACTGATGCTTTATTCGACATTTGACGTTTAGTTTTGGTTGGTGGGTTACCTGTTCAACTTGAACGTTTGTTAGCAGATAAGCACCTTTATCTACTGCTTGCTGAACAGCCATTCCACCATGCCATTTTGCCCCGTAGGGGCAACCATAGGTGCAGCGCCAGCAGCCTGGGCGACAAAGGTTAGGGTCAATAAGTTTATCCAGTTTCTGCCAGTTGAGTCCCAGCTTACATGCCGCATTTGTGATCACTGATGCCATAGGGCCAACTAAATGATCAGGCAGTGGACCAAAGGGTAGCTTTTCTTTTAGAGCATTCACGCTGGTTTGGAGGTCTATATGGTATCGCGTTTTTAACCACTCTGGCGGTTCATGTGCGGTGGCATAGTTCAACAGAGAGCTGCCACCGACAGCAATACCCCGAACCACTAACATGCCATCACTGCTAAAAAAGCTTCCTATACCCGGAATACCAGCAATAGCTGCCATTTGCCCAAGGGTTCCATCTACCCTGTGGTTGGAACCTCGCTCAAGAACCAAAACTCTGGCACCACGTGAGACCAGCTCCTGACTCAATACACTGCCAGCAGGGCCACTGCCAACAACAATTACATCAACGTGATGGTTTTCAAGTTGTTCGGCTTGGACAGACTGCATTAACTACCTGCTGGTTTTTTTGATAATCGAGAATAGGTGATTCTGTTGAAATACAGGCCGCCTTTCAATTAATTTGTATACTTTTGGCGTTTTCCTAAAGGGGCGTAGGCATCATCAGTGACGGTTATACAACCAATATCAAAGTAATACATCGTATAAGAGAAGGAACTTAGTTAAATTTGCAGGGTTAAATCCCTTTGGGTGATACCCCGCCCACTGGGACGGAGCAGTTGATTTAGCCATTGTCTCCTTAATCATCATATAGTTATGTTTTGTAGTATTTTAACACCACTCATCATCACTGGACTCATAACCTGATGTGTCGTCACTTTCGTAAACAGGAACAAAAGTAAGCAGCTTTTGCTTTACTTTATCACCCAGTTTGCTGGATTGGACCATTGCACTGTTTAAGGAGGAAAATAGTGCCTTTTTTATATCATCATTCAGTTTACTGTTAAGAATGCCATTAATATATGCTTCAGCTGCCTCAACATCTTCAGTAAATATAGCTTTCATTAGGGGGGCAGTACATCCAGGATGTTCTCCTGCAAGTAACTCCTTCTTTACATCATCGCTTAGTTTACTTTCAGAGATCAGCTGAATATAAGTTTTAATTGTTCGTGTTGCACCCTTTTCGTAAAGGTAGCCTAACGAGGAATTGTCTTTGCTTTTTCCAAGCAGCTCTTTTTTATCAGTATCATTTAAGTCACTTGCACAAACTATATCAAGATAAGCTTCAGCAGCCTCTCTATGTTCTAGCAAAACAGCTCCAGTAAATGAATTTAAACCCTGTGCTGATTTTGGTTGATCTTTGGAAGAAACTGGTAGGTCAAAAGGTAAATTTGGGTGTCCATAATGACCATAACATAACAAAAGACTGCAAAGGCTTTGTCTAGGCTGTGCAAAACACTGCACTTTACAATCATCCCGTTTCTCACTGGTGTTAAGACTTAAAAGGACACCGGTTTCACTACCATCAGGAAAGTATCTTCTTTGCTTTTCTTCAGAAAGAAGGTCATCAAAAGAAAGATCTTTTAGATTGCTGATATCCTTAGCCACTATTTTTTTGTACCTTAGTGTGTCATTTGGATCATAAAAATTGAGTGTAATACCTTTTGTATTTTTAGTACTTTTTTTAATTTCCACAGCCATGCCATGATTGTTGGAGCGAAGTAGATAACTTTTTGATTCACCCGGTTTAAGTGTGGCAGCAGCCGCTTGGATAGCTTTAGCTAATGAGGCCGTGTCAAAATAGATGGCATCTGAAGGACAGTTAGAAAAATTAAATGATTGAATTAGTTCTGCATCTGTAACAACTGCAGAAGAGTTACTGAGTTTCTCGATAGTATCAATCTCATCAAATTTAGGTTTATTGTGGCCAATTGTTCCTTTTGCAAAGGCGTGAGCCAAATGGCGGCACGCAATTATTTCGCCATTACTGCGTATTGCGCAACCATTTAAGTTCTCCTGCGTCTCTCCTGAGAAGTAGGAGAGCATTGGAGCCTGATCAGAAGACTTATCAAGCCATTTAACTTCACGTCCATTGCTAGTGAGTTTCTCTGCTTTGTTTGTAACTATTCAGCACCCAGTAAAGGAAGGTTGTCGTAATTCTTCATAGCTATAAGCAGGGCTTCGAAAACATTCTCACCCTGCTTTCTCGCCGATGAAACATAACTCCGTATCCGGCAGTACCATTTAGCCCCTTTTTCACTTCTGAAACAGCCAGATATTTTCTGCTTTACCTTGCCGTTGCGAACATCCTGCTCACTGCCGTTATTATCGAAGGGGATGTCAAAATCAGTCATGAATCTCAAGGTTTCTTCTTTAAACTCCACCAGTCGCTTGAAGAGGTTAAAGGCTTTGGTGTTTCTGACTTTATCCTCTCCAAGGCGTTGACGTCGTCGCTCCATGTACTCGGCTTCTTCGAGCTGTGCTTTTTTAGCAGTACGCTCGAAAAGCGAGTCGATACGCTTGCGGATAATTTCCGGCATAGCCTTCATGCCAAGCTTTTTGAACCCTTTCCTAAGATGGCAAGCCAGCCTTAACAAGCGTTGAAGCCGGGCTGCAAGATAATTGCAATCTCTGTCAACAACCCCCTGCAACTCCCTTAAGTGATGGGCGTTACAGAGCACATGGATGGCTGCGTAGCGAAAGTAGACTTTATAATGGTCATGCACAAGTATACCGGCAAATACCAGTAACACTCCCATTGCCTCAATAGCTTCATGACCTTTACTGGGGTCAAGGTGGTAGTATGTCCACTCCTCGGAACGAACGACATGCAGCCACCATAAAGAGCCCTTCACTCTCATGCCTGTTTCGTCAGCACCTGCAACTGGCACTTTTTTTAAGGCGTTAGCAATTGCTGCCTCTGTGCTAGCCAGACGGTCGTAGGCATTTGCCTGAAAAGTACAGATTGAACCGGGACTAACTTCAAGACCAAAAATATCGAAAAAGAATTGTGAAATGCGCTTGTACGGCATTAACTGGTATTGATACAGATAAACAGCCAGTGCTTGAGTGACCGGACCATACTGCACATACGAGTCAACACCCTTAGGAAAGCATGCTTGATTAGCATGTCCGCATGGGCATTCTTTGACTTCAGCCACATGCGCCGTTACTTCGAAACGGCCAAAACGTCCTGGATCAAATACCTGACGTTCAACAACGTCGGTTACTTTGATAGAAAGAAGCGACTGATGGCAAAGTACGCAGTTTTTAACCGAGTGATGCCGGATATGGTCTGGTTCCTCAGTTTGCTCCAGCGTAGAGCCTTTATGACCGTGTTGACCACCGGGCCTGTTATTTGACTTTTGCCTCAGGCTTTTGGGATTGGGTTTGTAATCTTCTCTATCACACTCAGGATTTTCCTCATTCTCACTGTCAGCATTTGAGTTTTTGGATGATGAGGGCTTATTGTAACCATCTGTAGACGGTGGCTTGCTGCTATTACGACTATTCATCTTGAGCTTATCAGCAAGCTCCTTGTTTTCATCCTCAAGACTCAAAACCTTCGACTCCA
>CBDCZK010000022.1:0-318782 GCA_965224475.1 Endozoicomonadaceae bacterium | reverse complement strand
GAGTCGAAGGTTTTGAGTCTTGAGGATGAAAACAAGGAGCTTGCTGATAAGCTCAAGATGAATAGTCGTAATAGCAGCAAGCCACCGTCTACAGATGGTTACAATAAGCCCTCATCATCCAAAAACTCAAATGCTGACAGTGAGAATGAGGAAAATCCTGAGTGTGATAGAGAAGATTACAAACCCAATCCCAAAAGCCTGAGGCAAAAGTCAAATAACAGGCCCGGTGGTCAACACGGTCATAAAGGCTCTACGCTGGAGCAAACTGAGGAACCAGACCATATCCGGCATCACTCGGTTAAAAACTGCGTACTTTGCCATCAGTCGCTTCTTTCTATCAAAGTAACCGACGTTGTTGAACGTCAGGTATTTGATCCAGGACGTTTTGGCCGTTTCGAAGTAACGGCGCATGTGGCTGAAGTCAAAGAATGCCCATGCGGACATGCTAATCAAGCATGCTTTCCTAAGGGTGTTGACTCGTATGTGCAGTATGGTCCGGTCACTCAAGCACTGGCTGTTTATCTGTATCAATACCAGTTAATGCCGTACAAGCGCATTTCACAATTCTTTTTCGATATTTTTGGTCTTGAAGTTAGTCCCGGTTCAATCTGTACTTTTCAGGCAAATGCCTACGACCGTCTGGCTAGCACAGAGGCAGCAATTGCTAACGCCTTAAAAAAAGTGCCAGTTGCAGGTGCTGACGAAACAGGCATGAGAGTGAAGGGCTCTTTATGGTGGCTGCATGTCGTTCGTTCCGAGGAGTGGACATACTACCACCTTGACCCCAGTAAAGGTCATGAAGCTATTGAGGCAATGGGAGTGTTACTGGTATTTGCCGGTATACTTGTGCATGACCATTATAAAGTCTACTTTCGCTACGCAGCCATCCATGTGCTCTGTAACGCCCATCACTTAAGGGAGTTGCAGGGGGTTGTTGACAGAGATTGCAATTATCTTGCAGCCCGGCTTCAACGCTTGTTAAGGCTGGCTTGCCATCTTAGGAAAGGGTTCAAAAAGCTTGGCATGAAGGCTATGCCGGAAATTATCCGCAAGCGTATCGACTCGCTTTTCGAGCGTACTGCTAAAAAAGCACAGCTCGAAGAAGCCGAGTACATGGAGCGACGACGTCAACGCCTTGGAGAGGATAAAGTCAGAAACACCAAAGCCTTTAACCTCTTCAAGCGACTGGTGGAGTTTAAAGAAGAAACCTTGAGATTCATGACTGATTTTGACATCCCCTTCGATAATAACGGCAGTGAGCAGGATGTTCGCAACGGCAAGGTAAAGCAGAAAATATCTGGCTGTTTCAGAAGTGAAAAAGGGGCTAAATGGTACTGCCGGATACGGAGTTATGTTTCATCGCAGGGCAATTGCATCAATCCAAAACGATAGAGCAAAGTAACTTTGTTAGGTGTTTATGATCCCAACCTGCTAGTTTTCTGTGGCTCTTGATACTGCGATCGCCCTTGTTGGCCTTGATAGCGTTCAGTGCTATCCGCCTCAGGATAGAGAAGTTCTCTGCCCCATTGCCTGTTTTGATCTGACAAGCATCCTCTGAAAATGCAACATCAAGCACCCAGTGTAGATTATTCTCCACAGACCAGTGGTTTCGACTGATTTCCAGCATATCCTTCGCTGCCATTGAACGGCTCATGATATAAAAACGCAGCGCAGTAGTTACTTTACCATTGATTTGCCTGTCACTTTGTACGACAGCTACTTGCTTTAGTCCCGGCCAGTCTTTTGCCGTTTCCAAGTTAGAAAGATCGCTTATCACCCAACAACAGCGGGTTTCTACACGACCGTGGCCTTTTTCACGAGACTGCATATAATCATGCAGCTCTGGCTGGTGTTCTGCTGCGGTAAACAAAGCCTCTATGCCTTTATAGAGCTTTTTCTGATTGCCTTTGACTGCAAGAATGTAATCTGCACCCTGTTCAACGCACTGCTTTGCTACTTTCTTCTGGCAGCCCATAGCATCCAGTGTGACAAGGCAGCCTTTCAGCTCCAGAGCTTTGAGCAGTTTAGGTATTGCTGTAATTTCATTGGACTTTTGGTCGACACGCTCTTGCCCAAGCACCAAGCCAAGCTTAACACTCCAGGCACTGACTAGAAGCACTGGTTTTTTGCCTTTTGCTCTGGAGCCCTTAATGACCTTTCCATCAATCGCAAGGTGTTGGCTGCCTGATATTTCAGTCAGTGTTTGCTTGATCCAGCCAGTAAAACAGGTTTCAAAAGCTACGGGGTCAAGCAAGCAGAAGACCCTGCGAAAGGTGTATTTAGAGGGTATGCCGGCGGGTAGCTCTAGAAATGTTTTGAACCAGTCTTCTTTACAGCGACCAAAGTCCTCAATGTCTTGCCACTCATCAGCTCCACATATAACAGCACATACGGCAATAATAAGAATATCAAGCAGGTTATGGTCACACATACCTGGCCGACGGGGATCAGGTACTTTAGCCAAAAACTGCGACAAAGGTTGATACTGTACGGCTTCCATGCAAATTGACTACTCTGGTAATTTACAGAGCAGTCTCTCTCAGGTCGTCAGATTGATGCAATTGCCCTGTGTTTCATCGGCGAGAAAGCAGGGTGAGAATGTTTTCGAAGCCCTGCTTATAGCTATGAAGAATTACGACAACCTTCCTTTACTGGGTGCTGAATAGTTACCATTTTTGTTATATGTTCTTTTAACTGTAATTCTGGTGTCACGTCTGGTGACAGGTTAAGTGAGTACCATAAGTAAGATGTATTCATCTCCAGGATTAGGCACTGTAGTTGCCGCTGGTGGTTTGAGTCTTCCAGTGGTTGTATTAGTAGGCCATTTTCATCAATCTTGGCTTCTGCCAGTACCTTTCCTGAGAAAGTATCCATTTAATTAGGTGTCCTGTCCTTGAACTAGAATCTAAGCTTTATGATGTTGGTATGACAGACCAATAAGCTGCCTGCATTTATACAACTGATTTCTTAATTTATCTGGCTATTTGGTTAGACAGTCTATTATCGACAATATTCAGGAACCTTAAATATTCAATCGTTCACGGACTTTGTCATTGTTTTGATTGGCTTCTACTCTTGGTAGTAAAGGTTGGGTTTGCTCATGGTTTACAAGGTGTTCTTGTTGCTTTCGGCTTAATTTAGCAGAAGAACCTTGTTTATAGACTATCTTATTGATTTCCAAGGGATTATTTACGGAAGCATATAACAGCAATAAAGGTGGTATTATGATTTGGCAGCATTTTGTTGAGGAAGTGGCTTTGTTGGCGAGGCGTGTGGAAACCCAGGCTGATGTTATTGTAAGCCTGGTGCCAGGAGGAATGGTTACTGCCCAACTGCTTGCTGCCAGGTTATCTTTGAATATGGTCTATGGACTGAGTATCAAGACCAGTGAGCATGGATTTCAGCTACAAAGTGAAATTCTTGAAGAGTTAACAGATTCGCGCGTGCTGTTGGTTGAGGGCTTTGTTAAGGCGGGTGATGATATGGAGATAGCCAAAGCTTATCTTGAAAATAAGGGTGCAGCGGTAAAAACGGCTTGTTTGTACATTCTTTCAGATGCGCCCTTTAAACCAGATTTTTTTGTACAACAGTTAAGCAGTGTTATTGCTATGCCGTGGGAGTAATACCGAAATATTATATGAGTGCCGGGATTAGTTAGCCCCAGCACTCTCTCCATAGATAATCTTTAGTGGGCTGTTAAAGGCCGTTGTGTTGCAGAAGCTTTTTCCAGTGCTTCACCTTTGGCAACCAGTTTTCCGATCACTTTGGATAGCATCAAGGTAATTACCGCCATGACTACTGCCAGCATGGCTAAATTAAAGAAATAGCTGGCATATACGCCTTCAATAATCTCCGTTGTGAGTACTTGGTCTTTTGGTAAAGCAATGCGGGTAGAGATCACGGCGGCTAAAATTCCACTAAGTGACAGGGCGACAGAGCGCAGGCCAATAGCAAATGCTGAGAGGTGTCGAGGTACCATTTCAAAAATAAATCCTGCACCCAGTGCACCAACAATGAGTTCGGCAATGGCCTGGAAAAAGTGTACAGAGATAATCCACTCCGCAGCAATCTTGCCGTTGTCTCCTACATGGCTGGTGGAAAGTCCGAGAAGAGTAAATGCGATAGCTGAAAAAACAAATGCAATGGCAAATTTAGTTGGAATTGATGGAGAAATGCCCTTTTTCTCAAACCAGCCATAGACGTAAATAACTGGTCCACCCAGTAAGAAACACCAGAAGGGATTAAAAGCTGAGTTAGATTCGGGCTTGAAGGGAATAAAACCAAAAATTTGGCTGTCCATAAGATTGATGGCATAGATATTCATGGACGTATTCATCTGACCGTAATAGAAATAAAAGGTGATCAGAATAAAAATGGCAATTAATACCCCACACATTTTGAACTTATAAGCTGTGCTGGCGCGAGTAATTTCAAAGATAAAGTAAGCGATGGCCAGGCCGCCCAAGCTATAAAGCAGATATTTTCCTGCATCAAGATTGGCAAACACCCAGTAAACCAATCCCAGCATAACGGCAGAACCTGCAATAAACCCTAACCATACGTTTAGACTGACAGGGCGCTGGTCGATGGTGTTACCTACTGCTGCCAGCTGCTTCCTGAAAACAAAGAACAGTATCAGGTTAATAAGCATCAAAAATCCGGAAATGAAGAAATTACCTTGATAGCCGGCATAAACGACAATAAATGGAAATAGATAGCGAGCAGAAAAAGAACCAAGATTATTGATGGAGTAGTTTATTGTCAGACCTTGCTGAAACGTTTCACGTTGATTTTCAGGGAATGATCGCCCCAATAGAACGGTTGGACTGGTAGCTGATAGCCCTCTTGCGTAACCAATCAGGGCTATAGAAAAAATACTGACCGGTATATTGAGAGTTGATGCACCAATACCCAGCAGGAAAAAACCAATAGCATAAACGGTATAGCCAATATACACGGCCCTGAACGAACCGATAAAACGGTCGGCAGCAAAACCGCCTACAGCTGAAAAAACCGGACCCACTGCGCCAAAAGCCCCTAGCATCATAATGGTGTCAGCTTCGCTGTAATTCAGCTCTTGGAGAAAATACTTGGTCAGTAGAACATAGACACCATAGAATGCGGCTCCCCATAATAGCTGTCTCAAAATAAGAACCTTTGCGGTTATGGGGAAGTGGTGGCCGGAAGTCTGCACAGTATACTCCTTGTATTGTTGGTGTTTGTTATGTGCAAAAGGCTGAATTTTTCAGTGGTTTGGATAGTTAAAATACGACACTGAATCGATTGGCTTTTTATTGCTGCGATGTCGTTGGCATAGCTACGCTACCATAGCCAGTGCTATGAAATATTGATCTGGTGCAACAGCCGAGATGAACCCTGGTGATATAAACCAGGGCTTATACAGGTGGGTAAATAAGACTGTAAAAGCAGTCTTAAATATTAACTGAATTGAGGGAGTAGATTCAGCATCGAAAGAGCATGAAAAATAATGACCATTATCCCGAACAGGATGACAATAGTCAGTCTTAGTTTACCGCCTGGTACTTTATAGGTAGCTGGGCCGAATTTGCGGCGGGCAGCGATAACCATCATGGCAGGTATAATCACAGCAAAAACAGTGGCAGCAATAGCTGCAAAACCAATTGCCATAATAAAACCATCGGGGAACAGGATCCCAAGACTAATTGGCGGAGCGAAGGTAATCAATGCTGTTCTGAAGCGACCCGATAATGAATCCTGAAACTTGAAGGTGTCAGCAATATAGTCAAAAAGGCCAAGGGTAACCCCTAGAAAAGACGAGGCAACAGCCAGATTAGAAAATGTTTTAAGTACCAGCTGTAGACCGCTACTATTTACAGCTGTCTCAATTGCACCTACGACTATGCCCATATTACCACCGGCAGCGATAATTGCCGGTAGATTATCACGCCCCAATACCCCCAGTGATGTTGTTAGCCAGAATATATAACAGGCCAGTGCTGTCAGGCTGCCATAAAGCAGGGTTTTACGGACTGCATGGGCATTGCCGTCATAATACTTAACCAGGCTGGGTACATTACCGTGATAGCCAAATGAGGTCAGCATAAAAGGCAAGGCCATAAAGGTGTAAGGCCAGTAATTAACACTTCCCGCATGCACCAGTTCCGGAACAGAGACGTAGCCCAGCATTGATACCATGGCAAGACCAAAGCAAACGGCCATGACAACCAGCATAATCGTTGTGATTCGGTCCACTGAGCGGGTACTGACAAATACCACTAAAGCAAGAGTCAGTCCAAAAAGCAGGCCACATAGCCATTGAGGCCAGTGAATACCTGCAGTTTGCTCCAGCGTATAAGAAAGAATCGAGCTGCCCCCGGAAACGTAAGCATAGGTTAAGATATAGAGAACAAATGTGACTGAAAGGCCATTAACTACGCGAGACCAATTGCCGAGGGTTTCACGGGTATGTGTGTCAAAGCTGCTGCCTTTAGCAAAATGTAAATTGGTTTCCAGCAGCATCAGGCCAGAGCTGTACATGCAATACCAGGCAAACACCAGTAGCAATACACCATAGCCGTACCACATTCCCGCAGAAATGACAGGCAGTGAAAACATGCCTGCACCAATACTGGTTCCGGCAATAATCATCGCTCCACCAAAAACGCTGGGCATGCGTTTATCCTCGGGGGCGGAAGCAGCTCCTTCGACAGCCGCCTGTATAGCCATAGTCACAACTCCAATCGTGTTTGTATAGTCATTGAATTCCTGGTTTTCTGGTGCTGAATACAGTAAAGCCCCGCATAGGCGAGGCTTTTCAGTCTGGTAATAGACCTCTGATGATAAGAGGCTCTTATAAATAGCATGAAAATCACAAGAGTATAGAGGGGCGGCAATGTAGCCTATCCGGCCAGTACTGTACAGTGGCAATTACACAGGTCTGACCGTAAATGTAGACTTTAGTCTATACAACCTTTGTGCAATTCCCTCTCTGATTTAATCGCAATATAATCTGGACTCAATTAATCAATAATAAATAAAAAAGAGCAGCCAGGAAGGTTGCCAGCTAAAAATCACCGCTTAAAACATGGAGGTGCTTATGCTCAAGAAGATAATGATTTCAACCGTTTACTTTCTAATGAATTTTTATGGTGTCACTAATGCCTACGGCCAGTGTAATAACCTGACCGGTCAGTGGGAAGGTCAATATAAAGTTAAACCGTATGTGTTTGGTTTTTCAGTCGGATTTTGTGAATACCGAACTTCCATGAAAGTGAAAGAAGGTGTCAATGGACAGTATAAGGTTGTAATTGAAAACACCATGGTTGATGGTGATGGTAAAGCAGGTGACAAATGTGAAAAAGAAATTGTAATGAAGGCTAAAATGACCTGTGAAGATAATGATGTTCGTCTAGTAACTGAACAAACGGAAGCGGGTCGTTTAGATATAATCTCACAGTTATCTGAGCAATCAATGAATAGTAAAGGCAGCTTTAAAGCAAAGGTTTCGGGATACAATATGAAGGTCCGTTATAAACTGAATGTTAATAAAAAAGTATTTTCGTCTTTAGCAATTAAGTCATCAAAAGAAGGCGTTTTACGATAGTTAATACCAGAATTTAATTTTTCCTTGAGCATGGCTGTGAATACAGCCATTTTTTTTATCTTGCTATAGACCTTGGTGTAATTTATTCGTTTACGCAACTCAGTTAGTATCACTCTCTCTATTTATGAATATAAAAAAAACTAATCAATTAAAAGTTACTGGATCATATCAAAAAGGATGTTGTTATGGTTAAAAGAGTTGTTGTTTTAACTGTATGGATCACATTGTTATTAGCCACGGGTTCTAAAGGTGATGAAAGCTGTGAGCCTATTACAGGAGAGTGGCAAGGTGCTTATAAAATTAAACCGACCTATTTTGGATTTTCAGTTGGTTACTGTAATTACCAGGCATCGATGACGGTTTATAAAAAAGGTGAGAATGATTATGAGGCAACCATCCATAATCAAATGATAGAAGGTGGTGGCAAGGCTGAGAAAAGTTGTGATCAAAGTTTTACTGTAACAGCACAACTGATCTGTGACGATCAAGGGGTGAGGCTATTATCGAATAATATGGATGACCAAACCCTTGATATATACTCAAAGAAGGTATCAGCCGGTCAGCTGTATAGTAAAGGTGCATTTGAGCACCAGCATGGTAAACGTAAACTGGATGTTAAGTATACCTTGCAGCTAAGCAGACGAATCTGTTTGGCAGCCAGTTATCATGAAGTAATTAATAATTACAACCTGCCTGCGATGCTGGCAATGAATAATGGCTGTCGGCTGGAATTATAATTATTGGCCTGATCTTGACCCTATCCTGGGGTGATTGCGTAACAGATCAGGGCTTGGTATCTTGCTTGCAGACAATATAAAAATAATAAGAGTAAAAGATGTCCTTAAGTCGCTGTAATATTGCAATTGTTTCAGCTTCCAGAACACCAATGGGTGCATTTCAGGGAGCTTTCTCTCCTCTCTCTTCTCCTCAACTCGGTGCCCAGGCAATAGCGGGTTGTCTGGCTGGTTCACAGCTGCAGGCAGCAGAACTTTCTGAAGTGATTATGGGGTGTGTTTTGCCTGCTGGTTGTGGGCAGGCACCGGCCCGCCAGGCTGCTATTAAGGCTGAAATACCTGATTTTGTTCCTGCTACTACCGTCAACAAGGTCTGTGGTTCTGGTATGAAAGCGGTCATGTTAGGAGCAAGCCAGCTACAGACTGGCGAGGCTAATTGTGTGGTTGCCGGTGGTATGGAGAGTATGACAAATGCACCCTATTTCCTTCAGAAGGCCAGGGGAGGGTATAGGCTTGGACATCATAATATAAAAGATCATATGTTTACTGATGGCCTGGAAGATGCCTACAGTGGTGATTTGATGGGGTTATTTGCCCAGCAGACTGCAGATCAGTTTGGCATTACCCGTGAGGTCATGGATAACTTTGCCCTTGAATCTTTAAATCGGGCCCAACAGGCTATTTCTCGTGGTTTGTTTAAAGAAGAAATAAGACCAGTTCAGCTGGATAATAATGTTATTGATAAGGATGAGCAGCCTGAAAAAGCCCGACCAGAAAAAATACCCTTGCTCAAACCAGCCTTTGATAAAAAAGGCACGATTACTGCGGCTAATTCCAGCTCTATTTCTGATGGTGCTGCAGCTCTGTTGATGATGCGTGAAGAAGATGCTGTAGCTAAAGGTTTTAACCCTGTTGCCAGAATTAAAGGCTACCTGAGCGTTGCCCGGCCTCCTTCAGAATTTACCCTGGCACCTGTCACCGCCATCAATCGACTATTGGCTACATTGGGCTGGGATGTAAATGATGTTGATTTATATGAAATCAATGAAGCCTTTGCAGTGGTGACACTATTGGCATTGAATGAGCTCGGGTTGGATCATAAGCGAGTCAATATTTACGGTGGAGCCTGCGCACTGGGTCACCCTTTGGGAGCCAGTGGTGCACGGATACTGGTGACATTACTCAATGCGCTTAAACAAACGGGGGGTACAAAAGGTATTGCTTCTTTATGTATTGGGGGGGGCGAGGCTACTGCCATTGCCGTTGAAATGATTTCGTAGCGATTAGTTCAAAATCAACAAAATAAAGGAAGATGATAACCATCTCGTATTGATTTTCTTTCCTGCCAGGAGGTGATGATGGATTTTAACCTTACCGATGAGCAAGTTGCTTTTTGCGATTTGGCCAGTCAATTTGCCCAGCAGGAACTGGCTCCCCATGCAGCAGATTGGGACCAGCATGCCCACTTTCCTGTTGATGTTATTAAAGCGGCAGGAAAGCTGGGGCTTCTCTCCCTTTACAGTAGTGACAGTATTGGTGGGCTTGGACTGTCTCGTCTGGATGCCAGTCTTGTTTTTGAACAGCTGGCTATGGGGTGTACGGCAACAACCGCTTATCTGACGATTCATAATATGGTTACCTGGATGGTGGGGGAATTTGGCAATAATGAATTAAAGCACTCTTGGGGGGCTAAACTAGCCAGTGGTGAAAAATTGGCTTCCTATTGCCTGACAGAGCCGGGAGCTGGCAGTGATGCGGCATCTCTAAAAACTCGGGCAGAAAAAGATGGCGGTGAATACAGTATTAATGGCTCAAAATTGTTTATCTCAGGTGCTGGCAGTACTGATCTATTACTGGTAATGGCCAGAACGGGAGGAGAGGGGGCAAAAGGTGTTTCAGCTTTTGCCATTCCAGCAGACACCCCGGGGATAAACTACGGACGTAAAGAAGATAAAATGGGCTGGAACTGTCAACCCACACGGCAAGTATCATTTGATAATGTGAGAGTGTCAGAGCAAAACAGACTGGGTTCGGAAGGTGAGGGTTTTCGCTTTGCCATGAAAGGACTGGATGGAGGGCGAATTAATATTGCCAGCTGCTCTCTGGGAACGGCCCAGCAAGCTTTGAATACCGCTCGTCAATATATGTTAGAGCGAAAACAGTTTGGCCGGTTACTTTCAGAGTTTCAAGCATTACAGTTTAAGTTGGCAGACATGAACACTGAACTGGTTGCCGCAAGACAGATGGTCCGTCTTGCAGCCTTTAAACTGGATACACAGGATCCAGAGGCAACGGCCTATTGCGCCATGGCCAAGCGGTTTGCCACGGATATTGGTTTTAAAGTCTGCAATGAGGCGCTGCAGATCCATGGGGGGTATGGTTATATCAAAGAATATCCCATTGAGCGTTATGTTCGAGATACGAGAGTTCATCAGATTCTCGAAGGAACCAATGAAGTAATGCGCTTAATTATTGCAAGACGCCTGTTATCGGAACATGTTACGGAGCTGGGCTAATGTCTGATACGTTAAATATCACCCTTGTTGACCATACGGCTGTTATTACGATTGATAATCCGCCAGCCAATACTTGGACGCTGCAAAACCTTAAAGCATTAAAAGGCATGGTGGCTGAGTTAAACAGTAATAAACACGTTACTGCCTTGGTGATTCATTCAGCATCGGATAAGTTCTTTAGTGCCGGAGCAGACCTTAATCTGTTTGATAAAGTCTCAGATAAAGAGGCCAGAGCCATGGCAGAGGCGTTTGGTGAGGCATTCGAGACCCTGAGTGACTTTTCTGGCTTATCAATAGCGGCTGTTAATGGCTATGCCATGGGTGGTGGACTGGAAGTGGCTCTGGCCTGTGATTTACGCATTGCAGAAAAACAGACAGTGATGGCGTTACCAGAGGCCTCTGTCGGCCTTCTGCCATGTGCTGGTGGTACTCAGAACCTAACATTACTGGTGGGAGAGGGCTGGGCTAAACGGATGATTCTCTGTGGTGAAAAAGTCACTGGTGAGCAAGCTGCAAGTATAGGTCTAGTGGATATTCTGGCTGATCCGGGGCAAACATTAATCGTTGCCAAACAACTGGCAGCTAAAACTGAACGACAAAGTCCTGATGCTATCCGAGCCTGTAAGCGATTGATTCAAATGGGAAGGCATACCCCTGTTCGTTCTGCACTCAGTATGGAGCGGGAACTATTTGTCCAGCTTTTTGCAGGAAAAAATCAGCAAGAAGGCGTGTCTGCATTTTTGGAAAAGCGGAAACCAGAATGGTCTTATGACTGAGTCAACGTAATTATCGATATACAGTATCTGCAATCCAAAGCAATTGTTCAATAGGATGCTAACGAACGGTAGGTATAAACAGTCTTCTGGTGATAATTACAAAAAATAATCGGGTATAAAAATGACAAAAGTGGCATTTATTGGTTTGGGCAATATGGGGGCTCCCATGGCCGAAAACCTGATTGAGGCGGGGTATACCGTTTGTGGTTATGATTTGATCCCTGAAGCATTAGAGCGACACCAAGCGATTGGCGGTATTGCTGCTAAATCCATAGACCAGGCTGTAGCTGAAGTAGACGTTGTGATTAGCATGTTGCCGGCGGGTGCGCATGTTGAGTCACTATATTTGGGTGATAATGGCCTGCTTTCTATTTTGCCGGAAAAGTCTCTAATTATTGAGTGCAGTACTATTGAGGCGGATATTGCTAAAAAGGTTGCTGTTGCTGCATCTGAAAGAAAAATGGATTTTATCGATGCGCCCGTATCAGGTGGCACTGCAGGTGCAGCCGCAGGCACTCTGACGTTTATGGTGGGTGGCAAAGAGAAAGGATTGGTAAGAGCCCGCCCATACCTTGATGTCATGGGTCAGGCTGTCTTTCATGCGGGTGATTTTGGCGCAGGGCAGCTGGCTAAAATGTGTAACAATATGCTGTTGGCGGTTTTGATGACGGGCACTTCAGAAGCGTTAAAACTGGGTATGGATAACGGCCTGGACCCGACTGTACTCTCAGAAATCATGAAAAGCAGTTCAGGTGGCAACTGGGTATTGGAAAAATACAACCCTGTACCGGGTGTGATGGAGAATACACCAGCCAGCAATCATTATCAGGGGGGCTTTATGGTTGGATTGATGGCTAAAGATCTGGGTCTGGCATTGGGTGCTGCGGCTGCGAGTAAAACACCTGTACCGCTTTCATCCATGGCAGAAAATCTGTATCGGCTGCATGCGCAACAAAATGGATTGCAGTTGGACTTTTCCAGTATTTATCAATTTTATAGTAAAGCAGAGGCAAGTTGATTGGTTGCTGTCATTAATAATCCGTCTTAATAGTCTGCATATGGCGAGAGTTGTGGCCACATGCTATATAGCTACGCAGTAGCATGACTTTTAAGACGATTACTTAGCCTTCCGCCGTTGTTTTCAGGCCAATGAGTTGATTAAGCAGCTGTTTAATTGTGGTTAGTTCTTTTTCCATTGAGCCCATTCTGGCTTCCATTGATCCCATCCGGTTTTCCATGCCGTTCATATTGGTTTTTATATCAGTCATATCCCTTTCCAGGTAGCTGATCCGTTTTTCCGTGCGCTGCTGCCCATCAATTAACATCTCAGCCTTGTTTTCAAGACCTGTTAATCGGTCGGTATGATCGGCCAGCTCTCGGTTTATCTGGTAAAGCTGCTCATGGTGTCTCTGTTCAAAATCTCGATCATGCACTGTTATTTGCTTTCTTTATTGTTGCTGTTGAATTGAATTTTTTTATGGGGACTGAGTATAGCTAAATTAATCCTTGGAGGTGAGAAATAGCAGGGCTTGATATATTTATAGTACGTTTGTACAGGTTTGATAGATAGGATGATTTTGGAATTTGCAGTAAAACTGGACTATAACAAGAGTTTTCAGATGTCATGCTATGAGGAAAAACTGATGCGTGTTGGCAAATAGGCCATCAGTGTCATGGTTTTTCTGCTATTTAATAAAGATAGGGTTGTAGTTCTCCGTAAATCACTATCAATTAAACGTCGAATTGTGTTTAACGTACGTTACAAGGTTTTGTGTATTTCTGATATTCGGAAACTACTTTCTGTTTATCTTTGTTCTCATACGTATAATGCGCCGCCGGTCGTCATATGCCTGTAAATTTCAGAATATGCGATAAGACAGAGGGCAAGACTAAAAACGACTATTTTCGTGAGATAGATCATCCTTTAGGTAGCTATTTCTCATGCAAATTCTGATGAGCCTGGTAGGGGTCGTGACCCTGCTTGCCATAGCCGTATTATTATCTGACAACCGCAAAGCCATTCGGTTAAGAACAGTAGGTGGTGCGTTTGCAATCCAGGCCTGTCTCGGGGCATTTATTCTCTATGTACCCATTGGCAGGGAGTTGTTGGGTAATGTTTCCAATGCGGTAAGTAATATCATTAATTATGCCAATGAGGGCATAGGGTTCCTGTTTGGTGATCTTGGCCGTTTCAAGGTAGGCTTTATTTTCGCTATTAATGTCCTGCCTATTATCATCTTCTTCTCTTCGCTGGTAGCAGTACTTTATTACCTTGGCATTATGCAGAAAATTGTTGCAGTGCTTGGTGGTGGCTTGCAAAAATTATTAGGTACCAGTCGTACGGAATCCTTGTCAGCAACAGCTAATATCTTTGTGGGTCAGACAGAGGCACCTTTGGTGGTCCGTCCTTATATCAGTCGTATGACCCAATCTGAGCTTTTTGCAGTGATGGTTGGTGGCCTCGCTTCTGTAGCGGGTTCCGTTTTGGCTGGTTATGCCGCTATGGGAGTAGAACTTAAATATTTGATTGCTGCCAGCTTTATGGCTGCACCGGGTGGGCTGCTGATGGCAAAAATAATCAAGCCTGAAACAGAAACGCCTGATGACAGTGAAGTTGAAGATGAGGGGGATGACAAACCAGCCAATGTGATTGATGCTGCGGCAGGTGGTGCCTCAGCAGGCCTGAAACTGGCAGCCAATGTTGGTGCCATGCTGTTGGCTTTTATTGCCTTGATAGCGATGCTCAACGGTATTATTGGCTGGATAGGTGGTTGGATGGGTCAGCCTGACCTAACCCTTGAGATGATTCTTGGCTATTTATTCAGCCCTCTGGCATTTCTTATTGGGGTTCCCTGGGGTGAATCCATGACGGCTGGTAGTTTTATTGGCCAGAAACTGATTTTGAATGAATTTGTTGCCTTTATGGACTTTGTTAATTATGTGGATCCGGAAAAAGCCGTGACGGCCGGAGTCCAGGTATTGTCTGAACATACCCAGGCCATAATTACCTTTGCCCTGTGTGGTTTTGCCAATTTGTCATCAGTAGCCATTTTGCTGGGGGGGCTGGCTGTTATGGCGCCTAGCCGTCGAGCCGATATTGCCCGGATGGGCATGAAAGCCGTTGCTGCGGGCACGCTATCTAACCTGATGAGTGCCACCATTGCTGGCCTGTTCCTGGCACTCTAGCCTCCAGGCTCGCTCTGACGCTGATTTTATGATTAAAACCACGGTATTATTACCGTGGTTTTTTTTATTTGTATGGAGTTGTTAATGGATGCAAGGAGATCGCGGCTGATTGCCTGGTCGATCATTTTTCTGGTTTTTGTCATTCATCTGGTGATTGCCCCACTTGTTCCGCTGGGGGTGGATGAGGCGCATTATGCACTCTATGCGTTGCATCCAGACTTAAGCTATTTTGACCATCCACCGATGGTTGCCTGGTTGCAGATGCTGGTTGCCCCATTAGGTTATGATGAATTTTCAGTCAGGCTGATGCCCGCTGTGCTTTATGCGCTTTCAAGCTGGCAGGTATTTCGATTAACAAACAAGCTCTATCCTGATGGTGGAAATTATCAGTCGCTGGTAGCCGTGCTGTTGTTAAATTCTGCACCTATTCTGCAATTAATGGGCTGGGGGTTGGTGCCAGATGCCCCTTTGATCGTACTGGCGCTGTTTGCTGTCGAGTTGACCCTGGCGATTAGCCAGCATAATAAACTGAGGGACTGGTTGCTGTTGGGGGGGGTGTATGGATTGGCCGGCCTGAGTAAATACACGGCTGTATTCTTGCCCTTGGGTATGATTCTGTTCCTCAGCCAGCATCAGGGGCTCAGATGGCTCAAACAGTCGAAACCCTGGTTGGCAGCGCTGCCAGCACTTGTGATTATTTCACCGGTATTGATCTGGAATAGCCAGCATGACTGGGCATCATTTACTTATCAGTTGGATCATGCCTCTGGCAGCAGCTGGGAGCTGAAAGATGCCCTGGCCATGCAGGTAGTGCAGATGATCTGCTACTCTATTCTTGCTTATGTGGCGGGTATTGCTGCCACACTGTTTGCTTTACGTCGTGGTCGCAGTGCCGACTGGCTGGTCATATGGAGTGCCTGGCCATTTTTACTGGTTACCAGCTGGTCGGCAGGTAATGGTGAAATTCTGTTTAACTGGCCGGCTCTGGGCTGGTCTTTATTGGCACCTTTGACGGCTCATTGGCTCTGCCAGTCTTGGCATAAGCTATGGGTCAAGATCGTAGCCGTGATCTCCAGCCTGCTGGCGGTTGGCTTGATCGTCTTTATTTTTGGTTTTCTTGCTATTAAGCCGTTATCGCACTTTCCTGTTATGAAAGCGGCGGTGCGGGATCTGGTGGGTTGGGATCAGGCGGCTTTGCGTGCTAAAACCTTGTTGGCAGAGCAGGAATATCATAATGGCGAGAAAAAACCGGTCTTGTTATTGGAAAACTGGTCAAGAGCCAGTCGAATTGCCTGGTATGCAAGACCTTTACCCGTGCAGGTGCTCTCTGGCAGGAATTCCCAGTTTAGTTACTGGTTTGGTGATGCCGATGAACAGACCCGTGGCATTTTGATTCGTGATAATGAAGAACGTCCGGCTGATGGTATTTTTCGCAAACGTGGATTGGTGTGCCATTATATGGAAGCACTTCCCGGTAAAATGGATGGTGTGACAGTCAACCAGTTTCACTTTTACCGCTGTGAGCCAGATCAACCCCTTACGCTGGAGTAATTGCCGTGCTCAGGCACTCTCGGCCCGATGATCAAACAGCAGTTAATAACGCTAAGGCCGAAACGGCTATTTTGCGGCTGCTGAGCCGCTGGCCTGGTTTATGGAAACTGGCGCAGCGTCTGTTTCGGTTTGGGCTGGTGGGTGCCAGTGGCTTTTTACTGGATATGGGGGTTTATACTCTGCTGTCGACTGTAATAGGGGTTCCTCACCTGATTGCTCGTGGTGGATCTTATTGGTGTGCAGCCACCTGGAACTGGTTCTGGAACCGTGTTTTTACCTTTGCTGATGCGGAACGAGCCAGAAAAATACCCCAATGGGGTAAATATTTAAGTATGTGCATGGTCAGTTTTGTGCCCAACTGGGGCACTTACTACCTGCTAACCAGTTCGGTGGTATTTTTCGAACAGTATAAAATACTGGCTCTGATTGCTGGTGTGGGTGCCGGTATGCTGTTTAATTTTACCATTGCCTCCCTGTTTATTTTTTCCAGTCAATCTGATGCAAAATAGAGCTTTTCTCAGCAAAATCTATTACATCAAAATCATTGAAATGATGTGCTAGAAGAAAGGAAGTTTTAAAAAGCCGTTCAGAATAATGGTATTGGCTATATCAACGAAAAATGAGCCGATCAGTGGCACGATCAAAAAGGCCTTGGGCGAGGTGCCATAATGGTGAACCAGTGTGCTCATATTGGCCATGCCAACAGGGGTCGCCCCTAGGCCCATGCCAATAAACCCTGAGGTAATCACGCTGCTGTCATAATCCCGTCCTGCTGCCTGGAAAACCACAAACCAGGAAAACAAAATAATGACGATGACCTGGACCAGGGTGATGGTCATCAATGTACCGGCAATACCCGTTAGGGATAGTAGCTTCAAGGTCATCAGGCTCATGGCAATAAACAGCTGCAAACTGATATCTCCCAGCATATTGAGTTCAGCCTGTTTTAGGTCGATATTACGCCAGTCACAGAGATTGGTAATGACAATACCTGTAAACAATACAGGCACAAAGTCAGGTAACAGCACGTTGTGATTTTTTAGCCAACTCTGAATAGCCGTACCAATTACGATACAGCCGCTGATCAGGAACAGGGCTGATAACAAGTGCCGACCGTTCAATGTGACAGGGCGGCTGTCCTGATCAATAGTAGGGATGGTTGCTTTATCACTGTTATTACGCCCTGTTAAGTGGTGGTGGGCGATGAGTCTTTTACCAACAGGGCCGCCGACCAGACCGCCAAGGATCAGGCCGAGGGTTGCTGCCAGTAAACCAAATTCCATGGCACCCTGATAACCTTTCTGTTCAAGGGAAACCCCCCAGGCAATGGCGGTGCCGTGTCCGCCGGCAAAGGTAATGGTGCCGGCCAGCAAACCATAAATTGGGTTATCACCCAGTGCCAACGCTGTAGCTACACCTGCAGTGTTCTGTACGATCAGAAAAAAAACGGCGACAATCATCATAGTGACCAGGGTTTTGCCGCCGCTGATTAATAGACGCACCCTGGCTGATAGGCCAATGGTGCTAAAAAAAGCCAGTAACAGAATATCCCGAAGGTAGAGATCGAAGCTGAAACGAATGCTGGTGAAATATGTGCACAGGGCGAGCGCCAAGCTGCACAGTAACCCTCCGGTGACCGGAGAGGGAATATGGTAACGTTTCAGAAAAGGGATGTGGTAGGTAATAAAACGGCCCAGAAATAGAATGATAATGGCCATAAAGAGCAGGTAGATGCCTGAAATATGGGTCATGGATCAGCCTTGTATCACTGTGGTTATGGTCAAGCCAGCTCATTGGGATGGTTGGATCAGTCGTAATACAGAAACGAGTGTATAGCTGTCCATCAAGGGGATGAGCTTTTGAGTGTATACTGTTAATTAAAAAAGATAGCATTAAAGTCCTATAAACGTCTTGCCATTCACTCAATCTTTTTCATTCAGGAATTCAAACCATTTGTCGATGAAAACATTAATCGATTTGTTTTTTTCGGTGGAGTGCGTTAACAAAGTGATGGTGATTGATTAACACTGCAAATGTAGTGGTGTGAGAGGATCAGATGAATCTGACAACACGGATTTTAAGGGCTCGCAAGGAAAAAAAACTGTCCCAGCAGGCATTGGCTGATCTGATTGGTGTTTCTCGTAGTGCTCTGGCCCAATGGGAGACCGAGATGAGCAGCCCGAGTCTGGCAAACCTTCGAAAAATGGCGGAAATTCTGGAAGTCTCTTTTGAATGGCTGGCGACCGGCCGGGGTAATCAGCACCTTGGTGTACCGGTTGATACCGTTTGCGATACGGAGGTGGACGGTGAAATTATCCGGGAGCTTAATCGTATGACACTAAAGAAAAAGCGTGCCATTCTCAATGTGATGAGAGCGATGGGCTGATTCCAGCAACCAGTTGTTTTCTCACCCTGCTTGTGTTCTTTATTATTAAATCACCAGTGGCCGGAATAATAAGAACGTTCTAATACTATGTACTTAATTAGCGCACGGCATCTTTCAGTTTATTACCTGCTTTAAATTGTGGCAGTTTGCAGGCAGGAATATGAATCTCTTCTCCGGTTTGTGGGTTTCGGCCTTTGCGGGCAGCCCGGTCAGCCACCGAAAAAGTACCAAAACCAATGAGTTGAACACTATCACCCAGAGACAGGGTTTCCTGAGTATTATTGATAAACGCATTCACAGTGAGCTCAGCTTTGCTGCGGGGTAAACCGGACAGTTCGGCTACTTGCTCAACCAGTTCTTTTTTGTTCATAGCTAGTCTCAATAGATAGAAAAAGTTGGAGGGATTAATATCCCTCCTGAATATGTGTGAAAAATAACGTAGTGTGTGGGCTAACTGCTAGGAGAATGCCAACAGGTCAAGATGCTTCTCCAAAGCGGGGTCTACAGCTTTAACTGCTGGTGCAGGTTTTGAGCTATCCGGTGCTGCTATTGCACTACTACCAAATTTGAAGATATCCGCACGATTTGCCACTTGTACGGCTTGTTGATGCTCAGGGCTCTGAACTTCGGCAAGCATGTCTGAAAGCGTGTATGTTCCTGAATTTTTAGCAAGAGCAGCAGACATGTTGCTGGTGTCTTTTGCATTTTGGGGCAATTGCAAAACATTGTGTTTATCTGTTGATTTTTGCATGGCTATCAGTAGCAGGTGCTTGCCGCCGTTAATGGGGAAGATGCCGGTTGATTCATGGATAATCTTGCCATCCGTTTTGCCGTCCTTGGTATTTGCCGCTGCCCAGTCTTGGCAGTCTAGTACCATCTCTACTGTTTTAGTCTGCCCAAGTTTAAGTTTAGTACCCATCTCTGAGGCAGCTTCACTAACATCCCAAAAATTTCCCTCACCTTGCGGATGATCTTTTACATAGGCTTGTCCTTTATCAACACGAGCAGTAATCTGTTGATCGGAATCGGTGGGAGTTGTTTTCTGTTGGGGTTGATGCTTCTGTTGAGTTTGTCCCTGTGTAGGTTGTACCTGTGGAGTTTGTGTCTGTGGAGTTTGTGGCGTTGATGCAGTGGACATGTCTAGACTAAGATCTTTTACCTCACCCTTGCTGTCTCGACCATGTATAAGAAGTTGTTGTAAGACCATTTTTTCAAGTTGGGCATCTGTTGGGGGAGTGCCTGTAGGTTGGTTTGCAAGTTCTTTAACTACACCGTCGCAGAGTACTTTCTTAACTGATGGGTGTAGCTGTGGGGATTGAAGTTCAATCGCTAGCTGAGCCATGATTACATTCCCACCTGATTTGATACCGCAGGCTTCTAGTGTTGTCCTCCCTTCTTCTGATGGTGTCGATTTCAACAGGTCGGAGTCTGGGTGAGTTAATTTTGAGAGGATACTTTCAAGTTTATCTTCTGTCATTAACATTTGTTTAGAGGCATCTATTGCCTTCTGCACATCTGCCAGCTCTTTTACAACGGCTTGATGTCGATCTAGATATGATTGTTTTGTTTGATCGGCAGTAGCTATGCCTTGCTGTAATGATTGTTCAGCGGCTTGTAAAGCTACCTGTTGCGTGAGAAGATCAACAAGTTTAATGGCTTGTGCTCCTGCGTTCTGGAGTGCTTCATTTAGGGCAGCTAACTGCTGTGTAGGGAAAGAGCTATCAGTAGGGCTAACAGGGTTTTGTGCCCCGTCATTATAAGCTTTACAAATTGCTTCTGCTTCTGATTTGCATGTACATTTTTGTAGCGAGGCTGTTACATCTGCGTGCTTTACATTTTTAAGGTCTGCGCCTTTAAGTAAATGCTCTACTGCTCTGTATTCCCTGCCACCTTTGTATGCAGCGAGGTCGGTTTGATCTTGCTGGTATTCTTGTAGTGTCTTAAGGTCGGCTTTGGTTTTATCATGAGCTGTTGTCAAATCCTTTTTTACAGAATCCCGCCCGTCAACTAAAGCCTTCATTTTATCTTTAAGGGGGGTTAATGCAGATAAGTTAGTCGTTAGTACATTGGGATTTTTTTCTGTTGCTGGATCTAGCAATACTGTTTGTTTAGAGCAGAACGTGTCCAACGGAACTGGGGTTTGGTGTTGATCCCAGGCTTTCAATGCGTCTTCTAAATCTTTGTGGCTAATGCCGGTTTTTATTTCAACAGCGGTTTTATGTAGAGAAGAAGCGTATTGGTATAACGCTTCTTCTACTATAGGTGATTTGTTATACCTGTAATCATCTACCGCACCGTCTAATTTGTCATACTCTCCCTTTTCTATATGACCCAATAATGTGGGTAATAACTCAGATGAAACAACTGGCCCCAAAAGCATTTGGGTCATCAGGGCTGGGTCTTGTTTCAGTATTTGTTGTACAAGATTGGCAGCTGGTGCTGTTAATACGTGATCCAGGCCAGTTGCTTGTGGGGCATGTGCAAAAGCAGGCATTCGCTTTTCCTCGCTCTCGTTGATTATCTATTAAGGGTACCTTGTATTAAGGTTATGATAGGGTGCTATTCTTATTAGCCCCCCCTTCAAGGCGCTTAAAAAATAAGGTTCAGTTATAAACTGCATGTACGTATAAACTGTTGTTGAGTTGGCGTTCTTTGTTTCATTTATCTTTCCCTCAAAGCTTGTTCTTTGGCTTTTAGTAAAGGTTTAAAAATTGAGGCAAGTACCGATCTTTTATTGGTAATAACATCAACATTTGTCACCATTCCTGGGATAACTGGTTTGTCGTCACTGCCTAAATTGTTTTTTTCAGTTCTAACCCGGACAATATAGTAGCTTTGTTGCGATGGTTGACTGTCGTTATTGATGGTGTCTGCACTAATGTGTTCAACAACACCATTAAGACCACCATGGGTGGCATAATCATAGGCGGATATTTTGACTACAGCGGGCAGGCCCGGCCTTAAAAAAGCGATGTCTTTTGGTTTTATATGGGCTTCGATAAGTAACTGATCTTGATAGGGCACTATTTCCATTAACTCTTTACCAGGTTGGACAACGCCACCCGATGTATTAAAGTGAATTTTTTTGACTGTTCCTTCAACTGGTGACCGAACAAGCGTTCGGCTCACTCTGTCCTGATGGGCAGAGAGAATCTCATTGAGTTGAGCGACTCTTAATTGAGTTACCTTTTGTTCGTTAATCACTTTTTGTTGAAATTCAAGCGTGATTTCTTGCTGTTTCCTTTCGGCTGATTGTATAGCCGATTTTAATCGTGGCGCTGCCAGATAGGCAGCTTCTAATTCTCCTGCAAGCTCGTTGACACGCTGTTTCAATCGGAGAATGTCGACTTCAGATATGGCTCCTTCTTTACTCAGAGGATGTGTTAATTCCAATTCTTTTTTGGCAAATGCCAGATTTTTCTCTAAATATTTCTGTTTAGATAGTAATTCATTGAGCTGTTGTTTTATTTGGTTGGCTTGTTCTCGTGCAATGGAGAGTTGATTTGCTAATGTTTCCTGACGCTTTTTATAAAGTGCTTGTTCACGCTCAATATTATCGTGTTGCTGAGGATCATCTGAGAATATCAGTGGTTGGTTATTAATTTCAGCCTGAATACGTTGACTGGTAATTAGCAGGCTTTTATATTCAACTTCACTTTCTTTATAGCTTGCTTGGAATCGGGTATTGTCCAGTTTCATTAAAGGCTGATTTTTAGCAACTTGCTCTCCTTCTGAAACCATTATCGATGAGATGATCCCGCCTTCTAGATTTTGGACGACCTGAATTCTTGAAGCAGGAATGACTTTTCCTGTTCCTCTTACAGTCACATCAATATGAGCAAAGTATGCCCAAACAAAAAATAGAATGACTGAAAGCGCACTTAGATATATTAATACTTTGCCTCCACTTGGTGTTCGCATAAGAATAGCGGCGCTTGTATCGGGTATATATTCCAGTGTTTCTCTTGATATTTTATTTTTTCTACCCGATTGGTTTATTTTTTTTAGCCAACAGCTAATGAATGAGCAAAATTTCTTTGTACTCATACTGATGAATCCTCCTGGTTATCAGCTGAGTTTTGGAATACTTGCTCTTTTGGGCCATCGGCAACAATTTTACCGTCTTCAAGGATAATTATTCGGTCAACAATTTCCAGCATTGAATATCTGTGCGTTGTCATTATTAATGTTTTATGCTCTCCAATAGCTTCAAGTTTGCTGCGTATTAACTGCTCAGTTAGCATATCCATAGAGCTACAGGGTTCATCGAGCAGCAGGATGTTTGGATTACTAAGTAATGCTCTAGCCAAGGCAATGGCCTGCTGCTGACCTCCAGAAAGATTGCTGCCTCGTTCAGCTACGGGCATCTGAAGGCCCATGGGGTGGAGGTCAGTAAACTCAGTTACACCCGCTAAACGTGCTACTTCTAGTATGTTGCTGTCTTCTATATGTGTGCACCCAAAGGCAATGTTGTCACGTACTGAGCCAAAAAATAACTGAGATTCCTGGGGAAGATAGCCGGTCTTGCTACGCAGTTCATGGGGGGATACTTGTTGAATATCAATGCCATCGACCCTGATGTATCCCGTGTTGGGTTTATAAAAACGCATCATTAACTTAATGAGTGTGCTTTTTCCCGAGCCTACTCTACCAATTATTGCTATTTTTTCTCCGGCCTGGATTGAAATTGTAATGTCTTGAAGGGCCGGCTTTACCTGGTTGGGATAAGAAAATGACAAATTGGTTACAGTGATACTTGAATTGCATTCTGGTGTTGTAATACTTGCATCGTGACAAAGGTGCTCCTGTGGCAATTTCATAACACCTTCGAGTGCGGTCAGTGCCGATTTTGACTGATAATAGCGTGTAGCAATACTGGTTAGTTGTGCGAAGGGAGATAGACAGCGCCCAGATAATAAGACAGTTGCGATGAGGCCTCCCATAGAAAGTTGTTGAGAACTGATTTGGTAGTAGCCGCACAGCACAACAGCAATTGTTATAAATTGAATGAGGAAGCTTGACAAGTTACTGGCGGATGATGTCAGTATTCGTGAGCGTATTTCCCATTGAGCTATATGTCCGCAAAGTTTTTCCCATTTTGACTGTAATTCCCCTTCAGCGCTTTGTGCTTTTACCGCTTCGATTCCGGTGAGGGTTTCTATTAGTGTTGCGTGCTTTTGGGCTCCGGCTTGTTGGGTGTTTTCAATTGCTTCTTTCAATCCGGGCTGTATGATCAAACTATATATAGCCAGTATTACCATCGCCGCAACAACAACCCATGCCAAAGGTCCTGCAAGCCAGGCAATAACTGCGAGAATTAAGAAGCTGAAGGGGAGATCTACAAGTGCTGCGATAGTTGATGAAGTAATAAATTCACGTATATAGTCAAATTCCTGAATATGCTTGGCGAATGATCCGACGGAGACTGGCCTAGAAGCCATTTCAATACCCATGGATTGCTCAAACAATTTTGCGGAAAGCAGTATGTCGGATTTTTTTCCGGCGAGATCAATAAAGTGGCATCTGGCCATTTTTAGGGCGAAATCGAGTAGATAGGCAATGCTTGCGCCAATTGCCAGTGTCCATAAAGTTTCTACAGCATTGTTAGGGATTACCCTATCGTAGACGTTCATCACGAACAGCGGTGATATAACAACGAATAAGTTAATTACAAAGGATGCTATGAGGACATCTCGATAAATGGGTAATGAGCGAAAAATAGTACTCCAAAACCAGTGCCTTGATTTAAGGTTAAGAGTTTCCTCACTTCGCGCATCATAAAGGTGCTTTTTCTTAATATAGAAAGCTTGACCTGTATACTGAGCTTCGAGTGTATTGAAACTGACGTCTTCAGATCCACCTCCCGATTCAGGGAATACAACCTTGGCCTGTTTTGAATCTACGTCAAGTTTAGTGACTACGCAGGCTTTTCCATCTAGGAGTAAAAGTACTACAGGGAGTAGTAAAGGTGATAGTTCCTCTAGTTTTGTGGGAAGCAATCTTGCAGATAAGCCAGCTCTTTCTGCTGCCTGCAGAAAAAGCGCTGGAGTCATGAGGCCTTTCTCCAGTGGTAAACCAGCAGACAACTTGTTGGGTGTAGTTATAATTTTGTAATGCTTACAGATGACTACCAGGCTATCTAGCAGAGGGCAAAAAATACGGTTATTTTCTCGAGCTTTGTGTTTCTTTTTTTCTTCTTTATCCCAAGCATAAGCATCATTAATGGTTACTTCATCGGTCATTGGGTTTTTAGATTCCTATGATCTTTAATTATAAGGGCTCAAAACAAACCGGATGGTTATTTAGCCATGCGTCATTCATCGATAAGTCATTTTGGTTTTACCTTTAGAAGCTAATGGTAATAAACAGGCAGCATCCAAACTCATTTAATAATGTAAGTTCATACTGACCAGACTTCTTGAAGGCGGCTGAAAGTAATTCAGACAATGACTTGCTAACGTATTAGCCAAAGCTCAAATGGAAATTTAGACGGTAGCGGAGATAGTGCAAGCAAGATTTAGAAAAAAATAACTATTTCTTGGCATGGTTTGAAATGCACTCTCATTTATTTGGCTAGTAATTAACATTGATAAAACCCCGGCTATGCCGGGGTGACTCACATAGGTTTGACCGTAGCGTCAGTAGCTAACCTTCAGCTTTCGACCAAGAAAATTGAAGGAAAAACCTATGCGAGATTACAAGAGTTTGGCTCATACCCGTTGGGATTGTAAGTATCATATTGTTTTTATTCCGAAGAAAAGAAGGAAGGTGATATATGGGAACCTTCGCAGATTTCTTGGAGAGATTTTTCATGAGCTTGCCAGAAGGAAGGGCTGCAAAATATTGGAAGGACATTTGATGCCTGATCATGTTCATATGTGCGTCAGTATCCCGCCAAAATATCCAGTATCACGTGTTGTTGGCTACTTGAAGGGTAAGTACGCAATAGAGATTGCGAAAAACTTTAAAGGTCGGCAGCAAAACTTTAGCGGTGAGCATTTCTGGGCAAGAGGTTACTTTGTATCAACAGTTGGGCTTGATGAAGATGTAGTGCGGGGATATATCCGCGATCAAGAAAAGAATGATAGAAGTAGAGATCAACATGATCTTGATTGGTAAGCGCCCTTGGGCGCAATGAAAGCCCTTAGAGGGCGTAACCCTATAAGCCTCCGGCTATGCCGGAGGTCAGTTAACTGAGAGCGCACTTATTAATTTAGTACTTACGATCCATTTCTTCTTCTAAGGGTGGCATATGGTCTCTTGGTTGAAGAATAAGCATATCGGTATCAATATGGGAGATCAGCTGCTCGGCAGTATTACCTATAGCCAGTGCGCTGATACCTGTTCTGGCATGAGTGCCTATAACCAGTAGTTGAATTTGTTGTTCTTTAATCAATTTAGGAATAACGGTTTCCGCTGAGCCGGGTTCCACATGAATATTATTTACACCCAGTTGATAATCTCTGGCGTAATTAATACAGGTATTGTTATAGCTTTTTTCATATGTAACCCCATTACCACTGTCTTGTATTGGCAGGCGGGTTGTTGGGTAGGCTGATGCCAAATGCAGCTCAGCAGAAAAATAATCTGCAAATGTGGCAGAGTAATCGAGGATGGCAAGGTTGAGTTGGGTGTGTTGATAGTCTTCATGATCAGCATTAACCGCTGCCATGATCGGACCATGTTCCCAAGAATGATCATGTTTGACCAGTAAAATTGGTACATCGCATTGACGAAGCAGTCGCCAGTCTTCAGGTGTTCCAAATGCCTGAGTCAATACACCTTCCGGTTTGGCATCTTTGATAACCAGTTGACAACCTTCCATTTGCTGAACATGGATAATTGTTTCATTGGTATCACGGTGCCAGGTTTCGTGAAGCTGGATTTGTATGTCGCTGGTTTTAATGCTTTGTGTGATTGCTTCCAGTTTTTGCCAGGATGTTTTATCTGCTTTTGGGTTGGGGGCCAGTATATGGAGCCTTGCTCCCGTCGTTCTGGCAACTTGTTGAGCCCTGTTTAATGCTGTTTGCTGTTGCTTACGCGTATCCACGACCACAAGAATGTCAGTGAGCTTGCGCATGGTTGTCCTCCTGATATACCGAAAGATAACTGTGCTCAGCCTCAGGCGTTGAGCTTAACAAAGAGTGATCAGCCGCCTCTACGATAGGTGAATACAGTGTTTTCTTATGGTTATTGTTATCTTTGTTAAAAAACGTAACTTAATAATGCATGATGAATTGCCTTTGCAGGTTGATATGGGTCAAGGCTTTGACCGACATTATACGTAGTTACCTACTATTTGCTGCTTGCTGTTCTATTGCTTGATCATTTAAGGTTCAGCCCTTATTAATGAAGATCACGATGAGTGCTGTATTAATGAGAGAGTCTGGCTCAGTTTTGTTAGCGAAAGAAAGTAAAAATACTATACATTTGCCCGAGGAGTTGTTGGCTTTTCTACCCTGCCGAACACCTGATGCCTGGATTAAAGAGGCGTTGAAGCAGCCAGAGATACTATTGATAGATCATGCTAACTGCGAAAAAAAAGCAGCTGCAACGGCTTTGAACCTGATGTTTCGGTATATTGATCATAGTGATTTGTTAAATAAAATGTCGCGGTTAGCCAGAGAAGAGTTACGTCACTTTGAACAAGTTCTAGCTTTAATGAATAAAAGGGGTGTCGCCTATCGTCCGGTCAGCGCTTCACGGTATGCTTCAAGATTGCGTGAGGTCGTGAGAACCTATGAGCCTGCCAGATTAGTTGATACCCTGATTATTGGAGCCTTTATCGAGGCTCGCTCCTGTGAGCGGTTCCATGCTCTGGTGCCTTATCTGGACGCAGAGTTGCAAAAGTTTTATTTGTCACTTTTGAAATCCGAAAGTCGTCATTTTAAGGATTATCTGGTATTGGCTGAGGCTGTCAGTTCTGAATGTTTGGAGGAGAGAATTGCTGAAATTGCTGCAGTTGAGAAAGAAGCAATTGAGTCACCCGATAGCGAATTTCGTTTTCACAGCGGCGTGCCCGCTGTGTGAATGCTATTGCTACTAAACTTCATATAACAGGTGTTACTCTGGGATATCGAAGCTTTCCAGAGTAAGCTGCTTATTGTCTGTACGAATTAACCAGCCTTTCTCTTCCCAGTCTCCTAGCACGAAACGTTTGGCATTTGTTTGACTTGCTAATGATTCGTTATGAATGGCTGGCCGGTGTGTGTGTCCGTGAATGAGGGTCTTGACCTGGAATTTTTCTATAACCCGAGCAACCTCTGCGGGTGTAACATCCATGATTTCGAGGGTTTTATAGGTTTTGGATTTCAGGCTGTTTTCCCGAATCTTTCGCCCCAGATTTTTTCGATAGCTTAGTGGGGTGAGTCGAAGTAGTCCCATCACCAGAGGGTTTCGAATGATTTTACGATAAAGCAAGTATTGCTTGTCTTCAGTGCACAGTGAGTCGCCGTGCATTAACAAAACCTTTTCACCATTAAGGGTGACTAATGAGGGATCTTTTAACCATTGGGCACCGGATTTTTTTAAAAACTGGTGGCCGAGGGCAAAGTCTCTATTACCTGGCATGATATAGAGTTCATGACCCGCATCAGTATAGCGTTTTAATGCAGAAGCGATGTTTTCGTGGAAGGGTTCCATGGCGTCGTCGCCCACCCAGTACTCGAAAAAATCACCCAGGATATAAAGCTGTTCAGCTTTTGGAGCGATTTCCTCCATAAAAGACAGAAACGCCCGGGCAATAGCCGGGCGTGCTGGTGTCAGATGGAGGTCTGATATCAGCAATGCCTCCATTAAGCCAATTCCGCAGACTCAATAACAACGTCTTCTACAGGAACATCCTGGTGACCTGCACGGAAGGTGGTTTTGGCTCCCTTAATTTTATTAACTACGTCCATGCCCTCAGTCACTTTACCAAAGACAGCATAGCCCCAGCCATCCGGTGTCTCAGAGGTGTGATCCAGGAAGCTGTTGTTAGAAACGTTAATAAAAAACTGGGCAGTGGCGGAGTGAGGATCCATGGTACGGGCCATGGCAATGGTGCCTGTCTCGTTTTTCAGGCCGTTATTTGCTTCGTTTTTGATGGGGCTGTTGGTTTTTTTCTGAACCATACCGGGTTCGAAACCACCGCCCTGAATCATAAAGCCATCGATGATTCTATGGAAAATAGTGCCATTGAAATGGCCGCTTTTTACATACTCAATAAAGTTGGCCACGGTTTCAGGGGCCTTTTCTGCATCAAGATCCAGTTTGATATCACCAAAATTGGTATGAAGTACAACCATGAAACTACCATTTATGTGTGGTGCCCGAAGGCAGATAAAGGGGCAATTCTAGGTGTTTCTGGCGCTGGTGTAAAAACAATCACGCATTTTCTTTACGGGTGTCGTATTTTACCTAATCCCTGGATGGTGTTACTCTCTGCCGTTTACACTACGGCTAGGTTGTTTTGGGTTCTGACTTTCAGGCTTTTTTCTCAACATGGCCTGTATCAGAAATCTCTGCCAACCCCTTCACAGATGCTTCAGCGACGATGAGCAGCACAGAAAAATCCAGTAATTTTATTGAGCAGATCATTGAAAATGATCTGGCTGAAGGTCGGGTTCCCTCTATTCATACCCGTTTCCCTCCTGAACCCAATGGCTTTTTGCATATCGGTCATGCTTCTTCCATATGCCTGAATTTTGGTCTGGCAGAAAAGTATCAGGGACAATGTAATCTTCGTTTTGATGACACTAACCCTGAAAAAGAAGAGCAGGCTTATGTGGATGCCATCATGGAAGATGTCCTCTGGTTAGGATTTAAATGGTCTGGTGAGGTGAAGTATGCGTCTGATTACTTCGATACCTTTTATGAGTGGGCGCTGCATCTGATCCGTGAAGGTAAAGCCTATGTGGATCATCAAGATGCAGAAACCATGGCGAAAAACCGGGGTGACTTTACCACGCCGGGTGTAGAAAGCCCCTATCGAAACCAGTCTGTTGAAGAAAACCTGGCTGAGTTTGAAAAAATGCAGGCCGGTGAGTACGAGGAAGGCAGCTGCAGTCTCAGGGCTAAAATTGATATGCAGCATGCCAATATGAACCTTCGTGACCCGATTCTGTACCGGATTCGCAAGCAGTCCCATCATCAGACCGGGGATAAGTGGTGCATTTACCCAAGCTATGATTTTGCCCACGGTCAGGAAGATTCCATTGAAGGGATTACCCACTCCATTTGTACCCTGGAGTTTCAGGATCATCGTCCTTTATATGAATGGTTCCTGGAGAACCTGCCGGTTCCTCATCAGCCCAGGCAGTATGAATTTGCCCGCACTAACCTGAACTATACCGTGACCAGTAAGCGTAAGCTGAAAAGACTGGTGGACGAAGGAGTGGTTAGCAGTTGGGATGACCCACGGATGCCAACCGTTTCCGGATTGCGTCGCCGGGGCTATACCGCAGCTGCGATTCGCAAGTTCTGTGAAATGGTGGGTATCAGCCGCTCTGATGGTATTGCCGATATTGCCATGCTGGAACATGCCATTCGTGATGACCTGAACAATAATGCGGCCAGAGCCATGGCGGTTCTGAATCCTCTGAAACTGGTGATTACTAATCTGCCAGAGGATGATGTTCAGCCCATGACGGCAGCAGCCCATCCTAATAAGCCAGAACTGGGCGAGCGAACCCTGCCTTTCACCCGTGAAATCTATATTGACCGGGCTGACTTTACCGAAGACACCACCTTGTCCCGGAAAAAGTTCAAGCGACTGGTTCTGGGTGAATACGTTCGTCTGCGCAGTGCCTATGTTATCAAGGCGGATGAGGTTGTTAAGGATGACCAGGGTGAAATCGTTGAAGTGCGGGCCAGCTATGTACCGGGTACTGTCGGTGAGAATCCACCGGAAGGTATTCGTCCCCGTGGTGTGATTCACTGGGTATCTGCCAGTCATGGCAAGCAGGCGGAGTTGAGAATTTATGACCGTCTGTTTAGTCACCCAGCACCTGACAAGGGTGATGAAGACTTTATGAGTCATGTTAATGAACATTCCTTGGAGGTTCGTCAGGCCTGGATTGAGCCCGGACTGGCAGAGGCAAGTTCTGAGCAAAACTTCCAGTTCGAACGGGAAGGCTACTTTGTGGCTGATCGCCATGACCACACTGCTGATGCGCCGGTCTTTAACCTGACCATTGGACTGAAAGACAACTGGGCTAAAAAGGTATAGTAAGGAAGTCACACGTGCTGCAAATTTATAATACCCTGACCCGGAAAAAAGAGCCCTTCAAGCCACTGGTTGAGAACCAGGTACGCATGTATGTCTGCGGTATGACGGTATACGACCTTTGTCATATAGGGCATGCCCGTACCGTTACCGCTTTTGATGTGGTTGCCCGTTATCTTCGGGCCAGAGGTTATGACCTGACCTATGTCCGCAATGTCACCGATATTGATGACAAAATTATCCGTCGGGCCATTGAAAATAATGAACCCATTGATCAGTTGACGGATCGTATGATTGCCGCCATGCGGGAGGATTTCAAACGTCTGGGTAACCTTGAGCCGGACGATGAACCCCGAGCCACGGCCTATGTGGAAGGCATGATTGAGATGATCAATGGCCTGGTTGATAAAGGCTTTGCCTATGCGCCGGGCAATGGTGATGTTTATTACCGGGTCCGTCGTTTTGAAGGCTACGGTAAATTGTCCGGCAAGGTGCTGGAAGAGCTGGAGTCTGGTGCCCGGATTGAAGTGGATGAAATGAAGGAAGATCCACTGGACTTTGTACTCTGGAAAGGAGCTAAACCAGGTGAGCCTTCCTGGGAATCTCCCTGGGGAGCAGGTCGTCCCGGCTGGCATATTGAGTGCTCGGTGATGGGCAAATGCTGCCTGGGTAAGACATTTGATATTCATGGTGGTGGTTCAGACCTGAAGTTCCCGCACCATGAAAATGAAATTGCCCAGAGCGAGGCAGCCAATGGCCAGACCTTCGTTAATACCTGGATGCATTCCGGACCTATCCGGGTGGACAACGTTAAGATGTCCAAGAGCCTGGGTAACTTCTTTACTATTCGTGAAGTGCTGGATCAGTATCACGAGGAAACTGTTCGTTACTTCCTGATTTCCAGTCAGTACCGCAGCCCGGTGAACTACTCCGAAGACAGTCTGAAAGAGGCGGGTGTGCGCCTTGAGCGGCTTTATACCGCATTAAAAGGGCTGGATTTGTCCGGTGTTGTAGCGCCTGAGGACAGTGAGTTTGAACAGCGCTTCTTTAAAGCCATGGATGATGACTTTAATACGCCGGTGGCGCTGGCAGTGCTGTTTGATCTGGTGCGGGAACTGAACCGGGTACGCAGTACGGATGAGCAGGGCGCACTGCCGTTGGCTGCTTTGCTGGTGAAGCTGGGTGATATTCTCGGTATTCTTCAGGGACAGGCTGAAACCTTCCTGCAATCGGGTAGTGATGTGGATGAAGCCTGGATTCAGGAAATGATTGACCGGCGAGTGGCTGCGAAAAAAACCCGTGACTTCGCAGAAGCGGATCGTATTCGTGAAGAGCTGGCGGATCAGGGTATTATCTTGCAGGATAGCCGGGAAGGAACGACCTGGCGGATTGAAAGATAACACTGTTGTATAAGAGGAAGGCGCCTTATGGCGCCTTTTTTTTGGGTATCAGGTTTGTGGTGAAAGTGAGCTGATTATGTGGTCAATAGCTGGGGATGATAATCAGGCGTTATCAGTGAATTACGGCGATAGCGTGTTTTTCAGGCTAAAAGGGCTTGAGGTCACACTTGATGATGGACAAGTGATTTATCCTGAGCTTGAGGGTGGAGGGAACCTGCCTTTAGATCTATCAGAACAGATGTGTTGTCGCCGGTTTTGTTATAAAGATGAGGTAGAGGTTGATATTTGGCTTCGGGAAGACTGCCAACACCTGATTCTTGGTGTGACTGCCCGTATTAAAAAAGGCATCAGTTGGCCTTATGCCACTTTTCATCCTGTCAATGCAGTAAAGCTTATTCTTGATCCTGGTGAGGTAACCGGCCTGTGCGCCCACTATCTTTATAATAGCTGGTGGACCCGACCTCATTTTAATCAACACCTGGCTCAGCTGCCTAAACGAGCGCAGTCGCTTTTATTGGCTCGGCAATCCATGCCTTATTCACATCTTTTGGCATTTTGCGATAGCCAAGTCAAAGGTGAATTTCAGGGAAATGAGAAAGGGGTTGCGTTACTGGCATCTCCTCAGAAGGCAGGAATACGATTTTTTTCGGGTGCTGTAGCTATAATGGGCTGTAGTGATAATCCGTATCAGCTGATGCTGGATTCTGTTGTGGCTGGACGAAGGCAATTGCCTTTCTACAGTAAAAGCCGGGAAGAAAGGGTTGTGCCCGCTATTTTTGACTACCTTGGATGGTGTAGCTGGGATGCCTGTTATCTTGATGTCAATGAACAAGCCGTATTGGCAAAGGCAGAGGAATTTAAGGAAAAAGGGATTCCTGTTAAATGGATGCTGGTGGACGATGGCTGGTCTGAAGAGCAAGATCGCAAGCTGATGTCATTTCAGGAGAATAAGGAAAAGTTTCCTTCTGGTTTTAAAGGCGTAAAGGAAGTTCTGAAACATCAGTATGATATTCCCTGGTTGGGTGCATGGCATGCATTAACGGGGCAATGGGAAGGTGTTGATCGGCAGGCCCGTCTACCAGAAGTAATCAAAAATGATCTTGAGGTCATTGATGAACATCGTGCATTACCACCCTCGGAGCCTGTTCGTGCTCTCAGATTTTGGCAGAATTGGCATGACTATTTGAGTCGTCAGGGTGTCGACTTTGTTAAGGTAGATGTCCAGAGTAATCTGGCTAACCATTACTGCTATCAGGCGTTTCCCGGTGAGCTCAGTCAGTCTGTTCATCAGGCTCTTGAAAACTCAGTGGGGCTGTATTTTGAGGGTGGCATGATTAATTGTATGGGAATGGCTACCGAGCAATTATGGAATCGTCCGGTCTCGGCCCTGTCTCGAAACAGTGATGACTTTTTTCCCAATCAGCCCGGCAATATAAGAGAGCATGCCCTGCAAAATGCCTATAACGCTCTTTACCACGATGGTTTTTATCAGGGGGATTGGGATATGTGGTGGTCTGAGCATGATGATGCTGAGAGTCATGCTCTTTTAAGAGTGTTCAGTGGTGGCCCTATTTATACCAGCGATCCTTTGGGAAAAACCAATGCTAATCAATTAAAGAGGTTGGTGCTGGCTGATGGCCGGGTTATCCGTTGTTATTTACAGGGAAAGGCTACCAGAGACTGTTTGTTTGAAAACCCTGTAAATAGCAGTAAACCTCTGACAATCTGGAATCGTATTGGACCTGTCGGTGTTTTGGCATCCTTTCATATCAGTGAATGCTGTGGCGTGATGGAAACCAGTGTAACCGCCAGTCAGTTGGAGGGGTTTGAAGGGGAGTGCTTCGTTGCTGTTGCTCCAGCTATAAAGAAGGCTGTCAGGGTTAAACGGGATGATCCTTTCTCTTTCAGTCTTCACCCTCTAGCTTCAGAGTGTATTCTTTTTTATCCTGATTGTGAGCTTTTCTGCATAGGCCTTGCCGATAAACTGCTTCCGTCTTTTGTTATAGAAGAGCAGAAATGGCAGGAGGGTGGACTTAGGGCTCGACTCAGTCAGGGAGGCGTAATATGGCTATACAGCACTAAAGCTATATCTTCTATTTATGTAGATGGGCAGAAGGTTAATTGGAATCAGAGCGATAATATTATTGAGTTTGAGTATCGCTCTGATAAGAGTGTTGAGGTCAATGTCAGATTAGCTACAGACCATCAGTTAATGTAAGTGTTCCGCAGCATATAGTGTGTTTTCCAGCAGGGTGGCAACGGTCATTGGGCCTACGCCGCCTGGTACAGGCGTAATCCAGCTGGCACGTTCTTTGGCTGTATCGAACTCAATATCTCCGACCAGTTTGCCATTGGGTAGTCGATTAATACCGATATCGATAACAATGGCTCCAGGTTTTATCCAGTCGCCTTTTACGAGCTTGGGTTTGCCTGCTCCCACTACCAAAATATCTGCGCGTTTCACTTCTTTGGATAGGTCTTCGGTAAATCGGTGCGCAGTTGTTGTTGTACAGCCAGCCAGCAGTAATTCCATTGTCATGGGGCGGCCGACAATATTGGATGCGCCAACGATAACGGCATTTTTGCCTCTTATAGGTTCCCCAGTACTTTCTAACAAGGTCATTACCCCCTTGGGAGTACAGGGCCTAAGTATGGGGATTCGCTGAATCAGGCGTCCTATGTTATAGGGGTGAAAGCCATCGACATCTTTATCGGGACGGATGCGCTCAATAACATGTTCTGTATTAATATGAGCGGGTAAAGGTAATTGAACGAGTATGCCATCAATACTGGGGTCTTCGTTTAATGCATCAATGAGTCCCAGAAGATCCTGTTCACTGGTAGTGGCGGGGAGGTCGTGGGAAATTGACTTAAAACCAACCGTTTCACAATCACGGCGCTTTTTACCTACATACACTTTTGAGGCGGGATCATCCCCGATAAGAATGACAGCCAGTCCTGGTGGTCTCAGCCCCTGGCGGGTTCTGTCGTTTACTTTCTCAGCAATAGACTCGGTTAGGCGTAAGGCAATGGATTTGCCGTCAATGATTCTGGCTGTCATGGTTTTGATTGTTGCCTTTGGGTATTTTGGTGGAAGATCAAAAGGCCTGTCTTAAGGTTCTATCAACAGAACCTAACAGCTGATGCTGAATGCCGACAGTTTCCTAGTTTACCAGTCCTGTTTTGCCCATTGTATGGAATTGTTAACATTGGCTGCGTTAGATCAATTACGTAATGTTGCTCTCAGATATTGCACTTCTCTAGGATTATGGTAGATTTACGTCCGTCCACAGGGCAGTCCACTTGTGTTTTAACCTTGAAAAACAAGGCGTTGACGAAGGGTCTGATTGTGGTAATATGCATCGGCGCCTTGCACAGGGTGTTGATTTTCGGGGTATAGCGCAGTCTGGTAGCGCGCCTGCTTTGGGAGCAGGATGTCGGGAGTTCGAATCTCTCTACCCCGACCAGTTTTTTTGAGTTGTTAATTGTGCGCCCGTAGCTCAGTTGGATAGAGCAACGGCCTTCTAAGCCGTCGGTCGCAGGTTCGAATCCTGCCGGGTGCGCCATTTTTTCAGAGCGGATTGCTCTGATTGACATCCTCTCTTGAGGTGTTAGAGTGAGTTTGACTGTGGTGGGCGTAGCTCAGTTGGCAGAGCTCCGGATTGTGATTCCGGCGGTCGAGGGTTCGAGCCCCTTCGCCCACCCCAATTTAAAAATCAGGTTAATGGTCGGTTTTTAGTTACTGCATTGATCTGTAAGCGGAAGTGGTGGAATTGGTAGACACGCTGGATTTAGGTTCCAGTGCCGAAAGGCGTGAGAGTTCGAGTCTCTCCTTCCGCACCATTTTGTTCACGGGGATAAGCATGCTTATCCCCGTTTTTGTATGGAAAAATACCTGAGAGTTACTTTGCTCTGCTAGTCCTTGGCTATCAATATTATGATGGGGAGTGAGAGTAGAGTGTGAAACTGGCAAAGACATTTGTTAGTCTATGCGCCTTTCTGCCTATTGGTAACTCAGGTTGTTATTGAGGAACAAAAATGCAAGTCGAACTTGAAACGGCTTCCGGTCTGGAACGTCGCCTGACCATTACTATTCCTTCTGAAAAAATTGAAGGTGAAATCAATAAGCGTCTGCAGGACCTGTCCAAGCGAGTTCGCCTTGATGGTTTCCGCCCAGGCAAAGTGCCTATGAAGGTAGTGAAGCGTCGCTATGGTGAAGGTGCTCGCCAGGAAGTACTGGGCGAGATGATGCAGGCTTCCTTTATCGAAGCAATTACCCAGGAAAAACTGAACCCGGCTGGTGCGCCAAGTGTTGAGCCAAAGGAAGAGGAAGGTAAGGACTTCAGCTTTGTTGCAACCTTTGAAGTGTATCCTGAAATCAAGCTGTCTGACGATTTCTCCGGTATTGAAGTAGAGCGTCCGGTTGCTGATGTCAACGATGCCGATGTTGATGAAATGATCGACACCCTGCGCCAGCAGAGCAAGACATTTGAAGCGGCTGAGCGTGCGGCTGCCCTGGGAGACCAGGTGACTTTTGATTACAAAGGTACTCTTGACGGCGAAGCATTTGATGGCGGTTCCGCTGAGAACTCCAAGCTGGAGCTGGGTTCCGGTCGTATGATTCCTGGTTTTGAAGATGGTCTGGTGGGTCTGTCTGCTGGCGAAGAGAAAGTCCTTGAACTGTCCTTCCCTGAAAACTACCACTCCAAGGAGCTGGCTGGTAAGGCTGTTGAGTTTGCCTGCAAGCTGCACGAGGTGGCTGAAGCGAAATTGCCAGAGCTGGATGACAGCTTCTTTGAGCGTTTTGGCGTAAAAGAAGGTGGTCTGGATGCATTCCGTGCAGAAGTTAGCAAGAATATGGACCGTGAACTGCGTCAGGCCGTAAAAGGCAAAATCAAGAACCAGGTTATGGAAGGTCTGCTGAATACTCACGAAATTGAAGTACCTTCTGCTCTCGTTTCTCAGGAAATTGATCGGATGCGTGAACAGGCTGTTCAGAGTTGGGGCGGTCAGCAAAATGGCGGTTTTGATCCCAAGCAGCTGCCTGCTGAACTGTTTAAAACTGATGCCAAGAAGCGTGTAGCGCTTGGATTGCTGGTTGGCGAAGTTGTTAAGCAGCGTGAAGTAAAAGTGGATGATGACCGCGTTCGTGTTATGGTTGAGGAAATGGCGTCTGCTTATCAGGAGCCGCAGCACGTTATCGACTGGTACTACAACAATGAACAGCAACTTTCCCAGGTGAAGTATGTTGTTCTTGAAGAGCAGGTAGTAGATACTATTCTTGACTCTGCCAAAGTCAGTGAAAAAACATGCAGCTACCAGGATGCTATCAAGCCTGAAGCACCAGCACAGGATGTAGCGGCCTCTGATACTGACGAAGCAGAGCAGAAAACTGCTGAGCAAGCCTAAGTATTAAGGGAGCTTGCTCCTTGGGTTCTGATGAGCTGTAATCGTTGGGACAATGTGTGCAAGGCGGCCTTTTAAAAAGGCCGCTTCTCTTCGACTTGGCAAGGAGTTAAGACAGGATATGTCCATACTGACGGATGCACAGGCTGTGGCTGTGACTAACTCAGGGCTGGTGCCCATTGTAGTTGAACAATCAGCCAGGGGTGAGCGCTCGTACGATATTTATTCCCGCCTCCTCAAGGAGCGTGTGATCTTTATGATCGGTCAGGTCGAAGATCATATGGCTAACCTGGTTGTGGCTCAATTGCTATTCCTTGAATCGGAAAATCCGGACAAGGATATTCATCTTTATATCAATTCCCCAGGTGGTTCTGTAACAGCAGGGATGTCTATTTATGACACCATGCAGTTTATCAAGCCTGATGTATCTACTATGTGTATTGGTCAGGCGGCCAGTATGGGAGCGCTTCTGCTTGCGGGTGGTGCAGCAGGAAAGCGTTATGTCCTTCCTCACTCAAGGGTGATGATCCATCAGCCTCTGGGTGGTTTTCAGGGACAGGCATCGGATATTGAGATTCACGCCAAGGAAATCCTTACGATCAAACAAAAACTGAATAACGTTCTGGCGCACCATACTGGACAGCCTATCGATGTTATTGAGCGTGATACTGATCGTGACAACTTTATGGATGCAGAGGACGCGGTAAAGTACGGCCTGGTAGACCAGGTAATGGATCGCCGCCCATCAGATAAATCTGCTTCATGAAAAGTTTTTATATTGCAGTGAATGATTCTGCAATGATGGCAGCCTGATGCTACGTTATACTGTATGCGGGCGCCTGCTACTTCTTTTGGATAAAGCACTTGAAAACGCCCCCCAATGCCTGCATCTTGTTCAGTTCAGGTGTTGTCCTTGATAACAGGGTAATCGAATGACCGACGAAACAAGCGGCAAGGGTGAAGATAGCGGAAAATTGCTGTATTGCTCTTTCTGTGGCAAGAGTCAGCATGAGGTTCGTAAACTGATTGCAGGCCCTTCCGTTTTTATCTGTGATGAATGTGTCGATTTATGTAACGATATCATTCGTGAAGAAATCCAGGATGGAGATACTGAAGAATCTTCAGACAAACTGCCGACACCCCGTGAAATCAAGAATATTCTTGATGAGTATGTGATTGGTCAGCCAAGGGCTAAGAAAGTCCTTTCTGTGGCTGTATACAATCACTACAAGCGTCTTCGCTATGGGGATAAGAAAAAAGAGGGCGTTGAGCTGGGTAAAAGCAATATTTTGCTTGTCGGTCCTACTGGCAGCGGAAAAACGCTTCTGGCTGAAACGCTTGCAAGATTGTTGAATGTACCCTTTACCATCGCTGATGCTACCACGCTGACTGAAGCTGGCTATGTGGGTGAAGATGTTGAAAATATCATCCAGAAGCTACTTCAGAAATGTGACTATGATGTAGAAAAGGCTCAGGTCGGCATCGTCTACATCGATGAAATTGATAAGATTTCCAGAAAATCTGACAACCCTTCCATTACCAGGGATGTGTCAGGTGAAGGGGTTCAGCAAGCATTGCTGAAGCTGATAGAGGGTACAGTCGCGTCTGTTCCTCCTCAGGGTGGAAGAAAACACCCCCAGCAGGAGTTTTTGCAGGTAGATACCTCCAATATCCTGTTTATCTGTGGTGGAGCCTTTGCAGGTTTGGATAAGGTGATAAGGGATCGTACTGATAAATCTGGCATAGGTTTTTCTGCCGAAGTTAAAAGTAAGGAAAGTGGCAAGGATCTGGGAGAGACATTCAAGGAAGTTGAACCGGAAGATCTGGTGAAATTCGGTTTGATCCCTGAATTTGTTGGCCGTCTGCCTGTTCTTGCCACTCTTGAAGAACTTGATGAAGAGGCTTTGGTAAGAATTCTTACTGAGCCAAAGAATGCGCTTACCAAGCAATATCATCAGTTGTTTGATATGGAAGGTGTTGATATCGATTTTCGTGATGATGCACTGCTGGCTGTTGCCAAAAAAGCCATGGAGCGTAAGACGGGTGCCCGGGGACTGAGATCAATATTGGAGTCTGTTTTATTGAACTCTATGTATGAGATCCCTTCCCAGAAAACCGTTTCTAAAGTGGTTGTTGACGGTTCAGTGATAAATGGTGATGCAGACCCTCTGCTAATCTACGAAAATACTGAAGCGCCTAAGGCTCTTCCAGATAAAGGGTGATTCGTCATCCAATAAAAAAAGACCCTTAAGGGTCTTTTTTTATTATGCGATTCTGAAAGTAGAGGTAATTGTAAGTGTTTGTCTGACCCGGTTTTCTATCATTTTTTCATGTTATCTTAAGTTAATATTTATTATTAATTAGAGCAGGTTTCTACTGACATAAGTTTTGAACTCACGGGTTCGCAAAGTCATCTTCCAGAAAAGTGAGTGAACATGTGGCTATCTACGTCTAATCCTGCTCAATGCAGTCCATAATTACGACCAGTTGAGCTGAGAATTCAATCTTATATCAGCAGATTCTGGCGTAATCCCAGTGTTTCGTCAGTCATAGTAATTAGCCAACAGTTTGTTTTCTAACTGGATTCCTATTGTAATTTCTCGACATAGCCGTAGCTGTCATCTTTTCCCTGATATTCAATATCCAAGTTAATAAGATAAATAGTTGCTCTGACTGGCGATATTCATAGTGGGTGTTTTCGTTGTTATACAAGATGTGGAGCTGATGAAAATGCATAAGAGCGTATGGATGTTATTGATTTTGATTTTGTCAGGGTGTTCCACGATGAGCTTAGAGCAGTGTGTCGCTATTAATTGGCATGGTCTAGGGTATCAAGATGGTAAGGCTGGTTTGGCCCAATATATAGGGCGCCATGGTCGAGACTGTAAAAGCTATGGTATTCAGCCGCAATATCAACTGTATGATGATGGTTATCATGAAGGCCTAAGTGTTTACTGTAGCCCTGGAAGAGGGTTTACTGAAGGGCAGGCTGGTCGAAGTTATAACCATGTATGCCCTGATGCTCTTGAGCCGGCCTTTTTAGCTGAATACCAAAAAGGCCTCTCTCTTTATCAGGTAGAGCAGGAGCGATTGCGTAAACAGCGTGAACGGCAGCAGCAAATTGATAAGGAACAACAAAGGGAGCAGCAAATTCAGCAGCAGATCAGTCAGTTGAAAAATGAGATATTTTTCAATGAGATGGAATGTAGCTATAAAAAAAGACGTCTCAAGGATCTTGAGACACGTTTTCTTGATAGTCACTATGACGCCACAGAATTGAAAATATGGCGAAGCGAGGCAAAGCAGTTAGAAAGAGACATTGCCAGCTTGGAGCGAAAGATAGATAAGTCAAAAGATCGTTTGAATACATTGATGCTGGCCCACTAGATGATGCTTTCAATTTGATATGTAACCATTCATAAATAGCATCAGGTTGGATGTGAGCTGCGCGCTGCAGTTATTCATAGTGGGTTCTTCATTTCGGCTGTTTCTTCGTGGACCTTGGCTTGAGAGATTGGTCTTATGGCTGGTTATGAATGTTTTCTTATGTCAATAGAACTTAATAAAATAGTCCTCTATTAGCCGGTTCTATAGGTGTTAGGTTGGAACTAATAACTATTATGCTGTTCCAATACCGTTAATAGTATTGTATTTTCCAGAGAAAACCCGCATCGTAAGGCTATGGGCTATCGCCCATTTCCCAAAAGCGCCAACTGAGTGTTATTGCCTCATGGGTGCTGGTCACATGTCTGTATTGGTGTTCGTGGCTACTTTCCAGCTTTGTAACCTGACCGATACAGATTGAGTTTGATGCTATCAGAAGGGGCTCTAGCTATGGATAATAAAACGGTATATACATCCAGGAATTTTCAGCTGCCATTACTGCCCCTGCGTGATGTTGTGGTCTATCCGCATATGGTCATTCCCCTGTTTGTGGGACGGGATAAGTCCATTTGTGCTTTGGATTCTGCTATGTCAGAGGACAAGAAGATCTTATTGGTCGCGCAGAAGAGTGCACAGGTTGATGATCCTGAAGCATCTGACCTGTTTCAGGTTGGTACGGTTGCCAGTATTCTGCAGCTTTTAAAGTTACCGGATGGCACTGTTAAGGTTTTGGTTGAAGGTGAGCAGAGGGTTGCCATCGAGTCCTTGGAGGAGCAGGATGGCTGGGTTATTGCCTCTGTTGAAGACTGTTACGAAGATATTGTCAGTGAACGAGAGGGTGAAATTTTAGTACGTTCATTGATGTCGCAGTTTGAACAATATGTTCAATTGAGTAAAAAAGTACCTAATGAAGTGCTGACTTCGCTTTCAGGCATCAATGATCCAGGCAAGCTGGTTGATACCATTGCAGCTCATATGCCTATGAAAATTGAAGATAAGCAGAAGGTGCTTGAAATTGAAAGTCTGGGTGAGCGTCTGGAATATCTCATCGGCCTTATGCAGGGCGAAATGGATTTTCTTCAGGTAGAAAAGAAAATTCGTGGGCGTGTAAAGAAGCAGATGGAGAAAAGCCAGCGAGAGTACTATCTCAATGAACAGATGAAAGCTATTCAGAAAGAGTTGGGTGATATGGATGAGGCACCTAATGAATTGGATGAGCTCAAAGAGAAAATTGAATCTGCTGGTATGACTCCGGAAGCAAAAGATAAAGCGCTTTCGGAGTTGAATAAACTGAAAATGATGTCGCCCATGTCAGCGGAGGCCACTGTTGTCAGGGGTTATATTGACTGGATGATCGGTGTGCCCTGGAAAAACCGCAGCAAGGTTCGCCATGATATGAAGCGGGCTCAGGGAATTTTGGAGAAAGACCATTATGGTCTGGAGGAAGTAAAAGAACGCATTCTGGAGTACCTGGCAGTCCAGAAACGGGTAAAAAAGGTGAAGGGGCCTGTGCTTTGCCTGGTGGGTCCTCCGGGGGTTGGTAAAACCTCCCTGGGTGAGTCTATCGCCAGAGCTACTAACCGTAAATTTGTCAGGATGGCGTTGGGAGGGGTTCGTGATGAGGCTGAAATTCGGGGTCACCGCCGAACCTATATTGGCTCTATGCCTGGCAAGTTGATTCAAAAGATGGCAAAAGCTGAGGTGCGTAACCCACTGTTTCTGCTGGATGAAATTGACAAGTTGGGTTCGGATATGCGTGGAGATCCTGCTTCAGCTTTGTTGGAGGTGCTTGATCCAGAGCAGAACAATGCTTTCAATGATCATTACCTGGAAGTTGACTATGATCTTTCAGATGTGATGTTTGTTTGTACATCCAACTCTATGAATATTCCCGCACCGCTTCTTGATCGGATGGAAGTGATTCGTATCCCAGGCTATACAGAAGATGAAAAGGTCAATATTGCGACTCGTTACTTGGTTCCCAAACAAGTGAAAAACAGTGGTCTTAAGAAAGACGAGCTTTCGTTTGAGGAAAGTGCTATCAGGGATATCATTCGCTACTATACCAGAGAGGCGGGTGTCAGGGGCCTCGAGCGAGAAATTGCCAAAGTCTGCCGAAAAGCAGTCAAGGATGATTCACTGGCAGTAGAAGATAAAAAAGATAGAGTTACCTCCGAGAGCCTGGAATATTTCCTTGGGGTAAGAAAGTACAGCTATGGCTGTGCTGAAGAGCAGGATCAGGTGGGACAGGTGACAGGACTGGCATGGACGCAAGTTGGCGGAGAACTGTTAACGATAGAGTCTGTAGCTGTGCCTGGTAAAGGGCAAATCACTAAAACCGGTTCATTGGGTGACGTGATGCAGGAGTCTATACAGGCTGCATTGACGGTTGTTCGCAGCCGTGCGGCGGCTCTGGGCATTCCTGCTGATTTTCACCAGAAAAATGATTTACATATACACGTTCCAGAAGGTGCTACCCCTAAGGATGGCCCGAGTGCGGGGATTGGTATGTGCACTGCACTGGTTTCCGTGCTAACGGGGATTCCAGTCAAGGCCGATGTAGCCATGACGGGAGAAATTACCCTGAAAGGTCAGGTTCTGGCGATTGGCGGTCTTAAGGAAAAGCTTCTTGCTGCACACCGTGGAGGAATTAAAACGGTTGTTATACCAGAAGAAAACCGTCGAGACCTCAAGGAAATTCCGGAAAATATAAAAGAGGCCCTTAATATTATTCCCGTTCAGTGGGTTGATGATGTACTGGATATTGCCCTTCAGTATAAGCCAGAAGCTCTGGAAGAAGAAAGTGCGACTACTGTTAAAGCGGAAACGAACAGTAAAGATGGCGAAAGAGTTAACACGCATTGAGGCATTTTAACCACTTTTACTAAGAAAATAGTGGGAATGTGTAGAGTTGACGGGGGCTTCCATGTTGACAGTGGTATAAACCGGTTGGTATAAAGTGCCGCTATCTCAATGAGGATAAAGGGTTTATTGATTTTGACCCTGATCCCCCGTCTTGGTGTCGTATTAATGCCATATTATAGGTATTACTGTCTCCAGGATGGAGAAAATCCTGTATTGCAAAATAGAGCCAGATGTGACGTTTTTTCGTTGGGTCTTATTGGCTGTTTGTGAAAAATCAGGATGTGTTGCTGTGAGTCTTCAAGCAGGGTTTATATCAGGCTTGTGAGTTGATCAGTGAAAAAGGCCGGGTGTCTGTGTTGTTGCTTGTGTTTTCAGCTAAAATCGAGCAGCATATCAGTCGCGCCCGTAAGGTACAGGTATTTAAGCTGTTTTTAATCGCAGCTATACCTGTTAGCTGTTTTGGCTAAGAGAGCATCCTACAAAGAAGGGGAATAGAGTGAACAAGTCTGAGCTGATTGATGCTATTGCTGCATCTGCTGATATCCCAAAAGCAGCTGCTGGTCGTGCCCTGGACGCTATGATCACGTCTGTCACTGATGCACTGAAGACTGGTGAGCAAGTTGTTCTGGTAGGCTTCGGTACTTTTTCTGTGAAAGAACGTGCTGCACGTACTGGTCGCAACCCGCAGACTGGCGAGCCGATTCAGATTGCTGCTGCTAAAATCCCTAGCTTCAAAGCTGGTAAGGCGCTGAAGGATTCGGTGAACTAAGTTAGCGCCGTTGTGAATGGGTCAAAAGTGGCCCTTCGATGATAATAAGGGAGTGAGGCGGGATTGTGCTATAACTGTCTGACAGTGCGCCTAATCTTTGCTTCTTTCCATCAGGGCGCATCTATGATGCGCTTTTTTTGTTTGTAACTGCACTTTTCTCGCTGGTCAACTATACATTATTTAAAAATGGTCAGAAGGAAAGTTTCCTATTCTGCTTGATCTAAAGGCCTGAATGATAATCCAGAGCCCACCTGGACAGCGAGCTTGGAACTGAGGTTTGTATGCTGCAATTGATGAGGGATAAGGCGAAAAGTTGGGTGACGATTATCGTTGTCGCCATCATTGCCTTTATGATGGCAATCACGGGCCTGGAAACGCTGGCCCCCAACCCCAATAATCCTACCGTTGCTTCGGTCAATGGTCAGGATATCACCCGCGCCCAATTATATCAGTCACTTGAGCAGCAACGACGTATGCTGATCCAGCAAATGGGGGATCAATTTGACCCATCCATGATTGATGAAAAAGTCTTTCAGGATGCTGTCTTGCAATCACTTATTGATCGCTCCCTACAGCTCCAGGATGCCGAAAAGAATGGTATGGAGATTGGTCAGGAAGCGTTAGATCAAATGATCATTAGTATGCCTGAATTCCAGCAGGATGGTCGGTTTGATCAGAGTCGTTTTCAGATGTTGGTGCGAAATTTTGGTATGACACCATTGCAGTTTAAGCAAATGCTTAAAGAAGAAAACCTGCTTATCCATTTACGTTCAGGGTTTGCTGCATCAGAATTTGTGACTGATGCAGAAATGAAGCAATTTAGCGTGCTGGAAAACCAGACTCGGGATATAGCCTGGTTAACGCTTGAAGCAGCACCGGTAAGGGAAAGCATTACCCCTTCTGATGAAGACATTAAAACCTATTATGATGAGCATAAAGCCAGCTTTATGACGCCTGAAGAAGTTGTGATCAAGTATGTAGAGCTTAATAGGGAAACACTGGCTGAGAACCTGACTATCGATGAGGATGACATCAAGGCTGAATACCAGGCTCGTATTGCAGACTTCCAGGCTGATGCCAATGAACAGCAGCATGTATCTTCTATCCTGATTGAGACTGGTAGCAAGCGAAGCTTGGAAGAAGCAAATAAACGTGTGGACGAAATACTGAAAAAGCTCAAAAAGGGTGCAGATTTTGCTGTCATTGCCAAAGAATACTCTGATGACCCTGTCACTGCTGGTAAGGGTGGAGATATGGGGGTTGTTGAGCCTGGCTTTTTTGGTGATGCATTTGATGATGCTATTGCTGAACTAGAAGTTGGTCAGCTTTCTGCTCCGGTTGAAACGGATTTTGGGTTGCAGATTCTAAAAGTGACGGGCCGGGATAAGATTGATGTGCCAACTATTGAGCAAATGCGGGATGATATCGTTAGCGGGCTAAAAGAAAGAACAGTTGATGATTTGTTTTTGGAAAAAAGTCGCCAGTTGGCAGATATCAGCTTTGAAGCGGCTGATCTGGTTCAGCCAGCAGAGCAGCTTGGCCTGGAAATCAAACAGACCGAAGCCTTTGGACGCAATGGTGGGTTAGGTATTGCAGTCAATCCGAAAGTGGTTAAGGCTGCCTTTAGTGATGATGTGCTCAATCTTCGTGCAAATAGTGAGGTTATTGAGCTTTCTCCCCAAGTATCACTCGTTCTGAGGGTCAGTGATCATAAACAGCCAGAATTAATGCCATTGGATGAAGTGAAAGGAGCTATTGTCACGGCTCTTAAAAAGCAGGGTGCACAACAACAGCTTCAGGATAAGGCTCAGCAGCTTATTGCTGATATGGTAGCTGGTGATCTAGCGGATATCGCAAGATCAGTTGGTCTGAGTTGGTCTGAGAAGAAACAGGCGGGTAGGGGTGAAGTTGATATTGCCCGGCAGATATTGGCGAAATCATTCAAGATGCCTCATCCTGCAGATAAACCTGTGATTGATTCAACTGAATTGCCTAATGGCGATATTGCAGTTATTGCAGTAAATGCAGTTAATGCTGGAGACTATACTGACGCTGATCGTGAAAAGATGGCAAGTCTTGCGCAGTATATTGCAACTGGTAATGGTCGTGTTGTTTATAGCGAATATTTGAAGCACTTGAAAGAGAGCGGAGATGTCAACATACAGTTGAAAGATGATCAATTAACAAATAATGCTCTGTAGGAATAAGTACCAATAAAAAAGCCGCGTTACGCGGCTTTTTTATTGGTGGGACGTGTTTGTTGGGTAAAACCAACAAACAGCATTCAACCAGTCAATACTACTCGTTATCCAGTGACCCCATCGCTGTAATATTAAAACCACAGTCTACATGGGTAATTTCACCTGTTATTCCTGTGGCCAGATCCGAGCACAGAAAAGCTGCAACATTACCCACTTCTAGCTGGCTGACATTACGGCGGAGGGGGGCTCGTTGCTCATTATGTGATAGCATTTTTCTAAAACTGCCAATGCCGGAAGCTGCCAAAGTTTTAATCGGGCCGGCAGAAATGCCGTTGACGCGAATACCTTTAGAACCCATGCTGGTTGCAAGATAGCGAACACTGGCTTCAAGGCTGGCTTTGGCTAAACCCATAACATTGTAGTTAGGCATAGTTCGTTCAGCACCTAGATAAGATAGTGTTAATAATGAACCGTTGCGTCCTTCCAGCATAGTGGCACCAGCCTTTGCCAGACCAATAAAACTGTATGCACTGATATCATGGGCAATCTGAAAACCTTCACGGGTCGTTACCTGGTGAAAATCACCACTCAATTGATCACCGGGTGCGAAGCCCACAGAGTGAATAATAATATCCAGCCCATCCCAGCGTTGGCCAAGGGCTGAAAAAACAGCCTCTATTTCGCTATCACTGGAAACATCGCAGGGAAAACAAAGGTCTGCTGATGAACCCCAGCCTTCAGCAAATTTCTCTACCCGGGGTTTGAGCTTTTCGGACTGATAGGTGAAAGCCAGCTCAGCACCTTCTCGGTGCATTGCCTCTGCAATGCCTGCAGCTATGGAGTGCTTGCTTGCCACACCCACGATCAGGGCACGTTTACCACTCAGAAATCCCATGGGGTTTATTCCTTAATTCTGTCAGTATTAATCGCGCCAGTATAATTCATGGCCTGTAATAATTCGATATAAGGCCTGTTGCGGTTTGTAATTTATGATGTACCACATACAGGCTTTGATAGGATGCTGGGAGAGCATAAACCTAATTCCATTTCTTATATTTTCTGATAGGAGAACAAAAAAGTGATAATCGATAAGCTCTCAGTTTAATCCTCCATTAACCAATCCCCGGGCATCCAGAACTGTTCGATATCCATGGATAAGACGGGAGCGGTGTTTTGAGATTTCATATTACAGCCTTCCTGAAATGCCTCTCGACACTCACCTTGCAGGATTGGACCTGTCAATTTAAGATCCCTGGTAAAGGATTCAGGGAAATGCTTCAGATATTCCTGACTAGGTAAGCTGGGGTCTTCGGGCCAAACGGCCTTAATATCATCACGGGTGGCACCGTAGACTATCTCATGAATATTGATCCCCCAATGGCTGGCCCAATAGATTGCCATCAGGCTACCGTTATCGGGTTCACAAGTGGTAATCATCGTTAATAACTGCTCAGTATGGGACTTGAAATTACCAGCCAGCATATGCAAGGAAAGCCCTTCTGCTGTATAAACGGGGCTTATATGCATAGCATTACAGCTGGTTACCAGGATCTGTTTACATGGATCAAGAATGCAGGTGGTAAAAGGAAATAGTGGGTTAGTGCTGATACCCATTTCAATTAACTCACCCATAATTTCAGAATGGTCAACCATGCTGCTCTCCTTTTATGACAGAGAATAGTAAGTAACAACGGTTACTCTCTGTGGAGCAATATAGTTGAGAGATAGCTTTTGTGCCTTCTCGAAAAACTTTTATTGATATTTTAATTTATTGAATCTTGTGTTTTTAAAAGGCCTTGGAAAAACTCTAGCCAAACACAGAAGGCAAACAAAGTCAGAGCGATGGGTAGCCCTTTTAAATGTCCTGCTTGCCACTGGGATAAGGCATTAAATAAACTGCTCATAACTAGCAGGCCTATTGTGCCTATAGCTAGCCAGTTATTTCTCCGGCCTTCGGAAGACTGGAAGTCTCTCTGTTTCATAAGCAGGACTACAGAAAATCCAGCCATGCCTACGGCTTCAAGCCAATTTATAAGTTTATCTGGCCCATATCCGGCAAAGTACAAGGCTATTAATAGCCCGGTTTGTATTAACGTCCCGGCAGGCCACTGAAACCAATCCAGCGTTTTTCTTTCTAAATTGTTCTGGTAATAAGCTTTTATAGCACCGAGCAGAAAAAGAATACTAACCCAGGCATAATGCCACTCAGCATGTTGAAGTCCTTGATAAAAAAAAATCGCAAAAAAAGTACAGCAGGCTGACAGATGAAAGTAAGTGGCCCGTTTCACATTTCCCTGTTTCCAATCAGACGCCATAAGAATCATACAAAAATCTGCAAAACTGTAGACAACAAATAGCAAAAACACTTCTGTAGGGCTCCCTTTTTCATAAGCAGCCACCAAAAAGAGTGCCAACAAGAAAAAAGTAAAAACCCACCACTTTTCTTTAATGAACCAAATAAATGACTGCATTCATAAATACTCATTCCACATTAAAGCTTCTGTAAAATAGATCACAGAGCCTGTTTATGACATTTCTAACTCAAGCTGTGGTGAATTTTTTTATCTATTGGTTACAGCTCCCAGTTGATAAGCCGATGAGTATTGCTAAGAGTTTCGGTACTAGCGATATTGCTAATGAAAATACGGATATTCTCAAAAAAACATTCATTATCTGCTATAGCTTCAATGCTCGGTGGGCTGTTTTTGATGGTTTCAACAGATCTGCAGAGTAGTTCCAAAGACAATTTGGGAAGTACGGTCGACCTTTTGGACTTCAGTTTGCAGGAACTGATGGTATTACAGGTTACATCGGTATCCAGACGCGCTCAGCGCCAGTTTGATGCAGCCGCAGCCGTATACACTATTACTCAATCTGATATTAGCGATCTGGGTATTACATCTATTCCTGAAGCCTTGAGAATGGTACCAGGCATGCAGGTTGCCAAACTCAATGGAAATACCTGGTCCATCAGTGCCCGTGGTTTTAATTATGTTTTCGCCAATAAGCTGTTAGTGCTTATTGATGGTAGAACCGTTTATTCTTCACTATTTTCGGGGGTTAACTGGGACATTCAGAATGTCGTACTGGATGATATTGACCGAATTGAAGTAATTAGAGGGCCTGGTGCCGCCTTATGGGGTGCTAATGCGGTTAATGGTGTGATTAATATTATTACCAAGCACTCTGAGGATACCCAGGGGCGGTTAGTAAGGGGCAGTATTGGTACAGAAGAGAGAACTGCCGGAGTGGTTCGTTATGGGGGAGAGATCAACGAACAGTCGTTCTATCGTGTATTTGTTCAGAGTTTTGACCGGGATGCACAGGTTAAGTCTCCTACAGGCCGATCAGCCAGTGATGACTGGAAAATGCGACAAGCTGGTTTTCGCTTTGATTACTATCTTTCAGACAAGGACGAATTGACACTTCAGGGCGATTTATACGAAGGGAGTACCAGGCCACCCTACTATGTCTATGATATCAGCAAGCACAGCTTTGAAACCAGAGATCATGTTGACAGAGATCAGAATGGTGGCAATTTTATAGCTCAATATAAGCAGTCGTTGGGCAGTGGAGAACTGATTCTCAAAAGTTACTATGAGAAATATGTGAATGATGACTTGCGTCTTAAAGAGGGGCGTGAGACATGGGATTTGGAGTTTCAGCATGGTTTCCCTTGGTGGGATACCCATTATTTTATCTGGGGTGGCAACTACCGTGTTGATTGGTATAACCTGGATGATAGAGAAAAACAGTTTATTGCTGTAGAAAAAAGAAAGTTTAACGAAGAGTTATACAGTGCTTTTGTTCAAGACTCGTTTAAGTTACGACCTGACCTGGATATAACCTTAAGTGCACGGATGGAAAATAACCGGGTGACTGGCAATGAGTTTCAACCTAATATGCGTTTTGCCTGGACACCTGACCGCACAATGACTGTTTGGGGGGCTGTGTCAAAGGCAGTTAAGACACCTGCTCTTTCGGAAACCAGTCTGACTATCACTAATATTAGCTATTTGGGTAAAACCATTGAACCAGGGTTTCAGGGAATACCCTCCATGTTCAGTGTGTCAGGTAATCCCAAACTGGATTCTGAAAAGTTAACAGCTTTTGATTTTGGATTTCGCAAGCAGGTAAACCCGCAACTCAGTGTCGATGTTGCGGGCTATTTGAATTTTTATAAAGATGTTACTAGTTACCAGGAATCAGGATCATGTGTAACGCAGGGGTTTGACCCCAGCCCGCTATCTCAGAGCTTTGGACTGCTTATTTGTGATGACTCTGCAATTCGTAATTATGTTAGTGATGGTCGTGGTGGCGTAATACCTATGCCTGGGGTTGTTGCTTTTCCAACTGTATTAGCAAATTCCCTTGAAGTGTTTACACATGGCTTAGAGTTGGCGTTGGACTGGAAAGTAAAAGAGTGGTGGCGATTGAGGTTTAACTATTCTTATATCAACGTTGATGCAGATAGTAGCAAGAAAGATGGTTATGGTGATGCTAATGAGAATGTGGTTGAGGGGATTGCTGCTGAACATACAGCAAATTTGCTTTCTTCAATGAAATTACCGGATAAATGGACGCTCAATATCTGGTTGCGTTATATCAGTAAGTTGCACCTTGATCCCCATTATGAAGTGAATAATATCAAAGCCAATACCAATGCTGATATTAAAGTATCAAAAGAAATAAAACCTGGCCTTGAATTCTCGCTGGTTGGGCAAAATCTACTAGATAGCCAGCAGCTGCAGTTTTATGAAGTATTTACCGGACAGATGCAAACAGAAGTGCAACGATCTGTCTATGCGCAAATCCGTTGGAAATTTTAAGGAGGGAGGCCAAAATGAATAATTTTAACCTGGTTATGCTCCTTAAACTGGCGGTTATATTAATATCACAGTTTACTGCTTCACATGTTCATGCAGCCGTTACTGATCCTGGTAGTAAGGTGAAGGCGGCTATTATTTTTAAGATTACCCGATTTGTACACTGGTCTGATGTTAAGTCAACAAATAAAGTTTTGGACCTCTGTGTCATGGGTGATGCAGCTTTGTTTTCTGAATTAAAAACAACTGAAGGCAAGCGTTCAAAAGGATTTGAAATTAAAGTTCAGCAAGTTGATGAAAGTCAACAAAAAATGAGTGAATGTGAACTGCTTTTTCTTGGTGAAAATGCGAGGTTGAGTACTAGTAATCTTGCCAAGAAATTAGCTAATGAAACGATATTATCAGTCAGTGATCGAGGGGGATTTGCCAAAGAAGGTGGCATGATTCAGTTAAAAGAGCGTGGTGGTCGGATTCGTTTTACCATTAATCTTAAAGCAACCCGGGCTTCAGGTTTGGATATTAGCTCCCAATTGTTGGGACTTGCCAAGTTGATTCAATAATTGAATAAGCTTCGCAGGAGGTTAGTGTTAATTTCTGCACGGGCTTGCATACAAAAAATTACCGGTAGTTTTTAATAAATAAATTTCCTTCCTTATAGTATATATCTCTTATATAGAACCTATCTTATTAGCCGATGACTATTGCTAGATACTATTTATTAGTGAATTAGCAATGGATAAAAGGGTTTTTCGAGTAGGGAAAGTCTTCTTTTTACCGATAATTTTTATCAGTAGTCTTTCGTTGATAGTACCTGTTACGTCAAAAGCAGCTAATGGTCATGATCTTGGTAGCACAGTTGAATTACTGGACTTAAGCTTGCAGGAGTTGATGGTTTTGCAAGTAACGTCTGTATCCAGGCGTAGCCAGAGGCAATTTGATGCAGCTGCCGCTATTTATACGATTACCCGTGATGATATTAATGATCTGGGCATAACCTCTATACCTGATGCATTAAGAATGGTACCCGGTATGCAGGTTGCCAAGCTCAATGGTAATACCTGGGCTATGAGTGCCCGGGGATTCAACTATGTGTTTGCCAATAAGTTACTGGTTCTTATTGATGGTCGTTCTGTTTATTCGTCGTTATTTTCTGGTGTTAACTGGGACGTACAGAATGTCATGCTGGAGGATATTGATCGTATTGAGGTGATCAGGGGCCCAGGCGCTGCCCTATGGGGTTCAAATGCAGTTAATGGTGTTATCAATATTATTACTCGCCATTCAGAAGATACCCAGAATGGTATTGTGACAGCCCGTGTTGGCACTGAAGAAAAAGTGGCTGGCTCAGTGCGTTATGGTGGTGAGCTGGGTGAAGAGACTTTCTACCGTATTTATGCCCAGGGGTTTGATCGAGACAGCCGAGTCTGGCCAGATAAAGGGTTACCACAAAACTGGAAACAGAACTGGGCAGGAAAAAAAGCCAATGATGGTTGGCATATGAAGCAGTTGGGGTTTCGCCTTGATCACTATTTGTCAGCAAATGATGAGTTAACGGTCCAGGGAGATATCTATAGTGGCATAACAAGACCACCCTACTATATCTACGATATCAATAGCCATAATTTTCAAGTGAAGGATAATTTTGATAGAGAACAGAGCGGAGGGAATATACTTGCGCGCTACAAACAGTTACTCGGGCCGACTGAGTTAATTATAAAAAGCTATTATGAAAGCGCCGTTAATGATGATTTAAGATTGAAAGAAGGGCGTGATACCTGGGATATAGAGTTCCAGCATAGTTTTTATTGGGGAAATGCGCATCATTTTATCTGGGGAGCTAATTATCGGGTTGATTGGTATGATCTTGATGATCGTAATAAAGATTTTATTGCCATTGAAAATAGAAATTTTAATGAAGAACTTTACAGTGCTTTTGTCCAGGATGCCTTTGAGCTAAGGCCTGATTTGGATATAACCTTCAGTGCCCGGATAGAAAGTAACCGGGTGACAGGTAATGAGTTTCAGCCCAATCTGCGTTTTGCCTGGACGCCGGATCGTAATACAACAATATGGGGAGCTGTTTCAAAGGCAGTAAAAACACCCGCTCTTTCAGAAACCAGCTTAACCATAACCAATACCAGTTATCATGGCATTAGAACCTTGCAACCACTGGCTGGTACACCTGCCATGTTCAGTCTTTCTGGCAACCCTAAACTTGACTCTGAAAAGTTAACAGCCTTTGATTTTGGGTTTCGTAAGCAGATTACAAATGAATTGAGCGTTGATCTAGCGGGATATTTGAATTTTTATAAAGATGTCACCAGTTACCAGGATGCTGGTACCTGTCCTGCTACGGGTGGCTTTATTAAAAGTGACGCTTTATCTCAAACCCAAACTATCTGTATAGACCCCAACAATCTCTATCCTAATCCCGGACCTGGCCCAGCAATGCTGCCTTCAGTAATGAGCTATCCCACCATTCTTGGAAATACGCTTGAAGTCTTTACCCATGGATTGGAATTAGCTTTGGACTGGCAAGTACAGGAATGGTGGCGACTAAGGCTGAATTATTCCTATATCAATGTCGATGCTGATAGTCACAGAAAGGATATTTTTGGTGATGGTAATGAAGATGTTGTTGAGGGGATTGCAGCCAAACATACTGCAAATCTGTTTTCCTTTATGCAATTGCCTGAGCAGTGGAAGCTGATTATCTGGTTACGGTTTATTGATAAGCTGCGTCTTGATCCTGTATATGATGTCAATAATATCAAGGCAAATATCAATGGTGACATTAAGGTCTCAAAGGAAATCAAGCCTGGACTTGAGTTTGCAGTAGTTGGTCAGCATTTGCTGGATAGCAAGCAACTTCAGTTTAATGAGGTGTTTACCGGTCAAATGCGTACAGAAGTCGAGCGTTCTGTCTATATGCAGGTACGCTGGGCTTTTTAGCGATAATCTATTGTACAGCCTTCCTGAATTATTCACGGAAACAATCGAAACTAACTCTAAGTACTTGGCCGCTAAGAATCATATGTGTTGGCCGTTGATTTATATTTTTCTGGAAGGCGTTGCAATAGACGCATAGCCATTATGACCAGAGTAGTATGTCAGAATATATGATTTCGAGAAATCAAGTACTTATATACTTTTTAGAATATAGCATTACACTGTCTTTTTTATTAAGCAGTAGAGTTAGTCCTTTTTATGGCACTGAAGGCAACCATTCTTAAAGCTGAACTGCAAATTGCAGATATGGATCGTCATTACTACAGTACTCACCAGCTTACTATTGCCCGTCATCCATCAGAAAATGATGAAAGGATGATGATACGAGTGTTGGCATTTGCCCTGAATGCTGATGAGCATCTGACTTTTACCAAAGGTATTAGTACTGATGGTGAGCCTGATATCTGGAAGAAAAACCTGAGTGGTGAAATTGATCAATGGATTGAGCTGGGCCAGCCCGATGAAAAGCGGATAAGGCGAGCCTGTGGGCGTGCAAAGCAAGTTTGGATCTACAATTACGGTGGGCGCCAGGCTGAGATATGGTGGCAGCAGAATCAGTCTGCACTAAAGCGTTTTCGCAACCTTATGGTGGTGAATATTCCTGACACAGCCAGCGCTCAGCTCAAGGATTTGGCCAAGAAGTCAATGGTATTACAGTGCACTATTCAAGATGGACAAGTGTTTATAACAGATGAACAGCAAAGTGTGCATATCGAGCCTGAAAAAAGAGTATTTAATCGAAGCTGACGACTTCATCCTCCACTTTTTTATATTCGGATGAATAACCTTTTGTTGTATAGCAATAAAGCTACAGCAGAAAATAACCCTAACTGGATTACGGTAAATAGCAGTGATCCTGCTAGGTGTCCTACAAAAGGAACGAATACAGTTTTATAAAGCCATTCATAAAGCGATGTGCCTGGTATAGGAGAAGGCAGGTTAAATAAAGATTTGCGCCAAATGACATGTAGCCAGTATATAGCAATCGCATTCATGCTGAGCGCAGACAACCAGTGTAAAAATAATGAATTTTTAGATAAATTTGAGATTATCCAATAAAGTAAGAGACCATAGCCTGAAGTGACTAGCACGTAAGAACTTGTCCAGAGTTTTTTATTAATTGGGACTATTAGGCTAAACAGTAAACCAAGAACAATTAATATAATTCCGAGCTTGATAAGGCAGCCACCGTTTTGTTTAGCTATTTGGTACTTGTAAGAAAGATAACCAATATTTGGTACTTGTAAGAAAGATAACCAATTAACACACTGCAGGTAGCTGATAGCGTACTGACTAAGCCTTCTGGGTCAAATTTTATGGCACCACCAAATTCGTGGCAGTGCTCTGTATACATATGATTTATGCCGAGAATAGCTAGATCAGCATCTCGTATAATATTGTCAGCTGGTGATAATGTTGAGTGAGTCAGGCAAAGTAAAGAAGCATATGTTATGAGGAAGGCGGCACATAGAATGCTTATTTGTATTATTGTAAGGAATGAAATTGCCATTACTGTTAACAGGTAGCATAAGGCAATACGTTGTAAAACGCCCATAATTCGGATGTCATCAAAAGAAAAATTGATGAAAGGGTAGCTATTCAAAAAGAGGCCAAGTCCAAAAAGAGCAACTGTGCGTTTCAGAACTTTTTTTGGGGCTGGTTGATAGCGATTGATAGCGAGAGACATACCCACTGCGAGAAGAAAAAAAGGAAACACAAGGTCTGCTAGAGTGAGACCATTCCATTGGGCATGCTTTAACCAGTCATAACGATAGGTTCTACTTCCAGCAAGGTTTACAATGAGCATTCCAGCAACAGCTATTCCCCTGAACATGTCAAGGGAAATGTCGCGATGTGTTTTTATATGCAGTTCATTATTTACTGGCATGAAAGCTTCACACTTTTTCTATAAAAAGAGTGAAATTAATAATAGAAGGGGGGGGGTGATATACTGCATCTACTTTATGTGAAATTATCGATTATGAAAATATAACAGAAAAAGTTTTTAGTATATAAATAATTAAAAATTTTGGTACTTAATAGCTATCTTAGAATGGAGCATATCATAAATATAAATTTTATATAGTGATCGCTATATTTGATTTCTGGGAAATGATTGACGTTATAAATCTGACAATTTAATGCACGGCTTATTATATGTCGTCCACTTGTTTATAGGAGCCAGCTATGGTTGTAGTACTCAATTGCTTAAGTGCAGCTATTATTTCGACTTTACTGCTTGGCGGTTGTATCACTGATACTCCAAATCTTGTTGACGAGTATCAGGTAGGTGATTCACAAATGAGTTGTGCGGCCATAAAGGCTGAAATCAGTGACCTGAAAAGGCGAGGTGAAGAAATTGCTGGTGCCAAGTCTTCTACCACCAAGAAGAAAGTTGCTCTAGGTGTAGGAGGGCTTTTTGTTTGGCCAGCCTGGTTTTTCATGAATCTAAGCAGTGGAAAGAAGCAAGAGCTCAAATCCATTGAGAATAGAATCAATGCACTGAAAAAAATAGGTCTGACCAAGTGTGATTCACACATTAATCCAGAACAACAGGCACCAGCACCTGTATATCATCAGCACTATGCTCCGCCACCTGCTTACCCAGCATCTCAACCTCCTCTCTATTATCCTCAACCCCAGCCCCAACCTTCACGTTAACAAGGCGATTCATGTTGTTAACTTAGATTCCAAAAAAGGGTTGCAACAGCCGGGGTACCCAGTTGACAAAACGAAGTGGTGCATCTGTGGCTATCAGGCAGATACATGCTTCATTACTGTCTACAACGGGCTGATGCTGGATATCAGCCCCAAGATCAGCAATATCACCGGGAGTATAACGCCCTGTTTCATCGGTGTAGGAGCCACGCAGTACCATGGTGAGTTCAGAGCCGGTATGTCCATGTACTGGCATGCAGGTGCCCGGAGAAATTTTCAGTAGACGGAGCCGGTTATCCGAGTCATTGATGATCTTTTGTTTCATACCGGGTGCCATGGTTTTCCAGTTAATACTATCCAGGCTTGCAGTATTCAAAAGCTTATTTAAAGGCTGGGGGATTTCTCCATATTGGGGGGGATTATTTTTCGGGACTGTGGTTACCTTGGCAGGTTCCAAAAGATCCAGTTTTTCCAGAAGATCAGATTTTGTTTTGGTAGAAACGCTGATAGGCTTAATATCATTAAGTAGCATGCTACCTAACTGTTCAGCTTCTGATACTTGCTGGCGGCACTGATTACAAATGGTGAGATGGCAGGCTACTACTGTTGCAAGTGCTTCAGGGAGGCTACCGGCTGCATGGCTGACCAGCGTACTGATATCCGGATGATGATGCAGATTCATGATTCACCTCCCATGTAACTACGTAACTTCCTGAATGCGAGTCGAAGTCCGGATTTGACACTGCCCAGAGGAATATCAAGGTCACCGGCTATTTCACGATGGCTTTTGCCTTCATAATACGCTTTAAAAACCAGTTGAGCCTGATTAGTAGGCAGTGTATCCATTGCTGCCTTAAGTTGTTTTTGATCTGCCTGGTATTCGGGAAGGTCGGTACTTTGCTCAGGGTAGAGGTCGATTGAGGCAAGTAGTTGGGGTTTGACTTTTCGTAAGTGGTCAATCCATTGATTTCGGGCGATCCGGAATATCCAGGTTGATACCGCTGATTGTTCAGGGTCATAACTGGCACAGTTTTGCCATACTGATAGCATGGCTTCCTGGAGGACCTCTTCGGACTGCTCTTCGGTTGCGCCCTGGCGAATCAAGTAGTGCTTTAGGCGGGGGGCAAAATGATCATAGAGTTTGAGAAACAGTTGCTTATCACGGTAGCGGGCGAGATCAACCAGCATTCCCCTGAACTGTTCGGACTGGGAAGGCCCGGGACTGTGATTCATGTTATTATTCCAGCGCTGTTTCGCAATCATTATAATTCTTAAAAACTTGATTTACACATCATTCTATACGGCTGAAAAAATAAAGTGGATCATTGATGATCCACTACTGTAGTTTCATCGTATCCCATTACAACAACAAAAAAATGGAGTGTCAGAGGCAATGCAAAGCCAGCCATTGGAAATAGCGGTCATTGGCTCAGGTATTAGTGGTCTCTCATGCGCATGGCTACTATCTAAGCAGCACCGGGTCACCTTATTTGAAAAAGATCACAGGTTTGGAGGTCATAGCCATACGGTGGAGATAGAGGGCGAAAACGGCTGTGTGCCTGTCGATACCGGCTTTATTGTTTTTAATGAGAAAACCTATCCCAACCTTACACAGCTCTTTCAGCATCTCAATATTGAAACTCAATCGACAGAAATGTCGTTCGGTGTCTCGCTGGATAATGGTAAGACCGAGTATTCTGGTACAGACCTGAACGGTTTATTTGGTCACCGAAAAAACCTGGTTAATCCAGGCTTCTGGAAAATGTTACTGGATATAAGGAGATTTTATAACAACAGTGAACAGTGGCTTGAGCAAATAGATCCTTCAATGACGTTAGGGCAATTACTGCATGGTAACGGATTTAGCCAACGTTTTATCAATGAACATATTATCCCTATGGGTGCTGCTATCTGGTCCACTCCAGCAGACAAAATGCTGGACTACCCGGCTCTTTCGTTTCTGAGATTTTGTCAAAACCATGGTTTGCTTCAGTTAACTGATAGACCCCAATGGCGCACAGTTACTGGAGGGAGTCGTGTTTATGTTAATAAATTCATTGAATTGTTGGGTGAAAAGGCAATTTGCAATCGCTGTATCAGTAAGGTTAAACGTTACGAGGATGGTGTTGTCATTTTTGATAGACAGGGTGATGAATGGGCTTTCGATCAGGTTGTGATGGCCACTCATGCAGATACCACCCTTGATTTACTGGATGAACCCGATGAGAGAGAACAGGGCATTTTAAAAGCATTTCCCTATCAAAGAAATAAAGCCATTCTGCACAGTGATGATCGTTTGATGCCACTCAGTCGCAGGGTCTGGTCCAGTTGGAATTATATGGGGGGAGATGAAAGTCAGGGGCCTTCAGTAACCTACTGGATGAACCTTCTACAGCATATTAATGACATGCCATTATTTGTCTCATTAAACCCACTTGTTGAACCTGAACAGAGCAAAATCCATGGTTGTTATCTCTATGACCATCCAGTATTTACCCATCAAGCAATGTCCGCTCAACAAGACATCTGGCAATTGCAGGGACATCGAAGAACCTGGTATTGCGGCGCATATCTGGGGCATGGCTTTCATGAAGATGGGTTACAGGCTGGATTATTAACCGCTGAGAAGCTGGGAGGTGTTAAAAGGCCCTGGCGGATTGCTAATGAGAATTATCGATTAGCAGTGACTGAAAAACTGTCTCAATCTGGAGCTGTTCTATGATCGGTTCCTGGCAGTATTCAGCCACCGTTATGCATCAGCGTATAAGGCCCAGGCGCCACCGCTTTAGTTATCAGGTTAATCCGTGGCTGGTGGATCTCGATGAAATTGATGAGCTTGCTGACCGGCTAAAGTTGTTTTCAAGAAACCGTTTTAATCTATTTGCTTTTTATGATCGGGATTATGGTGATAAATCTGGAATCGATTTGAAAAAACAGGTTGCCCGCCACATACAAACTCAGGGGGTTGGCGAGCCGGTAAAAGTTAAACTGCTCTGTTTTCCCAGAGTGCTGGGCTATGTATTCAATCCTCTTTGTATCTATTTTTGCTATCGAGCCGATGGTTCGGTTTCTGCAATTTTGCATGAAGTCAGTAATACCTTTGGTGAGCGGCATACCTATATCACCGTTTGTAATCGATCTTACCAGGAAGGGGATACGATTCGTCAGCGTGCCAATAAAAAAATGCATGTATCGCCCTTTATGGCCATGGACTACCAGTATGGCTTTCGGTTAAAGCCACCAGGGGAGAGGCTGGTCGTCGGTATCAATATGGCTGACAGGGAGGGTGTTTTATTTACTGCTGTCTTGAAAGGTGAAAAAACACATTTGAATAACAAGACAGCTGCTATTCAGCTAATGAAAATGCCTTTTATGACCTTCAAGGTTATGACTGGCATTTTATGGGAAGCCGCCCGTCTCTATGTAAAAGGACTCAAGGTTTATAAACACCAACCTGCCAAAACACCAGTGAACTCAAGTGTTGGTATGACCGTAGAATAGATGAATTTAATCCAGGTTTTCAGCTCTGTTAATAGCAGGGGTAGGGAAGTAAGACAGGGTTGATTGACAATACGTTGTCATCGTAATGGCAAAAACGCTATCACAGTTTTTGTGCAAGTAGTTGATAGAACAGGGACGTTAGGACGTTTTATTCAGATAAATATAAAAAATTAGGGGAAGGTAGCAATGGACTCCGCAAATGACCATTTGGTAGTAAACAGTGGTACGGGTAAGAAAAGTTTGTTGTATCAATGGCTATTTAACCGATTAAAGAAGCTGCCTATCAGCACCCTGGAACTGGTTCGTCCCGATGGGGTTTCAGATCGTTTGGGTAAACCGGTGCAGGGTGTGCCTGTAGCAAGGGTAAGAGTTTATCGTGAGAAGGCGATTCTCCGTGCTGTTCACGGTGGTATGCTGGGTTGGGCAGAAGCGTATATGGCAGAAGAGTGGGACACGCCTGATTTGCTTGCTGTTACCGATTGGGCAATAGCCAATGAAGAGGTACTTGAAAGGAGTTTTTCTGAAAGTTTTGCCTCTTCTGTTTTCAACCGCCTATTGCACCTTCTAAGAGCAAACACACGCAAAGGCAGTAAAAGAAATATTGCTGCCCACTATGATTTGGGTAATAGCTTTTATCAGCGTTGGCTGGATCAGACCATGACCTATTCCAGCGGATTGTATCAATCACCTTCTGACTCGTTGGCACAGGCCCAAACCCAAAAATATCAAAGAATAATCGAATTGCTGGAAGTAGAGGATCAACACAAAGTGTTGGAAATCGGTTGTGGCTGGGGTGGATTCTCCGAAGCGCTTTTGAAAAGGAACAGTGTTGACTACACCGGTATTACCCTGTCAGAACAGCAACTAGTGTATGCACAAGAGCGTATGCAGGCAAAGGAAGAAGCTTGCCAGATTCAACTAAAAGATTACCGGGATGTATCAGGCCAATATGACCGAATCGCTTCGATAGAGATGATTGAGGCTGTAGGGGCAGAAAATTGGCCGGTCTATTTTAATTGTATTGCTGATCATCTCAAACCAGGTGGTATTGCTGTGATTCAGGCCATTACCATTGCCGACGACCGCTTGGAAGGCTACCTCAGTCGTGCAGATTTTATTCAGAAATATATTTTTCCTGGCGGTGCTTTACCTTCTGACCAAATCATACAGCAAGAAATTCAGAATGCAGGTTTGCAGTTAAAGCATTCAGAGGCGTTTGGTCAGGATTATGCTACTACCCTTGCAGTGTGGAGGCAGCAGTTTAACAGAGCTTGGCCTTCTATTGCTGAACTGGGTTTTGATGAGCGGTTTCGGCGGATGTGGAACTACTACCTGACGTATTGCCAGACTGGCTTTAAGAAAGACAGTATCAATGTGCGTTTCTATGCTATCAAACGGCCATAAACAAAACGTGCCTTTTATGCTGCATTTTAATTATTACAGTTAATAAGCAGGGTGGACGTTTTGATTAAAACGATGATCTGGCGAAATTAATGCTTCGTACAGACTGTTGCTGAATAGTGCATTGGAGGGGGAGGCATGGTTCAGAAATTTTGCTCGAAAATTGTTCTTTTTCTATTACTGATAACTAGTCTGGCAGGATGCAGTTCTATGAATATTGATGAGTTCTCGGGAAATCAGCCGGAATTAAAAATAGAAGAGTATTTTCAGGGTAAAACCTGGGCCTGGGGTATCGTTGAAGACCGTTTTGGTAAGCTCAGGCGTTCATTTAAAGTGGTTATGGAAGGGAAATATCAGAATAACCAGCTGGTTTTGGATGAAGACTTTTTCTACGATGATGGCTCATTGGATAAACGAATCTGGACTATCGATACGCTGGAAGGGAATCGATACAGAGGTACTGCCGAAGGGGTGATTGGGGTAGCGAAAGGAAAGCGTGCAGGGAATGCGTTTAATTGGCAGTATGAAATGGATCTGGAAATCAGCGGTCGGAAGTGGCGAGTCAAATTCGATGACTGGCTGTTTTTACAGCCTGATGGCATTTTGATAAATCGGGCTACTATCAGTAAATGGGGAATAACCCTGGGAACACTGACATTCGTTTTCACTAAACAGAAACCACAGTCATGATTAGAGTGGCTCTTGTGCTGTGGTTCTATTGTAGTTCTGTTCATGCTATGGAGTGGAACAAGCTCTACGGTGAGCTTATGCAGTTTGATGTGGTCCGAAATGGTGAAAATGTAGGTGACTATAGAGTCAGTTTCCAAAAACAGGGAGACGAATGGCATATTACCAGTGAAATGAATATGTCCATTTCTGTTTTTTTGTTATTTACATACCGTTATCAATACAGGGCTGAAGAGGTTTGGCAAGGTGAGCGCTTGAAAAAACTGTCCGTCAGTGAATCCCGTAACGGTAAAAAAATGTCGCTTTCGGTGAAGGCAGACAATCACTATTTACTGGGTGAGGGCCAGTCCGGTCCTATTAGAATCAAGCTGCCAATATTAACTACATCCCATTATAACTCAGCGGTTTTATCAGGTGATCAGGTACTTAATACGTTAACAGGTGAAATTAATCGTTATACCCTATCACCGCAACAGCAAGAGCAGATTATGACCAATAAAGGGATGAAAAATGTCCATCGTTTTCTTTATGAGGGGGAACTGGATAAAACCGAGGTTTGGTATACCCCCGAGGGGCACTGGGTAAAACTTTGGTTTAAAGGTGATGATGGCTCGGATATCGAGTTTCTCTGTAAGCGGTGTATTAAATAAAAAGCGGGAGTATGGGTATGGGCACAGCTGGGGGCTATGAAGTACCTTGGAAAAGGGTATGGATCACGGGTGCGAGCCAGGGTATTGGTAGGGCATTAGCATTGGCTTTGGCGGAATTTGGTGTTCATGTTGCTGTTAGCGCCAGAAATCAAGAGAAACTGGAACAGTTGGCAGATCAATCCAGACATTTAACGGGATCAATCCAGGCATTTCCCCTGGATGTTACCGACAGGCATGCTGTTGCAAAAACAGTTAATCATATCGAGTCATCCTGGGGGGAAATCGACCTGGCGGTATTGAATGCCGGTACCTTTATTGCGATGGATGCGGCAGAGTTTGATTGCGATACGGTTGCCCAGCAACTTGATCTTAATGTAATGGGGGTATGTTATTGTATTGAACCGTTAATCTCTCATTTTCTCCCTAGAAAGAGAGGTCATATTGCGATTAATGGCTCATTGGCTGGCTATCGTGGGTTGCCGCGTTCAGGTGGCTATGGTGCCAGTAAAGCTGCACTGATTAATCTTGCTGAATCATTAAAGCTGGATTTGAATTCATATAATATTAAAGTACAAATTATTAATCCGGGCTTTGTTAAAACACCATTAACCGATAAAAATGATTTTGACATGCCATTTTTAATGGAAAGTGATAAAGCTGCCCAGGCAATGATTAGGGGCTTCAAGTCATCACGTTTTGAAATTCGCTTCCCTCGCCTGTTTGGCTTTATTTTGGGAACACTAAAGCGCTTACCTTATGGCCTGTATTTTAGTTTGATCCAAAAGTGGATGTATAAAAGTTAATACTTTAGCTATTTATAGCTGGCGTAGTGGTTTGCGTGACCGGATCTTCGGTTTTTACGTGTAAAGTTGATCTGTGTCAGTATGTGGGTGCAAAAAATGCTTATTATGGCAAGCGTCTGCAACAAACAAGCTGGAGGGGGTTTGAAAAACAGGCTTGTTGATTAGGGGAAATAGAGACAAGCTAAAATAAAGCAGACACCAATAAGAATATCTCATATACCCGGCTATGGCCGGGTATTTTGTTTTAATTTCGGTCAAATTGTCGGATGATTTTCATCAACTGGCGAGATTAATGACCGCACTGGCAGCCTACAAAGCGGATATGGTCGCCGTCCTTTGCCAGTTTTCCTTTCTTAATAAATATCTGCAGCAGCTCCTCGGCTGATAGTTCTTGTGCTGAGCAAGTATGATAGCGGCTATCTTCACCAAAATGTTCGGTTAAAGCATTGAGCAGTTGTTGTTGAGACATCGGTTCATTTTGGCTTTTGATCAGTTTCAGAACATTATGACCGTGGATAGATTCTTGCATAGTCCTTAATACCTCAATATATACGTAAGATCACAACTTACGGAAAGTCGCTTATAACCTTAAGCTTTTTATGGTTTTCAGCTATTCGTATAATTTCGTAGACAGCATAAGGTAATTTAAAGACAAGGCGGAGGTGTGTGAATATAGTGCACCTTTCTGAAAGGTCTTTTGGGTAGTAGAGCGAGGCTTATAATTTGCGTATTAACTTATTATTTTCTGCCCTGTTGTTACTCATGATGAGCGGTTGTTCTGTCCATCACTGGCTTTCTGAATCAGGTGGTAAATCTGGCCATAATGCATACGCCACACCAGACGGAATGACCATTTCATTTCAGTGCCAACAGTCCAACATATTGGATTTTCTCTCCTTTGATTATGAGGCTTGCCATCCTGTTGTGGCTCCAACCTGGTCTCATGAACCTGGTGAAGAAACCAGGCAGCAGGAGCGCAGTGAGTTTTAGTGGTTAAATAAACTCACTGCCTGAATTCCAACTGGTTTATGTCAATAGAGCACTGAAATGCTGATCAAATATCAATATGCAACCCAAGGTGAGGGCCGCGGATAGTTTCTTTATTATGCACATTCTTGGTGCCATCCAGATCGAGTCGATATTCTCGATAGCCTGCCTGCAGATTAATACCAGCAAACAGATTGAGCCTTACCCCTGCATTGGCATCGAAAAAGCTGGTGTCACTGCTTTTACCGGCATCCAGTTTGCCATAAAAGCTAAACTGGCTTTCCGGGAACAGTTCTACATCTGCAGTGACCATCGGCAGAGTATCACTGAAAGACTGGTTATACAGTTTGCCACTGTCCATACGCCTAAAGCCCAGGCCGAGATCAAATGAGAGATTATCGTTATCCATCAATTCATAGTAACCAAACAGATCGTATGAGTTGAGTTTCAGTTTCTTATCATCATCAATCTTGCTGGCTTTCATGCCAATATTGGGTACAAGGGGAATAGGGTGTTCGATCTGCACATAGGCGCTATGGGCATCGCCATGGTTGGCTGTTTTCCAGAAGTCATAACCTACCTTGGCGCCAATGGCATCAGCCTGGGCTGTCATTGTGGTGGTCAGTAATAAAGCAGTCGCGAGCGTCGTTTTTTTCATTGAGATTACTTCTAATAGCTATAAAAACAACCCTATCGTTGTTAAATTTAATATTAAATGGCGGTTTTTACTTACCCCTTTATTTAACAAAACGGGCGATCATGACCGTTGGACTAAGAACGCCAATTACGGCTTCTAGTGCGGCAAGGCTTTGGGCCATAGGACTAATAGGGATGATATCGCCGTATCCCAGGGTAGTCAGGGAGACGAAACTGAAATAAAGAAAGTCAGGCCAGTCATAAATACCTTTTGAAGGGAAATCAAAAGCACCTGGTGACAGCAGGTTTAGCAAAACATAGACAAAGCCGAAGGTGATACCGGTTAACAGGTAAAAATTGATCGCTGCCAGTAGCTTTTCTGTCTGGGGTGCCTGAGAAAATAGATGGTTCATCAACAGCACCATTAAAGCTGTATGAAAAGTGATAACACTGGCCAGCGTTAAAAATGAGAGCCATTGGGGTAGGGCTGCAAAACCTACCACCAGACGTAGAAGGATCAAGGTGAAGCCTGATACTCTTAATAGCAAACGGATTTTAGGCGTTTGCGAGGCCAGGGGGGTTAGCGTGGTCATGAGTGTCGCCAGCATAATGCAGGAAAACAGTGTTCCAGCCAAAGAGTTATCAGTAATAGACGGTGAGAGTAAAATGCTAGCCGTCAGTGCTATGAGTACAATGGTCAGGGGGAACTTCGGCGTGGTGTTTTCTGGTTTCATTGTTAACAGATTTTTGGTTTAAAAGTCCAGGTGTAGTAATTTAAAGAAATGAACGTCAGGCGGTATCATTCCATCGGTGAGCGTGCTTATTACGACAGCATTGTAAACAGGTTTTTAAACTGAATGATAAAAGCTGCGAAGAAAAAAAATAATAAAGAAAAAAAAACGGATTCGGCGAAGTTGCCCCGATTAAATATTGGCCAAACAGTCAATGAAGCCATTGCTTTACGCCTGAGAGAAGGTGTCATGCTACTGTTGTTAATGACAGCAGCGTACCTGGTGCTTTCTTTATACAGTTATAGTGCTGATGATCCTGGCTGGTTTCATGTTGGTCCTGTTGGTGAGATTGCCAACGGTGGTGGCCGTGTAGGTGCCTGGCTGGCAGATCTGCTCTATTCCCTATTTGGCCTTGTGGCCTGGCTGGTGCCCGTTGTTGTATTGGTCAAGGCTGCCGTTGTCTTTCATTATCGCTATCAGCGCTGGCAGTGGCTGCCCTGGTTATTGCTTTTACGTTTTTCGGGCTTGTTTTTTACCTTTTGTAGTGGTGCTGCATTGGCAGCCTTACATTACCATTATCTTGATATTAATCTGCCTGCCAGTACCGGTGGTGTTATTGGTACGGCACTGATTGGGCAATTTTTACCGATATTCAGTGTTACCGGCAGTACTCTGGTGCTTATGACCATCCTGCTAACAGGTATCACTCTGTATAGTAACCTGTCCTGGTTTCGTCTGATGGATTTCACCGGACATACCACCCTGGTTTTAGCTGCAAAAGGCAAGCTGCTCGCACAAATGTTATATCAACAATGGTTGATTTATTCGTCCCGGTGGTGGGAAAAACTGGTTGCAGCTAGAAAGGCTCGACAGCATAAAAACGCCGATACGCTGCCTGGTAAAAAGAACGGTAGAGGAGAAGAGCAAGAGCAAGAGCAAGAGAAAGAGAAAGAAGAAAAGAGAAGAATCATTGACTCATTGCCCGTCACAAAACCTGAGATACCTGCTGTCGTTTCTGTGCAAAAAACGGTTCGGCCTGAAAACAACATAAAAGGTACGCCTTTGCCACAGAGTATGCCAAAGGGGGTATTGCCTGGTATTAAACTACTGGACCAGGCAGCCATTAGAGAAGGCGGGCCTGACCAGGACTCCCTTGAAGCCATTTCCCGTCAGCTGGAATTAAAGCTCAAAGACTTTGGTGTTGATGTCACAGTGGTTGCTGTGCATCCGGGTCCGGTCATTACCCGTTATGAAATTCAGCCAGCACCGGGTGTCAAGGCGAGTAGAATTACCAACCTGGCCAGTGATCTGGCCCGTTCACTGGCAGTGGTCAGTGTTCGAGTGGTTGAGGTGATTCCTGGCAAATCGGTTATGGGGATCGAAATTCCCAATGATGGCCGGGAGACGGTTTATTTTAGTGAGCTGATTGCCTCCAGAGTCTATAAAGAAGCGAGTTCTCCGCTCAGTCTTGCATTAGGCCAGGATATCAGTGGTCTACCTGTAGTTGTTGATTTGGCAAAAATGCCCCATTTGCTAGTGGCTGGCACCACGGGTTCCGGTAAATCGGTGGGTGTTAATGCGATGCTGCTGTCCATGCTCTTTAAAGCGGGTCCCGAGGATGTCCGCCTGATTATGATTGACCCCAAAATGCTGGAACTGTCGATTTATGATGGCATTCCCCATTTGTTAGCGCCGGTCGTGACGGATATGAAGGAGGCGGCTAATGCTTTGCGCTGGTGTGTCGCAGAGATGGAACGCCGATATAAACTGATGGCTGCCCTGGGTGTTCGTAATATTGCCGGGTATAACCGGAAGGTAAAAGAAGGACTGGATACCGGAGAACCGTTACTTGATCCTCTCTATCAGCCTGTTTCGGAGGAAGATACTGCACCGGTACTCGATACTTTGCCCTTTATTGTGGTGGTGATTGATGAGTTTGCTGACATGATGATGATTGTTGGCAAAAAGGTTGAAGAGTTGATTGCCCGTATTGCCCAGAAGGCCCGTGCGGCGGGGATTCACTTGATACTTGCTACCCAGCGTCCCTCTGTTGATGTCATTACTGGACTGATTAAAGCGAATGTGCCGACCCGCATCAGCTTTCAGGTTTCCAGTAAGGTTGATTCCAGAACCATTATTGACCAGGGTGGGGCAGAACAGCTGCTTGGGCATGGTGATATGTTATATTTACCGCCAGGTACAAGTGTACCTATTCGGGTACACGGTGCATTTGTCAGTGATGATGAAGTTCACCGGGTGGTTGCTGACTGGCAGCAGCGGGGCTCTCCCTGTTATGAAGAAGGTGTTCTCAGTGGTGCCAGTGCTGATAGCTCTGCTAAAGGAAGTGCCTTTACCGGCGGTTTAGACAGTGATAGTGAGCAGGACCCACTGTACGATGAGGCGGTTGCTTTTGTTACTGAAAGCCGCAGAGCCTCGATTTCATCGGTACAACGAAAACTGAAAATTGGCTATAACCGTGCTGCCCGCATGATAGAATCCATGGAGGCTGCAGGTGTTGTCAGCCCTATGGGTAGTAATGGTAACCGGGAAGTGATGGCGCCAGCACCTCCAAAAAATTGAAATACGTAATGTTTTATATGTTGAAAACACTGATTTTGTCTTTATCCCTGTCTGTTTTATCAATGTCTGCTTTGGCGTCGTCCAGCCCGATTGAAAAAGGGGCTGCTGTCGAGAAGTCTGGTACCAAGACCTCTGCCAGTGATAAGCAACAGCAAGGCAAAGGGGCCAACGTTACCAAGCCTGAAAAAAATGACAGTAAAGCAGTTGAGGAACTGGTAAAAAAACTGAAATCAATCAGAACCCTTAGTGCGCAATTTAACCAGGAAGTGTTGGCAGATAATGGCCGAAGACAGGTGCTCTCTGGCGAGTTGCAATTAAAGCGCCCCAGTATGTTCCGCTGGGTAACCAAGCAGCCTTATAGCCAGGAAATTGTAACCCGGGATGATAAGGTCTGGAATGTTGATCATGATTTGATGCAAGTGGTCATTCAAAAACAGGATACGGAGTCTGAAAATACGCCAGTACAACTGTTGAGTGGTGATGCCCGGGAATTCCTGAAAAATTACTATGTGGTGGTCAATGATTATAGAGGGGATAAAACCTACAGCCTGAGGCCAACAGGCAATGATGCCCTGTTTGATTTGCTGGAAATACATTTCAAAAAAGGTGAGCTGACCGGCTTTTCCATGACGGACTCCATGGGAGGAAGGCGTAAGGTTGACCTGCAGCAAGTCAACATTAACGGGATGATCAGTAATAGCCGCTTCAGAGCCAGCTATCCAAAAAGCTATGATGTTATTGATGAAATCTCTGGTAGTTAAGGCGATCACATGAATTCGCTGTTTGACAGTCAGATTAATAACCATTACCAGCCTTTGGCCGCAAGAATGCGGCCAAGAACCCTTGATGAGTACCTGGGGCAGGATCATATCCTTGGTCGGGGCAAACCGTTAAGGGGAGCGTTGGAGCAGGGTAATGCTCACTCAATGATTTTTTGGGGGCCTCCTGGCGTTGGCAAAACAACCTTGGCTCAGTTGATTGCAGGTGTGTCTGATGCCCATTTTGAAACACTGTCGGCAGTGCTGTCCGGCGTTAAGGATATTCGTGCTGCGGTTAGTCGGGCAAAGGATCAACTGCTGGCAAGTAACAGAAAGACACTGTTGTTTGTCGATGAAGTACACCGATTTAACAAATCCCAGCAGGATGCCTTTTTGCCCCATATAGAAGACGGTACGGTTATTTTTATTGGTGCAACCACTGAAAACCCTTCCTTTGAGCTTAATAATGCTCTGTTATCAAGGGCTCGGGTCTATGTGCTCAAACCGTTGGGAAATGATGCACTGAGACAAGTCATATATCAGGCACTGGATGATAGTGACAGAGGCTTAAGCAAACAAAATATTAAGCTTGAAGAAGAGGCTGAAGAAATCCTGATTCGCTATGCTGATGGTGATGCCCGCAGACTGCTTAATACACTGGAGGTGGCAGCAGACCTCAGCGAAGATGGCATGGTAAAGGCGGAAACCATTAATGCCATTTTATCAGACAGTGGTCGACGGTTTGATAAAGGTGGAGAGGCCTTTTATGATCAAATCTCTGCTTTTCATAAATCAGTAAGAGGCTCCAGCCCTGACGGGGCTTTATATTGGGCTGCCCGTATTGTTGATGGTGGTGCAGATCCGCTTTATGTGATTCGTCGGCTGGTGGCCATTGCCAGTGAAGATATTGGCAATGCGGACCCGAGAGCCCTGGTGATTGCCATTAATGCCTGGCAGGCTTATGAACGGCTGGGTAGCCCTGAAGGCTTGCTGGCACTGGCCCATGCTACCGTTTATTGTGCCTGTGCTCCTAAAAGTAATGCGGTGTATAAAGCCTGGAAAGCCGCCTTGGCTGATGTCAAAGGCAATCCATCCTATGAAGTGCCACTGCATTTACGCAATGCACCCACCAAAATGATGGGCAGCATGGGCTATGGTAAGGAGTACCGCTATGCTCATGATGAACCCAATGCCTATGCGGCAGGGGAATGCTATTTCCCTGATGCCATCGAATCTCGTCGTTACTATCAACCCAATGATCGGGGTCTTGAAATAAAGATTAAGGAAAAACTTGCTACTCTGGCGGAATGGGATCAGGCCAGTGGAAGCAAAAGACGGTAATAATGGTTACAACTGAATTAATAAAAAAGCTATCTGTATTGGATATACAGATAGCCTGGAGCAGCTAGGGTAGCGAGTGAGATCTATCCCTGGTCTCCCAAGTGGAGTAAATCTTGCCTATATCTCCCATTTCAAACTAACAGCAACATTACGACCTGGCTGGGTATAACGGTCGAGTCCTGCATTGTTTTGACCTTTTCCTCTTACATCATTCCAGTGCCAATATTTTTTATCGGTGAGGTTAAATAGGCCGGCGCTTAGGGTGAGGTCTTTGGCAGGTTTGTAGTACGCAGTCAGATCAACAATGCCATAGCCTGGTGTGGCGAACTGCTCACCCTCTTTGGATGAGGTCGCTTCAGATTGATCAATATCGCTTTTATCTTTTCCTTTAACTAAAGTCCATGTGGCTTCTGAGCCCCATCGATTGGAAGGGGCATCATAGGCCAGGCTGAATACGCCTTGGAGAGGGGCTACGGAGTTTAGCGGTTGCTCGCCATTGGTAGGGTTCTCATATTTACCTTCAGCAAAAGCGATGCTGCCTTTCAGGCTGAAACCTTCTGCTGAAGGGGATAGCCTTGCGAGGTCCATTACCGTTTTTAATTCAATACCTTTTACCCAGGCATTGGCGAGATTTTGCTTCTGGTAGATGGGCTTATTGCCTTCCATCCAGATTTTATTTTCAATGAAGTCGTTATATTTACTGTAAAATGCAGCCACTTCATATTGTGCCAGTCCTGTTTTGCCTCTTAATCCCAGTTCGTAGTTATTACTGGTCTCTGCTTTTAGGTTGGGGTTGGCTCGCTGCTCGTAATAAGGTGCAAAGTAGGAGAAGTACATTTCATCCGCTTTGGGTGCACGGAAGCCCTGTGCATATTGAATAAAACCTGAGAGACTGTTGGTGAAATCATAGACTGCACCTAATTGCCCGGTCATTCTACTAAATGATGATGACTCCTTGACGGCACTGGCATTACCGTTGTTAATAAAGAGGGCATCAGGGTCTGTTTTCACTTTCCGGTAGTTATAACGGATACCGGGTGTTAGCCGGAGACGGTCATTCAACAGTGAGATGTCATCTGAAATAAAAGCTGCGTAGTTGTATTCATTGGTTAAAGGGAAATCACGAACCGTTTTATCCTGTTTAATGTTGCCACCTTCTTCAACATCCAGAAGGTAGCGTTGGCTTTCAATGGCATTTTTTTCCAGGTCTACACCGTAAATAAAGGAGTGCAGACCATGGTCAAACTCCAGGGATTTATTAAATACCATAGAGTATTGCCAGGTTGTTTGTTTATATTGGGAGTCCCGAAAACGGTCCATGTTTGGGTTGCTATCGATTCTATGCAGTTCTGTTTCTTGATCTGTCTTGGACTGTTGCCAGCCTAGTGTGGATTTTAGATGGTCAAATAAATCAAGGTCGGCATCCCACTGGTGTTCCAACGCTACTCTGGAACGGTCTTTCTTGTCTTTATACTGGTATTTATCATATTCAATGTTGTAAGAAGGGTCAGCATAGTACATCAGGCTTTCTGCTGTCCCTTTAATTTCATTGTTATAGTGTTCGAGGGTGAGCCCTAACCGATGATTATCAGTGAGTTGATACTGCAGTTTACCGAGGTAGTTGTTACCTGCTATATCCTGGCTATCTGCTTTTCCGCGGTTGGCGCCGTAACCGCCTTTGCTACTGCCATGGGTTTCGGTTTCCTTGGCATCACGGCGGGTATAGATAAAAAGGGTTTCCAACTGCTCTGATCGGTTAGCAAAGGTAAGGGTATTGGTAAACCCTTGATTGGCGCTATTGTATCCACTTTTGATGGAACTGTAGCTGTCATCACCTTCTGCCTTTAAAAAGTCTGCCGGGTCTTTGGTAACAAAGGCTACGGTACCTGCCATTGCATCACTGCCATATAAGGTTGATGCAGGGCCTTTAACTACTTCAACTCTTTTCAGGGTTTCAATATCTACATAGTCACTGCCAGCATTAAGATAGGTACCGTTTTTAAACAGTTTCGGCATGGGTTGGCCATCAACCATCACTTTAACTCGGTCTCCTTCCATTCCCCGGATGTTAAAGCTGTTAATACCAAAACGGCCGCCTTCTGTTTTCACTGTTACACCGGGTTCATGCTTTACCAGGTCAGCTATTGTCTGGTAATGATTTCGGTCTATTTGACCGTTATCGATAACAGTGATTGAGCTTGCTGTGTCTGAGACTGTTTTTTCTGTTCTGGAGGCAGATACTGTTACCTGGTCAAGTATTGAATCCTGACTGATTTCTGACGAGGTATCAGCCTGTGCAGCAGAAGTAGTAACAGCCATTATGGCAATAGCAAGTCTGGTTTTAGATAGATTCATTTGAGGCACAATCCTGGTCCGGTGCTACGGACTGCTGACTGTTTTCCGTAGCATCAGTTGTTACTGACGAAGGCATTGGATAAGCATGCTAATTAATTAGTAATGCAAATGCAAATCGTTATCATTTAAATTATTGAATAGATCCTTCTATTAAAGTAACCTTGCAGTCAGTTTTTAGAGGAGAGAGCTATACATAAATGAGGCTCGCTCTTTTAATCGATAATTGCGCTGCTACCTGATATGACGCCCTTAAACGTTTTCTTGTGTAAAATTGGACGTTTGTTTTTGATAAAGGCTGTTCCGGTCGCGTTTGTTGGTTCCAGGTTGTACATCTATTTAATGGAGGATACTGGCTCGTGAAAAAGCTAGTAGGAACATTCGCTCTTTTGGTTTTGCCGTGGTTGGTTGCTCATGCTTCGACAACAGCGTTAACGATTACTGAAACGACCACTTCTGGCAGTAAAAATGCTCAGACTAATAATAAAGTTGAGAAGCAGCGAATAGTTTCCGCAGGTAATGGTGTAACCGAGTTGATTTATGCCTTAGGTGCTGGTGATCAAGTAGTAGCAGTTGATGTGACCAGTAATTGGCCATCAGCAACCCACAAACTGCCGAAACTGGGTTATCACAAGCAAATGTCAGCAGAAGGTATTCTGGCGATGGCTCCGACGCTGCTGGTAGGGACTGAAGATATGGGGCCGCCGTCGACTATTAGCCAGTTAAAAAGTGCCGGTGTTCAGGTTGAGTCAATGCCATTGGGTTACAGTCAGGAGATGATAAAGTACCGTATCGAATACCTGGCAAAACTCCTTAATAGAGAAGAACAGGGTCAAGCCCTTTGGCAGTCAATTAAAACCTCATTGGATGAAGCGCAAAAGCTGGCAGAAAGCCGTAAAGAAAAACCGAGGGTTTTATTTATGCTGGCTATGGGTGGTCGTACACCTTCGGTTTCCGGTGATAACACGGCTGCAAATGCCCTGATTGAACTGGCAGGGGGTAATAACGTTGCCGCTGACTCATTCTCCAGTTATAAGCCCCTATCCAATGAAGCCCTGCTAGAGTTGTCGCCCGACTTTATTCTTTATGCGGATCGTGGCGAGGGTATGACTGCCGATCAGCTTATGAATATGCAACCCGTGCTAAAACAAACTCCGGCAGGAAAAAAAGGCCAGCTGGTGGCTATTGATGGTAACTTGCTACTGGGTGGACTAGGACCAAGAACGGGTGAAACAGCGATCAGGTTAGCAAAAGTCCTTTACCAGAAAAGCGATAATGATATTGCTGGTCATTTATCTGTAGCCGGAGCTGAGAATGGGTCGTAGTCGACGACGCTCATCATTACTATTGGTGAGCCTGGCAGTGTTGCTGCCCATTGTATTGATTATGTCTGTTGGCACGGGCCCGGTTTCTATCTCTCCTGGCGATATTCTTGGTGTACTGTTTCAACGTTTAGGTTTTATTGCTGGATCTGGTAATGAACAACTGGCCTTGATTATTGAAGCCATCCGGTTACCCAGGACTTTGACAGGTTTTATCGTGGGTGGCTCCCTGGCGATAGCTGGGGCGTCCATGCAGGGGTTGTTTCGTAACCCTTTGGCTGATCCCAGTATCATTGGTGTGGCCAGTGGTTCTGCATTAGGGGCGAGCATTGCAATTGTCTTGGGTTCTGTCTTATTTGCCGGGGCCGCTGGAGGCTTATTGCAAAGTGTGAGTGTTTCCCTGTTTGCTTTTATCGGAGGAATAGCGGCTACCTGGCTGGTATATCAAACAGGGACAACCAATAATGGCACATCGGTTGCCACCATGTTGCTTGCCGGGGTTGCCATTAATGCCCTGGTAGGTGCTGGCATCGGTGTATTGACGTATATTGCCGATGATACCAGTCTGCGCAGTTTAACTTACTGGCAGATGGGCAGTATTGGTGGTGCTACCTGGAATCTGGTGCTGATCTGTGTCGTTATTTTGCTGCCAGTCACGTTGCTGTTATGCCGTTACGGGCAAGTAATTAATGCGTTACTGTTAGGCGAGTCAGAAGCCAGGCATCTTGGTATTAATGTCCAGCGAATGAAGTTAAAGCTGATTACGCTATCGGCTATTGCAGTGGGTGTATCTGTTTCTGTCAGCGGAATGATTGGTTTTGTGGGTCTGGTTGTTCCCCATCTTATTCGACTGATGACAGGTCCTGATCATCGGGTATTATTGCCCGCATCGGCCATGCTGGGCGGAATTCTATTGGTCATGGCAGATATGATTGCGAGAACCATCGTTGCCCCAGCGGAACTTCCTATTGGTATTGTCACTGCTTTAATGGGAGCCCCTTTCTTTATGTCCATGCTTTGGCAGCAGCGCCAGCGGATTGCCTGATATGAAAAAGTCACTTGATTTAAAAAATGTCACTGTTCAGGTGGGAAGCAAAACCCTATTGAACTCTGTCTCTCTTACGGTAGCTCCAGGGGAAATTGTTTCTGTCCTTGGTCCAAATGGTGCCGGGAAGAGTACATTGATGAAGACGGTTACCGGTGACAGGAAAGTGACTGCAGGAGAAGTGATATTAAATGGTCAAAAGCAGTGGTCACAGTCTGAGAAAGCATTGATGATGGGAGTTCTGCCTCAGTCCTCTTCTCTCAGTTTTCCATTTACGGTTGAGGAAGTGGTACTGTTGGGGCGAATACCCTGTGCAACTGACCACAGTGCTAATCTTACTATTGCCCATAAAGCTTTGGAAAAAGTCGATTGTTTTGCATTACGAAGCCAGCGGTACACTACCTTGTCAGGGGGCGAAAAACAGCGGGTGCATATGGCACGGGTGCTTTGTCAGATTTGGGATGAATGTCCTCTGGGACCCCGTTACCTATTGCTGGATGAACCGACGTCTGCCCTTGACCCAGCGCATCAGCAACAAACTTTAAAAGTAGCACGGGCACAGGCCGATGCGGGTATGGGGGTGTTGGTTATTCTGCATGACCTGAACCTGGCGGCCCGCTATTCAGACAGAATTATAATGCTTAAACAAGGAGAGATAGCCGCGGAAGGTCCGCCTTTCAATGTACTGAGACCGGATATTATCAAAAAGGTTTTCAATATCGAAGTTAGTGTGGCTGAGCATCCTTCACAGGTTTGTCCTTTGGTTGTTACTGCTTAAAATGAAAGAAGGTATTCTCAAGATTAACTGAGAATACCTTCTTTATTGAATTTGTAATTCACATTGGATGCATTGAGTCAGGCCGCCTTAGCCATATAAACCAGCTGTTGGCGAACGTCCATTGGCTGCTCTACGGTTTCTGGGAAACGGATAAATACCACTTTTCGATCGATTAACAGATGCATCCCCTCACTGTTTACACCCGCCATACGTGGTTTAATATTTTCTGGTAATGAGACACCAGCAGTCAGGCAATATTTAACCATGGCATCCACATGGTCTTCATTCATATGGTTAACAATAGCCGTCTCAGCCTCACCAAAGAAAGGATTGGCTTTAGTTAACAGTTCGTTTTTTACCCAGAAAATTTTGCCGAATCCACCGATATAACGTGCCCGTACCAGATTAATTCGATAAAAATCAAAGTTATGGGTTTTGTGATAGTCCTGTGATTGTGGGAAAAATGCGTAGTAGCGCTCTGCCATCTCACCGTCATTTCCAATCAGCTCTGCATCACCGATCCAGGTTAAACGAGCACCCAAGTGAGCATCATCAATACCGCTTTGTGTCATGATCAGGGAAACCCTGGGGTTTTCCTGAATATTTTTTGTATGTTGAGCGATTCGGCTAATCAACATCACAGGACGACCCTGGTCGTCAAGGCAGTATGGCATAACTGAGCCAAAAGGATAGCCAGGAACATCGTGGGAGTGGGTGGAAAGAATACCGCTGTATTCGTTCAGCATCAGCGATCGGGCATCAAATGCGGCTTCTTCTTTACGTTCCATGCTTTTTCTCTTCTAACTAGCGTTTACTCTCTATCGTGTCTAGAAACATTTGGACGTATGCTTCATCGCAATCATAGAGCAGGTGTTTTAGTTGGCCACAATACAAGATAACAATTTTGCTTTGCGGGGCCTGAGGAATTGAATGTATTATATCTAAATGATAATTGTTATCAATAGCGTTTGTGTTTGTTGATATTACTCAATGAATTTAATGTTAGTTACATGGGGCTAGTCTGTACATAATGTTCATGTCTAATTGAGAACATCCCCTTGGATCACATATAATTATCTGTCTCTCTCCTTTATGCCGGGTAAGCCTGCCTTGATCCCGTGGGATAATTATGAATCTCAGCGTTATGAGGTAGCGCCGGGTCTTATCCTGAGACTTTTATGTTAAATTATCTTGCTATTGCAATTGGTGGGGCGCTTGGTGCTCTACTTCGTTCCGTGGTCTATACCCATTTCGCTGAGTCTGGGGATGCCCATTTATTTCCTCTCCCAACCTTAACAGTCAATATCCTGGGTTCGGTGTTAATAGGCATTGGTTGGTACTGCCTGGTTGAAAAAGCCATGTTGCCACCGATCTGGAAGAATCTGGCTATAACAGGTTTTCTAGGTGCATTAACAACGTTTTCTACATTCTCCCTGGATACCTTCAGATTAATACAGTCAGACCAGCTTATGGCTGCTATGTTTTATATCCTGGCAAGTGTTCTTGTCTGCCTGCTTGGAACCTGGGGGGGGTATCAGGCGATTAAGTGGGTTTTATAAACGACTGGCTAGCCTGGTTGCTCATAAACATGGCCAGGCTGAGCTATTCTCTTTTTCCAGTAAATTAACTTTCTAATAGAGTAATTAAGGGGGGAATCAGTGAAAACATTCTTTCTGCTAATTGTGGTCATCATTGCCATTTTGATATTTAGTGCAGAAAAAACTGTCATACAGGTGCAGCCGGGCAACAGCTATCTGGTTTATGAATTCCCAAGAGGTGTTGATAAACCGTGGTTTCGTTATGATAGCCGAAACTGACTGCACTCTTTCGCTTGCGATATCACCCTGCTTTTATGGCTTGAGTTCTAGCTTTTACCTGATAAAAACCAAGGAATAGAATTATAAGCCCAAAGACGTATAAAGTGTCTTTTCCTAGTGCAAGCAATACCATAAAGCAGAGTAGGGTACTAAAAACAGCGATGCCTCTCTGCCAGCCTGATAACAGCTTTACACCTGCCAGCATACAAAATAGATAGACCATTACAAAATTACCATTGGCGTAGCGAATCAAGCTATCCAGTGGCAGTTGTACCCAATCAGCAATAAGTGTGCTTAATGCACAAACACTAACGATCAGGCAGATAGCATTGGCTGGTACTTTACGAATGGACAGCTTGGCAAGTGCAGGATTTAGGGCGCCTTCATCAGCCATACTCCAGACCAAGCGGGAAAAACCTTGTATATAAATATTGATACTGGCAAAGCAGGCAAGATAACCAATGATGGCTGCCAACCACTCGACTTGAGGTCCGAATAATTGTGTTACTAGGGTTGGAATAGCGTGGGTATTTTCTGCTTCGCAGCCGTAGGCGCCGAATTTTAAAATAACAACTGAGCAGGCCCAGTAGACTAAACCAGCCAGTAAAACTCCTAGTAATAACGCGATAGGGAAATCCCGTTCTGGTCTTTTGAACTCTTCACCCATATGGCTAAAGGCTTCTATCCCGACAAAACACCAGAACATGACAGCAAGCGCTGGAAAAACAGTATTGATTGAGTATTCAGATGTTACAGAGAGGCTGGTATCACATAAATAAACAGGCCCTCCCCACCATAATGCACCCACCATTAATACAATTAATAAGGCGATGCCGACTTGTACTGATCCGGAAAATCGCGCGCCGCCCAGACCAAGAAATAAAACGATGCCAAGGGTTATAAATTTAATAATCAGTTCTGCTTCATGACTTGATGGGATGAGTGAATGCCAGAATCCGGTGGCTATGGTTAAACCTGCAGGTATACAGACAGGCAAGGCTAATAGAAATAAAAATGCAGTTAATTTCTCAAAGCGCTCTCCCATTGCCTGCCCTACAATATGGGCCGTACCACCGGCATGGGGAAACTTTCTACCCAGTAATGCAAAGGTAAAAGCAACAGGTAGCACTAGTGCAATCAAGAGAATCCAGGCTAGTAAAGACCATCGCTCAGCTATACTCGCTGCTACAGCAGGAACAACGAAGATACCTGTTCCGAGAAGAGAGGTTGACATTAAACCTGCGCCCTGGGTGATTCCCAGCTCTTTTTTCAGACGGTTCATTACACCCATTCTCTAGCCGATTTTTAGGTTTTGATAAGATCAATTTTTAAAACTGTTCAAAAACTTATAGCGTAATTAGCAAGGATTCGTATTTGTTTTTTTAAACTATTTTCCAGGGACATACCCAACGAAATTTTTCCCTTCATGATGGGGTAAATACTGATGTAATAAATGTCTAGTTGAAAACTGGTAGGAGGCCGTAGTGAAGTTTCAGTTCATTCTCTCTTATCATTTGGGCTGACGAGCTGTTGTGCTATCTGGATACACTCAATGTCCCTGATCAGGTTGCTTATTCCTTTCAGAAACTGGTTTTTTGATTTGATAAAACGACTGGCTTTTTGATTCTTGATTGGGTGGGCAAGGTCAATCAATTTGACCTCTGTATTTTCAGGCTGATGATCATCAATCAGTATCAATACACTACTGGCGATAAATGTAATATTTGCATTTCTTATTGCCTGCTTAATATTCGTCAGCTGCTCTATTATTCTATTGGTATTTTCCAGCATTTTATCTTTGGGAAGGTCAAGCATCTGCTTTAGATTAGACCTTGTATGCCTGCTGAGGCTCAGGCGACTGGAGACCAGCTTACAACCATGTATCTTGGCTCCTTCCAGCCTGTACCCTCTGTCCTGGGAGCCGGTAATGGTATCAAGAATATTATGGCGTTCCTTTTTTGTACGGGCTGATAGCATGGAATAGCCATCTCTTGCTAATTGGCTTCTTGATGCTGTAGCCGCCCCGATTTTGATATCGAGCTCTCGTTTATTTTCTGTAGGGATATTGGCACCGGCCTTCTCCATAACAATGATATCATGTCCTTTTTTTCGGGCTTGTTTTAATGGTTGAATTTTTTCCTGTTCTGCTGTGGATAGCTGATTTTCAAGCCTGTGTTTTGGAATAACTGAATCGAGGCCGTTGTTTTTCCTGTCCTGGTATACTTCAAGTTCAGTTATTGATGTCAGTTTGGCAATATCATTGCCTAATAAAATAAATGCGTCTGCATGCCCGCCAGCACCTGCTGATTCTTTGTTGCTTATTTTGTTTGAAGAAAGTGAACGCTGTGTTGCTCTGTGCGACCCCGTTCCTGCGACACATTGTTGAGTCATGGGTAATAAAGTTGCTGGGTTAGACAGTTGGGAAATGATTCTGTTGTTATGAGCATTTGGGCAATTTATAACATTCTGAGCAGTATAGTGATGAGATGCTAACGGAGGTGAAACGGATTGCATTGTCACAACAGGGGCATATTGGTCTCTAGTAGTGCAGAAATCAATGCAATAAGGCTTTAACCACTGGCCATTATTTGTTGGAGAATATGCGATAGGCTCTTGTTGAGGTGTGTGATAGTAGAGCCACTGAGGGGGCAAATATTGACTATTTAAGCCTGGAAAAGAACAAGACTCCATTAAATAACGATAAGGACTGAGGTAGCCGTATTGCTGTAATGGCAGAGTGCCACCTAGCATCATTGATGGGGAATTGAGCGTGTAATGTTGATCTTTCACGCCTGTAAAGTAGTTTTTCCTTTCATAAGGTGCCAGAACAGCCACTTTTGGTAAATGTAAGCTGTTTCTGAATACATAGGTGGCTTTTAATGGGGCTGGCTGAGTAAGAAAAGGCCCTGAGAAAGTACCTGGGGTGATGATACTACTATTGAAGTAATAGGTTTTATGGTCAATAGGTGCAGGGCTGACTGGTAGAGGAATTTGTCTAACAGCCAGGTGAGCAGGACCAATCCGGCAGAGTATTGACTGCCAATAGCCTGTAGAATGGCTTTTATTGCCATTAAATGAGGTGTTGTATACCTCTGGTTGGTAGGTGTTTAGAACCTCAGCCATCAAAACATCCCATTGCTGTTTATCGGTAAGCTCAATGATGCCGTTAACTATGAGGTCTGGCTATTGGGCTTTAGTTGTAGATTACTCCTTATGTTTAAGCTGGTGGGGGGGGGTAAAGTGGCTATTATTTATTCAAAAAAAGCAGGCATCACACCTAATTCTAAGCAGTTAAAGAAGGGATAGCTTATTTCTCTTGTGAATCCGTTTACTTTCCTTATTATTAAGCTTTTTTATTAACGCCGCTTTAGGCGGAGTTAAAGTATTATCCTGAAGTAAGGTGTCAGTATCCTATGCTGGATCCTAAGTACGTTCGCAGTAATCCGGAAGAAGTAGCTGAGCTGCTGCGCAAGAAGCATTTTGAACTTGATATTGAGGCGATTAACAGACTTGAAGAGCGACGAAAGTCTCTTCAGGTTCGTACCGAGCAGCTGCAAGGTGAGCGTAAGTCCGGATCCAAGGCTTTTGGTAAGTTAAAAGCCACCGGTGGTGATGTGGCAGAGCTTAAAGCCCAGATGGATAAAATCAATGCTGAGCTTAAAGCATCAGAGCAGGAGCTGGGAACCCTGCAAGATGAATTGAGCAATCTGATGCAGGGAATTCCAAACTTGCCTGACGCATCTGTACCGGAAGGACGAGATGAAAATGATAACCTGGAAGTCCGCAAGTGGGGTGAACCACGGGCAATGGATTTTGAGGTTAAAGATCATGTTGATTTGGGGGCTCAGTACGGCCTTGACTTTGAGACTGCGGCAAAACTGTCTGGCGCTCGATTTGCTTTGCTTCGGGGGCCCATAGCCAGACTGCACAGGGCTTTAGCTCAATTTATGCTCGACGTGCAGGTTAATGAGCATGGCTATGAAGAAGTAAACACCCCTTATCTGGTCCATGATCACGTGCTTCAGGGAACGGGTCAGCTGCCAAAATTTGGTGAAGATCTATTCCAGACAGTCTGTGATGGAGCAGAAAAGCCTTTTTATCTGATCCCCACTGCAGAAGTAACTCTGACCAATATTGTTCGTGAACAGATCCTGGAAGCAAATGCACTTCCTCTTAAGTTGACAGCTCACAGCGCCTGTTTTCGTAGTGAAGCGGGCAGCTATGGCCGCGATACCCGGGGAATGATTCGTCAACACCAGTTTGAAAAAGTGGAAATGGTTCAGATTGTGCACCCTGAAAAATCTCAGGAAGCGCTGGAAACCATGACCGCCAATGCCGAAGCTATCCTGCAGAAGCTTAATCTTCCTTACCGTGTTGTTGCTCTGTGTGGTGGTGATCTGGGGTTTGGTGCCACTAAAACCTATGATCTTGAAGTATGGTTGCCAGGTCAGCAGAAGTATCGGGAGATTTCATCTGTCAGTAACTGCCTCGATTTTCAGGCGCGTCGTATGAAGGCACGTTTCCGTAATCCTGAAACAGGCAAGCCGGAGCTGGTTCACACGTTGAATGGTTCAGGTCTTGCTGTTGGCCGTGCCATGGTTGCGGTGATTGAAAACTATCAGGATGCAGACGGTCGAATTCATGTACCTGAAGTATTACAGCCCTATATGGGAGGTATTAAGGTTATTAATTAATTCAATGTTTAGAGGCAGTCTTCTATACAGTTACATTATCTGTATTGTTTTTTGATTTGGCTTCTAAGAATTGTATAGGGGGCTCAGTTAGTCATTGATGCCCTCTTTGATGATTACAACAGAAATAATATTAATAAAGATAGCTACCTACCTTTTCTTGATAGGGGGGAAGAGGATTAATGCGTAAAGGCACAACCATTCATCTTGAAGCCTTTCGAGTATTAACGAAGTGTTTTCCGCATATGACGGCAAGGGACATGATGTTTTTGCTGGAAATATACTGGCGGCCGCGGCAGTCTGCTCAGGAGCTCAGGGCAATTGCATCAATCTGACGACCTGAGAGAGACTGCTCTGTAAATTACCAGAGTAGTCAATTTGCATGGAAGCCGTACAGTATCAACCTTTGTCGCAGTTTTTGGCTAAAGTACCTGATCCCCGTCGGCCAGGTATGTGTGACCATAACCTGCTTGATATTCTTATTATTGCCGTATGTGCTGTTATATGTGGAGCTGATGAGTGGCAAGACATTGAGGACTTTGGTCGCTGTAAAGAAGACTGGTTCAAAACATTTCTAGAGCTACCCGCCGGCATACCCTCTAAATACACCTTTCGCAGGGTCTTCTGCTTGCTTGACCCCGTAGCTTTTGAAACCTGTTTTACTGGCTGGATCAAGCAAACACTGACTGAAATATCAGGCAGCCAACACCTTGCGATTGATGGAAAGGTCATTAAGGGCTCCAGAGCAAAAGGCAAAAAACCAGTGCTTCTAGTCAGTGCCTGGAGTGTTAAGCTTGGCTTGGTGCTTGGGCAAGAGCGTGTCGACCAAAAGTCCAATGAAATTACAGCAATACCTAAACTGCTCAAAGCTCTGGAGCTGAAAGGCTGCCTTGTCACACTGGATGCTATGGGCTGCCAGAAGAAAGTAGCAAAGCAGTGCGTTGAACAGGGTGCAGATTACATTCTTGCAGTCAAAGGCAATCAGAAAAAGCTCTATAAAGGCATAGAGGCTTTGTTTACCGCAGCAGAACACCAGCCAGAGCTGCATGATTATATGCAGTCTCGTGAAAAAGGCCACGGTCGTGTAGAAACCCGCTGTTGTTGGGTGATAAGCGATCTTTCTAACTTGGAAACGGCAAAAGACTGGCCGGGACTAAAGCAAGTAGCTGTCGTACAAAGTGACAGGCAAATCAATGGTAAAGTAACTACTGCGCTGCGTTTTTATATCATGAGCCGTTCAATGGCAGCGAAGGATATGCTGGAAATCAGTCGAAACCACTGGTCTGTGGAGAATAATCTACACTGGGTGCTTGATGTTGCATTTTCAGAGGATGCTTGTCAGATCAAAACAGGCAATGGGGCAGAGAACTTCTCTATCCTGAGGCGGATAGCACTGAACGCTATCAAGGCCAACAAGGGCGATCGCAGTATCAAGAGCCACAGAAAACTAGCAGGTTGGGATCATAAACACCTAACAAAGTTACTTTGCTCTATCGTTTTGGATTGATGCAATTGCCCTGCTCAGGAGCTTTGCCAGCGAACAGGTTATTCTGCCCATGAATTGGGTGAGTTTCAGCGTCGTTTTGGTTGTACTCCGGAGCGTTATTCTGACAATGCTTTAACGGTACTCGTTGCAGGAAAAGTTTCGGGTAGACAGGAATACCAATTAACACCTACCGGTGAAGGTGTTGCCCGATCCTTGCTTTATGGCAAATATGATAATCGAAGATCAGCCTGATAGGGTGATTACTGGCTTGTTCCGGTGCGTATATCGATTGGTTCAGAAACCAGGTTTTTTAGCCATCGTCCAGCAATAACCCGATAGATAACCAGAATGGCTTTTGTCACTTCTTCCATAAGAGCACAGATAAACACCATATAAAGAGGTAGCTGCCAGACAGTCGCAGCTACCCAGGCCAATGGCAGACCGACACACCACATGCCAATAATATTAATGACAGCGGTTGCATTGACATCTCCGCCGCTTCTTAATACACCGACAATACCGATCAGGTTGATTACCCTGATACAGAGTGCAAAGCCCGCGACGGTCATGACCTGGCTGGCTTCAATAACGGTTTCGTCTTTAAACTGTCCAAACCAAACAACAAGTTCAGAATTAAACGCAGCAATCACTAACCCAATCATTAAGGCTACAATCGGAGAAGCGGCAAGAAAAAACCACCCTTGTTTCCAGGCGGTATTGAATTGGCTAGCACCCAGCTCATGCCCAAGCATAATTGAACAGCCTATTGCAAATCCTATAAACAGTGAGATTAGAATGGCTTCAACCGCTGAAATGGTGCTCATTATGGCAAGGTCATCTACGCCCATCTGCCCATAAATTAAATGATAAAGAATGACTCCAAAGGCCCAAAGCCCATCTTGAAATACCAGGGGAATACTCACTTTTAAATATTTCTTAATGGCTTTGTACTGGGTCGCTGTTCTGAAATCTTTTATAGACGGTAGTAGAAATGATTTGAAGTTGTGTAGGTAATAGCCCAGGAGTACAAGCTGAAAAACGCGGGCTATAACCGTACCCAAAGCTGAGCCTGAAACCCCCATGGCAGGTATACCCAAAGCCCCATAAATTAAAATATAGTTGAGTATGATGTTAACCAGAATGGTCAAAAAACTGACACGAGTAGGCGTTTTTGCATCATTACTGGCACGCAAAGCAGATTCCAACGGAACAACAATAGCAGTGCATAAAAATGAAGGGGCTGTAATCAACAGATAGTCAGATCCTAATTTCAAGAGGTTTGAGTCATTGCTGGCAAACAGAATAATCTGTTGTGTATAGAGTAAGTAGGCTGTAATGAATGGTATTGTCACCAGGGTAGAGGTAATTAATGCTTGAGCCAGGGTTTGTCGAATGCCATCTCTGTTGCCTGCACCAATATACTGAGAAGCCAGTATACTCAGGCCGCCACCCAGTGATGCCACTACGATCAGGTTAAAAAAGAAAATTCTGTTACCAAACCCTACAGCGGCTACCGCTGTTTCTCCTAGCTGGCCAACCATTAAGATATCCAGCAGACCCAATAATGAAAACATCATGCACTGCAGGGATATGGGTATTGCCAGATTCCATAGTGTCTTGAAAAAAGTTTTATTTTTTTGGGTAGATAGAGCACTTTTACTTATCATTATTTGCCCGAGATAGCATCCTTACTGTTTTTATTATTCCTATTGTACTGATTATGCTTCGAATTTTTATAGAAAGCACTTCATTCTAGATAACTGTGTCATGTCTTTTTCTGCTCCATTTTCTGGGTTATTCATTACTAAAACAGTGAATGAGTGGGTTTACTCAACCAGGGCGGTAGCTTGATAAGTACATTTGTTCAAAATCTCTCAAGAACCAGCCCTGTCCGGTAACTTTGATCCATTCCTGCCAAGTTGAGCTTCCGTGTCATGCTCTTGTCCGGGTACTGATTGTTGATCTTATGGACGTTAAAACAGCTTCTCCTGATTGTCGCCACATTCTTAGCTGTTGTCCGTTCGTGGATTTTGCTGGCGTCTTCCCTAAAACTGACATCCAGTGTTCTGTGCTGGCCATTTTCTATACTCCAATGATGGCGAACAGAAGCCATTAAATGACTGGCTGACAGAGTCCGGCTGCTGATGAAACAGTGGATTTCTGTTGTTTGTTTGGTTCCCTGGAGCCTGTCACGTTGAATGACAGCACACTGCTTCAATTCAGGCCAGACTCCTTCTGGGTCTACACGTTTAAGATCGGTATCGAGAACCCAGCAACGCCTGTGCTCATAACGATCTCTATTTTTTTTCCCGAGTCTCAGCAAAATGTGGATCATCACAGTCGTCAGAAGCTGTATTCTCAATATGCTCAGTAAAAACAGATTCAATATTCTCATGGAGGGTTGGCTGATTATCTTTAACAGAGAGCAAGTAATCGGCGCCTTTATCGACAATAGCCTTGCATATATCACGTTGACAGCCCATGGCATCACTGGTTATTAAAGCGCCTTCAAGATTCAACATTTCAAGCACTTTGGGAATGGCTGTGATTTCATTTGATTTTTTATCTACGGGCTCAAAGCCAAGAACCAACTTCTGTTCAGAGCTGTAAGCACTGACTATATGAACCAGTTTTTTACCCTTTGCTGGGCGGGAGCCTTTCAGCGCCTTGCCATCAATGGCAACAACATGATCATTTTCTTCGGGGAAAGGCCCCATCTGCTTGAAGGTAATACTGGTTATGACATCGTTCATCCAGTCCACAAAAATTTGAATAAAGGCTTTTGAGTCAATTAATGAACAAACTTTCTGTAGTGTGTACTGAGAAGGAAATCCAAACTGGTAAGGAAAAAACTGCCGGAACCAGTCCTGGTTGTTAATAGCAAATGACGCCATATCTTCCCAGGCGGTATAGTTGCTTAAAATACTGGCATAAACGACGAACAAGACTTCAGGGAGAGGGTAAACGACATGATACTGATCCCGAGAATCTTCCAATAGGTCAAATCTGTCGATAAGAGTAACATAATCTGCCATTGCTCAAGCACCTTTGCATTATGCAAGGTATATGGCACAAACTAACTAGAACTCAAGTGCTCTTTGGGCTACCCCCCTGTTTACTCAACTGGCTTGATGCCGATTATTAGTTGGATAGCTCAAAATCCGGTTACTCTAATAATGCGAATCAATCAGTTGTTAGTCGCGACAGGTAAAAAAACCAAGGCTATTGCAGCACCTGCCAGGCGTGCTGTGGTTGCATGCCGTAACTGGAAAAGCCGCTGGGATGTCAAGCGCAATGAAAAAAAAGCCAAAAAGGCTATTGCTAAAGAGCTAGCGAAACTAGAAAAGAGACGACTTCGAGATAAATACGGTTTTGCCGTTAAGGCAGCAGTCAAATCATTTAAAAGAATTCTGGAAAAACGCAAAAATAAGAACAACCGAAAAAAAGCTGATGACACACTGGAATCTCTATATGCTCAAGAAGGTATTCGGCCAAGTTTTGATTTAGAGACTGAAAATCAGGAAAGCTTACATTTGGGTAGTCAGTCTGATTCAAGCCGTTATAAATCTGAAATCCCTCTGCACGAATCTCAAAATAGAACAGAGCCTGGGCAAGATGAGGCGTTTACTTCTCTTTCTGGACTGATTGAGCATACTGACACTAAAGAGAATCAATCCAGTGTTCTGTCAAGAATGGAAGGGGGTTCTGACTCGAAGGTTACTCCAAGGCCAAAGCCCAATATTGATTCGATACAGAGTAAAAGTGCTGCAAATGTTCAAGGTATTAACCAGCCGAACAGTTCAGCAAGACCCTTTGATCATATTTTGCAGAAAAATACACCTGTAGACCAAATGGTCTTTTTCTTTCAGTATTATCCACTTGCTGTTAATTATCAGCCTTTAGCATTTTATGATATATTACAAACCACCCCTGTGCGAGGTTTTGACTTTTTTCAACCAAATGCCCAGTTGCAATTTTCCCAACCTGTTATTAATCAGACATTAGAAAATCTCAATCAAGTACTCCCGCCTATTAATTCATGGTTGAATAACCCAGCCAATAGCCATGAGGCTGTTTTTCTTAATTTCCAAAACCAACACCATTTTTATGCTGAGCAACTTAATTCAATCTTTGGCCAAAAGCTGGTAATGCCTCCTATGCTTTCAGGGATGTACCAGCATCTCGGCTATATGCCCACAATCAATCAATTAACGGTAGATGGCCCAAAAGTGGTAGTAATGGATAGCAGCAATTACCAACCGATGGGGTACAGTGAAACCTGGTTTTGTGACTATGGTATGCGTCCAGGTATCAAACATATTTGGGAAAATGGTGGGTTTAACAAGGGTGAACCTTTAACGGTGACACCTGAAGTTGTAGATAATTTAGTTCGAAACAAACAGGCTCGGATCATCTCTCTGGATAAAGCTTCGCCCAAGGATCCCCGGTTCTATAAACCTGAAGCTCGCCAACACATTGCCGGTAACCAAAATATAAAGCTGGATCAGAAGAAGAAAACTAAAAGAAAAGATAGCAAGCCGAGGCGTGCTTTCCAGGAAACTGACGCGATACGGTCTGCAGCTCCTCCTTTCAGCGATAAGGTGGGTGATGATTCCTTTCTTCCCAATATTGTTTCGCCAAATCGTGAATCCAGTCAGTCTATGTTAGAACAGCAAAGATCAATCCTTGGAGTTTCAACTGGAAATAAAGGATTTGTATCTGGGTTGGTTGGTGTAAGTGCAGGGGCTGCAGCAGGTAACGCAGGTTTAGGCCTTGCTCAGGGAGTATATGGTGCTGTACAGAACGAACGGCAAATTCGCCAGCCAGAGCGGAAGGCTATTGAGAATCTTAAAAAAATTGAACTACTTGATGTATTGTCCCAGAGAAAAAAAAATAAAAAACAGCTTAATAGCCCAATTACTATAGAGGACATAGCCGAGGTATATATCAAACAGCAGAAGTCAGAAATTACACGAAACACCCTGATGCCAGGTATGTCCAGTACAGTGACGATTTCAGCTGCTTTAATGTCCCTCGGCGCATTATTTCCGCCAGCTTTTTTGCCGCTCGCCATTGCTGCAGGTGTTACCGGAGGAATTGGAGCCATTTCAACTATTGCAGCAGCAGCGGGTAATCGTAAACGCCTTCAGGTTGCTATTGAAAAACTGGTTAAAACAGAATCGGTAAAAAAACAATTAATGATAATGGTAAAGCAGCTTGAGCTAGAAAGGGGAAAGCTGCTTTCAAAAATCAACCCAGATGAATCTGACAATTCAGAGCATCGACTTTTAGAAGTAATCAATAAAAGGGAAGCCGTTAAAAAACTACAGAAAACCAGCCGCGTAGTTCAGGGGGGAACCATCGCCGCAAGGGCTACGGGTATGTCCAAATATGGTTTGCCTGCTCTGGGTGCTGCAGCAATGGGACTGGGTGCTGCAATCACAGGCGTGTTGGTAGGTCTTTCAGCCGCTATGAATTTTAAAGATCGACGGCGAAAGCTCGATAACGTGACGGCTACAATGACGGAGGCAATCAGGCCTGATCTTGATAAAAAGAAATATTGGCTATTTGGTTCGACTGCTTTTGAGCGCTATCTTGATAAATACTGGGAAAGATTTCAGGGTATGTATCCTGCACTGAAAAAAACCTCAAAGAAAGAAGCACTGAAACTTTGGCAACAAAAACAGCCTGATCCAGACCTGCCTGATTATTTGCAGGATAAACAATCGCAGATGCTAGAAGCACTAAGGGAATGCCGACAGGCATGTACTTATTCTCACTGGGAAGAAAAAATCGCTGATTTTACAAATCAGCTTAAGCCACCTCAAGTATTTGCTGAAGTGCGAAAAGACCCAAAGAAATTACGAAATGTACTAAAAGAGTATGCAATAAAAATGGTCGGTGATTTTGCCCATAATGATACCTTCAGTAGCGGTAAAGTTAATACTTTACGGTTAACTGCAGTGACAGGTTTTGCTGGCATATTATTCCCACCCATGTTTGGAATTGCAGCTGGTATTGCTGCTACAGGGTTAGGTGTTTCAAAACTGGTTGCTGTAAAAGAAAGAAAATTATTCGAAAAAAAACTGCGTTCAGCAATAGAGCATAAGGGCATTACTACTGTTGAAAAAGACACACATAGTAATTTGAACACCCTGCTGGATACCTGGACCAATATGTTAAGTACATAGTCTATATTTGCTAATTATAATAATGGTTCCCTGCCATTTATCATCAAAGCATATCGATTTGTCATAATAAAATGGCTTATCCCCTATCAGATTAAATGCATATTTATAACTTCTTGGAATATATTTTGCTTTTTTGTTCTTGGAGATTCTGTCCAAACACCTGATAGGATAAGCAGTCATTATAGCGATAGCCCAAGACTGTAATGCGTCGTGTTTTTTATGACGGGATTATCGTTAGTAATAATAATAAAAGAGCTTCGTTGTGGATTATCTGCCATTATTTTTAAGTTTGAAACATCGCTTGTGCCTGGTTATAGGTGGAGGTGAGATAGCCCTTAGAAAAATACGGCTTTTGCACTCTGCTGGTGCATGTGTTCGGGTTGTTGCACCTCATATAGTCAGTAACATAACTAATCTGTTGAAACAAGAACAGCATGAACTCATCTACCGTTCATATCAAGAATCTGATCTTGAGGGCGTGAGCTTGGTTATAGCTGCTACTGATGATGATCAACTGAATAAACAAGCAGCTAACGATGCCTTAGCTAAAAATATTTTTGCCAATGTGGTTGATAATGCCGGTGCGGGCAGTGCATTAATGCCTGCAATTGTTGACCGATCTCCTGTCATGGTCGCTTTTTCTACAGGAGGAAAGGCTCCTGTTTTATCAAGATTATTAAGAGAGAAACTGGAAGGTGTACTCCCTCATGGCTACGGCCGACTTGCAGAAATGGCAAGTGAGTTTCGTGAGCGGGTGAAAAAGAGATTTCCACGGATTAATGAACGCCGTTACTATTGGGAGAAAATTTTTTCTGGCCCTGCTGCTGAGTATGCCTTTTCCGGTAATTTTAACGCTGCTGAGAAGTTAATGGAACGGACTCTTGAAGAGAGTGAGACAACGGTTACAGGTGAGGTCTATCTGGTAGGAGGAGGCCCTGGGGACCCTGACCTATTAACGTTTAAAGCATTAAGGCTGATGCAGCAGGCAGATGTGGTTGTTTATGATCGACTGATCTCAAAAGATGTTCTTGAGCTTTGTCGCAGGGACGCAGAGTATATTTATGTAGGCAAGAAGAAAAATGAACACACCTGCTCACAAGAGGAAATTAATCGTTTACTGATCTCTCAGGCCCAGCTGGGAAGGCGAGTATTACGTTTAAAAGGGGGAGATCCCTTTATATTTGGCAGGGGAGGGGAGGAAATTGAGAATTTATCGAAAGAGGGTATTTCATTTCAAGTGGTACCCGGTATCACCGCAGCATCTGGTTGTGCCAGTTATGCCGGTATTCCTTTAACCCATCGTGATTATGCGCAGTCAGTGCGTTTTGTCACAGGGCATTTAAAAAAGGGTGGCTTTAACTTGAACTGGAGGGAAATGCTTGATCCTGATCAGACTCTGGTTTTTTATATGGGACTGGCAGGGCTGGCAGGTATCTGTGATGGCCTTATAAGCCATGGTCGCTGCAGAGATACCCCTGTTGCCTTGATTCAACAGGGAACCATGCAACAGCAAAGCGTTGTGATAGGTACATTGTCAACGGTTGCTGAAAAAGTTAAACAAGTAACAATTAAATCACCGACATTGATCATTATTGGTCGTGTGGTTAACCTGCATGACCAGCTAAAGTGGTTTCAGGGTTCAATTTAGATGTAAAGCCTGTAAAACCAGGCTTTCTTTCTCGTTTGATTTTTAGGTTTTTATTCCGGGGCCTTGATGAATACTAGTATCTATATTGCCGGGTTCTCTTGTGCTATTTATTAGATCAGCTAGATAATCGTGGAATGAATTTAGCTGTGTCTTCTCATTACTATCTTCTATCTTTTCTTTCTCACGATATATTTGATCTTTCAAATCATTGATCAGGTGCTGCTTGTTGGTCCGATTCCACTCAATAGCCGTTTTCTTAATTGTATCAGTTGCTATTTTTTCCGAGGTTGTACCTTTTAGTGACATCCATAAATTAATAGCATCATCAACATTGTTAATGTTGCCTATATCAGTAATGCTTGTTCCATCTGCTTTATAGGATTTTGAAGGAGTGTCAATTGATTTGAGTGCTGTATGCCAAACTTCACTTTCTTCATCATCTTTTGAATTTACAATGCTTTCATCAATGAAAGCTTTAAGGTCATTTTTAGTTACACTATCATTAAGATTATTTGATTGTTCATCAAGTTTTCCTTTGTAACTATTCAGCACCCAGTAAAGGAAGGTTGTCGTAATTCTTCATAGCTATAAGCAGGGCTTCGAAAACATTCTCACCCTGCTTTCTCGCCGATGAAACATAACTCCGTATCCGGCAGTACCATTTAGCCCCTTTTTCACTTCTGAAACAGCCAGATATTTTCTGCTTTACCTTGCCGTTGCGAACATCCTGCTCACTGCCGTTATTATCGAAGGGGATGTCAAAATCAGTCATGAATCTCAAGGTTTCTTCTTTAAACTCCACCAGTCGCTTGAAGAGGTTAAAGGCTTTGGTGTTTCTGACTTTATCCTCTCCAAGGCGTTGACGTCGTCGCTCCATGTACTCGGCTTCTTCGAGCTGTGCTTTTTTAGCAGTACGCTCGAAAAGCGAGTCGATACGCTTGCGGATAATTTCCGGCATAGCCTTCATGCCAAGCTTTTTGAACCCTTTCCTAAGATGGCAAGCCAGCCTTAACAAGCGTTGAAGCCGGGCTGCAAGATAATTGCAATCTCTGTCAACAACCCCCTGCAACTCCCTTAAGTGATGGGCGTTACAGAGCACATGGATGGCTGCGTAGCGAAAGTAGACTTTATAATGGTCATGCACAAGTATACCGGCAAATACCAGTAACACTCCCATTGCCTCAATAGCTTCATGACCTTTACTGGGGTCAAGGTGGTAGTATGTCCACTCCTCGGAACGAACGACATGCAGCCACCATAAAGAGCCCTTCACTCTCATGCCTGTTTCGTCAGCACCTGCAACTGGCACTTTTTTTAAGGCGTTAGCAATTGCTGCCTCTGTGCTAGCCAGACGGTCGTAGGCATTTGCCTGAAAAGTACAGATTGAACCGGGACTAACTTCAAGACCAAAAATATCGAAAAAGAATTGTGAAATGCGCTTGTACGGCATTAACTGGTATTGATACAGATAAACAGCCAGTGCTTGAGTGACCGGACCATACTGCACATACGAGTCAACACCCTTAGGAAAGCATGCTTGATTAGCATGTCCGCATGGGCATTCTTTGACTTCAGCCACATGCGCCGTTACTTCGAAACGGCCAAAACGTCCTGGATCAAATACCTGACGTTCAACAACGTCGGTTACTTTGATAGAAAGAAGCGACTGATGGCAAAGTACGCAGTTTTTAACCGAGTGATGCCGGATATGGTCTGGTTCCTCAGTTTGCTCCAGCGTAGAGCCTTTATGACCGTGTTGACCACCGGGCCTGTTATTTGACTTTTGCCTCAGGCTTTTGGGATTGGGTTTGTAATCTTCTCTATCACACTCAGGATTTTCCTCATTCTCACTGTCAGCATTTGAGTTTTTGGATGATGAGGGCTTATTGTAACCATCTGTAGACGGTGGCTTGCTGCTATTACGACTATTCATCTTGAGCTTATCAGCAAGCTCCTTGTTTTCATCCTCAAGACTCAAAACCTTCGACTCCAGCTCACCTACAGCAGCGAGAAGCAAGATAATGGCCTGTGTTTCGGGAGTAAACTGAGTCATGAAAACTTCTGGAAAAGGGTTTATATCAAAATGACATAAATTCGCGAAAAATCCAGATTAATCTGAGGAGGCTGAATAGTTACTTTCCTTTAGCTTCGTTGATAAGTCTATCTGCCTCACTACCAAAATGCCCCCTGAATTCTGGGTCTAAAGGCACTATTTGCCATTCTTTACCTTCAATAGTGACGTTGATTATGACTTCACTGCTTTCACTATCTGGATTTTCAAGAGCGCTAATGGCACTTTGCAGTAAATTTAATTCTTGTTGCTTCTCAATATTTTCATGTATGTTTTCTGGAGTAATAGTTCCAGTTTGTCTATATTCGCTTGCTTGAACATTGCTGCTATTTTCTGTAGTCACAGTGTTGTCTTGGTTAATACTTTGGCTTGCTACGGTTTCTTCGTATTCTTTAGCAAGCTGTCCCAGCTCAGAATTTTTATTAGACTCTGCTTGAACGCCTGCATTATATTTTTCTTGAAGATCATTCCGTTGCTTACTGTGTTGCTCAAGCTTTGATGTAGCCTCTTGTATAATTGATTCAGTGGCTCTTGCTTTATTTTGAGCTGCTTGTTGCTCTTCTTGATGAAGAGCCAGGTTGCTCTGTGCATTTTTCAGTTTGCTGTCTACAGTGGTTTTTTCTTTGTTTAGGTTATTTTGCTGGTTTCTGGTTCTATCTATATCTTTTTGGACTGCCTTGATATCTTGTTTTTTATCATGAATAAAGTTTTCTTCACTTGCAGCATTGTGTTTTAATCCATCCAGTTTGCTTTCAAGGTCTGTGAGTTGTTGCTCTTCCTCTTCATAAGCAGCTGTTAAATTTTCCAGCTCTGATCGCATGCTGCCTAGTTCATCTTCTATCGCTTTGATCTCTGTTTCTGTTAATTCAACATTATTCTTACTTTCTTTCAGGTGCTTTTCTGCAGCTTGCAGCTCTTCCTGAGCATTCTTCAGAGTTTCTGCTTTTTCTTCCAGGCTGTTTTTAGCCTGTTCAAGATGAAGCTCAGCCTCTTTCAGGTCAGCTTGTCGGTTGCCCACTTTATGCTCTGCATCCAGAAGTTTTTGTTCTGCTTTTTCAAATGATATTTTATTTTCCGCGAGCTCTTCCTTTGCACTGTCGAGTTGTTTTGTGGCTTCCTGTAAGGCTTCTTCTGCTGAGGAGAGGTTTTCTTTAGCAGATTCTAATGCAGACTCTTTGTTGTCAAAGTTAATCCAGGATTCTTTTAGTTTGTTATTAGCAATATTAAGCTCTTCACCTTTAGTTTGTTTATCCAGTTCAGACTCTTTTAACGTCTCTTCGGCATGTTGTACTTCAGTGTTCTTTTCATTACGATAAATAACCGCTTTCTCTTTATGATCTTCTGCATTGCCTAACTCTTTGTTTTTATTATCCAGTAATATTTCGTAACTATTCAGCCTCCTCAGATTAATCTGGATTTTTCGCGAATTTATGTCATTTTGATATAAACCCTTTTCCAGAAGTTTTCATGACTCAGTTTACTCCCGAAACACAGGCCATTATCTTGCTTCTCGCTGCTGTAGGTGAGCTGGAGTCGAAGGTTTTGAGTCTTGAGGATGAAAACAAGGAGCTTGCTGATAAGCTCAAGATGAATAGTCGTAATAGCAGCAAGCCACCGTCTACAGATGGTTACAATAAGCCCTCATCATCCAAAAACTCAAATGCTGACAGTGAGAATGAGGAAAATCCTGAGTGTGATAGAGAAGATTACAAACCCAATCCCAAAAGCCTGAGGCAAAAGTCAAATAACAGGCCCGGTGGTCAACACGGTCATAAAGGCTCTACGCTGGAGCAAACTGAGGAACCAGACCATATCCGGCATCACTCGGTTAAAAACTGCGTACTTTGCCATCAGTCGCTTCTTTCTATCAAAGTAACCGACGTTGTTGAACGTCAGGTATTTGATCCAGGACGTTTTGGCCGTTTCGAAGTAACGGCGCATGTGGCTGAAGTCAAAGAATGCCCATGCGGACATGCTAATCAAGCATGCTTTCCTAAGGGTGTTGACTCGTATGTGCAGTATGGTCCGGTCACTCAAGCACTGGCTGTTTATCTGTATCAATACCAGTTAATGCCGTACAAGCGCATTTCACAATTCTTTTTCGATATTTTTGGTCTTGAAGTTAGTCCCGGTTCAATCTGTACTTTTCAGGCAAATGCCTACGACCGTCTGGCTAGCACAGAGGCAGCAATTGCTAACGCCTTAAAAAAAGTGCCAGTTGCAGGTGCTGACGAAACAGGCATGAGAGTGAAGGGCTCTTTATGGTGGCTGCATGTCGTTCGTTCCGAGGAGTGGACATACTACCACCTTGACCCCAGTAAAGGTCATGAAGCTATTGAGGCAATGGGAGTGTTACTGGTATTTGCCGGTATACTTGTGCATGACCATTATAAAGTCTACTTTCGCTACGCAGCCATCCATGTGCTCTGTAACGCCCATCACTTAAGGGAGTTGCAGGGGGTTGTTGACAGAGATTGCAATTATCTTGCAGCCCGGCTTCAACGCTTGTTAAGGCTGGCTTGCCATCTTAGGAAAGGGTTCAAAAAGCTTGGCATGAAGGCTATGCCGGAAATTATCCGCAAGCGTATCGACTCGCTTTTCGAGCGTACTGCTAAAAAAGCACAGCTCGAAGAAGCCGAGTACATGGAGCGACGACGTCAACGCCTTGGAGAGGATAAAGTCAGAAACACCAAAGCCTTTAACCTCTTCAAGCGACTGGTGGAGTTTAAAGAAGAAACCTTGAGATTCATGACTGATTTTGACATCCCCTTCGATAATAACGGCAGTGAGCAGGATGTTCGCAACGGCAAGGTAAAGCAGAAAATATCTGGCTGTTTCAGAAGTGAAAAAGGGGCTAAATGGTACTGCCGGATACGGAGTTATGTTTCATCGGCGAGAAAGCAGGGTGAGAATGTTTTCGAAGCCCTGCTTATAGCTATGAAGAATTACGACAACCTTCCTTTACTGGGTGCTGAATAGTTACAATATTTCTGCCTGGGTTAGTTCTGCCTGTGCTTCTTTAAATTCAGTTAAGGAATGCTCTTTTTCTTCTTTTGCAGTATTAAGATTATCTTCACTCTCTTTAAGATTTTTTTCTGAAGTGGTGAGGTTATCTTTGGCTGTTTTTAATTCATCCTTTGCTTGTCTGAATGCACTTTCTTTAGTTTCTAGCTCTCGCTTGGATTCTTCTAGTTTTTTGTTGGCTTCAACTAATTGCTGGTCAGCTTCCTGAACTTTTTGTGCGGACTCTGTTTCTTTTTGTTCAGCAGTTTTTAGTTCACCTTCCTTTTGTGCAGTATGTTTTTTTGCACTTTCTAATTCTGATTTATTGTTTTGTAGCTCACTTTCTTTTTTGGCTTTATTTTCCTCTGCATTCTGGAGTTTGCTAGTGGCTCTCTGAACCGCTGATGCTTTCTTAGCCTGAGCTGCTTCGGCATCTTCTCCCTCTACACTTATGCTATTTGCTTTATCAAGCTCACTTTTTGCAGCCTCTATTTCAGACTGGGCTTTTTTTACAGCTTGCTCTGATTGAGTTACTCTATCCTCAGCTGCTTTTTCCTTTGATTTTGCAGACTTAACTTCATTGGTCTTGCTTCTAACATCATCCTTATCTTGATTGTTTTGCCTGACCGCCTGATTTTTGTGACTTTTTGCTTGGTCAGCAGTGGTCTGGTCATGGCTTACTGTTGACTGTGCCTGGTCTCTTTCGGCTTCTTTTTGATTAACATTGTCTTGTTTGTTGTCAACCTCTGCTTTGTCTTTATCACGTTTTTGCTCTTTATCTTTAACATCTTTTTCACAGCCATCAACCTTTTGTTCGGACTCTTTAAAAGCTGATTCGTAACTATTCAGCACCCAGTAAAGGAAGGTTGTCGTAATTCTTCATAGCTATAAGCAGGGCTTCGAAAACATTCTCACCCTGCTTTCTCGCCGATGAAACATAACTCCGTATCCGGCAGTACCATTTAGCCCCTTTTTCACTTCTGAAACAGCCAGATATTTTCTGCTTTACCTTGCCGTTGCGAACATCCTGCTCACTGCCGTTATTATCGAAGGGGATGTCAAAATCAGTCATGAATCTCAAGGTTTCTTCTTTAAACTCCACCAGTCGCTTGAAGAGGTTAAAGGCTTTGGTGTTTCTGACTTTATCCTCTCCAAGGCGTTGACGTCGTCGCTCCATGTACTCGGCTTCTTCGAGCTGTGCTTTTTTAGCAGTACGCTCGAAAAGCGAGTCGATACGCTTGCGGATAATTTCCGGCATAGCCTTCATGCCAAGCTTTTTGAACCCTTTCCTAAGATGGCAAGCCAGCCTTAACAAGCGTTGAAGCCGGGCTGCAAGATAATTGCAATCTCTGTCAACAACCCCCTCTGCAACTCCCTTAAGTGATGGGCGTTACAGAGCACATGGATGGCTGCGTAGCGAAAGTAGACTTTATAATGGTCATGCACAAGTATACCGGCAAATACCAGTAACACTCCCATTGCCTCAATAGCTTCATGACCTTTACTGGGGTCAAGGTGGTAGTATGTCCACTCCTCGGAACGAACGACATGCAGCCACCATAAAGAGCCCTTCACTCTCATGCCTGTTTCGTCAGCACCTGCAACTGGCACTTTTTTTAAGGCGTTAGCAATTGCTGCCTCTGTGCTAGCCAGACGGTCGTAGGCATTTGCCTGAAAAGTACAGATTGAACCGGGACTAACTTCAAGACCAAAAATATCGAAAAAGAATTGTGAAATGCGCTTGTACGGCATTAACTGGTATTGATACAGATAAACAGCCAGTGCTTGAGTGACCGGACCATACTGCACATACGAGTCAACACCCTTAGGAAAGCATGCTTGATTAGCATGTCCGCATGGGCATTCTTTGACTTCAGCCACATGCGCCGTTACTTCGAAACGGCCAAAACGTCCTGGATCAAATACCTGACGTTCAACAACGTCGGTTACTTTGATAGAAAGAAGCGACTGATGGCAAAGTACGCAGTTTTTAACCGAGTGATGCCGGATATGGTCTGGTTCCTCAGTTTGCTCCAGCGTAGAGCCTTTATGACCGTGTTGACCACCGGGCCTGTTATTTGACTTTTGCCTCAGGCTTTTGGGATTGGGTTTGTAATCTTCTCTATCACACTCAGGATTTTCCTCATTCTCACTGTCAGCATTTGAGTTTTTGGATGATGAGGGCTTATTGTAACCATCTGTAGACGGTGGCTTGCTGCTATTACGACTATTCATCTTGAGCTTATCAGCAAGCTCCTTGTTTTCATCCTCAAGACTCAAAACCTTCGACTCCAGCTCACCTACAGCAGCGAGAAGCAAGATAATGGCCTGTGTTTCGGGAGTAAACTGAGTCATGAAAACTTCTGGAAAAGGGTTTATATCAAAATGACATAAATTCGCGAAAAATCCAGATTAATCTGAGGAGGCTGAATAGTTACGCTGATTCTTTTGTATCTGTGTTATGTTGAGAGGTTTTAACCTGTTTGTCTACGTCACTGACTTCACTGGTTTTCTTTTTAACTAAATCTTCAGCATTTTTTACATCACTTTCTGCTGTTTTTAGTTCTTCGTTTCTAGTGTTAAGCTCATTTTCATGATGTGCATAGGTTATTTTTGCTTTTTCAAACCTATCTTGTTTGTCTTTTTGAGATGATAAGTCATCTTGTATCTCATGATGAGCATGGTCACGCTCATCTCTTTTAACCTGAACCTCTTTTTTAGCTGTGTCTACAGTTTCTTTGGACTGATCACATTTAGCCTCTTGTGTCGTCACTTTCTCACCAGCAGCATCCATCTCTTTTTTGGCCGCATTTCTATCCTCTGTTGCCTTTGCTTCTTCTTGCTTGGCAGTATCAAGGCGTTGCTTGCTACCCTTAAAGTCTTCTTCAGACTGTTCTACATCAATATTAGCTGCATTAACTTCAGTTTGTGCTTCGTCTCTATTATCTAGTTTGATTTGCTTTTGAGACTCTGCAGTTTCAACTATTTTTTCTTGTTCCTGTAGTTTGGCTTCAGCATCAACACGGGTTTCATCCTTTGCCAGAACAGCATCTTCTTGTTCATTTTTAGTTATTTCAGTTTTTTCATGTTTGAATGTCAGCTCTTTGATGTCAGTATGAGATTGCTTGATTTCTTCGTTAAGCTTTTCCAAAGAGGTTTGTTTTTCTTTAATTGTTTGTTCGAGTGAGTTGATTTGTTCTTCTTTTGCTGTGATTGTTTCTTCTACTGTTGAAATTTTCTCACCGAGCTTTGATCTGGCAAGAGTTTTCCGGACACTTTTTTACGCTGCCTCGGCAATTTTCTGTTCATATTTGAAGGGTGCCAGGTAGCCATTACCAGAGTGTTTTCTCTGGCGGTTATAATAGACCTCAATGTATTCAAAAATTGCCTGCTTCGCCTCTTCCCTTGTCTGAAAGTCTTCATGGTGAACAAGCTCAGCTTTCAGCGTATGGAAGAAGCTTTCTGCCACCGCATTATCCCAGCAATTTCCCTTACGGCTCATGCTGCAAATAAAGCCATTATCTTTCAGCAATGTTTGATAGCTTTCGGAGACATACTGGCTGCCCCTATCACTATGCACTAACAGCCCCTTTGTTGGCCTCCGCTTCCACATGGCCATCATCAGAGAATCAGTGACCAGTGTTGCCGTCATGCGATCTCTCATAGACCAGCCCACTACAGCCCGCGAATGCAAATCAATGAACACGGACAAGTACAGCCAGCCCTCTCGGGTACGAATATAGGTAATGTCTCCCACATAAGCCTCATTGGGCTGCTCTCTTTTGAAATTACGGTTCAGCAGGTTCTCAGCAACCGGCTTGTTGTGGTTAGAGTCTGTTGTTGCCTTGAATTTCCGCTTTGTTTTGCAAACAATGCCTTCCTCCTTCATTAGGCGACTTATTCGTTGGCGGCTGACGTTTTTACCCTGATCAGCAAGATCATCTTTTATACGGCGCTCACCATAGCGCTGACGGTGTTTTTCATGTATCACTCGAATATTTGCCTTCAATGCACGGTCTTCCTGACTTCGGTTCGATTCTGGACGAGTGCACCAGTCATAAAAGCCCGTGGTGGATACAGACATAACCCGACACATGGCACTAATGCTGAAGCGTTTCTGATTGTTCTTGATGAACTGGAATCTCAGAGACTTTCTCTTGCAAAGAAGGCTGCCGCCTTTTTTAAAATAGCGTGCTCCTCCCTGAGTGTTTTTAGTTCTTTACGCAAACGTTTCACTTCATCATACACATGCTCATCATTTTTCTTGGGCTGATTACTTGCCTTCGGGCGGTGGTATTTTGTTATCCAGGTATGCAGGGTATTTACATTAACCCCGAGTTCCTGAGCTGTTACAGTCACTGGCTTATCTGATTCTACCGCCAGTTTGACAGCAGACTCCTTAAATTCAGCAGTGTAATTTTTTACTTTCTTTTCCGACATGCTACACACCTTAATAGGGTTCCAAGATTACCCTTGTTTGTGTGTCCGGAAAACTATAACCACTTCACTTAGCGCTTTGCTGCTCATCTCGGGTTATTTCTTCTTGATCATGGTTTAACTGACGATCTAAAGATTTTAATTTTGTTTCGCTGCTTCTTCCTTCTGAATGAGCTTCAGCAATTGCTCTATTGTCGTTAGTTATATCTCTATCAAGGTCTTGTATGTCTGAAGCAATCGATTCATTTTCTAGATGTTGAGATTTTATTTCGTCTGTTTTTGTAGATATCATATTTTCAATATCTACTTTTTGGGTGGATCTTTCTAATATTGACTTATTGTCTGGTGTGCTTTGTGGATGTTCGCCAATACCTAGTTGATTTGGAATATCTAATGGCTTTACTTGTTTTTGTAATTCGTTTGAAAAGCCAGTTTCTCCAATAGGTGAGGCTTCTAACCCCTGTGTGAGATGATTAACTGAATTTATAGAAGATGAAGGATCCATTTTTTACTTCTCTATTTCCTAGTGCTTTTAATTGATTCCCATATTTTTAATCTAGAAGTTGATGAAGATGATTTCATTTTTTGTTGTATTTATTTTCGTCAAATCTTTGGCGTATAGGCGTATAATAGGTGTTTTTTATAAGCTGGTAAAATTAAATGTTATTTGTAAAAAATAATTAGTAAGCTCTGTGATAAGGTATTGCCATTTTAATCGTGTATACCTTCTTCTTATACATATACCAATCGCAGTTCTTAACAATTCTATTGTGTTGATTTTTCATGTTTTTATTTTGTATTTATTACTATCCCCAAGGGCTCGTGCCGTAGCTACAGCTATGATTCTTTATGCCATCTTGCCTAACAATCTGAAAAGCCATAATCACAACGAAGTTAATAACTTTGATTGGTGTTATTGTCTTATAGGCTGATTCAAGCGTTTAAGAAGACTTGATATTTCTGAAACCCTATCCTCAGTTATTTCTGTAGAATTATTTTTTGTCGTTAAAACACAGATTGTCATAGGCCCCAATGTTAAGCCTACTGTCAATAAATTGGCTTGGCTTCCCCAGTTCAGCATAAAATTCTTTGCAAAAGTCTTTTTTTCTGACTCCGTTGCAAATTGGCTGTTTTCTGCTTCTATAATGACTGCTTTTAACTGTGAGAGATCATTGGACAGTCTGTCCAGAGAGCTGTTACAGAGTTCGCTGCTTCCAGTGAGGGTGTTGAATTCTTTTAGAATAGAAACAGCCTGTGAAAGATTGCTGTGAACCTGGTTTAGGCTAGCTACAACGTGGTTTTGGAGATCACTTCGTACAATCGGTTGATCCACTGGAGAGTCTGTACTTTCGTAAATGCTATCCATTGTTTTTGCAAGCGTATCTGCTGCTGCTTCGAGACTGGCACCGCAGGGCAATTGCATCAATCTGACGACCTGAGAGAGACTGCTCTGTAAATTACCAGAGTAGTCAATTTGCATGGAAGCCGTACAGTATCAACCTTTGTCGCAGTTTTTGGCTAAAGTACCTGATCCCCGTCGGCCAGGTATGTGTGACCATAACCTGCTTGATATTCTTATTATTGCCGTATGTGCTGTTATATGTGGAGCTGATGAGTGGCAAGACATTGAGGACTTTGGTCGCTGTAAAGAAGACTGGTTCAAAACATTTCTAGAGCTACCCGCCGGCATACCCTCTAAATACACCTTTCGCAGGGTCTTCTGCTTGCTTGACCCCGTAGCTTTTGAAACCTGTTTTACTGGCTGGATCAAGCAAACACTGACTGAAATATCAGGCAGCCAACACCTTGCGATTGATGGAAAGGTCATTAAGGGCTCCAGAGCAAAAGGCAAAAAACCAGTGCTTCTAGTCAGTGCCTGGAGTGTTAAGCTTGGCTTGGTGCTTGGGCAAGAGCGTGTCGACCAAAAGTCCAATGAAATTACAGCAATACCTAAACTGCTCAAAGCTCTGGAGCTGAAAGGCTGCCTTGTCACACTGGATGCTATGGGCTGCCAGAAGAAAGTAGCAAAGCAGTGCGTTGAACAGGGTGCAGATTACATTCTTGCAGTCAAAGGCAATCAGAAAAAGCTCTATAAAGGCATAGAGGCTTTGTTTACCGCAGCAGAACACCAGCCAGAGCTGCATGATTATATGCAGTCTCGTGAAAAAGGCCACGGTCGTGTAGAAACCCGCTGTTGTTGGGTGATAAGCGATCTTTCTAACTTGGAAACGGCAAAAGACTGGCCGGGACTAAAGCAAGTAGCTGTCGTACAAAGTGACAGGCAAATCAATGGTAAAGTAACTACTGCGCTGCGTTTTTATATCATGAGCCGTTCAATGGCAGCGAAGGATATGCTGGAAATCAGTCGAAACCACTGGTCTGTGGAGAATAATCTACACTGGGTGCTTGATGTTGCATTTTCAGAGGATGCTTGTCAGATCAAAACAGGCAATGGGGCAGAGAACTTCTCTATCCTGAGGCGGATAGCACTGAACGCTATCAAGGCCAACAAGGGCGATCGCAGTATCAAGAGCCACAGAAAACTAGCAGGTTGGGATCATAAACACCTAACAAAGTTACTTTGCTCTATCGTTTTGGATTGATGCAATTGCCCTGATCTTGAATTCGGTCCCTAAGAGGAGGTAATTGCAGTGGAACAACATTAAGTTGGTAAAAGAGCTCTTCTTTGAATGAACCCTTCTCGACCTCTGCTCGCAATGGTGTAGTACTTGATGAAATAATCCGGGCATCAAAATGATTAGGTTTGTTGCTATTGTCTGTTGTAAAGCTTTTCTCTTGTAAAATATGAAGCAGTTTTGCCTGAACAGCTATTGGCAGATGGTTCACCCCGTCCAGAAAGAGCGTACCCCCGTTGGCTCGATGGAGTATTCCACGGGATTTGCTTGTCGTTTCACTGTTTCTATTGATGCCTGATAATGCAGAGTCTGCTTGATCCTCTTCTACAGTTGCACAATTGAGAATGACAAAAGGCCTGTCTGTTCTGGATGAGTGAGAATGAATAGCTGTAGCGAGCGTCTTTTTTCCTGTACCCGTTTCGCCATAAATATAAATATTGCTTTTTGTTGACGCGACCTGTTTGGCTTTTTCCAGGATTTGCATCAGTACTGGATCCTGAGTGAGGATTTCAGAAAAGTCTTCAGTAGCTGATGAATAGGTTGGGTTTTTGGATTGCTTGTTGTCTAGAAGGTTATTGATGCAATCAACTAATGCCTTATTAGAGATAGGTTTACTGAGGAAACGATGAATATCTCCCTGGTTAAAACTATCAACGATGTCTTGAAAGTCAGAATAAGCCGATAATAAAACCCGTTTGGCTGGATGTTGTTTATTTCTCAAGTATTTGAGGATCTCTGTACCCGAAAAATCAGGCATTCTTTGATCTGTAATGATTAGGTCAAAATTTAGATCATCCAATTCATTCAGAGACTCAATTCCTTGCAGCATCATTGGGTTATAGGCCAGCAATTCCCGCAAACTAGATTCCGATTGGCACATTTTCAGTTAATTAAAAATGACTTTATAGAGGATGAATAGAGCCAGGCTGCTGCTATATCGGCAGTTGGTTTAAATGGCTGGTAACACAGGTCACAGGGCTAACATCAACTCTCTATGTCGTATCGACTGTCAGCAATTTCAAGCTCACACTTCGCTCCTCAATGATGGCTGTGAATACGTCTGTCCAGTTATCAATGCAGAACCAGTCAAACAGCCCTCGTATGGCATGCCACAATGCCTTTTTAGACTTCTTTGCCTTGAGCGCTTCTTGGAAAAGCTTGCAAGACAGTTGCTCTATCTGGTTGATGAGGAAGGCCGTAAAAGTCAGGCATGCCAGATTGCTGGCCAGATGCTGCTTTCCGTGCCCGTAATTGTGTTCGAGATGGTAGCCCTGTGTTTTCAGTGTATTGAACGTTTCGTTTTCAATTTTCCATTTAGCGCGTGCTCCTCGCATGAACTTATTCACGTTCTCGGCTGAAAGCTCAATATCGGTGATCCAGGTGTTGACGTACTTCTTGTTGCCCTCTGGATCAATTTCTATATATTCGAGATAGTTAACCAGCACATCCGGGTGTGACTTGTTAATGGGGACACCATTTACAAACCGGAACCAGTGGGTAAATCCTTTTTCATCGGTATATTCGTAGCGTACCACTTTGCCTGCACAATCAAGCTCATCTACGGCCTGGTATAACGACTCATGTGTTGAGTCCTTTGCCACCATAATGAAGCTATAGCCAAAGGACTTCACCAACTTGATGGTCGGTCCATCTGAGTACAGGTCATCAACAGTAAGAACCAGTGGCAAGTGGGGATGTTCTCTGGATAAATTCGCCAATAGCCGCTTGAGCGCTACCTTCTCACAGTCATTCTTTGACGCATCAACCTGTTTGGTGATGGGCTCAGGCATTAAAGGCAATACTTCCTTCTTGCCCGGCCTTACCAGACAGCAGGCCAGTAACTGATGGTAGTATTGCGGATTTTTGCTGTCCGCCTTTTTTACACAACACTCAGGACAGCTAATATTCCCTGAGCAAAAGTGCCCAGGGCGGTAGCTTGATAAGTACATTTGTTCAAAATCTCTCAAGAACCAGCCCTGTCCGGTAACTTTGATCCATTCCTGCCAAGTTGAGCTTCCGTGTCATGCTCTTGTCCGGGTACTGATTGTTGATCTTATGGACGTTAAAACAGCTTCTCCTGATTGTCGCCACATTCTTAGCTGTTGTCCGTTCGTGGATTTTGCTGGCGTCTTCCCTAAAACTGACATCCAGTGTTCTGTGCTGGCCATTTTCTATACTCCAATGATGGCGAACAGAAGCCATTAAATGACTGGCTGACAGAGTCCGGCTGCTGATGAAACAGTGGATTTCTGTTGTTTGTTTGGTTCCCTGGAGCCTGTCACGTTGAATGACAGCACACTGCTTCAATTCAGGCCAGACTCCTTCTGGGTCTACACGTTTAAGATCGGTATCGAGAACCCAGCAACGCCTGTGCTCATAACGATCTCTATTTTTTTTCCCGAGTCTCAGCAAAATGTGGATCATCACAGTCGTCAGAAGCTGTATTCTCAATATGCTCAGTAAAAACAGATTCAATATTCTCATGGAGGGTTGGCTGATTATCTTTAACAGAGAGCAAGTAATCGGCGCCTTTATCGACAATAGCCTTGCATATATCACGTTGACAGCCCATGGCATCACTGGTTATTAAAGCGCCTTCAAGATTCAACATTTCAAGCACTTTGGGAATGGCTGTGATTTCATTTGATTTTTTATCTACGGGCTCAAAGCCAAGAACCAACTTCTGTTCAGAGCTGTAAGCACTGACTATATGAACCAGTTTTTTTACCCTTTGCTGGGCGGGAGCCTTTCAGCGCCTTGCCATCAATGGCAACAACATGATCATTTTCTTCGGGGAAAGGCCCCATCTGCTTGAAGGTAATACTGGTTATGACATCGTTCATCCAGTCCACAAAAATTTGAATAAAGGCTTTTGAGTCAATTAATGAACAAACTTTCTGTAGTGTGTACTGAGAAGGAAATCCAAACTGGTAAGGAAAAAACTGCCGGAACCAGTCCTGGTTGTTAATAGCAAATGACGCCATATCTTCCCAGGCGGTATAGTTGCTTAAAATACTGGCATAAACGACGAACAAGACTTCAGGGAGAGGGTAAACGACATGATACTGATCCCGAGAATCTTCCAATAGGTCAAATCTGTCGATAAGAGTAACATAATCTGCCATTGCTCAAGCACCTTTGCATTATGCAAGGTATATGGCACAAACTAACTAGAACTCAAGTGCTCTTTGGGCTACCCCCCTGCAAAAGTGCCCCGTACCATCGATAGGCGCAAGATACCCTTCCTCAAAATAAGTGAACTGCTTAAGTCGGCCAGATCGCTGCACAAAGGCAAACAAGCGGGTAAAGAACTTCCTGAAATAGCGCGTTTCTATAGGGTCAATCAGCTCCCTCAGATAGGTATCACTGGGGACGTTGCTGACATTGTACATCGACTTTAAGTTCTTGAGCCTGTCGGGCTTATTGACGCAATCCTGATCAAAAGCCAGCAACGAAGGGTATTTCAGGTGCATGACAGCAAGGCCACTCATGACCGCATCATGAAGGGCAATTTTGTCATGTTGACTTTTCTTGCGAAAGTCTGGAATTTCAGCCGCTTCATCAGAGACTATTTTGAGCAGTTTTTCAGCAATGGTTCTTGGTTTTGTTAGCGGCACAACATAAGCATCGTTATTATTATAGTGGTGAAATTCTATCGGATAGTCTGCGATTTCAGCAAGAAAGTATCAGGCTACAGCCCTTGTTATTAAGGGCTTTAATCAAGTCTGCGGGAATTGCTGGTTATAGGCTGTATTACGCTTAATAACCCGGTTAAGCGCTCTCAAGTACTCCATTTGGTCATCAATAAGCAGTATATTCATTTTATATAGGATCAGTGCTTTAATCTATTTAATTTATCGGCTTTTATCAGGCTGCTAATAGAGAAATTTGATAGACACTTAGCTAAGTAAATTTATATATTGAGTCATATAGTCTTTAGGCTTCTTAGCTTTATATACGAGAAACGGATTGCATAAAAAAGGAATGTTATTTTGGCTACTCTTTATGAACGGCTTGGTGGGGAGCAGGCAATTCTGTTGGCAGTTGCTGTATTTTATGAGAGGTTAGCTGGAGACCCTCTAGTCAATCATTATTTCACCAATATTGATATGGACCAGCTCGCCAAAAAACAGGCTGCTTTTATGGCTATGGCATTTGATGGGCCTGTTGATAGTGATGTCAGAGGGTTAAAAGAGGCTCATGCTGGTTTGGGGATATCCGATGTTGAGTTTGATACCGTTATGCATCATTTATCTGAAACCCTGTCTGAGATTGGTGTTGATGAAGCGCTTCAAAATGAAGTTTTTGCCATATTGGCACCTACAAGGCATGATATTGTTGAACAATCTAATGAAGGGGAAAATTAGGAATGTCTATGCCTCCTCGCCATTTTGATTATGTCGCTATTAATGATGAAGGTGTTCTCTTGACTTACGAGGAGTTTAATAAACTCACATTGAGAGAGCGCTGTAAGCTTGTTTTGAACTCGAAGGTGGAATTCATTTCTGAAGAACGCTCAATATCTAAAAAAAAGGCCATGGAATTCATTTCTGAAGAACGCTCAATATCTAAAAAAAAGGCCATGGGGGATGAGGTAGCTAATTTGCAATCAATAGACAATGACAAATCACAACCCTCTGATAATCCATAATTTACCGTGATATCTGAATGAATAGCAGTATCAAAACTGGAAATGGCCTCAATAGTAAGATTTTGGGAAATTAATTTTGTTAAATCCCACCAATTGGGATAAAGGAATTTTCTCTTATCTTTTAAATAGCACTATTCTTGGATCTGTAATAAGCAACGAATAACAGAAAATGAGCTCAAGTCAGCGTATCTCTTCAAACAGGGCTTTTATACTTGCTATTGCCGGTGCAGCCATCGGCTTGGGTAATATCTGGCGTTTTCCCTATATTGCTGGAGAGAATGGCGGGGGCCTTTTCTTTCTGATCTATTTACTGTTTGTGGTGGTGATGGGGTTGCCAGTCATGATTGCAGAGATCAGTCTTGGCCGGGCAGGACGGGCTTCTCCAGCCAGCAGCTTGCGACAATTGGCTGTTGCCAGTGGCCACAGTCGACACTGGGCAAAAGTAGCTGGTTTGGGCACACTGGCTGCTACATTAGTGCTTTCTTTTTATAGTGTGGTGTCAGGCTGGGCGCTTTTTTATTTTTTTCAGTCTGTAAGTAATAGTCTGGCCACGTTATCGACAGCTCAAGCTGGAGGTATGTTTGAGCAGTTTTTAGCATCACCGCTACAAGTGATCGGCTTTCATACACTATTTATAATAATGACTATTCTGGTGAGTGGTTCGAAAGTCTCTGCGGGTATAGAGAAACTGAATACTTGGCTGATGCCTGCGATGTATCTAATTTTGCTGGGTTTAGTCGTCTATGCCAGTGGTTTTGCTGGTTTTCCCCATGCGATTGACTATTTATTTGCAGCAAAATTTGAGGCTATCAATTGGTCCGTTATGGTTGAGGCCATGGGGCATGCTTTCTTTACTCTTGCCATTGGTGCCTGTTGTTTAATGGCATACGGCGCTTATATGCCGGAAAAACAATCCATTATTAAAACAGTCGGTATTGTTGCATTACTCGATGTTTTAGTTGCAGTTATGGTGGGGGCTGCCAGTTTTTCTGTGGTGTTTACTGAAGGGATGGAGCCGACAGCGGGTCCAGGTTTGATGTTTATTGCCCTGCCTGTGGCATTGGCAAAAATGCCTCTCGGTGAGTGGATCATGCCGCTATTCTTTTTATTATTGATTATTGCCACCTGGACATCATCTATCAACCTGGGTGAGCCATTAGTCGTTGCTGCTTCGAGATGGTTGGGTTCGAGGCGTTATGGTGCTCTGTTGACCGGAATAGTGGTGTGGCTGATGGGATTAATTCCTTCGTTTTCCTTCAATTTATTGGCTGATATTAAACCTCTGCCAGATAAATCTTTATTTGATGTTTATACCGCCTTTCCTACCCAGGTATTGCTCCCCGTAACGGGTTTATTGACGTTGATTTTTGCCGGTTATGTGCTCGATTCTAAAAGGCTATCTGAACAGCTGGGTTTGTCAGGAATTAAGTTGCGGTGTTGGTTATGGCTGATTCGTATAGTAAGCCCGCTACTGGTAGCGGGTGTACTGGTTTTTGGTTTTCTATGAACAAGTACTTATCAGTTATAACCAGATACGGATCAATTTAACGGTCATTAAGATAATGGCGATGGTCAGTATTAAAAAGAGGATCGATAGCAGGCTGTACTTTAACATCTGGATTTTAAAGAGAACTTTTTTAAAAAAAGTAGTGCTAACATCGTGCTCTTGGGGAATGTTTTTAAATAAATAACAACAGTAGTAGGCACTGAATAACCACAGTGAGCCAATTAGAAGTGGTAGAAAAAATGGATTCTTTTCCAGAGAACCGGACTGGAAAAACTGTATTGATGCTATCACGCCCAGGCCAGTAGCTAATAGAATGATTATATTTCTGAAGGGGTAGAAGAATACCGCGAGTCTATGTAATTTGTTTAACATCAGTTTTGCTGAGTTTTAGTTTATTTTGAATCTGGCTAATCTATATCAATCAGTAGCTGTAAGGAAGAGAGAAAAAAATTCAATAGACTGCTTTGGCTGTGAAGGACTATTTGATGGTCAGTATTGTATTTGTACAGTCTCCCGGATAATTCTCGTGGTTTGCACCAATACTGCAAACGCCACTTAATAATGAAAAACGAGCCTGTTTTCCAGTATTTGCTTCTGACCAGTGAACTAAATAGGGATGCATTAGCAGTGCATCACCTGCTTCCAGTTCGGGGGCTATAGCTGTTTTATTCCAATCAGGGTTAAAGCTGTCTTTAGCGGGTTTCAGACCCTGGAGAGATACATTGAGGTGAGATCCTGGAACAACCTGAAGGCCACCATTGTCAGGACCTGCCCGATCAATAGCCATAACCGCAACCACATAGCTACCCCAGTGATTGATATCATGCCAGTTTGGATCGCAGTGCAGACGAAACTCAACATCACGATGGGGCTGGAAGGTGACATTATCGCCAGGGATTTTTGCGTGAAACTGGCAAATGATCTGTTCAAAACTATCTGCCATCAAGACATCAGCAAAAGCGTTCAACAGTTGAGGATTTCTGGATGTTTTTAACAGGGTTGGATCTGCGCTGCCACAGCCACACACGCGATAAAGCTTTTCAAGGGTGCTTTCCGGTGTGTTTTTTAAAACAAACAGTGCTCCCCTGTGAGCGACTCTGCCATCAAAGTCAGGCCCCTTGGAAGGTGCCAGTTTTTTTGCTTCTTCCAGTAAGTTCTCCAGAGCGAGTTTGTTATCGGCTACTTCATGCGGGGATAGCAGTGACCGAATAATACAATACCCGTGCTGAAAATAGTGTAACCACTCAGCTTCTGAGAGAGGGGATCCAGCAACGGGGTTGCGAAGGGGAAGTGCGATAGCCATGGCAAGTCTCTGGGGGTTATTTAATTATTGTACTTTCTATAAGGGTAGCTCCAAGTCGGCTAATTGTTTGAAGTATATCAATATATGGGTGTCCTTCCTATGGTAGTTTTAGCTCTGCTTGCAGCGTGATCAATTCGGATAAGTAGAACAAAGCGCGGTAATAGCGGCCTGTAATGTTATTACCAGTCCATTATCAAGCTCTGCGTCTGTCCTGTGCCCTCATTAAACAATAGCAATAATGAGTTTGGCCAGCGGCTGCATTCAACATGTCCCGATTATTCATAAACCTAATTAAAGCTGCAGGAATAGCGCTAATACCAAAGGAGTTTTTTGTGCAAAGTTTCACGTCGAAGTTTCCCAGGATGGCCAGAGTGCTTATTCTGCGACAGCTTTTGTGGGGGGCCGCCTTCTACGGCGTTTATGTTCTTCTTACTAAATACTTTCTTCACGAACTTAATTACAGTGAAGCTGACACCATCATGATGTTGGGGGCATTTGGTGCTGTTGGTCCGGTATTTTCCGCTGTAGGTGGTTTTGTTGCAGACCGCTATATTGGCTCTTTTCGGGCGGTCTATATTGGCTATACTATTTATACCATAGGCTTTTTCTTACTGGGAATGGGGGCATCAACCCTCAATATCCCACTGAGCATCTTCTCTATAGCCTTGATTGGCTATGCAAGGGGGTTATCGGCAACCAGTCCAACTGTCTTGCTGGGTAACTCATATCCAGAAGACCGGCGGGCTGATTTCCAGGAAGGTCTGACAGTTAACTACTCCATTAATAACCTGGGATCCTTTGCCTCTCAGTACCTTTTCCCGTTCTTCGTGGCTTATGTTGCTTATCAGGGCAACTTCTTTATTTCATCAACATTGATGTTTATTACGCTGGTTCTGTTCTTTACCTTCAGGAAAGAGCTGGCCGCAGTTGGTAATGATCTTGATAAGCGTCCTGTCAGCCTGACAGTCTGGGCTGGGTTTATTGCAGGCTCTATTGCCATGCTCGGGCTGGTTTACTGGGTATTTGCTAATCTGGACCAGGGTAAATACTTGCTCTACAGTCTGGGTGGCTGTGCCATTCTCTACTTTGTTTTTGAGATTTTCAGGGCCACCACTGCATACAAGTACAAAATGTGTGCCGTCTTGATTACTCTGTTTATTCTGATCTGTTTCTACTTCTACTACGGTCAGATGACTACCTCCATGAATATTTACGCTATCAACTTGATGAGTGATCAGTTGCTTGGCTTTATCCCGATTCGCCCTGAGGCCAATGCTGCATTTAACCCGCTCTGGTGCTTTGTACTGGGTGCTCCGGTGATTTATGTTTACTCATGGCTTGAGCAAAAAGGGATTTCACCCTCCATCCCTACGAAATTTGCTGCGGCATTTATGTTTAGTGCCACGGCTTTTGGTTTGCTGGCTCTGTCAACCCAGAATCTGAATGAAAGTGGCAAAATTGCGGCAGACTGGATTTTATGGGTGCATTTTTTCCAGTCTCTGGCGGAGTTGATCGTTGGAGCGCTGGGGGCAGGTTTTATTTTTGAAATGGTACCAAGGTACTTATCTGCTTTTGCTATTGGCCTGCGTTCAGTCACCTTATCGTTGAGTGGTATTCTGGCAGCGGTTATATCAACCAAAATTGCTTTACCTAAAGATCAGGTATTAACACCTGAAATTATTGAAGGCGTTTATACCGGCTATTTTACTAATCTGGCTCTTTTTGCGGTGGTGATGGCGATTGTTACGCTGCTGCTATCCAAATTAATTGGTAAATTAATTGCCAGGGGTGAGGCACTTGAGCGAGAAGCTGAAACACTCAAGCCTGCAACTGTGAATTAAATCTCTTTTTTATATGAACCATGCCGGGTATGTTTATGCCCGGCACTACCGCTCAAAACCTATTTCTTCTGCACTGACTTCAATGACCCGTTCTTCCCACTCCTCGCCATTTAGACGGGTTTTAACATTAATCGTTATGGTAGTTGGCGCATGCAGCATGCCTTCATTTTTATAAATTTCATCTTCCAGCATCAGATCAGTGGCTTTTTTTAACCCTCTGCGGATACCGCGCTCATACCACGCCATGGCCAGTGTTTTTATGGTTGAGGGCAGTTCGTCCAAAAGGTTCGGTTGTTGCTTTAAGGGGGCAGGCGTGCTGTTTGATGATGCTACAGATAAAGCCTGCTGGCTGTTGGTTTTTGCCTTTTTTATTGTGACCGTGGAAGTGCGGTTTTTTGCTTTTCGCCTTCTGCTCATGGTAGTCATTTCCTTTACTTTCCTGAAGTCCTTCAGAAAAGCATTAAGTCCGTTAAACCCTTGTTAGAGCTGGATTCCTGAAACATACCGCTGTTTTGAGAATATCATGCCATATGATCAATCAATAGAGGAAGTTCTGAGCCGTTATAAAAGCTCTATAATTTGTTATTGTTGAGCATGAAAAAAAAGGTGTGACAGGTCGAGAGGTCAGCTTTTACGGGGGCTTCCTTAAGACTGACCTAAATCAACAAACCCTTATCGATTTATGCTTATAAATTGTAACCATTCTCATTTGCGTGTATTCTTGTTGGGTTTTTAACCGCCATGGCCTGGGTCAACCGCTTAGTCAACCGGGTACCTTTAAGTAAATTCGCCGTGGTTCTAAGTGAAATCGTCTTTTTTATCGAATCTTTACCACTATGTTCATCTGCCTGTCTTTGGGATCTTTAGCAAATCAACCATATATACAGTGAGTGTTTGGTAGTCAGCTTTTGGCAGAGACAAAGAACTTTACGGTAAGCAAACAGTGGCAGAATGGGGAGATGCACATGACAGCAACATTGGGTGAACTGAAAGCAGGTGACTGCGGAAAAATAGCTGCTTTCTGTGATGCGGGTTCAGCTTATCGACGTAAGCTTCTGGCGATGGGCCTGACCCCCGGAACCCAGTTCAAGGTTTGTCGAGTAGCGCCTTTGGGTGATCCCATTCAGCTTCAGGTCCGCGGCTTCCAGCTAAGTGTTCGTCGTGATGAAGCTGCAGCTGTGGAGGTTAGCTTCGTATGACAGATCATGTCATCGCCATTGTTGGCAACCCTAACTGTGGTAAAACAACCCTGTTTAATGCCCTCACTGGCGCGCGCCAGCGTGTGGGCAACTGGCCAGGCGTTACGGTAGAAAAGCGCAGCGGGCAATACCGCTACCAGGAAAGTGCTGTCGAGGTTGTGGACCTGCCTGGTACTTACTGCCTTGATGTGGTTGACTCAGAAGTCTCACTGGATGAGCGTATTGCCCGGGATTATATTCTTGCCGCTGAAGCGGAACTGGTTGTCAATATACTGGATGCCTCCAATATTGAACGTAACCTGTATTTAACCACCCAGTTGCTCGATACCGGTGTGCCTGTTGTGGTCGTCCTGAATATGATGGATGTTGCTGCAGACAAAGGCATTATCATTGATACCGATGCCTTGTCAAAACAGCTGGGCTGCCCGGTGATGACAGTAGTGGCCAGTAAAGAGAAAGGCGTTGATGCATTAAAAAAGCAGCTTGACGCTTATCTGAAGAAAGGGTTGAAACCTGCCAGGCCCCTGCCTCTGAGTGATGATATTGAAGCTAGCCTGGAACAGCTGGAGCCGCTGGTTGCAGCAGAACCTGGTATGAGCAATTCCGTTCGCTGGCATAGCTTGAAATTGCTGGATGGCGAATCTGGGCAACAATCCGATTTCTCTGAGAAGCTCAGGGCAGAGGGTGGTCACCAGAGACGTGTTCTGGAAGATCGCCATCAGGCGGATATGGATATTCTGATTGCCAATGGCCGCTATCAGGTGATTGGTGAAATGATGACTCGGGTCATCAAGCATAAAGGAGTTGCCAGTCATAAGCTGAGTGAGCGTATAGACCGGGTTGTATTGAATCGAGTACTGGGATTGCCTGTCTTTTTTGGCGTCATGTACCTGATGTTTATGTTTTCAATCAACCTTGGCAGTGCATTTATTGATTTCTTTGATGGCTTTACTGGAACAGTATTGGTTGATGGCACCAGCCACTGGTTGAACAGTATTGGTGCACCTGCCTGGGTGGTCACACTGCTGGCCAACGGTGTCGGTGGCGGTATTCAGACGGTGTCGACCTTTATTCCGGTGATTGGTTGTTTGTTCCTGTTCTTATCCCTGCTGGAAGACTCTGGCTATATGGCCCGAGCAGCTTTTGTTATGGACAGGGCGATGCGTTTTCTAGGGCTGCCGGGTAAAGCTTTTGTGCCAATGATTGTGGGCTTTGGCTGTAATGTCCCTGCAATTATGGCTACCCGTACGCTGGAAAATGAAAAAGACCGCCTGCTGACCATCTCCATGGCACCTTTTATGTCCTGTGGTGCACGTTTGCCGGTTTATGCGCTTTTTGCCGCAGCGTTCTTCCCCGCCAGTGGTCAGAATGTTGTTTTCGCCTTATATCTTGCAGGTATTGCTGCCGCTGTATTTACTGGATTGGTAGTGAAACGCAGCCTGCTCGCCGGTGATAGCTCTCCTTTTGTGATGGAGCTGCCAAACTACCATATGCCTTCTGCAAAACAGGTACTGTTAAGAACCTGGGATCGGCTGAAGGCCTTTATGATTCGAGCGGGTAAAGCCATTGTCTTGGTGGTGGTTATTCTGAATACCCTGAATTCTATTGGCACTGATGGGACTATGGGGCACGAGAATACCGGTGCATCCATGCTCAGCAAAATCGGTCAGACGATTACTCCGGTGTTTGCCCCAATGGGAATGACAGAGGATAACTGGCCCGCAGCCGTCGGCGTCTTTACAGGTATTCTTGCCAAAGAAGCGGTTGTAGGAACACTGGATGCCATGTACCACTCTATTGCAGTTGCTGAAAATGGTGGTGCGACACAAGCGGACGAGGAGTTTAGTTTGTGGGGTGGGATTCAGGATGCCATAGCGACAATCCCGGAAAACCTCGCAGGTATAGTAGGTTCAGTAACAGATCCAATGGGTGTTGATGTTGGTGACTTGACTGACCTTGAGGGTGTGGCAGAAGAGCAGGGTGTCACCATGGATACCTTCTCCGTGATGCGAAACCTGTTCCCAAGTAATGCGGCGGTTGTAGCTTATTTGCTGTTTATCCTTTTGTATACTCCTTGTGTTGCCGCACTGGGTGCGGTGTATCGTGAAACCAATCTGCGCTGGACACTGTTTGTTGCTGGCTGGACATTCCTGTTAGGTTATGCTGTTTCTACTGTCTACTATCAGTTGTCTCTGATGAGCGTTCAACCTGCTGCCAGTCTGGGTTGGATTGCTGTGATTACTGCGATTATGGCTTTAGTGTTCCTGATGATGAAGCGCATGGGAGGTGTGGCGCTGGAGGCTGCAACCGCAAATGGCGCGCTGGCTTCCTCTGCTGGATCAGGCGGCTGTGGCAAAGGCTGCTCATGCTGATCGCCATTCGTGATTATATTTCCAGCCAGGGCGTATGCTCCCTGGCGGAAATCAGCAGTTATTTCAAAACCTCCCCGGATGCCATGCGGGGAATGCTATCCCACTGGGTTCGTAAGGGTAAGCTGGTAAAAGAATCTTCAGGCTGTAACAAAGGCTGTGTCAGTTGCTCCCCAGAACAGCTTGAACTATACCGCTGGCAGGGAGCGGGTGGGCAGCGTATCCCTGTTTGTTCGATATCTTGATTGTTTGCAGGCTGGCATAAAAGCCAGCCTGCAATGGTTGTCTGTTTTATAAGTAAGGCTGCTTGTCAATTTTCCTTTTTATTGTTTAGGTTTGGTAAGTCTGTGATCTTCCCTAATAAACCCGATGTTAGTAAAAATATCATTAACAGATTCACTACTTAATGATGTGCAATGATCAATTGATAAATTGTCAGGGTTTTGAATGCATCCACCAGGTTTTAATACACGGAAAAGATGGTGTGGGTTTTCACCTTCTGTCAAGAGGGCTGTCATATTGGATGCTTCTACCACTGTTTCAAAGTGTTCGTCAGGTAGCACTTCTAATAAATCAGTAATAGATCCAATAATATCTGGCCCACGTAAAGGGTCAATGTTAACGACTAAACAATTTAGATGTGGGTCATAGGGTAACCATTTCACGTCTCCAACGTGAGAAGCACCAATTACAAGGCATTTTTTTTCAGGGTTTGACTTAAGGAATTTATCTGTTATAGCTGTTAAATCTAAGTTAAGTTCTTTTTCAACAGCATCTTCCGATATTAGTTTATGCTCTGTGAAAACTGATAAGAGTGATGTCTTTAGTTGTTCAGATACAGGTTCTAATGCGGACAAGCCGGGGGCGCAGGGTTTAACTAAATGAACTATAAATCCTTTTAGGGGATGTAAAAACAGGATTGGATTTTCTTTAACATCATCTAAAAAGTCTTGACACCAATGACCAAGCCTTTTTCTTTCCTTTGATATTCCTTCGGTTAGTACGGCTATGGAAGGGTCTTTATCGCCTAACGTTCTTGCTAGATTTTCTCTCCCGTCTCTAAGGTTTTTTAGTTCACCAATGTTAGCTGAAATTAAATACTCTTCTTGATCTTCATTTATGCGCTGTGCTAACTTTCTTCTGTCGATTGCCTCATATGTTTTTTTTAGATAGTCTAATGCTAATTTATCTTCTGGATTTTGAAATTCTGAAAGGTAAGCATCGCTGAAAATAATTTCAAATACATTCTTTATTGCATCTGTATTTAGATTGAATGCTTGAGCTGTATTGGTAAATAGAAATATAGAAGTTAAAATAATTTTGTGTAATGTTTTCATGAGATGATTTTAATTGAATAAATCCTTTTCCAAAAGTAGGTTCTGTTTATTTAAATGTCAAAGTAATTTTTTTGCTGTTAGATGTTTTGAAGATGGTCTTTTTATTATTTGTTGGTCTGTTTTTAGCTAGGGCTATGAAAATCAAGCCATTTTTTGATTATGTGAACAGCTTTCTTTAGAAAATCAGTCTTTCTGGTTTTAGTCTTTTTAAAAGACTTTTTCTTTTTATAAGGGGTTCTTGTCTGCTTGATTATTTTTTTTACTTTATTAGTCGGATTTTTGTTAGATGTTGAGAATATTTTCTTTTTATTAGCTGATGCCTGTTCTCTCTTTCTTATTTGCGAGCGAACTTTTTGTTCACCATTTTGTGCTTTAGGTGATCTATCTGGTTGGTGATAGCTTATGTAATTACAGGGAGGCTGGATCGGTAGCATTACTATCCTCCTTGTTGTGTTTTTTCTATATGTGTTCCTGTTAGCCGCCATTATAAAAAATATGATGTGAGCTGTTGATTAGACTTTTGTAGTGTTTTTACATTTCACAAAGCGAATACTTTCTTCTACTTTTTATACTCCTGGGTTTTAAAAGCTGGAGTCAGCAATGAAGCTGGTATTCCTTCATGGTAATGGTGGCTGTACTGCGGATATGAACTGGTATCCTGCTGTTGAGAAGGCTTTTCGCGAAAAGCGGTTTGAAGTGGTTCGACAAACATTACCAGACAACCAGGTAGCCCATGAAGAGATATGGATTCCTTATATTCGAAATACACTAAAGGCAGACCGTGGCACTGTATTAATTGGTCATTCGACAGGTGCAATAGCGGCTATGCGCTTTGCTGAAAAGTACCCGATTATGGGGAGTGTGTTGGTAAGCCCCTATTATACTGACCTGGGTATGGAAAATGAGCGGGCCGGGGGGTGGTTTGATCGTCCCTGGGATTGGAAAGCGATCATGAATCACCAAAGCTGGATCATACAGTTTTCTTCAATGGATGATCCATGGATTCCGATAGATGAAGCTCGCTATATCAGTGATCAGTTACGCACTGAGTACTATGAATTCACCAACCATGGCCATTTTACTGAGCCTGAATACACGGAATTTCCTGAGTTGGTGAAAGCATTAGCGTATAAGTTGTAACGACCCTGTTATTTGTCAGACTTATCGGGTTCTGGAAATAGCGTGGCCTCCATCTCTAGCATTTTCTGCGCCAGCTGTTTGGAGTCAATTTTTAGTTTACCTTCAAGCAGTGCTTTGCGAATGCGTTTGACTTTTTGGAGGTCAATATCGTTGGTTTGTGGCTGCTCAGAGCCATGAATTGCAGTAATGTCTGCTGTTTCTGTAGTTTTTTGATGTTTAATGCTGTTATTCAGTGCTTTATTGGCATTCATTGTAATGGTCATTGTGAACGATGGGGTGTAAAACACTATCAGCACTTTTCGGGTAATTGTCGAGAACCGTTGTCGTGTTCAAAAAATGTGTAGGCACAAAACAAGCTTAATCACTTCAAAATAGATTACTGTGTTGTCAGATAAAGCCGGTTATACAGGCAGGTCTCTGTTTCTTTATTAATTTTATAGATGGCTGCTGGCCGGTTGCTGCCTCTGCGCTGGCGTCCGGTGTCGATTAATAGTCCGCCCCGTAAAAAACGGTTTCTGATGGAGCGCATCGGGGGTGATTTTTCCAGCACGGCGGAAAAGACCTTTCGGATATCAGACAGCACAAATTCATCGGGTAGCAAGTAAACCGGGACAGAGCTGTATTGAATCTTGTTTCGTAATCTTAATAGGGCCTCATGAACCAGTGCGTCATGGTCGTAGGCTAGGCTAGTATTCGGTTTGTCATTATCAACATTAACCCAGTAAGCATCGCTAGAATAATCAGTGGTATTGCCATTCATCAAAGCATAATAAACCACCGTCAGAGACCAGCCCCGTGAATCACGTTTAGCATCACCAATGGTAACCACTTGTTCAAAGTAGGATGCTTTATGTGGCGTGAGGTAGGATAGCAGTCGCGAAGCGGTATCATCCAGAGAGTCATCTTTCTCTGGCTCAATGCGCCCAGACGGCAGCACCAGGGCCGGGCCGGTTTTAATCGTCTTTTTTCTGGTTAACACCTGTAGCTGCTCGTCCAGTAGTCTAAATACCACCAAATCCACAGAAATGAGCGATGTGCTCAGGCTCATACTGCTATCCCTTGTGCTTAATTAATTGACTTACTTTATCAGGTATTGGGTGACATGGGGAGGATAATGAACTATATTCACTATCATAGTAAATAACGTTCATTATGTCTTGATCCCATCTCCAATCGCAGGACCTTTCCATGATAACTATCGGGCCACCGGCGTGTGTTGCGGCTTTTGATATTGATGCGCAAAACTGTTTTACACCTCTATGTCCTGACGAGTTGCCAGTACCTGATGGCTATGGAATTGTATCTGAGTTAAACCAGCAAGCTGCATTGGCGGGCTGCCGTATTGGCTCAAAAGATGCTCACTCACCCCATGCATTATGGGTAGCGAATGATCAGCATCCTCAGCTTAGTGAAATAGAAGGTTATGACAACCTGGATCTGCGCTGGAATCTCCATGCTGTTCCTGGGACAAAAGGGTTTGAGTTGCTGGAGGGGCTACCGAAACCTGCTGATTATGATTACTTCGTCTGGAAAGGTGTGGAGGCTGATATGCATCCCTATGGTGCCTGTTACCATGATTTGCAGGACCGACGGAGTACAGGTGTGATCGAGTTTCTGAAGACCCATAATATTGATACCGTCATAGCCGGTGGGCTGGCGTTTGATTTTTGTGTAAAAACGACAGTGTTACAGCTATTGCAGGCAGGGTTCAGGGTCATAGTGAATCGGGGGGCAACACGTAGTTTGCTGAAAGAGACAGAAACCCAGGCTCTGGTTGAAATGACCAAAGCGGGTGCTGAATTTATTGAATGTGCTGGTCAGTTAAAATCCCAGCCATACCCGAACGGTCATGATCGGGTAGAAGGGGTCTGAAGGAGTGGTTATGCAGGATCCTGTTATTCAGTCGTTGCTGGATACTGATCTTTATAAATACACCATGCAGCAATCCATGGTGCGTCGTTATCCAGGGGCTGCAGCAAAAATGGCGTTTCGCAGCCGGGGACATTTACCGATTAATCTGTCCCTGGTTGAGTTGCGGCAAGAGATTGAAAACCTGGGCGAGCTAACGCTTTCTGATGCCGAGTTGGAGTGGTTGGCAACACTGCCCTATATTTCTGATCAGTTTCTGGATTATTTAAGAACATTTCGCCTGGATCCGCGAGCGGTTAATCTGGCATTTCGGGATGGCCAGTTGGATATCGAGATCAAGGGTAACTGGGCCAGTATTACCCATTTTGAAATTTTTTTGCTGTCAATCATCAGTGAGCTGCACTGTCGCAACAGTTATGAGCTGTCTGAAGACTGTGATCCTATGCAGCAAGGGCGAGAGCGACTGGAGCAGAAGCTGCAAACATTGAAGCAGTTGGAAGGAAAGCCTGAATACCAGGGGTTCCAGTTTGTCGATTTTGGTACCCGACGCCGTTATTCCAGGCAGTGGCAGGAGACGCTTGTTGGTGAATTAAAGGCCCAGGCACCTGCGTTCTTTACCGGTACCAGTAACCTGGATTTGGCTCGTCGGTTGGAATTGATGCCGATCGGGACCATGGCTCATGAATGGTTACAGTCCCATCAGGTGTTGGGTTCTTCACTGCTTTCCAGTCAGAAAGATGCATTGAATGTCTGGCTGGATGAGTACAAAGGCCAGCTGGGTATTGCTCTGACAGATACCATCAGTATGGATGCTTTTTTGCGTGATTTTGATATCCGGCTGGCTCTGGCATATTCGGGTATTCGTCATGATTCCGGTGACCCGGTTGAGTGGGGTGAGCAGGCACTGGCCCATTACCAAAAACTCGGTATTGATGCTAAACGGAAAAACCTGGTTTTTAGCGACAAGCTGGATCTGGAGCGAGCGATCAGTATTTACGATCACTTTAAAGGACGGGTCAATGTCAGCTTTGGTATAGGCACCTACCTGACCAACGATATGGGGCAGCAGGCGCCTAATATTGTATTGAAGCTGGTGGAAGTGAACGGCCTGCCGGTAGCCAAGTTATCAGATAGCCCGGGCAAAACCATGTGCCAGGATGCTGATTTTATCAGCCGGCTTAAAGATACCTTTCAATATCGTCAAGCTTCCTGACGTTTTCACCACAGAGACACAGAGGGGGCGATGAATATTCCCTTCAACATCGCCATTCCCACCATCCATGGTGGTCACACAGAGAATCCTTTTTTAGGAGAACAAAAAAACTCTGTGTCCTCGGTGTCTCTGTGGTGAAAAAATAAGAAAAATAAAACCAGCTCTTAATCGACGCCTTTCATGGTCTGATCAAACTCTGCCTGAATGGCTGCATCAGGTGCTTTAGTGAGCAAGCTGACAATAATAATGCTTGCTGTTGCGACGATCATACCGGGAATGATTTCATAGAGATCAAACCAGCCACCGGTTAACTGTTTCCATACCACCACTGTAACTCCGCCGGTAATAATGCCTGCCAATGCACCGTGCTTGTTCATTCGTTTCCAAAACAGGCTCAGCATAAGAGCAGGGCCGAATGCTGCACCAAAACCTGCCCAGGCGTAGGAAACCAGTCCCAGTACTGAGCTGTCGGGTGTCATTGCCAGCCATAGGGCGATCAGGGCAATCACCACAACAGCAATACGACCCACGTTCATTACCTCTTTCTGGCTTGCCTCTTTGCGGAACAGCGCTTTATAGAAGTCTTCAGCCAGCGCGGATGAAGAAACCAGTAGTTGTGAATCGGCTGTACTCATAATGGCTGCCAGAATAGCGGCAAGCAGTACACCGGCAATGGCTGGGTGGAACAGGGAGTTGACCAGAACCATAAAGACGGTTTCAGGATCTTCCAGTGTGGTGCCCAAGGTATTAGTCACGTAGATCATGCCAGCAACGCCTGCCAGCAGGGCGCCAATCATGGAGATACCACTCCAGGTGACGGCAATACGTCTGGCAACGCCGATTTCACGGCTGGAACGTACCGCAGCAAAACGGGCCAGAATATGTGGCTGGCCGAAATAGCCCAGGCCCCAGCCAAGCAGGGAAAGCGTACCGATCAGGCTAACAGCTTTACCATCAGGGTGAGTCAGCGGATTGAGCAGTTCAGGGTTGGTAGCGTTTAACGCATTGAATACCTGACCAATGCCGCCTTCTGTCTGCATCGCTGCGATGGGAACAATCATCAGGGCGGCAGCCATCAATAGGCCTTGCACCAGGTCAGTCCAGGACACTGCCAGAAAACCGCCAAACAGGGTGTAGGAAATGATACAGAGGGTGCCGATAATCACAGCCCACTGGTAATCAATACCAAATACTGTTTCAAATAATTTACCGCCAGCAACCAGGCCAGAGCTGGTGTAAAAAAGGAAGAACAACAAAATAAAGAAGGCGGAGATGACCTGCAAAAGCTTAGAAGAATCCTTGAAGCGGTTACTAAAGAACTCAGGCAGGGTTAGCGAGTTGTTGGCAATAATGCTATAGGCTCGCAGACGTTTGGCAACCAATAGCCAGTTCAACCAGGTGCCCAGTAATAACCCCACTGCCAGCCAGATGGCTTCCATGCCTGCAGCAAAAGCGAAGCCGGGCAAGCCAAGCAATAGCCAGCCGCTCATATCAGAAGCGCCGGCACTCAGTGCTGCCGGCCAGGGGCCAAGGGTGCGTCCTCCCAGAAAATAGTCAGAAGCATTGGCGGTACGTTTCCAGGCCATAAAACCAATGGCCAGCATAACCAGTAAATAAGCACAGAAAGTGCCGATCACGACACCGTACGTTTCGGACATTAGTCCTCCTTTCGGGGTATATACATAGTATCTTCGGCTATATAAATCGAAGCTAAGCCATTGAATACATTATAAAAACCAGAAAGGCAAATTCTGTTGATTATTTGTCCAGTGACGTTTTTTTTAAGAAACTGTGTTTTGCTGCTTGACCAACCCCCCTGTTTTATGGAGAATGCGCTGCATCCAGGCACGACGCCTGTTTTTATGGCGGACCCTGTCGGTCCCCCCGCAATGATTAGCTGTCAACCCCGCCAGGCCCGGAAGGGAGCAACGGTAGCAGTGAAATCATGTGCCGGGGTGTTGGCTGGCAGGGGACGTCTCCAAATCTTTCCGTCCCTGTTTTCCCGCCAGTCGTGCAATATCCCGATATCTCCGTTAGCATAGAAGCTCATTTTGGTTGAACGCTGTAGAATGCTGTTTGTCAAACGAGCATTGCATTTGTTGATTTGTAATAAATTTCGACAGAGCTGACTGAACAAGGGGTGTTAAAGCTTTTATGGGCTATCAGGTTCTTGCCCGCAAGTGGCGACCACGGTCTTTTGCAGAACTGGTAGGGCAGAATCATGTGCTTCAGGCGCTGGTTAATGCGCTGGACCGGGATCGCCTTCATCATGCCTATCTTTTTACCGGTACTCGCGGGGTCGGTAAAACCACCATTGCCCGGATCTTTGCCAAATGCCTGAACTGTGAATCCGGTGTCAGTGCAACGCCTTGTGGCGAATGTTCCTCCTGTCATGAAATTGATGAAGGCCGTTTTGTTGACCTGATTGAGGTGGATGCTGCCTCAAGAACCAAGGTTGAAGACACCCGGGAGCTGCTCGATAATGTACAATATGCGCCGACCAGGGGCCGTTACAAGGTCTACCTGATTGACGAGGTGCATATGCTGTCCACCCACAGTTTTAATGCGCTGTTAAAAACCCTGGAAGAACCACCTCCCCATGTGAAGTTTTTGTTGGCAACCACAGACCCGCAAAAACTGCCTGTCACAATTTTGTCCCGCTGTTTGCAGTTTGGTCTCAAGAATATGACCTCGGAACGTATTGTGGGTCATCTTGAGAATGTGCTTAACGGTGAAGATATTGCTTACCAGCTACCGGCATTGTGGCAGCTGGCCCGTGCTGCTGATGGCAGTATGCGGGATGCCCTGAGTCTGACCGATCAGGCCATTGCTTTTGGTAATGGTCGGGTTAATGAGTCAGAAGTCAGCACCATGCTGGGCTCTATTGACCAGGGGCAGGTCATGCGTATGGTCCAGGCGTTGGCCTCGGCGAATGCGTCAGAAGTGTTTGCTGCGGTGTCGGGTCTAGCGGAGTTCTCTCCGGATTATCTGGCCGTGCTCGATAATATGCTGTCGGTTCTGCACCGAATTGCTCTGGCTCAGGCGGTGCCTGAGGCCGTTGATAACAGTCAGGGGGATCGGGAGCAGGTGCTGGAATTGGCAAAGGCCATGTCGGCAGAAGATGTTCAGCTCTATTATCAGGTGGGCTTGGTGGGCAAAAAAGATTTGCCGTTGGCGCCCGAGCCCCGGGGTGGTTTCGAAATGGCCCTGCTAAGAATGCTGGCATTTCGGCCTGAAGCCGTATCTGTCCCAGCAGGCCGTGTGTTAAACACGGGTCGAGAAGAAAGTAGTAGTGCTTCTCAAAGTGCGGGTGAAGAGACTCTGGCCAGTGAGCCAGAACCTGAGCCTGCAAAAACTGAGCAACCTGTTGCAGAACCATCACCGCAGCCACTGGTTGAAACAGTTGTGCCTGATGCTTCGCTGGTGGAAAATGTTCCGCCAGTGGAGTCTGCTCCACCAGTAGAGGTAGCCCCGTCGGTAGAGCTTGCCCCACCGGTAGAGAATGTACCGCTGTCTGCATATGACGAACAGTTTGCTTCAGCCATGCCGGAACCGGAATACTCGGCTCCAGTGCTGGATACTGCACCTTATGATATGCCCCCGGTTGATGAGCCGGTAGCAGCACCTGCACAGCCAGAAGTTGAGGTTTCTCAGCCTGTTGTAACGTTAGCTGATGACAGTGCTGTCCTGCAGGAGCAAAAAGTTACCTTGAATGAGCTCAATGCATCTTGCTGGATAGGGGTTTTTCGTAGTCTGGCTTTAGGTGGTGTGACAGGCACGATTGGTTCCCACTGTGAATATACGGGTCATGATGGTAATAATATACGACTAAGACTCGATAGCCAGCGCAGTACGTTGTATAACGATACCCATCGCGAGCGTATTGAAAAGGTGTTGTCTGATTATTTTGCAGAACCCATACGCCTGCAGGTAGAGATTGGTGAGCTTGAGTCAGAAACACCGGCTCACTGGCGTCAACGCAAGATCAGTGAGCGCCTTGAGCAGGCTAAAGCAAGTATATACAGTGACCCTAATGTACAGCGGTTAATAAACGATTTTTCTGCCAGTGTGCTGGACCAGACCATTGAGCCCATTGGCGATATAATAAGCTGATTTTTTTATTGGTGTCAGGCGGCCTCTTGTGTCGTCAGTTAAGGAAAATGTAGAGGTTGTTATGTTTAAAGGTGGAATGGGCAATTTGATGAAACAGGCCCAGAAAATCCAGGAAGACATGCAGAAAGTCCAGGAGGAGCTGGCTAATGCAGAAGTTATCGGTGAATCCGGTGCCGGTATGGTTAAGGTAACAATGACGGGTCGTCACGATGTGCGACGGGTTTGCATTGACCCTGATTTAATGGGCGAAGATAAGGAAATGCTGGAAGATCTGCTGGCGGCTGCGGTAAATGATGCTGTCCGTAAGGTAGAGCACAATAACAAGGAAAAAATGGCTAAAATGGGCGCTGGTATGGGGCTGCCTGATGGTTTTAAAATGCCATTCTAAGTTCGTATTACCATGAAACGATGATACATGCTGTTCATTTTATTCATGGTTCAGGGTGAGCGGCATATTCCGCTCACAGCTGTTTAAGGGAAAGGGCTTTTGCTCATGTTTAGTACGTTAATCAAGGAATTGATGAATGCCTTGCGCTGTCTGCCTGGCGTTGGGCCACGTTCTGCACAGCGAATGGCTCTGCACCTGCTGGAGCGGGACAGAGAAGGCGCATTGCGTCTTGCCCGTGCATTAACCGACGCTGCTGAAGGTGTTGGCCGGTGCCAGCAATGTCGTACGCTGTGTGAAGACGATATCTGCCGTATTTGTCAAAACCCGGGGCGTGACGATACTGTGCTTTGCGTAGTCGAAGGGCCTGCTGATGTGCTGGCCTTTGAGCAAGCCGGTGGCTTTGCTGGCCGCTATTTTGTCTTAATGGGTAGATTGTCGCCTATTGATGGTATTGGCCCGGCAGAGATTGGAGTTGATGCCTTGCTGGAACAAGTCCAGAAAAATCAAGTGACAGAAGTTATTCTGGCTACCAATCCCACCGTTGAGGGTGAGGCTACAGCACACTATATTGCTGAAGAATTAAAAACATTAGGGGTTGAAGCGAGCCGTATTGCCCATGGTGTACCCTTGGGTGGTGAGCTTGAATTTGTAGACGGCGGCACCCTGGCCCACGCACTGGCCGGCCGCCAAAAAGTCTGATTTTTTTTATTCACCACAGAGGCACGGAGAACTCAGAGGTTTTTTTTATTCACCACAGAGGCACAGAGAACACAGAGTTTCTTTTTTTGAGTAGATAAAGAAGACTTTGTGATCTTTGAGTTTAAACGGTTAGTTCATTTGTCTTTTATTGCTTTTTTACCGCTGTATCCTAAAGGGCATAATAAAGACGCAGAGGGGTCGATGAATATTCCCTTCAATATCGACATGTCCGCCATCCGCGGTGGCCACACGGAAAATCCTTTTTCAGTAGAACAAAAAAACTCTGTGTTCTCTGTGCCTCTGTGGTGAATAAAAAAGAAATCTCTGTGGTGAACAAAAAAGCGTAATCAGGATTTCTTTACGAACTTGGTTAGGATAACAATCTGCTGGCCATTAACCCGTCCTTCAATATGTTCAGCATTGCTCGGTACCAGTGAAATATTGCGAACGGCAGTGCCACGCTTGGCGGTAAAGCCGGCGCCTTTAACATTCAGGTCCTTGGTCAGAATAACGGTATCGCCGGCAGCTAGTACGGCACCATTGGCATCGATGTGTTTTACGGTATCTTCTTCATTTTCGCTGCTTTCACCCGTTTTTGCCCAGGCCAGCACATCTTCATCGAGATAAAGCATATCCAGCAAATCCTGCGGCCAGCCTTCAGCGCGTAACCGGTTCAGCATCCGCCACGCCATCACCTGTACTGCCGGCACCTGGCTCCACATACTGTCATTCAGGCAGCGCCAGTGGTTTGCATCAGTCTTTTCAGGGTGATCAATCTGGTCGCGACAGGTGGTACAAATCAATAAGCATTCGTCGGCACTTGTGCCGGCACCCGGTGGTACTTCATAAATATCCAAACCTGCCTCAGCGCTGCAAAGTTCACATTTGGATTCACTACGGGCTTGCAATGCACTTTCGATAGTCATAGGTGACTGCTCATATAAAAGCCGCGGATTATAAGGGCTTTAATTGCTTTTTTCACCACAGCTCACTGTTTTTGTTCACCACAGAGGCGCGGAGGGCGCAGAGTTTTTTTATTCACCACAGAGGCACGGAGGACACAGAGTTTTTTTGTTCTACTGAAAAAGGGTTTTCCGTGTGGCCACCGCGGATGGCGGACATGTCGATATTGAAGGGAATATTCATCGACCCCTCTGCGTCTTTATTATGCCCTTTAGGATACAGTGGTAAAAAAGCAATAAAAGATAAATGAGCTAACCGTTTAAACTCAAAGATCACAAAGTCCTCTTTATCTACTCAAAAAAAAGAGATCTCTGTGTCCTCTGTGCCTCTGTGGTGAGCCAAAAAGAAACCACCGTGTATCTGTGGTGAAAACAGGTATTAAATAATCAGGCGCTTGATCCCTTGTTTTAAGACGGCTTCATTGAAGTTTATTAACAAACCTAGCGGGATTTTTGATAATTTGAGGTAGGTAAGCAATTGTGCAGAATGGATGGATTGAAGTGTTTCAACGGATTTAAGCTCTAGCACAACCTGGTTTTCGACAACAAGGTCGAGCTGGTATTTGCAATTAAGTGGCTGCCCTTTGTAGGCAACAGGCAAAGCTTTCTGGCGCTCAAATGCCAGCCCTGAAGCCTTAAGTTCGAAAGTTAGGGCTTCTTCGTAAGCACTTTCTAGCAATCCGGGGCCAAGTTCTCTGTGAACATCTATAGAAAGTCCAATAATTTTCCCTGTTAATTCATTATTCATATTTGTAACAAGCTGGAAATGAATGAATAACTCAATGTAGTCGAAATTCAGAGATTGTATGAAAAAATAGCCTTTTCACCGATTTTTATTCACCACAGAGGCACAGAGGCACAGAGCACACAGAGATCTCTTTTTTTTGTTCACTGCGGAGGGCGCAGTGAATTCTTTTACTAGAAAACAGAAAAAACTCTGTGTCCTCTGTGCCTCTGTGGTGAATAAAAAAAAGTAGCAGGGTGCTTAAAATGTAGAACAGTTGGTCGATATCTAAAGGCAGTCAAACACCGCAAGGATGACTGCCATGAAGCCCGGGAAAACGATCTGGAGAGCAGTGGTATCGACACTGTCGATGGCCATTTTGCTACTTGCCTATACACTGCCTGCAAAAGCAGAGCTCATGCCTGACTATTTTGATGGCTATGATTTACCACCAGAACAATACCCCTATGGCACAGCCTGGTTAACGGGCTTGGGTGTGGCAACCGGAGCGGTGCTGGCATCTGGATTGGCCAGTGATAAAAAACAGCATTTTGCGCTTTCTATACCGCTGGGTGCGGGTGGTGAATATTTATTGCGCCAACTGAATATAGCCTCTGAAGACCGCTGGAAAAGAATCATGCTTGCTACAGCGATAGGGTTGATTCCAGGGCTTGCCAAAGAGATGACGGATAGCAAATTCGATGGTGGTGATTTATTGGCAGATCTGGCAGGCAGTTTTACCGGTGCCCTGGCTGCTGATCTCTACCAGGGGCCTGTCCAGCCAATGCTCAGTTTTCAATTGGGTAAAGATAAGGTCCAGTTCGCTATCAATCATCGCTTCTAGCACTTACAAATGCTTTTTATTCACCACAGAGGCACAGATATTCACCACAGAGGCACAGAGATCACAGAGTTTTTTTTGCTCTCCTGAAAAGACAACCTCTGTGTGACCGCCATTGATGGTGGAAATGTCGATGTTGAATGGAATATTCATCGACCCCTCTGAGTCTCTGTGGTAAAAAAACACAATAAAAGATAAATGAACTAACCGTTGAAACCCAGAGCACACAAAGTCCTCTCTTCTACTCAAAAAAAGAAACCTCTCAGCTCTCTGTGTCTCTGTGGTGAAAAAAATCCCAGCTAAGCAGAATTTGATATAGATCACTAAATCTTCAATTAATTACCTTGCCTGATACCATTTAATGAATCATCGCCCAAGTAAATTTTTGTTAAGCAAGCCTTGCCAGGTGGAGAGTGGGCCTCAAATTGTTGTAAAAAATCAGTATACCAAGTGTAAAAACTGTATGTATTTTCTGCAATTGACTAAGAAGTTGTAATGAATAGAATTCGCTGGTCGTTTACTTTGGTGTGGAACGTATCAAGGTTCAGCGACGCCTGGGGGGAACATTTACTGTTGAGTTGTATGGTCATATGATCGTGGGGGGGCGTACACCCTGATGGTACGCAGTAAATTCTTGTCTTGTTTTATCTTATGACAAACCCTGCCTTGTTTGCTGGTTTTAATATGGCCCACTGCGGTTGTATTGGCCGCATATTGCCTAAGCCCTCCCTTTGACACTGTCATTTGCATAAGCCGTTGTTTCTTTTTTGCTCAATTCGAGCGTGGGATTGCTGTGTGCGTTCGACAGGTATCACAACTTATCTAATCAGTTTTCCAGCGTGCGCTTCAGTTGGCGGGCGGTAGCGTGCCTAAATCAAAACTGTTGCTGGTGCTTCTTTCTGTTGATTCTGTCCACTGGTTTTTTTCTCAATGACGACAATTAAACGTTTTTCGAAAGCGGCACTCTCTGCTGCGGTTCTCACGGGCTCTTTAGTATTGACTGGCTGTGCCCTTGCTCCTGGTGCGTATCTGGACCCATCCAGCGAAAAGAGTATTGATTTTAACCTGGTTGATATCAACGAAAATGTCGTTAACCCTGAGCCAGTCAGCCGGGTGGACCTGGCGGGTAAGCCGGAACAGGAAAAACACGAGTTTTACCAGTATTTGATTGGTCCTCACGATGTATTAAGTGTCCGCGTCTGGAACAACCCGGACCTGACCACCAACCAGAAAATGACAGCCTCACCGTTCAATGCCAAAAACAGTACTGTATTGTCCCTAAAGAAACCCGAACCAGACTACCTCTACAAGCCTTGGGAACTGGTTGTGGCATAACAGCAGTACCGATGAAAAACCCGAACTCAAATTTACAATTTACGTTTTTTTCACAAAAAACCTATACCTAAATAACCCGAACTGACCAAGCCATTGCTAAACGTGCCCTACATAAAGTATCAGTCTACTGTTTCAAACGAATGTTTTGACAAGCCATAGTCGTGCAAACCATAGGTTTGGCCTGCCAAAACAGCAATAAAAAAATGTTTAGGCACAACCCTTGAGAGACAAGAGATTTCAGCATATCCGGTAAAAAAAGCTTATAGAAAAGTAAATGCACCAAAACTAAAAAAAACGGTTTACCCCAACAGCCATGCTGGATAAATAAAAGATCCATAAGTTTATTACGGCCGTTAGAAACTATTTGTTGATTTTTTTGCGCAAAAAACTAAAATGCTTTCAAATTGAGTAAGACTGTTGTTCTGATAACGTGAATAGCTGGCTGGTTTGAAAGCAAGACTCTGAACATCTTTTGTATTGTCCCTAAAGAAAACCGAACCAGACTACCTCTACAAGCCTTGGGAACTGGTTGTGGCATAACAGCAGTACCGATGAAAAACCCGAACTCAAATTTACAATTTACGCTTTTTTCACAAAAAACCTATACCTAAATAACCCGAACTGACCAAGCCATTGCTAAACGTGCCCTACATAAAGTATCAGTCTACTGTTTCAAACGAATGTTTTGACAATCCATAGTCGTGCAAACCATAGGTTTGGCCTGCCAAAACAGCAATAAAAAAATGTTTAGGCACAACCCTTGAGAGACAAGAGATTTCAGCATATCCGGTAAAAAAAGCTTATAGAAAAGTAAATGCACCAAAACTAAAAAAAACGGTTTACCCCAACAGCCATGCTGGATAAATAAAAGATCCATAAGTTTATTACGGCCGTTAGAAACTATTTGTTGATTTTTTTGCGCAAAAAACTAAAATGCTTTCAAATTGAGTAAGACTGTTGTTCTGATAACGTGAATAGCTGGCTGGTTTGAAAGCAAGACTCTGAACAGCAGCATTCCATACCCATACCCATACCCATACCCATACCCATACCCATACCCATACCCATACCCACATTATCAAACATTGACAGACTACTTTGAGGTCAATTCATGCCGTAAACAAAATTCTTAAGTGTCACTGCACGATAGACAGTTTCGAGTTTTCAAAGTTAGAGCGTAGGAAGTCATTATCCTGTGGCTGCGCCGAACACTATGGATAATTTTCATTTTAGTGTAATCAGCCGTCAACAGCAGTATTCGCTGTATTCTGGTTTTCCGGTATGTACTTTAACCGGTGGGCGGTAGCGTGGCTGAATGTATATGAGTTATCATGTTAAAAGAACATGAGTTTTGTTGTTTTTACTAAAGACGGTTATAAAGTGAACTTCAACGCCTTCAGGGGTTACCTGTTGTATATCTACCACTGGGTGGTCTTACAACTCCTGTCAGGATAAACAGCATTCTCATTACACAACACATCAACAGCCCCCTCCATTTATAAACTTTACATATTGCCATCGATCTTTCGGATTGCTTTCCAATGTACTCAATGAAAAAAGTCAAAACCGCTGCCCTGTCAGTCGCTTTGTTATGTAGCTCTTTTGCATTAACCGGCTGCGTCATCGCTCCCGGCGCCTATCTGGACCCGGGTAATGAAAAAAACATTGACTTTAACCTGGTCGATATCAACGAAAACGTAGTTAACCCAGAGCCTGTCAGCCGTAAGGACTTAGCAGGTAAGCCCGAAAAAGAAAAAGATGAGTATTACCAATACCTGATCGGGGCTCACGATGTGCTCAGTGTTCGTGTATGGAATAACCCTGACCTGACCACCAACCAGAAAATGACTTCAACACCGTTCGATGCGAAAAAAAGCACCGTCAGGGATTCCAATGACCTGATCAGGGAGCGTCAGCAAGTCACACCGGAAGGGGTCGAGGTTCAGTCTAACGGACGCTTTTTCTATCCCTTTGCCGGTGATGTCGTTGCAGCAGGTAAAACCGTTAGCCAGGTCCGTACAGAGCTGACCAAAAAACTGTCCAAATTTGTACGTGATCCCCAGGTCAGCGTACGGGTTCAGGAATTTAACAGCCAGAAAGCCCAGATCATTGGGGAGGTAAAATTCCCAAGACCTCTCCCTATTACCAGCAAACCCCTGCGTATTCTTGATGCCATTGCCCTTGCAGAAGGACTGAAAGACTCTGCTGATAAAGCTGAGGCCATCTTTATTGCCGATGGTCAGCGTAAAATTATCGATATGGGTAAACTGCTGGATGGTGATATGAGCCAAAACTACCTGATGCGGGATGGTGATGTACTGAACATCGACAGCAACCGCTATCGCCAGATTGTCATTATGGGTGAAGTCAACAAACCGATTGCCATGCCTTATGACCAGCGCGGTATGAGCCTGAATGATGCACTGGTAACTGCCAGCGGTATTAGCCAGATGTACTCTAATGCTAAAGGGGTTTACATCCTTCGCAACAAAACTGAGAATGGCAAGCCAACCATTTTCCGTCTGGATATGGAGAATGCCACAGGTTTGTTGCTGGCTGATCGTTTCCCACTCAATGCAAGGGATGTGGTTTATGTTGATACCGCCGGTGTATCCCGCTGGAACCGTGTAATTAACCAGCTGTTACCGACAACCAATGCAATTAACGACTTCTCTAAATAACGGCTTATAAAACACAAGGCCAAAAACGCTTTAGAGATAGTCGTAAGTATTTTGTTCACCACAGAGGCACAGAGGGTCGATGAATATTCCATTCAACATCGACATTTCCACCATCCATGGTGGTCACACAGAGAATTTTTGTTTATAGAGTATCAATTTTCTTCTCATAAAAAAGAAACTCTGTGCCCTCTGTGTCTCTGTGGTAAAAACAAGACAAAAAATCTGACTTTTAAAAACACTGTTTTGTGGTTTTGTAGTTAAAAAAATTATGTTCTCAAGTATCTTGGTGGTGTGTGTAGGCAATATTTGCCGTAGCCCTACGGCAGAATACCTGCTGCGCAAACAAATAGAAGAAAAAGGCGGTAAAATCACGGTAGCTTCTGCTGGTCTTGGTGCCTTGGTCGGCAAACCAGCTGCTCCCAAGGCAACAGCATTGGCGGCAGATAGCGGAATAGACCTGACTCCACACATTGCCCGCCAGTTAAACAGGGATATGGTCCATAACTATGACCTGGTGTTGGTAATGGAAGAAGGGCATATCCGTGCCGTTGAACAAATAGCACCAGAATCCCGTGGTAAAGTCCACCTGTTAGGCCGCTGGCATAACAATATTGAAATACCTGACCCATACCAAAAAGGCGAAGCAGCTTACCAACTGGCACTGGAACTGATTGAAACAACCACCAGGGAATGGGTAGAAAAACTACTCGGTTAAACCTATCAACCTTTCCACCACGGCTATGTTTTTTCACCACAGAGGGTCGATGAATATTCCATTCAACATCGACATTTCCACCATCCATGGTGGTCACACAGAGTTTTTTATGAGAACACCATAAATTGAGATTGAGTTATTAAAAAAAACTCTGTGTTCTCTGTGCCTCTGTGGTGAACGAAACTCTCTGTGGTGAACAAAAAAGCCTTTTGTTACTTCAAACTGATATCTATGACAAACGAAACAACACAGCAACGGTCATCAATGCCCGATGACGACGTAATCAGTCTGTCGGAAATACTGGGCATAATCCTTAATGGCAAATGGTGGATTGCAGGCTCTACGGTACTGTTTGCCATCTGTGCCTTGTTTTATCTCTGGGTGGCAACGCCCATCTATAAGTCCGACGCACTGGTGCAGGTAGAAAGCCAGAAGTCCCCCTTGGGCGGTCTGGTAGAAATGACCGATATGCTCAGTGGCGAAACGCCCTCTGAAGCAGAAATCGAGGTCATTCGCAGCCGGTTTGTGCTGGGTACCGTGGTTGAATCACAAAAGCTCAATATTGTTGCCCAGCCGGATTATTTTCCGGTGCTTGGCCGCGCCATCGCCCGCCGCTTTTCGCCAGACCTGGCCAGTGGCGAATTGATAAACAGCCCACTGCTCTGGTTCAGTGGTTATGCCTGGGGTGGCGAAACCATTAAAGTGGAACGTTTTCTGATCCCTGTCAGCATGCAAGGTGAAGCCTATACCCTGGTGGCGGGTGAGCAGGGTCAATACCAGCTGGAATCAGACGACACACCGGTGTTAACCGGCAAGGTGGGCGAATCAGCACTGTCTGACGATGGGCGTGTCCGCCTGTTTGTCTCTGACCTGAAAGCCCGCCCCGGCACTCGCTTTACTATCACCCGCCAGCCGATGGTCACCGCCATTGAAAACCTGGTCAAACGATTGAGTGTCTCTGAAAAAGGTAAAAAAACCGGTGTGTTAGCCCTGTCGTTAACCGGCCCGAACAAACGGGAGAACAGCCGGGTACTGGAAGCCATTATCCAGCGGTATGTACGCCAGAACGTTGAGCGGGTATCTGCAGAAGCACAAAATAGCCTTGAGTTTCTTGAAAAGCAGCTGCCAGAAACCAAGAAAGAAGTAGAACTGGCAGAAAGTAAGCTGAACCGCTATCAGCAGGACAACAAAACCGTTGACCTGACCCTGGAAACCCAGGCAGTGCTGGAACAGGCCGTCAATATTGACACCCAGCTGGCACAGATAGATATGCAAATAGAGCAGATGGGCCAACGTTACACCCCCAGTCACCCGGTGATGGAAGAGCTTAAACTGCAACGGCAGCTGATTGTTGACCGAAAAAAGGAATTTGTCGCACAAACCGAAAACCTGCCACAAACCCAGCAGGAAGTGATGCGTTTAGCCAGAGATGTCGAAGTCAGCACCACCGTGTATACCGAGCTGCTGAATAAGGCCCAGGAGCTGAAAATAGTGAAAGCCTCTGCGGTAGGCAATGTCCGCATACTGGACCACGCACTGTCTGCGATCAAACCCATTAAACCGAAAAAGGCCCTGATTGCCGTACTGGCAACCTTACTGGGAGGCATGCTGGGTGCGGGCCTGGTCTTCCTGAGGGAGATGCTCAATGCCGGTGTTAAAACCCCGGAAGAAGTCGAAGCCAAAACCGGTCTCTCGGTGTATGCCACCATACCGGAAAGTGACCAACTGCAACTACTGGAACGCAATGCCCGCAAACAGGGTAGCAGCTATTTGCTAACCCAGTCTGCACCCAGCGATTTGGCCATAGAAAGCCTGCGTAGCCTGCGCACTAACCTGGCCTTTGCCTTAATGGAAGCGCCTAATAACCGAATTATGGTGACTGGGCCAGCGCCGGGGGTCGGTAAGAGTTTTGTGTCTGCTAACCTGGCAGCACTGTTGGCAGAAAGTGGCAAGCGGGTACTGCTGATTGATGCTGACCTGCGTAAGGGGCATGTTCATCAAGTTTTTGGTCGCAAGCGTGAAGCGGGCCTGGCTGAAATGCTGGTCGGGAAAGCGGATTTTAAAGCCATTATTAAAGCAGGCAATAATTTTGACCTGTTGCCCTGCGGCCACTTCCCCCCCAACCCTTCTGAGCTGTTAATGAGCCCGGCATTCAGCACACTGCTTGAAAGAGTCTCAGAACAGTATGACATTGTGCTGATTGATACGCCGCCAGTACTGGCCGTCACCGACCCGGCAGTGGTGGGCAAACTCTGTGGTGCCGCCTTTATGGTGGTGCGTGCCGAACAAAACCCGGCCAATGAAGTGGCTTATGCCGCCCGCCGACTGGAACAGGCCGGTGTCAACGTAAAAGGCTGTGTACTGAATGGCATGATGCAAACCGCTTCTCGCTATGGCAACTACGGCTACTACCACTACGCCTATAACTAACCGTACACCCTGCGGGTGAGTTGGCAGCGGGCAGATTCTGACAGAGAAAGTTGCGAGTTTATTCGCTTAAAGGCACAACCGCGCAGCTTTCTGACGTGTTTATTTGACAAAACCCTATAGTGACTAACCAACAATCTGCCCGCTGCCAAATGCTAACTGCCAACTCTCCCTCGCAAAGGGTGATGGTGACCTCTGCTAACCCAAAATGACAAACAACCCTCGCAAAAAAAGCGGAAGGGTGAGAAGACATATGCCTGATACCACCACACAAAACACTCAAACATCGCAAAATAAAGAGCATGCTCCGACGGATCTTGGAAAAATAGTCGAAATAGAAGTTGAAACTGAGCTGCCATATTATGAGTTACTCAAGCCGACTGATACTGAACAACATAATTACGCAGATATGAAGCCCAAGGCTATGCCCGGTGAGTCAGGGCATTTTGCCAGTGTTCAGTATCATATTGAGTGTGAAACCATAAAAAAAGCACCCGAAGATCAAGTCTGGGAAAAAAAGGATTTTGGTTCTTCTGAACCTATTTATGTCTATACGCCAAAAGATAAAATTGCTTTGGTCAGGCATGTATTGGAAGAAAAGAAAGTCAATTATGTGATTAATGATTACAGTCTTGATATAGCAGGAGCCCGTGGCCGTAAAATATGTCACTTTTTTACCAGAGGCCTGAGTGTTGGGCAGCGTGAATTTTTAGTTAAGTGTATCGTTGCAATATTTAGCCGAACTAACACGCCTCCACAGACCGCATAAAACCGTTACCACTTGCCAGCTCGAATGAAGAAATAACCGAACTGAATTCATTGCTGGTCAAATCTTAAACAAAACCTTGTTGCAATGTTAGCCGAACTTTTATTTCACCTTGCGCCACTTGATCTATAGCCCATTTTAGAAAATATATTTCACTGTAAATATAGACGACTTAGCTCATACAAACACTGTTTACTCAGACAGTATTTGTATGGGTTTAGCCAAATCATGAACGTAATTGTAAATCATCTCAAATTCCACCTGCTTTAGCATTAATAACCCTAAAGAAGACCAACCAAACCATAGTCACTCATGGAGTGAATAGAGACGTTGTATGCAAGCACTACTAGAAGAAAATCTCATATTAAGATTTCTATTTGTATTTTTGTTTTCTGTGATAATGATGAAATTCTGGAAAAGAATTGCATACAAGCTAAATCTGATTGATAAGCCAGATCACAGAAAAAAACATACTGGCGCAATACCGTTGGTTGGGGGTATTTGCGTATACAGTGCCATTTTTATCACAGCACTGCTTCTGGGCAGACCGAGTATTGAGCTATTCAGCTACCTTGCAGCAGCGGGTGCTTTGGTGATTACCGGCGCATTAGATGACCGATTCGATATCAGTGCTAAAACCCGCCTTTTAATCGAAGCGATTGCTGCAGTTATTATGATTTTTGGTGCTGGCGTTTATGTCGGTAATCTGGGTAACCTGTTTGGGCTCGGTGATATCACTATTACCTATGGTGATTGCAGTTCCGTTTACGGCTTTAGCCGTTGCCGGGTATATCAATGCCGTCAATATGGCTGATGGGATTGATGGTATGGCAGCAGGTTTGAGTGTGATGACGGTGCTATCGCTGCTTGTGTTATTACATGGCAATAACCACCTGTTTATTCTGCCTTCTATTACCCTTGCAGCAGCACTGCTTGCATTCCTCGTTTATAACCTGCAACTGGTTAGAGGATTAAGGAAAGTCTTTTTAGGTGACGCCGGTAGTATGTTTTTGGGCTTTACCTTCGCCTGGCTGGTGATCCGATTTTCACAGGGCGATAACCATATTGAGGCCCAATTCAGCCCGGTAACGGCCCTGTATATTTTAGGTATCCCACTGGTTGATATGCTGGCAACCATTGTTTACTGTGCTTACCAAGGGGCAAAGCCCGTCAGAAACCGGTGAGGACTCGAGGTGAAGTCATCCCCTTTTGAATGCTGGTTAATTACTCCAAGACATGTTAAAGTGGCAAACTATTATTGGCTGCCTTACTGCCCTCTACGATACTAGCAAAATTAATAAATGGGTATATGCCTCCATTATTTCAAAGAGCACAGGATCATGGGTTCAGTTATTGGCCTTCCTGAGCATGTGTGGTAAAAAAATCACCACGAGCCGTATGCCATTCAAGATGCCTTCTGGCACGTTAGCCGGGTTATGGAAAACTCTGTTCTTCAAGTAATGCCAGTAATGGCCTGCTAAATATCAATGGCGTACTCTTTATCCGTGATGGTTGCAGTAAACTTCCTTTCTGGAAAAGTGCAAAATACTTTGGCATTATGCATGTTAATGGTTTTATCAAATATCAAAAATGATGCACACTTTTTTAAGATCGGCATTGTTTGATTTTATTTCGTAAATAAGGAATGTAACAATTAATAGGCACAGCAGGGTTGATTTGCTTAGAGTCTAAAGCTTTTTCTCGCCATCTATGTGTGTTCCCGCTATCTGGCATTCCGATTCTTAGGAGTAAAAATGAAAGTTACAGTATTTGGTATTGGCTATGTTGGCTTGGTTCAGGCCGCAGTCCTGGCTGAAGTGGGCCACGATGTTGTTTGTGTGGATGTAGATCAGAATAAGGTTGATAACCTGAAAAAAGGTATTATCCCCATCTATGAACCTGGACTGGAACCTCTGGTTAGGGAAAACTTTGAAGCAGGCCGTCTGCACTTTACAACCACCGACGCAAAGCATGGTGTAGAGCATGGAAAAATCCAGTTTATTGCCGTAGGCACACCGCCAGATGAAGATGGTTCTGCTGATTTGCAGTATGTATTAGCGGTAGCAGACACCATTGCTACCTATATGAACAATGAAAAAATCATTGTTGATAAATCCACTGTGCCTGTGGGAACCGGCGATAAGGTCAAAGCCAAAGTAGCAGAAGTGCTGGCTGCCCGTGGTGTAAATCACGCCTTTCATATCTGCTCTAACCCTGAGTTCCTGAAAGAAGGTGCCGCAGTTAATGACTGCATGAAGCCTGACCGTATTGTTGTGGGTACAGACAGCGATGATGTTAAGGAGTTTATGCATGAACTCTATGCCCCGTTTAACCGTAATCATGATCGTATGATCTTTATGGATGTTAAAAGTGCCGAGCTGACCAAGTATGCAGCTAACTGCATGCTGGCCACTAAAATCAGCTTTATGAATGAAATGGCTGGGCTGGCAGAAAAGCTCGGAGCCGATATTGAAATGGTTCGTCAGGGCATTGGGTCTGACCCACGTATTGGTTACCACTTTATCTACCCAGGCTGTGGTTACGGCGGTTCCTGCTTCCCTAAAGATGTTCAGGCGCTTAAGAGAACTGCGGAAGAAATTGATTTTGAACCGCTGATGCTGCGTGCTGTAGAAAATCGCAATGCTAAATAGAAAGAAGTACTGTTTAATAAAGTTAGCGGGCATTATAAGGGCGACCTGGCCGGTAAAACCTTTGCTGTTTGGGGACTATCCTTCAAACCTAACACCGATGATATGCGCGATGCCCCAAGTCGTGTATTAATGGAAGCCCTTTGGGAACGTGGAGCGAAGGTTCAGGCTTACGACCCGGAAGCTATGGAAGAAGCTCAGCGCATTTATGGCGTTCGTGAAGATATGCAGCTGTGCGGAACCCGACAGGCAGCACTGAAAGGTGCAGACGCGCTGGTGATCTGTACAGAGTGGAAGCAGTTCTGGGCTCCTGATTTTGAATTGATGGCTGAATTACTCAATGAACCAGTACTGTTTGATGGCAGAAACCTTTTTGATCCCGCAATGATGAAGCGTAAAGGGTTTGTTTATTCTGCTATTGGGCGATGATTACGAAGTATGCTAGCCTGACTGAAACACAAGATTAGGCAAAGCCATATGCAACGTAGCGATGTTATTCGCAAATTGGAAGGGCTTCTCTCTGAGTTAAAGCAAGAGTATTACGTTCTCTCTTTGGGCGTGTTTGGTTCTGTTGCCAGAGACGAGGCCTCAGCCAGCAGTGATCTCGATATATTGGTCAGTTTCGCAGATAAACCGACCTATGACCGATACATCGACCTGAAACTATTTCTTGAAGATGTGTTTCAGACCAAGGTAGATCTGGTCACTGAGGCCAGCCTGGATGAAAGGATTAAACCGTATATCAAGGAGGACCTCATACGTGTCGCGTAATTGGTTGCTTTACCTTGAAGATATGGAAAATAGCGCAGCAAAAATCCTCGAATACACTGACGGGCTGGAACAGGACAGCTTTCTCAATAACTCGCTGATTTATGACGCAACGCTACGCAATCTGGAAATTCTTGGAGAAGCAGCCAAGTATATTCCGGAGAGCATAAGAGCTGCACACCCAGACGTTGAATGGCAGAAAATACGAGAGTTTCGCAATTTTGTGACCCATGCCTACTTTAAAGTGGACCCTGACATTCTTTGGGATGTCATTACCCGCAAAGTGCCGGAGTTACAAGAAAAACTGGCAAAATGCAGAAGCTAACGTTCCCGGACAATCCGGCTAACGGTTGAGTAGTGCAGCCCAACATAACCCGCTATCTCAGCCAGCGTATAACCACCGGATTGATAGGCGTTAATCATGCCTTCATTGCGACTATCGGCATTATTGAAAAAATACGCTAATGGTAACGGTGCTTTGCGCTTTTGCTTATGAGGCACTTCAGATAACATCATCGGCGTTTTGACACGATGGGAGAGTTGCTCATTAATAAAACCCTCATCACCCAGATAAATCTGTTGCTTCAGGTGCTCCCAGATATTCACGTTAACCCCTTCAGCAACAAAACGGACAAACCTGAAAATGGCCTCATCACTATCGGAACCGAAATGTCTCAGCGTAGCATCAGTGGCTAACCATTCAGGGGAATCAAATCGCCCTGTGGTATGGCAATAGCTGCTCCAGTGCCAAAGATCGGGCGTTGCAACCATACGAGCTCGCACCGGGTTTAAAACCACGTAGCGGCTCAGCTCCATAAGGTAAGCACTTTTATCAACGAGAATGGCTTTATAACGCCCCTGAAAAAGATGGCCCACACGCCCATACTGCCGATTAAAGCGAACCGTATAAACACCATTAAGCTGCCTCATGCCCTGTGAAAGATTGGCATCGGGCGTTTCAACCACCAGATGATAATGATTCGTCATTAAGCAAAACGAATGAATAACCCAGTTAAACTGCTGACACACTTCTGCCAACGTATCCAGAAACAACTGAAAGTCGGCATCCTTCCGGTAAATGGCTTTGCGCTCATTACCACGGGATGTCACATGATAGAGTGCGCCAGCGTACTCGATTCTTAGAGGTCTGCTCATTTTCGGCTTCATTCATTCTTATTGGTGAAGTTGGAAAAGTAGACCAAATGGGCGGGGATGCAAGATGAAAGACCTGACCCCGGTTTTGTGAAAGACCTGACCCCGGTTTTGATGGCCGAGTTGCTGAATGAGCCTGTATTGTTTGATGGCAGAAACCTTTTTGATCCTGCAATGATGACGCGGAAAGGGTTTGTTTATTCTGCCATTGGGCGGTGATTAGGGAATAAATGAAGGGGTTAGCCGTCAAGAATCAAGACCTGACCCCGGTTTTTCAGCAGAGGAAAAGTAGACCAAATGGGCGGGGATGCAAGATGAAAGACCTGACCCTGGCTTTTCTAAAGCGGGTTTAAAACGCAAACAAAAAAAGGCAGCTATGAGTACCCAATACCTTTCTGAAGTCCTTGCCGGGTGCAGGGCTTCATGATTTTTCCCTACCTGTTGGGGTCTCGGGTCCATGAGACTGAAGACCTGATGAGGTGGGAGTGAACGTATTCCATCAGGGCCAGAGGTCAATATTCCCTCACCCAAAGGCCGGATATATGGAAGCATTACTCTAATTAGCTATTACGGAAAACTTTTCCTTGCATCGCGGGGCAAACCATATATGACCCCGGTTTTTGCACATACAAAGATCAGACTGTGTAATTGAATCATGGTTGACTGTGTTTTAAAACTATAACATTTAATAAATCAATAGGTGGATTATTAATGGTAAACGTAATTACATTTGGGACATTTGATATATTTCATTATGGACATGCAAGAATATTAGAGCGAGCAAAAGAGTACGGAGATAGGCTTATAGTAGGAGTTTCAACTGATAAGCTAAATTATAATAAGAAGAAACGTTATCCTATTTATAGTCAGGAAGAGCGTTTGCATATTGTAAGTTGTATGAGATTTGTTGATCATGTTTTCTATGAAGATTCTCTTGAGCTTAAAGAACAGTATATACAAGAAAATAAAGCAGATATTTTGGTTATGGGAGATGACTGGAAAGGACGTTTTGATTGTTATAAAAATATTTGTGATGTTGTTTATCTTGAAAGAACACCAGCGGTTTCCACTACAGAAATAATTGAGGTTGTTAAGTCTAAGAATATTGAGCCGGCTTTAGTATAGCTGAATGCGAATGAGCTGTTTTTTTTGTTCAAAGCCTTTTGTGGGAAATCTATGTTATGCATTTGATGATTGATTACAAAGGTTTTGTGCATTTAAAGAGTTTGTTCGCAAACTCTATATCTTTGTAGATGTTTAATATTATTTTGGGCTTTTTTGAGTTAAGCCTGTAATTTTATGTCATATATTAGCAATTTTTGATTGTTAATATAAAGTTTTAATTAAATTAATAGCTTTGATGTTGGTTTTAGCGTGAAGGTGATAAAGAATATAGGTTTTTTGTTTTTACTCCAGCTTTTTAATTATTTGGCTCCATTTTTAGTATTGCCTTATCTAACAAGAATTTTGTCTATTGATAATTTTGGTAATTATGTATATTTTATAACATTAGCACAGTTGATGAATGTTGTTTTAGGTGTTGGTTTTGACTTGTCTGCGCCTAGGCGAATAGCAAAAAAGAAAAATGATTTTCGGTGCTACGTACCATCAGTATATTTTATTAAATTAACTGTGCTCTTGACTTGGTTGGTTGCTAGTTTTGTTTTTTTAGAGTTAGTCGACAGGTTTGATTATATTCTGTACTTATCCATGGTTGTGACTGGTATTGGGCTTATCTTAACACCCCAATGGTTTCTCATGGGTAAGCAAAAAATGGGAGTTATAACTGCTGTAGGGATTTCATCTAAAGCTCTATTACTGGCTTTTGTTTTTTTGTTTGTTAAAAGAGATGAAGATTTGCAGCTTTTATATTCTCTTTATTCTCTTTCATTTTTCTTGCCTGGAGTAATTGTTTCAGGGTATGTTTTTTATGAATATAATGTTAAGTTTGAGTTAAATTTAAAGTATACATTATTTGTTTTTAAAGATACCTTGCATTTTTTCTTTTCAAGAATAGCTGTTTCTTTATATACAACAAGTTGTGGTCTGATTTTGGGGGCTGTCGGTGGTTCTGCCCAATTATCAATCTATTCTGTGTCAGAAAAGCTATATGTGGCTGCCCAATCACTAATGTACCCAATAACGAACTCTATTTATCCTTATCTTTCAAGAACGAGAAATAAGAAAGTTGCAAAAAAGCTTTTTTTTGGAAGTGTCGTGATATCTGTTTTAGGAGTATCAATAGGGTTTCAAATATCGGAGATTTTGATTGTTAATATATTTGGGCCCTCGTATAAAAGTAGTGTTGAGGTGTTGAACATATTTATAATTACACTTAGTGTTGTATTTCCATCACTAATGTTAGGGTATCCTATACTTTCATCTTTTGGATATTCGAAAAAAACTAATCAGAGTGTTTATTTTGGTGTTGTGGTTTTTTTTATAGTGCTTTCTTATTTCTTTTTTATGAGGGAGTTAACTCCAAGGGCGATGGCTTTTTCTGTACTTTCTTCTGAATGCGCGGTTTTTTTGAACAGGTTGTCCGTGTTTTTTAAATATTTCATAAGGGATAAGAAGTGAAAATATTATTAAAATTGTTTTTTATGTGGCCTTTATATTTTTTATCCGGATTCATGAAAAAAGATAAAAAGATATGGTGCTTCGGTAGTTATAGAAATAAGTTTAATGATAATTCAAAATATGCATATATAAAATGTTCGAGATTATATGATGATCTCAAGTGTTACTGGGTGACAGACGATGAGGGATTAATTTTAAAATTAGAGAAGATGGGGTTAAGAGCTGTTAAAAGAAGAAGCTTAAAAGGTCTATATATTACATCAAGGGCCTCTGTTTGTTTTATAAGCTCATATGTTACAGATATTTTCTTTTGGACTACTAGAAAGTCATTGCTGGTGAATTTATGGCATGGAATGCCATTAAAAAAAATAGAGTATGATATAGATTCAGGCCCTTTATTTAAAAAGTACCATGCAAAAGGAATGTTCGATAAAATAAAATATAGAATTCTTGAGCCGGAATGTTTTAGAAAACCAGATTTTATGTTCGCTCCGAGTGAGTTTTGGGCCAGCATTCTATCTAAAGCTTTTTCTGTAGATCAAAAAAAGTTTATATATAGTGGGGCTCCTAGAACAGATATTTTTTTTGATGATTTCATAAGTTTTGAAGACCTTGTTTATGAAAATAAGAAGTTTAAAAAAGAATTAGAATTTTCTCGTCAGAAAAAAATCTTGCTAATGCCTACATTTAGAGATAATGGAGATGATTATTTTACTGTTTCTAAAATTGATTTAAATAGGCTATCAAAATGGCTGACAAAGAATAATGCTGTTTTGTATGTTAAGTTGCATCCTAGTGATAAAAGTTCATCTGAATTGAAATCAGGTTTTGATAATATAGTATCAGTTGATGTGAGTGTTTCGGATATTTATCCTTACTTGAAGTATTTTGATTTGTTGATTACTGACTATTCATCTATTTATCTTGATTTTATATTATTAAATAAAGAAGTTGTCTTTTTTTCTTTTGATTTGGATAAATATATTAGTCAGTCTAGGAGTATGTATTTTGATTATGAAAGTTTTACTCCAGGGAGAAAGGCTTATTGTTTTAATGAGTTAATTGATGTTCTTGATGGTGATGTTCGTTCTGATAGAGACGATTTTGTGAGTCAATATTTTTTCTATGGGAGTGAGGTTTTGGTTAGCTCTGATTCTATTTATAATAAGATAAAAGAATGTGTTTCTTGAATTTTATTTTAGGGAGTGTTTTTTTGTTATGAGGTGCTTGATGTAATGATGTTTAAGTTCTTTTTGTTAAGTGCTTTATTATTATCATTAATATATACTGGATTTTCCCTATTTATTGGTTTAGATGATAATGGTTTTATATTTTTTATATATCTAGTCGTATTAATTCTCTTTTTTCTTGCTAAGTCAGATAAAAAAGAGGGCCTGTTATCTAAGTTTTCTGTTTGGTTTATTTTGTTGTTTTTTCTATATTCAACAATCGGTCCTCTTTTTTCAATATATTTTAAATTTGATTTTTTTCCAAGGTATCATGATTTAAATTCTGATATTTATATTTTAAAATCATCTCTAATGGCTTTTTTGTTATTTGTTATTCTGTTTATTTCCCTTTTTGATGAAGGCAGGGTGTTAAACAAGTCTAGAAGTTCGCTTCAAGATATTACTATGTCAAAAGGTCAGTTGTATTTACTAAGTGGCTTTTCTATATCTTTATTTGTCTTAGTGAATGTATATTTTTGGGGGAGTGATTTAAGGCATTTTGCATTTTCTGGTAAAGACAGAGTTGAGCTAAGCCATTTCGTAAACGTGGATTTATGGTATATGCTTGGCAGTATATCTTCAATGTTTACTATTTTTGTCTTTTTTTATTTCTATAATACTGAAAAATATAAGGGCATTGTAAAGTGTTGTATGCTTTTATCTGCATGTTATTTTTTTCTTGACATATCTGTAGGAGGGAGAAAGTTTTTTAATATACTTTATTATAGCAGCAATGTTTATTTTAAGTCTTAGGGATAAATTAAAGCCTAAAACGATATTAGCAATATTAGTACCATTGTGTTTAGCAATGTTTACTAGAGGATTAATGGATAAAGTGAGCTGGGCTGATAGAACACTTCCTGAGCTTTTAGCTGGTTATGTAGGAGAGTTTATTTTTACAAATTTAACTTCTTCTATAACAGTTCATGAGAATTTTTTATCGTGTAATGTATATCCCACTCCAATAAATCCATATCTTTCATGGATTTTTTACTACATTCCAAGAGTGTTCTTCGAGTCAAAGCCTTATTCCGTAGCAATGAATTTTTCCTCTTATATGGATGTTGGTATGGGGTTTGCCTTGACACCAATTACAGAATCTTTTTGTGCTCTAGGTAATTGGGGTCCTTATTTTATGCCGTTTATATATTTTTCGGCTTTCTATATTATTTTGAAATTGTCATATAGATATGTCTTTCTGTATTTGATATTGCTTAGTATGGTGATGGATATTAATAGGGGGGAGTTTTCTTATTTTATGAATAATTTTATATTTATGACATTTTGTTGGATTTGCCTCTTGAAGATTTTTAATATTGCTATTAGCAAAAGTAGGGGGGGGTATGAATAAGAGAGTTTTTTTTATATTAACAAGTGATGGAAGTAGAAATCGCGACTTGGAGAAACTCTTAAATTCTATCAATAAAATAAATAATTCTTTTGTTTTATTTGTTGATCAGTCTCAGGACTACAGTAAAACTGAGATTGTTTTTTCTAAATTTAAGTTTGATTATCAACTTATTGACGTTGGACATGTGATTCCTTTGTCTAGGGCTAGAAATATGGCTTTAGATTATTTGGAGCGTAATCTTAATCCTAGCGATGAAGATGTTTTACTCTTCTCTGATGATGATTGCTTTTATAGTGATGAGTTTATAGATTTTATTAATAATGAATTTGGAGATGATGTTTATGTTTTTCCAGTTGTTGATCATAATACATCAGAGTTTTTTACACAGCGTGGTGTGAAAAAATCAAAGGTAGCGAGTGTTTAACAAGTTCTTATTTGATGTATTACACTTGTTCTATTTCAATGTTGTTAAATTACAAGCATTGTGATGATTTAAGATTTAATGAGTCTTTGGGTTTAGGAAATAGGATATCACAAGGGGAAGAAACAGATTTCGTTGAACGTGTTGTAGAAAAGTCTAATCCAGTTTTCAAATACATAGCTGATGTGTATATCTATCATCCACGTAAAACAAATTATCCGGCTAATGTTTTTTATTCTCTTTCATATTTTTTATCATATAAGCTAAGGCGATCAAAAAATAAAAATATGTATATTAGGTATTCTTTGTTTTTTTATTTTAAATATATAACTGTTGGTTTTATATTGTTCTTTAAATTCAAATATAGAAGTATTTTGTTTAATGTATTGAAGGGCTTTTTTGACGGATATTCGGATAAATTATCAGTTTTTTAGCAAAGGTTAAATTTTTGGTTGGTGGTGTTAAAAGCATAGCTTTCCTTTTTCATAGTCAAAAATTTTAAGATTTATTTTTGATTGGTTTTTGTTGGCGTTTTATTTTTTAAAGTTGTATTAATTTTTTTGGTTTAGCTCTATGAGAAGAAAAAAGATATTGTTTTTGACTCCGATGAACCCTTTTTTATCAAATGTTAGTGGTGGTTTACTTAAAACAAGAAAGCTGCTTAATTATTTGAGTTCAAAGCATGATGTTACCCTTTTTTATTTGGATAAAGAAGGGGGTAGGGTGAATGATATAAGTAGGGATGCTACTTTAAGTATTAAGTCTTTTTTACTTCCAGACGGAAGGAATGAAAGAAGTCTGAGAAATCTTGGGTTGAGTTTTTTTTATGGAAAGCCTCTTACTATATTTAGAAATTATGGGGCAGATATAATTAATTCTATTATTAATTCAGAAGAAGAGTTTGATGTTATATTTGTTGATCATTATTTGATGTATCAGTATGTTCCAGATAATGCTAAATCAAAGGTTATATTACATCAACATAATGCTGAATTTTTGATGTGGGAGCGTGTTGCTAGGTTTGAAAATAATATTATAAAGAAGATTGTTATGAAGTTGGAGTCAAAAAGGATAAAAAGTTATGAGGCGAATATATGCTCAAAAGCTGATTATGTTTTGGCATCGCCAAATGATATAAGTGAGCTTATTAATGTTGGTGTCTCCAAGAATAAATTTGTAGTTACTTACCATTTAGGAGATGATGGTTTATTGGTTTCGCCATCATTAACTTTTGATGAAGAGAATGTGGAGTTAGTTTTTTTAGGGACTCTGAGCTGGGAAGCAAATCGGGATGGATTAATTTGGTTTATACAGAAAGTTTTGCCGTTTATTTTGATTAATAATAGTAATGTCAAATTAAATGTTATAGGGAAAGCAGATAAAGAGCTTGTTGAAAACTTTTCATCCAGAAATGTAGTTTTTCATGGATTTGTTGATGATCTAGAAAAAGTTATGGGCAAGGGAAAAGTTTTTGTATCGCCTCTTCGTTATGGAAGTGGTATGAAAGTTAAGGTTATTACTGCTATGTATAGAGGGTTGCCAATTGTTACCACGTCTGTTGGAGCGGAGGGAATAGAACTTGTAGATGGCAGTAATGCATTTATTTCAGATGATGCTGAATCATTTGCTAAATCAGTGGTAAGACTGATTTCTGATAAGCTAACTTGGGATTTGTTTTCCACTAATTCTAGAAAACTTGCTAAAGAAAATTATTCTTGGGAAAGAGTGTTTAAAAATGTTGAGGATGTGATTAATGACTAGATGCCTAGGGTTAAACTTTAATTGTTTAACTAAGGATAAAATATTTGCAGATGGTGGGGACATAAAGTTTGTTGTTACTGTAAATTCGGAGTTCATAGTAGAAGCTCAAAATGATTCTAGATTTAAAGAAATAATATCTAGTAATTTATCAACTATTGATGGGCAAGTTCCTTTTTTGCTCTTTAAAGCTTTTAACCCTGGTGTTAAAGTAGAAAAAATAAGCGGCTCTGATCTTATTTATGATGCTATAGAATACTGTAAAGAAAATAAAAAGAAGATATTCTTGCTTGGTGGGGAAGAAAAAGTTAATAAAGAAGCTGTTTTGAAAGTTAGGGAGGATTATGGTATTGAGGTTGATGGTTTTTCTCCTGATTTTTCGCCCTATCCTTTCAAAGAAGATATTAATAATAAAATCTATTCCAGATTGGAGACCTTTCAGCCAGACGTTGTCTTCGTAGGTTTTGGTGCAAAGAAGCAAGAGTTTTGGATTGATGACTCTTTGAGTCGATTTAGGGAGTTGGGTATTTCAATTGTTGTTGGGTCGGGTGGTACTTTCTCGTTTGTTACTGGAGATCTTAAACGTGCGCCTATTATTTTACAAAAACTATGCCTTGAGGGGGTTTATCGATTTCTAGTTGAACCTAAATTTTTTAGATTTAAGAGATTGCTCAAGAGTTTATTGGTGTTCAAGTTTATTTTTAAAAAATGAAAGCTTGGGTTTTTTATTATTCCTTTTAATTTTTTTTGGATTACTTCGTGATAGTTCCAGTAATTATGTCAGGTGGTTCAGGTAGTCGCCTGTGGCCACAATCCCGCTCCCTCTATCCCAAACAATTTCTACCCTTGGTCAATGACCAGACGATGCTGCAAAACACAGTGACTCGTCTTGATGGCCTTGAGAATATTAGTGAGCCATTATTAATTGCTAACGAAGAACACCGCTTTCTTGCGGCTGAGCAGTTCCGGCAAATGGGTTGTAAGGCGGGGGCGATTATCCTTGAGCCTGTGGGGCGAAATACTGCCCCTGCGGTTGCTTTGGCTGCTTTAAAAGCGGTTAACCACAGAGACCACAAAGCGCACAAAGGTTCTTTTGTTGAGTTAGATAATGATCCGGTATTGTTGGTTTTAGCGGCGGATCATGTGATTCAGGATGAAGAGGCGTTTCATCAAGTGGTTGAAGCAGCTTTGCCTGCTGCCCGTGATGGGAAACTGGTGACTTTTGGTATTGTGCCAACACATCCTGAAACGGGTTATGGCTATATAAAAGCTTCTGTTGGCCACGGAGTCACGGAGACACGGAGTTTTTTAGGTAAAGAAATAAAAGAAAACTCCGTGTCTCCGTGCCTCCGTGGCAAAAACAGTGGCAAAAAAGGCTGTATGCCCGTAGAACAGTTCGTGGAGAAGCCTAATCTGGAGACGGCCAAAGAATATCTGGCATCTGGGGATTATTACTGGAATTCAGGGATGTTTATGTTTAAGGCATCCCGTTATCTGGAAGAGCTGAAAAAATTCAGGCCAGATATTCTGGAGGCTTGTGAGAAGGCTATTGCTATTGAACATCCTGATCTTGATTTTGTTCGTCTTGATGAAGAAGCTTTTAAAGCCTGCCCAGATGAGTCCATTGATTATGCAGTGATGGAAAACACTGATGATGCAGTGGTAATTCCTCTGGATGCTGGCTGGTCTGATGTGGGTTCATGGTCTTCCCTGTGGGATATTTCTAAAAAGGATGAACAGAATAATGCGGCTCAGGGTGATGTGATTCTCCATGATACCCGCAATACCTATGTGCGCAGTGAGAAAAAACTGGTCGCCACCGTAGGTGTGGATGATTTGGTTATTACAGAAAGTGATGATGCCATTCTGGTAGCCAAAAAGGACAGGGTGCAGGATGTTAAGAAAATTGTTGAACGTCTGAAAGCAGAAAAGCGTTCTGAAGCAAAACTTCACCGGAAGGTCTACCGTCCCTGGGGGGCTTATGATGCTATTGACGAGGGCCCTCGTTTTCAGGTGAAGCATATTACCGTGAAGCCCGGCCATAAGCTGTCGTTGCAAAAGCATTACCACCGTGCAGAACACTGGATTGTTGTTAAAGGAACGGCGATGGTCACCAATGGCGATGATCAGTTTTTATTAACTGAAAACCAGTCTACCTATATCCCTATTGGTGCTGTGCATCGGTTAGAAAACCCGGGTAAGTTTGATCTTGAGCTTATCGAGGTTCAAAGTGGGGGTTATCTGAGCGAGGATGATATCGTCCGCCTTGAGGATGCCTACGGGCGCGTCTGATTTTTTTTGCCACGGAGACACGGAGGCACGGAGTTTTTATTTTTTACAAGAAAAGCTTTTCTCTGTGTCTTTGTGTCTCCGTGGCAATCTACAGAACGACACGTCGGACGCCTCTGCTGACAATGGGTTCATTAAAGTTTATGAGTAGGCCCAGCCAGAGTTTTTTTAATTTCAGGTAGGTTAAGAGCTGTGCATTATGCACAGGGGCAAGTTTATCTACAGCCTTAAGCTCTACAATCACCAGATCTTCAACAAGCAGATCAAGCTTTAACTCCTGGTTAAGGTAAGTCCCTTTGTAGAAGACCGGTACAAGAACTTGCTGCTGGATTTTAAACCCTCTGTTTGCAAGCTCAATCACCATGGCTTTTTCATAGATGCTTTCCAGAAGCCCTGGCCCCAGCTGCCTATGAACTTCAATAGCACTGCCTATGATGTGCTCTGCTAGCTGGTTCGATCGTTCTTTCATTTTTATATTACCTAAAACACTGAACGCACGAGTATAGACAAAAAACTCCGTGCCTCAGTGTCTCCGTGGCAAGAATATGAACAAATTACCCTGTTTTAAGGCCTATGATATTCGTGGCCGTATGCCTGATGAGCTGAATGAAGATATTGCCTGGCGGGTTGGCCGGGCGACGGCGGAGTATTTGAAGCCGAAGACGATTGTTGTGGGTGGTGATATTCGTCTGTCCTCTCCAGCGCTTAAAACTGCCCTGAGTGATGGTTTGCGTTCAGGTGGTGCTGATGTGATTGATATCGGTTTGTGTGGTACAGAAGAGATTTATTTTGCTACTTCCCACCTGAAAGTAGATGGCGGTATTATGGTCACGGCCAGTCATAATCCTAAAGACTACAACGGAATGAAGCTGGTTCGGGAAGAGAGCAAGCCAATTTCTGGTGATACCGGGCTTCGTGAAATTCAGCGTTTAGCTGAAGAGGTGTTTGTTGAACCACAAAGGCACGGAGACACAAAGGTTTCTTTTGGATCTTATAGAGAAGTTAGCAATTTAGCACCTTATGTGGATCATATTTTGGGGTACATCAAACCTGCTGAGCTTAAGCCGTTGAAGCTGGTTGTGAATGCGGGTAATGGCGCTGCTGGCCATGTTATTGATGCTATAGAAGAGCGGTTTAAAGCGACCGCCATGGATGGCGGAAGTGCCTGTTTGGCAGGGAGCATTAACAGGCCGGCTGGTGTGCCGGTTGAGTTTGTTAAGATTCACCATGAGCCGGATGGCAACTTTCCTCACGGTATTCCTAACCCATTGCTGCATGACTGTCGCCAGGCCACTATTGATGCTGTGCTGGAGCATAAGGCAGATATGGGTATCGCCTGGGACGGTGACTTTGACCGATGCTTCCTGTTTGATGAAAAAGGTCAATTTATCGAAGGCTATTATATTGTTGGCCTGTTGGGTGAGGCCTTCCTGGCTCATTATCCTGGAGCCAAGATTATTCACGACCCTCGTTTGACATGGAATACCATTGATCAGGTAAAAACTGCCGGTGGTGAGCCAGTGCTTTGCAAAAACCGGTCACGCCTTTATTAAGGAAAGAATGCGTCAGGAAGATGCAGTGTATGGCGGTGAAATGAGTGCCCACCATTATTTCCGTGATTTCGCTTACTGTGATTCTGGCATGATTCCATGGTTATTGGTTGCTGAACTGATGTCACACAAAGGTAAAGGACTGTCTGAACTGGTTGCTGAGCGTATTGCCTTGTTCCCTTCATCGGGTGAAATAAACAGTAAGCTGTCCGATCCCGATGCAGCTATTGAACGTGTTCTTTCAACTTATAAGTCAGATTCTATGAATGTTGACTTAACTGATGGCATCTCAGTGGATATGGGACAATGGCGCTTTAATTTGCGTCTGTCGAATACCGAGCCGGTGATCCGCTTGAACGTTGAGAGTCGTGGTGATGAAGCCTTGATGAAAGCTAAAACTGAAGAGTTGTTAAGCTTGATTAGAGCCTGAATTTATTAAACAAAGGGCGTGCAAAGACTCCAGTGATTATTGCTGGCTTTGTACGCTTATGAATTTTTTATTGATATAGCATTTGGGCTTTATTTTTTTATGATCAAAAAATGTTTATTCCCCGCTGCCGGTTATGGCACACGTTTCCTTCCTGCCACTAAATCCATGCCCAAAGAAATGATGCCGGTGGTGAACAAACCGCTGATTGAGTATGGCGTAGAAGAAGCCCGTGATGCCGGTATGAATGAAATCTGCCTGGTCACTGGCCGTGGCAAAGCGAGCTCTGGAAGACCACTTTGACACCAATTTTGAGCTGGAACACCAGATTAGGGGTAGTGGTAAAGAAGCTTTACTTGACGGATATCCGTGCCCTGATTAATGACTGCACCTTCTCCCATACCCGCCAGACTGAAATGAAGGGGCTTGGGGCATGCCATTCTGACGGGTCAGACACTGGTAGGTGATCAGCCTTTTGCTGTGGTACTGGCCGATGACCTGTGTGTGAACCCTGATGGTCCAGGGAGTTCTTAGCCAGATGGCTGCGCTCTATCGTCAGTTCCGCTGTTCTATTGTCGCTGTTCAAGAAGTGCCTGAAGATGAAGTACACAAATACGGTGTGATTGCCGGGTCTGAAATCCGTGATGATATCCTTCGGGTGACGGATATGGTGGAAAAGCCTGCCAAGGAAGACGCTCCCAGCAACCTGGCTATTATTGGCCGTTATATTCTGACCCCCGATATTTTTGACCTGATTGCCGATACTGAGCCAGGCAAAGGTGGTGAAATCCAGATTACCGACGCACTGATGAAACAGGCTAAAGAAGGTTGTGTGCTGGCCTATAAATTCAAAGGCAAGCGGTTTGACTGCGGCAGTGTTGAGGGCTTTATTGAAGCCACTAACTACTGCTACGATAATTTATATCGTACTGTTTAAATTTAAAAAGTTCAGAATTAGTGTAATTGAGGTAAAATCGGCGGCAGACTCTTTGTCGCCCTGCATTGACAATTGTTCTTTTTTAGCTGTTTCGTACAGCAAAAATCCTATCATTATTTCCCTTCCTGTTTTACATTCACTTTTTTTTCACCACAGAGACGCAGAGGCCACAGAGTTTTTTATGAAAAACTGGGTCAAACTTTGTCGCGTGGATTCCATATTTTAAGCTTTGACATGAAGCAGACTCAATGGCAGGTGTTTAGCGTAATGCAAAAAGTCGTTGTCTACTGTCAAGACAGGGATCTGATAATGTATGGCTGCTGCACAGATAAGCAGGTCAGTGTGAGAACCTTGTACACCTTTGCTTCGACAGATATTTGACAGCTGGGCTGCTTGCAAATAATGCATCTGCTCCAGAGGTAAAAGTTCGAAAGCTGAAACCTGCTCCTTCAGTCGGTCGAATTGCTGAACTTCACGGATACCTGTTAATACTTCTTGAAGTATTGCTCCAATCATCACTGCTCGGTGTTGTTGTATTAACCGTTTTAATACCAAAATTTCTTCTGGAAGCGTTTGGTCTTTGTGGTGTTTGCGACGAAACGCGGCTGACCAGATGCAAGTATCAACAAGTACCGTCATGAGCGCCGGTTCTTTTTATAGTCGTAGTCAGGGTCATAATCAATCTCACCGAAAGAGCTTAGGGCTTCAAGTTGTTTACGGTGTTTTATAAATTCAGCAAGGGCCTCATTTACAGCTTCCCGCTTGGTTTTATAGCCCCCTATTTTTTGCACCTGTGCGATCAGCTGGTCATCAATCGCAAGATTTGTTGGCATGCATTTATTCTCCTACACAATTGATTACACATCGTAAGTCAAGTGTAGATGCTAGCGCTTAGTTTAACAACGTTATAGCAATTATCACTTCTAATGCTAATCTCATATTCTAGCTACACTATTGTGCTGGCTATCTTAGAGAAAATCCTGCCTTTATTTCCCCTTCCTGTTTTATATCCACTTCTTTTTTTTCACCACAGAGACGCAGAGGCCGCAGAGTTTTCTTTTTTTTGAGTATGAAGAGGGAATGTTTTGTATTCTGAGTTTCAGCGGATGTGTTTTGTTCACTGTTGTACCCTAAAGGGCATAATAAAGACGTAGAGGGGTCGATGAATGTTCCATTCAACATCGACATTTCCACCATCCATGGTGGTCACACAGAGTTTTCTTTGTTAAGGGAATAAAGCTCTGTGTCTTTATTGTGCTCTTTAGGCTTCTATGGTGAATTCTATAATCTAGAGTAATTGCCGAATTTGTTCGGAAATACGCCTGATATCATGGTATAGCTGCTTTTTTATAATGGCTTCTATGATTTTGCGATTTACATCGAGATAATCATGAACCAGCACATTACGGAAGCCAATCATTTTTAACGATAGTTCATAGTCTTTATGGGGGAGATCTCCCTGTTTTGCCAACCCATCGATTGCTGCCCGGGATTTGCTTACCGAAATGCCGTATTTTTGTTGATAGACATATCGTGACAGGCCGATCAGGCTTTCAATGATAATTTGTAAAGCCCGCTGAACAGCAAGTATATCGCGAGCCTTCCATGTTCCCAGATCATTGTGCAGATCATCCAGAATCAAGAGCATTTCCTGTTGGATGTTATCTATCTCTTGTTCGTAGGCCTTATCTCTCATAGTCTTTCTCCCAGGCAGAAATAATGGCGTGCTCTAACCGGCGTACACTGGGAACTCCCCGGTCATACAGTTTTTTCCCCTGAATGATATTCCACTGTAATGGCACCGGTACCTCCCGTAAATCGACAATACTGAGTTCCCTGTCAGGGAACAGTTGTTCAAGACGGGCTTCAAGCATTTGTGGTTTTACTGTTCGTTCAAGGATATCGTTTTCATAGTGGCTGAACAGTATTGCCAGGTCCCAGTCACTGTCTTCCCTGGCATGGCCTTTTGCGCGTGAGCCATAGAGATAAATGGCATCAACGGGGTATAGTTGGCGAATGTTCTGTTCAATACTCGCCAAAAAGGCATCCTGATTTGGTATGGTCAAGGTGTAAAACCTGTTTCTTTAATTCATGGATCACAAACTATCGGAAAAATGGGTAGATGGAAACCTTGCTATGTCGTTTCAGCTACCAGCTGAATGATTATTAACCATTTCTTGTTTTACTCACCACAGAGGCACAGAGAACACAGAGTTTTCTTTGATAAGGGAAATACAGCTCTTTGCAACCAGCAAGGTTAGTGGCTGTGTAGAATGAGCTATGCAGTATTTTCCTTTTCCGGGTTTTTAATACAGCTTTAGGAACCCGTAATACAAAAGAAAGCTCTGTGTTCTCTGTGACTCTGTGGTGAAAAAAAGATCTTTGCGGCTATCTATCGAATCATCCTAAAGTGTGTTGCCTTGCTCTATCGATACACCCAATTTTATAAAAAGTAAGTTCCTGCATTGTGAGCACTGGTATTTATAAGCTGATCGCCGGGTTACCAGCCTTTCTATTAATGTCCGCTTTATCCTGCGTATGACGGTCTTTTTTTTACAGATGGCACACATGGTAATTGAGTTGATTTCTTGTAAGAATTTCCCCCCATATTCTACAAACTCTTTATCGGTTTGCAAATAATTATCACGTCATCAGACGTGTAATATTATAAATGTGGGGTTGACGAATACTGATTTAATAAAACTAAATATGGTCATAAACTCTTTTAAATGGTTTGAGGTTGCGTTATTGCTACTCTTTTAGTCAGTGACTATAAACGTAGGTGTTATTTTTGAGATTTTATATTAACTAACTGTTTCCCCTGATTATATTGTTAGTGGTTATCTTGTATTGGGCTAAGGTATTGGTTGGTAATCTATTACAAGCTTAAGATGGTAATAAGGTGTCAGGTGATAATTCTATAAATGTTTAATCAGTCTTTCTGTTGATTATCAATTGCATTTAATATTGATTTTTAATTGGTTAATAACGTTGTTGTTTTATCTTACAAAGACAACTTGTCCGCAACTTGTGCATTGATATTTACGTTCTGTCCGATGGGTAAAGTGTCGCTCATTAAACGTACGTTTTATTCTTCGCATTGTTGTTTTTTGCTTGCAGCTGGTACACATGAAAGCCTATCTCCTCTCCTGAATCAGTGTTGTCATGCATTATAATATTCTAATAAAAATAGAATAGAATTCTATTTAATATGTGTTGTTTTTTTATAAGTAATTAATATTTTATAAATTTCGTTATATAAAAGTTGTCATAACGGCCAGTGTCTCATATTTTTTAGTTTTATATGTGGAAGAAATTTGCACGATTTGTAACCTTCTTTTTGATTGACTATTTTTAGTCTATAGATTTCCTTTGTAAAGATAAATATGGTACATTTGTGTAATCTAAAGACAGGTGTCTGCTAATGTTTATCGGTCAAACCTTTTTGGCTGTTTTTATTGTTTTACTGATTATTATTTAAACTACATTCCAATAAATAAAGTCTTGAAATTTTCAATTAGAGTCTATCCGCTTAATTAATTGTGCTAAATCAATAAAGTGCTTCGAAATATTTGTCAGTTTACCCTTGTGTTTATGTATTAAGGAATTAAATTTTGATTGGTGTTTAGAGACTGTTTGAAAATAGACTGCCGCTACGCGGCAACAGCTCCTTGCGTTGCTCTAGCTCTTGCATCCATGCAGTCGTGTGGTCGCAGCAAATGGGTCTAAAAATCTGGTTTTGTTCGGCAAATAGAACCACTACGGTGTGCCCCTTGGGTATTAACCTCACAAAACCCTATTTTTATCCTCAATTTTCTACGATCCTCGCCACGGGCGCTATTTTTCAAATAGCCTCCTCGCCCACTGTTTATTACTTTGGTCGTCACTTCGTAATAAGTCGGGATTTTTCTTTATATAGGCACAATGAGCATCAATTGGGGCTTGATCGATTGTGTTGTTAGCTTCAAATGCTGTGAAGAGGCTGTTTGAAAATAGACTGCCCTACTGCGATCCTCGCTACGGGCGCTATTTTTCAATAAACCTCTAATGGAGTATTCATTAATCCTTACAAGGAACGTTCTAACCTACATCCTATAACAATAGAAGGTTTTAGAATGAAACTTGAATCTTGCGTGTTAGCCAAACGGCCGTTAAATAATACTGCTACGGGAGTCGGTGTTTGGGCTGATAAAACCCCTTTGTTTGACCAGATAAGGGGTTTGTTATTATGAAAACATCGATCTTTCTGCTCAGTGCTTTGCTTTCAACTTCGACCACTGCTTCGGAACCGGGTCAACCCTTTGAAGTGACTGACAGTATGTCTGCAAACGCAGTCAATATTGTTAAACACTTAACCCATAGCCAGAATGTTACCTACATTAATTTTGCTACGCTTTTGCAGCAGAATGATGTGCCTATCAAATTGACATTAAATGAGATTAAACGGGAGGTTATCAACAATAATAAAAAGTACTTGTTTGATTTTTCTGCTATTAAGGGTGCTGAAGAAAAACAAAGGGCATTTGATAAGGTCAGTGATATTCTCGGTGTGTCATTTGAAGAAGACTTTCTAGTCATTTCCGCGTTTCAGGGGGCGCTATTATACACGCCCGTTAGTAGTCCGGATGACCCCAATGTGAGTGTGTTAGAAACCGTAGCAACAAAGAGCAACTCTGTTCCAACGCGGGCAAAACGTTCACTCTCTGATTCTGGTATGCCTCAAGCACTACCATTCACGTCTCAACAAAAATCTGGCTCGCCGGTCCTTTCCTTTTATGTTACAGCTAACAGACCCATATCCGATGAAGAATGCAGCTTTCCTTCTGTAGTGAATTGGAGTTCTTCAGATAAGTCGGTCTTCTGCGATACGCCCAATATATCGCTGATTTACAAGGTTGAGTTCCTTCGGTCATTACCTGTAACAGAAGGCAGTGAAACAGCTCCTGATAAAAAGCTGGTGCGTGTGACATTGGCAGGTGAGGCCCGAGGCAGTGGCATACACTTGAATGACACTATTGATAGGGTGCGCAGTTATCGCCCAGGTAATGGTTCTATTTTTGATGGCTGGGTTGGCCAGTATGCCTATGATGCCATAGCGCTGGACTATAAAGTGGATGTATCGGCATCCAATGGTAAAGCCAGGGTGCTATATAAATACCCAACCGATAATGTTCAAAGCAACTATGAGCATAGAGAGGTTGACGGGTTTACTATTGGTGGCACGGCAGGTGTTGAAGTCAGTAAAAAAGATGGCCCTAAAGCCAAACTGGAAGCGACGGCTTCTTACACTACATCCAAATGGTTAACCTATAAAACCACGGATTATGCAATCAAACTGTCTACACCCAATAATAGAACCTTCGATATTTCATGGGTGAGGGAGCAATACAATACAGCGGATTCTCTGAAAACAATCCATACTCAGGCGCTGACCAGCAACCCACCAGAGGATGTGATTAATAAGGGGTTAATCAAGCCCATTGGTTACAGTAACTTTACGCCCCAAATGGAAGTGTTCTATGGTGCTAACCCAAATGAAACTGGGAATACCAGCATCACGATTGATACGTCGGTCAAGTTCAGCCCAATCTATGTGGGGATGTACCGTCACTTTATTGGTGTTGGCGCCTGGCGGTCATTCCAGGGGCAAGACTTCCGGCCGACCCGTGTTAATGTGGCAAGAACTTTTAAAGTGAATTGGGATCATCCCATATTCCTCGGCGGAAACCCTGTCAATCTGCAGTTGGGAGGGTTTAAAAACCAGTGCGTCTCGGTCGACACGAATGGGGCTATTTCTCTGGCAACTTGTGATAGTAAGGACACTAAACAGTCGTTCATCTATGATGAGTTTGGCCGCTACGTTTCAACAGAAAATACGGCTAAATGTCTGGATGGTGATAACCTGAATCAGCTGAACCAATGTAGCCTTTCTCTTACCCAGCGTTGGCAGTGGGTCAAAGACTCAGACAAGTTACAGAACGAGTATGACGATAGGGTATTAACCCATGATACCCAGGGTTCCGGGTTATTGCTGACTTCAGGCACGCCAGAATCGGGGAAAAATAATAAAACCCTGACCTTCTACACTAATATCTTTGATACGGGTAATGCCGGTTTCTGTAATGTCCACGAATGGAATGGCAATGACCGGACAGGTACGGTTGGTGATGTTTACTATTACCGTAACCCCTATTCCAAAACCAATGATTACTTCCGGTTAAAAGCAAGTAGCTATTGGTACTTCCCAACGGATCAAACCAGTAATAGTCAGTGGGAGTTTATTGGTCATAGCTACTGTGATGAGGAAATAGAGATCTAGTTTTTTGTATTTACCACAGAGGCACAGAGAGCTCAGAGGATTCTTTTGCAGGGGAACTAAAAAGCTCTGTGACCTCTGTGTCTCTGTGGTGAAAAAAGAATGCTCTGTATTGAATAAGGTTTTTTTTACTGGCTATATCGCCACAACGGTTGCCAAAAATGGGTTAGTAGATTATCAATGGCCTTGTCATCCTCAACCCAGAGGCTGAATTGTTGATTGTAGGAGGGATAGGCGTTTTCTGAGGCAATATTCACTAATCTTCCCTGGTTTACTGCATTAGAGTCAGAATCAATAATCATTAATTTGCTATGGTTGCCCACATCAGGGGTTGAGGAAATTCGTTTATAGTTAATTTTATTTTTTATATCCTGCCCTGCAAAGAGTGAGATGGCCTGGGTGAAATCAATGGCGCTGATTGGGTCCTGGTAGCCTCCTGCACCGGGTGGCTGATAGTAAGAAGCAACAACATCAATGGAACTAAAACCTGGTTTCAGGGTGCTGTGGGCAAGGGCGTCGATTAAGTCATAGGGCCATAACAAACCATCCCATTGAATATCCAGTAATTTATTAACTGTTTGAATAAATGATTCAACCGCAGGAGCCGTGATTAAATCATCCAGTACAAATTTCTGTTGGCTGAACTTAATGGATTCAACCGCATTTTTTGCAGCATAACATCGTAAGTAGCGGGCGCAGCTGTAGGCTGATACCGGATAGCTGTAGAGTGCTTTTGCTATTTCAGGAAAAATGGCTTCGTTATTTTTAGTCTTCAGGTAGGTTCTAAGTATGCTGGCTAGTATATCAACAGCCGGGTAGCCTAACCATTCAATGCTCCCTTTGGCTGGCCATGCACCCAGTGTATTGGCGGATAATACGTTCATATTACCTGGATTGTCTGGTTTCGCTGTAAAATCAATAACATCGTCTGCTGCGACAAATTGTCCCCCCTTGTAAATCTGGCAGCTGTTAAAAGGGATTCCCTTGCTGTTTTTTGCGAAATGCCATAAATAATTGCAAAAATGGTGTGCATCAATAGCACTATCGCCTTTGACTGTGGCAGCTAAATCAAAAGGGGATGTAAAACCCTGTTGATACTCGTGCCAGTAGTTTGCACCGCCTTCAATAACCTGCCTGCCATTAATTGCAAAGATTTTGGAGTGGTTCCAGCTAACCGTTTCCATCTCCTGCAGTGTATTGATGGTACTTTCTATTACGTGATCAAGTTTAGTACCGAGTTGGTCGTATATTTTTGTTAGAGGTTGATTGCCGGTCGCCTGTTTAAAGATAGAAATAACATTCTCGTAGGCTTGAATGGAGTCACTACTGCCCGGTAGATGGAGTGGGGCAATACTGGCAAAAAACAGTGTGACATGATCAGGATTTTCATCAACCAACTGTTTTAATTGTTGGGCAATATCATTTTTATTGGCATCTCCGTTTTTAGCAAACTGGCTTGATTGATTGCCTTCCAGATACCTTATGGTTAAATGGATCGACTGTTCTTTAATAATGGTTTTTAGCTTGTTCAATATATTGGGGGCATCCTGAAAAAAGCGTGACTCAGCTGCCCCTCCACCAACGCCCAGGTGGGTTAAGTCGATAAAAACAGCTTCTCCTGTTTGGAAGGGATAGTCATCCAGTGATTGGTAGATGGCATTTTCCAGGGGACTAAGAGCAGGCGGTTGGGAAGAAAATGTACCAGGCATAAACACCCACCAGGTATCATCTAACTGATTTTTTTGCGTCAAATTGAATGTGATACCTGCCAGTTCATCTGAACTGGGTAGTGTTTTTGCTACCTGATGAAGGGCATTTAAGTTGAGCGACTCACCTGTTGAAAGTCTATCTGCTTGACCCATTGTTCAAACACTCTACTGTGTTGTGACGTGGGCATAGAGCATAGTTGCGCTTTCATGATGTCGCCTATTTTCGGCATGTCTGGCATTCATGCTGATTAAATCAAGAAATCACAGATAATTTACCTATCAAATTAGATGTTCTGCGTTTTTGTGCTCTTTTTTTTAAAAAAAACACCTATTTAGCTGTGGACCATAATGATTCACTGCTTGAACGTTTTGTTAAACAATAGGTCAAAGGTTATGGCCAGGCCTGTGTCTGATCTGTAAATGGCAGAGTGTTGGGGGTAATAAGTAGTATAAGGTTGTTTTGATGACTCAAGCATTAGGTTCCGCAGCAAATACCCCTAGTGAACAATGGGTATCTGCAAGCAGCTCAGGCATTGCCGTTTGGGTGCTCTTTGCTGTTATTCTGGCAGGCCCGGATTTATTACCCTGGCAACAGGGGTATCAGCTTGCTGTAGAAGGTGGCTTTCTGATTGCGGCCTGGTATGCATATCAGAATAATCTGTTAAGTAATCTCAAGTGGCATCTGTTGTTGCCTATTCTTGGGTTAATGGTATGGACCCTGTGTTCACTGCTCTGGAGTGATGGCATTAATTGGTTGCCAGTGTTTCTTGAGTGGCTGCCTGCTGTAATCTCTGTATTGCTATTCACCTTTATGGTTGCTGTTATTGCTACTGACGACAAGCGATTCGCAAACACCCTGCTGTTTGTTACACTGTTGATATCAGCTCTGGCACTGTTTTCCTTATATTGGCAGTTTGTAGTGTTGGGTAAATCACTGGCTTATCGCAGTTACCGTATTGCCGGGTCTGGTCTTGGCGACTTTGGAAATCTTTATAACCCCATTGATGCGGGCTTGTATTATGGTGTTTTTGCTGTAGTACTTATTCATCGGCTTTGCCTGAAGGGGTCGCTATTATTCAAAGCCTTACTGGTGGTGGCACTGCTGCCTTTACTCGTTTATATATCACTCACCTATAGTCGCGGGGCTATTTTTTCCCTGGTAGCCGCTTGTTTGGTAATGGCTTGTCTGGTGGAAAAACGATTGGGCTTACTTATTGCGGGTAGCTGGTTGGTTATTGCTACTGCCCTTGTTTTAGTCGGAGACTGGCTACTGTCTGCAGAAGTACAGAAAGGGTTTAATGGTCGAGAGCCTATCTGGCAATATGCATTTGAATTGATTAGGCAAAAGCCGCTAATGGGACATGGTTTAGGTCAGATTTTTGATTATGTGATTCCACCGTATAATGTTGTGCACCATTTTGCACATAACTATTTACTCACTCTCTGGGTCCATTATGGCGCAATAGGCTTGTTATTGTTTTTAGCTGGAATGGTGGCCTGTATACGCCAAATCTGGCGGTATCGTCATCAGCCATTGGCGATATTAGCTGCTGGTTTATTAGCCTTTGGTTTTACTGGAATTCAGTCCTATGTCGATGAACTGATTCGACTGCCACATCAGTATTGGTTATTGATTTGGCTACCCATGGGGATGGCTTGTTCTTTAGGAACTCAGCGAGGATTTATAAATAATAGTGGCCTTGAGCCTTCTTGATTTTGAACCATAAAGGGTCGAGAATTGTTCCTCCATTTTCGACCCTTTGTGGTTTTTAAAAAAACACCTGTCTATGCCTTCCTATTTTCTTTCTCAAAAATTGTGGAACTGTGTTGCCTTGCTGATCTTTGCTGTGGTGATGGGAGGCCTATTATTGATTCTGCCTGAACCGGGTTTGGACGGACCGGTTACTGATTTTTATGGGGTTTTGGCCAATGTGTTGTCGCACTCTGCGGGACCTCCTTTTTTTCTTGTAACTGTCTGCTTGTTATGCCTACTGCCAATGATTATGCGTTTGCCGAAAAAGACGGCTTTACGGTTGTGGATTCAGTTTGGCTTGCTGCTGGTATTGAGTTTTTTCGCTAAAACCGCTTTAAAACACATCACCGAAGTACCTCGTCCTTATAGTTATGAGTTGCAACGTCTTCATCTGGTGAAGTCTCCTCAGGCTTTCTATACGATGAATACTATGGAAAAAAATAGTGTGGCCGAAAAAGCGGCGGCTTTTGTCAGCCATTGGCGAATTCCACACTGGAAAGGGGAGACTAATTATTCCTTTCCTTCTGGGCACACTATTTTTGCAGCAGTGTGTGTTGTATTTTGGGGCGGCTTTTTTCTCAGGCGTCGCAAATATTTGCCAGCCGTTACGCTTATTGCATGGGCCACAGGCGTCGGTGTCAGCCGAATATGGCTGGGAATGCATTGGCCATCAGATATCATTGCATCTATTGCCTGCGCGGGGGGGCTTTATCTTTTGATACCCGAACAAAGGGCTGCTTTGGTAGAACCAGTAGACCAGATGGTTTTAGATTAGATTTATAATGGTATCAAAATACAGCAGTTTTTTGGGACCAGTTACAAGCATGCGGGATAACCAACGATTGTTAACCATAGTCTTTGTAGTGCTATAGAGGTACAATAGGCACTAATACGAAATGTAACCGGGACACCTGAAGGGTGAGGGCAGGGTAACGGGTGGGGCAGCAACATCTGGCTCAAATTTTATTATTAATGCTGATACTGGGTATTGGCTGGGTTGCTACTTTCTCTGCCTGGCAGCCATTACAGATGCTGGATGATAAAGTACGGCATATCGTTGCTTTTTTTGTACTGGCAGGTGCCTCTTTTTGTGCATTTCCACAATTAAGGCTGACAAGTCGATTGGCTGCTCTGTTGCTGCTGGGCTTTGCCATAGAAACTCTTCAGTTACTAACTCCAAACCGGGAATTTCATCTGGATGATCTGGCTGCCAGCTTTGCTGGAGCCTGTTTGTTTGAATTTATCAACCACCTGAGGAACGTATTTCGGAATTTGTAGTCTAGTACATATATTCCGGGGGCTGTTCCTGAGGGTCACTTTAAGAACGTCGTAATGAAAATACTGGTGACTGGTGGAGCTGGATATATTGGCTCCCATACCTGCGTTGAGTTGTTGGAAGCAGGCCATGATATTGTGGTTCTGGATAATCTATGCAATAGCTCTCCGATTGCTGTGAAACGGGTTGAAGCCATTACTGGCAAAGGGGTTCCTTTTGTTGAGGGTGATATTCGGGATTCGCAGCTGTTAAATGAGCTGTTTAAAGCACACCGTTTTGATGCTGTGATGCATTTTGCAGGCCTTAAGGCTGTTGGTGAGTCCTGTACCATACCATTAAAATATTATGAAAATAATATCAGTGGCACCATTACCCTGTGTCAGGCTATGGCTGAGCATGGTGTCAAGCGGATGATCTTCAGCTCTTCTGCAACCGTTTATGGCGATCCCCATGCTCTGCCTATTAAAGAAGACTTTCCGCTGTCTGCCACTAATCCCTATGGTCATTCCAAGTTGGTGATTGAAGAGATTCTGCGCGAGTTGTATAAGTCTGATAATAGTTGGAATATCGCACTGTTACGTTATTTTAACCCGGTGGGTGCTCATCCATCCGGCATGATTGGTGAAGACCCCAATGATATTCCTAATAACCTGATGCCATACATTTCCCAGGTAGCCATTGGTAAACTAGCTCGTCTGCAGGTATTTGGTGACGATTATCCAACCAAAGATGGTACTGGGGTTCGTGATTATATCCATGTTGTGGATCTGGCCAGAGGCCACGTCAAGGCTCTGGAAAAGCTGGGTGAAGACCAGCGAGACTGTCATGTCTGGAATCTTGGTGTAGGCAAAGGGTTCAGTGTATTGGAAATGGTTAAAGGGTTTGAGGAAGCTTCTGGCCGTGAAGTGCCTTATGTGATTGCTGATCGCAGGCCTGGTGATATCGCTGCTTGCTATGCCCATCCTGAAAAGGCAGAGAGAGAGCTGGGTTGGAAGGCAGAGCATACCCTCGATGATATTATGGCTGACTCCTGGCGCTGGCAGTCTGAAAATCCAGACGGGTATCGGTCTTAAGTAATTTATTACAGCTGGAAGGGGTTAAGAGCCCCTCAAATTGCTGTCAACTGAATGTTGTTTTACGGGGTATTTATCAATTCCCGTGTAAAAAGGTAAGCGCAAAAGATGCTTTTGTTAACCGCAGTACGCTAAAAGACATAATAAAGGCACAGAGATTTTTGTTCTTTTAAAAAGAAATCTCTGTGTCCTCTGTGTCTCTGTGGTGAAAAATAGTTTTCATACCTATTAGAGTGGGTTATGCGATACCTTAAAAAGCATCAGAATGAGCGTTTCCTGCATATTGTTTAAGAGATTTTTAATGATTAAAAAATGTTTATTCCCGGCTGCTGGTTATGGTACTCGCTTCTTGCCAGCTACCAAATCCATGCCCAAGGAAATGATGCCGGTGGTGAACAAGCCGCTGATTGAGTACGGTGTTGAAGAAGCCCGTGATGCGGGCATGAATGAAATCTGTATGGTTACTGGCCGTGGCAAACGGGCATTGGAAGACCACTTTGACACGAACTTTGAGTTGGAACACCAGATCAGTGGCAGTGGTAAAGAAGCGTTGCTGACTGATATTCGTGCCCTAATCAAGGATTGTACCTTTTCCCACACGCGTCAGATGGAAATGAAAGGTCTGGGGCATGCTATCCTGACTGGACAGACGCTGGTGGGTGACCAGCCATTTGCTGTCGTGCTGGCAGATGACCTTTGTGTTAATCCTGGTGGCCCTGGTGTATTGAGCCAGATGGCCGCATTGTACCGTCAATTCCGTTGTTCAATTGTCGCTGTTCAGGAAGTGCCGGAAGACGAAGTCCATAAATATGGTGTTATTGCGGGAACAGAAATCCGTGATGATATCCTGCGAGTCACTGATATGGTTGAGAAGCCTGCTAAAGATGAGGCACCCAGCAATCTGGCTATTATTGGTCGTTATATCCTGACACCGGATATTTTTGGTTTGATCGCAGATACGGAGCCAGGCAAGGGTGGTGAGATTCAGATTACTGATGCCCTGATGAAGCAGGCTAAAGAAGGCTGTGTGCTGGCTTATAAATTTAAGGGTAAGCGGTTTGACTGCGGTAGTGTTGAGGGCTTTATCGAAGCCACTAACTATTGTTATGACAATCTGTACCGTAGCTGATTATTTTAGCTGAATAACTAAGGGTCGAAAATTGTGCCTGCATTTTTCGACCCTTTGTTGTTTAGCCTGGCTTCAACAAAGAGTATTTAAAGAGTCTGTATGGTAAAAAATCCTCTCCTTCTATTTTTTAAAGGCGTAGCGATGGGGGCGGCGGATGTCGTACCTGGCGTCTCGGGTGGCACCATTGCATTTATCACCGGTATTTATGATGAATTGCTAGGTAGTATAAAAAAACTGGGGCCTGAGGCATTAATGGTGCTGTTTCGCCAGGGGTTTTTTGCGTTCTGGCACTTTATTAACGGCTCATTTTTATTAACCCTTGGTTGCGGCATCTTTTTGAGCCTGTTTACCCTGGCCAAATTAATCAGTTGGTTGCTGGTGGCTCACCCGATTCCAGTGTGGTCCTTTTTCGTTGGGCTGGTGCTGGTTTCTGTCTGGCATATGCTCCGACAGATGCCTCGCTTGCGGATCGATACCTTTATCAGCCTGATTGCAGGCGCTGCTTTTGCATGGTGGATTTCGGGAATGACCCCTGCTCATGCTGCAGACCCCAGTTTACTGATCTTTTTTGCCTGTGGTGCGGTTGCTGTTTGTGCCATGATTTTGCCCGGTATTTCTGGAAGTTTCCTGTTGTTGCTGATGGGGGTTTATCAACCAGTCCTTAATGCGGTCAGTACCCTGAACTTTGTGGTGCTGGGCGTGTTGGCATCGGGTTGTGTGGTTGGTTTACTGGGATTTTCCAGAATTTTAAGTTGGCTGCTAGTACACGCCCGTTCCATTACTTTTTCCTTTTTGACCGGGTTAATGCTGGGCTCTGTAAATAAGCTTTGGCCCTGGAAACAGGCGGGTACTGAGGAGATGATCAATATTTTGCCCCAGACCTATGAACAGTTAACAGGTCAGAGTTCCCAGCTGATTGTTGCCTGTATTATGGCTTTGCTGGCGGTTGTTGTTGTTCTGGCTGTTGAAAGGCTGGCCAAGAAACCGTCTTAAAAATTATTTTTTTGAGCTACAGAGGAGTTCTGTTTCGAGCCTTTGTGGTTCAAAACAAGAAAATAGAAAGTTATGGATGTTATTCAGATTATAACCCTGGCGTTGATTCAGGGACTAACTGAGTTTTTACCGGTTTCCAGTTCCGCGCATTTGATTCTGCCTGCCCAGATTCTTGGCTGGCCTGACCAGGGTTTGGCTTTTGATGTGGCGGTTCATATTGGTACGCTGTCTGCGGTTATTATTTATTTCCGGAAGGATATTGGTCTACTAATCCGTGACTGGCTGCTATCTATTGCTGGTAAGGGCGCTACTCAGCATAGCCGGATGGCATGGTATGTGGGGTTGGCAACTATTCCTGCTGTGGTGTTCGGTTTTTTGCTAAAGAGCACCGGGCTTGATGAAAGTCTGCGTTCTATTTCAGTTATCACTGCAACAACGCTGATTTTCGGGGCATTGCTTGGTGTCGCTGATCGTTTTGGCAAACGAACAATGGCCATTGAGAAGATGACGTTGGGCAAGGCAATGTTAATAGGCTGTTCCCAGATGCTATCACTGATTCCTGGCACTTCACGCTCTGGTATTACCATGACAGCAGCCCTGATGTTGGGTTTTAACCGTGAGGCAGCAGCCAGATTTTCTTTTCTGCTCTCTATCCCGGTAATTATGGGGGCTGGCCTGTTACTAACCTTGGATCTGGTGAAGTCTCCTGTTTCGGTTGACTGGGGGGTTCTGGCCAGTGGTGCCTTGCTCTCAGGCATCAGTGCCATGCTGTGTATCCACCTGTTTCTTGGGGTGATTAATCGCATGGGATTAATGCCTTTTGTTATTTATCGCCTGATTCTGGGGTTGGCACTGTTGTTTATGGTGTAGGACCACGGTTGTGCTTCAGAGGGGGGCTTGAATTTCAGCCTCTCCGCTCTCGCTATTCTCACTACGAACTCATTTTTTCTTGAAGGCTCAGGAGACTTTAAGCTATTGATCCCTGGGGATTATGCAGTACCCGCTATAGTAAAATAATTAGCATTCAGTTTTCAGTAGGGTGATGGATACCGTTGTTGTCTTTATACAAAGCATTCCAGTTGTTTGTTATCGCTGGCTTTTGTTAGCTGCTATGGCTTTCGCTCTCTTTATGGCAGTCATTCCAGGAAAGGCCGATCCGACCTATTTTATTAATGATAAAGTTAAACACGCGCTAACATTTGTAGTGTTATTTGCCTTAATGGACCAGGCTTTTCCTACGGACTTAATGCCATTCTGGAAACCATTAACTCTTTTTGGGTTTGGTATTCTAATTGAGATTTGTCAGGAGATGACCCGTTATCGAAAGTTCAGTATTGGGGATATTGTTGCTAATGCAGTTGGTATCGCTGGTTATTGGTTATTTACTATGGCCAGTGCCTAGGAGCCTGGCGGACTTAAGATTGTCCTGCGCGGCAACTGCTCCTTGCATTGCTCTAGCTCCTGCATCCATGCAGTGGTGACAAATTGGCCTAAAAATCCGCTGTTGTTCGGTAAATAGAACCACTACGGAGTGCCCCTTGGGTATTTACCTCAAAAAACTGAATTTTTATACTCAATTTTCTACGATTCTCGCTACGGAAGCTTGAGTCCGAAAGGCTTGTGGTGTTAGCCGCAAAAATGGAAGGCAATAAAAAAGGGCTTTTTATAAAGCCTTTTTTAAAAGGTCAATAATTCAGCAGTCTAGTGCTGTTATTGCCAAATTGTATGTTTGATTCTGGTCGGAGCGAGAGGATTTGAACCTCCGACCCCCACAACCCCATTGTGGTGCGCTACCAGGCTGCGCTACGCTCCGATGGTTAGGAATTATCCATAAATCAGGTGGTTATGCAAGTTTCATTTTGATACTGCTGTACAGTCTGTGAAATTTAGCAGAAAAATACCCCTATTAATCGCTAAGCAGGGTGCGCCATCGCAGAAAGTGTTTGTTGCAGATTGCATTAGTGATGTTAATAATAGGCTGAGAAGTCGTTATTTTATTGGTAAAACAAGATTAAGCTTGTTTTACCTGGCTCTGGTTTTCTGGCAGTTTTTAATGAAAACGAACAAAAATGCCTGGAGCATTGTTATGCTTGGTGTATTAAAGGATTTTCAACTAAAAAAAGTATTGCGATGTTGCCGGAGTGACCTTAAAACGATCTTTGGTGGTAGTATTAAAGCTCAAGATGTCAGGGAAATTGCGGGTTTTGAATTATTTAGCCATATGCAAAAGCAGTGTGAACAGACGGGTATTTCAGAGTGGGGAGGCTTGGCCTGGCTTTCAGCGCAGATCGTCGGCGATACGTTAAAAAAGATTCAAGCTGGCAAGGTATGTGATGAAACCCTCTATGATAATGCTGACACCATGGCGAGTGTGGCGTTAGCGGTATTTAATAATATGCCAGAGTATAAGCTTGATCAGGAAGATATTGAACTGGTTGAGCAGGCAGGTATTCTTGCCATTGAATGGATGGATAAGTCAGAGGAAAAAGAAGAGAGGGAGATACTACATCAGCTTGATCTGATAAAGGTGTAGTCAGCTCAATTTGGTAACTTGGCCTCAGACTGATGACTCAGAACTTTCTCCTGGAGCATACTTGCTGTAATACCTGCCGCACAAAAAGCAGAGAGTTCTTTACCTGGGTTGTCATAGATAAAGTTATTGCGGTGACTAATAACAAGGCTATCTATCTCTGCACGGAGCCATTTTTCATCCCATTCAGAATCGACGCGCATAGCTGCAACTTTTTCATATAAGTCGCTGGTTTTGTTTATTCGCTTCCTAAGCTTGATTTCGAGTTTTTCCAGTGTTTCAAGATTCTTTTGAATTGCCTGGATATCCGTGTTTTGTTGTAGCAATTCATCCCGTCTTTCGATAACAACCAATAACATGATCTTTGAACGTTCTGCGATTTTTGCATACAGTTTTAAAGCATCTGTGATCAGCTTGTGCCGTTTACTAGTATCTTTTTTTGATAATTTCAAGTACTCAATGTGTATTCTCCAGTAGGCCATTAAAGGGCTGACGATAGCAATGGTCAGTGAGACGAGTGAGATGATTGTAGCGGTTTCAGGATCCATTCAGCAAAACTGTCAATTCCGTTGTAATAATTTTGTAATGTTTAGAATATTACAATGAGCAGTTTTTATGCAAGTTGGATAAATTTAGACCGGATTAATTCTTGTAGAAGCAATGAAAATTGCTACATAGATATAGGCCCAGTATCACTATCTGGGCCTATAACATAATGCAATAAACTACATTGGTTGCATTTTCTGATTTACAAGTTCAAGTTGTACCTGTTTTCCTTCTTCTTTTAGTTTTCTAAGTAAAGAGGTCAGTTCAGTTCCTTCTTTTGCCTGAAAAGATGTGATTCCTCGGGCTGATAAAATGACATTGAGTCCATGCTTGCTGGCATACTGTTGAGCCTCACTGTCATCAATACGGACAAAAAGCGTACCGGTAGCGGTATAGCTCTTAATACCAGCAGGATCCATTAGTTCGTCTCCAGCATAAACGCCGTTTTGTGAACTACTCCTTGTTGAATAGTTAACTGCAGATGCTTTCGGTACTATTTTTTGAAAAGTCGTACCGTTAATCTGTACGGGTTGTCCATGAATTGCAGGGTTGGGTAACCCTGAATTGGCCATAGCTGATCCACAGACCAGTGAGCATGCCAAAAAAGCTGTTTTAAATTTCATCATTATTTCCTGCTAACTTAATCAACCTTTTTGCTTATGGCCAAGAACACGCAGAGACCAGTGGTTTATCAGACCTGGTTTAGCGTTGTTTTTCAGTGGAATGGTACGAATGTTTTCTTTGTTATCTTTCTCTTGGAGAATCCAGGTCTGGACTTCGCCACTGGTATCGGTAACTTCAAGACGCCAGTCGCCTTTTGCCTGTTCGCCGAAAAATTTATGCGTTAACAATAAATGATCACGGTAACCGCGTTCCAGTTCCCCCGGTTCTTCTTGTAAATACTCCTTGAGAGAACGGCCCACTAAACCGTTTCTTGGAGACATTAAAACACTGCGAGTACCGGAAGGAGAGACCAGCTCAATGAGTAAATCAGAAATACGCTCGTGATTGATATCCACTTTGACCTGGACAGCTTCAACAACAAGATTCTGTTTTACCCAAACAGAATCAGCAACCGGTTGGAATCCTGCATCTGGTACCGGCATGCGTGGGGTTCGAATAACCCAGTCTGTCATTTTGAGCTTGGGTAATTTATTCCAGGTTTTGCCCAATTTTAAAGCGCGGTCTACGTCAATCAAACCAAAGCCATAGAAAGGGCTGTAGTCAAAACCCGCAGCGTTGGTTGACCAACCTTCCAAACCAGTTACAGTTCGCTTTGTACCATTATTGGCTGTATAGGTAATAGTGATATCACCATAGTCCGGATCAACTTTGGTTGCTGTGCGAGCCAACAAGTGTCGTATATCTCGTTGAGATAATTTAGGGTAAGCAGACATTAATAGCGCAGCCGCACCAGAGGTGTTAGGTGCTGCAGACGAAGTGCCATTCATTCGACCGTTGTAACTACAGTTAGGTGCTTCCGGTGTGCCACCGTGTAACCCATTGGTTACCTTTCCATAGGTGTTATAGCCGCGATAACAGCCAACCAGGTCGGTTGTTACATGGGCCGGTTTTTTTGCACCGTACTCACCGCCAGGTGCGGTCAGATAGACATTGCTACCAACAGATGAATAGGATGAGCGTACACCATCGGCGTTGAGGGCGCTTACTGTCATATTCCAATAGTTGGCATTATCATGGGTAAAGTTACTGTTTTGCCATGGGAGACCTTGATTCGGGTTATCTGAATCGTAATCAGCAGGTAAAAAGTTAAAGCCTATACCTCGAACGGTTCCGCCAAATTTTTTGTAGCCATTACCTGCAGATTTAACATAAAGCGCGCCTTTGCCGTTGAACGCGTTAAGGGACTTGTCTTCATAAACATAATCCATTTGTTCTACCAGCATAATATTTTCTGGATCAAATGGAACGTCTGAATCGTATGGGTCACTGCTAATTGGAGAGGAGCCATAGCTTTGGTTGAAAACTCGTACATCAGATGTACGATAATCCAAACCGTGACTAAGCAGCCAGTTGGTATGACTTTGGCTTTTTAACCAGTTGTATCCTTTTAGCCCGGCCTTTGGAGCAACACCACGGGTGCCCAGGTTATTAAAGCCGGCTGCCGCAATAATACCGGCTACGGATGTACCATGAGCAGCATTGGGATCGGTGGGGGTTGTATCACTGGAGCCATCCAGAAAGTTGTAAGAACCTTTCTGCATATTGGGCGCCAGGTTAGGATGGCGAAGTTCCAGTCCATCATCAATAACAGCAACGGTAACCCCTTTACCAAGAATGCCTTTTTTATGGGTTTGCCATAGGTTCAGGTCAATACCGGGTACGCCTCCGCTTTCAGCATAGGCATCCTGTCCAGTATTTAAAAGGTACCATTGCTGGTAAACCAGGGGGTCACCTGGTTCCAGCATACGCCCAGGATAATCCCGGTCAAGCTTGTCACTCCCCGCTACTGCATTTTGAGCAAATACAGCACATAAAGATAATAGTAGTAACCTATTCTTGTTCATTAATAGCCTTAACAAGATACATCTATTTTTATTTTCCCTGGCGAAGACAGCATTCCCCAATAACAATTACACTTATGAGCTCTCTTGCTAATTTATTGTTATTCATCCATAGATGGAAAATGCAGATCTTTTTATTAGAGGCTGTTTGAAAAATAGCGTCCGTGGCGAGGATTGTAGAAAACTGAGGCTAAAAATAGGGTTTTGTGAGACGAATAGTGGTTCTATTTGCCGAACAAAAGCTGATTTTTAGACCAGTTTGCTGCGACCACAGTAGGACAGTCTATTTTCAAACAGCCTCTTATATTCTGTTTTTATAAACTAAAAGACAGAGTATTACTAAAAAGCCACGCAAACATGACAGAATCTTTACAGCTCTTTATTGATCTATATCTATATTGATCGTCGGATAAAAATAAATAAGGGATAAAATTACCTGATTGAGTAGGCTATGAAGGTGTGTTGATTGAGTTGTTGCTTTGTGGTTTTCCATTCAGTCTTGGCTGCAATGGATGATAAAAATTTGAATAAAGTGTTGAAAAAGGAAAACATTAAATAGGAAGGGATCTATTTTCGATATATAAATGCTTTATAGGGTGAGGCGTTTATTTTCTTTTTGAGGTTTTGCTGAAATTGGTCGGAGCGAGAGGATTTGAACCTCCGACCCCCACAACCCCATTGTGGTGCGCTACCAGGCTGCGCTACGCTCCGACGTGCATTCGGTCAGTCCCGAAGACAGGGCGTATACTACCCGAGTTGTTGGGATTTGCAACCTGAGGTGTCATGGTATTTACCGTAATAGACAAATTGTGGACGGCTTAAAACAGGGCGGTCTATTATGCTCGGGTTATTTTAAAAGTTGTCGGTTTGAACAATAGTAAGGGTGTCGTTATGGGGTTAAGTTATAAAAGTGCGATTTTCAGTATCTGCCTGGCTGCACTTGCCGGTTGTGACCAGGTTAAAGACAGTACTAAATCGGATGTTTTGGTGGATAAAGGTGTCCCTGCTGTAGGGGGGGCTGCTTCACAAAAAGAAGCCGGTAAATCCCTTGCGGAAATGGCTAAACCTGTTGTTAGCCTGGAGACTACGATGGGAAAGATTGTTATCGAATTTGACCCTGCCCAAGCGCCGGTAACAGTCGAAAATTTTCTTGGCTATGTGAACAATGGTTATTATGACGGCCTTATATTTCACCGTGTGATTCCAGGCTTTATGATTCAGGGTGGAGGCATGAAGGTTGATATGTCCAGTGCCAGCCCGGGCAAGGCAATTAAGAATGAATCCGGAAATGGCCTGAGTAATGTCAGGGGCACTATAGCCATGGCCAGAACCAACGACCCGGATAGTGCCACATCCCAGTTTTTTATCAATCAGGCAGATAATACTTTTCTTGACTATAAGCCAGGCAAACCAGGCTATGCTGTTTTTGGCCACGTCATAACGGGTATGGATATCGTTGATAAAATAGCGGGAGTGGATACTGGTCGTCGTAGTGGCCATAGCGATGTACCTGAGCAAGCTATAGTGATAACCAAAGCTGAAATAATAAAGCGGGAGCCTGAATCAAAAACAACAAATTAATTGTTATCAGCTTGAAATTACCTGGCTACAGGCTGGGATTTTGAAATAGTCTTAATAGAGCGAATGGAGCACCAGCCTTGAGTGAGGCTTTTACTATTTATTCAATTGTTGAACAGTTGAAACAGCGCGCAGCCATCAGAAGGCATCGTCATTTGTTGGTGTTGGCAGGCACTGAGAACTGGTGCTATCAACTTGCCAGGGACATCATAGAGTATTTGGGCAGTGACTCGGCTCTCTGGGTAGGAGGGGAGCCTCATCATACAGTAAAAACTATTCAGCCAAACCAGGCCAAACAGTGGCTTGGGCGAGAAACTGACCTTGTTATTATTAATGCCTGGGCAGGGTTTGATGTGGATGCCTTTGGCGCTCTATCTGGAACGGTGCGTGCTGGTGGACTGCTGGTACTTCTTACACCTGATTTGCCAAGTTGGCACCTGTTCAATGATCCGGAAAATAAACGAGTCGCAGTATACCCTGATGACCCTGAGGGGCTTCCCGGGCGCTATCTCAATCGGTTGTCTAAATTAATAACGGGTAGTAAAGATCTTTTATATATTTCAGAAGGTGGTCACTGTTCCATTCAACTGAGTCATGCAACACCTCCGATATCTTCAAATACTGAGATAGATGGTGCTGCATGGACCGAAGGGCAGGCAGCAGCAATATCAGCGATCAAAAAAGTTGTACATGGCCATAGAAGAAGACCACTGGTACTGACTGCAGATAGAGGGCGAGGTAAAAGTGCAGCGCTGGGCATTGCGGCAGCTTCTTTGCTTAGAGAAGGGTTAAGCCGGATTATTGTCACTGCACCGGCTTTAGTTTCGGCTGATGTTGTGTTCAAACATGCTGCAGAGCAGTTGGATTGTGAGTTAGTTAAAAAAGGAGCTATTAGCTGGCAGGGGCGAGAAATCGTTTTTAAGGCGCCGGATGAATTAAGCCAATCAAATGAACAGTGTGATCTGCTATTGGTGGATGAAGCCGCTGCTATACCAGCATCACTATTACAGCAACTGTTGAGCAGTTATTCTCGCATTGTTTTTTCATCAACTATCCATGGTTATGAAGGCACAGGGCGTGGATTTGCCGTTCGTTTCCGTAAAACTCTGGATTGCCAGACGCCACAATGGCGCAAACTTCATATTAATGAACCAATAAGGTGGGCAGAGGGTGATCCGCTGGAAGCATTCTCCTATAAAGCTTTAATGCTAAAAGCGACACCTGTTGATGGTGATAAATTAACAGAGATTAATTGGCAGCAGGCTGATTTTGAAAAAATTAACAGGGATGAATTGATTAATAATGAGTCATTACTGAGTGAGCTCTTTGGTTTATTGGTGTTGGCCCACTATAAAACTCGCCCCTTTGACCTAAGGCATTTACTGGATGGCTCCAATATCGATATTTATGCCTTGCGGGCTGATGGACATATTCTGGCTACAGCCCTGGTTGCCAGGGAAGGGGGTATAGCACCTGATTTGGCTGAAGGTATCTGGTTGGGTAAACGTCGGGTAAGGGGCCATCTATTACCGCAATCATTAAGTAATCACCTGGGAATAAAAAATGCCATTACCTTGCGCGGGGCCAGGATACTCAGAATAGCCGTTCATCCTGATATTCAGCAGCAGGGTCTGGGCTTGTCTTTACTTGAAAAAATTACATCTTCAGTTAAACAGCAAGGACTGGACTATCTAGGGAGTATGTTCGGTGCAACTACAGATTTATTGGATTTCTGGCAAAAAAGTGGCTTTCAACCTGTCAGGATGGGGTTAACCCGGGAGGCCTCCAGTGGTACTTATTCCACGATGGTTATTAAGCCTCTGACTCAATCAGGCAAGGTACTTGCTAGAGAGGCCAGGCAGCGATTTGAAGATCAGTTGCTTTGGTTGTTGGTGGATGGTCTGCAGTGTCTGGATTCTGAAATAGTGATGAGGTTGCTCCATGAATTCACTGTCACCAAAGCGTATGAATTAAGTGTGTCGGACTGGCAGGATATTGAATCGTTTGCTCTTGGCTTACGTCTTTATGAAAGCTGTATAGCCGCTATCAAAAAGCTGGCATTATTTGCATTGTGCTACCAGCCGCTAAGGGATCGATTAGATAAAGAGCAACGGCAGTTGCTGATTTATAAGGTTCTGCAAAACAGGTCCTGGCAAGAAACTGCAAGGTTGCAGGGTTTACCTGGGAAAAATCAAGTAATGGGTGGGCTTCGCAAATATTTTCAGACTATTTTGGAATACCATAAGGTTAGCCTTTAGGCTAACCCTTTTTATTATCTTTTACTGGCTCTTTGGTATCACTACTCTCCTCAGGCTTTTTGGCTTCCATTGGTCGCTTTTTTGGGGGGTCAATATCATAGGCCTGATGGATACGGTAGGTGACTGAACAACCCTCATTAGGTAAATCTTTAAGCAGGGCATTAATGCCGCCCTCATTTTGGGTCCAGGTGAAGTCTGTGGTTTGTTTCACCTCATGCCACTGTGGGTTGTTGGTTTTGAATGATTTGCAGTTGTTTGGGAATGTAGAGCCTACCAGGCTATAAGCCAGGCACCGACGGCCAAACTTTATAAATGTGGTGTTTTTCCAGACACTGTCATTATCTTTACCCCAGGTAGCCATTACACTGAAGCTGCGGTTATTGAAATAGCCAGTGGAGGCGACTCCATCTCCTTTTTCAGAGAGCCCCTTGAACTCCTCAATAATGGCAGAGTCACAACGGTCAAAGCCGGCCTTGTGGGCCATGGACAGAAGATCGCTGGCCTGTGCTGAGGGTAGAGCCATTAACACCATCAGTAAGATGCCTGTCCTTGGCATAATCTCTTCCTTTGGTTATTTACATATCAGGTTATCAGGGGTATTCAAAGGATACAACGGCGGGTGCAGCGGCAAAGTTAATAGTGTTTGTAAATGGTATTGATAGGTATAATTAATTTTGTTTATCTTCGGTAGCCGGATTATAGTGCTTTTATAAAACAGTTACAGGAGTGAAAGTAATGGAACGCTTTACAGTTTTTGGCCGTCCAGGTTGTGGTTTTTGTGTTCAGGCGAAAAAAGTGCTGGAAAACAAAGAGCTACCCTTCCGTTATGTTGATATCCATGAAGAAGGTATTACTGCAGAAGATCTTGAGAAAACAGTAGGTAAACCGGTACGCACTGTACCTCAGATTTTCCATGGTCAGCAGTATATCGGTGGCTTTCAGGAGCTGGATGCATACCTGAAAGAGATGGCATAGCAGCTTAAAGCAGGACCAAAAGCTGTAGTCATAAGACTACGGCTTTTTTTATGTGGCTGTTTCAGGGCAGTCATAACGGTAGATTCGTGAATGCGGATTTTCGCTGATTTTGACCAAGCGGGCATCGCTTCGCTGTAAGCGCTCCTGTTTTGCTTGCGGGTCAAAAGGGCGAATCCGGTTAAATTCCGGTAAGGGCTCTCCAGGTTCAAGTTTGATAAAGAGAGGTAAAGGGCTGTTAATCTGGGCAGGGTAATGTTTTTTGCTTGCAGGGTCTTTGATACGTAATGTATTAATCTCTTTTGACCAGGTCAGATTAGCGCGAAGATGGGGAGCCAGAATCCTTTTTATGATAACCACTTCATCAGAAGGCATTTGTTCAAGCACATTAATATCACTGCCAATAGCACCAGAAGCAAGGTATTTCTTTCTGAGATGATCAATGGCATCCACTGCCTTTAAGCGTACTGTTCCACTGTGGCTGGCAGCCCAACTAAAACCTACCCGTCTTGGTGATTTGGTAAACAGTTTTAACTGGCGATAGCTTTGCACAAAGTGAATATGTTGGATTTTTAATCCACCAAGCAAGCCATCTCGCAATTCTTCGGATGTTTGTTCAATGGCTTCAATACTATCACCAAATAGTTTCCTGTATTGGCTCATGGCCTCTTTAAAGTGATTTCGTGCATCATTAAGTGTTAGCCCCAGGGTCAGCGTAGTACTGGAGATTCCCACCAGTCCTGTGAGTCGTGTTGTTTCCTGCTTGCTCTGGTCAGGTTGGTAGGTTAACCGGGTTGCTGCTGAAGCAGCCAGTTCCCGATCAGTTTGTTGGTTATTAACAATATTGTCTCGCATTATCCAGACAGGAAGTTTGGTGTCTGAAAGAACGGACTCTTTAAAAGCCTGGTTTACTTCTACCAGCTTGACCAGCGTATCGCGAACTGCAAGTTTGGCTGCTGTTTCCGTGCTCATAACCTATCTCACTTGATGTTATGGAGCCAAGCGCTTAATCTGCCAGCGCATCTCCCCATTGGTGATATTTTTGTTGCTTTGCTTATCATCCCTGCTGTATAAAAATCGGTCGTGCAGCCGGTTAGGCCGTCCCTGCCAGAACTCAATATACTGTGGTACTACCCGATAGCCTCCCCAGAATGAAGGCAGTGGTACCTTGCCCTCACTGAATTTACGTTTCATTTCATCCAGTTTCATTTCCAGTAACTTTCTGCCGGTAATGATTGAACTCTGGTTGGAAACCCAGGCACCGAGCTGGCTGCCATGAGGGCGGCTGCTAAAGTAACGGAGTGATTCAGTTTTTGATATTTTTTCCGCAATGCCCCGAATAATAATCTGCCGTTCAAGGGTTAGCCAGGGAAACAGTAGAGAGACTTGGGGGTTGTCGGCAATATCAATAGCTTTGTTGCTTTTATAATTGGTGAAAAAAACAAAGCCTTTTTCATCAAAATATTTCAGTAACACGGTTCTAAGGCCGGGCATGCCTTGCGAAGAGACAGTTGCCAGGCTCATGGCATTGGGTTCTGGTAACTGGGCTTCCTGTGCCTGCTTGAACCATAGGGAAAATTGTTCAAAGGGGTTGTCAGCCAGCGTATCCCTACTTAGGCCGGACCGGGTATATTCTTCTCTGAGATGACTGATATCCATCTGGAACTACACTATATAAATAAGGCACTGTTTCTGGCTGCTTTTAGGCAGGTAGCAATAACTCAGAACAGAGCGTGCTAATTGACTGGAATTGACTAGTTTATAAGCAGTTGGTGTATCTTCTGGTTTATTTAGACTACTGATCCGCTCTGTACCACCTAGTCAAAAGTAATAAATTGATACGATTATACTCTATTGTAAGTAAGCGCATATTGCAGTGTCGCATACTTTTGTACTGAATAGAAATTTCGACTCTAAATACTAAATAAAGAGTGATTCTAACTATTTGTTAATAAATCACTTCATAAAAATTAGCAAAAATTTTGGACTTGACTATATTAATGTTCGCTTATCAGGTTTTTTGTATTATTTTTTAATATGAAGTCTGTATTAATGTGTAGAATAATAAGTCGTATCGTTTTAAAAGCTTTTGTGCTGTTGTTATTTGACTTTAATGCAGAGGCAGTTGATCTTAAGAGTATTCCCTATTTTGAAAAAGCTGAAGCCGCAGAGGGGGGAGTGTTTCTTTTAAAAGTGTCTATTATATCTGAACCCAGACTATATACTCTTGAAGAACTTGGAATTCCGTATGGTGAAAGCTTGGTTCTTAATTCTAAAATATTGCTTTTTAAGAATATAGCTTATATCCCTCCGGGAGGAGGTGGTTATGCCTATTTTTCAAGTCGAAATAAGTGGGTTCTTCATGCAGTGCATTATCATGATGAAATTAAGAGTAAAGTTCAAGAGATTTATAGTAGTATTTGTTTATGTGGTGAAACCGCTAGTGAACGTTCTTGTAAGTGCTTGATGGGGTGGAATAGATTATCTGTTCATGATATACAGGACAAGGTTGTTGTCGCTTTTGGTGGAGGTTTTGCTGATACTAAAAGACTAAAGTATGATTCCTTGGTAAAAAGACTCACAGTTAATCTTCATTTAAGTGAAACTGATAAGAAAACAAAAGTTGAATTCCCCTATCGCTACCACCCCTGTGATGGGCAAGTTGGTTGTTTTTCTGGTCTTTTTTGTTTTGAATATGTCTTGTTTGAAGATGATCAAGGTAGGCAGTCTACGAAGAAAAAAGGTGTTTTTAAAGAGTATTTTGAAGATGATGTGAAGAGTTCTTGTGGTTTAGCAGGAGAAGTGGTAGATCGGTCCGATAAAGTTGAAGATCCTAAACCTAAAGTGACTTTTCGTAACTATTCAGCACCCAGTAAAGGAAGGTTGTCGTAATTCTTCATAGCTATAAGCAGGGCTTCGAAAACATTCTCACCCTGCTTTCTCGCCGATGAAACATAACTCCGTATCCGGCAGTACCATTTAGCCCCTTTTTCACTTCTGAAACAGCCAGATATTTTCTGCTTTACCTTGCCGTTGCGAACATCCTGCTCACTGCCGTTATTATCGAAGGGGATGTCAAAATCAGTCATGAATCTCAAGGTTTCTTCTTTAAACTCCACCAGTCGCTTGAAGAGGTTAAAGGCTTTGGTGTTTCTGACTTTATCCTCTCCAAGGCGTTGACGTCGTCGCTCCATGTACTCGGCTTCTTCGAGCTGTGCTTTTTTAGCAGTACGCTCGAAAAGCGAGTCGATACGCTTGCGGATAATTTCCGGCATAGCCTTCATGCCAAGCTTTTTGAACCCTTTCCTAAGATGGCAAGCCAGCCTTAACAAGCGTTGAAGCCGGGCTGCAAGATAATTGCAATCTCTGTCAACAACCCCCTGCAACTCCCTTAAGTGATGGGCGTTACAGAGCACATGGATGGCTGCGTAGCGAAAGTAGACTTTATAATGGTCATGCACAAGTATACCGGCAAATACCAGTAACACTCCCATTGCCTCAATAGCTTCATGACCTTTACTGGGGTCAAGGTGGTAGTATGTCCACTCCTCGGAACGAACGACATGCAGCCACCATAAAGAGCCCTTCACTCTCATGCCTGTTTCGTCAGCACCTGCAACTGGCACTTTTTTTAAGGCGTTAGCAATTGCTGCCTCTGTGCTAGCCAGACGGTCGTAGGCATTTGCCTGAAAAGTACAGATTGAACCGGGACTAACTTCAAGACCAAAAATATCGAAAAAGAATTGTGAAATGCGCTTGTACGGCATTAACTGGTATTGATACAGATAAACAGCCAGTGCTTGAGTGACCGGACCATACTGCACATACGAGTCAACACCCTTAGGAAAGCATGCTTGATTAGCATGTCCGCATGGGCATTCTTTGACTTCAGCCACATGCGCCGTTACTTCGAAACGGCCAAAACGTCCTGGATCAAATACCTGACGTTCAACAACGTCGGTTACTTTGATAGAAAGAAGCGACTGATGGCAAAGTACGCAGTTTTTAACCGAGTGATGCCGGATATGGTCTGGTTCCTCAGTTTGCTCCAGCGTAGAGCCTTTATGACCGTGTTGACCACCGGGCCTGTTATTTGACTTTTGCCTCAGGCTTTTGGGATTGGGTTTGTAATCTTCTCTATCACACTCAGGATTTTCCTCATTCTCACTGTCAGCATTTGAGTTTTTGGATGATGAGGGCTTATTGTAACCATCTGTAGACGGTGGCTTGCTGCTATTACGACTATTCATCTTGAGCTTATCAGCAAGCTCCTTGTTTTCATCCTCAAGACTCAAAACCTTCGACTCCAGCTCACCTACAGCAGCGAGAAGCAAGATAATGGCCTGTGTTTCGGGAGTAAACTGAGTCATGAAAACTTCTGGAAAAGGGTTTATATCAAAATGACATAAATTCGCGAAAAATCCAGATTAATCTGAGGAGGCTGAATAGTTACGACTTTTCAACCAATGCTTGAAACAGATAATGAAATTAATAAGTATCGCTATATTGTTTTTGGTACTGGCACAATATTAATAGCATATCTTGATAATCATAATCTAAAGTTTTACCAGCAAAAGGTTGCGACTAGAAATAATAATTGTCTTGATAAAGTGCTTTCCCAGCAGTATTCAGAGCCACCGTTCGGGATAAAGGTTCTTGATCAACCTGTGTATAGGATTTCTCATCAGCTTAGTTTGTTTCTAAATAATCAGTTTATTTTGCCAGGATGGGGTGGAGAGCATGCCAGTTTAATGGCTATGTTTCCATCAGAGGAAAAAACTATAACATTAGTTTCTAAACCTGTTAAGCCATCACACTATTCGTGGGGTATGGACTCATCATCTCAGGAATTTGGAGATACTTCTAGAGAAGTTGAAACTATGCCAGTTAAAAAACAACATAGTTTAAAGGCTAAAGATAAATGTTGGGAAGACGAAATTAAACGTGTTTGGGGAATGGTTGTATCAAATAAGATATGTGGTATAGATGAACTTGGGTATGAAATTCCTGAAGAGCTTTATGTTGAGGAGGGTAGTGAAAATACAGGTGGTTTACTTAAGTTTCCTAAACCAGAGACTCCTGATTTTAAAGTACACGATTTAAAATCTGAAAGGAAAAGAAGATTTTCTTTTTCTGTAGAAGAAAAGAAAAAGACAGGTGGAAGTGATTTAAAGAAAAGGCGAAATAGCAGTTTTAAAGAAGTAAGCGCAAAAAGTAAAAGTGGCGTTGGTAAAGGCATTAAAATGATTAAAGTGAAAACAGATGATGATTTGGAAGAGAAAAGTGCTGAGTTAATGAATGATTTGCAAGAACATCTTGCTATGCAAGTGGCCAGGTTAAAAGAAGAAAAGCTTGGAAAAGCTGATTTGGTTCGTGAGGTTAAAGTTCTAAAAAAACAAAGAGAGTCAAATGAAAAAGAAATAAGAAGTTTGAAGGATAAATTGAAGGAGGAGTCTGATGAAAGAAGAAAACAATCTTTAGAATACGCTAATGACTTACAAAGTAAATCAATGGTTATTGAACCACTGCAGAAGAAAAGTCAAGAATTAGATCTTTTGAAACCTCAGGTTACTCAACTGAAAACGAAGATTGATAATAGAGAACGTCATATTCAGTCATTACAATCCGAAGTAAAACAAAAATCTCTAGAAATGGAAAGGTTGGCTAGAATAAAAAATCAAGAAGTTCATGAGGCTAATGGAAAATTGCGAAATCTTCAAACTGCGAGCAGAAGAAGGGAGTTTGAGCAGAATGCGGCTATTGAGCAGCTTAAAAACACAAATTCTGAATTGCAGCAAGCAAATGCTTCTTTGTTGAGAGATTGTGAAATCTTTAAACAGGCTCATGGTGAAGCAATAAGAGCACACGGAGAGTCACACTATAGCTGCATGCAACAAATGATAGGTGATACAAAGAATCAGCTTGCTGTTAAAGATAAAAGAATTACTGAATTAGAGGCTCTGTGTAGAAAAGCAGATAAGGAAGCACAATCATTGAGGAAAAAATTATCGAGTAAGGACGCATCACACATATCAAATCCAGGAGCTGATAATCCTCGCTATGAATTGGTTCGTCATCGCGGTGACCCTCGGCTGAAATCTAGTGGATCCTACCAGTCGTTTTATACCAGTGTGTCTTCAGAAGCTGAAGAGTTACCACCACCACCTCCTCCCTCTACTCCTCATCCAAGTTCATCTACATTTATACCTAATATACCTAAGCCTAAAGGTACACCATTTTTTTATATCGATACTCAAGCACTAGATACCAATTATCCATCTAAATAAGTATTCATTATTATCAGCGCTACTTAGAATTTGTTGATATTAATATGTGTTTTTTAAAAGAATGAAATCTCTGGTGTTTGCCCCCGAATCTCTATTCAAAAATCCCAATTGGTCAAAGGTCGATCTAAAGAGATTTTTTGTAACTATTCAGCCTCCTCAGATTAATCTGGATTTTTCGCGAATTTATGTCATTTTGATATAAACCCTTTTCCAGAAGTTTTCATGACTCAGTTTACTCCCGAAACACAGGCCATTATCTTGCTTCTCGCTGCTGTAGGTGAGCTGGAGTCGAAGGTTTTGAGTCTTGAGGATGAAAACAAGGAGCTTGCTGATAAGCTCAAGATGAATAGTCGTAATAGCAGCAAGCCACCGTCTACAGATGGTTACAATAAGCCCTCATCATCCAAAAACTCAAATGCTGACAGTGAGAATGAGGAAAATCCTGAGTGTGATAGAGAAGATTACAAACCCAATCCCAAAAGCCTGAGGCAAAAGTCAAATAACAGGCCCGGTGGTCAACACGGTCATAAAGGCTCTACGCTGGAGCAAACTGAGGAACCAGACCATATCCGGCATCACTCGGTTAAAAACTGCGTACTTTGCCATCAGTCGCTTCTTTCTATCAAAGTAACCGACGTTGTTGAACGTCAGGTATTTGATCCAGGACGTTTTGGCCGTTTCGAAGTAACGGCGCATGTGGCTGAAGTCAAAGAATGCCCATGCGGACATGCTAATCAAGCATGCTTTCCTAAGGGTGTTGACTCGTATGTGCAGTATGGTCCGGTCACTCAAGCACTGGCTGTTTATCTGTATCAATACCAGTTAATGCCGTACAAGCGCATTTCACAATTCTTTTTCGATATTTTTGGTCTTGAAGTTAGTCCCGGTTCAATCTGTACTTTTCAGGCAAATGCCTACGACCGTCTGGCTAGCACAGAGGCAGCAATTGCTAACGCCTTAAAAAAAGTGCCAGTTGCAGGTGCTGACGAAACAGGCATGAGAGTGAAGGGCTCTTTATGGTGGCTGCATGTCGTTCGTTCCGAGGAGTGGACATACTACCACCTTGACCCCAGTAAAGGTCATGAAGCTATTGAGGCAATGGGAGTGTTACTGGTATTTGCCGGTATACTTGTGCATGACCATTATAAAGTCTACTTTCGCTACGCAGCCATCCATGTGCTCTGTAACGCCCATCACTTAAGGGAGTTGCAGGGGGTTGTTGACAGAGATTGCAATTATCTTGCAGCCCGGCTTCAACGCTTGTTAAGGCTGGCTTGCCATCTTAGGAAAGGGTTCAAAAAGCTTGGCATGAAGGCTATGCCGGAAATTATCCGCAAGCGTATCGACTCGCTTTTCGAGCGTACTGCTAAAAAAGCACAGCTCGAAGAAGCCGAGTACATGGAGCGACGACGTCAACGCCTTGGAGAGGATAAAGTCAGAAACACCAAAGCCTTTAACCTCTTCAAGCGACTGGTGGAGTTTAAAGAAGAAACCTTGAGATTCATGACTGATTTTGACATCCCCTTCGATAATAACGGCAGTGAGCAGGATGTTCGCAACGGCAAGGTAAAGCAGAAAATATCTGGCTGTTTCAGAAGTGAAAAAGGGGCTAAATGGTACTGCCGGATACGGAGTTATGTTTCATCGGCGAGAAAGCAGGGTGAGAATGTTTTCGAAGCCCTGCTTATAGCTATGAAGAATTACGACAACCTTCCTTTACTGGGTGCTGAATAGTTACGATTTTTTTACCCTTTACTTATATAACTTTAAGATTTTTCTTCTCAGAAAAGAAACTTCAATATTTTCAAATTCTGAAACAATAGACTTAGCTAGTGGTGGTTCTTCCACCACTAGCATTACAGTGCTGGTTAACGTTCCCAATAAGTCTCTTCCAAGCAGTCTTCCCGCTCAGGTAGGCTGCGTGATAGGCGAGGGGAGCTTTGTGCCAGCACTTCATAGCTTACCCGGTTGGCGTATTTGCATACCTGAGAGAATGAAGAGTAGGTCAGCCAGTGCTGTTTGTGCTTGCTGGATGTGGGTAATACTTTTCGGTGGAAGTGGTTGGCAGCCAGATCATGAATAACCGCAGAAAGAGCACCATCACCGGCACCGTTGGTATTGCTGATTTTATCCGGGCCACCCATATAGGGGGAAATGTGGGAGTAAACCTTGATAGGGGTTTCACAGTCACTTTTACGCAGAGGGCGGCTAAATTCGAACTGGTTAAAATCACTGACACCGGCAGAACGGATAGGGTTATCGGTTTTGCGGGCCATTGTTTTTTCCGTATAACCACTGAGGTATAGCCCTTCGGGACCTGCTGTCAGCAATACCATATCGGTCATTTCAAGAATTTTTTCAGAAGCCGTAAGCGGTTCGTCAAAACCGGTCAGCGCTTCTGCTTCTTCTTCGTTCATTGCCAACACAGTGACATAGTCGGTGATAAACTGGGTCAGTCTTTCACGAATTGCAGAAACCAGTCCACGGGTGCCCAAGGTCAGAATCACAGGAATATTATATTGTTTGGCTGTTTTAGCGGCCTTCATGGTGGCGTCATAAATTGGCAGTGAGTCATTACCCAGGGTGTAGGCACACAGCACCAGTGCTGAAGCGTCTTTAATCGTCTCTTCACAGATAAATGCAGGTGTTAATTCGTTCATTTGGCCTGGGCTGATACCAAAGGTACGTTCGCCATCCGGGGTGATCAGTGCAAAGCAACGGCCGATGGAGCCATCCACAGGCTGAAGGTAGGTCAGATCCACTTTGCTGCTGGTATTGCAAAGATAGCGATAAGCAGCGTCACCCACCTGTATACTTTTACTCATAACACCAAATTGTACTGAGCGATCTTCTGACAGGGTGGAATAGTTATGGAGGGTGTTGCCGATTGTGCCGCCAGCGTACTGGTTTTCAATCAGGTCTTGCTCCTGGAGCAGCTGGTAAAGGCGGTCTGCTGTTTTGTTATCAATCCATTGTGAAGCCCCTTTATCCAGGCCAAAATCATTCAGCAGGGCTCCATTCACATGGGCTGTGATATCTACCAGGTTTTGGTCAATGCCACAAACCGTCGTATTAATATGCCCAAATACAGTACTTTCCAGGTCAAAACGGTTGTCTGCATTGACGGGGAAATAATGCTTTATCTTGCGTCGGCCGGGAAATTTCATGAGCGTTAATCAATACGGTTAAATCTGTGAGGGCGCGGATTATTCAATAAATTGCGGGTAAATGCCACCGGTTAACATACTGTTGCCATAGGGGCTAACCGTACCAGCAGGCTAATCGTGTTAAACAAGTGTTCAACTCTATGGTTATTGGTTAAATACAGGCATAATCAAGCCTTATTAAGTAAATGCCGCATCCACTATTGCTGGTGGATACAAACTTGAGAGCAGCCGGGATTGTACTCTGTTTTGTTTTCCAAAAGCCCCTGGGCTGTTTGTAACCGATGTGGAAGTATTCAATGTTAAAAACCTCTTGGGCCCGCGTTGCCGGAACTGTAGCAGGGGTGGTGGCCATGATTGTAATAGGTGGTTGTTCAGTGCCAATGGAAAGGGAGGCGGCAGTGTCTGCTGCAAGCAGTAATAAAGTTATAAAAAGTCCAGCGGACGATCGGGACTATAAATATCTAAAGCTTGATAGTGGCCTTAAGGTTTTATTGATCTCTGACCCTGATACCGACAAGGCGGCTGCCGGGGTTGATGTCAATGTCGGTAGCTTGAATGATCCTGATAACCGGCTGGGTCTGGCCCACTTCCTGGAGCATATGTTGTTTCTGGGAAATAAAAAGTACCCGGAAGTGGATGGTTATTTTGAATATATCCGTGCCAATGGTGGCAGCGCCAATGCCTATACCACTGATGTTCGCACGAATTATTTCTTTGATATTAACAGCGATAAACTCCAGCCTGCGCTGGATCAGCTGGCACAATTCTTTGTGTCGCCAACGCTGGATCCGAAATATGTTGATCGCGAGCGCCATGCAGTGGATTCCGAATATAAACTGCATGCCCGTGAAGATGGCTGGCGCTTGATGACTGCCCTGAATGCCACTGCCAACCCTCAGCACCCTAAAAGCCGCTTTTCCATCGGTAGTCTGGAAACCCTGGATAACAAAGATGGCAAATCATTATGGAAGGATTTAAAGGCTTTTTATGATAATTATTATGTAGCAGGGAATATGGGGGTAGTGGTTTACGGCAAAGAGACCACCGATACCTTGGAGAAATGGGTAAGGGCTTCATTTGAAGGAGTGCCTGCAGCACAATCTAAAAATACTAAAATTGGTATTAATCCCTATACCGAGAATGAGTTGGGTGTGCGGATTAATGTTGTTCCCCTAAAAGAAACCCGGGTGCTGTCGCTCAACTTCCCAATGCCCAGTGTTCATCCTCACTATAAGAAAAAACCTCTTGGCTATTTGGCCAGAATTATGGGTTATGAAGGTAAGGGCAGTCTGCACAGTTTTCTTAAAGACCAGGGTTTGATCGACTCACTGGCAGCCTATGGTAACGATGTACCTAACGAATACAGTGAATTTGCCATCCGTATGGAATTAACACCAAAAGGGATGGAGAAGATTGATGAGATTACCGGTGTCGTTTTTGATTATCTCAATCTGATAAAGAATGAAGGTTTACAGCAACGCCTGTATCAGGAGAGTAAGGATATTGCTAATCTGGGCTTTCGCTTCCAGGAAGACAGAAGCCCCCAGCAGACAGTGTCTGCTTTAGCTGCCCGTATGCACTATCTGCCAGCAGAGCATGTATTGGATGCCAACTACCTTTATGAACAATATGACCCTGAGCTAATTAATGCATTCCTTACAAAGATGACGCCAGATAATTTGCGTCAGGTGGTGATTGCCAGGGACCTGGATACTGATAAGATTGAACCCTATTTTGAGACTCACTACAGTGTTAAGCCGCTCAGTGCATCTCTGGTAACAAGGCTGGAGACACCGCAGGTTCATCCCGAACTAACCGTTCCTTCACCTAACGCCTTTATCGCCAGTGATTTTGATATGCGGGAAAGCAAAGGGCTGCAGGAGCCGGAGCATATTATCAATAAGCCTGGTATGGATGTCTGGAGTATGACTGATACCAGCTTTTCAATTCCCAGGGCCAGTGTTCGTATCAAACTGTCAACACCGTTGGCTTCCAACTCACCTGAAAGCATAGTCCGTCTACAGCTCTATCGTGCGCTGCTGTCCCGTAGTCTGAATGAGTACGGATATCCCGCTAAGGAAGCCGGTCTCTACTACTCTATCGCCGCCGGTCGAGAAGGTTTGATGATCAGTTTGTCTGGGTATCAAGACAAACAAAAAGTTTTGCTGAACGACATATTACTGGGCATTGAGCAGTTTAAACCGGATCAGAAGGCATTTGATCAGGAGCGGGCATTGTTGATTCGTGGTCTTAAGAATAAGGCTTTCCAGCCGCCATACCGTTTAGGAATGGATGGCATCAATCAGGTGCTTTACCGCAACTACCCCAGTGATGAGACCCTGTTAGAAGCAGCTGAATCTGTTAGCTATCAGTCAGTGATTGAATACGCCCGGGATTTTTATCAAAAAGTCCATGTGGATATGCTGGTTCACGGCAATCACAGTCGCGGCGAAGCCATAGCATTAGCAGATAGAGTTAAAAAAGCCTTTTTAAGTAAACAGGCTACTGCTAATCGATATAAAGAGCCTCATAATCTTTTGGCTGAACAACAGCGTATTTTTGAGCTAGGTATCAAACATAATGATTCCCTTTATATCGCTTATTATCAGCGTCCGGAAACAGACAATATTGAGCGGGCTCGTTATGCGTTATTAGGACGGTTGCTGGCAACCCCATTTTTTAACTCGCTAAGGACAGAACAGCAGTTAGGTTATATTGTTTTTGCAGGGGCTCGCCCTTTTGAAAAGCATCCGGGTGTCATCTTCCTGATCCAGTCTCCCAAGCTGGATCCTCTGTCACTTGAAGCACGGGTTGACGAATTCTTGAAGCAGCAAGTGCAGCGTATGAATAAACTAACCGATGCTGAGCTTGACGAGTACCGTCAGGGGTTGATTGGAGACCTGATGAAGCGTGATGCCAACCTTGATGAGCGAGGCTCTCGTTTCTGGCAAAACATTAGCAGTCAGGAGGCGTTTGATAACCGCGATAAAATTGCCGATGCCATCAGCAAAATGACGGTAGCCGATATGCAAAAAGCGTTGTCAGTCCTGATTGAAGGCAAAGGCCGGTTAACAGTGCGCTCTTTTGGCGATCAGCATCAGCAGGCAAAAACAGAAGTGTCTGATCAGACTATTTGCCGGGATGTGGAATGTTTTGATGATTTGCCACTGGGTGGGTAAAAAATAGAAAATATATAATTTGTTAGCGAGTTAAAACCCTGGTGAAGACTCCAGGGTTTTAACTATTAGATTAATTGCTTGCTGGATATATCGGCTTAATTTTTAACTAAATTTATAGATTATCCATATATGATGGTTCGGTGAAACACACCTAACCTAACATATTTCTGAAAAACACTTGTTAGATGCTTTTTGTTGGGTACTTACTATGTTGTATACACTAAAATTAGCTATGATGCCTGCGATCATTAGGTGTAATAATTGAACTGGTTTTTACAAAAGGGTGTAGTAAAACGTCGTCTATTTTTAGCCTTTTACGAGGGTCTTTATGTAATAACCCTTTAACCAGATCAATTGCATCTGGGCTGATACCTTTTTCCCTCATCGCTGCTATTGCTTTTCTCTTTCCTGTCAGCTTTTCATCAATGGCAGTATTCACAGCATTAGCTGCTTCTTCTGTGGTTTTAGGAAGAAAGGAACGAAACTTTCCAGCAAAGTGATTCTCTCCCAAGAGCATTTCTGTTAGTGTTACTCCGAGCGCCCAGGTATCTGCATGTTGGCCATTAACATTGTTATAAAGCAAAGAGTCGGGAGGAATATAGGGTAGTGTTCCACTGAGTAGTCGCAGGTCTGCATAATTTCCTTCCTTCTCCTCGATATTTTGATCATCTGCCAGTTCCTTTCTGGCAAAACCAAAGTCTGTCAACATCACTTTTCCAGTACCAGTCAGTAGAATATTTTCTGGTTTTATATCTCTGTGTGATATGTTTTTGGAATGAGCTGCTTTAACAGCCACGGCTATCTGCTGAAAAAAATGTGCTGCTAGGGACTCATTCAAAGCACCTATGGGATTCCCTTCTTTATCAGATTGACTCAGTACAGATCTTAGATCTCCGTCACTAAATGGCATTACCTGCTGGTCATCAATGACTTCTGGCGCAGCTACATAATTACTGTTACACAGATTAGCCAGCCTGCTTTCGTCCTCTGGCGAATTGATTTCTGCAGTTTTTTTCTTGGCTTCCAAACAAGCTTTATCATACTCTGCTGCGGCTATGTTCCCCTAAACGGTTGAAAGGAGTAAACTGAGGCTGTCTCTTTCCTGTGAGGAGGCCTCATAATGAAAAATAATCAATTCAGGCAGTTTCTCAACGACGTTGCATCACTCTCACCACAGCAACTCGGTATACTTCAACAGGCCCTTACTGCCGCACCGAATCAACCTAAATCTAACCTCAATCTTGAAAGTTTGATTGAACACAATTTTGCAAGCGATCCTTCCTGTCCTTACTGCGGCAACTCACATCTCCAGCGCTGGGGGATTAGGGTCGGAAGACAACGCTATCGCTGCAAACAGTGTGGCCGTACATTTAATGCCTTTACAGAAACACCATTGGCTCGACTACACCATGATCATAGTGGGCAGTGGTTGCAGTACCTTAGGGAAATGACTCACTCCCTGACACTTCGAGCAACAGCTAAAGTCTGCGGCATTACTCTGAAAACTTCATTTTCCTGGAGGCATCGTTTTTTACAGGTCATCGATAAAGACCAGGCAACTGGCTTGGAAGGTATTGTAGAGCTGGATGAAACCTTTTTTAGGGAGTCCTTCAAAGGCCAGCGACAAAGGCTGCCAAGGCCAGCCAGAAAACGTGGCTCAGACAAGGTAAAGGCTCGGAGGATACCCGTTATGGTAGCTCGCGACCGGGAAGATAATACCGTTGATGGTGTTCTTGAGAATGAAAGCGCCGATGCTTTGGTTCATTGCCTGAGAGGTCGCATATCAGTTGATGCTATTGTTTGTGCTGATGCCAGTTTGGCGCATGAATCACTGGCTCGTAAACTGGCTTTTCCTTTAAAGGAATTGAATACTTCAGCCGGAAAGCGTGTGCTGGAAGGTATATTCCATATTCAGCACGTCAATGCTTACCACAGTCATTTGAAACAGTGGATTAGAAATACTTTTCATGGTGTGGCTACAAAGTATCTCTCTCATTATCTCAGTTGGCGTCGTATATTATCTAGCCGAAATACACTAACGGTAGGTGGTTTTGTCACTGGACTCGCAGAGCATTGGGGTGTTCAACCGTTTAGGGGAACATAGCCCTCTGCTGCCGTGATGATCCCTAGTTTTTTTAGGTGTTTAAGCTCGTTATTTATAGATTCTAACTCCCATTCGCGGATTTGATTAACTGATTCATGCATGTCTTTTACAGCCCCAAATCTATTGCCTTTACGTACTAGCCGCACGAAACCAAAAGCTCCGCGGCCTAACAACCATGGCTGGTTCCACCGATTTTGTAGTATTTGACGAGCGTTTCGTCGATAAATAGAGGTTTGAGAGGGAATCTTAATTAGCCAATGCTCGCAGGCCTTCCCCATTTTTTTACAAAAGTTAAATATTATTTGTACTAGCTTGGTTTGCCATAACCGTTTAATCCCTGTTGTATCCTTGATGTGATCTCGATGGGGATGTTCTATCATTGATTTTTTTATTCGCATTTATTTTCTTCTTGAAATGCCAGCTTGCTATGTTTTTCTTAAGGTGATTATGTATTTGCAAAGAGTAAAGCTATTCTAGCTTCTATATTAATTACAGCTTAATAATATTATCCGGAAAATCTAAATTATAAAGGAGGGTTGTATAATCTTGCTCAGCATACTAATTTAGATTACTACCAACTACTTTGAATCTTTAGCATTTTTTATAGATTCTACGAATTTAGCAGCCAACCCATAAATCGATAACTGAGGATTAGCACCAATGCTGGTAGGAAATACGGAGCCATCAATAATGGAAAGATTCTCTATCTGATGGTGCTGGCCCCAACTGTTAACAACGCCATGTCTGGCGTCTTCATTCATGCCACATCCACCCATTAAATGGGCAGTACCTATACGGGTTAAAAATGGTGCCATCCTGAGTTGATTGATTTGTTTTTTTGCATCGGAGAAGTTTCTGACAAAACCGGCGTCTTGATGCAGTGGCATTACTTTTTTGGCACCGGCAGCAAACTGAATTTCTGCCTGGGTTATCAGAGCTCTTTTGGCACCTTCCCAGATATAATCCGTTAGTTCATAATCCAGCAGGCCTGATCCATCTTTTCTTACTACAATCTGCCCACCAGGGCTGTGTGAATGAAAACCATCTCTGAGTAAAGCTAATAAACAGTTGGTTTTATGAAACTGACTCATTCTCTCACGCAGAATACGGCCTTTGCTGCCGAAAAGTGCACCAGTCAGAGCCGGATGAAGGGGCAGGGCTTCCAGTTTAAAACCGATTGGGCCACTCACACCTTGCTGCCACTGGAATTGGTCAGAATAGATTGATTGAGGGGCTCCGTTAAAAGCTGAAATATCGTGGTCAAACTGGGCCATACTGGCAACCACTGGATGAATAAAGGTTCTTCTTCCCAGTAGTTTATAGGGGTCGGGTGCTTTTGAGTGGATTAATAGTGCGGGTGAATTTATGGCACCACCGGCCAGAATATAGCGTTTTGCCAGCACGTTTACTTTCTTACCGGTAGGCGCTGATGCATAGTGATTCATTGCCAAACATTCCAGGGAGGCAATAGTATCCCCCTGAAAGTGAAAGCGTTGTGCCTTACATAAAAACAGCAGATGCCCATTATTTTTTAGTGCTTCAGGAATGGTGGTGACCAGCATGCTCTGTTTGGCATTGGTTGGACAACCTGTGCCACAGTAGCCGAGATTCCAGCAGCCTCGCACATTTCTTGGAATGATTCTCCATGAATAACCCAGTTGATCACACCCTTTGCGAAGCACATCATTGTTGGCATTGGGAACGGCTTGCCAGGTTTCAATACCCAGACGGGTTTCCATTTTTGCAAACCAGGGGGCCATCGTTTTTGGTGAAAAGTCTTTGATATTGAACTGCTCTTCCCAGTAATTAAGGGTCTGGTCAGGTGTTCTAAAACTGGATGTCCAATTAACTGTTGTTGAGCCACCAACTGCCCGGCCCTGTAAAATAGTAATACTGCCGGACTTATTCATTCGGGCTGCAGACTCCTGGTAAAGGTGCTGGTAGGCACTGCTTTCGTCCATGTTAAAGTCATTACTGGACTTGAGTGGACCATGCTCCAGCATAACCACTTTTAAACCTGCCTGGGCTAGAATTTCTGCCGCTGTACCACCGCCAGCACCGGTGCCAATGATAGCGATATCCGCCTCAACGGTTAGATTATCTTCTAATTTCGACGCATTGGTTACTTGCCAGCCACGCTTAACACCTTCTGCAAATATATCGTTGATGGCCATAATCATCCTGCTGTTATTAACAAGCGGTTAAACGTTAATCAGTAGTGATTGGGGGGGGTAACTAAATGGCTTTGGTAAGGGGGGCCGGGATAGTTAATAGCAGGCCAGGCTATAGGCAGGTCATACCATTTCATTAAACTCAGATTTAAAAGGCTGCTATAGGCCTTTTTAAATAGCTGAATGGAGCTGGTTCGCCATCGTTCCAGAAATTGGTTGACTTGTTGAGGCGTTGTGTTCTCCCAGCTTGTCCAGACACCGGTAACCAACCCTCTGACTGGTGAGTGCAGGATTGTCAGTAAATCCTGGAACTCCTGCTGGTTAACGGGAGGGAGTGTAGCAATATAGAGCTCAATATGATCAATATAACGTTGCAGGTGCCGGGGCTTGTGGATCAGACTGTCATCAATAATGGCTGGTAATAAAGCAGCGAAGAACGTTTTGTCTTTAAGTGCAAAAGTAAATTGTTGTGGTGGGTTGTCTGTTTTTGTACAACCTCCCAGTAGCAAAGAGTGACTGCCAGTAGTCAGTAGTAACAGTCCGAGGCTACTGTGCCGGATAAAATTTCGTCTTGAGGGACTGTCAGGCTGGTCATTTATTATTTTTTTCATAGACAGCACATTGTTGACATAAAAAGAGGGGTCAGAAGATTCTAACGCCTATTTATAGTCCCAATTCTCATTTTTCTGCAAGCCGTTTATACAATTTTTAGGGTCTATTCGCTGTTTAATGGTCAAATGTTTGAAATGCCAGTCGATGTTTCATAAGCTGGTGGTCATTACAAAGGCTCAATCAACCTGTGTCTATAGCCATTGCTTTTCAAGATGCTACATTGTTGTCTGCTCGTGCTCACTCCAGACACCTGCTACCTGTAGGGTCTTGGGGATTCGCTCGGTTGACGCCTGGTAGTATCTTGAAATCCAATCGGTATACAAAGCTAATAATGACGGGTTAAAGATTCTGCTGTGACACTCTGTGACAGCAAACTATGGAGGGGTGTTTAATGAACGAAGCTGTTCTGTTCAATGAACTTGATACGGATTCAGGCCAGAAAATTGGTGTTATTTCTCTCAATTCAGAAAAAACACTCAATGCCTTGGATCAGTTAATGATTGATCAGATGTACGATCAACTGCTGAACTGGAGAAGCGATAGCAGCATTGTCTGTATTTTCCTTGAAGGGCGTGGTGAAAAAGCATTCTGTGCTGGAGGAGATATCCGGGCCCTGCGCAGTGCAGTTCTTGAGGGTGATCAGGATGCACCATTACGTTTCTTTTCTAAAGAGTATCGCCTGGATTATCTGATTCATACTTATAATAAGCCGGTTGTTTGCTGGAGTAACGGCTTTGTTATGGGGGGGGGCCTTGGCTTGATGTCTGGTGCTGCTTTCCGGGTTGTGACTGATACCTCAGTATTGGCAATGCCGGAGATTAGTATTGGCTTGTACCCTGATGTGGGTGGTAGCTGGTTGTTGGGTCGGATGCCTGTCCGGATTGGTTTGTTTATGGCATTGACCGGGTGTCGGCTTAATGCGGGTGATGCAATCTATCTTGGCCTTGCTAACCGTTTTATTGACCATGCATTTAGGCCTAATGTGCTTGAAGCCCTGCAAGGGGCAGACTGGAAGCATGATGACCACTATGAAGCGGTTTATAAGGTCATTAGCAAATATACAAGCAACAGTGCAGGCTGGTTACCCTATTCAAAAATCAGAGGGCTTAGAGATATTATTGCCGATCTAATGGATCAACCGTCACTCGCTGCCATTATGGACCAACTGGAAGCGTTACAGTCTGAGGATAGCTGGTTGATGTCCGCAAGGGAAACCGCGCTGGCAGGTTCCAGTCTCTCTGCTTGTATCGCTTATGAGCAACTGAAAAGAACCCGTCACACGTCATTGAAAGATGCCTTTATGTCTGAACTGGTGTTATCGGTAAATTGTTCGTTAAGGGGTGATTTAAATGAGGGGGTAAGGGCTTTGCTGGTTGATAAAGACAAACAGCCAAAATGGCAGTTTGACTCCGTTAAGGATGTTGATAGTGAAACCCTGGATCAGTTTTTCCAACCCCCTTGGGGGGAGGCTGAGCATCCGCTGGCAGATATGTAGTATTTCTCCAATACCGCAATCGGGCGAGATGAACAGTTGCACTTAGAATAAGTATTTAAAGGATTAAAGCTGTCTGGCTAGTGCAGACAGCTTCATTGAGAAAAGGATTTCTCATGAAAGATATTTTGGTAACCCTTGTTTTTTCAGCCATTATTTTTGTTGTGACTGGCCTGGTTGACCATCATTTTTTTCCACGTATGGATAACCCAGAAGCACGCCACTCATTATTGCTGGAATCGTTGATTGATGCTCTTTAAGCATTATTTTCGTACTGACTTCCAAGCTGGTTATGCGGCAAGCGACTGTTGAATATCCAGCGTAGCAAGGATGTTTCTGGCGACTTCCCGTTCGCAGCCATAACTATTCCAATCCATAGTGATCAAAGGGGTATCCATGGAGCGGCATATTTGCGGCAAAATGGCTTCATGGTAGTGATGGATATCGCGAATATAATCCAGGGGTGTGCCATTTTCAGCTTTTCGGGCTCTCTGGATGAGACGATTATGGGCAACTTCAGGAGAGGTTCTCAGATAAACCACTGCACCAATGGTTGGGTAGTCTTTTAGTTTTCGCTGAATTTCACAGTAATGGAGCATGTAGCGTTCATCAGGCTGTTCCATAAAGAGAAAGTTAGCTTGGGTAAAAATCAGGTCTGAGTAAAGAGAACGCTCAATCAAATAGTTTCGGTTAGTTGGCAAACTTTCAACAATGGCTGCACGTCGCTCAGTGATATATTGCTGAAATTCGATTCTGCGGAGGGAGTCTGTTGGGTTGCAGGTAAAAGCCTCCAGCAAACGGGTGAATTCAGGGTCATCAACCGGCTCCTGGATAGGGTCCCAATCCAGCTCTGCTGCCAGTTTCGGCAATAGAGTTGACTTGCCAGCGGCAATATTGGCTTCAATGGCGACAAAATGATTAGTCTGTTTCATTCAGGAACCCGGCTGTTTTTTAACGCCAACTTTTAGTGGCGTTTATACCCATAGAGAATGGCGGGGAACCTTAGGGCAAGGTGTTGTTTCTCGCAATAGGTAATCAAACGACTACAACAGCCTAAAAGCGCTATCATGCGATAGCACTGGAGAGAAAATAATGCCTGCCTGTATTTAGTAACTGGACTTATAGCTGCTGTAGTTATTATTGGCGAGTATTTATTCCAATCAAACTTTATAACTCCGTCCAAATAGCCAGCCCAATAGAGATTTAGAAGGCTATGTTCCCCTAAACGGTTGAAAGGAGTAAACTGAGGCTGTCTCTTTCCTGTGAGGAGGCCTCATAATGAAAAATAATCAATTCAGGCAGTTTCTCAACGACGTTGCATCACTCTCACCACAGCAACTCGGTATACTTCAACAGGCCCTTACTGCCGCACCGAATCAACCTAAATCTAACCTCAATCTTGAAAGTTTGATTGAACACAATTTTGCAAGCGATCCTTCCTGTCCTTACTGCGGCAACTCACATCTCCAGCGCTGGGGGATTAGGGTCGGAAGACAACGCTATCGCTGCAAACAGTGTGGCCGTACATTTAATGCCTTTACAGAAACACCATTGGCTCGACTACACCATGATCATAGTGGGCAGTGGTTGCAGTACCTTAGGGAAATGACTCACTCCCTGACACTTCGAGCAACAGCTAAAGTCTGCGGCATTACTCTGAAAACTTCATTTTCCTGGAGGCATCGTTTTTTACAGGTCATCGATAAAGACCAGGCAACTGGCTTGGAAGGTATTGTAGAGCTGGATGAAACCTTTTTTAGGGAGTCCTTCAAAGGCCAGCGACAAAGGCTGCCAAGGCCAGCCAGAAAACGTGGCTCAGACAAGGTAAAGGCTCGGAGGATACCCGTTATGGTAGCTCGCGACCGGGAAGATAATACCGTTGATGGTGTTCTTGAGAATGAAAGCGCCGATGCTTTGGTTCATTGCCTGAGAGGTCGCATATCAGTTGATGCTATTGTTTGTGCTGATGCCAGTTTGGCGCATGAATCACTGGCTCGTAAACTGGCTTTTCCTTTAAAGGAATTGAATACTTCAGCCGGAAAGCGTGTGCTGGAAGGTATATTCCATATTCAGCACGTCAATGCTTACCACAGTCATTTGAAACAGTGGATTAGAAATACTTTTCATGGTGTGGCTACAAAGTATCTCTCTCATTATCTCAGTTGGCGTCGTATATTATCTAGCCGAAATACACTAACGGTAGGTGGTTTTGTCACTGGACTCGCAGAGCATTGGGGTGTTCAACCGTTTAGGGGAACATAGCCGATTTAGAACGTGCGATTGGTATTACTTAAGAGGCTTTAGTTTCAGGTTTTCACAGTGTCTATTTTTCCACAAATCATAATCTACCTGTAAATTCATCCAGTGTTTTGCAGAGGTTTTGGTAACTATGGCTAACCTGTAGGCCAGTTCGGCATCAACCGCTTTTTTCTGTAATAGCAGTTCTGATAGATCTTTTTCTGGTATTCCCAGTTTTTTTGCTACATCGGCTTTTTGGAGATTAAGATCCATGATGTACTTGTCATAAATGATTTCACCAGGATGCTTGGGTATGGGCATCAATCCATCTCCTGAATTATTATGTCCTTAGAGGTTGTTTGAAAATAGACTGCCTTACTGTGATCCTAGTAAATTGGTCTAAAAATCAGCTTTTATTCGGCAAATAGAACCACTATTAACCTCTTAAAACCAAATTGTTATCCTCAATTTTCTACGATCCTCGCTACGGGCGCTATTTTTCAAACAGCCTTTTAGCTTATATTTATCGCTGTAATACCAAGATAATAAAAGTGATCAGGAAAGTGAACTCTCCAATGTAGTATTATGACAAACTAGTCATTGTAATTTCACGTTTGAAAATAAATCGAAGTAATAAGGAGTAGATAATGGGATTTGAAGTTGCAACCATTGTTTTTGTTGTTTTAGCCGTCGTGCTTATAGCAAGGGGAGTCAGGATGGTTCCCCAAGGGTTTCAGTATACGGTAGAACGATTTGGCAAATATACCCGTACTCTGCCTTCAGGGCTTCATATTATTGTGCCTCTTATTGATGGTGTTGGCCGAAAGGTCAATATGATGGAGCAGGTATTGGATATTCCACCTCAAGAAGTGATCTCATCGGATAATGCTCAGGTGACCACGGATGCCGTGTGCTTTTTTCAGGTACAGGATGCAGTCAAGGCATCCTATGAAGTCAATGATTTGCCAAGGGCCATGCAAAATCTGGTAATGACCAATATCCGGGCTGTACTGGGTTCCATGGAACTGGATGAAATGTTGTCAAACCGGGATAGGATTAATGGTCAGCTGTTAACTAAAGTGGATGAAGCTACTGACCCCTGGGGTGTTAAAGTCACCCGAATCGAGCTTCGGGATATTGCACCACCGGCTGATTTGGTGGAATCAATGGCTCGCCAGATGAAAGCCGAACGGGAAAAAAGAGCTCAGATTCTTGAGGCAGAAGGTTCCAGAGAGGCTGCAATTAAAGTAGCTGAGGGCGAGAAACAGGCTCAAATACTCAAGGCAGAAGGTGAGCTGGAAGCGGCGAGGCGAGAAGCAGAAGCAAGGGAGCGACTTGCAGAAGCTGAAGCCAAGGCGACAGATGCGGTTTCTCAGGCCATTGCTGAAGGGGATCCTCGTGCTATCAACTATTTTATTGCCCAGAAATATGTTGAAGCGTTGAAAGATGTGGCTGCTGCAGAAAATAATAAAGTGATTATGATGCCTCTGGAGGCCGGTAATGTGATTGGTGCCCTGGCAGGTATCAAGGAGCTGGTGGGAGAGGCAACAACGAATAAAACCAAGGAGAGCTAATGGACTTTTTAAATACCATACAGCCCTGGCACTGGCTGATCATAGCTTTTCTGCTGTTGGGGGCTGAAGCGTTAGGTGCCGGTGGCTTTTTATTAGGCAGTGCTGCTGCTGCTTTATTAATAGCGGCAGCCCTGTGGCTGGCAGATATCAGCTGGGCATGGCAGATGGTGCTGTATGGTGTTTTTAGCTTGATTTTTACTATCGCTTACTGGAAATTTTTCAAAAAGCTTAATGATCAAAGTGATCACCCGGAACTTAATAACAGGGCCTCTCAGCTGATTGGCCGTATCTTTGAGCTAGAGCAGGATCTGCCCAATGCCCAGGGGCGGGTACAGATTGGTGATACCTTTTGGAAGGTGCAAGCTAGCAAACCCCTAAAAAAAGGTGATTTGGTTGCTGTCACTGGTTGTCATGGTATGGTTTTGATTATTGAGGAGCGTGGACGGTAATTTTTAATTAAGTTTAATATCCAATCATATTTGCAGATGCAAATATGATTAAACTTTGATTTCCCCTTTCTAATCAAGGGGAAAATTTTTATATAGATTTAACATTAAATTTTAAATATCAGTTTTGTGTTGAAACAGCTGATGCTAATTTACTTGCTGGATAGCTGTTATCAATAATCTTCTAATTTATAGTTTTTTCTATATTAAAAACTCGATTGATAGATTTTTATAACTTTCGGGTTGCGATAGTTGCTCTTATTTATGTGGTTAGTGTTAAATATAATTTATTTGTTATTTTCAGCTTTGTTTTTTTAAGAAATAGTCTTTATTTGAATTTGTTTTTCCAGGATTCAGCTGTCTTATTTTTTATTTGATATAAATCAATACGCTCTGTTTGAAAATGGGTAAGTAGTCACGCAACTGCTAACAGATAAAAATAACTGTACGTCCGTATTTATAAAAAACATCTCCATTCCAATTTGGTTATACTCATTGCCAAACACCATTAATCTCGCTGTTGTCACGATGAAAACTGTTGATCCAGTAACCGATGTCGCAGTCATAAAAACATTGAGAGAAGCTCTCCGGCACGGGCCATATCCTTACCTAAGGGAAAGGGCTCATGCTGTTTTACTCAGTATACGTGGTTATTCTATGAGCGAGATTGCTGCAATATTTGAAGTTCGATATCAGACAGTATCTGACTGGATTGATGCCTGGGATGATTATGGCCTTCGCGGTCTGTACAAAAAACATGAGGGTGGTAAACCACCTATCTATACTGACCAGGAAGCACAACGCATTAGAGAGATTGTCTCCGAGGAACCTCGCAGGCTGGCTTATGTTCAAACAAAGATTGCAGAGGAAACCGGGAAGACTGCCTCAAAACAAACTTTGTCGAGACTTTTAAAAAAAGCTGGGACTTGTTTATAAGCGGTTTCGTAAGGCTTGCAGTCATAAGCGCAACGAGGAGCAGTTCAGGTGTTGCCAGTCTGCCTTGAAAGAGGCTCAAAATGCTGAGGATAAAGGGCTTGTCAATCTGTTTTACTTTGATGAATCTGGTTTTAGCCAAGAGCCTTGTGTCCCCTACGGCTGGCAAGAAAAAGGCTCACAGCTAGAAATACCCTCTGTAAAAAGCAAGCGTATCAATGTGCTGGGGTTTATGAATCGTGCCAATGACCTTTTCTACTACCCAGTAACAGGTTGTGTTAACAGCGAAACGGTTATCAGTGTCTTTGATGATTTTGCCACCAGGATGGAAGATCCCAAGTACAGTTCTAATGATCGCTATACCATCGTCATGGTGGATAATGCCAGCATTCATACCAGCAAACTTTTCAGAGAAAGAGTAATAGACTGGGCGATTGAGAAAAAGCTTTTAGTCTGTTTTTTACCAACCTATTCACCTGAGCTAAACCTGATAGAAATATTGTGGAGAAAAGTGAAATATGAATGGCTGAACTTACTGGCAATAATGAACTTCAAGGAATTTGAGCAAGAGGTCAAACGTGTATTTGATCTATTTGGTCAAGAATATCTGATTTCGTTTGAGTGACTACTTATGGTTAATATTAGTCATAATTTAATGGTGTTTATATGCTATAAGGAGTTTTAAGAGTATTTGTTTTATAATGTTATTTTTTTGCTGTATCCCTCACCGTATTTTATAAAGATGTTAGCTTTATAATTTACAACAGTTTAAAAATATAAATGACTACGCACTCTACTAATCGTGAGAGTGAGAAACATAATTTCTTTTTAAGAAATATATGTTTTTTTAAATATATACTGGCTGAAATGGACTTTCGTGACATCCAATAGCTCTTTGAAATAGAGCTATGTTGTTTGGAGGTTCTGTGGTAAATCCTCAATTAGACACATCAGCACTGTCCTGTTGTTTATTCCTGTTAAAGTTGGCAGGGATAGATCCCAACAAAGAAGAGTCGGTTATTTCAAACGATCAACCGACTTATAAAAAAGTCAGGCAGTTAGGAAAAACTCATGGCGTTAATTTAAGAGTCAGGAAACTAAAGTTTACTCAAATAACAGAAGATAAACTGCCGTTAGCTTATCGCCAGCAAAATGGTCAATTTGTCGTTCTGGCTCGCTTATCTGGAACACAAGCACTGATTCAGTCACCTGAAGCGGACTCACCACAAATTATCAATAAGAAAGAAATAGAAAATAACTGGGATGGTGAAATTATACTGCTGGAAGAAGGGGCGTTAAGGTTTGATGTATCCTGGTTTATTCCTGAGTTTGTAAAACATAGAAAGTTAATTTCAGAAGTTCTATTATTTTCAATTATGCTGCAACTGCTGGCATTAGCAACACCACTGTTTTTTCAGGTTGTTATGGATAAGGTTCTGGTTCACAGGGCTCTTTCAACATTGGATGTATTAGTAGTTATTTTAGTCATTGTCGGCATTTTTGAGGTGATATTAAAAGGCTTACGGGATTATCTGTTTGCCCATACCTCTAACCGTATTGATATTCAGCTGGGAATCAAACTATTCCGTCATTTACTGGGACTGCCTCTTCTCTATTTCAAGCATCGTCAGGTCGGAGCCATCATTACACGAGTTCAGGAATTAGACAGTATTCGTAATTTCCTGACTGGGTCTATGCTGACGTTGGGTGTTGATGTGGTTTTCAGTGTTATCTTTTTTGGTGTGATGGCCTGGTTATCACCTTTATTGACACTTATTGTACTGGCCTCTTTGCCCCTTTATTTCCTAATTGCCTATTTAAGTACCAAACCGTTACAGGCACGTATCGAACGGCAGTTTGAAACCTCGGCAATTAATACATCGTTTCTAAACGAATCAGTCAGTGGTGCTGAAACCATAAAAAGCCTGGCAGTCGAGCCAAGGATGGAGCGGCGCTGGGAAGGTCAAACCAATGATATGGTGGCTGCTGGCTTTCAAAGCCAGACATTAAATAGTTTGGTCAATCACAGTGTCACGTTATTACAAAAAGTCACCAGTGTGGCTGTTATCTGGGTAGGAGCGAATCTGGTCATGTCCCTTGAACTGACCATTGGCCAATTGATTGCCTTTAATATGATGACCTCCCACGTTAGCCAGCCAATCATTAAATTGATAGAACTATGGCAACAGTTTGTTCAGGCCCGGGTTGCCGTTGATAAGCTGGGAGATATGTTAAATCTACCGGTTGAACAAAGTTCAGGAGGGGAGCAAGCGGATATGCCTTTAATGGGGGATATACGCTTTCAAAATATCAGTTTCCGTTACCAGCCAAACCTGCCTGCGGTAATCAATGGCGTTAACCTTCATATCAAAGCAGGCGAGTCTCTGGGTATTGTTGGCCCATCAGGTTCTGGCAAGTCGACCCTGACCCGTTTGTTGCTAAATCTTTATACCCCCGAGCAAGGTGAGATCGTTGTCGACGGTGTGCCTTTGCACCGTTTGGCACTTGATGCATTGCGTAGCCAGATAGGTGTCGTGCTTCAGGAAAACTATCTGTTCAACCGCAGTGCTAGAAATAATATTGCCCTGAAGGATCCTACCCTGCCATTGGAAAAAGTAATTGCTGCAGCGAAATTGGCTGGAGCTCATGATTTTATCCTTAAGTTGCCTCTGGGTTATGACACAGTGCTGGCAGAAGCGGGCTCATCGCTATCTGGAGGTCAACGACAGCGGATAGCTATTGCCAGGGCATTGGTGGCTGATCCTAAAATCTTGATTTTTGATGAAGCCACCAGTGCTTTGGATGATGAGTCACAATCCCTGATTCAAGCGAATATGTCCCGCATTGCTCACGGCAGAACAGTCATTATTATTGCTCACCGACTATCGACGGTCAGAGACTGTGACCGAATCATTACACTGGAGCATGGGCAAATTACAGAGTCTGGCAGTCACCATCAATTACTTGCTTTAAAGGGAACTTATGCCCGTCTCTGGTTGTTGCAACAATCACTCAGCAAGGAGGCAGCCTGATGTTCTGGAAGCATGTCAAGACAGCCTGGCAGGCCTGGTTAAAAGATCGAAAGTCTGAAAAAGCTGTTGAGCGAAACAGAGATGAATATGAGTTTCAGCCCGGTTATCTAGAGATAGTAGAGAGACCGCCAGCACCCTGGACTCGTCGCACGGCTGTTGCGTTAACTCTGTTAATTGTTGGTGCTCTGATTTGGTCCATTATCGGCCACCTGGATATTCATGCCCGCGCCGTTGGCCGGTTATTGGTAACCAGCCACTCCAAGGTTATTCAATCAATGGAATTGGGAGAAATTTCTCAAATTCATGTCCGTGATGGTCAACCGGTAAAGACCGGCGACTTGCTGGTAAGCCTTAACCGGATAGGCGTTGAAGCGGAAATTGCTGAACTGCAGGAGCAGTTAGTCTATCACCGTCTCGAAAAAGCCCGTTTACAGGCCTTGCTGACCGATAATCCCCCGAACAATTTTGTCGTACCTGCCAACGCAACAGCAGCACAGGCGGCTATGGCAACCCGACATTTGCAAAGTGAGTGGGATGATGTTCTGGCCAATCTGGAAAGTTTTGATAGCCAGCAGGACGTCAATCAGGCTAACCAGAAAGCCCGGCAGTCAGAAATCATGGCGTTGGAAAAGCTGGCTAATAACATCAGTGTCCGGCTCAGCGCTACAAGAACGCTGGCTGAACAGAAAATGTTTCCCAAGATGGACCTGATGGAGCAGGAGCGTGAGCGCCTTGAGGTGGAGCGTTTGCTTACTCAGAGGAGAGCCGATATCGATGTACTCAAGGCTGAGTATGGCAGCTTGACTGAACAGCGGGAAAGTTATCTTGCCAAAATCCGTCGTGAGTATTTTGACAAACTAAGTGAGACCGAAGGCGCTATTGCAGTGATGTCTCAAAAGTTGATTCAGGCACGGGAAAAGCGTCGTTTACATAACCTTCGGGCCCCTGTTAATGGCGTAGTACAGCAACTGGCTATTCATACCAAGGGCGGTGTTGTTCAACCTGCACAGCAGCTAATGGTGATTGTACCTGACAATCAGGGGCTGGAAGCAGAGGTAATGGTGTTAAACAAGGATGTTGGTTTTGTACGTGGCGGCCAGTCTGTGGAAATCAAAGTGGATGCTTTTCCTTATACCCGTTACGGCACGATTGCTGGTGAGGTTGTTTATGTGTCCCGTGATTCTGTTCAGGATGAGCAAATGGGACTGGTATTTCCTGCCAGATTAAAACTGGAGCAAAGCGCCATTGCCGTAGAACAAAATATGGTACCTCTACAGGCGGGTATGACTATTACTGCTGAAATACGTACCGGTGATCGCCGGGTGATTGATTATCTGCTGAGTCCACTACAGCAATACCAGTCTGAAGCGATGAGGGAGCGGTAATGTTTGTATCTCAGCAAGCCGATGGGATGTTCCTGGATGATCATACCGAAAAAGAGACGGATCATGGGTTGAAAGCTCTGGCCTATGCGGCAGAGAACTGGAAAAAGTCCATAAGCCCCAGCCAATTGACCCATCGTTTGGGAAAAACAGAAGGCAGTGTTAGCAGCCTTGATCTTTGTCGATGTGCCCGGTGGGTTGGATTAAAGGCCCGTAAAGTGGTTACTTCAGTTGAGCGATTGCCCGCTTTACCCCTACCTGCATTGTTAAAGACTAAACAAGGCTGGCTGGTGTTAAAGGCTGTTGAAGCGGATCGTGCAACACTTTATCACCCGGGGTCCAGCAATAGTCGAAGCTATCCCCTTTCACATCTTGTCAGTCAGTGGACAGGTGAAATCATTCTTCTGGCTGAAAAAGGTGATGGAGGCCGTCAGCAGAAGTTTGGGTTTAGTTGGTTTTTACCCTCCATTCGAAAGCATATACGGCAGTTTCGGAGTGTCTTACTGGTGTCTCTGATGTTACAGATGATTCCTTTGGTCACTCCAATGTTATTTGAAAATGTGATTGATCGGGTGTTGGTCAGTCGCAGCCTTTCTAGTTTGCAGGTGTTGGGTATTGCCATGATGGCCCTGGCAATCTTTGAACCTGTTTATGGTTTTTTGCGTTCCTGGTTGTTTGCCAACCTGGCCAGTAAGGTCAACTCTGAGCTATCCAGTCGATTATATCAGCACTTATTAGGCCTGCCGCTTGCCTATTTTCAGAAAAGGCAGACAGGAGAAATCATTGCCCGAATCAGGGAAATGGCACAGGTCAGACAGTTCTTAACAGGCTCGGCCTTGACCATGATTCTTGATCTGGCGTTTATCGGTGTGTTTATCGCCGTGATGTTCGCTTATGCGGCCAAGTTAACGTGGTTAGTATTAGGGTCTCTCGTTATTTATTTTCTGTTCTGGTTATTAGTAGGGCCAGTATTAAGGGCTAGAGTGACCCGGCAGTATGAATTGAATGCTGATAACACGGCTTTTTTATCGGAGTCTGTGACTGGCATAGAAACTGTTAAAACCACAGCAACCGAATCTGGTTTTCTTCATCAATGGGAAAAACAACTGGCTGATTATGTCAGAGCATCGTTTCGAGCCAATGTTGTTGGGATATGGGCTGGTCAGGGTATTGGCCTGATTCAGAAAATCACCTCAGCGCTGGTTTTATGGTGGGGTGTCACGTTGGTTATGGATGGTGTACTTAGCCCGGGAGAGCTGGTGGCATTTAATATGCTTTCAGGCCATGTAACGCAGCCGATTCTGCGTCTTGCTCAAATCTGGCAGGACTTTCAGCATACGCTGATTTCATTACGGCGGGTCGGTGACATTCTGGATGAAGAGACTGAGGGGAGGAATGGTGGGCTTGCTTCAGTTCCTGCATTACAGGGCAGTGTAATTTTCAGGGGAGTACGTTTTCGTTATGACGAAGACAGCCAGGAAGTTTTACAAAACCTGAACCTCGACATAAATCCAGGTGAATTTATTGGTATTACAGGTCCATCTGGCTCTGGAAAGTCGACGCTGACTAAACTTTTGCAACGATTGTACGTACCTCAACATGGACAGATATTGGTTGATGGTATTGATTTGGCAGTTGCTGATCCAGTGACATTACGAAGGAATATGAGCGTGGTGTTGCAGGAAAGTTTGCTATTTGCAGGTTCAATTGCAGACAATATCCGCTTGTGCTGCCCGAGAGCCAGTGATGCAGATGTGATAGAAGCTGCCAAGTTAGCAGGAATTGATGAATTTATACAAGATCAAGCCCAAGGTTATGAAACACAAGTAGGGGAAAAAGGAAGCCGTTTATCGGGTGGACAGCGGCAAAGAATAGCATTGGCTCGGGCTTTATTAACAAATCCCCAAATTCTTCTACTTGATGAGGCAACCAGTGCACTGGACTATCAGTCAGAGGCAGCTGTTATGTCGAATATGGCCCGTATCTCGCAAAACCGCACAGTGATCAGTATTGCTCATAGGCTAAATACCCTTCGTCATGCCGACCGCATTCTGGTGATAGATGAGGGGCAGATTATAGAACAGGGTAGCCATGATGAACTAATGAAACGTAACTATTCAGCACCCAGTAAAGGAAGGTTGTCGTAATTCTTCATAGCTATAAGCAGGGCTTCGAAAACATTCTCACCCTGCTTTCTCGCCGATGAAACATAACTCCGTATCCGGCAGTACCATTTAGCCCCTTTTTCACTTCTGAAACAGCCAGATATTTTCTGCTTTACCTTGCCGTTGCGAACATCCTGTTCACTGCCGTTATTATCGAAGGGGATGTCAAAATCAGTCATGAATCTCAAGGTTTCTTCTTTAAACTCCACCAGTCGCTTGAAGAGGTTAAAGGCTTTGGTGTTTCTGACTTTATCCTCTCCAAGGCGTTGACGTCGTCGCTCCATGTACTCGGCTTCTTCGAGCTGTGCTTTTTTAGCAGTACGCTCGAAAAGCGAGTCGATACGCTTGCGGATAATTTCCGGCATAGCCTTCATGCCAAGCTTTTTGAACCCTTTCCTAAGATGGCAAGCCAGCCTTAACAAGCGTTGAAGCCGGGCTGCAAGATAATTGCAATCTCTGTCAACAACCCCCTGCAACTCCCTTAAGTGATGGGCGTTACAGAGCACATGGATGGCTGCGTAGCGAAAGTAGACTTTATAATGGTCATGCACAAGTATACCGGCAAATACCAGTAACACTCCCATTGCCTCAATAGCTTCATGACCTTTACTGGGGTCAAGGTGGTAGTATGTCCACTCCTCGGAACGAACGACATGCAGCCACCATAAAGAGCCCTTCACTCTCATGCCTGTTTCGTCAGCACCTGCAACTGGCACTTTTTTTAAGGCGTTAGCAATTGCTGCCTCTGTGCTAGCCAGACGGTCGTAGGCATTTGCCTGAAAAGTACAGATTGAACCGGGACTAACTTCAAGACCAAAAATATCGAAAAAGAATTGTGAAATGCGCTTGTACGGCATTAACTGGTATTGATACAGATAAACAGCCAGTGCTTGAGTGACCGGACCATACTGCACATACGAGTCAACACCCTTAGGAAAGCATGCTTGATTAGCATGTCCGCATGGGCATTCTTTGACTTCAGCCACATGCGCCGTTACTTCGAAACGGCCAAAACGTCCTGGATCAAATACCTGACGTTCAACAACGTCGGTTACTTTGATAGAAAGAAGCGACTGATGGCAAAGTACGCAGTTTTTAACCGAGTGATGCCGGATATGGTCTGGTTCCTCAGTTTGCTCCAGCGTAGAGCCTTTATGACCGTGTTGACCACCGGGCCTGTTATTTGACTTTTGCCTCAGGCTTTTGGGATTGGGTTTGTAATCTTCTCTATCACACTCAGGATTTTCCTCATTCTCACTGTCAGCATTTGAGTTTTTGGATGATGAGGGCTTATTGTAACCATCTGTAGACGGTGGCTTGCTGCTATTACGACTATTCATCTTGAGCTTATCAGCAAGCTCCTTGTTTTCATCCTCAAGACTCAAAACCTTCGACTCCAGCTCACCTACAGCAGCGAGAAGCAAGATAATGGCCTGTGTTTCGGGAGTAAACTGAGTCATGAAAACTTCTGGAAAAGGGTTTATATCAAAATGACATAAATTCGCGAAAAATCCAGATTAATCTGAGGAGGCTGAATAGTTACAATGAAACAGTGTGGTACATATGCAAAATTGTGGCATTTGCAGTCAAAGTAATCAAAAGAAATGTAGACCTTTTTAAAGATCGAAAGGCTGAGATTTAACAGCTGCTCAATTCATACTCAAGAATAATATTTATTTAGAACATTCTAAAAAACATTTTTTCTGAGTTCGTTATTAAAGTGAACGGTAAGAATTCATTGGCAAAACGAACTTGGATATTGATACCTCCAATAAAAAGACTGTTTATAGCAGCGAGAAAAAATGACTCAACATCAATGTATAGGGTTAGGAAAATGACAGATGTAACTGCGTTTGGTAGCAACATAAACCAGATGACTTCCTCCAGCTCCGATATCAGTAAGGATGTTCAGGCTGATTTTTTGAAGGCTTTTGGCGCTTGCTTCTCGCAAATGCTGAAAGATTCCATAATCAATAAAGATTCTGATGCCATAAGCACAGAAACGATGCAGGATCTTTTTGCACAGACATTATCTGACGCAGGTGTTGATTCATCAGTTTCTAAAGAATTAATTGATTTATTTCAGGACCCTGAAGTAATCAGTGCTTTTTCTAACTTTGATAGCACTATAGCGGGTGAGTCTGATGACTCACTTACATCTCCCAGTGAAGGTGTATTACCCTCAGCTGATGAGGTGTTTCCTGATCAGCCAACCTGGGATGCTGGATTGAATGGCCAGATTAAGTCTCTTGAAGAATACAGTGACTATATCTCAGGTGCTGGCACTTCATTTGGTGGGTTTGCTATTGATTTGCCCAGTACCTTGGTAGGAGGGGTTGGGCTTGTTACGGACTTATCACACCTGGATAGACTCAAAGACACTTTCAAATATAACACATTAATGAAAGCCATTAAAAATGGCGACTACGACGATGATCCGATACTGAAATCAGCTTTACAGCAACAGGTAACCAGTTTAAGTAATAGTGCCAGTGATAAAACGGCTTTTGAAAAAGGCCTGGGGGAGGTATCCAGTGGTTTAACGGTAGCTACCTCCCTGTTTGGTGTTGTCCAAAGTGGAATTAACATTGCCGCAGGATCAGAAAAAGAAGGTGTCAGTGGTGATCTCAGAGTAGCAGGCGGGGCTCTGGGGATATCCAAGGGTATCTATAATTTATCCAGCTTTATGATTGGTAAAATTGCTACCAAAGCCGGAGGTGAAACAGCGGAAAATGTAGCCAAGTTTTTCAGTAAATCAAAACTGGCAGGCGAAATTGCTGACGTTGGCTGGGATGCCAGCTCTACCCTGACGAAAGCGGGTGTTGGGTTTGCAACGGTTGTTGGTAGTGCTTTTGCTATCGGTATGGGTGTGCTTAGCATTACCAAAAATGCGATGGCTGCTGATGCCCAGCGACAAAAAGGAAATCACGGTGGGGCGGCAATGTATGGTGTTATGGCAGCCCTTGATGGTGTCAGTATTGTTCTTGATGTCGCCAGCCTGATTTGTGATTTCGTTCCAGTCGTAGGTCAGCTTGTGTCTCTGGTGCTTGATGCGGTCAATTTTGTCATTTCTGCAATCAATACCCTGATTGGTGTCTTTGCTGATCAAGTTGATACTAGAACACCTGAAGAAAAACTGAATGAGAAGCTAGACAATTATGTGGATTCTGACCAATTTAAAGCATTCATCGATAAGCAGGCACAGTTCTTTAAAAACAAAGGATACGATGCTTTTGAATATTTAATTGATGCACAAGAGGCTGGGCTGGATGAAGAGGGTATAGAAAAGCTGGCTGATTTCGTTCGAACCACAAAAAGAGAGCTAACTGCAAAAGCCAACGAGTTCTATGAAGATAAGACTCTTCGCATGGCCATTATTGATGGAACATCAACCGGCCAGACTCTGAACGGACGGGAAAATGATGATTACCTTGATGGTAGAAAGGGTAACGATATTCTATACGGCCATGGTGGTAACGATGTTTTAATTGGAGGAATTGGTGATGATCGGCTCGTCGGTGGTGAGGGCGATGATGTTTTAGACGGAGGTACCGGTAACGACAATTTGAATGGAGGAGGGGGTGATGATAGCTCCAGTGGTGGCCCCGGTGATGATAATATCGACAGTGGTGAAGGTAATGATTTTGCCAGCCCAGGTATCGGAGATGATATTGTCAATATGGGACCTGGCGATGATTATATTAAAGGATTGCTGGGAGATGATGTCATTGATGGCGGGTTAGGTCAGGATACAGTGGATGTCGATATTACTGAAATTGCACAACAATTCAGCGATACAGTTAACTCCAAATATTATAAACCAGCACCAGAACCCGATTATGTATCGGTTGGATATAAGGTTGACCTTAGTGAAGGTACAGCAACGGCCAATCCTGAAGTTAGGCCACTACCGACTATGGATTTTAATGAATTCTATAGCAGCAACAGTTATCGGTATCATTTATTTTCAGGTACTCCATCAATTGATATCAGACCGCTTGTTGTGAGCGCGTTTAGAGATGCAATTCTAAAAGGGCTAGAACAAAAAGGTGACATTACTTTTGGGTCTTCAGAATACCAAAAATATTCAAAAGTTTCGGCTTATATAAAGCAAGTAATACAAATGGCGCCAAACTTAAAAAGTGTCTTGTATTCACCCAACCCTGTGAGAAATCACTTAACAATCTATTTAGCAGAAGAGCAAGGCTCTGGATTCGATAAAGAGCGAGTTTCAAATTATTTTACAGATTACCTGAATCAGGCCAAAGCAGAGGGGCGACAGGTATACTGGCTAAGTAATGACGCTAAACTTATGTCAACAATCCAGCATAGCGAACGCTATGATAGCTCAAGAATGAGAGCATTAAGCGATGGGGAATCGATTTTACTTATAGATAAAGATAAGGGTTATGTTGAAATTCCAAAAGACAAGCTGAATCAGTTTCCGGCTAATACGCGCACATCTGCAATCTACATGGATAGTTGGACTGATACAGTCGATTCACAAGAATCAGCTGGCTACTATAACTTTTTGATAGACGCCATGTATGCCTCTGCATCACTGGAAAATATTGAAAATATTAAAGGATCTAATTTTAGTGACCACATAATTGGTAATGATCAGGATAATGTACTGATTGCAGCCGATGGTTCATGGGATCGGCTAGAAGGCAGAGGGGGGAATGATGTATTGGTAGCCAGTGGTCGTGGTACTAAAGTTATTGATGGGGGTGAAGGCGTTGACACTCTCAGTTATGCCAATAGTGGTTCCGGGGTTAATGTGAACCTGGCAGCAGGTACTGCCAATGAAGGAGGTCAGCAGGACTCCCTGACCAATATCGAAAATATCGTGGGTTCCAACCATAGCGATACCATTATTGGAGATGATGGTGCTAATCAAATTGTCGCCGGTAATGGTGCTGATACGGTGAATGCCGGCGGTGGTAATGATTATGTTGAGGGTGGATCTGGAGCTAACACTCTTAATGGTGGTGCAGGTATCGATACGGCAGCATTTTCTGGCACCCATGGTGTAACCGCTTCGTTAGCCCAGGGAGAAGCTTACCGTACTGCTAGTCCATCCAGAAAAACTACATTATCTTCCTTTGAAAATATTGTTGGCAGTAATGCTGCTGATACCTTGGAGGGTGATGGCAACAATAATATCCTTCAGGGCGGACAAGGAGAGGACATCCTGCGAGGTTTGGTCGGCGATGATAGTCTGCAGGGCGGCACGAAAAATGATGCGCTTTATGGGGGGGAAGGCAACGACCGCCTATCGGGTGGTGAAGGCTTGGACACATTGGATGGTGGGGAAGGCTTTGACACGGTTGATTACAGCCTCGATGACAGTGATCGTCAACGCAGTCATAGCGTCACTTTACGTGAAAGTGGAGTAACGGAAGCTAAAGATAGAGAGACAGGCGAAGTTACAGAAAAACTGGTAAATATTGAAGGCATTATCGGCGGCGACGCCATTGATAGGTTGATTGGTAATTCTCAGGATAACCTCTTGTCAGGGGGGGGCGGTGATGACTATCTGGCCGGAGGAGCCGGTAATGATATTCTTATTGCCGAGGGGGGGACCGATACCCTGAAGGGCGATGAAGGAAAGGATATATTCCAGATTAAAGAAGGGGGGCACGCCATTACTTCAGAGAAGGATGAAGGAAATGCATTAGTCTTTGAGGGTGTCACTCTGTCAGAGATTCGCTTCATTCTTGACCAGGACAATGGCCGGTTCAAAATCATCAAGCGTGATGATGGTTCAGTGTTATTTGAAGACCGGATCTTGAGTAGTGATGTTGAAGGCTGGCAGCAAGGGCAGGTCAACGATCAGGCCACTATGGCTTTGGCGGTGAGTTTTGCTAACCGTTTTTCTACTATTCGAGTCGGTGATCAGGTGCTTAACCAGCAATCGGTATTCAACTGGATTCGTCGGTCAATCTGGCAATTCTCTGGTAGTGCGGATGACGGGGACATTCAAGGAAATACACTTTCTAATTATATTGAATCCAGCATGACTGATGGCAGCATTCAGGCGGGTGCTGGCAATGATGTAATACATGTATTGTCTGGCAAAGCTGAGATAAATACCGGATCCGGTGAAGATTATGTCGATCTCACTCGGCATACCTCTCAAACTTCGCGGCAACAAGCGGTTGTTAATGTGGGGGAGTTTGCTGTTGTTGAAGTAGGAAAGATAAATAAGGTAACAGTCAATACTGCTGAAGATACCAGCTTTTCTCTGGTATTACATGGCAGTATTGAAGACTGGGGCTTTGACGGCATGTTTATGTATAACATACCGGATGAAGGATATGTATCATTCACCCAGCTTCCAGAAAGTATTATTTTTGCTAGTGATGATCGCAGAATCCTGATTCAGAATGTTACTGAATTCTACGAGGCACGTAGTCAGGAGGGGGAATATCAGCATCGCTGGGAGTTAGTGGCTGATGGTCGAGTTTTGATGAATATTCCTGATGTTAAACAGTCTGATGTTTCTGTCTCCATCATATCCGAAGAAGGCGATAATTTTGTCTATATGCAAAAAGGCGGCGAGGAGTTGTTGAAAGAGAAAATTCCACAAGACGCACCTGAACACGCTTCTTATGGGGATTTGATCAGAAGTAGAATCAAAGCCATTCAGTTTAGTGACAATTTAGTAAAGGAAAGTGATTTGGGAGAGTTTATCACCAATAGTTTAGCAGTTGCTGATTCGAAAGAGGGTGCGGGTAAGGTTCTAACCAGTGATAATGCAATGGACGACAGTAGCTCCGGTGACCGTCAGTTATCCAGACTGACCGATGCCATGGCCTCATTTGATGATCTAGAATCTCTTTGTGGAAGTCTTGGCATAAACTCAGCGGATATAAGAACACCTGTAATAATAAGGCCGCCAAAAGTCTAAAAATCCGTCTGATTATGGCTGATATATAAGAATACACTTTCACTGTTGCTATCTAAGAGTGGCAGTGAATGGTGCTCTAATTATAGAAATCAAAATGTTCGCTAGCTAAAAAGAAAAATCGGTTTAAAAGTGCGTTTTGTATACAGTTTTTATTTTTTGAAACAGTATTATTGCTGTAAATCAATAAACGATTGATAAAAAAAATTGCTTTGTTGATGTTAAGCCCATGTTTATCTCTTTCGTTAAAAATGGATGGTGTACTCAAAAGGGTTGTTGCATCAATTAATCTTGTTTGAATTATTTCCATGGTCTTATGGGGTTTGATAGTCGTTATTTTTTCAAAAAATTGGACGTGCAGTTACAAAGCTCCAAAAAATGGATGGTGATGAGTTATTGAGTAATAGCCTGCTTTTTTAAAGATATATTTGGTAATAGATAGCAATGACGACTTCTTTACAAAAAAGAGTTGTGGCTAAAACAACTCTGGCTCTATTGGTCAGTTTATGTCAGGTAGTGCCAGTTATGGCTAGTAGCTCAGATCTGGCAAGCGATCGAGCCCACTGGAATAAAAAACTGACACAGTTAATGCGACAGAGTCGTTCTACTGTATTTGCCAATTGGTCAAATGACCCAGGTGTGGATATCGGTGCGATTGGTTATGTCGACCCAATTACCGGTGAATTTACCCGGGTTGGCAAAATTGCTGAGGGTTCTGGTTATTTTATTGATTCAGAACGCAGTGAAACCTGGGAAGTTGCAGCATCTGATACCCATCGAAGTTCAGGAGAAGTTAACCTTGATGCAGCCTATACTGATCCTGAAACCGGTATTAAAGTGACAGGGGCTGTCAAAAGTGAGTGGAAATTCTCAAATTCAGACAGTGTGGCGGCTAAATACGTTGTAGCCAAAGAGTCCAAAACTAAAAACGTTGGGGTAATGGCCAGGGAAAACTGGCAGACTATTGCCACTGCTGCTTATAACAACAATTATCTGGGTGACAATGATAATATCTACCAGGGGTTCGGTGTCATCACGGATGTTATATGGGCCAAGCGTGGCGTGGCTATAGGGGGGGTTAAAGAGGGCAGCTCATTCAGCATGACAGCGACTGCCGGATTCTTTAGTCCAAAAAATGACAGCGTTAAAATTACTCCGAAGTTTTTCTCAAAATCAACCTCTGATTCAGTTGTAAGCCATGTTTTCCCATTAGATGAAGGTAGTGCTTCAGCAGAAACAATGGTACCTGTTGCTTATGTCTTTACTTCTTTTGAAGGTAAGAAGCCTATTCCAGGCTGGACAAAGCCGATCAACCAATTAGAATTGCACATTTATAGCAAGCCCGGTAGTACTTATATCACTAAATGGGATGTTAGCTATGATACTGACAACGAAAAGGGTAAAACAAATAGCGGCAGTTTCCCTGCACCTCAAAATGGCACAGTCTATTTGCCTAAGGATGCCAGTAATGTAGAGCTACATGTTAAACTGCCTGGTATTTTCAGTCATAACTACTGCACTTTCAATTGGCATGATCCCATTAATCAGTGGGCTGATGGCCGCAAGGAATTGAGTACTTATGGTGTTTGGCCAGGTGAGGGCCGGTGTAAGGATGAAGATTAATTGTTAACTCCTTATCGCTCTGGACTGTTTATTAAAAAGAGCTAAGTTCATATTTACTTGTCAATGCCCCCAGAGCAAGCTCCGGGGGCATTGATTTAAATCTAACCAAAGGAGTAGTTTGGTTCCTAAGTTAAAGAGTTTGTAAGTGCTCTTTTTGATTCAAGTCATAATAACCTTTGTTATAAATACATATAGTCTAGGCCATTCACGATCCTTTTGATGAATATGCGCTGATATTCAAAATCCTGGAATTTAATTGTTGCTCTTCTTTTTTAAAGAGCGCTTCCTGTTTGGAGAATAATTATTTATTAACTTGTTTTTTTATGTGCTTGGCAAATTTCTTAAAAAATAAATAATTGGTTTTCTTTAAATTTATTAACTGGCTAAGAAAACGGGCTTTTTTTATTAGAAGCTATCTCAAAACTGTTGGCTGATTAATTCGTTATAATCCCCCTGTTTTAGGGGGAGTTGATGATGAGTGAACTAACAACAGCACAATGGGAATTATTAGAGCCCTTTTTTCCTTCCAAAGATCTGCTTCAGGGCCGACCCGGAAGACCACGGCATCATGCTCGCCCAGTTCTCGAGGGTATTTTGTGGATTCTCCGTACCGGAGCTCAATGGAAAGAATTACCCACTCAGTTTCCTCCTTATCAAACATGCCATCGACGCTTTCAGGAATGGCAAAAAATAGGCCTCATTGAGCAGATACTTGAAGCCCTTGCAGAAGACCTGGAAGGGCGCGGCAACCTTGACCTGACTGAAACGTATATCGATGGTAGTTTCGCTTCCGCTAAAAAAGGGGCGCTTGTGTCGGGAAAACTAAGCGTGGAAAGGGAACCAAAATCATGGGCATTACGGACCGCAATGGTCTTCCTATCGCCTTATGCATTGACAGTGCTTCGCCACATGAAATCACGCTTGTAGACAAAGTGTTGGAACACCGTTTCATTTCTACGGTACCCACAAGAATGATTGGTGATAAGGCCTACGATAGCGACCCACACGATAAGTCTCTATTTAAACGCTATAGAGTTGAGTTAATAGCACCACACAGGAAAGGTCGAAAGAAACCCAAGACTCAGGATGGTCGAAAACTAAGGCGTTACAAGCGAAGATGGAAAGTGGAGCGCCTTTTTGCTTGGCTTCAAAACTATCGAAGGGTTCTGGCCAGATATGAATATAAAGCAGCCAACTACTTGGCTTTTTTGCAGCTGGCCTGCATTAGGATATTGTTAAGACAGTTTTGAGATGACTTCTAGGAGTAATATATGAAAAGCTGGGGGTTGAAAAAGACATTACTGGCATCTGCCATTAGTGTATCGGTATTGATGATGACTGGCTGTGGCAGTAATGACGAGTCTACAACATCGCCAACTGAAAATACTCAAACTGTTCTCTATCAAGCCATGGAGCAGTATCAGAAGGATAATCAGTCTTTGGATCCCTACGGTTTTGGTATTGATGATAGTGCCATGGCCAAAAAAGCTGATCTTGCCCAGGAGCTTTTAACCCGGATTTCAACCCTCGATAGAAATGGCCTGAATGAGCAGGATCAAATCTTTCTTGATATGTTTGTCTTTGATCTTGAGACTGAATTGATGGGATACAAGGTTGGGGGGCTTGAACGGAATGTGATTTCTCAGATTCCTATTACCCATTTCCGTAATTATGTTGAAAGTGGGCTTGGTTATGCATTTGATACCAAAAAACTAGCCGCTGTAAGCTATCGTAGTGGACAATCTTTTAGTGCTAAGGACGTATCAGAGCCTGGCCGTATTGATAACTATTTTTCCGGATTTACCAATCAGGAAAATGATCGTGACCTGGCTCATATTCAGAGTCATATTAAACCAGCAACAAAGAATAATTTAGCCCGGGCTGTTTTTTATAGTGCCAGTGCTGATACAGATCCTTTAAGCTTTTACCGAAATAAAGAGACTTATAACAAGGCATTTCTTGCCTATGTGAAAGAAGTCAAGCATCAGTTCGAAAAAGGGGTTGAAGACCATAACACCCTGGCAGATATATTGGTTAGCCGCCTTGTTGCGCAGTTTGATGCCCATATTACGGACGATGGCAAAGTGCTTCGGGAATTGACTAACGTTACAACAGCACTTGACCAGATCACGGCGGATAGCGAAGAAGACCAGCAATTTAAGACAGACTACCTGAAATTAATGGAGTCCATCAGTACTGCGGTTGTTGATCTCAGAGATTATTTAAATTCAAATTATGCCGCAAAGACTTTTGACGACCCTGAGCAAGGCAGGATTGATAGCTCAATACCCCATGGTTGGGCAGGCATGGCGGATGGCAAGGACTGGTATAACTGGTTGTTAAGAACCCATAGCACCACAGACCGAACCGCTGATGAAATCCATAATACCGGGTTAGAGGAGGTAAGCCGGGTATTCGGTGAAATGGTTGAAGTCTGCCACAACGTTGGGAAGTGCTCTTCTGATGATGCTTCTCTAGCGAGAAAGTCAGGGGAAATATACAAATTCTTTGATTACCTTAATCAGCAACAGTATTTTTACTTAAACCCCCATCCTGCAGGTTATGGTGTTGTGGAAGGTGACCAGCATAGCAAGTCCTGGTGGAATATGTGGGCTGGTGGTTCGAATCCCAATAAACTGGATGCGGACCACTATCCTGACCTGGCCGAGTTTCCTGCTGATAACTTTGATGCTGTTAAAGGTGAGTTAAATGATGAGCAGTTAGCAGGTTATCAGGAGCATCGTCGCTCATTAAAAGAGTACAACGCTTTTAAGAAAAATATTAAGGACAATAAAGTTCTGGAAGGGTGGTTTGCTGAAAAAACCATACCAACACTGGATTATCGAATTGTTCCTACCGATTTTGCCAACGGTCCATACAGTGGTGTGGCCTCCTATAACACCTATGGAACGCCGGAGGGTGCTGAAGGTGAGTTTGGAGGGCAGTTCAACCTGAATACTTACTATCCCTATGGTCTGCAAAGTTGGAACATTTCCACTCTGTTGACCCATGAAGCGGCGCCAGGTCACCACTTCCAACTGATTATTGCCAAGCAACTGGCTGAACAAAACCCGGATTGGCCGGATTATATCAAAAATAGTCATAACACTGCTTATGTTGAAGGCTGGGCATTGTATACGGAGGATCTGGCCAAGACTCATTTAGAGGTTTATAAAGGCAAGGGGCTTTATAATCCCAATGAAGGTGATATTACCGATGATGGTTCAAAGAACCCAGAAGGTAAGGCCAGCGGGGCATTCCTGAACGAACTGCAGAAATTTGGTCAGTTAAATGAGGAAATGCTTCGCTCCATGCGGTTGGTGGTTGATACCGGTCTTCATGCTAAGGGCTGGAGCCATAATTATGCCGTCACCTATATGAAGAACAATTCAGCCTTGGGAGATGGTGATGTCAGTTCAGAAGTGCCGCGCTATATGGCTTATACTGGCCAGGCGGTTTCTTACAAGACCGGTAGCCTCACCTTGCTCGATTTAAGAAAGGAGCTGGCAGATCATTTAAGTGTGACAGAGACTAATATTCCAGTGGATATTATGAAGGAGTTCCATCATAAGGTGCTTGAGCATGGAGCTCTGCCTATGGGTGTCCTGCAGGCCAAAATCAGGCGTTGGATTGAGTCAGTTTAATATTTAGGAAAAATGATGATGGCTATTTGATAGCCATCATCTTATTAAATCGAAAAAAAATGATAAAGACATCTTAATTTTCTTTAATAAACCCATAAATAAATCTCCACCTGCAGTTATTTTTTCTATTCTACTGAATACGCAGTGGACGTATGACATAAGACAAAAAAGAAACCCACTCAAAACTCTAATATACGGCTTTTGCCAAACTGACTGGATAGGACCCCGTGACTATTGATCTTCTCTCGTTGCTGAAACAGAGTACCGAGCTGTTGCTGTTTGTGATTCTTGGCATGGGCCTGTTAATAGGGAAGTTAAATATCGGGTCATTCAGGATTGGAGCAACCATCGGTGTGCTGGCGGCTGCTCTGGCTTTTGGTGAAATTGGTTTTCAGTTGCCAAAAGGAATTGATAGCGTCGGCTTTATGCTGTTTATCTTTTGTGTTGGCATTGAAGCAGGTCCTCATTTCTTTAGTGTCTTTCTTCGTGATGGCAAACATTACGCATTACTTGCACTCTTTTTAACTTTGACTGCATTTGGCCTGACCCTGCTAATGGCTAATCTGTTTGATTTTGATACAGGGCTAACGGCTGGATTACTGGCTGGAGCACTGACGTCGACACCTGCATTGGTGGGTGCCCAGGAGGCACTGAGGAGTTTGAGTGATCCTGCTCTTGTTAGTCAGCTGGATATGCTTCAGGACAATCTCAGCATCGGTTATGCCCTGACTTATTTAGTGGGATTGATTGGCTTGATGCTGGTGGTACGTTATTTACCGCGTCTGGTCAGATTGGACTTACCTGATGAAGCCCGAACCATCGCCAGGGAACGGGGTTTTGACGAGAAGGAGAACCAAAAAACATATTTGCCCATTATTCGCGGTTATCGAGTCAATAAAGAGTTGGCTGAATCTTTTGAAGGCCAGACACTTCGAGATGTGGGTATCCACCGTCGAACCGGTTGTTACATTGAGAGGATTCGTCGGAAGGGAATTTTGGCTGAGCCGGCAGGTGATGCCTTGCTTCAGGAAGGAGATGAGATCGCCTTATTAGGTTATCCAGAGAGTCATGCATTGCTGGACCCTCATTTTCGTGATGGTAATGAAGTGTTTGACCGGGATCTGCTGGATTTGCAGATTGTGACTGAAGATGTGGTTGTAAAAAATGACCGTTGGGTCGGTAAGCATCTTTCAGCGTTAAACTTGACTGAATCAGGGTGTTTTTTAAACCGGATTACCCGTTCTCAGATAGAGATGCCCATTGAACGGGATATTCTATTAAATAAAGGGGATGTGCTGCGAATCAGTGGTGAAAAGCGACGGGTCACTGAACAAGCTGATCGTATTGGCTTTATCAGTGTTCATAGCCGCATTACCGATCTGGTTTCTTTTTCAACATTCTTTGTGATTGGTTTGATGATTGGTCATATTAATGTGGTTTTTGGTAGTTTTGACTTTACTGTAGGGAACGCTACAGGGCTTTTGGCTTCAGGTATTATGATGGGTTACCTGAGAGCTGTACATCCTACCGTTGGCCACGTTCCCCAGGCTGCATTGCAGTTGTTGAAAGATCTTGGCTTGCTGGTATTTATGATTGGTATTGGCCTTAGTGCTGGTAAAGGTATTCTGGAATACCTGACACAAGTAGGCCCGGTGATTATTGTGTCTGGTTTGCTGGTTAGTACTGTACCTGTGGTACTAAGTTATTTCTTTGGCCGTCATGTCTTAAAAATGAATCCGGCTCTATTAATTGGTGCACTGACGGGTGCCCGAACCTGTGCGCCCGCAATGGAAACCGTAAACGAAATGGCACAAAGCACTGTGCCATCATTGGGATATGTTGGCACTTATGCGTTGGCAAATGTTTTGTTTACTATTGCGGGTTCATTGATTGCCACATTGTTTTAGTTGGCATTTACTAGGCCAGATGAATTTTTTGTCTGGCATTAGAAACAGCTTTCACCCTTTAATCCAGAGAAACAGCTTGTTCAATTGCTCCCCAGATCGACTGTCCCTTTGGATCTTTTATTTCGATACTGACCATATCCCCAGTTTTTAGCCAGGATGTTTTGGCATTACCCCGTTCAATAATCTCCAGCATTCGCTTTTCTACCAGACAGCAGGAGCCTTTATCCTTATCAGTGTTGGAGATGGTTCCTGAGCCAATAATAGTACCGCTACCCAGATTTCGGGTTTTTGCTGCGTGGGCTATTAGTTGGTGGAAATTGAATACCATATCGGTGCCGCAGTCAGGACTGCCAAATGGCTGATCATTAAGCTGAACAGTGATAGGTAGATTGAGTTTGCCTTCTTGCCAGTAAGTGCTGATTTCATCGAGTGTGACTGCAACGGGGCCAAAAGTGCTGGCCGGTTTGCTTTGAACAAAACCAAATCCTTTGGCCAGCTCCGGGGCAACCAGATTGCGCAGGGAAATATCATTACACAGTGTGATCAGTCGAATATATTGTTCCGCACGTTCAACGGAACAGCCTTGTGGAACATCACCCGTTATCACAGCCAATTCGGCTTCAAAATCCACCCCCCATTCCGCTTTGCCAGTGATAGGCTCTGTAGGACCAAGCAGTTGATCAGATATGCCCTGGTACATGAGAGGATCAGTCCAGAAGCTTTCTGGCATTTCGGCTCCACGGGATTTTCTGGCCAGTTCCACATGGTTGACATAGGCGCTGCCATCCAACCACTGGGTTGCTCTTGGCAGTGGAGCTGCCAGCGTGGCTGTTGAAAACAGTTCTGCATTAGGGCACAGCCCCTGGTTTAATTGCTGATAAGTACTTTCCAGCTGTGGTGCAATGGTATCCCAGTAATCCAGGGCATAACGAAGAGATGGTGCGATATCGGGTACAGCAACCATCGACTTTAAATCACGGGATACCAGAAATAACTCGCCATCGGGTGTGTTTGTTTTTTTAGTAGCCAGCTTCATGATGTTGCCTGTTCTGCTGTTTTCCAGGAATTGGCATAGGAATCGATGGCTACAGTTTTTGCGTTTTCTGATATATGCAAGGGGCGACGTGTATCTATCATAACGGCCACTTCGTCAGTAAATGTTGCTGGGTCTTGCTGGCTTTTCTTTAATGCTTTTGGATGAGGACCATGGGGAAAGCCACAGGGGTGAAAGGTGATCATGCCTGCCTCTATATGGTCACGGCTGAAAAAATTACCCTTATGATAGAAAAGTACCTCATCATAATCATCGTTATTATGATAAAAGGGAACTTTTAAAGCGCCAGGGTCTGATTCTATGGGCCTGGGGCAAAACGTGCAGACAACGAATCCCTGGCCAACAAAGGTAGTATGAACAGAAGGTGGCATATGGTAACTGTGGCTTACTATAGGCCGAATATCTCGCCAGTTAAGTCGTACAACCGTATTGGTGCCGTGCCAGCCAACAGCATCCAGCGGGTTAAAAGGGTAGGAAATGCGTGAGATTTGATCCAGCCGTTTAACATGAATATCCCAATGATTTTCATCCTGCTGTTTTAAAAAACTGTCATTAATCCGGGGATAGTCCAATGTAGCTGGGTCGTAGACTGCATTATAGCCAGCAAAACCCTTATCGGGAAAACGATAGCAGCCATCCCGGTTTTCTATCATTAAGATGGTTAGTTGTGTTTCAGTTTCCAGTCGCCAGGCTGTACCGCGTGGAATGACCAGATAGTCACCTTCAGAGAAAGTTAAATGACCATAATCACAGAACAGGTCTCCCTTGCCTTGGTGAATAAATAGCAGATCATCACCATCACTGTTACGAATAAGGTGCTTCATGGACTCTGATAATCGCCAAAGCCTGAGATGAGTATCATTATTGTATAGAAAAGGCGTAAGCAGCCATGGATTGGTTTCTTGATTATCCAGTTTTAACAAGTTGAATGCGTAGGGTGATAAAGGACCTTCAAAAGAGGTCCAGCCAGTGGGAGGGTGGCGGTGGTGCATTTGTGTTACTGGCCCAAAAAAACCTTCTCGACCGAGTTCTCTTTCGTAAGTGCTTTCTGGCAGATCACAATGGGCCTGTCTAGAATATTGACCTTCTCTTACCGGAAGGCTGATCCAGGGATTTTCAGCCATATTTGTACACCTGTATTTATTGTTATTTTTCCATTATTTATCAGTTTATCGTTATTGTTCATTCCATACTATGTTAATGGCAGTTTAAGAGACTGTTTGAAAATAGACTGCCCTACTGCGGTCTCAGAAAATTGGTCTAAAAATCTGGTTTTGTTCGGCAAATAGAACCACTATTCCCCTCACAAAACCAGATTTTTATCCTCAATTTTCTACGATCCTCGTTAAGGGCGCTATTTTTCAAACAGCCTCTAAGCTAATCGCAACTTTATTTATTTGATGGTTTGACAAGACGTATCAAGGGGCTATCTTTTTACCCACCTGCAGGACAGTCTTTGATTCTAAATAATAATTACAGAGTGTAATTGGGTGCTAATTCCTTTATCTCTTTCGTTGCAAAAGGTTTTGCTATGAAGCTAGCTTTGCGAGTCAGAATAATTACCACGTTAAGTGCAATGCTGGAATTTTTTGATTTTACCCTGCTTATTTTTTTAGCTCCTGTCATTGCTGCAAACTTTTTTCCTGAAACTTCTGGTGTAAGTGGCATTATGCCTGTACTGATGCTGTTTTTTGCTGGCTACCTGGCGCGTTTTTTTGGTGGGTTGTTTTTTGGACATGGTGGTGATACTTCAGGACGGAAGCGCTATTACATTTATTCAATTATCGTTATGTCATTGAGTACTTTAGGCATTGCTCTGTTGCCTGGGTATGCGCAGTGGGGAATTATGGCGCCAATAGGTTTACTGGTGCTGCGAATTTTTCAGGGTTTATCTTTAGGGGGGGAAATCCCGGGTGCAGTTGTGTATGCCTCAGAATATTCTGCTAGTAGTAAAAGAGGATTAGCAACCGGGCTGATTGTGGGTGGTGTCACTTTTGGCAATGTGCTTGCCAGTGCTGTGGTTAGTTTGCTGTTTTCCCATTATGGTGAGCCAGCTGTTTATGATTGGGCATGGCGAATTGCTTTTGGTTTAGGGGCAGGACTCGGGGTTATCAGTCTTTGGCTAAGGCTATCCCTGGATGAAACGCCGATATTTGAATCGTTGTCTCATCATAAACGCCAATTATGGCCCGGTTTGTATTTACTTAGCCAATATCCTTTTGAGTTATTGCGAGGGTTATTTCTTTCTGCTGTTCCTGCTGTTTCTATTTCAGTGCTGTTTTTTATGCCGAGGTATCAGAAGCACTATTTAGGCGTTGAGGAAACCAGTATTTTCTCCATGAGTGTGTTGGCTTTTTTCATCTTGGCATCCATGTCTTTCATTATGGCCTGTTTGTCAGACCGGATTGGCAGAATACCGCTTATGAGAATAGGGAGTATTATCATGGCAACTCTAATACCAGCAAGCACTTTTCTGTTGATTAATGAAAGTCTATCTCCGCTGTTAGCACTGTTGCCTTTGTTGCTTGCAGCATCAATGATTATGGGGATTTATGAAGTGGGGATGGTTGAGTTATTTTCAACGGAGGCTCGTTATTCAGGAGTAGCATTCTGCCATAATCTCGCATTTTGTATGTTTGGGGGATTGACTCCTTTGTTACTGGAATGGTTGTGCAGTAAAGGGTTGCTTATTTCTTTTGGGCTATGGCCGGCATTTGTCAGCCTTGCACTATTGATTCTGTCTTTTAATTGGCAAGACCGTTACCAATCAGAACTGGAGAGTATCTAAGAGGCTGTTTGAAAATAGACTGCCCTACTGCGATCCTAGTATTGGTCTAAAAATCTGCTTTTATTCGGCAAATAGAACCACTATTCACCTCATAAAACCAAATTGTTATCCTCAATTTTCTACGATCCTCGCTACCGGCGCTATTTTTCAAACAGCCTCTAAGAGACTATTGACCAACTGTGTTAGTGTTTGTTAGCCAATAGTCATTAAACGATTTGCTAGTCAATTTTTGATTCAGGTATTTGCCCGTTGCGATAAGCATCCAGCAATAAATTTAATCGGCTAATCTCCTTGCTGATTTTTCTTCCCGCATCAGTATCCATCACCCGTTTACGGTGGGTCTTTTTTAGTACCCTGATATCAGAGTTGATTTCTACCCCTTCTTTTATTACCTGGTCTGTTGAGCTGAAAGGTTTATGGGATACCAGCCTTAAACCCCATGAGTTATAAATCAGGGTATAGCCGCCAATACCTGTCGTCACCTGATAAGGGCGAGAAAGACCACCATCAATAACCAGCAAACGGCCATTGGCTTTAATAGGGCTTTCACCCTTGATCTCCTTAACTGGCGTATGCCCGCTGATGATATGTCCGTTATTTGGGTCCAGACCAAAATCTTTCAGGATTTTCTGACAGATTTCCTCATGTCCACGGAGTTTGAAATAGGGATTGAGAACTTCTTTGTGCAGACCCTTGTCTTTCAGAAAATATCGCTCAAATGTTGCCATTTTATGTTTGGCAAACATTGGCGATTTTGGGCCGGTCCAGAGATACCAGAGCCAGTCAGCATCATCAATATTGCGTGTGTATTGTGCTTTTCGGACTAATTCATCAAATTTATCCAGTAACTCCTGTCCGGAATAGTTTTTACCGTTGATTGCCAGGTTTTGGTATTGTCCCTGTTCATCCAGCACAATACAGCCATGAATCAGCAGGTTACCATTACAAGTGAGGTACAATGAGCCATTGGTGTAAAAGAAACGGATATGCTGCTGCAGTTTTTCACTATTACTGAAGTAGAATGTCAGCTTATCGATAACCGCTTGTTCATCTTTAGTCAGTTTTAGCGGGTCTTTTGGATCAATGGTAGGGAAGTGGTTACTGGTCAGTTCGTGGCTGTTTTTTGATGCTTTAAAAAGGCCATTGGCATAGTCAATTTGGCTCAGACAGTCCCGGTCATCCATTGCAAATTCTGGACGGCGCTTGATTAACTGACCTTCCAGTTTGAACTGGATGACGGAAATGGCCTTATGCATCCGGGCAATGAGTAATTTATCCTTTTCAGCATAAAACTCTTCGTTACCGGCCAGTCTTGGTAAAAACTCTGTACAAGGATCATCCTGGTAGACTTCCATGGCCAGTTGCCCAAGAGGCAGCAGGTTAATTCCATAGCCTTCTTCCAGGCACTCCAGGTTGGCATAACGCAGTGCTATGCGAATTGCGGTGGCAACCATTACCGGGTGGCCAATGGCGGCTCCCATCCAGAGTACATCATGGTTACCCCATTGGATATCAACATCATGATGAGCCATTAATCGGTCCATCACTTTGTGGGGATAGGGTCCACGGTCGTAGATATCACCAATTATATGTAGCCGGTCGACGGCCAGTCGCTGCATGACTTTGCAAATGGCGATAATAAAATTATCAGCCCGCTCCAGCTCAATAACGGTATTAATAATCTGGTGGTAATAGTCTTCTTTATTGAGCTGGCTGATTTCCATATGTAACAGCTCATCAAGAATATAAGCGAAGTCTTTGGGAAGTGCCTTACGGACTTTGGAGCGGGTGTATTTTGATGTCAGGACTTTGCAAATAGTGATCAGCCGGTGGATAGTGACTTGGTACCAGTCCTTTTGGTTGCGGCCTTCTTCCCGAACGATCTTTAGACGTTCTTCCGGGTAAGAGATCAAAATGGCGAGCATTTTTTTATCATGCTCAGAAAGCGAGTAACCAAAAATGTCATCAACCTTGAACATCATGACGCCAGAGGCGGTTCGGAGATGGTGAGAAAAGGCCTCATATTCGCCGTGGATATCAGTAAGAAAGTGCTCGGTCCCTTTGGGGAGGTTGAGAATGGCTTTCAGGTTGATTAGCTCAGTGGTTACATCACCAATACTGGGGTATTGCCTGGCCAGTAACTGCAGGTACTCCGTATTGTCCATAACTCCCCTTTTTAAATGGTCACTTTTGCTACAGCGGTCATAGATATCAGTTTAATAACCGGTAATAGCCTGTTGATTTTATGGCTTTAAATGAATCAACTCGTAATGAGTGGTTCACTATTAAAATAAGACACCATTCTACAACAAAAGTTGTCATAAACGTTAGAATGGTTCTCAATTCGAGAACTTGAGAAAGTCTGCTGTATACCCATGACAAATTTAAAACGACAGAATATGGTATGGTCTTACGTTCTGTTTTTGGGGGAACCGGTATTTGGAAACGCTCAAGCGTATGCTTAAGTTTTTGAATGATCAGCTACTTAGATTGAGCTGGCTGGCATTATTGGCCGTGCTGCTTTTGCATTACGCCTCAAGCTGGTTATTGATGATAGCTGTGGGTGAGCACACTCTAATTGAACCTGGCACCTGGTTTTACTTTTATGTAACAACGGCTACTACGGTTGGTTATGGGGATTTTAGCCCGGACACATTAGGCGGAAGGCTAGTCGCTGCAATTTTGTTAATGCCTGGGGCTGTTGTACTGTTTGCGGCATTTTTGGGTAAATTATCATCCTTCTTTATCGGGATATGGAGAAAAGGTATGCAGGGCAAGGCGGACTATTCGCAACTGCAGGATCATATCGTTATTCTTGGCTGGCATCCGGAAAAAACCAATAGAATGGTGCAGCTGATCTTTGGTGATACCCGCCGCCTGAGCAGAGAAATTGTACTTTGTGCTGACCAGGATATGGAAAACCCTTTACCAAACAAAGTGCGGTTTGTCAGAGGAGAGCGACTGACAGACCAGGATGTTTTTAATCGTGCGGCCATTGAGGAGGCCAGCCGTATTATTATATTCCAGGAAACCGACGACCAGACATTGGCCACCTGTCTTTCTGTCTGTGCCACTAAAACCAGAGCGCATGTTGTTGCCTGGTTTGAACACTACCGTATGGCCAGGCTGGTTAAATCCCATTGTCCCCAAGTGGAGTGTCATACCAGTATATCCGTAGACCTGTTGGTCAGGTCAGCTCAGGATCCCGGTTCTTCAAGACTTCAGTCACAATTGTTATCCACGTTGGAAGGCCCTACTCAATACAGTGTGCAGGTGCCTGATGATTTCTCCGGTACCACCTTTGGCAAACTGCTTAAAGTGATGAAAAGACGGCATGAAGCCATTGCTTTGGGTATTGCTGATACGACCACAGGTAATGATTTGCTGTTGAACCCACCCAGTCAGCAGCCTGTGTTGGCTGGTCAGCTGGTCTATTTTATGTCAGCACAGCGAATCAGGGGGAACGAGATTGCCTGGGCAGAGATGGAGTAGGTAGAAACAAAAGCCTCTTTCCCTTTTGAGTAAGAGGCTAAACAAAGTCAGGTTATCTGCTGTGTTAAAGTGCCGTCTCGAAATACAACCATCTGCCCCGCATACAGTTGATTCCAGGTTTCATTGTCAGTCAGTGGATCAGTAGCAATAATGGTAACAATATCAGCAGGGGTGGTTTCTTTTTCAAAATCGACAGTGAACTCATCATCCTTGAGTGTTGCCTTGTCAAAGGGAGCCTGGCGAGTAATCCAGCTGAGTTTGGTACTGCAATAACAGTACAGAGAGCTGGAATCTGTCAGTAGCATATTGAAGACACCCATACACCGAAGCTCTTCACTGAGGCTATGAAGAAGTTTTGATAACGTCTTGTTACTGCGTGGTTTTTTAGGAAAGGCAGCACGTATTTGGTCCATGATCCAACAGAAGGCATGCTCACTGTCGGTTGTACCAACAGGAAAATAGAATGACAGTTTTTTTTTCTTGATACCTTTTAACTGGCCATTATGGGCAAAGGTCCAGTAGCGCCCCCAAAGTTCACGGGTAAAAGGGTGAGTGTTTTCCAGGCAAACACGGCCCGCATTGGCTTGTCGAATATGGCTTATGACGATATGGCTTTTGATCGGGTAGTTTCGAATCAGCTTGGCGATTTCAGATGTACAGCTTGGAAAAGGATCACGAAATTCCCTGAGACCCTGTCCCTCGTAAAAAGATATACCCCAGCCATCCCTGTGGGGGCCGGTTTTTCCACCACGCTGCATCAGCCCGGCAAAGCTGAAACAGATATCCGTGGGCACATTGGCACTCATGCCTAACAATTCACACATAATTAGCAGGTTGGCTCTTTACGGACAGGTCGTTGGTCGTGTTGCTTGGGCGTACTTTTTTTGGGGGCCTCTTTAGGCTTTTTAACCGGAATGCAAATAGCTACCAGAATCGCTGCTATGAAGGCCGCAGCAACGGCTAATCCCGCTCGCTCCATGGCATCAGGGCCCTGGCCCAGTCCATCATAGACTGCGGTAAGAAAGGCGGGAGCGAGATAACCCATTTTAGGGTTAGTCCACCATGGCATATATAAAAGAATGGCGGTACCCATATAAATCACTCGTTTAAGTCTGGTGGGTAGCCTTTTGGTAATGAGCCAGAGGGATACCATACAGCCTGTAGCGCCTATCAGGTAGGTTACCCAGCCTAAAAGGTATTGTGTGCTTGTCATCAGTTTTCCCACACCGGTTAAATCCGGTTGTATTCCTTTGTGTTGGTTGCCGATAGTTATCAATAGCAAACTGAATAGTGCATCTGGCTCATGTAGAAGTCACTCTAATGGAGCAATGATTTGCATTCAGTGGGACGTTTAGTAGAGCAGGATATATCATCGCTGGAGATTATGGTAAAGGGATTTTTAGTGTTTGGAGAATAACTATGTCGCATGGAATTGCATCCTGGCTTGATTGGTTTGCCTTATTTGCTTTAATACTGAATTGGGTGGGATATACGGTTTATTCCAGACATAAGGGGCTGAAAACGCCTTGCCTTTCCAGTGTTTTAGCGCTGTATCGGCGGGACTGGATGTTACGCCTGTTAAGAAGAGACAACCGAATAGCTGATGCCAGTTTGCTCAGTAACCTGAGGGCAGGCGTGAGTTTCTTTGCTTCAACCAGTATTCTCGTGATCGCCGGCCTGATTGCGGGCATTGCCGCTTCTGAAGAAGCCGTAGGGGTTCTTTCAACATTTCCTTTTGTGACTACCACCACCCGGGAGTTATGGGAGCTCAAGATACTGGTGATGGTGATTATTTTTGTGTACTCATTTTTCGAGTTTACCTGGAGCCACAGGCTCTACAATTTTGCCTGTGTGCTGATGGGCAGTGCCCCCCTGTCAGAAGATATTGATGGCAGGCCAGTGGAGCAGCAGGTTTTTGCCACCCGTTCAGGTCAAATTATGACCCAGGCGGCCTACCATTTTAACCTCGGCTTAAGGGCATACTATTTTGCCATAGCCACCATGGCGTGGTTTATTAACCCATGGCTGCTGGTGGTGATGTCAATGCTGGTGGTGTTTGTGTTGTATCGAAGAGAGTTCCATTCAGGGGTTCTTAAGATACTGGCACTGAGTGAGAAGCAAACCAGTATCTAGAATGTCCTTGCTACCGCTTCAGAACAGCAAAAATCAGAGCCTTAGTATTTAATTACGGTTTTTATGCTGATTCGGGGTTGAAATACGATCAGCTGCCCTTACTTATTAAATCAACCCGGTTTGAGCAGAAAATCATCATTAGCTGAACGACTGCCAAACTAGACATATTTTTATTAAATGGTTGATGTAAGGTTGAGGGTTCAATGACTATCGAAGCGAATAGAGAAACAATGGGTTTTCAGACTGAGGTCAAGCAACTTCTGCACCTCATGATTCACTCTCTCTACTCCAACCGTGAAATCTTCCTTCGAGAGCTGGTATCCAATGCTTCTGATGCCAGTGATAAGCTGCGTTTTGAAGCGCTGCATAACAGCAGCCTGCTGGAGTCAGATCCGAACCTCGAAATTCGCATTGGATTTGATAAGGATGCCAATACTGTAACCATTTCTGATAACGGTATTGGTATGAATCGTGACGAGGTGATTGCCCATCTCGGTACTATTGCCAAGTCTGGTACCGCAGACTTCCTGAAAAATCTGACTGGTGATCAAAAGAAAGACTCTCAACTGATTGGTCAGTTTGGGGTTGGCTTTTACTCTGCCTTTATTGTTGCAGACAAGGTCACGGTAGAAACGCGCCGTGCTGACTCAGACGAAGGCATTCGCTGGGAGTCAGATGGTTCAGGTGAATTCAGTGTTGAGAATATTGATAAGGAAAAGCGGGGCACAACCATTATCCTGCATCTGAAAAAGGACGCAGAAGAATTTGCTGATGGCTGGCGCCTGAGAAACATTATTCGCAAATACTCTGACCATATTTCTCTGCCGATCCTGATGGTAAAAGAAGCCATGGGTGAGGAAGAAAAAGAAGATAAGAAGAAAGAAATTGAATGGGAAACGGTTAATACGGCTAAGGCGCTATGGTCCAGGCCGCGCACCGAGGTTTCTGAGGAAGAGTATAAAGAGTTTTACAAGCATATCAGCCACGACTTTGCTGATCCGCTGAAATGGAGTCACAACAAGGTTGAAGGTAAGCTGGAATACACCAGCCTGCTCTATGTGCCTACTAAAGCACCATTTGATCTGTATAACCGTGAAATGCAAAAGGGCCTTAAGCTCTACGTTCAGCGCGTTTATATTATGGATCAGGCAGAAGAATTCCTGCCTATGTACCTACGCTTTATCAAGGGTGTGGTTGACTCTAACGACCTGTCCCTGAACGTATCCCGCGAGATTCTGCAGAAAGATCCGCAGGTTGATAGCATGAAGAGTGCGCTGACCAAGCGTGTGCTGGATATGCTGGAGAAGATGGCCAAGAAAGAGCCAGAAACCTATGCCTCTTTCTGGAAAGAATTCGGCCAGGTACTGAAAGAAGGTCCTGCTGAAGACTACGCCAACCGTGAAAAAGTAGCCAAGCTGCTGCGATTTGCGACCACCCGGAGTGAAGGTTCCGCTCAGGATCAATCGCTGGTGGATTACGTAGCCCGCATGAAGGAAGGTCAGGATAAGATCTACTACATCTGTGCTGAAACCCATAATGCCGCAGCTAACAGTCCGCACCTGGAAGTGTTCCGCAAAAAAGGCATTGAAGTACTGTTGCTATCTGACCGGGTAGATGAGTGGTTGATGTCGCATCTGACCGAGTTTGATGGCAAACAGTTTGCGGACATTGGTCGTGGCGACCTGGATCTTGGCAAGCTGGATGATGAGGCTGATAAAAAAGCCAAAGAAGAAGCTGCTAAAGAGAAGGAAGACCTGGTTAAGCGCATTAAAGACATTCTGAGCGAAGATGTTGAAGAAGTGCGGGTGACTAACCGTTTAACGGATTCACCTGCGTGTCTGGTGGTTGGTCAGCATGATATGGGTGCACAAATGCGCCAGATTATGGAAGCCGCAGGGCAGGCAGTACCGAGCTCCAAGCCAATCTTCGAAATTAACCCGGATCATCCGCTGGTGGTGAAGCTGGATGCTGAACAGGATGAAGACCGTTTTGCCGATCTGGTAAAAATTGTTTTTGATCAAGCCAACCTGGCTGCGGGTGGCAAGCTGGATGATCCGGCCAGTTATGTACACCGGTTGAATAAGCTGCTATTGGAAATGGCTGGCTAGAAAGTATAATACTTTTTTGTTGAACTCATACTGAAAAGGTTGCTTTGAAAAAGGTAACCTTTTCAGCTTTAAGAGTCCATATACTTAAAGGCATTAATAAATAGCTTGCTTAAGTTAAATGCGATCTAGCAACATTACTTGCTCGAAGAGCTACAGAGGCGCATAATAATTGGCCATCTGTACATTTTCTTTTATCAGAAACAGTAAATTCATCAGCTTTTAATCCACGCTCTATTATTTGAGCAACAGGGTTGACTAACCTGTTCTCTGGTGAGTGTGCTAGCATGAGTGTTAGTTTTCTGAAAGGGTTCATGACAATTTCTAGTAATGCATTATTGAAATTGTTGCGATTGTTATTTAATTCTTTTATGCGCTCTTTTTTGAAGAATTCTTTTGTTGATGGGTCGATTTCTTTTAGTTCATCATCAATACGATCAATAGAATCAGATAGATTTTGGAATTCTATAATATCATCTTCTGTATAAACTGGTGAGCCATCTTCATTCTTTTGGTTTAATAGATATTCGTCATCAATTAATTCGCGATTGAATTTTTCGAAGACTTCTTTTGCTTTAGCTCTTGTTTTTTCTAGCTGGTCTTTAGAAAATCCTTCTTGCTCTAAAACAGATTGGTCATGTCTTGCTTGTGACATTATTGTATTGGCAACCCTATTTGCCAGCTCTGTTGCTATTCTAGTTGGCTGTGCTTTGTATATAGCTTCGGATAAGTCTCTATAGGCTTTTTTATTGTTAGATAGTTTTCGTTGCTTTACCTCTTTACTGTCTTCTTCCTCTATTTTTTCAATAGAGTTAAAGGCTTTTTTAAAATCACCTATGTATGACTTGTTTTTTGTTAGCCTTGATAAGTAATTTTCATCTATTTCACCTCTGCTTATACGTCTTTCAATGCTTTCTATTGATTCTTCCCTCATTTCTTTAACGGTTTCATATGCAATAGGTAGCAGGTTTAGCCTTGTTTGATCATCTTTTTTATCGTCTGGCTGACCTGATATATAACCGCTTGTTATTTTTTGTTTGTCTTTTAAATGTCTTATGAAGCTAGAGGAATAAGTTTTTGTTTTTGCAATATCGGTGTGTGGTATAGCATCTTTGTACGGTTCTGACTCTTTTTCTGGTTTTTTTTGAGACCAGTCTAAATTGACGTAAACTTGAGCTTCATTTTTAGGATTTTGCTCGTCGCTTTCTAGGTCAGTTGAAGTGACGGTGAGTAAAATACCATCTTCAATTGATTTCCTTAAATCATCATTGTCAGAGTGGTATGCATTTAGCCCTTCTTTAGTTAGAGTGATCTCTCCAGTGTCTTTGTTGATAGAAAAATAATTGTTTTTATTACCGTCGGTTATATTGAACTGTGGTTTTCTTATTGTGCTGTCTTGTATGACTGCTAATGTTTCACCACCTTTTAGTCTTACTGTGGGTTTATAAAATATCCTTTTAACGCCATCAAATAGAGGTTGTGCATCATCTAAATTAATTTCACACATGTTTTCAACAGTTGATGGTTTTTCTTTTTTTGTTTCTACTCCTTTTACTTTTATTGTTTCTGCAATTTTGTCTCTACTCGCACTTTCTATATAGCTGGCATATTTTCTAAAGATAATAGCGTCCTGACCATTTTCAGCTTTTAGTTTATTCTGATAATCTACACTCATTTGACGGGTGTTAGTCGTATCGATTTCATGCTTTGCTATAAGAGCAGCTGGTGTATTACTGGGTTTTAGTTTTAATGGAGTGTAAGTTTTTATTTGCCCGTCGATAACTTCTTTTGCTATCGCTTTAGTTACATGCACTTCTTCATCTGGTTCGCTTACATCTTCATCATCTGTTAGTTCTGGTTCTTTAGTCTCTTTAATTTTAGTTTCTTCAGTTTTAGTTTCTGTAATGCTGGGTGATACTACTCCCTTTTCTAATGGTTTTTTGATTTTATATTTAAGCTCTTTTATTATTTCCTCTTGTATAGAATTTTCAATCTCATCGGGTAAAACAACATGCTCTTCAGGATCTGATCCTATTCTTGCTTCATCTCTTAAATCTTCAGTTGATTTGCTCGATTCATCGTTGTCCTGTATAGATGGTAAGTTGTTTTTTAATAAGGTTACAGCGCTGGCCAGATGAGACTTTCTGACTGGATCTTTGTGTTGTGTCCATTTGTCTATTGTTTGAATAATATGTCGAGTGTCTTTAGTGTCAATGTTATGTTTGTTACTGTTTTCGTCTAAAGGTGAACCATCAATATATATACCGTAGCGGGCAAAAGCACTTCTATCTCGGCTGGGGGTTTCTGTTTTATAGCTAGTTGCTTTTTCTTTAAATTGAGCATCATCTTGATGTACTTGTTCATTAATGCTGAGTTTTTTAACTGGAGTTTTATGCTTCTTTCGATGTGTTTCCTGGTTTGAATCCTTATTTGTTATCAGTGCGGGTAATGTTCTTTTTTTTCCTTTAGAGGTTGTTTCTTCTCCACCATTAACAAAAAGATCAAGGGCTTGAATTATATTGTTTGATCTTTGTTCATAGCTTAACTCATTCTTGGTTTTGTTGTCTTTTGGTAAGAGTTGTCCAAATGCAAACTGTAATCTCTTTGCACAAAGTATCTTTCCTTGATGATCATCGACTAAAGTGGCAATTTCTTTATAACTATCAAAGTAAGGTTTTTCTGTTTCTGTTGGTCTTAATTTTCCAATTTCTGTTAAGAATCTAGTTCTAGAGGTATTTAGAGATCCCATGCTCTCATTTTTTGTTAGTACTGAATCTATTAGTTCTGCTGTAATGTTTTCTAACGCTATTATATTTGGACTATTTTTTAAATCGTCGCTTTGTATTGATTGTCTAATATTCTGTGTTTCCTTTAAGTACCCTATATGCATTTGCCTTGATTTTATTATTTGTTGATACTTTCTATAAGCTGTATTCTTTTCTTTGTTTTTTGCTTTTGGTATTTCTTTTTCAAACTTCTTTACTGCCTCTAATGTTTCTTCTAGCCCATTTGATGAGGCCATTAAGGATGCTGAATCTGAGCAAAGTTTTTCAATGTTTTTTATTTCATCTTCGGTTAATTTTGATGCTGATTTTGTACGTAATATTTCTATTTCTTTCTTTATTGATTCTTGCTGTTCATGTATTTTTGATTCTATCTTGCTTGATGGTTTTTTACTCTGTTTGATTGTTGGATCTGAACTTTTTTGAACTGGGGTTGTCGTTTCTTTATGGGTGCTCTTAACTGGTGTTTTTGATTTTCTAGCTGAGCTAGCTGTAGGCCTACTAAAAGAGTTATCTTTTCTTGTTGGGATCATGCTGGGTTTTTTAGTTTTATCATCTATTGATGATCCGGTGCTTTCTTTTTTATGGGATGTTGTACTATCTATTTGTTGAGTTTGTTTGCTAGTCCGGACAGGTATTCGACTTTGTTTATCTTTAGCAGTCGAAGCCTGCTCCTGTATTTCTTTATCGTTAGTTTTTCTCTTGGCTTGTTGGTGGTTTTCAGTTGATTCTTTTTGAGATTTCACTCTGGATGGTATCAACTGACTTTTTTTAGCAGATTTATGTTGTTGGTGAGATTTTGGCAGCTGATTTTCTTTATCCGTGTTTTCTACTTTTTTACGGTTGTATTTTCCAGGGTCAGAACCTTTTTTTAAATCTTCGGGGGTTTCAACATTTTCTAATTCTGTAAGCTGAGCTCGGTTTCCACCTTTTGGACCTTCTAGCATGGTTGTCCCCTTTTGTAATCGTTGTAATTTATGATGTAAATTTATTCTAACATATTTCTATTTGTGCTGATTGATTTTTTATAAATAGAATAAGTTTTTTTTAATGTTAGGTAAAAGCATACTTTTCTTATATATTAGATAGCTTAAAAGTCAATATTTTGACGTAGTATAGAAAATGAAGAGAAGCAATGGCTGTTATTCTTTATAGATAGCATTGATTGGTTGTTATAAATGTAATAAAAATCGAATTTCCTTTGAAATATTTTTGTGGTCTTTGTTAATCTGTTGTTTTTCTTTGTTCACCTCTATTTCTCTTTCTTGTATTTTGCTCTGGATCAATATTTAACCGCTTTTAGAGGAGTAATCTGGCCTCAATCAATGCTGCTGGCTGGTAAAAGAAGCTGGTAGTCATCCTTTTTTGCTGATTGGAGGCTCTTATGTCCGCAATGAAATTCTTTATGCCTGCTGTGAACCAGATGGGTAGCGGCTGTTTAGAAGAGGCTATCAAGGATATTGGTGCATTGGGCTTTAAGCAGGCGCTGATCGTTACTGACCAGGTTTTGAATAAAATTGGCCTGGTAGGCAAGGTTGCTGAACAGCTGGGGCAAAAAGGTATTGACTCCGTTATTTATGATGGCACCCAGCCCAACCCAACCTGCGGCAACGTTGAAGCGGGTGTCAAGCTGGTTAAACAGCATGATTGTGACTTTATTATCTCCCTGGGTGGTGGTTCACCCCATGACTGCGCTAAAGGTATTGCCATTGTAGCGGCTAATGGTGGTGACATCCGCGATTATGAAGGGGTGGATAAATCAGCTAAACCCCAGTTTCCGCTTGTTGCTATCAATACCACAGCCGGTACGGCCAGTGAAATCACTCGTTTCTGTATTATTACGGATGAGAAGCGCCATATTAAAATGGCCATCGTTGATAAGCACACAACACCTCTGATGTCTGTTAATGACCCAGCATTGATGGTGGGTATGCCAAAATCCCTGACCGCTGCAACCGGTATGGATGCGCTGACCCATGCAGTTGAAGCCTATGTTTCCACTATTGCTACACCGGTAACAGATTGCTGTGCTATCAAGGCTGTTGAGCTGATTGCAGCTTATCTTGAGCGTGCGGTTGAAAATGGTGAAGACCTTGAAGCCCGTGAACAGATGGCTTATGCCCAGCTACTGGCGGGTATGGCATTTAATAATGCTAGCCTGGGTTATGTGCATGCCATGGCACACCAGCTGGGTGGATTTTATGATCTGCCCCATGGTGTCTGTAATGCAATACTTTTGCCTCATGTTCAGGCTTATAATGCGTCCGTCTGCCCACAACGTCTGTCAGATATCGCGAAAGCTATGGGTCAGGATATTGATGGTCTGACGCCTGAACAAGGCGCAGAGAAGGCGCTGGAAGCAATTAAAGTGCTTTCTGCAAAGATCGCTATCCCTGCAGGACTGAAAGAGTTAAAAGTAAAAGAGGAAGATATTGCTCTGCTGGCCGAGAATGCTCTGAAGGATGCTTGTGGTTTAACTAACCCTAAACAAGCAAACCATGATGAAATTGTAGGAATATTTATGAGCGCAATGTAATTGCCTTATAGACTAATTGATTAATTAAAGCCACATTTATAATGTGGCTTTTTTTGTATAAAGATTATTTTTTATACAGCTTTGGTATAAAAATAAAAAATATATAATTTTTAATATTTAAACGCATATTCTTTTTGCATATTAAAAACACTGCTTAGTTGTTGGCTATTCTTTAAGAGATACCTGAAAGGATTTTGATTATATAAGTTTTTGTCTTTTTAATTCTTTATAGTGGTTGGGGGGCAGTGTATGAATGCAGGTGGTGAAGGGTCAAAAAATAGTGCCAATTCATTTACAACAGACGTTAATAATAATGAACAGATTCAACAAAGTGATGGTGTTTTAGAAAATCCCTCTGAAAGCATGCCTTTACCTTCAGGTGAAGTATTAGGTCAGCCCCAAACGACTGCTAATAATGTTGATCAAGCTTTATCTAATGAAGATCAAATGCTGGAACAGCTGGCTGAACAAATTGCTGCGGGAAAAGATCCTACAGAAATTCTTGAGGCACCTGCCGCTGGTGAATCCGATGAGGATAAAAAAGAAGAAGAAATAGAAGAAGATTCAATAAAAAGAACAGAAAATGTAGTAGAGCGAACAGAGAGTGAAGCTGAAACTGTTGGATCGATTTTAAATGAGATTTCTGAAGAAAGAGAGAATGAGCGTGGTTCTGGATCTGAAAATGATGAAGTTTCAGAACAAGATGATAGCTCCCCTGCATTTGTTTCACCCATCAATCAGTTTGACTTTTCATCATTAAATCTGGATTTTAGCGAGAATGGAGCACTTGGATTTAAATTAGGGGGAGGAGAGGCTGGATTAAGCTTCTCTATTTTGTCTGCGCCAACACAGGGTTCATTTTATATAACAACTGATGGTGAATTTGTATTTAACCCAGGAAGTGACTTCGATTATTTGGACGAAGGCCAACAACAAAACCTGCAAGTAATTATCGAAGTTCGAGATAATTTTGGTCAAACTAAACAGGCTCAGTTAAATATTGTCGTTCAGGGAACTGATGATGCCCCCGTGGTATCTGGAGAATTTACCAGTGAGTTATCTGAAAATAGCGGTTCGGCCATAACAGTATCCGGTGAAATATCTATTTCAGATGTTGATGATGGTGACAATCCTGTTTTTGAAGATGCTACAGTATCTGGTGAATTGGGCACATTGCAGCTGGTAGATGGCACTTGGACATACACACTGGACCAAAATAAAGCCGAACGTCTCGGTGAAAATGAACGTTTTATCGATACGATAACGGTTACTGCTGATGATGGCACAACCCAGAATATCGAGATAACCATTACGGGGTCTAACGATAAACCGACAGTTACTGGTGGTGGAGTAACAGAGTATATAGAAAATGCGACAGGTATTTCTGTCGATGGAAATATAACAACATTTGATATTGATAGCCCAACTCTCACTGAAGCTGTCGTTACTATCTCGAATAATTACAACCAGTCGCAAGATGTGCTGCAATTCTCACCATTAAATGGTATTGAGGGTAATTGGGAGTAACTATTCAGCACCCAGTAAAGGAAGGTTGTCGTAATTCTTCATAGCTATAAGCAGGGCTTCGAAAACATTCTCACCCTGCTTTCTCGCCGATGAAACATAACTCCGTATCCGGCAGTACCATTTAGCCCCTTTTTCACTTCTGAAACAGCCAGATATTTTCTGCTTTACCTTGCCGTTGCGAACATCCTGCTCACTGCCGTTATTATCGAAGGGGATGTCAAAATCAGTCATGAATCTCAAGGTTTCTTCTTTAAACTCCACCAGTCGCTTGAAGAGGTTAAAGGCTTTGGTGTTTCTGACTTTATCCTCTCCAAGGCGTTGACGTCGTCGCTCCATGTACTCGGCTTCTTCGAGCTGTGCTTTTTTAGCAGTACGCTCGAAAAGCGAGTCGATACGCTTGCGGATAATTTCCGGCATAGCCTTCATGCCAAGCTTTTTGAACCCTTTCCTAAGATGGCAAGCCAGCCTTAACAAGCGTTGAAGCCGGGCTGCAAGATAATTGCAATCTCTGTCAACAACCCCCTGCAACTCCCTTAAGTGATGGGCGTTACAGAGCACATGGATGGCTGCGTAGCGAAAGTAGACTTTATAATGGTCATGCACAAGTATACCGGCAAATACCAGTAACACTCCCATTGCCTCAATAGCTTCATGACCTTTACTGGGGTCAAGGTGGTAGTATGTCCACTCCTCGGAACGAACGACATGCAGCCACCATAAAGAGCCCTTCACTCTCATGCCTGTTTCGTCAGCACCTGCAACTGGCACTTTTTTTAAGGCGTTAGCAATTGCTGCCTCTGTGCTAGCCAGACGGTCGTAGGCATTTGCCTGAAAAGTACAGATTGAACCGGGACTAACTTCAAGACCAAAAATATCGAAAAAGAATTGTGAAATGCGCTTGTACGGCATTAACTGGTATTGATACAGATAAACAGCCAGTGCTTGAGTGACCGGACCATACTGCACATACGAGTCAACACCCTTAGGAAAGCATGCTTGATTAGCATGTCCGCATGGGCATTCTTTGACTTCAGCCACATGCGCCGTTACTTCGAAACGGCCAAAACGTCCTGGATCAAATACCTGACGTTCAACAACGTCGGTTACTTTGATAGAAAGAAGCGACTGATGGCAAAGTACGCAGTTTTTAACCGAGTGATGCCGGATATGGTCTGGTTCCTCAGTTTGCTCCAGCGTAGAGCCTTTATGACCGTGTTGACCACCGGGCCTGTTATTTGACTTTTGCCTCAGGCTTTTGGGATTGGGTTTGTAATCTTCTCTATCACACTCAGGATTTTCCTCATTCTCACTGTCAGCATTTGAGTTTTTGGATGATGAGGGCTTATTGTAACCATCTGTAGACGGTGGCTTGCTGCTATTACGACTATTCATCTTGAGCTTATCAGCAAGCTCCTTGTTTTCATCCTCAAGACTCAAAACCTTCGACTCCAGCTCACCTACAGCAGCGAGAAGCAAGATAATGGCCTGTGTTTCGGGAGTAAACTGAGTCATGAAAACTTCTGGAAAAGGGTTTATATCAAAATGACATAAATTCGCGAAAAATCCAGATTAATCTGAGGAGGCTGAATAGTTACAATTGGGATCCTGACACAGGTACTTTAACATTAACAGGAGAAGCTTCAGTTTCTGACTATCAAGAAGCGTTGCGTTCAATAACTTATTTTAATAATTCAGATTCACCTGATACAGCAGAGCGAGAAATTAGTTTTTCAGTTTTTGATGGATTTGAGAGAAGTGAAGTAACAACGAGTAAGATTTTAGTTCAGTCAGTAAATGATAGACCTGAAAGTAACGATGCAACCATATCATTTGATGAAGATGGTAGTTATGTCTTTAGTTCTTCAGATTTTCAGTTTAATGATCGTGATAATGGCTCAACTATCCAGGAAATTAAGTTTACTGATTTACCAGAAAACGGGCAGCTCTATTATAATAACTCGCCTGTTAGTGATGAATTCGAAGTATCCATTAATGATTTGTTAGCGGGTCGAGTTAAATATGAGCCAGCAGCAAATGATTTTGGCAATGGCTATTCAATGCTTGGTTTTCAAGTTAGTGATGGAGAGCTATTTTCTGAAACCTATCAGCTGACATTTGATATTAATCCAGTAAATGATGCGCCAGTTATATCTGACAGTGAGGGTTTTTCTGTCTCTGAAAATGACGTAAGTCAGGGAGATATTGTTGCTGTTTTTGAAGCAACTGATTTTGATCCCAGTGACATTATAACTTTCAGCCTGACTAGCGGTAATGATCAGAATTATTTTTCAATTAATGGTACTACAGGAGAAGTCAGTTTAACTCAGGCAGGTGTGGATGCTATCAATAATGATAATGGTATCGACCTGACGAGTTTGACTCTAGGTGTTACAGCCAGTGATGGTTCATTAAATTCCAGTGAATCCACAGTTACCGTCGACATTACCCGGATTAACGACAATGCGCCGGTGGTGGACACCTCAGCCGGTAGCACCGTGACCGAAGGCAGTGTAGCGGCAGGAGATGTAGTGGCCACCTTTACCGCCAGTGACCTGGACGATGCTGATACGGTGACCTTCAGCCTGACCAGCGGCAATGACCAGGGGTACTTTGCCATTGATAGCGGCACCGGCGTGGTGACCCTGACCCAGGTGGGTGTGGATGCCATTAACAGTGATGCCGGAGTGGATCTGACCAGTTTGAATCTCGGTGTCACCGCCAGTGACGGTACCCATAGCTCCAGTGAGTCTACCGTTACCGTTAATATTGACCGGATTAATGATAACGCCCCGGTGATGGATACCGCAGCAGGCAGCACGGTAACGGAAGGCAGTGTAGCGGCAGGGGATGTAGTAGCGACCTTTACTGCCAGTGACCTGGATGATGCCGATACGGTGACCTTTAGCCTCACCAGCGGCAATGACCAGGGCTACTTTGCCATTGATAGCGGCACCGGCGTGGTGACCCTGACCCAGGCGGGTGTGGATGCCATTAACAGTGATGCCGGGGTGGATCTAACCAGCTTGAGCTTGGGTGTCACCGCCAGTGACGGGCCCCATACTTCCAGTGAGTCCACGGTGACCGTGGACATTACCCGCATTAACGACAATGCGCCGGTGATGGATACCGCCGATGGCAGTACCATTACAGAAGGCTCGATCAATACCGATACCGTGGTGGCGACCTTTACTGCCAGTGACCTGGACGATGCCGATACGGTGACCTTCAGTCTCACCAGTGGCAATGACCAGGGCTATTTTGCCATTGATAGCGGCACCGGCGTAGTGACCCTGACCCAAGCGGGTGTGGATGCCATTAACAGTGATGCCAGTGTCGATCTAACCAGCTTGAGCTTGGGTGTCACCGCCAGTGACGGGCCCCATACTTCCAGTGAGTCCACGGTGACCGTGGACATTACCCGCATTAACGACAATGCGCCGGTGATGGATACCGCTGATGGCAGTACCATTACAGAAGGCTCGATCAATACCGATACCGTGGTGGCGACCTTTACTGCCAGTGACCTGGACGATGCCGATACGGTGACCTTCAGTCTCACCAGCGGCAATGACCAGGGCTACTTTGCCATTGATAGCAGCACCGGAGAAGTGAGTCTGACCCAGGCGGGTGTGGATGCCATTAACAGTGATGCCAGTGTCGATCTAACCAGCTTGAGCTTGGGTGTCACCGCCAGTGACGGGCCCCATACTTCCAGTGAATCCACGGTGACGGTGAATATTGACCGGATTAATGATAACGCCCCGGTGATGGACACCGCTGATGGCAGTACCATTACGGAAGGCTCGATCAATACCGATACCGTGGTGGCGACCTTTACTGCCAGTGACTTGGACGATGCCGATACGGTGACCTTCAGTCTCACCAGCGGTAACGACCAGGGCTATTTTGCCATTGATAGCAGTACCGGGGTGGTGACCCTGACCCAGGCGGGTGTGGATGCCATTAACAGTGATGCCGGTGTCGATCTAACCAGCTTGAGCTTGGGTGTCACCGCCAGTGACGGTACTCATAGCTCCAGTGAATCCACGGTGACGGTGAATATTGACCGGATTAATGATAACGCCCCGGTGATGGACACCGCTGATGGCAGTACCATTACGGAAGGCTCGATCAATACCGATACCGTGGTGGCCACCTTTACTGCCAGTGACCTGGACGATGCCGATACGGTGACCTTTAGCCTGACCAGCGGTAACGACCAGGGCTATTTTGCCATTGATAGCAGTACCGGGGTAGTGACCCTGACCCAGGCGGGTGTGGATGCCATTAACAGTGATGCCGGTGTCGATCTAACCAGCTTGAGCTTGGGTGTCACCGCCAGTGACGGTACTCATAGCTCCAGTGAATCCACGGTGACGGTGAATATTGACCGGATTAATGATAACGCCCCGGTGATGGACACCGCCGATGGCAGTACCATTACGGAAGGCTCGATCAATACCGGTACCGTGGTGGCCACCTTTACTGCCAGTGACCTGGACGATGCCGATACGGTGACCTTCAGTCTCACCAGTGGCAATGACCAGGGCTACTTTGCCATTGATAGCAGTACCGGGGTAGTGACCCTGACCCAGGCGGGTGTGGATGCCATTAACAGTGATGCCGGGGTGGACCTGACCAGTTTGAATCTCGGTGTCACCGCCAGTGACGGTACTCATAGCTCCAGTGAATCCACGGTGACGGTGAATATTGACCGGATTAATGATAACGCCCCGGTGATGGACACCGCCGATGGCAGCACCATTACGGAAGGCTCGATCAATACCGATACCGTGGTGGCGACCTTTACCGCCAGCGATCTGGACGATGCTGATACAGTGACCTTCAGTCTCACCAGCGGCAATGACCAGGGCTACTTTGCCATTGATAGCAGTACCGGGGTAGTGACCCTGACCCAGGCGGGTGTGGATGCCATTAACAGTGATGCCGGGGTGGACCTGACCAGTTTGAATCTCGGTGTCACCGCCAGTGACGGTACTCATAGCTCCAGTGAATCCACGGTGACGGTGAATATTGACCGGATTAATGATAACGCCCCGGTGATGGACACCGCCGATGGCAGTACCATTACGGAAGGCTCGATCAATACCGATACCGTGGTGGCGACCTTTACCGCCAGCGATCTGGACGATGCTGATACGGTGACCTTTAGCCTGACCAGCGGTAACGACCAGGGCTACTTTGCCATTGATAGCAGTACCGGCGTGGTGACCCTGACCCAAGCGGGAGTGGATGCCATTAACAGTGATGCTGGGGTGGACCTGACCAGTTTGAATCTCGGTGTCACCGCCAGTGATGGTTCAGTAAATTCCAGTGAATCCACAGTTACCGTCGACATTACCCGCATTAACGACAATGCGCCGGTGATGGATACCGCCGATGGCAGCACTGTCACGGAAGGCTCAATCGATACGAATACCGTGGTGGCCACCTTTACTGCCAGTGACTTGGATGGCGATGATACGGTGACCTTCAGCCTCACCAGCGGCAATGACCAGGGCTACTTTGCCATTGATAGCAGTACCGGCGTGGTGACCCTGACCCAGGCGGGTGTCGATGCCATTAACAGCGATGCCGGCGTGGATCTGACCAGTCTGAGCCTGGGTGTCACCGCCAGTGACGGGTCCCATAGCTCCAGTGAGTCTACCGTTACCGTTAATATTGACCGGATTAATGATAACGCCCCGGTGATGGATACCGCAGCCGGCAGCACGGTAACGGAAGGCAGTGTAGCGGCAGGGGATGTGGTAGCGACCTTTACTGCCAGTGACCTGGATGATGCCGATACGGTGACCTTTAGCCTCACCAGCGGCAATGACCAGGGCTACTTTGCCATTGATAGCGGCACCGGCGTGGTGACCCTGACCCAGGCGGGTGTGGATGCCATTAACAGTGATGCCGGGGTGGATCTAACCAGCTTGAGCTTGGGTGTCACCGCCAGTGACGGGCCTCATACCTCCAGTGAGTCCACGGTCACAGTAGACATTACCCGCATTAACGACAATGCGCCGGTGATGGATACCGCCGATGGCAGCACCATTACGGAAGGCTCCATCAATACCAATACCGTGGTGGCCACCTTTACTGCCAGTGACTTGGATGGCGATGATACGGTGACCTTCAGCCTCACCAGCGGCAATGACCAGGGCTACTTTGCCATTGATAGCAGTACCGGCGTGGTGACCCTGACCCAGGCGGGTGTCGATGCCATTAACAGCGATGCCGGCGTGGATCTGACCAGTCTTAGCCTGGGTGTCACCGCCAGTGACGGGTCCCATAGCTCCAGTGAGTCTACCGTTACCGTTAATATTGACCGGATTAATGATAACGCCCCGGTGATGGATACCGCAGCTGGCAGCACGGTGACCGAAGGCAGTGTGGCCGCAGGGGATGTGGTGGCGACCTTTACTGCCAGTGACCTGGATGATGCCGATACGGTGACCTTTAGCCTCACCAGCGGCAATGACCAGGGCTACTTTGCCATTGATAGCAGCACCGGAGAAGTGAGTCTGACCCAGGCGGGTGTGGATGCCATTAACAGTGATGCCGGTGTCGATCTAACCAGCTTGAGCTTGGGTGTCACCGCCAGTGACGGGCCCCATACCTCCAGTGAGTCCACGGTGACCGTGGACATTACCCGCATTAACGACAATGCGCCGGTGATGGATACCGCCGATGGCAGCACCATTACGGAAGAAGGCTCCATCAATACCAATACCGTGGTGGCCACCTTTACCGCCAGTGATCTGGATGGCGATGATACGGTGACCTTTAGCCTGACCAGTGGCAATGACCAGGGCTACTTTGCCATTGATAGCAGTACCGGCGTGGTGACCCTGACCCAAGCGGGTGTGGATGCCATTAACAGTGATGCCGGGGTGGACCTGACCAGTCTGAGCCTGGGTGTCACCGCCAGTGACGGGTCCCATAGCTCCAGTGAGTCTACCGTTACCGTTAATATTGACCGGATTAATGATAACGCCCCGGTGATGGATACCGCAGCAGGCAGCACAGTAACGGAAGGCAGTGTAGCGGCAGGGGATGTGGTGGCCACCTTTACCGCCAGTGACCTGGACGATGCCGATACGGTGACCTTCAGCCTCACCAGTGGTAATGACCAGGGCTATTTTGCCATTAATGCGGCTACCGGAGAAGTGAGTCTGACTCAGGCGGGTGTGGATGCCATTAACAGTGATGCCGGTGTTGATCTAACCAGCTTGAGCTTGGGTGTCACCGCCAGTGACGGGCCCCATACCTCCAGTGAGTCCACGGTGACCGTGGACATTACCCGCATTAACGACAATGCCCCAGTGATGGATACCGCCGATGGCAGCACCATTACGGAAGGCTCCATCAATACCAATACCGTGGTGGCCACCTTTACCGCCAGTGATCTGGATGGCGATGATACGGTGACCTTTAGCCTGACCAGTGGCAATGACCAGGGCTACTTTGCCATTGATAGTAGTACCGGCGTGGTGACCCTGACCCAGGCGGGTGTCGATGCCATTAACAGCGATGCCGGCGTGGATCTGACCAGTCTTAGCCTGGGTGTCACCGCCAGTGACGGGTCCCATAGCTCCAGTGAGTCTACGGTGACGGTGAATATCGACCGGATTAATGATAATGCCCCGGTGATGGATACGGCAGCCGGCAGCACCGTGACTGAAGGTTCGATTAATACCAATACGGTGGTGGCCAGCTTTACTGCCAGTGACCTGGACGATGCCGATACGGTGACCTTTAGCCTGACCAGTGGTAATGACCAGGGCTACTTTGCCATTGATAGCAGCACCGGCGTGGTGACTCTGACCCAGGCGGGTGTGGATGCGATTAACAGCGATGCCGGGGTGGATCTTAACAGTTTAAGTCTGGGCGTGACCGCCAGTGACGGCACCCATAGCTCCAGTGAGTCCACGGTCACGGTAGACATTACCCGCATTAACGACAATGCCCCAGTGATGGATACCGCCGATGGCAGCACCATTACGGAAGGCTCCATCAATACCAATACCGTGGTGGCCACCTTTACCGCCAGTGATCTGGATGGCGATGATACGGTGACCTTTAGCCTGACCAGTGGCAATGACCAGGGCTACTTTGCCATTGATAGTAGTACCGGCGTGGTGACCCTGACCCAGGCGGGTGTCGATGCCATTAACAGCGATGCCGGCGTGGATCTGACCAGTCTTAGCCTGGGTGTCACCGCCAGTGACGGGTCCCATAGCTCCAGTGAGTCTACCGTTACCGTTAATATTGACCGGATTAATGATAACGCCCCGGTGATGGATACCGCAGCCGGCAGCACAGTAACGGAAGGCAGTGTAGCGGCAGGGGATGTGGTAGCGACCTTTACTGCCAGTGACCTGGATGATGCCGATACCGTGACCTTTAGCCTCACCAGCGGCAATGACCAGGGCTACTTTGCCATTGATAGCAGCACCGGAGAAGTGAGTCTGACCCAGGCGGGTGTGGATGCCATTAACAGTGATGCCGGTGTCGATCTAACCAGCTTGAGCTTGGGTGTCACCGCCAGTGATGGTCCGCATACTTCCAGTGAGTCCACGGTGACCGTGGACATTACCCGCATTAACGACAATGCGCCGGTGATGGATACCGCCGATGGCAGCACCATTACGGAAGGCTCCATCAATACCAATACCGTAGTGGCCACCTTTACTGCCAGTGACTTGGATGGCGATGATACGGTGACCTTCAGCCTCACCAGCGGCAATGACCAGGGCTACTTTGCCATTGATAGCAGTACCGGCGTGGTGACTCTGACCCAGGCGGGTGTCGATGCCATTAACAGCGATGCCGGCGTGGATCTGACCAGTCTTAGCCTGGGTGTCACCGCCAGTGACGGGTCCCATAGCTCCAGTGAGTCTACGGTGACGGTGAATATCGACCGGATTAATGATAATGCCCCGGTGATGGATACGGCAGCCGGCAGCACCGTGACTGAAGGTTCGATTAATACCAATACGGTGGTGGCCAGCTTTACTGCCAGTGACCTGGACGATGCCGATACGGTGACCTTTAGCCTGACCAGTGGTAATGACCAGGGCTACTTTGCCATTGATAGCAGCACCGGCGTGGTGACTCTGACCCAGGCGGGTGTGGATGCGATTAACAGCGATGCCGGGGTGGATCTTAACAGTTTAAGTCTGGGCGTGACCGCCAGTGACGGCACCCATAGCTCCAGTGAGTCCACGGTCACGGTAGACATTACCCGCATTAACGACAATGCCCCAGTGATGGATACCGCCGATGGCAGCACCATTACGGAAGGCTCCATCAATACCAATACCGTGGTGGCCACCTTTACCGCCAGTGATCTGGATGGCGATGATACGGTGACCTTTAGCCTGACCAGTGGCAATGACCAGGGCTACTTTGCCATTGATAGTAGTACCGGCGTGGTGACCCTGACCCAGGCGGGTGTCGATGCCATTAACAGCGATGCCGGCGTGGATCTGACCAGTCTTAGCCTGGGTGTCACCGCCAGTGACGGGTCCCATAGCTCCAGTGAGTCTACCGTTACCGTTAATATTGACCGGATTAATGATAACGCCCCGGTGATGGATACCGCAGCCGGCAGCACAGTAACGGAAGGCAGTGTAGCGGCAGGGGATGTGGTAGCGACCTTTACTGCCAGTGACCTGGATGATGCCGATACCGTGACCTTTAGCCTCACCAGCGGCAATGACCAGGGCTACTTTGCCATTGATAGCAGCACCGGAGAAGTGAGTCTGACCCAGGCGGGTGTGGATGCCATTAACAGTGATGCCGGTGTCGATCTAACCAGCTTGAGCTTGGGTGTCACCGCCAGTGATGGTCCGCATACTTCCAGTGAGTCCACGGTGACCGTGGACATTACCCGCATTAACGACAATGCGCCGGTGATGGATACCGCCGATGGCAGCACCATTACGGAAGGCTCCATCAATACCAATACCGTAGTGGCCACCTTTACTGCCAGTGACTTGGATGGCGATGATACGGTGACCTTCAGCCTCACCAGCGGCAATGACCAGGGCTACTTTGCCATTGATAGCAGTACCGGCGTGGTGACTCTGACCCAGGCGGGTGTCGATGCCATTAACAGCGATGCCGGCGTGGATCTGACCAGTCTTAGCCTGGGTGTCACCGCCAGTGACGGGTCCCATAGCTCCAGTGAGTCTACCGTTACCGTTAATATTGACCGGATTAATGATAACGCCCCGGTGATGGATACCGCAGCTGGCAGCACGGTGACCGAAGGCAGTGTGGCCGCAGGGGATGTGGTGGCGACCTTTACTGCCAGTGACCTGGACGATGCCGATAATATTATTTTCAATTTAACCAGTGGTAATGAACAAGGTTATTTCTCAATTAACAGCCGAACTGGGGAGGTAAGTTTAACTCAGGCCGGTGTGGATGCCATTAACAGTGATGTGGAAGTTGATTAACATTGATAAACCCCCGGCTATGCCGGGGTGACTCACATAGGTTTGACCGTAGCGTCAGTAGCTAACCTTCAGCTTTCGACCAAGAAAATTGAAGGAAAAACCTATGCGAGATTACAAGAGTTTGGCTCATACCCGTTGGGATTGTAAGTATCATATTGTTTTTATTCCGAAGAAAAGAAGGAAGGTGATATATGGGAACCTTCGCAGATTTCTTGGAGAGATTTTTCATGAGCTTGCCAGAAGGAAGGGCTGCAAAATATTGGAAGGACATTTGATGCCTGATCATGTTCATATGTGCGTCAGTATCCCGCCAAAATATCCAGTATCACGTGTTGTTGGCTACTTGAAGGGTAAGTGCGCAATAGAGATTGCGAAAAACTTTAAAGGTCGGCAGCGAAACTTTAGCGGTGAGCATTTCTGGGCAAGAGGTTACTTTGTATCAACAGTTGGGCTTGATGAAGATGTAGTGCGGGGATATATCCGCGATCAAGAAAAGAATGATAGAAGTAGAGATCAACATGATTTTGATTGGTAAGCGCCCTTGGGCGCAATGAAAGCCCTTAGAGGGCGTAACCCTATAAGCCTCCGGCTATGCCGGAGGTCAGTTAACTTAACTGATTTAACTTTAGGAGTCGTAGCCAGCGATGGTCCGCATACTTCCAGTGAGGCCACAGTCACGGTAGACATTACCCGCATTAACGACAATGCCCCGGTGATGGATACCGCCGATGGCAGCACTGTCACGGAAGGCTCAATCGATACGAATACCGTGGTGGCCACCTTTACTGCCAGTGATCTGGATGGTGACGACACGGTGACCTTCAGCCTGACCAGCGGTAATGACCAGGGCTACTTTGCCATTGATAGCAGTACCGGCGTGGTGACCCTGACCCAGGCGGGTGTGGATGCCATTAACAGTGATGCAGGGTTCGACCTGACCAGTTTGAGTTTGGGTGTGACCGCTAGCGATGGCACTCATAGTTCCAGTGAATCTACGGTCACGGTAGATATTACCCGGATTAACGACAATGCGCCGGTGATGGATACTGCAGCCGGCAGCACGGTGACCGAAGGCAGTGTAGCGGCAGGAGATGTAGTGGCGACCTTTACTGCCAGTGACCTGGACGATGCTGATACGGTGACTTTTAGCCTGACCAGTGGCAATGACCAGGGCTATTTTGCTATTGATAGCAGCACCGGAGAAGTGAGTCTGACCCAGGCGGGTGTGGATGCCATTAACAGTGATGCCGGGGTGGATCTGACCAGTTTAAGTCTCGGCGTGACCGCCAGTGACGGACCCCATAGTTCCAGTGAGTCCACGGTCACGGTGGACATTACCCGAATTAACGACAATGCGCCGGTGATGGATACAGCAACTGGTAGCAGCGTTACTGAAGGTAGTGTAGCGCCGGGTGATGTAGTAGCACGGTTTGATGTCAGCGATCTGGATGATGCGGATATGGTGACTTTCAGCCTGACCAGTGGTAATGACCAGGGGTATTTTGCCATTGATAGTTTTGGTGGCAGTGTGGTGGTGATTCTGACCCAGGCGGGAGTGGATGCCATTAACAGTGATGCCGGGGTGGACCTGACCAGTTTGAATCTCGGTGTCACCGCCAGTGACGGGTCCCATAGCTCCAGTGAGTCTACCGTTACCGTTAATATTGACCGGATTAATGATAACGCCCCGGTGATGGATACCGCAGCCGGCAGCACGGTAACGGAAGGCAGTGTGGCGGCAGGGGATGTGGTGGCCACCTTTACTGCCAGTGACCTGGACGATGCCGATACCGTGACCTTCAGTCTCACCAGTGGTAATGACCAGGGGTACTTTGCCATTAATGCGGCTACCGGAGAAGTGAGTCTGACCCAGGCGGGTGTGGATGCCATTAACAGTGATGCCGGGGTGGATCTGACCAGTTTAAGTCTCGGCGTGACCGCCAGTGATGGTCCGCATACTTCCAGTGAGGCCTCAGTCACGGTAGACATTACCCGAATTAACGACAATGCGCCGGTGATGGATACCGCCGATGGCAGCACGGTGACGGAAGGCGCGATCAATACCAATACCGTGGTGGCCACCTTTACCGCCAGTGATCTGGATGGCGACGACACGGTGACCTTCAGCCTGACCAACGGTAATGACCAGGGGTACTTTGCCATTGATAGCAGCACCGGCGTAGTAACCCTGACCCAGGCGGGTGTGGATGCCATTAACAGTGATGCTGGGGTCGACCTGACCAGTTTGAATCTCGGTGTCACCGCCAGTGACGGGTCCCATAGCTCCAGTGAGTCTACTGTTATCGTTAATATTGACCGGATTAATGATAACGCCCCGGTGATGGATACCACAGCCGGCAGCACCGTGACCGAAGGTTCGATTAATACCAATACGGTGGTGGCCAGCTTTACTGCCAGTGACCTGGACGATGCCGATACCGTGACCTTCAGCCTGACCAGCGGCAATGACCAGGGCTACTTTGCCATTGATAGCAGTACCGGCGTGGTGACTCTGACCCAGGCCGGTGTCGATGCCATTAACAGCGATGCCGGGGTGGATCTTAACAGTTTAAGTCTGGGCGTGACCGCCAGCGATGGTCCGCATACTTCCAGTGAGTCCACGGTGACCGTGGACATTACCCGAATTAACGACAATGCCCCGGTGATGGATACCGCTACAGGCTCTACAGTGACGGAAGGCAGTGTAGCGGTAGGTGATGTGGTAGCAACCTTTACCGCCAGTGACCTGGATGATGTGGATACGGTAACTTTCAGCCTGACCAGTGGTAACGACCAGGGTTACTTTACTATTAATGACGTCACCGGTGAGGTAAGCCTGACTCAAGTTGGTGTGGATGCAATAGATTCAGGTGTGGATCTAACGAGTTTAAATTTAGGTGTCACCGCCAGTGATGGTTCTAATACTTCCAATGAGTCTACTGTTACAGTAAATATTAATCGTACTGTAGATGCCCCGACACTTGAGATTAATCCAACGGCATTATTAATCGCTGAAGATAACTTTAACTCCGGTGCTGATGGCTGGAATCAGTCAACATCCACGAGTGGTGGTTTTAACACCGGTGATATGCTTGGGCGTTTTGGTGGCACTAGTGGAAACGAGGCGGTATCTAAAACATTTGATGTCCCTGAAGGTGTTACTGAAGTAACTCTACAGTTTACCATGTACGAAATTGATTCATGGGATGGCGAACAGTTTAGAATCTTTGTTGATGGACAAGAGTTTCATTCTATTGGTTACTCCCAAGGGAATAATACTTCGGGTACACAAACTATCAATGATAATGATGGAAATCCTATTGGCCAGATTGAACATGGTTCAGGAGGGCATCATGGCTTCAGTGGTTGGGTAGATCAATCACATATATACACTTTAACGATTCCTGTTGATCCTAATTCAGGCACGGTACAAATTGGTTTCGGCAGCACGCTTAACCAGGCTGTTTCAGATGAATCCTGGGGAATTGATGATTTAAGCCTTGAGGTAACAAGTGTTGATGGTGATGCAATAGGTCAGGAAGACAATGATATTGCTCTTGGTATTAATGCTGCTTTGGTAGACACCGATGGCAGTGAATCACTTACTGTCACTGTCAGTAATATGCCGTCAGGCGCATCTCTTTCAGCGGGAACAGATAATGGTGATGGCAGCTGGTCATTGACTGCTGACCAGCTGGAAAATCTTTCAATTACACCCCCAGCTAATTTTAATGGTCAAATTGACCTGACAGTGACAGCCGTTTCAACTGAAGCTGCTACAGGTGCGACAGCTACGAGCACCGATACATTAACAGTTAATGTTTTGGCAGTTAATGATCTTGCTACAACATCAGATAATAGTGTTTCCGGTACAGAAGACACGGATTATGTATTTGAACTAACTGATTTTCCATTTACTGATAATGCTGACAGTGGTGATAGTATTCAAGCTATTCGATTGACGGATTTACCAGGCAATGGTCAAGTACTGTTCGATTCCAATGGGGATGGTACTTTTGATACAACGGTTAGTTTAAATACTGCGATCAATGTTGCTGATATTGACTCAGGGCGATTGGTATTCAGGCCAGATACAGATTTTAATGGCAATACAGCCTTTGATTTCCAGGTTAGCGATGGGGCAGGCTGGTCCAGCAATACAGGTACCATGACTCTTTCAATTGCTGCTACAGTTGATGCAGCGGTTATTGGTGGTAACAACCAAGGTGCAGTGACGGAAGATCAGCAGCTCACAACATCAGGTAGCTTAAGTATTACTGATGCAGATGCTGGGGAAGCAGCATTTGTTTCAGAAACATCAGCAGGCACTTATGGCTCTTTGACAATTAATTCTACTGGTGATTGGAGCTATAGCGTTAATAATAGCCAAAATGCTGTTCAGTCCTTGGGGCAGGGAGATAGTCTGACTGACACCGTGACTATTCGCTCTGTTGATGGTACTGAACATGATATTACTATCACCATTAATGGTACTAATGATGAAGCGGTGATTGGTGGTGTTGATACTGGGAGTTTGACAGAAGATGCCTCTTCACTGCTGGTAACTAGTGGAACATTGACTATCAGTGATGTTGATAGTGGGGAAAACAGCTTTACTGCTGAAACGGTTGCCGGTAATTATGGTTCCTTAACTATGAATGCAGATGGTAGCTGGAGCTATAGTGCGGACAGTAACCAGTCTGATATTCAAAGTCTGGGGGTAAATCAGAGCCTGACCGAAAGTCTGACAGTCCGTGCCGTTGATGGCACTGAGCATACAATAACCGTAGCCATTAATGGTTCCAATGATGCACCGACCATATCGGGTTCAACATCATTCAGTGGTACGGAGGATACTGCGTTAGTTATCACAGAAGCTCAATTATTAGCGAATGCTTCAGATATTGATGGCGATACGCTGTCGGTTCAAAACCTCACCAGTGATAGTGGTTCTTTGGTTAATAATAATGATGGCAGCTGGACCTTTACGCCGAATGCGAATTTTAGTGGTGACGTAAATCTTAGTTATGATGTTTATGATGGTACCAGCTCAGTCTCATCTTCCGCTTCCTTATCTGTTTCAGCCGTTGTTGATCAACCAGTTATCAGTTCAGGATTAAACTTTGATGGTACGGGTGGATTATTGGCGTCTAATGTAAGCTTGCCTTCTGATGCCTTAACTCTTGAAGTGGAATTTTCTGGGGAGGCGACAGGATCTCTCAATACGTTGCTTTCCTATGCTGTTCCAGGTAATGCAAATGAATTTATTTTGTATAGCAGGACTAGCAATAATGCACTGACATTAGAGATGGGGGGGACGACATTCAGCTTTTCAGCCCCAGAACTTTTTGATGGTAACCATCATCGCCTTGCCTTAAGTTGGGATAGCAGTAATGGTGAAGTGCAATTCTTTATTGATGGTGAGCAGGCGGCACAAACAACCGGATTTAATACTGGGCTTTCTTTGGATGGAAATGGTTCTCTGGCTATTGCTCAAGAACAAGACAGTATGGGAGGAAATTTTGAGCTAAGTCAGAGTTTTGAAGGAGATATTTATAGTGTCCGTGTTTATGACCAGGTAATGGATGGAGAGCATATCCGTGCTGGTCTTGCAAACTATCAAGGTGATGCGTCTCCGTCAATAGACTTTGATTTTAATAATATTAGTGTGGCTCAATCAACTATTACTGATGCCACTGGAAACGTTGAAGCAGTCGTCGGTTCTGTCTCTGGTTCAAGTTTTTCTTCAGAAACGATAGGTGATAGTGTTACGCATAGTGGCGTGGCTCGAAGCATTGGGAATGAAGATCAAGCTATAGGGATTGATCTTAGTGCTATAACATCTGACACCGATGGCAGCGAATCACTTGCTATCACCATCAGCAATGTGCCGTCAGGCGCATCTCTTTCAGCGGGAACAGATAATGGCGATGGCAGCTGGTCATTGACTGCTGACCAGCTGGAAAGTCTTTCAATTACACCCCCAGCTAATTTCAATGGTCAAATTGACCTGACTGTGACAGCCGTTTCAACTGAAGCGGCTACAGGTGCGACTGCAACGAGCACCGATACATTAACGGTTAATGTTCTAGCTGTTAATGATATCGCAACAACATCGGACAACAGTCTTTCAGGTACAGAAGATACTGATCATGTATTTAGTATTAATGATTTTCCATTTACAGATACAGCCGATAGTAGCGACTCTATTCAGTCTGTTCGATTAACGGATCTACCAACAGATGGTCAGATTTTATTAGACTCTAATGGTGATGGCACATTTGATACGTCAGTTGCATCTAATAGTGCCATTAGTGCATCCGATATTAGTGCCGGTAATTTAATATTCAGGCCTGATGCAGATTTTAATGGCAGTGTCACGTTTGATTTCCAGGTTAGCGATGGTTCAGACTGGTCCAGCAATACAGGAACAATGACCATTAATATCGCTGCAACAGGCGATGCTGCTGTTATTACAGGTAATAGCCAGGGGGCTGTGACTGAAGATACAGTGCTTAACGCTTCAGGCAGTTTAAGTATCACGGATGCTGATGCTGGTGAAGCGGAATTTGTTCCAGAAACAATCACTGGTAGTTTTGGTTCAGTGACTATCACCGCTACAGGGGATTGGAGTTATAGTACAAATAATAATCAGTCTGAGGTCCAGTCATTAGGACAGGGTGATACCCTGACAGATACCCTGACCATCCGCTCCCTTGATGGTACTGAACATGATATTACCATAACCATTAATGGAACCAACGATTCAGCCATTATCGGTGGTGTTAATAATGGAAATCTTATTGAAGACAGCTCTTCAACACTGACGACTAGCGGTTCGTTAACTATTAGTGATGTGGATAGCGGTGAAGCGGTATTTACAGCAGAAACTGTAACCGGTAATTATGGTTCATTAACTATTGATTCGAACGGTAATTGGAATTATAGCGCTCAAAGTCAACAGTCAGCGATTCAAGCTCTTGGCGAAGATGAAGTGCTTACTGAAACGGTCACCGTTCGTTCTGTTGATGGTACTGAGCGAAATATTTCAATTACCTTCACAGGTACTAATGACTCTGCTGTTATTGGGGGGACAGATACGGGCACCGTTACTGAAGATGCATCGGCTACGCTATCGACCAGCGGTATGCTGACAATTAGTGATGTAGACTCCGGTGAAAATATATTTAATGCAGAAACTGTGACGGGCACTTATGGATCCTTAGCTATCAGCGAAGATGGCAGCTGGACATATACAGCAGACAATAGCCAATCGGTTATCCAGAATTTAGGAGAGAGTGACAGTCTGACCGAAAATCTGGTTGTACGTTCAGCTGATGGAACTGAACACACAGTTACTGTAACCATTAATGGCACAAATGATGTGCCGATTGTCTCTCAACCATTGTCATTCACTGGTACAGAAGATACCTCGCTCATCATTTCGGAATCTGAATTACTAGCCAACGCAACAGATAATGATAGCTCTGGACTGAGTGTTAGAAATCTCAGCGCTCAATCAGGCACGATTACCGACAATGGCAATGGTACCTGGACCTATACGCCTGCTCAAAATGTCAGTGGTGCTGTAACCCTTAATTATGAAGTGTCTGATGGTACAGGTGCTACTGCTACTACTGCTACCGTTAATTTGGCTGCTGTAACAGATAGCCCGGATATATCCTTAAATACCGGGTTTACCGCTTCTTATTATGATATTGGTCACGGTCTTTCCCAGTTAAGTGATGTGGACTGGGATTCAGCGCCAACACATACTGAATTTACTTCAGAAATAAACTATGCCAATGGCACAGGGACTTTCTGGTCAGGGGGGGCAACAGATTATTTTGCTACACGGGTAATCGGGACTGTTGATGTTCAAAACGGTGGTGATTATACCTTCTATTTGGGTGGGGATGATGGTGCTGCTCTTTATATTAATGGTGAGCGGGTTGTTAATAACGATGGTCTCCATGGTTATCAAACTGTATCAGGTACAACGAATCTTGATCCTGGGTTTCATACCATAGAAGTTCGCTATTTTGAAAATGGCGGTCATGCCGGGCTTCGTTTGCAATGGACTGGACCTGATACTAATGGTATCGAATTGGTCACAACAGATAGTACGCCAAATACCATAACGGTTGTTGAAGACCAGAGCGTTGCCTTAGATATATCTGCGAACCTTACTGATAACGACGGTTCCGAAACACTGGCACTTACAATCAGCAGTATTCCTGAAGGTGCGGTTATCTCTGATGGTACAAACTCTTTTACTGCAACAGCAGGCTCCCAGTCAGTTAACGTGTCCAGCTGGGATATCAATTTATTACAAATCACACCGCCCCAGAACTTTGCTGGTCAGTTGCAGGTAACGGCTACAGCAACCGCTTCAGAAAGTTCGGGAGGAACCAGTGAGAGTGCCAGTGAAACACTGACAGTTAATGTTATACCCGTACAAGATGCACCGATTGTTTCAGCAGGATTGACTGATCAGGTGGCGCAAGAAGAGGGAGCATTTAGCTATGCTGTACCAGCAGGTGCTTTTGTTGATCCTGATGGAGATGCCCTAACACTGACTGCTACCTTATCCAATGGTGATCCCCTGCCTAGTTGGTTAAGCTTTAATTCTGCTACGCAAACATTCAGTGGTACACCTGATGACCCGGATATCGGCAGTATTACTGTGAAGGTCTCTGCCAGTGATGGTACTGATAGTGTTGAGGCGTTCTTTGGGTTGAATGTAACTGCAACAGATGATGCACCTGTTGCCGGTGATGTAGATCTTGGCTCAACGGCAGAAGATACCGGTTTTGTCATTACCTCTGCAGCATTGTTAGCTAATGCATCAGATGTTGATGGAGATGCTCTTTCTGTTAATAGCGTCACTGTAGCGAATTCAACTCATGGAACTGTTACCGCTAATGGTGATGGCACCTGGACATTTAATCCCGCCGCTAATCTCAGTATTGCTGACGTGGTCTTTAACTTTACTGTGTCTGATGGTACCAGCGGGGATGAAGCATCAGCTACAGCGACTCTGGATATAACAGCTGTGGTGGATGCACCTGATCTTAGTAGTAGTCAGGCTAGAATAGTAACAACCGTTTTTGATACTAATGGAGATACTGGCTGGACAGATAATGGAGGGACGCATTGGACCTCGTCCGGTGGTGAGTCTATGAATGCAGGAGCGTCTATTGTTAGATCCATTAATACATCTTCTGCTGGAGCAACATACGAATTTACTATGTCTGCCTACGGAGAGTTTCGAATTGAGTGGAATGGGCAAACGATCGCAACAGTAGGTCAACCAGGTCACCAGACAAGTTACCAAGCCGTTGAAAGGACAATAACCTTGCCAAGTGTTGGCGTGGATATAACTTCAGCAAATCTTGTGATAACAGCAGTGAATGGTCAGGGATGGCTTGGGGAAAGCAGTTTGGTAATGACATCGGGCCCAACTCAGGTGCAAGAAGACACTACCTTTGACCTGGATTTAACAGCAGCCTTAGTGGATACCGATGGTTCGGAATCATTAACGGTTGAATTATCAGGATTACCAAATGGTGCTGTAATAACGGATGGTTCCAACTCATTTACGGTATCCAGTGGATCAGCAAATATCACCGGATGGTCATTTAATGATTTACAGGTTACACCACCATTAAACCATACAGGTGACTTCACCATTACTGCCACTGCAACCAGTACTGAGAGTGATGGCACTCAGGCGAGTAGAAATATCGATATCGAAATTGATATGCAGGCAGTTAATGATACTCCGACAATCGATACTGCAACAGGCAGTAGCGTCACTGAAGGCTCTATAGCTGTTGGAGATGTAGTGGCCCAGTTTGGTGCTAGCGATGTGGATGTTGGAGATACGGTGACTTATAGCCTGACCAGTGGTAATAGCCAGGGGTACTTTGCTATTAACTCAGCTACTGGGGTGGTGACTTTAACTCAGGCGGGTGTAGATGCTATTAACAGTGATGCAGGCATTGACCTGACCAGTTTGACCCTGGGAGTGACTGCCAGTGATGGTACCATTACATCCAATGAATCTACGGTGACAGTTGATATTACTCGTATCAACGACAATGCACCAGTAATAGATACGGCTACTGGTAATACTATTGTCACTCGAGGTGGTATCTCAGCTGGAAGTCTTGTGGCTCGTGTTAATTCTGATGATTTGGATGATGGGGATACGGTGACGTATAGCCTAACGAGTGGTAATGATCAAGGGTTCTTTGCCATTGACTCAGCTACTGGGGTGGTGACGCTAACCCAGGCAGGGGTAGATGCCATTAATAATAACTCGGTCGAATGGGATTTTAATTCTGGAAGCTTGACTCAGCTTACCGTGTCGAATGGAAATGTTGGTACCAGTTTTTCTGGTGGTGATGGCAATGCGTTGGAATTTAAGGGTAGTGGTACACGCTCAGTTTCTACAGCTGGGCTTAATACATCTGGAGGAGGTACCCTGACATTTGACCTGATTTATGGAAATAGCTCAAATGGAGGGGAATACGTTGACGGTGGCGAGGAAGTCTCATTACAGTACTCGACAGATGGTGTTAATTGGACAACCCATAATACTTATTCCTTATCTCAGTACCAGAATGGGGGGTGGCATACAATTAATGAGGATCTGTCTGGAAACCTGCAGGCTTCAAATATCCAGTTCCGGATAATTCAGAACAGCCACTCTGGTAGCCCTTATGACCATTGGGCTATTGATAATCTGGCTATTAACGCTGAACTTGACACACTGACTCTGGGGGTTACTGCTACTGATGGTACAAATACTTCTGTTGAGTCAATGATAACGATGAATGTTAAGGATGAAAATACTCAAGAGTGGGATTTCAATTCGGGCAATTTGGACCAACTGAGTGTGTCGAATGGAACCGATGGCAACAGTTTTTCTGGTGGTGATGGTAATGCATTGGAATTTAAGGGTAGTGGCACACGATCAGTGACTATTGATGACCTGGATACCTCAAGTGGAGGTACTCTGACATTTGACCTGATTTATGGAAATAGCTCAAATGGAGGGGAAAACGTTGACGGTGGCGAGGAGGTTTCCTTCCAGTACTCAACAGATGGTGTCAACTGGGTAACGCATAATACTTACTCCTTATCCCAGTATAAAGATGGTGGGTGGCATACAATTAATGAGGAACTCTCTGGGGATATGCAGGGCTCAGATGTGCAATTCCGGTTAGTTCAAAATAGCCACTCCGGTAGCCCTTATGATCATTGGGCCATTGATAACCTGAGCTTTAATGAAATGGTAAATGGCACTGCTGGTGATGATGTGATCAGTGGGGGAGCTGGAAATGACATCATCAATGGTGATACTGGCGATGATATATTGTCCGGTGGTGCTGGCAGTGACCACTTTATCTGGCATGTTGGCGATGATGGAACGACTGCTGACCCCGCAGTTGATACCATCACGGACTTTACCATCGGAGCCGGTGGTGATGTTTTAGATATTAAAGACTTGTTGGTTGATGAAACATCAGGCTCGATTGATCAGTATCTGGATTTGGCGTTCAGTGATGGTAATACTGAAATTTCCGTTAAGCCTACAGGCTCGGGGAGTGCAACGCAGAAAATTATTCTTGAGAATGTTGACCTGTCATCGTTTGGCAGTGAGGCTGATGCCTTGAATCAACTGCTCAGTGATGGCAATTTAAATATCGACCAATAGAGCTGACTCACTGGCTTTAACTGTGAGTGGCCTTTTAGATTCTAAAAAAAAGATGTAGAAGGCCACAGCGTTTATTGAATGCTAAAAATTTATCACCATGCCGTCTTCAGCTGCTGTCATATTTTCTGGCAGTTTGCTCCCATTTTCTAAAAGCCAGCAATCCACATCATGGCTGATATGCGTCAGTAGTGTCCTTTTAGGATTAATACGTTCATGAATTTCGATGGCGTCATGGATATCATTGTGACTTCCCGATTTATATTTATTACCCGGTGAAAAGGTGCAGTCTAATACCATCGTATCGGGTGTATTATCCTGTAAAAATTGGAGGGACTGGTTGGGTAAACCATCGGTATCCGTTAAATAAGCGATTGACTGGTCATTTTTTAATAAATAGCCAAATGCTGGGCGAGAATGGTTTAAAGGGATAGGCGTTATCTCAAGTGAGTCCAGGTAGAAAGGGGTAAATGCCTGTGTAGTTTGGCTAAAATCCAGAATACCCGGGTGTTCTTTAAGGTCACCCATAGATCCTGTCTCTCCAGGTCCAATAACAGGTAGGGAAAGATTTTCGCCCCAACGCAGGCTATATAACCCCGCTATGTGATCATGGTGGTAGTGAGTAAGAATGATCTTGCTCAGTGCACCTGCAGGAAAGCGTTCTTCAAGATCTGTAAGGCCTGCATCCAGCAATACTGTTTTATCTGCAAATTGTATTACAGCAGAAGCTGGTCGCCGGATCATAAAGGGGTCTTGGGATGCCTGAAAACAGGCCTGACAGTAACAGCCATAAACGGGCCTTGCTTTAACACTGCCTGTGCCAAGAAACGTCATTGTTGCCGGTTGAGTTAGCGTCACGTTTAGAAGTTACCTGCCAAATAGTTTGAAAATAAACGTTAGAATAATGCTGATGAGTAATGTGGATGTGAGTGGAATATAAATCTTAAAGTTCCTGGATTCAAAGTGAATATCACCAGGTAAATGTCCAATCCATTTCAGTAGCCAGGGAGCATGCTGTAAAATAATACCTGATATTAACAGAATCAATCCCACAGCAATCAGTATTTGAGCCATATGTCAGTGATTTAGCCATTTTATCTGATGACACCCAGTATAAATCGCTGTTAGGTGGTGAGTGGTAATGCAGTGGTTGATTTTATTGATGATAGTGCCAAAGTGGTTTTAATATGGCTAACGCCCTTTAGCTTCATGAGTTGATTCATTAAAAACTCGTTTAAAGCGTGTCTATTGGACGCAATAATTTTGAGTAGATAGTCGCCATCACCAGTAATGGCATGGCATTCAATAATAGGTGTGAGCTCAGCAATGGCTTTTTGAAAGCTTTGGGTAATCTCATCATCGTGTTTTTCCAGCGTTACTATTACAAAGGCTTCCACATCTAGCCCTAAAGCTGTGGCATCAAGAATAGTCACTTGCCGTTGAATATAGCCGCTGCTTTTTAAACGGGAAATTCTCCTTGAACACTGCGAGGGTGATAATCGAACTTGTTCGGCCAATTCTCCGAGTGACTGGCTATTATCAATTTGTAGGGCTTGTAAAATACGGATGTCATAACTATCAAGTGATGTTTTTAGCATAGCGGGCATCCTATCGAAGTTGTTTAGTTGTATTTATGCAATATTTTTGCATGATGGTGCGATAGATAGATTAATATCGCAACCCTTTTGTGGAATAGCAAACGTATACTGTTTTTATAATAAAAAATATGGAAATAATTTAAATGAAAAAACAAGGACAGGCTGTTATTAGTGATCATAATCCTATGGGAACCGATGGTTTTGAGTTTATTGAGTTTGCAGCAAGTAAATCAGAACAATTGGAAAGGCTATTTGAGTCACTTGGATTTGTTGCAGTAGCACATCATCGCTCAAAAAATATTGTTTTATATTCCCAGGGAAATATAAATTTTCTTGTCAATGCAGAACCAGATTCTTTTGCGAGCCAATTTTATGAAAAACATGGAATTTCGGCCTGCTCATTTGCTTTGAGGGTTGCTGATTCAAAATATGCCTATAAAAGGGCAATAAAACTTGGAGCAAAGCCAGGGCCTTCGGATGGTCATCTTGACGATTTAGGGATTCCTGCCATTGTGGGGATAGGTGGTAGTCTTCTTTACTTTGTTGATCGTTATCAAGATGAAGAATCTATATATCACTCTGAATTTCTACCATTTATTTCTGAAAAAAAGATTCACTCAAATCTATCTGTGTTTGAACTGGACCATTTAACCCATAATGTTTATCGCGGTAATATGGATCATTGGGCTGGTTTCTATGAAAAATTATTTAATTTTAAAGAGATTCGTTATTTTGATATTGAAGGTAAGCTGACTGGCCTTAAATCAAAAGCAATGACAAGCCCCTGTGGAAAAATCCGCATTCCTATTAATGAGTCATCAGATGATAAAAGCCAGATAGAAGAGTATTTAAAACAATATCAGGGAGAGGGTATTCAACATATTGCACTTACCTCCGATGATATATACGCAACGGTAGAAGCGATGAAAAGCATTGGCGTTAAGTTTATGACACCGCCGCCGGATACTTATTACGATATGCTTTCTGAGCGGTTACCGTGGCATGAAGAAGATGTAAGCAGAATGAAGTCGCTGGGTATTCTTATGGATGGAGCACCGACAGAAAATGGTGGCTTATTGTTACAGATATTTACTGAGACAGTGATTGGACCCATCTTTTTCGAAATTATTCAAAGAAAGGGTGATGAAGGGTTTGGTGAGGGTAACTTTAAAGCCTTGTTTGAAAGTATGGAACGTGACCAGATTAGAAGGGGCGTACTTAAAGAAGCATAACAAAGGTATTGTCATTTAATACCTTTAATTTTTTTGTAGTTCAGGGAAGGTCGACACCATGAAAACGTCGAAATATACTGCCAGGAAACCAGATGACCAGGGTATCATTCATTATAGTTATGAAGAGCATAAAACCTGGAATATACTATTAGAAAGACAGCTTGCATTGTTACCAGGTCGGGCCTGTGATGAATTTATGGATGGCCTGGACACACTTTCACTGCCAAAAGACCGTATTCCTCAATTACATGAGCTAAACCAGGTATTGGGTGATACAACGGGTTGGGGGGTGGCCAGAGTTCCTGCGCTGATATCATTTGATCGATTTTTCAAGCTACTGGCAAACAGGCAGTTTCCGGTAGCAACGTTTATTCGAACGCGAGAAGAACTGGACTACCTGCAAGAGCCGGATATTTTTCATGAAGTGTTTGGGCACTGTCCACTGCTTACCAATTATGAATTTGCAGAATTTACAGCAACCTATGGACGGCTCGGGCTTGATGCCAGTCCTGAAGAGCGTGTCTTTCTGGCGCGTTTATACTGGATGACGGTAGAATTCGGCTTGATCCAGTCATCTCAAGGATTGCGTATTTATGGCGGAGGAATACTTTCCAGTTACAGCGAAACATCTTATGCCCTGGAAAGTGACAAGCCTGTCAGAAAGCGATTTAGCCCGCTTGAAGCGCTTAGAACGCCCTATAGAATTGATATTCTTCAGCCGCTCTATTACATCATTGAAGATATGTCTGAGCTTCAGATGCTAGGAGAAATGGATATGATGGCTCTGGTTAAAGAGGCTATGGACCTTGGCTTGCATGAGCCTCTATTTGATGCCGGTTAAACTGTCTGGTTACTTTTGATCTGCATCCTTTACCAGTATTTTTAAACCCTCATTAATGGGTTTGTCGCTTTTGTTCTTCTGGTCGCCAAACAGTTTTAAAGGGGAAACACTGATTACCTGACTGGTGCGTTCTTTTAATGGAGTAACTTTTCCACGTTGGCTGATAATTGCGCCGGATAGCGCAGGCATAGCCTTATCATCAGCTTTTTTTACCTGGCGGCCTTTGTGTATTCCTGTTGGGGAGGATTCGGGAGAATCAGTACTGTCTTCTGTATCCTGTTCCTGGTCAATGTCATCGGTCATGCTATTTTTTCACTGTCCATAGTGTGTCTTTATTACACCCTTATTCATTATATGGATTTTGTAAAAAAATAAAAATCTCTACTGCTGTGATTAATTGATGTCTCGGTTATTTTTTAGACGTTTTATGACTTACCCTAAGCACTATAAAATAAAATTCGAATAATATTCGCAATATTTCACTTTTAGCTGTAACCTTTCTACAGTTCGTATGAAGTTTGGTCAGTAAGTCATGTCTAGACAATATAAAAGGCTTGAGCGAGAGGAAAAGATTATCTCTGCGACATTAGCGCTTTTGGATGAAAAGAGCTTTCTGGATATCCGTATGTCTGAAGTTGCAAGAGCATCAGAGTGCTCAATGGGGGCAGTCTACTCGCATTTCTCAAGCAAAGAGGATCTTCTGCTAGCCTGTGCAGCATACACATCAAAAAATGTGCAATATCTTTTTCAAAAGTCTGTTTCACTACAGCGCTCAACCATAGAAAAGTTACTCACTCTGGTAATGGTTAACTGGTTCTATGATGGTAATAACCCTCAATATTACCAGCTTAGACAGCTTGCTATGACTCCGGCTGTCTGGAAGCGAGCGTCTTCTAAACGGTCCGAACAGCTTGATCAGCAGTGCCATGAGGTCAGTGGCATAGTGAAAAATGTGATTGAAGAGTTGATGGCATCGGAACTGTCTGATCAGTGCATGGGTAATAGCGAGTCTGCAATGAGAATGCTTATGGGGCTTTGGGGTCTCAATGAAGGCATGTTTCAGATAAGACTCTCGGGGTTTGGACTAAAACAGCCGGATCTTTTGGAAGATGAAGGTGTTGCCTTACTTGTTATGAACATGAACTGCTTTTTAAAAGGTTGGGGTTGGCGAGGAGAGTTAACCGCTGAGTTAGTTGAGGTTTGTCAGGAGAATGCGCGGGAAATCCTGGCGGATATCCAAGGCCAGTTATCAGAAACACTTGGTTGATTTTTTTTAAACGAAAAAATCACAGATCAACAATTTAAGCAATTGAGATTAGGAACATGGCATTAAATTTGAGGATAAGGCGTAAATCGTTGTCATTGGTTATTGGCCTGGCCGTGTTATCACTGACTGGTTGTGATAAGGGGCAAGAGGTCACGACTAACACAGTGATCCGCCCAGCCAAGCTATTTGAAGTAAAGGATCCAGAGCAACAACAGTTGCGCTATTTTCCGGGAAAAGTCACTGCTACAGAAGAAGCTGAGATTTCATTTCGTATTCCTGGTCAACTGGATCAGCTGGCAGTTAAGCAAGGGGATGACGTTGTTAAAGGGCAAGTCCTTGCACATCTGGATGACCGTGATATCAGGAATGAGTTACAAGATCGCCAAGCCAGTTATGAGCTGGCCCAAAATGAATTTGAAAGAGCGCGTTCACTGATCGGCAAAAAGGTAATTTCCCAGTCCGACTATGATGCAGCCAGTGCCAAACTGAAATCGGCCAAGGCAGCCCTTGAACTGGCCAGAGATAAGCTGGAATACAGTACTCTGAAGGCTGCATTCAGTGGCCGGGTTGCCCAGACACTGGTAGAGAATCATCAGCAGGTTCAGGCACAGCAAACAGTCTTGGTTCTGCAGAGCAGTAATATGCTGGATATAAGTATTCAGATGCCAGAGAGTGTAGTGTCTCATGTTGATAAAGAGTCTGTAGAACCTGGCTATCAACCATTAGCTACCTTTCCTGGTGCGCCGGGAAAAACCTATTCAGTCAGTTATAAAGAACATGCCACTCGGGTAACACCAGGAACCCAGAGTTATGAGGTGGTTTTTTCCCTGCCTGCTCCATCTGATTTAAATGTATTACCGGGAATGAGTGCCACAGTTATTATCGATTTGGCAAAAATCATGAGCAAAGAGCAAAGAGGGGGCTATATGTTGGTGCCCTTGTCTGCTATTGCACGGGATGATGCGACTAATCAAACCAGTGTCTGGCGTTATGATGAAAAGTCTGGCCGGGTAGAACCTGTCGAAGTAGTAACAGGCCGGGTTACTGAATCAGGTGTTCAAATAATGTCGGGTATTAATCCGGGTGACAAGATTGTGACTGCCGGGGTTAGCCAACTGACGGCTGGTATGGAAGTGAAACCCCTGCGCAAAGAGCGGGGGCTATAAGTTATGAATATTGCTGAATATTCAATCAGTCACCGTGTTATCAGTTGGATGTTTGTGGTTATCCTGCTGGTTGGTGGCTCTTTATCATTTTTCGGTTTGGGCCAGCTGGAGTTTCCGGAATTTACTATTAAACAGGCAATGGTGATCACTCAATACCCGGGGGCATCGCCTCAGCAGGTTGAGGAGGAAGTCACTTTGCCTCTGGAAGAGGCTATCCAGCAGCTGGAATATGTAAAACATATTAATTCTATCAGCAGTGGTGGCACTTCCCAGATTACTGTGGATATGAAGGATCAGTATGATAAGAGAAAACTGCCGCAAATATGGGATGAGCTGAGACGCAAGGTCAATGATACCCAAAAAGCATTGCCTCCTGGGGTATTGCCATCACTGGTTAAGGATGACTATAGCGATGTCTTTGGCATGTTGTTCAATATTCGCGGTGAAGGTTACAGTTACCGGGATATAGAAAACTATGCAGACTTTTTGAAAAGAGAGCTGGTGTTAATTCCAGGTGTTAAAAAGGTATCCATTGCGGGTGAGCGTCAGGAGCAAGTTGTTCTTGAGGTTTCCAGAGAGAAAATGGCCGCTTTAGGGGTTGATCCAAGCTGGTTGTTCTCATTGATCCAAAATCAGAATGTAGTATCCAATGCTGGACGAATATTTGTTGAGGGACGCTCTATCCGTATTCACCCCACGGGGGAGTTTAACGATGTCAATGAGTTAAAACAGCTTATTGTCAGTGCCCCTGGCAGTAGCCAGTTGGTGAGGCTGGGAGATATTGCCACTGTTCATAAAGACTATGAAGAAACACCTGGCACCATATACCATTCCAATGGCTATTCGGCATTATCTTTAGGTATCTCTTTCACATCTGGGGTTAATGTTGTTGATGTGGGGGATTTGGTCAGAGCCAGGCTAAATGAGTTGGAAGGTCAACGTCCCATTGGTATTGATGTAGATACGGTGTATGACCAACCAGCCGTGGTGTCAGAGTCAGTGAATGGCTTTCTGATAAACCTCGCTGAATCTGTAGCCATAGTCATTGTGGTATTACTGTTTGCCATGGGTGTCCGTTCCGGTCTGTTAATGGGTGCGGTTTTGCTGTTAACCATTCTCGGTACCTTTATTGTCATGAGAATTGCCGGTATCGAGTTGCAGCTTATCTCTCTTGGTGCCTTAATCATTGCACTGGGTATGCTCGTTGATAATGCTATTGTAGTTACAGAAGGTATTCAGGTCGGTTTGCAGCGTGGGCTTAGCCGGATGGAAGCGGCTAAACGGGTGGTAAGTCAGACTCAGTGGCCTTTGTTAGGTGCTACTGTCATTGCGATTATTGCTTTTGCACCGATTGGTTTATCTGATGAAGCATCCGGTGAGTTCTGTGTTTCCCTGTTTCAGGTACTTTTAATATCGTTGATGCTGAGCTGGGTGACAGCCATTACCCTGACACCTTTCTTTTGCCATCTTCTATTTAAGGAAGAAGTGACAACAGAGCAAGCAAAAGACTTTGATCCATACCAGGGGGCTTTGTTTACGGTCTATAAACAGTTGCTTTCTTTTGCGCTAAAACACAGGCCCATTACTCTTATTATTACGGCTGCAGCACTGTTTTCAGCATTTGCCGGTTTTGGTTTTGTGAAAAATGTCTTTTTCCCGCCTTCAAATACGCCAATCTTTTTTGTGGATTACTGGATGCCTGAAGGGTCTGATATCCGTAATACTGAAGCAGAGATATCGCAGTTTGAGCAACAGGTTTTGGCTCTGGACGGTATTAATAATGTAACGACTGTTATCGGTATGGGGTCACAGCGTTTTGTTCTGCCTTATATGCCAGAAAAACAATACAGCAGTTTTGGCCAGCTGGTGGTGGAAGCGAAAGATCTGGATACCATACTGGGGTTGATTCCAAAGGTTGAATCTATTTTAGATCAGAAGTTTCCTGATGTTGAATATCGGGTTAAACGTCTGCAGAACGGACCGTCACCAGCGGCAGAAATTGAAGCCCGTTTTTATGGTGAGGACCCTGTAGTACTGAGATCTCTGGCAGTACAAGCCATGCAGGTTTTACGGGATGAGCCTTTGGCAACAAATGTTCGCCATGGCTGGCGTAATCGTACTGCCATTGTCAGGCCTCAGCTGGATGAAGCCAGTGCCCGTCGCAGTGGCATTTCCAAACAGGCACTGGATGAAGCCCTGCTTATCAACTTCTCTGGTAAGCAAGTGGGTGTTTATCGTGAAGGTAGTCACCTTTTGCCAATGATTATGCGTGCACCAGAAGCGGAACGCCTTAATGCCGACAGTCTGACGGACCTGCAGGTATGGAGTGCAGATCATAAAAATTTTGTGCCCATTACCCAAGCGGTTTCAAGCTTTGATACAGAGTGGGAAGATCCATTGATTGTTCGCCGTGAGCGTAAACGGATGCTGTCGGTTATGGCTGATCCACAGTTACTAAGCGGTGAAACTACTGACAGTGTCTTCCGCAAAGTCAGGGATAAGATAGAAGCTATTCCGCTGCCTGATGGGTATAAATTGGAGTGGGGTGGTTCCTATGAAACCTCCACCGATGCCCAGAAAGCCGTTTTTGCCTCTATTCCTATGGGCTATCTGTTTATGTTCCTGATTACTGTGTTGCTATTTAATACAGTACGACAACCACTGGCTATCTGGAGTACAGTACCTCTTGCCTTGATTGGTGTCGTTGCAGGCCTGTTGCTGCTGGATGCCCCCTTTAGTTTTATGGCATTGCTGGGCTTGCTAAGCCTATCAGGAATGTTGATTAAAAATGGTATTGTGCTGGTGGAGCAGATTAAGCTGGAGCTGGAAGAAGGTCGAGAGGAACATGAAGCAATCTTTCATGCTTCGGTAAGCCGTGTCAGGCCGGTTTGTATGGCAGCACTGACCACCATGCTGGGAATGATTCCGTTACTGTTTGATGCATTTTTCAAGTCTATGGCAGTAACCATTATTTTTGGTTTGGGCTTTGCCACGGTGCTGCTGACCCTGATTGTATTGCCTGTGATTTATTCGCTGTTATATAAAATCAGCTTTAAGCAGTTTCAATATCAATAGTACTAAATAAAACCTGATTCCAGCTTAAGAATAACGCTTGAGCTGGGTAGGTTTACACCCGCCTCGATTATATTAAAAATGCCTACTATCTTGAATGCCTAATACATTATACGTATCTGGGTATAGAGAATATGATTTATAGGGGTTTGCTTTTTTTTCTAATTATATTTTCACAGTTTTCATGGGGGATTTTAGGTACTGAAGCGGAGGGGATGCAGAGAATAAAAAAAGAGCTGCCTGGTCTTTTAAAAGCAGAGGTTATATCTAGGTTTAAATTATTGCATCAGTTAAAAAAAGAGAGTGGGCAGGGTGGCTTTTATGTTGATACAGTATTGAAAATTCCATTTCCAGAGTTTGATAGTGTTAGGGGGTATAAAATGGAAGTTTATGTAGGGTTACCATCATTGGATGATAGCCTTAAATGGATTGCTGATCATGTTGTCATGGATAATGATATTGTGCTACGTTTGTTTTCAAAATGTTTTTATGAAGAATTAAAATTAAGCCAAGATTTAATTAATCAAATATTGCTGTTGATTTATGATGCTGCGGCAAGAAATTATCATGAAGGAAATGATAGTAAAACAGAAGGAGTATCTGGATATGGAAAAGAAATGGAGACTTTAGCCGTTTCAATGATCAGTTTTATGCTTGGTCATGTGAAATCTGGTTGTTTGGTAGGTAAAGTGGTGGAGTACAAAGTAAAGCCATATTATTATCAATCAGCAAGTGAATTAGGGGATATTGAATCTACAAGAATTCTTTTTCATGATTACCATTATATGCCTTGGGCTCGAGATTATAAGACTATTTGGAATGAAAGATTAAAGGAGGATAGTAGAGATGATAGGTTTATGTTCTGTGATGATGATTTAAGACCTTTTGTTTGGAGGCCTGAATCAAAATTAAATGGCTGGAAAAATGTCAAGCCTAATAAACAGGATGAGAAAAGTAATTCTTTGGTTGTAGATGATCAAGAAAATGAATGTTTGCAAAGAAAAACCAGTAATGCTCCAGTTGCAGCTTGCATTGCAGTGAATCACGGTATAATAGATAGTTCTCAATATGAAATAAATGATACAAATAAAAAAGTAGAAAAACATTCTGCAGTAGAAGCTGCAGAATGTTTGCAGTCAGAGAGCAAGTTGCCACTCCTTACATTTTCTCAAGTGGTAAAAAATGGAAAAAAAGTAACGAAAGCTGATAAAGATAAAAGAGTGGAGGCTGTTGATTCCTCTCGTCATAAGGATGGGGTCGGTGAATTTAATTTTGGGGTGGTGGAGAAAATAACCGGCAATAGGATCAAACATAGAAATAAATTTGAACATGGTCAACGATTAGCCGGGGATGTTTGTCCTGAAGAAAAAGATTTAGCCTTAGTAACTGTTGCTGTGGAACAAAAAGCAGACCAGTTGAGTTCTGATAAATTGCCAACTCATCTACAGACTCCGTTAGTTACATATGCTGATATGGCGAAGAAAGGAATTAAAGATAAGAAAGTAGGTGTCAGTTCAGAGATTGTTGATGAAGCTTCTCCAGTGGTTGATGATGGTGTTGAAGCTGAAAAGGTAATTACAAATAAACATGAAGAGGTTCAAAATACTGGTTTTCTGAATCATAAGCTTGATTGTTTAGATAGTTTTGAGACTGTTCGTAGTACAGACTCAGAAAGTACTGATTTGAGTGTTGCCGCAATCAAAAAGCATAGAAGTGAAGATGTATCGTTATCAACTGACACAAAAGTTATGAAAGCTGATTCAGGTGAAGAGCCGCAATTGGTTTGTCCCACTCCTGAAACTTTAGATAGCGTATCTAAGACTAGAAAAATAAAAAATGATGCAAAGACAGATGAAGTAAAACATAGTGGTAAACATGATAGAAAAATGGCTAAATTAATGGATGCAAGTGCTTCTATTTCTGGAGCAGAAAAAACCTGGAGAGAAAGTAAAGGTAAAGCTCATAAAAAAAAGGTAGGTAGAAACGACCTACAAGGTCGTGATCAGGGTGCTGGAGAAAATACTTCTAAGAAAAGACGGGGTAAAAAAAACAAGATAAAAACAAATTGTGATGAAATAAATGACTGTGAGGCTGATAATTTAGTAGTTGATGTGCCTAGTGTAAATGCGTTGAATGATTTAAAAAATTTGATTGTCTCTTTACAGGCTAAACATGATGAACATACATATGGAGAAAAAGTTGCATTTTGTGCGTTACATGTTGTTAAAGAATATCCGGAATTTTCTGATGAAGGCATTAAGGGGGAGTTTGTTGCTTTGTTATCAAGTTTTATGCAAGAAATAGCAGAACAACCAGATGCATTACATAGAGTTAATGCTATATGGGCACTGATGACAAAGGGAAGTGGTAAATATTTTTTGAGTGCTGTGGCTAACAATGTTTTACAAGCTGTAGAGAAAAAAGATATTGATTCTGAGCAGAGTGAAAAAGTAGAGTCTGGATATCTTTTAGGTAAATCAGTTTATACTCGTTGTAGTTCTTCGTCATTAGCTAAATTTAGACCTATGCCAAAACCTGTTTATGATTTTGTGACACCCTTGTTTAAAGGAGAGCGTTTTTATACGTTTGGACAGAGTTTGAGTTTTTTTAGGTCAATTTTTGGTGATAAGCTTTGTGATGAATTTCCTTTGTCCAAAAGTAAAGAAGAGTCTTGTTTTTTATGGAAGGATATAGATCTATTTAGATTGAGGCTGCAGCAACTTGCACTATGGAGTATTATTAATACTGGGGTTGACTCTGAAATGCCTGTAATTTTAGCCGTTAGTCATTATAGAGATCTTTTTTACCAAATTATTGTCGGTGGGAAAGGGTTTACATTAAAACCGGTAAGACGTATTGAACTGGAAGTAGAGCTTAAACGTTATAATAAATTTTAAGTAGTCACTCAAACGAAATCAGATATTCTTGACCAAATAGATCAAATACACGTTTGACCTCTTGCTCAAATTCCTTGAAGTTCATTATTGTCAGTAAGTTCAGCCATTCATATTTCACTTTCCTCCACAATATTTCTATCAGATTGAGTTCTGGTGAATAGGTCGGTAAAAAACAGACTAAGAGCTTTTTCTCAATCGCCCAGTCTATTACTCTTTCTCTGAAAAGTTTGCTGGTATGAATGCTGGCATTATCCACCATGACGATAGTATAGCGATCATTAGAACTGTACTTGGGATCTTCCATCCTGGTGGCAAAATCATCAAAGACACTGATAACCGTTTCGCTGTTAACACAACCTGTTACTGGGTAGTAGAAAAGGTCATTGGCACGATTCATAAACCCCAGCACATTGATACGCTTGCTTTTTACAGAGGGTATTTCTAGCTGTGAGCCTTTTTCTTGCCAACCATAGGGGACACAAGGCTCTTGGCTAAAACCAGATTCATCAAAGTAAAACAGATTGACAAGCCCTTTATCCTCAGCATTTTGAGCCTCTTTCAAGGCAGACTGGCAACACCTGAACTGCTCCTCGTTGCGCTTATGACTGCAAGCCTTACGAAACCGCTTATAAACAAGTCCCAGCTTTTTTTAAAAGTCTCGACAAAGTTTGTTTTGAGGCAGTCTTCCCGGTTTCCTCTGCAATCTTTGTTTGAACATAAGCCAGCCTGCGAGGTTCCTCGGAGACAATCTCTCTAATGCGTTGTGCTTCCTGGTCAGTATAGATAGGTGGTTTACCACCCTCATGTTTTTTGTACAGACCGCGAAGGCCATAATCATCCCAGGCATCAATCCAGTCAGATACTGTCTGATATCGAACTTCAAATATTGCAGCAATCTCGCTCATAGAATAACCACGTATACTGAGTAAAACAGCATGAGCCCTTTCCCTTAGGTAAGGATATGGCCCGTGCCGGAGAGCTTCTCTCAATGTTTTTATGACTGCGACATCGGTTACTGGATCAACAGTTTTCATCGTGACAACAGCGAGATTAATGGTGTTTGGCAATGAGTATAACCAAATTGGAATGGAGATGTTTTTTATAAATACGGACGTACAGTTATTTTTATCTGTTAGCAGTTGCGTGACTACTTATTTATGCATTTGCGAAGGTAAAAATCGTAACTATTCAGCCTCCTCAGATTAATCTGGATTTTTCGCGAATTTATGTCATTTTGATATAAACCCTTTTCCAGAAGTTTTCATGACTCAGTTTACTCCCGAAACACAGGCCATTATCTTGCTTCTCGCTGCTGTAGGTGAGCTGGAGTCGAAGGTTTTGAGTCTTGAGGATGAAAACAAGGAGCTTGCTGATAAGCTCAAGATGAATAGTCGTAATAGCAGCAAGCCACCGTCTACAGATGGTTACAATAAGCCCTCATCATCCAAAAACTCAAATGCTGACAGTGAGAATGAGGAAAATCCTGAGTGTGATAGAGAAGATTACAAACCCAATCCCAAAAGCCTGAGGCAAAAGTCAAATAACAGGCCCGGTGGTCAACACGGTCATAAAGGCTCTACGCTGGAGCAAACTGAGGAACCAGACCATATCCGGCATCACTCGGTTAAAAACTGCGTACTTTGCCATCAGTCGCTTCTTTCTATCAAAGTAACCGACGTTGTTGAACGTCAGGTATTTGATCCAGGACGTTTTGGCCGTTTCGAAGTAACGGCGCATGTGGCTGAAGTCAAAGAATGCCCATGCGGACATGCTAATCAAGCATGCTTTCCTAAGGGTGTTGACTCGTATGTGCAGTATGGTCCGGTCACTCAAGCACTGGCTGTTTATCTGTATCAATACCAGTTAATGCCGTACAAGCGCATTTCACAATTCTTTTTCGATATTTTTGGTCTTGAAGTTAGTCCCGGTTCAATCTGTACTTTTCAGGCAAATGCCTACGACCGTCTGGCTAGCACAGAGGCAGCAATTGCTAACGCCTTAAAAAAAGTGCCAGTTGCAGGTGCTGACGAAACAGGCATGAGAGTGAAGGGCTCTTTATGGTGGCTGCATGTCGTTCGTTCCGAGGAGTGGACATACTACCACCTTGACCCCAGTAAAGGTCATGAAGCTATTGAGGCAATGGGAGTGTTACTGGTATTTGCCGGTATACTTGTGCATGACCATTATAAAGTCTACTTTCGCTACGCAGCCATCCATGTGCTCTGTAACGCCCATCACTTAAGGGAGTTGCAGGGGGTTGTTGACAGAGATTGCAATTATCTTGCAGCCCGGCTTCAACGCTTGTTAAGGCTGGCTTGCCATCTTAGGAAAGGGTTCAAAAAGCTTGGCATGAAGGCTATGCCGGAAATTATCCGCAAGCGTATCGACTCGCTTTTCGAGCGTACTGCTAAAAAAGCACAGCTCGAAGAAGCCGAGTACATGGAGCGACGACGTCAACGCCTTGGAGAGGATAAAGTCAGAAACACCAAAGCCTTTAACCTCTTCAAGCGACTGGTGGAGTTTAAAGAAGAAACCTTGAGATTCATGACTGATTTTGACATCCCCTTCGATAATAACGGCAGTGAGCAGGATGTTCGCAACGGCAAGGTAAAGCAGAAAATATCTGGCTGTTTCAGAAGTGAAAAAGGGGCTAAATGGTACTGCCGGATACGGAGTTATGTTTCATCGGCGAGAAAGCAGGGTGAGAATGTTTTCGAAGCCCTGCTTATAGCTATGAAGAATTACGACAACCTTCCTTTGCTGGGTGCTGAATAGTTACTAAAAATCAGTACCATAATCTTCTTTATGATCAAAGAAGCTCTGAGGAAAGAAGATGCAGTGAGGATGCAGTAGTAAAAAAACAAAAACTTTCTAATGATTCTGAAGCTATTGCAAGGGAAGATGAAACTGATAAGGAAATAGCTGATCTTGAGAAACCATTTGAAAGAATGGGGCTTGAGAAAAACGCTATATGTGAGTTGGGTGGAGGGATAGATGAAAAAAATAGTGAACAGCAAAAATTAGTTAAAGTAGACCAATTAGGTGGTTTTCTTTGCTCTATATATCAAAATGAACATGATCCCATGCAAAAGTTAGCAGAGGATTTTTGGCGGATGCTGGGGGATAGAGCAGGTTGGTTCTTGCAAGAAAGTCAAGTGCATGTTTCTTTTGAGGAAGACTGTCCTGTTGTATTAAGTGATTTAGAGAGTTGCTTAGAAACCTTTGAAAAAACAGAGGCTTGTTTTGAAAGTTATTATTCACTATTAATGGTTATCTGTTTTTATTTAAATGATTCACATGTGGAAAAGAAAAAGGTTTGCGAATTGTGTATGGAGAGTGTTAGGAGTGATCATAATTTTGAACTGCTTATGCTTTTATTAGTCGATTTGTTCAGGGACATTTATAGAGAAGAGGATAGTAAGTTAGAAGAGTTGAGTATCATTGTAGAAAAATTTTTAACTGATTTTCTAGGTAGGCAACAATGTGATGAAGAACAAGAACAGTGCTTGCTATATCCCAGTGAGGAGGTTGCTACAATTGGCTTTTTTTCAGATTGCTATTATATGAGAGAAATTTGCAATTTAATTTTAGCTAGGAAAAATGGCAATATTGCTGATGGAGCAGTGGTTGCTACCCTTGAAGGAATGGGGGAAGATTCAGACACTATTCCTGATCCTGATGATGAGCCACATGCAAAATTATTCTGGATACTTTTTACACGCTTGTTCGATTTCTGTACTGATTAATATCAAGAAAGCGGGATCAAGAGCCTGAGGTTTTAAAAAATGAGTTCAAGAATACGTATAATCAAGACCAAGGGTTTGGAGTTTTCTGCTTTAGAACTCGGTGATCTCCAAGGTCAACCCGTTCTTGCTCTCCATGGTTGGATGGACAATGCGGCCAGCTTTATCCCTCTATCCAGGCATTTGAAAGGTATTCGCCTGATTGCTGTTGATCTTGCTGGACATGGTCATTCAGATCACCGTGCGGATGGAATGGACTATGGTATCTGGAGCTATGTTGAAGATATTGTCAATATTATTGAGGCTCTGGAATTTAAACAGGTTCCGCTACTTGGACATTCTCTTGGTGCAGTGGTTTCTGTGATGGTTTCAGCCTCAGTCCCTGATATTGTTAGTAAACTGGTGTTGATTGATGGTTTATGCCCGATGCCGAGTGAAGCCAGCCGTTTACCTGGTGTGCTATCAGACTATTTGCAAGCCCGCAAAAGAATGCGGCTAGGTAAAAAAGCCAGTTGTTATGATTCCCTTGAAGCTGCAATAAAAGCCCGTTCTGAAGGAAAATTCGCTATCAGTCTGGATGCTGCAAAGTTGCTGGTTGAGAGGACGATCGTTGAAACTGAGAGAGGCTGGCAGTGGCGAACAGATCCCCGTCTGTCGATGCCATCACCTTTTCGTATGACGCTAGAACAGTCTCTGGCCTTTCCAAAGGCATTAACTCAAGAGTGTCACCTGCTTTTCAGTGAACGGGGCATTTTGAAGCCTGTTTTGCAGCAGTATGGCAACGAGCTGGAGCATATTCACCTTCATCCATTTCAAGGTGGACACCACTTTCACATGGAAGAACAGGCTGAAAAGGTTGCTGATACCCTTAACAGCCTGTATTAATAGTTAGCCGAATAGTTCGATGATAGGCTGAGTAGCCTCAGTTAACCATTCCAGATCACCCCCGTTCAAATGAGGTGCCATCATTCTCCTGACTTGAGCGTGGTATTGATCCAGCCACTGAATTTCTTCTTTTGTCATCAGCTCAATATTGAGCAAACGACAATCGATAGGTGCATAGGTCAGATTTTCAAATTCCAGGAATTTGGTTTTGGCTGAGCTGTTGACCTCTCGAATCAGATAGAGGTTTTCTATTCTTAAACCGTAGCAGTCTTCTTTGTAATAGCCCGGTTCAATAGTAATCATCATTCCAGGTATAAGCCTGGAGTGAGGTTCCTGAGGTGACATTCTGGCGGGGCTTTCATGAACACTGAGGAAATGGCCAACACCATGGCCAGTGCCATGATCATAGTCAGTACCCGCTTGCCATAGTGGCCAGCGAGCCAGGGTATCAAGTTGGATTCCTCGAGTTCCTTCCGGGAAGCGGGAGGCAGCCAGCTTAATATGCCCCTGTAACACCTGGGTGTAACGTTCCCGCATCTCATCAGAGACATCCCCGACCTTGATGGTGCGGGTCATATCGGTGGTGCCTTCCGGATACTGAGCACCACTGTCTATCAGGTACATACCATCCTGGCCAAGTTTTCTTGGTGTCACCAGGGTGTGGTTATAATGACACATGGCTGCGTTAGGGCCCACTGCGGAAATGGTCTCGAAACTACAGCCATGGTAGTGAGGGTGCTCTTCCAGAAGTGATTCCAGTTTATCTGCCAGGATTCCCTCATCCAGTACTGTTTCTTTTTTTACTTCTATCTCCAACCAGGCAAGAAAACGGCAGGTGGCAATGCCTGCGTAAATATGCGCCTGACGCATTCCAGCAATTTCAGCCTCGTTTTTGACTGCCTTCATTAACATGCAGGGATCTTCAGCATGTTTTAATTCAGCACCAAACTGTTCAAGTGTCAGTGGAATCCAGGCATTGGTATTTTTGGTATCAAGCTGAATATAAGCTCCGGTTTCACCCAGCTGTTTTAATGCTTGCTCAAGTTTGCTTAGATGTTGAACGGTAACATCATGGCCAGCATGTTTGCTGAAATGGTTATCCAGTTTGCCTTCTGGAACAAAAAGTTCAGCACTGCCACTTTGATATATAATCGCGTAGCCAAGTACTACGGGCAGGCAGGGAACATCATTACCACGAATATTAAATAGCCAATTTACGGAGTCCGGCTGGGTGATAACCATGGCATCCAGACCCTTTTGGTGCATTATTTCAGATAATGTATGGCGTTTTTCTGCGCTGCTGCAACCGGAGTGTTCTTCTTTTAGCAGAATACCTGGCGTACTGTTGGCGTGAGGCCGGTCATGCCATAAGCTGTCAATGGGGTTTTCTGCCAGTTGAGTGAGTTCAATATCTGTTTCTTTCAGTGCTGTCTTGGCTTCTTTATACCAGCTATAGGTATGAATAGTGGGGTCAAAGCCTAATCTATCTCCCGGAGCGAGGTTTTCCTTTAACCATTCCAGGTGAGGCTCTTCTACCAGGTGGTGATACTCAAAAAGGGGTTCTGGAACTTGCTGGCGAACCTGAACGGTAAAGCGACCATCAACAAAAATTGCAGCTCTATCTTCCAGAACAATGGCTATAGCAGCTTCTCCGGTAAAGCCTGTTAACCATCTCAACCGTTGAACATCAGGTCCCAGGTATTCCACCAGATATTGATCAGCGCAGGGTACAATAAAAGCAGCAATACCTTCTTTATTCATAAACGTCCGGATTGCTTTAAGACGCTCTGTATAAATGCTGGTAGGTAAGGTCATGGTCTGTTCCTTGTTATTAAAAACCATTGTTAAGCGGTTGCTGTTTCAGCTGTGTTACTGGTTTTGCCATTAATCATTCGGGTTAGCAGAGGTGCTGTCAGGAACATGGCAACTGTGACTAAAAGAGTGAATAGGCCAATATCACGGAAAAGTTCGGTATAAACGGGCAGCATATCCAGCGCAGTGGCATTCACTGTGTCTGGTGTTGAGGCAAAGGTTGCAACAAAACCGCCGATCATGGAAGCGGCAGCATTAGCCAGGAACCAGGCACCCATCAGAAAACCGACCATTCTTTGGGGAACCAGTTTTGCTACCATGGATAGACCGAGACCGCTGATCAAAAGCTCTCCAAAAGAGAGGAAAAAGTGGAACATAGCAATCCACTCAAAAGTAATCATGCCTTTTTGGTCCGCAAAGTTTCCGGATAACCAGAGAACCAGAAAACTTATAGCGCACAGCCCCATACCCAGGCTGAATTTGACTGGCATAGGCAGGTCCTTGCCCTGGGAACCCAATCTGTTATAGGTGTAAGCCAGCATTGGGCTGAGAATAACAATCCAGAAGGGATTAAAAGACTGAAAAGCAACCGGGTTAATGGGAATACCCAGTATTTCAGGGTAAACATTATTGAGGCTGTAGAAATTAACGGAAGTGGGTACCTGCATGTACAGGACAAAGAACAGTATGGCCTGAAGAATCAGGATAAATGCGGCAGCCATTTTAGTGCGTTCAACACCATGGCATGAGAACATCTGCTTAAAGAAAACCAAAATGACAATAGAGCTTACTGTAGCAAGTAGAATCTGAGCCAGCATCAGCTGTTGTAACATCCAGGCACAGAGACAGGAAGATAAAATAATACCAGCGATGACGGCCAGTCTAAGTTTAAGGGCTACAGGATGCATATCCGGTTCGGAACCGTGGCTGGCAACCCAGTGGCGCAGGAACCAGTAAGTCGCTACAGCAATCAGCATTCCGAAAGCACTGGCGTAGAAACCGGCTCCCCAGCCAAAATGATCCACCAATATTGGAACCAGCAGCATGGATAGGAATGACCCGATATTGACCGACATATAATACAGGGTGTAAGCACCATCAAGTCGTGGGTCATCTTGCTTATAAAGTTTTGATACCAGGCTGGCCGGATTGGCTTTAAATAAGCCATTACCAACAATAATGGTTCCCAGAGCTAAATAAACAAGAGTGACGTTGCCATTGGAAAATCCCATCATCAAATAGCCAATGGATAAAGTAATGGCACCCATAAAAAGTGTGCGTTTGGTGCCAAGCACTTTATCACCTAGCCATCCGCCAATGGCAACAAGGCCATAAACCATAGCGCTGAATGCGCCAAAAATAGTAAATGAATCTGCGTCTGAAATATTGAGTTGTTTTACAAAATAAACAGCTAGAATGGCTTGAAGGCCGTAATAACCAAAGCGTTCCCAGAGTTCAAGAAAAAAGATCATATAAAATGAACGGGGCTGCTTCATGGAGCCTGACTGGTTCATGTTTATCCTCTTTATAAGAGTTTTGGTTTTTTAATAAGTACTAGAGGTGAGCTGGAGTTTTTTTATCTCTTTACATCTTCGATACCACAATCACTTATTGTTTGTGGGTTTAAGTGTGCGGCTGATGTTGTTTTATGTTATTGACTGAGATCATGTGTTTTTTAAATGAAGAGAGGTTAATTAGCTAATATTTTTAATTGATGAAGATATAGTCAGTTATTTAATAAACAATTAATGGTTTTATTTGTTTAATACATTGCAACCATTTGGCTGCAATGTATTGCATATTATTTTATAAAATAAAAATGCCCTATTTTTCTAAAATGGCGCAGTCTTTTTCAGTATTTTCCTCTTCTTTATTGGTGGTTTTCTGTTTTTGCTGAATTACAACAGCCGTTACGATAACAACCAGTCCAATAAATGTAGAGGGCGCGATTGGCTCGTCTAATATAAACGATATAAACAGCAAAGATAAAAATGGAGAAATAAAAATCAGATTACTGATACGAGCAATATGGGTGGCTTTTTTTAATGCGGTTAACCAAAGCACAAAGGTAATCCCCATTTCAAAAAGACCTACATAGATAGCGCCTGCTAGACCTTGCCAGTTAAATGTAAAACTATCGCCATAATAAAGGTTTGCCATGATGACGAAAGGCATGCCGCACAGGAAACATAATAGCAAGCTGGCGACAGGGTTGTCGGTGTTGCGGGTGTTATAAACCCAGTAAAGAGCCCATAGCAAAGTGCTGGTCAGCGCTAGTACAACGCCAATCGGACTTTGAAAATCCAGGGCGAGGAGATTACCCCCTGTGGCAATAATCAGGGCACCGGTATAACCCAGGCAACAGGCCAGCACATCAATTTTGGTCAGACGCTGGCCAAGCATGGGAACGGATAAAATCGTTAGGGTTAGTGCCCAAGTGTAATTCAGGGGTTGAGCCTGTTGAGCTGGCAGTAGGTCATAGGCTTTAAACAGGACAATATAGTAGAGGAAAGGGTTAAGCACTCCCATTAGTAAATAGTAGCCAGGTTTTGTTTTAAAGGCAGAAACAACCTCTTGCCAATACCCTTTGTAGGTGACCCAAACTGATAACGAGATAATAGAAGTCAGGCTTGCAAAAAATACCAATTGTAAAGGAGTAAGATATTCAAGGCTGAGCTTGAATGCTGTTGCAACCGTAGACCACAACAGTACCGCAGTCAGGCCAAAAACCATGGCCTGGCTCTGGGATTTTGCTTCCATTAAGTTACCTTTAATATTCCAGTGTACGGAAATCAGTTTGTAGATTTCTGAAGGCTATTGTTTTGATTATCGATATGCTTTGATTGTTATCAGTGTTAAGTGAATTAATGACAAAATTAACATCAGGTTAGGTTTGACAAGTATAAAAAGGGTAAGGGAGAGGTGATAACCCTTCCCCTACATCAATAACTGAAATGACTCATTAATCAGGTTGTTTTGGAAAAGAATCTATCGGTTTTAATAAGGATATAGATCCATCAGATATTGCTTGGGATGGAAGGTTTATCGATTTACCCTGACTATTTGCAAAACTGAATATACCTTCCATCATGCTTTGATGAACATCCTGGTCATAAGGCAGTAATCCAGCACTAAGCCATGACATATCAAAATAACCGAGTGTTGAACCATGGGTTCCGTATTGGTAGCGTGCTGCTGCACGAAGGGAAGTGCCGCTATTGGAGACACTGCCGTCAATAATATCAAGCTCAAGAGCTCTGATCAGGGCATCTGTACCACCTTGAGGCCGGTTTTCAATAGTATTGGGCACTACAAAGTCACCAGGATTCCAGGTGGCCAGTTCCGGTTTCGCTATAGCACCGATGGCTTTAGCAGGACTTATCGTATTACTGCCATCACCCACCACTTCCATCAGGAATAGAGGTTGATCCTTATGTTCTTTTAGAACTTTGGCATGGTTGATTGGGTCAACGGGATCCATTACAGACTGGATGATATATTCACCTTCATCAGCAAACAGGTTCCAGTTTTCCTTTTCAAAGGCTTCATAGGTTTTTGCTGAAGAGCTGGTGTTTTCTTCTTTTTTGTCTTTGAACCCTTTAAGGATCTTAAGCCCACTCAGAATAGGCTGCTCCATGGAAGGATTGGTTTCTTTAATGACTTCGATAAGTGTTTCGAGAGGCTTGGTTGGGGTTGTTGTTTCGTAGATAACACGCTCAAAGGAGTCTAGCCAGTCCAGTGCCTTCAGTTTAGCGTCATTGCTCTGGTCTTTAAGAGGCTTGTAGCCACCGAGTTTTTCCGCAAGATAGAGCCTGAAGGCTGCAGAGTCTTTCATATGCTTTTCGACGGAGCCTTTCAGTGCAGGAGAGTGCAACATGATTGAGGCAATACTCCCGCCGGGAACAGACAGAGAAGCACTTTTTATTTCAAGTTGCTGACGTTTTTCTGGGTGCCGCTCCCAAGCATCACGAAGCAGGGCCACCTCAGATGTTGCAACGATGCCTCCCAGGGAAACCCCCATTAAATGAATATTATTAATATCAAATAGATTACTTTCAGAGTTCTGGGGATCGATAAGACCATCGGCTACTGCCATGCGCAAGCCCAAATGGTCAACAAGACTTTGATACATGTAACCTTTTGTTGTCAAAACGTTGGATGGCATAACAAAGTCAAGAACATTACCTGTAGCATTTATCTTTAACCCTTTTGGGTTGATTATGCTTTTTTTGTTAATACCGCGGCTGTTATGCATCGGCTGGTCAATGGCTACTACTGCATAGCCCTTATCAGCAATAGCATTGGCAATATTCAAGATGCTTTCTTTTTGACTGGTCACACCATGTATATAAATAAAGGTAGGGTAGCCTTCTGGGCCTGGTGCAGGTTCTTTCGGTAATACAACCAGGGCTTCCAGTTTTTCATCTTTAAACTTTTTAAGATCGTCTGCGTTACCGGTAGAAATAGGCGTACCATCGCTGTCTTGCCAATAACTGACTGCGCCAGGGCATTGATCCTGTGGTGCAACCCGGTATGTATTTGTAAGCGATGGCTGCCCTCCGGTTATTGGGCTTATATCCATACTGGGATGCCATGTGCAGTTTTTATTTTTAACGGGTGTGTCAAGATAATAGGGCAGTGACAGAGACGTTTTTAATAGGCGGTAATTTATCTCAGCTTCTGTTTTTTCTGGCGGTTCGAAACCAGCTTCTTTAAGCAGGTCATTAACAATATCTTTGACAATTTCCATCTTGGGGCTGTCGTTTCCCATGCTGGTTATTATTTTCTTTATTTGGTTATCACTGAGTTCTTTAGTGGACTCAAAGTGAGGTCTATTTTTTTCAAGGTAATTATCAACAATAGAGTCAAGAGTGCTCATTACCTGGAGTGTGGTAAAGTCGGCCGCATAGACAATCTGTTCTGAGGCAATACCGTTCTGTTCCAGTCTCTCAAATACCTGAGCTAGATGGTTGCCCATTTTAGAGCCATCATTTCTTAAATCTTGATACGCTTTTGATGACTGAATCGTGGCACCCTGCATATCTTTAACGTTTTTGGTCAATGCCAGATAATAATGGGTGGATTCTTCAAAAGGCTTTAATGGTTCAATGTGAATACGGTCTTTATTGACAACAGTAGCTCTGAAGTCCTCTCCCCATAACAGTGGTTCCAGTTTCCCCTGGTTATCCATGAAGAGCTTTATGCCGCTTGCAAGTGTTGCTTCATTCAGGTCAACTGCTTTTGAGGTAAGAATGCCTGTCTCTTCAAATTGAATCTCCAGTGGCATTGCTGTTCCCCAACCATCCTGGGATGCCAGATAATTCCAATAGGCGTTTGGAAAGCTTTCTGCTGTATCTTGCTCCTGTGTACTTGTTCCAGGGGCTTTAAATTTTGCGGTATCACTGAGAGCGAGAATATCGTTGGGGTAGGGTATTTGCCCAGTCTCTGGATCAAAACTGACAGCAGGACCAGAGGTGGGTGTTACTGTAGCACTGTTACTGTCACTATTGTCACTGTCATTACAGCCTGTCAGCATCATCAGGGGCAGAGCTAGAGTGATCGCTTTTGCTATAGGAGCTAATGGGAATAATCTCATGGTCTTGCAATACTCCGTGTATTTGCATTGTGCCCGTATTTAAGTGGACACAGTCTTTATCTTTTCTGGTTGATAGCGCCGTCGTTTTCCCCATGGGTGACAGCGGAAAATAGGTGCCACGGATCACCTGTTTTTTTATTCTGGTCGGTGTGGCAAGCAGCTTTAAATTAAACGTTAGTTCTTTTTGCTGGTGGCTGGATTGTATGAATCATGAAGAGGCTGACAAGAAGGTATCGCAGGTGCTTCTATTGTGATGATCAGTGTTTTGACTCAAATCATGGCTTATAACAAAAGTTTGTTTGGTTATTGTTACATCAGGTATTTCAATCGTTAAAAAAACACTGTTATTAAGCTTATATTTATTTTTCTTTGGTAAGGCCGCTCTACAGATTCTGTATAAATAGCCGAATAATCAGCTAGAAATTCGTTGATGCAAGTGGGCCAGGGTGGGCTTTGCTATGAAAACCATTATTAAAGTTATACTTTGTATCGTTGCGGGTTTGGTGCTTTTATTTGGGGTTTTCATTGGCGTTCTTTTTTACATGGGAAAGCATGCCCATGAGGAGATTGAAGAAGCGACCAAATTCGCTAAGCATATAGAAAAGGAAGCATGTTTAACTGAGATCAGCCAACGCATGCGTGACTGCGAGGGTGGAGCGTGCTTAATGTCTATCGCCATATTTGGATCAACCTGTCTGGACCAGGCTCAGGGTAGCCGTCAGTTTTTTTGCCAGGGTAAACCCGTCTCATACGGGGAAGTATCAAAAAATGAATGGGCTGAAGGTTATTGCGCAAAAGAAAACCTGGATGATGTGGCATGTGAAATAAGCTTTATGTCAGTGATGACCTATTGCAGTGATAATTTTCAGGAGTAACCGTCCTGTATTTTGAATATGTCACAGCCAAATGTGGCTGTGACATATCAGACCCTTTTATTTTTCTACATATTCTGGATTTTCTGGAAATTCATCTTCTCCCAATAACAATTCATCACCATTGGATTCTGCAAGGTGAGGCAGGCTAATAGAGGTGCCATTGCTTTCGGCCATGCTGACAATACCGCTGACGATGCTGTTGTGGACATCTACATCATGAGGTAGCAGTTTTTTATGGATGTTTTCCAGGGGAACACCTATGGCCATCGACATATGGGTGCCATAGCCATAGCGTGCAGCCCCTCGAACCGGATTGTCGGCACTGGCTTCCTGGTCACCGGCTAAAATATCCAGTCCAAGAGTGCGGATCAGTGGATCGGTACCGCCAAGTGGCATTTCCTGAGCCTGATTAACGATAATAAAATCACCGGGGTTCCATGGTTTGCCAAACGGGTTTAGAACAGCATTGGCAATATCTTTTGGATTAAAAGTATTGGATCCATCACCTACTGCTTCAACCAGGAAAAGAGGTACATCTTTATGTTTGGCCAAAACAGCTGCCAGATTGGTAGGATCAGAAGGGTCAATGACTGACTGGGCTTCCCGCTCAGCAAAGCTGGCAAAGCTGACCCAGACCTGTGATTCAAAATCATCAAATGATGTCAAAGTTGCATCAGATCCTTCTGTCAATGCATTAAAGGCAGCTTCAACAGCCAGGGCTTTCTCTTTAACATCTGGGTCTTCGATAGCTTCTATATTACTCAGGTCTTCCCCTTCCAGTGCTACCCGGTATTCATCAACAGCATCCAGCGAAGCGACCTTGGCAGCTTTGTTCAAATCTTCCAGTGGGTTATACAGATCGAGAAGTTTAGCCATATGCAGCCTGAATGCTGCTGACTCCAGGAAATCTTCCCTTACTTCTTTTTCAAGCAGCGGAGACTGAATGATCACAGAGGCTACGCCACCACCTGGAACACCCATAGATGTTGTTTTCAGATCAAGTTTGTCTGCCAGTTCGGGGTGTTGCTCTTGTGTATCCCGCAACAGGGCAGAAACAGAGGTAGAAGTGATGCCGCCCAGAGACAGTCCTGCCATATGGACATTTTCGGAATCCATTAATGGCTCGCCATCACTATTTTTTACACCATTGGCAATCGCCATACGCAGGCCTACATAATCTGCCATGGTTTGTTGCATAAAACCACGGGTGGTTAACAGGTTGTCACCCATCACAAAGTCAGTGCGTCGTAGTGCAGCATTAAGATCGAATTTACCATCACCATCCACATCTACTGAGCGGTCGCCATGCATGGGCTGATCCAGGGCAATCATTGCGTAGCCTTTAGCTGCGAGGTCGCCGGCAATGGTGGTTATTTCATCTTTTGAACTTCCGTAGCCATGGGCATACATGAAGGTTTTGAACCCGTTTGCAGGCTTTTCAACGGCTGCTGGGATAGAAATTAACAGTTTTACGGCATTTTCAGCCGGTGATTTATAGGTGTATATATCGCTGGCTGTTTTTCCAGTTACAGGAATGCCAGATGGGGTGCCATCACTTCCAGTCGTTTGCCAGAAGCTGAATGCGCCGGGACAAAATTCCTGTGGAGCAACCCGGTATTCATTGAAGTTACTGGGAGCATTACCTGCGAGGCTTTCTACATACTGGTTATATTCACAGTTATCGCCCGCAACGGGTGTGTCAAGGTAATAGGGTAAATTGATGGTCGCTGTGTATAGCTTGTAATTATCGTTTGCCTTTGCGTCGATGCTGGAAAATTCGATGCCTTCTTGCTCCATGGCTGTTTTGATGGCATCGACAACCAGATTAGTAGAACCTTCTTCACCGTTTGCGAGACGATATTGTTTGCTTGATGGGGCTGGTTCATCAGGAACTTCTGTGATCTGGCTTATTTGTGTGGTGTTGGCATAATCATTCAGGAATTTGTCAACCACTGGTCGCATAATGGCCAGAATGCTGGTGGTTGTAAAATCGGCACCATAGGCAATAGTGCTTTCTGAAATGCCAGCTGCTGCCAGTTTATCAATCACTGACTGAAGATGGATGCCCATTTCATCATTACTGGATAATAGCGTTTTGTATGCTTCTGATGGCTGTATTGATTCACCATTGCCATCCACGATGGCTGTGGTAAGCGCCACAAAATAGCGAGTACCCTCAGCAAATGGTTTGAGGGGCTCTATATTCAAAGTGCCGGTTTTACTAATAATGGCGCGGAAATCTGTATTCCAGGTGAGTGCTTCAAGATTGCCATTTTCTGTTTCTTTGAAAAGCTTAACACCGGCTTCCAAAGTATCACTGTTTATATTTACAGTACCCTGTTCAGAAGCCGTCAGACTAACAACAATCGGAACTGATGTTCCCCAACCATCCTGAGAGCCAAGGTAGTTCCAGTAGGCATTGGCTGACTCTGTTATATCTCCGGTTTTCCATTCGGACTCACCAGGTATGCGTAAAGTACCGTCTTCATCAAACCCAAAGAGATCACTGGGGAAGGGCACAACGCCATTTTCCGGGTCAAAAGTAATAACGGGGCCGTTGGATGACGGTGGGGGTACAATACCGCCACTATCATCTGAGCTATCATTGCTGGTACAGCCGGCCAGCATAGCAAGGGGCATTGTCAGGGCTATGGCCTTGGCAAGTCGTGTATACTTCATTGGACCCGAAACTCCTAAGGGTTTTATGCTTATAAAAGACGTTGGTAGTTTACTGATCGAGCTTGTTATTCATTGCTATTGCTTACGTGTGAGAAACTACGTTTTTAGGTACTTTTTTGAGTAATTCTCGATCAGGTGGAGGGTATTCTAGAAATGCAGTTAGCCTTGGCAATATCTAACGGCATAACCTGATTGACAAGGGGGGTGTGTTTTGATTTGAGTCATTTTTTGATCAGAAATCATGTCGTTTTATTGTTAGTTTACGTGTCTCTTACGTAACAAGTTCCTTGCTGTTAAGTCTGTGTTTATTATTGATGTGATAGCTGGGTGGGCTGGGGAATAAAAAAAGAGCATTTTAAAGGGGGTTAGAGAGGGTGAGCTAACCGATAGCTTTTCACTGTTTACAATTATGAATGCATTCTGGTTGTTTATCCAAAACAACGGATAATTGCTTCAGTATAATAATGTTTAACCGTCTGGGGTTCATTGGGATGAAAAAAAAATCCGCTGTTTTAGGTTTAGTGACAAGTCTTATCCTCTGCTCTAAAGTTGCTTATGGCACTTCAGACCCAAACAGCTTAACTGAGCTGACAAATGCAAGGTTGGTTGATTCAGTCCATGAAGATCGCCAGCATCACCCTCTGATTTCCAGTGCTATGAAGAAGGTTAATGGCATAATCAAGGCTGATTCAGAACAGTGGCTGAATGGCACTCTTTCCCGGAATCTATATCAGTTACCTGATGGGCAAACGAGCTTTTCTGCATACGATCACTTTACCCGTCAGTTCGAAAAACTTGGGGTTAAGCCTGTTTATCAGTGTCAGAGATTTCACTGCGGAGATAGTAATTTCTGGGCCAATAATGTCTTTAAAATTCCTGTGCTCTATGGTTTGGACCGGGAGCAGGCGTATTATATTGGCCACAAAACGGTGGCAGGACAAAGTACTTATTATTCAGTTTATACCGTGAGGCGTGGTAATCGCAGAACTTATGCGCTGGTGGATATTTTCAAACCGGCGGGAGTGGTTCAAGCTAGCGTCAATACCAGTGAAACCTTGTATAACCAGATGGAAAGACAGGGCTATGTTTATCTCTCTGCTGAGGATAAAGCAGAGTTTGTTAAAAATATAAATAACATATTATCCAATCATAAGTCCTTGGATTTAGTCATCACTTTAGTCTCACCTAAACAAAACTCAATAAGATCATTTGATCGGATCAAGAGAACTGCAGAGTTCAATAGCGAAGAACTAACTAACCAGCTGATAAGTAAAGGTATCAGTGAGAAACGGTTCCGTATTATCTATGGTGGCATACAGCCAGATATTTCATCTGACAATCAAGTTAAGTTAGTGCCGATATTCAACAATTAATAATTTAGCTATCTTCTCAAACATAGCTTTACTGCCGGTACTTCACCGGCAGTTATTTTTAATAAAATGAAGAACTAAATATTAATCACACTCCATTTACGTTTCTGCCAAACCCAGATAAATGTCAAAGAACTAAGCAATCGCTGTATGCCCTGTACAATCCAGATTGCCGAAAGGCCTAATCCCAGTACAGGACCTACCAGCCAGCAAAGAGGCAGCAATACAAGCCATTGGAAGAAAAAGCGAATGTATAGCACAGTCCGGTTGGCTCCCGCTCCAAGTAATGCCTGAGGTAAAACCAGAGCACCGGCATCAACGATAATACCAATACAGACCAGTTGTAACGGTAGTTTGGCCATTACCAAAAGCTCTGGGTCATGGAGAAACCAGGATAGGAAAAAACCAGGAAAGAGAATAAAGGGAAATCCGAGGGCCATCAAAATAATTGAAGCAACGATTAGAACGTCGCGTCCCCAGCGCCAGGCATCTTCAGGATCTTTTTGGCCAAGGCTTTTACTCACCAATGTTGTTGCAGCAATTCCCAAACCCACACCCGGTAAAATCAAAAACAGGGATATATTCATTAAGATATGAGCAACAGCCATCTCACTGGTACCCAGCCTGGAAATAATAATATAAAGGATCATTATCCCCATGCAGAAGAAAAACTGTTGGATAGAATCTGGCAATGCAAGCTTTACAAGACGAACAAAAGATGACCTGTCTTTCCAAAGGGTGAAAAGCCCGTGGTATTTAGCTTTAACTCTGAGACTTCTGATATTTAACAGTGTGCAGAGGTACATGGATAAAAATGTGCCCAGCGCGGCTCCCGCTACCCCCATAGAGGGTAGCCCAAACTTACCATAGATAAGGATATAGCTAGCCAAAGCATTAAATACATGACTAATCAGAAGGATTTTCAGAAAACCTCTGGGTTTGCTGGTGCCATTCCAGTATCCGCGGAACGAAATATTCATCACTGCGGCCATAAGAGTCATTACCCTGATACGAAAATAAAGCACAGCAGCATCTAAAATAGCGGGATCTGGGCTATAGAGCTTTAAAATAAAAGGGGCTGCCATCACCAGAATAAGGCTAAGCGGCAAGGCAAAAGAAAAGGCAATCAAAATACCGTGATTAACAGGCACCGCACACTGACTGGCTAGTCCTTTGCCTACTCGCCGTGCAACCTGAGCTTGAACCCCTGAGGAAACACCTGCAATTAAGGCCATTGCTACCAGCGTGGCATTACTACCCGCGCCCACCGCCGCCAAAGCCTCTTCACCCAGGGGACCCACCAAAGCCGCATCCACCAGATTAATAAGACTCTGGGAGAGCATGGCGATAATCATTGGCAGCCCCAACTGCAGTATGGTCACTATACGGGGCCTATTACCTTCCTTCAAAAGCACCTCAGGACAGCATGGACAGGTGCGCTGATTTTATAGAGCCGTAAGCAACTTGTCTGTAGTGGATAAACTCTAATCAGAGGAAAGTTTATTTTTTATCTGCTGGTTGAGTAGTTACCCACTGGCAGTTGAAGTTCTGTACATTTATTTGTACCCCTTAAATTATCAAGATATATTGATTTCGTTTTCTTAGCTTTTGCCACAACCCGGTTCCATTCTTCTTGTTTTTGTATTCTGCGCTCTTTAAGTTCTTCTTTACGCCTCCTTTCTTCTTCTGCTTCTCTACGTTGTTTCGCCTCTCTTTCCGAACGTTCTCTTTCAGCTTCTTTAGGTTTATTCTTTACATATTCATCATGTATTTTCTGACCTACTCTCGATTCTGATTTGTCTCTGAATGTTGACATTGCTGTAGTACCTTCATGAATCCTCTTTGCAGGATTACGCTTCGAGCTTTTATCTCGCATTAAATTAAAATTATCACTTGGATTTTCTAGTTGTTTTGTTTTTTTTTTACGATGTTCACTAGCATTTGATAAACTTTCCGAAGCGCTCAATATTCCAGTTACAAGCTTTGAATTCGTATCATGTCTTTCTGAATCTCTATGTCCTCCCATATTAAAGCCCCTGCTACCATGTCTAAAATTACGTGTGACATGATTTACTCCATATTGTATTGGTGTTAAACCCAAGGCTATTCCTGTGTCATACTTATTTTCTTCATCTCTTATTTTTTCCCTTGTTTCTTCGTAGGTATCTTCATGGTCTGGGTCTAGCTCTTTTAATTGGTCTTGTATTAATTTATGAGCAAGAGAACCTTTTTCCGGTGCTTTTACTGGTGATGTCTGGCCATGAAGGTCTTTTCCTGACATGAGCCTTAACCTTTTGATTGTTTGATCTACATCATCAACTTGAGAGGTACCTGGTCTATCAATATTTAATTTTTCATCATTCTCAGATTTTATTGTTTTTAACTCTTCAAAAGCTTTTGCTAGCAATATATTACACCTTTGAGTTTCATCGATGAAGACAGTTGAATCTGTTGGTTGTTCATGGCTTGTACTTTGAATATACGCCCTTTCCAATTGAAGATCCTTCAAATCAGTTGTTAGCTCTTCTGATTCCTCTTGTTGGCTGTTTTGTTCGTACTCATTATCTGATGAGCTATCATCGCTTGCACTTGAAATACTATTCGATTGAGTATCCATAAGTTCAACTATTTCTTCGTAACTATTCAGCCTCCTCAGATTAATCTGGATTTTTCGCGAATTTATGTCATTTTGATATAAACCCTTTTCCAGAAGTTTTCATGACTCAGTTTACTCCCGAAACACAGGCCATTATCTTGCTTCTCGCTGCTGTAGGTGAGCTGGAGTCGAAGGTTTTGAGTCTTGAGGATGAAAACAAGGAGCTTGCTGATAAGCTCAAGATGAATAGTCGTAATAGCAGCAAGCCACCGTCTACAGATGGTTACAATAAGCCCTCATCATCCAAAAACTCAAATGCTGACAGTGAGAATGAGGAAAATCCTGAGTGTGATAGAGAAGATTACAAACCCAATCCCAAAAGCCTGAGGCAAAAGTCAAATAACAGGCCCGGTGGTCAACACGGTCATAAAGGCTCTACGCTGGAGCAAACTGAGGAACCAGACCATATCCGGCATCACTCGGTTAAAAACTGCGTACTTTGCCATCAGTCGCTTCTTTCTATCAAAGTAACCGACGTTGTTGAACGTCAGGTATTTGATCCAGGACGTTTTGGCCGTTTCGAAGTAACGGCGCATGTGGCTGAAGTCAAAGAATGCCCATGCGGACATGCTAATCAAGGGCTATGTTCCCCTAAACGGTTGAAAGGAGTAAACTGAGGCTGTCTCTTTCCTGTGAGGAGGCCTCATAATGAAAAATAATCAATTCAGGCAGTTTCTCAACGACGTTGCATCACTCTCACCACAGCAACTCGGTATACTTCAACAGGCCCTTACTGCCGCACCGAATCAACCTAAATCTAACCTCAATCTTGAAAGTTTGATTGAACACAATTTTGCAAGCGATCCTTCCTGTCCTTACTGCGGCAACTCACATCTCCAGCGCTGGGGGATTAGGGTCGGAAGACAACGCTATCGCTGCAAACAGTGTGGCCGTACATTTAATGCCTTTACAGAAACACCATTGGCTCGACTACACCATGATCATAGTGGGCAGTGGTTGCAGTACCTTAGGGAAATGACTCACTCCCTGACACTTCGAGCAACAGCTAAAGTCTGCGGCATTACTCTGAAAACTTCATTTTCCTGGAGGCATCGTTTTTTACAGGTCATCGATAAAGACCAGGCAACTGGCTTGGAAGGTATTGTAGAGCTGGATGAAACCTTTTTTAGGGAGTCCTTCAAAGGCCAGCGACAAAGGCTGCCAAGGCCAGCCAGAAAACGTGGCTCAGACAAGGTAAAGGCTCGGAGGATACCCGTTATGGTAGCTCGCGACCGGGAAGATAATACCGTTGATGGTGTTCTTGAGAATGAAAGCGCCGATGCTTTGGTTCATTGCCTGAGAGGTCGCATATCAGTTGATGCTATTGTTTGTGCTGATGCCAGTTTGGCGCATGAATCACTGGCTCGTAAACTGGCTTTTCCTTTAAAGGAATTGAATACTTCAGCCGGAAAGCGTGTGCTGGAAGGTATATTCCATATTCAGCACGTCAATGCTTACCACAGTCATTTGAAACAGTGGATTAGAAATACTTTTCATGGTGTGGCTACAAAGTATCTCTCTCATTATCTCAGTTGGCGTCGTATATTATCTAGCCGAAATACACTAACGGTAGGTGGTTTTGTCACTGGACTCGCAGAGCATTGGGGTGTTCAACCGTTTAGGGGAACATAGCCCTAATCAAGCATGCTTTCCTAAGGGTGTTGACTCGTATGTGCAGTATGGTCCGGTCACTCAAGCACTGGCTGTTTATCTGTATCAATACCAGTTAATGCCGTACAAGCGCATTTCACAATTCTTTTTCGATATTTTTGGTCTTGAAGTTAGTCCCGGTTCAATCTGTACTTTTCAGGCAAATGCCTACGACCGTCTGGCTAGCACAGAGGCAGCAATTGCTAACGCCTTAAAAAAAGTGCCAGTTGCAGGTGCTGACGAAACAGGCATGAGAGTGAAGGGCTCTTTATGGTGGCTGCATGTCGTTCGTTCCGAGGAGTGGACATACTACCACCTTGACCCCAGTAAAGGTCATGAAGCTATTGAGGCAATGGGAGTGTTACTGGTATTTGCCGGTATACTTGTGCATGACCATTATAAAGTCTACTTTCGCTACGCAGCCATCCATGTGCTCTGTAACGCCCATCACTTAAGGGAGTTGCAGGGGGTTGTTGACAGAGATTGCAATTATCTTGCAGCCCGGCTTCAACGCTTGTTAAGGCTGGCTTGCCATCTTAGGAAAGGGTTCAAAAAGCTTGGCATGAAGGCTATGCCGGAAATTATCCGCAAGCGTATCGACTCGCTTTTCGAGCGTACTGCTAAAAAAGCACAGCTCGAAGAAGCCGAGTACATGGAGCGACGACGTCAACGCCTTGGAGAGGATAAAGTCAGAAACACCAAAGCCTTTAACCTCTTCAAGCGACTGGTGGAGTTTAAAGAAGAAACCTTGAGATTCATGACTGATTTTGACATCCCCTTCGATAATAACGGCAGTGAGCAGGATGTTCGCAACGGCAAGGTAAAGCAGAAAATATCTGGCTGTTTCAGAAGTGAAAAAGGGGCTAAATGGTACTGCCGGATACGGAGTTATGTTTCATCGGCGAGAAAGCAGGGTGAGAATGTTTTCGAAGCCCTGCTTATAGCTATGAAGAATTACGACAACCTTCCTTTACTGGGTGCTGAATAGTTACATTTCTTCTCGTTGAATGTTTTCATTGTATCGTTCTTGTAACTTACAGAAGTTTTCACGTAATTCATTGATTTCCAATAAGGTATCACTATGACCTTCTGATTTTTTAGCCATTACTGTCAGAAGTTGCTCATATTCATGTACGACCTCGCTACCTACAGTTTTTTCACCTTTAGCATCTTTGGCGCTTGAAAATAGCTGCCGTCCAACATCTGTTGTTTTTCTATCCGAATTTTTGTTTTTAAAAATTTGAATTTCTGCTATCCATTTCAAAACGTTTTGAGCAGATCTTGCATCTCCCATTTCCACTGTTTCCGTAAATAACCTGAGTATAGACGTACCGATGCATACCCCGTCACCTCTAATAACAAGTTGCCTTGCTGATTTAGGGGACCGGATGGTGTGCAAAAAGTCGTTTAGATAGAGACTGGAAACTACAAGTTCTTTTACCTGCTCTTGTGTAATTTCTTGTTTATGAACACCTTCCCATAAACCCTGCAGGAGAGCATCCTGAGTTTTTCTGTCTGGTTTAAAGAAGCCTCTAGCATTTAATAACTTGGATTTCCTTAATGCTTTATCATAATACCTGTATGTTTGAGTCTTAAGATAACGGACTGTCGCCGGAAGTGCTTTAGTACTTGGACTACTTAGAGCTCTGTTTATCCTCAAACCTTGCCGATAGTCTCCATTATAATAGTAAGATTCTGCTTTTGGTCTTTGACAAACCTCACATAAGTAGGTTAGAAATTTTTCAGAGTCACCAGTTGGAGGGGTGGAAAAAGCAGGGAAGCATAACCAGAGTAAACTAATACCAATAAAACGTAATATAAACTTCATGTCCTGAAATACTATGTATAGAGGTGGCGTACTTCAGTTTATTAGATGATATAAGAATATGCTGAGATTATTTTTGTATTATAAATTGCCTGACAAAACCTTTTGTCAGGCTGTGAAGGGGCTATTGAGATGTTTTGGTGCTCACAGGCAGGTTTTTAACCAGTAATGAGCTATATCAAATGTAATTCCTTTTCTGGATGCGTAGTTTTCAAGCTGGTTTTTGTTAATTTTCCCTAATCCAAAATAAGTAGATTGTGGATGGGAAAAATACCAGCCACTGACACTCGCTGCGGGCAACATGGCAAAATGCTCGGTAAGCGAGATGCCGGTATTGGCTTCAGCCTCCAGTAACTTAAACAATGTTTCTTTTTCGGTATGGTCCGGACAGGCTGGATAGCCTGGAGCAGGGCGTATGCCGGTATATTTTTCCTTAATGAGTTCTTCATTGGCAAACTGTTCATCAGGGCTATAACACCAAAACTCTTTTCTGACCCGTTCATGCATATGCTCTGCAAATGCCTCTGCCAGACGATCGGCCAGGGCTTTTACCATGATGCTGTTATAGTCATCCCCTTTTTCTTCGTAGGACTTTGCCAGTTCATCAGCCCCAATACCTGCGGTAACAGCAAAGCCGCCAATTGCGTCTTTTATTTCGGTCTCTTTGGGGGCAATAAAATCACTTAAACAATAGTTAGGTTTATTTTCTGGCCGTTGTGACTGTTGTCTCAGATGATGAAGCCTGGCTCTGACCTGGTTATGACTCTCGTCGGTATACACCTCAATATCATCGTAATTAACCTGGGCTGCTGGCCAGAATCCAATCACGGCTCTGGCTTGTATACGGTTATTTTTTACCAGATCTTCCAACATACGTTGGGCATCATTATAAAGATTTGTGGCTGCCTCACCGACTACGTCATCATCAAGGATTTTGGGAAACTTTCCAGCTAAATCCCAGGTAATAAAAAATGGAGTCCAATCGATATAATCCAGTAGTTTTTCCAGTGGGTAGTTATCAAAAACCTTTGTACCAGTGAAGGTTGGTTTGGAAGGGGTATAATTTTTCCAATCAGGTTGAAAGCGATTATCTACCGCCGCTTGATAACTGAGTAGTGAACGTTTCTTTTGACGATTGGCGTAACGGTCACGAATGGTTTCATATTCTGCTCTATTACCTGTAATAAGCTCATCTTTGAGTGCTGTATTAACCAGTTTACTGGCAACACCTACACTACGGGAGGCATCACTGACATAAATGGCCAGATCATTCTGGTATTGAGGCTCAATCTTAACCGCAGTATGGGCTTTAGAGGTGGTCGCTCCACCGATCATCAGTGGAATGGTGAAGCCCTGGCGTTGCATTTCTGAAGCAACGTGAACCATTTCATCCAGGGAAGGGGTAATCAATCCACTTAAACCAATAATATCAACCTGTTCTTCCTTAGCGGTTTTAAGAATCGTTTCGCAGGGAACCATTACGCCCAGGTCAATAATCTCAAAGTTATTACAGGCAAGGACGACACCAACGATATTTTTGCCAATATCATGAACATCCCCCTTAACCGTAGCCATTAGAATCTTGCCATTAGAGCGAGCTTTACCACCTTTTTCTTTTTCAATAAATGGCACAAGATGGGCAACGGCCTGTTTCATAACCCGGGCACTTTTCACCACCTGAGGCAGAAACATTTTTCCTGCCCCAAAAAGATCGCCGACCACATTCATACCAGACATTAATGGGCCTTCAATCACTTCAATAGGGCGGTTAACCTGAAGGCGGGCAGCTTCGGTATCCTCAAGAATATAAGTGGTAATGCCTTTAACCAGTGCATGTTCCAGTCTCTTTTCTACTGGTTCGTTACGCCAGGCAAGATCATCCGATGATTTTTCCTGGTTACCATCACTGCGATATTGCTCAGCGATAGCCAGTAAATCTTCTGTTGCCGATGAAGATTGATTAAGAATAACTGCTTCAACACTCAGACGGAGTTGTTTGGGAATATCTTCATAGATAGCCAGCTGCCCGGCATTAACAATCCCCATAGTGAGGCCTGATTTTATGGCATGGTAAAGAAATACAGCATGGATGGCTTCCCTGACCGGATTATTACCCCGAAAAGAAAAAGAGACATTACTCACCCCACCTGACACCATGGCATGGGGTAAATTCTCATGAATAAAGCGGGTGGCATTAATAAAATCTACGGCATAGTTATTGTGCTCTTCTATCCCTGTGGCTACCGCGAAAATATTGGGATCAAAAATAATATCTTCAGCTGGAAAGCCAATGTCATCGACCAGAATATGGTATGAACGCTGACATATCTCTATTTTTCGGGCTTCTGTATCTGCCTGGCCTTGCTCATCGAAAGCCATAACGACAACAGCCGCTCCGTAGTTTTTACACTGTAAGGCCTGTTCTTTAAATTGTTCTTCTCCTTCCTTAAGGCTAATTGAATTAACAATGCCTTTACCCTGAATACACTGCAAGCCGGCTTCAATGACGTCCCATTTCGATGAATCCACCATGATTGGAACTTTAGAAATATCTGGTTCAGAGGCAACCAGATTCAAAAAAGTCACCATGGCCTGCCGGGCATCCAGCATCCCTTCATCCATATTAATATCAATCACCTGAGCGCCGTTTTCTACCTGAGTTCTGGCGACATCCAGTGCTGTATCGTAATCTTCATTAATAATTAATTTCTTGAAGCGGGCAGAGCCGGTGACATTACAGCGTTCGCCAACATTAACAAATAACGATTCACTGTTAATGTTAAAGGGTTCCAGCCCACTTAAACGGCAGGCAGGGCTAATTTCAGGGACTTTCCTTGGAGTAATAGAAGCCATTCGATCAGCGATGGTCCTGATATGTTCCGGTGTAGTACCACAGCAACCACCAATAACATTAATCAGTCCTGACTGAGCAAATTCTTCAACAATGTCAGCCATCTGCTCTGGTGTCTGGTCATATTCGCCAAAAGCGTTAGGTAATCCGGCATTGGGATGGGCACTGACAAAGGTATTAGCGAGTCCTGATAATTCTTCAAGATAGGGTCGCAGTTCACTGGCACCAAGAGCACAGTTTAAACCGATGGAAATAGGGAAGGCATGCCTGACAGAATTCCAGAAAGCTTCGGTGGTTTGACCTGAGAGCGTACGACCTGAGGCATCTGTAATAGTCCCCGAAATCATAATGGGTAACCGGTAGCCCAACTGATCAAAGAGGTGATTTACACTATAGATGGCGGCTTTGGCATTTAAGGTATCGAAGATGGTTTCGATCAGAATGATATCAACTCCACCATCGATCAGGGCCAGGGTTGCTTCTTCATAAGCAGCAACCAGTTTACTAAAGGAAGTATTACGATAACCGGGATTATTAACATCCGGTGAAATGGAAGCAGTTCTGTTAGTAGGACCGAGAACACCGGCAACAAACCGGGGTTTATGGGGTGTTTGAGCTGAAAACTCATCGGCCGCTTCCCTGGCCAGCCTGGCAGCTTCCCTGTTTATTTCAGGAACCAGCGATTCCATGCTGTAATCTGCCATGGCAATAGAGGTAGTATTAAAGGTGTTGGTTTCAATAATATCTGCACCGGCCTGAAGGTATTCTTTATGGATATCGCTAATTATGGTGGGCTGGGTCAAACAGAGCAGGTCATTATTGCCTTTAACATCGCAGCTATGGTTATTAAACCGTTTCCCTCGATAATCATCTTCATCCAATTTATAGCCCTGAATCATTGTGCCCATGGCACCATCAAGGATCAGAATATTTTTTTTCAACTGCTGGTAGAGGGATTGGGTGCGTTCCGAGATATCTATGGATGTATTGCTACAAGGCATAAACTTCTGATTCCTGCTTTATCATTATGATTTATAAAGTGCATGGTATCAGAGATCATAGTATGAGTGGGGGAGGGAAAGTTATGAGCACCAGATTCTGTTCAATGAATCGGGTGCTTCGCTTTGGTAAATTACACTGGCTGAGGTGTATGTATTGTTTTGTTGTTGCTTCTAAATAGGCACAACGTTGATAGTACTACGGCGACTAAAGTAACTGTTGCCAGTGAGGTGGTACCAGCTTCTGGCAGCCATCCCACCAGACTGCTTATCAGGGTAGCCAGTAACATCTCAATAAAGAATATCAGGCCGGATGCTGTACCAATATTCTCTTTCATATGCTCTGTGGCACGTGCCTGGCAGATTGGCATATAAATGCCAAGACCCAATTCATAGATCACAATACCAGCCACATAGCCAATAACTGATTGCCCTTCAGTCATATAGCCGGTAACCAGGGATACTAATGTACCCAGAATTAATAATCCTCCCGACAATTTCAGACAACCGGCACGACTCAGCTTATTGTTAAGTTTTGGCGCATAAGCTGCGCTCACCATATAAGCCGCTATGGCTACGGCAAATAACATTCCATAGTGTTTTGGCGTAACACCCAGCTGGTCAATAATGACGAAGGGAGCGCCTGCCACAAAAACAAAGGCACCTGCAAAGGCAGCGCCGGCAGCGATAGTGAAGCGGAGATAACGCCAGTCCGTCAATACCTGCCCATATCCAGATAGAATACTGGTCTTTTCCTTTGATTGTTGGGGTTGATGGCGTTCCGGTAGGAGCTGTAACGCCATCATCGCAATGATTGCCATCAGAGCCATAGCCGCAAAGCTATACTGCCAGCCTGCATATTCCTGTATAAACCCGCCTGCTATAGGCGCCATCATTGGGGCAATTGTCAGGCAGCCACCAATATAGGCCAGCATACGTACTTCCATTTGGTCGCTGTAATAGTCGCGGGCAATGGTTCTGGCAATAGCAGTACCAAAGCAACCAAATACAGCCTGGGCAAAGCGGGCAGCGATAAAAGCATAAATACTCGTTGTATTCAGGGTTATCAGCGTAGCCAGCAGGTATAGACTATAACCCAGCATCAGTGTCTTTTTGCGCCCGAGCCTATCAGCGAGAGGCCCACAAATCAGCATGGATACAGAAAAGCCCAGCATAAATATACCCACGCTCCACTGTGCAGTGGCATTATCTGTAGCAAAATACTTGGTAATGGCAGGGAGGGAAGGAGTGAATATATCAATGGATACTGGGCCTACCACTGCAAAAAGCGTCAGTATAACCAGTACGGCTGCAGAGTGTTTTTCTGGAATCAAGTGTCGCATGGTGATGTTTTGGTGTTTATGTTGTCATCGCTAGTTGCACTGATACTGGTGGCTAATACCCGTTCAGCAACCTGATGTGCAAAGCCGACTATTGGACAATAAAAGGAGGCGGAGAATGATGGAATATCAGCCTGCAGGCAATCAGTGTTTGTGCTGATTTGTAGCGCTTATGGCTGAATACCTGACTAGACCACTGGGGATTTTATAAAATCTGAAGATAGCTTAGAATACCGGCATTATTATTCAAGGGGTTATTGAGTTGAACATTACCTTCACGGAAGCAGCGCAAAAGTATCTTGCCACGCTGCTGGAAAAGCAGGATGAAAAAGGAACAGGTGTACGCTTATTTGTTAGCCAGCCTGGAACACCTTATGCCGAAACGTGCCTGGCATACTGTAAGCCAGGGGAAGAAAAAAAAGATGATTTAAAACTAGACCTGGAGCTTTTTAGCTGCCACGTAGAAGCGGCCAGCGAGCTTTTTCTGGAAGAGGCTGTGGTGGATTTTGCCGAGGATAAGTTAGGAGGGCAGTTAACGATCAAGGCACCTAACGCTAAAGTCCCACAGGTTAATGAAGATAGCCCATTAAATGAGCGAATTAATTATATTCTTCAAACGGAAATAAACCCTGGGTTGGCTTCCCATGGTGGAATGGTGTCATTAGTCGAAATAGATGACGGGATTGCCGTACTCCAATTTGGAGGAGGGTGTCAGGGTTGTGGCATGGTGGATATGACACTTAAAGATGGCGTAGAGAAAACCCTGCTTGAGCGGATTGCTGAATTGAAGGGTGTTCGTGACGTCACGGATCATACCGTTCGTGAAAATGCCTACTTTAAATAAGTAGTCTCTGGTGTCAGCTAGCGCGCTGATACCTCATTTTTAATATTATACAATCATATTAATGCTTACATAATAAGCACAACAAAAAAACTTTTATAACATGAAAACAGTACTAATCACCAAAGAGGGCAAAGAACAGCTAAAAAAAGAACTTGATTACCTCTGGAAAACAAAAAGACCAAAAATAACTCAATCAGTCTCCGAAGCAGCCGCTCTTGGCGACCGCAGCGAAAATGCCGAATACAAAGAAGGTAAACGATTACTCAGGGAAATTGATCGACGTATAAGGTACATCGTTAAACGCCTAGAACAGATAAAAGTAGTTAATTACTCTCCAGAACAAGAAGGAAAAGTCTATTTTGGAGCCAGAGTAGAACTGGAAAATGAAAAAGGAGAACAACTGCGCTGTAGAATTGTAGGCTCTGACGAAATCAACCCTCAAAAAAACCACATCTCAATCAACTCCCCGATGGCTAAGGCTTTACTGGGAAAAAAACATGACAGCGAGGTTATCGTCAATACACCCTCAGGAAAGAAAATATGGTATATCAACAAAATTCAATACCAAGACTTTACTGATTAACAGAAAAAGATAAGATAAATATTATAGTACTTTTACTTATCAAGTAATATTATGATATTCCCAAGAGAGATAATAGTGTATTTTATCGGGCTTTTTTAAGACTAAAGCCACTCGCTACATTAAGCAGCTTAATGTAAAACAAACCGTATCGACCCTTTCGCCTAGACTACAGAAACTGTGAAGCGTTACAAACAAGCCATATTATCAAACTTTTTTGTAACACTGGATGACAACGACAATCACCGTCATCTCGTGGAAGCAAACCTTGACATTGAATCCAGAGATGACCGCGCTTTATGCACCGAAGTCTTACACAAAGTTAATAATTATACCGTACTAACAAACGAACTAATCAGCTCTGTCTGCCCTATCTGCACTGCTATTATGATTCGAGCCATCAACAACATGCCCCAAGAGAAAAAAAACAACATCAAGCCAACAGAGACTTCACCAACACCTGAGACACAACTAAGTCTTTCATTGTTTGAAGAAGAACAAGATCAATCCGATCACCACTGGTCATTTCAACAGTTCGAACTCATCATATAACCGGTATTACAGAAAAATAATACCGGTCAAAAAACATCTCTATATTCTTCGGCCAGGCAAAATATCCTTCAGTTTAACCCGCATCTCACGTAAACTTTTCTCAGTTGTCTCCCAATCAATACAAGCATCAGTTACCGAAACACCGTACTTCAGCTGATCAAGACCTCCCGTTATCTTTTGATTCCCCCAACATAAGTTACTCTCTATCATAAGACCAACTATGGACTGATTACCCTCTACAATCTGATTGGCAATATTATCAATGACTAAAGGCTGCAAGGAGGGATCTTTATTTGAATTTGCATGAGAGCAATCAATCATAATATTAGGCTGTATTCCTGCCTCCTGTAGCTCTTTTTCACACAAAGTAACACTCACAGAATCATAGTTCGGCTTATCATTGCCTCCCCTCAACACCACATGCCCATATTTATTACCTTTTGTATGGGTAACAGCAACTTGCCCCTGAGCATTAATACCAAGAAAACAATGAGGACTTGAAACTGACTGCAACGCATTAATAGCAACGTCTAAACCACCATCAGTACCATTTTTAAAACCAACAACAGAAGAAAGACCACTGGCCATTTCTCTATGGGTTTGCGACTCTGTTGTCCTTGCACCAATCGCTGACCAGGCAATCAAATCCTGCAAATATTGTGGTGATATAGGGTCAAGCGCCTCAGTTGCGGTAGGCATACCCATCTCAGCTATATCCATCAGCAACCTTCGGCTGATATGTAAGCCTTCTTCTATTTTAAAAGAATCATCAATATGTGGATCATTGATTAACCCCTTTCCACCCAACTGTCGTACGCGGTTTCTCAAAATAAACCCGCATAACTAAAAATAACGTGTCTTGAAGCTCTTCACTCAGTACTGCTAAACGTTTAGCATATTCCTTCGCAGCTTTTACATCATGAATAGAGCAAGGACCAACTACCACAAATACTCGATGATCTTTACCGTCAAGAATATTTTGAATAATTTCTCGACTTTCAGATACGACCTGCGCAGCAGATTGACTCAGGGGAATCTCTTGTTTCAAAATTTCAGGCGTAACCAGTATATCCTGAGATTCAATATTCAGATTCTCTATAGGATGTAATGCCATTTAACTGACTCTCAGATTTATGTTTATCTATTATGGCTAATGACGATGTTTGCCTTGGAAGGGAGAAAAACATCAAAAGCAACTCGTTGGTTGAAAGTCACTCTAATTCAAGACCTATAGAATCCGCAACCTTAAAATATATAATGCACACCAAAAATAAAGAGGAAAACAGCCAGAACCATGCGTAAAAGGCTATCAGAAATCTGCTGATTTACCCTGGCTCCCAAATATATCGCTGGTAAAGACCCCAGCAACAATCCTCCAAGAAGAAGAAAATCAATATTTCCTAACCAGATATGACCTATACCTGCGACCAGTGCCAAAGGAACTGCATGGGCAATTTCTGTTCCAATAACTGAATCAGACTTCAGACCTGGATACAACATCAATACCACAGCAGTCCCCACTACACCTGCACCTATAGAAGATAAAGTCACCAAAAAACCAAGAAGAGCACCAGCCAAAACCGTCAAAAAATAACGCTGCCTCAACGTTAATTTACTTAATCCCTGATAAAAAGCCACCAGCCTGTCACGTACAAAAATAAACAAAGCGGAGAGACAAAGCATAAAACCAAGGCAGTTTGTTAGTATCAAGCTATAATGATCACTCCCGGAAAACATATATTTCAGTAGGTAAATAGTGACCAAAGTTGAAGGTAAACTGCCAGCACAAAGTGCACCAACAACGCCCCAGTCCACTTTTTGCAAGCGATGATATATGAACGCACCACTGGTTTTTGTCAGGGCTGCGTATACCAAATCAGTGCCAATGGCGATATTAACCGGAAAGCCAAACAGTAATAGTATCGGAGTCATTAAAGTACCTCCTCCAATACCGGTTAAACCGATGGCAAAACCTACTCCAAAACCCGCTGCAATGTAGAACATTATATCCATGAAATATGGTCTAAAGTTATAAATAGCTCAGGCGATGTTTGAAATCATGATTACAAACGATTAGCTGGTAACTTTAGCTACCACCATCTATTCTTAAAAAGAATTTATTCGTATTTTCTTATGTCTTACAGGACTAAAAAGTATCCATTGCCCATTATCTAATGCTTATGGATCTATACGTTAGCTTGACCGGAGGCCATCAATGAAGCTGCAACAACTGCGCTATATCTGGGAGGTCGCTCACCATGACCTTAATGTATCAGCTACAGCGCAGAGTCTGTATACATCTCAGCCCGGTATTAGTAAACAAATTCGGCTGTTGGAAGATGAATTAGGCGTAGAAGTCTTCTCCAGAAGTGGTAAGCATCTTACCAGAGTCACTCCTGCCGGTGAAAAAATCATTGAAACCGCAGGAGAAATACTAAGAAAAGTAGAAAGCATCAAGCAGGTCGCACAAGAATTCAGCGATGAGAAAAAAGGTAGCCTCTCAATTGCTACTACTCATACTCAGGCCCGTTATGCCCTGCCTTCGGTTATTAATAAATTCATATCACAATACCCAGATGTAGCACTACATATGCATCAAGGCACACCCATTCAGATTGCAGAAATGGCAGCTGACGGTTCTGTCGACTTTGCTATTGCCACAGAAGCCCTTGAACTCTTTAATGATTTAGTAATGATGCCATGCTATCGCTGGAACCGCTGTGTACTCGTACCAAAAGACCATCCTCTTGCACAAGTTTCTCAGCTGAGCCTGCAGGACGTTGCACGCTATCCCTTGGTGACTTATGTTTTTGGATTCACCGGACGATCCAAGCTTGATGAGGCCTTCATGAATGAAGGACTTTCCCCAAAAGTAGTCTTCACCGCAGCTGATGCTGATGTCATAAAGACATACGTAAGACTCAAGCTTGGTGTCGGGATTATCGCAAAAATGGCTTATGACCCAGAGTTGGACTCAGATCTGGTTCCTCTCAATGCAGATCACCTATTTGAACCCAGTGTTACAAAAATAGGTTTCCGCCGTGGAACATTCCTCAGAGGCTTTATGTATGACTTTGTCGAGCAATTTGCTCCTCATTTAACCAAAGACATCATCCAGGATGCCATTGCTCGACATAATAAAGCAGAAGTCGATGAGCTGTTTTCAAATATTCAGTTGCCCAATCATTGACGATGAATGCGGCTTAACCAGCCGCATTATCCAGCACTTCTTTAACCAGCTTAAAATAAATTGTATAAATCACAGGTGGCTTTCCTTGCTCCTCTACGATAAAAAAAGGAGCCTTGTCTACTTGAAATAAATCAGCAAGCATCATACCTTCACAGAAAGGATCATTCTCATCTGCTTCAATAACCCGACTGATTTTATGAATATACCCTGATTCATCCAATTTTCGCTGAACATCACCACACTTCTTACACTGCCGACCATCAGATAATATTTTTTTTACCATTGTTATTTTCATTATCTTACTCCAGCTCTATGGCCAAAAACTCACCACTAATACCCAGATACTAAGTGACTGGACAGAAAAGACTGTTCCAAAGCAGACATTAGATTACTTACCTTCGTCACTGATTCCTGATATTCCTGGTCACAATCAGATTCTGCAACAATAGCACCACCTCCCCAACAATGCAGTTTATCCCCAAAATCAACTAATGTGCGAATAGCTATACTAATATCCATTTCACCATTACAACTAATATAACCTATTGAACCACAATAAACTGATCTAGGACCTGATTCTAACTCTCTGATAATCTCCATGGACCTGATTTTAGGAGCACCTGTTATTGATCCACCAGGAAAAATACTTGCCATTAATCCAAAAACACAAGTTTCTGATGGCAATACACCCGTCACAGAGCTGACCAAATGATGAACATTGGCATAACTTTCAAGTGCAAATAACCTTGGAACCCGTATTGAACCTGTTTTACACACTTTACCCAGATCATTACGCAAAAGGTCAACAATCATCAGATTCTCAGATCGATCTTTTTCACTCGCCTGCAACTTCTGAGCATTAAGAATATCCTGCTCAGCTGTTTTTCCACGCGCAATAGTGCCTTTAATCGGGTGTGTTTCCACATGGCAATCTGATACCCGGATAAATCGTTCTGGAGAGTGACTCAGTACGTTAATACCAGAAAAAGACAAAAAAGCTGAATAGGGCGCTGGGCTAACATGCCTTAATTGCTTATAAGCCTGCCAGGGATCTCCTGAAAAAGGCGCTGTAAACTCTTGAGTCAAGTTAACTTCATAGCAATCACCAGCAAGAATATAATCCTGAATTCGATCAAAAGAATCTCTGTACTGACTGCTATCTATAGATGCTACAAATTGATTATGTAGCGAAAAAGATTCAGATTTCGATGTAGGTGTCCCAGCTAAAATTTGGGTGATTTTAGCACGGATTTTCTCATCTATATCAGGATGAAAAACAAGTGTTGTCTGCTTTAGCTGGTGATCTGTAATAAGAGCCCACCAAAAAAGACCAACACACATTAATGGTGCATTTTGAGAGGTTCTAGCCGGAATTTTTTCCTGCTCTAATAATGAGCAAAGCTCATAAGCCCAATAACCAAGAACACCACCAGTAAATGGAAAACGCGAGTCATCAATCGTTTGAATAGTTGAAAACAGACGGGATAACATATCGAATGGATCAGTATGATCTGTTGTTTGTTGACCCGTTAAACAGTTATCCCAAACAATTTCACCTGTGGCAGACACCGTGACAATATCTGAAGGCTCAGCAGTCATTATATCATAACGACCATTATCGCCATTATGTCCAATTGCACAGCTATCGAGAAAACTGGCTAATGGTAAATGCCTGAAATATTCAAAGTAATGACTTGAGTCCTCTTGATAATCAAGTTCCAGTAGATTCAGCGTCTTCATGAGCGTTCCCAAGAAAATTTGGGCGCAATTCTAACGTTAGCCTAGCTACAGTGTCATGCTTGCAATAACCCTTTCTGTAAGCAGAGTACATAATAAAACTTTTAAACAGTATTAGATAAACTTACACTGGTAAGCCAATAACATACATACACTTTTAACTACTGTAATCTCTAACTATAAAAAATAACTGACTGCTCATAGCAACACGATACTCAGCCCCTGGGCATGTTAGTAAGGAGATAACTGACTATGAGTTTCACACCAGGTAAACGGTTTAGAAATGCTGTTAGAGAAAATAACCCACTAAAAATTGTCGGTACTATTAATGCCTATTGTGCCATTTTGGCAGAACAGCAAGGCCATAGTGCTATTTACCTCTCTGGTGCTGGGGTAGCCAATGCATCCCATGGCTTACCGGATCTGGGCATAACCAGTTTAAACGATGTCCTGGAAGATGCTAAAAAAATTACCACAGCAACGGAATTGCCCTTATTAGTCGATATTGATACAGGCTGGGGCGGGGCAATGAACATCGCCCGCACAATTAAAGAGATGATTCGCAGCTCAGTCGCTGCCGTACATATTGAAGACCAGGTGTCTCAAAAACGCTGTGGGCACCGTCCAAACAAAGCTATTGTCAGTAAAGAAGAAATGGTGGATCGTATAAAAGCCGCCGTTGATGCCAGAACTGATGAGAGCTTTGTCATTATGGCAAGAACTGATGCCCTGGCAAATGAAGGGATAGATGCCGCAATCGAACGAGCTTCATTATGCGCTGAAGCCGGAGCCGATATGATATTCCCTGAAGCGATGACTTCGCTTGATGATTATCAGCGCTTTACTACAGCCCTGAATGTCCCAATTCTTGCCAATATCACTGAGTTTTCTAATAAAACGCCTTTATTTGAGTGCCAGGAACTGGCAGACGCTGGCGTTGCCATGGTGCTTTATCCACTGAGTGCATTTCGAGCAATGTCCAAAGCTGCAGAGCATGTATATCAAGTTATAGCGACTGAGGGCCATCAAAAGAATTTACTTGATACCATGCAAACAAGGGAAGAACTTTACCATTATCTCAATTACCACGCCTATGAACAAAAACTGGATGAGTTATTTAAAAAACAACAAAACAAATGATTAGATAAACTGCAAGGATTGCTGCCAAAAAGAATAAATAAACAATAACAAGAGAATCAAATTATGGTGGACAAGAAACTGGGGGGCGCGGGCCTTCGAGGGCAAAGTGCAGGTGAAACCAAGCTATGTACAGTAGGGCTATCTGGCACAGGATTAACCTACTGTGGATACGACATTACTGAATTGGCTGAAAATGCCTGCTTTGAGGAGGTGGCCTGGCTCCTCTTTAATGGTGAACTGCCAACAGCCTCAGAACTAGCAGGCTATCAGGAAAAACTGAAATCCCTACGCAGTTTACCAGCGCCATTAAAACGCTGTTTAGAAGAAATACCTGCCAAGGCTCACCCTATGGATGTTTTAAGATCAGGGTGTTCACTCTTGGGAAACCTCGAACCAGAAGAAGACTTTAGTCAGCAGCAGGACATAACAGATAGGCTCCTGGGCATCTTGCCATCAATGCTACTTTACTGGTATCGCTACAGTCACGACGTAGTCCGTATTGATACAGAAACCGACGACAATTCGATAGCAGGGCATTTTTTACATATGCTTCATGGCAAACCGCCTTCAGATGAGCATCGTCGCTGTTTGGATATTTCTCTTATTTTATATGCTGAGCATGAATTTAATGCTTCAACATTCACTGCCAGAGTGTGCGCGTCAACACTTTCAGATATGCACTCCTGTATCACTGGAGCCATTGGTTCATTACGAGGTCCCCTTCATGGTGGGGCTAATGAAGCCGCTATGGCTTTGATTCAACAATACAAAAAGCCTGATGAAGCTGTTAGCGCAGTAAAAGGCATGCTGAAGAGAAAAGAAAAAATTATGGGATTCGGACATGCCGTTTACAGAGAGTCTGATCCAAGAAATGCCATTATAAAAGAATGGGCGAAGAAACTGTCTGACAATTCAGAAAACAAATCACTTTACCCGGTCTCTGAAGCGATCGAACAACTCATGTGGCAAGAGAAAAAACTCTTTGCCAATGCCGATTTTTTCCATGCATCAGCCTACAACTTCATGGGTATTCCAACAAAACTTTTTACGCCTATTTTTGTCTGCTCACGTGTAACGGGGTGGGCTGCTCATGTTATGGAGCAACGTTCCAATAATCGAATAATTCGGCCATCAGCAGATTATATCGGGCCAGATACCAGAACCTGGAAACCAATAGAGGCAAGGGGTTAATTATTTTCCCAAATTAATGAGAAGAAAAAGCAACCAAGTCTGGAAGTAAAATATGAGTGCCAATGTTGATCTAAATAACCGGCCTGAATACGACCAAGTATTACAGGATATTGCTGATTATGTACTTAACTTTAATACTTACTCTGAGGAAGCATTAAATACCGCCAGAAATTGCCTTATGGACACTCTGGGTTGTGGGCTACTGGCTTTACGATTTCCAGAATGTGCCAAGCACCTTGGACCAATAGTTGAAGGTACTATTGTACCGGGTGGTTCTAGAGTTCCAGGTACTCAATTAACTCTGGACCCCGTAAAGGCAGCATGGGATATTGGCTGCATCATTCGATGGCTTGATTACAATGATACCTGGCTGGCCGCCGAGTGGGGACATCCCTCAGACAATCTAGGGGCAATATTAGCTGTTTCAGATTATTTGTCACAAAAAAATGTAGCTCACGGCAAGCCTCCCCTAACCATGCGTCAGGTCTTAGAGGCCATGATCATGGCTCATGAGATACAAGGATGTTTAGCGTTAGAAAACTCATTCAATAGAGTGGGGCTTGATCACGTACTACTGGTAAAAGTCGCTTCAACGGCTGTTGTTGCAAAATTGCAGGGTGCATCCAGGGAGCAATTGCTCTCAGCACTTTCACATGCCTGGATTGATGGCCAAAGCTTGAGAACCTACCGACATGCACCTAATGCTGGTTCAAGAAAAAGCTGGGCTGCTGGCGATGCAACATCAAGGGCTGTACGTCTGGTTGATATAGCCATGCGTGGTGAAATGGGTATACCTGGTGCACTAACAGCTCCTCAGTGGGGCTTTTATGATGTACTGTTCTCTAAAACGAATAAAGACCAAAAGATAAAAAAAGACGAAGATCGAAAATTTACATTTCAGCGCGAATACAACTGTTATGTCATGGAGAATATACTCTTTAAGATTGCTTTTCCTGCAGAATTCCATGCACAAACGGCTTGTGAAGCAGCAATAACATTACACAATCAAATAAAGGATAAGCTGGATAATATTGAAAAAATCGAATTATCTACCCATGAATCAGCTATCCGTATCATCTCAAAATCAGGCCCACTGGCAAATGCTGCAGACCGAGACCACTGCCTGCAATATATGACTGCTGTACCGCTTCTTTTCGGTAACTTGGAAGCAGAACATTATGAAGACAGCTTCCATAACACACACACGGAAATTGATCAGCTAAGAGAGAAAATGGAAGTCATCGAAGACAAAGGATACAGCTGTGATTACCATGACCCTGAGAAACGCTCAATTGCCAATGCTATCCAGATATTCTTCAGAGACGGCACTAGCACTGAAAAAATTGAAGTAGAGTATCCCATCGGACACAGACGACGCCGGAAAGAAGGCATTCCTCTATTGGAAGAAAAGTTCCAGAATAACTTAACAACTCGTTTTCCTCATTCTCGAGTCAAAACCATTTTTGCGCTATGTAAGGAACAGCGGCAACTTGAAGAAACACCTGTGCATACATTCATGAAGCTATTTGTTATTTAGAAAGTAGTCTTATTACTGATCCTGTTGCTATACAGGATCAGTAAAAGTACGTCGCCGATATAAAGGGACACTCTTATCGGCACCAGCCTGGTAGAAAACGGAATTCACTTCCAAGAAATTAAGAACGTCATGGATGGATAATTGTTCATCCAATAAAAAGCTGCTAAACCCACAGCGAGACAAAAACAACAGCTGATCTAGTATGATCACTCCAGATGCTCTAAGTTCACCTGAATAACCATAGCTCTCACGCAAAATGCTCGCCATTGAAAAACCTCGGCCATCAGTAAATACAGGAAAGCAGATATCAATCAGATCAAGCGACTCGATACTGGAGAGTTCTTCAAGCTTTGTATCAGTAGACAGCTGTAATCCTAATTTTCCTTTATGCTCTGACAGTAGCGCTGAATGATTATTCCAAAGCCTCTCAGAAACCAGAATATCAGACAGGGAGCTTAATTCTGATAAATCAGATAATGGACTGTAAGTATCTTTAATAAGTCCTTGTTCACTAAACATTTTTGTCATAGATCTGATCCTTGAAGTGTTGTACTCCTATACGTTCAACCACATCGCTGAATGTCTCTTTATCATCCCGTGAATGGCGGTAAATAGTGAGTATTTGTTCAAGGATCTCAGGCACTTCTTCTGCCGGAAATGAAGGACCAATAATTTTACCAAGCCGGGGAGATTGATCTGATCGACCACCTATCTGTACCTGATAAAATGGCTCACCCTTACGATCAACCCCTAAAATACCTATATCACCGATATGATGGTGAGCACAGGCATTCATACAGCCAGAAAGGTTGATAGAAAGGTCTCCTATATCATGTTGGTAGTCAATACTCTCAAATTTACGCTGAATAGCTTCAGCTATAGGCAGTGTTTTTGTATTTGCCAGGGAACAATAATCACCTCCCGGGCAGCAAGTAATATCACTTAACAACCTATGATTTGTGCTAGTTAAGCCCAGTGTCTGCAAATCCTGCCAAAGTTCAATAAGCTGATCCTGGCGAACATCTGCCAAGATCAAATTTTGATGATGTGATGCTCTTATTTCGCCAAAACTGTAGTTGTTCGCCAGCTCTGCCAGCATTTCAATATGCTCTGAACTGATATCTCCTGGGGCATTAGCTATCGATTTCAAACTTATTGTTACAGAAATATAACCTGGCTGCTTATGGCTATGGGTATTATGCTCCAGCCATAAATTGAATGATCTTGACCCAGCTTGTAATCTCAAGTGATCAAAGTTTTCCTGATCCAGAGTCTCATATTCTGGCGAGTTAAAATGCTCCATTATTCGCTTAATTTCTTCTT
>CBDCZK010000021.1:310000-737545 GCA_965224475.1 Endozoicomonadaceae bacterium | reverse complement strand
CGGCTGAAAGCTCAATATCGGTGATCCAGGTGTTGACGTACTTCTTGTTGCCCTCTGGATCAATTTCTATATATTCGAGATAGTTAACCAGCACATCCGGGTGTGACTTGTTAATGGGGACACCATTTACAAACCGGAACCAGTGGGTAAATCCTTTTTCATCGGTATATTCGTAGCGTACCACTTTGCCTGCACAATCAAGCTCATCTACGGCCTGGTATAACGACTCATGTGTTGAGTCCTTTGCCACCATAATGAAGCTATAGCCAAAGGACTTCACCAACTTGATGGTCGGTCCATCTGAGTACAGGTCATCAACAGTAAGAACCAGTGGCAAGTGGGGATGTTCTCTGGATAAATTCGCCAATAGCCGCTTGAGCGCTACCTTCTCACAGTCATTCTTTGACGCATCAACCTGTTTGGTGATGGGCTCAGGCATTAAAGGCAATACTTCCTTCTTGCCCGGCCTTACCAGACAGCAGGCCAGTAACTGATGGTAGTATTGCGGATTTTTGCTGTCCGCCTTTTTTACACAACACTCAGGACAGCTAATATTCCCTGAGCAAAAGTGCCCCGTACCATCGATAGGCGCAAGATACCCTTCCTCAAAATAAGTGAACTGCTTAAGTCGGCCAGATCGCTGCACAAAGGCAAACAAGCGGGTAAAGAACTTCCTGAAATAGCGCGTTTCTATAGGGTCAATCAGCTCCCTCAGATAGGTATCACTGGGGACGTTGCTGACATTGTACATCGACTTTAAGTTCTTGAGCCTGTCGGGCTTATTGACGCAATCCTGATCAAAAGCCAGCAACGAAGGGTATTTCAGGTGCATGACAGCAAGGCCACTCATGACCGCATCATGAAGGGCAATTTTGTCATGTTGACTTTTCTTGCGAAAGTCTGGAATTTCAGCCGCTTCATCAGAGACTATTTTGAGCAGTTTTTCAGCAATGGTTCTTGGTTTTGTTAGCGGCACAACATAAGCATCGTTATTATTATAGTGGTGAAATTCTATCGGATAGTCTGCGATTTCAGCAAGAAAGTATCAGGCTACAGCCCTTGTTATTAAGGGCTTTAATCAAGTCTGCGGGAATTGCTGTCTTCCAGCTCGTCCACAAAAGAGACAGTAATAAGAACATTCGAAACAACACACCATCCATCTTGGAATGGTAACCCACCAAAAGATGCTCAAGTTACAGTAATTACGTTGCCAGATAACCAATTTATTATCCTTAAAGCAATATTCGTTGACTACGCAAAAGCTCATGTAACTTTTCCACAACCCGAAACTGTAGAAGCTTATTAGCGATTAATTACATTAATATTGCAAAACCCCTATAATTTTTTTGACATAAGTTAGGGAAAAACTCTACAACCATTGCTAGAGTAGGCTTATATCGCGACTATTGAACTCGCAGTACAAGGAATACCCTCGTGTCATTCAATCGTTCTACCAGGATTAATGTATCTGGCGGATTGCTATTATCCGCATCTACCACCCAACCTCTGTCTTGCCATTATTATGGCTCTCCGATCCCTGCACAGGCCAACTGTCACTATAGCCTATCAAGGTTCAGTTCATAGCATCTGACTCCTGTTCATTATTTCAATAGTTCGCGTCTTTCGTTTCATCAAACCAGGGACCTCTTATGCATGCCATTGGCATAGATATTGGCTCTACCGCTGCCAAGGTGGCGGTGATGAGCCAGCAGGCACTGACTGATCATTTTGTCATACCCACCGGCTGGAGCAGTGCTGAAACTGCCGGGACCATACTCGCCAAATTGGCCAGCAAGGGAATCAATGAAAGCAACGCTAAAATCGTTGCCACTGGCTATGGCCGGGTTGCGGTTCCCTACGCCCATAAAACCATTACTGAGATCACTTGCCACGGCAGAGGCTCCGCATTCTTTACCAACCAGAACTGCACCGTTGTGGATATCGGTGGCCAGGATACCAAAGTCATTTCCATGGAAAATGGCCGAGTCGTCAACTTCACCATGAATGACAAATGCTCGGCAGGAACTGGCAAATTTATAGAAGTGATGGCCAATACCCTGGGCGTTACCATCGATAACCTGACTGAGCTGGCAGCTGCAGGATCTGGTATCAACATCACATCAATGTGTACAGTTTTTGCCGAATCAGAAGTCACCAGTCTGATAGGTCGAGGCGAGAAAAAAGAAAATATTGCCTATGGTATTGTTGAGTCGGTGGTCAATAAGGTCAAATCCCTTTGTATCAAACATGGCAGGGATCACCACTATCTGCTGACCGGTGGTTTAAGCAGTAATAACTATATTCTCCGCAGCCTGGAAAACAGCCTGCAGGCAAAAGTCAGCTCCAGTTCCCTGGGACGTTATGCCGGTGCTATTGGTGCCGCCATATTGGCAGAAGAACGTATTCATTAAACAACAGGTTAACCATCATGAGTTCTACATTAATCCCTACCCTGCCTGACCAGTTTGAAGAATTTGCTGAAGCCCGCCGTAATGGTTTTCTTTCAATCAAAGCCTTTAAAGACCAGGGTGAAAAAGTAGTAGGTACCTTCTGTACTTTTACCCCTAAAGAAGTGATCTACGCGGCAGGGGCCCACCCGGTATCCCTTTGCTCCGTCAGCGAGGAAACCATTCCTGATGCTGAAAAACACCTGCCAAGAAACCTGTGCCCCCTGATCAAGGCCAGCTATGGTTTTGCCCTGACCGATAAATGCCCCTATATGTACTTTGCCGATATGATCGTTGGCGAAACCACCTGTGATGGCAAAAAGAAAATGTATGAGTTACTGGGTGAAATCAAAGACACCCATGTCATGCAGTTGCCTCAAACCCAGGAAAAAGAACATGCCATGATGCTGTGGCAGGATGAAATGCAGAGACTGATAGGGAAGCTGGAGGCTAAGTTCGGGGTTACGATTACAGAGGATAACCTGAAACAGGCTATTAAAACCTGCAATAAAGACCGCCGATTACTTAAGGCCTTTCATCAGTTAGGCAAGCTAAAGCCTTCTGTTATTTCTGGTTTTGATCTGTTTACCGTGCTGAATGGCGCCAACTATACCTTTGACCGTGAAGCCATGCGGCAAAACGTTAGGGAAATGATCGACACCCTCAGTGCCAAATACGAAGCTGGTGAGACTGAGTTCCCAGCCAACACCCCTCGTATCCTTATTACCGGCTGTCCCATTGGCGGTGTTGCCAACAAGGTTATTCAGGCTATCGAAGATGCTGGTGCAGTAGTTGTTGCCTTGGAAAACTGCCAGGGCTACAAAGAACTTCATCAGGAAGTTGAAGAAGATATTGATCCAATAGAGGCTATCTCCAGAAAATATCTGGATATCCCCTGCTCAGTCATGACCCCTAATAAAGGCCGTGAACAACTGCTACAGGAAATGGTGGCAGAATATCAGGCTGATGGTGTCATCGACATCGTGTTGCAAGCTTGCCATACCTACAATATTGAAAGCTACAACATCCGCAAAATTATCAGCGGTGATAAAGGTATTCCTTTTATGACTCTGGAAACCAACTACTCCGAGTCTGATACCGGGCAAATTAAAACCCGAATAGAAGCGTTTATTGAAATGCTGTGATACTGGTAAAAAATAGTGCCTATCATTCTTATTTTACTTAAGTAGAAAGTCATCCACTTGGCTTGTTTAGTTCTTCGCGTTGGAATACCACAATGAGATCAGCTACAAGCCAATAATTCACTAACTACTTCAGACCATTTTATTTTTTTAGACCGTAGTTCATGTCACATTTAAAAATTGTTTTGGTATTCGTTACCCTGATATTGACTCTTGCCGTTGGTAGTCGTTTTTACTCAAACTGGAACACCAACCTAATATCTGCCGTTGAACTTCACAATCAGCTCGATGATCCTGATTTGATAGTCATTGATATACGAAATGACGAATTTTTTAATGGCTGGCCAGTAAAGGAGGGTATTAAACCGGGCCATATACCTGAAGCAATCAATATTCAGCTCTCTTTGCTTGATTTAGCAGGTGACAATTCCCAACAAATTGCTTACCTTGCAGATAAAGGTGTTACGCCAGATAAAAAAATTGTTGTGTACTGCAATACTGCCGTTAAAAGTAAAGCACTCTATCAGCGCCTGAAACAACTTGGATTTAATAACATTTATGATCTCGAAGGGGGATTAAAGTCCTGGGGAGATGAAGGGTTCGACGTCACTGTTTTAGAAAACTACAGTAAATTGGTGTATCCGCAGTGGCTTAGTCAGCTTATCCAGGGGGAAAGCCCCCTCACCATGCAAAATAATAAATATGTCCTACTTGAGGTGGGGCAGGGCAATTGCATCAATCCAAAACGATAGAGCAAAGTAACTTTGTTAGGTGTTTATGATCCCAACCTGCTAGTTTTCTGTGGCTCTTGATACTGCGATCGCCCTTGTTGGCCTTGATAGCGTTCAGTGCTATCCGCCTCAGGATAGAGAAGTTCTCTGCCCCATTGCCTGTTTTGATCTGACAAGCATCCTCTGAAAATGCAACATCAAGCACCCAGTGTAGATTATTCTCCACAGACCAGTGGTTTCGACTGATTTCCAGCATATCCTTCGCTGCCATTGAACGGCTCATGATATAAAAACGCAGCGCAGTAGTTACTTTACCATTGATTTGCCTGTCACTTTGTACGACAGCTACTTGCTTTAGTCCCGGCCAGTCTTTTGCCGTTTCCAAGTTAGAAAGATCGCTTATCACCCAACAAAAGCGGGTTTCTACACGACCGTGGCCTTTTTCACGAGACTGCATATAATCATGCAGCTCTGGCTGGTGTTCTGCTGCGGTAAACAAAGCCTCTATGCCTTTATAGAGCTTTTTCTGATTGCCTTTGACTGCAAGAATGTAATCTGCACCCTGTTCAACGCACTGCTTTGCTACTTTCTTCTGGCAGCCCATAGCATCCAGTGTGACAAGGCAGCCTTTCAGCTCCAGAGCTTTGAGCAGTTTAGGTATTGCTGTAATTTCATTGGACTTTTGGTCGACACGCTCTTGCCCAAGCACCAAGCCAAGCTTAACACTCCAGGCACTGACTAGAAGCACTGGTTTTTTGCCTTTTGCTCTGGAGCCCTTAATGACCTTTCCATCAATCGCAAGGTGTTGGCTGCCTGATATTTCAGTCAGTGTTTGCTTGATCCAGCCAGTAAAACAGGTTTCAAAAGCTACGGGGTCAAGCAAGCAGAAGACCCTGCGAAAGGTGTATTTAGAGGGTATGCCGGCGGGTAGCTCTAGAAATGTTTTGAACCAGTCTTCTTTACAGCGACCAAAGTCCTCAATGTCTTGCCACTCATCAGCTCCACATATAACAGCACATACGGCAATAATAAGAATATCAAGCAGGTTATGGTCACACATACCTGGCCGACGGGGATCAGGTACTTTAGCCAAAAACTGCGACAAAGGTTGATACTGTACGGCTTCCATGCAAATTGACTACTCTGGTAATTTACAGAGCAGTCTCTCTCAGGTCGTCAGATTGATGCAATTGCCCTGTGAGGTGGGGCAAGATGCAGAAAGCGCTTATCTCTCAGGCCATATAGCTGGAGCTATATATCTGGACACAGGCAAAATAGACTGGGATCAGGGTGGCACGCCATCATGGAACTTTGTCCCGGACCAAAAGCTTTTAAAGGTTTTAGCTGATTACGGGATTAATCAGAATACAACAGTTATTGTTTATGCCGACAAGTTAGCTATGGGTGCTTATCGGGCAGCAGTAGGCATGCTCTATGCTGGCGTTAATGATGTAAGAGTACTTACTGGTGGTAAGCGGGCATGGCGTGAAGCAGGCTTCAGCTTAGAGAAGAATGCCAATCTGCCTCAACCAATAGCGACCACCAACTTACACTCTCCTGAAAATAAAGAACTGGTCATCAATATTCCGGAAGTAAAAGCATTACTAAAACAACCTGATAGTGTTCTTGTCAGTATCATGAGTGAAGACGAGTTTCTTGGGAAAGGATCTGGCTACTCATACTACGATAAGTCAGGTCATATTCCTGGTGCAGTGCTTGCGGCAAACGGTGAAACACCTTACGACATGCTCAACTATCAGGATATTGATGGCACCATGCGAGCATACAATGAAATAGCCAGTATTTGGCGTGAGGCAGGAATCACACCCGATAAAACTGCCAGCTTTTATTGTGGTACAGGATGGCGAGCCAGCGAAGCCTTTTTTGCTGCCTACTTAATGGGTTGGAAAAATATCAGTGTATTTGATGATGGCTGGATTGGCTGGAGTATGGATCCGGAAAACCCTGTGTTTGGCCAATCCTGATCTATATTACGCCAACTTAAATCAAATCGAAGCCAGCGGCCCCATGCCAAGGAGCTGCAACGCAGCAATGGTACCGCTGGCTTCCGCCCTCCGGGGGCTAACAAAGCAACTACTTGTATGAGCTGAGCTAAATTCGCAATATTCCATAACAGCCTTAATATGTCCACTGATTGGAAAATGTAATGACTTTCAAAGCCAAAATCGAGTGTGTTTTTTTGATATACATTACAGAAACAGAGTTATATCACTGCTAAATTACTGCCTTCTAGCGACTATTGAACTCGCAAATAAGGAATATAACAGTGACTTTGAGTTTAGCGGCCGGTTCATCTATAGCCAAACGTCCTCCATGCACTTTCCAGTCAATCCCCCTCCCAAAAACATCATATCCACATGAAGCAATTCATGAACAAGGGTCCGGATTACTAAATGAAGATCAATTACTGATACAGAATAATATCTACGCGGTATTTGATGGTGCCTCAAGCCTGGTTGGAAACACCTGGCTAGGTAAAAGTGGAGCCTGGTGGGCTGCAAAATGTGCTGTAAACACACTGTCTCAGGAAGAAAACATTTATCAGGATCACTCTCTCTCCCAGCTTTTTGCTAAAGCAAACCAGCACATTGCAGAGAAGATGGAACAGGCAGGGATAAACCGAAAAAACCGCCTTGGCCTTTGGTCTTGCACCGGGGCTGCTATTCGACTCTATCCTGATTTTATGGAGTACGCCCAGATTGGCGACTCACTGATTTTATGCATAAGAAATGACGGTAGCTACTTTTTACCAGCCCCCTATCATAATCATGACCATAAAACGCTATCTGCATGGCAGGCACTGGCAAAACAAGGCTGCAACGATATTCACAACACCCTCTCTTCCCAAATTATCAAAACACGGCTGGAAATGAACCGGACCTTTGGTGTACTCAACGGAGAAAGGCAAATGACCAACTTTTTAAAAAGTGGCTCTTTTTCCGTAAAGGGCATCAAGGCTGTACTCATTTTTACCGATGGCTTGCATTGGCCAAGTGAGCAACTTTCGGATAAAGAGGATTTTGCTCCCCTGGTCAAATATTACCTAAAATCTGGGCTTAGTGGACTACACCAGGCTGTTCGAAAACTGGAAAAAGAAGATCCTCATTGCCATCGTTATCCTCGCTTTAAACAGCATGATGATATCGCAGCAATAGCTCTCACCTTCACAAATTACCATAAGCCTGCGTATAGGCATGAAAAACTCTGTTAAATACTGCATCCCAGGTGAACTGGGACAAGGTTTCCCAAAGTTGGCTAGAGTCACTAGACGACATAGATTTTTTACTTTTGGAAAGTTGTCTCTTAATAGCCTGGGCAAGTTCAACAGCAAACGCTTTTCCAGAATTATTTGTTGGTCGGTCTATAGCTTCCAGCTCTGGCAGATCAACTACCGATATGTGCTCGGAAGGTTTTCGAAAAACATACTCAACTCCTGGCAAGCGAGTGGCGACCAACCTGCAACCACAAGCCATCGCTTCCAACAATACCAGAGGTACACCTTCAAAAAATGAAGGTAGTACAAACACATCCACTTCAGCCATCAAGCTCGCTAATGTGTTTTGATCCACATTACCATGTAACACAATCCTAGAGTCCAAAGCAGCACTAGCTATTATTTTTTCAGCTTCAGGCCCACTACCTGAACCACAAAGATGTAAAGTTATATTTCTCTCTTTGATAGAGCTAAAAGCTTCAAGCAACCATGGTACGCCTTTGGCATCAGACAGCTTTCCTGCATATAAAACAGAAAGCGACTCGCTGTTTTGTTTCTTTTTAGGCTGAAACAGATCCTTATCGTAGCCTGCTCCAGTCACATGAATCCTGGAAGGACAAATATCGTATAACTTGCTTATCTCCTCAGCCTGAACTGGACTCAGTGCGAAAACCCCTTCAAGCTGTTTACAACCTGATAAAACCTTCTCCTGTAAATGGGGGTTCACTCTAAATTGGCGGAGATCTGAACCATGGCATGAAGCCACAACAGGAATAGCTGGAAATCGATTTTTTACCAGAGAGGTCATCAGCCAGAGATGGTTAGCATGAATAATATCTGGCTGAAAGGATTCAATAGCATGCTCCAGTTTTTCTAAGATCCGCATTTCATATACAGATAATAGCTGTGCATCCATATCTCGAAACCGGGTCGAGTAATAGGGCATAACATCACTCATCCCGGCCACAGGAAAGGGAATATCCCCTCCTTCACCAAAATAGACAGGAAATAAATGGTCTACATATTCGGACGTATCCAACTGGTGTTTAACAGGTACTCCTGCCAACAGTCCATTTTTAAAACCCTGACCAGCAGATTGTTTAATAATCTGATTAATATAGATTCCGCTGCCTGTCATCTCAGGACGCTGACTTAATAAATGAAGAATTTTCAAAAATAGACTCCAGCCCTTGCGAGGGCTGAATTCTACCCAAGCTAGGGGGCGTTCTCAATTAGCCATGTGACCAGCCAGCTATGATGCGTGCCAGGCAAGGCGTGAACTGCGCGGTGTGGTTATTCCACATAAGCAGTGAACAACACGGCATGGCACGCATCATAGCTGGCCCTTCCGGGTTCCTCACGCAAGCATTTATGCCGCGTTGTACGATTTGAACAGGGAGTCACCCTGCCCTCCATCGTACGCCTTACTTGAATGCTTGCGTGAGGAACTGGTCTCATGGCTAATTGAGAACGCCCCCTAGAAATTCAATAGTCTCTAGAGGCTCTTTGATAACTCTTCACCAAGGAAATCTACCAGCATACGTACTTTAGGAGACAAATGCCTGTTATGGGGATAAAGTGCCCAGATTCCGTCATCTGGCTCTCGGCTATGATCCAGTAAGGACACCAGTTTGCCTTCATCAATATATTGCTGGACATAATAGTCTGGCAGCTGGGCTATCCCGAGGCCTTTCAACACGGCATCGGTAAGTGCTTCACCACTATTACAGCGTAGAGTGCCCTTTACCCGAATAGAGACAGGCTTGCCTCTCTCCTGAAAACGCCAGTAATCCAGTGTACCTTGTAAACAATTGTGTTTTTCCAGTTCGGATAAAGAGTGTGGCTGCCCAAATTGGGCAATATATGCTAAAGAAGCACATACATATTGTTTGCGGAACCCAAGCTTCTTCGCCATCATGGAAGAATCTTCGAGTTTTCCAAGACGAATAGCCAAGTCAAAACCTTCGTCTACCAAATCCAGCTTTTGATTGGACAGTTTTAACTGCACCTCCAGTTCAGGGTATTGCAAAATAAAATCATTAACCAAGGGAGCTATCGTCCTCTCGCCATAGGTTACCGGAGCCGTTACCTTTAATAGTCCCCTTGGTGTACTCTGAAGATTAGTTACTGCCCGGTCAGCTTCTTCCAGTCCATCAAGAACCTGTCGACAATGTTGGTAATAAAGATGCCCAATTTCTGTCATAGATACTTTTCGGGTTGTACGATAAAACAGTCGTGTAGCTAACCTAGCTTCCAGGGCACTGACCTGTCGACTTACTTGTGCTGTTGATATACCCAATTGCTTGGCAGCAGCCGTAAAACTCTCAGATTCTGCCACCGCAACAAACTCACAAATACCTTCCCAGCTAAACATTATTACGATCACTAAAAAATTGTTTACACTTGCACGAATCTGCCAAGTTTAATGATGATCCACAAAACCACATTATTACCCAGCAGTAAAAGTCATTTGCAGAATCGCAGGATTATCAACAAATTTAAAGTCAATATAATCCTAACCATATTGGTAGAGGTTGTTACAACTTCTGCCTACTCAGATTAAAAAAGGATAGCCCGATGACTGCACAGATTATTAAGTCTAAAGCCGCTGTAGCCTGGGAAGCAGGCCAACCTCTTTCCATGGAAGAGGTGGATGTAATGCCTCCTGAAGAAGGTGAAGTGCGTATCAGAATTATTGCCACAGGTGTGTGCCATACTGACGCATTTACCCTATCCGGTGATGATCCTGAAGGCATTTTCCCCTGTATTCTTGGTCATGAAGGGGGAGGCATTGTTGAGTCGATTGGTGAGGGCGTTACCAGCGTCAAAGTAGGCGACCATGTTATTCCGCTTTATACACCGGAATGCGGTGAATGCAAATTCTGTAAGTCCGGAAAAACCAATCTGTGCCAGAAAATTCGTGAAACTCAGGGCAAGGGCCTGATGCCAGATGGTACTACCCGCTTTTATAAGGATGGCAAGCCTATTTATCACTATATGGGCTGCTCTACCTTCTCTGAATACACCGTATTACCGGAAATATCCCTGGCAAAAGTCAATCCAGAAGCCCCTTTGGAAGAAGTCTGTCTATTGGGTTGTGGTGTAACAACCGGCATGGGCGCCATTATGAACACCGCCAAAGTAGAAGAAGGTGCAACTGTTGCTATCTTTGGCTTAGGTGGTATTGGCCTGTCTGCAATTATCGGTTCAACTATGGCCAAGGCCAGCCGGATTATTGCTATCGATATCAACGAAAATAAATTTGAACTGGCTCGAAAGCTAGGAGCCACTGATTGCATTAACCCCAAAGACTATGACAAACCCATTCAGGATGTCATCGTTGAACTAACTGATGGTGGCGTGGACTACTCATTCGAGTGTATTGGCAATGTTAATATCATGCGTTCCGCTCTGGAATGTTGTCACAAGGGCTGGGGAGAATCTGTCGTTATTGGTGTCGCCGGTGCAGGTCAGGAAATTTCAACCCGTCCTTTCCAGCTGGTGACTGGTCGTGTATGGCGTGGTTCCGCTTTCGGTGGTGTAAAAGGCCGTTCTGAATTGCCTGAATATGTTGAACGCTATATGAAAGGTGAATTCAAACTGGATGATTTTATCACTCATACAATGGGTCTTGAGGATGTCAATAAAGCATTTGACCTGATGCATGAAGGTAAAAGTATCCGTTCTGTTATTCACTTTGACAAATAATCACTTATTTAGGAATCCGGTCATAGACTGGATTCCAATATACAGTAAATATTTATTATTCCGATGACTATCGAAAATATTAGTGCCAATAAAAGCTTTAATGGCTGGCATAAGCAATATCGCCATAGTTCAGAAACCCTGAACTGCACCATGCAATTCGCTATTTTCTTGCCACCGCAAGCCTCTAATGGCGATAAAGTACCGGTCATTTACTGGTTATCCGGTCTGACCTGCACTGACGAAAACTTTATGCAAAAAGCAGGGGCTCAACGTATTGCAGCTGAGTTGGGTATCGCTATTGTAGCGCCTGACACCAGCCCCAGAGGTGAAAGCGCTGCTGATGATAAAAACTATGACCTGGGCCAGGGAGCCAGCTTTTACGTTAATGCCACTCAAGCCCCATGGAACCGCCACTATCAAATGTATGACTATGTTGTACATGAGCTCCCGGAACTGATTGAATCCATGTTTCCCGTAAATCAGAAACGAGCCATAGCTGGCCACTCAATGGGTGGGCATGGTGCTCTGGTCATTGCTCTGCGTAATCCTGAACAGTACAGCTCAGTCTCTGCATTTAGCCCAATCAGCAACCCGGTGAATTGTCCATGGGGTAAGAAAGCATTTACTGCTTACTTAGGCAGCGATAAAACAGAGTGGGCAAGATATGATGCAAGCACTCTGATAAGCCAGGCGACTGAATTTGTGCCTGCTCTGGTTGATCAGGGTACAGCTGATAATTTTCTGACAGAGCAACTCAAACCGAATACATTGCAATCAGCTGCAAAAGAGAGTGGCTATCCTCTTAAGTTCAATATTCATGAAGGCTATGACCATAGCTATTATTTTATTGCCAGCTTTATAGAGGATCATTTGCATTTCCATGCAAAACATCTATTCAACTAAGTAGTCACTCAAACGAAATCAGATATTCTTGACCAAATAGATCAAATACACGTTTGACCTCTTGCTCAAATTCCTTGAAGTTCATTATTGTCAGTAAGTTCAGCCATTCATATTTCACTTTCCTCCACAATATTTCTATCAGATTGAGTTCTGGTGAATAGGTCGGTAAAAAACAGACTAAGAGCTTTTTCTCAATCGCCCAGTCTATTACTCTTTCTCTGAAAAGTTTGCTGGTATGAATGCTGGCATTATCCACCATGACGATAGTATAGCGATCATTAGAACTGTACTTGGGATCTTCCATCCTGGTGGCAAAATCATCAAAGACACTGATAACCGTTTCGCTGTTAACACAACCTGTTACTGGGTAGTAGAAAAGGTCATTGGCACGATTCATAAACCCCAGCACATTGATACGCTTGCTTTTTACAGAGGGTATTTCTAGCTGTGAGCCTTTTTCTTGCCAACCATAGGGGACACAAGGCTCTTGGCTAAAACCAGATTCATCAAAGTAAAACAGATTGACAAGCCCTTTATCCTCAGCATTTTGAGCCTCTTTCAAGGCAGACTGGCAACACCTGAACTGCTCCTCGTTGCGCTTATGACTGCAAGCCTTACGAAACCGCTTATAAACAAGTCCCAGCTTTTTTTAAAAGTCTCGACAAAGTTTGTTTTGAGGCAGTCTTCCCGGTTTCCTCTGCAATCTTTGTTTGAACATAAGCCAGCCTGCGAGGTTCCTCGGAGACAATCTCTCTAATGCGTTGTGCTTCCTGGTCAGTATAGATAGGTGGTTTACCACCCTCATGTTTTTTGTACAGACCGCGAAGGCCATAATCATCCCAGGCATCAATCCAGTCAGATACTGTCTGATATCGAACTTCAAATATTGCAGCAATCTCGCTCATAGAATAACCACGTATACTGAGTAAAACAGCATGAGCCCTTTCCCTTAGGTAAGGATATGGCCCGTGCCGGAGAGCTTCTCTCAATGTTTTTATGACTGCGACATCGGTTACTGGATCAACAGTTTTCATCGTGACAACAGCGAGATTAATGGTGTTTGGCAATGAGTATAACCAAATTGGAATGGAGATGTTTTTTATAAATACGGACGTACAGTTATTTTTATCTGTTAGCAGTTGCGTGACTACTTAATACCAAAACTAAAAGAACTGGCAGGTGAGAGATTACCTGCTTTTTTATCGCGAAAAATCATCTTATTTGTCACTTTGAAAAGATTCAAGCGCTAAGTGCGAAGGAACAAGCTCAGAAATGAAAGAACGACTCACGATGAAAAATATCAATCGGGGGTATCGTTCTAAAAATGTTGGAAAAAGGAGAGATACCACAAAAAGGATTAACCAAATTTTGGACAAACACCTCGAAAGCGATAGATCACTGTTTGATTTTCCTAAAAAAAATCGACTAAATCATCATCAAATCAAGAAAACTCATTAGAACATAAGCGTCCTTTATCCCAGAACGAAATAAATTGATTACATTGCAATAGCTTGTACACAACCATTTTTTAACTGATACTTAGTCGAACCCTTGGAAATATTAAAAGTACCACCTTCCGCTGGCTCGATTGAAACCTCCCCTGCTCCTTCAAGATTAAGCTCTTGACCATTTTCTATCTTTTGATGACACCAACTCCTATCAAAATCAGTATTTTGAATAAAAAAATGAACGTCAGGTAATCCATAAACTATAAAAGCTCCTTTCGTTGAATCCATTTTGGGCATATCTTGATCACAATCTTTCTTGACTTCTATGTGTTGGTAACCTCCACCAACATTTTTAATGAAATAATGAACCTGTGATGAATTAAACCCCCAAACTGAAAAAGCTCCGCCTCCTACTATTATTTCTCCTTGTGGTTCTGGTTCTGGTCTGATCGCTAGCACTGATACCTCCTCATCTTTAGCCACTACTATGTATTCGTAACTTCCATCAGTTTTTTTAGTGAACACATGAGCCTCATTAGATGAGTGAGATTCATAAACTAAAATAATTTCTCCCCATGATTGGATGTCAATAACAACTCCTGTTGTTTCACCTGTTGCAGCTCCAGCAGCGAGATCCATTTCTATTTTTCTAAATCCTCCATCAGGTTTTTCAATAAAAATAAAACCTGTAGATGACTCCCGATTATGAACGACAAAAGCTTCTTTCACTGACTGGAATGAGAAACCATATTTACCAGCTTCCAAACCATGAGCTGAAAGTTTTAAAGTTTCTTTTCTTGAAACTTCTTTTTCTGAATCTTTTTCTTTTGTTACCAAAAAAACAGTTTCTTCATCATTTCCTAAAATATATTCTTGAAATACTGCAAAAGCGTTAAATGAAAAAATAAGATACGCAAAAATAAAATATCTAATATAATACTGCATTCTGACTCCTGACTCCTGACTCCTGACTCCTGACTCCTGACTCCTGACTCCTGACTCCTGACTCCTGACTCCTGACTCCTGACTCCTGAAAGTTAGACAAAAAATCAGAAAAAGCAAGTGACACTCTCCGCCAGAGTCAACCAATACAGACAGAGAAACATGAGCAAGATGCTCTCCCCACTATTACTCAATGAACGCTGGCAACCTCAAGAAATGCGAGTTTTACGTTAACGCTTGCCGCCGCTGCATGCTGTGCACTGAGCAATATTATTAACCGGCATATTGGACAATATTATCAGGTCAATCTGATAAGTCTGGTCGTCTGGAGTGTCCTGATTCCTCCTTTACCCTTTGAAACAATCAATGAAATACAAATAGGCGGTATTATTGTGGTTATGAAGTGTTTGCTTGTGAATGTTTTTTGAAAACGGTTATTAAAGGCTGTCTACTCATAGACAAGAAATAGTGCCAATAAGAAAGTCGAGAAAATATTCCCCAACTGAAAAGCATGCCGCAACAGGGCAGGCTTTTATTTTAACCACGAAGCACACCAAGAACACAAAGGCTTTTTTTTAAACGCTTAGTGTACTCTGTGCTCTTCGTGGTTAAAAATTAAAAACCAATTTTCGTGATAACTAGCTAAAACTAATCCGATACTCAGACTCTGGAGCTTTCAACTCTCCAAATGCTTCCAATGCCATGCCTTGCTCAGCAGCAGTAGCCAGAAAAGCCTCTTCAGCCTCAGGTTTGACACAAACCAATAGCCCACCACTGGTTTGAGGATCAAAGAGTACTTTGATATCCCTCTCTGTCATAGGTGCTATACGCTGACCGTAACTTTCATAGTTTCGCTGGCTACCACCAGGGGCACAACCCAGCTCAAGATAGTGGTTTACGCCATCCAGCAGAGGGACTTTTTGGCGGTCAATCACGGCAGACAGGCCACTGCCTTCACAGACTTCCAGCAGGTGACCCAATAAACCGAAACCGGTTACATCAGTCATCGCGGTTACACCATCCAGTTTTGCAAAAGCAGCACCCGACTGATTCAGTTGGCACATGGTTTCCGTAACCAGCTTTTGATGCTCAGGTGTGCAATGGCCTTTCTTTATGGCTGTACTTAAAATACCAATACCTAATGGCTTGGTCAGATAAAGTCTGTCGCCAGCACAGGCATCACTGTTTCGCCTGATGCTTGAATTATCTACACGTCCATTAACTGATAAACCAAAAATAGGTTCCGGTGCATCAATACTGTGACCACCAGCCAAAGGCATGCCTGCATCACGGCAAGCATCACGCCCGCCTCTCAACACCTCACGCGCTACCTCAGGAGCAATCACATTGACAGGCCAAGCCAATACAGCCAGTGCCATCATGGGTGTACCACCCATGGCATAAACGTCACTAATGGCATTAGCCGCAGCAATACGACCAAAGTCGTACGGATTGTCGACAATAGGCATAAAGAAATCAGTAGTACTGATCACTGATTCACCATTACCCATATCATAAACAGCGGCATCATCAGCCGTATCATTGCCTACCAGCAACGCAGGGTGATCCTGATTATCGGATAACCCTTCAAGAATCGTACCCAGGACCCTGGGTGAAATTTTGCATCCTCAGCCACCGCCATGGGAATAACGGGTCAACCTGACCTGTTCAGTAGTCTCGTCAGGTCTTTCTTCAATAACAGGCTTATCCTTCATGACGCAGTGCTCCTGGGTACTGGCTCAAAATAGATTCCAGCCCCGTTAACAGCAGGTTATAGTCAATCAACTGGAAGTCTGCCAGGGTTTCAGCAGGGTACTGTCTTTCTGCTTTGCTCGCAGTCATGGTATGAAAACGGTCTATAGCAGATTCGATCACTTCCAGTGACCTCATGTCCAACTCGCCACTTTCATCCCTTATAGCGACAGAACGATAAGGACTTTCACCCGGTTTAACGCTACCGGCAAGCGGGTGAGTCAATAGACGGGCCCCTGCATGCACCTTATTACGTACCTGAACTAATACCTGCTCATAACTATCGCAAGTAGTGTGTTCAAAGGCCTTTAATTTGTCAGCAACGCGAGGGTTGTTGCTGATAATAACTACATTATTCTTCATTACATTTATTACTGGAAAAATCAGCCGTAAGTGAAAGCACTAGGTTATACCCACTGGATTTTAAGATGCTACCAAGTGTCAACCGAGCGAATCCCCAGTAGTCTGCAAGTAGCAGGTGACTGGGGAAGACAGGGCAAGCAAAAACGTAGCACCTTGAAAAGCGGTGGGGTTAAATACGCTTTCATGGTCAGGTTTTGTCGAATACTCTAAAAACCCCGCCAGCCATTGTACAAAAAATAACCTTTACGCGGCTATAGCTTCTGCATCATCCGGTGTTTTCAAGACAATCCGTTCATTGTCATCCCGGCGAACCCAGCCATCCAGCTCCATACGGTTAAGCAGAGGGATCATGTATTTCCGGCTCAATCCAGTACGCTCTTTCACTTCAGGAATACCGAAGCGATCACTAACTTTACAGCCTTCTAACACTTCACCAATAAGCGTCTGATACAACTCTGTCGTATAATAGATCTTGCCTTCAAAAGCGGTGACAAATCCTAGCCGAACTAGATTTCGGAGCGATTTTTGAGCACCAGGAATCTTGGCTTTACCTGCTTCCAACCCGGCACGGTCTGCTTCACGAATCAAATCCAGCAATGCGCGAGCATCAGCCCCCAGGTCATCTTCCGAGGCACCGCCACCAGCCATCCAGGCATCCTTGCTGATCCGCACCTTGCCTTCAGATTTGAGTGCCTGTAACAACTGCTCCAGCACTTCTGCCTCTACACTCAGCCGGGTACTCATTTCGACCAGCGTCATCGCAGTTCCTTCACCTTCTTTTTCCAAAAGGTCAAGAATGCGATCAAGGATAGATTCATGGAAGGTCTTACTTAACAGCCAGCCATCCATTAACAGATAATCGCTACCCCATTCCTCTTGATTAAAACCATGGGCAGGTGCATAACCATATAGATCAAGACTAAGCTTCATCTTATCGATTGGCTCAAGCTCTTCCGGAAGTCCATCGAGTAATGCATGCAAGCGTTTTCTCATATGCATGGCGATATCACCAGACCATACCACCTGACCACTGTGTATCAGGTCACTGCCACCATGGCGGATCATGGCAAGAGGCTGGCTCCAGAAGCAAGGGGCCAGAGAAGAGAGCTTTAAGCGAGCCAGGCGGGTACCACGAATATGTACCAGTTGGGCAAGGCCATGCCAGGTGCCAATGGCTACTTCTACTTCACGATTCTTTCTGTTTTCATGAATGGCTTCAGGCGCTATATCCAGACGAACAAACAGTTGATCAGTTACTGAACAGGCTGCATTTCTGGTGGTTATGCAGTGTCCCCGCTCCAGCTCTTTTCGGCTGACGCCCTTTAGACCTACTGCAACCCGAGAAACAGGAAACCCTTCATTAAGGTTTTTATGGTATGACTGCAGTGTCCGAACCTGGACATCTTTACCAGCAGGGTAAAGTTTCAGCTTGTCCCCAATTTTCAAACTGCCATCCGCCAGACTGCCGGTAACCACAGTACCAATGCCGTTGACTGTAAAGACCCGGTCAATATAGAGATGACTGCCGTGGGTAAGAGGCTTTCGCTCGGCAGCTTGCAGCTGACGGCTAATCATCTTGCGCAAGGCTGCAATATTTTCACCAGTCAGTGCTGACACACAGATGGATTCCGGAATTTCACCAGTAATTTCCATGCAGTTTTCCAGCGCCTCTTCTTCCACCAGCGCCAGAGTATCAGCATCGACTGCATCACTTTTATTAATGCAGAGAATAATATTGCGGATTCCCATCGCATGGGCAACATTCAGATGGTCAGTAGACATAGGCATCCAGCCTTCATCTGCCGCTACGACCAAAAGCACCAGATCCAGACTCCAGACCCCAGCCACCATGTTGCGAATAAAACGCTCATGACCTGGAACATCAATGACGCCAATGGTATTGCCATCGTCATCATCAAAATGGGCAAAGCCAAGATCCAGGGTCATACCACAGGCCTGTTCATGAGCCCGTGCAGTGGTAATACCGGTCAGTGCTTTAATTAATGCCGTTTTACCATGGTCAACATGACCTGCGGTGCCAATCACCGCCCTCATCGTTTCTGTAGCCAGTTCATTCATGATTCAGGCTCCCGCGAAAAATAGTCCTTCAGCTGAAGCTCCAGGCGATTCATATCATGGGGAAGAATTGCAGCCATATTGAGCTGGACGATGTTATTACGAATAACCCCTATTATTGGTAGAGGCATTTCCCGAATATCTGTCAGCACTTTTTCAGCAGGTTTATCACTTACTATTTCCAGTGCCCATGATGGAAAAAATTCATCAGGTAACGTCCCACCACCAACTACCATCTCAGCATCAACCAGACGGACATAATGGCCCAATACTGAAGCCAGTTTTTCAGCCCGTGACCGAATAGCATTCGGGTTGGTTGTTGACTGTTCAGCAATACCCTGCCCTTCAGATTCCTTGTTAAGCTTTCTGACCAGCAGTTCTTCCAGCAGGGAGTAGACAATTCTGCTGGGCCTGAATGCCCGCATCAGGGGATTTTTTTCAAGTTTCTTCACCAGCTGTCTGTTACCACAGACAATACCGGCCTGAGGACCACCAAGAATTTTATCACCGGAGAAACAAACCAGATCAGCACCTGATTTAATATAGGAAGAAACGGGCGTTTCTTCTGCAGCGAAACGTTCGGTAGTCAGGCCCGATCCCTGGTCTACAGCCAATACCACATGCTCTGGTAATTTTCTGGCAACTTCACGGATATCCGGTGACTGGGTAAAACCACGAATAGCAAAGTTGGAGCAGTGAACCATTAACACCATAGCGGTATTTTCTGTCACTGCATTAATATAGTCATCAGCTGTCGTTATATTGGTAGTGCCGACTTCAACCAGCTTAGCACCGGAAAGCGCCAGAATATCTGGAATACGAAAGCCACCACCAATCTGGATCTGCTCACCACGAGAAACAATCACCTCTTTACCTTTTGCCAACTCATTCAGCATCAGATAAATAGAAGAGGCGTTGTTATTCACCACCATGGCATCTTCAGCACCGGTCAGGCGGCTCAACAGGCGATCAACCAGCCCTTTTCGCTGGCCACGCTTGCCATCACTCAGTTTGATCTCAAGGTTGCACTGGCCGGTATTGACATCACTGACCGCTTCCCAGATAGCAGGATCAATAGGAGAGCGTCCTAGATTCGTATGGACAACAGTACCGGTGGCATTAATGACTTTACTATGGCGCTGCTGAATGAGTGATTGGCAGCGTTTTTGAATAGTTTGATAAATGGTACGATGGATTTCGGCCTTCTGCTCTTCCGGAGGCAGATTACTTGCACGGAATGTCTCACTACGTCGAATAGTGGCCAGGGCTTCACGGATCACATCGGTAACCAGTGGTCGGCTCAGTTGACGGATATAGGGGGCGAGGACAGGTTCCTGAAGCAGTTGCTCAACTTGCGGCAGGCGGACGATTCCCTTCGGGTTTGCACTCATGGCAGTTAACCCCGCGAACAGGCGTAAGGAATTGGAAAAAAATTGGCGGAAGAGGCAGGAATCGAACCTGCCAAAGCTTTCTCAGCTTACATCGGTTTTGAAGACCGAGGGAGCCACCAGACCCCATCTGCTTCCGAAGAACGAGACTGATTATCACTATGGCATCCCCCCATGCCTATATCGGTTTACCGCAACCTGAGTGATAAATACACAAATATTGAGATGGATCAAAAAAGCAAACCTGCTAGTTAAGAAGCAGTCATTTTCGACTTTATGGGTAAAACCTCACTGGAGCGAGAGTTTCAAAAAGTGGAATGCATTTTTAATAATTTTTAGTTATTAAATATGCAAAAAACATCTATTTTAAACTATTGATAAATGATGCTGGCTCATAAAGAATAACTGGCTCAACTTCGCCTTTAGCCAACTGGCAAGATTTATGAATAGACAAATTGCAGGCAGCAAGCCTCGCTCAATAAAAATGCTCCCCTCCCGTCGTACAAATCAAGTACGCACATCTTGTTGTTGATCTTTCTCAAGTGCTGCAAGCCTCACTGCAAAGCAGACGAAACATATCGTCAGGTTTTCGCTTAAGGCACTTTGCGTGAGCAACTAGCTGCAGCTAGCCGTCAAAACAAATCCTTTTTTAATTTATCCATAGCTAATCCATTGGCTGTAGCCCTAATGGGCAGGATTATTCGATATGCATGCTTTTTATAAAAAATTATTCTCTGGCTCTCCTGGAGTTTTGCTTATAGCCGCGGTAGTGGGACTCTTATGCGCCTGGCTTGATATCCCCTGGTTAACCCAGGCCAGTGAAGTGATTGCTGAACTGTTTATCCGGCTGTTAAAACTGGTCAGTCTACCCATTATCTTCTTTTCACTGGTAACGACACTGTCAGGAATGGACGGCCTGTCCGATGTACGTATTCTTGGTGGACAGGTCATAAAGTACACTCTACTAACCACTCTGGCAGCTGCAGGAATAGCGTTATTACTTTATATAGCTATTGATCCTGCCAGCACCGCAAATGCACTTGTGGCAAACACGCAGCTGCAACCAGAACAAAATGCCGGGTATTGGAACTACCTTATGGGGGTTATACCTGCCAATATTATTGAACCGTTTTATACCAATAACGCTATTGGTGTACTGTTTATTGCCCTGCTACTCAGCGCTGCCATCCTGACACTGGAAAAAAAGCACAAAACAACACTGCATAGTTTGTTTGAGAGCCTGTTTGCAGCTGTCATGAAAATGACGGGAATAATATTAAAGCTAATGCCACTGGCTGTTTGGGCTTTTGCAACACTGTTTGCCAACGACTTGAAAAACCAGAGCATTTTAAAAGGGCTTGGACTCTACCTATTGTGTGTACTGCTGGCCAACCTGATCCAGGCTTTTCTGGTATTGCCTTCATTTCTCAAGGTAAAAGGTATTTCTCCATGGACAGCCATTAAGGCGATGTGGCCTGCTGTATCAGTGGCATTCTTTGCCAAATCATCCAGTGCCGCCCTGCCTTCATCCATCGAATGCGCAGAAAAGCGATTAGGTGTTAGCAGCCGTGTTGCTCGTTTCAGTCAGCCACTGTGCATCACCATTAATATGAATGCCTGTGCAGCATTTATTCTTATTACAGTGCTTTTTGTATCCCAAAGTAACGGGGTTGCATTTTCACCACTGGAGTTAATTTCATGGATACTGATTGCCACAGTAGCAGCTATTGGCAATGCGGGAGTACCCATGGGCTGCTACATGCTATCCAGTGCTTTTCTGTCAGCAATGGGTGTACCACTGCAACTGCTGGTTATTATTCTGCCGCTCTATGCCCTGATTGATATGCTGGAAAGCGCCATTAATGTCTGGTCAGATGCCTGTGTTACTGCCATGGTCAATCAGGATATTGAGAATAGCAGTCAAGTGACCAGTAAACCGATAGCAAGCGTTTAAACGACGACTATGAGGGCTGAATTTCAGCTCTCAACCACTGTAAAAAAAACAGAATCAGCAGAAACAACTTAACGAGAAGAAAAGTAAAAATCGCGTAAAGATAAACAAAAGGAAGGGAATAAAAAAAGAGTATTTGGCGGAAGAGGCAGGAATCGAACCTGCCAAAGCTTTCTCAGCTTACATCGGTTTTGAAGACCGAGGGAGCCACCAGACCCCATCTGCTTCCGAAAGGTGCGGGCTTATTATTATCATGGTATCCCCTTTCGACTATATCGGTTTTCCGCAACCCGTCCATTTATCAGCCAATAGTTGAGCCAAATCAATAAATAGAAACACTAGCAAGCAATGATCGTTATTATCCTTAGGGATTGATACCATGTCCCTAAGCCAAAGGACCGTAAATTATTGCATTGTTAACTAACAGAAATCGCCAAACAACAACCACTACCCTAAACAGAGGGGAGAAGCCGTGTTGAAAAAAACAGGGAAATACATAACCTCATTATTACTATCAGCCTCCTCCGTACTGTATGCCACCGCAGGACAGGCTACAGGCTTCCAGCAGTGTGTAGACCGACTTCAGGCACGAGCCCTGAGTGAAGGCATCTCCAAAGATATTATTAATGAAGCGCTGGAACCCGCAGAATTCATTCCAAGAACCATTGAGCTTGATCGCCGGCAACCGGAATTTAACGAAATCTTTGCCAACTACCTGAACAAACGAGTGACAGACTTTCGGGTAGAACAAGGGCGAAAACTGCTGGCAAAACACAAACCACTATTGGATAAGCTCACGAAAGAGTATGGTGTCCCACAACATTATCTTGTTGCATTCTGGGGGCTTGAAACCAACTATGGTAGCTATCTTGGTAAATTTCCGGTTATCGATACACTGGTCACCCTGGCCTGTGATGAACGCCGCAGCAACTACTTTAGTAAAGAGGTGATGTCTGCCCTTAAGCTAATGGAAGCTCACGATATTAACCGTGAACAGATGCTAGGCTCCTGGGCTGGTGCCATGGGGCAAACTCAGTTTATGCCTTCTGCTTACCTGAAGTATGGTGTTGACGGTGAAAACAATGACCAGGTGAATCTATGGAATAGTATCCCCGATGCCATGACCTCAGCGGCTAACTTTTTGAATGGGCTTGGCTGGCAAAAAAACTGGAAGTGGGGACGAGAAGTTCGGCTACCCAAAGATTTTGACTACCTGAGTGCAGGCCTGAACAACAAAAAATCCCTGAGCGAATGGCGCAAGACAGGTATTACAACAGCCTTTGGTGGTGCCTTACCTGAGGGTGAAACCGAAGCAGCTTTAATTATACCTGCAGGTTATCAGGGGCCAGCTTTTCTGGTATACGACAATTTCAATGTCATCATGGGATGGAACCGTTCGGTTTACTATGCCTTGGCCGTTGGCCATCTTGCAGACCGTATCAATGGTTCTGGAGAACTTCATCAACCACCACCTGCTAATGCACCACGCCTTAATATTACCCAGATCAAGGCGCTTCAATCCAAGCTTAACGAACTTGGCTATGACAGCGGCACCCCAGATGGCATTCTTGGGCCTGCCACCCGCAAAGCGATCAGGGACTACCAATACGCCCAAAAAATGGTTGCAGATGGCTACCCCCGCAGGAAAGTATTCGACGCGCTGGATATAGCACTGGGAGAAACTAACAAGCTATAAAAGGTAAAAGCTGTTTTCTCAGTTTATTGAGAAAACAGCTTTATTTAACAAAGCTCTTTTTATGCTCCAGGATGCCACTTCAAATAAGGTTGCCCATTGGACATAGTCACTCTCTCATCCATTTCCATAAAGGCACCGGATAGTTTTTCCTCTCCACACTTTTTATAAAGCTCGGCACTCAGAGTCGCATCGCTATCAAAACTTTCTGTCATTGTCAGGGCAAAACAGGATTGGGTTGACTGATAGCTGCCATGCCCCCAGTCAGCGACATTACCCTGGTCATCCACCACAAAGTAAAACAGCCGGTATATTGACACAGCATCTCCAGCAGTAATCACCCCCAAAAACTGTGGTCCACTGGTTTGTTGGGTTTTATTTACATGTTTGTAGACCACCATGCCATTGCTTAATTTTTCTTCACCAATTTTGCGACCATAGACACGCTGATCTTTCACCATGCCTTCCAATGACCACATTTTTTTAGTGGCCACCTCTTCGTAAGACTCATTGACAGTCCCCTTCAGTGAAGAGCGGTCTGCACTGTCCTGGATATTTTTAGCAGTACCGGCACATCCTCCTATTAAAAGAGTGAACAGAAGAAAGCATGAAGTCACTATTTTGCTTTTCATAATACTGATATCCCCGAAAAATCAGCATAAAACTATCAGGGAAGCTTCTTTTTTTAAGAACAAAAAAAGTATCTCTTCCCCGCAACAAACTTGAGTCAATAGTACATAGAACAGGACTCCAGAAAATCTCAGACTCTGTAACAAAAAGGTGACGGAGCGAATAGAAATAATTAATACTTTCTTGAGAAACCCTCAACCTTATCTAAATAGCGCATAGCCTCCCCAACTACTTTGATAGGGGCATCCGGGTCAATAATTGACGGTGCCTTTAAATGCCCTGCTCCAACAAGATACTTCAGGCCTGTCATAATAGATTTCTGCAGACCGTTTAATGGGTCATGGGTTCGGTCAGGTTCTGGTTCACCACTATTAAGTAACAAGGGATCAATAACAATATCTGGCCAACTGGCTCTTTTTTTATCAATAAACACCTGTTCAAAGGATGGTGCATTTTTATCCCGGTCAGTCAGCCCAGCCATCCCCCACTTTTTACAGAGTGTTTTAATCAATGCGGTATGATCAAAAACAGAATTGATCACTGTACCAGGCTGAATATAAGACGAGGCCATTACCATCGGCACCCGAACCCCCAATCGATCAAATTTAAAGCCTCTCTGTCCAACAGCTCCAGCTTTGGGGGGTGTTGCTGCGGGGGGGCTTACATGGTCAAAGCAGCCCCCATGCTCATCATGGGTAATAATAAGCAACGTTCGGTCACGGTAATGGCGGCTGCTTTTGATAGCGTTATATACGTCTAATATCAGCAACTCTCCCAAAAAAACAGCGCCATAGCGATTTGGGTGTTTGGCATACGACGGATGCTGATCATTATGCTGATGAAGAAACTCCGGCTCTAAAAAGCAGTATTGTGGAAGCTCTTTCTGTTCTAGCTGTTGATAAAAATGATCAAAATGATGCAGGGCATCTGGCGAGTGCTTAAATACACCATGAATAAGATTGGTCAGACTTTGATAGTTTTTAGGTGCATAAATGCCCCATGAAATGCCATTTTCCGACATACGATCTAGTAATGTCGGCTCAGACCACATGGCCTTGCCCCATGAAGCCATATCAAATACGTCATGCACAGTGCCTTCTATACCATTACCGTGCTCCTCCAATGGGTTGATGACCTTCCCTCCCGAAGTCCCTGCGTGCCAGAAAGCACGATTACACCAGGTCTGACTGGGTACCGAACTAAACCAGTGATCGAAAACAGCAAACTCTTTTGCAAGGGTTACCAGAACATTTACCTGATCTGGCTGGAAGCACTGCATAATTTTGCTGTAATGGCTGCTGTCAGGGGCTTTATGGTAGGTGGACTGAAGTACATTAATATAGTCACTGACAAAACCATTCATCGGCGCAATAACAGGCAATGATGCTGGCAAGTTATAGGGAGGCTGCATCTGGAAAGCATCAAGGCATCTATTGTGACTATCTAACTGATTAAACAGTTGGGTATTAACATGCTCATACTCTTCCCCTGGATCTGGGAAAGGCTGGTGAAAATCGCAGGCACGAGAGGGTGCTACTGATAGCCCCTGCTGACCTTTTGCAGCAAACTCAGGCAGGAAGGATCGGGACAGTTATAACGCCCTGAATACAGCCCCTCAAACGATTGTCCTAAAGGGACATCATCGCTATAAAGAAACCCCAACAGGCTATCAAAAGACCGGTTTTCAAGCATCAGTACGACGACGTGCTCAAAGGTATCGATTCTGCCTTTTAGCTGGTTTATTCTATGCATAATTAATTGTTACTGAATTTACACATTCAAATCACTCACTGCAGATTCAATAGTTTGTAAGTGTAGACTCAGATAAAAGAGGCACAAATAAAAAACACTTAAAAGAAAAAAACATGTAAATCCAGCAATACAATCTATATTAATTAGACGCACTCAAATACAACAATATGCAGTGAAAAAAATGACATTATCAGAAACAAAAAAACCATCTTCCTTTATACACACTTTATTATTTATCGCCTATTTCATTTCCAACAATTTAAAAGCTACTCTTCCAGAAGAGTATGAAATAAAAGAACTAAGCGAACTCCTAAATTTAAATAACAAAGCATTCAAATACTTTCATGAAAACTTAGGTGATGTAGAACAAACAGAATTAATAGAAATACTACATTCTTGTACCAATGACCTATCTACAACTGGCATTCCACCATATCTTCAAACAACAATTAAAGAAACCCAAGAGCGCCCTCATACCAGCTGGCTTACAGATTCACATGCAACATCCTATTTAGCCGATCGATCTGCACTACCCGACATAAACTATACACTGGCTCTAACAGAGCAAGCTAACAGTTATTATCGCCTAGCAGAAATAGCTATGAACTTGGTTTGGCTATATAACACAGGATTCACCGAATCACATAAATATTATCAATTTCCAACTGATCGCATCTTCTACACTCGAACTCCTAATGTCAATCTAGATCAAATAGTAACACCGCTTAAAGGAAACAGTTCACAATATATTACTGTAATAAGAAAAGGGTATTTTTATCATATAGAAGTAGTGCACGAAAACTGCTATTGCCCACCCAAGTTACTTCAACAATTGTTTCAAGAGATACATGAAAAACACAGAGACGAATCTGATGTTGATATTTCAGGCATCGCATTAGTTGATAGAGAGCGTTCAAATAAACTATATAACAAACTAGTTTCAAATGATCAGAACAAAGTAAATATAGACAAATTAAATCAATCACTACTTACTATAACTCTTGATGATGACTATACAGAGTTAGAAAAGCAATTGCATCGCATGCAGACAGGATTATGTGGAAGCTGCTGGCATCTAAAAAGCATACAAATTTTCCATGCTCAAAAATCAGTGCGACAACAAGGTCTTATAGGTTTCACTTTTGAACACAGTCAAGTTGATGGTGCAGTAATGCTTGAAGTAATTAAAACAGCAGTGCTCCCTGAGCAGGCATCTCTGAAAGAATTAGAAATAAAGAAAGAAATGATGGAATGGGTCTTAGATGATGAAACAAAAAAAGATATACAAGAAGCTGCCACTATTTCCGATCATTCTTCTAACAGCTATTCACTTCAGTTAGTAGTTATAACTCTTCCATGTCCTTTTGATACAATAAATACAAAGCTCAACAGTATCGTAAAACCTTCCAAGCAAGGCAACTATATTGATGGTTTTTTGCAACATAGCATGGCTTGTGCAACCAGAAGCACATTCGGAGATTTTGTAAAAACATACGAATCTGTTGATATGAGTCACAAAAAAGGGGGGCGAACAGAAGTTGCAAGACCCTTAACCAAGGCAATGAGGACTTCTGCACAACATTACTTTGATAAGTAGTCACGCAACTGCTAACAGATAAAAATAACTGTACGTCCGTATTTATAAAAAATACCTCCATTCCAATTTGGTTATACTCATTGCCAAACACCATTAATCTCGCTGTTGTCACGATGAAAACTGTTGATCCAGTAACCGATGTCGCAGTCATAAAAACATTGAGAGAAGCTGTCCGGCACGGGCCATATCCTTACCTAAGGGAAAGGGCTCATGCTGTTTTACTCAGCATACGTGGTTATTCTATGAGCGAGATTGCTGCAATATTTGAAGTTCGATATCAGACAGTATCTGACTGGATTGATGCCTGGGATGATTATGGCCTTCGCGGTCTATATAAAAAACATGAGGGTGGTAAACCACCTATCTATACTGACCAGGAAGCACAACGCATTAGAGAGATTGTCTCCGAGGAACCTCGCAGGCTGGCTTATGTTCAAACAAAAATTGCAGAGGAAACCGGGAAGGCTGCCTCAAAACAAACTCTGTCGAGACTTTTAAAAAAAGCTGGGACTTGTTTATAAGCGTTTTCGTAAAGCTTGCAGTCATAAGCGCAACGAGGAGCAGTTCAGGTGTTGCCAGTCTGCCTTGAAAGAGGCTCAAAATGCTGAGGATAAAGGGCTTGTCAATCTGTTTTACTTTGATGAATCTGGTTTTAGCCAAGAGCCTTGTGTCCCCTACGGCTGGCAAGAAAAAGGCTCACAGCTAGAAATACCCTCTGTAAAAAGCAAGCGTATCAATGTGCTGGGGTTTATGAATCGTGCCAATGACCTTTTCTACTACCCAGTAACAGGTTGTGTTAACAGCGAAACGGTTATCAGTGTCTTTGATGATTTTGCCACCAGGATGGAAGATCCCAAGTACAGTTCTAATGATCGCTATACCATCGTCATGGTGGATAATGCCAGCATTCATACCAGCAAACTTTTCAGAGAAAGAGTAATAGACTGGGCGATTGAGAAAAAGCTTTTAGTCTGTTTTTTACCAACCTATTCACCTGAGCTAAACCTGATAGAAATATTGTGGAGAAAAGTGAAATATGAATGGCTGAACTTACTGGCAATAATGAACTTCAAGGAATTTGAGCAAGAGGTCAAACGTGTATTTGATCTATTTGGTCAAGAATATCTGATTTCGTTTGAGTGACTACTTACCGATTCAGTTGATCAAGAGCTTCTTGAAAAAGCATTGAGTACTCATAGAGAACAAATTAGTACTCTAAAAAAAGGGGATGGTTTTGAAAGAGAGCTGTTGGCACATATAAAGCATCAACCCAGACCACACTCTTATGCTTTTACACAGTTACTAGACTTCCCTCCACTCCACGATTTAATGGACAAAAAGAATACTATTTCTACAAGCCGGTTAGATGGGCCCCAAGTGTGCTTTTTTACCTTTAGGGCAGAGCTTGAAACCGGTTTAGGCATAGCTTATGTCGTAGATACCAATGAAAAATTAGTTCGATTTTTAATCAGCCACCATAAAAAAATGGAGGAAAAAGCCAATACATATATAGAAACCCTTAAAAAGGCATGGGATGCACAAATGGAATTACTGAAGCTCGCATCCCCTTCAGCATAAAAATTATCTGCAACTTACATGCTTAAAACTAACTCGCATAAAAACATGACAATCTAACTGATAATCGTTATTATTTGCACTTTGTTTACAAACACTAAATACACACGGGTTAGTTAATGTCCAGGGTTGTACGTTTTCCAAAGACGGGATTGCTGCCTCTCACTCTCGCTGTCACCTCCGCTTTATCCGCTACTGCTTATGCTGAAGAGCAAACTGAAGCTTATGAGTTAAATAAAGTTGTTGTCACTGCGTCCAGTACTGAGCATCTTGAAACCACAGCACCAGCCTCCATCACGGTGATTACCGGTGATGAAATCAAGGAAAAGTCTGGTGGCGATGTAGTTGAAGCTCTGAGGCAAACCGTTGGTATGAACGTAACCCAGGGAGGAATTGGTGGGCGTCAAACAATGGGCATGCGAGGCCTAGATGGAAAGTACACCGTTATGATGATTGACGGCCGTCGTATTAACGCCTCCGAAACACTCATCCGTGCAAATGATTTTGATGTATCTACTATTCCCGTAGATAGCATTGAGCGTATTGAAATCGTTCGGGGCCCCATGTCATCGCTTTATGGCGCTGATGCTATGGGTGGTGTTGTTAACATTATTACTAAATCTGCCAGTAATAAATGGGCAGGCAGCTTAAGCTATGACTACTACTCAGTAGAAGGAAATGACGGTGGCAATGAGCACCGTACCAGTTTGTATCTGAGCGGCCCTCTTATTCAAGACAAACTGACCCTGACCCTTAATGGTGATTTTAGAGACAGGGATGCCTGGAAACCATACGAGAATAACAGCACCAGCAGCATTGATGAATCCACATTAACGCCTTTGGAAAATAAAGACGTTAAAAACCTGAGAAGTGTCTTTGGCTGGAAAATCAGCGAACAACAATCTCTGGATGTTGAGTTGGCTAAAAACAGTGATGACCGTAAATCAGTTTATAACCTGGGTAATAAGGCCACCAATGCAGACCAGAAAATTGACCGGGAAACCTATGCTTTAACCCATAAAGGAAAATGGGGCTGGGGTGATACCCAGATCAGGGGAGTCGTTGAAAAGTCAGAGGTTCGGGATAATATCGACCGTACTGACTTAAACATGCACCCCGGCACGATTTACCAGACTAACCAGACGCTAGATGGTATGGTTACTACCGAACTAGGTAACCATTTGTTAACAACCGGTGCTGAAATCACCAAAACTAAACTGGAAAACAGCCGCGACCTCAAAAACACTGGCGAAGCCAAAGTTACCAAAAAAGCTATCTTTGCCCAGGATGAATGGTTCCTGAGTGATAACTGGACCGCAACCATTGGCGGCCGACTGGATCATCATAGCGATTTTGGCAGCCACTTCAGTCCAAGAGGTTATTTGGTTTATACCCCGACAGAAGCATTAACCTTAAAAGGTGGTGTTGGTCAGGCTTATAAAACACCAACCATTGCCCAGTTAAATGAAGACTTCCACATCATTAGCTGTGGCGGTAATTGCTTTATCAAAGGTAATCCAGACCTGAAACCAGAGAAGTCGACCAGTTACGAACTCTCTGCAAACTACGTACAACCAATGTGGTCTGTCGGTGCAACGGTCTATCGTAACGAGATAGAGGATATGATTGACCGGCTAACGAAAAGTGATGGTTCCCGCACCTGGACAAATATCAATGAAGCTCGAGTACAAGGTGTAGAGCTAACAGGTAGCCGGATTCTGACCAAAACCGTGAGCGTTTCTGCAAATTATGCTTATACAGATGCTCGTGATCGAAGTGACAGCAAGTACAATGACTTGTTAACTAACCGCCCTCGTCAAAGCTTTAACGTTCAGCTCGACTGGGAAGCAATGAAAAATCTGAAAACCTTCGTCAACTTCAAATACATAGGCGAGCAGCAAAAAAATGCAACAACAGACCTGCCTGGCTACAACCTGGTTGACCTTGGCCTGAACTACAAATACAGCAAAGAATTATCTTTCCGTACCGGTATTACCAATCTGGGTGATACCCGACTGAATGAGCGGGATGAGAACTTTGACTATATGGAGCGAGGCCGCACATACTACGTTGGTGTAACAGCCAGCTTCTAAACACCTATAGTCAAACCACTAGCCAAAGACACAAAGGTATCACTCTCTAAAAACCTCTGTGTCTTTGTTCTTTTATGGAAACACAACTTCATTCCTTCCCATTCTCAAAGGTCAGCAATGAACTTTCATAATAAAGTCGCCCTGATCACCGGTGCTGCCCAAGGCATTGGCAAAGCCGTAGCCCACTCCTTGGCAGAAAAGGGGGCAATGGTTGCACTGCTAGATATTAATAGTGAAGCTCTAAAAACAATCCAGTCTGAATTAAGTGTAACAGGCCATAAGGCGGAAGTGTTTACCGTCGATGTGGGTAATGCCCATCAAGTTAATGAGGCCGTTGCCACCATCGAAAATCAGTTAGGCTCCATTGATATGCTGGTTAATGTGGCCGCCGTTCTTCGTATGGGGAATCTTACTGAGCTTACTGACAAAGACTGGAATACAACCCTGACGACCAATACCACCGGTGTATTTAATACCTGCAGGGCTGTTGGTCAGTTAATGAAACAAAGGCATCAAGGTGTGATTGTTAATGTCAGTTCTAACGCTGCCAAAACGCCCCGTACAGGTATGGGTGCCTATGCAGCTTCCAAAGCTGCAGTTACCCAACTGACCCGCTGCCTGGGTCTGGAACTGGCGGAATACGGTATTCGCTGCAATTTGGTTTCCCCTGGTTCCACTGACACGCCTATGCAACGAATTTTATGGACTGACGATAAGGTACCAGAGCAAATTCTGAATGGCAGCCCTGAAAACTATCGCCTGGGCATCCCATTAAAGAAGATTGCCACCCCTCAGGATATTGCCAACACCGTTCTCTTTCTGCTTTCAGACAACGCCGGGCATATTACCCTGGAAGAAATTACCGTTGATGGCGGAGCCACTCTGGGCGTATAAACAAAAGCACAAAAAAAAGCTACCTTAACAGGTAGCCTGCCAACCAATTTTGCTACACCTCTAAAAATATTTATGAAACTATCCATCTGGAAAATAAACCATAAAAAAGAGAGGAAGTTATAATGGCGTCAGTTAAACGTTACTCAACCGCTCTCCGGTATATGCACTGGTTAATGGCCATTTTGCTAATCGCCCTGCTATTTATGGGCTGGCGAATGGGGCAACTGGAACCTCCTGCAAAGTTCCAGCTTATGGGACTCCATAAATCACTGGGACTGCTAGCACTGATATTAATAGGCATCAGAATTGTTTTACGACTGACGTCTGCTAAACCAGAACAGGAAAACACGCTACAGGGCAAGCTGGCACATATCGCACATATACTACTTTACGGTTTTATGCTGATAATACCCCTGTCTGGACTGGTTATGTCATGGGCCGGCGGTCATAACACAGCCTTTTTCTCACTCTTTACCATCCCAGGCGCTTCTGAAAAACTAGCGAATATTTCAGGCGTGGCACACAGTATTCACGTCAACGGTATTTACCTGCTCGGCTCACTTATTGTTTTACATATTGCCGGCTTTATTTATCACCACTTTGTCCAGAAAGACAATCTTATTGAACGTATTAGCCTTAACCGTTGATCACACTTTGGGAAGAAAGCAGCTGCTTTCTTCCTGATCCGAGCCCAGTTATTAATGATAATAACGACTCATAGGTACTACCACAGGCGCTCCATCAGCAGGTGCCTTTAAAACATCCGCATCCACATCATATAACTGGCGGACCAGCTCAGAGGTCACAATATCCGAAGGTTTTCCCTGAGCCACGAGCTTGCCATCTCTCATGGCAATAAGAATGTCAGCGTACCGAGCTGCAGCAATCAAATCATGCAATACAATAACAAAAGACCGGCCGGTTTTTGCCAACTCCCTGACCAGGCTTAACACTTCAGTCTGATGCCCCATATCCAACATACTGGTAGGCTCATCCAGCAGCACCAAAGGTGTTTCCTGCGCCAGCACTGTTGCCAGCCAACACCGTTGTTGTTGACCACCGGATAGTTGACTCAGTTTCCTTGCAGCCAGATCTTCCATCCCAGTTGCCACCAACGCCTGTTTTACTGCCTGCTCATCAGCATCAGTCCACTGCCGGAACAGCCCCTGATGAGGATGGCGGCCATATTGTACCAACCCTCTTACCGTAATACCTTCAGGTGCCATGGGTGACTGAGGCAAGAGAGCGATATGCTTTGCTGCAAGTGCAGGTTTCATATTCCATACCGCTTTGCCATCAACAGTTGCCTCACCACTGTCTGGTTTATGCAGGCGAGCAATGGTTCTAAGTAATGTGGACTTGCCACACCCATTAGGCCCGACAATCACCGCCACTTTTCCGGCTGGCACCTGCAGGCTAATATCATGAACCGCCACGAAATCGGGATAGCTGACCCTGAGTTTATCAACAGATAACCGCACGCTATCGTTCACTCCTATATTTTATGCCAATCAAACTTTCTAATCCCGTTATGAGCATGGCTAGCTGATCGGAAAGACAAGGCGAAGTGACGAGCCATAGCTGAAGCTATGGCGAGGATCTTCAACGCAGGATTTCCAACCAGATAGCCAGCGCAATAGGGCAATTAGAAAGTGCGATTGGTATTACTTATCTGTTAACAACAACCAGAGCAGGAAAGGCCCACCCAGTATACTGCTAATCACACCGGCGGGGATTTCCACTGGCGCCGTAAGCGTTCTACCCAGAGTATCTGCCAGTACCACCAGTAACCCACCCAGTAATGCCGAATTAAATACGGGAACTGTTGCCGGGCCTGAAAATCTCGATGCTAATACCGGTGCTGCAATCGCAATAAAGCTAATAGGCCCGGCAATACCTACAGCCAGCCCAGCTAATGCCACAGCCATAATTAAAACGGTGTATTGAACAGGTTTTACCGCCAGGCCAAGAGGTTTTGCCATCGCTTCATCAAATCGCAATAGCGACAGTTGTCGCCCCATTACCAAAATCACCGGCAGTATTACTGAAATACCAATTGCAACAGGTAAGGCCACGTTATAGCCTCTCCCCGCCAGACTACCTACACTCCAGGCATAGGTTGCTCCAGCATGCTGTGGTGGAATTTGGGATAACCCAAGTTCTGTCACAGCCCTGATAAGATGAGTCAGGGCCAGCCCCACCAGAATAATTCGATACCCCCTGGCTCCCATACCGCCTGATAGAAGTAACAAAAGAGACACAGCTATCACTGAACCCAATGGAGCCAGCCACCAAGGGCCCATCATGCCTAAGGAGCTACCCAGCAGGCTGATTAATATCATTGCCGTCGCCCCTTCATTGACACCCAGAACATCTGGAGTTGCTAAACGGTTTCCAGATAAGGTCTGCATCAAACAGCCTGAGCAAGCCAATGCTCCACCGGCCAATAGCCCCGCCAGGATTCTTGGCAATCTGATTTCCTGGACAAGCAGGATAGCACCACGGTCACCCTGCCCTAACAACGCCTGCAGAACCTCTGAAAAACTTAGCCAAGTGGTTCCCATCACCAGTGAAACCATTACCGCAGCTGATAGCGCCAGGGTCAGAATCAGGGTAACCAGTAATGGGCGAATAGGGAGCAACAGTGATAAACGTCCACCGCCTAATTGTAGCCAGAGCGCTTGACCACCACGATATTGCAATAGCTGTGCTTTTTTATTAACAGGCTTATGGCAAGTTGCAGTCATATTATTCATCACTTACCGCCCCGATGAGATCATTAATCGGTTGCTGCGCACAATCCAGATCAGTAATGGTGCACCAATCAATGCCAGCATCACACTAACCGGGGTTTCATAAGGACGAATCACCACACGGGATAACACATCCGCCCCCAACATAATCAATGCCCCAAGTAATGCCGATAGCACTAGCTGCCACCCTACCGATGTTCCCGCTAACGACCGGGCCATAAAAGGTGCCAATAAACCAAGAAAACCAATTGGCCCGGCCAGAGCAACAGCTGTGCCTGCAAAAAGCGTAACCGTTATAGTGACCGCAAAACGGATAAGACCCGGGCGATGTCCCAAAGCTCGGGCGAAATCATCACCCAACATTAATGCTGACAATGGCCTGGCCAAAAAGGCACAAATTCCACCGCCGACAATTAATGCCGGTAACAATTGCACAGCCATTGAGGTAGAAACCCCGGAAAGAGAGCCGAGTATCCAGAAGCGGTACTGGTCATAACTGACTTCATTGCTTAACAAAATAAATGAAGTTAACCCATGACAAGTCGCGCCAATAGCAATACCTGCCAGCACCAGCTTAACGGGCGAACCACCTACATCACCTTTATTGGCAATCATTAAAATCAGGCCATTGCCCACTAATGCCCCCATAAAAGCCCAAATCAGGTAAGCCTGACCTGATTCAGCCCCTGCCCAGGTAATACCGATAACCACCCCGAGAGCAGCACCGGAATTAACACCTAACAACCCGGGTTCAGCCAGTGGATTTCGGGTGATGTTTTGCATCAGTGCACCCGCCAGTCCGAGAGCACCACCTACCATTAGTCCGGCCAGAGTTCTTGGCAGGCGCAGCGAGGTCATAATGGTTTCCAGATTGGCATCGGCCAGGGCTTCCGGCTGCCTTGTTAACCAGGCCAGGCTATCAGCAACAGAGGTGTAGCCTGCACCGGTAATCAGGGATGCCAGACCCAGCAAGGAAAGTACAATCAGTAACAGACTGACCATAGCAGGCAACCGGTTATCGCCCCCCAGACTTATTGCAGTCATCAGGAATCAGCCTTGCTATTGTCTTTTGTCATGGCTGACTCAATATCATCCAGTACGGCCATGGCTGCCTGAGGACCACCCAGGCTGGTCCAGAGGGAACCATCAACAGCGATCATACGATTTTGTTTTACCGCTTTTAGCTGCTGAAATACCGGCGTTGTCTTTGCTGTTTCAAATGCGTCAACCGCATCACCAGCAGGGTTAAGCGTACCAATAAACAGCCAGTCACCATCGATCTGATCTAGCGCTTCCAGACTTAAAGAGTGAGAGTGACCAATACCATCCTGATGCTGAATGTCTGGACGTTGGAGTTCCAAATCAGCCAATATCAGACTTGAGAAAGACTGGCTCAACATATAGCCAGGCCCTTGGGGAATCCAGCGAACCACACTGACTTTTGCATCACCCTGCTTACCCAAATGACTTTTGACGTCTACAACACGCTGCTGGTAGCGATTCATAAATTGTTCGAACTGCTGTTCCCGCCCAAGCACTTGAGCAATATTTTTAAAGGCCTTTTTCCAGCTATCGCCGGACTGGTAAGTCACTACAGTGGGTGCCACTTTGCGCAGCTGTTCCAGCAACATCGGGTCAGTGACTGCACCAATCATTATGAGATCAGGCGATAATGCAATTAGCCGATCAAGGTTTGGGCGCCCTAATGGCCCCACTAGCTCAATACCATCTCCCTGATCATCCAGGTAACGAGGCACACCCTTCTGGCCTCTTCCAGAGGTTGAACCTACCGGTGTTATTCCCAAAGCCAAAGCAGCATCAAGATCCAGTTCGCTCAGGGTGACCACTCGGTCTGGATGTTCCGGTACCGCCACTTCAAAGCCCGTTACATCAGTGATTGTTTTGGTCGGTATGCTATCCGCACTATCAATACCATTGCCATCAGTGGGCTGACAGGCTGTCAGCAATACCATACTAAAAGCCATCAACAGGGAACCCAAACCCCGCCGATGATCAGACAGCTTTAAACGACGGCAAGCAGCCATAAGCAATGTATTCATTGATAAACGACCCAAAACCCACTTAGCATAAAATCAGGAATGCTATTGTAAATGATAAGTGTTATCAATGACATACAGCAGATTAGTTGCTGCAATTTTTGGTATAAGTGATAGAAAGGAATAGGAAATGGTTGATGGGGAATAGTATGAGTACTAGTCCTTCCCCATCATCAATAGAGATGACAACAGCAAAATTATTTTCAGGTATCAATATTATCCATAATATCGTGCCTTTCCTGGTGATACGCCTCTTCAGTGAAGCGGGAACGCCAATAAGGCACCGCATAGAACTGATGTCGCTCTAACTTAAGCTCAGTCCTGAGATATTTACGGATGGATAATACTGAGCTGTTTTCACCGGCAATCCAGGCAAAAGCAGAGCCTGAGGGCCAGTCTAATGCTTTTACTGCATTCATCAGCAAATGGCTCTTTGCCGGATCTTTTTCTTCACAGATCAACCAACTGATTTCAACGCCTGCCGGATGTTTGATTGACTGGATCTCATCAGTATTAGGCACTTCTATAAATACCTGACCAGTAACGGACTCGGGCATAATTTCCAGCAAAGCACTAATAGCTGGTATTGCAGTCATATCACCTGCCATCAGATACCATTCAGCCTCACCCAGCATGGGCTTGGGTCCTCCTGGTCCGGCAACACCAACAAAATCCCCGGGCTGAACCCTGGAGACCCAGGCGGATGCCGGACCGTTGTCGCCATGAAGTACAAAATCAACATCCAGCTCATTCTTCACTGGATCAAAACGACGAACACTATACGTTCTGGCAATCGGTCTGATATCTGCTGGCGGCCATATTGGACCTTTAGGGCCCAGAGTGGGAAGCACAGGCTTATCCTGCCCTTCACGGGGTAGCAATATTTTAATGTGGGCTCCATGACTGCTTTCAGGAAATCCTTTCAACATATCCCCGCTTAAGGTAATACGCTTCATTCCCCGGGTCACTAACTGGGTACGCAGCACCTCCAGCATCATGGGAGGTCGACGACCTGGCTTTGAAGATGATGTAGCCAATGTTTCTCCTTAGGCCAGCGATTGCAAACAGCTAAACAATGGTTATCTGCAACCGCTCTGGCAATTTTATAATGACGGCAGCCTATCAGCTTTCCGGTTTTAACGTCTGACTTAGAATCTGGCCAACAGTTATAGCATTAACCGGGTTGAGAATATCGAAATGGGTGCAATCAAGATTGTGATTAATGATGTCCCCCTCCAGATATGGCTGCCAGTCTTCCCTGGAAAGCCAGTGTTCCTGCCTGGGTTTAGCTGCTGTAAAAAAGAGTATATCGCCATCAAAACGACGATGGTCAAATTGGCGTACCAGCTTGCTACAATCGATATAGGCTTCAACCAGATTTTCCATTAATGGCCTGGACACCCCAGTTAACAGCGACTGGCTATTCATTGCCAGGCTATGAAGATCATCAATGGACATTTGCTCTACAGGAAAGTCTACAGGATCAAGCCCCACCATCCTTAACATACCTGAAAGCGCCTTACTCTCATCAAGCGGTATGCGTTGCCACTGCTCCGAGGGGTAGGAGTCCAGAATAGCAAGAACTGACACCTTCTCCCCCTGAGACTGCAACTCAACGGCCAGGTTATGAGCCACAGGCCCTCCGGATGACCACCCCAGTAAATGGTAAGGACCTTCAGGCTGAATCCTGCGAATCTGTTCCAGATAATCCCGGGTCATATCCACCATAATATCGGCACCATGATCCGGGGGAATGTAGTCTGGATCGGATAGCCGGCGAGCTTGTATACCATAAACAGGGATATCATCGGGTAAGTGCCTTGACAGACCAATATAGTCCCAGCTAACACCACGAGCAGGATGTATACAAAATAACGGAGGTTGATCACCTGTGGTTTTAATGGGCAAAACCGGATCAAACAGCTGCTGACTATCTGGTTTTATTTCTTCACTCTCATCTTCTAATACACGGGCGATATCTGCCAACACTGGGTAGTTATACAATCGCTGCACAGAAATAGCTTTATCCAGTTGCCTACTCAGACGATTGGCTATCTGGATCATCTGGAGAGACTGTCCTCCCAGCATAAAGAAATCATCTTGTGGGCTGACCGGAATATTACCCAGCACGTCCTGCCAGACTGCTATTAACGTCTTTTCCATATCCGTGGCAGGCGTATCCGCACTAGAGGACTTGGCAGGTGTTTGCTTTAACTGCTTACGATCAATCTTGCCAGATGGGTTGCGGGGCAACCTATCAATATAAATAAATTCACTCGGTACCAATGCAGCAGGTAAGTTCTGGAGCAAATACTGACGAAGGTTTTCAGGCTTATTATCTGCACTATCACCTACCAGCCAGGCTGTCAGGCGTTTAATTCCATTACTGGATACCGTGCCGATAACAGCAGCTTCCTTGATCCCAACTTTGTTGATCAGCAGATTTTCAATTTCTAAAGGATTAACCCTGTGACCACTAATCTTGAACTCGTCATCGACCCGACCAATAAATACTAGCTGGCCATTGTCATCCACTCTGACTTTATCACCCGTTTTATAAGCCCTGACAGAGCCATTAGCGGTTTGCAAGGTCACAAAACGTTCTGCTGTCAGAGCTTCACGATTGACATAGCCAAGGGCTAATCCACCACCAGCCAGGAATAGCTCACCTTCAGATCCTATTCGTACGGGTTGTTTCAGATTATCCAGCACCAGTGCCTGCATACCCGGCAATGGTTCACCAATAGGCAGCGCTTTAGAATCAAAATCAACCGCTGCTGGACCGGTCAAGCTGGCACAGCTAGCCACAATGGTTGCTTCTGTCGGGCCATAGGTATTGAGCAATGATATCCTATTACCAGCATACTGTTGCCATTGCTCCAACCGTTCAGGTAGAACAGCCTCTCCTCCGATAATCACTGTTTGCAAGGATTCCGGTAGGGATACTTCTGAGCCCTCAAGACCATAAGCCAATTCATGCCAATAGGCTGTGGGTAAATCCAGAACACTGATCGCCAGCTGATCACACTCACTAATAAAACCGGCAACAGAATCAATCATTTCTTCAGTGCGAATGACCAGCGTGGCACCACGGCAAAGTGTCAAAAATAACTCTTCAACACTGGCATCAAAATGTAAGGGAGCAAACTGTAAAACCCTGTCATCTTCCGATATACCGTAGCGTTTGGCAGCTCCCGCAACAAAATGCCCCAAAGCTCCATGGTGGACTGCAACCCCATTGGGTATTCCAGTTGAGCCAGAGGTATACATAATATAAGCAGGGTGATCAGGCCGAATTTCAGCAGGCTTATAAGTACTGCCTTTCTGCAGCAAATCAAGGTGATCAATTAACAGGGCAGTACAGAAAGACTTCTTTTCAACCGTATCAATGAGATGAGCAAATGCCGTGTTGGATACTATGATTGCCAGCTTGGCATCATCAATAATGGTATGACAACGGCTGACTGGACCATGAGGATCCAGCGGTAACCACGCAGCTCCGGATAAAGAAATACCCAAAATGGCAACAATAGCCTCAATACTTCTGGGCAATAAAAGTCCAACCCGATCGCCAGCCTTGATACCCTTCTCATTCAGCTGCTGCGCCAGTTGCAGCGATTGTTCATACAGTTCCAGATAGCTTAGGTTTTTACCCTGATATTCCAGAGCAGGATGGTCAGGCCGACTCAGAACCTGTTTACGGATCAAGGTCAGTGCATCAGTAATATTATCAGGGAGATCACTTCCATCCAGTACACTTACCTGCGGTTGCTCAACAACTTCTGATAGAGCTTGTTGAGGATTACTGAAAAATACCCTGATTAATTCAGCAAGCTCTTGTTTGAAAGTCTGTAATTCTGAAGTGGTATAACAGTCAGGATTAGCATCCAGATCAATACGCAACTGACTGCCATCACCCTTGGCACTGATACCAATTGCCAGGTCTTCCACTGGCCCGGCTGACAGTTTATGGGATATGGCCGTTATATCGCCAAACCGAAGATTGGCATCGAAGGGCATAATATTGATAACCGGACCAAATAAACGACTTTGACCTGTTTTATGCTGCAAATCCCTTCTTAACTGTTCATAACGATAATTCTGGTGAGGTCGGATGGATCTAAACTGGGCTCGAACATGTTGTACCAGGTCTGCAAATGAATCACTGCTCTGAATACGCATAGGAAAGGGAACAATATTCATCATCATGGCCGGTGTACGCAGGGCAACGGAACCAGTACGCCCCATTACAGGCAAGCCAAAAATGATTTCCTGAGTTCCTGTCCGGCTATAAACCCAGGCACTGATGGCTGCTACTATCAGGTCACTCCAGTTGGCCTTTAGAGCCCGGCACTGCTGCCGTAAGCTATCCTGCAGGGCCGTATCTAACAGAAGCTTTTCACGAATAAAAGAGCCGCTGACAGATACAGGTTTATCAGACAGACTAATTATCTCAGGTCCATGACCTAACTGATCCAGCCAGAAGGCCTTATCCTGTTCTGCCTTATCTTCTGATAAATTGCTTTTTTCTTCTGCAATCAGCTGTTCAAAGCTGCAAAACAGTCTTGGCAGCCTCTGGCCTTTTAACAAGCCGCTATAAACGTCAGCAACACGGCGGGCAATCAATGAATAACCATAGCCATCCATAGCAATATGGTGAATTCCCTGATACCAGAAGTAATGACTTTCACCGGCTTTAAAGAGAATTTGGCTAAACAGCGGTCCCTGCTCAAGATTGACTGCCGTCTTAAGATGACGATCAACCCTAAGGCGAATATCAGACCAGGGATCATCAGCACAAATCGATTCATGATGAAGCAGCCATTCCTTATCACCCAAAGGCAGTTGAATACCGCCCTCCTCACCAGGCTGATAAACCATATGCAAGGCATCGGTTTCTGAAATCACCTGCCGCAGCGCCTGTTCGAAAAGCGCGACATCCAGGCTGCCACGAATTTCCAGACACTCACCGGTATTATAAAGTGGGCTCTGGCCATGCAGTTGTTGTCCCAGCCAGATACCCTGTTGAGCCTGGGTTAAAGGTATCGTTAACAGCCCTTCTGACATGAATCGATTACTCCCTACCCTCTATCCTTTAGCCTTTAGTCTTGGTGCTTAACACTTCAATCCATTCAGTCAGTGTCGTTAATTCCACCAACTCAGAAAAATCAATATCAATTCCTTGAGATCGCCACTGCTCAATCAGGGTCATAGCCCGAATAGAGTCGAGCCCCTGGTCCATCAGGCTGATATCCTGATCCAGGTCATCTGCTGTCATATAAAGGATTTCAGCAATATCGGCCATAAATTTTGAGGCTGTATCATCACTCTCCTCAGCCTTCAAAGAGTCCAGCACCGTTTCACAATCCAGGGTGACACCGCAACGCTTGGCAACATATTCCAGCGCCATCTGATGCTCTGCTTGACTAAAGTCCGCCAGGGCATCACTCACCATAAATGCCTGAACATCATACATAAAGGCATCAGCAGCAGATTGCATACAACCAATATGGGCATACACTCCACAGATAATCATCTGATCACGACCCATTTCTTTCAGCAGCTCTTTGAGGCCATTACGCTTGAATGCACTGTACCGCCACTTGGTCAGAATATGATCATCAGTCTCTGGTGCCAAAGGGTCGATAATATCTGTCAGATTAGGGTCGGCCTTCAGGCCCGTTCCCCAGAAATCTGTCAGTAAGGCACGATCTGCTGGATCCTGATCACCGGGCTGGGCGGTATAAATCACAGGAATACCTGCAGCTTTGCATTGTTCCCTAATGCACTGGATATTTTTCACCAGCGTCGTCACCGGCTCAGCAGATGTATCATAAAAATTCATAAAATACTTCTGCATATCGTGGATAAGCAGCACAGCACGGGAAGGATCTGGACGCCAGTTTACTTTGTTAAGGCCTGAGTCCATTGCAGGCATGGTATAGGGGGTAATCTTTGGAATGCTCATTATATTTGTCCTTAGAAGCTATTCGCGATCTTTCTGCGAACTGCAAGCAACGATAAAACGTCCCTGCTTTTCAGTTTTCCTCGTTGCATAGCACCACTATGGGCCTCAAAAAACTGAAAAGTAGAAACATTTTCTCCTCGCTTTCGCCATTCGCAAAAGATCATGAATAACTTCTTACACTTGGGCTCTCAGGCTTTTTTTACTGACCTTACCAATGGAGGTCTTCGGAAAAGTATCTACAAAAACAATGCGATCCGGCACTTTAAACTGGGCCAGCCCACGGTTAGCCAGAAAGCGTTTAATTTCTATAATTTTTGGGCGCTGCTGGGGAGCAATAATAAAGGCACAGGAACGCTCTCCCAGATAAGGATCAGGCATAGCCACAATAGCGGCATCATGCACTGCTGGATGGGCTAGCAGGTGATTCTCTACCTCTTCAGCAGCAATTTTTTCCCCGCCCCGGTTGATCTGGTCTTTATCACGACCTTCAACCACCAGATAGCCCTGCTCTGTCAAACGAACAATATCACCCGTTCGGTAAAAGCCGTCTGTCGTAAATGACCGAGCATTATGCTCTACTGCCTTAAAATAACCTCGGATGGTATAAGGGCCACGAGTCAGCAGGTGGCCGGTTTCGCCAATAGCAACTTCAACATCGTCATCATCAACCACCTTGACTTCATCTGCAGGTGAACAAGGCCGCCCCTGAGTATTGACAATAATCTCTTCAGGATCATCAAGGCGGGTATAGTTAACCAAACCTTCAGCCATGCCAAAGACTTGCTGTAGCTTGCAGCCCAATGCAGGCTCAACCCTTTGCGCAGCTTCAGCACTGAATTTTGCACCACCAACCTGCAGCACTTGTAGACTGGACAAGTCATAATCCTTGAGTCTGTCTGCATTTCCTGCTGCTTCCATCCAAACCAAGGCAAGTGGTGGTACGACACCAGTGATGGTCACTTTTTCCCGGGTAATCAATGGAAAGGCCTGATCCGGTGCTGGATTAGTGGCCATGACCACATGGCCTCCGGCATAAAAGGTGCCCAAAGTACCTGGGGAACTTAGTGGGAAGTTATGGGCAGCAGGCAAAGCACACAGATAAACACTGTCTTTATTCAACTGGCAAACTTCAGCACTGACTTTCAGGCTGTAAATATAATCATTATGGGTTCGGGGAATCAGTTTGGGGACACCCGTACTTCCACCTGAAAGCTGGAAAAATGCTACTCTGGAAGGATCCTGGTCTGGCAGGGTCACTGCAGGGTCATAGAGAGAATCCAGTGAAGTAAACTCTTCAGCATCGCCGACTACAACAATATGCTCCAGAGCGGGCGCATCCTCTTCTACCTCACGAGCCAGCTCTCTGTAATCAAAGCCTGCAAACTGATCTGCAGCAATATAAGCTTTAGCTTCAGTAAATTGGCAAAAGTAGCTGATCTCCGCACGACGATGGGCTGGCAAGGCCATGACCGGCAAAGCACCCAACCGAAATAGAGCAAAACAGATCGCAAAAAATTCGGCGATATTTGGTAGCTGCACTACCACAATATCACCTTCACTGATACCTACTCGTTGAAAACCAGCGGCTAATTGATCCGCCTTTAAATCCAGATCCTTGTAGCTCCAGCGGCGATCACCACAAACAACAGCAGTTTTATCCTGGAAGCTTTCTGCTCGCTGTCTTAGCAGCTGGCCAAAAGATATATTTTCCCAATACCCCTGTTCCTGATAATGGCTCGCTATATCTTCAGGCCAGCCTGGACTTGCCAGGGCAATACTATCCAGTTTTGACTGAATATTTTGAATCACTACACTACCCCTGCATTCTTATCCAGGCCAATGGCATTTAGCATGGTTCTGAACTTGGCACCTGTTTCGGCCAGTTCACTGTCTGGATCAGAGGCTGCAACAACACCTGCTCCGGCATAAAGCCTGACAAATGAGTCCTTGATTTCAGCGCAACGTATGGTGACCACCCACTCACCATCTCCCTGAGCATCACACCACCCCACTATTCCAGTGAAGAATCCGCGATCGAAAGGTTCATTGTCCGTAATAAACTGCCTTGCTTTTTCAGTGGGATAACCACAAACAGCAGGTGTAGGGTGCAAAGCCGTTGCCAGTTGTAATGAGGATGTTTCAGGATTTTTCAATGTACCCTCAACGACAGTGGACAGGTGCCACATAGTCTCTGTTTTTATCAGGGAAGGCTTTTCTGGCACTTTAAAATCATTACAGAATGGACCCAGGGCCGTCGCTACCGCATCGACTACCACTGCATGCTCATGTAAATCCTTGGCCGATTTGAGCAAAGCATCCGCTCTCCGTTGGTCTTCGACAGGATCCTTACTACGAGCTGCTGAACCAGCCAAAGGGTTTGCAGTGACTTTCATGCCCTTTCTGGAAACCAGCAATTCCGGACTAGCACCTAACAAAGTGACATTGCTGTTTTCTTTTTGGCTGGGTACATCAATACCAAAGGTATAACCTGCTTTATTATGGCTGGCCAGATTCCAGAGAACCTGCCTGATATTAATTGAATTTTCTGCTTCTACTTCCAAGGTTCTGGACAAGACCACCTTATCCAATTCCCCTGCCGCAAACCGGGACAAAGCTTCACGAACGCAGTTTTTATAAACCTCGGGTTCTGGCACCAGAGTGACTTTCGGCGCAGCAAGATTGATGGGTGACTCAGCAGCAAGGTCCCCTGGTCGGCAAGTTTCTGATTTGAAGACTTTTTCCGGGATACCCAGATAAACAGGATTAGTACTATCAAAAGGGATGGCACCAACTACGACAGGATTGTCCTGACCAGCCTTATGGGCAATATCATGTAACAAATTAATCTGGCCCGGCAGGGAATTAAACTCACTTTTTCCTGAAAGGCAGGCATACATTCCCTCAGCCATTATTGTGTGCTGTGGAGAAGCAAAAAAGAATGAAAGTGATTCAGGCTCCTGCCCATTTGCCAGATTATCTCCAGCTTTATCAGAATTATTATATCCGGTCGATGACATGTATTAGACATCCTGTTGGGGTCAGACACAGGGTCCCCGGCTTCTCAGTTACACCATCTGGAACCAGGAAAAGAAATTTGGAGCAAATGCTATTGTAAATGATAAGTATTATCAATAAGCTAGGCAGTCTTTTTTCACCCGTATTACAAAAAACTGTTCAGCATACGTCTGTTGACTTTTATATAAGGTAAGGAATGACAAAGTCATTAACCGAGCGTCGTCTTATACCACTGATCGTACTCTCTCAATTTATTACTACGCTTGATTTTATAATGGTGATGCCAATGGGGCCTGACATCACCGCCAGCCTGGGTATTCCCCTTAGTCAAGCGGGGCTATTCAGTACTGCCTATGCACTATCTGCGGCTATCACTTTGATTCTGTTATCAGCCAAACTGGATCAGTTTGATCGTCGTAAAGCACTGGTTGTCTCCATAGCAGGGCTTAGCCTGGCTGCTTTTGCCGCCTCTATGTCTTCTGGACTTTACTCACTGATAGCCACTCGGGTTATCGCCGGAATCTTTGGTGGACTCACCTCATCCTTTGCTATGGCTCTGGTCATTGATACTATCCCACCTAAGCATCGAGGCAGAGCTATGGGCCAGGTAGCAGGAGCTTTCTCTCTCGCTGCAGTACTGGGTGTCCCAGCAGGGCTACAGATTTCACTCTGGTATGACTGGCAGTTTGCATTTCAGGTTTTAGCTTTGCTGGGGTTAATTACTGCCGGACTGTTATGGGTCGGCATTCCGAAGCAAGATGCTCCAATACAAGCAAAACAGCCAAAACCATCAAATATAATTGTCCCTAATCGTGAAATGCTACTTGGTCTGGGCTGTGTGGCAGCAGGGATTGTTTCCGGATTTTTACTGATTCCCCATCTAGCCGGCTATCTGCAATATAACCTGGACTATGACCGGGAGCTAATTGGCAGTCTCTACATGGGCGGTGGTGTTATTACCTATTTATTGACTCGATTTGCGGGTCATATGATCGATCGCTTCGGCTCCGTTATGATCAGCTGGATTGGTATGTTTGGTTTTGTTATGGCCATCCTTGCCCTGTTTATCGCACCGGGCATCCTATCTGTGCCCGTTATCTTTGCGGTATTTATGGGCTTTAACGCCATCAGGACAGTGTCTACCCAAACATTGCTGATGCAGATTCCAGCCCCTGCCCAGCGGGCAGGTTTTATGGCGCTCCAGAATGCAACACGGCATATATCCACCGGTATTGCTGCAGCCATTTCTTCAGTAATTTTGTTTCAGCAACCATCAGGAGCTCTCGGCAACACCACATTCCTTGGCTGGCTTGCAATTTCGATTGCAATAGCATTGCCAGTAACGGTCTGGCTATTGACCCTGAAACTGAAAAATAGAACTCAAACGACAATTAATGCACAAACGGCTTAACCAAGCATCTAAAAAAGCAATGAGACCATTAGTATGAGTAAATGGAGCCCTGACAGCTGGAAAACTAAAGTAGCCTGCCAGCTTCCCCAGTATACCGATGCTGCACAATTAGCAGCGGTTGAACAGCAACTACAGGCTCAGCCAGCCCTGGTTTTTAATAATGAAATCCGGGCATTAACCAGTGACCTGGAAAAGGTTGCAGATGGTAAGGCTTTCTTGCTTCAGGGCGGTGACTGTGCAGAAACATTTTCAGCCTTTACAACTTTTCACACCCAAAGTCTATTTACTCTAATGGTCCAAATGTCTGTAGCATTAACATTTGGAACCGGGCTACCCGTTATACGAGTGGGGCGACTGGCAGGCCAGTTTGCCAAACCCAGGTCTGCAGCCATTGAAACAAAAAATGGCTGCACGCTCCCTGTGTACAAAGGGGATATTATTAATGGCATTGACTTTAATAATGATTCACGACAACCTGCTCCTGAAAGGATGATAAAGGCCTATAATCAGGCCGCTTCTACCCTAAATCAGGTCAGGGCAATGGCTCGCAGTGAGTTTGCTTCACTGGAAGCAGCTCATAAACAGAATTTGGATTATATAGCCAGCACACCGGAACTGAGCATTTATAATGCTGCTGCCATGCAAATGCATGAGTCTTTCAGTTTTATGAAAGCCTGTGGTTACCAGGCCCAGTTGATGTCGGGTAACCGTATGCCGCTTTACTCCTCCCATGAGGCACTGTTACTGCCCTATGAGCAAGCCTTGACTCGTCAGGAGGAGATCACTGGCCAATGGTATAACAACTCCGCCCATATGCTCTGGATTGGTGATCGTACACGACAGCTTGATGGAGCCCATATTGAGTTTGCCAGAGGCATAAATAACCCCATAGGTTTAAAAGCAGGTCCTACTCTGGATAGCGATGATCTATTACGGCTGATTGAAAGGCTTAACCCGGATAACAAGCCCGGCAAAATTAATATTATTACCCGGATGGGTGCTGACAAAGTTGAAGCGAATCTGCCAAGCCTGATTAAAGCCGTCCAGCAAAGTGGCTATAAGGTTATCTGGAGCTGTGATCCCATGCATGGCAATACCTTTACCAGTTCGTCAGGCTATAAAACCCGGGATCTCGATACCGTATTGAGTGAACTAAAAAGCTTCTTTGCTATCCATCATGCAGTGGGAAGTTATGGCGGCGGTATCCACCTGGAAATGACTGGTGAGCAGGTCACAGAATGTATCGGTGGTTATAAATGCCTGAGCGAAGAACAGCTTGGCAGTAACTACACAACCCTCTGCGACCCAAGACTGAACCGGGACCAGGCTCTAGAGCTGGCTTTTGCAATGGTTGAGGTTTTCAGGGATTTAAAACAAAAGACCAGTGCCTATTGTTCTGCTGCCTGAATTTAATTATTCATCATACGTCAGTAACTGGCCCGTCCACCACTGCAGTCAAACACAGCACCTGTGGCAAAGCTGTTTTCTTCTGAAAGCAGCCAGGCCACCATTGCCGCTATCTCTTCAGGTTCGACCAGCCGTTTCCGGGGGACTTTTTCAAGGCAGTAATCAAAAAAGTCCTCCCTTAATTGTTCTACAGCCGGAGTACGTGCCAATGAAGGTGTTATGCAATTGACAGATATATTGTAAGTAGCCAGTTCTTTACCAAGTGTTTTTGTTAAGGCAATAACACCAGCCTTGGCTGCACTGTAAGCACAGGCTTCCGGATTGCCTTCCTTGCCACCTATGGAAGAAATATTGACAACCCGACCGTAATTATTGGCAATCATCGTTGGAATTACAGCCTGACAACAATAAAAAACGCCCGATAAATCTGTATCCAATACCCTCTGCCACTCATCCGCCGGGTATTTCCAGGTTGGGCAGTTCAGTCCGATAATACCTGCACTGTTAACAAGCAAATCTATCTGACTAAACGTTGACAGGGTTTCATGCAGGGCCTGGTTTACTGAGTTTTGATCAGTGACATTCATTACGACTGAATGAATACCTTGAGTTTCAAAGTTAGCCAATGCAGCTTGGTCACAATCCCATAACGATAAACTTGCACCGGATTCGATCAGTTTACTGGTAATAGCTTGACCAATTCCACTCGCCCCACCGGTTACAACAGCCACTTTCTTATCTAAATCGATTTTGTTCATCGCTTATCTCCAAAAGTAGCTGTAGTGACGGCACTGATTTATCGATGCCTTTCCTGCAACCTTCCTGAAATATCAGATAAGGAAAGCCCTTGATCCTGCAGCAGCACCAGTAAATGATAGATTAAATCTGATGATTCATTGATCAACTCTTCCTTATCCCCAGCCACTGCCGCCAAAGCAACTTCAACGCCTTCTTCCCCCACTTTCTGGGCAATTCGTTTAGAGCCTTTGGCATAAAGGCTGGCAGTATATGAGGAATCAGGACTGGCCTTTTTTCTTTCAGCAAGTACCTTTTCCAACTGGTTCAAAAAAAACAGGGAGGTATTGTCAGAACTGTACTCCACTGGATAAGGACCAGTATCAAAGCACGTGACAGTATTCAAATGACATGTAGGACCTTTAGGTTCAACCTTAACGATCAAAGTATCCTGATCACAATCCAGCCCAATACTTTTTAACCGTAATTTATTACCTGATGTTTCACCCTTGGTCCAAAGACTCTCTTTTGTGCGGGACCAGAATGTCACCCATTCTGTCTCTAGCGTTGCCAGCAGTGCTTCCCGGTTCATATAGCCCAGCATCAAGACCTGATGGCTAATATCATCCTGAATAATAGCAGGTACCAGTCCATTGGTTTTACTCCAGTCAATAGCCTCCACCAGACTCATACCCGAACCTCCACTTGTTGTTCTTTTAAGTAATCCTTAAGTTCGCCAATACTGATGATTTGCTTATGGAAGACTGATGCCGCCAAAGCACCACTTACCCCTGCCCGCTTAAACACCTCAGCAAAATGCACCATTTTTCCGGCACCACCGGATGCAATCAAAGGTACCTGACAGACCTCTCGAACCAGAGCCAGTTGCTTTAGATCATATCCCTGTCGAACACCATCCTGGTTCATAACATTTAATACAATTTCTCCCGCCCCCCGTTTTTGTACTTCCTGTACCCAGTCTAATGTAAGCCATTCCGTTAACCGAGTGCGGGTGGCATCTCCCGTGAACTGATAAACCTGATAGTGCCCAGTGATCTCATCCAGGTACGAATCAATACCCACCACAATACATTGCACACCGAAGGTATCAGCAAGCTCGGTTATCAGTTCAGGGTTTGCCAAAGCTGGGGAGTTAATGGAAATCTTGTCCGCGCCATAATTCAAAACCCGTCGTGCATCTTCTGAAGAGCGAATACCTCCAGCAACACAGAATGGAATATCAATAACCTCTGCAACCCGGGAAACCCAGCTTTTATCAACTACCCGGCCATCACTGGATGCCGTAATATCATAAAAAACCAGCTCATCAGCTCCTTCCTCGGCATAACGCTGGGCCAGAGGTACAATATCACCAATAATCTCGTGATTACGAAAACGAACGCCCTTAACTACCTGTCCATTTCTAACATCCAGACAGGGAATAATACGTTTTGCCAGCATGACCTAATTCTCCCAACACTCTATAGCCTGGCTAGCAGTAAACCGGCCATCCAAAAGTGCTTTACCAACAATCACACCGGCAACACCGGAATCTTTAAGGGCTGAAATATCATCCAGTGAACCAATGCCACCGGAAGCCTGAAACGCTATTTCTGGGAACTGATGGGACAATTCGTTATAAAGCTCAACATTAGAACCATTTAATGTTCCATCACGGGAAATATCCGTGCATAACACATGCTTAAGACCCACTGATAGAAAATTATCCAGTAGCTTCTCAATCTGAATACCAGAATTTTCCTGCCAGCCCGATATAGCCACCTGGCGTTGCCCCGCCGTATCAATATTGATATCCAGAGCTAAAATAATCTTCTCGGGCCCATATGTCTTTATCCAATCCTTTACAAGAGCTGGGTATTTTACGGCTGTTGAACCGATCACTACTCGCTCAGCTCCAGCGTTTAATAAGGTAGCAACATCATGCTCTGTACGAATGCCTCCACCAATTTGCACCTTTGCTGAAATACTGGCCAGAAGCTGACTGATAACCTCTACCTGACGTTTTGCAGGGTCTTTTGCCCCAGTCAAATCGACAAGATGCAACCATTCTGCACCAGCCTGCTGATAGTTCCTGAACTGCTCTACCGGATTGATTTTATATTTTGTGACCTGGCCATAATCACCCTGATACAAACGAACAATCTGGCCATTAATTAAATCAAGAGCGGGTATTATCATTATTTACAGCTCCAGAAAATTTTTTATTAATTGTGAACCGGCTTTGCCTGAACGCTCCGGGTGAAACTGAACACCATAGTAGTTTTCCTTCTGAATGGCCGCAGAGAAACAATCACCATACTGGCAACTGGCTATGGTGTAACCACCATCACTGGATTCAGGTACTGCATAACTGTGAACAAAGTAAAAATAGCTACCTGGTGAAATATCATGAAATAATGGGTGGCCTTCAATTGCAGTCACTCTATTCCAGCCCATATGAGGAAGAGGTAAAGACACTGTCTCCATTTTTTTCACAGGCGCATCACAAAAGCCTAGGCAAGATGTAACACTGTTTTCCTTTTGTTTTTTTTCTTCAGAAAAAGAGCACAACAACTGCATGCCCAAACAGATTCCCAGAATAGGCCTATCAATTTGTTCAAGGGTTTCGGTAAGCTGACGCTGTTCCAGATTACGCATCGCTTCATGGGCGGTTCCAACACCCGGTAAGAACAGCTTATCAGCACCTATTAATACATCAGGGTCATAACTAACCGTCACTTGATGATCCAGCCGCTCGATAGCATAACGAACCGATAGAATATTGGCGCAACCGGTATCAACAATAATAATGTTTTGCTTTTTCCCAGCCATTACAAAACCCCTTTGCTGCTGGGTAACTCACTTCCTTCAATCCTGATAGCCTGACGTAAGGTTCTGCCAAAGGCCTTAAACAGGCTTTCAACAATATGGTGGGTATTATTACCACTTGATGACAAGTGTAAGGTACAGGCCAAGGCATCCGTCAGTGAACGGAAGAAGTGCGGCACCATCTCAGTGGACAGTTCACCCACCTGCTCCCTTGGAAACACCGCATCAAATTTCAAATAAGGACGACCGGATAAATCCAGCGCGCACTGTGCCAAACATTCATCCATAGGTAAGGTAAAACCAAAACGACCAATACCCCGTTTATCACCAAGAGCTTCCTTCAGTGCGCGTCCCAAGGCTAAAGCAGTGTCTTCTACAGTATGGTGATCATCAATATCAAGGTCACCATTGACACTGGCTTTTAGCTGAAAGCCTCCATGGGTAGCGATCTGATCCAGCATATGGTCAAAAAAACCAATACCCGTGTTTATCTCACTACCACTAATTTCATCCAGATTAACCTGAATTCGAATCGCTGTTTCCCGGGTTATACGTTCTACTTCTGCGGTCCTTGGCTTTGTTGTCAATAACGTAACTATTTGGCGCCACCCCATGGTTTCAGGGTGATACTGAATACCCTGGATAGCCATATTACTGGCTAGCTGCAAATCGGTAAGCCGATCTCCAATGACCGCTGATGAAGAAAAATCCACTTGCCCTTCCTGAAGGTATTTTTCTACCAGCCCCAGCTTTGGCTTACGACAGCTGCAGTTATCCCCATCGAAGTGTGGACAAACAAGCACTTCAGAAAAATGAATACCCTGTGACTCGAAAATTTCCATCATCATTGTGTGGGGCAGATCAAAATCAGCCTGTGGAAAACTCTCCGTTCCCAAACCATCCTGGTTGGTCACCATTACCAATTTGTAACCAGCTTCCTGAAGTTTTAATAACGCCGGGATAACAAAAGGCTCAAGCTTGAGTTTATCCAGTCGATCCACCTGAAAATCTTCAGGAGGCTCCAGAATCAATGTGCCATCACGATCAATAAACAGTATTTTCTCTTTTTTCATTGGTTACCTCCTGATCACCTCAACTGACATTCAAGAGCCGCAACGAGCTTTTCACACTCTTCACGGCTGCCGATACTAATACGCAAGCACCGTTCTATAGGCGAACGTCTTACCGTAATGCCCTGATCCCATAAGCTGGAAAATACCTGTTCTGAATCTGGAAACTGAACCAAAATAAAATTGCCATGGCTTTCGTAAACAGTGACATCATTAAGCGAAGAAAGAGATTCGGTAAGGTAAGCACGGCTTGCTTTTAAGGCTTCTACCTGTTTCTTTGTTATTTCCAAACCATTGTCAGACAGAGCCTGAATGGCAATATCCTCCACAGGAATAGGAACAGGATAAGGCGCAATAACTTTTAACAGCAGCTGAATAATATCTGGATGGGCAAGGGTATAACCACAACGCAAACCAGCCAGGGCAAAGGCTTTGGATAATGTCCTTAATATCACCAAATTAGGATACTGATTGAGTAACTGAACGGATGAGGCTTCAAGACAAAAATCAATATAGGCTTCATCGACAACAACCAGAGCCCTGCCATAGGTCATATCCAGCAGGCTTTTGATATCACTCTGGTTTATCAGATTGCCTGTGGGATTATTGGGACTACAGATAAACACCAGCTTGACCGAATCCAGGTTCTCTCTAATAGCGGGAATATCCAGTTGCCAGTCAGCTGTCTTAGGAATTGTCTTAACATTTACACCCGCAGCCTCAGCGCTGATCTCATACATACCATAGGTGGGCGGACAGTAGAGAATACTGTCTTGCCCTGGCTCACAGAAGGTTCTAATAAGCAGCTCAATCCCTTCATCCGCCCCTCTTGATGTTAATACCTTTGCCTCTGTTACACCTGCATAGCGGGCATAAGCTTCTATTAATGCTTCTGGCTGACAGGTACTGTAGCGATTAAGCCTGTCATAACTTACTTTATAGTGATTGATAAAAGGTGACTCATTGGCATTAAGCCAGATATCACCACTGCTCCCCAGGCGACGGGCTGACTGATAAGGTGTCAAATCCTGGACTGTCTTTCGGGCAAGTTGCTCCACTTTCATCATTAAGCACCTGAAGCTTTTAGCTTTTCCATCCGGAGTGTCACTGTTCGCCCATGAGCAGCCAGACCTTCAGCCTCTGCCAAAGTAATCACTGTCTGTGCCAGGTCCAGGAACCCCTCAGCAGTCAGTTCCTGAACTGTCATTCGTCGTGTAAAGTCAGCAAGCCCAAGACTTGAACAAGAACGGGTATAACCATAAGTAGGCAAAACATGATTGGTTCCAGAAGCATAATCCCCCATGGACTCCGGAGACCACTGCCCCAGAAAAATAGAACCAGCCTTGTCCAGTTTGGGTAATAATTCACGAGGCTGGCGAGTCTGAACAATCAGATGCTCAGGCCCATAGTGATTAGCAATGGATACACATTCTTCAATATTCTCAGCAACGATTAACAGACTGGATTCAAGGGCCTGACCGGCAATACCGGCACGGGGAAGTTTTGCCAGCTGATATCGAACTGCTTCCGCAGTTTCCTCTGCAAGCTGTTTATCTGGCGTAACTAGAACGACCTGGGAATCAGGACCATGCTCAGCCTGGCTTAATAGATCGGCAGCAATAAAATCAGGATCTGCATCGCTATCTGCGATTACCAGAACCTCCGAGGGTCCCGCAGGCATATCAATCATGGCCCCCTGATAATCAGCACTCACCTGGCGTTTAGCTTCAGTAACAAAGGCATTACCTGGTCCAAATAGTTTATCTACCCTGGCAATAGACTCTGTACCATAGGCCATTGCTGCTATGGCCTGAGCACCTCCCAGGGAATAAATTTCAGTAATGCCACATAAAGAAGCTGCATAAAGAATTTCGTTCGCAATAGGTGGAGGGGAACATAATACAACTCTTTGACAACCTGCTATTCTGGCAGGAATACCCAACATCAAAACGGTGGATATCAACGGAGCACTGCCACCAGGAATATAGAGTCCCACAGAATTAATAGGTTGCGTTATCTGTTCACAAACAATACCCGGTTGAGTTTCGACCTTAACAGGCATTAGCTCCTGAGCCTGATGGAAAGTCCTTATATTGTTGCTGGCTTTATCAATCGCTTTCTTCAGTTCATTACTAACCTGATCAGAGGCAGCCTCAATTTCCTCAGGGCTGACTTTTAATGTCTCAGAATGAAACTGATCAAGCTTTCCAGTCAACTCAATTAAAGCCTCATCACCTCGCAACCGAACCTCTGCAATGATGTCGTCTACTGCTTCAGAAACCTTTTCACCTTGAGCAATTGCTGGGCGCATCAGCAAGGCATTTTTTTCTTCTTCATTAATGTCTTGCCAAATAATCTGCTTCATAGTTTTTACTCCATCATTTTTTCGATAGGTAATACCAGAATGGAACTTGCTCCCAGCTGTTTTAATTGCTCCATAGTTTCCCAGAACAGATTTTCAGAACTCACTAAATGAATAGCTGCCCTGTTTTTATCATTGGATAAGGGCATAACCGTCGGATCTTCTGCACCAGGCAATAACGCCTTAATATCATCAAGACACTCAAGCGGTGCATGCAACATGATGTACTTAGACTCTTTGGCCTGTATCACACCTTGCATACGAACCAGAAGACGGTTGATTAATGACTGCTGCTCCCACTTAAAGTGACCTGTACGCTGTATTAATACCGCACTGGAATCCAGAATAACTTCAACTTCCCTGAGACCATTGGCTTCCAGGGTTGCCCCTGTGGAGACCAGATCACAGATGGCATCAGCAAGCCCCGCCCTTGGGGCTACTTCAACAGAGCCATTTAAAATACAGGTATCACAGTCTACCCCCTCTCTTCGCATATGCTCCTTAAGCAACTGAGGGTAGGTGGTTGCAATTCGCTTTCCTTCCAGACTTTGTATTCCGTGATAAGGGGCATCTTGATCAAGGGCAATGGACAACCGACAAAAGCCAAAATCCAGACGTCGTAATTGTTGGTAGTCGCCCGGTTCATTTCTTATGGATCGATCCAGGCTAACTTCCTGTAATTCATTTTCACCAACAATACCCAGATCAACCAGGCCATCCATTACTAACCCCGGAATATCGTCATCCCTCACTAACAAAAGGTCTATGGGTAAATTATCGGCATGAACAACCAGTCGTTCTCCCATCAGGCTGAACTTGATACCACAACGCTGAAGCAAGTCTATGGACTCTGACCCTAAACGGCCCTTCTTTTGGATAGCAATTCTTATCTTTTCTTGTTGCACTTCGTTATCCTTTTTATTGAGGCATCCAGTCTAATGGGTGATGCCTGTTCCTGAAACAAAAAAAACCCCGGAAGATTACTCTTCCGGGGTTTTTTAGACTTCAGGTATCAACCTCTGGAAGAGTGCCTTTGGCGTCTTCCAGACAGGGTTCACCTTCCTGAAAGACTAGTCAGGATGGTGATGATGCTGGTTGATGATGTAGCTATACATTGAAGTGATACCTGAATAAATTACGATAAATGGCTTAGGTATAGCCAACAATAGTAAGACTGAAACTATTTTGCAAATACCTACTCAACTTTTTTATCTATCAACATTAGCGTAATCAAATACTCACCCACTACCATATATTGCCCAAAATACTGGCTACCAACAGATAAACCTGCCGCCAAGTCTTCTGTCAACATCACAGTAAATGTTTGGTTAGCTGTATCCAGCTCTTTCATGACTGCTGAATCAAAACCAAAAAAGTGCCCCACTTCGGGGTAAAGCAATTTAAACAAGCTCTCTTTTGCTGAAAAAACCAGAGTAAAAAACCAATCTAAAGGTAAACCCATGGATACCTGAAGTTTCAAATCATCCGGCAGCAAGACTGCTTTTGATAACCTATCAGCTCTCTCTTTTGGAACAATCTCTTCAGCATCAACACCAATTGCCCTGAACTGTTGGCTTTTACCTACAGCAGCCAGCGCCAAACCATTACTATGAGTAATTGAACCGATATAGCCATCAGGCCAACAAGGACTTCTGTCTTTATTAGTAGGAACAAGGTATTTGCTGGAACCAAGTGCTCTTAGCCCCTCCATCGCACAATAACGGCCAGCTAGATATTCTGCCTGTCGTTTACTTCTTGCCTTTGTCAATGAAGAAGGAAGCAACACCCCCTTGTTTTGATAGTATGGAATAGCGTCTGAGTCAGCCTGGTAACAGGTACTAAATAGCGCCAGATCATTGTGCAAATCAGGAAAAGATGTCTGATTTGCAGCTCCCACCTGACACAGGTCTTCACACAGGTGCCCCTTGGTCAAGCACGCAGTCATCTGATCCATCATCCCCCGAATCATTTCCTTCTAAGTACTTATGTACAACTTATAATAAGGGTTCTACTTCTATAGAAACATCAGGAGTAACCGGGTCTATCGGTGATTATTTACTACGATCATCTAACCTAAAAAAAGCAGCCCCCAAAGAGGCTGCAAAGCTCAGGTTCACACTTTTAATGGTTTATGATGTTTGGATGATTCTTTAACTAAAGGCCGCTCTTCACGCACGAAACGCAATAGCGCGGCCATACTCAGATAAAGCACAAAGATAAAGGGAAACGCTGCGGCAAGGGAAACTGTTTGGAGCAGTGTTAAACCATTGGCACTACCCAGCATTAACACTAATGCCAGGGCTGACTGTAATACTGCCCAAGTCACTTTCATTCGGGCAGGTGGTTCTGGCATACCATTAGTAGACAATGTACCTAAGACATAGGTAGCACCATTGGCAGAGGTAATAAAAAAGGTAAACAGCACCAGAATCACCAGCACAGATACCACACTACCCATTGGATATTGTCCCATAACGACAAACAGTGCAGTGGACGTAGACTGGACAGCTTGCCGGATGACTTCCAGGTCACTGTTAAGACCCATACCACCAAAGACAGAGAACCAGAAGAAGGAAGCAATGGAAGGTGCAATCAATACCCCAAGCACAAACTCCCTGATCGTGCGACCTCTGGAAATCCGGGCAACAAAGGGTGCTACAAAAGGTGTCCAGGCAATCCACCAGGCCCAGTAGAAAATGGTCCAGCTGCTATACCAGCTCTCTTCCATAAAGTCGCCAATAGCCAGGCTGTCAGACAGCCAATCCTGCATATAGTGGCCCAGAGTATTAGTAAAGGTATTCAGGATATCGACGGTCGGTCCAATAATAAATGCCAGCCCAACAATCAGCATGGCAATGACAATATTAATATTGGACAGGTATTTAACACCCTTTTTCATACCGGACAGTGTTGAAGCAATAACAACAACAGTGATACAGGAAACCAGGATTATTTTTACCAGTGCCGTATCAGGTACGCCAAAAACATAAGACAGACCACTGTTAATCTGCTGGGCTCCCAGACCAAGAGAAGTGGCAATACCCGCTGTGGTTGCAAACAGTGCCAGTATATTAATCAGTTTTCCCCAACCTGTCTGGCTGCATCCATCTCCCATAAACGGCAGCAGCAGGTTACTGATTAATCCGGCTTTTTTCTTGCTGAACTGAATATAGGCCAGGGTTAAACCTAATACACTGTAGCCAGCCCAGGGCTGTAGCCCCCAATGCAGGAACGATTTGCGCATGGCAAACTGGGCCGCTTCAACAGACCCCCCTTCAATGGTATTAACAGGGCTAAGGAAATGATTAAGAGGCTCTGCAACCCCCCAAAAGACAAGACCAATGCCCATACCTGCAGAAAACAGCATGGCAAACCAGGTGCCACGACTGTATTCCGGTGCTTCATTGCCCAGCTTGATACTGCCAAACCGGCTGAAGGCTATCCAGACGCAGAAGATAACAAAAATAAAGGTGCTGATATTATAGAGCCAGCCAAAGTTTCCAGTTACGCCAGCCATTAATGAGTTACCAACAGAACTCAAAATATCGGGAACAAAAATTCCCATAAGTACAATAGCCAGCACCATGGCCAGCCCGACTATAAAGACTGTTTTGTCATTTGTTTGATGTTTCATAGGCTCCCTCCAGTGAGGAGGTGTGTTCAGAGTGGAAAATCGTGAAGGAAGGAGGAACAAAGTTCCTCCTAGACAGGCTTATTTAGATTTTCACTTTGAACACAGTTTGCTCATCAATGGGTGTAGCCAGTGCATCCAGCGCCACCTCCACACGATGATGACGCATTTTGTACTGAGCTTCCGGAGTCAACTCAGGGTTGCCCAGTGGGTATGGAATGGCAAAGCCAGGCACAATCCGGTTAGAACCCGTAGTGGTTGCCACAGGCACCAAGTTGGCAATTTGAACAACAGGCATACCAGTTTTTTCGATTTCTTTGACGATCGTTGCACCGCAACGAGTACAAGTTCCTCAGGTGGAGACCAGTAATACCCCGTCAACATTAGCCTCCTGAATAGGCGGTATCATCTCCTGCGCCATCCGGGCCGCTTCTTTCTGGGTAGTCCCTGTGCCTACAGTGGAGTAGAAGAACTCATGGATTTTGCCAATCTTGCCTGCTTTTTCCATATCACGCAGCACATCCAGGGGCACACAGACATTAGGGTTGCTATCCGCCATCATAGGGTCATAACCCGCATGGATAGTCTTGAAGACACCCCCTTCCAGACGCTCCATCTCACTGATATTGTAACGCCCCCAGCGAGTAGCAGACGCTGACTGAATACGATCCGGGTTATCCACAGGGACAATACCACCGGTATTGATCACTGCAATGGTTGCTTTGGACAGGTCTTTAATAGCAGGTGCAATGGCTACCCGATCCACTTTAGGGATTGGCAGTTCGGTAGTAAAAGGCTTGCCGGACAGCTTACTCATCAGCATTTCAACGGCACGATCAGAAGCAGGCTTTAACTCAGGGTCAAAAACCATATGACGCTTGCCACGACCAAAGTAACCTTCCTTCTCAGCATGACCAACAGGTTCACCAGCCAGGAAGCGGCTTACATAATCAGCCATTTTGCCTGCGTCTTTACGCATGGCGGCAGCGCTCTTGCCTCCTTCAAAGATAATCATTTCCTTGCGGAACATTTCAGCACCAGGGTTCTCATCATTCATGGATGAAAAGACAGGCACTTTAAACTCATTCTGTACTGCCCGGCAGATTTCTCCGCAGGCGACACCATAGCGGCCTGCACGGAAAGCTGGGCCTGCGATAAAGACGTCAAATTCCTTATCTTTAATAAAATCAGTGATGATGGAGATAGCATCTTCACGGTGGCTACCCATGAAGTTGTCACCACAAACAATAGTATGGGTAATTTCAATATCTTTTAGTGCAGCAGCCAGAGCCATGGTAGAACCGGCAGCACCGTCGCGGATTTCTGGCTGATGATCGGCCTTGTCTTCACCGCCAATACCGGCGAAGAACTGGTTTATATAACAAATTGCCTTTTTCATAAGAGTATTTCGCCTATGATCGACAAACGTCGATAAAAAGTTGTTGAAAGCCTATTAGAATTCTTTAACGGTTTTACGAGCCCAACCAATCACCTGGTCACCGCAGAACATGGCATTGTTTTCCATAATGATGGAGCCATCTTTACGAACGGATGGGCCGAGTTTTTCATCACCATCCCAGCCACCGGACATACCGTCACGACCAAGGGCAGCCAGCTCACCAATCACCTCTTTCATTGGTGGCAGCTCAATGAGTTCTGAAACGTTGCCGCAGGACACAATGGCATCGGTTTTTTCATCCATAGATACCAGAGGCTGGGAACGACCATCCCGGCCAGTACATTCATTCGTAATACCGACTGTTTTAACCCCTGCATTTTCCAGGGCGACATAACAGGCGGTGAAGTCCGCATCCGGGTTGCCATAGCCCTGTTCAGCGAGCAGTGCGCCATCAGCACCCAGCGATTTGGCAATCTGGGCAACATACAGGGCAGAACGTTCTTTCTGTTCCAGGGAAACATTCAGGTTGGAAGTGATCACCCCCAGGAAGTTCAGGCTCTTGCCATGTTCTTTATACAGGGAACGAATGGTGGGGCAGTTTTGATAGTCATAGGTAGCCCACTTGGATGAACAGGGCATAAAGGAACCACCGATCAGAGAGCCATCCAGCACTTCATTGGGGTGCATAAAGGTTGGGATAGACTTATTCAGATCCCAGCCATAAGCCAGATCGTTATAGCCCTCTTCCTCCATCTGGGTCATGGTCTGAATAACATAGACAACAGATGGCAGCTTATTGACGGCTTCACCACGACGAATAACCGGTGGCAGTTCAAAGGTTTCAACCTCTTCAGGTTCCGCATTCTTAACAGCACGCCCCAGATACTCAGCCAGACGGTGGCCTGCCCAGCGCAGGGCATGGTTTTTCTTCTGTTGCTCATGGCGCTCGAATTCCTCATCGGTATCCGCCACCAGACAAACATTGACCAGAGATGAGAAGTAACTCCACTGAGCACCTTCGCCCGTCATATCAATCAGGCCATCACCAAAACTACCCCAGTGTTTACCAACAGCCAGGACACTACATCCTTTTAAGGCATGAACACGACCATCACCGGTTTGATAGAGATCACCACCCGTTACGCCCGGGAAATAGTTGTCATGTTTGCTGTTTACCCGGCAACGAGGTTCAATGGCTTCCTTAACAGGAACAATACGTTTTTCTTCTCCGGGACGGGCAATAATAAGATCGGCTTCAGTAATATGTTCATCTTCATGAACCAGAGCCAAAGCTTCTTCTTTATTAATTGTTAATACACCTTTTTCAAAAGCGGTATGAACACCAAAGGTGATATCTTTGACATGGAAATTACCTATTTCCAACTTCATAGTTAACCTCTCAAAAACACTGAGTTGTTATTGATCTAATACCAATTGACCTTTCTAACTACGGTTTCCGCCGCTCATTTGAGCCACTGACCTGTGTTGGAATTCCTCGCAATACCCAAGGGGCACACCGTAGGCCCCGCTATTACTCGTCATTCCGCCTTGTCCAGTAACTCAAATGTGCTTGCTCAATACCGTATTTAGAAAGAGCAATTGGCATAATGACTTAACCAGATACCAGACACTTTAAATTTTATTTAAAAGAGCATCACTGGTTTTTGAACAATCAAAACCACTTATCAATCAACTGAATTAAACCTGTAAAACCGAATAGTCTTTTAGATAAAATTTATTTTTTATTCAGCTATATAGGGTTTTTATACCAATTGCAGTTATTAACTATTCTATTGCGCTGGCTTTTCAAACAATGAGTCTGCGTTGGCATTCTTCACCATAGCTTGAGCTATGAATCCTCAGGCCATTTTTCCTAATCATCCGATAAGCCATGCTCATAATGAAGTTAATGACTATGATTGATATTAAACAGAAAGGGCACCTATCCACCAGGTGAGAATATAAACAATATCCTTGGATAGGCAATAGCGGTAAGTCTGTAGGCGAGGCTCTGAATGGTGTTGATTAGCGGTAAAAGCAGTATGAAAAACCAGCCATACACATTGATGTGAACTAACAGCCTTCGTTTTTTGGCTTAATAGCACTATACTGGATTGTTCATTACTGAAGACGACCGCCCAGAAAGGTGTTTCTGATCAGGAGAAGCCAATTAAATAAAACATTCTTGGTATCATCTGAAGCTACCATTAAAAGCCCTGATAATGATGATAAGAATATTAATTAAATAGGAAATTATTTTATTGCCACAAATCAAAAATAGATTTGCTTTAAATAAAAAAACAAGAAATAGCTAATATAAAAACCACCTCAAAAATCACAAAAGAAACCAAAAGGAAATTTAGTTTCCTATTTGAAACAAATGCTTCCCAATAGATATAAAATTTAATAAAGAGGCCATATCTGATGCGTTTCAAACTAATAGAACAAAATACAAACAGCTAAATTCACAACAAATATAATTCTGTATTTCAAACTCTGTCCAGAACTTCCCGGTTGACTCAAAGCTTCATACTAGCCCCTCTTCAACAAAAATCTTACTATTAGTATGTCTTTGTCGTATTTAAAATAATAATGATGTATATCATAAGGAGGAAAGCCTGTGGCAGTTACGCTCAATAGCCCAACTCAGGCTACTAGATTCCTTTACCGAGCCACTTTTGGCCCTAAAGATAATGATATAAAAAAGCTGCTTGAACAGGGGGTAGAAGAATGGCTGGAACAGCAATTCAGCTCTGTTCCACAACTCCATCTGGAACTTGCCAGACAATATGCAGAAGCCAGCGGTACTGCAACCAATATCACCTGCCGAAGAGGTGTATGGTGGTACCGTACCTTATACGCCGAAGATCAGTTAAGACAAAGAGTCGCTTTTGCCCTCAGTCAGGTATTTGTTGTATCCAAACAAGGGGGACCCAATGATGAAGCATTACTGGCCTACTACGATCTTCTGTTAAATCATGCTTTTGGTAATTTCAGGGAACTTCTTGAACAGGTTTCCCTTAGCCCCTCTATGGGTAAGTTCCTGACACTTGCCGGAAGTCGAAAAGCAGACCCCAATAAAAACAGTTATCCCGACGAAAATTATGCCCGTGAGGTAATGCAACTATTTACCATTGGTTTATGGAAACTCAAAAGCAATGGTCAACCAAAGCGGGATAAAAATGGTCAGACTATTCCATCTTACACCCAGCAAGATGTCGAAGAACTGGCACGAGTTCTGACGGGTTGGCGCATAAGTGACTATTTCAACCCCATGCATGCTGTTGCCGGACACCATGATACAGGACAGAAAGAAGTATTAGGAGAGCTGTTTCCTGAAGGCCAAAGCCCCGAGCAGGATTTGTCCCAGGCTATGGATATGCTTTTCAATCATCCAAATACTCCTATTTTCGTATCTACGCTGTTAATAAAAAGACTTACCATCAGTAATCCCCGGCGAGCCTACATCCGCAGAGTAGCGAAAGTATTTAAAGACAATGGCTACGGAGTACGAGGTGATCTGAGAGCTGTTATCAAAGCTATTTTACTGCACAAAGATGTACTGAAAAACAAGGCAATGTCGGACTACCAGCAGACGGGCAAATCCTCCAAAAACTTTGGTAAGGCTAAAGAGCCATTAATAGCCATGGCAAACCTTGCCCGGGCATTACAAGTAAAAAGTAACGACCCCAACCGTTGGTGGGACTTCCCAAACCTTGGTAACAATAATTTCGGTCAGGCCCCTTTGGAGGCCAATAGTGTCTTCAATTTTTATGAACCTGACTATGCCCCCAAAGGCGAGATTTCAGACCTAGAGCTTAACGCGCCTGAGTTTAATATTCTGGGCCTGGATTCTCTCAGAACCACCAGCAACCGTATGTGGAATGTAATAAAGTCCCATAATAATGGCCACCATAGAGGCTGGAGTTGGGATCGAAGTGAATTCGAACAAAAAGTGAATAGCCCCGAAATCTATGTTGATTTGCTCGATCAGCGTTTTTTTGGCGGCACCATGTCATCTGATCTCTCAAACTTTCTGACAAATATGCTAATCGAGCATGAACAACAAGGTCATACCACTGACCGAAAAATTAAAGACACTCTCTTTGCTATTCAATGTTCACCAGAATTTCGCTGTCAGGAGTAAGGGAATGAAACTCACACGCAGAACATTTTTAAAAGGGGGCGTGGCCTCTGGAGCCTCTCTTCTGCTACCGGCTGTTTCCGGAATTAACACCGCTTATGGCAGCACTGAAAATTTTAAGGCTCTGATCTGTATTTTTCTTCATGGTGGTAACGATGCCTATAATATGGTCATTCCCACCAGCAGCCAGCAGTACAGTCAATACCAATCCATCAGGCCCAATATCGCCATTGCCCATCAAGATCTTGTCGATATTGACCTAAAAACCGACAATCAGGTCTCACTGGGACTACATCCCGCAATGACAAGCCTAAAGCCTACGTTTCAGGCCGGCAACGCAACGATTATTGTTAACTCAGGACAACTGGTAGAACCAGTAGTAGGCAGAAGCAACCCCATACTTCCTCCATTTTTAATGGCTCATAATCATCAGCAGACTTTATGGAAATCAGGTTCCATGAATCTCAACGATCGGTTTGGCTGGGCTGGACGAATGGCTGACGAGATGTATCTGACAGGCACCCTGTCTCCCATTATCTCCATGAACAGCGAACAAAAATGGCTCCGCTCAGAGAGCCTTGAGCAGTTAGTGATGACACCAGGAAAGCCTGGAGAGTATGAAGGGCTGGATACGCCCGAAAGACTTCAGGCCCTAGACTGGCATTTCAATGGTGATTACCACAACCTGTTTAAGAGTAACTACTCTGATGCAATGGAACGTCGCTATTTAGAGCATAAAACCCTAAAACAATATCTGGATGAACTTGATAGCGTTGGTAGTTATCCAGATACTTCATTAGGCCGATCTCTGGAAACCACAGCCCGACTCATAAGAATACGCGGACAACTGGGTCATCAGCGACAAATTTATTTTGTGGGGATGGGAGGATTTGATACCCATAAAGACCAAAAAAAGAAACATGAAGGATTACTAAAACAACTAGCAGATGCTATGGCTGCCTTCCATGTTGATATTGACAATATTGGCCTGAATAACAACGTCACTACCTTTACCATGTCAGACTTTGGTCGCCGAATCATGTCCAATGAAACAGGTACAGATCATGGCTGGGCTGGTCACCAACTCATTATGGGAGGAGCAGTCAAAGGCCAGAAAGCCTATGGTATATGGCCAGACCTTAGTCCAGACAGCAAGTATGATCACAATAAAGGTCGTATCATACCTGAAATAGCAGCAGATCAGGTGAATGCAACGCTGGCGGCCTGGTTTGGTTATAACAAAAGCCCGGAAACTCTTTTCCCGAGTTTGAATAATGGCTTTGATAAAAAATTATTAGACTTTCTATCCGTCACAGCGTCTGCGTAGTTGGTTCAATAAAAGCCCACTAAATCATAGTGGGTTTTTATTCAGATTATTTTGACATAGCATCTCAAAGAGATGCACGCCCATATCTTCTAAAAGTCAAAGGGCAATCATAAAAATAAATAAGTATAGTAAAATTGCAGAAAAATAATAATCATACAATCCTTCCTGTTATTTTCAGGGATCTTCCAACAAGCGATCGAAAACAACTTATGAGAGCCATCAATAATGCCTGGCAAAATCGCTGGGGCTGGCCCCGTTACGATCATCTAAAGGATCTTGAGCATGACATGTCACAAAAAGAGAGCAATTGGCTGGTTATAAAAGAGCGTGACGAGTTTATTGGTGGTGTTTTTTACATCACACACGACCACACCTACCCCGATAAAGTCTATTTTGGCTCACTGTGGACTGCACCTCATACCGGCCAAACAGGTCTTGGCTCTCTGCTTATCACTTATATTGAATATAAAGCCAAACAACAAGGAAAAAACGGAACCCATATTGTGGTCAATCCAAAGCTAAAACGACTCATTGGATTCTATGAAAAGCGAGGTTATGTGCTATTGAATGAGTCTCAACAGTTTCCCGGCTTTATGCGGATGGAAAAATCTTGGGGCTACCCGGAGGAAAGTGGTTTACCTCAGTTGGATAATAAAGCCTGCTCCTCAGCCTAATATATTGCTAGCTAATTGTTAGCGAAGAAATAGTTCAAAAGACAGTGGAAAATTAATCCTTTCCCACTGTCTTTTTTTCTAACAACCTCTAAACGCACCCTCCCCCACAACATTCACCAGTATCAGCATGCCCCATGGACACTTGCTGGCGGGGTGGCTGGATTGAACGTTCCTTAACTACCAACTCACCCAACTGATCCCAGCGGTAAGTAGGCCCGTCGACACAAACCAAGTCATCTGCTACATAGCAATGGCCACATAGCCCAACACCGCAGTGCATACGCCGCTCGAGAGATAGCCAGATACGGCTGGCAGGATGTCCCTGACTGGTCAGGTATTTACAGACTGCTTCCATCATGCCTTCAGGGCCACAGCAGATGACATGATCAAAAGGGCCATCCTCATTAATAATCTGGGTCAGGTTAGCCATTAACTCCCGGCCTGGCAGGAATTTCCGGCTAGCACCTTCCATCATATCGACAGCTTCATAAAGCTTGCAGCTGTTCCGCCAGTTTTCTCGCTCATGTTTCATCACCAGCATGGCTTCACTGCGGGCACTAAAGTAAACGACAGGCTCAGAACCCTGTTCAATCAGGGTGTCAATTTTTGCCGCCACCGGTGCCAGACCACAGCCACCAGCAACCACTAATACTCTATTACCAGCAAGATCAGGCCAGCCTTTGCCAAAAGGACCTCTGGCTCCAAGAATATCACCGGGCTGACATTCAAATAGCTCATCGGTGAGCTTGCCAATTTGACGAATCAAAGCATGAAAACGTCCGTTTTCATCGGGCATGCCAGCATAGGTAAATGCAGCTTCGCCTTTGCCGGGCACACTGAGCATAAAAAACTGGCCGGGGCTTACCGCCTTTGGATCAGCCACACTGGGCAGTGCATTACCTGAACCAACGGTCTCAAAGGTAAAATGGTCAATTTCTTCACCATCAGAATAACGCTCTACCAGTCGCACTGTGACAGGGGTTAAATCAAACATGGGCTACTTTCTCCATCACAGCATGAACACCAATTGAGCCCGGGCAGGTCATATCACAGCGGCCACAACCCACACAGCCATAACGTCCCATTTTCTGGGCAATATCCCCGGAAAACTTGTGGTACCAGTAGCGGGCTACCCGCCGACCTGGTGCCCGTGCGGGGTTAGCACCACTGGCTTCTTTCTGGAAACCCTCCATCAGACAGGAATCATAAAAGCGCTCCCTAGAATAGCCAGTCTCTGTCTTATGATCACGGGTGGCATAGCAGCTACAAGTTGGGCAGGTTTGGCTACAACCGGAACAACCTAAACATTGCTGTGCCAGACGATCCCATACCCGGTCAGGGACAGCCCTGGCATTTATTCGCTGGATACCATTAATAATGTAGGTATCATCTTCAAACGCAGCTTTGGCATGCTCCGCATTCATTTCACGCCAGTAGCTCCAGTGTGAATCAGCAGGAGAAAGATTCATACCTGAAACTGCTGCCTGCCCTGCCGGGCTTGAGCAAATCAACCACCAGCCGGGCTGGTCCCCACCAATACTGGGCATCGGTGTAAGAATCATATCTGCGAGACCTTCACCAACATGAGGGCCCGCATCCACTGTAGAACAGAAGCCATTATCACAAGGAGCACTGCAATCAATGCCCACCAGTACTGTGTCTTTTCTTCTGGCCTGATAATAAGGGTCTTCTTTAAAGTGAGCATCCTGATAGGCAATAGCTGCCAGGTCACAAGCTTTTACGCCAAATAATACACGGGGCTCTGATTTAGGTCGGGTAGTTTTAAACTGTTCTCCATCAAATTCAAACAGCATTTCCCGCTCGGCAAAAAACAGGGACTTTGGTGACATAACAGGTCTTAATTCCTGATCAAAGGGTGTCACCTCACCACTTTTTAAAGGCTGCCAGCTGCCATTGCCGGTTTCATCATGAACAGGCTGAAAAACGTTATACCTTAAAGCCAGCCAATCCCTTAAGTGCTCAGCTCTTTCCAGCTCATAGACGTACATGATGCGCTCCTTCTACAGAATCTGATGATGAAAGCTCACGCAAAACCTGAATTGGCCGAGGACGATCTGATGGTTTTAAAGGCTCAACTTTTACAGCACAGGCCTTAAGCTCTGGCATCCGGGTAATCGGATCCTGGGCATCATTGGTTAGCTGATTTGAAGGGGTATCATCGAAATGATAGGGCATACTGACCAGTCCCGGTGGCAGCTGATCAGTAATAATAACCCGGGTTTCAACATAACCCCGTCTGGAACGAACACCCACAGGCGCATGGTTGAACAACCCTTGTTTTTCTGCATCCTGAGGGTTCATAAACAGCACACCCTTCGGTGTTTCTCTTTCCAGCAATGGCGATTTCCGGGTCATGGAGCCACAGCCATAATGGAAATGCAGACGGATGGTTGTTAAATAGTATGGGTATTCAGCATCAGGATTTTCGGCGGGTGGCAAATAATGCAGTGGCATCAATCGGGCTTTGCCATTGGGGAACCCTTTCAAATGAAGAATTGGAGTGCCATCAGGCGAATGGGTATCACAGGGCCATTGCAATCCCCCATTTTTTTCCAGTCGCGGATAACTCATACGACTATAGATAGGCATTAGCTCGGTGAACTCATTAAAGACCGCTTCAGCTGACGGCCAGTCAAACCCTTCAGCACCAAATGCCCTGGCCAGTTTCCCCATTATCTGCCAGTCAGGCAGACAGTCTCCAATAGGCTCTATGGCTTTACGAATCCGTTGAACCCGACGTTCACAGTTAGTAAAGGTACCGTCTTTCTCTGCAAAACTGGCAGCAGGCAAGATCACATCGGCAAACCGGGCGGTTTCCGTCATAACCATTTCCACCACCACCAGGAAATCCAGTTTTTTCAGGGCTTTTGCTACCTGGTTCTGATCCGGGTCGGTTACTACCGGATCTTCTCCAAAAATCATCATGGCATGGAATTGCCCGGACAGGGTCGCTTCATTCATTCCCAGGGAAGTCATTCCCGGGTGATCCGCCACTTCACAGCCCCATGCCCGACTGAATTTTTCTCGAACAGAGGGATCATCAGTAGACTGGTAACCAGGATAAACATTAGGCAGTGCTCCCATATCACAGGCACCCTGAACATTATTCTGGCCCCGTAATGGATTAATCCCGGCCCCCGGCTTGCCTACCTGACCACAGGATAAAGCCAGGTTGGAAATCGCCATGACATTATTAGTGCCACTGACATACTGGGTCACGCCCATACCATAAGCGAGAAACGCCGCCCGGGCATGGCTGTAGATCCTTGCTGTCTGAGTTAACTGATCTACTGGCACACCGGTAATTTCACTGACTTTTTCCGGTGGATAATCCTGGACATTGGCTCTTAGTAAATCCAGATGGCGACAATGCTCATCCAGAAATGTTTTGTCTTCCCAGCCATTGGTAAAAATGATATTGAGCAGACCATTAATCAGTGCAACATTGGAGCCCAACCTTAGCTGTAGATGAACATCAGCCAGCTCAGCCAATCGGGTTTTGCGTGGATCAACCACCACCAACATAGCGCCCCGCTCACGGGCCTGAATAATTTCACTACCAATAATGCAGTGACTTTCGGTGGGATCACAACCAAAGACAACAACAACATCCGCCTTATCAATATCACCAATACTATTGGTCATGGCACCAGAACCCAGGGTTCTAGCCAACCCGGCAACTGAAGGGCTATGACAGATACGGGCACAGTGGTCAATATTATTGGTTTTCAGTACCGCACGAACAAATTTCTGGATGGCGTAGTTATCTTCGTTCGTTGCCCGGGCACAGCTGATAGCCCCCACTGATGTGGGCCCATGCTCCTCCCGGTGATAACTGAATTGCTCATGGATCAGGTCAATAGCCTCATCCCATGATGCTTTACGAAACTCACCATTTTCCTTAATTAATGGATGGGTAATACGCGTTTCCCTGCCTACACCAAACGCACTGCTCCAGCCTTTAGAGCAGAGCCGCCCTTTGCTGATGGGATGATTTTTAATCGGTTCTACCCCGATCACCCGTTCATTTTCAGTACGTAAACCAATTCCGCAGCCTGTCCCGCAATAGGGACAAACTGTTGCTGTCGTTTTTATACTCATGAGCCTCTGACACGTTTTTCATTGTTGAGGGGCAAACTGCCAAACTTATGAAGGCATCGCTCAGAAAAGATACAATAAGCTTTGGCATCTAACGGCTAGTATAAAAAGTCCCTAAAACAGCTATTAATTGATCTAAAAACAACCTGATGGAAATTTATTACTAACCTGGATACCTTAGATTTTGTGACATCAAAATTTAAAACAAGATCGAGCCAGTCGTTGTTGATTCATGACAATCTTTGATCAGATATGCAAAACATTATAGAAGAGAAAAATCGAGTTATTTAAATTAACCACGCAACCAATTTATTAATCTAAATGATAATTACTCTAATTATATTTTTACTAACACAGAGCAATTAAAATAGGAGATACGATTAAAAAGATAGTTGTGTATTTATTTTAAACAAAATTTCATTTTTTAATCACTATAAAGGCTGGGAGGAGAAAACACCCTCCCTAAATATATGAATAACTCAATTTTAGAGTGATTTCTTTAAGATGCTTTCTGAAATCTCAAGGGTGACATTCTGTTTTTCTCCCAGCGCAACCATCTTATGACGTTTTAATTGCTCAACCAGTTTATTCACAGCGTCTTCACTAATACCATAATCAGAAAGACGGGTTTTAATGCCCATTTGCTCAAAAAAGTCCCGGGTTTTAGCAATTGCTTGCTCGATGAACTCATGATCACTAGCAGAACTGATTCCCCAGATTCGTCCCCCATACTGCATGATTTTTTTTGCCTTCTCTTTTCGCATTACATCCATTACAGAAGGAAGAACAATTGCCAGCGTCTGGGCATGATCCAGGCCATAAAGCGCGGTAAGCTCATGACCAATCATATGGGTTGACCAGTCCTGCGGCACACCTCTGCCAATAAGACCATTCAAAGCCTGATTTGCAGCCCACATAATAGTAGCACGAACATCATAATCATCTGGCTGGCTAAGAACCTTTGGCCCTTCTTCTATAAGCGTCAGCAATAAACCTTCAGCATAGCGATCCTGAACCTGTGAACCTTCCCGTACTGTAAGGTACTGCTCCATAATATGAACAAAAGCGTCCACAACCCCATTGGCTGACTGATTGGCAGGCAGGCTGTAGGTAGTCTCTGGGTCAAGAATCGCAAACTGAGGATAGACTTCAGGACTTACAAACGACAACTTATCGCTGGTTGCTTTGCGGGTCACTACTGCTGCGGCATTACTTTCAGAGCCTGTAGCCGGTAAAGTCAACACATTACCCGCAGGAACCGCCTTGGTTACAGCCGCGCGTTCACTCAGGATTTGCCAGGGATCACCCTCAAAAGGAATAGCTGCAGCAATAAACTTGGTACCATCAATAACAGAACCACCGCCCACAGCAAGTAGAAAATCAATCCTTTCTTTTCTGGCCAGCTCAACCGCATCCATTAAGGTTTCATACGTCGGGTTAGGTTCTATGCCACCAAAATGAAAAACGGTATGGTTTTTCAGTGCAGCCAGCACTTGCTCCAGTGTACCATTCCTCTTGATACTGCCGCCCCCATAAGTGATCAACACTCGGGCATCTGCCGGAATTTCAGCACTGATAGTGGCAATCTGCCCTTTACCAAAATGCAGCCGAGTTGGATTATGAAAACTAAAATTTTCCATTCTTAATTGTTTCCTAACTTCACCAGCATCTTGCCAGTATTTTTACCCTTGAATAATCCGATAAAAGCTTCAGGAGCCTGCTCAATACCGTTGTAAACGGTTTCTTTCCAGCTGATTTTGTCTTGCTCAATCCACTGGCTCATTTGCTGAACAAACTCGGGATACTCATCCCAATGCTCAAACACAATAAAGCCTTCAATCCTGAGTTTCTTAATAATGATTTGCCCCAGATTAGCAGGGCCCGGGCGGGCTTCAATAGCATTGTACTGATCAATCATGCCACAAACTGCAATACGGCCATGATCATTCATCAGGTTCAGCACCGCTTCAAGATGAGCCCCACCTACATTTTCAAAATAAACATCAATCCCTTCCGGGCAGGCTTTGGCAATATCGACCTGGAGATTTTCAGTGGTTTTATAATTAACTACAGTATCAACACCCAGCTGTTCTTTAAGGTATTGTACTTTAGCATCTGAACCTACACTACCAGCTACATAACAGCCTTTTAGCTTGGCTATTTGGCAAACAATCGCACCAACAGCACCAGATGCTGCAGATACAAATACATTATCCCCCTCTTTAAGCTCGGCAATTTTCTTTAAACCGGTATAGGCGGTCATACCCGGCATACCAAGAATACCCAGAAATGCCTGCTCCGGAATAGGTGAATCAGGCAACGCATGGAGATCCTTACCACTGCTAATAAAGTATTCCCGCCAGCCATTCATGCTGGATACTTTTGTACCTTCCGGAAAAGATGGGTTCCGGGACTCAACCACCTCACCGATAGCGCCACCAGAAAGCACTTCATTCAATGCAAACGGAGCGATATAACTCTTGCGGTCTATCATTCGTCCGCGCATATAAGGATCCACAGACATCCATAGGTTTTTTATAAGTACCTCTCCGTCCTGCAACTCAGCTATAGGGGCAGTGACGGTCTTGAAATCTTCTGCAACAGGAATGCCCTGAGGGCGTCGCTGTAGATGAATTTCCCTGTTTTTTTCTATATACATTCTGGTACCTCTGGTGCCAAGCCGTGAAACACTGAACGGCTTCTAATGTAGCGTCACTGTACTTATATTTCTAATGCATCATAATCATCTCGACCATGATCGTGAGTAATATGAAGTGAGTATTTCAGAGCTTTCTGCAGCCGACTTGAATTTATTGCCGGTATTACAGGTTTTACTGGAGGAAAGAAATGTCACGAGGGCAGCAGGACGACTAAACCTGACCCAACCAGCAATTAGCCGTAACCTTGCTCGTTTACGACAACTGTTCAGCGATCCTCTATTTACCAGAACACCAAAGGGCTTAATGCCAACCCCCAGGGCAGAAGCAATTTATCTACAGCTTCAGCGATCTTTACAGGATATCAGCCAACTGATTAAACCCGCTGATTTTGTTCCGGAAACTGCTACTAATAGTTTCAGACTGGCTACCACCGATTATGGCACCCAGGTTCTACTGCCCTCCGTTATCGGCCGCTTAAATCGAGAGGCTCCCGGTATTAACCTTGAAATCATTCCCTGGCATCAGCAGTTGCTGAATGAGCTGGATCAACAGCATATTGATATTGCTAGTTGTAGTGTTCCTGATGCTCCTGCCTCTATCCATGGGCGAGGTATAGGACAGGATAAGTTTGTCTGTGTGGTAAGAGAATTACATCCGCTAGTCACATCAGGGTTGGATCTGGAAAGTTATGCCAAACACTCGCACGCCCTGATAACCATGGGTGGAGAACGAAAGGGGGCTATTGATTATCTGTTGGAAAATGCAGGTCTTAAAAGACGTGTGGCACTCCGGGTACCTCACTTTGTAGCAGCATTGGCACTGGTGGCGCAAACAGATCTGATTCTAACCATCCCCTTTGGCCTGGCAAAAAGCTGTGCAAAACATCATGGTCTGGTTATTTTACCCTTTCCCATGGAGCAAAGAGGGTTTACCTATTCCATTATCTGGCATGAACGACATATGAAAGACCCTGCACATATCTGGTTTCGCCAGCTGATGTATGAAGAGTTAACGAGAACTATCCGTAGTTTGCAAATGGATAGGCTAGAAGAAATTATTTAATATAGCTTTAGGTTCTGTTGACAGAACCTAGTAAGGAACTTCAACACTGAAGTTCCCCATCAAAAGTCACCGAATAATATAACAGTTCGAATCTGATCCTGGCGCTATACCGGCAAAAACAAAATACTCAATAGTATATTAACTAACAAACCAATGGCTGTTGGAATAGCAGTTCTTCTCACCAGTTCAAATGGGCTGACTTTAGCCATACCCGCTGTTGCCACAATTACACCAGCTACCGGAGACATTGCCCGGCAGGCATTGGAGGCTTGCTGCATAGGCAGCAACATATAGATACCATTAATACCCATACTCTCCGCTACCCGTGGGATCAGCTCAACAAAAGCATAGAAAGGCGCATTACCGGAGCCAGTCAGGAGGGCCACCATTCCTGTCAGGGCAACAAAAGCAAACATCATTGCCGTAGGACCAAAACCCATGCTGCCAGCAGAAGCAATCATTGCATCAATGGCACCAATACTTTTCATGCCTGATGCAAAAATGCCTGCTGCTACCAGAATAACCACAACCGGTAGTGCTTCCTGCATACCTTGAAGAATTGGATCAATACCCTCCATGGCTTTTTTGCCACTACGATGGCGAATGGCTTCAAATAACATCGCCATAAACATACAGACCAGGGCAATACCACCAATACTGATTTCCAGCCCTTTTACCAGGCCAAGATCATTGCTGGTCAGTATCAGCACCATAATGGGTAGTAACGGCAAAAAACCATAAAAAGCAGGCGCTTTTCCTTCAACTTCAGCAGTTCTCACACTGATATTGGACATATCAGTATTCAGTCCCTCATCACTGTGCTGATACAGCCCCTGTTTAATATCACAGCGCTTTTGCCAGAACATATGGGCAATAGCAATAGCAATCATGGAAGGAATAGCAATAGGAATCTGGTATTTAAGCGTGTAGATTTCTACAGACATCCCAATATTCTGGGCTGCAATCACAGAATCTACAGCCAATGGAGAAAAACTGATGGTACAGGTGGTTGCCATTGCAGCCGCTACTGAAATAGGGGAAAGCCCCAGGCGAGTTAATACCGGATACAGGGTAGACATTAACAACACGGCCAGGCTGGTTGCACCAAATCCTGCCAGCGAGATCAGGCTACCAATAACAAAGGTAACCGCCAGTAACAGGTAAGGCTTATTAAATCCGGATAATATCCGAAGGGAAACATTGATCAGAATATCGTTAGCACCAATATAGGACATATATTTTGCATAAGCCAGCAAGGCAAACAGCATAAAGCCCATACCACCGAGACGGTTATTAAACATACCGTGCATGGCTTCGAAAATATCAAGCCAGACTGAACCGGTTGTTTGTTCTGCCCCAAGAATAGGGTTACCAGTCACTAGAATTGTTGCTGAGAAAAGTACCATGCCAGCAAGAAAAAGTACGGCAATGGCATTATACCGTTTTAAAATGGCAGTCCCTGCCAGTAACGCCACTACGGACGTAATAACCAGATTCATGATTCCCCCGGTTTTCAACTGAATTAATCTGTATATTTCTTAACCGTCCCTGATATGATTCAGTCAAAATAACTCTAATATGGATATCGATGAAAAAAGCCAAACACAAAAAATCCACTATTCCATAGCAGGAGTGATTAAAAAATGAGGAGCAAATTCATTTTATTAAATAAGGCTCTTCAGGGATAACTGTGGGTAAAAATGAGTGATTTTGGAGTAAATGCACCAGCAGCCAACTTTTGATAGTTTTTTGTTGAAGGACAGAAAAACAACAAAAGCGACCGCTGATGCTGATTAAAACTATCCTCAATAAAGTCCACAAACTCAAGTCATTTGTTTATCAAGAGGTAAAGCTGGCCCACTATCAAGGTGCTGAGGTATTCAATGTCACTATCGTTCCGCGTCAGAATGGTCATGCGCTGTGCTCAGGTTGCCAAAAACCAGCGGCTGGCTACGACCACCTGAAAGAGCGTCGTTTTGAGTTTATCCCATTATGGGGTATTAGAGTCTTCCTTCTCTACAGAATGCGCCGGGTTAACTGTAAGACTTGCGGTGTGAAGGTTGAACAGGTTCCATGGGCAGAAGGTAAAAAGGAACTCACCACAGCCTATATGCAGTTTTTGGCATTTTGGGCCAGAAAGCTTTCTTGGAAAGAAGTGGCTTTTACTTTTCATACATCATGGGAAAAAGTATTTCAGGCGGTTGAGTATGTGGTTAAGTGGGGTAAGGCTCATCGGTCCATGGATAACATAAAGGCGATTGGCGTCGATGAGGTCGCTTATCAAATTGGTCATAAATACCTGACAGTGATTTACCAGATTGACCGGGGACTGACCCGGCTATTATGGGTTGGAGAAGACCGCACTGAAGTGACTATTCGCCGTTTCTTTCTGTTCTTTGGCTCAGAAAGAAACCAGCGGCTGGAGTATGTTTGCTCTGACATGTGGAAGCCGTACCTGAAAGCCATTGCAGAGTTTGCCAGCCAAGCGTTGCACATACTTGATCGTTTTCACATTGTCGCCATGTTGAATAAAGCGATTGATGAAGTCAGGGCCTCTGAACACAAGCAGCTTCAGGCTGATGGTTATGAACCAGTACTGAAAAAGGCCCGTTGGTGTTTGCTCAAACGTAAGGAGAACCTGACGGAAAAAGAAGAGATAAAGCTGAGTACGGTTTTGCAATACAACTTGAAGAGTGTTCGGGCTTATCTGCTCAAAGAAGAGTTTCAGACGTTCTGGGAATACGTTTCTCCCTTCTGGGCAGGGAAATATCTGGATCGTTGGTGTACAAGAGTGATGCGGTCAAAAATAGAACCCTTGAAGAAAGTAGCCAAAACGGTTCGACGGCACCAGCCCTTAATCTTGAACTGGTTTAAGGCAAAAAAGGCTTATTCTAGCGGAATCGTCGAAGGCTTAAACACCAAGGTAAAAGTGACTACGAGAAAAGCTTACGGTTTTAGAACCTACAAGTGCGCGGAAATAGCTTTATATCACGCACTGGGTAAGCTACCTGAGCCGCAAATGACCCACAGATTTTACGGTTTTAGAACCTACAAGTGCGCGGAAATAGCTTTATATCACGCACTGGGTAAGCTACCTGAGCCGGCCAAAAGCAAATGACCCACAGATTTGCAGATACTGACGAGGCTTAAATAAGAAATATCTGATTTGTGATCTAAATCAAATACAAAACAGCAACCACTATTCCTAGTAGGTTTAATAAAAATTCAGTCGTTAAAGTTAACTGACCTCCGGCATAGCCGGAGGCTTATAGGGTTACGCCCTCTAAGGGCTTTCATTGCGCCCAAGGGCGCTTACCAATCAAAATCATGTTGATCTCTACTTCTATCATTCTTTTCTTGATCGCGGATATATCCCCGCACTACATCTTCATCAAGCCCAACTGTTGATACAAAGTAACCTCTTGCCCAGAAATGCTCACCGCTAAAGTTTCGCTGCCGACCTTTAAAGTTTTTCGCAATCTCTATTGCGCACTTACCCTTCAAGTAGCCAACAACACGTGATACTGGATATTTTGGCGGGATACTGACGCACATATGAACATGATCAGGCATCAAATGTCCTTCCAATATTTTGCAGCCCTTCCTTCTGGCAAGCTCATGAAAAATCTCTCCAAGAAATCTGCGAAGGTTCCCATATATCACCTTCCTTCTTTTCTTCGGAATAAAAACAATATGATACTTACAATCCCAACGGGTATGAGCCAAACTCTTGTAATCTCGCATAGGTTTTTCCTTCAATTTTCTTGGTCGAAAGCTGAAGGTTAGCTACTGACGCTACGGTCAAACCTATGTGAGTCACCCCGGCATAGCCGGGGGTTTATCAATGTTAATAAATGATGGTGACTACTATCAATTACCGTCAGTAGAAAAGGTTGATCTGACACTATATAAATGAGTTCGCATCTTTTGGGTTTGTACGCAAAGTACCCCATTTAAATATTTAAAATGGGGTACATCATTTCAAACTGTTAAGCAGTTGCTACTTCTTGTATTTCTTGATTTGCTTTCTCTTCAGATCCTTCAATCATTCTTGTCAGCCCAGGTGCCGCCAGTAGCATCACAATACCCACAACGCCCACAGCTATCGCCAGATACATAAAGTACTGTCCATACACTGGAAGTGTTTCCAGAGGATTAACTTCTCCTTTTGGTGTCGCAGTGAAACTGGCCAGTTTACTGCCAATAATAGATGCAGCAGAAATGGTCATAGCCTGAGCACCAATGGCAAAGCCCGTTAAGCGCTTAGGTAGAAGTTGTGCCAATACAGAAAGTCCCAAAGCACTGACCAGCAGTTCTGCTATAGCCTGGAGCAGATGAGCCAGTACCAGCCACCAAGATGAAATCATACCGGCTTCATCAGCAAAGCTACTGCCCAGAGACATAATAGAAAAAGCAGCGCAGCTAAACAGCATACCGATAGAGAACTTAACAGCAATGGATGGGTCACGACCTTGTTTGCCAAGACGGTTATATAGACCAGCCAGCAATGGACTAATAATAATAATCCATAGTGGATTTAATGCAGGGAAAGAAATGGGGTTAATCGGAATTCCAGCAACATTGGGCTGTACGTTGTTGATGGAAAAGAAGGTCATGGATGTGTACATCTGATTATAGATCACGAAGAACAGCATAGATTCGAATAACAGAATCAAAGCCACAGCCATGCGGGTTCTTTGCCCACCTTTTTCTTTCATCATTTCCCAGACAAAATAGATGGCAGCCAGTGTTCCAATAGCGGCCATTAACCACTGGGTAATAACAATATTAAGTAGTCACTCAAACGAAATCAGATATTCTTGACCAAATAGATCAAATACACGTTTGACCTCTTGCTCAAATTCCTTGAAGTTCATTATTGCCAGTAAGTTCAGCCATTCATATTTCACTTTTCTCCACAATATTTCTATCAGGTTTAGCTCAGGTGAATAGGTTGGTAAAAAACAGACTAAAAGCTTTTTCTCAATCGCCCAGTCTATTACTCTTTCTCTGAAAAGTTTGCTGGTATGAATGCTGGCATTATCCACCATGACGATGGTATAGCGATCATTAGAACTGTACTTGGGATCTTCCATCCTGGTGGCAAAATCATCAAAGACACTGATAACCGTTTCGCTGTTAACACAACCTGTTACTGGGTAGTAGAAAAGGTCATTGGCACGATTCATAAACCCCAGCACATTGATACGCTTGCTTTTTACAGAGGGTATTTCTAGCTGTGAGCCTTTTTCTTGCCAGCCGTAGGGGACACAAGGCTCTTGGCTAAAACCAGATTCATCAAAGTAAAACAGATTGACAAGCCCTTTATCCTCAGCATTTTGAGCCTCTTTCAAGGCAGACTGGCAACACCTGAACTGCTCCTCGTTGCGCTTATGACTGCAAGCCTTACGAAACCGCTTATAAACAAGTCCCAGCTTTTTTTAAAAGTCTCGACAAAGTTTGTTTTGAGGCAGTCTTCCCGGTTTCCTCTGCAATCTTTGTTTGAACATAAGCCAGCCTGCGAGGTTCCTCGGAGACAATCTCTCTAATGCGTTGTGCTTCCTGGTCAGTATAGATAGGTGGTTTACCACCCTCATGTTTTTTGTACAGACCGCGAAGGCCATAATCATCCCAGGCATCAATCCAGTCAGATACTGTCTGATATCGAACTTCAAATATTGCAGCAATCTCGCTCATAGAATAACCACGTATACTGAGTAAAACAGCATGAGCCCTTTCCCTTAGGTAAGGATATGGCCCGTGCCGGAGAGCTTCTCTCAATGTTTTTATGACTGCGACATCGGTTACTGGATCAACAGTTTTCATCGTGACAACAGCGAGATTAATGGTGTTTGGCAATGAGTATAACCAAATTGGAATGGAGATGTTTTTTATAAATACGGACGTACAGTTATTTTTATCTGTTAGCAGTTGCGTGACTACTTATTCAACAACCATGCAGCAAAAAAAATCAGCGCCACACTACCTATCAAAACAGCCAAACGTAAAGCAGGGCTAATTGGACGAAAGTCTGCAGGGGAACCGACATTTTTAATCCAGTCTTTCAGGAAAAATAAAGTCACAATAGCAATACAGAGCGCAGCGCCTGCAAATGCAAAGGCAAAACCCCATGAAACAGCCGCTGCAATAATCGGAAAAAGCATACGGGCAGAAAATGAGCCCAGGTTATTGCCCTGGTAAAACAGGGTGAAAGCACCGTCGACCCGCTTATCCCCTGACTTATAAGAGCGGGCAATCAAAGAGCCGGGGCTGGTATTGGCCAAGCCCCCACCAACAGAAGTACAGGTCAGCGCAAGATAAGTCAGCCACTCAAGTTGCATCCATGCTGAAAGACCAAGAGCAATAAAACCTAAAGCCCTAAAGAACAGTCCTAGATATAGCCCACGCTTGGAACCAAAGACTTTGTCTGCAAGAAAACCACCCAGTGTCAGGAAAGTATAGCCAAGGGCAACATAGGCCCCCACAACACCAAACGAGTCTGCCTCCGCAAGATTCATTCCTTTAACAAGATAGACTGTTAAAAGGCCAAACATTCCATAGTAGGCAAAGCCATTACATACCTGAACAATATACATTAATTGGAAAGTTCGGGTATGGCTCCTGAAGGTCGCTAACATAGTCCGGTTTCTTCTGAGTTGGAAAGTTAGTGTCTTACGAAATCTGCTTTATGAAAAATTAGTAGAATAAAACAGATATACGTCATCTGACTTTTTAAAAACAAAAGGGAGACTACGCTTGTCAGCAATTTTTTTATTGATCTGATACAGGATTAAGGCTCGACAATAAAATCATCTAAATATAAAGAAATAATCACTTTTTTATCTACTCCCAGACGCTGTTTTATGAAAAGATAGCCAACAGTGAGTGAAAATTGACCTGAATCAGGCAAGAACAGCAAAAGAAAAAAAGGGCTTGAGATTGTCAATATATATGGTATAACCGATAAATAGCTATGTTAGTAACAGAAAATAACCGTCTAACTTCAATAGCATTATTCAGTACTGCTCACATCTGAATGTCGCCTGTGGCACAGCCATAGAGTACAAAAAAGCCAATAATACCGGTTCCATAAACAGTAGTGAGCTAACGAAAGTAATATTTTTGTCATAATTAATGATGAAAATAGACTTTCAAAGTAATAAACACTGTCATTTCCAACCCTGCAAGTCCATCCATAACCCAAGAGGACGCAAGAGGAAGTACATTTTTTAAATACAGGATACTTGTCATGAATAACTATAACTGCTCTCAAAGCACTGTTTCCCAGCCAATTACCGGTGCTATCCTCGGTACAGGCCTGATGATGGCTGAAAAAACCCGCGCAAAAGGCTACACCACTTCCAAACCAGAAAACTGGCGCCAAAGATGGCTTTCACAACCTAACAGTAAAGAAAGTCAGGAACAAAGATGGCGTAGACAGGGAAAACTTCAATAACAACGCTTTGCCTGTTTAGTCTCCCCCTTTCTTTTTCAGTACCACAAAGACAAATCTGCCCAGATCATTAATGACCTGGGCACCGGGAGTTTACCAGATAATAATCAGCTCCAGTCGAGAATAACCTTGCCGGATTTACCACTAGCCATGATTTCAAAAGCCTCCTGGTAATCATCCACACTATAGTGATGAGTAATTACAGGCTCCATATTTAAACCAGACTGCAGCATACTGGTCATCTTATACCAGGTTTCGAACATTTCCCGGCCATAAATCCCCTTGATAATCAGCCCTTTGAAAATCACCTGATTCCAATCGATCACTGTATCCTTGCCAGGAATACCCAGCAGTGAAACCTTACCGCCATGATCCATCACTTCCAGCATCTGTTCAAAAGCAGCCCCATTGCCGGACATCTCCAGGCCTACGTCAAAGCCCTCTTTCATATCAAGGTCTTTCATCACTTGATCAAGAGACTGGTTAAGCACATTAACAGTTCGAACACCACAGCCCATTTCATGAGCCAGAGACAGACGGTAATCATTAACATCGGTAATAACTACATGACGGGCACCCGCATGGCGAGCAATGGCCGATGCCATAATACCGATCGGGCCTGCTCCGGTAATCAGTACATCCTCTCCAACCAGGTCAAATGATAATGCGGTATGCACCGCATTACCCAGTGGGTCAAAGATAGAAGCCATATCATCACTGATATCATCAGGAAGTGGGTAGACATTGACAGCTGGAATACATAGATACTCGGCAAAAGCTCCAGGGCGGTTTACCCCAACACCAAAAGTATTACGGCACAAATGGCGGCGACCTGCCCGACAATTACGACAATGGCCACATACAATATGACCTTCACCAGAAACGCGGTCACCGATGGTCAGTCCCTCAACACCATCGCCCATGGCAACCACTTCACCAGCAAATTCATGACCGACTGTCATACCAGCTGGAATCGTTTTTTGTGACCACTCATCCCAGTTATAAATATGAATATCGGTGCCACAAATCGCCGTTTTCTTGATTTTAATCAGGACGTCATTATAACCCACCTCAGGAATGGGCTTTTCATCCATCCAGATGCCTTTTTCAGCCTTTAACTTGGCCAGCGTTTTCATTGTTCCTGTCATGTCTTTTATTCACTTCTAAATTGAGCATGTCTGAATAAAGCCCTCTAGGTTCTGTTGACAGAAGGCTTCAAGTGCTTAACTAAAATCAGTGTGTAATGGCTTTGGGCTTGTCACTTTTAGTGGTGCTCTGATCCTTTTGTTCAAATTCTTTTAATCGCTTACTAACCACCTTGGCTAACAATAGCAGGCCAACCAGGTTAGGCAGGACCATCAAGCCATTAAACATATCAGCCAGTTGCCAGACCAAATCCACTTTAAGAGCGCAGCCTATAATAATGCAGGCCATAACAATCCATCCGTAGACCACTACAGCGTGTTCATTGCGAAACAGATAGCGAATGTTGGCTTCCCCAAAAAAGTACCAGCCAATAATGGTTGAAAAGGCAAAAAAGAGCAGTGCCACAGCAATAAAGATATTTCCGAATGCCCCCATGCTGGCATGAAACGCTCCCTGGGTCAGGGCAATCCCAGTCAGGGAACCATCCACAGGAATGGTTAAAATGACCAAGGCAGTGATAGTCAAGATAATGAAGGTATCAAAAAAGACGCCAAACATAGCGACAATACCTTGCTCTACCGGGTGTTTCACCTTAGCCACAGCATGGGCATGTGGTGTAGACCCCATACCAGCCTCATTAGAGAACAGCCCCCGGGCAACACCATAGCGAACGGCCTCTTTAATAATTGCACCCAAAACCCCTCCGGTTGCAGCCATAGGGTCAAAGGCACCGACCACAATCATTTTTAGCCCGGCTCCGATTGCTGAAAAGTTGGTGAGCAGAATCCAAAGGCTACCGACAATATAGAGAAGTGCCATAAAGGGCACGACCTTACTGGTAAATGAGGCAATACTGCGAACCCCGCCGCGGAAAATAAGACCCGCTAGACAGGCCAGTACAATGCCAATAACCAGGGGATTAATGCCAAACGCTGTATCAAAGGCATGGCCAATGGAGTTGGCCTGAACCATATTGCCGATAAAACCCAAGGCAATAATGATGCTTACCGCAAAGAATGCAGCCAGTGCTTTACTGCCAACCCCTTTACTGAGGTAGAAAGCCGGCCCACCACGCACCTGGCCGTTGATATCTTCCTTATACTCCTGAGCTAATACGGCTTCGGCAAATATAGTGCCCATACCAAAAAAAGCAGTTATCCACATCCAGAAAATAGCACCGGGGCCACCCGCGGCAATTGCTGTAGCAGCGCCTGCCAGATTACCGGTGCCCACCTGGGCTGCAATCGCTGTAGTCAAAGACTGAAAGGAGTTCATGCCCTTACCATCGGCTTTTCCCCCTTTCGTCCCCCCTAGAGCCAAGCGTACCGAGTCTTTAAAACGACGCACCTGGATAAATCGCAGCCGAACTGTGAAGTAAATACCTGTTCCGGCCAAAAGGAATATCAGAAGGTAACCCCAAAGCAGGTCATTCACCTCTGTCACCATAGATAACAAAGTATCCATGACTCCCCCTCAATTGCTTTTATCAGTATTTTGTCGTTTATATCCGCTGTTAGATTACGCCCTTCTCTGGTTAGTTAAGCTGATATCTATCAATAATCTGGTTGCATGGAAGTAGAAAGCTTTCCTGTCTCTTTTTGGGACTTGATGCGCATATGGATACTACTGCCTACATAGCCAGCCAAAGTTCCACCAATCACGGCAACTACCAGCGCTCCAACAACATTCATAGGATCATTGAAAGCAAAAGGTGCTAACAGACCAGGAATAGGAGCCGCGGTACCAGGCGCATTGTTGATAATATTGAAATACACGGCACCCATACCGGCAATGGCACCACCAAAGAAGTTGCAGGAATAAATTTTCAAGGCATTAGCTGTAACAGTAGGTGCCTGGGTCAAGGGTTCCAGCATAATCGCAGCCACCTGGCTGTCATTACCCAGTTTCAGTCGTTTGAAAACAATACCGTTGGTAAAGCTGCCACCAACACAGGCAATAGCAGCAATGCCCATGGGAAGCCCGGTCAATCCGAGAATAGCAGTCAATGCCATGGAGCTGAGTGGAGAGGTGCAGACAATTTTGATAATACCACCCAACAATAAACCCATAATATAAGGTGACTGGGTTGTTGCTTCACTGATAGCACCACCGATAATCGCCAGGGTACTGTCGACAAAAGGGGCTGACCAGGTCGCAATCAAATAAGAAATAGGTGCAACCAATAATGCTCCTGCAATCATATCAACCCCTTCTGGCAGGCGTTTTTCCAATTGCAAAGCGATAAATGCACAGAGATAGCCGGCAATAAATCCAGGTAGAATGCTCTGTCCTGCTACAGCGATACCTGACACTACTGCCAGGGTCGGATTAACACCCAACGCCAGGCAGACAAGAATGGCCGCAGCCGGGCCACCCATAGAGCCCGCAGCCACACCGGTCTCCTTCAGAAAAGCAATACCTATAAAATCCCCTGTGATATAGGCATGAACAGCCTCTACCAAGAAGCTGGCCACTGCAGCACTGGCAAGGCCACCTAAAGCTGCTCGACCTCTTGGGGCATAAGCGCTGAATAGGGAAAAGAGTGAAAGGCAGACAAGTAGAAGTGAGACACCTTTAATAAGTTCCATATAAAAACCTTTTTTATGGCTGTAAATCCGGGTGCAAAGCGTTTCAGATTCAATTCTGTAAATTATTCCTGATGTAAGGCTGGTCCGATGTTTACTCCTTCAGATCACAATGGTCGTTGGCAGGGGCTTTGCAATAAGCTTTTTGATACAACAAAATGGCTTAATAAATTATTCAACGTTTTAATCATCCAAAAACTCTATCAATTATTAGATAAATAAAACCTTTAATCAGGTATCCGCCAGCTGGGCAATGCCAGATTTTGCTCAATTGCAGCCAGACGGAGAATAAGGACAATAACGGAAGCTGACAGGGCAACCCACTCTAGCGGCAGGGCAAACGTATTGAGAATTACGTAAGCAAGCCCTCCTGCCATGGCAGCTGTAGGATACATACCCTGCTTTAAAACCAGCGGCACTTCCCCTGCTAATAAATCACGAATAGCACCACCGCCAGCTCCGGTTAAAGCGCCCATAATAATCGCAACAATAGGATCCGCCCCAAAGCTCAGCGTTTTCTCTACGCCGATTATGGTAAAGGTTGCAAGACCAATAGCATCCATAATCAACAGGGTATTTTTAAATAGCAGACAAAGTTTTCTGGTCAATAAGCCAGCTGCAACGCTTCCCAAAATAATAAAAAGATAATTGGTATCAGTGACCCAGAAAACAGCATCACCACTCAGCAGCATGTCACGAATGGTGCCACCGCCCACCGCAGTGACAAAAGCCAGAACCATAACACCAAAAAGATCCATATCCTTACGACAGGCAACCAGTACACCGGTTATGGCAAATACGGCCGTTCCAAGAAGATCCAGTGCATATAAGAACATCGGTCAGTACTCCTTTGACATAACCTGAGTTCATTAAATAGGCAACCCGATCTGAATTGGTTTAAAGTATCTGCTTAAATAGCATCCAGCCCGAAGAACTCATGTTAACTTGGCTAAATTATTTAACAGCAGACACCTTTTGAGTGTCTTGTCATAACGTTTATAGCTTATTTATTTCATTGGGTTATTTTTATCATTTAGCGACAAATTAATTCTATGACCTGAGACAAAAAACAAAAATCTTTTAAAAATAATACCCGAAAATTAAAGATGCAAATTCAATAAAAAAGAAAAAAATCAATTAAAAAGAAACCTTGTTTCCTTTATGAAACTTACCGATTTTTATTTAACCGATTTACACCAATAATAAACAAAAACGGGTAACCATTTATTAATGATCACCCAACAGCCATTTGTTGCAGTTTTTTTATTAACACTTAACTCTTAGCTGGAACTGCAACCTCCCCATTGTTTTTATCTTTCTTACGCCCCCTAATCAAATCATCAAGCCTATTGGCTGTCAGCAGCATGATCACCGCCATCACAGAAGCGCCAATACCCACTTTCAGAAAGTAATCTGCATAGACAGGCAATGTTGCCAAAGAGTCCACCGGACCTGAAGACTCTGGCACAGCAATATAAACAGCCAGGTTAGCTGCAATAATGGACGACACCCCCAGTGTTAAAGTTCTGAAACCTAAGGTAAAGCCCATCATATGGTTAGGTACCAATTGTGCCAGTACAGAAATACCCAGAGCACTGATTAACAACTCACCTAGCCCCTGGAACAGATGGGTTAAAACCAGCCAAATAGCAGACACCCGCCCTGCATCATCCGCCATATAAGACGCACCAAATGCCAGACTCAAAAAGGCCAGAGCGCAGAACACCATACCCAAGGCAAACTTACCTGGCATGGATACCGCTTTGCCCTTGGCACTGCTCTTCTCATACCAGATAGCCAGCAATGGGCTAAGAATAATAATCCAAAATGGGTTCAGAGCCTGTGTTGAAACTGGATCAAAAGGAATACCCATAAAAATATGACGGGTATTATGGATTGCAAAGAAGGTAAGAGAAGTAGGCATCTGCTTATAAAGAACAAAGAATGCTACAGAGAAACCCAGTAAAACCAGACTCACCAGCATCTTCCGGCGCTGAGGCCCATCTTCTTTACGCATATAGGAAAAGAACAGAGTGATAGCACCAGCAATAGCCACAAACAACAGCATCTGCATTAATTCATAGTGTGAAATCAACCAGCTTCCCAGAAATGTCAGGCCAACCATTCCTGCAATCACCAGCCCCAGCCGAGTAAGGCTTAGCTTTTCAAAATCAGGTTTTGCTCCCACACTATCAACCCAGCTGCGCTTAAACAGATAGATAAGTACAGTGAGAATATTCCAGGCTCCAGCAATAGCAAAACCGGCAGAATAAGAGTACTTGTGAGCAATCAATGGCGTTATCACCAGGGAAATACAGGAGCCCACATTAATCATCATATAATAGAGTGTAAAAGCACTATCAATACGAGGATCCTTGCTCTCATAAGCTTTTGATATCAGGTTGGATGGGCAGTTATTAGCCAGGGCCCGGCTAACACATCCACCAGCGAGCCCAACCATAGCCAGCGAAAAACTACCAATAGCTGCAGCATAACTTAATACAAAAAGCGAAATAATAATGGCGGTATTGCCAATAATCAGCGAACGCTTAACCCCCAATACCCGATCAGCCAAATAGCCGCCCATGGCATAAATAATGGTGGCAAAAGCTGATGCGGCGCCGTTAATCAAAAAGGCTTTTCCTTCAGGTAACCCAAGATCATTGACCATGAAAACAGTGACAATAGCACTCATGCCATACATGGATAGCATGGCAGGCAATATAATCATACACATCAACCTGAAAGCGGTTGGCTGACGATTAAAGGCAATAGACATTTTATTTCCCCCAAAAAAATCCAGGCACAGCAAGTACTCCGCCCGGCAGCAAATAATAGATTCAGCAAAAGCCAGTGGCTCAAGTTCGGTGTTAAAGCTCTGCAGGCATACTGGAGTATTCCAAAGAGCTGTAATGCCGAAATCGGGCCACTGGCTTTCGCCCTTCGGGTGGTTTATAAAGCAGCCAATCATCTGCGTTGGACTTGTTTGAAATACTTCAGTATTCCTGCACAAGTCCTCCTGGTGCTTGGCTGCTTTATGAACCACTGAACCTATTATTTGCTGCCGGACGGAGTACTACTCCTGAGTGATAAAAAACTCAAAAACCATGAAATTCTTTTGCAAACTATTTAGCCAAATCATTATTCGGCTAGAAGAAAGGCTCTTGATAAATTTTGTTTAAATAAAATGCTTTGATATTCAGCTTTTTCTGATAAATTTCAGATCATTTTTATAATTTTCAGGCTATTTTTTATATGTCACATGTTTGATTCTTTAATAGCCCTTTACAGGGTCTATACAAGCCTAACGCCATTCTCTACTGCTTCTCATTTTTGAATATTGATGCAGATCATGAGTAGCACTAAAGCACAGTCTAATTTCATTTTTAGCCGGTTGTATTTGCCCGGTAGTTAATCAAATACATAATAAATATGGTAACTATTCAGCACCCAGTAAAGGAAGGTTGTCGTAATTCTTCATAGCTATAAGCAGGGCTTCGAAAACATTCTCACCCTGCTTTCTCGCCGATGAAACATAACTCCGTATCCGGCAGTACCATTTAGCCCCTTTTTCACTTCTGAAACAGCCAGATATTTTCTGCTTTACCTTGCCGTTGCGAACATCCTGCTCACTGCCGTTATTATCGAAGGGGATGTCAAAATCAGTCATGAATCTCAAGGTTTCTTCTTTAAACTCCACCAGTCGCTTGAAGAGGTTAAAGGCTTTGGTGTTTCTGACTTTATCCTCTCCAAGGCGTTGACGTCGTCGCTCCATGTACTCGGCTTCTTCGAGCTGTGCTTTTTTAGCAGTACGCTCGAAAAGCGAGTCGATACGCTTGCGGATAATTTCCGGCATAGCCTTCATGCCAAGCTTTTTGAACCCTTTCCTAAGATGGCAAGCCAGCCTTAACAAGCGTTGAAGCCGGGCTGCAAGATAATTGCAATCTCTGTCAACAACCCCCTGCAACTCCCTTAAGTGATGGGCGTTACAGAGCACATGGATGGCTGCGTAGCGAAAGTAGACTTTATAATGGTCATGCACAAGTATACCGGCAAATACCAGTAACACTCCCATTGCCTCAATAGCTTCATGACCTTTACTGGGGTCAAGGTGGTAGTATGTCCACTCCTCGGAACGAACGACATGCAGCCACCATAAAGAGCCCTTCACTCTCATGCCTGTTTCGTCAGCACCTGCAACTGGCACTTTTTTTAAGGCGTTAGCAATTGCTGCCTCTGTGCTAGCCAGACGGTCGTAGGCATTTGCCTGAAAAGTACAGATTGAACCGGGACTAACTTCAAGACCAAAAATATCGAAAAAGAATTGTGAAATGCGCTTGTACGGCATTAACTGGTATTGATACAGATAAACAGCCAGTGCTTGAGTGACCGGACCATACTGCACATACGAGTCAACACCCTTAGGAAAGCATGCTTGATTAGCATGTCCGCATGGGCATTCTTTGACTTCAGCCACATGCGCCGTTACTTCGAAACGGCCAAAACGTCCTGGATCAAATACCTGACGTTCAACAACGTCGGTTACTTTGATAGAAAGAAGCGACTGATGGCAAAGTACGCAGTTTTTAACCGAGTGATGCCGGATATGGTCTGGTTCCTCAGTTTGCTCCAGCGTAGAGCCTTTATGACCGTGTTGACCACCGGGCCTGTTATTTGACTTTTGCCTCAGGCTTTTGGGATTGGGTTTGTAATCTTCTCTATCACACTCAGGATTTTCCTCATTCTCACTGTCAGCATTTGAGTTTTTGGATGATGAGGGCTTATTGTAACCATCTGTAGACGGTGGCTTGCTGCTATTACGACTATTCATCTTGAGCTTATCAGCAAGCTCCTTGTTTTCATCCTCAAGACTCAAAACCTTCGACTCCAGCTCACCTACAGCAGCGAGAAGCAAGATAATGGCCTGTGTTTCGGGAGTAAACTGAGTCATGAAAACTTCTGGAAAAGGGTTTATATCAAAATGACATAAATTCGCGAAAAATCCAGATTAATCTGAGGAGGCTGAATAGTTACTAAATATGAGTTCAATCAACTTAAGTCATCCGGGCATCATTCTGAATATTATTTATTATGGAAAATAAGCTAAATGGTTACTCCTTTGTTTTATTGGTAGTAAGACGACTAAAGTAACTCAACCTTGATTTACTCAAGCAGTCATTTCTTTTATGGAGGACTTCGCAGACAACGAAACCAAATTACAGCTCAAAAAAACACCAAAACTGACAAGTGCAATACCGGCAACCTGCAATCCTTTTGGAGGATGTCCCAGACAAAAATTGATTAGCAGGGTAAAAACGGGCATCAAGTTAAAACAGGCCATAACATTATTTGGACCCAGTTCTATTGCTCCTCTCATCCAAAATCTGTATGCCAAAACAGTGGAAACTACTCCCATATATACCAATATCAAAATTGATATAGGTGACTGCATAGACAGCTGTGCGATAGGCTCTTCATAAACAGTCGCTAAAAAAGCCAGTAATATACTGCCTGATACTATTGCCCAACGGGATGTCTGGGTTACAGGGATAGTGGATGCCCACTTCTTTGATAGAACTGTAAACAGTGCACCACTGAGCATCCCCAGACATATATAAATATCACCCGATGAAAAGTGCAGGTTTTGCCAGTTACCATTGGTAATAACCAGTCCTACTCCAGTCAAACTCAGCAGCACACCAATCAATTGAGCCGGGTGAATTCTTGTACCTAAGATCACAACTGAAAATATCATTGCAGCGACAGGTGCGGTGGATACAATCAATGCACCATTAAAAGCGCTTGTATCTTTCATACCAACAAAAAGCGCCAAATTCTGACAAAAAATCCCAACCACCCCCAGAAGCACTAAATGATACATTTGCCTGGCTGATAGTTTGGACTCAGGCCTCTTCTGGTATCCCCGCATAATGAGTAATAGCAATGCAGCTATTCCAAACCTGACGGCAGAACCTGTCATGGGGGAAACAGATAAAGACGCCATAATATTAAAATTACTTCCCCATGTGAAAACAGAGAAAATTACCGAAACCAGTATGGAAAGATTCTTTCCTTTCACTCATACACTCCACTGCTTTAACCAGAATCGTCGTATGCTATAGTTTCCATTTTTGAAATTTAAGAGCTTAAACAAGAGCCAAGTTCCCAAAAATGAAAAGTTGTTCGCTTGATGATCTTAAGCTTTTTATTAAAGCCGCAGAGTGCAATAGTCTTACTGAGGCCTCTGAAGTACTGGAAATACCGCTGGCTACGCTGAGCCGCAGGTTGAAAAATCTGGAAAACTGTGTGAATGGCAGGCTCATCGATAGAAATGCACGGCAGTATGTGCTTACCAAATTGGGAGAAAGCTACTTTTCTGCTTGTCTGCCGATTATTAGTAGTCTTGAAAACGTACATAAGCAGCTGCAATCTGAGCAAAGCTCCCTGGGTGGCAGCCTAAAAATAACTGCACCAACGAATATGACCCAGATTTGGCTAAAGCAGTGTATCCTTGATTTCAGCAGGCTCTACCCAGATATCAATATAGAATTAACCTTAAACAATGAACTGGAAGACCTGTCCGCAAAAAAATACGATATAGCGTTTCGTGTTGGCGATTTGCGTAACAGTGAGTGGATTGCCCGTTCGCTATGGCAGATTAAATTTGTCCTGGTTGCCTCTCAAAACTACCTAAACTGTCACCCTTCAATTAGCCATCCCCGCGAGCTAACACACCATAAACTGATCACAGTATCACCCAAAAAACAGTGGCATTTAGTCAATCACGACAATGAGGAGACCTTTCAATTAAAGCCCAACCCTGTATTCCATACTAATGATATTCTGACTGCTCAAAGTGCTGCTGCAGAAGGGTTAGGTATTGCGATGATTCCAAGTTATTACACCCATTTTAATTCTGTACTTAACAGAACCTTGAAACCCATCCTGCCTGAATGGCATGGCGGACAAAATAATGTATGGCTGATGTATCGAGACAGAAAGCAGCGACCTGCCCGCATATCTGCATTTATTGATTATGTTCTGACCTGGCAACCCCATCAGCATAATCAACACCTGAATACTCTTTCTTAACAAAGATAAAGCCAAAAAAAACGCCCATCCGAAGATGAGCATTTTACTTTTTCAGAAGCAATCTGTCTCTAGCTTAGAAAACAGTCTGTTCTTCAATGTCAGTAGTCAGAGCAGTCAGAGCTTTTTCTACCAGGCCTCTTCTCAGAACCTTCTCTTCAGCCTTATCCATCTTGGGGTTACCCAGAGGATGAGGAATCGCAACCGCAGGGATAATCCTGTTAGCGCCTACTGTCTGAGAGATAGGTACTACAGTAGCGATGTGTACGACAGGCATAACCTTTTCGATTTCTTTAACGAGCGTTGCACCGCAACGCGTGCAGGTTCCTCAGGTGGAGGTCAGAATGGCCGCGGAAACCCCGGCATTCTTCAGGTGCATGGCGATTTCAGCGCCGTACGCCTTGGAGTTAGCTACGGAAGTACCGTTACCAACGGTGGTGTAGAACTTGTCGTGCAGCTTGCCGATCTTGCCTTCTTTTTCCAGATCACGCAGAACGTCAACTGGCAGAACACGGTTAGGATCCTGATTACAGGCAACGGGGTCGTAACCACCATGGGCAGTTTCGTGGCTGGCTTCACACAAGCATTCCAGACCTTCGATGCTGTACTCACCGTACTTGGAAGCACTGGAGGACTCGATGTGGTCAGGGTTGTGCTTAGGTACAACACCACCGGAAGTCACCAGGGCGATAGTCGCAGTGCTCAGATCCTTAACGGCAGGCTGAGGCTCTACACGGTCAAAGACTGGCATTGGGTATTCAGTCTTGAACTCTTTACCTTCCAGCTTGGAGATCAGCATATCTACTGCACGCTTGGCACCACGCTCTTCAGCGAAGAAGTTTACGCGCAGACCGCGAGGCATGTAGCCTTCTTCTTCAGGGGTGCCCAGCTTGCCTTCTTTCTCGATGAAAGCAGTGATCAGCTTCACCATGGAAGGAACCGCTTTACGCATACCCGCAGCGCTGTTGGTAGTTTCTACCATGAAAGAGAAGTTGCGATACAGCTCATAGCCTGGGTTTTCTGGATACATACCAGTGATGGCAGGAATACCCATTTCGTGAGCGACTTCGCCAACCCTTCCGCAAGCCATACCGTAGCGGCCAGCGTTGAAAGCAGGACCAGCAACCAGCAGGTCAGGCTTGATTTCTTCGAGAATTTCGCGGATGCCCATGCAGGCTACGCCTTCGTTCTCGTTGAAGTAAGAGTCACCACAGATGATGGTGTTAACGATTTCTGCTTTACCAGCCAGAGCGCCAGCAATTGCACCACCAGGTCCCACAGGGCCTTCTACCAGTTCGATGGGATGGTTAGCAGCTTCTTCGCCGCCTTTCTGTCCGAAGAACTGGTTAATGTAATGAACAATCCTGATAGTCATGATTTGTTCCCTTGTGAATTCTTTGGAGCTTTCAGCCTTAAGGCTTTTAGCTCATAAACCGTCTTCAATATAAAGTGAAGACTTAGCCAGCCATTGCTGTCAGGTTGTGATAACCCAGCTCGTTGGTAGCACCAGTAATCGCCTGGATTTCAGTGGTGATGGAGCCGTCTTTAGCCAGGCTGCCTTCAGTACCACCGGCAATCATGTCAGCGTAAACGTCGTGACCGATTACTCTTTCCATTGCAGGCAGGGTCACTACCTGGTTAGCGTTACCGTTAGTGACAACAGCGTCGCCTTTTGGTGTGGAGTCTGCCAGAGACTGACTTTCACCATTCTGACCAGCGTATTCGTCGGTCAGCAGAACAGTCTTGATGCCAGCGCCTTCCAGCTTGTTACAGTTCATCACCAGGTCAGCGTCAGGGTTACCGAAGCCTTCCTCACTAACGATGACAGCGTCCAGACCCATCTGTACAGCCAGCTTGGCTACGTAGTTGGAGGAACGTTCTTTGTCTGCCAGGGTTACGTTTTCGTTGGTAACGATCACGCCCATGAAGTTGTACTTGGTGCCGTGGTGTTCCAGCAGCTCATGGATAACAGGGCTGTTCTGGTGCACGATGCTTGGGTTCTTGTCACAGGCGGATACACAGTTTCCGCTCATTACCGCACCGTCCATCACTTCTGTAGGGTACATCAGTGTAGGCAGGATGTTCTTCACATCAACACCGTACACATAGGTGTCGTGCAGCAGGCCCTGGCTTTGCAGCATGTAGATGTAACCAACCTTAGGCAGGTTAGGATACTGGGCAGCCTGTTCCAGCAGAGGCTTGGTTTCGTAAGTGCGGGAATCATCAGCAGTAGCGCCTTTAGCCAGCTTGCCGATCATGTTTGCAGTTTCGATACCAACACGACGCAGAATCGCTTCGTGATCGTACTGGTTGCAGCTTTCGTCTACTTCACAGGTGATAACCAGGTTCTTGGTAGCAGAGAAAGGAGTGTACTGTGCACCAGGACCGCTCATGTCGATGATGCCTTCCTGGAAACCAACAACTTTACCGGTAGTTACAACAGCCATGCCCTTCAGGACGTGGGTGCGGCCTTCACCGACCATGGCTTCTTCACCGGGGTTGCGGCCTGGGAACATGGAGCCAGCACCTTCAACCTTCACACGAGGTTCAATCACGTCTTTAACTGGCATGATGCGGGTCTTTTCGCCTGGCAGGGCGATGTCCAGCTTCACTTCAGTGATACGGTGATCCAGTTCACGGACAAATCCGATAACTGCTTCACGGTCGATCTGTACACGACCGCTGGAAAGAGTGGTTTCGTCGCCGAACGCCAGCTCCTTCACATGGATGTTACCAATCTCAAGTTTCATTTAAGTCTCCTGAGCCTTAAAAAATGCCTTTTTTGTTAGCCAGGGCTAAACCCTGGCCTTATAAATCAGGCGATAAATTCTGCTTCTTTAAGTATTTCGCGGGCCTTTTCCAGGTCTTCCTTAGCCACCATCACGATGGGACCAGTACAACCCATACCGGTGCGAGCAAAGATTTGCTTGCTCCAGAGTGCGTCCCGGGCAGTTTCAATATCGAGGATATCGATACCGCCAATATCACTATCCGTAATCTTCTCGGGTGGAGCCTTCACGGTCTCAGTCGCTTTTTCTGCGGCTGCTTTTGGCTTCAGCTCCTGGAGAATGTCATTCAGTCCAGCATCACGAGCTGCTTTCAGCTCACGACTGTAGACGTTCATCAGATCCCCCGCTGCAGCATCAGCAATCAGGCGCATGGCTCCTGCAATTACTGGAGCGCCGGAAGCGCGGGAAATAATTCCAACCAGTCTCTCTGCTTCTTCGCCGATACCCGGGCCATAGCCATAGCCCTGGGCTTCGTAGCTGCCACCAGTGGTGTAAGCAGAGAAGATTTTCATCATCAGGTTACCGGTCAGGCTGTCTGCTACCATTACATCCGGAGTACCTCGCAGCAGGTCATTACCCCTCATCAGGGCACCGCCATCGGCACGGGAGGATTCGGTGAAGCTCAGCTCGTAACCGTTATCCATTAATTTACGCAGGGCTCTTTCCACGACAGCGGCGCCGTCAATGTTCAGGATGCCTACGGTTGGCTTGCTGATACCAGAAGCCTTGGCCAGGGCAACACCGGCCAGGGTGTTTTTCACCATGGCAATGTTGCGCTGGGTATCGCTGGTGCCGGTTGTGGTGGCAATAATCATTTCCTTGCCACCGGCCGGTGTCACCACCTTACCTACAGTGCTGACACCCAGAGGGAAGCCATAGTGCAGGGTGACACAACCATCGATCTTGCCTTCGTCCAGTAGCTTTTCCATCACTTGATGGCATTCGTGCAGGCTGGAAGCAGGGTGCAGTTCGAACAGTGCTTCAGCGACGTTACCAATCAGAACCGGTTCAATATCAGCGTTCTGGCGAGCAGCCATTTCAGCTGCACGGATCAGTTCCTGCTCACCGTGCTCACTGTCAGTCAGGGTCAGGCCGATGCGCAGTTTGCGTCCGAACTGGCCACTGACCAGGCCTTCGGCCATGTCGGTGAATGCACCGGCTAATGCTTCATTAAGCTTTGCCATGATGCTTACTCCTGCCCGGCCTTAGCCATCAGACGCTCAGCCACTTCTTTCATGGCTTCAGCGATCAGCTGGCGGGCTTCATCCTGGTCAAAGCCGGATTCCTGCTCCTGAACACCTGGATTCTTTTCAATCAGGGTGCTGATACCGTCAAACAGGTTGGTCATACGACCCAGGAACAAACTGCCTTTACCAACAATCATAAAGTTGTTGATGTCGCCGTTCATGATGCTGTCACGACCGTGGCCAAGGAATGGAACGCCGGAAGGAATATGGCCTTGAGTCAGGGCGTAACCGGGCATGCCATGCTTTTTCACAAAGTTCATCAGCTCTTTGCGTTCCAGCTGGCCTTCTTTAACCGCCAGGGCTGCAATCATTTTGTAGTTAGCTTCTGGCACATCACCGGCACCGGCTGGCTTGGTGATTTCAGCGTTCTGCATTTCGGTGGAGAACTTATCCACTTCAGGGATAGTCATGCCAACACGCTTCAGTGGTGCAGAAATCAGGCTGGTCATTACCGCCTGAGGAGAAGAACCGGTAGCGATAGTGTGACGACCAACAACGTCTGTATTAACGATTGGGCTTACACCGTCGTTTTCACTTACCAGTACCGCAAAGCCTGCCAGAGCATCTTCCAGAATTGGCAGCTCTTTCTTAACGTGGTCACGGCCATTCATCGCCAGCTTGGCAACAGCACCGCCCGCAACCACCATGACATTTTTGAACACGCCGCCTTTAACCAGCGCCGCAGCATGAATCAGGGCGTGAGCAGGTGCTGCACAGAAACCACGCAGGTCGCTACCGGTAGCCTGTTCGCAACCAGCCAGTTCACCAATGGCTTTAGCGAAGTTACCACCACCACGTTGGTTGACGTCACCGCAGGCTTCTTCAGAGCATTCAATGATGTAGTCAACTTTGCTCAGATCCATTCCCTGCTTTTTCAGGTGCAGGGCAGCCAGAATACCGGAGGCTTTAACACTCAGGTTTTCCAGAATAATGTGGGCGCTGAGGTTTTCATCTTCGTCGTGAGCCTGCTTGACACAACCTACCAGCTCACCATTCATGGTCAGAGGGTCAGCAGTGTGGGCTTCGATCATGGCATGCATTTCAGTAGCGGACATACCATCTTCAACCTTCAGCTGAATATCACTCAGCAGAGGATGCTGAGCCAGACGGCCATTCACATGCTCAATAAATTCGGGAGTCAGTTTGACCAGGTCGAAAGCATCAGAGTGCTTGATCAGCGCAAAGAACTCGTCCTGAGGCATGATTTCGCCGTGACGGCCAAAACGCTCTTCACCTGCCTTTTGCTCGAACCAAGGAGTTGCCATCTCTTCCAGGGCGGTCGGAGTGATGTTACCGATATAGCACTGGTTAGGTGGATAGGAAACCACGTCGGAGAACGGACGAAGATGCTTCTTCAGCTCGGAAAGATAGCTTTCGTCGTTATGCTTCCGGGCCTGAACCTGAGTGGACCCGAAAGGAATGAAATCTGGGGTATGGGCAAGAATATAACTTGCGCCTTTAATAACGGGGTATTCCACGGCAGAAACTCCATATGGCCAGCCGCTGGGGAATTAAAAATAAATAATCTTTGATTCCCGACAGGATTTTTTATTCAGCTTTAATTGAACGAGCATTCAACAAGAACTCCCCGCAATTAAAACTACCAAAAATTTTTTCTGTCCCGTTATTGCATTGACTGTTGTTATCACTGTTTTATTGGACTGCTTTCTTTTATTTAAGAAACCAGAACCCGGTTAAACAGCGATTGCACAATCAATGCAATTCCGGGTTAATGATCAGCCGAGAAATTTACAAAACTTCTCGCGGTACTCCTTGACCTCACCGGTGATTTCATCAACCGGCATGACCATTTCCATCATTCCTACTTGCTCTTCGTAAACATCAGCGTCAACTTCTTCCTTGATCTCTGTGTCTACGATGTGGTGTACACGAAGTCCCAACTGGACTCCGGCCAATGGTCCTGCAAAAGTCGGGTCGCCGCTAGTCACGGTTTCAGCAGCCAGGCCAGAGGCCTCAGCTTCTGCACCACCCAGAACAACTACGATGTTCTCGGCTCCGTGCTTGTCGGACAATTCCTTGACCCGCTTCTGATTTTCAAGATCCATTGCGCCTGCGCTGGTTCAGACGAAACACTCGGTAGTGCTGAAAACGACTTCTGCACCGGCGGTCTTAACACATTCTTCAATGGCTGGACCTGGTACGCCGTCACGGTCACCGAGTATTACGACTTTTTTACCTTTCAGCATGGCTAAAAAACCTTTGAAAAAAGCGTAATACGTTAAATTAAAATCCGAATCGAAATTCGGCGGGTTTTCAAAATTAAATCAATTCAACTTTAAAAACCCCGGAATGATTTTCCCTTGATTCAGTTCTTACAAATACTTGCAGAACTTGTCGCGGTACTCTTTGACCTCACCGGTGATTTCATCAACCGGCATGACCATTTCCATCATTCCTACTTGCTCTTCGTAGATATCAGCGTCAACTTCTTCCTTGATCTCTGTATCTACAATGTGGTGTACACGAAGTCCCAACTGGACTCCGGCCAATGGTCCTGCAAAAGTCGGGTCGCCGCTAGTCACGGTTTCAGCAGCCAGGCCAGAGGCCTCAGCTTCTGCACCACCCAGAACAACTACGATGTTCTCGGCTCCGTGCTTGTCGGACAATTCCTTGACCCGCTTTTGATTTTCAAGATCCATTGCGCCTGCGCTAGTTCAGACGAAACACTCGGTAGTGCTGAAGACGACTTCTGCACCGGCAGTCTTGACACATTCTTCAATGGCAGGACCTGGTACGCCGTCACGATCACCGAGTATTACGACTTTCTTGCCCTTCAGCATGGCTTTTGACCTTCGAAATCGTAATAAAGCGATTTGGACATTTGATTTCCAATTAACTCGGAAATCCCCTTGTGCGCTTCCGCGCGTTTAATTCAATCGGCAAACCGATGAAATCAGTTCGGGAAAACAACAAACGACTTCTGTCTTCCCTTTTCTGAAAGCACTTAATTAAAAGGTACTTCCAAAAATTCTTGCGTTATTAGATGTAACGCTTGATAGCGTCTTCGATCTGGGTTGCATCCAGTTCTTCACCAGACAGGTGCTCAATCTTTTCACCGTCTTTGTAGAACACGATGGAAGGCAGACCCATTACGCCCTGGCCCATGGCTACACGGCGGTTGCCCTTGATGTTCAGCTTGGCAAACTTGATTTCGCTGCTGTAACGCTCGGACAGTTCAACCACGTCAGGCATGATTTCCAGGCAGCGACCGCAGGTTTCACCCCAGAAGTCCACCATGGTGATGCCTTTGTGCTCTTTTACTTCCTGATCGAAGTTGTCTTTACCCAGTTCAATCATTGTTATTACCCCTAACTCAGCTGTTAAAACAAAGATCCCAGTTCACCCGCAGCCGGCGTATCCAGACGCTTTTGTGGCTCGCCATCGCGGAAGCGGATAACTGTTGGAATTTCTTTTACTTCGTAGCGGTCAGCGATATTGCGACTCTTGTAAGTGTCGATGGTGACCAGCTTGACATCTTTCTCTTTAGCCAGTGCTTCCAGAGCGGTCATCAGTTCCAGGCTGGTTTTGTCCAGCGGATTCCAGAACATCACCAGACGATCGCCTTCAGCTTCCAGTACAGACTGGCTCCAGTGTTCTTCTTCAGCGATGTAGCGTTCTGCTGCTACGGCAGCGATAGCACCATCACCAGCGGCGGTTACTACCTGACGCAACCACTTGTCATTGACATCACCGGCACTGAATACGCCAGGCATGCTGGTTGCCATCTTGTCGTCAACCTTGACATAACCGCGGTTCAGTTCAACCGCACCTTCCAGGAAATCGGTGTTAGGCACGGTGCCTACGAACATGAAGACACCGTCACATTCCTGTTCAGTAATTTCGCCAGTCTTCAGGTTCTTGATTCGAACGCCGTTAACCAGTTCATCACCGCAGATCTCTTCAACTGTAGAATTCCAGATGTAGCTGATCTTGTCGTTTGCGTAGGCCTGTTCCTGAGCGGTACGATCCGCATCCATAGTACCTTCGTCGTGCAGGATCACCATTCTGACGCTGTTTACAAACTTGGTCAGGAATACAGATTCTTCTACAGCGGTGTTACCACTTCCTACAACGATGATGTCCAGATCTTCATAGAATTCAGCATCACAGGTTGCGCAGTAGGAAACACCTTTAGCAGTAAATTCTCTCTCGCCCTTGATACCCAGAATCCGAGGGTTAGCACCGGTGGCAACGATTACAGACTTGGCCAGATAAGTTTCGCCGTCCTGAGTCGTAATCTCTTTGGTGAAGCCATCCCCAGTCATCTTAAGACCGCTGACCATGCCACGCTTGAACTGCACACCGAATTTGTCGCAGTGCTGACGGAATTTATCCATCAGGGCCGGGCCTGTTGACTCAACAATGCCTGGGTAGTTTTCCAGCTCGGAAGTCTTGGCACATTGACCACCGGTCTTGGCACTGCCTTCCAGCAACAGGGTATTCATCTTACCGCGGGCACAATAAACCCCCGCGGATAATCCACCGGCTCCGCCGCCGATAATCAAGACATCATAAATATCCGACATGGCTTTCCTATCCATTCAGTCCCTGATTTCCTTTAGGAAAGCGCAGGGTCAATCTACAGGTATGAACTTGCCGCGAATACAGTCTCTCTTTATCAGGCAGAGCAGGCAAAACAATATTGCAACACTCTTAAGTGCTTGTGGCTCTAGGGATAGAGAGCAGGCTGTGTCCAACTTGTGGCCAATCATGCGCCTGTTCCTTTTTTGATTTATTGACCTGAAACAATATTTCCAATTGGAAACAAAGATTTCCCACAAAAACAGGTAAAACCCACACAGAAAAAACGGTTATTACTTATACAGGCAAAAAATGACCTGGGTCAAATTCCGCTTAACCGAGATTTGGGCGGGATTTATACAATGCGAACTTGTGAAAGTTTGTTATTTGATCAGACCTCTAAACTTTTGAGTACTATGGCATTTCCTAATCCTATGGATTGGCACGTTATTGTCAGAGGTAATGCATTTATGCCCCCAAAATTAAACTTTGACCTGTCTATAACTTCATAGTTTACAGTTCGCCATCATCAGGTTGGGGAAACAGTCGTGTATCGAATATCACAGCTGGCCAAACTAGCTGGTTTGTCACGGTCAACATTACTTTATTACGAAAAACTTGGGCTGATCAGATCCAGACGAAGTACCAATGGCTATCGATACTTTGGTCCAACCGATTTACAGCAATTAAATCTACTTAAGCAGTTGCAGGCAGGAGGGTTGTCTTTGAAAGAAAGCAAAGACTGTATTGAATCACAGATTGATTACAGTGTGCTTGAGAAAAAGCTGGTAGAGCTTGACCAAGAGCTGGCTGAGAAGCAAAAAGCCCGGAGTCTTTTAGCAGCACTGCTTGGTAAAAACGACAAAGATTTACGACAGTGGCATAACACACTGGAAATATCAGCACCTGATGCCCACTTTGAGTGGTTAAAGCAACAGGGATTCAGTGAAAAAGATGCCTTAAGACTTCGCTGGTTATCCAAAAATATGCATCAGCATGGAGACTATATGCAGGATTTCGAAAAAATTTTTACTGGTCTGGAATACTTTGGCCCAGGATCGAATCAAAGCAACCTCAAAGCATTACAGTCTATTAATAGCCAGCCTGCGGCTATTCTCGATATAGGCTGTGGTCCGGGAGCTTCAACCTTGACTCTGGCTAAGAATACTCAAGCCAGGATCACAGCTCTTGATAATGATCAACCCAGTCTTGACCAGCTGAAACAAAGAGCTGTTGATAGAAATGTGGCCGAACAAATCACAACCTGTTGCGCAAGCATGCTAGATATCCCTTTTCAAGATCATGCCTTTGATGTGATCTGGTCTGAAGCCAGCGCCTATATCATGGGATTCGAAAAGGCTATCAAGGAGTGGCAGCGCCTGATCAGGCCTGAAGGTTATCTTGTAATCAGTGAATTAGTCTGGCAAGAAGGTGAGCATCCACAGGAAGTAATCGATTTCTGGATGTCTGATTATCCTGATATGAAAGATGCCAAAACCCGAATAGAACAAGCAGAATCTGCGGGATATAAGGTGATTGACCACTTCCTGCTGGAACAAGCAGCATGGGATAACTACTACCTGCCACTATTGGACAGAATTACCCAATTAGAATCTGAAATGTCCAGCTCACAAGCGATGGCTGACTTGAAACGGGAAATCGGTATTTACCAGCGGTTTTCAAAACATTTTGGCTACCTTATGCTTATTCTTCAAAAGCCCCAGTAATAGCAATTATAGGCTTGCCAGTTAAATGGCAAGCCTATAACCCAATATATTAGGTTCTGGTGACAGTTAAACAATCAATAAGTCAATCAGTGACTTTGATTCAAATATCTCAGTTTTGTATTTCTACTTCATCGCCAATCTCTGCATGATCTTTTGATCAATAGCCCATGGGCCACTCCCTTGAACCATAATTAACAGAGAAAAAAGAATATAGGGGCTTTCGGGAAGATAAAGCAGCCAGCTGTACCAACCCAGGAAAGATAAGCCACTTGGAATTTGGTAAATACCAACTGTCATCAATGCTACTACATTGATAATTAACAGCACCAAAGCGCTCGGACGCGACAACAAGCCAAAAGCCAGTATCAAACCAAATATGGCCTCAGAAAGTGATACAAAAGGTGCCATCAAATCTGGTAAAAAAATACCCGCTTCGGTTATCGTTTCTAACATCATCGCCCTGTTTTCGGGTACAAATAATTTATTAAAACCCGCTGTAAAAAAGAATAGTCCAAAAGCTACTCTAATGAGAGTCAGTGGCCAGAATAGTGAAGAACTTTTACTCTGAAAGAGGGAAGTTAAAAAACGTTGCATTAATTTCTCGCTACTACCAATTTATTATAATTGGTTCTATTTATTTAAAATATAAATTTAATCTAACACCAGGATGGGAAGGGTTGATGATCCCAGACCAACAGCTAAATATCACTCTGACATGTATAGAAGCTATCTCAAAACTGTTGGCTGATTAATTCGTTATAATCCCCCTGTTTTAGGGGGAGTTGATGATGAGTGAACTAACAACAGCACAATGGGAATTATTAGAGCCCTTTTTTCCTTCCAAAGATCTGCTTCAGGGCCGACCCGGAAGACCACGGCATCATGCTCGCCCAGTTCTCGAGGGTATTTTGTGGATTCTCCGTACCGGAGCTCAATGGAAAGAATTACCCACTCAGTTTCCTCCTTATCAAACATGCCATCGACGCTTTCAGGAATGGCAAAAAATAGGCCTCATTGAGCAGATACTTGAAGCCCTTGCAGAAGACCTGGAAGGGCGCGGCAACCTTGACCTGACTGAAACGTATATCGATGGTAGTTTCGCTTCCGCTAAAAAAGGGGCGCTTGTGTCGGGAAAACTAAGCGTGGAAAGGGAACCAAAATCATGGGCATTACGGACCGCAATGGTCTTCCTATCGCCTTATGCATTGACAGTGCTTCGCCACATGAAATCACGCTTGTAGACAAAGTGTTGGAACACCGTTTCATTTCTACGGTACCCACAAGAATGATTGGTGATAAGGCCTACGATAGCGACCCACACGATAAGTCTCTATTTAAACGCTATAGAGTTGAGTTAATAGCACCACACAGGAAAGGTCGAAAGAAACCCAAGACTCAGGATGGTCGAAAACTAAGGCGTTACAAGCGAAGATGGAAAGTGGAGCGCCTTTTTGCTTGGCTTCAAAACTATCGAAGGGTTCTGGCCAGATATGAATATAAAGCAGCCAACTACTTGGCTTTTTTGCAGCTGGCCTGCATTAGGATATTGTTAAGACAGTTTTGAGATGACTTCTAGTCACTTAATATCGCTACTAAGTAGTCACTCAAACGAAATCAGATATTCTTGACCAAATAGATCAAATACACGTTTGACCTCTTGCTCAAATTCCTTGAAGTTCATTATTGCCAGTAAGTTCAGCCATTCATATTTCACTTTTCTCCACAATATTTCTATCAGGTTTAGCTCAGGTGAATAGGTTGGTAAAAAACAGACTAAAAGCTTTTTCTCAATCGCCCAGTCTATTACTCTTTCTCTGAAAAGTTTGCTGGTATGAATGCTGGCATTATCCACCATGACGATGGTATAGCGATCATTAGAACTGTACTTGGGATCTTCCATCCTGGTGGCAAAATCATCAAAGACACTGATAACCGTTTCGCTGTTAACACAACCTGTTACTGGGTAGTAGAAAAGGTCATTGGCACGATTCATAAACCCCAGCACATTGATACGCTTGCTTTTTACAGAGGGTATTTCTAGCTGTGAGCCTTTTTCTTGCCAGCCGTAGGGGACACAAGGCTCTTGGCTAAAACCAGATTCATCAAAGTAAAACAGATTGACAAGCCCTTTATCCTCAGCATTTTGAGCCTCTTTCAAGGCAGACTGGCAACACCTGAACTGCTCCTCGTTGCGCTTATGACTGCAAGCCTTACGAAACCGCTTATAAACAAGTCCCAGCTTTTTTTAAAAGTCTCGACAAAGTTTGTTTTGAGGCAGTCTTCCCGGTTTCCTCTGCAATCTTTGTTTGAACATAAGCCAGCCTGCGAGGTTCCTCGGAGACAATCTCTCTAATGCGTTGTGCTTCCTGGTCAGTATAGATAGGTGGTTTACCACCCTCATGTTTTTTGTACAGACCGCGAAGGCCATAATCATCCCAGGCATCAATCCAGTCAGATACTGTCTGATATCGAACTTCAAATATTGCAGCAATCTCGCTCATAGAATAACCACGTATACTGAGTAAAACAGCATGAGCCCTTTCCCTTAGGTAAGGATATGGCCCGTGCCGGAGAGCTTCTCTCAATGTTTTTATGACTGCGACATCGGTTACTGGATCAACAGTTTTCATCGTGACAACAGCGAGATTAATGGTGTTTGGCAATGAGTATAACCAAATTGGAATGGAGATGTTTTTTATAAATACGGACGTACAGTTATTTTTATCTGTTAGCAGTTGCGTGACTACTTACCATTCTAATCTTTATCATTTTTTACCTTATTAGTTTAAATAATTATTTAACCAAAGACTTATTTTGGTTGATATTGAAGACTAAACTTTAAGTCTATCCATAGACACCCCCTATTTTTAAAAAATCAATTTAATCCAGTGTCATTTAAACAAAAAAAATTATTTTATAAAAAAAGGCATTATTTTTTATAAAATTATCAATATGGGAATTTTATTCATAAACCGTTCATGATGTATTTTCAGTATTTAAATAGATTCAGTATATAAAGCAGCAGCTTATACCATTCACTTTAATATATGAATTGTGTTTATTTTGAATGGGACCAAACTTAAACCAAACGAGCAAAAACCAAGGAATTAATATAGGGCAATGACAGTAAGCCTACTTCTCTTGCCCCCAATAAATCAAAGGTAACCCCGTAGGCAATGTACTAGGTTCTGTTGACATAAAATGGCCTGCCAACATCACTGGCAGGCTTATGAATCAATGCATTAACTTTTGTCAGAAGGCTCAGCAATAAAATACAAATCCCTGGCCAATAGATTGGTGACCGCGGCCTCCGGTAATCCCTTTAAGTTAGGTGAAACCAAATGCGTCTGCACATACTGGTATATAGGAATAACCGGCATATCCTGCGCCAGAATAGTCTCCACTTGATGATATAACTTCTGCCTTTCAACTGAATCCATCATTGAACGCGCTTTATCGAGCAGCCTGTCCAACTCAGAGTTACTGTAACCGGACTCATTTTCAGGATGGCCGCTATGGAAACGATCCAGCAAGGCAGAAGGATCATCATAGCCGGCAATGGCATAAGAACGGCTTACCTGAAACTGCCCCCGCTGCTTTGAATCCCGGTAGGCATTCCACTCCATATTCTGGAGGGTGACATTAACCCCCAGTTTTTTCCACATACTGGCAATGGCCAGTGCAACTTTTTGATGGCTCTCACTGGTATTATATAACACATTAATGTCTAACGGATTTGTAACTATTCAGCACCCAGTAAAGGAAGGTTGTCGTAATTCTTCATAGCTATAAGCAGGGCTTCGAAAACATTCTCACCCTGCTTTCTCGCCGATGAAACATAACTCCGTATCCGGCAGTACCATTTAGCCCCTTTTTCACTTCTGAAACAGCCAGATATTTTCTGCTTTACCTTGCCGTTGCGAACATCCTGCTCACTGCCGTTATTATCGAAGGGGATGTCAAAATCAGTCATGAATCTCAAGGTTTCTTCTTTAAACTCCACCAGTCGCTTGAAGAGGTTAAAGGCTTTGGTGTTTCTGACTTTATCCTCTCCAAGGCGTTGACGTCGTCGCTCCATGTACTCGGCTTCTTCGAGCTGTGCTTTTTTAGCAGTACGCTCGAAAAGCGAGTCGATACGCTTGCGGATAATTTCCGGCATAGCCTTCATGCCAAGCTTTTTGAACCCTTTCCTAAGATGGCAAGCCAGCCTTAACAAGCGTTGAAGCCGGGCTGCAAGATAATTGCAATCTCTGTCAACAACCCCCTGCAACTCCCTTAAGTGATGGGCGTTACAGAGCACATGGATGGCTGCGTAGCGAAAGTAGACTTTATAATGGTCATGCACAAGTATACCGGCAAATACCAGTAACACTCCCATTGCCTCAATAGCTTCATGACCTTTACTGGGGTCAAGGTGGTAGTATGTCCACTCCTCGGAACGAACGACATGCAGCCACCATAAAGAGCCCTTCACTCTCATGCCTGTTTCGTCAGCACCTGCAACTGGCACTTTTTTTAAGGCGTTAGCAATTGCTGCCTCTGTGCTAGCCAGACGGTCGTAGGCATTTGCCTGAAAAGTACAGATTGAACCGGGACTAACTTCAAGACCAAAAATATCGAAAAAGAATTGTGAAATGCGCTTGTACGGCATTAACTGGTATTGATACAGATAAACAGCCAGTGCTTGAGTGACCGGACCATACTGCACATACGAGTCAACACCCTTAGGAAAGCATGCTTGATTAGCATGTCCGCATGGGCATTCTTTGACTTCAGCCACATGCGCCGTTACTTCGAAACGGCCAAAACGTCCTGGATCAAATACCTGACGTTCAACAACGTCGGTTACTTTGATAGAAAGAAGCGACTGATGGCAAAGTACGCAGTTTTTAACCGAGTGATGCCGGATATGGTCTGGTTCCTCAGTTTGCTCCAGCGTAGAGCCTTTATGACCGTGTTGACCACCGGGCCTGTTATTTGACTTTTGCCTCAGGCTTTTGGGATTGGGTTTGTAATCTTCTCTATCACACTCAGGATTTTCCTCATTCTCACTGTCAGCATTTGAGTTTTTGGATGATGAGGGCTTATTGTAACCATCTGTAGACGGTGGCTTGCTGCTATTACGACTATTCATCTTGAGCTTATCAGCAAGCTCCTTGTTTTCATCCTCAAGACTCAAAACCTTCGACTCCAGCTCACCTACAGCAGCGAGAAGCAAGATAATGGCCTGTGTTTCGGGAGTAAACTGAGTCATGAAAACTTCTGGAAAAGGGTTTATATCAAAATGACATAAATTCGCGAAAAATCCAGATTAATCTGAGGAGGCTGAATAGTTACACGGATTTTCTTGAGAATACCCTGCTTTTTGCAACAACTCTTTTGCGAACTGATTACGTTCAGCCTGGGTATTCCCTGCAACCTCAGGAAAAAGAGGGCGATAATCACTGATGCTATCAGGAACAACGGTATAAGCCGGTGTTTGCCCTTGACCAACAACAGCTTCAGAAATCAGGTTTCGATCAATAGCCAGAGACAGCGCCTTACGAACATTGGCATTATCAAAAGGCTTGGCCCGGGTATTAAAGGAATAGATATAGGTTCCTAACATGCCCCGGCTATGCAGTACTTCCGGATTCTTCTTCGCAATACTTTTAAAATGGCTGAGAGGAACAAAATTTGTGTAATTGACTTCCCCTGCCTGAAAACGTTTATATTCGGCACTGGCAGAAGCAACAGGCAAATAAGTGACCTGCTTAATCACCGTATTATCAAAATTCCAGTAATAGTTATTTTTCTCCGCTACAACCCGCTCATTAACCACCCACTGATCCAGAACATAAGCACCATTGCTGACAAAATGCCCCGGCTGGGTCCATCCCCTTCCCAATTGAGTGACAACTTTTTGATTCGTTGGCATAAGCGGTGTCATGGCCAGCAGGCGAAGAAAATAGGGGAGTGGCTTTTCCAGCTTGATTTGTAATGTCTGGTTATCAATAGCCCGAATCCCCAGCTGGGACTTTGGCAGTTTTCCCTTGATAACATCCTTAGCATTAATCAGGCCAACCTGCTCCAGCAAACTGGCAGAAGGCGCAGCAGTAGCCGGGTCAGCCAGTCGTTGCCAGGCAAAAACAAAATCACTGGCTATCACCGGGGAACCGTCAGACCAGCGGGCATTTTCTCGCAACTTAAACGTCCATGTTTTACCGTCTTCAGAATGCTGCCAACTAACCGCTTGGCCAGGCTGAATATTACCCTGCCCATTAATTACAATAAGCCCTTCAAAAAAATCCTGAAGCATTGCATCTTCAGGGGTGCCAAGCCCTGATAACTGAGGATCAAGAGTTGCAGGCTCTGCTCCATTACCCTGAACCAGTACCTGTTCTTTTGCTAATACGGTGCCGTCAGGCACTAACGCGGACAAAGCGATGTTTGAAAAAGACAAACAGAGACTGAGCACAAGCAGACTGCTTGCACTGATTTTGGAGATAATTCTCAAGACAGGACTCCAGTTGGTTCAATAGCAACGGGATAAAAAGATGAAGAAGAAGATAATTTATTTTAGGAAAGCTGAAATTGATAAACATCAAACGTTCTTATAAAAAGCATTCACCAGAGACTGTAAATACACCTACTCTTTACAAAATATTTACGTATTGAGTGATTTAAAAAAAAACAGCACCCTGAAAAAAGACTCATTTAATGCATAGATTTTAAACGATGACACACTTAGCTCACGAAAATATCCAATTCGTGAACACTGCTCAAGAAGCGGTGAGTGTCGTCGTAGCTGCCATTTTTGCCCTATTTATTATTACCCTATTTATTAAAATGGGCTGGCAGCGCTAATATTTTCTACTGCCGGCCCGAAGAGAAGGGGCGGCAGGCAGAATTTCCACAGTCTTACCCTACCACCCCCTCTTGAAGGTTCGGCTCCAACACCAAACGGAGTGAACCGGTGCATAATTTAAAACAGTATCAGGTTGAAAAAAAGTCAAAGGCCGCACTTGGATTATTGGCAGCGGCTATCTTGAGCGTTAATGCAGCAACCGCGAATGCCGGCTTTGTTGATGACAGCCAGTTAGATCTCAAGCTTCGCAATGTCCATTTTGACTTTAAAACCGATGACAGTAGTAAGAACTGGGATCAGTGGTCACAAGGCGTTGAGCTTAATTTTCGATCGGGATACTTCGCTGACACAGTAGGCTTTGATGTCTCCTACTATGGTGCTCTCAAACTCGACCATGGTGGTGTTGATAAGCATGGCAAAATGGGTGGTCAGTTATTGGGGAAAAATGGCGAGAGTTACCACAAACTGGGGCAAGCCTATATCAAAACAAAACTCGGCGATGACAAGCTCGGTTTTTATGGCCAGGCAGGCTATATGTCCGGTAGCAAAGGGTTAATACTGGGTTCTGCATCACGTTCTACCCCCAGCTCTTACCGAGGACTTCATGGTGAAGTGAATGTTGATGATTTCACTGTTTATGGCACCTATGTTGACCAAATCAGCTATAGAACAGAATCCCGCTGGGATAACTTTAAGACCGCAGCGGGTGATAAGGTTGATAATATCTGGCAGTTAGGTGGTACATACAACGCCAACAACCTGAATGCTGAGGCTGTTTATTTGCAGTCAAAGAATTACCACAGACAGTATATGACCAACCTCGGCTACACCTTTGTGTTAGCTGATGACACCAGTTTATCAGTAGACGGTAATTTCCACAGAGCAGAAGGCCATGGAAGCCTCTGGGGTAAGACCTATAAAGACAGTAAAGGCAAAGAGCAGACGACTGGTAAATTTGATGACAAAGCCTATCACGTTAACCTGAATACCCAGTTGCAACACGGTGGACTGGGAGTCATGTTGTCATACAGCCACTCCAAAGCTGAAAAAACAGGCGGGCTTGGCTATTTTGACTACGTATCTGCTGATAATGAATACGGTGCCTCCCCCTCCCAGACAGGTCGTTACGTTTCTGACTTCATGTACGACAATGAGTCTGTATGGCAACTTCAGGGTACCTATAACTTTGCAGACTTGAAGGTACCAGGCCTTACAACCACAGTCGCTCATACTCGTGGTTATGACATCAAGGATCAGTCAGCAAACAAGATGAGCAGTGAATATGAAACTGACTTAATCGTCAGCTATGCCTTCCAGGGTAAACTCGATGGTTTGACCTTTAAGGGTATAAAAGCCTGGCACACTGCCCGTTACGATGCCAAAGACAATGTAGATACTGAGCATCTTCGTGTTTATCTCGACTATACCGTTAGTATCTTCTAATAATTTTTCTTACTAACAGCTGGCTCAGTGACTTATATAAAAAATATTAGTTGCTGAGCTCTTTTATAACTATTTATACGTATTGCTTCCCTGCTCAATTCCCGTACATTGACAGTGTCAACTATTTGTAAAGCTGATTATATACCCTCGATGAACACTCAATTTCGCGCAGAACAAATCTCCGTGAACACTGCTAAAAAAGCAGTGAGTGTCGTCATGGCTGTCATTTTTACCCTAATTACCACCTAGGGCCGGCAGCGATTATTTCAAAGCCGGCCCCCAGGAAAGGGTCGGCGAAGAAACTACACACAAACTCTCTCCCCAACCCCCCTCCCAGGACCGGCTCCACTACTGATGGAGTCAACATGCGAAAAACCACAAAGCAATTTTTCCTCACAGCCGTTGCTGCTGCCTGTGCAGCCAGTTCCGTACAAGCCGCTTATGTTCCTGCTGGAACCCAGCTGGCTGAAAGCCAGACCCTGGTTAGAGGTAACGGGTCAGAACCCATGACACTCGACCCACAACAAATTCAGGGAACACCTGGAGCCAAAATAGCCAACGACCTGTTTGAAGGACTGGTACTTCAGGACGAACAGGGAAATATCATCCCGGCCCAGGCAGAAAGCTGGACTGTTTCTGATGATAACCGTGTCTTTACCTTTAAAATTCGCAAGAGTGCCCACTGGTCTAACGGAGAACCCGTTACTGCCCAGGATTTTGTATTTGGTTTTAAACGGGCTGTTGACCCTGCTTTGGCTTTTGGCTACGCCTGGTATATGGAGGCAGCGGGTATAGAAAATGCCGGAGCAATAATAAGGGGTGAAAAATCTGTTCACTCCATGGGTGTAAAGGCCCTGGATAAACAGACCTTCCAGGTAACCCTTGAAAAGCCTTTGCCTTATTTCCTTAAAATGCTTTCTCATCAAACCATGTTCCCCGCACCGGAAAAAGTAATACGGCAGTATGGGGAACAGTGGACTCGTCCCGGACATATGGTATCCAATGGCGCCTACCAGTTAAAAAGCTGGACTGTTAATGAAACCATCAATCTGGAACGCAACCCACACTATTGGAACGATAAAGAAACGGTTATCAATAAAGTAACTTATCTGGCACTTGCTTCACAGAATGCAGAATTAAATCGTTACAAGGCAGGTGAGGTTGATATGACGCTCAGCATCCCCCTTGAGCATTACAAATCATTGAAGAAAATCATCCCTGCTGAAATCAAAACCCTGCCGTATATGGGTACCTATTACTACGAGTTTAATGTATCCAAACCGCCATTTAATGATGTGCGGGTACGAAAAGCACTTTCCTATGCTATAAACCGCGAAGCTTTAACTAACTATGTACTGGGGCAGGGTCAGATCCCCTCTTACACATTAACCACTAATAATGTGAGTGGTTTTGAAGCACCCAATAATGGCTATAGTCAATGGTCTCAGGATGAGCGAATGAAGGCCGCAAAAACACTGCTTAAAGAGGCAGGATATGACCAGAACCACCCACTCAAATTCAGCCTTCTGTACAATACCTACGAAACCCACAAAAAAATGGCCATTGCTGTAGCGCAGATGTGGAAGCCACTGGGTGTCCAGGTATCCCTTGAAAATAAAGAATGGAAGACGTTTGTAGAAACCAAGGCTGCCAATGATTTTGAACTCGCAAGAGCTGGTTGGGTTGGTGACTATAATGAACCATCCAGTATGCTGGGGCTTAAAACCACCAGTCATGGACAAAATTTTGGAAAATACTCCAATCCAAAATTTGATCAATTAATCAAAAAAGCCAGTAAAACCAGTGATGAACAACAAAGAAAAGCAATCTATAAAGAAGCAGAGAAAGTATTAGCTGACGATATGCCGATTGCTCCAGTTTATGAACACGTGACAAGCCGACTGGTTAAACCTTATGTCGGCGGTTATCCCTCTGCCAGTATCCAGGACAAGATTTACACCAAAGACTTGTACATAAAGAAGCATTAAAAATGGGTATCACGCAGTTGTTTTTATTGATTAGTCGAGGGCCAGATGCTCAAATTTGTTGTTAAAAGACTGGCCATAGCCATCCCGACATTGCTGATCCTGGTCACCCTGTCGTTTTTCCTGATGCAGGCCGCACCCGGCAGTCCCTTTACCGGCGACTTTAATATGCCGCCGGAAATCCTGGCCAACCTGGAAGCCAAGTACCACTTGAATGAACCCCTGTGGAAGCAATATGCCTTCTATTTATGGGATCTTGTTCATGGTGATCTGGGTCCTTCTTTTAAATACAAGGACTACACGGTCAATGAACTGGTGGCGCAAAGCTTTCCGGTTTCCATGACCATTGGTATCGCTGCCTTTATTGTCACAGTCATTAGCGGTGTCACTCTGGGTACCATTGCCGCCCTGAAGCAGAACACCTGGGTGGACTACACCATTATGACCTTCTCCATGGTGGGTGTGGTGTTGCCCTCTTTTGTGATTGCCCCATTGTTAGTGCTGGTGTTTGCTGTGTCCCTGCAATGGTTACCCGCTGGAGGCTGGAATGATGGCAGCTGGCAGAATATGGTGTTGCCAGTGTCGGCCATGGCCATTCTCTATATGGCGGCCATTGCCCGGATTATGCGTTCCAGCATGATCGAGACCCTGAACAGTAACTTTATCCGTACCGCTAAGGCCAAGGGGTTACCCAGCCACTACATTATTTTGAAGCATGCCCTGAAGCCGTCCATGCTGCCCATTGTCTCTTATCTTGGCCCTGCTTTTGTCGGCATCATTACCGGTTCGGTAGTCATCGAGACGGTGTTTGGCCTGCCCGGTATTGGCCAGCATTTTGTTAACGGTGCACTGAACCGTGACTACTCCCTGGTACTGGGGCTGACCATCATTATCGGTGCGCTGACCATTCTGTTTACTGCCATTGTTGATATTCTCTACGGCCTGATCGATCCAAAAATTCGTCTGGGGGGCGCATGACAGCCATTATGAAACGCAACTCTGTCATCAACCCGGCGATGGTCGGACAAGACAAAACCGAAGCACTGGAAAACTTTTCCAGTGAGCTGGACGTGGAAGGTCGCAGTCTCTGGGCTGATGCCCGTCGCCGGTTCTTCAGCAATAAGGCGGCTGTCGTCAGTCTCGGGATTCTGTTTGCGGTCCTGCTGCTGATTGTGTTTGGTCCCTGGCTGAGCCAGTTTACCTACGATGAAATCGACTGGGCCAATATGGCGGCAGCACCGTCTTTTGAATCTGGCCATTTCTTTGGTACCGATCATCTGGGCCGGGACCTGTTTGTCCGCACCCTGGAAGGGGGCCGCATCTCCTTTATGGTGGGTGCTATGGGCGCGCTGGTAGCGGTTATTATCGGTACGCTTTATGGCGCCATGGCTGGTTTCCTCGGGGGCCGCGCGGATAATATCATGATGCGGACGTTGGAAATCCTGCAGTCCTTTCCCTTTATGTTTCTGGTGATTCTGATGATCACCTTCTTTGGCCGTTCGATCCTGCTGATCTTTGTGGCGATCGGAGCGGTGTCCTGGCTGGATATGGCGAGGATTGTCCGGGGACAGACCCTGAGCCTGAAGAGTAAGGAGTTTGTGGAAGCCGCTATTATCTGCGGGGCCAGTTCCCGGCAGATTATCCTGCGTCATTTGATCCCTAACCTGCTGGGTATTGTGGTGGTTTATGCCTCCCTGCTGGTACCGGGCATGATTCTGTTTGAATCCTTCCTGAGTTTTCTGGGCCTGGGCGTCCAGGAACCCATGACCAGCTGGGGAGCATTGGTGAATGAAGGCGCCATGTCCATGGAAGTGGCTCTCTGGCAACTGGTGTTCCCCACCTCGTTTCTCGTGATCACCCTGTTCTGCTTTAACTTTATCGGTGACGGGCTGCGTGATGCCCTGGACCCTAAGGATCGTTAACCTATGAGCTTACTGGATATCCAAGATCTGCAGGTCAAATTCAGCACTCCTGATGGTGAAGTCACTGCAGTCAACAACCTGACCTTTTCCCTGGATGCCGGGGAGACTCTCGGCCTGGTGGGCGAATCCGGCTCGGGTAAAAGCCAGACTGCCTTTGCCCTGATGGGACTGTTAGCTAAAAATGGCCGTATTGAAGGTTCTGCCAAATTTGAAGGCCAGGAGATCCTTGACCTGCCGGAAGCGGAACTGAACCGGATCCGTGCCGAAAAGATCGCCATGATCTTTCAGGACCCCATGACGTCTCTGAACCCTTATATGAAAGTGGGTCCTCAGCTGATGGAAGTGCTGCAACTCCATAAAGGCATGGGCAAGCAGGCCGCCTTTGAAGAATCAGTGCGCATGCTGGATGCAGTAAAAATGCCGGAAGCCCGTAAACGCATGACCATGTACCCCCATGAGTTTTCTGGGGGCATGCGCCAGCGAGTGATGATTGCCATGGCCCTGCTCTGCAATCCGAAGTTATTGATTGCCGACGAGCCCACCACCGCTCTGGATGTGACCGTTCAGGCCCAGATTATGGAACTGCTGAACGAACTGAAAAGCGAGTTTAATACCGCCATTATTATGATCACCCATGATCTTGGCGTGGTGGCAAGGATCTGTGACAAGGTTCTGGTAATGTATGCGGGTCGAACCATGGAATACGGCACGACCAATGACGTCTTTTATGATCCACACCATCCTTACTCAGCAGGACTGCTTAAGGCCATCCCACGGCTGGATACCGAAGGGGAAATACTGCCCACCATTCCCGGCAATCCCCCCAACTTGCTGAGTTTACCCGCCGGTTGTCCATTCCAGGATCGCTGTGACTATGTGATGGATCGTTGCCGTCAGCAAACGCCGCCATTGGAAAGCTTTGGTAACGGCCGGAAAAAAGCCTGCTTCCTTAACCAGCCACCCGTCAGTCATTTAATCAGGGAGGGTGCGGCATGAGTGAACAACCGATACTGTCTGTTAACAACCTGAAAGTTCATTTCCCTATCCCCAAGGCCCGTAACTGGCCCTGGGAACCTATGCCTACCTTAAAAGCGGTGGATGGGGTTAGCTTTGATCTCTATGAAGGGGAGACTCTGGGGGTTGTTGGTGAGTCCGGCTGTGGCAAGTCCACTCTGGCCCGGGCCATTATTGGCCTGGCGCCTACCAAAGAAGGGGAAATCCTCTGGCAGGGCAATAATATTGCCGGAGCTTCAGGCAATGGCCTGCGGGCCATTCGCCAGGATATCCAGATGATCTTCCAGGATCCACTAGCTTCACTGAACCCACGGATGACGGTTGGGGATATTATTGCCGAACCCCTGCGCAACTACCGGCCAGAATTGTCGAAAGAAGAAGTGCTGGATCAGGTACGGGCGATGATGGCAAAAGTGGGTCTGTTGCCCAATGTGATCAACCGCTATCCCCATGAATTCTCCGGCGGCCAGTGCCAGCGAATCGGGATTGCCCGGGCACTGATCCTGAAACCCAAACTGGTGATCTGTGATGAACCGGTCAGTGCCCTGGATGTCTCGATTCAGGCCCAGGTGGTGAACCTGCTGAAGGAACTGCAAAAAGAGATGGGCTTATCCCTGGTCTTTATTGCCCATGACCTCAGCGTGATCAAACATATCAGCGACCGGGTACTGGTGATGTACTTGGGCAATGAAATGGAAATGGCCAAGGCCGAACCATTGTACGACAACCCTCGTCATCCTTATACCAAAGCGTTGCTATCAGCCGTGCCCATCCCTGACCCGGATATGGAAAAGAGCAAGGAGATTCAACTGCTGGAAGGTGATTTACCTTCACCTATCAACCCACCCAGTGGCTGTGTATTCAGAACCCGGTGTCCTATAGCTGGACAAAAATGTAGTAATGACAAACCACAACTAAGGGAGTGCGATTTAGATCACCAAGTTTCGTGTTTAAAGGCTTAAATTTCAAACTAACCATTTCAGTCTATATATTTGGCTGAAATGGTTTATATCCATTTTAGAGGAGCAACATTATGACCAAAAAAACCATTGCCGTATTAGGTGCTACACAACCCCTTTAGCTCATACACTACTAGAGGAAGGTCATATTTAATGATTTAACCCTAAGAGCCTCACACCTATACCCTGATTACTCATGTATTCAACCGATAGGTGTCCTGAAGGATTCTCATTTTATATTTGAAAGCACTCCAAAATAAACAGGGAAATGATCAGAACCCATTAAAGGTGGCACTGAGGCAATAGACGTTTTTAAACACTTTGAGTGAAATGTGAGATCCAACCGATAGCTGTCCTTTGGAAATAACTCTGCCTCTTTTGAGGAAGGAGCAGGCCATGTCGGTGTATCAGACTCATAGAAAGGATCCAACAGACCTGGAGCTATTGCCTTATAGGGTTGTGTTTCAAAAAACCAGATTTTTCTGGGTAAATTAAAGTCTCCCATAACAATCAGGGGCTTCTGGTCAAGTTCTTTGCCAAAATCCCTTTCCAGCTTGGATCTGAAGCGCTCCAGCTGATACATCAATGGGTTATCTTTGGTAAAAACCACTTTTAACCTCACCAATATATGAGCAATAGAACCACCACCATAGCGCTGATATAAAGTTGACCAGGGTTCGAGAAGATGTACAGGTGACAAATACACTTCTTTGTCATTATATGTCACCTTAAAAACCAGATAATATCGGGGCCAGACCCGCTCCACTTCTTGCCACTCTGTCTTGAATTGTTTTATGGCACTTGCGTCACCTTCCAGTTTTTCTGGAAAGTAGTCCATCAACTCCTTACTAACCAACTCTATAGGATAGCGGCTAAATAGCATGATTCCTGCCTGGTTAACATCAGGATTAAACGGAATATAGGAATCCAGTTTATGGGGATAATAGGCTTTCAGTTTTTCCAAAGTCGAATGGTTAAAAGCGTCATCGCTGTATTCACCAAAAACCAGTATCTCAGGAGCAGAAGGCGATTCCAGCAAGGCCATAATATTCTGGTCCAAAACACCCGAAATCTTTCGATTGCTAGCAATATACTGATTGGTTTCCCCTTTCTGAATATTCCACCACATTATTTTTAAGTCTGCCTGAGCACTATGGTTAATTACTTTGTGGGTTCCGGGTCTATCCCACAAAAATTCTACGGCGCTTGCCATCGCAACCCATCCATATAGAACCAAGCCAAAGAGCAGTCTCATACTAAATGTCCAATATATGCAATAAAATCATAATTTCAGAGAAGTGAAATAATCGTTTATAGCATCAACTCCCAAGATTAGAGTTCAAATCGATCAAAAAGCAATCACTCAATTCAAAAACAAACAATGGTACAATGTCTGACCAAAACCAGATTAGAGCAGGGGATATGAGCAGTTTTTACCTCAAGGCCAGTGAGATTTTTACAGAAGAAAAAATAATCCATGACACCTATCTCAAGGTTTCCGATGGTTTGATTGCCAGTATTGGTGAACAGCCTGGAAATGATGATGAAGTAATGGATCTGGGTGACTGTAAAATCGTACCTGGCTTCATCGATCTTCATATCCATGGTAGTGGTGGCTTTGATGTAATGGATGCCAGCCATGAAGCTCTGAACACCATATCAAAAACTATTGCAGCTAATGGTGTAACTGGCTTTCTGGGTACTACCGTTACCTCTACCTGGGAAGCAACCCTGGCCGCGTTTAACAATATTAGTGAATGTTGCAAAACAGGTTTAGACGGCGCAGAACTCTTAGGTGGTTATAGCGAAGGCCTGTTTTTCTCTGAACGGTTTAAAGGCGCTCATGCCGCAGAATATTTCCTGGCTCCCACTCGGGAACGACTGGATGCCATGATTGAAGCTGCCGGAGGTAATCTTAAAGCATTGGCCATTGCCCCTGAACTTGACGGTGCTATTGATGCGATTCGCTATCTGACGGATAAAGGCATCAAAGTCATGGTGGGTCATACTGGAGCAACTTACGAACAAAGTAAGGCTGCTTTTGAAGCAGGTGCAGTCGGTGGTGTGCATATTTTCAACCAGATGCTGGGCCTGCATCATCGTCAGCCTGGCACTGTAGGCGCTGTTTTACAAAATTGTGATGTAGTGGCTGAACTAATAGCCGACGGCGTCCATGTAGACCCGGTGGTTATGGATTTGGTATATCGGCTGAAAGGGGCTGATAAAACTGCGCTAATCACAGACTGCATGTGCGCTGGGGGGCTTAGCGATGGTGAATATGAACTTGGGTTATTAACTGTAACCGTCAAAGATGGTGTAGCACGCACCCATACTGGTGCTTTAGCAGGCAGCACACTAACGCTTAATAAAGCTGTTGCTAATATGATTGAACTGGTGGGTGTTGAGCCCTTTGATGCAATTCATATGGCCTCTCTTACACCTGCAACATTGTTAGGAATTGATAACACATTGGGTAGTATCAGGGTAGGCAAGCGAGCGAATATAACCTGCCTTACCCCAAGTTTTGAAGTGAAATCAACCCTCATCAATGGACAATCAGTTTATACTTCTTAAGCTGTGAATTCTGTGTACATCCGTACGCGAGAGTCTAGAAATGAGTGATACCAAGATCTATTGATAAGGCGAGGATTTGGTATTACTCACCAGTACATTAAACCAAGTACTGCCTCTATCAACCTGTTGGCAAAACCGTACGTTCCATCATTTGCTTTTCCCAGTTTGAAAGAAACTGTGATTGTTGCAAAAAGGCTGATTTCTTATATATATCAGACATTGCATTATCTCCATCCTTACTGCTTTTTAATAGCATAACTAACAACTCAAGCTCACCCTCTCCAAAATTTATGTCATAGTGAATATAGTGCTCCCGTAGCCATAAGCTCAGATCATCACCGATGGAAGATTTCCACGCACACGCCATTGTGAATGGCTTTGAAAATTTAACTCTCCGAGCCTTCTCACACTCTCTCATATCTGCAAACATAGATAACTTATGATGTTCGAAATCCTTATCATCAATGATGTCTGGATATGCAGCAAAACGCAGTTCAAGAAAAGTAGTGACAAGAGACAGGCGATCATGAAAACGAGGGTTATAGTCAATATCCATTGGAACATAGCCGGGTGTTCCAGCAAACGGCACCCTTGCATCTTCCTCAACCAATTTTATCCATAACCCTAAATCAACTAATTTTGGCATTCCTCCTGCATCAAACATGATGTTCCCTGGTTTAATATCCCTATGAGCCATATTTTTAGACTGCATATCCCAAACCATATAGAAAAGACGTGCTAACATAAACTCACTTTGTTCTTTGTTCATCTTTAAACTAGGCAGCAACGAAAGTATCGGGTGGGGTATAAACTTTAATACCTGACAATACGGTGGTGCATTCGGATCCCAATGTTGCGAAATAACTTTGCAAAAATAATCCGGACATAATTTTCTTTCTAACAATTCATACTGATTGAAGTAACTCTTTGATTTACCTTCAGGGCGGTACCCTTTACCAAAAACCTTCACTACTACTGGATAAAACTGAGCAAATGATTCTTGAGATTTTTTGCACCGAAACATACTACCCTCACCCGTAAGTAGAGGTATTTTATGGAATGGGTAATATTGCTCCTTCAGATATTTAGGATAATCATTTAAATGTCCCATAGGTACATAGTCCTGTAGATCTAGTACTTTTCTCGTATTTTCCGTGCAGGCAGAAAGAAATGGTGACTGGCAATCGCCTGATTGGATTAAAGAAGAAAAATAATCACATGCCTTATCCAACGCCTGATCTTTTTTTAACACTTCTTCGTCAACATAATCACTAGCATCATCAAGACTCATCCCTAGCAAGGCTAACTCCAGCTCATCATCTCCTTTTATTTTTTGCAACGTCGAAACCTCTTCAGAAAAAATAAAATCCAAAAGAAATTTATGACTCATTCCTTTTTCCAATTTGGCCTGATACGCTTCTGCTATCTTTTTTTGAAATAAAGTTCTTTGCCTATCCCCATTAAAAACATCATCAAAATGATTATTCCTGTACATTTCAAGGTGATTAACTAATGATGAACGCTTACTTTCCATTAAGGTGACATCAATATAATCATTTTCCAATACAACATCATCAACATCAATAGAAGAGGCCATTACACTAGCAGTCGACATTAACCATTGATAAAGCTCAGCTGGCATCCAAAGAAATTCCTCACCACACATTTGTTTTACTGACTCTTGACTAAAACCAACTTCTAGCAATGCTAAAACTCTTGAAAATATTAAATCGTTCTCTTCTACTGTTGTATTAATAGATAAAATCTCAAGCTTATTCTTATATATAACTACAACCAGAGGTTTATCCCTCTTACGTTCATGATTTAGAGAGGGAAGAACATCAGTTCCCTCTCTATCAAGAAGTCGAGTCAACCAACATCCGGGCTCACGGCCTTTCTTCGAATAAAAGCCGGTTGAAACAATATCACACGGTTCATTATTCAACCAAACGGTACTTTCTTTCACATCTGGGTCATAAGCAATATGTAAAAAATCATGGGGTGAATAAGATATATCTTCATGAAAACCTGCTACCAGCAAACGCTTTTTAATATACTCAAAATCATCTTCACAATCAGAATCTTGAACTAATAATTCACTTTCATCACAGCTACTCTTTAAAAATTTAAAGGCCTCTCCTGGAACATATATCACCTGTAAAGAAAGCACTCTACCATCTGGTGCAGCCAACACAGGCAGCATAAGAAATAACAATACTCCTGAAAAACATAACTCCCGGAGTTTAAAACAACTAATGATGCCATTCATTATTCAACCCTCCAAGACTTAAAATTCACATGAACTAAAAAATACCTGATCAATTACCTCATAGAAAAACGACCTGGCAAGCTCTCTGCCATAGTTTCCTCATACCAATTAATAAAAAATCTATTCCATGCTTTAAAACCCTCTGGTTTATTTTCATTCCATTTTTTAGTAGAAAAAGTCGCAGCAACCATTGTTAGGTTTGTATCAGGAGATGTGAAGAAAGGAAGGTCTTCAAAACATATAAGCTTAGTTAGCCATTCACTTCCAGACCTTACTCCATCACTGTTTGCATGCTGGTAACGGCTCACCTCGGCAAAATGCAATTTATTTTTTCTACAAATAATATCAGCATAGAAGATAGTGACTTTAGCCAAATGCCATAATGAAGGATTACCCACTTCCTTACCATCACATTTGATAAGACATTTAGGGTTAACTAAAGATGCCAGCATATATAAAGCTTTATTAAACATTTTTCTTTTTTCAAAATCAATTCTTTCTCTCTCTGCCACCTTTGCCTCTATATCATTAATTATCGTAACTATTCAGCACCCAGTAAAGGAAGGTTGTCGTAATTCTTCATAGCTATAAGCAGGGCTTCGAAAACATTCTCACCCTGCTTTCTCGCCGATGAAACATAACTCCGTATCCGGCAGTACCATTTAGCCCCTTTTTCACTTCTGAAACAGCCAGATATTTTCTGCTTTACCTTGCCGTTGCGAACATCCTGCTCACTGCCGTTATTATCGAAGGGGATGTCAAAATCAGTCATGAATCTCAAGGTTTCTTCTTTAAACTCCACCAGTCGCTTGAAGAGGTTAAAGGCTTTGGTGTTTCTGACTTTATCCTCTCCAAGGCGTTGACGTCGTCGCTCCATGTACTCGGCTTCTTCGAGCTGTGCTTTTTTAGCAGTACGCTCGAAAAGCGAGTCGATACGCTTGCGGATAATTTCCGGCATAGCCTTCATGCCAAGCTTTTTGAACCCTTTCCTAAGATGGCAAGCCAGCCTTAACAAGCGTTGAAGCCGGGCTGCAAGATAATTGCAATCTCTGTCAACAACCCCCTGCAACTCCCTTAAGTGATGGGCGTTACAGAGCACATGGATGGCTGCGTAGCGAAAGTAGACTTTATAATGGTCATGCACAAGTATACCGGCAAATACCAGTAACACTCCCATTGCCTCAATAGCTTCATGACCTTTACTGGGGTCAAGGTGGTAGTATGTCCACTCCTCGGAACGAACGACATGCAGCCACCATAAAGAGCCCTTCACTCTCATGCCTGTTTCGTCAGCACCTGCAACTGGCACTTTTTTTAAGGCGTTAGCAATTGCTGCCTCTGTGCTAGCCAGACGGTCGTAGGCATTTGCCTGAAAAGTACAGATTGAACCGGGACTAACTTCAAGACCAAAAATATCGAAAAAGAATTGTGAAATGCGCTTGTACGGCATTAACTGGTATTGATACAGATAAACAGCCAGTGCTTGAGTGACCGGACCATACTGCACATACGAGTCAACACCCTTAGGAAAGCATGCTTGATTAGCATGTCCGCATGGGCATTCTTTGACTTCAGCCACATGCGCCGTTACTTCGAAACGGCCAAAACGTCCTGGATCAAATACCTGACGTTCAACAACGTCGGTTACTTTGATAGAAAGAAGCGACTGATGGCAAAGTACGCAGTTTTTAACCGAGTGATGCCGGATATGGTCTGGTTCCTCAGTTTGCTCCAGCGTAGAGCCTTTATGACCGTGTTGACCACCGGGCCTGTTATTTGACTTTTGCCTCAGGCTTTTGGGATTGGGTTTGTAATCTTCTCTATCACACTCAGGATTTTCCTCATTCTCACTGTCAGCATTTGAGTTTTTGGATGATGAGGGCTTATTGTAACCATCTGTAGACGGTGGCTTGCTGCTATTACGACTATTCATCTTGAGCTTATCAGCAAGCTCCTTGTTTTCATCCTCAAGACTCAAAACCTTCGACTCCAGCTCACCTACAGCAGCGAGAAGCAAGATAATGGCCTGTGTTTCGGGAGTAAACTGAGTCATGAAAACTTCTGGAAAAGGGTTTATATCAAAATGACATAAATTCGCGAAAAATCCAGATTAATCTGAGGAGGCTGAATAGTTACTAATTATCACCTGCATGTCTTTAACATTAAATGGTTTTTTTGGGCCTAATCCTTGACAATACCTAGCCATATCAGCTCTTCCTTTTGTTTGACCCGAGGCAGCATCTTTAGAATTTCTTTCAAACAACTCAGTTAAATTGCGAATAATTTTAACAGGTTCAGGGTGCTCAAAAACGGCAATCAGGGCTTGAGCACGCATATTATCATGTAACTCACTTTCAATATGATTAAATAGTTTAAGTACCGTCTCGGAGAAATGATCTACTCCCATATGCACACCATTCAAGTCAGCATATAATGCTTTTTGGTTCAATAATGCATAAACCCAGCGATCCGCTATTAGTTCTGCATCAGCATGTGAAAATTTTTCATACCTTTTCCTGAAAAGACTGTCTCGAGATTCTTTGCAGGTATAAAATGTCTCCTCTAAATATTTAACCAATGCTGCTCTACATTCAAGAACTCCTCTGTAAGGATTCAAGCGATCACTTTTTATGTGCTTAACTTCTTGCATCTTTGCTTCATAACATGTTTTCCCTTCTCCAACAGTATCTACCATCCCATCTTTTGTTCTCATTAAAAAATGATCTCTTGTTCTTTTATCCCAAACAGTAGCGGAAAAGACAAAGAACATTGGGCTTGCATAAAACAAACGCTTCATATTCGGTGGATCAATTAGTATCTGATCAAATACTGCAAGAAGCGCATACCCCGCATCATCTTGAAAATTAAATAATAAACTGTGGAGAACTTGGTAGCCTTTTGACAATGAAAGCGCAAAATCTTCCAGATTATCACCACCAGATGATATCTCTGCGAATTTGCTCATCCGTTCCATTTCAGTTACAAAATTGACCAAGCAACGTTGTTCTGACAACTTATTGATAACTAATAACAGCTGATTTCTGTCTTTAATATGACATAACAGCTGTACCCCCCCAAATATAAACAGATGCCTAAGGCGATCAATATAATTGCTTGCTTGATCAAGCTTTGATTTTGCTTGTTCATACTGTTTCTTATACTTTTCACGCCCCCCCTTGTTATCAATTTGACTTATTGCACCCTCACTTTTTTGTTTTAAATCACATATTTCATTACAAACATCTAAGATAAGTGTTGTCAGGCATAAACCTGACCCAAAGAGTTCATTTGCAAATATTTTGTCATCTTCTGTTTCTTCTTCGCAATCATCAATAACAACTAGAGTTTTATATACTTTTGGATAGTCTTTCTTCACAGTCTCTGGTGTTATTTGATAGTCACCAAGAGAATACCCGGTCACTGTTGCATCAGAATCCATAACCGTTTTTGTAAAATCCTGAAAGGTTTGACCAACAACGGTTTTGATCTGATCAACCATTGCCATTGTTGGCACAATAGATGCTATATCCGAAGTTTCAGAAAAAGAAGCCCTATCTCCAACAACACCAGCCCTTGTTGAATAAAGATGATAAGATGATGCGGAAAAAGGAGGAGTAAATTTAGCTATATCGGTATCACTACACTGAACTGGAGAACTAAACTTTACCTCTGTTTTATCCTTACCACACTCTCCTAATGCAGGAAATATGGTAATAGTAAACATGAACAAAAAACGAATGCTATTCCTTAAATCAAAAACAGAATGCTTGCCCATAACCAACTCTCAAATTATTGGTATTTATGGCAAGCATAGATCAATTTTTTTACTATTTTTCACTTTCATAATAAGCATACGCAACTTATCAAAGCTCTCTTATAGCAATTTTCCCTTTTGATTAAAAAGATAAAAATTAAAGTACACTTTCTCTTTAACCCTCATTATGAAAACACTTAACTAAGAGAACCATGAATCAATCATAAACCAAAAAACAATATTATATTTCAACTAGATTATCTTTTTTTCAGCACAACCATGATAGTTTCAACTATTTCGAAAGCTTTGAAAACAAAAACCACTATTCCACATATTAGAAAAAATATTTTTCAATTAATTTTATAAAACTCAATTAAACTAAAACCAGAGTTCGTTATATACCGCTCATCTTTCAGGTAAATAACTTCAAGTTCAGCTATATGGCGATAAGATATTTTATATGGGCCAGCAATTTTTTTATGCAAATCCTTGTCAAATAACAATCATTGAGTATTTATAGGCTACTACTTACCTCTTTATATTTGATACTGTAGACAAAAGCGATTATAAACATAAAAGCAGGGGCTGTCCTAGATAAAGTATCTGATCTAGACTGCCCACATGAGAAAGTGTCGTTTAAGCTAATACAAGCAAGAGCGCCTTATTGAACATTTCATTGCAGGTTCTACTGCTCGAACTGCAAGTGCTTTAGTCAATGTTAACAAGAACACTGCTGCATTCTATTATCACCGCCTGCGAGAACTTATCTATAGCCATGTTGAGCAAAGCACCAGCAATTCCCGCAAACTAGATTCCGATTGGCACATTTTCAGTTAATTAAAAATGACTTTATAGAGGATGAATAGAGCCAGGCTGCTGCTAGGCTATGTTCCCCTAAACGGTTGAACACCCCAATGCTCTGCGAGTCCAGTGACAAAACCACCTACCGTTAGTGTATTTCGGCTAGATAATATACGACGCCAACTGAGATAATGAGAGAGATACTTTGTAGCCACACCATGAAAAGTATTTCTAATCCACTGTTTCAAATGACTGTGGTAAGCATTGACGTGCTGAATATGGAATATACCTTCCAGCACACGCTTTCCGGCTGAAGTATTCAATTCCTTTAAAGGAAAAGCCAGTTTACGAGCCAGTGATTCATGCGCCAAACTGGCATCAGCACAAACAATAGCATCAACTGATATGCGACCTCTCAGGCAATGAACCAAAGCATCGGCGCTTTCATTCTCAAGAACACCATCAACGGTATTATCTTCCCGGTCGCGAGCTACCATAACGGGTATCCTCCGAGCCTTTACCTTGTCTGAGCCACGTTTTCTGGCTGGCCTTGGCAGCCTTTGTCGCTGGCCTTTGAAGGACTCCCTAAAAAAGGTTTCATCCAGCTCTACAATACCTTCCAAGCCAGTTGCCTGGTCTTTATCGATGACCTGTAAAAAACGATGCCTCCAGGAAAATGAAGTTTTCAGAGTAATGCCGCAGACTTTAGCTGTTGCTCGAAGTGTCAGGGAGTGAGTCATTTCCCTAAGGTACTGCAACCACTGCCCACTATGATCATGGTGTAGTCGAGCCAATGGTGTTTCTGTAAAGGCATTAAATGTACGGCCACACTGTTTGCAGCGATAGCGTTGTCTTCCGACCCTAATCCCCCAGCGCTGGAGATGTGAGTTGCCGCAGTAAGGACAGGAAGGATCGCTTGCAAAATTGTGTTCAATCAAACTTTCAAGATTGAGGTTAGATTTAGGTTGATTCGGTGCGGCAGTAAGGGCCTGTTGAAGTATACCGAGTTGCTGTGGTGAGAGTGATGCAACGTCGTTGAGAAACTGCCTGAATTGATTATTTTTCATTATGAGGCCTCCTCACAGGAAAGAGACAGCCTCAGTTTACTCCTTTCAACCGTTTAGGGGAACATAGCCCTGCTGCTATATCGGCAGTTGGTTTAAATGGCTGGTAACACAGGTCACAGGGCTAACATCAACTCTCTATGTCGTATCGACTGTCAGCAATTTCAAGCTCACACTTCGCTCCTCAATGATGGCTGTGAATACGTCTGTCCAGTTATCAATGCAGAACCAGTCAAACAGCCCTCGTATGGCATGCCACAATGCCTTTTTAGACTTCTTTGCCTTGAGCGCTTCTTGGAAAAGCTTGCAAGACAGTTGCTCTATCTGGTTGATGAGGAAGGCCGTAAAAGTCAGGCATGCCAGATTGCTGGCCAGATGCTGCTTTCCGTGCCCGTAATTGTGTTCGAGATGGTAGCCCTGTGTTTTCAGTGTATTGAACGTTTCGTTTTCAATTTTCCATTTAGCGCGTGCTCCTCGCATGAACTTATTCACGTTCTCGGCTGAAAGCTCAATATCGGTGATCCAGGTGTTGACGTACTTCTTGTTGCCCTCTGGATCAATTTCTATATATTCGAGATAGTTAACCAGCACATCCGGGTGTGACTTGTTAATGGGGACACCATTTACAAACCGGAACCAGTGGGTAAATCCTTTTTCATCGGTATATTCGTAGCGTACCACTTTGCCTGCACAATCAAGCTCATCTACGGCCTGGTATAACGACTCATGTGTTGAGTCCTTTGCCACCATAATGAAGCTATAGCCAAAGGACTTCACCAACTTGATGGTCGGTCCATCTGAGTACAGGTCATCAACAGTAAGAACCAGTGGCAAGTGGGGATGTTCTCTGGATAAATTCGCCAATAGCCGCTTGAGCGCTACCTTCTCACAGTCATTCTTTGACGCATCAACCTGTTTGGTGATGGGCTCAGGCATTAAAGGCAATACTTCCTTCTTGCCCGGCCTTACCAGACAGCAGGCCAGTAACTGATGGTAGTATTGCGGATTTTTGCTGTCCGCCTTTTTTACACAACACTCAGGACAGCTAATATTCCCTGAGCAAAAGTGCCCCGTACCATCGATAGGCGCAAGATACCCTTCCTCAAAATAAGTGAACTGCTTAAGTCGGCCAGATCGCTGCACAAAGGCAAACAAGCGGGTAAAGAACTTCCTGAAATAGCGCGTTTCTATAGGGTCAATCAGCTCCCTCAGATAGGTATCACTGGGGACGTTGCTGACATTGTACATCGACTTTAAGTTCTTGAGCCTGTCGGGCTTATTGACGCAATCCTGATCAAAAGCCAGCAACGAAGGGTATTTCAGGTGCATGACAGCAAGGCCACTCATGACCGCATCATGAAGGGCAATTTTGTCATGTTGACTTTTCTTGCGAAAGTCTGGAATTTCAGCCGCTTCATCAGAGACTATTTTGAGCAGTTTTTCAGCAATGGTTCTTGGTTTTGTTAGCGGCACAACATAAGCATCGTTATTATTATAGTGGTGAAATTCTATCGGATAGTCTGCGATTTCAGCAAGAAAGTATCAGGCTACAGCCCTTGTTATTAAGGGCTTTAATCAAGTCTGCGGGAATTGCTGGCAAAGCACAGCTTTTAGTGGTGAAATTGAAATCGATGAAAGTTATTTTGGAGGTAAACGTAAAGGTCAAAGAGGCCGTGGTGCTGCCGGAAAGGTTCCTGTTTTTGGCATTCTCAAGCGTGGTGAAAAAGTTTATACGCAGATTATCCCAAATGCTAAGCCTGCAACCCTGTTACCTATTATTCAGGATAAAGTTAAACCTGATAGCATCGTGTATACGGATAACTTTCTGAGCTATGGTGTACTTGATGTATCAGGCTTTAAGCATTTTCGAATCAACCCTAGTACCCACTTTGCTAGTCAGAAGAATCATATCAATAGTATTGAAAACTTTTGGAATCAGGCAAAGCGACATATGAGAAAATTTAATGGTATCCCAAGTGAACATTTTCACCTGTTTCTGAAAGAATGTGAGTGGCGATTTAACCACTCCAACCTCAAAGAGAAAATTTGTGTTCTAAAACAACTAGTTAAGACCTATTTTTAAAATAGATACTTTCATAACTTTCAGTAAATCACCAGAACCGATACAAAGTCGCTCAAAAGCATGCGAAAAAAATCACCAAGAAATCTTTTAACGCAGACTAAAGCGAAATTCCGTCTTAGCAAAATATAACTGCTTCGGTAAAACCTGAGAAATAAGAGATCCGAAACAGTTTGGACTATCTGGAAAAAACTGAGTTTCCAGACAAAAGCCATCCTGATTGTTATATAAACGCTTCTCTTTACCAGATATTCCCTGCAAATAGTTCCCGGTATAAAATTGTACTCCAGGCTTGGTTGTAAGCACGTCCATTATTCGACCACTCTCTTTTTCAACCACCCTGGCAGCAAGAACTGGTTCAACGCTATTATTCATATAGCCATCAATAATCCAGTTATGGTCATACCCTCTGGCCAGGTTCAGCTGTTCAAAATCATTATTAATATCCTGCCCTATAGCTTTTCCTTCCTGAAAGTCCATCGGTGTTCCGCAAACACTTGCTGCATAACCAAGAGGGATAGCCGTACTATCAGTGGGTAGGTAAGTACTGCTATTTAACTGGAGCCAATGATCAAGGCAGTTCCCCCTGCCTTTCAGGTTAAAGTAGCTATGCTGGGTCAGGTTAACAACCGTAGGTTTATCTGTTGTAGCTTTATAATTAATGGTGAGTTCGGCGTTATTACTCCAGCAATAATCAACCTCAACATTCAGATTACCGGGATAGCCTTCCTCTCCATCCGGAGAAAACAGTGTTAGCTTGATACCACAAGCATCATGGTTTTCATAAGGTTCACAGTGCCAAAGCCGATGGCTGAACCCTTCATTGCCACCATGAAGGTGGTTAGGGCCATTATTACAGGCTAGCTGATACTCTGTGCCTTGAATATTTAACCGTCCCCTGGCAATACGATTGGCATAACGGCCAATAATTGCTCCCAGATAAGCCGACTGCCGTTCATAATCCTGTACGGTATCACACCCCAGCACCACATCAGCTAACTGACCCCAGCGATCAGGCACTTTGATGGACTGGATAATACCGCCCAGGTTTAGAACCTGGACAGTCATACCATGGTCATTTGCAAGGGTATATCGATAGATGGCTTCACCCTGTTGAGTAAAGCCAAACAGTTCTTTACCTACACTCATCAGCAAACCTGACCTGCACCCGCTGAAGCCTGACAGACGTAAATACCTGCCTCCAGCCCACCAGAAATAATCGGATAATCCCTAACTACAGCAGTCCTGATAGCCTCAACCTCGACTTCAGGCACCAAAGCCACCACACAACCGCCAAAACCACCGCCGGTCATACGAACACCGCCACGGCTGCCAATTACATCCTTAATAGTTTTTACTAGTCCATCAATGGCCGGAACGGTAATTTCAAAGTCATCCTTCATGGACTGGTGGGATTCCACCATCAGCTTCCCCATTGCTTTAAGGTCACCTCTGGCAAGGGCATCAGCCGCTAATAATGTCCGGGAGTTTTCAGTAACCACATGATGGGCTCTACGCCAGGCAATGGGATCAAGTCCTTCTTTATCGGATTGCAATTGTTCAATGGTCAGATCACGCAATGCTTTAACACCATAATATTGTGCGGCCATTTCACACTGCTGCCGGCGGGTGTTGTATTCACTATCCACCAGCCCGCGCTTGACATTGGAGTTCACAATAACGACGGCGGAACCTTTGGGAATAGAAACACTTCGAGTAGCCAGGCTACGACAGTCAAGTAACAGTGCATGCCCTTTTTCACCACAGGCGGAAATCATCTGATCCATAATGCCGCAGTTGCAACCCACATACTGGTTTTCTGCCTGCTGCCCTATTAAGGCTAATTGAGCTGGTGAAATAGCTTCTCCAGAAAGATGCATAAGGGTCATACCCGTAACCACTTCCAGGCTGGCAGATGAACTAAGCCCCGCCCCCTGTGGTACATTACCTGCTATGACCATATTGGCCCCCTGAAGATTATGCCCCTTTTCCATCAATACCTGAGCAACACCACAGACATAATTACTCCAGAATGCCTGCCTACTTTTTGGTACAGGTAATGCCAGATCAAATTCTACTTGCTGGTGTTGATAGTCTGCCGCAACCACAACGACCTTATTATCATTCCTCGGAGAGGCTGCAATCATTGTCTGGTAGTCAATAGCACAGGGCAGCACAAAACCGTCATTATAATCAGTGTGCTCACCAATCAGATTGACTCGCCCGGGCGCCTGAAAGCAGTATTCTGGATTTTTACCAAAACTCTCTTCAAAGGTATTCAGTACATGCTGCTGTAAATCCATTACTTTACCTCCAGATAGTGAACATCACTTAATTGACGCAGGCGTTCAGCAGCCTGTTCGGCGGTTAAATCCCGCTGACTTTCAGCCAGCATTTCAAAACCCACCATAAACTTACGTACGGTAGCTGAGCGTAAAAGTGGTGGATAAAAGTGTGCATGGAGCTGCCAATGCGCGTTATGCTCATTGTTATAGGGAGCACCGTGCCAGCCCATAGAATAGGGAAATGAGGTTTGAAACAGGTTGTCGTATTTAGTGGTTAAACACTTCAGTAACTCAGCCAGTGCCTTGCGTTCATTCTCTGACAGGTCAGGCAGACGAAGTATATGATGTTTGGGCAGCACCATTGTTTCAAAGGGCCAACCCGCCCAATAGGGCACCACTGCAATCCAGTGATCATTCTCCACCACTGTCCTGTCACCAGATTCTGATTCCTGTCTGGCGTATTCCACCAGCAGGTTTGTATCATTTTCAGAAAACCACTGTTTCTGGCTCAGTTCTTCTTTTTTGGCTTCGTTAGGAAGAAAACTGGTTGCCCAAACCTGTCCATGGGGGTGTGGATTTGAACAGCCCATCACAGCCCCCTTATTTTCAAAGACCTGAACCCATGGATACTTTTTACCCAGGTCTTCCGTTTGTTCTGCCCAGGTATTAATTACCTTGCCGATCTCTGTTGTTGTTAATAAAGGCAGTGTTTTGCTGTGATCAGGGGAAAAACAGATAACCCTGGAAGTGCCTCTGGCAGTTTCACAGCGAAATAACTGATTTGTCCCCTCGGCATCAGGTGTCTCTTTTAGTAAAGCGGGAAAATCATTAGCAAAGATATGGGTATCCTGATAATCCGGATTGCTGTCACCCGTGATGCGTTTATTACCTGGACAGAGATAGCACTCGGGGTCATAAGAAAGTGGCCGCTCTGTTGATGGCCTCTCAACCTGCCCTTGCCATGGCCGTTTTGCCCGATGGGGTGAGACAAGTATCCACTCGCCGGTTAGCGGGTTATATCGACGATGGGGATGCTCTGCTGGTTGAAAGGAATCACACATTGGCCACTCTCGGTAGTTTTATTGTCGGTGGGCAGGATCATACGACAGGAAATAGCAACGTTCCGTTGACCCACATCAATTGAGAAAACGTTTTCAAAACAAAATATTCAAAGCCTATATAAGAGCAGCATGCATTTTTCTGGCAAAATAACGCCCATTGCTATTTTGAAGGTTGTTACCGTGGCCAATATAAAAGATGTAGCCAAACTGGCAGGTGTTTCTATATCTACTGTTTCCAGGGTTATCAATAATAGTGCAACTGTCGTACAACATAAGCGCGACGCTGTACTAAGAGCTATGAGTGAGCTCCAGTATAAGCCCAACAGTTTTGCCAAAGCACTGGTCAGTAATAAATCAAATACCATCGGTCTGGTCGTAGGAGACCTTGCAGATCCATTTTTTGGACTGCTAATGAAAGGTGTTGAAAAGGTTTCCAATCAATATAGCAAACAGTTGCTCATCAGCTCAGGACATCATGATGAAGAGCAAGAGCGCCAAGCTATCAACTCCCTGATTGATCGCCGTTGTGATGCCCTGATTATTCACTCCAAAGCTCTGACCGATTTCCAGCTAATGGAACTGCTCAGGTCACAAACCGCAGCGGTACTGATTAACCGCACTATTCCTGGACTTGAGCACCAAAGTATCTACCTGGACAATCGCCTTGCCGGTCAACAGGCTGTTACCCATTTGCTGAACCAGGGGCATCAAAGAATTGCCATGGTCACCAGAGATTTCGAAATTGAAGATGAACTGGAGCGACGACAGGGCTATCAGGACGCCCTGGCCAGCCATGGCATTATCCCAGACCAGAACCTGATTTCAGCTGCTGCAGCCAATGAGGAAGGTGGCTATTTAGCAGCCCAGGCATTACTGCAACGAAAAACAGATTTCACCGCCATCTTTGCCTATAACGACGCTATGGCTGCAGGCTGCCTGAGTGCCTTAAGAGAACATAAAATACAGGTGCCTAATGATATCTCTGTCATTGGTTTTGATGATGTTCTATTAGCCCGCTTTCTTCACCCCCAACTAACAACCATCAGATACCCTATCGAAGCGATGGGTACAGCTGCAGCTCAACTAGCACTAATACTCTCTGGCGAAGAGAGTAAATCACCAGAACAACAACTGTTTACTCCGCAACTCATTCAGAGGGAGTCAGTAAGAAAAATCAATTAATGCCAGGAAGCTAAGGGAGAATAAAGTGACCTACAGTGCCAATAGTAAATTGGTCTAAAAATTAGTTTTTGTTTGGTAAATAGAACCACTACGGTGAAACCCTTAGGTATTCATCTTACAAACTCTAATTTTTATTTTCAATTTTCTGTCGTCCTCACTACGGACACATTCCCGGACAGCCTCCCGAGCCTGAAATAGAAAATAGTATCGGTTTCTTTTTTTGTTGATCTAGAATATCAAACCCGGCGGCTTGTTCGCAGATTCCTGCATAAGCACAAACACACTCAAGCCGTCGTAAAATTAAGAAAAACTAAAAAATCAGGGGGCTTTATGAAAAGGGCTGTTCAGGCTGATGTTGGCCTGGCTTTGGTAGCCATTATCTGGGGTACAGGATACATAGCCATAAGCTGGGCTTTGGATGATAAAATTCCTCCACTTTATTTACTGGCTTTCCGGTTTTCTATTGCTTTCATTTTGCTTGCTATTATTCTCAATAAAAAGCTGGGCGCTATATCAAAAGAGATGTTCAAAGCAGGCATGGTATCAGGTTTTCTCCTGTTTGCTGCCTTTGCACTGCAAACCTTGGGCCTGCTCTATACCACAGTTTCAAATAATGCCTTTATTACGGCTGTTAATGTTGTGATTGTGCCTTTCTTATATTGGATACTGAGTCGACAACGTCCTGATATCTTTTCATTTGGTGCCTGCTTTATAACACTTGCAGGAATAGCGCTGTTATCCCTTGATGGTTTCAACAGTATCAATAAAGGTGATCTACTAACCCTTGGCTGTGCCTTTCTTTTTGCCTGTCATATTGTCGCCATAGGCGATTACACCCGAAAGCATGACCCTGTGTTATTGACCGTATTACAGCTAGGGTTTGCCGGGCTATTTTCCATCATAGGCGCTCTGCTGCTGGAAAGCCCACCTGAACAAATCAGCATAAAAGCTGCCGGTTCAGTCCTCTATCTGGCATTATTCAGCACATTAATTTGCTATCTTTTGCAAACGGTCTGTCAGAAGTACAGTACCTCTACCAAGACAGCTATCATTCTTTCAACTGAAGCCCTCTTCGGGACAGTGTTCGCAGTTATGCTACTCAGTGAAAAACTGACCATACAAATGATAATTGGCGCAACATTGATCTTTGTGGCAGTCATCATCGCGGAAACAAAGCTATCATTCCTGTCATCTTTTTACCGTGACCGTCAAAAAGAAAAAGAGGCCTGAGGATTTCCCCATGACAACAGCCTGCCCGACTTCAACGAACACTCCATGCCCTTCTGTGGTACGGGCATTGCTGTTACTTATGATTTTTATGGCCGGGTTGCTCTCGGGTTGCAGTCAGGAGCATGAAGAGCCTGCACCAGACCAGGATAAAAGCAATATAACCCAACAGAAACAAATCTTTTCTGAAAAAAGTTATGGCAGCATGGCTTTGACGGTTCAGGATATCTCTGAACGAGAGTATGGCAAGGTCAATGCCCTCGCCATCACCTTTAGTATCCCTGTAGAACCTGACCAGAATTTTACTCGCTACATCCAGATAACGCCTTCCCTGACGGAGCCCGTTCTTAGTAAAGATGGCCGCAAGCTTTACTACACAGGTATTGAGCCTGATGTGGCCTACTCCCTGAATATTGACAGGGGCATCAAGGCAATCAATGGCAAAGTGTTACAGAAGGAATTTAAAAAAGCAGTAACTGCCCGTGCTATTACACCAGTAGTATCCTTTGACAGCGAAGGTATGGTGATGGTGCCTGGCCATACGGAATCCTTACCCGTTACAGCTATTAATGTGCCTGAAGCGGATCTGAACCTTTACCGGGTTAAAGACAATAAGGTGGCTCAATTTTTTGATGAGTACGGTTATTACGGCACCCGTTATCTTGAAGAGTATCTTGAACATCAATACAGTGCCCGGATTATCACCGGATCAGAAAAAAATGCCCGCAACCGGGTACTAGTCGACCTCAACAAACTGGGAAAGCTAAAAGAACCTGGTGTGTACTTTGTAACACTGGCAAAACCCGGAGCTTTTGAGTTCGACACCAAAACCTGGTTTACCGTATCCTCCATAGGCCTGCAGTTAAGAAAATACCAGGATCACACCCAGATAATAGCCCAGGATATTACCAGCGGTCAGCTACTCCCCAGCGTTGATATCTCTGTTATGGACTACCAATCCAAAGTCTGGGCAGAAGGCGAAACGGACAAGCAGGGTAGCTGGAGCTTTAAGCCTGAGCTGATGGAAAAAAGCCCCAGACTGATTCTGGCCAGAAAAGATAACCAGGTAACAACCCTTCGCTACCAGGCTCCCATATTTGATTTATCAGACTTTGATGTGGGTGGGCGCCCTTCCCAACCTGAAGAGCTGTTTGCCTGGTCATCGAGGGATATCTACCGTCCCGGGGAAAGCATCACCCTCAGCGTTTTAAAACGCGACCAGGATGGACAGCCGGTAACAGGGTCGGTCAAAATTGAGATCAGAAAACCTGACGGCAGCCTTTATAACCGCTGGCTGGTTGATGCTGAAGCTAATGGCTATCATGAGCTCTCCCTTACCATTCCCTCAAGTGCCCCAGTAGGCTCCTGGCAGGCCAGCGTATTCAGCCCAGGCAATGATAAAATAAGCACCTTGTTTAAATTTAAGGTTGAAGAATTTTTACCGGAACGCCTACGACTAACCTTTAATCCCAATGCCCTGAATACCAGTGCCCTGACCAGCATCACCGCAGGCAGTAATCTCAATGTTAATGTACTGGGAGAATACCTCTATGGTGCACCCGCTGCTGGCAATAGATTGGACACCAGCGTTCGGGTAAAAGCCTGGCCATCACCTTTTGAGCAACTGAAAGACTATGTATTTGGCACACCAAGCAAAACTGAGTTTGACACAATAGAGTTGGGCTCAGCCGATCTTGATGACACTGGACATATAACAACCCAACTGCCTGAGCAATTTAGCCTCAACCATTGGCAGGTGCCAGCAAAAGTCAGTTTACAATACAGTCTCTATGAAACCGGTGGCCGGGCTATTAACCGCTTTTATAATGTCCTTCTTTGGCCCAAGGCAACTTTTATTGGTATCAAGCCGCTGTTTCGGAATGACCGGGCAGATAGCGATACACCAGCCAGCTTTTCACTGCTACGCACGGATCACAATGGCGACATCATCTCTACGGGCGAGGCTAAAATAGAACTCTACCGCGAAGAGGAAAAGTATTTCTGGACCTATACCAAAGCCAGAGGCTGGCATTATCAGCGGGTTGAAAATGAATACCTGGCGTTAACTCAGGATACCCGCTTTACCAACCAGAAGCCGGTACCGCTAACTCTGCCGGTAGAATGGGGTCGTTATCGCCTGGAAGTGACCGACCTTCAATCCGGAGGCAAGACCGTTTATCCGTTTTTTGCTGGTGAAGACTGGTATTCTGCCTGGAATGACAACAAGAACCGTATACGCCCTGACCGGGTTAATCTGGCACTTAACAAAAAAGCGTATAAGGCGGGAGACACGGCCATTCTTCGTATTGCCGCACCGACAGAAGGTACGGCTCTGGTGATGCTTGAAGCAGACCAGATTTTGTATACCAAGCAGATTCAGCTTAAGGAGCGCCAGGCAGAGGTTGAAATCCCCATCCCTTATACCATTAAACGACATGATTTATATGCCAGTGCATTTGTCGTAGCACCTACTGAAAATACAGAAAAAGTGGCAAAACGCAGCTTCGGAATTATTGCTCTGCCTTTAGATAGAGAAAACCGGAAGCTTGATATCACAATAGATGTTCCGGAGCAGTGGCGACCAGGTCAAGAGGTCAATACAGGCATTCATGTTCTTGATAGTACAGGGCATCCGGTATCCGGCGATGCCTGGGTAACATTAAGCGCAGTGGATTCCGGAGTATTGAGTATCACCGGCTACAAAACAGAAAACCCTTTTAGTTATTTTTACAGCCAGCGCAAATACAATGCCCGGCTATCCGATATGTTTGATGATATTCTCGAATATAAGCTGGCGGATAAAGCCGAGCTTAGCTGGGGAGGTGATGCAGATCTAACCCGTGGTGGCGACAAACCCAGAACAGAGGTCAATATCATCAGTCTGTTCAGTGGTCTGATTAAAGTAACTGACGGCAACGCCAATATTCCCCTTGATTTACCACAGTTTGAAGGTGAGTTAAAACTCACTGCCGTCGGTTTTTCCGACGATCAATTTGGCATGGATAACCAGACAATTAAGGTTACGTCTCCGGTTATTACGCAATTATCGGCACCTCGCTTTCTGGCATCCAGTGACAAAGCAACCCTGGCCATAGACCTGGTAAACATGAGCGGTAAAACCCAGGATATTAACATCGCCATTGATACCACTGGACCTCTGACAATTGATGCCAGATCAAAAGCGAACTCCCATAGCAACCCTATAGATAAAGCATCGAAAGCAGACTTTCATCTTCAAGAAGGGCAAAAGGGTATTTTCTATTTTGATGTAAAAGCAATGGAGCCCGCTGGCCTGGGCAAAATAACCGCAACTATCACTTTTGATGACGAAACCCTATCCAGGGAATGGACGTTGGGTGTTCGTGATGCTTACCCTGCTCAGTATCAGAACCAAAGCGCCATTCTCGATAAAGACGAAACACTGACGTTTAGTAATGATCTGATTGCTGGCCTCAAACCTGATTCTGTTAACAGGCAGCTACGGATTGGCAATCTGCCTGATCTGCAAGCAGCTGAACACTGGCGCTATCTCACTGACTACCCCTACACCTGCCTGGAACAAACCATCAGCAAATCAGTGCCTATTGCGGTGTTGGGAATGGCTGACACTATTCAGCTGGCAGATATAGTGGTGGAACAAGAAAAAAACAATAGCCAGGTTCAAGCCGCTATTGACCGTCTTAGTGAACTACAACAAATATCTGGTGGCTTTGGCTTCTGGTCACGTTCCGCTGATGAAGAATACTGGTTAACCGCCTATGGTACAGAGCTGCTACTCTCTTTAAAAAAGGCTGGCTACAGTGTACCGGATCATTTACTGGATTCAGCAATAAGAAGGCTTAAGCAGTATGTCACTCAACGGTCACCTCTGATTATCAGGCATTGGTCACAATCACCATCCCATTATCAGCTAGCTTATAAGGCTTATGCCGCTTACCTGCTAGCTAAGGAAGGAAAAATTGCACTGGGGCCTGTTCGGGATATAGCAGAAAAAGAATTGAAAGACAGCTTATCGCCTCTACCCGGTGTACAACTCGGTCTGGCGATGATCAATACCGGTAATAAAACAGAAGGTGAACAGCTGATAACGGATGCCTTGAAGATAAAACGAAAGCAAAACATCTATCTTGGTGATTATGGATCATCAATCAGAGATCGAGCTTTGGCTATCAGCTATCTGCTAGAAGCCGATATCTTGAACAAACAGGCCATCGACCAGCTACTGCCACTTCACACACAACTACAACAGAAACAATACCTGAGTCCTCAGGAACGCAGCGCCTTGTTCCGTTTGGCAGTAGCCATTGAACAAAGGATTGATAATAAGCAATGGCAGGGTGAACTGATTACCGCTGATCAAAAACAGCAACTAAAGGAAACGGGGACTTTTATCAAAAACCTGAAAGCCAACAGTCTGGATAAAACCATCAGCTTTACCAATAACTCTGCAACTCCAGTCTTTGCCTCATTTGCGGCAACAGGACTTCCTGAAAGACTGCCAACAGAAGTTGATAACGGCATTAAAGTTCACATTGATCACTACCAGATAAAAAATGGTAAAGCCGTTGAACTGGATCAGCTCAAGCAACTCAATGTAGGTGATATTGTTCTCACCCGGGTCAAGGTGATGGCTAACCAGCGGGTTCCCGATGCCCTGCTGGTCAGCCTGGTCCCAGCGGGTCTTGAGCTAGAAAACCAGAATCTTGATAGCGCTCTAAAGCTGGGTGATATCAGGATTGATAATAAGTCTGTCACTCAAAAAGCAAACATTGAGTTTCAGGAATACCGTGATGACCGTTATGTCGCAGCTCTGGATTTATACAAAAACAACGAACAAATTCTGTTTTTTATCTCACGAGCCGTTAACCCTGGCGAGTATCAGGTACCACCAGCAATAGTTGAGTCTATGTATACACCTGAATTCCATGGCATCAGCAATGCAGCCGACAAATTAAAGGTAGTGAAGTAACTACTTTGTTTGATTTTAGATTCTGGGTTAAAGCCCTGACGCTGACTGTATTGGTCAGCGTTATTGCTTTCTTAACAGCTAACAAACTATTTCCTCTGCAGTTACCGGATAGTCATTCCAGCTTTTCCACCGTTGTACTGGATTCAGAGGGGTTTCCACTGCGAGCCTTTGCCGATAATGAGGGTATCTGGCGCTATCAGGTAACCACTGATCAAGTCTCTTCCTGGTATATTGAAGCCCTGCTTAACTACGAAGACCGGTACTTCTATCAACATCCCGGAGTTAACCCGCTGAGTTTGCTGCGCGCTAGCTGGCAATGGTTATCCTCAGGAGAAATTATCTCCGGGGGCTCAACACTGACCATGCAGGTAGCACGACTACTTTATCCCCATACACGAACACTGGCCGGCAAATTCAGCCAGATATTTCGGGCATTACAACTGGAATACGCCTTTAGCAAAAAAGAGATTCTTGAACTCTATCTTAATTACGCACCTTTTGGTGGCACTATTGAAGGTGTTCAGGCCGCCAGTTTTCAATACTTCCAAAAACCTGCCAGTGAGTTACGACAATCAGAAGCAGCACTGCTTGCTGTTCTGCCACAAGCACCTTCAAGACTCAGACCTGACCGTTATCCTGATACAGCCAGAAAAGCTAGAGATAAAGTACTGGATAGACTACAAGGATACCAAGTCTGGCCTCAGCAAGAGATTGACCATGCCAAACAGGAAAGTATTGCTGCTTGGGAACTGGATTCTCCAATGGTTGCGCCCATATTGTCCCGACGTTTAACTCAAACACTGCCAGACCAGCGGGTCATCAAAACCACCATTGCCAGGACCATCCAAAAACCCCTTGAAGAATATGCAAAAAACTACGCTCGTCTGCAGGGAGAAGGCATTTCTGCAGCCATACTGGTGGTTGAAAACAACACCCATAGCATCAAAGCCTATATTGGCTCCTCGGATTTCCTGGATTACTCCAGAGCGGGCCAGGTAGATATGGTCAATGCCATCCGTTCCCCCGGCTCAACGCTTAAACCATTTCTTTACGGCCTGGCAATAGACGACAACCTTATTCATTCTGAATCTCTGATGGCCGATGTACCCAGAGTAACCCGACAATACCGGCCCGGTAATTTTTCCCGTGGCTTTTCAGGTGCGGTCAGTATTTCAGAAGCACTGCAACGCTCACTGAACATTCCTTTTGTTCAACTTATAGAAGCCTATGGAGAACAGCGTTTTGCCAACAAACTGGCTCATGTATTGCAACCGCTGCAAATTCCGGAGGGCAGTGCCAGTGCAGCCGTAATTCTCGGTGGTGCCGGTAGTTCATTACAGCGGCTGGTTAGCCTGTATAGCACCTTGGCCCGAAATGGCTATGTCAATACATTAGTTGTGACCGAAAACCAGGATAATCAGCAACAAAGGCGTTTATTAAGCAAAGAAGCAGCCTGGATAACCTACAAAACCCTTCAGGGGGTTAATCTCCCACCCGGTTATAACTTTGGCCTATCCAGGGAACTACGCCCAAAGGTTGCCTGGAAATCAGGTACCTCCTATGACCACCGCGATGTCTGGGCTATTGGTGTTACGCGGGACTACACCATTGGTGTCTGGCTTGGACGACCTGATGGCATGCCTATGCGAAAAAAAATGGGGGCTTCCGTTGCTGGCCCACTGTTATTTACCGCCTTTGAGTTGGTTGATCCAAATTCAGCGGCTATAACCAAACCCACAAAGGTAGAAAAGGCCTTGATCTGCTGGCCCGACGGTCGCTCCCAAAACAGCGTCCATTCACAATGTGATGAACAGCGTCTGGCCTGGACTAAACAAGGCGTAACACCCAGAACATTATTACCCGAAAATGGTCGACTGTTTTTCAAGCCAGAACACCGAATTTTAATCAACCCGGACACAGATCTACGCGTTAACAGAAACTGTTCTACCAGCAAGGTAATCAGTAAAACGATTTCTTTATGGCCGTTAGCACTGGAAAGCTGGCTACCCAGGCACTATCGACAATCGACAAGAATGCCAGCCTATGACAGTCAGTGCCTGATCAAACCCATAGAAGAGCATGATCTTAGAATTTTAGGTGCTGAAGATGGACAGATTTTTCACGTTTTAGATAAACAACCTCTGGCCATTAATCTGTTGGTTGAAGGTGGCAGTGGCAAAGTTAACTGGTATCTCAATGGAAAAAGCATCTCACAAGGTAACAACCGGTTGAAGCTTGAAAAACTCCGAGAAGGAGAGAATCAGTTGCTGGTTATGGATGAACGGGGAGCTATTGCCAAACTTAGTTTGATAAGCATTTGATACCTTTCATAAGTATCTATTCACATGAAATCATGTGACCGATTTGAGCTATTTTTTGTCAAAATCAGTAGATTTTTTTATACCTTTCATATTTATCATTTTAGCCTCGTCAGTAAAATCTGTGGGTCATTTGCGGCTCAGGTAGCTTACCCAGTGCGTGATATAAAGCTATTTCCGCGCACTTGTAGGTTCTAAAACCGTAAGCTTTTCTCGTAGTCACTTTTACCTTGGTGTTTAAGCCTTCGACGATTCCGCTAGAATAAGCCTTTTTTGCCTTAAACCAGTTCAAGATTAAGGGCTGGTGCCGTCGAACCGTTTTGGCTACTTTCTTCAAGGGTTCTATTTTTGACCGCATCACTCTTGTACACCAACGATCCAGATATTTCCCTGCCCAGAAGGGAGAAACGTATTCCCAGAACGTCTGAAACTCTTCTTTGAGCAGATAAGCCCGAACACTCTTCAAGTTGTATTGCAAAACCGTACTCAGCTTTATCTCTTCTTTTTCCGTCAGGTTCTCCTTACGTTTGAGCAAACACCAACGGGCCTTTTTCAGTACTGGTTCATAACCATCAGCCTGAAGCTGCTTGTGTTCAGAGGCCCTGACTTCATCAATCGCTTTATTCAACATGGCGACAATGTGAAAACGATCAAGTATGTGCAACGCTTGGCTGGCAAACTCTGCAATGGCTTTCAGGTACGGCTTCCACATGTCAGAGCAAACATACTCCAGCCGCTGGTTTCTTTCTGAGCCAAAGAACAGAAAGAAACGGCGAATAGTCACTTCAGTGCGGTCTTCTCCAACCCATAATAGCCGGGTCAGTCCCCGGTCAATCTGGTAAATCACTGTCAGGTATTTATGACCAATTTGATAAGCGACCTCATCGACGCCAATCGCCTTTATGTTATCCATGGACCGATGAGCCTTACCCCACTTAACCACATACTCAACCGCCTGAAATACTTTTTCCCATGATGTATGAAAAGTAAAAGCCACTTCTTTCCAAGAAAGCTTTCTGGCCCAAAATGCCAAAAACTGCATATAGGCTGTGGTGAGTTCCTTTTTACCTTCTGCCCATGGAACCTGTTCAACCTTCACACCGCAAGTCTTACAGTTAACCCGGCGCATTCTGTAGAGAAGGAAGACTCTAATACCCCATAATGGGATAAACTCAAAACGACGCTCTTTCAGGTGGTCGTAGCCAGCCGCTGGTTTTTGGCAACCTGAGCACAGCGCATGACCATTCTGACGCGGAACGATAGTGACATTGAATACCTCAGCACCTTGATAGTGGGCCAGCTTTACCTCTTGATAAACAAATGACTTGAGTTTGTGGACTTTATTGAGGATAGTTTTAATCAGCATCAGCGGTCGCTTTTGTTGTTTTTCTGTCCTTCAACAAAAAACTATCAAAAGTTGGCTGCTGGTGCATTTACTCCAAAATCACTCATTTTTACCCACAGTTATCCCTGAAGAGCCTCATTTTATATAGATGTATATTGCATGGACTTGAAAAAATCTGATGTTTTACAAATCAACTATTGATGAAATACGGGTAGGAAAACCCAAAAAGCTATTCTCAGCCACTATCAAAACAGCCATTAATAAACAGCCAATTGAGAAGACTCAAATAAACAACACGGGACTTGTCGGTGACGCCCAGGCAGAAGATTTCCACAATCACAAAGATCGAGCCGTTTTACAATTTGACTCCAACCATTACATCGAACTAAAAAGCACATTTCCAAAGTCGAATAAATATCTGGTTAATGGTGGTTTTGGTGAGAACTTCGTTGTTAAAGGAATGAACGAGCACAACATGTGTATAGGTGATATTGTTTCCGTTGGAACGGCAATTCTGGAAGTTTCCCAGCCAAGACAACCTTGCTTCAAACTCAATCATCGATTTAATGAACCATCCATATCCAGACATGCACAAAATAGTTCAAAAACAGGGTGGTTCTATCGTGTCCTCACTGAAGGAGATATAACCATAGGTGATAAAATAGAAGTTATTGAACGCCCACATCCTGACTGGACAGTTGCAAAAGTTCAGCACTATCTTTACCAGGAAACTGGTAACAAAAGAATAACAGAGCAATTAGCCCGTCTTAAACCTCTCGGACATGAAGTTAAAGGCGTGTTCAGTAAACGTCTTGAGGCCAATGATATTGAAGACTGGGACAGCAGACTAACAGGAGGGAGTAATGAAGAACTGGAAATGCGGATTGTCAAAATCATTGACGAATTTGATGGAGTCAAGCGTTTCTACCTCAGTAGAACGAACCTTGAGTCTCTACCTGAGTTTTCAGCAGGTGCCCATATTACCCTTAAGCTTCCCAACGGCTTATCACGTTCATACTCATTGTGTAGCCCCCTAACAGATGATACCTACCAGATATCCGTAGGCTTAGCCCCAGAAAGCCGCGGTGGCTCACTGTACATGCATCATTCCGCCAAGGTCGGTGATGTGATAGCCATATCACCTCCAGCCAATTATTTCGAAATGTCCAGAGATAAACATCATATCTTTATCGCAGCAGGTATAGGTATCACGCCATTTCTAACCATGATACGTGAAGCTATTACTAATAATGAAACCTTCGAACTGCACTATTGCGTCAATTCAGCTTCTGACTATCCCTTCCAGGAAGTTTTAAAGCAATACCCCGGTTGTATACAAATATACAGCTTAGATAAACCTCTTGATATACCGGCACTGTTAGATAACCACTCAAGAGGAACACATGTATATAGCTGTGGCAGCCCAGGTTTTGTGGACTTGGTCAGGAGCTCAGCCTCCCACTGGAGTGCCAATAACGTCCATTTTGAAAACTTCTCAATTAACGATAGTTCTGAGGCAAATACTCCTTTTAAACTAACAATTGCAGAGACTGGCAAAGAAATCGAGGTATCTGCAGAGCAATCAATTCTTGATGCTTTGCGAGATGAAGGTATTTCTACACCTTCATCTTGTGAAACAGGTGTCTGTGGCCAATGTAAATGTGGATATAAAGGTGATGTAGATCACAGGGATACGATACTGACAAAAACTGAACGAAAACATTTCATGACACCCTGTGTATCGCGAGCAAAAAGCTCGGCTATAGAAATATTTATTGGATAGAATTAAATGCCACTATCCACTTTAGGGACTTATCGGGCAAAGCATTCGCAGAGGAATCATATTGTGAACGAACCTGCTTCTGCAATAAACAGTGATCAAGTTGATTGTCCGGTTTCTATTGTCGACCTTCAAGCTGAAAAAAAGCCAACAGAGTACCCTATTCATAAGCATGATAAAGGTCAGTTGGTCATGCCAATCAAAGGGGCAATTACCTGCTCTGTTTCCGATGCAATCTGGCTGGTACCCACTCAGTGCGCCGTTTGGATACCCGCAGGTCTTCCCCACAGCAACTACCCATCAGCAAATGCCAGGTACTGTTTTCTCTTTATTCAAGACAACCAATATGAAATGCCATCTACGTGCTGCACACTGGCAATCAGCCCCATGGTTCGTGAAATTATTTTATATCTATCAACCCTACCCTTAAATAAGGGTCAAGATAGGCCCACCCAAAAACTGATTGAAGTATTACTCTATCAGTTAACCCAGATGCCAAAAGAATTCTTACATTTTCCAATTCCAACAGAACCTCGCCTTAAGCGAGTTGCAGAAGAGCTGATAACCTCTCCTTCAAGTCAAAGAACAGCGGAACAGTGGGCTCAAAAACATGCGATGAGTGTGAGGACTTTTGCAAGACTGTTAAAAAAAGAGACAGCCATGACGTTTCGTCACTGGCGAAGACAGCTGCATATCATTATCGCACTACAAAAATTATCCACCGGAACCAATGTCCAAACAGTTTCTGAAGAGCTCGGGTATGAATCTGTCAGTGCTTTTATTTCGATGTTCAAAAGCGTATTAGGCAAGACACCAAAACAGTATATTCTAACTCAAGAGCTTAAGCAGTCACCTTCTAAGCCAGTCAACAACTCCGCTCCAAAGAATAGAGAATAAAAAGTAAGAATCTAATGATTTTTGGTAACTATTCAGCCTCCTCAGATTAATCTGGATTTTTCGCGAATTTATGTCATTTTGATATAAACCCTTTTCCAGAAGTTTTCATGACTCAGTTTACTCCCGAAACACAGGCCATTATCTTGCTTCTCGCTGCTGTAGGTGAGCTGGAGTCGAAGGTTTTGAGTCTTGAGGATGAAAACAAGGAGCTTGCTGATAAGCTCAAGATGAATAGTCGTAATAGCAGCAAGCCACCGTCTACAGATGGTTACAATAAGCCCTCATCATCCAAAAACTCAAATGCTGACAGTGAGAATGAGGAAAATCCTGAGTGTGATAGAGAAGATTACAAACCCAATCCCAAAAGCCTGAGGCAAAAGTCAAATAACAGGCCCGGTGGTCAACACGGTCATAAAGGCTCTACGCTGGAGCAAACTGAGGAACCAGACCATATCCGGCATCACTCGGTTAAAAACTGCGTACTTTGCCATCAGTCGCTTCTTTCTATCAAAGTAACCGACGTTGTTGAACGTCAGGTATTTGATCCAGGACGTTTTGGCCGTTTCGAAGTAACGGCGCATGTGGCTGAAGTCAAAGAATGCCCATGCGGACATGCTAATCAAGCATGCTTTCCTAAGGGTGTTGACTCGTATGTGCAGTATGGTCCGGTCACTCAAGCACTGGCTGTTTATCTGTATCAATACCAGTTAATGCCGTACAAGCGCATTTCACAATTCTTTTTCGATATTTTTGGTCTTGAAGTTAGTCCCGGTTCAATCTGTACTTTTCAGGCAAATGCCTACGACCGTCTGGCTAGCACAGAGGCAGCAATTGCTAACGCCTTAAAAAAAGTGCCAGTTGCAGGTGCTGACGAAACAGGCATGAGAGTGAAGGGCTCTTTATGGTGGCTGCATGTCGTTCGTTCCGAGGAGTGGACATACTACCACCTTGACCCCAGTAAAGGTCATGAAGCTATTGAGGCAATGGGAGTGTTACTGGTATTTGCCGGTATACTTGTGCATGACCATTATAAAGTCTACTTTCGCTACGCAGCCATCCATGTGCTCTGTAACGCCCATCACTTAAGGGAGTTGCAGGGGGTTGTTGACAGAGATTGCAATTATCTTGCAGCCCGGCTTCAACGCTTGTTAAGGCTGGCTTGCCATCTTAGGAAAGGGTTCAAAAAGCTTGGCATGAAGGCTATGCCGGAAATTATCCGCAAGCGTATCGACTCGCTTTTCGAGCGTACTGCTAAAAAAGCACAGCTCGAAGAAGCCGAGTACATGGAGCGACGACGTCAACGCCTTGGAGAGGATAAAGTCAGAAACACCAAAGCCTTTAACCTCTTCAAGCGACTGGTGGAGTTTAAAGAAGAAACCTTGAGATTCATGACTGATTTTGACATCCCCTTCGATAATAACGGCAGTGAGCAGGATGTTCGCAACGGCAAGGTAAAGCAGAAAATATCTGGCTGTTTCAGAAGTGAAAAAGGGGCTAAATGGTACTGCCGGATACGGAGTTATGTTTCATCGGCGAGAAAGCAGGGTGAGAATGTTTTCGAAGCCCTGCTTATAGCTATGAAGAATTACGACAACCTTCCTTTACTGGGTGCTGAATAGTTACGATTTTTGACTAATATTTATATACTGACACCAGCCATTCAGGCTATTTTTTCACCAACTCAATAGCAAACATTCCCCACTACTAATTAATACCAATCACACTTTCTAACGACCCTATTGAACTGCTTATCTGAATGGAAATACTGCGTTGAAACGCCTCTCATACCTTGAGGTACTACAACTTCACCTCATCACTTCGCCTTGTCTTCCACCCTCCTAACCAGGCTCATAATGAGGTTAGCAATTTCGATTGGGATAAGAACACCTGACTATTTTTAAACGAAGTTAAAGGATATGAAGAAAAAATTTTTGTCAGCCATTGCAATTATTTCTATAGGACTTTCAAGCTTATCGGTGAGTAGGGCTGATGAACCTAAGCTGGATACATGGGATTGTTCGGCTATGTTCCCCTAAACGGTTGAACACCCCAATGCTCTGCGAGTCCAGTGACAAAACCACCTACCGTTAGTGTATTTCGGCTAGATAATATACGACGCCAACTGAGATAATGAGAGAGATACTTTGTAGCCACACCATGAAAAGTATTTCTAATCCACTGTTTCAAATGACTGTGGTAAGCATTGACGTGCTGAATATGGAATATACCTTCCAGCACACGCTTTCCGGCTGAAGTATTCAATTCCTTTAAAGGAAAAGCCAGTTTACGAGCCAGTGATTCATGCGCCAAACTGGCATCAGCACAAACAATAGCATCAACTGATATGCGACCTCTCAGGCAATGAACCAAAGCATCGGCGCTTTCATTCTCAAGAACACCATCAACGGTATTATCTTCCCGGTCGCGAGCTACCATAACGGGTATCCTCCGAGCCTTTACCTTGTCTGAGCCACGTTTTCTGGCTGGCCTTGGCAGCCTTTGTCGCTGGCCTTTGAAGGACTCCCTAAAAAAGGTTTCATCCAGCTCTACAATACCTTCCAAGCCAGTTGCCTGGTCTTTATCGATGACCTGTAAAAAACGATGCCTCCAGGAAAATGAAGTTTTCAGAGTAATGCCGCAGACTTTAGCTGTTGCTCGAAGTGTCAGGGAGTGAGTCATTTCCCTAAGGTACTGCAACCACTGCCCACTATGATCATGGTGTAGTCGAGCCAATGGTGTTTCTGTAAAGGCATTAAATGTACGGCCACACTGTTTGCAGCGATAGCGTTGTCTTCCGACCCTAATCCCCCAGCGCTGGAGATGTGAGTTGCCGCAGTAAGGACAGGAAGGATCGCTTGCAAAATTGTGTTCAATCAAACTTTCAAGATTGAGGTTAGATTTAGGTTGATTCGGTGCGGCAGTAAGGGCCTGTTGAAGTATACCGAGTTGCTGTGGTGAGAGTGATGCAACGTCGTTGAGAAACTGCCTGAATTGATTATTTTTCATTATGAGGCCTCCTCACAGGAAAGAGACAGCCTCAGTTTACTCCTTTCAACCGTTTAGGGGAACATAGCCGGATTGTTCAGTAGCTCGTGAGCAACAAGTAAGTAATGAACATCTAACCCTGAATCTTAACTTTTGCGACCAAATGATTCTGGCCGATGGGCGTGAAAAAAGTTGGAAAAAAAGCGATATAGAGCCTTATGTAAAATCAGCCAATCGTTGGTTAGAGGTTATAAAGGGAGTAAATGGCAAGGCTCACCATACGATATCCATACGCGTATTTGTAGGCCCACTTGATGCTGATACCAATGGCTTTGCTGGGCCTGATGATGATGGAACGCTATTCAATGGCTACTTGATGACAACCACTGGTTCTCTGATAATTGCAAGCCACACCTATGAGATGGGTTTCGATCAAGATGAGTTTAACGGCACTATTTTACATGAAATGGGGCATATTTTAGGTGTCGGCACCCTGGATACTGATTTCATTATAAAAGATAAACAGTACGGCAATATTTTCAAAGTTCCAAACAGCCAAGCTGTTAAACAATACAATCAGATTTATGGAGCCAATGTAGACTTTTTGCCTATGAGTGACGATGAAGGGCATCTTTACGATAATATCGACCTGGGTGATAAAACCCGATATTACCCCAATAAAAAGAAACTTCCAGCGATGACTGAGGAAGTAATGGCCAATGGCTATCTAATTGGCAAAGTAACTCTGGGGTTGCTGGATGATATTGGTTATAAGGTGAATTACTCCAAAGCTGATACATATTAGCGAATCGCCTCGACTACAGGGAGGATACCAACAGACATCCTCCCTCACACAATCACTGAATGACTTTTCTGGCTTTAACCGCCAGGTCATCCTTTCCAAGATCCACAGCCATTAACCGGAAGCTGTACTTATAGTTCCCTGCTGGAATGGAATATTCAGGATGCACTGGCCGTCCCCAGCTGGTATCACCACCTACGCCCATTTGCTTGTGATCAATATTCCAAATCACATGATCACGTTTAACCAGATCGGCACCATGCTTATCAGTTACCGGAACCAGGCCGGAACCAGAATCGCTGGTTTTGCCAACATCAAGGTCATCCATATCCAGATGCCAGGCGCTGGTAGACAAAAAATCACCATTGGCTACAGCCATTAAGCCAAAGCCGTCTTTATTGGTCAGAGCCATCCAGCGCACATCGGTTTTATTGGCAGTTTCCTGGGGGCGAGGGTATCTATGCATTTGATCCCATACTGCTCCCTTATACAAACCAACAGCTGCCGATGTTTTGCGGTCAACATAGCTTTCATGGGGACCTCTGCCCAACCAGGTCATGGTTTCAAATTCAGCGGGGATCTGCATTTGCATGCCTAAACGAGGCAGTTTAGGCAGATCTTTTTCTCCCTGTGTAAATTCACTGGTTACCTGGATTTCGCCATTACCCAGTACGGTGTAACTGATCGTTTCAGTAGATTCAACCGCAGCTAAACGGTACACCGCCTTCAGCTGTACCCTGTGGCTATCGAGTCGCTCAACAGCAAAAGAAACCAGCGTTGCTTTTTCCTGATCTGAAGCTGTTTTCCAGGCCTTAGCCCAGTCATGCATACCATTACCCAGATCATTATCCGTAGGAGCACGCCAGAAATTAGCCTTCAGACCTGATTCCAACAGAGCAATTCCATTACTGGTAAAACGAGTCATATTACCAGTCTGACGATCAAAGCTGACTTCAAACGAATCACTGCCAAGCGTTACAGTAGATCCATTATCATTCATATCCAGGGTTGGCAATGAATCCACGGGTATTATTTCAGCGGGAGAATTTTCTGGCAGTTTGAACTGCTCCCAGGCAACCGTATGATTAGCCGGTAACAACTGCTCAGGCTGATCCAGCTTATTTCCTACCGCTTTGCCTGCAAATGCCTGATCCTGTGAAATTAGTGGCTGAGCACTTTTTGTTTCTGCCCGAACAGTCACAAAATATTCAGCTCCGGGCTTGAGCGCATAGTTCGGTAATGACAGGTTAACCTGCGAACTTTTGCCTGGTTCAATGTTAATACCTGAAAGCTGTCCCTGTTCTACAGATTGACCGTCCTCCTCAAGATTCCAATAAAAATTGTAGCGATCCAGGTTAGTAAAGATAAAGCGGTTGGTGATATTAACCTTGCCTTCTTTCAGCTCTTCATCTGAGGCCTTGAATTCAATATTCTGGTAAACCTTTTTCACTTCCTGGAGATGCGGATGAGGATTCCGGTCAGGATCAACCAGACCATTATTCAGGAAGTTGCCATCAGTCTGGGTTTTAGGGTCATAGTCATGGCCATATTGCCAGTATTCCACCCGTTCACTGTTCTCATTCAATTTGTGGCCACGCTGTGCCTGATCAACCCAGTCCCAGATAAAGCCTCCCTGAGTCATAGGGTGAGAATCAATCAGTTCCCAGTAGTCTTTCAGGTTACCCACAGAGTTACCCATGGCGTGGGCATATTCGATGAAGATCATCGGCCGGGCCAGTTCTGGCTGACTATCCACCTTTTCCATAAAGTCCCGGATACGGGTAAAGGAAGGATACATAGGTGCATAGATATCACTGTAATTGTTCCAGCCAGCAGGCTCGTATTGTACAGGACGACTACCGTCGTTATCTTTCAGCCATTTATAGGTTGTTTCAAATACCTTGCCATAGCCCGCCTCATTACCCAGTGACCAGATAATAATGGAAGGGTGGTTTTTATCCCGCTCATACATTCTCTGGGTTCGGTCCAGATGGGCGGGAATCCAGGACTCAGTATCACCAATTTGGGTATCTGGGTTAATAGCGAGAGGATGAGACTCAATATTGGCTTCATCAATCACATACAGACCATAACGGTCAGTGAGCTCATACCAGCGCGGATCATTAGGGTAGTGACTGGAGCGCACTGCATTAATATTGTTGCGCTTCATCATTTGAATATCGCGCACCATATCAGCCATGGTGACCACATGCCCATGATCTGGATGGGTTTCATGACGGTTAACACCTTTAATGGCTATCACTTTGCCATTAACCTTAAGCTGCCACCCTTCAATTTTTACTTCCCTGAAGCCTACTTGCTGTTTTAGTACTTCAAGCGTGTTACCACTCTTGTTTTTCAGCTCAATAAGTAATGTATATAAATTAGGAGATTCAGCAGACCACGGTTTGATACCAGGGAGTGTTTTAGTATCGAAATTAAGTGTGCGCTCCTGCCCATCAATACTGATGGTCTGACTGTCAGTTACCAGGGTTTCGTCACCATCCAGCAAAGAAATAGCAACCTGATGCTCACCTGAGGCTTGTTCCAGATAGTTTTTCAGATCAAGGTCCAATTTTAACAAACCATCCTGATAATTATTGGTCAGGCCTGCCTGGACTTTGAAGTCACGGATATGGACTTTCGGTGTCGAGAATAGCCAGATATCACGTTCAATACCCGCCAGATCCAACATATCCTGTTTTTCCAGATAGCTGCCATCACTCCATCGAATCACCTGAAGGGAGACGGTATTGTTGCCACTACGGACATAAGGTGTGATATCAAACTCAGCGGGAGTTTTGGCACCCTGGCTATAGCCTACTTTACGGCCATTAATCCAGAGGTAAGCCGCAGAACGTACACCCCCCATATGGATAAATATCTGGCGACCATTCCAATTATCAGGCAGGGTAAAGTCACGACGATAAGAGCCGGTAGGATTATAATCTTTGGGGGCATTGGGCCATTTCGCATCAAAGGGGAAACGTTCATCCAGATAGACTGGGTAACCATATTTGCCATAGTTTCCGTCTTCATCCTTGCCTTCAATTTCCCAGTTACCAGGTACCGGAATATCATCCCAACCGCTAACATCATAATTATCATTAAAGAAATCTAACGGACGCTGATCCGGATGTTTATCAAAGCGGAATTTCCAGCTGCCATTTAAAGACTGAAACCAGGGTGACTCGCTCTGCTGACCGGCCAGAGCAGCCTCATGACTGGTATAAGAGAATAATGTTGTATGAGGTGCTTCTTTATTAATGGCAAAAACCTGATGGTTTTCCCAATCATTCTGTCCTGAATCAGTCTCTGTAGTGTTATCGTCAGAAGAACATCCACTCAATATAAGCGCCGAAGCACAGATAGCAGCAGCCAGAGGTTTGGGCTGTAGCCGACTCATCATTATTACTCCCCAGTGATGTTGGCCTGTATAATTTTCTACCGGTAAGCAAAGAACATTGTTTATTCCATGCTCCCTTTTTCATACATGGACAGCCAACCCTGTCCAAAGCCGCAATGATAACGTTTTCATTGCTTGTAAATATGACCAATGTCAATAGAGTTTCAAGATAGAAAGCGTTTTCACAAAAAAGCACATGAAGTATACAAACTACCTGACACCGATTATCTGTCTGTTTATTCTCGTTTCTATAGTGTCTTCTGGCTCAATGGTCGACTGGCTATCACTGGATCGAAACGCCTCAGAAATTTCTTTAAGCTGGCGATGGCTAACAGCTCACTTTACCCATTTCAATATCAGGCACTTATTCCTCAACCTGTCAGGCCTGGCTGTTATTTTTTATATTAATGACCGGCTTTTTCGGTCATGGCGGGGATTGCTGTGCACACTGGCTTTATGCCTCTGGATTTCAGCAGGCATCTGGTTTCTTAATCCTGAAACAGTCCGCTATGCCGGATTGTCAGGCCTTCTTCATGGCCTGGTGATTATTGCTGCTGCTACGACTAACCATTACAACCGCTGGATTAAAGTGGCAATGATGATTATCTGGACAGGGAAGACGTTAAGGGAGCAAACCTCATTTTACGACAGTGGTTTTATGATGAACTTTCTTGGTACAGGTGTAGCTGTTGATGCCCACCTATATGGATTGATTGGTGGTTATCTACTATTGTTGATTATCTCCATCAAAAAAGCCTCTCAAACAAGAGAGGCTTCTCAATCTCAATAATAGGCTTATAGGTTAGGCAACTTCAGCTACAGCAGCATTGGTCTTACTTCCAACCCTTAACTGAGCAGTTTGGCCATAGAGCACCTTATTCAACAGCAGTGAGCAGCCCATAGTGGCCAACAGTGTAATACACATCAGGTGGATATAGTGCAGTGGGGTCCAGGCAAAAGTGAAAATGGCATACAAACCTGAGCCCATCAGCATGCTGATCATAATGGCCCTGGGCTTAACATTGCTAAACAGAATGGCCACTAGGAATGCTGCCAGAACCGGCATACTGTAGAGGCCATTCAGCTGTTGCAGCAGGGCAATAATAGAGCGGGCATTTTGCAGCACAGGGACCAGGGCAATGCCAATAACGGCAAAGACAATGGAAACCCGCATACTCAGTGCTTTTACACAGGCATTGGCATTGAAATATTTCTGGTGAATATCACAAACATAAAGGGCTGCAGCTGAGTTCAGGGTACTGTTAAAGGTGCTGAGTACAGCACCTGCCATTACTGCAGCAAAAACACCAGACAACCAGGAAGGCAGAATATCTCCCACCAACTGGCCATAGGCCACATCCCCTACATTGCCATAGAGCTTATAGGCAATCATGCCGGGCAGAACCACTACAAAAGGAATCAGCAGTTTCATGGCCACCGCAGCATAAATACCCTTCTGGGCTTCCTTAACACTTTTAGCTGCCAGTGCCCGCTGGGTAATGACCATATTGGTGCCCCAGTAGAAGATCTGGATAAAGATCATACCGGTAAACAGGGTATGCCAGGGAATATCTGAATCGTTACTGCCAATCAAAGTCATACGATCAGCGGGGATACCACTGAGATCGAAATCTACAGCATACAAAGCCAGGAAAGTAACCAGCAGCCCCATCACCAGCAAACCAACACCATTGAAAGTGTCTGATACCGCAATAGCCCTTAAACCTCCAAAAATGGCATAGATTGAGCCGACAATGGCAAACATAATGGCAATGGTTATGACATGCAGGTCAAGACCAAACATAGACTTCATGAACAGGGAGCCGGTATAGAGCACCGTGGGCAACAGGATAAACAGATAACCCAGCAGGAATAAGACAGATACTGTCGCTCTTAGGGCCTTATCGTTGTAACGCTTTTCAAGAAGCTCAGTTGTCGTTGTGCAGTCATATTTATAGTAAAGAGGGATCAGCCATTTTGCCAGAATAATCAGGCCTGCTGCCGCGGCAATTTCCCACCAGGCTACCAGTAAGCTTTGAGCACCATTCATACCGACAATCTGCTCAGTACTGATATTGGTGAGCATAATAGAGCCCGCTACATACACCCAGGTTAGATTACCACCGGCTAAAAAGTATTCCTTATTAGAATCAGTGCTTCGACCCTGCTTTCGACACTTTAACCAGGTAACCAACCCCACCAGACTGGTTAGCAGCAGGAATACTCCAAACTGCACAACATCGATATTCATTACTGCAGACTCCCCCGACCAAGCATGAAAATGTTTTCAAGGCGGGATAATACAGTGCAAATCGACAATAACTCTGATACACATCAAAAGAAGAACAATATTTAACAGACAAGCACAAAAAAGCCAGAGCAACCTTTTAAAAGGCTGGTCTGGCTATGATATCAATCGCAACTCTTAACTATTCAAGGTTTTTACGATCGTGATTTCATCCTGAATACGCTTCTGTTCAACGGCAGTAGAGGCTTTTTCCAGTTGTTTCTGGAGTTTGCCCAATGCATCCTTTAGTTTTTTAGAATCAGTGAATACCTTACCTTTTACATTAAATGACGCCACATTAGTAAAGCGACCATCATCAGTGGTAGGCACAGAAATACGACCACTGTTAATTAATGCTTCAACCTTGGCCCTTTCTTTTTCATAGCCATCAAGACCCAGCAATTCCCAGTGAGACTGAACCTTTCCTTCGATCTTGCCACCCTTAACGTCTTCGATGTACTTAATGGTCAGATTGCGAATAGTGCCCTCTTCTTCACCAAAAGCGGCTTTGGTATCAAACAGCACAGGGAAGCTTTGCCCTTCCAAAGGACCACCTTTCTGAGTCAGATGCCCCATACGGTAGGCGTTCATACCAATTCTAATGGGGGTCTTATCGGTTACAGGTGTTCCATCAGCAAGAGTGATATCCTTGATTCGCTGACCTTCCGGTTCTCTCAGATCAATTTTGTAAGTGACTCCGCCAAACATATCATTGGTAGAGTATTTGGAAGAGCGGCGAGCAGGATTAAAGCTAATAGTTACATCACCTTCTTTCAATTGATTAAAGTAAACCGCGGCCCACTCCATATAGGCCTTGAGCTCTTTACCCGTCAGCTCATAAACAGTAAATTCACCACCAGCATACTGGTAGTTATAGGCAATATCCTTAGCCCTTACCGGACCTGTATCCATCCGGGCAAAGTCATTATCCATATGGATAGCAATAACATTGGCCAAAGGTGCATAATGGAAGCCCACATCCTGGAACAATGCTGCCAGCCCGGTATCCTGAACCTGTACCTGAGGAATACCCTCCACCTTATTGGCTGGTACCAGATCTGCGCCAGTTAATGTACCAATTTTACGGTTGGCATTAGCTCTCAGTACCTTGTGATAAGGCTGATAGATTTCTTCGAGGGTCTTATTAGACGACATACCATACATATCGTAGGTATAGCTGTCTTTATCCACCAACGAATAACCATGGTCATTTTTTTCAAATGCCAAATCAATTCTGGAAAGCGCGCGGCCATATTTATAGGGTTCAGTGATAATAACGCCATTGATCACTGCCTTATCAATCTTGACATGCATATGGCCCGCAACAATGGCTGCCAATTCTGGATTAGCTTTTGCGATATCGCCAACACCGGTTCCCGGGCGCTTATTTTCATTATCAATACCCATATGGGCAACCAGCACCAGGGCATCCACCCGATCCTTGATTTTATCAATGACCTTGCGAACTTCTAATACCGGATCAACAAACTTCAAACCTTTGGTACGGTCGGTCCCTTTGGCAAACTCTTCGGTCATCGGCGTATCCATGCCGATAATGCCAATCTTTACCCCGGATTTTTCGATAATCTTATAGGCGGGCAGAAACCGATCACCATTATCGTGGTAAATATTGCCTGCCAGGGCAGCCCCTTTAAACTGCTGAATCGGCGTATTCAGCACAGTCAGACCAAAATCAAACTCATGGTTACCCAGCACCCAGACATCATAATCCAGCTGGTTAAAGCCAAGCATCATCGGGTTGACTTTTTCATCCTTAAAGGTTTCGACAAAGTTACCCTGAATGGTATCTCCGGCATCAACCAGAATGACGTTCTTTTCTTTGGCTTTGATTTCATGAATCTTGGTCGCAATCTGACTCAGGCTACCGGCCTTGATTGGCTTGTCACTGGCATAATCCCAGGGGATAAAATGGCCGTGAATATCTGAAGTGCCCAGCAGGGTAATATCCACCCGCTCATTGGCAAACGTACTCTGAGAAATTAAGGCGCAAGCGAGTGTGGCAAAGGTCAAAGACTTGAGCTTCACTGGGGCTCCTGATAAGCAAAAGGAATTGAAAAAGGCAGAGAAGGAAGATGCCCTGAGGGCAGAAATCATAACCGGTCAAATAACATCAAACTATATCGGTTTGACCTCTGGCTCAGCACAAAATATGCGGAGATTCCTTACTGAAATCATTCAAAGAAAAATAAAGGACTATGAAAGTAACGATGTTCTTCGTATTTTTTAGGCAGGCAATGAGTGCTTCAGCTCATTGAGATGACCATCTCTTGATTGTTGACGCTCTTCTCTTGGGGTAATGTTGAAGTGATTACGGTACGCCGTGCTGAAATGAGAGGCATTTGAGAATCCTGTAGCCAGGGCAACCTGAACAACTGGCATATCACCATCCCTCAGTAATTTTCTAGCTTCTTCCAAACGCAGTTGTAAATAATACTTTGAAGGCGCCGCATCCAGCTTCTTCCTGAATAATCGCTCAAGCTGACGTCGGGAGATACCAACATGGGCAGCAAGCTCATCAGCTCCCAATGGCTCTTCAATATTTGCCAGCATCAAATCCAGTGCTTCTCTCAGCTTTGGCTCGGGTCCTGCCTTAATACCCCTGGCTTGTGTTGTTGCAACACCACCCGTTTCGCCCCGGCGGTCCCGTATCATTAGTTCAGCGACAATTGCCGAAAGCTCAAGGCTCTGCTGTTTAGCAATCAGAGCTAGCATCATATCCATAGCAGCAGAGCCCCCCCCACAGGTATAACGATGCCCATCCAGTTCAAAAAGGTTATGAGTGAAATGTACCTCAGGATAGCAACCCTTAACACCTTGGCCACATGACACTGCACGAACACCGTTGAGAAGGCCTGCTTTGGCAAGAATATTGGAACCGCTGGCAATACCCCCTAATACCTGAGGTAAAGTTCTTGCTTGTCTAAGCCTGGAAACAACCACTTCATTTTCGTCATCAGTAGCTAAAGAGCTGGACCCACAAATAAACAACGCATCAGTAACATCTATTTCAGACAAACTACCATCGACCTCAACCTTAACAGCAGAAGAACTGGTAACTGCAGTACCATCAACAGAAAGTAATACCGGTGAATAAATAGTTTTTTTCAGGATTTTATTAACTTTATGAAAAGGCTCAATAGCGGCTGAAAAACTGATCAGGGAAAATCCTGGCAATAACAGGAAACAGAAGCGTATCGGCTTTTCACCCTGTACTATTTCAGCCTGCCCATCCATCAATACACCCCCCCAGCAACCCATATCAAATTAGCAAACAACACATACTCTGTTTTTATATTTCAGCTAGCTTTCAAGTGGTAAAAAAACATAAAGGTTTTCAGTACAAACAGCAACCAGACTTCACCAATAGTCATGTCAGTTTTTAGACGATAACAGAAAACTACATGTCGCCAGGACAAAAAAATTAATTATCTAATTCACTAATAATGTTATTAAGAAAAAGTTATAGCAAAAGTAATGTTTGTCACTCGAATAGCCATAAAAATATGTTAATGGCACTTTTCCATAAAGTTGATAAACGCCTTAATGCTATAGAAACGAATAACAATGAGGGGTGACAATGGCTGAACATGTTGTAAGTAGGGATACATTTAATGAAGTCATGATGCCTAACTATGCTCCCCAGGCTATGATTCCTGTCCGAGGTAAGGGCTCAAGGCTCTGGGATCAAAAAGGCAATGAATTTATCGATTTTGCTGGAGGTATTGCTGTTAATGCTCTGGGTCACTGCCATCCGGTACTGGTTAAAGCCCTGAAAGAACAGAGTGATAAACTCTGGCACTTGAGCAATGTTTACACTAATGAGCCAGCACTATCTCTTGCAGAGAGAATGACTGACTTTACTTTCGCCGACAAAGTTTTCTTTTCCAACTCCGGCACCGAAGCCAATGAAGCCGCTTTTAAACTAGCCAGAAAATACGCCTTTGATCATTTTGGAGCTGAAAAAAACGAAATTATTGCATTTAAAAGCGCTTTTCATGGACGAAGTCTTTTTACTGTCAGCGTCGGTGGACAACCAAAATATCAGGAAGGTTTTGCCCCCTTACCGGAAGGTATTAAACACCTGCCATTTAATGATCTTGATGCTTTAGAGTCCGCTATATCCGATAAGACCTGCGCCGTCATTCTTGAGCCTATTCAAGGAGAGGGCGGTGTACGCGCTGCAACTAAAGAGTTTTTGGCAGGAGCCAGAGCCCTTTGCGACCAATACAATGCTTTACTGGTTTTTGATGAAATCCAAACCGGTGTTGGCAGAACCGGTCAGTTATATGCCTATATGGATACCGGTGTCACACCGGATATTTTAACCAGCGCCAAGGCTTTGGGCGGTGGTTTTCCCATAGGCGCAACCCTGGCCACCAACAAAGTGGCCAACAGCTTCAGTTTTGGCAGTCATGGCAGTACCTATGGTGGAAACCCGCTGGCATGCGCCGTTGCACTGGAGGCGTTTAACCTGATCAGTGACGACCAGCTATTGGCCGACGTATCCCGCAAAAATAACCTTTTCAGAAGCCATCTGGAAGCTATCAACAATCAATACAATATATTTGCAGATATTCGGGGCAGAGGCCTGCTGATAGGTGCAGAACTTGTTGATAAATGGCATGGCAAAGGTAAGGAGTTTCTGGCCGCTGCTGGTAAAGAGGGTCTTATGTTGTTAGTAGCTGGCCCCAACATACTAAGAATGACCCCTTCTCTGATTATACCTGATGAAGACATTCAAGAAGGCATGGATAAACTAGGCCGAGCAATAGCTCAGGTTGTTTCATAAGACTGATAATGCCCTTTTAAAGCAGATGTGCTCTGAATTATCACACAATTAAAAAGCGCATCTGCGATCACCAATATAAAAAAAAGAGACGCAGTATGAACACCGCCTCCTTCAATACGTTTATGCCCTGGCTTAAATGGCTGGATCAACAGCATGAATCAATGCTGGCAAGCACCATTGAATTGGCGGAGATTAATTCCGGGACGCTTAATAGAGAAGGTGTTAATAAAGTTCTCGACAAGCTAAAAGCCCTTACAGCACCACTGGATGGCAAGCAGGAAGTCATTTCACTTCCCCCCTATGAAATGATTGACGACCATGGCAAAACAATTTCCTCCAAGTTAGGTGATGCCTTAAGAATCACTAAACGACCTGAAGCGCCACTCCAGGTTTTTCTATGCGGCCATATGGATACGGTCTTCAGTAAAGAAAGCCCTTTCCAGCAAGTAACATGGCTCAATAACAACACCCTTAATGGCCCTGGTGTTACAGACCTGAAAGGTGGACTGCTGGTAATGATTAACGCTTTGTTAACACTTGAGCAAAGCCCATGGGCGAACGCCATTGGCTGGCAAATTCTGTTCAATCCCGATGAAGAAATTGGCTCGCCCTGCTCAGCAAAATTAATTGAAGAATCCGCCAAAACAGCCCATGTGGGAATGATTTTTGAACCCTGTTTCCCTGATGGTCATTTAGCTGGAAATCGCAAAGGCAGCGGTAATTTTACCGTAGTTAGCCATGGTAAGGCCGCCCATGCTGGAAGAGAGCATCACCTTGGACGTAATGCGATCCGGGCACTGTGTGACTTTGTTGCAGCGCTCGATGACCTGAATGGCAAGCGGACGGGGGTTACCATAAACCCTGGTTACATTCATGGAGGCGGTGCAACGAATATTGTCCCTGATCTATGCACCACCCGTTTTAATATCAGGATCGAAAAACCGGAAGACGAACAGTGGTGTCTGCAGCAGTTGCAGGGCCTGATGGAAGTGATAAACCAAAAAGATGGTATTTCTTTAGAGTTACATGGTGGGTTTGGCCGAAAACCCAAAATTCTCTCAAATGCAAATCAGCAGCTATTCTCTCTGGCCAAAAACTGCGGAAAAGAGTTAGGGCTAGAGCTAGAAGTGAAACCGACAGGGGGGTGCTGTGATGGCAACAATCTGGCAGCTGCAGGCATTCCCAATATAGATACTTTGGGTGTGCAAGGAGGCAAGATTCACAGTGAGCAAGAGTATCTCAAGGTTGATAGCCTGGTTCCCAGAGCCAAGCTTAGTGCATTGATCCTGATGTCACTGGCTGAACATGCAGAAAAGAATGATATCCAATGGTTGAAAGGAGGCCGCTGACATGCTGCTGGTTCGCCCTGTAGAGTTTGCCGACCTGCCAGCTATCCAACAGCTGGCCCAGGAAGCGGGCAGTACCATGACAACACTATCATCAGACCGGGACCATCTGTGTGACCTGATTTCGACCACACAATCAGCCCTTCAGCAGGAGGTTATTGAACCCGCTGGAGAGACTTATCATTTCGTTCTGGAAGAACATAACACTGGCGAAATCCTTGGCATTGCCGGGATCAACTCAGCAGTTGGCATAAAAAGCCCGTTTTACAGCTATCGTCTGGAAGAAGTTGTCCATGCATCTGATGATTTGCAGATTCATAACAGAATCCCAGCCTTGAAACTTTGCCATGACTATACCGGCTATACCTGCCTATGCACCCTGTACATCGCTCAAAAATTTGATTCCATTGAAGCGCTTCAACTGCTAAGCAGGGCTCGACTGCTCTTTATTGCTCTACATAGAGAGCGGTTTGCAGAACGCATAATGGTCGAACTTCAGGGTGTGACAGATGATGATGGCAGGTCGCCATTCTGGGAAAGCCTGGGACGACACTTCTTTACTATGGAACTGGATCATGCCAATTATCTTACCGGTATCTGCGATAAAAATTTTATTGCTGATTTGATGCCAAGATACCCTGTTTATACGCCACTGTTGTCCCGAAAGGCACGTTCAGTCATTGGTGAGGTGCGACCCGACAGAATACAGGTTCAGGATCTGCTTGAGCAGGAGGGGTTCAGCTATGAAGGGTATGTCGATATATTCGATGCAGGGCCCTCAATGGAAGCGTGCATTGACCGTCTCCATACGATCTCAGAAAGCTACACGACGACACTTAAACATGTCTATGAAGCCAATGACAGTTGCTTGATTACTAATAATTCAACTGATAATTTTCGCTGTACTATTTTACAGAGCAAAAACAGAACATCGGATAAAACTGCCTCTATCGCTGACGCTCTTCGCCTGGATGCCAACAACCCTGTTCAAGTCACAACGCTTTTTTCCCAATAAAAATAATGAGGAGAAGGTAATGAAAAAAAAAAATAAACCAGCTATTTCAGGACATTTGGCAAGATTATATAAAGCTGGCCCCTGATGCTGAATCCATTCACAATCTTTTTGCTACAGATAATAACGGCACGGTGATTAACGATCATATCGCCCTGAGAACATTTAACATTGCCCCTGTCTCTCTCGATGCTATCGCGGAGCCTTTTTTGCAAGCTGGCTACCAGGCTGAAGGTGAATATGAGTTTCCAGGCAGAAAACTCTATGCTCGTCACTATCAGCACAGCAACCCAGAACTGCCCAAAGTATTTATTAGTGAATTGCTGGTAGAGCAACTGTCTGATCAGGCCCAGGAAATCATTAAAAACCTGGTTGCTCAGGTAGACACGCAACAGGTTGCTATAGAGAGCTTCTGCCATTCAGGCAGGCCATGGACTATAGATTTAGCCAGTTACGAACGACTGCTACAAGAAAGTGAGTATGCTGCATGGCTTGCAGCCCACGGCTACCATGCCAATCACTTTACAGTTTCAATCAATCACCTGAAAACCTACAGCAACATTGAAGACGTTAACAAAAAACTAATAGACGAAGGCTTTATAATGAACGAAAGTGGCGGTCTGATAAAAGGATCTCCCGGTGTTTTACTGGAGCAGTCGTCAACCCTCGCTGGCAATATAAAAGTTAACTTTAGCGATGGTGAACGGGAAATCCCTGGTTGTTTTTACGAGTTTGCCAAGCGTTACCCAATGATAGATGGCTCACTTTATCAGGGATTTGTAGCTGCATCGGCAGATAAAATATTTGAGAGTACCCATAGCAAATAGCATTGAATTAAGACAAGTGACCAATCCTATTATTTTATAAAAAAACGTCCTGAATGGATTATTAAAAACACTGAAAGGCAGGAAGCTTACCTGGTAAAAAGTATTTACGACCGGGTCACCAATGGATAGCGTGCGTTATTAACATAAAAAAGCATAAGGAGTAGTACGATCATGATGATTATTCGACCTATTTCAGCCAAAGACCATGATGCACTGTGGCACATTGCCAATAAAACCGGTCCTGGCTTTACTTCTCTACAGCCCAATAAAAAAGCAGTTAGCGAAAAGCTGTCTTGGGCTTTGAATTCACTGGTCGAAACACCTCCGGAAGAGGCTCTCTATCTGTTCGTATTGGAAGATACCAAAACCGGTCAGGTTGTTGGTATCAGTGGTATTGAATCAGCAGTTGGTCTCAGTGCTCCCTGGTATAACTATAAGGTCAGCGCCCACGTTCATGCCTCCAGGGAGCTCGATGTCTACAGCCGGCTGGATACCTTGAATTTGTGTAATGATCACACTGGCTACTCTGAACTATGTACCCTGTTCCTGGATCAGGAGTATCGCCACTCACAAAATGGCCACCTGTTGTCAAAGTCCCGTTTACTGTTTCTTGCAGCACACCCTGACCGGTTTAGTGAAAGCATCATTGCTGAAATGAGGGGGTATTCAGATGCGCAAGGGCAATCACCTTTCTGGGAAGGACTGGGCAGGCACTTCTTTGCCATGGATTATGAAAAAGCAGATCAGCAAGTATCCCAAGGTAAAGCCTTTATAGCTGAGCTCATGCCTAGACATCCGATTTATGTCAATCTGCTGCCAGAAGGTGCTCAATCAGCCATTGGCAACACCCATGACAACACCATTGCAGCGCGCAAGATACTGGAAAGTGAAGGTTTTCGTTATACCGGTTATGTTGACATATTTGATGCTGGCCCTCTGCTTGAAACAAGGGTAGAAGACATTCGGGCAGTGCGAGATTCCAGACTTTATAAGGTGCGCATACAAGAAGCTACAACCACCGACTCAACACCCTGGCTTATTGCCAGTGACAAGCTAAATGATTTCCGCTGCGGTCTGGGCAATTTGTCTTTTGAAGGCCTTGAATACGCTTGCATGACCCGAGAGCAGGCCGAGGCACTCAAAGTCGAAGAGGGAGAATATGTGCGAATGGTTCCCTTGTCAGGCAGCACCCTCCAGTATAAGAAAGTTGAGTCTGTTCATGCCTCACCTCAAATGATTGGCAGGAAATAAGACATGGGTAAATCTCTATACATTAATGGGCATTGGCTAAATGGCGAAGGACCAGGTTTTCAGTCGATAAACCCTGCCAGCGGTGAGCAAATTTGGGATGGTAAAGGCGCTGATAGCTCACAGATTAATCAGGCTATCCAGTCAGCTCGTACTGCCCAGGTTTCATGGTCAGCCAAGTCATTAGCTGAACGTGAATCGATTATTAATCAATTTGCCGAGCTTGCTGGTCAACAAACTGAATATCTTGCAAATACTATTGCCCAAGAGACCGGTAAACCTCTGTGGGAGTCACGTACTGAAGCTGCAGCAATAAAGGCCAAAATAGCTATTTCAATCAAGGCCTTTGCTGAGCGTACCGGCACCGTAGAAAACAGTATGCCGGTAGGTAAGGCTTTTGTTCGCCATAAGCCCCACGGCGTTGTCGCTGTATTTGGCCCTTATAATTTCCCCGGGCATTTGCCTAATGGTCACATTGTTCCAGCTTTGCTGGCAGGCAATGCCGTCGTTTTCAAACCCAGTGAACTGACACCTGCTACAGCAGAGGCCATGGTAAAACTTTGGGAGCGAGCAGGGCTTCCAGCCGGTGTTCTTAATCTGGTTCAGGGAGAAAAAGAAACCGGTATTGCTCTTGCGAATCACCCGGATATTGATGGACTCTTTTTCACCGGTAGTTCTAACACGGGCAAATTAATCCACCAGCAGTTTGGTGGCCAACCGGGAAAAATTCTTGCCCTGGAGATGGGAGGCAATAATCCGCTTATTGTCACCGAGCTCAGTAATAGCAAAGCAGCTATACACGACACCATTCAATCAGCCTTTATAACCGCAGGCCAGCGCTGCACATGTGCAAGAAGACTGTTTATTCCCTCAGGCAGTTGGGGAGATAATTTTGTTAATGATCTGGTCAATGCCTGTCGCAATATTAAAGTTGGCCAGTGGAACGATGATCCTCAGCCATTTATAGGTTCTTTAATATCTGAAGCAGCTGCAGACGGTATTCTTACAGCACAGGAAGACTTACTTAACCGTGGCGGTTTATCGCTTCTTAAAATCAAAAAAATAACAACGGGTTCAGGCCTGCTAACGCCTGGAATAGTTGACGTAACTAATATCGTTGATTTGCCTGATGAGGAGTACTTTGGCCCTCTGCTACAGGTTATTCGCTACAACGATTTTCAAGAGGCGATCAGATCAGCCAATAATACACGCTATGGTTTGTCTGCCGGTCTATTTAGCGACAGTAAAACAGACTATGAGCTATTTTTCCGCCTTATTCGTGCAGGTATCGTCAACTGGAACCGTCCACTAACGGGTGCCAGCAGCGCTGCGCCTTTTGGCGGTATAGGTGACAGTGGCAACCACCGACCCAGTGCCTATTATGCTGCTGATTACTGCTCATACCCTGTTGCCAGCGTTGAATCCGAATCTCTGATACTTCCAGACAACCTTGCACCCGGGCTTGAGCTCTAATTGAACCACGGTCTTTCAACTGTCACATTAGTGGCAGTTGAGCTGCTTATACCAATTTTCCCGGGGGCATAACTTGTACGCTTCAATCCCTATGGATAGTAAAAATAATGAAAGCATTTGAAGCAAATTTTGATGGGCTGGTTGGACCAACCCATAATTACGCTGGTTTGTCTTATGGCAATATCGCCTCAAGCAAAAACCAGTCAACACCTGCAAACCCAAAGCTAGCTGCCAAACAAGGGCTGGCAAAAATGAAAGCGCTTCACGACCTGGGGCTGATTCAGGGCGTTCTACCTCCACAGGAAAGACCAGACCTTGAAACCCTAAGACACCTTGGCTTTACCGGTAATGATCAACAAGTATTAAGTAAAACTGCAAAGCAAGCCCCGAAAATCCTTGCTGCCTGCTGTTCAGCTTCAAGTATGTGGACAGCCAATGCTGCGACAGTCTCTGCCAGCGCAGATACAGCAGATAGCAAAGTACATTTTACGGCTGCCAACTTGGCCAGTAAGTTTCATAGAGCAATTGAGCCCGCAACTACTGAAAAAGTACTAAAAAAAATTTTCCCCGATGGCAACCATTTTGCGCACCACCGTCCACTGCCTGGTATTACACAATTTGGTGATGAAGGGGCTGCAAATCACACCCGTTTTTGTGAAGAGTATGGCAGTCCGGGTATTAACTTTTTTGTTTATGGTTGCAGCAACTTCAACAATTCTGGATCAGCAGTCAAACCCAAACTGTTTCCTGCACGTCAAACACTGGAAGCGTCAGAAGCAATTACTCGCAAACATCTGCTGAATGAACGGCAGGTTATTTTTGCCCAACAAAACCCGGACGCAATTGATCAAGGGGTTTTTCATAATGATGTAATCGCAGTAGGCAATCGTAATTTACTTTTCTGTCATGAAAAAGCATTCTTGAATCAGCAAAAGGTTTATCAAGCATTACAGCAGGCATATCCGGGTAACAACCTTACGGTGATAGAAGTGCCGGACAATGCTATTAGTATAAAAGAGGCGGTAAAAAGCTACCTGTTTAACAGTCAGTTAATCACAGTATCAGGCAGAACCATTCTTATTGCACCTTCTGAATGCCGTGAAATAACGAATGTTTCTAATTACCTTGATGAACTGCTGGCAACAAACAAGAGTATATCTGAAATCAAATCGTTTGACTTACGCCAGAGTATGAAGAATGGAGGAGGACCAGCCTGCCTGAGGTTAAGAGTTGTACTAACAGAAAATGAGCTCAATGCTGTAAACCCGAACTGTCTACTAAATGACCATTTATTCAAAAGACTGAGTAACTGGATAGATAAGCATTATAGAGACAAGCTGACTGAACAGGATCTGGCAGACCCTCTTTTACTCGAGGAATCCCGTGTAGCACTGGATGAGCTAACTAATATTCTTCAACTGGGGTCTCTCTACCCATTCCAGCAATGAAAAAACGGCAGGATCCTGTATATCTACACCCATCGGATTTCAAGATGCTACCAAGTGCCAACCAAGTGAATCCCCGAGAGCCTAGAACTTGTAGGTGGCTGGGGTGAGCAAGGACAGACAACAACGTAGCATATAGATATAGAAAGGCGATGGGTATATTTGTATATGGGCCATCACTATGCTTGCCTAAAACACACTTATTCTTCAAGTCCACTCTGGCTGAAGACCACCACACGGCCATCAACATAGCTAACGCGTATTTCACGCCCTCCTTTCTTCCAGACACACTCTCTGGCACCAAGACGATTTTCACAGTGAGTAGGATTGCCCAGGATGCCCTCTACATCTTCCATAGTCATGCCGACATCCAGTCTTCCATAAGTTTCTGGACTCACGTAAGAGCAGGCTGTTATCAACACCAGTAAGCTTGCCAGTAACCATTTCTGCATACCTGAATCACCCTGTCATTATTGTTGTTGGCTAAGTAAGTTAAATATTTGAACGATTTAAAAGAGATATCGACTGCAAATCACATAAGGCCAATCACTATATAAACAAAATCAATATCTATTTTCTTTTCAGACTCATCAGATTTTATTGACGTAAGTCCATTTTTATAGCTTTAAAAACAGGCACTTGCATCAGACTCTATACCACTGAATATACCAGCCATGACTCAACAGCCATCAGCTATATTATATCAAATGCAGCATCTGGCCAGTGGAACCAGCAAAAGTTTTTTTATGATGGCCTATTGAAAAGAGCTCATTGACCAAAATCCAACCAAAACATCAAAAGTAACTGAGCGGAGAACAAGAATGCCGAAAACTGTGCCAACACTGCAAGACATAGAGTTTATATGCCATGGTTACTCGGCCTTCGATTTTAATATTCTGACCAGCGAAACACTCAAATCAAACCATAAGCACAGCGCGATATCTCAAACCTATAATGGTGGAGGCGTTGCTCCAAATATTGCTGTAGCCGCTGCCAGACTGGGAATCAAAGTAGGTTTTTCCGGATTTATCAGCACCGATCCCCTTGGTCAGGTTCAATACCAGGATTTAGTTAAAGAAGGCATCAATATGGAACTTGTGGGCAGAGGCTCCTCACCCTCTCCCATAGCAATAATTATTGGTCAGCCAGATGGCGAAACAACCCTGATAGGTAAGCTTATTGACCAACCACCGGGGCCACCGATCAACACCTGCCCAGTCAAACCAAAGGTTATCTTATTGGATGGCCACCAGAGAGAAAGAAGCCTGGAGTGGTTAGTACTGGCCAAAAAAATTGGCGCAACAACCGTACTGGATGCTGGCTATTTCAAGCCCAACACCCTGTTTCTCAGCAACAAAGTGGACATCGTAATCAGTTCCCGTGAGTTTGCAGAAAAATATTGTAAAACGACTAATATCGAGGCAATTACTGATACTATCAGCACACTTTGCAACCGTTTTATTGTAACCCTGGACAATCAAGGGACAGCCTGGAACTGGGAGGGGGAAAAAGGTGTTATGAAGGCCTGGACAGTAGAGTGTATTGATGGTGTTGGTGCTGGTGACGCCTTCCACGGTGCATTCTGTGCTGGTTTACTCAATCAACTGTCACTTAAAGATAATCTGCTATTTTCAAGTGCTGCAGGTGCGATATGTTGTACCGGCCTGGGTGCCAGACAGTCTCTTCCAGATATGAATACGGTTCAACACTTTATGACCGGTCAGCCCTCTCCACTGTTATCAACTTTATAATTAAAGATTTGCCTAACCCAAGTTAAAACCTGACTGAATAACCGACAGCTGCGGGAAAACTGCCGACTATTCTGTCTTGTTACCAATAAGCTGATTATTGCTTTTCATTGGCAATAATTGCAGCTCTCTTGATCAGTATGCCCAGCCGGCTAACTTTTTTAGGCGTCAACGCAGGCCAGTTATCAATAATATCCTGCGAGACATGCAGGATTGTACCAATCGCTTGCTGGTACTCGGTTGATGGGATAGCACTCTCATCAATATCTTTGTAGCCCCATAAACAGCTCAGGTATTGGTTAGTAACACTATAGTCTGGCTGTGATGACAACTCACAAAGCTCCAGCAACTGCTCCTCTGGATGATCCTTCAACAGTTTCAGTACTCGCTGCTTTTGGAGTTCGTTCTGCCCCGCCAGTTCGCGCAAATCGCTCTCACACTGGTTTAGCAGGTCTATAAGCAAAGCCTTGTGTTCAGCATTTTGATAGGTCATAAAATGTACTCCCCCTGTACTAATGTTCCGTATGCAAACTACCAGAGAATTACGCCTCTTTTAAAGTAGGATTTTCACAATTTCACGATTTTGTCACAAAAAAGTGCTGTCTTTCGAGGTGGCAGATGCCTCTCAAAAGCCCCTATTTTCCAGATTTTGGCAGATCTTGAACAATAAAAACACCGTCACACCGACATTAAACAGACGCCTCCTAAAACACTCCACCTGAAAACTCGCACCCACTGCATAGATACTATATGTTGAAAGATAGGCCTCATATCAATGACAGCTTCTTTCGACATCAGGGTGTGTCAAAAGAACCTAATAATGTGCCAATAAAAAAATGCATGATTCATGGAAGAAGTGGATTACAAATGTCAGCCTGAGCCTGCTGTTCTTTATTACGTTATTATGGATAGATCCATTTGAACATGGCGGTGTCATCTTTTCTGGTATGGTTGAGCTGGGCTATGTTCCCCTAAACGGTTGAAAGGAGTAAACTGAGGCTGTCTCTTTCCTGTGAGGAGGCCTCATAATGAAAAATAATCAATTCAGGCAGTTTCTCAACGACGTTGCATCACTCTCACCACAGCAACTCGGTATACTTCAACAGGCCCTTACTGCCGCACCGAATCAACCTAAATCTAACCTCAATCTTGAAAGTTTGATTGAACACAATTTTGCAAGCGATCCTTCCTGTCCTTACTGCGGCAACTCACATCTCCAGCGCTGGGGGATTAGGGTCGGAAGACAACGCTATCGCTGCAAACAGTGTGGCCGTACATTTAATGCCTTTACAGAAACACCATTGGCTCGACTACACCATGATCATAGTGGGCAGTGGTTGCAGTACCTTAGGGAAATGACTCACTCCCTGACACTTCGAGCAACAGCTAAAGTCTGCGGCATTACTCTGAAAACTTCATTTTCCTGGAGGCATCGTTTTTTACAGGTCATCGATAAAGACCAGGCAACTGGCTTGGAAGGTATTGTAGAGCTGGATGAAACCTTTTTTAGGGAGTCCTTCAAAGGCCAGCGACAAAGGCTGCCAAGGCCAGCCAGAAAACGTGGCTCAGACAAGGTAAAGGCTCGGAGGATACCCGTTATGGTAGCTCGCGACCGGGAAGATAATACCGTTGATGGTGTTCTTGAGAATGAAAGCGCCGATGCTTTGGTTCATTGCCTGAGAGGTCGCATATCAGTTGATGCTATTGTTTGTGCTGATGCCAGTTTGGCGCATGAATCACTGGCTCGTAAACTGGCTTTTCCTTTAAAGGAATTGAATACTTCAGCCGGAAAGCGTGTGCTGGAAGGTATATTCCATATTCAGCACGTCAATGCTTACCACAGTCATTTGAAACAGTGGATTAGAAATACTTTTCATGGTGTGGCTACAAAGTATCTCTCTCATTATCTCAGTTGGCGTCGTATATTATCTAGCCGAAATACACTAACGGTAGGTGGTTTTGTCACTGGACTCGCAGAGCATTGGGGTGTTCAACCGTTTAGGGGAACATAGCCGTTGAGCTGCCTAATAAGTCCCTCAAAATTTACAATACACCGGATTTTTTAAATGCCCCTGATATAAAAATTCGAGTAACACAGGAGCAGGAATCAACAGCCATTAATCTATTCTCCAATAAAGGGGGACGCGTTCAACTCACGATTGATTATATCAATGTAGCCAGTCAGTGTTTCTCTCCAGAACGACAGACTGTTGGCCTCAAGGTTTTATCACCTCTTCAGCAAAAACTGCTAACACTCAATGCTCATAAACCTGGAACTATAGCGACAACGTTTGACGACACCTTACCCCTTACAATTGCCGTGCCTGCAAAAACCTGTGGCGACTTGTCACTTACCGTACACTGGAAACACAACTACCACTACATCCAGGCTTTATTGTTAACCATTACATTATTACTGATAGTACTCTACTTCAGCATACAAGGTACCCCGTGGATTAGTGTGAACGGCATCTTTTTATTTCTGATTTATCTAATAACGGATAAACATACCTTTGGCTACCCAGGTTTCTCTATTACCTGCCTTTACCTTTTGCTATCAATAGGATTTAGTATTTTATTCGGTTGCCTAATTCAGAGTGTTGGCCGAAAAACAGGGTTACCAATCTATTTGGTATTTAGTCTGTTAGCCTATTTTATACCCTTGCTTTTCCTCTCTTATCAGTATCTGTTCCAACACCCTTTTTCCCAAGAAGTTATTTTTGCCATTCTCCAAACAAATACTATTGAAGCCAGAGAAATGCTGGGGCACTACCTTGATTGGCACTGGCTATCCATTTTACTTATACCCCTCTTTATTTACCTCCTGACGTATAAACCCCAGTTACTGGCCCTGCAAGGAAAAGTCAAAGCCAAATTATTAGTCATCAGCTTTCTATCAGCAATTCCCGCAAACTCGATTCCAACTGGCACATTTTCAGTTAATTAAAAATGACTATATAGTGGATGAACAGGATCAGACTGCTGCTATATCGGCAATCGGTTTTAATGGCTGGTAACACAGGTCACAAGGCTAACATCAACGCTCTATGTCGTATCGACAGTCAGCAGTTTCAAGCTCACACTTCGCCCCTCAATGATGGCTGTAAATACATCTGTCCAGTTATCAATGCAGAACCAGTCAAACAGCCCTCGTATGGCATGCCATAATGCCTTTTTAGACTTCTTTGCCTTGAGTGCTTCCTGGAAGAGCTTGCAAGACAGTTGTTCTATCTGGTTGATGAGGAAGGCCGTAAAAGTCAGGCATGCCAGATTGCTGGCCAGATGCTGCTTTCCGTGCCCGTAGTTGTGTTCGAGATGGTAGCCCTGTGTTTTCAGTGTATTAAACGTCTCGTTTTCAATTTTCCACTTAGCGCGTGCTCCTCGCATGAATTTATTCACGTTCTCAGTTGAAAGCTCAATGTCAGTGACCCAGGTGTTGAAATACTTCTTGTTGCCCTCTGGGTCAATTTCTATATATTCGAGATAGTTAACCAGCACATCCGGGTGTGACTTGTTAATGGGGACACCATTCACAAACCGGAACCAGTGCGTAAACCCTTTATCATCGGTATATTCGTAGCGCACCACTTTGTCTGCACAATCCAGCTCATCAACGGCCTGGTATAACGACTCATGCGTTGAATCCTTTGCCACCATAATAAAGCTATAGCCAAAGGACTTCACCAACTTGATGGTCGGTCCATCGGAGTAAAGATCATCAAAATTCAGAACCAGTGGCAGGTGCGGATGTTCTCTGGATAAATTCGCCAATAGCCGCTTGAGCGCTGCCTTCTCACAATCATTTTTTGACGCATCAACCTGTTTGGTGATGGGCTCAGGCATTAAAGGTAATACTTCCTTCTTGCCCGGCTTTACCAGACAGCAGGCCAGTAACTGATGGTAGTATTGCGGGTTTTTGCTGCCTGGCTTTTTTACACAACACTCAGGACAACTCATCTTCCCTGAGCAAAAGTGCCCCGTACCATCGATAGGGGCAAGATACCCTTCCTCGAAATAAGTAAACTGCTTAAGCCGCCCAGACCGTTGCACAAAGGCAAACAGGCGGGTAAAGAACTTCCTGAAATAGCGCGTTTCTATAGGGTCAATCAGCTCCCTCAGATAGGTATCGCTGGGGACATCGCTGACATTGTACATCGACTTTAAGTTCTTGAGCTTGTCTGGCTTGTTGACGCAATCCTGATCAAAAGCCAGCAATGAAGGGTATTTCAGATGCATGACTGCCAGGCCACTCATGACCGCATCATGAAGGGCAATTTTGTCATGCTGACTTTTCTTGCGAAAGTCTGGAATTTGACCCGCTTCATCAGAGACTATTTTGAGCAGTTTTTCAGCAATGGTTCTTGGTTTGGTTAGCGGCACAACATAAGCATCGTTATTATTATTGTGGTGAGATTCTACCGGATAGTCTGCGATTTCATCAAGAAAGTATCAGGCTACAGCCCTTGTTGTTAAGGGCTTTAATTAAGTCTGCGGGAATTGCTGGCTTTCTATTTCTCCCTCTATTCTGGTTTAGCTATAAGGACATTAGAGTATTAAGCCTGGTCACTGACAGTACCTATCATTACTACCGTGAGCTCAGGCTTTTTAAAGAAGAGCAAGAAAGAAAACAGACCAAAGAGGCGCCTGTTATTGCAACCAAACAGGAAAAGAATGAAATCCATGTAGTGGTCATTGGTGAATCTCTTTCAAAGGAGCATATGGGGTTATACGGTTATCACAGAGATACCACGCCCAAACTATCAAAACTGGCTCTGGCAAAAGAACTTATAATTTCCAGCAACAGCTTCTCTCCGGATATTTTCACTAATCAATCACTCGCGCTATCCCTGACTCAGTCAACCCAGTTGAACGGTATGAGCTACTACACGGCCCCCACCATCATAAACACATTGAATGCTGCAGGCTTTAAAACCCACTGGATTTCAAACCAGGCAATGATGGGAGCATGGGATAATTGGGTCTCAGTGATTGCCAGTGCTGCAGATCATCAATACCGGCTCAATAAACAGGTCGGTAAAATCCTCAGTTCATCTCAGTATGATGAATCGGTTTTATCGGAACTGGATAACATCTTGGGCAGGCGAACAAGCAGCAGTAACAACATCGCTATTTTTATACACCTGATGGGAAACCATAGCCCTTACTGCAGCCGTTTTCCAGAACAGTTCAGACGTTATACAGGTTTAGCAGAGGCCATCTATTTTGGTGATCAAGCTGACAAAGCATTTTCAAACCGAGTTAACTGTTACGATAATAGTGTCTATTACAACGATTATATTATTTCTGAAATTATAAAACTCCTTAAGGAGTCTACAAAAAACAAGACCAGTTCATTAATTTACTTTGCTGACCATGGTGCCGATGTACTCACAGGCAAAGGCCGCAGCCGAGCCGGATTCACATTTGAAATGGTCAGTACGCCATTACTCGCATGGTTTTCAGAACACTACAAACAACAAAGACCCAATACATTAAAAGTACTGGAAACGAATCATTCACACCCCTACCCCGGCGATTTTTTATTTGACCTGATGTTAGGGGTTATGAACGTTAAATCAGATCTCTATCAACCTCATCAGGATATCTCAAACCTTGCTTATCAACCACCAATGCCAGTAATACTGGATAAGACCAGACAATACACCGAAAACACAAACTACCGATATAACCAGGCTCTTGCAGGATTACAGCTCAGCAATACAGCGAATATTGCACGTATTGTTCCTACAGAACTCAATACCGTTGGAGCTTTATCACAGGCTTATCAAGATGGTTTTCGGGCGTTTTCAATTACTGTTCAAGCAGGTAAAAAACATAATAAAGGAAAACTATATATCGTTAACCAGCAATCCCTGCCAACAAGATACACATTAGATCAGCTACTTGCCCAGTCCTCATATTTTAATTGGGAAAACATATGGTTAAATATCACAAATCTCTCATCAGCCAATTTACATGAAGTTTCAGGTCAACTCACTGAAATTCTGGGCCGCTTTCCTTCAGTGAAACAGATCTACATAACCTCTAACACCAAACCAGAAACATTGGGCAGAATTAATATCCAGGGCATTACGCCTGTTTATGCTGTTTCTTCAAAAAAGACACTATCCGTCACAACTAAAAACCCGACAACAGAGGCCCATAGGTTGGCAGCAAAACTAAACACATCAAAAGTAGACACTATTACCTTTCAGTCTAATGATTATGACTTCATCAAGCGGTACCTGGAACAACAAATAGATAACAAACTGACCTATATCGTCGAAGAAAATATATCCACATTGTACCAACAGAATTTGGTCAAAACGCTATCCAGTCAGCCTTATTATCAAGATATACAAGTTCAAGCCATACTGATTCCCTATAAGGCTGACTATAGATTTTAAAGTATGTGATAAGGCACCCGTCAAAAACAGACAGTGCTTATTAAATCGGCCTATCACACAAGCGCTTAGCAATCACACCCCGGTTGCCATACAATAGCTGCCAGAGAGTAGCCGTTATGCAGGAGTTGCAAGTTGATCAGCAAACTGGGGCAAAAAATAACAAGCACCCTATATCACAGCTTTGCCAACGCCCTTAGTCAACAGGGATTTAAAGGTGATATTGAGCTAGGCTATGCTGACCGAACCGTTCTTGCCACCGATAACTCCATCTATCAAGTTCTGCCAGAGGGGGTGATCTACCCAGCATCAACAAAAGATCTTAGTACCCTTCTAACCCTGGCTTCCCAATCTAAATACCAAACAATTGTACTTTCACCACGTGGTGGTGGTACCGGCACTAATGGCCAGTCACTCACCACTGGTTTTATGGTGGATACCAGCCGCTATATGAACCAGGTGCTGGAAATTAACGCTAAAGAACGCTGGGCCAGGGTGCAGGCTGGCGTTGTTAAAGATTATCTCAATGAGCTCGCTGCGGAAGAAGGGCTGTTTTTTGCGCCAGAACTATCCACCAGTAACCGCGCCACCGTTGGCGGTATGGTCAACACCGATGCCAGCGGCCAGGGCTCTGTCGTTTATGGCAAAACCCGACACCATGTTTTGGAACTTACCTCAGTACTGGCTGATGGCACTGTCTGGCAATCCAGTCCAATTAATGACAAAACGCTTAATCAGCTCTGTGCTCAACAAGATATTATCGGTGAAGTTCATCGGACAGTTTCAACCATTCATAAAGAACAAAAAGACCGGGTCGCCAAAGTTTTCCCCAAACTCAATCGAAATCTGACAGGCTACGATCTGGCCAATATTCGTAACAGTGATAACGACTTTGACCTGAATGCTATCCTCTGTGGTTCTGAAGGCACACTGGCAATGGTCAGTGAAATCAAGGTCAACCTGTTGCCTATTCCTAAAACGTCAGCCCTGGTTTTGGTTTTTTATCGAAGTTTCCAGGAATCATTGCAGGATGCCCAGTCACTTATGGCTGCTCAGCCCGGCTCCATTGAAACCATTGATTCCAAAGTACTGGGACTGGCAAAAAACAGCAGTGTCTGGGAATCTGTTAAACCATTTTTCCCGGAAAACAGTGATTCAGTCGATGGTATCAACTTTGTAGAGTTTACCGGTAGTAGTGAAGAGGAGATTCAGGCAGGTATAGAAAGGCTGGAAGCAGAGCTGGACAAGCCATCCGGGATAAAGCGTCTTGGTCATAGCGCTGCCAAAGGGTCAGCCAATGTCAAAAAAATCTGGAATATGCGAAAACTGGCTGTCGGCCTGTTAGGTAATATGAATGGCGATGCCCGCCCTATTCCTTTTGTAGAGGACGTTGCTGTGCCTCCGGAAAACCTGGCGGCTTTTATTCAGCAGTTCAGAACTTTGCTGGATAAACACCAGTTACGTTACGGAATGTTTGGCCATGTGGATGCAGGGGTTCTACATGTTCGTCCAGCTATTGATATGAAAGACCCCGATCAGGAAGTACTGGTTCGCTCCATTAGCGACCAGGTTACGGCTCTGGCACAAAAACATGGAGGGGTTCTCTGGGGAGAACATGGCAAGGGTATTCGGTCTGAATACGCACCAGCATTCTTTGCTGATCTTTATCCAGCCTTACAAAAAATCAAAAAAGCCTTTGATCCCCATAATCAGTTAAACCCTGGCAAAATTGCTACACCTGCCAGTAATGAAGACACCATTGAACTACTTAAAATTGACGGTGTTGCCACCCGCGGCCAGCATGATCGCTCTATCACCAAACAGGCTTTCGACACTTTTATCAATGGTATGCACTGTAATGGTAATGGTGCCTGTTTTAACTACAGCCCCAACAGCGCCATGTGCCCGACATGGAAAGCCAGCCATGACCGTATTCAGTCCCCAAAAGGGAGATCCGGGTTGGTAAGAGAGTGGTTAAGGCTACAAACTAAAGAGGGTCTGGATATTCATTCTGAAATCCAGACAATCCGTCAATCAAAAAGCATGACACAACGACTCTCAGAAAATTATAAGAAAACTAAAAACAGTTGGTCTAAATGGCGCGGCGAGCAGGACTTTAACCATGATGTCTACCAAGCACTGGATAGCTGCATGAGCTGTAAATCCTGTGCAGGGCAATGCCCGATACAGGTTAATATCCCTGATCTGCGGTCACGCTATTTTGAGTTATATCACAACCGTTATTTCCGGCCTTTAAAACACCATTTAGCAGCAATGCTGGAACCGCTATTACCGGTTCTGGCTAAAAGTCGATGGATTTATAATAAAATCTCACAGTCTTCCGCTGGCAATGCACTCTCTGCCTGCTTAACAGGGCTACAGGATTTGCCGGCTATAACGAGCTCTTCACCATTGAAAGATTGCTGCCATGCTGGGGCAGCGATTGCCAACGACAAAGTACTGAAAGCTTTGCCTGCATCAGAACAACAGAAAACCGTCATTATTGTGCAGGATGCATTTACCAGTTTTTTTGAAACACCACTGCTTACGGATCTGGTGGAATTACTGATACGTTTTGGCTACCGACCTCTTGTTGCCCCCTTTAAACCCAATGGTAAAGTGCTACATGTTTATGGCTTTCTGGGCCGGTTTCATAAAGTTGCGGCAATTAATGGTTCAGAGCTGAGTGAACTGGCCAAGAGCGGTATTCCTCTGGTGGGTATTGATGCCGCTGTTACCCTGACCTACAGGGATGAATATAAAGAAGTAATGGGCAACGATGCCCCTCAGGTGCAGCTGCTCTCTGAATGGTTCTTTAACCAGCTGGATACTATTCGCAAATTAAACCTTAAACTGGAAGGCCGCTATACTCTGCTAAGCCACTGCACCGAGGCCACCAACTCTCCTGCCTCTATAGGCCATTGGCAAGCACTCTACCAGGCCTGTGGATTGCAGCTGGACTATCACCCCACTGGTTGCTGCGGTATGTCCGGTATCTATGGCCATGAAACCCGCAATCAGGAAACATCACGTAAGCTATATGAGTTAAGCTGGAAAGCTATCGTACAAAATCCAGAGAATGCTGGAAAGTTAGTTGCTACGGGCTTTTCTTGCAGGAGTCAGGTAAAACGGTTTAGCGAAACAGGCATGTCTCATCCCATACAAACTCTGCTAAAAGAGCTTTCGAAAAACGATTAGGAGATTTTTTTGGTTATACAAACGGGTTGCTTTTTAATTACATAAATTTTTGCTTTATAAAGTCTATAAGACTCCTAACTTTTGGAGCAACATATCGTTTATCTAAATAAATGGCATAGGTTGCACTTTCTGATGGATAAGGGCTTAACTTAAATTTCTCCAATACTCGAACCAATCTCGCACATTTCAGATCATCTCTAACCGCCCACAAAGGCATCAGCGCCAACCCACTATGGGACAATAACAACTTATGCTGGCTGGTTACGGTATTAACTATGGTATTACCTAACACCTCAATTTTCCTGGGTTTATTATCCAGTACATACCAGTTATGCCAGCCAGCATAGCCATAACGAATACAGTTAAATGTTTTCAGGCTTTCTATAGAGTCTGGTGTGCCATTACGATTCAGGTATTTCGGGCTGGCACAGAGAATAAAATCATTATCCATCAACTTGGTAGCCACCATATTGGAATCTGCCAGTTTGCCACTGCGAATAGCCAGATCGATATTTTCCTCCGCCAGATTAACCACTCGCTCAGTGAGTTCCAACTCAACGGTAATATCCGGATAAGCTTCCATAAACGACTGTAGTAGCGGCACTACAACATACTCACCAAAAGCAACCGTTACACTAAGCCGGAGCAATCCCTTTGGCTGCGCTTGCAAATTGGTAACAGCTTGCTGGGCTTCGTCAAGATCAGCCACAATACGCTGGGAGTAGGTATAATAGTTTCGGCCTGCCTCTGTTAAACCAAGGCTTCGAGTGGTTCGATTAAGCAGCAAAACCCCTAACTCTTTTTCCAGCGCAACAATCTGACGCGATACTGATGACGGCTGAACATCCAGAATGCGGGCGGCTTCAGAGAAGCTGCCAGACTCTACTACCAAATTAAAGTAATGAAGTTTGCTAATCATTAAAGATAACCCAGCGGCCACTCATATATTTCCCAGTTTTGCATTATACGCAAAAATCATTTGCTCTCTGGCAGGTTATTCAATGGTTGGGCTGTCGTTAAGATAAGGACTATCTTTGATTCAACACTCTCAAGGAATTTCTTTGATATGAAAGCAATGACCATTACCGGCCTGGGTGGACCAGAAGTATTTACTCAAACTGAACGCAAAAAGCCTGAACTAAAAGCAGGCCATATCCTAATTGAGGTAAAAGCCACCAGCGTCAACCCGCTGGATACTATGTTGCGGTCTGTAGAAACACCCTGGTCTGCTAACCTGCCAGAAGTACTTCATGGCGATGTTGCTGGAATAGTGGCAGAAGTGGGTGAAGGTGTGACTGGTTTTAAAGCCGGTGATGAAGTGTATGGCTGTGCCGGTGGCATTGCCGGGATTGATGGTGCCCTGGCTGAGTTTATGCTAGCTGATGCAGACCTGATTGCGCACAAGCCCAAAAGCCTCAGTATGCGCGAAGCTGCGGCACTGCCACTGGTCTCTATTACCGCCTGGGAAGCATTGATCGACAAACTGAAAATTGCTAAAAACGACTCTGTTCTGGTTCATGGCGGTTCTGGTGGCGTTGGTCATATTGCAGTTCAACTGGCTAAATACCTTGGTGCAACAGTGCATTCAACAACATCCAGTAAACATTTAGATACTGTTAAACAGCTGGGTGCTGACCATGTGATTGACTACAGCCAGGAAAGCGTTGCAGGTTATGTAAAAAAATATACAGACGATGTCGGTTTTGATGCAATCTTCGATACGGTAGCCGGTAAAAATATCGAGAACAGTTTTGAAGCGGTACGCTACAATGGTGCTGTTGCAACAATTCTACCCATTGAGAACCCTCTGCCTATCGCCTTAAAAGGCCTCAGTTTTCACAGTGTTTTACAGCCCATTCCTCTATTCCATGGTATTGGCCGCAAGCGTCATGGTGAAATACTTGAAAAGATTGTAGCCCTGGTCGATGAAGGACACATCAAACCACTGATTGATGAATCCAGTTTTAGCATTTGGGAAGTGGCGAAAGCTCACGAGCATTTAGCTTCACGCCAGGCCACTGGGAAAATTGTCCTGACCATATACTAAAGACATTAGCTAAGCCACATGTCGTAAAAAATTTATTTATTCACCACAGAGTCACAGAGGGTTTATAATCTCAAACAATAAAATTCTGTGCTTTCTGTGACCCTATGGTGAACAAAGGCGGCAATCTCAACAGGGTGTAGTCTTTCTTATAAAATACAGAAGTCTGCTATACGGTATTGTCTGGCCATTTAGCAACATCAAGCAATCGCTAATAGCTGCACCAGCTCTTTGCGATTATTGATAATGTCATCCAAGGTATACCCATCCAGCACCCCCATAAAAGCGTCCATCGCTTCTGCCAAAGCACGCTTAAGCTGACATCCTGGAGATAGTCGGCAGGCAGGTTCTTCACAATCCACCAATGCCAGTGAGTTCTCCATATCACGTACCAGCTGACCAATATTGATATTGGCTGGTTCTTTACCTATTCGAAAACCACCTCCCTTCCCTCTTATCGTCTGCAAATACCCTAATTGCCCCAGTTTTTGGACAATTTTCATCACATGATTTCTGGACAGGTCATAAATATCTGTAACTTCCTGAATCGACAAGAGCCTGTCTTGGGATTCCAGAGCAGAGTATATGAGGATGCGCAGGGCATAATCGGTCTGTTTATTGAGTTTCATAGAAAATAGCCATACAACATGAAGACTGGACAATGAATAAATAAGTATATAGGATGCAGGTTATTAAGATTCATTTCAAATACATCTTTTTTTATTCTAATGGGGAATGACCATGACTCTTAGCCAGGAAACTATCCGCATTGTTAAATCGACCGCTCCGGTGCTGGCAGAGCATGGCGAAACCATAACCAAACATTTCTACCAACAGATGTTTAGCCACAACCCTGAACTTCTGGACGTTTTCAATTCAAGCAATCAGCATACAGGCGATCAGCCAAGAGCTCTGGCTGCTGCTGTTTATGCCTATGCAGCTAATATTGATAACCTGGGCGCTCTCACCGGTGCTGTGGAACGTATTGCCCATAAGCACGCCAGTTTTAATATTAAGCCTGAGCAATACCCTATCGTCGGTCAACACCTCCTGGCTGCAGTTGCTCATGTGCTCGGTGATGCTGCCTCAGAAGAGATTGTTAATGCATGGACTGAAGCTTATCAATTCCTGGCAAACCTCTTTATTGAGGTTGAAGAAGGCATTTATCGAGAGAGTGAAAAGCAGTCAGGTGGCTGGCGAGGTACCCGGGAATTCCGGGTCGCAAAAAAAGTACGTGAAAGTGAGATTATCACTTCGTTTTATTTTGAACCTGTTGATGGCCAGCCAGTGGCTGATTTCTTACCGGGCCAGTATATTGGCATCTATCTGAACCCCAAAGGGCATAAATACCAGGAAATTCGACAGTACAGCCTTTCAGACGCACCAAATGGAAAAAGTTACCGAATCTCTGTAAAGCGGGAAATAAATGGTGAACATGAAGGACTGATTTCTAACTATTTGCATGACCAGGTCAATGAAGGCGATGTAGTAGAGCTTAGCCCACCCAATGGCGACTTTTATTTAGCCCCTAATAACGATCATCCCGTTGTACTGCTCAGTGGTGGTGTCGGTCAAACCCCTGTCTTGAGTATGCTCAATACCTTAATCAGCAAGAATAACAACCAGCAAATTCGATATATTCACAGTGCCGTAAACTCTGATGTACACGCCTTTGGTATGCACATTGATACAATTGCAAATGCCAATGACCATATAGAACATATTCTGTTTTATGATCATGCTGATTCAAATGAAGGTAACCACTACATAGGTCAAACAGATCTGAATTTGATTCGCGACCAGATAGACATGCCCAACGCCCATTACTACTTCTGTGGGCCTATTGGCTATATGTCAATGGTTAACAGCACTCTGACAGAATGGGGAATACCAGAAGACCGTATTCACTATGAAGTGTTTGGCCCTCATAAAAGCTTATAAATCACAATGAAAAAAGCCCGCATTAGCGGGCTTTTTTATTAAGTAACTCTTACCCCATCACAACTTGGCCAGAACTGGATTCTTCTTCACCAGCACTATTATAACAAGCCTGATCCAGCTCACCTTCACCTTTACCAATCAAGGTTGCTACCATAATGTCGCCTGTTACATTGACACAGGTGCGAGCCATATCAAGAATACGATCAATAGCCGCTATCAAGGCAACACCTTCCATTGGCAAACCAACACTGGTTAACACCAAGCTCAACATAATCAGCCCGGCACCGGGAACACCGGCAGTACCTACCGCAGCCAGAGTAGACGTAAAGATAATGGTAATGTAATCACTGAATGCCAGATCAATACCAAATGCCTGGGCAATAAACAGGGCGCAAACACCTTGGTAAAGGGCTGTGCCATTCATATTGACAGTAGCACCCAATGGCAGAACAAAGCTGCACAAACTCTTGGAAATACCCAGCTTCTTCTCTGCACAGTGCATACTGGCCGGTAAGGCTCCAGAACTACTAGATGTACTGAAGGCAATAGTCTGAGCATCCAGAACACCACGGAAAAAGCCCTTGGGATTTAGCCCTTTGCTAATCAGAATCAAGCTATAGCCGCCATACATCAGAATCAGGCTTCCAACATAAACAGCACCAATGACTTTTGCCAGAGGCAATAACACTTCAAGGCCATAGGAACCTGCCACCCATGCCATCAAACCGAAGATGCCGTAAGGGGCAAAACTCATTACCAGCGATGTCAACCGGTACATAATCTCTGCGCCAGATTCAATCACCTTTTGCATAGGTTCTGCTTTTTTACCCAGCAGGCTAATCGAAATACCCACAGCAATGGCAAATACAATGGTCTGCAAAATATTGCCATCAACCATCGCTTTTAAGGGATTTTGTGGAACCATCGCCACCAAAGTATCAATCATGGATGGCGCTTTATCTGCAGCCGCCTGGGTTTGGGCTACCATATGCATACCTTCCCCAGGAGCAAAAAAGTGACCAATCACCAACCCCAGAGAAATTGCCATAGCGCCAGTCGCTAAATATAAGACAATTGACTTTAGTGCAACACGCCCCATGGTACTGGTGTCTTTCATCGCTGTCACACCACTCACCAGAGAACAGAAAACCAGAGGGACAATCAGCATTTTAATGCCATTAAGGAACAAGTCACCGAGCGGCTTTAAAGCAGTAGCTTTAGGACCAAGTACAAACCCGGTTAAAAGACCTGCGATCATACCTACCATGATCTTTACCCACAGTGGCAGTGCTTTCCACCGTGCTAACAACCCTGCATTTTGTCTTACTGAGCTCATAAAGTGTCCCACTCTTTGCAGGGTATATAGTCACCCTACAAATTAATAACAACAGTGACCCAGCCAACATACACAACAAAAATAAATGCCAGCTTATACTTCGATAAGAGACGCGGAAATAAGTGTATTGAAGCGGGCAGGAGCCACTATACGGAAAGCATTCTGATAATTATTTCAGGCTTTATAAAATTTGAAGGGGATAGCCCATTATCAGACTGCAGGCACAAATAAGTCGACAGCCTTTAACTGCAAAACTGACAATAAATAGACAGTAATGCAAACAGGGAATCACGGACTGTTGATCTAAATCAACAAAACATCCAGACAAAAAGACCTTATAAATTTCTAAAAAACTGGCAGCAAATGGGAATAAACCCCACAAACACCGACAAAAAGGCAAAAGAAAATCTAATCCATACTCGCAACAAGGTTTTTCCAACAAAAAAAGAACCCGCAATGAATCTCAATGCGGGCTCTTTTTTGTCTAAGAAATATTCAGAAGCAATCAGCTGGCAATTGCAGCACCTGATTCCTTAGCAACATCAGTATCTTTCAGAGAATCGCCTGCAAAACGCTCAACCAGTGCAGCAATAGCACCATCACCCGTCACATTACAAGCAGTACCAAAGCTGTCTTGAGCCAGGTAAAGAGCAATCATCAGGGCAATAGCCGCTTCACCAAAACCGAGAACAGAAGCCAGCAGTCCAAGTGCTGCCATAACCGCACCACCGGGCGCTCCAGGTGCAGCAATCAGGGTAACACCCAGCAGGCCAATGAAGGTGAGCATGGTGGACATATCAGGCAGGCCCATACCAGAAAGCATCATAACCGCAGTGGAACAGGTGACCAGAGTAACCACACTACCAGAGAGATGGATAGTGGCACACAGAGGCACAGCAAAATCGATGATGTTTTTATCGATGCCATTTTTGCGGCTTTGGCCAACAGTTATAGGAATAGTAGCTGCACTGGACATGGTGCCAACAGCAGTGAAATAAGCAGGCAGCATGTTTTTCAGCATGGTGATAGGACTACGGCCAGATAAAGTACCCGCAGTAGTGTATAGCACCGCTAACCAGACCCAGTGAACACACAGAGCCAGGATCAGAACCACGCCAAAGGTTTTAAGGGTTGCGAAAACAGTCCCTTCTACAGTCATGCCAACAAAGACACCGCAGATATAAACAGGCAGTAAAGGGATTAAAACCTTGGAAAGAACCAACTCAACAATATCACGTCCCTGGTCGGCTACTTTCTTCAACATTGTGCTATTGGCAGCTGAAATGCCAATGCCAAACATAAAGGCAGTCACCAGAGCGGTCATAATGCCCATTAACGGCGGAATCTCAAGGCTTGTAGCAAAGGCAAAAGGTGCCAGCCCTGCACCTTCATCTGCAGCTAGCGCTACAGCACCACCAGTCAACTCAGGTACAGCTACTCGGGCAATAAAGAAAGCCAGTGTTCCGGCAGCAATCGTGGAAAGATAGGCGACACCAACCGTTACACCAAGTGCTTTACCTGCACCTTGTTTAAGGCCGGCAATACCACTCGTGATAAAAAACAGAATAATCAGCGGAATCGTGAATGAAATAAACTGACCAAATATGGCTTTAAATGTGATAAACAGTCTACTGATAAACTCCGGTGCATATAGACCTATCAATAGACCCGCCAGAATCCCGGCGATCAAGCGAACTACAAGCTTCATATTATAGTGTCTCTTTCCAGCTGACTATTCCACGGCAAAAAAGTAGCCATGGTCGAAAAGTACCTGAGTACAAAGCCAAAACCTGGCCAGAAAATCCTCATCTTCACCATCATCTGGCAGAAGATCGTTTTCATGGCAAACAATGTCTGGCTAAAAAACATACGTTCTACAGCTTTGGGCAAGCAGGTACAAGAGGGTTTCTCCCATGCTGGTATCGGAGTTTACTTGTTTGCACTTTACAGTTTATTGACCTATGCCAGAAAAATGTTGCCTATTGGAATCTCTTGGTAAGTAATGTTCACAGACAGTCATTATGAAAAAGTCAAATGTAGACTATATAATCAGTATTGATGAATTGGGTACTACAGAGAGTTTATAAGCGATTTATATTTTGCTCAAAACGCTATCACAAGTTAATGCTTTATTAGAGCTAATTGTTTAGTCCCTGATGATTGGCTTGGTTGCTCAGTTTCAAAATTCCTCTATTCTCGAAAGTGGGTATCAAGCTTAATCCAGATGTTAGGGGCTACATGTAATGGAAATTAAACTTCATGCCAATGCCACTACAACACCAAGAACACGACAGTTAATACAGGAGTCTGAACTTCCTGTATCGTCTTTAGCTAAAAGGTTTGATGTGGCTGAAAGCACCGTCCGGCGCTGGAAGAATCGAGACACTGTTGTTGACCGGTCGCATACGGTGCACAATCTGGCAACGACTCTCAGTAAAACAGAAGAGATACTCGTCGTCGAAGTACGGAGAACTCTGTTATTACCACTCGATGATCTCTTGGCTATTACACGAGAGTTTATTAACCCAAAGGTCTCTCGGTCTGGGCTTGATCGTTTACGCCGTTATGGTGTCAATAACTTAAAGAGCCTTTATCCAGAGACTGAACCAACCCCATCTCCAAAACGGTTTAAAGATTACAATCCAGGCTATATTCACGTCGACATAAAGTACTTGCCTCAAATGCCTGACGAATCTAAGCGTCGGTACCTCTACGTGGCTATCGATCGAGCAACACGCTGGGTTCACCTGGAAGTTTTACCCGATAAAATGGCGAAAACGGCGCGTAAATTTCTACAGTCAGTGATTAAGGCCGCTCCCTTCCATATTAAAACGGTTCTCACTGATAACGGAAAAGAGTTCACTGATCGTTATTGTAATGGAGGAAAGCGCAAGCCCACTGGCAATCATGAATTTGATCGGGAATGCGCTGGCAACGCTATTCAACACCGACTGATTAAAGCGGGTAAGCCCCAAACCAATGGCATGGTTGAAAGGTTTAATGGCCGGATTGCAGCCATTCTAAAGGCTACCGCTTTCGATTGCAGGGAAGATCTGGAGGCTACACTGTATAGCTATCAACATACTTACAATCACTGTATTCCCCAAAAAGCACTTGGGCATATCGCCCCCATTGAAAAGCTTAAAAGTTATTATAAAGCTTCACCTGAGCTTTTTAGGGTTAAACCAATCAATCGTCCGGGACCTGACAGCTAATAGCTATGAATCAGGAGTATCAATTATGAAAATCACCATAAAATCTTCAACAATTTTTTTTATTACAATTTTTATTAACATTTACATTCCAACTATTTCGGCTAGCATAAACCAATTTCTTGATGAGGCTGATAAAGAAATTAAAAAAATCACCCCTACAAACCAAATAATATTAACAAGTCAATTCAAGGAAAATATAATATATTTACTAGAAGCGTCCAGATCAATGAGAAATGCTGCTTTGAAAAAAACAAGTAGAAAAAAAAGTATATCTACAACCTCCGCAACCAGGTTAAATAGGACATTCAGAGATATTACTAATATAACTGACAACACCATTAACCATTTACTTACTCAACAACCTCAATTATTTGAAGATAGTATTGGCTTTTCCCCCCCCTACCACTTTAATCTATATCGTGCTTTGTGGTATCAAGCACGTGTAACAAAACGATGGGAAGAAACATTAAAAACAGCTCCTCCACATATAAAAACTCACTCCTTACTTTCCGACACCCAATTAATTGACAAACATGCAACCATGATGAGGAAATGCATGCAACTGATGGTTTCTTATGCTGAAGCAAAGGGATATTCAGAACCGCAAAAGGTACCCGAGATTGTGTGGACTTTAGAAGAAATAAAAGAAGCAATAGAAATATCCCAATATTTCTGTGCAGAAAGTACACAACCAACAGACCTTGAATATTGGATTGCCAGCGCCTTTAAACAACTTGATGAGCTATCCGATTGTGATGCTCAGTTTTTTTCTCAAAATGGGCATGGTCTGGAAGAGAGGGTTAGTTTAGAAACAATGTGGAGAGATAGCTTATTAAAAGATAGAGGTATTCCTAGTGCGGGCTTGGCAATCTATCCTTCAAATACAAAATTTCAACCACCAAGTTTAACTCCATATCAAGCTCTTCCTCCAATTATTACTACAGATCAAGAATAACTAATTTATTAGCATCAGCTCTTGAGTAGAAATAATTGTCTTAATAGAGCTAATATAAGCATTTATCTTACCCCAATATGGCAAAATCAAAAAAAGCATACGTTTGCACAGAGTGTGGTAGTGAATCTGCTAAATGGCAAGGACAGTGCCCCGATTGTAAAGCCTGGAATACCTTTAAAGAGGTTAACCTTGGTCCCGCATCCTCACCCTCAATAGCTGCTGGAAATAAAGCCGCAAAATCAAAAAAAGGTTTGCTGGCACACTCTCTAATATTAAGCTGCTAAGCGATGTTGATATCGAAGAAGCCCCCCGATTTTCCAGCGGTATGACTGAGTTTGACCGGGTGCTGGGCGGTGGATTTGTTAAAGGCAGTGCCATCCTGATTGGCGGCCACCCTGGTGCGGGTAAGAGTACTATCTTGTTGCAGATACTTTGTCATGTTGCTAAGGATATGACCGCCCTTTATGTATCTGGCGAGGAATCCATGCAGCAAATTGCGGCACGGGCCAGTCGGCTTGGACTGCCCACTGACCGGTTAAAAATGCTGGCAGAAACCTCTTCTGAAAATATTGTTGCTATTGCTGAGCAGGAAAAACCGGGCATTATTGTTATCGACTCCATTCAGGTGATGTATATGAATGGCGTTGATTCGGCCCCAGGTGGAGTTGCTCAGGTACGAGAGTCAGCTGCCTTTCTTACCCGTTTTGCCAAACAGACAGGAACTGTTTTACTGATTGTCGGGCATGTGACCAAGGATAATTCACTGGCAGGCCCAATGACCCTCTCCCATATCATCGATACCCAGTTAATGCTGGGCAATACTGATGATTCCCGTTTTAGAATTATGCGGGCGACTAAAAACCGCTTTGGGCAGGTTAATGAGCTGGGCATTTTTGCTATGACGGAAAAAGGCCTGAAAGAAGTCAAAAACCCCTCGGCTATTTTTCTTTCCAGAACGCCAGAGCCCACTTCAGGCAGTATTATCAGTGTGCTTTGGGAAGGCACCCGTCCTTTGCTGGTAGAAATCCAGGCACTGGTGGTTGAATCCCAGTTAGGCAATCCACGCCGTGTAACTGTAGGACTGGATCAAAACCGACTGGCCATGCTACTGGCTATCCTTACTCGTCATGGTGGTATTTTTACCAGTGACCAGGATGTATTCCTTAATGTGGTAGGCGGTGTCAAAGTTACAGAAACCAGTGCAGACCTTGCCGGATTACTGGCGGTTATCTCCAGTCTGAGAGATACACCACTTCCCCAGGATCTGGTTGCTTTTGGTGAGGTAGGCCTTGCTGGAGAAATCCGTCCGGTAGCCAATGGTCAGGAGCGGCTTATTGAAGCGGCAAAACATGGCTTTAAAAAAGCCATTGTTCCCGCGGCCAATAAGCCCCGAAAACCTATAGAAGGGTTAACGGCTGTCGCTATTAACAAGCTATCAGAAGCACTTGAAGCAATTTAATAACTCTTTAAGAGAATTTTAGAGAAGGAGAGCGACTCCTTCTCACTGTGGCTTCTAAAGCTGAGCTAACGCCTGATCCAGATCAGCCAGAATATCCTGGCTGTCTTCAAGTCCTGCTGATAATCGGACTAATCCATCACTAATACCAAAAGCCCGACGTTCTTCAGAGGAGTAAGCTGAATGCGTCATAGATGCAGGGTGCTCGATAAGTGATTCAGCATCCCCCAGACTCACCGCCAAAGTAATCAAATCAAGATGATTCATCAATCGGATACCATGATCCAATCCGCCTTTTAACTCAAAGCAGATCATCCCACCACCCCGCTTCATTTGCTGACAAGCAAGTTCATATTGAGGATGGGATTTTAGCCCTGGATAATAAACTGTTTCTATCTTAGGATGCTTAGATAGATAATCAGCAATAACTTCAGCATTATCACAGTGACGCTCCACACGCATAGACAGAGTTTTCAGCCCCCTCATGATCAGATGAGCATGTAATGGCGTCAGGGAGGCGCCAGTCATATCTTTCACGCCTACCAAGCGCACTTCACTGATTTCATCAGCTCGACCGGCCACACAGCCAGCAATCAAATCACCATGACCACCCAGGTATTTGGTAATAGAGTGCACAACAAAATCTGCCCCCATGAATAGAGGATTTTGTAATACCGGTGTTGCAAAGGTGTTATCAACAACCACACGACAATTTTCGTACTGGTGAGCGAGGGCACTGACGGCCTTAATATCCACCAGCCCAAGGTTCGGGTTAGACGGTGTTTCAAAATAAACCATCCGGGTTTTGGCAGAAATAGCCTCTCTGGCTTCCCGGATATTTGCCATATCAACCCATTTAATATTGACACCAAAACGGCTCAGGCCATGCTGGAAATAAGCAAAGGTACAACCGTAAAGCGTTTTATCAGCAACTATTTCATCCCCTGCTTTTAACAGGGTCCAGCATAATGCAGAAATAGCGCCCATCCCTGATGCAGTGGCAATAGCATCTTCTGCCCCTTCCAGAGCTGCAAGACGAGACTCAAGAACACTGACCGTCGGATTGGAAATTCGGCTATAGAAATGGCCTTTCTGGGCACCAGCAAAAAGATCAGCACCATGTTGGACATCATTAAAGGCATAGGTCGACGTCATATAAACCGGCGGGTTTAATGCCATTTGATGGTCTTGGGGCTTATAACCGGTATGGATGGCTTTGGTATCAAAGCCCATGTGTTTTTTTTCACTCATAGAATCATCCCCTGCAATTGATATAAACAAAGACATCAACAGGATTTTCGAACTGTTGTTATGTGATGATCTCAACGGATTTTTTTAAATTTCACTGCAAGGCTAGCGACTATCGGCAGCGGCTGAATTGACCCAGGACAAGGTTATTCCTTGCAAACCGGATGATGAAAAAGAACACAATTTAAAGTCTCTAAAGAACCGTCAACTTACACTTAATAGCTATTTCTGGCCGATATTTTTTAGCGGGATTTATTGGGTATCCAGATTTTTTTAGCTGATAGCAACCAACACTATCTAAAAGAGTAAAGTAACACTTTGTCCCGCAGTATAGAGACTGTACGCCAAAACACCGAATCGCCCCCGCAACAACAAATAATCTTGCAAAATAATAATTTTTTAGAAATTTATTTCGAAAAGAACATATATTCAGAAAGTTGCTTTGAAAGCGTCATTCATTTAGAGTCTCTCCGCGATAAAAATGGAAAAGCTGTCTGCTGAGTATTTTCAGCAAGGAGAACTCAGGATTATGAGCAAAAATCTTGCGACCCGTATTCTGGCCGCTCTCGTCGCCGGCCTTCTGATTGGAGGCTGTATCCAGGCATTTGCCAGCCCTGAAGGTTTCTTTCAATCTTATCTAGTCAACGGATTATTCCATGCCGGTGGCAGTATCTTTGTCGGCATGATCAAACTACTGGTCGTCCCCCTTATTTTTATCTCTATCGTGAATGCTGTCTGTAGCCTGGAAGATATCGGACAGTTTGGCCGGTTGGGCTTTAAAACGTTTAGCCTGTATCTTGTCAATACTGTGATTGCCATTACTGCCGCTATTGGACTTGCTGCCATCGTCCAACCGGGACTGGGAGCCAATCTGGGGCTAGCTGATGAAAGCCTGACTCTAAGCCGCACTCACCTACCTTCTCTGTTAGATATGCTGATTGGTATCGTGCCCACTAATCCTTTCCAGGCTTTTGCTGAAGGTAATATTCTACAGATCCTGTTTATGGCCATTATTACCGGGATCGCTATCAAAAAACTGGAAAACCACGAAACTCACAGTGTCAGCAAGGGTTTTGGCCTGGCCAATAGCGTTATGATGAAACTGGTCACCATGGTCATGAGCCTAGCTCCCTGGGGTGTGTTTTTCCTGACTGCAAAGCTGGGTGCCACCCTTGATAGTGGCAGTATTGCCAGTGTCCTTGGCTATGTTCTGACTGCACTGGCAGTAATGGTATTCTGGTTATTCGTGTTTTACCCGGCAGTGATTGACATAACCACCGGAATCAGCCCTCTGGCATTTATTCGCAAAACCCGCGAACAAATGATGTTTTCCCTGTCTACTGCCAGCTCCAATGCCACTATACCCGTGACTTTTAAAACCCTGACCGAAAAGTTGGGCGTTTCAGAAAAAGTAGCCGGTTTTTCTGTTCCGCTGGGTGCCACCATGAATATGTCTGGGGCCGCTATCTACATGGTGGTGGCGACAATATTTATTGCCAATGCCTATGGCATTGACCTGAATATGGCAGAAATGATGACACTGGGATTCACTGCATTCCTGCTAGCCATTGCTACAGGTGGTATCCCCGGAGGCGCGGTGGTAACCACAGGAGTTCTGCTACATACCCTGGGTCTGCCAGTGGAAGCCTTGGGCATTATTATCGCCACCGACCGGATTCTGGATGCTGCCTGTACCGTTACCAATGTGGTTGGTGATACTGCCGTCAGTACCATTGTTGCAAAAACAGAGGGGGAAATAAGCCCTTCAGCAGAAGACTCAAAGTCTCATGTAGCTTCCCCATCGGTCCAATTTTCCAGTTAAGTCGTCATACCTGGAGGTACTTTCCTCCTGGTAGACTGACCAGTGCAGAGCTTTGCTCGTAAAGTCATCATTATCCGCACCAAACTGTTATAATCCACCGACATTTACTTAGGTCGGACAGGGATAAACATATATGCACAGGTTAAAAGGTCTTTATGGCATCACTGACTGCCAGCTTCAGCCTGATGACAAAACCCTGATGGAAACAGTTGAGCTGGCTCTGATTGGTGGCATGAAAGTGCTTCAATACCGGGACAAAAGCCATGACATGGCCAAACGCGTTCGCCAGGCCGGTGCACTAAAAGCCCTTTGCCATCGCCACCAAGCACTGCTGATTATTAATGACGACATTGAGCTCACCGCAGAAGTGGAAGCAGATGGCGTCCACCTGGGTCAGCAAGATGACTTAATTGAAAATGCCAGAAAACGCCTGGGTGACTACGCAATCATAGGCATAAGCGCTGAAAACTCTATAGCCCAGGCTAAAGCAGCGCTTGAACAGGGTGCAAATTACCTGGCATTCGGGCGTTTCTTTCCCTCTCTGACCAAACCAGATGCAAAACCTGCAGATATGTCATTACTGGCAGAAGCCAGAGCACAATTTGACCAGCCGATTGTAGCCATCGGCGGTATTACTGTGGATAATGCTCCGGATATTATAGCGGCAGGTGCTGATATGGTTGCGGTGATCAACAATCTCTTTTCAGCACCTGATATCCAGTATCGAGCCCGTGAATTCACCCGGTTATTCACAGGAAGTCCTGAGGCAATGGAAAGATCACAGGCAAACAGCAAAAAGCTCTCGCCCGTTTCCTGAGCCACTGTGTTCAAAATGAGGAATCAGTATGTCCCGTTCCGTCGAATTATTTGCAGAAGCACAAAAAATTATTCCCGGCGGTGTTAACTCCCCCGTTCGAGCGTTCACGGGGGTTGGTGGCAAACCTGTTTTCTTCAAAAGTGCCAAGGGCGCTTGGCTAACCGACGCCGACGACCGGAAACTCATTGACTATGTGGGCTCTTGGGGGCCCATGATTCTGGGCCATAACCACCCTGATGTTGTTGATGCTGTTCGCGCTCAGGCCCTGAATGGACTCAGTTTTGGTGCACCTACCGAACTGGAAACCCATCTGGCTAATTTAGTCAGAGAGATCGTACCATCCATGGAATTACTCAGGATGGTTAACTCCGGGACTGAGGCAACCATGAGTGCCATTCGGTTAGCCCGTGGTTATACCGGACGGGACAAAATAGTAAAATTTGAAGGCTGCTATCATGGCCATTCAGACTCTTTGCTGGTAAAAGCCGGTTCAGGTGCCCTGACTCTGGGTGTTCCAAGCTCACCTGGTGTACCGGAATCCGTTGCAGAAAATACAATAACGCTGACTTATAATGACCTCGATAGCGTTGAAACCGCGTTTAGGGATATCGGCTCTGAAATAGCCTGTATTATTGTCGAGCCCGTCGCAGGCAATATGAATTGCATTCCACCAAAGCCTGGTTTTCTGGAAGGCCTGCGTCGTATCTGTGATGAATACGGTACTGTCCTGATTTTCGATGAAGTGATGACCGGATTTAGAGTCGCTTTAGGGGGAGCCCAAGCTTATTACAATGTAAAGCCTGATTTGACAACCCTGGGAAAAATTATTGGTGGAGGTCTACCAGTAGGTGCTTTTGGTGGCAAAAAAGAAATTATGGAGCATCTGGCGCCTTTAGGTCCGGTATATCAGGCAGGCACCCTTTCTGGCAATCCTCTTGCCATGGCAGCGGGTGTCGCAACATTAAAGAATATCCTGGTACCAGGTTTTCACGATGAGCTTTCAAAAAAAGCAGAAAATTTATTAACCGGCCTTCAAGAAAAAGCTGATAAAGCAGGCATTCCATTTAGAACAGTCCAGGTAGGTGGAATGTTTGGACTGTTTTTTACGGAGCAAGAGCAGGTTGAACGTTTTGACCAGGTTATGAAATGTAACACTGAACGCTACGGACAGTTTTTCCATGCCATGTTAAATGAAGGCATTTATCTTGCCCCATCAGCATTCGAAGCAGGCTTTATCTCAAACGCCCATAGTGACAACGAGATAGAGTCTACCATTAACGCAGCAGAAAGGGCTTTCGCCTCCATATCTGAAATTAGTAGATGATGAGTTCTCTGGCAGTATCTGATGCAATGCTGGCTTTTGCCAGCATTTTCTCTGTTTTTTTAATGGCCCAGCAAAAAGCGATGGCTCAGGTTCATCGCCTGTCCAGTATTATGGCACTGTTGGGTTTCTTGCTAATGGCACTGGCAGCCTCTACAGGCTGTCTTCGCTATGGCATCTCGTCTGCCGTATGGGCAGGGCCTCATGAGATGCTAACAAATATAGCCACTTATATGTCCCCCCCCTTGGTGAGTATTGCCTTATGTCTTGGGCTTTCGGCACGAGCATGGAGCAAGGCGGCCTGGGGGCGGGTCATTATTGTTATTTGCCTGCTTTACGAAGTATCACGCTGGTATGGACTGGAGCCCTTTTACAGAGACCTACAATTAGCTTTGGCCATTTCCGCAACACTTTATTTCACCCTAAAATCCCAACTGGATTATGGGCCAAAGCTGATGATTCTGACGGCTATAGCAAGCTATTTTGTTGGCGGGCTGATTATAGGCAACCAAGGCACACTGCTTGGTTATCTCAGATTGGATTTGTTTCGGTATTTTATTGGTCTGGGTAATCTTTTACTGAGTAGCGGGATGTATCTCGCCCTTCGAAACAGCTACCCTCAGCCAGAACATTAAAAATATTAATAGATAAATTAACAGGGGCATTCAAAGGAAGAATGGATCTTACCCTTCTGAATCAATGCCCCGGAATCGCTCCATATCTGGAAACACAATCAACAATGTTGAGAAACAACAAGGTTAATCACATTTCATCAAGAGCCCTCTGAGCGAAAAAGGAACTAGCTACCATGGGGTGCTGGCGGTATTGGAAACGGCTTTACGTTATCTCCCTTGGATTCGACAACCTTTGCAGTACCTTCTTTTTCTACTTCGTCAATACGCACAATGCTATTCAAGGGAATATAGCTGCGCTTGACGCCATCAAATGCACTTTTCAATTTTTCTTCAGATGGGTCTACCAGCAGCTGGCTTCGCTCACCGAAGACAAACTCTTCAACTTCGATGAATCCCCAGAGCTCACTCTGAAAAATCTGGCGGGCATAAACCTCAAATGTTTCACCCTGATTCTGGAAAATCACACGAAAAACTTGTTTAGTCGACATTGACTCTGGTTACCTGTCTAAACGGAGTACCAATAATTGGCGCAAGAGAATACCACAAACCCAGTCTAACAGGGGTGCGTTGTCTCCCAAATCCAGTATGTATCAATACCATATTCTGGAATTAATCAGATAAAATTGGTTATAGCAAAAACCCATTATCCGACTATCCTCTCTGACAGGGCATGGCTATAATCCCCTCCCCTGTATAATTTTCCTGAATGATGGGTTGTTACTTTGCCATCTGAAATGACTAAAAAACTCTTTATCAAAACTCACGGTTGCCAGATGAACGAGTATGATTCTGCCCGTATGGCGGATCTGCTCGGCGAAACACACACCCTGGAGCTGACCGACAACCCTGAAGAAGCAGATGTCCTGCTGGTTAATACCTGCTCTGTACGAGAGAAAGCCCAGGAAAAACTGTTTCATCAGTTGGGGCGATGGAAGCGCCTGAAAGAAAATAAACCGGATCTGGTTATCGGTGTAGGTGGCTGTGTGGCCAGCCAGGAAGGTGATGCTATCAGGAAGAGAGCCCCTCATGTTGATGTGGTTTTTGGCCCTCAAACACTGCACCGTCTACCAGAAATGATTGATGCTTCGAAAGCCAATCATGTTCCCGTTGTTGATGTAACCTTCCCGGAAATTGAAAAGTTTGACCGGTTACCAGAACCAAGTGTCGATGGCCCAACCGCCTTTGTATCAATAATGGAAGGCTGCAGTAAATATTGTACATACTGCATCGTACCCTATACCCGTGGCGAAGAAGTCAGCCGCCCAATGGATGATGTCTTGGCAGAATGTCTGGGTCTTGCTGAAAAAGGGGTGAGAGAGATCAACTTACTCGGTCAGAACGTGAACGCCTATCGTGGTGAAAAGCACGATGGCTCTTTGTGTGACCTTGCTGAACTCATTACCATTGTGGCCGCCATTGATGGTATCGACCGTATCCGCTTTACCACATCTCACCCAATGGAATTTTCAGAGAGCCTGATCAATGTCTACGCTGATGTACCGGAATTGGTTAGCCACCTGCACCTACCTGTACAAAGCGGCTCTGACCGAATTCTTGCGATGATGAAGCGTGATCACACCACGCTGGAATACAAGTCCAAGATTCGCAAACTGCGTAAAATTCGCCCTGAACTAAGCATGTCATCTGACTTTATCGTTGGCTTCCCTGGTGAAAGCGATAAGGACTTTGAAGACACCATGAATCTGATTGCAGATATCGGTTTTGATGCTTCTTTTAGCTTTATATACAGCAAGCGACCGGGTACACCTGCATCCGATATGCCTGATGACGTACCAATGGAAGTCAAAAAGCAGCGATTGAAAATCCTTCAAGACCGCATTAATCAGCATGTTATGCAAATCAGCAGACGCTTGGTAGGAACCACCCAGCGCATTCTCGTTACTGGTTACTCAAGGAAAGATCCTGGCCAGCTCACTGGGCGAACCGAGTGTAATCGGGTTGTGAACTTCCAATGTGACGACCCACGCCTGATCAGTCATTTTGCTGATGTTGAGATTACTGAAGCTCTGCCTCACTCTCTCCGTGGCCAATTATTGAGTTCAGAGCTGGAACAGGTTGCCTGATAGACTGCTATAACAACCAGCGTATACCCAGAAAGCCCGGCAAATTGCCGGGTTTTTTGCACTTCAAACATAGTCAGGAAGTATTCTCAACCAGATGATATGCTGGGGACAGAAGCAAAATCGAACAAAATAGGCAGTGGCCTATCTGTATGGCTGTTGTATCATTAACCTAGCAGAGAGCTTTGCATGAAGCTCCTAGCGGTATATGCTTAAATACACTATTTGCAGTAAAGGCTGATAAAGCAATTTGAACTCACAACAGAGTGTTAATGAGGATATCTGTCGATTTACCCTCGAGCCGGAAGACACACGGCGTTTTGCAGAATTATGTGGTCAGTTCAACCAACACCTGAAGCAGATTGAAGAGCGGCTCGGAGTGAATATCCGTAACCGTGGTAATGCCTTCACAGTATCAGGCGATCAAAGCAGAACTCACGCCACACGAGAAATCCTTACCCACCTCTACCGGGAAACCGGGAAAGAAGAAGAATTAACTCCAGACACCGTCCATCTGTTCCTCCAGGAATCGGCTATTGAGTGGGTTCGAGACCAGATTGAAGATCACGAGAAACCCATTTCACTTCGTACTCATAAAGGTACTATTACGCCAAGAGGGCAAAACCAGCAGCTGTACGTTAAGTCCATACTTCAGCATGACATTAATTTTGGTATTGGGCCTGCCGGCACTGGCAAAACCTACCTCGCGGTCGCCTGCGCAGTTCAGGCTCTGTTGGAAGAGCGGGTAAGACGCATACTATTGGTTCGACCAGCCGTTGAGGCAGGAGAAAAATTAGGTTTCCTGCCTGGTGACTTATCGCAGAAAATAGACCCTTATCTCAGACCCCTTTATGATGCCCTTTATGAAATGCTGGGCTTCGAGCGGGTTGAAAAGCTGATCGACAAAAATGTTATTGAAGTCGCTCCCCTTGCTTATATGCGAGGCCGAACACTCAATAACTCCTTTATCATTCTTGATGAGTCCCAGAACACAACCCAGGAACAGATGAAAATGTTCCTCACCCGTATTGGCTTTGGCTCTACGGCTGTTATTACCGGAGACATCACCCAGGTGGATCTGCCCAGGGGCACTCGCTCAGGTCTTTCACATAGCATTGAGGTGCTAAAAGATGTGAATGGTATCGGCTTCACCTGGTTCACAGCCAAAGACGTTGTTCGTCACCCATTAGTGCAACGGATCGTCCAGGCCTATGATCGACATGACCGATCCCTGGAGCAAAAATGAGTGCTCAGGTTTATATCGATCTACAAATTGCCAGCATCAGTAAACAGTTACCCGCTTTAGCCGAAATTCAACAATGGGCAACGGCAGCTGTAGGTGAACGCCGGGATGAAGCAGAGATCAGTGTCCGCATTGTTGATACAGAGGAAGGTGCCGATTTAAATGAGCACTGGCGAAACAAAACAGGGCCAACCAATGTTCTGTCGTTTCCCTCTGATTTGCCCCCTGAATTAGAACTTCCCTTGCTGGGTGATCTGGTTATTTGTGCACCTGTTGTTGAGCGCGAATCAGAACAACAGGGCAAGGGACTCAAGGCCCACTGGGCTCATATGGTTGTGCATGGCACATTGCACCTGCTGGGTTATGACCATATTGAAGACCAGCAGGCAGACATTATGGAATCGCTGGAAACCCAGATCATGGCAACACTTGGTTTCCCAGATCCATACAGGGATGATGACTGACTTTACCAGCCATCATCCATGGTTAATAAAATCAGGCACAGAGGAATTCGCAAGGTTTTATTAACCATTTTGATTCGAGTTAGACCAATCGCAGTAAACCCGGGAGAACCTAGAGGGTAATGAACGACGACAATTCGATGGACGACCAGCCAACATTAACCTGGTTTGAAAAACTATCACGGCTGTTCAGCCAGGATCCACGTAACCGAAATGATATCCTGATGCTGCTCCGGGATGCCGGAAGCAAGGGAATGCTGGACCAGGAAGCACTCAGTATTATCGAGGGTGCTGTTCAAGTTGCAGATATGCAAGTCCGTGAAGTAATGATTCCCCGCTCTCAGATGGTATGCGTTGAAGAGGGGCAAGAACCCAGGGAGTTTCTACCACGAATTATTGAGTCAGCCCATTCCCGCTTCCCCGTCATCGGTGATACCAAAGATGAGGTAATTGGTGTACTGCTGGCAAAAGATCTGTTGCCGATGCTTCTGCAAAGCAACAAATTTAATATCAAGGATCATCTCAGGCCTGCCACATTTATTCCCGAAAGCAAGCGCCTTAATGTGTTGCTGAGAGAGTTCCGCACCAACCGCAATCATATGGCGATTGTCATCGATGAATTTGGCGGTGTGGCTGGGCTAGTCACCATTGAAGACGTTCTGGAGCAGATTGTCGGTGATATAGAAGATGAGCACGACATCGAAGAAGATAATTTTATCAAGCCTGTCAATGAAGTTGAAAAGACCTTTATTGTAAAAGCCCTGACACCTATTGAAGACTTCAACGACCATTTCAAGACCCGATTCAGTGATGATGAATTTGACACCATTGGTGGCATCATCATGCAAGAGTTTGGTCACATGCCCAAACGCAATGAGTCCGTTGAAGTGGAAGGCTTTCGCTTTGACGTATTAAACTCTGACGGTCGTCGTATAAGGTTGTTACGGGTCAGTCCTTCCTGATGTTAGAAAAACACAAACAGCGAATACAGCATCTGATAGCTCTATTATCAGGTGCGTTGGTTCCCCTCGGTTTTAGCCCATTTAACTATTGGCCTGTACTGATGCTGGCCATGGCTGCCGTCTTTCTTGCCAACCGCAATGCAACTCCCAAAAAAGCCCTTATCAATGGCTTTTTATTTGGTACAGGTATGTTTGGTACCGGTACCTCCTGGATATACGTCAGTATTCACCAGTTTGGCTCAGCTCCCATATCCCTTGCAGGACTACTGACAGCCCTGTTCGCTGTCAGTATGTCGTTATTGTTTATTGTTCCCTGCTTTTGGCTATACGCCAAACTTATAGAAAAGAGAAAAGTAAGCACTCCCTGGCAGCAAGGTCTGATATTTTCAACCCTGTGGGTCCTATTTGAATGGACCAGAAGCTGGTTATTAACGGGTTTTCCATGGCTATTAACCGGTTACTCTCTTCTGGATACGCCCGCAGCAAGCTGGGCCCCTATTACCGGAACCTATGGACTCAGCTTGCTACTGATTGCTACCAGCTGCTCCATTGCAGCCCTGTTGCCATCCCAAAATAATAACCGGTTGATAGCCAGCATACCGGTAGTTATTGCCTTGGCTATCTGGGCAGCCTCCTGGCCTTTGAAAACAATTCAGTGGACATCACCGTCAGGAAAAGTCGAATTCAGCGCCATACAAGGTAATATTCCACAAAGTCTTAAATGGGATCCTTCCTACATTCAGAACACATTATCAACCTATATCAACCTAACCAGCCATGAATGGCAGCAAGACCTTATTATCTGGCCTGAGAATGCTATCCCCTTATTTTATGGCCGCGCCAAAGGCTTCCTTCAGCAGTTGGAACGGGAGGCTAAAACACAAGGGGCAACCCTTATCACCGGCATTCCCATCGATGATCAGTCTTCTGGAGAGACAAAATACTATAACGGCATAATCTCTATAGGGCAGGGTAATGGCCACTATTACAAACAGAAGTTGGTACCTTTTGGAGAGTATGTCCCCTTTGAAAGCCTGATAAGGGGTTTGATTGCCTTCTTCGACCTACCCATGTCCAGCTTTTCTTCAGGCAATGCCGACCAACCCTTATTAACAGCGGGTGAAACGGTTATTGCCCCCTATATCTGTTATGAAGTGGTATACCCGGACTTTGCTGCGGTTATGGCTAGAGGCACAGGCCTATTAATTACTATTAGCAACGATACCTGGTTTGGGAAATCCATTGGCCCAGAACAGCACTTTCAAATGGCCAGGATGCGGGCATTGGAAACCGGCCGCTACCTGATCAGAGGCACAAATGACGGCATTACAGCTCTCATTGATAGTCATGGGCAGGTAGTAAAAACGATTCCTAGATTCCAGAAAGGCATTCTCACTGGCACCGCAAAAGTAATGACCGGTAATACGCCGTTTATGATCACAGGCTCCTGGCTTGTTATTGGATTCTGCTTGATGCTACTGGGGGCTTTATTGTTTTTCCGAAAGCAATAATGACTTAGCCTGACTCCATCCATAAGCCCGGCATTTTTACCTTAAATGAAATCCCCCGTTAAGCCAAAAGCGCGGGGCTGTACCTTCCATGGGAATATAGATGGGATAACAGCCCATAATAAAATCGCTATATACAATCACCAAATAAACCATCGCCAGAGACCCAGCTAGAATCCCCAGCATAATCCGTTCAATAGGCCGAAGCGTTCCTTTAGCTTTAGTAGACTGCCAATAAAAGTTAAGCGCTACACCATAGACCAAAACCATCAACATTTGGCTCATTGGTGTAATAAATACACCACTAATCAGAGCATAGCTTCCAGACGTTATCATCGCTGTAAAAACAGCTACCTGGATCTTTCCCTGAAAGGTAGAGACCACTCCAGCTACCAGTCTAGCTTTTAATTTTTTCTGGTAACTCACTAGAGCCCACACCAAGAGCATCGCCATGCCAGCAGCCGCAGGTAAGCCCCATTCACAAGCCCACTGCAGTAAAATATTGTGAGGGGAACCAGGCCCATGCCCCATCAAAATAATATAGTGCTGTGGCCCTACACCAAACCAGGGGGTTGCCTTTATCATTTCCCATGCAGCCTGCCAAAGTTCAAAACGCCCGGAATCAAGGGCCCCAAGGCGGCTAAGCAAGTTACCCTCTTCTATGCCTTTACCCCAAAGCCAGGGAATCAACTGGATTAGAATCAGATAGAGAGTGGCTCCTGCCAGAAAAGCCTTACAGTTAACAACAACCAGCTGACGGCTTTCATTTCTAAACAATATAAATGTCAGCAGTAAAGAGCAGAAAAGCATCAGGGGCAGCCCCCGTCCTCCTGAAACCAGCATAAAAAAGTACATGGCTATTACTGGAAACCAGCATAGCTTTCGCAGGGCAACAGATACTGGCGATAAACAGAGAGGGAGCAAGGCGAAAAGCGGTATCAGCCAGCTTTGGGCATGATTAAGAGTACGCTGGTGAGAAAACTGGTAAATCGAATACATCCATGTATCTGACTCATACTTCAGATGCAAGATATAGCGAAATCCGTAGCCAAAGGTATAAAGCCCAATAGCCCCACCAATCACAGCCACCCCATATAACAACCCTTTTTCAGAGATACCACTGACTGAAATTGCTAGCCCTGAAAATAGCAGCAACATATATAAACTGACTTCCAGCAATCCCCTTTCAGGATAGGCAGACTGTAATGACGACAGCGATCCCCAAACGATAACACTTACCCATAAATAGATAGTGCCTCTGGGTATCGTTGCAAGACGGGCAGTAAGTCTCTCCCTAAACACTGCAGAACTGAGAAAAAAAACTAGCAGTATCAGAAAAAAAGCTGACAGCAGCACCCGCTTAATATTAAATCCTGCAGGGCTGAAGGCGTAATAAAGAAGACCTGACCAGGAGTAACTGATTATTCCCAGCATTACAATAAACAGTGCAGTCTGGTGCGTTCTTCCAGCAAAACGATTAAAGTGTTTTTCACACACCTGGGAGATAAAACCGATATCCATATCAAGTTTCCAGGAAATAGCCCCTTCCACTTCACGTTATTTATTGCGACCAGTGAGCGCAATAAAAGGGGGCAGATACCTAATTATTTTTCTTTAGTTTTCTATAATAAGCCCACATTCCATTAATAAGGTAGGGCTCATAATAAAATGACCACTGATCTACAAAGAACGATTCAGAATAATGTTTGTCAGGCCCTGAGCGAAGACGTTGGCAGCGGTGACATCACTGCCTCCTTAATTCCCGAGGATAACAAAGCAACTGCCCGTATCATATGCCGGGAAGAAGCTATTATTTGCGGCCGCCCCTGGTTTGACGAAGTCTTCCAACAGTTGGATCCAACTGTAAAATTAACCTGGTTGGTTGATGAGGGAGAAAAAGTCCAACCTAACCAGGAACTGGTAAAATTGGAAGGATATGCCCGAAGCCTTTTGACTGGCGAGCGTTGTGCGATGAACTTTCTTCAGTCACTATCAGGAACAGCTACTCGTTGTTACCACTACGCAAGCCTTGTAAACGACTTTCATGTAAAACTGCTTGATACTCGCAAAACCATCCCCGGTTTAAGGCAGGCACAAAAGTATGCCGTAAAAAAAGGCGGCTGCCACAATCATCGCATGGGATTATTTGATGCCTTCCTAATTAAGGAAAACCATATCACAGCTTGTGGAGGTATCAGCGAGGCTATAGCAACTGCTCGAGAGATTGCTCCTGGAAAACCAATCGAAGTTGAAGTGGAAACTATAGAAGAATTTAGGCAGGCCCAAGCAAATAGCGCAGATATTATCATGCTAGATAATTTTTCAATCGACCTGTTAATAGAAACAGTAAAACTTAATAAAACTCTTAAAAGCGCCGCCATGCTTGAGGCCTCTGGTGGTATCACCAAGGAAACCTTGCCTGAAATTGCCGCCACGGGGGTTGACTATATATCTATAGGAACATTAACCAAAGACTGCAAAGCCATTGACCTGTCCATGAGGCTTATCCAGGAAGCAATCTAAAAGCCACTACTTTCAAGAATAATTGGCAATAAACTGACCAGCAGTTGCAATCGAACTGCTGGCAGCAACGCACAGCCAAGTAGTCAAAGTTCACGAGAGAATTTTTCATCAAGCACTTTCTGGACTCTTTTTGAAACAAACTCTCTGAACCAGCGGTGTGCCCGGTTATGTTCCCAGTATTCAGGCCATGCCATGTAATACTCTATCTCTGGTACCTGACCAGGCAGTTCCTTAAAAATCATCCCCTTACTTTCTACTTCAAGAAGCTGGGCGCTAGAAGAACTAACTAAAATATTCTGCGTATCCTTCAAAACACTCATGGCTATTGGCACATTTGGGGTTTTAACACCCACTCGAATATCAACACCCAGGGTTTCCAGATAGTCGCGAACCAGATACGGGTTTCCAAGCCAGGAGCTGTCCCTGATTAAAGGATACTCACCCAGGACTGATGATGTCAGCTCTTTATTAGCACATGGATGATCCCTATCAATCACGGCACATAATTTGTCTTTAACCAGGTATTCATGGTTAAGGCCAGATGCAGGCTTGCCAATATAGCCAACTACCAGGTCAACCTCCCCAGAAAGCAACTTGGCATTATAGGATGAATTAATCTGGATCAACTCAAAATTCAGTTTTGGGGCTATTTGCCAAAGCTCTTTTAAAATATCCGGAATAACATGTTCAAGGGCAAAGTGCCCTGCTGCTATGGAAAAAACTTTTTCTGTCGTAGCAGGATCAAATTGCTGGTTTTCGAATATCGTACAGGCATCATTTACAACCCTGTTAACATCTTCTTTTAATGACAGCGCTTTGTCAGAAAGAAATATTTTATTGCCCTGGCGAACCAATATTGGGTCATTCAGAGCCTCCCGAAGCTGAGCCAGTGTTCTGCTCATGGCAGACTGGGTAACACACATCTGCTTGGCAGCTTTGGATACACTTTGTGTGTCCAACAATGCCTTCAAACCGGGGAGTAAATTAAGATTAAGTCGATATAAATTCATTTTGATTGGTACAACTTGAGTCGGCCTGGGGAAAGTATCATTGAAAAACTGCCGGGAAAAGTCTTCCCGGCATAATCGATATAGCCAACTCAACACATGATATCCGGCTAGCAAAGCTGAAATACACCTGATATACATATGGCCGGGAACGTTACTGCCCAACGCAGACAACTCTATGACAGCCAGAAAAAATCATAAAATGAAAAGTCCGGATAGAGTCATGACTTTTACGCAATAAGTAACAACCCCTATACATTGCTGAATAATAAGGTACACTGGAAATGTGCTCTCAATAGCAGATCGCACAAAGGGAACTTTTGCGGTCTATTTTATCAGGCATTGGTAGGAGGGGCCTATGAGCCATAACAAGTACAAGAGCCTGCAGGACCTAGTAGACAGCTATATTGAATCCGGCTTATCTGCCAGAGAATATGTTGAATGTTGTGTAGATGCCGGTGATATCAGCGCTGCTGAGGCCCTGAAACTATTATCAATTCTCAGAGATGCACAGTCCGTCACCTTTAAGCTGGCAGAAGTCAACGATGAAGATTTCCCAGGTCTGAAGATGACACTGATGCGAAAAAGCGATGATATGGATACTGTTGGTCCACCGCTGTTTAGAATCGCAATCGATGAGAGCCTCAATCCAGATAGAGAGGAGGTGATTGATATTCTACAAAAATTTGCCAAGGAACTGGCTGTGTTAGCCACACGGGATGAACTTCCAGAAGCAGAAGCAGTGGATACATTTGATGAGTCTCCGGAAGAGTGGCTAAACCATCCCAATATTATGCCAGCAAATGACACACGCCATTAGCAGTAAAGCGACTCATTACCCGACTGTTATACTGCCGTCAGTCGGGTGATTGCCCTCCCTGATACCTAAAAAAACCCTGCTAAGTATTTGATCGCTCAGACTGATATATTATGGCCGTTGATTCAGATTTTCCTGCAAGGCGATGTGATTGGCACATAGCCATTCTAGGTAACCAGAGCAGTAACGCTGCAGAGGAGCCTGAGCAATGAGTCAGAATATATGATTTCGAGAGATCAAGTACTTATTATTAAATCTATTAACAAAACAGTATCAAACGTGTAAATACCGATAGTATTAAGAACATAATTACTAGCCACGCGCACAAGTGTTTATTTTTTAAACAGCAGCAAATAGTCGGAAAAACTCAGGATCAGATAAACTTATCCACAGGAAATTCAGAAAGTTCCTCAGTAAATCTGTTGAAAAGAATAAAAACAACTCACTCTCACAAGATAAGTGAATACCACCAACGCACTAGCAACATATACCTTTTTGCGTAATGTGCTATGAATAACCTCAAAGCAGGTTAATACTGATAACTATCCTCCTTTCAAAACATTATTTTACAATTATCCCAAAGACAAAGAGCAAACATAACCACTCTCGTGAAATCACCAGAGCTATGGAATTGATATTATATGCAGTAGAGAAAAGTAATCTTTTATCATCAACCATAGACCGGCAGCCCCCATAGCTTTATGCTTCCCAACCTCCAAGTTAATGATAATGTAACTAGTAACTAACAATAATCACCTTGATTACCTTAATGGATGAACATATGAAGAAAATCCTGTTTTTATTCAGCCTGTTATGCTTTCCCCTCACGCTACAGGTTCAAGCAGCAAAGCTTGACATAGAGCAGCAGGAGCAAATTCGAGAACTTATACGCCAAACACTGATTGAGCAGCCTGATATTATTGTTGATGCAATTAATGAGTTGCGTAAACAAGAGTTCCAGAAGCAGCAGGCAGAAGCAGAAGCTAGCCTGAAAGCCAACGCAACAGCCTTATTTGAAAACAACAAAGATCCCTACCAAGGATCCAAAAATCCCAAACTGACTATTGCCTACTTCTCTGACTTCAACTGTGGCTTTTGTAAGCGCCAGGATCCAATCCTTGAAAAAATACTGGAGACATTCCCCGAAGTACGTATTGTCTATAAAGACTTACCTATTCTGGGAGAAAGTTCTCGAGAAGCATCTATGCTGGCTCTTGCAGCGCATAGACACAAAGCAGAGAACTACCCGCCCCTTCACCGCAAGTTGATGTCTAAACCAGGAAGACATGACAGCCAGTCCATTGCTGCTGCCTTCAAATCTGAAGGCCTTGATACCGAGAAGCTGAAGCATAATGATCAGGCAAGTATCAGCCAACAGCTGGATAACAACATTAAACTGGCAACAGAACTTGGGATTCGGGGAACACCTGCCATTGTATTTCCTGATGAAATAATTGGCGGATTTGTCGAAGAACAACAGCTTTCAGAGATGATCAGAAAACGAATAAAGAAAAGCTAGCCAGAACAACCCATCCTCTATAAAATTGTTGAATTATTTATTATGGAGGATGGTTAAACTGCCATATTGGTATTGGCCATTTAATTTATCAAAGAATCATTTCTACCAGCGCCTTTTAAATCATTTCACCATCAGCAGGAATTTTAAAATGAAAGGCAGCTTGCAAAATGCAACAAAAAATTGAAAAACCTGGATTTAAAAGTCACATAAAAAACTAAAAAGACAAATAATTATAAAACAGAATAAAATTATTACTTATATAAAAAGAAGGAAGAAAGATACAAAACAAGAAAATAAAAGAGGAAAGGCTAGCCTCTCCCCCTAAAGCAGAATTAGCTTAATTCGGATACAATACAGTCCTTGCGGTCTTTGCCTGTTCTCTTTAAGTAGTCAGCAAATTCTGCAGGAATACGACCGGTAGTAGCACCTTCCCAGTTTACAGAATCACCATCCTGTGTTTCATAAGTAAATACAAAGCGCTGACGGGGCTTATGCTTACGGGTAGAAACGTTGCCAGTAGTCACGTCAAGATCATCCAGCTTAACACCCAGTTCTTTCATCTGATTGACAATAGCTTCAACAGACTCCCGCTTGCGAGCCAGCTCTTCTTCTTCTTCCATCTGAACCAGCAGCTTTTCTTCGTAAATGCTTTCAATTCTATTAATCACTCGCTGCAAGTCCTCAGCATGCATATCCTGGAACAGCTTACGCACTTGCACCTTGGATTTAAGAACATCAATTGCTTCTTCAAAAATATTCATTCTTTACTGACCAGTCTTCAAAAAAAAGAGTTAATCTTTAAAAAAATGGCAATCTATCATTGACAGCGCCTTCTGTAAACAATAATAACTGATTAATTAATTCCAGTCACCTTAAACTACTACCAATTTAATAACTATAACCACCTATTTCGATATACCTCATTCCACCCTAAAAATAATCACCAAATAATAAATAGCTCACACTATATCCTTATGACTATCGAAAACACATTAACATCAACCCTGCTGCCCAGATAATAAATATCCATTGAACACCCTGCACTTAATTCGGTGATGAATTACTTTACACCATAAAAAATTCAACCCCCCATAATATAAAATCCATATATTACGGGCATAGGGAAAACCTGACTAAATTAAAAAACATGACCTCTGAAAACAACAGGAATACCTATGATTATTAGCCCAGCTTTATATATTATTCCTAGATTTTCTTAGAACTCTCAGCTACTCAAGGCATCGAAAGCAACCTATTGTAGCTATAAAAATTTAAAATTCTTTTACCAATATGAGATGCAATATCTCCACACAATGTCCCAGTATAGGCTATTTTCCTAAAGTGTGATCCAAGAAGATAGTTATAATGTCCAGACAAGAAATTGAAGCATTTATCCATGCCCATGCCAGCTTCCTCCATAACCAGGATATTGATGCCATTTTACATCACTACAGTGATGCCTCTCTTTTTTGGGAGGCTTGTGGCAGCAACCTTAAAGGCAAGGATGAAATCCGCTGCTGGTTCGAGGCGATGTTTGAGAAATATCATATAGAAAGTATCAATTATGACATTGTAGCCCTCCGTTATAACCAAAATATGGCAAGTTGTGCTGTGATCTGGGATATCAGCGGATGTCACGATGAAGAAGGAGATCCAACACCAGGTGAAAGGGTTAGGGCAACCTACTGCCTTGAAAAGGCAGACCAAGGCTGGCGCCTCTGGCATGTTCATGGGAGCCGGTGGTAACTAACTGCAAACGTTTAAACTGCCCTATTTAAACAAAACACAGAGCTTTGTAAAACTACGTTTTAGCCAAAACTAAAACACGAAATAACTACTGTTCAATTTTTGTAATTCTTTATCATAAAGTCTATTCCTGGCTTCATCACTGATCGCCAGGCTTCTTCAGTTTGAGAGCAAAAGTTTCGATCGCATCTCTTCACAGCCTCAACCAATGAATTTAACCAAAGTTGATATAACTCAGGCCTTATATCAATGTACTTTTTACTGTGTATATTAGCTAAAGCCTTTAGTCGTTTGCTGGGGATACGGCTGGTATAAAAGCTTAGCATATAGGCTATAGACTGCTTCAACATCTGTTTTTGCCTACGCATATCAGTACCAGCAAATTTATTGGCAACCTCTTTCGACGAATTTAAAAAAAGCGTATAAAAAATGTCAAAAAAATCGGTGTTAGACACCCGGTCAAAACTATCATTAAAAAGCGATATAGTAGCCTCTGTATCATCCATCCGTAGTTTCTCCAGATTTAACCTATCGCTATGCTATTCATAACAATCATTTTTCTTTATCACTGGCATGGTCATTAAATACCAAAACCTAAGCGCTTTAGCCCATATGGATCTGGTATTTAAAACACACTCTACAATCTTTGATTACTACTTAGAATGCATAGATATCAGTCTACTACGCACTTAAAATAGATAACAACATCTTTAAAAAAGTGAACAGCACCTCATGAATTGGCAGGTCTATATGATCCTTTCCAGCGATAATTCTATCTACACCGGCATAACAACAGATATAAAAAGAAGGTGGCAGCAACACAGCTCAGGCATACAAGGGGCAAAATTTTTTAGAGGGCGCAAACCAAAATCACTACTTTATCTGGAAACAGGGCATACAAAGTCGTCTGCACTTCGCCGTGAAGTTGCAATAAAAAAAATGAGTAAGCAACAAAAGTGGCTCCATATTCATAACAGCACCAATCAGGCAAAAACGCTAAAAACACTGTTACCCATTTGGACTGACAATTGCTCACAGAAAGACTAAAAAACCCGGTCTAACTAAAGGCTCATCAAAAAGCCAGACACGCGACCCCAGCCACATACAGAGCTGGGGATTTACTCAGTTTATTCTTAGTAGCATCCTGAAATCCAATGGGTATGACAACAACAATCAACCAATTACAGGTAAAATACCCGTCACAATACCAAACTGAGAACCAATGATAATACTACCTAACAATGCAGCTATGGCCATGGCCGGACGACCACCTGCCACACGGTAGTCTGTACTACTATTTTGGCTTCGCAACCGCCAGACCATGGCCACAGGCAAATAAACAGCCAGTATTACCAATGCAACAGCAGCATACCCCAGAGCTGTAATAAAACTATCGGGAGCAAAAAGAGAAGCAGCCAATGGCGGTGTCAAAGTGAGAAAAATAGTTTGAATACGTCCTGCTGTATTACCTTTTCGGCCACTGGCATCTGCCAAGTAATCAAACAATCCCAAAGCAACCCCCAAAAATGATGTTGCCAGTGCAAGTGCGGCAAAAACATTCACTGCGCTGGTGATACTTCCTGAACCAACGGCAGATCCTAAGGACGACATCAGTACGCCAACAGAATCAGAGCTGGTTGCCACAGAACTGACATCCTGTGGAGAAAGTACACCATTGGCGGCAAGCTGCCATAAAAAGTAAATAACCAATGGCAGGGAGCTGCCAATTAACACCGCTTTTCTGAATTTACCCGGCTTGCCATCAACATAGTCCACAACACTGGGGACAGATCCCTGATAGCCAAATGAAGTGTAGAGAACAGGTAAGGCTGCCAACAGAAGACCTGAAGAGGCCTCTTTAGCTATCAGGTACTCTGATTTAATATCCGGAAGCAATAAGGCCAGAACCAGCACCAGCATGGTAAGCATAACCAGAAACAAGACACGGTTAATATAGTCAACCATGGCTGTACCTATCACTGTCACGACACCAACAATAAGAGTAACCAGCACAGCGCCTTGCCACTGTTCTATGGCCAGACCATACTGCCCTAAAATAGCAACGAGCTGCCCTGCCCCTCCGGTAATATAAGCCGCACACAGAGCATAAAATAGAAAGAGCATTGCCCCCACAGCAACCAACTGCCCACCTTTGCCCAGTATTTCACCTGCAATTCCATGAAGGTTTTTGGCATTGGGACATGATCGACAAGCCTCCGCAGTCAACAGACCACTATAAGCCGCAAGCCCCCAAACCAGTAGCATTAATAAAATTCCGGCCCAAAACCCAATAGCAGCGGCTACTAGCGGCAAAGCCAGCATACCAGCACCAATACACGTGCCAGCAACAATAAGGGTACTTCCCAGGGTTTTACTTCGCATTCTCTCGCAATCCAGTTGAATTGTTTTAGAACCTGTTAATGATCTTTTGTGGACAAGGTTCTTTAGGTTATTAAGACAGGATTCGAGTAAATTCAGGGAGGAGGGTAAGCCAGGATAATGAAGTCCGTCACTACGTCGCCTGCGAGAATTGATCATCGAACCCTGTTCGAAAGATCAAATCGCCCCAATGACGTAGCTGTTTAGAAGCTTAGCGCTTCACACTCAACCACACCAGAGGGGCTGGCGGTATTGAGCGTAATAATAAGTATGACGGATCATGATGTTACGCTGAATAAAAAATAGTCTTTATTCACAATATCAAATATCAGGCCCGCCACAAGATAAGTAATTACCCTTAATTATTGAAAATGAATTTTTTAGCATTTTTTTCCTGATCGATTGTAACAACCAGCTTTATCTGTCGTTTCATTTATAAGTCTGGATTCCAGACCAAAAAAACAACCGACAGGAGAGTCATTATGCGTTCCACAAAAAACAAGCTTACCCATTTGGTAGCTGCCTCTTTAGTTTCTGCTGTTTCAGTGACGGTCAGCGCAGATTTAACCGGTTCCATCACCTCTCTTGAGCAAGGTTATCAAGGTACATTACTAGCTGAAAAAACGGCCAAAGAGGCAAGTTGTGGCGAGGGCAAATGTGGGGAGCACACAACCTCAGTAAAAGACAATGACGGCAAATGCGGTGAAGGCCGGTGCGGAGGCAGTCCGGCTACAGCAAAAGACGCCGATGGTAAATGCGGTGAAGGGAGATGCGGAGGCAGTCCGGCTGCAGCAAAAGACGCCGATGGTAAATGCGGTGAAGGCAAATGTGGTACGGCATAATGGCTAGAGAGCAAAAAATAGTCGGGGCAGGCCTTGGCCTGCGCCGGGAGCACCTCAGTGAACTGGCCACTGAAGTGCCTGAAGCTGTTCAATTTGTAGAAGTAGCTCCGGAAAACTGGATTAAAGCACCAAAAGCCAGGCTTCAGTTACTGGATAAAATAACCAGCCAGGTACCTTTAGTATGTCACGGGCTATCACTCTCTTTAGGTGGTCCATCGTCCTTGGATAACCAGCTGCTAAACGATATCAAGCAGTTTATCCAGGATCATAAGGTAGTTCACTTTACCGAGCATTTAAGCTACTGCTCTGATGAAGGACATCTCTATGACCTGATACCCATCCCCTTTACCAGGCAAGCAGCTGATTACACAGCTGATCGAATAAAAAAAGCCCAGGACATTTTAGGACAGCCCATAGCAGTAGAAAATATCTCGTATTACTGCGCTCCAGGACAAGAGATGCCTGAAATTGATTTTATTAATAGGGTTCTGGATCAAGCTGATTGTAAGCTGCTTCTCGACATCAACAATATTTATGTGAATAGTATTAATCATAATTACGATGCCGACTGCTTTTTACGTCAACTGCCCTCTGATCGCATTAGCTATGGGCATATCGCAGGTCACTTTGTTGAACAACCGAACCTGATTATTGATAGCCATGGTGCAGACATATGTAAACCCGTATGGCATCTATTAGAAAAGGCCTTTCAGTGGCACGGCGTTTTTCCTGTTTTACTGGAGAGAGACTTTAATCTGCCCTCTTTGGATCAACTGACACAGGAGTTACAACAAATACAACATCTACAGGAGGCTATAACGAATCAAGGGCGGCAATGTGCTTATGGTTAATTTCCAACAAATTCAGGCTGAATTCACACAAGCAATTCGCCAGAACCAAACCAATCCTTTTAACAATATTGATGATCAGCGATTTGCTGTTTACTCTCGACTCATCCGAAATAATATAAAAAGTTTTCTTCAGCAGGGTTTTCCAGTTATACACAACCTGCTTGAAAAAAATACATATGAAAAATTAATGGATGGGTTTATTGCCCAACACTATGCGCAATCGCCCTACTTTAGCGATATTTCAGCGGAATTTATTACTTACCTCAACAATGGGTTGCCAGTAACTGAAAATACTGGCTTATACCCACCCTTTTTACAGGAGCTGGCCCACTATGAATGGCTGGAAACGCTTTTAATACACCATGAAGAAGATGAACCCGATTCAGTAGACATTACTGACTTTATATCCAGCAAACAACCTCTTATTTGGTCAAAAAATGCAGTGGCTGCAGCTTATCAATTTCCTGTCCATAAAATCAGCAGGCAATTCCAGCCCTCAACACCACCAGAACAACCCACCTTTTTAATCATCTATAGACAAAATAACAGTAACCATTTTTTAGCTGTTGATGCCTTGGCATTTAAATTATTCACAACCGGGCAAAATTCCGAGAAACCACTGACTACTACTGAAATAATCAATCTGGCAATACAGCCTTTAGCTAAAGCAGAAAAAAAGCTGGTGTATAAAAAGGCTGAGAAAACCCTTTTCCACTTCTATCAACTCAACCTTATTCTCGGGACTGCCTAATCTTATCCATTACAGAAGCCACCTGTTTATCTGTAGCAGGTTGGCTTACCGCTTTTTCAGCCAGTGATTTAATACTGGCGAACTGGCGGATAAACCGTTTACAGTGGTGACACATAAACAAGTGTACTCTTACTGCCATTCGCTGACGCCAGTTCATCTCACCATCCAGATAAGCGCTGGCTCCTTGCTCTATATCCTTGCATTTCAACATGTTCCCGTTTCCTGAAAATGTTCAATATTCGCATAGAGACGGGCGCGGGCACGATGCAACAACACTCTGACATTAGCCGCAGATTCACTGATAAATTGGGCAATATCATCCAGAGGCATTTGACTGATATCTTTTAATGCAAATACCAATCGCTGTTTATCTGGTAATGACGTAATTTTATGATTAAGACAGTCCATCAGTTCCTGTTTTTGTATTAATGCATCAGGACTTTCTTCATGCCAGCTGGAAGGCACTTGTTGCCAATGGCCATTTCCTGCAAAGCGATCTCCCAACGCATCCTGTTCAGCAACTTCCAAAACATTCTCTCGCTTTTGCTTCCGATACCGGGAACGGGCAGCATTTGCAGTAATCGTTAACAGCCAGCTTTTAAAACTACCCGTCGGTTGCCACTCAGATAGTTTTTTATGCACTGAAATCCAGGCTTCCTGCACCACCTCATCGACATTCGCCTCGCCGACAATGGGAAGCGCAACAAACCGCATCACCCCGTAATATTGCCTGACCAGTTCAGTGAACGCCTGCTCTTCCCCACCCTGGGCTCTTTTTATTAATAACGCTTCATCACTCATACCGTTACAAACCTGACTTGTGTAACAAATGCCGTGTCGCCGCGTTATTGATAATAACAGAACACGTAGAGAGAGGCTTATGACATTACAATCAATCACAACAAGCTATCAGAAATTAGTCACGGTAATAAGCAAAGCCGATGGACTACCCCTCTTGGCCTTGCGCCTCTACCTTGTCCCGATTTTCTGGATTGCCGGCACTAATAAACTGGCACATTTTGACAGTACTGTTTACTGGTTTGAACACGGACTGTCACTACCCTTTCCCTGGTTAATGGCAGCGCTGGCCACATGGACAGAAATTATTGGTGCAATCCTGTTACTTGCTGGCTTTGGGGTACGCCTTATTTCGATTCCCCTGATAATTACCATGGCTGTTGCTATATTTACGATACACTGGCCCCATGGCTGGCAAGCCATAGCTGACCCCAGCAGTTTTGCCGCCAATGATCATGCCCGGGAAGCAACACAACGTTTAAAAGGCTTTCTTGACTGGCTTCAACAGAACCATCCTGGGCGCTATAACTACATTACAGAATATGGAAAACCAGTAATCCTCAATAATGGTATTGAGTTCGCCACAACCTATCTTCTAATGCTAGGTGGGTTATTTTTTTATGGTGCCGGGCGGTACCTGAGTCTGGACTTCTACCTGAACAAGTTTATGATTCACCACAATCTAAAACAGCGCTGATTGTGAGGGAGCCTCAATGCCAGAAGACGCTCTGCAAAATTCTTTGGAAAAATTACACCAGAGTTTTTTACGCAAATCAGGCGAAAATATGAAAACAGCTACTTCCGAAAAAGATAGCCAGTCTTTTACATCTGAGGCTCTGCCTGACCTGTCTGCAGGCAGTCATTTGGAAAATCTGCATTTTGACGGTCAGAATTGGCAGTCTATTTCCTGTGAGGATCTCTCTCTGGCTCAGTGTACTTTTACTGATATTGATTTCAGTGGCGCAGAGCTTGAGGGGCTGCAGGCTAAACAGTGCCAATTCAAAAACTGCCGGTTTCGGGGGGCAACACTAATAAGCAGTCAATTTAACCACTGTCTTTTTTATCTCGGTGATGAAAGCAGTGCCTGTGATTTTAGCTTTGCAGATTTACGAGAAGCACACTTTAGCCACTGCGACCTAAGCATGTGTAACTTCAGCCGAATTGATGGCTTTCAACTCGAAATCGAGCACTGCAAGGCACAAGGGTGCGATTTTAGCTTAGCTAACTTCAGCAATATACTGACCAGAAAGTCGATAATAACAGCTGCATATTTTACTCATACCAATTTTTCTTATAGTGACTTTGAAGGCGTCATACTGGAAAAATGCCAGCTTGAGGACAATAAATGGATCGGCGTCAATTTAACCAATGCGTCCATGGAGGGAGCTGCATTACAAAACAGCATTATAAGCTTTGAGCATTCGCAAGGCCTGAACCTGGCAGGAGCTGACCTTAGAAATGCAGAACTCCATGGACTTAATTTAGGAGAATTTAACCTCAAAGGGGTTATGATTCAGGAGTGGCAACAACAAGCACTATTAGAAAACTTAGGGATTGCTGTATTTCCAGATAAATAACTGTTGCCGGGTATTACATGTTCTAACACCGTTCCACCCGGCATAACCTATCTTTTTCTAACTATCAACCTTTAGCAGACTTTTTAACCTGAGGAGGGGTAAGCTTGACCTTATGCTTGGCAGTACTAGTATAGATGACCTTTCCTTTATTCATTACCTGTACATAAACAGCATAGGTTCGTCCTGGCTGTACTAGCTTAGGTGCATAGGCAACATCAAACGGTACTGATCCCAACACAGCATCCCTCAGTTTGATAGTCTCTAGTCCTATGATCGCTGACCGACTGTCATCCATAAGACTGACATCCTGTAACCGGACAACTACCTGTGATTCAGCAGGAAAACCACCACTGGTGGATTCAACCCGCCCCCGCACATGACCAGTCTCCAGGCTATAAGTCATACTCACCTGACCATTGCTATCTTTCAGAACCAGCATGTTTTTGTTTAGAGACATCTGGTTAACCTTTTCGAAGTTTGCCAGGTAATCTTTTTCTTCCTGCATCATATCTGTCGGACAAGCCATCATTGTAGAACCCATGGGGGTAAAGCTAAGATTCTTCTTACCTTCAACTTTGTAACCACCAAAATAGCGATTACAGGGTCCCAGACCACTAATGCGACCTTGTTCAGGAGTAACCGGTTTAAACTCCATTGTGACCCGGGTTGAATCAACAGGTGAAGAGCCATCAACCGATGTCAGTACCCAGGTTTTATCACCCACTTTATCAGGTTTAATAAGATGGCTACTGGTACCACATCCAGCAACTAATGAACCAACAGCGATCACTACAGCAGTGTGGGTCAACAAACGTCTCATTTACCTCTCTCCAACTACCCTGCGGGTATACATATGGAAAATGTCGGAATACAAGCCTGCCAGTAACAGGAATGAAATGTTTATAATGAGTATGATTTATATTTGCGATTCCACCGAGTCCAAAATGTCCTTCTCCAAAGATCCTTATATCGCTTTAGTCAGGCCAACGAAGCGCACTCAGACAGATTAGCGACATACTTTTGTCATATGGGACATGGCAAAATTGCACTGTGGACAAATAAGTCATTCTGCGGAGATGCTTTTTCACGTTCGATTCTGGTGGTAAATTGAACAAAGGCTTTCCGGTATACCACCCGGCAAACCGACAGGAGCTATTATGACCGGACTCACATCACCAGGAAAAACCATACTGGAAAAAGGGTATAGCCTCGCCGAAGAGATTGCCAACAGTATTACCCACGGCCTGGGCGCACTATTGAGCGTAGCTGGGCTGACATTGTTGGTAACTTACGCAGCTTGGCAAAATGATGTTTGGCGCGTAGTCAGTTTCAGCGTTTACGGAAGCACTCTGATTCTTCTCTTCCTAGCCTCAACCCTTTATCACAGCTTTCAGCATAGCCATACCAAGCGAGTATTCAAGCTTCTTGACCACTGTGCAATCTATTTATTAATAGCTGGAACATATACTCCATTTTTGCTGGTATCCATGCGTGGTACCACAGGCTGGATTCTATTCACCATCATCTGGTTGCTTGCCTTATTTGGCATCGTGTTTAAATTGATGTTCAAGCACCGATTTAAAAAACTATCGATAGCTACCTATATCCTAATGGGCTGGCTGGTTGTTATTGCCAGCAAGGAACTGGCAGCAAACCTTTCTATGGGTGGTATGGCATGGGTTATAGCAGGAGGACTCACTTACACTCTTGGCGTTATTTTTTATGTCTGGAAAAAATTGCCTTTTAATCATGCCATATGGCACCTGTTTGTTCTCGGTGGCAGCATCTGTCACTTTTTTGCTATTTATCTTTATGTCTTACCCCCTTCTCCCTAGGCTCTGTTGATATAAGCTAACATGGCATAGTAAAAAAACGGGAGCTATTTTTAGCTCCCGTTTTTTTGATCCTTACACCGAAGCAGTACTATTGGTGCCTGGGTCTTCTGGAAGAATTATAACGACGTTCTCTGCCGCCACCTTCATGACCACCCTCACGATGACCACGACTGCGTCGGCGATCACCACCGCGACCACGGAAACCATCATCCTGCCATGGACGCAGTCCCAGATTCTGGTTTCGTACCCGAACGCCTTTCAGATTACTCAGTGTTGCATCATCCAGACCTTCTGGCAGATAGATGGAAGAGCAAGTTTCAAACAGCCTGATATGACCAATATTGCTACCCGGTATACCACCTTCATTAGCAATAGCACCTACCAGGTCTCTAGGGCTTATACCCTGCTCCCGACCCAGCTCAACACGGTAACGAACCATACCTTCTGTTGAGTGTTCTCGACGGCCACGACCTTCTCTGCGCTCTCCATCACGTCCACGCGGCTCTCTGCGCTCACGACGCTGTCTAGGCTCTGGCTCCCTGGCATCTGGGAATGGGCGCTCTTTCTGAGCCAGATAGCACAATGATGCAGCAAGATCCTCAAGCTCAAGTCCCTGCTCCTGAACCAAAGAGGTAATAACCTCCCTGAACTGGGTCAGTTTCTCAGAATCTTCCAGCCCCTTAACTACATCTTCCTTGAACTGCTTGATGCGAATATCCCGCACATCACTCATGGAAGGCAGAGTCATGGTTTCAATACGCTGGCGGGTTGCTCTTTCTATTGCCCGGAGCATCCGTCTCTCACGGTGAGCAGCAAACAGGATAGCAACACCCTGGCGCCCGGCACGACCGGTACGGCCAATCCGGTGTACGTAAGCTTCTGTGTCATAAGGAATATCGTAATTCACTACATGGCTGATACGCTCAACATCCAGGCCTCGAGCAGCAACATCGGTAGCAATCAGAATATCCAGCGAACCACGCTTCAGACGCTCAACAACCTTCTCCCTCAGTCCCTGGCTCATATCGCCATTCAGGGCCGCTGCAGCAAAACCTCGAGCTTCCAGCTTTTCTGCCAGTTCAACCGTTGCCGTCTTGGTGCGCACGAAAATAATCATGGCATCAAAAGGCTCAACCTCAAGAATACGGGTCAGCGCATCCAGCTTATGCACACCACTGACCATCCAAACTTTCTGGGTGATCGTATCAACGGTAGCTGTCTTGGCTTTGATTTCTACATAGGCAGGATCATTCAGGTATTTATCTGCAATTTTGCGAATAGCGGGTGGCATCGTTGCAGAGAACAGGGCAACCTGACGGGATTCTGGCGTTCTTTCCATAATCCACTCAATGTCATCGACAAACCCCATGCGCAGCATTTCGTCTGCTTCATCAAGCACTACAGACTTAATACCATCCAGTTTCAAGCTACCGCGGCGGATATGGTCCATAATTCGACCTGGTGTGCCAACAACAACATGAGCTCCTCGTTGCAGACCCCGCAACTGGCCTCGCATATCCTGACCACCATAAACAGGCAATACATGGAACCCGGGCATATGACGGGCATAACGCTGAAAAGCTTCAGCAACCTGTATAGCCAACTCACGGGTTGGAGCCAAAACAAGAATTTGTGGATCTCTCTGCTTCAGTTCAACACCAGACAGCAGAGGCAAGGCAAAAGCCGCTGTTTTTCCAGTACCGGTTTGAGCCAGCCCCAGCAGATCACGCCCCTCCAGAATATGCGGTATGCTTCTGGCCTGGATTGGAGAAGGCGTTTCATAACCAACATCCTGTACAGCCTTGATAACGGCTGGGGCCAAGGGAAGCTCTCCGAATGAAGTGACGGTTTCTGAATCGGACATTAAGTGCTCCGTTAAGGAATATATTCGTGTTCAGCGAAGCTGGAACAGGATTACTGGAGTATTACTACAGCCGGAAGCAACAGCATTGCTGATCCGGTTTAGGCACAATCATAAACACCTGTTTGCTTTCGCATACTCTCACCCGTATCAGTGTCAGCGCCGGGTGAATGTTCAGACGTAACGGTCTGAGCGTCCATGACTGCGTTAGAAAGCCTTAAAGAAAATTAAGGCCAAGGCTGCACTTTATGCTAGAAACAAACAGTCACTCTGAAAGTGAAAGTGCAGTAAAACGAAGTACCAGGACTTCTCGCTGAATAAAAAGCGGGGCATTCTAGCGCTTTTTTTAACCAATGGATACTGTTTTCATCCGTGAACAAGCACGTGTTTACGGCTATCTCACAAGCGCCTTGCGAGATATCGTCAACCTATGGATAAAGTGCCAGGAAGAATCTCCCCCTGGCACTAAACCTTACCTATTGACTTAACAAGTTTTAAATTTACATCTTGTTTTAAGCAAACTGAGTTGGGTTTTTACCGGTAATATTGGCATAAAACGCCTGGATTTTTTTCAAATCTTCCTCGAAATTACCGGTAGGCATAAACATGGGGCCAAAACCGCCCACTTTCTTTTTAAAATCAATAAAACCCAGCGCTATAGGTACACCAGCGCCATTGGCCACATGATAAAAACCACTCTTCCACTTTCTTACTTTGCTACGGGTACCCTCAGGAGGAATAGCAACCACCAGGTCTGTGCATTGGTTATATTTATCCACAATCTGTTGCACCAGCCCATTGGCTTTTTCCCGATCAACAGGAATCCCACCCAGCCACTTCATAACCACACCAAAAGGCCCTTTAAACAAGGAGCTCTTCCCCATCCAAAACACTTTCATTCTGAAACTAAAGGCCAGGGCAATAGTGAGTACAAAGTCCCAATTACTGGTATGGGGTGCGGCAATAACCACGTACTTACGTGCTTCTGGACGCTTCCCTTCCAGTTTCCAACCAGTGAGTTTCAAACCAAGTTGGCAAATCAGCCGGAAAAAGCTATTGACCAGTGGCGTATCAAAAATCGTATGACGCATTATCTTCGTGAAGGCTATTCGTTATCGGTGATCCGCGATTATACATAATTATGGAAAAGCTCGTATTAAGAACAGCAAACCCACTGCATTTATTTTTTGCAGCACTTTATTGTATCCAGCCTTGAAATGATTATTTTTCCATCGTCAAAAACCAAACCGCCTTTTTAGACTAAAATCATGTCGTTTCTGTTTAGAACATCTGCGCAGTTTCAATCTCAAACTGAAAAACAGGGTAACGATTATGCTATTCGGTAGGCGTATTGGTGGACGATCAGAAATAAGAAACAACCCAAATTACGCAGTAGAAAATATTTCTGGCATGGCGTATCTCTGGACTCCAAATGGGGCATCACCGCCACCAAACCGGCTTATTATCACTGCCCACGGGGGAAGAGTAACAGCGAGAAAATTCAGTGTGAGGCAAAATACAACGCTACGTTTTTTCTCCGATGATAAATTCGCTGTAACTGATCCTGTAATAGGGATGTTCTACTCTGTAGCTAATCGAAGCTTGCCAACAGAGGTCATAACTCAAGGGGAATTATGCTTTAACTATTCCCTGGCAAAGTATACTAATAGCGCCGAGAATGAATCTCACAACGAAATGTATGAAAGCTATGGCGTAATTCAAGAGATAATCAACAACTTCACTCCCACAGAACAATCCTGTGTTTTAACAATTAGAAATCGATGGGCAGCGGGTTTGATTACACTAAGCAAAATACTGGATGCTTTAGAACAAAGCCAGAATGGGTGCCACTTTAACGTTATTGATTGCCTCTTCTGCAGGGTCAAGGTGGGTGTGCGCGATGTTATACCTTGCCTTAAAGCCAGACACCCATCCCAAGAGGTCGATTATGCATAAATAACGTAATAGCATGCTCAGTGAAACTGTATCAAATTCCAGACTACCACACCCGACCAATAGAAAAGCCACTCATCATAAACCTCACATACCGGTATTAAACAGACAACTAGTCAGAAATTGGTTTTAGCTATTACCCGTTAGTGCAGAGCCCGGCCACAACCCGTCACTTTCTTACCATCAAGATTCACTGTGACTGTTGTATCAAAAATCTCACCAGTCATGGTATCCCGACACTCTTTGCCTTCAATCCGAACAGTCAGGTTATGCTGACGGTCTTTCACATTATAAGTTGATGTTCGCTTTGATCGATTCACTTCTGGCTCTGGTGTCTTGAATAATAAACGAGTAGAACCATAATCACCGACATAGACCAGGTTCCCATCAAGACTTAACTCCAGATACCAGCCTGGCTCATTTCCTGCCGCCCTGAAATCAGCGCCTCGAAGCTTGGCCTCTTCCCAAACTGCCCGGCCACGGTTATTCCGACATTTCAGTGTTGGCTGGCCCGTCACGTCCAAACTCCCTTCATCACCTTTATACCAAAAGGTGTATTCACTATTTGAGTAACTGGAGCCTTCTTCGGAACGTTGCGGTACCAAACGTTTAGTACCCTCTGGTAAAAACAGCCATGCCTGGTTCATTTGTACATGGGCAGGAAATTCATAGCCATCATTACACTCCATTAGCAATACCCGACCTTTCACGGTCTCCTCTGGCAGTCGCCCTTCCTCATGAAGCTCCGTTGTTTCCTGCTGGAGGCTGGAGGTACTGCATCCCGCTAATAGGATCAGCAATACAGTCATTGATAACCGATAGAGCCTACTCATACCTGTCATTCCTACCTACCCTGAAGCGCCTGGCTTTTTGAGTAAACGACTATACAGCACAACTAAACCAGCCAACATCGAAATATTCCAATTAACCGTTATAAAACGGTTCAAAACACCTTGAGCAAATAATCCACATAAACTCGAATATCAGACCGCCCTTCATAGGCATAACCCTTTTTATCTTCGTTACCTATCTGGCTTAGTTCTTTGTCAGACTTATTCCAAGCGTAAAGAACTGTTAATTGCAAACCTTTCAAGTCTGGCTGCTGGAAAGCATAGACCAGCTCAACGTTGTGCTCAGATTCCTTGTATTTGTCAGTAAAACCCTGCAGTTCTGTGGCTTCGATATCACATCCCTGGGTATAAGTGTATCCTAGAGACAACCCAGGAAGTTCTACATTGTCAAAGGCATACTTGACACCAGCCTGCCAGGTTTTTTCTCCATTATAGTTAAAATCAGACAATTGTCTTTTGGTCCAGTAATCTAAATCATCAAAGTCATTACCGGCATCATAGGCAAGGTGACCGTCGAAATGCCCTAACCCTCCTTTCTTTTCAGCTTTGACTTGTGTAAACGAAGCTAAAAAAGTCAACATACTAAAATTTAATTTAGCGTTTAAATTATACAGATGAGCGTCTTTATCAAATCCACCATAACTGGTGTTGCCTGAGCGCCACTTATTACCATTTTCATTGCCTTGATAATATTGGCCATCCAGTAAAAGAGCGTTCTCCTCAGAAAGAGCAATGGTGTATTTCAAGCGGACAAAATGAAGTTTTAGATAAGACTCACTTTCAGCGTAGGCCAAGTCACCAGCAAAACCAGCCGAGCTCTCATAGCTTCCGCCTACAGTGTAGATATGATCAATAGCTTCATGTTTACTATGCCTACCCTCACTACCTGATTGAGTAGAGGTAAACTTTTCTATTTTCTCCCAATTATACATGGACACCTTATCAGTCCACGCACCATAGACATTAAAGTCTTTCAATTGAATATCAGTTATAACTCCCTGAAAACTGGTAGGTGTTAATCGGTAGTAAGTTTGCAGTAGTGGTTTTTCTATTGGAATCCATCCTGCTTTAGTCTTGAGGTTATAATCATCATTACCTCCAAAAAACTTAATATTAGCCAACCCAACCTTGCCATAGCTATCCTGTTTTGCCAGATAGCGATGCTGCCCAGCATCAAAATAGGGCTCACCCTCTTTAAGAACAGTTGTACCGTAAAGATCTTCTTTACCCGTCAGCTTGAGTCCACCATATAATGAGAAATCAAACCCAACCCCAACGTATTCATTACCAAGACTGGCTGACTCAAAGTTGATTTCCAATCCTTGCCCCCAGGCTTTTTGCCTGGCATGTGTTCTGATAGTACGCTCACCACCGGGTATTGATTCCTTATAATTATCACTGTAATCCTTTAATTGGCGATCCTGATAATAGTTGCGTAATTTCAGTGATAGATGGCTGGACTGCCTGTCTACTTCTTCCTCCATTTCTGCCCAGGTTTGCCCCCCCATAAACAGCAAAACAAAAAAAGCAGGCACATTGACTGACAGGGGTGTGGCATACTTCATTTTCCAGCACTCATTTGTATTTAAAAATAGCAGCGGAGGGCTATGTAATTTCTATTAATTACCGCCAAGGAATATTTTTTGAATAATATTTAACTCAGTAAAACACTGATATTATTTTTTGCAATTTTTCTCTTATCATAAAAAAAACGTCATTTATAACCTATCTTAATTTACAAACAAATCTCCCCAAAAACTAAAAACGAACAACCTCTTTCATATAACTCAATGCGATATTTTAATATAAAAATTAAAAACTCATGCTAAAACTCATCAAAGAGCTGGATGGCTGAACCATTAAAGATACTTCAGGCTTATCATCAAGCCAAAAACCATTGGTTAGTCGATTGATAAATGCTGAAATAAAATTCCCGAAAGCAGCCCCTGCCAATACATCACTGGGATAGTGTTTTTCTCCTTCCACTCGGGCCCATGCTGTGCCATATGCCCCCAAATAGGTTATACCTATCATTGAATAACTCAGATAAGAAGGCAGGTTCGATTGTAAATAGTTTTTCCTGGCAAACCAGCTATCAGAAAATACAGTTGTACTATGACAGGAAGGGAAACCATTAGCTGAGCCATCAGGCCTGGTACGATGAAAAGCGGGCTGAAGCTCATGGGCCACAGCATTAGCGAACTGTCCTGACAGGTTATTACCCAAAAACCTCACAGTCTTCCGCCCTAAATAGCGCCCCCAGCTCCCCTCTCCTTCATCAACAAGCAATATTGATAATTGCATAGAAAGCCCGGTATATTTTTTCAATTCTGTACTCATATCTACTGCTTTGTCTTTACTACCAAAAACCGGAGTTTTCTTTATGGCGTGGTCTGATATTTTTTTATCCAGATTACCAACCTGAAGAATGGCTGCACCCGCCAGATTCCCCCAAGTCATGGGGTCTTTTGCTGCATCTACAAAAGCCTCTCCAAAGTCTACCTTCCCCATAGCCTGACAGCCGGTCAATTCAATCAACGCAAGGAAAAAGCACCCATTAAGCAGGTAACTGATATAAATAAACTTTTCATTTGCTAAGACAACTGACAAAGCTGGTATATACATTTGGTTATAACCTTATTTTTGAGATATTGAATTAAATAAAATTCGAGCGCCCAAACCTATAAAACCAGCTATTTCACAGTAGTAATCAATTTATTTTATGCCATCCAGCATTAGATCAGGCATCATAACAACGCTCAGCCACTGTAAACTGAGCAGTAGCTCCAAAACAGCAGCCTTCATATGATCACCTGTTTTTCGTACAAACTACGACCGCCATATACTAGTATTATTGCCCCATTTAAATTAGACCAAGCGTTAAAACCTGCAAGCAGTATCAAAAGGAATCACTACACTATTCTCGTCATAAAAGCATAAAATGCCCATAGCTCTCTTTTACTCAGAAAACCATTCTGTATAAGAACAATAAGGGGCAAACGATGTCGAATCACACTCTACAAATGACTGCACAGTTACACGACTATGTTATAAGCCAAGATCTATGAAAAGCTGCACTTTGAGCTCCTTCTAAGAGAAGATACCAATACGCAGATAACCCCTGAGCAAAGGCAGTTAATAAGAGGGTTAGTCCAACGACCCGGAGCAACATTAACTGCAGCCAAGTGAACAGGAGAATGTTCACCTAACCACCTATTTGAGCTAAATGGCTTGTGCTGCCCGTATAGCCAGTATCAAGAAAATGACTGTCTTTTTTTAAGTGAAGGGATGCCCTAATACGGTCAATCAAAGCAGCCTGCTGCTGATCTTCCCGCAATAAATCCCTCAACTCTATGCCAGAGTCAGCGAAAAGACAAAGCTGTAGCTGCCCCAACGAGGTTACTCTTAACCGGTTGCAGTCATTACAGAAGTCTTTTGAGTAAGGCGTAATTAACCCTATCCTCCCCTGGTAGTCAGGGTGAAAATACTCCTGAGCTGGTCCTGCATCAACAGAACGAACCAATCTCAGCCAGCCCAGCGTAATTAGTTTTTCTCGAATAAGACTGCCGGCTACATGGTGCTTATTAAAAAAAGCCTGGTTATCCCCCGTTTCCATCAGCTCGATAAAACGCATGGTCACAGGCTGTTCCCGGACCCATTCAAGAAACCGGCTTAAATCACCATCATTAAGGCCTTTCAAAAGCACGGCATTGACTTTGATCGATGACAGACCATGATCAAAGGCTATTTTGATACCAGCCATGATCTCCTGTAACCGGTCATGTCCGGTAATCAACCTGAAAGCGTCCGGATTCAAACTGTCCACACTCAGGTTAATAGCATCAACACCTGATGCCAGCCAAGAGACAACCCGTTGATCCATTTTATAGCCATTGGTCGTCATGGCTACTTTCCGAATACCCGGCACTTGTTTAATGGTACTGACAATATCAGTAAAGTCGGATCTTAGCGTCGGCTCTCCCCCAGTCAACCGCACCTTTTCAACACCCAGCTGGGCAAAAGCGGAAATCAACCGCCTTATTTCATCTTTAGTTAACGACTCTTTATGATGATGGTCAGTACAGCCATCAGGCAGACAGTAAGTACAACGGTAATTGCACAGGTCTGTTATAGAAAGGCGCAGGTAGGGAAACCTGCGTCCCAGCTTATCTTGTAACGGTTGCATAGAACACCTTTCCAAATGCGGGAGGCTATAAGGTTTCCCCAATAACCCGGTGACCTTAGTACATCAATTCAGTGATGCACTAATCACGGCTTCCAGCCCGTGCCGACATATCAATACCGGTTTAGTGACCGAAGCTCGGCGCTCGTTAATACGAATATGAAAGATAATCCTAACTGTCTCTAGTAATAAAAACCATGCGACATATCACATAATGTTTGAGGTAGATATCCACCGCGGTTTTTTTTAGCGGGGAAATAGGGCAAGTGGAATGATAGAATCAGTCTCATTTCAGGTGTTCAAACCATCATGTCGATACCTCCAATTATTGGATTTGCTGCCTACAGCGGCACTGGCAAAACAACACTGCTGGAAAAACTGTTGCCATTAATCAGCGCCCGGGGATTCACTATTGGGCTTATTAAAGCTTCTCATCATAGTATTGAGCTGGATAAGCCAGGAAAGGACAGCTATCGCTTGCGAAAAGCTGGCGCAAGCCAGCTTCTATTGAGCACCCCGGAACGCTCTATCTGCTTTACTGAACACAAAAAACCAACTGAACCCAGCCTGGAAGAGCAGCTTCAACTTTTGGATCTGAAGCAACTTGACTTTGTTTTGGTAGAAGGCTTCAGGAACGCTGCAATACCCAAAATAGAACTTTACCGGCAAGAGCTAAACAAGCCATTTCTTTTTGAAAATGATAATAACGTGGTTGCTATTGCAACTGATCACCCTATTAAACACACCCCTGACCGACTTATTCAGCTCAGTATTAACGACCCCGAGCAAATAGCCGCATTTATATTTACCCATTTTCTTAATCAATAATGCACGAGCAATAACGATGACAGACTGCTGTTCAACACCCGGCCTGCTTTTACTGGATCAAGCTCTAGAAAAGCTGACCCGTCACATAACCCCTATTTCTGAAACGCTTCAGGTTCCCCTTGAACAAAGCCTGGGTTGTATATTAGCTTCCGATATTAAATCACCTCTTAATGTTCCACCCCATAATAATTCTGCTATGGATGGCTACGCTTTGAAATTGAGTGATCTAAGCACAATCAATACACTGCCATTAGCTGGTAAATCATTTGCCGGACATCCTTTTGAAGGACCCCTTCCTGAAGGGAGTTGCATCCGAATTATGACTGGCGCCTGCATCCCTGATGGTGCAGATACTGTGATCATGCAAGAGCATACAGAAAAAAAATCAGATGGCATTGTATTCAATAAATACCCGCAACAAGCAGGGGCTAATATCCGCCAGGCAGGCGAAGATATCAGTATAGGAACCACTGTTTTTAACAAAGGCGACAAAATCAAGCCACAGGATATTGGTCTACTGGCATCGCTGGGACTGGCTGAGCTGTGCGTCTATCGTCCACTGAGGGTTGCCGTCTTCTCAACAGGTGATGAGCTCAAAATGCCAGGAGAACAACTGGAACCTGGTGAGATATATGACAGTAATCGATTCGCAGTTAAAGCCATGCTGGCAAAGCTGGGCGTTGATATTATCGATTTTGGCTGTATACCCGATAACCCTGAAAAACTAAGAGCAACGTTTCTTGCTGCCAATGAGCAGGCCGATGCGGTTATTTCATCAGGAGGCGTCTCCGTCGGAGAAGCTGACTACACCAAAGACATCCTGGATGAAACTGGCAATACAGCTTTCTGGAAACTGGCCATCAAACCCGGTAAACCCTTTGCGTTTGGACAACTGCCAAATAGTTATTTCTTTGGACTTCCAGGCAATCCGGTTTCAGCCACAGTGACATTTCAGCAATTAGCAGCACCGGCGCTTCGCCATATGATGAATTGCCGTCATCACACTGCCAAAGAGTTCAGGGCTATTTGTAAAACACCCCTGAGAAAATCACCTGGGCGTAAAGAGTTTCAACGAGGAAACCTCAACATAGACAGCAACGGCTACGTAGAAGTCGAAACAACGGGCAGCCAGGGTTCGGGAATCCTCCGTTCCATGAGTATGGCAGACTGTTATATTGTTCTGCCGGAAGATCAGGGAGGGGTTGAAGCAGGCGAACAGGTAACAGTGCAATTGTTCGACGATCTTTTACTCTGAATATAAGCCCTGCCAGCGTATTGCCTAGAGAAATCAGGGGCAATGACTACTGGCGCGGGCTTTCTGTGTCTGTTGATTGCAGCCCTGTTCTTGATATGCGAATCATGACGTTTTTTATAAAGTCGGAAATATTTCAGGCAAATGACAGCTTTGTAATATTTTTGTAATAAAAGACCGATATGTTCGCCAACATTCATAGTAACAGCACCAAGGTGCAATCGATGTCACAAATGACTGCATCCTCTACTTCAGCTGCCAGCTTCAAGAAAATGACCACACGTCATTATGGACGTATCTGGTTAAGGGTTGTCCTCTGGATTTACGCCCTGCTGGTAGCCGTAAGCGTAGTGGGCTCCGGCTTCAAACTGGCCGCAGGTGGAGGAGACGCCGCTGCAGAGCTATTCAGCTTTGCCAATAACGCCGTTATGGGCTTGATCGCGGGAACACTGGCGACCGCTCTGGTCCAATCATCCAGTACGGTAACCTCAGTTATCGTTGGCCTTGTGGCTGGCGGACTACCTGTGCAAATGGCAATTCCCATGATTATGGGCGCCAATATCGGTACCACCATTACCAACACCCTGGTCAGCCTTGGCCATATCGGCTGCGACAAGGAGTTTAAACGGGCATTCTCAGCCTCTACCGTTCATGACTTCTTCAACTACCTGGCGGTACTGCTTATTCTGCCCCTGGAGCTAGCAACAGGCTTCCTGTCCAAAGCTTCGTCTCACCTGGCTGAAATGCTGGTTGGCGGTCATAGTGTATCCATGACCAGCCTGAACTTTGTCAAGCCACTCACCTCCCCGGCTGTTGACATCATCAAAGGCTTCGCAACGCTACTGCCAAACAACACCCTGGGTGGCATCGCCATGATTGCCATTGGTATCTTCCTGATCTTCGCGTCTGTTGTCCGCCTGGGTAAACTGCTGAAAAAAGTTATGGTCGGTCGCGCCAAGGATGTACTGCATAAGTCTATCGGTCGTGGTCCACTCAGTGGTATTGCCTCTGGTGCTGCTATGACCATTATGGTGCAGTCTTCGTCTACCACCACCAGTCTGATGGTACCGATGGTTGGCAGTGGTATTTTCTCCGTTCGCCAGATGTACCCCTTCACCCTGGGGGCCAATATCGGTACAACTATTACCGCGCTACTGGCAGCAACCGCAATTACCGGTCCTGCAGCACTGCCTGCGCTGACCATCGCCTTTGTTCACTTCTTCTTTAATATTTTGGCTGTAGTTGTGATTTACGGCATTAAGTGGCTCAGGGAAATCCCACTGATGGCGGCAGAAAAACTGGCAGAGATGGCTAGCAAAAGACGTATCTATGCTTTTGCCTACCTGGCACTTGCCTTCTTTGTTCTGCCTGGATTAGTGATTCTGTTTACCCAGTAAAAAATACATTTTGTAAAAAAACCGGCTTTTGCCGGTTTTTTTATTTTGTACTGGTATAGACTAACCAAATGCAACTTAAAGCACTCATTTCTCAAAATCAGAAATCATTATTTGCCATTGTCGCTTTCAGTCTGATTCCACTTTTTTGTAGCTCATTATTAATTACCACGTTAATCAAATATGAGCATTTTCTTCTTTCTGCAACCCTTGGGCAGTGTTTAATCATCTTTTCAACAACCACCCTAACCATGGCGCTTGCTTTAACCCCAACAACCTTAATTGCTTTGGTTAGTGGCTATTTCCTCGGGTGGCTTGCAGTTCCTTTTATCATTCCAAGCTATTTGGCTGCCTCTGCTCTGGGGTATGGGCTTGGCTCCCTGCTTGATGGTGGTCATTTGCTGGCAAGCTTAAAAAAGTACCCAAATGCCAGCAAAGTAGCCCATAGTCTTCACCAGAATGATTGGACTCTGGTTATCCTGGCTAGAATCTCTCCCGTACTTCCATTTGCCCTGACCAACCTTTTACTCCCAGCGCTCAATATACGCTTCATTGTATTTCTGCTGGCGGGCTTTATCGGCATGTTACCTCGAACACTTTTTGCACTTTGGTTGGGCATACAAACCCAGGACATTATTCAGCTACTCAAAAATCCAGGGCACGACTGGATCGCAACACTTTTCCCCATCCTGTTAACCATTTTTTCGACCGCAGCACTGGTGTTCCTGTTACAAAAACTGATACGCAGAAGCCTTCACAATCAGGTTTGACAATGGCTATGCTCTCTGAATAAATGCCGTGTCTTACCAATGTCGTCTTGATGTAAGGAGTAACCCATGGATACAGAAAGCAGAACCCTTACAGCATCAGCCTTTATTGCTCTGGCCCTAGCAGTGTGGGGGATCGCAATGGGGGTTTACTCCGAGTCTGGCGCTATCATGCTGGATGGAGTTTTCAACCTGCTTTCAGCGATTATGTCTTTTCTGGGGCTCAGGGTCGCTTATCTGACTACCCAGGGATATACCGAACGCTACCCGCTGGGCTTTTTTGCCTATGAGCCCTTACTGGTGATGGTAAAAGGCATATCCATCCTGATTCTGGTCGCTCTGGCTCTGACCTCTAATCTTCAAGTGATGCTGGCTGGCGGCCGTGACCCTCAACTGGGTACCATGCTGATTTATGTCATACCGGCTGTAAGTGGTTGTTTGCTGGCCTGGTTACTTTGCCTGAAAGCCAATAAAACAGCACACTCCAACCTGTTAATGGCAGAACAACAAGCCTAGTTAATCAATGCAGTGATATCTGGCTCAATAGGGTTAGCGTTAGGCATTGTGATTCTGATTCAGGACAGCAGCTTTGGCTGGATTGCCCGTTATATTGACCAGATTCTGGTGATTGTTTTCTGTCTAGCCTTTCTAAAAGACCCCTATCTGTTAGTAAAAAATGGATTTCGGGAGCTCCTGCTGAGCGCGCCTGATGACAGCATAAAAGCACCACTCAAAAAACAGCTTTCTTCCCTGGAAGAACACAAATATTTCACCATTACTGATATTACCCTGATAAAGACAGGTCGACGTGTCTGGGTCAGCTACACAATAGTTAATAAAAACGACGATATATCATTACAGGAATTTTTTGATTACCGGGAAGTGCTTAATAACTGTGCTTATCAGTGTTATAACAACTGCCACTCTGAAGTCGTTCTGGAACAAAACACTCGTTGTCTTTGAAGATACAAGGGTTGACTGGCATTACTCTCTTGTCGCCTACCTAAATCTTCAAATGCTTTAGGTATAGATAATCCAGACCAAACCGTAAGGATCAAAAATAATGAAAAATCTGGAGCAGTGGTTTGCCGAGTATGGGGAAAGCCACCAGCACCCCACCAACAAGCTGATTCACTGGATCTGTGTTCCCCTTATCACATTTTCTGTACTGGCGTTGCTCTGGGCATTGCACTGGAGTTTTGCAATCGCAGTAATGGCTGTTGCCTTGGTTTTCTATATGCGTCTATCAACCAAACTGGCGCTCTCTATGCTGCTGACAACAAGCATAATGCTGGCAATTATCAACACCCTGGGGTCATTACTGATACCTGTTTCAGTGGGAATTTTTGTAGTTGCCTGGATATTTCAATTTATTGGCCACCATATTGAAGGAAAAAAACCATCGTTTTTTAAGGATCTACAATTTTTATTGATTGGCCCACTCTGGGTTATCGCTTTTTTGTTCCGGCAATTTCGAATTAGCTATTAAAACACCAAGACACTCCCCCTATTTCCAACCACAAAAAAACCCCGCAAAAGCGGGGTTCCGAAACCGGAAAATTGGGAGTTAAAGCTAAAATATTAAGCCAGCATCAACCTATGCTGACTTATTAATCTCTTACCACCAGGCTTCCATCTGGACACCGAAGGTAAAGCCGTTAGTCTTATCAGCAAAGGCAGAACCACCTACCTGGCCTTTGGAGTCATCATTCCACTTGGCGTAGGTACCGAATACACGGATCTGTGGGCGAGCCCAGTAACCACGGCCTGCAGACCACTGTTGAGCAATAGTGATTTTGCCAACTTTAGAGTCTTTCCAGGCACCACTAGTTTGGAATGCATTGTCGACTTGGTCATAACCCAGCTCTACTGCAGAGCTCATGATGTCATTCCAGAAGTACACTGGACGAACACCGACACTCATCCAGGTTTGGTCTTTCTTGCTGCTATTTTTGAAAGAAAGTTTGCTATAGCTTGCCAGGTACTGCATCTCAACATCCTGGCCAAGACCTACAACACCATGGTCCATTACACGATAGAACTTATTGCCATCAAGGTTATCAGACGTAATCGCAGAAACACCCTGACCATTTGTGCCGAACCCATGATAAGTCATAGCGTCTGTAGCATACTGAACAACTACTTTGTTAAAACCACCAAAGAACTCAGCTTGAGTGTGTTCCAGGGTTAACATATAACCCTTATCATCCATGTCGCTTTTGTTTAGAGCGGCCTTTTGTTTAGCCTTAGCATCACCGACTTCTTTATCTCCAGCGATAACTTCATCATCAGTTGCCACATAATACCCATCCGCTACCCAACCCCCATCAAAGCTAGTGGAGGGATTGCCAAACGCATAGTCTATGCCGACAGTCAGGCTACCATTATTGTTAGTCTTAATATTTTCAAGGCGGAAATCTAAAATATTCTGATCCAAATTGAATTTTTGAATATCATTACGCTTTTCTGCTTCATTTTGAGTTTTATAGTACTCAAATGACGTACTGCTCTTCACCCAGGCAAAACTAAAATCGGCAAAACCGATATTCATGTTCTCTACACCAGCACCTGGTCCGGACACGTTCCAGTAATAGAAGTCGGACATATGGACATCATGACGCTTATAAAAGCGCTTACCAGCCCACAGGGTTGCTTCTGGAGCAAAGCCCAGAACACCTTTGCCCTGAATATTCATTTCACGAAATGCAGGTTCAGTGCCTTCCCAGTCATTAGCCTGATCAACACTGAATGCCATATTACTGTCGAAGTAGAAAGACTGTTCACCGTTATTAAACAGTTCAGCACCCAGCTTCAGCTCACCGTAAGTTTCAGTCTCGTTACCCAGGCGGTATTTGGAACCGGCGCCCACTGCCTTAAACGCTTCCTGATCACCACCACTGCCTGAGGCACCAATACCAGAACGGACATAACCATGAAAATCAACGGTGGCTGCCATGGCGGAAGAAGCCATCAATGCTGCTGCAACAGCACCGGCTAAAGGAAGTTTCTTGAGTGCCTGCCTGGATACTTGGCTCATAGTTCCTGAACTCCTGATGATCTCCGGGCGTAAAAATCCCCCTGCCGTAGTTATTCAGCACAGTGATTTTTTTCGTTTTTCGGTGCAATCAAGACAAGGGTTGAACCCTAATACAATAAACACGACAAACGACTTTTAGAGTGTTGGCTAACCCTGGAGAGACCAATGGTTTTTCTGTAGCAATACAATTTGCAGGCCGACAAAGGCTATCAGCCAAACACAGGCCGCAAGCAGTATTAACCGTTTACTGGAATGAGCGTGATAATAAATGATCAGTTTTTTGACTTTCTGATTCAGATCAATGTGTAAGCGTTTACAGAAGACTTACATTGCTTTTACCAAAAAATAATCACCTGAAAACCGGTGATCAACACAAGTATCTCGGTTATTCCTCAATAAACATCAAGAGCTGACGCCTTAAAGTGAGCAAAAACCTGCTGCCCCTTTTTTAGTGAAAGTTCACTCATCGACTTTTTGGTAATCAGTGATAACAATTTATTACTACCCAGCGACAGATATACTAAAACATGGTGTGAGCCCTGCTCCTGCATCGTTTCGATCGTTACTTTTAAACGATTCTGCACACTGGTAGCTGCAACATCATCCAGAAATATACTCACTTCATGGGCAGGAATAACCACACGCACAGGTGATCCGGGCAGTAAAGCCACTTTATTGACAACAATAGTCTGACCAGAAACCCTCAGTTCACTGAGCGGATAATCTTTTTCATGCCGTAACACATTACCTTCAAGTACAGCCAGGGCTTGCCTGCCATCAATATCTTTGGCTACAGACTGTGCCATCACCGCAAAACAGGTGCCTTTTGTAGCGACCCGCCCTTTTTCCATCAACAGCACTTTATCCGCAAGCCTTGCAACCTCTTCCCGTGAATGACTGACCATAACCACAGGAATGTTAAAATGTTGCTGGATAGAACGAAGTCTGGGCAATATTTCTGTTTTAGCCTGCCAGTCTAAAGAAGCCATTGGCTCGTCCATCAACAAGACATCAGGTGCATTTAAAAGCGTTCTGGCAATTGCTACTCGCTGCTTTTCACCACCAGAAAGCTTGTCGATACTGCGCCCAAGCAAATGGTCTATTCCTAACTGCTGAACAACATCATTAAACCCTGGGCATTGTTGGCTTTTAGTGGCTCTCTTGCGGGCAAACTGGAGATTATCCATAACATCAAGGTGGGGAAATAAACGGGCCTCCTGAAAGATATAACCGACACGTCTTTTCTCTGGAGCCACATAAACACCTCTGGCGGAGTCTTGCCAGACCATTGAATTAAAGCGAATGCATCCCTTTGCCTGAGACTCAAGACCTGCCAGGCAGCGCAATAGCGATGTTTTACCGCAGCCTGAAGCACCCATTATTGCCCAGATACAATCAGGCTCCAGCTTTTCACTGACAGTTAATTGAAAGTGATCCCTTGGCAGGGTGATATCTATCTCAAACATTTATTCTTTTAGTCTTCGGATGTCGTTCAATACTGTAGAGTGTTATCAATAACACCATGGCAAATACCAGTAAGCCACCAGCAATAGCATGGGCTTGTGAGAACTGCTGAGTTTCCACCGCATCAAACAGCGCGATAGACAACACCTGAGTTTCGCCAGGAATATTGCCGCCAATCATCAACACCACACCAAATTCACCAACGGTATGGGCAAAACCAAGACAGGCTGACAATAAAATAGCCCGCCGGGAAGATGGCAAGACAATATTGAAAAAACGATCAACGGATCCGGCCCCAAGCATAGCAGCAGCTTCCAACAAACCACCATCCAGCTGCTCAAACGCTCGCTGTAAGGGCTGTACAACAAAAGGCAAGGAATAAATAACGGACGCCACCACCAAACCAGTAAAGCTGAATGCCAGCATTGAGCCAGTCAACTGTTGCCAGCTATGGCCTACGGGATTTTGTGGAGAGAACAGTAGCAGTAGATAAAATCCCAATACGGTCGGCGGTAATACCAAAGGCAGACCAACCAGTGCCTCCAGCACAGGTCGAATCCGCTTCATTACCCTACCGTTTGCTCTGGCCAGCCACCAGGCCAACGGTATCCCCAGCAACAACAATATTAAGGTTGTCAGTGTTGCCAGCTTAATCGTCAGCCAAACAGCTGTAGACAACACTTAGCCATGTCTCCTTTGACGCAGAGTAACAGCTCCATAACCATGTTCTTTGATATATTGCTGACTTGGCTCTGACAACAAATAGTCTGAAAACTGTTTTGCCAATTGGGCATTCCTGGCATTTTTCAAAACAACCAGCTCTTGTCGTATTGGCTGATAATAGTCATCAGGGATAAAACTGATACCTTTCTCATCTGGTTTATCCACCAGCTGGGACCAAGCCACCATACCTAACGATACATTGCCACTATCAATAAATAACCAGGTCTGCTGAATACTATTGCCTTGGACAATCCTGGATTTAAAGGTCTTCCAAATGCCCAGTTTATCCAACACTTCTCTGGCTGCAAGCCCATAAGGTGCCGTATCCGGGTTAGCAATTGCCAGCTTACCTTCCCACTTCCCCAGCTCAGACAACTGAATAGGCTTGCCAGTCTTATTCCAGAGCACCAGACGGCCAATAGCATAAGGCTGACGGCTGTCAGCAAGGGTTAAACCTGATTTTTCCAGCATGGCGGGTCTGCGACTGTCTGCAGACAGAAAAAGATCATAAGGTGCTCCGTGAATCAACTGATTATAAAGCGCCCCCGATGATGCGGAAGAAACGATAACCTTATGCTTGTACTGTTCTGAAAAACGCTCAGCCAGCACATCCAGTACCGATTTAAAATTTGCCGCAACAGCTACCCGTAATTCAGAAACCTTTTGTTCTGCCGCCTGAACCGCCCCCATAAAAAAGACGAAAAAGCTGATCAACAACAGTCGTGACACTAAACCTTGTCCTCCAGCTGCCAACGTTCGGCAGCTTCATGATCCTGTGCTCGGGCATCAAGCCAGCGGTCTCCTTCTGGCGTTGTTTCCTTTTTCCAAAAAGGCGCCCTTGTTTTCAGGTAGTCCATAATAAATTCACAGGCAGAAAATGCCGCACCTCGATGGGCACTGGCTACACCGACAAAAACAATACGATTACCCGCAAAGAGCTGGCCTACGCGGTGAATAACCCGCACTTTGGCTAATGGCCAGCGTTCAACCGCATCATCAATGATTTGCTGGAGAGCCTGTTCGGTCATCCCCGGATAGTGCTCAAGAAAAAGGCCGCCAACCTGGTCTCCCAGGTTCATATCACGAACCAGACCAGTAAACGTCACTACAGCACCTGCGCCAGGGTCATCACTTAACCGCTGATACTCTGTGCCAGGATCAAAATCATCAAACTGTATGGAAATAGTCACTTCAACCACCGGTTACCGGAGGGAAAAAGGCCACTTCATCTCCCTCACACAATTCATGGTCAGCACGAATCATAGCCTGATTAATTGCAATCAGAGTATGATTACTCATCAAAACCTCTTGCCAGTTACTTCCTTTTTCAGCCAGCTGCTGACGCAGCAGCGACACTGTTTTCGGATAATCCCCAGTTTCTAACTGTAACTGTTCACAATTCAACTGTTCCCGGTAGCGGGCAAAAAAACGTACTGTAATCATTACTTACCCCGCCTTTTCAAGGGTTGCATCAGCCTGATAGTGGCCACTTCTCCCCCCACTTTTTTCGAGCACCCGGATACCTTCAATACACATGTTTTTATCAACAGCCTTACACATATCATATATGGTCAGGGCTGCTACTGATGCAGCAGTGAGCGCTTCGATTTCAACCCCGGTTTTACCATTTAACCGGCAGCAGGTTTCTATGCGAATCCGCTGCTGTTCTGGTAGCAATTCAAATTCCACACCAATAAAATTCAGCATCAGCGGATGACACAGAGGCACCAGCTGGCTGCACTGTTTTGCTGCCTGAATTCCTGCTATCCGTGCAACAGCCAGCACATCGCCTTTTTTCAACCCATTCTCAGCAACCAGAGCCAGCGTTTCTGGCTGCATGGTAATGTAGCCTTCGGCACGGGCTTCCCGACGGGTAATGTCTTTATCACCAACATCAACCATGCTGGCTTTACCCTGTTCATCGGTATGCGTCAGATTGGACATAGCCATCAAACCTTTTTCAACTGCGCAACAAAATTGCAGGGACGATGGCGGCTATCCAACTGTTCACGAATAATACCTTCCCAAGCTGTTTTACAAGCATTATTGGAACCTGGCATCACAAATACGATTGTACCGTTAGCCAAACCGGCTACTGTGCGCGACTGGATGGTTGACGTGCCAATTTGTTCATAAGACAGCTGCCGAAACAATTCACCATAGCCATCTACTACTTTATCGAATAACGGCAAGACGGCCTCAGGAGTGCTATCTCTACCAGAAAAACCTGTTCCCCCGGTAATCAGGACAGACTGGATATGGTCTGATGCAATCCAGCGAGACAGTACCTCACGAATCTTGTAGATATCATCTTTGACAATTGCCTTGTCCGCCAGCTTATGGCCCTCAGTCTCAACTGCGCCTACCAGGAGGTTTCCCGACGTATCAGTCTCTTCGGTACGGGTATCTGATACCGTTAAAACGGCAATATTCAGTGGCGTAAATTCAGAAACCAGATCATGTGCCATGATGTTCAATGCTCAATCGAAGTGACTAGGGAAAGGCAGGTTGCCCACTCGTCCGGAGTATTGGCGTTGTGAAAATAAAGCGCCATATCTTCGGGAATGGGCATTGTTCCGCCGTTAAGCTTTTGATGCAACCGGTATAAGGAGTAATCCTTACGATTTTCGCTGGATATGGCTTGATTGATAGCCTCAACACTTTGCGGGTTAACAGGCAGAAACATTGGCAACATATAACCTTCATAGCACAAGGGCCTTCGCTGTCTGCTGCCATAATCACACAAACAGCGGATTAATTTTGTAGTCAGCAAGGGCATATCAACCGGTACAATGACCAGAGCACTGCATTCTGTTGCTGAACAGATAGCAGCATGAATGCCACTGAGCGGCCCTTTATCAGGAATTTGATCTGCAATGGCGCTACTGGCAAGGCCTTTGCCACTGAGTACCACCTGGCCAACTCCTGCCAATTCCAAAATCTCCGCCATATGCCTGTAAAGAGACTTTCCTGCGATTGCCAATCTCGCCTTATCTTTTCCCATTCGGGAGGAACGACCACCAGCCAGTACCAGCCCGGCAATACTGCTATATACTTTCATTGTGATGACCTTGAATGTAAACAACTCATTCGTGGGAAAAAGAAAATGAAAAAAGCACAGGCAGGTCTCTGCCTCTCTCTTGTTTTTTTAGTCCAAACTGCATGGGGAACCCCCCCTGCTATCTCTGATACTCTGACCAGTCAGATTATGGCTCAGCTTCATGTTAGTCACAGTCAGGCTGAAGGTGGTGCGGGAGCTCTTTTTGCAGCAGCAAAATCGAACCTAAGTCAGGAAGAGTTTAGCCTGCTTAGAGAAGCCATCCCATCTATGAATACCCTGCTCAAAGCAGTACCAGAACTCGATGAAACCGGAGGTGTCAGTGTGCGATTTGATGAATATGGACTAAAACCCAATACCCGTAAGTTGGCCAGCAGCTTCCAGGCACTGCATCTATCCCCAGGTAAACTGGCTCAGTTTACCGATGTAATTAGTCATTACCTAATTGAAAATCAAAAAACGAGGCCAGCTCAGACTTTCAAAAAAAGCCTGACTGATTTGTAAATCGATACCGGGTGGAATTTCAAATCAAAAGCTTGCTCATATGATTTCAGCGTATTCAGTTTCATCTGATCAAGCACCTTTCACCAGCCAAAATGGAAAACCTGGAGCAACCAAATGAGACCTAACCAGCTTCTAAATTGCTTTAAACAACAAAAGCCAGCTATCAATGGCTGGTTAACGTTACCCTGCCCTGTAACCGCTGAACTGATGGCTCAGCAGGGCTATGACACTCTCACTATTGATATGCAACATGGGGCAATTGGTTACGAAACAGCCCTCACCATGCTACAAGCAATTTCTACAACCCAAACAACCCCTTTGGTTAGAACACCATGGCTGGAGCCAGGCATTATTATGAAAATGCTGGATGCTGGGGCTTATGGCATAGTTTGCCCTATGATTGAAGGACCTGAAGATACCCAGGCCTTGATCAATGCTTGCCATTACCCTCCTTCTGGCTACCGCAGCTTTGGTCCTTTCAGGGCTTCTTTATACAGCGGTAAGGATTATCCGGAAAAAGCCAATGACACCATTATGCCCATTGCCATGATTGAAACCCGGAGTGCTCTGGAAAGCCTCGAAAGCATTTTATCTGTAGAAGGCCTTGCTGCACTGTATATAGGCCCCTTCGATCTATCCTATGCCCTGGGTTGCACTCCGCAACCTGATAATTACGAACAACCAGTGCTTGATGCGATTGATCATATTTTATCTACAGCCACAGCTAAAAAAATTCCTGTAGGCATACACTGCATCACACCTCAGCACGCAACTCGAATGATACAAAAAGGATTCTCCTGGGTAACAGTTGCCTGTGATTCAGACTTGTTGAAATCAGGGTCGGATCATGCAATAAAAACATTGCATAGTCATCACTAATGCCTGTTTCAGGCAACCATAAACGAATACCTTTGGCCAATTTGAAATTTATGGTATTTATTAAAAACTAAACTCTACATGGACTGGAGTCATCAAATGGAATTTGAAACCATGCTCAAAATGTTGGCCTCTAAAGATGGCTCTGACTTATATTTAGCAACCCACGCCCCACCCTGTGCAAAATTTCAAGGCAACCTTACTCCCCTCTGCAAAGAACGTTTCAAACCGGGTGAAATAGAAGCGATTGCTAATGAAGTCATGGACCAGGAACAAAAAGAAACGTTTGAGCACGAACTGGAAATGAATCTTGCGCTATCAATCCCGAACTGCGGACGATTTAGAATTAATATTTTTAAGCAGCGCAATGAAGTATCCATCGTCGCCCGAAATATTAAAACAGACATTCCGAAATTTGATGATTTAAAACTGCCGCAAATCCTGAAAGAAGTGATTATGGCAAAGCGTGGACTTATTTTATTTGTAGGAGGCACAGGCTCTGGTAAATCAACAGTAACTATTCAGCCTCCTCAGATTAATCTGGATTTTTCGCGAATTTATGTCATTTTGATATAAACCCTTTTCCAGAAGTTTTCATGACTCAGTTTACTCCCGAAACACAGGCCATTATCTTGCTTCTCGCTGCTGTAGGTGAGCTGGAGTCGAAGGTTTTGAGTCTTGAGGATGAAAAACAAGGAGCTTGCTGATAAGCTCAAGATGAATAGTCGTAATAGCAGCAAGCCACCGTCTACAGATGGTTACAATAAGCCCTCATCATCCAAAAACTCAAATGCTGACAGTGAGAATGAGGAAAATCCTGAGTGTGATAGAGAAGATTACAAACCCAATCCCAAAAGCCTGAGGCAAAAGTCAAATAACAGGCCCGGTGGTCAACACGGTCATAAAGGCTCTACGCTGGAGCAAACTGAGGAACCAGACCATATCCGGCATCACTCGGTTAAAAACTGCGTACTTTGCCATCAGTCGCTTCTTTCTATCAAAGTAACCGACGTTGTTGAACGTCAGGTATTTGATCCAGGACGTTTTTGGCCGTTTCGAAGTAACGGCGCATGTGGCTGAAGTCAAAGAATGCCCATGCGGACATGCTAATCAAGCATGCTTTCCTAAGGGTGTTGACTCGTATGTGCAGTATGGTCCGGTCACTCAAGCACTGGCTGTTTATCTGTATCAATACCAGTTAATGCCGTACAAGCGCATTTCACAATTCTTTTTCGATATTTTTGGTCTTGAAGTTAGTCCCGGTTCAATCTGTACTTTTCAGGCAAATGCCTACGACCGTCTGGCTAGCACAGAGGCAGCAATTGCTAACGCCTTAAAAAAAGTGCCAGTTGCAGGTGCTGACGAAACAGGCATGAGAGTGAAGGGCTCTTTATGGTGGCTGCATGTCGTTCGTTCCGAGGAGTGGACATACTACCACCTTGACCCCAGTAAAGGTCATGAAGCTATTGAGGCAATGGGAGTGTTACTGGTATTTGCCGGTATACTTGTGCATGACCATTATAAAGTCTACTTTCGCTACGCAGCCATCCATGTGCTCTGTAACGCCCATCACTTAAGGGAGTTGCAGGGGGTTGTTGACAGAGATTGCAATTATCTTGCAGCCCGGCTTCAACGCTTGTTAAGGCTGGCTTGCCATCTTAGGAAAGGGTTCAAAAAGCTTGGCATGAAGGCTATGCCGGAAATTATCCGCAAGCGTATCGACTCGCTTTTCGAGCGTACTGCTAAAAAAGCACAGCTCGAAGAAGCCGAGTACATGGAGCGACGACGTCAACGCCTTGGAGAGGATAAAGTCAGAAACACCAAAGCCTTTAACCTCTTCAAGCGACTGGTGGAGTTTAAAGAAGAAACCTTGAGATTCATGACTGATTTTGACATCCCCTTCGATAATAACGGCAGTGAGCAGGATGTTCGCAACGGCAAGGTAAAGCAGAAAATATCTGGCTGTTTCAGAAGTGAAAAAGGGGCTAAATGGTACTGCCGGATACGGAGTTATGTTTCATCGGCGAGAAAGCAGGGTGAGAATGTTTTCGAAGCCCTGCTTATAGCTATGAAGAATTACGACAACCTTCCTTTACTGGGTGCTGAATAGTTACAATCAACATCGCTGGCAGCTTTAATAGACTACCGCAATAGTAACTCTGGAGGCCACATCATTACTATTGAAGATCCTGTTGAATTTGTTCACAACCATAAAAAGTGCATTATCAGCCAGCGAGAGGTTGGTGTGGATACAAGAAGCTTTAAAGGAGCCCTCAAAAATACATTAAGACAGGCCCCTGATGTTATCCTTATAGGAGAGATTCGCGATCAGGAAACGATGGAATATGCAATGAACTTTGCAGAAACAGGCCACTTAGCCATCTCTACATTACATGCAAACAATGCCAACCAGGCCCTCGATAGAATAATCAATTTTTTTCCTGAAGAGCGCCGCAATCAACTGCTCAATGATCTCAGTAACAACTTGAAAGCTTTTATATCACAGCGCCTAATACCAACAATCGATGGCAAACGCTGTGCTGCTATAGAAATACTTTTGGGCACTCAAACCATCCGGGACTTGATTCAGCAGGGTGATCTTAATTCTATCAAAGAAATTATGGAGAAATCTGAAGAGCTCGGCATGCAAACTTTTGACAGTGCTTTGTTCAAACTTACTCTTGACGGCAAAATATCCGAAGAAGAAGCACTCAAGAATTCAGACTCCCCCAACAACCTAAGACTTAAATTCAAACTTCATAGAAAGCCACATGGCTCAAATAGCCAGCAAGATGCAGCATCAATAGATCTTAGCGTGGAAGAGATAGAAACAGAAGATGAAACTGACGAAGATCTTCCTGAAAATTCCAACCATCGAAACCTCAAACCAGGAGATGCATAAATCTGTTATTCAACGCGTAGCTGAAACACTATAATTCAATAGAAAGCCATCAGTTTGCGACCCGAATAATATAGTCATGCCAATCGCTGGGATCAGGTACTTCCTCTTCGGAAATAACCTTATTTTTTATAGAGAAACCCAGCCTTATGAACACTTTCAGAGTTACCCGTAACCAAGGGATGCCAGTCAGGCAAATCATAACCGTCAGCCAACAAACGATAAGCACAGCTATCAGGCAGCCAGGGGAAATGCTCTCGCAAGGTTTTTGGGGTAAATACGATACAATCTGAAACAAACTTGCGTCTGTGCTTATAATTTTTACAGCCATTGCCTTCCAGATCCAACAATTTACAAGCTACCGTCGTTGTATAAATCTGCCCTGTATTGTCATCAATCAGTTTGTTCAAACAGCAACGGCCACATCCATCACATAGTGACTCCCATTCATTACGAGTCATTTCCTGTAAAGACTTTACTTGCCAAAATGGTGGTTTGCCCTTTTCACTCATCTTTATCTTGCTCATAAAATCGACACAGTACGACCGCTGAATGTATTTATCAACCCTCTCATAAACCCACTAAAAACAACTTACAAAAGATCACAAGCACCACCACAAAGCAAGTACTTACAAACCAAGATCAATATTAAAGCTAGCGAGAAACAGCTAAACAAACAAAAACAAACCACTATAAATCAATAGCGGATTCCACACACAAAAAAGATCAAAAAACATTCAATAAGAAACCAGATAACGACTTCCCGCCACCAAAACAACCAAGCGCGCATAAACAGTTCACAAACTACCTACCCACACCTTAAAAAGACGACAGATGTATTTCTTGTCAAACCAACTGATTATGTTTTACACTTTTTTACATAAAGAACCTTCAATTAAACATGGCAACAAAATTCAAACGCCTGTATGATTCGAGTCAATAGCAGTACTAGAGAACTAAATAAGGTACTGTAAGAGGGGACGATGATGTACTTCACCCAGAGAGACCAGTAGGGCCAGTGATAAGAGCATTGCCAGGTTTCTGTTGGAACGCTTATTGATCAATAAATCCCATAATCTTAAAAACCCTGGGCTGAGCCAGTCATGGGGGTGGATAGTTGCGCTTCAAAAAACTCCTCCCCCATTAACCAAAGGCCTCCCCAGCTAGTAAATAAACTTTACGACACGAATAGTCAGACTTACGGAAGAAGTAACCAGATGTCTCACGACAATGTAACATCCATTCAGACACACTATTTTGTCACTGGGGCAACAGGGTTCCTTGGCACACACCTTCTTGAACGACTGCTGGCAAGACCCGGTCACACCCATATTCTGGTTCGCAATCCAGACAGTAAGGCCTGTCAGGATCTGCTCGAACGCTACAAAAGCCAACAAGCTCGCATTCATCTTTATAAGGGGGATATAACTCTCCCTAAACTGGGTCTTAGTGAAGCAGACCTTGAGACTCTTGGCGCTCTGAACATTGAATTTTTCCATCTTGCAGCAATTTATGACATAGAAGCGTCCAGGGAAATTCAACAGGCCGTTAATGTTGATGGCACCCGTAACGCACTGGATGGTGCTGTAGCAATGGGCGCTCGCCGCTTCCATCATGCCAGCTCAATTGCTGTTGCCGGCCTTTATAAAGGCGAGTTCGGTGAAGAGATGCTGGATGAAGCAGGCACACTGGATAATGCCTACCTGCAAACCAAGCATGACTCAGAAAAACTGGTCCGTCTGGAGTCCCGTATCCCCTGCCGGATATACCGTCCTGGCATGGTTATCGGCCACTCAAAAACAGGCGAAATCAGCAAAATTGATGGTCCCTATTTTCTTTTCCACACCATCAGAAAGCTACGTGACTCAGTGCCAGAGTGGATGCCATTAATTGGTATCGAAGGTGGAAGACTGAACCTGGTACCCGTTGATTATGTAGCTGACACCATGGATCACATTGCCCACCAGGAAGGCTTTGATGGTAAGTGTTTCCACATTACAGACCCGAACCCAAGACGTCTTGGCGAACTGATCAATCTGTTTGCAGATATTGCCCGTGCCCCCAAAATGAGCATGCGCATTGATGGTAAGAATTTTAATCCTCTTATCACAATGTTTGCCAAAAGCATTGCCAAAACTCCAGCATTCCAGAATTTTGTAGATATGCTGCTCAAGGATCTGAATATCCCAAGAGAGACTCTGGGCTTCCTTGACTATGCCACACAGTTCAGCCGCAGCAATACCGACAAGGCTTTAGAAGGCAGCGGCATTCGATTTAAAGCTCTGGAAGAATATGCCAGGGTAATCTGGGGCTATTGGGAGCAGAATCTGGATGAAGAGCGCCTGGATCCAACCAATCTGCTAAACCAGGTAAATGGCAAAGTAATTTTAATTACAGGTGCATCATCCGGCATCGGTAAATCCACTGCTCTGCAGCTGGCAGAAAGTGGTGCGACACTGATTCTGGTTGCCCGCGACCTGGAAGCTTTGGAAAGTGTTGCTGCAGAAATTCGTGATCGCGGCGGTAAAGCTTTCGCATATAGTGCTGATTTAACTTCAGATGAAAACGCTCAACAGCTAACTGATAATGTGACTAAAAACCACGGTGGCGTTGATATTCTGATAAACAATGCTGGACGTTCCATCCGCCGAGGCATAGAACATAGTTACGACCGCCTGCACGACTTCCAGCGCACGATGGAAATCAATTACTTTGGCGCCCTGAGACTGATCCTTGCTTTCCTGCCAGGTATGGTTGAGCGAGGTGGTGGTCAGGTAATTAATATTTCATCAATTGCAGTATTGGCAGGCAACCCACGCTTTTCTGCCTATACCGCATCAAAATCTGCTCTTGACTCGTTTACACGAGCAGCATCCAGCGAGTATGCCGATAAGGGTGTTAAATTCACCACTATCAATATGCCGTTGGTTAAAACACCAATGATTGCCCCAACCAAGTTCTACGACTATGTTCCAACACTAACTCCGGAACAAGCTGCAGACCTGCTAATTAAAGCAATCATTCAAAAACCAACACGTATCGCAACACGTCTGGGAATCTTCACCCAGATGATGTACGACTTGCTGCCAAATGTAAGTCGTCTGTTAATGAATACTGGCTACAACATGTTCCCGGACAGTGCTGCGTCAAAGGGAAGTAATAATGAGGGTGTCGAGCACAAGCCAACACCCGAACAAAAATTTCTGGTCAATATGCTGAAAGGCGTTAACTGGTAATACCAACCTTTCGATATTATTTGCCAGATATCATTGTGGTCGCCCCATGGCGACCATTTAATCGCTGTGGAAGCAGAGCAGGTCTCCTTATAGAGACAAGCAAACCACACAGCATATTTGAAGGAGTAAACCATGTACGAGAAACTGTGGCTTGCAGGTCTGGGTGCCTACGGTCGTTACGAAAAACTGGGTAAGGAAGGCAAGAAGCTGTTCGAAGACCTGGTAGAAGAAGGCGATGACATGCGCGATGAGCTGTCTGACCGTTTTGAAACTGCCAAGCAGAAAACTCTGGACAAGCTGAACGACACCATCAGTAAGGTTCGTACGACTATCCTGCCAGAATCTGAAGACAAGGCTACACAGCTGGTTCCACAACTGGAAGAACTGACAAAGGCCGTTAAGCTGCTGACTGAAGTTCAGGGCGGTGTAGTAGAAAAAGCTGAAGAGCCAAAAATTGAAGTTAAGGAAAGCCCTGAAAAGCTGACCAAAACTGCTCCAAGCAAAAGAGCAAAGCCTGCTGCTAGCGCTTCTGCCTAAAAGCCCGAGATGTGAGGTGTTTGACACCTCACACTTTGATATCAAGCAATTGCTGAACGACGATTGCCAAATACGTTACCGATCCCTAATCCATGAAACAGTTATCAGCCCTTGATACTACATTTCTAAACCTTGAAACCGGTACCACACCCATGCATGTGGGCTGTGTGGCTATTTATGACTCATCCACAATGCCTGGTGGCAAACTGGACTTCAAGGAGTTCCTTAAAAACTTTGAAAGGAAACTACCAAGGATTCCGGTACTGAGGCAGCGCCATGTCAGCGCCCCTATGGGTATAGATTATCCTTATTGGATAAGTGATCCCCATTTCAGCCTGGATTACCACATTCGGCACATCGCCCTGCCAAAACCAGGCAACTGGGAACAACTATGCACTCAGGCAGCCAGACTCCATGCCCGCCCCCTGGACCTGAAACATGCTCCATGGGAACTGTATGTGATCAGTGGACTGGATAACATTGAGGGAATGCCCGAAGGCTGCTTCGCTCTGGTCAGCAAAATGCACCACGCCTTGATTGATGGTGTTCGGGGCGCTCAGCTGTTAGCAGCACTGCATGATTTATCACCCAAGCCCTCCTACCCAGCCAATGTAGAACCCATTATCGTAGACCGTGTCCCCACCGGAGTTGAACTGGTAACACGGGCTGCTCTTAATATGCCTGGCAATCTGATGGCAAAAGCCAAGGCAACAACCCGCCATGCTGTTCCCCTGTTAAAGGATGTTGCTGGCAAACTGCTTACTAGTGAGAAAAAACGCTACCTGGCACCAAAAACCCGGTTTAACCAAAAAGTTACGTCACACAGAGTTTTCAATGCTGTCTCTTTTGAACTGAGTGACATTAAAGCATTAAGGAAGCTAGTACCTGGCAGTACCGTCAACGACGTTATGATGACGATTATTTCCGGTGGCCTGCGTCGGTATTTAAACAGCAAGGGCGAGCTACCAGAAAAGCCAATGAGTGCTATGGTGCCCATGAATGTCATGCCTGGTTCACAGAAAAACACCCAGGGCAATCATATTTCATTCATGTTCCCATCGATTCATTCGGATGAAGCTGATCATGTCAAACGCATGACTGCCATCCACCGTGAAAATGCTGAGGGTAAAGCTCGACAAGAAAAGCATAATGGTCAGTTACTGATGGATTCCACCCATCTTCTGCCCACAACACTGACCAACCTGGTTATTGACAAAGCGGTAAAATACAACGTTGCTAATCGTATGAAGCCTCTGTTCAATACAGTCATAACCAACGTACCAGGGCCTCAACTACCTTTGTATCATGCCGGTGCTAAAATGTTGGCCTTCCATGGTGCAGGTATCTGCTATGACACAGTGGGACTCTTCCATATTATCTTCAGCTACAACGGTAAAATCAGTATCAGTTTTACATCCTGCCAGGATATGATGCCTGATCCTGAACGCTATGCCAGCTGCTTGAAGCGAACTGTCGCAGAAATGAAGCAAAAATTGCCAGAGTAAATCAACTGGCTCGAACGGCGTCAAACGACTATCGTCTGACGTCCTGTTCAAAGCACCAGTACAAGATACGCACTTTTACATAAAGTAACTGGCTTGCTACAAAACACCACTGTGCAAATCTCAACCAACCTGACATACAGCAATATTGTTCTAGGTAATACCTGTTAAAATCTAGCAAGCAACACCTATACAGTAGCGCGTAACCGGGAGTCAATCGCACAGTCAGCAAGGGGGGTGTATCTCAACCCTATGGGTGGATACAGACAACAATGATGCCTGCTCGATTGTAAAATACGTCAAGACAATTAATAGTGAAAGATAATGGAAACTGGTTTCTGGAACAGTAAACGAGCACCGGGAGTTCCCGATAATATAAACCCTGATGAATACGGGTCAATTCTTGAGGTATTTGAAGCGTCAGTAAAAAAATATGCCGAAAACCCTGTTGTTACAGGTATCGGCCACACCCTGACATTTCGAGAGCTCGACCAGTACAGTACACAACTGGCTGCCTGGCTACAAGCAAACACCGACCTTAAGCCCGGCGATCGCATTGCCATCCAGATGCCGAACCTGCTGCAATACCCTATTGCTGTGTATGCAGCCGTAAAAGCAGGCCTGGTTATTGTCAACACCAATCCCCTGTATACAGCCAGGGAGATGAAGCACCAGTTTAACGACTCTGGGGCCAAGGCATTGATCTGCATGGATGTTTTTGGCCATATGGTCGAAGAGATCATCGCAGAAACTCCAATCAAGCACCTGCTGGTAACCAGCTTGGCAGACATGCTGCCTATGCCAAAGCGTATCGTGATCAATACGGTTGCCAAGCATGTTAAAAAAATGGTCAAGCCATACAGGCTGCCCCAGGCAACACCATTCCGCAAAGCATTAAAACAGGGCAGTTCTCTTTCTTATAAGCGCCCACCATCCCCAGATAGCAATGATGTCGCAATCCTTCAGTACACTGGAGGAACAACAGGTGTCGCTAAAGGAGCCATGTTGACCAATCGCAATATGGTTTCCAACATGCTGCAGGCTCAAGCGATGCTCAAACAGCTGGGCCCAGATGGCAAGCCACTCTATCAGGCAGGTCAGGAAACAATTATTGCACCTCTGCCGCTATATCATATTTACTCTTTTACCGTACACCTGATGGCCATGGTTGAAATGGGCAATCACAGTATTCTGATTGCCAATCCACGTGATACCGCTATGTTTATCAAACTGATCAAACCGTGGAAGTTCACAGCATTTATCGGCTTGAACACACTATTCACCAGCCTGATGAATCACCCTGAATTTAAGGGATGTGATTTTAGTGGACTAAAAGTCACTCTTTCAGGGGGCACCGCACTGCAAAGTGAAGTTGCCAAACGCTGGGAAAATATGACTGGGTGTGGTGTATCTGAAGCTTATGGCTTGACCGAGTGTTCTCCTGCTGTTTGCATGAATCCATTTGGTGACCTGACTCAACAGGGAACAGTGGGTCTGCCTATGCCCAACACAGAACTGAAAACCATTGATGAAAATGGTAATGAAACCCCTGTTGGTGAGCGTGGTGAGCTGTGTATTCGCGGACCACAGGTGATGAAAGGCTACTGGAACCAAAAGGAAGCCACTGCTGATGTACTGAGCAGCGACGGCTGGCTTAGTACTGGGGATGTAGCCATTATTAAAGAAGATGGTTTCGTCAGTATTGTCGACCGCCTGAAAGATATGGTGCTGGTATCCGGGTTTAACGTCTACCCCAACGAAATTGAAGACGTAGTTGCCAAGCATAATGCAGTTGAGCATTGTGCAGTCATTGGCGTTCCAGACAAAAAAACCGGTGAAGCCGTTAAACTGTTTGTTGTTAGCAAGGACAAAAACCTTAACAGAGACGATTTAATTGGTCATTGTCGTAAACATCTCACAGGCTACAAAGTACCTAAACAGATTGAGTTCAGGGATGAGCTACCAATGACGCCCGTAGGGAAAATCCTGAGAAAAGACCTCCGTGCTCAAGAGTTAAAGCGCCTGGAAGCCGCTTAATTCTTGGATAATAAGGGTAGAGAAAATTCTCTACCCTTACATTCGCCCTTCAAGTGCATTAGAAAAAATCGTCGCATACTGTTCAGCTGTAAAAACCAGAGGATTGCCAGCAGCACTTACATCAATAGCAGCCTGTCGTCCAACTTCGTCTACATCATAACTTCCCCGCCAATTAGCCTCTGCCAAGCTATGAGGTATACCTAACCGTTGCCGGAACCCAATCACCCAGTTCAACAGATTATCAAAGTCTGTCATTTGTAGCCCAATAACACGAGCCATCAGTTCCATCTTATCAATGATGCCAGCACGATTTGCCAACATAACATAGGGTAATAAAATAGCTTTAGTGACCCCTTGGGGAAGATTATATAGTGCTGCTAACGGCTGAGCTAAAGCATGAATACCCCCCGGGCTTTTCTGAAATGCTGTTGCTCCCATTATTGCAGCAGCCATCATCTTGCTGCGAGCCTCGATATTGGCACCATTGTCATAAGCCTTGGGCAAGGCTTCTGCAATAATACTAATGCCTTCCAGAGCAATACCATCAGCCATAGGATGAAAGCCAGGAGCTGAAAACGCCTCAAAACAATGAACAAAGGCACTGATACCCGCTGCGGCAGTGAGATCTGGTGGCAGGCCCGAAGATAATTCTGGATCAGCAATAACCTGGGGAGCCAACAAGTAAGAGTGATAAACAATTTTTTTGGTTTTGGTTAGCTCGTGAATAATAGCGCTGCTTTTACTTACCTCTGCGCCGGTTCCAGCCGTTGTGGGAACTGCTATCAGGGGAATACGCTGCTGCTCACTCACACCAGACCAATCAAACAGCTCTCCTCCAAGAGCCCAGAACGGTCTTTTCGACCTGGCGACCAAAGCAATCACCTTGGCTACATCTATTGCACTGCCACCACCAATCGCAACAATACCATCATGGTTACCAGCATAAAATGCATGAATCCCATCATCCACATCTGTTCCTACAGGGTTTTCCTGGATACCACTATAAAGTCCTGTCTCCAAACTAGAGCTCTGGCACAAAGCAACAATCTTTGAAACAATCTCTGTCCCCATCAACCCCTGATCTGTAATGATCAAAGGGCTTTTAATAGCAAACTTATGACAATATTCCGGTAATCGCCGAATAGAACCGGTACCAAAATGAATTGAAGTGGGAAAGGACCAAACGGTTTCGGACAGTAAATCTGTAGAATCAATAACCGACATGAATCACCCCTTTAACAAATGGATTTTAGCCGGACTGCTTATTGTAGACGTTACATCTGGCAAACATATTAAGATCAACTACTAGGCCAGCCACTCATCAAATGCTGAAACAGGTTTTAATAAATGGAAAACTTCAGCCTGCAGCTTACGCATAGAGCTATCATCAACAGCTCGACGTCTCACCTCCCCTAAACATTTTGCCAGGGCAGAAAGCTGCTCCGAAGGTTCTATACCTACCTGGGGGTGTTTTTTGTCACTTAATGCCGCCAATAGCCACGGTGTCTCAGTATACTCTGCTGCTTTTGGATAATAATCCCGTGCAATACTTTTTAGCCCCATCCCTCGTTTAACGCAAGTAGATAGCAGCCTCTGCAGAAGCTTAACCTGTAATGCAGCCGCAGACATGCCCTGGCCGTAGATAGGATTAAAACTGCACGCTGCATCCCCCATGACAAGAAAGCCCTCGGGATAGTCTGCCAACTGCTCATAGTGATAACGCACACTTTCAGGGTACTTATAGCGGATAATATTGCCTAACCTTTTTGCATCCGAAATCAAGTCATATAACTTGGTAGATACCAGTGATTTCGCAAATGACAAAAAGTCCTCTTCGTTTGCTTTGGGATAATCGCCAAATCGGCCTAGCAGAGCAACCATCCACTGGTTATTTTCTATAGTTGAAACTAGCCCAGCACGAAGTGAATGTTCCTCATAATCTTTGATAACATGAGTCAATACGTCATCTTTATAATCAGCAGGTATTTGATATCTGGCAGAAGCATATCCAATATCAACAGGAAAAACTGTTTTCTCTGGTGCAGGGTAGCCACACTCTTCCAACCACTTAGCGACTCTGTTTGCTCGGCCACAAGCATTAATTACCAAATCAGCATGTATGTTTATGTCCTGCCCCCCACATCCACTTAATGACCTCACACCATGAATACGTCCATTATTAACACTAATACCAAAAACCATTGTTTCCGGTTGTAGCGTAATATTGGCATAGGCTAGGGTTTTTTTGCGTAGGCAAAACTCAAGCAGCTCCCGACTCTGGCTATAAGTATCAAAACCAAAATCTTCAGGATTAACTTGCATACTCGAGGAGCAGTATGACTTACCATTACGGCCATAAAAGGCAATGCCTGAACCGGCCCTAACAGTCACAGCTCCGTGCTGTTTCAGAAATGAACCAAAATCATCATAAAGGGATGACATCACTTCAAAACCACCATGCAACAGGCCATGAGGGTGATGCCCCTGAGGAACAGAGCGATGTAAAGTGCAATCATCACTCAGCCAGTCCCGCTCAAGAATGAGAACTTCTTCAAAATAATCTGAAACAACACGAGCAGCCATTAGACCAGTGATACTGGAACCAATCACAATAGCCCGCCTTCCGAGCCTGCCTGTAACCATAATCTCCTCAAAAAATTGGGTTTTGGCGGTGGCTACAAGCTTAGTCGACTGTCAGTATTTTTCCGTCTTTTGCAATTACTGTACTAATAAGAAGCGGTTAGGACACTGGTGTGACACTGGGGCACTTATGATTGCAGTGTGAGTCGGCTGAGCTGGTAGTTCATCCTTCAAATACAAACGCAGTTCCCGAAATACAGACTTGCCATTATGGTTACCACAGTGGAGACTCACCCCATGCCCACCTCCCCACTGTTTAAACCAGTCGACGACTTTCTGAAGAGCCACTTCCTGGCCAGCATATTTTTCAAACTGTCGAGCTACAGCGGACTGCAAAAACCAGTTGGTATAGTCAGCTGCCAAGCTAAAGTAATCGCTCGCGTTCATACCACTGCATACACCGTGCTTATGCCATTGATATCGCTGCTGACAGGATTGAACAGCAGGCATGAGCTGTGCCAGATGTTGCAACTGCTGCTGTTGAAGCCCCAAAGCGGGGTAATCACAGGCGGCTCTTTTTACCTCTCCCCCACAATACGCTGGATGTTTGCCTTTAAATACCGAGGGCCATAGCCCATGCAAGACTATATTTTTTGTTTTGCTGCGACATTCGATTCTAGATTTACCTTTCATAGCACAGAAGGTTGGCTGCCAGGACAATGACAGGGTATAAAAATCGACCCTTGATTGGCCAACTGACTGAACTCGCCCACACTTTTTTTCAACCCAGCGACTACTGCCATCGGGCAATTTAATCTGTAACCAGAATCCACCCGGTTTATTCTCACCCAGCAACGGATAACGTTGTCCTATATTGATGACTTGCTCACCTGGGTTTGTTTTCTTTTTAAATGATAACCAGGCTGGACATGATTCACTGGCAATAAACTCCCCGTTCAGTTTGCTAAACGCATATGAACAGGGGGTAAACAAGATCAACAAAAACAGCATCACAGCTAGCTGGCTAGGCAAAGCTCACTCTCCACAATAGGAGAGGCTATCAAAAAAGGCAGAGAGCGCCGTCCTTTTTTGACAACCTCATAAGCAAGAGGGTGAGCTAAAGGCTCACCCTCTTTGCCAAGAATGCACGTTAAAATTTTATTCTGGACGACCTCTCGCCTGAATCAACCCTTTCAGATGCTCTCGAATAGCTGCTATCGGAGACTCCCAAAGATTCGGCGTTGGCTCTGAGTTTATAAGAATATTCATATTAGCATTCGCCTCAAAAACCAACATATTACAATCATCATCCAGATGACAATCTATGCCGAAATAATCGAGTTTAAGCCGCTCTGCTACCTGTTCAGTAACAGAGGTCAACTTGGGCGCCAGCCTTTTATGAAAATTTGTCACCAGTTGACGCTCTTCCTCAAGCAGTCCCGGGTTTTGAGCCATAAATTGTCGGGCAGTGCGATGAACCATCCAACTGTCATTAACCAACATATGCCTCAGGTATGGCACACCATCCACCACCACAATCCGGTACTTGCGATAATAGCCATCACTCCCCCGAAAATCCTCAAACGCAGTCATATAATAAGGACGACCATCCAGGGCAAAGGCATAAAGAACCTTCTCCAATTCATCCTGAGTATCAACTCGCGTCAGGCTCTTACCCCCATGAAGACCTGCTTCACGAAGCAACACAGGGCCATTAAAATGTGTTTCAAACTGCTCGCAGACATCCTGTGGAGTTTTTGGGATAAAACGAACAGTTTTGGGAATAGTTAACCCATCAATACCTTTGAGGGTTTCTGCCACCTGGTCACGGCGGGTATTCCGGATCGCTTCAGGAGGGTTAATGACCGGAGCCCCCTGCTGCCTGCAAAACTCAATACAGCGTGATAATGCATGAACATGGGTATCTGCATCACTGATTTCATTAAAAATGACAGATGGCCTGAATTTAAAAGCGTAACGCTGACGACCGTTAGTCCCGGCCAGAATAAAGCGGTTACTGCGAAATTCCCTGCTTTTTTCCATTGATGGCGCTACGCTACTGGACCCATTTAACAAATACTGGAACTGGCCATTACCATCAAGAACAGCTTTAACCTGATTATCATCAGCTACCCCACTGACAAACAGTACATCCATATCGTGACTACTCCACTGGTTTATTGTTATTGAGATAATCCGTTATACACGTCGCTGCATTGTGATATATAGCAGCTCCCACTTTAGAAAAACGCTTCCCCGTTCATCACACTGGCTGATGTCATAGCCAACATAATGAGCCAACGCTTCCTGAATCTCCCGGTTAGCTACATTATTCAAGCCAAAAAGCAGGCGACAGAACTCGACCATATCCCGTTCGGAATTGAATGACCACCAACACGGCTTAACCTCATGTTCTAACAGAGTCAAACCCTTGATATCTCCATAGCCTGGATAAGGGGCATCAACATCAAGGTAATCTCCCTGATGACCTGTACCATTGTATGCACCAGCGAACTCATCAAGAAAACGGCTGATACCACTTCCCGCTGCAACATCAGCAAAACAGCAGTACCCTCCAGGTTTTAATGAAGAAAATACCGACTGTAAAAAGCCTTTTTTATTATCAATATGGTGTAAGGCAGCCAAAGTAACGACCAAGTCATAACCTTGTTCTGGCAGCTCCAGATTCTCCAGATCAATCTCTTTAATAGCCTCTGAGGTACGAAATGGTTGGCTTGGATCCACGCTGGTGAGGGTGCAATGTGCTGGTAGATGCCTTACCAGGTAACCCCCTCCTGATGGTAGATCCAGTACTGTTTTCACCTTGTCAAAGTTAACCACATCAAATAGCCTTTGAAATTCTTTATTACGGCTATCTGGAAAACTTTGCATGGCAAGATCATAAGGGTGGCCACGCTTCTGAAATGTTTCAGCATATTTATTATTCAGACGATCCCTGATACTTATAATCATCTATCGCCAAATCTTCTCTTAAACGACAGATACCAAGATATTTTCATCCGACAGTGAAAGAATGCACGAAATCGTCTGCAATATCACATTTTTTTGAGTAAATAATCAGAATTTCTGACAGAAAGAGCACAACCGAAAACATGGAAAGATGGATATATAACTGAAGCGATAAGACGTGCTTTAGATAACAATTATCCATCTGCTACAAAATCACCACGATCAACTATTATCTGAATGCCAATTAAAAACCACTTGAGTGGGAGGTAGTAATGGCAATAAAAGGTGATATAGAACAGGCCAAAAGCATTGGTTTAGTCTTTGCGGGTGGTGCAGCATTAGGTGCTTATGAGATAGGCATATGGCAAGTACTAAAGGATAGGGGTATTGATAAAAAAATAACCTGCGTTTCAGGGAGTTCTGTAGGTGCTTTAAACACTATATTTTTTGCGGCGAATCTTTATGAAGAAGCTCATATGGTTTGGTCCGGCATTAAATGTTCCGATGTATTGGATGGGTTTGGACTTAAAGTATGCCAACTCTCCTCACCAAAACCTCAACAAATACAAGACTCTGGTAAAGAGCAAGATGACACCGAGCAAATACTAAAAGAAATAGAAAGTATGGAGTTCACCTTCGGTTATCACAATGTTATTCGACACCCTGCTCAAACAGCCACATTAACTGACGTTGAAAAAAAACTGAGTTGCGGTTCAGCCTTCTCTGACACCAATGCACTTAAGCATTTAATTGAAACGAATGTAAATCCTAACTTCTCAGCCATACGAAATGGCCTGCCATTTTACCTGACTCGCGTCAGGGTCGATGATGTACAATTGGAATATGTAACCAATCAAGCGCAGTCAAAAACAGAACATACTTTCACCATCAGGGATTCACAAAATCTGGTTGCTAACTTGTTGGCCACCAGCGCGGCTACACCGCTTTATGACTGCGCTGATGTAGATGGTGTGAAATACAGGGATGGTGGTCAAGTTGGCGGTGATAATACGCCTTATACCGTCTTAGAAGAAAATGAAAGTCCGGAAAAGGTCATTGTATGCTCATTGACTCCCAATGATCCGCTACCACCTAAAGGCGATGATAAATATATAGTCATCAAACTTGACCCAAAGTATTACAGCACGACCAATCTGGTTAAGTTTCAATCAGCTTTTGCCAAAGAGCTTATAGCAGAAGGGATTAAAGATGCTAAGCGGGTATTGGGTCAATAAACGTCTCAATTGTATATTTTCCGCTATTGGTAGTGAAAGATGCAGAGAACTGAAACCTAATACTGTCAGAATAATAATGCGGAAACAGCAAAAAAGTCTTGAAATCCTATGAGAAATCTTTGCCGATATTTACTAATCTGGCCTATAGCTATTACATTCAAGACTTTGACGCTTTGAAATTTTTAAGGATAAAAGGAGCATGTTATCCCATGCTCCCTCCTTTATATATTGCGCAAACTATCAGTGAAAACGAACGCGGCTACGGTTATATCTTGCTAACCGCTTGCTAACACCTTTAACCTGAGCAAGGTCGTCAAGACTCTGAAATGCACCGTATCGATTTCTATACTCAACGATAGCCCTGGCAGTTTTCTCGCCAACAAACACCAGAGTTTTATCGATTTCTTCTGCGCTGGCTTGGTTGATATTGAGCCTGGATAGCTGATCGGCCTGAGCGTTAATAGCAATAGCTGAAATTGCAGCAATAACCAAAGAGGGGACTTTTATGAACTTCATGTGCGTACTCCTTGCACTTAATTAATCAATAAGCCTCTATATTCGGTTTAGCTCAAAAACTCGCTGCCTGCAAAAAAGCCTTATTAATCGTCAATATTCCAGCACTTTAAACCAATATTCTCCTATAATTCTGGTTTTCGCCGCTATTTTGAGCAGCTAGTGCTATAAAAAGCAGCCATAAAATATAAAAAAACCGGCCTTCTAAAGAAGGCCGGCCACCGTGTGAAAATAATGTCTAATGAGGCCTAAACTCCATTAGAAATCATAACGGAGCTTGGCAACCCAGGTGTCTGCCTTAAAGCCTGACTGCCAGTTATGCTCATAGTTGACAGATACTGTGAAGTTATTATCCATAAGGTATTCAGCACCTACACCAGCCTGATAGCGGGTTTTCACTGCTTCAGGGCCAAAGTAGGTGAATGAACCACCACCTGTTTCAAACTCCACATCGGCTTTCACTTCATCACCCTTAAAGTCGTGCCATGCCATGACACTGGCTTCGGGTAACAGCAGACCATCACCTACTTCAATACCGGTGATAAAGCGGGCACCTGCACCCAGCTCAATGGTCTCAAGGTTTTGTGAACCGACTGTTTCCCTGCCAGCAGTACCGGTGTAGCTATACTCATCTGTTTCCAGACGGGTGTAGTTAAAGCCAACGCGGGGCTCAATCAGGCTGTCGTTGTTATTAAACAGGAAGCTCTTACCTGCCAGTACACTCACACCAATCTGGGTGGAATCATAATCCGCCTCCCAGCTAGCGGCTTTGAGGTCAGTCTTGCCTTTACCGAAATTAATACTGGCATCAGCAAAGTAATCCTGATCTCTCCAGCCGGCGTAGAGTGAACCAAGATAAGTATTGGTCTCACTGTTGGCCCGCTGTGGGGAATTACCTTTCTCATTAGCGGTACTTGTTACAACGGAGGCACCCACACCCAACGTCAGGGTGTCACTGACGTCTTTGTCTACGCCAATGGTAAAGCCCTTGCTCCTCAGTGCATAACTATTGAAGCTATTACCATTGTGAGTGGTTGCATCCTGCTTACCATCAGAGTAGATAGCCCTGATCCACAGGGAGTCTGGGCGGATACTACTGGCCTCATCATTGTCACCGGTTGAGATACCTGAAGCACCCGTTCTAAGTTCGGCAATCCGGGTCAGAATAGTGTTCACCGCTTCCGCCTGGGCAGCCTGGCCAGCGGCAATACCATTTTCAGGGCTGGCGACCAGCTCTTCCGCAAGGGTTGCCAGGCTGGCCACAGAACCATTCCACAGATCCTGATACAGCTCAGGGTTGCTCTCAATCAATTCAACTAACCCGGCACTGTCAATACCCTGCAATGCGGCCAGCGCACTAGAAGCATTGGAGTCGGCGCCCCCTGCTGCTGCCACTACCCCCAAGTCAGCAATGGATATGGTGGCACCAGACTCTGTACCATCCTCGCTGTTATATCCTTCGATATTGAGCAGGATAGACTGGGAGTCAGCCCCGAACACGTAGTTAGCACCGTTATTAGTGATACCCTCGTTAGCACGTACCACTACCATATTGGCACCGCCATCGGTGGTATCCAGATTACGGATATCCTGATCGATCAGGCTGAGCGAGATGGTCGCCGTCGCTTCAAGGGTTGCCTCGTTGGTTGTTTCAACGATGGCATCATCGTAGCTACGCTCATTGATATTGATATCAGCGGTTAATATGCCTTCCTGTACATAGCTGCTTCTACCTTCATTTTCTCCTACAAGGTTAAGGTCATTGCCGGAGCCCATGATCAGAGAGCCGCTCTCGGCCACAGTGAATGTGCTGTTGCTATTGAAGCTGAACACACTGTTATTCAAAGTGGCCACACCGGTGAGGTTGATATTCTCAACATCATAGATATCCCCCGTGAACTGGTTCAGGTTATCAGACGCCAAGGTCAGCACATCACCTTCCTGGTCACTGCCATAGACATCACCGTTAATAATACCGCCCTGATCGTTCAAAACGTTGACACCCGCACCGGCATCACGGAAGTCGAAAGCGATAGGATTAGTATTATTCAGATCACGGTTAGCCTGGGAGCTGGGTACACCGGAGTCTGCACTCACCACCGCACCAGTGATAGTACCGCTGTTGGTCACCTGCCCAAGGGTTGCACCCGCCACTTTCACTGCAGGGCCACTTTGGGCCGTAATAGTACCGCTATTCGTCAGGCCACCAATACTCACCTCGGCACTGTCAGCACTGATATCAATGCCCGCTCCTGTGGCTGTCAGTGTTTCAGTGTTCTGGATAACACCCTGCACACTAGTGTTATCCAGCACGATAGCGGTACCACCGGCATTAGCGTTAATGGTACCGGTGTTAGTCAGGTTGCCTGACACTGCTGCCCCGGCAATCCGGAGGGCATCACCGTTGGCGGTCATCGTTCCGGTGTTTTGTACCCCAGTGATGTCGCCGTCGATATTGTCAAGTACCAGACCGTCACCGCCCGCATTCAGGGTGCCGGAGTTACTGACCAGGCCATTAATGCTTGAGTCAGTCACCCGGATAGCCGTGCCATTGGTCGTGGTTATGCTGCCCTGATTCAGCAAGTCAGTGATACCGTCAACCCCTGCCAGAACAATACCGTTTTGTTCCGCAGTGATGATGGCATCGGTGTTATTCCCCACCTGACCTGCCATGGAGCCACTGAAGAAAATGCCATCGCCATTTTCAGCCGTGATCTCACCGCTGTTAATCAAGTTGCCGACCCCGGTGATATTGTTCAGGACAATACCACTGTTACCTGCAGTGATGGTTTTCTCTGCAGCATTCAGCACATCACCGTTGATAGAACCATTAGCTACGTTCAGGCCATCATTGCCGGCATCGACCGTGCCATTATTCACCAGGCCGGTAGCACCGTTGACATTGTCAAGCACAATGCCAGAGCCTGAAGCATCAATCGTGCTGTCATTGCGAACAACCCCTTCCAGGGTCATGCCAGAGGCCCGGATACCATCACCTCCTTTGGCCTCAATGGAGCCACTGTTATAAAGGCTATCAACGACACCGTTAATGTTTTCCAGTACGACACCGGAGCCTGCGGCAACAATCGTGCCCTGGTTCTGAACTGCACCGTTGATGGTTGAGTCTGCTGCGCTGATTGCTGTACCTGTGGTAGTGGTAATACTGCCCTGGTTCAGTACATTTGTTATACCCTGGGTGTTATCCAGCACAATACCGTCAGCAGCCGCAACAATCACACCATCGCTATCATTAAGCACCTGACCATTAATGGTACTGTCGAATGCCTCCATACCATTGCCTTCGGCATTGGCTTGACCTGCATTGATCGAACCACGGTTCACCAAGCTGCCATCCTGAAGGATTGCACTGTCTAAACTAATGCCATGATGACCCGCTTCAATGGTAGCGCCTGTATCATTAGTCACACCACCGGCGAAACCACCACCGATGACCTTGATACCATGGCCTTCACTGACAGTAATCTCTCCACTATTGTTCAGGAAGCCTGCCGCAGCATTGTTCATATAAATGCCACTGTTGAGGGAGTCGATTGTACCGGAATTGCTCAGTGCTCCAGTTATAACCGAATTATTAACAGAGATACCACGTGACTGATTGGCTGTCAGACTTCCCTCATTCGCCAAGCGGGTAGCCCCTCTGACATTATCAAGGTAAATGCCGTAGCTTGAAGAGGTAATGCTGCCAGTCTCTGTATTAACGATCTCACCACTCATATCAACATTAGATGCCAATATACCGATGGCAATGTTGCTTTCACCTCCAGCCTGACCGACGTTAATAACACCTTCATTAATAATGTCAGTTACACCTGTCGTATTAACAACACCAAGGCCTGCTGTGATTCCACTAATTCCCTGGGTATTAATAGTTCCTGAGTTTCTGACCTCACCGGCTAGAGTGGAGCCAGTAATAACCACACCACTGGCAGACGTGGTGATCTCAGCATTTTCCTCATTAATCACACCTCCGCCCAGCGTACTCTCATCGACCTCCACACCATTGCCTTCTGAGATCACTGCTCCTGCGGTAATAGAACCTGAATTACTCAGGCCTCCTGCGGCAACAACAGCGTCCAGACTGATGCCATGATGTCCTGCAGACAGGACGCCAGTGTTGACGATAACCCCGGCCACATCGGTATTAATCAGTTTAATACCGTGTCCTTCAGCCACTGTCAGAGAGTTGCTGTTAGAAACACTGCCTACTTCGCTATCAGAAGCAAACAGGCCACTGAAGCGGGAGTCAATCACCCCTTCGTTTGCAAATTCACCGTCTACCTTGGTGTTCATCAAGGAGATACCACGGTGGCCACTATCAAGGGTACCTGCATTAATGACTTCTGTAACACCATCCGCATGGTCAAGGTATATACCAATACCACTGGATTCAATGACACCCTCAACGGTGTTCGTAACTGCACCATCAAGCTGAACATTCAGTGCTGCGATACCCAGTGCATTATTAGCCTCGCCCCCGGACTGGCCTGCGTTGATAGTACCGCTATTGGTGATGCTGTCCACTGAGACACGACCATCATCACCCTCAGCTCCCATAAGCCCCATGGCAACTGTAAATGGTGCACCATCAACACCCTGGGTCGTAATCGTGCCTGTATTAGCCAGTTCGCCATTAAGATCAGTATTAGATGCCACCAGGCCATGGGCACCCGCTTCGATCGTGCCGGCATTCAACAAGTCAGTAACACCATCAGTATCAGTGACAACAATACCGTGCACTTTAGCGTTGATAACACCATCTTCACCGTTGGCCACTTCACCATCGAGAAGGCTGTTATCAACTTCAACGCCATTGCCTTCAACCTGGAAGGTGCCTGCTGTAATGGAACCGGTATTAACCACACCACCATCCGCTGTCACGTTATCCAGGCTGATGCCGTGATGACCTGCTTCGATCGTACCGCTGTTATCAATACCGCCATCCACATCAGTGTTATGCAGCTTAATACCGTGACCTTCAGCAACAGACAGCGTGCCACTGTTGCTCACCGAACCGGCTTCGCTATTGAACGCGTAGATGCCGCTGTATTTGGAGTTTACAGTGCCACTGTTGCTTAACTCACCATCGGCATGAGTGTTGATCAGGGAAATACCCCGATGACCACTGTTCACTGTACCGCTGTTGGTGATATCCGTGATGCCGTCGGTATTTTCAAGGTAAATACCTACGTTAGATGAGGTGATGGTACCGCTATTGCTGACCTCACCATTAAACTGAGCATTGATCGCAGCCATACCCAGTGCAACGTTGCCGTCACCTCCAGCCTGGCCCGCATCAATGGTGCCACTGTTAGTCAGGCTACCCAGATGAACCACACCATCACCGGTCGACATTACGCCCATACCAGCTGTTGGCATACCGCCATCCACACCCTGAGTCACGATGGTGCCGCTATTGCTGACATCGCCCATCACGTTGGTGTTAATCGCCACCATGCCAAGGGCACCAGCCTCGATAGTACCGCTGTTGGAGAGACCATGAGCCTGGCCATCATTATTATCCAGTACCAGACCATGACCGGCTGCCATGATATCGCCGGTATTTTCGACGACGCCATCAAGGGTAACATCAGCAGCGATAATGCCATGACCGCCTGCATCAATCTCACCGTGGTTTGCAATGCCTAGAACAACACCGTCCAGGTTCACCAGCTCAATACCTGTGCCACCTGATGTAATGGAAGCTCCATCCTCATTAACCACCACACCATGGATGCTGGATCCTGGTCCGGTGAATGAAATGCCCTTCATGCCGGCATCAATGGAGCCTGCATTCAGAACATCGGTCACACCCCGTGAACCTGTCAGCACAATGCCATAACCATCGGCCCTGATTTCACCATCAGCGCCATTAGCTACAACACCATTGACGTCGGTATTAATCGCTGCCAGTCCATGACCGCCAGCATCAATAGTACCCGTGTTAATCAACCCATGGGCACGGCCATCATTGTTGTTCAGCATCACCCCATGACCCGCAGCCATGATGTCGCCAGTATTTCTCACCATACCGTCAAGCGTGATGTCTTCAGCAAGGATGCCGTGGCCATTTTCTGCGTCGATCTCACCATTATTCAGCAGGGCAGTCACCACACCATCGAGGTTATTCAGCTCGATGCCACTGCCACCAGCATTAATGCTGCCATCGTTAATAACGGAACCGTGGATGCTGGAACCAGGCCCACCAACAAAGATTCCCATCTTGCCAGCATCAATACTGCCTGCATTCAGCACATCGGTAATACCAGTGGTCTGAGTGACCACAATGCCGTGGTCTTTAGCATTAATAGCACCATCGAAGCCGTTAGCCACTTCACCGTTAAGGCGGCTATTATCGATTTCGATACCATTGCCTTCAGGCTGGAACAGGCCGGCCATGATCGTGCCGGCATTCACTACACCGCCATCCGCTGTCACGTCATCCAGGCTGATGCCGTGATGACCTGCTTCGATCGTACCGCTGTTATCAATACCACCGAATACGTCAGTGTCGTGTAGCTTGATACCGTGACCTTCGGCAACAGACAGTGTGCCACTGTTGCTCACTGAACCGACTTCGCTACTGAACGCGTAAATGCCGCTGTATTTGGAGTTTACAGTGCCACTGTTGCTTAACTCACCATCGGCATGAGTATTGATCAGGGAAATACCCCGATGACCACTGTTCACTGTACCGCTGTTGGTGATATCCGTGATGCCGTCGGTATTTTCAAGGTAAATACCCACGTTAGATGAGGTAATGGTACCGCTATTGCTGACCTCACCATTGAACTGGGCATTGATCGCAGCCATACCCAGTGCAACGTTGCCGTCACCGCCAGCCTGGCCCGCATCAATGGTGCCACTGTTGGTCAGGCTACCCAGATGAACCACACCATCACCGGTCGACATCACCCCCATACCGGCTGTTGGCATACCACCATCAACACCTTGAGTCACGATGGTGCCGCTATTGCTGACATCGCCCATCACGTTGGTGTTAATCGCGACCATGCCAAGGGCACCAGCCTCGATAGTACCGCTGTTGGAAAGACCATGGGCCTGACCATCGTTATTATCCAGTACCAGACCATGACCGGCTGCCATGATATCGCCGGTATTTTCGACGACGCCATCAAGGGTAATATCCTGGGCATAAATACCGTGACCACCAGCAGAAGTGATATCACCGTTATTCACCAGCGCATTAACGACACCATCCAGATTCTTCAGCTCGATACCCGTGTGACCTGAGGTGATGCTGCCATCGTTAATAACCACACCATTAATGCTGGTTTCTGGCCCGGTAACAAAGATGCCTTTCATGCCCGCTTCGATGGAGCCTGCGTTGAGTACATCTGTTACACCAGTGGTTTTGGTAACAACTATACCGTGGGCATTCGCCAGGATTTGACCATCAAGCCCGTTAGCCACTTCACCATTGAGGGTGCTGTTATCGATCTCGATACCATTACCTTCAGGGTTAGCAAAGCCTGCTGTGATAGAGCCTGTATTTACCACACTGCCATCAACATTGACATTATCCAGGCTGATGCCGTGGTGACCTGCTGCTATAGTTCCGCTGTTACGGATATCACCATACAAGTCAACATCAACTACTTTGATGCCATGGCCTTCCTGAACGTGAATAGTCCCACTGTTAAGCAAGCTGCTTGCTTCACCATCTTCTACATAGATGGCACTGTTACGGGAAGAAATCTGACCAGAGTTTTCAATATCACCGGCAAGATCAGAGTTGACGATATAAATACCGCGAGCATTAGTCTGGATGCCACCACTGTTAACAACACTGCCAACACCTTCGACATCATCAATAGCAATGCCATAGGCCTGAGAGACAATAACGCCGTTATTTTCAACGTTGCCATCCATCTCAGAGTCACGGATGCCCATACCCAGAGCGACATTACCTTCACCGCCTGCCTGACCGGCAACAATCACACCATCGTTGATCAGATTACCAACACCTTCAACATTGGTCAGGCCAATACCCGCAGTCATGCCATCGGGCAGGCCATCAGTGCCAATGGAGCCGGCATTGAGGACATCACCATTGAGGTTGACGTTCTCGGCGCGAATGCCTGAATGCCCTGCGTTAATAGTGCCGTAGTTAGCAATGGTGCCATCAACATAGACCGTACCGTCAGAGTCTTCACCGCCAATATCGATAGCTGTTGTTCCTGCGGTCACCACGCCGGCATTCAGCACATTACCATCAACAAAGGCATTGTCGATATCAATGGCATTTTCACCCGCATCGATAGAACCGTAGTTTTCGATATTACCTTGAACAAAAGATTCTCTAACACGGATACCATCGTCACCAGCCACAATGACACCATCAGGGCCACTAACAATATGGCCCGTCATCATGCTGCCATCGCCGTCTGCCTTAAGGATATCTGTATCAATGATACGAATAGCATCTTCACCGGCAGTGATGGAGCCATTGTTGTAAACACTACCAATAATGTCAGAGTCAATGGTCACAAGGCCGTGGTTGCCTGCGGTAACAGAGCCGAGATTCTCGATACCACGAGCGGTGCTATCCACCATCAGTACACCATCACTGGCTGCATCAATCACACCACTGGCCTGGTTGGAAATAACACCATCAAGATCAACATCAACCAGAGTAATACCATTACCATAAGGTCCAGGCATTGGTCCCGGTGGTCCAGGAGGGAACGGTCCTTCACCATCCATCTGTGGCTCATAGGTACCCGCAGTGATATTTCCGGTATTCACCACGTTACGGGCATCAAGGTCGATCAGGGTAATACCGCTGTGCCCAGCACTGACCGTACCCGTGTTAATCACATCACCACGGAAGTCGGTATCAATAGCCGTAATGCCATCGCTCTTCTCCGAGGTAACAGAACCGTGGTTCGCCAGGTTGTTTGCATTCTGAACGCCACCCAGGAAAATTGCCGGGTATTCCGCGTTAATTACGCCATCTGTCCCGTTGACAATGTCGCCATCAATAGATGACTCAATGGCTAACATCCCGGGACCTTCTGAGTTAATAGAGCCCTCATTAAAGAACCCGGTAGCACCATCCACACCAAATAGCGCCATACCCAACTCAGAGGCATTAATCGTACCGGTGTTGCCTACCACACCATCCATGGAGACATCCGCAGCCATCATTGCGGCGCCCCAGCCATCACTGGCCATATTAATAGAACCGTGATTAACGAAGTCTCCAACGCCTTCAACGCCATCCAGTTCCATACCTGTGGTGTAGCCGTCGCCATCAGCCGTGTTAACAGTGATTTCACCGTCAACCGTATTAACTACACTGCCTGCCAAAGTACTGTCGGTAATATAGATACCACTGCCAACAGCAGAGATTGCTCCGCTGTTACCAACACCACCTGCCAGGTCAGCATTAGCAATATAAATGCCCTCCAATCCTGAATTGATATCACCAGAGTTAATAACAGGTCCACCCAGGGTGCTATCGGTAATGGAAATACCTTCCAGCCCGGCATCAATATCACCGGAATTAATCAAACCACCACCGGTGGTTGAAACATCAACGACAATGCCTGACAAGTCACTGGTAATATTACCGTGGTTTTCTATCTGACCGCCGAGGTTAACGTTTTCGATGTAAATTCCTTCATCAATAGCTGCAATATCACCGCTATTAACAAAGTGTCCCCCCACACTGGCATCAACCACACTGATACCATGCCGGAAGTTATACTCGGGGCTAAAACCATCCCCAGTGATACCGGCTGTGGCTATAACACCATCAGACCATGGGTGGCGTAACGCCAGATCCCCTTCTAACTCCCCGGCATTAATATAAACTTCCTGACCCGGCTCAAGGGGGAACTCAGTGGTAACAAAGTCTCCTCCCGCTTCTTCAAGCACAAGGTTCTCATTATTGTCACCCTCATTGCGTACCACAAACCACTGGTTGCCATTTTCATCAACCCCCTGGGAGACAAAAACAACCTCACCATCTTCAGAGGGTGTACCATCCCAGTCTTTTGTGTAGCTATCTCCTTCCTGGTAAGTATGCTCCTGGCCTGCATTGAGGTTGCCTGTATTGACAATGTTTCCACCAATAGTGACATCACTCAGATCAATAGCACTGGCTCTTAGCGAGTTAATATTGCCTTCATTGACAAAGTTACCACCAACATCAACCTGGTTAAGGTAGATACCTTCATCCAGAGCATTGATATTGCCAGCATTACCAAAGTTGCCGCCAACAGTGGTTCTGATCAGTGTTTCAAACTCACCACCTTTGTCGTACACCTTACTCGCCAGACTGATACCACGTTGCTCACTGGCATCACCACCGACTTTGTAAGCAGGCTGGAATTCCGCAGTAAGGTCAGCAGCAGCTACTGCAAGCTCACCATCTACAGCAGGTTGACTGAAAGGCCCATCCTCAAGCTCAGACAATACATAATTTTCAGAGCCATCGCTGTTTTTACCAACAGTGATATAAACTTCTTGACCTGCCCCCAGATCGATAAACCCGGAGTCAAATCCACCCCCCTGCTCTGTTAAAGAAACAGGTGTCCAGCTGTTACCCTCATTTTTAATTCGGAACCAGGTATTGCCTTGGTCATCGGTACCTACAGCCGTTAAGGTAATATTTCCTTCAGGTGATACATCCCCGCTCTGGCGGCGATACTGGTCACCCTCAGAGTACATATCACCATTAACTACATCGAGATCCCCGGTATTGAGAAAGTCACCGGCAACACTGCTGGCTACAACCTTAATGGCTGAGTCTTCACCTGATGTGATATTGCCATGGTTCTCAAAGTTGGCCTGGCCATCTTCAAGTACTCCATTAGCTCCAACAGACACCAACTCCAAATCAATACCGCTATCTTTGGCAACAACATCACCACTGTTGTAGAAGCGCCCGCCAATTTCCAGATTGATAGCTTCCCCCGGTACAGGGATAACACCATCAGGTGTTTCCATGGTATAGCCATCTACCCACGCACCATCCAGCTCAAAGCCATTATCACCGGCGGTAATATTGCCGGTACTGATCAGGCTGCCATCAATTCGGGCAACAACGCTGGAGTCACCATCAGCATATTCTTCTACCTGAACATCAATACCGTCGTGCTCTTTGGCAACAATAGTACCGTGATTAACCAGGCTACCTTTGATGTGAGTGTCTTCAATATAGAAGCCATCGGAACGGACATTGAGCACACCGTCCGCGGCATTAACGACACTGCCTTCAATAATGGAGTCTTCAATATCAAAACCTTCGGTGCCGCTTATATTCATTTCACCGAAGTTAATCACGCTGCCTTTTAAGATGGACTGGTCAATATCAATGCCATCACCACTGTGCTGTTCATTTACCGTCAGTACACCATGGTTTTCGATATTGCCATCTACGATCACATCATCCAGCTGAATAGCATTGCCATCCTCAGCAGTAATATCGCCAAAATTGCCAATACCACCACCGAGTATCACACCGTTCAGCTTGATGCCGCTATCCTGAGTATTGATATCACCGCTGTTTGTTAAACCGCCACCCACAGTAATGACGCCATCGGTCGTATCCATCACCAACGTCGTACCATCAACATCAGTAACCTGCTCCATGGATGCGTTACTGACCAGACTAATGCCATACTGCCCGGACAGATCACCGGAGTTATTGATGCTGCCACCAATAGCTACATTCCCATCGATGTTAATTGCAGTGTCTGTTGCAGATATATCACCACTGTTGACCAGGTTGCCGCCCACAGACATATTCTGCAGGTTGATGCCATGATTGTTGCTGGCAATATTGCCACTGTTGCCAAAATCACCACCGACAGTAACATCTACCAGGCTAATACCATGCTGTGGATCTGTTTGTGGCCTAAACCAACCGTTATTGGCTAGAGTGGTTGCCACCTCCTGATTACCATTCAGGTTGGTCAACACCAATGCATCTTCCGGTTGGCCAACATTAATGTAGACTTCTTCTCCTGGCTTGACACTAAAGCCATGGGTGGAGAAACCACCATTCTGCTCCTTCAGGCTGGCACCTTGATGGATCTCACTTTCATTGCGAACTACAAACCAGGCATTCCCCTGCTCATCACGGCCCCGGGCTTCCAGAACCAGCCCTCCCTCAGGGGTTGTTGAGCCACCCCAATCACCGCGGTAAAAGTCCCCTTCTTCAGGTACAGTATTTTCTGCTGCACTGATATTGCCGGAGTTGATAAAGCTGCCACCAATAGTTGCAGCACTGATATCGATACCGGTCGCTCTTGCTGAAGTGATATCTCCAGTATTCTCTACCGTGCCACCAATATCAGCATCTTTAATGTAAACACCCTGATCAACAGCTGAGATATTGCCGGTATTGATAAAGTTGCCACCCACGGAGCTCTTAACCAGCAGCTCATTTTCTGTCCCTTCGCTGAACACATGGCCAGTCAGGCTGATACCCCGAGCAAGTGTCTCATCAAGATAGTGGGGTGGAGAGAAGTCTGTAGCACTATTAGGGCTGATCTCCCCAATAACACTACCGGACTGAGGCGTACCATTATCGCCATAACTCAAGGCGTAGTTACCAGAACCATTACTTGTATCACCTACAGTGATAAATATTTCCTGACCTGGGAATATGTAGAGCTCCTTTGAAAAACCGCTGTTGGGTTCTTCCAGAACCAATGGCCCAAAGTTCTGTCCTTCGTTTTTAACACTGAACCAGGCATTACCTTCTTTATCGGTACCCACTGCAGTGAAGACTACCTGACCACCCGGACTGGTCGGCCCTGATTGCTCTTGATAGTAGTCACCCGCTGAATATTGAGGTGCTAGCTGAGCATTCAGGTTACCCGTACTAATAAAGTCACCAGCAACAGTTGTCGCTCGTAAATCAATTGCACCACCATCACCAGCCGTAATGTTGCCATGGTTTTCAAAGTTGGCTGCACCATCTTCGGTAATACCATTGGTACCGATGCTAACCAATTCAAATTCAATACCTTTGTCGCCGGCAACAATGTCTCCACTGTTAACAAAACGACCACCCACTGTCGAAGGCTGGTAAGTGTAGTATCCTGGCGTTACACCATCAGGCGTTTCTTCTGCATCGTTCCAGGATCGGCCTCCTTCCACATCAAATCCATTCTCCCCGGCAGTGATCGTACCTGTACTGATCCAATCGCCACCAATGGTTACCTCTTCAACCTCAAAGCCGCCTTCACCAGCCGTAATATCATTAGTATTGTGCCAATCCCCTCCTACGGACATGCGGTCTACTTCAAAACCAACCTCATCAGCAACAATAATGCCGGTATTAAGCAGACTGCCTTTCAGGTCGAGATCATCAATATCGAAACCATCACTACCATTACTGGTGACGCCTTCCCCTTTAATCGCATAGATAGCACCATGGTTTTCAAGATTACCGCCAATAACCACAGGCGTATCTCTAGAACCATCAATCTCAAAGGCATTATCACCAGCACGAAGAATGCCATTATTGATAACACTGCCATCAACCCGGGAGTCATCAATCTGAATTGCATCATTGTGACGGGCAATGATGGTGCCATCATTGATGATGCTGCCCTGAATATGGCTTTCATCAATAATAACGGGGTCAGAGTCGGCAATAATTACACCATCAGCCGTATTGACAATACTGCCTGTAATCAAGGCATAGTCGATATCCAGACCTTCTTCATCAGTACTATCAACAGTACCAGAATTAATGATATTGCCTCTGATAATAGAGTGTTCAATATCAATGGCATTACTTCCGGTATTGAGAATATCACCGGTATTAACCAGGTCTCCGCCTAGATCAACACCCACTACGCGAATAGCGTCATTGCTGGAATTAATATTACCCGTGTTGAGCAGACCACCTGCTACCGTAACAATCTCACCATCAACTAATACACCGTCTTCAAGATCAGCCGTGCCGTGCAGACGAATGCCCTTATTGCCCACCAGATCACCGGTGTTAACTATCTCACCGTTGATTTGGCTAAGGCCTTCAACATTAATAGCGTATTTGTTATCAGTGGTTATATCACCCGTGTTAGTAAACGAACCGTCAATCAGGGCATCATTAATATGGATACCATGATTGTCTGTGGTTGTGATGTTGCCGGTATTAACAAAATCACCGCCGACAGTCATTACCTCTTCAGTTACCAGCTGTCCACCGTCGTCAACAATAACGTTACCCTGAAGCTGGATACCAAAGTTTTTAGCATTGATATTGCCATTATTGGTAAAGCCGCCACCGATGGTGACATTATTTGTCAGAGTGATACCGGAACCATTGGTAGCTGCGATATCGCCGGTATTCACAAAATTACCACCGACAGAAACATCCGTGAGATCAATGCCATCCACACCGGCCATTAACTCACCATGATTAATCAGGCTACCGCCAATGCTTGTCTCATTGAGTTGAATGGCATCTTCCTGAATGCCAGTGATTGCCCCTGTGCCAACGAAGTCATCACCAATCATTGTGCTATTAATGGCTACGCCTGAGCCGGAAGCACTGATATCCCCGAGAATAACATTGCCGCCAACATTGACTTCTGCCAGCTCAATACCATTGAATGAAGCACCTCCATCAGGTAATGGCCCTTGGGGCCCTGCCTGAATAGAACCAGAGCTATCAAAGTCGCCAGCAATATCCACATACTCCATGGAGATGCCAGTTTCTCCGGCAATGATTTCACCGACATTGATGAAGTCTCCACCAATGGAGACATAATCAATCTCGGTGACAGGCGCGCCACCGTCAGGTACAGGCGGCAGGGTATTTTCTTCACCTTCAACGGTGATACCGATACCACCGGCAGTTATCAGGCCTTCATTGACCAGGCTGCCACCGAAGTCGCTCTGGTCAATATCAAAACCTTCATCGTCTGCGGTAATCACACCAATGTTGACAACAGAACCAGTAACATTGGAATCATCTATATCAATGCCGTCTTCACCAGTGATATCACCAAAGTTCAGTACATCACCGCCAATGGTAGTGTCATCAATATCGATGGCATCATAATCCTGGTTGGATACCAGGCTACCCAGGTTAACAACACTGCCACCAATAATACTGTCTTCAATATCAATGGCGTTATCGTTGCTGGAGTGAACCACCCCTTCATTGACAACGTCACCCGTCACCTCTGCAGTATCAATATAGATGCCATTATCTTGGGTAATAATGCTGCCCGCACCAGCATTAACCACCGAACCATCAACAGTGACACCATCATGGCCACTGCCATCCACATAAATACCGAAGGTGTCCGCAAGAATCGCACCGTCGTTTATAATCGAACCGGAAGTAGAGCCATTGATAACCTGAATGCCGTTGGCCTGAATACCATCGGCAAACTCTGGGCCGTCATGCCCCAATCCTGCGGTTGCTTCTATACTGCCGGAATTAACGATATCCCCAACAGAGCTGCCATGGTCAACCGAAATACCTGCAAGAGAGTAATTGAGCCCTACACCATCAGATAAAGGCTCGGCCCCATCTGGAAGTGGTGGTGGCGGTGGAGGGAAATTGATAATCAGATTACCGTTGTTAACAACGTTGCCTGAAACGGTAGAACCTGCATCAATATTGATACCAGCAACCGTCAACTCTCCCGGCATTGGTTCTATACCATCAGGGACAAAATTCTGGTTTCCAGGCCCGACAAAAACATCCCCGTTATTGACCAGGTCATCACCAACACTGGAGCCCATAACAACCTGAATACTGCCATTCAGCATACCGTCGTTAACCAACTTACCAGTAACAGAGGCACCATCTACCAAAGCAATGCCATCCTGAATCATACCTGTACTGGTATTGACCAGATCACCTTCAATAGCAGTGCCATCGCCCATGGCAAGCAGGAAATCAGCCGCGCCACTGTTAGTAACATTGCCATCAATCTGGCTATTATAAATACCCAGATGACCAGCCTGCCCTTCGTTGGCAAAGTCACCTTGAACATGTGACCGGGCAGTTACTACAAACCCTGCCTCATTCCGGTTAATTACACCACTGACAGAGGAACCATCGGTAATATGAACGCCATCTGTGTAGCCTTCGTTAAATACCTGGCCGGTAACAGCGGAACCATCCACCATCATCACGCCATCAACATAACCTTCATTGCCAAAGTCACCGGTCACTGTTGAACCATCATTAATACCGGCATAAATATTATTGCCGGTATTAATCATGGAACCGCCTACAGCGCTACCATCATCAACAACAAAGTAAAAGGCATCGCCATTATTCTCGAAATTACCCGCTACTGAAGAGCCATCAAGGATACCAACACCAAAGGCACTGCCATTATTTACCAGGTTACCGCCAACAGATGAGCCCCCATCAACAATAACCGCATCAGCAGAGCCATCGTTATAGACATTACCAGCAACCGATGCACCATCATTAATATTCAGCTCATCAGCTATTTGCGCACCATCAGCATTGATAATATCACCGCCAACACGTGCACCTGATCCAGTAATATGTACACGAATAATGCCGTTTGTATTAACAATTGAGCCATGAACAACCGTTGGCGTGGCAGGTCCATCATTCACAGTCAGATAGCGCATATCACCGTGATTGCGAATATCTGCAAAAACTTCAGAACCATTGGCAATATTCACATCCTGAGCATTGCCATTATTTATAAATGATCCATCCAGAGTGCCTGCATCCATCCAGAAATCAGACATGCCGTCGTGGTTGACAATATCGCCAACCACTTTTCCTTCCAGACCAATATCATTAACAGCTGGACCACCCGGATTAACCGTTATGCCTCCTGAGCAAAACTCTCCAGATGAAACATGTACATTACCTGATGTATCAGGTGGTGGGCAGGTTCCTGCGGAAGCAGTTCCTGAAGAAAGACCTTGCAATACTGCAATAATCGTTGTGCTGAGCAACGACTTCCTGAACGCGTGTTTTGTGTCCATATCGCTCTTTTCTTTTTTTTTTATTTTGGCTCTTCAGGGATAACTGTGGGTAAAAATGAGTGATTTTGGAGTAAATGCACCAGCAGCCAACTTTTGATAGTTTTTTGTTGAAGGACAGAAAAACAACAAAAGCGACCGCTGATGCTGATTAAAACTATCCTCAATAAAGTCCACAAACTCAAGTCATTTGTTTATCAAGAGGTAAAGCTGGCCCACTATCAAGGTGCTGAGGTATTCAATGTCACTATCGTTCCGCGTCAGAATGGTCATGCGCTGTGCTCAGGTTGCCAAAAACCAGCGGCTGGCTACGACCACCTGAAAGAGCGTCGTTTTGAGTTTATCCCATTATGGGGTATTAGAGTCTTCCTTCTCTACAGAATGCGCCGGGTTAACTGTAAGACTTGCGGTGTGAAGGTTGAACAGGTTCCATGGGCAGAAGGTAAAAAGGAACTCACCACAGCCTATATGCAGTTTTTGGCATTTTGGGCCAGAAAGCTTTCTTGGAAAGAAGTGGCTTTTACTTTTCATACATCATGGGAAAAAGTATTTCAGGCGGTTGAGTATGTGGTTAAGTGGGGTAAGGCTCATCGGTCCATGGATAACATAAAGGCGATTGGCGTCGATGAGGTCGCTTATCAAATTGGTCATAAATACCTGACAGTGATTTACCAGATTGACCGGGGACTGACCCGGCTATTATGGGTTGGAGAAGACCGCACTGAAGTGACTATTCGCCGTTTCTTTCTGTTCTTTGGCTCAGAAAGAAACCAGCGGCTGGAGTATGTTTGCTCTGACATGTGGAAGCCGTACCTGAAAGCCATTGCAGAGTTTGCCAGCCAAGCGTTGCACATACTTGATCGTTTTCACATTGTCGCCATGTTGAATAAAGCGATTGATGAAGTCAGGGCCTCTGAACACAAGCAGCTTCAGGCTGATGGTTATGAACCAGTACTGAAAAAGGCCCGTTGGTGTTTGCTCAAACGTAAGGAGAACCTGACGGAAAAAGAAGAGATAAAGCTGAGTACGGTTTTGCAATACAACTTGAAGAGTGTTCGGGCTTATCTGCTCAAAGAAGAGTTTCAGACGTTCTGGGAATACGTTTCTCCCTTCTGGGCAGGGAAATATCTGGATCGTTGGTGTACAAGAGTGATGCGGTCAAAAATAGAACCCTTGAAGAAAGTAGCCAAAACGGTTCGACGGCACCAGCCCTTAATCTTGAACTGGTTTAAGGCAAAAAAGGCTTATTCTAGCGGAATCGTCGAAGGCTTAAACACCAAGGTAAAAGTGACTACGAGAAAAGCTTACGGTTTTAGAACCTACAAGTGCGCGGAAATAGCTTTATATCACGCACTGGGTAAGCTACCTGAGCCGCAAATGACCCACAGATTTTACTGACGAGGCTTTATTTTACTAACCTGCTTCCCCGCAAGCTGCATCACCAAACATCAGTCATTTGTCGTAAATGAAACGTTCGTCTGGTTCTAACAAGAACTATAACCCGACTTCTCGTTCAAAAACAGAGCAAAAAACAAAGTCATTAATCATTTTTTATACTATAAATAAGCAGGTTAATTATATTCCCACAAATGAATTGCAGCTTGTTTGTATTAACCACAAATAAAGGATCAATACCGCGTTAAATAAAGAGCACCAGCCTCATGAAATATCCTTTTCAAAAATGACATATCGTTACATTTTTATCTGACTCATCACTTGTTATTTAAAGACCTACTGGCTACTGTTCCACCTCCTTGTATAAAAAACAGTAATTACCGGAGGCCACCTGGGGAATCCATGCGCCAGGACATCTCATTTGTATCAAGCGAACAGACTCTTGCTGGTCATCTCTACCAGCCTGAGAAAGGTCACCGTCCATTTCCCCTTGTTATCCTATGCCACGGCTTTTGTGGTGTTAAAGAATTGTTAATACCCGCTTACGCTGAGTTTTTTGCTAAAAATGGCTATGCTGCCCTAACGTTTGATTATCGTGGCTTTGGAAAAAGCGAAGGTGAATCGGGTCGGCTGGTTCCCAAACTGCAGATCGAAGATATTCGGGCTGCAATTGACTACAGCCACCAGCTTGATGTCATTGATTCTGATAGAATTGCCCTTTGGGGAACCTCTTTTGGTGGCGCTAATGCAATCGTCGCTGCTGCCCAGGATCAACGGGTAAAGTGCCTGCTGGTACAGTTAACATTTGCAGATGGTGAACGGGTGATTACCCATGGTATGTCGGATGAAGAACAAGCTCGATTCCAACAGACTATTAAGCGGATGCAGGAGAAAAAAGCAGCTACCGGCAGGGAGATGATGGTACCCGTATCCAAGGTGCTAACGGATGAACAGTCACTGGTATTTTACAAAGCCAATCGTGAACAGTTCCCAGCGCTGGGAATTAAAATCCCTTTTTTGACAGTTGCAGAAACCATGCAGCATAAGCCTGAGCAATCTATTAAAGATATCTCAGCACCGATTTTGATTGTTGCCGCTGAAAAAGACAGTGTTAACCCTCCTGAAGAGTCCCAATGCTTATATCAGCAAGCCTGCGAACCTAAAAAACTGCACACTGAAATGGGTGCGACCCACTACGACCTGTACACAGGCAAACATTTTGAGCGCATTTCAAAGCTTCAGCTACGCTGGCTAAAAGAATACTGCTAGCAAACAAGTACAAAAAAAGGCTGGTTTTATTCCAGCCTTTTTTGATTCTGCAGAAGCCTAATGGCTAAGCATAACCAGCCAACTGTGCACCTATCACAAAGAAACTAGCGACTAAAAACAGCAGCAGCACAAAACGCCATGAGAACTTTGCCCAGGCACCCCAGTCTACACGACATACGCCTAATGCTCCCATTAATACGGCTGAAGTTGGCACAATAATATTAGTCATGCCATCACCCAATTGGAAAGCCAGTACTGATACCTGACGGGAAACACCGACTAAATCACCTAATGGGGCCATCAACGGCATGGTCATCGCCGCCTGACCAGAACCCGATGTCACAAAGAAATTGAAGATAGACTGGAAAGCAAACATTAACCAGGCAGACAGCACATCCGGCATATTGCCTATCACTCCGCTGGCACTATTCAGCAACGTATTCATTGCTGTAGGCGTATCAGGGCTGGTACCACCCAGCAATAACACGACCCCTTTTGCCATACCCACCACCAGCGCTGCTGGCAGCAATGATTCAGCACCTTCTTTAAAACCTGATGCTATATCATTCACAGTCATATTGTTTAAGCGGAACACCACGCCGATCAAACCAATTAACAGCCCCATAGCAAAAAACTGGCTGGCAATTTCCGGAATAAACCAGGCATGGACAACAACACCCCATATTACCCAACCCATCGCCGCAACCAGCACGGCCATAACAAGCCAATCACCCGTATTAAAACGCACAAGGCCTGTATTGGCTTCAGAATGGTTTCTGAAGTGATGATCTGTTTCATAGCTGTAAGAGGCCAGAGGGTTTTTCTTAACCCTGGCAGCATAAATCATGGTGAAGATGATGCCTGTCAGCGTGAAAACTGCCCACATAGCCATCCGTAACCCAGCACCTGATAATACCGGTACACCGGCAATCCCCTGGGCAATCGCAACACTGAACGGGTTCATCCATGATGTGCCAAAGCCAATCTGGGTTGCCACATAGGTGACCATCACTGCAGTGATGCCATCATAACCAAGCTTGACCATCAGCGGGGCGATAATAATGGCAAAGGCTACGGCTTCTTCTCCCATTCCAAAAACAGCACCCCCTAAAGAAAACAGGAAGAACATAACCGGAATAAACAGAATCTCATTGCCACGGGTCTTATGGATTAACTTCAAAATACCGTTATCAATGGTGCCTGTTCGCATGACAATACCGAAGGCTCCACCAATCACCAGCATAAACATGATGACACCAATGGCAGATCCCCACTTACTGCCAGAAACCAGCCCCTCAAAAACAAAGTTCAGAAACCCGATATCACCGCCACTCTTAAATAACTGAACACTGTTGTACAGCGCCTCGCCGTGGTTATCTGTTGCCAGTTCAAAAGAGCCAGGCACAATAACGGTACGTGATTTCTCAACGCCTTCAGCGAGATAGCTTATATCCTGGGTTTGAAATGACCCGGCAGGAACCAGCCAGCTCAAAATGGCAGCAAAGAGTGCTACACAGAAGATAATGACCAGAGTATCAGGGGTTTTCCATGACTTTGTCGTTTCGACAGAAGAGGGATGCTCCGCAGCAGCGGTATTGCTTGGCATGGTACAACTCATACAGCATAAAATTGCCTCCCTTATACCAAAACGGCGATTATTTATGCAACTTTATGATCAATTCTGAATATATACTCTGCATTTGACTCTTTTTACAAACTTTCTGAATATCTATAACTAAAAAGAAAGAGTTGAACCGATGACTGATTCAAACAAAGCGGCACTGGACGCACAACTGTTATTACTTCGTGAATACCAGGGGATACTGTCCACACACTCTCAAGATATACCGGGATACCCCTTTGGTTCTGTAATGCCATACTGCCTGGATCAAAATGGACAGCCAGTCATGCTGATCAGTCGCATTGCCCAACATACAAAAAATATTAAACAGAACTCCAAGGTTTCATTAATTGTCAGAGAGCGTGATGTGGATGATACCCACTTGGGGGCACGCTTGACCTGGGTTGGTGATGCACAGTTTATAGAAGATAATAACGATATTGCTGAACGCTACTACCGTTTCTTCCCCCAGTCCCGCAATTACCATAAAACTCACGACTTTGATTTTTATCGAATCAATCTGGTTCGGGCGCGATTTATTGGTGGTTTTGGTGAGATATTCTGGATAAAAAACAAGTTGCTACTCAATTCAAATCCATTTTTTGGTCAAACAGAAGCTGATATTGTCCAACATATGAATGATGACCATCAGGATGCTCTGGTCAAATACTGCAAACTAGCCGGTATCACTTTACCAGAAGAAACTGAGCCTTATATGGTCGGCGTTAATAGCCTGGGTATTCATTTACGTGTAGGCAGAAAAATCTTTTTTGTTTGCTTCTCTGAGGAGGTTAGTAAGCCTTTTGAAGTTCGTCAGCAATTGGTGGCTATGGCTACTAACGTAAGTTAAAGAAAAAAATACCTACTATAAGTAATCAGCTAATGAAATCTTAAATCAACGGATATCGAATCCGCTCATACGCTAAATTAAAAATACTACGATCCTTAGCAAGTTCAGCAAAACACTGATAAAAATCAGATCTAGTCGAATGGAGTTTCAAATGTTTTCGAAAACTTGCTTCACCATCACTAACCATCTCTTTAAGTGCATAAAATGCTACGGCATTGACTACTTCACAATATGAACCACAATACTGTTCTATCCCAGAGTCTAAGGCAAATTTTTTTTTCAACATGAAAGTATTATTGTAACTATTCAGCACCCAGTAAAGGAAGGTTGTCGTAATTCTTCATAGCTATAAGCAGGGCTTCGAAAACATTCTCACCCTGCTTTCTCGCCGATGAAACATAACTCCGTATCCGGCAGTACCATTTAGCCCCTTTTTCACTTCTGAAACAGCCAGATATTTTCTGCTTTACCTTGCCGTTGCGAACATCCTGCTCACTGCCGTTATTATCGAAGGGGATGTCAAAATCAGTCATGAATCTCAAGGTTTCTTCTTTAAACTCCACCAGTCGCTTGAAGAGGTTAAAGGCTTTGGTGTTTCTGACTTTATCCTCTCCAAGGCGTTGACGTCGTCGCTCCATGTACTCGGCTTCTTCGAGCTGTGCTTTTTTAGCAGTACGCTCGAAAAGCGAGTCGATACGCTTGCGGATAATTTCCGGCATAGCCTTCATGCCAAGCTTTTTGAACCCTTTCCTAAGATGGCAAGCCAGCCTTAACAAGCGTTGAAGCCGGGCTGCAAGATAATTGCAATCTCTGTCAACAACCCCCTGCAACTCCCTTAAGTGATGGGCGTTACAGAGCACATGGATGGCTGCGTAGCGAAAGTAGACTTTATAATGGTCATGCACAAGTATACCGGCAAATACCAGTAACACTCCCATTGCCTCAATAGCTTCATGACCTTTACTGGGGTCAAGGTGGTAGTATGTCCACTCCTCGGAACGAACGACATGCAGCCACCATAAAGAGCCCTTCACTCTCATGCCTGTTTCGTCAGCACCTGCAACTGGCACTTTTTTTAAGGCGTTAGCAATTGCTGCCTCTGTGCTAGCCAGACGGTCGTAGGCATTTGCCTGAAAAGTACAGATTGAACCGGGACTAACTTCAAGACCAAAAATATCGAAAAAGAATTGTGAAATGCGCTTGTACGGCATTAACTGGTATTGATACAGATAAACAGCCAGTGCTTGAGTGACCGGACCATACTGCACATACGAGTCAACACCCTTAGGAAAGCATGCTTGATTAGCATGTCCGCATGGGCATTCTTTGACTTCAGCCACATGCGCCGTTACTTCGAAACGGCCAAAACGTCCTGGATCAAATACCTGACGTTCAACAACGTCGGTTACTTTGATAGAAAGAAGCGACTGATGGCAAAGTACGCAGTTTTTAACCGAGTGATGCCGGATATGGTCTGGTTCCTCAGTTTGCTCCAGCGTAGAGCCTTTATGACCGTGTTGACCACCGGGCCTGTTATTTGACTTTTGCCTCAGGCTTTTGGGATTGGGTTTGTAATCTTCTCTATCACACTCAGGATTTTCCTCATTCTCACTGTCAGCATTTGAGTTTTTGGATGATGAGGGCTTATTGTAACCATCTGTAGACGGTGGCTTGCTGCTATTACGACTATTCATCTTGAGCTTATCAGCAAGCTCCTTGTTTTCATCCTCAAGACTCAAAACCTTCGACTCCAGCTCACCTACAGCAGCGAGAAGCAAGATAATGGCCTGTGTTTCGGGAGTAAACTGAGTCATGAAAACTTCTGGAAAAGGGTTTATATCAAAATGACATAAATTCGCGAAAAATCCAGATTAATCTGAGGAGGCTGAATAGTTACGTATTATTAATTACGCTCCCGTTTTGATCCCCACAATAAGTAATAGTTACCGCAGCTGAAAGCTTTGCCATATAAGCCTGCACATGATCTGCTTCTTGAATATCTTCCCACTCTTTTTTATTAGAAGAATAATACTTAGTCACACTATCAAACTTGCAGCGAGCAGACACAACCCAACTTTCAGCTATTACCCTTTTTCCTTTGGAACAAATAGCAAGAGCAGACTGCTTCGTTGGAGACTGTGCAGGTGATACCACTCCAGGTTCAAGCAGTAACAACAGTCTACTCAGTTCTCGTAAGTACGCACTCTCAAGCTTGGTATGTGTGTTTTGAAACAACACAGAACTATGAAGCTTGAAGTTCAGAGGCTTCTGTCCCAGAGATACTCTTTCAAATCGGTCAACAATTCCAACCGTCAGCTTCATGTCAGCCCGAACTATAGAAATTGGTAGCAGCATTAGAAACGAGCCTAACAACGAGAAAACATAATTCATATACTATATAAACGCCTATTCCCAGTTTGTTAGCTCCAATGAAAGTTACTACGAATGCTAAAAAAATCTCAGAATTTTATATTAGTACAAATTGTTTTATGCACTAACAGAAACCATGCTTGAAATAACTTAACCAGCTCCCCATATAGTTATTACCATCCGTAACGGAGGCAACCATGCGCTTCCTCTCTTTGTCTTTTGTCTTATTACCGATTCTTGAAATGGTCGTCCTGATCAAGGTAGGCGGCCTTATCGGAGCACTGAACACCGTTGCTCTGGTCATCCTTGGGGGGGTTCTTGGTCTGAGCATTATTCGCCGCCAAGGGTTTCGCACCATGCTCAATGCCCGGGCCCAAATGGCTCATGGAGAATTACCCGCTCTGGAAATGCTGGAAGGCTTTCTTATTGCCATAGGGGGCGTGCTGATGATATTGCCCGGTTTTATTACAGACTCCCTGGGCATAGCCCTCCTGGTTCCCCCTGTCCGCAAAGCCATTCTGCGAAAAATGCTCAACTCCGGGCGCTGGCAGGTTCAGCAAACCGATGTTTTTGAAGGTGAATTTTACCGGGAAACCCATACCAACAATGGTACAACGACCCTTCATCATACCATTAAAGGTGACTATGTAAGGGATGCCAGCCAGGACCGCACACCCAAAAAATAAAAAAAAATTCAAAGACACCCCTTGAAATTGATCAGGACAGCCCCTACTAAGTGAATCATCTGATCGTGCTTCGGTTGTCCCGCTCTGAGACAGACCCGTCTGCGGGAGTGGAGTCCAGACGATCGATGTAAACCGAATAGTCCTCCCCCAGGCCTGCGAAGGTACGGGGAGACAAAAGGGAAGTCATCGGTTTGGAATGCAGGGAATATCGCTTCTGGTTACGGTCAGTAACAAGAAGTCCCTTGCGAAAAACCGGGTTTTCCGGATTATTGACTTGATTGAATGCTGATTGCTCGGCATATCACCAAACAGTTGGAGAGATAATCGATGAAAATTCGTCCGTTGCGTGATCGCGTGGTCGTTCGTCGTGAAGAAGAAGAAACCACTACTTCCGGTGGTATTGTGCTGCCCGGTTCTGCAACCGAGAAGCCAAATCAGGGCGTAATTGTTGCTGTGGGCGATGGCGCATATCTGGATAACGGCGAGAGACGCCCTCTGGGTGTGACCGTTGGCGACAAAGTAATCTTTGGCAAATATGCTGATTCCAACACCGTAAAAGTTGACGGTGAAGAGCTGATCATTCTGTCTGAGAGTGACATCTACGCCGTTCTGGAAGCCTGATTGCGGGTCCAGAATTCGATTGCAACTGTTTAAATTCTGAAAGGATCACATACCATGGCAGCAAAACAGGTTAAATTTGGCGACGAAGCTCGCAAGCAAATGCTGGAAGGCGTCAACATTCTGGCTGACGCAGTTAAGGCAACTCTGGGCCCTAAAGGCCGCAATGTCCTGCTGGAAAAATCCTTTGGCGCGCCAACCATCACTAAAGATGGTGTTTCCGTAGCCAAAGAAATCGAACTGAAAGACAAGTTCCAGAACATGGGTGCCCAGCTGGTTAAGGAAGTAGCCTCCCAGGCTAACGACCAGGCAGGTGACGGTACTACTACGGCTACTGTGCTGGCTCAGTCCATCGTTAACGAAGGCCTGAAATATGTTGCTGCAGGCATGAATCCAATGGACCTGAAGCGCGGCATCGACAAAGCAGTAGCAGTTGTTGTTGAACAACTGAAGACCATGGCGACACCTTGCGCAGACAGCAAGTCCATCGCACAGGTAGGCACCATCTCTGCAAACGCTGACGAACTGGTTGGCAAAATCATTGCAGAAGCAATGGAAAAAGTAGGCAAAGAAGGTGTTATCACTGTTGAAGAAGGTTCCGGCCTGGAAAACGAGCTGGACGTTGTAGAAGGTATGCAGTTCGACCGCGGTTACCTGTCTCCCTACTTCATCAACAACCAGGACAGCATGTCCGCAGAACTGGAAAATCCATTCGTTCTGCTGGTTGACAAGAAAATCTCCAACATCCGCGACCTGCTGCCAGTACTGGAATCCGTAGCCAAGGCCAGCAAGCCTCTGCTGATCATCGCTGAAGACGTTGAAGGCGAAGCACTGGCTACTCTGGTTGTTAACAACATGCGCGGCATCGTTAAGGTTGCTGCTGTTAAGGCACCTGGTTTCGGCGACCGTCGCAAAGCCATGCTGCAGGATATCGCTATCCTGACCGGTGGTACTGTAATCTCTGAAGAAGTAGGCCTGTCCCTGGAAGGCGCTACTCTGGAAGACCTGGGTTCTGCCAAGCGCATCGTACTGACCAAAGACGATACCACTATCGTTGACGGCGCAGGCAACGAAGGCGAAATCTCTGGCCGTGTTGACCAGATCCGTGCTGAAATCGAAAACTCCTCTTCCGACTACGACAAAGAGAAGCTGCAAGAGCGTGTAGCCAAGCTGGCTGGCGGCGTTGCCGTTATCAAGGTTGGTGCTGGCAGTGAAGTAGAAATGAAAGAGAAGAAGGCTCGTGTAGAAGATGCTCTGCATGCTACCCGTGCTGCTGTTGAGGAAGGTGTTGTTGCCGGTGGTGGTGTGGCTCTGATCCGCTCCCTGGCTAACATTTCCGTAGACACTGAAAATGCTGAGCAAAAAGCCGGTGTAGAACTGATTTTACGCGCTCTGGAAGGGCCTATTCGCCAAATCGCCAGCAACTCCGGTGACGAAGCCTCTGTTGTTGTAGACAAGGTTAAGTCCGGTAAGGGTAACTTCGGTTATAACGCTGCGACTGGTGAGTTCGGCGATATGATCGAAATGGGTATCCTGGATCCAGCTAAAGTGACCCGTGCTGCACTGCAAGCTGCTGCTTCCGTTGCCAGTCTGATGATCACTACAGAAGCCATGGTTGCTGATGAGCCTGAAGACAAAGCTGCTGGTGCCCCAGATATGGGCGGCATGGGCGGCATGGGTGGTATGGGCGGCATGGGCGGCATGATGTAATCATTCCTCCCGTGAAGCCTGGCTACTTAACTCACAAGTAGCTCATTCACCCAATAAAAACCTGCGTTGATACGCAGGTTTTTTTATGCCCCATGAAAATATTTTGGTTTTGACCGATATAACAATTTATGTACAGAAAAGATTTTTTATTGGTTGACTACTAAGAGAGGGATATTCATGGTACATGGCCCACTTCCTCCACCTACAGATCCATTTGGAAAAGTTGGAGGCAATACACCACCCAATAACCAGGGAACAAAGCATATTGAAGGGCAATCAATAGTCGGCAAAAAAAACACAAATCAACAGCCGGTCAATAGGCCCAAAAACACGTCAATATTAAGCAGAAAACCCGAGGCTCGAACAGCTGCTAATAAAATGAAAAGCAGCGCTCCACAATCAGCTCCGCTAAATAGAGCCAAGAAACTAATTGAGAAAGATCGACTATCTTCAGCACAAAATACATTAAGTAAACTGGAACAGGCTCTTAAAAATAAGAATAGCGATTTTAAGATGCCTGACGATGTCATTGTCAAGATGAAACTAGAAGATGGCACTGAAGTAAAACTTGTTCCTTTAGACAAGAAAATTAGCTCTCTTAGTAAAGATGAAAAAAAGAAACTGTTAAACCAAATTAAAGAAGCTATGAGTGTAATAAATAGTAGCCTAGAAAAAGACTCTGGCAGCCTTAGTGGTATAAGCCAACAACTCAGTCAACTAAAACTAGAATGGATTGAACAAAAGAAAAAAGAAAAAGAAGAAAATGGCCAACCATTTACAGAAAAAATGGCTATTGATGCATGGAATAAAGAACTAGGAAATATATATAGCGAAGCAACTACTATAAAGAACATTGAGGTTAAAAAGAAAAATAATGATGAAGATGAACTTATAAACACCATGGAAAATGTTGATTTAGCACAATCTGCAGTAGGTGCAGCAGGATCAGTTGCAAAAGGGCTTTTAGATAAAAATTAATCTTTATCAAATGGATATAATGATCAACGGCGCTGGAAAAAACTACGAAAAAAACCTTAGAGATTTAAATCTCAGACAGCGACTCACGATGTCTAGCTGATGCAGCCAGTGCTGAAACCAGGGTAATCAAGGCCCCAGTCGTTAAGATGTAAAAGGGTGCCATATCCGTGATGTTCAGCAGCCAGTTCTGAATAACAGGCCCCAAACCACAGAAAATCGCAAAACCAAGATTATAGGAAACCGCCAGACCTGAATAACGTACTTCTGTGGGGAACAACTCTAGAATAGCGCAGGCAAATGAACAGAGCACAATACTGTATGCCATGGACAACCCGATAACAAAAAACCAAATACTTCCTTCTACCTCCTGCACCAGCAAATACTGAGCTAAAAAACCGATAGGAATAAGTAAACTAGCCCCTAAAATAACCATAAACCTTCTGCCAAAAAGGTCTGACACCTTGCCCAGTAGAAGGGACATAACGGTACAAACCAAAGAAAAAAGTGCTGCCAGCCAAAACGCTGAGGTTATATTACTAATAAAATAATCGGATACGGATAAGTAAGTGGGTAAAAACAGTTTTACAGCACTCATAGCCCCGCCAACAGCTGTAATACCAACCCCCAAAAGTACCTGCCTCTTAAAATTTGAAACCAAGGCAAAAACAGGCACTCTCTGTTTTTTCATCAAACGCACCATTTCAACAAAAACAGGTGTTTCAATGGTTCTTTTTCGCAATTCATAACCAATTACACCAAGCAAACAACCAGTGAAAAAGGGTACCCGCCAACCCCATTCAAGCATTTGCTCCTGTGTTAAAAATGTTGTCAATAAAGCGCCAACTACAGCCCCTAGAATCAAACCAATTTCACAACCCGCACAAATTTGTGCTGTTACCATCCCCCGATGCTTTCTATCTACATGCTCAGCAACAAAAATATAGGCAGCGGGCACCTCCCCCCCTACTGACATTCCCTGAATTACCCTCAAGACCAGCAACAATATAGGTGCTAAACTCCCTGCAGTCGTCCAGCCAGGCAAAATTGAAATCCCAAAAGTAGCGCCAGTCATACACAAAAGGGAAACGATAAATAGCCTCTTACGCCCGATACGGTCACCAAAATGGCTAAAAATCAGCCCACCAAGAGGTCTCGCTATATAGCTAACGGCGAATATAAGCAACACCGACATGAGTCCATCGACCCCAGACTCCTGAGGAAAAAACACCTCAGCCAGATAACTGGAAAAATGGATAAAGATGGCAAAATCAAATAACTCGAAGGCTCCTCCTATAGCCGTTATAAGAATCAAATGCCGATACTGCTGCATTAGAAACACCTGAAACCTTTATTTTTATTAACAAAGATCAAACTATAGACGGATTTTTAAATTTAGCTATCCACTCAGTCAGACACCAGGCAACAGAAAAGGTAATATCGTACCAATTAATCAACTCACGAAGTGGATATGCCTGAAAAAGAGAAAATGCTCTCGGGGGACTATTACCAAGCCTGGGACACAGAACTTACTAATGGACGCAATCAAGCCAAAGCCTTATGCCATCAATATAACCAGCTACCTCCTGATAACAATGAAGAGAAACAGCAACTGCTGGAACAACTACTGGGCCCTACTAATAATAGCCATATCGAGCCTTCGTTCTACTGTGACTATGGGTACAACATCAAACTAGGAGATAATTTTTATTCCAATCATCACTGCACAATACTGGATGCAGCCCCCGTCACCATCGGCAATGATGTACTGTTTGGCCCCAATACCACCCTGAGCACCGCCACCCACCCTTTGCACTATGAACAGAGAAAAGCGGGGCTGGAATATGCTAAACCAATTACCATCGGTAATAATGTCTGGCTCGGTGCCAATGTCACAGTTTTGCCAGGTGTTACTATTGGCGATAACTGTGTGATCGGTGCAGGTAGTGTGGTTACCAGAGATATACCGGCAAACTCTGTTGCAGTTGGGGTGCCATGCCGTGTTATAAAAACACAAATAGAACACTAATTGACTGCTATTGAGAGAAAAAATTCCAGCCAACTTCATCAAATAGTTCATCTAATGAACAGAAGGGCTGGTCTTTCATTTGATATATCAAACCCCTCTGGCAAATGATACTATTTACCACTCTGATTCCTTAAAAGCTGATTTTTTATTCGCTTAATAACGAACTCTTTCTCATCAAATCCGTTAGCTTTAACATTAGCCAGTTGAGCCAACTAGTTCATCTTTTTTTCTGTCGCTTTTATTAAGTACAGCTAAATTTTTGTCATTTGACCAACTTCAAAAATCCAACCTGATTACACCCCGCTAACTTCAGTTTCAGCGCCTTACTCTTTAATCCACTCCACAAAATGATGTCCCCTCCCATTTACATTGATTAATTCACAATCCCCTTTTTAAAAAACTATAAAGCTACTTTCCACTTTTTATCTCTCTCACTTAAGCTCTCCAATAGAGTTGCTGGCCAGTTAATAAATATTGATCATTTTTGTGGGACACAAAAAAATGAGTGGGAGCTATGTATAAACATTCAACATTGGATACGTATAAAAAATCAGATGGGTAAAGTTCAGTACAAAGTGCACAAGCACAGCAACCCAAAGTCGGCCACTAACTTGGAAAGCAATACCATAAAGCAACCCGGCTAAAGCGACAAAAGTCGCATACGCCCAACCTCCAGGAATGTTAATGATACCAAACAGGACACTGACGATAAGCCATGCAGGTAGCCAGCCGGATAGTTGTCCTAACTGTTGCTGTAGATAACCTCGAAACAGCGCTTCTTCAGCCACACAAGTAATAACCAGATTATTGATTGCAAACAGCCACCACCAGGAAGGAATTTTAAATTCTGGCCTGATCAAACCCGTCAAACAGGCCAGCAGCTGAATCAGGAAAAAACCAGCCAGAATAGCCAGCCAAGCCAGCTTGCGTTGGTCACTGATAGCTTTACCACTACCCAAAAGCCCCGGCATCGCAACAAACAGCGCGAAAATAATAATGGGCTTATCCAGGTTAAAATAGAGGGTGTATGGGATCGCATCAGGGCTTACATAGACCTTATCGAGCAGCAAAATGTTATGAAAACCGGGCAACTGATGAAAAAACATCAGAAATGCCCAAATAACCAGTAGCAGAGAAAGGGCAAGATAAAGCGATTTTTCAAGTAACGGAGGACGCTGTTGGCCTTCGCCAGCCGTTTCAACTACAGGGCAGCACTTAACAACAGCCAATGCCAAGACAAAGCCAACACCGATAGAAATCAGACTTAATGCGGTTAACCGCCCTAACCAAAAGCCAGCCACCATAAACAGTAGAAAAAAAACCAGCCAGGCCCTTCTGGAAAACCAAAGCGAAATAACCGCTGCCACCATAGGCAGAGCTATTAAGTAGTCTGGAAAAGGCATTCTGATTGCACACCCTGTTGAAAATTAATGCTAGAAAATTACATAACTAACATAGCAGCAATATCAGAGCCATGACGATTGACAACCCACCACCATTCCAGTTATCACTATTTGCAAATCCAGCAGTAAAAGAAAAATAAAATGGATCTTAACAACAAAAACATTCTGATAACTGGAGCTGCCCGCGGGCTTGGCCAGGCCATGGCTATTCACCTTGCTGAAAAAGGAGCAAATCTTGCCTTAGTTGACCTGAACGAGGAGGTTCTGGCTGAAACAGCCCGTCTCTGTCAAAAAGCCGGTGGCAACAGTGCAATAATTGCTGCAGATATCTCCGATGAGCAACAAGTTGAGCAAGCGGTTCAAAAGGCAACCGCAGAGCTAGGTCCCCTTAATGGTTTAATCAATAATGCCGGCATTTTACGAGATGGGCTGCTCATCAAAGCGAAAGGTAATAAGGTTCTCCAGAAGCTCCCCCTGGAAAAGTGGCAGTCTGTTATTAACATCAACCTGACCGGTGTTTTCCTTTGTGCCCGGGAAGTTGCAGCCAGTATGGTTGAATCAGGGTCCAAAGGTGCGATTATTAATATCGCCAGTATTTCCAAAGCAGGTAATTATGGTCAAAGTAATTACTCTGCAGCCAAGGCAGGCGTAGCAGCGATGACAGTTACCTGGTCAAGGGAGTTGGCTCGATACGGTATTCGCTGTGCGGCTATTGCCCCAGGTATGATTGAAACCGAAATGACCGCAGGGATGAAATCCGAAGCAAAAGCCAAAATCAATGCAGGTATCCCTCTTGGTCATATGGGCATGCCAGAGCATATTGCCCAGACCGCTGCTTTTATCTTTGAGAATGACTATATCAATGGGCGAATCATTGAGGTGGATGGGGGACTGAGACTATAAGAAACAATCAGAAAAACAGGTGGCCAGCCCAATTTTGGCTTCACCACTTATAGCCAATCCCCAGCTTTACCTGGCTATCTGTTTTTTCAGCATTATCTGCTGGCTTGCCATCATAATCAAAGTAATGGGTTAACTTCAGTTCCAGTGCTTCTGTCAGGCTCATTTTCAAGCCATGTTCAGTGTCAATAATTAGCTTGTTGCCACTGCCTAGCCGGTAAAATATTTTATTGTCGAGAAAATACTCCATATCTTTATATATCGTATTTCGGAAATGAAGATCCCAGGTTAAGGCATAGTGCTTTTGGTCATCCTCTTTTTGATAGTCTTCCCAAAGGTGGGTCACACCAACACTGGTTAGCAATGCACCATCCAGGGTTTCCCAAAAACGGTAACCACCACTGCCACCTACTGATGTTCGCAGCTTAAGGTCTGCATCGGAATCATGACTCTGGTCAGCAGCACCTTTGACAAACCAGTGCTCGGTCAGATACCGACTATACGAATACCCCAGCTCCCACTCTGAACTACGGACACCTTTTTTATTTTCTATTTCAACATCCCATTTAAACAGGTTTTTATTCCATTGGTCATTTATCCCAAGGTTACCGTCAAAGCTAAGAACTAACTCTTCCTTATTGCCTTTTTTGCTATCAACGTTAACCCCAAATGTACCGGTCACCTCCCACTCATCAGCAAGAACTGGCTGCTCCCGGGTTATGCCGGCTACCGGCCAGGCGGCAGAAAAGGTTCTGGAGTAACCGTCCTCATCTACAACTTTTAGCCGTTTACCCGCACTGGCCAGTGTTCTCTGACTTGCCTGTTCTTCACCAATCAGGCTAACCCATAAAGGTTTATTGGCATCAACGGCTCGAACATAACGCCAGCTGACGTTTATTGTACCGGCATACTGAGTCTTGATAGAGAGTTTCCCAGCCTCCAGTTTTTCTATTTTCCCTGAAATCACATCACCATTTTCGAGCCAAACGGTATCTGCCCTGGCAGTCGTGCACATGCAGGCAGCTAATACCCCTAGTACTTGTACCGCAGGCAATACACCGATACGAAAAAGGCCCCCAATGGTGCGGAGCAGCATAGTTCCCCCATTATCTATACAGACTATGCCGACATGATCTTAAAACACACAGACCGGCAGGACTCGATAGTTTACCCATACCAGCCAAACTGGGAAGTGTTTTCAGAATCTATTGGCCGGAAATTTGCTATAAGCGGAAAATTCAAAAATACAGTAGGATAAGCAATAGTGTTTCACTTGCAATGATCCGGAAGGCATAAACACATCCTTGTAGCCCAGCTACTATTAACCAGAAAACCATAATATGGCTTTTTTAACCCGGATACTTCCCAAAATGGAGACCACTCTTGTCCTCCCCGTTAGATCCCAAACGAGTATGGTATATCCTAAGCCAGGTGCCAGCAGGCAAAGTGATTACATACGGCCAACTTGCTGATTTGGCTGATGCCCGAGGCTGTGCACGGATTGTTGGCAACATTCTAAAGCAACTGCCTTCTGGTACGGGTTTACCTTGGCACAGAGTTATAAACTGCAAAGGTCGTATTTCTTTTCCTGAAGGAACGGTACAATACCAAAAACAGAAAGAGCAGCTCGAACAAGAAGGGATACACCTTATTGCAGGGAAAATAGACCTTTCAAAATACCGCTGGAATGGAGAACAAGCCTATGAATGACACACCTGAAGATGTTGCTCTGGCAGTGGAAATTATTCGCCAGCTGGAAAACCTGAATTACCCTGAAGAGGCTATTCTGCAGGCGATGATTTATGTCTGCCAGGACACCCTGAAAAAACTGCCTGATAATAACTTGAGGGAACAGTGGCGAAATAAAATCATTATGGCCTTGACTGACTCTTCCGCAGCCCATTAAACAACAAAAAATACAATAGATTAATGACTAGTTGCATTTTCATCTCTGGCTACAACAAGAGCACCTCTCTACTAGCCAATAATAAACAGAAGTAGCGCTATCTTATGGCATCTAAACATATTTCCACCTGGTGGCAATCTATACAGGTTTACCGCCACCCTAAAGCGGTTACTTTACTGTTTCTGGGGTTTTCAGCTGGCCTGCCTCTGATGCTGCTGTTTTCAAGCCTCTCTTTCTGGCTAAGAGAGGCCGATGTCAGCCGGGCAACCATTGGCTTTTTCAGCTGGGTTGGCCTGGCGTACAGCATAAAATGGATTTGGTCCCCCTTAGTAGACAAACTACCACTGCCTTTTTTAAAAAGCTTACTGGGTCGCCGACGTTCCTGGCTGCTGTTCAGCCAGATAGGGATTGTTGCCGGTTTAACCGGTATGGCTTTTACGGATCCGGCACACAATCTGGAACAGATGGCATTGTTAGCCGTTGTCGTCGCATTTTGTTCAGCTACCCAGGATATTGTAATTGATGCCTATCGTATTGATGCTGCAGAAAAAAAATTACAGGCTGCTTTAGCTGCAACCTATATGATGGGCTATCGCCTGGCCATGATCGCAGCAGGCGCTGGTGCACTGGCTATTGCAGGCTTCGCTGCCGGAGGCAGTGAGGGTTATGTTCCCCAGGCATGGATGGCCGCCTATCTCTGTATGGCCGCATTAATGGGGATTGGCATTATCACCACGTTAGTGATAGCAGAGCCTGTTATTACCGCAAAACCACCAGAGCTTGAACAAAGAGCGATCGACTGGATGGCAAACAATGCCCACATGCCAACGCCTATAGTAAAACTGGCGGGTTGGTTCTATGGCACTGTTATCTGTCCATTTGCTGACTTTATTGTCCGCTACCGCTGGCAAGCCATATTGCTACTGGCACTAATCAGCACCTACCGTATATCCGATATTGTTCTGGGTATAATGGCGAACCCCTTTTATGTTGATCTTGGCTTTAGCAAACAGGAGGTGGCTGCTGTATCGAAGATCTACGGTGTTATTATGACCCTGGTTGGTGCAGGGATTGGCGGGTTGCTCACACTTCGGTTTGGTGTGATGCGAATGTTATTCGTTGGCGCATTACTATCTGCAATAACCAATCTATTATTCGCGGCTATGACCTACGTTGGTCACGATATTCTCTGGCTAACTCTGGTGATATCTATTGACAACCTGTCCGGAGGCATTGCCACATCGGCCTTTATTGCCTGGCTATCCAGCCTGACCAATGTTAATTATTCCGCAACACAATATGCCCTGTTCAGCTCCATGATGCTGCTGTTTCCAAAGTTTCTGGCAGGCTTTTCTGGTGTGGTAGTAGATAGTGTGGGTTATAGTCAGTTTTTTGTTATGACTGCACTATTGGGTGTACCAGTACTTGTGCTGATTTGGCTGGCATCAGTTCATCTAGACTACAAGGGCAATTGAAGGCTAAATCAATACAAAATCAAATCGTATAACACAAATTCATATCGTTCCAACCGGCATACTAGGAACGATATGAAACCATTTAATTAAGACTTTTAAGATACTAGATGGCTTTCTTAATGTTGCTTTTTTAGCAACACTATCAGAAAGGCCATGCCTTCTGTGTTATTTTCTATGAGATTACTTTGTCTCAAATTAGCTATGGCTATAATTTACCCTCTCCCAATCTACCTCCCACCACTTCATAAAGTTTTGACATAGCTTTCAGAAAAGCTGTTTTAACAGCAATATTTTTTATAAAAACTTAATATTTGATCTTTCTACTTTTGATAGCGATTATCATTAGCATTAACGTTTTTTTTCAGCACGATATCACTTCAAAAAAACCTAATAGTTTGCTCCTTTATTTAGTAACTCCATGCATCTGCCATTAGTAGCTGCTAGGGGAAGCCGAGGTGTTAGTGATTACAAGTAGAATTTACAAAAAATGTATTATTATGTTTTTTGGTATTTTTATTTCCTTTTCCACCATCTCAGATGAGATGGATAAACCACAGGTGGTAAATGGTGCACTTTTAGGATTAACGTTTAAAGAAGCCAGTGAGTTTTCAGCCTTCACACTGGCAAAAGAAAAAGAGCTTGTTGACTCAGGGAAAGGTCCTGGTTATAGGGCTATTGTACACCTTACAGGCACAACAGCGTTTGCACTACCAATAGTCGTAGGTTTTTTTATTGCAAAAAGCTTAAAGGTAGCTGAAGGACAAGAAAATTTTGATGCGTTCAGCGATGCCCTTGAGGGATTCACAAAGATTTATGGTGGTTTGATGATGCATAAACTGGCTCGCCGATTTAGTTATGAAGAGAAACAAAAACAGTATGACGAATGTCAACGTAAAAAAGATCTTGACTGGCTGACCACATATAAAAAAGATGATGGTGATACAGCCAGTGCTGATAATGAATTCAATGAAAAGCTTGTTTCTTACTTAAAGGGTAAAACTAAAAAAAGAGAAAAATCATTATTTAACCACTGCTTTGACCAAATATCTCAAACAGGCAGGGAAGGTTTAGAATTAATGGTTTTTATCGCAGGAGCATCCTTACCACTAGCTGATAATAGTTTTCCTTACCAATCAGAACTCGTTCAAAGTTTATTGACATCTGTAGGAATAGGTTTAGCTGTGCCATTTGTCATTAGCTACACCCCAGCAATTGTTTATAAAATAGTTGAATACGTGAAAGGTTCCTCTTCTCCTGATTCTGATATCTATAACCGGAGTGGGCAAGTTTGTGATTGTGGATTCGTTACGAAAATGCTTTATCAATATAATCTATTAAATATTTTCTTTAAATTGTTTGCTGGTGCTTTAATTTCCTATGGGGCTCATGAGCTGGCAGAAGCATGGCATTGGGATGTTAAAACTTGGGATTTAATTGGCAAAAACACCACATCATTACTGGATGAAAAACAGCCAATTGGAGGTATTATTAGTGCAGTAGTACCTTACGATACAGACCCAACTGTTGAGCAAGCAGCAATAATAATTGGCTATTGGATTTCTGCATTTGGCATGTTGATAAAAGGTATATACGAGAACCTTAATAGCCCAGGCGATGAGCCCTGTTATATCTGTGGAGGGACAAGAAACAGAGTCGTAGAAGTTGAAGATACACCTTTGGAAACAGTGCAAAGCCGACTATAAACTCTAACGTTATTAGTAACCTAGCATTTTAATTACAGATTTGCGCAACTTAATTATATCTGCTATACGACAGGATTATGACTAGGAATTTCAGTAAAGTAATTGTTTATCTATATATTTTACCGTCGTAACCTTAAAACACTTGAAATTTTAATTCACATTCCTAATTAGGCTGATCATATTTTTAATAAATATGATCAGCCGTCTTTTATTTAGATAGAGCATATCCAGCTATATAAGAAAAAAGGATAAACAGACGTGAAAAAAAAACGAACCATAGAAAAAGCTCTGTCCATATACTTCAATAAGCAGTCAGTTACCCTTTTCTTCCTCGGTTTTTCCGCTGGCCTCCCCATTATGCTGGTCTTTTCCAGCCTATCGTTTTGGTTAAGGGAGGCCGATGTCAGTCGTTCCACTATTGGTTTTTTTAGCTGGGTTGGCCTGGCCTATGGACTGAAATGGTTATGGTCTCCTTTGGTGGACCGAATGCCTCTGCCTTTGCTGAGTAAGCTATTGGGAAGGCGTCGTGCCTGGCTGTTGACATCTCAGATTGCCATTGTTTTGTCCCTGGTAGGGATGGCACTGACCGACCCTGTTGCAGACTTATGGAATATGGCCTTATTTGCAGTCCTGGTGGCCTTTTCCTCTGCTACTCAGGATATTGTTATTGATGCCTACCGCATCGAGGCAGCTGAGCAGAAACAGCAAGCTGCTTTGGCTGCTGCCTATATGGTGGGATACCGGCTGGCAATGATTCTTGCGACTGCAGGCGTACTGTCAATCGCAGCCTGGTTCAGTGTGGATGATACCACCTATGAACGACTTCCCTGGCAGATCGCTTATTTTGCTATGGCTGGTTTTATGGGCATCGGCATCATGACAACCCTGATGATCTCTGAACCTCAAACACCACAGCCATCCCCTATAGAACAACGGGCTGAAGAGTGGATGGAAAGAAATGGTTACCTGCCCAAGCCTATTTTAAAACTAACAGCCTGGTTTTATGGCGCAGTGATTTGTCCTTTTATGGACTTTCTACTGCGCTATCGCTGGCAAGCGCTGCTAATTCTGGCACTGATCAGTACCTATCGGATTAGCGACATCGTTATGGGGATAATGGCGAACCCTTTTTATGTAGACCTTGGTTATAGCAAACAAGAAGTAGCCACCATTACAAAGGTTGTTGGTGTCATTATGACCCTGTTAGGTGCAGCAATTGCGGGTGGGCTAATAGTGAGAGCGGGCATTATGCGAATATTATTTATCGCAGGATTACTGGTTGCCCTTACCAACCTGATGTTTGCCTGGCTGGCACTGATTGGTCACAATTTAGTTTGGTTTACGGTTGTTATTTCATTAGATAGCCTTGCTGGAGGAATGGCTGCTGCAGCATTTATTGCCTACCTATCCAGCCTGACCAATACCAGTTATTCTGCCACCCAATACGCCTTATTTAGCTCCGTCATGGCGCTTTTCCCCAAATTTATAGCAGGCTTCTCGGGCATCATTGTCGATAATTTAGGTTATGCACCCTTTTTTACCCTCAGTGCTCTTATGGGCATTCCTACCTTGATATTAATTGCACTTGCCTGGCGATACACTCCCACTATGCAGGATACAGAGAGGTCTCAAGAGGCTATAGAAAAAAATACAATTTCAGAGTAAAAAACCGGAAGGACTCTCTCGGTGAGAGCCCTGGCCCGAAACAGAATCAGTCACGGAAGTTAGAGTACTGCAGAGGCATATCCAGATCAGCTTCTTTTAGCAGTGCGATCACCGTTTGCAGGTCATCACGCTTTTTCCCAGTTACCCGAACCTGGTCGCCCTGAATGGCAGGCTGTACTTTTAGTTTGGCATCCTTGATCATTTTGGTGATCTTTTTAGCCAGTTCCTTATCCAGCCCCTGGCGAACAGAAACATCCTGCTTGACCTGCTTGCCGGAAGGGTAGAAATCCTTAACTTCCAGACACTTAACGTCAATATTGCGCTTGACCATTTTTGTCTTCAGCATTTCCAGCATTTGTGTCAGCTGAAAGTCCGCATCCGCTGTCATTTGAATCTGGGTGTCCGCATTTTTGCTAAAGCTGGCATCAACACCACGGAAGTCATAACGGGTAGTCAGTTCCCTGTTTGCCTGATCAACAGCATTGGTTAGCTCGTGCATATCAACTTCAGAAACAATGTCAAATGAAGGCATATGAGTATTTCCTGAGATAAGAGGTAAACCTCATATTGTATCCGAGAACTGACTGTTTTTGGTAAGCTACCCCGTACAATTGTTGTTACAACAAACAGCAATATGCAGCCTCTGATCAAACAAATCGCTAAACTATAAACGGCACAATTGGTCTCACCAGCTCATAATGCTTTTTAATCGTGCTATTTCAATGATCCTCTAGACGGAAACCAATACGCACTGTGATCTGGAAGTGAGCAACTTCACCATCTTCAATATGCCCCCGATGGCTTACAACCTCATACCACCCCAGATTTTTTAAACTAACGCTGGCTGTTGCTATAGCATTCCGAATGGCATCATCACTACTCACTGTGGATGTCCCAACCACCTCAGTAATTTTATATACATGTCCCATAAATAAACTCCGATAGAACTCAACTAAAAAAATCAATATGAAAATAACCGGGCATTTATTCCCAACAAATCAGAGTATAGTCATAAACCCAGGTCATTAAGGTCAGGTAATAGCTTGAGAAATGAATAGTAATAGTTGGTATATCCTTGGAGCAGGTAGCATGGGCTGTCTATGGGCGGCAAAGCTGTATCAGCATGGCATAAAGCCAACTTTTATTTTACGCCCATGCCGCTACAAACAACTGTCCAGCAACTCAGTACTGCTTAAAATGACCGATGCTCATGGCAATCAAACAGAGAATCGAATAAAAGTAACAACGGCAGAAGAAATCACACAACCAATTGATAAACTCATTGTTACCACCAAAGCCCAACATGCCAGAGAAGCCGTTTTTTCTGTAAAAAACTATCTCAATGAAAAAAGCGCAATATTGCTGCTTCAAAATGGTATGGGTAGTCAGCAGGAAATAGTTGATTTATTACCAAATAGTGAAGTCTGTGCTGGATCCAGCACAGATGGAGCCTATTTAATCGAGCCATTTCATGTTTGTCATGCCGGGCAAGGTACTACCTGGATTGGGCATTTATCGCCCAAAACAAACAACCTCTCCTCTTCTTTTAAAGGTTTGCTGGATAACTTTGGCCTGGACGTCCGAGAAACAGCGAGTATCGAACAAAAGCTGTGGCTAAAGTTAGCTATTAACTGCTGTATTAATGGACTCACAGCATTATATAAGTGTCAAAATGGCGCTCTATTAAGTAATGAAACCCGGCGAAGTCACCTTTATAGAATTACTCAAGAAACTGAATATGCACTAGAGACTCTGGGTGTTAATTTACAAATGCCTTTAAGACAGGCGGTTGAAGAGGTCTGTCATAAAACCGCGGAAAATATTTCATCAACCCGCCAGGATTCCCATGCAGACAGAACTACAGAACTGAAATACATCAATGCATTTTTGATCCATTTGGCGCAGGAACACTCACTGCCAATGCGCGAGAATAAAAACTTGTTAGAAGCGTTACAACAACAAGGCGTCAAATTTTAGTACTTAGTTTCAATGGGTTCGCAGACTCAAACACGTACCTTTTCAGCCGATAGAGAGTGAAATATATCGCTCTCTCTTCAAACAGGCGAAAAACATGGTAAAGAATCAGGGATTTACATTAACCGATATCATGCTCGGTATTATGTTTACCGGTTCTTTACTGGCTATTTTATTCGGTTATGCACTACCAACCTATAAAAAACACATTAATGATGCTTTTGCTTATTCTGCTGTTCAACAAATCGTCCCCCATATGAAAGCCATTGATATATGTACCCAGCTAAACCCGATGGAGCGCTGTACCCCAGGGCAAAATAATGTGCCTCCCATAGAAGAATCAACAAGCTATGAAACACTGAATATCATTACTGAACCCGGTTATTTATCAGTAATAATGACGCTTGCCGGCCCTTATTCTGGTCAAAGCCTGAATTACCGGCTTCAGGGCGGTCATAATTGGGTTCTGAGCTGCAATAATAAGGGGTGGGCTGATCCTGACTTATGTTCAGCCAGAGCGATTATTGAGTCTCCTTACTGGAATGGAAATAGTAACGGCTCTTTCTAAATCTGTACCAAACCAACCCCATATACTCGTTTAGAGCCAGTTCACAAAGTCGCATATTTTTTGCTCTTGGTATCCAGTGTGTAAGCATCCCCCAGGAAACTTCACTACCGCTATAGGCTGTCGGTGCGGGAATAACATCAAATCCCGCTTGCTTAAAACTCAACACAGACCTAGGCATATGCCAGGCATGTGTAACAAGAAGAATTTTGTTAAGTTCTTCTTCACTCAATAACTTCTTACTAAAAATGGCATTCTGGCGAGTCGTCAAGCTACGGTTTTCTATAAATAAAGCATTAATCCCATAATCCCTTGTGAGATAGTTAGCCATAGCATCAGCATCCGCCCTTGGTCCACCTCCGGCAACCAGTACCGGTAACCCCGTTCTTTTCTGCAGCAAAGCAGCATAACGTGCCCGCTCAAGGGTTAGCGCGGTTGGTTGAAAACCATTGAGTTCAGGGGAGTTTCTGGGCAAACCGCCTCCCAAAACAACAATGGCCTGAGCTTCTGAGTACTGCCCTGTCATATTTAAAGGAGGATAATAGCTCTCAAGCTTTTGCAACAGCATATTGGCAACAGGGTTAATAGAAAGGCCATACAGTATCAAAACGGCAAGCCACGGCACTATCCCACCCACTGGTTGAAATAAAAGCCCTATAACCAGCAACCAAATAACGATAGCTGGAGGCATAAGCATTTGCTTCAGAGCGATTCTAAGCTGTAAGCCTTTCATCTTTATTTCAAATACTCTCTGCAACGGCTAATTAAAATTACTACTTTATAGTGTCCAGTGACCATTTAATGATGCAACCACTATTACTGTTAGTCATAGCGCTGCAGATATAGTCAGCTGAAACGCAAGCAGATGTCTAGAACCGGACTTATCATGGCGATCTTTTACTGGGCATTATTGACCCCGGCAATCGCCGCTATCATGCCCAAAAAGCAGCCGCTAGTTTCATTGCTAACTCTGGAAGCTATGAGTAAAAGGGACATCTGCAAAAACTATCCCACAGGTATAAAGGTAACAGAACAACGGATGCCTCGACGATTATTGCAAAAACTAAGGGAGCTTGAACAATCAGGCTATCCTATTAAATGGTACAAACCTGATATCGAAAGACTCCAAGCATACACTACCCATGTAATCCACAAAGCAGACTTGGCTGCCTACCTAAATGAAGTGTATGGAGAAGAGCCAGGATGCTCATCGTTTATTTACAAAGAGCTTTTAAAACGAGCCTTAAAGGATCACCTTCCCACTGAAACAAGCTGTCTTAAAGACATCTCTGAAAAAACAGCCAGTTTTTATCGATCGGTATTAGCCAACCACCGCTATTGGTCAAATATTGGCTTTACAGGGCTCAACAACGCCCCAGAAGATGTTCAAACCTGGTTAAAGCAAAGTGCTAAAGCTACAGAGCAAATCAATAACAGAGCTTTAAAAAAATGTTTAATAAATCTATCCCCTGAGCAATTAACAGAAATCAGCCAATTAACCGCACTTCACTTCCTTAATGACGCCGTCAAAGGGCTGAATCACATCAGCGAAAGGGCACTGCTTCCACACTACCGAAAGCTGGCAGTAAAAGCTGTGCTTGCAAATAAAGTGATAACCCCTCCCCGCAAGAAGCATTAACTCCAACTATCCGGAAAGCACGCACTGTTGTATTCTTGCCTGTTTAAACTCCTGATTGCAGAGCAACAATGGAAGAGCATTACCACCCCCTTCAAATTGAAACCCAAGCACAAAAGTACTGGGCAGAAAACAACAGTTTTACCGTCACTGAAGACCAAAGCAGGGAAAAGTACTACTGCTTATCCATGTTCCCTTATCCCAGTGGCCGACTGCATATGGGCCATGTCCGTAACTACACTATTGGTGATGTAGTTTCCCGCTATCAACGGATGCAAGGCAAAAATGTGCTTCAGCCCATGGGCTGGGATGCTTTTGGCCTACCAGCAGAAAACGCCGCTATCAAGAACAAAACAGCCCCTGCACCCTGGACTTACCAAAATATTGACTATATGAAAGGCCAGCTAAAGCGCCTTGGCTTCGGTTATGACTGGAGCAGAGAGATTGCTACCTGTAAGCCAGAATACTACAAATGGGAACAGTGGTTCTTTACCAAGCTGTATGAAAAAGGCTTGGTCTATAAAAAGATGGGTACCGTTAACTGGTGCCCCAATGATGCAACCGTACTGGCTAATGAACAGGTAGAAGATGGCCGCTGCTGGCGTTGTGATACCAAGGTGGAGCGTAAAGAGTTACCCCAGTGGTTTGTCAAAATCACCGCCTATGCTGACGAACTGCTCGCTGACCTTGATCAGCTGGAAGACTGGCCTGAACAGGTCAAGGCAATGCAACGTAACTGGATTGGCCGCTCTGAAGGCGTCCAGATGACATTTCAGGTTTCCTCTTCCTCGATTGAGCAACTGGATAACGTTCCTTCAGATTTTCAGATCTATACAACACGACCAGACACTCTGATGGGTGTTACTTATGTTGGTGTTGCTGCTGAACATCCTTTGGCACAAGCTGCTGCAGCCAATAACCCCAAGTTGGCCAAGTTTATCGAAGAGTGTAAGCAAAACACCGTTTCCGAGGCCGAAATGGCCACCATGGAAAAAGTTGGGGTCGATACCGGTGTCAGGGCAATCCATCCAGTAACAGGAGAAGAAGTACCCGTTTGGGCCGCTAACTTCGTACTGATGGATTATGGCACAGGAGCGGTTATGGCTGTTCCTGCTCATGACCAGCGTGACTTTGAGTTTGCCACACGTTTTGAGCTGCCAATCAAGCAGGTTATCAAACCCGCTGATAAAGAAACTGAATGTGACCATACTCAGGCTGCTTTCACAGAAAAAGGCGTACTAATCAACTCCGGAGAGTTTGACGGCCTGAGCTCAGAAGATGCTTTTAATGCCATTGCTGACTGGCTGGTAAATGCAGAAAAAGGTGAAAAGCAGGTAAATTACCGCCTTCGCGACTGGGGGGTGAGCCGCCAGCGTTACTGGGGCACGCCTATTCCGATGCGTTATCTTGAAGATGGAACAGAAGCACCTGTCCCACTGGAAGACCTGCCCGTTCGCTTGCCAGAAGATGTGCAGATGGATGGTGTCCAGTCTCCTATCAAAGCCGATCCACAATGGGCTAAAACAACCCATAATGGTCAGCCCGCATTGAGAGAGACAGATACCTTCGACACCTTTATGGAATCGAGCTGGTATTACGCTCGCTACTGCTCCCCACAAAGCGAAGAAGCCATGCTGGATCCTGCAGCTGCAAATTATTGGCTGCCTGTAGACCAGTATATTGGTGGAATTGAGCATGCAGTGATGCATCTGCTTTACTCACGTTTCTTCCATAAACTCCTGCGTGATGCAGGCCTGGTTGATAGCGATGAACCCTTCAAACGCTTGTTATGCCAGGGAATGGTGCTCGCTGATACATTTTATGCGCTTGATGAAAAGGGTATAAAACACTGGGTTGCCCCAACAGAAGTCACTGCCGAACGTGATGATAAGGGCCGTCTGACTAAGGCGACACATAATCGCACCGGTGAGGCCGTTGAATATGCGGGCATGAGCAAAATGTCCAAGTCTAAAAACAACGGTATTGACCCCCAGGATATGATTGATCAATACGGTGCTGATACCATTCGCCTCTACACTGTATTTGCATCACCGCCTGAACAGACACTTGAATGGTCTGAAAGCGGAGTAGAAGGGGCTCATCGATTCTTACGCCGTTTCTGGAAACAAACTGCAGATCACCTGAGTGGCGGTGAAGTTGCTCAGTTAAATGTTGAGTTGCTTGATAAAGAGCAGAAATCCCTGCGTCGCAAAACCCATGAAACCATTCAAAAAGTCTCTGATGATTTCGGTCGACGTTTAACCTTTAATACCGCTGTTGCAGCAGTTATGGAACTGACTAATGCTACCAGCAAGTTTTCTGATACTAGCGAGCAAGGCCGGGCAGTGCTAAGGGAAGCTCTGGAAGTTACCACACAGCTGCTGGCACCTATTGCCCCTCATATCACACATGCTATCTGGCAGGCCTTTGGTCATGACCAGCCAGTTATTGAAGCACCATGGCCGCAGCTGGATGAAACTGCTCTTGTGAAAGATGCAATTACACTGGTTGTGCAGGTCAACGGCAAGGTGCGAGCCAAGCTTGATATCGCTGCTGATCTAAATAAAGACGCTATCGAAAAGATTGCTCTGGAACAGCCCAATGTGACAAAGTTCACCGATGGTAAAACTATTCGTAAAGTGATTGTTGTGCCTGGGAAGCTGGTAAATATTGTTGCTAACTAAAGTTCAGTAACAGACTCAATTCTGTCACCTGAGGATAGTTTCTCAGGTGACAGTTATTACTGTCTCGTCCCTTATCAAGGGTATACAACAAAATTAAAACTTTAAAAACTTATAGAGAAAGGTATTTATTCAGAGCCTGATAAAGCAAATCTCGATTCAGTGGTTTGGTGAGGTAGTCACTCATGCCATTATTCAAAGCCTTCTCTTTAAATTCTGCAATTGCATGGGCACTTAAACCTACGATAGGATTTTGCTTGAGGTTATTTTGCTGCTCGTATGCTCTTATCTCTTCCGTAGCAGTATACCCATCCATAACAGGCATTTCACAATCCATAAAAATCAGATGCCACTTAGATGGTTCTGCTGTGTAATAATCAAGCGCCTCCTGGCCGTTATTTGCAAAGACCGGAACAATGCCAACCTTTTTCAGCAATTTCTTAAGCACCAGCTGATTAGCCGGGTTATCCTCCGCTACCAGCACCTGCCTGTCGCTGTATAAAGCAGGATCAAGAGAATGAGAAGAGTCCATTTGTTAGCCTCCATCTTAACTGATGCTTTCCTATTGTGGTGGCATCTAACCGTATTTGACAATCACATTTTGTAACAACTATAACCATAAAGAAACTGGACAGATGATCAGGAAATATGGATATTATTCCTGAGATAGATTTTGGGGATCTACTTCACCTACTGGCAACACAAAGATAGAAAGAGTGAGTTAATCATCACTATCTGGCAATATAGTGATATTGCCATGCTGTCATACTTATCCTGCAGATTAAAAAACAACAGACAGGAGTAACATGGATGATCAGTGAGCAGAAGCAAATAAGGACGTTACTGGAAGAACGCATCAGGCAGTTTAAGGCTTGGGCAGACACCTCTCCTGGTCCTACAGGACGGCTTACCGTTAGAAAATTTCCCTGTAAGGTTGAGCTGCTAAGTTTCACTACGACAAAAGAGCAACAACCAAAAGCTCAGGCAAAACTGAGAATTATTCTCTCAAACCAGCGGCAACTTTGGGCTGCTGAAATGACCCTGTCAATTTTTACACGCACTATCCGAAAAGCAGGTTATGAAGATCTCAAGCCCGGTATTTATTTCCATACGTTGCCCCCATCGGGAAAGCCTGAGTTAATCAAATCTTTCAAGATTATCATGAATTCTAAAGGTGCATACGAGCCAGCAGATTTTAATGAGTGGTATCAATACTGGTTGCAGCGTATTTTAAAAGACCCTTGTATTAAAATACTCTTTGCCCATAAAAAGCTTGTATCAGAAAATGAGACAGATGCAGAAACCTATGGGCAATAAGTAATACGCTCTGTAACTGCAATATCTATGGTTTTTTATCAGATATTCCAAAGCCTATTTAACGGCCGTTTTGAATGGTTACTCCGGGTTTAATACCGGTTTTACTTGCCAAGAGCCCGATTACGCAGGTTATCTGAGGGAGTCCTGCGTTGAAGCTCACTTCACAGTTCAAGCTATGCGTTGTTACTTTACCCGGTTTCTCTTTTGCGCCAAGAAAAACATGTTTGTAGACGTTTGATTGGTATAATAAGTGACTTAGTTCTAACGCTGCTTTTCACAGCAGTTAACTTTGTACAAGCTGCTGTTGCATTACCAAGAGGTAAGCAACAGCAACCTGCTATTCAAAATTTTTAAAGTACTTCAGCAACAACCCGACGGTTTTCCTGACGTCCTTCAACAGTACTATTATCAGCTACAGGTTCACTTTCTCCCTTACCTACAGCTTCAATGCGCTCTGCATCAATCCCGTGCTCTTTCACCAAAATCTGGCGAACGACTTCAGCTCGACGAAGAGAAAGTGCTTCATTATAAGCAGCAGGGCCTTTGCTGTCAGTGTGTCCTTCGATACGGATGCGTGTTTCCGGATGACGTTTCATAAAGTCAGCCATATCAGTCACACGGCTTACATGGCTATCCTTGATAGTGTCTGAGTCAAAAGCAAACTCAACCAGCAAATTAATTTCTTCCATTGGGACACAGCCCGTTGCATCAACCTTGCTACCCGCTGGGGTATTAGGACAGAGATCCTGGCTATCAATCACTCCATCCATATCGCTGTCAACTGGCGCTACTGGCTGCACGACTTCTTCCTGAACAGGCTGTACCGGTTCAGTTTGCTGAACAGGTTTTGAAGCAGAACCAAATGTCCAGGTCAACGCAACATTGAACATACCTTCAGTCTGGCCGTAATCAAGACTACGGATTGCCCTGACATCACCACGCAACGACAGGTTTGGTGTCAATGCCTTCCGAAGACCGCCCCCCACGCTCATTCGGGTATCTTCCCGGTTGCTGAAATTATCAAATTTCTCACTGAAATGACCAACGCCCATCAGAGCATATGGAGTCCAGTCGCCATCCCAGGGCTTCAGATCATAAAAAGCATCCACTCTGTAATTTTTAATTTTTGCTTCGTCTTTAGTTTTGTGGTCCGTTTTAAATTCTGAATAGATACCTTCAAGGCTCATCCGATCATTAAAGCGATAGCCAACGCCAATTTCTGGTGCCCAGCTATTATCCAGATTTCGTACACTATCAAGCGCGTTGTACGCTCCCCCTAGTGAGAATGTAAACCCCTGATCAACCACGGTATCTGCCATTGCACTGGTACTAACAACAGCAGCCACCGCCACGCTGAGCAGAGTACGGGAAACAGAATGCAAACTCATGGAGTGCTCCTTAGTCCATTGTGTATAAAGTTTTATTCCAACCCCCAACCGGTTATTACCCCGGTTTTCCCGTGCTACAGTAAGGGAAAGGCGCAGTTTTTGGAATGGTGGTTACTGCTTATCAGGCAATTTTTTTCAGGAGAAAGGTGGTGGGTCGCATAATCAAGGGAGTGATTGTTATAGCTATTGCAGGATTAATCGTCTGGCAGGCAGGCAGTTTTTATCTTGAAAGAAAACTAACAAAGCAACTTGATGAATTGATAGTCATAGCATCAGATATGGCAAATATTCACTATGACCAGATAAATGTATACCCAACAGGGACAATATCTTTATCTCACTTAACTATCACCCCACTTGAGGATAATGATTATCCACCCGTCACAATGGAGAAAGCATCAGTCACCTTTCCAAACGTCGTATACATGACCAAAGTGGCATTAGGAAAAGCTGAAACGAAAATGCCAGAGTCACTGACGGTAAACCTGGAAGGACTGAATTCTCAAGATGATGATATTCAGTCATTGTTTGATGCAACCAGCAACATCAATAAGTTATTAAAAGAACATATAATCCCTGTCTGTGGGGATACCTTTTTTATGACCGGGAATGACTTCGAAGCCATGGGGTATAAGTCTTCAACAATGAATCATTCTCTTCACTACACTTTCGATGAAATAACGAAAACCTTAGAGGCATCTATAACATCTATTTGGCCTGACATAGGTTCTGTAGAACTGGCAGCAAAGATAAGTCATCTTGATGGGCTCTCGCCCGCCAAGCTAATCAGAACACCTCAACTGGAAAAAATCACTCTGGAATTCAAAGATGGCGGTTATATCAGTAAAGCCGTGAACCACTGTGCCCAAAAAGCAGAGCTATCACCACAAGACTACATTCAGAAAGAGACATCTCAACCGGATTTATATTACCAGCTCACCTGGGGAGTAATCCCCAATGACACATTAAAAAAGGCTTACCGGGGTTTTCTTAATAATCCACAAACTCTCACGCTGTCTGCTATCCCAGCTCCTGGCCAGGATATTGCGAGAATTGCAGAACTAGCTCCAGATTACTGGGTTGACTATCTGGGATTATCACTAAAAATCAATGACCAGATAATAACACCACTGGAAATTAAAGCAGGAAAACTGAAAGAGCTCATATCCCTTGCGAACAAACCTCAAAAAAAACAACGACAACCATCAGACATAATAACTGAAAAAAGTGCTATACAAGCACCCACTCATTCATATCAACTGATACAGAAAAATAATCTTGCTAATGCCATTAAGTCCCGGGCACGAATAAAAACAAATCACGGCCAGACTTTTGAAGGTATTATCCTTAGCGCTGATAACAATACTGTTGTTCTAGAGTATTGGCTCTCTGGGGGGACTGCGACTCTACCTATAAAGTATGATCGAATTGTCTCAGTTGAAATTTGGAAATAGTTTTACTCTAAGAGCCTGTCGACCGCGGTAAGACAGACTTAAGTCTGACAGGCTCCCAGCCCTGACTTCAGAAAGGGAGGGAGCAGTACTCTCCTTATGAATCGGAGCAGTTTTTTTCCAACAAAACCGTTATTCTTGACAATCGACTTAAAGCCTTCCAATAACACGTATCGCCATGAATAACTATAACCGTTCAGTCCTGCCTCCGCCCGATACTGCTGTAACTGCCGGCCTGTGTAACTTTGGCACTTTTGATAGTGCCATACCTAACCCAAACTTGCTTGATACACACCAGCCTTTAGGCATTCCTTTGCCAAGTAGACTCAATGGTTTGAGACTAAAAGAGTGGGAAGCTATTCAAATAGCAAATAGAGACTGGTTTTTTTGCGTTGCCGTCTACAACACCAAAACAGTCGGTACTGCAATCATAATGGCTTATGATCGAAATAAAGACCGCATGTTTATCTACCAGCATAAAGTTCCCTACTGGAAATTGCACACACCATGCGGGCTAGCCAATAGTCATTGTTACTACCATAACCCCAAATTAAGCATTGATATAAGAAATCTGTTAGAAAAAAATCGATTTGAAGTTACTTTTACAGCCAAAAACTTTCACGGCCAACCCGATATCGAAGGTTCTTTTACCGGATTTTACCAAACTCAACCCATCGTGATAGTCCAACCTTTTGACAACAATCGACCTTTATATTCTCATAAAGCATTAATGCCATCCGATGGCTGGTTAACTGTAGCTGGCAAGAAAGTACATTATGAAAGTCATGATACTTGCATGATCATGGATGATCACAAGGGTTTTTACCCATACATAATGAAATATGACTGGGTGACAGGCATGGGGTATAACAATCAAGGAGGATTACAGGGCTTTAATTTAACTGATAACCAGGTTAAGGATCACGAAAAATATAACGAGAACTGCCTCTGGTTAAATGGAAAAATGCACCCGCTGCCTCCCATCAAGATCAGCCGTCCTAATGGTGTAACAGAAACTTGGGAAATCAGTGATAATTATGAGCAAGTAGACCTGAAATTCACCCCTTTAGCAGATGTCCCTAACTACCTTAACCTGGGTGTAGCAGAAACTCGTTATCACGGTCCAACCGGTGTATTTGAGGGAACCATCACTTTACCTAATAAAGAACAGGTCATCTTTGATGGCTATATTGGGATGGGAGAACAGAAATATATCCGTATGTAGCAGCGCCCAGAATGCTCTTGTCTCTTAAAAAACTTTGATTATTAAAATCACATCCATTACATTCTCACGGCTTTTAGCTAATGCCAAGGGGGCTGTCACAATAAGCTTTACGTTTAGGTGATGGCCAAATGCTGTTGATCTACAGCAAAGTCCGCTTTTAAAGCCGGTTTTAGTTTAGTCTTACACCATCCTGGATTCTTGATTATTGAGTAAGGCCTGTCACCACAATGAAACGCATAGCTTTTTTTGGTATAGGCTTACTTGCCCTTGTGGTTACCTCACTAGCTTCAGCAGCTCCACTAAAGGTCAAACTGGAGGGGCTTGATAGTGAACTGGAAGAGAATGCCAGCCTCTATCTGGAAGCACTGCCGCCAATAGAACATGCTACTCTCCCAAAGCTACGAGCACGCATTACTGAAGAAATCAGCCATGCATTACAGGCTTTAGGGTACTACCACCCAATAATCAGCATTTCCCATCCTGGGCAAGATCAAAAAGAGCTGTTGATAACAGTGGAGCCAGGATCTCCGATTATAATACGTAAATTTAAGCTGGAATTACTGGGTGATGCCAGCGAGGATGAGACTTTTATCCACTTCAAGGATAACCTGCCTCTCAAAGAGGGTCAGGTACTAAACGATGGCAAATATGAGTCCATAAAAAGCTCCCTGACTAACCTGGCACTGGCACATGGCTATTTTGATGCCTCGTTAAGCCAGCACAGTATCAAAGTGTACCCTGAAGAAAACGCTGCAGATATAGCAATAACCTTGAATGCAGGGCATCGCTATCGCTTTGGCACTGTTCAATACGGCGACATATCAGAATCAACCATTCACCTGCTGGAGTATTTGATCAACTTTAAGGTCGGCCAACCCTATGACTCAGTTAAGTTGGGGAAATTAACCCAGGATATTTCTTCTACCGGCTATTTCAGACAAATTGATGTGCACCCGGTTAAAACTGCAATTAAAAACCGGGAAGTGCCCATCTATATTGGTGTAACACCCAGGCTGAAACATGAATTTCTGGTAGGTGCAGGCTATTCCACTGACGAAGGGCCACGAGTGTTCTTCAACTGGGACAAGCCCTGGGTTAACCAATACGGTCACAGCCTCAGTAATGAAGCGGTTGTTTCAGCCAAACGAGCAGAGGTTACATCCAGTTATAAGATTCCTGCTGGTAACCCTTTGCAAGACTACTACAACCTGCAATTAGGCTACCAGCGCAAACTGGTCGAAGATACAGATAGTAAGCTGCTATCAACCTCAGTTCATCGCTGGACTAAACGCTCCTATCGAAAGAAAAGCAGTTGGGACCAGGATGTTTTCTTCCGTATAGAGTATGAAGATTACGAACAGGGCCTACAGCAAGACAATAATCTTTTGCTTATTCCTGGCGTATCATTTAGCCGCCGCCGTATACGTGGAGGAACCGATCCCTGGTGGGGAGATCAACAGTTAGCAAAAGTTGAACTATCCAGCCGCTCCTGGGGGTCTGATGCAAACTTTATTAAAGTCTGGGGCCGCACAAAGTGGTTGCGTACTCTTGCACAAAAGCACCGAATAATAACGCGTATGGAGCAGGGCGCTATCTGGATGCTTGATGATATCACTGACATTCCTCCTTCTCTTCGTTTTTTTGCTGGAGGTGACCAGTCTATCCGGGGCTTTGCCTATGAAAGCATCTCTCCAAAAGATAGCAAGGGCAAACTGACTGGTGCCCGCTATATGACTGCCGGCAGTCTTGAGTATGCTTATTCTTTTGCTGAAAAGTGGCGCGTTGCCACCTTTGTTGATAGTGGAACAGCCACCAATGACTACAACGACAAATGGAAAACAGGTGCCGGCTTTGGTCTTCGATGGGTGTCCCCCTTGGGACAAATAAAACTGGATCTGGCTTTTGCTGTTAGCGAAGAAAATAAGCCATGGCGCTTACACTTCACCATGGGGCCTGAGCTATGAAGTGGTTCGTTCGAAGCTTGATCGTCATTCTATCGATACTCTTGATTATACTGACTGTTTGTTTTACGGAGAGTGGGAACAAATGGTTATGGAAGCAATTACAGGCAAATATTGCACCGCTTGATGGTGAGCTGATCAGTGGCCATGTAGGCAAAGGCTGGGTCTTTCATAACCTGGCATGGGATGACGACCAGATTAACTTCTCTGCCAATGAACTCGCAGTCGCATGGAATCCATCAAAATTAATCCATGGACGCTTATGGCTAACCAATATCGAGGTTAAAAACCCATCACTTGCATTAGCTCTAGCCGATGATGACAGTAACAATGGTACTGAAAGCAACAACACCAATACAGATTTATCGATACCACTAACCATCGACATTGACCGAGTTAATATTACAGGCTTTCAACTCTCCCAAAAGGACCTGTATGTTTCCTTCAAGGAATTTGCTACAGGACTACACCTTAAGAAAAGCGGATTGACAATCAATGACACCTTGCTAGCGAATCTGGCGATAAACCCCATAGCAGATCAGCAGAAAGAAGCGCCCTCTTCCCCCTCAAAGCCCGTTGCCGAGGAAATCACTCTCCCTAATATTCAATTACCTGTTCCTGTTAGCGTGAATAAGCTGCAACTAACACATCTTAGTTATGGCAAAGAAAGCATACCTGAGCTAACGCTTTCGCTGGAAGGGAAAGATCATGATATTTCCATCAATTATCTGGACGTTGTACACCCAATAGCTGATGCCAGGTTAAGTGGAAAGATAACACTTAGCAAGAACTACCCTCTTGTATTGACTTTGAATTCAACGTTGAAGCAAACATTGATGGATGGTGCCCTTAAGGGAGAGGCAGTACATTTTGACGTATCAGGGTCATTAGCTGAATTAGGATTTGATATCCAGGCAAAAGGATCCGTTAACGCAAGTATTGCAGGGTCAGTAGAACCTCTAAAGCCAGAAATTCCTTTCAACCTTCAGTTGGACTGGGAGCCATTGCAATGGCCTCTTACAGGAGATAATCCAGATATTCGCGTTGACCAGGGGCAGTTGCTAACAACAGGGAATTTAACAAACTACACGCTTTCTATAAATACAGTGACAAGGGTTCCTGCTCAGCCACCAGTAACGATCGAACTTAAGGGAGCAGGTGATACCAGTCATCTAACATTTAATAAAATTGCCCTCAAAACACCAGAGGGTGCTGCAGATATCTCGGGCGTGCTTAACTGGCAGCAAGGTATAGACTGGAAAGGGAAAATAGATCTGGCCAACGTCAATCCAGCTTACTGGACACCTGACATTCCAGGTCGAATAAATGGCCATGCTGAAAGTCGCTTTAAGCTTGCAGGTGAAGAGTGGGTAGTATCTATTCCAAACCTCAAACTTGAAGGTGAGTTGCGAGATAACCCTATTCATATTAATGGACAAATAGAAGGTGATAACCAACTGCATTGGACTATCCACAAACTTGCAGTTATCACAGGAAAGAACACTATAACAGCAGAAGGAAAGCTCGCTGACACTTGGAATTTAAATGCGAAAATAAGCGGAGAAGACTTGGCACAGTTATATCCAGGTCTTAGAGGCTCACTTACAGGCAACTTTCAATTAACTGGTAGCCAAGAGCAGCCAAATATCCATTACCAAATTCAAAGCCCATCTTTGGCCTGGCAGAATTTCAGTCTGTCTGAACTGGATAGCGAGGGTTCCATCGCTAAACGAAAAGAGTTTGAAGGCCAAGTCAAGCTCAACCTCAATCAGTTAAACGGCGATGGATTAGCGCTTAAAAATATTAGTATTGAAGCAAATGGCCGAGAAACTTCGCATTATCTTTCATTAAAAACAGAAGGAACACCAGTATCAACAAAGTTGATGTTAACCGGTATCTGGCAAAATGGCCTTTGGCAAGGCAATCTAAAACAGGCCTTGATAAATTCGGCGGCTGGATCATGGCGTCTTGAACAACCATTACACCTATCCCTGAATGATAAACAAGTATTGAGCCTATCCGAACAGTGCTGGCAGTCTGGAATCTCTCAGTTCTGCATGGAGCCAGCAATAATAGCTGCAAATCATGGGCAAGCAGCATTTACCCTGAATCAGCTGGAGATTGCTCAACTAAAGCCTTTCTTTCCCGATAATTTTTCCTGGCAAGCACAAGTTTCGGGCCATGGACAAGTAAAATGGGAAAAGGATAGACCTGAATTAAATCTGTTATTGAGCTCCACTCCTGGCACTCTTGAGGCTGGAGCCCTTCAGAGTGAGTATGAGTCTCTTGTTATAAATGCAGAGATAGCAGAGCAAAATCTACAAAGTACCCTGAGCTTTAAATCAAAACAACTGGGTCAAGCCGATATCAATCTGGCTATTAAAGATATAACCGAGAAACGTCTGCTAGGCGGCAGGCTAAGTATTAATGACTTAATGCTGGATGTCCTTGCGCCATTTTTACCGGATGTCAGCAATCTGAACGGTACTTTTTCTGCCCAAGGGCATTTTGATGGCTCAGTGGACAAACCTCTGTTTTATGGCGATCTTGCCCTGACTGAAGGACGGTTGGAAACGACAGCAGACATTGTAACGATTAACAATCTGACGACTCGTCTGGCAGTTAATGGCCACTCAGGCGTGGTCAGCGGTCAGATGGATATAGGGGATGATGGCAGGCTCGAATTAGGTGGTAATATTGATTGGCAAAATTTACCTCCTCAAGGCCAGATAACAGTAAAAGGCAATGATCTTGAGTTTCAGTACCCTGGTATTGGCAAGGTAAAAGTTAAACCTGATCTCAGCTTAAAGCTCGCGGATCAGCAACACCTGACAGGAAGTCTATCAATCCCATGGGCCCGTATTAAAGTCAAAGACTTGCCACAGCATGCTGTCACCCAGTCTGATGACGTCATTATCATAAGGCCTGGAGAAAGCACATCTGAAAAGAAAGAAGTCTCTACGCCTCTTGATATTAAAATTAAGGTTTTATTGGGTGATGATGTTCAACTTGATGCCTTTGGCCTGCAAACACATTTGGCCGGTGGCTTAGGAATTTTACAGGAACCAGAAAAACCTTTGGAAGTTCACGGCACTATTCAGCTAAAAGAGGGGCGCTATCGTTCCTTTGGCCAGAATCTTATTATTCGCGAAGGCAAGATTATTTTTTCAGGCCCCCCAGACAATCCCTATCTAGTGGTGGAAGCTATTCGCAACCCCGACGCGATTGAAGATAATGTCACCGTCGGCGTCATTGTCAATGGGCCTGTGACTCGTCCAGACTGGAACTTATTCTCAGATCCATCAATGCCTCAGACAGAGCAATTCTCATATTTGTTAAGAGGGCGGGCAATGAAGGCGGGATCAGGTGATAACGCAGCATTGCAGTCTATGTTACTCGGGCTTGGCGTCAGCCAAATTGGTGATGTAGTTTCTAATTTGGGAGAAGCAGTCGGTATTAAGGACGTCACACTGGATACCGAAGGCAGTGGTGATGACACCCAGGTCACCGTTAGTGGCTATGTATCACCCAAAATACAGGTACAGTATGGTGTCGGTGTATTTAGCTCTATTGGTGAAGTCAAAGTCAGGTATGAACTGATGACCCGCCTCTACCTTCAGGCTGTCAGCGGGCTCGCACAGGCGCTTGATATTTTTTACCGGTTTTCACTCTAAATCCTGTAAGCACTCATAACTAAATATGAGTGCTCTCTAACCATTTTTCTTTATGCTGCAGGAGCAGCAGCTTCTGGCTCTTGAATGGGCAAATCTTGAATAGGCTCAAGCGGAAGTGTATTAGGGGTTTTCAGATTTTTTTGCGGTAAATCTCTTCCCTTATTGTCAAGGTTTTTAGGAGTATCATCGGGCACAGGAACGGCTGGGGACTTAGAATCATTTTCATCTAATGTTAAAGGAAATTTAGTACATGTAACCTTGCTTTTTGGTGGCCAAAAATAATTTTTTCCGCTAAGAAAAGCAATTTTGCAGTTCTCCCAGTCTTCTGGCACAATTTCGCTGTTTGTTAGTTCATCGATAAAACCGGCATACAGAGCCCAACGTCCTCTAAAATAGCTCCTACCATCTTTTTTAATATAAACGGGTAGAAATTTTAAAGCACCAAAATAGCTAGCTAACTCACGCCTATCATCAAGGTCATCAAGTGTGGCTTGTTGGCTTTTTAGCTGCCAATAAAACTCGAACAAACTATCTAATGATTTACCAACACCCTGACTTATCAGATCAAATGTATCCGGCATTTTTTCAAGCAGCCCATCACCATAAATTTGGAATTGCTTTCCATTTAAATTACGAACAACTGCCCCCGCCTTATTCATGGTCGTATGAGAGTTTTCTTCAAAATAAGCACGCTGCGCCCAAAGCCCCCGATAACTGGGCATCGAATCATTACGACCTGGGCTTGGAATATCCTCATCACTTTGAGGTATTTTAGCTAAAGACCCACTGGAAAGTTGAATCTGCCCCTTTTTATTCCTTGAGCCCCCCCCCATAGCCAGGACAGACTCAGACCATTTAAAGGCTCTATGCTCAAGTAAGTTTTCTGATTGAATAATGCCATAGGATGTCTCACCTCGATTAGTCACAATATGGCCAAATGAGAAAAGGTCAACATAAGCATGCAGAGCGTTGGCTTCAAAATGTAAGGCTTGAATCATATACTCAGGCTGCTCAATCGCTTTTGCCATACTGTATAGTGCCAACCGGTGCAGACCAACATACCAGGCAATGGCTCCGTTAGAAAAATGCCAATCATTAACATTGGCAAGCCGAAGCATCTCATCTCCCCACCACCCTGCCTCATAATAGCCTTCGAGATGAGCCGAATTAGACAGTGTATTACCTAATTTTCCTATAGGGGGAACTAAGCCTGAAGCAATGTCTTTCAAGTAAATGCTAATCTTAACTGGCGTCGGACAAAACGGACTTGTACCTCGAAACAGAACTTTAGATCTGTCCCCCGGAGTTATATAGCAATTGCTACCATTTTCACAGTAGGTTGAACGCCGGTAGTCCCCATATAATGCACCGAGTTCACCTACAGAGTAAGACCCAATTTCTAAAGTACTCTTAGGCCTTTTTTTTACATCAGGAATAACAATGTTACGATTATAGGATGATTGCAAGAAACCAGAAGTAGATGAAAAACATTGATCCTGCGATACAATATCATCTTCTTGATCATGCCTGCTATAGCACCAGTCTTCAAACTCACTAGAATAAATATCTAGCCCCCTACCTTTTTCAATATCTGAGTTCATATCTAGCTCTTCATTCTCTAAATCTCCTTCATAACCACTATCATAATCCGTTCCCGCTGATATATTTTTGGCATAAACCGCACCAGTTGGAGATTCACCTATCTTTGTCATGCCACCACTAATAGTTCCTGTAGCAAATAGCTTTGCACAAGCAATTCTTTTAGCGTAATTCTTATCACCTTGTTCAATATTTAGGCCAGCACCTGAAAGAAGCCTCTCAACATCAGGCCTCTTGCCTATATACTCGCTGACACCATAATCAATAACATTGGCATGCTCTTCCGAGTTCAAACCAAAAGCTGAACCTGCAAAAAAAAGCATAAACATCAAGACTATTAAATTATTTGTAAGCTGGGCCAAATTATTATTTAAAGATACCTTTTTCCCTATTTGTCCAAAATCAATCCACAAATCCCTGTTCATGACTGAAAAAATCTCCAAAATTTAGAGTAGAGGGATCAATCAACAACACTCCCACTAAATTAACAACAGATTAATAGATCCATTCAACTAAAGCCAATTTAATTCAGAAGGAAACAATTTGTCTGGCAAGTGCTACATTTCCATAGTATTTAAAAAACATCTGAACAAACTGGCATAGTTTAAAACCGGCATTTATTTGAAACCATGAAACAATTTGGCCCTGGCTTTATGGTCACAGCGGCAATCATTGGCCCTGGAAACCTCACTGTAGCAAGTATGGCTGGTTCTCTTTTTGGCTTTGAGCTGCTATGGGTTATTTTGTTTAGTGTTATTGCAACAGCTATTTTACAAGATATGGCTGCTCGACTTGGACTTATAACCCATAAGGGTTTATCTGAATCAATTAAAAACTTATCAAGTAATAAACCCCTTAATTATTGCATCACCTATTTTGTTGTTATTTCTTTGGTTTTAGGTAACAGTTTGTTTGCAGCTAGCAGTATTACAGGAATTGCAATGAGTATGCATATGTTTGCTATTCATCTACCTGTATCCACGTTAATTTTAATATCAGGTCTTATGGCCATCACCATTCCCCTTACCGGGGGCAAGAATATTATCCAGCCAATCCTGATTGGATTGATATTCGTTATGGGATTGAGTTTTCTTGTAACTATGCTAATCAAACCACCAGATATTCATGAGTTCATCAAGGGACTGCGCCCCAGTAAGCCAGACAACTCACTCTTTATCATTGTTGCAATGATTGGGTCGCTATTGCCCTCCTATAATCTTTTCCTTCATGCAAGTACAACTGCCCAGAAATGGTCGGCTCAATACCCCTCTAAAACGGTACTCCGCTGTTCTCGCATCGATACCTTCACCTCGGTTTGTATAGCTGGAGTATTGATGACAGCCGTTTTAAGTACTGCAGCTAGCATCTATTTCAATAGCTCAATTCAAATAAAAAACCTTGGGGACATTGCACTTCAGCTAGAACCGGTTCTTGGACACTCCGCCAACAGTTTCTTTGCTGCCGGTCTATTTGCTGCCTCACTAACCAGTGCCATTACCTGCCCTATGGCCACAGCATTTGCTATTTGTGGTGCGTTTGGAAATAGTAAAACACCATTTGACTCCCTAAGGTTTCGTTTGACCTGGATTCTAATGCTAATAGCAGGTACGATGATCTCAATAGCTTTTGGTCATAATTCAATATCCATAGTCATGATGGCACAAGCTATAAATGGTATCATACTACCATTTATAGCCTTACTCTTGCTTATCGCAATCAACAAAACCCACAACAAAGCAAATCATAGAAACTGTCGACTGGCTAACATTCTTTCTATTTTGGTTGTAATGATCACCTTTATTCTAGGTGCCACCCAAATATTGAAGGCTATGATTACGGAATCATGGTAATAAAAACAGTCGCACCACTTGATTAAATTATTGACTCTAATCTTACAAATGCTCTTCAATAGGAAAGGCTGATAAAATGGCAATACCCAATCGAGTGAAAAATGATGTTTGGGGATCTCGAGTTGCTACAGGCTTGCACCCATTACTACAATCAAACCATTCAACCCCTCTCTTTGTTAACTTCAACTCCCAGTAATTTTTTTCTTTCTCATAAACATCGAGCTCACACAAAAGAAATTCAGATAAGTAGTCACGCAACTGCTAACAGATAAAAATAACTGTACGTCCGTATTTATAAAAAACATCTCCATTCCAATTTGGTTATACTCATTGCCAAACACCATTAATCTCGCTGTTGTCACGATGAAAACTGTTGATCCAGTAACCGATGTCGCAGTCATAAAAACATTGAGAGAAGCTCTCCGGCACGGGCCATATCCTTACCTAAGGGAAAGGGCTCATGCTGTTTTACTCAGTATACGTGGTTATTCTATGAGCGAGATTGCTGCAATATTTGAAGTTCGATATCAGACAGTATCTGACTGGATTGATGCCTGGGATGATTATGGCCTTCGCGGTCTGTACAAAAAACATGAGGGTGGTAAACCACCTATCTATACTGACCAGGAAGCACAACGCATTAGAGAGATTGTCTCCGAGGAACCTCGCAGGCTGGCTTATGTTCAAACAAAGATTGCAGAGGAAACCGGGAAGACTGCCTCAAAACAAACTTTGTCGAGACTTTTAAAAAAAGCTGGGACTTGTTTATAAGCGGTTTCGTAAGGCTTGCAGTCATAAGCGCAACGAGGAGCAGTTCAGGTGTTGCCAGTCTGCCTTGAAAGAGGCTCAAAATGCTGAGGATAAAGGGCTTGTCAATCTGTTTTACTTTGATGAATCTGGTTTTAGCCAAGAGCCTTGTGTCCCCTATGGTTGGCAAGAAAAAGGCTCACAGCTAGAAATACCCTCTGTAAAAAGCAAGCGTATCAATGTGCTGGGGTTTATGAATCGTGCCAATGACCTTTTCTACTACCCAGTAACAGGTTGTGTTAACAGCGAAACGGTTATCAGTGTCTTTGATGATTTTGCCACCAGGATGGAAGATCCCAAGTACAGTTCTAATGATCGCTATACTATCGTCATGGTGGATAATGCCAGCATTCATACCAGCAAACTTTTCAGAGAAAGAGTAATAGACTGGGCGATTGAGAAAAAGCTCTTAGTCTGTTTTTTACCGACCTATTCACCAGAACTCAATCTGATAGAAATATTGTGGAGGAAAGTGAAATATGAATGGCTGAACTTACTGACAATAATGAACTTCAAGGAATTTGAGCAAGAGGTCAAACGTGTATTTGATCTATTTGGTCAAGAATATCTGATTTCGTTTGAGTGACTACTTACAGCTTTAGACTTATAAACAATACCTAGCTCTGTATTTAATAAAGTAGATCTTGGATCCAAATTCAAAGACCCTACAAACAACAACTGTCGATCAATAATATAGGTTTTCGTATGTAAACTAGCTTGTCTTGATCCAGTTACTTTTCTGTTACGATCATTCAATATGGGTTTCATCTCAATCAAGCGTACGCCACCTTTAAGCAGCTCCTTTCTATATCGCCTATAACCAGCGTGGACAATTGAAACATCTGTCGAAGCTAAACTATTAGTAATTACAGTAACAGAAACACCCTTAACAACCAGCTTTAGTAAAAAATCCACCCCTACCCTTCCCGGAACAAAGTAAGGTGAAAACATAATTACTTCACTACCTGCCTGTTCCAAAAGAGGTTTCAGCTGTGTGGCTAAGTGTGTCTTTTGATCATTAACAGGAACAAGTACTTTTTCTGGATGATCGGCATAAACTCTCGCCTTGCCCCAAAACAACTCAAACCCTTCACCCTGGTTTTTTTCAATAATAGGTGCATTTTTTAGAAAAGTTCCGTATTGTTGCATATCACAGGGCAATTGCATCAATCCAAAACGATAGAGCAAAGTAACTTTGTTAGGTGTTTATGATCCCAACCTGCTAGTTTTCTGTGGCTCTTGATACTGCGATCGCCCTTGTTGGCCTTGATAGCGTTCAGTGCTATCCGCCTCAGGATAGAGAAGTTCTCTGCCCCATTGCCTGTTTTGATCTGACAAGCATCCTCTGAAAATGCAACATCAAGCACCCAGTGTAGATTATTCTCCACAGACCAGTGGTTTCGACTGATTTCCAGCATATCCTTCGCTGCCATTGAACGGCTCATGATATAAAAACGCAGCGCAGTAGTTACTTTACCATTGATTTGCCTGTCACTTTGTACGACAGCTACTTGCTTTAGTCCCGGCCAGTCTTTTGCCGTTTCCAAGTTAGAAAGATCGCTTATCACCCAACAACAGCGGGTTTCTACACGACCGTGGCCTTTTTCACGAGACTGCATATAATCATGCAGCTCTGGCTGGTGTTCTGCTGCGGTAAACAAAGCCTCTATGCCTTTATAGAGCTTTTTCTGATTGCCTTTGACTGCAAGAATGTAATCTGCACCCTGTTCAACGCACTGCTTTGCTACTTTCTTCTGGCAGCCCATAGCATCCAGTGTGACAAGGCAGCCTTTCAGCTCCAGAGCTTTGAGCAGTTTAGGTATTGCTGTAATTTCATTGGACTTTTGGTCGACACGCTCTTGCCCAAGCACCAAGCCAAGCTTAACACTCCAGGCACTGACTAGAAGCACTGGTTTTTTGCCTTTTGCTCTGGAGCCCTTAATGACCTTTCCATCAATCGCAAGGTGTTGGCTGCCTGATATTTCAGTCAGTGTTTGCTTGATCCAGCCAGTAAAACAGGTTTCAAAAGCTACGGGGTCAAGCAAGCAGAAGACCCTGCGAAAGGTGTATTTAGAGGGTATGCCGGCGGGTAGCTCTAGAAATGTTTTGAACCAGTCTTCTTTACAGCGACCAAAGTCCTCAATGTCTTGCCACTCATCAGCTCCACATATAACAGCACATACGGCAATAATAAGAATATCAAGCAGGTTATGGTCACACATACCTGGCCGACGGGGATCAGGTACTTTAGCCAAAAACTGCGACAAAGGTTGATACTGTACGGCTTCCATGCAAATTGACTACTCTGGTAATTTACAGAGCAGTCTCTCTCAGGTCGTCAGATTGATGCAATTGCCCTGTTGCATATCACTGCTCAAGGTTTTACTTTTAAGTTTTTCTTTAAATATTTTCACCTCACTCTGATTAACTTTTTCATTTAAAACTGCTTCCACAGGAAAACTCAGTCGACTGTTCCAATAGAGGTCAAAAAAACTGGATATATCAGGCACAACCTTACCAATTAGAAGCATATCAAGATCAGTAAACTCGACTGCACTTGCCTTATAATACTCATCACCAATATTTCGACCACCAACAATGCCTACTTGGTTATCAACTATAAAAGCCTTGTTATGCATACGTCTGTTGATACGGGAAAAATCAGTAACCAACTGGACTGGACGCCAAATACCTCTGGCAATAACAGGATTAAACAGACGGATTTCAATATTAGGGTGACTATTGGCTATAGCCATTACTTTATCTGCACTAACACTGGATAAATCATCTACCAAAAGGCGAACTCTAACCCCTCTATCCGCTGCTAAAAGCAAGTGATACATAAAAAGACAACCGACCAGATCAGTATGAAATAGGTAATATTGAGCATCTATGCTGCACTCTGCCTGATCAATCAAAGCCAGTCGTATGGCTAAGGCATCATGTCCATCTGCCAAAGGGTAAAATCCTGAAAGGCCAGGATATTTAGTTACCTCAGGATGTACATATTTTCCAATTTTTGTACTTTCAGTGTTACTAAAGGCCCAAGAATCTTTCCGGTAACTATTGAAAGGAAGCTCTACACAGCTACCCAAAAAAATACAAAAAAACGTAAGAGAAATTAGCCGAATCGAAAATTCCAGGGTCATACAGTGTTAATCTTCTTCGAATGACATGGTAAGGTGGCTTGCTCGTAAATTAATCTTATACTATTCACTCTTCAAATCCCTTGTGAGAAAGCTGTAGAGGATTTTGAAACGGAGATGGGTATTATGTGTTTATGCCACTGAAGGCACACAGAATCAGTAATAAACAGCTACATATACAAGAAATAGACTGATATATCAGGTCTATACCGACTTATGGAGACTCCATGAAATACCGTCTGCGCCTGGGAACTTTCCTGCCTTTTCTAATGACCATTAGCTTGCTTTCAGCCTGTGGGTTCCATCTGCGAGGCCAAATGGATATTAATAGCGAAATAGCCACACTGGCTGTTAGCGGAACTGATCAGGCTTATGTTCGCCAACTCTCCAAAGCCCTGACAAACACAGGCATCCAGGTAACGGATAGCGCACCTTATCGATTGCGGGTTATGAAGGTGCAAAAAGAGACTGGGGAACGAACTCATGCGACAGCTGGGCACTACGAAAGACTACTAAAACTGAGTGTAATTTATCGACTGGAAACCCAGGATAAGTTGCCCCTATTTAAACCAGTCGAACTGTCTTCCGAACGCTATGTTTCCCAAAATCAGAATTTGACCAACGCTGCTCAATCAGAAGAAGATCTGACATTCCAGGAGCTAAGTCAGGATCTGTTATTCCGAACAGTGAGTCGAGTGGCCGGTATTTCTGGTGAAAAGCTAAAAGAGGAAGAAGCTCGAGCCAGAAAAGCTATGACGATGGAGCAAGGTCAACAGTCCGAAAATGCAGGTGAGGTCTGAATGAAAATCAGGCCTGACCAGCTGGAAGCACAGCTTAAACGCCAGCTAATGCCTGTTTATATCATCAGCGGTGATGAGCCACTGCAGGTTTCCGAATGCGCCGACATGATACGATCGTACGCAAGAAACCAGGGGTATAGCGAGCGCACCATTTACCATATAGACAATAGTTTTGACTGGCGTGAGCTCTTAGAAACAGCAAACAGCCTATCTCTATTCTCTGATAAGAAAATCATTGAGTTGAGAATGCCTAATGGCAAGCCGGGGGAGACTGGTCGAAAGGTGTTAATGGAGTATATCAAAGCGCCATCACCAGATAACCTGCTTTTAATTATCACCGATCGGCTTGATGGGCAAATACAAAAATCCAAATGGTTCAAAGCCGTGGACCAGGCTGGTATTTTTATTCCCTCATGGCCTGTTGAACCTGATAAATTGCCTGGATGGATTGCCCGCCGTTTGCGGGCATCAGGCTTTGAGGCGACACCTGAAGCTCTAGTACTACTTGCAGAAAGAGTAGAAGGCAATTTGCTGGCAGCATCTCAAGAAATTGAAAAACTGAAGCTACTGAGTAATAACAACCGGATTGATGAGATTACCGTAAGAGATGCCGTGTCAGACAGTGCCCGTTACGATGTTTTTCACCTTGCTGATGCAGCACTGGATGGCAATGTAAAAAACTGTGTCCGAATCCTTAACACTCTGAGAGGAGAAGGTATTGAGGCCCCTGTTGTGTTATGGGCCCTGGCAAGAGAAATTCGGCTACTTAGCTACCTCAGTCGGCAAATATCAAAAGGCCTAAACCAGGAGACCGCTTTTACCCAGTCCGCCAAAACAATCGGCTTTTCTCCTTACCTGCTAAAACGAAGGAAGCACCTGATAAATAAGGCTATAGCACGACACAGTGAAAAAGATTTCAGGTCCATGTTAATTATGGCTGGAGAGATAGACCGTGAAGTCAAAGGACTTGGAACGAACAATCCCTGGAACAGCTTACTTTCATTAACACTGACATTGGCAGGAGCCCAAATGCTTGCAAGCTGATTTAGCTTTCCAAAACGGTGGTGTTTTGTGATTTCAACCTCACAACAAACGACCAACAACAAAAGAAGGCGGAGCTTTAACTCAAGTACATAATTACAGTTTCTCCGTATAGGGGTGACTACATTATGCCCCCCATTAAAGCTAGCGCTCCCAATTTAAAAATTCTCCCTCTCAATATATAGCTATAGATGGTTCCCACCATGCTTAAGCCTTAATGCAATAACCATTACTTATCAATCTAAGGAATCAGATGTTCTAGTAGAATTAGAGACAAAAAAATAAAGAAGGTAAAGACAAAGCAACCAGTGGCCGATAGCCCAGAAAGTGACTCTCGGGAGAAGGCGACATGAAAACCGGCTATATACTGGTTGCCATAACAGTGCTACTAAGCGGCTGCGTCAGCAAAAGCATTAAATACAATGATCAGTGGTCAAAAGCCAAAAACCTTACCACTAGTGCAGGTATGAGTAGGCAAATTCATGACCAACAGCTGCCTGCTATGGCCTATAACAAAGAAGGCAAGCTCCTGGACTACAAGCTGGGAGGCATCACTCATCCAGCTTATGGCAGCTCCAGTGGCGTTGCTGGTGTCACAGTTGCCCCTTACGGTGCCTTTGAAAACTTTTACTGGGGCTGGAGCGTACCGGGAGCAAGCCATCGTCGCAATCATAGAATATTTGCCTGGATGCCAGAAAACAAAGCTAAAGATGCTATGCATGCCCGACAAGTATTTGAAACCATGGTCATGAAGTCCTCGCTAACAATCATTCAGGAAATGCAATACAAGATTCAGCCTGTAAAAACCCCTTATTCTCATCTGGGTATATCGTTCCGCCAGTGGTACCTTGAACGGGAAGATAGTGAATGTTCATTCAAACAGATGAACTGTATGTTGAGCATATACGTGCCAGAGCCAATGGGGCCAGTCATTACACCAGCCTTCTCCTTTTATGCCACCGCGGGGCAAAATGCCTGGCTGTTTCACATTGCCGATGAGTTCCGTTATCCCAGGGTTGCTATTTCTCAAGGTGATGGGCTGGAAACGATAGAAGAAAACGTTTTTTACCAAAAGCTCAGCGCTCGCTTACCCGGCTGGGCCTATCTCTATCTGGCACCCAATGAAGTGGGGATTGGTGAAGATAATCGAACGATAGGCTACCCCTATGTTCTGGAGAAGGGTAAACCACTGCTATTTGTCAGACCCGTAAAATAACAGGCAAGTGGTTTGAACACACTTGCCCTATTAAGCACGATTACCCTTGCTTACACTAAATACCTCTATTCGGAACAAATTCTGTCCATAACTGCTATATTTTCTGAAACCTACTCCAACTAATAGGTAAGCGGTTTTGCCAGTTCCCAGCCAAACCAGCACCATGGCTCAAACAACACCAAAAAACAGAAGCCAGTTCAGCTCCAGACTGGGATTTATTATTGCTGCAGCCGGATGCGCTGTAGGTATTGGAAATATATGGAGTTTCCCGGCTCAGACGGCAGAAAACGGTGGTGCTGCCTTTGTTTTGGCCTACTTAACTTTATCCTTTATTCTTGCTTATCCTGCCCTGGTAGCTGAATTAACCATCGGTCGATACAGTCAATCCAATCCAGTGAGTGCGCTTCAATACCTTAACAGCAAGCCGTTCTGGCAAAAATTTGGGCAGGTAACAGGTATAGGAGCCATTCTTACTATTACCATTATTTACAGTTTTTACAGCATTGTTGGAGGTTGGTTTATTGGCTTCTGCCTGTCTCCATTTATGAATATTGTTGGTATTGATAGCCTGGCAACCTGGCTGACGAGCTTTTCCAGTTTACCAACCATACTATTGACCCTGGTTTTTATGATTCTCACCACTCTCATCGTAACTCAGGGGGTGAAGGAGGGAATCGAAAGATGGTCTAATCGTTTGATGCCTTCCCTGATAATCCTACTGGTGGTTCTTATCACCTTTGCCCTGACCCGAACGGGAGGTATGGAAGGGCTTAAGGTATACCTATTGCCAGACTTTTCGAGACTCCTAGACTCTAAGCTATTAATCAGTGCCCTGGGACAATCATTCTTTTCCATGTCCCTGGGGGTTGGTGCCATGATGGTCTACGGCTCTTATCTCAACAAATCTGCTAACATCCCAACCACTGCTGCGCATGTGGCAATTCTGGACAGCTCTGTAGCATTTATGGCTGGATTACTGGTTATTCCCTGCATGTATGCTGCTATGCACCAAGGCATAGAAATTTTCTCTCCGGAGGGTATTCTCTACAGCTCAGACAAGTTGGTTTTTACCGTACTACCAGCTCTCTTCCAACAATTGGGTTCAGCAGGCCTTTTGGTTTCAATAGCCTTCTTCCTGCTATTAACCATTGCTGCCCTCACATCTTCCATTGCTATGCTGGAAACCCCAGTCTCGGTTATGGTTGAAAGAATCAAATTTCGCCGACGTCGAGCCTGCTGGCTGGTTACGCTAGCAGCAGCAACACTTTCAATTGCCATTATTCTGAACATTGAAGTGTTACTGTCACTAACGGTTAAATTAACAACCCAATACTTAATGCCAGTCTTGTGCCTCATCACAACGATCTATTGTGCTTGGCTTATCAGACAGGACAAACTGCTGGCAGAAATACGCGAGGGCTTTCCAGATATTGAGTCAAGCTTATTCTGGAAGGTTTGGCCTTGGTATATCCGAATTGTCTGCCCATCACTGATTTTTCTGTTGGTACTGAATAGCTTCTAACCAAGTTTATCAATATCCCTAACGGCTCCTTTATCCGCGCTGGTAGCCATTAGAGCATAGGCTTTCAGAGCGGTAGAAACGTTCCTTGATCTTGATTCCTGTGGCTGCCAAGCGTATTTTCCTTTGCTATCCATTACCTTTCGGCGCTCTTTTAATTCATCTTCAGAGAGCAAGACATTGATTGAGCGTGCAGGAATATCAATACGAATAATATCTCCTTGTTCGATCAAACCTAATGCCCCTCCGGATGCAGCCTCAGGCGATACATGACCAATGGATAAGCCTGAAGTCCCACCAGAAAACCGACCATCGGTTAACAATGCACACTCTTTCCCCAAGCCTTTAGATTTAAGATAACTGGTTGGGTAGAGCATCTCCTGCATGCCGGGTCCACCGCGGGGACCCTCATAACGAATGATAACCACATCTCCGGTTTTCACCTTATCTTCAAGGATATGCTGTACTGCTTCATCCTGGCTCTCACAGATATGAGCGGGTCCCTCAAAAATCAGAATACTGTCATCAACACCAGACGTTTTTACTACACAGCCTTCCTCAGCAATATTGCCGTAGAGTACTGCCAGCCCACCCTCCTGACTATAAGCATGGTCAATGGAACGAATACACCCATTAACCCGGTCAGCATCCAGTGAGTCCCACCGGGTATTCTGACTGAATGCTTCCGTTGTACGGATACCTGCTGGCCCGGCCCGATAAAAATGGTGAACCTGCTCATCCTCAGTCTGTTTAATATCCCATTTAGCCAGTGCATCTTTCACTGTTCCACTGTGTACCATAGGAATCTGGTTATGGAGCAAACCTGCCCGATCCAACTCACCAAGAATTGCCATCACCCCGCCGGCACGGTGAACATCTTCCATATGGTAAGTCTGAATATTGGGTGCCACTTTACATAATTGAGGGACTTCCCGTGAAAGACGATCAATGTCTTTCATTGTAAAAGGCACCTTGCCTTCCTGTGCTGCCGCCAAGAGATGCAGGATCGTATTGGTTGAGCCTCCCATGGCAATATCAAGGCTCATGGCATTTTCAAAAGCTTTAAAACTGGCTATGGAACGCGGCAAGACACTACTATCACCCTGCTCGTAAAAACGTTTGGTAATGTCGACTATTCGACGGGCTGCCTGTAGAAAAAGTGTTTTACGATCTGCGTGAGTTGCCAGCATAGAACCATTACCTGGTAAAGAAAGCCCAAGAGCTTCCGTCAGGCAATTCATAGAGTTGGCAGTGAACATGCCTGAACAGGAACCACAGGTTGGGCAGGCTGAGCGTTCAACTTCAGCCACAGTTTCATCATCTGCATCTGAAGCTGCAATCACCATGGCATCAACAAGATCAAGCCCATGGCTGGCAAGCTTTGTTTTCCCCGCTTCCATCGGGCCACCGGAAACAAAAACAACAGGGATATTGAGCCGCATAGCAGCCATCAACATTCCCGGGGTAATTTTGTCACAGTTGGATATACAAACCAGAGCATCCGCAGTATGGGCATTAGCCATATACTCCACTGAGTCAGCAATAATATCCCGGCTGGGCAGTGAATAAAGCATGCCATCATGCCCCATGGCAATCCCATCATCCACAGCAATGGTATTAAATTCTTTCGCTACAGCACCCTGTTTTTCAATTTCCCGGCAAACCAGCTGCCCCATATCTTTCAGGTGGACATGCCCCGGGACAAACTGGGTGAATGAGTTGGCAACGGCAATAATCGGCTTGCCGAAATCATTATCGTTCATACCCGTGGCACGCCATAAAGCACGAGCCCCAGCCATATTACGACCATGAGTTGATGTTTTGGAGCGATAGGCAGGCATGGAAAACAATTCCCCTACAAAGAGTAATTATTATTACTATTTCCATTCCCTGGAAAAACAAATAAGAGTAGTCCCTACTCAAGCATGGAGGATACAAGCTTGAGTAGGTGTGATGCCAGATGTTATTTCACAAATACAACAACACTGCGGGCAGGGATGGCAAAGCTACCTTCATGGAAGGCTGCCTGTTTCACAACACTGTCAACAGATCCCAGCTGAACGGGGTGCAGACTGTAGTCTGTTGCACCAGATATATTCAGGGTTTTCTTCTCAGCGGTGGCATTGACCATTACCATAATGCTTTCATACTGGCTATCCAGATTAGTCTGGCTATCATCCAGCTCCATAGCAATCAGGCCTTTTAGCTGCTTTGATCCTACATTATGGAATGTTACTACCTGGTTAACCTGCTCAGCGGTTTCCAGATGAAAGAGAGGGCTGGAAGTTCGGATCTTCAGGTATTCTCTAAACATTTCTGCGGCAAGTTTGGCATGCTCACCGTCCACTTGGGTTTTGTCATTGGCAACAATTTTACGGATCAGATCCCAATTATCGCCATCCTTGTCCTGACGGGGTAATCCATGATTCCAGGTATTATTCCAATCCTGATCATCAAGATTAAACATCACCTTGTTATACCAGTCACCGGAATCATAGCTGTCCCGCTCCATAGACTTAGAACGAAGGATATCGGAGCCCATATGGATAAATGGCACGCCCTGGCTTAATACAGGAATAGCTAACGACAGCGTATGCATACGTACTCGTTCAGCAGTGGTCAAGCCTTCAGCCAGTTTGTATTGATGGTTATCCCATAGAGTCTGGTTATCATGCTTGGAGACATAATTCACAGACTCAACTGGAGAAGCGGTATAACCGGCAGGCTGGCCGTTATAATCAATCTCATGGCCAGAAACAGTTTCACCTTTATAATTGACTAACTGAAAATCTTTCAGGTTACCTGCCATCCCAAGACGAATAATATCAACATTATTCAACTCTCTATTAATACGTTCTTGATCAACAGAGCCATTAAGCTCATTTTTAACTTCCCAGAACCCACTACCAAATCCTTGAGATCTACGAATACCTTCACCACCATCGAAGGGACCTCCACCGCGAACAGCGTCACGTAGCCGGTCTGTAAAAGTGCCTATTCCTGTACCATACATATTCCGTTGTACGGCAACTTCACCAATTCGTCCTTTTTCAATTTCGCCGAATTCCCAGCCCTCTCCGTAGAGATAGATATCGGGATTAATAGCTTTCAATTCCTTCTGAACTTTCTCCATATTGGCTTTCAGATGATGTCCCATTAAATCAAAGCGGAAAGCATCCACCTTGTAGTCTCTGGCCCAGACTTTCAGGGTATCCACCATCAGCTTTTCCATCATGCTGACTTCACTGGCCGTGTTAGAGCAGCAGGTACTGGTTTCAACAGCACCACTTTCCGTATTCAGACGCTGGTAGTAATCAGGAACAATCTTATCCAGCACCGATTTATCTGCCAGGCCCGCCGCATTGGTATGGTTATAAACTACATCCATGACAATATGCAGCCCCATATCGCTCAGGGCCTTTACCATTCCCCTGAATTCTTTGACTGCAGTTACACCATCACTTTTACTGGCATAACTATTTTCGGGAGCACCATAGTGGAAGGGGTCATAGCCCCAGTTAAAGCTATCGAACGGACGCAGATAAGCACTTAGAGCCTGGGCAGCTTGTTCATTAGCCTTGGTGTCTTCAAAGACTTCCCCAATGGTTTGGCTGGAAGAACAGTAGCCCGCAAACATGTTATCTTTTTTGATCTCAGGATTGAGCTCACAAAGTTTGCCAAAGCTATCCGTCAAATTTGCTACTTTTTCAGGGTCTTCATTGACGGTAGCAATATCAAAGGCAGGCAATACCTGTACATAAGTCAGCCCTGCATCCTGCAGCTTTTTTAAGTGTTTCATACTGGGGCGATTAGCCTCAGCAAAAGCATTATACTTGCCGTTATACTGACCAGTAACTCCAGCAGGGCACTGCTCACCATTACCTTTATAATTCAAGCCACAGTCAAAAGTGCTGATATCACGGATATGCGTTTCATAAACAGAAATATCAAATGGCTTGCTTTTGTTGATGCCATCCCAGCCACTGGGTTTCAAATCGTCATCATTTAAATTAATAATCTGTGTATATGATCCATTTTGGGTCACAGCAAGACTATAAGGATCAGTAACAGTTGTGGTTTCAACTTTACCTGTATCACGACGATAGACTTCTACCTGATAACGATAAAATTTTCTATCAAGATTGTCCCTGGAATCAGAGTAGCTCCAGACACCTGTTTTCTGATCAAAATTCATAGCCAAACCAGAGAGGCTATCTACAGAGTCAGCACTCTCACTTGTCAGCAACAGCTTTACAGATTTTGCTGTTGGCGCCCAAACCCGCAGATTAATACGATCGCCTTCATAGACTGCTCCCAGGGGCATTGAACCAAGATCTGTATTATCAAAGTAGAGCGTATCCAGCCCGAAACCTGCTTGAACTTCTGTTGCTTTCAGAGCCTTGCCATCTTTGTCTTTTGCAACAACAGCCAGCTGGCCTTTCAGCATACTTTTCAGGTCAGCCCCCTCTGGCAGAATCCAGCGCTGCTTTCCTGATAGATAGGGATACTCCTCAGCCTCTTCGGCAGGTAAAGTGCCATCACTTTCCAGAATGACCCGACTATCCACCTTATCCAGGTCACTGCTATCGCTATTATTGGTCAGACCGCCATTCAGAGCTCCGACCAGCTCTACTCTCTCTGTTCCTGAAGGCGCATTCCAAACCAAAGAACCTGCCGTTACCAGATGAGCTGAGGCCTCTGATAGCAGGGGTACAGTGATTGGTTCACCTGAAATTTTGTTATATCCAGACACAGTGTAGGCATCCTTACCAAAGCTTCTTACTGTGTATACCAGATCACTGCCGCCAATGTCTTTATTGCCATCAGCATCACGAACTATAAATTTGAAGTCCTGGTTATCATTTCTATCAGCATTCAAATCAACAACAAAGTAAGCACCATACTTGCTATCTATAGCCGCTGGTTGCATCGGATTATTCCAGTCTGTCAACTGGCAATTTATGCCGGCATTGGCAAGATCACAGCCATTATCATCCCAAATATGAAGCCCCCAGCCATCATAATTACTATCCTTCCGCTGATAGTAGATCACGACCTGATTCGATTTCAGGACAACACCGTTATTCTCATTGCTGCTGGTTGAAGAGTCATTGTTGCTACAGCCTGCTGCCAGCAGACCAAAGCTAACAACGAATGCAGCCATTGTGCGCGATGGCAATGTCATTTTCATACTGGTTGGTTTATTTCTTTGACAGTGAATAATTGGCCGACAAGCTTTTTATTGATGTTATCCGGCGGGGAAATCCTGACGTTTTTTGTGAAACAGCTGCTTGATTTAGATCACTGTGTAAGCGTTTCCATACAAAAGCTAAAAAAGTAATTGTTTTTCAGGATAGTAGTCTTTTAATCCCAGACACTTTTGAATTAAAGTAAGCAGGCAAGTCAGAAGTATAAGAAGTATAAATTATGATAAAAAACACTCTTCTGTCATCACTACTATGCAGTTTGTCTATTTCTGCAGCTCATGCAGTAAATCTCACCCCAGATGGCTTAACTGTTGGGCTTGGTTCAAGCATTCATCTGGATAATCAAAAAGCTGACCTTACTGCTTACCGGACCAGTTTGATCTGGGACTGGAATAAACCTTTAGTCACATTTTCCAGCTGGCAGCTGGGGGGCTATTTTGACCTGGCCCTAAACTATTGGAAAAGTAATCTTGGATCTTCAGATACCCGAAGTCCGGGTGCATCAGAAATAACGGCTGCAAGCTTCACGCCTGTATTTCGTCTGGAACCAATAAGCAACAGTGGACTATCAGTATTTATTGATGCTGGCGTGGGGCTTAGCCATTTATCAGATAAAGATATTCAACAAGAAAAACAAGTATCCGCCATCAATATGGGTGGACGCAGCCAGTTTGAAACCCGAGTAATGGCTGGAGTTAAATTCGGTGAAAAACAGCAATATGAAGTGGCGTATGGCTGGTATCATTACTCCAATGCTAACCTTCATGACATCAATGAAGGTATTGATTTTCAGTTGATTCATTTTGGCTGGCGCTTTTAAACAGCCAACAAATTGACCAAAACCTAACCAATACAACTTCTTGTCATTGGTTAGTCTTAGCAAACTCATTTTGTGCATTATCCCCCCTATTACTAATTCTGTATTTTTCAGATATAAACTACTAATCATCTGACTTATACAAGACTTTACCCTCAGAATTACATTCAATAGCCGAAATTTGATGAGAAACTTAAATCAGCTCACAAGAAAGCTATCAACTTATCAAACCCGAAAAAGATCATAGTAAAAAACTGAAAAATATATTTAAAAAGACTGTTAACGACACCCGATTAATTATATAAAAAATAATAATTCTCATTTATTCCTTCACATAGCAACTCATTTTGATTTAGAGTTAATTTGCAAGGAAAAAGAAGTGATATAATTATGATAAAAAAAAATCTTCTGACTTCTCTATTGCTCGGCCTTTCTATGTCGTCTGTATATGCCACTGACTTTACACCTGATGGCATTACTCTCGGATATGGCAAGAGTATTAATTTTAATAATAAAAAAGCTGACCTCACTGCCTATCGAGGCAGCTTTATTTGGGATTGGCACCAACCTCTGATATCTTTTTCTAACTGGCAATTAGGTGGTTATTTTGATCTGGCATTTAACTACTGGAAAAGCAACCTGGGTTCATCAGATACCCGCAGCAGAGGTGCTTCAGAAGTGAAAGCAGCCAGCTTCTCACCAGTGTTCCGCTTTGAGTCCATTAATCCTGAAAGGCCAAGCCTGTTTTTTGATGCGGGAGTTGGCCTAAGCTACCAATCTGACAAAGATATTCAGCAGGAAAAAACCAGTTCTGCCATCAATATGGGCGCGAATACCCAGTTTGAAATCCGCACAATGATTGGGGTTAAATTGGGTGAAAGAAAGCAGTATGAAATAGCCTACGGCTGGTACCATTACTCAAATGCAGGAATTCATGACATGAATGAGGGACTTGACTATCAGTTAATTCATGTTGGTTTGCGCTTTTAACATATTATCCAACCAAATTAGATAGCCAAGTAGACCAGCTTAAATACTCATTAGTATTTCGACGAACCTAATTAATAAACTTTAAATAACTATTTCAATACAAAGTCATCTCAATCACAGTAATTAACTATAACTGTGATTGAGATAATCAGCTTTTCGTACAGTAACCCTCTGTTTCAGTAACAGCTAACACTTTCACAACTGAACCTTTTCTAACTACATACTCTGAAGCACCATAATCACCAGTGTTTGGATTCCAGTCATAGGTATACCCCAAACGTGTCCAGGGATAACCATTCTTTTTGTAGGAATTCATAGTCTGGCTAGCATAAAAACCCGCATGCTCTTCACTCATATGATAGCCATCAGGTACTGGATTGCATCGTGTGGTATCTATATCTGGCTGGGCACAGGGTCTGAATATATCTTGTGCCTCAACCTGTAACGTCACAAACACTCTATCTTCTCCTGTTGGAGGCAATCCTAATAATTGTTCTATCCTCAGATTCAGGTCTCCATCGGGACTGCTGTTATTAAACGCCCCGCATTCTTTTCGAACCTCTGGCACAAGGGTAATCCAGAGATCGCCCCAGGAAATGGTTGTTTCTTTTCCAGGAACATAACTACCTGCATATTGTTTTGGTGTCCAGATAACTGCTTTCACGTTATGGGTATTGATTGCTTTCAACTCAAGACGCTCCGAAGGTTCAACCACGGATGCATCTTCAATAGCATTCCAATATGTAAGTTGATTATTAAGATCTTGTCCTGATGAAAAAACTAAAGGAGGAAAGGTAAACGTTAGTATTACGAGGAGCAGATGGTTACTGGCTTTTTTTTTCATATGCTTATTATTATCAAGAGAAACGGTGTTTAGCTGGTAATAAGCTTATCCTCTTCCATAATATAAACAACCCCCAGATACTCAATCCAGGGGACGAGGTCATTGGCTATATAACTAAAGACCCACGTTATTTTTCTGAAGCACCTGTTCAGCACGATAGCTGGAACGTACAAAAGTCCCTGAAACAACTTCCAGGAAACCTTTTTCCAGTCCCCACTGACGGTATTTTTCAAACTCTTCGGGGGTTACATAACGATCAATCGGCAAGTGATTTTTAGTTGGCTGGAGATACTGACCAAAAGTGACAATATCAACACCAATCGCCCTCAGATCATCCATAGCTTCCATAATTTCGTCTTCTGTTTCACCAAGGCCCAGCATAAGACTGGTCTTGGTTAGAACATCCGGACGATACTTCTTGGAGTATTCAAGCACAGCCAGGGTTTGCTCATAGCTGGCACGAGGATCCCGCACAGGGTGGGTAAGTCTTTTTACCGTTTCAACATTTTGGGCAAAAACAGCAATACCACTATCAACGACCGTTTCGATACAGCCGAAATCCCCCATAAAGTCTGGTGTTAAAACCTCAACATCAGTCTTGGGGTTAACTTCTTTTACCTTTCTGACTACAGCCGCATAGTGACCTGCTCCGCCATCAGCAAGATCATCACGGTTGACTGAAGTCAGAACCAGGTATTTCACTCCCATATGCTGAACGGTTTCCGCAGTACTCTCCGGCTCATTTTCATCCAGCCAGCCTTTAGGGTTGCCAGTATTCACTGCACAGAAACGGCAGGCACGGGTGCAAACATCCCCCATCAGCATGATGGTCGCAGTACCAGAACTCCAACACTCATTAATATTGGGACACATGGCTTCTTCGCAGACAGTGCTGAGTTTGTGCTTGTGCACCACAGCTTTGACTTCTTTGTACTTGTCACCGTATTGGGCTTTTATACGCAACCATTCCGGCTTTCTCTGGATCGGTGCAGAGCTGCTATGGCTAGCTTTTATGCCATTTTTAATGGCAGTAATACCCTTATCATTGACAAATTTGGCTCCGCTCTCAATCTGAACAGCGGGAATAAGATTTTCATCGCGCATAGAGTGAACGCCATAAATAAATAGTTATTAATAGAATATTACAAACAGCTATAAACGAATATAGCTGTAATTTATGCAATAGCGGGGTAACAAGGCAGCGCTCTATCGCTCACATACTGATAATTGGTATAGCCTAACTCAGCCAGAAGACATGTCAGCATAGCTTTAGCAGTATTTTCCATGGAAGCCTCAGGATAGAGCTTATTAAGAGTGGTGACAGGCTGGCCCGCATAACCACAAGGGTTTATCCGTTGAAAAGGTTCAAGGTCCATATCAACATTCAAGCTCAAGCCATGATAGGAACGCATCTTCCTGAAACGCAGGCCTAGCGATGCCAATTTGGCATTGTCAACATAGACCCCTGGAGCATCAGGCTTGGAATAAGCGTCAATACCATAACTGGCAAGCAACTTGACCACACTGTTTTCCAGGGCAGTTACTATTTTTCTGGGACCACTACCACTTCTGCGAACATCCAACATCAGGTAGATAACCAGCTGACCGGGACCGTGATAAGTCACCTGTCCCCCACGATCAACCTTTATAACCGGAATGCCACCAGGTGCCAGAACATGTTCACGCTTGCCCGCCTGCCCCAAAGTAAAAACAGGGTCATGTTCAACAAGCCAGATCTCATCTGGAGAGTGCTCATCCCTTTGTTCTGTATAAGCCTTCATGGCCTGCCAGACAGGCTCATAGGCCTGCCTGCCAAGTTGGCGAATCAATAGAGCCTGACTCATAGCACCATCTGAACCCGGCCACTGGCCTTTAGTTCTTCATGCAAGGCTTTGAGCTGATCAGTTCCCGTTGCCATGATCACGATGTGAACGGACAAATATTTACCCGTCCGGCTGGCTTTGACATCAGCCTTGCCATCAAAGTCAGGCGCATGTTTTTTCACAACACGAACCACAAAGTCCTTGAAGTCAGGAGCAGCAGCTCCCATTACCCTGATTGGATAGTCACAGGGAAAAACAATTTTGGGTGCTTCCTGATCTTTACTGCTATCAGTCATATCACTCAACTTTCTAAATTATGAAAACAAACCGCTGAAGAACATCATGATACTATCCCATAAGCGTTTGAAGAAGCCGCCTTTTTCAACCGCTTGTTGAGCCAGCAAAGGTACTTCGGTCACAAGCTCATCATCCAGCATGACTTTAACTGAACCGACCTTCTGACCTGCTTCAATAGGGGCTACCAGTCGGGGATCAACTTCCATGCTGGCCTTCAGTTTTTTGCCAGTTCCTCGCGGAACAGTAACAATCAGGTCTTTGTCGATGCCTACCGTGATTTCATTGCGGGCACCTTTCCAGACTTTAACTTTCTGAAGCGCTTCTCCACCCTTTTTAATATCAACATTTTCAAAGAACCGGAAACCATAGGTCAGTAGCTTCTGAGCTTCTTCAGAGCGCTGTTTTTCGCTGCTGGCTCCCAGCAAAACAGCTACTAACCGCCTATCATCCCTTTCTGCTGTGGCAGCCAGGTGATAACCTGTTGCTTCAATATGCCCAGTTTTCAAACCGTCAACATAAGGGTTGGTCCATAGCAGACTGTTTCTGTTTGCTTGCCTTGCCAGGGGCTTACCCGTCTTCTTATCGACTCCGTATTGATAGTATTTCTGGCTATATAAACCATAATATTCCGGGTAGTCTTGGACAATATGCCTTGAAAGAATAGCCAGGTCATAAGCTGTTGAGTAATGATCAGGCGCAGGCCACCCAGCAGCATTCTGAAAATGCGTATTATTCATCCCCAACTTTTTAGCCGTGCCGTTCATAAGTTGAGCAAAGGCATCCTCACTTCCGGCAATATGCTCAGCCATGGCAACACTGGCATCATTACCAGAAACAATAATAATGCCTTTCATTAACTCTTCTACAGGTACCCGGTTCCCCACCTCAATAAACATGGTAGAGCCGCCCATAGACCAGGCTTTTTCGCTAATAAGTACTTTATCATCCCTGTTTATATTACCGGCTGCCAGCTCTGCCTCAGCGATGTAAGCCGTCATCATTTTGGTGACACTGGCCGGATGCATTGTTTCCTTGGGGTTTTCTGAGGCCAGAATTTCCCCACTGTCCACATCCATCAAGACAAAGCTTTTTACTGCAATTTTTGGAGGTGATGGGATCAAAGCCGAGATTTTGGCCTGAACCTGGCCAGCTCCGAGGCACAGCATCACACTGACCAAGCCAACCATCTGCCGTACAGGAGATAGAATATTACTCATCCAGATTTGTTTCTCTCAGTCAAATAAACCACCCCAGGATGTAATAACCTTCATTCTCTATCCGAGTATTATTATTCAGGTTATCCTGCGGCTAACATAACTATGGAGGGAAATGATAAGGTTTTCTGGAGGGCTGCGCCATATTAATAACAATCAACTTAAAAAAACACAGCATCATAAAATACCTATATAAAAACACAGACTGCCATAACTTACGATGCTATCTATTGCTGCAGAAGAGTCATAAGCAGGTAAGTACATCTGTACCTAACCTGCAAACACAGTCACTCATACACGACAAACGGGGTGTCATAGCGGGCTTCAGCTAACTGCTCAAGAAGTTGTTCCATTTGTTCAGGACTTTCCACTGGGCCAACTCTTACACGATAATAAGAATCTGGCTCATTTTGAGCGCTGACAACGCTGACGTTTACACCTAGCTTGTCAAACACCTCCCTTCGTAACAGGTGGGCACTATGAAAATTCTTAAGTGCTGCTAACTGCAAATAGACCAAAGATTTCTGGTCATTTTTACGGCCTTTTGCAGCCAGAAAAGCCTCAGGGTCAATCCCTTCGATCTTAACTTTGGAAACACCATCTTCTGCAAACCCTAACTTTTTCGCTGCGACATAAGAGACATCAATCAGCCGGTCGCCATGAAAAGGTCCGCGGTCATTCACACGCAATACAACTGAGCGGTTGTTTTCCAGATTTGTCACTTTAACGTAGGAAGGTAACGGTAACGTTTTATGAGCAGCTGTCATTTTAAACATGTCATAAATTTCACCATTGGCCGTCTGCTTGCCATGAAACTTCGTTCCATACCAAGATGCCAAACCTACCTTATCATAGCCATTAGCCGTTTTGAGTGGTTTATATCTAACGCCATTCAGCTTATAGGGGCTATGCTTAAAACGGCCATAATGGGGCTGGGGTAAAGCATCCGGTATCAACGTAGCATCGACATGACCTTTAGGTGCCCCATCCTTTGTCGTACCTGTTGCTGTACAGCCACCGAGAATAGCTGCCAGCATACCAAAAGCCCAGTAGCGTAACCTAGACGGAGTATTTTCCATAATCGCTTCAGTCTTTAATAATTGTACCATTAACCCCCTACATCCATAAGCACACACGGGGCTTGTGATTGTTACCCTTGATGAAGCCTGCAACTGTAGGCACTGGAGCTTGCAGGTTAAGTCTTTTCCATCTCCAGGCCTTGAGGCTTTACCCTTGCGGCAGCCAATGTATAGCCTGATTTAACGGCTTCTGCCAGTTTGTGCACAGCCATTGCATACAATTGGCTATCATTATAACGGGTAATTACATAAAAGTTCTGCAAGCCAAGCCAGTATTCTGTCCCATATTGACCTTCCAGCTGAAGGGCAGAAGCTTTGCTTGTTTTTGGTAAAATGCTATTTGTTGCTTTCCAGCCCATACGCTCAAGTTGCAGAAGCGTCTTTTCTGGCTTCAAACCCGTCACTGGCTTTTTTTCATAATCTGCTTCTACCACCCTTGCTCTAATCGCTATAGGCATGCCTCCCTGCCAACCATGATGATGCAAGTAATTGGCAACACTGCCAATCGCATCCTCATTTTGCTTCCAGATATCCGCCCAACCATCTCCTGAAAAATCCACAGCATAGGTTTGATACCTGGAAGGCATAAACTGTGGAATACCCATTGCACCAGTATAGGAACCTTTGAATACATCATAATTTAATTTATTTTTTTCTACGATCTTCAAGAAATCCTTTAACTGAGCCTTAAAAAAATGACTACGAGGAGGGTAATCAAAACTGAGAGTTACCAGAGAATCAAGCACACTAAAGCTACCAGACTTTTGGCCATACGTTGTTTCTACTCCAATCACAGCCACAATAACACTGGCCGGTACAGCATATTCTTTTTCTGCTCGGCTCAAAGCTTCTTTATTATTATTCCAAAACTCAATACCCTGCACAATTCGATCAGGTGTCAAAAATATCTTGCTATACTCTTTCCATTCTAAATACTTTTCAGCTGGACGACTAATGAGTTCAAGAGCCTTCTCTGATCTTTTCGCCTGACTAATTATTCTTTCTACGTCATCCCTTATAAATCCATCATACCGAACCAGGTCCTTAATGAATTTCTGGACATCGGGTCTATCAACATAAGTCTTGCCTTTATGTCTCTCATTTAGCACTCTATCTGGACCTGTTGATTCTATCACTCTGTCTGAAGCAACTGCTTTTACAATCATAAAGCTGCCAACTACACAGATAGCCACCAATAAAAAAAACAGCCTATCAATAGAAATGTACTTTTTAAAAAAATCTGCTAAACACGGCCATTCATTTTCATCATCCGACGAAATAAAAGAAAATGGATTAATAAACATGTTTAAAACGCCCATGAAAGTCGTCTCATGTCGTTGATTTTCAAAAAATGGGATAACACTCTACAGTATAAGATAAAAATAAAAAAGCGAGCTTAATACTAAACGACTAACAATTCATATATTTATTAAGAAAGATAATTAATATAATTAAATATTATTATCAAATAACAGTCCTGTCACAGCTAGAAAAAACAAATAAAATTTCGAAATAAAAATGCGCCCCAATTTAAAAAACGAAGCGCACTAAAAAAACACCTACCAATCACATTTACTATCAGTGGTGATGTCGCAAAAAACTGCGATCGGTATGAATAGACATAAGCATGCCAAATCCTGCCATCAGGGTAACGAGAGAAGTTCCTCCTCTACTCACCATAGGCAAAGGGACTCCCACAACAGGTAATAGACCACTAACCATCCCAATATTGACAAAAATATAAACAAAGAATGTCAGCGTAATACTACCAGCCAATAATCTGCCAAAAAGAGTTTGGGCATTAAACGTAATAAATAACCCCCTTCCAATTATCAGCGCATAAAAAGCTAGTAAGACTAAACACCCTAACAAACCAAACTCTTCTGCCAAAACAGCAATAATAAAATCAGTATGGCTCTCCGGAAGAAAATCCAGATGAGACTGAGTTCCCTGCATCCAGCCTTTACCGTATAAACCACCAGAGCCGATAGCAATCGTTGACTGAATAATATTCCAGCCTGCCCCCCATGGATCACTCTCTGGATTCAGAAAAGTCAGCACTCTTTGCTTCTGATAACCATGCATCAGATAGTGCCATAAAACATAAACTGAAGGGATTGCTAGCAAAATTGCTGAGATAATTAACCGCTTTCTCAAGCCTGCCAAAAGCAATACAAAAATGCCAGAGGCGCCAATCAGTAAGGACGTACCTAAATCCGGTTGTTTTGCAATTAAAATGACTGGCACACCAATAATTACCAAGGATATAACAACATCCTTCAAGGAAGGCGGCAAAGGACGTTTAGCCAGGTATGCCGCCATTACTATCGGCATCACAAGTTTAATAATCTCAGAAGGCTGAAAACGAAAGCCTGGAAGCTGGATCCAGCGCTGAGCTCCTTTGGACTCAATACCATGAATTAGCACAGCTAACAATAACAGTACCCCTGCAATATAGAACCAGCGTGACCACTGCATCAGCAGTCTGGGCGGTATCTGTGCAACGCATAACATCCCAAAAAAGCTGATCAGTAAATAAACAGCTTGCCTGATAACAACATTAATATCCTTACCTGTTGCACTATAAAGAATAAAAAGACCAGCCGTAGAAACTAACAGCAAAAAACCGAATAAAATGAAGTCAATATGCCAACGCAAAGACCAACCAGCTGCCCTTCCCAGACCATGCCCACTCTGAAGTTGTCGCACAAAATCCCGGTTAGACATATTTACTTTTCCACCATCTGTAATTTGGGCAGTAAATAAGAGTCGATAACTTTACGCGCTACATTAGCTGCCCCAGAGCTATTTTCCAGAACGATAGAAATCGCAATTTGGGGGTCATCAGCGGGAGCAAAAGCAATAAAGAGACTGTGATCTCTTTCAAACTCCTTAAGTTTCTCTGCATCATACTCTTCCCCCTGGGCAATGCTGACCACCTGAGCGGTTCCAGTCTTCGCTGCCATCGTATATTTCAGCCCTCGTCCTATGCGCCAATAAGCGGTTCCTTTTGGAGAACTGACTACTTTTTCCATGGCATCAATGATGAGTTCCCAGTTTTTCTTATCTCCCACCGAGATATCTCCACCCCAGGGCTCAGTTTTTGGATTATCCTCTTCCTTAACCAGTTTAGGTTGAACATGTTTGCCCCTGTTAGCAATTAGTGCAGTCGCCTCCGCCAACTGTAATGGTGTGGCTAGCATATAACCTTGGCCAATGATGGCGATTACAGTTTCTCCTGGATACCAAGGTTGGCTGTACAACCCCCGCTTCCAGGCCTTTGAGGGTAGCAAGCCAGGTCGCTCCTCTCCAATATCAATACCTGTACGCCGGCCAAGCCCAAATTGGCTGGCAAAAGCATGCAACGCATCAATACCAAGCTTACCTGCCTGGTTATAAAAATAAGTATCATTGGATACAACAATAGATCGCTCTAAATTGACCCAACCATGTCCCTGACGCTTCCAGTTACGAAAACGGTGCTCACTACCAGGTAATTGAAACCAGCCTTTATCGTAGATACGGTCTGAAGGCTCAACAACATCATTGGCAAGCAGTGCGAGTCCCATAACCGGCTTAATTGTTGAAGCAGGGGGATATTCCCCCAGACTTGCGCGGTTATAAAGAGGCCTTTCAATATCGGTATTCAATCCATTGAAAGTTTTAGAATCAATTCCGGTCACAAACAGGTTGGGATCAAAAGATGGGTTACTAACCATTGCTAAAACTCCCCCATTTTTGGGATCGAGAACAACAACGGCACCTCTTCTGCCTTTCATCGCGTCAATAGCTGTTTTTTGTAACTCCGTATCAAGGTAAAGGTGTAAATCCCTTCCTGGCTTGGGATTTTCCTGCTTAAGCACACGAAGCACCCGACCACGGGCATTGGTTTCCACCTCCTGATAACCAGGGCTACCAAGCAGCTGGTCTTCGTAATATTTTTCCAGCCCTATCTTCCCTATACTGTGCGTACCGCTATAGCGCGCTGCATCTATATTCTTTAACTCTCTGTCGTTTATTCTGCCAACATAACCAACGCTATGAGCATAAATGGAACCTTCTGGATAATTACGAACCAGTTCAGCGTTGATTTCAACGCCTGGCAGCCTGAACTGGTTCACAGATATTTTGGCAATTTCTTCATCTGTAAGGTCAAATTTCAGAGGAATGGCTTCAAAAGGACGCCCTCTATGGGATCGCTTACGGAAACGTTCAAGTTCACTATCTGATATTGGAATAAGCTCTGAGATTGAATTCAGTAAGTCGTCCATAGTTTTTACACGTTCACGAACAATGGACAATATTCGGCTGGGACGATTCATGGCTAGCAGCTTGCCATTCGTGTCGTATATCAACCCTCTGGTTGGAGGAAGAGCCCTTAAATGAACCCTGTTCTCATCAGACTGGGTTGACATGTCACTATAACGAATTACCTGAAGATAGAAGAGTCTGGATACTAGCCCTGAAACCAATAGCAACATGATGCCTATGGCGACCCAGACTCTGGTATTAACAACTCTTTTCTCGGCTTTATGATCCTTTAAGGTATCTGCCGGCATGTTAGCAGCACTCTATCAATGTCATTGGAAAAACCATTACAAATCAGAATATAACGGTTTCACCATAACTAACCACTAACATAAGGACAAGAAACCTGTTTTACTACAAATAGCTGGAACAGTGGCTAGTCAAAGCAGAAGCTTTATTTTAAAACCGACAGATTCGATATTGTTTTGGTTCTGTTTTATTTATGGTAAGGATGGTTTTTTAGAATACTCCAGGCACGATAAACCTGTTCCGCTACGACAACTCGCACCAAAGGGTGTGGCAGTGTCAATGGCGATAGAGACCAGCGCGTATCAGCCCTTTGCATACAGCTACTATGCAAGCCTTCTGGGCCACCAATCAACAAGCTGATATTACAACCAGAATGAAGCCATCCCCCCATTTTGTCGGCCAGCTGCTCTGTGGACCAGGGTTTACCATGGATTTCCAAGGTTACAACAATATCACCCTGGCCAATTGCTGCCAGCATCTGTGTTGCTTCCTTTTCTTGCAGGCGGCTGATATCTGCGCCTTTACTTCTCCGGCCTAATGGTATTTCAATCAACTCCAGCCTGACATCATGACCAAGCCTTCGACTGTATTCGCTGTAGCCTTCTTCAATCCATCCCGGCATCCGGGAACCTACCGATATCAGCCTAATCCGCATCAGGATTGCTCTGTACTTGTTGCAGGCCTGTCCATTTCCCATAGACGTTCAAGGTCATAAAACTGACGGGTAGCCGGTAACATGATGTGAGCTACAACATCCCCGAGGTCAACCAATACCCACTCAGCTTTATCTGTACCTTCAATACCAAGAGGACGAACCCCCTGTTTTTTGCACTTATCGATCACATTGTCAGCCAAGGACTTAACATGTCGATTGGATGTCCCACAGGCAATAACCATATGATCTGTAACACTAGTAAGATCAGTCACTTTCAGACTTAAAATATCACTTCCCTTAAGCTCATCAAGCGCATCTACAACCAGTTTTTTAAGTTCATCAGAGTGCATAGATTGTCTTCAGTACCTCATATTTTGCAAAGTTAATCAGGCAGTTTCTCAGCCTTTTCTGCTATTAATCAACGTGGAAATCCACTATTTCCTAATGTGACCATCACCCAGGACAACAAACTTCTGTGTTGTTAGCCCTTCAAGGCCGACTGGTCCACGGGCATGCAGCTTATCAGTGGATATGCCGATTTCTGCACCTAGCCCATACTCAAAACCATCTGCAAATCGAGTCGAAGCATTAACCATAACAGAACTGGAATCAACTTCTCGTAAAAAACGGCGGCTGCGGGAGTAGTCCTCTGTAACAATAGAGTCAGTATGATGAGAGCCAAACTGATTAATATGTGATATTGCCTCATCCATATCCTGAACAACCTTTATGGCAAGGACCGGTCCAAGGTATTCAGTAATCCAGTCATCATCAGAGGCTTTTGCTGCATCAGGCAAAACCGAGCAGGTTTCTGCACATCCTCTTAGTTCTACCCCTTTCTGCCTATACTTAGCAGCTAATTCAGGTAGCAGCGATGATGCCACTTCTTTGTTAACCAATAAGGTTTCCATCGCATTACACACACCATAGCGATGAGTTTTGGCATTGACCGCTATTCTGACAGCCTTGGCAGTGTCCACTTTATCATCAATATAAACATGGCAAATACCATCCAAATGCTTAATCACGGGAATGCGAGCGTCTTTGCTAATCCGCTCTATCAGACCTTTCCCTCCACGGGGAATAATCACATCAACGAAATCTGACATTGTAATCAATTCGCCAACAGCTGCCCGATCTGTTGTTTCAACAATTTGAACAACATTAGCAGGAAAACCAGCCTTTTTTAGACCCTGCTGGATACAGTTTGCAATAGCCTGATTAGAGTGAATAGACTCCGACCCTCCACGGAGAATGGCTGCATTCCCAGACTTCAGACAAAGACTGGCCGCTTCGATGGTCACATTGGGGCGGGATTCATAAATGATACCAATGACCCCAAGAGGAACCCGCATTCGTCCTATCTGAATACCACTGGGTACATATTTCAGGTCAGTAATTCCACCAACAGGATCAGGCAACGCTGCAACCTGCTTAAGACCTTCAATCATAGTGTCGATACGATCATCCGTCAGCTCTAACCGATCCAGCAAGGCCCCACCCAACCCTTTCTCGTGCCCTTTTTGAAGATCGTACTGATTGGCTTCTTTCAGTGCAAAACGCTCGTTTTCCAGGTTATCTGCAATAGCAATTAACGCCTCATTTTTCTGACAGGCATCAGCCTTGGCGATTATTGCGCTAGCATTTCGGGCTCTGTGTCCGAGATCATGCATGTATTTGGCCACATTTTCGGATAAAAGTGCGTTCCCCACAGCTATACCTTCTGAAATCACTGCAAACCAGAATTATAACTTGACCTGAGTCACTGAGGAATCAAAAAGCCATAAAACTGACCGCTCTACAACGCTGACAGTGAAAAAATCAGTTATTACAACAGTGAGTAAACTTTGTAACAAAAAAATAGATTTTCCGAACTGACACTAAGCTTGAATTATTTGAATTCATTGGATGCGACCCTGCAATTGCATGGACGTAGGGAAAAAAGCAAAGCAGGAGCATTTACCGAGTAGTAATTGCGTGACTTTCAAGATTGCTTCTTGGAGCCTGTCCATAATCTTTTACATCGTTAAAACGGTCATGGACAGGTTCTTAATTCACCAATCAATCGGCAACGGACATAGTAAACTCAAAAATAGCCCCTCCTTCAGGATTACGCTTAAAGTCCAGCCTCCCCCCGTGGGACTGAATAATAGAGTGACAGACTGAAAGACCGATTCCCATTCCATCAGCTTTGGTTGTATAAAAAGGTGTAAACAGTTTCTCTTCAGCATCTTCAGCCAAACCATAGCCACGATCAATTACAGATACTTTTACAAACTGTTTATCAACCAATTCAGTCTTTACATGAACGCCCAGTTTACAAGTATCCAAACCGCACATAGCCTCCATGCCATTTCTAATTAGATTAAGAGCAACTTGCTGGATTTGGACTGGATCCACTTTCACATCGGGTAAATTCTCACCAAGATCCAGATGAATTTGCATATTGTTATTTCTTGCATCAACCTCTGCCAGTTTATAGGTATCACTAATAAGTTTGTTGGGGTCTACGCAAGCAAGAACGTGGTCTGGTTTTTTAACAAATGATCGAATTCGGGAAATAATATCACCTGCCCGCCGTGCCTGATTATTGATTTTCACCATGGCTTCTGCTAGCCCGTCGTCCTCAATTTCCAGGCGAGTGAGCATCCTTCTTGCAACCTGGGCATAATTGGAAATAGCTGTAAGGGGCTGATTAACTTCATGGGCAAACCCGGCAGCCATTTCCCCCATTGTGCTAAGTCTGGAGACATGAGTCAGTTTGTCTTTTTGTGCCTCAAGTTCATCCAGTGCTTTTTGCAGGGCTTCTTTTTGACGTTTTTTTTCCGTTATATCCTTGAATACAACGACAACACCATTAGCCTCACCCTCCTCCATAATAGGCGTGCAGGAATAATTTACAGGAAAAGCGTTGCCGTCTTTTTGCCAAAAAACACCTTCTTCAACAGTCTTGGCCACACCTTTGTTCAGAGCCACCTGGATAGGCGCTAGCTGCTGGCTACAATTTTCTCCATCAGATTCATTAAGCATCAGGCTAATTAAATTGGCTCCTCTCAGCCTGTCAATTGGCCACCCTGTCATATAGGCTGCCGCATGGTTTGCGAAGGTAATATTGCCACGGCTATCAAGTCCAAAAATCCCTTCATTCATACTTTCAAGAATACGTTCCTTGTCCTCTTCCAGCTGTCTATTTTTAGCAGAAAGTGCTCTCTCCAGGCGATGGATTTTTAACTGTGTATCAACCCGGGCTATGACTTCCTCCGCTTGAAACGGCTTTGAAATATAATCCACGGCCCCCGTTTCAAGCCCTTTGACCTTATCTTTGGTATCATCAAGAGCTGAAAGAAATATAATGGTTATATTCTCTGTTTCAGGATTCTCTTTTAACTGACGGCATACTTCATAACCATCCATACCAGGCATCATAATGTCCAGCAAAACCAAGGCTGGTTTCGCTTTAGCAGCAATTCTAAGAGCACTTTCTCCATTTTTTGCAATTAGAAGTTTGTACCCACGTCCATTTAATGTCTGTAATAACATTTGCAAATTGGTAGGATTATCATCCACCAGTAGAATCCGGTCTGCCTCAGCGACAGGAGCAGAAGGCATTTCAGCGACATACATCTCAAACAAACCCTAATGTTCTTGCGGAATATAACCTCGCCGGGCAGTACAAGCTTGGTTAGTTTCGTGTTTCAATAAACTTAGTTTAAATAGGGACCAAAATCTGGTTTACCCGTTATATTTCTGATAGCAGAAGACCAGAAGTGTAACATTTGTGAAGATTATGGTTTACCCGCATCTGACAGGACAGACTGTATAAATTGTGTTTTGGAAGTCGAATATGAAAGTACTGGTCATCGGAAGCACCGGGAACGTCGGTTATGAGCTATGTGATCTTCTTAAAGAAAAAGGGATCCCCTATTTCGCTCCGGAAAGAAATGAGCTTGACCTTGCTTATCCTGAGCAAATTCGAGCCTGCATCAAGCGGTACCAGCCTGCTATCGTAGTCAATGCAGCATCATACAACAATCCAGCCGAGGCAGAAAATTCACCTTCTCGCTGCTTCAGCATTAATCGTGATGCAGTGGTCGAACTGGCAGAGTGCTGCAAACATCATGGGTGTATCCTCATTCAAATATCGACATACCGGGTATTCGACGGTTACAAACAGGAGCCGTACAATGAGAAAGATACCGCTAGCCCAACAGGGGTCCAGGCTGTAAGCCGTTGGCAAGCCGAGCAACAAATTCGTGAACGCTGCCCCAAACATATTATCTTGCGCTTTTCATGGATTATCAGCGCAAGGCGCAGCAACATACTGGTTAAACTACTTGATCAGGTCAGTCGTCATCAAGAAGTTACCGTCACATCTGATCAGCTCGGTTGCCCAACTCCAGCCGACGATGCAGCAAGAGTCGTTGCGGCTATCATACAGCAGCTAGACTGTGGTGCTACCGTTTGGGGAACCTATCACTACGCATCCACTGAACCTGTTTCAGAAAGCAGTTTTGCTGAAACCGTCACCTCTGAAGCTTCTCATTATCAGCATCTTAAAGTTCAAAAGCTTAAAATGAAAAAAATGGACACCCGCGAGGGTGTGCTGCCACCAGCTAATGCCGGCCTGGACTGTAGCCTTATTCTGAATACTTTTGGCATTCACAGGCGACCTTGGCGTAGCGCCCTGTCAAAAATAATTTGTGCTTACTTTCAACACTCTCCCTCTACTTAAAGCATGCTTTTAACTAATAAACCCAGTCTGCCAGTATCGACGATACTGGACGAACTTGAATGCAGCTTGAAACAAAACGACAGAGTTGTTTTACAAGCTTCAACAGGTGCCGGTAAGACTACTCTGGTGCCACTTCACCTGCTTCTTTCAGGTAAAATAAGTGGCAAAATTTTAATGCTGGAACCCAGGCGAATAGCGACTTCCGCAGCTGCTGGCAGAATGGCCGACCTACTGGATGAACCTGTTGGCAAAACAGTTGGTTATCGCATGCAAATGGATAGCCGGGTTAGCAACCAGACAAAAATAGAGGTAGTCACTGAAGGTATTCTTACCCGAATGATACAGGCTGACCCGGAACTATCCGAAATTGGCTTAATAATCTTTGATGAATTTCATGAACGCTCCCTGCAAGGCGATTTAGGACTTGCCCTTGCCCTGCAAAGCCAGGAACTAAGGGATCATCCCCTCAAAATACTGATTATGTCAGCAACTATTGATAGCAAAGCCCTTGCTCAACAGTTGTCAGCCCCCGTCATTAATAGCAAAGGTTTTTTGCATCCTGTTGCTACACAGTATCTTGACAGGCCACTAATAGACCGGCGGTTCCACACTATTTGCCAGGCAATGGCTTCAAAGATCAAACAGGCATTGGCTGAATCTACTGGTAGTATCCTGGCATTCCTTCCGGGCAGTGGCGAGATTAGACAAACCTATCAGTCACTGAAGGACAGTGGCCTTCCAGAAAATAGTAAACTTTATCCGCTATTTGGTGATATGTCCCTGGAAAAACAACGTCAGGCTATTCAGTCACCTGCCAATAATGAAAGAAAAATTGTGCTGGCTACCAACATTGCCGAAACCAGCCTGACCATTGAAGGTATTCGAATAGTTATTGACTCAGGACTTTCACGCCGGGCTGTATATAACCCCGGAACCGGCATGAACCAACTGGTCACCCGTCGTCTGAGTCGTAGTAGTGCCGACCAGCGAAAAGGACGGGCAGGAAGACTGGAATCCGGTATCTGTTACCGCTTATGGACAAAAAGCGAGCACCAGCAGCTGGAAGCCAGTGCCCCTCCGGAAATACTGGAGGCTGATCTTACCCCTTTGGCCCTGGAGCTACATGCATGGGGTTGTCAGCAACCAGAAGAGCTATTTTGGTTAGACTCACCAGCCTCAAGTCGTTATCAACAGGCACTGTTGTTGTTAAAACAGCTTAATGCCCTGGAAGCTATTAATAATCAGGGACTTCGAATTACCAGGCACGGCCAGCAAATGGTCAAACTGGGAACCCATCCCCGTATAGCTCATATGCTGCTCCAAGCTTATTCTGAAAACCTTTATGATACCGGATGCCGACTAGCAGCAATCCTCTCTGAACGGGATCTGTTAAGGGGCCATAAAGACCTGTCTGCAAATATTCACTTACGACTTGATCTTTTTGAAAAAGAAAGTGCTTCTGACCTTGATAAAGCAGGCTTGGCCAGAGCAAAGCGTCAGCTGACCCAGTGGAAAAAAAGACTGTCACCATCCACTTCTGAACAAACTGGCAGCGATAACGCAGCACGTTTATTGCTGGCAGCCTGGCCTGACCGGCTGGCAAAACGTCGCGGGAACTCAACTACCTATCAGACAGCCAGTGGCCAGGGAGCTGAGCTGAAAGCTGATGATCCTCTGGCAGATTATGAATACCTGGTGATACCGGATATGGGAGGCCATACTTCCCAACGTAATGCATCTGTTTTTCTTGCCTGCCCTGTTAACAAATACCTGATTTATGAAGTGCTGACAGATCAGATTGAAGAATCAGAAGACATTTTCTGGGACAGTAAACTCAAACGGGTTGTAGCAACCTCTCGTGATAGGCTCGGTGCTATCACCCTTGATCAGCAAAATATTCCCCGCCCGACACCGGATAAAATACAGACAGCCCTGCTGGAAGGCATTAGAGCAGAAGGGCTGAAAACCTTACCTTGGGATAAAGCATCACTACAACTAAAAGCCCGGCTATACTTTCTGGGGCAGTTTAATCGTTATTTGGCTGAACCATTGCCCGATTTCAGTGACTCAGGGCTGATGGCAAGCTTAAACGAATGGCTGGCTCCTTATATACAAGGTATAACCAGACTCGAGCAGCTGGGCAGACTCAACATGGGCGAGATTATACAATCCCGGCTCAGCTGGAATCAGCTGCAAATCCTGAATACCGAAGCACCGGAAACCTGGCAAGTACCCAGTGGATCAAAAATCCGGATCTGCTACGATAAACTGGAAGAACCTAAACTGTCCGTGCGCCTGCAGGAAGTGTTTGGCCTTCAAACAACACCTTGCATTGGTTTTGGTGAACATCCACTGACTATTGAGTTGCTATCACCAGCCCAGCGCCCGGTACAAATTACCCGGGATCTCAAAAATTTCTGGCAAAAAACCTACCTTGAGGTTAAAAAAGACTTAAAGGGACGTTATCCAAAACATTACTGGCCTGACGATCCGGTTACAGCTGAGCCAACGCGGTATACCAGGCCCCGGCGTTAATGATTTTTCCAGGAGGCTAGCAGCCATGCCCCGTCCTCAATTTCCGGTCATATTGACTGATAAAAAAAAGCTAAGCCATAACACCCTGGAGTTAGCCTTTGAATTTGAGGATGGCACATCGTTTGACTATATTGCCGGTCAGTTTGTTCAGTTGCTGTTTCAATATCAGGGCAAAGAGCATAAGCGTAGTTATAGCGTGGCCTGCTCCCCTGAATCATTTCAAGATTCAAAACGCCTGACTATTGCCATTGGCTTTGTGGAAAACGGGGCAGCATCCGTCTTCTTTCGCGATGCGGAGCCAGGCACCCGACTAATGCTGACAGGTCCCTTTGGAGTATTGGTATTACCTGAAGAGCTTCCCGGGCAACTCATCCTTGCAGGAACAGGCACAGGAATTGCCCCTTATCGAGCAATGATTCCAAAGCTAGCTCAATTGGCTGAACAAGGGCAATCCATCAGCATTTTAATGGGGGCTCGTACCCATAATGAGCTGATCTATCAGGAAGATTTCAAGCTGTTAACAGAGAAACTCCCTACTATCGACTATCGCATCTGCCTAAGCAGGGAGAAGCAAGCTAACCTACAAGAAATTGAGTTTTCAGGCTATATCCAGCAACAATTCCAGTCATTATCTCTACAACCGGACAAAGACATTGTTTATCTCTGTGGTAATCCGGGGATGATCGATGATGCCGCAAACATGCTCAAAAAAGAGGGATTTGGAACGAAACAGGTCAGACGTGAGAAATACGTTTACTCTGGCCATTAATTGCACTATCGCATTATCACGCCCTATTCCAACTCAGTGTTCGTATATGTTTCTATTAGTAAACAGCAAGACTAGAGACAATCCAGCCATACCTAAAATAAAGCCGGTTACAACATCCCCTACCCAATGAACATTAAGGACCAGACGGGAAAGTCCAGTCAAAAAAACAAGCATAAAGGCAGTTGAAAGCACAAGAATTTTTGGTACATGAGCCAATGGTTTACTGAGTTGACTGCCCAACCACAATAAAACAAAAGTAGCCTGAGCCGTATGGGCAGAAGGAAACGAGAACGGGTCAAGATGGTCAGCTATTGAGGGTCTGGGGCTGTCCACCAACCACTTCAATGCCCATAAAACACATTCCATGGCTAAAAATGACAACAGCCAGAGAATTACTGTTTTGTACCTTGACTTAAACAAACACCAAACCATCCAACCTAATACTGGTAGCCACAGTACTTTTAAGCTCCCCAACCAGGTTAGCCATACCATACTCTCCTGCAAGTAAGGCATACGAATACTTTCAATCCATTGGGCTGCAAGGTTATTTAACGGTTGCAACAAACCAGTGCATTCCAAAACCAACAGAAGCAATAAAGAGGTTAGTGCCAAAGTTCCCAGCCATCGGTACAACCTATCAGCACAGATAGATCGGCTTTTTAGCCATATCACCACTGCAGGTATGACAATAGCAATAACCACCAGCCCCATAATCAAACTGAAAAACTCCACTGGCACAGCACCATGCATTTGCACCGCTGTACCTGCCAGATAACCCGGCATTAAATAAACAGGGGCCCAGGGAATAGCAGATAAGATATTAACGATATAAAATCGTTTCGGTGGCATATCCAGCATCCCGGCCACAACCGGAACAACAGGTCGAACCGGACCAATAAATCGTCCCAGGGCAATACTAAGATCACCATGGTTATGGAAAAAGGTCTCACCTTTTTCCAACCATTCAGGGTGTTTATTAAATGGCCACCAATACCGGACTTTTTGGTGATAGTGATACCCCAACTGAAAACTGATGCCATCACCAATGGCGGCACCAACAACCCCCCATATCAGCATTGATATGGGATCCAGAGCCCCTGCACCCGCCATTGCCCCCAAAGCAAACATAATGGGAACACCTGGAACCAGAAGACCAATAATCACCAATGATTCAACCAGAGCCATAAAGGCTATGGCGGGTCCCAGCCACTCATTATTAAGCTGTAACCAGGCCTGAACCGCTTCATAACTGGGAAGATACATTGTTAGGTATACATTCCTTAATAAAAGTTCTTATGAAACCCTGAGTTTGCCGGACCACACGGAGCTCGCTACAATGATTTAGCAGCACCCTGCGGAAATGCAATACCTATGACACCGGAACGTTACCAAAAATTCCGGACGGTTTTAGACCGCCGTCAACCTGATCTCACCGTACTTACAGACCAGGTGCATAAGCCCCATAATCTGGGTGCCATTATCAGAACCTGTGATGCTGTGGGTATCCACGAAATTCACTTAACCCAGCCAAAACGTGGTTACCGGCAATTCCGTCGGCGCTCTATGGGCAGCCATCAGTGGGTTAATATTAAATTCCATGATTGCATTAAAGATAGCGCAGATATGCTGAAAAGCCTTGGCTTTAAAATCTATGCAGCACATTTCTCTGACCGAGCTATACCCTATAATCAGGTTGATTTCACTGTTCCATGCGCACTGATGCTGGGTGCAGAGAAATCAGGCATCAGCTATAAGGCAGCATCGTTAGCAGATGAGCATATAATCATCCCAATGCAGGGTATGGTTTCGTCATATAATGTCTCGGTTGCTGCAGCTGTGATTCTTATAGAGGCTCAGCATCAGCGCCAGTTGAAAGGCATGTACAATAAAGCAAGATTACCAAAGGATATTTATCAACAAACGCTTTTCCAGTGGGGCTATCCAGAACTGACCCGCTATTGTGACGATAGAGTACTTGATTACCCAGCGCTGGACGACTGTGGACAGCTAGTAAACCCTTCAGAATGGTACGCAAAAATCAGAGCTTCCACTGACAATAAAAAAATACGAACTGTTAATAAAGTAACTGCCTCAAACACCCCTGACTGTTTCAATCTAAAACCAGGAGAAAGTAATGGATAATTTACTAGCAGAGCTGGTTGAACTCCTTTCCCTTGAGCCTTTGGAAGAAAATATTTTCAGGGGACAGAGCCAGGACCTTGGCTATGGGCGGGTATTTGGTGGACAAGTGCTTGGCCAGGCACTTTCAGCAGCACAACAAACAGTCACCAACAACCGCCATGTTCATTCATTTCACAGTTATTTTTTAAGAGAAGGCAATACCGAACTGCCAATTATTTACAATGTTGAATGCACCCGTAGTGGTAAAAGTTTCGATACGCGCCATGTTGTTGCAATTCAAAAAGGTAAGCCAATCTTTACACTCACGGGCTCATTTCATGTTAATGAAAACGGATTTAACCACCAGGATGAAATGCCTGATACAGAAGCACCGGACGCCTTAAATAGCGAATACGATATCAGATTAAAATTCAAGGATGTCATTCCAGAAAAACTTCAGAAAAGTGCACTATTTAAATCACCTATTGAACTCAGACCTGTCGAGCCCAAAAACCCTTATTTGCCAAAACGTCGTGATGCCTTGAATAAAGTGTGGCTGAAAGCAGATGGTCAATTACCAGATACCCCATCCATTCACAAATACCTATTAGCTTATGCCTCAGATTTCCAGCTGTTGCCCACAACCTTATTCCCCCATGGCGTAGCATTCTTTCAGCCCGATATTCAAGTAGCCAGCCTGGATCACTCTATGTGGTTTCATCGGGATTTCAGGATAGATGATTGGCTCCTGTATGCCATTGATAGCCCTTCTGCTAGTGGCGCAAGGGGCTTGGCACGGGGGCAAATATTTAACCAGCAGGGCCAATTGGTTGCTTCGACAGTTCAAGAAGGGCTGATTCGACCACGCGGCTAAACTTGCAACCACCTTAACAGGGAAATACCTTAGGTAAGTAAAGAAAGTAGAAAAGTCTCCAGTATATGAATTCAATCGGTTTGCCATTCAGTTTGTACATAAGAAGCTATTGAATTCATGTACCAGCACCCGTGCAAAAACTGATTTTTTGTACGGATAAACACTCCTAGGATTGGAATTTAATTTTAAAGGACTAAATTGGTCATGACACGGCTTCGAATGTTTCTACGCTACTCTCTGGCATTTATGCTATCACTGCTACCTGTTATTGCCACTGCCAACTCATCCGCGGTAATACTGCAATACCATCATATCAGCAGCAAAACACCTAAAAGCACCAGCGTAACACCTGAAACGTTTACCCAACATCTTGAATACCTTGATAAAAACGACTTTAACGTTCTGCCATTATCAAAAGTCACCCATGCATTAAAAACAGGTATGCCTTTACCAAAGAAAACCGTCGTTATCACCTTCGACGATGCATACTTGAATATCTACGAAAATGCCTTTCCCCTTATCAAGAAAAAAGGCTGGCCATTTACCCTGTTTGTCAGCACCGATCCAGTCGACAAGAACTATGGTAAATTTCTGAACTGGTCACAATTACAGGAAATGGCAAAAAATAATGCCTCGATAGCCAATCATACGCTTGCTCATGATCATCTGGTTGAAAAAAAGCCCAATGAATCAGAAAGTGGCTGGTTAGAACGCGTCAGGCAAGACATCATAAAAACCGAGCAACGTATCAAGGATAAAACAGGCCAGAACATCCAACATTTTGCCTGGCCATACGGTGAAACTACACCGGAACTGAGGAAACTCATAACAGAACTCGGTTATATTGGCCTTGGCCAGCAATCCGGCGCGGCAAGCACACTGTCAGATTTCACCCGATTACCCAGGTATCCTATGGCGGGCTCGTACGCTGAAATGGGTAGTTTTAAGCTAAAGGTAAATAGTTTGCCGCTGCCTGTAACAAAACAAATGCCAGACTCATCCATTATCTCTAAAAAAGACCTCAAACCGGTACTTGAAATAGTTGTCGAAAATGGTCCCTATCAAAAGAATCAGCTGCGATGCTATGGTACAGGTCAGGGAGAGCTAACAGTGAAGTGGCTTGATAAAGAGAAAAGCCGGTTTACCACCCAGGCTAAAAGCCCACTGCCCATAGGCAGAAGCCGGTACAATTGCACAGCGCCCTCTATCGACGGTAAACAGTATTACTGGTTCTCTCACGCCTGGCTTCGACTGACTGAAGAGGGCAAAGCCGTTAACTAAATACAGGACGTAACGATGTATGAATTATAAAACCTTGTCCTTACTATCATTTGTCCTCATAGGCTGCTCAAACGAATCACCAACAGAGCAGCCATTATCCCCTGAACTTGCCGCCGCCAGAGATAGGGCATTAGCGCTATGCTCTGGCTGTCATGGGCCTACAGGCATTGGCACAGCAGAAATCACTCCCAATCTGGCCGGACAAAATAAAGCTTATCTAATCAAACAACTTAAAGATTTTCGAAGCGGCCAGCGCACAAATCATCCGCCAATGACTTACATAGCAAGGATGCTGACAGAAGATGAAATTCTAACTATTAGCGAGTGGTTTTCCACTCAAGAGAATTCAAAAAAAGCACCGAAATAATATTTTCGGCAAATAGAAACAATAATTCCCTACATCAAAAGCTTGAAGGCTTTCAAATTCCAACTAATTTTAAATTATAGGGATTCTACTTTTTAAATGGCTGCTCATCAGTTTGAGCACAGAATAATGGACATCATCATGAATGAAGATACTGTCAAAAAGTTAGCACTAATCATCACAGCTAACTGTATGAAACAATCCGTTATTGAACAATGCCATGATAAAGAGAAAATCAGTGATGATGAGTTAAATACATTCAATAAACAAATGTCAGATAAAATCTACACCTTTTTAACCTATCTACTCAATAAACCAGCTCAGGAATATTCCGTCATGATGGAGGCTCTGGCAAAAAACTACCCTGAATCCTGGCCTTTACCAGACCTTGATGAAGGCTTTGTTAGAATCGCCAACAACACAGGAACAACCGGGTCAATCTCCTCATCACAATAGAGCCTGACAAAAAAAGAACAGCATCTATGCTTTTGATTTTCTTATCATTAGGTGTTGAACAATGATATACGCCACCCTAGCATCATTCACAATTAGACCACTGGTTCGTAGAAGAGCTACAAAAAAAAACTGCCAACTTTTAAATTCAATTTTGCTATGGATGGCAATTATGTTGAATCCACCATTTTCTGTTGCTGAAGAATACAGTTTCTTCAAAGAGATAGACCACTTACTTACTCTGCTTGATGTTCCTCACAGCAAGGATCCACAATCAATTATCAATGCCACTCAGCAATGGCGTAGAAAGCCAGACCAGGAACGCTGGGAAATGAAAGCGATACAAACCTCCCCTATCACAAAAGAAAAGGCTATGGAGAACTTGAGACACATTGGTCTTGTTGATGAGATAAAACCTGAAGGAAAATCCTATAACTACGTGCTGTTATTAGGGGCAACGGCTCCAACAATGCAGCGCCGACTTGATCAGGTCATCAGTTTATGGGAAAGCGGAATCCGCTTTGAGAATTTGGTTTTTCTGGTATCACAGCGCCCACTCATAGACGATGTTGACCAAGTTGAATCGTTGATAAAACGGACGGTAACAACTGGACCTCTACCCAAAACCCGTCCTAATACTGAAACTGAAGCTGCAAAGATGATCTGGCAAAACAGTGACATTCCGGCAGCTATGCGCCATTGCAATACAGTGTTTATTGATACTCCAAGAAGGCTACTCAATAACAACGAGTGGCAAAGAGCCAACACTAAAGACACACTAAACCAATGGTTACAGCCATCCAATAAAGTTAAACCTGGTTCCGCTCTGGTTATATCGGACCAGCCTCATGCCAACTATCAATTTGAAGTCGTCAAACAGGTTATTCCTGAGCACTTCACTCTGAGCCTAAGCGCCAAACAAGCAGCATCAAACACCAGTTTAAGAGTATATCTGGATGCCCTGGCTCTTTGGATGCATAACCTGCCCACTGAAAAACAACAACCAATACCAATATCTACAATCAAGTCTTCAAAGACGATCCGCCCCCCAGCTGGGCATTAAAGTCTGTTGAATACCCAGTTGCCCCAGAATCCGGGCCACTACAAAGTCAATCAGGTCATTAATAGATTCAGGACGATTATAAAAACCCGGTGATGCAGGAAGAATAACGGCTCCCATTCTCGTTAGCTTCAACATATTATCCAAGTGGATTTCTGATAGAGGAGATTCTCTTGGCACGAGGATAAGTTGGCGCCTTTCCTTCAGGGCAACATCAGCTGCACGTTCTATCAGATTATTACTGGCACCATAAGTAATCGCAGATAAAGTGCCAGCACTGCATGGGCAAATAACCATACTACTGGGGGCTCCGCTTCCAGAAGCGACCGGCGCCATCCAGTCTTCCTGGGCAAAGACCTTTATTTGCCCAGGTTTCGCCTTGGTATATTCTTCAAGCGTCAGCTGGATGGATTCAGTGTTACCTGCCAGAGTCAAAGGCGTCTCAGTTTCCAGTACAACCTGGGCAGCACGGGAAACCATAAAAAAAACGGTCTTCCCTGAGGCTACCAAGCATTCCAGCAACCGGATACCATACTGGGCACCAGAGGCACCTGTCATAGCCAGGGTAATGGGATCTGACACTATCGCTCCTTTAACGCTTTAACAATTCTCTGATGTATACCCTCAAAGCCACCATTACTCATAATTAGCAGATGCTCTCCCGGTTTGGCCGTTTCTTTGAGATAACTAACAATGGCTTCGGTTGAATCCATCAGTTTGGCTGGGACATGGCTGGATTTTATCACATCCTCAAGAGGCCACTTTAAACCATCAGGCTTGAACCATATAACTTCACTAGCTGCCAGGGTAGCATCCACCAGTGTTTTCCTGTGGATCCCCATTTTCATGGTATTTGAGCGAGGCTCAACAATCACCCTGACAGGACTATCTCCAACCTGAGCTCTAAGACCTTCAAGAGTCGTTGCAATAGCTGTTGGGTGGTGAGCAAAATCATCATATATTTTAACCCCTTCAACATCCGCCACCAGCTCCATGCGGCGTTTCACGCCCTGAAACTCACAGAGTGCCTTGCAGGCAATCTCGGGTATTACACCGACATGTTTTGCTGCCGCAATAACGGCTAGAGCATTGGCAATATTATGCTTGCCTGTTTGTGACCAACTCACCTGACCACAGATCTTGTCATTATTTAATACCCGGAATTCAGACCCATCCTGGCTAACTTGATCCACCGACCACTGCTTGCCAAGTTTTTCAACTTCAGACCAGCACCCCATTGCCAAAACATCATCAACGGCTTTGTCATTATCAGGGACTAAAATCCGGCCAGATCCAGGTACCGTTCTTACCAGGTGGTGAAACTGTTTTTGAATAGCCGCAAGGTCATCAAAAATATCAGCATGATCAAACTCAAGATTGTTTATCACCAGAGTTCTGGGACGATAATGGACAAACTTGGAACGTTTATCAAAAAAGGCCGTATCATACTCATCCGCTTCGACGACAAAAAAAGGCGTACCCCCTCCTCTGGCAGATAGCCCAAAGTTGCCAGGTACCCCCCCAATCAAAAAACCCGGAGACATGCCTGCATATTCAAGCACCCATGCCAGCATACTGCTGGTTGTCGTCTTGCCATGTGTACCTGATACAGCCAATACCCATTTATCTGTAAGAATATGACTGGCAAAAAACTCAGGACCGGATGTATAAGGTAACCCCTTGTCGAGAATATACTCCACAGCAGGATTACCACGGCTCAGGGCATTACCAATCACTACCAGGTCAGGCTCTGGTTTTAGATGCTCGGGCTTGTAACCCTGCATCAATTCAATATCAAAACTTTCAAGCTGGGTACTCATCGGTGGATAAACATGCTGATCGGACCCCGACACTTTTATACCAAGCTCTCTGGCTAAAATTGCCAGGCTGCCCATAAATGTCCCACATATTCCCAGAATGTGTACGTGCATTAACTGGCTCCAGTGTTGCGATACTTTATCCGGCGACATTCAGTAACAATCCGGACAAACATTAAAAATAGATGGCGTAGGCACTTTTCTTCCAGAGATATCTCACCCCTAGAATCTCCTAACTTACTGATAAACTAACTTTGACAGAAAAAACAATACAAATCATGCTGGTGTTTATAAGAAGAAGAGATTACCCAGAGGAGTTGTTGCATGGCAAAAAAGCACGCACTCTATGCCCAGTCCGGTGGAGTCACAGCAGTCATTAACGCCAGCGCTTGTGCTGTAATAGAAACAGCAAGGCGCTACAGTGACCAAATCAACAAAGTATATGCCGCTCATAACGGCATACTGGGTGCCCTGCGGGGGGAGCTTATTGATACCAGCCATGAATCTGATGAAACCATCGGAGCCTTGTTCAGAACCCCAGGTGGTGCTTTTGGCTCTTGCCGCTATAAGCTGAAGCCATTCGAAGAGGATCAGAGTGAATACCTTCGTTTAATTGAGGTGTTTAAGGCCTACGATATAGGTTATTTTTTCTATAATGGCGGCAATGACTCAATGGATACGGCACTAAAAGTGTCACAACTTAGTGAAAAACTGGGCTACCCAATAACCTGTATCGGTATTCCCAAAACCATTGATAATGACCTGGTAGCAACAGATAACTGCCCTGGCTTTGGATCAGCAGCAAAATACCTGGCGGTATCAACCAAAGAGGCCAGCCATGATATTGCTTCCATGTGTGACACCTCTACCAAAGTGTTTGTGATGGAAGTGATGGGAAGACATGCTGGCTGGTTAGCCGCAGCAACAGGGCTCGCAGCGAGACAGTCTGATGATCCTCCACACATCATCATTTTTCCGGAAATGCCATTAAACAAGACTAAATTTCTAGAGAAAGTTAAGGAAACTATCGCCAGTAAAGGCTATTGCGTTATTGTCGCCTCTGAAGGAGCTAAATATGGTGATGGCAGTTTTGTATCTGCCTCAACAACCGTTGTCGACTCGTTTGGACATCAACAACTTGGTGGGGTCGCTCCTGCCCTGTGTACCCTGATAAAAAAAGAACTTGGCTATAAATATCATTATGCTGTAGCAGATTACCTGCAGCGTTCTGCCAGGCATATCGCATCCAGAGTCGATGTAGAACAAGCCTATGCGGTGGGGAAAGCGGCCGTTGAAATGGCTGTAACAGGCCACAATGCAGCCATGGCCTCTATCATCAGAGAATCTGATGCTCCTTATCGTTGGTCAATTGGCAACGTAGCCCTGAGTGAAGTAGCGAACCTTGAGCGCAAACTCCCCTCGACCTTTATCTCATCTGATGGTTTTAATATTACTCGCACTTGCAGGGATTACCTTGAACCCCTGATTGAAGGAGAGGAGTACCCACCTTACCTGAATGGGTTACCTCGATTTGCCAAGCTAAAAAAAGTTTTTGCAGAAAAAAAGCTGGAAACAGCCTTTGAAATTTAACTGAAAGCACCCTGGGTTCTTTTGGTATAAGACTTTTGGTGCTATATCAGCTTTTATCCAGTTCAGTTAGTGCATCAATTATTCCAAAATTAAAGATAATTGATGCACTATAACTAAGCCTTACCCCTTATCCAGCGCAAAAAACGGATTTCTTTTACGCTTCGATTTTTAAACAGTAAAGAAGGCAGCGAAACACCTACAGCAAGCGCCAATAAAATGAATACTGTATTCAAGCCATTACTGGCAGTTTGCAGTAAAACCTCACTAGAAGCTCCTGCAGAACGGCTGATTTCCAGCAGTCCCATCATAGTTCGATAGGCAAAGACACCTGGCACCATGGGTATGACCGCTGGAATAACAAAAACAGTAGTTGGGGTATGTACCCAATGAGCCAATTGAATGCCTATCAAGCCAATAAAACAAGACGCCGCCAGTGAACCCACCACTAGGTCAAGTCCATTGATTAAAGAGATCTCCCTCAATCCATAAGCCACTGCTGCCAGAAAAACCACGGCCCACAATGCTCTTTTGGGAACAGTAAATAAAACAGCAAAGCCAAGTGCAGCAAGTGAAGCCCAGGCACATTTGGTAACTAGCAATAGAAAAATTGAGTCCATCATATTTTTCCTATTCCTAACAGTGCTGAGCTCAAAACAATACCCAAAGCAATCGCAAACGCAATGACTGTGCCCTGCATGGCCCGCCCCTGCCCGGTTACCGTATGGCCTTGTAATAAATCAATGACGGCATTGATCATTGGTACACCGGGAATTAAAAACAATACAGACGTAGCAACAGCTATTTCAGGACTCACCCCCAATTGAAGAACAATGCCTAGCCCACTGACACCACTTGCAACCAGTGCTGCTGCACAAACACTTAAGGGCAAATTATATCCTGATGAAAGCAGCTTATTTCGCACCAAAAAACCACTGGCTGTTGCTGCTCCTGCCAGTAAAATCGCTAATAATTCACCTCCTGCCAGACGGCAAAAAGCCATACCCGCCAAAGCAATCATAGTAACAACAACAGGCTTCGGATAGTGAGCCAGGCTTTTTAGCCTTTCTACTTCAGCCCGGATTTCAGCAATCGTCATTCCTTCCTTACACAGTTTCCAGCTCATCCGGCTTACGCCGGAAACGATCCCCAAATGAACACCATAGTTTTTAATTCGCCGAAAAGCTGTGTACTGAGCCCCAGTATCTTTGGGATCAGATAATGTAAGTGTTATACCTGAGAGAGAGAACAGTATCTCCTGCTCGTAACCCAGAGCATTGGTAATTCGGTTCAGGTTTCGATGAACTCTTTCCGTATGAGCACCAGAAGACATAAGAAGGACTGCAATATCTAAAAGCAGGTCAGCACATTTACGCTGACGTAAGCCCGGTGAGGCAGCAGGGGTATCCATGGCAGCACCGCAAAATTGGGGGGTCAAATAAGTCGGATGATTTTGCGATGAATTTCAAATAGCAGCAATAAGTAGCTCAATCACAAAGCTTACTACTATAAAAGACCATGATTTGGAGCATAAGTAAGGCTTATAAGTGTATTTTTGCTTACTTGTCAGAATTAGTATCATCACCAGGTGTCGCAGGAGCCCGTAATCCTGGATTTGGTTTAACCGTATCAACAGGGGTAACCTGGGCAAATTTGGGACTGCTTCCTGGTTTTGCAATATCGGAATAAAAACGGTAGCCATTTCGGCCTGATTTTTTGACCACATACATCGCCTGGTCAGCTGCCTTTATCAACTCTTCTGGGGTTTTTCCTGCATCTGGATAGGTTGCTATCCCCAAACTCGTTCCCACTGTTCTCTGATCACCGCCAAAGTCATGGGGCTCTTTCATTTCTTCCAGTATTTTTTCGGCAACAATCCTGGCATCATCAGGATTACCTACATCATCCAAAATAATGGCAAACTCATCTCCCCCTAGCCGAGCCACCATATCGCCCTCTCGGATACAGCTTAATAAACGCTGAGAGACACTGATTAACAGGTCGTCTCCAGCATCATGCCCAAGGGTATCATTAATTTCCTTGAAATGGTCAAGATCAAGAAACATAACAGCCGTACTCTTTTTTCTTCTGTCACTGCGGGCCATTGATGCACCAAGAAACTCCCGAAATAAAGTACGGTTTGCCAATCCTGTCAGGCTGTCATACTTAGCCATTTTCAGGAGCTTATCTTCCAGTTTTTTCCGCTCAGTTATGTCTTTAAAAATCAGCACTGCACCCTTGACCTGCTTTTTGTCATTGACCAAAGCAGCAAGATTGTATTCTGCAGGAAAATGATCACCCGACATTCGCCAGATTTGATCAGACTGTTGAATGCTTTGCCCTTGGTTAAGACACTGGTCACGCATGTCTGACGTTTCCCAGAGTTCTTCTGCTGATTTATCTCCACTTTCAAAAAGAAAACGACTAATGTGTGTACCTGACAACTCTTCTTCTTTGCCCTCCAAGATACTGCAAGCTGCCGGATTGATAAATGTTATATTGCCTAATGGGTCAAGCCCGACAATACCTTCACCAGCACAGTTCAAAAGCAGCTGATTTTTTGTACTAATCCAGCGTAGCTCTTTTGAAACCTCTTCCAGCTCTTGCCTCTGTTTTTCCAGCTGCAGAAAAACTTTCACTTTACCCAACAGAATATCGGGATTAATGGGTTTGGGAAGGTAATCAACAGCACCAGCTTTATAACCTTTACTAATATAACTTTGGTCTTTATTAATAGCTGTTACAAAAATAATAGGGATACTGGCTGTTTGCTTATTGCTATGCATCAACGTTGCTGTTTCAAAGCCATCCATTCCAGGCATCTGTACATCGAGTAAAATAACAGCATAGCGGTGACGTAACACTTCAGAAAGAGCCTCCTCACCAGAGTTTGCCTTATGAAGTTCTGCTCCTAATGGCCTGAGCAGCTTTTCCATCGCCAGCAAATTTTCTGGTCTGTCATCCACTATTAGAATTTTCAGATTGCTGCAATCGTCCATGACAGCCTCTTGTTATCACCAGAAACAGATTATTAACAGGCTAATGACCAACATTCCCTATACTATTCAAAAAAATACTGATTTCATCCAGGGGCAAAACATAGTCAATACAATTGGTAGCAATAGCGGCTTTTGGCATAACCATCACTTCAGCTGACTCCAGGCTCTGCACAATGGTTAAACCTCCTTTCTTCTTGACCGCCTTCACCCCCTCAGCACCATCATTATTTGCACCTGTCAAAATCACTGCAATAAGCCTGTCCTTATAAACATCGGCCGCTGATTGAAAGAGTACATCCACAGCCGGTCGCACATGACAGACCCGCTCATCAGAATTTAGACAGATAAGCTCTTTGTCTTCTACCAGCATGTGGTAATTGGACGGAGCCAAATAGACTTGGCCTGCAACAATGACATGCTTATCCATTGCCTCTTTCACAGCTAAAGGCGTTTCTTTGGCCAGCACTTCAGCAGTACCACTTTGGCCATCAGAACCAATATGCTTGGTCACTAAAACGGGGAAAGGGAAAGCTTGATCGAGCCCCGAAAGAATTTGGCCAATAGCACTCAGCCCACCGGCAGATGCCCCAATAACAACGGCTTCAAATTTTCGGCATTCTTTCTGGCTGTCCTTCGTCAATCTTTTTTCCTGTATATTCTCTGGCGCAGATCGATAATATCAAGATGTTCGGCAACCGGACTAAACCGAAGGTTCTCACGTTTGCCAATACACAAAACACCAAATGGACAAAGACTATCCACTAAAAGACCGAGAACGCGCTCTTGCAACTCCTGGTTAAAATAGATCAAGACATTACGGCATAAAACCAGATTCATCTCACCAAACACACCATCTGTAACCAGGTTATGGTTCGCAAAGGTTACCTTTTCCGATAGATGATCACTGAATTTGAAAGAATCATACATTTGATGGATATAGTCTGATAATTTCCCACTACCGCCTGATTGTTCATAGTTAGTCTCATAAAGCTCCAGACATTTTGATGAATAAATACCTTTTCTGGCAATATCCAAAGCTTGGTCATTAAAATCTGTAGCATAAATCTGACAACGTTCCAGCAGACCTTCTTCTTCCAACAGGATGGCCATGGAGTAAACCTCCTGGCCTGTGGCACAACCTGCATGCCAAATTTTGATAAAAGGGTAGGTTCGAAGTAAAGGTATGACATCCGTGTGTAGTATTTGAAAAAAATCCGGGTCGCGAAACATCTCTGTCACCGGAACAGACATTTGCTTCACAAACCGTAAAAAAGCTCTATGGTCATGTATAAGAATGGGAATCAACTCACTGATATGCTGGCTGCCACTCTGCTCAAGATACTTACGAACCCTTCTTAACAGGGAAGCCTTGGCATAATTGCGAAAGTCATAGCCATAACATTTCTCCACAGCCTCCAGAAGAAGAGACAGCTCCAAGGCGTCTGTGGACTCTCCATTCATTTGGATAGCCAAACCTTTAGCATGGCAACCAGTTTATCCATATCAACAGGTTTGGTCATATAATCATTGGCCCCAGCATCAATACATTTTGCTCTATCATCAGCCATTGCTTTTGCTGTCAGAGCAATAACCGGCAAACTTTTATACGCATTATTTTTTCTTATTTCCCGAGTGGTTTCATAGCCATCCATAATAGGCATCATAATATCCATAAGCACCAGCTCGATATCACCCTCATCATCAAGTTTATCAAGCGCTACCTTGCCATTGTCAGCCATGATGACTTCCATACCCATGCCCTGCAGGGCTTCCGACAAAGCAAATGTGTTGCGAAGGTCATCATCAACCAGAAGAATTTTATGGCCTTCCAGGTTTTTTTCGACGGATAATACAGTCTCATTACTGGCTTCCTTCACCTCTGCAGGTCTTTCAACTGAATGTAAAAACAGGCTGACTTCATCCAATACACGGTTTGATGCCATATCCCCCTTCATCACCATGGTATTGGTGTACTTTTGCAATTCGGTATGTTCCTCTTCAGATAAATTTCTTGCCGTGTGTATGATGACAAAAGGCATTTTTTCGCCTAATACTTTCTGAATTTTTTCCAGAAACTCTACACCGCTGCTATCAGCAAGCTCACAATCCATAACAAGGCACTGCCAATATTTCTCTCTCAGTTTTAATTCAGCATCCTGAGCATTGGCTGATTGACCGATTTCAATGCCTTTTTTTGTTAAAATTTCACCGATATGCTGCCGCGCCTGCTCATCACTATCCAGAACCAGAACCCGGGTTATATCGCTTTGAATTGCATCCTCCAGGGTAACAAAAACACGGTCAAGATCAGCCATTGAAACAGGCTTTAATAGATACCCCACAGCCCCTTCATTATTAATTAACCCTGGATCACGGCCGGAAATGATATGGACAGGGATATCTCTGGTTGATTCATCTGACTTAAGTTGAGCTAACACCTCTTGCCCATCCATATCAGGCAGCCCAAGATCAAGAATAATGGCATCAGGCTGAATGGCTGAGGCTAACTTCAACCCTCCTCTGCCGGTATCGATATGAAAGTATTGAAAGTTGTGCTTTTCCGCAATACGGCCAAGGGTCTCGGTAAAATTGGGATCATCCTCGATCAAAAGTAAACTGGCCTGGTCAGGATTGACTTCTGGTATTTCCAGACTACCTGATGCAGCCGCGCTTTGTTCCGAGCTCACAGCCGACGATGTCGTTTCACTGTTACCCGAATTCGTTGGTATTTCCCCATCCACAATATCCGAGTGATGACGATCGGCATATACTTTATCCTGAGAAATTGATACCACAGGATTATCTGGCAGAAATACTGAAAAAGTGGTTCCTTCACCCTCTTTACTACTCAGCTCAATAAAACCACCTAACATTGCTGATAGTTCTCTGGATATAGCCAGGCCCAATCCTGTGCCACCATATTTTCTACTAGTAGAACCATCGGCCTGCCTGAAGGCATCAAAAATCGCGTCTTGTTTATCTGCTGGAATACCAATACCTGTATCTCTAACAGCAAAGCAGACAAAACTATCTTCTGCGTAACGTCCCTGGCGGCTCACTGGGAAGATATCAACATAAACCCCACCCGATTCTGTAAACTTAAAGGCATTGGACAGGAAGTTCTTAACAATTTGCATCAACCTCTGGCTGTCAGACAGAATCATTTTGCTGGTACCGGGCTTTATAGTGACAGCAAAATCAAGCCCTTTATTCTCTGCAAGAGGCTTAAACAATGTACTGATACCACTCCCCAATTCCTGGAGGTCAACATCCTCCAGATTGATTGTCATTTTTCCAGCTTCTACTTTTGACAAATCCAGAATGTCATTGATTAATTCCAGTAGTTCATTACCTCCATTAAATATTACTTGTGCAGACTCAACCTGATCTTCAGTTAAATTACCTTCATCATTATCAGCCAGCATTTGGGAAAGAAGTAATAGAGAATTAAGCGGTGTTCTTAATTCATGAGACATATTAGCTAAAAATTCAGATTTATATTTACTACTTTGTTCCAGCTCTTTAGCTTTATCTTCAATAGCTTTTTTAGAAAGTTCTATATCGCGATTTTTTTGTTCTATTTGTTCTTTCTGTTGAAGTAATTGTTCACCTTTCTCCTCCAACTCAGCATTCGACTTTTTTAATTCTTCACTTTGTGCCTTAAGTTCTTCTTCTGACTCTTCAAGAATTGCCGCCCTTTTTTCGAGCTCTTCATTAACAGCTTTTAATTCCTCCTGCTGTTCTTTCATCGCTTCTGACTGCTTAGTCGTTTTATCGAGCAGTTGGCTTACTCTGCTTCGATATTGGGCAGAGTTAATGGCAATAGCCGTATTTTCGATGGAGTGCTCTAAAAAACGCTTCTGCTCATCTGTGACCGACCTGACCAAAGCAAATTCCAGAACACCTTTCAGCTCATTCTCATAAACCAGAGGTACAATTAAAATACTACATGGTTTGGCTCTGCCTAGCCCTGATTCAATGACTAAATAGTCAGGGGGAATATCAACAATTTCAATACTTTGCTTTTCCAGAGCAGCCTGGCCTACCAGACCATCACCTAATAAGAACTTATTGGCATGCTGTTTTCGCATCCGCCAGGCATAGGTACCCATTAGATGCAAAGCCTGGTCTTCCAGCAATACATACATTGCCCCTGTTTGAAATCCCAGGTAACGACATAAAAAAGTGACCACATTCCGACAGAGGTCTTCCATGGAAAGATCTCCACGAAGGCTGTCATTAAGACCTGCCAAACCATCCTGCATCCAACTTCGTTCTTCATTTTCATTACTGATGGTTCGCAGTTTTTCGGTCATATCAGTGAAACTACGACTTAACTCACTAATTTCAGTATTACCACTCAGAATAGTGCCTTGTACATAATCACCTGAAGCGACCCGTTTAACCCATGAAGTGATTCTAAGAATCGGTTTAACGATGCTACGGGTAATAAAAATGGCCAGAATAAATACAATGACAAAAATAACACTTGATACCCAAAGTAAGCGATTGCGGAATTCATAGATAGAAGTAAAAGCCTCCTGATGGGACACTTCAGAAATTAGTGCCATCGGAGTGCCGCCCACATTAACCGGAAAATAAATCCCCAATACATTTTCATTTTTTAGGTTCTGATAACTCCTGATATGAGCATCACTTTTAATTAGATTGGTTTGATCTTTGAGATTATCAGTAGTTGTATCGTGTTCATGATCATGGTCGTGATGATCATGTGAGCCCATCTCTTTATCATCCGAATGAGTATCATGGTCTTTTAAATGATCTGAGTCTTCTTGATACCTGCCGGTCTTGGAATCAAAATGGGACAGCCACAACGTCAGTAGTGGATGATTATTTTCGAGTTTTAGCTTCAAATCAGGAGAATAGGCTGTGCCAAAAGCTATGTGGCCATCAACACCCACAAGATAGGAGTTAACGTCTTTACCAAGATTATCACTTTGTCTGGAAAACAGTTCCTGTATATGGCTGGCAAATATTTTTACCGCGATAAAACCGGTTACTACCTCTCTTTCATTAATCAGCGGCATAATAAAAAAACTGACAAGCTGGCCTTCACCAAGTGGGTAGTACTCCAGAGGTGTATAACGAGGTTTATGATCCAATAGGCCTTCTTTTACAGATTTTGCAAGATATGTTCTAGCCAGGCTACCATCGAATAAATTTTCCCCAAGGTCATCTTGTTTGGTAGCAGTATAAAGAATATTTCCCCTAGCATCTCCAATCATTACATCAGAATATGCATAAAGCTGAATAAAGTCTGTAAATTCAGCAGAATGCTTATCCACAATTTTTTTGTAGTCAGGGCTTCCGATAAAAAGCTTATTCGAAACACTTTGCTTATCATAACTGACCACTAACTCATCAAGAAGCTCCTGAGCAGTCCAAACCCTAACAAATAAATTCGTGACAATCGAATCAAAAAAATCATTAAGCTGTTGGCTAAGCAATACATTGATACTTGAGAGCTGTTGATAACGGTCATCAATAATACTTCGCTTGCCCTCCCGGTATTCAACAAGACCGATAGCAACCAACGGACCTAATGCCAGAATCATAAACCATATGAATAAAGTGGTTGCCAGCCCTTTTTTTCTGGTTTTCATCCCTGCAGCAGCCTCATTACCCATGTATCACCCTTCGCAAAAAAAATGGGGTATCCTTTATTCAATCGTATCTTTAAGAAAAAGGTTTAGAGCCGATAGGCCATTAAGATTCAACAATTGGTTAGGTATAATAATGAGTAAAATAAAAACCTGGCTTTATTTGATTATTTTTTTACAAGTACTACCACCTGCAGCCGTAGCCAAGACTAATGATAAAGAGCTACGGATTTTCACCACCAGGAAGGCAGAGTTTCTTGCACCAATTATCAAACAATATCAATCATTTACCAAGGTTAAAATCTCTACAACCTACGGTAGTTCCAGTGAACTCTTAACACAATTGGCAAACACAAATGCAAGCGACCATCCAGATATTTTCCTGTCTAAAAGTGCATCCATTTTAAGTGACCTTGATAGTCAGGATCTACTGCTCCCTGTTGAATCAACACAGCTTTTAGACAATGTTCCCCTACACCTGCGCTCTCGCCGAGGTACATGGTATGGCCTTAGCATTAGAGGAAGGACGTTGATTTATAACACAAAAAAAGTAAAACCAACCATGCTGTCCAGTTATGTTGGAATTGCTGCACCGCAATGGCGGGGTAAGTTATGTATGCGCACAGGCAAATCAACTTATAACATCGCGTTAATAGCCAGTTTGATCCATCACCATGGTTATCAAAAAGCAAAAAAGATATTAACAAGCTGGAAGAATAACCTGGCCAAGCCTTTTACTAACAGCGATCGCAATGCCATTAAAGCCGTAGCACAGGGCGACTGTTACATTACTATTGCCAACCATTATTACTTTGCCAATATGAAACATCATGATTCATCACTAAATATATCCCTATACTGGCCCAACCAGAAAAGTCATGGTGTACACATGGGGCTAGCCGGGGCTGCAGTCCTAAAGGGAAGTACCAACCAAATTCAGGCAAAATTATTTATTGAATGGTTAACAACCATAAAAGCTCAGGCATTAATTACAGAACACACCCATGAATTTCCAGTTAACCCTAATGCACCATATAGTGAAATCAGCCGCTCACTGGGCAGGTTCCGAATGGACTCAACGCCAATAGAAAGCCTGGCTAAACTACATAAACAAGCATCAGAATTAGTAAATGAGACAGGGTTTTATTGATGGGTTTCCAATAAACAAACATATGTCTGAAAAGCACGTTGTCACAACAACCTTTCAGCTTTTTAGAAAAGACATTTGATATAGCTTATTCCCCAAGATAGGCACTCCTTACCTCTTTATTGACTAGCAGTGCACTGCCTGTATCCCCAAGAATAATTCGACCATTTTCAAGTACATAGCCCTGGTCAGTAATTTTCAGGGCAAGATTGGCATTCTGCTCAACCAGAAACACTGTTACCCCCTGAGAACGGAGTTGGCTAACAATCTCAAATATTTGCTGAATCACCATCGGTGCCAGCCCTAAAGAAGGCTCATCCAGCAGTAAAAGGGTTGGGTTACCCATCAAGGCTCGGGCAATAGCCAGCATCTGTTGCTCACCACCAGATAACGTTCCCCCACGCTGGTTGAACCTTTCTCTTAATCGTGGAAAAAGCGCCATGACCCATTCAAGATTTTTACTAAACTGGTCTGAACCTGTAAAAAAACCTCCCATATTCAGGTTTTCTTCTACCGTTAACCGTGAAAAAATACGCCTGCCTTCTGGAACAACTGCAATACCTTCACGCATTATTAAAGCCGTATCCAGACGTGTTATAGCTTTGCCATTAAAACAGATAGAGCCTTTTTTTGCCCTTGGATCACCGCATATAGACATTAATAACGATGTCTTTCCTGCACCATTAGCACCTATTAAGGTGGTAATCGATCCAGTGGCAATATCAAGACTGACAGAATCAAGTGCCTGTACCTTTCCATAAAAAACAGATACATCTTTAATGCTCAATAAAGTGACAGAATCTGGTAAGTTATTTTCTTGCCCTCTGCCCCCCATTAGCTTTCTCCTAGGTAAGCTTTTATAACATCTGGGTTGCATCGGATTTCATCAGGCTTTCCACATGCTAAAGGGCATCCCTGGTTCATCACATAGATTCGGTCTGAAATATTCATAACCAGTTTCATATCATGCTCAATAAGTAGTACCGACACATCGTGAACACTGCGTAAACTCTCGATCAACTCATCAAGTAATTCTGTTTCCTTTGGATTTAGTCCAGCTGCAGGCTCATCCAGCAAGAGCAAGTTAGGTGTGGTTACCATACAACGAGCAATTTCCAGTCTTCGCTGTTGGCCGTAAGATAAATGATCAGCCTCACGGTTGGCTTCCATTACCATACCTATTTGATCAAGCCAAAACATTGCCTTATCTAAAGCGTCGGTTTCACTTTTTCGAAATGTTGCTGTTTTAAACAGACCTGAAAGCAAATTTGTATTCAGTGATTTATGCTGTGCTATTAATAGAATTTCCAAAACAGTCATCTTTTGGAATAACCGAATATTTTGAAAAGTCCTGACCATCCCCATACGCGCTATTTTGTGACAAGGCATTCGCTGGATTTCGGTATTGTTAAAAAGAACCACACCTTTATCCGGCCTATAAAATCCGGTAAGGCAGTTAAAAACGGTTGTTTTACCAGCACCATTGGGACCTATTATTGAGACAATTTCTCCAGAGCCAAGGTGAAAATGCATACCATCAACTGCAAGCAAACCACCGAATTTCATACTCAAGTCAGTTACTTCCAGTAATCGCTGTGTCACCTGTTCATCCTTATATAGGCTGCCTATCACAATAACTGATTATTTAGATTCCAGTTTTAATTCAATTTTTGGACGACTCATCGGAACTAGACCTTCAGGTCGCCAAATCATCATCAGCACCATCATCAGGCCAAAAAACAACATACGGTATTCCTGAAATTCACGAGCAACTTCTGGTAAGACCGTCATAATGACTGCGGCAATAATAACGCCAAGTTGTGACCCCATACCGCCTAAAATAACAATAGCTAAAATAATGGCTGACTCAATAAAAGTGAACGACTCAGGACTTATAAACCCCTGACGAGCAGCAAAAAATGTCCTGTAGGGTTTAAACCCAGTGACCCAGCAAAACCAGCAAAAGATGCACCAATAGTGAATGCTGATAGTTTAATGACTGTAGGGTTTAAACCCAGTGACCGGCAAGCTATTTCATCTTCACGCAGCGCTTCCCAGGCACGCCCAATAGGCATTTTTAAAAGGCGGTTAATTATAAAGTAGGACAAAAGAACCAAAGCTAAAGCCAACAGATACAAAAAAACAATCTTATGGCTACTACTGTAATCTATACCAGCAAACTCATGGAAAGGTATGAATCCTGGTTCCTCCGAACGACGGGAAAATTCAATCCCAAAAAAAGTGGGCTTGGGTATCTGACTAATGCCATTAGGCCCTCCTGTCAGCTCGGTCCAGTTGTTTAAAAGAATTCTGATAATTTCGCCAAAACCAAGAGTCACAATAGCCAGATAGTCACCACGCAGGCGCAAAACAGGAAAACCTAACAATAGACCTGCAAATGCAGAAATTGCTCCACCTACAGCAAGGCAAGACCAGAAACCAAAACCAAAATATTGATTCAATAGTGCATAGCTATAGGCGCCAATCGCATAGAAACCGACATAACCAAGATCAAGAAGACCTGCAAGCCCAACAACAATATTAAGTCCCAAACCTAACATAACGTAAATCAACGCAAGCGTTGCAAGATCAATAGAGCTGCGTGAAACAAAAAAAGGCCAAAGAAAAAGAGCCACTAGAAAGCAGCAGCTGATGGCTTTCCTGATAACAGGGTTCTGCCATAGTGATTCTATTGACCCCTGATAATTTATGTTAAGGGGGACTACTGGCCATTTGAATTCAACAAGAAAATTACGAAATAATTGAAAGAAAAAAACCAGCAAAGCACCAGTTACAATCGCAAGCAATACAAAATGATCTGCTTTTTCTACAACAAGGCGGGTACCTTCTGATTCAAGGTCAATCCCCATTATCGTTCCGGTCATCAGTAATAATAAACTGGTAGAAAATAATGCGGGAACAAAGCGCAGCTGCTTCATACTTTATTAATCTCTGGCTTTCCCAAGATACCGGACGGTTTTAGCAAAAGGACCAGGATCAACAAAGTAAATGCGACGACATCCTTATACTCGCTACTAAAATAACCAGCAGTCAATGCCTCAGTAATTCCCAATAACAGACCACCAAGCATGGCTCCAGGAATACTACCAATGCCACCCAGCACAGCTGCAGTAAATGCCTTGAGCCCAGCCATAAATCCTATAAACGGGTTTATCACACCGTAATACATACCTAGCAGTGTACCCGCAACAGCTGCCAGAGCAGCTCCGATAACAAAGGTCAGGGATATTACAGTGTGAATATTAATACCCAATAATCGGGCCATACCCAGATCTTCAGCACAAGCTCGACAGGCCTGGCCTGTCTTTGATTTGGAAATAAAAACCGTAAGACAAACCATTGCAAAGAGTGTCACCACAAAGATGACAACCTGCATATAAGATAATGTTGCCTGAAATTGACTTTCATCTCCAAAGACCCAGCCCCCGCTGACTAAGCTGGGAATAGCAAGATCTCTGGTTCCCTGGGATAACCGTACATAATTTTGCAAAAAAATAGACATACCAATAGCTGAAATCAATGCAATCAGTCGATTGCTATTTCGAAGCGGGCGATAAGCAATACGTTCAACAGCGTAGCCATAGGAGCATGTCACAAGAATACTGATAAGTAATGCCAGGGGGAGCAGTAGGGCAATGCTATCAACCCCAATCATAGCCAGTGCAGCTAGAACAACAAAGGTCACATAGCTGCCAATCATATATATCTCGCCATGGGCAAAGTTAATCATGCCGATGATGCCATAGACCATCGTATAACCAATGGCGATCAAAGCATAAGTACTGCCAACAGTGAGTCCATTTAGCAACTGCTGGATCAGGTAGAAAAATCCATCAGACATAATGAACTCCACCAGGCGATACCAGAAATATCATCAATTAACGAGTAAGTGCTGTTTTTGATGCATCTGCATGCCACTTATATACAACAAAGCTAAAGTCTTTAAGATCCCCCTTGCTGTCAAAAGCCAGCGGTCCCATTGGGGTGGTAAAACTGTTTTTACGTAATTCAGCAGCAACTTTCTCTGGCTGGTTGCTACCAGACAATTTCATGGCCTCAGCCATGACTTGAACAGCAGCATAAGCGGGAAAAACAAAAGGCCCACTAGGGTCTTCACCTTTCTCTTTAAAGGCTTTAACCAGCGAAGCATTGGCTGGGTCCTGGTCAAAACTTCTCGGCAAAGTAACCAAAAGGCCTTCTGATGCTTCACCGGCAATAGCAGAGATATCTTTATTACCAACACCCTCAGGCCCCATAAAAGCACTCTTTAATCCCTTTTCTGCACTCTGCCGCAATATCAATCCAAGTTCCGGGTGATAGCCACCATAATAAATAAAGTCGACATCCTCTTTCTTTAGCTTGGTAATCAAGGCGGAAAAGTCTTTATCTCCGGATGTAACGCCTTCAAAAGCAACGACCTTGATTCCTCCCTTTTCAACGGTCTCTTTCACAGCACTGGCGATGCCTTCACCATACTGCTGTTTGTCATGAATGACCGCCATACGCTTGGGTTTTATAGTATCTACAATGTACTGTCCTGCTGTAGGCCCTTGCAGACTATCAAGGCCGATGGTTCGAAAAACCAGCTGATAGCCCCTTGCGGTAATCTCCGGATGAGTTGAAGCAGCGGTAATCATCAGAATGCCTTCATCTTCATAAATATCAGAGGCAGGCTGAGTCGATGAGGAACATAGATGACCCACAACAAATCGAATATCATCATTTATAATCTGATTAGCCACCGCAACAGCTTGTTTGGGGTCACAAGCATCATCATAAACAATTCCCTCCAGCTGCTTGCCATTGATACCGCCTTTGCGATTGAGATCTTCAATAGCCATTTTGGCACCAATAAATTGCATATCACCATACTGGGCAACAGCACCAGTTACTGGGCCTGCTAACGCAATTTTAATAGTCTCCTGCTCAGCAGCCAGTGAAGGAGTCATTGCACCAGTAGTCAGCAAAACAACTGCCAGGCAGGCTTTTAGTACTGTTTGAAAAGGCATTCTCATAGAAATGCTCATCCCTATGCATTTTTATAATTTGGAATTAAAAATAATATTTTATTTTGTTTTGAAATATCAAAGTTTTTTTCATTGCCAAGAAATGAATCATTTTTTCAAACAATAATATCCTTGCGCCCCCCTACAGTATTGACATAGGTACACTACCATCTCTTAGACAGACTATTGTCTAAATGCAACTCAGCTCAAAGTTCTCTATAGTTCTAATATCAAAGGATATAAGATCGATGTTAAGGGATTATTCAAGGGAGAAGTAGCCATGGATATGAACCAGGATCAAAAACTTACCAGAAAAGAAATCAGCCTATTATTATTTGCGTTTGGCAACCTGCTATTATCCATTCACTTTCTTGTTGATGCCATCCTATAAAAACAACATATAACGATGAGGGCCGGAATATAACCAGCCCTTAATATACATTATTAAATCAAGATCACTTTTCTTTTATTGTTTTCACACCTTCCATGGTTCCCAGTAACATCACATCAGCTGGCCTCAAGGCGAAAATACCATTGGTGACGACACCAGTAATCTGATTAATCTGGGTTTCCATTGCTACTGGATCAACAATCTTGAGATTCCAGACATCCAGAATGACATTGCCATTATCAGTCATCACGCCTTCACGGTAAGCAGGGTCTCCACCCAACTTGACCAGTTCTCGAGCCACATGACTCCTGGCCATAGGAATCACTTCTACAGGCAGTGGGAATTCTCCCAGTACACCAACAGACTTACTTTCATCTGCAATACAGATAAATTCCTGGGCAACTGCTGCGACAATTTTTTCTCTGGTAAGAGCCGCCCCCCCCCCTTTAATCAAGTGCAGCTGTTCATTCGCCTCATCAGCTCCATCAATATAGAAGCGAAGACTTGTAACAGAATTCAAATCATATACAGGGATACCGTGAGACTTAAGCCGTTGGGCAGAGGCTTCAGAACTTGCTACACAGCCATCAAACGCTGCTTTATGGGTAGCCAGTGCGTCGATAAAATAGTTTGCCGTTGAGCCAGTGCCAATACCAATTACCATATCATCTTCCAGATGGGGTAAGATCCATTGCAATGCAGCTTCTGCCGTTGCTTTTTTCAGCTCATCCTGGGTCATAGACATACCTTAAAATCCAGACTCATAAAAAAAGTGATTATACCGTGTTTATCTCGGTACTCGTCAGCTTTTAGGTAACTACAAATTAATTTAGAATGACCTCTCCAATAAAGGTATAAAAAAGCAGCAATAACAGAATGCCCCACCGCTATATCAAAAAAATTCTTGAAGCACGTGTCTATGACGTCGCTATTGAAACCCCTATTCATCAGGCTCCATTCCTGAGTGAACGTCTTGAAAACCATGTTTTTCTGAAACGGGAAGATTTACAGCCAGTATTCTCATTTAAAATACGGGGAGCCTATAACAAGATTTCACAGTTAAGTGATAAAGAGAAAAAGCAAGGTGTTATTGCCGCTTCCGCAGGGAATCATGCTCAAGGTGTCGCTCTGGCAGCAAAAAAACTGGGAATTGAAGCTGTTATTGTCATGCCAACCACAACACCGGATATAAAAATTTGCGCTGTTCGTGCCCGTGGAGCAAAAGTCATATTGCATGGTGATACCTTTGATCAAGCCTTAGCCCACTCAATAAAGCTGGTTCAGCAACAAGGTTATACCTATATTCATCCCTACGATGATACGGACACTATTGCTGGGCAAGGTACTATTGGCATGGAGATTCTGCGTCAACATACAAAACCTCTAGATACCCTATTCATTCCTGTTGGTGGTGGAGGCCTTGCTGCAGGCATTAGCACTTATATCAAATACTTACGCCCTGATATCAAGATTATTGCAGTAGAGTTTGAAGAGTCTGCATGTCTTAAAGCGGCATTGGCAAAGGGCCAACCTACCTCTCTCCCTCATGTTGGCCTATTTGCAGATGGCGTAGCAGTTGCCCAAATAGGGACGGAAACCTTTGAGCTTTGCCAAGAATATATTGATGAAGTCATTACTGTTAACTCAGATGAAATCTGTGCAGCCATCAAGGATATCTTTGATGATACCCGTTCTGTTTGTGAACCCGCAGGAGCACTTAGCATTGCAGGCCTGAAAAAATATGTTGCCAAAAACAATCTGAAAGGGCAGCACCTTCTTGCGATTGATAGTGGTGCTAATATCAATTTCGATCGTCTGCGTTATGTTTCAGAAAGAGCGGAAATCGGTGAACAGCGTGAAGCCATTCTTGCTGTAACGATTCCAGAACGCCCTGGTAGCTTTAAGACATTCTGTGAAGCTATCGGTCGTCGAAACATCACGGAATTCAACTACCGTTATCATGATTCAGAAAATGCCCGAATTTTTGTTGGCGTACAGACTCACCCTGATCAGCTTCCTACTGAAACCCTAATTAAAGAGCTGGAGAAACAAGATTACCCAGTTGAAAATTTAACCAAGAATGAAATGGCAAAGCTACATGTTCGCCATATGGTCGGTGGACATACACCGTCAGTTGCCAATGAACGTATTTATCGTTTTGAATTTCCTGAAAGACCGGGAGCACTGCTGAATTTTCTGAATAGGCTGGGAAACCGTTTTAATATCACTCTGTTTCACTATCGCAATCACGGAGCAGCCTATGGCCGTGTTGCTGTAGGATTAGATATACCACCTGAAAATGAAGAGCATATTGAAGGTTTTCTCGAAGAGATTGGCTACTACTACCAGGAAGAAACAGAAAACAGTGCTTACCAAAACTTCCTTGGCTAAAAACCATTAATTACTAATAGATCAGAAAGGTAGGTAGCTAACTATTCGTTACTGCTTACCCGTCAATTGCTTAAGCTGTTCCTCACAGGCTTTTCTTCGCTTGATCTCATTACGCAAACGAAAAGCTGCTCTAATGCGGGCTGCAAATTCTACCCTGTTGACATATTTACTTACAAAGTCAGTAGCCCCTGCTTCAAATGATTTTTTCAGAGTTTCAACGTCAGTATCACCAGTAACCATAATCACAGGTATTTCTGATAATCGGTCATCTTGTTGTAACTGCTTGCAGACCTCAATGCCATTTACATCGGGCATCATAATATCAAGTAGAATCAAATCAGGTGTCAAACTTTCAAGAATACTCAGTGCTTCATTTCCTCCGGATGCGGTCTCCGTTTCATATCCTTGGGACTGAACAATTTTTGTAAGAATTTTCAGATTTGTTCGATCATCATCAACAATCAAGACCTTATGATTCTCTGCATCCATGATTCTGGCTCCTTGATAATAAAAACCTGCCACTTCAAACCAGTTTACACAGGTGCAAATAAAAAAATACAGCTTTCATTTCTAGCAAATAAAAAAAGTAGTTCTTTTAATACCTATGTTTCAGTAGCAGTAAACCGGAATGACTCCCTCAGCGGACCCAACAAATAGCCCAGTAATGTCCGTTTACCCGCAAGAATATTCACATCAACAGTCATACCAGGAATTAATACATTATCTTCATCAAACCCTGGCGTCTCTGTTTCAATGATAGCTCTATATTGACATCCTCCTCCAGCTAATTTCGCTGGAGGATTCCTATTACTAGGCAGCTACTTTCTCACGATTTCGCTGAAGTTCCTGCTTCTTCAAAGGTTCTAACGAACCCTCTCCACAGGCTAAAACGCTGTGTCCCAACGCTAGTATATTTTTTGCAGCCTGAATATCTGCATTCTCAGAATGACCACAAGCTACACACTCGAATTTTGCCTGAGTCTTTCTGCTTGCTTTGTCAGTATGACCACAAGCACTACAGGTTTGGCTAGTGTATGCCGGATTAACAGCAACTACTTCACCACTTAGCCAGCCCTGCTTATACTCAAGCTGCCGCCTGAACTCATACCATCCCTGATCGAGAATGGATTTGTTAAGTCCAGACTTAGCCTTCACGTTTTTACCGTGTTTCTCAGCAGTGCCTTTTGCAGACTTCGACATATTGGATACCTTCAGATTCTCAATCACTATCATTGCGTGATTTTTGCTGATTTCGGTTGAGGTTTTGTGAAGGTAATCAGCCCGACAACTGGCTATTTTGCTGTGAGTGCGGCTAATACGCTGCTTTTGCCTCTTCCAGTTTTCAGAGAATTTTACTTTGCGGGAGAGTTTTCTTTGTTCTCTGGCAAGCTGCTTCTCATGTTTCCTGAAAGCATTAAGCGGTTTGTACTGCTCACCACTGGACAGCGTGACAAACTTGGCAACGCCCATATCCAGACCAACCGCTTTTTCAGAAGGGTGAACCGGAGTGGGTAATTCTTGCTCGGTTTGAAAGCTGATAAACCAATGGCCTGATTTACGGGTAATGGTGCAATTCTTTATCTCGCCTTCTATGTTGCGAGACTTGCGGAATTTCACCCAACCTAACTTGCTTGGCAGTTTTACTCTGCGATTTTCGACCTTGCAGTACTTTGAAAACTGCATGATGCGAATTGAATTATGGTGATCTTTGTTGCGCTGCTTGAAACATGGCTTTTCAAACTTAACCTCTTTGATTTTTCCAGCTTTGAGCTTTGCCAGATCATCAAAGTGTTTTTTCCATGCACCGCCCAAATCCATTAGTTTTTGCTGCAAAGCAACCGCATTACCCTGAGCAAGAAAGCTGGTTTCTTCGTCTTTCTTCCAGACTGGCAGCCACTTAGCCATTGTGTATGAGGACGGGATTTTTTCACCAGACTCCCACTTTTCATTGCAGATGCTCAATGCTTTATTCCAGACAAAGCGAGCTGTGCCGCAAAGCTGCATGAGTCTCACATGCTGCTCTGGTGTCGCCTCCAGTCTGAATTTATATGCTTTGAGAATCTTCATTTATGTAATCAGTGTGTTAGTCTTTTGTACTTAAATTACAGGGTATAAAATGGAATATCAAGTATTAGTATGCAGGAAATAAAGAAAGGCCGACACAGTGCTTATACTTTGCACTGCCACATTGTTTTTGTGACAAAGTACAGAAAGAAAGTGCTTGGCGAGTTGCACCTAGCTAGATTGAGAGAAATATTTTCTGAGATATGCGGAAACTTTGAAGCAGAGTTAACAGATTGCAATGGGGAAGCCGATCACGTTCATCTTTTAGTTGAGTTCTCGCCCAACACGCCAGCTATTGCGAAACTGATAAACAGCCTGAAAGCTGTTTCATCCAGACGGTTAAGGCAGGAGTTTTGTGATATCGCAGGTGCGTATCGAAAGCCGGTTTTGTGGTCAAGGTCGTACTTTGCTGGTAGTTGTGGAGGTGCGCCACTAGAAGTTATAACCGAATATATCAGAAACCAAGATCAGCCCTAACGAGCTGAACGAAATTCACCACCCGCCTAGTTCGGCGGGAGTACTCTTTCTATTCAGGATAGTTTTGGTATGTGCCTTCATGCTGATAAGTATCGGCGCTCACCTCTTTTACAGTGCCTGAAAGAGCACCAAAAACGGAATAATCATAAGCAGATACTCGAACATTTACCCTTTGCCCAGGCCATACCTTGGCTCTATCAAAAGGTGCAACTCTGGCTTCAACCATTAAAGGCACACCATCGGGTACAATTTCAGCAAGCACTGTTCCAGGCGCTACCACTTCACCCAATGTATTAACATGGAGTTTGTGCAATACGCCTGTCACCGGTGACTCTACCTCTTTTCGAAACTCTCTTTTTCGAGAGGCCATAATCTGCTCTTTAACCTGGGCAACTTCCACCATTGCGGCGTTGTAGTCATCCTGTGCTTCCTCTCGAAAATCAGTCAGTAACTTATCTTGCTTTAATTTAAGCTCGCCCAACTCTGACTCAACAACAACCCGCTGTTTAATTGACTGATTGATTCTTGTTTCAATCTTTAATAAAGCCATTTTCTTCTGCAATTGATTTTGAATAGAGCCAGCACCTTCTTTTAAGAGACGAGATAAAATATCAAGCTGTTTTTTAGCAACCGCCCTCTCATTATTTAGATCTTTGATAACCTGACTAATTTCTGATAGACGGGCAGACTCTCTGTTAATTTGAGTTCTTACAATTGACTGCTGTTCGGCCAGTGTTTTCTGCCTTTTCTCATACAATTCCAGTTCATTAAAATAATAGTTATTAGTCTTGGCAATACCTGCAACACTGGTTGCCAGATCAACACCATTCATTTCAGCATACAGCCTATGCCCTCTCGCTATAAGGGCATTTAAACGCTGTTTTTTTACACTGATACTCTCTGTCAACGCAGGATTCTGGACAGTAAATAATGCAACACCTTTATCCACACGCTGACCTTCAGTGACATGCAGACCTGTTAAAATACCACCTTCAAGATGCTCTACAATTTTATTATTCGTGAAGGTCGTAACCCTGCCATCACTTTTCACAACAATATCAATATCAGTAAGGGAGGCCCATAAAATAAAGACATTAATGAACAGTGTTATCACTAAAATAATGGAATATTTAAACAGCATTCTTCGGTTAGCATATGCTAAAAAATTCATGCTATTTAATCCCCCAGCTGAATAACAACTTCATTTCTGTTTTCACTGCCTGAGTTATCCACACGCACCTTTATCTGCTCAGATGGAATACCAAAATCCATAAATATTTTTCGAGTAGCCATAACGCGGTTAAATGAAACATAATAGGACGTAGAAGTTGCCACCTCCCTGCTATGAAGTAATCCAATAATATAAACTTTCCTATTTTTTACTTCTTCAAGATGCTCTTCTATCCACGTCTTCAACTCCTCTCCTGCATCTGCACTCATCAAAGAACTTAAATCTTCAAAGCGTACTTTCATTACCTGATCACCTTTGGTTGTTAGCAGCTTTTTCAGGTTAATCTCATCAGGTGCAGAAAGTATCTCATCATTCTTGTCTGATTTTATGCTGGTCGCTCCTCCCATTTGCTCTGCCTGAGAGGCCCCTGCGGCATTTTTTGCCTGCTCCACCACTTTAGCCGCAACATCCTGACCAACCTTCATACTCAACACGGTTACAACCAGGACCAGAACAACCACCAAAAATACAAAGACCAGCAATGTTGTAGACAAAGCATCAACAAAGCCAGGCCAGGGATTACTTTCTGGTTCTTTTGCCATAGAGCCCTAATCCAAAAGTAGATAATTCTGCCATTCACAATGAGCAGAAACAGAAAGAACGAATACACTCTATATGTTTATCGCCGCAGCCTCCTTGATCTTGACCTTTTGCTATTAAAAACAAATAACAAGCACGCTTCAGATCTTGATTACCATGCCGATGCACAGGGAAGTGCACTACCCTATTTTCAGACAAATAGCTTAAAAATTTTGGATAAAGCTTCTAAAACGTATTCATAAGTACAAAGCACAAGGATTCAGGGATGAAGACAAAAGCAATACTGGCTACATACTCTTTACTCGTTGCCACCAACAGCGCAGCTTTATCTCTTAAGGAAGCCGTTGATCTGGCTGTTGATTTTAACCCCAATTTAAAATCATTGATTGCAACAGTCGATTCAAACGACGCACGATTGAAACAAAGTATGGGAGCTTACCAGCCGGCCATTAAGTTTAAGGTAGATAAAGGTCAGGGCAATTGCATCAATCCAAAACGATAGAGCAAAGTAACTTTGTTAGGTGTTTATGATCCCAACCTGCTAGTTTTCTGTGGCTCTTGATACTGCGATCGCCCTTGTTGGCCTTGATAGCGTTCAGTGCTATCCGCCTCAGGATAGAGAAGTTCTCTGCCCCATTGCCTGTTTTGATCTGACAAGCATCCTCTGAAAATGCAACATCAAGCACCCAGTGTAGATTATTCTCCACAGACCAGTGGTTTCGACTGATTTCCAGCATATCCTTCGCTGCCATTGAACGGCTCATGATATAAAAACGCAGCGCAGTAGTTACTTTACCATTGATTTGCCTGTCACTTTGTACGACAGCTACTTGCTTTAGTCCCGGCCAGTCTTTTGCCGTTTCCAAGTTAGAAAGATCGCTTATCACCCAACAACAGCGGGTTTCTACACGACCGTGGCCTTTTTCACGAGACTGCATATAATCATGCAGCTCTGGCTGGTGTTCTGCTGCGGTAAACAAAGCCTCTATGCCTTTATAGAGCTTTTTCTGATTGCCTTTGACTGCAAGAATGTAATCTGCACCCTGTTCAACGCACTGCTTTGCTACTTTCTTCTGGCAGCCCATAGCATCCAGTGTGACAAGGCAGCCTTTCAGCTCCAGAGCTTTGAGCAGTTTAGGTATTGCTGTAATTTCATTGGACTTTTGGTCGACACGCTCTTGCCCAAGCACCAAGCCAAGCTTAACACTCCAGGCACTGACTAGAAGCACTGGTTTTTTGCCTTTTGCTCTGGAGCCCTTAATGACCTTTCCATCAATCGCAAGGTGTTGGCTGCCTGATATTTCAGTCAGTGTTTGCTTGATCCAGCCAGTAAAACAGGTTTCAAAAGCTACGGGGTCAAGCAAGCAGAAGACCCTGCGAAAGGTGTATTTAGAGGGTATGCCGGCGGGTAGCTCTAGAAATGTTTTGAACCAGTCTTCTTTACAGCGACCAAAGTCCTCAATGTCTTGCCACTCATCAGCTCCACATATAACAGCACATACGGCAATAATAAGAATATCAAGCAGGTTATGGTCACACATACCTGGCCGACGGGGATCAGGTACTTTAGCCAAAAACTGCGACAAAGGTTGATACTGTACGGCTTCCATGCAAATTGACTACTCTGGTAATTTACAGAGCAGTCTCTCTCAGGTCGTCAGATTGATGCAATTGCCCTGAGATAAAGGTACCTCCCGTAAAACCAAAGGCAGCGGTGAACCAGCCAGTGCCAGAGACTGGTATAACAAAACAAAATCAACGCTAACCCTCAGCCAGATACTCTATGATTTTGGTAGAATCAGTAATCAGGTTCGCTCCCGTTCATACAGTCTGGAAGCCAGTCAATACCAGATGAGCGGAGGTAAGGAAAAGCTAGCCCAGCTGACGGTCAGCGCTTTTCTTGAAATTCTAAAGCTCGAACAAATTATTGAGCATGTTGAAGATAACATCGCTTTTTATAAACAGTTTCAGGAAATACTGCAAAAACGAGAAGAAGCAGGAGCTTCTGCAAAATCAGATGTTCAACGTATTATCAGCTTGGTACAAAACTCTGAGCTTGAACTGATTGGTTATAAAACTGATTTAAGTTTTGCCAAACAGACCTTTAAAGTCATTGTCGGTGCAGAACCAAAAGATCTGGAAGTTCCAATGCTCGATTCTTTAACCATGGATCTTTCTATTGAGCAATTATTGGAATTTGCTCTGGAACAGAGTTATGGAATTCTTGCCAAGAGAGCGACAGCTAATGCTGCTGAACAAGACCTTAAAAAATCACATTCAGACCTCTACCCAAAAGTTAAGCTAGACCTTGAAATTGGTCGTGAAAAGTCAAAAGACACTGCTGAAGTGTGGCAAACAACTGAAAGTGGAACCGTAACGTTCTCCTACGATATCTGGGATGGCTCTATCGCCCGTCATAAAGTCGACGAAAGACAGGCTCGCTTTATGAGAGCTGAATATCAAGTTGATGAAGCAAAGCTAACAGTCGAGCAACAGGTCAGGGAAGCTTATAACGCAATGCTTAAGCTGCAAGATGAAAAAAAGGTTATAGATGCTTCCTTGGAAAATAATGAGCAAATTGTTGCGCTTTACTATAAGGAATTCGAGCTGGGTGAAAAAAGCCTTCTTGATATTACTACCGCTCAAGGTGACTACCATATCAGCAGAATACAAAGTGCTTCATTTTATTACGATTATTACAAAAGCATGTTTGATATTTATTTCTTCCTTAATGACGTTATAAGCACTGTTAATAAACTTGACCCCCAATAAACCAATGCACTGAGGCAAAAGATATGTCAGAGCTGCACATTGCTAATCCTGGTGTAATTAAGGGATTTATTAAGAAGATGACGTTCATCGTTATAGCAGCTTCGACAATGGTCTATGTGGCCCGGGATTTCTTTGTAACTGCATTTATGTCAAATGTACCTTTAAATGGCTCCATTCTAGCTGTGTTTATTATTGGTACAGGCCTGACATTTCTTTATGTTCTTCACCTTAAAGATGATGTCACGGTTATTTCTGACCTTGATGAACTCCTGTTTGATGATGGGGATGATGATTCAATAAAAATGCACATGATGAGCAATACGCTGGTACTGCTGAGAAATAACATAACGTCACTGGGGATGATCAAACTTTCTGCTGCTGCAACACGCTCTCTAATTAATTCCCTTCAAGACAGTGTCGATGAAAAAATCGCCTTTATTCGTTACTTTACCGATCTGTTGGTATTTATTGGGCTGTTAGGTACCTTCCTGGGTCTGACCATTACTATCGGTTCAATTGGTGGCATACTGTCAGACCTCGCCGCAGGCCTTGGTGGTGGTGGCGATATAATGGACACACTGGTCACCCTTATCAAAGGTCTTGAAGGCCCTCTTGGTGGTATGGGAACAGCATTTGGTTCATCCCTGATGGGTCTCAGTTCATCGCTGGTCCTTGGGATTTTAGCCCTTAACCTGAACAAGGCTAGCAGTTACTTTACCGGCGCCATGGAAAACTGGTTAGCTCAGCATACTGTTGAAAATCAGCCTGGCAGTCAGCCTGCTGCAAGCCAACCAGGCTCCCTGATGGAAATGTCTCAGACCGACAGCCTAATGGCACCAAGTGATAACCTCATGGCGCCAGCCATAGCACAACCCGATCCTCGTCTTAGCAAATTAATAGACCAGCTAAGTTTGGTCGCTAAAGCTCTGGAATCAACTCCTGCAGCGAGTAGTGGTATAAACGATGAGAAATGGGATGAGTTTATGGAGACGTTTCGAACCAGTAATGAAACGCTCATTCAAACCTTTCACAATGACCAGCTTGAGCTGATCAATCAGAGCCACCAAGATCATAAGGAGTTAATGGAACTCACCCACCACGATCATGAAGAGCTTGTCCATGTTTCTCATCACGATCATGAAGAGTTACTGGAAACCTCCCACCAAGATCTTGAGGCCATTAACCAGAAGCAAGCAAAGATGCTGACAGCTATTGAGCAGCTATCTGAAAAAATGGAAAAAACAGTGGATATCCAGGTTCGTCAATTGGAATACACTGAAATGCTTGCAAAAAATGCCGAGTTACATCTTAAAGAGTCTGAAAAATTAAGGCTATTATTCTCAACCAGTACTGATAGCTGTGTAGAAGCCTTGGGTGCTATCCAGGAAAGTAAGCAAAGGCTGATTCAAATTGTCACCTCTCTCCTGGATGAGCAAAAACACGTAATCCAGACACAGACCCATACAGCAGACATAATTACTGAGTTAAAAGAAGAAATAAGGCAGCAACCATCACCGATAACGACGGATGACCTGGATAGTCTCGCACAGGAAATTCACAATTGTACTGATAAACTGGAAAAAGAGCGTCGAAACAACGATATCAGACAAAGCCGTCTGGAGAAGATGATACAAACAATTGGTAAAGCCGTTAACCATCTAAGAGGCAGAGGATGAAAGTAACGACTCCTATTCTGCCATTACTTTTTCTGTTGCCTTATAGTTCAATATCTGCAAACTCAGCTAGTTATCCAATCAAGTTTAACTTTCCATTAAAATGTAGTTATGACAAAGACTGTTTCATCCAAAATTATTTTGATGCCTCAGTAAATAATCAGGCACATGACTACCGGTGTGGCAATATGACTTATAACGGCCATACAGGTACAGATATCAGAATTAAAAGCCTGGTTACTATGCAAGCTGGCGTAGATATTCTGGCTGCAGCTTCTGGTACAGTCCACGCGATTAGAAATAATATGACTGATCGATACTTGGAAAAACGTGACAGGGCCCGACTTAATCCTGTAGGACTGGGCAATGCCGTGATAATTGACCACGACAACGGCTGGAGAAGTATCTATGGCCATATGAAAAAAGGCAGTGTAAAAGTAAAAAAAGGAGACCAAGTATCCACAGGCACCGTCATCGGACAAATTGGTTTATCGGGCCTGACTGAATTCCCTCACCTGCACTTCGGAGTAAAATATAAAGGCACCAATATAGACCCTTTCACGGCTTCGAAAGCTTCAGGTATTTGCGGCAATACCATTGAGTCACTATGGGCAGATAGCTCAATTAATAATCTTGCTTACCGACAAGGTTATGTTCTTGATTACGGTTTTTCAGGATCTGCCCCTAAAAACTACAAAGACGTGGAAACAGGAAAATTTTATCGCACTATAAATTCTGAAGATCACACGTTATTCTTCTGGACCCGTTTAGTCGGAACCATTCCGAATGACAGTATTGAGTTAAAACTGTATTCCACTGATAACCACTTAATCAAAGCCCATCGTTTCCAAAAAGTTAGTCGTTATAAAGCCCAGCAAGTAGTTTATATCGGTGTTAAAAAGAAGGAATTAAAATCCCCTGTAGGTAAAGCTCAAATCAATGTTTGGCGTAATCAAGCACTTTACATCAATAAAACCATTTCAATGGACTAGCAACATTATCCATTTACCACCCGATTGAGTTTGAACTGACTATACAGTTTGCGCAGAAGGTTGCTGAGTAAGAGAAGCAAGAACCTGATTACGTTCGCCATCAGCAACAATTTTACCATCAGCCATAATTATGATTCGATCAACCAATTGCAAAAGATTATGTCTATGGGTTACCAGAATAAGGGTTTGATCCTGCCTTAAAACTGATGGTAACCGTTTGCAAAACTGGGATTCATTAAAATTATCATAAGCACTGGTAGGCTCATCAAGCAATAGTATTTGTCCATCACGCAGTAATGCCCTGGCTAGAGACAGAGCCTGGCGTTGACCACCCGATAAGTTCTTTCCCTGCTCCTGTACCTTATGACTATAACCGTGGGAACATTGGGCAATAAACTGGTCAAAACTGGCAATATGACAAACTCGATCCATTTGCTCAGAAGAAGCTGATTCCAATCCAAGCAACAAATTACTTCGTAAAGTTCCAGAGAAAACAGAAGGTTTTTGTGGTGCAATAGCACAATGACTACGGTAGTCATCAAGATTTAAGTAAGCCAGATTCCGGCCATCAATCAACACATTGCCATTAGTCGGCGTCAACAATCCCTGAATCAACCTGATCAGTGTACTTTTTCCTGAGCCGGAAGCACCAAGAATTGCAACCTTCTCCCCTGGTTTAATCCGTAAGTTAATATCCTTCAGTACTTCAGGTTCATCAGGATGAAAACGGAAGGAAACCTTATCACACTCAATTTCACCCCGAATGGCAGGGACATCAAGCCTGCCTGCCGAATCATTTTCTCCTTCCTTATTTAACAACTCATTAATCTGCTTAAGGGATTTTGCCGAGAAAGCCAGACGATTAACCGTCATGGCAAGGTGCATAAGAGGGGCTATGGCTCTGTTACCAAGAATGACACAGGCAAACAAACCTCCAGCAGTGATCTCACCACTGTGAATAAGAAAGGCACCCAGCACCAGACTGGCAATCACCACCAGTTGAGTCGCACTGACAACCAACGTATTTAATATAACACCCGACTGTTTACTTCCAAGGGTTGCCGTTGAGGCCCCGGCTACAAGGCTACGCCAGCGGGCCTGCATTTTCTTCTTCACACCAAGCAACTTTAAAGAATCAAGCTCTGAGCTAGTTTCAAATAAAAAGGCGGTTTTGGCTTTATTAGCGCGAGTAGTCCGGCTTACGTTGCGTTGATTATATCGGTAACTAAACCAGGTGACAGGAATAAGAACCAAAGCAATAGTCAAAGGAATTAAGGCCATCTTTCCGCCAATCAACCAAATAACCAGCGTAAAGACAGCAAAAAACGGGATATCCAGCACTGAAAGCAGAACAGTACCCGACAGCACTTCCTTGACCCGGGCAAAATCTTCAACAGCATGAGCAATCTTGCCGGACGAGTCAGGAAGTGCTGAATGCTTAAGCTCCATCAATCGGGAAAAGATCAGTTGTTCACTCTGCTTTTCAATAATCCGGCAAGCATCATCAACAAAGTAACTTCTCAGCCACCGCAAAACAAAGTCAAAAACAACAATTCCCACCATACCCAAACTGATAATCATCAAGGTATCAGTAGCATAAGTAGGAATTAACTTATCAAAAACCATATTTGTAAACAGAGGCAATGACAGCGTTAACAGGTTGACCATAATGGTTGCAAGCAAGACCTGAGCATAATGAGGCCAAAGTTCTGAAACCTGCTTACGCAACCATGATGGAGCAATAGAAGGCACAGAGCCCTGCTGCTTTTTTTGGGTAAAACTGAAAATAACACCAGAAAAAAGAGGCTTCACCTTTTCTATATCCAGCCAAAACCCTTGACCTGATGGGCCATAAAGGACATGAAAGCGGCCAGATTTAATCGCTGTAATGGTTAAAAAGTATTTTTTTCGAAGCTGGACAATACAAGGCAAATCTTCTTCAGTAATATCAGTAAGTCTGCGCTGACTCCTTAAAGAAATAAGCCCACAACGGGAAGCTGCCTGATTTAAACGGCGAACATCAAGATTGGATTCTGAAATCAGTGGCTCTATATACTCACTAACGACATCCACACCAAGATGGTGGCAAATAGAAAGAAAGCATTCTTTCAGGGTAAACTTGCGCATAGTGCCGACTGTAGTCCGTTACAGAGGTTTTTTTAGAGCAAGCTTCCAGATTAAAGGAAGTTAACTGTTATTGTGTTTCCGCTACTGTCCGTATAAACGTCCTGATTGACATTATTCACAACATTATCAAAGTCAGTAACAGTCACATCATCATTACCATTGCCTGAATTGTCGACATCAATTGTCAGGCTATTACTGCCAGTGATACTACCCACATCATCCATTGATATACTGATGGTATCGGCATTACCGCCAGTAAAATCAATCTTTTCCACATTATCAATCAGATCTTTGTAAGAGGTGAGATTGAAGGTAGCCCCTTCATCTAGCCTGAGAGTATCCCCTGTTGCTGTATTGCTTCCACCATCAATAACGGTCGAACTGTCATTCAATGCAGCCAGATTAACATTAAGGATATCATCTCCGGCACCACCAAGAAGCTGGTCCTTGGCAAAGCCAGTAATAGTATCATTACCAGCATCACCATTGAGAATATCAACAGCAGTATCAGAGCCCCCGTTCAAGGTATCAACACCATTGCCACCATTGAGCGTATCAGCTCCAGTTCCCCCATTTAACGTATCACCGTCATCACCGCCATTTAGGGTATCAGCACCAGCTCCCCCATTCAGAGTATCGGTTCCCCTGCCACTACTCAGCACATTATTGCCAATATCACCGGTAAGCGTGTCGTTACCATGATCAGTGGTCACATTTTCAAAGCCTTTGACCTTATCTGTACCAGTATTAGCCCCTGATCCATAACTTTTACTTACAGTAATATAGCCATTTCCATCAACTGCTGAAGAAAGGTCTACCACGATATCATCCGGTGTATCGCCTGGACCGGTGACATTACCAACCATATCCAGGGTATCTCCCGCTGCGGTATTCGCTCCTCCATCCAGGGTATCATTGCCAAAACCACCATGGACAAAATCATCACCCGCATTGCCCTCCAGGAAGTCATTATCCTGGTTACCATTCAGGGTGTCATTATCATTGCCTCCATAGAGGGTATCCTGGCCCGCTCCCCCGAATATGGTATCAACTCCGCCGAACCCTTCTATAACGTTACCCGCTGATGAACCTAGCAATATATCACCCTGATTACTGCCTTTAATATTTTCGATAGACAGCAGGGTATCAGTATCACTATTTCCATCGATGCCATAGTCAAAACTCAGATCTACCGTAACACCATTACTGTCCTGGCTGTAATCAACAGTATCACCATTAGTTTCATCACCGGAACCACCATCCAGTGTGTCAGCACCATTTCCACCCCTGAGAGTATCGTCTCCACCTCCGCCCTGCAGATGGTTAACACCGGTATTACCAATTAGGGTGTCTTGACCTGTAGCACCATCAGTTCCGACAACATTCTCTACATCACGTAGATTGTATCTGTACCACCTGTCTTTGGCTGCAGAGCCATCATTGCCCGTCTCTGCCAAGGTCACTGTGACTCCACCAGTCACCGTGCTGTAATTAATGGTGTCGGTATCCGCAGCCGTACCTCCGTCAATGGTGTCGTTACCAGCTACTACCGAAGAAGAGGTCATCCTCTCCCAAGGCCATTCAAGAACATTGTTGGAATCCATTTCCAGTTAAGGTATCAGATTGATCAGTCGCGGTATGACATTCTCGATACCCGTTAGTCACCACATCAGTATTACCACCGCCCTTCTAGTAACAGAGCCATTTCCAGAGTCCTGTCAGTGTTACGCCACGATGCCACTACTGGTTGTTGCCACTGTAATCAACAATATCTTCCGTACCAGACCCACCATCCAGGGTATCTGTTCCTGTGCTGTAATGTAAATGGTGTCATTATTACCACTGTGCCTGAATATGGTTATCCTCGTCATCACCCGTAATAGTATCTGCACGCCACCAGTAGCAATAAGGCCTTCTATATTTTTGATGATATCCGTGCTCAGTGCCGTCATTAACGGTACCATTGCCGCTGCCATTCATAACGACTGTAATTCCTGGCCTACCATGGTTGCTGTAATTAGCAACATCGGTATCGCCACCGCCACCATCCAGATGTATCTACACCGAGACCACCAGCCAGAGTATCGTCGCCACGCCAGGCCATTGAGAACATTGGCGCTACTATCGCCTGTTATAGTGTCATTATTACTGGTGCCGGTTACGCTTCTCTATATCTACGGAGGGTATCGGTATCACTACCGTGACTGGCCGAGCCATCACTTGCATCATTTAATGTGACAGCGGTAATACCTGTGCCTGAATTATTGAAGTGATCGGAATCATAGCTCACTAGAGTCAATATCCCCACCACCCGTGTCTTCTCCACCATCCAGGGTATCCTCTCCATCAGTGGCAAAGAAGGTGTCACTGCCATCGCCTGCATCGATAAAGTTATCAGTAGTGCTGCCAGTTAAAGTATCGCCATAATCACTGCCATAAATATTTTCGATAGACACAAGTGAATCGGAACCTTCACTGGAACCACTGCCGGACTCTGCTTCAAGGTCAACAGTAACACCACCAGTACCTGCAGCACTGTAATCAACCCAATCGCTCCCGCCCTCCCCATCCAGAGTATCATTACCACCACTTCCCCTGAGGGTATCATCACCAAAGTTGCCCTGAAGATGGTTGACGTTGTTATCACCAATAATCGTGTCAGAGAAGAAGCTGCCAATGACATGTTCAATGCCATACAGCTGGTCATTACCATCCCCTGTTGCACTATTGGCAGAAAGATTCTCACCGGTGGTCGTTGTGACTGTTGATCCGGATAAATTAACTTTTACAGCAGCACTATTTGAATACTGGGCAATATCATCACTGCCACCGGAGTCGAGGGTGCTACTACCTCCGTAAAGCACATCATCACTGGCCCCCCCTTCCAAGGTATCTGCACCCGCATTACCATACAGAGTGTCATTACCCAGGCCGCCAGATAAACGATCACTGCCACCATTACCTGTCAGGATATTCTTGAATGCATTTCCGGTAATCACATCAGCCAGAGCACCACCAGTCACATGTTCAATACCGGTAATATTGCCGCTGCTATCAGACGTGTTATAACCATCCTGGCTAGCTTCATTGTTACTGAGGTCCAGGTTAATGCTATGAGTCGCAGAACTGATATCCAGTAAATCATCAAGGCCATTACCACCATTGATAATATCATTCCCCTTACCACCATTAAGGGTATCCGTATCATTTCCACCATTCAGGGAGTCATTGCCATCACCACCACTGATAACATCATTTCCATCGTTACCTTCCAGGGTATTGACGCTACCATCACCGGTTAAGGTGTCATTTCCATCACCAGTTCGCGCACTTTCAATACCAGACAATGTATCGGTATCGCCATTACCATCAGTAGCTGTTTGTTGAGCAAGAGAAAGATTAACAATGACATCACCCGTCTCACCAACATAATCGACAGTATCGTTATCCCCTACTTCTTCACCACCATCCAGGGAGTCATTGCCAATACCGCCTTTTAAGACATCATTCCCATCACCACCTTCCAGGGTATCAGCACCTGCTGCACCAGACAGAACATCAGCATCACCGTTACCCACAAGATGGTTGACATTACCATCGCCTGTTAGAGTATCAGCGGCTGAACCACCCAAAATATTTTCAATGCCTGTCAGGGTATCATTAGTGCCTGTACCATCTTCTGCATTGGTACCAACAAGATCACTAAGATCAGCATTCACACTGCCGGTTGAATTGGAATAATCAGCCCAGTCAGTAGTTCCTGCTCCTCCATCAAGAGAGTCATCGCCAGCCCCCCCTTCCAGCGTATCCTCTCCGGCATCACCATTAAGCGTATCGTTATCATTACCACCGATCAGGGTATCAGAGTCATTACCACCATTAAGAACATCAATGCCATCCCCGCCTTCCAGAGTATCATCACCGGCATCACCATTAAGAGTGTCGGCCTCGTTTTGGCCTCGCAGGATATCGTTTCCTGAACCACCAGAAAGGGTATCGCCATCATCGCCACCTTCAAGGGTGTCGTTGTTATTGCCACCTTCAAGGACATCTATACCAGCATGACCAAATAACTGGTCGTCACCGTCATCACCTTTTAACAAGTCATTATTTTCATTACCCAGAAGTGTGTCACCTTCTGATCCCCCTTCAAGGGTGTCATCACCGGCACCACCAAGCAGCGAGTCGATACCTGCATCACCATAAAGACTATCATTACCGCCGTTACCCAAAAGGGTATCGTCATTATCACCACCATGGAAAATATCTACACCAGTATTACCAGTAAGGACATTGACGCTGGCGTTTCCTGTAACAGTACCGCCATTGACTCCAAGAGTTACATTCTCAATAAAGCGAATACTGCTATCACTGGAACCATGACCATCATTGCTGGCACTTTCGGTGAAGAGGTTGATATTCACTTGTTGCGTAATACTTGCATCGGTGAGCAGCAGGGTGTCTATACCATCACCGCCATTAATGGTATCATCACCAGCCCCCCCTTCGAGAACATCATCATTATCTTCACCCCAGAGGGTATCATTCTCGGTACCACCAAAGAGGGTATCATTGTTATTCCCCCCTTTAATAAAGTCAGCGCCCTGACCACCACTTAACTCGTCATTACCCGCATCACCTTCAAGGGTATCGGCTTCATTACCACCATCAATGGTGTCATTGCCAGAACCACCAACCAGACTATCCTGACCGTCATTACCATTTAAAGTGTCTGCCCCATTACCACCTTCTATACGGTTGGCATCAGCATTACCGGAAATATTGTCATTGTTTCCAGTACCAATAATATTTTCTATTTCAACAAGGGTATCCTGTCCACCTTCACCATCATTGCTTACCTGGTTAGAGCCAAGCATCATATTAACAGTGATAGCACCCTTACCTGAGTAGTCAGCCGTATCACCATTTGTACTTTCTGTGCCGCCATCAAGAGTATCGTTACCAGTTCCCCCAACCAAAGCATCATCGCCAGCATCGCCGTACAAAGTGTCGTTTCCAGCATCCCCTTTTATGGTGTCTGCATCATTGCCACCATAAAGAGTATCACCATCAGCTCCGCCCTCTATAGAATCTGTACCTGCACCGCCATAAATGGTGTCAACACCTGCATCTCCTCTGAGAATATCGGCTCCACCATTACCGGTAATAACATCAATACCACCATTGCCAATAATGGTATTAACAGAGTCATTACCCGTTAGCGTGTCACCATTATCACTGCCAGTGATATTTTCTATACCTTCCAGGATATCAGTATCGGTTCCATCGGAAGCCGTACCATCACCACTAGCATCAATGGTTACGGTTACAGCTCCATGACTGGTATAATCAACGGTATCTCCCGCACTGCCATTAGCACCGCCAATCAACGTATCTGAGCCAGCCCTGCCGTATAGAATATCATTACCACCACGCCCATCCAGAGTATTGACTTCAGCTGTCCCAGTAATAGTGTCGTTACCTGCACCACCAAAGACAGACTCAAAGTTAGCAATGGAGTCAGTCCCCCGCCCCACATCGACGACAGTGGATGCGTTCAAATCAATCGTTAAGTGGCTACTGGTATTAGTTACATCAGAATAGTCAAGAACATCGTTATCACCGGCATGTTCTCCACCATCAAGGGTATCGCTACCATCTCCTCCCTGAAGAACATCATCATCCTCATCGCCGGTAAGGGTGTCATTCCCCCCACGCCCTTCGAGGGTATCGTTACCTATGCCTCCACTGTAAACATTATCTTGGTCATCACCAATGATATGATCATCGCCTTCACCCAAAATAAAGTTTTCAATGCTGATCAGCGTATCGGTATTGCCTGCACCAAGAACAACGTTGAAAGACTCTCCTCCACCAGAACGATCAATCGTCAGTTGGCCTGTAAATGAACTAAAATCAACAGAGTCATTGCCATCGCCGCCATTTAAAGTATCGTTGCCATCGCCTCCTTCAAAGAAGTCATCGCCATCACCGCCAAGCAAGGTGTCGTTACCGCCATTACCGATAAGAGTATCCGCTTTATCTCCCGCACCACCATCTAACTGGTTATCATTATTATCCCCCTCTAGAGTATCGCCCTCGCTTGAACCTATAACATTCTCAATTCCAAAGAGCCTGTCTGTAGCACCATCACCATCATCATCTGCCCTGGTATTGGATAAGTCGACTTTTACAGCTCCAGCTGCATCACTGTAGTCCGCCGTATCAACGGTACCACCGTGATCACCACCAACCAGCGTATCTACACCACCAGCACCGTATAATGTATCATTGCCATCACCGCCACTTAGACTGTTACCGGCACTATCACCCCGAATAATATCTCCCTGATCAGTTCCTATTACTCGTTCGATATCGATAACATCATCACGGTTCCCAAAGCCATCATTAGTCGCTTCTTCATTGGCTAAATCAATAATCAGGGTACCGGTTGCTCCACTATAATCAGCTACATCACTGTTACTGGTATCTGTAGTTGCATTACCCCCCCTCAACACATCCGCACCATCACCGCCTTTCAGGGTGTCAGCGCCATCACCTCCCATCAGAATATTAACCAGATCGTTTCCAGTGAGAGTATCTCCAGAGCCACTGCCAGTAATATTTTCTATTTCAGTTAAAGTGTCTATATCAGAGGTTGCCTGGTCAGTGACAGTACCACTACCGCCACCACCATTGGTCAGGGTTGCCACTACACGACTACTATGGCCTGTATAATCAGCAGTATCATTACCATTATCGCCATCGAGGGTATCACTTCCTGCTCCACCCAACAGGGTGTCATCATTTTCTCCGCCCTGGAGAGTGTCTCCATTACCGCCACCCGTTAAAGTGTCGTTACCATTATTTCCGGTAAGCACATTCACCCCGTTATCACCAGTAAGGGTGTCATCATTTGAACCACCGGTAATGTTTTCAATATCAGTAAGAGAGTCCTGCCCACCCTGGCCATCGTTATTTCCACCCTGGCTAACAAGATTGATGATTACCTTTGCAGTTTGAGCACTATAGTCGGCAGTATCAGTGTGATCACCACCCTGTAATGTATCTGAACCAGCACCACCAATCAGGGTATCATTCTGACTTCCCCCCTTAAGCAAATCATTATGATTGCCACCATCAAGGGTATCGTTGCCATCCTCCCCTTCCAGGGTATCAGCGCCGTCCAGACCACTGAGATTATCGGTATCATTCCCTCCCAGGAACGTGTTATTAGAACTGCTACCAATAAAGGTATCTTTGTCGTCTCCACCAATCAGATTTTCTATACTTATTAGCCGGTCAGTGCCGCCCAGTGTGTCATTAACAAGAACAGTTCCTGCAGAAAGGTCTATGGAAAGGTCATTGGTTGCACTGCTATAATCTGCGGTATCACTCCCCGTGTTACCATCTAGAGTATCACTGTTACCGCCACCGACCAGAGTATCATCCCCGGCCCCTCCATCCAGTGTATTGACCTGATTATCTCCAGTTAACCTATCGTGGTTCGTACCACCTGTAACATTTTCTATATCAAACAGCCGGTCTCGCCCACCATGGCCATCATTGTTATTGGTATCATCCGCCAGATTGATAATGACACTATTAGACTGATAGCTATAACTGGCAGTATCACCACCACTGCCTTCAGCATCACCATCCAGAGTATCGTCACCGGCCATTCCGATTAGAATGTCATCACCAGCACCGCCATCAAGGCTATTAACTTCATTATTGCCAGTGATATTGTCGTTTTGACCAGTACCTATAACATTTTCAATATCTTTAAGGGTGTCTGAGTCAGGCAAACTATTGAGATTAGAGAATCCGGTATCGAAGCCGCTGTCATCATCAAGATCAACAGTCAGTTGATTGCCAAGCACATTGCTATAATCAACGGTATCTGATTCAGTACCACCATCTATCGAATCACTTCCCCCACCTTCAATAAAATAGTCAGTGCCAGTATTACCAAATAAGAAGTCATCACCTGCTCCACCGGTAATGGTATCTGCCAGTTCATTGCCTTCTATTCTATTAACAGCACCATCACCTATTAGAGTGTCGTTTTGTTGCCCACCCTTAAGGTTTTCAATTTCATTGAAAGTATCAGTGCTAATTCCATTCTCTTTTGCTGAATTAGAAACCAGACTTGCTTCAATAGTAACCGTGGCCCCGCTATAATCTGCAGTATCACCAGTGCCTCCAGCACCATCCAGATAATCGGCTCCATCCCCCCCTTTCAGCGTATCATCGGCGTCACCACCATAGAGAGAGTCTGCACCATCACCCCCATCCAGTGTATCCTGGCCACTATTTCCATAAAGCTGATTGTTTTCAGCATCTGCAATTATATGATCATTACCAGCACCACCTCGAATAACTTCAATACCACTTAATGTATCAACGCCACCTAGGCCATCCTGGTTAAGTGCCTGATTACCAAGATTGATAACGATGCTTTGAGAACTAGAGTTAGAGGAATAATCAGCAGTATCAAGATCAGTGGCATCACCACCATTAAGGCTATCGCTACCAGCACCACCAATCAGCGTATCGTCTCCGGTACCACCTGTAAGTGTGTTAACAGCAGCGCTACCTGTCAGGGTGTCGCCTTCGTTAGAACCAATAACGTTTTCAATATTGCGGAGGATATCCGTATCACCACCAGAAACACCTGTGCCATCACCACCCTGAACTAATGTAACGGTTACAAATTGGCTAGCCCCCAGATTACTGTAATCAACAGTATCAACAGAAACCTGATCTCCTCCATCAATGGTGTCACTCCCGGCACCTTCTATAAACAGATCTGAAAAGAGCCCACCATTTAAAGTGTCATTCCCAGCCCCCCCAGTAAGAGTATCTGTACCACTGTTGCCGTTTAATAGATTAGCAACACTGGTTCCTGTTAACTCGTCATTTCCTGAACCCGAGTCAACAGCCTCAAAACCACTGATAGTATCAACATCAGATACCCCCGCATTTACCTGGCTAGCATTAAGGTCTATAACCAAATCTGCGGTATAATCATTGTAATCCAGGGTATCAAAGCCGCCCCCCCCAGACAGGTCATCATTACCTGTGCCGCCATGAATAGTGTCGTCATTGGCATCGCCTGTTATCGTATCTGCATCAGCACCGCCAAACAGGGTATCATTCTGGTTACCACCGTATAGAGTATCAGCTCCTCCTTCACCACGAATCAGGTCATTATCATCAAGACCTTCAATGAAATTAACATTATTATCACCAGTTAAAGTATCATCGTGGTTGCTGCCCTTGATATCTTCGATACCTATTAAGGTATCATTGCCTGCTCCACCAGAAGCTGATTGAGCAGATAAATTAACAATCACCTTGTCTGGTGCATCGTCATATTCAACCCGATCTATGCCAACACCATCACCACCAATCAGGGAATCATCGCCAAGCCCACCATTCAGGATATCGCTGCCATCGAGGCCTTCCAGTTTATTGGCTCCGGTGTTTCCAGTAAGGGTATCACCTTGATTACTGCCAATAATATTTTCTATACCCTCAAAAACATCCTGACCACTGTCGCCATCACTGGATGCTTCACCTTCACCAGTGGCACCTCCAACCAACGTTGCATTAACTACTCCAGAAACGCCGCTGTAATCTACGGTATCATTACCGCCATTCCCTCTCAGAGTATCATTACCTGCATTACCGGTAAGGGTGTCATCATTTCCCCCCCCCTCAAGGGTATCGGCCCCTGCGCCACCCTGAAGGCTATCATTATTATCTCCCCCCTGAAGCAGGTCATTGGCATCTCCGCCATCCAGACTATCATTACCTAAACCACCTTCCAGGGTATCTGCTCCTCCCCCTCCAGATAAGGTGTCATGACCACCTAACCCCAGTAGAATATTGGTTCCACCATCACCGGTTATGGTGTCAGCATAGCTATTACTGCCTGTAATATTTTCTATGAGCTCGAGTTCATCATTAGCGCCATCCCCATCATTGGATGTCTGATTACTGCCAAGAGTCAGGTTAACAACAATACCTCCTCCCGCACTGGTATAATCAGCAGTGTCATTACCATTACCGCCATTTAAGGTGTCTACTCCTGCTCCTCCGACCAGTACATCATTCTGGTTTTCACCTTCCAAGGTATCATTGCCACCTAAACCAACCAGCCGGTCGCCACCATCTCCTCCCTGAATAATGTTGACTTCATTACTGCCAGTAAGGGTGTCTCCACCGGAATGGTCACTACCTACTAAGTTTTCAATATCAATCAGATCATCAGAACCGCCATCACCGTCTATAGAGGCTGTTTGAGAGGAAAGATTTGCAGTCACAGACCCTGCCGCATTTTCATAGTTTGCTGTATCAACATCAGAGCCAGCACTCCCTACAAGACGATCATTACCTCCACGGCCTTCCAAAATATCGTTGCCGCTATTTCCAGTTAAGGTATTATTTTCACTGTCACCAGATAACGTATCATGACCACTGCCACCGGTAATATTTTCGATCTCGGTAAGAACATCCTGACCACCCTGTCCGTCATTATTAATAGCCTGGTTCAGCAGATTAATAACGACCGCCGTCGATTCAGCACTGTAATCTGCAGTGTCTCCATTTGTCTCAACAGTACTGCCTCCATCCAGGGTATCTGCCCCCAACCCACCGGTCAGGGTATCATCCCCTTCTTCTCCGTAGAGGCTATCTACACCACCATTACCGTATAAGGTGTCACCTAGCAGGCCACCATATATATCATTACTGTTATTATCACCAGTCAACGTATCGATATAGTTACTGCCGCGGAGGTTCTCAATACTGATTAATCTGTCAGTAGCATCACCGCTGACTGTAGCTTGGGGAGTAACATTCGAAAGGTCTGCGTTAACTGAACCAGAAGCGTCACTGTAATCGGCCGTATCACCGGTTGTGTCTTCCGCACCGCCATCCAGGGTATCCACCCCGGTGCCACCACGCAGAACATCATCGCCATTTCCACCTAGAAGTGAATCATTACCACCCTGACCTATAATAAGGTCATTGTCGTTTTCACCTTCCAGAATATTATTATTTAAATCACCAGTAAGCGTATCTGCAAGCTGGCTGCCTTTCAGGTTCTCAATATCATTGAGTATATCAACATCACCAGTGCCATCTGTCACAGATCCGGTTTCAAGACTGGCAACAATCACACGACCATGATTGCTGTAATCAACAGTATCACCAGAGCTTTCGGCGCCTTCACCACCTTCAAAGGTATCACTTCCTGCACCACCAACCAGATTATCATCACCATCATTACCAAAAATCTGGTCACTGCCGCCATTACCATAGAGGGTATCAGCACCGCCATTACCACTGAGGATATTGACGCTATCATCACCGGTAATAGTATCTGCCTGATTACTTCCAGCAATATTTTCAATGCTGATCAAGGTATCGGTTTCAGAGCCACCAACAGTGGCAGAATCAGAAGCACCGGATATATCGGCAACAACAATACCACTGGCTAGACTGTAATCGGCAGTATCCTGACCACCGCCCCCATTGAGAGTATCGTTGCCGGTACCACCATCGAGAGTGTCGGTTCCCCCCTCACCTTCGAGGGTATCATTGCCAGCATCACCGTACAGGGTATCAGCATTACTTCCCCCTTGAAGCGTATCTCCCTCTCCACCACCATGCAGGGTGTCCTGACCATCATTACCCTGCAGGATATTTATTTCATCGTCACCAACAATACTGTCATTGCCGCTACCCCCAATAACATTCTCAATCTGAGTTAAGGTATCTGTTCCACCAGAACCTCCTGTGGTCTGGGATAATGTCAGGTCTGTAATAATGCCATTGGTTTCACTGCCATAATCAACGGTATCATTACCATCACCACCATTTAACTGGTCTGAGCCTGACCCTCCCAACAATGTGTCATCATCATTACCCCCTTCAATAATGTCATCATTGGCACCACCGGACAGAATGTCATCACCATCATCGCCTTTTAAGGTGTCAGCCCCTTGGTTGCCATTGATAACATCTTCGTCAATGCCTCCTTCAAGGGTATCTCCACCATCCCCTCCGGATAGCGTATCAGCACCATCGCCCCCCAACAGGACATTAACCTGGCCATCCCCTGTAAGGGTATCCCCCATAGTACTGCCCGTAATATGTTCAATACTGATCAGTACATCGGTGGCATCACCATTCACAGAAGCCGTATCAGTTGATCCTGAGAGATCAGCAACAACAAGACCGGAAGCCAGACTATAGTCCGCTGTATCACCGTAGGTGCCTTCAGCGCCACCATCAAGGGTATCAGCCCCGGCAAGACCAGCAAGAGTATCATCCTGCTGGCCACCTTCAAGGGTATTAACGCCAGACGTTCCAGTAATAGTATCTTTAAAGTTACTACCCTTAACATTTTCTACGCGGGTAACATTATCTATTGATCCACTGCCGTCTGTGGCATGATTGGAACCTGCTGACAGGTCGATAACAACACCAACGCCATCACTATTGGCATCACCATCAGTAGAGTAATCAACGGTATCAACCCCAGAACCATCACCACCATCAATACTGTCTGCTCCAATGCCTCCTACGAGATTATCAGAGCCATCTCCCCCTTCCAGGGTGTCACTGCCCTCACCGCCAACCAAAACATCATTACCAATTAGGCCTTTTAAAATATTGTCATTACTGTCACCAGTCAGGGAGTCATGGCCACTGGCATTATTACTACCGGTCAGGTTTTCAATACCAATCAAGTCATCCTGACCTGAATCACCGTCATCTGTCGCTTTATTAATTGAAAGGTCAGCTGTAACTGCATTAGCTGCCAAGGTGTAATCTGCGGTATCACCAATACCTGTGGTAGCCTGGTCGTCAGCACCACCTTCCAGTCGGTCATTCCCCGCCCGGCCACTCAACGTATCATCACTGGCATCACCAATAAGGGTATTATCATTGCTGTCACCAGTGATCGTATCTTCGTGTGTACTACCCTCAATATGGTCAATATCAAAAAACTGATCCTGTCCACTATCACCATCATCGGTTGCCTGGCCTGTGGTCAGGTTAGCAATGATGCCACCAGCGGCAGTGCCATAATCAACAGTGTTGGTATCGGCTCCATCTGCACCTCCCCTGAAAATATCATCGCCCTGGCCGCCAGAGAAAGTATCACTCCCTTCCATACCAAACAGCTCATTGTCATACTGGCTGCCAGTTAGGACATCATCTCCATCACTGCCAATAACATTTTCAATACCAATAAGTCTGTCGGTATTACCAAAACCATCTGATGCGGTCCCTGTACCAAGATTGACATTGACATTCAGGGTGCTCGAGGTGTAGTCAACAGTGTCCGTGTCCTGGTCGACTCCATTATCCCCAATAAGAGTATCATCCCCACGACCACCAATAAGAACATCATTACCAGCACTACCATCAAGAGTATTCACATTATTATCACCAGTCAGCTGATCGTTATTACTCCCGCCGGTGATATTTTCAATACTTATCAGTCGATCGCTACTTCCTGTGCCATCCTGGGTGGCTTCTGGAGTAGTTGCTGAAAGGTCTGCAACAACAACGCCTGTTTCATCACTGTAATCAGCTGTATCACTCCCCCCTGTAGTGCCTCCATCAAGGGTATCACTACCACTACCCCCTTTAAGAATATCTGCTCCTTCCTGCCCTTGCAGGGTATCATTCTGAGCACCGCCAATCAGGCTGTCTGCACCATCACCACCTTGAAGCAGATTAACACCATCATTACCGGTAATCGTATCCTGGTGCTGGCTACCTATGATATTTTCAATACTCTTTAAAGAATCCGTTTGTCCCCAGCCATCCGTCGCAGTAGCTGGCGTTGCACCATTCTCAACCGAAAGATCAACAATAACGTCATTAATGTCCTGACTGTAATCGGCGGTATCAATACCATCAGTACCACCATCCAAGGTGTCTGCACCATCACCACCACGTAAGGTATCATCTCCGGTCTCACCCAGGAGATTATCCGCCCCTCCTTCACCTGATAAGAAATCGGCTTCCTGCCCACCTCTCAACTCATTCGCATTAGCATCCCCTGTGAGGGAGTCTGCGTGATTACTGCCAATTACATTTTCAATGCTGATCAAAGAGTCCTGGGCACCACTGCCATCAGTTGATGTTCCACCCAGGTTTATATTCACTGAGCCGCCATCCTGGCTATAATCTGCAGTATCCCCAGAGGTTTCTCCGGTGGTTCCACCATTAAGTACATCAGCTCCAAGGCCACCACGGAGGGTGTCATCTCCACCATTGCCTGTCAGGACATTAGCTACATCACTGCCATAAAGGGTATCGTCCGCTCCGCCACCAAAAACGTTCTCGATGCTATCCAGATTCTCAGTTATTGAGCCTTCAATCGCTTTGCCATCATGACCATTATCTCCATTAGCCAGATCGACAGTTACTGAGGTTGTAGTCAGATAACGATAATCTGCAGTATCATCACCGGAGCCTCCATTCAGGTAGTCCTGTCCAGCACCTCCAGCGAGCACATCATTGCCAGCATTGCCATTGAGAGTATCATCCCCTCCCCGGCCATCCAGGTTGTCAACATCTTGCCCGCCACTGATGGTCTGATTTGCACTATCCCCTCTGATAGTGTCCTGACCAGAACCACCAATAAATACCTCTATTCCTGAAACAGTATCCTGTCCACCTTCACCATCACTATTAGATGACTGATTTTCGAGATCAACGACAACATTGCCAGAAATACCTTCATACGTCAGAGTGTCGTTATTGGCATCATCACCACCAATAATGGTGTCGTTCCCAGCACCGCCTTTGAAGACATCTCCTCCTAATCCGCCATTGAGAGTATTTCCCTGGGCATCACCGGTCAGCGTGTCACCAAAATTGCTACCAATAACATGCTCAATCTCTTCAAGGACATCCACATCCGAGGTTGTATCTGTGGCTTCGCCTGAACCAGATCCTGTGTTAAGGGTGACGATTATTGAACGACCATGGCTACTGTAATCAACGGTATCGCCAAGGGTTTCACCACCCTCTCCACCACGCAGTAAGTCACTACCATCACCACCACTCAGAGTGTCATCCTGATCCCCTCCTTCCAGGGTATCTCCACTTCCGCCCCCAGATAACGTATCGTTGCCACCTTCGCCCTTTAAAATATTGACAACGCCATCACCACTGATTTCATCGCCATACCCACCTCCGATGATATTCTCAATACTTTCCAGAGTATCTGTGGCATCGTTTTCCACTATGGCTTGGGGACTGGCCACACTCAAATCAACGGTGACTTTTCCTGCAGCCCCGGTATAGTCAGCTGTATCGAAGTCAGGGCTGCCAGTATCCATACCGCCTCTGATAATATCTGCACCCAGCCCACCCTGTAAGGTATCACTGCCTTCACCACCATCGAGGGTATCCGCACCCTCGCCGCCAGTTAGAGTGTCGGTACCATCCATTCCTTCTAGGGTATCTGCACCTCCATTGCCTGTGAGTGTATCTGCAACAGCCCCACCCCGAAGCAAATTTGCACCACTGCTTCCCGTAAGAACATTTTGTTGGCTACCACCCCAGATATTTTCAATACTTATCAAGTCATCTGAAGCTTCCCCTGATATTTGGGCTTCAGGACTTGGAACTGAGAGGTCTACAGTGATAGCTTTATTAACAGCTGAATAATCCGCCGTATCACCGATAGTTTCTGATGTTGTGCCACCATCGAGTGTATCTGCACCATCACCTCCGACAAGTACATCATCACCACCACCACCACTCAGAGTATTGGCGGTATCATCTCCAATAAGAGTATCCCCCTGGGCGCTGCCAGTAACATTTTCAATAGAAGACAAAGTATCGGTAAGAATATTATTTTCAGTGGCACGATCAACCACTAAAGAAAGGTCAACAGTAACTGAAGTACTGTTATCTGAGTAATCGGCGGTATCCTGACCTAATCCCCCTTCAAGGCTATCTATGCCAGCACCACCATTGAGAGTGTCATTGCCACCATCGCCAATCAGAGTGTCATTATTGTCATTGCCTTTGAGAATATCATTATCATTGCCACCAGACAGAGTGTTAACTTCATTATTCCCCGTCAGGGTATCCGCATGAGTGGTGCCAATAACATTCTCAATATCAATCAGGGTATCAGTGAATATAGTACCCTCTTTCACCTGGTTTGAACTTGCTGAAAGATCAACCTCTACACCCGCGCTATTACTGCCATAACTAACGGTATCGCCAGCGGCTGTGTTGTCTCCCCCATCCAAAGTATCAGAGCCTGTGGTAGCCCCTGAACCACCAGACAGAACATCATCCCCGGCGTTACCGGTTAAGACATTATCGCTACTATTTCCGGTAAGGCTGTCATTACCGGCACCTGCAGTAACATTTTCAATATTGATAAGGGTATCGGTATCATTAAACTGGTCAGTGGCCGTGCTATTGCCTAAGTCAATGGTTAAATGCTGAGTCGATGTTGCAGCACTATAGTCAGCCGTATCTCCACTAGAACCATGGGTGCCCCCATCAAGGGTATCATCACCTTCACCTCCAGCCAGGACATCATCCTCCTCCATGCCCTGAAGCCTGTTATCAAACTGGTCCCCGGTAATAGTGTCGCCTTCATTCGTACCGACAACATTTTCTATTTCCTGCAGCTGATCACTGCCACCTTCACTATCAGTAGCCGTACCATTGGCAAGGTCTACTGTTACACCATTGGTACCATTTAGAAAATCAACAGTATCACCAGCTGTTTCACCTCCTTCTCCACCAATAAGGGTATCGTTACCAGTGCCTCCGGTAAGCGTATCATCACCATCACCGCCACTTAGTGTATTGCCTACGGCCAGATCATTTTTACCAATAAGCGTGTCGTCTGTATTACCACCAACCAGGTTCTCAATATCAGTAAAGCTATCGGTTCCCCCACTGCCATCGGTACCCGACCCACTCTCAAGATTGGCAGTTACATCAAACAGGTTACCGGCATAGCTTGCAGTATCGAGTCCATCACCACCTTGAAAAGTATCACTGCCTGTTCCACCTATCAGAGTATCTGCACCATCGCCGCCCTGAAGGGTATCATCACCTCCTTCGCCACGGATCGTGTCTGCCCCATCAGAGCCGCCATTTAAAATATTATTTTGGTTGTCACCGGTAATATCATCACCAAACTGAGTTCCAGTTACATTCTCAATATTTTGCAGAACATCAACATCACCGGTACCATCGGAGGCATCTCCAGAACCAGAACCATTATTAAGATCAACAGTAATTGCATTTGCGTGGGTGCTGTAATCGGCGGTATCCCCAAGCGTTTCAGCTCCTTCACCACCACTTAAAGTATCACTGCCACTGCCCCCACGAAGCGTGTCATCATGATCGCCACCCTCAAGGGTATCGTTGCCTCCAGCCCCTGCAAGAGTATCACTGCCTGATTCACCTTTTAGAACATTAACAAGACTATTGCCGCTTATTTCATCGGCGTGGCTACTGCCTGTAATATTCTCAATACTTTCAAGCGTATCAGTCGCATCCCCGGTAACCACTGCCTGAGGATTAGCTGCAGCAAGATCAACGATGACTGATCCAAAGGCACCCGTATAATCAGCGGTATCGGCGTCTGGGCTACCCGTGTCAACCCCTCCTCTCAGGGTATCTGCTCCCAGTCCACCTTTTAGAACATCACTCCCTTCACCTCCGTCCAGAGTATCTGCCCCATCATCCCCTGAAAGCGTATCAACACCTGCCATGCCTTCAAGGGTATCGGCAGCCAGCCCTCCAGAAAGGGTGTCTGTATCAGCTCCACCCCGTAGAATATTTTCGAGACTATTACCCGTTAATGTATTTCGGTGATCGCCTCCCCAGATATTTTCAATGCTCACCAAAACATCAGGAGACTCCCCTGATATTTGAGCACTTGTTGTAACACCAGTAGACAGATCGACCTCTAACGAACCACTTATACTGGTATAGTCCGCAGTATCGCCAATAGTCTCTCCAAGAGTACCACCATCCAGCCGATCAGCTGCCGTCCCTGACCCTCCGGCAAGAACGTCATCTCCCTCCCCTCCAGAGAGAGTATTGGCACTGGTATCTCCTGATAAAGTATCCGCATAATCACTGCCAATAACATTTTCAATACTGTCTAATGTGTCTGTAGCAACATCATTTTCAAAAACCTGGTTACTGCCAGCGGAAAGATCAACGGTTACCTTGGCACTGTTATTACTGTAATCTGCGGAATCGTTACCATCCCCTCCAACCAGACTATCAGCACCTTCCCCACCATCAAGAATATCGTCATTATCTTCTCCACGCAGGGTGTCGGCTCCCTCATTTCCCCGCAACACATCATTATCTTCTCCTCCAGACAGCACATTATTCTGGCTATTACCAACGAGAATATCTTGCTCGTCAGTACCAATAACATTTTCAATATCTATGAGCTTATCAGTATATGTTGCGCCTTCCTTGACCTGATTAGTGCTAACAGACAGATCCACCTCAACGCCAACTGTCGTTTGACTATAATCTGCAGTATCGCCAGAAGAGCCATGGGTTCCACCATCTAACGTATCCGCTCCAGTGGTTGCTCCTGAGCCACCAGACAGAACATCATCTCCGGCATTACCTGTTAGTACGTTCTTCTCGGCATTGCCGGTGAGAGTATCGTTTCCTGCCCCTGCAGTGACATTTTCTATATCCGTTAGCTTATCAGTATCACCAAACTGGTCTGTAGCAGAGCTCGTTCCTAAATCAATATTTAGATTCTGGCCTACTTGAGCAGCGCTATAGTCGGCGGTATCACCTGTACTCTCTGATCCCTCTCCACCTTCTAGAGTATCATTACCTTCCCCACCAACCAGAACATCATCACCTTCCATGCCCTTCAAAACATTTCTTGAGGCATCTCCGGTAATCGTGTCGCCGTCGTCTGTCCCAGTAATATGCTCAATTTCCTGGAGAACATCATTATCACCAAAGCCATCTGTAGCCGTACCATCAGTCAGATTGGCAGTTATGCCATTGGAACCCGTATCACTAAAGTCAACAGTGTCACCACCAAGTGCTCCTTCTCCCCCTTCTCCGCCAATTAAGGTGTCAGCACCACCACCTCCGGTCAGGGTATCATTACCATCCCCCCCATTAAGAACATTACCTGTAGCGGCATCGTCGCCTATAAGAATATCGCCAACATCACCACCCGTAACATTTTCAATAAGCGAAAAGCTATCGGTTCCTCCAAGACCATCACTTCCTGTTGATCCAGCAAGGTTAACGTTGACTGAAACCCCACTGCCTGCATATGTGACAGTATCAATATTATTGCCACCTTCAAAACGGTCGTTACCTGCTCCACCATTAAGCAGGTCATTACCGTCCCCCCCTTGCAAGGTATCATTACCATTATTACCGCTAAGGACATCAGCGCCACCATGACCAAATAGCGTGTTGTCCTGGCTATTGCCTGTGAGGGTATCACCGTAACCAGATGTTCCGATCAGGTTTTCGATATTACGAAGGGTGTCTGTTTCACTAGAAGTCGCATCAGTGGCGGTACCATCAGCAGCATCTGCCAATGTGGCAATCACAGCTCGTCCGTATCCCAGATAGGTTACGGTATCGCTATTTCCCTCACCATCAAGCAAGTCATTTCCTGCAGCACCATATAATGTATCATCACCATCGCCCCCTCTGAGTGTGTTGGCTTCAGCACTGCCTCTGATATTGTCATTTTCATCACTGCCAAACACATTCTCGATATTTAGCAATGTGTCCGACGCGCTATCACCATCATTCGAGGCACTTTCAATGGCTAAATCAACAGTAACCGCATTGGCAGCATTTGAGTAATCAGCAACATCTCCCGTACCATCACCACCATCCAGGGTATCGTTACCCCCGGCACCATAAAGGGTGTCATTAACATTCCCAGCGCCGCCATTAAGAATATTCTGATTATTATCACCACTAATGGTATCCTGACTGCCACTGCCTACAATATTTTCGATGCCATATAAGAGATCCTGGTCACCATCACCATCCCTAATGGCATTGTTAGTAGACAGGTCCACATCGATCCCACCAGCGGCCTGATCATAGCTAACTGTATCACTTCCCTGGCTGGGAGGATTTGTCCCGCCAGCTTCAGTTTCTCCATAGAAAGTATCATCACCAGCCCCACCACGAAGCAGGTCATCACCAACATTTCCACTTAAAATATTATTATCAGTATCACCTACCAACGTATCCCGATTACTGCCGCCAGTAACATTTTCAATATCAATTAATACGTCTTCACCAAAATCAATACCATTGTTGTTTGTTAAAGTTCCGCTTAAATCAATAACGACAATGCCATTACTATTTGAGTAATCTGCGGTATCACCTTTTACTTCTGAAGTCTCGCCACCATCTAATGTATTACTGCCTCCCCGTCCGCGGAGAATATCATCCCCCCCCTGGCCATCCAGGGTATTACTAGTTGCAGTGCTTCCATAAAGGGTATCTCCAGCACTTCCACCTACAATATTTTCAATACTTATTAGAGAATCAGTGCCAGTAATTGCGTTTGAAGCTGTCCCTGCATCCAGGTCAACAGTCAGAGAAGTAATGTTTGAACTATAGCTTGCCGTGTCACCATTGGTTTCAGCTCCGGTACCACCATTGAGAGTATCGTCCCCGGTACCACCAGTCAGAATATCGTCACCATCCCCACCAAGAAGCGAGTCAACGGCTGCACCACCACTTAAAATATCGTTACCGGCATTACCAGTAAGAACATTGGCATCGTTGTTTCCTGTGAGAGTGTCATTGCCAGTACCGGCAGCAACATTCTCAATATCTGTTATCGTATCCTGGCTACCTGTTCCATCATTGGCAACAGTTCCCTGGCTAAGATCAACTTCCAGATCAACACCTGTGATACCACTGTAATCAACGGTATCACCGCTGGTTTCTCCACCTTCTCCACCTCTAAGATCATCCTGACCGGAACCACCACTTAGAGTGTCATCACCTGAACCACCATCAAGAAGATCATTACCAGCGCCTCCGAACAAGCGGTCAGCACCACCATTACCTTCCAGTACGTTATCATCAGTGTTGCCTCCACCTGCCACACTGATAAAGTCACCATGATCACTACCTTTTATATTTTCAATATTGATTAATGTGTCGGTATTTCCAAAGCCATCATTGTTAGCAACATTATTCCATAGCTGAATGCTTACTCCGTTATTTGCTCCAGTGTAATCAGCTGTATCCACTTCGTTGCCAGAGCCACCATCCAGCGTGTCATTACCAGCCCCTCCCTTGAGGGTATCGCTGCCATCCCTACCTTCGAGGCGGTTAGCCGACGCATTTCCTGTTATGGAGTCTTGTCCCGAAGTACCAACAATATTTTCAATGTTTTTTAGTACATCCTGTCCACCATCACCGTCATTTGAAGCTTCCTCATTTTCAAGGTTTACGGTAATCGCATTACCAGCAGCACTGTAGTCAGCAGTATCACCTGCAGTACTATGTGCACCACCATCCAAGGTATCTTTCAGATTGCTATCAGCAGGATCATTCCCACCTGCTGCGATAAGCGTGTCGTCCCCCAAGCCTCCATTAAGAATATTGGCTTGAGCATTACCGGTAAGAGTATCGCCACTGTTGCTACCCGTAACATTTTCAATACTTGTCAGGGTATCTTGTCCATCAGCGGTAATTACAGGATTGACTGTATCAGAAAGATCAACCGTCACCCCTGAACTGGCATCAGCATAACTGACGGTATCCCGGCCATCACCACCATCAAGAACATTGGTTCCACCACCACCACCCAGGGTGTCATCACCCTTTAATCCACGGATCGTATTGTCTGCTGTATCTCCAAGCAGCACATCACCCTGAAACTGAAGATCGGTTCCTTCGAGGTTCTCTATTCTCTGAATAGTATCTCTACCGCCAGTTCCATCATCTGAGATAACGCCATCACTCAAGTCAACATTAACGGCACTACCAGTAATTGAAGCAAAACTGACAAAGTCGACACCATCACCTCCATCAATAGCATCATCACCTTCGCCACCATCCAAGGTATCGTTACCTAGGCCCCCCTGAAGATCATCATTACCAAAACCTCCTTTCAGTAAATCTGCACCATCTCCCCCCAGCAAGGTGTCAAGGCCAGTTTTACCGTCCAAGGTATCATTTCCATCCAAACCTGAAAGAACATTATTATTACTATCTCCGGTCAGCGTATCGGCAAATCTTGTACCTGAAAGGCTCTCTACCTCTGAAACAGTGTCTTCATTACCAAAACCATCAACAATCTGAATCCCTGACTTAGTTAGATTAACATCGTCGCTTAAATCAACATTAACACCTGAAGAAAGAGAGGGATCAGAAAAATCAATTGTGTCAGAACCATCACCACCACTTAGCGAGTCCTCTCCATCGCTGGCTCTCAGAGTGTCATCTCCAAGCCCCCCATTCAGGGTGTCTTCCCCTAAACCGCCATCAAGGGTATCTCCTCCCTTACCTCCTGTGAGAATATTATTCTGACTATCACCTGTTAACGTATCTGCCGAATCCCCACCCAGCACATTCTCTACATTAGTAATGGTATCTGTTCCACCAGAGCCATCACTGGCGGTGCTATTAATCAGGCTAACAGTGACGGAAGACAGAGCATCACTATAATCAACCGTGTCACCTATAGACTCATTACCTGTTCCCCCATCTATAGCATCATCACCAGCGTTTCCTCTGAGAATGTCGTCTCCATCGCCTCCTTGCAGCTGGTCATCATTATCCCCACCTGCAAGGGTATCGTTACCCTCTCTTCCATCAAGCGTATCATTACCTGCTGCACCACTTAGAACATTGCCAGAATTACTACCACTAAGCGTATCCCCAAACTGACTTCCTGATACGTTTTCAATATTAAGTAGGGTATCTTCAAAACCAAAACCATCATCGCTTGCAGTTCCTGCCTGAAGATCAACTATTACGCCATTATTCGGTTCTACAACACCATCTGACGGCGTCGCATCACTATAGTCTGCTGTATCCCCTAATGAGCTGTGATTTCCTCCATCAAGAGTGTCCGCACCACTCCCACCATTTAGAATGTCATCACCGTCACCGCCGGACACCGTGTCATCCCCAACACCGGCATAAATAATATCTGCCCCAGACCCGGTATCGATAATGTCAGGGTTTTGCCGGAGATTAAAAACCAGTGCTTGCAAGCCATTTACTTCAAGATCCAAATCTTCAAAGTTTTCAGTTTCTCTAACAATAGCGGGAACATTAAACGTATTAATCGAGCCGTCCTTATAGGTAACGGTGAACGATAAATCGAAAGTCGATGTTTGTTGCTGGCCATTTAGAGGGTAACTAACAATAAACGAGTCATCAGGAACGGTAATATTACCACTACCATCATCAACACCTTGATGTACTGAGAAACCATCAGGTAGCCCCGTAACAGATATAGAGTCAATATCTGCTGAGTTTCCAACGCCTTCCAAGTTAACTTGACGACTGGTTATTTCTGAATTAAAAAAGCTGCTATTATCCCCGGAAATTTCCAAATTACTGGTTGATTGAGAAAAATCGATAATTTCATTCTGTGTCTGAAACTCAAATGATGGATTTAAAGACGAATCCTCAGATCCCCCTCCACCAATATATAAACTACTACTCTGAGTTGCTCCGACATTAGTTAAAGTAACCTGAAATTCAATATTAATTTCAGCCAAAGATGGACCAACATCTGTTTCAGGACTTGTCTCTACGACCACAATAGAAGGTGTCGCGTTTGATGAGCTTTCAGATTCAAGGCTCTCAACAAATTCGCCTTCGTTGGGATTAGGTTCTGCTGTTTGTTTTTTTAATTCATCCGCTTTCTTCGACAGTTTCTTGCTGCTCTGTGACTTTTCTTTAGAGTCAGTAGGCTCACTGTATGATTGTTCTTGCTGCTGTCCCTCAGCAGCATCTCCTTCTCCCTCAGTATCCCCTTCTCCCTCTCCTTCGGAATCCGTTTTTGCTTTAGGAATTTTTAGTGCCAAACTTTCAGCTTCTTCTGATTCCACAAAAGTTGCTTTCGAAATAAATTCATCGCCACTGATTACAGTGCCATCTGCAAATTTAAATTCAATGGGTTGCTCCGTGGCGGTCATTACACCACCAAGCAATAGAGTAACCTCTATTCCATTATCAAATACCAGAACAAAATCAGGTCCCCTTACTTCCAGCTCTACCTCATCAGGATTGAAATCAAGAAGGTACTGAGTGTTCGCAATAGCAGGCTTAATGAGTGAAGCGGCTGAGCTTATTTTTTCTACATTCTGATTACTAGTCGTTTCTACTTTCTGGCTATCATCAGAGTCAGTTTGCTGAACACTTTCATCAGTGCTGGATTCATCAGCCATGACTGATCCTTTGAAGAAAATTATACCTTACAACTCAAAAGGTTATGATTAATCAATGATTGTTATACTGCTCACTTCATATAAATAACAGCTATCCCTGCGACACTAATCGTAACTATTCAGCACCCAGTAAAGGAAGGTTGTCGTAATTCTTCATAGCTATAAGCAGGGCTTCGAAAACATTCTCACCCTGCTTTCTCGCCGATGAAACATAACTCCGTATCCGGCAGTACCATTTAGCCCCTTTTTCACTTCTGAAACAGCCAGATATTTTCTGCTTTACCTTGCCGTTGCGAACATCCTGCTCACTGCCGTTATTATCGAAGGGGATGTCAAAATCAGTCATGAATCTCAAGGTTTCTTCTTTAAACTCCACCAGTCGCTTGAAGAGGTTAAAGGCTTTGGTGTTTCTGACTTTATCCTCTCCAAGGCGTTGACGTCGTCGCTCCATGTACTCGGCTTCTTCGAGCTGTGCTTTTTTAGCAGTACGCTCGAAAAGCGAGTCGATACGCTTGCGGATAATTTCCGGCATAGCCTTCATGCCAAGCTTTTTGAACCCTTTCCTAAGATGGCAAGCCAGCCTTAACAAGCGTTGAAGCCGGGCTGCAAGATAATTGCAATCTCTGTCAACAACCCCCTGCAACTCCCTTAAGTGATGGGCGTTACAGAGCACATGGATGGCTGCGTAGCGAAAGTAGACTTTATAATGGTCATGCACAAGTATACCGGCAAATACCAGTAACACTCCCATTGCCTCAATAGCTTCATGACCTTTACTGGGGTCAAGGTGGTAGTATGTCCACTCCTCGGAACGAACGACATGCAGCCACCATAAAGAGCCCTTCACTCTCATGCCTGTTTCGTCAGCACCTGCAACTGGCACTTTTTTTAAGGCGTTAGCAATTGCTGCCTCTGTGCTAGCCAGACGGTCGTAGGCATTTGCCTGAAAAGTACAGATTGAACCGGGACTAACTTCAAGACCAAAAATATCGAAAAAGAATTGTGAAATGCGCTTGTACGGCATTAACTGGTATTGATACAGATAAACAGCCAGTGCTTGAGTGACCGGACCATACTGCACATACGAGTCAACACCCTTAGGAAAGCATGCTTGATTAGCATGTCCGCATGGGCATTCTTTGACTTCAGCCACATGCGCCGTTACTTCGAAACGGCCAAAACGTCCTGGATCAAATACCTGACGTTCAACAACGTCGGTTACTTTGATAGAAAGAAGCGACTGATGGCAAAGTACGCAGTTTTTAACCGAGTGATGCCGGATATGGTCTGGTTCCTCAGTTTGCTCCAGCGTAGAGCCTTTATGACCGTGTTGACCACCGGGCCTGTTATTTGACTTTTGCCTCAGGCTTTTGGGATTGGGTTTGTAATCTTCTCTATCACACTCAGGATTTTCCTCATTCTCACTGTCAGCATTTGAGTTTTTGGATGATGAGGGCTTATTGTAACCATCTGTAGACGGTGGCTTGCTGCTATTACGACTATTCATCTTGAGCTTATCAGCAAGCTCCTTGTTTTCATCCTCAAGACTCAAAACCTTCGACTCCAGCTCACCTACAGCAGCGAGAAGCAAGATAATGGCCTGTGTTTCGGGAGTAAACTGAGTCATGAAAACTTCTGGAAAAGGGTTTATATCAAAATGACATAAATTCGCGAAAAATCCAGATTAATCTGAGGAGGCTGAATAGTTACCACTAATCTCTCTCAGTGGCAGGGATATAAAAACATAATTAAAAAAGACAGACATCTCTATTTAGTTATAGTCATTATTTTTTATTTACTCAAAAGCATATAACTTTAAATAATCTCATCCCATTTTTATCGGTTATTTTTATTAATCTTCAGCCGACTAATAAAACAGGTAAAACATCAATATATGCAAGAATACATTTTATAAATAATCACAATGGGTAATCTTAAACTACAATGGGGTACTCAAGCTCCATGGTTCCACGGACATACTGTATATAATCCTAGGTTTTCATTTTCCAGCTTAGCGGGTAGATTCGTTGCTCTTGTTTTTTTAGGTGATTTCAAATCATCTATTGCCAACACTTTTATTAATAAAGTGTCAAAAAGATGTCCATTATTTTCAGATGAGCATATAGTTAGATTTGCAGTGACGTTAAAACAACAAGATCAAAAAAACAGCAATGCTTTAAAAGCTTTTCCAAAACAAAGAATCTTCTATGATCATAAAGGCAATATTTCTGAAACATATAATGCAATCAATAAAGAAAAAAATGAATATCATCCTTATTGGCTTATTCTCGATCCAACTCTGCGTGTTTATTTAAAAGGCTCAATTCTTGAACCCGATAAATTTATAAACGAGCTAAATAAGCTTCCTATCCCTTCTCTTCATGTTGATACAAATATACAACTTTGGGCTCCAGTACTGCTTGTTCCAAGAGTATTCGAACCAGAGTTTTGCAAAAAACTTGTTAGTTACTATAAATCTGGCAATCCTGACCCATCTGGATTTATGCGTACAGTAGATGGAAAAACCAAAGAATTAAGAGACCCAACAGTCAAACGAAGAAATGATATAAGCATTGAAGATACAAACTTACAAGATAATATTAAACACAAAATACGCACACGACTTGCTCCAGAGATAAAAAAAGCATTTCAGTTCAGTGCAACTCGGATTGAACGCTACATCGTCGCCTGTTACAACAGCAACGATAATCAGGGCAATTGCATCAATCCAAAACGATAGAGCAAAGTAACTTTGTTAGGTGTTTATGATCCCAACCTGCTAGTTTTCTGTGGCTCTTGATACTGCGATCGCCCTTGTTGGCCTTGATAGCGTTCAGTGCTATCCGCCTCAGGATAGAGAAGTTCTCTGCCCCATTGCCTGTTTTGATCTGACAAGCATCCTCTGAAAATGCAACATCAAGCACCCAGTGTAGATTATTCTCCACAGACCAGTGGTTTCGACTGATTTCCAGCATATCCTTCGCTGCCATTGAACGGCTCATGATATAAAAACGCAGCGCAGTAGTTACTTTACCATTGATTTGCCTGTCACTTTGTACGAAGCTACTTGCTTTAGTAGTCTTTTGCCGTTTCCAAGTTAGAAAGATCGCTTATCACCCAACAACAGCGGGTTTCTACAGACCGTGGCCTTTTTCACGAGACTGCATATAATCATGCAGCTCTGGCTGGTGTTCTGCTGCGGTAAACAAAGCCTCTATGCCTTTATAGAGCTTTTTCTGATTGCCTTTGACTGCAAGAATGTAATCTGCACCCTGTTCAACGCACTGCTTATTTCTTCTGGCAGCCCATAGATCCAGTGTGACAAGGCAGCCTTTCAGCTCCAGAGCTTTGAGCAGTTTAGGTATTGCTGTAATTTCATTGGACTTTTGGTCGACACGCTCTTGCCCAAGCACCAAGCCAAGCTTAACACTCCAGGCACTGACTAGAAGCACTGGTTTTTTGCCTTTTGCTCTGGAGCCCTTAATGACCTTTCCATCAATCGCAAGGTGTTGGCTGCCTGATATTTCAGTCAGTGTTTGCTTGATCCACCAGTAAAACAGGTTTCAAAAGCTACGGGGTCAAGCAAGCAGAGACCCTGCGAAAGGTGTATTTAGAGGGTATGCCGGCGGGTAGTCTAGAAATGTTTTGAACCAGTCTTCTTTACAGCGACCAAAGTCCTCATGTCTTGCCACTCATCAGCTCCACATATAACAGCACATACGGCAATAATAAGAATATCAAGCAGGTTATGGTCACACATACCTGGCCGACGGGGATCAGGTACTTTAGCCAAAAACTGCGACAAAGGTTGATACTGTACGGCTTCCATGCAAATTGACTACTCTGGTAATTTACAAGCAGTCTCTCTCAGGTCGTCAGATTGATGCAATTGCCCTGCAACGATAATGGTTTTTTTAAGGAACATAGGGATAATACAACCAAAGGTACAGCGTAACTATTCAGCACCCAGTAAAGGAAGGTTGTCGTAATTCTTCATAGCTATAAGCAGGGCTTCGAAAACATTCTCACCCTGCTTTCTCGCCGATGAAACATAACTCCGTATCCGGCAGTACCATTTAGCCCCTTTTTCACTTCTGAAACAGCCAGATATTTTCTGCTTTACCTTGCCGTTGCGAACATCCTGCTCACTGCCGTTATTATCGAAGGGGATGTCAAAATCAGTCATGAATCTCAAGGTTTCTTCTTTAAACTCCACCAGTCGCTTGAAGAGGTTAAAGGCTTTGGTGTTTCTGACTTTATCCTCTCCAAGGCGTTGACGTCGTCGCTCCATGTACTCGGCTTCTTCGAGCTGTGCTTTTTTAGCAGTACGCTCGAAAAGCGAGTCGATACGCTTGCGGATAATTTCCGGCATAGCCTTCATGCCAAGCTTTTTGAACCCTTTCCTAAGATGGCAAGCCAGCCTTAACAAGCGTTGAAGCCGGGCTGCAAGATAATTGCAATCTCTGTCAACAACCCCCTGCAACTCCCTTAAGTGATGGGCGTTACAGAGCACATGGATGGCTGCGTAGCGAAAGTAGACTTTATAATGGTCATGCACAAGTATACCGGCAAATACCAGTAACACTCCCATTGCCTCAATAGCTTCATGACCTTTACTGGGGTCAAGGTGGTAGTATGTCCACTCCTCGGAACGAACGACATGCAGCCACCATAAAGAGCCCTTCACTCTCATGCCTGTTTCGTCAGCACCTGCAACTGGCACTTTTTTTAAGGCGTTAGCAATTGCTGCCTCTGTGCTAGCCAGACGGTCGTAGGCATTTGCCTGAAAAGTACAGATTGAACCGGGACTAACTTCAAGACCAAAAATATCGAAAAAGAATTGTGAAATGCGCTTGTACGGCATTAACTGGTATTGATACAGATAAACAGCCAGTGCTTGAGTGACCGGACCATACTGCACATACGAGTCAACACCCTTAGGAAAGCATGCTTGATTAGCATGTCCGCATGGGCATTCTTTGACTTCAGCCACATGCGCCGTTACTTCGAAACGGCCAAAACGTCCTGGATCAAATACCTGACGTTCAACAACGTCGGTTACTTTGATAGAAAGAAGCGACTGATGGCAAAGTACGCAGTTTTTAACCGAGTGATGCCGGATATGGTCTGGTTCCTCAGTTTGCTCCAGCGTAGAGCCTTTATGACCGTGTTGACCACCGGGCCTGTTATTTGACTTTTGCCTCAGGCTTTTGGGATTGGGTTTGTAATCTTCTCTATCACACTCAGGATTTTCCTCATTCTCACTGTCAGCATTTGAGTTTTTGGATGATGAGGGCTTATTGTAACCATCTGTAGACGGTGGCTTGCTGCTATTACGACTATTCATCTTGAGCTTATCAGCAAGCTCCTTGTTTTCATCCTCAAGACTCAAAACCTTCGACTCCAGCTCACCTACAGCAGCGAGAAGCAAGATAATGGCCTGTGTTTCGGGAGTAAACTGAGTCATGAAAACTTCTGGAAAAGGGTTTATATCAAAATGACATAAATTCGCGAAAAATCCAGATTAATCTGAGGAGGCTGAATAGTTACGGTACAGCTCACAGACGTTTCGCAGTTTCTATTAATCTCAACAGTAATGAGTATGAAGGAGGAGAGCTCTGGTTCCCAGAGTATGGAGATAGAAAATATAAACCACCAACAGGTGGAGCCGTGGTCTTCTCATGTTCATTAATGCATGCTGCGACACCTGTTACTACTGGAGAGCGGTTTGTAGTACTGCCATTTCTTTACGATGATGCAGCCGCAAAAATCAGGGAAGAAAATAATAAGTACCTAGATCAAGGTATTGAGGCATATCATCCAGATTCTAATTAATATCCACAACAATAATCAGCAGCAAAATTAATCTTCATCGACACAACGCTTATCACCGCTGCTCAAAAGAAGAGATACTAAGTATAATATCAGCTCAATTAACAAAAATGAGGTAGCACCGTATACAAGGACAGGAATTCCCATCATAAATGCAGAAACTGATACAAAGGCATTGTAGAAATTTGTGTACCCTATAAATAAAGTACTTTCGATCACACAGGTGGAAACCGTCATAGACTCTTCGTTCCATCCCGAACAATTCATAGTACCGATAAAAGGCAAAACAAATAGCAGAAAATACAATAACAATCGTGCTTTAATAAACCAGTTCATAAAAATAGATGCTTTTAAAATAAAAAAACCATCACAGAAACTCCAGCAGCTTGCGCTATCAAGTTTTCTAATAAGTACTTGCCTCTAACCTATTTCACAGGCTGGGAATACCTACGGATGTTTCTATCAGCAAAGTGTTTACGGTGTGGGGCGATTTACATTCCCAGACTCCCAACCGGGAACGAGGGGGAACCCAACCCTATCCGAAGGTCATTATTTTTCTCGCATATAACAAAAACCCTGACAGCAATGCTATCAGGGTTTTCTAATTAATGCCTGGCGATGACCTACTCTCACATGGGGAAACCCCACACTACCATCGGCGATACGTCGTTTCACTGCTGAGTTCGGGATGGGATCAGGTGGTTCCAACATTCTATGGTCGCCAGGCGAAACTGTTACAGAAGATCGCTCTTCTGCCTGGAATCCGGTTTATTTAAGCTGTCTTCTATTCTTGCCTTACACTCTTTATGTATGGCTCTGCGTTTGCACGACCTCCAGGGATGGAGGAAGTACTAAGAACGTCTGGAACGTTCGCAGTAAATCGCTTTGGCGTTATATGGTCAAGCCGCACGAGTCATTAGTACTGGTTAGCTCAACGCCTCACAACGCTTACACACCCAGCCTATCAACGTCATAGTCTTTAACGGCTCTTCAGGATCCTCTAGGGCCCAGGGAAGTCTCATCTTGAAGGGGGCTTCCCGCTTAGATGCTTTCAGCGGTTATCCCGTCCGAACATAGCTACCGGGCAATGCGTCTGGCGACACAACCCGAACACCAGTGGTTCGTCCACTCCGGTCCTCTCGTACTAGGAGCAGCTCTCCTCAAACTTCCAACGTCCACGGCAGATAGGGACCGAACTGTCTCACGACGTTCTAAACCCAGCTCGCGTACCACTTTAAATGGCGAACAGCCATACCCTTGGGACCGGCTTCAGCCCCAGGATGTGATGAGCCGACATCGAGGTGCCAAACACCGCCGTCGATGTGAACTCTTGGGCGGTATCAGCCTGTTATCCCCGGAGTACCTTTTATCCGTTGAGCGATGGCCCTTCCATACAGAACCACCGGATCACTAAGACCTACTTTCGTACCTGCTCGACATGTACGTCTCGCAGTCAAGCGCGCTTGTGCCTTTACACTAACCGTACGATGTCCGACCGTACTTAGCGCACCTTCGTGCTCCTCCGTTACTCTTTGGGAGGAGACCGCCCCAGTCAAACTACCCACCACACAATGTCCCCGATCCCGATAAAGGACCTGGGTTAGAACCTCAATATTGCCAGGGTGGTATTTCAAGGTTGGCTCCACGCAGACTGGCGTCCACGCTTCAAAGCCTCCCACCTATCCTACACAAGCAACATCAAGATCCACTGTGAAGCTATAGTAAAGGTTCACGGGGTCTTTCCGTCTAGCCGCGGATACACTGCATCTTAACAGCGATTTCAATTTCACTGAGTCTCGGGTGGAGACAGCGTGGCCATCGTTACGCCATTCGTGCAGGTCGGAACTTACCCGACAAGGAATTTCGCTACCTTAGGACCGTTATAGTTACGGCCGCCGTTTACCGGGGCTTCGATCAAGAGCTTCGCGTGAGCTAACCCCATCAATTAACCTTCCGGCACCGGGCAGGCGTCACACCGTATACGTCCACTTTCGTGTTTGCACAGTGCTGTGTTTTTAATAAACAGTCGCAGCCACCTGGTATCTTCGACCGCCGACAGCTTAGGAAGCAAGTTCCATCACCATCAGCGGCGCACCTTCTCCCGAAGTTACGGTGCCATTTTGCCTAGTTCCTTCACCCGAGTTCTCTCAAGCGCCTTGGTATTCTCTACCTGACCACCTGTGTCGGTTTGGGGTACGGTCCCTGTTGACCTGAAGCTTAGAAGTTTTTCCTGGAAGCATGGCATCGACCACTTCCCGATCTGAAAGATCAGTCGTCATCGGTTCTCGGCTTTGAGGGTCCGGATTTGCCTGAACCCTCAGCCTACGACCTTAAACAAGGACAACCATCGCCTTGCTGGCCTAGCCTTCTCCGTCACTCCATCGCAGTCAACAGGGGTACGGGAATATTAACCCGTTTCCCATCGATTACGTCTTTCGACCTCACCTTAGGGGCCGACTCACCCTGCGCCGATTAGCGTTGCGCAGGAACCCTTGGTCTTCCGGCGAGGGGGCCTCTCACCCCCTTTATCGTTACTCATGTCAGCATTCGCACTCCTGATACCTCCAGCCTGCCTCCCAGCTTGACCTTCAACGGCTTACAGGACGCTCCTCTACCGCTCAACACAAAGTGCTGAACCCGTAGCTTCGGTGAACAGTTTGAGCCCCGTTACATCTTCCGCGCGAGCCGACTCGACCAGTGAGCTATTACGCTTTCTTTAAAGGGTGGCTGCTTCTAAGCCAACCTCCTGGCTGTCTGGGCCTTCTCACATCGTTTCCCACTTAACTGTTACTTGGGGACCTTAGCTGACGGTCTGGGTTGTTTCCCTTTCCACGACGGACGTTAGCACCCGCCGTGTGTCTCCCTTGATTGCACTCATCGGTATTCGGAGTTTGCATGGGGTTGGTAAGTCGGGATGACCCCCTAGCCCAAACAGTGCTCTACCCCCGATGGTGAGACAAGAGGCGCTACCTAAATAGCTTTCGAGGAGAACCAGCTATCTCCGGGCTTGATTAGCCTTTCACTCCTAGCCACAAGTCATCCCCCGGCTTTTCAACG
>CBDCZK010000021.1:0-305000 GCA_965224475.1 Endozoicomonadaceae bacterium | reverse complement strand
GGGAAGAACAAATGCCAAGGCTATCATCAGGCAGTTCATAACACTGGCAACTGGAGTTACCCATAACCGCTTAATGGCTTCTACAGCCATGTGCCGATGCAGCCCAAATAGATACCCCAAAGAAAGCGTAGCAGCTGCCTGTTTTTCTGCTCCTCGAACTGATTCATGTTCATTATTGGCATTAGCAGGTGTGTCTACCGATTTTGTCCGGCCAGCTTTCTTATTTTTCGCTCCCTTTTCAGGAAACAGGCTCATTGTACCTCCTGGTCACTAACCAGCCGTCCACTGTCCAGCGTAATAATTCGGTGGCGCATACGAGCTACCAGAGCCAGATCATGGCTGGCCACTAATACAGTCACCCCAACCTGATTAAAACTTCCAAACAACTGCATAATTTCGGTTGAAAGCTGAGGATCAAGATTACCCGTAGGCTCATCGGCAAGAATCAAGGCAGGGCGATTCACAACAGCACGAGCCAAACCAACCCGCTGCTGCTGTCCCCCAGATAAAGCGGCAGGATAGACTTTTTCCTTGTTAAGAAGACCGACCATATCAAGTGCGGCACGGACTCGCCCAGCACACTCTCCATGAGAATGGCCAGCAATCATTAAGGGTAAAGCAACATTGTCAAAAACAGACCGATCAAACAGCAATTGGTGATCTTGAAACACCACACCAATATTACGCCTGAAATAAGGAATCTGGCCTTGTTTCAAGGCTCGAAGATTATGCCCACCAACCCATACCTGGCCAACAGATGCTCTTTCCAGAAGCATAATCAGCTTCATCAACGTGCTTTTTCCAGCCCCTGAATGCCCTGTCAAAAAAGCAAATTCACCCCTTTTTAAGTGAAAACTCACCTGCTCAAGACCAACATGGCCTCCGGGATAGCGTTTGCTTACATTGTCAAAACGGATCATTCAGGGCTCTGCCTTCAAGCATTAAACATATTTATTATCTATAGAATCTATCGATCTTTCACATCAAAAAGCGCGTCGACAAACTCATTAGCAGCAAAAGGACGCAAATCATCAATCTGCTCACCAACACCCAGGAACCGTATCGGTAATTGCATTTGCCTGGAAAGGGCAAAAATCACCCCACCTTTTGCCGTACCATCCAGCTTGGTTAGCGCCATGCCTGTCAAACCAACTGACTCATGGAAGAGTTTGGCCTGACTCAGGGCATTCTGTCCGGTACCAGCATCCAGTACCAAGAGCACTTCATGAGGAGCCGTGGGGTCAAGTTTGCCTAGAACACGCTTCACCTTTTTGAGCTCTTCCATCAAGTTTTCTTTGTTATGTAAACGACCCGCTGTATCTGCAATCAATACATCGGCACCCCGTGCTTTGGCTGCTTCAAATGCATCATAGATAACAGAGGCACTATCTGCCCCCGTATGCTGAGCAATCACAGGAATACGGTTTCTTTCCCCCCAAACCTGGAGCTGCTCCACTGCTGCAGCACGAAAAGTATCCCCTGCTGCCAACATGACGGATTTACCTTGCCCTTGCAGTTTGCTGGCAATCTTGCCAATGGTTGTTGTCTTGCCCACACCATTAACCCCAACCACCAGGATAACATAAGGCGTCTTTTGCTTACTGATAACCAGTGGTTTATCAGCAGGTTCAAGAATAGTGCGCAGTTCAGACTTGAGAGCTTCTATAAGCGCATCAGCATCATCAAGCTCTTTATATTTTACCCGTTGTGTCAGTTTTTCTATTATCTCACTGGTTGCCTCTACACCTACATCCGCAACCAGTAACTGTGTTTCCAGCTCTTCCAGAAGATCATCATCGATCTCTTTTTTACCTATGAAAAGCTCTGTAACACCTTCTACCAGAACACTTCTGGTCTTGCTCAAGCCTTTACGCATTCTGGCGAAAAAGCCGCCGGTTTCAGGCTGAAAAGGTGTTTCTGTAACTTCCTCAACAGGTTCCTGGCTTTGTTCAGGCTCTGCTGAACTATCAGACACAGGAGCTACTGTAACTATTTTGCCAGAAGCCCTTTGAATATCATCAGCTGTTTTTTCCAGGGGTTCAGGAGCAATTGTTTTTTCCGGCAAAGGCTCAGCTACAACAGCTTTTACACTCTCGGTAACTGGAATATTTTCAACCTTAACAGCAACTTCAGCTTTCTCGGGAGACTCTGCCTCCACTACAGGCTCTATAGATAACGGAGATTTATCAACCTCAGACTTTATCTCAGAATCCTTTGATGCCCCCGCAGCAATGCTCTCAGATACAGTTTTTTGTGGGGAGAATGACTCTGGTTTTTCCTCTCTATTTTCTTCAGGCTCTATTTTAGCTTCTGCTGGCTTAGGCTCTACTGATTGAGATTCCGGTTCAATCTCAGAATGCTTTTCAAATTTTTGCCTCATACGGGCAAATAAACCTAACTTTTCACCCTGATGAGCTGTTTCTGGAGAAGACTCACTATGGCTCTGCACATTATTACTTTCTTGATTATTTGACTGCGCAGGCTCTTCAGAGCTAGTACCAGCATCTTTTACAACACCCGAAACACTACCTGTGTCAACATTAACATTCACATCAGGAGAGGACTCAGGTTGGCGTTCAACTTGGGGTTCAGCCGATGTTTGTGACGGCTGTTCAACGGTCTCATCTGACTGACCCTGCTCGTCGCGCCGTCCCCAGGGCCAGATACGACGCTTGGCCGCCTTTTCATCATCTTTGCGAGAACCGAACATAGACTACTTCATTCAGAATGGTTAAAAGATCTGCCAGCAATAATGGACCATCAAGTTTTTAAACTTAACGTCCGTATTTTATCAAAGGCGTTTAATTGGCAAGGGTAATCCTATCTTAATTCCCTTTTTCACGAAATGGAGTTTGTTACTGAGCAAAAGCAGAATCAAGCGCTAATTTAAGAAAATAAAGCAGATTCTAGTGGCCGGCAGATACCAATAGATGCTGTCAAAACGCTCTCTTCAGATTTTTTCCCATTTTTCTGAACTATATTTAACCAGTTCCGTCAAACCCTATCAGAACAATTTGATGGCAATTTACCAAGGCACAGGCCTTATATCACCAGATACTCAAGCTTAACGATGAAAAGAAGTACCCCATCGGGAAGGAGAAATAAATGAAAAAACTGGTTCTGGTAGCATTATTACCAGCGATGGTTGCTGCTCTGGCTTTAGTCGGGGGATGTGACAAACAGGATAATAACAGCTCAACGGTAACATCAGCAGTTTCCCCAACAAATCAGGAAGAGCACTATGACTGTGCTTCACTTGATGACAGCAACCCGCTGAAGGCAAGCTGGTGTGAAGCACAAACCGCATTTGAAAGCTCTGGCCTTCGTGGCGATAAAGACAGTTTTAACCTGTATCTCAAAGGTTATAGAAGTGGTGTTAATGATGCCCGGCAGGCAAAAACCAGCCGTGTAGCAACCATTACCGTAGAGGGGCGCAAAGAAGCTATTGAAGATACCGGGTATCGTACAGGCTATCAATCTGTTGTAAATACACTGGGCTTTATCGAATTTGACTGCCGTGCTGACGGAGCGGCAAGCGAGTACCGTGAGCGTTGGTGCGAAGCTGCTGACTCCTATCGTCTTGCAGGCATAGGAAGTGACAATAATCCTTTTCTCCGAGGCCGCTATATTGATGGCTATATGGCTGGCGGCAGGGTAGCCCTGACGGTTCCAACATCAATGGAATCTTTCTTCAGCGGCGAAAACCCCGAAGGTAAACAGCCAGCAATTATTGCTCCAGAAGGTGAGTTAAAAGGCACAGAATTGGCATTTTACCGGGGCTTTGATGAAGGGTATAAAGCAATGATTGCCAGTATCCGGGAATCAATTAACCAGGTAATGGAACAAATGCAGGTGCCCAATAATATGCAGCTGCCAGATGGCATGTCACCTGCAGTGCCACCAGCCGGCTAATACGTTCATCTTGGTTAGCAGTGGCTTTTGCACTGCTAACCAGCACATTCCACCGCTTTCAACCCTGTCCAATTCTTCCAAACAGACAGTAATTTCTGTCAGCACTGACTGTAATACCTGATTCAGGGCTCTCGATTTTTATCCAAATAGCAGCCAAAAAATTTTGGTAATATCAATTAAAAACTACTAAAAAAAGAGATAACAGTGAAACTTGGTATATTGCAATGTGATGAAATAACTCCTGAACTTATCGATCGGTTTGGCTGCTATCCCGATATGTTTAAAACCCTTTTTAAACAAATAAATCCAACTCTCACATTTGAAACGTTTTCTGTATACCAGGGCCATTTACCCGCACATACTGAAATATGTGATGCCTATTTAATTACTGGTAGTCGGCACGGTGTTTACGACCAGATTAAATGGCTTACCCCATTTCAAGAGTTTTTATGGCAGCTACATAAAGACCAATGTAAAACCGTTGGGATTTGCTTTGGACATCAGTTGGTAGGCCAGACCTTTGGCGGTATTGTTGAAAAATCAAAAAAAGGATGGGGTGTTGGATTATCAGTTAACCCCATATCAAACCGTAAACAGTGGATGGAGCCTTATAAAAAACAGCTTAAATTACTTGTCAGCCACCAGGACCAACTTATATCCCTGCCTGAAAATGCAGAAATTTTGGCCGGCAGTGAATTCTGCCCAAACTATCTAGTTCAATACAGTGATCATATTTTAACGGTTCAAGGACATCCAGAATTTACAGCAGACTATCTGGAAGCATTAATAGAACAGCGGCGTGGACATATCATTCCTGAAAAGCGGGCTAAGGAGGCCTTAAGCTCTCTTTCTGGGCAAACTGATAACCTACTTATGGCTCGCTGGATTCTAAATTTCCTGTTTGACCACAAGCTGTCATGAGCGGAAAAGCGTTGTTAAGATCAGCCAAACCTGCAGGGCGGCACTTCTATAATAAAGAAAACCAAACCTGGGAAAAGTAACAGCAATCTTCAATTACAAATTTTTCCTTAACATGGTTTAAAATAATAATGACGGGAGGATAACAATAGCAACAACAAGGAGGGGTCATGCCTAAAGCTGTTTTTTCAGTCAACCTCAATTCAGAGCAAGTACTGCAATTTTATAAAGGCCTGAAACAGCGGGTTCAGGTGACCACCACCGAAGGGCAGAGCATGAGCCTACCCTACGATATCCTCCTAGAGTACGTGACACGGGAAGGTATTTACGGCACCTTTGAAATCACCTACAGCAGCGATGGAAAACTGGGGGAGCTTCGGAGAATAAGCTAACTCAGAGCAACATATGCAGCGTGATTTTAGCCCCCAAAATCCTCTTGGGTCTTACAACATGTCCTTATAACCTCGGCCATTGACTGAGTTGCAGGGCCCGCAAAGTCTTCAGCAAAAATCATATAAACCGGTATATTTCTGCGATCTTCCGGCTTAACAATCAATGGTTGCAAAAGGCCACTTTCCAACTCCTTCTGAATATGGCTGCGAGGTAACCAGGCAAAGCCAAGCCCATGAGCCAGCAAGCGTTTTGAAGTACTCATATGACCAACGGTCCACCGTGCTTCAGAGCCAAGCCAGCCAGCATCAATACGCCTTTTTCCAGAGTCACGAATCACAATCTGGCGATGCAGTTTTAAATCTTTATTATCAAGGGGTCGACCCAGTTGATGCAAAGGATGGTCATGCCTGGCAACGGGGATAAACTCGACATCAAGTAAAGATTCACCAAGAAACCCCTGGGGGACAATACCGCTGAGAACGATATCAGCCTGACCTGAAACCAGCATATCCGTAGTGCCTGACAGCACTGACTCCACCAGTTCCAAGCGGGTGTGGGGGGCAATAACAGCAAACTTTTCCAGGCAAAGGGTCAACAGATCATTTGGAAAAATAACATCAACTGCCAAAGTAATCACAGCTTCCCAGCCACTGGCCAGGTTATTTGCCACCCGCTCCAGCGCTTCTGCTTCCTTAAGCAATACCTGGGAACGCCTTAGCATGACATGCCCTACTTCAGTTAACCGGGCTTTACGCCCTTTAATTTCAAGAATACTGAGACCCAGCTGCTCCTGTAGCTTGTTAACGGCATAACTAATGGTTGACTGACTCTTATGCATCGCCTCCGAGGCTTGTGCAAAGCCACCATACTCAATAACCGCCTGAAGCATTCGCCATTGTTCTAACGTGACTTTTGCCATGTTGTTACCTAAAGAAGCACCCTAAAATACATCTAAATTATCGATAATTAATGCCGTTTTTTTGCGCTTTTTATTCGCTTAATTCGATATTAAAGTAACTAATAAGCGATATCAATACAGACCCACGGAGATCGATATGCCTTCTATTTTGCAAGTAAATGCCAGTTTATTCAGTGGAGAAGGACAGTCATTTAAGCTCACTGAGCAATTTGTAAAAAAATTCCAGGAACAGAATCCAGAAACCACAGTAACAAACCGAGATCTTGCAGCGAGTCCAATACCTCACCTGGATGCAACAATGTTTCAGGGATTTATGTTGCCAGCAGAACAAAGAAATGAAAAACAAACCCTGGCGACACGGCTATCTGACCAACTGATACAGGAAATTCATGATGCAGACATTCTGGTCATTGGGCTCCCCATGTATAACTACAGCATTCCATCAACCATGAAATCCTGGTTTGACCATATTGCTAGAGCAGGTATCACCTTCAGATACACAGCCAATGGGCCAGAAGGACTATTAAAAGGGAAAAAGGCCTATATCCTGGCGGCCCGTGGAGGCATGTACCAGGGAACACCTTTTGATACTCAAACCGACTTTATTCGTCATTTCCTCGGTTTTATTGGTATTGATGATGTGCAGTTTATTTATGCTGAAGGGCTTGCAATGGGTGATGAATCCCGAGATCAAGCATTAACGGATGCCGCAAAAACCATTGAACAGTTGGTTGCCTGATTATGAGCATCATGCAGGTAGCCGAAGTTATTCATGCAACACCTGCGTCTGATGGCGCGGGAGTTAAACTCCGACGAGTGATGAGCGGTGATAGCACTCTGATGGATCCATTTCTCATGCTGGATGAAATCGCTGCAGAGAATGGCGATGGACTGGGAGAAGGTTTTCCATCACATCCTCACAGAGGGATTGAAACTATTTCTTATATGCTAAAAGGGGGCTTCCGGCATGAAGACCACCTTGGCAATAAACGGGAAATCAGTTCTGGTGGAATGCAGTGGATGAATGCTGGCAGAGGGATTATTCATTCAGAAATGCCGATTCCGGAAAACGGTCGTATTCATGGGTTTCAAATCTGGTTAAACCTGCCTGCAAAAAACAAACTCTGTAATCCCAGCTATCAAGAAATTCCAACAGAGCAGCTCTATGAAAAAACATTCCAAGGCGGTCACTGTCGCCTTCTTTCTGGACACTTGAACTATGAAAAACAATTATTGAAGGGCCCCATAGAAAGGAAAATAACAGATCCCTTGCTCGCTGATATAGCACTGCAGAATGGCCAGGAAATAAACCTCAACCTGAACCACAAAAAAGTCATGGTCTATCTCTACCAGGGGCAATTATCTATAGGAGGAGAAATAATATCTCAAGGGTCACTGGCAATAATGGGACAGGGGAAAGAACTGAAAATAGACGCGAAAAAAAACAGCGGTCTGCTAATTTTAGCAGGTACACCACTCAATGAGCCCGTCGTACAATATGGCCCCTTTGTCATGAACAGTTTTGAACAAATCAAAGAGGCCGTTAAAGCCTATAACGACGGAACCCTTACAGAAAGGTAAAGAGCATCTTGTTGGCTTGTATCATATACCTTTGACTCAGAGAAACATCAGGCTGCAGCAGTAATGATTTCGTACTTGGCCATTAACTCTTCGGGTGTTTCCTCATGGTCCGGGTCTTTGGGTATACAGTCTACAGGACACACCTGCTGGCATTGAGGTTCATCGTAGTGCCCAACACACTCAGTACATAAGTTTGGATCAATTTCATAAATCTCCTCACCAGGAGAAATCGCACTGTTAGGGCACTCTGGTTCACACACATCACAATTGATGCAATCTTCAGTAATAACCAAAGCCATAATATACCTCCGGGACCAAGCCGTCAGTCCTGCCTACTATTCCCACTCATACGCATTTGAGTGGCTTAATATTGTAGTAGGCAAGCCATTTGGGTGTGCTGAAAAAGTCAGCAATGCATAGTGGAAATCTATTGCCAGACGCTCAAATGAACGCCAACAACCCACACCAACGGCACAACCAATATTTTTAGAGCCTAGACCTACCCAAACCTGGTAGTTAGTGCCTCTTGTACACAAGGTGCAACGAATTTGGATACATCACCACCAAGAGATGCAATTTCACGCACCAGGGTAGATGAAATATAGGAATACTGCTCAGCAGGTGTCAGGAACAGACTTTCGACCTGTGGGGCCAGAACCCGGTTCATGTTGGCCATCTGAAATTCATATTCAAAATCAGATACCGCACGCAACCCGCGCAGAATAACCTTTGCATTTTGCTCTATCAGGAAGTCCGCTAAAAGTGAGCTAAATCCCGTCACTTCGACATTATCAAGATGAGCAGTAACTTCTTCAGCCAGTTTGATTCGTTCAGCCATATCAAACACAGGCTTTTTCTTGGGACTTTCAGCAACAGCAATGACAATCTTATCAAACAGCTTTGCTGCCCTTTCTACCAGGTCCATATGGCCTTTGGTGATGGGGTCAAAAGTTCCCGGATAAATTACCTTAATCATTAAAAATGATGTTCCTGCTGGTGACTGACCGTCGTCAAAAATTCATTATCTCTTGCTGCCCTTAAAATCATGAGCAACAAGAGATCGATAGTAGCGAAATCAGATGTTAGGCACAAATAGGAGAAATACCAGAGAGTTAAGGGGCAGACTCATAAGCCTGCTCTTTAACGATCAGCTCAAAAATTTAACCAGGCATTTTTTAAAAAAACTGTTATGAGGAGGATAAACCATCTTGGCAGAATTTATACGCCCCTTGGTTAACACTGACTTAGCCTTACTAAAAGTAAGAAACCCTTCATGACCATGATAGTGCCCCATCCCCGAAGGACCAATTCCTCCAAAAGGCAGATCATCTACAGCAACATGCATAACAGTGTCATTGATAGCTACACCACCTGAGTGAGTCTGACTAATGACTTTTTGCTGACTGCTCTTATCTGAACCAAAATAATAAAGCGCCAGGGGTCGAGGTTTTGATCTGACATAATCAATAGCCTGATCAAGGCCATCAACAGCAATAACCGGCAACAGAGGTCCAAAAATTTCCTCCTGCATCACCGTCATCTCATCAGTGGGGCTCAGGATAAGATGTGGCACCATACGACGACTTCCATCATTAACTACTTCTTCTGAAACTGGACGAATATCAGCACCTCTGGCTCTGGCGTCGTCAATATGAGCCTGTAGTCTTTGGTATTGCCGTTGATTAATCACCCCGGTGTAATCGTCATTGCCATTAATAGTCGGATACATCTCATTGAAGGCTTTGCAATAAGCCTGAACAAATGCTTCAACATCTTCCGTTCGAATCAAAAGGTAATCTGGCGCTATACAGGTCTGCCCCGAATTAATCGACTTACCAAAGCAGATACGCTGGGCTGATTCTTCTATCGGGAAATCACCATCGACAATAGCCGGTGATTTACCCCCCAATTCAAGGGTTACCGGGGTTAGGTTTTGAGCAGCTGCTGCCATTACATGCTTGCCCACATGGGTCGAGCCGGTAAAGAGCAGATGGTCAAAAGGCAGTGTAGTGAATGCTGCAGCCACATCCGCCTCACCCGTGACAACCGTCACCAGATCCTCAGGAAATGTCTGTTTAATAACCTGGGCAAAAAGCGCTGATGTCTTGGGTGTAAACTCAGACATTTTCACCATAGCCCTATTGCCCGCTGCAAGCGCTGTAATAACGGGGACAATGCCAAGTTGCAGAGGGTAATTCCAGGGAACCACAATACCAACCACCCCAAGAGGCTGATAAACCACTTTGGCAGAGGCAGGCTGTAATTGAAAACCAACATGTCGTCTGCTGGGTTGCATCCATTTGCGAAGGTTGCGAATACTGTACTTGATACCCTCAAGAGCGGGCATAAACTCGGCTAACAGGGTTTCATTGCGGGCTCGCCCGCCAAAGTCATCATAAACGGCATCAAGCAACGCTTTTTTATTATCCAGTAAAGCAGTCTTTAACTTTTTCAAACGGGCAACCCGTTCCTCCCTAGATGGAGAAGGGTCTCTCAAAAAAGCTTGCTGTTGTGCTTGAAGCAGGCTTTTCAGTTTTGTATCTAATGAATTGCCCACTGCTTCACTGTTGATTAGTGTCACTTTTGCTGCCACCGTTTTTTCACGCTGAGTCCCCAAATCCATGCCACCCATAACCCTAGTCCACCTTTGTTATTATTATTCCTTATTATTAGAGTATTTACTCTAAAACATCGATCAGTCAAACTTTTTTACTTAATATTTCCTATATCTAGCTGCCTTTAAAAACATTCTTGAATATCATAAAGACTCTGTCTTTTGCCTGATGAAATAAAGCGACCTATGTCCTCAAAGACCCGGGAAAAAATTCTGGATACTGCACTCAAGCTCTTTAATGAAAGAGGAGAGCGAACAGTAACCACCAATCATATTGCCGCAGAGCTGGGTATTTCTCCCGGAAATCTCTATTACCACTTTAAAAACAAAGGGCAGATCATTTTTGAGCTCTTCGGCCAGCTCAGGCAGCTACTCAAAACCCAGATACAGGTACCAGAAAACCGCAACCTGACCTTTGCCGATAAAAAAAATTACCTCGAAGTGACCATCGCCAGTCTCTGGCAATTCCGCTTTATCTACAGGGATATTCACGGGTTTATCCATACCAGCCCTGAGTTGTCCGAAGCTTACAGTGAATTCTCGAGAGAGTGCCTGGGCATGTTGAAAAAGGTATATAAAGCACTGGCCGATGCAGGGCTATTAAAAGCAAATGAAGTGGAAATTGAAGGACTATCCCTGAATACTTTTCTGGTCATTGGTGGTTGGCTTGAGGTTGTTCGCAGCACCTACCTCAAAGCCGGGCAAGAATTGTCACAGCCCATGATTAAACGAGTGATCTACCAGGTATTACTATTAAATCGTGGTTTTATTACAGAACAGGCCAGCCATGGCTTTTACGAGTTAGAGCAGCATTATTATCATCCCCTGGCTTAAAGACAATGCTCTAGAAATGTCGGTATTCTACATTCCAGCCAGTATTTCGGATTAAACATGTTTCCTGTAACAAACCCCACATGACCGCCTTTTTCAAACAGCTCAAGCTGGGTATCAGGAGAAAGTTCATTAGATAAAGGGATACATGCCGCCGTCATAAATGGGTCATCTTTAGCGTGAAGAATAAGAGTCGGCGTGGAAATCCCACCTAAAAAGTAGCGGCAACTGCATTTTTTATAATAATCCCTGACGCTTTTAAAACCGTGCAGTGGAACTGTAATCAAGTCATCAAACTGCCAAAAATTACGGATTACTTTTTGCCCACGGAGCGCCAGTAATTGCTCAGCATACTCATCAATCCCAAGGGACCGAAAAAAATGTATCTTCTTATGTAATTGGCCAATTAATTCACTAGAAGTCATCTCAAAACTGTCTTAACAATATCCTAATGCAGGCCAGCTGCAAAAAAGCCAAGTAGTTGGCTGCTTTATATTCATATCTGGCCAGAACCCTTCGATAGTTTTGAAGCCAAGCAAAAAGGCGCTCCACTTTCCATCTTCGCTTGTAACGCCTTAGTTTTCGACCATCCTGAGTCTTGGGTTTCTTTCGACCTTTCCTGTGTGGTGCTATTAACTCAACTCTATAGCGTTTAAATAGAGACTTATCGTGTGGGTCGCTATCGTAGGCCTTATCACCAATCATTCTTGTGGGTACCGTAGAAATGAAACGGTGTTCCAACACTTTGTCTACAAGCGTGATTTCATGTGGCGAAGCACTGTCAATGCATAAGGCGATAGGAAGACCATTGCGGTCCGTAATGCCCATGATTTTGGTTCCCTTTCCACGCTTAGTTTTCCCGACACAAGCGCCCCTTTTTTAGCGGAAGCGAAACTACCATCGATATACGTTTCAGTCAGGTCAAGGTTGCCGCGCCCTTCCAGGTCTTCTGCAAGGGCTTCAAGTATCTGCTCAATGAGGCCTATTTTTTGCCATTCCTGAAAGCGTCGATGGCATGTTTGATAAGGAGGAAACTGAGTGGGTAATTCTTTCCATTGAGCTCCGGTACGGAGAATCCACAAAATACCCTCGAGAACTGGGCGAGCATGATGCCGTGGTCTTCCGGGTCGGCCCTGAAGCAGATCTTTGGAAGGAAAAAAGGGCTCTAATAATTCCCATTGTGCTGTTGTTAGTTCACTCATCATCAACTCCCCCTAAAACAGGGGGATTATAACGAATTAATCAGCCAACAGTTTTGAGATAGCTTCTAATCAGTTTATGTTGATAAAGCCTGGAAAAACCAACATCCATTCGTTCAGCACAAATATCCAACTGAAAAGGTACCGACACAGCCGCCGCACAATCCAATAAACTGCTCTGCCCCCGCTCCCCAAGGTATTTCAACAGCATATTTCCTCCAAGGGAAAACCCCACTGCTGCAAAACCTCTGTGAGGAAAACGACTTTTTAATGTCTGGAATAAACTGTTCAGTTCTTCACTATCACCGGAGTGATAACTTCTCGGCAGCCTGTTTGGCTGACCACTACACCCCCGAAAGTTGACAGCGACACTTTGCCAACCTCTCATCAACAACTGCTGTTGAGTGCCAACAATATATTTTGAACTGGAGGAGCCTGTCAGGCCATGAAGCAAGATAATGAGCGGTCCTGGCTGATCATTTCCAAGCCAGTCAAGATCAAGAAAATCGCCATCATCAAGTTGCAATCTTTCGCGACGCCGCTCTGGTATTTTCTGCCTTCTAAGCAGAGGAGCCCAAAGGGTTTGGAGGTGGGGACTTTGCAGAAAACGCAAAGGCTGAAATGTAGTATGTTTACTCAATGGCTCTCGAAAGCAAATGAGTCAGAAAGCCGCTTTCTGACTCAGGATTTATATTATTTACACAAACAGTTTATTCACAGTAGCCGTTTAACAGACTCTATCTGCCTTATAATAGGCATCTCCTGTATCAATACCGTTGTCAAACAGCGTTTGCCCGGTACGATCTGAACGGGCGACATTTTCCAGTTTCGCTGCTGTTTCTGCTGGTAACAAATGATCAACAGCAGCCTTCTCCTCCAGCAACTCCTGCTCTGTCTTTTTCATCATCTGCTCGCCGTATTTATTCACAGGCAGGTTCTGAACAATTTGATAACTGCCAAACTCACAGACAACCGGGAATGAATAGTAAATCCCTTTAGCCACGCCGTAGCTACCATCAGAGATAATACCCATACTGACCACTACCCCTTCACTACCCAGTGCCCAGTCATGCATATGATCAAGGGCAGCCTGGGCTGCAGAAGCGGCACTGGACATACCACGGGCTTCAATAATTTCAGCACCCCGTTTTTGAATACGAGGGGTGTATTCATCCTTGTACCATTTTTGGTCAATCTGATCGATAACAGACTCTTCACCCAAAACCCGGGCATGGTGAAGATCCGGATACATCGTGGGTGAATGGTTACCCCAGATGCAAACGCCATCAATATCGGATGGGTTAACACCCAGCTTGTTCCCCAAAATACCTTTAGCCCGGTTATGGTCAAGACGGGTCATGGCACAGAATTGAGCCGGGCTAAGATCCGGTGCATTACGAGCCAAAATCAGGCAGTTTGTATTGGCAGGATTGCCTACAACCAGTGCTTTGACGTCCCGGTTTGCAACTTCGTTGAGGGCTTTACCCTGTTCGGCAAAGATTTTGGCATTGGCTTCCAGCAGGTCTGCCCGTTCCATCCCTTTGGTACGGGGACGTGCACCCACCAGCATCGCGTAGTGGACACCCTTGAAGCCATCAAAAGGATTATCATGCAACGATATGCCATGAACTAATGGAAATGCGCAGTCTTCCAGCTCCATGGCAACCCCACGAAGCTTATCCATGGCCTGGGGAATTTCAACCAGTTGAAGAATTACCGGCTGATCGGTACCCAGCATCTCACCGGCAGCAATCTTGAATAGTAGCGAATAGCTAATATTGCCTGCTGCGCCAGTCACTGCGATACGGACAGGTTGTTTCATGGAGTCGCTCCTTATTAAAGTTTTGAGCTCTAACCGGCTTACCGGCTGTTATTATTCTTTAGACGGTGGACAGGTTAACCAGTCATGTCATTGAAGTCCACCAGCCAAGTCAATCTATCAGTTACCACTGTTACTCGATTTTTTTATTCTTAAACCACCTGACTTGATTGTATCAAAATGGCTAACGCTCTGCTGCCAGAGACCAAAGACTGTAGCGGACTTGTCCAGCTATCTTCTCTTTAAACTGGCACCATCCTGCTGGCAGCGAGTCCAATGACAGTTCCTTTTCCACTTCTATATAGATAATCGTCTCATTACTGAGATAGCCATTGTTTTGCAGTAACTCACAGGTCTGATTAAGTAAACCTTGTCTAAATGGCGGGTCCAGAAAAATAATATCGAAAGGCTGATCAGCCGATTGTGTCAACCAATTTAAACTATCAATATTAATCACCTGACCATTATTTGCAGATAGAGCCGCCAGATTGTCTGTCAGTGTTCTGGCCGCTGAATTGGCTTTCTCAAGCATTAAGGCTTCTTTTGCACCACGGGACAGTGCTTCAAGAGAAAGCGCCCCCGTACCGCTGAAACAATCCAGAACCCGAGCACCCGGGATATATGGAGCCAACCAGTTGAACACAGTTTCTCTGACCCGATCTGCCGTAGGTCTTAACCCTTCAATATCTGCAACCGGAAGCTTTCTCCCACGCCACTCACCCGCAATAATTCTGAGCTGGCCACTGCCGCCATGACGGGCATTGGTTTTACGACGCATTCGAGGTACCCATAAAAAAGCATGGAATTATGCCGGATGACTCTTTTTTCGGCAAAACCCAGCTATATTTTTCATTCGGCTCCAGCATGTATTGTAGAGGGGTATTGAATGGCTAAGCATATCGCATTCGGACAAGCGGTTAATGAAGCTGAGCGCTGGGCGTTTGAGTTATTGCGCCAGCAATTACCTGAAGGCTATCTTGTTCTTACCAACCTGGAACTGACCACCCGCTATGGCCAGCTGATGGAAGTGGACGCCCTGGTTGTCGGAGGCTGGGGTATCTATGTGGTGGATGTAAAAGGCTACATCGGCTGCCTTGATGCCAGTCCAAACACCTGGTCCCTTGATGGCCGTTGCATTGATAACAGTTTGGCCAAAGTGAACTATATTGCCCGCATCTTAGCCAGCAAATTAAAACAAAAGATACCGGTGGGTATCTATGCTCCTTGGTGTCAGGGAATTGTTTTTATCACTGGCCGCAAAGGGGAAGATATCCTGGTACATAAAAGCGAGGGCTCCCTGAGCGTCTATACCCCCCAACAGATTGTTCCGGCCCTGACCCATGAATGGGGTATTACGGCTCCATATAAACATAAAGTGACTGAAAAGCAGAAAACCTATGTATTGGACACCATAGGTCAGGTTGCAGCAGTAGAGCAACGCAATCATCGCATCAATGATTTTGTCAAAAAGAACTGCTTGTATGCCCAGGCTGGACTGGAGGTATGGGAGGCAGATTATAACCCTGGTGGCTGGCAAGCTTCCTGGCTATTAAAAATATTAACCCCTTCAAGTTTTGAGGATAAAAAGCAGTTAGCACAACAGGAGCAACAACTGAGAAAAGAATTTGGCATCCTGCAAAGTTTATCCGGCTGCTGTGGTGTACCCTACTGCGCCCCTCTCATTCAGGATGGCGAACAACTCATTTTGCCACTAAAAATGCCAAGAGGTATGCCCCTCTCTCTGTACCCCCTTCAGGATGCCGATACAAAATTACTGTTATCTATCCTGCGCCGCTCGGTAACAGCTCTGCAGCAGATTCACCGCAGAGGAACCTCTGTAGGCAGTTGGCACCCAAACAGTATTTTCATCTCAGATGAAGGTGATGTTGAGTTTATTGATATTAATGGCAATCTGGAAATGGAGCAGGACATCCAGTCCTACGGGCAGGCATTCATGCCTGTAGCTGAAGTATCAGATCTTCCCTGGGTTATCCATTGGTTTAAAGATCTGGCCATGGGTAAACTCCACTGCCTTGATCAGTTACGCTCCAACCTTTCAGCACTTATCGCTGAAGGCATACCAACAGCTTCTCAGACATTGCCCATAGAACTTACACCGGGCTTTGTTATTAATCATGGATACAAACTCAAACAATGCATTTCCAAATCAGAAACCAGTGAGCTGTGGCAAGCAGAGCACATCGCCGGACGATACCCGTGCGGTATTTCAATCTATCGATCAGTTTCTGAGTACTGGCCTCAACTGTACAGCCTGTATAAAAGCCTGGAGGTAATCTACCACCCTAATATTGAAAGGGTAATCCAGTTTGGACAGCTTTCTGGAAATGGTGAAGTGTTTATTTCCCGAGCATGGGTAGAGGGCCAAACCCTTGAGCAAGTGCCAGAATCTCTACTTCATGGTCAAATAAAAAAGTGGTTTATACAACTTCTGACCGCCCTGAACTACCTGCATGGCATAGAAATATTCCATGGCGCGATTTGCCCACAAAACATTATCTGCAACAACAACCAGGCTGTTCTTGCCAACTTCGGTATTGGCCTGGATATAGCCGCATCCAATTATTGCAAAACCTGGGTGGACCCGATCCTATGGTCTGAGGAAGGCCAAGCAGAGAAAGATATCTTTGGTTTGGTCGCCAGTTTTATCAGCGTACTGTCTAAACAAGAGGGGGTAAAACAGCCACCAGCAAACCAGATCATCACTCTTGAGCCCCGTCATCAAGAGCTACTTGGGAAAACACTCTTTGAGCGCTGCCAACAGACGCTGACTTTTGACCTAATGCTTAATCCAGAGCAGAGTTACTTACAACTCTTCGGTGTTGACTGATATCGTGGCTGATTATTTCAGCAACCCGTTTAGCCAGATCAATCGCCATATTACCCTCAATGGTAATACTCATTGCGGTTGTCGCGTACTCGTTACCAAGGGCATCCAGTGCATGTTTAATACCTTCTGTATCGGGCAACAATTCCTTATCACCAAGCAAATTGACTCTCAACCGATGGTTTTGTGCGCTTTCTTTGCCCCCATCATCGGCATCAGAAAAAACAGGGTTCAGCAGCAGTTGAACGGTCTGTGTAGTGGATGCTGATTTAAATAAATGGTGAACCAGAATGCCCTCAGAGGTAACCCACTGTTCTATATCAACTATTTCCAGGTTTGCCTTTTCTTCTTTTTTTACTGGCTGCCGGGGCTCCCCTCGAGTCAAAATACCTGGACATGAGACCGGTTTGTCGCAAGGGGGCTCAGTAATGACTGCAACCACAGCCAAAAACAGCACAGTTACAATAACCCACAGACTCATTCGTTTATAGCTGAGCGTCTGTGATTCATTCATAGATAAACCGGCATGCTTCTTTTAAAGGTCGAAAGAATATAGCTTATAAAGCCAATATTCTCTCAGCTCTGTTCAACCAATTCAGGAAGATCCCCATAGGTACCCAAGGCTTGCCGGGTAATTACTTCCTTAATCAAAGGCAGTTTATTAAATGCTTTCAAGCCGGTATTCCTTAACCAGCGAATACCGATATCATCAGCCGCAAACAGGTTTTGAAAACCTGTCATAGCACCCATCATCAAGAGATTATGCCCCTTTCTTCGACGCTGGTATCGATCAAGAATATGGCTGCCCGCAATATCATCATCACGTCGCAAGGCCCTGTGTAACTCCTCTGCCAAAACGGCAACATCCATAAGACCGAGGTTAACCCCCTGCCCTGCCAGGGGATGAATTGTATGCGCAGCATCGCCGACTAACACGACATTCTTTCGATAATATTGCTGGGCGTGGCGCTGGCAAAGGGGAAAACAAAAACGTGGATCGGCCTGTTTAACCCTACCAAGACGTGCTTCAAAAACAGTCTGTAATTTTTCACAAAAACCTTTATCGTCCAGCGCCATTATTGCTTCAGCCTGCTCAGGTACCAGTGACCAAACAATAGAACAATAATGTTTGCCTTTTATCGAGGGCAATGGCAGAAAAGCCAAAGGGCCTGTGTCCAAAAAAACCTGCCACGCTGTATCCTGATGATACTTTTCAGTTTCAACCGTCGTAACCACTGCATGATGAAGATAGTCCTTCCGGGAAAGTGGAATATCAGCAGCACGCCTTAGACTGGATTCCGCGCCATCAGCAGCAACCAGCAGTTTGCCTTCAAGCCTTTCTCCATTTGCCAACACCACAGAACCACCCTGCTGGGCCAAATCAAAGCTGACCTGTGCCTGCGATTGATACAGAGTGACATTTGTACGGGCTACCCCTGCCAGCAATGCATTTCTAATCACATTGTTCTCAGCAATGTAACCGATAGAATCCCTGGCAACGGATTCAGCATCAAAGTCAATCTCCCCTGTTCCTTCACTATCCCAAACAATCATGGCTCGATAAGGACAAACACGCTGGGCTTCCATATCAGACCAGACATTAAGATTTCTGAACAAGTTTACAGAGGCTTCAGTCAACGCACTGACTCTGGGTGAAAAACCCAGGCCAGGCTCAATCAACGAGGGTTCAAGACTGTCCTGATCAATAAGAGCAATATCAAGGGAGCTCTCAGCCAGGGCAAGTGCAAGTGACGCGCCAACCATACCGCCACCCACAATAATTACATCAAATTTTCGCACTGGACCTCTCCTTAAATCACAGCCCCATGGCAGCCCGGGCAAAACGACTCTTCAATGATTTGCCGACATCCAATCCCAGTAATCCAAGATTCCTGGCTAGGACAACCGGTTTTTCATTGCGGGAAAATAACTTCACCAGCCCGTCACAGAACGCTACTGTCATTTTTTGATCTGCATCTTGCTGCTTTAAATACTGCATCAATCGACTTAAATCACCGACAGCAATACCGCGCTTAATTGAACCTTCAATATTTTCAGCTAAAGCCATTACATCGCGAATAGCCAGGTTATAACCCTGGCCTGCCACAGGATGGATGGCATGAGCAGCATTGCCCAGCACCACCAAACCTGGTCTCACCTGTTCCCTGGCCATACTCATTTGCAGTGGATAACAGTCACGTTGGCCAACACGCAAAAAACGGCCTGCCCGATAACCAAAACGTTCCTGTAATCGCTGTAAAAATGCCTGATCACTCAAACCAGTAATACCATCCAGCTCATCGTCCGTTAATGTCCAAACAAGACCATAACCATGCAGATCACCGGGCTCAGAATCAGGGCTTTCAGTTATTATTTTGGGTAAGAGCGCCATTGGCCCTTTACCTGCAAAACGCTCATAGGCAACACTTTGATGGGGGCGATCTACAGCAACATTGGCTATTAAGGCATGCTGGTCATAACTATGAATCTCTTTTGATACTCCTAACTGTTCCATCAGTCCTGAACGCCCGCCATCGACCAGAACAACCAGGGAAGCCACAAGCTGCTGCTTTGTATTACCCGCCTGGCGTAGAGTGATGGCCATTTCGTCCTTACCTGGCTTAAGCTCTGAAACTTCCGCAGGACTGTAAAAATCTATAACACTCTGACTCCGAAAGCGCTGTAGCTGCTGAAGTAATACATCGCCTAACAGATGGTTATCCACCACATAACCCAGTGCTGGCACACCCTCAGACTGATAATCCAACCGGGTCACCCCAAAGTGCCCCCGGTCAGACACATGGACCTGCTTAATTACTGCTGCACCCGGCTCAAGCTTTTTCCATAAACCCAGCTGGTCATAGATCAAGCGAGTACCATAGGAAATAGCTGAAGAACGTGAGTCAAAGCTCGGAGGTCTGGCCCTGGGCTCATCAAGACTGTGCGTCTCAACCAGAGCAATTTTTAAACCATAGTTGTGTACCAGTGGCTCAAGGGCACAAGCCAAACTGGATCCAACCAACCCTCCTCCAACAATTAAGACATCATACCTGTCTGCCAACGTGTCGACTCCCGGAAAAATCAGAATATAAACCCAATGCACCCCCTAAGAGCCTGTCCAACTGAAGGTTTCTGGTACTCCGTTTCAAATTTATTGAAACGGAGTACTAGCCAACCTAGATTCCACAGAAAAGGGTAGTGATCGTTTTTTAGCGTTAATGCAATGTTTTTGAAGCAGCCGGTTTGTCCTGTTTACCACCATTCACTTCTGAAAAGACCATCAGCAAGGCCATTCGTACATATTCACTGACCTCCAGCCAGTCTCTTTCACCTTCCTCGCCTTCATCAATCGCTTCCTGAATCTGGGCTATTTCGGAAAAGTCCCTTAACACACTCTCAACCTCATCACCCAGGTTGCGAGGTGCCTGCCCTTCTCCAAACCCGGATAAAAATGATTCACACCATATACCCAATGCCTCTGCTCTCTGGCCAAGAGTTTCATCATCATCCGGAAGCAAGAGACTAATGGCAAAATCGGAGGCTTCAAGTTGCTCAAGCGTCACATCATAGAGTCTGTTAACCGTATTCGAGCAGGCTTCAGAGAGCGACTTTTCACCAGCCAGTTCCGACACCTGGACACTCCACTGTTTTCTGTCCATTCGACGACCTGCCGCCAACTGGCCACATAACAGACCATGAATCTCAGAAGGGTGGTTTGAACAGCCCAGCTCTACCAGCCTGTCCGCCAGTTCATCAAATGTCACCTGGTGTTCACTGCTATTAAACGCTGTCATTAACCGACCTTATACTTCATCATAAATTAGTGCAGATTCTAGGTTCTGTTGACATAAGAATACAATCTCAGTGACAAGGAAAGCGGTTTTCTGCTAAGCGCAAGCCATCTACGTCAAATCAAGCTCAAGGCAGTCAGAAAGCCGCTTTCCTTGTCACCTAAATGGCAAAAGCCAGAGCAACTGTGGACGTCGTTACGGTCACTGATGGTATTCCTGCGTAACCGCGCCGCACCACAGCACCTCTGGGTTTTGCTGAGTTTGTATTCTTATGTCAACAGAACCTGACAGACTCTTGATTAGCATGAGCCGGAAAAACAATGCGCACTGTTTACCAGCCACAAACAACCTTTTAGAAACCGCCTTAAAAAGTCTGCAAAGCCTCTGTAAAAAATAGTGGCTCTAAGGCCCTTTATATATAACATTATGACCGGTTAAGCATTGTCTGGTCAGACAGATCATTGTTATGGTTTTTTCGACAGGCTATAGTAAAAGCCATAAAACCAGTTTTCAGGAACCCATGAATACCCCGGACTTCAATGCACTTGACCAGAAGATTGAATACCTGGTCACACTCTGCAAAAAACTAAAAGAAGAAAACCGGCAGCTTCGCTCAAAAGAACAGCAGTTGCGAGCAGAACGGGCACAGCTGATGGAACAAAATGATGTTGCTCGCAAGAAGGTTGAAGCCATGATTAGTCACCTAAGGGCATTGGAGCATGAATCATGATAGAGAGTGCATCTGCTGCAGCCGTCAAAATCCTGGACAAAGAATACAGGGTAAGCTGTCCTCCAGAGGAGCGCGAAGCACTCGTTGAAGCCGCCCGCTATCTCAATGAAAAAATGAGGGATATACGTGCCGGTGGCAAAGTGATCGGGCTGGAACGAATTGCGGTTATGGCGGCGCTGAATATCAGCCATGAACTTTTGCAGTCCCGACGGAAAACAGCCACAGACCAGACTGCAACCCATGACCATATCGAACAACTGATAGGCAAACTGAACCAGGCACTGGAAGCGGTGGACTGTTGAAGAATAACCTCTGACAATAAGGCGATTCCCCCATATAACAATCGAAGTTAAAGGGGAAAATAACTACAGACTTATACGGGACAACCGATATAATTCATCTAAGTCTCCCTGGTCTGTTTGCCAGTCAATATACGACCCGAGCCGATAATACTACCCCAGGGGGCTCCTCGAAGCTGCTGGAGTGCATGTCCACCTTTTGTAGTGGAAAGCCCGATGCAGCTCAGTAGCTCCCACCGTGACCTTACGGCCACGGGCAAACGTGACAGCGGCAGAGTGGGGAGACTTTTTTCATAACCTCTCTCTCCTTCCTTTCACTCTCAAATAGCCCCATAAATCAAACAGTTAAGTCTGCTTTTGCGATTTTTATTTCATTTATAAAAATTAGAACTTATGTTCCATTTATTCCGTAAATACTCATAGCTTCACAGATAAAACTGCCCAACCTATTGCCCAAACTGCCCAAATAGGCCTTGCCCAAATCTTCACCCCACTTTAACCTCACTGCAAAAATATATAAAAACAGTAGCAAGTTAGGTTTTAGGTAATGCCAAAAATAAAACTATTTGACACAACAATAAGGACAGCAAAACCCAGGGAGAAAGAATATTCCCTTACCGATGTTGATGGCTTGATATGCAGAATATTTCCATCTGGCAGGAAAAGTTTCTGCTGGCGCTATATAGATAAGTTCAATGATGGTAAGCAATCACGCATTGAGTATGGAGATTATCCACATCGCAGTCTTGCTGATGCAAAACGAATACACCTGGAAGTAAAAACAGCCAGAAAAAATGGGATTAACATTAAATCACCTGAACATTTTTCAAACATCATCCAGAAAATCACAGGCGAAATAATTCAACATCCCAAACTATCCACAAATAACGAAAGCAGTTTTTCTAAGCTAGTCAGCACCTATTTTATAGAATATGTTGATAAGGAAGGTGTTAGCCCAAGGCCCTATAACCGGATCAAAAATTACGTTCTACCCGTCCTAAAAAACTACCCTGCCGATGAGATTCCCAATAATGTCATAGAAGACATGATCGTGTTCATGAGAAAAACAAAGAGCGAACAAACAGTAAACGACACTGTTCGATTCACAGCAACTATGTACCGATGGGGAAAGAAAAACTTTCTGGTAAAAAGTAATCCATTTGCTGATCTGGGCCTAAAACGCATCAAAAATGTCAGAAAAACCTATTACTCAATGTTTGAGCTAAAGACGCTTTTACTAAACAAAGATAACTACAAAATTGGCAATGACTATCTACTGATACAAAAAGCACTTATGTATTCTGGCTGCCGCCGCTCAGAGGTTATAAAAGCAGAAGTCAAAGAATTTAACTTCGATACTGGCATTTGGACAATTCCTGCAAGCCGTCTAAAAAATCAGGATAACCGCAAGAAAGCAGAGTTTTTGGAAGACTTTAAAATCCCAATGCCTTCACAGCTTCAGCAAGTAATTCAGGAAGCAATTAGCCAGTACGGTAATAAGACCCATGTTTTCGGCAGTAAGAAAACAGTTTTTTTAGATGGGAAATGGGTAAAGAATCCCCAAGGGGCATCCAGCGTCAGAAATTATGATAACTACATCACGGCCTATCGAAATCACTACGGTGTCATGAATAAAATCAATCATGATTTGAGGCGAACACTGGAAACCCATCTGACTAATCTGGGTGTTGCTGAATATATTACAACCGCAATGACGGGTCATAGCCGAGAAGGTATGAGCAGGGTTTACAACCAGGCCAAGCAAATTCATGTAATGAGAGGCGCATTTCAGATGTGGGGGGACTTTATAGAATATATCTGCTCTGTACCTGACATTCATGCGATGAAGTTTGATGAACAGGTGCCTAGCGAAGAGCTAAAGAAGATTTATCGCCAGTTCAATTTCAATAATTACCTAATGGATGCCTTGGAGATATTTGAAGGATAAGTCGAGGCTGCAACCAGCCTCTTTTATTCCCGATGTTTCTCTAGCATTTTCTCAACAGCTTTCATTACATCAGGCTTCTGCCATACCCGGCGATTACGAGTAATCTTCTGGCCTTTGGGAAAATCACCTGAATCAATCAAGCGGTAAATGGTTGCGTATGAAAGTGTTGTATATTTTTTGATATCTTTCAGACCCATTAACTCAAGCTCATTCATAATCACCTCAACAATAATGTTCGAGTCGACCTATCAAACCCTGAGACCTTAGTACACCAACCCGTTTCTACAAAGGGACGACCGTTTTAAGCCCCTTGTTGTGGATAAGTTTCAGGCCGTTTTATCCTTCTTTAACAGCTCACGGATTTTGGTATCGGAGAAGGCATCGCCATGGTAGGCGGCGGCTTTAACGTAATGTACCAATTCGTTGGAGGCCTCTTGCTTGGCCAGGGTGCAGGCGGCGCTTTTACCGATCAGGATCATTTCATCCAGTGAAAAACAGCCAAAGCCTTTTATCCAGTCCTGAATCGAGGTGGCACTGGGCATCGTTTTTATGGTGAGGGACTGGCCAACACTGAGCACCAGAAAACTGAGTTCATCAAAATCATTGCTATCATTCAGTGTCTGCCGGAAAGCCTCTGCAATTTTGAAGGAGGCCACGACCGCTTCTTCGTTGTTACGGCCTGCCCATTTCTTTTCCAGCAGCAGCGGCCCGACCTTTTCTACAATGTCATACACTTTCTGCTCATGGGCACTTGGTCCTTGATAAGCTAAAGGCTTTCCCTGGTAATCCCGGCACTTCTGCTTAAGCGTTTCCAGTTCTCCCATCACAAATGCCATCAATTCATCTAGTGTGTTATCCATCACTTTCTCCTGTCAGATCAGTTTTGCGGTACTGCCAAAACCTATGCGTTCAATTAATACGTCAATGGTCTTTTCAGTAGCCAGCTGGGCTGTCATCCATTCCGTAACCAATGCTTCATCGGTTCCCAGCAGGGCACACCAGAATGCCTTGTCCTCATTCATTGTTGTCAGAAACTGATAAGGCTCAGAGAGCCTGAGCAATGCAGTACTTTTAATCCGACGGTAGACAACCGCATTTCTTCTTTTTTTCCCCTCGGTTTCATCCAGTACAACCTTGACCCGCACCCCTTTCAGGTGGTTAACGAATGTGTCGCGAATCGCCTGAACCAGCACCGCCAGTGCCAGCCTTTGCATTCCCAGCGGATGATCCCGCTGCTCTGAATAGGTTAATACTGTGCTGTCGGTCATAACGTCACCCATTGCCTACGGCTTGTAAGAAATACCAGCTCACCAGCGTGATAAACGTCGCCAGTGCCAGGGCTGATAGCCAGTCATCGGCACTCACTGTTGGTTAGCGTTTTTTTCAGATGGCAATGGTAGTGACTCAGATTCCAGCTCGGCTACCTGGCGACTCCGGAGCCGTTCAAGCCCCGGGTGGCCAGTGCGTTCATGGATATAATAGGCAGGGGTAATGGTGGCCTGTTTGCCCTGATTCTGTACCAGATATCCATCCACCAAAAATGAAACAGGAATATGATATTTGCTGAATGTGCTAAGACTGTCTTTGGCAGACAGGCTACGATAAAGCCCGTCATTATAGCGGTTGATGGTTCCGACCAGCGCCTTGCGGGTTGAGCAAGCGCGCTTAAGCAACGTTGAAATTGAGACTTCATGCTGACCAATCTGGTCATTCAGGCCGATCAGTTCACTGACCATTTGCCTGATAGCAACTTCCGTGAGCTTGGCATTGAAGAAGTTCATATAATCATACTTTTTGTTCTAATTATTGAATTTCAGTCTGCTGTCCGCTCGTTCAGATGTCAAGAATATTTTTGAACTGTAAATGAACCTGTCCGAATCTAGACCCCGGCAGGCCTATAAGAGCCCAGCACCTTGCCCATATAAGTCGCTCCCTCCAGCTCTATAGCGGGATACTGGGCATTGGCATGCACCAGGTATTGCTTGCCGTTGATCGATGAATACTCACCAATATGGATGCCATCGCAGTCAAACACACAGACCGAGCCATTGGATAGCGGACAGGCGGGGTCTACATAAACAATGGCCCCGTGGGAGAATGTCGGCCCCTTGTGCATATGGCTGTCCATGGCATTGCCCTGCACTGCCGTGGCATAGCTGAACTCATTGCAGGCGGTTGGACAGTAGATCCAGTCCGCCCCTTCAGGGTCCGTTTGACTGCCAACCCAGTCAGCAATCGCTGCGTAATCCAGAATCGGTACAGCCATCCCCGGTGCCTGCTTACGGTGGACGCCGTTAATCAGGTACTCCAACGGTACGCCCAGGGCGGCGGATATCAGCACCTGCGCCTTGATGGTATTCTTTTCCGTCAGTTCGCCGGGACCCAGCCACTGGGAGACACTGGATTTGGCCATACCCAGGGTTTCCGCCAGCTCAGACTGGTTGACTCCCTGCTTCTTCATCAACTGCTTAACCCGCTCTTTCCAGTCCATTGTCCTGACCTTGTTCTGTTATTGAACGTCTATTATTCACCAGCCCACCGGTACAGGCAAAGACCTGACTGAACAAACGGTTCATTTTTTTGACTTAATCGCCGGTTCGGTCAATGATTAATTCAATACCCGTTCAAAAAACAATAAAAAACACAAACACCATGACAGGCAGCCAACACCCGTTACCGGATACCTCAACCATCGCCTGGGACCTGAACCAGCAGGGTTTATCGGTCATCCCCTTGGGCAGCCCCTTTGAAGAACCACCTCATTGGTTTGTGACAGGCCGTTGTGAGGGTGACCATGACAAGGCCAAAAAGGAATGGCCAAAAGCCCCGCGTATTCAATGGAAAGCTTTCCAGCAAACCCCGCCCTCTGACCAGCAGATTGAACAGTGGACCCGTAGCTGGCCCAATACCAACTGGGCTATTGTCACTGGCCAGCCATTGGTTGTGGTGGATGCCGATTCGCCGGAAGCCGTTGCCTGGCTCGAATCTGGTGAAGTCACCCCAACCCCGGTACGGGTGACGACCCGACAGGGTAAGCACTTCTATTTTGCTACCAACCCCGGCCTTGATATCCGTAACTCGGCCAGAAAAAACAAAATAGATATTCGTGGCATCGGTGGCTATGTGGTGGCACCCGGCTCTACCCATGCCAGCGGCACCCGCTACTGCTGGGAGATAGACGAGCATTATCCGTTATCACAACTGCTGGATTTACCGACGCTGAAAAAGTCAGACCTGATGGCCATTAACCGGTTCAATACTCAGGTAGTGAGAGACAGGAAAAAGCATCCGAATCACCAAGACCGGTTTGGCCTGAAGGAAGGAGAAGGCCGCAATAATGCTGCAGCCAGTTTAACCGGTCAGCTGATCCAACAGGGCCACGCCCTCCGTGACATCAAGCACCTGCTGGATAGCTGGAACCATGACAATAGGCCACCGCTAACACAAACGGAACTGAACACCACCCTTGCCAGTGTGACCTGTACCCATCTGCGTAATCAGCCACAGGATATCATTGCCGTTTACTCCACCAGCAAATCATCACCACCCGCATTTGGTTTTATCCCACTGGATGAATTGCTGAGCCATCCCAAACCAGTGAATTGGCTGGTCAAAGGGTTTCTGGAAATGGATAGCCTGGCGGTGCTATTTGGTGAGCCCGGCTGTGGTAAATCCTTTATCGCCCTGGATATCGCCTGCGCCATTGCAACCGGAACAAACTGGCAGGGGCATCCGATCCATCAACAGGGCGCAGTGTTTTATATTGCCGGTGAAGGGCACAATGGATTATCCCGCCGGTTACTGGCCTGGCAGCAATTTCATAACCAGAACTTAAAAGGCATGCCAATCTACCCCAGCCAGTCTGCAGCCTCGCTGGTGGACCCGGTCTGTGCCAACGAAGTGAGTAACCAGATTGCCGCAACCGCCAAAAAAACAGACCAGACACCCGCGCTGATTATTATTGATACCCTCGCCCGTAACTTTGGCCCCGGCGATGAGAATGCCACCAAAGAGATGAACCAGTTTGTCAGCCATATCGACCAGTTATTCCGAGCCCGCTTTAGCTGCTGTGTGCTGGTGGTTCACCATACTGGTGTCGCCCATAAAGACCGGGCCCGTGGTAACAGCGCTCTGAAAGGGGCTGCCGATGCCGAATACGCGGTGATGAAAACCGGTGAGAAGCTAATGGTGATCCCGAAAAAAATGAAGGATGCTGACGAACCTGCGCCACTGACCCTGACACTGCAGCCAGTCACTCTGCCCTTTACCGATAGCCACGGAGAACCACAAACCAGTTGTGTGCTTAACCGCATCAAAAAAGAATCTCACTCCCCTGCCAAACCACAGGTACTGGGTAAGGCACAGCAAGGGATTCTGGACGGCCTGTATCAGCTGGTGGCAGCTATTACTAACAATCCAGATGAAATCATTCAAACACCCATAACCATCTGTCACTGGAAACGTGCCTGCATCGGGGAGGATAAGCCAGTTAAAAACCGCCAGAACTGGAGCCGGACACAGGCGACGTTGGTGGAGAAAAAGCTGGTTCAGTTGATGGCATCGCAAGTCTGTTTAACCAAAGTGGGCTATCAGCTTTGCTCAAAAAACAATCAGCAAACAACAGACAGATGTAATCAATCGGTAATCAACTCAGAGGGCCAATGTAATCAACTGCTCAAAAAATCACCAAAAAATGTAATCAAGAGTAATCAAAGTGCGTCATCAACCGGTAATCAAACCGTCATCAAAAGCCCTTCTGAAGTGTAATCATTCCCCTCTCTCCCCCTTATAGGGGGAGAGGGGTGATTACACGAGGACTTGAGACGGTCATGAATGACCAATGGAAGAAAATAAAAAACGGAGGGAGGCAGGGTGAAGGTGATTATCGGAATCGACCCGGGCGTGACTGGAGCCATTGCTGTACTCAACGCCGAAAATCGATCCATCGTGCAGCTGGTGGATATGCCCATTGCACCGGATCGTAATGGTCGCAAGCAGAAAGTCAGCGGCAGTGGCATTGCCCAGCTGTTGAAACCCTATCCAAAGGGCACCGTTCAGCGGGTCTTTCTGGAAAGGGTCTCCGCCATGCCGGGTCAAGGGGTGACCAGCATGTTTAATTTTGGCCGGGCCTACGGTGCGGCGGAATCAGCCATTGCCGCCCTGGGCCTGCCGCTGACCTATGTCACACCGCAGCAATGGAAACGCTCCGCCCGGTTAATTGGTCAGCACAAGGATGCCTCCCGGGGACGGGTGCTGGATCTGTACCCGGAGGCCGATGTACGACGAAAAAAAGACAATGGCCGGGCGGATGCCGTACTGATTGCCCTCTACGGCAACCACTGAGGGGCAGGGATGCGATTCACATCGGCACGCCAGGCGATACACGACGCCTATGCTATGAACCTCACCAGCAAGGGTTTTGAGGTAAAACAAACCATTGCTGTTCGCAAGCCTGACTTTGCCGCTTTCCTGAGAAACACCCACAGAAAGAAAATCAAAAAGCGCAAACAGCTGCTGGCCGAATTTAACCCGGTGGGTTTCTACCGGGATGACCAGAGCCACAGGCAAACCATCAACCACCGTATCTGCGATACCGTAGAGGCCGGGATGATTATTGCTGTGGTTGAGAGCTTGCCGGAACCGATCAAGTCATGGGCAGTGTGGGCTTATGGTCCCCAAAGCCGTGACTACCTTCGTGAGCAAGGCCGTTTTTTCAGCTGGCTGGACAGGGATGTGGAAAACAACTTTGCTGCTATCGACAGAAACTACCGTCCGGCCACTCGCCTGAAAATCCGCAGCGTGGTGGCCTACACCGTAACGGACTACCGCCGTTTTATTCTTAGCGGAGAACACATCTGCCCAGTCAAAGAGATTATTAAACGTTGCAATATCCAGCGCCAGAATTGGAAACGGGATTACCAGCACTGGCATGAGTATTACTGGAACTTGTGTGACACCTATCTGGACAGGGGGTGTTTGCCGGTGGTGGCCAGGGTAGTGGGAAGAATAAGTGAGGGGTGATTCTGTGACTAGAATCTGGGAGCCGTTCTCAATTAGCCATGTGATCAGCCATTTCATTGAGAAACTCCATCCCATTAAATTGCCATCGTAAACTATTGATAATCAGCGATTCCCGCAAACTTTAATTGTATGTTTTTCTGTCGGATCTGAAGGGGTTCCACAGCCCTTGAAAATTGTGCCCTACCGAGAAATACTCACAAACTGCATAAAAATCAGCCTAATAAGTCTGCAACTAATACTGGCTTCATCTGGCTTGCAGCCCTTTAATACCAGGGGGTTTAAGAGTTAGCGGGAATTGCTGATTGATATTGGCACTTGTGTTTAACTAATTGCTCACTACAAATCTGATAAGCCTATGATTTAGCATTAGCTTCTATTTACAATGAAAAGATTAATTTTAATAGAATTAAAATATTTCACATCAATTATATAAAGCTATTTTTATCATAACAATCTTAACAAAAACCAGCTTAATAAATGGTAGCTGCATGCCAATTACATTTTCTTCAGAAAAATATAAACCCTCATATCTCCTCATTTTTTTTTGTTTAGCTCTTTCTGCTTATTCAAATTATATACATGCAGGTCGTGATCTAGATCCTATTGCACAGCACTTCTCTGACTTTCTGGCTCTACCAGGTCAACTGAGTCTTAACTTTAAGACAAAAAGCACAGAAGATGAATCACGCTTTGTAAAAAGCCATTCATCTTCAATGCCAACTTATGATGATTTTACGAAACTAAAAAACATTTTTTTCCTTATTATGAATCATCAGGGTGATACGGTGTTGGGAGATAGCATATTGAAGTGTTTTGGTCATGTTTTTTCCCAAATATTGCATCCCGTTGTTCAAAATGCTCGTTCTTTCTCTGGTGAACTAATGCAAATAGATCAAGAAATACTAGACTCTTTACATAAAGACTTTAATGTCACCCAAAAATATCGCTATAGAAAATGCACTCCGCTTGAGCTTCAGTTACAAGATATTTTTGATAACGATAATCTAAAGAAAGTCGAATACAAAGGAACTGATCTAGGCACATGGGCACTAATTGCAGTTTTTGAGATTCCTTACACCGCATCACAAAAGCCTGGCTTACAAAAACTTCAATTTTTTCATTTGGAATGGGAGAAAATTCAAACATTATTCCTTGAAAAATCAATCAAACGAAGAGGTTCTATACCCAATTCGAAGCAAACTTTAGGGAAAATAATTGAACAACTTGATTATAAAAATGAATTTGACTACTTGATTTTTATGCGATCACTATCTCTAAGGGTACTCGAAGTAATAATAAACCCATTTTCAGGCACTATTGAACACTTGAAAAAACCTGAGCAAATATTCGCATATATGCCCGTCGATACTCCAGCCTCAATGAGAAAATGCCTGATGGGGTTGAGAGCAAATATATCGGAATCATTACCCGATAGTGTTGCAAGCGAGGCATCTGCTAACGAAAACACTTATGGATTTATGAGATCGCTGATAACAGCATTTGGAGTAGGTGCAAATTTATCAATTCCAATAACTCCAGCGCATATGGCTTCTGGATTTACCAAAATGGTTTGTGGTGTTCCAGAGAAAAAAACACAATACCAACGCCTCAATCTGTGTAGTGAAAACTGTCCAGAGTATAGACTAAGGCTTGAATTAGAAATGGAAGTTAAAAAATTGCGGCAGCAGCTTGATGAAAAAGAGATGGAAGAGGAAAGTGGGAAAGCCTGTATAATTTGCCTGGAACAGTTCGGTACAAATTGTAAGCGGGTAATGCTAGATCCCTGTGGACATAGTGAGTTTTGCATAAAATGCATAGACTCTATGGAACCTATTGAGTATGAGGATGATACAGCTAGTTGGGATAGCTATGGCTCTTACGATTATGAGGTTCCATCTTTTCTGGCTTGCCCTCTGTGCCGTAGTGAAATAGAAAAGAAAGCCGAAATTGAGACAGGTAAACACTAAGCGGCAGTCAATGACGTACCTAAAAATCACACAATTAACCAAAGCGCAACTGCTTAAGAAAAAGGGTGTCAGTTATTGCATTGTTATGAATTGTATTAGTTCAGCTCATATCAGGCGAGCACTGAACATTCATATAATACCGGTTCATGGTAACCCCTATAGAAAGAAAAAAAGAGAAAAAAAGAGGACATCCATATATTTCCTAAGCCAGAATATTCAATTCGACTAAAGAATATAGGGTCATCTTGCAGGTAAATAGCTATGAGATTGACTGAGCTTTGAATTGGAAAGCCAGGGCTTTCTAAAAATGAGAGATTAAATAATCCTTATGAAGTGTTTACAGAACTAAAAAACGTTTCTTTATAGTTGATGCGATGAATACAAACGACTGCACGCAGCCAAGCCCTGCAACCATTTCTGTCCAGCTTTTACAGCAAAGGCTTTCATCGCTTTCAGTCTGCCAACCGCCTGGTAAAAGCGATTGTTCCACGTCATGGTTTTCAGCCATTCATCCGAGTCGATACCCAGCCTGTCCAGAATAGGAGGAATACCCTCTGCTATAGCACCTCTCTTGTCAGCTCTCACTACTCGCCCACTCCAATCCACCAGTTCCAGATAATGTTGAAGTATAAAAGGTAAGGCTAACTCCGGGTTTTGTCCCTGACACCGGAAAGGCTTTAAAGCGGGAGGTTGTTGCCTGGTAGTCTTATCAATCTTTTTCTCAACTCTTTCCTTTATAGAGGTGAATTCCGACTGTTCGGGTGTATCCGCCAGTTTTGCCCTAATTGGATTTAAATCGACATAGGCCATACAGGTCAACAATGCAGCTTCATCTAAAAGTGCCTGACTCTTGAATCGCCCTTCCCAGAAACGTCCACGGCATCCATCTTCTTTATTGGCTTCTCTGGCTAAATGTTCATTAAGGCAGCGCATAAACCAGCTGATGTCCTGTAGCCTTGCCCGATACTCTTCCACAAATTCATCAATACGACGTAATTCCGCTTCACTCAGTCTATCCCTGCCAAGATAGCGTTGAACCAGCATTGGCCCTGTGAATAATCGGGTCCAACGATTCAGGATTTCATCCCGGCTCCAGGCGTCTGCCTCTTGGGCATTGATATGTAGAACCACATGGTAATGATTAGACATCACAGCATAAGCACAGACTTCAATGGCAAAAATTGAAATCTGCTCTGACAGCTTATCCACCACCCACTGCCGCCGATGCTCATAATCTTTGCCGGTCAGATGATCCTGCCCACAGAGATAGGCTCGACGGACACAGCGAGCCATACAGTGATAGTAAGGTGTAGAGCCCGGATCAATCAGGCTACGGCGGGCGCGGGTCATGAAGTCACCTGTTCAAAGAATCAAAAATATCAGGAACAGGGGAAAGATAGACCAGCTGATCGATTAGTCAAATTTATGGGTGTCCTATTTATTTTTAAAAATCAGCGTATAGAGAAGTTTGCACACTATCTCTAAGCTGATGCCATGAACTCCGTTACAGCACTCCAAGACAAGCTTAGTCTTCATCTCGACTGGAACAAAGCCCGAATTGAGTTTATTGCACAATTTATTTTGGCAATGATCAAGTTACGAACCTGTTCGCTTTACCGGCTATGCCCTGCTTTCATACGGGAAGCTCAGCCCTCTTCCAGTTATAAACGTATGCAACGTTTTTTTCGTAGCTTTCATGTCGACCTCAATGGCATTGCCCGATTGATTGCCACCATGATTCCATTTGAAACACAGTGGGTTCTTTGTCTTGATCGAACCAACTGGAAGCTGGGCCAGACTGAGATCAATTATTTAGTTCTTGCTGTTTCCTGCCAAGGCGTTGCCGTCCCTTTGTTTTGGTGTAACCTGGACAAAGCAGGCTGTTCTGACTCCAGTCAGCGCATTGCTATTATGAAGCGTTTTCTCAGTGTATTCCCCAAACAGAAGATTGACTATTTAACGGCTGATCGCGAGTTTATCGGCAATAATTGGTTAGCTTGACTAGAAACGCAACAAATTCTCTTTCGAGTCCGTATCCGCAAGAATACCCAGGTTACAAAACCCGGTGGTTTAGCACTGACTGTTCAATGGCATTTCCGGTCTTTGAAGTGTGGTACGTGGGATGTTCTGGCAAAACCCTGCAAAATATGGGGACTCAACCTCTATGTAGCAGGGAGTCTAACCAGCAAAGGTTACTGTTTTATTGTCAGCCAGGCTCGACCCGATAACATGATGTCTGATTATCATGTTCGATGGGAGATTGAGACATTATTCAGCTGTTTAAAGAAAAGGGGCTTTGACCTGGAAGCCTGTCGTTTAACGGAACCAGTAAGAACGGAAAAGTTAGTAGCGCTGTTAGCCATTGCCTTCTGCTGGAGTTATAGCGAAGGCTTGAAAAGACAATCTATCAGTCCTCCAAGAATCGCTAAGACTTTTTGGGGTATATCATGGCCTGCAGAAAGCACTTTTCATTCAGGTTTGGAATATCTTCAAGAAACTTTGCTTAATAATGGGAAGCTGAAGAGAAGATTAAAACTTATCCTTAATATTTTTGTCCCGTAGTCAGATGAGCATGATAAGCCTTATGTGAATTGACTGGCCTTTTAATTTCCGTCATTGCACTTTCTCTATTACTTCTTAAGCCTAACACTAAGCTGTGGGGCCGAGCATGCAGTACAGAGGTCCCGCCCCGAAGGGGCAAACACCAGCGCATTGTATGGTTATTTCTTTTCATTAAACGGGTAAAGTGAGGCCCACCTTCAGCTGCAACTGGAGGCCTTATGTAGTAGCTCGAGCAGCGTATGGCTCCTTTTACAAGAGACCGGTAACAAGTGTGTAGCACTGCATAACTCTTAAGCAATAACTCGGACAGTCATTGGGGCCTCGAGCCCGTATAGCAAGGCAGAGTCAGCTTAATATGAATACCGCAAAAATCAATGATTTGACGTATATTGGAATCGATGTAGGCAAATCATTTCTTGATGTCTATTTCCATCCACTAGACTTTCACCAGCGTATCGAAAATAGCAAACTTTCAATTCAATCTTTAGTTGATGCATTGGTAGAGCTCCAACCTAAATGCATTGTTGTTGAAGCAACAGGCCGTTATGAAAGCAATTTTGTATTTGCTTGTGACAAAGTGGGTTTACCTATTGTTGTCGCTGATCCTGTCAAAGTCAGACATTTTGCTCAAGCCCTTGGTGTTCTTGCGAAATCAGATAAAATCGATGCGAAAGTGATTGCTCTGTATGCAGCTAAAATGAAACCAGAAGTTCGTCCCTTACCTGATGAGAGATCACGATTAATCAAGGATTTGCTGATCAGAAGAAAGCAGTTGCTGGAGATGAGGACGATGGAAAAGAATCGCCTTCAAATCATGCCTGCATCGCTGCATAGCTCTATTAATTCTACACTCAAAATGTTTGATAAGCAGATCAGCAAGATCACTGAGCAGCTTAATATCCTGGTACAGCAGGAATCTCGCTGGCGTGTTCCTCTAGAGATTTTAACCAGTACTCCCGGCGTTGGTTCTGTATTGGCTTATACATTGATCAGTGAGTTGCCAGAATTGGGTAAGTTAAATAGGAAAGAAGTTGCAGCTCTAGTTGGGCTTGCTCCCTTAAATCGTGAAAGTGGTAGTTACACAGGCAAACGACGTATCCGGGGTGGTCGAGCTAGAATACGCACTGTTCTGTTTATGTCGATGCTCTCAACCATCCAGTGCAATCCTGTATTCAAGGCTTATTATGAGAAGCTTAAAGCAGCCGGAAAATTACCAAAGGTTGCTTTGGTTGCCTGCATGCGCAAGATGATCGTAACCTTGAATACCATGATTAAAAATGGCACCTGCTGGGGTGAAAATCTTGCATAAATACTTGACGAGGAACCACAGTCACTTGTTAGGCGTATTTTGGCACATGGTTTTTGGGGATTAATAACCGGAAATCAATACGCTGCAAGTTCCCTGCTACTGGTTCTTCCACAGTTGGGGCATAACCGTGATACTGTTTTTGTGAAAAGAGAATGATAGATAAATAAGGTGATTTTCTTATAGTTTGATACATAAGTACTTCGCTCATATCATTGTTTACCCATGTGTTTGGCCCATTCAGTATGTTACCTACTACATGATAAACAATGCGGATATACGATCCGCTTTCATCCTCATCGTACTTATATAGATCAGTTGGATTTCCCAACTCAACACCAACCCTATTAAGTTGAACCTGTAACTCCTCAGGTAAGATATCCTTGCAGTGCAATTTCCAATTAATGCACCACTCGCATTTACACCTGTATGCAGGGTTTCCCTTTTGATTTTGAATATGTCGGGTAGCTTCTAGATGTACAGCCACCTTCCATTTAGATAAAGGTATTGTCTGTCGTTGTTTTTTCATATACGCCTAACGCCGCAAGCAACGGCCGTAATGTAGCAGCGAAGCTGGGGAATGGTGGTCCAGCCAGCTTGCTGGCGGTGATTGATGGCTTTGTTATGTTTTTTGATACTAATGTAGCAAAAAGACTCCTGATAACGAGAACAGCATTAACATTGCGAGCCAAAATAGAAAAGGCTCGCCGTCTTTAGTAACCACATCAGAGCTCCAGTTAATGGTTAAGAAATTCTCTCGGCCTAGCTTGATGCACTTGAAGCAATAGAATGGAAGATATAAGCCCGCCAAGCGAAATAAAAACTCTGCGCCATTATCCGTACCATTCTCTCCCCCAATATAGAAACCTACAGGGATCATAAGTAAGCAGAAACAAGCAACGATATTATGTAATTTCTCGATAATCATTCTTGTGGAACATAACGCCTGCAGCATGGGCGGCCACGAAGTGGACGTCCAATGCCTGCACTTGTTACATGTTTACCACTCGATTTCAATTTGTGTGCCGACCTTTACCAAACTTAGGAATTCATCCATTTCTACGTTTGTTAATGCGATACAGCCATCTGTCCAATTGAACTGCTGAGTAATTGGCGCCAACCACCCCAGATAATTTCTTTGCCCATGGACCATAATGAAACCGCCAGGCGACACACCTAACTGCTTTGCATTATCTTTGTCAGCTTGGTTTGGATAGCTGATATGCATTGAACGATAAAACGAGGAATCCTCTTTAACGTAGTCAAGCATATACCTACCTTCCGGCGTCTTCTGGTCACCTTCTTGTTGTTTGTGCCCCTTAGGACTTCCGCCAAACGTTACGTGATATTCCTTTACGACGCTCGCGCCATCCATTAGAAACATCCTGCTCTCTGACTTATCAACCTTCACCAAAGTCACATCCGCAATAGCAGAACTAGAAACAAAAAGGAAAAGTAATACAATCTTCATCATGACATGTAACGCTTGCAACAACGGCCGGAGCACACAGTGCGAAGGTCCCAGCCCCAAAGGGGCGAACACGAATGTATTGTTAGGCTATTTACGGGTAAATATTTTCAGGTTCGACATTCAAAACAATTTCACAGTCGCACCCACCACCCTTGGCCATCAGAGCCATTAAAGTTGTAGCAGAATCGACTGATTGATTAGCTAGCCATTCTTCAGCAAGCGTATAATCGTGGTTGCATCCTTTCTTTTGTAATTCTTCATCCAGCCAATCAAGCATATCTTCAAGCTCATCATATTCGAGGGGCATCCAAGAAAGACGTTTAGAGCTTGAGCCAAATAAATCGTATGGATCACAGCTAACAGCTAGATCCCAGTCATCTTTTATACGCTCAGTCTCTAAAAATGCCTTGAGATGACCGTAGTCGACTGAGTTTTTATATGCCCATTGTTTTGTAAACTGAACATCATTGCTATGTCCATGTTTAATTACATTTCTTCCAACGTATTCAACTAAGCAAAGAAGTTGACTCCTATCTATTGGTGATCTGTCTAGTCGGGAGCGCTCTCGCTTTGCTATTTCGGTATTAATAGCTTCTTGCCTCAGTTGCTTTTTTCTCTTTTTAGTCATTACTTTTCTTTCTGATAGAGCCTAACGCTTGGCGCACGGGCGAGCAACGCAGTTGCGAGTCCAGCAGCCGTAGGCTGCGATTGTGGCGCCACTTGTTATACGTTTGATAGAAATTAATTATTTTGACTGCATAATTTCAAATATGCTTTTACCCGCATTTTCAGGCTGATAAGTTTCATTCCAAAAGGCGGCCATTACTGCGATAAGAAAGGAAAGGACTAATATACCTGTATGCCTCAGCACTTTCGTTCTATGATAATTCCCTTTTTCTGTAAAAAATGATGGGGTAAGAACTGAGAAAAAACAATATTTACCCCACTGCCTATTTTCCTGAAACTCATCTGTCATCTTGTTCATGTGTACAAAAGCATTTACTGCAGATGAAAACCCAATAAACCAGAATAAAACAAAAATACCTGCAGAAACTATTCCCCAACCTTCAGTTATCAATTTCAGTATTACTCCTTTTTGACTTCATGGTTTACTACTCATTGCGTATAACGCCTCAAACACGGGCTGACAGCCGCGAAGCGGTTGGCAGTCCGCCCCTGCATAGCAGGGGTAACGTGCTTTGACTTGTTAAGTGTTTTACTCATACTCATTTTTGATGAATTGCCACACATTAATAACTGTATCTTTATGCCAACACTCTGCACCATCTGCTGGATTCCATAGCACTACTAATTCCTCTGCTTGAACCCAGCCTAAAATGTTACCAACACCGTCATCACCAAACCAAATTATTGAATCTAGCTCTTTAGGGTACCAATCTTGCTCTCTTAACCATTTATTTAATGTGTTAATACCCTGCCTATCTTTATCGTGAGATGGCAGTACTAACCAAGTACCCAAACCAGAATCATATCCTTCTGGTAGATGTTCTTTTATTTCGTTGGGTAGCTTCTCTTCCATATTCATCTGATGTACTTATTGCCAAGTTAAGCGGCGCCGCCGTAGGCGGCGTCCGATGCAGGGGCAAAGCCCCGGAATGAACTTGAACTTTTTGTTATGCCTTTACGGGCTGCATACAGCTGAACATGTTGTATAATTGCTCAGAAAGCTCTTCTTGATAAATGATGGTATCAGGCGAAACTCTCCAACCAAGACCTTTAACTCCCATTCCTGCATAAGCAACTTCAAAATCTGTTTTTCGGTGGCGCCTGCTTGGTTCAAGCTTAGCCATTGGAATTCTCACTCGCTCAAAAAGCTTCTTAGTTTTAATTACTTCATTGTTACTTTCATTTGTGGCTAGTCCTTCATTTTCTCGAAGCCGTTGAGAAATCATCCTAACTAACTCATAAGCACCGAGCACCCATAAATGCGCTTTAATTTGATGCCTTTCTAAAATGAGAATTCCATCAGAGTCTTCAAGAGGCTTGCCATTAATGTCAAAAATATGCTCTCGTCTTATACCGCGTAATTCGGCATCAACAATACCAAGCATTTGGATGTGATGTGGTAAAGAGGAATCTTTATCTTCTCGAATCCACCTAAAACTTTTTGTTACCCATTTTTCATAAACTGAATAGTTCATTTATTATCCTTGAGGCATAACAGTGGTTTATGCGGCCTAGATTCGCATAACAAGCTATCTTCGGAGTACAGATAGCATTAAAAACAACCTTTTACTCAAGACGTTACAAAGCTGTATATAAATTCAATCATTTATCAACCAGTTTGCTTTCGCCATTTTGTATATTATCCGCTTAAACAACAAAGCCTTCCCTTAAATTTATTATTTACCCGTAAAAAAATGAGTTAAGCAAAGAGGATCTGCTCTGAACAAAGCCCTACTGACCTTTAGCAACAAGCTTTTTTAGGCACACTACCGTCCATCCACTTACGCCTTTGTAGAAACAGCCGGTGCCAAATGCGGGCTACCAAGCTATTTCTTACTTTAGTCCCACAATTGTAAAGATGAGAATTATACATAAACTAAAACTGACGCCTATTGATGTATGCAATATATGGAAAGAAAAAACAGTAGAGCACGGGTAGGCGTGACAGTGACAAAGTGGGGAAACTTGTTTTATACGTTATTTATCTTGTTATCAGTTATGATTATCAACTTTTCTTTCTAAGGCGTTATGCTGCTACATAACGCCTTTGTTTATGTCAAAAGAACCAAGTACTCGTCAATTTATTCGGTTTTGATTAGCTTGGCAACCTGCGTATAGTTGTTATAAGCAGAAATTACGGTGCTATTGAGATAGTCGACCTGATCCACGGTTTGAGCCAGTTTGTCCTTTTCATTAATCAACTCAAGCACGCCGACATCCGTCATCAGGCTTGCGGTATCAAGCGCCTGAAACTGGGCAATATTGACCATCGCGGTTTTTGCAGCATCCACCAGCTTGGCAATCACCTGTTTACTGGCTTCTGAATTCATAAATGCACTCAGTGCCGTGCGGTTTTCTGAACTGAGTAAGTCAAACGCAGCCTGTTTTTCGTCCTCTGTTTTTGCTGAACCAACACTGGAAAAATAATCGCCAAGAGCAGGCTCAGTATTCAGGTGAGTCAAAAACTGTTCATAAACAGGTTGCGCGATCAGGAATGCACTATTGACGCCTGAACGTACCGTTTCAATATCCGTTATATCAGAGGGTTGATATGCCTGCTGAGTAATGCCCTCTTGGGTTGGCATAACGATTTGAGGCCCATTGTCATTTTGGCTGTCATAGGCAAAATTCGACCCACTATGATTTGTACAGCCAGAAACAACAAGAGCGGCAACAAACAATGCCAAAAGCTCTTTTTTCATACATCCCCCTGATTAGGAAATCTTATAATTATGATGGCGGATCAGCCTTTTTACGGCAGATACAAACGATATTACTAACGACAGCAATCAAACACTAGCGATTTTATCTTGTGGCTAAAATGCATTGAGATGGTTAAAAACAGAACAGATAATGCTCAAAGGCAGGCAGGGTTTTGGCAGAAGCATCACATCAAGATAGTGTAAAGAAATAATGCGTTTGTTTAGCAACTACCTTTCCTGGTTAATTTTTCATAGCGCTAACCAACGCCTCAAGGCTGCTAACCAGCTGTTTATTGGCCTCTTCATTATAATTCATTTCCAACCAACGCTGATTATTAAGCGGGTGAGAGATCCAGCAGCGCTGTTCGTCCCATGAGCAACTTGAGTTCAGACTATCAGGCATACTATCAATGGTCACATTATGGCTGGCCACTTCGACACCCTCCATTCCCTGCTCAGACCGCGTGACAATCAACATATCACCATAACCAGCCTTTACCGAGTAAACCAGAGTCGGTGTATCAACGCCGTAGCGCTCATATATCGCATGTTCCTGCAAAATAGTATTAATTTTATTCTGTAATGCCATCGACTGATCACCATCTGATAATCCAGATTTAGCTCTGACAAACTGTTTGACTCTCTCCATTAATTTTAAAGGTTTAACCTGCTCTTCTGCACTTTGGGAGGTCGATGCGAGTGTTGGCTCAACAGCCTTGTCAGACTCAACCTTATTTTTATTATCACTTTTTGGTAGTTCACCGTTACTGGTACTGTGCTCTGACAGTTTTTTCTCTGAGGCGGTAATCATCGCCAACACATCCTGGTAATGCTCACCCAGCCGCCCGGTATAGTGTAAATAGTCAAAAAAACTATTCTGAGCCTCTTGATAACGACCATGGGCAAACTGTGATTTACCATACAAATAATGAAACTGGGGCGGTAAGGGTACATTGAGTTTTTGGGCTTTATTGAGCCAGACAATGGCTTGAGGAAACGCTTCCTGATCAATAAGAGCTTGAGCTTCAACAAGATATCGATCCAGTTCAATCACAGCCGGTAACTGCTTGGCAAACACCGAGTGAATAGAACAGAGCAGTGTTAAGAATAGAGTAGAGGCTTTCATTAAAACCCACATAATAGATCTTATTAAGTTTATATCGGGCTTTCATGACCTAATCTTGACTCTAACCAATCGGTGCATCTGAGACACGTTAATAGCAGATGCTAAATGAAAGCCTCTTATGAGAGTTCGTGTGAAAAAGTATGTTTCAACTATCTGCCTTATCGTGGCTAATGGCTTAATGGATCAGGGAGTAGCCGATACCAAAGGATATAATGTTGATCCAGCCCCTGTTCACATTAGCCATGGGCTGGCAAGATTTGATGACCTCAAATACCCAAGAAGCTTTAACCACTTCGATTATGTGAACCCAAACGCTCCAAATGGTGGAGAGATTCATACTGTTGCTATTGGCTCATTTGATTCTTTAAATCCATATGCCCAAACGGGCATTACCCCGTTGGACACTCCCCCAATCAGCTATTTTCATTTAGGCTTTTTGAACTTGAATGAACCGTTAATGGTAGGTTCTGGAGAGTATGCCCCTATGGGGGACGAACTCCATTCCGCCTATGGGCTTATAGCTGAATCCATCGAGTACCCTGATGACAACCGGTGGATAGTCTTTAACCTGAGACCAGAAGCAACATTCCACGATGGCCACCTGGTTACAGCTAAAGATGTGCTCTTTTCCTATCAGCAGTTAAAGCAATTTGGGCGGGAAAAATATCAGCTCAAACTAAAACCCATCAGCAGTGTTGATATACTGGGTAAACACAAAGTGCGTTTCAATTTTTCCAGTCCAGGGCAACGCAGCCAATTATTCCGTGCGGCAGAATTACCCGTGCTACCTGCACATTACTGGCAAAATAAAGAACTGAATAAACCAACACATACACCGCCGTTAAACAGTGGTCCCTATCAAATCAGCCAGGTTGTGCCCGGCTCATCCATTACATTAACTCGGGTAAAAAACTATTGGGGCAAAAACCTTCCGGTAAATAAAGGAAAATACAATCTTGATAAAATCACCCTGCACTTTTACCGGGATATCACTATTGCTTTCGAGTCCTTTAAAAGCGGTGAGCACGATATCTATATAGAACCTACTGCAAAAAACTGGGCAACAGGCTATCAATTTCCAGCGGTAGAAAAGGGACTAATAAAAAAAATAGAAATTCCTTCTCAAACGGTAGTGGGCAGCCCAATGCTGGTTTTCAATACTCGCCGGAACCCCTTTAATGACAAATCAGTTCGAGAAGCTCTGGGTTATCTCCTCGACTTTGAATGGACGAACAAAATGGTGTTCCATAATGCATACACCCGGGCTGCCAGTTATTTTCCTAACTCTACCTATGCCGCCAAAGGCCTGCCCTCTAAAGAAGAACTGGCTCTTTTAAATCCATGGAGAAAACAGTTACCAGCGCAATTATTTAAGGCGCCTTTTCACCCCCCTGTCACCTCTGGTGATGGCGTTATCCGAAACAACCAGCAAAAAGCACTTGAGCTATTAAAAAGTTCTGGTTGGAAGCTGCAAGGAAAACGACTAATCAATACAGAGGGCAAACCTCTGGCATTCGAGCTGTTAAGTTATACCCACTTGGCAGATCGACTGATTATTCCCTTCAAAAAGAATTTAGCCAGCATCGGCATTGAGATGAGTTATCGAATAGTCGACAGCACAACTTATTTCCAGCGAATCAGAAACCTTGATTTTGATGCTGCCGGTTATAGCCATATGTTTGGACTATCTATTGGTGATGAACTGTTTCGCTTTTTTCATTCCCAGAATGCCAATATCGCAGATACCAAAAACCTGGCTGGCATTCAGAATCCCGTGGTAGACAAATTAATAGAAATGCTACCTAACGTTAAGTCCCAAAAAGAGCTGGAGACGCTAACCAGAAGCCTGGACAGGGTATTACTCTGGAACCACTACGGGATACCTCTTTTTTATTACAACAAAATCAGAGTTGCTTATAGAGATATCTATCAATGGCCTGCCTATACCCCACCACTACCCATGCTTCTGAGTACCTGGTGGATAAAGCAGTAAAGACTGAAAAAATACAACCGGAGAGCATATAGATTAAATATAGAGATTAGGCACTTTTTTTGGAAAGGCTGGGATATTCAGGAAACTGTTATGTTACTTACTTTTAATCATGGCACTCTGCAATGGCCAAAATTAATCACCTCTTTCGAAACAGCTGTTACGTCTTGAAAGATTCTGGCCATATTTCCAGAGATCATGGTTTCTGATAGAGGATATTGTAGTTTTCCGTTTCTGATATAGAAGCTGTTTTTCACTACCCCAGAAAAGTCTCCTTTATCAGCAGGGGCAGCAGCAGAAAGGCGCCCAACAATAACTCCCTCTTTCACCGATGATATAATCTCATGCAGAGGTGTATTGCCTGGCTCTATGACTATACTGTCTCCTTGGTTGTTTGCTCTGGCCAGACCTGTTTTTCTGGCACCATACTGACTCAGTAAATGGCTATTTAGTACACCTTTATTAAGGATGCACAGATCCTGAGCTTTAAAACCATCGCTGGTGAAGTGATAGCCCCTACAAAGCTTGGGGTCTAATGGCAGGCTTTTTATGGTTAATAAACTAGACGCAATTTGTTGGCCAAGCTTTTTTCTGTACAGTGAAGTACCAGCAATTATTGATCTATCAGATATTGACCGAGTAAGAAAATCAGTAAAGTCACCCAAAGCATCCGGCATGATAATAATATCACCAATAAATTTGCTGGGGATTGACTTAGTCTGCACAGAATTCGCTGTGTTATTTAATAATTGCTCAATGGTTCCGTATTTATGCATGGGTAGCCTGAGGTCAAAGCTACTGAAGCCTGTGGCATTGAATGATGAAATATTTTGCCCATCCGTCGCTGTAAAAAGGGTCGAGCCATTGTATGTGCTGTGTGTTTCAGTGAAATCTACGGCATTACTGTTAATCAGCTGAGTTTGGGTTTGGGTAAAATCAAGAGCGCATTCGACTAGTGTTATTGCTGGATAATCAGTGGTTACAAAGTGTAGAAAGCTATGCAGGCAGTCATACATTGCATCCAGGTTGATTTCTTTGGGGCCGCAGATAAACGTCTCTGTAGGTTGGTTTGGAGCTATATCATGGGCGTCATTGGGCTCGGTGCCATCAGCCATTTCTAATAACCTGGATACAGCTTGATCTACAGCACTTTTGCTAAGGGTATTGAGTGACAGGGATGCTTTTCTATTGTTGGCGATACCTGTGATATCGAGGGTCTGTTCCCGGCCGCTTCGCAATAAGCTGATTTTATTGTTTTCAATATTCAACTCCTGCTTCTTGATAGCTTTCAATAGGCACTGACTGCGGTCGAAGCCAGAGCACTTCATTTTTTCGAGGGTATAATGAAGCATCATGTTGTCCATATTGCTTTACTCCCCCCCCATCTGTACTTTGCATTTGATGGCGGGCCCACCACAGGCTACGGGAATTATTTGTTTTTTGCCGCAGTAACCAGAGCATTCCCAGTACATTTCATCAGATATCATGCTGATTGTTTTTAATACATCAAAGCCGATACCTGAAATAGTTGTATCCTGGATGGCGCGACCAAGCTGACCGTCTTTAATCTCATAGCCCAGGGTAATACCAAACATAAACTCAGAGGTGAAATCTGCCTGTCCGCCATCTGTTTTTAACAGATAGTAACCATCCTCAATAGAGGCAATCATATCGGTCAGTTTATCGTTGCCTGGCAGAATAGCTGTATTGCGCATGCGGACTAGTGGTTCATCAAGGAATTCAAAAGCACGGCTGTTACCCGTTAATGGTATCCCTAATAAATCAGCAAAACGGCGATTGGTCATAAAATTTTTTAAAATACCATTTTCAATCAATACAGTATCTTTTGCCTCAGTACCTTCGTCATCAATAAAAACGGGTACGGGAAGTAACATGCCATTGTAGCTATGTGCAAAATCAACCATGTTGACAATAGGGCTGGCAACTTGTTGATTTATCAGTTTATTTGCGACTGAACCCCCTAAAACCAGATCAGCTTCTGTCGGGTGGCCTACCGCTTCATGAGCAAGAATACCTGTTATGGCTGAATCTAAAATAACTTCTTTAAATCCAGCTTGAGCTGGAATAGCTTCACGCTTCTTAAGCAGGTGTTGATAAAGCTGATCAATATCAGCAAAAAACAAAGCGGGATTAGTAAGATTGTCTTGATACTGTCCACGGTTACTGAAGGAATGAGTGAGTTCAATGGGTTCATCATTACCGTTATCTATCGATAAAGTGATATGAAGTATTGATCGGGGAATCAGGCTGTAACCTTTCGATCCTGTTGAGGTGACCAAACGTTTTTCAATATCCTCCAGATGAAAGCGAACAGTTCGGGATTGAAGACCTGGACAGTGATCCTGAATATACTTATCCAGTGCTCGTAGAAAATGCATCTGTTCTTTTGTAGTCGGAGGGGACTTACATGAAGACAGATCGTTATTACTCTCAAACTGACTTTCAGAAAGCTGCAGACTCTTATCCCCTTGGCGTGAGGCCAGAAATGCAGCATTTTTCTGGGCCTCATTTAAAACGGTGCTAATAGCGGCTTGGTCTACTTCAGTACTCGAGGAAAATCCCCACTGCCCATCTTTATAAACCCGTGCGGAGCAACCACAGGTTGTTTGACTGTTATTGTTTGTTACATCACCATTAACCAACCGAAGGGTCTGTACGGTATTCTCTTGTAGGCGTAACTCAGTATAAGCAAACGGATTTTCGGGCAGGCATATAGGAAGACTAGAAATACTCATCTATCAGTAACCAAAACCTGATTTTAAATAGTTAATGCTTTCGGGTGATACTTGTGCAGAATAACCTGAAACAGAATAGTCAATTTTAAATCCAGCTGCTTTATCAAATGGAAGCACTGATTATTGGTTGGATAAAACAATGAATAATTACAAAATAGTATGGTCTGAAGTGACTCGAAGTACTTCCTCTAGCGTTGTCAGCCCTAAAGCAACTTTCTGGGCACCGGAATGCCGTAAGCTTCGCATACCCTCTTTCATTGCCTGCTTACGAAAATCAGAAATATCCATCGTTTCGCCAAGCATTCCCTGTAAGGTATCACTCATTAGCAGGATTTCGTAAAGACCAGTTCTACCCCTGTAACCGGTCTCTCTGCAATGCTGACAGCCATTGGCAGTATAGATTTGTTCAGGGATTTCAGAACCCCAATTATTAAAAGCCTCATCCCAGTCCTCTTGGTTTAGTTCAAGAGAGGCCTTGCAATCAGGGCAGAGAGTACGAACTAAACGTTGCGCCATAACCCCTAAAACACTGGCTTTAATAAGATAGGATGGAATACCAAGCTCCATCAGCCGAACCAAGGCGGAAGGTGCATCGTTTGTATGCATGGTCGAGACTACCAGGTGCCCCGTTAACGCGGCCTGCACAGCCATTTCAGCCGTTTCAGTATCACGAATTTCACCCACCATTATGATATCAGGGTCCTGCCTCAAAAGAGCTTTCAAGCCTGTCGCAAAGCCAAGATCAATAGTTTGCTGCACCTGCATCTGGTTAAAAGCAGGTACTATCATTTCAATCGGGTCTTCAACGGTACAGATATTTACCTTGTCAGTTGCCAGAGACTTGAGGGTTGAATAGAGCGATGTGGTTTTACCCGAGCCCGTCGGCCCCGTAACCAAAACAATGCCATGGGGCTTGGTGCTTACTGCCCGCCAGCGCTGTTCATCTTCATCAGAAAAGCCCAATTCAGAGAGATCCCTTACCAGAATATCCGGATCAAATATCCGCATAACCAGCTTTTCGCCAAAAACGGTGGGCATGGTGGCCAGCCTTAATTCTGTTTCCACACCCTCAGGGTTGCGTGTTTTTAAGCGCCCATCCTGAGGCTTCCTTTTCTCCGCAACATTCATTCTGCCAATAATTTTTATCCGGCTGGTTATGGCAGCAGCGACCACAGGCGGAATTTTGTAAATCAAATGCAATACGCCATCAATCCGAAACCGTAAATGGCACTGATCCCGCCGTGGCTCAATGTGGATATCACTGGCTCGCTGTTCGAAAGCATGCTGCAATAACCAGTCAACAATATTCACAATATGCTGATCATTGGCCTCAGGGGCAGCTTGCGGGTGAGTCCAGTTTCCCAATTCAAGCAGCTGTTCAAAATTGTTTACTCTGCCACCCTCGGTACTGCTAGCTCCTTTTACAGAACGAGCCAACTGATAAAATTCCTGAGTATAACGACGAATATCTTCAGGATTGGCAATAACCCGCTTAATTTCTTTGCGGTTGACATGCCTTAGATTATCTATCCAACTGTTATTCCACGGTTCAGTGGATGCTATTACCAACTCACTTGACCCAACCTCAACAGCCAGGATTTCATGCCGCTGGGCATAGGCTAGAGACATCACCGAAGTGACCGCGGAAACATCAATCTTAAGGGGGTCAATAGTATAATAAGAAGCCCCAATCTGACTGGCAAACCAGCAACATAGCTTGTCGAGGTCAAGGACCTCACCAGGGTCTGAGGCATCTTTTAATCGCAACTGCGCCAAATATTCGAGAGGATGTATTTGCCGTTGCTCAGCTGGACGCCGCTTTTTAAAAAGCTTTTCAGCATCCTTGCCAGACAACAAATTGCTTTTGACCAATTGTGCCGCTATAGACGCAACGGACGGCATTTGTTGATAATATTTAAAAGCGGGCTTACTCAATGTACTCTCCAATAAATTCCTTTTTAAAAGAGGTACCTAACAGTCTGTGGGACTTAAGACTGCTGGAAAAATCAAGCATTTCAGGTTACGCAAATGCCTAATTGCTGTCTCTAAGTTTTATTATAGTGAACCCTGAGTAATTCAAAGCCCCGCTCAGCCTTACTCTGGTCTGAGGGGCTCAGCATAACGTATTGAGAGAGCCTTTCTGCAATATTCATCAAAGCCTGTTCACTACCTTCTAATAACTCCAGCTCCAGCTCACAAATTGCAGACTTATGATCACCGGCAATGACATAGCCCGTATCAAGCGCAGCTTCTACTCTGGCAACAGGATTCTGCCAGGAAAGCAGCCATCGGACACGCTGAAAATCTGTGGCAAATAACGGTATAAGCGTATTAAGGTCAATAGCTTCCAGTTCTGGCCTGGCCAGATCCTCCAACAGTGACAGATCCAGCTCAGGGTCAGTAATTGGCCACTCCCATTCGCCACGCCGGGTCAGACCATTGACACTATGCCCACGGGTTTTCAGGGTCTGGAAATAGAGCCCCTCTTTTTCTCTTATTCGCAATGCAACCTGGGCTTTATTCAGAGCTCTGTCTGGTGTATCAAAATAGGTGTTTCCCAAGTGAAAACAATCAGACTTACTCTCTCCGTATTTACCCCAAAAATCTAAACCCAACAATTGTTCCAACTGTTCTTTGGGAAAAGAAAGCTTTAATTCGGTTTCCTGGCTCATTAGACATCTCAGTATATTAATAATTGCATGAATTATAATATTCAGAACTGATTTCTAGAATTACTCTATAATCTCCGTTCAGCCAAATGGATTGTCGCTATGCCAGCCAGCAATTTATTGTCCAGTGTATTCGGCCGCTCTCCTATAGGCCCTATACAAAAACACATAGCCACTGTGCACGAATGCGCAAAACAGCTAGAACCCTTTTTCAAGGCAACATATGCTGCTGATTGGGAAAAGGCTCTGACTATCCAGCAAAAAATCATTGAGCTTGAACACAAAGCAGATGAAATAAAAAAAAGTGTCAGGCTTTCACTGCCAAAAAGTCTTTTTCTCCCCGTTCCTAGAACCGATTTACTGGAAATAGTCACAGTCCAGGACAAGGTTGCCAACCGCGCTAAAGACATAGCAGGCATTGTCATTGGTCGAAAAATGAACATTCCTGAAGAAATGCGGTCAGTATTTTTTGAATATGCCTGCCGCTCTATTGCTACATCAGCCCAGGCTTTACGGGCAATGGAGGAGCTAGATGAACTGCTTGAAACAGGTTTCAGGGGCCGGGAGGTCAATCTGGTGGAGCAATTAATTGAAGAGCTGGACCGCATTGAAAGCGAAACAGATGAGCTTCAGATTCAGGTCAGACGGATTCTATTCCGCCTGGAACAGCATTTACCCCCAGTTGATGTCATGTTTCTATACAAAATCATTGACTGGACGGGAGACTTGGCAGACCGGGCTTCCCGTGTTGGCAGTCACCTGTTACTCCTACTTGCCCGCTAGCTGCTGAGTATAGAACCATGAGCATTATCGCTGAATATGGCTACATATTGCTGGCATTGGCCTGTATCTTTGGTTTTTTCATGGCCTGGGGAGTCGGTGCCAACGATGTCGCAAACGCTATGGGAACATCAGTTGGCTCCAAAGCACTTACGATAAAACAAGCCATCTTTATTGCCATTACCCTTGAATTTGCCGGTGCTTACCTGGCCGGAGGATCGGTTACGGAAACTATCCGTAAAGGCATCATTGACCCCAATATGCCTGAACTGGTTGCCAACCCTGAACTACTGGTTTACGGCATGCTGGCAGCACTGCTGGCAGCAGGTACCTGGCTTTTGGTCGCCACCCACTACGGCTGGCCCGTTTCCACAACCCACTCCATTGTGGGTGCTATTGTCGGTTTTGCTGCTGTTGGCATATCCCCGGATGCTGTGAGCTGGGGAAAAGTCTCTTCAATTGTGGCCAGCTGGGTGGTATCGCCGGTTATATCGGGCTCCTTTGCCTTTATCATCTTTATGAGTGTACAGAAGCTCATACTTGATACTGATGAGCCATTTAAAAACGCCAAGAAATATGTACCTCTCTATATGCTTCTGGTTGGCTTTATGATGTCCATGGTCACGCTGACCAAGGGACTGAAGCATATCGGTTTGCCCCTTACTGCTAACCAAAGTGTACTATTGGCACTGCTGATCGGGGTCTTGGTTATGCTGATTGGCAAATACGCCCTATCCAAAATTACTGAAGATGTCCAGGCTAATAAACAGTTCCACTTTTCCAGTGTTGAAAAAGTTTTCGGCGTGATGATGATTTTTACTGCCTGCTCCATGGCCTTTGCCCACGGCTCTAACGATGTGGCTAATGCCGTTGGCCCCTTAGCCGCAGTTGCCAGCATTATTAGCTCTGGTGGTGAAATAGGCGGCAAAGCAGCCATGCCCCCCTGGGTATTACTGCTTGGGGCTGCAGGTATAGTGATTGGTCTTGCCACTTATGGCTATCGCGTTATGGCTACAATTGGCACCCATATTACAGAACTTACGCCCAGCAGGGGATTTGCTGCCGAGCTGGCTGCTGCGTCGACTGTGGTCTTGGCCTCTGGTACAGGGTTACCCATATCAACTACACACACTCTGGTCGGAGCTGTTCTGGGGGTTGGAATGGCCCGAGGGATTGGTGCCCTGAATTTAAGGGTTATAGGCACCATCTTTATGTCCTGGCTGATCACCCTGCCAGCCGGCGCTATCTTTGCGATTGTTTTCTTTCATATTCTAAAAGCCGTCTTCGGTTGATCCCTCCACCCAATACTGTGCGGAGTAGGCTTATACAGTTTCTACTTCGCACATCACTCAAAGCAATTATCGGTATTTTTAAATGCGCCCAAATCTCTATGCATTCCCAACAATGCATAAAGGATTACGCAATGCGATGCTGACCCTTCTTAATACGATAGACAGAACAGATTCTACCAACAATGATGCTTTAAATAGCCTCAAGTGCCTATCAAAAGAGTTAGCTTATATGCTGCGAAACCACACAGAGTCAGAAAACAAGATTTTACTGCCGACTCTGGCAAACAAGTTAAACCAGGAATTTTCGTCAACAACCGACCTCAATGAGCATAACAAGCTCGATCAAAAAATTGATACGCTGTTAATTCAGATCCAGGAACTATCTCCTTCAGAATTCACTGATAAATATGAAAAGGTCCGTCAAGCAGCTAACCTGCTGGTACCTGAGCTGCTAATACATATGCAAAATGAAGAAAATCGATTGCTACCTTTATTTTGGCAGCATTTTACAGATGATGAGTTAAACCAAATACATACTAATGTTATGTCTACATTAACACCCGAACACACCCTGTTATGGTTCAAATATATTGTTTCTGCCCTCTCTCCAAATGAAAGAGCCCAACTAATTCAGCTATTAAAAGAATCCGTACCCAACACTTTTTTTAACAAATTGATGGCGGTAGCTAAACAACAGTTATCAACGGAAGACTTTTCCTCTATATCCACAATATAAACCCTACGTTTTTATTTTATTGGTTACACAAGAGAAAAAGTAAAAACCTTAAGTTAATTTCAAACTCTCTCTATCACCCGTAATTACCGAAATCTCCCAATCTTTCTCCAAGTTATTGACTCCCGTCATCTTTTTACAAAGGAAAATATTGATAATGTCGATTGTCCAACAATCGACATTATCAATAGGTAGGCTGTGATCAAGGCAATCCGTCTGGCAGAAACAGACAATGTCGCCACACTGCTGGAAGATGCAGGGAAAGGCGACGTTATTAACGTTATTTCCGACAAAAATGAGTTCATCACAACGGTGAGCCTTCTTCAGGCTATTCCTTTTGGCAACAAAGTTGCCCTAAAGCCCTTCGCAAAAGACGACGAGCTGATAAAAGGCGGATGTCCTGTTGGCAAAGCTATTTGCTCTATTCCCGCTGGCCAGCTGGTGCATGTTCAGAATATCCGAAGCCTGCATCTGGATATCCCAGAGCCAGTGATTCAGGAAATCATTAAACAAATGGGAATTGAGGAAAACGCATGAACACATTCAAAGGTTACCAACGACAGGATGGCTCAGTCGGTATCAGAAATCTGGTTCTAATTATGGCTGTTGATGAATGTGCTGAAGGCATTGCCAGGGCTATCAGTGACAAGATCAGTAACAGTGTGGTTGTCACCAACTACAACACCTGCATGTATGGTGGCAATGAGGAAATGATCGCGACCATGACCAATACCGCCTGCAACCCCAATGTTGCAGGTGCTCTGGTCATCGCCATGGGCTGCGGCAGTATCGACCCGGAACTGGTTGCCGGACCGGTTCGTGAAACAGGTAAGCCTGCAGATACGCTGACCTGTATTAAGGAAAAAGGAACCCGAGCTACCATCAAGGCCGGAATCGAAAAAGCGTCTCTTATCGCCCATGAGGCAGAAGCCTGCCAACGGGTTGAAGTGCCTATTAGTAAGCTGTTTGTTGGTATCAAGTGTGGAGGTTCTGACACCAGCTCTGGTATTGCCTCTAACCCCAGTGTAGGCCGTGCAGCTGACAAACTGGTTGATCTGGGCGCATCTGCTGTTGCAGGGGAACTGCTGGAACTGCTGGGTTGTGAAGATATCCTTCGCAAAAGAGCGGTATCACCGGAAGTGGCTGACAAGCTGGAACGTCTGATCAGCGAGGAGGAGAAGCGCTGGCATGTGGAAGGCACAGAAGTAGAAACCATGAGTATTGGTAACAGCATTGGATATTTCAGGGTCTGACAACTCTGGAAGAAAAGTCATTAGGAGCCCTTGGTAAAACCGGTACTCGCCCTATTCAGGATGTACTGCGTATTAACTCCCGTCTGACAGATAAGCGACATAAGCCCGGCATGTATCTATCTGAGGTCACCATGCTTTGCGGTGGTGCAGGTATGCATTTTGCCGCTCTGGGCTGTCAGGCTGTGCTCTGGACAACTGGAGGAGCAGGATTTAATAACCCCATCGTACCTGTGATTCGGGTAAGTGGTAACCACAACCTGATCAACGAAGATATTGATATTGACGCCACAGGGATTATGCGTGGTGAAGACAGTATCGAGGCCGTATCAGAACGTATTATTGAAAAACTGGAAGATGTCGTTAATGGCAGTGAAACAGCCATAGAAGAAATTGGTTACGCCTACTGCACTCTTTATCAAAAAGAGCAGCGGCTGGAAAAAATGCTCTGTATTGAACCCGCTTAACTAGCTAATTCATCACCAAAAAATTGCCAGTCCCTAATTTGGGGCATGGCTTCGCTTTGCCAAAATTTAGAGTGAACAGGTAGGAAGACAATGAAAATCACCGATATAGAAGTTATCCATTTACGGGTTCCTAAAGCAGGTGAAACCTGTGAATGGGGTGAGGATGCCATTATCGTTCGTGTACATACCGATAAAGGCATTACCGGTATTGGTGAATCTGACAGTTCCCCTATGGTTATCAAGGCACTGATTGAAACGCCAAATTCCAATCTGTATTGCTATGGCCTGAAAGAACTGTTAATTGGTGAAAATCCTCTGGAAATTGCTCGCCTCTGGCAAAAAATGTACTGGTCATCCAATTATGTTGGACGACGTGGTGCAGGTATCCATGCCATAAGCGCTATTGATATTGCCCTGTGGGATATTGCAGCAAAATATTACAACGTACCTCTACATACATTGCTGGGTGGCAAATTCCGTGACCGTATCAAAGCCTATGGCACCTTTATCCCTGCTGACCGTCCTGAAGATAACCGTGAGATTGCCAGAAAGCTGGTAGAAAAAGGATTTAACAGTCTGAAATTCGGTGGTGGTGTATTGGGTGATGATCCTGAAACAGACTACCAGATCGTTAAGAATGTACGGGAAGCCATTGGTGACAATATAGAGCTGCAGATTGACCTGGCTACAAAATGGGGGACTGCCGGTCACGCCCTGAGAATGTGCAAACGTCTGGAACCTTTCGATCTGAACTGGATAGAAGAGCCAGTCTTAGCCGATGATATTAACGGTTATAACCGACTGGCCAATCAGGCTACCCAAAAGATTGCCGGTGGCGAGGCCCTGACCACCCGTTACGAGTTTAAGGATTTTCTCGAGCGCTTTAGCCCCGATATTGTTCAGCCCGATATCACCCGTTGTGGTGGTATTACTGAAATGCGCAAAATTTACGATATGGCGCAACTGAATGGTACTCAATTAATTCCTCACGGTTTTAGTACCGGTATTTTGCTGGCAGCTTCTGTGCATTTCCTGGCTTCCTGTGAACATGGAACACTAATGGAATATTCCGAAAGCACCAGCCCATTGGTTAATGATAATGGATTAGTGATTAATCCGGTGAAATTCAAGGATGGTTACCTGGAAGTTTCCGATGAACCCGGCCTGGGCATCGAGCTCAATGATGAATTTATTAAAGAGTTTCAGGTTCATTCATTTGTTTGCCGCTTAAGTCCGACAAACGCTTAAGCGGCACTGAATTTTATTTGCCATTTCGGGATACAATCCAGGTACATCCATGAATAGAAAAGAGTTGACAGGGGTTCTGCTCGCAACATTGTGTGCAATCATTTGGGGATCTTCTTTTGTTTTTTCGGCGGTTCTTTCCGATAAGATGGACCCCGTCGTTTTTGCTATTATCCGTTATGGTCTGGCATCTATCGGATTAGCCGTGATATTTGCATTTTCTAAAAAGAAAATATGGCTAAACCTGAAAGATGCACCCGTAATGGCCATTTCAGGCATTATTGCTCAGGCTGTATTCTTTTATACATCATTATTAGCCCTGCAATATATATCTGCCTCCGAAGTGGGTGTTATTAACGGTATGATCCCGATTTTCACCCTGCTGGTCAGCGTTGTTGTATATCGTAGACTGCCAACACCCATTCAGGCCATTGCCGTCGCATTGTCCTTTAGTGGTGCCTATTTTATTGCCAGCGACCCCGGTAATAAATTCCAGGGACTGAATGTCGGCCATTTATATATGGTCATTGGTGTTTTGGGTTTTGTAGTCTCAACCTTTATCAACAAACGTCTTGGGGATCGCTACGATGGCCTTTCTACCATGATGTACCAGTTTATTTTTGCAACACTGGCACTATTGGCTGTGATGTTTGCCCAGGGAACTGATTTTTCTCAGGCAGCGATTATTCTGGACAGTGGCTATTATCTTTTCTGCACCTTGGCACTGGGGCTGGTATGTTCTGCTGCAGCCTATGTCATGTACTTCTACTCCCTGCAAATGGCTGGTGTTGAGCGAGCCAATATGGTGCAGAACCTGATTCCTCTTTCAGCCTATGTACTATCCATTTTTATGCTGGGTGAATCAGTAACCTTGCAAAAAACCATGGGCATTTTGCTGGTTATCGTATCCTTGTTTATCTTTAATATGAGTATGGAACAAATTCAGTCCTTTCTTGGCTGCAAATCAAAAGAACTTAGAGCTTCCTAGTTCATCATTCTGTTTTGGGAAGCATTGCTTCCCAAACTGTGTTCTTACTGCAATGCCAGTTTTTGGCACTTTAATTTATGGCCAAGCTCAGTAAAGGTACTGATATTCTCTCTGGCTAGCTGACCAGCCAATTCACCATTCCCATCGCAAATTGCTTTAACCAATGGCTGATGGCTAATAGCACTGTCCTTAATACTGTAATCGTAATGAGTCATATGCATATAGATCATCAACTGATTCGCCACCGTGTTATACATTCGAGCCAGTCGCCTGCTTTCACTCAGGTCAACAATCAGCTTATGCAGCTCAAGATCACGATGGCTTACTTCATTAATATCGACATCATCCCTCTGGCATAACTCTACGTAGCCATTAAAAAAATGTATCAGCCTGCTACGCTTTTCATCATCTATTTTTTCAGCTGCCATTTCTGCAGCTTGCCCCTCCAGGGCAACCCGAAGATGATAAATTTCCCAAAGATCATCTTCATCCATCGTGATAACCTGCCAACCGGCATAGGGCTTTTGTGAGATAAGCCCCTCACTGGCCAAGGTATTCAAGGCCATTCTTACCGTTGTACGAGACAGCTCCAGTGTTTTTGCCAGACTACTCTCTACCAGTTTATCTCCTGACGTATACACACCAGCCAAAATCTGCTCTCTAAGGTAGTTGGCCGCCTGCTCTTCGAGGCTTTGCTTGGATATTTTCATGAAGTAATAATAGCCTAACAGGGCTTTAGTAAAGGTCTGGCTGAAGGCATGAAGAGTAGCCTATCAACAAGCCTTTATTATTTAAAAACCTGTTTTTCAAAAAATCGAAATAATAATAGGGGAAGGATAATAGTGTGATTACTTAATATAAACAGTACTGCCGAGTTATCGGGTATAGAGTATGAAAACAAATTATCCATGAGCAAATGATTAGAATAAATCCATGAACGTTCATCCAAGCCTGATCGAGACGCTATCTGACCTTATTGAAACCCCATCTATCAGCTCAACGCTGCCCGAGATAGATATGAGCAACCTGCCTGTTATCCATAAACTGGCGGGCTGGTTCGAAAACCTTGGATTCCACTGTGAAGTCATGCCCCTAAAGGAACCTGGCAAAGCCAACCTTATTGCAACTCTGGGCCAAGGTCCTGGAGGTCTGGTACTGGCTGGACACACTGATACTGTTCCCTGTGATGAAAGCCTCTGGAATAGCTCACCTTTTAAATTGCACGAAGCAAATAACCGCTTTTACGGCCTCGGTACCTGCGATATGAAAGGCTTTTTTGCACTCATTATCGAAGCAGTGAAAGACTATCTGGAAACGCCCCTGTCATCACCGCTCATTGTGCTGGCAACAGCTGATGAAGAATCCTCCATGAATGGTGCCAGGGAGCTGGCCGAAGCAGGAAAACCTAAAGCACGTTATGCCTTAATCGGTGAGCCCACAGGTATGACACCTGTTTATATGCATAAAGGCATCATGATGGAACGGATTCGAATTCTTGGGCAATCAGGCCATTCCAGCAACCCCTCATTGGGGCGCAACGCGATGGAAACAACTCACAAAGTGATAGGAGAACTTCTTCACTATCGCCAGGAACTTGCTTCACGTTACAACAGTCCTGGTTTTTCCATACCAAAACCAACTCTCAATCTAGGTTGTATCCATGGCGGTGATAATCCTAATCGCATCTGCGGTCACTGTGACCTGGACTTTGATATACGGCTTATACCGGGAATGGACAGCCAGGTTATTCGTTCAGAAATTGCTAAACGGCTCTTACCTATAGCTGAAAAAGACCGGGTAGATCTGTCTATCATTGAACTCGCACCAAGTATTGATCCTTTTGCCGGTCAAAGTGACTCCCACCTGGTTAAAACCTGTGAAAAGCTTACTGGCTATACAGCAGAAACCGTTGCATTTACCACAGAAGCACCGTTCTTTAACCAAATGGGTATGGACACTGTTGTTCTCGGCCCTGGCGATATCGATCAAGCTCACCAGCCTGACGAATTTCTTGCCCTGGATCGAATTAATCCAACTATCGAACTACTCAAAGGCCTTATCCAAAAATACTGTCTTTAAAATTTAATAAACTCTTTCTTCAACTTGAAGGAAGAACAGGTTATTTTCACAGTTAATAATGACAATGATAAGAATAGTTATGACTGTGAATAATTGCAGCAAGGAATACGTCAGTTTTTTTCGGCAATCATCTCCCTACATTCATGCCCATCGAGGCAAGACCTTTGTTATCATGCTAGGGGGTGATTCACTGGCCCATGAAAACTTCACCAATATCATTAACGACATTGCTCTTTTAAGCAGTCTGGGTGTTCGTCTGGTGCTTGTTCATGGAGCAAGACCACAAATTGATGCACGTCTGAAAGAACGTAATTTATCCAGCCACTTTCATAACAGCAAACGAATAACTGATAAACAGACACTGGAATATGTTAAAGATGCTGTTGGTAACATGCGGGCATTAATCGAGTCAAAACTCTCAATTGGCCTGGTTAACTCCCCTATGCACGGTGCCCGTATACGGGTTATCAGTGGTAATTTTGTCACCGCCAGACCCTTTGGTATCCATAATGGGCTGGACTACCAACATACCGGGGAAATCCGAAAAATTGACCACCAGGCTATTCATCACCTTTTGGATAGTGGTTACGTTGTTCTATTGTCCTGCCTTGGCCTCTCTCCTACTGGCGAGATTTTCAATCTGGATGTTGAAGATGTCGCTACCTTTGCAACCTCAAGACTGAATGCAGAAAAACTCATCTTATTTGGCCAGCAGAAAGGTATCTTTAACATTCAGGGAGAGCTGGTCAGTCGCATATCGCCATCAGAAGCAGAGTTGCATTTAAAAGAGGTAAATTCTGATAGCCAACGACTTTTAAAATCAGCCATTACAGCTTGCCGCGCTGGCGTCGCCCGTTCACAAATTATTAGCTTTAAAGAAGACGGTGCATTACTCCGGGAACTGTTTACCCGCAATGGCGCAGGAACCTTGATTTCACGGGATCATTATGAAGAGATCAGAAGGGCATCAATAGAAGATATTGGGGGTATCCTGGCTCTGATAAGACCCCTGGAAAAAAAAGGCATACTCCGTCGTCGGTCCCGCAAGGAACTGGAACGAGAGATACGGCTCTTCAGCGTTATTGTTCTTGATGGCATGATTATTGGCTGTACTGCACTGCACCCTTTTCCTGGCGGTAATAGTGCTGAACTGGCTTGTTTGGTTGTTCATCCAGATTACCGCTCAGGCCAGCGGGGAGACCGCTTGCTTGAACATACTGAAGCTCTAGCCCTGAGCCAAGGCATTGAAAAAATATTTGTATTAACCACCCAAACTGCCCACTGGTTTGCTGAGCGTGGTTTTATTGAAATTTCGGAACAAGAACTACCCGAAGAGAAAAAGGTGACGTACAGCTATAAACGTCAATCCAAAGTATTGCTAAAAGAACCTGTTCAGGAAGCTGTTTAATTGCTCTATAAAACCCGGTTTAATCTCTATCTATCATTCCCAGGCTCCTACCTGGGAATGCATCCCCCAGACCACAATTCTGATCTTAGTTAGAAGCATATGCATTCCCAGCGGGGACGCTGGGAACGAGAGGTAAACCGGCTCTTTATACACTTATTGTTGATTAGCCCACTTTAAGAAACGAGCACGGGTTTCCTTATCAGCCTGCATAAACCAATACTTAAGGTTGTTCTCTGCCAACACGCCAATCTCTTTGTTAACGCCCTGTGCTACAGGCAATTGAGAACCGGAGGCTGTGGTAACCATAGCCCCTCCAGTCAGAGAATATAACGCAGCTGGATCAGAGGAAAGGTTAAAGACTCTTGTTTCCTCAACCAAATCGCGACCAAACTGCATACCTTTCTTTTTCAAGACTGCTAGCTTATAAGGCACTTTATTATTATTACTATCAACTAATTTCAGTTTATTCGTTGGAGCCTTGGCAAACTGCTCAGCATCCTTGATGCTGCGAAAATCTTTGTTAACTACCAGCTCATGCTGTTGGTTTCCTGCAAGACTGAATGTCACAAGATAAGGATCAGATGTGTACATGCTGCGTTCACTATTACCTTTTAGCAGGCCTTTAAATTGAAACACAACCTGGTGCTTACCATCCGCCAGCTGAATCCCTTCTCTAGTAGAAAACTTTTGTTCTTTCGCATCCTTGCCATCAATAACCAACAGCTCAGCTTGGTCAGGAAGTACAATAGTACTACCAGCGAAAGCAGAAAGAGACATTACACACAGAGTAATAGCACCTAAGAAACGACGTATAAGCATTGAAGGACCCTACAGCTTCTGTAAATAAGCCTGTGTGCCTTATCAAGAACAAGTCAACAACATCTAAGGCAAACACAGCACGTAACATGAGAAAAGAAAGGACAAGAGTCTATCATTATCTACCCTGACCAAAGAGAGTTTATTAGATTCTTACAAAAATTTACCTGAACGCCATTCAAGCGCTGTCTATACTTTCTTATCACTTTGGTCAATATTCCAGCAGAATAATTATGCTTCGTTTTATTCACACAATAATCATATTGATAGCAAGCTCACTCTTTATTGGCCAAGTGTTTTCCGACTACAACCAAAAAGATCTGAATAACGAGTTAGTCATCGCTGCTAAATGGATGCAACACTCTCCAGAATACCGTGCACTTGTCTATCAAGGATTTAATTTTGCAACCGACCGGCTGACGGAAAAACTCAGCCAACTCCCCAAAGATAAGAAGCCTGCTATTATAGTTGACATTGATGACACTCTCATTAACGGCTCACCTTTTTTTTCCAGTTTAATTGATACTAGCGAGTCTTTTACCATTGAGAGAATCCGTTCATGGTGGAATTACGGTGCTGATCACCAAGAAGCTCTGCCTGGTGCTTTAGAGTTTATAAAATACGCCGAAACTAATAAGATTGAGATTTTCTATATTAGTGGACGATACAAAGATGTTATGCCTCAGACAATTAAAGCATTAAAACGCTGTGGCTTCCCTTTTGCCGATCAAGATCATATTTTACTTCAAACTCCCGCCACCAAGATGCTTAGTAAGGCAAAAAGAAGAGAGCTTGTAAAAGAAAAAGGTTTCGACATCCTTCTTTACATGGGAGACCAACTTGATGATCTTACTGAGCCGCCCTCTCTGGTAGACTACGAACAACAGGCCTGGGTAGATCAACATGCTAGCTGCTTTGGCAGGGACTGGATAATATTTCCCAACCCGCTACATGGTAATTGGGAAAGCACTATTGCACCAAAATACACAACGTTAACACCTGAAGAAAAACACAAAATACGGACTGAAAAACTAAGGATATCTTTGAAGGGAACACAAGATCCTTTGTTCCACCAGCACATAATACAGGCTGCAATCTGGCAAAACTTTTCAGGAAGTTATCGTGCGCTTAACTATCAAGCCTATAATCAGGCTGGCTGGCAGTTAAAAAAAATAGCACGGGGGATAAAGGATGCCTTACCTGCTGTTGTTGTTGATATCGATGGCACAGTATTTAATATAAGTGACCAACTCAGCCTATTGAACATGAATCGCTCACCAGAAGCGGTTGACAAAGTATTACTACGTACTGATAGTCCCCTGATTAATGGTGCGAAACCCTTTCTGATAGAAGCAAAAACACTGGGTTATGAAATATTTTATGTTACTAATCGTTCAACATCCTCAAAAAGTAAGCCAAAATCGGGGGATATTAAACAGGCAACCCTCATCTCCCTGAAAAATTATAGTTTACCCAATGCTGATAGTGACCATCTATTGTGTAGGGAAGAAAGTTTTTGCCTAGATTCCCGCAAGACATGCAACAAAGAATCTAGAAGGCAAGCTATTGAGAGGGGGGACATTAATGGAAAGAAATACCAGATCGTCATGTTAATCGGTGATTCGCTTAATGATTTTGATTTAACAGAGCAAAAGTTGGATCCAACGGTCTCCGAAACAGCAGATAAAATGCAATCAATGTTTGGCAGAAAGTACATTCTAATACCCAACTTGCTAAACATGCCAGAAATCGCCGAATGGTCAATAACGATGACCTTAATATAATTCCCCCACAAGAGCTTGCTAAGCTGCGTATTCAGCAAACTACCAAAAGAAACGGCTGGTAAACCCTTTTTTAATAACTTTATATCCTTGATGACCTTCAATACTATATTCCCCCACAAGAGCTTGCTAAGCTGCGTATTCAGCAAACTACCAAAAGAAACGGCTGGTAAACCCTTTTTTATAAAATACGGCCATGCTTTATATCCTTGGGCATGACCACAGCCTTCAGAATTTGGCCTCCCCTCACTGGTATATTTTGTCTAAAACCAGATAGCTGTATGTCAGCTGCTGCTCATCATCTGTACGGTCGCTTTTGTTGTTTTTCTGTCCTTCATGATCCTCACGGGCGATTTCCTGCCACTGACTCTTATCAATTTCGGGGAAAAAGGCATCGCCTTCAAAGCTTTGGTAAACCTTGGTCAGATAGAGTCGCTCTGCTTGAGGCAGTGCCTGGCGATAGATCTCTGCTCCACCAATAACCATCAACTCCTGAACCCCATCAATCAGAGCTACATCTTCAGCCAGGGACAGTGCATCTTTGAGGCTATGCACTACACGGATACCTTCAAAATGATAATTTTCATCCCGGGTGATCACGATATTGGTTCGCCCTGGCAGTGGCTTGCGCAGAGACTCAAAAGTCTTTCTTCCCATAATAATGGGCTTGCCCATGGTTACAGCTTTGAAGTACCTGAGATCACCGGGAAGATACCAGGGCATCTTATTGTTGATTCCAATGGCATTATTTTCCGCCACGGCGGCAATCATCGCTATTTTCATTCAGCACCGTCCAACAGTTAAAGACGCTATTTTACCCAGCCTGGAAACCAGCACTCCAGACAAAAAACAGCCATACTAAGAATAATGGAATATTAAAAACAAAAGGAGGGAAATCAACATGTCTCACCCAATCCCCCCATCAAATGAGACCCCGCAAGGCCAGCAGCTTGCGACTGATGATCTGCTACCAAGACAGAATACCAAGGGCCAGGTTCTGCACCCTTATTCAGGTCAGCCTATGAGCCATGATGAATTCAAAAAATACATGCATAAGCTACAACTGCAGGCAAAAAATGATGAAGAACTGAGAAAGGCACTTCTGGGTTATGACAAAGAAACCCGGCAGCAAATAGAAAAAGCGTTTCTTGAACAGCTGGAACAACCTCGTGACAGCACAGAGGAGCGGGGCCGAAAAAAACCACTGCCATCGGTTGTTCAGGAAAAGTTATTCAAAAAAGGAATCTAACAGCAAAGAGTCAGTGTGGAAGAGGGTTCCTCCCCTTCCACATCACACCGACCTAGCGTCCTTCGGGGCTGTATACTCCAACATTCTCATGCCCTTCATCCCTCAGGTGCATAGCATGAAGCTGGCTCATAACCCCCTTTTCACAATAGAGAAGATAGTGTTTCTGTTTGTCTAGCTCTGGAAACCTGGTTCGAAGCTGGTAGAACGGAATATGCAGGACTTCCCTTCCAGGAATCTTGAATGGTTTGATCTCTTCTTCATCAGGGTGGCGAATATCAACGATAATATCCCCCTGCTCAAGATGATCTACAACTTCCACTTCTTCACGGGTAAGGTCATCAGCAACAATATCATTAACAGAAACAACCCTACGGGTGGCTATGGCTTCATCCAGAACAGAGAAATCAAAGTTTGCTTCTTCCCTGGCAAGGCGTTCTTTGCGGGCACAGGTGGTTGGATTCTTGGAAATAACCGCACAATATTCTGGAATATTGCGAGCAAACTCTTCTGTACCAATCCGTGCTGCTGTATCAATAATGTCTTGCTTATCCATAGTGATAAGAGGCCTGAGAACCAGCGTATCGGTTGCGGAATCAATAACTGACAAATTGGTAAGAGTCTGGCTGGAAACCTGAGCCACGGCTTCCCCGGTGACCAAAGCCGTAATATCCATTTCTTCCGCTACTTTGGATGCCGCCCGCAGCATCATCCTTTTCAGGATGACACCCATCTGGGAGTTATCCACGTTATCCAGAATTTCACGAACGACTTCTTCGAAAGGCACCGTAATAAACCGGACGTGGTGGGATGAACCAAAACGGTTCCAGAGATAATAGGCGACTTCTTTAACGGCTAACTCATGGGCATGACCACCCAGATTAAAAAAGCAGAAGTGCGTTCTAATCCCACGTTTCATAGTTAGAAAGCTGGAAACCGTAGAATCAAACCCACCAGAAATCAGCGACAAGACAGGCTCCTGTGTCCCCAGTGGATACCCACCCAGACCTTCTCCCCGTTTCTGCACCAGGAAGTAGCGATCCCTTTTAATTTCAATCCGAACGGTTACCTGGGGATCAGACAAACTGACACCCTTAGCTTCAGTTTTCTGATTCAGGCCTCCCCCCACATAACGTTCAACATCAACTGAGCGGAACTCATGTTTGCCGGAACGCTGGCAACGGACACAGAATGTTTTGCCTGCCAGCTCATCCTTATGGGCTTCGACCGCTTTTGCCAGCATGTCATCCATATCGGTCAAAGGGTAGTCGGCAACCTGCAACCAATAGCAAATACCCGGAATATGGCTGAGCAGATCACCAGCCTTTGCCACCAATACAGCATCATCACTGCTAGTCGTGACTTCGATATAATCCCAGACACCTGTGACTTCAATGTTTTCGTCAGCAGACTTCAGTACTTTGCGAATATTTTTACGCAGCTGTTTAATAAAACGCTTACGGACCGGAGCACTCTTGATAGTGATCTCCGGAAAAAGCTTTACGATGAATTTCATTGATATGGCCAGCCTAGCACTCGAGTAGCTACTTATTGAAACAGGCCAATAGCCCTAATAATAAGGATAGCCACCTATATTAAACTGCACAGGCCCAGCCTATGCATGAGGAGTGTTTTCAGAAAAAAATAGCGGCACAGTATACAGAAACTCAGGGGTAAGAGAGAAGCAGGCCATTCTCAGCTTACTAGGATTAATCTGATCACTTCCCGGTATGAAAAAAAGGGTGACAATTCATCCAATAATAATAAACTGAGGACCGCCGGTTTTCAGACAGGGGAAGCTGAAAGCCATAAGCACTAAAATAGTGCATAGAAAAACCTGATAACGCACCAATACAGTGCTTACATCCAATAAATCATGACAGCTATTGGTGCGTACTGAGAAAACGACTGATAAACCGGGGCTTTAGATAATTGGCACAGCAATTGCTAAAGCGTCTACCAGAAAATACAAGTTATACCAGCTGGGTCAGGCGGACACCAAAACAACGCCCCTACCAAGCGGTTTAATTCCCTGGAGGAAATAATAAATGTCGAAGACAATCAACCTGATCAAGGATCATGAAGTCAAATGGGTTGACATGCGATTTACTGATACCAAAGGTAAAGAGCAGCATGTTTCTATTCCTGCCAGTGAGGTTGACAACGAGTTCTTCGAAATTGGCAAAATGTTCGATGGTTCCTCCATTGCCGGCTGGAAAGGTATTAATGAGTCTGACATGATCCTGATGCCAGACGACACCACTGCCGTACTGGATCCTTTTACCGACGAATCGACCCTTAACCTGCGTTGTGACATTGTCGAGCCTTCCACGATGCAAGGCTACGAGCGTGATCCTCGCTCTGTTGCCAAACGTGCAGAAGAGTATTTGAAGTCCACAGGAATTGCTGACACCGCTTTCTTCGGGCCAGAACCTGAGTTCTTTGTATTTGATGATGTGAAATGGAAAGTTGACATTTCCGGCGCCTCTTATGAAGTCAACTCAGAAGAAGCGGCCTGGTCATCTTCCTCCAAAATTGAAGGCGGTAATATTGGCCACCGTCCCAAAGTAAAAGGCGGCTACTTCCCGGTACCACCGGTTGACTCTCTCCATAACCTCCGTGGCGCTATGTGCCAGGCGATGGAAGACCAGGGTCTGGAAGTTGAAGTTCATCACCATGAAGTTGGTACTGCAGGCCAGTGCGAAATCGGCGTGAAATTCAATACTCTGGTCAAAAAAGCCGATGAAACCCAGATTTTGAAATATGCCGTTCATAATGTTGCCCACGCCTATGGCAAAACAGCAACATTTATGCCCAAGCCACTGGTAGGCGACAATGGTAGCGGCATGCACGTCCATATGTCTCTAACTAAAAATGGCGAAAACCTGTTTGCCGGTGATGGCTATGCCGGCCTGAGTGAAACCGCTTTGTATTATATTGGCGGTATTATCAAACACGCCAAAGCAATCAACGCTTTTGCCAACGCCTCCACCAACTCCTACAAGCGACTGGTTCCCGGCTTTGAAGCCCCTGTGATGCTGGCCTACTCTGCCCGTAACCGCTCTGCTTCTATCCGAATCCCTTACGTCAATAGCCCCAAAGCTCGCCGTGTTGAAGTACGTTTCCCTGATCCAACCGCCAACCCGTACCTGGCCTTTGCTGCCATGTTGATGGCTGGCCTGGACGGTATCAAAAATAAACTGCACCCAGGGGATGCTGCAGATAAGGATCTGTATGACTTGCCACCAGAAGAAGCAGCTGAAATTCCTACTGTTGCAGAAAGCTTTGAAGAAGCATTGGCAGAACTGGATAAGGACCGTGAGTTCCTAACTGCCGGTGGTGTATTTACCGATGATATGATCGACGGTTATATTGAACTTAAAAAAGAAGAGTGCCTGGCCATCAGCCAGACCACACACCCTGTAGAATTTGACCTGTACTACAGCGTCTAGTCTTATTCTTTCTTGGCAGCCCCTTCGGGCTGCCATTTAACCTGTACCATCTAAAAACAGTTCTAAACCATCTGGCTAATTAAAGGATCTTATCAATCGCTAGATAGGGCTATCTTTTTTTAATATTTTAACGATTCTTATTTTTCTTATCGATTATCAAATATTAAATCAATAGATCTACAATACTATTCTACTTCCTATTTTCTGCTATATAAACTTGTGTAATGTAATCAAGCCACCCTGAGTACTATTATGCAAGTTAAATATTTTTCAAAGTGGATTAACACGGTTCCAATAATATTATGTTTATTTACCTCTCAAGCATGGGCAATCATTGAGGTTTATTTCCCTAATCCACCATTATATAGTCAAAAAATAATGGTTACTTGGTGGCATAATGGAAAATCAGGCTCCCTCGACTTCCCTCTTTTCGATGAGGATGATTCTCGCCCCCTCACAGAAAAAAGTCCACCTATCTTAAAGGAAGCCTATTTAGGCAGATCAGAGGAAATTCAAAATGATAAATCAATAATAAAAAACTTTTTGTTATTAATATATCAGGGTGGCGAAATGAGAGAGTGGTTCTTTAGTCGTCCACGCAACAGCACAGAAGTCGTTGCTACCAAATCCAAAAGGCAATTTACTAAATATGAAGTCTTTCCGACTCATGAGATACCTGAAAGATATACACGCCGTCCTATCTACCAAAAAGGCCCTGCAGCCTTTACTAAAGAGAAGCTACAGCGCTTACGCCCCAAGCTATCAAGTGTCGATATGGATAAGTCTCCATCATCCGCTCAAGCCTCTGCTTCTGGAAATTTCTCCCCCCCAACAAAAGAAGAAATTATTTTTCTGGAGACAGCGAAAACTACAGAGCAAGCAACCATGTTTCTGGTTGCGCAAAAATTTGTTCCGAGTGAAGAAATGCTAATTAAAATACAAGAAGAACGCAGGCTAGCTCCTTTTGAAAAATATTTAAGCCATCAGGAAGAAGTTGAATTAACAAAATTGAACTGGGAAAGATTAATTACTGGCTGGCCAAAACTTTCATGGACTGAAGATAATGCAAACCGCCTTTTAGATATATTTTATGACTCAGGGAATGGGCCTCTTCCCAAAAATGGATATGATGATGGTAAAGCACCGGATAAAACCCCCGAAGATATAGCATACATGATACCTAAATACGTAAATGCAGAGAGCCAAAATAAGAAGCTCTCTATAATCATAGAGACCCTTTCAAAACATCCCGACTTTCAGTTTGTTCTAGATTTCCTTAAAGACATCATCCAAAGTAATGAATCTAGCTAATAACACTAAAAAACAACATAAAAATTAATAAAACAGAATTAGGCACTCAGCCCATACGGGCTGGGTACCCGATAAAGAACAATAAGAGTTTCTCTTTAGACCTTAATATAATATAGTGATATCCTTCTTTTTGATTGTACTATTCAAAGCCCACAAGAAACTATAAGCTAACAATATAAAACCTAGCTCTGCCGGAAGTCCAATGATAAAAAAATTGCTTCTTGCTGTAATCACAACTGGATTTGTACTGTCACTCAATTCACAGGCCAAGATCTATAAAACCATTGATGAAAACGGTAATGCGGTATTTACCGATGCGCCTTCTGCGCCCGAGGAAGGGGAAGAGGTCACACTGAAACCATTGACCCCTATACAATTCGATATTCCTGAAGAACCAACGATTACTGGGCAAGAAAGCGAAACGGAAGAGAAAGACAAGCCTAACTATAAGGAGCTTGTTATTGTTGAGCCTGAAAATGGCTCAACCTTTCGTGGTGACGGCAATATCAAGGTTAAAGTCAAACACCGTCCTGCCCTTTACCCTAACCATATGCTTGCACTGTTTATAAACGGGCAGCAGGCAGGCACGCCCCAAACTGGAACAGTCTTTAAACTGAAAAATGTTTCCCGGGGAGAATACACCCTTCAGGTTAAGATTCTCGACTCATCCGGCAAAGAGTGGAAGGCCGCTTCCAGCACCGTGTATGTATTCAGGCCTATCATTCGCAAAGAACCCAAAGCTATACCGAAGCCAAGACCTATACCAGTGCCCGACTAATAGGCTTCACAACCAGAAATATTGCTCGACAGTCTGTCCACCTCTACAATACCCTAACGCACCACTTTGGTGCATAACGTCTCTATACAGACCAGGTTCTGTTGACATAAGCTTGCGAGCTCAGAGGTTCGTAAAGCCACATTCCGCAAGGCGAGCGGGTGCAGGCATAGCCATCTATGTCAAATCCCGCTCAACATAGTCGGAATGAGGCTTTACGAACCACCCGAAGGGCTCAACTGAGGGCTACTGTAGACTGCGTTGCGATCACATAAAAGATATCTGTATTCCTGCGTAATCGCACCCGGTTGAGCTGAGCGCACAAGCTTATGTCAACAGAACCTAATGTCATTGGTCTGAATATTGCTCTATTGCTCTGAGATAAAAGACAAAGCCAAAAAACAGCCAAGGGTGATGCCCGGTGATACAACCCTACCTACTGGATAACATCAGTACCGTTGTGATTGCGCTGGATAATACATTTAAAATCCAGTATCTCAACAACGCTGCCGAATCGTTACTGGATCTCAGCAAAAAGCGCGCAGCTGGATTATCTGCCTCAGATATTATCAACCATGCAGAGCTTTCTCAGGATCTGGTGCGGGCGCTGGAACAGAAACAACAGTTCACCAGAAGAGAAACACCGTTAATTATTAATGGTGAAACAATCACTGCAGACTACTCGATCACCCCCCTGGACAGCCCAGAACCAACCGTACTACTGGAAATACACCCTAGAGAGCGCCTTAGACGCATCACCAGTGAAGAAGCCCAAATTGCCAAACAGGAAACCTCCCGAATCCTGGCTCGAGGACTGGCCCATGAAATCAAAAATCCACTGGGAGGCATCCGAGGTGCTGCACAGCTACTGGCCAGGGAATTACAAAACCAGTCGCTTCAGGACTATACCGAAGTCATTATTGAAGAAGCAGACCGGCTAAGGGATCTTGTAGACCGAATGCTTGGCCCGCTCACACCACCAAAAATACACCCTATCAATATCCATGAAGTGCTTGAGCGAGTTACCCAGCTGATCTGTGCTGAAACGGAAAACAAGCTGACAGTTGTCCGTGATTACGACCCCAGCATTCCTGACCTGCCTGGTGACAAAGAGTTGCTGATACAGGCACTGCTTAACCTTGCCCGCAATGCCATGCAAGCCATATCCCAAAGCATGCCATTAAGTAAGGGACAATTGATATTACGTAGTAGAATCACTCGCCAGTTTACAATTGGCAGTCATTGTCGTCGGCTGGTCTGCCAGATCTCAGTGATCGATAACGGTCCTGGCATCCCTGAGCATCTTCAGGACAGTATTTTCTTCCCAATGATCAGCGGCCGGGCTGATGGAACAGGCCTGGGATTACCCATGGCGCAGTCAATTATTAGCCAGCATAACGGTCTGATTGAGTGTGAAAGTCAGCCAGGGGAAACCTGTTTTCAGGTTTATCTGCCATTGGTTGATGATTTATTAACTCCTGCAAACCAATCACCAGAAGCAGGCAAATGGAGTGCCCGATGAATACCAAAGCAACAGTTTGGATTATTGATGATGACCGGGCTATTCGCTGGGTTTTGGAAAAAGCGCTAGGTTCAGAAGAGCTTGAAACCCAAACCTTCGAGTCCGGCAACAAGGCTTTGGGAGCCCTGGAGCTGGCAGCTCGCAACAATACACTGCCAGAAGTAATGATCAGTGATGTACGCATGCCCGGTATCAATGGTCTGGATATGCTAAAAAAAGTGCATGAAATAGCACCCTCACTGCCTGTCATTATTATGACTGCCCACTCAGATCTGGAAAGTGCGGTGTCATCTTACCAAAGCGGGGCATTTGAATACCTGCCCAAACCTTTTGATGTGGATGAAGCCGCTGCACTGGTAAAACGGGGTATAGAACACAGCCGTCAACAGCAACTTTCGGCTCCACCCTCTGAACCCAGTCCTGCAACAGAAATTATTGGTGAAGCACCAGCAATGCAGGAAGTCTTTCGTGCCATTGGACGACTCTCTCACTCCAATATTACCGTACTGATCAACGGTGAATCCGGCACTGGTAAGGAGTTGGTGGCAAGGGCTTTGCACCGACACAGCCCTCGAAAAAACAACTCATTTATTGCCTTGAATATGGCCGCTATCCCCAAAGACCTAATTGAGTCTGAACTATTTGGGCATGAAAAAGGAGCATTTACTGGCGCAGGGAGTACCCGACAAGGGCGCTTTGAACAGGCAAGAGGAGGCACCCTTTTTCTTGATGAAATTGGTGATATGCCTGCCGAAACACAAACCCGCCTGTTAAGGGTGTTGGCAGACAGCGAATTCTACCGTGTGGGCGGACATACCCCGGTTAAGGCTGATGTCCGAATCATTGCAGCCACTCATCAAAACCTTGAGCAACTGGTCGCCGAAGGCGCATTTCGAGAGGATCTATTCCACCGCCTCAATGTCATCAGGGTTCACTTACCCAGACTCCGTGAAAGACGAGAAGATATTCCACGACTGGCACGTTTTTTCCTGGACAGTGCTGGCAAGGAGCTGGAAGTTGAAACCAAAGTGCTTGCTCCTGAAACAGAAAGACTAATCAGCAACCTGGACTGGCCTGGCAATGTACGACAGCTGGAAAATACTTGCCGGTGGTTAACCGTTATGGCATCAGGAAGAGAGATACTGCCCTCAGACTTACCCCCTGAACTTTACCCAGGCACTAACGAGAACAGTACTGAGTTTGTTTCTGATAACCACTGCTGGCAAAAAAACCTTCGCCACTGGGTCAACCATGAGCTGACTTCAGGCAATGACGGTATTCTTGACCGGGCAGTACCCGAGTTTGAACGCATTATGATTGAAGCAGCACTCAGCCACACCGGTGGTCGTAAACGGGATGCTGCGGAATTATTAGGTTGGGGCAGAAATACACTGACCCGTAAACTGAAAGAGTTGAATATTTTAAATACAGAAGCCGTAGACTAAGCCGAGAGGTATCAGCAGATACTCAAAATTTTGCTGATACTTCGTACCCAAAAAACAGTAAAATGAAAGAGAGAGGCGATCTCTGATAAAAAACGAGTAATACCAATAATGACAACGCTCTTTAACTCAAAACAAAAACCTCTATCCACCACTCTAACCAGCCTAAGTCTTGCTTTACTTTTATCCAGTATTAATCAAGTACACGCAGCAGAAGAAAAACTATATCCACTTTCTATTACCAGCCAGCAAGGCTATCACAGCGACCAGTCTTTAGATGTTTTAAAAAAGCTGGAACAAACAGGCAATGATAACGATTGGCCAACCTATATCGAATTTACCAGTAACGACAGACGTTACAAAGGCATTATGCATTTCCAGGCCCCTGCTAATGCGACCATTGATTCAATGGCTCTAGAGGTGAACTATCTTGGACCTCAACGATCCGACCAGACCTGGAAATGGCAGCTTTGGAGTGAAAAAGAGCAAAAATGGCTGTTAGTCGGCAATAACAAAAATGCTCCTTCCTGGTCCTGGAGCTCCATGACCTTCTACCCTCCTGGGTCTCCCTCTGATTATATTGGTGAAAAACGGAGTATACGCCTTCGCTATCTCAGCAATAATGGTGTTGATAATAGCGACCTTGACTACCTGACACTGAATATTGAAGCCACTTATTCCGATAATGGCGGCACAACACCCCTGCCACCTCCCAATACCGAAATATGGAGGCCCGAACCAGGCAGCAGCTGGCAGTGGCAGTTAAGTGGTGAAATTGATACCAGTATCGCCGCTGATATTTACGATATTGATCTGTTTGATGCGCCTGAGGAAACCATTGCCAGTTTAAAGCAAAAAGGCGTAAAAATTATCTGCTACTTCAGCGCAGGCAGCTATGAAGACTGGCGAACCGATGCCGCCAGCTTTCCACAAAACGTGCTGGGTAAAGACAATGGCTGGCCAGGAGAGCAGTGGTTGGATATTCGCCGTACAGACCTCTTAATACCAATTATGGAAAAAAGGCTGGATCTGGCGGTAACAAAAGGCTGCGATGCTGTTGAACCCGATAATATCGATGCCTATGCCAACGATAGTGGCTTTAACCTTACTGCCGAACACCAGCTACAGTACAACCAGCTGCTTGCCACTGAAGCTCACGAACGCAAACTTTCCATCGGCTTAAAAAATGATGTTGGGCAAGTCGCGGAGCTGCTTCCGTGGTTTGACTGGGCATTAAATGAGTCTTGCCTAAAATATAGCGAATGTGAGCAATTACTGCCTTTCATACAGCAAGGCAAAGCTGTTTTTCACACAGAATACATAGAATATGGCCTGACTGCTGAAGAAGTTTGCCCAACAACCAACCAACTTGGTTTCTCCACTTTAATCAAAAACAGAAACCTTGATCCCTGGAGAATCAACTGTCTTGACTGGAAGCCATAATAAAGAGAAAGCAGGAAAGGTATAAATCCGTACATCTTAAAGACAATTGTCGCATTATCTCGTATGATGCCCCCAAGAAAATAAAAGCTGCCCGGACACTTAAATAGATAATATCCGGGCTTAGGGGGAATCATATGATTCGGGGGTGCCTGTTACGTATTCTGGTATCTATTTTACTGATATGCACAGCCAATCTACACGCCAGAAACAACCTGCCCAGCGTAGCCTTCTATTATGGGCATTCAGTGCCAGCAGAAGAGCTCTCCTTAAATGACCAGGTGGTTGTTGAGCCTGCTCATCTACTACCGGAACAGCTGAAAATATTAAAAAAAAACAGCACTACCGTATTCGCCTACCTGAGTTTAGGTGAGGTCAGTGCAGATAAATGGGAAGGCTATAACCTGCCCAACCATTTGGTTCTCGGTAAAAACAAGGGCTGGAATAGTCAAATTATTGACCTGACCAATCAGGACTGGCACAACTTTGTACTCAACAGACTGATCCCACCTTTAAAAAAGGCAGGTTACGATGGCCTGTTTCTGGACACCCTGGACAGTTATCAAATTCAGCCCCAGGATCATGCTCAGCAGCGTAATGGCCTGGTTAAGCTGGTCAAGTCGATAAAAAAGCAATACCCCGGCATGAAGCTGTTTATGAATCGGGGCTTTGAACTGTTTCCCGATATTGCCAATGTTACCGATGCCCTGGCAGCAGAGTCCCTTCTTCGCAGCTTTGATCCAGTGAAGGGTACATTTCGCAAAAGTACCCAAGACGAACAGAAATGGTTACTAAGCAAACTAAACCCGATCAAGGCTCAGGGGATTCCTATCACCATTATTGACTACCTGCCCGACTATCAACCTGATAAAGCCCAGCAGCTGGTCAAGCAGATCACCCAACTGGACTTTTCTCCGTGGATCAGCACCCCAGCCCTGGATAGCCTTGGTACCGGGCTGATAACTCCGGAACCCCGTAAAGTTTTAATGCTTTATAACGGTGAAGGGCTAATCAATAGCCAGCCTATTCATACGACAATTGCCGTTATTGCCGAGTACCTTGGCCTTAACCCCGTTTATATTAATATTGATAAAGGGTTGCCGAACTACCCCCTGACCGGACGCTTTGCCGGGATTATCAACTGGATTAACCAAGAACCGGCTAACCCTGCTGAATATCAACGCTGGCTGGGCAAACAGCTAGAGCAGAAAGTTCCAATACTGTTTATGGGCAGTATGCCCGTCACTGATACATATCTATTAAAGCAGCTCGGCTTAAAAAGACTGGATTCAGAACTGAACAAGCCGGTAAAAATAACCCAGAAAAGCCGGTTTGCCGGAGAATTTGAAGCACCGATTGTCAGAGCTATGACCCGAGGGCTACCACTACTCTCAAATAAAAGCAAAAACAGTCAGTCTTGGATTACTTTAAAAGGCAGTAAAGGACAGAAACTCAACCCCATTTTAATAGCCGAATGGGGTGGTATGGCGCTAACACCTTATGTGCTGACAGATAATGGACTTGGGAAGCAACAATGGTTGCTCGACCCCTTTACCCTGGTTAGTCAGGCGCTGAAAATAAAGCCCCAACCCATTCCAGACTCCACAACAGAAAACGGTCGTCGTATTTTAACGTCCCATGTAGACGGTGATGGTTTTGCCAGTAAAGCCGAGCTTCCGGGTACGCCCTACAGTGGCACTGTTATCAAAAAAGAGATATTTGAACGCTACCCTGTTCCACACACGGTATCGATTGTTGAGGGCGAAACGGGTAAAGAGGGGCTTTATCCCTGGCTTAGCCCAACTCTGGAATCTATAGCCCGCGATATTTTTAAGCTGCCCAATGTCGAACTGGCAACCCACTCCTATAGTCATCCATTTTTCTGGCAACCTGAAAAAACCAAGCTAACTGAAGAACAAACCCTGTATGGATTTCATTTGCCGATTAAAGGTTATAAGTTTGACCTGGAACGGGAAATTTTAGGCAGCATTGACTACATCAATCGAGAGCTGGCACCACCCGATAAAAAGGTCAAAGTATTTTTATGGACTGGTGACGCACTTCCCGGTGCTGATTCAATTGCTCTTACGAAAAAAGCAGGTGTCGTTAATCTTAATGGTGGCAACAGTAAAATCACCAATGCCTTCCCATCAATAACGGAATAGACCCACAAGGGCGACCTACTGCTGCCGGATGGCAAATTTACGCCCCCATTATGAATGAAAATGTCTATACCAATAACTGGACTGGCCCTTTCTACGGTTTTCGCAAAGCTATTGAAACCTTTGAGCTAACAGATTACCCGAGACGTATAAAGCCAATAACCATTTACTGGCATTTTTATTCTGGCACCAAAGCATCCGCTCTTTATGCCCTGCAAGATCTATACGACTGGTCCACAGCCCGCCCCACCATGCCACTCTATATCAGTGAGTACTCACCGAGAGTAGAAGGTTTCTACACCAGTGTTATGGGCAAAAATAGGGCGGGGCAATGGGCAATCAACGAGCTGGGAGACTTAAGAACACTCAGGGCAGACAAGTCCCTGGGCTGGCCTGCGCCAGCCTGCTCAACCAATCTCGCAGGTTTCAGGGATCTTCCCCAGGGGCGCTATCTGCACCTGGCTGGTAGCAACGCCAAACTCTGTTTTTCCAGTCAGCCTCCCAAAGAGCTCTACCTGGAAGAAGCCAATGCCCCCTTAAAGTACTGGCATTACCAGGGAAAACAGCAAGCCTCATTACGCTTAAAAGGTCATATGCCCATTGAGTTTACCGTGGTCAGCAACAAAAACTGCTCTCTGGAAACACAACAGGGTAAAGTAACACCTGAACGCCAGAAGAACCGCCAGTCGTTCTCTATAAGCCAAAAGGATACCGGCGATGCAGTTCTGGTCTGCCGATAAAAAAAAGGGGCAGTTATTCTCCCTGGCGCTGATTCTCTCTCTGCCTCTCTGGGTGGGGGCTGCGCTGTTTATGTTTTTTCCCGATGACCAGCGCTTTGAAGAAATTTTTAATGATGCTCTGGCTGACGGGGTTTCTATTGCCTATCTACAGCAACTGTTAAGAAGCAGCCCTACTGACTTTCGACTGCGCCACAAACTGGCAGCCCAATTCAAGGCGACAGGGCAGTTCAATGATGCCTGGGATACACTGCAGCCTTTCTCTGAGATTAAATTAAGTGAACAGCAAAACCGACAGGTTCAGTTGCTAAAAGCGGAAGTCAGCGCTCAGCTGGGATTCTCGGCAGCGACTCACGAAGAAAAAGAAAAATGGCATAACATTGCCATCACGTTACTAACGGAAACCAAGTGGAAGAACGCCAGTCTTGCTGAGCTTGAACGGTTAACAGCTTTGGCTCCATCTATCGGCTTGCAAAGCCTGACCGCTGACTTATATCTTCTGCAGGCTGAAGCAGATAGCAACCATCGTGCCCGCTGGTTAAATAAGGCTGCATTATGGAAACTCGCTGCTGGCCAAGGAGAGCAGGCGGGAGAAATCTATAGCCAGATGGCATCACAAATTAAAGCCTGTGATAACTGCCATGACATCAACGATCAAACACTGGGTAGTCAATTTTTATCCTCCCGAGAGCTTCGTAAACAAGCCTGGAACAACGCCGCAGATGCTTTCCTGGGACAGGAGCGCTATCAGGATGTTTACAGTGTTATGCTGGAAGCCATAGCCACCATGGGTAATGACCCGGAAACGTTGGTTAGGGGTATCAATATTGCTATTGCACTTGAATCTTATGGTAAAGCTTACCAGTGGCTAGAACAGCTGTTATCACTTGAATTAAACCTGGAACAATTAAAACAGGCTCAAACCCTTTCCATGAGTGCCGGAGCAATGGATCTTGCCCTTGAAGTCGTCAAGCGGCGTCTGCCACTAGAACCAGACAATCCAGCATTACATCGATCACTCGCCCAGTTTTATCAATGGAACCAGAAACCTCAGCAAGCAATGGATCAGTGGTTATGGTTATACCAGCGTAACCCTGATGATCAAGAAGCCTTTAGTAAGGCCTGGCAACTAGCAAAAGACCTCTTCCATTACAGAATGGCAATTAAATTGCTCGAAGGTGAAAGGAAAAAACGAACACTTGAAAAGTATGAGTTTGATTCCCTGCTATCTATCTGGGTAGAAATCGGTTGGCCTGAGAAAGCTGAACAAGCTCTGAAAGACTACCTAAAAGACTCCCCCGACCACCTTGACTACTGGCTTCAATTAACCAAGTACCTGGAAGACCAACAAAAACTGGATGAACTGGCTGATACCTGGCAACAGCTACACCAACACTTTGAGCTTAGCCAGGCACAATTTCTCAAATATATGCAGGTGCTGCAAATCACGGGGCGTTTGGAGCAAGCGGTTGCTCTGCTAAACCAACAGTCTCATATAAACCACAACGGAGTGGGTCAGCACAAAGAGCATAACCATGATCACGGAACATTCTGGAAACTACTGGCAGACCTGGCCTGGCGTACGGAAAGCGATGACATCGCAGCTAAAGCCATCGCGGCAGCATTGAAAGAAGACCCTTATGACGAAGTAAATATTGATCGTTACTTAGGGCTTGCTTCCTACTTTTCTCCAGAACAGCGACTCAGGGTTGCCCGAAAAGGGTTAAAAGCGCATAAGAAACCCTTTTATGCCAATGTCGCTATGGAACTGGCTGCCCAACTACAGGCATGGGATCAACTGGAAAGTATTCTTAAAGCGGTTAAACCCTTCGAAAAACTCACTAGCCATTATATTTATTGGCTATCTAAAGCAAAGCTGAGCACTTACAAAGGCGATATTCCTGAAGCAATATATGCTTACGACCAGACTCTGAAGCGAACAGGTCCAAACCGGGATATCATCGCCAGTTATCTATGGTTCCTTCTAAGTGAACGACAGCTGGAGCTAATCGAACAGAAAATCACCCGGTGGGACAAAATTACCAGAAAAGAACCAAAGCTCTGGTCTGTGGTTGCGGCCTCCTGGAGCGCCTTGGGTGAATACCGACAAGCCATTGCCTGGTATCGAAAAGCATTAAAAGAACAACCAAATGACCCACTACTAAACCTGGCTCTTGCCGACACCCTGATGGTTTCTGGCTGGACTCCCCAAGCCTGGCGAATCAGGAAAAAAACCTTAAAACAGCTCCATAAAACCAAAGGCTGGCTGACTGATCCACAATGGCGCCCCTATCATATCCAGTCAAGAGTCTGGCTGGCTGGACTGGCCAACAGTATTCAATGGCTTCAGGACTCAAATACTGCCAAACCAGAGCTCTGGCTTACTGATCTAAGTGCTCTGCTTATTCAAGCGGGTAATCTACCGGCAGCAGCCGAGTGGCTATCTCAACACCAGCAACAACAAAAAGTTGTGCCACTCTACCAGCTTTTAGCTATCGCACTGCAGGGGGATAAAGATGCCCTAGAGCCCCTTCTGGCAACATTGGATGATGGCCCGGAACGTATTGAAGCACTAAAAATGCTGGGCTATAACGGCGAGGCGCTTACTTTGGCACTGGGCGAGATAGGCAGTAACCGGTCAGAGGACAGTCTTCATCAGTTAACCGAACAAGCTGTCGCCTTGACCACAGAATATCCCAGTGGCTGGCGAATCAAAGGTATTAACAATAGTGATGGATCGATGCGTACCTATGGGCAAGAGCTCACTCATGCACACCGTTTTAATCGTTGGCATCTGCAACTTGATTTGGAATCGTTAAGCTTCAAACACAAAAATAATAAAACAGAAGCACAGCTAGATGATCAACTCAGCAGTTATTTACAGGCTACCCGCTTGACTAAAGATGGTCACTGGCGGGGCTATACAGATATGGCACTGCGTCCGGGAGCTAACCGTTATGGGCTGGGGCTAGAGCAACTGAAACGATGGAATAATTACACATCAACCCGTCTATTTGCTGATTACCAGGGTAAATCCTCTGTTACATCTCTGATGGAAACCTTCGGTCAACAAAACCGAATTGGAGCAGATTTTAACTATTTAGTAAGCGGCAGCGATCGCCTGTTTCTATCCAGTGCCTACAGCCAATACAGTGACCGCTATCAGGGAAAAGCTCTTGGCTCAGGTTATCATCTAAAGGCTGCATGGCAGCATCAACTTTTTTACCGAGACCCTGAATGGCTGCTGAAAGCAGGTGTCGACTGGCAGGATTACAAAGTTAAAGCGAACCTGAAGGCAAATATCAAAGATCCTACAGATAGAGAAAGTATTCTGGCTTCGCTGCTACCTGAACAATATCACTATTTCTATATCAGTAGTCTTTGGCAGCATGGCAGCCCAGGGGCTCTAAATGCACGGGTACCATCACCTCGGTGGCTGTTTGGTGTCACCCTGGGTTATTTAAAGCCACAAAACACTTTCAGCTACAACCTGGAAACTGGCCTGGGCTGGCGACTCTTTGGCAATGATGAACTTAGCCTGACCGCCGCCTATAACAGCTCTCCGCCGGGTTCTTCTGGCAGTGCTGGCTACAAGTTAAGCCTGAGTTACCAACACCGACTTGGACAATAGGAAATCACAATAACAGAGGAGTAGTTCCAATGGGCCGCGTTTGCCAACGGATTCCATACATTTTATTTCTGACCACTATCATCCTGCTTTCCGGCTGTATGACCCATCAGCACCGGGAAAATGAAACAGTGGTTAGCGCCAAATCAACATGGCTAATGCTGCCACTGATTAATTACTCCCAAACTCCCATGGCAGGAGAGCGGGGAGAAGCGATTCTGGAAACTCGATTACATGCTAATGGGGTCAATAAACTAACCATCTACCCTCCCGAAATACCCGACGATGGTCTCCCTCTGCTTAATGAGCGGCTCCGCTATGAAAAGGCACTGACCTGGGCCAGGCAGCAGCAGGCAGAATATGCCATTACTGGCACCATCGAAGAGTGGCGCTATAAAAGTGGCCTGGATGGTGAACCCGCGGTTGGCCTCTCTCTGAAAATTCTGAAACTGCCAGAAGAACAAGTGATCTGGAGTGGCAGTGCCGCTCGGGCGGGATGGTCACGGGAAAGTCTGGCAGCAACTGCACAAGTGGTGATCAATGAGTTAATCAGTGAAGTCAGGTTTAACTAATGGGCACAATTACACTTAAAAATAACCATAAACGCACTTCACGGATAGCAATAACCTTAAAGAACCTGAAAGAGGGTATTGCCTGGCTGGAAACACCTGCCATAACACTGATAGCGTTTGCCACTGCCTGGCTGGTGAACTCCCAGGACCCACTCACACTAACCAGTGACTTTCCCTGGATTATCCTTGCCCCGCTGCTGGTTGGGCTGCGTTATGGTTTTGCCTGGGCTGCAGTCTCCACAGGCCTGTTACTGATATCCGGCTGGCTAAATGCGCAATGGTTGGAAATACAATGGCGAACTCCAGCAGCCTGGTTTCTTGGAACACTGGCTGTCAGCACTATTGCCGGTGAGTTCAGGGATCAATGGCAACAGAGGCTCACCCGGTCCCAACAGGCCAGCCGCTATCGAAAAGCCAGAATGAACGAATTCACCCGGTCCTACCAGCTTCTTAAACGCTCTCATGCTTTACTGGAACAGGAAGTAGCGTTAAGTGGTTACAGTTTGTATGGTGCAGTGGCTGATATCAGCAACCAGTTAATCAGCCACTCCAGTGAACAACCTGCACTCGATTCCTGTGCCACTGACTTGATACGTCTGCTTGGTCACTACGGTGAAATACAGGCAGGTACTCTGCTCCATGTAAAAAATGGCAAGGTTAATACCAAGCAGCCCCTGGCTGCCATTGGGGAGATACCGGAACTCAAAGCCAACGACTTACTCATAAAAAGAGCGCTGTTAAAACGGGAGGCATCATGCATCAAGCCTGAGCCATTCAGTCAAAACAAGGCACTCAACAAAACCCAGCTGCTCGCTTGTGTACCATTAATAGACAGTCATGATAACTACCATGCTCTGCTTGCTATAAGGCTAATGCCCTTTACCTGCTTGAATGAAAATCATATTAGTCAGCTTGCCGTTCTTTGTGGGCATATGGCCGATTTACTCTACATGACTGAGTTAACCCGTGAAATCCCCCATCACGAACCAAAAATCAGGGCATTCCATGCCAACCTGGAACGATGCTGGAAAGATGCTGTTGAATACAACCTCCAGGCTGGCCTGGTAGCTATTGAAATTGGTAATTTTGGTGTCGCTCAGGCATTGATCGACTCTATCACTATTCATAAACGGGCACTGGATCAAGTGCTGACCTTGAAAGCCAGAGACAGTGAACACTGGATAGCACTTATCCTTATGCCTCTATCTGAGCAAGATGACACCCATGCCTATCTTCAAAAATTCCCTGATTTTTTGAAGAAACACCACAAAGTTGATATGGCGAAAGCGGAGGTTAACCTAAGCCACTTTATAGTAAATAGCGACAGCCAAAATCCGGTTGAAATGGCCCGTTTCTTAAATGACAGCGGATATCCTCTTTCAGCAACCTTTACTGAAGAAATACCGCCATCAAACCCTCTACAAACAAAAGGAAAAGACAGTGTTAGCCTGGTTGATGGCAATATTCGCACTGGTACCTGAAACAGCCAGCTTGCTATTTCTTGGCATGGAAAACACGACTACCGCCTTGTTGTATTGGTTAGGTTTTCATACCCTGGCCTGTATTTGGCTGCTGGCTTTATCAATAAAACTGGTACCCGCAAAATTTAACCATAATAAAGTGAAGGAACGGCTGTTTTTTGTTCTGATACCATTGCTGATTCCAGTAGTAGGTATGATTGGTGCATTGCTGGCAGTGATTCCTGCCCTGCACTATCCCAGAAAAAAACAGAAGCAACACTTTATTGATGCCCGTAAACCATTGCTTCCCTATAAATCAGCAGATCTGGAGGGAAGGGAGCGCCTGCGCCCTGGGGCTCTTAGCAATCTACTGCGTTCATCGGGCTCTATGGAAGAGCGGGTTAAAGCGGTACTGGCTACCCGCTATTTCCATGATCCCAAAGCCATTCAGATACTAAGAGAAGCATTAAAAGACACAGCTGATGACGTCAGGCTCCTGGCGTACTCGATCCTTGACCAGAAAGAGACCGAATTAAGGGAAGCCATTCAAAAAGCACTCCAGCAAACCGAAGCGATGCCTGAAAAAAAAATACCGCTGCTTATTCTCAAAGAGTTGGCATGGCTTCACTGGGAACTGGTTCGAATGGGTCTGGTTCAGGGAGGCATGGTTGCAGAACTTGAAAAACAGGCAATAAGCTACGCCGAGCGTGCGTTAGAGCCAAAGCCTGATACTGATATGTTACTGCTCAAAGGTAGCATCTTAATAAAGCAACATCAGCTTGAGGAAGCCAAAGCGTGCTTTTTAAAGGCTGCTGACGCTGGTCTGTCAAAATCATCAGTTGAAATTCAGTTATTGGAAATTGCCTACCTATCCCGGGATTTCAATGAAGTATCCGTGATTGCCAGTGAATTAAAGCTACAGAAATGCCACGCAACCAGGCAGGCCAGAGCCATCAAGCACTGGAGTCAAACAGAAAAAACTGAGCTTCCAGAACTATCACCGAATGCTCTCTAAAATTTTTTTCACCACAGAGGCACAGAGGACACGGAGATTTGTTGTTTGAGAGTTAAAAAAACTCTGTGTCCTCTGTGCCTCTGTGGTGAAAAAAACAGATCCGTGATCAAAAAAGTAACAAGCCCGATTTTATGTACTGAAAAGGGTTTTACGACAGGCTCTCCAGGAGCCTGTTGATAGAAGCAAAAAATTAAAGAAATTTATGGACAAACAGGCCCAAATCACACTTTTACTGGAAGGCACTTACCCTTATGTACGGGGCGGTGTCTCCAGCTGGGTACATCAGATTATCCAGGGCATGCCAGAATTCAGTTTCGCCGTTATTTTTATCGGGAGCTGCCCTGAAGACTATGGCAAGATGCTCTACGAATTCCCAGACAATGTCGTTCACTTTGAATGCCACTATCTTCAGGCATCCTGGAAAATGAAGCCACCAGCAAGGGTTGCTGAGAATAAAAAAGCCTACGCAAACGCTCGTAAGCTTCATGACCTGTTTCAGGTTCCCAAAGCCAAGCTGCCAAAAAAATTGGTAGCAGATGTATTGGGCAGCTTAGGTGAGAAAAAAGGGATAACCCATGAGAACTTTCTTTATAGCCGCTGCTCATGGGACAACATTTCACGGGCTTATGAGCGCTACAGTCAGGACCCTTCTTTTCTCAATTACTTTTGGACTGTCAGGTCAATGCATGCACCGCTGTTTATGCTGACCGAGGTAGCCCGTACGGTACCCCTGACACCGGTTATTCACAGCATCTCTACCGGATATGCGGGGCTGCTGGGTGCTATGATCAAAAACCGCAGCCCAAACAGTTACTACCTGTTGAGTGAGCATGGCATTTATTCCAAAGAACGCAAAATCGACCTGGCCCAGGCCAGCTGGATCAGTGATGGTGAACTGGCTCATGCTGAAGGCGTGATTATGGAAAACGGTTTTTTGCGGGATATGTGGATTCGCTTTTTTGAAGTACTGAGCCAACTAACCTACCAGGCCACTGACCAAATTTTTTCCCTATATGAAGGGAATCAAAGGCGCCAGATAAACGATGGTGCTGACTTCAGTAAAACCGCTGTTATTGCCAATGGTATCAGTCTTGAGCGGTACAAGGATGCCCTATCCAAGCGCCCACCCGGCATTCCCATGGTCATAGGCCTGATTGGCCGGGTTGTGCCTATTAAAGATATCAAAACCTTTATTCGAACCATTCACCGGGTCAGGGATGATATTCCTGAAATTGAGGGCTGGATTATCGGCCCAGAAGAGGAAGATCCGGAATATGCCAGCGAATGCCACCAGCTAACAGAAACCCTTGGTCTGAAAGATACCGTAAAGTTTCTGGGATTTCAGAATGTACCTGAAATTCTTCCAAAGCTGGGCCTTATGGCGCTGACCTCCATCAGTGAGGCCCAGCCACTTGTTATTCTGGAAGCCTATGCTGCCGGGGTGCCCTGCGTCTGTACCGATGTGGGGAGTTGTCGCGAAATGGTCGAAGGCGGCCAGGAACCAGGTGACCGGGAACTCGGCCCATCCGGTGCCATTGTTAATATGGCAGACCCGGAGTCAGCTGCCCGGGAGTGCGTTCGCCTGCTGGGCAATAGTGAACTCTGGCACCAGCAGCAGCAAGCAGCCATTCAGCGGGTAAAACAGTTTTATACCGAAGAGAAAATGTTCCAACGGTACCGGGATCTTTATCGAGACTCCCTGGCTATAGCAGAGGAGGCACAGGAATGGCCGGCATAGGCTTTGAGCTTCGTAAAATTCTGGAACGAAACAACTACACATCAACTCTGCAAGCCTATTTTTATGCAGGCATTATTAGCTCCGGCCCTTGGGTGCTTTCCATTGTCAGCATGCTGCTGGTTGGCATTATTAGTCTCAAGCGTTTCAGTGATACCCAAGAGCTCAGTTATTTCCTGGTGACTGTCACTTATTTGATGGCAGGTTCGCTGGTAATGACAGGCGGGACACAACTATTACTGACACGCTTTATTGCCGATCGGCTGTATGAAAAACGGAATGATCTGATCCTTCCCAATACCATGGGAGCATTGGCACTGACAGCGATTATCGCCGCTTTGGCAGCAGGACCAGCAGTCAGTCTGCTGTTTCCTGATAAAAACCTGTATTTTCGGCTGCTTACCTTTACCGCCTTTGTCACACTCAATTGCCTCTGGCTGGCGGTCATTTTTTTATCCGGCTTGAAAGCCTACAACCGCATCTTGCTGACCATGGCGATTGGTTATACAACAGTTGTTATACTGTCTGCCCTGTTAAGCGATTATCAAGCTGAAGGACTCATGCTGGCATTTGTTGTGGGCCATGCATTTATCCTTTTTGCCTTTATGAACGAAATATTCAGGACTTTTCCTGGAGACAAGTTACTGGGCTTTGACTTTCTTAAGCGCTGCAATATTCATCCATCACTGTTTTTTATTGGTCTGGCGTTTTATCTGGGTATCTGGTCCGATAAGTTTATATTCTGGTTTAATCCCATTACTTCAGAAGCGACTGCGGGTTATCTTCGTTCTTCGGTCATTTATGATATTCCGATCTTTCTGGCTTATCTGACCATTATTCCGGGAATGGCCGTTTTCCTGGTACGTTTTGAAACGGACTTTGCTGAAAACTACAGCCGCTTTTATGATGCCATTAGAGAGCATCAACCACTGGAGACGATTCAATACAACAAACAACTCATGGTTAACTCAGTGCGCCAGGGCATTCTTGAAATCCTTAAAGTCCAATCCCTCACTGTCATTCTGCTGTTTGTCTGGACTCGGGAGCTACTGAGCTGGCTGGGCATTTCCTACTATTATGAAACACTTTTGCAGGTTGATATGGTGGGCGTCGGCATCCAGGTCATTATGATGGCGGTGATGAACGTGCTGTTCTACCTTGACCGGCGTAAGGAGGCTCTGCAATTGAGCCTGGTATTTTTAGGCTCCAATACCCTGTTTACCCTGGCCTCTCAAAAAACCAACCCTGCGTTTTTTGGTTATGGCTTTGTTATTGGGGTAACGCTGACCACCATTATTGGCCTGCTGATGATTAACCGCATCCTGCGGGATCTGGAATACGAGACTTTTATGCTCAGAAACTAGGCCGGTTAGGGTCTGCTGAGATCAACCCAGGCTAACGGGCTATTCCTGTCTATACTCTATGTAGAAACGCTGTAATACATGGAGTAGTAAACATGGATGTTTCCAAGAAAACGGCAGGGAAAAGCCGTTCTTTTCTATTAGCAGGCGCCTTCAGCGCCATTATATTGACACCTACCAGCCTACACTCGGCCACTCAGGGGGCGCTTGGCAGCACTTCAAGTGCAACCATGACCATTACCCTGGTTATTCCACCCAAACTGGAAACCCGGGTAGCTGAAGAGATACCTGTTAGCCTTCGGGCCACCCCCAGCCAGGCGACAATGAATTCATCAATCCCTCTCTGTGTAAACAGTAATGGCATGGCCAGCTATACCGTTACAGCCAGCGGCCATTCATCCAATGGAGCCTTTGGTGTACAAAACGGTAACCGCTGGGAACCCTACAGCGTTATGCTCTGGAAAAGCGCATCCCATGCACCACAACAATTAACCAGTGGTCAGCCCAGCGAAGCCCTGAAACCACTGGCAAGAAACCAGAGTTGTGAACGTGCTTCAAGGATGGCTCTCTATATGAAAAACAAGCCAAGAGAGTTTAAAGATGCGATGAACCTGACCATCAGTGCTGACTAGTTATACCAATCGCACATTCTAACTACGCTATTGCGCTGACAATCTGAGCACCAATCCTGCGTTGGAACTCCTCGCAATACCCAAGGGGCACGCCGTAGCTGGTTATTACTCGTCATTCCGCCTTGTTTTGGCGCCCAGCTTACCATGCTCATTACGGTAGTTAGAAAATGCAATTGGTATTAGATCTTATCCTAACCTCACTCATTCCCGACATTTTTCCCGGGAATGAGTAAACACTAAAAAAGCCTTGTTTACCCGCCGTTGCTATCTACTTAAAATAAGCCCTAAGAAAAACAATACGATAAAAGTGCCCCATAAGGATCTTTCGTCGTACAAAAAAGGGATTGGTTATGTTTTCTCGTCTTCCAACACTGGCATTTATTTCATCTCTGTTATTTAGCGTCGGGGCTTCAGCTGCACTGTCACTGGACCGGATGATTGTTTACTTTGACCCCGATAAGACACCTCGGCAGGATATCATTGTTTCCAATCCTGATCCGGAGACGCTCTACCTGCAAACTGAAATTTTTGAAGTAAGAAACCCCGGTAGTGAAGACGAAGACCGGGTTAAAATCACCGACCCCGCCAAACTAAAACTGCTGACTACACCCAATAAAGCCATTATTCCCCCCAATGGCCGTAAAACAGTACGGCTGGTTAGCCTGGAAAAACCTACAGATAAAGAGCTGGTTTACCGCGTGACCTTTAAACCGGTTGTGGGGGATCTTGAAGCCAGCCAAACAGCCATCAAACTGCTCATTGCCTATCAGACGTTGATTTTCATTCGCCCAGATAACCCTAAATATGATGTATCGGCAAAGCAGAAAGGGAACCAGCTGGTTTTTACTAATAAAGGCAATATCAATGCTGTTCTGCGTAATGGTCAATACTGCACTTCTAAAAAAGACGACAGTTGTAAATCCCTTAGTGAAACTACCCGAATTTATGCAGGGGAGAGCTGGACACTGGATATTCCCTCCGATGCCGTGCGGGTAAAATATGGGATGTTTGATGGAGCCTTTGAAAAAAGCCAGGAATTTTCCGTAACACCGGCTAGATCAAGCAAAGCAGGGTAATAGCATTTCTTTTTCACCACAGAGACACAGAGGGCGCGGAGTTTTTTTATTCTTTTAAAAATAAATTTCTGCATTCTCTGTGCCTCCGCTGTTAAAAATAATTTTTTATACAAGTTTTGCCAACTCACATAGGCCCAGAAGCCTGTTAAAAGCTATCAATCAGTCACTACTAGAATAAAGAGATGGCTGAACAGGGAATAATAAATGCGCATTACAATAAGCACCCTACTATGCTACTTGCTTCCACTGACAGCTTGGGGAGCAGCTATTGAGCTTGATCCTGTCAATCCACCTTCTATTGAACTCGTCTACGATGCTTCTTTAACAGGCAACACTGATTTTTGCGCAGCAACACCTCACGATCTTTTTATGACAATTGATTGCAGCTCTGGATGCAGTGGCCAATTCACCCTTGAAGGTTCAGGAGGTGTTATTGCACCTGTATCACTCGTATTAAGTCATGACTGGGACTCAGAACCTGATATGACATTAATCCCAGGGCAAGAAACAGGTGAACTGCCATCACAAGGTAATGACTGTGGTAACCACAGAAATAGAAGAACAATTACAGCAACGGTTAATAAAAATGATATAAATCCAGTTAAAATCCCTTATGAGCGCAATATTCAGGTGCAATTAAGAAACAATAAGGGTGATACAGAGACAGGGTCATTCTACATAAGAATAGGTTCACCTGATATGATCCGCATCAGCGGTCTAGAAGACTTGCCACTGACTCCACAAGCGAACTGGCAAAAGGCCAATGAACAGGTCTGTGTTTTTAGCACGACAGGACACTATAACCTCACTGCCATATCAGCTAATAATGGCGAACTTAAAAATGCAGGTAATAGCATACCTTACGCACTCCAGTACAAAGAGCACAATACGGCTATCTGGAAAGACCTGACTCTCGGCCAGTCTTTTCCAAATATCACTGCGAGTGGTACAGAACTTTGCAATGATGGAGTGTATATCGGCATTCAGGCCAAAGTGACAGAAAGTGATATGAACAGTGCGCCAACAGGCAACTACAGTGATACTGTCACACTGACTGTTGAGGCCACCTGACTCCATCTTTACCGGCGTCTCTGCTGAGAATGCAGACGGATTCTTCAAACCAACACCGCACATACGTCCAGAGAAGAATATGCATTCCCAAGCAGGAGCCTGGGAACGAGTTAAAAACTCAAGTTGCCTGCACCATCACTGTTACCGTATCGGTATACACACCATCAGGTAACACATCCGCATCTGCTTTTGGCACCTTCACCCTAACCGCCCCATTATTGTTGGTGTAATTATTACAATCGAGGCTATCACTGCCATTGCTAAGGGTGCTGATAAAACGGCTACTATGTTCAGTCGCTGTATCCAGCCCCAGCAGGCTCTCGGCAAACTGCACAGTGTAATTAATACTGTCATTGCTGCCTGTCTTGTTTAACCGGAAATCATTGCCATGCTTTCCAACAAAACCAATTCTGTAGTTTCGAGGCTCTCGGCTAACATAGACACAGAAATCAGCCTGGTTCCAATAATAGGCACCTGCTGTATTGCCATTGGAAACCGGCAAGTCTTTTAAGCCACTGACTTTTACATTGGCAGGATAGTTTATCTGAATTGAGATCAATTGTTTGTCATAAGGATTTTCAAAGAATGTGGTGCCGGAGAGCTCTTCCCCATGGACATAAAACTCAAATTTCTTACCACTGTTGTAAAGATCCCGAAGCCCCTGAGGTTTCAGTTTGACTTCAAAGGTCGCTGTTATTGAGGTAGCCGTGCCATTTCCGGGATGCAGGCCACTGCCCTGACCATGGGTCCAGCCTTTTGAATTGATAGGTGCCTGGGGTGGGTTTCCCTGGGATGGCTTTACCTTGATTGAACTCCAATCCATCACCTTCTCCAGCTCAATATAATTTAGCTGGGTCGCGTCATAAACACCGAAATCGGATAAACCGATCCGGTAATTGGCAAACGGATTACCACCATTCCAGGTATCACCTTCAAAGGGGGTATAAGTAACAGTGAAGGTATAGGGAATAGGAGTATTACTTTCTGAAATCGTTACTCGTGACGCAGTGTAACCACTGAACTCAAACTTTCCCCAAGCATGGGAACTGGAAGCCAGCACCAAAAGCAATGCCACCCCCTTCAAGCCTTGTAGCCAAGTACCCAGACGATGCCCCATAAAATTAATTGCTCCCTGCGCTATGATTGACAGTCACACTTGCCAATTCCACAGCCCCATCTTCATCTGCAATGTCCAGCTCAGGCTTAGGCAGCGCACAGTCGACATCAGAAAGATTTACAGTCCCCATCCGTAAAATATTTCCCCTGCTTTCAGCAGGTACTGGCAAGCTACAAACCTGTCCACTATCCAGCTCTACATTAATTGCCTCCTTATCTGCTCGGAGCTCCAGCTGGAATAAGCCAAAATCATCGCTATCTGCAGGATAGAGCCCACCTTCAATTCTGGCTCCATATACCGGTTCACCATTTAACATCAGTCGGCCGAATAAAAGCTGTAGGGCAACGGCTTCATAATCCAGTGATACCACATTTCCCGGGTAAAGAGTAACCCGCCTCTCCCGCTCATCAAAATCATACAGCGCCGTACCCGCTGGTGAAATACTGACGGTATATTGTTCATAAGGTGGTAACGCCACCAGAGATGGCCTGCCTGCTACCGCATAACCACGACGCTGGCCATTTATTTTGACATCAAAAACATCACCATCCCTGCCTTTAACGTTAACCATCAATGCGCTTTCTGCACTCTGCTCTCCCCCCATAGCAAGGTGGTTACCATCTGTCATAAAACTGCTGCGGAAACTGGCGGAATAACTGGTGGTGGTATTGTCATTACCAACCAAATGGTTAACAGAGAGATCCCCGCGCCCCCAGCTATTACCAACTTCCAGCCGAGCATCGTAACGTTCATCACCAGTACCGGTTTCTGCACCAAAATCTGCCCTAACGGTACTGTCAAACAGCTCCTTATCATCCCAGGAAGCTGCTACACGCAGCCGCTCACTGCTGGTATTGCCGTTCTCTTTCCAGTTACGTTCTGCCTTTGGTGTCGCCCGCCAGATCCAGTGGTCATCGCGCAACCGGAAGTTAAAACTTAACAGTGCCACCTTATCATCATTGGATTGGCTGTAGCTGAGATCCATATCAATATCCAGATTTTCAATCCGGTAAAGGCTGGTTCGATAACCTATAGCATGGGTTCGGGTGGTATCTTCATCACCAGTCTGGTTTTCACTGTAGCGGTAACTGGCATTGCCATTGTACAACGGAGTAGAAAGGGAGTAATTGCTCTGACGGAAGGACTCACCCAACAGCTCTGGGTAATCTTTATTTGTATTCGTGCTCTTGTATTTACTGTTCCAAAGCTGCCGGTGGCTGGCATTCATGGAAATATCATAAAAACTGAATCGTCCAATAACATTAAACCCATAGGCACCACTGCTACCCACCATCACCGAGGGCGATAACTCATAGCGGTAACCAATATTAAACAAACCAGCTTCCAGCAAACTGGCATCTGCATTAACGGCAGAACTTACAGTTCCTGCAAGGGTATCGGTAATTCGCCGACTCACGCCCGCACGGGCCAGGAACTGTTTGGTCATCTCTGGCAGCGCTTCATTATTGGTACGGTTCATGACCTTTCCCGCTTCCATAAAATAGCGCCACTCACCTTCCGGTGGCAGGTCAAACTGCTTAGCAAAAAAACGGGTCTCAGTCCGGACCAGGTTTCCCAGTTCATCCAGAATTTTTATTTCAACATCGTATGCACCGGATGGAAACGAGGACGTGTCTAATTGCTGGCTTCCGGCCTCATGGAAAAATGAACCAATCAAGCGATTATCCCTGCGCACTTCAACACGGCCACGAACCGGTAAAAACACTTCCAGGGGAATACCGCCAGAAAAACTGGTATCCGAACGAGTATTATCAGAACTGCCTATACGAACACCGGCAAGTGTACGATCAGAAGTAAAGCTCAACCCGAAACCTTCACTACTCATCATTCCGCCCCTGAACCGGGTGCCCTGAAACTCCCGCTGGCCATAAAGTGAATCTACAGAAAAGTGCTGGCTTTTGGAGTAATCCCAACTGGCATGGAAGCTGCTTTCTTTATGGGCAAAAACGCTGGTTCCGTAAAGGGTATAGTCATCACTTTCAGTATTATTGATGTCATTATTCCCCCGGGTACCGGAAACCGTGGCAGAAAAGTTTTGCAGGAATGAAAAGTCACCATCAGAAGGTGGGAGGTATTTGCTGATCTCAGCTGATCGCGTCAATAAAAAGCGACGGTTAACAAAAACATCAACCCTGAACCGGCTCTCATCAAATATAACACCGGTAACCGGAGGGTCAAGTACACCACAGCCTGCCTGTCCCTGCTGGTAACAGACTTGATCAGAGTGGGTGCTGATTTCTCCTTGCAGGGCATTTTCTACCAGGGCTCGATCATTGATATCACCAATCAGCCTGACTACGGTCGCAGGATCTGACAGCCGGATTGTCTGAGGGGTATAGGTAGCCAGTTGCGATGTGAGATATCGGTTGCCGTAATAAATATCAACAAGGGAACGCTGGGGTTTGGACAATTCTTCAAATCCGGGAGGGACATCAGCACGGGCAAGAAAAAGAGGTTGGCCAGCGTTGGATTCATTCATTGAAAAATCAGCAGCATTGAGCTGCCCCACTATAAACAACGCAAGGCCAGATAATAGATATATCTTCCCTGTTCTTCTCATAACTGCTCCCAGTCGGCAAGAACCCCTTTTATTAGTTCTGCTTGGTCTGCCTTATAATACAGAGACCTGAAGTATTACGGGTACTGCTACCCCGGGTTACCTCCGGCCTGACTCTTATCTTTTGGTACACATATACAGCTTACTATTGGCTGGCCTGCTTCCACCTGCACCAGCCAGCCGAGCAGTACTTTTTAGATGGGCTGAATAGTCAGGGTTACAGTATCGGTATAAGCACCATCACCTGGAACGGTCGCCACCTTGGGAATAGTGACTGTCAGATCGGTTGTCTGTTGAGCAGCTACACACAGATTACTTGCCCCACCGTTATCAAGACTTTGAGTTGAATAACGGTCAAACCCTTGGGCCCCACTGACTAGCGCATTTTTACTCCACTCTTCCCCTGCCCCTGGTGCCAGATTTTTATTAGCCAGCTGTACCTTGTAATCGATAGGAGCTGTAGCTGTTTGGCTACCAGACACCAGAGTGAAATTACCATTAGAGCTTTCCACCTTGAAAACCACTTCATCGGTATTGTTGCTGAAGGTACAGAAAGTAAAATTTTTGGTAAGGTCTGCAGCAACAAGATCCCCGGTAAAACTCAGGTCTTGCAAGCCCCAAACCCGGACTTTTGCCCCCTGATCAAACGTTACATCAAAGTTACCACTACTATTAGTTCCCTCAGTTCCCTGTGTGGCTGCAATAACACCGGTAGCCGTAGTAGTAACAGCAATAGCTAGTAACAGTTTTTTCAAATCTTTTGTGAAGTGCATTGTGAATCCCTTTTTTTGTTTTTAGCCAGGCACTAATTAATGACTTTCCTAAAATAAATCATTAACTCACACACCTTTGTGGCTTCCTTAGACTTTGAGTCCTATTCAAAGTCTCATGATCAATAGATTATTACTTCAATAACTGAAAACAATTTATTCAATTTCCACGCTTTAATTAACAGCTACTGTTACAGTAACCGTATCTGTGTATACACCAGGAGCTGCTGTATCAATTTCGCCGCCATTCGCCTTTACCCAAATGGTTGAGTTCACGGTACCGGTTGTGCACTCTGTTTCAGCAAGATTGGTATTAAAGCTGACATCCTGAATACCATTTTTCAGTTCTGTTTGAGAACCAAAATTTTGCACACCCTCAACAGCATTATTAAAGAATACCTTGTAGCTGATTTTGGTATTCACCGGGCCATTGCCATCACTGCCATTCAGTTTGAAATCACCGGCTGCATTGGATGCTGTGATGGCATAGGAAGCGGCACTTCCTCCTGAGGCTCCAGCTCGCCCAACACAAACATTTTGAGAACCGACATAATCACCAGTGCCCGATTCTATAAACTGGGCCAAAACCATATCCTGGAAATTATTAATAATGATTTTGTCCTGCTTGTTAAGAGTAACGCCAAAATCACCCTGACTTGAACCCAGTGTTGGACCTGCCGGATTGGTTGCCGCAATAGCTCCCCCGGCCACCGCACTTAAAGCAGAAGCCAAAACCAGTTGTTTAAACCTATTGGAAATGATTTTCATTGTTTACCCCTATAATAAACAATTTTTTATTGTTGTTATTAACGAAGCACACAGAATAGGTGCTTTTAGAAACATCCTTGGTATTGTTTGTCTATACATCCTGTATATAAGCTGACTTTTTCCTGACGTTATGTAAATCTAAACATTCGCAGAACGCATTGCAAAACAAAACGACACAGTTTGTGTTTTTTTAGAAAGCACATATGGATTTTATTAGAAAATCAAATTCATAACGATGCAGTTCAACAAGCAATATGGATAGAAAAGACCAAAGCCAAGAATTAAAACAATTTCCTAAAAAAACACAACCAAATACGACAAGACAGAATTAAACTATGATAGACCTAATAACCTTATAAAAAATAATTTATTCAGCCAGAACGGTTAACGTTAATTCATCGGTATAGGCACCAGTATTTTTTTCATTGAAATTGATAGCACTAGACAATTTCAAACGCAGGTTCATATTCGTACTGGCATCAAGGCAATTCGCAGCATCGGTGGTTCGGGCATTTTCAGCAGTAAACTCTCCCGTCGGTATCCCTGCAACCAGGGGGCTGACCAAGGTATCACTTAATACTTCAACCTGGTACTCGATACCTTCTACATCCTCAGGGGATACCGTACCAGGAACTGAGGAGTGTGCAAGTACAAAGCGGCCATTATCTGCACTGCGGCTGCTGTTAGCGACCATTGTGACCATATTGGTATTATGAAAAATACAAAAAGCTTGCTGTTGATCCTGGAAACCGAAACTTTCATCAAAATTGCCAAAATCAATATTTTCTACTGAGGCAGGAAAACCGATCTGGGCTAAGGGCGGAACAATTAACTCTACATCAAAACCTCCTGATGAAGATCCTTCTGTTGCTTCCAGAGGATTATTAGCCGCTAACGATGAGCTATTCCAAAGTATTACTATTGAAGCTAACCAGCCATAAGGTTTAACCGTCATCCTGACAGACCTTTTTTATTACTTGTTGCCACTGGCCTGAGGTTACCAGTCAGACAGAACCATTAGCAAGATTTAGGCAATAAAGTAATTAATTACTGGCATAAATACAAATTAATTCTAATTAATCAGCCTCGCAGAAGTACGCATGTTGGCAAGCAAAAACTGAGCTATCATAGATAGAGTATTGGCTGATTTAGAATATTTGAGGCGTTAACCCATGGGCCTGTCACCAGAAAACAATGACCGCTCCGATACCCCATTTTGCCGCACCGGCTGTACCGGAAATATTTTTGCACTTTTGTTTGTCCTGCTGTTTATCAGTGGATTAGCGCAAGTATGAGCTGAGCAGTATTAAGAATACCGATCCGAATTATTCATAAGTAGCTTCGTATTAATAATAAGAAAGTATTTAATAAACACAGTTTGTGTAGGGTCATTTTTTGCGTTTCAAAAAAATGACACTTCAAATAGTACATCCCTATATACTTGGCATCACACATAATTTATGACACCCAAAATACAATAGACTAATGCTTGATATCGTCCTCTATCAGCCAGAAATACCCCCCAATACGGGCAATATTATCCGCCTTTGTGCCAATACCGGTTTTAATTTACATTTGATCAAACCATTAGGCTTTGAGCTTGATGACCAGAGATTAAAGAGAGCTGGCCTTGACTATCATGAATTTGCCAACCTGCAGCTACATGAAAGCTACGAAGATTATCTCACCAATGCAAAGCCCAAGCGGGTTTACGCTCTAAGCACTAAAGGCCACCGGTGTTATTCAGAAACAGAGCTCCAACCAGGTGATGCCTTGATGTTCGGACCAGAAACCCGTGGACTACCTGCAGATATTCGAAACAGCCTGCCAGCGGATCAGGTATTAAAATTGCCAATGCTGCCGGATAGCCGAAGCCTTAACCTGTCTAATACCGTTGCTATTATGGTCTATGAAAGCTGGCGACAGCTTGGCTTTGAAGGTTCTGGAACTATAGACTGAATTCATTATATAGAACGACAAAGGCCCAAAGCTCACTTGCGTTTATGCTTGTGCCTTTGTTGTTCATATCAGCTGCGTTGCCAGATTAGTTGACAGCAGCTGTGCCTTCCTGTTCAGCCTGCTCGCGAGCTTGCATGTACAGCGCATCGAAATTAACCGGTGCCAGCATGATAGGAGGGAAGCTGCCGCGCAGAACCAGGTTATCGACTGCTTCACGGGCGTAAGGGAAGAGGATGTTAGGGCAGAATGCACCCAGGGTGCGATGCAGCTCTTCATCACTCAGACCACGGGCCATGAATACACCGGCTTGCTGAACTTCAACAACGAACGCAGTTTCACGTTGACCTTCAGGACCATTATCCACGGTGATTGTCAAAGACAGTACCACTTCAAACAGACCGTCTTCCAGGGCACGGTTGCTGGTGTTCAGATCCAGTTTAACCTCTGGCTGCCACTGCTTCTGAAACATTTCAGGAGCTTTGGGAGACTCAAAGGAAAGATCCTTTACATAAATACGCTGCAGGGCGAACTGAGCCTGATCTTGCTGATTATCAGCCATTTTTACTTCCTTCTCTTTACTAATACTTTAATACCAAAGCCCATAAAATCTTTATGACTTTAGCAAACTGTCCAACTGACCTTTGCTGTCCAGGGCAAAAAGATCATCGCAGCCACCCACATGGGTGTCTCCAATCCAGATCTGGGGAACCGTATGTCGGCCGGCTTTTTCTGTCATTTCCTGACGAACTTCAGGGCGACCATCGACGCTGATAGTCTGGTAGCTGGCACTTTTACTGTCCAGCAATTGCATAGCTCTGATACAAAAAGGACACCAGGCTGAAGTGTAGATAACGACCTGCTTCATCCACTCACCAATTTACTTACTTATTTTTTTATCAAGGGAAGGCTGTCCGCCTGCCAGGTGCTGATGCCACCTTTCAGTTTCATAACCTGATTCAGGCCAGCCTCTTTCAGTATTTTGCTAGCCATGCCACCATGCTGCCCCATGGCATCGACAACAATGACCGGCTGGTCTTTATGCTTTTCAAGCTCTGACGCACGGTCTTTCAGTTTGGCAAAGGGGATGTTCAGGGCATCGACAATATGGCCTTTGCTAAACTCACCTTTTTCCCTCACATCTACAACGACAGCATTACTCTGGTTGACCAGGTGAGTCAGCTGCTGGGAAGTAACAGCCGGTCCGCCTCTGCGCATTTCGGTAAAAATCAAGGCGCAAACCAGCGCAACCAGAGCCCCCACCAGTAGAGGGTGGTTCACAATAAACTCAAAAATCTGTTCCATGTCGACCCGGTGATCTCAAGTGCACAAAGCTGCGAAGTATACTAAACCTGAAGGTGAATAGATAACCTTGAACAGACGAACAGCTCAAAAGCGCCCCCTTCTCTTTTTAAGGCCAACACGAGCCCTAATGATATACTTAAATAGAGAATTACCGGGATTATGAAGCGAATCCCCAGAAGCTTACAATTAGCAGGTGACAGAAGTAAGCGAGGGCAGACAACAGTGCAACATCTTGAAAGGCGATGGGTATTATTGAATGGAGTCACAATCTATAAAACAGGTTAACTTCTGTGAAAACACATCCCTGCCAGGTTAACTACCGTGCATCTATGATCAAACCCGTTCAGAGGTTGTTGATACGCCTAGAATTACCAATAAAGGCTTTTATAGAGTCAATTGTAGAATCTATAATGCCCGCAACTCTTATCAAACCCACTCCCCTCCGCAACGGTTGATTGCTGATGACTCAACAACGCAAAACCACTGCCCTTATTATTCTTGATGGCTACGGTCACAGGAATGAGACTGATTATAACGCCATCCACACTGCTAACACGCCAGTCATGGATGAGCTGCTAAAAAATAACCCCAACAGCATGATTTCCGGCTCAGGTCTGGATGTTGGCTTACCTGATGGCCAGATGGGCAACAGTGAAGTAGGCCATATGAACCTTGGTGCAGGCCGAGTTGTTTATCAGGACTTTACCCGTATTACCAAGTCCATCCAGGATGGTGATTTCTTTGAAAACCAGACTCTGACAGAAGCCGTCGATAAAGCTGTTAGTGCAGGCAAAGCCGTCCATATTATGGGCCTGATGTCTCCTGGCGGTGTCCATAGTCATGAAGACCATATCCACGCCATGGCAGAACTTGCAGCGGGGCGCGGTGCAAAGGAAGTTTATGTTCATGCATTCCTCGACGGCCGTGACACACCACCTCGCAGTGCCGAAAACTCCTTGGCAAAACTGGATGATGCGCTTAAATCAAAAGGTATTGGCCGTATTGCCAGCCTGATCGGCCGTTACTATGCCATGGATCGCGACAACCGTTGGGAGCGAGTTCAAGCTGCCTATGAGTTAATGACCGAAGGCAAAGCCGAATTCACTGCCAAAACTGCAGTTGAAGGTTTGAAAGCCGCCTACGAACGTGATGAAAATGATGAGTTTGTTCAGGCCACAGTCATTGCTGATAACAACCAGTCTGCCGCGGCAGTGAACGATGGCGATGCTCTGGTCTTTATGAATTTCCGAGCTGACCGTGCCCGTGAAATTACTCGCAGTTTTGTAGAAAAAGAATTTGCTGGTTTCCAGCGTAACAAGACCCCAGCCCTGGCCGGTTTTGTGATGCTGACCCAGTACGCTGCAGATATCCCAACTGCTTGTGCCTTCCCTCCTGCTGAGTTGCCCAACACCATGGGTGAATACATGGAGAAACTGGGTAAAACCCAACTGCGTATTGCAGAAACAGAAAAGTATGCTCATGTCACCTTCTTCTTTAGCGGTGGCCGAGAAGAGCCTTACCAGGGTGAAAACCGGGTACTGGTTAACTCACCGAAGGTAGCCACTTACGACCTGCAACCAGAAATGAGCGCTTTTGAAGTGACTGAAAAGCTGGTTGCTGAAATCAAAAGCGGCAAGCATGACCTGATCGTCTGCAACTTTGCCAACTGCGATATGGTAGGTCATACCGGCGTATTTGAAGCGGCTGTAAAAGCGGTTGAAGCCGTTGATACTTGTGTTGGCAAGGTGATTGAAGCGCTGGAAGAAACCGGCAGCCAATGCCTGATTACCGCCGACCACGGTAATGCCGAACAGATGATGAACGCTGAAACTGGTCAGGTTCACACAGCTCATACCTGTGAACAGGTGCCTTTAGTATATGCAGGCCCTAAGGATATTAAACTTAAGGATGGCATCCTGTCTGACATATCCCCGACACTGCTGGCTCTGATGGATATCGAACAGCCAGAAGAGATGACGGGTCAATCCCTAGTTAGCTAAATTTTATCCTTGCCCCAACCTTTCCTCATTCCCAGCGTCCCCGCTGGGAATGCCTACAGGTATTTTCAACTGGCACTGTACTAATTGTTGCCAGGGGGAGATCTCTACTTCCAAGGAGAAACCTTGGGAACAAAGGATTAAAAGCATAAAAAAACCGGAGCAATGCTCCGGTTTTTTTATGCTTTTAATCCTGCTATCAAGCTACAATTTCTAGCAGTTCTACATCAAAAACCAACGTTGCATAAGGTCCAATAGCGCCACCAGCACCACGAGCACCATACGCCAGGTTATGAGGCAGATGCAGACGCCACTTGGACCCTGTACCCATCATTTGCAGAGCTTCAGTCCAACCTGAAATCACGCCATTAACTGGAAATTCTGCTGGCTGACCACGCTCAACAGAACTGTCAAACACAGTACCATCAACAAGCGTTCCGTGGTAATGGGTTTTTACAGTAGACGTTGCCGTTGGCTTAGGACCATTACCTTCCACCAGCACTTCATATTGCAGACCAGATTCAGTTACCTTGATTTCAGTACGCTTGGCATTTTCTGCCAGATACTTTTCGCCTTCAGCAGCAAGCTCTTTCGCCTGCTCAGCCTGCTTGGCCTGCAGGCGGTTCTGCATTTCCTCAAACGCTTCCTGCAAAGCACTGTGCTCTACAGCACTAGGAGCACCATTCAGGGAATCTGCCAAACCGGCCAGGACAGCATCAATAGACAGGCCTTCAATAGGATTACCTGACAGTTGATCACCCATCTGGCGGCCAATCCCGTAGCTTACACGCTCTTCAACTGTTGTATATTTTTCAGACATTCTAATTTAATGACATAGTAAAAAGTGGGGCAGTTTAACACGTAAAAAGAATGAGGAGGCAAAATCAAATGGGCTTGGTACATAGTTTCACTTGAGTAATATCTCCAACTCTCTGAAGAATTCTGGAATACCCTCTTGCATCAAGCAGCCCCACTCTTTACATTGAAAGTACACCGATCGAATTTTAATCAAATATTAAAGCATGGAGGCTTTAATTTTTATGTCACTCAAAAGGCTGACACAGACAGCTATTATTCTCACTTCTCTATCCGGCAGCGGCCTTCTGCAAGCCAGCAGCAGTAATACTAGCATGTTTGGCATCTATACACCTCAGGGACTGAACGACACCTCTGAATCTATTCTCATTGCCCGGGGGGGGCGTGGTGGTGGAGGCGGTTCTGGAGGAGGTCGTGGCGGTGGCCACGGCGGTGGTCATGGGGCCGGCGGCGGCCATGGCGGCGGTAGCCAAGGAGGCACCGGTGCTGATGGGGGAGGCCGAGGAGGTCGCGATGGCGGTGGACGCTTTGGTAGAGGTGGAGGCCCAGATGGTGGACCTGGTGCTGAAGGGGGAGAAAAGGGTCAAAAAACAGGAAAACGAGGTCATAGGAGCCATAGAGGTCTCGGTGGCGGCCGCCGTAATAGCAGCGTGCCTGGAGCAGGTGAAGGTTTTAGGTAGCGCCCAATAAACTCATTTGTCTAAGCTTAGAAACTAACCATAATTTCGTATTCACCCCAAAAAGGCCCCTTGATCACGGGCCTTTTTTTTGCCTTTCATCATTAACATAGCCAAGCTGGATTAACTCATTCTCCCTCGACAACTGCCAAACAGCAAAATCTTCAGCTAGCTCCACACGCCCCCGATAATACTGTTGAGCCTCATTACGCAGCACTTCCACACTCTTTTCACCCGCGACAGGAGATAAGCGATAGCGCCCACTGAAATGCGTGAGAATTAAATTTGGTAGATTGGCATTGGCTGCTGCCTCTGCTACTTTTTTAGCCGTACTGTGCATCCAGACTGGCCCCACTTTCTGAAAAGCCTCATCCGTGAACGTAGCCTCATGAACCATTAAATCGGCTTCTTTTAATACATCTGCCAGAAGTGAGGGCTGATCATTATCACCTCCAATAATGACCGTTCTGCTCTTCGGTGCAGCTGCCATTACCTGTTTAGGCGAAACGCGTCGTCCATTATCAAGAGTGACAGTTTCTCCTTTCTGGAGCTGTCCCCATAAAGGCCCTCTGGGAACGCCCAAATCTGCCAATTTATCCTTATCCAAACGGCTAGCAGTCACGATTTCAGAAAACCGGTATGCAAAACTGGGCACTCGATGAGACAACCCATGAGCTGAGATAACAAAGCTTTCATCCTGATAGATAAAGTCAGCGCTATCGCTTCTCATAAACTGCAACTCAAAAGGAAGCTCCTTAACATCAGCACAGGCCAGTGCATGACGAACGAATGATTCAACCCCATCAGGGCCACAAATAACCAAAGGTTCACTGCGCCCTTGCATACTAGCTGACGTCAATAAACCAGGCAGCCCAAAAATATGATCACCATGAACGTGGGTTATGAGTATGGTCTTAAGCTGAGAAAGCGTATACCGGCAACTTAGCAACCGCTGCTGCGTGCCTTCACCACAATCAATCAGATACCAGCTTCGACTGTCATCCAGTGCCAATGCCAGAGCCGTGACATTCCGCTCTGTTGTTGGCATACCAGCAGATGTTCCCAGAAAAGTTAATCGCATAGCCCTTCAGTACCTTAACCGCTTTGCTAACAGTGTAAACAGCTCCCGTACCAACATACCATTTTATAACTCAAGACAAAAAAACAGCGTTAATTAACTGCAATACAGGATTTCCAGTCAAAACCAAGGCATACTGCCAACATATGGATAGCGCTTGGGGGAATTCTGAATCAAGGGCGCTGACATCCTTAGTTTTAAGAACGATTGCCAGTAACACCCTGACTATGAATTTTGCCGCATCCGTTGTTTTAGTCCTTACAGTACTTTTCCTGCCGGGTATATCCAGTGCAACATCAACACAGTCCACAGAAGCGGAGCTAAAAACAATCAATCAGGATATCAGCAACCTGAAAAGCCGGCTTAACAAACTGAATAAGGAGCGCTCCTCTACTGAAACACGTATTAACAAGTCAGAAAAAGAAATCAATACTCTTAAAAGCGAAATAAAAAAAATTGAGAAACGACTACGTGATGGACAACACGACATAAAAAAACTCAAGGACCGCCAGCAGGTTTTGAAAACCAAAAGGGAGCAGGAAAAACAGCGCATAGCAATCAGCCTGCGGTCTTTGTACTTATCTGGGAATGATGATCGTATCAAGCTACTGTTAAACCAGGAAGATCCAGAAGAGGTCTCTCGCCAGCTGGTTTATCTGAACTACTTTCAAAAGGCTCAGTTAAAATCTATAAAAGCCTATGAAGCTATCATTGTCGAGCTGGAAAGCAACAAACAGCAACAGCTTCGCATTAACCAGGAAGCGCAAACAAAACGAGACTCCCTCAAACAAAAAAACCGGTCTCTAGAGAAGCAAAATCAGGAGCGCCAAAAGCTGATCAGCAAACTTAGCCAGCAATACCGAAAAAGTGACAAGCAGCTCAATGCACTGGAGAAGCAGCGTTCTGAGCTGGAAACTATTCTCGCCACGCTGAAAAGCCGGGCAGTCAACAGCCGCAATCCGTTCAACAAAATGAAAGGAAAACTGCCTTGGCCAGTCAAGGGGCGATTACTATTCAGTTATAATGAACGACGACCTGATACCCAAATGCGCTGGCAGGGACTGTTTATTGCCGCAAATAGCAGCCAGCAAGCCAAGGCCGTCCACGACGGCCGGGTTATTTTCGCCGACTGGCTCCGAGGCTATGGGTTGCTCATCATTGTCGATCATGGTGAAGATTACCTCACCCTTTATGCTCATAACCAATCCCTGCTAAAAGCCGAAGGAGATATAGTGCTTGCCGGAGAGCCTCTGGCCAACATAGGAAAGACTGGTGGCCAAAGCACCCCTGGCCTGTATTTTGAGATTAGACACAAGGGTACTCCTCAGAACCCGTCGTCATGGCTGATTCGTCACTAACCCAGAAATTGTTTCCAGCCGCTATATGACAAGCTAATGATGAAACTGCAGTTCCTGACTGATAGACCGATAAATTAGGCTATGCCCTATCCAGATAGATGGAGCTAATATATTGAACGAAGGTTCAAAAAATCCTCTCAATAACCATGGCCCCAAAAGGTTATGGCCATAATAACAGCAGTTACGGCTATACTTGATCCACTCAAAATAAGTGTGCAGGAGTTTTTAATGACCATGACCTTTCCATTTTATCGGCTTATCCAGACAGTCATAATGATCGTCGCCTGCAGCTACACTGCGTCCGGGTGGGCCGAAGGTCAACAAAAGCACCATGCTCCAGCACTGGATAAAGTTGAACAACCCCAAAAACAAATTGATACAGAGCCCAAAGGGCGCTTGCCCCTCGAAGAGTTGCGAACATTCACAGAAGTCATGCAGAGAATCAAGACAGCCTATGTAGAGGAAGTCGATGACAAAACACTGCTGGAAGATGCGATTAAAGGCATGCTCAGTGGGCTGGACCCTCACTCTGCCTACCTAAAGCCGGATGACTTTAAAGAGCTGGAAATCAACACATCAGGTCAATTTGGTGGTCTGGGAATGGAAGTCGGCATGGAAGATGGCTACATCAAGGTGGTCTCCCCCATTGATGATACCCCCGCTCATAAAGCGGGAATTCAGGCAGGTGACCTGATTATCAAGCTTGACGACACCCCAGTAAAAGGCATGACTCTGATGCAGTCGGTAGAAAAAATGCGCGGCAAGCCCGGCAGCCCCATTAAACTGACCATTGTCAGGGAACACTCTCCCAAGCCTATTGATATCACAGTCAAGCGCGATATTATCAAAGTTCAGAGCGTCAAAACCAAAACACTGGAAGATGGCTATGGCTATATTCGCATCAGTCAATTCCAGTCTGACACCGATAAAGAGCTGATAGAAGACCTTAAAAAGCTTAAAAAAGAGCAGAAAGACGGCAAGCTAAAAGGTATTGTCCTCGATCTTAGAAATAATCCCGGTGGCGTATTGCAGGCTGCTGTTGGTGTTGCAGATGCCTTCATGAAAAAGGGGCTGATAGTCTATACCAAAGGCCGTGTTGCCAACTCTGAACTACGATTCAATGCCACACAAAATGATCCATCGGAAGGCACACCGTTAGTCGTTCTGATCAATGGAGGTTCAGCTTCAGCTTCAGAGATTGTCGCAGGGGCATTGCAAGATCACCACCGTGCGGTCCTGCTTGGCAGCACCTCTTTCGGTAAAGGATCAGTACAAACCGTTCTGCCCTTGAGTGTTGACTCCGAGAGAGGGTTAAAGCTGACCACTGCGCTCTATTACACGCCAAGTGGCCGTTCTATTCAGGCAGAGGGTATCAAGCCGGATATCAATTTGCCTCAAGCCAAAGTAACTCCGCTTGAAGGCAGCTCTCAATACAAGGAGGCTGATCTCAAAGGTCATCTTAATAATGGTAATGGACACAAAGAGTCCAAAAAAGATAGTAAAAAGAGCAAAGATGCCAGTGATGGGAAAGATAAACAACAAAACCTGTTTGAACAGGACTATCAGCTAAGCCAAGCTCTCAATGTATTAAAGGGCATGCAGCTAAGAAGCCTTTCCCAGCAATCGGTTTCTGCTGCTAACAAAAAGGGCGGTTAATTGATATAAATAGGCATCTAATAAAAGAACTGCCCTTTCCTTGTCTTGGGAAAGGGCACCAAAACAATAGCTAAATGCCAAAAATCACCCACTAACTGAATTTAAAACCGGTAGTTAACTTCCAGATTAATAGCAGGCCGCCAAGGCTTATCCTTTTTGCTAAACTCCTCTTCAGAAGATACAGCTAAAGCACCAGATTCATTTCCTTGCTGCCCTCCCTGTTCACGGAAGTATGCGCCAAGTTCCAAACTAACGCCTAGCCGCTCACTATCATCCACTATTCTGTTCCAGCCAACCCCAAAATAACCAAGATTACTGCCAGTATGTTGCCGTAAACCTGGTGCTTTATGATCCTCCTGAAAACGACCAGCCGAAACCCTGAATTCTCCATCAAAAGGGTAATAATCAAGGACCAGGCCACTAATGTGCTCTGGATGATGAAGATCAGCAGCTTGTGCTTCTTCAACGTCCACTGGGGCAACCCCCCTCAAACCAAAAGAGCCAGGAATCGCTTCACTGGCAACAATGGCAGACCGTGGCTTAGCGTGTTGTAGACGATGTTCGGCATCCTCTGCATGAGCATTCACGGCAAGAACGATAATACCAATAGCGATGAAATTCAGTGTTGGAATAATGGAAAGCTTCACCTCATTAGATTCACTAGAAAGGCAGATCATAGATTCAGTATCCCCATCCATGGGAGCAATCAGACCGGGAATTCAGGTAACATCCTGGCATGACTGCTGACTTAACCTGCAGGACTGCAAACACTGCGAACCAAGCACACCCGCTCACAGAGGTGAAAGGTGAAGTGCGAGTAGTGAATAAAAAATAATTCGGGTGCCTTACAAGTATCCTCGCCGGAAATGAATTCAGAATCAACTACTCTGAACTGTTGGTAATTTCCGTAACAGGGCATGCGCATGCCACTCTGCTCAGTAAGAGCTCTGATTGATAGAATGGCCTGTTTTTTCTTCTCTCCGTACCCCGGATCTCACCATGCAAATTGAAAACTTTCCCCAATTCGGTGCCGTTCCTCCGGCAGAAATGGCCAAAATGGCAGAACAGACTGCCGTAGGCAAAACGCTTAAACAACCGCAAGTAACTCTGATGCTAGCCTTTCTTGCAGGCCTGTTTATCTCAATTGCCGGTATGTTCTACACTACCGTTTCGGCCGGTTCAGGTTCCATGCCTTATGGTATGGCCAAACTGATAGGCGGTATCAGTTTCAGCATGGGGCTGATGCTGGTCATACTCTGTGGTGCCGAGCTGTTCACCAGCAACACTTTGTTGTTGATGGGACGAGCTACCGGTCGTATCAGCTTGGGTGCTATTGCCAAGAACTGGACCCTGGTTTACTTCGGCAACATGTTCGGCTCCTTCGTTTTTGTGGCCCTGATGATCGGTTCCGGGCAATACCTCAGCGGTCATGGTGCCATTGGTCAGTCTGCTCTTTATATTGCCAATGCCAAACTGGGACACACCTTTGGTCAGGCTATTATCCTGGGTGTTCTCTGTAACCTTCTGGTCTGCCTGACCTACTGGCTTAGCCTGAGCTCCCGCACTGCTGCTGGAAAAATGCTAGCCTGTGTACTGCCGGTTGCTGCATTTATTGCTGCCGGTTTCGAGCACTCCATTGCCAATATGTACCTGCTGCCCATGGGGCTGATTATAAAAAACATTGCCACACCTGAGTTCTGGAGCATGATTGGCTACAGTGCCAGTGATTTTGCCAATATCAACCTGCACAATGTGCTGATGATGAATATCATCCCGGTCACTATCGGCAACATCATTGGTGGTGGTGTTATGGTGGGTTTGAGCAACTGGTTTGTGTTCTTGCGTAAGAAAAGCTAGTTTCTCTATTGATATAAGCCCCTTTGCTCAGCTACCAATAGCCAAAGGGGCTTACTGTTTATTTGGACGCGAGACTTATTGCTACTTGTGCTCCCAACGCAGCATTATTTTTAAGTAAAGCTTTATTCGTTTTAATCGTTTTCCCCTCGGACATGGCAAACATTTTTTGTAACAGAAAAGGTGTCAGTGCTTTTCCAGATACCTTCGCTTCCTCTGCTTCTTTTATTGCTTTTCCTAGCATTTCTTCGACCTTCCCAACAGGCAAGGCAAACTGCTCAGGAATGGGATTTGTCACCAGTAAGCCATTTCGAAGGCCAAGTTCCTGATGGGTCTTAATAATTCGTGCAATACCTGCAGCACTGTTACAACGATGATCAACAGGCAGGCCACTAGTTTGACAATAGAACGCAGGCAGGTCATCAGTACAATACCCTAAAACCGGAACCCCCATGGTTTCCAGATACTCCAGGGTCAGTTTTAAATCCAGGATAATTTTGGGACCTGCACACACTACAGCAACAGGAGTCCTTGCCAATTCCTGTAAATCAGCCGAAATATCGAAAGTTTCAGTAGCTCCCCGGTGAACACCACCAATCCCCCCTGTAGCAAATACATGAATACCAGCCACTCCAGCAATAATCATTGTGCTGGCAACCGTTGTAGCACCGTTTTGCTTATTGGCAATCAAGACTGAGAGATCACGCCGACTGGTTTTAACAAAGCCATTATCAGGACGGCTCATCAACTCCTTATCTTCAGCTGACAGCCCTACTTTTATCCGACCATCAATAACACCAATTGGTGCTGGGACAGCACCTTCTTCAACAATCGTTTTCTCCAGTAAGTTCAAAGTCTCCAGGTTTTCTGGCCAGGGAAAGCCATGACTAACAAGACTGGTTTCAAGCGCAACCACAGGCCTGCTTTCCTCAAGTGCGCAACGAATACTGGGCTGAAAATCAATAAATGCTTTCATAGAGCCTCGCTCGCTTGATTTGTAAGAATCATATACAGGCTGCTTGATACTGTTGCCTGAACTCATCATTTACGGAATAGTAGCAGCCTTCGATTCAAACGATTCAAAGAGTTCCCAAACACTCCTACCTAAATCCGTCAACGCTGTTAAACTCATTCTCTTTTCCAGAGGCAGTCAAATGAGCTATTACCAATGGCAAGGTGATGATCTTTACCTTTCCTGCCATTTACAGCCAAAAGCCAAAAAAGATGAAATAACAGGTCTGTATGGTGACAGCCTTAAGATACGCATCACTGCACCACCGGTCGATGGCAAGGCTAATGTGCACCTGATAAAAGTCATGGCCAAGCTGTTTGGTGTGCCTAAAAATGCAGTCACGATTGTTTCTGGGGAACTTTCCCGGGAAAAACGACTATATATCAAGAGCCCAAAAAAAATTCCGGATATCATCAGCGAAGTAAAAAACAGCAAGGCCAGGATATGAACAAAAAACCATTACTGATTTACCTGCATGGACTCAACAGTGCCCCTCAATCTACCAAAGCACAACAGGTACAGAGCTATGTTGAAAGTAACAGACTGGATATGGAGTACTGGATTCCCAAACTCCCCCACTGGCCTGAGGAAGTAAGAGCGCTGTTGCTGGACAAGGTATTACCCCAAGCCCATCTACGCCCAATTTATATTCTGGGCAGCTCGCTTGGTGGTTTTATAGGCACCTGGTTGCAAGATCATATTTACCGGGTTACTGAAATCATTTGTCCGAAGCTTGTATTGATTAACCCTGCAGCCCAACCCTTTGAGCTTTTTGAAAGCTACCTGGGCCCTCAGGAAAATTTATATACAGGAGAGCAATGGGAACTCACCATGGCTCACGTTGACCAGCTAAAAATGATGGATGTCAAAAATCCTCTGCACCCCAAAAATATATTTTTGCTGGTACAAAAAGGGGATGAAACCCTCGACTACCGCCAGGCTATAGAAAAGTACAAAGGCTGTTTACATATTGTCCAGGATGGTGGCAGCCACAGTTTTGATAATTTCTCCAAGGTATTACCGGATATTTTCTCATTCCTTGCTGATGAAGTGATTTAAACAGGCAGGCTATACCAATAGCCGATAAGATCCATTCTGCTGCTCTTGGGCGTACTGTCCTGTAGTAAACCAGCCATGATTAAATACATCTCTGGTATGAGGGATATTTTCATAATATCCTAAAAATAGCTGGGGGCTGCGTACTTCCAGCATACCTGACCCAGATGTCATCTCTTTTCCACGATGATCAACCAAACGTACGTTTACACCAGGTAAGGTATGACCAATAAAGTCACCTGCATGAAGCTGTCCTTCTGGGGAGAGGGATAACACGACACCTGACTCTGCCATGCCAAACTCAACCCGCACACTACATTCATTAGCTTCAGGCACTATGTTCATTATCTCTGGTAACAAATCCTGTGATGAGTCTGCCATCGCCAGCTTCAGTGGATGACAAGCTTCAGTATTGCCAGTTACTCTCTGCCAACCATCCAGAATTCTTAGTCCTTCGGAATAATTAGCCATCACTAAATCCGGCGCCGTTTTGTCAAGGCAATGCCAAAAACCCTGATCGCTATCGACTAACTGGCAGGTAGCCCCGGCAGCCATAGCAGCCAGCAAACCAGAAAGGCCAAAGGTTTCAGCAAAGGGTAACCAATGAAAAATCCTGTCGCCGGGTTGAAGCCCCCAGACCCGCCCGATAACACTGGCACGTGCAGCCAGGGCTCGATATGAAAGAGAAATGAATTTGAGTGTTCCTGCAGTCTCACCCAGACACTGAATCATCGCGCATTGATCAGGGTTTGCCACTTTTAAAGGCAATGGCTCATGATCGTCATCCAATACGATACAACTCAATCCTCCAAGCTCCCCTCGGTTACAATAATCCTCAAACCCTGTTGAACAAGAAACAATCCGTCTACCTCCCAACTTTCTGATTTTTTCCTTTAATACAGTACCCTTGAGTAGCGGATCAAAAGGCACAGCCACAGCACCTGCCAGCCAAATACCCAACATAGAAATCACGGCAGAGCCGCTTTTAAATGCCAGGTATGACACGGGTTCATGCGTGAAAACCCCCTCTTTCTTAAGCATTGCGGCAAGGCAGCGAGCCTGTTGAACAATATCGCCATAACTGTATGCCCTTTCCTGGTCAATTATGGCGACCCTTTCTGGCGGGTGGCCAACGATGTTTGAAAGAAATGACATAAGCTACCACCCTACCTTGCCGCTCACTCTGAGTTCTAAAAACTGCAATGAACTTTCGTAGCGACACTATGTAACAAAAAACATGGACATCAGGCCAGTATAGACACCTGTATTTTGGAACGAGCTATCATGGAGTGTTTGAGTCAAAGCCATTTGATTCGATACACTTGGTACTATCAGTCATCAATAACCAGGAGCTGAGAAGCTGCTTACTGCCCAAGGGGCCTTCCCTGAACTAGGCAGTTATACCCACTGCTTCTTTTTCGTGGTACAAGGAATCCATGCGTAACGACTATACAGCAGAAGCCATTGAGGTCCTCAGTGGCCTGGACCCGGTTCGTAAACGGCCGGGCATGTACACAGATACAACCCGCCCCAATCACCTGGCTCAGGAAATTATCGATAACAGCGTCGATGAAGCTCTTGCAGGCCATGCCAGCCATATCAAAATCACCCTGTTCAAGGATCACTCCCTTGAAGTCACTGATAATGGCCGGGGGATGCCCACAGATATCCATCCTCAACATGGTATATCAGGCGTTGAGCTGATCCTGACCCGGCTTCACGCCGGTGGTAAATTCTCCAACAAAAACTATCAATTTTCCGGTGGTTTGCACGGGGTTGGTGTCTCAGTAGTTAACGCGCTCTCGTCACGTCTGGAAGTTGCGGTCAAACGTCAGGGCAAAGTATTCAGTATTGCCTTTAAAGATGGTTACAAAGATGCTGAACTGGAACAAACCGGCACCTGCCGTAAACGGGATACTGGGACAACCGTTCGCTTCTGGCCCGATGCTAAATACTTTGACTCTGCCAAATTCTCTGTGACCCGGCTTATGCATGTACTCAGGGCTAAGGCTGTACTATGCCCTGGACTCCGGGTTGAATTTGAAGATCAACAATCTGGTGACACTACCGAGTGGTACTATGAAGACGGTCTCTGTGACTACCTGAAAAGCGCCACTCACGAGCACACCACCATACCAGCAGAACCCTTTACTGGCTCACTGACGGGTGAAAAAGAAGCCGTAGACTGGGCTGTACAATGGTTGCCTGAAGGTGGCGAGCTACTGGCAGAAAGTTACGTAAACCTGATTCCTACCCCTCTTGGTGGTACTCATGTTAATGGTTTGCGTTCAGGGCTATTGGAAGCCATTCGGGAATTCTGTGAATTTCGCAACCTGCTGCCTCGGGGTGTCAAACTTGGCCCGGATGACCTTTGGGAAAACTGTGCCTATGTGCTTTCCACCAAGTTGGCTGATCCACAGTTTTCCGGACAAACCAAAGAGCGCCTTTCTTCCCGTGAATGTGCCGGATTTGTTTCCGGTGTTGCCAAGGATACCTTTGGTCTCTGGCTGAATCAGCACACCGCGGAAGCAGAACTGCTGGCAGAACTCTGCATCAACAACGCTCAAAAGCGGATGCGCAAAGCCAAAAAAGTTTCCCGAAAGAAAGTCACCCAGGGCCCGGCACTTCCCGGAAAACTGGCAGATTGTTCCAGTCAGGATATGACCCGTACAGAGCTCTTCCTGGTAGAAGGTGACTCCGCAGGAGGCTCGGCTAAACAGGCAAGGAACAGAGAGCACCAGGCAATTATGCCCCTGAGGGGAAAAATTCTGAATACCTGGGAAGTGGACTCTAGTGAAGTACTTTCTTCCCAGGAAATACATGACATATCTGTAGCTCTGGGTGTTGACCCCGGTTCTGATAACCTGGAGGGGCTTCGTTATGGCAAGGTTTGTATTCTGGCTGATGCTGACTCAGACGGTTTGCATATCGCTACCCTACTTTGCGCCCTGTTTGTTCAGCACTTTCGTCCATTAGTAGAGAATGGTCATATCTATGTTGCCATGCCACCACTCTACCGGATTGATGTTGCTAAAGAGGTTTTTTATGCCCTGGATGATGGAGAGAAAGAAGGGGTACTGGAACGAATAAAAGCAGAAAAGAAACGGGGAAAGGTCAATGTTCAGCGCTTTAAGGGACTGGGTGAAATGAACCCGTTACAACTGCGCGAAACCACCATGTCTGCCGACACTCGCCGCCTGGTTCAGCTAACTCTGGATGACTTTGAAGATACCATCCAAAACATGGATATGTTACTGGCGAAAAAGCGCTCGTCTGACCGGAAGGCATGGTTGGAATCTAAAGGGGATTTGGTGGAGATTTCCTAAATTTGTTGTCGGAAACACCATAAGCTGGTGTTTCCGACAATTTGTTTATCTAATAGTTTCCTAACCAAAAACCATTTGTTGGAATACCCATAAGCAGGGTATTCCAACATCAGATTAGATTGTGGCTACCAAGCATATTATGCGACACTTTTCAGTGTACGAGCCACCCACTGTTCGAATTCAACACCATCCATCTTCAATTCATCCCCACCCATCAAATCAGCCTGGATACGGAAGAAGTTTACATACAGTGTGTTGTCTTTAAGGTAGTAATCATCCATATGCAGGGGAAGGGCTACCACTTCATAGTCACCAGCCAAATCCAGGTCACTGAAGTTCATCACCTTAAGAGGTGCCATCATGGCTTCCATAAGCCCCATATCTTCCATGGCCCACATATTGTTATTCCAGAAACGTGACTCACACTTGTGATCCGCGCTGAAGATTTCCCGGTTACTGATTGCACTCAAAGCCCTGCGTACAGACTCAGGTGTGAATTGCTCAGTGTATACCGGCTTCATCAATTCATGATCCGCAATGGTCACGATAAATGCTTCCCCAACCTTTTCCCTGTCACTGGTGGCCTGCCAGAAGTAGTAAACCAGCTCCATAACTTCCATATTCATTTTGATCGCCATTGCAACTCCTCGCTATTGTTCTCGTCCGTGGCATGACAACTCACCGGCTATGCCCCTCAGACTCGTTAATGGGAAATACGGCAGGTATCCTAAATCCAACAACAGCTCCCTTTTCATGATGGAAGGCAATAAAACGTTAATAAAAAAGCGCGGCCGGAATTCTGTGGACTATAGGGGAATATGCCAAGTCTTGAATGGCATTTTTTCTAGAAAGCGACTAACTCTAAATTATCAACATCAAAGACAAAGCTCTTACCTAGTCTATAACTATCACTGCTATGAAAATTCTTAATTTCTATCCACTGGTAACAAAAACCATACTGACCATATGAGGTTGTGAACCTCTCAATAATTGACCACTTATTTGTAAATACAAAGGCCAACGATGTCTTTGTATTGCTTTACTAGCATAGGAAAAACGATGACCGATAAAAAACTGACAACCGCATTTGGTTGTCCCGTCGCCCATAACCAAAACACGATGACTGCAGGACCTAATGGACCTCAATTATTACAAGATGTCTGGTTTCTTGAAAAACTGGCGCATTTTGACAGAGAAGTTATTCCTGAACGGCGTATGCATGCAAAAGGTTCCGGCGCTTATGGCACCTTTACCGTAACCAATGATATTACGCAGTATACCCGTGCAAATATATTCTCCGAAGTCGGCAAAAAAACGGAATTATTTACCCGTTTTACTACTGTCGCCGGTGAGCGAGGAGCAGCCGATGCCGAACGGGATATTCGAGGTTTTGCTATCAAATTCTACACTGAAGAAGGCAACTGGGATCTTGTAGGTAATAACACTCCTGTCTTCTTTCTAAGAGACCCCCTGAAATTTCCTGATCTCAATCACGCGGTAAAAAGAGATCCACGCACCAATATGCGTAGTGCTACTAATAATTGGGATTTCTGGACCTCTCTGCCAGAGGCACTGCATCAAGTTACCATTGTTATGAGTGACCGGGGTATTCCAGCCACTTACCGGCACATGCACGGTTTTGGTAGCCATACTTTCAGCTTTATTAATGAAAAAAAAGAACGCTACTGGGTGAAGTTTCACCTGAAGTCCCAACAGGGAATCAAAAATCTGACAGATCAGGAAGCAGAATCCATCATTGGCAAGGATCGGGAGAGTCACCAACGCGATCTCTACGAGAGCATTGAACAGGGTCATTACCCTAAGTGGATCTTAAAAGTTCAAATCATGCCTGAGACTGATACAAGCAAAGTCCCCTACAACCCTTTCGATCTAACCAAGGTCTGGCCCCATAGCGACTACCCTTTAATAGAAGTCGGTGTTTTGGAACTTAACCGTAACCCTGAAAACTTTTTTGCAGAAGTAGAACAATCAGCATTTAACCCGGCAAGTATTGTACCAGGCATCGGTTTCTCTCCTGATAAAATGCTTCAGGGTCGGCTATTTTCCTACGGTGATGCCCAACGTTACCGACTAGGAGTGAACCACCACCTGATTCCCGTCAATGCCCCCCGCTGCCCAGTACACAGCTATCATCGTGATGGATCAATGCGAGTGGATGGTAACCATGGCAGTACCATCGGTTACGAACCCAATAGTGAGGGAGAATGGGCAGAGCAACCGGATTTTTCTGAGCCCCCTCTTGATTTAAACGGGGCAGCTGACCACTGGAATCACCGGGAAGATGAGGATTACTTTACCCAACCAGGTAATCTCTTCCGATTGATGAGCCCTGATGAGCAGACACTGCTTTTTGAATGGTCTCGGTGTTGCCTCCGCTAATACTGCCAGGGCCATGGACGGGGTACCCAAAGAAATTCAACTCCGCCATATCAAACATTGCTGGAAAGCAGATCCCGACTATGGTCTCGGTGTTGCCTCCGCTATCGGCATATCTCTGTCAGAAGTAGAGAAATCTCTTGGTGAAGAAAACTAAAGATTGTTACTGCTTTCTATTTACTCAAAGAAGCTGCGTGAAAACGCAGTTTCTTGAGAAAGAAACAGTTAACAAATTTGATTTCCAATGGGCAGCTTCTTTTTCCAGATACTGCCCATTTATTTTCTCAAGGCCTCCCTCCTCATTGCTGATAAAAATTAAAACTTAACCCATTGAAATATAATGTTAAAAGGCAAAAAAAGGCTGTTGGAAAAGTAAGGCCACTTTCACGATCTAATAGTGCGCCTGCAATATTAACAACAGAAAATCTTGCAAAATCTGTCAACCAGCGAAGTATAAAATCTATGCCCATACCAGCTAATTATTGCATCTTCAGAAAAAATGGAAGGGGTAACAGTATGGTGTAACCCACAAGAGAGCCGTGAAAAAATTGAGTTATTTAAACCAGACTGTCCGGGTATTGAGGAAGTCAATGCATTTATCTTGTTTACCATGGCTTATTTTAAACACCATGTACGTGGGCCAGCATGGCATTTGGCTTTGGCTGCTGTTAACCCAGATAAACAGCGCCAAGGAATTGGTAGCAAGTTGATACAAGAGCAACTGACAATTATCGACAAGGATCATCACTTGCCCTGCTATCTTGATACCCAACGCCCTGATGATCGAAAAATCTACGAAAACCTGGGGTTTCAAGTTGTTGATCGTTCACATACACCAAGTGGGTTGGCACCATTTTATGCCATGGTTCGCCGCCCACAGTAAAAAGACTCAGAGCTTAGCTGAAAGGTATTAGCAAACGAGGTCCACCTGATCTAGTAATGTGTAAGTAAACACATTGCCATAGTACGACTTATGTTGTTCACACATTCCCATAAACTCATCAAAATCACTACCAGACTGGAATACTTGGCAACCTGCTGACCACTGGGATACAGGTTTATCAGCCCCCTTATGGATTTCTATTTCAAACAAGCCTTCTTCTATAGTGGTCTTATCAAAAACCAGTTTCCCATTTCTTTGGTTATCTCTATAAACTTTCACGGGTTTATATTGGCCAAGACAAAGGTATTCATTTCGATGTTCCCTGATATGCCAGCCATTTAGATACTGATCAGGCACCAATATTGCCGCACCTTCTGGTCGCATAGGGTGCTCCAGCCAGTAGGTATCTGGATCGGTTGTAATTGAGTACTGAAAAAAATGATCTTGCAGATCATTATCTTTAAAAAATACAGCTAACTTATCTTGAAAGGTATTGGGCTCAGGTGATTGAGATCGGACTCCAATAATATTCAATTCAAACAATTTCCCAAAACACTGATAGCCTTTTTTTCTTAAGGTCTCTTCTAGGATATTTTGATTGAGATACATGGGTTTGCCTTATTGATTGAACCAATAACTACAACTAAGATGAAGGCTGAGATATATTTTAGTTAGTGAAATACACAACCTCATAAGCTTGGCTCTATAAAAACATTTTATTGCAACTTGACTATGCAGCTTTATCTCTCAACTGGTTATTATTTATTCTATAGAATTATGGCATAAAGTCATCATAAGTGGCATGACATACGATTAAAAAAATACTAGCCGATAGATTCATCTACAGGTTCAAATAAAGCAGCTATATGAGGGTTACTTGCTGCTTCATTCCTGAGCCGTCTCGCATTACTAACCCTGCTTTTCAGCTGATTTAATATTTCATTTCTTTCTGTCTTGTCAGTAATTTGTTTACACAATCCCTTTAAATCTTTGTCTGTTAAGGCTGCCATCTTTTCCAGAGCCATATAAACAGCTCTAGTTTTATCCCCTTCACTCATATCATTAATAAATGACATGATACTTTCACCTCGTTTAAATAAGCTGTAGTGAACACCATGACTTAAGGGAAGTTTTAAAGACCACCGAACAAATTCGCTAAAATTCATTTTTTCCGCTTTTTTCGAACGATTAAAAAAAGCAAGTCCATAATCTATAGGAATAAAACAGTGGACACCTGCATCATGGTTTACCTTAACCAGGTAATTACCCTTTTTAACCCCATCTTCATCACCTAATAAATAACGACGGAAAACATAAGCAGTTGCTGGATTATGCTCGCCATCATAAACAAGCCTTCCCCTAATCTCATCAGTAGCGAGATGATCGTGTGGAATATGCTGACAGCCAACACTGTGTTCACCTTTATCATTAAAATAGGCAAACTGCATATCACCTTCCAAATTCCAGTCATATCTCGCAAAACTCGCCCCCTTAACCAAAGCCTGCCGAGTTAGCTTGCCGGCAAGTATCTCTTTTTCAACAACAGAGCGAGTATTTTTATAATGAACACTCTTATAACCTTTACCTCGAGCTTTGTAATATGCATTTACTGCTGACCTTTTTATATTTTCAGCTTTACTGACTTTTCCAGGTTTTTTTATATGCCACTTACCTTTTAGGCCTAAAGACTCCCCCCTTTCAGTAGGTACCATAATTTTATGTTCTACAGTATCTCGAAAATCCTGTCCTGGTACTAATGTCAAAATTTCTGCTAGAGAGCTGTCTGGATTTAATGACGTCTTATAATCTATTGGGTAGACATCACGCTGAATTGATTTGAATTTTCTCATTGGATATGGTGCGGTATCCAAATAAGTAACAGGTTTCTGTCTTTTAACAAATCGCCTTTTTTTCTTTTTGGGTCCTTGAACCCCAACTCGCTTGGCTTCATTAAAAATATCAAAATCAGCTTGCTTCCTGTAACATTGCCAGAACTGCTCCACCCCCTGGCAGCGCCGACCATATCTCTCCATACCGATTGCAATATCATCCAGATTTTTTTTCAACTGTTCAATCTGCTCATACGCAGTATCATGATCATAACGACCAAATTCATGATCATTATAGTTTCTAAGCATTTCAAAAACTTCATTTTTTATCCCATCAAGGTCATCCAGGCCTTTTAATGAACGATGACCCGGAGGAAAAAGAACCAGGGGTTTATCTTCATTAGATTCTAAATATACAGTTATCATCAATCCTTTTGGAGGTTTCTTACCAGGATTCAAAAGGTATTTCATAGCAAGATCTAACGCTTCTTTATTGCCTATTTTTTCTAACAATGCTGCAACACTATTAAGCACTCTTACTTGCTCTTTTTCCAGATCTTGCTGAGAAAAATCCTTTATTAAAGCAGGTTTAGCAAGCCCTTTTATTGGCTGACTTTGTTGAAGATGACTAACAGCTCTTGATTTTAATTGCTTTGCAGTCGTCTTATCAAACTGCAAATCAGTCAGATACATATTGATTTCACTATCTGTAAGCTTGTCAATACTAAAGAATTGCGAGTTTCTGGCCTTATCAATCTTATGAAGATCATCCACATATCTTAATGACTGTTGGAAATTTAAGGATCCTGGGCCATCAACCATTATTAATCCTTGATATTTGAGATTTATAATTATTAGCTTTTATTAATTTAAAGAAGGTATATCACCCCTCAATAAAACAATGATATTAATTCATTTATAACACAGGAATAGTAAAATAAAAGCGGCTACCCTTTCCTAATTCTGACTTAAAATCAATTGATCCACCCATTTGTTCAACCAACGATTTACATATATTCAGCCCAAGCCCGGTACGCGGAGCTTCACTGTCAATACCCATATCAATTTCAGGAAAACGCTTAAAAATATTTTTTTGGCTATTAATACTTATCCCCATTCCATTATCAATAACTGATATACAAGCCATCCCCTTATCAAGACTAGCATCAACAATCAAAGAATCCCCCGCTGATGAGAATTTTGCAGCATTAGATATCAAGTTAGCTAATACTTGAAAAAAACGGCTCTTATCAACCTTAGCCATTACACTATTCCCAACTCCTTTTATCAGCTTCAGGTTACAACCATAGCCCGCCACATAAGGCGTGTTTAATTGAATAGACTCTTCAACCATCTCTAATAATGGGTAGGGTTGAATATCCATATCCAACTTCCCAGCATCAAGTTTACTGGCATCGAGAATATCATTGACCAATGACTCCAACCTTCCGCAATTTCTCAATGCAATATCAACAAGCTCAGTAGTTTTTCGATCTTTTGTTTTACCCAATACACCAGGCAGTAGTGATAATGACCCTTTTATGGAAGTGAGAGGTGTCCTCAGTTCGTGGGAAACCATGGCAATAAAGTTATCTTTTATCCTGTCCAACCCCTGCAGTTCATTTACTTTTAAGCGTAACTCCAATTGACTGACGACCTGTCGCGATAGGGCTTCCAAGGCATGTAGCTGGCTCTCGGATAATTTACGAGCCTCATGATCAATAACACACAGGGTTCCAACAGGCATGGAGCCTTCAAGAACCAATGGCACACCCGTATAGAACTTAACATAAGGCTCCCCAGTCACAAGAGGGTTATCTAGGAACCGTTCATCTTCATCAGAATTGCAAATAATAAATGGCCCATCATCTAAAATAGCATGGGCACAAAATGCATATTCTCTCGGTGTTTCTCGAGCATCCAAACCATAATGTGATTTAAACCATTGGCGGTCACGATCTACCAAACTGACAAGAGCAATAGGCGTATCACAAATCTGGGCAGCTAAAAAGGTAAGATCATCATAGGCTTGCTCTTCCAAAGTATCCAGAATAGCCAACAGCTGTAGCGTTTTTAGGCGTTCATCTTCATTTTGATGTAATGGTGCACTGGCCATAAATAATAAATATTATTAGAGCAAAAGAGTTCTATCGGCAGTCACTTTGCAAAATTAAAAAAGCCAGGGTCACAGCCCTGGCTTTAATCTATAGTTTGCCTATCAGCTTCTTACTTCACTATCCTCTTTAATCCAGAATAGATAATACCAGTAGCAACACTACCCAATGCAATGGCCAGAGCATAACCTCCCACATTGCTGATCGCTTCAGGAATCATCATAACAAACACGCCACCATGGGGTGCTTTAAGGCCAATCCCCATCCACATGGAGAGAGCACCTGTCATTGCAGCACCTGCCACACAGCTGGGGATAACTCGCAAAGGGTCACGAGCAGCAAAAGGGATAGCACCTTCACTAATAAAGCAGAGTCCCAATATCCCTGCAGCTTTGCCACCTTCTCGCTCTTCTTTGGAAAACTTGTTACGCGCAAGAAAAGTGGCAATAGCCATGCCCAGAGGAGGAACCATTCCAGCGGCCATAACTGCAGCCATAGGCCCATAGGTTTGACTAGTAATAAGCCCAACACCAAAAGTATAAGCTGCCTTGTTGATAGGCCCCCCCATATCAAAGGCCATCATTGCACCAAGTAAAGCCCCTAAAAGCAGTGCATTGGTTCCTCCCATTCCCTGCAGAAAGGTTGTCATACCATCCATAATTGCTTTTACCGGAACACCAATGACATACACCATCAACAAGCCAGTAACCAATGAACTCAGCAAAGGTATAACCAACACAGGCATTAGGCTTTCCATCGTCGCAGGCAAGCGCACTACCTTTTTAACACCATTGGCGGAATAACCTGCTACAAATCCAGCCAAAATACCGCCTAAAAAGCCTGCTCCCATAGTGGAGGCTAACATTCCACCAATCATTCCCGGAGCCAGGCCAGGACGCTCCGCGATAGAAAATGCAATATAACCAGCCAGTACTGGCACCATCAGGGCAAAGGCACTGCCTCCCCCAATTTGCATCAAGGCCGCTGCAAGTGTTCCTTCCTGCTCAAATGCTTTAATACCAAAAGCAAATGACAAGGCAATTAACAGACCACCAGCAACCACCAGCGGCAGCATATAAGAAACCCCCGTCAGCAAATGCTGATATGGCCCTGCGGCCTTTTTCTTTTCAACAACAGGGTTTGCTGTCGGTTCAGCTTTTTTAGACAGTTCTTCAGCTTCAGTTAAAGCCCTTTCAATTACGAGCTCAGGTTTTTTCAATGCTTCCCGAGTCGAAGTCTTAAATACCCTCTTGCCAATAAAACGGCTATTTTCTACTTCTATATCGGTTGCCAGAATAACAACATCGGCTTGTTGGATTTGCTGATCGGTTAATAGGTCTTTGGCTCCAACAGATCCCTGTTTTTCTACATGAATACCATGACCCAGCTCTTTTGCCTTATTAGTCAGCGCATCTGCCGACATGAAGGTATGAGCGACACCAGTAGGACAAGCAGTTACTGCAATAATATTTTTCTGCCTGGATTGGCTATCAGCGCTATCAAACAAGACCGCATCTCGCTCTGCCTGTTCCAGCACACCTTCAGCATCATCCAATACCGCCTGGGCATTAATATGCAGTACCTGTTTACCCTGCAGCCTTTGCTTTAGAGACTGTTCCAGTGCATTGGCAACTATAATGACCCGGTCTGCATGGTCAATAATGGTTTGGTCCAAACGCTGTTCAGAGAATGGGCTTGCCACTTCAGTATGTAGCTCAATTTCCTTTGCTGCAGCCAACAATTTATCCGCAACCAGAAAACAGCTTGCAACACCTGATGGACAAGCACTAACTAACACATATTTCTTCATTGAACCCCCTGCCTACCGACTGCTACCAGCAAACAAACTGTCTTTTCCATGGTTGCTGACCTCGACTGTTGCCAGCAACTCACTCAAACTTTCTATTGAGCATCCCCCAACACCCGCCTGGGAAACCGCCTTCATACCACAGGCAGTGGCTTGTCTTGCAATATGCTCAGATGGATGATCATTGCTTAGGCCATATAAACAGGCAGCCATCATGGAATCACCGGCACCCACGGTGCTGACCACGTTGACACTACCAGGGCGTGCAAAAAGTTTTTGATTTTCTCCCAAAAACCAGGCGCCATCAGCACCACAGGAAAGAACAACCTGGCCCACACCGTATTGGAGCAACTCCTGTACAAACACTATGGCTTCAGAAATATCAAGCTTCCGGCCAGCCAGCTCTGATAACTCATGAATATTGGGCTTAATTAAATCAGGTTTAACAGCAACCGCTCGCTGTAATGCTTCGCCACTGGTATCTATAGCCAACCTGAATCCCATAGACTTAACGGTTCTTAAAAAATGCTCAAATGCATCCGCAGAAATACCAGGAGGCAAACTGCCACAGACCGCAACAAATGCGTTTTCAGGAAGATCCTTAATCACTTCAAGAATGTGCTTAAGGTCTTCTTCTTTGGCATCAAAACCAGGAAAATTGACATCAGTAACATCTGAACTGGACTGGTCCACCAGCTTAATATTGGAGCGAACGGCACCTTCAACCGTCACAAAAGCATCTATAACATTGTGACAAGAAAAGTATTCCTGAAAAAAAGCCTGACTTCTGTTCCCCATAAGACCAGTAGCTAACACCTCGGCCCCGAGGTCGGCCAACACCCTGGCAACATTAATACCCTTACCACCAGCTGTTTCAGTGACCCTGTGAACCTTATTCACCGCGCCCACATGCAATTTTTCAAGCTGTACCGTTTGGTCAATGGCTGGATTAAGCGTAATCGTTGCAATCATTCACCCAGTCCTTCAACAATTACTTTTTCCAGAGCATTCAGCGCCTGGTCAGCGTCAGAGCCAGAAGCTCTGACTTCGATAGATGTTCCTTTGGTGATACCCAGGCTTAACAGCTTCATCAAACTCTTGCCATTGACAAAGTCGTAACTTTTATTGGGGTTGCACACTTCTACCCTGGCCTCAAAAGGCTTAATGGTCGATACAAAGACTTTACCGGGGCGGGCATGAAGGCCATTGGCATTATGGATAACAAATTCTCGACTCAGATTTGCCTGTTTGGGAGTCGGCCAGCCCTCGCCAGAAATAACTTTCAACAATTCAGCAGACGAGATTTCTGCAATAACACTTGCCAAATCAGTTCGTTTTTCCCAACTTGCTAACTCATTAAGTGCACTAAGGTAGTTGTTAGAATTAGCAGCAATAGCGACCATAATCGCTACCTTTCGCTCCCCGACTACTACTGGCTGTTCTGGTACAACTATAGAAAGCCCTGTATGTTCAGCCGCAGAGGTACTGATCAGGGCAATAGAATCACCCAAATAATAAGTTTCAGCTTCCAGCAGTTTCTTTTCGCCCTGTTCATTAACATAACCAGCATTACTTAATATAGATGCTGCTATGGCTTTAAGCCCAAGTGCTGTACTGACAGAAATACGACATTGGATTAATGACTCAGAAAGTATGGATATTCGATCATCTCTGCCTTGAATGGCTGACAAAAACACTTCAGGCTGGTCAGTAGTAGCCAACTGTTTGCACAAGCTATCATTGTCCAGCACACGAGTAAGGCCAGTTAAGATTTCCAGATGCTCATTGGAGCGGGCAGCTATACCTACTGCAACATAGACCTTTTCACCGTTCCCCCAGTCCACACCACCGGGAAACTGTAATACAACAACTCCTGTTTCACTTACAGCATCTCTGCTATCAGGGGTGCCATGAGGAATAGCAATACCGTTGCCAAGGTAAGTTGAAGAGATCTGCTCACGGGCTAACAAACCGGCAATATAAGCCTCAGATGTAAAGCTGTTTGCAACCATTTTCTGGCCAGCAAGACGAATGGCCTCTGTCTTGTCAGAAGCAGACAGTCCCAAGTAAATATTTGACTTATTAAGTGTTAACATATTTTGCTAAACCGTTTCAGCTATAGCTAATATCATAGCTGAACCGATTTAGCCAATGGAATCCACTGTTATCCTTTGTGACAGTTTTTTTGATACAGGTCACTTTTTCAACAATGAAGTTAGAAGAGTTAGCCAGGCTTGCTGGTGTTTCCAAATCAACTGCCAGCATCATCCTTAATGGCCATGCTGAGCGCTATAGAATCAGCCAAAGAACCTGTGAGAAGGTTATGGGGCTGGCCAGGAAATATAACTATATTGCCAATGCTCAGGCGGCGGGTCTTCGTAGCCAAAACAGCAAGCTGCTTGCATTGATTCTCCCTGACCTGGTTCACCACGGCTTTGCCAAACTCAGTAAACACCTTGAGCAATTATCACGCAAAGCCGGTTATCAGCTACTCATAAGCAGTTCTGATGATTCCCCGGAAACAGAAATCGAAGTGGTTAAAACCCTGACAGGGCGCAAGGTTGAAGCCATTATTGCCGTCAGCACACTAATCAACTATGAGATTTATGAACAAGCAGAAGAACGGGGCATACCTGTTATTCTTCTCGATAGACATCAGCCACAAACCCATCTCGATTTTATTGTCAGTGACGACAAAAAGGCCGCTTATGGACTGACAAAATTACTACTAAATAGTAATCCTGATTCTATTACCTATTTTGGAGGTACAGAAACCATCGAAAATAGCCGATTAAGACTCGCAGGTTTTAACAAGGCGCTGAATGAAGTCCAAAAAGGTAAGATCAAAACTGAAGTTTTCCATCGTGACTTCTCTGTAGAGTCAGGTTTCCAGATGATGAGTGACTATTTTGATCTCCATCAAACACTACCCGATACGCTTTTCACTTCTTCGTTTACTCTAATGGAAGGGGCTTTGCAATTCAGTCGCCAATATCTGCGGCAAATGCCAGATCAACTGAACTGGGGAACTTTTGGTAACAGCTATATTCTTGATCTTTTGCCATTCACCATTCATTCCGCCCAACAGTGCTATGAGCAAATGGCCAGTCAGGTACTTATGATGCTGGAAAGCAAAGCAAAGAAAGAGGCGTATCAACAGCAGGTAGTCCTGGAAAGAGAATTGATTCGGCGATAACTTCACTGTTTTAGTCGCCCAGCGTTAACCGGCTCATATATAAGTCATCAATCTGATAATTACTCCTTCCAGTCTGCAATGATTTACTGATGGGTGTTGTAGCATCTGAAAGACATGATGGAGACAGCATTAGCATTGAATGACGCTACTTCATTGCAAGTTTATATAACACGGCTACTTTCACGGGAGCCGTGTGTGCTTATTGGTCGGTTGAGAATAATCTGCTCTGGCAATTTGATATCAACTTTAGGGAGGATGATTGCCGTATTAGAAAGGGGAACGGTATAACTCAACTATACCCCCAGTAACTCCACCTGATCACCTTCTAGAATCGCGATAAAACGATGATGTCAATGAAAGAACGTACCCAGTGAAATAGCACTCTCACGGTCAGACAGCCGCGATGTCATCAAAGCCGCCATGCAAGTAAAGGGACCAAGATATCGGTTGTTTTTACAATGGATCAAAGGCATTCCAATTAATGCATTGGAAGTATGGTGGCATTTTTTACATTGATATCTCTGAAGTCTCAGCTGAGAGCTAAATATCCGAACAATGTCACTATTGCAATCAGCCTATTTTGGATTAGCACTGAAAAATTAGGATTGCAGGACTTTAGTATTACCAGTAAATTATGAATAGAGGTGATCACGTGAGTTGATAAAGAAAGTTATTGGGATAATACCGGCTGTTTAGGCCAATATTCAATATTGCTCGGATAAACTCTAATAGCTGTTAAATACCAAACCAATCATAGAACAAAAATGAAAAAAAAAGCACTAATGATTCTTGCTGCATTTGCATTAGCTGGTTGTAATCAACAAGCACAGATAGATCAATCTAAAATGTGTATTTATAGTACAGATGAAGAAGCAAAGCAGTGTAAAACAGGTGGAATGTCTTGGTTCAAACCAGGTCGCCCGGGCAATGAGCAGTTACCACTTAATGTTGCAGGTGCATATTGTGATTTCAATTATGAAATAATGTTCAACAATTCTGGTGTTATCTGTGTGTTCACGGACAAGAGGTTGTCATTAGTAAATTAGCCTCGTCAGTAAAATCTGTGGGTCATTTGCGGCTCAGGTAGCTTACCCAGTGCGTGATATAAAGCTATTTCCGCGCACTTGTAGGTTCTAAAACCGTAAGCTTTTCTCGTAGTCACTTTTACCTTGGTGTTTAAGCCTTCGACGATTCCGCTAGAATAAGCCTTTTTTGCCTTAAACCAGTTCAAGATTAAGGGCTGGTGCCGTCGAACCGTTTTGGCTACTTTCTTCAAGGGTTCTATTTTTGACCGCATCACTCTTGTACACCAACGATCCAGATATTTCCCTGCCCAGAAGGGAGAAACGTATTCCCAGAACGTCTGAAACTCTTCTTTGAGCAGATAAGCCCGAACACTCTTCAAGTTGTATTGCAAAACCGTACTCAGCTTTATCTCTTCTTTTTCCGTCAGGTTCTCCTTACGTTTGAGCAAACACCAACGGGCCTTTTTCAGTACTGGTTCATAACCATCAGCCTGAAGCTGCTTGTGTTCAGAGGCCCTGACTTCATCAATCGCTTTATTCAACATGGCGACAATGTGAAAACGATCAAGTATGTGCAACGCTTGGCTGGCAAACTCTGCAATGGCTTTCAGGTACGGCTTCCACATGTCAGAGCAAACATACTCCAGCCGCTGGTTTCTTTCTGAGCCAAAGAACAGAAAGAAACGGCGAATAGTCACTTCAGTGCGGTCTTCTCCAACCCATAATAGCCGGGTCAGTCCCCGGTCAATCTGGTAAATCACTGTCAGGTATTTATGACCAATTTGATAAGCGACCTCATCGACGCCAATCGCCTTTATGTTATCCATGGACCGATGAGCCTTACCCCACTTAACCACATACTCAACCGCCTGAAATACTTTTTCCCATGATGTATGAAAAGTAAAAGCCACTTCTTTCCAAGAAAGCTTTCTGGCCCAAAATGCCAAAAACTGCATATAGGCTGTGGTGAGTTCCTTTTTACCTTCTGCCCATGGAACCTGTTCAACCTTCACACCGCAAGTCTTACAGTTAACCCGGCGCATTCTGTAGAGAAGGAAGACTCTAATACCCCATAATGGGATAAACTCAAAACGACGCTCTTTCAGGTGGTCGTAGCCAGCCGCTGGTTTTTGGCAACCTGAGCACAGCGCATGACCATTCTGACGCGGAACGATAGTGACATTGAATACCTCAGCACCTTGATAGTGGGCCAGCTTTACCTCTTGATAAACAAATGACTTGAGTTTGTGGACTTTATTGAGGATAGTTTTAATCAGCATCAGCGGTCGCTTTTGTTGTTTTTCTGTCCTTCAACAAAAAACTATCAAAAGTTGGCTGCTGGTGCATTTACTCCAAAATCACTCATTTTTACCCACAGTTATCCCTGAAGAGCCGTAAATTAATAAGTTGAGGGTAGTGGCTCAGATATGCTCTTTTGCATGGACATCTACCCCAAACTCCATTTTTTAATCATTAACCTCACCAGTAGGTAGTACAAGATCAACAGTTTTTCCACTATCATAAATAGCTTTGAATTTAATATCTTCTCTAAGATAATTTGAATCATATTTAACAACCATTGAACATGATGAATTACCATTTATAATACCCGAGCAGTTATTAGATATGACCTTAACGCCTTTGGGTAGATCGTAATTATAGCTAACATCATTTGCCGCCTTAGTCGTTTGATTTGTAAATGAAACCACAACAACATTATCTTCTTTTATGCCTCCGGGTTTTAGATCAGAGGTATAATATTCTTTCTGTTCTTTTCGATCTACAAAGCGATAATTGCCCCTCATAAATACTCCTGTACGACCATCAGCATTGACTCCATCAACTGCATCACCCTGAGAGCCTTCTTCTGTAGTATCTTCGGAAGAGCCTGTTTTGCTAAAGCCGCTTTCTGCAATACCAGCCCCTCCTGTACCGCCAGGACCTCCTGTACCGCCAGGACCTCCTATACCTCCAGGACCGCCAGGACCCCAAGGACTACCACCAGGACCCCAAGGACTACCACCAGGACCCCAAGGACTACCACCAGGACCCCAAGGACTACCGCCAGGATCTCCTGTACCACCAGGATCTCCTGTACCACCAGGACCGCCAACTCCAGGACCTTGGTCACCATCCATCTCTAAAAACGCAGTATCTGTATGCTCAACATCGCTATCCTGGAGAGTCGCATATTCTTTAAATAAGAAAGGGTATTTTTTCTTCTTAACAATTTTCTTAGTACCCTTTTGTTTTGTTGTTACCCCAACACTTTCATCGTTATTACGTTTCTTTTTACTGTTATCCGCTACATACTTACCTGGTGTTCCAGGAGTAACTTCCAGACTTCTTTTTGTCTTATCAGGAGTGGCATCTGCTATCTTAACTGTTTTCTCAGGTTCAGCTTCACGAACTAATTTTTTAACCGTTTCTGTTCTCTCGGGTTCAGCTTCACGAACTAATTTTTTAACCGTTTCTGTTCTCTCAGGTTCAGCTTCACGAACTAATTTTTTAACCGTTTCTGTTTTTTCAGGTTCAGCTTCACGAACTAATTTTTTAACCGTTTCTGTTCTCTCAGGTTCAGCTTCACGAACTAATTTTTTAACCGTTTCTGTTCTCTCGGGTTCAGCTTCACGAACTAATTTCTTAACCGTTTCTGTTTTCTCAGGTTCAGCTTCACGAACTAACTTTCTAACTGTTTCTGTTCTCTCGGGTTCAGCTTTACTAACTAATTTTTTAACCGTTTCTGTTCTCTCGGGTTCAGCTTTACTAACTAATTTTCTAACCGTTTCTGTTTTCTCTGGTACAATCTCAGTACGAGTTTTCTCTTTCATCGTTATCTTTTTAAAGTCATCAAATGACATCAGGCTCTTATCATTATCCAGCTTCTTCTTGATAGCAGCGACATCTGCTTCCGTCATCTTTTCTTTAATTAACCCATCAGCTTTTAATGCATCAATTGCTTTAGTTAATTGTTCACCAGTCTTCTTATCAACCGTTGACTTACTCGCATCAGCTAACATACCACTAGGCTCACTTGTCGAAGTCTTTTCATTTGATTTAAGTATGGCCGCTATATCCTGCTCCTTAGCGCCTGTTTTTGATTTGTCATCTTTTGTCCTTGTTTTCAACCCACCAGGAACATTAGTTTTTGAAGAGACCTTAGTTCCTTGCGTAGAATCAACTGAAGATATTTTTGTTTGACTGAATGATCCGATCTGATTTTCTTTTAACTGCTTATCAATTTCTTTTGCATCATTTTGATAGGTATCCTTCATTTTCTTTAACCCATCATATCCACCTACAACTTCAAATTTTCTTGCTGCCAAATAAAACTTATCATTAGCATAGATTTCTCTTTGTTCTTCCGGTAGGTCTTTTAAATACTCCTCTTTTTCCTTCTTATAGGCATCAGTTGTTGTTTTACTTGATAGTTGATCAAGCCTAGTTAACTCAGCTTTTTCAGCTTTAGTTAATTTTTTAGGGTCAATTCTTTTAGTAACTTCATTCATAGCTTTTTGCTGTTCATTACGCAAACGAACATCACCTTGGTCCTTCCTGACACCCGTTTTTTGTCCAGCTGCATTAGACGTCACATAACCACCTCCACCAAAGGCAGGCTTGGATATCTTTTCTTCAATTTTAGGAACACCAAAATCGAATTCTTTAACCGTGATCTCTTTTGCAGGTGTAGTGACTGTTTCCTCTTTGTATACTGCCTCTTTTGCAGCTACAGTAACCGTTTCCTCTTTGTATACTGCCTCTTTTGCGGGGGTAGTGACCGTTACATCTTCGTATACTGCCTCTTTTGCCGGGGTAGTGACTGTTACATCTTCATATACTGCCTCTTTTGCAGCTACAGTAACCGTTTCCTCTTTGTATACTGCCTCTTTTGCAGGTGTAGTGACTGTTTCCTCTTTGTATACTGCTTCTTTTGCCGGGGTAGTGACTGTTACATCTTCATATACTGCCTCTTTTGCAGGTGTAGTGACCGTTTCCTCTTTATATACTGCCTCTTTTGCCGCTACAGTGACCGTTTCCTCTTTGTATACTGCCTCTTTTGCAGGTGTTGTTTCATATTGAGCCTCTTTGCCAGGTACAACCTCTTTTTTAACTGCTACCTTGGCTTTTTCCCCAGGAACATATTTAACCGCATAGGGGTCAGCTTTATTAGAAGTTTTACCTCTATCGCGGGTATTACGTCGAGAGGATGAACTGCTGCTTTTATCTTTCTTTTTCTTTTTCCATTTCCCTTCTGATGATACAGGACCAGTGAGCAGGCCAAAACTGGTCGCTTTCTTAATATCCGTTTTCTTTAAATCAACAATATTATTTGCATTCTTCTCAACATTATCAGCCTGTAGCTCTGCTTCCTGATTTCTTATCGTATCAGCATTGAGCACAATACTTTTACCGGAAATATTTGAAGCCTTACCTGTCTGCTGTTCAGAGTCATCATACTCCATTTTAAAACCTACCCTGAAGCCAGAAGTGGTTCCATAAGCAACCTCAGCATCTACTGATGTTGAAAGAGATCGACTTTTTTCAACATCCTTAGCTTCAAGCATATTAATGCTATTTTTTGCATCCAGCGTTATGAAACCTGCATCAGGATCATTACTGTCAGCACTTATATTCGTCCCCTCCAAATTAATATCATTAGCAGATTTGATACTAATATTTCCTCCTCCAGAACTAATATTGGCAACATTATTTGTCAATGAATACTCGTCAGTCATATCCAATTGATTTGATACACCAACTGAACCGTAGTCTGCTGAAGCCTGAACATTCAACGATGTATTGGTATCCAGCGAAGAGTAAGTTCGAATATCTTTGGCTGACTTGAAGGAAACATCACCACCGGAATCAATACCAATATCATTTCCGGCATCTAACTCGGTACCGACAAAGGTAGCATCACCTTTGGTCTTAATATTGATATTGCCACCAGCTCCCATAAAACCGGTTTTGGCTGTTGATTCATATAAATTACTGTTAGATGTCGCAGCCGAAGTATCACTGGCAACTTCAACATCAACAAGAGTTGCACCAACACCAACACCAACAGTATTGATTGAGTCCACGTTAACGGAACTAGATGATTCTTGTTTTATATCCCTAGCCTCTAGATAGCTTAGCGTTCCTGCATCAATATTAATATCCCCAGCACTATCCATTTCAGTGCCTAAGAAGGTTGCATCCTCTTTTATATTAAAATTAATATTGCCATCTGAATTGTAAGATGCTGTTTTGGCTGTTTTTGATAACTTACTCGAATTTTCAACATCAACCTTAACCTGATTTTTAGCACCTACTGAAGCTCCTGCCGCTGCGCCACCCATCGCACCGGTGGTACCCGCGGCAGCATCTGCCGATGCATACGCCTCAAGAGAAGCACCAACTCTATTCTCATTATTTACTTTACTGTATGTGGTTGATTCAGAGTCATACAATGCTAACTCTGTGTAGGATTGACCTGTGGTGTTAATATCCCCCCCTGCATCCAACTCGGTTCCTTGAACAACAATAGCGCCTTCAGCCTTACGGTTAATATCCCCGCCGGCTTTAATCATTGATGCGACCCCGGTACTTTTATTGTAAGTTTTTTTCTCAACGGTTGTTTTTTGTCTGACACCAACGCTATGACTTGTGCCAGTCTGGGCATCCACAGAGGCTCCTCCACCAATAGCACTAACGCCCGCTTCTGCTGAAGCTGACGCATCACCATCTACCGAGGCATATAATCCCATGGAGGTAGTTGTCGAAGAACTGGTTTCCGTATAGGTATCTTCAGCTGCCAACTCATAAAGATCGCCACCAGCATCCAGACTAACATCGTTTGATGCCTCAATATTTGCAGCCTGTAAGGTGAGATCATTGTTTGAAGCAATATTGATATTGGAGGCTTTAAGTTGACTACCAGTGTGAGAAACCTTGGTTTTTTCTTTAGATTGAAGCTCTACCTTCATCAAATCAACAGTAAGATCTGATTTTGCGTTTGCATTTGCAGAAGCACTTGCAGAGACTGAACTAACATCCTGATTTGCATCAGCTTGCGCATTCGCACCAGCACTGTTGTTCGTTTCAAACATTAAGCCGACTGTACCGGTTTTAACCGTCTTTTTAGCATAATCCACATTCCTGCCAGCAAGGATATTGACCTCATCACCTTTAATATTGATATCATTTCCAGCACCAACATTAGCACCGACCATTGTGACATCACCACCTGATGTTAAATTCAGGTTGTTACCAGCCCTGATATTACTAGCCTTACTTCGACCAGAGAATTTAAATTCATTTTCAGTCTGCACCTGCATTGCTGCAATGCCTACCGATGCAGATGCAGATGCATTAGCTCCAGCAGAGGCACTTGCTTCATGCCCAGTATTATTAAGATTTGAGCTGGCATCTGCATCAGCATTTGCACTGGCATTGGCATCAGACTTTGGCCCGATTATTTTACCAAAAGCGACTGTTTCGGTTGTTGTTTTCTCTGTTTTGTAATTTATCCCGTCGAGAATGGTAAGACCGTTAGTGGCATCTAAATCAATATTACCTCTTGCTGCGATATCAGAACCGCGGACAGTAATTTCATTACCAGAATTTATCTCAATATTGTTACCAGCAGTAATTGCTGATCCAACACTTTTACCTTCTTTAGTTTTTTTATCAGTTGTTTTTGATCCCCATATACCCCCACCCACGCCAAAGCCGGAATGGCTATCTCTCTTTTTAGTATCTGTTATGTCCACAGCATCCAGTATTTTAATATCATTTTTTGCATCCAACGATATAGTACCGGCACCTTTTTCACTACTACTGGCGGTGACATTTGCTCCTTCTAAGGTGAGATCTCTACCCGACTTTATATTTATGTTTCCAGCTGCAGATGAAATATTTGCCCCTTTATTTGTTAATGTATATTTATCAAGGCCATCTTCCCCATTTGGAGACACATCCACTGAAAACTTATCTTTAGTAATTTCAAACCCGAACTTACTTTCTGTTTCAGAAGAAGAGCGGCTGTATTCATCTTTAGCTGCTTCAAATGTCACATCGCCAGCAGAGTCGATGTTAACGTCTTTTTGAGCATTCAGTTCAGTACCTACAAACTTGGAATCACCTTTAGACGTTATATTGATGTTAGAAGAGTTAATAGTTGCAACATTATTTTTCAATGAAGATTCATCAACATTACCAACTTTATTTGAAGCCCCTGCTGCAAACTTATCTTTGGAAAGTTCTAATCCGGCTGATGTATTTGTTGTAGATGATGTATAACTGTATTCATCTTTAGCTGATTCAAATGAGACATCACCACCGGAGTCAATATTAACATCATCCGCAGCACTTAATTCAGTTCCTACAAATTTAGCGTCCCCTTTGGTATTAATATTAATATTTCCACCAGCCCCCATAAAACCGGTTTTGGCTGTTGATTTAGATAAATTCTCCTTAGATGTTGAAGTATTACTGGCAATATGACTGTCACCAGCGCTTGAACCAACTCCCACACCGACGGAAGTCGTTGAGTTAAAATTAGTAGATGTAGATGATTCTTGATGGATATCTCTGGCTTCTGAGTAAGTCAGTGTTCCTGCATCAATGTTAATATCACCAGCACTATCCATGTCAGTGCCCAGGAAATTGGCATCCTCTTTTATATTAAAATTAATGTTTCCACCTGATTTGTATGATGCAGTTTTGGCAGTTTTTGATAATTTACTCAAGTTTGTTACATCAACGTTAACCCCTGCACCAAGGCTAGCCGATGCACCAGTCGCAGACTGTGAAAAGGAAGCACCTACTTTGATCTCTGAATCTGTTTTACTGGATGAGGTTGATTCAGAGTCATATAATGCCAGCTCTGTGTATGATGTAGCTGTAGTGTTAATATCACCGCCTGCACTGAGCTGTGTTCCCTGGTCGACAATAGCCCCTTCAGCCTTACGTGTGATATCTCCGCCAGCTGTTATCGTCGTTGCAACGCCGGTGCTTTTACTATAAGTGGATTTTTCTGTTGTAGTTTTTGAACTCGCACTGAGGCTACCACCTAAACCAGCTGCAGGACTACTTGCTGAAGAACTTGTTTCCGTGGAAGTATCTTCAGCAGCCAGTGAATAAATATCACCTCCGGCATCCAGGCTAACATCATTAGACGCTTTAATATCTGCTGCTTGTAATGCTATATCACTGTTTGCAACAATATTTATATTGGAACCTTTTAACTGGCTACCTGTGTGAGCAACCTTCGACTTTTCTGTAGAATTAAGATCTACATTCATGAAATCTACTTTGAAATCGGTATTTGTGCTTCCATCGTCAGCCGTTGAGCTCTCATTTGAAAAATTCACTCCAATTCTTGTAGTCTCAACAGTTGTTTTTGAATAATCGGTGTTTCGACCTGCAAGAATTTTTACATCATCTCCCTTGAGGTTTAAATCGTCACCTGCGCTGACATTAGAGCCAACTAAGGTGATGTCACCATCTGATGTTATATCCAGGTTTTTTCCTGCTGTAATGCTACTGCCTTGACTTCGAGTGGAAGCGCTGTATTGATTACTTTTCTCTGTTTCTGAAAGTGAAAGCCCACTGGATGATAATTTACCGATAGTAGTTGTTTCAGTAGATGTAGTAGATTCTTTATAATTAATCCCATCAAGAATAGAAACGCCCTTGGTAGCTTCTAACGCAATATTTCCATCCGCTGAAATATCTGAACCACGAACAGTAATTTCATTACCAGCATCAACCTTAAGGTTGCCACCAATATTCATAGAAGATGCAACGCTATTACCCTCTTTGGTTGATGTCGTCGTTTTTTCTGTTCCCCATATTCCGCCACCAACGCCAAATCCAGACTTTTCCTCTGTGCTATGTGTCTCAACCTTATCCACTACATCAATAATTTTAAAATTGTTTTCTGCTTTTATATCTGCATTGTTTCCAACATTGACATCAGTTCCAGCTAATACAATATCATTCCCGGATGACATTGATAAATTATTCCCAACATCTATGGATGATTTCAAATTCTTCGTTTCAGTTCTTTTGTTGTTTTCAAATCCAGTCACAGTGACTAATTGCTGTGTACCAACATTAATATCACCACCTGAGGTGAGGCTGGCATTATTGGTTGCCTCTACTTTAGAACTTAGTATAGTAATATCTTTTTTAGCATCCAGTGTTACATTATCACCCGATATTGATGACTCTTTTCCTGCCACTGAATTTATTACACCGTCCTCCATATACCTTTTCGAGACAATATTGCCTTCTGTACTCTTCAGGGTTAAATTCTTAGCCGTTATTGTACCACTGGTATTAACAATATCGTTTTTCGTCTTTATATTTAAATTCTCAGTAGCCTTAATAGTACCACCCTTATTTTCAACGCTATCCAAATCAGCAACCATAGTATTGGCTGAAATAACGGCTCCAGCATTGACTAAACTTCTGGTTTTATCTGATAGAAATACCTTGGGTGCTAATACCACTTCCCCATTTACTACGGTTGAAACCACCCATACAATATCTTCAGTCAAATTCGCCAATTGAGTAGCCGATGGTTCTTTACCGTATTCAAAACCAAGGGCTCCTGCCTCTCTTGCTCCCTGCTCCATGAGCTGCTGAAATTGATTTTGTCTGTTAACATTCGAATAAAGTAGGTTGGAACCTGTTAAATGAGTCAGTTGCTTCTCAATTAAATAGGCCTCATAATTTGCATCCCCCAATCGCCTTAGTGTTTTTACTGGACTATAACCGTATCTATCTTCAAAATATTTTGTTGAAATAGATTGACTTCCAACACTATATAACGGATTTGTTTCTACAAGATATCCTGAAGAAGGATTAGGAGAAAAAATAAATAAGCCATTAGGATTAGAAGGTAGCAGTGAACTAATACTTGGTAGACTTAGTTGGGCAATGTCATCAAAAGTTATGCCCGCTGGTAGAGTAATCCCACCACCGTTTAGCTGATTAATTCCACTACTACCTGCCTGCTGCCTAGATGCCCCAGGCCCCCCAGTTTGATTACTTGAACTTGTTGTTTGTGGTGCAGCTGGTGATCCTTTGTTAACCAAAGAAAATCCTGATGCAGATATTGTGTTTGCAAACAACCCTGATGGGTATGGAACTGCTTGAGAACCAATATGGCTTCTAGAATGGAACGAATAATCAGGATAACTTTCATTATAACAACAAAATACCCCCCCAGCCGTTTGTCGCCAATAGTCTGTTTTTCTATATCGATCTTGATAGGTGTTGTTTACCAGATCACCTGATTGATTTGTAAAAACAGCACCAGCATTACCTGAAATTGACAAATTATTGACTGCGGAAATAATAGCAAACGTATTATTTACATTATTAAAATTATTTATATTTACATTTTGCGCGGTAATTATCGGGTTAAATAATGGTGTTGATGCATAACTTCGATTAACTTGCACTGTATCTATCCGTTCAGATGTTCTCCAGCACTCTTCCAAAGCTAAACCCCAATTAAAACTACAACTATTGGAAATTACCGATGCTGAGGAGCTAACAGTGGTCTCCGTTTGATTTATAGTCATTGAAAACGGGTTAATATTTTGAATATTTAAGGCACTGATAGCTATATTGCCTATGGCGGTAATCTCACTTTGGTTTCTTAACTGATTACTGATAATAGACACATTCCCATCTGAATAGATATTGCCTGCGAATGAGGTTGTACCGTTTGAATCATTATTAATTAAATTACTAAAATTTAAATTCGTATTTGCTGATGAGAAAACAAGCCCCTGGTTATATAAGTCATTACCCGTTACAGTTACATTGTTTAGCGATGAAATAGCAGCTGTACTTGTATTTACCAAATTACCAGCATGTACATTCAAGTTATCTCTTGAAAAAATCAATCCATTATTTTGGAGATTATTTGTAACATTAACTGCCACATTTCCAGATCCTGAAATAGCTCCAATAATTTTTGATGTACTAACAGGCAGTGTCAAATTTGGCACATCCAGGTTCAGATCTGAATCCGAGCTAATAGATGCACTATTTCTAAAATCTAAAGAGCTGGCATCAATATCAACCACATTACCTGTTATGCTTGCATTATCAATAATCAGACTGGATACGTTTAAATTAAGATTCCCATCGGAATCAATAACCGAATTACTTTTTAAATCTAAAGAAGATACATCAACAATTACACCATTGGCTATTAAATTAGAGTTGCTAAAAAGATTAACAACACCAACATTGCCTGCACCATCATTGATATTAACTGAGTTATCAGACTGTATTTTACCATAATTATTTAACGTATTATTAACAGTTATTTGCGCATTACCTACCGAGTTTATCAGACCAGTATTCTGAATATTATTATGAGACAATGTCATTGTCCCATCCGCTTTCAATTCCGCACCTGAGTTTATTGTCAAGCCATTAGTATTAGCAGTAATATTCTGACTTGATCTTAATATATTATTCAGATTTAAAGCATCAGTTAAATTAATATTGACATTCCCTGAAGCTGCAACCTCACCATCAAAAGCTGCATTATCACCAACCAACGTCAAATCTGACAAAGAGGATATCCCTGAATCATTATCCAAAGCACTAGAATTAATTGACATTGCCCCCGTCGACTGGATATTACCGGTATTACTCAACGTGTTATTCGCTGTTATTTGGGCTGAGCCTCCAGATTTTATTAAACCGGCATTCTGAATATTATCATTCGATAATAATGAGATCATCCCATCTGCTGATAACTCACCCGCTGAATTGACTATTAATCCATTGCTTTGGGTAGAAACATTCTGATTTGACTTCAATACATTAAGAGCTAACACCCCAGTTAGTCCAATATCGATATCCCCTAAAGATTCAACTTGCCCAGCCAGATTCGCACTATTACCAACCAAATTCAAATCTGATTGGGAAAATATTTTTGAGCCACTACTGTTACTAATCGTATTAGAATTAATTAACATTGTACCCATTGACTGGATATTGCCTGAGTGATCTAGTGTATTTGCTACAGTTATTTGAGCATTGCCTCCAGAGTATATTAAACCTGCATTCTGAATCTCATTATTAGATAGTGTGATCATTCCATCTGACTTTAATTCACTCCCTTGACTTATTGTCAACCCACCAGTACTGGTAGTAACACTCATATTCTGTTTTGAACTTAATATATTATTCAGACTTAAGGCATCCGTTAAATTAACATTGACATTTCCTGAAGCTTCAACTTTTCCATCAAGAACTGCATTATTACCAACCAACGTCAAATCAGAAAAGGAAGATATTTCTGCATCATTATCAACACTACCAACATCAATCAACATAGCTTTTTTTGACTGAATCTTATTATAGTTATTTAAAACAGCAGATTTTATGTTAAAAAAACCGTCTTCAGCATTAATCAACCCATAATTAACCAAGTTATTATTAGCTTCTATATTAATATCACCCCTAATGCTTTTCACAAAAAAATCATTTTGTCCAGCGCTCGGGGCAGATAATAAATTAATACTTTTAGACAAACTTTTTAAAGTGACATCTCTCTCAGACTCTATATTAAACTTGGAAATATTTACATCACCAATATCAGAGACAATAGTTACTGAATCAGCGTCTATCTTTATATCATCTGCATTTAAATCACTATTACTTTTAAAGTTCAATTCCCCACTCTGAGCCTTCCAAACGGAATTAGTAGTAGTCAGATCATCAGCGGCATTTATTTTTATCGATCCACTATTAGCAACTCTTTGCTTTTGGCTAGCATTTAAGTCTGTTAACTTATTTGCTTTAATATCAACACTGCCTTCAGCATAAACAGTGGCTTCATTTAACGTTAGATTACTATCTTTAGCGTCTATTACAATATTATTTGCTGCTGCAATCCTAGCCTCTTCACCAGTAATAGTTACTTCATCAGCACTATTGCTGGCAATCATGCGTATATCTTTAGCACTGCTCAGATTGGATTTTATTTCTATATTACCGTCAGCTGTAATTAAAAAATCATCAGCACTTGATGCAGCCTCAGACAACATTCTGACACCAACACCGTTTTCTGTTGCTTTAAAAGTGATTTTCCCTGCATACATCCCCCCAAATGCAGTAGAATCTATCCCGTATTCAGGTTTGCTTGAATCACCACTACCCTCTACGACGTCTCCAGTTTTATAATCCCATTGATTAACACCTGATACCAACTGGAGTACTCCATTGGATCCTCCACCATTAGGTAGATCCATCGTTATTTTGCCATCAACAACTATTTTCCTGGCAACAATATTAAATTTTTCCTGCTTAGTTAAATCCGCACCATTCCTTCCAATTCGAACAGTTCCCTTTCTCACATCAAAACCATTAAGGTTACCTGTGCCATCTATCAATGGGTTACCTGTGGTTAAGCTAACTTGATTTGTGTTGATAAATCCACAACCATTACAGGTAATTCCATTCGGGTTTGCTACAATTACATCTGCTTTTCTTCCTACAACTTCTGTATATCCGAGCAAATCACTTGTATTAGAAGTAATGACCTCATTTAAAATAATATCGGCTTGTCTGGTAGAGTATTGATTTGCCGGTACAGAACCAGCTAATTGGGAAGAGTGCACTAATCCAGAGGCTGTTGTATTATTTAACACTTGGCCTGTACTTTTAACATCATAATCAAGAAATTTATTATGAGACAACCCGCTAGAGTTTGCAGTGGTTATATTTACTACTTCTATACCATTGCTGCTTTGGTAAACATTTGTTGTGGTCGGTTCAGCTGAAACAGTGGCACCATAGACAAGTCCAGCTTGTTGCGTAATTACAAATACATATATTATTATTTTTGCAGTCCATTGCCTTACAACTATAAGCATAATGATACTTACTCCTTAAATATCAACATTCAATCTCCACCAAACCTGCCCACTTTCCCGTGGTATAAATTTTGGTTTTTTTATTGAAAAATCATAAGCTAGAGTGGCTGCTATTTTTTTCCATGAAACGGTTAAACCTAAAGATCCACCAGACAAACGCCCATCAAAACCATTGCCAAAATCATATCTATTCTCAACCCATCCAATGTCATATGCAGCGTTCAACCTTGTTGTTATATTTTGTGAAGAAGCATTAAATGGATTAACCCATAACAGTTCATTGCTAATATAACCACCATTATCACCTGATAAAGAATTATCCAAGTATCCACGGACGGTAAATTTAGAACCAATAGATAACCTTTCAGAGGACGGCTGGTTATTAAATGCATATTGACCATGAACTCTACTAGTCAACATTAAATTATCTGTTATAAAAGAAAGTGGCATCGTATATGACAAATCGCCCTTAACTTTACGAAATAAGTTAACTGGAAAATACTCTGGTGCATTATCTACGTTGCCTTCTGCCCCAAAAAGAGCTAATCCCTGAGAATATTCCAAAGTAAATGAAACTGGGTTATTAAAAAGCCTGCTGCTAACTGAGCTACCAATAGCAATGCCTGTTTTATCTTTACTACTCACCTCAAGAAGAGTTTTGTCTAAATAATTTTTTCCGCTATTATGAGATATTTTTAAATACGAGTTTACAATCGTATCAGCATTTCTAAACATCACTCTATCTATATTTGCATTTACACTATCAGTAACACCTGAACTTATAAGTACATTCCCAGACGGGGTGTATAAAGTGCTTTCATATGTTGATCTTGAGTAACTCAATGTGTGTGTAAAAAAACCGATTGGAATTAATAACGCCAAAGAATCACTGACAGACTTACCGGGAGAATTAACATGTAAATCTGAAATAGATTGACGGTGGGTAAATGTTAGAACATCATTAATACCTATCAAATTATCTATTGTTAGTGTTGCAGCTCCCTGAATTTGCCCTGTTGATTTTGACCCATGATTATCAAGCGACAAATTTAAATGCAATGGAAACCCAGGTTCATTTTTCACTACAATAATACTATCGCCAGCTTTCTCACCTGGCACTATTTCCATTGTTGTTTTATTAGATCGTTGTTTATTGGCCTGATCGAGGCCTTGTTCTATTTTTGTCAGATCCAACATTTTCCCTTTCATAAAAGGAAAAAGTGTCGGTAAATAGATACTATCCTTACCTCCATCATCCAAAATGATATCTGAAACAATCCCTTCTTGGACTTTAAGTTTAAGAACTCCTGCAGTTAAATCTTGAGCCTCTAAATATACTCTTGTTGTAGAAAACCCTTTTTCAATATACCAATTGACTATCCTTGACATAATTGATTCTATATCATGCGCTGTCAAACATTTATCAAGATACTTTATATTAACATCTTCTTTTACACTTTCTGGAATCATCCCCCCACCATCAAATTCGATAGATTTAATATTTATACAGCCCTCATCAACTCCCGCTTTTCTTTCTGGCTTTTCTTTAACCTCAACCTTTTTCTTCAGTAAAGAATCACTTTTTTTCTTACCACTATCAATCCCACTTTCAATATCTTCTTTCGTCTGATTTTCAATATTATTTTGAGTATTAGTCAATCTATTCTGATACCAACGAATATCTTCAGGTGTCGCAGCGAAAGAGATCTCACAATAAAAAAGAGATGCGTAAACAATAATACATCTTGATAAGATATTATTATTTATAAAAAAAATCCCTTTCATAATATTTCCTAATGTTTTTTATTTATACTTAACAACTCACCAGCCAATCAAATAAAACCACTTGTTTGTAATTTATTATGAACCCCCCAAAAAAAACCTCATGAGAGGGAAAACTCTTTCCATCGTCACCACTGCATATTAGAGAATCGAAAAAGTTATAATGAAACTCTATGTCAAATAGCCTGACAGCCTAAGCACATTAAAAACTCTTATAGATCTATAAGGTACATCAATACAAACAGCCATCTAAAAAGCCATTTAGAAAACCCCGCTAATATTTTAACCATAGTTGATAGCTTTAGTTTCTTCCAGCAATAAAATCTGGATAAACCACTTACAAATCAATTAATATCGCAAAAAATTGATCTATCCAACAATTTATTATTGAAAAAAATTAATAAATATAAACAAAAGCCCTTTATCGAAACATTCATCCCTTTAATTTCAATCAGTTACGAGCATCATTAAGACAATTTATTTGCACTGCTACTTATCACAAAATGTTGTTAAGAATAGAAGAACTAGAGTAGGACTCTGGCGTTTCATAGCAAACAACAAGATCCTTTCGTTGCAAATCCTCTAAAATGTTAATCGAACAGACAAACGTGCGGTAATTATAAAAAAAAAGAATATAGATTATTTTTTATATGAAAACTCAATCTGTCATATTTAGAACATCTTAAATGAACTAGCCAGGAGCAAGCTCCGGGGTATCAAGTCAGCTCTGAGTAGTGCGCAGCAAGCTGCGGGGAATTAAACCCTCAGAGATTAAAGTATTCTAAGTGTTTTTTATAAATCATCTATTAGATGTCAAACGACCATTTATCAAATCTTCAATTAAAGCCTGTTCTTTTCGCTCAACATTTATTTTATGAATCATTTTATGTTCATCAATCCGTGTATCTAAAATATCCAACTTTTTCTTTTCTTCAAGTGCTCTCCGGTTACATAGCTCACACTGCTTTTTATCCTGATTCACCTGCTGAATCTGGTACAGCAGCATTTGCTGTAGGTGTTCAACAAAATTTTGGCGACTTAACAAAGCCAAACGGTTAAAAGTCTTACCCTCAGCCGGGATATAATCATTCTTTATCTGCTGGAGATAATTCAGCTGCTTCTGATGGTTTTCTAATTGTATTGAAGCTTTGATTGCTTTCTGAAGAGATTTTTTATAAATTTGTTTCTGGACCTTTAACTTTTTTTCTAATAGTTTCAAGGCTCTCATGTAGTAGCAGCCTTAGCCTGGGGGCTGGATACTTTTTTCACATGATTCCAGATTGACATTAATTGATTAAGACAATCTTCCAAGCCTACCTGCTCCAGGGCGGTAGCTTGATAAGTACATTTGTTCAAAATCTCTCAAGAACCAGCCCTGTCCGGTAACTTTGATCCATTCCTGCCAAGTTGAGCTTCCGTGTCATGCTCTTGTCCGGGTACTGATTGTTGATCTTATGGACGTTAAAACAGCTTCTCCTGATTGTCGCCACATTCTTAGCTGTTGTCCGTTCGTGGATTTTGCTGGCGTCTTCCCTAAAACTGACATCCAGTGTTCTGTGCTGGCCATTTTCTATACTCCAATGATGGCGAACAGAAGCCATTAAATGACTGGCTGACAGAGTCCGGCTGCTGATGAAACAGTGGATTTCTGTTGTTTGTTTGGTTCCCTGGAGCCTGTCACGTTGAATGACAGCACACTGCTTCAATTCAGGCCAGACTCCTTCTGGGTCTACACGTTTAAGATCGGTATCGAGAACCCAGCAACGCCTGTGCTCATAACGATCTCTATTTTTTTTCCCGAGTCTCAGCAAAATGTGGATCATCACAGTCGTCAGAAGCTGTATTCTCAATATGCTCAGTAAAAACAGATTCAATATTCTCATGGAGGGTTGGCTGATTATCTTTAACAGAGAGCAAGTAATCGGCGCCTTTATCGACAATAGCCTTGCATATATCACGTTGACAGCCCATGGCATCACTGGTTATTAAAGCGCCTTCAAGATTCAACATTTCAAGCACTTTGGGAATGGCTGTGATTTCATTTGATTTTTTATCTACGGGCTCAAAGCCAAGAACCAACTTCTGTTCAGAGCTGTAAGCACTGACTATATGAACCAGTTTTTTACCCTTTGCTGGGCGGGAGCCTTTCAGCGCCTTGCCATCAATGGCAACAACATGATCATTTTCTTCGGGGAAAGGCCCCATCTGCTTGAAGGTAATACTGGTTATGACATCGTTCATCCAGTCCACAAAAATTTGAATAAAGGCTTTTGAGTCAATTAATGAACAAACTTTCTGTAGTGTGTACTGAGAAGGAAATCCAAACTGGTAAGGAAAAAACTGCCGGAACCAGTCCTGGTTGTTAATAGCAAATGACGCCATATCTTCCCAGGCGGTATAGTTGCTTAAAATACTGGCATAAACGACGAACAAGACTTCAGGGAGAGGGTAAACGACATGATACTGATCCCGAGAATCTTCCAATAGGTCAAATCTGTCGATAAGAGTAACATAATCTGCCATTGCTCAAGCACCTTTGCATTATGCAAGGTATATGGCACAAACTAACTAGAACTCAAGTGCTCTTTGGGCTACCCCCCTGTGTAAACGAGTGACTAAATGGGCAATAGATACTGTCGCCTTCGCTCCCTGTCAGCTTAAGCATCAATTCAGAAAGCTCTTCTGGTATACAAACAGGATGATGTTTACTGCCAGCAAGAAGCTCTAATAAGGTCTCGGCAATATCCTGATATTTCAGCAATTTCTGATTATGTGCCCTGGATAGGGTGGTGACCAACTTATTCAATTCATCTTCAGGAATTTCAGACACCCTGTTTTTATTGAAAATAAAGGCTTTGCATCTGGATTCCGAACAATGATCTGAGAGATAACGAAAGAATGATGCAATACTTGTAGCAGATTCAGGAATTCCCGGGCTATGTTCCCTGGAAGGCAACTGATCATAAGCCAACATTCCAGCAACTAATTGTCCAGCAAGTAAAATATAATCCTCAAACCAGCTGTGATTTCGTTTTCCCGCACTGGCTAGATTACCAAAAATTTCAGTGCTCATAGGCTCACTCCATGGTTATTTTTATATCTTCCAGATACTGATTAATCTAATTAGAACAATATCCCTATTTTCTAGCAGTGACTATATAAATCAGAAAGACCGACATTAAATCAATTGCTTATTATTTTAATCACAGCCTGATTATCTCTATTACTGATTTACTTTTGAAATAAACCCCAAATTATCCTCTCAAAAAAACCTCTCAAAAAACCTCTCAAAAAACCCTCTCAAAAAACCCTCTCAAAAAACCCTCTCAAAAAACCCTCTCAAAAAACCCTCTCAAAAAACCCTCTCAAAAAACCCTCTCAAAAAACCCGCTCAAAAAACCCTCTCAAAAAACCCGCTCAAAAAACCCTCTCAAAAAACCCTCTCAAAAAACCCTCTCAAAAAACCCTCTCAAAAAACCCTCTCAAAAAACCCGCTCAAAAAACCCGCTCAAAAAACCCGCTCAAAAAACCCGCTCAAAAAACCCGCTCAAAAAACCCGCTCCAAAAACCCTCTCAAAAAACCCGCTCAAAAAACCCGTTCAAAAGCTCCGCTCAAAAATCAACCCAAACAAATCCCCCTTATAGAACTAATGCACTGATTAAGAGATCTCATAAAATACTAGAAATCACATAAGGTATATTTGAATTGGAAAAAAGCATGAGTAACAGGAATCAAAGTCAAGTTTACCTTTGACAAGAGAGAAATGAGAAATAAATATTGACAACACTGATATTAGGAGTAAAGAAAAATCACCCAGTTAAAAATAAAGGCATTCAAGTTAAACTAATAGAACAGTCAGTTCACATCATGATCACGGTTTGGTGTTTTATTCAGAGCACCATCACTTGCCAACCCCAAACGCATGATTTCCTGCTGTTTCTTTTCTATTGCTTCTATTCGCAAGATCATACTCTCTATTGTATTAAGCATTCGTTCCTGTTGCTCTACAGTACGGTTTTGGCATTGCGCCATAGCTTTGAGACAATCCACAATGGTTCGATCCTTTCCCATTATTTCCTTTAAAACCTTGCCTTGGTTACTCACGGCAATAGCAATATCCAGCAAAGGGTCAAGTGTTGGGGTTTCCCTAACGTGACCGGCTTTTTTCTTTTTCCACTCTGAAAGATCAGTAACATCACACACAACGGATAACCTTCTTCAGCCTCTACTGAAGTTAGTTAGGAGCCAGTATGACGTCAAGTAATATTAAAATAATTCAAATACTATAGAGCTGATACCACCTATCAGACTATTATTGATATTTCTTAATTTTCTATAAATCCATAATTCTCACAATTTCTTATCTCTCCCATGGGGTCTCATTAAATCAATAGCAGGACCTTTAGGAATAATACCTGAAGGGTTTATAAATTTGTGGCTAACATAGTAATGCCGTTTGATATGGTCAAAATTAATAGTCTCAGCAACCCCGGGTATTTGATAAAGGTCTCTCAGATATGCTGAAAGGTTGCGGAAATCTTCAATTCGATTGCGATTAGTTTTAAAGTGAACATAGTAAACTGCATCGAATCTGATCAAGCTTGTAAATAGCCGCCAATCCGCTTCTGTTAACTGACTACCTGCCAGATAGCGGTGCTCACCCAACTGTTTTTCCAGCTTATCCAGTGTGCTAAATAGCCTAGTAAATGCTTCATCATAGGCTTTCTGGTCCCGAGTAAACCCACAACGGTATACCCCTCGATTAATATTGCTCAAGATCTCATCATTAATTTCATCAATTCTGCCACGTAATTTTATAGGGTAATAATCATCACGATTACCTGTGATCATATCGAAAGCCCAGGGCAATTGCATCAATCCAAAACGATAGAGCAAAGTAACTTTGTTAGGTGTTTATGATCCCAACCTGCTAGTTTTCTGTGGCTCTTGATACTGCGATCGCCCTTGTTGGCCTTGATAGCGTTCAGTGCTATCCGCCTCAGGATAGAGAAGTTCTCTGCCCCATTGCCTGTTTTGATCTGACAAGCATCCTCTGAAAATGCAACATCAAGCACCCAGTGTAGATTATTCTCCACAGACCAGTGGTTTCGACTGATTTCCAGCATATCCTTCGCTGCCATTGAACGGCTCATGATATAAAAACGCAGCGCAGTAGTTACTTTACCATTGATTTGCCTGTCACTTTGTACGACAGCTACTTGCTTTAGTCCCGGCCAGTCTTTTGCCGTTTCCAAGTTAGAAAGATCGCTTATCACCCAACAACAGCGGGTTTCTACACGACCGTGGCCTTTTTCACGAGACTGCATATAATCATGCAGCTCTGGCTGGTGTTCTGCTGCGGTAAACAAAGCCTCTATGCCTTTATAGAGCTTTTTCTGATTGCCTTTGACTGCAAGAATGTAATCTGCACCCTGTTCAACGCACTGCTTTGCTACTTTCTTCTGGCAGCCCATAGCATCCAGTGTGACAAGGCAGCCTTTCAGCTCCAGAGCTTTGAGCAGTTTAGGTATTGCTGTAATTTCATTGGACTTTTGGTCGACACGCTCTTGCCCAAGCACCAAGCCAAGCTTAACACTCCAGGCACTGACTAGAAGCACTGGTTTTTTGCCTTTTGCTCTGGAGCCCTTAATGACCTTTCCATCAATCGCAAGGTGTTGGCTGCCTGATATTTCAGTCAGTGTTTGCTTGATCCAGCCAGTAAAACAGGTTTCAAAAGCTACGGGGTCAAGCAAGCAGAAGACCCTGCGAAAGGTGTATTTAGAGGGTATGCCGGCGGGTAGCTCTAGAAATGTTTTGAACCAGTCTTCTTTACAGCGACCAAAGTCCTCAATGTCTTGCCACTCATCAGCTCCACATATAACAGCACATACGGCAATAATAAGAATATCAAGCAGGTTATGGTCACACATACCTGGCCGACGGGGATCAGGTACTTTAGCCAAAAACTGCGACAAAGGTTGATACTGTACGGCTTCCATGCAAATTGACTACTCTGGTAATTTACAGAGCAGTCTCTCTCAGGTCGTCAGATTGATGCAATTGCCCTGATCGAAAGCCGAATTAAACATTCGGATAATTTCACTGGATTCGTTATTAACAATCTTATTTGTTTTTTTATCCCATAAAACAGGGACAGTAACCCTACCAGTAAAATTGGGATCTGATGCTGTATACACCTGCCTTAAGAAACGATAACCATTGATTGGATCTCGTGTATCATTTGGTATCGCTAAACTAGGATCAGGTTCCTTAAACTCCCAGCCATCACTAAACATATCGGTATGTACATAAGAGACACTGATAATCTCTTCAAGCCCTTTCAATTTACGAAAAAGCAGTGCTCTATGTGCATAAGGACATCCCAATGACGCATATAGATGATAACGGCCACGCTCTGCCTTAAAACCTGAATTGCCTGATGGACCAGCACGCCCATCAACCGTTATCCAGTTGCGTATCTGTGTATCCTGAATTGCCGTTCCCTTATTACCATAAAAGGTATCCGTAACCGGCTTAGTCTCCCACTTGCCATTAACCAACTGCCCCTTTTCTGGGCTTAACTGATATTCCAAAGCATCAATTTGCCTTCTTAGATCACTGACAAGCTGGCTGGTATCGCAAGCCATGGTATCCTTAGGTACCAGAATCAAAAAAAACAAAAAAACTGCAAATAAACACCTCAAAACTATTATCAGACTACATCTCATATTTTTGTTATACCTGAAGATTACTGGCTTTAAATTAAAATATGAAAGGTAGACCAGAATCACCGGGATTCAAGATATAGCTGATCACATAGAATCATGCTTTCCAGTATTTGAATCAAGAATCATAAAAGAGCAGAGCGACAGCAGCATAGCAATTCCATATCCCCATAACTATCCTCTGCAGAGAAGTTTAAATAATGATTCAAACTTTATAATCAGTTTTCATAAAAGCATTAATACAAACCAAGAGGGGATGAATCATAACTAATCAATACATTTTTGATATTTTGATAATGATTCAAGGTCATTTTATGTGTTTCGCGGCCAATGCCTGACTCTTTATACCCTCCAAAAGCAGCATGGGCAGGATAGGCATGATAACAGTTCACCCAGATACGGCCTGCTTGAATACCACGCCCCATGCGATAGGCAAGGTTAATATCACGGGTCCAGACACCTGCACCAAGCCCATAGCGTGTATCATTGGCAATACTGAGTGCATCTGACTCTGAAGAAAAACGGGTAACGCCTAATGTTGGGCCAAATATTTCCTCCTGAAAGACCCGCATTTGGTTATCTCCTGCCAAAATGGTTGGCTGAATATAAAAACCCTCAGCCAAGTCGGGTGATATGCTGGCAGCCTTTCCGCCTAATAAAACACTGGCTCCTTCGCGTTGGCCAATTTCCATATAGCTCAGGATTTTATCAAACTGCTCCTTTGACACCTGAGCGCCTATCTGTGTATCCGTATCCAACGGATTACCTTGTTTAATCATTTTTGCCTTGGTTATAACCTTTTCAATAAACTCGTCGTATATTGACTCCTGAACTAATGCCCTTGACGGACAGGTACACACTTCACCTTGATTAAAAAAGGTCATCAACATACCTTCAATGGCTTTATCAAGGTATGAATTTTCATGCTGAATGACATCAGAAAAATAAATGTTAGGTGACTTTCCACCCAACTCCACTGTTGATGGAATCATATGGGCCGCAGCATTTTTCAGAATTTCAAACCCAATCTTAGTGGAACCTGTAAATGCCAGTTTTGCTACTCGCTGAGAGGAGGCCAATGCCTTGCCCGCTTCAACGCCGTAACCATTAACAATATTGACGACTCCCGCTGGTAGAAGGTCCTCAATCAGTTCCATTAAAAGTAAAATGGTCACAGGCGTTTGTTCTGCAGGCTTGAGAACGACACAACAACCGGCAGCAAGAGCTGGTGCTAATTTCCATCCAGCCATTAGCAATGGAAAATTCCATGGGATAATCTGCCCCGCGATGCCTATAGGCTCATAAAAATGGTAACTTGCAGTATGCTCATCCAGCTCTGCAGTAGCCCCTTCTTGCGCTCTGATGCAACCAGCAAAATAACGAAAATGATCCACTAACAACGGTAAGTCAGCATTGAGTGTTTCTCGAACACTTTTACCATTTTCCCAACTTTCAGCCACAGCGAGCATCTCAAGATTTTTCTCAATACGGTCAGCTATTTTCAGCAACACATTGGCTCGCATTGCGACAGGTGTCTTTCCCCAGACCTCTTTGGCTTTTTCAGCGGCGCTCAAAGCAAGGTTAATATCTTTTTCACCGGAGCGAGGAATCTCGCAGATGACACTACCTGTTACAGGTGTAATATTTTCAAAGTACTCCCCTTCGACCGGAGGAACCCATTCACCACCAATAAAATTCTCATAACGGGTCTTGAATGTAATAAGTGCATTTTCACTACCTGGTTGGGCGTAAATCATATGCAAAAACCTTATCTATTAGACTATATAAAGCCAGCGCCCTTAAAAAAGAGCGCTAAAAATAGAAAAGTAGTTCAACGATAGATTCATTGCAAAAATAAAACTGTAAAAAGCTAACAATCAACCATCTAATTTCTATCAATGAGCCCTTTGACATCTGATATCAGGCTCAAGAAACCTCAACATTACCGGCTGTATCGCAATAAAACTAATAATATATGACTCTCAAAAAGAGGGCGGAAACTTCTGTTGTCCACCCTGAACAGTTACCCATTTCAACTCTGTTAATTCATCTATAGCAAAGCGTCCCCCTTCACGACCAAGCCCGCTGCTTTTTACACCACCAAAAGGAATAATACCTTCATCTCGTATTGTTGGCCCATTAATATGCACCATACCTGCTTCCAGCAGCTCAGACATTTCCATTGCCTTTTGCAAATCGTTAGTGATTACAGCTGCAGATAAACCATAAGTAGTCACGCAACTGCTAACAGATAAAAATAACTGTACGTCCGTATTTATAAAAAACATCTCCATTCCAATTTGGTTATACTCATTGCCAAACACCATTAATCTCGCTGTTGTCACGATGAAAACTGTTGATCCAGTAACCGATGTCGCAGTCATAAAAACATTGAGAGAAGCTCTCCGGCACGGGCCATATCCTTACCTAAGGGAAAGGGCTCATGCTGTTTTACTCAGTATACGTGGTTATTCTATGAGCGAGATTGCTGCAATATTTGAAGTTCGATATCAGACAGTATCTGACTGGATTGATGCCTGGGATGATTATGGCCTTCGCGGTCTGTACAAAAAACATGAGGGTGGTAAACCACCTATCTATACTGACCAGGAAGCACAACGCATTAGAGAGATTGTCTCCGAGGAACCTCGCAGGCTGGCTTATGTTCAAACAAAGATTGCAGAGGAAACCGGGAAGACTGCCTCAAAACAAACTTTGTCGAGACTTTTAAAAAAAGCTGGGACTTGTTTATAAGCGGTTTCGTAAGGCTTGCAGTCATAAGCGCAACGAGGAGCAGTTCAGGTGTTGCCAGTCTGCCTTGAAAGAGGCTCAAAATGCTGAGGATAAAGGGCTTGTCAATCTGTTTTACTTTGATGAATCTGGTTTTAGCCAAGAGCCTTGTGTCCCCTATGGTTGGCAAGAAAAAGGCTCACAGCTAGAAATACCCTCTGTAAAAAGCAAGCGTATCAATGTGCTGGGGTTTATGAATCGTGCCAATGACCTTTTCTACTACCCAGTAACAGGTTGTGTTAACAGCGAAACGGTTATCAGTGTCTTTGATGATTTTGCCACCAGGATGGAAGATCCCAAGTACAGTTCTAATGATCGCTATACTATCGTCATGGTGGATAATGCCAGCATTCATACCAGCAAACTTTTCAGAGAAAGAGTAATAGACTGGGCGATTGAGAAAAAGCTCTTAGTCTGTTTTTTACCGACCTATTCACCAGAACTCAATCTGATAGAAATATTGTGGAGGAAAGTGAAATATGAATGGCTGAACTTACTGACAATAATGAACTTCAAGGAATTTGAGCAAGAGGTCAAACGTGTATTTGATCTATTTGGTCAAGAATATCTGATTTCGTTTGAGTGACTACTTAGTGACTATCATTAGCCAACTTTAATGCATGATCATAACTATCAGCCTTTATAACTGATGCACAGGGACCAAACAATTCTGTTTTAAAAATGCTCATAGCCTCAGAAACGTCTGCAACAACTGTTGGCTCAAATAAAGCCCCCTCATAATTTCCTCCAGCAGTGACCCGTGCACCTTTTTTAACAGCAGCTTTAATATGTTCTGCAATTACTTCTGCCTGGCCAGTATTAATTAATGGACCGATTACAGTTTCAGGATTTCTGGGATCTCCACACTTCAGGTATTTGACTTTTTCAGTAAATTTTTCCAGGAACTTATCGTAAACACCCATCTCAACAATAATTCTGGAACCTGTCATGCAAATCTGGCCTTGATGAAAAAAATTACTAAAAGCAGCTGCTGAGCAAGCATAATCAATATCCGCATCATTAAGGATTATTATTGGATTCTTGCCTCCCAACTCCAATGTACACTTTTTCATCCCCATTGCAGCACGAACAGCAACCTGACGACCAACCTCAGTAGAACCGGTGAAACATACGTAGCGTACTCGTGAATCATCAATTAATACATCTACTATATCCTTCCCTTCTCCCGTTATGACATTTAAAACACCCTCCGGTAAACCCGCCTCTCTGAATATTTCTGCCAATTTCAATGCAATAACCGGTGTTTTCTCAGAAGGCTTAAGCACAACAGTATTTCCAGCAGCAAGTGCCCATCCGATTTTTCGAGTAGCCAATAACAGAGGAAAGTTGAAGGGCGAAATAGCAGCAACTACTCCTAAAGGCTTTCTGATGCTATAGGAGTGAACTCCAGGTAGGTTTGAAGCATACGTATCACCCATCACTCGACGGCATTCACCTGCCATGCTGCGAATGAAATCCGGGGTATGACTTGCTTCATAAGAAGCTTTTATAACTGTGGAACCCGATTCGTCTATCAAACAATCTCTTAATTCTTCAAATCGAGACTCCATAATTTCAGCAGCTTTTAACATCACGCTTTCTCGCAAAACTGGAGCGCTCTTCCCCCATTTTTCGAATGCCTTCTGTGCCGAGGTAATAGCTTTCTCAGTATCATTAACCGTTGCTTGAGCTACCACTGCATATATTTCGCCTGTCATGGGATTGAAACTGTGAAATTCACTTTCCGATGAGGAAGAAACAAACTCTCCATTGACGAATAATTGATAACTGTTCACTTTTTATCATTCCTTTATTGTTTTTTTAAATTAAGTATCTTAAAAAAATCTACTTTATACGTATCAAAGCAGGCGTATTTTATACGTCAATAGAATTCTATAGACAAATAAGCGCTTAACTCTACTGGTCAAAAATACGCACAATTGATATTTAAAAATAAGAAACTATAGGTACACTCCAATAGCAAATCGCTCCCAAGCTATAGATAATCCCTCCATGAGTAATTACATTGTCCCGCCATGCCGGGAGCTTCTTAAAGAACATTTTCGAGATAGTCATCTGGTGGTGGTTGATAAACCCACTGGACTATTGAGTGTGCCTGGCCGCCCCCCCAATGATAGAGACAGCGCACTGGGTCGACTACAAGCCTTGAATCCTGAAACCCGGGTTGTACACCGACTGGATATGTCGACCTCAGGTCTCATGGTGTTTGCACTGCATGCAGATAGCCACCGAGCACTTAGCCGCCAATTCCAGGATCGCAAGATCATTAAAGGCTATGTCGCAGAAGTCTGGGGTACCCCCCAGCAAGAATCAGGAGAAATTAATTTACCTCTAAGGTGCGACTGGCCCAATCGTCCCCGGCAAATGGTGGACCACGAACTGGGGAAAAACGCACTAACTCGTTACCGCAAAGTCAATACAAACAGCCAATACACACAGGTCTGGCTGGAACCTGTTACAGGGCGATCCCATCAACTTCGGGTACACATGGCTGAACTGGGCCATCCCATACTTGGCTGTGAGTTTTATGCCCATCAAAAAGCCTATCAGGCCACAGCACGATTACACCTTCACGCAAGCCATCTGGCATTTAAACATCCTGCTACCGACGAACCAATGAGTTTTAATAGCCCTGCCCCCTTTTAGGTCGTACTATCCAAAACGAATGACCAATTAATAGGGGAAGAGTCATGCCATCCACCACCGTTAATGGGATTAAAATAGCCTATGAAGAGGAGGGTAAAAGCGATGCACCAGCAATATTGATGATACATGGCCTGGGCATGCCGCTTACTGGATGGCCTGAAAGCTGGCGCAGGCACTTCTCCCAACAAGGTTTCAGGGTGATATGCCTAGATAACCGGGACGCAGGACAGTCAGAGTGGCTTGATCACCTGGGAACTCCCCCTATTCTTGATATAGCTAAATCATCATTACTAAAAAAACGAATTCCGTCGTTTTATAAATTAAAGGATATGGCTACTGATGCTATTGGAGTACTGGATCATTTAGGTGTGGAAAAAGCACATATTATGGGCGCTTCAATGGGAGGAATGATTAGCCAGCGAGTCGCAATTCACTATTCTGAAAGAGTACGGAGCCTCACGCCTATTATGACCATGACAGGTGACCGAAATGTGCCTCACCCAACAATGAAAGTACAGTGGGTTATGATAACCCAGCCTCGAAAGGGTGATCGACAATCCCTTCACGAACATGCTGAAAGACTCTGGCGAGTTATTGGTAGCCCGGCATACCCTGCCTCTGAAGAGTACCTGACAAGTTATATTAATGGTCTACTTGACCGGGGTATGAACCCTAAAGGCGCTATGCGGCAACTTTCAGCTATTTTGGCTGAAGAAGACCGCAGTCCAATGCTTAGCCAATTAAAAACGCCTACACTCGTTATCCACGGCGAAGATGACCCATTACTGCCTGTAGATTGTGGCAAACAAGTGGCAGAGCGGATACCTGGCGCCAAGCTCCATATTGAACCCGGTATGGGGCATGACTTCCCCCAGCCTATTGAAGACAAACTATTAACCCTGATTACGAATCATATGAAAGCGGCTGATGCCTGATTAGCGGGTACAAAAAAAGCTTTTACTACATACACAAAAGAGAGAATACTTTTCTCTCTTTAATTATTCCTTAGGCTTTTTTTCTGCCTTGTCTTCTGGTTTTTCCTCAGATAGGTCTCTGTCGGGAACTCTTATCTCAATAGACTTAGGATCTCTGCTTTCATATTCTACTACTTTATCTAGCGGTGAGTTATCACCTGATTTTTCACACGCTTCCTTCAAACTTTTCTTTTTAGCACCTATCTCAGAATCAAAAATATTGCATGCATTATCATAAGTACATTTCGAATCATTTATAGGAGCAGAACTTTTAATTTCTTCCTCTTTATTCTCCAACGCTTTTTTAGCATCTTCCAATATTTTTTCCCTTTCAGCTTTAGGCTTTATTTTTTCAAACTCTTTACTGGGTGGCGCAATCTGTATTAATTTTTTACCCACTCTGACTTTGACAACAGGTTCTTCAGGAACCGCAGAACCATCAACTTTGCCATCAACAATTTTAAGTAAATCAAGGGAGCTTTTGGCATCGCCAATCAAGCCCAGCTCTTTTCTTGTTTCAATCAGTTTTTCCAGATCCCCTAATAAAGCATCCGGGGTACTCTCAGTTTTATTATCCACAGCACGGGTATTCGTGTTGGCGTTAGTATTACTAATAGCTGGATTCGATTGCGATTGAGGAATCTGTCCAGCAGGAGCTCCCGGTTGTCCCCCTTGAGCAATATTAGGGTTAGTTAGTGGCTGTCCCTGAGCTACGCCTCCAGAGAAAACAGGCTGCCCAGTCGGAATGTCCATTGGATTGCCAGGCTGATTCATTGGTATCCCACCGGCAGGCATACCCATCATTCCAGGCACGACAATTGGAGCTATCGGGCCTGGCATGATGGGTGGCATTGGATATACTCCTCCCATAGGAATAATCCCCTGTCTTGCCATCATTGCTAACAATAACTGTTGTTGCTGGTCAACTTTATTCGCTAAATCCTGGACTTGTTTATCATGATTGTTGGTATCTGTTTGTAGAGCATTTGTCTGTTGATCAAGCTTTTGGCCATCACTCGATAGATTACGAACCTTAACCCTCAACTTAATAGGCTGCCCATCTGACAAGTTTAAAGACTCTGTTTCTGAGACCAGTCGTCTATTCTCACTGCTTAGTTCGCTATGGCGACCTTCCAACTGTCCTTGTGTCGTCTGTCTTTGATCCAACTGACCTCGTAAGCGATCAATCTCTTCGCTAAGTTTTGTTATCTCTTTATAAGTGGTTTCTCGGAGATTTTCTGCTTCTTTATGGGCATTTTCCCGAACGGCTTCTACCTCTTTATGAGCAGCCTCCCGCACATTTTCCGTTTCTTTATGTGCACTCTCCCTTACATATGCAATTTCCTTACGAAGTGATTCTATCTGTTGTTCAGCACTACTTGAGCCTTGTTGAGTTTCATTGAGCTGATTTTTAACTGCTGCCAACTCATTCTTATTCTGTTGAAATTCTTCACGTAGTGTTTTCAGTTCAGCATTGACAGCATTGGCACTTTCTTGTGCTTGCTGAGCTTCTGTTCTTGCAGCTGTTGCTGTATTTGCAGTTTCGTTTAACTTATCACCCTGAAGACCCAGCTCTTCCTTATTGTCCGCAGCCTGCTGTTTCGCTGCCTTCGCGGTCTCTGTAGTTTGGGTCAACTCAGCCTTCTGACGACCCAATTCTGCTTCATTGCCTTTAGAACGTGTTTCATTTTCCAGTGAACGGGCATCGGCTTGGTTTGCTGTGGCGGTGGTTTGGGTTAACTCTTCCTTTTGACGCCCCAGCTCTTCCTTATTGTCCGCAGCCTGCTGTTTCGCTGCCTTCGCGGTCTCTGTAGTTTGAGTCAACTCAGCCTTCTGACGACCCAATTCTGCTTCATTGCCTTTAGAACGTGTTTCATTTTCCAGTGAACGGGCATCGGCTTGGTTTGCTGTGGCGGTGGTTTGGGTTAACTCTTCCTTTTGACGCCCCAGCTCTTCCTTATTGTCCGCAGCCTGCTGCTTCGCTGCCTTCGCGGTCTCTGTAGTTTGGGTCAACTCTGCCTTCTGACGACCCAATTCTGCTTCATTGCCTTTAGAACGTGTTTCATTTTCCAGTGAACGGGCATCGGCTTGGTTTGCTGTGGCGGTGGTTTGGGTTAACTCTTCCTTTTGACGCCCCAGCTCTTCCTTATTGTCCGCAGCCTGCTGTTTCGCTGCCTTCGCGGTCTCTGTAGTTTGGGTCAACTCAGCCTTCTGACGACCCAATTCTGCTTCATTGCCTTTAGAACGTGTTTCATTTTCCAGTGAACGGGCATCGGCTTGGTTTGCTGTGGCGGTGGTTTGGGTTAACTCTTCCTTTTGACGCCCCAGCTCTTCCTTATTGTCCGCAGCCTGCTGTTTCGCTGCCTTCGCGGTCTCTGTAGTTTGAGTCAACTCAGCCTTCTGACGACCCAATTCTGCTTCATTGCCTTTAGAACGTGTTTCATTTTCCAGTGAACGGGCATCGGCTTGGTTTGCTGTGGCGGTGGTTTGGGTTAACTCTTCCTTTTGACGCCCCAGCTCTTCCTTATTGTCCGCAGCCTGCTGCTTCGCTGCCTTCGCGGTCTCTGTAGTTTGGGTCAACTCTGCCTTCTGACGACCCAATTCTGCTTCATTGCCTTTAGAACGTGTTTCATTTTCCAGTGAACGGGCATCGGCTTGGTTTGCTGTGGCGGTGGTTTGGGTTAACTCTTCCTTTTGACGCCCCAGCTCTTCCTTATTGTCCGCAGCCTGCTGCTTCGCTGCCTTCGCGGTCTCTGTAGTTTGGGTCAACTCTGCCTTCTGACGACCCAGTTCTGCTTCATTGCCTTTAGAGCGTGTTTCATTTTCCAGTGAACGGGCATCGGCTTGGTTTGCTGTGGCGGTGGTTTGGGTTAACTCTTCCTTTTGACGCCCCAGCTCTTCCTTATTGTCCGCAGCCTGCTGCTTCGCTGCCTTCGCGGTCTCTGTAGTTTGGGTCAACTCTGCCTTCTGACGACCCAGTTCTGCTTCATTGCCTTTAGAGCGTGTTTCATTTTCCAGTGAACGGGCATCGGCTTGGTTTGCTGTGGCGGTGGTTTGGGTTAACTCTTCCTTTTGACGCCCCAGCTCTTCCTTATTGTCCGCAGCCTGCTGTTTCGCTGCCTTCGCGGTCTCTGTAGTTTGGGTCAACTCAGCCTTCTGACGACCCAATTCTGCTTCATTGCCTTTAGAACGTGTTTCATTTTCCAGTGAACGGGCATCGGCTTGGTTTGCTGTGGCGGTGGTTTGGGTTAACTCTTCCTTTTGACGCCCCAGCTCTTCCTTATTGTCCGCAGCCTGCTGCTTCGCTGCCTTCGCGGTCTCAGATGTTCTTTCCAATAGATCTTCTTGTTTTACAACTCTCTGGCCGAGAACTTTTAACTCCTCTCCTTGTGTTTTTAATTGGATTTCTTGCTTTGCCAATTCAGCTGTATTTTTATCTACTAATGTTTTATCTGCCTTTGTTTCTTTAAGAGAAGCTATATCATCTTTATTCTTCTGAACTCTTGGCTCTAGATCTTTAAACTTTGCAACTCCTTCTTTTAAGTCTTGAATATCTTTATGACCACTCTCTAAAGTTTCCAATCGTTTATCATGTTCACCTATATCAACTTCAGCTTTTCCAACACGTTTTTCTAGAGAAGTTAAATCATCCGACACTCTGTGTATTTCATCTTTATTTTCTTTAACCTGCTTTTTCTGATCTTGATCATCCTCCTGCCCTTTAAGGTAATCAACACAATCATCAAGAATCGATTCAATATTTAATTTACCCTCTGTCGGTGATGGCTGACTAAGAAATTGAAGTGCATCAGACCCTTCCTCTTTACTGTAAACACCTTCGCGATTATTAATTTGATTGATATTTTCAACAACAGCCGCTCTATTATCTGACAGAGCACCAATAACTTTCTTTATATCACTAGTTTTTAGATCCTTATCACTCCTTGTATTTATAATTTGTTTTAGTGCTTTTGCTGCATCGCTTCCTGACTCTAAACCGATCTTTTTCAATTGATCATTACCAGCTATCGCAGCAAGCCTTTCTAGACTTCTTGCGGCTGCAATAGCGAGGTCTCGTCGAACAAGCTGTAACGACGCAACATTAATATCTGGTTTTATTTTAACTTTATTAAAAGCTTCATAAGAGGTTTTAAGTGTTAGAAAAGAACTTTCAACAGCTTTTTTAGTCTTTGATAATTCTGTTTCTAATCCTCCTCTTTTTTCAGTCTTTCTCGTGTGAAGTCCTTTACCCTTTGGAGTGTTATTTTGATCTTGATGACCTTTAACCTTATTACCAACCTTTGCCTCTTTAACTCTACCATTATTTGAAGTTTTTGGAAGGTCTACAGGGCCCCTGCTACGATATGTATTTGGCCTAATTGGACCATGAACGCCAGCACTCATATCTCACCCCAATCTTTATAAAGAAAAAGGTGCATATAATTGTTAAAGAAAAACTGCTTTCTAAAAATCAAGGAACCCATCTTAAAAAAATAAAAGAAAAAGCTTCCTTCAACTCTTTGAGAAAGCAATGCGGGAATTAAAACATGAGTCTTCCTGTTAATTACAACAGACGCCAAAAAACTGACATTTTTTTTATTTTTCAAATAGATACACCAGTATTACAAAAGCAAGATGCCTTACTTTAAATATAGCGTCCCTATCGGGAATAAAAAACAAACAAAAAAACTTATTTAAATCAATAAAATCAATACGTTAACTTGTTTTATAGCGACTCTGACACATCTAATACTTTCATAACCTACCTTCTAAGAAGGCCTAAAGTCATTATGTACCAACAACCAAACCTGTTAGGCTAAGCTCTATAAGCCACGGGGGGTACAATGCCACAGCCACTGATACAATCACTCAGTAACGGAACACTTCTTACAGAGACGGTTCAGTGAAAAGGCTTGGACTCACGAGCTTATTACATTTTACAGGCCAGAGTTCATACGATGAAAAAACTGAAAAATGAAGCAGAACTGGTCAAGGAAGCACTGAGAGTTGGGGCTATTTATGCCGAAAAGCGCAAGGCCGGCAAGATTGAAGGAGCGGACCCTGCCAAAAAGAAAGTTGAGTTTGTATACCGGCTGCTGGTTCACGACAACCTGATACAACCCCTGGAGAAAAGTCAGGAGAGTGAACCCAATATGAAACGCAAACTGGCTTTATGGATGTCCCGCCAGCTTCCACCTGACCACCGTTTACTCAAATAATGCAAAGCCTCTGGGCTGCAGGTAGACTTCACCAGTTTTTACTATCTGACTGAATTACCTGCATGCCCAACACTCCTTCCACTCCAGCCACAGTCCAACTTAGTTGTCCTGTTTGTCACCACGTACTGACGATTCATGGCTCTGGCGTCAGCTGTGAAAATAACCACCAATTTGACCGTGCCCGCCAAGGCTACCTTAACTTACTGCCCGGCCATAAAAAACGAAGCCAGAACCCTGGCGATGACAAGGATATGGTCAATGCTCGTTCCCGCTTTCTGGAAAGCGGCCATTATCATCCAGTTGCAGATACTCTGGTAAAGAAAGCTTTTGCATTAACAGAAAATATAGAGCAACCAATTATTGTTGATGCGGGGTGTGGCGAAGGCTACTACACACAGCAACTCAAAAATGCAGTGCCTAAAAGCGTTGTTTGTGGTTTTGATATTTCCAAGCCTGCCGTTCACGCCTGCAGTAAAAAGCATAAAACTATTCAATGGCTAGTAGCCAGCGTCAATGATATTCCACTGGTTGATAACCAGGTTGATTTAATTATCAGTGTCTTTTCGCGTTGCGACTGGCAAGCTTTCGCTAAAATACTTAAACCGGGCGGGCAAATTTTAGTGTTAGGGCCTGGCCCTGATCATCTTCATGAGTTAAGGGAAGTCATTTACGAACAGGTTCGCCCTTATCCGGAAAATAAATTATCAAAAACACTACCTGATTGTTTTGCTCTGGAAGAAACCTATCCCCTACGGGGATTAATGAATATTGCCAGTACAGAGACGATTATGGATCTGCTGGCAATGACGCCCCATTTCTGGCGAATCAAACCTGAACAAAAGCAGAAACTGGAGATGCTGGACAGACTGTCATGTCACTACGATATGCGTATGTATCACATACATTATTCAGGCTAATAGCTGTTAATAGTTTTGTGCCAGGTCAACACATCGTAAGCCCTCTTTTGATATAAGGAAAAGGTCTTCAATAAACCGATAAAAACGACTATCAAAAGAGGAGACACTCCATGATCAAACGGCCAGGGCAATTGCATCAATCCAAAACGATAGAGCAAAGTAACTTTGTTAGGTGTTTATGATCCCAACCTGCTAGTTTTCTGTGGCTCTTGATACTGCGATCGCCCTTGTTGGCCTTGATAGCGTTCAGTGCTATCCGCCTCAGGATAGAGAAGTTCTCTGCCCCATTGCCTGTTTTGATCTGACAAGCATCCTCTGAAAATGCAACATCAAGCACCCAGTGTAGATTATTCTCCACAGACCAGTGGTTTCGACTGATTTCCAGCATATCCTTCGCTGCCATTGAACGGCTCATGATATAAAAACGCAGCGCAGTAGTTACTTTACCATTGATTTGCCTGTCACTTTGTACGACAGCTACTTGCTTTAGTCCCGGCCAGTCTTTTGCCGTTTCCAAGTTAGAAAGATCGCTTATCACCCAACAACAGCGGGTTTCTACACGACCGTGGCCTTTTTCACGAGACTGCATATAATCATGCAGCTCTGGCTGGTGTTCTGCTGCGGTAAACAAAGCCTCTATGCCTTTATAGAGCTTTTTCTGATTGCCTTTGACTGCAAGAATGTAATCTGCACCCTGTTCAACGCACTGCTTTGCTACTTTCTTCTGGCAGCCCATAGCATCCAGTGTGACAAGGCAGCCTTTCAGCTCCAGAGCTTTGAGCAGTTTAGGTATTGCTGTAATTTCATTGGACTTTTGGTCGACACGCTCTTGCCCAAGCACCAAGCCAAGCTTAACACTCCAGGCACTGACTAGAAGCACTGGTTTTTTGCCTTTTGCTCTGGAGCCCTTAATGACCTTTCCATCAATCGCAAGGTGTTGGCTGCCTGATATTTCAGTCAGTGTTTGCTTGATCCAGCCAGTAAAACAGGTTTCAAAAGCTACGGGGTCAAGCAAGCAGAAGACCCTGCGAAAGGTGTATTTAGAGGGTATGCCGGCGGGTAGCTCTAGAAATGTTTTGAACCAGTCTTCTTTACAGCGACCAAAGTCCTCAATGTCTTGCCACTCATCAGCTCCACATATAACAGCACATACGGCAATAATAAGAATATCAAGCAGGTTATGGTCACACATACCTGGCCGACGGGGATCAGGTACTTTAGCCAAAAACTGCGACAAAGGTTGATACTGTACGGCTTCCATGCAAATTGACTACTCTGGTAATTTACAGAGCAGTCTCTCTCAGGTCGTCAGATTGATGCAATTGCCCTGATCAAACGGCTGATCCCCCTATCCCCTGGCCCAAAATCTGGCAAACAGTTTATCTGGTTCTCATTTCGAGCAGAAATTGCCCTTATTCTGGTTGTTATTGTGACGGGCATTAAACTTTATGTAGACGGCACAGGCCATCGGGCATTAGTGCTATTTCTTGGTTCAGCCTTGTCAGCCTTGATTCTGTATGGTTTGTCTCACCCAGGAAGCAGCGTGCGCCAGAAGCTGGAAAAGTGCCTGCTTAGCCCATTAAGTCATATCCCCTATGTCTTTGGTCTTTATCTGTTTTTTTTCGAAGGGTTCTGGCGACTGGCTAAAGTGCTTAATGGCTTTTCGTATTTTGAGCTGGCATTGGCTGCTTTTTTCTTTCTTGGTGGCAATATGGTGGTTTCTGCTGGCTATATGGCCACAGAATATGTTCATCACCTGAAAAAAGTAGAAGCAGAAGCTCTCTGACTTTTTGGAATATACAACACTTTTGTATAAGCTCTGCCTAATCACCTGATTATTTAAAACGGGTAGTGTCAGAATGGCAGAGGAAAAGAAACAGGCCCTGATTTTTGGTATGAATGGGGCTATATCCGGAGCTTTGGCTAAAAACCTGGCAGAACGCTATGTCATCACAGGAATAGGGAGAGAAATAGCGTCTGCTAAACAAGCTTGTTTTCATAAACAACTGGTAACAGATTATAGCGAGCCTTCTTTATCTGAACTAAGTCGTTCACTTATAGAACAACAGCTAACCTTCAATCTGATCATTAATACCATTGGTATACTTCATACTGACAACCTGAAACCAGAAAAGCGCTTAGATAGCCTCTCAAGACAATCTCTGGATCAGTACTTTCACGTTAATACCATCATTCCAGGGTTATTGCTGAAACACTTTCACTCACTACTGCCAAAACAGACCTCCTCTGTTTTTGCTCATTTAAGTGCCAAAGTCGGCAGTATTGGTGATAACCGTCTTGGCGGCTGGTATGGCTACAGGGCCTCAAAAGCGGCACTCAATATGTTGGTAAAAACAGCTGCCATTGAAATTGCCAGAAGCTATAAACACACAGCCATCGTTGTTATCCATCCAGGAACCACGATTGGCCCACTTTCAGCGCCATATACCACGAATACACCACACGACAAGCTCTATACTGCAGATGTAACAGCTAAACGAATAACCCGTGTTATCGACAACCTATCAGCCTCAGACACAGGTTGCTTCTTTGACTGGTCTGGGGAAACATTACCCTGGTAGTTTTCAATAGCGATGCTGATGCTGTGGTATCCTCTCTCTTTATTTGGCGCAAAGTTCGTTTAAACAAAAGATGTCAACTCCCCAGAAAAAACACAATTCTTCTCCAGAAACTCGCCATCAAGCAATGAAAGTTGCTCGTAGCAATCAACGACCCGGACAAACCAAAGAGCAAACCCGATTGATTGCCCAGGGCATCCAAAAAGGTATTGAGCAATATAAAAAGCAGCAAAAAATAAAAGCCCGGGAGCTGGATAAAAAAATTAAAAAAGTAAATGCTCAAATCAAAAGCCCAAACACAGCACCCAACATAGAGACCCGAGAAATTATTAAATACCGCCAACACTGGCTACCATGGAGTTTACTGGCCATCAGCTGGATAGCTATGGTGGCCTATCAATTGGTTAACTAATCGGCTGTGATAGCAAATCCAGACTCACGTACTGAATATTTCCTAATACCACTGCGGGAATAGCTCGCAGTACTATTTCCTTTTTCTGACTAATAGCTCTGAAAAAAAGCATTCCCATAGTCCAACACCAAGAGCACACTTTGACACAATCTTCTTTTTCTTCTTTGCCACTACCTAAAAAGCTTCTGGAAAATATTAGCTCTTTAGGCTACACACACATGACGCCAATTCAGCAGCAGAGCTTGCCACACACATTGGCAGGAAAAGATCTAATTGCCAAAGCAAAAACAGGTTCAGGAAAAACAGCTGCATTTGCTATAGGTATGCTCACAAAATTGCAGGTTAACAATTTTGGCTGTCAGGCCCTGGTACTTTGCCCAACCCGGGAACTGGCCACTCAGGTTGCCAAAGAAATCCGCCGACTGGCACGTTACCGTCAGAATATTAAAGTCATCACACTGTCTGGAGGACAACCTATAGGTCCTCAAATAGGTTCACTGGCACACGGTGCTCACATTGTTGTAGGCACTCCGGGTCGAATTCAGGATCACTTGCGCAAGCGTACACTGATACTGGATAAAGTTAACACCGTCGTACTTGATGAAGCCGACCGTATGCTGGATATGGGCTTTATTGATTCTATATATACGATTCTAAATCACACCCCAAAAAAACGGCAGACGCTACTATTTTCGGCAACCTACCCTAAAGAAATAAGGACAATCAGCCAAAGTTTCCAAGAAAATCCTATCGAAGTCACCGTTGAATCAACTCATACCAATCACCAGATTCAACAACACTTTTATCTGGCGGAAAATAAAGACAAGCCGGCAACCTTACTCAAGCTGCTTGCCCACTATCAGCCAAGTACTGCGGTTATATTCTGTAACACCAAACAGATCTGCAAAGAAGTGGACAGTCACCTATACGAGAACGGCTATAAAGCACTGGTATTACATGGCGACCTTGATCAAAAAGACAGGGATCAAATACTGGTTCGCTTTGCCAACAAAAGCTCAACACTATTGATCGCAACCGATGTTGCCGCCAGGGGGCTCGATATTGAAGATCTTGCTGCAGTGATTAACTATGATCTAAGCCGCGACCCTGAAGTTCACGTACACCGTATAGGCCGAACCGGCAGAGCTGGCAAAGAGGGTATTGCTCTAAGTCTTCACACCTCTCGCGAGCAATATAAACTGGATGCCATCAGTGATTATATAAAATCAGAACTACAGTTCAGAGATCACAAGCAGCTAAAACAACTCACAACAGAACCTGCCAAAGCGCCGATGGTGACGCTCAGTATTGATGGAGGACGCAAAAACAAGATTCGTCCTGGTGATATTCTTGGTGCTCTCACGGGAGATGCCGGCATTCCAGGAAATGAAGTAGGAAAAATCGATATTTTCGATTTTGCAGCGTATGTTGCTATCAAGCGAGAAAGTGCCAGAAAAGCATTACAAAGGCTCGAACAAGGTAAGATCAAAGGCAGAAAGCTTAAAGTCCGCAGACTCTAGCCATAAAACCAGCTGCAAGGATGCAGCTATAGCAAATTATAAATCTCAAAGGAGTATCAGCTTAATGGCGTAAATACCTCAAAATAATAATAGGTAGTCTATATAATTCTCAAAATGATTACTGAAGCCCTTGGTAATATTGAGAGGTATTTCGAAATCTATGGACTTATTTGCAACTTTTTCAGGATTAATTGGTTATTCCAACAGGAATTTCATGGATTTTCTACTATAACTAAACACCAGATAACGTCGCTATCCAAATACTATTGATAAACAGTTGCAATCTAAAGAATAAAATCAACTGCTAATCAGACGATAAAATGAGTACTGAGCCTGTTTAGCTCGCAGTAATAAAAGGCTCCTAGCTCCTGCGACAGCGCTTATAAAAAGGATTATGAGAAAAGCGAAACCGAATTTGTCCACTTTCGTCATAACGATAAGGAGATTTCTGCAATGAGCAGCGATTCTGGATTTGGTAAATGGAGATCCAGGCTTTGGCCTGTGCATGGATATGAACTAAAAAAAGTTGTGCCCATGGTTCTTATATTCTTTCTGGTTCTATTTAACTACCAGATATTAAGGGATATGAAAGACGCACTGGTTGTTACATCTGAAGGTTCAGGGGCAGAGATTATCCCATTCCTTAAATTTTGGGGCGTGCTTCCCGGAGCTATTCTCTTTGTTATGCTCTATATGAAACTGAGCAATCATTTGGATAAGAAAAAACTTTTTTATACCGCTATTGCTCCATTCTCCTTATTTTTTGCGCTGTTTCCCTTAATCTATGCATTTCGTGATGTGCTTCATCCAACGACCCTTGCTGACGAACTTCAGGCTATGTTGCCACAGGGCTTTATGGGGCTAATAGCTATTTTCAGGAACTGGACCTATTCCCTTTTCTATATCATGGCAGAGCTATGGGGTAGCGTAGCATTATCTCTATTATTTTGGGGCTTTGCTAATGATACCAATCGAATTTCAGAGTCAAAACGATTTTATCCCCTGTTTGGCCTGTTAGGAAATCTCTCTCTGCCAGCAGCTGGGGCCATTATTATTCTGGCAGGACAGTTCCGCGACAAGGTCGCCCCTGGCGTTGACCCTTGGCAAATAACTTTGAACTGGCTAATGTTTGCCGTCGTTTTCGGTTCGCTGTCCATCATGGTTCTCTATTGGTGGATGCATCGCTATGTGTTTACTGACCCCCGTTTTATCAAAAATGAACCTGGAAAAAAGAAAAAGAAACGCCCACAAATGGGCATGATCGCCAGTATCAAATACCTGGCAAGTTCAAAGTATTTATGCCTTCTAGCTATTCTTATTGTTGGTTATGGCTTCAGCATCAACCTTATTGAAGTCACCTGGAAAAACCAGCTGAGAATACAATATCCTGATCCAAGCAGTTATCTGGAATTCATGGGCATGTTCACCAGCATCACCGGCATAGCCACTATTTTTATGATGCTATTTGTTGGCGGCAATGTTATCCGACGTTTCGGCTGGACACCTGCAGCACTATTCACACCAGTTGTATTGCTGGTAACAGGTGCGGGCTTCTTCATCTGCGTACTGGGAGGTGATGCGGTCAATGGCATTGTTGCCATGTTAGGAACGACCCCATTAATGATGGCTGTTGTTCTCGGGCTAGTACAAAATGTCATGAGCAAATCATCCAAATACTCCCTGTTCGATCCCACTAAAGAGATGGCCTATATCCCCCTTGATGAGGAGCAGAAAGTAAAAGGTAAAGCAGCTCTGGATGTTATCGGTGCCCGTATGGGTAAATCAGGTGGGTCACTGGTTCAGCAAGGGCTGATACTGTTTTTTGGTACCGTCAGCGCCATTACCCCTTACCTTGGTGTTGTTTTACTAATCGTTATACTGGCATGGTGCTATGCTGCATTCTCGCTAGGTCACAAATTCAAAGAGAAAACAACATCAAAAGTGGGTGACTGTCTAACGTCATAAAACTTTTTGAGATAAGTGATTATTCCTCTTTAGGTCAGTATTGCCTTAAACGGAGTAAGAACAACTCTCTAAATATAAGACTCTGTGATAAAAAATCGAGTCAACTATTAATAATATCAATCTATGAACGATAGCCCCTATATATGCAATTATTCAGGGGCTTTTTTTATCATGAAGACTAATTTAATAAAAACATTTACCCAGTGGGTTCCTGGAACAAGTGCATATAATGACAGAAAGTACGTTGCTGGAAGAAACAAAGAAATCCCTACTGAAACAGATAGCAAACCTACTCGTGGCTTAGCTCTAGATGTCCATCAAAACCAGGCTCACTCAGCAAAGAAACTAGGTGAACGAGTTTTAAAAAAAATCCAGAAAATGACTCGATTTTTCTCACCATCAGAAAAAGGGGGTTACTCTCTAGATGATATTAATGAACTAAGAGGTGTTTATGGGACATACACACCCAAAAGAGGCGCTTTTGAAATATGTCCTATCTCTAAAGGTGATAATAAGCCTCCTATACCTGAGTATTCAGCAAAACAAAAATTATTACGAGCTATGCAAGTAAAAACAGGTATGGATCCTCTAGGCCATGGTAAACATGGTGATGTATATGAATCAACACCAAAGGATCGTAATCCTAGACGCCGTATGGAGGTACTCAAAACAACGCTGAATACATCAGGCAGCAAAGAACTCGAAATAGTCAAACAGCTCAGTCAGCAACCACACCCCAATATCGCTTCAGCAGTTGCTGGATACCGATCAGATGGCAAAGTTCAATCTCCTCACAAGGACATAGGCTATTTGGAAGGTATAGTTATGGAATTTGAAGGACAAACACTAAAAGAGCTTCTTGATCCAACAAACAAACTGGCTGGCAAGAACCAATTACCAGGCAAACCTGTAATGAAGGGAGGTTTACCTGATAAGCTTTTACGCTCAGTGGCTGGAGGTGTCGCTAAAGCTCTGAATCATCTTCACAACGTAGCAACCCCTCCTATAACACACCAGGATCTAAATCCTGGTAATATACTGATCACTGGCTCAGGAGAAGCAAAGCTAACAGATTTTGGTATTGCCCGTTACTTAAATCAGGATATAGATAAAGTAAGTGTAAGTGTACAGTTTGCTGCACCTGAAGTCATGAATGCCATCAGCATCGAGAAAAATTCAGATATGTGGAGTTTTGGCTGCTTACTCTTTGAAGCAGCCACTGGTGAAAGGCTCTGTGAGAGTGATAAGCCTCTTAAAATAGACAATAAAGATGAAAAACTGCAATTTTATAGAGAGCTCATCGACCATGCTCTTAATCATAAAGACTTACAATCCACGTATCATGCCCAGCTAAAGGATTTGTTATCTAAACTGCTTGTAATTGACCCAGAAGAAAGACTGGATTCTTCCGAAACTCTTGAGCATCCTTATTTCAAAACATAACCTTTATAAATACTAGCATCCCTCTATATTTTGTTCTTATTTATATAATTGACCATCCAGACAGCCGCCTCAACTCTTGAGCGAACACCCAATTTTTTTAAAACTCGCTTCACATGAACTTTTACTGTTCCTTCACTGACTTCCAGTCTTCTGGCAATAAGTTTATTTGACAGGCCTTCTGCAATCAGATTCAAGACCTCACGCTCTTTAGGCGTTAAATTATCAAGACTGCCTTCTTTTTCGTCTTTTGCAGGCCGCAAGACCGAAGCCAATACTTCTGCCAGTCGATCATCGACAACAAGCTTACCATGAGCAGCTTGCTCAATATTTTGAATCAGTTCCTCTGGATCCATATCCTTTAGCAAATAGCCATCCGCTCCAGCACGAAACATGGCAGCAACATCATCCCGGTGCTCAGATACTGTCAAAACGATAACTCGAGCCTCAATGCCGGTTGCTCGCATTGCTTTTAAGGTTTGCAAGCCATCCATTCCTTTCATATTCAAATCGAGAAGGATCAGATCCGGATCCAGTTCCTTAGCTAATTCAAGGCCTGTCATTCCGTCTCCCGCTTGTGCTACAACATCGAGACTCTCTTCATCATCAATCAGTTGCTGCAACCCCTTCCTCAACAAGGGGTGATCATCTATCAATATGACTCGCGAGGGGTTATCGAATTTTTGCATCTCTATACCACCCTAAACTCTAGAGAAACTCGAGTCCCCCCTTCAGGAGCCTCTTTAAACTCAAGGTTCCCCCCCATACTACGAGCCCTTTCTTGCATGATAGTCACACCATAATGGCCACAATGATCATTGATTTCCGGCATTCCTTGACCATTATCTTCTATCAAAACCTCTATCTGATGATCACCTTTTTGCTGACAGCTTACATAGGCTTTACTGGCATTTGCATGCATTATTACGTTAACCAATGCTTCCCTGACAATCTGTAAAATATGGATTTCGTGATGAGCATCCAGTTTGCAGTAACGCAATTGATAACTCATTTGAAACTCTATTCCCGGTGACCTTTGACGGTATTCCTTTAGAGTATTGTCCAGGGCATCCTCGAGATTGGCTTCCGCCATAGATAAACGGAATGTGTTCAACAGCTCTCTAAGTTGTCTATAAGCGCTATCTATACCTTTATGAAGCTCCTGTAGAACAACTTCCGCAGAACTGATTTTAACTTCGGCATCACTCGATCTATTTAATATTCTCTTTAAACGGGTTACCTGAATTTTTTGATATGAAAGCGCCTGGGCCAGAGAGTCATGAAGCTCACGAGCAATAACAGCCCTCTCTTCCATTAACAACAGCCGACGTTCATGGGTTTTGATAGCACTTTTATACAAAGCAGTTGCTACAATATCAGCAAAGGTTTTCAACCACTGCCGACTTTCATCATTCAACTTTCCATAGCGACCTTCCGCAACATACATAAAGCCAAATAGCTGATCTTTGGTTTTCAACTGAAATTTTACAGCAGTCTGATGCTCCACTGAACAAGCATCATCTAAACGATTTACACAATCCAGGCAACTATCTTTATTACATGACTGGCGGGCTAATTCATTATCTGGCACCACTCTTTGAAGCCTGGGACTATCAGCCTCACCTGTCAGACATATAAAGCATGTTTCTAATTCGAGTAGCCTCTTCCATTTACTGACCAGCTCACTAAGCAGACTTTCGTTATAGGGATTAATTCCCAATGAATGAGACGCATCATAGAGTATCTGCAAAGCCTCATTTGAAAGTGCCAGCGCCTGGGTTTGTTCACCTACTTTTTCTTCGAGATCATCATATAAACTCGAAAGGTCCTTAGCCATGAGGCTAAAAGTCTGAGCAAACTGCCCCAACTCATTAGATGGAATATGCTGCAAATTAAGATCAAATATTCCATTTCGAAAGCTGTCGGCGGCTTTTGTCAATTCATCAATCGGCTTAAGCACATTCAAGCGAATAAAGCGTATAGAAAAAACAGCAATAATTATTATGCAGCAGAGCATTATCAGGGCAACAGCAAACAATAGCTTCAGTTTGCTTTCAGTATTATGCTGCAAGGCAATAACCAGGTGATCAATGCTATCCACAAAACCAGGCACTGCATCGACGTACTGGCTGTAATACTCAGAATCCAGCAACATCGGTCTCATTTTTTCATACCACTCAGTGACTACTTTTTCATAGCTCTGAGCCACTTCGTTCTGCTGGCTTGGAAGACTATCCAGGGGATGACTGGACAGGCTCTTATCATAAATATCAATAAAGCGAAAAAGTGCCTCTCTGGATGTTAACTCTGGAATTATCACTTGCTCTGCCAGTCGCCAGGATTGCATTCTTAGAGAACCGGCGACATTTATAGCAGCAGCATCCGTCTCGGTAACACTTGCAAACCAAAGAGAAAAACCAATACTGGTAAGTGACAACAGGCAAATACTGGAAATCGCTGTCAGCGCCTTAAAGCGTAAAGACATTTTTTTAGGTTTCGATAGCATAGACATCCAGGCTATTTTCCGAGAGCTCATATACCTCCAATGCCCCAGCAATAAAAACGATAGAATAGCAGTAGCACTGCCAACATGATTTTTGAGTACTGACGAAAACTTCAACTCAAAAAAATACATATCTAACCAGACTTCCAGCCCTTATAAATACTGGACGCTGCATAAAATAAATCTGACTCACCAGTGGTTAAAAACTGACATATGATCAATAAAACACCACCAAGATGAAAATCTCACTAGAACATACCTATCCCTAAAGAGGTACACCATCGGTACCCCCCACCAGCCTCTAGCGGCTTACAACTATATAACCTGAAAACCTGGTCATTAATATGCTAATGGCTGCTTTCAAGCAGCCATTGAATAACACCTTCAAAATATGAGCCTGTGAACACATGGATGCTCCAGCCCGTTCCTCTCGACGCAGTCTATTCAGGGGGAAAATCAACAAAAACCCGGTTTTTCGCCCCCCATGGAGCCTGCCAGAGAAAGAGTTTATTGACCATTGCCAACGCTGCACGAAATGCATTGCTGCCTGTGAAACAGGTTTACTCGTCAAAGGTTCTGGTGGATTCCCTGAAGCTCATTTCAATCAAGCGGGTTGCACTTTTTGTTCTGCCTGTGTTCAGTCCTGCCCCCACGGCGCACTGATAAAACAAACAACTAACACCAGAAAACCATGGTTTCAAAAACCAGAAATCAATCAATCCTGTCTGGCTGAACAGCACGTTCACTGCCGCACATGCAGCGACTTCTGTGAAACCCAAGCAATTCATTTTCTTCTTAGACCTGGTGGTGTTGCCACACCAAAAATACATACAGAGCTTTGTTCAGGCTGTGGTGAGTGTATCGCCAGCTGTCCGACAAAAGCATTAACCATGAAAAAGGAAGAGGTTACGCATGCCTGAACAGTTGAGAGAAGAAAAAACCGGTGCCATCTCAGGACTAATTGTTCAAACCAAACCAGAACAAATAACACACGTAGAGCAGTCACTGACTCATATTGAAGGCGTTGAAGTTCACATTACCGATCCAAAAGGCAAGCTAATCGTCACAGTTGAAGAGCAGGCTGGAGAGAAAACCATGGTTAGCCGGATCACTCAAATCAACCAGGTAGAGGGAGTGCTATCCACCGCACTGGTTTATTCACATCATGAGGCATGGAGTTAAGCAATGGCAATAACCATTAAACAAAGTCGTCGATCGTTTATAAAAAGCAGTGCCGTTGCCGCTACTGCCGCGGCAGCAGGTGTTAGTTTGCCTGCATCAGCCACTAACCTGATAACCAGTAGCAAAGACACTCAAATTAACTGGGAAAAAGCACCCTGCCGCTTTTGTGGTACCGGTTGTTCTGTGCTGGTAGGAACTAAGGAAGGACGGGTTGTTGCAACTCAGGCAGATCCCGAAGCACCTGTGAATAAAGGCCTGAACTGCATTAAAGGCTATTTTCTGTCAAAAATCATGTACGGCTCAGATCGTCTGCAAACGCCACTATTGCGGATGAAGAATGGCAAGTATGACAAGAATGGTCAGTTTACACCTATCTCTTGGGATCAGGCCTTCGACATCATGGCAGAAAAGTGGAAGTTAGCCATAGCAAAAACCCGAAACTCCGATGACATGCCTCCCGTAGGCATGTTCGGCTCAGGACAGTGGACTGTATGGGAAGGCTATGCTGCATCAAAACTGATGAAAGCAGGCTTCCGCTCCAACCATATAGATCCAAATGCCCGCCATTGTATGGCTTCAGCTGTTGTTGGCTTTATGCGTACTTTTGGTATGGATGAACCCATGGGCTGTTATGATGACTTCGAAAATGCCGATGCTTTTGTGCTCTGGGGCTCAAACATGGCTGAGATGCATCCTGTGTTGTGGTCACGTATCACTGACCGCAAGCTCTCCAATGAACATGTCAAAGTAGTCGTTATGTCTACTTTCAAACACCGTTCTTTTGAGCTGGCTGACAATCCTGTTATTTTCACACCTCAAACTGACCTGGCCATCGGCAACTATATTGCCAACTACCTCATTCAAAACAATGCTGTAGATAAAACATTTATCAAAAAGCACACCCGCTTCCGTAAAGGCACTACAGATATAGGTTATGGTCTTCGCCCCTCCCATGAGCTGGAGAAAAAAGCTAAAAATCCTGGTAATGGCGGATCAGAAGAGATTACTTTTGATGACTTTGCTCGCTTTGTCAGTGATTACACCCTGGAAAAGACCTCAAAACTCTCCGGTGTGCCAGCAGAGAACCTTGAAGCACTGGCCAAACTTTATGCTGACCCAAATACCAAGGTAATGTCTCTGTGGACCATGGGTGTAAACCAGCATACCCGCGGTGTATGGATGAACAATATCATCTATAACCTGCACCTGCTTACAGGGAAAATTTCCAAACCCGGCAGTGGCCCATTCTCTCTAACCGGCCAGCCTTCTGCCTGTGGTACTGCCAGGGAAGTGGGCACCTTTGCTCACCGCCTGCCTGCTGATATGGTCGTGGCCAACAAAGCACATCGAGATAAAGCTGAAAAAGTCTGGAAAATCCCCCAAGGCACTATCCCTGGTAAAGTCGGCTACCATGCTGTTTTACAGAACCGCATGCTCAAGGATGGCAAGCTAAATGCCTACTGGGTAATGTGTAATAACAATATGCAGACAGCTCCAAACCTGAATAATGAGTCCCTGCCAGGTTACCGCAATCCAGAAAACTTTATTGTTGTCTCTGACCCCTATCCAACAGTGACAGGTCAAGCTGCCGACTTGATTTTGCCAACAGCCATGTGGGTAGAAAAAGAAGGTGCTTATGGCAATGCGGAAAGACGCACTCAGTTCTGGCATCAGCAAGTTAAAGCCCCTGCAGAGGCAAAATCTGATCTCTGGCAACTAATGGAATTCTCCAAGCGTTTTAAGGTTGAAGAAGTCTGGCCAGATAAAATTTTAGAGAAAAATCCTCAATATAAAGGCAAAACCCTGTTTGATGTGCTCTATCGCAACGGCAATGTTGATGCCTATGGCCTTGAGGAAGTTCCTGAAGGTCGATTAAACGACGAAAGTCGAGCTGTCGGGTTCTACGTTCAGAAAGGATTATTTGAAGAGTACGCCACCTTCGGCCGGGGCCACGGCCATGACCTGGCTCCTTTTGACATGTATCACAAGGCCCGAGGCCTGCGCTGGCCTGTTGTTAATGGCAAAGAAACCCAATGGCGTTACCGGGAAGGCCTTGACCCTTATGTGAAACAGGGTGCAGATGTTGAATTCTATGGCAAACCAGATGGCAAAGCCTGGCTGTTTGCTCTTCCCTATGAACCGCCCCATGAAGCACCCGATAATGAATACGATCTATGGTTATCCACAGGGCGCGTACTGGAACACTGGCATTCAGGCACGATGACCCGCCGGGTTCCAGAATTGTATCGAGCTTTCCCTGATGCTGTCGTCTTTATGCATCCGGATGATGCCGCAGCCAGAGGATTACGTAGAGGAATGGAAGCCCGGATTGTTTCCCGCCAGGGAGAAGTTCGCACTCGGGTAGAAACCCGCGGTAGAAACAGGCCTCCGAAAGGGTTGATCTTTATGCCATTTTTTGATGCCGGCCAGCTGGTTAATAAATTGATTATTGACGCAACCGATCCGCTTTCCAAGGAAACGGATTATAAGAAGTGCGCAGTAAAGGTTGAGAAGGTCTGATCATGAAAAAGTTACTGATTCCCTTTGCCCTGGCTGCACTCACTTCATCTTTCTGTCCTTTATCCAGCGCTGGCAATGGTGGCGTAGATTCACTCCGCAGCCATGAACTGAATGTTGAGGCTCCTGCTGAAGCCATGAAAAAGTTCAGTGGCCAGGACAATGTACAAAAAAGAGACTTTGTACAACAGCCTCCTTTGATTCCTCATGGTGTAAGGGGTTACCAGGTTGATAAAGACGTCAACACTTGTCTGAAATGTCATAGCTGGAACAATGCCGCCAAATGGGGTGCAACTCGCATCAGTGTTACCCACTTTTATGATCGAAATGGTGTCCAGCGTGCTGATGTAGCGCCTAATCGCTACTTCTGTATGCAATGCCATGTTCCTCAGGCCGATGCCAAACCCTTGAAGAAAAATGACTTCAAGCCGGTTGAGTCTTTGAATCAATAGGCGGCGGGTAACATGGAAAAAGACACATCATCCAATCGACCATCCAGCAAACCTTTCTTTATTAAGCGTTACTGGACAATATTGACAACACCTGCAGCCAAAGTATCTCTGGGGTTGATACTGGCTTTTGGTTTTATTGCCGGGATTGTTTTCTGGGGTGGATTTAACACCGCCATGGAGGCAGCCAACACAGAAGAGTTTTGTTTAGGCTGTCATGAAATGAAAAATAATGTTTATGAAGAGTACAAAAGTACCATACATTACAGTAACCGCTCCGGTGTCCGTGCAATCTGTTCCGACTGCCATGTACCCCATGAGTGGGGGCCTAAGCTTGTGCGAAAGATTCAGGCCACCAAGGAGCTGTGGGGTAAGATCACTGGTAAAGTAGATACTCGAGAAAAATTCGTCGCCCATCGTCGTGAAATGGCGGAACGTGAATGGGCTCGAATGATGGCAAATGATTCACAAGAGTGCCGAAATTGCCATAACTTCGACTATATGGATTTTTCAGAACAGGCAACCCGGGCCATGAAAATGCATAGAAAAGCTATCGATAATGGCCAAACGTGTATTCAGTGCCACCAGGGAATAGCGCACGAGTTGCCCAATATGCATGGCGTAAAAGGCTGGCAATAACCATCACAGAGGATGCTTGGCTTTATAAATATGAGCCAAAGCATCCATCTTGAGGATAACAATATGAGCACACTCGAAACAATTATCTGGAATATTCTAGGCTATGGCTCCATGCCAATGATTCTATTAGGTGGATTTATTGGTACTGCAGTTATTGCTTGTTTTTTACTAGAAAAAACCGGAAAAAGCTAACTTACAGTCGAAATATCACGGAACCAGGAATAGCTCAAGCTGACAGTTTCTTTGCTTCCGTGATAATACCTCTAACAGAAATCCGCACTGTAACTTGAACTCTGCAGTTAAGCCTTGTCAGCTGTGACTAAATAATGCACAGACTTCTAGCTTTGTCTTCACCAATGCTATCTATAACCAGTTTATTGTATATTTCTTCGCCTTCACGTTCTTCAAATATACCTATGACAAAATCCTTGTTTATATTCCAGCCTTTAAATGGAGAGCTTTGCTTCCGTGATAATACCTCTAACAGAAATCCGCACTTGTCGCTATCCATTTGAGCATTAAGCTTAAAACACAGTTTAGAATAGAACGTCCATTGAAACCCAATAAGTTCTTCCCAGGCTTTATCTGACTTTCCGTCCATCAATACTGATAGTTCTTCATAAATTGGAGTGAGCGCATTAAAAACAGAGCTAACTACATCTTCATCCCATTCTGGTGGAGCCCAGCGACCATTCCCTTCTTCATAAACAGTGTTATAGCCAAAGCAGGGTGGACTGATGACAGTGTAATCACAATAAAACAGCCATAGCCCACAGGCATATATCTCTTTATTGGAAGGTTTTACCGACTTAATTGCTTCTAGTAGTAGCATTTCGATCTCTGAGAAAACTGTCTTTACTTGTTTATCCATAACGTTGATGCTTCTTTTCAGCCAACAATTAATACTCTGAAAACAAACCGGTCATTTGATCAGCCAGCCAGGCTAGAGCCGGTCCTGGGCTGATATATTTAGCTATCACCCGTTCCACGGGAGCACACCAGGGACGGTGATCAAAACGTACAGGTAATTGAACCAGCGTTTTTTTCTCCAGCTCAGCCTCAATCAAATGCAATGGTACATAACTCCAACCCAGACCCTGCCTTGCTAAATCACGAAGTAAAAAAAACGTATTAGTCCACCAAATTGATGTTGCAACAGGTGGAAAGTGTGACAATCCCGAACCGTCAAAACCTTTAACCAGAATTTGTCGATGCTGCTGCAAATCATCAAAATCAATCTGATCTTCTTTACTCAAAGGATGTCCTGGGCTTGCCACGACCACAAATGGTAAAGATCCAAGATAGCAAACAGAGACATCTCTGGGTAAGTCAGTATCTGCAAACATTAGCCCAAGTTGCGCCTTCCCCTCCGCAACCATAGCCCGTACATCGGGGCTGGCAACTGTGTGCAGATTTAATGCTGTTGCAGGGTAGAGTCTGGCAAAGTCTGCCAGTACCTGTGACATTGCCGACACAATCAGCGCCTCATCCAAAGCTAAAATAAGTTCATCCTCATGACCCGCAGATAAAGCACCAGCAGCCTTATCCAGGTCTTTTCCCATCCCAAGGATTGCCCTGGCCATCGGCAATAAACGACATCCTTCTTTTGTAAGAATGGGTGCCCGACCACCTCGATCAAACAGCACAGTGCTGAGATCAATCTCCAGGTTAGCAATTCCCTGACTAACCGCTGATTGAGCTTTTCCAAGCTTTCGTGCTGTTGCAGAAAAGGATCCCAGCTCAGCACTTAGTACAAACATCTTTAACTGCTCAAAGCTATACATATCTGATTTTCTGATGGTAACTAACTTTTAGATATCTAAATAAAAGATATTATCTGCTAAAAAACACCCTATTGAGTTATCCCATGACTATAAAAGAGCGTATTCTTCATTCTGTACTATTTGAACTCATAGCATTGGTTATTGCCGTGCCTATTAGTAGCCTCATCACCGGCCATGGTGCAACAACGATGACAGGCATTATGGTAGGGATAGCAATGATCGCTATGGTTTGGAATTATCTATTTAATCTGGGCTTCGATCGAATATTTGGTCAGGATCGAATCAACCGTGGCTGGTCTCTTCGAGTAGCTCATGGCCTCAGTTTTGAGATTGGCCTGCTTGCAGCGACAATTCCTTTTTTAATGTGGCAACTGAACATGGACTTCTGGAGTGTACTCATTCTGGATCTTGGCTTTGTGGTGTTTTTTCTGGGCTATGCCATCATTTTCAACTGGAGCTATGATCACGTCAGGGGCTCCTTGTTAAACCGCATGAAAGCCAGCACTTGATTTAATTTACAGGGTGTTTCCCGCGCCTTTTCAAAGAGTGCAGCTTAATCGACTGTACTCTAAACACTCGCGTCCTTTGTCCAGAGCTTATTAAGTGTTGCTGGAAGTGCTATAGGCTCATAGGGCTTGGCAATGATACCTATAGCACCCATCTGCATATAGGCATCAATTTCACTGGGTTGAACTTTAGCGGTTATAAACGCAATGGGCGTTTTTTTATAGTTTTCCAGTTTTCTTAGGCGCTTGAACAGCTCAATACCATTAAGACCAGGCATCATGACATCAAGAAGCACCATCTGAACTGAAGCACTTTTGGCTATTTCAAGAGCTTCTTCACCTGAACCACAAGAAACCACTTGAAACCGCCCTTGCATAGTGAGAGCCATTTCTGTTGTTTTACGAATATCTGCATCATCTTCAACATAGAGGATGTCTACAAGCTCTCCCTTTTCCATGGTGATACCATCCCTGCACACATAAATTATATTTTCGCCACTACCACCACGTTAAAAGGTTATTAAGAGATGTTCAATAAAATAAAAAGTAACACTCTTTAATTTTGCCTAAATAGCTACTGATAACAGCCGGCCCAATCAGAGCCGACCTAAAACTAAATGTTGCACCGTTTAATAATAATCGCCGTTCCCATTCCCCCACCAATACAGAGTGAGGCAAGGCCATAATCACCTTTTCTCTGTTGTAGTTCATGGGTCAATGTTACCAGAATACGAGCGCCTGAAGCACCAATCGGATGACCAAGAGCAATGGCACCACCATTAACATTGGTTTTCTCAGTAAGCGTTTCAGGGCTTACTTCATATTTGTGACAAAGTTCATTGATAACACCCAATGACTGGGCAGCAAACGCTTCATTCAGCTCCAGCAGGTCTATATCAGATAGTTGCATATCAGCTCTGTTAAGCGCATTGCCAATCGCAGGTACTGGCCCCATCCCCATAACTGATGGATCGACCCCACCCTGGCCATAACTGACTATCTCAGCTATAGGTTGTAGTCCATACTGCTTAACAGCTGACTCAGAAGCCAACAACAGAGCAGCAGCACCATCATTGACACCAGAAGCATTGGCGGCTGTTACTGTACCGTCTTTTTTAAATGCAGGTCGGAGGTTTGCCATTTTTTCCAGGCTACTATCTGGCCTTGGATGCTCATCAGTATCGATAGTGATCGTTGCTTTTCGGTTTTTTATTGAAACCGGAACAATCTCGTTTTTAAAGCGGCCTGCTTCTATCGCAGAAGCTGCCCGTTGCTGACTGATAAGTGCAAACTGATCTTGTTCTTCACGGCTTATATTGAACTTCTCTGCAATATTTTCTGCCGTAATCCCCATATGATACTGGTTAAATACATCCGTCAGGCCTTCGGAAATAATACTGTCAGTAAAGGCAGCATGACCCATCTTTATACCAAACCGGGCATTCCCCTGAACGTAATAGGGGGCCATAGACATATTTTCCATACCTGCAGCGACGACCAAACCAGCATCACCGGCACGAATATGTGCAGAAGCCTCCATAACGGCCTTCATGCCACTGCCACAAATCATATTCAGTGAATAAGCTGGTATTTCTACCGGTACACCCGCTTTTATAGCAGCTTGCCGAGCTGGCCCCATGCCCTGTCCACAACTGAGTACATTCCCAACAATCACTTCATCCAGCTGTTCAGGTTTAACACCTGAATCAGCAACCACAGCTTTAATGACTTCTGCACCTAACTCTGAGGCAGGGGTATTTTTAAAAGCACTACCGAACGCGCCAATAGCAGTCCGCCGGGCAGCAACAATATAGACTTTATTCATTTTTTTTGGCCGTAATATTATTCAAATGTCTTTAATGCTTCTGGAATATGCAGTTCGGCTTCAGTGAGAGCCTGGATATCTGAGGGTGTTGTCCCCTTATAAATTTCCCTAAGCACCAACCCTCTATCAGTGACTTCAATAACTGCCAGCTCGGTAATAATAAGGTTAACCTGGCCTACTGCCGTTAAAGGTAGGGAACACTCTTTCAGAATCTTCGGTGCCCCTTTGGCAGTGTGCAGCATAGCGATAATTACTTGCTGACTACCTACCACCAGATCCATGGCTCCTCCCATACCCGCCACCATTTTTCCAGGAATCATCCAGCTGGCCAGGTTACCTTTTTCATCCACCTGCATGGCACCAAGTACTGTTGTATTAACATGCCCACCACGGATAATGGCAAAGCTGGTTGCACTGTCAAAAAATGCGCCATCAGATTGAATGGTTACCGGAATACCACCAGCATTAGTAATATCTTTATCAACAGACTCTTGTTCCGCTACAGGTCCCATACCAATAAAGCCATTTTCAGACTGCAGCGTGATATCCATCCCCACAGGAATATAATTGCTGACCAGTGTCGGCAGACCAATACCCAGGTTAACCACATCACCACTGTGAAGTTCCCGGGCAACCCGGCGGGCAATTCGATGCTTCAATAAATCTCTCATGCCGCCCTCTTCACTTGCTGGCTTTTAACAATGTAATTAACAAAAATTCTGGGCGTGACAATGTGGTCAGGATCTAACATCCCCATATCCACAATCTCTTCCGCCTCTACAAATACCTTATCAGCAGAGGTTGCCATGAGTGGGTTGAAGTTTCGGGAGGAACCCCGATAGATAGCATTGCCACAACGGTCAACACGGTTGGCATTAATCAGGGAAATATCAGCTCGCAGTGGCAGTTCCAGTAAAAAATCCTGCCCATTAACTGTGATAACCTGCTTGCCTTCTTCAACAACAGTACCCACACCCGTGGGTGTTAAAACCCCGCCAAGCCCGGCACCACCCGCACGAATACGCTCAACCAGAGTACCCTGTGGCACGAGCTCTACATCCAGTTTTCCTTCGTGCATGAGTCGGCCGGTATCTTTATTAAGGCCAATGTGGGAAGTAATAACTTTTGAAAGCACACCGGAAGAAACCAGCCTTCCAACGCCTTCATTGGTCAGGCCAGTATCATTGCCAATATACGTCAGATTTCGCAGGCCTGAGTCGGCAATAGCTTCGATAATAGAAAGCGGTGCCCCCGCGTTCATAAAACCACCGACCATAATGGTCATTCCATCTTCCAGATGCTCAAGCACCTGGCTTGCATCCAGTACGGGTTTGGAAGGCATAAATCACTCCTGAACTGGCATTATTTTTATTGATAACGCCTTGCTGTTAGTTCAGAACTGTACTGACCCTGGGAGTTAGTCTCATGGCTAATTGAGAACGCTCCCTAAACTTACTGTTCCTGATGACAAAGCAGGCTCATGACCAGACATTGAGCGAGATGCATGGAGCTCCCTAAAGAACGGATCCCCATCATCTCCGCTTCACTGACTCGCAGAGAAACGTCAACAAGCCGACTGCAAGGATGAATATTATGATCCGTCAAAGCTACAACCCTGGCATGTTTTTCATGGGCTGAACGAATGGTTTCCGCAGTTTCATCGGCATGAGGATGGTAAGTAACAGCCAGTAACAGGTCTTTTTCTGAAATTCTTTTTAACTGGTTTTTATGGAGTCCCCCGACTCCATCCAGCAGCACAACATCAACATCAGCACGCATTAATGCATAGCTGAGATAACAAGCCACCGGAAATGCACGTCGCACACCGTGTATATAGATAGTCTCGGCCTGCTCCATCAGATCCAGAGCCTTTTTAAACTGCCCCGGATTAATCAGGGTAGCGAGACTTTCAATAGCCATTGCCTGAGGATGGGCAAAACTTTTTAACAGTGAATGACCACTGCTATCTCCCTGCAAGTCGGTATCAGCATGGCGCACCCGTTCCCGATAGCCTTCCATCCGCCCTTTTAGCTGGCTTCGATAAAGCTGCTGCAGCTCAGAAAAACCATTAAAACCAAAATAATTGGCAAAACGTACCAGGGTTGAAGGTGAGACATCTATCTCCCGGGCAATGGCTACCAGGGTTTCCAAAGCAACCATATCAGGATGCTGGATAAAAAAGTCACCGACCTGACGCAACCGCCCACTGAGGTTGTCGTACTCCTCAACAATTCTTTTGTTCAGGTCATCCAGATTCATAACCCGTGGGCAGGCTTCAGTGGTCATTTCAGCTCCAACTTATTGTTTGGTGAGCGGCGAATTTATACCCTTAATTGGCTATGTCAACTCCGTAGAACAGTCTGAGCTGGTCAAGGGCCGCTTCCTCTACGGCAGGCATTACCGCTTCCATAAAGAATAACCGGTCAAACTGGTCAGGATTGTTACGGACGACTTCCTGTAGCTTGTGACCAAAGGCCATACGTAGGATGGTGCCAATATTGAATTTCGCCACAGGGCCTTTACGCAAACGCAACAGATCATGCTCACGAATACCACTGGTTCCATGAATGACCAAAGGTGTGCCGACCTTAGCTGCAATCTTTTCCAGATGGTCATGGTCAATGGTCGCCGTTGGCGCTTTTAACCGGTGAATATTGCCTACAGACACCGCTACAGCATCAACACCGCTCTCACTGGCAAACCGTGCTGCATCATCCGGTGATGTTGTAATTGTTTTGATATGGGGGCGAATATCATCGTAGGGAACAGAACCAATTTCCCCCTCTACAGAAACCCCGCAGGCATGAGCAACGTCCACAACCTGACGGGTTCTGCGAATATTCTCCTCCAGTGTCAGCTGGGAGCCATCAAACATCACAGAGCTAAAACCATGGTGGATACCCCTGTAGACAATATCTTCCTCATAGGTATGGTCCAGATGCGCACAAACCGGAACAGAGGCATCCTTCGCCAGCAGGCTTAACATTGAAGCCGCACTCTCCACCCCCATAAAATCCACCAGGGTTTTATTGGCTGCAATAATTACCGGACGGCCAAATTTTTCTGCGGCACTGACTACAGCCCTGGCATCTTCATAGCCAAACACATTAAAGCAGGGTACTGCATAATCGGCTCTTGCGGCTTCCGGCAACAACTCCCTGAGACTGACTAACATTGTTTTAACTCTCTTAATTTGTTGCAGTTAATAGTTAAGTCAATACCTATATGACAGGCTTACTTAAACTTGGCGATCATATCCTTGATACCAGGGATGGTATTCACCTGGTCAGCATGTGCTGGCTCAAAATACTGGATTAGTGATTTAGAGGTCTCCCCAACGATAATTGTGAAGTAGTACATGCGGTAACCAGGAGCCGCCACACTGGGGTGATAGCCCTTATCAATGGCAATCACACTACCATCCTTCACCATATAGCAGGGGCCGCATTTCTCTTCTTCGGTATAAAGGAACTGGGCACCAAACCCTTGAGGAGGATCAAAACGGAATTGGTAAACCTCTTCATAGCGGGTTTCTATACCCTCACGATCTTCGTCGTGTTTATGCGTCGGGAATCCTGACCAGCCCCCTTCACCTACGGTAAACAGTTCACTGACTAACAAACGACCACGCTTGTCAGCATTGCCCTGGCCCAAAACATGCTTGATTTTCCGGTGGGTCTTGGTTTCATCACTACCGTACTGCACCACCTGAACATCTTCCGGCAGAACCGCAAACGGTTTTAGTTTTTCTTCGTATTTGCCCCCAGCAATCATGATTTCTGCATCATCGCTCAGGCATTCAATAAGCACTTCACTATCAATGGGCGCATACACAGAAGATGGATGGCCTTCCCAGATTGTTGGACGCTGGCCAATACAGTCAAAAACTTCTCCATCCACAGTAATCCGGCAAGTCCCACCCGCCAGTACAACGGCAGTTTCATAATTAGCCAGTCGATAGTGATGAGTCCCACCTTTTTTCAGTTTTACATTATTGAAATAACAAAGCGGTGTTGTGTCATCATTCTCAGTAATAATCGCTTCATTGCGATTATCAAAGGGTTCGATATGTTTGCCCATTACTCTTTCCCGGAGTATTTAAGTAATCTCTAAAGAAGCATTGTGTTAGAGATTCTTAAAATTCAGTTTCTATTTTTCACGTTCAGCAATAAATTCAGCCAGCTCATCACTGGTAGGCATCGCTTCAGTACAGGAGTCTTTTGATACGTTAATAGCAGCCGCAGCAGAACCCATCTTTACCGCCTGCTCAAGGCTTGCACCGCTGATCAATGCCAGAATGGCTGTTCCGGCATAGGAATCACCAGAGCCAAAGGGCTTCATCACTTCTACAGGGAAGATACCTTGCTCAAAACGGTGACCATCACGGCAATAAACTTTTGAGCCCAGCTCTCCTGCTTTTAACAGGATGATTTTCGTTTCACCGGTTAAGAAACGTTCAGCTGTTTTATCATCACTGGTGTTGTGGGGATCAACGAGGTATTCCAGCACATCAAACTCCTCCCGGTTACCGATCAGAATATCTGACTGCAGAGTGGCCATTCGGTAGTAAGCCGCAGATTCAGCAGCTGATTTCCAGGAGTAAGCCCGATAATCAAGGTCCAGTACAACAACCGTGTCGTGCTTTCTGGCGTATTCAATAGCGGTAAAGGTTGCTTCCCTAGATGGACTGGCTGACAGGGCTGTACCGGTTACCAGCAAAGCTTTAGCACTGGCAATATAATCCTCACTGATCTGGTCAGGCCTCAGGGTAAGATCAGCGGCATTGTTCCGGTAGATAACAACCTCACAGCCTGATGGTTTTAATTCAGTGACTGCTAGGCTGGTTCTGGAACCAGAATCATCAATCTTTACACCTTTAAGATCGACGCCAAAAGATTCCAGATGATGACAAACAAAACGGCCCAGGGAGTCATTGGATACGCAGCTGATCACGCCGGCGCGACCGCCCTGACGGGCAATCGCTACGGCAATGTTCGCCGGCGAGCCGCCGACGGACTTTTTGAAGCCGGAGACATCAATCATGTCTACTCCGGCTTCCAGCGCATACAAATCAACTCCGGCCCGTCCCAGGGTGATAACATCAATGGGGCGATCTTGCCGAAATTGAATCAGACTCATACGGCCACCCACGCACTGTGTTTTTCAGCAGACTCTACACAACGTTCGATAAAGCGAACCCCTTCGATGCCATCATCAACACCTGGATACCAAATTTCTGCCAACTCTTCCTGGGCATCACGATCAGCGGCATCCATTGCCAGTGCAAAATTGCGATACAGGTTGGCCCAGGAATCAAAGTAACCTTCCGGATGGCCACCACCCACACGCTCAAAGCGAGCTGCGTCGTACAGATAGCCCATGCCACGATCCAGTAGACGGAACTGCTCACCCAGAGGAGCGTATTCAATCTGGTTAGGGTGCTCATCCCACCATCTCAAAGTTCCTTTTTCACCAATAATCTCAACTTTGAATGAGTGGGTGTTGCCAATTGCCACACCGGATGCCCACAGCGTGCCAACTGCGCCATTTTTGTACTTGATCATGACATGGGCATCATCTTCCAGCTGGCGACTTTCAACAAAGCTCTTGCGCAGGCAAGACAGACTTTCCATTTCCAGGCCGCTGATCAATTGGCCCATTTGCAGACAGTGGGTACCAACATCACCCAGAATATAGGAGAGACCAGAGGCTTCTGGAGTTACTCGCCAGGCCAAACCCGGATCATTCTTTTCGACCTCCTCAGCATGATAACCATGGGCAAACTGCATATGGACGATGCGAATCTTGCCAAGATCACCACGCTTCACCATCTCACGAGCCTGAGAAATGGTGGGGTAACCGGTATAGCCGTACATTACACCAAATACACGGTTTTTCTTTTCCGCAATAGCCTTTAGATCTTCAGACTCAGCAGAGGTGAAGCTTAATGGCTTTTCACAAATAACATGCAGGTTGTGCTCAAGAGCTAGCTTGGCAATAACATAGTGGGTGCTGTTAGGTGTTGCGATAGAGACCGCCTGAATGCCATCAACCCGCTGGGCTTCGCTGGCAAACATCTCTTTATAATCAGCGTAACAACGCTCTTCCTTCAGGCCCAGCTCTTCAACGCCAAAAGTCTTGCCTCTTTCAGCATCAATGTCGAAAGCGCCAGCAACCAGTTCGAAGTTACGGTCACGGCCAGCAGCATCACGATGGGAGTGACCAATCTGGCTGCCTTTACCACCACCGACCATGCCCCAGCGTAATGGTTTCTTGAGGTTATTTTTACGAATCATGTTTCACTCTTCTATCTGGTTATAATTTTTCTGTCGTTTGCCTGGCTTCCCCACCAGACAAACGGCATAGAATTTTTAATAATTAGACACCAGGGCGCTGATGCTTACGACTCTCTTCCCAATCAGCGATGGTTTTGGCTGTATTCTCATCACGGGTGACTTTGGGCAGGCCGACTTCCCACCAGCAATCGCACTTAGACCAGACGTCTGGATCAATATCCACAACGATGACAGCAGTACGATCAGAAGCCTTGGCTTGCGCAAAAGCTTCATCAAACTCATGCATAGCATTAATTTTGAGTGCTAATGCCCCCTGGGCTTCTGCATGCTTGGCAAAATCAACCCGGGCCAATTCAGGGGAGTTACGACGGCAGTCTTTCAACAGATTATTGAAAGATTCATTACCAGTATTATTTTGCAGTTTGTTTATTACGGCGAAGCCAGCATTATCACAAACCACAACAATCATCTTATGGCCGGTCAACACTGAGCTGTAGATATCAGAGTTCATCAACATATATGAACCATCACCTACCAGTACCACGACTTCATGATCTGGATTGGCCATCTTGGCTCCCCAACCACCAGCTATTTCATAGCCCATGCAGGAATAACCAAACTCAATATCAAACTTGCCAATCTGGTAATTTTGCCAGTTCATGGCTAACTCAGCAGGCAAACCACCCGCAGCAGTCACCACGGTATCGCCTTGTTCAGACAGACGGTTTACTGCACCGACAACCTGAGCATAAGAAGCCATCTCTCCCTCAACTGGCGTAATACGCTGCTTAACCAAAGCCTTCCATTTGTCGGTAACCGCAATACCTTGTTCAGACCACTCTTTAGAGAACTGGATATCGTTTAATTGATTGCTGAGCTTTGGCAGGGTGACTTTGGCATCACCGATAACAGGCACAGAACGGTGTTTGATGGCATCAAAGTTCGCCACGTTAATACTGACGATTTTCAGATCTTCATTCCGGAAAACAGACCAGGAACCGGTGGTAAAGTCTTGCAGACGGGTACCCACTGCCAATACCAGATCAGCATGAGCAGCCATATAGTTAGCGGAATCAGAACCGGTAACACCAATAGGGCCGCAGTTCAGGGAATTGTCCTGAAGCATGGTGGCTCGGCCAGCAATTGTCTCTACTACCGGAATATTGTGCCCTTCAGCAAATGCCTTCAGCTCTTCTGATGCTTCAGAGTAATGGATACCACCACCACTGATGATGAGTGGTTTTTTCGCCTTTTTAATCAATTCTGCGGCTTGTTCCAGCATGACCTGCTCAGGTACAGGGCGGCGAATTCTGTGGATTTTTTCTTCAAAGAAGCACTCAGGAAATTCAAAGGTATATCCCCAAACATCCTGGGGAACCCCTAAAAACGCAGGGCCACAGCTGGCTGGATCCAGCATGGTATCGATGGCATGGGGAAGGCTGTGAATCAGCTGCTCAGGGTGAGTGATTCGATCCCAATAACGGGTAACAGCCTTAAAAGCGTCGTTAGTACTAATCGTTGGGTTATGGAAGTGTTCAGTCTGTTGCAGCACAGGATCTGGTAGGCGGCTGGCGTAGGTATCCCCGGAGATCATTAGCAGAGGTAAACGGTTAGCATGGGCGACCCCTGCTGCTGTGACCATATTCGCAGCACCCGGTCCGATGGATGTGGTTGCAATACCAATGCGCTGACGTTTGTTAGCTTTCGCATAAGCTACGGCAGCCATTGCCATGGATTGTTCGTTCTGACCTCGCCAGGTTGGAATTTTTTCTTCAATAAATTTTAGCTGCTGGGCAAAGCAAGTAACGTTGCCATGGCCAAAGATACCGAAGCAGTTACCAAATAACTGTTCGACCTTACCATCAACTTCAATTTTTTGGGCGATCAGGTATTTTACCAGGGCTTCGGCGGTTGTTAGGCGTATCCGTTTCATGCTGAGTGAACTCTTTATGTTGCTGGCAAGCCAGCGTGTTTTCCCGGAATATTTTTTTCATCAGACCCGGTTAATACCCATCAAACTTTCTAACTTCATCATAAGGATGGTTCGCTGGGCGAAAAGTGCGATTGGTATAAGTCCCCCTTTTAGCCTTTCGGCAGGCAGGGGGAACACCCCGGGAAAGCATTTTAACGTGGTTTATAGACCTGCTTTTTCTACATAAGAGGTCAGATTCTTATTGGCCATATCCGCATAGGTTTGCGGATGAGCGACAGCAGGATCCTGTTCAGCTTCAACAACCAGCCAGCCTTCGTAGTCAAACTTTTTCAGCTCAGCAAAGATCTCATCCCAGTTCAGGTCGCCATCACCAGGTACAGTGAACACACCGTTCAAAACGGCTTTCAGGAAAGGCAAGTCTTTCTCACGAGCATCACGCATTACATCAAAACGTACATCCTTGGTATGGAAATGAACAATTCGCTCACCTACCAGGCGGATCAATTCTGCTGCATCACCACCACCATAAGTGACATGGGCAGTGTCAAATGTCAGGCCTACAGAAGGACCGGTGTATTTGATAAACATTTCCAGATCACGGGGAGATTCACAAATGGTGCCTACATGGTGATGGAAAGCCAGTTTGATACCTTGTTCTTTCAGGTAGTCAGCAAACTGCGTCAGTTTCTCACCGTACTCTTTCCACTCTTCTTCAGTGAGTACAACACGCTGTGAAAGTGGTTTTTCAATATCACCGTGAACGGTATTGCTCACTTCACCGGCGACCATTGCCTTACAACCGCAGCCTTTCATCAGATCAAGGTGACCCTGTACTGCTTGGATCTCTTCCTCAACAGAGCGCTTACAAAGTTCCAGGCTGTACCAACCAGATGCTAACACCAGGCCGAATTCCTCCAGCTTTGGCTTGAGTTCACCAGTAGTACGAGGGTATTTCACACCCATTTCAGACCCTTTGAAGCCAGCTTCTTGCATACCTGCCAGACAGGCTTCCAGAGGAATTTCTCCTCCCAGGCTTGGCATATCATCGTTGCTCCAGGTCAGTGGGCTGATGGCCAGTTGAACCTTGCTCATTTTTTTCACTCCAGACTCTGTTTTTGTAAACTTTTCTAAATTGGCAAGCGGGGTATTCCCGAATCATTCACAGCTGGCTACTTTGTATAAAAAAAATTATTTTCCAGTCAAATAGAAAATGAAATTTATTTTCCAAATAAAGACTTTTATTGACAGATATCAACATACCCAACAGCAAACCCCATCAAACTCAAACACACCTATTCAAAGCGGGACATTCACAGCACCGTGCAGTGCTAACAAGTCAGGTATTGGGTCGAGAAAACTTCGCCTTAAGATAGTTTTTTCACTGATAACTCCAGAGTTAGTCAGATGGCAAAACCAATAAGACAGTAAGTAAACCCAGTACCCGGAGGGCATCTGCAAACAAAAACTGTCACGGGAATGTCTAATGAATAAACAGAGAAAACACGACATAGGTTACGTAATACGGATATGTATGATTACCGCCCTGGGTGGTCTGTTATTTGGCTATGACACTGCGGTTATTTCAGGCGCTGTTGGCCCCCTTCAGGAGTACTTTTCCCTGTCCCCAACCATGACAGGCTGGGCTGTTTCTAACGTAGTTATTGGCTGTATCGTTGGTAGCATGTTTGCCGGTCGGATCAGTATGGCTATTGGCCGTAAAAAAGCATTAATGCTTTCCGCTCTACTCTTCTTTATCTCCGCTCTGGGCTCTGCCCTGGCCGAAAACTTTACCATTTTTGTTATTTTCCGAATGATTGGCGGGCTTGCGGTTGGCCTGGCCTCTGTGGTTTCGCCGATGTATATGTCTGAAGTTACCCCTAAGGATTACCGCGGCAGAACTGTCAGCATGCATCAACAGTCTGTTGTTGTTGGTCAGCTGGTTGTTTTCTACGTTAACTATCTGATTGCCAAGGGTATGTCTGAGGCATGGCTGGCGGATCTTGGCTGGCGCTATATGCTGGGCTCAGAAATTATTCCCGCCCTGCTATTAGGAAGCTTGCTGTTTTTTATACCCGAATCCCCCCGCTGGTGTGTCCTGAAAAACCGTGACGAAGAGGCCCGCAGAACCCTTTCCCGTATTTCTAATCCCAGCCATGCGGAACGTCTGATTGCTGAAATAAAGGATTCCCTCAAAGAACACCATGGCAAGGGCAAAGCCAGTCTGTTTTCTCCAGGTCTGAGGGCTATTGTTATTATTGGCTGCTTGATTGCCAGTATGCAGCAGGTGATTGGTATCAACGTTATCATGTACTACTCTCCTGAAATCCTTAAGCCCCTCGCAGGCAGTACTGAAAGTGCAATGCTTCAGACAACATTGATTGGTGTCGTGTTTGTGGTCGGCAATGCTATCGGCATGTACCTGATTGATAAACTGGGCCGTGTCCCTCTGTTAAAAATGGGATCTGTTGGCTGCGGCATCGGCCTGGCACTGGCCAGCTGGGGTATTTACACAGAGTCAGCAGGGTATACTGCTCTTATTGGTCTTATTCTCTATGTTATTGCCTTTGCTGTTAGCTGGGGCTGCTGTTGCTGGACTCTGATTTCAGAAATATTCCCTAACCGTATCCGTTCCCGCGCCATGGCTTTAGCGGTTGCCTGTCAGTGGACTTCTGGTTTTGTAGTAACCCAGACCTTCCCAATGCTAAATGAGAATGCCTGGCTCACTGAAAACTTCAACGGTGCCTTTAGTTTCTGGTTATATGCCAGCATGACCCTTGTTGCTCTTTGGTTCGTTATCCGTTATGTGCCTGAAACCAAAGGTGTCAGCCTGGAAAAAATGGAACAGCACTTTAAGGATCAGTTTGCCAAAAAAGACAGAACCTCTGTGGTCAGTGATCCTACTGTAACAGCCTGATTTAAGAGTTAACGACGATGGCAGCAGACCTGTTATTTTATCTGGTTGCTATTCCGGCTGTGGTTATCACCGGTCTGGGCAAAGGTGGCCTTGGAGGTGCTTTGGGAATGATTGCAGTGCCTTTAATGGCACTGGTGATTCCCCCAGTTCAGGCTGCTGCTATCTTACTGCCTCTGTTACTGGTTATGGATCTGTTTGCCATCTGGGGATTTCGCAATCATGTGCATATACCCACACTCAAACTGATTCTGGCTCCGGGATTAACAGGCGTGATTCTGGGTACCTTACTATTTAGTCAGTTGCCCGATGATATCATTCGAATCGTGATTGGCCTGATTGCACTGCTATTTTGCCTTTACCAGTGGCTGGGATCTCGTTATCTAAGCACAAGAAAGCCCGGTAAATTAGCTGGTTTTGTCTGGAGCACCATTGCCGGATTTACCAGCTTTGGTATTCACGCCGGAGGACCACCCCTAAGTATTTATATGTTGCCTCTTGGATTGGATAAGCAAAAGCTTGCGGGCACCATGGCAATCTTTTTTGGCATCATTAATTTGGCAAAATTAATTGCCTATGGTCAGATTGGGCAATTAAACACTGACAATATGGTGTTATCAGCCATACTTCTACCTTTATGCCCTCTGAGTGTTTACTTTGGAATGTATATCGTAAAAAGAATTGAGCAAAAAACCTTTTATCATATTTTATATGCGGGCCTATTTATCACGGGGGTTAATCTAATTTTTAGTGGTTTTTAAATATCCGAAACATTAATTTTCGAAATACTTTCACGACGATGGTGGACGACATACAGGTATTTATTATCAGGACTTAAAAAAAGCTTACCATTAATTTCTTTACCAACATCAATCGTTCTAACGACTACTTTCTTTTCAGGGTCAAGAATATAAATAACGCCTATAGGGTTGTCAGCTATATACAGCCTTGAAAAACCATTATCAGCTACCAGTTCATGATCAAAAGAAGAAAGCCGACTTTTATCCACAACTATTTCACCAACTAACTGATCTGTTTTTGTAGATATTATAGCTATTAAACTATTTTGTTTATCCGGCACATAAATAACCTGCCTTTTAGTATCGTACAGGGGTTTTAATGCTCTTCTCCATGATTTAATTACAGTTACTTTTTTGTTTACTAAATCGATTTTTTTCAATGTGCCATGATGAAATGAATACATAATCGAATTGCCAGGCATAGGGATCAGATGTCCTTCTATATCTTTTATATCTATGGACTCTATACCAGTAGCAACATCGTGGCCTACTGCAGCCTTATCATCCGCCCACAATGGTAATAACAACGAAAAAAGAGCATAGCATCCTACTACATATGCAATAGCTCTTTTTTTACTGACTAGCCTTACGTACATTACCTTTCATCCTTCCTCCCAGACGACCTAAAACAATAAGCAATGATTCTGCTGAAATAGTCAAAATAAAGGCAAAACAAACGCCCCAGAGGATAGCTGCTCCTGTTAAAGGAACAGTATGAGAAAAGCTCGATAAGGTTTCCTGAAAAATAGGCGTACGGTATTTTGAAGCAACATGTAGAGATACTCTATACCAAGGGTTGCTAAAGATCCTAGCTTCAGCCTTTAGCATTTGAAACCGCTGATAAATGAGTCTTACGCTGGCTGCATCTTTCTCAAAAACAGGGTCCCGACTGGCTTCATAATGGGAGATCAGGGTTTCCATACTACCACCAAAAAAACGGTTGGCGGTGGACTGGAATCCACTGATATTTTTGCTGGCTTCTTGCAGGTGTGCGTCAACCCTTTTCTGGTATTGATCTATAAACCCGGGAACCTGAACTCCGACTAATAAGCCTACAGCAAAAACTGTAAGCCTGAGATAGTCCCTAACCATATACAGCCTCCTTAGGGGAAGTGCATTTTTTATTGATTATGGCTGAAAAGAGGAAATAACAAAAAAAACAGGCAGGAATACTCCTGCCTGCCTAAAAAAGCATTAATTAAAAGCCCAGCGGAATACCGAAAGCAAAGAATGCCACCAGAAGAGCAGTCCATACCAGCATAAATGCTATAGAGTATGGGATCATAATGGCAATCTGGTCACCAATACTCATCTCCGGCTTGTACTTACGCATGAAGGCCAGGATAACGCCCGCATAGCTCATCATCGGAGTGATAATATTTGTACTGGAATCAGCGACACGGAATGCTGCAGAAATCAGATCCGGTGTCATAGCTGGATTAACCTGGTAGAGCATTGGGATAAAGATCGGCCCCAACAGCATCCACTTGGAAGTCAGACCTCCTACAAACACATTGATTACTGCGGTGGTGATTACAAAAGCGATCAGCAACAGGATCGGGGAAGACTGAAGCCCCAGGAACTGAAGGAAGGTAGCCCCCAGATAGGTAATATAAGTACCAATGCCAGAAGCTCCCAACAGTGCCAGGAACTGATATGAGAAGAATGTCAGTACCAGAATATAGCCCATGGTATTCATCTGCTTCACCATGGCCTTCACTACATCTGTAACAGACTTGAAACGGCCAGCAGCAACACCAAAGAAGATACCCACCATGGCAAACACCATGACAATCAACAATACAACATTGTTCATATAAGGTGTTACGGTAACACCCGCATCATTGGTATAGGGAGCCAGAGGTCCTGTGGCAAGGCCATAAACAGAAGCCAAGGCAACAATCAAACCAACAAAGGCAGCCTTAAGGCCTCTTTCTTCTTCAGGCTTAATGTTGAAGTTATTGAGATCAAGATCTTCAGGAACATTCCAGCTCTGGTTTTCCAGCTTTGGAGCCACATACTTTGCAGTGACAAACGCACCAACAGCACCCAGAACAATTACCGATGTGGCAATAAAGAAGTAGTTCATGGTGGCAGGTGTCAGCAGTTCACCCGCTGCATTGGCAAAGGGTACACCTTGCGCTTCAGCAAACAGCTTGGCATTGGTACCAATAATAATATCGCTGGGTGTCGCAGGAATCAGGTTAGCACTGAAGCCAGCAGACACACCGGCAAAAGCCGCAGCCATACCAATCAGAGGATTTTTACCAATACCCGCATAAAGCATACCCGCCAGAGGAATCAGAATCAGATAGCCCGCATCAGAGGCGATACTGGACATAATTCCCAGAAACACCAGCAGCAATGGCAACCAGCGATCATTGATTTTCATGCCCGCTTTTTTGATCAGGGTATCCAGCAGACCAGACTGCTCCGCAATACCTACACCCAATACCGCCAATAGAATAACACCCAGTACCCCGTTACCGAATGCCAGCCAGTTCTTCAAAATAGCATTATCGAACATCCAGCGGACATTCTCGGATGCCATCATATTTTTGATGGAGTACTCAATGGTTCCCCCATCACTACCCACACTCTGGAATGTGTACCCCCCCATTAGAACTGAGACCACAGCTGTCAGGGCAAACAGGAACATAAAGATAACCACCGGATCCGGTATCTTATGCCCCACCCTCTCAACCAATCTGATAAAACCGGATCGCTTTTCCGGCATTTTTAGTGTTTCTGTACTCACGTTTTACCTTGTAGACGCTTAGTGGAAAGTATTGTTATCTGTGTGGGGGACACCATAGAAAAATTATGCCTTTACTTTTTTGACATATATCAGTTTGTGATCAAGAGTTTGAATTGTTTTTAAACAATCATCGGCTGAAACAGCCCTGAGAATCTGAGTGACAGGACTATGTCCCATAAGAATCAGTGCATAACAATCAAAGGTGATGGTTGCTTGCCTCCTGTCACTTTTTCTCAGCCTGCAAATTTTGAATGCTATGGCTTACAACCCGTTCCTCCTGAATTGAGAAAAGGTGGCATCTGGCCGCTATTCAATATTTTTTGTAATTATTTTATTAACCCCGGAACGCTTATTACCTCTGGGATGATGATTGTTGCAGGCCTTTCCTTTCAAGCAACCGTGATGATCCAGGTTATTGCAGCTATGGCGGGCATCGTTCCTTTATTACTACTGTCTGAGGTGGGTGTTCGCTACGGAATTCCCGGAAAGTATTGTGCCGGGCGGTTTTTGGAATTCAGGGCTCTCGCTGGATAACATCGATATTACGCTTACTGTGCTCGATTTACTGGTTTGCTTTTCAGACTGCTGCCGGAGCACTAGCCATCGAAGCGATCCTTAGAAATTGCTTTGGTATTAATGTACCTCTTTGGGGACTGTCACTGACTTTCGCTATATTTCAGGGGGCTGTGGCCATTGTTGGTTATAGCTACCTGAAATGGCTCTCGGTTTATGCCTTTCCTATAAAGCTAATAATATTTTTAGTTTTAAGTATTTTTATTCTGAGCCATGGAGGGCAGTCTGCAAGCCCTGACACTGTTCTTGGTTGGCCCGGTATTCACTGGAGCTGGCCATTAATTGCCACCTGGTTTAATACAATTATTTGTTCCTGTTTTTCCATTGTTACAGATGCTTCTGACTTCAGCCGTTATACCAGGTCAAAACGAGCTCTTTGGCTTGGCACACTGACAGGCTGCTTTACTGGAATAACTATCGGCTCAATTTTTAGTGCTTACGCTGTGATCGCAGGAGGGGGGACTAATATCAACCCTTTTGAAACCATCACTCAACTGCAGCCAGAACCTTTTATTATTTTATTGGTAGCGCTGGTTATTTTCCTGGATAACTGGACCATCAATGTTATCAACCTTTATACGGGAGGACTGTCCCTTTGTAATACCTGGGAAAAACTCGGCAGGGTTTGGGCAACCTTATTTGTAACTCTGATGGCTACCACCCTCTCCTGCTTTCCAGAAATAATAAATTCCTACATCAATATTATGGGAACTATTGGAGCGGTCTTTGCGCCTATTACAGGGGTCATGCTGGTTTGGTTTTTCCATCAATTTAAACAAATACAGCTGTCAGATCTTTATAAAAAAGGAGGCCGTTACTGGTATAACAGCGGATTTAACTGGTTTCCATGCATGTTGGTTCCTGCAGGTTTTATATTGCAACCGTTTTTACCGATAACTGCTCTGCCTGCCATTCTCATCATGTCTGGCGCTGTTTTCGCTTATAACATTTACCTTGTTATTCATAAACCCGCTCAGGGCTTCCTCTTGGAAGAAGAGTCCGTGAGCAAAATCAGCAGGCAATAATGCTAATTCAGCAAATCTAGACAGAATCCTCGCAAAAAACGGAATTTTTTTTCCAAAAATGAAACATTTCAGATATTTTATTTCATTTGATCTGTATCAAAAAAATAAATGAACACCCCACGATAGAATCCCCTTACAGCACAAAGCCTATCAAACATTAACAACACCAATCACGACGCCTGATAAAAGGACCAATATTTAAACAAAATAACAGCACTTTCAGTGCATACCCCCCCAGGTCCAGCCAGGCAAGGATAATAATTAAGGTCCATCATGAAAAAACTATTTGCTCCATTGCTGGCATCAGCACTGCTTCTCCTTTCAGGGTGCGCCCAACAAGATGATGGAAAAATAAAAATTGGAGCGTCTTTTTGTGCATTCAACGACACTTTTCAAATGTATATGAAAGATGCAATGGATGCTAAAGCCGCTGAGCTGGGTGACGTTGATATTGTTTATACCGATGGTAAAGAAGACATCACTCAACAACTGGCTCAAGTTGAAAACTTTATCGCCCAGGGAATGGATAGCATCATTGTTTGTCCATCCAGCACCGACGCCACCAAACCAATCACCAACGCAGCTATTAAAGCAGGAATTGATATTGTTTACCTGAATCGAAAACCTGATTACATGCCTGATGGCACATACTATGTAGGCTCAGACGAGCGTGTAGCAGGTAATATTCAGGGCCAGTTTGTTGCTGACAAACTTCATGGCAAGGGTAAAGTCGGAATTCTTATGGGCATACCTGGTGGTGATAACACACTGAATCGTACTGAAGGTGTAAAGGAGATCATCGCCCAAAACGAAGATATGAGTGTAATACGTGAACAAACAGGTCGTTGGATGCGAGATCTCGGTATGACCGTCGCAGAGAACTGGATCTCAGCCGGTGATAATCTGGCCGCAATTATTGCCAACAATGATGATATGGCCCTTGGTGCAATTACCGCCCTGGAAGCGAACAATATGAAAGACGATGTTATTGTTGTTGGTGTTGATGCTACCCCAGATGCCCTGGCCTATATGGAAGAGGGACGACTAGATGCTACAGTATTCCAGGATGCCAAGGGACAAGGCGAAGGCAGCCTGATGGCTGCTTATAAACTCGCAAAAAAAGAACCTGTTGAAAAAGAAACCTGGATTCCATTTGAGCTGGTAACCCCAGAAAACTACAAAAACTACCTCTGATAACTGCTGCGAACACACTATCAAAAGTACTAACTACTGAGCCTCAAAATAGCCTCCAGGGTGCTCAGTAGTCACCATCACACACCTTTCAACGAAAGGAGATTCTATGCAGGCAGAGGTTGTCCTTAGTATGCAGGGCATTTCCAAAACCTTCCCCGGCGTTAAGGCTTTAGACAATGTTCAGCTTCGCCTGAAAAAGGGAGAGGTGATGGCGCTGATGGGGGAAAATGGCGCTGGCAAATCCACCCTGATGAAAATCCTGTTTGGCATGTATTCCCGTGATAGTGGAACGATTACCCTTAATGGCCAGGAAGTACAATTTACAGGTTCCCTGGACGCATTGGAAAATGGTGTATCCATGATTCACCAGGAACTTTCTCCGGTGCTTCACAGAAGCATTGCAGAAAATATCTGGCTTGGACGCGAGCCCACAAAAGGGCTGCTCAACCTTATTGATCATGAAAAGATGTGGACCGAGACCAGAGACCTTCTGCAAAGACTGGATCTGGATATGGATCCTAAAATGCATATGACTGAGCTAACAGTGGCTCAAATGCAGATGGTTGAAATTGCTAAAGCCGTATCTTACGACGCTAGAATTATCATCATGGATGAACCGACATCATCCCTTACTGACAAAGAAGTTGGTCATCTTTTTAAAATCATCGAAAAACTGAAAAACGATGGAGTTTCCATCGTCTATATCAGTCATAAAATGGATGAAATTTTCCAGATATGCGGTAACTATTCAGCACCCAGTAAAGGAAGGTTGTCGTAATTCTTCATAGCTATAAGCAGGGCTTCGAAAACATTCTCACCCTGCTTTCTCGCCGATGAAACATAACTCCGTATCCGGCAGTACCATTTAGCCCCTTTTTCACTTCTGAAACAGCCAGATATTTTCTGCTTTACCTTGCCGTTGCGAACATCCTGCTCACTGCCGTTATTATCGAAGGGGATGTCAAAATCAGTCATGAATCTCAAGGTTTCTTCTTTAAACTCCACCAGTCGCTTGAAGAGGTTAAAGGCTTTGGTGTTTCTGACTTTATCCTCTCCAAGGCGTTGACGTCGTCGCTCCATGTACTCGGCTTCTTCGAGCTGTGCTTTTTTAGCAGTACGCTCGAAAAGCGAGTCGATACGCTTGCGGATAATTTCCGGCATAGCCTTCATGCCAAGCTTTTTGAACCCTTTCCTAAGATGGCAAGCCAGCCTTAACAAGCGTTGAAGCCGGGCTGCAAGATAATTGCAATCTCTGTCAACAACCCCCTGCAACTCCCTTAAGTGATGGGCGTTACAGAGCACATGGATGGCTGCGTAGCGAAAGTAGACTTTATAATGGTCATGCACAAGTATACCGGCAAATACCAGTAACACTCCCATTGCCTCAATAGCTTCATGACCTTTACTGGGGTCAAGGTGGTAGTATGTCCACTCCTCGGAACGAACGACATGCAGCCACCATAAAGAGCCCTTCACTCTCATGCCTGTTTCGTCAGCACCTGCAACTGGCACTTTTTTTAAGGCGTTAGCAATTGCTGCCTCTGTGCTAGCCAGACGGTCGTAGGCATTTGCCTGAAAAGTACAGATTGAACCGGGACTAACTTCAAGACCAAAAATATCGAAAAAGAATTGTGAAATGCGCTTGTACGGCATTAACTGGTATTGATACAGATAAACAGCCAGTGCTTGAGTGACCGGACCATACTGCACATACGAGTCAACACCCTTAGGAAAGCATGCTTGATTAGCATGTCCGCATGGGCATTCTTTGACTTCAGCCACATGCGCCGTTACTTCGAAACGGCCAAAACGTCCTGGATCAAATACCTGACGTTCAACAACGTCGGTTACTTTGATAGAAAGAAGCGACTGATGGCAAAGTACGCAGTTTTTAACCGAGTGATGCCGGATATGGTCTGGTTCCTCAGTTTGCTCCAGCGTAGAGCCTTTATGACCGTGTTGACCACCGGGCCTGTTATTTGACTTTTGCCTCAGGCTTTTGGGATTGGGTTTGTAATCTTCTCTATCACACTCAGGATTTTCCTCATTCTCACTGTCAGCATTTGAGTTTTTGGATGATGAGGGCTTATTGTAACCATCTGTAGACGGTGGCTTGCTGCTATTACGACTATTCATCTTGAGCTTATCAGCAAGCTCCTTGTTTTCATCCTCAAGACTCAAAACCTTCGACTCCAGCTCACCTACAGCAGCGAGAAGCAAGATAATGGCCTGTGTTTCGGGAGTAAACTGAGTCATGAAAACTTCTGGAAAAGGGTTTATATCAAAATGACATAAATTCGCGAAAAATCCAGATTAATCTGAGGAGGCTGAATAGTTACGATATGCGATGAAATCACAGTTTTCCGTGATGGTCAGTATATAGGCTGTGTACACACGTCTGAGAGTAACCAAAATGCACTGATTAATATGATGGTTGGCCGAGAGATCAGTGACATGTTTGTCAGGGAGTCTCACGTTATCGGTGAACCCATGCTTGAAATCGAGAATTTATCCCTTAACCCCCAGTTTAATAATGTCTCTTTTCAGGTTAATAAAGGGGAAATATTTGGTGTTGCTGGTTTGGTTGGTGCTGGCAGAACAGAATTAATCGAAACCATTTTTGGCGTTCGCCAGAAAACCGATGGAAACATAAAAGTGCATAGCCAGCCCGTGGATATTAATCAGGGCAATTGCATCAATCTGACGACCTGAGAGAGACTGCTCTGTAAATTACCAGAGTAGTCAATTTGCATGGAAGCCGTACAGTATCAACCTTTGTCGCAGTTTTTGGCTAAAGTACCTGATCCCCGTCGGCCAGGTATGTGTGACCATAACCTGCTTGATATTCTTATTATTGCCGTATGTGCTGTTATATGTGGAGCTGATGAGTGGCAAGACATTGAGGACTTTGGTCGCTGTAAAGAAGACTGGTTCAAAACATTTCTAGAGCTACCCGCCGGCATACCCTCTAAATACACCTTTCGCAGGGTCTTCTGCTTGCTTGACCCCGTAGCTTTTGAAACCTGTTTTACTGGCTGGATCAAGCAAACACTGACTGAAATATCAGGCAGCCAACACCTTGCGATTGATGGAAAGGTCATTAAGGGCTCCAGAGCAAAAGGCAAAAAACCAGTGCTTCTAGTCAGTGCCTGGAGTGTTAAGCTTGGCTTGGTGCTTGGGCAAGAGCGTGTCGACCAAAAGTCCAATGAAATTACAGCAATACCTAAACTGCTCAAAGCTCTGGAGCTGAAAGGCTGCCTTGTCACACTGGATGCTATGGGCTGCCAGAAGAAAGTAGCAAAGCAGTGCGTTGAACAGGGTGCAGATTACATTCTTGCAGTCAAAGGCAATCAGAAAAAGCTCTATAAAGGCATAGAGGCTTTGTTTACCGCAGCAGAACACCAGCCAGAGCTGCATGATTATATGCAGTCTCGTGAAAAAGGCCACGGTCGTGTAGAAACCCGCTGTTGTTGGGTGATAAGCGATCTTTCTAACTTGGAAACGGCAAAAGACTGGCCGGGACTAAAGCAAGTAGCTGTCGTACAAAGTGACAGGCAAATCAATGGTAAAGTAACTACTGCGCTGCGTTTTTATATCATGAGCCGTTCAATGGCAGCGAAGGATATGCTGGAAATCAGTCGAAACCACTGGTCTGTGGAGAATAATCTACACTGGGTGCTTGATGTTGCATTTTCAGAGGATGCTTGTCAGATCAAAACAGGCAATGGGGCAGAGAACTTCTCTATCCTGAGGCGGATAGCACTGAACGCTATCAAGGCCAACAAGGGCGATCGCAGTATCAAGAGCCACAGAAAACTAGCAGGTTGGGATCATAAACACCTAACAAAGTTACTTTGCTCTATCGTTTTGGATTGATGCAATTGCCCTGGGATATTAATTCACCTTCAGAAGCTATTAATCATGGTATGGCTTTATTAACAGAAGACCGCCGCCAAACTGGATTAAGCCTGATGCTTTCTATAGAGGACAATAGCTGTATTGCCAATATAGATAACTATATCAATAACCTGAAACTACTCAATCTCTCGAAACTAAGAAAAGAAACAGCCAACGAGTGCCAAAAGATAAAAGTAAAAACACCTTCAATGAATGAACCCATCGGAAATCTAAGTGGAGGTAATCAACAAAAGGTTCTGCTTGCTCGATGGCTATTAACCCAACCTGATATTTTATTTCTGGATGAACCGACAAGGGGGATTGATATTGGTGCCAAAGCAGAGATTTATAAACTAATCAGTCTCCTGGCCTCCCAAGGCAAAACCGTCATTATGGTATCTTCTGAAATGCCTGAACTAATTGGTCTTTGTGATCGAATTCTGGTTATGCATGAAGGAAGGGCTAAGGGCATTGTCAACCAAGAGGATGCTACCCAGGAAGCCATTATGGATATCGCTCTTAATTAAAAAGGCCATTAAAAAGTTTCAAGGTAGAGATCATGTCAAATACGGCGTTGTCGGAAAATAAAGAGAAACTTGGGTTTGAAGAAAAAAAAGCCCTTTTCAAATCAATTGTCAGTAAATACGGCATTTATTTTGCATTTCTCGGTCTGGTAATTTTTATGTCAGTCATGCACCCTGCATTTCTGACAGTGAATAATGTTCTTAACATTATCCGCCAGGTAACCAGTATTGGTCTGATTGCCCTGGGAGTGACCATTATTATTATCACTCGCGGCATCGATCTGTCATCAGGCTCTGTTTTGGCACTGGTATCTGTGGTTGCAGCCTCTCTGGCCCAAAACCCTGACTGGTCAGCCCGGATGTACCCTGACCTTCCAGCCCTTCCAGTTATTGTTCCTATTTTAGTAGGGTTAGCTATTGGTGCTGCTTGCGGTGGAGTTAATGGTTTTTTTGTCGCCAAAACCGGTATCCCTCCCTTTATTGCAACACTAGGCATGATGATTGTCGCTCGTGGCGCAGCCATGATATACAGCGATGGCCGTCCAGTAAGTGATTTAACACCTGCCTATAACTATATGGGTCAAGGCGAAATATTTGGCATCCCTTTTCCTGTCATCCTTTTTGCCGTGATGGCCATCATTTGCTACGTACTACTGAATAAAACCCGCTTCGGTAAATATGTTTATGCTATCGGTGGCAATGAACAAGCTGCCTATGTTTCTGGCGTTAATGTCGCCAAATACAAGATCCTCGTTTATATCCTTGGCGGAGCACTGGCAGCACTAGCCGGTCTTGTCCTATCTGCTCGTATCAGTTCCGGACAGCCTGGTCTTGGCAACATGTTTGAACTTGATGCGATTGCAGCAGCAACCATTGGCGGGGTTAGCCATGCTGGAGGTATTGGCACTATTCAAGGCACGGTGATAGGGGCTCTGATCATTGGTGTTCTGAATAATGGCCTTGACCTTCTGAACGTCTCTGCTTACTGGCAGATGATTATCAAGGGCACAATTATCGTTGCTGCCGTCGTTTTCGATATGCGCAAGAATGCACGTAAAAATTAATTTAAAAAAACAGCATATATCAGGAGTGATACGCTCGTGAGTGAAACAAAAAAAATCAATTTTTGTCTGGTTGGGGCTGGCCGTATCAGTCAGGTGCATGGACAAACTCTATCTGAACATCCCTGGGTAAACGTCAAATATGTTGTCGATGTCATAGAGTCTGCAGCGAAAAAACTGGCTGAAGATATTGGTGCAGAAGTATCCAGTATTGAAACAGCACTCAATGACGACAGCATTGATGCTGTGATGATTGGTAGTCCCACCAATACCCATGCAGATCTTATTGAACGCTTTGCCAAAGCCGGCAAGGCTGTTTTTTGCGAAAAGCCCGTTGATCTGGATATTGCCCGAGCCCGGGATGTAGCCCAAATTGTAAAAGATACTGGATCAACCTGTGCCATCGGTTTCAACCGCCGGTTTGATCAGACGTTTGGCCAACTTTACTCCCAACTCAAAGAAGGCCGTATTGGTAAGCTGGAGCAAGTCATTATTACCAGCCGTGATCCCCTACCGCCGCCAACTGAATACGTCAAAGTCTCCGGAGGTATCTTCAGGGATATGATGATTCATGATCTGGATATTGCCCGCTGGCTATTAGGTGAAGAACCAGTGGAAGTGATGGCTTCTGGCAGCTGTGTGGTTGATCCTGCAATAGGAGAGGCTGGTGACATTGACTCAGCCATGGTTATCTTGAAAACAGCCAGTGGCAAACTCTGCCAGATAACCAACTGTCGCAGGGCTGCATACGGTTACGACCAGCGCATTGAAGCCTTTGGTGAAAAAGGTATGCTCCAGGCCAATAATCACCGTACTCATGAAGTTCAGTTCTCAGGAGATGAAGGGGTGGTAGCCGATAAGCCCAAGTTCTTCTTCCTTGAACGTTACCTCCCTGCATTCCGCACAGAGTTGCAGGATTTCGTCGAAAGCATCCTGAACAATCGAGCACCTATTGTGACTATTGAAGATGGTGTTCGTGCCCTTGAACTAGCAGACGCTTGTCTTGAGTCTTATAAAACAGGGAAAGCCGTAAAACTATAGCTATAAGAAAAACAGCGCTATTTTGACCATTTCCTATAGCGCTGTTTTCAATTCTCTTTTAGCTGACTTAAGTCACTACGCGCTTATGCCAAGAGGCATAAAGTGGCTGCAAGTTTTAATAATAAGGCTTGCTTTATGAATCTGAATTTCCTGATACCAGAAGCACCGATCGAACTGGATGCAGGCATCTCTGATGTTAAATTTGGCGCTGATGTCAGAATTGTTCGCCCGGTCAATCTCTATAGATGTGATATTGGTGATCAAGTGGTTATCGGACCTTTTGTAGAAATTCAGCAAAATGTCACTGTGGGTAAGAGAACCCAGATTCAGTCCCATAGTTTTATTTGCGAACATGTATCCATTGGCAATGACTGTTTTATCTCCCATGGCGTTATGTTTACCAATGATCTTTTAAAAGCAGGTAAACCTGATGACAGTGCCAAAAACAAAAAGTGCACGGTTATAGAAGACAATGTCACTATTGGCTCTAATGCAACTATTTTACCAGTAAGAATCTGTAGTGGAGCTGTGATAGGAGCCGGAGCAGTGGTTACCAGAGATATTTCAGTACCTGGAACCTATGCAGGAAACCCTGCTCGCCTGCTCCGTAAGTTTGAATAAATTTAAAAAGCTATTTTTTATAATTTTCCCTAAAAGATTTCAGTAATTTCCAGGCATCACTTCCAAGTTGCTCACTATTAAGTGAGCTATCATCCTTATCCATAAATTGGCTGAAACCAACCTTACTAATCATTTTACTGTCGAGTTTTTGAAACCCCATACTCCAGTTTGAAAACTGGGCTTTATCCTGCTCTCCCTCTTTAAGTTTCATAACAAAATTATGCCTGGGATCAGCAGAAATTTTTTCATATACCTGGGTAACCTGCTCTTTAGACCCCCCTTCCAGCGCTTGCATAAAAATGCCTTTACCATATAGCAACATGCCAGTAATACCATCACGAACATTATTATCGCGAGCAACTGTCAATAGCTCCTCTAATTCTTTATCAGAGAACTTTCTTTTAGCAGCACTGGTATATACGAGGTAGTACATGGCATGTCCTTTGCTGTTGTGATTCTATGGCTATAATCTTCACTTTAGGACTGTGGTACTTGAAGTTCAATGAGCAATCCCTGTAATCCAGGCTTAATAAGAAAAGCAGAGCCCCCCCCTTGCGTACCCAAAAGCATTTACAGCCAACTACGATAAATAATTATGCAGAAATAACACCTAACAAATCCATAAATAATGTTTTTAAATGCATAAGAAATAGAAAAATGAAGAAAAATAATTGGAAATACCACTAAAAAACGGAAAAAAATTAAATTCCCACCAAAACAACATTGCAAAATTACCCTCTATAATCGCATAATTAGTCAATTGAAGTTGTCCAAGGGACTTACAGGCAACTCAATAGACTATCTCCAACATTGGACAAAACGGATAAGCAGGTTTGAAAATGCAGTCGAACGTCGCTACCAAGCGGTCATTTAATATGGCCACTCTTCTAACCTTTCTGGTTCCTTCCCTAGCAGGCCTTCTTCTCTTTGTCACTCCTGTCAGTTACCGAGGAGAGGTATCTATCCCCATAGCGATCCTCGCAGGTGCGGTACAAAACACTCTGGGCAGTTATTTACCCGCTATCGTGACAGCTATCGTATTACTGACTGGAGCCATGACGGTTATCACAAAGCTGGCAAAGCCCAATTTTGTTGAAAAAAGCACCTTTCTTAACGGTCTGCTTGATGTAACACCTCTCTGGTGCCTGGTTCGCCTGGCTGGAGCGCTATTTATAGGCCTCAGCTATTTCAAAGTGGGCCCAGAAGCTGTCTGGTCCGGTTCAACCGGTGGAATGGTTCTGAATGATCTTCTCCCTGTACTATTCAGCGTGTTTATTTTTGCTGGACTGCTGCTACCACTGCTAATGAACTTTGGCTTGTTAGAGCTGATCGGCACACTGCTCACTAAAATTATGCGCCCGGTATTCCGCCTGCCAGGACGCTCAGCTATTGACTGTATGGCCTCCTGGCTGGGAGATGGCAGTGTTGGCATTCTGATGACCAGCAAGCAGTACGAAGCAGGCTTTTATACGCAAAGAGAAGCGGCTGTTATTGGGACAACATTTTCCACCGTCTCAATCACCTTTTCTTTGGTAGTTATCGCCCAAGTGGGACTCCAGCACATGTTTGTGCCGTTCTTTCTAACCGTTTGCCTGGCTGGTTTTGTGGCAGCCATTATCGTTCCCAGACTGCCACCACTGTCCTGGAAAAAAGATGTATTTATTAACGGTAAATCCAGAGATCACGATGTCGATATGATCCCACAAGGCTGGACAACCTTTTCCTGGGGACTGCACAGAGCACTGGAAAAAGCCGAATCCGTAAAGAATCCCACAAACGTGATTAAAGATGGCTGTAAGAATGCTATCGATATGGTATTCGGTGTACTGCCAATCGTTATGGGAATAGGTACTCTGGCACTGGTTATTGCAGAGTACACTCCTGTATTTGAATACCTGGGTATGCCATTTGTACCACTGCTGGAACTGCTGCAAATTCCTCATGCAGCTCAAGCTTCCACAACCATGGTTGTAGGCTTCGCGGATATGTTTATCCCCTCCATTCTGGCAGCATCCATAGAAAGTGAAATGACGCGGTTTGTTATCGCAGCCCTGTCACTGACACAGCTTATTTTTATGGCAGAAGTTGGTGCTCTATTACTGGGGAGTAGAATACCCGTTACTATCTGGGAGCTGTTTATTGTATTCCTACTCAGAACACTGGTTACTCTGCCTGTCATAGCTGGAGTTGCCCACCTTATCTTCTAACTGGTTGGCCTTAGAACACTTTTAAATCCAGCGAAAATAAAATCGCTGGATTTTTTTTATGTTCTGCCTCATAGCAAATGCCAATAACCCTAGGGAGTGTTACTATCGCTGATAGTCTGTGCCATCAAAAAAGCTCCAGACAATGGCCAGATTTGATTATGAGGGAGTATTGATGTCATCCATTACCATTGCCGTCGCAGCAATTGTTGCCTTAATTACCGCACTAATCTCAACACTGATAGGCAGACAAAAATCCCAACGGCTCCAGGGACAACTTGAAGCCAGCCTAAATCAACAAAAAGAACAACTTGCCAGTTATGAGCAAGAAAAAATAAACCTGGAACAAAATCAGGAAAAACTAAAATCAGATCACCAGTCCCTGTTGCTGGAAAAGCAGCACCTTGCCACTAGTCTGGAGGTTATTCAGGCGCGACTTTCAGAAAGCAAAAACCAGACTGACCAGCTTACGAGTCGTATCGACGTTTATGAGAAAACCCTACAGCAAGCCCACCAGCTCGAAGGCCAGGCAAAAGAACAGGGAGAACGGCTGGCAGGACTACAGTCAGAGAGAACCGAACTCCAGGAAGCACTGGAGTCCGAGCGCACTGCTCGCACAAATGCAGAAAAACATGCTCGTGAATTGATAACTCGCCTTGAAGAGCAACAGCTCCATAACGAGAAAGCAATTAAACAGCTGAATGAAAATAAGGAGCAGCTCAAGCAGGAATTCAATAATCTGGCCAATGAAATTTTTGAGGCAAAAGGCAAGGCATTCTCCAATCAACATAAAGAGCGCCTTGAAGAAATGCTCAATCCTTTCAAAGAGCAGCTCAGCGAGTTCAAGCGTAAAGTTGAAGAAACCCATAAAGAAGACCATGCGGGCAGGGCAGCACTTAAACAGCAACTTGAAACCCTGCACACGCTCAATAAAAAAATAACTGATGAGGCGGGAAATCTTGCTAAAGCACTGAAAGGCGATAAAAAGCTACAAGGTAACTGGGGAGAACTTCAGGTAGAGAAAATACTTGAAAGCAGTGGTCTGATTAAAGGACAGGAGTATGAAAGAGAAGCAAACTTTAAAGATGATGAAGGTTTAAATAAACGACCAGACTTTATTGTTTATTTACCCGAAGGAAAGCATCTGATCATTGATTCAAAAGTCTCTCTTGTCGATTACATGGCTTATGTCAGTGCAGAGGATGAGGCAGCCAGAGAAAGAGCATTAACCCGACATATACAGAGCATTCGCAATCATATTAAAGGATTAAGTGACAAAGGCTATACAAAACTGCCTGGTATCGAAGCGCCGGATTTTGTATTTATGTTTATGCCAATAGAACCTTCCTTTATGGCTGCTTTCCAGCATGACCAAAAGCTTTTTAACGATGCTTTTGAGCGTAAAATTGTGGTTGTCACACCAACAACTTTATTAGCCACTCTTAGAACGGTTGCCAATCTCTGGACAATTGAACGACAAAATACCAATGCAAGAAAGCTTGCAGATAGAGCTGGTCTTGTATACGACAAACTAAGAGTATTCGTTGAGAAAATGGAAAAGCTCGACACTCAGCTCACTACAGCGCGCGGTACTTATGATGATGCTATGAATACCCTGAAGCAAGGACGCGGCAATCTGATATCCCAAGCCAATGAGTTTATGAACCTGGGCGTGCGGGTAAAAAAAGAGCTGCCTCGACAAGTGCTTGATACAGCGGACCTCAGGCCAGAACAATCACTTGAGGAGCCGGCCAGAGAAAAAGAAGAAGCCTGATTCTCATTATATTCACCTACTCAATGGTACTTAGCAGCACTTAAACAGGTGCTGCTAATACTCAAAAAGCGCTGCCTTGAAACAGCCATAGGTATACCATGCAAAAACCAGACAGGACCAAGCTGACTGCTGTCTTCTGCCTTGTTGCAGGGATTCTTTTCTGGGCTGGCAACAGCATTGCTGGAAGACTTAGTGTCGGTGCAATACCTCCGGTAAGCCTGGCATTTTGGCGCTGGGTATTTGCATTTATAGTACTACTGCCCTTTGCCTGGCCACAACTCCGAGGAAAGAAGCCTCTTATATGGAAACACCGGTATCAGCTCCTGATTTTAGCGGTACTCAGCATTTCCTGCTTCAATACATTGCTTTATTTGGCCGCACAAACAACTCAGGCACTTAATATCGTCTTGATCCAAACCTCACTGCCTCTATTAACTTTTTTGTTCAGTTTTCTACTACTCAAGCAACTCCCGACAAAACGCCAAATTATAGGGTTACTATTTATTAGTATTGGCCTGGCTACCGTGCTATCACGAGGCAACTTACAGCATTTAATAAATTTGGAAGGTCATACTGGTGATATCTTGATGATAACAGCGGTCAGTGCCTGGGGGCTTTACTCGGTACTACTTAAACGATTTTCAATACCTCTGCCCGGTGTAGCCTTACTCAGTCTTCAAATAGGCATAGGCGTTATATTGTTAATGCCATTTTACTTGATTGAGTTCCATTCCAAAGGAGGCTTTGAACTTAATCAAAAAACACTATTGCTTATTGCATACGTAGCACTGTTTGCATCAATCCTGTCCTACCTTAGCTGGAACAACGGAGTCAAAGTGCTTGGCTCCAATGCTGCCTCTATGTTTAACGGCCTGCTGCCAATTTTTACTGCTCTGCTTGCTTTATTAATTTTGAAAGAACCTTTATACAGCTATCACTTTATTGGCGGAGGGTTCATTATTCTAGGTCTCAAATATTCGTTGTTACAAAAAAGAACCATATAAAAAATACACTATCATTGGATTTTAGCGCATTTCATCCCGTCCAGCCCAACGATAAGAAAAGGGTAAAAATATGAAGCCCAGCACAATTCGTACCGGATATCGATACAGAAGCAACCGACTCAATAATCCCTATGATGCAATAGTCATCGGCTCAGGTCCCGGAGGATTGTCAGCAGCGGTTTGTCTATCCAAAGCGGGTAAAAAAGTATTAGTTCTTGAGCAACATTATACCGCGGGCGGATTTAGCCACAGTTATGATCGTAACGGCTATGAATGGGATGTGGGAGTACACTATGTAGGTGGGGTTGGTAATCCAAAAACAATGGCAGGCCGACTGTTTGGCTTCCTTACCAATAATCAACTGCAGTGGGCCCCGATGTCAGACAACTATGACAGGTTCTACTTTGGTGAGGAGCAATTCAACCTTATCCGGGGTAAAGAAGCTTTTCGCCAGCAGTTAATTCACTATTTTCCAAGCGAAGAGAGTGCTGTTGCGCAATATCTGGCAATGATAAACAAAGTCGCCAAAGCAATGCCGTTGTTTACCGCTCAGAAAACCCTGCCGGAATGGCTGAACAAACCACTAAAGCTAAGCGGTTTACTTAAACTTCCTCCATTTTTCAATGAACCGACCATTGAAGTTCTCAACCGGTTAACCAGTAACAACAAACTGATTGCAGTACTCACCGGACAATGGGGCGATTATGGGTTACCTCCAGAAGAATCCAGCTTTTTAGTTCACAGTCTGGTTGCGGGTCATTACCTCTACGGAGGCTATTACCCCGTTGGGGGTTCATCCAATATTGCTAAAACGATGATTCCCCAAATCCAGGAAAATGGTGGCGAAGTTTTTACTTATGCAGAAGTAACTCAAATTATTACTGAAGAAGGCCGGGCTGTAGGCGTACAAATGAAGGATGGAACCAACATTTATGCCAGGGACATTATCAGCAACGCAGGAGCTATTAACACCTTAAAACACTTACTGCCTAAACATGAATGCCAACAATTTGGTTATTCTGAAATTCTGGATCAGGTAAAACCATCATTATCACATCTCGGTCTGTATATTGGGATAAAAAATGATTCAGCCAGTCTTGATTTACCCAAAACCAATTTCTGGGTTTATCCTGATATTGACCACAAAAACAATATTGAAAAGTTTATAGCCGATAGCAATAACCCTTTTCCTTTGGTCTATATTTCCTTTCCTTCAGCGAAGGACCCTAGCTGGAATGCACGTTATCCCGGGCGATCAACCATTGAAATAGTTGCTCCGGCCAGCTACGAATGGTTTGAGCAGTGGCAGGATAAAACCTGGGGAAAACGAGGTGAGGATTATGATGTGCTGAAAGAGCGTTTTTCTGAGCGCTTACTGGAAATTCTTTTCCAAAAACTCCCTCACCTACGTGGAAAAATTGATTATTGTGAATTGTCTACCCCTCTTTCAACCAGCCACTTTTGTAAATATCAAAAAGGTGAGATCTATGGTTTGGCCCATGACCCAAACAGATTTAACCAGGAGTGGTTAAAACCAAAAACAAAAATTCCGGGTCTGTATTTAACAGGCCAGGATACTTTAACAGCAGGAGTTGTTGGTGCAGCAATGTCTGGACTGATTACAGCCTGTGTAACTCTTGGTCATTTTAAAAGCTGGAAGCTTATAAAACAGCTAAAAAGCTGGGAGCCCAACAGCACTCAGGAATAGAGTCCATTAACAGTAAAATCTAACGACAGTAATGATATGATAGAGGCATCAGGGGTTATTCTGATCAGATCCACCTAAATAGAAAAATCACAACGTCGTACCCACAATGAATAAAACATCCCGGGCTGATGTCGTATTATTACTGGTAACAATAATCGCTGCAGGCGGCTGGCTCTTTTCAAAATTCACCTTGGCAGAAATGCCCCCTCTTGCTTTTCTGGGGCTACGATTTCTCGCGGCATCAATTTTGCTGGCACTTTTCTACGGATACCATTTTAAGAAACTGACCCGAATGCAGTGGTTCCATTCATTTTGGGTTGGAATAGCCCATTCTGCCGCACTACTGGTATGGATTCTGGCCATAGCCTCATCAACACGCATAGGGGAAGGCGCTTTTCTTACCAGCACATCCATGATTCTGGTGCCTGTTATTGGCCGACTCTTTTTTGGCTCCCACATTACCAAAGAAATATTAGTTGCATTTCCACTGGCTTTAGTTGGTGTAGCTCTATTAGCAATAGGCAGTAGTTGGAAGTTTGAACTAGCCCAGGGACTATTTCTGACTGCCGCCATATTTCTGGCCATCCACTTCAACCTTAACAGCCAATATGGCAGAAAAGTCCCCTCTTTAGCTCTGGCGAGCATACAGCTGGCAATAATCGGGGGATCTGGCCTGATTGCCTCTCTTCTGTTTGAAACCTGGCCTCAAACTATCTCACCATCAACATGGGGATGGTTTGCTACAAGTGTTATCGTTGCCACCAGCATTCGCTTTTTTCTACAGACATGGGCTCAAAAACACACCGATGCCAGCCATGCCGCCGTAATCATGATCCTGGAACCTGTATGGACAGCCATCATCAGTGTAGCCTGGTTAGGGGAAATTATGACACTACAAAAAATCTTTGGCTGTGCCTTGATTCTAGTGGCACTCTTAATCAGCCGCTGGCAACAAATTTATAAATTAAAGCCTCGCAAAACGGGTGCGAAAGCCTCCATAAAATCAGCAAAAGCAACTTAAGATACTGTAGCCAACAATAGAGCCGATACTACTTAGGAGAACATTCCCAGACTATTCAAATAGGTGACACAGGATATTAGGAGCGTAACAGGGTATGGAAGCAACCCGGAAGACAGAAACCACCGCACAGGCAACCAATCATAATCGACTCACTAAGACAAAATATGGTGTGCTTCTCCATAACAAGTTTGATCGTTTTATTGGTCGCTCGATTGAGCTATATGGTGAATATAGTGAAGAAGAAATTACTCTATTCAAACAAATCTGCAAACCCGGTGATATTGTTGTAGAAGTGGGGGCTAATATCGGAGCCCACACCCTTCCTTTAGCCAGGCTTGTTGGCCCCAGTGGCCATATTTATGCTTTTGAGCCACAGCGGCTGGTTTTTCAAACACTCTGTGCCAATATGGCTCTAAACAGTATCACTAACGCCAGCTGCTTTAACTGCGGTGTTGGTGCTGATGAATCCACCTTAAAAATCAAAGAGTTAGACTACAATAGCCCAGCCAACTTTGGTGGTTACACTATTAGTCCTGTTAAGTCAGGCACCCATCTGCCTATTATTAAGCTTGATAATAAGCTGGCAAATAAAAATATTCGTCTATTAAAGATTGATGTAGAAGGCATGGAGAAGGAAGTCTTGATTGGTGCAGAACAATTAATAAATGACTGCCAACCATTAATTTACCTGGAAAACGATAGAAAAGACAAATCTAAAGCGTTGATAGAGTATCTCTGGTCCAAAGAGTATCAACTGTATTGGCACAAACCTCGACTCTATAGTCCCTATAATTTTAACAATAATCCGGATAATATTTTCGGGAATATCGTCTCTGTGAATATGCTGGCGATACCAAAAACCCTGACTACGGAAGTCAATGGTATGCAAATGGTGGAAAGCAGCACCTATCACCCCATGGCCAACAGAGCCAATTCCTCCGCCCCCGACCAGAAATAAGTACATATACACTTTGCCTTTCACCGAAAACTTCTATAAAGTTCAGCACCCGTTGGGCAGCAAAGCCCACGACAAAACGGTGAGGTGTCCGAGTGGCTGAAGGAGCACGCCTGGAAAGTGTGTATACGTTAGCGCGTATCGAGGGTTCGAATCCCTCCCTCACCGCCAGCATTTAAGTTTTGTAACGCGCTCGTAGCTCAGCTGGATAGAGTACCTGGCTACGAACCAGGCGGTCGGAGGTTCGAATCCTCCCGAGCGCGCCATACAAGAAGCCCGAATCCTATGATTCGGGCTTTTTTTATATCTATATTTAACTACCCAGAATAAATATCTCGCCGTGCAAGCTCAAGCCTTTGAGCTAAGCTCTCAGTTCTAGAAACAATACTCTCCAAACAGCATCCTAAACATGCGTCCCGGCAAAACGCCTTACTAGATAAGTACGCTCATACTTTACCAGGCTAAAAAAAGTAGGTAACACTCAATGAGTGCTTCGATACTTAAATCACTTTATTCACTCGTCTTTTTACTTTTTTTATTTGCCTTTGCGCATGCCGCACCTACCAATTCTTCCCTTAGCGGAGTTTATGACCAACTCCAGAAGCAGCTTCAACCTGGAACACAAGAGCACAGGGATGAAGCTAAAGGTGCCACAAGCCCTTTAATGCCAACCCTGATATCAATACCGGAAACACCATCGCAACTCTCTGATCAGGTTGAAAAGCTCCAAAATAAACTCGCTGCAATTTCAAGCTTTGAAACAGAAAGCTATAGCAAAAAGCAATCATCAGCCAACTTGCGCAGGCTAGAGGCAGAACAGAGGGAGCTTCACAACCAACAACAATATTGGCAGGAAGAAGTTGATCGGTTTGAAAGACTATTGCTTAAACATTCTCGCGAACGCAACCAAATCCAAAAAGCAGTCAATGAAGCAATGCATCTCAAGCGCAAGAGACAACCCATTAGCATCACAGATAACATTACCAGCGAGGGGAGCAACCGCCATGACAATTTTATAAGACAACTGGAAGGGCGCGCACTGATACTACCTTTAAGTCAGAAGCGCTACGAGCTCGAACTGCAACTAGCCAAAATTCAGCTAGATCGTATTTTACAAAAAAAATCTGTGCTTGAATTGCTACTGGAAGCAAGAATTAAAACCATTCAATCTTCAACAACAGCAGGTTCTTCATCAAGCTGCCCACCCTATCAGCAGACTGAATCTCTGTTTAATTATTCAGATAAAATCAGCCTGATCCATATTGAGCAAGAGCTTAGAGAGAGCCTGTCCAGAACACGCAAAGATGTACTGGTTGTCCAGCAACTGGAATTTGACCTTGAATTCCAAATGAAAGAATTAGGCCATGTTAGCGAAGTCTATGAACTATTGGAAAACCAGCGAACCTGTTTATTAAAGTTAGACCTGAAGCATTCGGGAAAAGCAATGGTCCATCAACTGAAACTAAATAGAACCATTGTTTCAGAAGAACTGCGATCTCTGGATCTATCAATGGCAACCTTTTGCCAAAGACAAAGCCTCGAAAAAATCATCAACAAACTTGACCGTCTGATACCCCTGGCTGTTGAGCTATGGGAGTTGGAAAAAGAGCTACTACAAAGACACAAAAAAGTACTCACCGTCTTAGAGCAGCGACGAATGTGGATGGCAGTGGGGCCCGCTCTGGCTCCATCACAACTATTTTCAGTATTAGCGGATGTAAAAAACCAGCTGGAACTGCTTGGCCTTGAACTAGATATGAGCTATTTCAGCCGGATTAATATGCTGATACTGTTTCTACTCATCCTTGCACTGCTGCTTGCCAATATTGCCCGGTCTGCACAAAAACGTTTAATAAAAACCGAAAGAACTCAAGGGCCAATGTCCACAGCCAGTCTTTGCAAACTGGTTTTTCTGATAGTTATTGGCAGTATTCCCATTCCGTTATGGTTGGCTTTTAGTGGTATCGCACTGAAAGAAACCAGTGGCTATACCTATATTCTTGGCCAGGTACTATACAGTACTGCTATTGCAGCTTTTGGCTGGTCGATCATCTCCAGCTTTGGTCAGGAAGCTGTTCAGCAACGTATTGGTGTTAGGCAGGAAGGTTATTTACACTGGCACCGACAGGCTAATATTCTCGGAGTAATGTCAATAACTGGCCTGCTACTGGGCGGTTTTACAGAAGGCTGGTATAGCAATCCCTATGATGACCGAATTGCCCAGGTTTCGCTGTTACTTTGCTCATTAATTCAGGCTTTAACAGAATGGCGGCTTATCAAACAGTTACGCCCAGAAGTCGGCTACTATTCTTTGAAACTGTGTCTCACGCTGTTCTTTCCTGCCGTGAGCCTTTTAACCGTTTTGCTTGCTATATGGGGCTACAACCTGGCTGCCTGGTTACTGTTTAGCCATAAACAGGTGTTAATGCTGATCTTTGGCATGTTAGTGCTTTTCTATGAACTCTCCTTGTATCTCCTGTTTGCAAGAACCCGTCGTATGACTCTGGAACATGCACTCTATGAACGCAGGCATGCATCAGGTGACATTGGTCCGGAAGACGCCCTGGAAGTATCCCGCTCCCATATTCGTGAACTTCAGTTACAAGGCAAGCGCCTTTTACAGGTAACTGTTCTGGCTATGTTTATAGGGTCTATTGTTTGGTTGGCACAAGACTCTGGAAACCTGATTGAACCACTTGGAAAAATGCGGGTTTGGCCTTTTACTCAGCTAGAAAGTGGTCTCTCTGTTGCATTGGGCGGAATTGCTCAGGCAGCAATTATTTTGGTACTTACTCTCCTGGTGGGCCGTAATCTGACAGGTCTTTTGAGATTGGCCTTACCTGCAAAATTCCTGGCTCAGCCAGCAAGGGCTTATACCTTAAGTCGGTTCAGTATTTATACTATTTGGTTTTCCAGCGGTTTACTGATTTTAAACAGCCTTGGTATTAGCTGGGACAAACTGCAGTGGTTAATTATCGCCATCAGTGTCGGGATTGGATTTGGCCTTCAGGATATCGTTGCCAATTTCTTCTCTGGACTGATTATCCTGTTAGAAAGGCCTTTCCGGGTAGGTGATACTGTGACTGTTGGTAATGTTGAAGGTGAAGTAAAACAGATACACATTCGAGCAACAGTGATAGAGGACTTCGACCGAAAGGAGCTGATCGTACCAAACAGGACACTGGTAACAGGAGAGGTTACCAACTGGTCATTATCTTCCAATGTATTAAGAGTCGTTTTGTGGTTCGGTGTTGCTCATGGCAGTGATAACGACCTGGTTTTTCAGCTACTCATGCTGGCTGCGGATGAATGTCAAAAAGTGCTGCGAGAACCCCCTCCAGAGGTCTATTTCATTGAGTACACCGAGCACTTTGAGCGTTATGAGCTTAGAATATTTGTTAACCATGTTGACGACCGCTTTCCTGCACGAAACCAGGTAAATACAAGGGTCAAAGAGTTATTTGCTGAAAATGACATTGTCGTAGCGCATTCACAACAGGATGTTCACTTGATATTGCCTAACGCTAATGCAAAATCAAACAAAGAGGATTGATTATCAACTCAGTTTTTTCTGATCTACAGGCCACTCTATATCGAGCGTCCGTGTGGGATAAGCTATATCGGCACCATGTTGACGAATAAACTCACCGGCATGCAGCAAAATATCCTCCTGAATCCTTAGAAGGTCTTCGTAATCTGTACATGCAGCAAAACAGTAAATCAGAAGATCAAGAGAAGATGAACTGTATTCTATTAACCGGACCTCTACTGGACGAGCTTGATCTATTTCTGGGTGATTACGAATATAGTCTGCAATAGACTGAGTTATAGAAGGTAAAACATTTAAATCCTGATACCTCAAACCAACCATTTGCTTAATTCGCCGGTTAGAAATACGTGAGGGGTTAATTACAGCTGAATTCCCAAATAATGCATTAGGGACATAAATAGGCTGTCGGTCATAGTTTCTTATCCGTGTTTTTCTCCAGCCAATTTCCTCAACCCATCCTTCAATTTGAGTGTCGATAATTTTTATTTTTTCACCTACATGAAAAGGACGGTCAAGATACAAGACCAATCCTCCAAATAAATTTGCCAACATATCTTTGGCAGCAAGACCAACAGCCAATCCACCTATTCCGCCAAAAGCCAATAAACCAGAAATACTGATTCCCGCACTTTGCAATAACATCAAGCTGAAGGAAATAATTATGATCAATTGAACCAGCTTATAAACAAGCTCAGCGGTATTGGCATCAAATGCACTATTGGCAAACTGGTTTTGCTGCAAGTTGCGATAGCAAGTATTTGTGAAACTAATTAAAAACCAGGCTAGCAAGACAATGATTGATAAACGCTGAATTAAAGGAATAGCCTGCAATATGGGCAACTTATCTGAGCTTTGCGTGAGATTGAGAATCCAGCCTAACGCCAGCAACCAAAGTGACAAGCTAATAGGAAGTCTTGCTGATTTTAGCAATGCACTTAGATAAGGGCTGCGCTGACAGTTGATACCTTTAGATATATGGCCAATAACACGACGGGCCAGGTAGCTAAGGAAACCTGCCACCAAAAAAACAATTAGACATTGAACAAGCCAGGATACATAGCCTTGCCCAATTAATTTTTCAAAATCACAACTCTCAACCAACCACATTACTTACTTCTCTATAATGAACAGCCACAGATAAAATTAATTCTAGACTGAGTTTTTATTTTGTATCTCACCCTGCTGTTCATTTTGATCCTGTTGAAACTGATCTGTTTCCTGTCTTACTTTGTCAAATGCCTCTTGCATTTTTAAAGATAACTGACTGGAAAGCCCTTTTGTTCCTTCATATGATGCTAAAATATTCACAGCTTCATCTGGGCGCCCCGCTTCAATGGCCTGAATGGCTTCAATCAGCTTTTGCTTCTTTTTCACTTCTTCTGCTTCGTCATGGGCTTCTTGAAGCATCTTTATCATCTCTATTCGAGACATCCCTTCAACATCGGAAAAACCCGCAATACCCAACCCTGTATTTGATAGTCGCTGCGCAGTTTGTTCTTTGGTCTCTCTCTCATTATCTGGACGCTTTGGCAGAACTCCCAAGCGCTCACCTAACCCATAAACCTTGTTACCGATATAATCAGGGTCTGTCATGGCATCAAAGTTTATCCTGCCATCTTTATTTTCAGAAAGAAGACTCAACCCGGTATCTTTACCACCGTTGGCTTCCCTTGCAGCAAGATTTCCAAGCTCCCAGAGCCCAACGGGAGGAACAAAGATAGATAACAACACAAAACCTATTTTTTTACCTAGAGGCAGACCTTCGAATCCAGATTTCTTCTCTGTTTGCTCTTTCGCATTTTCAAGCCGATTTTCAGATTGCTTGATTGTATCTTGTGCCCTGTCCTTAATTTCTTCTTCCCTGACTCTTTGCTGGTTATCACCCAGTTTTGTTTTTATTTGGATCAATATAGTTGTTAACTCATCCGAAGTAAGCGATGGGTTAGAAGCTGACTGAAGCAAAGAACTGAGGCTAAGTTGAAGCTGCTGTCCTTTTTCCTGATCATTAGCTGTAAGCTGGTCAATGGCGGCTTTAATTTCGTTGAGACTATCTTTAACCTGCTGATCCAGTATATCTGGGTTGCTCTGTTGAAGACGACTTTCTACACCATCTACAGCATTCTTTAACCCCTGCTTTGCCATCTCAAAATTCCCACCTGCACCGTGTACATTACTGGGAGCAGGCCGGGGAATATCCGGAATCCTTTTATTACTATCAGCAACAGACTCTCGCTCCTTGTGAGAGGCTGTATTTTCATCACTGTAGCTGAGTCCCGGTTTACTTTCAGTAATGTGTTCTGAAATACCATCTTGGTTTGGAAAATTATTATTGTTTGGCTGCTGGTTAACTCGATGCAAATCACCCATCAGAATATCTCCTTATTCGTCTGCATTTATTATTGAAAGCCACCGTTCAGCATGTTTAATGTCACTGTTATTCAATTCAGTTTTCTGAGCGATATCTACAGCCTCCTGGAAAGCAAGTCCTGCCTTTTCTAAATTTTTCTGGCCTAGATAACAGTCACCGATATATATCAGGGGAGCTGGATTGGCTGGTTCCAGCATGGCACTGTGCAGGTAGGTAGAGATTGCCTTGTCATAAAAACCGAGGACTTGTTGACAGGCACCAAGACAGAGAAAGTAAACAGGATTCCAATGATCATAAAAGCAAAGATATCGAAATGCTTCAGCAGCACTTTCATACCGGCCAAACTGATAACGACTATATGCCATAGCATAAGTGGCCGCTAGCGCCTGCTCAGACATGCCATTCAATTCTGCAAGCGTTCCTCCCTGAATCAGAAATTGATTGGTCTTTTCTAGCTGAGAATCACTCCCTCCAGGGTAACTGCTATCCAACATACCTCAACTCATCCTTAATACCTTAAACGTCCTTTTTTCAGGGTAGCAGTCAATAAGGCCAATTACGGTATTAGGATAAAGGCTGTCAAAAAACTGACAGGCAAAACAAAGCCCCGCAAAAGCGAGGCTTAATAACTCAGTTACACCGTGATTGTTATTATTCTTCCATGAGGTGGCCATCCTTGGCCAATACATCCTTCCTGGAACCGTACTGAGCTGAACGTACATTAGATATAAAGCATATAGTATGCCAATTTCATGCAACCTTGGCCTCTTGGGCTTTACAAGGCATTTACACAGGTAGCAATCACTTCATATTCGAGTAGTTGGTACTAATGTTTGTCACCCGGGGTAACGTATCTATACGTGCAGCTGAAGTAACAATTACTCTCACCAACTTTCAACAGGTTGATTTATAGGTCAGCTAACGATCACTTGATGGAATAAGCCAATAAGCTGAATTAACTTGCTTTTTTCACAGAAATTAATCGAATACGGTTGATCACAACCCTTGTCCGCCCTGTCGTCCGAGCTTCATTCTGGTGGTACAGCTTAATTTCTGCATCAACAGCCTCTCGCAACTTAACTTTGCCTGCTGGCTTCCCTTCCAGGTTAATTCTTCTTGCACCAGGCTTAATCGTTTCAAGGTAACGTTCGAGCGTGGTGAAAAAACGCAGTGCAATCCTGATGATATGCGGAGGAACCAGCTCACTGCTTTCCATATCCTTATGGATTCCCACTTTCAAGGGCCTCGGGGATGACACATGAAACGCATCAGGCCAGAAAGCACGAACAATCCGTAAAGCTTCAGAGTTCATAATTTCATTTTCAGGCCTGTTTTCCAGCTTTTTAAGAAGCTTCCGAGCCTCTTCAGGAATGGCGCTGTGATCAATAGCATCACTTTTATCTACTGTCATTTACTGCAATGTCCGATTGCTGTTGAGAATGAAGGGTAAAGTCTTATATTGACTCATTATACCCGGTACACCAAATCAAATCGTTGGCTAAACGTAATCAAGGGAAAATGAAAAAGAGACATTCAACTGAATCCAGAGTAAATAGCCAACAAAAACAAGAGCAATGCTTATCACCCTGGGCCTTATTATAAAAAAAGATACAAAGATTAATCCCTAAGAGGCTGTTTGAAAAATAGCAACCGTAGCAAGGATCGTAGAAAATTGAGGATGAAAATTTGGTTTTGTGAGGCGAATAGTGCTTCTATTTGCCGAACAAAGGCAGATTTTTAGACCAACTTGCTACGACCACAGTAGGGCTAAAAGCCTCTAAGATATGAGAGGGCTCCATAGAGCCCCCCATAGTAAACAGACAGGCTCACATATACTCATGCTTCGTTAATTTCTATCTGTCTTGATGTCGGCGCCAAGTCTTCACGCTTATCAATAGAAAGGGTTAAAACACCGTTATCAAATTTAGCCGTTATAGTTTCTTGTACTGCATTTTCAGGTAGATTAAGCATTCTACAAAAAGAACCATAGCGACGCTCAACTCTGTGGAAATCCCCCTCGTCGGACTCAGACTCCTGATGTTTCTCCCCCTTGATAGTTAACAAATCCCCATCAAGATTAACTTCCAAATCTTTTTCATCAATGCCAGGCACTTCCACAGCTATCTTATACTGGGTTTCGGTTTCTTTTATATCCAAGCTGGGAGTAAAACTGACATCCGAACCGAGTTTAGCTGACTTTTCCAAGCCAAAACCGCTGAAGGCATTATCAAACAGGCGATCCAGCTCACTCCTTAGATGAGAAATAGGTGAGCTTTCCTCATGCCGTTTAATATCCACAGGGACATTACTGCCACCTTCATGCTTGAACCAGTTCCAAGGTGACCATTTATTACTCATCGCTAAACCCTCTTTATTATCAGGCTCATTTTTTTATTAATAACAGACACCAGGTACGGCATAGCTCCTGATTCATTTAGAAATAATAATTTTTACAATTTCTGTGAATGATTCAGGTCAACAAAGTGGTACATCATGAACCCTCACTGTTCAGCACTGGGGCACTATCAACCCATTTGATTATTTCATCAGCATAAGCCGAGTAAGGTTGATCACTAAATTCCTGAAAGACCTTTTTCAACCGTTTAGCAGTAAATGCAGAGAACGTGTTATACCCCTCTTCGGTAAAATAAATCAGGTTATCCTCAATCGCTTGTGCCAATGGCAAACCACAAAGCTCTTGGATAACTGATTTAAAAGAGGCATAGGCCTGATAACGATCCTTTTGCTGGTAAATATCAGCCAAGGTTGCCAGTGGAATCATTGAAAGCCTGGGTTGGATTAAAGGGTTTACCGCATGACCACTGCACCACTCGCTAATTTGCCAAGGCCTTCCCGTAAAAGAAAAAATACGCAACCGGGTCTTTAGCCAATCAGGGTCATTTACGGGGTAGTTATCCCATAAAAACGGCTTACGTTGAAAAAGCTCTGTCATCTCTGACAACCCAGCTTCATCGTAGCCTAATGAAATAACATGATCCCCCGTCCAGAATATATCAAAGCGACTATCCAAAGACCTGCCCTGGTCTGCCCAATAATTTTTTGGCATAGGCCCATAGGCCCTCGATAACAAGGGGTCTCTGGAATAATAAGTACCTACAACCAGGAAATGATCGGATTTGCTTTCACCAGCAATAAACTCTGCAATCCCGGACTGAGTTTTAGCCAACTCTGGAATGTCATTTTTAAAGTCATCAAAAAGGATACAAAGTATCTCGGGGTTAATACTGTTGATCAGTGCAAGCTTGCTTTTCAGTGCCTGACAAGTGTGACCATCCAATTGCTCAACTTCAAAAGGTGTAAAACCAATACCGAACCGAACACCTTTCTTTTTGAATGCATCACTGAGTGCTTTCAGATGCTCCAGTTCTTCGACTGGCCAAGGCTCTCGCCACTGTTCCCTGAGGTAAGGGTCATTCTTCGGTGCATAAATATAAAAGTCGAACCCTTTCAGACTACAGAAATCAACGTATGCATTACGAGCCTCCCAAGTCCAGGATTGCTGTTTGTCATATAGCCCTTCTATCACACCATAAGTAAATGACATTGTTTCTCATCCAGCGATTAACAGTGGCCTGCAAACATATAAGCAGCACAGCCACGAGTATGCAACATTGACTGAATCAACTCTGTCTGTCAGCCTTCACAACTCAACTCTTGCCACATAGAGGCTAGAGCCTCTCAAAACAAATAGAAGTAAATGTATATGAGAGCATCAACGGCCCAAACCTCAACCAAGTGGGCTCTGCCTGGTAAAGAAAGTATCAGCATCGGATGTTGTATTTTATCTGCCCTGGTCTTTCTTCTCTTTCCACAACAAGCTATCTCTATCACATCGAACGCAACTCAATACGCAATAGAGCATTTTGGTCGTGGCTTCATCGTAGTTTCGTCGTTATTGGTCATTCTTTCTTTGGTTATAGCCCTGAGCCCTTACGGTCGTATACGTTTGGGCAAAGCCGATGAAAAACCCGAGTTTGGTCTGTTCAGCTGGCTGGCTATGTTATTTGCTGCCGGTATGGGTTCTGGCCTGATTTTCTGGGGCGTTGCAGAACCTTTATATCACTACGCCAATCCACCCGCTTTTGCCAGTGATGCTCAATCACCTAAAGATATGGCACTGGCACTCACATATTTTCATTGGGGCGTTCATGCCTGGAGTATTTATGCCATAGCAGGGCTGGTGATGGCCTGGTTTGCCTTTAACCGTGGGCGCCCAATGAATATTTCCGCCAGTTTCACCAATAAAAAGAAGCTAAATGCTTACCATATCTCAGATTTTCTGGCGGTTATTGCCGTTATCTTTGGGGTGGCAGGCACGCTGGCTAATACCATCGCATTAATACAGACGGGTCTTCAGGATTCTATTTCTCCAGCAATCGGCGGAATAGGCTTTCGCTTTTCATTACTCCTGCTCATAGCGATGGTATTTACCTCCTCATCGGTTTTGGGGCTGAACAGGGGAATAAAAAGGCTAAGCCAGTTCAATCTTTATTTTGTGATAGCACTGCTGGCAATAGTCATTGCCTGGGTTAACCCGGTTACAGTGATTCAGAAAATCTTTACGTCAACGGAAGTTTATCTGCAGGAACTGCCCAGACTATCGTTTACTATTGATCCTGATTCCAAACAGTGGAGTGAAGGCTGGAGTGTTATTTATCTGGTATGGTGGATCGCCTGGGCACCTTTTGTCGGCCCCTTTATTGCCAGGATCAGCCGTGGCCGCACTATTCGTCAGTTTTTGCTGTGCGCCATCTTCATGCCGACATTAACCACCATTCTATGGTTCAGCGCCTTTGCCGGCGGTTTATTCGAGAACCCCGCTTTAACGGAAGTAATCAATGCGGTAAACCAGGATTATACCAAAGGCCTATTCAGCTTTTTCAGCCACATCCCATTTGGGCAGTTACTGTCTGTGGCAGCTATTTTACTGCTCACAACATTTGTTATTACCAGCGCCGATTCCGCTATTTTTGTCACTGGTATGCTGACAGGTAACGATAAATTCAGGTCAAAGCTGATCTGGAGCCTTATTCTGGTCACCATAACAATGACGCTGATTTATAAAAACAATGTTGATCGCTATTTTTGTCACTGGTATGCTGACAGGTAACGATAAATTCAGGTCAAAGCTGATCTGGAGCCTTATTCTGGTCACCATAACAATGACGCTGATTTATAAAAACAATGTTGATCTCAATAAGCAGGTTGCAATATTTGGTGCCATTCCTTTTACCCTGGTACAATAAGCAGGTTGCAATATTTGGTGCCATTCCTTTTACCCTGGTACTAATTCTGCAGGCAGGGATAATGATCAAAGAGCTTTATAACCATAAACTCGATCGACCGCTCTCTTAACTATAAAAATGCTGCGCTTGATTCACTTCATCAAGTGCAGCAATTACATGAAGTTGAAATAATTCATTACCACTAATGATTTAAAATCCAAGCTATTTTTTCACTTATGCCCATTTAATAAATTACTAATGAAAAGCAAATGTGGGGGACTGGAATTTAATTTTATTAAAATGATCTAAAGAGTCTTCTTTTGTTTCTGTTAATAGCAGGCTTTTAATACAGCTATTGACATAATTCGACATACCGGGAATTACCAACTCCATTGCCAGCCGATCCCGAGCCTGATCAAGAACACAGTGTTGCATCTCATAATCCCCGGCCTGGGCATAGGCCATAGCTAAAAGAAGACTGCTGTAAGTGAAGCGACTGATTGCTACAGATTGATCCGGTAATTTGGAAGAGAGTAAATATTCAGCCAGCTCATAGGTGCATCCCAGAAAAGGAATAGCCTGATCGACCTGCCCACCCTGACAGTAGTAGTCGGCAGTATCTACCCACACCTGCCAGTAGTACTCAACCCTTTGCTCATCTGCAAACAACCAGCCACGATGATTTGGACACAAATAGCGAAGTTTCATAATAAACCTCCATACAGAGACTTATCACACTAATGATAATCATTATCATTTGCAACCAAAAACTGGATTCCTTCCGTTACAACCTGTAAACACTGAAATAAGCAGTCATTATCATTGCCTCTCCTCTGTGGTAATGAGAAAAGGCAACCAAACCCTGTTAAGCGTCAGTCTTTCCAGGTAACTGCTCGCACTGGTAATAAGTGGCTCTTGGCTTGTCGTTATAATTCAGGTCAACCACACCAAACAGCATTTTTTTAGGTGGCAGGTAGATATGGACATAATTGGCTTTTTTATTTTCAGCGATGGAAAGTGTTTTCTCTGAGTCTGCATAAAAACCGAGAATAGCGCCTTCATCGGTATAGCGCTGCAGTAAGCTCTGCTCAAGCACTTCATTGTGAACCATATTACACTGGGAAGAGGGCTCCGGTGGAAACTGACCAATAACCACCTTTTCACCAGAACCGGTATAGCGTGTCTGGTTAGTCAGTGATGAACAGCCACTGACCAGTGCAGCGGCTAAAACCAAAAGAGCAAAACGTTTCATTTATCTTATAGACCGTCAGAAGATTAATAAGTATTTATTAAGTAAATAGGGCTTTGTATATTTTTTACCCGGCTTAATAATCTCTGACTTTTCCTTAACGCCAGCTTAAATCAAGAAGCAGATAGCGTCCGATTTCCCTGCTGAAACCTCGCAGGCACTTTTATTAATGAAACGGCTAAGCCTGCAAAGGCAATAATGCCACCTACCAGGTGATAACCATGAATACTTTCACCAAGAAACAGACTGCTTAATAACGCTGTTACCAAAGGAATTAGATAAAAAAACAGAGTGCTCTGTGCTGCCGTAAGTATCCTGATACCCCATAACCAACAAAAGGGTGCAGCCACTGATGCCATAATACCTGCATAAGCAATCAGTGCCATATTCTGGCTATTCACAGACCAGGAAGGAGATGTAACTACAAACGGTACCAATAAAATAACACTACAGCTGACTTGCACATAAAGAGATGTCAAAGTACTGAAAGGCAGCTGCCAGCGCTTGCTGAGCACAGTATATAAAGCATAACCTGCAACACCCAGAACAATTAGCTGGTCACCGGGATTAAACTGTAGAGACAAAATACCCTTTAATTGCCCCTGTGAAATAACAATTAATAAGCCAGTAATTGAAAGTACTAAACCAATAGCCTGCTTAGCTGTTACTTTCTCCCCCAGCAAAAAAGCGGCAAACAGTTGGGTAAATACCGGCACACAACCTAATAGCAGCCCGATATTGGTTGCCGTGGTATCCTTTGCACCAAAATACAGCGCCCCTTGATAGATAACCATGCCCAGTGCCCCTAGCCCAAAGAAATAGGGAAGCTTTTTAAAAATAATACGCCTTTTAATAACCGCTTCTTTCAGACAAAAAGGCGTCATCACAATAAAAGCCAGAAACCAGCGCCAGAAGGTAATACTGCCAGGAGGTATATTGCCCGCAGCCAATTTGGCCACCAGATTACTGCCTGACCAAAAAATAATAGCAGCCATCAGGCTGGTAGCTGCTAACTGTCGCCCATTTGAAGCCATAACTTTATTCCTGTATAAAACTTCGACAGGATATCTAAATCACCGACAAGCGGTTATCGTGTAACAGACACCAAATAACGCGAATCTGACACTTATGGATGCAGCAGTAAAAGCACCGGTCAATATCTACCAACCTCCCCAGCTCAGTTCACTGCCTGTGCCGATATACAGCCATACGGAAGTCATTCCAGGTAACTCGGAATGCCTGGCTCACAGCCATACCTGGGGGCAGTTTCACTATGCAGCATCGGGGGATATGATTCTTGAAATTGATGGCCAGCAATTGCTGACACCCAGCAATTATGGCGTCTGGATTCCAAAAGGCGTCAGTCACAGTGCATTGAATAGCAAAGATGTTCGCTATCAATTCCTATACGTTGATAGCCCTTTTCAGAACAGACTGCCTCAGAAGTGGCACGTGATCCTGATCACATCTTTACTAAAAGCGTTATTGGTAGAAATAGAAAAAATCCCAAAAATTTATGCGCCTGAGACACAACACGCAAGGCTGATGCATGTAATTATTGATCAACTAACCCTGGCTCCAAAAACCCGGCTATGGATACCGGTCTGCCGGGATAAATTACTGGATCAAATCATACCACTATTGATCAAAGACCCATCTGACCCACGAACACTGGCCCAGTGGGCCAAAGCACTCCATTGCAGTGAAAGAACCCTGGCCAGGCATTTTCAAACAAAGCTGGGCATAAGCTATAACGCCTGGCGCCAGCGCAATACCTTTTTAGCCGCCATTCGGCTGTTGGACAGCTCCAGCCAAATCAGTGAAATCGCATGGCAACTGGGTTATGAGTCCGTTTCGGCATTTATTGCGATGTTTAGGCGGCATGCCGGTGTGACACCTTCGGTTTTTCGGCGGCAGGCTAATAATCGGGATTTATGATTATTGGCTCTACTTGTCGAGCCAATCACAAGCTATTAAGTCTCACAGACATTCAGTATCAATTTAATATTAGAACATCTCACTTCGATTATTTACCTTTTCCATAAAAAAATAAAAAGCAAATCATTTATCCACTCCCAGCCGATTAATCCAATAGGTCTTTCATAAATTGAATATAAACTATAGCAAGCTTTACTGCTTCTTCTCTTGACAGTTTTTTTTCGTAAGGAAGTTTTGGAACGCGTTCCTTAAGCTGATCAAAGGCATCATTTAATTTAGCCATTCTAGCCCGCTCTCTATTATTTGCAGCTTTACGTTGATTATATGTTAGCTCTCGTTTTCGCTTGTTAGGCTTTACCCTACAAAACTCGTCAAAAGAAAGCTGCATTCCTATTTCATAATGAAATTCTATAGGCTTAATACCATACGTACCTTCAGTACACGCAGGGCAATTGCATCAATCTGACGACCTGAGAGAGACTGCTCTGTAAATTACCAGAGTAGTCAATTTGCATGGAAGCCGTACAGTATCAACCTTTGTCGCAGTTTTTGGCTAAAGTACCTGATCCCCGTCGGCCAGGTATGTGTGACCATAACCTGCTTGATATTCTTATTATTGCCGTATGTGCTGTTATATGTGGAGCTGATGAGTGGCAAGACATTGAGGACTTTGGTCGCTGTAAAGAAGACTGGTTCAAAACATTTCTAGAGCTACCCGCCGGCATACCCTCTAAATACACCTTTCGCAGGGTCTTCTGCTTGCTTGACCCCGTAGCTTTTGAAACCTGTTTTACTGGCTGGATCAAGCAAACACTGACTGAAATATCAGGCAGCCAACACCTTGCGATTGATGGAAAGGTCATTAAGGGCTCCAGAGCAAAAGGCAAAAAACCAGTGCTTCTAGTCAGTGCCTGGAGTGTTAAGCTTGGCTTGGTGCTTGGGCAAGAGCGTGTCGACCAAAAGTCCAATGAAATTACAGCAATACCTAAACTGCTCAAAGCTCTGGAGCTGAAAGGCTGCCTTGTCACACTGGATGCTATGGGCTGCCAGAAGAAAGTAGCAAAGCAGTGCGTTGAACAGGGTGCAGATTACATTCTTGCAGTCAAAGGCAATCAGAAAAAGCTCTATAAAGGCATAGAGGCTTTGTTTACCGCAGCAGAACACCAGCCAGAGCTGCATGATTATATGCAGTCTCGTGAAAAAGGCCACGGTCGTGTAGAAACCCGCTGTTGTTGGGTGATAAGCGATCTTTCTAACTTGGAAACGGCAAAAGACTGGCCGGGACTAAAGCAAGTAGCTGTCGTACAAAGTGACAGGCAAATCAATGGTAAAGTAACTACTGCGCTGCGTTTTTATATCATGAGCCGTTCAATGGCAGCGAAGGATATGCTGGAAATCAGTCGAAACCACTGGTCTGTGGAGAATAATCTACACTGGGTGCTTGATGTTGCATTTTCAGAGGATGCTTGTCAGATCAAAACAGGCAATGGGGCAGAGAACTTCTCTATCCTGAGGCGGATAGCACTGAACGCTATCAAGGCCAACAAGGGCGATCGCAGTATCAAGAGCCACAGAAAACTAGCAGGTTGGGATCATAAACACCTAACAAAGTTACTTTGCTCTATCGTTTTGGATTGATGCAATTGCCCTGTCAGTACACGCCCCTTGAAAGTGATCCAAGCACCCACGAGACCACAATAAAACAAAACGGTCGTAGATGAAGGAAAGGAGAGAATCTTCAGGAATATCTTGTTCACCCTTATAATAAACTTTAAGAGTCAAGTCAGAACCAATGGTAATTATATCATTACCCATATCGTCTTCATCGGAATAAAGAATATCATCCAATTTAACTCCTGCTTCTGAATATCCTTTAAGAATTATCTGCCCTTTAAGATAAGGCCAACAAACATGAAATGAATAGCTTGAATATACATTTCCAGAAAAGAAAATTATTAATATAACTAATTTAATTTTTTTCATACCACATTACACACCTTATTCATCTTAATCCTCTAGCCCTTTTTATATTGAACTAATGGGCAACTCCGAGACCATTTTAGGCATGTTTTTTATATCTTTCCATTCCACTGCCAACATCAGGCACAAGCTAATCATTCTCTTGTTTCATCAATCAATAAACGACTCCAACACATTAACTAATCTAAAAATTAGTTTATCTTTCTTCTCGTCCTAAAATTGCAACATTTGAACAACGGTACTCATGTTCCTTGCTCACAGCAGTCTAATTGATCCTAGCACTACGCCTTACTATCATTATATTGCTCGCTCTGGCCACCGATTATCACTATATAGGTAGGTCAAATACTATAAGTATGATCGACAATAGGTAATGAGCCGAATGATAAAAAGTGGCCATTTTAGAACTCTAATTCGAAAATACCTAACTATATTGGTTGGTCAGAATGGTTACTTATTTCAACCATTGAATAACTAAACTTATAGTTTGGAAAATCCATGTAACTATTCAGCACCCAGTAAAGGAAGGTTGTCGTAATTCTTCATAGCTATAAGCAGGGCTTCGAAAACATTCTCACCCTGCTTTCTCGCCGATGAAACATAACTCCGTATCCGGCAGTACCATTTAGCCCCTTTTTCACTTCTGAAACAGCCAGATATTTTCTGCTTTACCTTGCCGTTGCGAACATCCTGCTCACTGCCGTTATTATCGAAGGGGATGTCAAAATCAGTCATGAATCTCAAGGTTTCTTCTTTAAACTCCACCAGTCGCTTGAAGAGGTTAAAGGCTTTGGTGTTTCTGACTTTATCCTCTCCAAGGCGTTGACGTCGTCGCTCCATGTACTCGGCTTCTTCGAGCTGTGCTTTTTTAGCAGTACGCTCGAAAAGCGAGTCGATACGCTTGCGGATAATTTCCGGCATAGCCTTCATGCCAAGCTTTTTGAACCCTTTCCTAAGATGGCAAGCCAGCCTTAACAAGCGTTGAAGCCGGGCTGCAAGATAATTGCAATCTCTGTCAACAACCCCCTGCAACTCCCTTAAGTGATGGGCGTTACAGAGCACATGGATGGCTGCGTAGCGAAAGTAGACTTTATAATGGTCATGCACAAGTATACCGGCAAATACCAGTAACACTCCCATTGCCTCAATAGCTTCATGACCTTTACTGGGGTCAAGGTGGTAGTATGTCCACTCCTCGGAACGAACGACATGCAGCCACCATAAAGAGCCCTTCACTCTCATGCCTGTTTCGTCAGCACCTGCAACTGGCACTTTTTTTAAGGCGTTAGCAATTGCTGCCTCTGTGCTAGCCAGACGGTCGTAGGCATTTGCCTGAAAAGTACAGATTGAACCGGGACTAACTTCAAGACCAAAAATATCGAAAAAGAATTGTGAAATGCGCTTGTACGGCATTAACTGGTATTGATACAGATAAACAGCCAGTGCTTGAGTGACCGGACCATACTGCACATACGAGTCAACACCCTTAGGAAAGCATGCTTGATTAGCATGTCCGCATGGGCATTCTTTGACTTCAGCCACATGCGCCGTTACTTCGAAACGGCCAAAACGTCCTGGATCAAATACCTGACGTTCAACAACGTCGGTTACTTTGATAGAAAGAAGCGACTGATGGCAAAGTACGCAGTTTTTAACCGAGTGATGCCGGATATGGTCTGGTTCCTCAGTTTGCTCCAGCGTAGAGCCTTTATGACCGTGTTGACCACCGGGCCTGTTATTTGACTTTTGCCTCAGGCTTTTGGGATTGGGTTTGTAATCTTCTCTATCACACTCAGGATTTTCCTCATTCTCACTGTCAGCATTTGAGTTTTTGGATGATGAGGGCTTATTGTAACCATCTGTAGACGGTGGCTTGCTGCTATTACGACTATTCATCTTGAGCTTATCAGCAAGCTCCTTGTTTTCATCCTCAAGACTCAAAACCTTCGACTCCAGCTCACCTACAGCAGCGAGAAGCAAGATAATGGCCTGTGTTTCGGGAGTAAACTGAGTCATGAAAACTTCTGGAAAAGGGTTTATATCAAAATGACATAAATTCGCGAAAAATCCAGATTAATCTGAGGAGGCTGAATAGTTACAAATCCATGAAAGACTTCTTAGATAAATATAACCTCATCTTAACTGAAGCTGCTGTTGTTGAGAGGCTAAAACGCAGAAAAGATATTACCTTAGATGATCATATTGTCCATGCTCATTTAATTTATGATGCAGCAGGTAAAAAAGCCCTTTCAGAAATATATAGTGGCTATATCAGCATAGCGAATAGAGCACAAAAACCGATAATGTTGTGCACTCCAACCTGGCGGGCCAACCAAGAAAGAGTAGAAAAATCCAAGACTACAACTGCAGTTAATATCGATGCTGTAAAATATATACAAGAATTAAAAGATAGAACAAACAGCCAATTTCCTATCAAAATTGGTGGTTTGATCAGTTGTAAGCACGATTGTTATAGCCCTGAAAAAGGGTTATCAGTATCAGAGGCCAAGTGCTTTCACGCCTGGCAAATTCAACAGTTAATTTCAGAGAAAATAGATTTCCTGATAGCTGTTACATTACCAAATGTTGATGAGGCACTGGGAATAGCAATGGCTATGGAAGATACAGATAAGCCTTATATACTGAGCTTTGTTATCGGAAGAGATGGAAGAGTGCTGGACGGAAACAGCCTTGGCTACACCATTGACTACATTGATTCACAGACAAAAAGAAAGCCACTTGGGTATTTTGTTAATTGCTCATATCCATCATTTATTAATCCAAAAGATCAACCTCCATCTGTATTTAAACGGTTGATTGGTATTCAGGCAAATGCATCCTCATTGGATCATTGTGAGCTTGATAGTTCATCGGACGTGAAGTCTGAACCAGTGAAAGCCTGGGGTGATTTAATGGTACAACTAAACCAGGAATATGGCGTGAAAGTATTAGGCGGCTGCTGTGGTACTGACAACGAACACCTTGAATTCTTAGCCAAGAATTAACTAACGCTGGAAAGAGTTGCTAAACAAAAGCCTATCATTACCTTGTGCTGCCAGATAGAGATAGAATGAAATAAAAGACACTCATAAATCTGGCCAGCCGGACAACTGGTCTATCTTTCTTCTATTCATGACATTTCATTTTTTACACCTAAATACCCCTCTCCACCTGATGTAGTAACCCAAATTTAAATCTACGAACACAAACAGGCTTTTCTGAGAGACTCTACAGCATTCCGGTCGTTATGGCTGATTAGAAGGTTATTGATACAAGACATAATCCAGGTAGAAAGCCCTGGTGCAGGTAACTCCCTTTCCAGTCGCTTGCTGGCATTTTTCATTACCAATGCCCCAACCTTTTGTTGCCCAAGCTCAGAATAAGCCTGAGCCAGTTTCGCACTGCTATAGGTAAAGCGGCTGATAGCCAACTGATAATTTGACTGTCCCCCAGAGAGGGCATGTTCCGCCAGCTCATAAGCGCAGCCAAGAAAAGCCACCGCTTTTTCAGCCTCGCCCATCTGGCAATAATAATCAGCGGTTTTCATCCAGATATGCCAGCAGTAGTCTGCCTTCTGCCTGTCTGAAAAAAGTGTTGATCGGTGTTTACCGCACAAAAAACGTAGCTTCATCATTGGCCTCCTCATCTACAACGATTATTGTAAATGATAATAGTTATCATTTGCAATAAAGCAAGAGACCCGTTGAAGGTTTTAACTGCTAACTGATGGGATGTTTAACAGCTTATTGACCAACCTTGCTGCCACTTTGGCTCCCCGGTTATCAATATCAAACCGGGGGTTACACTCAGCCAGGTCTGCCAGTTTAATTTGGGTAATACCTTGATGGTGGTTCTTGATCATTCGATCCAGCAACAGCTCAAGATAATCCAGTGGTACGCCACGGGCAGCAGGTGCACTGACGGCAGGCATGGTCGCAGCCGGTAATACATCCAGGTCAATGGTTAAATAGATCTGATCACAAGCGGCCATAAATTGGTCAATCACTTTCAGATTGGAAGTCAGATTAGCCCAGTGCATATCACTGTCCATCACCCAGTTAACCTGCTTTTCATCAGCCCGGTTAAACAGTGCCTCAGTATTTGCTGTTTCGGAAACACCCAGGCAGAGATAATTAAATGGCTGGTTATGTTCTTCACAAAACTGGCTTAACTGGTAAAAGGGCGTGCCAGAACTGGCTTTTGGTGCAGGCAAGCGAAGATCAAAGTGCGCATCAAAATTAATAATACCTGTGACTGACTGGGCATTAACCGTTTGCTGATGCTGGTAAACTGCTCGACCCGAAGCATAGGCCACCTCATGGCCACCGCCCAGCACAACAGGAAAAAGCCCGGCATTCAGGTATTTTATCAGTGCATCGGTCAACCTGTCTTGAGATGCTTCTAATTCCTGGTCTACACAAACAATATTGCCCACGTCATATAACGGCACGCCTTTTCTATGCCATGCCTGCCCCGCCATGGCATTACGAATATGGTCAGGTCCTTCCTTAGCTCCCTCTCGACCCTTGTTTCTTTTCACGCCCTCATCGGAACAGAAGCCGATAATAGCGGCGCCTGATAATGGAAAGTCATCGTTGTTTACATCAAGCAACTGAATATGTTGATGCCAACGCTTACCTGTATCACCATCTTCTGTATCTACCCGCCCCTGCCAAAGCTGTTTATCTGGTTGCTGATGCATTACAGCCACTCCCCATTTTTTATTATTTGTGCTGGTATAGGTATACCAAAGTGACAGGCTAATTCAGCAGGATGCTCTATTGGCCACAGAACCAAATCCGCTTTATACCCCTCTTTAACCATTCCCAGATCATTAATACCCAAAGCTTTGGCAGCATTTCTTGTTACCCCAGCCAGCGCATCTTCTGGCGTTAATCGAAACAGAGTGCAGGCCATATGCATGGCTAATCTTAAAGAGGCCAGCGGAGAAGAACCCGGATTAAAGTCACTGGCAATAGCGATAGGCACGCCCGCTTTTTGCAATGCCGCTACAGGAGGAACACAGGTTTCCCTGAGGTTATAAAAAGCACCAGGTAGTAAGGTTGCAACGGTTCCAGAGGCAGCCATTGCCTCTATACCTTCCTGATCCAGATGTTCCAGATGATCTGCAGAGAGTGCCTGATAACGTGCAGCCAACACACTGCCTTGCAGGTTACTCAGTTGCTCGGCATGTAATTTAACGGGCAATTGGTATTGTTTGGCTGCCTCAAAAACCCGTTGAACCTGTTCACAGCTAAATGCCACGGATTCACAAAAACCATCTACCGCATCGGCCAGCTGTTCTGACGCAACAGTTGGAATCATTTCATTACAGATATGATTGATATAAATATCAGCCTTACCTTTATACTCTTCAGGTAAGGCATGAGCGCCCAGAAATGTTGTTTTGACAGTAACTGGGAACTGCCTGGCTAATTGTCTGGCTACCCGTAACTGACGACACTCGGTCTCCAGGTTCAGACCATAGCCTGACTTTATCTCCATCGTTGTCACCCCTTCTTTTAGAAAGGCTTTTATACGATGAGTAGCTAATTCAAAAAGTTCCTCTTCTGATGCCTGCCGGGTTGCCTTAACTGTTGCCTGAATACCTCCCCCTTGCCGGGCAATTTCCTCATAAGAAACACCCTGCAAACGCTGTTCAAACTCTCGAGCACGGTTACCCGCAAAAACCAGATGGGTGTGACTATCGATCAGCCCCGGTGTCAGCCACTTATTTTCACCATCATAAAAAGTAAGGCCTTTATAACGATCAGGCAGTTCGTTTTCAGGGCCAACCCAGCTAATACTGTCATTTTCAATAACTATAGTTGCCTGGTTTATCGCTCCATAAGGAGCTGAAATCTCAGGGTTGATAGTTGCAATATTGATATTTTTAATCAGCACACCAGAGTCTTTATTCATTATTTTCTATATCTGCTTGTTATAAATGATTAAATTCAAGCTCAGCCCCCAGTTGATAACGGCTTCCAGGGTGAATAAGCAGTGCATAACTAATAACGCCCTTTCGACACCAGGTTCTTCGCTTAATCTGCAGGCAGGCCTCTTTATCTTTTAAATCTAATGCTGCACAGACATCGTCGTTCGGTAGTATGGCCTGGACTATATGATCACCACGCGTAATCGGAGCAACCTGGGATAAGTAGGCATTAGGTGTTAAATGTGAAAAATCCTGATTAAGATAATCTGGAGCAAACTTGGGAATAACATAGCGACACTCCCATTGCAGAGGCATTTTATTACCACAGTGAACAATGATTGAACAAAAGAGTGTGCTGCCTTCCTTTACACCTAATGCCAAAGCAACTTCACTGCTCGCAGGCTGTTCCTCCAGAAGAAGAATTTTACAGGAATACCGCTGATTCCGACTCGCAATTTCATCGGCAATATTACGGATCTCCATCATTGAGCCTTGCGGGCGTTGTTCTGCCACAAAGGTTCCAACACCCTGGCTTCGTACTAAAAAGCCTTCGTCGGTTAGTTCCTTTACAGCCCGCCTTGCAGTCATACGGCTAACTTCAAAGCTTAGACTCAGCTCATTTTCGGAAGGGACTCGATAGGCTGCAGGCCACTGGCCAGACTCAATCATATCAATGATATGTTGTTTGATGGCCTGATAACGGGGCTGCATGGCCGAATTATTCAAAAAATTGCTCCTGCAAAAAGAATAGCTTTTTATAATGCTACTTGTGTAGACTTGTATATACAAGATTACAAACATAACAAGGCATAACATGACAGACAGACTGGATACATCACGACTCATCAAGGCACCAACAGGCACCCAGCTCAGTGCAAAAAGCTGGTTAACTGAAGCGCCACTGCGGATGTTGATGAATAACCTTGATCCTGAAGTGGCCGAAAAGCCTTCGGAGTTGGTTGTCTATGGTGGTATAGGGCGTGCTGCCAGAAACTGGGCCTGTTATGACCGTATCGTTGAAACCCTTAATCGGCTGGAAAACGACGAAACATTGCTTGTTCAATCCGGAAAGCCAGTTGGCGTATTTAAAACCCACAAAGATGCTCCCCGTGTTCTGATCGCCAATTCCAATATTGTTCCCCACTGGGCCTCTTGGGAACATTTTAACGAGTTGGATCGCCAGGGCCTGATGATGTATGGACAGATGACCGCAGGTTCCTGGATCTATATCGGCTCTCAGGGCATTGTTCAGGGCACCTATGAAACCTTTGTAGCCGTTGGCAAAAAACATTTTAATGGCAGTCTCAATGGCCGCTGGATTTTAACCGGTGGTCTTGGCGGTATGGGCGGTGCTCAACCTTTAGCAGCTACCATGGCAGGGGCGTCCATACTTGCTGTGGAGTGTGATGAGACTCGTATTGATAAACGACTGGAAACCGGTTATCTCGACTACAAAGTTAAAGACTTGGATTCTGCCCTGAAGATGCTGGTTGATGCCCGCGATTCAGGCAAGGCGATATCAGTAGGGCTGCTTGGTAATGCTGCAGAAGTGTTTGCTGAACTGGTTGAACGCAATATCACCCCCGATGTAGTCACTGATCAAACCAGTGCCCACGACCCTCTGAACGGCTACCTTCCCGCAGGCTGGACGCTGGAACAAGCAGAAAAAATGCGAAAGACCGATCCAGAGGATGTAGCCAAAGCAGCTAAAGCTTCCATGGCAAAACAGGTTGAAGCCATGCTTGAGTTGCAAAAGCGTGGCGCTGCAACACTGGACTACGGTAACAATATCCGGCAAATGGCATTGGAAGAAGGCGTGAAAAATGCCTTTGACTTCCCGGGCTTTGTTCCTGCTTATATACGACCACTGTTCTGTGAAGGGGTTGGACCATTCCGTTGGGCTGCACTCTCTGGTGATCCTGAAGATATCTACAAAACTGATCAGAAAGTAATGGAGTTGATCCCGGACAATCCTCATTTGCATAACTGGCTGGAGATGGCAAAAGAGCGTATTCATTTCCAGGGATTACCATCCAGAATATGCTGGGTTGGGCTAAAAGACCGTGCCCGGTTAGGGCTGGCATTCAATGAAATGGTTGCTATGGGTGAATTGAAAGCACCCGTTGTGATTGGCAGGGATCATCTGGACTCTGGCTCTGTTGCCAGCCCTAATCGGGAAACAGAAGCGATGAAAGATGGTTCTGATGCTGTTTCTGACTGGCCTCTGCTTAACGCTTTACTTAATACGTCCAGTGGTGCCACCTGGGTCAGCTTACACCATGGTGGTGGCGTAGGTATGGGCTTTAGCCAACATTCAGGAATGGTGATTGTCTGTGATGGCACTGATGATGCTGCCAGACGGGTTGGCCGTGTATTATGGAATGACCCTGCCACCGGCGTTATGCGTCATGCTGATGCTGGATACGATATTGCTATCAATTGTGCCAAAGAGCAGAAACTGGATCTGCCAATGGTTGAATAAACTCAATTATCTAGGCTCCTCATTCCAAAAAGGGAGCCACCCAGAAAAACTAAAAAACACTCAAAGGACTATATTAAGGGGGAAAAGTCTTTGTTTAAACCGGACTTAACAGCTAAGCAGTCGTCACTGCCCCTGACTCTAAAATTAAATCCAGGACAGCTGACACTGTCCCATTTACGGGAAATCTATTACCGGCCTATCAATCTCCAGATTGATCCTGCCGAATGGGAACAGGTAGATAAATCGGCTGAATGTGTACAACAGATACTCGACCAAGGGCGTGTTGTTTACGGCATTAATACTGGCTTTGGATTATTGGCTAATACCCGTATTAAGCAGGAAGACCTGAATACCTTGCAGAAAAGCCTGGTACTTTCTCATGCGGCAGGCATTGGTCAATTTATGGACGAGGCGGTCGTCCGAATATTAATGGTTCTGAAAATCAACAGTCTCGCCAGAGGGTTTTCTGGCGTCAGGCGTCAGGTTATTGAGTCATTAATAGCACTATTAAAGCATGAAATTTATCCTTGCATCCCTGAAAAAGGGTCTGTAGGGGCATCAGGCGACTTGGCACCACTGGCTCATATGAGTGCTGTATTACTGGGAGAGGGAGAAGCAATCCATAAAGGAAAGCGAATACCTGCCAATGAAGCTCTGACAATAGCAAATATTGAGCCTCTGACACTTGGCCCAAAGGAGGGCCTGGCTCTACTCAATGGCACCCAGGCTTCTACAGCCTTCGCCCTGCGTGGACTGTTTGAAGCCGAGGCATTACTGGATGCCGGCGTTGTCATCGGAGCCCTTTCAGTAGAAGCAGCAAAAGGTAGCCGCAAACCATTTGATTCACGCATTCATGCAGTGCGAGGTCACAAAGCACAATCAGATATTGCTGAGGCTTATAGACAGCTGTTGGATAGCAGCGAAATCGGTGCATCCCATCAGAATTGTGAAAAGGTTCAGGATCCTTACTCTCTCAGATGCCAACCTCAAGTGATGGGAGCCTGCCTGCAACAGATTCGTTATGCTTCAGAAACTCTACTCACTGAAGCCAATGCCGTTTCAGATAATCCCCTGGTGTTTGCTGATGACAATACCATTCTTTCTGGTGGGAACTTCCATGCAGAGCCTGTAGCTATGGCCGCCGACAATCTGGCATTGGCCATTGCTGAAATTGGCTCACTATCTGAACGAAGAATGGCATTATTAATTGATAGCCAGTTAAGTGGTTTGCCTCCGTTCCTGGTTGATAATGGTGGTGTTAATTCCGGTTTTATGATTGCCCAGGTGACCTCTGCGGCACTGGCCAGTGAAAACAAGTCCCTTGCTCATCCAGCCAGTGTCGATAGCCTGCCGACATCTGCCAACCAGGAAGACCATGTTTCCATGGCTACCTTTGCCGCCCGTCGTTTAGAAGATATGGCAGAAAATACCTCAGGTATTTTAGCGGTTGAATATCTGGCGGCCTGCCAGGGACTCGATTTCAGGGAGCCTTTAAAATCATCTGAAGCTTTGGAAAAAGCTAAATCTACTCTCAGAGAAGTCGTGCCCTTCTACGATAAGGACCGCTATTTTTCTCCAGATATTGAGGCTGCCCAAAAGCTAATCAATACAGGAGAACTGAGTACATTTGTTCAAATAAAGCTATAGCTTAATAAACTTTATATAAAGCACCTGCTCATAAGTAGTCACTCAAACGAAATCAGATATTCTTGACCAAATAGATCAAATACACGTTTGACCTCTTGCTCAAATTCCTTGAAGTTCATTATTGTCAGTAAGTTCAGCCATTCATATTTCACTTTCCTCCACAATATTTCTATCAGATTGAGTTCTGGTGAATAGGTCGGTAAAAAACAGACTAAGAGCTTTTTCTCAATCGCCCAGTCTATTACTCTTTCTCTGAAAAGTTTGCTGGTATGAATGCTGGCATTATCCACCATGACGATAGTATAGCGATCATTAGAACTGTACTTGGGATCTTCCATCCTGGTGGCAAAATCATCAAAGACACTGATAACCGTTTCGCTGTTAACACAACCTGTTACTGGGTAGTAGAAAAGGTCATTGGCACGATTCATAAACCCCAGCACATTGATACGCTTGCTTTTTACAGAGGGTATTTCTAGCTGTGAGCCTTTTTCTTGCCAACCATAGGGGACACAAGGCTCTTGGCTAAAACCAGATTCATCAAAGTAAAACAGATTGACAAGCCCTTTATCCTCAGCATTTTGAGCCTCTTTCAAGGCAGACTGGCAACACCTGAACTGCTCCTCGTTGCGCTTATGACTGCAAGCCTTACGAAACCGCTTATAAACAAGTCCCAGCTTTTTTTAAAAGTCTCGACAAAGTTTGTTTTGAGGCAGTCTTCCCGGTTTCCTCTGCAATCTTTGTTTGAACATAAGCCAGCCTGCGAGGTTCCTCGGAGACAATCTCTCTAATGCGTTGTGCTTCCTGGTCAGTATAGATAGGTGGTTTACCACCCTCATGTTTTTTGTACAGACCGCGAAGGCCATAATCATCCCAGGCATCAATCCAGTCAGATACTGTCTGATATCGAACTTCAAATATTGCAGCAATCTCGCTCATAGAATAACCACGTATACTGAGTAAAACAGCATGAGCCCTTTCCCTTAGGTAAGGATATGGCCCGTGCCGGAGAGCTTCTCTCAATGTTTTTATGACTGCGACATCGGTTACTGGATCAACAGTTTTCATCGTGACAACAGCGAGATTAATGGTGTTTGGCAATGAGTATAACCAAATTGGAATGGAGATGTTTTTTATAAATACGGACGTACAGTTATTTTTATCTGTTAGCAGTTGCGTGACTACTTACATGATTGAAAAAGACAGTACTGTATGAGCAGTTTTAAATTCAAAAAATCACTCAGTAAAAGTTCTATTTAAAAAATAATTTATACCATTCCAAAACAATAAGTTTGATTGGTATTACTTGTACTTCACTCTTAACTCCAAAAAAACAAACAAACTTATAAAAAAGACATATAATTACTCATAACTATTGAATATCAGCCCTATACAAAACAGACATAGCCATGTTCTCACTTAAAAAAACCTTATTACTTTCAATAAGATATTTACCATTCATCGCATCAATTTGTATAGCTCTTTCAATTAGCGGGTGTAAAAAGCCCGAACCTGAAACCCAAAATCAAGAAATAGTTAAACTCCGCCAGGCCATCAACACAAGCTTCAACAAGATACAAAAACCAGACTATAACGGCGTTGCTATCCGTGCTAATAATATAGAAATACAAAAGTTATTCGAAAAAGAAAAGGACAATACCAATCAGCTTACTACCCTTTTCTCCAGAGAGATGGCAAAAAGCTCAGAATATAGTCCATCCGACTATACAGTTACAATTCAAAACATTTCAATCAAACAACCTCTTAGTAAAACCCGACTAAATCATGTCAGGGTAACATTTAATCGAATGGGATTTGGTATAGCTATTAGCGAGCAGGTAAAACAGAAACCTTTTTATCTGGAGCTTTTTAATTTATCCAATCAAACTATTCTGGACGTAGGTGCCGGGTGGGGAGATATTACCCTTCACCTTCTCCAGAAGAACAATAAGGTACTTTGTAATGAGCTGGAAGCGGCTCAGTTGTTAGGTATTTATGAATTGGCAGACAGGCAATCATTAGCCAAAAACCTGTATTTAAGTAACGCAAAATTTCCGCAAGATTTTAAGCCAATAAAAGACAACACATTCGATAGCATCGTACTTCATCGAATCCTGGCAGTTCTAACACCAGATCAAGCAGAAAAGTCCATTCAGGCTGCTTATCGAATGCTAAAACCACATGGCAAACTTTATCTCACATCCCTTTCAGATCAGCACCATTTATACCAGGCCAATATAGCCAAATTTCCAGAAAAAATATTATTTAATAAAAATGGCATGCTGCAGTTTCTCGCTAAAGAAGGCCTACCACTACAAGCCTATATTTTACCGGAAACAGTCACTGCAATATCTGAGCAGCCATTTATAAACTACCTACACAACATTGGTTTTCAGGTTGTTCATACAGAGTACCCTGGTACCACACAGCAGACAGGTGTCCCGGAAGAAAAGCAACTAAGAAAAGGGAAAGAGAACATAGCTATTATTGCAATCAAAACCCAGAATAAATAAGGCATATCATCGCAGTGTCACAGGTTAAATCAATATCACCTAACACTTATCTATCCTTGAGGATCCCTTTTATTAGTGGATACGCTGACTTTATCTACTTCTACTGATTTATTGGGTATAGATTGCTGATGTGGAACACTATGGTTTCCATCCAGCTCTGCAATTTTATTATTCATTTTTAAAGCAAGACTCTCACCAAATTGGTGCTGACCATTTCTATCGAGTGTTTTAACCATCTCATCCCTGAAATATGCCAACGCTAAGCCACTATTTTCATCCGCTTTTGCCACAAAAAAATCAACCACTTTTTCAAGGTCTTTATTTGCATTTTTAATATCACCCGCTTCAGCAGTTTTTTGCCAAGCACCCATAATTTTCTTTGCTTTTGGAAACGCTCGATCCTTAGCCATATCTGCATATTCATTTGCAATACGGGTATATTCTAAAAACTTCTTTTCGAAGTAATCTTTTCTTTCAGGTGAACTTTTATAATCATCGCTATTTCTAATCTCATCCATTACCTTTGGCATACTTCGAATGGCCTCATCAATCTTTCTTAAATCAGCGGCTGTGGGGTAGCGTTTTGTCAATAGTTCTACAGCTTCATTACCAAGAAGCCTTTTCATCATAGGCTCTCTATGTGGAACACTACCTGGCGCTATATGAGCAACCTCTTTATCAGACAGAGGCATTTTGTCTCCATCATGCGCACCAGCCATCCCACCAAGATAGGCTCCAATTATCCCTCCAATTATTGGCCCTGCAGGGCCAATAAAGACACCTACTACTGTCCCCAGTGCTGCTCCAATAAGTCCCCCAACCACCGCTCCCAAACCTGCACCTCGTGAGGCATATTTTGCTGCCTGTTTTTGGCTGGCACTGGCCGGTTGAAAGCGAGAGCGCCTAACAAGATTATTCCTAGAAAATTTTTTTGAAACCAAACGAGTTGACAGTGCTTTGCCTGCATCGACACTTCTCTTATTAACCTTTCCACTCTTGACAGAATGCACTTTATCTTTTGATGTGGTTTTTCTTAGCTTTCTGCACCCGGATTTTACAGTAGGGCTTTCACCACCATGGTCGATTGACTGGGGCAATCCATTATTCACACCTCCTGCTTTACCTGTGGGAAAACTCATTTAAAAAACCCTAAAATCAATAATTATTATTTATTAATTTTAGATACTAAAAAGCAAAAACCAATAATTAAAACCCACATCATTAAACTATAATTAAAATACACCATATAAATATTGCCTCTTCGACAAATTTACACCATAAAAAAACATGGATAAAAAAAACAAGAAGTACATGTCAAAAATCAAACACCTGGTTGATAATGGTCAATCAATGGCCGAAGCATTCCTTAAGGTTTTTGAAACAATCGAACTCAGCTCCCATAAAAAGACGATTGATGAAATACTTAAGCATTATTCTGCACAGGAGCTTCAAATAGGACGTGATTATTTTTTTAGGCTCTTCAGGGATAACTGTGGGTAAAAATGAGTGATTTTGGAGTAAATGCACCAGCAGCCAACTTTTGATAGTTTTTTGTTGAAGGACAGAAAAACAACAAAAGCGACCGCTGATGCTGATTAAAACTATCCTCAATAAAGTCCACAAACTCAAGTCATTTGTTTATCAAGAGGTAAAGCTGGCCCACTATCAAGGTGCTGAGGTATTCAATGTCACTATCGTTCCGCGTCAGAATGGTCATGCGCTGTGCTCAGGTTGCCAAAAACCAGCGGCTGGCTACGACCACCTGAAAGAGCGTCGTTTTGAGTTTATCCCATTATGGGGTATTAGAGTCTTCCTTCTCTACAGAATGCGCCGGGTTAACTGTAAGACTTGCGGTGTGAAGGTTGAACAGGTTCCATGGGCAGAAGGTAAAAAGGAACTCACCACAGCCTATATGCAGTTTTTGGCATTTTGGGCCAGAAAGCTTTCTTGGAAAGAAGTGGCTTTTACTTTTCATACATCATGGGAAAAAGTATTTCAGGCGGTTGAGTATGTGGTTAAGTGGGGTAAGGCTCATCGGTCCATGGATAACATAAAGGCGATTGGCGTCGATGAGGTCGCTTATCAAATTGGTCATAAATACCTGACAGTGATTTACCAGATTGACCGGGGACTGACCCGGCTATTATGGGTTGGAGAAGACCGCACTGAAGTGACTATTCGCCGTTTCTTTCTGTTCTTTGGCTCAGAAAGAAACCAGCGGCTGGAGTATGTTTGCTCTGACATGTGGAAGCCGTACCTGAAAGCCATTGCAGAGTTTGCCAGCCAAGCGTTGCACATACTTGATCGTTTTCACATTGTCGCCATGTTGAATAAAGCGATTGATGAAGTCAGGGCCTCTGAACACAAGCAGCTTCAGGCTGATGGTTATGAACCAGTACTGAAAAAGGCCCGTTGGTGTTTGCTCAAACGTAAGGAGAACCTGACGGAAAAAGAAGAGATAAAGCTGAGTACGGTTTTGCAATACAACTTGAAGAGTGTTCGGGCTTATCTGCTCAAAGAAGAGTTTCAGACGTTCTGGGAATACGTTTCTCCCTTCTGGGCAGGGAAATATCTGGATCGTTGGTGTACAAGAGTGATGCGGTCAAAAATAGAACCCTTGAAGAAAGTAGCCAAAACGGTTCGACGGCACCAGCCCTTAATCTTGAACTGGTTTAAGGCAAAAAAGGCTTATTCTAGCGGAATCGTCGAAGGCTTAAACACCAAGGTAAAAGTGACTACGAGAAAAGCTTACGGTTTTAGAACCTACAAGTGCGCGGAAATAGCTTTATATCACGCACTGGGTAAGCTACCTGAGCCGCAAATGACCCACAGATTTTACTGACGAGGCTTTTTTTATAGATGGCAGTCGGCTTAGTATTGATCTGAATTACGACTGTATGCTGGCAACAAAATCAGTCCAAAACCCGTCCCAGCCACGTTCATAATAACCTTTTCCGTAGATAACCCATCTTTACTTCGCTTACATCAATCACTCTCATCTTCTTAGTACCCTTACTTTAGAGCAGATACTGCTATCACCGTTTTTATATAGATATCTCCGTACCCACTCACCGACCAGACCGTCAGAAGCCACCGACTACCAAGTACAAACAATAATTAATATGCACTGACACTCACATTCAGTTTCCGTATACTTTGCCCGAAAATATCTACTCGAGAGGTTCCAAGGTCCTAACCGATGGCTAAAATAACTCTCAATACCCTGACTAAAATGAAACAGTCAGGAGAAAAAATCCCTGCCTTACCGCTTACGACTCCACTTTTGCCAACCTGGCTAGTTCCCAAGGCACTGAAGTTATTCTGGTGGGGGACTCCCTTGGTATGGTCTGCCAGGGAGAAGACAGTACCGTTCCTGTCACAATGAGTGATATGTGTTATCACACCCGCAGCGTTCGCAAGAATGTAAACGACGCTATGCTCATGGCTGACTTGCCATTTGCATCCTATACAACAGAAGAACAGGCTCTGTTGAATGCAACCCAACTGATGCAGGCGGGCGCTGAAATCATCAAGATTGAAGGTGAAGCCTGGCTTGCTCCTGTTGTTACCCGCTTACGCCAGCATGGTATTCCAGCTTGTGTACACATGGGGCTAACACCACAGAGTGTTAACGTTTTTGGTGGATATAAAGTTCAGGGACGTGACTCAGAGCGTGCTGATGCCATGATTAAAGCAGCTATCGAGCTAGAAGCTGCAGGTGCAGCCATTCTTTTACTTGAGTGTGTACCTGTTGCCCTGGCCCGTGAAATTACTCGTGCTGTTAATGTGCCTGTTATTGGCATTGGCGCTGGAGCTGATACCGATGGCCAGATTCTGGTTATATACGACATGCTTGACCTAACACCTGGCCGCAAGCCACGCTTTGTTAAAAACTTTATGGCCGAATCTGTTAGTTCTCAGGAAGCTGTAAAAGCTTATGTGAACGCAGTAAAAGAAGGCTCTTTTCCCGCTCAAGAACACTGCTTCGAATAATCAGGAAAGCCATTAGCAATGAAACTCGTTCACTCTATTGCTGAAGTCCAGGGTTATGTCAACGTGCATAAAACCCAGGGACAAAAGGTCGCTTTTGTCCCCACTATGGGGAATTTGCATGGAGGCCACTTAACTTTGGTAAAAAAAGCCAAAGCTCTGGCTGAAATTGTGGTCGTTAGCATTTATGTAAATCCACTACAATTTGGCCCAAATGAAGATTATGACTCCTACCCCAGAACGATGGAGCAAGACTGCGCCCTTCTGAAAGAGCATGGCGTCGATCTCGTCTACTCAGCCAGCACCCAGGAAATTTATCCTGAAGGTAGTGATAACCATACTCATGTCAGTGTTGATATTCTTGATGGCATGCACTGCGGCAAAAGTCGGCCCGGCTTCTTCAGAGGTATCGCCACAGTAGTAACCAAACTGTTTAATATTGTTCGCCCTGATATTGCTGTTTTTGGTGAGAAAGATTTTCAACAGCTGGCTATCATCCGCAAAATGGTCAGGGATATGTGTATGCCAGTGGAAATAGTAGGAGCACCCATTGCCCGAGAGGAGAGTGGCCTGGCCAAAAGCTCCCGCAATGGTTACTTAACTGAAGAAGAGCGCGAAGATATAGCACCTAGTATTTTCCATACGCTCAACCAGGCGAAGTCAGCCATTAAAGCTGGGGAAAAAGATTACGACCTAATTCGCCGCAATGCCTTCGCCATGTTAGCAGAAGCTGGCATCAAACCAGACTATTTTAATATCTGCAATACAAGCACTTTGCTACCGGCTGGGTCAGATGACGACGAGCTGGTTATTCTGGCAGCAGGCTATCTGGGCAAAGCCCGGCTAATTGACAATATTCATTTTTCTATCAACGCCTGATTATACAATCAGACCAGATAACAGGACTACACCATGCAAAGCATTATGCTAAAGGCCAAGCTGCACAAAGCCCATGTCACTCATGCAGTGCTGGAATACGAAGGCTCCCTTTCCATTGATGGCAACCTGATTGATATGGCAGGCCTGCGGGAGTATGAGCAGATTCAGGTCTTTAATGTTGATAACGGTGAACGCTTTACCACTTATATCATCCGTGGTGAAGAAGGTTCAGGCATTATGTCCGTTAACGGTGCTGCTGCCCATAAAGCCAGTGTTGGCGACCGTATTATTATCTGTGCTTTTGGTAACTTTAGCGAAGAAGAGTTAAAGAATCACAAACCTCGACTGATCTATATGCAGGAAGGTAATAAAGTAAGCCATACGGCTAATGCCATTCCAGTTCAGCTGGCTTAAAGGTGATGGGCGTATGCCCATTACTTTGTTCATCAAGCAAACTGCTAACTACACTATTGTTATTACATTGGTAATATCATGGCCGATCTATTAAATACTACACATATCAACTAAAATGAATTACAGATTCGTTTCATGTCTTAAAATAGTGCCTAAATCTTGATTATATTTTTTCACTATCCCAAATGCTCCAACTGGAACAAATCTTTCATCATCATATTTATTGAAAAATGGAATAAGATTTTGAAACTGGCTTTTACTAAAAACATTAAACGATTTTCCAGTTAGAAAAACAATATCAGGATTATCAGCAACACTCATCACATCTGGAATCTTATCAAGTCCTCTAAACAAAACCATCCTAACAGTGTAACCCTCATGATCTTTTAAGCAAAGTTTCACATATCGATAATCTATATTATCTGGTAAATATCCATCTCCTTGTTCTAAATTAGATTTATTACAACCTATCCTCACTTCAACATGTACTAAACAATGACTCTCTACAAGTTTCTCATATTCAAAGTCAAATTGTTGATGATCCGCATAAGTAGTCACGCAACTGCTAACAGATAAAAATAACTGTACGTCCGTATTTATAAAAAACATCTCCATTCCAATTTGGTTATACTCATTGCCAAACACCATTAATCTCGCTGTTGTCACGATGAAAACTGTTGATCCAGTAACCGATGTCGCAGTCATAAAAACATTGAGAGAAGCTCTCCGGCACGGGCCATATCCTTACCTAAGGGAAAGGGCTCATGCTGTTTTACTCAGTATACGTGGTTATTCTATGAGCGAGATTGCTGCAATATTTGAAGTTCGATATCAGACAGTATCTGACTGGATTGATGCCTGGGATGATTATGGCCTTCGCGGTCTGTACAAAAAACATGAGGGTGGTAAACCACCTATCTATACTGACCAGGAAGCACAACGCATTAGAGAGATTGTCTCCGAGGAACCTCGCAGGCTGGCTTATGTTCAAACAAAGATTGCAGAGGAAACCGGGAAGACTGCCTCAAAACAAACTTTGTCGAGACTTTTAAAAAAAGCTGGGACTTGTTTATAAGCGGTTTCGTAAGGCTTGCAGTCATAAGCGCAACGAGGAGCAGTTCAGGTGTTGCCAGTCTGCCTTGAAAGAGGCTCAAAATGCTGAGGATAAAGGGCTTGTCAATCTGTTTTACTTTGATGAATCTGGTTTTAGCCAAGAGCCTTGTGTCCCCTACGGCTGGCAAGAAAAAGGCTCACAGCTAGAAATACCCTCTGTAAAAAGCAAGCGTATCAATGTGCTGGGGTTTATGAATCGTGCCAATGACCTTTTCTACTACCCAGTAACAGGTTGTGTTAACAGCGAAACGGTTATCAGTGTCTTTGATGATTTTGCCACCAGGATGGAAGATCCCAAGTACAGTTCTAATGATCGCTATACCATCGTCATGGTGGATAATGCCAGCATTCATACCAGCAAACTTTTCAGAGAAAGAGTAATAGACTGGGCGATTGAGAAAAAGCTTTTAGTCTGTTTTTTACCAACCTATTCACCTGAGCTAAACCTGATAGAAATATTGTGGAGAAAAGTGAAATATGAATGGCTGAACTTACTGGCAATAATGAACTTCAAGGAATTTGAGCAAGAGGTCAAACGTGTATTTGATCTATTTGGTCAAGAATATCTGATTTCGTTTGAGTGACTACTTAAAGCTGTAACATCTGTTGCAAAGATATTTGATATCTAGACTCTAGCTGAGTGGATTTGGATGGTAATATCGGATTCGCGCCTCTAATAGCCCAACAATCTCCCTCTCTATTTTTAAACAAGCCCGGTACAAACTCATCTTCGTCCACAAATCTTTCATAACCGAATCTATCTGCTTTAAATAACCTACTCCAGCACTGAAGCATGTAATACTGACATGGTGACCTCTTAAGTTCTTGATTACTAAAAAGTGACTGCTGAGAATAGTTTTCAAAATCTGGCAATATTCTGGATTCAGAAAAATAGCATTTTAGGTAACTATTCAGCACCCAGTAAAGGAAGGTTGTCGTAATTCTTCATAGCTATAAGCAGGGCTTCGAAAACATTCTCACCCTGCTTTCTCGCCGATGAAACATAACTCCGTATCCGGCAGTACCATTTAGCCCCTTTTTCACTTCTGAAACAGCCAGATATTTTCTGCTTTACCTTGCCGTTGCGAACATCCTGCTCACTGCCGTTATTATCGAAGGGGATGTCAAAATCAGTCATGAATCTCAAGGTTTCTTCTTTAAACTCCACCAGTCGCTTGAAGAGGTTAAAGGCTTTGGTGTTTCTGACTTTATCCTCTCCAAGGCGTTGACGTCGTCGCTCCATGTACTCGGCTTCTTCGAGCTGTGCTTTTTTAGCAGTACGCTCGAAAAGCGAGTCGATACGCTTGCGGATAATTTCCGGCATAGCCTTCATGCCAAGCTTTTTGAACCCTTTCCTAAGATGGCAAGCCAGCCTTAACAAGCGTTGAAGCCGGGCTGCAAGATAATTGCAATCTCTGTCAACAACCCCCTGCAACTCCCTTAAGTGATGGGCGTTACAGAGCACATGGATGGCTGCGTAGCGAAAGTAGACTTTATAATGGTCATGCACAAGTATACCGGCAAATACCAGTAACACTCCCATTGCCTCAATAGCTTCATGACCTTTACTGGGGTCAAGGTGGTAGTATGTCCACTCCTCGGAACGAACGACATGCAGCCACCATAAAGAGCCCTTCACTCTCATGCCTGTTTCGTCAGCACCTGCAACTGGCACTTTTTTTAAGGCGTTAGCAATTGCTGCCTCTGTGCTAGCCAGACGGTCGTAGGCATTTGCCTGAAAAGTACAGATTGAACCGGGACTAACTTCAAGACCAAAAATATCGAAAAAGAATTGTGAAATGCGCTTGTACGGCATTAACTGGTATTGATACAGATAAACAGCCAGTGCTTGAGTGACCGGACCATACTGCACATACGAGTCAACACCCTTAGGAAAGCATGCTTGATTAGCATGTCCGCATGGGCATTCTTTGACTTCAGCCACATGCGCCGTTACTTCGAAACGGCCAAAACGTCCTGGATCAAATACCTGACGTTCAACAACGTCGGTTACTTTGATAGAAAGAAGCGACTGATGGCAAAGTACGCAGTTTTTAACCGAGTGATGCCGGATATGGTCTGGTTCCTCAGTTTGCTCCAGCGTAGAGCCTTTATGACCGTGTTGACCACCGGGCCTGTTATTTGACTTTTGCCTCAGGCTTTTGGGATTGGGTTTGTAATCTTCTCTATCACACTCAGGATTTTCCTCATTCTCACTGTCAGCATTTGAGTTTTTGGATGATGAGGGCTTATTGTAACCATCTGTAGACGGTGGCTTGCTGCTATTACGACTATTCATCTTGAGCTTATCAGCAAGCTCCTTGTTTTCATCCTCAAGACTCAAAACCTTCGACTCCAGCTCACCTACAGCAGCGAGAAGCAAGATAATGGCCTGTGTTTCGGGAGTAAACTGAGTCATGAAAACTTCTGGAAAAGGGTTTATATCAAAATGACATAAATTCGCGAAAAATCCAGATTAATCTGAGGAGGCTGAATAGTTACCATTTTACATCAACAGCAAAACTCCAGCACTTTCTGCTTTTTTCCAAAACATTTATAACTCGGCACTCACCACCTAATCCTACATTAAAAATTTCAGGAATATAAAGTTCACTACCAACATCAAATGGGCATACGATATTACCTTCCATATTTCTTATAAAATGGTACAACAAGTCAGTATCTCTATGGTGCACTAGAGCTGGTTGTTTTCGAAACTCAACTTTATTCTCCCACTCTGTTTTATCTTCGCTAAATCGACTAGAAAGCACCTGCCCCAATGGAGATCTTCCTTTTAACGATTGATATGTAGATTGTTTATGTTTTTTTGGCTGATATATAAAAACATGAGCTTCTTTTTCTTCATCAGGCTCCTCTATTTTCCATCTAAAATACCCACTAAAATTCCTTCCATCTGAAACAATATAATCTCTAGTAATGGCAAATTTTGCCAAAACAACCGATGGAAGTATCAATAATAATGAGCCCATCATCCTACGAACCAAACTCATAGCTATAACTCCTCATTCATTCACTTTTAATTCAAAATAAATTGCCAGCTCACTTGAAATGGTTATAAGTAGTCACGCAACTGCTAACAGATAAAAATAACTGTACGTCCGTATTTATAAAAAATACCTCCATTCCAATTTGGTTATACTCATTGCCAAACACCATTAATCTCGCTGTTGTCACGATGAAAACTGTTGATCCAGTAACCGATGTCGCAGTCATAAAAACATTGAGAGAAGCTGTCCGGCACGGGCCATATCCTTACCTAAGGGAAAGGGCTCATGCTGTTTTACTCAGCATACGTGGTTATTCTATGAGCGAGATTGCTGCAATATTTGAAGTTCGATATCAGACAGTATCTGACTGGATTGATGCCTGGGATGATTATGGCCTTCGCGGTCTATATAAAAAACATGAGGGTGGTAAACCACCTATCTATACTGACCAGGAAGCACAACGCATTAGAGAGATTGTCTCCGAGGAACCTCGCAGGCTGGCTTATGTTCAAACAAAAATTGCAGAGGAAACCGGGAAGGCTGCCTCAAAACAAACTCTGTCGAGACTTTTAAAAAAAGCTGGGACTTGTTTATAAGCGTTTTCGTAAAGCTTGCAGTCATAAGCGCAACGAGGAGCAGTTCAGGTGTTGCCAGTCTGCCTTGAAAGAGGCTCAAAATGCTGAGGATAAAGGGCTTGTCAATCTGTTTTACTTTGATGAATCTGGTTTTAGCCAAGAGCCTTGTGTCCCCTACGGCTGGCAAGAAAAAGGCTCACAGCTAGAAATACCCTCTGTAAAAAGCAAGCGTATCAATGTGCTGGGGTTTATGAATCGTGCCAATGACCTTTTCTACTACCCAGTAACAGGTTGTGTTAACAGCGAAACGGTTATCAGTGTCTTTGATGATTTTGCCACCAGGATGGAAGATCCCAAGTACAGTTCTAATGATCGCTATACCATCGTCATGGTGGATAATGCCAGCATTCATACCAGCAAACTTTTCAGAGAAAGAGTAATAGACTGGGCGATTGAGAAAAAGCTTTTAGTCTGTTTTTTACCAACCTATTCACCTGAGCTAAACCTGATAGAAATATTGTGGAGAAAAGTGAAATATGAATGGCTGAACTTACTGGCAATAATGAACTTCAAGGAATTTGAGCAAGAGGTCAAACGTGTATTTGATCTATTTGGTCAAGAATATCTGATTTCGTTTGAGTGACTACTTATAACTTCATATGCAAAAAACTTCAAAATTGCCAGAACCTCCTCTAATCCTTACAATCCCAACCCCTAGACTATTTTTATGCCCGTATAGGCTTTTCCTCCAGAAAGAGGTGACAACGTGTTTCGTCCTGCTCCCTCCCCCCTCAGCCAGTATCCAGCATCCAGTGAGCTGGCCAGTCTCCAGAGCAAAATGGCCAATACGCATCTGCGTGACCTGTTTGCTGCCGATCCTGAACGTTTTAGCAAATATAGCCTGGAAGCAGCCGGCCTGTTTCTCGACTATTCCAAGCACTTGGTTGATGACAAGGTTATGGCTGCTTTGGTCGCCATGGCTGAGCAGGCAGACCTGCCGCAAGCAACTAAAGCGATGTTTGCCGGTGAAAAAATAAATGGCACAGAGCAGCGTGCAGTCCTCCATACTGCACTTCGCAACTTCGGCAATGAGCCGGTTATGGTTGATGGCGAAGATGTTATGCCAATGATCCGGGAAACCCGTGAGCGCATGAAAGTGCTGACAGAAAAGGTACATTCTGGAGAATGGAAAGGACATACTGGTAAGACCATCCGCCATATTGTCAATATTGGTATTGGTGGCTCTTATCTCGGTCTGAAAACAGCTATCAACGCCTTGACGCCTTATCACAAAGAGGGGCTGGAGCATCATTACGTTGCCAATATAGACCCAAATGAGCTCTCTGAAGTGCTGCGTAAGGTTGACCCGGAAACTACCTTATTTATTGTTGCCTCCAAATCCTTCAGCACTCTGGAAACCTTACAGAATGCGCAAGCAGCCCGTCGCTGGATGCTGGAGCAAGGCTGTGTAGAAGGCGATATTCGTAAGCATTTTGTTGCCATTTCCACTAATCTGACGGCTATTGATCAATTCGGCATTGCCCAGGAAAACACCTTACCACTATGGGACTGGGTCGGGGGTCGTTACTCTCTGTGGTCCAGCATTGGTCTGATGATCAGCCTGGTAGTAGGCTACGATAATTTCGAGCGTCTGCTAAAAGGCGCCTGGGAAATGGACAAGCATTTCCAGCAAGCACCCCTGGCAGAAAACATTCCTGTTATTCTGGGTATGCTGGGTATCTGGTACCAAAACTATTTTGGTGCAGAATCCCATGCGGTTATCTCTTACGACCATTTCCTGCGGGACCTGCCAGGCCATCTGCAGCAAATGGATATGGAGAGTAACGGCAAGCAGGTTCGCACTGACGGCACCACCGTAGACTATCAAACAGGTGCGGCTATCTGGGGCGGGACAGGCACCAATGACCAACACGCCTACCATCAGCTACTGCACCAGGGTACACGTTTAATCCCTGTGGACTTTATTGCACCGGCTACAACCCATAACCCTATTGCCGAACAACATCCCTGGCTGTTCGCTAATGCCCTGGCACAGAGTCAGGCAATGATGCAGGGCAAAACCCTGGAAGAAGTGCGTGATGAATTAACTGCAGCTGGCAAGAGTGCTGATGAAGTTGAACGACTTGCGCCCCATAAAGTGATCCCAGGTAATCGTCCGAATAGCATGATCGTTCCAGAAAAGATTACACCAGAAACTACAGGTGCGCTTATTGCTATGTACGAGCAAAAAGTCTTCGTGCAAGGCACGCTGTGGCAGGTTAATTCATTCGATCAGTGGGGTGTTGAATTGGGTAAAGTGCTGGGCAACCGTGTTTTTGACCGCATTAAGGCGGCTGAAAAAACCACTGACCAGGATAGCTCCACCAATGGCTTGATCCAACGCTTCAAGCAGCTCAACAAATAAAAAAAGTTTTTCTTGGGAAAGGCGTCAACTCTGGCGCCTTTTCTATAACTAAAGCTTATCGTTTTTAGTGGTAATGTAATGATTGATAAATCGATTCCCTTAACAGACCTGCACCGGCACCTTGATGGCAATATCCGCCCCGCCACGATTCTGGAACTGGGACGAAAACATAATCTGGAACTGCCAGCTACAACGCTTGAAACACTTATTCCCCATGTCCAGGTTGTTTCCAATGAACCAGATCTGGTCAGTTTTTTAAAAAAACTGGACTGGGGCGTTGCGGTACTGGCTGATTACGACGCTTGTCGCCAAGTTGCCTATGAAAATGTTGAAGATGCAAAAAATGCAGGCATTGACTACGCAGAGCTGCGCTTTAGCCCAGCCTATATGGCAATGACCCACAAGCTCGATCCACAAGGTGTCGTTGAGGCAGTCATTGACGGCGTAGCTGCTGGCAGCCGAGACTTCGGAGTTAAAACCAATTTGATTGGTATTATGAGTCGAACCTTTGGTCAACAGGCCTGCCAGATTGAACTCGACGCTTGCCTGGCCCATAAAGAAAAATTAATTGCCATTGATTTAGCAGGGGATGAACTGGGCAAGCCCGGTGAACTGTTTATCGACCATTTCAGACAGGTCCGCGATGCCGGGCTACATATTACAGTTCATGCCGGTGAAGCCGCTGGAGCAGAAAGTATGTGGCAGGCCATTCAAGACCTGGGCGCAACCCGGATTGGTCATGGTGTAAAAGCCATTGCCATTGAGGACCCCAAACTGATGGACTATCTGGCTGAAAAAAGTATTGGCATTGAGTCCTGCCTGACCTCAAACGTCCAGACCAGTACCGTTGCAAATCTTGCCACCCATCCCCTGAAACAATTCCTGGATCACGGTGTACTGGCGACCCTTAACACCGATGACCCTGCGGTAGAAGGGATAGAGCTGCCTCATGAGTACGAAGTAGCAGCACCTGCTGCAGGCCTTAGCCAAAGTGAAATTTTACGCTGTCAAAAAAACGGCTTAAAAGTAGCGTTCTTGAGTAATCAGGAAAAGGAAGAATTAAGCAAAAAAATAGCTGCCAGAAAAGCATAATAGCTACACTGTTTTCATCACCTTTCGTGATGAAAACAGTTATTTCACAAAAAGAGATTTACCGGTTTATTTTAAGATTTAAGAAACATCCGGATTCACTACCTCTTGTTCTACCACCATATCCAATACCCAACGTTTGCTGGAAGCGTCTGCAGGTGGATTCTCAACATCAAATTCCTTGACACGGAGACGATAGGCTATGCCTGGTTCTGGCTCAAAGCCTTCAATACTGTCATAGAACAGAGTCCAGGGGGCTTCCTTATCTTCACGAATCTGTAGGCATTCCATAGGGGCTACCCCTGTGCAAGGCACTTTCTCTGCCGCAACATAGATAAAGCGGGTTTTCCCCCTTCCAAAGAAGGCAGTGGGTTAAACCTTAATGCCTTGCCATCCTTGTGAAGCACCACAGCATCACCACTGTACTCAACCTGAGGTTTACCCGTTAATAATGCATGCAGAGCTTCTTCACGCTCCATCTCTTTGTCATGGCACATCATCAGGGTTGAAGCCATACGGCCAACAGCCAGCTGATTTCCTTCCATTTCAGCATGTCCCATCATCCGGTTACAACCGGCATAGGCTGAAATGCGATCACCTTTAATCTCAAAGCTCATGGACTGTTTGCCAATGGAAGGCTGGGCTTCCTGCCACCGCCCTTCAGGCAATTTAACCACCTCAGGTTCTGTTTTCATCGTACTACAACCAGCTAACAGAGAAGCAGCCAGCACCCCCCAATAGAGTTTTTTCATTACATAACACCATCATTTAACTTTCCACAATATAGCCTGCCTTCTAAGGAAGGAAAAGGCAGCTGAATGATACAGGGAGCCTGGGGAAGTTACGATAGAAAAAGTAAAGTCATATTTATTAAACAGTTAATGTATTGACTAACACTGCTAAAATACTAAAGAGTTGAAATATCTATATATTATCTTGACTAATTCCATTAGCCCTTTAAAGGCATTATTAATATACATAATCATTAAAAAGCCTAAAACCAAAAAAATGCATTAATTAAAAAATTAATATTAAAAACAGCAAGATACAAAAAAACAAGCCATACAAAATGATTTCCTATAATTTAAAAGTAAACAGATTTAATTATTGCTTATAAAAAACGGAAGCAGCAGTCATGCCAGAATGGAAGCAAACACAAACACATGTAGTTCAGTCTCACCACCTAGAATCTATAAATCCAACAAAAGACATGCAGGATGAAAACCCTGAATCAGACCCCCTTATTCAACCACAGGAAATCCCAACTGAAATCCCAAAACAAATGCAACAAGACACTCCTGACAAACAAATCACTGATAGAAAAACAGAATGCATTCACGAAATAGACAATTCAATTTCACGCCTACAAGCAGAAGAGGCAGGCCTCAATAGCCTAAAAGAGGCAGTAGAAAAAATATCAAAAGAAGAGTCAAAAACAAAAGCCCTACAAAGTGCAGATGGAGTTATAAGCGCTTTAAATGACAGTATAGCTGCTGCCAGCGAAATGGAAGATATTGAAACAGCACAAGAATTAATCGCCAGAAGGGCTGAAATTAGAGATACAAAAAACAAGCTTGATAGTATTAAAACAGGCTTCCTGCATACTGGCAAAGATCAGCTTAAAAAAACACTAATAGAACTAAAAACAAAAACCAAGGGCATAAATAATTTCCTAGAAGAAGCAAACAACAAAAACAAAGAGAATTATCAACCACACAAAAGACATAAAAAAGAAGAATCACACAGTGAACAAAGCTCAAAAACAGCCAACCCACTCACCACTGATGATCATCATAAAGAAGATTCAAACAGAAACCAAAAAACAGTGCTAAAAAATGAACCATTGGTAGACGAAAATTCTTTACTCAATCCAACCTATCATTTTAATACAGAAAATATAAAAAATGATAAATTAAGAGCAATCATAGATAAAGCAAATAAAAATCACTCGTTGGAAGAGATAAAAACAAAAACAATAGAACTTATTACATTAAGAGAGAAAGAATGCATTAACTTCCTTGAAGAACTTGGTGACACCACAGAATTAGCAGACAAAAAAAGCACACAATTCAATCAATTTATTCAAGGAATGAATATCCTACATCATGATCAAATAAAAACAACAGATCTATTCAAAAACCCAGATCAACAAGTCATTCAAAAAGCACTGGAAGAAATAGATAGGCATATTTGTCAGGTAGAAGCTGACATAAACGATCTGGCCATAGCATCATCATCCTTAACAGTTAAACAAAAAAATCCATCTACCACAAAAGCAAGCCCCGCATCAAATTCAGTTTCAAACCCGCAACAGAGCTTAGCCAAACTTAGATCTCTCCAGCTAGCAGATGAAAAACTGGCAGCATTTGTAAAAGAGTTAACACAGCCAAGCACAAACAGCTCAGAATGGATCACCCAAAATATTAGCTCTTATATAAAAGAGCAACATAATCAGCTATCCCATTTAATAGCACCTGTGCTGAAATGCATGACAATAAAAAGCCCTAAAAAAGAAAAGCATACAATTGAATCCCTTGCACAATCACTTACAGCCCTTGAGGAGAAAACACAACTTAATCCTTCAGACCCATTGTTAGCTGAAAAAATAGCAGAGTTAGATTATCACCTAAAAACACTCAATAAATTCAAAGACAGCAATACAGCATGGGAGCATCTGTGTACTTCCACCCCAAATAACGAACATGATCATTCAATTCAATTAATGTTTAAAAACCTGTTGGCTAAAGGCACTTCAAATTTAACCGAACAGGATTTATTACTCCTTGATGAAATTTCAGAACACCTATCATCACAATCATCTTTATCGCCAGAAGAGCAGCAAGAAAAACTAAAAACCCTATCAACAAATATTTTAGGTTATAACCAGAGAACCAGAGAACACATTCTCAAAACAAAAAACCTGGATGATCTTAAAACAGTATGTGAAGGTTTCCGCGAACATACAAAACTTCACAAACACCAAGACATTTTAGACAAAACAAAAGATCAATTAACAAAACTAGAAGCGTTAACATCCAGCGACTATCTAACAAAAATAGCAGGCCATCAGGAAGCAAAAGTTGCATCAGAAAAACTCGAATGGCTACAAGCAAATGAGCTGGAAAAATTACTGGATAGAGAACTTACAGAAAGACTGCAAGAAACTCAAAGAGTCTTAGAAGACACTCTAAAAAATGACATTATTCCCGCTATGCTAACGAGCAAACTGGGGAGATTTAAAAACTTTATTAAAAACAAACAGAATACTGAAGAAGCAGAGGACGAAATCAATAAACTACTTGGCAAGTACGGAAAAGTAACAATCTCTCCTGAAACAGGACAGTGTACCATTAATTTCAAAGATTACTTGACAGAAATTGAACAAGAAGCCTGTTTAAACAACATCCTTACTGAATCGAATAATTCAAAAACCCTAAAACCTTTACAAGATAAACTAGTACAATTAGAACTTGCAGAAATCGACGATCAACAACATATAAAATTCAAAAGATACTCTAGTAAAACTCATAGTTCACTTCCCGAACTTGTTAAAAACAGCCTTTCATATATTGAAAGTGATACAGCCATATGCTCTGAACAACTACCAAACATAAATTTAAAAATAGACATTTTACAAAAAGAAAGGGATGCACACTCAAAAATACTTAAAAAAAGCACTGCTGCATTAGAAGAACTATCAAATTCAATAAATTCAAAAAAAGAAGAAATCGATAAAATCCAATCAAAATTAAAAACAAAGAACAACAAAAAAACCAAATCGAAAAACAATAGAAAGCCACGCTTTAAAAAAATCCACTTTAGAAAAAGAAAAAAAGCTGATCACGCAAAAAACATAGAAAAACTAAAAAATGACTGCATAAAAATAGAAGAAATCAAAGAATCAATATCCAAAGCCACATCTGAAACACCACCAAATACCAAAAGAACAATAGAAAGACTTAACCTTGCTTACTCTCAAGTGGCAAGCGGTATTACAGCAGGAACAATCCCAGAAGAGGAAGGATATGAAACACTTTCTTTTCTATTTGACACTGTTAGTGACCAAAACTACGTGGAGCTGCATAACAGTGACCATCATATTTCTACCCCCATCGAAACAACACACTATCTACGAAGTGACCTAGCAGACCATGAAGACCAGCTAACTAAAGAGCAGAAACAGCTAAAAAAGGCATTAAGGCTTGCCTGGAAGCGAAAAGCTGCTAAAAATCGATTGAAAAAAATCACAGAAGAAAAATCAATAGTTAAACGAGTAAAATCAGCACTCAATATTATTGACTGTAGGAAAATGAATAACCATACATTCAAACACTTTTTGGACAGTGAAATAGCAACACTGAAAAAGAGCAGCCATAATAGCAAAATTATTGAGGCTATTTCAAAAAAGCTAAACAGTTACAAACACCTTGTCACTGGGGAATTCTACACTCCAACTTCAGAAAAAGACAATATAAGCGAAGAAACAGCTCAAATGGGGCAATCAAAAGAAGAAATTGAGGCTATAGAAGAAAACACATCAATTCAGCCTGAGGAACAAGTACACGAATCAGTATCCACTCAAAAATCTGAGAGTGGTTCTAATAAAAGCACAATACAAAGAACATTAGAAATAGCACAATCTTTAATTCATATTAATAGTTTTTTAAGTAGTACTGAAGATGACTCAGAATTTGTAACGCTAGTGGATAAGGAAAAAGGCACAGAAGAAAAAATCAAAGTAAAGAATGTAAAAAAACAAGTTATAGAATTACACAATCAGCTTCAACAGCCTCCAAAAAGTGATCTTTCACAGATGAAAATTAACATCCAACTTTTACAAATGGAAAACCTCTTTCGACGTGCAATGGCCAAAACAAATAACACTGTATCAGATAATCCAATTCAGGCAAACAACTGCACTGACTTAACACAATTTATCAAAATAGCATCATCAAGAAACAAACAATTGTCGGAACAAATTGATAAAGCTAAAAAAAATGATCCAGAATTACACAAAGTATTAAAGCAAAAATTCCCTATGTGTGATGAGTCAACCGAGTCAGCCATAAATAGACTCCAAAAAACTTTTGTTTTTCACCAAAACAACCACTCAACATTTTTTAATACACTAAGAGATTTTTTAAATAGTGATTTATCAGACAATAAAAAAGCCATAAAAGAAGTAAGCAAAAATAAATTCCTGACCAAGTATTTCACCTTAGATGACAACAACAGACTCCAATTAAAACAGGACAAAGAATCACACAATGAAAAGATATCTGAAATTGACATTGATATAATCCTAAATGAAATGAGAGAATCAATTAAGGGACCTACGGACAAGTCTCTTTCTACAAATTCAGTCTTACCTAGGATATCAAAAGGTATAACTAGATTTACTCAAAATTTATTTAAAGGAAAAGACCCTTTAACTGCAAGCCTAGAAAACTTTGTTTCCCAAATACCAACTGTATGGAAAGAGCAGTTCACAGGCGATAGTAACAATATAAGCTCTATAGCAACATCAGATGGCAGTATAACTGATACTACAACCCAATTATTGCCAGAAATTGTTAATAGCTTATGGTGTAGCCCAATACCTTACACTGAAATAGGTAATTCTAATGCTCGAATGGAAGTTATTAACAAAATAAAAGAGGTAAGAAATAAGGTCGCAACGGGCAAAGGGCCAAACAAAAAACGTAAGCTTGAACTATTAGATCAGACAATCGAAAGAATATTAAAAGTATCTATAAGCTCACCTGAGTTTACTCAACAGATTAATCAAGAAATCCAGGCACTTTCAAAACAATATGAAAAAGCCATTCCAGCATGGGATTTAACAACGCAAAATAATCTGTATACACTATTTGGGCTGGCTGACGAGTGGTCTCGTCGTGCGGCTCAGAAGCAGTCTGTCGCTGAAAGTCATTCAATAGAAGCACCTCAAGAGCAACCAAATTCTTTAGCTTCAAATAAGCCCGAAGAACAAGAACAAGAACAAGAACAAGAACAAGAAGCTCTATCAGAAACAAGCTCTGTATACAGTGAAGATTACAGAGTCACTGATGATGAAGATGAAGTACCTGATAGAAAGGGAAAACTTTCATCCGCTGAAATAAGACATGAACAAGCAGCTGCAGCACAACAAAGTATGGAAGAGTTTATAAAAAGTGTATTAGAAAAAAACAAGGGAAAGAAAAAAGCTAACGATAGCGATGAAAAAGATTGTAACTATTCAGCACCCAGTAAAGGAAGGTTGTCGTAATTCTTCATAGCTATAAGCAGGGCTTCGAAAACATTCTCACCCTGCTTTCTCGCCGATGAAACATAACTCCGTATCCGGCAGTACCATTTAGCCCCTTTTTCACTTCTGAAACAGCCAGATATTTTCTGCTTTACCTTGCCGTTGCGAACATCCTGCTCACTGCCGTTATTATCGAAGGGGATGTCAAAATCAGTCATGAATCTCAAGGTTTCTTCTTTAAACTCCACCAGTCGCTTGAAGAGGTTAAAGGCTTTGGTGTTTCTGACTTTATCCTCTCCAAGGCGTTGACGTCGTCGCTCCATGTACTCGGCTTCTTCGAGCTGTGCTTTTTTAGCAGTACGCTCGAAAAGCGAGTCGATACGCTTGCGGATAATTTCCGGCATAGCCTTCATGCCAAGCTTTTTGAACCCTTTCCTAAGATGGCAAGCCAGCCTTAACAAGCGTTGAAGCCGGGCTGCAAGATAATTGCAATCTCTGTCAACAACCCCCTGCAACTCCCTTAAGTGATGGGCGTTACAGAGCACATGGATGGCTGCGTAGCGAAAGTAGACTTTATAATGGTCATGCACAAGTATACCGGCAAATACCAGTAACACTCCCATTGCCTCAATAGCTTCATGACCTTTACTGGGGTCAAGGTGGTAGTATGTCCACTCCTCGGAACGAACGACATGCAGCCACCATAAAGAGCCCTTCACTCTCATGCCTGTTTCGTCAGCACCTGCAACTGGCACTTTTTTTAAGGCGTTAGCAATTGCTGCCTCTGTGCTAGCCAGACGGTCGTAGGCATTTGCCTGAAAAGTACAGATTGAACCGGGACTAACTTCAAGACCAAAAATATCGAAAAAGAATTGTGAAATGCGCTTGTACGGCATTAACTGGTATTGATACAGATAAGCAGCCAGTGCTTGAGTGACCGGACCATACTGCACATACGAGTCAACACCCTTAGGAAAGCATGCTTGATTAGCATGTCCGCATGGGCATTCTTTGACTTCAGCCACATGCGCCGTTACTTCGAAACGGCCAAAACGTCCTGGATCAAATACCTGACGTTCAACAACGTCGGTTACTTTGATAGAAAGAAGCGACTGATGGCAAAGTACGCAGTTTTTAACCGAGTGATGCCGGATATGGTCTGGTTCCTCAGTTTGCTCCAGCGTAGAGCCTTTATGACCGTGTTGACCACCGGGCCTGTTATTTGACTTTTGCCTCAGGCTTTTGGGATTGGGTTTGTAATCTTCTCTATCACACTCAGGATTTTCCTCATTCTCACTGTCAGCATTTGAGTTTTTGGATGATGAGGGCTTATTGTAACCATCTGTAGACGGTGGCTTGCTGCTATTACGACTATTCATCTTGAGCTTATCAGCAAGCTCCTTGTTTTCATCCTCAAGACTCAAAACCTTCGACTCCAGCTCACCTACAGCAGCGAGAAGCAAGATAATGGCCTGTGTTTCGGGAGTAAACTGAGTCATGAAAACTTCTGGAAAAGGGTTTATATCAAAATGACATAAATTCGCGAAAAATCCAGATTAATCTGAGGAGGCTGAATAGTTACAAAAGATTACTTCAAACAGCAATTAGCTATGCCACCAGAAACACCTGGCCATGAGGTATTCGACAAGCAATTTGAAGGAGACCTTCACCGCAATACGCCATTTACACTTCAGGGAGAAGACCAACAAACTATTTTTAGCTCTAAACAATATAGAGATTCTTTAACTACTGAAGAAAATGGTGTGGATCTTATCTCTGCAGACCGGGAGAAATTTGAAGAAACCTGTAAACAAGAGCTTCAGACATTCTGCTCAGAGTTCCCTGAAGGGACACTGGCATGGGTTAGCAAATTTATTTCTCAAAAAACATTTAACCCTCTTTTTTATATGCACACAATGGCATTAAAAGAACAATTTGATGGAAAAGAATATATAATGAGCAGCCCTGATAGAAATATTGAAGTTAAAGTCAGTATCTTTAAAGATAAAAATAGAAGTGACAAAAAATATATTAAGATAGACGGTTATCTTTGGCTTGATAAGTACCAGCTTGCTGCACCCGATGGTCAGTTCTATGACATAGACCAGACTACAGGGGTCTCTACAACAATTCTGATTGACCCCGATAATTTAGGGCAACCTATTCTAGGTGACACCAAACATTTATGGGGTCAGGTAAGAGGTGTAACTGTAGAATAAAACAGGTACCTCTTTATTTATACCTATAATGAAATCAATTCAAACACTCAAAATTTTCTAGCTACTTTGGTGATTTATTACTGGATTTACCACAGTGCCTGTAACTATCTGCGATTCAAAAGCTTTCAGTCTTTTATAAATTGACATCAACTCAATTATTGAACTCCAGGAATGCACCAAAAATTGGAATGAGTTTTCAACTCGGTTAAATGCGTTCAAGACTTGCTGCATAACACCCAAAGTAATGGCACCAGCCACAATAGTGGGCCCTAAAACAATAAAAGGAACAATCACCGTGAACTGGATATACGACCACTTTGCTATATCAAAATAGAGATAATGTTTATACAGCGTAAAATAGTTACGCCTGACAAGCGTAGAGTTCTTTAATCGTGGGAGGAGCTGGGCTATGTTCCCCTAAACGGTTGAACACCCCAATGCTCTGCGAGTCCAGTGACAAAACCACCTACCGTTAGTGTATTTCGGCTAGATAATATACGACGCCAACTGAGATAATGAGAGAGATACTTTGTAGCCACACCATGAAAAGTATTTCTAATCCACTGTTTCAAATGACTGTGGTAAGCATTGACGTGCTGAATATGGAATATACCTTCCAGCACACGCTTTCCGGCTGAAGTATTCAATTCCTTTAAAGGAAAAGCCAGTTTACGAGCCAGTGATTCATGCGCCAAACTGGCATCAGCACAAACAATAGCATCAACTGATATGCGACCTCTCAGGCAATGAACCAAAGCATCGGCGCTTTCATTCTCAAGAACACCATCAACGGTATTATCTTCCCGGTCGCGAGCTACCATAACGGGTATCCTCCGAGCCTTTACCTTGTCTGAGCCACGTTTTCTGGCTGGCCTTGGCAGCCTTTGTCGCTGGCCTTTGAAGGACTCCCTAAAAAAGGTTTCATCCAGCTCTACAATACCTTCCAAGCCAGTTGCCTGGTCTTTATCGATGACCTGTAAAAAACGATGCCTCCAGGAAAATGAAGTTTTCAGAGTAATGCCGCAGACTTTAGCTGTTGCTCGAAGTGTCAGGGAGTGAGTCATTTCCCTAAGGTACTGCAACCACTGCCCACTATGATCATGGTGTAGTCGAGCCAATGGTGTTTCTGTAAAGGCATTAAATGTACGGCCACACTGTTTGCAGCGATAGCGTTGTCTTCCGACCCTAATCCCCCAGCGCTGGAGATGTGAGTTGCCGCAGTAAGGACAGGAAGGATCGCTTGCAAAATTGTGTTCAATCAAACTTTCAAGATTGAGGTTAGATTTAGGTTGATTCGGTGCGGCAGTAAGGGCCTGTTGAAGTATACCGAGTTGCTGTGGTGAGAGTGATGCAACGTCGTTGAGAAACTGCCTGAATTGATTATTTTTCATTATGAGGCCTCCTCACAGGAAAGAGACAGCCTCAGTTTACTCCTTTCAACCGTTTAGGGGAACATAGCCGAGGAGCTGCATGATGTTCAGCGTAAAATAGTTACGCCTGACATTAGCGTAGAGTTCTTTAATCGTGGGAGGAGCTGCATGATGTTCATAGTCTTCTCCAAAGACCAACTCCTTCCTGTAAGCTGCCTCAACCTTTTGATTATTAAACTCAAGTCCTGGTAGTTTTACCCCCACTAATGCCAGTAAAACGGTGCCTGCAAACGCAGAAATGATAGCAATATAGACCAGAGCATTATCGAAATGCCCTAACCAGGGTATTTCTGTTACATGCTTACTCAGCTGAGCTAACATAGGCAAAAATGCAATTAAGGTAATCATAGAACGAATAAAACTGGTACCAAGGCTTTCCATCAGGCTGGCAAAGCGCATGGTATCTTCCTGAACTCGCTGGGAAGCCCCTTCGATATGGCGAAGCCTGGGCCAGTGAGCCATATAAAACTCATTCATGGCTGTTCGCCAGCGAAAAATATAATGCCGAATAAAGAATCCGAGTAGCACTGCAACAATAACGTAGACAGCAGCAATTCTGGCAAATGTCAGGCACTTCCCGAGAAACTCTGGAAAAGTCACAGATCCAGGATTACTCAGTACTTTTTGCAGGCTATCAAAGAAATCGCCATACCATTCATTAATCTGGACATCGAGCTGTACCTGATAATAAGTGACAGCAAGAATGATGAAGGTTCCAAAAACAGACCAAAGCAGCCAACGCCGGTTCAGAAAAAAAGATTTGAACATATAACCTGCCAAACAATCGATTGAAAGCTTACGCGCCATCTGGCTGGTGCTTGATGAATTCAGTCAGATAGAGCGCCAAGCTTTGACGCAATTCTTTGGCAACAGTTCCCTGGAAAAGCTTATGAAAAGATCAAAAGACGAGTACTCTGTTTCAATGGGATACTAGAAGTCATCTCAAAACTGTCTTAACAATATCCTAATGCAGGCCAGCTGCAAAAAAGCCAAGTAGTTGGCTGCTTTATATTCATATCTGGCCAGAACCCTTCGATAGTTTTGAAGCCAAGCAAAAAGGCGCTCCACTTTCCATCTTCGCTTGTAACGCCTTAGTTTTCGACCATCCTGAGTCTTGGGTTTCTTTCGACCTTTCCTGTGTGGTGCTATTAACTCAACTCTATAGCGTTTAAATAGAGACTTATCGTGTGGGTCGCTATCGTAGGCCTTATCACCAATCATTCTTGTGGGTACCGTAGAAATGAAACGGTGTTCCAACACTTTGTCTACAAGCGTGATTTCATGTGGCGAAGCACTGTCAATGCATAAGGCGATAGGAAGACCATTGCGGTCCGTAATGCCCATGATTTTGGTTCCCTTTCCACGCTTAGTTTTCCCGACACAAGCGCCCCTTTTTTAGCGGAAGCGAAACTACCATCGATATACGTTTCAGTCAGGTCAAGGTTGCCGCGCCCTTCCAGGTCTTCTGCAAGGGCTTCAAGTATCTGCTCAATGAGGCCTATTTTTTGCCATTCCTGAAAGCGTCGATGGCATGTTTGATAAGGAGGAAACTGAGTGGGTAATTCTTTCCATTGAGCTCCGGTACGGAGAATCCACAAAATACCCTCGAGAACTGGGCGAGCATGATGCCGTGGTCTTCCGGGTCGGCCCTGAAGCAGATCTTTGGAAGGAAAAAAGGGCTCTAATAATTCCCATTGTGCTGTTGTTAGTTCACTCATCATCAACTCCCCCTAAAACAGGGGGATTATAACGAATTAATCAGCCAACAGTTTTGAGATAGCTTCTAGCCACCCGCTCTCTTGGCATCATAGCCCTGTTTTTTTAGCACATCGACCATTACGTCAACATGGTCACCCTGAAGCTCAATATTGCCATCTTTAACGGCACCACCACCGCCACAACGTTTTTTCAACTGCTTGGCAAAAGCTTTAAGGTCATTGCCTGCCAGCGGCAAACCACTTATTACCGTGACGACTTTACCTCCTCGTCCCTTTTTTTCAGGCCTGACACGCACATTACCATCGCCTACAATACCCCGCTTATTTTTTTCTTCTTTAATCCGCCCCATATCGGTTGAATAGACCAGCTGGCTATCACTGCTGTCATTATGGTATTTGGTCATCACTGTATCTCTGATTAATTAGGGAGCATTCTATGCCCCACTACCTTTTAGGGGAGTATGAAAGCAAATAGCTTTTGAGCCAAAAAAATCTGCTCATTATAATAATTGGCCCTAGTTATAAAAGCAGTTTGAGCCCTTTACTTTAAAGGCTTTGACAAAAACCATAATTCTTAAAATAAAGTCAGGGAAAAATAATGAGAAGTAAAACAGCAATTTTCATAGCAAGCCTTATCTTCTGCCAACTGACCTTTGCATCATCTGCACCGCAATCTTACCTCGTTACCTGGGATCCACACTCCGTCTCATCCCGAGATGACTTTTACAAACACTTGCCTGAGCAGGCTTCTTCACTACTTGAGTTATGGAAGTCCAAAACAATAGAGAATGTTTATCTGGATCCCAAGCAAAAGGATGTCAAAGGCCAGGATATAACAATGGTTGTATTTATATTGCAGGCTAAAAATAAAGACCATGCTCACCAGTTACTGGCCAACATGCCTTATGTACGCCATAAAGTAATTGACTATAAGCTGGAGCCTATTGGTAGCTTCTGGTTAGGGAAGTACGACCCTAGCCTATTCCAAGGCAGCTAAAAGTCACCTATTTGCTAGAATGGACTTTGATAAGATGGGTATAAAAACAGAAGCCTTTATCTTATTTTAATAACAAGTCTAATGAAGGATCCCTCAATGGCAAATGTTAAGCATGTAACTTTAATTAACCCATTTGAAGTGCCAAAAGGTGAAGAGCAGGCAGCCATCGCGCACTGGGAAAAAGCGCGTAATTTCCTAAAAAGTCAGCCTGGCTATATATCAACAAAGCTACACCGCTCAATTCAGCCCGACGCCCGGTTTCATATGATTAATGTAGCTGAGTGGGAAAGTGAAGAAGCATTTAAAGCTGCTATTAAAAACATGAGCCGAGAGCTAGAACCTGCCAATATCAAGGGGCTCCGATTCTATCCAGCACTATACGAGGCAATAAGAAACTAGAAAGAGTATTTCCAACGTTTAGAAAAGAGAATAGCTGGAGGGAAATCTCTCCAGCTAGATGGGATAGAGCTATCAAAAGCCCTCGACAGAATCAGCCTTTTTCCAGCAGACGGCGAAGATCGATAATGGCAGCATTGGCTCGGGATATGTAGTTCGCCATAACCAATGAATGATTTGCCAGCATACCAAAGCCATCACCGTTCAGAATCATGGGACTCCAAACAGTATCTTGTGTCGCCTCCAGCTCACGGATAATCTGCTTCAAGCTGATCAGGGCATTTTTCTTCCTCAATACATCCCCAAAGTCTGTTTCAACTGCCCTGAGCAGGTGAATCAATGCCCAGGATGTACCACGGGCTTCATAGAAAATATCATCGATTTCAGTCCAGGGTGTTTTTATCACCATGGAGGTATCAGCCTGTGTCGACTGAGATGCTTCAGGGTCACCTGCCAGATCAGTATTCAGTCTTCGCTTGCCAACGCTGGCACTCAAACGCTGGGATAAACTACCAAGACGGGTTTCAACATCGGTTAACCAACGAGTCAGGTTATCTGCTCTGGCATAAAACTGAGCAGGGTCTTGCTGGTTAGGAAGACGCCTCATATAACTTTCCAGCTTATCTATACCTCGGCGGTATTCTTTCTCACTGGCAGGTAACATCCAGCTTTTGGCATCAAAGTTAAACTGGGGCTCTGCTACAGACAGATCAGGATCTTCTTTGGATTGTGATTGAGAACGGCTAAAATCCCTGCGCAATGCTCGAGCCATATCCCTGACCTGAATTAATACTCCAAGCTCCCAATTCGGCATGTTATCCAGGAATACACTTGGAGGTGTAATATCATTTCTCAGGTAACCACCCGGCTTGGTCAGCAACGTATCAGCGACCCGATATAGAGTTGCGGCAGTTGTATAACCAGTGACTACCTCATCCCCCCGTTCAGCAGCCATTTTTTCAGCATTGGCCTGTACAGAGAACTGGTTAGGCTCAATACTCCAGTAAATGCCTAGACAGGTCATAACTAGCAATACAATCGCTAGAATGACCAGTACTGCTTTACCTCTCACTTTGCCGGTCACAGCCTGCACTCCTGATGTTATTCGTTCTTTAAAACCGTCCAGAGCCATAATATCCTCACCTGCCAGCAATCATCCGCGAGCCATTATCCTCTATTCAGATAATGAGAGCGAGTGCCTCAAAGCGTATGGCTTAATATTTGTGAGATTTAAGCAGGACTGCTGTGGGCTTGGCTAGCCAGAATAATAGAGGTATTGATTCACAATATACAAAAGCAGATGAAACCTAAGGCCACAATCTTTCCTTTTATAAAATAGGTGATTATTTATAGCTTCACAGGTTTCGCCAAATAATACCCCTGCCCACCCTGAACACCTAAATGCACCAGTTTCACCCATTCGGCTTTATGTTCAACCCCTTGGGCTAACAAGGTAATATCCTGACTACTGGCCAGCATAGCCAGCGTTCTAATATAGAATTGATTGCCTTGATTCTCAGTAATCCCTCTGACAAAGCTGCTATCTACCTTGATATAGCTCACATCTAATGAATGCAAATTATTCAAGGATTGAGTCGAAACGCCAAAATGATCAAGGGAAAAATGGCAACCTGTTGCAGTTAAGCCTGCTATACGCTTCTTGAGCTGATCCCCGGACTGTAAAAGAATTCGCTCAGGGGTTTCCAATATCAGGCGTCGACAAATTGCGGGCCTTTTCTTCAACTGTAGCAGCAACCATTGGTAAAACTGATCATCCATCAATGAGCGAGGAGATAGATTCACACAGTAATCCTGATCCTGCCCAGTCTTTTCCATATGACGAATCAAGCAATTAACAACAGCCTGATCAAACGGAATGTGAAGGTCAAAACGATCAACCATGGGTAAGAATGCTTGAGCTGAAGCCAGCTCATCACCAAGATGTAAACGAGCTAGTACTTCACGAAAAATTGGTCGTTGCTCGCTATCAAAAGCCTGTTGGGCAAACAGGTCTATCTGCTCAAGTTCCAAAACTCCTCTTAATTTCTCCTGCCATTGTCCTTCTGTCCATGACAGGTAACTAAAGTCTTTCTCTTCTCCAACCTCCTGCACTTGCCAACTATTACGTCCTTGCAACTGAAGTGTTTTCAGTAGTTGCTGTGCATGTTCAAAAAGCTCATTAAACTGACAATGCCCGATATGAGTTACCGAAGCCAGATGCAGTTGTTCCTGCCCTTCAGGACTGACAAAAAAGTGAAGCGATGCCAAGGCACGGAAACACCCCTCTGTAATACGTCGACTTTCTTCAATACCACAAGCAGGTAAAAACACAACAAAATCGGCTTTAGTTCCACGCCCAACCACTCTTCCAGGCCACGCCTCGACAGTTCTGCATAGTCGCCTGGATATATCAACAATCAAATGTTCCACAGCACTGTGTCCCTGATTGCGCTGCAAGGCATCCATACAGCTGATCTCAATCAGTATAAATGAGCCACCAGCCTCACCTGTTTCATGGCTCAACATACTGTTAACCTGGTTTTCAAAGGCACGGCGATTTAAGATACCAGTGAGAGAGTCCTTCACTGATTGCCGACGTAACTCCTCAGTTAAAATTACCTTTTCATTAAACAGCCGTTCCAACTTGCCTGCCATTCGATTCATGGCCGTCACAACCTGGCGTAAGTCCCGAGTTTTTGGGAGTTCTTCCTGAATTTCAAAACGCCGATGACAGATCGCATCGGCTTGCTTTTCAAGCAGCTTAAGCGGCTTCAACACAATGCTCAGCAGAATATTTAAACCAATGATCGCTACCAATAGCCCTATTGCAAAGAGCACCAGTTCATTACGCGCTTTTAACCAAAGATTCTGATAGGCGTAGCCTGGATGACTGGATACATAGAGGATCCCAGCTGGGATCCAGCCACGGTTAACCTCTGTGGATACTTCCGGGGCATTCAGTTCAACTAAATCAACAAACCACTGGGGAACACCTTCTATTTCCAAAGGATGCTCACTGTTTACCAAAACCTTACCGGACATATCAGAAAAACGGATGACACGGTAATAACCTCGATCAAATACGGCATCAATCATAGAATCGATGGTAGCAATATCATCACTAGCCGTCGAAGCGATGGCAACGCCAAGCGATGTAGCAGTATCCTGGGAATGGGATTCCAACTGATCCTGCAAATAAATGCGGGCATCATTAATATTCATTACCAAACTACAGCTGAATAGCAAAAACAACAGAATGGTCAGGCTTAAGGCCAGCTCTCTGAGTAATGTCATAATTGCATCCTTGTAATCATTCCTTCCCTAATTCGCTCTGTACTGATTTTTTAAATCGTTCTCTCAGCTTCATCCATCGGCTGATACCATCGGCCTTGCCAACTCGTTTACCTCCGCCTCGCTGACGGGCTACCCAAAGCCCATCACCATTAAAATTATAAACGGGCTTAAGATCCTGCCTTTGCCCAGCAGGCAAAATTCTTTTATTCAGATTATCAAGAATCAGAGGTTCAGTATTAGGTTTCTCAAAATAACTCAACACCATATGAGCCTGGTCATACTCAAGTGCCATAACATAAGTCACCCTTAACTTTTCATCCGGCACTCCAAGCTCTCGCAAAGTGTAATATTTTGCAATAGAGAAGTCTTCGCAATCACCACCACCTGTAGCCAAAAGCTCTACCGGAGTTGCCCAGTAATCCTCTTGTCCCCAGTGATCAATATCATTAACAAACCTCTGGTTATTGAAAAAATCATTCACTTTTCTTAACTTCTGTGTTTCAGACATCTCATCTGTATTACTGAGTAAATCCTGCCAGCTTTTCATACGAGCATAAGCTTCTTCACCATATTGTTGACGAACACGTTCCAGCATTGCCTCACTGACTGTAAATTCAGCAGCAGACGCACTGATACAAAACAGGAAGCAAAATAATAAAAAAAACCGTAATAGCATGACATCCCTGTCATTTAGCCCGACCAACAACAAGATCAAGACTTTTTATTTGTAATCCACCAAATATTAAACTTCACTAACCTGCAGATTTTTTCAGGCTATAAGACGTTATCGTCTGGTCTGCCCAATCCCTGTAGGGAGATATCAGGGACTTACAGAGTATCAGACCCTGGCAACCAGATTCCCTCGCTGGGTAATAACAACACCAATTCCTGTAGCCAGCAGAGAGGGCAGCAACCAGCCCATATTTCCTGCAAACAAGGGCAGATTATCAGCCAGGACAGACTCAACCACTTGAGGCATCAAGCCAGTGGCTTTCCAGGCATCAAGGCTCGCAAACATTACCGTAACCAATACAGTATAACGGGTTGTCAAAACAGAGCTGGTAACCCAGCGGCGCAAAACAGCGGTAAGGGTAAGAACAATAGCAACAGGATAAATAATAACCATTACCGGTATGGAGATTTTAATCAGCTGATCCAAGCCCAAAGTTGCCACACCTGCAGCAGCAATATATATCATGACAACATACCAGCGATAAGAGCGCTTAGGTGCAATACTGTGGAAGTATTGGGCACAGGCACCAGGCGTACCTATGGCTGTTGTCAGACAGGCCAGGGTAATAACCAGCCCCATAATCATAGTGCCAGAAGAACCAAAAAGAGCTGTCACATAGGCTGTAAGAATTTGGGCTCCATTGGTTGCTTCCGGTGCGACTGTATGGCTGGTCGCCCCCAGATAGAGCATGGCACTGTATACCAACCCCATACCCAGTGCAGCAAACAGGCCTACAATCGCACTGTAACGGACAATACTTTGTTCACTTTTTACGCCATGCTCACGCAGAACCTGGGCAATCATCCAGCCAAGGCAAAGCGGGCCCAGCGCATCCATGGTCAAATAGCCTTGAACCATCCCCTCAGAGAAGGCTTGATTCACATAAGTACCCGATGCGGCCTCAATCCCCCCCTGAGGGTCAAAGAACGTCCCAACGGCAATACCTGCCAGCATCAACAGCAACGCAGGCGCCATCAGTTTACCGACAGAACCAATAATCCGATGAGGTGTCAGGGCAAAATAACCTGCAATCACCAGAAAAGTGACTGCATAAATATTACGAGTGATCTCCCCTGGATTATCCAGAAACGGCATTAAACCAATTTCGTAGGCAACATGTGCTGTTCTTGGTACCACAAAAGCAGGTCCCATTACGGCAAATAGCGAAATCCAGAACAATTTAGCCGCCCAATCTGGCAAATCCACAGTAACTTTGTCAGGTCCACCAGCCAATGCAACACCGATAAGAGTGACCAAGGTTAAGCCTATATCCCCTACCATAAAGCCAAGGCCACCTTGAATAATCTGGTCACCTGCCAACTGGCCTACCATGGGAGGAAAAATAATATTTCCTGCCCCTAAGAACATGGAAAAAATAGCCAGACAGATGGCCAGTAAATCACTTCGTTTCACAGTTTGTGACACCCCTAAACTGGGTAACTGCGATTCTGATGAAAGCCGGAGAAATAAAAAGGAGAGGTTTATTCACTCGCTGCCGGCCTTCAGATCAGACCGACAGTCAATTGAATTTAGACCGTCAGGCTGATCTGGCTAAAAAAGAAAAAGCCAAACAGAAAGACGGTAAAGAAAAAAGTACCAGATACAAACATACGCACCGCAGTCGCAGCTTCAGGCTGTTTTGTTAAGGCAGCACTGTATGTGTTCATGTCAGGTTACTAAAAATTCACTGATAAATAGACTGCGCAAAGTACCAGAATTCGTAGCCCATCGCCATTAAAAATTTCACCATCAGCTGGAAGAGTGAAAGGCAAGAACCTCTGAATAACTCTGTTTTGCACACCATCCATTTTGAGTAATAATCCTTGCGGGCGCTATTGAGGAAGGAGTTTAATGATGAGTAAAAAAGTCGCTGTCATTCTATCTGGCTGTGGCGTTTTTGACGGCTCAGAAATCCATGAGTCTGTTATCACCCTGTTAAGTCTTGATCGAGCCGGGGCAATATACCATTGCTATGCCCCCGATATAGATCAGCATCATGTAATCAACCATCTTACCGGTGAGGAAACTAAAGAAAGGCGCAATATTTTGGTAGAGTCTGCCAGAATTGCCAGGGGAGAGATCAAGCCGGTTAAAGCTCTCAATGTTGATGATTATGATGCCCTTATTTTACCGGGAGGGTTTGGGGTCGCAAAAAACCTTTCCGACTTTGCTTTCAGTGGTGCTGAAGTCAGAGTACAAGTCGATGTACTGGCAGTTGCTAAAGCTTTTGCCGATGCTGGAAAAGCCATGGGACTCATCTGCATCGCACCAGCACTGGCTGGTCGTATTCATACTGAAGGTGTACGGTGCACTATTGGCAATGATGCAGAGACTGCTTCAGCAATGGAAAAAACCGGAGCAATACATGTTAACTGTTCAGTAGATGATATTGTTGTCGATGAGTCACGGAAGCTGGTAACCACACCAGCTTATATGCTGGCACAAAATATCAGTGAAGTCGCAACAGGCATCGAAAAACTGGTCAATAAAGTATTAGAAATGGCTTAGGTTCTGAATCTGAAAGAACCACAAAAGACATCTCATTCAACACAGAGTCACAGAGAACATAGAGTTTTATTGCTTGAGATTATAAAAACTCTGTGCTCTCGGTGCCTCTGTGGTAAAACACACTGGATGGTTTTTACGGCACCTTCAGGGTGCTGGGAGCAAGAAAGCTCGCCGCAATCATATAATCACTTTGGCACCAAAACATAAAGTTTGCCGGGTGACTGTTGAGGACCCGCCAGTTTTTGAGCTTCCGGTCCAACCCCCATATAAATATCACCTCTAACGGGCCCTTTAATCGCACTGCCAGTATCCTGGGCAACCATCATTTTTCGATAGGGCTGTTCTGACTCGGTCAACCTGGTTTCCAGCCAGACAGGCACACCATAAGGAATATAGTCAGGATCAACCGCCAGTGTACGGTGAGCTATAGCAGGAACCCCTTGAGCAGTGACAGCACCTACATTAGCCTTTCTGAAGAAAATATAGCGAGGATTTTGATTGAACAGCGCCTGCTGTTTATCCGGGTTGGCATCCAACCATGCTTCAATCGTTCCCATGGTGACCTCTTTCAGGTCTCCCCTTTTCTTTAATATACGACCAATAGCCACATAACTATGGCCATTATTCCCTGCATAGGCAGCATGAAGAATACTGCCATCCTTTAACTGGATATTGCCTGATCCCTGAATCTGCAGAAAAAACTTGTCTTTGGAATTTTTTAACCATACCAGCACTTGATTGTGGTTAATCTGTCCGTTCTTTATTTTTTGTTCAATAGTGGCCCGGGTATCATAAGGCTTCAGAGAACTATCCTTCAGTTTACCCACCAGCGCAGGCCCTGTATTACCAAAATCTGAAGGGGATACTTTGACCAGGTCTTTAGGCTTTTTCAAAAGCGGCACTTCAAAGCCAGGTTCTTTCTGCAGGCGCCCCTCATAAACCGGAGAAAAGTAACCGGTAAATAATCCCGGCTGTTCTGGTGCAACCCGATAAACCTTGAAACGTTCCTCAAAAAACGTTTTTAGATTGGAAGAATCTATAGTTGACAGCTCACCACACAGTGACTGCCATTGTCGATAACTACCCCACTGGCTATGCCCATCAAAACGTCGACGGTCAAGCTTTTGGCAACTATTGAGTAATGCGGGCTGTACAGCTTCTGCCTGGCCGTTATCCCAGTCTTCAAAGTCCCTGAAGCTGGCAGGTTGCAGGGGGGCATTCAGACTGTGTGAAAGTGATGGAGTACAGCCACAAATCAACAGTGTCAGCGCACTGAATAATAATCTTGTCGTTTTTCTTGCAACCATAATCCGCTGAACAGTTCCTGATGGTTGTTTTAATGAAGCCAGATAGCAACGTACTACCTGGCTTTGATTGTTAACCTTGAGAAACCGCTGGCATGGCATTAGCGAGCTTGGCAATTTCCTTATCAATAAAGTACAGTCCTTTCTGTTCCATACCGATCATGTCGATTTTATCCAGTGTGCTTTTAAATATTTTCTCTTCTTCGTGCTGTTCAGACACATACCACTGGAGAAAGTTAAATGTGGAGTAATCTTTCTCTGTAAAAGCGGTATCCGCCAACTCATTAATTTTACGGGTTACTTCACACTCATGGTCATAGGTGCGCTGAAAAACATCCCGAATAGATTCAAATTCATGGGGAGGTGCTTCTATTGTCCCCAGAATGGCCATTGAACCTGTTTCATTAACATAGTTGAACAGCTTTTGCATATGCTGCATTTCTTCTCGGGCATGACGGCGTAAAAACTGATTACAGCCATCCAGCCCCTGCGCTTCACACCAGGACGCCATCTGCAGATACAGGTTAGAAGAGTAAAACTCCAGGTTGATCTGCTCGTTCAGTTTATTCAGCATCTTCTGGCTTAACATGCCGCGATACTCCTCGCTTGTTAGGGAAGGGAGTATTTTATATCGAATTCGTTATGCGCGCTCCCATGTAGCAGTCATTTTTTAACTTTGTTGATACTGAAGGCCCATTAGAGTATATCCCCACTCTCACCCTATATTACCGGTATCCAAGCAATGAGTGATACAACAGAAACATCCTTGATGCACAACCCCGACACACTGTATTACCAGCTAAAAAACGCCTGCAGTGATGATTGGTACGCTTACTGCCACCACCCTTTTGTCCAGGGAATCGCCGATGGCAGCTTACCGCTGGAAAGCTTCCAACATTATTTGAAACAGGATTATCTTTTTCTTATTCACTTTGCCAGAGCTTACGCTTTAGCAGTGGTGAAAGCTGATAATATTGATGATATGCGTGTGGCATCTGCCGCAGTCAATGGCACATTGAATACAGAAATGAGCCTGCACCTGAAATACTGTGAGCAGTGGGGACTGACTGAAGCGGATATTATCAACCAGCCAGAAGCCCGGGCCAATATGGCCTATACCCGCTATGTACTTGAGCGAGGTATGTCAGGCGATATTCTGGACCTCTATACAGCACTGTCCCCTTGCTCAGTTGGTTATGCAGAAATTGGACAACGTTTGATTAATGATCCGGCAACTAAACGGGAGGGTAACCCTTACCTGAGCTGGATTGAGTGCTACGGCTCTGAAGAGTATCAGGAGTCTGCTGGGCGCCAGGTTGAATTTCTGGGAAAGCTGGCTAGCAGCCGCTTCAACCAAAACCGTATGGATTCACTTTGCCAAACATTTAGAGAAGCAACACGACTGGAAGTCGGTTTCTGGGATATGGGCTGGAACTGTTCTTACTAATAAGTAGCAAAGGGAGCCTGAATCCTCTGATCTGTTTTCAGGCTCATTTTCTATTACGAAAAAACAGTCTGAAAAAAATAAGACAAGTCACTAATAAAAACCGTTTAATTAAATAGAAAAAGACAGTCTTTTATTTAACTATTAAATCAACTTTTGTTTCGGTTTTTACTTACACTAGTAAGTGTTTATTTAATTATGCTCAATTTAAACTCTGAACAATTAATTAACAGAAATGTAAATTTCCAGACAGATTAATCCCTTTACAGGCCGCTTACAATCAAACATTCGATCACAAAAATGCTGTCAACAAATAGAAAATATGATTTATATCAAACAGTTACATAGATCATACAAACCCAAAAAGTGACAAACCATTAATAAAAACATGGCACTTCAAAAAAACTCATAGGCAGTTTCATTTAACTCATGTGACGATGGTGCGAAATCTTTTGAATAATTAACGAAAAACTGTCATGAGCCTTTTTAATTTCAACCTGGGCCTGACAAAAAAGCATTTTAAATCGTGAGACCTGCTGTTGCATTGAGCAATGTAATTAAGCGGTGTTGGTCATGACTATTTGCACACACACACAAATAATCGGGAGTAGGGCTCATGCAGAAGAAGCTGCTTGCCACTGTTGTTGCGTCTCTGGTAGCTGGTCAGGCTATGGCGCTGGAAGTTGTTAACGATGGCACTAACAAAATGTCCATCGGTGGCCGTATCGGTATCCAAACTCAGACCAAAGACGGCAAATCCAGTGCTGATAACGACAGCGCACGTATTAACTTCGGCTTTGAGCACAAGCTGTCTGAGGAGATGACTGGCTTTGCAAAGGCTGAGTGGGGCTACAAGGCTCAGAACGAATACAGTGTTGCTAGCACCACCAAAGATGGTGTTACCACTTACTCCACAGAAACCAAAGACCTGTTCAGCAACCGTCTGGGTTACGTTGGCCTGAAACACAGCCAGTTCGGCTCTGTGGCTGCTGGTAAGCAGTGGTCCGTATACAGCGATGTAGCAAACTGGACTGATGAATTTGCTATCGGTGGCGGCCAAGCGATGGGTATGTACAACGGCGTCACCTCCGACGGTGGTTTCAGCGGTACTGGCCGTGCTGATGACGCCTTCACCTACCGTGGTGAGTTCGCTGGTTTCAAAGTGGGCGCTCAGTACCAGATGCGTGGCACTAACTACAATGAAGATCTGAGCACTATCAGCGGCGCTCAGGGTAATGTGAAGCGTAAAGACGGTTACCAGTTGGCAGTAAGCTATGCTCTGGACATGGGCCTGTCCTTCGGTGCAGCCTATAACGAAACCAGTCTGGAAGCTCATAACACCAGCACTAAAGATATCAAATCCAAGGCTGCTGTTGCTGCTGTTAAGTACGACATGAACGATATCTACGTTGCTGCTACTTACGGTCAGTTCAGAAACCACACTACTGCGCATCTGGGTAACAGCAATGCAGCAATTGCAACTAACACTGGGAATATGGGCTTAGACAAGAAGTCCGAAGGTATCGAACTGTACGGTCGTTACAAGCTGAGCCAGGTTCTGGACGGTGGTATCTCCCTGCAGGCAGGCTGGAACCAGTTGAAAGTTAAAGATGACAACTTAACTGGTAATAACGTCGATAACTCTTCCGATGCCAAGATCGACAAGATGATGCTGGGTGCTATCTATGAAGTTGGCCCAATGCAGTTTGCTGCTGAGTACACCTGGGACAAGAGCAAGAAATACGACGGCCTTGATGCCAACGGCGCTAAGAAGTACAAAGATGCAGACAACTACTTCAACCTGCAGGCTCGCTACTACTTCTAAGCGAACCGCAGTTATTGAAACTGTCTGATTGGGCCACCAGCCTGCTGGCGGCCCCTGAAAAAACGCTCACTCTTTTTAGATTGGGCGTTTTTTTATGGCTACAAACAGACTCTAACCCGTCTTGCCAGAAAAATACTGACCATCAAACAGAGTGATTGGTACGAATAACCAGTGATAACGCCTCACCACTTTGTTCACTAAGGCAGCGATTGAGCAACGCTGGCAGTACCTCCCTGTTACTGTCACAAAGCCACTGGCCGCTTTCTTCATCATAACCAAAATGAAAACCGCCACTTCTTGCCGCTACCCAGAGTTGTCGCAGAGGGGTTTGTCGGCTAAGAATCACTTTGCTGCCGTTCTCACAAGTCAGTGTCAGAATGCCTCCTGCTGTTTCGTAGTCAATATCAGCTTCGGACTCATCAACAGCATTTTCAATGGCCAGCATCAGTTCATCCAGTAGCTGGTTATAACGGCTTTCGTTCATGGTATTCCAAATAATGAATAATTAACAAAGCGCAGGGTAGACCCGAGCAACCTAAGTCTCAAGTCAATAATCTGCTTTTCAGCAGCGGGAGAGAATGCCAGAATAACTCCCATTGTAAAACGAAAATACCGCTACAGTGGGATAATCCTTTGATTTACGAATCAATCACCTGGCTTTCTCTCGAGTCCAGCCATTGTCCCGAAATAACATCTAAAGTAGATAAAATAAGGAGTCCCCATGAGAGCCCTGACTGCCCTCATGTTTTTCACACTGCTACTCACCGGCTGCGGTCAAAAAGGAGACCTTTACCTGCCTGAAAGCAGTCACTCGCTTCAAAGCCAGCAAACAGCTATGAGCGAATAAATTTATCCAGCCATGGCACTGTGGATCCTTTACAACAAACAACCATGAGCGACAGAGAAAGGGCAGCTGATGAACGGGTTTACTTATGGTGACGGAGAGCTTCTGGCTGAGCAGCTACCTGTTGCCGACATTGCAGAAGAATATGGCACCCCGCTATACATCTATTCAAAAGCGGGACTGGAAGTCGGCTATCAGGCCTATAAAAAGCCATTGGAGAACACCTCCCACCTGATCTGCTATGCCGTTAAGGCTAATAGTAACCTGGCTGTCCTTAATACACTGGCTCGGGCCGGTGCCGGCTTTGATATTGTTTCCGTAGGTGAACTTGAGCGGGTCCTTGCGGCCGGAGGTGATCCAGCCAAAGTGGTGTTTTCCGGTGTAGGAAAACAAAAACATGAGATCCAGAAAGCCCTGGAAGCCGGCATTCTCTGTTTTAATGTTGAGTCAGAAACTGAGCTTGAGCGAATCCAGGCCTGTGCAAAATCCCTCAACAAGATAGCAGCAATCTCTATCCGGGTTAATCCAGACGTTGATGCCAAGACTCATCCCTATATTTCTACGGGTTTAAAAGACAACAAGTTTGGTATTGATATTAACCAGGCACCCGCTGTTTACAAAAAAGCTGCGGCTATGTCTCACCTGAAAGTGGTAGGGGTTGATTGCCATATTGGCTCACAACTGACCAGCCAGGCCCCCTTTCTGGATGCTCTTGATCGGCTCTTATTGCTAGTAGACAACCTGAAAGAACAGGATATTGTTATAGAGCATCTGGATATAGGTGGAGGGCTTGGAGTTCGCTATAAAGATGAAACGCCTCCCTCTCCGGGAACGTATCTAAAACAGGTACTAACAAAACTTGAAGGGCGTAATCTAAAGTTGATTGTCGAGCCTGGTCGTTCCATTGCTGCAGAAGCTGGCATTCTGGTAACACGGGTTGAGCTGATCAAACGCAATGAACATAAGGCTTTTGCTGTTGTTGATGCAGCAATGAATGACAAACTTCGCCCATCCTTTTATGGTGCCTGGCATGATATAGACCCAGTCATTGTAAAAGGCGAGGGAGATAAAGCCAAACCAGCCGTTTACGATGTTGTTGGACCCATTTGCGAAACTGGTGATTTTCTTGGCAAAGAACGTCTGCTGTCTATAAAGGAAAATGATCTGCTTGCTGTGCGCTGTGCCGGTGCTTACGGCTTTGTTATGAGCTCCAACTACAATAGTCGAAACCGCCCGGCGGAAGTCATGGTGGATGGAAGCCAGGCCCATCTTGTTCGTCGGCGGGAAACCATTGCTGAACAGATAGCCCTGGAAATGCTGCTACCGGAAACATAAGCTCTGAATATATGCTGCTACATTTCACAAAAATGCATGGCCTGGGCAATGACTTTATGGTTGTTGATATGGTCACCCAAAACCTTCGCCTACCGCCCGAGAAAATAAGGCGTTTATCTGACCGGCACTTTGGCGTTGGCTTTGACCAATTATTGCTGGTTGAACCACCAACGAATCCGGATATGGACTTCCGTTACCGCATCTTTAACGCAGATGGCAGTGAAGTTGAACAGTGCGGCAATGGTGCCCGCTGCTTTGCCCGCTTTGTTCGTGATAAACGGTTGATAGGCAGAGATCTAATCAGAGTTCAAACAGCCAGTGGTAATATGGAACTCAAAATACTGGATAACGGTGACGTTACGGTGGATATGGGATTGCCCCGGCTGGAGCCAGCCGATATTCCATTTAACGCCCACCAACAATCCAACGTCTACCCACTGCAACTCGATGACGAAAAGCTGGAAATTGCTGCTGTGTCAATGGGTAACCCACATGCCATAATCCAGGTGGACGATGTCCATAAGGCTCCTGTCAGTCGCCTGGGCCCTCAAATTGAACAGCATCAGGATTTCCCCAGAAAGTGTAATGCAGGGTTTATGCAGATCATTGATCGCAGTGAAATAAACCTGAGGGTTTATGAGAGGGGAACAGGAGAAACACTTGCCTGCGGTTCTGGAGCTTGTGCCGCAGTGGTTGCTGGTATCATGCAGGGGCGGCTGGATGATGAGGTAAAAGTTAACCTTTCAGGTGGCTCTCTCCATATCAGTTGGCCGGGAGAAGGTCACTCAGTTATGATGAAAGGTTCTGCAACAAGAGTATTTGAAGGGCACACCCGCTTATGACGGACAGTATTGCCAAGTCCCAATCCAGCCTGGATGCGGATCAAGTCGCAGAGTATCTCCTGCATAATCCCGACTTTTTTGCGGATCGTAATGCTCTGCTTATGAAGCTGAACTTGCCACACAAACGGGGAACCGCTATTTCCCTGGTAGAACGCCAGTTAACACTACTACGGGAAAGGGATACAGAACTGCACCGGCGCCTCGACTCTTTAGTGGATAATGCCAAAAATAATGAGCGGCTGTTTGACCGTATACGACAGCTTGTACTTGCCCTGCTGGAGAGTCGAGATACCGAACAGGCCATTGAGTCCCTGAAAGATAGCCTGGATCATGATTTTAATATCGAATTCCACAACTTGATCCTGTTTTCCAGTCAACCCAAAACAGCACCAGTCCGCTTTGAATCACGGGATATTGCCGAATCAATACTGGGTACAGCTCTCTCAGAAGGTAATGCGTTTTGTGGCAACCTGAATAAAAAGCAGACTGAATTTCTGTTCGGTGCAAAAGCCAGTGAGATAAATTCTGTAGCAGTGGCACCCCTTAATTTCCCAGAAGAGATAGGTATATTGGCCCTTGGCAGTAGGGAAGAGCATCATTTCCGGGCGACAATGGGAACCCTGTTTGTTGGTTATCTTGGCGAGGTGCTCAGTAGAGTCCTGACCCATTTAATGCAGCTACCCGATCAACAAACATCAAGAGTCAAGAAAAAACAGTGAGCGAACTATGGCAAGCTGTTGATGGATTCCTCAAATACCTTCGTTATGAAAAGCAGAGTTCGCCTCATACACTTGCCGCCTATCGAAGGGATCTAAAAAAATGGGTCACTGTCGCTGAGAAGGATATTGGCAGTTGGCAGCAATGCCATGAAGAACAGATAAAAACCTGGCTGGCCAACCTTCACCAGACAGGTCTCTCTGGCCGAAGTTTGCAGCGTTTACTCTCATCTCTTCGCAGCTTTTTTAACTATCTTTCAAGGCAGGGTATTATTCAAACAAATCCCACCCAAACTATCTCAGCCCCTAAAACTCCCAAAAAACTACCGACCACCCTCGATGCCGATCAGGTCAATGGCCTGTTTATAAAGAGAGAAACAACGCCTTTAAAACTGAGGGATCAGGCTATACTTGAACTGTTCTACTCATCAGGCCTGAGGTTGTCGGAACTGGCAGCTTTAAACTTAAACAGTTTTAGCAATAGCTACCGCAATGTAAAAGTAGCAGGAAAGAGAAATAAAGAGCGAATTGTCCCCGTCGGCCAAAAAGCCCTTGAAGCCATACAGATCTGGTTACATGTTCGGCAAACAATGACTGATGAAAGTCAGCAAGCCCTGTTTATCTCAAAAAGCGGTCGCCGTATCAGCACCCGGCAAATACAAAACAGGGTACGCCAATATGCCAGGGAAATAGGCCTTCCAGTTAACCTGCACCCCCATATGTTAAGACATTCATTCGCCAGCCATATGCTGGAATCCAGCAGTGATCTTCGTGCAGTCCAGGAATTATTGGGGCATAGTGATATATCAACGACACAGATATACACCCATCTGGATTTTCAGCACCTGGCTGATGTATATGACCGAGCCCACCCAAGAGCTCGAAGGAAAAAGGATGACCCAGACGATTAAACTAATAACATTTGATCTGGATGATACACTCTGGGATAACCAACCGGTTTTAAAAACAGCGGAACAAAAAGCTTACAATAAACTCTGCCAGCTCTGGCCTGAGACAGAAAAGCACATTACCAAAAAAAGCCTGAAGGAAATTTGGCAAGACCTGAAAAAAAAGCGGCAGGATTTACAACACCAGCTTATTCAGTTACGACATCTGTCTTTAGTAAAGGCATTAGAGATTGCTGGCTGCAAAAATAAAGATGCAGAGATGATTGCAGCGACAGTAATGGATGATTTTTTGGCATGGCGCCACGAGTTAACACTTTTTCCTGGTGTAAAGGAAGCACTGTCACATCTTTCAAAAAAGTATATTCTTGGGGCCATTACCAATGGCAATACTGAGCTTGAACAACTGCCAATAAAGCCTTACATGCGCTTTTCAATTCGTGCACAGGACTACAATAGCTCCAAACCAGAGCCGACACTGTTTCTTAAAGCATTAGAGTTGACAAATACCGAGGCAAACCAGTGCCTGCATATAGGTGACTGTCTTAAGGCAGATATTGCAGGAGCACAAAATCTGGGTATGCAAACAGTCTGGTTCAACCCTCGTAATGACAGCCTTCCCGATAATATCCAACCAAACCATATTGTACGATCACATGCGGAGCTGCCAAGTTTATTAGAAAAAATAGAAAATACTGAAGAAATAGTCTACTAGACTGGATGCTTCATAAACTGTCCATAAAAGGCTATTTAAGCCCTTTGCTTTTTCCAAATGGCCATACCTTTTCGGACAAGCAGAGGGAAAATACCCAGAAGAATGAAAGAGCCAATCAATGCTGGTGTTAAAATGCCACTGACTGATATTTCCTCAATTTTTCCTACCTGTGCTCCAGCATTAATATAAACAGCAGTTCCGGGGAACATCCCCAACTGACTGACCCAATAGAACGTCCAGGTTCTTATCGGCATTAAACCCATCACCAGATTAATCACAAAGAAAGGCACTGCTGGTATCAGCCTTAAGGTAAAAAGGTAAAAAGCCCCATCTTTAGCGATGCCTTTATTGATGGTTTCCATATAACTGGCAAATCGCTGCTGAACCCACTCACGAAGTAACGTCCTGGAAAACAGAAAAGCGAGCGTTGCCCCAATGGTACTGGCAAAAGAAACCATTAATAGGGCCGGCCAAAAACCAAATATAAAGCCACTAACCAGGGTAAGAACAGCGGCTCCAGGAAGGGAAAGGCCTGTCACTGCAATATAGGAGACAAAAAATATAAGGGCTGTCAAAAGTGGGTTATCGCTATAAAGAGCCTTAAAAAAATCCGGCGCCAGGTATTTTTGTCCACCAAGCAAATAGAACGCGCTTATGGCGCTGATTACAGCCACCAGCAGAAGTATCTTGTTTTTACTCATAATCACCCCTGTCTATTTGCAGGAAATTATTATTATGTCATCTATGTTCTGCATCATTTCGTATAATAGCCCCCGTTGCAAAACTTTATAGCTATCTAGTACTCAAAGAGGTAAAGCTATGATTGATCGCCCTTTCCCAGCAGCTCGCCCAAGACGCATGCGCTACGATGAATTTTCCCGACGGTTGATGCGGGAAAACCGGTTGAGTGTTGATGATCTGATTTATCCTGTGTTTGTACTGGAAGGACAAGGGCAACGCAGCCACTGTAAACCAATGCCTGATATCGAGAGACTAAGTATTGATGAGCTGGTAAAAGATGCCCACGAATGGGTAGAGCTTGGAATACCCGCCATTGCCCTGTTCCCTGTAACCCCCCAAGAAAAGAAATCCCCGGATGCCAGAGAAGCGTGGAACCCTGAAGGCCTGATTCAGCGAGCGGTTCGGGCGCTAAAGGACAGTTATCCCCAACTGGGCATTATCACTGATGTAGCACTGGATCCCTTTACCACTCACGGTCAGGACGGTGTTATTGATGATAATGGCTATGTTTTGAATGACGAAACGGTTGAAATATTAGTTAAACAGGCACTGTCTCACGCCGATGCCGGTGCAGATATTATTGCACCATCTGATATGATGGATGGCCGGGTTGGTGCTATTCGTAATGCTTTTGAAGAAAAAGGCCATGTTAACACCAGAATCCTTGCCTATGCTGCAAAGTATGCATCCAGCTATTATGGTCCCTTCAGGCATGCTGTAGGCTCTAACGTCAACCTTGATTCAGGCAATAAATACAGTTACCAGATGGATCCAGGTAACAGCGATGAAGCACTCCACGAAGTTGCACTGGATCTACAAGAAGGTGCTGACATGGTTATGATCAAGCCCGGTCTGCCTTACCTGGATGTCGTAAGCCGCATTAAAGAGCACTTTAAAGTACCCACCTTTGTCTATCAGGTAAGCGGCGAATATGCCATGCATATGGCTGCAGTCCAGAATGGCTGGCTGGATGGTGAGAGTGTCATGATGGAGTCATTGACGGCCATGAAACGAGCTGGGGCCGATGCAATTCTCACCTATTATGCAATTGAAGCTGCTCGACTGCTAAAAAAATCCTGAACCCTGATCTGACTCCAGACAACCCAACAATGATTTTCTATTGCTGGCATGCGACCCTGCCAGCATCACTCTCGAAAGGGATTTTTATTATGGGAAAAATAACGGCAATAACTGCAACTATTCTTGTAATTTTTGGTCTGACAGCATGCGCAGAACTCAAAGAGACCGGGCGCACTATTGGCCACACAACCAGAGATGTCACGACAGAAATCGGCCACACAACCCGGGATGCTACCAAAGCTATCGGTCATGCAACCCGGGATACGGTAAAGCAAGCCAAAGAAGAGTTAGCCAAATAAAACAGTCACAGCCATCTATTAACAATCATAAAAATCCAGGCTTTACCAAACTCTTACATCGAGGCAAGCTACATGAAGCAGATGTAAAATAGTGTAATCTGATAGAATTAATAAGAAATACCAATCAAAATAATTAGCTATGCTGCGCGCCTGATGACGGGGTACCTGAAGCAATACCTGGGAATACACCCAACAAGTGTACGAGTCATAGCCATTGTTATGTCGAGAAACGACACAGCTGAAACAGGTAACCAAACTGTAGCGTAACAATAGTAAATTACTGCGATTGGTATAAAAGTCTGCCAGGCTTTCCCTCCACGCCTCGGTTATACCCAAACGCAGTATGAGGTCATATGGACAGTTTAAATAATACAGAGATTCCGGCACCTGTGGATGTGGAAAAAAGCAGCCCTCAAGCTCAATTGCCACCGCCAAAACCCGTGAAAATAACGGATCTTGGCAACCCGGAATATTATAACAACCGGGAACTAAGTCACCTCCAATTCAATATTAGGGTACTTGAGCAGGCCTTTAAAGAAGATGTCCCATTACTGGAACGTCTGAGGTTTTTGTTGATTTTCAGCTCTAACATGGATGAATTCTTCGAGATCCGTGTTGCTGGTTTGATGCAGCAGATTGAATTTTCTAGGGAACATGTTGGTCTTGATGGACTCAGCCCCCAAGCTGTACTAAAGGAAATCAGTCAAACAACCAAAGTTCAGGTAGAGCGCCAATACCAGGCCTTTAATGAGTCTCTGCTACCCAGTTTGAGAAAAGAGGGTATTCGCTTTCTCAGACGAAGCGAATTAACGGATAAGCAAAAAACCTGGATCAAGCGTTTTTTCTATAACGAAATCATGCCTATTATCAGTCCTATTGGACTTGATCCTGCGCATCCTTTCCCACGTCTGGCCAATAAACTACTTTGCTTTATTGTATCTCTTGAAGGCCAAGATGCTTTTGGCCGGGAAACAGGGATGGCAATTATTCCGGCACCACGCTCACTGCCCAGAATTATTCGCCTGCCCGATGATGTGTGTGAAGAAGGAGGGCAAAATTACGTTTTCCTCTCCTCTATCATCCATCGTCACGCTGAAGACCTTTTCCCTGGAATGACCATTAAGGGCTGCTATCAATTCCGCTTAACCAGAAATAGCGACCTTGACCTAGAAGATGAAGTGGAAGACCTGGCAAAAGCACTACAGGGTGAGTTGCTATCAAGACGTTATGGAAAGGCCGTTCGACTGGAGGTGGTTGATAACTGTCCCCGACCCTTAATAGACTTTTTGCTCAAAGAGTTTGGCCTGACGGACGATGAGCTTTATCAAGTCAATGGTCCTGTCAACCTGACCCGAATGATGTCTATTTGCGACAAATCCGGCAAGCCTGAGCTCAATTTTCCATCTTTTACTCCCAGTTACCCAAAAGTCTTCAATAAAGGGAGAAAAAAGCGGGAAAATGTTCTGGACATCGTTGCCAAGGGTGACATCCTGATGCTCCACCCATTCGAGTCATTTACCCCTGTCGTTGACATGCTGAGACAAGCGGCCAGTGACCCAAATGTACTGGCAATTCGTCAGACGTTATATCGTACCGGTGCTCGCTCTGAAATGGTCAATGCTCTGGTAGACGCAGCCCGTAATGGTAAGGAAGTCACCGTCGTAGTGGAAATCAGGGCCCGGTTTGATGAAGAGGAAAACCTTGCTTTGGCTCGTCGCCTTCAGGAGGCTGGCGCTGTCGTTGTGTACGGCGTTGTTGGCTATAAAACCCACGCCAAGATGATGCTTATAGTCCGACGGGAAGGACGAAAAATCCAGCGGTATGCACATTTAGGTACTGGTAACTATCACACCGGTAATGCCCGTCTTTATACCGATTACAGTTTATTGACCTGTGATAAGGACCTTACTAATGATGTCCGCAAGCTCTTTCAACAGCTGACAGGAATGGGCCGTGCCGTCCGTGTTCGTAAGTTACTGCATGCGCCATTTACGCTCAAGAAAGGTCTAATTGAATTAATTAACCGGGAAGCTGCACATGCCAAAGCAGGATTACCTGCCCATATAATTATGAAGATGAACTCACTCACCGAGTCTCATCTGATCAAGGCACTTTATAAAGCCTCCCAAGCTGGTGTTAAAATAGACCTGTTAGTTCGCGGAATTTGCTGTCTTAAGCCTGGAATTGAAGGTTTATCCGAGAACATCAGGGTTCGCTCAATTGTTGGCCGCCTACTGGAACACACTCGTGTTTTCTATTTTGCCAACAATGATACCCCCCAGGTTTATTGCTCCAGTGCTGATGGTATGGTTCGAAATCTGGATATGCGTGTAGAAACCTGTTTTCCTCTAGAAGAGCCCAAACTTATCAGCCGGGTTAAAAAAGAGCTGGATCTCTACCTCTCAGATAATATCAGTAGTTGGCAGCTGCAAAGTGATGGCAGCTATAGCCAGAACAAACCAGGGCGGGGGCAAAGGAAGCGGAGTGTGCAGGAAAAACTATTAGCGACTCTAGCTAGTACCTAAGCTTTGATCTATAACGAAAAACTTAAGACAACCTAATATAGCATTGAGGGCTTTTAGTCGTATTTGATAAAACTAAAAGCCCTCTTGTGACTGATATCACTACTCTTTAAAAAAACAACTTCAGAGTTTTTTATGCTGAAGGCACGGCATGTTGCTTCTTACGTTTTTTATACAGGCCAAATCAATTGTGCTAGAAATCACACAAGGGCTAGATTCAGCCTGACTAAGAATCTCTCCCCAGGGAGAAACAATCATGCTATGCCCCCAAGTCTTGCGACCATCATAGTGGCTTCCCACTTGGTTAGCTGCGAGCACAAAGCTTTGGTTCTCTATTGCTCTCGCCCTCAACAAGACTTCCCAGTGGGCTTTACCCGTTGTGTAGGTGAAAGCTGAGGGCACACAAAGAATATTTGCACCAAAATCTACCAACTTTCGATAAAGCTCGGGAAAACGTAAATCGTAGCAAACACTTAGGCCCAAACAGGCTGGCTCTTGACCATTTAAATTCACTACCACAGGGTCAGCACCCGCTTGATAGTCATCAGACTCCCTATAGCATCCCTTACTATCACTGATATCAACATCAAATAAATGGATTTTATCGTAACGGCTAATTTCTCTGCCTAGAGGATCATACACAAAACAAGAAGCGCGACTTTTTGTTTCCCGGAGAGGGATATAGGGAATGGTTCCACCTATCAACCAGCATTGATAATGCTCAGCCAACCGGCTCATCCAAGCCCTTAATTTGGTGTTTTGACTTTCCGCTTCCAAAACAGTGTCACCAAAACTGGCAAAGCACTCTGGTAATAAAATAATATCTGGCGGTTTTACTAACTCTTTATGTAATAGTGCTTCAACATTAGATAAGTTTTCATCTACAACAGGCCCAGAGCATAACTGCACCAGACTCACATTTAGCTTCTCCATATGCTCCCCTCCAAAAAACTGTTACCCTGAAGTTGTACAGCACTATCTGAAAATAAAAAAGGTAAGGAAGCCCATGTGCCTGATAACATTTTCATGGCAGCCTGAAACGGAGCACCCGCTAATCCTTGCCGCTAATCGTGATGAACTATATAGTCGCCCAACACTTCCCGTTCATTACTGGGAAGAAGATGCTGATGTGTTAGGAGGAAAAGACCTTCAAGGGGGAGGCTCATGGCTCGCTATTAATCGGAAAGGTCGGTTTGCAGCAATCACTAATTTCCGCGAAGTGCCAGTCATTAAAAATAAACTATCAAGAGGAAAGCTTGTATCTGACTTTGTTATCGGAACACAAGCAGCTGAAGAATACATTAAAGGTATTAGTATAAAAAATAACGACTATCCCGGTTTTAATCTTCTAGTGGGTGATGAAAGCGGTATTCATTACTATTCAAACAGAAATAGTAACCCTATCAAATTAAAACCTGGACTCTATGGTCTCAGCAATCACCTGTTAAACACACCCTGGCCAAAGGTTGAAAAATCCACCAAACAGCTATCCTATTTACTTAATAGCCACAACCAAAACCCCAATATTGATATGCTAATGACACTAATGCATGACTGTTCAACAGCACCCGACTCAACACTACCGGATACAGGTGTAGGTTTAAAGCTTGAAAGGCTACTATCCAGCTGTTTTATAAAAAGTGCCTCATACGGAACTCGTAACATCAGTATCATTAAAATAAACTCAACAGGAAAATTAAAATGGGCTGAGCATATCTATGGTTCCAATGGAGAGGTAGGTAAACAGCTCAGTTTCTCAACCACTTTTTCACACAACTGGTACGAAAGCTCTATAGTAAGACAGATACTCAATCCCATAAAGCAAGATAAAAAGCCTATCATGGGAAGTACTAAATGACAGAAACATCTGAGCTACTAATCAGAAAATAAGAAAAAAAAGCTATTAATCTTCTCGGAGGCTATATGTTCAAGTTAAACAGTAAACGTATTTTAGCTACAACCAGTTTCATGCTTTCCTGCTACTGTCTCGCTGCACCAAATAATATGAATAAACCCTGGATTGAAGCAGGAACAACCAAATTTCACTCAGCCAATAATGAAGTAGCCATCAAACTTGATCCTCCCCAGCATTATGATCAAATCAAGTTCCAGATGGACAGTAAGATCAGACTAGTATCAGCAAACCTTGTCACAACAGACAACCAGACTGGACAAAAGATTAACTATCCATCTACTTCACCAACGATGGAAAGTAAAATCAAAACACTTCGTAAAAACCTGGGCCCCATAAAGAAAGTCATCATCAAATACAAAAATCCTGGAAAAAATAAAGGGGTGATCAAACTATTAGGCCGTTCTCTTGATGAAATAGCTCAATCAACCCATAACAAAAAAAATTAATTTTAATCTTATAATAGGGATACAAGTACCAGGTAAAGAATCTGTGATTAATTTATAAATACAAAAAATAAGGTGGGCTGCAGTCAGGCAGTTTCAAGCCCTCCTCTAGATTAGGTGCCCAGTGTTGTAAAAAACGCTTAATAAAATCAGTTCTGTCTAGATTAATGCCCTACAACAAAAGCTACCAGTGCCAAATGTGTTCGTATTGGCGAAAGCACTGGGGAAGAGCCACGCGCTCAATATAGTTCAGTCCTTCTATCCTTGATGTAACATTAATTCCCCGATCATCAAGATCCTCCTGTACAATATAAACCTTACAACCTTTTTCAATAAGGCCTTTTACATCCCCAGCAATATCTGGAGGCTGAGTCTGAGTACATGCACCAACCCTTAGCCCCGAGGGGTCCTGGGCATTAACACCATAGTTTACGGCATTGCCCTGGAGGAGGACATCAACTTCTCCACCCGCTCCCTTCAAGGCATGACTAAGCCAAATAATCGTATCATCCTGCTCTTCCAAAGTGGCACGATAGGCAGTCTCAATAATATTCAGTATTTTCACAACCTGCCCTACCTTGTTGGAATAACCAATGTATTATCTGCTTCTTCAGCAAATTTTAAAAAATCAGCTGGAGAACCTCTTTCTACACCTTCAATACTTTCTTCCATACCTCGCTCATCAACACATAAGCCACAATTCACCCAATTCAATGTCCCTCCATGAAGAACAGCACTCTGTCTAAGGGCCTGTACCCATCTGCGAGGTAGCGGGTGATCCTCATCTTCAACACTTCTTCCATGAACTGCATTCGCATGGGCTTTTTGTCTAGAGAAAGGTAAACCAACAGCGCCCTCATAAGCAAAAACATTGATGTTGAAATACCCTTCGTTGCTGGCTTTTGATAACCACGGCTTGCAGCTATATCCATTAGCCTGAATGCAGTTGCTGTACGGGCACTTTCAAATGGGGCATCCATAATAGCAAAGGTCAAAGTAGTAGAGCCTGTCATACAAACCTCTTAAGCAGTAAATCCAAAAGGCATATTATTTTCATCGCGCTCGTTTAACGCTTAGAAAAAACACTCCATAGTAGCTATCACTGATATTGATGTCTCATATCCATGTTAAAACTAATGCCAAAGCACCTTTCTTCCAGCAACCATTAAATCAATGATCACTTCCAAAGGGGCAATAGACACCCCTGCGGTTAAATTTTCTGGGGAAATACCCCGTTCTCTTAGTGAAAATTCATCAGCTAAAACTTCAACCCCTTGTGCAGCAATATCATTTAAGGAGGCTGAAAAATGGCATTGCCTAGCAGGTAGCACACCATTTTCAACAAGGAATAACGTCACCTTACTGCCAGAAACTACGATATCTCTAGCCATTGATTGATAATGACTGCAACCACTTTCAAAAGGATCTCTGGACTCAATCAGGAGGTAGTCGGACATAGCAATTCCAAAAAAACAAATTCAGAATAAAGGGTCACTGAAAACTATCAGTATTTTGATAGTACGTATTACTCAAAGCTATCCGTATAGCGATGAATAACACCAAGAAATGGATGTATAAAAGAATAGACAAAAAAATTATTATTGTGCTTGAAATCGACGACTCTTGATTCCGAGGACTTTACCAACCCCCTCCTTACAAAGTGTTAGCTCCAGAACACTTCGAATAACCTGTGCATTATCAAGCTTCAAAACATCTGCGAGAATTTCCCGTGCACGTTCAAAAGTTAACCGCCTTAAGGCCCACTTTACCTTAAGCAGGTTTGTTGCACTCATAGAAAGTACATCGAACCCCATTGCCATCAATAAAACAGCACCAGCTGGATCTCCAGCCATTTCCCCACATACCCCAACAGGTTTACCTGCTTTATGGGCACCTGCAACAACAAGTTGTAACGCCTTTAGTACAGCGGGATGAAATGAATGATAAAGATCGGCAACTCTAGGATTATTGCGGTCTACTGCAAGAAGATACTGGGTTAAATCATTAGAACCAATTGAAAGAAAGTCGACACGGGATGCCAAGTCCGATACCTGATAAACTGCAGCTGGAACCTCAATCATCACACCAATTGGTGGCATAGGAACCTTCATGCCCTCTGCCAGTACTTCAGAATGTGCTCTATAAATCAGATGCAGCGCTTCTTCTACTTCAAAAACGCTGGTAATCATTGGCAGCATGATTCTCAAGTTATCAAGGCCTACGCTGGCTTTAAGCATAGCCCTGACCTGAACCAGAAAAATCTCAGGGTGATCCAAAGTTACCCTAATCCCTCGCCATCCTAAAAAGGGGTTATCTTCCTTGATGGGAAAATAACTCAACGATTTATCACCACCAACATCCAGGGTTCGCATCGTCACGGGTAACGGTGAGAATGCTTCAAGCTGATGCCGATATATCTTTTCCTGCTCAGTTTCACTGGGAAAACGTTCACGAATCATAAAAGGGACTTCAGTACGATAAAGGCCCACGCCTTCTGCCCCACGATCAATAGAACGAACTGCATCAGTCATTAAACCTGTATTTACCCACAAAGGCATACAGTAATTATCCAGAGTTATACAAGGCAGACCACTCACTGCTTCCAGGCCTTCGACAAACTCCTGCTCCTCTTCAACAACCTCCTGATAGTGCTCATAAAGCTCGGTTGATGGAGAGGAATAAACAAGCCCGAGATTTCCATCGACAATCAATAAATTACCAGACAACTTATGGAAAGGGAGATCAACAGCCCCCATAACCGTTGGTACACCTAAAGCACGAGCAAGAATTGCAACATGTGAATTACTCGAACCTTGTAAAGAAACCAGGCCTGCCAAGCTTTCACTGGGAACCTCCCCTAGCATGGCTGGAGTTAACTCTTCACTGATTAGAATGGTTTGTTCTGGATATTCAATTTCCGAGTGCTCTGCTTGCTGTAGATAAGACAGCACCCGTCGTCCTAAATCTTTAACATCAACCGCTCGCTCTCTTAGATAAGGATCCTCCATGACCTCGAATTTTCGAACATGCTCTTCAATAACCTCTCTTAATGCCCCTTGAGCCCAGTTCCCCTGAGCTACACGATCACGGATTTCAAGAGCCAGAGCATGGTCATCCAGCATTCGCAAATAAACATCAAATAATGCTAATTCTTCTGCAGGTAAACGGCTTGACAGCTTATCCGCCGTGTCTTTCATATCTGTACGGACTGCAATCAGAGCCTTATCCAGAAACTCGAGTTCCTTTTCTATATTCTTACAACTTAAATCAGGTACTGAACCTAAATCCGCAGGTGGAACAATCACAACAGCCTTACCAATAGCAACTCCACTTGCTCCAGGAGTTCCTTGAAAGCGAGCTGTTTTATTTTTGCTAGCCACAGCAACATTGAGAGAGCCTGTCGCTTCTGCATGGGCAATAACACCAGCAAGTTGCGCAGACATGGTGATTAAAAAAGCTTCTTCATGCTCATCAAAACGTCGTTGATTTGACTGCTGAACAACCATAACCCCAAGGGTTTTGCGATGATGGATAATAGGGACTCCCAGAAAAGAACGATAGCGCTCCTCTCCGGTTTCTTGAAGATAAAAATATTTGGGATGAGAAGCTGCATCTTCCAGATTGATAGGTTCTTCTCTTAAACCAACCTGACCAACCAGCCCCTCTGAATAGGACAAAGTAGCTTGACCAACAGCAGCAGGATTTAAGCCTTCAGTGGCCATGAGAGTGTATCGTGAGCTTTCCTCATCATAAAGGTATATAGAACATACTTCAGTCTGCATAGCATTACGTACCCGCTGAACAATAGTCCGCAGTGCCGATTTAAGATCTTTAGCAGAGCTGACTTCCTGAACGATTGTGCGCAGGGTATTCAACATAATGCTGTATCCACTAATGCCTGCGTTTACCCCATAGATATGACAGCAGGGAAAGAAAGCAAATAAACTGATACACCAAGCCTAAATCCTAGCTACATTGTAACCTCCACAGAATAGCTCCTGCATCGATATCAGAACTGATTTTCTGACACAATGGGTTTCAACTTTTATTTTCACCAAAGAGATATAAAACAGGTTGTTAGCAATCATGGGACTGCAACTGGCCGATCCTGGGCACCAGCTCCCTTAATGCTCTTCGGTATACCTCCCTTTTAAAAGAGACAACCTGTCCCAGCGGATACCAATAGCTAACCCAGCGCCATCCATCAAATTCCGGAGAACTGGTATGGTCTACACGTATACAGTCATCACTACTCAACAGGTTTAGCAGAAACCATTTCTGCTTCTGGCCAATACACAATGGCTGCTGATCCCTACGAATCAAGCGCCTGGGCAGGCGATAACGTAACCAGCCACGGGTACACGCCAGAATATCCACATCATCAGGCTGGAGACCTACCTCCTCATACAACTCCCTGTACATAGCCTGTTCTGGCGTTTCACCATCATTTATTCCGCCTTGAGGAAACTGCCAGGCATCTTGTCTGATTCGCCGAGCCCATAAAACCTGTCCGAGGTGATTTGCCAGGATAATGCCCACATTGGGTCTGAATCCATCTGAATCAATCACACAAACGGCTACCTTAAAATATGTCTTGCTTGGCATTGTTTCATAAACAGCCTCAACACGGCAAACTCGATGCCAGCTTTTCAGCCAGACTCCCAATACAAATCAAACATTCTCTGTCACCGCTATAACCTTCCTTTCCACATTTAAATAAGCACAGCAGCAGCATACCCTGTGCAAGGGATAAACAGCTTGATAACGAAAAGCATCTGAGAGAGAAGTCTGCTTATCCTTAGCAAAAGCTCTTCACAATTACCCTTTATACAGAAATAGAGCCACAAAAAAGCCACTTACCAACATCAATAGAAGCAAAGCTAGCAGAGCCCCCCAACCAAACTGCATAAACACCGTACCAGGGAATGTACTGCTTAATGCCCCTCCCAAATAATAAACAGTAAGATAAATGCCATTAATAAGGCTTCTATAATCCGGTAACTGTTGATTAAGGTAGGTTGATAACCCACTATGAAGCACAAAAATACTGCCACACAAACAGGCTACCCCAATAAAAATAAGCCAATAACTACTATTTAGTAGTAATAAAATACCCCCAGCCATCCCCAAAAGCCCAGTAATAAAAACTCTCGAGTCATTCTTTAAAATCAATTTTATTTTTGTAGATAGGACTGATGTAACGATGCCAACGGCGTAACCAGAATACAGAAAAGCAATGGCTGAATCCGGCACGCCAGGAAGAGAGTCACGAATATGAAAGGGAAGGTAGTTAAGCACTGAGACAAAGACTGTAGTACCAATAAAAATCAAAATATAACTACCTAAAATATCACTGCGCTTCAGCAGGCTTTTTAGACCTCCAGTCATTGTTTCTGGTTGATGCTGTTTATTTAGGTCATCCTGGAGACAAAGCAGTAGTCCGGGAACAGTCAACAGTAAAGCACTCGATAGGAGAATCCAGGGCAACATATGAAAACCACTGGCAATGAGAATACCGCTCAATCCCCGGCCAAAAAGTGAGCCAACCACAGAAGCCGTTACATAATAGGCAACAGCCGTTCCCTTGGATCCTGAAGACTCCGCCAAAGCAGTCATCAATGCTGGCAGCATTATTGCGTAAATCAACCCTTCTGCCGTTTTGATAAAAAGAGCCTCATTAATACTGGTGGAATACGCCATGAGGTATTCACCTACTGCTAAAGCCAATGTACCAGCAACTAAAACTAATCGCGGTGATAAATACTTTAAAAGGAAACCACTGAGAAAAGCACCCATACACAGTAGCAACATGACTCTTGTAACAAGCTGAGAAGCAACTACTGGATCTACCTGAAAGTAATTTGACAAATAAGGTAATATTGGCTGAGGAATATATAGACTGGCAAAGATTAAAAAAGCCAGTTGAACCAAAATCCACTTTCTAAACTTATACATCCCATCATCCCACTTCTTATACTTCTACTTATACATGTGGTCATTATAACTATAAAACCAACTATTTATATTGGAAAAATACAACTGAAAATTAAATAAAAATGGTGCCAGCCATTAAAAAAAACTGGTATGCAATATGCTAACAATTTTATTATTAAATCAGCCATCTAAAAAATTTCAAAATCAAAAAACAAGTCCAATAAAATCTCGTAACTAATACCTAATAACCTCGCATAAAGCTATTACCTAAAGGGTATATACGAATAGGATAAAAAAGGCCATTCATTTAATCTATAAAAAATCATAAAGCCGGAGCAGTGCACAATGTCAAACTACTCACAAGAATACCTGACACACCTGCTAAAAGAATGCAGTATCCAACCTGACAGTGTCTGCATTGATATCCTCATTAAATCGGCCCTTTCAGGATTAACACACGGCGCAAATAACTTCTTAGATCAATCAGCTAAAATGATGCAACCAGCTGATTTAAAAAACCATCTTCAATGCTACCCAGCTGCCCATATACTCGTTGGCATCATCAAATTTTATGAACTTAATAAAGATACACAAATCATCCGGGACTTGATAAATTCCTTACTCGACTCAATAGAAGCAGAAAAAAACAATAAGACATTACATTAGCTTAATAAAATAATTGAACTACTACTCTATCAGGCCTGATTAATAATAAATATTTCAGGCCTTAATTCAAGCAGTTAAACATAGTGCATATTAACTTGGACACAAAAATATGAACAGAGTAAATCCAATCATTCAGTAAATACAAAAAACTTTTCTCTTTTAACTCATTACCCTCATTTTTCATCATAAGATAGTCCGTCACCGTCTGTCCGACTCTATAATCTGAGAGAAGAAGAGGTTTTTCTAAATCGCATAACTCAAACATTCTTTCATGCCCTTGAAGCATTTTCCTAGCTAATGTCAGCTCATCCTCAAAATCATAAGCATGATCCTGATAGCTACCACCAAGAATATGACGAAATTCATGCTGTACAATAATTGCTTCAATGCCTGTTAGCTCCTCAGAAAAGCGCTGACCTTTCTGATCAAAGGCTGATATAGTTATGTTTTTCCAGGTAGCAACCTTTCCCATTTTATCAGCTTTAGCACTCAAACAACCATGCCAGAAGCAAACCCTTTCTTCAGAGTTTTTTTCAATAACAGGGTTAATATATACTTTATATGGCACTATATTATTGCCGGGCTTTGGATAAAGAAAAGGATTAATGACAAACAGCTGCCATGGTTTACCTAACTGATTTGCGGAAATACCTACTCCTTGATTTTCTTTCATAGCCTTAATCATAACTAAAATAAAACTATCAACTTCCTTTGATGGCAATTTCCTTATAGGCTTTGTTGGCTGACAAAGTACATCATGATGTTTTGGGTTAGAAAACTGGTATATTTCAAAAGAATTAATAACCTTCCCTCTTTCTATCTTCCTTTTCTTTTTCAGAAAGATAATTCTTATTTTTCTGGCCTGTGTCTGAGCACCCTGAAATCAATAAAAAAGAAATAATCAGTGAAAATAAGCCAATAACATTACTTTCACACTTCATAATTCCTTCCCTCTTTCTATCAAAATATTAGCCCCCCCAACAATAACAAGCATGCACGAGTTACCTTTATTGACCTAATACAATGCAGCTTCAAGAAGACTCAGACATCATCCGGGACAGAAATAATGATTAAAAAATAGGTTAACTGTATGGTGCGTTACTATAAGCTAGCAACAATTGCAGTATTTTTCCTGCTTTTACTTTCTATTCCTAGCCAGATTATCCCTATTGAGGGTATATCTGTAACTGGACACCGGGTTCTTGCTATATTTCTTCTGGCAACAATACTCTGGGTTACTGAATTAGTTCCTTCATACACAACATCTTTACTCATTATCGGGCTATTAACACTCATAGCCTCTGATAGCGCCCCTTTCTTTCTGAGAGATGGTCTTGAGGATAACCTTATTCTCGATTATCAAGCAATTTTTAGCACATTAGCAGCACCTGTTGTCGTTTTATTCTTGGGCGGTTTTTTTATTGCAATTGCAGCTACCAAGTACAAACTCGACATAAACTTGGCAAGGATTCTTTTAAAACCCATTGGCTCAGACTATTCAAGACTTATGCTCGGACTAATGGGTATTACAGCTATTTTCTCAATGTTTATGAGCAACACTGCTACAACAGCCATGATGCTAACACTGTTGACACCTCTACTCAGTAATATGGATAGTCATAGTATTGGAACCAAAGGTATGATTATTGCCGTACCTATCGCAGCAAATATTGGTGGTATAGGCACTCCCATTGGCACCCCTCCAAATGCTATCGCTTTTCGCTACTTAACAGGAGAAGACTCCATCAGCTTCGGTGGCTGGATGCTTATGGGAATGCCATTGGCCATTTTACTCGTTTTTATTGCCTGGTATTTAATCCGCAAGATTTATCCAACAGATATTAAGAGTGTTTTACTTGAAATAGACTGTAAGTTTGAACAAAGTACCAAAGCTTGGTTGGTCTATATAACAGTCGCAACTACAGTATTACTTTGGATCACCTCCAACTTACATGGCATCAACTCATACAGCGTCGCACTTATACCAATCGTAGTTTTTACTCTAACAGGCATTATAAACACTGAAGATATTAAACAACTCAACTGGGATGTACTTTGGCTAATTGCTGGCGGCATAGCAATGGGATATGCACTGGAGCAAAGCGGCCTTGCTCAGGCGATTGTTCAAACCATTCCTTTTGAAACGATGTCCCCTCTAACCGTACTTCTTTCTCTATCCTATATCGCAATGGTCATGGCAACATTTATGTCAAATACGGCAACTGCAAATCTGCTTATGCCCATTGTCGTATCCATTGCAACTGCAATGACAAGCCTTGAAGCTTATGGAGGCCTCGGCTTGCTTGTTGTATGCGTTGCCTTATCAGCCTCTATGGGAATGTCCCTGCCAATTAGTACGCCACCCAATGCGCTAGCTCATGCTACTGGCCTGATTCTTAGTCAGGACTTTATCAAAATAGGAAAATATATAAGCACCATAGGCGTACTTCTAATTGTAATTATAACTATTCTACTAGGACTGTCTGGTTATCTATGAGATATAACAAAAACCCTGACAGCGTTAGCTATCAGGGCTTTCTAATTAATGCCTGGCGATGACCTACTCTCACATGGGGAAACCCCACACTACCATCGGCGATACGTCGTTTCACTGCTGAGTTCGGGATGGGATCAGGTGGTTCCAACATTCTATGGTCGCCAGGCGAAACTGTTACAGAAGATGTCTCTTCTGCCTGGAATCCGGTTTTAAGCTTGCTTCTTGCTTTACACTCTACTTTGCGTATGGCTACGACCTCCAGGGATGGAGGAAGTGCTGAACAATGTCTGGAACATTGTCAGTAAATCGCTTTGGCGTTATATGGTCAAGCCGCACGAGTCATTAGTACTGGTTAGCTCAACGCCTCACAACGCTTACACACCCAGCCTATCAACGTCATAGTCTTTAACGGCTCTTCAGGGGCCTCTAGGGCCCAGGGAAGTCTCATCTTGAAGGGGGCTTCCCGCTTAGATGCTTTCAGCGGTTATCCCGTCCGAACATAGCTACCGGGCAATGCGTCTGGCGACACAACCCGAACACCAGTGGTTCGTCCACTCCGGTCCTCTCGTACTAGGAGCAGCTCTCCTCAAACTTCCAACGTCCACGGCAGATAGGGACCGAACTGTCTCACGACGTTCTAAACCCAGCTCGCGTACCACTTTAAATGGCGAACAGCCATACCCTTGGGACCGGCTTCAGCCCCAGGATGTGATGAGCCGACATCGAGGTGCCAAACACCGCCGTCGATGTGAACTCTTGGGCGGTATCAGCCTGTTATCCCCGGAGTACCTTTTATCCGTTGAGCGATGGCCCTTCCATACAGAACCACCGGATCACTAAGACCTACTTTCGTACCTGCTCGACATGTACGTCTCGCAGTCAAGCGCGCTTGTGCCTTTACACTAACCGTACGATGTCCGACCGTACTTAGCGCACCTTCGTGCTCCTCCGTTACTCTTTGGGAGGAGACCGCCCCAGTCAAACTACCCACCACACAATGTCCCCGATCCCGATAAAGGACCTGGGTTAGAACCTCAATATTGCCAGGGTGGTATTTCAAGGTTGGCTCCACGCAGACTGGCGTCCACGCTTCAAAGCCTCCCACCTATCCTACACAAGCAACATCAAGATCCACTGTGAAGCTATAGTAAAGGTTCACGGGGTCTTTCCGTCTAGCCGCGGATACACTGCATCTTAACAGCGATTTCAATTTCACTGAGTCTCGGGTGGAGACAGCGTGGCCATCGTTACGCCATTCGTGCAGGTCGGAACTTACCCGACAAGGAATTTCGCTACCTTAGGACCGTTATAGTTACGGCCGCCGTTTACCGGGGCTTCGATCAAGAGCTTCGCGTGAGCTAACCCCATCAATTAACCTTCCGGCACCGGGCAGGCGTCACACCGTATACGTCCACTTTCGTGTTTGCACAGTGCTGTGTTTTTAATAAACAGTCGCAGCCACCTGGTATCTTCGACCGCCGACAGCTTAGGAAGCAAGTTCCATCACCATCAGCGGCGCACCTTCTCCCGAAGTTACGGTGCCATTTTGCCTAGTTCCTTCACCCGAGTTCTCTCAAGCGCCTTGGTATTCTCTACCTGACCACCTGTGTCGGTTTGGGGTACGGTCCCTGTTGACCTGAAGCTTAGAAGTTTTTCCTGGAAGCATGGCATCGACCACTTCCCGATCTGAAAGATCAGTCGTCATCGGTTCTCGGCTTTGAGGGTCCGGATTTGCCTGAACCCTCAGCCTACGACCTTAAACAAGGACAACCATCGCCTTGCTGGCCTAGCCTTCTCCGTCACTCCATCGCAGTCAACAGGGGTACGGGAATATTAACCCGTTTCCCATCGATTACGTCTTTCGACCTCACCTTAGGGGCCGACTCACCCTGCGCCGATTAGCGTTGCGCAGGAACCCTTGGTCTTCCGGCGAGGGGGCCTCTCACCCCCTTTATCGTTACTCATGTCAGCATTCGCACTCCTGATACCTCCAGCCTGCCTCCCGGCTTGACCTTCAACGGCTTACAGGACGCTCCTCTACCGCTCAGCACAAAGTGCTGAACCCGTAGCTTCGGTGAACAGTTTGAGCCCCGTTACATCTTCCGCGCGAGCCGACTCGACCAGTGAGCTATTACGCTTTCTTTAAAGGGTGGCTGCTTCTAAGCCAACCTCCTGGCTGTCTGGGCCTTCTCACATCGTTTCCCACTTAACTGTTACTTTGGGACCTTAGCTGACGGTCTGGGTTGTTTCCCTTTCCACGACGGACGTTAGCACCCGCCGTGTGTCTCCCTTGATTGCACTCATCGGTATTCGGAGTTTGCATGGGGTTGGTAAGTCGGGATGACCCCCTAGCCCAAACAGTGCTCTACCCCCGATGGTGAGACAAGAGGCGCTACCTAAATAGCTTTCGAGGAGAACCAGCTATCTCCGGGCTTGATTAGCCTTTCACTCCTAGCCACAAGTCATCCCCCGGCTTTTCAACGACGGTGGGTTCGGTCCTCCAATCAGTGTTACCTGATCTTCAACCTGCTCATGGCTAGATCGCCCGGTTTCGGGTCTACACCCTGCGACTCTGTTCGCCCTATTAAGACTCGGTTTCCCTACGGCTACCCTATGCGGTTAACCTTGCCACAGAATGTAAGTCGCTGACCCATTATACAAAAGGTACGCAGTCACAGAACAAGTCTGCTCCCACTGCTTGTACGTACACGGTTTCAGGATCTATTTCACTCCCCTCAACGGGGTTCTTTTCGCCTTTCCCTCACGGTACTGGTTCACTATCGGTCAGTCAGGAGTATTTAGCCTTGGAGGATGGTCCCCCCATGTTCAGACAAGATTTCACGTGTCCCGTCCTACTCGATTTCACTTAGAATGGCCTTTCGCATACGGGGCTATCACCCTTTATTGCCGCACTTTCCAGAGCGTTCTGCTAAACCAATCCAAGCTTAAGGGCTAATCCCCGTTCGCTCGCCGCTACTAGGGGAATCTCAATTGATTTCTTTTCCTCCGGGTACTTAGATGTTTCAGTTCCCCGGGTTCGCTTCCGATCACCTATGAATTCAGTGAAAGGATACTCACTTATGTGAGTGGGTTTCCCCATTCGGAAATTCCTGGATCAGAGCCTGTTTATCGGCTTCCCAAGACTTATCGCAGATTACCACGTCCTTCATCGCCTCTGACTGCCAAGGCATCCACCGTGCACGCTTAGTCACTTGACCATATAACCCAAAGCGATCTAATGAATTAGATGCAAAGAAGCTATAGATAAATAACTACCTTAACGATTGTGTCTATCCAATAATTAATCAAACAATCAATTATCTGTAGACCGCCATACACTTGAGAGTGTTCCTCAGCAAGAATTTATTAAAACGACCAATCAATTATAAATAATCAATCAGATGAATAATTCAATTCAGCTTAAATTTGGATTCCACATTGTTAAAGAACAAACATTTTTCAAAAGGGAAAAATGAAGCAAGTATGCTTGATGAATAGGTCTCTTTAAGTCACTTTCAAGAAAGAAAGTGGTGGAGCCAGGCGGGATTTCGAACCGCCGACCTCCTGCGTGCAAAGCAGGCGCTCTCCCAGCTGAGCTATGGCCCCATCGAAAACCGATCATTATCTTTTTCACCAGAATTTTGTGCTGATCCAGGCGAAGAATTGCGAAGTTTACTAAAGTAAATGAGCAAGCCTTCAACGAAGAGCAGTGCAAAATTTGGTGGGTCTGGGAGGACTTTGAACCTCCGACCTCACCCTTATCAGGGGTGCGCTCTAACCACCTGAGCTACAGACCCAATTCAGATAATCGATAACCGATTCATCAAACACACTGTTAAAGAACATTCTCGGAAAGAGATGCTTAACAAGATCAGATAATTCGTGTGAACGCTTGCAGAGGTCAGTCTTCGTTTAAGGAGGTGATCCAGCCCCAGGTTCCCCTAGGGCTACCTTGTTACGACTTCACCCCAGTCATGAATCACTCCGTGGTGACCGTCCTCCCGAAGGTTAGACTAGCCACTTCTGGAGCAACCCACTCCCATGGTGTGACGGGCGGTGTGTACAAGGCCCGGGAACGTATTCACCGTGACATTCTGATTCACGATTACTAGCGATTCCGACTTCATGGAGTCGAGTTGCAGACTCCAATCCGGACTACGATGCACTTTCTCAGATTAGCTCCACTTCACAGCTTCGCAACCGTCTGTATGCACCATTGTAGCACGTGTGTAGCCCTGGTCGTAAGGGCCATGATGACTTGACGTCGTCCCCACCTTCCTCCGGTTTGTCACCGGCAGTCTCCCTAGAGTGCCCACCATAACGTGC
>CBDCZK010000020.1:0-37089 GCA_965224475.1 Endozoicomonadaceae bacterium | reverse complement strand
ATAACGTTTCTTTCTCATTAAGTTTCATTTTGTCTGGCTGCCAAAAAAAAGGATGACTATAAGAATGAGTAGCGAGTTCTACATTAGGCAAATTAAATATTTCTCGAGCTATAGGTTCAAGAGTGCTCGACAGCCAGGGATAGAGCCCCTCAGCTCCCGTTTCTCCTTCTATGACAGAAACCGTATGCGGTATTGGATAACGCTCAAATATTTCTTTTTGTATGATTGTTCCACTGTATGGAGTACCAGGCAGTTCGGCAATGCTGGCAAACCCATCACCATCGACATGAGATGTAAGTATGCGCCGACCATTTTCAGTAGTAGTATCAGGTACAGGGAAAGATTTTAGTTTCAAAGCTTGACTGAACAGAGCAAATGGATCAAATAGCCACTCCCGATAACCTGTCCCATTATCGTTCAAAATATAAGGATATAAGGCCATCCCTCCCCAATCAGCAACTAATACAGGTGTTGCATACTCTCCCTTTTGATCTTTGAGGGTTAACCAGGGAATATTTTGACTGCTCAGATTATTAAATCCTGACAAACCACGAATACGAGGCTTCAGCGGTGCCTCAAATTTCCCCATATACTCGCTCTGCTGTGTAATCACCAGCGGTTTCTGAAATCTGGCCCCAACTCTACTCAACCCCATTTTTTTTAACAAACCTGGGTCAGTCACTGGCAAACTCCCCATAAATAAAATGGGGATATTTTCATTTAGTCGCTCTGCAAGCCACTGCTGAAATAACCCAGGCTCAGATGGCTCAGCGCTTAACCAACAAATCATTCCAGCATAACGGCCAGCCAAAGGGTAGTTAGGCAGACTCTGATCAATATTTATATAGACAGGATTCAGTCCAATGTATTCAGCAATAAATCCAGCAAGAATATGAATGTCATTTTTAGCAAGTAACCCCTCACCATTGTATAGCATCAGCACTTTTCTTGGCTCAGAAGTGATCAATCCACAACCAAGTGTATTCAATGCAGGTGTTGTTACCCAAGGTATAAACCCCTTATCTGCGATACGTTTAGCCAGTTTATCGGCTTTCCTCAGGTTGTAAGATGGCAGGTAATCAATTACAACTACCGGAATACCGTATGCTTTAATTTCTTGCAACTTTTTTAGCAACCAACGTTGATTGCCAGGCGAACTCTCTAGGTAGGATCTTTTTACAGGATCAAAACTGCGATAAAGCGACTCAGCGGCAAGAATATCTGTCTCGGCAACAATATCTGGGAATAATTCAAAACCTCGATTCATAAATAGTTTTAATTGAGGGTTTTGCTGCTTAATCTCTTTTATTAACTGAACCAAAGCATCTCTTTGTGCTTTTTTATACTCAGAAATGTGGGATGACAATAAATAACTATCAAGCGTATCCAGAAATAAACCATCAAAACCTGCGCTCACTAGCGCAGGAATCAGATTTTTAAGAATATGCTGTCGCCACTCACAACGCGTCTGATCGATAATATAGCTATTCCAGCCTCTATTTTTACCTAGTATCAAACTAGATGGCAGTTTATAGCTCTGCCATAATTCAGCGTTCACTTCCCCCAGACTTAAATACGAAAAGACCGTCGTTTTATTATTTCTAAGCAGCTTTAGCTGCTCTGGACTAATATGAGAAGGCTCAACAACAGCGCTGTCATATAAAGAAAGCTCCTCTACCGGAACTGAGTGGCCATAAAAAAAAGCGACACTGGATAAATCACAACCAATTTTAGAATGCCCATTTAGGGCTACTAAGCTCAAATAAAAAACTATCAGAGCATAACTAAAATATCGTTTACCCAGTCGATCAAATCTGTATCGCTTTTGCCTGAACCAACTACTATCATTGAACTGAGAACTATACCCAAAAAAATGAAACATAGCTTCAAGATAAATATGAGAGAAAAAAAATGGCTACAACTACAAAACATAATAGCCAGAAACTCTCAATGAAGCAGATCGAGAAGAATTCTAAACACTTACTGCGAGATAATATAAAAACAGTTATTACGACTATTGAGAAATAGTATTAATAGTAAGCCAGGTAAGAAAATAAAATGTAACTATTCAGCACCCAGTAAAGGAAGGTTGTCGTAATTCTTCATAGCTATAAGCAGGGCTTCGAAAACATTCTCACCCTGCTTTCTCGCCGATGAAACATAACTCCGTATCCGGCAGTACCATTTAGCCCCTTTTTCACTTCTGAAACAGCCAGATATTTTCTGCTTTACCTTGCCGTTGCGAACATCCTGCTCACTGCCGTTATTATCGAAGGGGATGTCAAAATCAGTCATGAATCTCAAGGTTTCTTCTTTAAACTCCACCAGTCGCTTGAAGAGGTTAAAGGCTTTGGTGTTTCTGACTTTATCCTCTCCAAGGCGTTGACGTCGCAGGGCAATTGCATCAATCCAAAACGATAGAGCAAAGTAACTTTGTTAGGTGTTTATGATCCCAACCTGCTAGTTTTCTGTGGCTCTTGATACTGCGATCGCCCTTGTTGGCCTTGATAGCGTTCAGTGCTATCCGCCTCAGGATAGAGAAGTTCTCTGCCCCATTGCCTGTTTTGATCTGACAAGCATCCTCTGAAAATGCAACATCAAGCACCCAGTGTAGATTATTCTCCACAGACCAGTGGTTTCGACTGATTTCCAGCATATCCTTCGCTGCCATTGAACGGCTCATGATATAAAAACGCAGCGCAGTAGTTACTTTACCATTGATTTGCCTGTCACTTTGTACGACAGCTACTTGCTTTAGTCCCGGCCAGTCTTTTGCCGTTTCCAAGTTAGAAAGATCGCTTATCACCCAACAACAGCGGGTTTCTACACGACCGTGGCCTTTTTCACGAGACTGCATATAATCATGCAGCTCTGGCTGGTGTTCTGCTGCGGTAAACAAAGCCTCTATGCCTTTATAGAGCTTTTTCTGATTGCCTTTGACTGCAAGAATGTAATCTGCACCCTGTTCAACGCACTGCTTTGCTACTTTCTTCTGGCAGCCCATAGCATCCAGTGTGACAAGGCAGCCTTTCAGCTCCAGAGCTTTGAGCAGTTTAGGTATTGCTGTAATTTCATTGGACTTTTGGTCGACACGCTCTTGCCCAAGCACCAAGCCAAGCTTAACACTCCAGGCACTGACTAGAAGCACTGGTTTTTTGCCTTTTGCTCTGGAGCCCTTAATGACCTTTCCATCAATCGCAAGGTGTTGGCTGCCTGATATTTCAGTCAGTGTTTGCTTGATCCAGCCAGTAAAACAGGTTTCAAAAGCTACGGGGTCAAGCAAGCAGAAGACCCTGCGAAAGGTGTATTTAGAGGGTATGCCGGCGGGTAGCTCTAGAAATGTTTTGAACCAGTCTTCTTTACAGCGACCAAAGTCCTCAATGTCTTGCCACTCATCAGCTCCACATATAACAGCACATACGGCAATAATAAGAATATCAAGCAGGTTATGGTCACACATACCTGGCCGACGGGGATCAGGTACTTTAGCCAAAAACTGCGACAAAGGTTGATACTGTACGGCTTCCATGCAAATTGACTACTCTGGTAATTTACAGAGCAGTCTCTCTCAGGTCGTCAGATTGATGCAATTGCCCTGGTTGACGTCGTCGCTCCATGTACTCGGCTTCTTCGAGCTGTGCTTTTTTAGCAGTACGCTCGAAAAGCGAGTCGATACGCTTGCGGATAATTTCCGGCATAGCCTTCATGCCAAGCTTTTTGAACCCTTTCCTAAGATGGCAAGCCAGCCTTAACAAGCGTTGAAGCCGGGCTGCAAGATAATTGCAATCTCTGTCAACAACCCCCTGCAACTCCCTTAAGTGATGGGCGTTACAGAGCACATGGATGGCTGCGTAGCGAAAGTAGACTTTATAATGGTCATGCACAAGTATACCGGCAAATACCAGTAACACTCCCATTGCCTCAATAGCTTCATGACCTTTACTGGGGTCAAGGTGGTAGTATGTCCACTCCTCGGAACGAACGACATGCAGCCACCATAAAGAGCCCTTCACTCTCATGCCTGTTTCGTCAGCACCTGCAACTGGCACTTTTTTTAAGGCGTTAGCAATTGCTGCCTCTGTGCTAGCCAGACGGTCGTAGGCATTTGCCTGAAAAGTACAGATTGAACCGGGACTAACTTCAAGACCAAAAATATCGAAAAAGAATTGTGAAATGCGCTTGTACGGCATTAACTGGTATTGATACAGATAAACAGCCAGTGCTTGAGTGACCGGACCATACTGCACATACGAGTCAACACCCTTAGGAAAGCATGCTTGATTAGCATGTCCGCATGGGCATTCTTTGACTTCAGCCACATGCGCCGTTACTTCGAAACGGCCAAAACGTCCTGGATCAAATACCTGACGTTCAACAACGTCGGTTACTTTGATAGAAAGAAGCGACTGATGGCAAAGTACGCAGTTTTTAACCGAGTGATGCCGGATATGGTCTGGTTCCTCAGTTTGCTCCAGCGTAGAGCCTTTATGACCGTGTTGACCACCGGGCCTGTTATTTGACTTTTGCCTCAGGCTTTTGGGATTGGGTTTGTAATCTTCTCTATCACACTCAGGATTTTCCTCATTCTCACTGTCAGCATTTGAGTTTTTGGATGATGAGGGCTTATTGTAACCATCTGTAGACGGTGGCTTGCTGCTATTACGACTATTCATCTTGAGCTTATCAGCAAGCTCCTTGTTTTCATCCTCAAGACTCAAAACCTTCGACTCCAGCTCACCTACAGCAGCGAGAAGCAAGATAATGGCCTGTGTTTCGGGAGTAAACTGAGTCATGAAAACTTCTGGAAAAGGGTTTATATCAAAATGACATAAATTCGCGAAAAATCCAGATTAATCTGAGGAGGCTGAATAGTTACAATAAAATACCCTAAACGACAAAAAGCCCGTAAATTACGGGCTTTCTGAAATGGCGCGCTCGGGAGGATTCGAACCTCCGACCGCCTGGTTCGTAGCCAGGTACTCTATCCAGCTGAGCTACGAGCGCATTGTATAACTTTTGATAGTGGCGGTGAGGGAGGGATTCGAAACCTTTGCCTCATCCGCGAAATTCTTGCGAATCAATGTGTTAGGAGCAACAACACTACTTCAAACTGTCCATTTTTGCCAATAAAAATCGTTATTGACCTATTTCGTGGACACTTTTTGGACACCTCGAATCCATCAACTTCTTGCATCGGTCGCCCTGAAGCGGCGCTCCAGATCAACGGCGTGAATAATATATAAATGAAGGGGGGATGTATAGAGGATGGAGGGGAGATTATGTGCGTATGGGCGCAAGTAGAACTATCGTTGTATTTGGGACGCTTTAGACACTTCTATTACCCAGTGCCCCAAAGCAACGATTCGATTTTGTACGGATATGCTGTGAGATACAGTAGGTAAGCCTAACCACCTCATCATGAGTCAGCATTTGTGGCTGCTTCCTTAAAATAGCTTCCAACTGGTCAGGGTTAAGGAACCAGATATCAGGTGTAGCCTGAGTAGAGTCCACATACCAACCGGGGAAAAGTACCACTGGGTGAACTTTTATCCGCTGCTCGGTAGCTTCAAAAATCATTTTTTGGAGCCAGTTAGCTTCAGCCTTTGCCTGAACCGAAATTTTGTCTGATGGATAACCGTCAACAATGACCCTTTCACCTTGTATGATAATCTCTGAACTACCCTTTTCAGGCTTCGAATAGGTCTTGGTTTCTATGGTGAAAATACCTTTTTCACTGACTATCACATGATCAATATTGAACTGGTCACACAATAGGTCATGAAAAACCCGGCAGCGACTATCCTTAAGGTTATTGAGCTTCTGACCAACCACTACTTCACCATCACGGCCTAACCTCAGGTGTTCAACTAACTTTTTAAGCTTGGCTATTTTACAACCACTATAAATAACAACAATCAAAGCTATAGCGGTATAAATTTTTGGCATATGAGGCAGGCCGAAATACCAGCGATGCCACTCAAGGCATGCTATCACAACTGAAAAAACAGCTAGTACTGCATAGTTCAAACCATCACCAAAGGTAAGATCATTAATCCTTTCATCCAGAGACTGCCCCGGATTTCTGAGAGGGTTCCACTTTAGGGGGGATTTTCGACCCTTTTTCATCTGCACACCCATCGTTATTAAGGAGCCTCAAAATTCTGTTATCAGAATACAGACTGGAGTCTTTATAGACTGCTATATATCGCTTTTATTTGTTATTTTTCTTCAATTATTGATGGGCTCGATACTACTGTGATCCGAAACCAATGCTAAAACTCTTAAGATCTAGCATCCTTTCACAGCACTCTAGCGGTATACTCTGGGGAAATTTTTAAGGGTGAACCACATGAAACCATACCAAAAAGAGTTCGGCAAAAACTACCCACTCGACATAATAATCCCCGACAATTTTGAAGACCAATCTTACCGCAACGACACCGGCCCAACCTTTGTATACCAGAAAGGTTACCGTTTCCTGAAAATTTGCATACTTCCGAAGAGTGCGAACGAAAGAGATTTAGATAGCATGCGCTACACCCTTTTGACATCCTCCTCCAGCTAATTTCGCTGGAGGATTCCTATTACTAGGCAGCTACTTTCTCACGATTTCGCTGAAGTTCCTGCTTCTTCAAAGGTTCTAACGAACCCTCCACAGGCTAAAACGCTGTGTCCCAACGCTAGTATATTTTTTGCAGCCTGAATATCTGCATTCTCAGAATGACCACAAGCTACACACTCGAATTTTGCCTGAGTCTTTCTGCTTGCTTTGTCAGTATGACCACAAGCACTACAGGTTTGGCTAGTGTATGCCGGATTAACAGCAACTACTTCACCACTTAGCCAGCCCTGCTTATACTCAAGCTGCCGCCTGAACTCATACCATCCCTGATCGAGAATGGATTTGTTAAGTCCAGACTTAGCCTTCACGTTTTTACCGTGTTTCTCAGCAGTGCCTTTTGCAGACTTCGACATATTGGATACCTTCAGATTCTCAATCACTATCATTGCGTGATTTTTGCTGATTTCGGTTGAGGTTTTGTGAAGGTAATCAGCCCGACAACTGGCTATTTTGCTGTGAGTGCGGCTAATACGCTGCTTTTGCCTCTTCCAGTTTTCAGAGAATTTTACTTTGCGGGAGAGTTTTCTTTGTTCTCTGGCAAGCTGCTTCTCATGTTTCCTGAAAGCATTAAGCGGTTTGTACTGCTCACCACTGGACAGCGTGACAAACTTGGCAACGCCCATATCCAGACCAACCGCTTTTTCAGAAGGGTGAACCGGAGTGGGTAATTCTTGCTCGGTTTGAAAGCTGATAAACCAATGGCCTGATTTACGGGTAATGGTGCAATTCTTTATCTCGCCTTCTATGTTGCGAGACTTGCGGAATTTCACCCAACCTAACTTGCTTGGCAGTTTTACTCTGCGATTTTCGACCTTGCAGTACTTTGAAAACTGCATGATGCGAATTGAATTATGGTGATCTTTGTTGCGCTGCTTGAAACATGGCTTTTCAAACTTAACCTCTTTGATTTTTCCAGCTTTGAGCTTTGCCAGATCATCAAAGTGTTTTTTCCATGCACCGCCCAAATCCATTAGTTTTTGCTGCAAAGCAACCGCATTACCCTGAGCAAGAAAGCTGGTTTCTTCGTCTTTCTTCCAGACTGGCAGCCACTTAGCCATTGTGTATGAGGACGGGATTTTTTCACCAGACTCCCACTTTTCATTGCAGATGCTCAATGCTTTATTCCAGACAAAGCGAGCTGTGCCGCAAAGCTGCATGAGTCTCACATGCTGCTCTGGTGTCGCCTCCAGTCTGAATTTATATGCTTTGAGAATCTTCATTTATGTAATCAGTGTGTTAGTCTTTTGTACTTAAATTACAGGGTATAAAATGGAATATCAAGTATTAGTATGCAGGAAATAAAGAAAGGCCGACACAGTGCTTATACTTTGCACTGCCACATTGTTTTTGTGACAAAGTACAGAAAGAAAGTGCTTGGCGAGTTGCACCTAGCTAGATTGAGAGAAATATTTTCTGAGATATGCGGAAACTTTGAAGCAGAGTTAACAGATTGCAATGGGGAAGCCGATCACGTTCATCTTTTAGTTGAGTTCTCGCCCAACACGCCAGCTATTGCGAAACTGATAAACAGCCTGAAAGCTGTTTCATCCAGACGGTTAAGGCAGGAGTTTTGTGATATCGCAGGTGCGTATCGAAAGCCGGTTTTGTGGTCAAGGTCGTACTTTGCTGGTAGTTGTGGAGGTGCGCCACTAGAAGTTATAACCGAATATATCAGAAACCAAGATCAGCCCTAACGAGCTGAACGAAATTCACCACCCGCCTAGTTCGGCGGGAGTACTCTTTCTATTCAGGATAGAAGTAAAAACCCAACCAGATGATGACTACCAAGAATTCGTAAAAGTTCACTTTGAAAGTGAATCACCAGCAGAATTCGAGCAGCTGGTTAATAACCCACAGAAACTACAAAAACTAACCAAGTTTTAGCTTTCAAATTGAAGTGCATTCACATGCCTAACCAACTGCTATAAGAATGATAAAAAGCCCGGCTATAAAGGTATAAAAAACTATTTTTTAGTTCAAGGCTTGATAAGCAGCTTCCCCTTGTCTTTATTTGTTGCCTTGACCAATTATTCATACTCTTGGGTATAGCCATTGCAAGGCATTAAGAGCTTTATCACCGAAGAAAGAGGTAAATTCTCTATCTCTTTTCGCTTGTCCCTCTGGGTCATTTGTGTGATGATTAACATCATATTTTACCCAGAGAGATGCCCTGCATATATGAACTTAACCAACAAACAGCTTCTTGAACAAACTGTTGAAATTTGGGGAAAACAAAAGGTTGCTCAAACTCTTGGATACAAGCATCACTCTGAAGTCAGCAAATGGTTCAAATGCGAAAAAGGCCCTAGCTTAAATGATGAGCAACGCCACTTACTTTCAGGTTTGCTCCCTAAAATAAAGAACCACCAAGAACGCCATTTCAAGTTTATTGACCTATTTGCCGGTATCGGCGGCATAAGGAAGGGCTTTGAGGAAATTGGTGGGGAGTGCGTATTTACCAGTGAATGGAACAAATATGCAGTCCAAACATACAAAGCTAACTACCATAATGACCCTGAGAAACACACTTTCAATACTGATATCAGAGAAGTGACCCTAAGCCAGTCACACCCAGAACTGGATCATGATGTTGCCGCTTATGTTGATAGGCATATACCTGATCACGATGTACTTCTGGCAGGCTTTCCTTGTCAACCTTTTTCTCTCGCAGGCGTTTCAAAGAAAAATGCATTAGGCAGAGCACATGGCTTTGAGTGCAAAACTCAGGGTACACTATTTTTTGACGTGGCACGCATTATCGAGGTAAAGCGCCCGGCTGCATTCGTACTTGAAAATGTAAAAAACCTAAAAAGCCATGATAAAGGCAATACATTTAGAGTAATTGCCGAAACTCTGGAAGAACTTGGTTATTGGGTTGCTGATATAGAAGATATGTCATCCAAAGATCCAAAAATCATTGACGGCAAAAACTTTATCCCACAACACAGAGAGCGAATTATTCTAGCTGGATTTAGAAAAGACCTAAATGTACATGAAGGGTTCACCTTAAAAGAAATTCATAAAGAGTTTCCAAAAATCAAACCCAAATTTTCAGAACTCCTTGATGAGAAAGTTGAAGATAAATATATCCTCACTCCTCGCTTATGGGAATACTTATACGAATATGCCAAAAAGCACCAGGCCAAAGGCAACGGCTTCGGCTACGGACTTGTAGACCCAGAAAACCCCCAAGCAGTATCTCGAACGCTCTCTGCTCGTTATCATAAGGATGGCTCTGAAATTTTAATAGACAGAGGCTGGAACAAAGAATTAGGTGAAAAGACTTTCTGGGACGAGAAAAACCAGTCCAACAGACCAAGGAGATTGACCCCAAGAGAGTGCGCCAGGCTTATGGGCTTTGAGCAGCCTGAAGAAGAAAAGTTCAAAATACCCGTTTCTGACACCCAAGCTTATCGGCAGTTTGGTAATTCTGTAGTAGTACCTGTCTTTTCTGCTGTTGCCAAACTGATGAAAAGCAGAATTCTCGCTGCAAAGAGCAAGCTGACCACTACTAAGGAAAGAAAAAGTGTTACAACTCAGGAGTACACCACTCCACAAAAAGATATTGAAAGGCAGACGATATAGCTATTCTAATTGAATGGATATCGTAAAGCCTTCTATCCGCAGCAAAATGATGTCAGGTATACGCAGTAAAAATACTGCGCCTGAAATCATGATCCGTAAAGCCCTCCACCTTGAGGGCTTTAGGTATAGAACCCACACAAACAGACTACCCGGCAAACCAGACATTATTCTGCCAAAGTACAATGCCGCAATTTTCATAAATGGTTGCTTCTGGCACTGTCATGATTGCCATTTATTCAAATGGCCTTCAACTAGGCCTGATTTTTGGAAAGAAAAAATCACCAAGAACAAAAATAGGGATAAGAATAATATAACATTGTTACTTCAGAATGATTGGCGTGTGATGGTGGTATGGGAATGCTCGCTTAAAGGTAAAACAAAAATACCCTTTGATCAGGCTATAGACCTGATCAAAAACTGGATATTAGTAGGCAATGAATATGTAGAGCTAACCGGAGGGTAATTTTGAAAGCTAGTATTCTAGAACATCTAACTCCTCGTAACTCTCATAAAGATAACCAAGATCAGAATGCTTACACCGAAACTGCCAACGATGTTTAACGCTAGGTTTGGTTGAAATATCATTAACCCTAGAGCCCGGATCAAGATATACACGTCCTGCAACCAAGGAAATAAGCCACTTTTCAAATGTAGTCCCTTCATAGAAGCGCACGATATTGCCATAATGGTAAGAAGGTATACCCGCTACACTAGATTTGATTGATGGTATATATACAGCCTTATTATGCTTCTTTTTCCAGTGCCCGATTAATTTAGCAAAGCTCCAACTTGCAGCTATATTACCCTTACCATCAACTAGACCCATACATCCATCAGATTTTGAAATTTTGCCTGTCTCAGCGTCAAAGCCATCTACAAATAAAGTTAACCCCGTCTTTTCAAGTTTCTTACCGTAAAAATGCCTTCCATTAAAGTTATAGCGATCCGCCTGCGTTGCATCAGCATAACCATATTTTTTTATAAACGATACAATTCCTTCTTCAAAATATACACCACCATCAGGCTGAGGGGTCATTAATGTTTGAGGCTTACTGGCTGACAAGCCAAACTTACTCACAGCAAATTGCTTGACCTCCCAGCCATGATAATCTGGTTCTGCAATCCCGTTAGGAATAACACCAAGTTCAGCCTCAAGAGTATACCCACCTCCATTAGCGGCCTTATAGCTTTTCTCATTACCAAATTTATCAAGTCTCTTGCTTGATATTGAGCCAAGGGAATGTATTCTTTTCAACTCCTCAACTAGCATTGCCTTACTAGTTTGAGGCCTCTTACTATCGACTAACTCTGAAAAGACACTTGTAACATCGATTAAGGGAGTATCGTGAACTTCACTGGAAATTTGTGAGTCTGGAGGGGAAAGCCAGCCAAGAATACGCCCATCACTATGAATACCAAAAAAAAGAGTTCTTCCTTCAGAGCGACCTTTCTTAGTTGGTTGCATCCACTCGCTCAAATCAGCCCTACAACCTTTGAGAAAACCTGAAAGTCTAACTTCAGGATACTGAGGATAATAAATAACCTGCGCCCCCGGAGCCACATACTCATTACCTACCTCATCTATCCATGACAACGGCAAAGGTGCTTTATAGCGAATTTGTCGTTTAGGGTCTTTTGTCTTTAGAGATGTTGAAGGCTCTTGAGTCATATCCCCTGTTGGCAAAAAAGACAGCTCAGATATATGACTAGCAAGGTATGGCTGATTTTTACTGTTATCATTTGGTGCCAATTTTTTACAAAATATTTGTATGACTCCCTTTTCCCTAAAGATCTTTTTAAGGTCTTCAATACCCAAATTCATGCTAATAGGAGTGTCATATATTTTATACTTCATATCAAAATACCTATATCACATTATAAGACGTAGGACGCTTATCAAAACTGGAATTTTGATCTACATCCTACTGGTCAAGATAAGTGAAATCTATTGATATGAAGTCAATATGTGAGAAATCCTGACTGGGCATTAAGGCTAACGGCATCCCAGCCTATGCTTAATACACTTTAGGAGAGTTATTGTGTACGCAGACCTTACAAATATCACTGAACAAGAAGGGTGTATAAATGCGATAAGCCCGGTGAAGGTACTTTCAACAATGAAAATTCATCAACTATTGCAGACTACTACTGGCCTATCCCTGAAATCTCTCTCATTGACTAAGAATTGAACACGTCCATTACTCTTACTCCGCTTATCATTAGCATGAACATCACCATTGTCTTCAAAATATGTAACAGTAACTGCTTGGAAGAGTTCTGGCTTCATCCTAGAAATCCTTATATCCTGGTTATCCTTATCTTTAAGCTCAAGATCCTCCGTAAAAAGACCAGCCAAAGAAGATGACTCTCTCCGCCATATAACATAGCAATACCTTATGCCAAACTTATCAGCAAAAAACACCGTTTTTACATGCGAGTTATAATCAAGCGAAAATCCTCCTGAATATTCATGGCTTAACCCCAATTGAGTACATCCCGTCTGTCTTGCTACTTGCTCGAATATCTTAGAATAATCAAGCTTACCAGCACTATCTCTAATCTGCCCATTTGAGATGTTTTTTAACTTCTTCAAAATATCAAAATACAGCCTACCAGCTGACTCCTCTGTCAAGGGGTAACCTCTGACAGCTAAGCCACATTTGGCAGGGGTTTTCCTTTTAAATTCAAAAATAATCGGACCATGTAGCGCAAAAACAAGAGCATCTATATCACATGGAAACCTGTCTGGCCCATAATTCATAATACAACGGTTAAAAAACAAATGAGCTTTATCTTTATCCGTGAAATTATTCATCAAAATTACTTGATAGGCATCTATTGGTTCACCTGTACAACATTTAGGCTTATTGTTATGGATAGTCTGAGTAAGCTGTCTACCAAAACTCTGATTAGGCTTCAGCTCCTCGGAGCTATGATCATAGATAAATACATTAAATTCCATTTTACTTTCTTGATCTAAAGCCTCAGCTACACTCAAAGGCATTATACAAGTGACAACAAAAACTCTATGTTCGGTATTTTTAAGCATTTTACTGAATTTTAAAAACGCTTGGGGAGGAGCATCTGCGATATTAAAGTCAGGAACAAAAAGCAACCAGTCATAGAACTCCTCACCCTTAATAACAAGCCTTTTAACTCTTATCCAGCCAAAAGACATATTCGTATCATCCAAATCTTTATAGGATCGACGTATCAATTTTTCCTGAAACCACTGCTCAGTGAAATGAGCATCCAACCTCTTTCCACCATCCAATGTGGTTATTAATTGCACAAAACTATAATTATCCAATCCCCGCCCCCTGATAGCTGTATATTTATCCCGTTTTATTCACTGCCGCTTTCTTTTGCAATCAAACCAAAACTATTGTGCAAAATAACATACCATCAATAAGCTTCCCTAGAGAACCATTTTCACTTGTAACTACACAATAACAAGCCTTCTCGAAGATGTAATAACAGCGCACCAAAACCTAGGTAATGCAAACTTTTGCTGCTTGCAGAGCGTTCAGCGATTAAAGAGAATTGTGAATAATGCTTTCAAGCCCCTCTCTTTTGAATCCCAGTAATTTTGAATAATCTCGTCCTTACTCAAAAAATTCTGATCACTCTGTGAGCAATAACAATTTTTTGACCCGCCCTCGGAACATTCCTAGACAAATTACATTCAAAAGAGAGGACACTATCATGAAAACAACATTCACAAATTCAAACCTTTGCACACTGATTCACCTGATCAAAAATCAGCTGGAAGCCAAGCGCCACATAGTAGCACAGCTCTCCCAGTACACTACCAAGGTGATCCGTGAAAGCTATACCGCTGAAGTTGAGGAACTTGTAAGCATCAAGTCTCAGCTTGAGGGTGAACTCAAGCAACTGGATGAGCCCCAGAAGTCTCAGACTTCAGTTAAAAAATAACCATGGGGAAGGGATCTACCCCTTCCTCATTACTAGCATTAAAAAATCACAACTTAGTTTAGTTCTTTAATAAACTGTATATATGACAGTTAAATGACCTCCGGAGAGCCGGAGGCTTATTTAGTTACGCCCTCGAAGGGCTATTATTGCGCCCAAGGGCGCGAATCCCAACCAAACTTTAGCTGATCCAGATTCTCATCATTTTTTTCTTGGTTTCGAATATAAGCTTTCACAAAAGCTTCATCGAGCCCAACTGTACTAACAAAATATCCTCGTGCCCAAAAGTGCTCACCGCTAAAGTTTCGCTGCCGACCTTTAAACTGCTTGGCTATTTCTATTGCACACTTCCCTTTTAGGTAGCCCACAATATAAGAAACTGAATATTCAGGAGGAATGCTAATGCAGATATGCACATGATCCCTCATTAGATGACCCTCAAGGATTTCACAGCTCTTTCTTTTAGCCAGATCATGAAAAATGATCTCCTAGAAATTTCCGCAAACTCCCATAAATGACCTTTATTCGTTTCTTGGGAATGAACACAATATGATATTTACAATCCCACCGAGCATGAGTCAGACTTTTATAGTCTGGCATAAGTTAATCCTCTTGATTCTTGGCGGAACCATGAAGATTAACTACCGACGTATCGGTATAACCTATGCTAGTCTCCCCGGCATAGCCGGGGGTTTATCTAATGATTAATTAAAAATCAAACACCTAAATAATCAGGTATTTTCATATTACGCTCCTGACAAAACTTTTCTATCAAAAACAACTTCCTATTTTTTATATAATTATTCTTTAACTGACCATAACCTCTTCCATACTTTTTATTAAGTTCATCAAGTTTACTTAAAGCCTCTCTCTTTTTCTTAGAGTCAACAGGTATATTAATACCCATAGCAGGTAGTATTAATATCAATCCAAGCGTACTAACAACAAGCATTACCGAAAGTAATGGAAAGATGCGGTCATAAAAACTATCTTTAGTATTCTCCAATTCTGTTATAGTAAACCCTATTTCTTTTTCCGCTTGCGTTCGGGCAAATTCTTTGTATTTATCTTTTACTTTTTCCCATTCACTCTCAACCTCAGGGCAATTGCATCAATCTGACGACCTGAGAGAGACTGCTCTGTAAGTTAACTGACCTCCGGCATAGCCGGAGGCTTATAGGGTTACGCCCTCTAAGGGCTTTCATTGCGCCCAAGGGCGCTTACCAATCAAAATCATGTTGATCTCTACTTCTATCATTCTTTTCTTGATCGCGGATATATCCCCGCACTACATCTTCATCAAGCCCAACTGTTGATACAAAGTAACCTCTTGCCCAGAAATGCTCACCGCTAAAGTTTCGCTGCCGACCTTTAAAGTTTTTCGCAATCTCTATTGCGCACTTACCCTTCAAGTAGCCAACAACACGTGATACTGGATATTTTGGCGGGATACTGACGCACATATGAACATGATCAGGCATCAAATGTCCTTCCAATATTTTGCAGCCCTTCCTTCTGGCAAGCTCATGAAAAATCTCTCCAAGAAATCTGCGAAGGTTCCCATATATCACCTTCCTTCTTTTCTTCGGAATAAAAACAATATGATACTTACAATCCCAACGGGTATGAGCCAAACTCTTGTAATCTCGCATAGGTTTTTCCTTCAATTTTCTTGGTCGAAAGCTGAAGGTTAGCTACTGACGCTACGGTCAAACCTATGTGAGTCACCCCGGCATAGCCGGGGGTTTATCAATGTTAATTACCAGAGTAGTCAATTTGCATGGAAGCCGTACAGTATCAACCTTTGTCGCAGTTTTTGGCTAAAGTACCTGATCCCCGTCGGCCAGGTATGTGTGACCATAACCTGCTTGATATTCTTATTATTGCCGTATGTGCTGTTATATGTGGAGCTGATGAGTGGCAAGACATTGAGGACTTTGGTCGCTGTAAAGAAGACTGGTTCAAAACATTTCTAGAGCTACCCGCCGGCATACCCTCTAAATACACCTTTCGCAGGGTCTTCTGCTTGCTTGACCCCGTAGCTTTTGAAACCTGTTTTACTGGCTGGATCAAGCAAACACTGACTGAAATATCAGGCAGCCAACACCTTGCGATTGATGGAAAGGTCATTAAGGGCTCCAGAGCAAAAGGCAAAAAACCAGTGCTTCTAGTCAGTGCCTGGAGTGTTAAGCTTGGCTTGGTGCTTGGGCAAGAGCGTGTCGACCAAAAGTCCAATGAAATTACAGCAATACCTAAACTGCTCAAAGCTCTGGAGCTGAAAGGCTGCCTTGTCACACTGGATGCTATGGGCTGCCAGAAGAAAGTAGCAAAGCAGTGCGTTGAACAGGGTGCAGATTACATTCTTGCAGTCAAAGGCAATCAGAAAAAGCTCTATAAAGGCATAGAGGCTTTGTTTACCGCAGCAGAACACCAGCCAGAGCTGCATGATTATATGCAGTCTCGTGAAAAAGGCCACGGTCGTGTAGAAACCCGCTGTTGTTGGGTGATAAGCGATCTTTCTAACTTGGAAACGGCAAAAGACTGGCCGGGACTAAAGCAAGTAGCTGTCGTACAAAGTGACAGGCAAATCAATGGTAAAGTAACTACTGCGCTGCGTTTTTATATCATGAGCCGTTCAATGGCAGCGAAGGATATGCTGGAAATCAGTCGAAACCACTGGTCTGTGGAGAATAATCTACACTGGGTGCTTGATGTTGCATTTTCAGAGGATGCTTGTCAGATCAAAACAGGCAATGGGGCAGAGAACTTCTCTATCCTGAGGCGGATAGCACTGAACGCTATCAAGGCCAACAAGGGCGATCGCAGTATCAAGAGCCACAGAAAACTAGCAGGTTGGGATCATAAACACCTAACAAAGTTACTTTGCTCTATCGTTTTGGATTGATGCAATTGCCCTGCTCTCAACCTCCAGCTCTATTTTCTTGATAAATCTATCAAATATAATCTTTTCCTCCACACCTTTGTCATATTCTATATTTTTTCTTTTTAAAGACACCGCCTCATCATCCAAACGATCTTTTTCTTTTATTTCTAACTTTGTAGCTTGATTAAAACTACCAAAAACATTGGTATTAACTTCATCACCATCTTCTTTTTCTTCGGAAACAGAAAACGAGAAAACCTCTGACTTCTGACCATCAATAGTTCGATTATACCCCGACAAAAAAGAATTAGATTTTTTTATATATAATTTCTCTTTCTCATCTAATTCAGTACACGTTTCCTCTACAACATCAAACCTAAAACAATTCTCACCCAGCTTCGACCATGCCTGTTGAAGAGCTTTATTTTTATGTTTTCCACCAAGCAGTTCGTTATAGTGCTTTCTCCATCTGACACCAATATTTTTTGATTGACCGACATAAGTTTTATAATTACTATCCCATATACAATATATACCAGTTATATTATTTGCTTTTCTAAAATGCGCTTCTAAATTTGAAATACTAAAAAACGTCTTATTTAAAAGACAGTGCTTCTTGGCAGGCTTTGTTGAAATATCTTTTATATTATATGAACTATTATCATGCATTGAGCCTTTATCTTGAAAGGTAGTTAATGTAATAATAAAATGCACGCTTCCTTTATTTTTCGTTTTTTTTGTTATAAATGCATCATAATGTTTTCCACTATCTAAGATATGGGCCAATCTATAGCTTGAAATATCCTTTGGAATATGACCAAGCATTTTATTACGAGAATGAACCTCAACTGCATTTGAATCATATGCATTGTTAGGCTTCCTTACTAAAACAACCCTATCAGATTTGGCTCTTCAGGGATAACTGTGGGTAAAAATGAGTGATTTTGGAGTAAATGCACCAGCAGCCAACTTTTGATAGTTTTTTGTTGAAGGACAGAAAAACAACAAAAGCGACCGCTGATGCTGATTAAAACTATCCTCAATAAAGTCCACAAACTCAAGTCATTTGTTTATCAAGAGGTAAAGCTGGCCCACTATCAAGGTGCTGAGGTATTCAATGTCACTATCGTTCCGCGTCAGAATGGTCATGCGCTGTGCTCAGGTTGCCAAAAACCAGCGGCTGGCTACGACCACCTGAAAGAGCGTCGTTTTGAGTTTATCCCATTATGGGGTATTAGAGTCTTCCTTCTCTACAGAATGCGCCGGGTTAACTGTAAGACTTGCGGTGTGAAGGTTGAACAGGTTCCATGGGCAGAAGGTAAAAAGGAACTCACCACAGCCTATATGCAGTTTTTGGCATTTTGGGCCAGAAAGCTTTCTTGGAAAGAAGTGGCTTTTACTTTTCATACATCATGGGAAAAAGTATTTCAGGCGGTTGAGTATGTGGTTAAGTGGGGTAAGGCTCATCGGTCCATGGATAACATAAAGGCGATTGGCGTCGATGAGGTCGCTTATCAAATTGGTCATAAATACCTGACAGTGATTTACCAGATTGACCGGGGACTGACCCGGCTATTATGGGTTGGAGAAGACCGCACTGAAGTGACTATTCGCCGTTTCTTTCTGTTCTTTGGCTCAGAAAGAAACCAGCGGCTGGAGTATGTTTGCTCTGACATGTGGAAGCCGTACCTGAAAGCCATTGCAGAGTTTGCCAGCCAAGCGTTGCACATACTTGATCGTTTTCACATTGTCGCCATGTTGAATAAAGCGATTGATGAAGTCAGGGCCTCTGAACACAAGCAGCTTCAGGCTGATGGTTATGAACCAGTACTGAAAAAGGCCCGTTGGTGTTTGCTCAAACGTAAGGAGAACCTGACGGAAAAAGAAGAGATAAAGCTGAGTACGGTTTTGCAATACAACTTGAAGAGTGTTCGGGCTTATCTGCTCAAAGAAGAGTTTCAGACGTTCTGGGAATACGTTTCTCCCTTCTGGGCAGGGAAATATCTGGATCGTTGGTGTACAAGAGTGATGCGGTCAAAAATAGAACCCTTGAAGAAAGTAGCCAAAACGGTTCGACGGCACCAGCCCTTAATCTTGAACTGGTTTAAGGCAAAAAAGGCTTATTCTAGCGGAATCGTCGAAGGCTTAAACACCAAGGTAAAAGTGACTACGAGAAAAGCTTACGGTTTTAGAACCTACAAGTGCGCGGAAATAGCTTTATATCACGCACTGGGTAAGCTACCTGAGCCGCAAATGACCCACAGATTTTACTGACGAGGCTCAGATTTTTTTATTTCATCAAAGAAGTCAATTTGACTCTCCCCCTCACGATCAACATAATAAGTTCCTACAACTTTTATATTCTCACTCTTAAAATGCTTCATGATCCACTAAATAAAAAAAATAAGATTATTAGCCTAGGCAATACAGCTAAACGACATATGCCTATTAGATGAAGCAAAGAATCTTACCATCGTTACAGGTATACTAATAATGTTCCATACAACATATTTATGCGTATTTAACACTATGAAAAGGCTGAAAAATGCTCAATACATCCATATCTATTATTATATTCCTTAAGCTATTTTTTCGTATTTCTTACAATCCTTCTAGAGCAGTCACCTTCTTAATTATTCAGACGTTCTCTTTGGCTCTCCTAGCATTCACCGTGCAGCACTGTTACCTTTATTTCAAAAACAGTGATTTATGACTTATAATTCCCCTCTACTAGAGTTCGACTTCTGTACCCCATCTTTCTTCATTCCTTCAATAACATGCTTATTTTCTTCAAGAACATCGGATAATTCTTCGTTTAACATTAATACCTCTTGCTCTTACTTTCATGTTCTTGCTGTAATCGACTTATCTGCTTTTCATGTAAATGAACACACAATAAACGCTCTCATAATCACCGTACTCTAACGAGTCTTTAGAGGTAATTACCACCTTTAGTAATAAGGATCATATACTAAACCCCATTAAAATTCTTTGCTTGTACGACTCCCTGAGACGCTCTATCAACTGGTTTTCTGCTACGCTCTTCTCCTGATAGTACTGAATAATATCCCACCATATAATACTTCTGTGTAGCTCCTTCAACACCTTAGAAAATTGCAGGGCTTTTCGGGCACAGGAGGACAGGAAGTTGCCGATATAGAGCCGATAGTTCTTGCCTGAAAACGACGTAGGTTTTTTATAATACCGTTTGTAGTGCAGGTTATCGGTATAGGAGGATTCCAGGAACTTAAAGACGATATCGTCCTGCAAGATTGACAAGATCGGGTTCATATAGTTGCTGTTATAGCGCAGCTTGAACGACTTCAGACCATATTTCCATAACGCCTGTATATGACTGATAATATCCGCGTCAGTGTTCATCTTTAACCCGATTTTTCTTGGATTTGGTATAGGTGAGATATACCAAATCCAAGAAAAATCGGGTGATTCCATTAGATCCTAAGCTGTTCCAAAGTGTGAAACAGCATATTAAAGAGAAAGACGAGTTTACCAATAGTCAAGAGTCATTCAGACGGGCGCTATTGAGATCCGGTGTTAGAACCAAGAAAGGGCAGGCGAGTCATGTTTTGCGTCATACCTTTGCCAGTCACTTTATGATGAACAGCGGCAACATAAGGGTACTTCAGTCCATACTTGGACATTCAGATATCAAGATGACAGTAAAGTATGTCAAATTCAGCAAGGACCACTTAAGCGATGCCGTAAAGCTAAATCCTTTAAGCAAAATGAACACTTATTGGACACAGGGGGAAAATTGAGTTTTTCGGAAATTTAATTCGCTGTAGAATCAACAGCTTAAGAAAGGAATATGGCGGTGGGGAGGGAACCAGTCGCGGAGTTTTTTGATAAAACTAGGGGGCGTCACCATCTAACCGAACAGTTAATTAACAAATATGACTCACGCTAGCCAAATTATGATCGCCGCCACCTCAAGCATTCCCATGTAGTTTCGTAGCAATCGCTCGTAGCGGGTTGCTATTCGCCGGAAGTTCTTGAGCTTTTGAAACAGACGCTCAACCAGATTACGCTCTTTATAAATCTGTTTATCATAATCTCGCTGATCGATGCGGTTTTTCTTTGGAGGAATAACCTGTGTAGCCCCTGATCTCTTGATCTCCAAGAGGAATGCATTAGAGTCATAGCCTCTGTCAGCAAGAACAAAATCAGCAGAAAAGCCTTCTATCAGGGCATTTGCCTGACCATACTCTGATGCCTGTCCAGCCGTGAGAATAAAGCGGACAGGGTTACCAAGCGCATCTGTTGCAGCATGAATTTTGGTCGTTAATCCACCTCTTGATTTTCCGACCGCTTCGCTGTCTTGTTCTGTTTTTTAGGCGCTCCGTGTTGATGAACACGGGTAATTGAACCATCAACCATTAGATACTCCATATCACGATCTTTACTCAGCTCTTTAAAGACCCGACCCCATATGCCCCTTTTGCACCAGCGATTGAACCGATTGTACGTACTGGCCCAATGACCGAACTCTTCCGGCAAATCTCTCCATGGGGCTCCAGTACGGCCAATCCAAAGAATCGCCTCTACAAACAACCTGTTTTGGGCTGTTGGCCCCGGATCAGATGCTTTACCGGGTAACATATCTTTGATCCGATCCCACTGTTCATCTTTGAGCACTGTCCGAGCCATAGCAAACCCAAATAACAAACAGTAGCCCACTATTGGCTGGTCTTATGGTCAGGTTCATAAGCTGATAGATCGGTTAGATGGTGACGCCCCCTAGCTTACAATAACTTACTAATCGAAACTAAAGCTATCATTATCAATGAGCTTGTTTAGAATGTCACTGTCATTGCTACCGAGTGTAAATAAGTCGACTCCCTTGAAAGTCACTTGCTTGTAAATATCTCCATTTTGCTCGTGGCTAATTTCCATTATCGTATCGTTGCCACTAGACACAAAATGAAAATATTGCTCCAAGCTTTCATTCTCTTCTTCAAGTATGTCCTGAAAATTTATGCTTCCTTCATCATTAATATTAAAGTCGTTGATGATAATTTCTGAAGGGCTCTCAGGATCATTATCAATATGAAACTCATTAAAAATATTACTATTAGTTGAAACTTCATGGTTGCCGAGGAAGATAAGCTCATTATTTTGGTCACCAATCAAAGTTTCGAGGTTATCAGAGGCACTCTGATTTATTTCTACTATTGGTTCATTCTCATATGTATTAGAGTCTTCGACAGCTGAAGATTTACCTGCTTGAGAGCTGTTCTCAGAATAAGCTAACCCAACATCACCAATAACCCCTTCTGTACCATCTATTTTAGAGTAAGTTGCCTGCCCATGTATGACCGACCCATCAGACAAAACTTGCTGCCTATTGTCAGAGACCACAGATATTTCATTGATACCAAGCTCATCCAGTGAAAATATTTCACCAGCGTCTGACGAACCATCCTGATTTTTATCCTGGAAAATCAAAATATCATCGAATTTTTCATCATCAGAATTCAATACACCGTCTTTATTCGTATCATAAAGCGTGGCAAGGGCTTCCAGGTCGGTATCATTTTCTGCTGTTTGCTGTGCGATAAATAGCTCTTCCTGGGAAGATAAGTTTCCATCACCATCCAGATCAGTAATGATAAACCCATCGTCAGCATCAACCCAGGAAATCCTTTCCTTATTACCATCATTATCGACATCCATTGAGACTGTCGATTCAGGTAAGGATATGAGTTCCAAACCATCGCCATCAAGATCAATGACCACAGGAGGCAATGTGGGTGTGCTTATGGACAGGTTATCAATACTTGGCCACATAGCGCTGCCTGGCGCCAAAAACCGCAACTCGGTAACATTTTGTACATTGACATTAACATGCAGCCAATTATTCCAGTTTTGGTAATTGGTCAGATCAACGGTACTGCGCCAGATTTCGCTGGCCCCATTGAATGCCAGTACGGTGACTTCATGGGTTGGGTGATTAGCGCTGTCATATCCCTCCCAGGGCATTGCATTCATATCAAAGCCCATCACATGAGTTGGCTGTGAGAAGTAAATTGAATCATTAGTGGTAAAGGACTGTAAAAAACGATGTCCCCCACCAATGTCGTTAAATCGCAGATCACTACTGAATGTGACGCCATCGATGCTGGAGCCGCTATCGAACGTTAATATTTGATTGACGATAAGGTACACATCAAAAGTCATGGTCTTGGCAGTACTGTTCGCCGCCCCGTCATTGACTGTGAAATTGAAACTGGTGTAACTGGCACCATTCGTATTAGCTGCCGGTGTAAACACCAGGTTGCCAAGGTTGGCGGCAGAGATGACCTGGTTGGCGAAAACAGCGGAACCGTTCAATGTCAGGCTGCCTGCACCAGGAAGCGTGGTGACAGTTATGGAGTGAAGTGTGTCACCGGCATCCTCATCAGTGAAACCAAAATCAGCTGCCGTAAAAGCCCGAGATGAGTTTTCATCCAGCGACAGAGTATTGCTAGTGGCCTCAGGCGCATCATTCTGGTCATTCACTCCGATGGTAACAGTCGCCGTATCACTGAGCGCCGGGTTGCCATTATCCGTGACCTGCACTGTCAGGCTGTAACTGTCCAGCGTTTCATGATCCAGCGCTCCCACTACCGTGATGTCACCGGTAGTACTGTTAATGGTAAATTTACCCTCATCGTTACCCCCTGTGATTGCATAGCTTCTGGTCTGACCATCATCCACATCACTGGAGGACACCGTGCCTACTATCACCGTACCATTGGCCAGGACATTTTCATTTACCGCAAAGCTCTGGTCTGTGACCACTGGCGCTTCATTCAGATCATTGACTCCGATGGTGATCGTGGCTGAGCTGCTGAGTGATGGATTGCCATTATCAGTGACCTCCACTGTCAGGCTGTAACTGTCCAGCGTTTCATGATCCAGCGCTCCCACTACCGTGATGTCACCGGTAGTACTGTTAATGGCAAATTTACCGTCATCGTTGCCAGCCGTGATTGCATAGCTTCTGGTCTGACCATCATCCACATCACTGGAGGACACCGTGCCTACTATCACCGTACCATTGGCCAGGACATTTTCATTTACCGCAAAGCTCTGGTCTGCAATAACCGGGGCATCATTAACTGGAATCACATTGAACGTGATCACCTGATCTGCGCTGTTTAACTGACCATCACTGACAGTAAAGCCAACGTTGCTATAGGCATCACCGTTGGCATTGGCTGCAGGAGTGAAGGCCAGATTTTCAATATTGTCGACGCTGATGGTCTGATTAAGAGAAACTGCAGAACCGTTCAAGGTCAGAGAGCCATTGGTTGGCAGCTGGGTAATGGTCACCAATCGCAGGGTATCGCCTGTATCAACATCACTGAAACCAAAATCACTGGCAGCAAAGGTGTGGCTCTGATCTTCATTAATCGTCAGCGTGTTATCAGAGGCTGTAGGTGCATCATTTTGATCATTCACTCCGATAGTAACAGTCGCCGTATCACTGAGCGCCGGGTTGCCATTATCCGTGACCTGCACTGTCAGGCTGTAACTGTCCAGCGTTTCATGATCCAGCGCTCCCACTACCGTGATGTCACCGGTAGTACTGTTAATGGTAAATTTACCCTCATCGTTACCCCCTGTGATTGCATAGCTTCTGGTCTGACCATCATCCACATCACTGGAGGACACCGTGCCTACTATCACCGTACCATTGGCCAGGACATTTTCATTTACCGCAAAGCTCTGGTCTGTGACCACTGGCGCTTCATTCAGATCATTGACTCCGATGGTGATCGTGGCTGAGCTGCTGAGTGATGGATTGCCATTATCAGTGACCTCCACTGTCAGGCTGTAACTGTCCAGTATTTCATGATCCAGCGCTCCCACTACCGTGATGTCACCGGTAGTACTGTTAATGGCAAATTTACCGTCATCGTTGCCAGCCGTGATTGCATAGCTTCTGGTCTGACCATCATCCACATCACTGGCAGCCACCGTGCCCACCAACACTGAACCATTGGTCAGGACATTTTCATTCACCGCAAAGCTTTGGTCTGCAATAACCGGGGCATCATTAACTGGAATCACATTGAACGTGATCACCTGATCTGCGCTGTTTAACTGACCATCACTGACAGTAAAGCCAACGTTGCTATAGGCATCACCGTTGGCATTGGCTGCAGGAGTGAAGGCCAGATTTTCAATATTGTCGACGCTGATGGTCTGATTAAGAGAAACTGCAGAACCGTTCAAGGTCAGAGAGCCATTGGTTGGCAGCTGGGTAATGGTCACCAATCGCAGGGTATCGCCTGTATCAACATCACTGAAACCAAAATCACTGGCAGCAAAGGTGTGGCTCTGATCTTCATTAATCGTCAGCGTGTTATCAGAAGCTACTGGCGCATCATTGATAGCGTTCACATTAAAAGTCAGCGTATGCGCTGCACTGCTTAATTCTCCATCACTCACCGTGAAACCGACTCCAGCATAAGCGGTTCCATTCCCATTGGCGTCCGGAGCAAACCTTAATAAACCGATGTCCCCAGCGGGGATAACCTGGTTTACTGTGACAGCTGCACCGTTCAGTGTTAGTGACCCTGCTGATGGCAGCTGGGTGATCGTAATGGAATGAAGGCTGTCAGCATTGTCCAGGTCACTGAAAGCAAAGTCATTGATCGAGAATGTATGACTACTGTCCTCATTGATCGTCAGAGTAGCATCACTGGAAGTCGGTGCATCATTCAAATCAAACGTGATGTGTGCCGCGGCACTGTTCGCACTGAAGGCGGTTTCATCCCCATTCGTTGTCGTATCGGCATAGTTTCCGGCACTGCCGGTGCTCTGGTCCCATGCCCGGAATGTAAAATCGGCGGTGCCATTGGTCTGGCCGGGCACAAAACGTACCCGGTGTTCAGCAGCCAACAGCAGCGCATGACTTTCTGACAGGCTGCCATCATCAACATTCTGCCATGAGCCACCATTATCCAGTGAATACTGCCAGGTGCCGTTCCCGGAGTGCCCAGTCATGGCAATGGCTTCGGTTACCGATCCATCAATATCACTGATCTGACTTTCGTTCAGTAACTCCGCAACGGTATTACCATTATTATCAGCTTCCGTAATGTCAGTCATCTGATGGTCTGCATAGAGCTGGTTCTGCAGCAGGCTGACAATATCACTGACGCTTTCCCGGTGAGGAATGATCAGTACCTGAACCGGGAAGTTGAAATTGCTCAGGTCTCCCCACATATAGCCTGAAGGGCGTGTATAGGAAGGTTGAGGCTGGGATACATTACTTTCCGGAATGATGGCAAAAAAGATATTGGGGTCCGAGCCTATCTGGTCGATGCTGCTGGCATTACTAATGTTCACAGACTGTGCATAGGTAACGGTTTTCCCATTCAGGGTCATGGTGTCGGTGAACAGGGTTTCAGTACCATCAGACCCAAGATTGCCCCCCACTCTTAACAGACCGGCTTCAAGGTCTTCAGGCCCATCAAGCTTGATGGATAGAATATTCTGGCTGATGAACCGGACCTCAGAGGTAATCGTCTCACCACCAATGGTATGAGTCATAGCGGCTTGGCCAGGCAGACCAAGAACCATGTTATAACTGGTTTGTCCATTGATGGTCAGTGAGGTCATGCCAAAGCCATCAAAGGCATTATTGCCCCCATCATTCCACTGCTGGCCATTATTACCCCAGTCCTGGTTGGCATTCCAGCTCCAGTTGTAGTTAATGGTATCGGTATCCAGTGCCAGTACCGGGGCGTCATTAACGGGCATGACGTTGAACGTGATTGTCTGGGCCGCACTGCTTAACTGCCCATCACTCACGGTAAAACCAACGGTGGTATATGCATCGCTGTTGGCATTGGCTGCAGGAGAAAAAGCCAGGTTACCAATATTGGCAACACTGATTGTCTGATTGAGCGTGACTGCCGAGCCATTCAAAGTTAGAGAGCCATCGGCGGGCAACTGGGTAATGGTTACCGATTGCAGAGTATCGCCTGTATCGACATCACTGAAACCGAATTCTTCAGCAGCAAAGGTGTGGGTTCCATCTTCCAGGATGGTCAGGGTACTGTCACCAGCTGTAGGTGCATCATTAATCGCATTGACATTGAAAGTAATGGTCTGTGGTGCACTTTCCTCATATCCGTCATTGACAGAAAACAGAAAGCTGGCATAGGCAATACCATTGTCATTAGCTTCAGGCGTAAATACCAGGTTATGAATATCAGCCGCATTGATCACCTGAGGAGCACTGATTGCAGTCCCATTCAATGACAGTCCACCGGCACTGGGCAAGCTGATGACTTTAATGGATTCCAGTGTGTCTCCCGTATCAAGATCACTGAAAGCAAACTCAGAAAGAGAGAAAGTGTGAGCACTGTCTTCGTCCAATGTCAGCATGTTATTACTGGTTTCGGGTGCATCATTGACACCGGTGACGGTAACATTGACGGTGGACTCTGCAGATGCACCTTGATCATCACTCATCTGGTAGCGGATAAGCACAGTTTCTGAACTACCCGCAGGAAGGTAGTTGAAGTCATTGCCCGGTGTGAACTGCAGCTGGTTGCCATTGATACTGACAGAACCCTGGCCAGTTACGGGAACTCCATTGATATCGATTATTTCTGCCGTGTCCAGACTGAAGTTAGCGGGTGTATCTGTTTCATCCTCATCGGTGTCATTGGTCAGTACATTGAGAGTTAACGTCTCATTCTCATGTCCGCTTACAATATCACCCTGAGCTTCAGGGGCTTCGTTCAAATCATTGACCGTAATGATGATCGTGGCGTTTTCGGTAAGATTTCCACTATCAGTCACACCTACTGTCAGGCTATAGTCGGCGATGGCTTCGTGATTCAGTTCTCCGGCTACGGTGATCTCACCAGTCGTTGGGTTGATGGCAAACTTGCCGTCATCATTGCCGGAGATGATGCTGAAAGTCAGCCCCTGACTGCTACCACCATCACTGGCAGAAACAGTGCCTACTACCACGGAGCCATCTGAAAGAACATTCTCATTCACCTGAAAGCTCTGGTTTTGAATTTCGGGCTTTTGATTCAACGTTACCGTACTGGTTTCAACCGGTGGAGGGGCGTCATTTTCTGAGGTGGCGGAATCAGGTTCCGATGAAGAGTCTGTATTCGCTTCGGTTTGAGAAGATGTGACACGCTCAATGACAAACTGCTCATCAATCCCCCCGGCAACTTCGGGTTCACTGACCTCCGAGGGTTCAGAACGCTCCTCATTGTCCGGGGTCGCTACCTCCTGCTCTGGGAGAATTTCTTTATCTTCCTGCTGGCCATCAGAACCTGACTCGGTGTTGGTCAGTATTTCGGGCCCCATGATGATTTGCTGCTGAATAGCAAGATTGATCAACTGGCCATTGATTAACTCAATAACAACGGCAGCATCGGTGCCATTTTCGATGATATCCTCAAAATACACAGGATCACCGAGGTTAATAGTGCGCGCGTTCCCATCAGCGTCAGTGACTTCAATAGGTTGGTTGGCATTCTTTAGATAGCCTATGATCTGGCTGCCGGATCTTGGATTCATAAAGCTGTCCGTCCTGGATAAACTTTCCTTTATTTAATTTATTAATTATAGCTGAACAGGGTGGTTTCAGGCCTTTGATGGGCTGATGGACTGATGGACTGATGGACTGATGGACTGATGGACTGATGGACTGATGGACTGATGGACTGATGGACTGATGGACTGATGGACTGATGGACTGAACTTAACGTAATGCATTGAAAACAATCTTATTAATTCAACACATTTTATTGTCAATAAACTTTTTGTTCCTACACCATTATAACAATAAGAGATATTATTATTATTATATAATTAAAATACATCGCATCCACGTGGTAAGGCTGTATGAGCTATGTTACTTTTTATCTCACCATCCAGTTATACTTCTACATCGTACTGCACCAGACTCGGCGCAACTCCTCTGACCTCCCCATTTTGAATAAATGCCTTTTGACCTGCAGAAATTGACTCACCTTTTACGGTTATCACTGAACCGTTCCTCAGCTCGGCCTGACTGGTGCCATTCCCATTATTGCTGGTGATGGTGGCGACAACTCTCACACCTTCCGGTATCAGAGCCTTGAAATGTTGCCAGATATTGGTCGTTGCCATAGTTCATAATCCCTTTTGCTTTCTGGAAACCACAAAAAAGGGCAATGCGCGAAAGCACTGCCCTTTTGTACGCCTATATAAAGTCTGAAAGCTGCAATCTTGCAGCCCTGACATTACAGAGGACGAATATCTTCAGCCTGTGGGCCTTTCTGACCCTGAGTGATAGTGAACTCAACACGCTGACCTTCTTGCAGTGACTTGAAGCCATCACCTGTGATTTGACGGAAGTGAGCAAACACGTCTGGTCCGCCGTTTTCCTGAGCGATGAAACCAAAACCTTTCTCGTCATTGAACCACTTAACAGTACCGGTAGTAGTAGACATAGTCATATCCTGAAATTTAATAATAAATGTGCCTTGTAATAAGGCGGTGGAGCTAGAAGCTTATTATCACTTATGAAGAATATGGCGAGTTACTACACCCGGAACATCAAATCTTTGCATAAAAAATAAATCACACTTTTAACGTTCCGCCATTATACAGGGTAGTATCCTAATCGCTATGGGCACTTGTATTCAATCAATAACACAAGGTACTCAGTCACGGTTATACAGATGCTTAATAATGCCTTTCCAGCTGGACGCTCTGGAGGACTTTACTTCGTTCAGCCGTGACATTTGTCGCCAGACACAGCCCTTGCCAATCCCCGGTTATATCCAGCACCTCTACCAGCATCCCTGGTTCAATTAAGCCCGGAGCGGTATTGGTATCGGTCAGCGGTAACTCGATAGTGGTAATGCTCTGGTTGCCGCCCTTGGCGAGCTCATTTCGGCCACGCTCGGTATTAACCTGCGTTTCGGTAAGCCAGTCTTCGAGAATATCGGGAGCGGGGTTATCTCCATTGGAGCCGGTTCTTTTGACGTTGACCGCAACGCCTGCATTGGTGCCAGAAACATAAACTGCGTTGTAAGCCTGTTCCGGTCGCCAATTAGCACTCAAACTGATGACCATGCTCGCAGGCACAATCTTGTCCATCGTGGCCGTGTTCCAATGCCAAGGGCTGGCAGGATAACGGGGCTGTATGCTCACCTGGTCGTTATTACGGCTTGGGATGATCACTGATCCTGCCGTGGTTGCGACCTTGGCCACCACCTGCATGGCGGTCTGGTTCTGATAGCTGAATGAGCCTCCGGGCATAATCCAATCGGGTGTGCTGTAGTCATTCAGGCCGGGATAGGTTGCGGTAAAACCGGTGTTGGCCAGTTCTTCGGCAATGGCCTGTTTAGCGTTGAGGTTGGCGCTGTTGCTCTTGCTTCGTTGTGGCGCATAAGGGGCTGCCAGCAGTTGCGTTCGACTGCTGCCATAAAGAGTGTAACGCTCATCCCCGAACCGTCTGTTTGTGCTGTAACGCTCAATAATGAAGATCCACTTCCAGCCGTTGATATCCACCTCGATCTGCTTCGGACCGTTCCCGCCCGGTTCCACCAGTGCGATATTGGAAGCGCCCCATAGCTCTCCGGTAAAGCTCCATGAGAAGCTATCAATATCCAGACTGATTTCCATTGAGGGCAGTTCCAGCGGTGTCCGGGCAGGCAATACGACAGTGGTGATAACGTTCATAAGCAGATAACTCTCCCTGATCTCTGGCTGCTCTGGCTCCGGCTTAACAATAATGTTCGGGTCGGTCTCACCGCCATAGTTGCCGGTAACCGTTTCATCTTTGGCTTTCTGGCCGAAGCCCCACGGCAGGATAACCGGCTGATCCTCGGCTCGGTTGCTTTGGAAGGTAAAGCGCCGTTGGCTATCAATGGGGACAGCTGCAGCTTCTTTTTCAAAAGCTCCAATCTGGAAAAACACCGAGCCGTTAGCCTGTGGCTCATACTCCCGTTCTTGGAAAGTAAAGTTCAGCGGTTGCTGTGGATGAATGTAAGCAGGACTTTTCCACTTTCTTGAGCCGTATAGATCAACCGACTGCATACCCTCGGATACGTTGCTATCCCGCTCCGGTGGATGATTCCAAGGGGATGCCTGCTGCTGATCCTGCGCCTGAATGCTTTTATCCCACGCACTTTGTTTGCCGCTTTCCTTTGGTTCTGGCTGTTGCCAATGGTCGCTAGTTGTCGATTCTTTTTTCTGGCTCTCCCCATGACGAAAACTGACCATGACCTCCTTTTTAGCCACCGCTCCCCAAAATAGCCCCAACGGTGAGGCTTCCACAGTGGTTGCCTGCTGGCTACCTTGCGTCCGAGTAGTGCTAACAGGCCGACTCATTGAATAGCTTGCAGAAAAGCCCTGCTGCCGACTGACCGCCCCTTGCCATTGGCTTTCATAAGGTCGAATCAATCTGGGAGGTGGCGCAAAATAAACCAGCGGCCTCCCGTCAAAAGAAAAGTCAGCAATAGCCGACGATGAAACGGCATAGGGAGCCCCGGTCAGCCGGAACTCTGCACTGTCGGTGGGAACCTCATAACTCATAGTGTGGGTTCTGCTTTGATGGGACCGTGTGCCAGAGGCCGATAGAAAGGAATGGCTCGCAGGGTAATATCACCTTCGATGGTTCGGGTGTGAGTGGTGCCGGTATCAATCCACCATGTCGGTTCTGTGGCTGGCAAGGTGCCGCCTGATTCCACCCGGTAAACGTGACCATTGGGAACGGTGGGATGGATTAAGTCACCTTGAACCACTGATGCTGTTGCAGTGAAAGGCACACCATACTCGTCTATTGCCAGTACAAAGGTATCGCCGCCTTCGGTCAGCACTTCCAGCGTATAGCTGCCGGTTTCGCTGTTGCTCAGGGTATCCCCGGTTACAGACCATGAACCATCGGGCTTATGCTCAATGGCTACCAGTTGCCTTGCAGCAGGTTCGGCCTGATTGTCCAGCACTCGCTCTACTTTTCCGGTTATGGTTGCCGGATCACCGGTTGGTGCACCACCACCTCCACTGGTGCTGATAATTAATTCTTTCCCTGGCGAGGTCATAAATGACCACATTGTCCGGTTTTGCCTGCTTACTGAATATCAGGCCATCTTTTACAACGGCGAGATTGAGTTGTCGGTTTTCGTATTTTTCAGATATGCCGTAAAAGTGGAAGCTGCCATTTTTTACATATCCTGATGCAATATATTTCAAGGGTGGAATAAGCAAAACGCACAGCCCACTATAGTTTTGACCATCAACCTTTAATGATCCTTTTAACTGGTGGCTATAATTAATTCTTTCCCTGAACAAGAATAATTCAATCGGATTGAAATTAATCATTACCAGTCTCCTGATGCTTGGAAATAGACACTACTCCATGCACCGGAAACAATATAATCTGTGCCGTCTAAACTGAAAGGTTTTAAAGAATTAGGGTAGCCGTTAGTTTTATCCCAATAAAACAGTTCAGGCACTAATGAGTAAGTTCCACGTAATCGAAACACCCAGTCATCTTCAATGATTAATAACCAAGGGGAGCGCATAACGGCTGCTGCTTTAAACGCTTCTAGCTCCAAATAACCCGATGTTAATGTAGGCCAATAATTAGATAATGTTCTACCAAGCACAGTATTTGTGCAGTGATAGCGTATATTATCTTCACTCCATTCCTGACCCGGAACGGTCGTTATCGGTCGAGGTCCAGTCATTTGATAGGCCGCAATATTTCGTAAAACACCACAGCCATAGCCATTGTATCCGGTATCCAGAGTTCCCTGAAACATTGTATAACTGACCACCCCCCAAGCGCTCGGATGGTCATTGCCCTCTGGTTCAAAGTCACCCGCATAAATATAGGAGGGTCCATAAACATAATAATGCGAGCTATTCATATTGTTATTGGCGACAGCAAAAACTATGGTTCTTTCGTCACCAATAGCAATCCAGCGGTTAATACCATAATTCTGCCCACAGCATGCCACAGCACTGTAGCCATAATATTCTTCGGGAGAAACCACGCTGTCTGCGGCTTGCATCATGCATACATAATTTGTTGAAGGATGACTCTGAACCAAAAGATGCATGTCATTCTGGTGCGCTGACTGGTTGCGATAAACGGTTCGGTCATTAATGGTGCTACTTGCCACCTTCGACCAACCGCAGCCGGTTTTGCTGCCGTAACCAGTAACGAGAACCGCATCCATAATTTCAATGATGTTATTAGTGCCAGCGGTTAGGCCACTGGTTCTCCACTGTGGCGCACCGGGATCTTCCGATGAATAAAAAGTAACGGCCATTAGTCAGCATCCCCTCTGATCTGTAATGTAAAATCGTCGTTTGTTTCGGTGCCTTGTCCTGAAAGCACCGTTCTGCAAATCCAAACCGGTGCAAGGCATCCATCAGTGTTGAAACGGATAGCATTACCCACCGCCCAACCGCTGCCCCAACCATCGGCTTTCAATGTGAAATAGGGAACGCCCGCTTCCGGGTTCATCGGTGCGGTGTCTGTGGTGGTGCTTCCGGTTGCTATGATGCCGAGCTTTTCCTCTACGACCTGAAAGGCGGTGCTACTGGTAAAAATGATCGACCACTTGCCATAGATAGCGCCCTTGTTGGTCACTTCCACCGGATAGTTAATGGTGTTGTATTGAGCGGTGGTCTGGTCGCCTTCTCGATGATCTGTCCAGTTCGGGTCGCCGTTATCCCATACTTTCTGGCTGAAAAAGTTTTTCACTCTGGCCTGAAGGTCGCCATAAACCACGGCACTGCTCACCGTAGTTTCGGTTTCGGGTAAATCCCAAGGTACAGGGGAGATAATGGAGAGGTCGCCGTTGATCTGAACGTCACTTAATACGCTCATGTGCTCGACCCGATCCTTAATGGTGAATGGAGCAGTGAGCGGGTTACTGCCAGCATCAATCAGGCTCAACGGGTTGGCAAAGGTAACGATTCCTGCCTCTCTATCGACGGTGTATTGATCGCTGGCCAGTAGAGCCCCGTTGCTGTCTTCCACCACTATTTCTGCCTGATGGTCACGAGCCAGGTTAATCACCTGAGCGGCGGTTGGTGTACCGGCATCGGTGCTTGAGGTATGGCTAATGACCACAATATCACCGGCTCGATAGATAGGTACTTTGCCATCGGGAGGCAGGCGAACCGGATCGAGGCCGATCAATTCAGCATCCAACGGCAGGCTGGTTTCCACCACGCAGTTATAACGAACGCTCTGCGGGATAACGTAGATTGGCTTCTCTTCAGGAGAGCTGCCATCGGTAAACTGAAGCTCACACCAGCCAGTGGTTACGTCGATCTTTCCGACCACTTCTGCGGTATTGAACTCACCATTAAAGTCAGCTGTGGCCGTGATAATGTCGCCGTTATCCACCCGAACCGCTGTCAGCTGCAAACTGCCCTGACGGATCGGAGCACCGGGAGTACGGAAAGCGACCGCATCAATCTTAAAGCCAACGCCGATAGTCGCCGCTGCCTGAATGGTGGCGGTGCTGACCGATCCCTCTGGATAGCTCGCCAGTGTCGCCATACCACCGCTGTAGTCAACCCTGCCGACCTGAACCCCGGCATTGGTTTCAGTGCTCAGGTTTTTATAGAGAGAACCGTCGCGATCAAAATAGGTTTCACCGTTCCATTCAAAGACCACGCTGCCGGGAAGCAGGACGGTATTGTCCATCAAGGGCAACAGATCAATGGTCAATTCTGGTGAGGTAATGTTCTCGTTATACGGCGCATGAGCAAGGTTGCTCGCTTGTGCAATGGCGGTAATGGTGCTGCCGTTGAAGGTTTGGGTTTTGGAGGTGTTGGTCACGTCCAGTTTTCGAACGTAACCATTAAACGTCTGCTTGATGACGTATTCAGGATAGGTGTACTGCTCCAACGCCAGAATGGTGAATGCCCCGGTCTGGTAATCAATGGCTCCCGTAACACCCCGCCAGCCACCCGTTGTATCGTCGCTGATCTGTTTAGCCACGTTCCGGGTGGTTTCATAGGTAGTCCAGTCATCCTCGTTTCTGGTTTCGCTCGGTACGTTGGACAGCTGCTCGACCAGAAATTGCAGTTGGATAGAACCTGGGAGCAAGGGCGCACCGGGAATGGTGCCACTCATCACCCCCTGACCATCCACCGAGACAATCACCTCGCCACCGGCACTGGTGCCTTCCTCATAGATCAGTTGAATCTCGGTGCCGCTATCAGGCAGAAAATCCAGCTTAAAGCTCAATTCGCCGGGAGCGTAGTGAATAGCTCCGTTACCGTCACCAGTGAGAAGCCCGTTGGCCTGATCGGTCAGGGTTTTATTCTCACCGGAGGAAATATACGTCACCGTCATGGAGCCGGGCTTAATACCGGGTTTCTCGACGGTATGCCGGAAGGTCATATCATCCACAGGCACCGAGCCGGTTCGGATAGTGACCTCATCATCGTTCTGCGCCACATAGCTAAAGACGATGGCACTGTCTGGATCGGGCAGCGCATCAAGGGTGATTGCAGCCGATCCCGTTGCAAAGATAATGGTGCCGGTTCCCGAGCCGGTCATCTGGCCTGCGCCAGTATCCCGGATATCCTGCCATTTACCCAATGCGATATAACTGACCACCAGCGTTCCCGGCCTTGGCTTGGCCTCGGCCAGATTCAGGGTGTAGTTAAAGCCCCGATTCTGATTGGTAATTTCAAGGGAGCCACTGATAGCTGCACCGACCACGGCTGTTGCCGGAGTATAGGTAACGGATGCCTGCCCGGTACTATAGCTGCTGTTACGCCAGACATTCAGCTCTCCGGTTTCATAATCCAGGGTAATACTGGAAAAACTGTTAGCACCGCTGCTATGGATAAACCCACCCTTGCTATCATCCTGCCAGGTGCCGCCTTCAAGCGACAGAGTGACACTACCTGGCAGAGCGCCAGTTTGCAGAAAGGTTCGGCTCTGGTTACCAGTAATATGAATCAACTGACAGGATACTGAACGACTGCCTTCACTGGTGAGCACCATATTTTTAGCGGTATAAATGCCGGACTGATTCAGCAGGGGACTTTCCACCCGAGCTGACGGCACTAAAGGGGCATAGACCGAACGCACCTTAACACTTAAATCTCCCTGGGCAATATCGGCCTTGGTGGGCTGGATGCTGTAATACTTGGCCGCATCTGCAACCTGTGTGGCATTGATAATACTTTTCGGTGTCGTGGTGCCTGAAGGAGTGACCCGTCCACCAGGAAAATTAAACAGCAATGCCGAGCCAATTTCCATGTCTACCTTGCGGCGAACCAGGTCAACATAGCTGCCAGTAGCGTATTCGTAGGTAAAGGTTTCCAGGGTATGTTCAACCGCTGTAACCCGGATAAACTGCTCATTGCCACTTATCCTCATCCAGCAACCGATACACTTCACCCACTTCTGGCAGCTTCTGTTCTTCCCGTTGCACTGCACTGATACTCCGCTGCCCAGCCATCTGGTTTCCCAACAGTTCAAAACTGGCAATGGTGCTCGGCACTACATAGGCTTCAATCCGGTTACGGGCATCCCTGCGTTCATCAGTCTGGCTATCGGTATTAAATAAAAGAACAGAAACATTAGGATCATTAGGCGGATCGGTGAGAATGACATGGCTGCCCAGATAGACATCGTTGTTGTCGGTATCAATACCGACAAATGCCTTACGCAAGGCGACATCGCCGATGGTTCGGTCTATTCTGGAAATATCCTGAAACAGATTATTGATATTGTCATCTACGACTTCATTGCCAGTCGTACGACCACCGCCATCGTTTTCATCACTCAATCGCTGACTTTCGAGCAGTTTTACATTGTCATTATTGATAGCCATGTTTTTTTCTTTTGGATTTAAGTAAGGGCGATCAGATTGAGGGTCAGATAATAAAAGCTATTGAGAGCTGGGGCAGAAGAAGGAAGCAAAGGCTGAGCAATAATAGGGGTAGAGCTTCGGTTAAATATGACAGTGAAGGTATTGTTATCCAGGCAACACCAACGTCATGGTTTTATTGGTTTGCTCACAAACAGCGGTTAACTGATTAACTG
>CBDCZK010000019.1:0-447413 GCA_965224475.1 Endozoicomonadaceae bacterium | reverse complement strand
TGTTTTAAGTTTTTTTAACCCAGTTGATATTATTGAAAAAAATACTAGCTACTATTTCTCAATCCTTTATTTCAAAACTGAGTCTGTACCCTGTGGCCAATGTTTTGGATTTTTAGGGATGCTAATAGCTATCCCATGAGTTGGATTTTCAATATTAAATCTCAAAAGTTGACGCTCCCCAGCATTGATACAGTCTTTCTGACTTACTTCACCCTTATTATTTGGCCGTTTCCGGAAATAGGCCCGCTCCAATACCACAAAAAACGAACGACCATTATTTTAGGTCCTGTTGTTTTTTTTATTAAATTCTTGTGCTAGTACCATAGCCCAATAATAAAGCGCTGCATTATCATCAATAAACATGCGGTCACCGGCATAGCTCGTAAGGGGTTGCCTGTTAGGTGTAAATAAATAATCCTGATGGGAAAATTTCGATTCCCAGGCACAACATAAATTATACCGCCAATCTATGGTAAAAGCCTGGGATAAAATGGTAAAAAGAGCCCCAGCAAGCTTATATTTTTGTATCGCTATATTTTTCTAACAAAAATAAGCATCGGGTGTTGTTTTCTGTAATTTTTCCTTGAAAATAAACAATCTCTTGTCCCAATGTTTTCCTGGAAAATGCACCATTGTATAAAGCAGGGTTATATTACTGTTATTGGTGTAGGCTTACTGTTATCGGTAGGAGTTGTTTTTTTCAAAAAATATGCGACAATAAAAGCATGGAGTACCGACTGGTATATAGGGGAGCAGCAGCTTGCTCTATGCCTCCTGCTCCTTGAGGATTAATTAGCTAAATTGTGATCGCCGGTAATAACAGTCATCATTTTTCCCTTTTGTATGATTAAAAAAATAGGCCCATCCTCTCTGATCACTTCAAGCCTAGCGGCATTTTGAGTAATTTGAAATAAAAAATGGTATACAGAGTAAAAAAGCAGTATTTTCAATAGAACCTTTTTTCATAAGTAACCTTTTTCACATTAATTTTAAATCCATCCTACATTATAGGATAAATATGAAATGATTTTTATAAATTCTATTTGATCTGTAAATTGAAAGAAAAAAATAAAAACGCTTTTTGTCTGTTTTATTGGTTTATATTTTATAAAGCTTTTTGTTTTTAATTGTTTTTTTTTATATTTTTGGTATTTGATTATTGTTTGTAGACAATGAAAACATTCCTTTGGCTTAGCCTTTTTTTTGTACCTGCCGCTACAGCAATGCCACCCTCAGGCACAGCAAAAATAGGCAAACAAAAACTCATGGTCTGTGGTAAATGAGAGCACGTAATCAGCTTTTTTGCTCATATAAGGTATAGAAGTTTTTCATCTTTTATATAAATTGCTTCTGTTTTAAAGCAATATTGAGCGCACTGTAATAGACTGGCCCGGCGTTTGCCGCTTTTCCAGCTCCACCGATTCAATACCGGGTCGTGTCGCATCCAGTGAAAACCGTATTGATTAGCAAATAAAGCAACCCGGTAGTGCCCTGCAGGAACATTTGGCATCAGTGCAATATTATTTCGAGACAGTAAGATCAGGCCATCAGCCACTGCACCATTGATCAACCGGTTACTGTAGTCAGCATCCCCCGCAAAAGCAGGCAACATTTTTGTCGCACCGGGTATTGCACCACCCAGATGGCCATTCTTAGGCTCTCTGCAGTTGCAGGCATAGGCATAACAATTAGCTGTAAAACTCCAGGCAGGGTCTTGCTCAATAGGCTGCAATGGCATTTGGCTCTCCTTACTACACTATAACTCACCTTTGATGCCATATGATCAGTGTATGTTGATTAAGGGTGATTATGCGATAATAACATTTTAATCCTCTATCAATGAAAAAGAGAGTGTTAGAGTGAAGGCTGATAGAGAATGAACAGCTATTAAACCCATGTTTGCGCTTCATATCTTGTTATTTGAGGGATTGATTGATCCATCAATTGATCCATACACAGGGTAAAATAATCAATTTTATCTTGCACAGCCTTATCTATTGAGTCACTTTGACAGTTGGTAACTATCGTTTTTAACGCAGCAAAGTCCAGACTTTTACCGGTATCAACAACCATTTTATTCAAATCAGATTTTAATTTTATACATGAATCCTGCGGAAGACCGCTGGTAATCTCGGACATCAGATCAAACAAATCGATCAAGGGTACTGTATGATCCAATTGGACATCAGCTTTAGCAGTGCCCTTTTCTACTTCTTTCTTGATATCTTTTATTAACTGTTCTGATTCGTTTTTATATAGACCTGTTTGATCAACGTCATCAAGCAGTGCTTTTATGATTTCAGCGAATGCCAACAACTCTGGTGTATAATGAATATGGTCATCTCTTAAAAAGCGCAGTGCATCCATGGCTTTACTGGGCGTGTTGAACTTTTTCATAAAAAATTTATCTGTTACCCTGGCTATATCCGTTTCTGTAGTAATATTACCGTGGTCAACGGTGCCATTACCAAGACGGTTACCTGACTTAATATTTTCCAGGTGTTCAAAGTACTGCCCTCCTTCTTTTGATTTTTTCAATTCCTCATCATCTGATTGAGAAATTTTTACTAATTGAGTAATTGCTGCAAGAATAGCATATCGAGTCAGTCCATCATCTTGAGATGCTTTATAACCCTTTTGGCACCGAAAATAGATATACCGCAAAATCTCAGCCGGTTTGTTAACAAAGGATTTTACGGCATCAAACCAGTTTTTAGTCAATCGTAGCTGTGAGTTAATGGCATCGGTAAGCGCCATTTTGCTTTTTGAAAATAAAAACGGCTCCTCTTCACTGTAACGATAAAATGCTGAATTAGCGGTATAATCCGGTGTGTCACTGGCTTTTAATACGAAAGTATTAGCATTGAAAATGTCAAGAAAATCGTCTTCTTTACAATGACCAATGCCCACATAACCGGTGCTCTTTTCAAGAAAATGATCATCGATAAACGTTTTAATTTTTTCTGGTGTTGCAGATAAACCATATTTCTTTTGGGCTAATTCTGTAAGTACATTTTTTGCTATTTGTTGAATGGTTTTTCCTGGATATTCATCAGAATCCTGATCATTTCTTACTGTCACCTGAATATCGACATCCGATGGCTCAATATTACCATTGTTTGTCATGTTATAAATGGTGTCCCGAACGAGTCCACCTGTAATAATGATTTCTGTCGTTGGGTTTTCTGATTTAAGTCGATTGAAAAAAACTCTTTATAGGTTAAATCGAGCCCTGGAATTTTTTTTAGATACTATCCCGTCAATTTCAGATTGAAAGCTCTCTGACGGATAATAAAATGAAACAGACGAAAAACCATTGTCTTTATTATTATTGGATATCAGTGGCCAGTAGGCTTTATCAGCTTGCCACAAAGCGTGTGCTTGCAGCTCACTCATTTTACCGCTAATAACGTTTTCTTTCTTTAACTCTGCACTAACAATGCGTGATTCTGTCAAATTTTCAAGTTTCCTAACTAATATAGTTGAAGAGCCTTCATTATCCGCTCCTTTTTTAAAAAATACGGCAGGTTCATCGTTTGGATTAATAGGTTTGCCTGAAAATAATTTTCTTAATTGTGGGTTATCTTTGACAAGGTGGGTTTGCCTCTGTTTTTCGTGTTCGATCCGGAAACCATCATTATTACCTGAGTTTGTTGATGCACTATTCGAAGGCTGATGTTCTCTATTTGTCAGAGAAAATGTATTCTTAATCTGCTGAAAACAGGATTGAGTTAAATTGATTGGCATGGCTATCGTTTAAGCTTTAATCATCGAACTGTTGAATGGTTCTAGCAACGGGTGATTGTCAAGATCACTATTTAAAGGTTTTTTTATGTACTGACGCCAATCTATAACAAACGCGACAAACCGTTTAACAATGAAAATAAAACTATCGCTGTTGAGATTTTCTAACGTGTCGGGTGCAATGGCGTAGGCTAAAAAAGCCTCGTTTGTTTCAGTATTAACCCCAATGGTTCCACCTCCGGTTCCAGACCAGAATAGATTGGCTTCCAGAAACATACGATAGAGAAGCGACTCATGCTCGATCGAAACAGTGCCTAAAGGTGAATAAAGAGTCAGTTGTTGCTGACCATTGCATCCTGTTATCTTTAAATTAATGGCTATACCATCTATTTTAAAATAAGTAAAATTTGAGTGGCCAGCAGGTTCGGTTAAGCCAAAATGGTGACAAAGTTGTGCCATTAATCCGTTGGGCAGATTCACTTTAAATATCCTTTTGAAACTATCTATGTCTATCTGATGTAAGAGATTGGATAATGAAATTAAATAAACTATCTATAGATAATGAATAGTTATATCTATTTGGTAGGCTTACTCATCTGTTCCAAGCAGGTATATATTAAAATAATACAGTGGATTTGTTATCAAAGGAAGGTTGTTTTTTTTAGTTAACAGCAACAGTTCTGACCAGTATTTATGTAAAAATTCGATGGCAATAGCTAGAAGTCATCTCAAAACTGTCTTAACAATATCCTAATGCAGGCCAGCTGCAAAAAAGCCAAGTAGTTGGCTGCTTTATATTCATATCTGGCCAGAACCCTTCGATAGTTTTGAAGCCAAGCAAAAAGGCGCTCCACTTTCCATCTTCGCTTGTAACGCCTTAGTTTTCGACCATCCTGAGTCTTGGGTTTCTTTCGACCTTTCCTGTGTGGTGCTATTAACTCAACTCTATAGCGTTTTAAATAGAGACTTATCGTGTGGGTCGCTATCGTAGGCCTTATCACCAATCATTCTTGTGGGTACCGTAGAAATGAAACGGTGTTCCAACACTTTGTCTACAAGCGTGATTTCATGTGGCGAAGCACTGTCAATGCATAAGGCGATAGGAAGACCATTGCGGTCCGTAATGCCCATGATTTTGGTTCCCTTTCCACGCTTAGTTTTCCCGACACAAGCGCCCCTTTTTTAGCGGAAGCGAAACTACCATCGATATACGTTTCAGTCAGGTCAAGGTTGCCGCGCCCTTCCAGGTCTTCTGCAAGGGCTTCAAGTATCTGCTCAATGAGGCCTATTTTTTGCCATTCCTGAAAGCGTCGATGGCATGTTTGATAAGGAGGAAACTGAGTGGGTAATTCTTTCCATTGAGCTCCGGTACGGAGAATCCACAAAATACCCTCGAGAACTGGGCGAGCATGATGCCGTGGTCTTCCGGGTCGGCCCTGAAGCAGATCTTTGGAAGGAAAAAAGGGCTCTAATAATTCCCATTGTGCTGTTGTTAGTTCACTCATCATCAACTCCCCCTAAAACAGGGGGATTATAACGAATTAATCAGCCAACAGTTTTGAGATAGCTTCTATTTTAATATTTACAAATAATCCTGTATAAATTGATAATTATTGCCTTTCATAATAATCCTTAGTGGCTTGGTCAATCAGTTCAAGTTTGGGGGAATAATGAGGCATTAATCTGTGTGTAAATTGACTCCCTTCGGCAAGATTGGCAGCCCATTAAGCCTGTGTATTGCTTGGCTTCTCGGAATATAAACTCAATCTGGAACCTAGCCTTGTAGTATTTGATGATGTTCATGACATCCAGCGCTGTATCGGTTGAGTAAAGCAGTGAGATGCCGACTTTAGTGCCTCGCTGAATCTGCAACATAACAACACGAATGCGGCACTTAAGACACCTGGAGTGCACGACCCCGGTATAGACTCTTTCACCAGTCTCCAACTGGCCTACAGGCTCAAAACGATGGAGATCCTTTTCGGGCCTGACCTTGCCGTCGTAGACCTTGGGACGGCCATGACCTGAATAAGGGCCGTTATAGAACCATAATAAATCAGCGTCATTTCTCAACTTACCAACAACCTGGAGGCCAGCCATCAACGATGGCTGATACGAATTTTTCCTTGAAATAATAGGCATCAACAGCAAGGTAGGCAATGCCAAGGCCAAGAATTTTTTTGGCCAGTTTTACTACCTGTGCCGCATAAAGGTCAACTCGTTTATCAGCGGAGCAGAGGTTTTACATTTCTCTATTTTCGCTCATGGTTGTTTTACCTGAAAACTGTCCGCAGTATTGTTAAGAAAAAATATTATACTATAGATTACTAGTGCTTATAAAAAGTTTACGGCTTTTTTGTTACATTAATTTTTTTTATAATTATTAAAAATAACCGAACGAATGATAGATAGCAATCCAACCCACATAAAATAAAAGAGTCACCCGGTTGTATAAAGAATCGGGTGACTATAATAATTAGCTTTTAACTATGCCCTACCCGGTACCCCAACATTTGCTGAACAACCGGTGCCATTTTTGAACGGGTGCCCTTAAATTTGGTAAAGGCAAACCCGCCTTTGCCATTCAGGTGAAAAATACCTTCGCCAATCTGTTTAGGGCCTTTATAAAGGTGCAGTTCTGCATGGGAGAGATAGGTCGTAAAATCCCAGGATTGTAGTGCGGTATAGGTCATGCTGTACTGGCAGGATGCCGGCATATCACCGTCATAAACGGTGGTGTTTATACCGTACTGTTCAATTTCACTGCGAACCGTTGGCAGGAAATCAGACCGGATAACATCGGGATTTTTAGCAATACAGATGGTATCAATCTGCTCAGTCGGGCTGACGGACTGCACCTTAACAGAAGTACACCCTGCGAGCCCTACTAAAGCCGCTACTGCAACCCCCTTGGTAATATGCTTCACTCTACAACACTCCAAACATTTCAAATAAAGGCATTATACCGACTATGGATAAACCAAACCTGATAGTAATGGTATATAAGAAATAGCAAAAGTGCGGATTGAAATGATGAAGGGATTTTATCTTTTTTAAGAATATAGGATTTGTGCACTATCAATTACTACAAAGATTCAAACGATAAATAGAAACATGTTAATATTTTTATGATTGGCCTGTCTTTTGGGGATTAGGCCAATCATCAATCATTACTAATGATTATTCGAAAGTAGAGATTTTTCTTATACCATCCGGATTACAGGATTGAATGATGGCATGGATTACATCAGTACGGTTATATTCTATGCAATAAGTTATAACACCTTCCCACATTAATTGATAATCTTTATCATTTATATGCATTCCAGTATCAGGATAAAATAAACGTGATACAAAAGGTCTTAAATCACGTGTTACAGTACGGTCAAGTGCTTCAAACCAAGACTGCAAATATTGCCTAGGAAGCGCTCCTGAAACTGTCTGAGAAATATTATTAGCATGCCTTTCTACCCAAGCAACCCCTTCAGTATTGAGTTTATCATTAATTTTTCTGAACATTTGATCTAATCCAATCTGCCCGGCATCATAAGGAACAACGGCTTGATGGTGAGATACATGTGGTGTGTTATAACTGTCTGGTGGCAATGAAACAATGGGCATTTCAGTTATTTGTGGTTCATTATGCCTTCTTAAAGGTGGTGCAGCTCTACGTTGGTGGTGTCTATCATGCCTATGGTGTTGTTGAAAAGCCTGATGAAAATGATGTGGATGCATGGGTACAGTTACTTGTCTTTCCACTATTTGCATTTGATGGGGCTGCATTTGAGGTGCAGGCAAGGCTAGATGTTGAGATTGTAGGTGTTGCCTATCGTGCTTATGTCGAGCACTTTTCTCCGCCTGTTTCTGGCGCTTTTTCTCTTTAATCGATCTGTAGTTTTCAAAAAGATCAACTGGGTTTTTTGAAAATAGAGTTCTCATGTAATCAATCCAGCGAGAAAATTCTGGGTAGGCTGGTTCATTAACGTGCTCCCAATAATCATCAGGTGTTTGTAAATCCTCCCCAAGCATTTTTGGTAGCCATGTTAAACTATTATCAAACAAAACAGTTAAGAATATATCCTTCAATCGTAATAGTTGTTTTTGAACATCTTGATTTAATGATAATGCCTCCCGCTCTTCATCGTTGTGTGAACCTGTTTTTGCTAAAACCTCATCTTGTACTATAACCCGAATAAGTACCCACATTATAAAATCTGGATCAAATTCACATTGTTGTTTCTCATATTGGCTATATCTTGATTGTGACATAGATTCAGGCCACATACTTTTCATCCTAAATAGTATCGGTTTAAAATCAATCTGCCTTTCCTTAAATGGGTTGTCACTACGAGTTAAATCACAAGCCATAGGCAGTTCTTCAGTTATAAACTGGGTAAAAAATCGGATGCTCAATCCTCGTTCATTTTCATCACCAAATCTTTGTAAATATGCAAAAGCGAATTTATTCATAGCATTTATGATATGAGCAGCCAGCTTTTCAGACATGATCATTTCAGTCGTTAACTGTTGATACAGGTTTGTGAAGTCACCTCGTAACAGACTCAATCCTGGGAGCTGTTTAAAATTCTTTATATGCGGTGCAAATCTTTCTGGTGAATGAAAGTACATACCTTGCATCCTTTCACCCATGGCTTCCACAGGGTATACTTTGAACACTGAGCGTACCTTTTGCTGGAGTTGTTCAGAAAACTGTTCATTCCTCAGCTCTCTTTTTTCCAGTTCAGTCAAGACCAGTTTGTTCAGGATTTCATCCAGACTATAGCTATGAACCAAATACAGTATATTAATTAGCACACTGAGACTGAGTTCGTTGAGATCTGCTGCTTTACTGTTAAGAAACAGTTTCCTTATATCGCGATAAAAAGCATGCAATCTGCGGCCTCTTAGCTGATGGTCAGCTTTTATCTTTCCAGCACTGGTTTCATCGGATGATGAGATACGTTGTGTGCCATTAGGATCAAGTGGCGCTAATAAAACCAACAGTGATTCCAAGCGTTTCAGGTTTGCTTCATCGAGTCCTGATATAGATTCTAAAAAATGTTCCGTTGCCCAGAGATTCCATAGTTTTTCATCATATCTATGTTGTTGTTCTACTGAAGGACCATAACTTTCAAGTTGGAGCGATTGCAGCTGGGTTTCATCTTGGAAAGAGGCTTTTTTGTGATTGGTTGCATCAAGTAAACCTCTTTCTTGTTTCTGCTTTTCTTTTACCAAGTGGTATCCATCCAGCACGCTATCAAGTCGATCCTCCTCTTCTCCATGCATTTTTTCAGACGTAGAGTATGGGGGAAGAAGGTCATCGCCAACTTTCTGTTTAGATGGTTCATCTGGGGGCATTCTTACTTCAAATGGGTGCTTTTTAGCTAACGTTGGAGTGTCTGATGAATAGTCTGGAGGGTGTTGTTGAGATTGCAATTGCATAAAATGCATAAATTGCATGAACATATGCCCAGCAATTCCCGCAAACTAGATTCCGATTGGCACATTTTCAGTTAATTAAAAATGACTTTATAGAGGATGAATAGAGCCAGGCTGCTGCTATATCGGCAGTTGGTTTAAATGGCTGGTAACACAGGTCACAGGGCTAACATCAACTCTCTATGTCGTATCGACTGTCAGCAATTTCAAGCTCACACTTCGCTCCTCAATGATGGCTGTGAATACGTCTGTCCAGTTATCAATGCAGAACCAGTCAAACAGCCCTCGTATGGCATGCCACAATGCCTTTTTAGACTTCTTTGCCTTGAGCGCTTCTTGGAAAAGCTTGCAAGACAGTTGCTCTATCTGGTTGATGAGGAAGGCCGTAAAAGTCAGGCATGCCAGATTGCTGGCCAGATGCTGCTTTCCGTGCCCGTAATTGTGTTCGAGATGGTAGCCCTGTGTTTTCAGTGTATTGAACGTTTCGTTTTCAATTTTCCATTTAGCGCGTGCTCCTCGCATGAACTTATTCACGTTCTCGGCTGAAAGCTCAATATCGGTGATCCAGGTGTTGACGTACTTCTTGTTGCCCTCTGGATCAATTTCTATATATTCGAGATAGTTAACCAGCACATCCGGGTGTGACTTGTTAATGGGGACACCATTTACAAACCGGAACCAGTGGGTAAATCCTTTTTCATCGGTATATTCGTAGCGTACCACTTTGCCTGCACAATCAAGCTCATCTACGGCCTGGTATAACGACTCATGTGTTGAGTCCTTTGCCACCATAATGAAGCTATAGCCAAAGGACTTCACCAACTTGATGGTCGGTCCATCTGAGTACAGGTCATCAACAGTAAGAACCAGTGGCAAGTGGGGATGTTCTCTGGATAAATTCGCCAATAGCCGCTTGAGCGCTACCTTCTCACAGTCATTCTTTGACGCATCAACCTGTTTGGTGATGGGCTCAGGCATTAAAGGCAATACTTCCTTCTTGCCCGGCCTTACCAGACAGCAGGCCAGTAACTGATGGTAGTATTGCGGATTTTTGCTGTCCGCCTTTTTTACACAACACTCAGGACAGCTAATATTCCCTGAGCAAAAGTGCCCCGTACCATCGATAGGCGCAAGATACCCTTCCTCAAAATAAGTGAACTGCTTAAGTCGGCCAGATCGCTGCACAAAGGCAAACAAGCGGGTAAAGAACTTCCTGAAATAGCGCGTTTCTATAGGGTCAATCAGCTCCCTCAGATAGGTATCACTGGGGACGTTGCTGACATTGTACATCGACTTTAAGTTCTTGAGCCTGTCGGGCTTATTGACGCAATCCTGATCAAAAGCCAGCAACGAAGGGTATTTCAGGTGCATGACAGCAAGGCCACTCATGACCGCATCATGAAGGGCAATTTTGTCATGTTGACTTTTCTTGCGAAAGTCTGGAATTTCAGCCGCTTCATCAGAGACTATTTTGAGCAGTTTTTCAGCAATGGTTCTTGGTTTTGTTAGCGGCACAACATAAGCATCGTTATTATTATAGTGGTGAAATTCTATCGGATAGTCTGCGATTTCAGCAAGAAAGTATCAGGCTACAGCCCTTGTTATTAAGGGCTTTAATCAAGTCTGCGGGAATTGCTGACATATGCCCCATCTTTTCCTCATTCATTCCAAGTGGAAAGTATAGAGGATCATCTGCAGGTGGTGGCGATTTAAACCAGGTAGGATCGTGTTGTGGTGGCCTATGGACAGTCGTTTGCTCTGAGTCAGAACGTTTTTGTTCTCCATCTTTGTCTCCACCACCACCTCTACAGTAAGAAAATTGAACGAGAGGCACTAAAATAATAAAGAGCGAAAGTTGTAGAATCAGTCGGCCTAGTTTGTTTTTGATTGTCATAGCGCAACCCTCCCTACGGAGTATAGAACTGCGTCTTATCAGATGAAATGAAAGATGCCTCCCTTCTTTTGTTCAAGTAAAAAGAGAGCTATTAAACCAATAGCACTAAATTTACTTTCCTACAGACTCATTTTGGCACTTAGTTTCTATTTGATAATAGCCTTTGTAAAAGTGAATTGTTTTACCGTATTCAGTTGTAATACATAAAGCAGAATTCAGCAATATTATTTATTAATTAACAAATAATTAATATGAAACTTTGTTATTTTTTACTGCCTATTTATTATTTGGAACCTTCCAGTCCCCTAATACCTGAGGATGTAGATGTTTTTTTAAATAATGTTATTAATAGAAACCAAACAAGGATAAAGAACTTGGACGATAAATTAATAAGAATGGCTATCGGTTAGTCAATATAAAACTAATAAACGGACATTGCATATTCAGAAATAAAGTGCGAGAAATAGCGGCAATACTTTGTTATTCAGCCATACTGGTTAACGTAATTATTGTCTGATCATTGGTATCGTAATGAGCTTGTTATCTGATACATTAGCCTACGCAGTAGATTTTAGTCTGGATAATAAAAAATTAGTTGAACTGATGTCCAAACATTTACTGGACGATCAGTTCTGTTCATTAACTGAGCTATCCCAAACGATTTCACTGCTTGAGCCTTCATTTAGAGATAATGATAATGAGTGGCATACACTGCTGGTACAGGCTCAAAAGAATATTGATCAACAGCTGGATGGTTTACTACGCTTTTATGTGAATTGTTTTGAGAAGGAAAACCTGTATTGGTGATTTCAGTATTAGCCATGAACCCCCAGATGTGTTTGTTATTTTAGGCTCTAAACCCTCCAATGCTGGAAAAACGAGTCAATCAAGCTATTCCCTTATTAAAAGAATTTGAGACATTACCTGTTGTGCTATCAGGGGGAGGCTTTAATTTTTGGCCTTTCTGAAGCCCGGCGGATGGAAACAATCCTATTACGAGCCGGTATTGAACAAAAGCGGATGGTGTTAGAAAGTGATTCGATGGATACCATTGGTAATGCCCTGTTTACCAAGTTTCATCTTAAACAGCAGGGGTTATTAAAGCCTTCATTAAAACTACTGGTGATCACTTCAAAATTTCATGCCCATCGGAGCCTGGATTATTTCCATGCAGTTTTTCATGATAAAGTAAAAATAGCCGTTTACGGTGTTACAACGTTTGAGCAGGAAGCGGAAGGATTGAAGCTGGCACAACATGAGCTGCAGTCAGAACAAGCGGCTCAGGCCGGTGTCTTTAGTTTTTCCCTGTCACCGAAGGTGCCAAGAAAATCCGTTCACTCTATTGATGATCAAACACTGCTATTTCAGCTATTACTTAAGCACCGTTTATATAAAGACCGGACTGACCTGGTTCGAAAGTTTCTGCCTCTTACTGAAAATTATGACTAGACTGAGCAGGTAATTAATCAGTAATTCTAGCTCTCCACCCTAACTAAGGTCACTTTCACCACGTGGTTATTAACCATGAGAAAACTAACATTTATTATTCTGTTACTCTCTTGCTGTAACGTATTAATAGCATCTGATACTTATGATGGCCCATTCTTGGCAAAAGTCACCACAGTTTACGATGGCAATAAGATTGTTGTTAATTTTTTAAATGTTCCAGCTGTACTGGGTGAAAAGATACCTATTCGCCTGGCTGGTATTAGCACACCTTCTAGTAGTAAAAGCAAAAATTGGCTAGAACAAGAGAAAGCGGCCTTTGTTAAGCGTCATATTTTGAAATTAGTGAAGTCAGCAAAAAAACCAGGAATTGTAAAGCTTGCTAATCTCAAGCGTGAAGAATGCTTATTTGGATATGTAGCAGATATGGTGGTTGAGAGTGAAAGCGGAGGCACTTACGATGTAAGTGATCAGCTTGTTGAAAACGCTATGGCTGTGCGCATTGAAGATTATGCAGATTGGTCAGTACCGGCTGATGCTCTTTGGTACAAAATCGCTGAATACCATTACTTACGGCAGATGGGTATAGTTCATAATTAATTCTATTCTTGGCAGCAACTGATTAATATGGCTACGGATATGAGGTAATATGATTAATAATCAAACCGTATTGATTGATCCCACCTTGGCTCGAAAACTGTCACTTATGGAATTGAGTGCTATTAACAGTTCTCAGGAAAATTCAGATAAAGCCTATACACTGGCAAATAGGCCCATCACACTCTATGGTCAGGACAGGCAACCGTTGTATTATGAATTTATAGTGTATGATGGTGATCACCAGCAGATAGGTTTTGTAAGAAAGCCATGCCCGTAAAACCGATGATGCAGTGTTAGTAATGGTCAGTTATCACACTGCTGAACTCGATGCTGCGGATGAAAATCAGAGTTATGTTGAACGTTATAACGGCAAAACCCGTGTGTTAACACCGTTCGATCACCCTGATAAACCGATTGAAAAAAAAGAAGAACAAAGCCAGGTACAAGAAAAACCGGTACAATTTGAATCAATCATTCCAAGTGAGGTCAAGCAGCAGTTTGAGGCAGCTAACTGTGAACTTGAAAACACTTTGAAGCGAGTAAACAATACCGAGCTAAAGCAAAAAATTCTGCAATCTGTGCAGCCATCAGCACAACTGGCTGATGGGTTTACCCAGGCGATGCAACAGGCTAACGCTAACAGGGACCATTATTGGCAGGCCATTACACCAATAGAAAAAAACGATTCTGGCAACCCCGGATGAGCAATTACAGTATCAAGCGGCCAGTACTACAGGGGAGTTATCCCTGTTTCAGGTATCAACAGTAAAACAACACAGTTTGACCCGTTATTTCAAGCATTGGCAAACAAAATTCCCCGGCTGGTGTGGGCCATCGGCCATGGCATGGCTCTATTTTGTAAATTTCAATGACAAAACAAAATACCCTTATTTTGAATCCTGGGCATCAACCATTGGTGGTTTTGGCCTGTTCTGGCTATTTGGCAAACTGACAGGTACCAAACCGATGTCACCTTTGGAAATGTGTGTCTCCATGGATAAAGCGTCCGATGGCAAGGTCTGGATTAATCCCCTCCCCGGCTTTAGCCGGAATAATGCATCCCAACATATTATTAAACAGGATAACCCCATTGTTATTATGACCCATATTGACTGGCAGCTGCACTGGGTGGTTGGTTATGGTGCCAAACTGACTAAAAATGCGCTGGGTATTGATCAATACTGGTTTCAGTTTAATGATAATGGTGCTCTGTCACGCTGTAAATCTGCTGAGTATTGGTGGAAACCCGGTTGGCCCTATGCGTTTTTTGATGTAACAGGTGATTCTCAATCATGCTAAATATATAAGTATTAAATTTAATTATGATACAAATCATATTTTATTTTTACGCACTATTTTTTTTATTAAAAGATTAGGATTATTATCAATTTCAGGTATAAACGTTTTTGCTTTTCTTTTTCTACAAGGTAGATTATTGCAATATTCACATTTGCTTTTATTAAAAGTATGTTTTTCGCTTGAGCCACCTTTTTCAGGTAATTTTACTTTTACTTTTACTCTATGAGATTCGCCATTTTTTAATGTAATGTCGAAATGGCCATGAAAGTTTACTTGGTTATTTTGACCTTCACATTCTTGTGGCAAAGTAGTTTGCTCGTGCTGATATTTAATAAGGCAGTAAGGTTCTTCATCCTCCTCCACTAACTGCTGGGTTTGTTGATTGACTAAGCTAACTTCATAATTAGCAGAATCATCATTTGCTCTTTCACATTCATCATTTGTTGCTTGATAAATTAATCCTTCTCCCAACCTGGGTTGTTCGACTGATTTCCCCATTTTATCCGTAGCTGTTTGAAAGGTAATACTTGTTTTTTCAGATTCTTCTAAATGAACTTCATGGTGCTCCGATGGATGCTCACAACCTGTTGGCCTGTCTGTTAGATCATTGGTTAATAACTTATTATATTCAACAGGATCTTTACTATTGTGATACTCACATTTAACATAAGATTGGCTTGGCTTACCATTGGCAAGTAAAGCCCCCTCTAATTGACTAACATCAGAAATATCACAGGTTAATGTGGTTTCCATTGACTCTTCTGAACTTACTGTTGAATGATAATGATCAGAACTACTTGCGCTTTCAGAAACTAAGCGTGCTCTTTCTTCGAAAGCTGCGGGGCTAGTTGTATAAGCTTCACATATAACGAATGTTTTATTCGCCCATTCTTGAGAGTATTCTCTTCGAAATCCAGCAGCATGTACAAGGCTATCTGAAACCTCTACAATATGTAGTTTATGCTGATAATAGCTATATTTATTTGATTCTCCTATCACAACTAAACTGGCCATGCTTTTAGCTATTTCAGGAAGTACTTCACCATAAAACCGCTGAGTGTATTCTGATAGTTTCATTAATTGAGAACTATCTTTTTTTGACTCATCTCCTGTATCAGCAAAGCTGAGAAAGGGAAATAAAAAAATAATATACACTAGATAGATCAAAGTTATGCCTTATTTTAAATATCACTTTGGGAAAGTAGTGTAGGCTAAAAATGAGTAAGTGGTTAATAGCATTAAAATTTAATGATAAAAAACTTTTTCATAACTCATTTCTCTTAAATAGCTAAAATCCACACCACATTAAATGGGTATGGACAACAGGCATTTATGAATATCTATTCATTAAATGATTAGGGTAAACTACAACTCAAAATCATCATAACTCCGATCAATATCTTCCTGAATAATACCGATATAGCGCATGGTCACTGCCGGGCTGGAGTGATTCAGCACTTTACTGATCTCTTCAGCAGAACGGCCCGCCCGGTACATCGCCCAGCCCCGGGTTTTTCGCATGGAGTGCGTTCCCAGCCGTAAACCCAATTCCTGACCCACCTGTTTAAAATGCAAAGCAATAAATTGTCGGGAAACGGGTTTTGGGCGGCTGTTTTTTACCCGGTTACCGGTTGCCTGAAAAAGATAAACATGACCAGGGTGATGGCGTTGGCGACGGTGAATAATACTGCGGGCGGTATTATTGATTTTTATTCGACGGTATTTACCGGTCTTCCCTTCTTTTATATAGATAAATTCCCCCTGCAACTGATCATAACGCAAACTGAGCAGGTCACTGATCCTCAGTGCCAGGTTGACCCCCAGTCGCCAGAGGTCGGCTGTCAGCTCCCAACCATTCAAACGAAACTTTCGTTCGATAACAGTAATTTCCCCCAGGTCTCTAACGGCTTCAACTAACTGCATTTTTCGGTTTTTCTATTAATTGACTAAAATGTAATACACTACTTTTATGTCAATTAAAACATATTTTAATCATTAAAAGCTATATATAAAGCAATCTATCTAATTGACACAATTATATTATGACAATTAGATAGATGAAAAAAACACCAACTCAATGACACAAAAAGCCAAATATGAACTCACGTGAAAAGTAGAGGGTAAACCCCCCGCAAACAGCTCTACTTTTCAAGCTGAGGCGCGTTATCAAAAGTCAAGTACAAAAACACTTATTATTAATGTCATATGTCGTATATTGATAGAAAAGTAGACTTCTTATGATTAGCGCCACTTCTATTCTTCAAGCTTACTACTCCATGCAAAGATAGCTTTTTAGGCCAAGAAGTAATGATCTGGATCAATTTCTTACTGAGCAGGCTTACACTAGTATTATTTGCTGCAAAGCCATATAACTTTTATAAAGGTGCAGCGCCATGATAATAAAAAGCAATGGAATGGATTGGGAGTTTATTCTCGTGACGTCCGGCGAGAGCGACTCCTCTACCAAAGATGGCAAAATGTATGTGACCATCACTGGTCAAGATGATAATGGAAACACTGTAGCCGATGAGCGCCTGAAACTGGATACCAGTTATAATGATTTCCAGAAAGGGCATGCTGATGTTTTTTCACTGGCCACCACGAATGTCGATAGCACCCATACACCGACTGAAATAACGATTCATAATGACAGTAGTGATAAATGGCGAGGCTATCAGGCCTATCTCACCAATAAGCTGACCGGCCGGATTTATAAAACGACAGATATGCCAGGTGCCGGTGATTTCTTTGAAAAAGGATCAAAGACCTACACTCTCGAACCCTTTGGTGACGGCAAGGTTTCTGAGCTTAAACCGGTTTCTGATGTCTTTCAGGTGGATATTCATACCTCCGCAGAAAAAAATGCCGCGACCAATGGCGAGGTTTATGTTGTTCTGATTTCGGAGGAAGGCATTGCTTCTACAGCCCAGCGGGATAAAGGTGACTGGTTGGATTCCTGGGAGCAGGGTGAAACCTGTTCATGTACCCTGCCCAAACTATTTACGCCACTATCCAATATCAAACATCTGCTGCTGTTCAAGATCAGTGAAAATGCCTGGTTGCCAGACCAGATTACTGTCACTCCAGGGAATCGACTACCCGGTGGTGATGGCACTCTGATGAAGCAAAGCCACCAGACTAACTCAACCTGGTTGAACGCCAAGGATAATGATGGTTACAGAAATCTGGTTGAACTTGAGATGCTATTTTCAGACTTACCTCCTGAAACCAGCAGTGCTGAGCAGGCTTCTGAATTGGAAGCGGTAGTCTAACCCCTATTATTTATGGATAGGTCTATATGATTGGTGTCGCGAGTTAACAGTTGTGCCAGGTTATTCATATAATCTGGCCAAAAAGTATTTCTATTCATTTATTCTATTTTGACTGCATTACAAAAAAGTTGATTTTTTCAAAATGAGGCAGAACTCGCATTCTTTCTGATTACTTTAATTCCTCCCATGTAAATCCTGCCTGACCTCTTCACCATTCTGGGCAATGCTGCCCACTGGCCAGCTTGACAGGGTACGGATTTCATAGCGCCCCACTTTTAAACTGGCACCATCGGTTAAATCACTGGTGCCCACGTCAGCGCCACCGCGCAAATCAATATCCAGCCAGCTGTTGCTGCCAATACCTTTATTAAGGTGTTCTGCCAACCAATTTTTACCCAAGGTAGTAAACGGTAATCCACCTAGGAAACTACCGGTAGGGTCTTTCAGGCCGGTAAACTCAGCATCGGCCAGATCCTTGGCTGAATCATTAAAATGGGTGGCGGCCAGTGCGGCTTTGATTTTAGTTTCCGTTACAGCAGCCGCTATTTTAGCAGTATCAACACCGGCAGTAATGCGAGCGGCACGAATTCTGGATTCATCGGTCTGCGGTAATAACGGAATGGCATTTTTAGTCGTGGTGCCACCTGCCCAGCGATTACTGCTGATATAAAGTGCCCCCATATAATTCAATGCACCGTTGGTGGCCGCTTCCTCCACATAATCTTTTTCAGGATTGCTCAGCCCGCCCATGGCAATCCCCATAATGGCATCGGCTGCTTCCAGAGCATAGGTGGTGGCTTTATTTCTGCCTGAATCCGCACCATCGGTTTTGGCATGACGGGTAATAGGCCCAGCCGATGCTGCATTAACCGTTGCCCTGACCCCTTTACCGGATAAACCGGCGGTTGCCTGGGGTGAAACATGGGTAAAGTTTTCACTGTAGGCACTGAGCAACGTATTATATTCTGTCATCGCGGCGGCGGCCGCTTCCCGGGCCGGTTTATCTGACCAGGCTGAACGCACCTGGGCAATGGCGGTGGCTTCGAGTTTTAAATCATTAATCGAACGGAATGTGCCGGTTTCATCGGCATAGTGGGCATTGTGCCCTTGAATTTCAGTTTGGACATCATTTAATTTACCAGCAACATTAATAGCCTGGTCAATACGGTAAGGGGGTGTTACAAACTCGACAATTGAGCCCCGGTCGCCACCTGCCGGTCTGTTCAGGGTTAAATGGCTGCTGCTTAACAGTTTGGCTTTTTCCAGACACTCGCTGGCCTTTTTCGAAATGTCACTCATCTTCCGGGAGTGATCAACATTGTAGTAGTACTGGGTCATGGTATCCCGCCCGGTGATATTCCGGTCGTAAGTATGCCCCCGGCTTACGGCAATGAGTTTCCACAGTTCATTTTCAACCTTTGCCCGTTTGCGGTTTTTTGCTGCCCCCTGCCAGATGCCGCCCATCTCCTGGCCAAAGGTTTTTTTGGCACTCTCTGCCCGGTCCTGTGCTTCCTGTTTACGAATAAGAGGAACTGGCGCTTCCAGTTCAAAGCCGATGCTCATGGTGTTTTCCTTTGTTTTTTTTATTCAATGAAAAAATAGAAGAAGCTTTTGTGTCACTAGATAGTGTGAACTATGCGATCAAACTCCTCACTATAAAGATTTTTCTTATTCACGCTTCAATAGCATTCGTAAACAGCGAGAAACTGGAAAAATTCACAATAGATACTATATAACAGAATAAAATATGCTAAATGGATAGTTAGATATGATCTCCCCCATATTATTACGCTCGATATTAGGTACTATCATTCTATTTTTTGGACTCTGCAGTAAGGTGATAGCAGGAGGAGATGAGTATCCAGCAAATACTTGGTTTGCAATACCTGTTACTATGGATGGATTTGAAAATGGCGTACAAAGTACAAGCACTCACTACGATAAAGTGATGGACTTAATAAAATGTTCAGAACGTCTGCAGCCAGCCAACTCGTACCTTATCGTGTGCATGAAAAAAGGTGAGTCCAACTTCTCAGGCTATTTGTTTCCCGATGCGAATAAAACAGCTCACGAGTGTCCTGAAATTGAAGGTCCTTCTTTTATTCGATTTATTGGAGCAATTCATAACTCGGAAGAGGAAATTATTTCTTTATTTGACTATTTTGGTGTTGATGGTGTTGACAAGAATACACGAGGAAAGAGTATATCTCTGAAAGGTTGTTTCCGTCAGATCGTTAGAGATATTGATAGTTTTAACTCAAATCTTAAGGAGGAAAGAATGGAGGAGTTGTATCTGTTAAAGCTGAAGGTTTTATAAGTTCGGGTTCTGACGCTCAATCCGCTGAGTTAAAATACTTGCCTACAACATGGTGTTCCATAGGCAAGAGACTCGCATAAGACTTCCAGTCGTCAGTACAGTAAAACTCAAATTGATAGGGCTCTAACAATTTCAAAAGCTTCTTAAGAGTTTCCTCAGTTCTGCGCCCAAATGCATGGGCTATAATCCGCTTAAACCTTAGCTCCCAAGCATACCAAAGCCAACGTTGATTTTTCTTATGGCCTACAAAGCTCCATTGCTCATCCATCTCACAGATGAGTTCAACTTTGGCCTGTTCAAAAGACAGCTGTGTTACTTGGGGTGGCGAGAGTTTTTTAAATGGGCAATAACGGTCGTTCGACTAATAGTCAGAACCCGCTCGATATCCCTGACACCAGAGCCATTATGAGTCAGCTGAACAATATTCTCATGAATTCCTGGCTCGTTGGCATTATAGAGATAGTCAAGCTGGAAGCTTTTACCACAAAGCCTGCACAGGAATCGCTGGATACCTGATCGGGTTTTTACCGTTTTTGACAACCTCGTCGGGGCGGTGACAGTGGATACAAGTTACTTCGATGGACACCCATGGGAATAAAAGGCAAGATACTATCAAAGCAGAACTATCAACTCATCTAAAGCGTCACCATGTTACAGTCATTAATCAAGAGAGACACTGATAAATAGCAAACCCGGATTTTTGAATAGAGACTCGGGGGCAAGCCCCAGAGATTTCATGCTTTAAATGTTTAATTTAAAAATTATCCTCCACTTTATAGCTATCATGATTTCCTAGCTTTAGTCTATGGTTTATAAACCACCCCCAACTCTTCAGCCAACGGCTAATCGTTTCCTGTTTTTGCAAATCAGCCAGTGATGAATATTTCAAAGAATAGTAGCAGAGCAGTTTGATTGCTTTTAGGTCAAGATTCCAGGCAACACAGGCCTCCCAGAAATCATGGGCAACCCCCTGGTAACCATAAATAGCCGGGTCATCCGGGTTCAGACAGACCGGCAAGCCCATCGCCAGATAAAGCTGGCCGGGGTGCTCCCGTATATCCAGCACATAATGCAGCAGCTGGTTGCTAATGGGACATAGTTCAACGGCCAGGCCACAGGCTTTGTAATCCTGCAACAGTTTGGGGGGTCTTAAATAACGCAAGGCCATGCCCTACCCGTGCCGGTTGCTGGGTAAAATGGTCAATACGGAGGGTGTTGACCATATAGGCATCCACCATATTGTTATTAAAATAAATCCGGGCGGGGTTATCTTGTTGATTATCATAACCTCTGTAATCCGGTGGCAGGTCGGATTCGCCATCGTGAAAATAAAATGGAGGAAGGTAGTGGCCCAGTTCATTATACGCAGAGAAAAGATCCCCAATAAAATAGCGTGTTGTTTTACCGGTATCTTCTTCGCCAACCAGGTCATACCCTGTTAGCATCCCGTTTGGATTCGCCTTTATGGCTTGGCCTACAGCGATAATGTCCGACAGTATTTTTGCTGACCACTCTTTTCTGATATGCCTGGAATCACTGTAGATGACTTTTATAGAAAAATGGGGGTAATCCTTTTGTACACGTTTGAAGGCTTTGAGAATAACGCCTTCTCTCGAGTTCTCTTTCTGTTCATTGGCAACAAGCCAGGGGGTGCGTAACTCCAGATGGCAGAGATGGTCAGTGGCTACTAAGTATAAAAAGGCATGATAGTAATAATCCTCTGCCAGCGTCGGTATATTTAGCAGTGCTCCCACCCGGGAAAATACCGGTTCAAAGTTATCCCAGGCATCCCCATCATAATGGCTATCCCTTGGTGTCATAGTGAGCAGAGCCATTATTTTTTCGGGATTGGCTAACCATTCATCCCTTAGCGACAAATACCCATTGGGTGATTGTGCTGCTAATAAAAACAGCTCTCTGGGATGATCTTCAGCCCGCTGATAGTTAATATAAAATTGTTTACCGTTTTCCTGGTAAGCCGCCGCTTTTTCTACCAGTCTTCTGTAGTCCCCCATCGCACTGGGATGAATATGCAGAATCGCCCCTTTGGGCAGTTGTTGCAGAAATGCAAAAAGTGCCGTATCTTCTATCTGTTGTTTAACATTAATAAAATACTCCGCTTCCAGTGGTCGGTCATAATAACCCGGTTGACTGACGACCTGGTGTCTTAATAACTGTAATTGCTCATTGACCCGCTGCTCATCAGTGCTCCAACCTATCTCTGACTCAATGGCCGGAGTAAATGCCTGATCATAAAACTGTGACATTAACACTTTGCGCTGCTGGGCATAGGCTTCGACCCATGGCTGTGTATCAGTATCAGAAGGGGAAAGGGCTGAAAAAGCTACTTTAAAATGCTCTGGTGCCATTTGAAACTCCACCGTGCTATCACAGTATTCATGAGCTTCTGGCTCATTAACACGTCTTAAAAGATGAAAAGTTATTTCATTTTTTAATTTAGCAGCTATACGGGGTGTGGATAGTACAATAACTGAAATAGTTATAGCACAATAAGTCATTGTTGAATTATAAAATCAACACCAGGTTATGGTCTGGAATACAGGCTATGTTCTCCCCAAAAGCTAAACCAATGGGGTATTTATATTACTGTTTACTTTTTCTTTTCTTAGATTTTTTTTTGGGATGCTTGCTTTTTCTTAGGGTATAGGCAATGCCTTATCAACAGAAGCAGGTAATTTTTCTCCTCTATCACGAGCTTCCCTTACCGGGCTGATTCATACTTGCTGCTGAATAACTAGCATCAGAGGAGTTTACTTTGTTCAGATGATTTTGTGAATTCTAGATAAATCTTTATATACATGGGCTTGTTGAGCTAACCATGTTCCAGTTAACGTTGCCAAGTGTATGTCTGGCTTCAAATTCGCTTGAGCGTCACCAATAGCATAGCGCGGCTCATATGCCCATCTTTCTTCAGGTACTTCTGGATACAAATTGGGTAAGATTTCTCTGAATTAGTGCAAGTGTTGATGTAAGAATGGCTTCTGGAATACCTGGTTTATTAAAAAAGTTAACCTCTAATGGCTGTAGTTGTAATTCATCATTAGCATTTGAAAAAAAGACTAATAATTCTCGCAATTCCGCTTCTGGAATCTCAATCCTATTTTCCTGTATCATCAACGCAAGGTTTCTTAGCCACCATATATTTTCAGACTGGATATCTGATAACAGTGTAGGTTTAGCAACCCAGCATTGCCCCCCATGTAATGCGGTTTGGTATGCATTTTTGATTAACTCAAGGCTTTTTTTAAGATTATCGAGATCCGAAGAGTTTAAATGACGTGTTTCTAATCGAAGGGTTGTTAAATCAAGTTTACTGAAATTTAAAGCAGCATGCTTATCCACCTCCCATAAAATCCCTGCTTCATCATCTGATTCATCACTAGAAGGTAACTCAACTTCTATTTCAGTGGCTGAAACCTGAGTAGTATTCGGCTTCGAACGAAGCCATACTAACGTTTCTTTTAAATCGTTTTCTTTTTGCCTATATCCTGTTTCCTGAGCATATTGCCTGGCCTTTTCAATCATATCAATACGACTTGCACGTTTTACTTTAAGTCTTGCTACATTTTCATAGAGGCTGCTAAAACCTTTTTCAGCCGCCAAAGTATAGCACGAAACCGCTTCAGTTCTATCGCCTGTGCTTTCATAGGCTTTTCCTAATAGCCATAAAATACCGCGATCCAGATTTTCTCTATTTTCACTTGGAAATTTTTCTATAAAATCTGAGTTTAAGTAGTCATCTTCGCATAAGGCCCTAACTAACTCATGCATATATCCAGAATCAAGCTTATGTGTTTCTTCCATCATTGAAAGGTGATGTTCAAATTCGTGTACTTGGCTAAGCAAATTATGGTGCAGTAATATAAAAAAATCTTTAGTTATTTCTGAAAATATTGCTATTTGATCAAGATTTTCATGCTCTATCAAGGCTGGTTTTTTTCTTAACATGTTCACATAACACTTAACTCTTTTTAGCCCTTCTTCTGGGTAAAAAATAGGTTCATTAGGATCTATACCCATCAGTAATCCCAATAACGCATGCTCCAATATGGGGGGAAAAGAATACTCTAATTGTCTTTCCAAAATTTTCAACGCAATAGCTGAACCGTAGTCTCTACTATTTAAAAAATACCTCTTATTTTGCTGTATAACTTTTACATGGGCATGTCTCACAGCAAGAGTTACTAGTTTGGTTCTAAATGGTAATACACTGAGCTCTCTTGGTATTTGAGCATGAATTTCATCTTTTTCTTTTTTGGTTATATGGAATTTATTTTCCATGACTGAAAACATTTCATCAACTATTTGCTGTTTTTTTGTAACTATTCAGCCTCCTCAGATTAATCTGGATTTTTCGCGAATTTATGTCATTTTGATATAAACCCTTTTCCAGAAGTTTTCATGACTCAGTTTACTCCCGAAACACAGGCCATTATCTTGCTTCTCGCTGCTGTAGGTGAGCTGGAGTCGAAGGTTTTGAGTCTTGAGGATGAAAACAAGGAGCTTGCTGATAAGCTCAAGATGAATAGTCGTAATAGCAGCAAGCCACCGTCTACAGATGGTTACAATAAGCCCTCATCATCCAAAAACTCAAATGCTGACAGTGAGAATGAGGAAAATCCTGAGTGTGATAGAGAAGATTACAAACCCAATCCCAAAAGCCTGAGGCAAAAGTCAAATAACAGGCCCGGTGGTCAACACGGTCATAAAGGCTCTACGCTGGAGCAAACTGAGGAACCAGACCATATCCGGCATCACTCGGTTAAAAACTGCGTACTTTGCCATCAGTCGCTTCTTTCTATCAAAGTAACCGACGTTGTTGAACGTCAGGTATTTGATCCAGGACGTTTTGGCCGTTTCGAAGTAACGGCGCATGTGGCTGAAGTCAAAGAATGCCCATGCGGACATGCTAATCAAGCATGCTTTCCTAAGGGTGTTGACTCGTATGTGCAGTATGGTCCGGTCACTCAAGCACTGGCTGTTTATCTGTATCAATACCAGTTAATGCCGTACAAGCGCATTTCACAATTCTTTTTCGATATTTTTGGTCTTGAAGTTAGTCCCGGTTCAATCTGTACTTTTCAGGCAAATGCCTACGACCGTCTGGCTAGCACAGAGGCAGCAATTGCTAACGCCTTAAAAAAAGTGCCAGTTGCAGGTGCTGACGAAACAGGCATGAGAGTGAAGGGCTCTTTATGGTGGCTGCATGTCGTTCGTTCCGAGGAGTGGACATACTACCACCTTGACCCCAGTAAAGGTCATGAAGCTATTGAGGCAATGGGAGTGTTACTGGTATTTGCCGGTATACTTGTGCATGACCATTATAAAGTCTACTTTCGCTACGCAGCCATCCATGTGCTCTGTAACGCCCATCACTTAAGGGAGTTGCAGGGGGTTGTTGACAGAGATTGCAATTATCTTGCAGCCCGGCTTCAACGCTTGTTAAGGCTGGCTTGCCATCTTAGGAAAGGGTTCAAAAAGCTTGGCATGAAGGCTATGCCGGAAATTATCCGCAAGCGTATCGACTCGCTTTTCGAGCGTACTGCTAAAAAAGCACAGCTCGAAGAAGCCGAGTACATGGAGCGACGACGTCAACGCCTTGGAGAGGATAAAGTCAGAAACACCAAAGCCTTTAACCTCTTCAAGCGACTGGTGGAGTTTAAAGAAGAAACCTTGAGATTCATGACTGATTTTGACATCCCCTTCGATAATAACGGCAGTGAGCAGGATGTTCGCAACGGCAAGGTAAAGCAGAAAATATCTGGCTGTTTCAGAAGTGAAAAAGGGGCTAAATGGTACTGCCGGATACGGAGTTATGTTTCATCGGCGAGAAAGCAGGGTGAGAATGTTTTCGAAGCCCTGCTTATAGCTATGAAGAATTACGACAACCTTCCTTTACTGGGTGCTGAATAGTTACGTTATTTCTTTTTTAATTCAATATTTAGTTTTATGATAAAGAGTAAAAACAATATTCAGCAATTTTACCTAAAAGGCAGTTGCTATTATTAGCTTCATAAATCCACTCCATTGCAATCACTATTTAACAGTCAATATGTTAACAATGTAAAGAAAACTTCTTTAACATTGATCATTCTATCCAACGAATAAAACATTATTGGTAAACAAGTACCACAAAAAAATTAAAAACTGGTCATTACTATTAGACATTTTTAAAAAACAAACTAATACTCTTACCGCCCATTCAAATGTCAAACGATATGCTTATTATAAACATTAAGGTAATAATAAAATGAGGATTAAGTTCTGTAATGTATTAGCGTTAACAATAACGTTTTTATTTTACGCCTACCCAGCATTTTCATTTCAAGAAATATATAGAATTAAAAACAGCCTCTCAGGATGGAGCTGTGTTAAAACTGAACGAACAGCTCAAGGTAAAACTCAAGATAACGATAGATGTTTAGCCAGTGCTTTACAACTTCAAACGCCTGAATTTTGTCAAGCGGAAAGACTTGTTGACGTCTTTGATAAACAATTTGAGCAACCAGTCATTATTCCGGTCGAACCTGAAGTTTTCGATGCAGTCGATAGTGAACTTCAATGGACAAAAGTTGAAAATGACAATAATCAAACAGTTAATATTTGTTTTAGCTCGTCAAGCGATGACAGGAACTGCTGGTTATATATAAGACATGCTAACAACCAGTGGTATAGAGTTGCAGGATTACTTGCAGTAGGTGTAACAGATGATTCAGATGTAGACTACCCCCTGGTATTATTTAATAAATTACATCCTGATAGAAAAAGTACATTAATCGCCAAGCTATTAGAAATTCATAAATCATGTGAAGCCGAACTTACTATTGTCCCTGGTTCATATAAAAAAACAAGCAATAAGGTTTTTATGGGCTGGGTTACAGATGATGAACTAAATAATTGGCATGAAGAAAAGATTGAACAACAGGTTAAAGAGAGGATTTCTCGAGATCAGTTTGACCGATACTGTATTAAAAAAGAAACAAAGTCAAAACATGAAGATTCTGGTGTTGATTTTTCTCAATTAGCTGATACATTAATAGAAATAGAAGAAAAATACGCAGTAACACCACGGCGTGGTCACCATATAAAAAACTATTTCAAAAGAACAATACAGCATCATGAACGTGACATCTTATTAGATGAAGCAAAAAAAACTGGAAAGTAATCAACGAAAATTTTTACTGTCCGCCTGGGTTCACTATCATGATGACCATTTATTAAAACCACTCGTTGATGCTTTCAAAAAATCAAAAGCTGATACAGATGCAAAAAGCTCTCTCCGTCTAAGAACTGTAACGACAGCTATAACAGCAATAACTTACCGTTTATTTGAGCAGGGGCATGTTTCTACTCATTTTTTACAAAATGCTGATTTTCTATTATTTCAAGACGATACTGAAAAAGGCATTCGAGAAGATATTCTAAAAGACCGAATACCCGACACAGTAAAAAAAAGCGAAATAAAATATTACATTGAAAAGATCAAGGCAGAATATGCACCAGAAAGACGTCAACGACTTAGAAGAAGTCCACCAAATAGATTAGCTGATACTGATTTCAACCAGAGAAAGAAAGAAACTAAAAAACGTAAAGCAAAATCTACCCCTGAAGAAACAACAGTCACTTTAAAAAGAGTGAAAGAAGAGCCAGCAGATACCACTGAACCTGTTCATACAAAAGAGACAACAAGTACCATAGAGTCAACAAATACCATCGAGCCAGTTCGCACAACAGAAACAACTGACCTGGTTAGTACAGCAGAAATTACAAAGCCTGTAGAACCAGAAGTTACCACTCAACCAATTAATACAGTAGAAAAAGTAAGCACCGTAGAACCAGTAAACACTACTCAACCACTACACTTAGCAACTACTAAAACGATTTTGAATGTTCCTCAATACCCAACAAACGTTTCTGGTGGAAGAGTTTTAGGCAAAGCAGTAGCAGTGACTGTCAAAACAGAACCCTACTCACCGGGATATGATGATCAACAACCACAACCGGCATCACCACAAAACGCAGCATCTGAAAAATCTCAGGTCAAAAACAGATCGGTTGCTTCTTCTAAACAGCCAAGAAAACAACTCAACTCAATAGTTGACAGGCTCAGAGATAAATTACCACAATCGCCTGGGGCTCATCAGCAGGTATTGCCAACAGCAAATATAAACCATGTTTCCCCTACAACTTCTGCAGAAAATCCGGAAATTGGGCCTGAGCCATCCGGCTATAGCCAAAGTATGGACGCTAAGGCAAGCTCTCCTACACACAATTGTCATGCTTGCCCCCAGCTAATAAAACAAATTGCCAAGTTAGAGAAACAGCACACTGATGATCTCAAATATATCAGAGAACTATCAGAGCAGAGACAAAGACAAGATGATCAAATAAAAGGTCTGAAGCGACAATTAGGCTTGGACAGATCAGATAGAACAACAAAACCAAGTCCCGTTGTGGAAGATAAGTATCCAACACTAAAAGCTCATCTCCACCTCCCAAATCAACCAGTTAATCCCCCTCCAGCTCATAATCATTTCAACATGCCACCACAGCTCGCTATTCAGCTAGGTATGCCGTATTTTTCACCCAATGACGCTATGAACCCATCAAGACGCAGCTCATCTGGTTATAATTCATATGGGCAATCCCATGATGAAATGTCAGATAACAGTATGCCTATGACCCCGTCACAGTAAATGTAATGCAAATCTTTAGGTGCTCCCAGTAGGAGCACTACAAAAGCTTATGACATCCACTAAAACACACTTTATTTTCTAACAGTGACTCTAAAAACCTATCCTTCATTTTTGCAGCGGATAGATTCTGACTGATGCCTACTGCAAATCAAACGGTTCAATTCAATCTCAAACCGCTATTGGCCGGACATTATCCAACAATAACTGGCTCAGCGGCGAACCGGGCTCTTCAATACAGTCAATATGGCTCAGCTGACTACGCATTCGGCGGCAATCATTTTGGATAAAATGGATATCCCCTTTACCGGCTGAGAGTAGCAACTGTCGTAATGATTCCGGACTGCGCTGGCCATTTTTTAATGCGGTTATTAATAATGCCTGTTGATGGTCCAGTGTATCCCAGGCGGTTACCAGACTGTGAAGGCTATCCAACAGAACCTTGGCTTCACTGCTGATCCGGTTCAGGCCACTGGTGATGCCCTGGGCTAATACCACCTCTTTATGCAGGGCTGTTTCTCCAGCTAACCGTTGGCTTCGCTGGCTAATTAAACTGGCCAGCCGCACGGTATCGGTAGTCTCGCCTTCAAGGCCAATGGCTATCAAGCCAGCGCCACCCAATACTAAATAAGTGGGGTTACTGGTAGTAAACAGTTCGGCAATATGCCCTACGGTAATGATAAAACTGACTTTCTCATTGGCTAATCCTGCAAATGCCGTCTCCGTCGTAATATGACTGATCTGGTTGTCCAGACTGGCTAACTGTTGCTGGATTGACGTCAGTAATACCCGGTCACCGTTCATCGCACCGCTCAGGTTTTTAGTGGTGGTGTCACAGTGGCAAGCTTCTTCACACAGGCTGGCCCGAAAATGGTCCAGGTGATTAATCAACTCAATCACCCCAGCTCGACAATCTCTATGCTGTTGCTGAAGAGATTGCAGCAATGTTATCGCCTGTTTATGATCACAGCCTGCAGCCAAGTTGTTACACAGATTATTCTGGGCGGTAAAATACTCATCAATATCACTTAGTCGTCTAAGCAAATCAGGCACCAGTGTGGTTTGGTAAAAACTGGCATGGTCCCTGAGACTATGCAGGGCAAAATTAATACGGTCCTGATAAAAGCAACGGTCCGTCAGCCCCTGGTCATAAAAACGGACCGGCGGCTGATTCATCACACAGAGCAACTCACTTTTTAATACCAGTATTCGGGTGGCCAGCACTTTTCCGGCCTTACCAAGGCCGTTAAAAGCACTATGAATATCGTCAGTGGCACGAGCCGAAATAAATTGACTGGTTAACATATGGGTTCACCCTGGTTCCTTATGGTTTCACTGGTCTGTTTGACAAAGAGGGGTTTAAACGGTTTCAGCTGTTCATCCAGCTGCCGCCAGTAGTAGCTGGCAACAGGTATATCACCGGCCAGCATTTTAAACAGTTGGTTACTGTCAGACCGGGCACCCAGCTGATGGGCCTGAATGGCAAAATCATTACTGATTTTCCCCCAATTAACAGCAACACTTTTCATGGCGGCACTCATAGCCGCCATTCGCTGGGCATACTGTTTGATTTGCGACTCAATGGCTTTAACAGCGGTTAATGTGCTATTAATTCGATTCAGTTCAAAATAGAGCTGAGTGCGCTGTTCATGGTGCCGGTCAATCGCCGACATTAAATCGATCTGTTCGCTATTACCCAAGTTATCAATTAACAGGCTATAGCAATAAAAGCGATCCGTAACCCGATGCTGGCGCAATTTAAATGCGGTGGTATCCTGTTTGGTTTTAATCAGGGTATCCAGCCATTGATCCAGTGTTTGTGCCAAGGTTTCTTCCAATAGATCAATGGCTGTCATTATGGCAATGGTATTTTCTTTTCGTTCGTCTAAATGACGGCAGTGAACATCCAGCTGCCGTGATAACGACATCGCTTCCATTCTGGCACTATGACAAAGGCGCGTGCCCTCTTCTGACAATTCCCGGGCTGTTACATAATACCGATTAAATTGCTGGCTTAATTGCTCAATTTGAGCCGCAGCAGTTTGTCGGGTTTCTAAATCAGAATGACCCAAACTGATTGTTTGAATATTTTCACTAAAATCAACAAAGGTTGAAACCGCCTCACCCGCCTCTATAAAGGTTTTAATAAGCTGGCTTTTCATTGGGTTACGATAAAAAACCGCCTGCTCTCGAATCACTTTCTGGGCATCTCGTGCCGCCTGGGCCAGACGTGGAAAGGCCGTTCTGACGGGAATCAACATTTGGCGCTGGGCAATAAGCGCTAATTGTTCCTGGAAAAGCGCGTGATAAGCCAGGTCCTGCCAGGCACCACTAAGTTGTTTAGGTGAAAAGCGATTAGAGTCTGGGGCTGAAAAGGTGGTCGTCATTATTGCTCGCTCCCTACGATTTAATTATTAGAAAATCCATCGTTTTCGTTAAGCCAGCGTTTATTTTTAACCGCATGATAAAACCGGCTAACACAGAGTCAGGTTTTATTAATTTAAATAGCAATATCAGGTTACAGATTAATTAAATGGCAATACCGATTCCAATCATCAACACATCGGGTATTTATCATCGGGCCAATACCCTCATTGTTTTTAAGCAGAGAGTGAGCGTCTCCTCCCGTTTAAAAGGTCTGCAACAAAACAATCTTGATTAAGGCATTACGTCACTGTGTCCTATTCCGCTATCAGAATAGGTTATTCATTATTTAATCCCTGTTTATTTCTATTTAACTTCTTCTGAATACTAACGAATAAATTTTCACCAAGAAAACCGTCTTTACACGAATTTACATCGCTTGACAGTTCTTGAAAAAGTTACATGCAACGCTGCATAAACACGACCAGGGAATAGACAGCACGAGATCCAGTGCCTTGGGTACAACCAAACGACTTCCCAAAAAGAAACAACAAAATTCACAGCAGCACTGGTTGCAACCATTTATCACAAATAGTAGGGGCTATTGCAATACGTGAAAACACGTATCTCAATCTTTGTTTTCATTGAAAACGGGTAAATAAATGATAAATTCCGCGCCCTGGCCGGGCTCACTTTTTACTTGAATACTGCCGCCCATCAGTTCAACCAGTTTTTTACAAAAAGCCAGGCCGGTACCGATGCCATCATGGCTTCGCTTAATACCACCATCCACCTGATGAAAAGGCTCAAAGATCAGTTTATGAGCGTCTGCTGGAATGCCAGTGCCAGTATCTTTCACCCGGATCAGCCACTGGGCATCAGGTTCCGGTGTCACATCAATCGAGAGACTAATAAAGCCAGAATCCGTATGCCGTATGGCATTATCCAGCAAGCTATCCAGTATTTGCATCAACCGCACCGGGTCGGTATCGATATTGGCAGGAATGTTCGATGTTTGTTCAAAGCTAAACTGCAACCCTTTGGCTGTAGCCTTATCTTCATAACGCAGGCACAACGCACTGGTGACATCAGTCAATGGCACTTGCCGACGGTGAATTTGCAAACGCCCTGCCACCATTTCAGACATATCAAGAATGGTATTGATCAGCGAAAGCAGCTCTTTTGAATTTTGCTCAATCTGTTTCAAAGATTCCTTTTGTGCAACCGTTGGTTTTTCATCACCCTCACCTTCCAGTAATAAACCGGTCAGAATCATCAGCGCATTGAGTGGGGTTCTTAATTCATGGGAGAGTGTTGCCAGAAATTCGTCTTTATATTGATTATTCTGTTCCAGCTCCCGGGTCTTGGCAGAGAGCTCCCGTTTCTGGGCGGTTAACTCCTTGCGCGATTGCTCCAGAATCACATTCTGAAATGACAGATCCCGGTTCAGCTCCTGAATGGTCTGCCCTTGTTGCTCAGAGCGCGCCTGCAGTGCCTCGTTTTCAGCCTCCAGCTTTTCCAGACGCTGTTTTAACCGCACCACTTCATCATCCATAATGAATTTTCCCTAAAGGTAAAACGGATAGGCAACAACCAATAATATCCCTTTAATATACCGATAATGCGCCATTCTGGCTAGAAGTAGTAATAATAACCCGCCTTACCCACCGAGTGATATTTTTTCAAGACGGGCTTGATCTTAGAGGCTGTTTGAAAAATAGCGCCCGTAGCGAGGATCGCAGAAAATTGAGGATAAAAAGCTGGTTTTCTGAGGCGAATACCCAAGGGGCACGCCGTAGTGATTCTATTTGCCGAACAAAAGCAGCTTTTTAGACCGACTTGCTACGACCGCAGTAGGACAGTCTATTTTCAAACAGTCTCTAAGATCAATAATTAAAGCCACTACTCATAAAATAACTTATTGTTTCTTATAAACAAATATCAATCACATGGTCTTATAGAAAACAACAACTCAACCGAATAAGACAATTGAACTAACTCAATATCTCATTGTCAGTATTATTAGGTTAAAAAACCCCATTAGATTGACTCAACCTCAAGCAACCGAGGTTCATGCTGATCTAATTGGCCTTCGGCCAACCGGATTTTTTAATAGAGAATTGGGGATAAACTCCATAAATTTTAATCTTTAAAACCGATATCAGCTTTTGGCTGATTTAATTTCTATGGAGCAACCATAAATAAAAAAGGAGTCAAAATGAAAATCAAACCATTATTTTTGTTGTTCTGCTTTATTTTCTTACCAATAAATAGTAACGCCAATAATATACAAAAAATGCCCCTTTGTAGATATCAATGGCATCTATTCTTTGGCTGACGAATCGCTACAAGTTGATACCACTAAGGTTTTTTCTATTCCTACGAAACAAGAAATAAGCATACCAGCCTTTTCTTTTTTCAGTTCAGCTAACTTAGAAAAAGCTGGCTTTATTTTCTTTTCTAAATTGCTTGATCAATACAAAAGAAATCTTCCAAAAGAAATTGCTGATATTGCTTATGATTCTACTCTTTTAGATGAAGAAAGTTTTGAACTTTGTATCGCCATTCAGCGAATGCCTGAAGATCCTGAAAAGGTAAAATTTGTACCAAGCTTTTATTTAACAGGTAAGAATACTACTACTTATAAAGCTGGAAAAGGAGCAAACAAAACCCAATTCCGTCAAGGCAATGTTACGTTGTATCATAGTGGTAATATGGAAGCGTATTGGAATGGGGATATCGATAGAGAACGTGTAAACGTGGGTCTTGTCCATCTACCAAAAACAGCACGCAATATGCTTGCTCCAAACTCTAAAAGCACACCACTTCATTCGCTTATCAGTAGTGAAACGGACGGACAAAGAAGCCATCTATGGTCGTTATTAAGGTTGGAGGGTAAGTCTGTTCTCACACTACATGTTTTTCTGGGATCAGATGATTTAGATGGTGGGCCAATGGGCCACTATTTAGCAACCGCCCCTGAACAAGGACTGGCAGGTTTGATTAACCATTATGGCGATAACCAGCCCGATTGGCTAATGCTAGTTGGTAGCCTGACGAAAGAACTGCCTGTTCAGGTAAGTCCGGGCCAAAAAGAGTATGATCGTTATAAAAGTAAAATAGATCAGAGAAAACATAAAATAAATGAGGAAAAAACTGCATTTAAAGCCCCTCTGAGAGATGTTACAGAAACCAGCAGACTGGTCAATCAGTTAAAAGAAGTGTTGGACGGCCTTAAAAAGGGTGTACGTCCATTAATGCAAAATTGCAAAACAGATTTTGAAATGAATGAGACATTGCATATGTTAGAGCGAACAACGGTATTAAGAGGCGGTCATTTTAGGATGATGGACCTAAAGGCCATCGTTGAAGGAATAGACAATAATGCTACACCTGATGATCAAACTGCCAGCATCAGAGATGCTATCAATTTGATACAAACGAAAATTACTCAGTCATCAAGCCAAGGATCTGTTCTGTACTCATTGTCTAATACAGTCGACATATTTCTTGCCGGAGCAGAAATCTTGTCCTGGGCTGACTCAACGGTTGATATTGAAGAACTGTTAACGTTTGAGTAACTCATAATATTGAGACAAACCGCCTTATTGGTGGTTTGTCCTCAATAAGTTGCTTTTCAGAAAGCAAGGTGACTCATTTTATCTGCTTTAAATACTCGATCAAATACTGATCTCATTCTCTACCATCCACCGCCGCAAGCAGCATGCTAATCTTTTCTCGTTTCTCGTTCCCAGCGTCGCCGCTGGGAATGCATACGGATGTCTCTAATTAATACCAGACTTTCTGGCCTGGGGGAGATATGCACTCACAAGCAAGAACCTGGGAACACATCCAAACAACTGCCTATTACCTGACCATCGACCCGAAACAAGTCGCTTCTGTTTCATACAAAAACGTAATACCTTAGGTTCTGTTGATGCATCAATCAGGATTTCCATGGATGAGAATCCGGCCATTAATCAGCCTAGTCACCCTGTTGCTACCCATCTGGAGCTGGGCTAATGAATTAACATCATCACAATTTTGTGTAGAAAATAAACTATCTGATGTGCTTTCAGCTTATGCAGGCTATCTCCAAATAGGGCTTGCGATTGAAGATATAAACACACCACCTTCAGCTGATTCGATAGAACCCCAATCGCTGGCCTGGGGAAAGAAAAAGTGCTTTCCAATCAATAAGGCGGAAAAAATCATTATTTACGACTCTCGTTTGCTCGGTGAATGGACCTATCAAAAAAGCTTTCCCACTTACCTTTTACGAGGCGTTAACCTGCAGATTGGCAAGGCAGGCAGGGTTTCCAATTTATACGGCATTAACTTAGTGACACAAGGTTATGAACAAGTGCCAATACCCTCACCTGAGGGCTGGATGGGGGAACTGTTTAGCTCTGCGGAGAATATACCGTTAAATGAACTGTGCATTCCGGGCAGCCATGATACCGGCACGTACAATACAACGGTCAATTCCGCAGAAGACCCTCATATGGATAAAGCGATCAATAATATTTTTAATTATGTTCGAAACACCCCCTTATCCTTGCCCGTTAAAGAAGTGATTCGTCGCTGGGCGGTTACCCAGCCTACAACAACCTATCAACAGTTGTCTGCAGGTGCCCGCTATCTGGATATTCGGGCAAGAAAAGTGGACGATATTCTAGTAACAGCCCATGGCCTGCTCGGTGCACAAATACTCGATATTGTTGAAGACATGAAGCGTTTTTTAACAGAAAATCCCAATGAGCTGGTCATTTTCCATATCCAGGAAACCCATGGTATGGATGATAATGCTGTCAATGCGCTATTCAATTTAGTAAATAACGAATTTTCTGGGCAAATTGCCCCTTCTGAGCTATTACCCACCACACCCATTCAACAGTTTCAGAAAAGTGGCTATCAGGTCATCGTTATTTCTTCACGTATACTATCGGGGTCTTTTTCTGCATGGTCCAGGACTACACTGGACAACCGATGGCATAACAAAAACCGTCCGGATCCGTTAGCAGAAAAGCTGCTTGAACATGTTGGCCAAAGAAGGCTCAACCAGTTACATGTCACACAAATGGTGCTGACACCAACAACGGAGGATATCGTTCAATCGTTTGTACCGGGTGAGCCTTCAAGTCTGCTGGATCTGGTTGATACACTGCGTTACCCGTCCGGATACCTTCGTCTACTTGATAATGAAATCAAACAATACAACAAACGCCTGAATATCGTCTTGATTGATAATATAGAAAACAACCAGACTGATTTCTTCAATGCTTGTATGAAGATCAATATAGATTATTTATCTAAATAAGATTTTTTTACGCTGATATCGGTCTTATATAATGTATGTTAATCACATCAAATACCCATTGCCTTTGCTAACTAATGCATTGAGCAAGCAGCATGATAATCTTTAACAATGAGGCATATTGCACGCTTTTTTGATTTTGAGATGATAAATGCGAAAACACCGTGCATTCATAATGATATTCCATCAAGACATTTAAGCCATATCCAGTGGTAAGGCCCTCAATTACCCATAGAGCACGGTCTGGTAGAAAAACTGGCCTTAATTATGCTTAAAGATTATTACCAAAAATGAAAAAAAGGGTAGTTGCTATGTTTATCGAACTCTGGGTTATTGTAGGTGTGATGGCAATAGTAACCGCTGTAGCCGCCAACTCTTAAGTGGCAAGCCCCCTGCCCTTTGGGCAGGGTAAATAAAATGACACGTGATCATATAAATTAAAAGCAGGTTGCTTTATAAAACTGTAATTGAAACAGCTATACGAAATGTGGATAGACGAGTAACTAAAGAGTATTTTTCCCAATACTCGTCTATTCACATTTATTTCATTTATTTTTTATCTGACTTAGAAAATTTAAATTCTTTTTTATCTTTAGGCTCTACCCTGACGTAAAAATGATATTTTCCTGTCGCTTTATCCTTAACAGCACCAAGTGGTGTGCCACTATCCTGATCATATTCAATTTTTTCTTTGCATATCAGCTTAATGATTCCAATTGAATTATAAGGGTTATCCAATTCAACAACGATCTCTTTATCAGAGTCTTTTTCAGATAAGACCTTGACTCTACTCAAGCCCTCGCTCACCAATTCAACAGGTTCTCCTTTGCGAAAATTATTTTTTACTGTTGCTCTGATACCTCTCTGATCATCAGTGTGCTGATCATCAACAAAAAAGACACCCTGAGGCAGTGGCTCACCATGTGATTCCAGCTGATAACCAATTTTTGCATAATTCTCTCTGCCATGCTGGAACTTTCCTAATTCATAGGTATCAACCTTGGTTAAACTGACCATTTCTACCCGGTGGGGCAGAGTTATCTCCTCATACTGCACCACTGTCGTTTTAATAGTATGCATAATGGGAATTATTGCCGTGTCCAATGGATGCGCTACAGGCTCATAAGGCGGATTAAAATCAGTTTCATCGATCGCACCTTCATATTGCATAGGTTTCACAGGAGGATGTGATAAAGGAACTACAGCAGCCATACCGACAGGATCCTGGCTCGGTTCAAAGTCAAATTTAACACCAGCAACAGCGATTTCTCTATCAGACATATTCTGGAGACCTAGATTAAGCGTTAATTTTGCCTGTTGCAGTTGTATCTCCTTGATCGATCCTACAGGTTTAGTTTTTAACTCTTCTAACCGTTCACCACCTTTCTTCACTGCGGCATCCTCAATCTCATGCAGACGATAATTAACACGTCCCCTTAAGCCTTGTTCTTTTGAAGAAAGATTACCTTCTATTTTAAATCCGCCGGTTCCTTTTTCCAGTTCACAAACTGCATGGGGAACACCCAACACGTTACAGCTGTTTTCTTCCCCCTCAGGAGCGTATAGAAACTCATGATCTAGAACAGTAATACTCGCATTCTCCATTTTCTCCGTCGGGATATATTGCATTCCTTTTACTTTGAAGCTTTTCAAGCCGCTTCTACCTTCAACTTCTTGACATTGTTCTTTTTCCTCATCAGAAAGGAGATACACAATATGTCTAAGCCGTTGCCCTTTGTGCATCTGATCAGCAAGAACGCCCTGAACCGTTTTTTGACTTTCATATTGCTGGGATAAGGAGAAAGTCACTTCACAGAATTTATTAGCAACATGTTTTAAATGGGGACTGGGGCTATGGCGATAGTAATGTGTTTTCAGAAGAAGTTCATTCGGCGTTTTATTATGAGGGCTGACCCTCTCCAAAGTTACCAGCGCTTCCATGTACACACGCCATAAAGTTTTTTGGGGATCCAGCTTTCCTACATCTTCAACTTTAATAGCAGGTGTCCAATCGCGTTGAGCCTCTTGACCATTAAAAACATAAATTAACGGAATAGGATCATTTGCATAGAGCTGATGGCAAAACAGCAGCACTAACAAGGGTATAAAGCGGTAAAACGGTTTCATTTTCACAACCTCAAATGACCAATATTGACCTCCTAAAAATAGCGTCAGAAAAAAGCACTAATAATGATATTTGCTGCTAAAAAACAGGTGCAATAAAACCAGTATATTTAATTTAAAATACCTATTAATATGTTGCTATGTGAAGTTTTTCACTATTAATCATATACCGGCATGCAAACTTTAAATCCATCAAAATATGAAAATAATAAATAACTTTAGATGACTCGGTTCAGCAGCATGAGCACCCAGTGAAATACATCTATAAACCTAAAATATCCTATTTCTGATAGTAGACTTAAGTATTTACTCCCTGATGATTGGCTTGGTTGCTCAGTTTCAAAATTCCTCTATTCTCGAAAGTGGGTATCAAGCTTAATCCAAATGTTAAGGGCTACATACAAGAGAAATTAAATTTCATGCCAATGCCACTACAACACCAAGAACACGACAGTTAATACAGGAGTCTGAGCCGACCTCATCCCCGAAATGGTTTAAAGATTACAATCCAGGTATATTGACGTCGACATATAGTTCTTGCCTCAAATGCCTGACGAGTCTAAGCGCCGGTATCTTTATGTGGCTATCGATCGTGCAACACGCTGGGTTCACCTGGAAGTTTTATCCGATAAAATGGCGAAAATGGCTCGTAAATGTCTAAAGTCAGTGATTAAGGCAGGGCAATTGCATCAATCCAAAACGATAGAGCAAAGTAACTTTGTTAGGTGTTTATGATCCCAACCTGCTAGTTTTCTGTGGCTCTTGATACTGCGATCGCCCTTGTTGGCCTTGATAGCGTTCAGTGCTATCCGCCTCAGGATAGAGAAGTTCTCTGCCCCATTGCCTGTTTTGATCTGACAAGCATCCTCTGAAAATGCAACATCAAGCACCCAGTGTAGATTATTCTCCACAGACCAGTGGTTTCGACTGATTTCCAGCATATCCTTCGCTGCCATTGAACGGCTCATGATATAAAAACGCAGCGCAGTAGTTACTTTACCATTGATTTGCCTGTCACTTTGTACGACAGCTACTTGCTTTAGTCCCGGCCAGTCTTTTGCCGTTTCCAAGTTAGAAAGATCGCTTATCACCCAACAACAGCGGGTTTCTACACGACCGTGGCCTTTTTCACGAGACTGCATATAATCATGCAGCTCTGGCTGGTGTTCTGCTGCGGTAAACAAAGCCTCTATGCCTTTATAGAGCTTTTTCTGATTGCCTTTGACTGCAAGAATGTAATCTGCACCCTGTTCAACGCACTGCTTTGCTACTTTCTTCTGGCAGCCCATAGCATCCAGTGTGACAAGGCAGCCTTTCAGCTCCAGAGCTTTGAGCAGTTTAGGTATTGCTGTAATTTCATTGGACTTTTGGTCGACACGCTCTTGCCCAAGCACCAAGCCAAGCTTAACACTCCAGGCACTGACTAGAAGCACTGGTTTTTTGCCTTTTGCTCTGGAGCCCTTAATGACCTTTCCATCAATCGCAAGGTGTTGGCTGCCTGATATTTCAGTCAGTGTTTGCTTGATCCAGCCAGTAAAACAGGTTTCAAAAGCTACGGGGTCAAGCAAGCAGAAGACCCTGCGAAAGGTGTATTTAGAGGGTATGCCGGCGGGTAGCTCTAGAAATGTTTTGAACCAGTCTTCTTTACAGCGACCAAAGTCCTCAATGTCTTGCCACTCATCAGCTCCACATATAACAGCACATACGGCAATAATAAGAATATCAAGCAGGTTATGGTCACACATACCTGGCCGACGGGGATCAGGTACTTTAGCCAAAAACTGCGACAAAGGTTGATACTGTACGGCTTCCATGCAAATTGACTACTCTGGTAATTTACAGAGCAGTCTCTCTCAGGTCGTCAGATTGATGCAATTGCCCTGACAATAAGGGTCACTGACTCTATATTGACACCAACGTTATAAAATAAAAGCCGCTGCCAGGTGATTTGATATACCAGTGCTGAAAAACCGGAAAGCATAAACAAAGTGCATAAAAAAACCGGTTTTAATGGCTTGTTCATTCCTGACTATTTTTCCCCATGCCCATGCGATACCCGGTTTTTTTTATATTTCTTCTTAATGAAATAAATTAATCGTGGGGTCTTTGCAAGCACAATGGAATCGACGATCATGAAATCGTGACGGGCAAACTGTGCAAGGGGGAAGAAACTAGGGTGGCCATGCATTTATCAATGCATAAGGCCTTTGAGAGCAAGGAACTGTAGATAGGCTCACAAAGGCTATTTTTACTTTTCAAAGCCTCTAAAGAATACCTGACTTTAGTTCCGCTTCTTTTAACATGGGGTAATCATATGCATTAGGTAACTGGTAATGCCACCACTCACTGTCGATTGAGTCAAAACCTACAATATTCATGATGCCTGCCAGTAATAGCCTGTTGCGTTGGGCTTCTGTTGATATCAGGTCATTGCCATGATGAGCTAAGGGGCGAAAGTCATCAAAGTCGGTTCCCATAGGCAATTCATTGTCATGGATATCTGTGAGGGTTAGATCAATAGCAACTCCGCGACAGTGGGGACAGGTGCCGGATGCAGGATCGGACACGTACGTGGGATCGGGCGTATGGTTAAAAAGTAATTGTTGTGCCTCAACAGGTCTGAATCCATCCCATATTTTCAGCCGAAGGCCTAGTGGTTTGATAATGTCTACCGCGCGAAACAGTCTGTCTGCTGCCTCTTGATGCAATAAGCAGATTGGCTGGCCGTAGATTGTTTTACCCGTGAAATTATTTTCAGTCGCATAAGCCAGCTCCAGTATGAGATCGTGCTGCTCAGCACTGATAGTGACAAGATTATGATTTTTATTCATGGCTTTACCAGATCTCAGCAAAATAATGATGAGCTTAATAATAGCCTTGTTATCGACCTGCTATGGCTTGGAATAAGTAAGAGAAGCAAAATAGTTGGGCAGATCGTCAGGCTGATATAAATAATGGGCAGGCTCCCCCTTCATCAAGGTTGCTCTATCGTGCCAACCCCAGCCAGCTGCAACGGGGATTGCTTTAGCCGCCTCAGCTTCAAGGAGGTCCCCCAGTGTGTCACCAATATAATAGAGCGTATGCTCTGGGTACTGCTGTTGTATTGTCTGGATTTTTTTGACTTTGCTGGGCTCTTTATCGGCACCCAGTACTTGTTCGAAGCAGTTCAGGTCGTATTTTTTGAGAAAAATTTTGGCAGCTTCAGTATCGTTGGAGGTGACAAGAAAAAGCTTATGTTGAGTTGCTAAAGTGTACAGTGCTTGCTGTATACCCTGGTAAGGTGTGCTGGCTATCATGACCTTTTGCAGGTCGGAGCTTAGCTGGTGAAGCAAATCCCGGGTCAATACTTTGGGGGATATGGCTTTCAACAGGTTTAGAATGAAGTTGCCTTCAAACATTTTTAATACGATTTCAGGCTTGTTGAGGTGCTGAAGCCCTAGCGTATCCATCAGTTTGCAGCTGGTGGCGAAAAAACCTTTCCATGAGTCAGCAATCACGCCATCCAAGTCAAACAGAATAATAGGCTTCATTGTTTTCTCCAACGCCGGACTCTAATATTTAATACTTCTACAATTAGTGAAAAAGCCATGGCAAAGTATATGTAACCTTTGGGAATATGGAAGTCCAGTCCTTCTGCCACCAGTGAAACGCCAATTAAAATGAGAAAGCTCAAGGCCAGCATTTTCAGAGTAGGGTGTTTACTGACAAAATCTGCTATCGGTGCTGCAGCTATCATCATAATAATAACGGCAATAATAATTGCGGTGACCATAACCCAAAGCTGGTCAACAAGCCCAACTGCAGTAATTACAGAATCTAAGGAAAAAATAATATCAATCAGAGCTATTTGAATCAGGACAAAACCAAATTGTCCTGCTAGTCCTTTAGCTGCTTTGGCGTCTTCTCGTTCTTCTTCCAGTGTGCCATGTATTTCATGGGTTGATTTGGCAATCAGGAATAAGCCACCTCCCAGTAATATCAGGTCACGACCTGAAATACTGTGTTCCATCAAGGTGAGTAGAGGGGTGGTGAGTTTCATAACCCATGTCAGCGAAAATAGTAAACCGATTCGGGTAAGCATGGCTAGGCTCAGGCCCAGTGTTCTGGCTTTAGCTCGCTGATGAAGAGGGAGACGATCAACCAAAATAGTGATAAAAATAATGTTATCAATGCCCAGTACTATTTCCAGAGAAGTCAGTGTTATCAGGGCAATCAAGGCTTCTGCTGTAAATAGGTGTTCCATAAAGTCTTCATTTGTGTGGTTTTATTTTAGAAGCTTCTGTAAAACGGTTGTGTACTAATAGGTCTTAACGACGATTGCTGTACTGGCTTTGTTATTCAGGCTTTCCCTAAATTAGCATGATAGACACTGAAATGTTGGTTTTTGGCCTGTGACAAGCCTTAAATATTTTTTCTAAATGTTGTGTTGTATTTCAAGTAGGTTGGAGGCGTGGTGATGGCGTCAGCAGTTCGTGTTTTTTTGCTGTTATGGCTTGGTGTATGGAGCTCAATAGTATCAGCTGCAGTAGTGGAGTCGGTTGATGCTGAACGCTGTCAGCTTATGAAAGCTGGCGATGTTGTTCATGATACGGCTCCTGTAAAATGTGATCGACTCAGGGTTGTGAAGTTTAGTTACGTCGATTTTCAGCGTCGCCATCACGATGATGGTGAGATAATGGTGATGGATGCTGTTGCAGGGCCGGTTGCTGATATCTTTGATGACTTGCTAAAACTCGGTTTTCCTATTCATCAGGCAAAAACTATGGAGCATTATAAAGGTAATGATGATGATTCCATGGCTGCCAATAATACCTCGGCTTTTGTGAATCGTTCGATTACCGGAAAAAGCAGTTTTGTCTCTCTTCATGCTTATGGTTTAGCACTGGATATTAACCCGATTCAAAACCCTTACATCAGTTTTGGTAATGAAGGGAAGGCTGAGTTTAAGCCTGTTGCTGGTACTGCCTATGCCAACAGGGCAAATGAACGATGGGGAAAAGATAGTCGACAGGGCATGGCTGAAGAGGTTATCGATATATTCGCCCGCCACGGTTTTGCCTACTGGGGTGGTTATTGGGATACGCCGATTGATTATCAGCATTTTCAAACAAGCCGTGAAATGGCTGAGTTTATGGCAGCTGCACCTTATGAACTGGCACAGCATTTTTTCAGTCAGTATATAAATTATTACAAAACCTGTGAGCAGGTTTATCCGGTTCAATATCAGCGTCGCGAATTTAATGATTATACGCAGTGGATTAAGCAGAACCTGAAAGGAGAGTCTCTGTTAATGATCTATCAGAGTAGCCCCAAAGAGCTGAAGCAGCTTATTGATAAACCAGTGAAGGCGTCACCGCTATGTGTTAAGCCTGTAAAATAATTGTATAAAACTAAAAAGCAGGAGCTGACTTAACAGCAGCTCCCGTTATATCTATGTCTTTAGCGTTTTTCCAGGGACACAAAATCCCGCTTTACTGGTCCAGTATAAAGCTGGCGAGGACGGCCAATCCGGTACTCGCCACTAATCATTTCGTGCCAGTGAGCAATCCAGCCTGGGGTACGGCCTGTAGCAAATATAACAGTAAACATTTCGGTAGGAATACCCAGTGCTTTTAAAATGATTCCTGAGTAGAAATCAACATTGGGATAGAGTTTTTTCTCAATGAAATATTCATCTTCCAGAGCTATTTTCTCAAGGCGTTTGGCAATTTTGAATAGTGGGTCGTCATGAAGGCCAAGTTCATTTAAGACTTCATCACAGGTTAGTTTCATCACCTTGGCGCGTGGGTCAAAATTTTTGTATACCCTGTGCCCAAAGCCCATCAGTCGGAATGGATCACTTTTATCCTTGGCTTTTGCAATAAATTTATCGATGTGCTTTTCGTCACCGATCTCATTCAACATGTTTAGTACTGCCTCGTTGGCACCGCCATGGGCTGGTCCCCAGAGTGCAGCAATGCCTGCCGCAATACAGGCAAATGGGTTGGCGCCACTGGAGCCGGCCAAACGTACAGTGGATGTTGAGGCGTTTTGTTCATGATCAGCATGAAGCAGGAAAATTCTGTCCATGGCGCGGGCCAGTACAGGATTGACTTTGTATTCTTCACATGGGGTAGCAAACATCATGTGAAGGAAGTTGCCTGAATAACCTAGATCATTACGAGGGTAAACGAATGGCTGGCCAATAGAGTACTTGTATGCCATTGATGCCAGGGTCGGCATTTTGGAAATCAACCGATAGGCGGCTACCTCTCGATGTCTCTCATTGGTGATATCAAGAGAGTCATGATAAAACGCAGAGAGTGCACCAACAACGCCGCACATGACAGCCATGGGATGAGCGTCACGACGGAAGCCACTAAAGAAATCGATCATTTGCTCATGAACCATGGTGTGGCCCATGATGGTATTGGCAAAGTGAGTCTTTTCTTCCTTGTTAGGCAGTTCTCCATATAGCAGCAGGTAGCAGGTCTCAAGATAATCGGAATGCTCTGCAAGCTGTTCTATTGGGTAACCACGATGAAGAAGCACTCCCTTTGCGCCATCTATAAATGTAATTTTTGATTCGCAGGATGCCGTTGATACAAAACCAGGGTCGTATGTGAACAGACCATTGGCTGTAAGACTTTGAACATCGATGACATCGGGTCCGAGTGATCCTGAGTGGATAGGTAGCTCAAGACTCGTACTATCGATGGAAAGGAGAGCTTTCTTTTCAGCCATTTATGGCCTCCTGTCGCGCCGTTTTGTTTCGTTATAGTTTATGGGACCCTGTGTTTATGTATTGCGTTTATAGTGTGGGTCCAAATGTTACGGTTTGACCACTATAGATTGATAAAACTTTTTGTCAAACGTGGTCTTTTGTGGTTTTGTTGTAGGTTGTTTATGGTTTTGGTTAGGAAGAATAACCTATCTGGCTAGGTGATTGTAATCAAATATTGGAATATATATACTGGTGTTCCGAAGTTATGGAAGACTTCATGGGGGAGGGTGTGCTGGTAACTTTTGTTACTTTGACACGTTGTATCTTTTTTCCCGAAACCCAGAGGGGCTGGATCGTATCGCTCTTTCTGCTGTGTGCGCCGATTAGGCGTTGGGGCCAAGCCAAGTGAATAGCAAAAGACCTGTCAATTTAGACATAACTACAATAAAACTGCCCTTGCCAGCTTACACATCGATTTTACATCGCGTTGCTGGTGTATTGTTGTTTATAGGAATGGGCATCTTTCTTTATGGACTCCAGTTATCCCTGGTTTCCGAAGAATCATTTAATTCGTTAAGAGAACTACTAGGTAGTACACCAGTAAAACTGGCAGTCTGGGTTGTTTTTTCTGCCCTGATTTATCACTTTGTTGCCGGTGTTAAGCATTTGTTGATGGATGTTGATATCGGTGACGGAAAAGAGTCTGGGAAAGTGGGGGCAGTTCTTACGCTGGTTATTTCTGCAGTGTTAATTATTCTTGCGGGGGTTTGGATATGGTAACTAACATCACCAGCTTATCCCGTAGTGGTCTTTATGACTGGATGCTGCAGCGTTTGACAGCCATTATTTTAGGTGCTTATACCGTTTTTCTTATCGTTTATGTTGTTCAAAATCCGGGAATGGATTTTGAACAATGGAAAGGCCTTTTTGATAACCTGTTGATGAAGATCTTTACTCTTATGGCGCTTCTTTCAGTAGTAGGTCACGCTTGGGTAGGTATGTGGACGATAACAACGGATTATCTAAATGATCGTGCGTTTGGAACCCGATCAATTCTGCTTCGATTCCCTGTTCAACTCTGTTGTTTTGTTGCCTTATTTTGCTATGTCGTTTGGGGCGTGCACATTCTTTGGGGGCTTTGATTCATGACCGCACTTCGTACCCTTACCTATGATGCGATTGTTATAGGTGGAGGCGGCGCCGGTATGCGTGCTGCGCTGCAATTAACAGAAGCGGGTATTAAAACGGCTTGTGTTACTAAGGTATTCCCAACCCGTTCGCATACAGTGTCTGCTCAGGGCGGTATTACTTGTGCTATCGCCAGTGCTGATCCGAATGATGACTGGCGCTGGCATATGTATGATACCGTAAAAGGCTCAGATTATATTGGTGACCAGGACGCTATTGAATATATGTGTTCGGTTGGGCCTCAGGCTGTTTTTGAGCTGGAGCATATGGGACTGCCATTTTCTCGAACTGAAGAAGGGCGCATTTATCAGCGCCCTTTTGGTGGACAGTCCAAGGATTTTGGCAAAGGCGGACAAGCTGCACGTACTTGTGCTGCTGCTGACCGAACAGGGCACGCTCTGCTTCACACCCTTTATCAAGCCAATCTAAAAGGAGGCACCACTTTTTTTAATGAGTGGTATGCCGTTGATCTGGTTAAAAATCAGCGCGGGCAGGTTGCTGGTGTTTTGGCCATCTGTATCGAAACCGGTGAAACCGTTTATATCAAAAGTAAGGCTACTGTGTTGGCAACTGGAGGCTCTGGTCGTATTTATGCTTCGACCACCAATGCATTAATTAATACCGGTGATGGTATCGGTATGGCATTGAGGGCCGGATATCCAATGCAGGATATGGAAATGTGGCAGTTTCACCCCACAGGCATCCATGGTGCAGGTGTTTTGGTAACAGAAGGGTGTCGCGGAGAAGGTGGCTACCTGATAAATAGTGAAGGTGAGCGTTTTATGGAGCGCTATGCCCCTAATGCTAAAGATCTGGCTGGGCGCGATGTGGTTGCTCGCTCAATGATTATTGAAATCCTTGAGGGTCGGGGCTGTGGTCCAGAAAAAGACCATGTACTGCTGAAGCTGGATCATTTGGGTGCTGACACCCTAAACCTGCGTTTGCCTGGGATCTGTGAATTATCGAAAACATTTGCACATATTGATCCTGCCAAGGAGCCAATTCCTGTCGTGCCTACCTGCCACTATATGATGGGCGGTATCCCAACCAATGTGGGTGGTCAAGCATTATGCCAAAATGAACAGGGTCAGGATCAGGTAATCGAAGGACTATATGCCTGCGGTGAAGCCGCGTGTGTTTCTGTGCATGGTGCCAACCGTCTGGGTGGTAATTCACTGCTTGATTTGGTGGTCTTTGGCCGTGCGGCAGGTTTACAGATTGAAAAAAGCCTTAAGGATGGTTTTGATTCTGTCGATGCATCTGAAAGTGATATTGATGAAGCCCTTTCCCGACTCAATAGATTGAATGCTTCCAGTCAGGGGGAAAAGGTTGCTGATGTGCGTAAAGACTTGCAAAGTACGATGCAGCTTTATTTTGGCGTTTTCCGTGAAGGGAACAGTATGCAGGAAGGTCTGAAAAAGCTTGATCAATTAGGTGAAAGAATCAAATCTTTGCATCTTGAAGATAAAAGTCAGGCTTTTAACACCGCTCGCATTGAAGCATTGGAGCTGGAAAACCTTTATGAGGTAGCGCTTGCTACGGCTATAGCTGCTGAAGAGCGTAAGGAATCTCGTGGTGCTCATGCGCGTAATGATTTTACTGAACGGGATGATGAAAACTGGTTAGCACACTCGTTGTACTGTCCAGAAAAAAGAACCGTGTCAAAGCGCAAGGTTAATTTTGCACCAAAAACCATGGAGGCATTCCCACCCAAGGCCAGGACTTACTAAGGGGGCGAAAAAACTATGTTGGTAAGTGTCTATCGTTACAATCCAGAAACTGATACCAAGCCCCATATGCAGGACTTTGAGGTTGATGTGCCAACGGGTAAGGATTTGATGGTCCTGGATGTTCTTAACATTATAAAAGAACAGGATCCGGGGCTGGCTTATCGCCGCTCATGCCGCGAGGGCGTGTGCGGGTCTGATGGCATTAATATCGCCGGGACTAATGGCTTAGCCTGTATTACGCCACTTTCTCAGGTTGCCAAAGGGAAGAAGCTAGTATTGAGGCCACTGCCAGGTCTTCCGGTTATTCGTGATCTGGTTGTGGATATGGGGCTTTTTTATAAACAGTATGAAAAGATCAAGCCCTATCTGTTAAATGACGAACCGGCTCCAGCGATTGAAAGGCTTCAATCTCCAGAGGATCGAGCCAAGCTGGATGGCCTATATGAATGTATTCTTTGCGCTTGTTGCTCTACAGCCTGTCCATCATTTTGGTGGAATCCAGATAAATTTGTAGGCCCTTCAGGTTTGCTGCAGGCTTATCGTTTTCTTGCTGATAGTCGTGACACAGCTACAGAGGAGCGACTAGCTGAATTAGATGACCCATTTAGTGTATTTCGTTGCCGTGGCATCATGAATTGTGTAAGTGTCTGCCCTAAAGGGCTTAACCCCACCCGGGCAATAGGTCATATCAGGCAAATGTTGCTTAAAAGTGCGACCTGATGCATTGACTAATTGTTGATCCTTAATGGCTTAGTCAATAGCATCTACTATTATCTGTAATTGTTCGAAGGCTCATCTGGTTATAAGCAGGAGCCTGTGGTTAACTTAACGGCCCAGATCAGCTGGCTTGTTTTGGACAATACATAGCTGGCTGGTTAAGGGTAGCAAATTGAACCAGCAGGGGCAGTCAGGGCTTTCTGACTTTTCTGTGGGGGACTCTCGCGGTTTTTGGGGTTGTTTTCCTTTGTAATATTCGACTGCCAGAATCAACTCAACGTTCTGGTTGTTGTATTGGATCATCCAGGCCCGGTCTCATCATCAGATATCGCCCCATACTCACGGGGTAATGACCATGCAAGAAGGTGTGATGCAGCGGATGTGGAATACTTCCCACATTGCCGGGGGAAATGCTGCATACGTCGAAGAACTCTATGAGCGCTATTTGCGTGACCCCAGTGGTATACCGCAGGAGTGGCGTGATTACTTTGAGAAACTTCCACAGGTGGATGGTGGAGGTGTTGATGTTCCGCACGCTCCTATCCGAGAACGTTTTGTGTTGCAAGCCAGGCAGCGGCACAGTGCTCTTCCAGTCCAGGCCAGTGCTGTTGCCAGTGATCATGAGCGGAAGCAGGTTCAGGTTCTTAGATTAATTAGTGCTTTTCGTATTCGTGGGCATCAAAAGGCAACGATCGATCCCCTGGGAATTATGAAAAGGGACTCCTTTCCTGACTTGTCTCTTGAATATCATGGCCTCAGTAACGCAGATCTTGATACTGAATTTCAGTCAAGCACGTTATTTATTGGTAAGGAATATGCCCCTTTAAAAGAAATCATTGATACTCTGACGGCTACCTATTGCGGTAGTGTCGGTGTTGAGTATATGCATATTGCCAATACTGAAGAGCGCCGATGGTTTCAAAGCCGAATGGAAAGCGTCAGAGGTTTACCGGCTATTGGCGTTGATGCCAAGTTACATTTGCTGGAACGCCTGACAGCGGCAGAAGGACTTGAAAAATACCTGGGCACCAAGTTTCCAGGCACCAAGCGTTTTGGTCTTGAAGGGGGTGAGTCCCTGATACCAATGCTTGATGAGATGATCCAGCGTGCCGGTTCCTATGGAGCAAAAGAAATTGTCATTGGTATGGCTCACCGGGGACGGTTAAATGTTCTGGTGAATATTTTGGGCAAAAATCCTGGCGAATTATTTGAAGAATTTGAAGGTAAAAATCAGGTTGATCGGGGATCTGGTGATGTGAAATACCATCAGGGATTCTCTTCCAATGTGATGACACCAAGTGGTGAAGTGCATCTTGCCCTGGCGTTTAATCCTTCTCATCTAGAAATCGTTTCTCCTGTTGTAGAAGGGTCAGTCAGGGCTAGGCAGGATCGTCGATCTGATACCAAAGGCAATCTCGTAGTGCCAATAGCGTTACATGGAGATGCTGCTTTTGCTGGCCAGGGTGTGGTAATGGAAACCCTGCAAATGTCCCAGACGCGGGCCTATAGGACTGGAGGAACCATCCATATTGTAGTTAATAACCAGGTAGGGTTTACCACAAGCCGCCGGGAAGATGCCCGTTCTACCGAGTACAGTACAGATGTTGCGAAAATAGTTGGAGCCCCTATTCTGCATGTTAATGGTGATGATCCTGAAGCGGTCTATTTTGTCACCAAATTGGCACTGGATTACCGAATGGAGTTTGGTAAGGATGTTGTCATTGATCTGGTCTGTTACCGGCGCAGGGGGCATAACGAAGCGGATGAGCCTTCGGCAACGCAACCGATGATGTATCAGGTAATTAAGAGTCACACCACAACCAGAGATCTTTATACTGCCCAGCTGCAGGAAGAAGGGGTATTGACGGCTGAGGATGACAAACGACTGGTAGATACCTATCGTTCTGCACTTGATAATGGTGAGCATGTTGTTAAAGCACTGGTTAAGGAACCCAACAAAGAATTATTTGTTGATTGGGCCCCTTATTTAGGACATGAGTGGACTGCCAGGCATGATACCCGAGTGGCTTTAGGCACGCTACAAACGCTTGGTCAGAAGTTATCCGAATTTCCAGAAGGGTTTGTTCTACAGCGGCAGGTCAGTAAAATAGTAGATGATCGTCGTAAGATGGTGGCCGGTGCTTTACCAATAAACTGGGGCTGTGCTGAGGTACTTGCCTATGCGACCCTGTTAATGGAAGGGCATCCAGTTAGAATTACAGGCCAGGATGTTGGCAGAGGTACTTTCTCCCATCGGCATGCGGTGTTTCATAATCAAAAAGACGGTACTTCCATTGCGCCCTTAGCGCACTTGGCTGAAGACCAGCCGCGGTTTCAACTCTGGGACTCTCTATTGTCAGAAGAAGCCGTTTTGGCATTTGAATATGGTTACTCTACAACAACACCCAATGCGTTGGTCATTTGGGAAGCGCAGTTTGGCGATTTTGCTAATGGAGCCCAGGTTGTTATTGACCAGTTTATTACCAGCGGTGAGCATAAATGGGGGCGGTTATGTGGTTTGACCATGCTACTGCCTCATGGTTATGAAGGCCAGGGTCCAGAACACTCCTCTGCAAGGTTGGAGCGCTATCTTCAGCTTTGTGCCCAGCACAATATTCAGGTTTGTGTTCCAACAACACCTGCTCAAGTGTTTCATATGTTACGTCGACAAGTGCTGCGTCCTCTACGAAAACCATTAATTGCGTTTACTCCCAAGAGCCTGCTGCGGCATAAACAGGCTGTTTCGACCTTGGAAGAGTTGGCAGAAGGGAGCTTTCAAACCATTATTCCTGAGCTTGATGAGCATGATCCCTCTGCAATCAAACGACTTGTGATGTGTAGCGGTAAGGTTTTTTATGATCTTTTGGATAAAAAACGCTCGGATCAGATCGAAGATACCGTTATTATTCGCATCGAGCAGTTATATCCTTTTCCACAGGATGATCTGGATAGCCTGATTACCCGCTATCCAAATCTTGAACGTGTTGTCTGGTGTCAGGAAGAGCCAATGAACCAGGGGGCGTGGTACTGTAGTCAGCATCATCTGCGCCGATCTGTGGCTGCCCATGCAAATAAATCGCTTACATTGAGCTATGCGGGTAGGGAAGGTTCAGCAGCGCCAGCCTGTGGTTATATGTCCGTACATGTTGAAGAACAGCAGCAGCTGGTGGAAGACGCGTTTAATATTTAATTCAGGTGTATCTTTTATGCACCCTGTGTGAATACGGTTAAGGAACAATAATGGCCACTGAAATCAAAGCACCTACTTTTCCTGAGTCTGTAGCGGATGGGACTGTTGCTACCTGGCATAAAAAGCCAGGGGAGCCCTGTAGTCGGGATGAGCTATTGGTCGATATCGAAACAGACAAGGTTGTTCTTGAAGTAGTGGCACCAGCTGATGGAACGCTGAGTGAAATCATTAAGGATGAAGGCGAAACAGTGCTCAGTGGTGAGCGTGTTGGTTTATTTGAAGAGGGCGCCGTTGCTTCTGCATCTACTGATGGTAGTGCCAAGGTAGAGTCTGAAGTCAAGGCGGGTGGGGGAAAAGTGGAGCCTGTTCTGAGTCCTGCGGCTCGCCGTATGGCTGATGAACGGGGGATTGATCCGGCAGCTATTGCAGGAACCGGAAAAGGTGGGCGCATTACTAAAGAAGATGTTATGCGTCATGTTGAACAGGCAGGATCAGGTCAAACACAAGGAACTGTTTCTGTTAGTCAACAAAATAATGAAGCAGCATCTAATGCTGGGGGAGAACCTGCCTTAACTGGTGACAGGACTGAGAAGCGTGTTCCCATGACTCGACTGCGAGCACGTGTTGCTCAGCGGTTGGTTGAGGCACAGCAAACAGCGGCCATGTTGACTACGTTTAACGAAGTGAATATGAAGCCGGTTATGGAGCTAAGAGCCCAATACAAGGATCAATTTGAAAAGCGACATGGTGTACGTCTCGGCTTTATGTCATTTTTTGTGAAAGCTTGTACTGAAGCTCTAAAGCGAAGCCCTGCAGTGAATGCATCAATTGATGGAAATGATATTGTCTATCATGGCTATCAGGATATTGGTGTTGCTGTTTCCAGCGACCGTGGGCTAGTGGTTCCAGTGTTAAGAAATGCTGAATATATGAGTCTGGCAGATGTTGAGTCGACAATCCGTGAGTATGGGCAAAAAGCCAAAGATGGAAAACTATCCATTGATGATATGACTGGAGGAACCTTCACTATCTCTAATGGTGGGGTCTTTGGTTCATTAATCTCAACACCTATTCTGAACCCCCCGCAATCTGCGATTCTTGGTATGCACAAGATTCAGGAACGTCCGATGGCTGTCAATGGTAAAGTAGAAATACTGCCAATGATGTATCTGGCGCTATCCTATGATCATCGACTGCTTGATGGTAAAGAAGCGGTAACATTCCTTGTTACCATCAAGGAGTTACTGGAAGATCCTGCAAGAATTCTGCTGGAAATTTAGTTGTTTTAATAAGGTGGCGGAGACACGCCACCGTTTACCCTCTGTTTGGATGAGAGCTTATGTCAAATCAGTTCGACGTGGTGGTTATTGGTGCAGGTCCTGGCGGTTATGTTTGTGCTATTCGCGCAGCACAGCTGGGTCTGAAGACTGCCTGTATCGAGAAGTGGTCCGATGACAAGGGCAAACCTACTCTGGGTGGCACATGCCTGAATGTGGGGTGTATCCCATCCAAGGCACTGCTTGATAGTTCACATAAGTTTGTAGAAGCACAGAAAGATTTTGCGATTCATGGCATCAAGCACAGTGGTGTTGAGATGGATGTGCCGCAAATGATTGCCCGTAAAGCAAACATTGTTAAAACCCTGACAGGTGGCATTACCGGTCTTTTTAAGGCTAATGGTGTGACCTTATTGCATGGGGCAGGTAAAGTCCTGGCCGGCAAGCAGGTGGAGTTGACCAAGCCTGATGGTTCTGTGGAGGTCATCAATGCTGAAAACACTGTTATTGCAACAGGTTCCCGTCCTATTGAGATTCCACCAACACCGTTGACGGATGATCTGATTGTTGACTCCACAGGTGCCCTGGAATTCCAGGAAGTGCCTAAGCGATTGGGTGTTATCGGTGCGGGTGTTATCGGTCTTGAATTAGGTAGTGTATGGGGACGCCTTGGCTCAGAAGTTATCGTTCTTGAAGCAATGGATCGTTTCCTGTCTGCAGCTGACCAGCAGATAGCCAAGGAGTCCAAGAAAATCTTTGAGAAGCAGGGGCTTGATATCCGCCTGGGGGCTAGGGTAACGGCTTCTGAAATTAAAGGTAAAGAGGTTGAAGTCACCTATGTTGATGCTGATAGCAAAGAGTATAAGGTTACTTTTGACAAGCTGATTGTTGCTGTTGGTCGTCGCCCATATACTGAGGGGCTTCTTGCACCTGATTGTGGTGTTAACCTGGATGAGCGTGGCTTTATTTTTGTTGATGAACATTGTCGTACAGACGTGCCAGGTGTTTATGCCATCGGTGACGTAGTGCGTGGTCCAATGCTGGCTCATAAGAGTAGTGAAGAAGGCATTGTTGTGGCAGAGCTCATTGCTGGCCAAAAAGCGCAACTTAACTATGATCTGATCCCTTCAGTTATTTATACCCATCCGGAAATTGCCTGGATCGGTAAAACTGAAGAAGAAGTTAAAGCCAGTGGTGAAGAATACAAAGTAGGTACCTTCCCGTTTGCAGCCAGTGGTCGGGCACTTGCTGCCAATGAAGGCCATGGTATGGTTAAGGTATTAGCTGATAAGGCAACTGACCGTATTCTTGGAGTCCATATTGTTGGGCCGAGTGCTGCGGATTTGGTTCAGCAGGGGGTTATTGCGATGGAATTCGCAGCGAGTAGCGAAGACTTGGCCTTAACTATTTTCTCTCACCCAACGCTCAGTGAAGCTCTGCATGAAGCTGTACTGGCTGTTGATGGCCATGCCATTCATATTGCAAACCGTAAGCGTCGCTAAGCGAGCGTACTAGAATGGAGCCAGTATCGGCTTCACTGCATCGCAAAGCATAATAGTTCGCTGTTATGTTTTGCGACGCCTCTTTAAGATTCGATGGATGTGAATCAAGCAGTTAATTTTAACAACAACAATGGTGGCGTCAGTATGAATCTTCATGAATACCAGGCCAAACAACTGTTTGCAGAGTATGGTCTGCCTGTATCTCTTGGTGTTGCAGCAGATACACCTAAAGAGGCTGCAGAAGCAGCAGATAAGATCGGAGGCAGCCAGTGGGTTGTCAAAGCCCAGGTTCACGCAGGTGGCAGGGGTAAGGCAGGAGGCGTTAAACTAGTTAGTAGTAAAGATGATATCAAAGCATTTGCTAAGCAGTGGCTGGGAAAGAATTTGGTTACTTATCAAACGGATGAAAAGGGCCAGCCTGTTAGCAAAATACTCGTAGAGAGCTGTACCGATATTGATAAAGAGCTTTATCTGGGTGCTGTTGTTGATCGATCCACCCGTAAAATTGTGTTTATGGCTTCAACAGAGGGTGGTGTAGAAATTGAGAAGGTTGCAGAAGAAACCCCCGAAAAAATTATCAAAGCCGTTATTGATCCTTTAACAGGAGCTCAACCTTATCAGGGAAGAGAGCTTGCTTTTAGGCTGGGGCTTGAAGGTAAACAGATCAAACAGTTTACTTCAATTTTTGTCAACCTGGCCCGGCTGTTTAAGGAGTGTGATTTAGCTTTGCTTGAAATAAATCCTCTAGTTATTACTGCCGATGGTGATCTCCATTGCCTTGATGCAAAAATCAATATTGATGGTAATGCCCTTTATCGCCAACCCAAACTGAAAGCCATGCACGATCCCTCTCAAGAAGATGCCAGAGAGGCTCATGCAGCGCAGTGGGAGCTTAACTATGTAGCCCTTGAGGGAAACATTGGTTGTATGGTTAATGGTGCAGGTCTTGCGATGGGAACCATGGATATTGTAAAACTCCATGGTGGTTCCCCGGCAAACTTTTTGGATGTTGGAGGCGGTGCTACACAAGAGCGGGTGACAGAGGCGTTCAAAATCATACTGTCAGATGAAAGTGTGAAAGCAGTCCTGGTGAATATATTTGGAGGTATTGTCCGCTGTGATCTCATCGCTGATGGAATTATCGGGGCGGTGAAAGAAGTTGGGGTAAGTGTACCTGTTGTTGTCAGACTGGAAGGCAACAATGCTGAGCTGGGTGCTCAGAAGCTTGCTGACAGTGGCCTTGATATTATCGCTGCCAATACTCTGACAGAAGCAGCTCAGCAAGTCGTTAAAGCCGCGGGGGGCAAATAAATGAGTATTCTGGTAGACAAAACTACAAAGGTTATATGTCAGGGATTTACAGGCTCTCAAGGCACCTTTCATTCAGAGCAGGCAATCGCATACGGCACTAATATGGTTGGAGGTGTGACTCCTGGCAAGGGTGGTCAAACCCACCTGGGGTTGCCTGTTTTTAACACAGTTGGGGAGGCTGTCGATCAAACAGGTGCTGATGCATCGGTCATTTATGTGCCTGCCCCATTTTGTAAAGACTCTATACTTGAAGCGGCTAATGCAGGTATTAAACTGATTGTCTGTATTACTGAAGGTATCCCTACCCTCGATATGCTTGAATGTAAGGTTAAATGCGATGAGTTGGAGGTTAGATTAATTGGCCCTAACTGTCCTGGGGTGATCACTCCTGGAGAATGCAAAATTGGCATTATGCCAGGTCATATACACAAACCAGGTAAAGTTGGGATTGTATCTCGTTCTGGTACGCTGACTTATGAAGCAGTAAAGCAGACTACCGATTTTGGCTTTGGTCAATCTAGCTGTGTAGGTATAGGAGGCGATCCTATACCAGGGTCAAATTTTATTGATATTCTTAAGTTATTTGAGTCTGATGCCCAGACCGAAGCGATTGTAATGATCGGTGAAATTGGAGGGACTGCAGAAGAAGAAGCTGCAGCCTTTATTAAGAAGTCTGTCTCTAAACCTGTTGTGTCCTATATTGCCGGTGTAACCGCTCCTCCAGGAAAACGCATGGGGCATGCGGGTGCCATTATTTCAGGCGGTAAAGGCACTGCTGATGAAAAATTTGCTGCCTTGGAATCTGCCGGTGTAAAAACGGTTCGGAGTTTGGCTGAAATAGGTCATGCGCTTAAGGATATAACTGGTTGGTAGTATTTAATTAGACTCTCTCCTATTGCCCTCTTATTCATAATGAATAAGAGGGTTTTTTAGTATATTAATACTGTTTTTTTACTTCCTAAGCCTCTTGTTTCGCTGTTTATTTGAGCATAAATCTTTTTCATAATCGGTTTAGACATTTTGAGTGGCATTAAGCTGTGTACTCGAACTTTTCCTATCAGGTTTCTTGATCAGGCCATTACTGATTATTGTGTGTCTGGATAGGAAGAACCTTTCTCCTTGTGAGTATTTTCAACGCTTTCAGTAAAGGCATCTAAAATCATGACTTAAGTAGAATATGATTGGAATAAATGACTGTGAGAAGAGGGAGGAAGGGTGTGTTTTCGGAAAATACTACAGCTTTCTGACCAAAATCCTCTTTTTTGGATGTGGGATGTGGAATGTAGCTATGGCTGGTTTCTGCTCATTTCTACTAGGCTGTCGGAATTTTTAATTAATGGAGCCACCTGATGGATACACCTTATCCTAATCCAGATAAATATCGGTTATTAAGGGCTCTGAGACCTTTTTCATACTCTGTTGCATTAATTACCTGTGGACTAGGTGTGGTACTGGCTTACGCTCATAATCAAGGCAATGGTGCCAGAGCAATATTAGTAATTATTGCAGGTGTTCTATTGCAAGCAGCTTCGAACCTTGCTAATGACCATGCAGATATTTATTTTTGGAAACAGAGAACAGGGTACTTAGCTTCCGCAGTTATAAAACAAATTAAATTTAACTGTCTATTAGCTATTGTGATTACAGCTATTGCCTGTGCGATTGGCGTTTGGTTAACTGTTGAAGTAGGTTGGCCATTAATGGTGATTGGCTTGGTCGGTGTGATTGGTGGTTATTTTTATACCGGTGAACCACTTCACTATAAACAACTAGGTTTGGGTGTTCCAGCCGTTTTTCTTTTCACAGGGGTTTTGATGGTTAGCGGAGCGAACTATGCTGTGACTGGATCGTGGGATAGCCAAGTTGTTTGGATATCGATTCCAGTCAGCTTTTTATCTTCCGCATTGTTGCTATCCAATGAAATAAGAGATTTTCTGGATGACAGAAGTAGTGCAATCCGGACACTCACCGTCAGACTCGGCTTTGGCCCTGCAAAGATTCTTTATGCTCTAGTACTACTGAGTGTCTACCCTTTTAGCTTTTATTTATTTTGGAAGGGGATGTTGAATAATCCCTTATATTTACTTCCTTCTTTGCTATTTGCTTGGCAACCGGTAAAGCTACTTTCCTATAGTGCCGGTGATATTCAGCTGGTTCGGCTTCCTCCGCTTACAGGTCGCTTTTTTATGGTGTTTGGGGCTGGTTTTATACTAAGTGTTTTATAAAAACCTATCGATTCTTGCTAAGACGTTCGATAATAATGGATCGACTGGGAGTGCTCCCAACAAGGAGCACTTTTCTACTTAGTTAGCCCAAGCTGGTTTACCTTGATCTCTAAGGTCAAAAGCTTCAGGGTCGAACAGATTATCAGGAGTTGCAGGGAAGTGATCTGGAGTTACGTCTGAGTTGCTTTTTTGCAACAGCTTTAGTTTTGTGAATTTATCTTGTGACGCTTTTACCAGTGTTTCAGAGCTTCTCATTATAGTAGGGCGTACGAATAGCATAAGATTGCGTTTCTCTGTGCCTTCTTTATTGTATTTAAAAAGGTTTCCTAAAATGGGTATATCTCCAAGGAGGGGCACTTTATTTTTACTTTTTGAACGATCGTCCTGAAGCAATCCACCAATAACGACTGTTTGCCCATCATCAACAATAACTGTCGTTTTTAGCGTTCTATTATTGAAAACGAGATCATCTGTAATATCTTTTGATGCAGCTGTGTCCAGTGATGAAATCTCTTGTTCGAGTTCCAATCTGAGACTGTTTCCTTCACTGAGGTGTGGCGTTATTTTTAGTTTTATACCAACATCCTTTCGTTCAGTTGTGGTGAAAGGGTTGGTGCTATCTTTCTGGCTGTTGGTTTGATAGGAGCCGGTTTTTATAGGTACGTTCTTTCCGACGAGAAATTCTGCTTCTTGGTTATCTAAAGTCAAAAGGCTGGGAGTGGAGAGGAGATTGTTATTGCTTTTTGTGCTAAGTGCGTGAACCAGTACTCCAAAATTTTTATCTCGTAAAGCTACAGTGCCCAGCGCTATGCTTTTGTTATCGAATAAATTACCTGTAATTCCGCTTAAATTGCTATCATTTTTTTCGCCTCTTGATGCCGTTGTATTTTTACCATCAATACCCCATTGAATACCTAAAGCATCGTTAATACCCCCAGATACCTCAACAATTGCTGCTTCAAGAAGAACCTGGGCTCTTGGACGATCTAACTGCCTTACTATTTGTTCCATTGCCTGAAGCGTATCAGGGTCAGCAATCATAATTAAAGCATTTTGTGATTCATCGGCTTTTACAAAAATATTCTGTCCCAGCTTGTTGCTTTTACTTCCTGTTTTTTGTTGGGGTTGGCCTTTACTTTGAGTTCTCGATGTTGAAGGAGGCGGTGTTTGTGCAGTAGGTGACTGGCCTTTTTTACTTTGCGTTTCCTGGATCGTTCCCGAGGCTTCAGCAAGTATTTCTGCTAGATTTTTAGCATCACCATAACTTAAAAACATTACTTTTGTGGTTGACTTTCTAATGCCTTCCCGATCAAGTGTTTCAACAAGCTTTCGTACACGTGTTCTTTTACTGGCATTGCCTTTTATTATAAGCCGATTGCTTCGTTCATCAGCAATAACTTGTAAACCGCTTGGTAGCTGACCTTTTCCAGTAATCAGGGTTTCTTGAATAATTTTGGCAACATCACCTACCCACGCATGTTTTAGCTGTAGAACTTCATAGTCGTTATTGCTGGCATCGTCCAGCTCTTTAACTAGTTTACTGATACGTTCAACATTATCCGCGAGGTCGCTAACAATGACAGCATTGCTTGATGCTGAGGCAGCGGCATGGCCATACTGAGCAATCAAGGGTCTGATGATAGGAATAACTTCTACAGAGGATACACTGTGCAGCTGTATCACTCGAGTAGTCATAATTGCATTACGGGGTTTTTCTTGATTTTGTGTACTGACTGTTTTTGCTGTTGTACTGGGGACAATATTCATAATTTTCCCTTTCGGTATTACGGTATAACCATTAGCCGTTAAAACCTCCAGGAAGACATCATAAACCTGATCTTTGGTAAGAGGTGCTGTTGATATCACCGTAACGGTATTGCCCCCTTTTATTCTAGGGTCAATAACAAATGTTTCTTCAGTGATTTTAGCTATTTGAGCAATAAATTCTCTGATATCAGCATTTTGCTGATTCAGAGACCAGCGTTTTTCTTGGGATGGCTTCGTTTGTGTAGCCATTTGTTCTTTACTGCTGGAAATTGTATTTTGTGTGGTTTGGGCTGGTTCGGCTATAGAGTTATTGGCACCTAGCAACACCAGGGTTATTAGTGGTAGCAGTTTTTTTGTTACGCGCCTGGTGGCATGGATTCTGGTGTTCATCGCAAAACCATTAAATTGGTGAGTTTTAATTTTTTTATGGACTTCCTTGATTAGCTTGCTGTAATTGCTCTTTAAGCTTTCGCATCCGCTCTTCAAGTGAGTCACTGTCCGGCTGTTTAGTATAGTCGGCTCTTGGTTTTGCACTGGACTGTGATTCACTATTTGGGTTTCGGTACGGATTTAAACCAGAAGACCCTTTACCTAAATCTGGAAAAAACAGTGTTTCAGGCTGTCCCCCTCTAATTAGAACCACATGATCAGAATAGACTTCTGACAATGTTGCGCCACCGGGAAGGGTGTCACCTATTAAATAAAGCTTTTCCTGATTATTTCCTTGAATAATAGCACTGCCTTCTGGCTGCTGTTGCAAGCCTGCTAATGCACCTCGAAGTATTAAATTAAGCCTTGTTTTTGGTATATCGGCTGATTTTGAGTTAGCTTCAGGTCGATCGTTATGACCAAAAATAAGATCAAAATCACTGGTTTGCAATCTTTTCTGGTTTGGATCTGAAAGGTTATGCTGAAAATCTTCTACGTTGTCATTTTTACTGACTGTTTTATATATATCATACCCTTGTAAACTAATGCTTATACACATAATTGACACTATAGCTGTAGTGATAAGCTGGCGGTTATGCCTGTAACCCCATTTAAAACAGGTTGCTATCACCTCATTGTTCATAGCGCTCTCTTTATTTTGGAAAAAAAATAGTAGGATAGGCTATTATCACTAATACAAATAATAAAAGCATAAGAATCTGTTTTTTTAAAGTAATGGCATCTTTTTGCTAAAATAATCTTTTTTATTAATAGAGAATTGAGCGTAATTTTTTTATTTGAATTTTGACATTATTGATTATAAAAGTGGGATTTAATAATGCACGTTTGTTTAGGGTTGAAGAGTTTTAAATTTAATAATTTATGACCGCTATTTAATTGGTTTATTGTTTGAGAAAAGGAGGGTGCTTTGGCCAGTCTTGAAAAAAATGAGGACTCAGATGCTTCTGATGGAGTGATTCATACATCAGAAAGACTGCCCTTTACTTTTGCAAAGCGTCATGGCGTAGTTCTTGTTTGGAAAGAAGAGCAGCCCACTTTATATTTTTATATCAGGCCTTCAGCGGAAATTTTCTCTGAAGTTAGCCGTGTTGTTGGAAAGACTCTTTCATATAAGCCTGTTAATGTTGAAGTATTTAATGAAACTGTTTCTGAATGCTATCACCATGATAGCTCTGAGGCGCTTCAGGATGCAGCCGGGCTTAGTGGTGATATAGATCTCAGTAGTATTGCTGAAGCAGTACCTGTTACAGAGGACTTATTGGAGCAGAGTGATGATGCTCCTGTTATAAGGCTTATCAATGCTCTATTGACTGAAGCCATAAAAGAGGGGGCTTCAGATATTCATATTGAAACGTTTGAAAGCAATTTAGTTGTTCGTATACGTGTTGATGGACTGTTAAGAGAAGTTTTGCAATTACAGCGAATGCTTGCTGCTTTGTTGGTTTCAAGAATTAAAGTGATGGCTCGATTGGATATCGCTGAAAAGCGTATTCCACAAGATGGCAGAATTTCTTTGAAAGTTGCAGGTAAGGACGTAGATGTAAGGGTATCGACGCTCCCTTCAAGTAATGGAGAAAGGGTTGTTCTACGACTTCTGGATAAAGCTGCAGGTCGCTTACAGCTTGAACATCTTGGCATGGCTCCCAGAGATAAGCAGTGTGTTGAAAGTCTTTTGTGCAAGCCCTATGGAATTATTTTGGTAACAGGCCCAACCGGGTCTGGTAAAACCACATCATTGTATGCGTGCCTTACTTCTCTCAATGATAAGTGTCGAAATATCCTGACAGTTGAAGACCCTATTGAATATAACCTTGAAGGTGTTGGGCAGACTCAGGTCAATACAAAGGTTGATATGACTTTTGCAAGGGGGCTCAGGGCTATTTTACGTCAGGATCCTGACGTTGTTATGGTCGGGGAGATTCGTGATACGGAAACAGCTGAAATTTCGGTACAGGCAAGTTTAACCGGGCATTTGGTGTTATCTACCTTGCATACTAATACTGCGGTTGGTGCGCTTACCCGTCTGCAGGATATGGGGGTTGAACCCTTTCTGTTGTCATCGAGCCTGTTAGGAGTGATAGCGCAAAGGTTGGTACGTGTACTTTGTGAGCATTGCAAAGAGGCATATACGCCCGATGAAGCTGAGTGTAAGCAGCTTGATATTGATTCTGATGAAAACCCTGTAATTTTTAGAGCTAATGGATGTAAAGAATGTAATTTTAGTGGTTACAGAGGACGCACAGGCATTTATGAGGTAATAAAAGTTGATGAAAGTGTTCGGCGTATGATTCATGCAGGCAAAGGTGAGCAGGAAATCACAGAGCATGTCAGGCAGACTGCTTCTAGTATTAGAAATGATGGAGGCAGAAAGGTGCTTGCAGGATTGACAACACTAGAAGAAGTCCTGCGGGTTACACAGAAAGATTGATTGGAGGCTTATAAGCCTTAATTATGGCCGCATTTGAATACGTTGCTCTGGATCAGCAGGGCAAGCAACATAAGGGAACCCTGGAGGCAGACAGTAGCCGACAGGTTCGACAGTTGCTAAGAGACAAAGGTTGGACGCCTCTTTCGGCTGAGCCGGTCAGGGAGCAAAAAAAAGCTGGAGCAGCGGGTTTTAATTTGTTCAAGCGTGGGGCGTCTGCTGTTGAATTGGCAACTATAACACGTCAGCTGGCCACTTTGATTCAAGCAGCAATGCCAGTGGAAGAAGCTCTTCAGGGGGTTGCGGCCCAACAGGAGAAAAGGCATTTAAAAAATATGCTCATCGCCATACGATCAAGAGTTCTGGAAGGGTTCACATTAGCTCAAAGTCTTGAGGCTTTTCCCCAGGCTTTTCCGCAAATGTATCGGGCGACAGTGGCTGCTGGTGAGCATGCAGGTCATCTTGATAATGTACTGAATCAATTAGCTGATTATACCGAAGCACGAATGCAATCAGCCCAAAAAGTTCAGCAAGCACTGCTATATCCGGTTATTTTGATAGTTGCAGCGTTAGGTATTGTTAGCTTTTTACTCGGGTATGTTGTTCCTGATGTTGTAAAGGTATTTGTTGATACTGGTCAGGAGTTACCTTTGATCACGATATTACTGATTGCTGCAAGTGAAGGATTTCAACGCTGGTGGCCTGTTATTCTTATATTAATTATAGCGCTGGTAATAGCTTTGAAATACTTATTACGTCGTCCCGACTTTCGAATGAACTGGCACCGTATTTTACTAAAATTGCCCGTTTTGGGTCGTTTTAGCAGAACAGTGAATACGGCCCGTTTTGCGAGCACTCTCAGTATACTGACACGCAGTGGTGTTTCGCTAGTTGAGGCTCTGGTGATTGCAGGACAAGTTGTTAGTAATGATGCAATCCAGAAAGCTGTTCAAGTGGTTGCAAAAAGGGTAAGTGAGGGCACTAGTCTCAATCGTGCCCTATCAGAAACGGGTTATTTTCCTCCATTAATGTTGCATATGATTGCCAGCGGTGAATCAACAGGAGAGTTGGACAAAATGTTAGATAAGACTGCACAGAATCAACAGCTGGAGTTAGATGGGCGAATAGCCTTAATGCTGGGGCTATTTGAGCCTCTGATGCTGGTTGTTATGGGTGGGGTCGTTATGGTTATTGTTCTAGCTATACTTCTCCCCATTCTAAATATGAACCAGCTGTTAAACTAAGAGAAAATGAGCATCTATAAATTATTAGGGGTAACTGCAGATTAGCTCATAGATAGGTGCAATATCGAGATGCTGATAGTTATCTAAAATAAAGTTTCTTTGAAAAAAGGATCTAGCCAGAGGGTTACCTGAAAATGAAAGCACGATTACAAAAAGGGTTTACTTTAATCGAAATAATGGTTGTGGTTGTGATTTTGGGAATTCTGGCGGCAATGGTAGCCCCTAAAATTCTTAATCGACCTGATCAGGCAAAGGTGACAGTGGCTCGGTCTGATATTGAAACAATTTCTCAAGCTTTGGAACTCTACCGCCTGGATAATGGCTTTTATCCGTCAACAGATCAGGGATTAGATGCTCTGGTTAGTAAACCATCTTTAAGCCCAGAACCAAGAAACTGGAATCCTGAAGGCTATTTGAAAAAATCACCATTAGATCCATGGGGTAGACCATACCTTTATATTCAGCCAGGCAACCATGGGAAATATGACCTTTATTCTCTAGGTGCTGATGGTCGAGAAGGGGGGGAAGGAATTAATGCCACCATTGGTAACTGGGAAGAAAAATAAGGCAAATCAAGGTGGTTTTACTTTAGTAGAGCTGCTGATAGTGCTTCTCATCATAGGTGTTTTGCTGGGAATTACGCTACTGAGCCCTATTACAAACAGCCCTCATAAAAAAGTTCAAGAACAGGCTGCTCGATTACAGGTTCTTTTTACTCAGGCCAGAGATAAAGCGTTACTGGAAAATGTGGAATTCGGTTTTTCTGTGGATAGCTCCGGCATGTATCAATGGTGGGTACTTCCTCTTGAGAGTACAAATTGGGAACTGTTAGATGAAAAACCCTTTCAACCTTATAGCCTGCCTGAAGGTTATAACGTAGAGCTAGAGACTGATGAACTGGAAGATGCTGTGGGAAACGGGAATGGAGATAAGCCAGCTGTGGTTTTTTATTCTGATAGAGAATCAACGCCTTTCAGCCTTTCTATTATTCCTAAAGAAGATCGCAAACAATCGGTAGTATTACAGACGGATGGACTGTCTGATGTCGAAATATTCCGCTAGGGGGGAAGGCTTTACCCTTATAGAAGTGATGGTTGCGCTTGCTGTTTTTGCTGTGGCAGCGGCGATGCTGATGCTGTCTGATGGTACCACTATACGCCAGACTCGCTATATGCAAGAAAAAGTGTTGTCATCACAGGTCGCAGATCATTATCTGAATAGTATTTATGCTGAACAACGGTGGCCTGAAAAAGGGGTAAGAGGTCGAGCTCAAACCTATGCGGGTTATGACTGGTATGTCAGAGAGTCAGTTTATGAGACTTCTATAAAAGATTTTCGACAGATTGTTACTCAGGTCTTTGCCGGCGCAGAGCTTCCACATGATGATGAAGTTCCACTTTCTACATTGACCTCCTACCTGAGGAGGCCAAGAAAGTGAGTTATTATAGGGGTTTTACCTTGCTTGAATTGATGATTGCAATCCTTATTTTTGCAATGATCAGTACCGCAGCCTATAGGCTTTTTGATTCAGTGACCCGTGCCCACCAGGTTACTGATGGATTACTGGATAGTCTGGATGAATTACAGCGAGTAGAGGTTGTCTTTGAAAAAGATTTGTTTCAGATAGTAAGTAGGTCAATCAGAAATGAGTTTGGGGATAAAGAACCCGCCATTCAGGCACCCTCTAAATCAGGCTATCTGATCGAATTCACAAGGTCAGGTTGGAAAAATCCCCTGAATTTAGTTCGAAGTAATTTACAGCGGGTAGCTTATGCGTTTGAAGAGGGAGAATTGATCCGGTATTACTGGCCTGTTTTGGACAGAGCACCTGACCCAATTATTATCCGCCAGGTGTTACTTTCAGATGTAGCTGGTGTGCGGATTCGGTTTATGGATGATAAAAAACAATGGCGGCAATCATGGCCTCCTTTTGTTGAAAGTAAAGGGGAAAAACAAGGTAAGAGTGAGCAGCCAGTTGCTATGCCTGCAGCAATCGATCTTGCCGTTCAACATGATTATTATGGATTAATTGAAATTGTCACACCGCTCTCGACATTCAAACCAGGTGATTTGGAATCGAAGGAGAAAGAGGGGCAAGAAAAGAAGAAGAAAGGAAAAGAAGAGCGTGATATTGAGCTAGAGGAGGATGAGTGAGAAAAATTCCAACCCTTGGTTGCTCAGGCCGACAACAGGGTATCGCACTGATTTATGTTTTGCTGATCTTTTCAATGATCACATTGATGGCATCACAAATGGTGACTAGCCTGCTCCTGCACACTGAAAAAAATGCTCGATATCTTGAAAGAGTGCAGGCTAAACACTACGCTCTTAGTGCTGAACAATATGTTGCGTATTTATTGGAGGAGGATTTTCAGGAAGATAAAAAGAAAAAAAGGCAGGTTGATCATGAGAAAGAACGTTGGAATATTACATCAGTGGATTTTGATGTAGAGCAAGGCGACATTGAACTCACTGTAGTTGATGAACAGAGTCGATTTAATCTTAACTGGTTGGCATCTGAAGGAAATGAGGGGAAGAAATTTCTTACGATGTTTCAAAATCTTCTAAAAACTCAATCGCTTGATGTTGATTTAGCAAACAGGCTTCAGGAATGGCTAGGAGCGGCTCAAGATTCATCAAAGGGTGCAGCAGCGGATAATGTGTATTTGGTGATGGATCCTCCCAGGCGTGCTGCAAATACAGAAATCTCTTCAATATCTGAATTAAGGTTGATTCAAGGAGTGGATCCAGAAGTCTTTGAGCGTTTGACTCCTCTTGTTACAGCTTTACCGAAGAACTCTAAAATTAACTTGAATACTGCTCTTGCTGAAGTGATCCAATCTATATCCGATAAACTCACTGAGGGAGATGCAATTGCTATTATTGATGGTAGGGGAAATGATGGATTTGCCAAAATGGATGAGCTTGCCAATATTTCGGCAATTAAAGATAAAATGGCAGATTTGAAGGCTGCTCCAGTGACTTTTTCCAGTCATTATTTTAGTACGTATATCAAGGCAAACTATCGAGACACAACATTTTATATGAAAACCCTTTTGGTGCGAAGTAGCGAAGGGCAGGTACAGGTGGCAGGAAGGGAAATAGGGCCTAATCGTTACTGGGTTACTACAAACAAGAAGGAATCCTGAGGCTGAATGATGAAAAAAATTTTGTTAATCCGAATGCCTCCTTCTACCTCAGGAATTGATGAAGGTACTGTGGTGCAATGGGGGCTGTTTACGGGTTCTGGAGATTTATCAGGGGATGTTCATGTAACGCGAATGGAGAATCTGAAAGAGGAGTGGTACAAACTTCTACAGACAGATTCTGGTGGTGGTGAGAAAGTAGATCATCAACCAGATAAGGTTGTCCTGCTGTTGCCGGGTAATCTAGTACTACACCGGTATTTGGATGTTAGTAGTGCACAGCAAAAGCATATCAATTCTGTTTTGCCTTATATGATAGAAGAAGAGTTGGCTGAGGATATTGAGTCCATGCATGTTGCCAGCTATCTTCATAGAAAAGAGAACTCTGCGTCGCTGTTTGCTGTTTCCCATGCCACAATGCAGTCAGTTCTTAGCTGTTTTGGTGCACATGACATTGTCCTTGATAATATTTATGCAGAATGCCAGTTTTTTCATGCCGAAAAAAATACTGCATCAATGTTATTAGATAGCAGTATGGTGATTATGGCAACACCGGCTAGGGCTGCATTAACTGTTGACTACGAAGCGATTCCATTTGCTTTAGAACAACGTGTATCAGCCTTTGAGCAAGGTGAAACGGATTTTGGTGATCAAGAGGAGGAGCGTATTTCCCAAGTTCAGCTGATTTTTTCAGAGGGTATATTTCCGACACCTGAAGATAAGATCAGCATGATAAGGAACTGGCTAACTGAGAATGGCTGGCTCGTTCAGGAGGAAAAGCGTGAGGGCTCTGTTTTTGAATATTTTGCAGCTAGTTACTTTGCAGAACGTCGTGCAACCTCGCTTGTTGATCTTCGTAGTGGTCCATATCAGTGTCCCAGGAAAGCCAGTCGTAAAATGCGCCAATGGCGTCCTTTAATAGCACTGGTAGCGTGCTGGTTGATTATCGAAGTAGGTTTAATGATTAGTCAAGGGCTTTATTTCGGACATCAGGCTGATAAATTATGGCAGCAAAATGCGGATAATTATTTAGCGGCTTTTCCTCAAGATAGGCAGGTTAAGGATGCCAGACAGAGGCATCAGCGGACATTTGATTTACAAAAATGGCTAGAAAATAGACTGAAACACCTTGGTCAAAGTCCTACAGGTGAACCGTTTTTACCCCTCCTTTTGAAAGTTTCATCAATCACCGCTGCTCAAGGTGAGGAAGCTGGTATCATCTCTCAAGGAATGGATTTTAATAATGCTTCAGGCTATTTGGTTTTTGAATTCCAGGCCTCTAGCTTAGAAGTTGTCAATAAGCTAATGGCAGCCTTGCAGTCAGAAGGTTTGCAAACACGTTTGGATAGTGCAAACCAAGAGAAATCAGGAGTATTAGCCAGGATGACAGTAGCGAGGTGAAGAAATGCAAAAAATAATGGGGCTTATCGATCAAAACCACTTCGTACAGCAACTGCGTGAACGTTATGAACAACTATCAAGAAGAGATCAGAGTGCTTTGCTGATTTTGGTCATCTTTATAGTGATTGCCTTTGGTTATTTATTAATTTGGGAGCCATTAAGTCAGTGGTCTGATGAGCAGAAACAAGATTATAATCAACAGGTTACAGCCTCAAGCTGGATTCAAAAAAATATTCAGCAGATCAAGGAAGTAGAGAAGAAAAAAAATACAGGATCTGGACATAGAGAGCTATCTTCTGTTATTTCTGGTGTAGCAAAACAAGCAGGCGTTACGATTAATCGCATTCAGCCGGATAAAAAGGGTGTCTCCGTTTGGTTGGAAGATGCAGCTTATCAGAAAGCACTGGCTTGGTTGGTGGTGTTGGATACAAAATATCATGTGACTGTCCAGCAAATTAAAGTTGACCGGCTGAAAGAGGAGGGGCGTGTTAAAGTTTATATTCGCCTCAATGGCAGGGCAATTGCATCAATCCAAAACGATAGAGCAAAGTAACTTTGTTAGGTGTTTATGAAAACTGTTGATCCAGTAACCGTGTTTATGCCCAACCTGCTAGTTTTCTGTGGCTCTTGATACTGCGATCGCCCTTGTTGGCCTTGATAGCGTTCAGTGCTATCCGCCTCAGGATAGAGAAGTTCTCTGCCCCATTGCCTGTTTTGATCTGACAAGCATCCTCTGAAAATGCAACATCAAGCACCCAGTGTAGATTATTCTCCACAGACCAGTGGTTTCGACTGATTTCCAGCATATCCTTCGCTGCCATTGAACGGCTCATGATATAAAAACGCAGCGCAGTAGTTACTTTACCATTGATTTGCCTGTCACTTTGTACGACAGCTACTTGCTTTAGTCCCGGCCAGTCTTTTGCCGTTTCCAAGTTAGAAAGATCGCTTATCACCCAACAACAGCGGGTTTCTACACGACCGTGGCCTTTTTCACGAGACTGCATATAATCATGCAGCTCTGGCTGGTGTTCTGCTGCGGTAAACAAAGCCTCTATGCCTTTATAGAGCTTTTTCTGATTGCCTTTGACTGCAAGAATGTGATCCTGTTCAATCTGCAGGTTGTGTTAACAGCGAAACGGTTATCAGTGTCTTTGATGATTTTGCCACCCTGTTCAACGCACTGCTTTGCTACTTTCTTCTGGCAGCCCATAGCATCCAGTGTGACAAGGCAGCCTTTCAGCTCCAGAGCTTTGAGCAGTTTAGGTATTGCTGTAATTTTCATTGGACTTTTGGTCGACACGCTCTTGCCCAAGCACCAAGCCAAGCTTAACACTCCAGGCACTGACTAGAAGCACTGGTTTTTTGCCTTTTGCTCTGGAGCCCTTAATGACCTTTCCATCAATCGCAAGGTGTTGGCTGCCTGATATTTCAGTCAGTGTTTGCTTGATCCAGCCAGTAAAACAGGTTTCAAAAGCTACGGGGTCAAGCAAGCAGAAGACCCTGCGAAAGGTGTATTTAGAGGGTATGCCGGCGGGTAGCTCTAGAAATGTTTTGAACCAGTCTTCTTTACAGCGACCAAAGTCCTCAATGTCTTGCCACTCATCAGCTCCACATATAACAGCACATACGGCAATAATAAGAATATCAAGCAGGTTATGGCTTCTTCCATACGCTGAAAGCTCACACATACCTGGCCGACGGGGATCAGGTACTTTAGCCAAAAACTGCGACAAAGGTTGATACTGTACGGCTTCCATGCAAATTGACTACTCTGGTAATTTACAGAGCAGTCTCTCTCAGGTCGTCAGATTGATGCAATTGCCCTGGCCTCAATGGGGGTTGATCGAGCCTAACCATAGATTATTTGCTTTCTAGCACAGTTGCTTGAGTGAGTAATTTAGTTTTCATTATAGAAAATTCTAAAAACAGTCAATTCTTCTTTAAGTAGTATGTGTTTTTATATAAACGACACATGATGTATTTTATTTGTTTTCTTACCTAAGATTTTTATTTTTTTAATAGAGGTGCTTTTTTAAGGCTTTTGTTGCTTGATATTAAACATCAGTGTTTATATTTTTTTCATCTCCTCTTATTATCATTCTTTAAGAGAATGTTTTGTAGTGGAATGCTGTGGTGGAGGTTCAGCTCCGTCGTGTTGTTACATGAGTTCAAGTATTAAATTTCAGTCATTCTTTAAAATTCAAGATGAAGTTAAAGACATCTCTGGCGATAGTGGAGTGCCGCAGAGAGAAGCTCGGAGGGATAAGATGAGTGTGTCAAACTATAAAGCTGTATCACAGATAAGTTCTGAAGGATACGAGCGCTCTCGTAGTATAAATTTGGTAGATTCGCTAGATAAAATAATAAGGGCTGAAAATATCAATTTTATTTTTGATGAACGACACCGAGTGATTATAACGGATGCTTCTGGTAGCGCGTTCTCGCCAGAGCAAGAATGGCGTATTAGGCAAAATTTTAGAGATCAAATACTTGAGTTGCTTTGTTCTCGTTGTGAGCAGTATAACCAGTCATTAAAAGATATACTAAACATCCACCTCGATACGCCAGCGCCAGATGATCGTTTGTCAGCAAGATTGTTTTATAAGCCTTTGAATGAGGGGGCTCCTGAAGAACCTGAATACAGGCAGCCTACATTGATTGATAAGCTGTTGCCCTGGCGTGCAAGAGCAATAGAGACACAAAACCATATTCTTGAACATGAATATCGAAGACGGCAAATAGAGTGGCAGCGTCGTGTGGATAGACATGAGCAGCAATACCTGAAATATTGGAATAATCGCTTTTTAAGTTCAGATAATATCGAGAATTTTCTTTACAATGTAATTAATAAAATAGTAACCATTGATAATCTTGATGTGCGATTTTCAGTTGATAGATGCTTAAATAAAATTTGGGTTAATGCTCGCTTTCCTGATATTACGCAGTTACCAGGTATAGAGTATAAAATTGTTGAAAAAGAATTCCGTTTGAGCTGCAAGAGCCTTAGCCCTACCAGAAAACGTCAATATTATATGCAGCTCGTGCATGCTATTGGATTTCGCCTGATTGGTGAAATATATAGAGCTGTACCTGTTTCCGATGTTGTTTTTTCCGGTTTTTGTCGAAGGCTAAACCCTGTGACAGCTCATATAGAAGAGGAGTACCTCTATTCAGTGGCAGTGAAGCGATCAGAATGGCAGACGATCAATTTTTCAAATTTAGGTGCTTTATCACTACCTGACACTATGAAGACATTTGATCTTCGGCGAAATATGACTAAAACCGGTATATTTAGGACAATAGTACCATTTTCTAAGGATATAGATAGTGCTTCACCAGCTCAGCAGGATATCTTTATATCGCAAGATGTGGTGATGTAAATTCATTGCATTGTTAGCTTCGCGAACTAACTTGAACTGGATGGGTAAAAGACTAATCACAGTCTTTAAAGGTGTAGGTTTTGCCAAATATAACTAGAGAACCCCAAGTCGATACTCTCTCTAAAATGCAAATAGAAGAGCTCGGTCGACTCATCTTTTTAAAAGAAACCATGGAACCATCTGACTTATTTATTATATTTGGCTCTCAGCAAGGGGATTGGAAAAAATATGCACGATATATTTTGAAAAACCCCAATATATCCGTAATAACAACAGGTTATAAGGGGCTTGAAACACCTGAAAATAAAGCACCATTGGCAGAATATATGTGTAGCCAACTAATTTTATTTGGGGTGCCAAAGAGTAGGATAATAGTGCAGGCTTTCTCAACAAATACTCTTGAGGATGCGCAATTTTCTCGATTTTTAATAGACCATAGTCAGCTTAAACCACAATCAATTTCATTTGGTTGCCTTGCCCACCACTCAGGCCGCTGTTTTCTGACTTTGAAGCGATGGTTTCCAGAAGCTTTGCTAAGGCCAATTACTTCTTGCTATAGGCAAGGATCAGTAACAGTAAACTGTAATAACTGGTGGAAAAGTATTATAGGGCGTGGCAGGGTCTTGGGTGAGTACCTCAGAATTAGAGAATACGCAAAAAGAGGGGATATTATGCAACCAAACAACCCTCTTGACCTTGATCTTAACATTGCCACTAAATGTAATAACTGACTTGAGGCTATTGTTCTTGGTCAATATCCACTAGCACTTAAACTGGTGAAGTGACCTAGGCCATATTGTGTTAGTGCCAGCCATAGCTATTGGTAAATGTTAACAATTAACAGGGGTTATACAACAATATGCTTTTAGCAAAAGCTGCTCCTTTGGCTCTAGTTTTCGATAGGTGTTTAGTGGAAGGTCATTGAGTGATAAATTTGCAAGACGTGTGCGCTGTAAATCAACTACATTACGGCCAAACGCTTTGCACATATGGCGGATTTGGCGGTTTAGTCCTTGGGTTAGAGTGATCGAGAAGCTATTTTTTCCTCTCTGGTAAACTTGGCAGGGTCGAGTTTTGATCTTTTTGTAAGTGACCCCTTCTGCCATTTGTTGGCAAAATACAGAATTGATAGGGTGGTCGACTTTAACCAAATATTCTTTTTCGTGAAAATAATTGGGATGGATAATGCGGTGGCATAATGTGCCATCATTGGTTAGTAGCATAAGTCCATGAGAGTCTTTATCCAGTCGACCAACAGGAAAAACTCTATATTTGCACTGAATTTGGTGAATGATACTGTCGTTATCACTGTTATTACACACGCAGTCAATGCCTGTAGGTTTATTATAAAGTAAATAGACTTTTTCTGTTGTAGGTTCTAACTTGTTTCCATTGATGCTAACACTATCTTGCCTTGTGACTTTTACAGTATGACAAGCAGTTTTGCCATTCACTCGTACAGCGCCAGACTCAATTAAACGACAGGCTGCCCGGCGCGAGCAATAACCCGCCGAGGCAATAAATTTAGCAAGACGTATCATAGAAAAATGTAGGTTGTAGTGTGTCACCACTGTACTATGGTGGAGCTATAAAAAAGTAACTATTCAGCCTCCTCAGATTAATCTGGATTTTTCGCGAATTTATGTCATTTTGATATAAACCCTTTTCCAGAAGTTTTCATGACTCAGTTTACTCCCGAAACACAGGCCATTATCTTGCTTCTCGCTGCTGTAGGTGAGCTGGAGTCGAAGGTTTTGAGTCTTGAGGATGAAAACAAGGAGCTTGCTGATAAGCTCAAGATGAATAGTCGTAATAGCAGCAAGCCACCGTCTACAGATGGTTACAATAAGCCCTCATCATCCAAAAACTCAAATGCTGACAGTGAGAATGAGGAAAATCCTGAGTGTGATAGAGAAGATTACAAACCCAATCCCAAAAGCCTGAGGCAAAAGTCAAATAACAGGCCCGGTGGTCAACACGGTCATAAAGGCTCTACGCTGGAGCAAACTGAGGAACCAGACCATATCCGGCATCACTCGGTTAAAAACTGCGTACTTTGCCATCAGTCGCTTCTTTCTATCAAAGTAACCGACGTTGTTGAACGTCAGGTATTTGATCCAGGACGTTTTGGCCGTTTCGAAGTAACGGCGCATGTGGCTGAAGTCAAAGAATGCCCATGCGGACATGCTAATCAAGCATGCTTTCCTAAGGGTGTTGACTCGTATGTGCAGTATGGTCCGGTCACTCAAGCACTGGCTGTTTATCTGTATCAATACCAGTTAATGCCGTACAAGCGCATTTCACAATTCTTTTTCGATATTTTTGGTCTTGAAGTTAGTCCCGGTTCAATCTGTACTTTTCAGGCAAATGCCTACGACCGTCTGGCTAGCACAGAGGCAGCAATTGCTAACGCCTTAAAAAAAGTGCCAGTTGCAGGTGCTGACGAAACAGGCATGAGAGTGAAGGGCTCTTTATGGTGGCTGCATGTCGTTCGTTCCGAGGAGTGGACATACTACCACCTTGACCCCAGTAAAGGTCATGAAGCTATTGAGGCAATGGGAGTGTTACTGGTATTTGCCGGTATACTTGTGCATGACCATTATAAAGTCTACTTTCGCTACGCAGCCATCCATGTGCTCTGTAACGCCCATCACTTAAGGGAGTTGCAGGGGGTTGTTGACAGAGATTGCAATTATCTTGCAGCCCGGCTTCAACGCTTGTTAAGGCTGGCTTGCCATCTTAGGAAAGGGTTCAAAAAGCTTGGCATGAAGGCTATGCCGGAAATTATCCGCAAGCGTATCGACTCGCTTTTCGAGCGTACTGCTAAAAAAGCACAGCTCGAAGAAGCCGAGTACATGGAGCGACGACGTCAACGCCTTGGAGAGGATAAAGTCAGAAACACCAAAGCCTTTAACCTCTTCAAGCGACTGGTGGAGTTTAAAGAAGAAACCTTGAGATTCATGACTGATTTTGACATCCCCTTCGATAATAACGGCAGTGAGCAGGATGTTCGCAACGGCAAGGTAAAGCAGAAAATATCTGGCTGTTTCAGAAGTGAAAAAGGGGCTAAATGGTACTGCCGGATACGGAGTTATGTTTCATCGGCGAGAAAGCAGGGTGAGAATGTTTTCGAAGCCCTGCTTATAGCTATGAAGAATTACGACAACCTTCCTTTACTGGGTGCTGAATAGTTACATAAAAAACAATAAAGAGTGCTGTATGATCAAAGATTCTATGGATGTCATCAATCCAGCCCATTTTGATAATCCTTATCCAATCTATAAAACGTTGCGGGAGCGTGCTCCTGTGCATTATGAGCCATCAATGGGTTTTCATATTGTTACAGGTTATAAAAATGTAAAGAAACTATTAACGCATCCGGGAGTAAGCTCTAACCGCCAGGCCATGCTTAAAAAAATAGCCTCCAGTCTTGAGCCAGGCAGTATTGATACCTATATGGAAAATGCCAAGGTTTCAATGATTCAGCTAGACCCTCCAGATCATACCCGGTTGAGAACATTAGCGGCATCATTTTTCCATAAAAGTACGGTTCAGGGTTGGGTTCCTATTATGGAGGAAAATTTCAGACGCCTGCTGCAAAGAGAAAAACAGGGGCATCAAATTGATTTGGGTAATATAGCGAAGCATTATCCTGCAGATGTTATTTGTGATGTGTTTGGTATGCCTGAAAAATACCGTGAATCTTATATCAAAAACGCCGGGAGAGTTGCCAGGCTATTTGGAGCCCCGATAGACAATAAATTACAGATTGTCGCAACAGAGGCTGATCAAGCCAGTGCAGAAAATGCAAGTCTTATATCAAAGCTGATTGAACAGAAAGTGAGTAGACCCTGCAACGATCTGTTAAGCCATATGGCAAAAGCCTATGAAGGTGGTTCGCTGACGATGAAGGAAACGGCTACTTTGTGTGGTTTACTATTGACGGCAGGCCATGTAACGACAACAGAGCTATTGTGCAATGGCGTCTATCAACTACTGTCTCATCCTGATCAATGGTCCTGGCTGCGAAAACATCCTGAAGGTATTGCTGATGCTATTGAGGAAATAATGCGTTTTGATACATCTGTGCCCTTCACTTTAAGAGTTATTAAAGAAAAGATAAGCCTGGATGGAGGGGAGTTACAGCCAGGTAATGTGGTTGCCTTAGGATTGTCAGCAGCGAATCACGATGCTGAGCTTTGTGAAAGGCCAGATGAATTTGATATTACTCGTGGGCGAACAAGGCATTTAGCCTTTGCTGCTGGCCCCCATGTTTGTCTTGGGGCTTTGATGGCAAGAGAGGAGATGCGAGTTGCCTTGGCGATACTGTTGGAAGCTTGTCCTGATTTGCGCTTTGATCCTGACAACCCTCCTCAGAGACGGTGTGATTCCCTGATGTTTCGTGGGTTTAAGTCGTTTTCTCTTCTCTGTTAGGTTCTATAGACCTTAAATTAGGTACTAATGCTCAGCCGGGGACTGAGCATGTATCTAGAAGGTCTTGCTTTGCCTAAACGTTACTCAACTAAGCTATGCATAGCTGCTATCAGTTGTTGTTCAAGCTCTTTGTTGTTTAGTTTTTTACTCGTTGAGTCAAAGTTATCGTAAAAACTTGGAACAGACATGCTTGCCTTGATTTGTCCACCAAAACGAGGCATGGAGTTTTTTACCATTTCCATTACGGTTGCACCCCCACGTGCACCAGGAGAGGTGGAGAGTAAAACCAGTGGTTTGTCTTCATAGACTTTTGGGTTAATGCGAGAGCACCAGTCGAACAGGTTTTTGTAGGCAGTGCTATATGAACCATTGTGTTCAGCGAAAGAGATAACAACGGCATCACTAGTCTTTATTTTGTCAAGAAAATCTTTAGCAAGCTGTGGTTGTCCAAGCTCTTTTTCTTTATCTTCACTGAACAGTGGGAGCTCATAACTGTTCAAATCAAGGATTTCTACTTGAGCATCTTCCATTAGACCTGCTGCGTATGTAACCAGCTGTTTGTTAATGGATTGGCTGCTGCTGCTGGCAGCAAAAGCGAGTAACTTCATTGCTCCTCCAAGAGTTAGCTTTTGTTGTTTCGCCAGTTTAGTGATTGTATTGCTTTCTGGTGATATGTATAGCTATTTTTTGAGTTGAATATTGGGAGGATTTTTAAATGTGCTCATAAACAGCTAATCAAAGCTATTCTTATTAATTAGGAGTATAGGTTTGTAAAGGGAGTTGCTGTTTTGCTGTACCGAGTATTGGTCGTGTTGTTTTTTCTGACACCATATCATAGTTATTCTGAAAATAAGATTAATAAAAGTCAATTGATTGACTTTCTTTCAAGTGTTAATGAACATGGCTTTTCTGTTGGTTCAGAAGATTGGGTTGTTTTATTAAAAGAACCTTCCAGCAAACAATTGATTTCAATTTATGAGAGATATTTTCATTATATCGATTCTGGTCGTCTTGATAAGAGGTTATTCCAAGGAGGATGGAATATATCGGATAAATTAAGAAAACCTGATCTTGATAATGGATTAAAACGTTTAAGTGAATTGGAACCCCAAATACCTGAGTATCGATTACTAATGAAATCCCTTGCCAAACTTAGGTGGTGGCAAAATAATGCACTCACTATTTTTGGTGATGATCTGGTTCTTTTTAAAGGTGATAACAAACCAGAAGTTGTCCAGTTAAATCAGTGGTTGATAGACATTGATTTGGCAAACGTCTCTTTAGGAAGTGAATACTCTCAGGCTCACCTTGATCTGTTAACTGATGTACAGCTTCAGTTTAAACTTTTGCCCGATGGCAGGCTGGGAATGCTCACTCGGCAGGCTTTACTTGCTATAACCAATCAACGTATAAAACAATTAAAAACGAACTTGGAACGGTTAAGGTGGCTGCCACCAGAATTACCTTACCCCCATATCTGGGCTGATATTGCAGGGTATCAGGTGTCCTGGGTCTCTCGGATAGGGAAAAAAATTACTTATAAAGCTATTTTTGGAAAGCCTGAAAAACAAACACCAGTTTTTCAGGGAGAGGCTGAATCTGTTTCAATTAACCCAATATGGAAGGTTCCCCACAAAATAGCTGTGGATTATCTATTAAGGCTAGAAAAGAAAAATCCTGGACGTCTCAATGAAGAAGGTTTTTTAGTTTATAAAAATTGGGATGATAATGCAGAGCAGCTCGATATTAATAGTATTGATTGGAAAAGTATAAAAGTGAGGAATTTTAGATACCGCTTGGAGCAACAACCAGGGCCTAAAAATAGATTGGGTAAAATTAAATTAAATATGCCAAATGAATATGGCATTTATCTGCATGATACAGATAAGCCTGAATTGTTTGAAAAAGAGCAGAGGATATTTAGCTCCGGGTGTGGACGGGTAAGTGATATTGCTTCAATGGTTAGCCAGTTATTTATTGAACAGAATATGGCGGTACCGCTTAGTGAATATCAGGAGAACTATGACACAAAGAAAATTGTTTTGAATAAGCCCGTTCAGGTTTTTTTTGTCTACTTTACTGCATGGCCTGATGAGACAGGTCGCGTGCGTTTTAGGGATGATATCTATGAGCTTGATAAAGCACTGGTTAGCTGGTTTTAGGCGCTGGTGTTACATTGTCCTAATATTCACACCTGATTTGCTCTTGGCATATGAGGGTGAGGGTATTCATTGGTTGGCAAACCCTCTGGATGAAAGAGGGGGAGAGCTTTATGATCAAGAGGTTAGTTTCAGCAAGCTTGATAATCTATTAAAGCAGCAGCTGATTGACTGGGTTTTATCAATGCCTGAACATGGCATTGCTGTTTCTCCACAAACTAGAGCACGCCTAACCCCGCATTCTTCCATGTCCACAGTCAGAAAAATTGTTGCCGAGTATGCTGGTTATCTCGATCAGGGCAGGCTTGATAGAAGTAAATATCAGCCTCATTGGTATATTAAAGATCAAGCGATTACTCCACTTCAGGATAAAGACCTTAATCTCAGCAATTTAAACAATTTAGAGCCTAAGCTGCCTCAGTATCAGCAGTTAAAGCAAACGTTAGCTGTATTGAGAGAGTGGTTAAAACAGGCACCACGGTTGTTTCATAGTTCTCTTATTTTAAAGCCGGGTCAGCAAAATGAAGCGGTGACGGCATTAGGGAAATGGCTTAATGATATTGGGGTTGATTACAGGCTGTCAGGCTCTGTTTACTCATCAGCATACCAGACTGTAATAAGACGTTTGCAGCGCTATGGCGGTATAAGAGATGATGGGCGTTTTGGCTTGAAAACCAGAGCGCTATTAATGACGGTGACCCGCCAGCGTATTAAAAGTATAAAAATCAATATGGAGCGCATACGCTGGCTACCCCAAAATTTGGCTTACCCCCATATTATGGTAGATATTGCCGGTTTTCAGGTGATCTGGGCTGAGAATAAGCAGAACAAAAGCCATTACAGGGCGATTGTTGGTAAGCCAGACCGGCAGACACCCGTATTTCAGGATCAGATTGAAAGCATCACCGTAAACCCAACCTGGCGGGTCCCTCACTCGATTGCCTCAACGTCATTACTGCGAGCCGAACAACGCTCTCCAGGCTTCTTAAAAAAGCAAGGTTTTGTTATTTATAATGGTTGGGGGTCAGGAGCCAAGACGCTTTTGCCAGAAGCCATTGACTGGCAGAATCAAACAGCACGTCACTTTCCCTATCGTCTTGAACAGAAACCGGGTGTCTATAATCGCCTGGGCAAATTTAAGCTCGATTTGCCTAATGCTTTTAGTGTTTATTTACATGATACCGATAAGCCACAGCTCTTTAGAAAAGCTGTCAGGACATTCAGTGCGGGTTGTACCCGGGTAGAGGGAATAGAACAGTTAGTAGGTGAAATATTTCGCAGTCAAAATATTGACGATGATGTTAGAGAAATTTACTCATTAAATTCAACGGAAAAAATAAAACTAAAAAGTAAAGTGCCAATTTATTTTGTATATTTTACCGCTTGGTCAGATAATGATGCTGTTGAATTTAGAGGTGATATTTATAGGCTTGATAATATTTTCATGCCTTTGTGATTGTGTGATTGGAATGGTTGTTCTTTTATAATTTTTTTAAAGTGATTTTATAGTCTACTATGAAATTAGGATGATTTTAAATGGCAGGGAATTCTTATGAGTACTGGTGGAGTAAAAGGGAGTAAAGGTCCATCTTTCTTTTCTGGGTTGTCTTTGAAAAAAGGGAAAAAGGATAAGGTTAAGGCAGATAAAACTTTTTCTGGAAAACCTGTTGAAAAATCTACTTCAGGTGGAGGGATTAAAGCCTCTTTGAAAAAAATTGCTGGCCTTAATAGAAATAATAATGCTAGAAAGTGTGAGCAATTAAAAAGTATGCCTGAGGTGACTGCTAAACCAGTTAAGATGCTTGGTGAAAAAGTTATTGTTAGTCCGAGAGTTGTTCAGAATTTGTCGGAAGGGCTTGCATGCGGTAGTGATTATCGAGAGTCAACAAAAGAGAATCATGAAAAATTAAATGGTTTGATTATTCGTCAGAATAGGGCTGCAAAAGAACTAGAAGACGCTGTTAGCAATAATTCAGAAGAAGCTGATCAGATAGATGCTAGGATGCAAGTCATAGGAAAAGATGAAGCGAGGATTGATTCCTCTTGCTATGAAGCCAAAATGAAACGTGAGCTGCAAGCAGTTTATGATAAGTGGAAAGGCGTTTATTCAACTAAAGGTGATGAGCTTAAGGCAAAGGTAGATGAGAAAAAACAAGCGTTGAGCTCTGTAGAACAGGAGTTGAAACTAGCAGTTGTAGCATTTGAAAATGGTTTGCAGGAAGATATGGATCTGGAAATTGGCGAAGTTGGATATAATAAAGATTCTGCTCTTCAACATCTTGATGGTGAAATGACTCAAATAGATGAAGCATGCAGAAAGCGTATGGAAGAAATCAAGAAAGAACACGATTGGCTTGATGACGATTTAGGGGAAATTTCATTAAATGCTATGACTGTTGAAACTAGCATAGCTGACACAAATAAACAGATAGAAGCAGAGACACAAAATCTGCAGTCTATAGAAACTGCTTTAGCTAAAGCAAAAATTGGTGATATGGAAGTTCAACAATTTACTAATGTTGTTGAAAAGATGTCAGTTGCTGATTGTGAGAAGACAATAAAGAGCCTTCGTAAGAATAACGAGCGTATTCAAAAACTATATGAAGCAGCAAAGAAAAAGTCTACCAGTCAAAAAGAAAGGCTGCTTATGATGCATAAAGAACTTGATGATCAGCGTCGAGGCTGTGAAGAAAATATAGGAATATATCGAGAAAGGTTAAGTAAACTAGAAGTGTTTGAAAGAGAGATTGGTCAGTATACCACAGAAAAAACAGCACAAGTTAGTAGAGCAAAGCAGGATGTTGAAAAACAAGTTACTACCGCACAAAAAGAGATTCAAAGTAAATACAATAAACTAAAAACAAGAGTGCTTTCGCAACCACTAAGGGATATGGTAGCTCAAATTCCAGATTCAGTTCCACAAGCGCCCGCTACTTATAGCCGTCAGAACAGTGGAGCTAGCACTAGCAGTGATGGTAGTGCTGATAGTGGTTTCGAAAATGATGGGGCGCTTAAGAGAGTGAGTAGTGCTTCTGATGTTCGCCTTTCAGGTTTTGGTGACGATGAAGATGATGACTCAAAAGAGTATTTTGTATAGGGATTCTTTAATATAGAAAGAATCTCTTAAATTATGTTCTAAGCAGCGCCTTTAAAAGTGCTGCTTAGTTTTCTTATAAAAACTATCCTTGATCCCGCCGAGACCGAGCCGCAACTGCCCGCTCATGTTCCTGTTGGGAAATTAGATCCCCAAGAATCAAGCCCGCTTCATTTAGGAATGCATCAGGTTTCTCTTCTTCCTTCTTTTTATTATTGAGGGGCTCTTCCTGAGTCTCTTCCAGTTCGTCCAAGTTATTGAGCAGTGTTTCCCCCCTGGATTTCCGAAGCCTGTTTTCTATTGCCAGCCGTTGACTGCGCATGGTACCCAGTTCCAGTTTCCTCTTTTTTTCATTAAGGGATACGGTATCCCTGTTTTCATAGTGGGCCAGGTAAGCTTTCATTTCATTGAGATAGACAAAATCAGGGTCATCAGCGGTGCGTTTTTCATGCTGTTTTCTAAGTGGCTTCAAGTAGGGCTTGAAGTCATTATAAGTGCGATAGCTGACGGCAGGAATGGTATCCCAGGGCAGTGCATCTGGCAGGGTGCTCTCGCCAATATCACGGCCATCGTACAAAGATGGAAAATCAATATCTGGAAGAACCCCCTGGTTTTGGGTGCTTTCCCCCGATACACGATAGAATTTGGCCAAGGTCAGTTTGAGTTGACCATGATTAAGCGGCTGAATACTTTGCACAGTTCCTTTACCATAGCTCTGGCTGCCAATAACCAGTGCTCGGCCGTAGTCCTGCATGGCGCCAGCAAAAATCTCTGAAGCAGATGCACTGAGGCGATCGATCATTACCACCATGGGGCCTTTGTAAAACTGTCCAGGGGCATTATCCTGCTGCTTCTCTGTTCTTCCCCGGTTATCCTTGACCACGACGGTGGGCCCTTCATCAATAAACAGGCCGGTGAGATCATTGGCCTCCTGTAAAGAGCCTCCGCCATTACCCCTTAAATCAATGATAAGGCCATCAATGCCCTTTTTCTGTAAATCTACCAGTAGTTTTTTTACATCCCGGGTGGTGCTTTTATAATTACTATCACCTGCCTGAGCAGCTTTAAAATCAATATAAAATGTCGGTAGTTCAATAACCCCTATATGCTTTTTCTGGTTATTGGATGAGACTTCAATGATTTTACTGCTGGCATCCTGCTCTTCCAGCTTGACCTTATCACGAACAATTTCATAGATTCGGGTGCTGCCATCCTTGCTGGAGCCAGGAATGATTTCCAGACGTACCAGTGTGTTTTTGGGGCCTCTAATCAACTTAACGGTATCATCCAGGCGCATACCGACGACATCTTCCAGTTTGCCTGTTTTACCTTGGCCGACACTGACGATTTTATCCCCTGGTTTTAGTTGTCCCGCTTTTTCAGCAGGCCCACCTGTGACGACACTAACCACTTTGGTATATTCGTCTTCCGCTTGTAAAACAGCCCCAATGCCTTCCAGCGACAAGCTCATATTAATATCAAAGTTTTCTGCCGTCTGGGGTGAGAAATACTGGGTGTGTGGGTCATAAATGCCAGTGTATGAATTGATATAGCTTTGGAAAGCGTCTTCACTCTTGCTCTGGTGCAGACGCCGGAGCAGATTGGTATTACGGCGACGTAACTGGCTAACAATTTCATCGTCAGTTTTGTTATTGAGCCTGAGGGTGAGAATGCTGTCTTTAAGTTGTTTACGCCAAAGTAGCAGTTGTTCCTGACGGTTTTTCAGCCAGGGTTCATTCTTGCGGTTTACCAGCAGTTCTTCATCTTTATTGTAATTGAAAGTATTTATAATCGTATCAAGCTGTTTCAGGGTAATGGTGCTTTTTTTCAGGTACTTTTCCCAGAAGGCTCGAAACTGTTCACTTCCCTGGGACTGCTTCGCTGAATCTTTTTTAATAACACCTGCATCAAGCTGGACGAGCATAAAGCGAGCCCGCTCTTCTGCTCTTTGGCGGTAGCGGTTAAATATATTGAATGCTGGTTTTAAATCGCCACTTTTCAGTGAATTATTGAGATGCTCCCGATAGGGTTGAAACTCATTGATATCCTGTTGCAGAAAAAAACTGCGATTGGGGTCTAGGCGCTCCAGATAGCGATCAAAGACTTTTTCTGAGCTTTCCTGGCCAAGGTTGACTTTGCGGTAGTGGTTTTTATCCAGCATTTGAACCACATTAACGCTGGCAATTGCCTGTTGTAGATTAGGTTTAAGTACAGGTACAGGCTTGCTGATGTCCTGGTCGACAGCTGCAGCCGTTGAAACCATTAGTATGAATGAAAGCAGTACCAAAACTATGTTTTTGGCTGGCTGCAGGGGCGAAATCATGGATATTGGAGCTCCGTGTCATGTTGTCTGTTTAAGTCCACTGCCACGGGCCTGTTATTTGAGTTTCCGTGCAGGACAACGAGATTAACGTCCTCATAGAGCATAATACAGTCTATAGCAAGACGCAGCTACCATTGATCTTTATCAATTTTTGGGGGCTTTGGATAGGTTGGTACTATGAGTTTTGGCTAAAAACTCTTATGTCAACAGAACCTAAAGCTCTGGGCTCACTGTGAAAAGGACAAACCATCACTTAATGGTTGGAGGGTAAGGAAGAGCAGCTGCTTTGGGGGGCTGTCTTCCTGTACATGCTTAATTATAACCAAGAATAAAGGAAGGAGCGGTGTCGGGGGATGGCTTTACTGGAATATTGGTAGATGCTTTTAATAAAGGCTTTGCAGAAACCTGAGAGTATTCAGGTTGGGTGAAAGCAGATGCTTTAGGGCGGGTATTAGTGTTAAAAACGGGTTGTTTAAATGAGTGCTGTTTCATTTCATATCCTGGGCTATGGCAAATGGGCCATATAAGGCAGCGTAGCAGGATACATAGGGCGGAGGCAGTCTGAGATTGTACTTACGTACATCTCATTATTTGTTTGATTTACCCAGCTTCAAGAGGACGCTCTCAAATGTGATTGAGAACGCCCGGATTTATGAAGCTCAAATAAAAGGTTATTGAGGTAATTCGTTCAGCTGGAAGAATGCATTCAGAACACCTGAGAGTTCATAGGCGTCTTTAACACCAGCCAGCTCTCTAATGGAGTGCATGCCAAAGGTTGGCAAGCCAATATCGAGAGTGCGAAGGCCCAGCTCGCTTGCAGTCAATGGCCCAATGGTGCTACCACAACCCATATCTGTACGGGTGACAAAATGCTGTACATTGGCTCCAGTTTTTCTGCTAAGCATCTGATAAATACTGGCTGTTTCATCACTAGTGGCATAACGCTGATTGGCATTGATCTTAAGCACAGCACCTTTGTTTATTTGGGGGCCGTGATTGCCATCGTGTCGATCACTGAAGTTAGGGTGAATAGCATGGGCATTATCGGTAGAGATAAGCATGGATTGGCTCATTGCCCGGGTTAAGGCTTCACCTTGGCCAGAAATCCGCTCCAGCACATTTTTTAGCAGAGGACCCTGGGCTCCCGTTGCTGATTGGCTACCCACTTCTTCATGGTCATTACATACCAGAACGGCAGTAGCATCACCTGTTAGATGATTAATTAGTGACTGTAAACCAACAAAGCAACTTAATAAGTTATCCAGGCGGGCGCTGGCTATAAATTCATCGCGCATACCAATAATGGCGGGGCGCTGGGTGTCATAGAAGGATAAATCAAACTCCATCACTTCCTGACAGTCAGTATGACCTTCATTGATCAGGTGCTCTTTTAACAACGCTCTGAAATCCGCTTTCTCGTCTTTGCCCAGTTGGAATAATACTGGAGGGATATCGGTTTGTGGGTTAACAGAGCGTTGCTTGTTTGCTTCACGATCAAGATGAATGGCCAGGCTTGGGATGGTGGCAATGGCTTTTTCAAAGTTAATCAGTTGGTTGGCCAGGCGATTATCTGTAGTGATGTATTGTACGCGGCCTGCCAGGGAGAGATCGCGATCAAACCAGGGGTTAAGCAGCGCGCCACCATAGACTTCCACGCCCAGTTGTAAATAGCCCTTTTTAGTTAATTCAGGTTTTGGTTTGACTTTCAGGCAGGGAGAATCGGTATGAGCTCCCACCATACGAAAGCCTTTATCGGTTTCCCCCATCACAAAAGCGACAATGGATGAATCATTACGGGTGACATAGTAACGACCGCCGGTGGTCAGAGACCAGCTATCAGCTTCAGATAGTTTTTGGAATCCGTTTGACTCAAGCCTCTCGCTCATGCTTTTTACAGCATGGTAGGGAGTTGGAGAGGCATGAAGAAAATCGAGTAATTGCTGGTTGAAATCGTGCTGACTCATTAATACTTCCTGAACAGGCAGCTGTTTATTAGAACGACGTTATTATTCCGGTTAAAGCGCAGGATTGCCTCGAGCAAACTCTGCACCTTACTTTGGGTAAAAATCAGGCTGCATTCTTACATTTTGATTGTAACGTCTTCAACACTCTCTTTTGTCTGAGATCAATATTAGGAATAATTTGATAGGGTTGACCAAACGACACAATGGATTGAGAAAAACGACGTATTTTATGAATAAAAAGCAACCGATCGATTTGCTGGTGACTGCAAGCTGGGTTATTCCTGTTATTCCCAAAAAAGCAGTCTATCAGGACTACGCTATTGCCATTAATCAACAGAAAATTGTTGGTCTGTGCCCACTATCTGAAGCGAAACAGAATTATCACTATTCAGAAAGGGTTGATCTGTCTGGGCAAGTGGTAATGCCAGGGTTAATTAATGCCCATGGTCATATTCCGATGTCTCTATTTCGGGGAATGGCAGACGACTATGAACTGATGACTTGGCTTAAACAATATATTTGGCCTGCAGAACAAAAATGGCTGAGTGAAGCTTTTGTTCACGATGGTGCTCAGTTGGCAATGGCGGAGATGCTATTATCGGGAACCACCTGTTTTCATGATATGTATCTGTTTCCAGAAGCAACAGCACAGATTTCTGATCAGGTGGGTATGCGTACATTGATCACACCGGTGATTTTTGATTTTCCTTCTGCATGGGGAGCAGGGCCTGATGACTATATTGCAAAAGCCCTGAATCTGTTTAGTATCTATAAAGATAGTCCGTTTGTAAGTATTGGCTTTGGCCCTCATGCCCCTTACACAGTGGGTGATAAGACACTGGAACGTGTGGCAGAGACTGCTGAAAAACTGGATATGATCGTGCAAATGCATGTGCATGAAACGGCGGATGAAGTAGAAACAGCTATTAAGGAAACAGGGTTACGACCTTTGCAGCGACTACAAAAATTGGGTTTGCTTTCTTCAAGGTTTCAGGCAGTGCATATGACCCAGATTGATGAGGTGGATATCCCATTGCTGATGAATAGCGGTAGCCATGTGATTCACTGTCCAGAATCGAACCTGAAGCTGGCCAGTGGCTTTTGCCCAACTCATCAGCTTATGGAGGCGGGTGTCAATGTAGCCTTAGGCTCTGATGGTGCAGCCAGCAATAATGATCTTGATCTATTTGGAGAGCTGAAAACCGCTGCTTTAATCGCTAAGGCGGTTACCGGTGATGCTACTGCTCTTGATGCTCATACTGCCCTATCAATGGCGACCGTTAACGGTGCAGTGGCAATGGGTATTAGTGATAAGGTGGGCTCTATTGAAGTGGGTAAAGAGGCCGACTTAATTGCGGTGGATTTATCCCATGTCTCCAGTCAGCCAGTCTATGATCCTGCATCTTTGCTGGTTTATGGTAATTGTGGTCATAAAGTCAGTCATGTCTGGATTGCGGGCCAGTGCCAGGTAAAAGAAGGTGAGCTAACGCATTTTGACTGGACTGAGCTGTGTAACAGAGCCCAATCCTGGCAACAAAAAATTGTTGCTTGATTTTATATTTATAAGCTACATCGATAGTTAAAATAGCCAATTATATATTAATTAGAATTATTTTTAACAGTAAGACGAACTCTCCTTCCTCTACTATAGGGGAGGGGATATTGCAAGTATTGCTAACTGAGTTGTTAGAGGGGATAGGATATAATAGTGACCATTCTTGTCATATATTGAATGAGATATCAATTTATGGAGGAATTGGCTATGAAAGAGATCAGTGGAGTTGCAGAGAGCTGTTTAATCTGTTCCGATAATTTTTCTGACCCAACTGAAAATGATAAGGGGAAATGGAGGGGGCGAGAGGTTTCACATCATACTGATGATACTCTAAAAGGATGTAAGGTACGTATGCATGCTGGTTGTTTAAGTGACTGGTTGAATACTGAGAATGATACACCTGCTCAATATGGAAATGATGACCCTGGGTTAGTGGCGGATCTGCGTGCGATTGGTATGACTATAGAAGATCTTTATAGGTCAGATGCAAAGGAAAATGCGGGAAAAAATACTGGATGTCCCCAATGTAAAGTTGATATAAAAAGTGCTGTTTTACATATAGATGGAAAAGAAAAGGAATTTAATATTAAAAATTTAGGTCCATCACTGGAAGATGTAATTGATGATTTGAGGGATACTAAAGAGCGAGATGATTATATTGAGACAGATCATAAGACTGCTGATGGTATAGAAGATAGTGTTGTGTTTCATAATGATTTTGAGGACGAGTCGGCAAATCCATCACTGGATAGTTTAAAAGATACTGAAGAGCGAAGCCATTCTATTGAGACAGTTCATAAAACTGCTGATGGTATAGAGCGTGTATATCATAATTTTTTTGAGGGTGAGCTAGCATTTTATAATAATAAAACGGTGAAAAAAATTATTGATGTAACTGGGGATAGAAATTTCTTTAATAATCCTTCAAAGAAAAAAATATCCGTTCATGGTTGTGGTGAGCCTCTTATTCCAGGGGATCTCTATACTAGTAAAGGTCTTCAGTTTTTAGATGGTTCTCAAGCTATCATTAGATGCTGATAATAGCTGTATGGATTAATTATCCGTTTATAATACCCCAGTTATTATACGCTGGGGATTATTTATTTGTGATATATATTAATAGATACTTATTCTGACTCGACAAAGTCAATGATTATTAAAATTCAGCTATTTTTGCTGGTGGATATAAGTGTTTTAGGGGAGCTAATTCACTTCTTTCAACTGGAGGTATAATCTCCAGGCACATTCCACACTCTGATGATATCGTTCTAGGGACTGGCATGACCCGACAGGGAATATTAAGTTCCTTAAGACGATTTTCAGCTTGAATAACAGCCCGGGTATTTTCCAACAGCAGAAATTGTCTTGCCATAAAAGTACACCTGTATCTTTTGAATAATGTTTCAAGCCAGCTCTTGCAGAGCTTCGAGTAAGTAGCCCAGATCATCTGCCGTATGATAAGGAGATAATGATATGCGACAGGTTCCTGATGGAGCGGTGCCCAGATGCTGATGAGCCAGGGGAGCACAATGGAGTCCGGAGCGGGTTTCTATACTGAATTCAGTATCGAGTTTCCATGCCAGTTCACTGCTATCCATGGTTTGATGAGTCAGAGAAAACAGACTGCCTTGTTGCCCTGGATCAGTAGCTGCATATAGCTTAAATGCAGGTATATCTTTAATGACAGCTAACAGTTCATGCAGGTTCTTATGGGTATAGATTTGTTCAGGCTTGTTGGCAAGTGCTGCTTCAAGGCCAAATAAACCGGCAATATTAGGGGTGCCCGCTTCAAATCGATCAGGCAAGCTATCAGGCATAGACAGGTGCTCGCTGTTGCTCCCGGTTCCACCCAATAATAAAGGGCTGATCTGTTCAGGATTTTTAGCCCAAAAACCACCCGTTCCGGTTGGCCCCATTAAGCCTTTATGGCCTGTAAATACGACAAAGTCGAGACCCCACTGCTCAGCTTGAAACGTATGTTTGCCCAGGGACTGAGAGGCATCAACCATTATGGGCGTTGAAGGAATAACCTTCCTGAGAGCTGCAAGAGGTTGGGTTATGCCATTAACATTGCTTTGATGGTTAACGATAACCAAGCGAGTATCCTCAGGAATACTAATCTGTTCAATATCTATTGTTCCATCTTTGTTGGCGGGTAACTGTTCTACCGTTATTTTTCCTGCCAGGCGCAGTGCCTCCAGAGGACGGGCGATTGCATTATGTTCCATTGGGGAAATCAATACTCGGCCGCTATCAAGGTCAAGACCGTTGATAACAGTATTGGCTGCTTGAGTAGCATTCGCAGTCAATCCAATATGTTCAGCCTGGCTGACACCCAGTTCTTTTGCCAGAGCGTCACGGCACTGCTCGATAGTGCGGGCTACTGTGAACGTCCGGGTATTGGCAGAGCGGCCATAGCTTCCTCCAATCTCAGTCAGGTATTGACTGATAGCGGCTGCAACTGCTGGAGGTTTGGGGAAGCTGGTGGCGCTATTATCGAAATAAGTTAGCCGTTTCATTACGGGTAGACCACATGACTGGCCTGGGCCAGTGTTTCAGAAATAGTGTACATATTGGAAATTTTGCCAGCAGCCAGTGTTGGTTTTAATTCAAAATGGTTAACACAGGTACCACATAACAACAGTCTGATACCCTGGTCTTCCAGCTCCGCCAAGGCCTCTTCTACCCCACTACCGTGAGTGGCGAGTCTGACCCCGCTGTTGTAGAAAACCAACGTTGATGGTTTGTTGCCCAACTCCAGTAACGAGTTGACATAGGCTTTGATTAGGGTAGCACCCAGTCCATCACTTCCATCCCCCATCTGATCTCTTTTAAATGCAATTACATAGCCGCTGTTTGACTCGGTCATTAGAATACCCATGTTTCCATGCCTGAAGCGTTAGATCTTTTTTTCGCTTATGGCACATTTAAAATTAAGGGCGGGCATCATCCAATAACCAAGCCGCTTTTTTCAGTGATTTGTATCAATAATCATTAAGGTTAAGTGATTTCCGAGCTAGTGGCGTAGCGTATTGTGAAGATAATAATCACCTTTTAACCCTTTTGAACGGTTATAAGGACAATTTGTGAAGCTATCCAAGATTCTAGCTGGTGCTGTTCTGGCAGTCAGCTCTCTTTCTGTGACATATTCTATTGCAGATCATTCCCCGATAAAAAGTGGTACAGGTATGGATATCTGGTTTGATACCGGAGGCCCTGTTGGGGGGGCTTATAACACTGTCGTTCAAAATGGTGCACAACAGGCTTGTGCGGACCTTGGCTGTAATATCCGCTTTATGTATTCAGACTGGAGTCCTCAAAAAATGGTTGAGAACTTCAATAAAGCACTGGGTTCGAAACCGGATGGCATTGTTGTTATGGGCCATCCTGGAGACGATGCGTTTGCCAAACTGATTAAAGAAGCACGGGATAGTGGCATTCAGGTCACTTCCAGTGATACTGAACTGCCTCGCATGATGAGTGATTATCAAAGTGAAGGCTTTGGTTATGCCGGTACTGATAACCGAACCCGTGGAACCATGATAGCCAGTGAAACACTACGGTGTTTTCCATTAAAAGCGGGTGACCGAGCCCTGGTTTGGGGACTGAAGAGCAAGCCTAACCGTGGGCTCTCTACCCAAGGTATGCTTGATACTCTGGAAGAAGCTGGGTTGAAGGTTGAGTATATGGAAATCAGTGCTGAGCTGGATAAAGACCCGACCTTGGGGATGCCGCTGATGACAGCTTATTTATCCCGCCATCCTGATACCAAGCTGATTATGATCGACCATAGCGCCTTGACCAGCCAAATGGAAAACTTTTTGCGAGCTGCTGGCGTGGAGCCTGACCAGATTATCACCGCTGGTTTTGGGTTGGCGCCAGCAACAGTAGCAGCAGTAAAGAGAGGTTACGTTGATCTGGTTGGCGATGGCCAGCCTTTCCTGCAAGGGTATTTACCGGTAGTCCAGCTGGTTTTAAGTAAACGTTTCGGTTTCTCTGGACTGGAAGTCGATACCGGCGGCGGTTTTATTACCCGTGACAATATTGGTGTGATTGCACCTCTAGCCAAAAAAGGGCTTCGTTAAAAATGACAGCCCTGCTTGAATTGCAGGGCGTGAACAAGTGGTTTAATGGTGTTCATGCCCTTAGAAATATAGATTTTCGCCTCGGTAAAGGCGAAGTGGTTGCTATCTTGGGTGACAACGGTGCAGGTAAGTCCACCTTAATAAAGGTGATTTCGGGTCTTCATCGTCCTGAGTCTGGTGAATTGCGTATTCAGGGAAAGCCCATCGGTTGGCATCAGTATGATGTCAATAAAGCCAGAGCACTGGGTGTTGAGACAGTCTATCAGGAACGTTCTCTGGCAGAAAAACAACCGGTCTGGCGTAACCTTTTTGTTGGGCGACATTTACGTAACCGGTTTGGTTTTATTGATATTGCTGAAGAAAAGCGGATTACTGCAGAGCTATTAAAACAAATGGGACTTCGTGGTGTCGGTATCTCGCCTGATTCGCCTGTCAGTGTGCTGTCTGGTGGTGAACGACAGGGGCTTGCTATTGGCCGGGCCATGCACTTTGATGCTGACATTATTATTCTTGATGAACCCACCAATGCGCTATCTTTGGGCGAAACTGGTAAAGTTTTATCATTTATTCGGCAAATACGGGATTCAGGCCGATCCTGTATTTTGATTTGCCATAATATGGCCCATGTCCATGAGGTTGCAGATCGTTTTGTGTTTGTCGATCGTGGTGAAGTGTGTTGTGAGTGCCATGCTGATGAGATGACCCTTGAGTCCCTTGGTCAGCGGCTTATTGCCATTGCCAGGGGTGAATATACTCATAAGGAGAAAGTTTGATGAGTCAGCCTCAAGCAATCACTGCATCGCCGCAATCTATTGGTATTGCAGACAAAAGCGGGCTTTGGCAGAAGTTCTATCCCTATCGCTATAAGCTGGGCACTTTATCCCTGTTAGTCATTCTGTGGTTACTGTTTCTGGTAATGAGTCCGGAAACCTTTGGAGCCCCAAGAATCTACTTGTCCTTAATGACCAGTATTCCCTTTCCAGCAATATTAGCGTTGGCTCTGACTCTGATGATTGTGGCTGGAGAAATGGATATGTCCTTTCCAGCGGTCATGGCGTTTTCCAGCTATATCTTTGCTATCACCTTTGAGACGACCGGGCAGGCGGGATTGGGCCTGATCATCGCTTTGGCTGCTGGAGCCTGTGCCGGATTGGTTAATGCCTTGCTAGTGGTTCGGCTGGGTGTGCCTTCCATTATTGCTACCATTGGTGCCCAGTTCTTCTGGTATGGCCTGGCGACTTTATTGGCTGATGGTATCGCTATCAGCATGGTAGAAATCCGGGATACCGTGTTAAACAGTGTCCTGACTGGTCGATTATTTGGTTGGCTGCCTATGCAGGCCGTTTGGTGTGTGGTGCTGGCTATCGCTGGTTCTCTACTGCTCCATCGACATCATTTTGGCGACAATGTTCGCTTTATTGGTGATAACCAGGAAACAGCCAGAATGATGGGCGTTGCCACGGATAAAACCCGCACAGGGCTATTTGTACTGATGGGGGTTGTCAGTGCACTGGTCGGGGTAATGGTCTGCAATGAAATGGGTTCCTGGTGGCCTACCCAGGGTGAAGGTTACATGCTGCTGGTATTTGCATCCGTCTTTATCGGTGGTACATCAGTATTTGGTGGCGAGGGTACCCTGTCCGGGACTCTGATAGGAGCCATTATTATTGGCATGATCGAAGCGGGCATTATTGCAGGTGGGTTATCAGGCTTTTGGACCCGTATGGTTTATGGCCTGATTATTATCGCTTCAGTATCCGGTTATGCCCTGGTATTTAAAAAATCAGGTAAGTAACTGCTTTTTATACAAAAAAAACACCCGCAAAAATAATACGAATACTAAACCGGTGTTGGGCTATAACGGCCTGTCTCCTGGCAGGCTGAGAGGGGTAGCTCCATACCGGTCAACCAGAGAGGTTATAAAAATTCCATGAAAAAACTAACCATTATCGGAGCTGGCAGCATCATGTTTACCCGACAGTTGTTGTCGGCGCTATTTGCTTGCAAAACGCTACCGCCGTTAACGGTTGTCCTGGAGGACTTAAACTCTGAGAAACTTGAGGAAACTCATCGCTTAATCGGCCTAATGATTGAACAGGCGGGTGTGTCTGTTACCCTGGCTATGACCACAAATCAGAAAGAAGCACTGACGGGTGCTGATTTTGTGATCAGTGCTATTCAGGTCGGGGGACTGGAGCCATGGCGGCTGGAAGTGGAGATTCCGAAGAAATATGGGGTTAACCAGGAAGTAGGGGATACCCTGGGGCCAGGGGGGATTTTCAGGGCTTTACGACAAATTCCACCAACACTTTCAGTTGCGCGGGATATGGAAGAAGTCTGTCCCAATGCCCTGCTGCTTAATTATGCAAATCCGCTGGCACCACTGACCTGGGCAGTTAATAAAGCAACATCTATCCGCTGTATTGGTCTGTGCTATGGGGTTCGTTATACCGCTGCACAACTGGCAGGCTATCTTGGGGTGGGACCTTGGGTAGAACATCCCCATAGTCCGGAAGCCTGGCAGGCATTGATGTACCATGATGTGCCGGAAGGCTTTGAATATACGTTTGGTGGTATCAACCATATGACCTGGCTGCTGGATGTTCGCTATCAGGGAAAGGATCTGTATCCGGCGATTCGAGCGTTGCCAAATAATGAAAAAGCGTATGCCAGTGATGGAGTGCGCTGTGAAGTGCTTAAGATGTTTGATTACTGGTGTACCGAGAATCACTGGCATATGTCCGACTATGTGCCCTGGTTCCGAAAAAATGAAGCCATGATCAATAACTTCCTGCCCCAGCGCTGGAATTTGCTGGAGTTGGAGGAAAAAGTCCATGCCAGTGCCCGGCTTGAAGTAGAGCGGCAGCTGGCTGGGGAACAGGCATTCCGTATTGAGCGGAATATGCTGAATGCTCCCAAACTAATTGAAGCCATGCTGACCGGTGAGCGTGTGCGAATTAATGGCAATTTACCTAATCAGACTGACGATGGTTTACTGATTCCTAATCTGCCAGCAGAGTGTATGGTGGAGGTGCCCATTTATGTGGATACTGATGGACTTTATCCTGTTGAAGTAGGATTTTTACCGACAGCTTGTGCTGCCCTGAATAAGACTAATATCAACGTACAGGAACTGGTGGTTGAGGCGGCTTTAACCGGCAATCTTTCAGCAGCCAGGCAGGCATTGGCAATGGACCCTGTAACGGGAATGGCTTGTACTTTGGAGCAGTGCCATGCAATGTTTGGTGAGTTGCTCGAAGCTCAGAAGCCTTGGTTAAATGCCTGGTATAAGTTTTAGCCTATAGCGCTATGCTCATGGCCGCCTGAGTGACCATGAGCGCTTATCTTACATTCTTTCTATTGAGCTACCGCGGCTGACAGCTGATCTTCAAGTTTTCTTGAAATAAATTCTGGCGACTGGGTTCTGCCTGCAACCAGTGCATAAATAGATGGCACAACGATGAGAGTGAGCAGACTTGCAAGGAGTACTCCTGAAAACACGACAACACCAATAGTGAACCGGGATTCAGCACCTGCCCCACTGGCCATTAGCAGAGGAACAGAACCTGCGACGGTTGTCAGTGCAGTCATTAGAATGGGGCGCAGCCGCTTTTGTGCTCCGGAAATAATGGCCTCTTTAAATTCTATTCCCTGATCTCTGAGCTGATTAATAAACTCAACAATCAAAATACCATTTTTAGTGGTCAGGCCAATTAGCATAATCATGGCCAGCTGAGAATAAATATTGAGTGTTTCTCCGGTGATGAGCAGTCCAAATAGTGCGCCAGCCAGACCCAGCGGTACGGTTACCATAACCACTAATGGGTGGACAAAACTCTCAAACTGGGCGGCTAATACCAGGAATACAATAACCATAGCCAGGCCAAATACTGCATAGATAGAGCTTTGGTTAGAGCGGTAGTCCAGTGATTCATCTTTATAATCAATAATGGCCTGCGCGGGAAGCAGTTCTACCGCCTGCTGGTCAAGATAGTCCAGGGCTTCACCCAGTGAATAGCCATTGGCCAGGTTAGCGGAAATTGTGATGCTTCGGTTTCTGTTATAATGGGGTAGACGAGCAGCCTGGCCCACCTCTTCTGCCTTGACCAAATTGTCCAATCTGATTAATTGTCCCGTCGTATTGGAACGCACATAGAGTGCTGCCACATCTTCCGGTGATATCAAACGACCCGTGACGGCTTTAAGGTAAACATCATATTCCTCACCTCTTTCCATAAAGGTGGTGGAGGTTTTTCCTGCCAGCATGATTTCCAGGGTATTGCCAATGGCTTCTGCTGACACGCCAAGTTCTGCCGCCCTGACTTTATCGATGGTCAGTTCTACCTGGGGTTGGGTTTCGTTATAGTCAATATCAATATCAGTCAGCCCGGGGTTGGTTCGGGCCTTTTCTATCAAAGTGTCAGCCCATTGCTGTATCTGATCAAAGGAACCTCCGCCAACAACAAACTGAACAGGCGATTTTGTCCTGCCGCCAATAGAGGATCGCAAGACAGGAAAAATGGTAACATTGGGAACGCTGGCCAGTTTTTTACGCAATAGGGCAGAAATCTCAAAGGCACTTTGTTCCCGGTCATTCCAGTCTTTCAGATTAAGCACCAGAAAGCCGGAGTTATTGCCCATATTCCGAAAACCCGGAGCCACGACGGTAATATTGTCCACTGGGCCATAATCAATATAGGGAAGCAGGCGCTGTTCTATAAGCTCCATACTTTCTTCCATACTATCAAAGCTGGCGCCTTCGACACCGCGTACCAGGATAAAAATAGAACCGTTGTCTTCTTTTGGAGTAAAGGATTGTGGTATCAGCGGGTAAAGCAATGCAGTCAGACCCAGGGAAATAGCTAAGAGGCCGACACCTATCCATTTGTGGTTTACAGTTAATCTAAGTAAAACGCCATAGCTTGTTTCCAGACCCGCTATCAGGGTATTGAGTTTCTTGCTGAGTCTGGATTCTTTGGTATCAGATTTAAGTAGCCTGGATCCCATCATAGGGGACAGGGTCAGGGCAATTAGACTGGAAAAGCACACTGCACCGGCAAGGGTGAGGGCATATTCTGAGAAAAGCCTTCCGATAGTACCATCCAGGAAAATGATGGGAACAAAGGTCATTACCAGCACCAGGGTGGTTGCGATAACCGCAAAGCCTACTTCCCTTGCTCCTCGATAGGCTGCCACTAATGGTTTTTCTCCCATTTCCAGGCGACGATGGATATTTTCCAGTACAACAATGGCATCATCAACCACCAGGCCGATAGCTAGGACTAAAGCCAACAGGGTCAAAAGGTTGATGGAATAGCCCAAAACATAGATCGCAATAAAGGCTGAGATCAAAGAGACAGGCACAGTAACTGCCGGGATTAAAGTCGCCCTCAGATTACCCAGAAAGCAGTAAATGACCAGGACAACCAGTGCCATAGTAATCGCCAGAGTTGCATATACTTCGTTTATAGCGCTATTGATAAAGGTTGAGGCATCATAAGTCCAGTTAACCTCTGTGCCTTTCGGGAGAAAAGGTCGGAATTGTTCAATTTCTGCTTTTACTTTTTTGATAACTTCCAGTGGGTTAGCCTGGCTCATAGGAACAATACCCAGTCCAACGGTATTAAAGCCATTGGCTTTAAACAGTTGCTTGGCTTCTTTCGCACCAGTGCGAATGGTTGCGATATCATCCAGATATACAGTGCCACTGCCATCCTGTCGGATAACCAGGCGGCGGAAGTCATCTACTGTGTTGTAATCACGGCGCAGACGAATCTGTAATGTACGCTGGCTGCCATCAAACTCACCAGCGGGCAGTTCAACATTGTCTTTTTTTAGGGCTGTTTCTACATCGGGTGCAGTGATTCCTCTTGCTGCCATGGCAACAGGATCAAGCTCGATACGCATAACGTATTCCCTGGCTCCCATAAGATCTGCGGAACTAACGCCGTCTACCAGACTTAGTCGGTCTTTTAGGGTTCTGTCAGCATAGTCAGTGAGCTCCACCGGAGACATGGTTTCACTTTTCAGCATGACATAAAGAATCGCATCGCCATTGCCACTGTCTTTCCAGACAATGGGGTCATCGGCTTCATCCGGTAAACGTCGGGAAACTCGTGATATGGCTTCCCGAACGTCATTAGCCGCATTATCCATATTTCGGTCTGGATAAAACTCGATTTGTATCCGGGAACTGCCATTGGAGCTGGTGCTATCTATAAATTTAATCCCTTCGATCCCTGAGAGCTGGTCTTCGATAGGATCTGTGATTTTGGACTCAATCACATTGGCTGAGGCGCCACTGTAACTGGTGACCACTGTCACTTTTGGGGAGGAAACATCGGGTAGTTCCCGTAATGGCAGCATCAGAAAAGTAACGATGCCAAATGTGACCAGCAAGAGACTGACAACGGTTGCAGAGACGGGTCGTTTGACCGATAGATCTGAAAGCATCATGAACGGCTATCTCCCTCACTGTCGGGTCTTGCAACTATGGCTTGATCAACGGTTTTGACGGGATAGCCATTTCTTACTTTGATAACGCCCTGGTCAATAATGGTTTCGCCGGGGGTGAGGCCTTTGGTAATTGTAATCTGGTCTCCAAGGGTTAAATCGGTTTCAATAAAACGTTTTTCTGCGATGTTATTGTCTCCGACAACGTAAACATAACGTCTATTACCTTGGAACAGGACGCTTCTTGATGGTACTGCAATAGCCTCAGTTGCAGGACGCTGGACATTAATCGTCATTAGCATGCCCGGCCTTAATTGACCTTGACTGTTATCCAGAATGGCTCTGACTTTGAAGGTTAGGTTTAGTGGATTAATGCGTGGATTGATGCTGGTTACCGTGCCTGTAAAGGCTATATCGGGCCATGCTCGGGTATAGGCAGTTAAAGAAGTGCCGGGTACCACTTCACTCAGTGCTTCTTCCGGTAGCTCAATATCCAGCTTGACGGAACTGATGTCATCAAGGGTTGTGATGGCTGTGCCACTGTTTATGAGTGCTCCCAGCCCCGTGTTATTAAACCCCAGCACACCATCAAAAGGTGCTTCCAGAGTGTAATGGTCCAGTCTGGCTTTTTCTGCCAATAATGTCGCCTGAAGCTGGTTTACCTGGGCTTGTTGTGCTTCCAGTTCATCTTTGGAAACGGCTTTTCGCTGGAACAGGGTTTCCATATAAGACAGTTTTCTTTGCTGGTCTTCTAGGGAAACTTCCGTTTCTTGTACTTTGGCAGCCTGTTCACGGTGATCAAGACTGATAAGAAGGTCGCCTTTTTTTACGTTTTTGCCATCATCAAGATTAAGTTCAGTAATCCGTCCACTTACCTGGGGGGTGATGTCGATAGACTGATTGGCAAAGAGGCTGCCAATTGCTTCAATAGGCTGATTAATCAGAGTGATTTCAGCTTGAATGGTTGTAATGACAGGTGCTTGTTGTTTTCGAGAGTTGCTGGCATGGATAGGAGCGCTGTCAGTTAATAGGATAAGGGTGGATAATATAGCTATAACAAGATTTTTGTATGTCGTAATCATGATATTGATCGTTGGCTGTTGAGCATGGGCTATCGAAAACCTGTCATATACTTACCGTATTTTCTAACTCCTTTTGCGCGCATAGTTGGTTGAGCACAAAATGTATTGTCATATGAACATGTTACAAACAAGGCCTGTCTAGATGACCCGTGTAGTAAGAGAATTAGAAAATACGATTGGTATCACTATCACACCAGGATGAAGAAAGATTTTACCCGCTATGAGGTAATGTGATCGGGGTATGTGTGTAAAGGTTTGAAAAGTTTTTGTGTGGCACCTGGCTAATTGACAGATGATTCTGTCGCCAGATTATTAACCAGGTGCTTAAATTAGCAAGTGCGTTCTGAGTTAACTTATGCATTACTCAGGCAGCTGGACATTAACTTCCAAAATCGAGCAATCACCTTCGTTATCAAGGCGGATATTGATATTCTCCTGGTTCACTTCAATATATTTTCTAACCACTTCGAGAATATCTTTTTGCATGGCTGGCAGGAAATCATGGCCGCTACGACTCATTCGCTCGTGAGCAACAATGATCTGCAGTCGTTCCTTGGCAACAGACGCACTTTTCTCTTCTTTATTATTGTTATTTGACATGCGAAAGAGTTGCATGAGGCTCATGCCCGCCCTCCAAACATTCTGTGTAACAGGCCTTTCTTTGTAGGCTCAAGGAAACGGTGGGGACGCTTTTCCCCCAGGTATCTGGAAACCATATCACCGTATGCCTGGCCGGCATCGGTATCTGGCTGGTGGATAACCGGAATTCCCTGATTGGATGCTTTCAGTACACAACCTGATTCGGGAATAACACCGAGCAAGGGAATAGCCAGTATTTCTTCCACATCACTGACATTCAGCATATCACCCCGTTCTACTCGCTCAGGGTTATAGCGGGTGAGCAACAGGTGCTCTTTTACAGGATCCTGTTTTTTTTCGGCACGCTGGGATTTGCTTTGCAGAATGCCCAGTATCCGATCCGAATCTCTTACTGAAGATACTTCCGGGTTTGTGGTAATAATGGCTTCATCAGCAAAATACAGTGCCATTTGAGCACCGTGCTCAATACCTGCTGGTGAGTCACAAATAATGTAGTCGAAATCCTTGGACAGTTCGTTAAGGATTTTCTCAACGCCCTCTTTGCTTAAAGCTTCTTTGTCGCGAGTCTGAGAGGCAGGTAGAACTGAGAGATTATCTACACGTTTGTCACGGATAAGAGCCTGGTGAAGTGTAGCTTCTCCATTAATAACATTAATCAGGTCGTATACGACCCGACGCTCGCAGCCCATTATCAAATCTAGGTTACGTAAGCCGACATCAAAATCAATAACAACGGTGGGGTGCCCCTGTAACGCGAGGCCTGATGCGAAAGATGCACTAGTTGTGGTTTTACCGACGCCTCCTTTTCCGGAGGTTACTACGATAATGCGAGCCAAGTGATTTACCTGCTTGTTTTAAAAAATTCTGTCGTTAGGATCAGTATTTATTAAAGTTCTGTCATGTGCAAGCATTGGTCTTTGAGATTAATCAAAACACTTCGTCCCCAGTGAGATTTATCGGTATTTGCAGGCAGTTTGTACTGGCCACAAATCGAAATCAACTCAGCCTCAAACTGCCGGCAGAATATCCGTGCGTCTTTGTTGCCATTAATGCCAGCCAGGGCACGACCTCGCAAAGGGCCGTATACATGAATATGGCCGCCAGCAAGCAACTCAGAGCCAGTACTCACTGGTCCTAAAACAACTAAATCTCCAGGTGAATAGACTTGTTGGCCAGATCTTACAGGACGTTCTATTATCCGTGTTGTTGTTTCTACAGCGGGGCGTTCTGGTTTTTTTGATTGCTGTTCTTCTTCGGTAGCAGTGATGTGGTCGCGTTTTTTGATCATGACAACATTGGCAGAAGCTTCACTCTCTGTTGTGTCACTGGCCTTTGATTTGGTTGTAGGAAGCCAGGCAATGCCACATATTGACGCTTCTTTACGGTGGGTGTCTGTACCGCCCCGAACAGCAACCAGAATAATGCCAAACTCATGTAGAAGATGCCGCAATGATGATAGATCCAAGTGCTTCTCTTCAGCAGGCATCTTTTCGAGTGCAATGACGACAGGTGTTTGCTGAAAAAAATTAGGGGCCTTTCGAGTCATATGCTGCAACTGCTCTCTGATACGAGAGCTATTGGCGGAATGCAATTCCAAGGTAGTCAGTGTATAAATACCGCCTTTCATTTGAAAGGCAATAACAGAACTGTGAGATTGCAGGTCTGAGCTCATATTGTCCCCGGCTTTGCTCTGCTGTGAAATAATAGAGCCTAGAGAAGTCGTAAAAAATTCACAAGTGCTGATCTTGGTGTATATGTCGAAAGGTTATCAAAAAACAACGGGCGCTGACCAGTTTAAATGGTCTTTTCTTAAACCTCAGTACTGGATAACGTGGCTGGGTTTAGGGCTCAGTATCATACCAACCCTGTTACCCTATCCATTGATTATGGCCCTGGGTCGCTTTATTGGGCGGCTATTTTACAAACTGGCAGGCTCCAGAGTACATATTGCAAGGGTTAATTTGAAACATTGCTTTCCTGATATGCCTGAGTATGAAAGGGAGAAGCTTTTGATAGCCAATTTTGAGTCTGTGGGTATGGGGCTGATGGAAGTGGCAATGGCTTGGTGGTGGCCCAAAAAGCGGCTTGAAAAAATAGTAAGGTTTGAAGGTCTTGAGCACCTTAATGATCAACAGGGACAAGGTACGATATTACTGATATTGCACTTTACCACCATTGAAATAGCGGGGGCAATGATTGCACTGCGGCACAGTCTTGATGCCACATACAGGGAACATAAAAACCCGGTTTTTGAATATATGCAAAGAAAGCAAAGGATGCGTTATGACCGCAATAGCAATTTGTTGGGTAGAAGGGATGTGAGAGGCATGTTGCGAGTGTTAAGGGCTGGGGGAACGGTCTGGTATTCACCTGATCAAGACTATGGGCCAAAGCAAAGTGTATTTGCCTCATTTTTTGATATGCAGGCAGCAACTGTCACGGGTACGTCCCGGTTGGCTAAGATGGGTAGGGCTCGAATTGTTCCTATGATAGTGACACGTCAAGCAGATTCAAAAGGCTATGTTATGAAGCTTTATCCAGTCTGGGATTCATTCCCTTCTGGGGACGATCAGATGGATGCAGAGCGTGTTAACCGTTTTGTCGAAGACAGGGTTCGTGAGCACCCAGAGCAGTATATGTGGCTACACCGCCGATTTAAAACCCGGCCAGAAGGTGAGCACTCTATTTATAAATAGAAGAAAGTTGATAGGGAATGGTGTTATTAAGAGGCAATGTATTCATACATCGCTACTTACCACTCCCTATTCTTGCTAGTCTCTCCAGCAGCTGCAGAACCAGCTGTGGCTGATGATGTGATAAAGCCAAAACCTTATATAGATTTTGACTTTATCGGATGAGGAAGAGTTATCCTGCAACCATCAGGCGTATAGCGTCCAGTCTGAGCATGGCTTTCTGAAGACTCTGATGCCCTTGAGCGGCTCTGAGCTTGAGGTGTTCAATCTCATCATCACGGACATTTGGGTTAACGGCTTTTAAAGCCGCCAATCGCTTGATTTCTTCAGTGACATCCATGAGCAGGTTTTGGCATGCTTCACTGACAATACCCTGCACGCTGCTTTTAGCAAAGTCCTCTGCTTTAGATAGCATCTTCAATATAGGCTCCCGTTGCGCCTGAACCAGTTTTTTGGCCATGCCTTTTTTAATAGGCTGTAACTGAGCATTCAGGGTATCGAAAGCCACCTTGCTGGCAAGGTTGTTCATTGAAGGGTCTATCAGACTGCGTATAGGGGTGGCCGGCAGGTAGCGATCCAATTGTAGGGACTTATCGCCGCTGGCTTCAACAACATAAATGGCTTCCAATAACATGGTGCCTGGCTTTAATGCTTTGTTTTTAAGCAAAGCAACCGAGGTGTTGCCCATATCGGTTGTTAACACCATATCCATGCTGTCGCTAACCATTGGATGTTCCCAGGTTAGAAACTGCATATCTTCTCTGGAGAGCGCCATCTCTCGGTCAAAGGATACGGTGATGCCATCTGCAGGTAAGCCAGGAAAGGCAGTGACCATATGGTTACCTGGACGAACTACAAGGCAGTGCTTGGAGTGGTCTTCTGCTTCAACCCCAAAGCTTTCGAAGAGCTTTTCCATGTAGCGCTTCAGTTGGCGGGGTTCTTCCTGCTCTTCAATATCATTGATCATGTCTTCATTGGAAGACAGGCCCCTGGAATTGAGTTCAAGCAGGCGGTCTCTACCATTATGAAGATGAGCCTTGAGTTCCTGGTTTAGCCCGGCAGTCTTTTCCAGTAAGGGTGCCATATCAGTATGGCTAACGGCTGATCCCACTTTCAATAGTGGTTCAAGTTCATTGCCAAGCTGCTGGTGTACAGTGCTACCGGCAGGGCATGTGTCGGCAAAGGCATCCAAACCTTCATGATACCAGTGGGACAGAACCTCCTGCCCAGTTCCTTCCAGGTAGGGCACATGAATTTTAATGGTTTCAGACTGGCCGATACGGTCCAATCGACCTATCCGTTGTTCCAATAAGTCCGGATGCTCTGGAAGATCAAAAAGTACCAAGTGGTGTGCGAACTGGAAGTTACGACCTTCACTGCCAATTTCAGAGCAGACCATAACCTGGGCACCATACTCTTCGTCAGCAAACCAGGCAGCAGCCCTGTCTCGCTCGACAATGCTCATGTTTTCGTGGAAAACAGCTGTTGGTATACCAGACAAAATGCGCATGGCATCTTCCAGATCAAGCGCCGTATTGGCATGGGCACAAATAACCAGGACCTTCTGCTTTTTCAGAAGTTTTACCAGGTTAATCAGCCATTCAGTTCGTGGGTCAACCTTCCACCAGGGATCCATATCATCAACCTTGATATGGGTCTGATAGGCAAGCTCCGGATAAAGGTTGTGTTTAGGACTTACTGGCGTTTCACTCTCTTCTTCCAGGGCGATTTGGTAGAGTTCAGGTAATACTTGCGGGTAGAACTGAACAGCTCTGCCTGGGAATCCGCCAACTGCAGCACGGGTATTTCTGAATAAAATACGTCCAGTGCCATGTCGGTCCAGAAGCTGGCGTAGAAGCTGATTCTTGGCAGTGGTTTTCTCTGCTACAGAACCATTTTCAAAGAGGTGCAGCAAAGGTTGGCTATCTTCTCCAAGAAAGCTGACCAGGTGCTGTTTTTCTTGATCGGAAAACTGCTCTTGATCCAGTAGTGTTTGAACTGCATCAGCTACTGGTTCGTAAGAGCGCTCCTCTTCCTGAAAGGATGCCAGATTATGGAAGCGATCTGGATCTAGCAGGCGTAACCTGGCGAAGTGGCTCTCTGGCCCCATTTGCTCGGGTGTTGCTGTCAGAAGAAGTAATCCCGGAATTTGCTCTGCAAGCTTTTCTATACAGAGGTATTCATTGCTTGGGTTTTGCTCTGACCAGATCAGGTGATGTGCCTCGTCGACAATCATCAAATCCCAATCAGCTTCCAGCGCTTGTTGCAGACGGTTTTCATTGGAACAAAGAAAATCCAGGCTGCACAGTATGAGCTGTTCACTGATAAAGGGATTTTCATCATCAGTATGTCGGCAGCGCTCTTCATCAAACAGACTGAAATGGAGGTTAAAACGCCTGAGCATTTCAACCAGCCACTGATGTAACAAGCTTTCGGGTACCACAATAAGAGCCCGGCCTGCTCTGCCACTGATCAATTGCTGATGAAGAATTAAACCGGCTTCAATGGTTTTGCCCATCCCCACTTCATCTGCGAGCATGACTCGGGGGGCATAGCGGCTGGAAACTTCCCTTGCAATATGGAGCTGGTGGGGAATCAGGCTGGTCCTTGGGCCTATAAGACCTCGGACAGCAGATCGCCGCAACCGGTGGTTATGCTGCAAGGTTTTATAGCGCAGGGAAAAGTTGCTGTTTTGGTCAATTTGACCGGCCAACATCCTGTCCTGGGGCTTGTTAAAGCGAATAAAATTGCTGAGATCGGTTTCGGGTAGCTCTTTTTGCTGGCCGTCATCCAATACGCCTATATATGTCAGAATGTTTGCATGTTCGATCACTTCGGTGACAGTCATAATCCAGCCTTCATGGCTTTCTACTTTATCACCGGGGTTGAACTGAACCCGGGTTAAGGGACAGTTGTTGATGGAATATAGCCGGGTTTCTCCAGTTGCGGGAAACAGGAGAGTTACCATGCGGCCGTCTAGGGTGAGTACTGTACCCAATCCCTGCTCTGTTTCTGTGTCGCTGATCCAGCGTTGTCCAGGAACGAAACTCGTCATGTCGTGACTACTGACCTTGCCAGACAAAAGGGCGCTATATTAGCGGAATCCCCTGAAATTGCACTACAGGGATGACCGAAATGTGAACGTCATCAGATTATAGCGAGATTGCCAGATTATTGTCAGTAAGAGTCGCAGAAAACACAGTTTAAAAGGTGAAATCTATAATATTCTTTAGGATAAATCTCTAAGGGATGTATTGAGATGAAGGCTGTGGTAGCTGTTTGTGGCCCGGAAACCGATTTTTTGATAGTAAAGCTGTGGAGCCAGTAACGCCGGAAGGGCCAGCTAGCTGGGGAGATATTTCCAGGTTATTCAACGCTGGAAAACTGCTTCGTAGCCCAGGAGTTGCTAAACGTTATCGTGAGTTTTTTTCTGCCGCTCAGGAATTGGGCATAACACCTGAAAAATCCGTACTGGATGGTTTTTTCTCCCTGGGGATTAAGGAAGGTGAGCAAAATCTACCCCTTTGTTACTGCCTTTTTTCCAGTGAGTATCCTTATTGGATCGAAGATGATGTGGCCCATTTGCTGATGTTTGCATCTCAACCGATTTGGGATGCAGAGCATTTAAAGCAGATGGCTATCAAGTTATTGAGTAAACAAATACAGACAATCTGTAATAGCCAGTTTGAATGGATAGTACTGGTTAACCCCACTGAACTGAGAAGTATAAAGGGCTTAGGGCATGCTCATATTTTTTTACGGGATAGCAGTGAAAATGATGGTATTTCACAACTGCTTGATTTGCTCCCCAAGAGAAAGGGGATAGTTTAACTTAAAGTTCCAATAAAATATTCAATAGACACTGGCCTAATGAGCCAATGTCCCTTGAATAATAGCTATTTAAGCAGCAACCGTTTTGGATGCTGGTTTTAATGTAGCGACATCTTCCCGTGCAACAGCTTCCTGTTCCTGGTTGATGTTTAATATTAAATCAGGCTTGCCTTTAAATGCTTTTGCCAGAACATCTTTGTTGCGGGCAAGTAGCAGGCCAATGTCTTCAGCTAGCTTTTCATCAATAGTAAAGCTGGAATCCAGTAAGCTTGACAGATTGCCTGCCAACTCCAGCATTTTATCGTGCTCTTCAGCCGCTTTTTTGTCTGTAAACATGCTTCCGTCCCGATCGACTCGCCACATGGGGGTAATGGACATTGCCCTCTCCAGATAGGTTTTGGGATTACTTTACTGTATAAAAAAACAGTGTAAAAATCCATACTCAGACAAGTGCGATTAATACTGTATTTGGGCAAATTACAATACTAAAAACAAATGCTAAGCCTTGTTTAATATGGATATCTATCTAAGTAAATTACGCTGTTTTGAGGGGGGTTGCTATTTTTCTTTCATTGAATCCATTCTTTTAAAAATCTTATTTGTTTTCAATATGATATTTTTTAAATCGCTCAGCGGTGACCTCAGAAATAGTGAACTGTCTACGTAAGATATTGATTAGATAGTCAGTTTTTATTGAATCTTGAAATATATGTAAATAAATACTGACAGGCATTGATTGAGTTACTTTAATAGCTTCAATAATTGCCTCTTCTGCAACTGATGGGTGGTTGTTGAAGACTCCTTGACCAACCAGGGTGAGATGGAGAGCAACAGGTTTGTCAGCTACATGACTTCTTATAACCGCTATTTTTGCAATTGCTGTATATTGCTCAATAACCAGTTTCCGGGAAATGGCATTTGCACATGAATCTTTTTTAGGGATGACTCTTCCTTGAAACGATGGTGCTGATGACAACACATGCAACTGATAAATTCCCGATGATTCATTTATAACCCATTGGGGGAGAATTCTAAGTGAACCGATATTCTCAGTTATCTGCTCCAGGACATGGGGGCATTGCGTGTTGTTCATGGATGCTAATTCAAGATAACCATTTTTATAAAAGCTGAAGTTTTTTGGTAGAAGATTGTCCAAAGCATTTTGAAGTTTTCCATTGGAGACCATTGCATGGCGATAGAGTGTTGCTGCTGCCGTTTCTATTGCAACAGTTGGACCCTGAGTGGGATCATAAGGGTATGAGGATACAGGCACTATCTGATTGCTGGGTGATTCAAGCCAGTTAAACTGGCTTGCTAACTGCACTATGGCGTCTTCTCCAAGGGGATATTTATGTAGCTCGCCCATGTTTACGTTATGCACAATATAAATGTCTGGTTTGCTATGATTCTCTTTTTGGTTTGTTTGCTCTTTGGATCTTGCCTGGCGATATGATTGATTTATTTCATTAATGGTCCAGGTTGGAGGTGGGGCTAGCCTGGATAATGTTGTTAAAATCTCTTTCTCACCGATTCCAAATGTTTTGTTTAACCAGTCACTTCTTTTTCTATCAATACTATTGATATTTTTAAGTCGTTGATGACCTTCTTTTGCCAGGCTGGCAACACCCTCTGGTATAGTAGGTTTAGCAAGATACTCTTCAATTGTTGTTGCATTTGAGAAATTTGAAGCGCATATGGTTATGATAACCAGAAGGGAGTAGATAATATAAAAATTTATTTTCATTTGATGCTTGTTATTTATGATTTGTTAACAGGTAGCATTTTTTTTGATTTTTAGGTTTTTATTTATAGTATTTTTATTTGATTACTGCCAGATAAAGGGTGCGTGCTATTTAGAGTAGGCTGTTGGGTTAGCGGTTTTCTTTAGTCTAAGGCTTCACTGAAAAAGTCAGCAGTCGGTTTTTAGGGGTAATGATAGGTAGTTATCATATACCCCTTGTGCCTCTATCAAAGAGAGCTGTTTCTTATCGCTGTCTGGGTGTTTGCTTTTTGTGACCTTTGGCTTTTTTTGCGTCTGGTCTGGCAGCTCGTTGGCCTGGTTTTTGGTTTCGCCAGCTTGAGTTGTCTTGTTTGCGATGGCTATGTCTTCTATTTGATTGTTTTTCCACTCGCTCCGAAGGCTTTTTGATATAAGCTTTGGCTGGCTCCAGGTCAACCAGGGCTGCTAGTTTATCTATTTCTGCCTTGTCAAGTTCCTGCCAGTTTCCAGCACGCAGGCCTTCAGGCATTATGACACTACCAAAACGTACACGTTTTAGCCGACTGACAGTCAATTCCTGAGACTCCCACAAACGGCGAACTTCACGATTACGTCCCTCCAGGATACAGACATGGAACCAGTGATTGATACCAGAGCCGCCAGAATCAACAATGTCTGTAAATCGTGCCGGACCATCTTCAAGCTCGACACCATCATACAGGTTTTTCACCTTTTCCTGGGTGATATTTCCCATAACTCGAACGGCGTATTCCCGTTCCATCGTGTAGGAGGGGTGCATTAACCGGCTAGCCAGTTCACCATCGTTGGTAAACAGGAGTAAACCTGATGTGTTGAGATCCAGTCGGCCAATGGCTATCCAGCGTTCCCCTTTGATTTTTGGAAGTTTGCTAAATACTGTAGGGCGACCATCCGGGTCAGATCGGCTGCAGATTTCGCCTTCAGGCTTGTTATAGGCAATGATTCTGCGAATACCTGAAGTGTATCCATCCAGTTTGATTGGCTTACCATCGACAGTAATGGTGTCTCGTGTTGTCGCTCGATCACCCAGATTGGCTACCTTGCTGTTGACGGTTATACGGCCTTCTGTAATCCAGCGTTCCATTTCACGGCGAGAACCGAGACCTGCGCCGGCCAGGATTTTTTGAAGTTTTTCCCCGCTGGGCTGCTTGGGCTCACTGGAGGAATGTGTTGTTTCTGTATTCATTAATACGGGCTACCGGGCGGCATCGGCCGCCTTGAGGGGGGGTAAAAATAATAGGCGAGTATAACTAGGCAGTGTGCGCAGGACAATGAGCCGTGATACTACTCTTGAGGTTCTTGCAGTTTAGGCTCGGTAGTGATTTCATCCTGTTCGACCTGTTCAGAAGAAACCTCTGAGTGCTCTGCTGTATCAGTTTCAACATCTGAATCTAGGCTATGCTCTTCTATTTTCTGTTTTTTGATTAAATCATCAAAATTGTCGGGAAGGTCTGCTTCCATTTCATCCAGTTCGGCAAAAAGGGTTTCTGCTGAAATCTCTTCGTTTTCATTTGCCTCCTCACCTGTTTGCTCTGGCTCTTCTTGCTGATTGATGTGCTCAAGCATATCGCCCTGAGTCTCTAGTACTTTGGCAGCTTCTTCCAAGTCTTTTATTTCAGAGAGTGAAGGCAGCTCATTCAGGTTTTCCAGATTAAAATAGTCGAGGAACTGTCGGGTGGTAGCAAACATGGCGGGTCGACCAGGGACATCACGGTGGCCAACAACACGAACCCATTCTCTTTCCTGTAGTGTGCGAATAATGCTACTACTGACACTGACGCCTCGAACCTCTTCGATTTCACCGCGGGTAATCGGTTGTCGGTAGGCAATTAAAGCCAGCGTTTCCAGCATGGCTCTGGTGTAGCGTTGAGGTTTTTCTTCCCATAGTCGGCTCACCCAGGGAGCCAGTTCCTGTTTAACCTGAAAGCGAAAACCTGAAGCAACCTGCTTTAGCTCAAAGCCTCTGTTCTCACAAGCATCGGTGATCGTGACGAGAGCTTCCCTGATTTCATTACCATCAGGTCTTTCATTCTCTGGAAACAGCAAAGCCAGCTGTTCGATAGTCAGCGGTTTATCGCTGGCCATCAGAGCGCCTTCAAGAATCAGATGTAATTCGGGCTGTTCGTTATTCATCGGTTTATTTTTGCTCGGTTATTCAACACGGGCTTTCACATGTATGGGGCCATAGGGCTCTGCCTGGACCAGTTCGACAAGGGACTCTTTGATCAGTTCCATAACTGCCATAAAGGTGACTACGACGCCTAGTCGACCTTCTTCAACCCTGTAAAGGGCCACAAAAGGTGTGAAACGCTCAGCAGAAAGCAGGGAGAGTACTTCACTCATACGTTCTCGTACTGACAACGCCTCTTCTTCAATCTGGTGGTGCTCAAACATGTCTGCCCTGCGCATGACTTCGGCCATAGCCAAAAGTATTTCATTCAGATTGACATCAGGTTGAGCTCGAACCTGTTCAAAATCCGGTGGGCTGGCAGCTGCCAGGTGCAGATCACGTCCCATTCGAGGCAGTTCATCAAGATCCTCGGCTGCCTGCTTAAATCGCTCGTACTCCTGTAGTCGGCGGATCAGCTCAGCACGTGGATCTTCTTCCTCTTCTTCATGCTCTTCTGAGCGTGGCAATAACATGCGGGATTTAATTTCAGCCAGGGTTGCAGCCATGACCAGATATTCTGCCGCCAATTCAAACTGGTTAATGCGCATTAACTCAACGTAGTCCATATATTGGCGGGTTATTTCCGCAACCTGGATATCCAGGATATCCATATTGTTGCGTTTGATCAGGTACAGTAAGAGATCCAGGGGACCTTCAAAAGCTTCCAGGAAAACTTCCAGAGCTTCAGGTGGGATATAGAGATCTTCAGGCAACTTGGTCAGAGGTTCACCCCTAACCATCGCCATACAAAGCTGTGCGGAGTCAGGCTCTGCTACGACGGGCTGTTTTTCGACAGCTTCCGTGGTACTCATCTGTAATCAAGTCCTATCGCTTCTCTGACTTCCCTTAAGGTGTCCTGTGCTTCATCCCTTGCGGCATCACATCCTTCTGCAATAATATTTTTGACGACATCAGGGCTTTTTTCCAGCTCCGCTGCTTCAGCACGAATAGGGTCAAGCTCAGCCTGAACGGCATCAATAAGTGGTTTTTTGCAGTCAAGGCAGCCGATGCCAGCACTTTTACAGCCTTCTTTAACCCACTGTTGACGCTCCTTGTCGGAGTAGACCTTATGCAGTTGCCAAACGGGGCATTTATCAGGTTCCCCGGGGTCATTACGACGGATTCGGGCGGGATCGGTAGGCATCCGCTTTAGTTTGGTAGCCACATCGTCAGGCGCTTCCCGCAAAGTAATGGTGTTATTGTAGGACTTGGACATTTTCTGACCATCTAGGCCAGGCATGCGGGCGTAGGGTGCCAGAATGGCTTGCGGCTCGGGCAGAATGACTTTGCCGGTGCCTTCGAGGTAGCCAAATAACCGTTCCTGGTCACCAAGGGTAATATTGTTCTGTTCTTTCAGCAGGGCTCTGGCTGTTTCGAGCGCTTCTTCATCACCCTTTTCAAGGTAGCTTTTACGCAATTTGCGATAAAGCGTCGCAGCTTTTTTTCCCATCTTCCGGATAGCGGTTTCGGCATTCTCTTCGAAGCCTGGCTCGCGTCCATAGAGGTGATTGAAGCGGCGGGCGACTTCTCGTGTGATTTCTACGTGAGCTTCCTGGTCTGCACCAACAGGTACACATCCCGCTCGATAGGCGAGGATGTCAGCACTTTGTAGTAATGGATAACCCAGAAAACCGTAAGTGGACAAGTCCTTCTCCCGGAGTTTTTCCTGCTGGTCTTTGAAGCTGGGTACACGCTCCAGCCAGGATAAAGGGGTCATCATTGACAGCAATAGATGCAGCTCTGCATGCTCCGGTACCCGGGACTGGACAAAGAGCGTTGCAGCACCAGGGTTGATGCCAACAGCCAGCCAGTCAATGATCATATCGTAAACATGCTCTTCCAGATTCTGGCTTTCTTCGTAATGGGTTGTCAATGCATGCCAGTCTGCAACAAAGAAAAAGCAGTCATATTCATGCTGCAGTTCAATCCAGTTTTTTAAAACGCCATGATAGTGGCCAAGATGAAGTCGGCCAGTAGGTCGCATACCTGAAAGTACACGCGACTGGGGGTCTACAGCGCTCAAAAAGGCTCTCCCTTGAGTAAATACAAATGCAAACAGCCGTGTGGTGCCATTGATAACTATGGCTGTTAAAGGAACAGATTACGATAGATTCCCAATGCAGGAAAGGGTTCCGCTGGAATGTATTAATACCAGATGCGCTTTCTAACTATGTTTGTATGTTGGCACTCTCTGGAGAAATCCTGCAACTGGGGGAGAAGTGATGATTCAGAAAAATGAAGCGGTATCTCCTTTACCTTTTCTGATGACCTCTGGTTGATCATCAAGCAGACTGACTACAGTAGTTGGTTCCATTCCACAGTAGCCGCCATCTATCACCAGGTCCAGCTGTGATTCGAGGGTTTGACGGATATCGTAGGGATCCAGCAAAGGTTGTTCATCACCTGGAAGTAACAGGGTTGTACTCATAATCGGAGCATTGAGTTCAGCCAGCAAGGCTTGTGCAGTAGGGCATTCAGGAACCCGAATACCAATGGTTTTGCGTTTCGGGTGCATTAGCCGTCTTGGTACTTCACGAGACCCTTTCAGAATAAATGTATAGGGTCCTGGGGTATGGGCTTTTAGCAGACGGTATTGGCTGTTGTTAACCTGGGCATAGACTGCCAATTCTGAAAGGTCCCTGCAAACCAGGGTAAAGTTATGCTTATCGCTCAGTTGGCGGATGCGCTTTATGCGTTCAACGGCTTTTTTATCCCCAATAAGGCAACCCAGTGCATAAGCTGAGTCGGTAGGGTAGGCAACAACGCCGCCGGCACGAATAATTTCTACGGCCTGGCGAACCAGCCGGTGTTGGGGATTATCGGGATGAATTTGAAAAAACTGGCTCATTTCACAATACAGGACATGGGCTACTGCCTTGGTAAAGCCTTCTTGCTGTTTCGGCAGGTCAGCCCATAAAGGGGGAAACAGGGGCTCTGGGTAGATCTAAAGTAATAGAATAGACAGTTGTACGGTATACCGGCCACTAAAGCTGAAAGGGAAGCAAAAATGCTTTCTTGCTGTTAATTGTTGTCAGAACAACAAACCTAGCTACTTGCCAAGCAGGCAGAATCGTTGTGGGGTATGGCCTTGCCTTGCTATTTTATCACTGGTTAAGAGTGAATCCTATGATCACTTTGATAAATAGGTTGAGTTTGTCTTCATGCTATTGGGGTTTTTAACTTAATACAGTGGAGCTATAAATTTTTCAGGGCAGGGGTCACCTATTTGTTGTGGGCCACTATCGTTGAAAGGCTCTCCCTGCTTGTCAATATAAAAATGTATTTCGAAAAGGTAGTCCTTACCTTGATAGTTCTTGCACCAAAGCGATGTATTGGCAGGAAGGGATGCGATTACTTCCTTGCGGGTGATGGGTTGGTTATTTTTTTCTTTTAGCTTGTTCAGCAAGGTTCCGTATTGCAGGCTACTTTCAAATCGTGTGAGCAGATTGAAATAGTCAATCTGGCTTAACCCTGAGCAGGTGCCGTGTTTACGCCACTCATGTTGCAGCAACGTATCGGGTGCATCGGGACGTAGAGCTTTTAATCGTGGATTTTCCTTAACAAAGCGGACTGTTTTGCTGTCTAAAGGGCAGTCCTCAAACGTTGAACAGCCAGGCGATGCAAAACAGTATGCTGGATGGTAGTTTTGAATTTTGCTGTTTTTTGGGGTTTTAAAATAAGGCCATATACCATGAGCTTTAAAAGCATTTGGGCAGCTTGTTAGACTGTTAATTTTACAATAGCTGGGTTGCCAGGTCAGTGCATACACATAGAAGTCAAATTGTCCGCTGGGGCTGTGTTCGACGCTGGTTTCCCATTTATCTAGAGCGCTGCTATTCAGTGGGAGTAGGTTGCTTAATAGTAGGGCGAGTAGTGGGAGTGCGGGATTCCAGTTTTTCATGTTTAGCCTATTGATAGTTTTATCGCTTATTGTTGAATCGTCTTGTGTTTTTTATTTTATATATGTTTTTTGAATCTTTTATTATGTTTTTCTGTTTTTTGCTAGATGCTTTTAACAAATTGTTATAATTAATTTAATGTTTTTTATCTTGTCTCTATTATTCTGAGAGGAGGCTTTTTTTAGGGGTTGCTGAATATGAAAATTTTTTTTTGTTAGCTTTGGCATTCTGTTTTTCTGCAAAAGCGTATTCTTGGTATGAATTTGACACTAGATTTAAAGATAATGAAAATCTTAGTGAATTAATGAAGCTTATGTCACACAAAGATGATATTGATTCTCAGTATGAAGGGGGGGCTACTGAAAGTGCGGATAAAAATTATGATATGACCGATGCTAGTTCGTTAAGTAGAGTTTTTCATCGAATGGGTGGGTTAAAAAAAGAACATCTTAAAGACTTTAGCCAGCTAAAACAGAATGATCTTTGGGAGGAGGATCGTGGTTTGCTGCAAACCATGGTTCCATCGGGGTTTTGGCATTATCTGGTTGATGAAGGAGAGAGTCCTGCTGCTTCACATGTTTCCGGAGAAAGGAGAGATGATATTCCCTCCCCTAATACCTTAAAAGCAATCAGACCCTTTTTAAAACAGTTCTATCCTGGGGTTGATTTTAAAGACTTGAAAGATGGTGATCTTTGCAGCTTGCTTTGCGGATTTGAATACCCCTTTAGAGAATTAATAAAATATGTTGAAGGTTCTGCTGCAGTTAAAGGAACGAAACCTCTATCAGCACCAGCAGGATTTGGTGTAGTTGATCCTATTGAGGGTGGTATGACAGATCAAATTTATATCGAGAAAACTGTTTTAGGAATATATATAAGAAAAATGTATTTACTTTTTTCTGGACAGTTGCCAGAGGGGTTATACGTTGAGCGAAATAAAAATACATATAGGCAGATTTAAAGGGGGAGGGGCATTTTACGGTTGATAGTTTGGATGATTTTGAACGATTAGATGAACTATACAGCTTGTTTGTTAATTATGTGAAAGAATTGGCTAGAAGAAAAGAGATTACATTTGTTTCTTCGACAGCTGGCTACATGGCTAATGTTGAATTGCAGGATATTGTTAATGAAATGAGTGATAAGCTGGAGTATGAAAATGTAGGTGATGGAAGGAAATCTGTTCGTGTTAATAATGTTTTACCAGGTAAGTTGAGGATATTATTTGAAGCGTTGATTCACCATGTTATGGCTGGATTACTTAATATGGGTTTGCCAGATGGAAGAAAGATTGTGGGCGTTTTATCAGACTTTATAGTTCTTTATAACGTGATTCATCCATTGGGGGAAAATAATTCTAATTTTTTAGCGAGCATAGTTCAGATAATACTTTTTATGCATAATGAAAGAACAATGAACTTGAAAGATGACCCGTCAACACTTTGTGTTTATACCGAGCGTGATATTCGTGATCTTTGGGGTTCCGTATTTCCTGGTGATAGAGTTTGTGTCCGACTAGGTGAATCTTTTAAATGATATAAAAATTTTCAATAAACTACTTTGCTATTTGATAAGTGCAGTTTGTATTTTTAAAGAGAAAGTTAGTGATTTTATTTATTAAGATATGCACCTAATAGTACATGATAATTAGGTGCTTTTTTATAGATTAATTATAATTTACCAATCATCCCAAACAGGTATCAATCCAGCAGGCAAAGGCGGTAACCGCCCCAATTCAATCCAGGGATTATCAGGAGAGTGAAAATCACTGCCCTGGGAGGCTTTTAGTTCAAACTCCTGACAAAAACTGGCCAGTTGTTGAGTCTGGCTATGGGGGGTATTACAACCACTGACTTCGAGGGCATGGCCTCCGGCCAGTTTAAAGTCTTTAATCAGGGCTTTTAGTTTAGTGCGGGTCATACCGTATTTGCCGGGGTGGGCTAACACAGCTGTGCCCCCCAGGGCACGAATCCAGGCTACCCCTTGGCTCATGACAGGCCAGAAGGCCCTTAGATTGCCTAGCTTGTTATTACCAAGGTATTTTTTGAAGGCATCTTGCTCACTTTTTACCTGACCTTCCTCTTTCAACCATCTGGCAAAATGTGGGCGGCCAATTTGAATGCTGTTGTCTGACAGACTAAAAGTATCTGAGGTTTTGTTTTGAGCCGATTTTGCCAACGTGGTTACTGCTTCCAGAATACTACCGGCGGAATGGTCAGAATTAAGCCTGCGGGCTAAACGTGTAGCGATATGGATCGAGCGCTGGTGTCTGGACTCGTTCTGCTGACTTATGATCTTGCCAAGGTCAGGGTGTGATAGGGAAAAGTTAAGGCCAACAATATGAACCTCAACGCCAGACCAGGTGGTTGACAGTTCAATACCTGTTATCAGCCTGGGGCCTTCGGGAAGAGGGGTCGAGCTTAAAAACTGACAGGCTGTTACGGTGTCATGATCGGTTATGGCGAGGGTTTTGATGCCCCGCTCGTGCGCCCTTTGGTAAAGTTGTAAAGGGCTAAGGGCTCCATCGGAAGCAGTGGTGTGACAGTGAAGATCAATTGTGTTCAACGTGTGGGGCTGCCTGGTTTTAAAGGTGTAATCAGTGTTTTCATTATACCAACTGTTGAAAATCCTGTTTTATTCATAGTGGGCTGCTAGTACCCTTTACCGGGTAAAAAGCAAGGTTATGATTCATACTCTGCGATACAAAACCATTCCAAACTTCATCTTTTAACTCAGAGTAATGGCAATTTTTCATATACCTTGTATTGTTCTGGAGGGTCTGTAAGCTCTCTGGTAATGCAATTTTAACTGGCTAGATATGAAACAACTAATTGATTTTATCCCCCTTATTGTTTTTTTGGTGGTCTATAAAATGGATCCGCGCAGCCTGGAGCTGTGGGGTAACCACGTTGAGCTGGGAGGGCCTTTCAGTGCCACCATGGTGCTTATGCTAGCCTCAGCGGTGGTTTATGGTGGAATTTTCCTGAAAGAGAAATCTTTGGAGAAAAGCCAGCTGGTTACTTTAGTTGCAGTAATGGCGTTCGGTGGCTTGACCCTGGCATTTCACAATGAGGCTTTTTTGAAATGGAAAGCGCCGATTGTTAACTGGATTTTTGCAGGTGCATTTCTGGCCAGCCAGTTCGTGGGTAGTAAACCCCTTATTCAGAGAATGCTGGAGCATGCTTTATCACTACCCGATGAAATCTGGGTACGGATGAATATCAGCTGGGTGATTTTTTTCTTGCTGCTTGGTGCAGCAAACCTGTTTGTTGCCTTTACTTTTCACAGTATCTGGGTGGATTTTAAGGTCTTTGGAAGCCTGATATTAACCTTTGCCTTTGTTATTATTCAGTTTTTTGTTATATCCCGGCATATCCGTACAGAGGAAAAGTAGCGAATGATTTATGCCATCATAAGTGATGATGTTAACGGTAGCCTGCCTCTGCGGAAACAGGCTCGACCTGCTCACCTGGCTCGATTGGAAGCATTAAAGGGTGAAGGGCGCCTGGTTTTGGCAGGGCCATGTCCGGCTATTGATAGCAGTGATCCCGGCGAGGCGGGTTTTACCGGTAGCCTGGTGTTGGCAGAGTTTGAGAGCCTGGAGCAGGCTCAGGCCTGGGCGGACGCAGACCCTTATGTTGAAGCTGGTGTTTATCGCCAGGTTGTCGTCAAGCCATTTAAGAAAGTATTACCGTGAAGTCAATTGAAAAAAAAATAGTTGCAGTGTTGTTTAGCCTTCTCTTTGTGGGCGCTGCATTTGCTGAAAGCCGTTATATAACTGATATCATTTATGTGCCCATGAGAGCTGGGCCTGGTAATCAGTATAAAATCATACACCGTGGAATCAGAACGGGGACAGAAATGACCGTTCTGGAAGCCGATGCAGGTAATGATTTCAGTAAAGTGGTCACGCCCGGTGGCCTTGAAGGCTATATTCCAACCCAGTATCTTTTGAAAAAGCCGCCCGCAAGAATTTTATTGCCAGATATGCAGGCTAAGGCAGACAAGGCTGTTAAAGCGAGTGAACAGCTTGCTACCCAGTTACGTGACAGTGAGGCAGAAATTGCCGACTTAAAGGAGAAAGCAAAAGCATCCGGTCAAGAGTTGGAACAAAAACAGTCCGAATTGAAAAAAATTCGTGATATCAGTGCTGATACGCTGGCAATTGACCAACGTAACAAGCAGCTGGTAGAAGAAAATCAGAAGCTTAAAAACCGTACTCATGTACTGCAAGCGGATAATGATCAACTGGTAAGGGATAACAGTATTCGCTGGTATCTCTATGGTGGCAGTACTGTGGTTGTGGGTATTTTTCTTGGGTTGTTATTGCCCAGAATCAGAATTAGGAAAAAAGCTTCTGATTGGGTATAGCCCTTTTTTAATGTGCTAGTCTCAAAAGTGGGAGTGGCAGTACTCGGGGTAGCAGTAGATTATGCTGATACCCTGAGATCACTCCCGCCAATGCTGTTAAACCCATCGCTAAGATAATCTTTTTTCAGCTCATACCGTTTAGAATAAAAAGTTTTTATTTTTTGGTGTCGTTATGCCCTAAAGGCATTTCTGGATTGATGATGTCCCTGACTTTTTGTTTTAACTCTTTGGCTTGTGGGAACCCATTGTTCTTTTTTCGCTCCCAAATTTCTTGGCCGTTAACAGTGATTTTGAATACCCCGCCTGTTCCAGGTTTTAGTCGGACTTCTTCTAATTCGGTATTAAAAGTGCTGAGTAATTCTTGAGCGAGCCAGGCTGAACGGAGCAACCACTGGCACTGGTTGCAGTATTCGATTTTTACAACAGGCTTTTTTGTCATGAATATCCCTAATACAATTCGTTGTTTTTTGGTGAAAGGTAAGGCTCATGGAGTATCTGGTCAACCCATCTATTGAACAGTATTGTGAGGACATGACCAGTGGTGAGTCTGATGTCCTCAAGAGGTTGTCGCAGGCCACCCGGACTCGTACCCGTTATCCGGATAATATGTCTGGCAGGCTGGTTGGCCAGACACTCAAAATGCTGGCAGCAATTAGCAATAGCCGGTCAGTCCTTGAAGTCGGTATGTTTACGGGTTATGCCGCTTTATCCATCGCTGAAGGATTATCAGAAGATGGGATTGTATATTGCTGTGAAAGCAACCCACAGGCTATCGAAATTGCGCAGGAGTTTTTTGACCAATCCCCTCAAGGCCATAAAATTCAAGTGTTGTTTGGAAAGGCGCTAAATACCATTCCAGCTATTACTGAACCTTTGGATATGGTGTTTATTGACGCTGATAAGAAGGCCTACTTTCACTATCTTGAGATGACGTTGCCTATGGTTAGAAAAGGCGGAATGATCATTATTGATGATGCCTTGTGGAAGGGGCGAGTGCTTGATCCCCAAGATGAGCGAGACAGGGTTATAGCTGATCTTAATTCATTCATTGCAAACAGGAACGATCTTGAAAATATTGTGCTACCAATACGGCATGGGCTAAATATTATTCGGAAGTGTTAATGAGAATTTGCACCTGATAACTCAACTCCCTATAGTGCTAAATCAACCCTCTCTGGTAGTCATTTGTCCTGTTAAAGCAAATGACTCCTGAAACAATAATAAAAGCATCAGGCAAGTTGGTTATTATGGATTTAGATAATATCAATAAAGAGCTGGCGAAACTGCGACCACAAGAGATTATCAGCTGGGCATTAAATCGATCAATTCACCCGATTGTAACAACCAACTTTGGCCCTCATGAGGCTGCTATTCTCCATATGGTGACACAGTGCCAACCTGATATTCCTGTGATTTGGGTTGATTCAGGCTATGCGACCAAAGCGACCTACTTATTTGCAGATCGCCTTGTCCGTCAGCTGGAGCTTAATATTCATATCTATCACCCAAGTGTTAGCCGCAGTTTTCGGGAAGCGGTTATGGGAGGGGTCCCAGAGGTTGATACAGCTGATCATGAGGTGTTTACTCGGGATGTAAAGCTGGAGCCTTTTGCCAGGGCAATGGCAGAATTCAGTCCAGACTATTGGGTTACTGCAATACGTCGTGATCAGACGGATTATCGAAAAGCCCTTGATGTTATTACTAAGGTGTCTGGAGGCTACTATAGAGTGGCCCCCTTGCTTAACTGGTCGGAACTGGATGTTGAGGAGTACCTGGTGGCCAACGACTTACCTATTGAGGAGGATTATTATGATCCCACCAAAGTTTATGAACACCGGGAGTGTGGACTGCATACCTTAACTGAAGAATAGCGACGATTGTTTAGGAAAAGATAAGCACCTTCAGAATAATTGGGATGATGGTGCTTTTTTATGTTTATGACCATCATTGAGTAACCGGGGCCATCGCTTTTTGATATGGCAGCTTTGCTCGTTTTCTTCTGTGACCACATAAATCCGGGTAAATGCATTATCAGTAGCAATCAGTCCCTGGATAAACTGACTGGACTCTAGCATATACCAGTGGCTCTGGTTGTTGTCATCTTTTTCCATAAATGCATCAATCACGATTTTTACCGGTCTGGGCTGAAATCGCTGCCATGCTCCCTGCTTGATTGATTCAATTCTGGCCCAGCCACCCTGTGGGGTAAGGCCGGGCTGATTTTCCCTTCTACCCCACGGAACGAGAATCAAATCCCCTTTTCGGGTTAATACCGGAAGCCGTGCTTTCGGGTTTGGGAAAAACGTTTTGATTGTTTGGTTTTCATGAACAAACTGAACACCTCCACACATGATATTGTTATGCCTGTTTGAATGGTCTCTTATCTTGAAAAGTGAATAGACTGCTAGCGTTGACTGCCTCCAGCGCAATCGGGTGTTGCAGGTGCTTCTTTTTGTCGGGCATGCCACTCATTGTCGGTATAAGTGTGAAGAGCCAGTGCATGGATATCTTGGCGAAGTTCTTCTGCGAGAATGCCATAAACCATTTGATGACGTTTTACAGGCATTTTCCCAGTAAAGTCATTGCTTACCAGAATGACTTTGAAATGTGATTCAGACCCGGGCGGAACATTATGCAGGTGGCTTTCATTAATGACTTCAAGATAGCTTAGTTTGATCGCTGATTGAAGTTTACGGCTAATATGCTCTTTCATGCTCATTACATCTCCTTACAGCGGCTGCATGGTTATAGATTTTGTCGGTTTTTCAGATGCCTGTCAGACAGAATCCTTATGCAGCTGGCAGCAAAATCCATAGGGATATTGTCGGTCCCCTGCTGTCTTGTGTTTACAACTGTTTGTAAAAACCGAGGGTTCTAGCCTAACAGGAATAGGCTTCAGAAATAAATAGGACGGTAGGCTGGGTAATAGGTATAAAAAAACTAAAGACCATTGAAAATAATCCAGTTGATTGGCAGCGTCTGTGCGTTAACTTGGAAATTGTAAAGAACCTTCTTGTTTAAAATGATTGAAATTGAGAAAAAAGACCGCCATTAGATGATCGCCGGATTTGCATCATCCTGATTCCATATAATCTTAAGCATAACCTGACTGCCCGGTGTAGCCTGTTCATGTATCCAGGCGCTAAAAGGGTCTCCTGCCTTTCTTTCCAGAACGATGCGAATTTCGTGGCCTTCCTGGGTGATGCTGTCAATAGGGCATTGGCCATTAATATTATGGTCAGCATCAAGTCGGGCTGAAGGGGTATGGCTGAGCTTATCAGTAATCAGAGGAAATCGCGGGGAAAGTGTTACGGCAATACAGGTTGGGGTCAGGGGTTCTATAGCGGTGATGGTAGCGGGCATTTCATCCCGGTTAATCATAGTAATATTAAGATCTTCGTGAACCGTGCTCTGGCAGGCAAGAATATAACCGTTATTTATTTGTTGGGATGTCAGGGTTCGCTGGCTCCCTTCAGGGGGGGAGCCGTCTTCCAGTTTGAGCAGACAGGAATGGCAAATACCAGCTCGACAAGAGTGGGGGACTTTGACGCCCTGTCTGAGTAAACCGTCAAGCAGGTTTTCGCCATAATCAAGCTGGCATCGGGTGTCTAAAATTTTAATGTCAGGCATCTCTGAGTAAACCCTGTGTTATCGCTTTTCATTCTACTATCGCATCAAACTCCGACTTACCAGAAAATTGATGTAAAATCCAGAAAAAAATGAATTTTTTTATCCTCTTCCAATGAGAATCGGCGAAAATTGTTGTTTATCAATGTTTCCAGCCTGAACGGCCTGTTATAATTTATTGCGAAAAATTAGAGAAAAGCGTCCATCCTTGTAATCAGCATTGAAGTTCGCATTAATACCATGGGAGAAGGGATACGTAGATGAATGTAATTCGCGAAGAGGATGTTATTCAAAGTGTGGCTGAGTCGCTGCAGTTTATCTCCTATTACCATCCTGTGGATTTTATCCAGGCTGTACATAAAGCATGGGAAAAGGAGCCTTCGAAAGCCGCCAAGGATGCGATGGCCCAAATTCTGATTAATTCCAGAATGTGTGCCATGGGCAAACGCCCTATTTGTCAGGATACAGGGATTGTCACGGTTTTTCTTCGGATCGGCATGAATGCCCGTTTTGAAACAGACAAAACTATTGATGAGCTGATTAATGAGGGTGTTCGACAAGCCTATACCCATCCTGATAATGTCCTAAGGGCCTCCATTCTTGCTGATCCAGCAGGTGCCAGAAAGAATACTAAAGATAATACCCCTGCGGTGATTCATATCAGTATGGTGCCAGGGGATAAGGTCGAGGTCGATATTGCTGCCAAAGGGGGCGGATCCGAAAATAAATCCAAATTAGCCATGCTTAACCCTTCAGACAGTATTGTGGACTGGGTCAAAAAAACCGTGCCGACCATGGGTGCGGGCTGGTGTCCACCGGGGATGCTGGGCATAGGTATTGGCGGTACTGCAGAAAAAGCCGCTGTGTTGGCAAAAGAGTCCTTAATGGATCCCATTGATATTCATGAACTCAGGGATCGTGGCCCTAGCAACAGAATTGAAGAGCTTCGCCTGGAAATTTTCGATGCGGTGAATAGTCTGGGAATTGGTGCCCAGGGGTTAGGTGGCCTGACCACGGTGCTGGATGTGAAAATTAAGGACTATCCAACCCATGCGGCGTCCTTACCTGTTGCCATGATTCCGAATTGCGCCGCTACCCGCCATATTCATTTTACCCTGGATGGCAGTGGTCCCGCTGTGTTAACACCGCCACGCCTGGAAGATTATCCGGAAATTGTGCAGGAAGTGGATGATAGTGTCCTGAAAGTTAATCTGGATACCGTAACCCACGATGAAATCAAAAGCTGGAAACCGGGAGATACCATTCTGCTTTCCGGCAAACTGCTGACTGGCCGGGATGCTGCCCATAAGCGAATTGTTGATATGCTGGCTAAAGGTGAAGATCTTCCTGTGGATCTGAAAGGTCGCTTTATCTACTACGTAGGGCCGGTTGATCCGGTTCGTGATGAAGTGGTCGGCCCTGCGGGTCCAACCACTTCTACAAGAATGGATAAATTTACCCGTACCTTGCTGGAAGAAACTGGCCTGTCAGGAATGATTGGTAAAGCTGAACGGGGGCCAACTGCTATTGATGCTATCCGTGATAATGAATCAGTTTACCTCATTGCTGTGGGCGGTGCGGCTTATCTGGTGTCACAAGCTGTTAAAAAAGCTGATGTAGTGGCCTTCCCTGAACTGGGTATGGAAGCCATCTATGAATTTGATGTGGAAGATATGCCAGTGACTGTGGCTGTGGATCATACCGGTGAGTCAGTGCATATGACTGGACCAAAGATCTGGCGGGAGAAAATAAGTGCAGGAGAGGCAGGTATTTCGTTTGTTGATATAAGCTAGCTGTGTTTGTTCTTGGTTGAATTGATCAAGTTCTTCAGAGCTGTACGCAGTTCTGAAGACAAGATTGCTACTGGTGGGAGGGTAAAACAAAAGAACAATAATCTATGGCTTAACCCCCACACCGAGCATCTGGTTAAAAATCTGGCCCTGCATAAGTCTCTTAAATAGAACATCATTTACGGTGCTTCCTTGTAAGTAAAAGGCAATTGCTTGAAGTGTGAATATTCTCTCCTCATCTGTCATCAATTTTGACTTAACGGCTGCACGAGCCTGTTCAAGGATTTGTGTAGTCAATACTTCATCTTCTGGTGAGGTTGGAAAATCTGTTTCATGAATGTATTTGACCATTTCCTGGTATTCCATTGATAGCTTACTACACAGGCCTTTAATCTTAGTAGGCTGTTTGGTGACGGTTGGCCTTTTCCCTTCGTTCAAAAATTCATTCTGCCTATTGTTTTTATACTCATGTACTGGCTTGAAGAGGAGTTCAGCTCCATCTTTATTGAGCTGCATAAAGGTAGCTATCCACTCCCTACGCTCAGGTGCGGAGTCGCTGCTGGGTTGTATGCTTCCAGCTTCTCGAGATTGTGAAGACGCTTGTTCGGTAGCTTTCTGAAAAAGCTCAACCAGTCCATGGGGCAGGGTCAGGTTATCCAGTTCTCTAGCATGGGCTTCCAGGAGGTTCGTTAAGGGAGTATCAAGTTGATCTAAAAGATCAAAAATAGTGCGAAGTAGGTCATTACCTAACTGATGGGCCAGGCGTGCAAGATTACCCGTTACAACATCTTTAGCACCAATAGCGGATGCAATAAGAAATGTAATTAAATGAGACTGTTTAAAGCCCATTTTTCTTAGTTTGCCTATGGTCTGGGCAATTTGGGCAGCACTCTGCGAGCCTTTAGAAATTCCTATGCACAAGACTTTAAACGATAACAATTTATAACCACCAATGGCTAAAAAGTCATTGGCCTGTTTTGATAGTTGGAACAGGTATGCCATATCTTCGCTAACATTATAGCCAAAAGTGGCAGATAGCAGACGCTGAGGATAAGCATTAGGATTTATGTAATCTAACATCTCTATAGCTGCTTCTTTTGCAGCATCTGTTACCTCCCTTCCAAGCAAGGTCGTCAAAAGGCCTGGGTAAAGCACTTCGGCTGTGGGGAGTGCTGATAAAACAACAATTCCTGCGATACCTGATGCAAGGGAAACGCCCTGTAAGGTATGACCCAGTATTTCAAGAGACGAGGAAGGCTCATCATGAGTCTGGTCACTCCGTAAACAGGCTGATGTAAGAAAAGCCGGGTTCAAGAAATCTGCATATATTCGATGATCTGCTTTTGTTAATTCGATAGGAGTGTCAGGGTGTTGTAACCGATCATCAAGATTTTGAAATGCTGTGTTAATTTGATGATGTTTAGCTGCTGTGAGCAGATCATTGACTAAAGCACACTTTTGAGTTGCAGAGAAAAAATAATCAACCAATAAAGTTCCTGTTGTAAGCATTTGTGTAAGGGTATCTTTTATTCGAGTATTTAAAATTAATTTAAGCATATCAAATAAGCCATTCTTGCTGGCAACAGCAGCACCAGATGATAATGCTGCTTGTCGTAATTGCTTTTTAGTTTCTTTGTAATTATGCAGTGGCGTAGGACAGCAGGTTTTTGACATTTGAACGCAGCATTGACAGCTCAGGCAGTTTGTCAATGAAAACCATAGACAGTTGGTGCATAGGTCTTCACCGCATTTTGTACCTTGACAGGGATTTTCACAGGCATCCCTGCATTTATATCCTAGGCCAACCTTTTTATTAGATAGACCTTTGTGGTGATCACAAAATTTTATAATGTAATCGGTAGGCATACCACCATCATACATGGCAGGAGCGTATTCGCTCATGTCGAGCATAGAACGCCTTTTTCTGATGGGTTTCATACTTTGGTAAATAGAGTACGCGTTAAATAAGGACAGTACTGTTGTGGTGGCAACATTGAACAGAAAAAAACCACCTGTATCTGTTGCTCCAGGCGATCTTCTAACATAGTGGACCCCATTGGGACCTTCGCTTTTGTAATATAAGAGATTATTGACATAGTCTCTGGATGACTTGACTGAACCGTAAAGTGCTTCTGATTGAGGAATAGCCTGAAAGCTATCATTGTTTGCGGGTATGTATAGGGTTTGATTTGTTGGAATACCTGCATTCTCGATGAAACTCGTGAAATCTCGGGTAGGTGTCAGGTAATTTAATATTTCTTGCAGGTGGTTGTAAAAGACTCCTGATACTGAAATACTAATACCTGAGGTAACGATAATTGCCAATAATGCACCTGGTTGAGATTCTGCAATGTGAATTGCTTTCCCTCCGATTTTTTTTAGTTTAGACAGAGCGCTATTAAGACAATTTGACTGTTTGGCAAAAGGATGAAAAATTTTTATAGCACTTTCGCAAACGCTATCCCTAAAAGCTTGGTCATTATTAAAGCGTGTAAGCACTTCTGTTTCCAGCTGCCCAAATATGTCTATTTCGCCTGTTCCCACTAGTAGCTCGAGGGTGCTTTCTTTTAATGATTCTTCTGAAGTTTTTCTATTATCTGAAGTACCGGTACTAGTATTATTTGAGTCATCGTTATCAGGGGTTGTTAACAGCGGAGATCTTTCGTTTTCAGACGCGGAGCTAGAACACGGTTGTGTTTCAGCTACAGTTGCATCGGTATGAGTTTCTATAATGACATCATGTTTGATTTCTTCCATTTCTATGTCAATACTGATTTCAGATTTTTTGTTTGCTCTAGGTTGAACTATAGTGGCTTTTCTTTTTGTACTAATTGAAGGAGCTGATTTTGTTTTAGCTTTTTTTGTCTCATCAACAATTTCATAGTCAATATTAGATTCTGAAGTACGGCCTCTCGTTATTTCTGGGGAAAATGGTTCATCTGCAGTTATAACTTGGCTGGTTTTTCTTTCGGAACTAATTTCAGATGCTGACCTTGCTTTAGGCTGAAATGTAACAGCTGGTATTGTGTCATCAATAGTTTCATGAATCGGTTCTGAATGCCATCTTCTACATATTTGCTGGGGTAGTGGCTCATCAAGGGGGGCAGGTTTACTTTTTTTTGTGCTAGTTCTGACGTGTTTAGAAACAGAATGCATTTCATGTCTTTCGACTACTTTTTTCTGGAATTCTTCGAGTTTGCGAAGAAACTCAGGGCCTGTCTGTGTAGTCCTTGCTAATAGACTGATGATGTGAGACGTTACTGCTTTATTTTGAAATGCTCTTGAGAAAAGCTGCCCATTAATTTTTATGTGGCAGTGATGTGTTTTTTTACATTTATTCCATAGATTCTTATGTTCTACCGTATATTCTTGCCTCTTTATTTCATTTTCTGTCAGAGGTAGGCACAGGCTGTATAACAGAAGGTCTAAATGGTTGTCTGAAACTCCAATCGTCGGTTTTAAAACAAATTGTTGAAGTTCTTTAATGAATTTAATTAAAAAACCATGCTCAGGTCCTATAAAGAACTCTTGATCGAAAAGGGTGCTTGTTAAAGCCATAGAAAAGTCTTGGTAAGATTCAGTATTAAAGAAGTGTTTCATATTTTGTCTAATATTTTCTTCGAGGCATTCGACTAATTTATGAGACTGACATTCTCTAGAACAGGGAGGGGTTTTAGGCTCTTTAATGACGGAACATGCGGGGCAAGGCCAGATTACCAAGTATATCAACTGTCTAACGAGCTTTTGTATATTTAATTGGTCAGTGTGAGCTTGTTGTGTGTCTTCATTAGGGGCTAAGAATAGAGGAGTTTCGTGATACATCTTCCTCATGCCATCTGTAAAGCTTTCCTTATTACCAAGCATGAAGCGACAGCAGTTAGATAGTTGGGCACTCCTGAGTGCTAAAATTATGGCCTCATGATAACACAGCCTATCTTTAAAAGTAGGCTTTGTATTCGCTTTAGCAATTGGTTCTTGTGGTTTCCCTTGGCTGTTGACAAACAGGTGCTTTTCATCCCAAATATCCTCGCACTGGTCAAGTGTCTTTTTAGTGTGGGCATCAATTTCTTCCAAAGGCATTGTATTTGCCTCTCTGATCACCCGACAAATATCTTTTTTCTTTCGCTTTTGGAGACCCTTGGCACGATGAACGCACTTCGTTACTGCCCTGCCAAACCTATTTCCGTCTTCTTTGTCTAAGCTTTCCATGGCTTCTTTATGTTCATAATCACTATTTTCGCTCGTGACCCAGTCTTGCGCTAAATAGGCTGTGAGAAGTTGTAAGCTTTGGTTATATTGGTTCATGCGCTCTTTGGGGCTGAGTGCAGTTTTAAGTAGCGTCTTTGTAATGGGTTCTCTGTCTTGTTGTTTCAACAGTTTTTCATAGTCAATGACGCGATTACGCAGCAAGTTATTTGCATTTTTTAACATCTCTAACAGGTGACGTTGTAATCTATCGAAATTTTCGGTGAGAGTTGCTATCTTTAGCTGAACTGGGGAAGAATACCCAGGGTTCTGTATCTCCCAAGCTGTAGGTACCAGCATGGTGGTTGCTTTAAGAAATAGGTCATCAGAATGCTGTGTGCTAAGTAATGTAAGTTTATTTGTAATATCGAGTAGGGTGCTCATGCCATCAAGTAGCTGAAAGGTTTGTGTATCGGTTAACTCTACATTATTATCATCTTTGTAAGTACGTAATTCCTCTTCAGAAATAACTGTGAACCACTCCATCGCCTTTTTCTTGGTTTTACCCCAATACACACTAGCATTGTCAGTGAATTCATTAGAGCCTGCAGTTGCTGCTAATTTGTTTAAAATACGACCAGGTTGTAGTTCTTCACTTAGTTTAGTTATAAAAAAATGAAATATTATTGATGAAAGCAGGGAGAATAAAACATGGTGAGGTGTGGATACGTGATGTATACGCTCAAGCCATTGAGTCTGAGGTCCCGAGAGGCAGATGTCTTCAAGGGCTAAATAGAAGATAGTATCATTTTGAAACAAAGGTTTTAATTTTGGGTTTACGTCAGGCCCCATATTGTCAAAGAGTTGCAGTGTAAAAGGGTAGTCTTGATGTTCAGAAATCAAATCTTGCGCTATTTTGAATTCAGTCATAATGGCAAACAGGGTGAGCGCTGACTGAATCATGCTTGCCCACTTATAGTCGCCAAGAAATAACTTGTGATTATTATGATTAACAGTGTGCCAATTTTTCCAGTATCTGTCGTGGTATGCTGCCCATTTATCTAAATCCTTAAGCTCTGTTGTATGTAATTTTATATCCTCTGCAGCTAATTCTCTTTGGTCTTCATCACCTAACTGCTGGAATAATTCAGTAAGCTTAGGTGTTAATGTGCTTGCAAACTGTTTTTTTTCTGCTGCTCTTTCTTTGCCTGTCTTATTTTCCATTGTTGCTTCATTCGATAGAGTTTCTGCATCAATGATCCATTGGAAAGTTTCAAGGAATGGATTGAAATCAACTGGGTGCGTCCAATCATAGCTAATAGGTGCTTCTTTTTCTGTCATACGAAATTTTTTTGGCGTGGCTTCCATTAAAAGCCGGTCTATGTCCTCTGGATCTGAGGGTAAACAATGGTGTTGTACAAAGCAGGCAAATTTTAGGGTTGTGTTTTTATGGGGGGGGATATTTGCAAGTAGTGATAAATGTTGAATTGCTTTCTCATACTGTAATATGCTGATTTTATCATGTTTATCTAGATTCTCTAGGGATAGACGCATCATGAATGTCAATAACCTGAGTCTATACTTTGCGTATTGATATTTATCACTTTTGTTATGAGCTTTATATAACTTAATGCCAAGATGAGTAAGCCAAAGCTGTTCTTTGATGATTTTCTTTACTTCTTTTGTAGTTAGCTTTCCTTCAGGGGGGAATGATCCTGATGTTCTTATGGACGTATGTGTTTCTTGTTCCTGGTGTTGCTTTTTATTGATTTCATTGATCAAGTTTCCAATAGTTAAAACTATTTTACTCATTGTTCTTTTTGGTGATTCGCATTTTAAGTCAAGAACAGTATCTTTAAGTTCTTGAAAGTGCATCTCTATGCCTGCTTCGAATAGTGCTGCATAAAGATGCGTGCTTATCATGCACAGCAAGGAAAATAAGACAAAATGAAGTTTAGTGTTATTTAATCTGCTTGTAATTATACGTCTTTTTCTTGATTCAGGTTTTGTGTTATTCATTAACAGGCGGCTCTATACTAGCTTTCTATTATTTTAAAAACAATAATATCATTTTGATTTTGAATATTTCATGAACACTCTTAAAGCTATTATGGAGCCTTTTATGTTTTGCTGTATTCAAAGTGCATAAAGTTAGCAGGGGAAATGTCTTCAAAAAATGTCATATCTATGTACTGAGTTTTAAAGTTTTTACTATCCGTCCTTTAATCAGATTTCCTGATAATTTGGTAAACTTATGTTATATACAAAGTTCTAAATTTCTAACGTTTCGTAGTCTACGATGTTTGACTTACAATCCAGAACAATATCAATTATATATAAATATCTTTTATGTAATATATTTTTTTATCATAAGGGCTGAAGTATTTCAGCCCTTTATATATACGTCTTTCAACGACTATAATGCCTGCATTTTTTCTAGCTGAGTCGTCAAAGTGGTTTTTGCTAATTTAGCCTCCTCAAGTTTAGACTTCTCCTTCTCGACCACTTCCACAGGTGCCTTACTAATAAACCGCTCATTATTAAGCTTTCCTTCAAAACGCTTAACTTCTTTGACCAGCTTTTCAATTTCCTTGTTCAATCGCTTAATCTCAGCCTCTTTGTCGACCAGGCCCGCCATGGGGACCAGTACTTCCATATCGCCAACCAGCTGAGTAGTTGACATAGGGGCTTCTTCACCTTGAGTCAGCACTTTAATGCTGCTTAGCTTTGCCAGTGACATCAGGAAGGTGCTGTTCTGTTCCAGACGGCTTTGGTCGTCTTTAGATGTGTTGCGCAGGATGACGTCCAATTGTTTGGCCGGGCCAATGTTCAGTTCACCACGGATATTACGAATGCCGACAATAAAGCCTTTCAGCCATTCGATATCCTGTTCAGCCTGTTCGTCCACTTGGTTCTGGTTTGCTTGGGGGAATGCTTGCAGCATCAGGGTTTCACCTTCAACACCGGCCAGCTCCTTGATATTATGCCAGATCTCTTCAGTGATATAAGGCATAAAAGGATGTGTCAGGCGCATAATGCTTTCCAGAACCCGAACCAGCGTCTGTCGGGTGCCCCGTTTGCGGGCTCCGGGTGCGTTTTCATCCCAAAGTACTGGCTTGGACAATTCCAGATACCAGGCGCAGTATTCATTCCAGATAAAGTCATACAGATTCTGGGAAGCATGGTCGAGTCGGAATTCGCTCATGTTCTTTTCAATCTGAGCTGCGGTACGTTGCAGTTTGGAAAGAATCCAGCGATCAGCCAATGTTAACTCAATTTCACCGCCGTTTTGGCCACAGTCCTGACCCTGGGTGTTCATCAGTACATAGTTACCGGCATTCCAGATTTTGTTACAGAAATTGCGGTAACCTTCCAGGCGCTTCATATCCCAGTTGATATCACGGCCTGTGGATGCCAGAGAGTAAAGGGTATAACGCAGGGCGTCGGTGCCATGGGCGGTAATACCTTCAGGGAAGGCCTTGCGGGTGTTCTTTTCAATTTTGGCGGCCAGCTGGGGCTGCATCATATTACCGGTCCGCTTGGTGACCAGGCTTTCCAGATCAATACCATCAATCATATCCAGCGGGTCAAGAACATTACCCTTGGACTTGGACATTTTCTGGCCCTGTTCATCACGAATCAGGCCGGTAACATAGACATGTTTGAACGGTACCTGGGGCTGACCATCTTCATCTTTCATGAAATGCATGGTCATCATAATCATCCGGGCTACCCAGAAGAAGATGATATCAAAGCCAGTAACCAGCACATCGGTAGGATGGAACGTTTTCAGGCGTTCGGTGGCTTCTGGCCAACCCAGCGTGCCGAAAGTCCAGAGCGCAGAAGAGAACCAGGTATCCAGAACATCATCATCCTGCTTCAATTCAATGTCACTGGCCAAATTATGCTTGGCACGTACTTCTTCTTCATTGCGGCCGACATAGACATTGCCTTCAACATCGTACCAGGCAGGAATGCGGTGGCCCCACCAGAGTTGACGGGAAATACACCAGTCCTGGATATCCCGCATCCAGGAGTAGTACATGTTTTCGTATTGTTGTGGTACGAATTTAATACGGCCGTCTTCAACCGCTTCCAGTGCCGGTTCAGCCAGAAGCTTGGCACGGACAAACCATTGGTCAGTCAGTAGAGGTTCAATAACAACCCCTGAGCGATCACCGTAAGGCACTGTCAGGTCGTGATCCTTTATCTCTTCGAGTAGGCCGGCAGCTTCAAAATCGGCAACAATCTGTTTACGGGCGGCAAAGCGCTCCAGGCCGTGATATTTTTCTGGAATGGCGGTATCAACGCTGTTATTTGCCGTGCCATCCATATTAAATGCCTGGCCCTGGTTGCAGATATCCCCATTCAGAGTCATCACATTGATCATGGGCAGGCCGCAGCGTTTGCCCACTTCATTATCGTTAAAGTCGTGGGCAGGAGTGATTTTTACACAGCCGGTACCCTTTTCCATATCTGCATGTTCATCAGCAACGATAGGAATTCGACGGTTTACCAGAGGTAGAATAATCTCTTTGCCAATCAGGGCCTGGTATCGGGGATCTTCCGGGTTAACAGCAACACCGGTGTCGCCCAGCATGGTTTCCGGACGGGTAGTGGCGACAACAATATAGTCTTTGCCTTCCGCTGTTTTTTCGCCATCTGCCAGAGGGTAGCGCAGGTGCCACATATGACCCTTAACGTCTTTATTTTCTACTTCCAGGTCGGAGATGGCTGTATGCAGTTTAGGGTCCCAGTTGACCAGACGCTTGCCGCGATAAATCAGGTCGTCTTCATATAGTCTGACAAATATTTCCTGAACGGCCTTATAGAAGCCCTCATCCATGGTGAAACGTTCATGATCCCAGTCAACAGAAGCACCAAGACGACGCAGCTGGCGGGTGATGTTATCACCGGATTCCTCTTTCCATTCCCAGACCTTTTCCAGAAATTTTTCCCGGCCCAGGTCGTGGCGGGATTTGTTTTCTTCTACCGCCAGTTTACGTTCAACCACCATTTGGGTGGCAATACCGGCATGGTCGGTGCCCACCTGCCACAGGGTGTTCTTGCCTTTCATCCGCTGGTAGCGAATCAGGGCATCCATAATGGAGTCCTGAAAGGCGTGGCCCATATGCAAGCTGCCGGTGACATTGGGAGGCGGAATCATAATGGTGTAGGAAGAACCTTCACCGGAAGGGGCAAAATAGCCTTTTTCTTCCCAGGTCTGATACCGGGCGCGTTCGATGGAGTGGGGGTTGAACGTCTTTTCCATAATTCCAGAAGTCTTGTGGATAGGGGATAAGTAAACCGGCCATTATACACTTAATGCAAGGCGAATGGCTAAGGCTCTGGAAATGATACGGTGGCTTAGGATAAGTGTGTTGGTTGGCAGTGATTATTAAGTGGGTTCAGTAATTTTGTGGGTTTCAGGTTCAATACCAGCTTCCCTGTATTTACGAAATTTGTTTCGAGAGGCTTCAACGGTTTCTGTACCATGATTAACTACAATTTCACAGACCCGCTGGAATTGAGCGTAGAACTCGGGCGGTTCAGGTGCCAGATTGATTAGCAGTTCAACAGCTTCTTTTCCTGGGGGTTCATGGCCAATTGTAATAGGGGCTTTTGACTGATTTTCAGTATTGCTAATTTCATGGGGAAGAAAACTGTCTTCACGCCAGTTCCAGAGTAACTGGTCCATCGTCTGGCAGGTTTTCTGGTCAGCGGTGTGAATATGCACGGAAAACCCACTTTGCCACGCCTTATCGGTAAGACGGCAAGCGAATTGTTCGGCCGTCATATGGCCAGAAGAAAGCAGATAAAATGTGACTCTAGGCATGTTCAGGATGGTAACACAAACTGTGTTGTCAGTAATAACAAATAGCTTCAGGCAGGCAAATGCTCTAAAACAATACGCCTGCCCAAAGGGGAGACTGTTTAAGCCAGTTTATTCAGCAGGTACTGTACCAGCATGGGTACAGGCCGCCCAGATGCACCTTTATTTTTGCCAGATGTCCAGGCTGTTCCGGCAATATCAAGGTGTGCCCAAGGGTAGCTTTCGGTAAAGCGTGACAAGAAGCAGGCTGCAGTAATCGTACCGGCAGGGCGCCCACCAATATTCGCCATATCTGCGAAGTTGCTATCCAACTGCTGCTGGTACTCTTCGCCTATTGGTAGCTGCCAGGCTTTATCTGCTGACTGTTTGGAAGCATCCAGCAGTTCTGTAGCTAGCTCATCATTATTACTAAGAACACCTGTAGTGTGGTGGCCTAATGCAATAACACAGGCTCCGGTCAGAGTAGCGACATCTATCACGGCTTCAGGCTTGTAACGTTCAGCGTATGTCAAGGCATCGCACAGAACCAGGCGGCCTTCTGCATCGGTGTTTAGAATTTCGATAGTTTTTCCGGACATGGATTTGACAATATCACCGGGTCGGGATGCTTTGCTGCCCGGCATATTCTCAGCAGCGGCTACCATACCGATAACATTCAGTGGTAAATCCATTTCGACGATGGCATTCATTACGCCGAAAATACTGGCAGCACCACACATGTCAAATTTCATTTCATCCATGCCTGCACCAGGCTTTAATGATATTCCACCAGTGTCAAATGTAATACCTTTACCCAGTAAAACTAATGGCTTGGCTCCTTTTTTGCCATTTTTGAATTCCATCATGATCAGTTTGGCTTCCTGAGCGGAGCCAGCACTGACAGATAACAATGAGTGCATGCCCAGATCATGCATCTGTTTTTCACCCAGTACTTTGGTGGTGAGTTTCGCATGGGTCTTGGCAAGCGTTTTGGCTTCTTCTGCTAGATAAGAGGGGTGGCAGATATTGCCGGGAAGATTACCCAGGGTTCTTGCTACATTTCTTCCTTTTGCAATTGCCTTACCCTGTGAGATGCCTTCTTTCGCACTGTTAGCTGTTTTGCGATCGGTCAGGAGCGTTATTTTCTTAAGGCTGGATGCTTGGCTGTCGGCTTTTTTGCTTTTGAACTCATCAAAGCTGTACAGGTTATGCTCAATAACTTCGACCAGTTGCCTTACAGTCCAGGACAGGTCTCTATCTACAACATTAAAATCATCAATAGCGATGACGGCTTCCTTTGCCCCTGTTGATTTAAGCTTTGTTATGATTGCGTTGGCGGCTTTTTGGTAGTCACTGTCTGACAGCGGTTTTTTTTCTTCCCCGACGGCAACCATTAACAGCCTTTCGCAAAGTGCTTCGGGAACATGATGAAGCAGTAGCGCCTGACCAGGCTTGAACTGCAGGTCACCCTGTTTGATGACATTGGCCAGATAGCCGTTGCTAAGTGTATCAATTGACTTTGCAGCAGGGAGTTGAGATTTTTTCTGGACACCAACAATCAGGCAAGCCGTTTTCTGTTTTTCGGCTGCGCCACTTTTGACAACAAATTCCATGATTGCTCCAGGAGGACAACTTGTCCGGATTAATAGATAATAGTGGTAACAGATTACGTTAAGCCCGCTATTTCACCAGAGCATGGCGAGGATGTGAATGGTTTTACACAGCTTTTATTGTTTTATTTACTTATTTAACGATAAAAGCCACTGAAAAGAAGGCTTGATTGGGCTATCACATCCTGACAATCTGAAGAGTACTTTGACTTTTGCTTTCTGATGGCGTTTTGGCATGCCCCTAATCATTTTTAAATACCTTTCAAGGCAGATTCTGCAGGTTATGCTTGCGGTCTCGTTTATTGTGCTGCTTATTATTATGAGTGGCCGGTTTGTTAGTTACCTGTCCCAGGCTGCTAGTGGCACGCTTAAAGCCGATTTTCTTTTTGCAATAATGGGCTTCAGGATGCCAGAGTTCCTGGTGATGATACTGCCCCTTGGTTTATTCCTTGGCATTATCCTGTCTTATGGTCGGCTGTATATTGATAATGAAATGAGTGTGCTGGGTGCATGTGGTATAAGCCAAAATCAGCTTCTGGGAATGACCATGATTCCGGCAGTAGGGCTAATGGCTATTGTGGGTGTGTTGAGCCTTTATATTGCACCGCTTGGTATCGAAAAAGTTGAGTCAATTCTGACGACACAGGATAGTTTGACAGAGTTTGATACGATGGTACCCGGCCGGTTTCAAATGATTGATGGGGGGGCAAGGGCTACCTATTCAGAGACATTGAGTGATGACCGACAAAAGATGGAGCATGTGTTTATTGCTCACCGAAATAATGAAAAAGGCCGCAGCGGTGAAATGACATTAGTGCTGGCTGATCATGCAAAGTTAACCAACCGTGAAGAAGGGGGGCGTTATTTGATTTTGCATGATGGGTATCGTTATGACCTGACGCCAGGTGAGCCGGAAACCAGAACAATTGAATATAAAAGTTATGGCATACAGATGCAGGAAAATCCGGTAAAGGAGGAAATTAGCAAAGAACAGGCACTTCCTACATTAAAGCTGATGGGTTCAGATCAAAGAGGGCATATTGCAGAGCTACAATGGAGGATATCCTTGCCATTGTTGATACCCATTATTGTGCTGTTAGCTATCCCCCTGGCAAGGGTAAACCCTAGGCAAGGGCGTTTTGTCAAACTTCTACCCGCTATTCTTCTTTATCTTTTTTATATTATGTTGCTGATCAGTTGTCGTGGTGCCATTGATGATGGTCGTTTATCACCAAGTCTTGGAATGTGGTGGGTTCATGGTAGTTTTTTTGTCTTGGCCATCATGCTTTATAGTTATGAACCCTTCAAATTAGGACTTGCTCGTAGGAGAGCTGCTGGTGCGTAAACTGGATCTCTATATTGCCAGAAATGTACTGGCAGCGATGGTTGTTGTATTGCTGGTTTTAGTGGCCCTGGAATCGCTCTTTGCCTTTTTGGCGCAGCTTGATGATATGAGAGCGCAGTATCAGGTTTGGGATGTCTTTATCTACACATTGCTCCTGATTCCCAAAAAGATTTACGGTTTTATTCCTCCTTCCGCTTTAATTGGGTGCCTGATTGGCCTTGGCAGTATGGCTTCAAACAGTGAGTTGGTGGTTATGCGGGCTGCGGGGGTATCCCTCTGGCGGATGGTATGGTCTGCAATGAAACCTGCTTTGGTTATGATTCTGATAGGGGTCTTGCTGGGTGAATATATAGCACCTTTTTCAGAACAGGTGGCTGAGACTCGGCGTACTATTGCCCGTTCGTCACAGGGGGTCTATTCAGGCGAGGGATTTTGGCACAGGGAAGGTAATCAATATATGTATTTTAATGCGGTTGAGCCTAATGGTGTTCTCTATGGTGTTAGTGTTTATAAATTTGATAATGACAGGCTATTAGAAGAGTCTTTTTTTGCCAAGCGGGCTATCTTTCAAGGGGATCACTGGCTGTTGGAAAATGTAAAACGCAGCCGGTTTGATGGTCAGCAGTTTATTACTGAGTACTCAACTACTGAATCTTGGAATACCAGTCTAACGACAACGTTACTAAAAGTGGTTGTTGTTAAACCTGAAGGGTTATCTATATCAGGATTGAGTGCCTACATTAATTATCTTTCGGATCAAGGGTTGGATACAGGTGAGTATGACCTGGCATTTTGGATAAAAATACTGCAGCCATTCTCTATCTTTGCATTGGTCCTTATTGGTATTTCCTTTGTTTTTGGCCCATTACGTTCGGTCAGCATGGGGCTTAGAATTTTTGCCGGTGCTATCACAGGTGTTGTTTTTATGATTATTCAAAGCCTGCTAGGCCCTTCCAGTTTAGTGTTTGGTTTCCCGCCGATTTTAGCTGTACTGTTTCCTATTTTGCTATGCACAATGATAGGTGCATATTTGTTATATCGAGTGGGGTGAAAAAGGTAAGTCTTTAATTATCAATTGTGATGACAGGCTTCTAATCAATAACCCTATTGCTTTGAGTATTTGAATGAAAATCCTGCGTTGAAGCTCCCTGCCATATCGAAGGGGTTTGTTGTAACTACGGCTACGACTTTGCTCTTAGCTTATATCCCAACATCTCTATTGAAGTAGAGATGTTGGGATTACTGTGTTTAGGTTATTTTGTGTAGTGGAACTCGTCTACTTGGCTGTATTACTACCTTTGGGTTCTTCTATCCTGTTGATACTTGGGTTTACCATCTGGGCAATAAGCTTTGATTGGAGAGAGTGCGGCTTCTGTTGAAGGTAGTGCTCTGAGAGTTCGTTTCAGCAGATTTAGTACTTGCTGAATCAACAGTATATTCATGAGTCATTTCCTGAAGGTTTCGATAAGTAACTGGTTTTGATTTTCTACTTGTATTGTCGTTGCTTCGTATCTCAAAATTAAACTAGCGAAGCAATATAGCGGTAATTTTAGTTTGTGTAGGTAGATTTACTAATACGTATTTTGTATTTTACTTATGCGTTTTGTGGTTTTTTGGAATAATGTAGTCAAAATAAAGGAGCTATTTATAGGTTTGGCTCTGTTGCTTATTTCTTTATAAGGGCGGCTTTATTGCACTTATGAAAGAGCATGGCGTGAAAAATATGCCTAGCCATCTTGGACGTTTTCTAGCGTGAAATTATGTTAGCGATATCAATTGGAGTCTGTTTTACACGTGTTTTTGTAGTAAAACTGTTCTTGAGCAGGATGCTTTATCCTGCCAGCTTTTTTGCTGAGGGTCGACTTTTATCCAAATTAAACCTGCGAATGCAAGACATAGCGAGGGGATTGCAACTAAAAACCGTTGTAAAGCTTGGATAAGGCTTATAGGGTGTCCATTATCACTGACTATACAGATCCGCCAGGCTTGCATACCGAGTGTTTGTCCTTTTTTTGTCCAGCAGACACTAAAGAAACCAAAGATTGTTAGCAGTATGGCCATATAAAATAGGGGGCCGTCCAGGGTCACCCCTTGTTTAGTCATTTGTCGGAGCTGGTCTTCCCCAAAAATGGCCATTTGAATGCCCAAATTTATAAATCCCACAAGAACCAACAGGGCGATAACCAGAAAAGTGTCGTAAACAATGGCTGCAATACGTCGCCATAGAGGAGCAGGAGTCAGTGCGGAGTTATCTGTTTCTGGGGTCATGGGATCTCCTTTGAGAGCATCCGCATTTTACCACTAGACTAGTTGGTAAAATAGTACTAATTCGGTTTATGGTGACGAGATAATACTATGTTTGGCTTTGACTATTATTGGCATAATGTACTGAGAAAATCATCAATTAAGAGCTGTACTGTAATTTCTGTTGAGTTAGGTATACTAGTGAATGGGTGATTGAGGGTCGGTACAAGGTTTTTTGTATAGCCAATATACTTGGCAGAGTGAGGTCGATGTGTTTCTAGGAGTTATTTAAAGTGTTTAAATAGGAGATTATTGTGTATATTTTATTTAGTTTGAATTTGTCTGCTATACAAACTGGTTTTTCTAGGTGCTTGTAGTTTGCTACAGTTCTAATAGTTTTGATCTTTTATTATAAAAATATCAATAGAGTCCGGAAAGGATTATGAAATAACTGCTTTCTTTTTTTGGTTAATATATTCTTTTGGATTGTTATAAAAAATTGCCTCGTCAGTAAAATCTGTGGGTCATTTGCGGCTCAGGTAGCTTACCCAGTGCGTGATATAAAGCTATTTCCGCGCACTTGTAGGTTCTAAAACCGTAAGCTTTTCTCGTAGTCACTTTTACCTTGGTGTTTAAGCCTTCGACGATTCCGCTAGAATAAGCCTTTTTTGCCTTAAACCAGTTCAAGATTAAGGGCTGGTGCCGTCGAACCGTTTTGGCTACTTTCTTCAAGGGTTCTATTTTTGACCGCATCACTCTTGTACACCAACGATCCAGATATTTCCCTGCCCAGAAGGGAGAAACGTATTCCCAGAACGTCTGAAACTCTTCTTTGAGCAGATAAGCCCGAACACTCTTCAAGTTGTATTGCAAAACCGTACTCAGCTTTATCTCTTCTTTTTCCGTCAGGTTCTCCTTACGTTTGAGCAAACACCAACGGGCCTTTTTCAGTACTGGTTCATAACCATCAGCCTGAAGCTGCTTGTGTTCAGAGGCCCTGACTTCATCAATCGCTTTATTCAACATGGCGACAATGTGAAAACGATCAAGTATGTGCAACGCTTGGCTGGCAAACTCTGCAATGGCTTTCAGGTACGGCTTCCACATGTCAGAGCAAACATACTCCAGCCGCTGGTTTCTTTCTGAGCCAAAGAACAGAAAGAAACGGCGAATAGTCACTTCAGTGCGGTCTTCTCCAACCCATAATAGCCGGGTCAGTCCCCGGTCAATCTGGTAAATCACTGTCAGGTATTTATGACCAATTTGATAAGCGACCTCATCGACGCCAATCGCCTTTATGTTATCCATGGACCGATGAGCCTTACCCCACTTAACCACATACTCAACCGCCTGAAATACTTTTTCCCATGATGTATGAAAAGTAAAAGCCACTTCTTTCCAAGAAAGCTTTCTGGCCCAAAATGCCAAAAACTGCATATAGGCTGTGGTGAGTTCCTTTTTACCTTCTGCCCATGGAACCTGTTCAACCTTCACACCGCAAGTCTTACAGTTAACCCGGCGCATTCTGTAGAGAAGGAAGACTCTAATACCCCATAATGGGATAAACTCAAAACGACGCTCTTTCAGGTGGTCGTAGCCAGCCGCTGGTTTTTGGCAACCTGAGCACAGCGCATGACCATTCTGACGCGGAACGATAGTGACATTGAATACCTCAGCACCTTGATAGTGGGCCAGCTTTACCTCTTGATAAACAAATGACTTGAGTTTGTGGACTTTATTGAGGATAGTTTTAATCAGCATCAGCGGTCGCTTTTGTTGTTTTTCTGTCCTTCAACAAAAAACTATCAAAAGTTGGCTGCTGGTGCATTTACTCCAAAATCACTCATTTTTACCCACAGTTATCCCTGAAGAGCCAAAAAATTAAACTGGTTTAAATGTCTTTTAGTGTTGTGGATAGCAAGATTAATATTTGTTAGATAGTAGATTAGTAGCTAATAGTTATTAATGAGAAGCTAGTTTTATAATTGCAGTGTTTGATATTATCTTGACTTTTTTGTAAATCTAATTTGCTTATAAGTAGTCACGCAACTGCTAACAGATAAAAATAACTGTACGTCCGTATTTATAAAAAACATCTCCATTCCAATTTGGTTATACTCATTGCCAAACACCATTAATCTCGCTGTTGTCACGATGAAAACTGTTGATCCAGTAACCGATGTCGCAGTCATAAAAACATTGAGAGAAGCTCTCCGGCACGGGCCATATCCTTACCTAAGGGAAAGGGCTCATGCTGTTTTACTCAGTATACGTGGTTATTCTATGAGCGAGATTGCTGCAATATTTGAAGTTCGATATCAGACAGTATCTGACTGGATTGATGCCTGGGATGATTATGGCCTTCGCGGTCTGTACAAAAAACATGAGGGTGGTAAACCACCTATCTATACTGACCAGGAAGCACAACGCATTAGAGAGATTGTCTCCGAGGAACCTCGCAGGCTGGCTTATGTTCAAACAAAGATTGCAGAGGAAACCGGGAAGACTGCCTCAAAACAAACTTTGTCGAGACTTTTAAAAAAAGCTGGGACTTGTTTATAAGCGGTTTCGTAAGGCTTGCAGTCATAAGCGCAACGAGGAGCAGTTCAGGTGTTGCCAGTCTGCCTTGAAAGAGGCTCAAAATGCTGAGGATAAAGGGCTTGTCAATCTGTTTTACTTTGATGAATCTGGTTTTAGCCAAGAGCCTTGTGTCCCCTACGGCTGGCAAGAAAAAGGCTCACAGCTAGAAATACCCTCTGTAAAAAGCAAGCGTATCAATGTGCTGGGGTTTATGAATCGTGCCAATGACCTTTTCTACTACCCAGTAACAGGTTGTGTTAACAGCGAAACGGTTATCAGTGTCTTTGATGATTTTGCCACCAGGATGGAAGATCCCAAGTACAGTTCTAATGATCGCTATACCATCGTCATGGTGGATAATGCCAGCATTCATACCAGCAAACTTTTCAGAGAAAGAGTAATAGACTGGGCGATTGAGAAAAAGCTTTTAGTCTGTTTTTTACCAACCTATTCACCTGAGCTAAACCTGATAGAAATATTGTGGAGAAAAGTGAAATATGAATGGCTGAACTTACTGGCAATAATGAACTTCAAGGAATTTGAGCAAGAGGTCAAACGTGTATTTGATCTATTTGGTCAAGAATATCTGATTTCGTTTGAGTGACTACTTATGATAAATATAATTTTTTACAGGTGTAACACATTATACTAAGAGTCTGCAGCATGACGTATGGGGCTGTGTTTTATGGTAAGTGATTATGTTATTTCATTCGTATAATATTATTTTAAGAGCACTGTTTATAAATCAGTGTTTTAAGTGTTGCTTCTATTTATGCTTGTTATTCGGAAGAAAAATGCTGTAATTTTAGCATTATTATATGCATCGATAGGCTTTTCCGGAAATGGAGAGAATGTATCTGAGGGTTCGGGTACTGGTCCTACGTTCCAAAATAGTGGTGGGTATATAGATGAAGCTGAATACTTCAATACTGCAGCTGATTGGCTATTGGATTTTATAGCAATTAAATTTAATGTCTGGAAATTAGATGATTGAGTGGATCAAACCGGCTATACATTTAATTGGGTTAATGTTCGCCCAGTTGCGGGTTTTTTAGAACAGGCAAAACAACAGAGTTCAGATTTGTATGATTTAGTCAATCGTTTGAATAGCTACTTTCAAGCTGGTCAATGTGACAAACCAGACAAGCCATTTTCCAGCGCCACAAAGTTTATTCTTGAAAAGAAATTCCTTTGCGACATAGGAGGATCTATGGATAAAGAAATAAATAGCTGGAGGTATTCTTGGCCATCTGAAGATGATATTACGTCGGTTTTTCGTTATGCAGGTATAGAACGGCCTGAAAAGTGGGTAGATAGTAGAAATTGCATGAGGTCTACGTATGATACTTTGAAAACAAAACTGTATAAAAAGTTTCCTAGGCATGCAGTTTTAAGGCTTTATCTATCGGTAAAGTTTGGTTCTGAAAGGGCTATGCAAGCGCGAGAAGCAGATAATACTGCAACCAGTGAGGCTGTTTGTGTTTCCCAATCAAGTCAAAGAGTGACTGCTCCAATACTGGATAAAACACACAGGAAATCAGAGCAACAAAATAAGATAAAAGTAAGTGGCTCACAGCGTAAAAAGTCATCCTTACTGGGGGAGGGGGAAGCGGAGGTACAAGTTCAGACGATATAGGGTTTAAATGGCAAGAGAATAATATACCTGACCAAGCCAGCTCCTAAACGAAAAAAATAGTAATATCTTATTTTGCTTTTTTAAGTTATTTTTTTAGCTGTTTTACCATTCATTACCCTTTTTTACTCGACATTACGGTGCTGTTTTCGTATTTTTTGCGTATTTTATCATTAAATATGCCCTTTCATTGCCTAGGGTAAAACCTGCGGCAGAGAATATGGCTCCATACACCGAGGCTCTAGCCGTTTTGAACTGGCAGGCCAACGCGCGGTCGAAGCTCCTGACGACCGGAGTAAGTGGACTCTATGAACCCGAATTATCTGGATTTTGAACAGCCTATTGCTGAACTTGAAGCAAAAATCGAAGAGCTGCGCCTGGTCAGTAGTGATGCAGAGCTCAATATTTCGGAGGAGATCAGCACCCTTCAGGGGAAATGCAGAAGCCTGACTGAGTCGATTTTCTCAAATCTATCCGCCTGGCAGGTAGCACAGCTGGCCCGTCATCCGCGACGACCCTATACCCTGGATTATGTCAAACATATCTTTACTGAGTTTGATGAGCTTCATGGTGACCGGCATTTTGCGGATGACCCGTCCATTGTTGGTGGGATGGCCCGTTTGGATGGCAAGCCGGTTATGATTATAGGACACCAGAAAGGAAGGGAAGTAGCGGATAAAGTCAAGCGTAATTTTGGGATGCCGAAACCGGAAGGTTATCGCAAAGCCTGCCGGCTGATGGAAATGGCTGAGCGTTTTAAAATGCCAATTTTTACCTTTATTGATACTCCGGGCGCTTATCCGGGGATAGGCGCAGAAGAGCGTGGGCAAAGTGAGGCCATTGCCTGGAATTTGGCGGTGATGTCACGGTTGAAAACACCTGTTATTTCAACTGTTATTGGCGAAGGTGGTTCTGGTGGGGCGTTAGCAATAGGTGTCTGTGACCAGCTGGTGATGATGGGATACTCTACTTATTCGGTTATTTCTCCTGAAGGCTGTGCTTCCATTTTATGGAAGAAAGCAGAGTATGCCTCTACTGCGGCAGAAGCGATGGGGGTAACTGCTGAGCGTCTTAAGGAGCTTGGTTTGGTCGATCGTTTGGTCAAAGAACCATTAGGTGGTGCGCATCGTAATATTGAAGAGGCAGCATCCAGTCTTAAATCCGTGTTGGTGGAAGAACTGGATATTCTCTCAACAATGGATACGGATACCCTGCTTGAGCGACGTTATAACAAGATCAGAGAGTACGGCTCTTTGTCCTGATATGATGCAAGCTGAATCGACGATTAGCCTTTAATTTTCTGGCTTGTTTTTAATAACAACGAGCGGCTTTAAGTGGTGTGTAAAAACTGAAGTTATATGACCTCTCTTACTGATTCTCTGTTACAAAATATCACCCCCTGGTTAAACCGCTCTTTGGTCGTTGCTTTTAGTGGCGGAATTGATTCAACAGTGCTTCTGCATAGCTTGGTTTCATTAAGAAATGCCGGGCAGTTCTCATGCCTGAAAGCTATCCATGTTAATCATGGGTTAAGCCCGAATGCCCAAAAATGGGTCAATCATTGTCAACAAATTTGCGATCAGTGGTTGGTACCTTTGGTGGTAGAAAGTGTACAAGTTTCAAACACCTTGGGCGAAGGACTGGAGCAGGCTGCTCGTTCTGCTCGCTATCAGGTATTTGAGCGTGTACTGGGGGGGGGGGATTGTCTCGTTCAGGGTCATCACCAAAATGATCAGGCTGAAACGTTGTTGTTTCGTCTTTTCAGGGGCACGGGAGTGACAGGCTTATCAGGCATTCCTCTAACTCGTTCTATAGGGAAATCCGTGTTGGTTCGGCCAATGCTCTCTATTTCCAGGGAGCAGATAGAATGTTATGCAAAAATACATGGACTGAATCATATTGAGGATGAATCAAATCAGGACCAGCGTTTTTCTCGTAACTATATTCGTCAGTCATTATTGCCTGCTGTTGAACAGCGCTGGCCAGGTGCGGCTATAAGGCTTGCTTCATTAGCTGATGAATTGGCAGAGATAAATATGCAGCAGGATCACGCTGTTTCTGAACTGGCTCAGTCAATTACAGAGATACGTCGAGAGTGGTTGCTGGGGGATAAACCCTTACTTGATTCAGTAAAACTGGAAAAGTTTCATCAAGCTACTCAGAAACAAATTATTCGTATTTGGCTTAAAAATCAGGGATTGTCAGTGCCGGGACGCGATATGTTGGATAGGGTTTTTGCTGAAGTCATTAATGCAAGGGTTGATGCAGAACCCTTGCTGATTTGGCCGGGGTGCGAGCTTCGGCGATATCAGCAGTTGTTAGTGGCATCCAAGCCTATGCCTGAAATAAAACCATTTACTGGTATTTATTGGACGTTGCCTGAACAGGTCAGTTTTTCAGGGCCTGGTATTGGGTATTTGCGATTCGATTATTCAAGTAAAGCAAATGCAAAAGCAATTCGTACGTTGTCAGGTGGAGCTATTGAGTTGCGAAGCCGCGATAATATTGATCCTTCGTTGAGGGTAGCAGTTGCTGGGCGATCAGGACGGAAAACATTAAAGCGTTGGCTGCAGGAATACCGGGTTCCTCCCTGGTTGAGAGATCGAATCCCTTTTTTGTTTTATAACAATGAAATGATTGGTGCTCCAGGATTGTGGGTTTGTGAAGGCTTTCAGGCTGACTCCCCAGGTGGTTATCATATTACCTGGCAATGTTAAATGCTCGCTGTCTGGGTTATGCGGCAGATTAAGACTGCCGCGCGCTAAGACGTTGACTGTTTTTAAGTACCTGGCTGCTCTCTGGTAGGGGTATGGCCCTTAAAATTATCCATGCTGGTGTAAATTCGCATCAATTTACCGCCAATAAAGTCAAAGACCCTGGCAGGCATGATGCCCCGGAAAAAGGGGAGTAGGCCAACAATTTTTGGTGCTCGAACATAGACTTTACCCTTTTTCATTCCCTCCCAAACAAGCTCGACCATTTTTTCTGGCTTGATAATTGGTACGAGCAGTGGTGCTTTAACACCGTCAAACATACCGGTATCAATATAGCTTGGTGTGACTGTGGTGACTTTCACATCATGCCCACCTTTCTCCATTTCCAGACGCAGGGATTCTGACCAGCCAATAACAGCCCATTTACTGGATGCATAAACTGACATTTTAGGGTTAGGTAACAGGCCTGCAGCGGAAGCAATATTTATAATCCGTGCTTCTCCATTTCTGATCATGCCATGGAGGAAGGCATTGGTAACATGCATCGGACCAGAGGTGTTAATGGCGAGTGTTTTTTCTATATCCGTAGCAGTATGATCAATAAAGTTTTTCCCCACTACGATACCAGCATTGTTGAACAAAATATCAATATCACCGATATCCTGACGCACTCGTTCTGCTGCTTGATGTATTGCATTGGCCGAAGAAACATCAACGACATAGGTTGATACTTTACCCCCTTTTGACCGTAAATCTTCCGCCGTTTTCTGTAGTGTGGTTTCATTAATATCCCACAAAATAACCTGGGCGCCTTCTTGAATGCTCTTCTCAGCAAAGAGACGTCCCATCCCCTGCGCACCGCCAGTAATCAATATTTTTTTGGACATTATTGTATACATCGTTTGTTACTCACTGTTGTTGGTAATATCGGGAGTACTTTAGATTTACAATTATAAAAGCGACGATGTTACTGTAACATCAATTACTGGATGCAAGTTATTTAAAAAATAATCTACGCGATATATGTCAGCCATTATTTTATGTAGATAGTGATTGTTGAGGGGAGGATTAGTCACGAGTTGTATTGCTTAATTTTATGAATATGTGGGTAGGTGTTAATGTTTGGTCGGTGTAAAGTTAGGCCAAAAATCGGCTTTTTATTGAATTGCTAGCTGTTCATTTCATTTACTCGGCTTTTGCATATTTTTGGTTATAACTTGGTTAATGGTTAAGCAATTTATTTCTAACAGGTTTAAAGCTAGCCCGTTTTACGTTTTGCCCCAATTTTGGTATCCTGATCTCCCATCTTGAGTGTCCCTTTTAATTCTTACTCTCCTAAACAACCGTGAACATAAGAGCAGAGCTTCTGCAGGTCGCGTGGTTGTTATTTATTGGCCGGTTTTCGTGCTTTTGGGCAGCGAAAATGAAAGATTATTGGAAAAATATCAGTAGGTACTAATGACGCGTTATATTTTCGTCACAGGCGGTGTTGTTTCTTCATTGGGTAAAGGCATCGCGTCTGCATCACTGGCCGCTATTCTTGAGGCCCGTGGTCTAAAGGTGACAATGCTCAAGCTGGATCCCTATATTAATGTTGACCCGGGAACCATGAGCCCCTTTCAACATGGGGAAGTGTTTGTTACCGAAGACGGTGCAGAAACTGACCTCGACCTGGGTCATTATGAGCGTTTCATTCGAACGACCATGACGCAGGGTAATAACTTTACCACCGGTCGAATCTACCAGGATGTTTTGCGTAAGGAACGTCGTGGAGACTACCTTGGCGGAACAGTACAGGTGATTCCTCATATCACCGACGAAATCAAGCGCCGTGTGGTACAAGGTGCAGGCGATGCAGATATAGCTTTGGTTGAAATTGGCGGAACGGTTGGTGATATTGAATCCCAACCCTTCCTTGAGGCTATTCGTCAGCTGAAAGTGGAGCTCGGTTATCAGCGGGCTATGCTGATGCACTTGACCTTGGTGCCTTATATCAAGACGGCTGGGGAAACCAAGACCAAGCCGACTCAGCACTCTGTAAAAGAGCTGCGTTCTATCGGCTTACAGCCAGATATTCTGGTATGCCGTAGTGAAAAGCATATTGATGCCTCTGCCCGTCGTAAGATTTCTCTGTTTACCAATGTTGAGGAGCGGGCTGTTATCTCTTTGGAAGATGCGGATACCATTTACCGTATTCCCCGTATGCTGACTGATCAGGCGCTTGATCAAATTGTAGTGGATCGCTTTGGTCTGGACTGTCCAAAAGCTGATTTAAGTGAATGGGATGATGTGCTTGAGCGGGAGTTGAACCCTGAGCAGGAAGTTACCATCGCTATGGTTGGTAAATATATGGAGCTACTGGATGCATACAAGTCTTTGATTGAGGCGGTTAAGCATGCGGGCTTGAAAAACCGGGCCAAGGTTAAAATTCGTTATATTGACTCTGAAACTATTGAGCAGCAGGGCCTCAGTTGTTTGGATGGCGTAGATGCTATTCTTGTGCCTGGCGGCTTTGGTAATCGTGGTGTAGAGGGTAAGATTGAAGCTGTCCGTCATGCCCGTGAAAACAAAATTCCTTTTTTGGGAATCTGTTTGGGTATGCAGGTAGCTGTTATCGAATATGCCAGGAATATGGCCGGACTTACTGGTGCTAATAGTACAGAGTTTGACCGGCAGGCCAGCCACCCTGTGGTAGGCTTAATTACTGAATGGACTGATGCTGAAGGTCAGCTGGAACAACGTACCGAGGCTTCCGACCTGGGGGGGACTATGCGTCTTGGGGCTCAGAAATGTAATCTTGCAGAAGGCTCTCGTTCTCAGCTGGCCTATAATGCTCATGTGGTTTCCGAGCGTCATCGCCACCGTTATGAAGTGAATAACAACTATATTGAAAAGCTGGAACAGGCAGGGTTGAAAATCACTGGCCGATCAGAGGATAACTCCCTGGTTGAAATTGTAGAGGTGGAAGACCATCCTTGGTTTGTAGCATGCCAGTTCCATCCTGAGTTCACGTCTACGCCTCGTGATGGACATGGTCTGTTTTCAGCTTATGTTGCTGCAGCACTTAAGTGTAAGTAATACAGTCAGAAGCCTTCAAAATAAATCATGCACTTCAGTTGGTAATGACTGGGGTGTGTGAGTGTTCTTCTGGTGTTCCAGAGGCAACTAGAATAAGTGTGATTGACAATGATACCAAGTAAAACTGTGCGCATTGGTGACATTCAACTGGCCAATGACAATCCATTTGTACTGTTTGGCGGTATGAATGTGCTGGAGTCCAGGGATATGGCTCTGGCAATTGCAGAGAGCTATGTCAAAGTGACTGAAAAGCTGGGGATTCCCTATGTTTTTAAAGCCTCTTTTGATAAGGCTAATCGTTCCTCTATTCACTCTTACCGGGGACCCGGGCTGGAAGAGGGGTTAAAGATTTTCGAGGAAATCAAAAGCGCCTTTGGTATTCCTGTTATTACTGATGTCCATGAACCTGCACACTGTCAACCAGTGGCTGATGTTGTGGATGTTATTCAGCTGCCAGCATTTCTGGCCCGTCAGACAGATCTGGTCGAGGCGATGGCTAAAACAGGGGCTGTTATTAATATCAAAAAACCCCAGTTTTTAAGCCCTCCGCAAATGGGAAATATTGTAGATAAATTCAGTGAGTGTGGTAACGAAAACATCATTCTTTGCGAGCGTGGCAGTTGTATGGGGTATGATAACCTGGTGGTTGATATGCTCGGTTTCCACACGATGAAGGAGGTGAGTGGGGGGATGCCCGTAATTTTTGATGTCACTCACTCGCTCCAATGTCGTGACCCGATGGGAGCAGCCTCTGGTGGGCGTCGCCGTCAAGTAACAGAACTGGCTCGTTCAGGAATGGCTGTCGGTTTGGCAGGTCTCTTTCTGGAAGCGCACCCTGATCCGGAAAATGCAAAGTGTGATGGACCTTCAGCTTTGCGTCTGTCAATGCTTGAATCTTTTCTGAGTCAGATGAAAGCGGTGGATGATTTAGTCAAATCTTTTACTCCAATAGATACGAAATAAACTTAATGGTGTTATATGGGGCAATTGGTGAAATTGCCAAAAGCCCCATGGAGCTATTTTTTGCTTCAATATGCCTGTTTTTCAAACAGGTTTCGCGTTTTACAACATCCTTTCTATATTGAATAACAGAAAGTGTCACAACGTGCTCAGCGCTAGTGCTGTAGCGGTTTTAGGGCTGTTGTTAGCCCTTTGACACAAGGTTTGTCAGTGGTATAGTTGCCGCTCCCGCACCCGACGATAACAGTCAGTACAATGGTGATTTGCCGGTGTTGTTTTGTTATTGCTTCATATTAATTTTGCGGGCACTCCCCTCATTTTTGTAATGATGTTTCCGAATTCTTTATCCCGGAGTAACACATGACCGCTATCAAGGAAATCAAGGCTCGTGAAGTCCTCGACTCCCGTGGTAATCCCACAGTCGAAGCTGATGTCATCCTGGAATCCGGTGCCATAGGCCGCGCCTGTGCACCCAGTGGCGCATCCACCGGTTCTCGTGAGGCTCTGGAACTCCGTGACGGCGACAAATCCCGTTACCTGGGCAAGGGCGTACTGAAAGCTGTTGCCAATATCAATGGTTCCATCCGCGACGCCCTGATCGGTTTTGATGCTGCCGATCAGCGTGGTCTGGATCAGAAGATGATTGATCTGGACGGTACTGAGAACAAGTCCAAGCTGGGTGCTAATGCTATCCTGGCAGTGTCCCTGGCCACCGCTAAAGCAGCTGCTGCAGACAAAAATATTCCTCTGTACCAGCATATTGCTGATCTGAATGGCACTTCTGGTCAGTTCACTATGCCTGTGCCAATGATGAACATTCTGAATGGTGGTGAGCACGCTGACAATAATGTCGACATTCAGGAATTCATGGTTCAGCCTGTTGGTGCCAAGACGTTCTCTGAAGCCCTGCGTATGGGTGCTGAAATCTTCCACGCCCTGAAAAAAGTACTGTCTGGCAAGGGCCTGAACACTGCTGTGGGTGATGAAGGTGGCTTTGCGCCAAACCTGGCATCCAACGCTGAAGCACTGGCTGTTATCAAAGAAGCTGTTGCTGCTGCCGGCTACAAGCTGGGTGAAGAGGTGACTCTGGCTATGGACTGTGCCGCTTCTGAATTTTATGTTGACGGACAGTACAACATGAAAGGTGAAGGCAAGATCTTCTCCTCCAATGAATTCTCCGATTACCTGGCCAAGCTGACTGAAGAGTTCCCAATCATCTCTATTGAAGATGGCCTGGACGAGTCTGACTGGGAAGGTTTTGCTTACCAGACCAAGATCCTGGGTGACAAGATCCAGATCGTTGGTGATGACCTGTTTGTCACCAACACCAAGATCCTGAAAGAAGGTATTGATAAGGGTATTGCGAACTCTATCCTGATTAAATTCAACCAGATTGGCTCCCTGACTGAAACTCTGGAAGCGATCAAGATGGCTAAGGATGCGGGTTACACTGCAGTGATTTCCCACCGTTCCGGTGAAACTGAAGACGCTACTATTGCTGACCTGGCTGTTGGTACCTGCGCTGGTCAGATCAAGACCGGTTCCCTGTGCCGCTCTGACCGTGTATCCAAGTACAACCAGCTGCTGCGTATTGAAGAAGAGCTGGGTGCTAATGCTCCATACCGTGGCATTGCTGAATTCAAGCGCGGATAACGTTTCTTCTTTTTACATAAAAGAAAACGTAATTATAGAAAGGGGCTAACGCCCCTTTCTTTGTTATGATGCTATTAATAAGCAGAGTTTTAAGACTGCTCCTAACTACTTATTTTATAGCAAACTTATACCCATTATTATCTGAAGTGCTGCATTGTTGTCTGCTCTCACTCAATAGTATCTTGAAACCCAATGGGTATATCTGGTGGAGATGAATGATTGGGTCAGGTAAATGTATAAAATATTTCTTGGTTTGTTAGTGGTTATACTTGTTTATCTCCAATCAAGATTGTGGCTGGGGGAGGGAAGTGTCGCTGAAATTATTTCCATGAAGGAAAAAATAAATCGGCAGCAGTATGAAAACAGGCGTCTGGAACAGCGTAATCAACTGTTGGCTAATGAGGTTATTGAGCTACAGCGAGGGCTTCTTATTATTGAAGAGAATGCTCGCCAGGAGCTGGGTATGATCAAGCGTGATGAGACTTTTTATCTTATTTACGAATGAAGGTACAAGCATTAACCTGCTGTTTGGTACACTAGCTACTATTTTAGTACTGGCGTTATAACCCTCCTTACAAAAAACACCTTTTTGCCTATAATCGCGTAGCAGCCTTATAAACTGGATAAACGAGTTGAGCTGGAATTCTGGGTATGAGTAATTCTGAGTATGACAGTGAGCCGAAGTACTGGGCGGTTGTGCCTGCGGCGGGTGTTGGGAAGCGGATGAATGTTGATATTCCCAAGCAATATCTTGAAATCAGGGGGAAGACCTTAATTGAGCACACTCTTGAACGCTTGATAGCTTTTACTATGCTGGAAAAAATCGTAGTAGTACTAAGCCCAGATGATGAGTATGCTCCAAACATTGCAGCGCTTAAACATGACAAGGTGATATTGGCTGATGGTGGTACGGAGCGATATCACTCAGTAGTGAATGGCCTGAAAACCTTGGCTCCTTTAGCTGCTGCTGCAGACTGGATTATGGTACATGATGCAGCAAGACCTTGTGTCAGGCAATCTGATCTTGAGTGGTTGGTAAAGTGTTTGGCAGGTCACCCTGTTGGAGGACTACTGGGGCTTCCGGTTAGGGATACCATGAAAAGGGTGCAAACTGATGATTTGATTGTTGAAACCGTCGAGCGGAGTGCTTTATGGCATGCGTATACACCTCAGATGTTTAGGTTTGAGTTGTTGGTTAGCGCATTGAATAAAGCAATTCAAGATAAGGTACCCGTTACTGATGAAGCCAGTGCTATGGAGTATTCTGGCCATAAGCCAATGATGGTAGAAGGTCATCCGGATAATATTAAAGTGACATGTGGGCCGGATCTGGCTTTGGCTTCACTCTATATAGAACAGCAATCCAAATTGATTGAGAGTATGTGATGCGTATTGGTCATGGCTTTGATGTTCACCGTTTTGGTGATGGTGATCATATTGTATTAGGTGGTGTAAGGATTCCTTATGCAAATGGGTTGGTTGCACACTCTGATGGCGACGTTCTCATTCATGCGATTTGTGATGCTTTGCTCGGTGCTGCAGGGCTGGGTGATATTGGACAACATTTTCCCGATACGGATGAACGGTACGCAGGCATTGATAGTCGGAAATTACTAAGGCATGTTGTCAGCTTATTGAGTGAGCATGGCTATACACCCGGCAATATTGATGCAACTATTGTCGCTCAAGCACCAAAAATGGCTCCCCATATTAACGCAATGTGTATAAATATTGCTGAAGACCTTAGAGTTTTGCGCAGTGGGGTCAATGTTAAAGCAACAACTACTGAGAAGCTTGGTTATACGGGGCGAAAGGAGGGGATTGCAGTTCATGCTGTAGCCTTGCTCTTTCTTGCGACGTAGCTCTCTATACTGTTATTGTTTGACTCTATTCTTGAGGCTTTCCCTTAACTTGGCTAGTAGAACTGAAACATTTTGAGAAAGTAAAATTCCAGGCACTTTATAATATATCTATTATGTGAATATTCGTTTGGTTGAGATAGCTTCTTTCTAGTATTGCCTTCGTGCTATTGTCGGTTATTTACCTTTTCTGAAAAGGCAGCATGATTTTTAAGCTAGGTGTGTCGTATATAGGGGTTACTGGTTCTTTTTCTTATTGCTGAATATGTTTGTTGATGTTTTCTTGATCTTTGGTTTTAGTGTCTATCAAAAACTATTGATCAATTGTCCGTGAGGTGTAGGTAGCACTAGGCGTCAGTAGACCTTGATCCTTCTATTTTATGGCTGGCTTTTGATGTTGATTGGCTGGTCTTTATATTATTTTAACCCAAGTTAGCATTACCATTCTTATGACAAGTTTTTCTTTTTTCCGTGATTTTTCTCTTGCTTGGGGCGGTCCTTTGGGGCGATGTTGCTTTAAATCGGCCCCTGAAGATTTTATTGTCGATGAGGAGCTGCCTTTTGAGCCTGATGGAGAAGGGGAGCACTTGTTTTTATTTGTTGAGAAAATAGGTGAGAATACTGACTGGGTTGCGGGGTGGCTAGCGCGTTATGCTGGTGTGCAGCGTTCAGCTGTAAGTTATGCAGGAAGAAAAGATCGGCAGGGTGTAACACGTCAGTGGTTTTGTATCTCTTTGCCGGGCAAATCTGATCCAGATTGGAGCGGGTTTGATACTGATACGATAAAAATTATCAGACAATCGAGGCATCGCCGCAAACTGCGAACGGGCGCGCTTAAATCAAACCGGTTTAGAGTGACGCTGCGTAATATTCAATGTGATCATGCTGACCTTGATAGAAGGCTGGATCTTATAGTTGGCAATGGCGTGCCTAACTACTTTGGTGATCAGCGTTTTGGACGTGATTATAACAACTTGGATAAGGCTATTTCTCTATTCGAAGGGCGTATAAAAATTCATCGAAATAAGCGTTCGATGTATTTGTCTGCCGCCCGTTCCTGGCTGTTTAATGCGTTATTAAGTGAGCGAGTCGTACAAAAAAACTGGAATAAACCGCTTGTGGGCGATGTATTTGGGTTTCAGGATAATAATACCCTGATTATTGATGATTTGAATGTAAAACTCAGTGAACGAATTGCTCAGCTGGAGGTGACACCCACGGGACCCTTGTGGGGGCGTGGTAGCCTTTTGTCAACAGCAGAAACCAAACAGTTAGAAGAAATGGTATGTGGCCGATATAGAGTATTGTGTGATGGGCTTGAGCATGTGGGTCTTCAGCAAGAGCGCAGGGCCTTGAGACTGTTACCGGACGATATGTATTGGGACTGGCTATCTCCTAGCGACCTTGTGATTAATTTCCGCTTGCCCAAAGGCTGCTTTGCAACTGCTGTGCTTAGGGAATTATTGGTCTGTGAGGAAGGGAGGGAGTGATGAAAATACTGTTGTCCAATGATGATGGAGTTGCAGCCCCCGGCCTTGCAGAATTGCACCGTCAGCTTGGTTCATTGGTAAAGTGTGTTGTCGTAGCACCTGATCGAGATTGCTCTGGCCTGAGCAGTTCTATTACGCTGGATCGTCCATTGCGAGTGACAGAGCATGATTCGGGCTTTTTTAGCGTCAATGGAACACCTGCAGACTGTGTCCATCTTGCAGTTAACTCACTGCTTGAGGTGCCTCCTGAGCGTGTTATTTCAGGGATAAATATGGGGGCAAACCTGGGGGATGATGTTATTTACTCGGGGACGGTTGCGGCTGCTCTGGAAGGGCGGTTTATGGCTAAAAGTGCTGTTGCTGTATCACTCTGCGGCAAAGGAGAGTCGGCGCTGAAAACTGCAGGCCAGGTTATCAAGGAGCTTTTTTTAAAACTTGATCATTTAAATGTGCCAAAAGGGACTATTTTGAATGTGAATATACCTGCATGTGATTTTCATCAGATTCGGGGGATAAAAGTGACTCGACTGGGTCACAGGGAAAGGCCCAAGCCTCCGGTTAAGGTAACTGACCCAAGAGGAAAGGTTGCATACTGGATTGCGTCGGTTGGTCGAGAACTGGATGCTGGAGAGGGTACTGATTTTCACGCTATTGCTAATGACTATGTGTCAATAACTCCATTGCAGTATGACCAGACTCATCATGGAACGTTGTCGCAGGTTGAACGCTGGCTGGGGGTTGAGTTATGAGGGCTATGAACATTAATGGTATAGGAATGACCTCTCTACGAACCAGGGAGCGCTTGATTCAGCGACTGATGGTCCAGGGGATACAGTCCAGCCAGGTTTTAGATGCCATTAAAACAGTACCAAGGCATATTTTTGTTGATGAAGCGCTTGCTCACAGGGCTTATGAAGACACAGCGCTGCCTATTGGTCATAACCAGACGTTGTCACAACCTTATATTGTGGCCAGAATGACGGAGGCTTTGCTGGATAAGGGTTCTCTGGATAAAGTGCTGGAGATCGGAACAGGCTCTGGTTATCAAACAGCTATTCTCGCTAAATTGGTCAAAAGGGTGTATTCCGTTGAGCGGATACAGGTGCTTCAGGAAAAAGCAAAAAGTCGATTAAGGTTGCTATCTATTTTCAATGCTCAGTTAAAGTTGAGTGATGGCGGTGTAGGATGGTCCCATGCCGGCCCTTTTGATGGTGTGATGGTCACGGCTGCTCCTACTGAAATCCCTGTTGAGTTGCTTTCTCAGCTGTCTCCTTCAGGCGGAAGAATGGTGATTCCAGTAGGGGAGAAAGGCTTTCAGGATTTGGTATTGATTGTTAGAGAGGGAAATCAATATAAGCAGAAAACACTTGAGCCGGTCAGATTCGTGCCCATGCTCAGTGGGGTTGTCAGGTAACCACACGCGCATACTAGCTTTCTTTATGGCTGGTTCTTATAACGACTTTCGCTATAAGCACAGCAGCGGCAAATGAGTAGAGGATTTATCATATTAAGCGGGCTCTCCTTTGAAAGCCTGCTCAAGCCAGACTCTCCACGTCCTTATTTCTATCCATAGCCTGCTATTCCATGCTTGTTTTACCTGCATCAGATGATCATTTAAGAAGCATTACTAATATAGAGTAAAATACGAATTTTGTTATACTTTTTTGAATTCAATTTATTTTTTTTTATTATTGATTTAAATATTTAAATTCGTTCACAGGCTTTGAATTAAAGTTGTGTAAGGGGCATTAATGGCCGGAAAATCATTTTTTTTTAAATTGAACGTTTGCTCTAAAATAATAATGGCGTTGTGTTTGAATGTTGCTGTTGTCGGTTGCAGTCATGATCCTGCGAAAGTTCAAATCAAGGAACTTCGATCACGGCCAAAAGTTACAAAAGGCTTTCATATTGTTAATAAGGGGGAGTCCCTATATTCTATTGCATGGCAGTATAACAGGGATTTTAATGAAATAGCGCGGGTTAATGGTATCAGTGATCCCTACATAATCTATCCAGGACAGCGTATCGATTTAGGGTTAAAAAGGCGGGTTGGTAGATCACCTGTTGTGGCCAGCAAATCCTCATCAAAAGCAGAAAAAATAGATTCGGTTAAAAAAAGTACAGCCAAATCTGCAAAAAATATTACGAAAAAAACCAAAGTTTCTGGCTGGTTATGGCCAGTACCTGGATCGGTTATTGAAACGTTCTCTATCTCTGGGAGGATTAATAAGGGTATTGATATCCGAGGCAAATTAGGGGACTCTGTAAAAGCGGCTGCTGCGGGGGAAGTGGTTTATGCGGGAAGTGAACTCAATGGTTATGGCAAACTGGTAATACTTAAACATAATAGTAGCTATCTGAGTGCATATGCTCACAATAGGGAATTATTCGTGCGCGAAGGAAACTCAGTTAAAGCGGGCCAGAAGATAGCCGAAATAGGTTCTACAGGAACGACGGAGCCTAAGCTGCACTTCGAGATTCGGCGTAATGGCAAACCGGTCGACCCTATGGGATATCTACCGAAGCGCTGAATGAGATTAAGCAGCGGCAGTAGAGGGATCTCACGGGTGTCGATGCAGCTTCGGGTTGCTCGGCAAAGAGTGGGACTTTCGGATAGGACTGACTCTTATGGCACCGAAGAGGGATGACTCAGAGTTAAGCAGTTATGCTGAGGAAAAGATCCACGGAGAGGATCAACCTTTTGACGCAAGCAGTGATGATGTTGATGTTTGTGAAGAACCGACTTTTGTAGAAGCTAGACCAAAGGCCAGTGTATCTCCTGTTGCAGGAGCACCAGGTGTTGGCCGGAAACGCGATGATGATGGTTTTTACAAGTCTGTAGACGCAACACAACTTTATCTGAATGAAATAGGGTTTTCGCCACTATTAACTCCAGAGGAAGAAGTTCATTATGCGAGGCTAGCCCGACAAGGGGTTGAAGCTGGGCGCCGCCGTATGATTGAAAGTAATCTGCGGTTGGTTGTGAAAATTTCCAGACGGTATGTGAATCGAGGATTGACACTCCTTGATCTTATTGAGGAAGGAAACCTTGGGTTGATCAGAGCGGTTGAGAAATTTGATCCGGAACGCGGTTTCAGATTTTCGACCTATGCGACCTGGTGGATACGGCAAACAATTGAACGGGCTATTATGAACCAGACCCGGACTATTCGTCTTCCTATCCATGTGGTTAAAGAGCTTAATGTCTATCTCCGTGCAGCCAGGGAGCTCACACAAAAGCTGGATCATGATCCAACCCCTGAAGAGATTGCTCAGCTTCTGGATAAACCCGTTGATGATGTTAAAAGAATGCTGGGTCTCAATGAGCGTGTAACATCCGTTGATACTCCTTTGGGTCCTGATTCCGATAAGTCAATTCTGGACACAATTTCTGATGAGAAAGAGTCAGACCCTGCCCAGTTATTGCAAGACCTGGATTTGAATGACAGTCTTGATCGCTGGTTGGGAGAGCTGTCTGAAAAACAAAGAGAGGTTGTTGCTCGCCGTTTCGGATTAAGAGGCTATGAGACAAGCACACTTGAAGAAGTTGGCAAGGAAATTGGCTTGACTCGGGAGCGGGTGCGTCAAATTCAGGTGGAAGCGCTTAAACGCTTACGAGGTATCCTTGAAAAACAAGGGTTATCTGGTGAATCGTTGTTTAGTGGCTGACCTTTAGTGAGGGATTAATCATAAAAAAGGCCGTGATTTCATGGCCTTTTTTATGAACTCTCTTGTATCAATCATTCCTTCCTTCTAACCAGGTTTCCGCGGCTCATTTAAGAAATTGAATCTGCGTTGAATTCCTCGCAATAGGCTTTATTGCTTATCACTTTGCATTCAAATGAGTTTGCTCAATGTCATAGTGAGAAGGAGTACTTGGTGTTATAAAGTCAGGTGTCCAGTTTATCTAGAATAAACGAATGGTAAAAATTCTTAATTTGTGGGGTAAAGACAAAGTCGTTTTATAAGATCTATGTCAATGATTCAGGCCGAATCAGGGAGAGGCAAAAGCCTGTCACCCTGAGCCTGTGGTGGTGGTTAGCGTTCAAGGTGCTCTAGTTTGCCTTTTATACCATCCCACTCTTCTGCTTCTGGCAGAGGATCTTTCTTTTCAGTAATATTTTCCCAGACTTCAGCCAGTTCTGCATTCAGCTCGATAAATTCCTGTTGATCTTCTGGGACTTCATCTTCAGAGAAAATGGCATTAGCAGGACATTCGGGTTCACAAAGTGCACAGTCAATACATTCATCGGGATGGATGACGAGAAAGTTGGGGCCTTCATAGAAACAGTCAACAGGACATACTTCTACGCAATCAGTGTATTTGCACTTAATGCAGTTTTCACCCACTACAAAAGCCATGGTATTTAAACTCCGTTTGTTCAGGCTAATTTGATAATAAGATTCACAGAGGTGCCAGAACAACCGACAGTGTAGCCGGTTGTGAGGCAGACTTGGCTGGAATTCTATCAGCTATAGAGTAAGGGTAATAGAAATCATCAGTTTACAAGGCTCTTGAGCTGATAAAGTAACTCCAGCGCTTGACGAGGGCTAGTGTCATCCGGATCCATCTGTTCCAGTATATCCACTGCTGGATGAGGTTCAGGCGTTGTAAAAAGATCTGGCTGTTTTGTGACAGGAGTTTTGTTCACCGTTTGTCCAACCGATTCGCTTTCAAGCTGATGAAGCTTATTTTGAGCCTGATTAATCACATGTCTGGGGACACCGGCAAGCTGTGCAACTTGAAGGCCGTAACTCTGGCTGGCGGGACCATCCTGAACGGCGTGAAGAAATACAATGCCATCATTGTGTTCAGTCGCGTTAAGGTGGACATTGATAACATTGTTACAGTGTTCTGGCAGCTGAGTCAGCTCAAAGTAATGTGTAGCAAATAATGTGAAAGGCTTTTATCGATTCAGCCAAATAGTGAGCACAGGCCCAAGCCAAGGGAGAGTCCATCAAATGTGCTAGTACCTCTGCCGATTTCATCCATCAGTACCAGACTGTGTTCGGTGGCATTATGAAGGATGTTAGCGGTTTCAGTCATCTCAACCATAAAGGTAGAGCGTCCACCTGCAAGATCATCAGATGAACCTATACGGGTGAAAATCCGGTCGACCAGACCAATTTTAGCTTTGCTGGCTGGTACAAAGCTACCGATATGTGAAAGCAGTACAATAAGGGCGGTCTGACGCATATAGGTGGATTTACCCCCCATATTTGGCCCTGTTATGACGAGCATCTGTCTATTGGTATGCAGTGCCGTATTATTTGCAACAAAGGGTGAATCAAGCACTTGTTCTACAACTGGGTGCCTGCCTTCTTCTATTTGGATGCCGGGTGCCTGGGTGAGTTCTGGTTGACAGAAATTTAGGGAATCGGCACGCTCGGCAAGGTTGTTGAGAACATCGAGTTCTGACAGGTTTAATGCGCACTCTTGCAATGGTGCCAATTGTTCAACCAGTTGTTCAAGAAGTGCTTCATAGAGTGCTTTTTCACGGGCAAGGGCTCGGCTTTTACTGGATAGAGCCTTGTCTTCGAACTCTTTGAGTTCTGGTGTAATAAAGCGTTCCGTATTTTTCAAGGTTTGTCGGCGGATGTAGTCAACAGGGGCGTCATCAGATTCTCGTCGGCTCAGTTCAATGTAATAGCCGTGAACCCGGTTAAAGCCAACTTTTAGTGTTGATAGGTTTGTTCTTTCCCGCTCTCTTTGTTCGAGCTGAACCAGATAATCTCCAGCATTCTGGCTAATGGAACGAAGTTCATCCAGTTCAGGATCATAACCCTCAGCAATGACGCCACCATCTCGAATAACCACAGGTGGGTTTTCAATGATGGCACTGTGTAGCAGTTCAGCTAGTGCTGGATGCTCACTGATACCTTCGGCAAGTGTATGTATCGCCTGGTTATCGATGCAATTCAGGTTTTGCTGCAGTTCTGGTAAAAGGCTGAGGGCGTCCCTCAGACGAGCAAGGTCCCTGGGACGGGCGGATTTTAATGCAACCCTTGCCAGAATACGCTCAATATCGCCAATACCTTTCAGGGTTTGATGAAGGGTTTCAAAATGGAATCCACTTTTAATCGCTGCGATGGCTGACTGCCGGGTTTGCAGTTTTTTTAAGTTGCGAAGTGGCCTGTTCAGCCAGCGTCCAAGCAACCGGCTGCCCATTGCTGTTGCTGTATTATCCATAACATCTGCCAGGGTATGCTCACGACCACCTGTCAGGTTAATAGTCAATTCCAGGTTGCGGCGACTGGCTGCATCCAGAACAACGCTTTCATCCCTATTTTCTTGGCTCAGGCTGCGGATGTGTGGCAAGGCCGTTCGCTGGGTTTCTTTAGCGTACAGTATCAGGCACCCAGCGGCTTCAATCGCAGTTTGTAGATGTGCGCAACCAAATCCTTCCAAATCTTTTGTTTGAAATTGGCGTGTCAATTGTTCCAAAGCGCTTTGATAGTCGAAATCCCAAGGTGGACGTTTGGAGGCTCCAGCTCGCTGATCGATAGTGCCTGGCCAGCTATGGCTGTCGTTGCAGAGAATTTCGGCTGGATTCAGACGTTCAACTTCTGATAGAGCGGCTTCCTCCCCCCTGACTTCAAGAACCGTAAATTGACCGCTGCTGATATCTAAAACCGCCAGGCCATATAAGTCCCCATTACGGGTAATGGCCATCAGCAGGTTGTCTTGGCGTTCATCCAGCAGGGCTTCATCACTGATTGTTCCGGGTGTGAGAATGCGTACGACCTGTCTTTCTACTGGTCCCTTGGATGTTGATGGGTCGCCAACCTGTTCACAGATGGCAACCGATTCCCGCAAACGAATCAGTTTTGCCAGGTACCCTTCAACGGAGTGATATGGAATGCCAGCCATGGGGATGGGCTCACCTGCGGACTGGCCTCTGGCTGTCAAAGTGATATCCAGTAATCGGGCGGCTTTTTTGGCGTCTTCGTAGAAGAGTTCATAAAAGTCTCCCATGCGATAAAAGACGATATGTTCCCGGTGCTGCTGTTTGATGCGAAGGTATTGCTGCATCATCGGGGTATGCTTGGACAGGTCTGGTTTTTCCATTTAAATCAACGCTTTATGACACTTTGGTCTGTTTCTGGGGCAAATTTGGGGCAATATGGCCTTTTGTTTCTAATGTTTCCCATATTCGTATGGCTTCTTGCTTGCTCTCTGCTTTCATCCAGCGACCATAGGTTTTTACTAACATAGAGTAGTCGCTGCGCCCCATCTGCTCGGCAATGAGTGCAATGCTACCATGAGCTGTTAGCTTCCAGCATGCGTATGTGTGCAGAGTTTAGGGTAGATGCTTACAAATGAATTTAGCCCACTTGAGTCTTTGTTCCAAGCAGTGGAGAATAATGTGCCAGTATATCAGCCAACAGTTAAGAATTGTGTTAAGCAAGCCAAATAAATTATTTCAAACTCAGCTTTTCAAAAGCTGTTAAAATGGGATAATGCGTAAGCAAAGCTTGGCGTTCATAAACTGTATAGTGACTGAATTTCAGTTTTTTATAGCCAATTTCAATGATTGTAATAAATTCGTTTGAAGCTTTTGAAGCTTTTGAAGCTTTTGAAGCTTTTGAAGCTTTTGAAGCTTTTGAAGCTTTTGAAGCTATATCAGGTGTTGTGCTGAACAGAGTGATAAGCAGTGGCTGGTAATACTATGTTGAAAGTTCGATGCAACAAGTCATTGCCTAGAAGAATTTCCACCACTATTCAAAGTGGTTTGTAAAATTAAAGGGTGGTCAGAGCATAGAATGGAGTGGGGGGTTGAAGGCACCTTCAAGGCTCTGAAGCAGGATGGCTATCTAATGACTAGAGACGCTAGTTTTTTTTTGATGAATGCGTAAGAATCGAAGGAAAGCTTTTTTCATTTCTTCAGAGTTAAGGTAAGTTTCCAGTGGAAAAGGATTGTTTTCGTCAGCAGGTGGTAAAACTAGGGTCATTGGAAATTCTTCTTCTGGGTTGAAGATTACTTCTTGGTAGACTACGTAGTGATTTTTCCAAAGTTTATCGGTTTTGTGGGTGTCAATTTCGGTAGCTATGATTATTAAATTTTTTGCTAGAATTTGGCGGAAAACTGGCAAGCACTGATAGTACCAAGAATATTGGCTGTGAAAGTAATCATTAAGAGGTGTAAATTCTGCATGCCAGAAGCCGGCTATGTTCCCCTAAACGGTTGAAAGGAGTAAACTGAGGCTGTCTCTTTCCTGTGAGGAGGCCTCATAATGAAAAATAATCAATTCAGGCAGTTTCTCAACGACGTTGCATCACTCTCACCACAGCAACTCGGTATACTTCAACAGGCCCTTACTGCCGCACCGAATCAACCTAAATCTAACCTCAATCTTGAAAGTTTGGTTGAACACAATTTTGCAAGCGATCCTTCCTGTCCTTACTGCGGCAACTCAGATCTCCAGCGCTGGGGGGATTAGGGTCGGAAGACAACGCTATCGCTGCAAACAGTGTGGCCGTACATTTAATGCCTTTACAGAAACACCATTGGCTCGACTACACCATGATCATAGTGGGCAGTGGTTGCAGTACCTTAGGGAAATGACTCACTCCCTGACACTTCGAGCAACAGCTAAAGTCTGCGGCATTACTCTGAAAACTTCATTTTCCTGGAGGCATCGTTTTTTACAGGTCATCGATAAAGACCAGGCAACTGGCTTGGAAGGTATTGTAGAGCTGGATGAAACCTTTTTTAGGGAGTCCTTCAAAGGCCAGCGACAAAGGCTGCCAAGGCCAGCCAGAAAACGTGGCTCAGACAAGGTAAAGGCTCGGAGGATACCCGTTATGGTAGCTCGCGACCGGGAAGATAATACCGTTGATGGTGTTCTTGAGAATGATAGCGCCGATGCTTTGGTTCATTGCCTGAGAGGTCGCATATCAGTTGATGCTATTGTTTGTGCTGATGCCAGTTTGGCGCATGAATCACTGGCTCGTAAACTGGCTTTTCCTTTAAAGGAATTGAATACTTCAGCCGGAAAGCGTCTGCTGGAAGGTATATTCCATATTCAGCACGTCAATGCTTACCACAGTCATTTGAAACAGTGGATTAGAAATACTTTTCATGGTGTGGCTACAAAGTATCTCTCTCATTATCTCAGTTGGCGTCGTATATTATCTAGCCGAAATACACTAACGGTAGGTGGTTTTGTCACTGGACTCGCAGAGCATTGGGGTGTTCAACCGTTTAGGGGAACATAGCCCCAGAAGCCTGTTCTTGTGATGGTTTCTTTGAAAGAGGTGTGATTGTAGGAAAAGCTAAATCTTATCCTCATTGTTAAAGGCTCGGGGTGATATTCAGCAACTAGATATGTATGGTAGACATTTTTTGTGGGATTGTAATATACAACGGAATATATTTTACGGATCCCATAGATTTCAATCTTTGTAGATACAACCTCTGCTCCTATAGTTATTTCGCAACCGCTTTGTATTTTATATGTAGTGTGTTCGACAATAATTTCTTTTTGGGAAACTGATTCGTTTTTTAGTACTCTTAGAGAATGAAATAAATTTGCCTCTACAGTTAAGCAGCAATTCCCGCAAACTAGATTCCGATTGGCACATTTTCAGTTAATTAAAAATGACTTTATAGAGGATGAATAGAGCCAGGCTGCTGCTATATCGGCAGTTGGTTTAAATGGCTGGTAACACAGGTCACAGGGCTAACATCAACTCTCTATGTCGTATCGACTGTCAGCAATTTCAAGCTCACACTTCGCTCCTCAATGATGGCTGTGAATACGTCTGTCCAGTTATCAATGCAGAACCAGTCAAACAGCCCTCGTATGGCATGCCACAATGCCTTTTTAGACTTCTTTGCCTTGAGCGCTTCTTGGAAAAGCTTGCAAGACAGTTGCTCTATCTGGTTGATGAGGAAGGCCGTAAAAGTCAGGCATGCCAGATTGCTGGCCAGATGCTGCTTTCCGTGCCCGTAATTGTGTTCGAGATGGTAGCCCTGTGTTTTCAGTGTATTGAACGTTTCGTTTTCAATTTTCCATTTAGCGCGTGCTCCTCGCATGAACTTATTCACGTTCTCGGCTGAAAGCTCAATATCGGTGATCCAGGTGTTGACGTACTTCTTGTTGCCCTCTGGATCAATTTCTATATATTCGAGATAGTTAACCAGCACATCCGGGTGTGACTTGTTAATGGGGACACCATTTACAAACCGGAACCAGTGGGTAAATCCTTTTTCATCGGTATATTCGTAGCGTACCACTTTGCCTGCACAATCAAGCTCATCTACGGCCTGGTATAACGACTCATGTGTTGAGTCCTTTGCCACCATAATGAAGCTATAGCCAAAGGACTTCACCAACTTGATGGTCGGTCCATCTGAGTACAGGTCATCAACAGTAAGAACCAGTGGCAAGTGGGGATGTTCTCTGGATAAATTCGCCAATAGCCGCTTGAGCGCTACCTTCTCACAGTCATTCTTTGACGCATCAACCTGTTTGGTGATGGGCTCAGGCATTAAAGGCAATACTTCCTTCTTGCCCGGCCTTACCAGACAGCAGGCCAGTAACTGATGGTAGTATTGCGGATTTTTGCTGTCCGCCTTTTTTACACAACACTCAGGACAGCTAATATTCCCTGAGCAAAAGTGCCCCGTACCATCGATAGGCGCAAGATACCCTTCCTCAAAATAAGTGAACTGCTTAAGTCGGCCAGATCGCTGCACAAAGGCAAACAAGCGGGTAAAGAACTTCCTGAAATAGCGCGTTTCTATAGGGTCAATCAGCTCCCTCAGATAGGTATCACTGGGGACGTTGCTGACATTGTACATCGACTTTAAGTTCTTGAGCCTGTCGGGCTTATTGACGCAATCCTGATCAAAAGCCAGCAACGAAGGGTATTTCAGGTGCATGACAGCAAGGCCACTCATGACCGCATCATGAAGGGCAATTTTGTCATGTTGACTTTTCTTGCGAAAGTCTGGAATTTCAGCCGCTTCATCAGAGACTATTTTGAGCAGTTTTTCAGCAATGGTTCTTGGTTTTGTTAGCGGCACAACATAAGCATCGTTATTATTATAGTGGTGAAATTCTATCGGATAGTCTGCGATTTCAGCAAGAAAGTATCAGGCTACAGCCCTTGTTATTAAGGGCTTTAATCAAGTCTGCGGGAATTGCTGACAGTTAAGCTTGTTGATAAAAGAAATAATAAAATTGTTTTTATGTTATTCATGATAAATTGGCTTTTCAAGACGATTTTTTCCTGTGTGAGCCTGTAGTAAACCTGAAGCAGTGGATTTACTTTAGGCTGATTTTTTTAAAAAAACACAAAGCGCAATAAAAAGACTGGTTTAATCTATTAATCCTTTTTCGAAGGATCGAATATAGCATCGGTAAAAAATTTGGAAAAGCAGTAGAGAAAATTATTTGATCTATTCATACCGCCTAGGTTATGCCCATTTGCTTGATACACTATTTTTAGTGTTCCATCATCATATAAATGATGGGGATTAAAGAAAGGCCTATGGCGGCTAATATCAGTATAGCTTTATGTTCTGGCGATAATCCGCAGGAGTGACGTGGTAGATTTCTTCTATGAGGGACACTCTTACCATCTAAAAGTGTTACTCTATTACTGTCATCTTCTATATCAATTGACATAACAAAATTAGTTGGTGTTTCAGCTGTCAGAATTATATGTTTTTCTTGGTTATTCGACTATTCATATTTGAAGAGTGATTTATCAGAATTTATTGTTATCCCCTGTATTATTGAAAGCAACTGAGATCTTATGTGCAAACACCTAATAAGTAGTATGTTCCCATGCCGTACACCCTTTTCAAATCCGTTAAGTAGTTGGTAGCCAGCGACGTAAAGTTCGTATAAATTATCATGAATTCTTGTAAGAGTTTGTGTAATAGGCATATGAGAGGCCTCACTTCCATCAGAATTATGACAGTTGGGTGTTTGGCATAAAGGTTTCAATTGACTGCTAGTGCTTTTGAAAGAAATATTTAAAGCAGTCATACTTCGGGATAAAATCCTCGGTCTATTGTTATCAAGCTGGTTTGAAATACTTAAATCATGCATGCTTTTGGATAAATTTCTTAGTCTTTTGCTATCTTGGTTTTCTGGAATTTGATCCAAGGCTGTATTTACGTCACATAAAAACTGCTGCAGCTGATTAATTATTAATTGTAATGTTGTTTCTGCTGAGGGATCTGGAAAAGCTTTGGTTGAGAAAACAAGCTGGATAGTGAATAGGATGAAAGGTAGTGCTCTGAATAAATGAAAATTTCCTATCATAGCTTTGTGTGGCGCAGTTCAATTAAGTAGTGATAAACAGTAGTCAGTAAACAGGCCTGTCGGGCTATGTTCCCCTAAACGGTTGAACACCCCAATGCTCTGCGAGTCCAGTGACAAAACCACCTACCGTTAGTGTATTTCGGCTAGATAATATACGACGCCAACTGAGATAATGAGAGAGATACTTTGTAGCCACACCATGAAAAGTATTTCTAATCCACTGTTTCAAATGACTGTGGTAAGCATTGACGTGCTGAATATGGAATATACCTTCCAGCACACGCTTTCCGGCTGAAGTATTCAATTCCTTTAAAGGAAAAGCCAGTTTACGAGCCAGTGATTCATGCGCCAAACTGGCATCAGCACAAACAATAGCATCAACTGATATGCGACCTCTCAGGCAATGAACCAAAGCATCGGCGCTTTCATTCTCAAGAACACCATCAACGGTATTATCTTCCCGGTCGCGAGCTACCATAACGGGTATCCTCCGAGCCTTTACCTTGTCTGAGCCACGTTTTCTGGCTGGCCTTGGCAGCCTTTGTCGCTGGCCTTTGAAGGACTCCCTAAAAAAGGTTTCATCCAGCTCTACAATACCTTCCAAGCCAGTTGCCTGGTCTTTATCGATGACCTGTAAAAAACGATGCCTCCAGGAAAATGAAGTTTTCAGAGTAATGCCGCAGACTTTAGCTGTTGCTCGAAGTGTCAGGGAGTGAGTCATTTCCCTAAGGTACTGCAACCACTGCCCACTATGATCATGGTGTAGTCGAGCCAATGGTGTTTCTGTAAAGGCATTAAATGTACGGCCACACTGTTTGCAGCGATAGCGTTGTCTTCCGACCCTAATCCCCCAGCGCTGGAGATGTGAGTTGCCGCAGTAAGGACAGGAAGGATCGCTTGCAAAATTGTGTTCAATCAAACTTTCAAGATTGAGGTTAGATTTAGGTTGATTCGGTGCGGCAGTAAGGGCCTGTTGAAGTATACCGAGTTGCTGTGGTGAGAGTGATGCAACGTCGTTGAGAAACTGCCTGAATTGATTATTTTTCATTATGAGGCCTCCTCACAGGAAAGAGACAGCCTCAGTTTACTCCTTTCAACCGTTTAGGGGAACATAGCCGGCCTGTCGCCTATCAACTATAGATCAGGAAGAAATTTTTGTTTCTTTAGATGTGAGCGACTGATGATGTACATATGGTCTTTACAACTCTTTACCTATTTTTGCTGTTATAAAACCAAAAGGCTTAGAGATGGGGGGCGGTTGCTGTCATGGATTTCTTAAAAGCTGTGACTATCCGTTGTTGAACGGATAGTCACAGTTTATGTTATATAGAATTAATTGTTTACTACGGCCTGTTTTTGTTCTTCATCGTTGATTTTGTGGAAATCAATATGTTCTTCGCGTTCACCGGCGTGAATATCGTTGTAGACGGCAGTATTTAATCCACCTTGCTGTTTGGCAACGATGCAGGTGACAGCACTGTCCCCTGTGATGTTTACAGCTGTGCGAACCATATCCAGCAGGCGGTCAACACCCATAATCAGGGCGATACCCTCAAGAGGTAATCCTACTTGTTGCAGAACCATGGCCAGCATAACCAGACCAACGCCTGGCACACCCGCAGTACCTATTGAGGCCAGGGTTGCGGTGAGAATGACCATCATATAGTCATTAAAGGCCAGGTCTATGCCAAAAGCCTGAGCGATAAAGACAGTGGCGACACCTTGCATGATAGCGGTGCCATCCATATTAATGGTGCTGCCTAAGGGTACTGTGAATGAAGAAACCTGGTTGCAGGCTCCCATACGGCGGGTCACAGTTTCCAGAGTGACTGGAATGGTGGCGTTACTGGAGGCTGTGCTGAAAGCAAACATAAAGGCATCGCGGATTTTCTTCAGGAAGATAATAGGGTTCAAACCCGCCAGTAATTTCAGCAGTCCACAGTAGGTGACCAGTACCTGTAGAATAAGCACGCCAAGGACAACAAAGAAATATTCAACCAGGTTAAAGATTGCGCCCAGGTCAATGCTATAGAACAGTTTGCCCATAAGCCCCATAACACCGTAGGGTGCCAGGTTCATAATAAGCGTGACCAGTTTCAGCATGGCCTCATTAAGAGCGGTAAACAGTTTTACCAAGGGTTGGGCTGGTTTACCTGCTGCTGCAATAGCAATACCGAACAAAATGGAAAAGACAATAATTTGTAAGGTATTACCGGACGCCATCGCGCTGATCGGATTACTGGGGAACATGCCGATCAGTACATCAACCAGTGACGGTGCTTGGCCAGCAACAAAGTTGGCTGCGCTTTCCAGGTTAGCCCCTTTACCTGGTCCAATTAATAATGCCATAGACATGGCGAGGGATATGGCGATAGCCGTTGTTAATAAATAGAGAATCAGGGTCATGCCACCCAGGCGACCCAGAACGGTAATATCTTTCAGTGAGCAGGTGCCGCAAACGATAGAGGTGAAGACCAGAGGCACGACAATCATTTTCAAAACAGTGAGAAAAATCTGACCCGTCATATGGAAAAGACCATTGATCAGATAATCTTCAATCAGTGGGTGGCCAGCAAAGAGGCTGCGGGAAAGTAACCCCATCAATAAGCCTGCCACCATTCCAATAAGAACTTTGGCAGTGAGGGAAAGTTGAGACCAGCTTTTCATCATAATAATTATCCTTTGTTGCCTGACATAATCATTTCTTGATGCCAATGGTGTCAGACCATCAGCTTCGGAAAGGAGTGCTTCAGGGAGGGAAATACTGCAGGTTGTAAGTGAATGGCGTGCTCAGAATGCAGTCTTTTTAAGAGCGTTAAACAGGAGCAGGGGCCTAGCGTGTTGTGTTTGTCTGACTCCTTTTTCAAGTAGTGTCAATTCTGTGATGGTCTGGAGGGTAATCGCTGCGTGGTGAAAATACTTATGATCCAGGTCAATAAATAGTGGGTTTGTGGTTTTTTGTGCGATATGACGTTGCTTGACTGGGGAATGTAAGTATCTGTTTATTTTTCATATGCGACGCTTGGCCAGTTTTCCTGAATGAGCCTGCCAAAGGCTGTATAAAAATCAATAAAAGGAAGTGGTTGTCGTGTTGTTTGATTTTTCGTCCTTGTTTAAAAAAAGTATGGGTGCTTTGTTGCTCTTCTGTGCTGTTTTTTTCAGCGGACTAGCTATTGCTGGTGATAGTGCAAGAACAAAATACCCTATTGTTCTCGTCCATGGCCTGTTTGGTTTTGATGACATATTAGGGGTTGATTACTTTTATCGGGTGCCCTATGCGCTAAAAAAAGAAGGTGCAACTGTTTATATTGCCAAAGTGTCTGCAGGCAATAGTTCCGAGGTTCGGGGCGAGCAACTATTGACCCAGGTTAAAAAAATACAGGCATTAAGTGGTGCTAAAAAAGTTCATTTGATTGGTCATAGTCAGGGTAGTCAAACCGCTCGCTATGTGGCTTCAGTCAACCCGGAGCGGGTAGCCTCTGTAACCAGTATTGGAGGAGTGAACTGGGGAAGCCCAGTGGCTGATATTGTTCGCAATAAGGTGACGCCTGGCTCGGTATCTGAAAGTGTTGCAGCGGCTATTGGCAATAGTATGGCTAAACTGATCGACTGGACTTCCGGCCACGGCGATATGCCAAAAGATGTGTTGGCTAGTTTGGAAAGCCTGACGACCGAAGGATCAATTAAATTTAACCAGAAATACCCGGAAGGTGTGCCTGCTGAATACTGCGGTCAGGGTAAAATGCTGGCAGATAATGGCGTTTACTATTTTTCATGGAGTGGCGCATCGCCATTCACTAATATTTTTGACCCACTGGATGCACCCCTGAAAATCACAAGCCTGGCTTTCAGTGAGCCAAATGATGGTTTGGTCAGCGCATGTAGTAGCCATTTAGGTTATGTAATAAAAGACAATTATCGCATGAATCATGTTGATGAAATTAACCACTCATTTGGTATTCATCACCTTTTTGAAACAGATCCCGTTACTCTATACCGGCAACATGCCAAGAGGCTGAAAGAGTTGGGTCTGTAATAATGCGGAGAACAGTCATTATTCTGTTTGGTTTGGTGGCATTAGCAGCCTGGTGGCTGTCAATGCCGCCAAATTCGGGGTTTGATCTAGGAGAGTATTCCACCTCAGAGATGGGTATCAGCACAGAAAATAATAAACAGGTCAATCAAGCTGAAAGCTTGGCTACTGCGGAAGCCATACAAAATGCGGTGTTTCCTGACCAGCTAAAGCCACTGTTTGATCAGTTTTTGCTACATTACGAGCAGGGTGAGCAGGCTGTTTGGAGGGCTTTCAGGCAATATTGTGCTGATAATGCCATTGGTCAGGAAGAGCAGGCTGAAATAACTGATTTGCTGAAGCGTTATCTTGACTATAAGCAGCAGCTTGCTGCTTTTGATACACCAATTTCAAACGCTGATCTTGAAACTGTCGAAGAAAGGCTTGAGCTATTGGCTGGTCTTCGCCAGCAGCATTTTGACTCTTTGGAAATAAAGCGGTTATTTGCAGAGGAGCACCAATATGATGCTTTTGCTGTAGAAAGGCTACGTTTACTAAGTGACCCTCAGTTAACTGATATGCAGAAAATGAATCTGTTACAAGAGCAGGTGAATCAGTGGCCAGAAGATATGCGTATGGCTATAGAACCGACCCTTCAACTCCGGCAGATAGAGTGGCTTGATCAGCATCTGGAAAGAGCTACTGTTGCTGATGCCTATAATCAGTATGCTGCGGCGTTTGGTGGTGAAACTGCTGAGCGCTTGGTTACATTACAGCAGGATGAGCTGAAATGGCAGGAAAAAATCCGGGGCTTTCAAGAGGAACAGAGTAAATTAGCTAACTTATACCAAGATAAGTCACAACTGATAGATGCTGTTGAGGCTTTAAAACAATCTATGTTCACTGCCAGTGAACAAAAAAGGCTGACCGTTTTTTTGGCAGAGCCGGAGTTGATAACAAATTAGCTTTAAAGTCAGATAAGCTAATTTATCTGACTGACTTTTGTTTTGACTTGTTATTATGGCTGGGTGCATCACTTCCCAGATGTACCTGTCCACGTGTTTTGGCTAGCTGCATCTGTTTCTCTCTTTCTGAAAATCGCTGTTTTTGTACTTCAGTTAGGGTTTCATGGCAATAAGGACAGCTGACTCCCTGGGTATAGAGAGGACTCTGTTTCTCCTCTTCAGTAATCGGGTGACGGCAGCCGTGGCACATATCATAGCGCCCTTTTTCGAGGCTATGGTTTACAGAAACACGGTTATCGAATACGAAGCATTCGCCCTTCCACAAGCTATCTTCTTCAGGTATTTCTTCAAGGTATTTGAGAATACCGCCTTTTAGGTGGTAGACCTCATCAAAGCCCTGTTCTTTTAGATAGGCTGTAGACTTCTCACATCGTATACCACCAGTACAAACCATCGCGATCCGCTTGTGTTGCGTTGGATCCAGATGTTGTTTTGCAAATTCGGGGAATTCCCGAAAACTTTGGGTTTTAGGATTGATTGCGTTTTTAAATGTGCCAATGGCGATTTCGTAATCATTGCGGGTATCAATCAAAATAACATCGGGTGAAGAAATCAGCTGATTCCAGTCTTTCGGTTTTATATAGGTTCCTACTGTTTTGGTTGGGTCTAACCCCTCGACGCCCATGGTGACAATCTCTTTTTTTAGTTTTACCCGGGCACGAAAAAATGGGGGGGTGTCATGGTAGGAGAGTTTATAATCCAATCCTTGTAAACGGCTGTCTGAATTGAACCAACTCAATAATGCATCGATGCCTGCTTGAGGGCCTGCGACTGTGCCATTAATACCTTCTTTAGCCAGCAATAGGGTTCCTTTGATATGGTGGTTGTCCATCAATTGCTGCAAAGGCAAACGAAGTGCCTGGTAGTCATCTAGGGCTGTAAACTTGTAGAGTGCACAGACAACGATGCTGTTCATGGAAAAAATGCCCCTCTAGTGCAGGCGGTAAGTGTTTTTAAGGTACTTAACAATAGCACGAGATTCAAAAAGAGCTGCCCCGGTATTGGGATCTTCCAGATAAGGTACCTGAACATCACCGTGCTGCTCAAAAAATTGGCTGCGTTTGGTGTTAGGTAAGGGGTGGTAAGGGCCAATGCCGAACCGGAAAGACGCAGGCCCCATATCTGCCCACTGCTGTTTGCCCAGATTGATTAAATGATAGGGTAGCTCGAGTTCAGAAAGCTGTTCACGTACCAGCCGAGAATAAGGGCTGGATTCGAAACTATAGAGGGTCAGGGGTTTTTGTGCGGCTTGGGATGGCCTTTTCTTATTACCAGCATTAAGTCTCATTGAGCTGGCGAGGCTGGAGCTGGTCAGGTTGATAAGGCCTGGGCTGAATTTTACTGGTACGTTGGATTCTGCATAGTGACTGAACAGGTAGCGGAGTATTTGGCCGGTGCGGGTCATTTGTTTATTGGTATTGGGATCAATCAGATATGGGACTCGACCTTTTGGTGTTTCATCAATGAAGCGTGTGCCCCCTACTGGACAGGGTCTGATTTCTACATCCAGATTAAGTTCGGTTAATGCTTCCCTAACCAGTCGGCAACGGGGGCAGGCTTCACGATCATAAAGAATAAGAGGCAATGCTGGCTGGACAGTGGATTTGCTGCCTGCGGTGCCGTTCCAGAAACGTGCAGTGGAAGCCAGCGTTGAGGTGAATAGATCAATCATTGTGTGATACTCCTTTGAATTTTAGCTGCATGATATTACGTAATTGGACGTATGTAACAGATCTCTTCTATTTCAAGGTACAATCGTCATGTATTTGGCTAATAAAGAATGAGGTTGCCATAGCATGCGAAAGGCCATTTTGGCGCTGGCCCTGGGATGTTCAGTTACGGTATCAGCCTATGGAGACTGGGAATCTATAAAGGAAAAAGCACGCGCATTGGGCAGTGAGGTCGCTGAGACAACAAAAGAAACCTGGGAGAGCACTGAAGACTGGCGCGCTGATATGCTGGAAAATGCTGAGAGTTGGAGTAAAGAGGCCATGGATAAGGGGGCCAGCTGGATTGATGCGGGCGAAAAAAAACTGAACGAAATGTTGGAGCCTGAAACCCCAAAGGAGGCAAGAAAAGCGCTGGATAGCATGTCTGCTGTGGCACTCGCAAAATTATTTAAGGAACAGCCAGACGCAAAAGAATTATTTGATAGTGCTTATGGTTATGCGGTGTTTGATTCCAGAAAATTTTCTTTGTTGTTACATACCAATGGTGGTTCTGGCGTAGCGGTCAATCGTAATACGGCGCAGCGAACCTATATGAATATGTTTGGTGCTGGTTTCTCGCTCGGTTTTGGTGGCAAGTTTTACCAGCAGGTCATGCTGTTCCAGGATAAAAAAACCTTTAACCAGTTTGTCAATAATGGCTGGAATAAAGGTTGGGAAGGCGGTGCTGATATCAGCGCCATCGCCTGGAAGGAAGATGCCGAACTATCGGCTCGTTATAATGGTGGTCTCGCCATCTTTGTACTGAATGATAAAGGTTTGTTACTGGATGCTAATGTATCTGGAAGTAAATATTGGCAGGATGATGAGTTAAATAAACGTGTTACAATATAAGATTGAATGTTTATAGTGAAGCAAGTTCCAGAAGGTGTTGATCTATTCTTGAAATATGATTAGTGCTGGTATTGCTGGTTTCATCAAGAGTTAGGCCTCTTATGGACAAGAGGTACCCTTGCACTTCAAGAGTAGTAAAACAGCCTTTTATTTTCTTTTATTTGTGACTGTTGTTGCTTTTCTTTTGGTTTCTTTTTTTATGTGCCATGACAGTTGATTCAGTGCATCTTGCAGTTTTTCCAGCTGTTTGTTTAATTCTTTTTTATTCATTTTATTTATGCCCTAAAATTGTTGGCTCTCATGTGTAACTAAATTAAATAAGCGTTATATCAGCTCGGATTTTTTGAATAGTGTATGACCAAAAGCATACTGCTGTTGTTTATTAGCACTATTTTCGCTGGAGCTGTTGGCAAATAATAAACGTATCTTCTGCCACCAGAGCCCCATGGTTTCTCGCCAAAAATCTTCCGTTTGCTCCAGATATTCTGCTTTAGGGGTGTATTGCCATACGGGCATTGTCGAATTATTTCGGCTTAAAAATTCAGTGGGTGCAGGGATAGGGTTGATCCCGTGTTGTTTGAACTCCTTAAGTGCCCTTGGCATATGACTGGCTGAAGTCACTAATATCACATGCTTATTGCCAATAATGGCAGCGGCTTGTATGGCTTCCTCGGCTGTGTCTTGGGGAGTTTCAAGTAGTAGCATATTGTCTTTACTAACACCTAAAGCTTCAGCAGCCCTTGCCATCATTTGAGCTTGGCTTATAGGTGTACTACCGCTGTAACCAGAAAAGATAAGTTTGGCCTCAGGGTGTAAGCGATGTATTCGAATCCCTTCTGCTAGACGCACCACTGCGGTACGAGACAGTTCTGAAGTGATGGGCTGATTGTTATCCAGAATATGATCGTTGCCAAGCACCATAATATAGTCGACTGGCTGGGATGTAGGAGTATAGCCTTTATATTGCTGCTCTATGGAGGCTAATAGCATCGATGATACGGGTTTAAAAGAGGCCAGAAAGATACCCGTAAATGATAATACGATAAGCAGTGATGCAGTGAATTTGCGCTGGGTAAACCAGAGAATAAGAAGCCCCAGTACCCCTATTGATAACAGCATCGGCAGTGGCATCAAGATTGCCGATATTATTTTTTTTAATTCAAACATAAATAGTTATTCAATCCATTGGATATCAATAGTAGTCAAAGCCGGTGTTTGCTGGTTAACACCGACTGACTTTTAAAAAATTTATGACGTTGTACTGTCTACAGTACACTTTGCTGAGCCTTTATGCAGCAATATAGATATTTGGTTGCCGGCTTCCAATTGCGTGGTGTTAGATACAATTCTGCCCTGTTTTTGAACGATGGAATAGCCTCGGGCCATTGTTGATAAAGGGCTAACGGTATGAAGTTGGCCTGAGAGGTGTTGCAGTTTTTGTTGCTGGTTTTCCAGCGTTCTCTTTATAAGGCTATGGATCGAGTCTTCCAGATAGCAAACCTGTAGCTTAAGTTGGTTGAGCTTTGAAGCAGGGGAAAGCTGTAGCAGTCTGTTTTGCTGGTATTGTAAATCGGTTTTTTTACGTTCCAGTTGTAGGCGTAGTGCTTGACTCATCCTGATTTCCAGGTCATCCAATCTTTGGCTATTTTCTCGCAACTGATCACCAGGGTGTCTTAGTCGTTTACTGATACTGCGCAGTTGATGCTGAGTCATTTGTAATTTATGAAGAGTCATAGTTGTTAGTTTTCTGTTTAACAAATTGACTCTTTCCAGCAGGGCTTTGCGGTCAGGACTTAGAATTTCAGCCGCAGCAGAGGGTGTTGGCGCCCTATAGTCAGCAACAAAATCAGCAATGGTAAAATCAATTTCATGGCCCACAGCGCTAACGACAGGTACCGGATGTTCGGCTATAGCCCTGGCAAGGGACTCTTCATTAAATGGCCAGAGATCTTCCAGTGAACCACCGCCTCGACTAAGGATGATGACATCAAAGTCAGCTTTTGAAGCGATGTTTAGGGCTTGGATTAATTGTCCGATCGCTTCATTGCCTTGGACTGAACTTGGAATAACGGTCACAGGGATGGAAGGGGCTCGCCGTTTAAGTACGGATAGAATATCTCTAATAGCTGCGCCGGTTGGTGAGGTGATTACACCAATATGTTTGGGATAAGGGGGTAGTTCTCGCTTACGTTCGCTATCAAACAGGCCTTCTTCAGCCAGCTTTTTCTTTAGTTGTTCAAAAGCTTTTTGTAAGGCTCCACTGCCGGCTTCTTCCATATGATCAATAATCAGCTGATAGTCACCCCGGTTTTCATACAAGCTTACCCGGCCGCGGACTTGTACCAACATGCCTTCGGAAGGGGTAAATCTTAGTGCCTGATTGCGATTACGGAACATGGCGCAGCGAATTTGGGCTCTTTCATCTTTCAGGGTGAAATACCAGTGGCCTGAACTCGGACGTGCCAGTGAGGATATTTCACCTTCCACCCGAATATTGTGAAAACTGATTTCCAGTAACCGCCTTGCCTGGCTATTGAGCTCACTGACGGACAGAATGCTGGACTCTGTTGGTTTAGCTATTGGCATATTGTGCATGCAGATCGCTTCTCTATGGATAGAGCATTTAAGGTAATAATAAATGGAGAGACGGGAATCGGGAATGGCTGGTGATTTGTGGTTTGTTGTGAAAAGTTTTGATGGTGCTGTGAATTATTTTATTTTATCCTTCCCTGGTACGTCTGTTTTTGCTATGATTTCGCGAATTTTATCCACCATTCTCACCCGGTAATTGGCAATGCTGAGAATTGCTCAAGACGCACTGACGTTTGATGATGTACTCCTCCTCCCTGGTTATTCCGAAGTCCTGCCCAAAGATGTCTCCCTGAAAACTCGCCTGACCCGAGACATTGAACTTAACTTGCCCCTGATCTCTTCCGCCATGGATACTGTGACTGAAGGTCGTCTGGCGATTGCCATGGCCCAGGAAGGCGGTATCGGTATTATTCATAAGAATATGACGGTTGAGCAGCAGGCTGCAGAAGTCCGTGCGGTAAAGAAATACGAGAGTGGTGTTGTTAAGGATCCTATTACTATTGATGCCTCTGCATCAGTGAGAGATCTGCTGGAACTGACCACCCGCCATAATATTTCCGGTGTACCTGTGCTGTCCGGCCAGGATCTGGTCGGTATTGTGACCAGCCGTGATATGCGCTTTGTGGTTGATCTGGAAAAAAGTGTTTCTGAAATCATGACACCAAAAGAGCGCTTGGTGACTGTTCGTGAAGGCACCAGTCAGCATGATGTTCGTAAGCTATTACATCAACATCGTATCGAAAAAGTGCTGGTGGTTGATGGGAATTTCGGCCTGGCTGGAATGATGACCGTAAAGGATATCAAAAAAGCCCAGGATTACCCCAATGCCTGTAAAGACCAGCAGGGGCAACTCCGTGTGGGGGCAGCCGTTGGCACAGGTCCTGAAACACCTGCTCGAGTAGCGGCACTGGTTGAGGCGGGTGTCGATGTCATTATTGTTGACACTGCTCATGGTCATTCTAAAGGTGTGATCGAACGTGTGAAATGGGTTAAGGAAAACTACCCTCACGTTCAGGTTGTCGGTGGCAATATTGCTACGGGGGGTGCTGCCAAAGCGCTGGCTGAAGCAGGTGCGGATGGCGTTAAAGTGGGTATAGGCCCGGGGTCTATCTGTACAACTCGAATTGTTACCGGTATTGGTGTTCCGCAGATCAGTGCTGTAGCCAATGTGGTTGATGCCCTGGAAGGTACAGGTATTCCAGTGATTGCTGATGGTGGTATCCGTTACTCTGGTGATATTGCCAAGGCGATTGTAGCGGGAGCTTCTACTGTTATGCTGGGCAGTATGTTGGCGGGTACAGAGGAAGCGCCTGGTGAAGTAGAACTTTACCAGGGTCGTAGCTATAAGGCTTATCGTGGTATGGGTTCTCTGGGTGCTATGGCCCAGGCTTCAGGTTCCAGTGACCGTTATTTCCAGAGTGCTGAAGACGGCGCTGAAAAGCTTGTACCGGAAGGAATTGAAGGCCGTGTACCTTATAAAGGGCCTCTGCGCGCTATTGTTCACCAGATGATCGGTGGCCTGCGTGCGGCTATGGGCTATACCGGCTCTGGCGATGTTGACACTATGCGTACCCAGCCAGAGTTTGTCCGGGTTACCAGTGCGGGGATGAGTGAATCCCATGTTCACGATGTCACCATCACCAAGGAAGCGCCTAACTACCGCGTAGGTTAAGGCTTCCAGCCTCTCTGCAAGAGCAGAATGGCAGTAGAGACACACGTTATACAGGGGCCGGGTTAATCCCGGCCTCTCCATATTTTATTCAGAAGCTGTTTGAAAAGGCTGCTTCCCAGTCTATCGGTAGAGAAAATGTCCCAGGATATTCATGCTGAACGCATATTGATTCTTGATTTTGGTTCTCAATACACCCAGCTGATCGCAAGACGCGTCAGGGAAATCGGTGTTTATTGTGAACTGCATCCTTATGATATGGATGAAGAACGCATCCGGGCATTTAACCCCAAGGCGGTGATTTTATCAGGCGGCCCTGAATCTGTAACGGGTTCTGATAGCCCCAGGGCGCCTGAGCTGGTATTTGATCTGGGGGTGCCTGTACTGGGTATTTGCTATGGCATGCAAACCATGGCTGAGCAGATGGGCGGTGCTGTATCCTGTTCTAATCTCAGGGAGTTTGGTTATGCCCAGGTTGATCTGGAAGAGACCGTTCGCCTGTTTGATGGTATTGAAGATCATGTAGATGAAACCGGTAAGCTGAGCCTGGATGTCTGGATGAGCCATGGCGATAAGGTTTCCGCTATGCCTGCCGGTTTTGTTAAGGCCGCTTCCACACCGTCCTGCCCGATTGCCGCTATGGCTTGCGAAGAAAAGCGGTTCTATGGTGTGCAGTTTCACCCAGAAGTGACTCATACCAAGCAGGGTTACCGGATTCTGGAACGCTTTGTTGTTGAAATTGCTGGTTGCCAGCGTCTGTGGACGCCTGGGCAGATTATTGAAGATGCCATCCAGCGGGTACGCGAACAGGTAGGTAACAAGCAAGTACTGTTGGGTCTTTCTGGAGGTGTCGATTCCAGTGTGGTTGCAGCATTGCTTCATAAGGCGATTGGCGATCAGCTGGTCTGTGTATTTGTAGATAATGGTCTGCTGCGCCTCAATGAAGGGGATCAGGTGATGGCCATGTTTGCAGAGAATATGGGCGTTCGGGTTATTCGTGCTGATGCAGAAGAGTTGTTCCTGAATAAGCTTAAAGGCATTAATGACCCTGAGCAAAAACGAAAGATCATCGGTAACACCTTTATTGAGGTATTTGATGAGCAGGCAACTGCACTTAATGGTGTTGATTTCCTGGCTCAGGGTACTATTTACCCGGATGTGATTGAGTCTGCCGGTGCTGAGTCTGGCAAAGCCCATGTGATCAAGTCCCACCACAATGTGGGTGGCCTGCCAGAAGATATGAAAATGGAGCTGGTGGAGCCTCTGCGGGAACTTTTCAAGGATGAAGTACGTAAGATCGGTCTGGAATTAGGGCTGCCTTACGATATGGTCTATCGTCATCCTTTCCCTGGTCCTGGATTGGGTGTCAGGGTGCTGGGCGAAGTGAAAAAGTCCTATGCGGATATTCTGCGTCAGGCGGATGCCATCTTTATTGAAGAACTTCACAATGCTGACTGGTATCACAAGGTGAGCCAGGCTTTTGCTGTGTTCCTACCAGTGAAATCTGTAGGCGTGGTAGGCGATGGTCGTCGCTATGAGTATGTTATTGCGATCAGAGCGGTTGAAACCATTGACTTTATGACGGCTCGCTGGGCACACCTGCCTTATGAGTTGCTGGAGAAAGTGTCTAACAGGATTATCAATGAAATTGAGCATGTGTCCCGGGTGACCTACGACGTATCCAGTAAACCACCTGCCACTATTGAGTGGGAATAATACCCTGATTGACTTTCCGTCTTACTCTAACGGGGCGTTTGATTTGTATCTTGTCATTTAATGTGCATAATAATGCATAGTCAGAAGTAGCAGGGATGGATATGCCTGCTATTATCTGCATGTGATCCTCTAGGTAGAGGCGCGCTGTTGATCAGTAGTACGGATAAGGGTGACGCCAGTTGAATCCGGTTGAAAGGCAACAGCGCCGAAGCAGATTGATTTGTCAGATCAGTCTGCTGGTGGTGCATTGAAGAAGTGTATCACTGTCGCAGTTTTTACTGTGGAGAGCTACCGGGTACCAGAAGAAAAACACATCCCCGGGTGTGTTACTCCCTGCCTATCCTTTTGCCTCCTGATCCGATACCGCCAATTGTATACTGATAACTGAGAAGGATGTTCAGTCGTTGGTCTGGCATGCATTACGAGATCAGTTTATGGAACTATTGAACTATAGTGACTCTGCCCTTTCCCTGGTGACGCCTGCTGTTGCCATCCTGCTTGCGGTTGTGACCCGTAAGGTTTTGTTATCATTGGGTGCTGGCATTTTGGTTGGAGCCTTGCTGCTGACAGGCTTTAATCCCCTTGATTCTCTCGCGTATATTGCCAAAGGCTTTGTTGAAGTCTTCTGGAACGATGGCTTTAATAAAAGCAGCGTCTTTATTCTGCTTTTCCTTTTGTTATTGGGTGTTATTACCAGTCTAATCAGCCTTTCTGGCGGTGCCAGGGCCTTTGGTGACTGGGCCAGAGCTCGCGTCAAGACCCGCCAGGGTTCTCAGTTGCTAACAGTATTGCTGGGTATCCTGATTTTTATTGATGACTACTTTAATAGTCTGGCCGTAGGTAATATCAGTCGTCCCCTGACTGACCGCCATCGGATTTCTCGAGCCAAACTGGCTTATCTGATTGACTCTACTGCGGCACCCGTTTGTGTACTGACACCTGTATCCAGTTGGGGTGCTTATATTATTGCCTTGATTGGTTCTATTATGGCAGCTCATGGCTTAACAGATATGACTGCGATTGGGGCATTCTTTAATATGATCCCCATGAATCTTTATGCGGTATTTGGGCTGGCCCTGGTATTGGCTACCGCCTACCTGGATCTGAATGTGGGCTCTATGCGAAGCCATGAAGACCGTGCTCATGCCGGGGAGCTTTATGATCTGTCCAAGGGGACACCTCCCGGTGCTGCTCAGTTAGGGGATCATGAACGGGGAAGGGTATCTGACCTGGTTATCCCTATTGTCGTACTGGTGCTGGCTACGCTGAGTGCTCTGATCTGGACTGGTGGCCAAGTGTTAGATGAGAAAGGTCTCGCTTTCTCTGTATTGGGGGCTTTTGAAAATACCGATGTAGCTGGCTCTTTGGTCTATGGAGCAGTTATTGGCCTGGTGCTAACGGCTGGCCGTATGATGATGAGTCATAATCTGGGCGGTTCACTCTGGTATAAGGCGGTGGTTGAAGGCATTCGCTCAATGCTGCCAGCTATTTATATCCTGATTTTTGCCTGGGTACTGATCGGCGTTATCAGCAATATGGAAACAGGCCGTTATCTGGCGAGTCTGGTCAGTGATTCCGTTGATCCTGGCTATCTACCTGTAATCCTGTTTGTAGTGTCTGGCATTATGGCTTTCGCTACCGGTACCAGCTGGGGTACCTTTGGTATTATGTTACCTATTGCTGGCGATATGGCTGCCGCTGCAGATATTACCATGATGCTGCCTATGCTAGCGTCAGTTCTTGCAGGTGCTGTTTTTGGTGATCACTGCTCGCCTATCTCTGATACCACGATTCTCTCTTCAACGGGTGCCTCCTGTCATCATATTGACCATGTGACTACCCAGTTACCTTATGCCCTGGCTATTGCCCTGGTTTCTATCTGTGGCTATCTGGTGATGGGAATGACCGATTCTGTACTGACTGGCTTTATAGCTGCTACAGTCGCCTTCATACTGGTTGTAACACTCTTTAAGAAACTGTCTTCAGCCAGTGCATTAAGGACTGGTCGCTCCGGTGTCTTGGTTGAAGACTGATTCAGCTACACTATAAATGTGATGTGTCTCTTTTTGTGAAGGCATGGATGCCTTCCTTCTTCCTGCCGGAGCATGGATGCTATGAGTTTCGATAATTTGATGCAGTCCTTTGCCAGCCAGAATGACTTGGGGGAGCTCGATTTTCGGGATAATAAGTATTATCTCATGCTCGATAATGCAATTGATGTAGCCTGTTTTCAGGCTAATGGCAATTGTTATATACATGGCATGCTCGCTCCTTTACCTGTGGATAAGGCAGGGCAGGAAGATTTGTTGATTCGACTGCTGAAGAGAAATTTATCTTTGCTTTATAATCAACAGGTTAGTTTGTGTATTGAGCCTGATGGTAAAGAATTAGCTCTCTATCTGGTTAGATCCCTCCAGGGATTTGATGAAGTTGAGCTGGAAAAGGCTTTGGTTGAATATGTAACCAGTTTTGAATTCCTTAAAGAGGAAATTGACCAGCAGGGACCACTTCCCGGCTCAGCTCCCATGATGTTCATGCCTTAATGGTTAAAAAGCCCGTATAAGGGAAAACCCTGAACTGTATGAGAATCTCAGGTATAGTTTTCCTATGTTTCGGGTAATACTACTCTCTTTATTGACTCTATCGTGTCTGGGGTGTGATTCAAGATCTTCGCCTGAGTACTTTATGAATGAATACCAGGTTCGTATCAGTAGAGTCACAGGAACAGGAATTCCCTCTAAAAACTTAGCCCCCAAAAAACTTCCTGACCTTAAATATCGTCAATACACTCTTCCTGATATCCGGATGAATGCTATCGATGCCTTGGGGCTTATCCAGTGCCCTGGGCTTAGTCAGCTGGTTGCATGGCGCAACAGCAGCCTTGGAAAACAGATGCAGCCATCTCAACTTTTACATTATGAGAAACAGCTGGTTAATGAGCTATCTAATTGTATCCAGTCTCTAGCTGGGGTTGAGCAACAGCAAGAATTACAAAAACAGCTAGAGGATATTCTTGTAGAAAAACAGAATACGTTGCCAGCTGTCCGTTGGAATGCTGTATTTGCTGATACCGAGTTGACAAAACAGTTAAGAAGTAATGGTCGTTTGTTATCTGGCAATAGTGATAATGGCCAACAGGGAACGCTTGAGGTGTTAAACTACCTTACCATCTATTTGCCAGATAGCGCTTTGCTATCACCTTATGATAACCGAAACCTAGAGCTGCAACTGCAGCAATTACTGGCATCGCATTACAGTGGACAATTGATTTACTCGGTTATTAAGTTAACAGAAACACTGAATAATATTTCTGAGATGCTATCAATGGCAAATATTATCTGCCCTGATAAGGCAGCAACAATAAAGGCTGAGCGGTTAAATAATGTGTTTCGGCTTTTCTATATTGATGCTATCCAGCCTTATTTGGCTCAGATTGTACGTGATGGACAGGGCTGGCGACAAAGAATGAGCCAATTACTGAAACAACTTCCTGTGCCTCCATCCGTTCAAATGCAACACTTTATTGATAGTATTATTTTAGAGCAGGGTGAAGATTCTATATGGGAGGCTCTGAATAAGGCTGTAGATACCCATACAAAAAATTGGCAGCGTATTTTTACCGAGTGTGGATTGATGCCGATAAAGCAGCATCAGGGATAAGTATTTTCGTTAAAACCCATTAGAATAAGCGCTTTCGGTCATATCGTATATGTCGATCAACAAAGCACTGATAAAAGGATTTGAGCAAGGATGCCTTCGGACAAAAATAGCAATAATCTTAGCAAGCAAGGAGTGGGCGTATTCGGTGCATTGGTAGCCGGACAACTGGGTCAGCAAGTATTTTTCAATGGTTTGCAAAAAGCCAATGAGGACTTTTTGAAAGCGATTATTCGATACAGCGAGTTTGAAGAGCTGCATTTTTTTTTGGAGGCCTCGGAGTTAGAAGTACAAAAAGCCCACTGGCAACCATATATTGAAGAGCATGGCTCTAATAAAGAAGTGCTGTTTATCAGTGTAGGTCTTTTGCCAGACTATCTGGCCAACCAAATATATCAGGTTTTCCATAAAGGTGACCCTTATATTGCAGAGCTGGCTGGACTGCGAAATAGCTGTTCAAAAGTGTTTTTTCCTATTACAGGACGAGCTCACACTTTAAGTACGGATAGCAATCTTTCCAAATCACGGGATCTTATTCTTTCAGATATCAAAAAGTGTGATGCTATTTTATGTAGTTCTGAACCCCAGCGACAGGTAATGGAAAATTTACTACTGTCTGCTAGTCAATCGATATCAGAGTATACGGGGGCTTCCCTCAGCTATCGTGGGAAGCTTAGTCTGTTGCCGTTGGGCATTGAAGCAGATTCACAGAGAGCGCATGATAAAGGGGAAGCTCGTAAACAATTGGGGTATGCGCCTGATCAGTTTGTTCTGCTCAGTATTGGTCGGTTTTCGCCTTCAGATAAAATGGACCTTCACCCTCTCTTGTTAGCAGCAAACGAGCTGCTTGAAGAAAAGAATATTACCAATTTTATATTAATATTGGCAGGCGATGGCGATGCTGCTGGTGATTATGTGAAGTCGCTATTGCAGCAGCTTTATGAGCTTAATCTTGAAAGAAGAGTCCGCTTTGAACTATCCATTGATGAAGAACAGAAAGCGTTGTTGTTCGAGGCAGCAGATGCTTATATTTCTCTAGCCGATAATGTGCAGGAAAGCTTTGGGTTGGCGCCTATTGAAGCAATGAATTATAGCGTACCAGTTATCTTATCGGACTGGAACGGTTATAAGGAGCTAATAGAGAATGAAAAAAGTGGTTTTTTAATTGAAACGGTGTCATCTGATCATGATTTATTGACCCGAGCCATTAATCCACTTCATCCAGGGCTTGCCCATTTAATAGAAGCCCAGGGCTCTGCGATTAATATTGATAGTCTGGTCGAAAAACTGGAGCTATTGATAAGGGATAGTGCTTTGTGTGAACAGCTTGGCTATAAGTAGTCACTCAAACGAAATCAGATATTCTTGACCAAATAGATCAAATACACGTTTGACCTCTTGCTCAAATTCCTTGAAGTTCATTATTGCCAGTAAGTTCAGCCATTCATATTTCACTTTTCTCCACAATATTTCTATCAGGTTTAGCTCAGGTGAATAGGTTGGTAAAAAACAGACTAAAAGCTTTTTCTCAATCGCCCAGTCTATTACTCTTTCTCTGAAAAGTTTGCTGGTATGAATGCTGGCATTATCCACCATGACGATGGTATAGCGATCATTAGAACTGTACTTGGGATCTTCCATCCTGGTGGCAAAATCATCAAAGACACTGATAACCGTTTCGCTGTTAACACAACCTGTTACTGGGTAGTAGAAAAGGTCATTGGCACGATTCATAAACCCCAGCACATTGATACGCTTGCTTTTTACAGAGGGTATTTCTAGCTGTGAGCCTTTTTCTTGCCAGCCGTAGGGGACACAAGGCTCTTGGCTAAAACCAGATTCATCAAAGTAAAACAGATTGACAAGCCCTTTATCCTCAGCATTTTGAGCCTCTTTCAAGGCAGACTGGCAACACCTGAACTGCTCCTCGTTGCGCTTATGACTGCAAGCTTTACGAAAACGCTTATAAACAAGTCCCAGCTTTTTTTAAAAGTCTCGACAAAGTTTGTTTTGAGGCAGTCTTCCCGGTTTCCTCTGCAATCTTTGTTTGAACATAAGCCAGCCTGCGAGGTTCCTCGGAGACAATCTCTCTAATGCGTTGTGCTTCCTGGTCAGTATAGATAGGTGGTTTACCACCCTCATGTTTTTTGTACAGACCGCGAAGGCCATAATCATCCCAGGCATCAATCCAGTCAGATACTGTCTGATATCGAACTTCAAATATTGCAGCAATCTCGCTCATAGAATAACCACGTATACTGAGTAAAACAGCATGAGCCCTTTCCCTTAGGTAAGGATATGGCCCGTGCCGGAGAGCTTCTCTCAATGTTTTTATGACTGCGACATCGGTTACTGGATCAACAGTTTTCATCGTGACAACAGCGAGATTAATGGTGTTTGGCAATGAGTATAACCAAATTGGAATGGAGATGTTTTTTATAAATACGGACGTACAGTTATTTTTATCTGTTAGCAGTTGCGTGACTACTTAGCGCTAAAAAAAGAGTTCAGAAGTTATTTGATTGGCGGTTGATAATAAAAAACTACCATGAGCTGGTCGAAAATTTAAATCAACAAGCTGTGGCATTAAAAGAAAAGTCAGTACCTTCTTCAGGATTTTCATTTTATCACCTATTTGGCCACTACCCTACATCTGACCTTAGTGATAAGGCCTACCTGATAAGTACTGATCGGGCTGTCAGAGTTTTGCTAATGGTGGAGAAAGGATTTCATTTTCCCACTATCCATCACTTGCTGAATCGGCATACCATTGAAGCGCTGGTACTGTTCTGTCTAGAAGGAAAAAGGGTTAAAGAAATCAGAGAGGCATTTAGCTCCGTCCAGGCACTTGATTTTATAGTTGTATGGATGTGTAAGTATCAGCTGGCAAAAATAGCCGGGTCTAAACCTGAGTCGGTTAAAGTTAAAAGTAATATATTTTTTCTGTCTGACTCTGATAAATTTAAAAATGACCATTTTGACGCGTTGTTATCAAATATTGAATCCCGTAGAGCGGTTTATATCAGACCTGTTTTTACCTGGATCAATAGACAAATAGCTTCCAGTATTAACTCACTCGATGTGTCAGACGGGCGGTTACTAAGATCTATTTTAAAAAGCCAAATTACTGATATTGATGAAAAGCTATTGCAGGCCATTGCTTGGTATGGAAAGGATCATCAATTAACTGACTATACTGAAATTCTCGATAAGTTAGATAATCAGGGAGGGTTAAAAACACTTCAAACATCGTATCCCCACTGGAATAGTCTTAGCAAAAAAATGCTGGTTAGCCTTTGTAAAGGCATTCGACAGCTATTTAATCGATTAGCCAATGATTTACCCGAGATTAATAACTATTTTGGTGAGAATTGGCCTGTACCAGCTACAGGTGTAGTTGATATTAAGTTACCGGTAGATTCTCACTTTAGTTCTGTTGTTGTTATTACCTTCGATAATGGCGAAAAGCTGGTATACAAAGCCAGGGACATTCGTATTGATTATATGGTTGTTGGTGATGGGCGAGATCCAGTAAGTCTGGGGAATAAATTGAATCAATGGCTTGGTTCATTTCCAGGTGTTGGTGTTTATAGATTATTGCCTAAGGTTGAAAAGAGGAGTCATCAAGAAACCCACTATGGTTACTGTGAGTTTCTGCAGCATACGGGGCTAGCAGAAGAGCTTACAGATAGTCAGGCTAAAGAATATTATCAAAGGCAAGGTGTTGTGATTGGTCTTGCGATGCTGTTGGGATTGTCAGACTTACATCAATTAAACCTGATTACCAGAGGTAGTGTCCCTTATCTTATTGATCTGGAAAGGGCTTTTCATTCTGGTGTATTTATCGCTTTAGAGCGTGAGATCAAGGCACCGAGCATGGCTTTTATCCAAGGTATTACTGATACTAGTCTGGAAAAAACATCTATACCTAATATCTGGCAGCAGTTCCATACCAATAGAACCCGGTTATGTGATGTAGAGCTTAACGATGGAGCGCTCTCTAGTGCTCAGCCTCTTGAGTGGTTGCCGGTTACTACTCATATAGTGAAAACGAGAGGTTCACATAATCTTGAAAATATTAAGTCAGGCTCTTTAGCTGCTTTTTATGCTGAAGACATCAGTGAAGGCATAAAAGTGGCAGTGAATGCTATTTGTGACCACAGAAATGACTGGTTTGATTTTTTGGAAAGCTGTAGGAGTGTTCAAGTCCGTTTTCAACCATTAATTAGCTATGATGAGATGCGTCAACGACTACGGGACTTACATGTTTTTAGGGGGTTCCAGAGCTTTTCCCGACAGCGGCTTAAAGGTTATTTTCTAAGAGTGGCAAAACATGCTGGTATAGCTGGTGAAGAGAGTCAAAAGTGGCTTGATGCCAAATGGCATGAGCCCATATCAGACCTGGCTGACGGTATGGCCACTGAATGGCTTGCAGGCAGGCAGGTTACGTTTATTAAATACCCGGGTAATAACCAGGCTTTTCTAAGAAATGGGTTTGGAGGGATTAAAAAACTCTCTTTGAATGATAAAGGCTACTTTCAAACCGATTGTATCCAAGAAGCCAAAACCCTGTTTGACCAGCTGGCTGCAAATCCTGTCAGAAAAGAACAATTTTTGGAACAGTTTACCGCTATGTTGCAGCAGTGGCTTAAAAATAACCTGCAGCCCGGGCGTGAGCTGCCTGATAAGGTCAGAGAAATGATATTAGCTGAGTTAGAAAGCGCTTAAAGGGTTGTTGAGCCCTTTGGGGCTCTATGGTTCTTGGCATGGTTATGGTGGGTTGGGGTTTTCTTTGACATTGAGTAAGTAAAAGTGTCTTATTTGCTCGATTAATAACATATATCTGACAGTGCTTAAAATGGATGTAAACAGTATCAACAGCTATTATTAAATGGTGGTTGCTCTATTTTTATGAGGGTTTTTGGTTTTTTATTTCTTTTTGATATTAATAATAGATTTTTATTTTAATAGAGATTATCCAAACGTCTAATGTGATCATGGTGTAGATAATCATAATATGTGTTTAGTTTTATGATTCTAATTAAATTGAGTTCAAATTAAATTAGCTGGATAGAAATGATAAGGAGATTGTTATGCCTACTACTAATGGTGTTGATGGTACTCAGAAAACTAATGCGGCTTGGGCCTTTGTTAAAGAACAATGGAATCGCTTTGTTCATTGGCTTGGTTGGAAAACGAATAAAGTTGAGGACGGAGATGTAAAAAAACAAATGCCATCAGTAGAATCACAGCCAAAAACCTCTGAAGATAGAGCTAATCTCTTTTTAGCGAGTTCTGTTAAAGAAGAGAAAAATGTCCCAGTCACCATGAAAACAACAGTGGATGCTGAAAGTTCATCTGATACTATGCTTGGTGGTGGAAAGTCCGGTCGAACTCAACAATCAACTTCTCATAGTCAAGAAGAGACAATAGAAGTAAATCCTAAAAACCTAGCTAGCCAACCTAGTCATGGAGGAACTTTAGAAAAAGACTCGGCCAGTTTAATGGCTACAGGTTTGCACTTTGAAAAATTGTTAGAAGATGAGGTGGTTTATCCTGATAGTCTTGAAGTATCTACAAAAACAACATCGGATCCTACTTTTATTCCAGATACAGTAATTCCAGTTCAGCCAATTACTGATTATCAACGCCATGCGAGTAGTGATGGAGTAGTGGGTGAAAAAAATATTGCGGATCAGCAAGCCGAAAAAAAGCAATTTTTTGTCGAAATGAAAGAAGCTGAAGAGGACAAAAAAATATTTGATGAAAGTGATTTTGCAAAGCGTAAAGATGAACTCATGGAAAAGATGGAACGTAGAAATCAGGATATGCATGCTGCTGGTAAGAAAAGAGCGGAACGTCAAGAACAGCTGCGTAGAGCTGCTATACCAACTGATTTCAAGCATGTAGGATATAAAAATATTGGTCAAAAGAAAAAGGAAGGGTTAGGTGATAAGACGCAGGAAGCCATCAATCAAAGAGCAAAAGCAGATCAAGATAAAAAGTTAAAAGGGACTATCAGTGCACACGAGGAACAACTTTGGTTATGTGTACAAAAAATAAGAGAACTCAATAGGAAAAAGGACACGAGTTTAACTGAAAATGATGTCGCCCGGTTGTATAAAGAGAATATACGCTCATTTGCGCAGCCAGGAAATGAAATTGATATTCCTGAGCAAGTTAAACATACAGATCCTTTGAAGCAAAAGAGGCTTAGTCCTCAAGCTAGGGATAAGCATGCAAATGAGGTGGTTGGCATTATTTTAGAGAGATACAGGGAAGAGCTTCTTGATCAAATACCCAAGCGTGATGTTAGGCATGAGCATCAAGAGCAGCTATGGATGTGTATAAGAGATATAAGGAGAACCAATAAAACGGGTAAAACTAATTTAACGGATAATCAGGTTGTAGAGGCTTATGTGAGTAATATTGATAATATAGAAGTTGCTTCACAAAGAAAAGTTGTTGCGAAGCATGGGCATAAATCTAATAAGCAGCAAAATTCAGCAGTGGCATTGCAGGAATGCGTGAAAGAGGCAGTTCGTGTAGTTAAATCCTCTTTTGAATAAGCCTTATTTATAGGCTTATTTCTTTTCAAGATGATTCTGTATGGCTTGTTGCAAGATTTAATTTGTTGTTAATGAAGATAAATACAACCTAATTAAGGTGGTGGTGAGTTTGTTGATATCCGAAAAGTAAAGAAAGGATACTGTGATAAAGCTTGAAGTTTAATTGATTAAAAATAATGATTTTGATTTTTTTATGATAAGAAAGATTGATAGGTATATTAAAAGGTGCCAGCTATAAAAATAAGCATATAAAGGGGTGGTTAACATGAATGATATGGGGAATGGTTTTGAAAGAAGGGGATCAGTTCAGGCTGAAAATTTCCACTCAGAAGTAAAGGGTGATAGCCAACAAGGGATTGATAAAGGAGACAGCCTTTTAAAACCAGGTGAACAAACCCTTAAGGTGAAAATGGGTAATGGCCAGGTTGTTAGTGTCGTGGCACCTACCAATCCTCTTATGCGTATGGATATGGCATCAGAGTGGATTAAGAAAATAGTAGAACTTAAAAAGTGTCTTGATGATCGGGATGTGGCTGAAGATGCACAAACGCTTATTGGTGTTTATACAGGTCTCAAAAATCAGCTGTTAAGTGGAGACAATGTCGGTTCAGTTGAAGACGATCAAACCTCTGATCTTGGTGAGTCAGTTTCTTCAGAAACAGGCAGTACCTTTACAACCAATAGTGACACTCAAGCAGCAAGAATTCGTGAGGACTTTTCAGAGTCAGATGAACATGTTGATGTTGAGCAACAACCATTTGTTCCTCAAAAATCATGGGATAGTTTGAAGAACAGTGGAACACTTATCGATCTTAAAAAAGAAAATAGTAGTACTCGAGATCAACTGGCTAATAAAGCTAATAGACAGCGCATAAGGTTGGGTGCTGTTGAGAGGTTGCTTGCTGATATAGAGGTAGACCCCAAAAATAAGAAGGCATATGATGCCAAACATGAGTTTGATATGTATATTGATCTAATTAGTAATGGTAATGATGAAAATGGAGATAAACAGTATAAATATATGGAAGATGGAGGGAAGTTTGATAGGTTTATTAAGGATTTAAAGGACCTTGCTAGGCAAATAGAAGCTGGTAAAAAAGAATACGTTGCTGAACCAGTTTCAAAACCGCTTTCTCAAACCAAACAGGTTGATCGGGTTGTTACTTCAGTTGAGCAGAAGCAAGAAGAAAGTCATGATAATACAGCTAATAAGACCGAAAGTAGGGTAGTAGAAACACAGGTAAATGTGGTTGTTGAGGATGCTGCAAAGCAAGAACTAAGTCAGAAAGTAAGGGAACTCTTTGGATGTAATTTTGATGAGATTTATGATGATTCTAGTAGGGCTTCTTCAGTGGCTGGGCAGAAAATGGCCGCGGCTGATGCAGCAAGAGTAAGAGGTATTGTCTCCGGTGAAAGTCTTGAGGCCTTAGAGATAAAAAAAGAACTTGAATTGTTAGAGAAAATACTGAAAGAAAAATCAGAAAATGCTCTTCGTCCTGTTAAACGTGATATCCTTCGGGGAAAAATAGAACCTAGGATAAAAGAATTAGAAGGTAAATTAAATAAAAGTTCAGAGACTAGCACTAGTCAGTCTGATAATCGTGGCACATTCGTAAAGCAAGAAGAAACAGCTGATACTGCTGTTAAATCAGATGAGTTCAGCGCTACACTTACATCTTCAACAGAAGAACAGAAAGCAAAAGTTAATGATAGTTTTACAGATATAAGTAAAAAAGATACGGATGGTTCAAATGAAACGAATTCTATAAGAAATGTTAATGGGAAGGGTAGTGAAATAACCAGTAGTGGTCAGCCAGTAAAAACTCTGCGTGAATTAGCCGAAGATGTTGTTAATAGGTTTAAAAAAGATAGTTCAGTCTCAAAAGTTGAAAACCTATTAGATGAAGTAGCTGTAGTCAGTGCGACAGCTGATGAAAAGAAAAATCGTGAAAAAGTTATGAATCTTATGGGTGACTTAGCTGATATCGAAAGTAAATTAAGTCAGGTTGAAACTGCTGATATTCAAGAGCGTTTTAAGACTACTCGAGCTAATCTTGATGATCTTTATATGAAGTGTGGCGATAAAGCTTTTAATACGGATTATGATGCGGTAAATCAAGAGATTAGTGCCTTAAAGCTAGCCCTGTCAAAAGCGATTGAAAATAAAAAAGAAGCTAAAAGTACGGTTGCCCCAACTGAAGATACAGTGACTGCTGATAATACTTTAAATTCTCCTGTTGCTTTATCGGATAGTGGTCAAAAAGAAACTCCTATTTTATCTAGTGATCCGGTTGGCAATAGTGATGATGTTGTTGAAGAAACTAAAAAAGAATCAATTACTTCAAGTTTTAACCCTGCTGATGAAGTAAAGGTAGGTGGTTCTGGGGCAGATAAACAGCGTGCTATGGAACAGCTTTATGCTCGTATGGATAGAGCAAATGATTTTTTAGACAGTGCTCGAAGTGAATTAGCATCAGCAGAATTTGGAACAGTTAAACTTGATGTCGACAAACTATTAACTGATCTTAACCAGCTACTTGAAAAATATGGGTTTGGAGCAGGTGGTTCAGATATTGATAGTGAATTAAAAAATATTGATGACAGGCTTCGTGAAATGAAGTCTATGATTGATTCGATGGCAAAGACAACTGCTGCCAAATCTGAAACTAGAAAAAATAAGAGTAAGCCTATCAAGGCTAAAGATAGTTCCTCAATGTCTCGCAATAAAAAGACGGTACAATTGCCTGATAATGCTGTTAAATCGAGCCTGGCTGAAAGAGCCACTCTCCCAACTGGTATAGAAGACCAGTTAGAAGATAAAAGAGAGCAGGCAGATTCTGGAGTATCTTTCAAAATTGATGGTGTGACGGAGACAGAAGTAAATGACGATACAGTAGAGGTATTAAAATTAGATACCGAAAATAATGGGCGTGACCAAAATTACTTCACTGATGACCAAATCAAAAAAATGGAAGAAGATGGAGTGTTGTCCCTAGGTGATATATCAGGTGAAAGCAGCGATTTTGAGGATATAAGTCATCCGATTTCTAATGGACAAGAAAGTGGCTTATCAGATACCGAAAATGACGTTAATTTGTTAGATAAGTTGTTATTGGATGAGGATAAAGAACTAGATAAATTGACGGAAAACGGTCTTAGTAAAGAAGAAAGTACGCTATTGCGCAATTTTGACAAGATGCTTGAGGAGGCTGATTCTACGGAAAGCAGATTTGATGTAAGACCTCCTTGGGAAGATGATCCATTGCTTGAGCAGTTTTTGAAGGATGATGATCAACTTGATTTTATTAAAATGGTTGACTTTGAAAAACTTGAACCTGTATCAGGTTCAGTAGAGAATCTGTCCGTGTACCTTATGGCTGCTGTTAAAACGCTTTATACATCAGCTCCTGAGACATCAGCTCCTGAGGAGCTGGAAAGAATCATGAGTAGTACGAAGAAAATAAGGCAGATTGCAAAATATCACCCAGAGGTGATTACTAGAAAAAAACTGATGATAATCATCGCCGCCATCGAAGAGAGAGGCAGTTTGATCATGTTTCGTGCTAAAGGTGATCAAGTTTCGGAGCAGCAGTTATTAATGAATGATGCGCTTCGTATAACAGCAAATGAACTTATAAACGTGGCAACCAGAGCAGATGTAGTGCCTAGTGATAATTCTGAAGAGCTGCTTGATACTGATGCTTTGCTGGATGAGCCTCTTAAAGCTGATAGTTTACAGAGTTTGGGTAGTCAGCACTCTGCAGAAAATTATAAAGGTCTGCAAACACTGGAGAGAGATGAAAGACAAGCTAAACAGTTATCTGAGTTACTAAATGCCGAAGCTGCGAGCAACGATGGGGCACCACAAAAAATGGGTAGCAGTAGTCATCTAAGCCATTCGGTGGAAGACCTTCTTGAGTTCGAACAGTTAGAAAAGGAAAGCCTTGAAGATGACCAGGAAGATAACAGTGCGCTTGATACGCTATTTCCTGATAATTCGTTGATGACAAGGACTGACACTGGACAAAATCAGGCTGTTGATCAATCAGCTTTACCAAGCTCGAACAAGGGTAGTGGACTGAAGCGACCCAAACAGGTAATGCGTGATGACAAGAGTAGTGAGGGAAATGCTGTAAGTGCCGTAGTTTCCAATAGTACTAGAGATAGTAAGCAAGTACGTGGCTCAATGGACAGTGTAAGAAAGCCAGGGGTTGTAAAGAATAAAAAAGTAGCGAATAACAAAGGCCGTCAAGGAGCCTTACAGAGCAGTAAAAATGCTTCTGAAGGAAATTCTAGGGTGAAAGAAGAAAATGGAGTAGTTCATTTCGATAACAAGCCTACCACTGGCTTGAGTGATAAGGATAAGCTTGAGTATTTGAAGGTGAAAAATAATGTAGTTAATAAAGTCTTAAAAGAACCTAAAACTGAGCTGGCTAAGTTTAAAGCCAGGGTTAAAAATATTGAAAATAAAATAACACGTAAAAAAGACAGCAAGGATCTTGTTGATCTAAGGAATAAAATTAGCAGTTTAAATGGTCTTCTTGGCACACTTGAGACGAGACTTAATCAATTGGGCTCTGAGCAGGGCGACATAACATCGGAATACGCCAAACTTTCACATCAACAAGTGACAGGTAAATCGAATGATTTATTTGAGAAAAAAATAAAATCTTTTGAAAGACGGCTGGCTGGGTATGATGAGTTCAAACGTGGTCAGTATATGAAGATTGAAAACAGGTTTAAAGAAGCTGATGAATTGTTTAGAAAATTATGATTTTATTTTCTATCCCTAAATCATCTGTTTCAGTAAGTGGTTATCATTTTTATTTGATTGCCTCTTTATGCATTGATGCTGAGTAGCTTAAGTAATACTCTGTAAAGGATAGTTTAATCGATTATTGAGAAATCTATAATAAGCCCTAGCACTTTTGTTGTGTGCAGTTTATATGCAGGCTTTTATTTTACGGAATATGTGAATTACTGAAAAAATTATAATTAAATGTAATAATGATAACAGATTTCAAGTTTTCTATTGGATTTAACCTGTGAGAGCACTTTGACAGCATGATTAGTGCTTTGATGTACTGCTAACCTTCCCTGATCTCTTTTAATAGCTCTTTTGCCATATTGGCTGCAGCACTGTCTTCAGTGCTTTTAATAGCCTCAAGACACTCTTCACTTTCCTTGTTATGGCCGTCCAGCATCAAAGCTAAGCCAATAAATGCCTGGGCTGCAGCATTGCCTGGGTCTTTTTTTAATGCTTGCTTTTTAAGAATGCTGATGGCTTCCTGGTATTTCTTTTTATTCATAAACTCAAGGGCATAGCCAATATCAGGTAATACACTATCTGGGCGGGCTTTTTCAATGCCAGCAAAAATGGCGAAAGCATGTTTAGTCATTCCGGTACTACTAGCCATAAAGCCAATATCCCCAAGTATTTTAACTGTTTTATCTGTAATCATTTGCTTTCTCCAGTAACAGTATTAACGTATTATATTTATTTGAATAACTAAGTATTAAATTTTCTGGATAATACTTTGAATAGTATCTTTGATCGATTTAATGATACTGGAACGCAGCCCCTCTACAATCATATATTTGTTAAATAGTACCTGAAAATCAACCATGTCCTTGGTACTCTGTGGATCCATAAATTTGATATGATCTTTTAGGGCTTTATCTAAATTATCTGCTTGTTTGCCAAACTGCGCATGAACATTGTCAAAATTAAAACCATTTGATCCTATTGGCTGACCTAAACCTGTGTTCGTTGTATCTGTACCTGTTGCCATCGTCTAGTCCCTTTTTTTATATGTTTGCAGATTAAATCTGTTTTTTTATAGCTAAACTACCCTGTTTAATTTTTTGGCTATTTATTAGCACTAACCAGTTGTTTGTGGTGTTTTTGCCATGTTTTTGCAACGGTTTCACCGGCTGCTGATACCGCGAGAATTAATAATTCAAGTTTATTGTGTTCGTCCGGTGTAGTGCCCTGGTTGAGCAATTTTTTCAGTTCTAATAATTGGTCATACAATTGACTCATTAGATAATCCCTGAAGTTACCGTCTTCATCGAGAACGAGCTGCTGTTCAAGGTCAGAAATATAAATTTCCTCACTGTTTTGCTGTTGCTTTGCCACGTTTCCCTCCCAGGCGGTATTTAATCTGCTGTGTTCCATTACTTAATAATAAAAAATCGAGATTAATATCTTCAATTATATACCCATTATCAAGTTTTGCCCCAATAAGATATTTGCCTCCATCTTCCATAATGACATATGGGATTTGGCCCATGCTCACCCCTCTCACTGTTAATGCTGGCTGTAAAGGGGCTTTTGGGCCGTTTGCGACGACCAGGGCTGAGGAATTATTGTTTTCAGGTGGTTTGTCGGCTGTTGCGGGTTGCTGGAGAATTTGCTGGGTTTCTTGGGCGTAACGGGTAGCAATGATGAGTTCTGGCTGTTTGCCAATTCGCTGCCTGAATTGGTTGACGATTTCGGTCAGTTTGTAGTGCTGGCCTTCATCCAAAAGCAGGCCTTGAATCAATACTTTTCCAGGGCGTTCTATCAAATGGACTCTGGAGGCTAAGCCCTTTTCTTTTATCATAGCTTTGAGTGCATTGAGCCTGCCAGTCTGGTTTTCAACCTGGTCTACAATCGCTGTTAAGCCGTAAATTTCCTCTTTTAACATGTTGACGACTTTTTCAAGTTGGTCTGAAGAGACAACATAACCTGTTAGCACTAGGGAGCCTGGCGTATTATCCAGTTCAATATCAAGGTTTTTATAACCTCTGCTTTTCAATAAAGCTTCTGCATTGGCTCGCATATCATTCATCACAACAATCTGGGACCTGAAGGCAACACGTTGTTCACGCAGCCGACTTAATAAATCTTCTTTTTTCTTACGGGTCTGTACATAGCCGGTTAATAGTAGGGTTTTATCAGGTAATTGACGGAACTTAATATCTTGTAGTTGAAGTTGGCCTTTTATCAGCCGGGCCTGCTCCATCGGGCTTATTTTTTTTGCAGGGGCTTCTCCTTCGGGACCTGAAAAAAGAAGCACTGCAGCGACAACCATGAGTGAAAAAAAGGCTACAGGTAGGCCTATCAGCCACTTTTTGTCGATATCCAGCGTACCGTCTTCATCATCAAATTCTTCTTCATCTTCATCATCTTGGGGCGTGCTGGCAGAATTAATATCCTCTGTCTCTTTCTCATCATTTTCTTCTGCATCTGGATCGGGGAAATCATTGTCATCCCCTGGGGTAGCAGTCTCAGACTCTTGGGGTTTGGGTTTTTTGAGGCTGGGCAGTTGAATTTCAGGCCATTCTGCATCGACAGGGCCCAAGGCAAAATGAATGCCACCAGAGGTGAAAACATCGAAGTGAGCTGGTTCCAGGCTTTGTTCTTTAGGGGCACCGTTCAGATACAGATGTGATTGATTTTCAGTACTGACTTGTAATGTACCATCTTCAGCTATTTCGATAATTAAATCGATATCTGCCAGACTGGCATCGGTAAGAATAAGGTCGCAGTTTTCGCCCTTGCCTAGTGAATAGTTTCCAGGCTCTAATGGAATTTCTGCGCCTAGGTGATTCCCCGACAGTATTTTTAAATAGTATTCACTCATAGATGAATACTCCAGGGAGCTTTCGTTGCAGCTTTAATAATCGTTCAGTGAATGCGCTCAGTGTCAGCAAGGTCAACGTCCTGTTGTTATTTGTCCTTTAGTTGACGTCCATGGCACAGCTTGAACAGCAAGGGCTGATCTGTTTTTCGATCGATTTTTATGAAAAATACAGCCTTAACAAAGTGATCGGCCGAGTTTGAATAACCCCTAATCTAAATTCTAGATTAAGGCAATACTGAAGTTATTACCAGTGGGGTGTGTCTATCGCCTTTCGATGCTACATCATTGTCTGCTGTGGTACCTTGCAGATACCGGCTTAGGTGATTTTGTCGGTTGTTGCCTGGTAGCACCTTGCAATCTAATGGATATAAGGAGTCGTTTTTGCTCTATGTGTGGAGGGTGGAATCGAGCTGTTTGAGCGTCCTACTCATAAAGCTCAGCTCTATTGTCAAGTATTATCTTTTTTCTCTGTTCACTTTATAGAATAAAACGGTACAATCGGGCTGACTCAAAGGAAAACAAGGTTCATCCTTTGCAGTTGGCTGGCGAGAATGAAGCTGCCTTGTTCGCCATTGCAATAAAAAAATATAACCATAAGAAAGAGTAAGTAGTATATGGACGCGAATTTTTGGTCTGGCAAAAGACCGGCGGGTGTTGTCGATACCATTAATCCTGATGAACATGCCAGTGTTTTATCCGTTATTGAAGGGGCTTTAACTGAACATGCTATCCGGCCTGCCTATACAGGTATTGGCCATACTCTGACTTTTTCCGACATTGATCGATACAGCAAGCGCTTTGCCAGTTATCTGCAGAATCATACCGATTTAAAACCTGGTGATCGAATTGCCATCCAAATGCCAAACCTTTTGCAATACCCTATAGCCGTTTACGGTGCTATTCGGGCAGGGCTTGTGGTTGTTAATACTAATCCGCTCTACACCGCAAGAGAGATGAAACATCAGTTTAATGATTCTGGAGCTAAGGCTCTGGTTTTTATGGATGTATTTGGCCACCTGGTTGAGAGTATTGTTGCTGAAACAGGCATTAAATATCTAATTTGTACCAGTTTGGCGGATATGTTGCCGACACCCAAAAGGCAGCTGATTAATTTTGCTGCAAAATATGTCAAAAAAATGGTCAAGCCCTACTCTTTACCGAATGCTGTACCATTTTTAACGGCTCTACAGCGAGGTGTAAAAGCACGTTATTCTGCGCCTCCTCCGGTTTCTCTGGATGATGCTGCTGTTTTGCAGTATACGGGCGGAACAACAGGGGTAGCAAAAGGGGCTGTTCTGACCCAGAGGAACCTTATTGCTAATATGCTCCAGGCCAGGGCGATGCTGTCTCAGCAAAATAGCGATGGGAGTAAGGTAATTAACCCTGGTAGTGAAATTATTGTTGCTCCTTTGCCGCTTTATCATATCTATGCATTTACAGTGCATTTGCTATGTCTGCCATTTATGGGTAACCAAAGTATTCTGATTGCAAATCCGCGGGATACGGGCACATTTATCCGCTTTATAAAGCCATGGCGTTTTACAGGTTTTATCGGATTAAACACATTATTTGTCAGTCTTCTTAACCACCCTGATTTTGCTAAGTGTGATTTTTCTGGACTGAAGTTAACACTATCAGGTGGTACAGCGCTAAAAGAGGAAATAGGGCATCGTTGGGAAAAGTTTACAGGATGTAAGGTTTCTGAGGCTTATGGGTTAACAGAGTGCTCTCCAGCAGTATCTATGAACCCTGCTGGTGACCTTTCTCAACTCGGCACTGCTGGTTTGCCGCTGCCAAGTACAGAAATAAAAGTTGTTACTGATGAAGGTGCTGAGGCAGCCCTGGGTGAATCCGGTGAGTTGTGTGTCAGGGGGCCGCAGGTTATGAAGGGCTACTGGCAACGACCGGAAGCTACCTCTGAAGTATTGGATCAGGAAGGTTGGTTAAAAACCGGTGATGTGGCAGTAATCCAGGAAGATGGCTTTATTAAAATTGTTGATCGTATTAAAGATATGATTCTTGTGTCTGGCTTCAATGTTTACCCTAATGAGATTGAAGATGTTGTAGCTTGTAATGAGAAAGTGGAAAATTGTGCGGCCATTGGGGTGCCTGATGAAAAAACAGGGGAGAAAGTTAAGCTATTTGTGGTGCCTTCTGATAAAACATTGACATCTGATGAGTTGGTAGAGTATTGCCGTGCCCATCTGACTGCTTATAAAGTACCAAGAGATGTGGAGTTTCGAGATGAACTGCCCATGACGCCGGTTGGTAAGATTCTGCGGAAAGACCTGAGAAAAGATGAAATGACTAAGGTTTCTTGCTAAAGACGTTTGAGTTAGATAAGAGCAGCCACCTTTATAGGTGGCTATTTTTTTATACAGATGGTTGGTTATCAGAGCCTGGGAAGTAACGCTGCAGAGATTCAGGGTCGTCTTTCAATGCTTCCAGAGCTTCGTCCTGAGTGGTTGGGGTAATACTGGTACGATTTAACTTCATATAGCGAATGCTTGCATCAAACCAGAACCAGTGTCCTTCTTCTGTTCTACAGAGTGCTTTTGCATTGTAGTTAGGTGACGGCACTAGAGGGATTGCAATAGCGCTATGAATTGATTTTCTTACAACCGTTGCATCATGACATGAGTAGGTGACGCTATTGTATATCCGCTCAAACCGGTCAAATGCTTCCCCAATAAGGCTTTCAGCCGCCTGGTCTTGCTTCTGGCTCAGGTAATACAGTGCAAAGGCACCAAGAATAATGACCAATACGCTTTCCATATTCATACCTCTTCATCGGGATGCCAGGTACCAAGTCTTCTTGTTTGTTTCGGTAAACCCTTATATACATTGTACACATAGATCCCGGGTTGCGTTCAAGTATGAATAAAAAAACAGTGTGGTCTGTTATAAAGCCCAGTCTGCAACCAGCTGCTTTGCTATGGGACGGTAAGCGTCTTTCCCATACAGTGCATCTATAAGTTGGAATGAGAAAGAGAATGAATTAGCAGGCCCTTGAGCGGTAACAACGTGCTTGCTTTTGTCGACAACGACCAGATTGCCAGGTTGAGCCATTGCTCCTTCAAGTTTATCGATAAAGCTGGGGTAGCAGGTTGCTCGAGTATTATCAAGCAGCCCATGGTGTGACAGTACAACAGCAGGGGCTGCACAAATTGCGGCATACCACCGTTCTGCTTTTTTTTGTTCTATCAACATGTTGGTGAGATGTTTGCAATCTCGCAGATGCTCAGAGCCTGGCATGCCACCAGGAAGAACAATAAGATGATAGATGTTTTCAATACAGGACTCTATTGCGCATTCGGCTTTAAGGAAAACGCCACGCGATGCCTTGATTTCAAGGTTTCCATCGGGTTGGCAGCTTGCTACAGTGACATCAGCTCCCGCACGACGCAGCGTATCAATGATGGTAACGGTTTCTATTTCTTCACAACCATCTGCGATGGGGACAAGTACCTTTCTGGACATGATAAGCCCTCACTAGAAACATCAACAGGCTTTAATAATCTAGCAGATCAGGGCATTTCTGGTACAAGCTATAGCGTAATATGTGTGATGTTGTGATAAAGAATCAGAATGGGTGTTGGGTTCTGATTATTTTTTCAGCAATCGCATAGCCTTCCGCGTAACCAAGATGATAGTCAGCCACAAGTCTGGCCCTATCTCGAGTGCTACGGCTTGAGTTCAGGGGAGATGTAGGAGCCACCTGTGTCAATATGGCATGCTCTTGTTGGATAACCTCAGAAAAGTCATCAAGGCACGTATTGTAAACGCTGGACTGCTGACGAATCAGCTCTGAAACAACCGGCTTGTTACGGTATTGCCATGCAAGTAACTTTCTGGTGGTCGAGTTCTTTTTGAGATGATCTACAGGACGAGTACGGATCAAAGTTATATTGCGATAACCATCATTGAGCGCTTTTATAACGGGGAGAGGGTCAGACAGGCTGCCATCCATCAATTCGTTACCATCAATCTGAACTGAGTCGCGGTATATCATTGGTAAAGCGCTGGTCGCTTTCAGAATGCGCATAAGCTGGTCTTGACGAGTGTTTTCATCAACATCAAGGTAATGTGGTGTACCACTGTTTATGCAGGTTGTTACGACACAAAATTTTTTTGATTCTAATGTTTGTTGAAATCGCCTTAGATCAAGAGAGTATTGTCGATTGATTTTTTCAAAGAAAAAATCCAAGTCAAACAGATTTCCACCTTTTAGAAAGCGGGAAAGGCTGATAAAACCGGGTTCCTGGCAGAGGCCGGTATAAATTTGGAGATTTCGTCCTCGCTGGCCGGAGAGAAACGATGTTAGATTGAGAGCACCTGCGGAAACACCATAAAAAGCATCAAATGGTCGCAGTCTTTTGTCATGAAATGCATCCAGTACGCCGGCCGTAAAAACACCGCGCATACCGCCGCCTTCGACGACAAGTGCTTTCTTTCCTGAACGGGGTGTAGTGATTGGTTGCATTCGTGAATTCAAGGCAAAAAAAAACCGGCTTTATAGCCGGCTAGTATAATATGGTTGCGGGAGCCGGATTTGAACCAACGACCTTCGGGTTATGAGCCCGACGAGCTACCAGACTGCTCCATCCCGCGACAAAAACTTCTTAACTGACAACAGCAAGTTATCTGGACTGACTGTTGTATAAAACTGGTTGCGGGAGCCGGATTTGAACCAACGACCTTCGGGTTATGAGCCCGACGAGCTACCAGACTGCTCCATCCCGCGACAAAAACTTCTTAACTGACAACAGCAAGTTATCTGGACTGACTGTTGTATAAAACTGGTTGCGGGAGCCGGATTTGAACCAACGACCTTCGGGTTATGAGCCCGACGAGCTACCAGACTGCTCCATCCCGCGACAAAAACTTCTTAACTGACAACAGCAAGTTATCTGGACTGACTGTTGTATAAAACTGGTTGCGGGAGCCGGATTTGAACCAACGACCTTCGGGTTATGAGCCCGACGAGCTACCAGACTGCTCCATCCCGCGACAAAAACTTCTTAACTGACAACAGCAAGTTATCTGGACTGAACTGTTGTATAAAACTGGTTGCGGGAGCCGGATTTGAACCAACGACCTTCGGGTTATGAGCCCGACGAGCTACCAGACTGCTCCATCCCGCGACAAAAACTTTTTAACTGACAACAGCAAGTTATCTGGACTGACTGTTGTATAAAACTGGTTGCGGGAGCCGGATTTGAACCAACGACCTTCGGGTTATGAGCCCGACGAGCTACCAGACTGCTCCATCCCGCGACAAAAACTTCTTAACTGACAACAGCAAGCCATCTGGACTGACTGTTGTATAAAACTGGTTGCGGGAGCCGGATTTGAACCAACGACCTTCGGGTTATGAGCCCGACGAGCTACCAGACTGCTCCATCCCGCGACAAAAACTTCTTAACTGACAACAGCAAGTTATCTGGACTGAACTGTTGTATAAAACTGGTTGCGGGAGCCGGATTTGAACCAACGACCTTCGGGTTATGAGCCCGACGAGCTACCAGACTGCTCCATCCCGCGACAAAAACTTTTTAACTGACAACAGCAATTTATCTGGACTGACTGTTGTATAAAACTGGTTGCGGGAGCCGGATTTGAACCAACGACCTTCGGGTTATGAGCCCGACGAGCTACCAGACTGCTCCATCCCGCGACAAAAACTTTTTAACTGACAACAGCAATTTATCTGGACTGACTGTTGTATAAAACTGGTTGCGGGAGCCGGATTTGAACCAACGACCTTCGGGTTATGAGCCCGACGAGCTACCAGACTGCTCCATCCCGCGACAAAAATTTACTCGGATTTATATGAATTACCTTCTTCGTTTCAGAAGATTTATTCTGTCTGACCCCGAGTGAGAGCTGCATTATAGGGACGCCCGTTATAATGTCAACAGGCGAATAATAATAGGATGTGCAGGCAATGATGCGTTAGTGGTTTGGTGAATCAAAAATTGTATTTTTTTTGTTCTAAAGAATTGTCAGATTACTCACATAATAGCCAGTATATTTTAACAGTAGGGCTTTCAGTGTCTGATGAATTTGAAAGCCCTTTTGTTGTTCTTATAACATTTTAACTATCGGTATTAATTACCCTGTTACTAATGATCTATTTTCAATCAGTTGTGTGACAACGCCGGGATCTGCAAGGGTTGATGTATCGCCAAGGTTTTCATATTCACCTGTGGCAATTTTGCGTAAGATTCGGCGCATGATTTTACCAGAGCGTGTTTTAGGTAATCCTGGAGCCCATTGGATAACATCTGGTGTTGCAATCGGACCGATCTCTTTTCTGACCCAGTGAACTAACTCATCTTTCAACGAGTCAGTGTATTCAGTCTCTCGGTTTAATGTTACATAAACATATATTCCCTGGCCTTTTATTTTATGTGGGAAACCAACAACAGCCGCTTCTGCAACGTGCATATGTGCGACCATGGCTGATTCTATTTCTGCGGTTCCCATTCGGTGCCCTGAAACATTCAGCACGTCATCAACCCGGCCTGTTATCCAGTAGTAGCCGTCGTCGTCGCGAAGGGCACCATCACCGGTAAAGTAGAGTCCCTTGAATGTGGAAAAATAGGTCTGAATAAACCGATCGTGATCACCGTATACTGTCCTAGCCTGCCCAGGCCAGCTATCCATAATGACTAAATTGCCTTCTGCTGGCCCGTCAATAAGTCGTCCGAGATTATCAACCAGTGCTGGTTGGACGCTGAAAAATGGGCGGGTAGCTGAACCGGGTTTTAGATTGGTTGCACCTGGCAGGGGCGTGATCATGATGCCACCGGTTTCGGTTTGCCACCATGTATCTACAATGGGACTTTTCTTTTCACCAATTTTTGAGTAATACCAGTTCCAGGCTTCCGGGTTTATTGGCTCGCCCACGCTACCTAATAAGCGCAAGCTTTTACGGTTAGTGTTCTCTATGGCTTTTTCTCCCTCTGCCATCAAGGATCGAATGGCTGTGGGGGCTGTATAGAGAATATTGATGTTGTGTTTATCAACGACCTGACTCATACGGTTGGGTGTTGGATAGTTGGGCAACCCTTCGTGCATAACAACGGTGGCACCATTAAGTAGAGGGCCATAGACAACATAGGAGTGCCCGGTAATCCAGCCCACATCAGCGTTACACCAGAATACCTCGTTATCCTTATAATCGAAAACATATTGAAAGGTCATTGAGGCATACACCAGATAACCACCGGTTGTATGCAATATCCCTTTTGGCTGGCCAGTTGAGCCCGATGTATAAAGAATGAAAAGAGGGTCTTCTGCATTAAGCTCGCGAGGCTCACAATGGGGTGATGATAGTTTGACAAGTTCTTGCCAGCAAACATCTCTATGATTGTGCCAGGGGATGTCCACATGGGTATGTTTAAATACAATAACCTTTTCTATGGAGCGAATTTCAGGATGAGTCAATGCTTCATCAACATTGGCTTTGAGAGGAATTTTTTTACCGCCTCTGACCCCCTCATCAGCAGTGACAACAATTTTGGCGCTGGAATCTATGATCCTGCCAGCGAGCGCTTCGGGTGAAAAACCACCAAACACCACAGAATGTATGGCTCCGATTCGGCTGCAGGCAAGCATTGCTACTGTCGCCTCAATCACCATGGGCATATAAATAGCAACTACGTCACCTTGCCTGACTCCCTGGCTTTTCAGTGCATTAGCAAAACGCGAAACTTGTTCATGGAGTTCTTTATAAGTGATTTTTCTTCCTGGGCCTTTGTCATCAGGTTCCCAGATAATTGCAATCTGATCACCTTTGGTTTCCAGGTGTCGGTCGAGGCAGTTGAAGGAAGCGTTGGTTGTGCCGTCATAGAACCATTTAATATTGACATGGTGCTCATCAAACGACACTTTTCTGACTTTGCTGTAGGGCTGAAACCAGTCTATCCGTAGACCGTGTTTTCGCCAGAAGCCTTCCGGGTTGATAACTGACTCCTGGTACATTTCCAGGTATTGATCATTATCAATCAGGGCTTTTTCCTTAACCTCAGGCTTAACCGGATAAAGGGTGGCATCGGTCATGGTTATTCCTTTCTGATTTTTATTTTTTATATAGCTGACAATGGCTGTTTTTGCAGAAGTAGATAGCTTTGATAGCCTTACAGCTTGAACCAAAGAGAGGGTTCACAAAAAGCTGAAGATATAATATCTACTGCTGGTAGTTGCTAATTTTTGAGGTGTAAATGAAACAACTGGAAGTCTACTGGCTAGTAGGTAGTCTAAGTGAGTTTATGGTTGTTTCATCCACCTGGGCAAAAACAGCATTACAACACTATTTGTTGATATCAGTCATTTATCGCAGGGGTATTTTGTGCAAAGGGCATTGATTCTGCAAGCTTAATACAGGGTTTAGATGTGTATATTTGTAATTTTTATAGCCGTGTATAGGCTAAAAAAATGGGAGTTGTTGTTGAATGCGGTAAAAGGGGAATTTCCCCTTAAGGGGTGAGCGATTTAGTTTGTTTTATCAGAGGGATCATCGTTACTTTCAGAGCTTTCAGTCTGGTTTGCCGCTGTTTCAGAAGGTGGCTCAATCTCAAGTTCTTTTATTGCTATCACTGCCTGGGTGCGACTACGAACACCGAGCTTTTTGAAAATGGCTGTTACATGTGCCTTAACTGTTGCTTCTGATACATCAAGGTCATAGGCAATCTGTTTATTCAGCATGCCCTCACTGATCATACCCAATACTCTGAATTGCTGGGGTGTAAGGCTTGCCAATTTATCCTCGATATCAAGGACTTCAACTTCATTTGGCAAAGAGGCTAAGGCTGGGGAGAGCCAATTTTTTCCAGACAATACTGTATTGATGGCTTCGTTGAGTGTTTCCAGGGGTGAGGATTTTGGAATAAAACTATTAGCACCATGATGCATGGCTCTTTTAATAACCTGGAGATCTTCTGTTGCAGAAACAATAGCCACGGGGGTGTCAGGCAACTGCCCTTTAATAAATATCAAGCCAGACAGACCATGGGCGCCAGGCATATGCAAATCCAGCAGGATCAAATCAGGCTTATTACCTTGTTCCAGCAGGTTTTGTAGTTCAGCAATAGAACCCGCTTCGAGGATTGTGGGGTTATCCAGTACCTGATTGAGGGCAGCCTGCATGGCGGTACGGAATAAGGGGTGGTCATCCGCAATAATTATTTTTTTATTCATCCACTGAGATTGCCACTTTTACGGTGGCGGGTCAATTAGCCTGAGTTGGGAATTGCGTCAGGGTTAACAGGGCTAAAGCTTTCAGGAAACTTGCCATAAATGTTGGCATAAAAGGCTTCAATTTCAGCCATATCTTTAGCCATGTTACCGGTAGGTTTTATAACAGGGCCAAAGCCACCAGTTTTTTTGCTGAAATCCAGATAGCCCAGGATGATGGGAATTTCGGCATTTTTGGCAATATGATAAAAACCTGTATGCCAGCGTTCTCGTTTGTTCCTGCCGCCTTCCGGACAGATAACAATGCCCAGCTGTCGATACTGTTTGTAAGCGCAGACTGTTTGACTTACCAGGCTGTTTTTTCGTTTTTGATTGACAGGAATACCTCCTAACCAGCGCATTATAACACCCAGTGGCCCCCAGAATAAGGAAGAAGAGGCTAGCCAGTGGCAGCTGATTCGACAGCGCAAGGCGATAGCCATGGCAAAAAGGAAGTCCCATTTACTTGTATGCGGTGCTCCGACAATAATATATCGGGCAACCCTTGGCGGTTGACCGCAGACTTGCCAGCCGGCTAACCGGAGAAATAATTTGGCCAGCAGGATCATAAAATGGCTGACTACGGGTGTATTATAAAGTGTAACACGCATGGATCAGTGCCTTATTGTTTTGAGGCTTGGATTGTGACTGTCTTCAATTTGAAACGCTGTCTTGGGAGCTCTTGTCAGGTATGGCTGATAATGGTGTAAAACTTCAACGGAAAATCATCCATATCGATTTTGACGCGTTTTTTGCTGCGATTGAAATACGTGATAATCCCAGCTTGTCAGGCCGTCCAATTGCTGTTGGGGGTGCTGCTGATAAGCGCGGTGTTATTGCAACGTGCAGTTATGAAGCCCGAAGTTTCGGGGTTCGCTCAGCGATGGCCTCAGCTTATGCGCTGAGGTTATGCCCGGATCTCATGATTATTCCTCCCCGTTTCTCTGTTTATAAAGAAGTATCAAACGTTGCACACGGTATTTTTAGTGAGTATGCCGATCAAATTGAACCCTTATCTCTGGATGAAGCCTATCTGGATGTAACTGAGTCAAAGCTCTGTCATGGCAGTGCGACGCTTATTGCCAAGGACATTCGTCAGCGCATTTTCAAAAAAATTGGGGTGACTGTTTCTGCCGGGGTTGCACCCAATAAGTTTCTGGCGAAAGTTGCCAGTGATTGGCACAAGCCCGATGGTCTCTTTGTAATAACCCCGGATCAGGTTGAAGATTTTGTATTCGAGTTGCCGGTGGTCAAGATTCACGGTGTTGGCAAGGTGACAGCAGCAAAATTGCACCGTAAGGGGATAGAGACCTGTGGGGCACTGAGGCAGTACAGCCGGATTGAGCTTACCCAATGGTTTGGTAGTTTTGGTGACCGCCTTTGGGAATTTGCTAGAGGAATAGATGAGCGGCCTGTTGAAAGTAGCAGGCGTCGCAAATCTCTCTCTGTTGAGCACACCTATAGTGATGATTTGTCTGACCTTGAGGCGGTTTTGGCACAAATCAAACCATTGTTGGAGGATCTGGAGTGTCGTTTTGCCCGTTTGAATGGTGAATACAGGGTCTGCAAGCGTGTTGTAAAATTAAAATTTGCTGATTTTACCCAAACAACCTTGGAAGAGGTTCTTGATAGTAAACCGCAGGAACCAGAATCACACTTTCGACATTTAGTGCGTAAAGCCTGGGAACGAGTTGGTGAGCCTGTCCGGTTAGTAGGTCTGGGATTTCGCTTGCTTGATTTGGGAGAACCTGGTCATTACAAACAAATGGAGTTGTTTGAGAAGTAAGCCTGTTGGAGAAACAGATAGTGGGTAAATGATACCGTTGCCAAAAGTGGTAAATCAGAAAGTAAGTGGACGGTGGTATTAAATGCAGACTATTACTGATTTTGCTAGAAAAGGGGAGTGACTATAATAAATCCCTTTTCCCGTTTGTTCGAACAGCCATGGAACTGACACTAACAACGCCGGCCCTATTGTTTCCGGCCATATCACTGCTCTTTCTATCTTATACCAACAAGTTTCTGGCGTTGGCCTCGTTGATCAGGGCGCTTTATAAAGAGCACCTTAATGACCCGGGGAATACTGTTATTAATAAGCAGCTCGAAAACCTGCGCAAGCGTATGCAGCTGATTAAACACATGCAAGGGGCTGGAATCTTAAGCTTTATTCTTTGTGTCGTTGATATGTTTTTATTACACCTCAAGCTTGAGTGGTGGGGATTTTTGGTTTTTGGGCTGTGTCTTATATTTTTGCTGCTTTCTTTGGTTATCTGTCTAATGGAAATCAAGATTTCAGTGGATGCCCTTGATTTTCAGGTTCAGGAGATGCAAAGGGGGAAATAACACCCCCCTCAAGAAATGTTGAAAATAAGTTTATTGGGCTATGGGTTTTTCTCTGATGAGCTGTTTGCTGAGAAATTGACCGGCAGCTATAGAAACCAGGCAGTAGCCCAAAAACCAGTAAAAACCAGCGTGCAGTTCAGCACTGAATGAAAGCAGGGCCTTTTGAGATGATGTTCCATTCGCTGCCAGGCAAGCAATAATAACCCCTATGGCAAAGACATCGGCCATTGACCATTTGCTGAGAAAGCTGTTTAGGCTGATAAGGCGAGTATTGGCTTTAACAATACACGCAGCCAGTAGTAATAGTGTTTTGAATGCTGGAATAATCACACTGAAAAAAACAATCAGCATTGCAACTAATAAATAACCTGATTTCCATAGGTCTTCAGCAGTACCAAGAATTGATCGAGTTCTGTCATAAAGCCTGCTTGTACCCTGTACTTTCATTCCATCAAGAAACTGGTTCGCCATAGAGGCCATTGCAGGGTGTAATCGTTGTTCATTGATTAATTTTTTACCTTCACTCACCAGAGCCTGGCGATTCATATCGGCTTGAAGGCTAATTAATGGCTGGGTAATGCCTGGGATCAGGAGAAAAAGAGATAACAGCGTTGCAAAAATCAAGGCAGGCTTTTGTGATTGCATTCTTGAAATCCATATATGATGAGTTCACAGATTCTGACAGATGGCTTCAGATCAATCACTATAGTCGAGATAAGGAAAATGCAAGGGAGGATTTTCTAACTATTCCTACCCCCTGGAAATTCAGGGAGTAGTCTTTGCTTCAGGAATAACAGAAATTCTTGAAATTCCAGTTAATACACAAATGGCAATAAACACCAGCAACAGCCGAACCTCCATAAGAGGGGCCAGATAGATACTCAGCATAAAACTGAGTACCGTAAGGCCTATTGCACGGCGTTTATGGGATGCCTGCATACCCCGGTGTTTTTCCCAGTTGGTCAGCAGCTTGCCAAACCAGGGATGCGATAGCAGCCACTGATGCAATCGTTTGCTGGACCGGGCAAAGCAATAAGCTGATAGCAGAACAAAGGGTGTTGTTGGTAACAGGGGCAGGACTATCCCCAGCACACCGAGTGCCAGGGATACAATGCCAGCAAGGACCAGAAAAAGGCGAAACATGGTGGTAGCAGGTCTTTCTACAATGCAGCGAGTGGATCAGGGTATTTGAAGGTATAGCTGAGCTTTTTCTTCAGCTTATCGCTGTTAACGATTCTGTAAGAAGAATCTTCCCGGCTAAAGATCGGAGCTGGCATACCCGCTGTCGTGCAGGCCTTGGTGTAAAAGTCCTGCTTGTTAGGATGGGTATCTGCAGAGGCATTGAAGGTTTCCCCCCATACTTCCTGTTCAATAATCTGCGCCATGATTTCCACACAGTCATCGATATGAATATAGTTGACGGGATCATTGGCTCCCTTTAGTTCCCGGCCAGCAAAATAAGCACCTGGACTGATACCGCCACCCATCAGTCCTGAAAAACGTACGACGGTTGTTTTAAATTCGGGGTTTTGGGTAAACACTTCCTCTACAGGAAGCCAGGAAATACCCAGAAATGGACTGGCGTCATGACAGGCATCCTCTTCCCGCACTTCATTACCTGATTGATGGTAAACGGAGGTAGTGCTGATCAGCAGTACTTTTTGAATTTGGCTTTCAGCGGCAACCTGGGAGATGTTTTTCATGATGGCAGGAAAATCAGCCGCCGCCTTCATGGAAGGTGGTACTGTGACCACAAGAATATCTGTGTCCAGAACAGAGGTGATGTCTCCATCAGGTTCTGGCGTGAAGGATAGAACGGAGGTATTTAATCCTTCTGCGTTTAATCTGTCGCACTTTTCGGGATTAGTGACAGTGCCAGCAACAGAATACCCTTTCTTCTGCAGTGTTTTAGCGAGAGGCAGGCCGACTCGGCCATAGCCCAGAATACCAACGCGGGTATTTGTGTTCATAGTGTGTACCTAGCGGGCGCGCTTTTGTTTTTTAGGCAGGTCAGGGACAGGCTTTCGGCCATGCCATAGATGCCTGATGGCCATGATCGGGTGCTTTAACAGCATCCGGGGACCTCCATAGCGCATAATAATCCTGGCCTTTTCCTTCATGTCTTTTTTATAACAATGAATAGGACAGTGCTGGCATACCGGCTTGATCTGACCATAAGGACACTTACTGAGCCGAAAACCGGCAAAGTCAACGAATTCACGACAGTCATCACACAGTTTGTCCATCTTGGGCTCCTGCTTATGATGATCTGAACAATAAATCTGGGTCATTGCTTTGATGGTACGATGCTCATAGAGCAAAGCACCCGTTAACGGCTCAGTAGGTTTTCTCATACAGCCAGTTGCTTTAATGCCTCAAATTTTTCCAGTTGCTCTGCCACAAAACTCTTGTCCTTGTTACGGCGAATGTAGAGTTTGAACACGGTTTTACCGCTATGGCTGAAGAATTGCACGGATTTTGTGTTGACGCCATGGAAAGGCTTGGATACCAGTGCAATTTTACTGAAGCCATCCAGTTTGAGGTGGCCTTTCAGTGGAGTATCTCGGTCGCTCATATTGTAGTAGCCGAATTTCTTGCCCCCTTTAGGGAAAGGACCGAAAAGTTCAAAGATATGGCCTTCGATATCCAGTACAGTCAGGACATCACCCCAGCTGCGAAACTCTTCTGTCAGGGTTTCAAACAGCTGGCCATCTAACAGAGTGACCATCTCTTCGGGGAGATTGCTGACCGCTTCAAGTTCGGAGATTTTGAGTTCTGCAGCTATTTCCGCTGGCAGTTTCTCCGGGTTTTCCTGAATCAGTGTGCGAACAGCTTGCTGGATTGTTTCAGTGCTCATGGTTTTCACTCTACAAATAATTAGGGATTCTTTCGGAATTTATTGATTAGCCGGTGTACTGGGCAACCAACAGGAACGGATTCTTTACCGCTAAATGCCTGATGGCTTTTCGGCATGGCCTTTAGCATGCTTTTGGGAATACTGGCAGGATGTCCGGATTTATTGTGGCCACCCATATGGCCACCGGACTCTGTGTTCTCTCCGGTTATTTCCTGCATATATTGCTGTAGTCCCTGGTTCATATTGACGGCCCAGAACTGGCCAGCCAGGGTCAGGTCAAGGAAATTACCCTGGCGCTTAGCCAGACCATTATTGACCCATTCATCAAACAGCGGCTGGCAGTGTTCAGAAAAGCAGAAGCCACTTTGGTCCATTTTTTCAAGATCCAGGTATCCCAGATCAAAAGCGCCCCCGGCAGCGTTAAAGGCCTGATAGAGAGGGCTGGGAGCCACAATGCCCATGACCGGCTTTTCACCGGAATCAATGGCGGCATAATAATCTTTCAGCTTGCGGTGCAGCATCATGCTATGGCCGGAAATATTGCCTCCGGCACCGGAGCCAAAGGGAATGACATCGGCACCGGATTTGGATAAGTGGTTATATAGATTTCTTTCCCGGGAACCATTGCCCCAATGGCTAACGCTTAAACGGCGATAGTGGTGTTTATTCAGAAAATCGATGCCTGCCCTGAACATATCTGCTTTTTCCGGAGTGCCAGCGGGGCTGGGCATGGAACCTTTCTGGATGCTTTGTGCCATCCGGGTGTTACCCATTAAGATCAGCTGGTATAGGTCAGCACCGTCAATACCGCTGTTAACCAGTATTTCCAAATCCTTTATCCAGCTGTCCATGGTTTGGTATGGCAGGCCGTAAATCAGGTCAACAATGACTGCTACCTGGTCTGTGGCTTTTAGTTTCTCTAGACGCTCCAGTAATACTTCCTGGTGATCAATACGACTCATTTTACGGCGGATGGTTGAATCGAAGGTCTGCACGCCAAGGGAAAACCGGTTAAAACCCGCTTCAATACAGGCGTCAATCTTTTCGTCAGTCAGACCATTAAAGCGGGATTCAAAGGTGATTTCACAATCATTGGCCAGAGGCAAATGCTGTCGGATCACTTTACCCAGTCGACGAATCTGGTCAGCAGTCAGATCAGTGGGTGTTCCACCACCAAAATAGACTGCATGGATGGGGGCACTGGTTACCTGGGGTAACTGTGCGGTCATCTCAATATCACGTACCAGGTAGTCGACATATTCCTCTACCATGGTTTCTTTGGTGGTGTTCTGGAAAAAACCGCAGTAGGAACATTTGGTTCGGCAGAAAGGAATATGGAAGTAGGCAGCATGTTTGCCCTTGCCGGGCATGCTCATCAACCGGTTCCAGGCAACCTGCCACTGGTGTGGTGGCAGTGGAGAGCCGCCTCCCCGACTATGGGCGGAGGTTTTCAGATCAAAAGCATGGCGAAGCGGGTCAGGAGTAGAACGCCCGGTCATGGCATCGGTTAGGATTACAGGGTTAGTCATGTGCTATCAACAATAAAAGTGAGAAGCAGGTTTCGTCGCCTGCTTCTAAATACAAAAAAGAAGTCGTTAAATTTCCCACTTCACGCTGATGGAATAGTTACGGCCGGGTTGGGTGTAGCGATTAAGGCCCTGGTAAGAGGCAGTCAGGTTTCTAACATCATTCCAAACCCAGTATTTCTTGTCGGTCATATTGAAAATACCGGCATTAATCGTGATGTCCTTGTAGGGCTTATAGTAAGCAGTCAGGTCAACCAGGCCATAACCGGGTGAAGCGAAATGTTCTTCCCCCTGGTTGCCATCAGTATTAACATCACCCAGATTGGATATGTCATCGGAATCCTTGCCCGCCACCAGTGTCCAGACCAGATCTGAGCCCCACCTATTAGAGGGGGCATCGTAACCAAGGCCAATGACTGCGGTTAAAGGTGAAATGGTATTTAATGGCTCATCTTTACGAATATTGCCGTTATCATCGACCTTGGTTCCCCGTCCTCTGGACCAGGCAATGGCGGTATTAAGCCGTGTTCCTGCAGGAGCAGAAAGCACCTGGTCAAGCCAAAGCATGCCTTTAAATTCAGCCCCGTAAATGGTGGCTTCACTGAGGTTTTGGTACTGGAATGTTCCAGATACTGCACCACAGTTCTCTATGCAGCGTTCTTCAATAAAGTTTTTGTATTGGTTATAAAAACCAGTCACTTCCATGCTGCCCAGCTGATTGTTAGCTCTCAAGCCAAGCTCAAAGGTATCGCTTTCCTCTGGTTTCAGGTCTGGGTTAGCGATGACCTTTACATCAGGCATTTCTGAAGGGGAATAGGTGAAGTACTTGGAGAACATATCAGGCGCTCTAAAACCCTGACTGTATTGTGCAAAAGTAGACCAGGTGTCATTTATCTCATAAACACTTCCCAGTCTGGCTGTCCAGCTATCATAAGATGCATCTTTGATATCTGAGGTGCTTATACCGTTATTGTCGTAGTTGTCTGTTGACTTTATTTTTTCCTCAAAGTGGTCATAACGAATGCCAGGAGTCACCAGTAACCGGTCATTAAAGAACCCAATTTCATCCTGAACAAAACCACTGTACTGAGTAATAGAGACGTTTGGCATCCAGTTTTCATTGTTGACATCCGCAGGCTTGGTCACCTCACCGGTATCTACATTGTAGGTGGTATCATTAATGATTTTATTTTCATTGGCGATACGTTTCTGCTCAAAATTGGCACCGTAAGTCAAATAATGCTCGGTTGATCCCAGTGCCAATGATTTATTAAACAACAGATCGGCTTGAACGGATTCTTCGTTATAACTGTATGTCTTATACCGATTCCTTTTGGTGTGGGTTCCTCCCGGAAACTTAACAATACTTTCGAAGGTATCTGATGTTTTCTGCGTGGTTTCGCTCTCTTGCCAGTCTATCGACCACTTCATCGTATCAAAGGCCTGCAGATCAGCATCCCACTCATGGAAGAAGCCCAGCCGTGTTCTTTCAACTTTATCATCGGCTACATTGTTGCTGTATACCCTTGAGACCATTGGAATTCCACCCACGGCGACATCAACAATAGTGTAATCCTGCATAGACAGTAAATCTGACTGAGATCGTCGCCCCAACCATTCAGCTGTAAAGCCAATACGGTTGGTATCATTCAGCTGATACTGCACTTTTCCCAGAAGGCTGTCACTGGAATAATCTAATGGGTCCGCCTGTTCCCGGCTTTCACCATCGCCGCCTCTACCACCATACGTTTTTTGCTCCTTGCCATCTCTGCGGGTATATACCACCAGACTTTCAAGATCGCCTGTGCGGTTGGCCAGGGTGAGGCTCTCACTAAAGCTGGAGTCAGCCCCTCGGTAACCTGCCTTTATAGATGCATAGCTATCATCACCTTCAGCTTTAAGATAATCTGAAGGATCTTTGGTTATAAACGACACAACACCACCAATAGCATCGCTACCATGAATACTGGAGGCTGGGCCTTTAACAATTTCCAGCACTTTCATATTTTCAATGTCAAAGAAATTACGCTGGGACTGTAAGGTTCTTTCATAACCAAAGGCTTTGGCCTGATCCACACCATCAACCGTAATCTTTACCCTGTTCTGATCCATACCCCGAATATTGAAACTGCCAAGCCCAAATCGACTATCACTGCTGACATTGACACCGGGCTCATACTTGATCAGGTCGCGGATGTCTTGAGCCATATTCTTTTCGGCATCATCAGTTGTGACAACAGATACACTACTGGCAACATCATCCAGTGTTCGTTCTGTTCGGGTTGCAGTAACCGTTACCTGATCAAGCAGGGTCGAGGTTTGTCCAGCCTGGGCAATAGATGCAGATACAGCCATGACAGCAATAGCTAACTGGCTTTTGGGGTGTTGGATTAAACTCATTTCTTACGGCTACAACTTCAGAGCGTGATGATTGGAAAGTAAAGCGCTATCTATTGACTCAATGGGGTTACCAGGCTGGCGCATCAGATTTCTTGAAATAATGTGCAAGGCAGTAGTACTGTCTTTACTTTTCCTGCAATCCTTGCTGCGAATACATGAGCCTATTGGAGCTTACAGGGACTGGCTTGCCAATTAAGGTGGCGTTAATGTTACTTCTGGTAATAGGTTAATGCAAATCATTATCATTTATATTTGTGACTGAGATCAATTGTTGAGCGGAAATATTTTTTTGGGGGAATAGGGAATAGGGAATAGGGAATAGGGGTACATACTATTTACCAGTAACCAGTAACCAGTAACCAGTAACCAGTAACCAGTAACCAGTAACCAGTAACCAGTAACAGGTTCCTATAGAGCTATAGGAACCTGTCGTATAAGGTGAAGAATATGGGGGGGGTTATGAGGCGCTGGCTTTATCAATAGCTGGCTGGAAGTGGTCGATCATCAACTGGAGATTTTGTTGGCCACGGTATTCATTAATATCCAGTTTGTAGACAACATTAAGATCAGTGATTGAAGGGTTTGGCCAGTGGCGGGTGTCAATATTAAAGGCAATAGCATCCAGCCAGGTTTCTGATCCGGGTATCTTTAGCACCAGCTTCAGGTGTTTCTGTCCAACCAGGCATTGCTGGATAACCTGAAAATGACCATCGAATGTAGGTTCAGGAAAACTTTGTCCCCATGGGCCACCCTCTCTTAAGGTAACTGCTGTTGCCATTGTCATTTCTTCTGACTTAAGTTCACCATCGGTGTAAATGGCCGCCTTTAAATCTTCCTGATTCAATTGTTCTCTAACGGCCTGGTCAAACGCGTTTTTGAATTGGGAAAAGCTATCCTTCTTGATGGAAAGGCCGGCAGCCATCGCATGTCCGCCAAATTTGATAATAAGCCCGGGGTGTTCTTTGGCAATGCTGTCAAGGGTGTCCCGTATATGCAGGCCGGTTATTGAACGGGCAGAGCCTTTTATTTCACCATTATCGGCTTCCGCAAAAGCTATTACCGGGCGATTGAGTTTTTCTTTGACTCTTGAGGCCAGAATACCGACGACACCCTGATGCCAGTCATCTTTAAAAAGGGCAATGCCCCAGGGCACATTGTCCTGATCTTTTAGATTAAGTTGCTCCAGTTCTGCCATGGCTTCTGTGTGCATACTGGCTTCAATTTCCTTGCGTTCCCGGTTAAGGGCATCCAGCTCCACTGCCAGCTCGCGGGCGTGGGTTTCAGATTCTGTCAATAACAGCTCAATACCGGTAGACATATCATCAAGCCTGCCTGCGGCATTGAGGCGGGGACCGAGGGCAAAACCAAGGTCTGCAGCACAGAGCTTGCTCAAATCACGACCAGAAATATCAACCAATGCCTTTATGCCGGGCCGACCGCGGCCAGCACGAATTCGAGCCAGTCCTTGAAACACCAGAATACGGTTATGAGCATCCAGACTCACCACGTCTGCAACGGTACCAAGAGCAACCAGGTCAAGCAGTTCTGCCAGATTGGGCTCTGGCCGACTATCAAACCAACCCTGTTCACGGAGCTTGGTACGCAAGGCGCACATCACAAAAAAGATAATACCTACGCCAGCGGTATTTTTTCCGGGGAATGGGCAGTCAGGCTGGTTCGGGTTAACGATAGCATCAGCATCAGGTAGTTTGTCGCCTGCGAGGTGATGATCAGTGACAATGACTTTTATACCTTCTGCTTTTGCTGCAGCAACACCTTCAAGGCTGGAAATACCATTATCAACTGTCACCAATATGTCGGGCTGGTGAGATTGGGTAGCTGTGACAATCTCAGGTGTCAGTCCATAACCGTATTCAAACCGATTTGGCACAAAATAATCAACACGTGCTCCCATGGTCTTGAGAGCGAGGACTCCTAACGCACTACTGGTTGCCCCATCACAGTCAAAGTCGCCAACAATTAAAATGCGTTGGTTGTTTTGGATTCCATCAGAGAGAATCCTACTGGCTTTATCAATATCCTTGAGCTGATGGTAATTTGGTAGGTCTTTTAATTTGCGAGCCAGAGACTGTTCATCATAAACACCTCGAGCACTATATATACGAGCCATTAAGGGAGAAATGCTGGATGGAAAATCACAGTCTTCCAGATTGTAGGAGCGGTTAATAATCTGTTTATGCTACTGGCTTTATCAATATCCTTGAGCTGATGGTAATTTGGTAGGTCTTTTAATTTGCGAGCCAGAGACTGTTCATCATAAACACCTCGAGCACTATATATACGAGCCATTAAGGGAGAAATGCTGGATGGAAAATCACAGTCTTCCAGATTGTAGGAGCGGTTAATAATCTGTTTTCATGCATGGTGAAGCTATGGCTGATGTTGAAGTCTTAAGAGTATCACAGGGTTTGAATTATTCTTTAGCAGGTAGTCTGATTCGGTATATATAGAGGCTGTAGTGTTCTTGGTGAAAGGAATTGTTGTTGCTGACCCGATATCGGGTCGATAAATTCAAGTTTTTTGGCGAGTAGTTGCAAAGGGGTTTGATAGTTATCATCGGATTTTGGCTGGTAAGCCCAGAGGGCAACAAGAAGTTGGGTAGTAGCTCAACTATCATGCGAGGAGCACGCGCTAAGTGGAAAATTGAAAACCAACGGGGCTATACCAACTAGCAGGCTCTGGCCATATGCAAGCCTTCCTCATCAACCAGAAGTTCTTGATCTTCCAGGCGTTTTCCGAGTGGTGGGCATTGATAGCAGATGTATTTACAGCCAATAGGGGCGAAGTGTGAGCTTGAAACCTGACTGTCGGACATTTGATGCTGACAGCCATTAAAACCGATTGGATATAGCAGCAGTCTGATCCTGTTCATCCACTTATAGTCATTTTTAATTAACTGAAAATGTGCCAGTTGGAATCGATTTGATTGCTGGGGTATACCTGCTACTGCTTTCATTCTGAATTTGGGCTCTCCTGTCATCATTTTGTTAGAGATTTCCCAGCACTGATTTTCTTCAGGATTTTTTCCTGAAAGATGTGCCAGAGCATAGTAGGTTTTTTTGATGCGACGGTGAGCAAATAAACCATGGTAAATGCTGCGAGTGTCCGGGTTGACGGAAAGCATGACTAATCCCGCTGTTTCTCTGTCAATACGGTGGATCGGGGACAGAGAGTCAATGCCTGTCTCTTTTCGCAAACGATTAACTAGGCATTCTTCAACAAACCGGCCGCCAGGGGTTACTGGCAAAAAGTGTGGCTTGCAGGCCACTAACAGGTGGTTATCCTGGTGAATGATTCCTTCTTCAAAGGGGATGGCCGGTTCATGGATCACTTCACGAAAATAGAAAATCCGTTGATGAGGGGAATAGGGAGCATCAATCTTGATAGGATGCTGAGTGTCCCAAAATACTTTGCCAGCCAGCATCCTTGCTTGCCATTCGGCAGTTGATACGCCGGGAAAACGCCAGGCTAAAAATGCCAATACTGTAGCAAAACGTGTTTCGTTGGGCGGCATGGTGATGACTGATGGTTTATCTGCTATGGCCATAAAAATCCTGATTAGTATTGGTGTTATCTGTATTACTATTGGTCTCTCAATTTTATTTTATCTTAGGGATACTATGGTTGTACTGTCTCCAGAAATGCTGAATCAAATCTATGCCAGGCACCTGGACTGGTATCCAGCAATTTGTAATAAAAGAGAGCAGCCTGAATTTGTTTCGGGTTTAGCTGATATTATTGATCAATTTGACCTGGTTCTATTGGACTCATACGGCGTACTCTGTCGTGGCTCTGTACCTGTAGAGGGCGCTCTTGGTGCTATTGAATTCCTGAGAAAAAGGGATAAAGCCTTTTGTGTGGTATCCAACGATACGATGACCAACAGTAAAACGGCATCAGAAAAATACAAGCAGCGCGGGTTTGACTTCAGTAGTGAAGAGGTCTTGACTAGCCTGGATATCACTGATAGTTATCTTGCAACTGTGTCTGATCGAGGGCGAGTTGGTGTTATTGCCCCTCTTGAGCACCCTTCCAATGACAGACTGGAAGGTATGGTGCGTTTAAATGGCAGTAACGGTTTTATTCCTGATGGTGTTGACACATTGCTGTTTCTGACAGGCGCTGGCTGGACTGCCAAGATGCAGGAAAATTTGATTGCCAGTGCCAAGGGTAAACAGTTTCGGTTAGTTCTGGGTAATCCGGATATTGGTGCGCCAAATGGTGACCGTATTGCTGCTACACCAGGGTATTTCCTGGCGGATCTGGTTGAGCGTACCGGACAAACGAGTAGACCAATGCTGTATGGTAAACCGGATGGCTCCATTTTTAGTCGAGCACTGGAGCGTTTTAATATCACTGATCCTGCTCAAGTTTTGATGGTAGGTGATACGCTTTATACGGATATTCTGGGTGGGAATGCCATGGGCTTTAAGACACTGCTACTACAATGTGGGATCTATCAGGGGCAGAACATTCTGGAAAAAGTAAATGAGGCAGGTATTGTACCTGACTATATAGCCCCCCAACTTTAAAATCGTTAAGCTGGAAAAACTGTTGCAGGGAGCCTGGCTTACAGGCCCCCTTTGAGATGATTAAATCCACTACAGAAGAAAAATAATGAATAGAAATTGTCTGTTTAATGCTTGTTTTTCACTGTCCGCTATTGGTGTCTTTTTGGCATTAAGTTCATTTTTTCACTTGTTTTGGCCTGATTTAGCCCAAAAAGCACTTGCTGATCCCGGAATAATACAGGCTGTTGGTGCTATTTTAATGGCCTTGGGTATTGGTGCGATTATTGTATTTGCTGCTGCTTATTACTTAAAAAGACCAAGACCCGTTGTTGAAAAACGATAAGAAGTAATTATTTAAATGATTAAAACAACTACGCTAGAACTGAGAGTGCCGCCAATTGTTATTCTGGTGCTTTTTATGGTGCTAATGTGGTTAATGGTTATTTGTCTACCTTACTTCACTGTAGATATCGCTTATCAGTCAATAGTCTCTGCCATCTTGGCCTGTGCTGGCGTTGTAGTTTCACTACTGGGTGCTGTTACGTTTATTAATGCTAAAACATCAGTGAATCCATTAGCGCCTGGTATTACGTCATCACTTGTCACTACAGGTGTCTACAGATATTCCAGAAACCCAATGTATATTGGCTTTTTGTTGATGTTGGTGGGGTGGGGGGTGTTTTTATCCAATTGGGTGGCATTTATTCTGCCAGTGGGCTTTGTGTTTTATATAAACCATTATCAAATCAAACCGGAAGAAAGAATACTGGAGTCACTCTTTGGTACAGCTTACCTGTCCTACAAACATCAGGTTCGACGCTGGTTATAGGGGGCTGTTGTAATTGGTGATAAGGGTAGAGTTGATGAATTTATCTTGGGATATATTTCAGCAAAATATACTACAACTGGCTGAAAATATTAAACAGTCAGGCTATCAACCCGACATGCTGGTTGCTATAGCCAGAGGGGGATGGATTCCTGCAGTTTTTCTTTCAGATCAGCTAAAGGTGAAAAGAATAGCCAGTATTGGTTTGAGTTATGCTGATGAGGAAAGAAGTACGTTTGAGTTTTATTCACTACCTTCTGGGATATCAGGAAAGCGTGTGCTTTTGATTGAAGATCGATTGGAAACGGCGAAAAGCCTTTGTTTCAGCCTTGAGCAACTAGATAGTAGGGTGTTGGATGTTAAAGCGGCATGTCTTTATACACGTTCTGACAGTATTATAATTCCGGATTTTTCTCTGGGTGCGACCGATCAGGTTGTTAAATTTCCTTGGGAGTTAGCCGGTATTTAACTGATACTGGGTATTAAATTTCAGAGTGCTGTTCGGTTTTGCTTGAACAAGAGGTTACATGGCAAGGCATTTCTAGTATAGACGTTTTTTGAGTGGCAATTTCTGTTATAAATCCCCCTGATAGCCAGCGTTGGCATTGACTGGTTGTAAAAGCAAATTGAGGTGGGTAAGTATGATGGTAACAGTGGCCAGTTATTCATTTCCCTATGAAGCACATATTGCCAGGGCTCAATTGGAGTCCGAGGGTATACCGGCATTTGTTGCTGATGAGCATACCATCAATATGCAATGGCTCTATTCCGATGCTTTAGGAGGGGTCAAAGTCCAGGTGCCGGAAGCTCTGGCTGGTCGTGCCAGGATACTATTATCTCAAGACAACTCTGATTGTGTGGTTGCTCTGCAAGGAGAAGAGAAGCTTCGTTGTCCTGCTTGTGGGAGTGAACAGGTTGAGTTCTGGGTAAAAGGTCGTCGGCCTGCTTTTTTAGTGTTTATTGCCCTTCAATTTCCTTTTTGGCCTTTCAGTAAAGAGATTAAGTGCAAGGATTGTGGTGTTTTGAGTCATTACAGCAAGGATAATGCTCTTTAATGCATATTATAAAACGAACGATATGGCTGTTATGTTGTCAGAGATAGCCGTTTGTGTTCGTTAATATGTGATTATTTCAAGTGACATTCTTGAGAAGAAGGGGAAGTAAAAAAACGATGAAAGAAATCACAGGTATTAATCATGTTGGTATTCGAGTGAATAGCCTCGATATTTCACGAGCTTTCTATGAAAAGCTCGGATTTGAATTTGTTATTGGCCCTGTTGGGCCAGAGCCAGTTGCTATCATGAAACATCCATCTGGGGTGATCATAAACCTGATTTTAAACGGATCCGGCAGTACAGATAAAAATGTGCTTATGGATATTCCTGAAAAACACCCAGGGTATACTCATATGGCTCTTGAAATTACGAATTTGGAAGCTGTTCAGGAGCATCTAAAAAATAATCATATTTCAGTTACGGAAGGGCCGGTTAAAACCAGGGAGGGGGCTGCTTTTATATTCGTTAGAGATCCAGATAATAATGTTGTTGAGCTTCATCAACCGGCAGAGTCGCTTGGCACTTAGAGGCTGTTTGAAAATAGACTGGCCTACTGCGATCATAGTAAATTTGTCTAAAAATCTGCTTTTATTCGGCAAATAGAACCACTATTTACCTCATAAAACCAAATTTTTATCCTCAATTTTCTACGATTCTCGCTACGGGCGCTATTTTTCAAACAGCCTCTTAATTAATATTACTGGACTCTGCCGGGTCTAAAAGTATGTAAAAATAAGCAGGATGCAATATATTTAGCGCCTGTTTATTACCTGCTCACTCTATGAAAAGGTTCTAAATAAACGCTAGGCGGCCAAAAGCTTATACCTTGTTGGTGGCACCTTGAGTGTTGATGACAGTGTTCTCGATAAACCGTATAGCTACTCTGCGGCGCTGGTCAGTCATTTCTGGTCCGGTAAGCACCACAGGGTCGTCAAGGGCATCAACCTCGTCACCCTCTACTACACTGACCCTGCCGGTCGTCATATGCCTGTAAATTTCAGAATATGCGATAAGACAGAGGGCAAGACTAAAAACGACTATTTTCGTGAGATGTTGAGTGAAGTGCTAGCCTGGGGGCTGGAGCCAACGTTTGTAACCGGTGACACCTGGTACAGCTGCGTCAAAAACCTGAAGACGATTAAAAACCATCAGACAGGATTTATGTTCGCTGTTGAGACAAACAGGACTGTATCACTGGAAAAAGGTCAATGGCATCAGGTTCAAAGCCTCGATATTCCAGACGATGGTCTGGATGTATGGCTTAAAGATTTTGGCAAGGTCAGGTTGTTCAGGACGATGCTAAAAGACCAGCGTCGCCACTACGTGGTTTACTTGCCGGAAGAGTTCCCTTTCCAACGCGATAACTTCATCAAGATTCATGACCATCACTGGCAGATAGAGCAATTTCATAGGGCAATCAAGCAAGTTTGCCACATTGAACACTTTCAGGTTCGTAGTGAACGGCCGGTGAGAAACCACATATTTGCCAGTATTTTGAGTTTTGTGTATCTCCAGAAAATGCAGATAGAACAAGCGTTCACGAATATTTACCAGCATCAGGGCGAGCTGTTTAAAGAGGTGGTTGGTGATTACATTGAGCGTTTTGCAGCAGGCAAAGATGACCTCCTACCAAAATTAGCAAGTGTGCATCAATGCGTAAGTCCTAGCAGGATGCAATATATTTAGCGCCTGTTTATTACCTGCTCACTCTATGAAAAGGTTCTAAATAAACGCTATTACGTAATTGAATAGCAGAATGAATGTAAGGCAAGAGATCTTTCATGAAAATATGGGTAGATGCTGACGCATGTCCTGTGGTGATTAAGGATATATTGTATCGAGCTGCAGAGCGTACTGGAGTACAATTGACGCTGGTAGCTAACCAGTCTATACGTGTTCCACCATCCCAGTATATCAACATGCTGCAGGTGACATCCGGTTTTGATGTTGCGGATAATGAAATTGTTAAGCGGGTCTGCCCGGGCGACCTTGTTATCACCAGTGATATACCTTTGGCCGCAGAGGTTATAGAAAAAGGGGCGCGCGCCCTCAGTTCCCGTGGTGAACTGTATACCGTTGATAATATCAAGGCTCGGCTCAATATGAGGGATTTTCTGGATACGATGCGAGCCAGCGGTATGGATACCGGTGGGCCAGCAGCATTAAGCCAGAGCGATCGGCAGGCTTTTGCCAACCATTTGGATAAATTGTTAACACTTCATAGTCAAAACCAGAGCTAGGTGCTGAATTGTGCATAGGATTTGCTGATAACCAATCATGTAATAGGTGTTTGCAATGGCTTGGGTATATTTGATCTTGGCGGGGCTGTTTGAATGTGGCTGGGCTGTGGGGCTCAAGTATACAGAGGGTTTTACTAAACTGGTTCCCTCTCTGCTTACTGTGGCTTCAATGGCTTTTAGCTTTTATATGATGGCCATTGCCATGAAATCCATCCCACTTGGCACTGCTTATGCCGTCTGGACTGGGATTGGAGCTGTCGGGGTTGCTGTCTTGGGAATGTTCTTATTTGGAGAATCCCGGGATATTCTACGCATTATCTGTCTGGTTTTAATCGTGTCTGGCATTATTGGCCTTAAATTGGTTTCTGAGCCACAGGGTTAAGTCTGTCCTATGCTAGCCATCAGGTTATAATCGCTTTATTTATTGATCGATAAATGGGTATTGTGATGACGCAGGATTGCGCTGTGCTCGATTTTTCTAAGATTATAACCAGCTCACTTGAGGAGCAGGGGCGTGCGCTACTCTCTTTGAGTGAGCGGGTTGATAGCTCTTTTGTTGAGGCGGTCAACCTGATGTTTGAGTGCAGGGGGCGGGTGATTATCTCTGGTATGGGGAAATCAGGGTTAATCGGCAAAAAAATAGCGGCAACACTTGCTTCTACCGGTACATATAGTTTTTTTATGCACCCGGGAGAAGCATTTCATGGTGACCTTGGCATGGTTCGCTTTGATGAGTTGGCAGATGTTGTGGTGCTGATTTCATACAGTGGCGAAACCGATGAGGTGCTTAAGCTGATTCCGTCATTGAAAAGTTTTGGCAATAAAATTATTGCTATAACAGGTGGAATCAATTCAACTTTGGCAAAAAATGCAGACGTTGTTTTGGATGCCAGTGTTAGCCAGGAGGTATGCCCGAATAATCTGGCACCGACAACATCCACGACGGTAGCTTTAGCCATTGGAGATGCTTTAGCTGTTGCCTTGATCAAGGCCCGGAACTTCCAACCCCATGATTTTGCACGCTTTCATCCTGGAGGGAGTTTGGGACGTCGACTATTAACCCGTGTAAGGGATGTTATGAATGCGTCTAATCTTCCTATTGTCAATGGTGATACTCCCGTCAGTGATGTGGTGTTAGTGATGACTGAAACCCGCACTGGCACAGCATTGGTTCTTAATGAAAATCAGGAGCTTCAGGGGGTCATCACCGATGGGGACCTCAGGCGTTATTTGTTGGCTCATGACAGCCTTAAAGGGGTTTTGGCCAGTGACATCATGACCCGTGATCCTGTCTGTATATCCCAGGATACCAAACTGTCAGAGGCTGAATCCATTATGCGTGATGCCCATATTAAATGTTTGATTGCTACAGATGAGCAAGAGCGAGTTGTTGGGCTGGTGGATTGGGCTGACTAATCGATAAAGGCCGCTGTGTTTAATATATCTTCGTCATAGCGGCAATCTTCTATCAACAGAACTTAGTACTACCCATTTAGGTATATGAATAAATGCCTGGTTATAGGCATTGCTTCTAATAGAATCCCCTTGGCAAGTTTGCCAATATCCTTCCGTTAGTGTCTGTCAGTTATTTTCTGGTATGGAACTATCGCAATAATAGCCAGTAATGGCATTTGGTATAACAGCGGTTCCAGGAATTAATAAGTGAAGTCAGTCATGGCAGTAAACAGTTTGCTTAAGGCTGCGTTTATACGTTTTAGCTATTATCTGTCGTATGGTATGGGGGTGATTTTTGACAAAATCAGTAACGGATATTCACCAGTTTTATACGGTTTCTGGTGGAATTAGCAGTGCTTTGGAATTGCGGCATTTATTAGATGGAACTATTCGTAAAGTCAGAAATGCTACACACCTTGTAAAACAGAGGCGGCCTGATAGCAATTCAGTCATGCTTGGCTGGGGAAATAAACGTAACACTGAAAAAGCAAAGGTAATTGCTGATGAAGTGGGTATTCCCTACTGGCGGCTTGAGGATGGTTTTATCAGTTACCTGGGGCATCCATCATTAGGTGATCGTCGCTTTTCCCTGATTATTGACAGAAAAGGCATTTACTACGATGCGACAGGGCCATCGGAACTGGAGGATTTACTAAATAATCCAGACTGGTGGACGCCAGAGCTGGAAAAAAACGCCCGCCGTTTGCTTACAATCATTCATCAGTGGCATATCAGTAAATACAACCATGAACCTCAGGTTGATGAACGTCAGTTTGGCTCTCTGTTAACAGCTGATAACACAAACCAGAAAAACTGTGCCAAGCCGGTACTGGTGGTTGATCAAACTTATGGCGACTGCTCTGTAGAGTATGGCTTGGCAGATAGTAATAGCTTCAAGGTTATGCTGGAGTCTGCTCTGGCTGAAAATCGTAATGCTGAAATTTGGGTAAAAATACACCCTGATGTGGTACTCGGTAGCAAAAAAGGGTACTTGTCAGAGTTAGTTCGGGAATTGCCGTATGGTGGTGACCGAATAAGGTTAATCACTGACAAAGTAAATGCCCAGTCGCTATTCAGGCAAGTTGATAAGGTCTATGTCGTCACTTCACAGCTGGGTTTTGAAGCACTGTTATATGGAAAATCTGTCACCTGTTTTGGGGTGCCATTTTATAGTAACTGGGGGCTGACAGATGATCGGGTAAAATGTAGGCGTCGTATACAAAAACATTCTGTAGAAAGTTTATTTGTCGCCGCTTGCCTGAAATATACCCGTTATATTCATCCTGAAACCTTGAAATCCTGTGCTCTAGAAGAAGCCATAGAGCTTATTATCCAGCAAAAGTGTTACCAGAAATCTGCAGTGAACACTCTGTATGCGGTTGATTTTAGCCTCTGGAAGCGGGCTTTTATCCACCGTTTTGTTGGTGGTGAGGCAAAAAAGGTGACCTATGTTGGCCGTCTTGAACAGGCACTTAACAAGTTTGAGCCGGGTGATGGACTGCTGATTTGGGGTCGGAAGTTTGAGCAGTCCCTGGTTGGCTTGGATAAGCGATACCCTGTCTGGCGAATAGAGGATGGGTTTATTCGCAGTCATGGTCTTGGGGTTGAACTCAGGCGTCCGTCATCACTTGTTATTGATCGCCAAGGCATTTATTACGATGCTACCCGGCCCAGTGATCTGGAGAATATTCTGAAGCAACAGGCATTCAGTGATTCAGATCGACGCCAAGGGCACTCACTGATTGAACATATGCTGTCAAATAGGGTGAGTAAATATAATTTGACCAGTGCGACTGTTGATATTCGACAGGGTGCAAAACTAGGTCAAAATGTCATTTTGGTACCCGGACAGGTACAGTCAGATGCGTCATTACAGTTTGGCTGCGTTGATATCAAGACCAACGAGGCCTTGCTGGAAGCAGTACGAAAAGCCAATCCAGACGCCTGGATTGTTTATAAGCCGCATCCTGACGTAGTTGGTGGTCACCGGGATGGAGGCTTTAGCCTGGAGGAGGCAAAATCTATTGCGGATCGGGTCATTACAACAGGGGATATTTTTGCTGCCATTAAACAGGCCGATGAAGTTCATGTGCTGACCTCGTTGACTGGGTTTGAGGCATTGCTGCAAAAGAAAAGGGTTGTCACTTATGGCCTGCCTTTTTATGCCGGCTGGGGTTTAACGGATGACCGTCATCGTTGCCCTCGAAGAAATAGAACATTAATGCTGGAAGAGCTTGTTTATGGTGCCCTGGCACGGTATCCACGTTATATCAATTGGCATACCAGGCGTTTTTCTACGGTAGAAAATACCATTCTTGATTTAACTGCAGCTCGTCAGGCTGGCCAAAGGGAAGTCTCTCCGGTTAGTGCCTGGTGCGGGCGAACTGTTCGTAAAGCTCATTTCCTTCTTGAAGCAGTTAGTCAGCGCTGAAAAACTCATGATGAACAACGTTGTTTTATTTTTACAGGGACCCTTGGGCTCATTTTTCAAAGCGCTCGCCCGAGAGTTCAGTCAGCATGGTTATGTGACGCATAAAATTAACTTTAATGCCGGTGACCGTTTATTCTCGGGCGCTGACCATGTGAAAGACTATCGGGGCCGACCGGATCGATGGCCCTCATTCCTGAAAGAGTACCTGATTCGTAATAAGGTCAGCGCTGTCTTTCTCATGGGAGATTGTCGTTATTACCATCGGGTGGCGAAACCCGTCTGTAAAGCGTTGGGCGTTCACTTTATGGTGTTTGAGGAAGGTTATTTACGTCCCGATACGATTACCCTGGAGCCTGGGGGGGTTAATGCGCTGACGGAAATGAATCTTTCTCCAGAGATGCTGGCTGGCATCAGGCCTCAAAAATGCAAGCCAAAGGAGCATATTGGCTCAACCATGATGTTAAGAACTTGGGCTGCCACTGCTTATTACTGGTCTGCGTTATTAGGAAAAAAGATATTTCCTTTCTATCGTCATCACCGTGCATTCCATCCAGTAACGGAAGGTGCTAAATGGATTCGTGGCTTTTACCGCAAGCAGGCTTATAAAGATAGGGATCATGACATCGAGCTGCAGCTGACCGGTAAGCTAAGCCAGCGGTTTTTTATGGTGCCCCTGCAGGTGCATGATGACTCTCAAATGATCTGGCATTCCAATTTTGACTCGGTTGAGCAATTCATAGGTGACGTGATGTCATCCTTTGCGCTTTACGCTCCTGGTGAAACTTCGCTGGTTTTTAAGCACCACCCTATGGATAGGGGATATTCCCATTATGGTCGTTTCATTGAGAGTAAGAGCAGGGTGCTTGGTATCTGCGATAGAGTGATTTTCTGCCACGATATTCCCCTACCGAATCTGTACCCCCATATAAAAGGTGTTGTTACGGTTAATAGTACGGTAGGGATTTCAGCGCTCTTGCACAATGTGCCTACCAAATTATTAGGGCGTGCTTTTTATGATATCGCGGGTCTGACCTTTCAGGGAGAGCTTGATCGTTTCTGGCAAAACCCAGGGGCGGTGGACTCTCTGCTATTCAACCAGCTGCATAGCTTTCTTTTCACTCAAACACAGATCAATGGTAGCTTTTTCCGACGGTTGGAACTGACCTGTCGAAATACTCGATTGTTCTTTGAGTGTTGGGCAAAACGGCAGGAATTCCAGGTTCTCAGCTCGCCAGAATTGCCCCTGGATATATCGGAAACTGATTCAGCACAGCAGGCAGCATAAAGCCGTGAGCTTCTGTCGCAGAACCTAATAAAAAGCACCAGGCTTTATCTGTCTGGCGGGTTAGGATAAGGTGATTCAATAAGGTCAGCAAAAGCTGCAGGTAACCAGTACATCATTTCAGCTTACTGACAAGACACTTGCTTACATAACATGGAGTGTAGTGCTATGGAGAAAGGATCTCTCCTTGCCTGCCTGCTGGCGGCTCTGTCTGTATCGAATGTCTATGCTGTTGATCTGGCTCCCGATGGGATAGCGATGGGTTATGGGAAATATCTACATAAAAGGGCGGATTTAAGTGCCTATCGAGGTAGTCTTTTATGGGATTGGAATCAGGATTGGCTCTCATCCAAGAGCTGGAAGCTGACTGGCTATTTTGATCTATCACTCAATTACTGGAAAAGCCATCTGGGTCAGTCAGATCAGCCCAGCCCTGATGGCGCAGGTAAAATCTGGGCGTTGAGTTTTTCTCCTGTATTTCGACTGGAATCTGAGATTTCCCCTGTCTTTGATGTCTTTTTTGATGCGGGTATAGGGCTGAGTTATCAAACCAAAAAGGATATAGAAAAGAAACTGAAATCCCCCATCAATATGGGCGGGCATTCCCAGTTTGAGATTCGGACACTGGCTGGGGTGCGTTTTGGCGATTATAGACAGTTTGAACTGTCCTATGGCTGGTTTCACTATTCTAATGCCCATATTCACTCAGAAAATGAAGGACTTGATTTTCAATTGATCCGGTTTGGTTACTGGTTTTATTGATTGCTATTGGTTGAGCAGAACCTAAGGTCTGCTCGGTATAGAAACCAGAGCAGGCTGGCTATACTCCATGCCGTCCTGGATCTGCCTTTTGGTAATATTCAGCTGTAATTACTTTTTACTGAACCTATTGGCTTCATTAGAGTCCTCTCTATCAGGTAAAATACCACCTTAAAAAATTGGTTAAGGGAGCACAGAGTGAGCTTTACCTGGATTGACTGGGTTATTGTTGGGGTGGTAGTGATTTCAGCCCTGATCAGCCTGAAGCGGGGCTTTTTTAAGGAAGTTCTTTCTTTATTGACATGGCTGGCTGCTATTTTTGTGGCGTGGACCTTTGGCGGGGCCTTGGCTGGCCAATTAAAAAATTACATTGAAACACCATCCGTTCAGGTGATTGTTGCCTGCTCTTTGCTCTTTGTGGCAACGCTTTTGGTTGGAGCACTGATCAACCGTATTATTTATGAATTGGTTCAGGCAACCGGGTTAACTGGGACAGACAGAGTGTTAGGTATGGCCTTTGGTGGTCTCAGGGGTTGTGTTCTGGTTGTTGTTTTGGTGGGGATGATGACTTTCGCTCCTTTAGAGCAAGACAACGCCTGGAAAAATTCGGTACTATTGCCGCACTTTCTGATGCTGGCTGACTGGTCTAAGGAAACCACTATGGACATCGTTGGGCCGTTGCTGCAGGAAAGCAATTTTATCAAGGGGCATTTCTAAAGAGTCAATGCCTTTAATGATGCCAATGTAACCAGACTGTGGAACAGGCAATTCCAGTGGTTATGGGTAATTCATAGCGGACAGTCTGGAGTTACATAATATTACGGCTGGGGAGTGGCTGAGTGTTTTCCTCGATGAAACTATACAGCTTAGTTTCCAGCCAGTGCGTCACTCCTGTTGATTGTGAATGAAAAAGTAAACTCATAATAAACTGGAGTGGCATCCAATTGCTGATCAAGCCTGAGGAAGTTTTTTCATGTGTGGAATCGTCGGTATTTCGGCAGCAGTCAACGTCAACCAGCTGTTGTTCGATGCACTGACCGTGCTTCAGCACCGGGGGCAGGACGCGGCAGGGATGGTAACCAATAAGGATAACCGTTTTTTCCTGCGCAAGGATAACGGGTTGGTCAAGGATGTCTTTCGTACTCGTCATATGACCCGCCTGCATGGCCAGGTCGGGATTGCCCATGTCCGTTATCCGACAGCAGGCTCCTCAAGCTCAGCAGAAGCGCAACCGTTCTATGTAAACTCTCCTTATGGGATTGCCTTGGCTCATAATGGCAACCTGACCAATGCTGAGTCTATCAAGCAGTCTTTGTTTACCTCTGATTTACGCCATATTAATACCCATTCTGACTCTGAAATTCTTCTGAATGTCTTTGCCCATGAAATTTCCAAGGGAAATCGACATGAATTACAGGCTGATGATGTGTTTCAGGCATTAACCCGGGTTTATGAGCGCTGTGAGGGCGGTTACGCTGTCATCGCCTTAATTAATGGTCATGGTATGGTCGGTTTCCGTGATCCCCATGGTATCCGTCCATTGGTTTATGGCAAGCGTAAAGCGGGTAAACGCACTGAATATATGATTGCCTCCGAGTCCGTAGCATTGGATGCGCTCGGTTATGAAAGGGTTCGTGATGTTGAGCCCGGTGAGGCCGTTTATATTGATGAAAATGGCCAGCTATTTACCTACCAGTGTGTGCCAGGTATAAAACGCCCCTGTATGTTCGAGTACGTCTATCTTGCACGCCCTGATTCCATTATTGATGGTATTTCGGTGTACCAGTCGAGACTCAGAATGGGGCAGACTCTGGCCAATAAAATTCTCCGGGACTGGTCTGATCATGATATTGATGTGGTGATGCCTATTCCGGATACCAGCCGTAATTCCGCATTAGAACTGGCAACCCGTTTGGGCTTGCCCTACCGGGAAGGTTTTGTAAAAAATCGTTATATTGGCCGTACCTTTATCATGCCAGGACAGGCCGTTCGCAAAAAATCAGTGAAACAGAAGCTGAATGCTATCAGTCAAGAGTTTGAAGGAAAAAATGTCTTGCTGGTGGATGATTCTATTGTCAGAGGCACAACCTGCCAGCAGATTATTGAAATGGCTCGTGAAGCTGGCGCCAGGAAGGTTTACTTCTGCTCTGCAGCACCCGCCATTCGTTATCCCAATGTTTACGGCATTGATATGCCAACCTGTGATGAACTGATAGCCTATGACCGTTCTGAGGCGGAAATTGAGAAGCTGATTGGCGCGGACCGTTTGATTTATCAATCATTGGATGACCTGAAAAAAGCGGTGTCGTCTCTGCAGCCTGAAATCCTGGATTTCGAATGTTCAGTATTTGATGGTAAATATGTTGCCGGGAATATTGATCAACACTATTTAAACCAGCTGGCTAAACATCGGAATAACGATACCCGAGAGGAAGAGTACGGTGCCTCAATGATTGATCTGCATAATGAGGATGAGACAGTATAGTTTCAGTGTTTTTATAGCCTATGATTTAATTGTGAAGTTAGTTAGGGTAAGCACTTATAATCTGTTACTCAGGATATAAGGCGAATGAAGTATAAAAAAATAAAAAAAACAACATCAGATAGCTTGCCCTCACAAGATTATTCCCCTGTTGAAACTCCTCATGGTATAGATGCCTGGGCATTTGAAACCCAGGCTATTCGGTCTGGACATATCCAGAGTCCGCAAAGGGAGCATAGCGAAGCTCTCTATTTAACTTCCAGCTATACCTATGATAATGCAGCCCAGGCTCAGGCCGTTTTTGCTGGTGAGGAGACCGGTAATGTTTATTCCCGGTATACCAACCCTTCCGTCAGCATGTTTGAACAACGAATGGCTGTCCTTGAAGGGGGAGAAGCAGGCTGTGCTACTTCATCGGGTATGGCGGCTATTTTGGGTACCTGTATGGCGCTGTTGGAATCAGGGGATCATGTTGTTTGTTCCCGTAGTGTATTTGGTACTACAGTAACAATTTTTGCTAAATACCTAGCTCGCCTTGGTGTAGAAACCACTTTTGTTGACCTGACCGATTATCGACAATGGCGGGAGGCTATTCGTAAAGAAACCCGTATGTTGTTTCTGGAAACCCCTTCAAATCCTCTTGGAGATATTGCTGATATTCAGGCGCTGGCAGCATTAGCTCATAATTTTGGGGCATTGCTGGTGGTTGATAACTGTTTTTGTACACCGGCATTACAGCAGCCTTTGTCACTAGGGGCTGATATTGTGGTGCATTCAGCCACTAAATATATAGATGGTCAGGGGCGCTGCTTGGGAGGTGTTGCTGTCGGCCGGAAAGAATTAATAAGTGAGCTGCAGCTGTGGCAAAGGGCTGCTGGAGCCTGTATCAGCCCTTTTAATGCCTGGGTTTTTAATAAGGGCTTGGAGACCCTTTCTCTGAGAATGGAGGCGCACTGTCGGGGGGCTTCTGAGTTGGCTGCGTGGTTACAACAGCAGCCTGCTGTTGAGAAAGTTCACTATCCTGGATTGCAAGATCATCCAGGGCATGAGCTGGCTCTTCGACAGCAGCAGGGATTTGGTGGTGTATTGTCATTTCAGGTGAAAGGTGGTCGTGAGGCTGCCTGGCGGGTGATAGACAAGGTCAAGCTGATTTCTCGTACAGCAAATTTAGGGGATACCCGAAGCACGATTACTCATCCAGCCACAACAACGCACTGTCGTCTTTCTGATGAAGATAAGGCTCGATCAGGAATCACTGAAAACCTAGTGAGAGTAGCAGTAGGTTTGGAAAATATTGACGATCTCAAAAAAGATTTAGAGCAGGGATTATCGGTTTCCTAACCAAAGCTTCTAATAGTTCAAAAGACGTTGGAGACACTTATCTGCTCGTTCCCAGCGTCCTCGCTGGGAATGCATACGGATGTTTCTAACTTGTAGAGCACTTGTGGTTAGTGGAGGTCTGCATTCCCAGGCTGTAGCCTGGGAACGAGAAGATATATTATCCTTGGCTAAAATGGCTCAATATCTGGGTCACTTCATTAATACGCTTTTCAAAGCTGGCCTTGCAAGCTCTTTCATGGATGGTATGGTCTCCGTCACCAAAGGGGCCAAAACCGTCTAAAGTAGGTGTACCAACAGAGGACGCTGTGTTGGCATCGCTGACACCGCCTCGCTTTTCCGTGGGCAGGGAGTAACCGAGTACTTCCTCTATTTCCTTGAGCAGAGCCTGTTGTTTTTCAGTGCTTTCCATCACATCCCGTTGAACACCACCACTCATGGTTGCACTGACACCTTTAACGCCTGGGTTGGCCACTAGATGGTCAATGGCTGTTAGTACCCGGTTCCGTTCAGGAGCACAGGTGAAACGAAACTCTACTGCCAGGTGAGCTTTAGGGGAGATCGTATTGGCACCAATGCCACCAGACATTTTGCCGGCATTAACGGTTGTACCCATCTCAAGGTTGGTCAGTTCTGTCAGGGCAATCAAGGCTTTTGCTGCAGCAAGGTTAGCATTACAACCTTCGGTATATTTGTTGCCCGCATGAGCCGCTTTGCCTTCATAATCAATATAGATGGTTGCAACACCTTTTCGGGCCGTTACTACTTCATTGTTGATACCGGCTGCTTCAAATACCAGGCATGCGTCGTAATCTTTGGCGATTTCCGTTGTCAGAAATTTACTGTCATCACTGCCAGTTTCTTCATCGCTGACTAATAGCATGTCTATATTGTGGAGACTGCCCTGTTTTTTATGGATTGCCCGTAGAGCGCTGAGAGCAACATAATTTCCACCTTTCATGTCGCAGACGCCAGGCCCATAGATCCAGTCTTGGTCTTCGCTGAATTTCTCAAACGTGTTTTCTGGAAAAACGGTATCCAAGTGCCCAAGTAATAATAGTTTTCTGCCATTGCGCTTGGGAGAAACAAAATGAAGGTGATCACCAATATGACCTCTAGCATGTCGCTGGGTCTGGTAGCCTAATTGTTCCATCCACTGCGCAAAAATTCTTCCGTTTTCATCTACACCGGATTTGTTCTTGGTATGAGAGTTCAACTCAATAATTGAGGCAAGTTCTTTAAAGTCCACTTTTCTGGTTCGTTATTCAGGGTTTATACGCACCGAAACAAGTTGTAAGGAGGGGTTTCGGCAGATTTTTAATGGGGCAAATACTACTACGCATAAGTGTAAATTGGCTTGCCTGTTTAAGCAAAAATTGATCTGGATCACAATTTCGTAGGTTAGTTGGTTGCCTAGTTAACAATCATTTTCCAACTAGGTATATTTGCCTGACTTGATAAGGCATATCACAAATTGTCCTGAGGGAATTCCATTGGTTTTGTGGGGGTTGTTTTTGTTTTAAGAACGCGGAAAAGAACGTTCCGGGAAGGATAAAAACAAGCTACAAATTGGATTCCATCTGGCCTCTAACAGCTGTCGTCAATATTCCACATTAATATATAAAGCGTTATTACAGGAACTGATCATGTCTAAGTACACCGTTGGGCTCTGGTTGTACCAGAATGGTGGGGGTGATGCCATCCAACGAAAACTTATTGACCGTTTGAGAGAGAGGGATATAGGGGCCATTTCCGGACTGGATCTGGCGCAGGCGATGGCGCATGAAGGATCGGTAGTCTGTAATGGCGTAGTAATGGAAGACCTGGACTTGTTCTTCTCATACAATGCCGGGCAACAGACCCAGTATCAGATGTATCTGTATGAGATGCTGGATCGGGTAATACCGATTATTAATAATTTCCAATCTTTTGCATTGACAGAAGATAAATTCAAAACCACGCATTTGCTTCGTCGTCACGGTATCAATACGCCAGATTACTGCCTGTGTCGCCATAACAATCTGGATGCCTTGCGCGCCAGTATGGCTGACTGGGGAGGTCGCGCTGTATACAAACCAACTGATGGTTGGGGCGGAACAGGCATTGTAAGACTGGAAAATGAAGGGGCGCTGGAAATGTTACAGCCCTTTATTAACCAGCTGGCAGTGCAGCACTTTTTTGTTGAGCGCTATGTTAAAAATGACCATAGCGACTACCGAATTGATATTGTTGATGGTGAGTATGTCGGTTGTTACGGCCGTAAAGCACCAAAAGATGACTGGAAGACCAATATCACCAGCGGTGGCAGCGTCATCAAGCGTGAGCCTAATGATGAAGTGGTCGCACTTGCGATTAAGGCAGCCAACGTAACCGGGCTGGAGATTGCTGGCGTCGACCTGATTTATGATCAGGAGCGGGAAGAGTACGTCGTACTCGAAGTAAATGGCATTCCTGCTTTTGCTACCCCTGAGCAGGAAGAGTTCGGTCTGGATTTCAACGATGCCAAGATTGATAAGATCGTTGACCTTATCGAGAGAAAGGTAACCGTGAAGAAACTTTATGATGCACCTGCTGAAGTGAAGGAGTCTGTATATGCTGTCTGCTAATGGTGCACCGGCTGTGAATAGCAAGCTGCCAACGATTGGTCTGCTGTATCTTGACCATGTTTTGCGTTTTTTTGATAAGTCCAACTTTAAAGGCTGGCCCAATAAAATTGAAACGGTTGTATATCATTGGGGTAATGATAAGCAGCGTTTTATTGAGGAGGTCAAAAGCAAGAATATTGATGTCCTGATCGGCAATATTCCAGCAACGGCTTACGAGTGTTTCCGGGAAATTGCCAGGGAGCTGCCGCATGTGCAGTTTATCCCTTCCATGGATACTCAGTTTTCCAACAAATCCAAGGAAAATGTAACTCACTTTTGTGAAAAGTATCGCTTGCCGATTCCAAAGACCCATATTTTTTATGAGAAGGATGAAGCCAAGGAATTCCTGAGCTCAACTACTTATCCAAAAATTATTAAGCGTTCCTATGGTCCGTCTAATTATGGTGGTTACTATGTCCATAAGGTGGACAGCGAAGCTGAAGCTTTGGAACTGCTGGCTGAGAAGCGCTACTACCCGGTTTATCTGCAAGACTTTGTGCCTATGAAGGCTGATATCCGGGTAATGCTGATTGGCCATAAACCAGTGTGTGCATTCTGGCGTCGTCCTCCTGAAGGTGAGTGGCTGACTAACACATCCCAGGGTGGCAGCATGGACTATATGGATGTGCCGGAAGAAGCGCTGGAAGTTGCTGTGCGGGCATCCAAAGCGGCAAATGCTGAGTATTGGGCCTGTGATATTGCTGTCAGTTATGATGATGAGTATCGCATTCTGGAGTGTGCTACAGCTTTTGCTGCATTCCCCTATATCCGTGACTGGATTGGTCAATACCTGATGTGGAAACTATCTGCAGGTAGAATGCCTTGTCCCCATCTGCCCATGTATAACTGGGAGGAACTGGGCAAGATCTCATCCTCTGTACTAAGAACCATGCGTCATATTACGTTTGGTCAGAGTCATGACGCTCAACCAATGACGGATACCTGTGAGACATTCCATCAGGTGGATGCAGAAGGTTATCCAGTTCTGGATACTTATGACCGTCACCGTGAAGAGTGGCCCAGTGAGTTATGGAACCGTCAGGACAACTACAAGTCACTGGTTGCTAAAGGTGGTGTTGATGCTGTAGCAGCACAGCTTTACGCCAGTGCTCAACTGTTCAGCCAGCAAGCGGTAGATACAGGTATTGAAGAATCGCCACTGCCGGTTCAGCAGCAGGTTGAACTTAAAAAAAAAGTGTTAGAACCTGAGCTTCAGGAGCCAGTGCAGCCTCAGCTTTCAGAAAGCCGGATGGTTGATCTGTTGGCTGGGGCCAGAGGAGTGAGTAAGAATCTGGCCAAGCTGATTATTGAAACCTTTGGTCTGGCGGGTGTGATTGATGCCCTTCAGAATAATCCGGAAAGGCTGACAGAGGTTAAAAATATTAAAGCTAAAAGGTTGTCCAACATTATGAAACGTTGGGAAATTCATCTGAGAGCCTGTTAAACAGGGTTTAGCTACCGGCTGCCGGCCAGTTCAATCCATTGTTCTTGCTAAAGGCCTGTCAATTTATGACAGGCCTTTGGAGACAGTTTTCGCTGTTGGAATAATTGAGCGACTTGTAGCACGGTAGACTGGCAAGCCGGTAGCTTGTAACCGGTGAGTGGATTTTTTCACCATGGATGGTGTAGTGTCTGTAGCAGGGTTAACGGATACCTGATAAATACAAGCATTAGGCCCTATGAAACAACAATATATCTCTTATCAGGAAACCATCGACTTCCTGAAACACGCAATGGGGGAACACCCCGACCTTATTCGTCTGCAAAGTATTGGGGAAACCTGGGAAGGACGCCCGATAATGATGGTAACCATCTCCCAGGATGTTGCCTATGCTGATGAAAAGCCTGCCCTTTTATATACAGGCACGATCCATGCGCGGGAGTGGATTGGTATCGAGCTGGCCAATAAATTTGTTAAATACATTATTGAAAACTACAAGACTAATCCCAAACTGTTGAGTGCGCTGACCCGTAATACTTTATATATGGTTCCGTGCTTGAATCCTGATGGATTTGAGTATTCCAGGCGGCATTTTTCCTTCTGGAGAAAAAATCGTCGCGATAATGGTGATGGTACATTTGGAGTTGATCTTAACCGCAACTTCTCTGTCCGGTTCCGTAAGGGGGCGGATACCAGTTCGAACATTTATGGTGGACCAGAGGCTTTCTCAGAGCCGGAGACTCGTGCGATCAAGGATTTTGTCGATAGCCATGCCAATATTACTATCGCACTGGATTATCACTCTCAGGGAAATGTCTTTTTCCCTGCTCACAAGTTTAATCATGAAGAAGAGATCGAGGGTGCTGATCTCAATATGCTGTGTGCCAATATGGCCAGTGAAATTCGCAAGGTAACTGGTCGGCAATATGGTATACACCGTGGTAAACCTCCCTTTAATCTTATTCACGGCAGTGGTCGTGAGTATTATTACAATAAGGGAATTATTGCCACTGTTGTGGAGGTAGGCACACGAAATATCCCTGATTATCTGGTCAATATGTCCCAGAGTGTTGATGAAAATATTCCTGCTCTGGTTCATGCCCTGGAATCAGCAATAAATTACTCCAAGCATGCACCGGCCAGGGTTGCTAACTTTACAGCTGAAAATATTGGGGCTTATGAAGCGACCTTGAGCTGGGAGCATGATAGTGAGGCCGATATTTATTTTGAGATTTATCGCAGTGAGCAGGCTAAAAGCCCCTGTTCAGAAGAAAGCTGTATTGCAGTGACCCGCTCCCTTACTTATTCCGATGTCCAATTGAAAAGTGGACAACGGTATTTTTACCATATCCGGGCGGTGGACCGAGTCACAGGTATTAAGTCACCTTTTGCGCCGGTGTTGAGATTCAGGACAAAGTTATCACATGATGAATTTCTACATACCATCTTCCCTGCTAAACGGGAGGTAGGGTATGTGGGAGAAAAGACAGGCTCACTAAACCCTAGTCATTTTGGTTATAACTCACTATTTGTTGGGGTAAATCGCAACAAGGGTTGCTGCTATGGTGTGATTGTCTTTAACCTGGATCATTTTCCTGCGGATACAAAAGTCAAAAAAGCAGCCTTTTCTCTTTACCCCATGAACCGTGTAAACGCCAAAATTGAAAAATTTGGTGAGTGGTCCATGTCTATTCTGGATGCCAGTGAAATTAACGATATTACCAGCTATGACCAGATTGCCAATGCTACGGTAGTACAAACACTGGGTGATGCCATTGAGTCTGATCGTTTGACTCAAGGGATTTGGACCGAGTGGCTATTTACCGAGGTAGAACGTCGTATTCTTCAACAACAAATAGATCGTGGCAGGGTTATTCTCAGAGTTGAAGGACCGGATCACTTGCCTTTGGGACACGACTCTCAAATGATGCAGTTTGATATTGGCTATGGCCGGTTTGGTGGGGGGATACATTATCGTCCTAATCTGGAAATTATCTATACTCGCTCCAGCCAGCAGTTAAACTTGGAACCTTCAGCTATTCATACCATTAATAAAAAAGAGGTACTACCGGGTAAGCTGAAATCCGGGTTTGATAAAAAGGGTGATAAGGTTTATGGCCATTTAAGCTTTGGCCTTGATGGGTTGCCTGACCCAGAGCGGACAGTGATTACATCGGCCTATGTGCAGCTCAGGGCAAAAAACCAGTTAAAAACCCAGAAAGATATCCGCTTTACTATTGAATTGGCAGAACTGGAAGAGCTGGATTATCACAATGTTCAAAGCCGCCAGCAGATTGAATATGTTGGATATGAAGTAAGTAACGCCCAGCTTAGGGAAAATGCTAGCCACAACTTTATGTTTGACAGTTACTGCCGTGCCATCCTGGAAGATCTGCACAGCCAAAACAAGCCTGTCTATTTGATTGTAAGGCCAACTACGCCATCAAAGGAACGTAATGCAATTATTGACTGGCATGGTGATGATGATGCTTATCAGGCTCAGCTGGTGATCAAATACATTGAGCGTCGAAAACAGGCACTGTCGCCCCCCACGGATCTCTCTGCAGTGGTTGATCAGGATAAAGTTAAACTGACCTGGAAAAACCCGGAAGATCCAGATTTTGTCGGTTGTTATGTGGTAAGGAATCGCTTCCATCCACCCCGCTCACCTCTGGATGGCGTAAAGCTTTATGGTGGGCCAGACGAGTACACGTACGATGACTTTGGTAATCCAAATATTCCAAAGTACTACTCGGTGTTTAGCTATGACGATGTCCCCAACCACTCTGTGCCTTCAACGCTGATGTTCAGCATTGATGAAGTGGTACCGGTTGTTGAGGATGAGTTCCCGGAAACCCAGGAGGAAGAAGAAGAGCGTCTTCGCAAGGAAGGAACGGTATCAACTGATAGCATCGTGTAAGCCGGGTATTGAGAACGTTCCGCAACATGGCGAAAAATTATCGCTTTATAAACTTGGCTCGGTTGAACTATATCAGGAAGAGAGTTCGACCAAGCCAGGTTTGTTATCTCGGCAGTACTTAGTACTTCCTTTCAATAAGCATTCTGGTTATGTAAAGCATGAACCGTTTTATACGGTTTTTTTATTTTCCTTCCTGGCGAGGGAGGTCTTCTTTAACGAGGGCTTTTTTTTGCCCCCAGGTGATAACCTTAAAATGATCCCACCAATAACTTTTGGGGCTTTGATAGGCTTTCAGTATTCCCTTGTAAAGCTTGTCTTCCTCAGGTGTCTTGTTCTGGTATGTCTCCAACTGTAAGGTGGATAGGTACATTAAGCGTCCTTCAGGTGATTCTCCACCCTGTGCAAGCTTGCCACTTAATTCAGCCTGGACATTAACCAGCCCAGCACGCCTGAATAACTGGTGATTGAGATAAGCAGAGTGAAAGGAGATATTTCCAGATTTTTCTAGCGCTTGATAGTCATTTCCTTCTTTTTGCCAAACTTCCGGGGGGGCATCCAGAGACGACAGACGATAGTCAGTAGCAAAAACGGCCATGTCATCAATCACCAGAAAACCACCGGGTTTTAATGCAGCTACCAATTTGGAAATAATTTTGTCCTTTTCAGGCAGATGCATCAGTACATCCCGGGCATGAATCAAATCATAGGCATCCTGAAGAGGGTCCTGAATGATATTATGTTCCAGGACTTTAAGATTGGGTCGTCGCTTCTCTTTCAGGAAACTAATATCAATATCTGTGGCAGTTACCATGCCCTTATCACCGACTCGATCTGCCAGCCACTCAGCAACGCCGCCCGTACCGGCGCCTATATCAAGGCATTGCCAGCCAGGCTGGATATTAAGTCTCTCAAGAAAACGAAACGTTTCAGGGTTCTGTACCTGTTCCAGCAGTTTCAGCCGCTCTTGAGCGAGCTCCCACTGGTTCGCAAGGATATAGGCATCTGCCCATCCCAATGAACTGTATGTCAATACGAAAAAAACGACTTGGAAAGGCTTAGTAAAATATTTGCTTATGGCCTTTATTGTCTGGTTTTTCGTCATTGTTGCTTTCTCTAAACATCAGTTCACTATGTGTTTCGTAAATTTACAGAACCATTGTACAAATAAGATAAAAAACTACTGTTTATCCAGGATGAAGTTTACTCTATTGCAGAATAGAGTGACCAAATCATGCAAAGCCCAGTGTCCGTCTTATTGATTAATTCTTCAGACAAAAATAGTTGAATTGGACACTATGGCAAGTAAGCCTGGAGATTTCTTAATTTTGCCTTTTTCTTATTTTTATCAGGCAGAGCAAAATTCATTAATAATCAGTACTAGTCTGCTCCCAGAACGATATTGGTTTTAACCAGTTTCTTGCTCAGCTTGAGCAGAGTAGCTCTTTCTTCTGTATTGAGAGGACTGGTAAAGTCTTCAATAATTGGGGTTAAAATACTATTAGCCTTTTCCTTAACGTTATAACCTTTCTCAGTCAGGGAAATGAGGCGTGTCTTTTTATTGGTCAGGCTTTTTTTAGGCTCCATTAACCCCCGCTTGATACAGTTATCTACCAGACGTTTTGTGGCTGAGCGCTCTCTATTCAAAGCTGTGGCAAGCTGTTGCTGGGGAATGTCGCCCAGATAGTCTAAAGCTCTTATGGCAACGAGCATTTCCAGCGTTATCTCGCATTTGCTGGTCAGGGATTGGTTGGCTATTGTACGGAACTGCTTATAGGCCTGGCCCATAAAAAAGAAAATACTTTTATCGAGTTCAGGTATTGAAGCAATGTTTTTGGTCATTTTGCTTTCTGGGTTGGGTAAGTTGATAGACAAACCATAATAGAAATAATGTAATGGTTAGCTGCCATGCACGGAGGAAAATACTCTCAAGGCCGAAATCGGCATTGCCCATATAAAGCTGAATGGGCAGAACTGTGGCTAATAACGCATCACCGTGTATATCTTTTTCAGGTCCTTTGGCTTTTGCCATTAAATAAGCGATGCTAAAAATGATGACGATGAGTCCGAACATATAGTAGCTTAAGGCATACTGGTGGCCTGCCATAACGATCGAAAACATGGCCGCGATGCTACAGCCCCCAACCTGGGTTATCAAGCGACCTTTTACAACTTCCAGAAACTTGCTTCTTTCTGGCTGTGTTGCAGCAATGATCACAGGCACCATACAGAAGGTTGCGGGAAGCAAATCAACCACCATCAAAAATGCCAGTCCAGTCCCAATCAATGTTAAAGAAACCAGGCGATTCTGAAAGCTGACGGGCTGAGGAACCGAGTGTGATACTTGACTGGTTTTCGCCATAGGAAATAGGTAAATAGCCGCTTTAGTTACTACGCAGGTAATGAGCATAGAAAGAAAAACTTCCTTTATACGGCCAGGCATATCCAGGGTTGTTGTTTGTGAAAATACGATGATCATTATCCAGTTAAACAAGGGCATAATCAGCCCGCCACGTTTGGCTGGTGTTGTCGCTCTTTTTCTCATCCAGTCGAAAAAAAACAGGCTAATAGTCCAGACAACAAATGGGTGATCTTGAAACAGTTCGACAATAATAAGGGCGCTGGTTGCGGCAATCAGGGTTGGCGTAAAGAGTTTGGCAAGCCCTTTCCAGGAAAAGTCTTTCCCTTTGGTTACAGCGATGGTTGGATAAAGAGCCAGATAGACGGGGGCGCCAAAATCAAGCAATTTTCCAGTGAGCATACAGAGACTGATAATAACGGTTGTTCTTACTGCCTGGTTAATAGGGAGGTCGTTTTTTAACATCTAAAACCTCCCTTATTAATAGATATATCTAAAGTAGGAGACAAGTGTCATCCAAGTCTTGCTGATTGACTGGGATAAGGCACTGTCACCCATAGCCATAACCGTGGCTTTTGAGCCAGAAATTAAGAGTGGTTGCGTTTTATCCACTTTAATTCGTGTACGTATTTTTTGCTGTTCCCTAATCCAACGACTGTTATTGGTGACATTGGATAGCTGGTTTGTTTTACTGGAGGCATCGTAAATAGCGCTGTCCCTGCTGATAATGGAGCCGTTAAAGAGTTGCCCTGGTAAGGCATCGTAAGCAATCAGTACTGGGTTATTGGTTTTTAAATGGCCAACACCTTTCTCATTAAAGTCGGCACTAATCCAGGTATTACCTTCATTTGCCAGAAATAATATCGGATCACCCTTTTTAACAAAGGTTCCGGATTGCAGTTGCATATTAGTGACGGTTCCAGTTGTTTCAGCTGTGATATTTGTATTGGTCAGGTCCAGTTCAGCTATTTTTAATTTGGCTTTGGCCAGTTTGATGGCTGCATTGGTTTTACCATCAAATAACTCAGCTTTAACCTGCAACAAGTTGGCTTTCGCAAGACCCATTGCGCCTTCTGCAACTTTTGAGCTCATTAGAGCATCGTCATAAGCCTGCTGGGCTATCAGTCCCTGTTTTATCAGCTGTTCATTTCGAACGAGCTTGGCCTGAGCATTATCCCATTCATTTTGCCGCTGTTTCAGTATTTCCTTTTTGGCTTGCAGTTCTTGCAGCTTTGCAGAGTAGAGTTCCTTAGCCTGGTTTAGCTCTGCACGAGCTTTTTCTACAGCCAACGTGTAACTGTCCTGATCAATGGAAAAAAGCACATCACCTTTTTTCACCCGGTCACCATTTTTGACATTTACATTGGTAATAACACCAGAGACTTCTGGAGCAATAGTAGCAACAGTTTTATGGTAGGTAGCCTGTGTCGTAAATGGCGATTGATGATCTGAGCTGATTAAAAAAACAGAAAAAATAGCTGCTATAGCAAGGGTTAAGTAAATAATTGATTGATAAATCTTTTGATTCATAATGTTACCTATACAACAAAAACAAGATTAGTTTATTGCTTTTATGTTGTGTATGCAACATTTTTGCGGAAGTGACAGAGTGTTCGATGATTAGTCGCTTATTAGCCTATATGTATGAAGAAGGCTTCTAAAGGTTTATAGTGCGCCGTTATTAATTTCATCCCTGATCTGCATCAGCATGGCTCCCAGTCGGTTTTGGCCATGGTGATGTGATCCTAATGGTTTATGGGTACCCCAGTAGCTATCTTTATCGGAGGTTTCAAAAAGTGGTTTATTGCCGGTGCTGATAAGTTTATTGGTGAATTCAGGGACCTGTTTGGCTTTAGCTCTTAAGGCTGTCAACATTACCTTGTCTTTAAGTGCGTTCCACTGGTTTTGTGAATAGCGCATTGTTTGTGAGCGAGCGTATTTGAATACATCCATTGGCCTAGGCAAAGAGCGTATATGCTTCCACTGTTGACTATTGATAGGAAATTTACTGGCCTGAAAATAGTGTTCTGTGGTTTTCCATGCATGACCATCAATCATGATAGGTTTGGCTGGTTGATAAAAGTTCGTGAATTCATAGAAAGGGGTTGGATTACCGTATTTATCGTATTTTTCATAAAAGCCGATATGCTCTTTATTTTTATATAAGTCATAGGGGTACTGTTTCATATAATGTTGATACCCAGGACTGACCCTAGAAGAGTGGGGCGCTTTTGTCACAGTAGTTGAAGGTGTAGAAGCAGTAGTGGTAGTGGTGATATCAGGAATAATGACCTCATCGAAGTATTGCCTTCTTAACTCACCATTAGGCCCAACCTTTTCATTAAGAACTTCATTTACTATCTTTTGATACTCGTTATTAAGGGTGGCTTTATGTTTCCCTGCATATACACCACAAGATATTCTTGCCAGCATTGCATGGGTGACCCCTGATTCAGCCATAGCATCCAACCCTTCTCGAATAGTCCATTTAACACAGCGCCTGAAATGCCGGTAGTCGTTTACTGATTTGAGGTTAACAGTTCTTTGCATGGAACCTGATTTTTTTCCTATTTTGTCGTTGGCATTGGGGCCTGCAACAAAAATAAAATCTGTTTTGAATGCTGTGTTGGGTTGAAGCTGGCCATTTGCGCAGGCTGACATTAGCCCATTGTTTACAACCCAGGCATCACTGTAATCGCTTGAATTTATTGAGTGTTTATAATCAATTCCCTGTCGCGTCATTGTGCTAGTCGAGTAATTATTGAACCCCCACTGCTTATGAATCGTATTATGAAATAATTTATTCTGTTGTTGTGCGTCGGTTCCACAGGTAGTTAAGAACCAATTGGCCAGTACCGTTTCTTCTTGGGTCTTAAGTTGAAGGTCTTTTGACGTAATGGGGTGGGCAATTCCGTTGAAGCTCCCTAATGCACCGCCAGGTCTGCCACTGTTTGCTGCGATCATTGTACCTATTTTATGCTTTTGGTGATCAAAAGAAGGCGATTGAGAAATCTGATACCCGGCGGTTCCTGCACCACCGGGGAATTTCTGTACTTTCAATGTGGCAGGCGCTTTTGATGGTTTATTTTTGTATACCGACTTTGAGGCTTGTGCAGATTTATGGCTAAGTCGTTTAGCTAAACTTGCATTATGGGTCTGTGGTGAGGAAGGAATAGGGGCTGATAGCCTGGTTGGTCTTTGACCTGTTTGAAACAAATTATTCCAGTATGGGTTTTCTGTTGATCCGCTTGTCTTTCGTGTCTGCTGCATAAACTTGCACAGTTTCTGTGCGTAATTGCCATAGCCAACAGCTTTTAAAAATTCAAACATGCGTGTCACGCGAAGTTCATTATGGTTTGGACTAAAAGCCCAGACTATAGCTTTATTTTGATCTTTTATTTTGAATGTACAGCTCTTCAGGTCATTGCCCGTTTGCTCAATTCCCCAAAAAGGCAGCATGGTTTCTGTTACCATATCCTGAATATAGCTTTCTAGCTCTTTTGAATAAGAAGAACTGGTTAGAATATCAACCAGCTCAGGATTAAGTAAGGGGGCATTAGCCAGGCCTGGTTTGATGTTGGGAAAAACAGCCTGAATAAAGTCATGCTGTTGCTCTAAATAGTTATGGGGGGCATTTTTAATCTTAGCCCTGGTATGACCATTGATTGATCCTGAACCATGGAAAAACGCTAGCCATTGCTTATTTTGTCTGTTCGCATTTCCTTTGATTACTGGTACTGTTTCGCTATTTTTAAAGGGTTTTTCGCTATAGAGGTTATTAAGGTGGTTAGCCGTTTTCAGGATATTATTAGGATCATCATATTTTTCAGAAAAAATAGCATAAACAGTAGGGCATTTGTCTTGTAATAAGGGTTTTGCCTTTCCCACTGCATCTGAGAGCGCTTCTGCAGACCACTCTGGAGGTACGCCAAATGCACCAGCAGAAAGTAAGGGTGTATAAATACAGCTTCCAGGGTGGCTTTGACTGGATTCCAGTATCATATCCAGGTAACAGTTTTTTAAAATATCTTTTACTTTCTGCTTAGCATTAGCGCCTTTGTAGTGGCTCATTATGGGCCCTACAGCATGGAAAATAGCATCAGTTTTATATTGTGTTCCCAGTGCGTGGGCACTGGTAATTTCAAATTCACCATCTTTTAATGGTTTGCCTCTTGCAGCAATGACTTGATTGCTTTCCTGTTGAATGCCGTGCCCACCTTTTTTAACCAGTGCTGCAGCAAAGGTACCACCATGGGAGAGTTGGGCATTAGCGGCATTGACAATGATATTTTTTCTTTGCATTTCATCGGCAAAGGCAAAGAGATCCTCTTTATGGCAAACCAGGTTAAAGTGTCCTTCGTGAGCTGTATGAAGGAACTCCCCATTTAATATTTTGACTCTTTTTTTATCTGGTAAATGGGTGGATGTTGGTGCCTGTTGTTTTTTTATAGCGGGTTTATTTATGAATTGATGGGGAGATGGATATTCGGAAGGCATATTTGTTCTTTGGATAGCATCACTTGGGTCAAATTCAGTCAAACCACTTGCCCCTCCCTGGTCTGGCCTTTGGCTATAGGGGGGGATTATGGTTTGTTGTTGAATTTGGGGGGCATTTTTTGGCGTTAATTTATAATCTGGCCCTGGCGCAATAGGAGCAGGATGTTTTTGAAAAGGAGGAATATGATTAGGTATTGCCCGTGTATTTTGATTGTAATGAGTCAATAGCTGTGAGGGCTTAGTAAAAAATGGCGTTCTTAAATTGTTAATTTGATGGTTGATTAACGGATAATTAATGGCGGTGTTACCAGGATGAAACCATCCCTGTACAGGATTATTAGACAGAAAAGAACAAAATGGAGTAATGCTGGCCAGTGGGGTCATTAAATTGATTGGGTTATGCCAGCAGGGTTGATTATAACCAGTAAATAAAAAGGGAATGCCTAACGACATATAAGGACTAAAGAGTGGCGTGGAAAGCTGAATGACAGGTGGTACTATTGCAACAACCTGGGGTGTGTTGAAAATTTGACGGAAGGCCCCGTAGGCACATATTGAGTAATTAGAGAGTGGACTAAATGACAACTGAGGAGGCAGCAGGTCCAATTTGTTTTGTGTGCCCGGTGCCACTGGCGAGGCATAATAGCCTCTATATTGTCCCTGAGGCTGGGATATAGCGGCGCTTTTCTCTGCACCGCCCCCTGCCGGACCAGGAATACTGGGAAAATGTGCGTTGTGAGGGTTATTAAAGTTAGTCGGGTCAGCCATTCCATTGCCTGAATCTGCTACTTATTACATCAATTATAAACCGTTATGGAGTTATTGATTTTTAAATTCGCCCCTGAAAGTCAATTGGATAGCGCCCCTCAGCATCCGGGCTGCCTAATAACATTAATCCCTGTTCCAGCTTGCTATCGATATCATTACCTTTGCTCAGATGCCCTGTTAATGAGTATTGACCGGCTTTTGATAAGCTGATATCTGCTGTAGTTTGAAAGTCTGGTGAAGACTGGTTAAGGGAAATCAGCAATTTGTTGCCTTTGCATTTTATAGAGGCATCACTCTCACCGAGATCTATTGATCCCATTGGACCAGAGATCATGCTATCCGTAAGTTCCAGGGAACCACTAAGATCCAGACAGCGGCCATTCTGAATCTGCAGATTATCAGCTGTTAAGCTGATATTACCTGACAGCTCTCCTGGTATTTTCTTTTCCATAAATTGTGAAATCCAGCCAGCAGAGGTATCAACTTGAACATCATTCAGGCGAATACCATCGAGCCCATAAGCAACGTGTCCTCTGCCTTCAATAACAGAACTGATATTACCCAATTGTATGTTGGCCGCTAGATGGCCTGATAGCAGTGCTGAAGGCTGCCAGTTCCAGTTAACAACCGGTAGCTGAATGCGGTTGGGACCATTATTAATGGTGACCTGTCTGGCCTGGCCCGACCAAAGAGTGCCAGACAATCCCTGAAGGCTGACTTTATTGCCGGTAGGCAGATATTGCCAAATGAAAGCAGCAGGTAGGGTTGCCAGAAGAAAACCTGCGTACGCAACCAGCCCAACAGCGCTTAATACAAAGATACTTTTTCGTTTACTCATTGCTTTAATATCCCAAAATGCTGGTTGTTTACCTGTTAAGGTCAATACTCCTCAAACTTAAAGTCTTTCCAGCTGTAATCGTTTAACTTCTACGACACCCGGTTGTGCAGTTGCATCGAGTTGAATTTCAGCAACCTGAATTTGGCTTTCCTGCTCCAGTTTTACCAGCCATGCTATCAACCGATCAAAACGGGCAGCTCCCATAGCCACCTCAAGGCCATTCTGGCGGTTTTTTACCCGCTCAATAGTAAGCTGAAATGCAGGTGCTGTCTGGTTTATGACTCTATCCATCGGTGTATTCAGGTGAGGTGCCAGTCGGGAACCTCCGGCTTTTAACCGCACAATCTGGTTAGCCTGCTGCTTTATTTGCTCCAACTGCTTGTAGCTGGCTACCAGCCGGTTTTCAGCCATTTGTTGACGATTTGCCAGAGGCATAACGACCATTTGCCACATCAACCAGATAAAAATCATAAGGCTTCCGGCAATTGTCAGGTACTGCTCCCTGCGAGACAGTTTATTCCAGCGCTCTTTCAGGCCTTGAAATGTATGTTCCAGTGTATTCATGCTGCCTTACCCGAAATTATCAGAACACCTGTTACCCTGTCTTTACCACTGCGTTCCACAGCATCGACGCTAACGGTAAACTCATTGGCCAGTTTTTTACCGGAATGATCCCGAAACCGGGTAAATGTTTCGAAATCTTTGGCTGCCGCTTCAATACGAAGGGTATTGCGGTTATTTTCATAGTGTAGGCTGAGGGGTTTAAGATCTGGAAAAGCAGTAAAGACCGGCTGTAATACGGTCATAGTATCAAGCAAACCATTACTGCTTTCACTGCTGCCTTGCAATGCTGCCAGTTTCTGCCGCATTTGGCTATGGACCACTTGTATGCGTTCCCCAGGGAACAGCTTTTGATAGATCGTTTTGGCCTCAGCTTGAAGGGCTTTCGCTTCCTGCTCCAGTTGTATGGTTGTTACCAGTGACTGCCCTCCTGCAACAATCAACGTAGCCAGTAACAAAACAGCGACTGAGCGCCAGGGCTTGATCTTCTGTATCCATGGCGATGCCTGTTTCCATTTACCCTGAAGAAGATTGGCTTTATTGATTAATGCTTCACTGGCAATCAATGATAGAGGAGATTGGGTTTCCTCTTGTGGTTGGCAAACCTTCTTGCTGTTGATGGTATTCAGCCCCTGAAATATCAACTCTCCTGAGTTGTCAGCCAGGTTGTCTAAATAAAGATCCAGCCAGGAAGGGTCACAACTGCCAAATTGAAAAGGACTGCTTTTTATCAATACGTCATTGTTGAGTGTCAGCAATGAGCAGGTACCCTCTTCACAGGGTAGAGCCAAGGCATCGGGCAACCACTTCTTACTGATGATACCTGCCTGTTCCAGCCAGCTCTGCCAGACAGCCATTTGTTTGTTAGCAACAATCGCGATATCAAGACGTGTTTGTTCTTCGCTAGACTCATCGTTGTTTATCTTTTCTTTGTTAAGCACTGAAAAGTGAAGGTTATCGACATCCTCACTGATTTCATCTTCTAATCGCCAGGGTAATGATTGAAGCACTGCCTGATTAACTTTTCCACTAACCAATAAACTATGCAGTGTTACCTGTGAAGCAGGTACCAGTGTTATGACTGGGAGATCGCTAAAACGAGTTTCTAGCACTGGCAGCTCTTCTATGGATGGCAGTATGCCATGGCTGGCATCCGTCATTGCGGGAACCATTTCGGGCCCTATTTGCCAGTGAACCGGCTGGTCTGCATGCTCAGGTAACCTGATTATCAGGTGAGGGTTCATTACACTCCTCCGAACTTACGGCGTATGACCGATAGTTCATTCTCTTTATTGCGTATAAGCAGACTGCGGAGACGCATTTCTGCATCGTTAAACTGAGTCAGTGCATCCACTTCAAAGTAGTTGCTGACGACGGCCATCATTTTGCTGGCACTGGTGTTACTGTAATTGGCTAACAGGGATTGGCTGGTAAACTCCTGGACATTAGACCAGCCCTCTTTAGGACGGCTTTCCAACACGCTACGAGCTTGTTCTATCGGTAGATTCTGTTCATAGAGAGCAGCCAATAGCTCAGGCTGTTCAACTGGAATGGTATTTACATTCAGCTTTAATTCGTTAACAGGCAGGGCACAAAGATAGGGGAGTACTTTTTTGGCGACATCAGGGGTTACACTGCTCACTGCCCGCCACTCACTGGCATCACGCATAAAGGTATGAGCTGCCAGGTAAGGGACAGGCAGAGCCTGGTAATCAGCATCTTTGGCAGCATCACTTTTGGCGGCTGTGCGTTCTGTCACCCAGTTGCGGGTGGCTAAAGCAATGGTACGCGCATCATCAATTTCCAGGTATTCCAGCAGTTGACGGAAGGTGTTTACCTCTACTTCAGGTTTCCCTTCTTCCACTGGTTTAGCCAGGGCATTCAGATTAAAACAGCCCTGCATATCACGGATCTTTCCTGCAATCTTGCCATTAGGTACAGGAAAAACAACATTCTGGCTGGCCCAGTGTTGGCCGTTATGTGTTACTTCAGCACTGTCCTTAAAATCCTGCTTCAGTACTTTTTTGGCCAGGTCTTCTGTGGAAATTGCATACCAGCGAGCTTGATCCAGTTGTTGCAAGCTTTCTGTCCGGCGCAGCTGGGTTCTGAAAGAGAAGGTGAGTTCAGATATCAGCAAGGTCATCAGTGTTAAAGCGAGTAAGATGCTTAACAGGGCGATACCTTGCTGGTGGCTGGGCTGACGCTGGTGATTCATGCGGCTTCTCCCTTCCAGGCAGCAGGTAGAATAAAGAGCCGTTCAATGGTTCCAACCTCTTTCAGGTCTATTTGGATAGCGAGGCCTTCAGGTAGAGTCTTGGTTTCCCCCAACTGCTCTTGCCAGGTGCCATTAATGTAGAAGCGAAATTTAAGGCCTGTAACATTATCCAAAAGTACCCGCTTAACCGGTTCGGTGTTAGGGACTGTATCAAGGACATAGTCGTGTAATCGTTCGAGCCGGTTTTCCTTTAAGCGGTAATAGACCCGTTGCAACTCTGAGCGTGGCAGCCGTTGTCCGGGGTTATGCCAGCCCTCACGGACAAAGGCCAGTGCCTGGTCCTCAGTTTCCAGCATATCATCACTGGAGAACAGGCTTTGCTGGGAGACTTTGCCATCAACCCGGGGGCCACGGTCAACAATCTGTTGAAGATCCTGTTCGATTACCAGCATGGCGTACTGCAACTCTTCCATGCGCTGGTGTTTATCCGTACCGATTTCATGGGCACGGAGCAAACCCTGCATTATTTGCCATGATGCCAGGCTGACTATGGCAAAAATAGCAATAGCTGCAAGCATTTCCAGCAGGGTAAAACCCCTGTTGTTATTTTGGTATGAACTTCTGCGGGAGAGTAACGGTTTTGCCATTATCCCTGCACCATATAGGTTTGGAGAAATGCCAGTGGAGGCTCCTTGTCATTGCCGGAGGTTCGTACTTCCACTTCCACTGCCCGGAAATCATCCTGGGTTGTCTTAATGCTGCGATAACGCACGTACCACTCTTGCCCGGCCATATCTTGCTGAATTTCTTTCCAGCTGGTGGCTGGCCATTTACGGGAGAGACGAATACCGGTCAGCTGGTTGTCTGCAACCCAGAGGGCTATGGCTTTTTGTTCGATATGACTGGTATTGCGGATATTATCGCCAGCAAGCCGAAGCATGGACATGCCGGCTATAGCTAAAATGGCTAGAGCCATTAAAACTTCAATGAGTGTGAAACCAGAGTGGGCATTGGGCTTGTTCATAGGTAAGCCTCAGAGAATTCATCTTTCAGTTCTATTTGCCCAGTCTCGTGCAAAATAATGGTATGGCGGTGTCCGCCTCTTTTATTGGCAAAAACCTGTACTTCAGCTGGAGATAGTTCACCACTGGACCAGATAAACAGGTTTGGCCCTTTCTTCTGGCTATCACTTTTTTCAGTAAATAGCCCACGGGTGTTTTGAGATTCAAGCTCCAGGGCTTCTTTCCAGACACTTTCACCAGGCCGTACAGAAAGGCCCAGTGTCTTGTCTAGCGTTACAGGTGTTAGAAGTCTGTCGTTTGTTAGTTTTTCCCAGCGACCCTGTTGCCAAACCATGAATTCATAACTCTGGTCGTTGACCTTAATACCCAGATCCTTACCAGTGATTAATGCGGTTTCATGAGCGATCTGGGTTAACGCAGCAAAGCGCTTTGCTTCTGTCTTTATAGCTGAGTCACTGTCACTTGATTTCAGGTTTGGCAGTACGATAGAAACCGCAAGCCCCATCAAAATCAGCACTAACAGTACTTCCAGCAGGGTAAAGCCCTGCTGTTGTCGAGAGTGTGGTGATGGCTGATGGAGCTTCATAGTAGACCTCAATAGTCGATTTAGGAATTCATATTCCAGTTACCGATATCCTGTTCAGTGCCTGCCTGGCCGTCGGGGCCGGCAGAGAAAATATCAACCGGGCCATGCTCGCCTGGGCTTAGCAGCATGTAGTCATTACCCCATGGATCTTGGGGAAGGCGACGAATATAGCCATTTTTCCGGTATGCGCGGGGCTCAGGTGTACCCGACGGTTTTTTTACCAGAGCTTCAAGGCCCTGTTGGGTGGTGGGATAAACATTGTTATCCAGCTTGTACATATCCAGGGCATTTTCCAGGGCGACAATATCGCTGATTGCTTTCTGGCGGTCTGCTTTATCTTTATTACCGATTACATTAGGGGCAACCATACTGGCCAGTACACCCAGGATGACGATAACTACCATGATTTCCAGCAGGGTAAAGCCCGACTGCTGACGTTTTCTTTTTTGTTGCTTCATTGCACTACCTCTTTCTTAGCCGGAAACCAGCGAATTCAAATCAAGCATTGGAGTCAAAATGGCCATGACAATAAACAGTACGACACCTGCCATACCTACAATTAGTAATGGCCCGAAAACTCCGAGTGCTATATTAACCTGGGATTCAAACTGTTGATCCTGATTATCTGCCGCTCTGGCCAGCATGGCAGTGAGCTCGCCTGATTTTTCTCCACTGGCGATAATATGCAGCATCATGGGGGAGAACAGCTGGGTTTGATCCAGAGAACGCCATAAACTGGAGCCCTCTCGAACTCTTTCAGCTGCCTGTTTTAATGAATCACGCATGTAGCTGTTAGCCAAAACTTCGGCAGATATTTTCATCCCTTCCAGCAGAGGAACTGCACTGCTGGTGAGGATGCTTAATGTACGGGCAAAACGGGCACAGTCAACGCCACTAAACACAGAGCCAGCAACAGGCATTTTTAACAAAAGGCGGTCATGGCTCATACGAAACGTTGGTTTTTTCAACAATCGCTGCCGGGCAACAAGAAGGATTAATAGGGTGAGCAGAATATGGAGACCATAGTCCTGGGTAAAATCACTGGCAGCAATAAGAGCTTGAGTCATAGCAGGCAGTTCCTGACCCATATGAGCAAACTGATCGATGACAGTGGGAACCACTGTCGTCAACAATGCCGTCACCACCCCAATAGCTACCAGAGTCAGAATGGCAGGATAAATCATGGCCTGAATTAACTGGCCCTTGATTTTCTGTCGGTGCTCAGTGTAATCCGCCAGCCTTTCCAATACGGTATCCAGGTGCCCTGATTTTTCACCGGCGGCCACCATTGCTCGGAACAGGGTGTCAAAGGTTTTGGGATAGGCGCCCAAGCTATCTGCCAATGTTTGACCTTCAAGCACTCGGGAGCGAACCGATGAAATCATCGATTTAAGATGAGGCTTCTGGATTTGCTTGGCCAGGGCATGTAAGCATTCTTCCAAGGGAATGGAGGCTGCAACGAGGGTAGCGAGTTGTCGGGTTAACAGAGCCACCTCAGCATCACTGGCATTACGTTTGAACAGTGATTGCCCGGATGTTTTCCCTGCCTTTGCCTGTTTCTCTTCTGCTTCATTGATTGCAACGGCGGCTAAGCCATCAGCCCTGAGCTTTTGGCGCAGCTGTCGTGGGGAGTCTGCTTCAAGTACCCCTTTGTGTTTACGCCCCTTGTTATCAAGGGCTTCGTAAGTAAAAACCCCCAACTTTACTCCTCCCTAGTGACACGCAGCACTTCTTCTAATGACGTTATGCCAGCGCGAACCTTACGAAATCCGTCGTATTGTATACTGGCACACTGTTGACGTGCAGCTGCTTCTATTGCCTGTTCACCAGCACCATCGTGTATTAACCGTCGGATACCATCATTAACCATGAACAGCTCATGAATACCTGTTCGGCCACGATAGCCGGTATGGTTACACTCGCTGCAACCTGTTGCCTGCCACAGCGTTTCTCCATCTTTCAAGCCCATTAAGCCAATTTCAGATTCGATGGGTTGTCGAACGGTTCGGCAATCAGGACAGAGTGTGCGTACCAGCCGTTGAGCCAGTACACCCAGTAAACTGGATGCCAGCAGGAAAGGTTCAATACCCATATCACGCATACGGGTAACAGCACCCACAGCAGTGTTGGTATGGAGTGTGCTCAGGACCAAGTGACCGGTCAGGGATGCCTGAACAGCAATTTCAGCAGTTTCCAGGTCCCGGATTTCACCAATCATTACCACGTCCGGATCCTGACGAAGAATGGCCCTCAGTCCTCGGGCAAAGGTCATATCTACTTTCGGATTGACCTGGGTTTGACCGACCCCTTCAAGATCATATTCAACGGGGTCTTCAACCGTCATAATATTGCGGTCGATGCTGTTTATTGAGCTGATGCCAGCATAAAGAGTGGTACTTTTACCGGAACCGGTAGGGCCAGTAACCAGCAGTATGCCATGGGGTTTTTTTAACAGGTCGCTGATATCTGAACAGATACTTTCCGTCATACCCAGGCTGGAAAGATCCAGTTGAACACTGCTGCGGTCTAAAAGACGCAAAACAATCCGTTCACCATGACGGGAGGGGAGGGTGGATACCCGCACATCAACAGCCCGGCCACCCAATCGCAGAGAAATCCGACCATCCTGGGGAACCCGTTTCTCAGCGATATCCAGTTTGGCCATAACCTTGATACGGGATACCAGAACAGCCGCCAGTTTTCTCTGGGGTCTGAGAATTTCCCTTAACACGCCATCAATTCTGAAACGAATAACGAGGCAGTTTTCAAAGGTCTCGATATGAATATCGGAAGCACCTTCTTTAATAGCCTCACCCAGCATGGCATTGATTAGACGGATAATAGGGGCACCGTCATCGGCTTCCAGCAGGTCTTCATTTTCAGGCAGTTCTTCCGCCAGTGAGTGCAGCTCTTCATCATTACCAATATCATTCATAAGCTGGCGCGCAGCGGATGAGTCTTGCTGATAATGGAGTTCCAGCTGGGCTTCAAACGTCTTGTCATCCAGTTGGACTGGCTGTATAGGTTGTTCTACCCGGCGGCGCACTTCCATCAGGGCTGCCAGAGATGGCTGCCCTTTGTAATAAACATTCGGTTGCCCCTGTTCGTCCATCGCCAGAAACAGATTGAATTTCCGGGCAAAGGCAAAAGGCAGCTCAATGTTTTGTTTGATCAATTCCGCTGGCAGGGCTTCTGTCATCTGTCCCCACCCCGGCGTTTGTGTGTTGTTGACTCTGTTTTAGTTTGTTTACTCTCAACTTCTGGTTCTTTACTTTCTTCAGCTTCCGTTTTATCTGCTTCAGGCTCTTCACCCATATGCTCACGGGCTTTTTTAAACCAGGCCTGGCCATCATTGCTATTTTCTGGCAACAGTGGTGTTTGTGCGTCTGGCATCAATGCAACGCCCTCTTCCCTACGGTCCAGCTGGGCAGCGCGCATCAGGGTATATTTCTTACCACTGATGGTGGAGAGCATATTGTCATTACGGATAATGGTCGGGCGAATAAAGACCATCAAGTTGGTTTTTTCTTTCTTGCTGGAAGTTGAGCGGAACAGATGCCCAAGAATTGGGATATCACCCAGCAGTGGTACTTTGGAGACGCTTTCCTGAACCTTCTCGCTGATCAGGCCGCCAAGCACAATAGTATCGCCACTTCGTACCTGAACAGAGGTTTCAATGGTACGTTCAGCAAACTTGATATCTACTGGTGTGCTGCCGTTAATATAAGACACTTCCTGATTAATGTTCATAATGACGGCATCGCCTTCATTAATCTGGGGTGTCAGGGTCAGCTTGGTACCAATCTTTTTACGTTCAACTGTTTGATATGGGTTAGAGTTGCCGTTGCTGGAGGCTTGAGAGCCTGTCAGTGTTGGCACATCCTCACCCACCATAAAGGTCGCTTCATGGTTATCCAGTGTCATCAGGCTGGGCGTTGATAGCACATTGGATTTACTGGAGCTGGTTACGGCCTGAAGCAGTGCTGTCCAGTCGCCAGAGGTGACACTGAATGCGGCTCCAGTCACTTTACCCAGTGCACTGGCCAGCTTGGTATAATCACCTTTTTTGTCCGGGTTTATTGTGGTTTTTCCATCATCCACTACTGTGGTGCCTTTAATATCCTGAGCTTCCTTCATGCCGATCATCACTTCACCGATAGGCACAGTGCTGCCATCGTTGAATTGCATCAGGCTGGTGCCATTCTGATTGGCCAACTGGAAGGAGAGGTTAATTCCATCGCCATCAGCTACTTCTACAATAATCGCTTCTACCAGAACCTGGGCACGGCGAATATCCAGCTGTTTAATAACTTTCTCAACGCTCTGCATGATATCCGGGCGGGCAGAAACAACCACAGCATTGGTCTGCTCATGGACTTCGATGCTGAATTCGCTGCCTGAATTTCTTCTTGGGGTGCTGCCCTGTTTTTCTGCCTGAACCGTTTTGCTGACCCCTTCCAATACTGGTTTGATATCTTCAGCCTTGGCGTATTTCAGATAAAACACCCGGGTGTTACCGGTGGACTCCTGCTCAGCATCCAGTTGCAACGCAAGATGCTTCATACGTTTTAATAGTTTGTTATCACCGGAGAGAATAAGCTGGTTGTTGCGCTCATTGCTAACAATAATGGGTGGGTTTGCTCCGGTTGTTTTACGACCTTTACCGCCATAAATAGAGGTAAGAATCCGTTCCATCTCTGCGGCAGACGCATATTTCAATTGAACAATGCTGACACTTTCAGCACCAGCTTTATCAATACGGCGAACCACTTCTGCCAGCCGTTCAAGGTTGCCAGCCCGGCCCGTCATCAAAAGAACATTTGAGGGGTCATAATGAACAACGTTGCCAGAAGTATTAATCAGCTGTCGTAATAATGGTGAGAGTTCACGAACAGGCACATTGTTTACTGGTAGAACCCAGGTGACCATTTCGTCACCACCATGGTCACCAGACTTTCCCATCACCGGAATAGCTGAAGTTTTGGCATCCTTATCGCGGATAACCTTCAGTACACCGTTGGCCTCTTCTATTACGGCGAAACCATGGACTTCCAGCACATTGAGGAAAAACTGGTAATACTGCTGTTCATTTAAGGTATCGTAGGAGCGAACGGTAATATTGGCCCGTACGCTGGGGTCAACAATAATGGTGCGATTGAGGTTACTGCTAACGGTATTAATAAACTCTTTAATATCCGCATTCTGAAAGCTAGCAGAGTATTGGCTACTTAAATTATAGGCAGTGGACTCTAGCCGTCTTCCTGTTTCCGCATTGACCATCATGGGTGATGCCAACAAAATCAGTCCTGCTATCAAAGCTTTGGTTTTGATAGCTCCCCCCGGATGTTTATGACTTAAATAACTGCGTTTTTTCATGATGCTGGTATATCGACCTGATACTGCTGGCCTTCCCGTACAACGGTCAGGGAGATCTGATTCAACTCCGGCAGGGAGGTAAGAATCTTTATGGCTTGACTCTGGTCCGTCAGGTCATAGCCATTAATGGCCACCGCCACATCACCGGGTTTAAGCCCCAGTTGCCTAAACAATTTCGGCATACGTGTGGGAGTGATTCGATAACCTTGCAGCTCACCATCTGTTTTTACCGGTTCATATTTGACAATCTTTGACAATAATGCCGGATTGCTGCGAACCTGGGCTATGGCCTCTTTTACGGATCTGGGTTGTAGGCGAGCAACAGACTGAGGCTTTCGTCTGGCCTCATCGGGATACATCAATAGGGATTCAAACTTGCTACCATTCAGGAGAATCACCCGGTCAGGGTAAATTTCATGTACTTTGGCGCGAGTACCTTTCAGGGTTTCACCAATACGGTAGGTCTTATCACTACCCCCTACCTTGATAATGGCTAATGATAAAGAAGGTTCTGAGCTGGCAACAATCCCGGTAATTCTTGCAGCGAGACGGGAAACAGGCACCTGGTCAGGTGTTGGCTGCAGTGCTTTTTCCTGTTTGGGTGGGATGCCGAACAGATGCAGTGAGTCAAGTTGGGCGTAAGGGTTATTATGCTGTGTGCTGCCAGCATTGAGCCGGTTTATTTGCCACTGAGGCTCACTGCTTTCAACAGGAATAAGCTGCCAGGTTAATAATGCCAGTTGTCGGGCTAATAAAATCACCAGAATAGTCTGGCACAACAGTATCCAGCGGCGTTGGGGTATTTTTCTGAAATAGCGGAAAACAGGTTCAGCCCGGGCCAGCCAGGAGAGGTAGGGCTCTGTTAGTTTAAGGTCTGCAAGCATGGCTGTTCCGCTATAGGTAACTTAATGGTATTTGTTGTTAACTGAAGAGAAAGAAGGAAGTAATCCAACCACAATACTCTGAACTGTCTATATACTGCTGATAAAAGCTATCGGAGATATTTTCCTTAATTAACTGTTGTGAAAGAGTTCCCCGCAGGCGTGTCAAGTACTCAGTCTAAAAATTGAACAAAAAATGAGCGACAGACCTTACCATTATTTTACAATCCTGGATGTTGATTGAAGTCAATAAACTGTTTTTTATGCCTGTTATATGGCAAAAAACAACAGAGATCTAAAGTCTACTCATCAGTTTTTGTCATTTTAATCACGACTTAGAGATGCTGATATGAGCTAATCGAACGGTAAATGCAATCGTTAATTTTGTTCTTCTTCTCTAGAAGATTGTTGAAACCCTCATTGTTAATATATCGAATAGGATCAATTTTTATTATCCGTGTAATTACTTTAATTTATACGTGGCATTATCAAAACTACCTAAAAGAGTAGCTGTTATGTATTAAAGTAATTTTTTTTATTCAATATTGATTAAGATGTATCAGATATTTGAATAAAATTATTTGTTTTGTGAATTGTATTTAGTTTTATTTAATTTTTAATTGGTTGTAGTGATATATTCTGATTTTTGCGTCTTTTAATTATGTCTAATGATTACATCAATGTAGAGCGATTAGGAAAACTTAACTTAAATCTAGTACCTTCGCTATATGCTCTATTAGAAACAAAAAGTGTATCTGCTTCTGCCCTAATGCTTAGAGTAAGTCAGCCAACTATGAGTCGAAATCTTGGCCAATTGCGTAAAATATTTCAGGATACTCTATTAGTTAGAATCAGTGGTCGTTGCTCGCTGACAGTTAAAGCACAGAAGCTCTTGCCCCTAGTTAAGCAGCTGGTCTTTTCAGCCGAGGCTCTAGCGGATATGACAATCAGTAGCCCAGCAGATAGCCAGTACTCTGTGGCTTTACCTCAGTATGTTATAGAGCGTTACTCTTCGCAGTTAATGAGCTGTTTATATCAAGAGGCATTAGGTAACAAGGTTATTTTGAAAGTGTGCGATGAAAATACACTAAAACGAACAATGGAGGGTGAGTATGATCTAGCTATTATGCCACAAAAGCAGGGCTGTAGCTCTAATCCTGCAGCAAGTATAGTTTACTCAGAACAGGTGATCACAAGTATTATGGGAGTACTGGTTCTGGACAGTCATCCGTTAGCTAGGCGGGAAATGGCTTATTCGGATTTAAAACAGTACCCACTTTATTCGCTTTCAAATACTCTAGATAGTTTTTTTTTGGATTACAAAAAAAACTATCTGCTTGGTCATATAAATAAAACTATATACCCTGCTTTTAATGTTCTGCAGGGAATGATGCAGGCAGGTCGTGGAATGATGCTGACAACAGGAAACCATGGATATTCTGCAAATGGCCGTAAATATAAATCATCCAAGTGTTTAGAGAAGCCAGAGCATAGTAGTGATTGTGCTGTAGCTAATGGTGCTATGATCGTTGCTGGGAACAGGGCAATTGCATCAATCTGACGACCTGAGAGAGACTGCTCTGTAAATTACCAGAGTAGTCAATTTGCATGGAAGCCGTACAGTATCAACCTTTGTCGCAGTTTTTGGCTAAAGTACCTGATCCCCGTCGGCCAGGTATGTGTGACCATAACCTGCTTGATATTCTTATTATTGCCGTATGTGCTGTTATATGTGGAGCTGATGAGTGGCAAGACATTGAGGACTTTGGTCGCTGTAAAGAAGACTGGTTCAAAACATTTCTAGAGCTACCCGCCGGCATACCCTCTAAATACACCTTTCGCAGGGTCTTCTGCTTGCTTGACCCCGTAGCTTTTGAAACCTGTTTTACTGGCTGGATCAAGCAAACACTGACTGAAATATCAGGCAGCCAACACCTTGCGATTGATGGAAAGGTCATTAAGGGCTCCAGAGCAAAAGGCAAAAAACCAGTGCTTCTAGTCAGTGCCTGGAGTGTTAAGCTTGGCTTGGTGCTTGGGCAAGAGCGTGTCGACCAAAAGTCCAATGAAATTACAGCAATACCTAAACTGCTCAAAGCTCTGGAGCTGAAAGGCTGCCTTGTCACACTGGATGCTATGGGCTGCCAGAAGAAAGTAGCAAAGCAGTGCGTTGAACAGGGTGCAGATTACATTCTTGCAGTCAAAGGCAATCAGAAAAAGCTCTATAAAGGCATAGAGGCTTTGTTTACCGCAGCAGAACACCAGCCAGAGCTGCATGATTATATGCAGTCTCGTGAAAAAGGCCACGGTCGTGTAGAAACCCGCTGTTGTTGGGTGATAAGCGATCTTTCTAACTTGGAAACGGCAAAAGACTGGCCGGGACTAAAGCAAGTAGCTGTCGTACAAAGTGACAGGCAAATCAATGGTAAAGTAACTACTGCGCTGCGTTTTTATATCATGAGCCGTTCAATGGCAGCGAAGGATATGCTGGAAATCAGTCGAAACCACTGGTCTGTGGAGAATAATCTACACTGGGTGCTTGATGTTGCATTTTCAGAGGATGCTTGTCAGATCAAAACAGGCAATGGGGCAGAGAACTTCTCTATCCTGAGGCGGATAGCACTGAACGCTATCAAGGCCAACAAGGGCGATCGCAGTATCAAGAGCCACAGAAAACTAGCAGGTTGGGATCATAAACACCTAACAAAGTTACTTTGCTCTATCGTTTTGGATTGATGCAATTGCCCTGTTGCTGGGAATTCATCAAAAGAGCCAAATAGAAAACAACAACTGGTATTTAGAGCATTGCCAGGAGTGCCATATGTGTTAGAAAGCCGGTTAATATGGCCGAAATACTGGAATGAAAATTTGGAGCATGGCCGTTTAAGAAAGACATATCTAGAGTGTTTTCTTGAAATTTCTGGGATTAAAAATATGATGTGATTTTTAATAATTAAATGCTTAAAGGCATGTTCTTTAGATTAAGTCTATGATATTGATTTTTATTGAAACCCACTGGATTTATCCAGAGGGTTTCGATGGATAGTCAACTAGTATCGATTAGGAATATACTCGCCTTCAAACTCTATACTTATCGATTCTAAGCTTTTCAAGTCAATATCAGGTGTTTTTAATCTTATGGACCACGTGGTAAATGGTGTTGGTTCAAAATAAGCAAATTTAAATGAATCTGATACCTCGCCATCAGTGGTGATGTTATTAGAAAGATAACCTGGAATATATTTGAATGCTCTATAGAGGGGGGTGGAGTTGAATTGGTGCTCTTTTGATTTGAGCTTATCTCTGTAGTTTCCATTGTTCTCTATTTCAATAGAATACTCGATACCTTTTTCCATATTTTTTCCATTAAGAAAAGCGCGTACAGTCTTTAGCCTTGTACGGTCAAAATGTTTAAAGTTTTTATGGTTAAGGTCAATATTAATGATTGTCTCTTTTGCCTCTTTGAATTTTTCAATTTTTGACTTGTCGGTTATTTTAATGATGTTGTTTGAAAAAGGTTGTGGAGTGGGGTTGAAAGATGTAAGTGCACTATTATATTCATCATTAATGAGAGCCATATCTCTTTCATAGTCTAGTGGTTCTTTGTTAAGTGATGGGATTACATTGCTGGTGTTGAGAGACCAATACTCAAATGCTTGTATATAGTTTTTTATTGCTACATACATAGCCCGTTTGGCATCATTTAGTCCTCTTAAGAAGTAACGTTCTAAGTAATCTTCGTCTTTTATTACTGTTTCGTTTTCAATATCATCAACGAGTTCTTGTACTCGTTTTTGCTGTTTTTGTTTGACGGCAATGTCAAGAAATAGATTGGCTAATTTAGACTGCTGTTCAGCTAGATTGATTTTTGCAGCATTTATTGATTTGCCGTAAAGGGCTAAAATCTCGAGTTCTGTTAGGTATTCTCTTGCACCTGAAATGCCGAGTTCATGTGCATAGTTTAAATCACTACGCATGCTAATAAGAAAAACATCCCAACTGTCATTATTTGCCTTAATAGATGGTACGTCATAGCTGAAATTTGCCATCAAATCTGCTAATTCATCTGTTTTAATAGCGCCTTTAACTTGAGATGATAAGCTTGCCATTGCTTCAGCAGCTTTAGTTACATGCTCAATATTTGATGATATACTTTTAATGTTATTGGCAATGTTAGTCATTTCCTGAGCTGCTTTTGGTATATCCTCTGCAACTTTGGTTAACCCTTCAACATTGCCAACAAATGCTCCAGCAATAGCTCCACCTAATGATGCTAGAGAATTGAAAACCTGAAATGCAATTTGTAATTCTTGCTGGCGTTGCCAGTTATCCAATCCTATTCTATAGTTGGTCTCTGCAGAACGAACACTATAACCTTGAGATTCAAATTGTTTTTCTAAATCTTTGATTGATTTTTCTATTTGCGTTATTTCTTGTTCGCTTTTAGTTACAATGTGGGAGTTGGCATCTATAATATCATCGATAGTGCCAATCATCATATTTGCACTTTTCCTTCTGTTATCTAGCTGCTCTTTTTTGTTTATGAATACGATATACTCCTGATTGTAGCGCTGAAGTAAACTAAGGTATGTTTGGTAGGTTGCTTCATATAAAGACCTGTCAAGATAAGGGACATAACTTTCATTTGAATAATTCAAAGCATAGAATTGGCGAAGTTTTACGGAATTTAAGTACAGGTTCTCTGCATGTGAGTTCGCCTCTTTTATGATTTTAGAGTCACGCAAGACCTCTTCTATCCAGTCAACCATATTGGTGCTTAATTCTGGGTTTTGATCATACATTGATGCAGAGGTATCAAATGTATAATCAAGAATATTAAGCATTTCTTCATTTTGTAGAAGGAGAAGGCCACTCAAGTCACCTTCTATAGGTGTGATACTATGTTGACCTTTTTTTTGGCTAACCATAATACCTATACTGTTTTTTATGTCCTTTATGTTGTCAATTCTATAATCATTAGTCTTATCATCATAAGATACTAAATCGATATCTGAATCAATGGTGTTGCTTATGATGCTTATAGATGCAGATGATGTTGGCTGCTTTTCTAGCATAAGAGTCGTGTGCCCAGGGCCAGAAAATGTTCTCGATATGATAAATAGGTTTTTATTTTTTAAGATGAATTTGGTGTTTTCTGGTACTTCGATAACATCGGCAAAAATGTATATTGAGAGTGGGCTGTATTTTGCTATTTCAGGGTCTGATAATACGGAGTTTAAGTTGACATGCATGCCAGAGACTAGCATGTGCGTATTACTTATTTCATATTTTTTTGAATGTACATGTTCTGGGATTGTATTTTGTTTTTCCAAATCATAGTAATTGAACCATGAGGCAAGAGAAGCTGTTGGCGAAATTAATAGAAGAAATATAGCCTTCCTCATAGAAAAAATTTCTTCTTTCTTAATAAATTAGTCATTGTATGGCGGCCTTGGAAATGAATTTTTTTACTAAAATACGTGTTGTTTTTTCAACTAGTTATATAATAAAAGGTTATGGATTTTGTTTATTAGAAACAATTATTTTTAATAACCTCAGAGAAGTTGTTTCTAGTATTACGCTCAAGCTATTAATATTAGTTTTAAAGAATGAAATCCTTGGGGCCTGCCCCCAACTCTCTATTCAAAAATCCCGGTTGGCCGAAGGCCAATTAGATCGGCGTAAAACTCGGTCGCTTGCAGCCGTGTAGTCAATCATTCCCCACCTAAAAGGTGGGGGATTGGTTATCTTTTTAAGAGTCTGATCTCTCTACCTGTATATAAGCATTATTTGCAAATTGTTTTGCCTTGTCGCTAACTTCTTTCCAGCTTTCGTTTACTAAATCTACTTGCATTTCGCCTAGCATACTAGCAACTATGGGTACGGCATTGCCCAGGCCATCTTCCCCGCTAGCTAGATCGAGTGCGACTAGCATGGAGTCAAAGGATACACCGATATCTTGCCAGTGGGTTAAAATTTTCTCTACGTGTGGTCGAATGACATCAATATCACTCTTTATCGACTTCATGCTGCATTTTGCAAATTTTAATGAAGAATATACAAGTTCTTGATGGGTTAATTTGCTTTCCAGCTCTTTTAATTGATCAATTTTATGATCTCTTTCATTTTTCAATTTTATAGCTTGGTCAGTATAAACACCAGCAACCGTGGGCCCAACAACCCAGCCATAAAATGGAATCCAAGCATAGGTAGGCGTTGTGGCAGCGATGGTTACTGCTTCATTATACTCTCTATTTAGTCGGTCAATGTCTGCTTGAAGAGTATCAATTTGATCTTTTAATTCTTGATTATCAGTGTTAATGATATCAGCTTTTTCGTTTTCAAGACGGTCTAGTTGCTCAGCCTGTCCCTTTATCTCAGCGCTAAAATCAATCAGATAGTTAGTTACATCTAATGTTTTGCTCGCTTCTAATTGAGAAAAAGTTTGCAGATTTCTTAATATTGAAAGGGCTGCTTTTCTATATATTTCTGCAGTCTCATAGTCACCTTGTATAGCGGCATCATGTAGCTTATCAAGGCTGTTATATAACTCATTAAAGAACGCTGTATGTATACCTGAATAATTAGCTAGACTCAGTGCTAGCTGTACGATTTTTGGGTAGTTTCGATTCCAACCATCTGCTGTAGTGTAAACACTCTGGTATTCAGATAGAATTTCTGTGAATGGGACAAAATTTACTTCACCGTTGTCTTCCTTGGGTATATGAAAAGACTGAATCATTGCAGGTTCAGTGATCGGTAGGCTTAAAGCATTAAGAGTATAAACCTGAATTGATCGCCACTCTGATCTGTCTAGTACGAACTGATCTGTATCGGCATCAATAAATGACATTCCTCCATCGTTAATCTTGTCATAATCGATTTCGCCAATAGATAGAATTTCTGAGTTATTTTTTGTAGAGAACTTGACATCCTCCTCCAGCTAATTTCGCTGGAGGATTCCTATTACTAGGCAGCTACTTTCTCACGATTTCGCTGAAGTTCCTGCTTCTTCAAAGGTTCTAACGAACCCTCTCCACAGGCTAAAACGCTGTGTCCCAACGCTAGTATATTTTTTGCAGCCTGAATATCTGCATTCTCAGAATGACCACAAGCTACACACTCGAATTTTGCCTGAGTCTTTCTGCTTGCTTTGTCAGTATGACCACAAGCACTACAGGTTTGGCTAGTGTATGCCGGATTAACAGCAACTACTTCACCACTTAGCCAGCCCTGCTTATACTCAAGCTGCCGCCTGAACTCATACCATCCCTGATCGAGAATGGATTTGTTAAGTCCAGACTTAGCCTTCACGTTTTTACCGTGTTTCTCAGCAGTGCCTTTTGCAGACTTCGACATATTGGATACCTTCAGATTCTCAATCACTATCATTGCGTGATTTTTGCTGATTTCGGTTGAGGTTTTGTGAAGGTAATCAGCCCGACAACTGGCTATTTTGCTGTGAGTGCGGCTAATACGCTGCTTTTGCCTCTTCCAGTTTTCAGAGAATTTTACTTTGCGGGAGAGTTTTCTTTGTTCTCTGGCAAGCTGCTTCTCATGTTTCCTGAAAGCATTAAGCGGTTTGTACTGCTCACCACTGGACAGCGTGACAAACTTGGCAACGCCCATATCCAGACCAACCGCTTTTTCAGAAGGGTGAACCGGAGTGGGTAATTCTTGCTCGGTTTGAAAGCTGATAAACCAATGGCCTGATTTACGGGTAATGGTGCAATTCTTTATCTCGCCTTCTATGTTGCGAGACTTGCGGAATTTCACCCAACCTAACTTGCTTGGCAGTTTTACTCTGCGATTTTCGACCTTGCAGTACTTTGAAAACTGCATGATGCGAATTGAATTATGGTGATCTTTGTTGCGCTGCTTGAAACATGGCTTTTCAAACTTAACCTCTTTGATTTTTCCAGCTTTGAGCTTTGCCAGATCATCAAAGTGTTTTTTCCATGCACCGCCCAAATCCATTAGTTTTTGCTGCAAAGCAACCGCATTACCCTGAGCAAGAAAGCTGGTTTCTTCGTCTTTCTTCCAGACTGGCAGCCACTTAGCCATTGTGTATGAGGACGGGATTTTTTCACCAGACTCCCACTTTTCATTGCAGATGCTCAATGCTTTATTCCAGACAAAGCGAGCTGTGCCGCAAAGCTGCATGAGTCTCACATGCTGCTCTGGTGTCGCCTCCAGTCTGAATTTATATGCTTTGAGAATCTTCATTTATGTAATCAGTGTGTTAGTCTTTTGTACTTAAATTACAGGGTATAAAATGGAATATCAAGTATTAGTATGCAGGAAATAAAGAAAGGCCGACACAGTGCTTATACTTTGCACTGCCACATTGTTTTTGTGACAAAGTACAGAAAGAAAGTGCTTGGCGAGTTGCACCTAGCTAGATTGAGAGAAATATTTTCTGAGATATGCGGAAACTTTGAAGCAGAGTTAACAGATTGCAATGGGGAAGCCGATCACGTTCATCTTTTAGTTGAGTTCTCGCCCAACACGCCAGCTATTGCGAAACTGATAAACAGCCTGAAAGCTGTTTCATCCAGACGGTTAAGGCAGGAGTTTTGTGATATCGCAGGTGCGTATCGAAAGCCGGTTTTGTGGTCAAGGTCGTACTTTGCTGGTAGTTGTGGAGGTGCGCCACTAGAAGTTATAACCGAATATATCAGAAACCAAGATCAGCCCTAACGAGCTGAACGAAATTCACCACCCGCCTAGTTCGGCGGGAGTACTCTTTCTATTCAGGATAGTTAGCAAGCTTTGCGTTTTTGCATTACTTTCTTCTATAAGAGCTTCGCAATAATCATCGTTATTGGAAGGAGGGGAGGTGTCAGTATTAGCAGCTATACCTTGAGATGTTAACATAATACTAAGAGCAAGGGCTGATAAAGTAGCTACTTTATTTTTTGTGTTTTTTTTAATGTCCATTTTTACTCCATTTTATATAGCTGGTTGTTTGTTTAATGGTGATAATCCATTAATAAAGAATGGTTGTTGCTAAAAAATTTCGGGTGCAAGCATATCAAATAAAGCTGAATAAACTATGAATAAATTATTGATTGTGTTTCTTTACTGGTTTTAGTGCTAGTAAGCTTGTTGCTAGGTTTTCTGATGATTTAAGGGTATTGTTTTATGGAAGTGGGAGGAAGAAGAAAGTATTGGTCTTCTGTAGGTTATTGAAAAATAAAGAGTAATTGAATGTAATTATATTGAAAAAGCTGATATTAATATTTGTATAGTCTATCTAATTATTGGTATTTAGATGCTGTTTAAGTTTGCTCAAATTGTTTAATTGTATTTTGGCAAACCATCACTCTTGGTTGTATGGCTTGAAAAGGCATGCAGGCTGGAAGTGTGTCAGGGCGGTAGCTTGATAAGTACATTTGTTCAAAATCTCTCAAGAACCAGCCCTGTCCGGTAACTTTGATCCATTCCTGCCAAGTTGAGCTTCCGTGTCATGCTCTTGTCCGGGTACTGATTGTTGATCTTATGGACGTTAAAACAGCTTCTCCTGATTGTCGCCACATTCTTAGCTGTTGTCCGTTCGTGGATTTTGCTGGCGTCTTCCCTAAAACTGACATCCAGTGTTCTGTGCTGGCCATTTTCTATACTCCAATGATGGCGAACAGAAGCCATTAAATGACTGGCTGACAGAGTCCGGCTGCTGATGAAACAGTGGATTTCTGTTGTTTGTTTGGTTCCCTGGAGCCTGTCACGTTGAATGACAGCACACTGCTTCAATTCAGGCCAGACTCCTTCTGGGTCTACACGTTTAAGATCGGTATCGAGAACCCAGCAACGCCTGTGCTCATAACGATCTCTATTTTTTTTCCCGAGTCTCAGCAAAATGTGGATCATCACAGTCGTCAGAAGCTGTATTCTCAATATGCTCAGTAAAAACAGATTCAATATTCTCATGGAGGGTTGGCTGATTATCTTTAACAGAGAGCAAGTAATCGGCGCCTTTATCGACAATAGCCTTGCATATATCACGTTGACAGCCCATGGCATCACTGGTTATTAAAGCGCCTTCAAGATTCAACATTTCAAGCACTTTGGGAATGGCTGTGATTTCATTTGATTTTTTATCTACGGGCTCAAAGCCAAGAACCAACTTCTGTTCAGAGCTGTAAGCACTGACTATATGAACCAGTTTTTTACCCTTTGCTGGGCGGGAGCCTTTCCAGGGCAATTGCATCAATCTGACGACCTGAGAGAGACTGCTCTGTAAATTACCAGAGTAGTCAATTTGCATGGAAGCCGTACAGTATCAACCTTTGTCGCAGTTTTTGGCTAAAGTACCTGATCCCCGTCGGCCAGGTATGTGTGACCATAACCTGCTTGATATTCTTATTATTGCCGTATGTGCTGTTATATGTGGAGCTGATGAGTGGCAAGACATTGAGGACTTTGGTCGCTGTAAAGAAGACTGGTTCAAAACATTTCTAGAGCTACCCGCCGGCATACCCTCTAAATACACCTTTCGCAGGGTCTTCTGCTTGCTTGACCCCGTAGCTTTTGAAACCTGTTTTACTGGCTGGATCAAGCAAACACTGACTGAAATATCAGGCAGCCAACACCTTGCGATTGATGGAAAGGTCATTAAGGGCTCCAGAGCAAAAGGCAAAAAACCAGTGCTTCTAGTCAGTGCCTGGAGTGTTAAGCTTGGCTTGGTGCTTGGGCAAGAGCGTGTCGACCAAAAGTCCAATGAAATTACAGCAATACCTAAACTGCTCAAAGCTCTGGAGCTGAAAGGCTGCCTTGTCACACTGGATGCTATGGGCTGCCAGAAGAAAGTAGCAAAGCAGTGCGTTGAACAGGGTGCAGATTACATTCTTGCAGTCAAAGGCAATCAGAAAAAGCTCTATAAAGGCATAGAGGCTTTGTTTACCGCAGCAGAACACCAGCCAGAGCTGCATGATTATATGCAGTCTCGTGAAAAAGGCCACGGTCGTGTAGAAACCCGCTGTTGTTGGGTGATAAGCGATCTTTCTAACTTGGAAACGGCAAAAGACTGGCCGGGACTAAAGCAAGTAGCTGTCGTACAAAGTGACAGGCAAATCAATGGTAAAGTAACTACTGCGCTGCGTTTTTATATCATGAGCCGTTCAATGGCAGCGAAGGATATGCTGGAAATCAGTCGAAACCACTGGTCTGTGGAGAATAATCTACACTGGGTGCTTGATGTTGCATTTTCAGAGGATGCTTGTCAGATCAAAACAGGCAATGGGGCAGAGAACTTCTCTATCCTGAGGCGGATAGCACTGAACGCTATCAAGGCCAACAAGGGCGATCGCAGTATCAAGAGCCACAGAAAACTAGCAGGTTGGGATCATAAACACCTAACAAAGTTACTTTGCTCTATCGTTTTGGATTGATGCAATTGCCCTGGGAGCCTTTCAGCGCCTTGCCATCAATGGCAACAACATGATCATTTTCTTCGGGGAAAGGCCCCATCTGCTTGAAGGTAATACTGGTTATGACATCGTTCATCCAGTCCACAAAAATTTGAATAAAGGCTTTTGAGTCAATTAATGAACAAACTTTCTGTAGTGTGTACTGAGAAGGAAATCCAAACTGGTAAGGAAAAAACTGCCGGAACCAGTCCTGGTTGTTAATAGCAAATGACGCCATATCTTCCCAGGCGGTATAGTTGCTTAAAATACTGGCATAAACGACGAACAAGACTTCAGGGAGAGGGTAAACGACATGATACTGATCCCGAGAATCTTCCAATAGGTCAAATCTGTCGATAAGAGTAACATAATCTGCCATTGCTCAAGCACCTTTGCATTATGCAAGGTATATGGCACAAACTAACTAGAACTCAAGTGCTCTTTGGGCTACCCCCCTGGTTGTGTTTTTTAAAAGATTAATATTTGTTTTTTTGTCGGTTTTTTCATCTTTAGCTGCAACGACTTTGTGGGCTAATAGTTTAAAGCTTGATAATTTGTCATTCCAGATTGCTAATTATAAAGCAGATGGTAGCAAATTTTATCCGATTTATGGTAATGGTCGCATGCAGGCTGAGGCCGTTATTAAATTAAGGGTTTTAGATGAAAATGGTGATTTAAAAAAGGATTTTTTAAGTGATGCTAGTGATTTGAGCGAGATAATTTCTATATATTACCCTACAACTGGCGAGGGTTTAAAATACGTCGATAAAATTAACTCTTTTGAAGAAAGTAATTCTGGGTGGACTTATACTTTTTATGAAAATCCATACTATCATAAGGCGATAAATCGATCTTGTGATAAGAAATTTTTTACCAGTACGGTTATGTCTGTGAGTGCTGATAATGCTTATACTGATGATTGGAGCGCAATTATACCTGTTTATATTCAGGTAAAATCAGATAAGCCAGAAAGTCGTAAACTGTGTTTAAAGGTTAAAGTTGGAGGTAAAACGGTATCGAGCTGTGATGGTAAAGCTTCTGAAAATTATAATGATGAATTTGAAAATGGTGAGCTTAATATAGAAACTTTGGAAAAAAAATCATATAGCTCAAATACTATTGATTTTGTTCGATCCACTACATACGATGTTAATTGGTTACAGGGAGTTCACCGATGGAGACAGTCCTATGATTGGGAGTTTAAGGCTCACAACGGCTTTAATTTTAAGTACATTAAATTAGATTCTAAGGCAGAAAAAAACAGAGTTGATTTTGGTAAAAATAGCGGAAAAGGGAGTCTGATTTTTTGGACAAAAGATACTAATGTTTGGGGTGTCCATGGTACTGACTATAAGCTTGACTTTGCTGTACTTTGGGACCCAGCATCCAGTGTTATAGTGGATAAATTAGATCATGGAAATACACATTTTAAAAATTACCCTGCTGATATGCCTGTTAATCAACTGAACCCTATAACAATTACTTCCTTCTTCACTAACTGGGAGCCGCATGATTGGTGTCGTATTGCAACAATTCCTGGTAAAGATAATTGCTCGATTAAAAGCCATAATAAGTTAAAGGATGACTTTAAATTCACACTATATGATGAGTATGGTAATGAGTCTGATAAATTAAAAATTGAGTCTCATAATAAGCAGGATTTGAGATTAAAAAATAATTGAATTATGGTCTTGGATTATTAAATAATTGACAAGATTTTTATAAATTTGGTTAGATACCCTATCTTTTATCAGGTAGGGTTTTTGGCTGGATTAATTTTTTTCTTTTCATGTTGGATAGAACTTATTTTTCTTTTTGATGTAGGTATATAATGAGTAGTACTTATGATATTGTATCGAATGCTTTTAATTTTTCTGATTTTTTAAGCAGTGGGCCTGATCCAAGAACCGGTCATTATGGTTTTTCTATAAATCTGGGTAAAATATTAGGTGGTTATGGGAAAGGACCTGATTTCGAATTGTCTATATCTTATCAACCTACAGAAAGCAAAGATTGGGGGTTTGGTAAAGGTTGGGTACCAAATTTTGGCTATTTTGATAAAAAAAGAGAGAGGTTAGTTCTTACTGGGGGACAGTCTTATTCTGTAACTATTCAGCCTCCTCAGATTAATCTGGATTTTTCGCGAATTTATGTCATTTTGATATAAACCCTTTTCCAGAAGTTTTCATGACTCAGTTTACTCCCGAAACACAGGCCATTATCTTGCTTCTCGCTGCTGTAGGTGAGCTGGAGTCGAAGGTTTTGAGTCTTGAGGATGAAAACAAGGAGCTTGCTGATAAGCTCAAGATGAATAGTCGTAATAGCAGCAAGCCACCGTCTACAGATGGTTACAATAAGCCCTCATCATCCAAAAACTCAAATGCTGACAGTGAGAATGAGGAAAATCCTGAGTGTGATAGAGAAGATTACAAACCCAATCCCAAAAGCCTGAGGCAAAAGTCAAATAACAGGCCCGGTGGTCAACACGGTCATAAAGGCTCTACGCTGGAGCAAACTGAGGAACCAGACCATATCCGGCATCACTCGGTTAAAAACTGCGTACTTTGCCATCAGTCGCTTCTTTCTATCAAAGTAACCGACGTTGTTGAACGTCAGGTATTTGATCCAGGACGTTTTGGCCGTTTCGAAGTAACGGCGCATGTGGCTGAAGTCAAAGAATGCCCATGCGGACATGCTAATCAAGCATGCTTTCCTAAGGGTGTTGACTCGTATGTGCAGTATGGTCCGGTCACTCAAGCACTGGCTGTTTATCTGTATCAATACCAGTTAATGCCGTACAAGCGCATTTCACAATTCTTTTTCGATATTTTTGGTCTTGAAGTTAGTCCCGGTTCAATCTGTACTTTTCAGGCAAATGCCTACGACCGTCTGGCTAGCACAGAGGCAGCAATTGCTAACGCCTTAAAAAAAGTGCCAGTTGCAGGTGCTGACGAAACAGGCATGAGAGTGAAGGGCTCTTTATGGTGGCTGCATGTCGTTCGTTCCGAGGAGTGGACATACTACCACCTTGACCCCAGTAAAGGTCATGAAGCTATTGAGGCAATGGGAGTGTTACTGGTATTTGCCGGTATACTTGTGCATGACCATTATAAAGTCTACTTTCGCTACGCAGCCATCCATGTGCTCTGTAACGCCCATCACTTAAGGGAGTTGCAGGGGGTTGTTGACAGAGATTGCAATTATCTTGCAGCCCGGCTTCAACGCTTGTTAAGGCTGGCTTGCCATCTTAGGAAAGGGTTCAAAAAGCTTGGCATGAAGGCTATGCCGGAAATTATCCGCAAGCGTATCGACTCGCTTTTCGAGCGTACTGCTAAAAAAGCACAGCTCGAAGAAGCCGAGTACATGGAGCGACGACGTCAACGCCTTGGAGAGGATAAAGTCAGAAACACCAAAGCCTTTAACCTCTTCAAGCGACTGGTGGAGTTTAAAGAAGAAACCTTGAGATTCATGACTGATTTTGACATCCCCTTCGATAATAACGGCAGTGAGCAGGATGTTCGCAACGGCAAGGTAAAGCAGAAAATATCTGGCTGTTTCAGAAGTGAAAAAGGGGCTAAATGGTACTGCCGGATACGGAGTTATGTTTCATCGGCGAGAAAGCAGGGTGAGAATGTTTTCGAAGCCCTGCTTATAGCTATGAAGAATTACGACAACCTTCCTTTACTGGGTGCTGAATAGTTACAATGAAATAGTGTTTTTAAATAATGATGTATTGACTAAGAGACTGGTTATGCTGCTTAATCGATTGATATTAATATCCGATTAAATGTTTTTTTCGGGGCAGGATTGTCTTAATAGCTAAAGTTGTAACCAGATTATTATAAAGGGAAGACTGGGGTAATGATTTATATCAAGGGTTGTCTGGTTCTGATTTTATGAAAAAGTCTGGATTTTTTATAAATAAATTATTTTATATTTGGATTGAATAGTAGCTTTCTAAAAAGATGATTTGGGACTATTTTAGCGAATACTACACTTTGGTGTAGTTTGGGTTGGGTTGTTGTTTGCAATATTGGAATAATTCTTTATTTTTGTTTGAAATGTCCGCTGAGTGATAGGTGAAGGTCAATAATTTTCTTTTGATCTGCCAATTAGGGCTTTTAATTAAGTTGAATTTATTATTGCGTTTTCTATGAATTTTTTCCAAAAAAGAAATATTGCCGCTATTTGGGCTGATATGTATAACAGTGTTCGGCGTTATATGTCATGCAATGTGGGCTACTTCGGTTACCCCTCAATTAATTGGCATAACTTTGGGCAAAAAAAAGAAACAATGAACCGTAAGCTCTTTAGTTATGATGTTTACCCTTATTCCAGTGGCTTAAAACTTTCTACAGTCGATATTGGTAGGCAGTATTTTAAAGAGCATCTTAAAAATGACCCGATGGTTAGAGAAGTCTATAAAGTAGAAAGTGGACATATTATTACATCGTCACAATTTTCAAATTACCCTGAGTATCAGCCTATAGAGCAGTTTTTTAAAGAGTGGGATATTGGTTTTCGTATTTTAATCCCATTGCCTTCACCCTCTAGTCAGTGGTTTCCTGTCTTAAATGCTTCTTCACCGCTCTCGGCAAAAGAAGGGGAAAGAATGCTTGCTCCAAGCGCTCATCACCTTGTGGAGAGGCTTATAAAGCTGAATCAGGAAATGATGTTGCACTATGCTGATCGTTTTAATCCTTTTCTTACCCATAATGTTATTTCTGAAAAAGCGTTAAGAGTGATGGAGCTGACCAGTTATGGCTATAACAACAGGGAGGTAGCAGAAAAAATTGGCCTCACAGAAGATGGTGTGAAATACCATATAAAAAATATGAAGGTATTATTAGGGGCAAGAAATATTGCTCATTTGGTGGCTCTGACCAAAGATATGAAGTTGATATAAAACTGTCTGATTAAAGCTACTGAGAAAGAGGTATTTCCCTCCCCTTTGGAGTTTTCTAAAGGGTTTTACAAAATAACTTTCTACCGTAGTTATATTGGAAGGTCTTATGTAAAAAAATGTTATTTTCTACACGATCTAGTAGAAGTCATCTCAAAACTGTCTTAACAATATCCTAATGCAGGCCAGCTGCAAAAAAGCCAAGTAGTTGGCTGCTTTATATTCATATCTGGCCAGAACCCTTCGATAGTTTTGAAGCCAAGCAAAAAGGCGCTCCACTTTCCATCTTCGCTTGTAACGCCTTAGTTTTCGACCATCCTGAGTCTTGGGTTTCTTTCGACCTTTCCTGTGTGGTGCTATTAACTCAACTCTATAGCGTTTAAATAGAGACTTATCGTGTGGGTCGCTATCGTAGGCCTTATCACCAATCATTCTTGTGGGTACCGTAGAAATGAAACGGTGTTCCAACACTTTGTCTACAAGCGTGATTTCATGTGGCGAAGCACTGTCAATGCATAAGGCGATAGGAAGACCATTGCGGTCCGTAATGCCCATGATTTTGGTTCCCTTTCCACGCTTAGTTTTCCCGACACAAGCGCCCCTTTTTTAGCGGAAGCGAAACTACCATCGATATACGTTTCAGTCAGGTCAAGGTTGCCGCGCCCTTCCAGGTCTTCTGCAAGGGCTTCAAGTATCTGCTCAATGAGGCCTATTTTTTGCCATTCCTGAAAGCGTCGATGGCATGTTTGATAAGGAGGAAACTGAGTGGGTAATTCTTTCCATTGAGCTCCGGTACGGAGAATCCACAAAATACCCTCGAGAACTGGGCGAGCATGATGCCGTGGTCTTCCGGGTCGGCCCTGAAGCAGATCTTTGGAAGGAAAAAAGGGCTCTAATAATTCCCATTGTGCTGTTGTTAGTTCACTCATCATCAACTCCCCCTAAAACAGGGGGATTATAACGAATTAATCAGCCAACAGTTTTGAGATAGCTTCTAGTAATTATTGCTTTTGTCACTGTTCTGTCAGTTATTTTTGAAATACTGGCTAAGTTCAGGCCTGCTCATATATCACAAGCAATATAAATACAGGCTTAATGAATTGTTGTTTTTATGTAAAAGAGTTGATTCTTTTGATCTGCATCAAAAAAGAAGTATTGATATAGATCAAAATGTCAATGCCAATTATTAGCGGTACATATCATTAGATAATCTCATTATCTTATTTTGTGTTACCGATTGGTTAAAAAATAAAAAATGCCTGAGGTCTGACAGGACGTTAGGTTTACCTAAATCTTAGCAGGCTAGATGTCGATGACTTTGTCGCTGGTCTGTTTATGATAAGAAGAACTGGAGAAGTTATGAGCAGCTTATGTAGAGGCTCTGCCAGATTATGGGGGGCACAGCTGTTAGTCTGTGTTTTTTCTTTGTTATTTTCCTTGTCCGGCGTTGCGGCATCACTGCAAATCCTACAGTCAAATGCGCCAGTGCCTGTGCCAGTAAAAACTGAGGTGATTGTTGATTCTGCTGGACAACACTGGTCTAACCTTTCAATAAAAGTTACTAATAGTTTATCTGAGGTCATTGATGCCAGAAACCTGCAGGTTGATTTTTCAGCACCTGTAGCTGTTTCCAGTATTTGGGGCACCTTTTCTTCTATTAGTTATCCCAGTCAGTTTAAAACCAGCTCGGTACGTTTAGAGAGTGGTTTGTACAGAACCTCAGTAGTGCTTGGTTTTTCTGAGGATAGCTGGATAAAGACTGAGCTTAAGCCTGGTGCCAGCTTTACTTTGCAGTTTGGATTGTCTCTGCTGGCGACTCAGGATACCGTGAAAGATATTCAGGTATTTCCTGAGCAGCCTGTTATTGCTGATGGGGTTATCAGTTTGAAGGCTCCGAGTGCCCCCGGTGCTGATGTGAGTCATTTGAAACCCAGAGTGACAATTACTGGAGCCGGCCAGTTTGAGCAATCAGAAGAGTTAGCCTGGGGAGAAGTTAAAGCTGTTAGCAATTTAGGCTATGGTGACTATGTTATTCATATCCAGCAAGTGGGTGCCTATCCTCCATCTAAACCAACATTTCCTATTACCCTGAGTAAAGATAGCATCGAGGAAGTGGAAGTTGCCTGGGTATATGGTTAGCCAGTTTATCCAGCAGAAATTACTGTTACGTTGCCTTCTGATCAAGTTGTCAGTAATTCCACTCTTTATCTTAAGGATGATCAGGGTGTGGTAAGCACCTATGTATTGGCTAATGGCAGTACTCATACCCTGAATAATCTGGTCAGCGGTAAAACGTATACTGCTTATTTCTCTGATTACCGGCTGAATAATCGTGAGCACTCACTGTTGTTGAATGGCCAAAAAGAGCTGCTATTTGCCGCAGATAAAGAAAAGCCTTTTGTTCCTGCGATTACTAAAGGTGAAGGGGCTATCGATACTACAGGCTTTAAAAATATCAGTGTTCATATCCAGGGCTTGCCTGTTGTAACTGATATTGCTGTTAACCTGGTTCATAGTGATGGTGATATGTATCAGCATTCCGTTACCAGTGGCAAGGATACAGTATACGATGCAGTGAAACCGGGTATTTATGCGTTGCAATTGCCTGAGATTGTTATTGATGGTGATACTTATCGTCCTCAGCAGGAGGATACCATCAGCATTGTTGAGGCAGGCACATTAACCTTTAAATATGCTACTTCCTCAATTGGTGGGGACTTGATTCTTGCGCCCTATAAGAATGTCAGTGTTAATGCTGACTGGGCCAACGGCAGCATGGAAAGCCTGGTAAACCTGGCTGAAAAGTCCGGTAACAAGCAGTTTACCCTGGCTTTTATTCTGGGCAATGAAGGAGATAAGCAAAGCTGTGCAGCTCTTTGGGGTGGCCAGACACAAATGAGTGTGGCATCTCAGTGGGGTAAAAAGGCGATTAATGATCTGAGGGCTATTGGTGGCGATGTCATTATCTCATTTGGTGGTGCCAGTGGTTGGTATCTGTCACAGGCATGCCAGACAACAGATGACCTCTATAACGAGTACAAGCGTGTTGTTGATACCTATGGTGTTAAACATCTTGATTTTGATGTAGAGATGGGTAGGGAAAATGACACGGCTGCGATGAATCGTATGGTTTCGGCATTGGTTCGTTTGCAGAAAGTAATCCCTGATCTGCATATCAGCTTCACACTTGCAGCTGCTCCAGACATTATCCGTGGCTTCCATGTGGTAGAACAAGCTGTGGCTGCTGGTGTCGAGGTAGACAGTGTTAACCCCATGACTATGAGTTTTGGGCCCTGGTATCACACCGCCTATGTGGATGATACTGCTGAACTCTCCATTCTGACGGTTGAATTTCTGAAAGGGTTAATGAAAAAACTCTATCCCGCACTTTCTGATGCTGAGCTTTACCAGAAAATGGGGATGATCCCAATGCAGGGCATTAATGATCAGCGAGTGGATCATATCAGTCTCAAGCAAGCAGAAAGACTGGCTCTGTGGTCTAAGCAAGTAGGTTTAAGATACCTGTCTTACTGGGCTATTGATCGTGACCATCCCTGTAGTAATGAATGGGCCAGCCCAACCTGTTCCGGTGCATTAAATGGTGTGCCTTTCCAGACAGAATCCTGGCAGTATTCGAAAGAGTTTTTGAAATACCTGGATTAATTAACTCATCAATTAATTAGTCGGTGATGCTGTGCATCATCGACTTAAAATGAAAAACGACAAAGAACTTTTTTACTTCATTAATTAGTCATATAGATCGTTTACTGTCTGTGTACCCGAAAGGAGGCAATTAATAAATAAAAATTATTCGTACTGGTATTTAGCTTCTGCTGATCTATAGGGGGAACTGTATGTCAGCAGAACCTAAAAACTAGATAAAAAAATAGGGGAAATAATAAATGCGATCATTTGCAGTGGCAGCAGTAGGAGCGAGTTTGCTGTCTACCATCATGATATCGGGCAATGTCAGTGCCCATGGCTGGACAGATTATCCAAAAGCAAGGCAAACCATTTGTGCCGATGATGGGGGGTATTGGGGGGCACCCGATGGTTCAGGTATTCCTAACGAGGCGTGTCGGGCGGCTTATTTACAGTCCGGCACTTATCCTTTTGTGCAAAAGAATGAGTTTTCTTCCAATGTCACGGATTACTGGAATATGGATTCCGTGAAAGCTGTTGTAAAAGATGGCCTTCTTTGCTCTGGTGGAGCTACTTCAAAATCAGGTATGGATATTCCATCATCTCATTGGCAAAAAACCAAAATGCAGCCTGGAAAATTCAAGCTGCGGTTTCGTGCAACGGCTCCCCATAACCCAAGTTATTGGCAGATTTACCTGTCGAAACCCAGCTATAACTCAGCGAATCAACAGCTACATTGGAATGATCTGGATTTGATTGCGGAGTACGGTGATCTGCCAGTGGTTAGCGGTAACTATGAAATGGATGTCACCCTTCCTGAGGGGATAACCGGTGATGCGGTGCTTTATGTTCGCTGGCAGCGTGATGACCGGGCTGGCGAAGGTTTTTACAACTGTTCAGATATCGCTTTCTCTGATGAGACAACACCTCCTGGACCAGAGCCAGAGCCCGGCCCAGATCTGGTGACTATTGGCAATTACGTAACCACTGCCCATACTGGTGCGGAAGCTGATGATATCGTGCGTTTCCGGATGTTTAGCTCTGATGGAAAGGATGTGATTGATGAGCAAATTACATTAACTGATGCCAATGCCAGTTTTAATGTCTGGTCTGAGCAGCTGGCTATGAAAGTGAATGATCAGCATTCAGATAAGGCTTTTATAGGTATCTGGCATGATGCCATGAGTCATCTGATGTACGACAGAAATGATGTATATGCCAACAGGGTGTGGGCATTGGATAATGGTTATACCTACTCCACATCTATTATCAAATCAGATGATCCCCAGCCACCGGTTTGTACACCTAAGGACCCTGCTGCAGAAAGCCTGCCACGCTGGGATAGTTCAAAAACTTATGTTGCCGGTGACCGGGTTAACTATATGGATCTGGTTTGGGAGGCCAAGTGGTGGATTAGTGGGGCCAAGCCTGATTCCCATGATGCCTGGAAGCTGATTAGCAATGCCTTGTTAGGTTGGCAAAGTGGTAAAGCTTATAACAGGGGGGAGCAGGTTATATTTGATGGTCGTGTCTACGAGGCCAAGCAGTGGGTTAAATCCAGCCCGGTTGTATCACCTGATCTTTGGATTGATAAAGGTGAATACAGTTGTGAGCTTAAGTAAATAGTCAATGTGTTTTACCCGGTATTGCCGGGTAAAACACGCAAAAAAATCAAATAAGCTAAGGCTGATTCCAAGTCTGTTTTAAAAATTATAATAAGGCCCATGCTATGGATAACTCTAAATACCATTGGCAGCAGATTTATCTGCACTGGATTTCTGCTGTTGTTATTTTATGGGGATTAGTTACTGGGTTTTATGTAGCATTTACAAAGCCAGATCCTTTAATTGCTAACTGGATTGGTTTTGTTAATGTCTCTTTAACCACTTTGTTTATCCCATTTTTTATTTTAAGAATATGGTTCTTTTTTAAGTTTGGAAAACCTGCTGCTGCCAGAAAAACTCAGGGTTATCAGCTGGCTTATGCTGTTCATATGCTGATTTATTTCAATATTTTGATCGTGCTGGTTTCTGGAGTATTAATGATGGAAAGGCCTATCAATGTATTTAATATTATTCAGTTTTCACAGCCGTTAACAGACACTGCGCTGACTTATCAATTTAATCTGCTCCATAAATACAGTTGCATGAGTTTGTCATTGCTTGTTTTTGGTCATATCTGTGCAGTTGCTCACCATCACTATTTTGGTCGATTAATATTGAAAAGAATGTGGCCAATTTAAACAGTATAAAAATAACAAGCAAGAAAACGTTCTTCATTGTGTAGTAGAAAAAAAAGAGAGAGAAATAAATGAAAAAGGCATTGGGGGCGTGTTTATTATTGTTGCCCTGTTATGGCTTTGGGGCAGACAATATCACATCTGCAGATCTTTTTTATAAAATAGAAAATCAGAATGTGCCTTCGGCATTTAAAATGGAGCCCCGTCCAGAAGTCATAGTGTCGAAAATATTCCGGCTTAACCCGACCATAGACCTAGAGTCGCAATATCGTTTATCCATTTTGCTTGAAAATGATCTAGCGGTTCAGTTTCTGGGAGAACAAACTCAGCTGACAACATCAGGGTCTAGAATATGGGAGGGCATATTGTCTGCAAACGGCTCTAGGGACGATAATGCTGATCCTACCCAAAACAGCGCCATTCTGGTAGAGCGTGAGGGGGCGATTACGGGTTCTGTCCGTTTTCAAGGGCAACTTTATCATATTAAGCCGGCAGGTAATGGCTATCACCGGGTTGAGAAAGTTGATGAAAATCGAATGCCACCTGATCACCCTGCTGATTTTGATCTTATGCAAACGTCCTCAGTGCCTCTAGATTTGATTTCCAATATGCAGGCAAGTGAAGACTCAGTTCCTGTAATTAAAATGCTTGTGCCCTATACCGCTCAGGCAAAAAATAATGTTTCAGATATTTACGCATTTATTGACCTTGCTTTTGCAGAAAGTAATGCAGGACTAAGGAATAGTAATATCAATGCAACCCTGGAGCTGGCTTATGCCTATGAAGTTGATTACCAGGAGTCATCCAGTATTCATACTGATCTTGCTCGGCTGAGAACACCCGGCGATGGCTATATGGAAGATGTGCACGATCGCCGTGATGAGTTCAATGCTGATCTGGTGATGATGCTTGGGGATTTCACTGGTGCCTGCGGTGTGGCTTCAACTATTGCTGCAAATGAAGAAACAGCATTTGCTGTTACTGACTGGAGTTGTGCTACCGGTTATTACACGTTTGGTCATGAAATTGGTCATTTGATCGGTACAAGACATAATCCTGAAACGGATGGGAGTTCATATCCTTTTCCCTATGGCCATGGCTATTGGGAACCCAGTAGTTTATGGCGTACGGTAATGGCTTATAATTGTACCAATGGCTGTCCCCGAATTAACTATTGGTCAAATCCAGAGGTTTTTTACCAGGGGCGTGCCATGGGAACCCATGAGCTCCATAATAATGCGCGGGTATGGAACGAAAGGGCACCTATTGTTGCTGCTTTTAGAGGTGATGATTCTGGTGGAACGGGCAATAAGGCCCCTCAGGCGATTATTACACCATCTGCTAATTCGGTGACTGGTCCAGGAACGATCCAGCTAAGTGGTGAAAAGTCCTACGATCCGGATGGTGATACGCTCAGCTATCAGTGGCAGCAAATTTCACCAATAGTGCCTAAAGCGGTTATTGCTTCACCAGCATCGGTATCAACGGAAGTTCGTTTTAATTCTGTTGATGCGACTACCCAGTACCGGTTTCGTCTAACGGTTAGTGATAGCAAGCTGACAAGCACTGCTGATGTAGTGATAGAGCAACGCCCTAAAAATAGTGGTGGTAATCAGTGTACGCCTAAAGACCCTGATGCTGTTAATTATCCAGAGTGGAGTCGCTCTCAAACATATATTGGAGGTGACCGGGTCAGCTATCAGGATCTGGTTTGGGAAGCTAAGTGGTGGATCAGTGGGTCTACACCGGATTCCAGTGATGCCTGGAAACTGATCAGTAATGTTATATTGCCCTGGCAAAGTGGTAAGGGGTATAACGGGGGAGAACAGGTCATATTTGATGGCCGTATTTACGAGGCGAAGTATTGGAGTAAATCCAGCCCAGCTACATCACCCAGTTCTTGGATTGATAAAGGTGAGTACAAATGTGAGCTTCAATAAGCGGTAAAAATTAGTAGTTTTTGATTAATAGTAAAGCCCGTGATTTGCGGGCTTTACTGGCTATTTCACTGAGTGGCTTCTGTGATGTGGTTTTTCAGTTGATCAAGGTTATTTGGCAAAATGTCATAGCTCTCTTCTTTTGTAAGCAAGTCAGTCATATGAAGCGGTAATTCAGGTGGCTTAAGGTGGGATTTTATTATGGCATCTTGAAACTTTACAGGATGTGCTGTGGCCAGTGTCACTTTTGGGATTGAGCTGTCTATTTCGATTTGTTTAAAGGCCTTGATACCGGTTGCTGTGTGTGGGTCTGCTAAATAACCGGTCTGCAGATAGGTTGTTTTCAATACTTCGCAAATTTCTTCATCATCAGAGCAGCAGCTGTCAAACAGTGACCGGGTTGCCTGCCATACTTGCTTGTCAACAGTGAGTGAGCCTGTCTCATGGAAATCAAGCATTAGCTGGTTAATAGCTTTACCATCTTGTTGGTGGAGGTCGAACAGCAGGCGTTCAAAATTGCTTGAAACCATGATGTCCATGCTTGGTGAAAGCGTCTGCTGTAGTTGGTTGCGACTGTAATCATTATTTTGAAAAAAGCGGTGCAGGATGTCATTTTGATTCGTTGCGACAATTAATTTATGGATAGGAAGCCCCATACCTTTGGCAACGTAACCAGCAAAGATATCACCAAAATTACCTGTTGGTACTGAGAAGGCTATTTCCCTGTCTGGTGACCCCAGTGCCAGCCCAGCATGAAAGTAGTATACAACCTGAGCCATGATACGTGCCCAGTTGATTGAGTTGACAGCAACAAGTTGCCTGTTAGTCGGTAAAAAGGACTGGTCAGAAAAGCATTGCTTGACCATTTCCTGGCAGTCGTCAAAATTACCCTTAATTGCGATATTATGAATGTTGCCATCCATGACAGTGGTCATTTGGCGGCGCTGGACTTCGGAAACCCGTTCGTGGGGATGAAGAATAAAGATGTCCAGGTTCTTACTGCCCTTACAGCCTTCAATTGCTGCTGAGCCGGTGTCGCCTGAAGTGGCTCCCAATACTATTGCCCGCTCGCCTTTTTCTTCCAGGAAATGATTCAGTAATCTACCCAGTAACTGTAGGGCAAAATCCTTGAAAGCCAGTGTTGGGCCATGAAAAAGTTCCATTACCCAGTGGTTGCTATCCAGTTGGTAGAGAGGGGCTATAGCGGGGTGATCGAAATCTGTGTAACTCTCGTTAATCAATACCTTGAGGGTTGCTTCCTCAATACAGTCTCCAATAAAGGGTTTTATTATTTCGAAAGCCAGTTCGTTGTAGGGCAGGCCTCGCAGACTTCGGATTTTCTCAGAGTCAAATACGGGTAATTCTTTGGGTACAAACAGACCGCCATCATCCGCTAGTCCAGTCAGTAACACATCCCTGAAGTTTTTTTCATCGCCTTTCGGGCCTCTGGTGCTGATATATTTCACTGCATATCCTTTGGTTTATCGCAACGGTAAAATCTGGGTTAGTCAATCTGCTCTATCCGAATCCGTGTTAAAGGGGACTGGATATCAGCAAGGGACTCTATTTTAGTAATGGCTTTGTTCGCTGTCGCTTCTTTAATGCAGTGAGTCAGAATGACAATGTCAGCGTAGCCGTCATGGCCTCTTATAGCTTTTTGGGTGATAGCGTTAATATTAATGCCATGTTGGCTAAGTATCTGGGTGATGGCGTTCATAACGCCAGGGTGATCTTTGGCATGTATGCGCAGGTAATAGCTAGATTCGACCTCATCAATGGACAAAATCTCTGGCGATGTATTGAATTCAGTTGAAGTGAAGCCGAGAGGATGGACGGTGGCTTCTGGTGATTCCAGATTGCGAGATATATCAATAATATCAGCGATAACGGATGAGGCGGTGGGTTCAGAGCCTGCACCGGGGCCAGACAGCATGGATTGTCCAAGGGCATCGCCATCAACCACAATGGCATTTAACACACCGTTGATATTTGCCAAAGGACTGTTAGCTGGAATCAATGTTGGGTGCACTCTGAGCTCAATACCCGATTTGTATTGACCAGCGATTCCAAGGTGTTTAATGCGATAGCCAAGTTCTTCTGTATATTCAATATCAGCAGGGGTGATTTTACTGATTCCTTCGGTATAAGCTTTGTTAAATTGCAAAGGAATACCAAAGGCTATAGAAGCCATGATGGTTAGTTTATGACAGGCATCAATGCCTTCTATGTCAAAGGTTGGGTCGGCCTCTGCATAACCCAGTTTTTGGGCTTCTTTTAAAACGTTGTCAAAAGAGCGCTTTTTGCTGGTCATTTCTGACAGGATAAAATTACCTGTACCATTAATAATGCCTGCCAGCCAATGTATTCTGTTGCCTGCAAGGCCTTCTCTTAGGCACTTGATAATGGGGATGCCTCCAGCGACCGCTGCTTCAAAGGCGACAATTACGCCTTTGTTTTTTGCCGCCTTAAAAATCTCATTGCCATGTTCAGCTATCAGGGCTTTATTGGCGGTAACTACATGCTTGCCATTTTCTATAGCGGTCAGAATTAGCTCTTTGGCTGTGTTGTAGCCACCTATGGCTTCAATCAGAATATCGATATCAGGGTTTTTGGCTACATCAAAGATATCCCGGCTTACTTTAATACCTGTGGTATCACAGCCGTGAAGATCATGGCGAACGCCCACTTGCTCTATAAGTACAGGGCGTCCTGTACGTGCAGCAATGATGTCCTTATTTCTTTTCAAAACATTGAAGGTGCCGCTGCCTACGGTACCTAGCCCACAGATGCCAATGTTGACGGGTTTCAAATGATTACTCCACAGACTTCTTATCATGATTATGTGTGTTGAGCTTGAATTATAGGCATAAATTCAACACCAGGGCGAGATCAAGAGTGAATTGAGGATTGTAATAAAGAGCGAAACTCTCACGGTAAGGTGAGAGTGGTTGGTTTGATGTATTTATGCTGTTTATCGTCAGGCAGCGGGTGCTACCTGTCTTTTTTGTGTGTCTGTGTCTTTTGGCGGAGTTTGTCTATTTTCGGCTTTGGCGGGCGTGCCAGATGTTTTCTGCTCTTGGTTTGAGGTTTCTTTATTGATTTTTAATAGTCTTGCCAGGTCTTTGGCGGAACGATAGCCTGGAATTCTGCGCCCGTCTTCAAGAAATAAAGATGGGGTTCCGGAAATGCCCAGTTTTTTCCCTAGCTTTACTTGAGATTCTATTGGGTGTGTGCAGCTTTTTTCGGGAATATCATGGCCATTATTGAGATCGCTAATAGCGGCTTTTCTATCATTTGCGCACCAGGCAGAAACCATTTTTGTATAAGAGGGAGCCTGGTTGCCTCCGCGGGGGTAGGCTAGGTAACGTAACTCAATGCCTAACTCATTCATTTCTGCTATTTCATTATGGAGCTTCCTGCAGTAACCGCAGTCGAGGTCAGTAAAAGCATAAACGATCCCTTTGGTCTCACCTTTCGGTGAAAATATGATCATGTCATTAGCATCGACTTTGCTTAGCTGTTCTGCGATGCCTCTATTTCGGATTTGGGTCGTCAGGTTGGCAATTTTTCCATCCTTGATTTCCAGCATGTCACCCCGAATGAGGTATTGTCCATCGTTGCTGACATAAAGGATATGGTCCCCTTTTAGTGAAACAACATAGAGTCCTGAGACAGGGCTTTTCTCGATGGTTTCGATGGGGATATCCGGGTCAAGGCTTCGAAGCTGGTTTTCAATAGTTTGCCTGGCGCTGGCTGTGATCGCTGTTGATGGACTAACCTGCTTATCGATAGCTTCTTTAACTGCTTGCGAAGAGCCGGGTGTTTTTTCTGTGGCCAGCGTTATATGGCTGAATAATAGGCTGGCTACCATTATCAGTAGGCTGCGGTACATCTTGTTATGCCTCCTGGAGTTATTCAATAGCTTGGTAGAGGTGTAGGGGCTCGTTTTAAGAGCTCTGCCAAGCCGCATGTCAAATAATAAGTGGGACTGGCAGCATGTCTTTTTAGTAGATTCTGGCCGTTCCCTCAGGCCTTTGCCTGTGCATCACAAGTGTAGACCGAAAAAATCAAAGGTTTATCCCGGGAAGTGGTTAATTAATAGCCTTTTGGCTAAGCAGGATTATCCCCGGGGGTGGTGTTTGGCATGTAATTCGGACAATCGGTGTTTGGCTATATGGGTGTAGATTTGGGTTGTTGAAAGGTTGCTATGTCCCAGTAATAGCTGCACTACCCGCAAGTCTGCACCGTGATTAACCAGATGGGTGGCAAATGCATGGCGAAGGGTGTGGGGGGATACTTCGCTGGTTATGCCTGCAGAGACTGCGTGGTATTTGACTCGGTGCCAAAAGGTTTGCCGGGTCATGGGGTTATCATTTCTACCGGGAAAAAGGGCGTTGCTACTGTTGTCTTTCAGCAGTAAAGGGCGGGTTGATTGAATGTAGTGTTCCAGCCACTGGGTTGCATCCTCGCCCATAGGAATCAATCGTTCCTTACTGCCTTTACCGATAATACGGATAACGCCCTGGCGGATATTAATATTATCTGTAGTAAGGCTAACCAGCTCGCTGACCCTTAACCCGCAGGCATACAGTAGTTCCAGCATGCAGCGGTCTCTTGTGCCCAGGGGGGTGTTAGTATCAGGTGCCTGTAAAAGTGCTTCTACATCCTGTTCATCAAGGCTTTTAGGCAGGGACAGTCCTTGCTGGGGTCTTTCAATATGGGCGGTGATGTCGTCAGTAACTAAGCTTTTTCTCAGTAAATAACGATAGAAGCCCCTAAGACTTGAAATTAATCGGGCTGTTGATTTTGGCTTGTAGCCTTGCTCCATACGATAAGTGAGGTAATTTCTTATATTATCGCTGGTTGCTTCTTTTGGATCGGTGTCAGGCTTCTCTTTATCGAGCCAAAGTAACCAGTGTTTAAGATCTTGTTGATAGGACAGGCGGGTATTTTCTGATAGGCCCTTTTCAAGCCATAAATGTTCTAGAAAAGCTTTAATATCTTGTTGAGAGTTCATTTATAGTTTTTTATTTTCAGATTACATTTCCTGTTATTTGATTGCCACTTTGAATGACTTCCTATGAATTGAATCGTAATTCAAAATCTATGTTGGATTAGGTGATTTTTATTTATATAGGGTAACTGAAGGCTTTAATCAAAATGATTATCTATTGCTGGAATGGTAGATAGTTATCCAGTTTGTAGAAGTTGATGAAAAGTGTATCTATGAAAATACTAAAAAAGCGACCTAAGTCGCTTTTTTAGTCTGACCGGAGCCGGAAAACTCCGTTCAGTATTCAGTTGCCGGAAAAATAAAATCAATAAATAGATACTTTGGAAGTAACTATCAGTTGAGCTTTTCCTTGATACGTGCAGCCTTACCGCTACGCTCACGCAGGTAGTACAGTTTGGCTTTACGTACATCACCACGACGCTTCACAGAGATGGAAGCAATCATTGGGCTGTAAGTCTGGAAAGCACGCTCAACGCCAACGCCGTTGGAGATTTTACGAACGGTGAAGGAAGAGTTCAGTCCACGGTTACGCTTACCGATGACAACGCCTTCAAAAGCCTGCAGACGCTCACGGTTGCCTTCTTTAACTTTTACCTGGACAACAAGGGTGTCACCTGGACCAAATGCAGGGATTTCCTTGTTCATTTGCTCGTTTTCGAGCTGTTGAATAATCTTGTGCTTGCTCATTGGTTTTGCTCCCAGTCAGTCAACTGTGTTCCACTCAGTTATTTAGATCACAGGCTGTATTGCTGTTGGTATCCTGACTGCACGCATTGTTATCTGAGTGGTAGTCATGAATAAATTCCTTCAGCAGTGTTTCTTCCTCGCTGGTCAGCAACCTGTCTTGCAATAAGTCAGGGCGTCTCAGCCAGGTTCTGCCCAGAGACTGTTTCAACCGCCAGCTTCTGATAAGCTCATGGTGGCCTGAAAGCAGTACCTCTGGCACTTCCCGTCCTTCGAATAGTTCTGGTCGGGTATAGTGCGGGCAGTCAAGAAGACCATCTGCAAATGAATCTTCCTGAGCGGAATCCTTATGACCCAGGGTGCCCGGTACAAAGCGTGAAACTGCATCAATCAGCGTCATGGCAGGTAATTCACCCCCCGTTAATACATAATCACCAATCGACCATTCCTCATCGATTTCATTCTGTATCAATCGCTCATCAATGCCTTCATAGCGCCCCGCGACCAAGATCAACCGCTTGGATGCGGCCAGTTCCTTTACCCCTGTCTGATCAAGCAGACGTCCCTGGGGTGACAGGTAGATCACTTTGGCCTCGGCTCCTGCAGCTTGTTTGGCTGCATGAATAGCGTCACGCAGAGGTTGAATTTTCATCAACATGCCGGGACCACCGCCATAAGGTCGGTCATCCACAGTTCGGTGTCGATCATGGGTGAAATCTCTGGGGTTCCAGGTTTCAATACCCACAAGGCCATCCCTAACTGCACGGCCTGTTATGCCGTGTTCAGTTACAGCCCGGAACATTTCCGGGAACAGGCTGATAACACCGAACCACAATTCAGCATTTGTGGCTGCTTCTTTAGTTGTTGAAGAGTCCATAAATGCTAAAACTCCGGATCCCAGTCGATCCGGATAAACCCTTTTTCAGGGTTTACCTCCAGTACAACCTGATCTATCAGCCAGGGCACAAGACGTTCACGTTTATCCATGCTGCCTTTTGAGGGGTGAATAACCAGAACATCATTGGCACCTGTTTCCATCAGGTGACTGATTTTACCCAAAAGAACGTTGTCACCTGCTTGAGTGCGGGTGAAAACATCCAGATTTTCCAGCTGATGCCAATAAATTTCGTCATCAGCGATCGTGGGCATCTCGTCAGCAGTGATCATTATCTGGCTGTTGCAGTAACTGCGAGCCAATTCACGATCATTACAACCGACGATATGTGCGATCAGGCCTTTACCGTGTCGGCGTCCCTGATCAATTTCAACGGTCTCGACACGACCGTTGCGGTCTATAATCCAGTGCTTGTAGTTGAGGATGTTCTCCATAGGGTTGGTATGGGAATAGACCTTAACCCACCCCTTGACACCATAAACAGCTGAAATACTGCCTACAGTAATCAGTTTTTCTGGGTTCTCTACTACTTTCTCTTTCATTGCAAGAGTCACCGGATTAGAAACCTCAGGCCTTGGCTTCTTTCAGAAGCTGGGCAACGCGGTCAGACATGCCAGCGCCCAGGCCTACCCAGTGTGCTACACGCTCGTTGTCAACGCGCAGACGCTCTTCCTGACCACGAGCCTGTGGGTTAAAAAAGCCAATACGCTCGATAAAACGGCCACCACGAGCCTTGCGGCTGTCAGCAACGGTCAGATGATAGAAAGGACGCTTCTTGGAACCGCCGCGAGCCAGACGAATTGTTACCATGGACTGGTTTTCCTGTAGTTGGTTTCCGGCAACTGTTAAGTCTCTGCTGGCAGAGTTTTGCCAATATCAGAAACTCGGGTCGACCTAGGCCGACCACAAAGGGCGCATATTCTAAGGAATAACGTCCAGTCTGACAACCAAAGAGGTTAGTGATTTCGGACATCCGAAGTAAAAGAGATGCAATATGGGTAGGGTTTGTAGCTTAATGCAAGCTTCTGTCAGCAGAACCTAGCGACTTTATTTGGTTAGGTTTGGATATTTTTAGTGGTTTAAAATGTTTTTGTAATCGCCATAAAATCTTTTTGGTGTAGCAGATATAGCAAGCTGAAGTGTATTAATAATCTGTTTCTTTGCTGAAATAAAAAAGCCAGCTTACTACATAAACTGGCTCTGTAAGTTATTTAGATAGAATGAAGGTTTTTGCTTTTGATTTCCGGCTTTTTTAAAACGGAAACTTCTTACCCCCTCCAGGAGGAAGCATGCCCCCCATGCCTCCCATACCACCGGGAAGCTGGCCTTTCATACCACCCAGGCCTCGCATCAGCTTGGCCATACCACCTTTTTTAGTGACCTTTTTCATCATCTTGCTCATCTGTTTATGTTGCTTGATGAGTCGATTAATGTCCTGAATTTGGGTGCCGGAGCCCGCTGCAATTCGTTTCTTGCGTGAGCCGTTCATAATATCGGGGTTGGCTCGTTCTTTCGGGGTCATGGAGTTTATGATGGCTTCCATCTGGACAAAGATTTTGTTGTCCATCTGCCCCTGCATTTGCTGGTTCATACCAGCCATGCCTGGCAGCTTATCCATAACGCCAGTGAGACCGCCCATTTTCTTCATTTGCTGAAGCTGGTCGCGGAAGTCTTCGAGATCGAAACCTTTGCCTTTTTTGAGTTTTGTGGCTAGTTTGTCGGCTTTTTTCCTATCAAGCTTCATTTCAGCTTCTTCGATAAGAGAAAGCACGTCACCCATACCGAGGATGCGTGATGCTATCCGATCGGGGTGGAAAGGCTCCAGGGCATCAGCCTTTTCCCCAACACCAATAAACTTAATGGGTTTGCCTGTAATATGACGAACAGACAGGGCAGCACCGCCTCGTGCGTCACCATCAGCTTTGGTAAGGACAACACCGGTCAGAGGAAGGGCTTCATTAAAGGCCTTGGCAGTGTTGGCAGCATCCTGCCCCGTCATGGCATCAACTACAAACAGGGTTTCAATAGGATTAATGGCGCCATGTAGGCTCTTGATTTCACCCATCATGTCTTCATCGATATGAAGACGGCCAGCGGTATCGACAATCAATACATCGGCATGCTTGATTTTGGCTTCCTGAATCGCTGCATTGGCGATATCAACCGGCTTTTGTTCTGCAGTAGAAGGAAAAAATTGCAAGCCTACTTCACCTGCTAGGGTTTCCAGCTGTTTGATAGCCGCAGGCCGGTAAACGTCAGCACTGACCACCATAACTGATTTTTTATGGCGTTCTTTCAGCCATTTACCCAGTTTTGCTACAGAGGTGGTTTTACCTGCACCCTGAAGGCCTGCCATCAGTATGATGGCAGGAGGCTGGGTGGCAAGATTTAGCTCATCATTAGTGGCCCCCATGACATCGATCAGTTCATTCTGAACGATTTTGACAAAGGCCTGTCCTGGGCTCAGGCTGGCTTGAACCTCCTGACCAACTGCGCGTTCTTTTATTCGGTTGACAAACTCGCGTACTACAGGAAGCGCTACGTCAGCTTCCAGTAATGCCATGCGCACTTCGCGCAGGGTATCTTTAATATTATCTTCAGTTAGCTTAGCTTTGCCTGTTACGCTTTTTAACGTGTGTGACAGGCGTTCTGTTAAATTCTCGAACATTCGGGTATGCCTTGTGAAAAGCTGTATCTGCTTGGTTTAGAGGGGATTATATAGGAATACTTTATGTCGCGGCAGTCACACTGTCGAAGTCTATTTAGTCTGATGCTTTTGATTGTAGGCGTTATGATTGGAGTTGAGCTAAGGGTTATGACACACTTTCACGATTAACAGGTTTAAATTCAGGTTGAGGTTGCGGCAAAATCAATGAATGTCACGCTAGCCAGTGTTGGTGCGCTGGGTTGTTATCTGGTTGGTGCCTTGGGCCAGGGAATTCGTATTAGGGGAGGCTCGGCATCTCGCAATGTGGTGTTACTTATTACTGTGCTCGGGGCTGTTTTTCAGACTCTGGCGCTCTATGGTGTCATTCATACTCCCCAAGGGATAAATCTTGGCGTGTCTACGATTGCATCACTAACAACGTTGGCAGTGATCCTGGTTGTTCTATTAAGCAGCATAAAAAAACCTGCGGAAAGTCTTTTAGTGTTGATTTTGCCTGTTGCGATGTTGACTGTTCTCAGTGCCTGGCTTGCTCCATTTGATCATATTGTCTGGCGGCCAGCCTCAACAATGGTCGCTCATGTACTTATTTCCGTATTAGCCTATGGGATAATCATGGCTGTGGCTTTTCAGGCATTGTTGTTCTCTTATCAGGAGCATCAGCTTCGATACCACCGCCAGAGGCACATTATTAAAGCGCTGCCCCCTTTGCAGACCATGGAACGGCTAATGTTTGAGTTTCTGGTAGTGGGCGTTATTCTGCTGAGTATGTCTCTGGCCACTGGATTTCTGTTTCTGGACGATATGTTTGCTCAGCATCTTCTTCATAAAACAGTGCTGTCAATAATTGCATGGTGTATTTTTACTACCCTGTTATTTGGTCATTGGCTACGGGGATGGCGTGGTCAGTTAGCTGTACGCTGGATTGTTGCTGGTTTTGTATTGTTGGTTTTAGCCTATTTTGGCTGGCGTTTGGCGCTTGACCTGCTGGCTGTCTGAGTGTGTTAATGATCAAATGAATCTGTTTTTTTGATAATGAGGCAAGCGTACCCTTGAGTCAGGCACCTATCAGCGTTCTTCTGGGCGCCCTGTTTTTTCTGCTGCTTTTTTCTGCATTTTTTTCAAGTTCTGAAACCGGGATGATGGCAATTAATCGTTATCGCCTTCGTCATTTGGCTCGAAAGGGGCATAGAGCAGCGAAACGGACGGTTAGTTTACTTGAACGTCCAGACCGGCTGATTGGAGTTATCCTCATAGGTAATAATTTTGTTAATATTTTGGCTTCTGCCTTGGCCACAATTATTGCTGTTCGGCTTTGGGGGGATAGTGGTATTGCTATCGCCACCTTGGGTTTAACCGTTTTAGTGCTGATTTTTGGTGAGGTTACCCCAAAGACAGTGGCGGCTCTTTATCCTGAACGCATTGCTTTTCCTGCATCCGTAGTGCTTTTACCGCTTTTGAGGCTGTTGTACCCCATGGTGATAGCTGTTAACTGGCTATGCAGTTTGTTAATGAAACCCTTCGGTATTAGGCCGGGTGAAGCCAATGATGATCAGTTGAGTGCTGAGGAGTTGCGGACTCTGGTGAATGAATCAGGTTTAAGGCTGCCAAAGAAGAGAAGGGGGATGTTGCTGGGTGTTTTGGATCTCGAAAAAGTGAGTGTTGACGATATTATGGTGCCTCGAAATGAAATCGTGGGCATTGATATTGAAGATGATATTAAAGTAATACTGGACCAATTGCGTGACTGCCAGCATACACGGCTTCCAGTTTATAGAGGCGATATTAATAATATTATTGGTATGCTTCATATGCGTAAAATTGCTCGCTTGTTAAGTCTGGAAGAGGTCAACCGAGCAACATTGCTTCAAGAAACAACAGACCCTTATTACATACCGGAAAGTACCCCTCTTCATACCCAACTGTTTAATTTCCAGAAAACAAAAGAACGAACAGCCATGGTGGTGGATGAATATGGGGACATCCTCGGATTGGTTGCCTTGGAAGATATTCTTGAGGAAATAGTGGGAGAATTTACGACGGATGTATCTGATTCCAGCCAGGATATAACGCCTCAGGATGATGGTAGCTATATTATTGATGGCTCCGCTTCTATCCGGGATATTAATCGCATTCTGGGTTGGAGCTTGCCCATGGATGAGGCGCGTACTGTCAGTGGTCTAATTACTGAAGAAATGGAGTTCATACCTGAGTCCAGTGTATGCCTGCAACTGGACTGTTACCGTTTTGAAATTTTACAGGTTAAGGATAACCGGGTTCGAACTGTAAAAGTGTTCCTTGCTTCAGAGTAGGCTATGAGTACTTGATATTGTCGCAGTTTGAAAAAGAGGCAGAAAACTGAGGTGGGTCTAATGGAATATTGGCATCAAGTGTTGTATTTAAAAATTCTGCAAGAATAATGGCCGTTAGCCCCCAAATAAGGTAGTCATCATACTGATAGGCGGGCATGTTGTAGCTTTTATTCTCTACTTTCCATTGATCAATGCGTAAAGCCTCTTGGGTTAAAAAAAATGTGAGTGGCACATGAAAAATTCTATCAAGCTCATTGATGTTAGGTGTTAGCTCAATATTGCCTGGCACTATACCGACAAACGGTGTGACTTCCAGACCGAAGCGGGAAATGACTGAGCCCATTTGACCAATAATGTTTACATTATTGGGGGGTAGGTTGATTTCTTCATATGATTCACGCAGTGCGGTTGTCTGTAGGGATGTATCCCTTGGTTCTCTTTTTCCTCCAGGTAGGGCGACCTCACCACTATGAGTTGAAAGGTGAGAGGCTCTTCGCGTCAGTATAAGTTCAGGATTTTCTGTATTCGTGACAGGTATGAGTACTGCAGCCTGTGGAAGATCTGTATTAAACGTACGAGGGATATGATCAGCTAGGCGTTGTGTTATTTGGTTTAGCATGGATATACACCTTTTAGTGATTTATTATTTTGGGTGGGCTGAATTCTAACATAACCTATAGAACCCGTTTTTTCTCATAGTTAAGGTTATATGATCACCAGTGGTTTTTTTATATGGTGACCATGTTACATTTAGTTTATTTTCTCTTGTTGTTAGATTTTTTTTCCAGCATGTGTTGAACTTTTGTAGCGATTAATGATAGGCCTTCCATACATGTTAAGTAGCCAGCGTTGATGATTTTTAGGGCTTCTGTTTAGGCGTTGCAAGAATTCTTGTCTTTTGTCATCTATATCTTTATTGGGATATATATCTTTAATATCTGGTACTTTGATATCAGGATAATCTTCCTTGATTAAATCCCAGGCGATATAGTTTGATGGGTGCAGTTTATAGAGCGAATGGATTTGATCATCAACTGCCTGTGATACATCGGTAGCATTATCAAGGTTCTCCGTTAACTGTGACCCAAAGGCTACATGCACATGCCCTTTGAAGCCCTCTATACCAGTAGCAATACTGAGCATATCTTCATCCCGGGCTTTTTGGTAATGGCCTGCCTGTTCAGTGTTGTAGAGCTCAAATGCTTTTTTCTGATCGCATGGGTCGTATTCGTAGGATATGGCAACAGGCACTATATTTAACGAACGAATGCTATTAGAGAAAGAGATATCCTTACCTTTTTTACTCATATGAAGCATTTTGATAATCGCAGTATCAGTCTGGTCATTTCCATCTTTAGCCCGCCCTTCGCTTTGAGCAATCCAGATAGAATGTCCTGTATCTATTGAGTGATGGATATATGCAGAAAGGGTTTGATAAGCTTTCAATTTTTCCCTGCGTCCACTGACAGACCGTTTAACAATAAAACTTTTGTTTAGGCGCATAAGATCACTAACAAAAGGCCGACTCAGCAAATTGTCGCCTATGGCTATGCGAGGGGTTTCCATACCATGGCGGTAGACACCGTAGTTGACAAGTGCAGGATCCAGCACAATATCGCGATGATTGGAAAGAAAAAGGTATGGTTTGCCTTTCATGAGCTTGTCTAGCCCAGAAAAGCTGACTCTTGAGGTGGTATTGTCGATTATTTTACCAAGATAGGGTTCAATGATTCCCTGCAGCCCACGAATATCATTGATGCCGCGTAGCTGCCGGCGAACAATAACGCCAGTTAGCCATTCCATTAAACGGCCGCATTTTTTGGTGAGTACTGGATGGCTATGGCGGGCCATGATATTCAGAAAATTGTTATCAGTGATAAGTCGGTTTAGGGTAGGGCGAACCTCGTTATCATGGTACGGCCTTATTTCGTCAAACTGTTCCATTAGAGCATAATCATTCTTTACTGAGGTAATTGTGGCGGACTTTTGTCTCTCGAATATCAGAGTCTTTGTAGACTCTATTAGGTTTTACTGACATAAGGAGTATGTGTAGTAATGCGTGTTAAGTTGAGATAGTCATTTGTTCCCATTACTGGCTGGCAATCTTTTATAAATTATATAGCGATTATTGATGGATTTCTGTATAAGCAATGTCGCGCTTTGTAAATTACATCTGGTTATAATTATTGCTTTATAAACCAGTCTGAGGAATAACATGTTAAAAATAGTGACGTATCGGAGTGGGTTTGTAGCGTTATTGTTGTTGCTGAGCGCCAATCTTTGGTCAGAGTCCAGTTCAGTGGACTCCGTTTCTATAAGTGCTCCCGATCAAGATACAGAAATAGTACTAGCAGAAGCTATCAGTCTGCTAGGTGGAAAAGGGCAAGTTGGTTCTGGAGTAAAGGCGGTTGAGATGCTTGCCTCACTGGTTAATGACGGGAACACACAGGCCATGTTGTGGCTGGGTAGAGCCTATAGGGATGGATTAGCTGGTGTGGAAAAGGATCTAACCAAAGCTTTTAATTATTTTAAAATGGCAGCAGGTAAGGATGGAAATGATATAGAGGCTCAATATGAGTTGGGTAAGGCTTATTTTATGGGAGAGGGAACAGATAGAAATCTGATAGCGGCTTATATGTGGACCTCTCTTAGTACAGGGAAAAAATCTGATGTAACCGAAAAAGCTGAGGAGCAGAAAAGCATCTTGGCAAATATGCTGACGAAGGAGCAGCTAGAAACGGCTAATACCCTGATCAAGCAAATGAAAATGTTATATCTTGATCAATAATTACTTAGTCATATGTATGTAAATAAATGACTATTTCCAGTCTAAGTGTTAGGGATAAACAAATACTGTTTATCCTATTTTGTTATAACTATCAAAATAATTTTATTTGCAGGTATTTGAGCAACAGTTGATATAAGAATGTTCTATTCTTGCCTATGTGCTGGTCTTGCCTTTTGGACTGTTTAAATTTTGCATGCTTTTTTCTTTCTTATGAAGGTGTAAAAAAACAGATATTCACAAGATATGCGGTGGTTTTTACTTGAATGGTATGTAAGTCTGGAGAAGCTAGGTGCTTGGGACAATTCGCTGGAAAATTATCCTTTATTCTGTAGTACCGGTTACCTTACTTTATAACCTGATATTTTGTATTTATTTCTATATGACCTATGAGGATATTACTGGAGAGATAGAGGCGAGAATGCAGAATGAGGTGGTTGGTTTTTGTCGCGCTGTAGATTCAGAAATCAAGCATATTATGCATTTGGCAAGGATGGAAAGTGGGAAATATAATAGAGCAAATAGGGTTGAAATAGAGGCTATTCTGGATCCTGTGTCTGGTTCTGAGTTACTTCAGAATCCGATCATTTCAAGTGTGGTTTTTTATGAACTTAATCCTGGTAATTCTGAGATTAAAGGGCATGGTTTTTTCTTGAAAAAAGGAGAAAGTCTTCAGTGGAAAGGACTTTTGGAAAGTAATAACCTTATTGCACAAATATTAAAGAAAACAAGTAAAACTGATGCTAAAGAAAAAGAATTATGGACGCCTCTCTATAAAGATGCATTGACAGGTATACAGGTTATTAGTTATTTGATTCCAGTATATTTCCACAACAAGTTCGCAGGTTATTTGTCTTTTGATCTTAGCGTTCAACAATTAATGACAATTGTGCTAGATAGGGACTCTTTTATTGGCCGGTATGAGCAGATAAAACTTTGGAAATTTAATTTGGTTGACCGCCAGGGCAATTATATTTATACCGAAGACAATAAAGCGATTAGGTATGGCCATGGGAATCTTATAGAAACAGGGCAAGCCTACCGTATTTCAGGGTTTGGTAACAATATTGGTGAACTCATTGATCTTGGCAGACCATCCAGTGATGTTGTGATTGCTGCATCTGGTTTTCCTAGAGAATACTGGTTTTTTGGAGCACCTGTTAAAACCACAGGCTGGTGGTTTTATACTTATATCAGTCGCGATAAAGCTTTAAGTTCTGGTTATGCAGCAATTGTATCTAATGCTGTTATTTTAGCTGTTTCTTTGATTTTAATTACTATTTGTAGCTGGTATGCCTCGTTAAAAATTACCCAGCCTGTACTGGCTCTAAAAAAGGCAATGGATGTTTTCACCTATAAAAATACCATGCCAGTATTTTCGGTTAATAGCAGCGATGAAATTGGGAGCTTGGCTGAAAGTTTTCAACAGTTACTGGAAAAACTGGCGGATAGAGACCAGGCCTTACATGATGCTAGAGCAAATAATATAGGCCACTTGGTGCAAAAGCTGGGAGGCACCTATTTTTACTTTAATTTAGATCGAGATGGTTGTATCACTCATGTCAGCCCATCCATAGAAGCCATACTTGGTTTTAAGCCTGGCGAATTTCTCCGTTCTTTTCTTTGTTTTATTTCCAGCTCCAGGGATCGAAGTCGTTTCGATAATCAGCTTAAGAATATACTTTCTGGAGGTTGGTCTGAGCCCTTTGAGCTGGATTTGCGTCATAAAAATGGTGGCTGTCGGCGGTTGGAAATTTTCTGGAGTGATATGGGGCGGTCAGGGGGAGAGTTTTGTGCAATAGAAGGGATGGCTAATGACATTACTGAGCGTGTCAGTGATGCTGAAAAGTTTAAAGGTCTATTGGATTCTGGACCTGATGCAACCGTTATTGCAACAACAGAAGGTGTTATCAGCTTGGTTAATAGTCGTGCTGAAGAGCTTTTTGGCTATCGCCGATCGGAATTGGTCAATATGCCATTACATTTACTGACTCCAGAAGAGCATAGAATTAAACATCCTCTGTTAGGAGAGCTCCGAAAGGCATCGTGGGATCAACTTTGCTTATCTGGGTTTGAATCAAGGGGTATTAATTCTGCGGGGCGTATTTTTCCCATAGAGGTAACGAGTAGCCCTCTGGAAACCGATGAAGGTTTATTAATATCTATTGTGGCTCGTGATATAACGGAGCGTAAAAGAATTGAGAGTGAATTGCGTTCAGCTAAGGAGCAAGCAGAGCAGGCTAGTATGGCAAAAGGGATGTTTTTATCAAATATGAGCCATGAACTAAGGACACCGTTGAATGGTGTTCTTGGCTACACCCAAATTTTACTGAGAGATGGGGATATGCCTGTCAGGCATCGCAAGAGTCTCAGGGCCATTGAGTCTAGCGGGTATCACTTGCTTTCATTGATTAATGACATTTTAGATCTCACTAAGATTGAGTCGGGAGAAATAGAGCTTCATCTTCAGCCATCCTATTTAAGGCAAATGTTGCATGATGTTAAAAGCATGATTGTTGAGCGTGCTGTTAGTAAAGGGCTTGAACTGAAGTTGAATGTTCCTGACTTTTTACCCGAGGTGGTGGTGCTAGATGAAATTAAAACCCGTCAAGTTTTGTTGAATTTATTAAGCAATGCTGTGAAATATACAGGTAGTGGCTGGGTGACACTGGATATTATCGTCCAAGATAAACGGCTTTTTTTTAGCATCAAGGATAGTGGCGTGGGTATTGACTGTGAAGATATTGAGCTGGTTTTTGAGCCATTCAGACAACTTCAGCCTGGACTTGAAGCGGGAGGCACAGGGTTAGGGTTAGCTATCAGCCGGTGGCTGGTAGCCTGTATGGGTGGCAGCCTTTCTGTTCGTAGTACAAAGGGTAAGGGAAGCGAATTTATTTTTGATATACCGCTAAAAGTTTCAGAGGACAGTGTTGCCTCTAAAAGCATAAGTAAACTGTCAGGTTTGCAAGAGTTGAATATTGACACAACAAACGCACCAATAGTTCTGGTTGTTGATGATATAGAAAGTAACCGGGATATGATGTGTAGTCTTCTCGAAGGTGCGGGGTTTCGAACTGAGAAAGCATGTAACGGTTTGGAGGCCATCAATAATGCCATTTCGCAATGTTATGACTTGATTTTGATGGATATCAAAATGCCGGTGCTTAATGGTGTCGAAGCAGTTAGAAAAATGCGTAATATGAATGAAACGCGAAAAATGACGATAGTTGCTGTTACCGCAAGTGTCAGCATACAGGCAAGAAGACAATTGTTGAGAGAAGGATTTGATGGCTACGTAGGCAAACCATTTGATGCCAATGAATTGTTTAAGTTGATTGGCCAGCTGTTGAATATCCCAGTCTCAGAAAAAACGGATCGACCTTTATATGAAACAGTGGAATTGATGGGAGCATTAAAGGCTGACCAAAGACAAAAAATAGGTGCTATTTTATCGGAAGCACTTGAAATTGGAGATCTGGAGTGGCTTGAGGAAAAATTAAAACAATCCCTGGGTTCCGATTCTGCTGAGGGTTTTGTCGTCGAGTTGCTTGTGGCTCTTTGTCACGATATGAATCTTGAGCGGCTTGAAGAGTTGGCCAGGGAGTTAAATGATAGTACTGATTATGTAGCCTGACTTGCTTATTGGTTGTTTTACGCCAGGCAGCATTGACTCTTTCTGCGTTATTTCATGCAGCATTTTTTGAACTTTCGTCCACTTCCACAGAAGCAGAGATCATTGCGACCAATCGTATTGTTTTTGATAGCAGGTGATTTTTCCAGCCCTGGATGAATATAAAACCAACGGTTACCTTCTTTCACGAAGTCGGATATTTCATGTAGAGCTTTTTCAGTGGAAGCCGGTGGTTCAGTATACCAGGCTATAAACTCAACTTTGCCTTGGTGGTCGCTGGGATTGCCTGCCTCAGTCTTGACGATATCCAAACGTACCCAGGATGTGTTGTTGGCTTCAAGTACTGCCCGGTCTTTTTTGAGTGCAACTTGCTGGCAAGGCCATGTGGTGTCAATAATATAGTCCACGTTATTTAAAGTATAAGCCGAGTATCTCGAGCGCATTAAAGCTTCAGCAGTGGGTGCTGCTTGACCCGAATGGTATTGCCCGCAGCATTCGGAATAAAGTTTTTTCAGGCCACAGGGGCATTTTGAACTGTGTCTCTCGTTCATAGTTATTTAGCTGTTTTTAAACCTTGATTGGGTGTTTGAAAAGAGATGTAGCGTGCCAGGATGGATAACAAGACCCCATAGAGAGGAAGTGCAAAAACCACACAGATAAACACTTTGAATAGATAATCCATTGTGCCAATCTCTCCCCAGTGGTTAGCCATAAAAGAGTCATGACTTCTGTAAAATGCTACCCAATAAAAAACCAGTGTATCCAGTCCATTACCAACGATAGATGAGGCCATTGGCGCTAACCACCACTGTTTTAGTCGGCGTAATCGGTTAAAAACGGTAACATCTAATAGTTGGCCTGCAAGGTATGCAGAAAAACTGGCAAAAGCGATGCGTGCAATTGTGATGCTAAATATAGTCAGTGAATGAAATCCCTGAAATTGACCGTCCATGAATAACACCGATATGATGTAAGACATGAGTAAAGCGGGAGCCATGACTCTGGCAATAATTTGCCTAGCCAGAGGTGCACCATAAATTCTAACCGTCAAGTCTGTTGCTAAATAGACCAGGGGAAAGCTAAAGGTGCCCCAGGTATTGTGAAAACCGGCTATTTCTACAGGGATCTGAACTAGATAGTTGCTCAGGGCAATAATAACAATATGAAACCCTGTCAGGGCCCAGAGAGTATGAGCTGGTGCAATAGCCAGTGCATCATTGACTACAGTATATGAGGGTGAGTTTTTAGGCATTCAGGGTGGTTGTATCGCAATAAACTGAATGCTGGCTTTGAAGTTTGTTGATTCTCAGAGCCAGAGCATTGTTAGTGGTTTTAGGGATTGGCGATTTTAGTTCAGACCAGACGGATAATCCATTTCTTCAGCATGAACCATTTGGTTACAATAGCGATTTTATCCGGTTATGCTTTATGTCGTATGTTGGGAAAGGGCTGACATTGCTGTTTTGGATTGCAGCTGTTTATAACGTAATAGCTCCTCAGGTGAGTCCCTTGGGGGCTGTATTGCACTGGGTGGCTCCTGTTGTTCTGGTTATTCATAGTATAGAAGCGCTGTTTTTTAGTCGGCGGTTTGCCTCAGTGGGTCGTAAACTACCTGTCTCGGATATTGTTCAAATTGTCGTATTTGGAGGTTTTCACTTGATGGGGTTGTTAAAAAAGGAGCAGGCTGCTGGCCGAATTAATGTGAGTGATCGAAACAGTGCTTAGGGATGTCGACAAACAAGCAATACAGAAAGCCTATAGTGCTTTTCTAAAAAGCAAGTCACTCCAGGCCAGGCCAGGCCAAAAACAGATGATTGCTGAGATTGCCAGAACCCTGGGCAGTATTAACGAGGATGATAACGGATACCGGGTTTCTGATCCTTCTGTCACTGTTGTTGAAGCGGGTACTGGTACAGGGAAGACGGTTGGTTATCTGATACCCAGCGTTGTTATGGCACAGGCCAGTGAGAAGACACTGGTTATATCGACAGCTACGGTCACCTTACAAGAGCAAATTATCAGTAAAGACCTTCCTGATATCTTGCAGAGCACAGGTTTGAAATTTTCTTTTACCCTCGCTAAAGGGCGAGGGCGCTATGCCTGTTTAAGTAAACTGGATCGATTACTTCAGGAAGAACAGGCAACAGCTTCCTTGATGGATCTTTTTGCCGAAGAGGGTTTTACGCTTGATCAGGACAGTTCTGCGTATGCGCTATACCAGAACATGCTGGAGCAGTTTGCAGCGTCAAAATGGTCGGGTGATCGTGATAGCTGGCCTGATGCCCTTGACGACCAGCAGTGGCGATTAATTACCACGGATCATGCCCAGTGCAGTGGTAGACGTTGCGGTTACTTTAGCCAGTGCCCTTTTTATCGTGCCAGAACTGATCTTGAGCAAGCCGATGTAGTGGTGACTAATCACGACCTGGTAATGGCTGATCTGGTGCTCGGTGGTGGAGCTATTCTGCCAGCGCCTAAAGACTGTATTTATGTTTTTGATGAGGGCCATCACTTACCTGATAAAGCCATTAACCATTTTGCTTACCACTCCCGATTAAAAGGAACGGCAAGCTGGCTTGAAAAAGCCGGTAAGCATTTGCAGAAAGTATTGGGTCAACAAGCACTTCCCGGGGAATTAGGCGAGCGACTGGAAAAAGTACAACCAGAATTTGAGCAGTTAACCAGCATGTTAAGTCATGCACGTGAACTTCTGCATTCTGTTGCTATTATTGAACCCCGCATACAGGGTGAGTCCGAGGTGGCTGTTTTTCGGTTTCCTGAAGGTATCGTTCCAGACTCGATTGTTGAGCAGGCACAATTGCTAAAAATAGGCTTTAGTAAAGCTTGCACGTTGCTAGAGAAGGTCAGCAAAGATCTTAATGATGCTATGGATGGTGATGTACCAGGAATCGACCGCTGGCAGGCTGAGCAATTATACCCTGAAGTGGGTGCTATGCTGATGCGGCTGCAAAACCAGTGTCAGCTTTGGCAGAGCTATATAACGGCAGACCCTGATGGTGTCCCGCCTACTGCCCGCTGGTTAAAATGGACGAGTGGCCCTTTCGGTGAAGAGTTGGAGCTGTTCTGTAGCCCCATTCTCTCTGCAGATACACTGAGCGGAAGCCTTTGGAGTCAATGTTACGGTGCTGTAGTAACCTCTGCGACTTTGGCGTCACTGGGTAACTTTAATCGCTACCGTATGCGTTCTGGCATTCCAGAAGCTTCCCGTTGTGTCATTGTACCCAGTCCGTTTGTGCATGGTGATGCGGCCAGTTTAGTGGTACCAGCCATGAGCGTTGACCCGCGCCAGGCTGATGAGCACACAGATGCATTAATAGAACTAATGCCAACGCTTTTACAGCAGTGTCAGGGTTCATTGGTACTCTTCTCTTCCCGCAGACAGATGCAGGATGTCTATGCAGGTTTGGATCATTACGTCCAGGAACAGATTTTGGTACAAGATGATTACTCTAGGCAGGAACTGCTTAAACGACATCGTGAGCGTATAGATGAGGATGAAACAAGTGTGCTATTTGGCTTGGCCAGCTTGGCAGAAGGGATAGATTTACCTGGTCGTTACTGTGAACATGTTATTATAGCCCGTATTCCTTTTGCAGTGCCCGATGATCCGGTCGAGGCAGCACTGGCAGAGTGGCTTGAGAACCAGGGCCGTAACCCGTTTATGGAGATTACTGTACCTGATGCTGCAATTCGTCTGGTGCAGGCCTGTGGTCGTCTATTAAGAACAGAACAGGATACCGGTCAGATTACTCTGCTAGATCGACGGGTGGTAACCCAGCGTTATGGGCAGATGATATTGAACTCTTTGCCGCCTTTTGCACGTGAGATTGATTATAGAAATGTTAGCTAAGTTGTTGGTTTTAAATTGACTTTATTGCTAGAGAAAATGCCCTAGAGTTGGCTCCGGGGCATATGATTTAGTGGACTAAGGAGCATTGCTTACATAATGTTGCATTGTTCGGGTTGTTGACTACTTTCCTCACCGTCATCAGAAAGATCATTATCTGAGTCGGAAGGTATAATTGGGTTACTCCAACCATGGCGCTCATGTTCACTATTGGGTAATTTTAGTCGATCATTTGCACCAAAACTGTTCCATTCAATTGGCTCGGGACTATTTCCAAGAAAATAAGCCGTATTTTTGTTGGTGGCATGGTCGCCTTTGTTGAGGGTGGTGCCTGTCATAAAGGCTCGTTCGTCATAGGCAAATATTGAATGACCTTTTTCATGTGCTTTTAAGAGGGCCTCTATCTCCAATATATAGCGGGTTTTAGTACGGTCCCATAAGATATTCCTACAGGCAAAGTTGTGGCGTAAATGCACTTCACTTCTTTCCTCTTTATTGTATGGGTCAACTGGCCAGCCAGAAACTCTATGTAATTGGTATCCTCGCTTGGTTAGATATAGGATACTTTTAGTGGGAACCTTATGAATATGGCCTGTTGAAGGATCTGTTAGGTGTATTTCGGGGTCAAGTCGCAAAGCTCCAGGAAGTTTTGTGGGAATAGACAAGGTTTCAGGGTATGAAACCATTTCGGCAACATTATGAGTTGAGTTTGGTATTTCTTTTCCTTCCCAATGCACAGTTGTTTTTGATTCTGTTAGTGCTTGCCATGGTGATGTATTTTGAAAGAACTCTTTGAAGGTTCTGTTTATTAGCTCTTTGGTTTCATCTCTTTTTAGCAAACCGCTAGAAGACATAGCATTATGAGATGTAGCTAGTACGAATAAGTGAAGAGGCATACCCTCTTGGGTTGATTGTTTTGGAATTTCTGCTTCACCAGATAGACCGATTTCATCGGTTGTTTGTCTTTCAGCTTCTCTTGTAGATGTTGGTAATGAGTGCAGTGGAATGTATGTTTTGCTTTTTATTTTATCTGTAAGTTTACATGTATATTTACGCGTTTTTTTATAGTATTTCAGCTTTCCTAGCACAAAGGTTGGCTGCTGGGATGGTGAGTTGTTATCTTCAAATATAGAGTTTGTCTTGTCTGTTACCATTAAGCAGGGAAGAGCAAAATTTTCATGTGTTACGAAACTGTCAAAATGTAATGCTTCAATTTGGTCTTTAGGTATCCACTCAGATTTTTTTACTAAAGGGGTCGCATAGGTATAAATGGATGAAAGAGAAATGATAAGTGCAGTTAGAAGTATAGCTTGTTGTAACTTGTATTTCATGCCTATTAATACCTGTATGAAATGTATCGATTGTAGATATGTTTTATAGTTGAAGTTTTTGTGGATGTTGCTTCTTTTATTTTGTAATTGAAGAAAGCTAAATGTCAGCCTTTTTAGATGTTAGTGTTTTTTTATAGCTTTCCGAAATTACAATTTTTAAGATGTAAAAAAATCCCTTTAGATCGACTACTCGGCCGCAAGCGACCGAGCTTCATGCCGATCTAATTGGCCTTCGGCCAACCGGGATTTTTGAATAGAGACTTGGGGGCAAGCCCCAGAGAATTCATTCTTTAAATTTAAGTAAGTTCTTGCTGGCTGTTGTTCATGTCGTTGTCATCACCATTTTCATCACTATCATCGTCATCGTTGATGTCGGTAGTTAGATAATATTCATCGGTCAGTAAGGCGCTTTGGTTAGCAGTTGTCTTTTGTTCTTCAGCTGTTGGTTGTTTTTCTGATGTCTGACTATTGTCTTCACCTGATACATCCTCATTCTGAGGATCAATTGTTGGTATTTCTATATTGTCACTCTGTAGGATTTCATTTTTATCCTTCTTTATCTCTTGTTGTGAATCTATAGTTTCATTTGCAGAAATATTAAGAGTGGTTACTAGGAATGGCCCAGCGATAGTTAGTTTCAATAGTTCTTTTAATATATTTCTAAATACCATAAAAAACCTCATTTTTTATTTTTACAGTTATTTAAGATCTTATCTCTCTGGGTCTTTGACCAGGTTTTAGTCAATACGTTCCCTGAAATGGGCGTTAGCCAGCAAGAAGGCTATATGGCTTCTATTTATATGTTGTAGTCTAAGTGGCCATTATCCATTCCAAGCATTGATTTCATAAGGTAGAATGGCCCGTTTGATTTAATCTGTGAGTGATATAGGGCGATGCTTGAAGTCAATCCTATCAAGGAACGTATTAAAGACCTGAGTGCGCGTACCGACGTGCTTAGGGGGTATCTTTGACTACGCTCATAAAAGTGAGCGTCTTCAGGAAGTAGAGCGGGAGCTGGAAGACCCGGAAGTATGGAATAATCCTGAAAATGCCCAGGCACTTGGCCGTGAGCGTTCCCAGCTGGAGACAGTGGTACAAACCATTGATGAGCTGACTCAAGGGTTGCAGGATGCCGATGAACTACTGGATATGTCGGTTGAAGAGGCTGATGAAGAAGGGGTTCAGGGGGTTGTTGATGAGCTTGATCAGTTAGCTGAAAAGCTTGAAGTGCTTGAGTTCAGAAGAATGTTCTCTGGTGAAATGGATGCCAACAATGCCTATCTGGATATTCAGGCTGGCTCGGGTGGTACAGAAGCCCAGGATTGGGCCAATATGATGCTCCGTATGTACCTTCGCTGGGGTGAAGCTCGAGGTTTTAAAACGGAGTTGATTGAGGTGTCTGCAGGTGAAGTGGCGGGTATCAAATCGGCTACTGTTCAGTTTACCGGTGAATATGCATTTGGTTGGTTAAGAACTGAGACTGGTGTACACCGTTTGGTGAGAAAATCGCCTTTTGACTCAGGTAATCGCCGCCATACTTCATTTGCTTCTGTATTTGTATCGCCAGAAATAGATGAAAATATTGAAGTTGAAATCAATCCAGCGGATTTACGCGTTGACACCTATCGTTCCAGTGGTGCTGGTGGGCAGCACGTAAATACCACAGATTCCGCTATCCGGATTACCCATATTCCCTCTGGTATTGTTGTGCAGTGTCAAAACCAGCGCTCTCAGCACCAAAACCGGGACAAGGCCATGCAGCAGCTAAAAGCCAAGCTTTACGAGCTGGAAATGCAAAAACGCACAGCTGAAGCCCAAGCTCTGGAAGATAGCAAATCTGATATTGGCTGGGGTAGTCAAATTCGGTCTTATGTGTTGGATGATTCCAGGATTAAAGACCTTCGTACGGGCGTTGAAACCCGAAATACACAAGCTGTGCTGGATGGCGGTTTGGATCGGTTTATTGAAGCCAGCCTGAAAAAAGGTTTGTAAATAGCTTGCTGTAAAATAACAGGTTTGTTTCTTCTGTTATGTAAAACAAAAGCGACACTTGTTTATTATTATGGCGGTCAAAGAATAGAGTGATATATGTCTGATCAACAATCAAATATTGATTTGCAGGATGAAAACCGGCTGGTGGCTTTGCGTCGTGAAAAGCTTGCGGCTATCAGGGCTGAGCGGGTTGCATTTCCTAACAAATTCCGTAGGGATTCACTTGCTGGTGAGCTCCAAGAACAGCATAAAGACGCCTCTAAGGAAAGTCTGGTTGAAGCCGGTATTCGTGTCAGCGTTGCTGGCCGAATTATGCTGAACCGCGGCGCCTTTATGGAACTGCAGGATATGTCTGGGCGTATCCAGTTGTATGTGAATCGCAAGGTGCTCGATAAAGAGACTCTGGCTGAAATTAAAAGCTGGGATCTGGGCGATATTATTGGTGTGAAAGGGACTTTGCAGCGTTCTGGAAAGGGTGACCTCTACGTGGATATGGAGCAGGTACAACTGCTGACAAAATCCCTGAGACCATTGCCTGAGAAGCATAAGGGATTAACAGACACGGAGATGCGCTATCGCCAGCGTTATGTTGACCTGATTACCAGTGAGCAATCCCGGGATGTTTTCCGTACCCGTTCCAGAATTATTGATGGTATTCGTGAGTACTTCCGTAAGCAGGATTATATGGAAGTGGAAACACCCATGCTGCAAGTCATTCCCGGTGGAGCCACAGCCAGGCCTTTTATTACCCACCATAATGCCCTTGATATTGATATGTATCTGCGCATTGCGCCTGAGCTGTATCTTAAGCGTGTTGTTGTTGGAGGCTTTGAACGGGTTTACGAAATTAACCGTAATTTCCGTAATGAAGGCCTGTCTACACGTCATAATCCAGAATTCACTATGCTTGAATTCTACCAGGCTTATGCAGACTACAATGACATGATGGATCACACTGAGGCTATGCTGAAGAGTTTGGCTGAAGATGTGATGGGCAAAACCGAGTTTGACTATCAGGGACAGACTATCGACTTTGGTAAGCCATTTGCCCGCATGTCTGTATTTGATTCTATCCTGCATTTTAATCCCGATCTTGAAGCATCTGATATTGATACTCTTGAAGCTGCTCGTCAGGTTGCAGAAAAATTGGATATTGAGGTTAAAGATATCTGGGGACTGGGTAAAGTTCAGATCGAAATTTTTGAGAAGACTGTTGAGCACCGCCTTTTGGATCCAACATTTATTACGGATTACCCAACAGAGGTGTCACCGCTGTCTCGTCGTAATGATGATAATCCGTTCGTTACCGAACGTTTTGAATTCTTTGTGGCAGGAAGAGAAATAGCCAATGGCTTCTCTGAGTTAAATGATTCCGAAGATCAGGCAGAGCGCTTCCGTCAGCAGGTAGCAGAAAAAGATGCCGGCGATGATGAGGCCATGCACTATGATGCGGATTACATTAATGCGCTTGAATATGGCTTGCCTCCTACAGCTGGGGAAGGTATTGGTATTGATCGTTTGGTGATGTTGTTTACTAATTCGCCTTCTATTCGGGATGTTCTGCTATTCCCTCACATGCGCCCGCAATAAGTAGATAGCGAAGTTTGGGATTTATCATTTCAGTACTGGTGTACTGGTTAAACGCCATTTCCCGTTAGCTGTTGCTTTGCTTGCATTGGCTGCAAATTTGTTACTCTCACCCGTGTTTGAGAAAAAATATAAGGACAATACGGGTGCTGGGTGGCAGACCTGCCAACACATGCTAGTTTGTATGTTGGCATTTTGGACAACCTGCATAGTGTTGTCTCTGCCTTGCCGTTAAGAACCATAACTTATGTCAACAATGATGGGCTTAAGGCACTCATAAACTAGCTATGGGCAAATTATCACCACTTTTTCGAACAATGATGGTGGATTTTCTGGCCCTGTTTTCAGCTGGTTTGTCATTTAGGGTTATAACACAACACGGCATTTTCATGGTCAATAACATTCAGGCAAAAGGCATTCCATTATGGAAGCAATGAAAAGCACGCAGTTACTGGAAACTTCAGACTTAAAATATCAAGGGCGCAAAGCCAGTCGTATTAATAGTGAGCAGCGACGTCGGTGTATACTGGAGGCTGCACTTAGAATCGTTGTTAGGGAAGGTGTTAGAGGCGTTAGACACAGGGCTGTAGCGAAAGAGGCTGAAGTTCCTCTTTCTGCTACGACCTATTATTTTAAAGATATTTCTGACTTGATTACTGATGCTTTTACGCTATTTGTAGAGATGGGAGCAGATAAGTTTAACGCATTCTGGGAAGAATCTGACTCTAAATTGCAAGAAGCTGTACAGTCTCTCGACAGGTCGGAAACATCCAGGCAAAGCTTTGTTAATAACATGACTGAGCTGGCTTTGGAGTATGTCAAGAATCAGCTTCAAGAACATCGGGACTACCTTATCGCAGAGCGGTCCTTTCAGTTGGAATGCCTGCGTAATGATACGCTCAGACCCGTAGCTTTCCGCCATCAGCGCTACCTTCTAGACAGTTTGGAGCGCTTTTTTCTTCATCTTGGCTCATCGGAGCCCAAAGTTGATGCCCGGCTCTTCTCATCAATTATTATGCAGGTTGAGTACGATGGTCTTGTTCAGAGTGGGGCTGAAAATATGCTGATGATAAAAGCAATGCTACAGCGCCAGATTCAGTTAATGCTGAAGTCTGGTTGATACTGATATAGTGGCATTTCCCAGCAACTGTCTCGCAGTTCAGGGTATAATTTCCTGATTGAAAAGGAGATGTAAAATGCCAGATATCAGGCTTGAACCATCCTGGAAAGCGCATATCCAGGATGAGTTCAGCAAAGAATATATGCATGCTCTTAAGTCATTCCTGGTTAAGGAAAAACAGAATGGAAAAGCCATTTATCCACGTGGAAGTGAGTACTTTAGAGCACTTGATCTGACGCCTTTTGAACATGTGAAAGTGGTGATTCTTGGTCAAGATCCTTACCATGGGCCTGGGCAGGCTCATGGCCTTTGTTTTTCAGTAAGACCCGATGTCAGAATTCCCCCATCACTGGTTAATATGTATAAGGAATTACAGTCTGATCTTGGTATTGCACCTGCGAGGCATGGTTTCCTTGAGCACTGGGCAAAACAGGGTGTTTTGCTCTTAAACAGCGTTTTAACAGTTGAACATAAGCAAGCAGCTTCTCATCAGGGGAAAGGGTGGGAGCGTTTTACTGACAGGGTTATTGCGGAGCTGAATGAGCAGCGTGAAAATTTGGTATTTATCTTGTGGGGAAGCTATGCCCAAAAGAAAGGTCAATATATTGATCAGTCGCGGCACCTGGTGTTGAAGTCTGTTCACCCATCGCCACTTTCAGCTCATAGAGGTTTCTTTGGGAGCAAGCCTTTTTCCCAGACCAATGATTACCTTATTAGTCATGGTGTTAAACCTATTGATTGGCAGCTCCCTGAACTCGTGTAATTAATAAATAACCCGCTACCATTCAATAGCGGGTTTGTACTCACCAATAGATTTAATGCGTTAGCTCACCGCACAGGTTTATACCAATTTGCTCACGTATCTTTTCAGGGGATGTGCCTAAAGAGAATAGATGATGGAGCTTGCAGAACAATGCTTCAGGAGTGGCATCATAACCGCTGACCATACCTGTGCGTGCCAGGGCTGATCCTGCTGCATAGCTGCCTTGGCGTACTGTACCTCGGTGGCATTGAGTCTGGTTGACAATAACCTTTCCTTGTTCACTCGCATTTGTCAGTACTTTCAGTAACTCGCGATCCTGATCTGGTCCATTACCGGTTCCATAGGTACGTAAAATAAACGCAGAATAGGGTTGCTGAAAGGCAGTTTCTAGCCAGTTTGCACTAATGCCAGGGAATAAACATAGGGGCAATACATGTGGCTCAGAGTCGCAAGCCAGTAAAAATTTTTCTTGCCCTTCTGGTTGCCATAATAATTGCTCATTCAGCTCGATATGGATATCTGCACGGCCTAACCATGGGTAGTTTGGGCTATCAAAAGCATCGAACCAATAAGCATTCAGTTTTCGGCTGCGATTACCTCGCATCAGTCGCCCATTAAAATACAGGCAGACTTCTTTAATTCGGTCATCTGTTGCCACAGAAAGCGCGCCAACAAAATTCTCCAAGCCATCGGTGCGGGCTTCACAGAGGGGAATTTGAGAACCGGTAAAGATGACAGGTTTACTCAGGTTCTGCAGCATAAATGACATCATGGAACAGGAATAGGCCATGGTGTCTGTGCCATGGAGTACCACAAAACCGTCAAAATCTTCGTAGCGGGAGGCTATGTCTGAGGCAATTTGCTTCCAGTTATCAGGGCGAATATTACTTGAGTCAATTAGCTGTTCATACTCGTGCAGTTCAAACTCTGGCAGACTGTTCATAACATCTGTCGGGAGCTTTTCATTAAGCAGAGCCATCAGGTTGTCACCTGGAGCATAGCCAGATTCTGTAGGCTTCATGCCAATGGTTCCGCCGGTATAAGCAACGTAGATCTTCTTCGCCATCAATGTCTCTCTTAAACAGCTTGTATCAGAAAATGTCGCTCTGCTATTTGTGATGCAAGTTTAACGACATTTACACAGTTATAATAATAGCGGGCTGGATTGATTAGTTTATTAATCAAGCGGCAATAGCCCGATGCTGGAAGTATACCCGTGACTTCCGCTCGCGTTGTTTTAGCTGGTGGATTATAACGGTATTTTTTAACTTTATGGATGTCATCAGTAGAACGCCCCATACTGAAAGTCAGTACGGGGCGTTACATGTCCATATTATTCTGAAGCTACAGATCAGGCAGCTGCGTAGTTAGCTGAAGATTCCTGCTTCTGGTTTTTAACGTATTTGTTATCGGCGGGGCGGAATTTACCCAGGTAAGCAAACAGGATTACCAGACTAATACTGATGAAGCTCATCCACATGTAAGGTACATAGGCGAATGTGGAAACACCCAGCAAGCCAGCCATAAAGATACCGTTATCACTCCAGGGCACCATGCCTGATGTCAGGGTTCCGCCAAATTCAGCACTACGGGATAACATACGACGGTCAGAACCTAGGCGGTCGTAGTTCTTGGCCATGATTTTTGGAGTCAAAATCAGGGAAACATACATGGCACTGCCAAAGACATTCGCAAGGAAGGCAGTTATTACTGTATATACGGTCAGATTACCTTCATTAGTAACTCTGTTTTCAAACTGTTTGGCTACAGTTTCCAGAATGCCTACTTTGTCCAGCAATCCTCCGAAACCCAGACCAAATATGATTACGGCAACGGACCCTAGCATATTAGACATACCGCCACGATTCAGGATGCTATCTATAAATTCATTGCCTGAGTCAATGGTCAGAGGAGCCCAAATTGCGCTCATCGCTTCTACTGGAGAACGATCCTGCAGGACGATGGCCCAGATCATACCCATGGCGGCACCAAATGCTAGCACAGGATAAGAAGGCAATTTTTTGGACAGCAGGAACAGGACGGTGACAACAGGAACAAATGCCAGTGGAGAAATAGTGAAATTCGCATCCATAGCTTCCATGACAGCCTGTACCTGGGCCAGGTCAGCATTACCACCATAGCTGAAGCCAGCAACAGTGAAGGCAATGCCTGTTAAAATGTAAGCTGTCAGGCTGATAGGAAGCATACCTTTAATATGGTCGACTATTTCAACCTCAGACATGGAGGAGGCCAGAATGACACTATCAGAAAGGGGGGACAGTTTATCCCCAAAATATACACCAGATAATACGGCACCTGCAGTCATGGGGGCTGGAATGCCAAGACCCTGGCCAATACCCATCATGGCAATACCCGCTGTTCCAGCAGCTCCCCAGGAAGTCCCGGTAGCCAGAGCAGTCATTGAGCAGATAATCATAGTGGCCAGAAGGAATACGGAAGGATGGATGGTCATCAGTCCATAATAAATGATGCTGGGAACAATCCCGCCCGCAATCCAAGTGCCTACAAGGGCGCCGACTGCGATCAGAATGAGAATGGCACCCATGCCTTTAAAAATACCTTCTGAAGCAGCAGCTTCCAGGTCTTTGTATTTATAACCGAGCTTGATACCAAGACCCATAACCAAGAACCAGCCAATGAATAGGGCCAGCTGGATTGGGAGGTTCAGTTTGGCTGTAAATGAAAAGGCCAGTGCCAGGAATGTTCCCAGAACAAGGGCTACTTGTCCCATGGAAGGCAATGAAAGCTTCTGCTCCATCCAAACAATCTCCGTACTTTATAGACCATGGAATAGCTTCATCATCGCTGACTTATATACGTCAATGTTTTAATAATTACGCTGATAAAAGGTGTGTTAGTGTTGCCATGGTTGTTGTTAATAGATGTTAACGCGAACTGTATGCTAATCATTCAGGCTGGCGTTTTTTTGATCTAAGTCAGAAAATTTACCGAATCCATAGTCTGAGCGATAAAAATCTGACATAGGTCATGCAGGGCAAACAAAATATAATTAATTAGTTGCCTGTTATCATTAAATTATGGCTGGGTATTGTTTTTTATTGCTAATAATAACTGGTTTTGTATGGTTTTTTGGATGGATTTACTTATTAAACGCCATTCTTTTTCGATGTAATTGTGGGGTCTACTGCAATTTTTTCGTTATTGCGAGGTCTTGCTGTTGTTTGCCGAATAGGTGGGGAAGGGGTGAGGTTAAGGTATTGATAATATCGACGAAACAAAATTCCCCTATACTTTGTTGGTCTATCTTTAATAGTTGTGAGCAGAGGGTATAGCGATGGAAATTGTTCATCCAGAACGACTGGGTCCTCATATCCTACTGGGTATTGTTAATGAGAAGCTGCGATTAGGCTGTAACTCCCTTGAGCAATTATCTGATGACCTGGGAATAAGCAAGAAAGAGATAGAGCAACGTATGAATAGAATTCATTTTCACTATCAATCGCTTAATAATCAGTTTAAGCCTGATTGATTTTTTTCTTGTAAGATAATATCAGACACATTCAGAAAGTTAACTTTTTTGGTAGAGACTCGGGATTAGCATTTCAATGAGTTTGGCTAAAGTAGCTAAGCTCATTGAAAGCAGATATTAAAGAGATAATGAAGGAAAACTATAATCTTTCTTTTAGCCCAGAAATTCTTTCTGTCGGCGTGCGTATTGCTTTACTCAACACCACCTTTTCGCAAAACAAATCCAGCTTTTTCTTGGCGCGGGTAATGCCGGTATAGACCAGCTCCCTTGTGACTACCGGATTAAACTGTTCTGGCAGTGCCATCACCGTATGCTCAAACTCTGACCCCTGGCTTTTATGGACGGTCATGGCAAAAACGGTTTCGTGCTCTGGTAGCCTGCTTGGAATCAGATATTTCAGCGTGCCATCGGGAAGTTCAAAAACAACCCTTAGTCGTCCGTCAGGGTTCTTAAGGGTAATGCCAATATCACCATTAAATAAACCAAGGGCATAATCATTACGGTTGATAAGCACAGGTCGACCCGGATACCAGATACCTTCAGCCTCAACCAATTGATGATAGGCCAGTGCTGAACGAATAGCTGTGTTAAGGCCGGCCACTCCATACCGTCCCTCCCTTAAGGCGCAGAGCAGCTGGAAGCGATTGAAGGCTTTCAGAATGGCATGGTCTGATTCACCGGCTTGAATCAGGGATAGATAGGGTTGATAGCCTTTAATACAGAGATTGATCAGTTGCTGGTAACCGGTTTTGTCCATGGAATGCAGGGTGATATCTGAAAAGCCCCGGGACAAGGTTCGTTTCAGGTCGGTCAGGTTCCCAGTGTTAATAGCATTGGCGAGGCTGCCAATACCGGAAAGGGCATCAAAGCGATAACTTTTTTGCAGCAGGCAGAGGCTATTATGAATAGCCTTTCCATCAGGCTGACTGTGTTCTGACAGATCAAACCCTGTGAGCTCTTCTAAAACCCGAGTCTGACTGGAGGAATACCCCCCGCCCGCAGCGGCACAGATATCACCAAGTACACTTCCCGCTTCCACAGATGCAAGCTGGTCTCTATCGCCAATTAAAATCAGACGGGCATGGTTGGGTAATGCTTCAAGCAGACGACTCATTAATGGCAAGTCGATCATTGATGCTTCGTCTATAACGAGAATATCCAGGTGTAGAGGGTTATTCCGGTTATGCTTAAAACCCGGACGGCCGGGCAAAACACCCAGCAAGCGATGCAGCGTACCCGCCTCTGCTGGAATAGCACTTTTGATTTCTGGGGTGCAGTCCAGATGTAAACGGGCACCGCCAATAGATTCTGTTAGCCGAGCGGCTGCTTTACCTGTGGGAGCTACCAGTTTAATAAGAGGGGTATTGCCATGAGCCTGACCCAGTTCTACCAACAGTGCAAGCAGTCGGGTAACTGTTGTTGTTTTACCTGTACCCGGACCGCCACTAATGACTGAGAAATTTCGGGTTGTGGACAGGGCAGCAGAGGTCTTTTGCCAGTTAAGACAGTATTGGTTAGGAATGGTTTTTTCCAGGGAGTGCAAATCTGAGCCACTATTGGCAGTCTTGATGCAATTGAAAACTGCTTCCCAGTGAATGCGACCAACTTTTGTATCTTCAATGTCCAGCCATTTAATCAATGCCTGTTGAATGGCGTCGGAATTTTTCAGTGATTTGCACTGACTGAAAATAAAGTCGTAGTCCCTTCGAAACAGTCGGTCCAATATCAGACTGGCGACTGATATTTCCACATTGATACCACTGCGGCTGTTAAGGTAATCAGCCACTTGTGTTTCATATTGCCAGTAGCGGTAAAGATAGAGACGTTGATTATCGATAACCAGTGGGGTAGGCCAGCTGCCATCACCCACCTCCGGTAATTGTTGTAAATAGCTGGGCCATTGGGATATATCAACATCTACTTGTGATGCCAGTTGCAGGCTAATCTCTTTATTGAGTCCAAATAAACGATCATGACTGGTTTGTTTCAGGGACAGGCAGACATTGCCTTGCCCCAGCTGGTGGCTAACCAGGGCGCTGGCCAGAGTGAGAACTTTGTCATTATTCAGGCTATGGATAAAGCGGGCAAACTGATAATCCAGAGGGCGGATCTGACGGTCACTGGCCAGTTGTTTTAAAAGTTCAAGCATACCTGTTCCCCCTGTTGATTCAATGAGCCTGAAAACAGGGCATCCAGTCTTTCAATAAACAGTTTGTCAGGTCGGTGCTGATAAATACCATGGCGTTCAGGGTCATTTTTACTGACACCCCGAAGAAACAGATAAAAAACACCGCCAAAATGGTGGTCATAGTTATAATCAGGCAGCCGTTGCTTTAACAATCGGTGCAAGGCCAGGGAATAAAGCTGATATTGCAGGTCATAACGGTGATCAACCATGGCTTTGGCCATATTGGTCTGGGAATAGTCATTGATATTGTCTCCCAGCCAGTTTGACTTATAGTCCAGCACATACCACTTGCCCTGGTACTCAAAGGTCAGGTCAATAAAGCCTTTCAACATGCCCTTAACCTGCTGGAAATCCAGTTTGCCTGCCTGGGCGCTTAATGGATCATGCTGGGCAATCAGTTGGTTCAGGGAACCTGGCTGCAGCTGGTGGATGGGCAGAAAGAATTCCATTTCTACTTTACGTTGATTTTCCGGAATATCGGCTAGTTTCATAGCCATGCAGTCAAGCGGTGATTGGAGGCAGTTTTCCAGCATATCCACCAGGACAGGGCTCCAATGTTCCTCAAATCCCTCTTTTAGCAGCATGTCCTGAACCTGCGTATCCAGCTTGCTTTTATCCGTTTCACTAAAGTCCACGGTTTCGAAAAGCGTATGCAAAAAGGTGCCGGGCCTGGCACCTTTGGGAAAATTAAACAGATTCAGTTCGTCTGCCTGACTGAGGATGTCAGTCTGGGTTGATTGGGGTTCCAGATACACTTCCATATCATGGCCCGCCATCTCCTGGCTGGCATCAGGATCTGCTGATTCAGATGGCAGTGGGGCCATTTCCGGGTGCGAATGGGAGGTGGAATGTTTGGACAACGCAGAATAACTGGTGACCCACCAGTCTTTTTCGATATGGCCTGAGAAGTCCCTGGCCTGAAGGCTGGGTTGTTGATCACCTGATGCCTGATACCTGGGCAGCGGGGTATCAGGTGGCGGACTGATGGCAAAAGCTGGATTGCCTTCAGTGAGCTTTTCGAGGATGGCACCTAAATCGGATGCTTCAATTTCCTGTCCGTTTGCCAGCAACCGCCCTAATGCAGACCGGTGAAGGTCCGTGGGATTCTTTCTGCCTCCTGCCTTGACAGGTGCTAATCCTATATAACAGGTATGTACAGAACGGGTCAGGGCTACATATAAAAGACGAAGGTCTTCTGCCAGGCGTTCTTTCTCAGCGTGTTCCCTTGCCTCGTCAGGTGATGAAAGGTCAAGAACGGCCTGGCGGCTTTTTTCATCATGATAGAGAGGCTGGTTCTCTTTGCGCCATAAACAGGGAAAGGGCAGGAATACCACATTGTATTCAAGTCCCTTGGATTTATGGATGGTAACAATTTTTACCAGGTTTCTTTCACTTTCCAGATGAAGTTGTTGTTCAGCTGCATCTTTATTGGGTGACTCAATGGCCTCGGTAAACCAGCGTAACAGACCATGCTGGCTTTCCTGTTCAAGGGCAGCCGCAGCCAGCAATTCACCTAGATGAAGCAGGTCGGTGAGGCGACGTTCACCAAATTCATCAGCCAGCAGGTTTTCAGCAATTTTTCGCTGGTAGATCAGTCTCCGCAACATAGGCAGTACGCCGCGCTCAGTCCAGAGTTGATGATACCCAGAGAATTCTTCGACAGTTTGCTCCCAAACCTGTTCGTTATGGTTGAGCTGGTCAAGACTGGCTGCATCCAGTGTCAGCAAAGGTGTAGCCAGAGCCGCTCTGAGCGCTCTTTCATCCGTTGGCGTCAGACAGGCCGCCAGTAGCCTTTGAATATCTACAGCTTCCTGGCAGGCAAAGACAGAGTCACTGTTACTCATATAAACGCTGGCAATGCCCTGTTTTGCCAGGCTTTCCCGAATACGCTGACCTTCCGCTTTTTTGCGGACCAATACGGCAATATCTCCCGCTTGTAAAGGACGGCTTTGATCCTCTTCTTTGATGATACAGTTATGGTCACCGGCTAACGTCAGTAGCCGGTTGATTTCCGTTGCCGTCGCCAGGCTCATGGCATTCTGGTAATCTGTATTGCCTACCACCTCATTACTGTCCATAAACCACAGTTGTCCGGCAGGTAAAGGCTGGCCATTAATCAGCAGGGATTTATGCTGTCCTTTTTTTGACGCAGCAACGGGATGAAAGGGAATATCATCCTCATAAATAAAAGGAGCTTTTGCTTGCTGAAAGATGCGGTTAACCGCTTCAATCATCACGCTGGAGGAACGCCAGTTGGTGTCCAGGGTATAGTGTGCATTAACCTGTCCCCGGGCAGCCATATAAGTGAAAATATCGGCACCCCGAAAAGCATAGATGGCTTGTTTGGGATCACCGATCATAAACAGCCCGGCTTGCTTTTCCTGACTATCAATATAAATGGTTTTAAAAATAGCGTATTGCTGAGGGTCGGTGTCCTGGAACTCATCAATCATTGCCACAGGGAACTGCTGTAAGATTGCCTCGGCAAGCAGTCGTTCCTGATCATGTTCAAGGGCAATGGCCAGATTATTCAGCAGGTCATCAAAGGAGAACACATGGCGGGCAGCTTTCAATTGGGTAAGTTGTTGCTTGATGCTAACCAGGGCATTGTTAAGAACCAGGCCTTTAAATGCTTCTTTGGCTGTTGTTGGATTATTCAGCAGCTCATCAATTTTTGCGAAGACAGGATGATCTGGCAGTGCTCCCGATTTGGTAAGGGCTTTTTCCAGGCTTTCAGTACCGTAGATCTCCCAGCTTTCTGCAGATTTATCATTGAGACTGGGTACCAGCTCGCTGCCACGAACAAAGGCCTCCATTTTCCCAAGTCGGGTGATAGGCTTGCTGTTAGCTCTTAGCCCCGCTGTCTTAAGCTGTATGCGAATGTCTTCTAGGTTATTCAACCATAGTATTTTTACAGCAATGGCTGGTTCTATATAGTGCTTATGAAATGAGGCCATGGAGTCAGGGAGGGCGCTGGCATTGACCTGCAAGTTCGGTTTATTCAGCCAGGGGCGAATATCTGCCAATAGCTTACGGGGCGAAGGCCATAACTTTCTTGCCAAAGCGATCAGGGGTTTATCCAGTGGATAGAGGGTTCGTCGCCAGAAATCTGCGGCACTGATTTCCAGTAACAGGTTTTCGTCCGCCACCAGTTCGCTGGAGAACAGGGTGCCACTTTCAAAGGCATGCTGTTTTAGCATGCGCTGACAAAAACCGTGGATGGTAAAAATAGCGGCCTCATCCATTTGACGTTCAGCTGCCAGCAGTAGTTCAATGCGCTCAGGATGACGATCCAGGTCGTTAATCAGGTCCTGGATAAAGGGATCATCACTTTCCCCTTCAATAAAGGCCATACGGGTATCGTGTATTCGTGCACGGATACGGTCCCTTAACTCACCGGTGGCGGCTTCGGTAAAAGTCACCACCAGAATCTGATCAACACCTAATGCCTTAGGGTGGCAACTGGCTTCACCTTTTTCATCTGTGGTACCGTGACCCAGCACCAACCTTAAATAGAGGTTGGCAATGGTATAGGTTTTACCGGTGCCAGCACTGGCTTCAATAAGGCGAATGCCGTGTAAGGGAAAGTTACGGGCATTAAGCGGGGAGACAGAAGATGCTGTATTCATTATTACTCCTCCACCTTATGCTGTAATGCCGGGAATAGTACTTTCTGGGCCAGGGCGGTCATGTCAGAAAAACTGTCCTCAAAATTTGGATAGATGCGGGCAATATAGGCATCTGAGCCTTCGGCAAATGAACCTTTGCTGTATTGGTTTCCTTCAAAGCACAGGCGGGCTTTATCTTCGGCTTTTTCCGGCTCACTCTGGCTTAGCCAGGCATAGGCTGTTTCCACAAATAAGGGTAAGGGATGTTGTAACCCTTCCTTATAAGTAGTCACAATATTTTCTAGGTATTCATATGCCTGTTTTGCCGGTAAGTTTTCGAAGGTAACTTGCTGGTACGTTTCTTTTTTCTGGTCAAGGCCGACAATACGGGTAATGCCTTCTTGTTCCATTGAGCAGTAGCAGAGATGCTCAATCCAGCCCAGCAACATATCTTTGCCTTTGATAGAGGCTGGACGATAGCGAATCAATCCCCCATCATAATGCCCACTTAGCCAGCCTGAAATCGCCATACCCTGTATGGATAAATTGACTTCGATATCCTGTTTTGGTGTTGATAGCAATGGATTAAGAAAAGCAGCAGTATTGGCCATTGCCTTGGCTTGCTCATCCAGCAGCAGTTCTCCAAAAGCACCATAAGGCAAGGCTCCTCTGGCACTTTGATGTTTTAATACCGTGCCCGGGCTGTCACCATGGATCAGTGTATTCAGTAACTCTTGCTTCAGGTGGTATCGCTCCAGGGTATCCAGCTCGAAAGGTTCATTATCCTCCAGTACCTGTTCATCCTGGCCAAAGAAAACTTTTAGGCGGGTATTGCAGAAATGTTTGCAAGGGTTGCGATAGAAACGTAGCAGCTCGCTCAGTTCCAGTTCGTTAGTCGTTTCTATGGCTTGCAAGGGCCGTCCCATAAAAGCTGGTGGTTTTTGCCCCTGGTTGCTGGCGGCAGGTAACCATTCCCGGGCATAACTGGGGGGCTTGCCTTCATTGTCCTGGCTATAAGGGATAAATGACTGGGGGCTGAATGCCTGTAATGGATGTTCCCTGACGAGATGATCCTTCAATGTTTTTCCTGCTATTTCAAAGCTCTGTTCGCAGTAGTTAAGGAGTTCTGTTACCAGGACCGAGGGGGCTCGTAGCGAGTTGTCTAAAATGCTGCGTCCGGCATAACTGATATAGAAACGTTCCTGTGCCGACAGCAAAGCTTCCAGAAACAGGTAACGGTCATCTTCCCGGCGAGAACGGTCGCCCCGGCATCCGTGTTTGGCAATAAGGTCAAATCCTGCCGGTGCAATACTTCGAGGGTAAGCGCCATCATTCATTCCCAGCAGGCAAACTACTTTAAAGGGAATTGAACGCATGGGCATCAATGTACAGAAATTGAGTTTTCCTGCGAGAAAACGCTGGCTGCTTCGCTCATTGCTAATTCGTTCATTCAGATAGCTAACCAGAATGGCCTTTGACAGGGGGTCCTGATGGTCTGCATCCTGTAGCTGTTCATGGAGGTGATCAAGGGCATCCCGTACTGATTTCAGTGCGTATTCGTCGGTTTCATCCGGAGCAAAGAATTGTTCCAGTAGTTGGTGGATATAGCGTATCCACTCGTCGATCTGACGTTCTTTATCCAGTGTTTCCGATAACCATTCGATCTGCTCAATAAAGTCGGCCAGCTGGCCACTCAGGCTGGCTTCAATGCCCTGAACCGAATCAAAGGGCAGAATGTCGTTGTGAATGCCGCTCTCTTCAGGCATGGCATAGCCCAGCAGCATCCGTCGCAAGCCAAATGCCCAGGTGTTTACTGGCATGGAAGGTAGTTCAAAATGTTGCTGTTGCTTTTGATTCAGGCCCCAGCGGACTCCGACCTCATTGACCCAGTCCCGCAAGGTTTCCAGGCCTTTCTGGTTAATATCAAACTGTCGTTGCAGTGCCGGAATTTCCAGCAGTTCAAGCAGTTCCGGGGCTGAGCAACGGCTGTTGTTTAGTTCCAGCAGTTTCAAAATACCCAGTAACACGGGATGTTCATTGCGGGCACTGCGATCGGAAATGGAATAGGGAATATAGCGACGGTCATGCTTATCCAGACTGCCAAATACTGCCTGAATCCAGGGCGTATAAGTGTCCACATCAGGGAGCATAACAACGATATCTTTAGGAGAAAGCGCCGGGTTCTGATCAAAAAGGTCCAGCAAATGATCATGCAGGATTTCCACTTCCCTGAGTCCGGAGTGGCAGCTATGTACCTCAATGGAGCGGTCTTTTATTGCGATCGGTTGTTTTGAAGCCTGGCTGGAGCTATCAACCAGTTCAAGTATATCCCCCTGGATATACTTGAGTAGTGTATCAGGGTCGATATCAACGAAGGCATCAATATCGCCAGCCTCCATTTCATGGATTTGATAGAGATAATCCCGTCCTAATTTACCCATGGATGCCAATAATGGGTTACTGGTTTCGTCACTATCAGATTGTGCTTTGATAAAGGGTGTTTGGCGTTTCTGATTGGTAATATGTCCGGCGGTATGGAGCGCAAAATGACGGGACTTGAGTTTTGCCAGGTATTTGGGGTCTTTGATATCTCCCCAGAAATAGCGACAGGGGTTGGTAACCATCAGGTGAATGTCGGTTTGTTGTCCCAGTGACTGTAAGGATTCCACAAAGTGAGGGGGAAGGGCTGAAATACCAAAAACAAAAAGCCGTTCGGGAAGCTTGTCTTTGAAGGCACCTTCCGTCATTAATTGATTGAATTGTTCATGCATATTGGCCCGGTGCCAGTGGGACTGCCCCATATCGCTGGTTTTTTTTACCAGAGCTCGCCAGAGTTCCGGTTGCCAGGGATGATTTTTGGTGATGTCTTCAATATTGTCACCTGCTTCCCAGCGTAAGATCCAATCAGGCCGGTATACCAGATACTGGTCAAAGATATCGGCAATTTTTCCTGCCAGCTGGTAGCTTTTCAGATCACCGTGGTCATCGGCCAGATAGCTTCTCAAGGCTGTAAAACTTTCATTGTCTAGCAGTTGATTGACCAGTGTCATGATTTTCCAGGTCATGGCCTCTTTATTAAAGGCTGAACGTTTGGGTACCTCGGGTAAAATCTTGACGTAGGTCTGCCAGAGAAAGCTGGCAGGCAGGGGGAAGTTTATTGATGCAGCGATACCCAGACCCTCGGCCAGCTGCAGTCTTAACCATTGGGCCATGCCGGGACTTTGTACCAGAATTTGTTCATCTGTCAGTGGGTTAGCGGGAGGGTTTCTGGCAATCAGTGCGATAAGAAGATCTTTTAGGACATCCAGACGGTTTGAATGATAAATCGTTAACACGGTGATGGTATCCAGTACAGAGCCTCATTGATGAATAGTACATTCTACCTATGAAGTGCCTTTACTGAGAGGGGGAATTTATGATTAAAGGTGTGATTTTGCTTTTAACTATAATTAAGCCATGCCTTTGAGGCTCATTGTTTGAACCAGATTGGTTTTTTTACAGGGCTTTTTGGCAGTTTTTCCTGTTGCGTATTCTGTGAGAATGGCCTGTTCAGCATTTTTTAGTTGTTGTATAGATGGCTTCGCATGTTCAAGATAACGTCTCCCTGCCCCTGTTTTTATCATTAGAGCAGCTCGAAGTGTTGCCACTTTATCAATAAGAGCTAAAGCTTCTTCTATCTGAGCTTTGCTTTCATCCAGCTGTTGCTTAGCGGAGATTTCAGGATCCATTGTTTGAGCCTCTTCCTTATAATGGGTAAAAAACTACATAACTTCTTAAAAGAAACTGAAAATGCTACGTTTGGTACAAGAAAAAATGGTTTTTTTACACTTTTTACTTGAATAATTATAGCAAAATACGGTTATTTGGTTGATTTTCATGGAAGTATTGAATATCTAAAGCTTCTTTGGGGAATTTGAGGTTAAAATAAGTGGATCTATCAACTGATCAGCTTTTGGTGCGGATCAGTTCCTAAAACTTCAGTCTGCTTTTTTTATGCTGTTTGGGCCATCATGTTGTATGCCTTAAAAAATAATACTCGATATCGGTCAACTTACTCTTTAATGCTTTTACTGCTAAAGCCATTTGCCGTAATACTCTTGATGTTTTTTTTGTGTATGCAGGCAATAGCAGCCAAACATGATGGTCAGCTTTCTGTAGCCCAATCAAAGGATAAAGCCCCCTCTTTTATTCAGCCACTCAAAATTGCCTACTATCACGATGATGTGCCCTGGATGTTCACCAATGATGCCGGTAAGCCTGATGGTATGGCCCTGGATCTTTGGCGCAAGTGGTCTGAAAAACTTGGCGTACCGGTTTTATTTTTGCCAATGACAAAGAATAAAGCACTTGATCGGTTGGAACGATCGGATATTGATGTCATTGCTTTATTGGGATCGGAAGCCCAGGATGCAGATTTTCCCTTGGCTGAAGCGGTACTTCTTGACAGCAAGCCCGTCTTGTTTGTTGAAAAACGGTTAGGCAAACACAGTCTTGATGAAGTTTTCAAAACAATACGCGTGGGCTTCCTTCGTAACGATGGTGTAGAAAAACAACTAAGACGAAAGTATCCATATGCTCGTCTAGTTCCGTTTCGATCCCATCGGGCATTGGTAGATGCTGCTTCTGCCCAGGAAATTGATGCGCTGGTCGGTGTTAACTATGCGCTCCGTTATTATCTTAATAGTCGGGGGATTCTTAACGACTATAAAGCCCTCGAAACGGATCTTCACAGTATCAAAATGGCTGCAGGGCTTGCCAGAAGTCGCGTTGCATTGAAAACTCTGATCGAAAGAGGAATGGCAAGCCTGGATCATGAAGAAACCAGCACGATTGCAAAGAAGTGGCTAGGGTTTGATCCCGATGATGAAGAGAGTCTTGTTATTGCTCTTGATGCCTCTGCTGCTCCTCTCTCTTTTATCAATGCGTTAGGCAAGCCGGCTGGTTTGCTTGTTGATATATGGCGGCTCTGGTCAGAAAAAACAGGTAAACCGGTTAGGTTTAGGGCGGGTGATCTGGATGAGTCACTGTCGGCCCTGAGAGAAGGAAAGGCCGATGTTCACGCCGGGCTTCCTCCTTCATTAAGTCGTAATGAATGGCTGCAGGTATCGACACCTTATTATGGAGTGACAAACCGAATTTACTACCGAGCCAGCTCACGCTTTGATGATCCCGGAGCAAACCTTGAGGGGAGATTGCTTGGTGTTGTTGCAGACTCAAATCATCAAGAATTTGTGAAGCAATGGCTGCCAGGTGCTCATGTACAAGTTCGCGATACGGTGTCTGCATTGATTCAGGCTTTATTTAAAGGAGAAATTGATGCGTTTCTTGCTGAGCCAGTTGTTGTTCAATCTGCATTGAACCGGTTGGAGCTGGTCGGTGAAGTTGTCAGTAGTAAACACTTTAATTTAAATGAGTCTATTGGGGCAGGAGTACTTGCTGAAAGAGGTGGTGAGCTGCTGTCGTTGATTAATGATGGTTTCAGAGCTATCTCACCAGATGAATTCAGAAAATTGGAGGAACGCTGGATTGTTAACAGTAGTAACCGCTTTTTCAGGAAGACAGGTGTTAATATTTCTCTCACGGATGATGAGCGGCGTTGGTTGGCTCGCAATCCGGTGGTCAGGATTCTGGTAGAAAAAGATTTTCCCCCTTTCTCATTTATGAATGAGGAGGGAGAGTTACAAGGTATTGCTGTCGATTACCTGAAACTGATTGAAGAGCGATTGGGCATCACATTCCAGATCGATGTCGACTTCACTTGGACTGAAGGGCTTAGTATGGCCTATCGCCATGAAGTGGATGCAATTGCTCTGATCCATCAGACCGAAGAACGTTCTCGTTACCTTGATTTCTCGCGGCCTTTAATGAAGGTACCGACTGTTATTATTGCCAGGAATTCCGATAAAAGTATTCGCTCTTCCCGGAACCTGAGAGGAAAGACAGTCGGTTATGTCTCTGGTTATGTTCTTTATGATCACTTCCGGAAGAAGTTTCCGTCAATTCGATTTAAACAGGTGGCATCAATTGCCAGCGGTTTGAATCGGGTTTCCAGTGGCAATCTGGACGCTATGATCGTTAACCTTGCTTCGGCCAGTCATGAAATTGAGCGGATGAAAATTACTAACCTTCAGGTTATATCAGAAGCAGGGTTTGATTATGAATTCCGTATTGGTAGCCGCAATGATAAACCTGAACTAGCGTCTGTTTTAGAAAAGGCGGTTGATAGTATTTCACCATCGGACAAAGACGAAATCGAAAGTAGCTGGATATCTATCCGTGCTGGGGGATGGAAACCCAATAAAGAACTGTTTATCGGCTTGTTGCTGGTTTTAGTAACACTGATTCTTATTATTTACTGGAATCGACGTCTTACCCTGGAAATTGCTGAGCGGGAAAAGGCAGAGGAAGAACTTAAGGCTCGTTCAGAGTTGGATCGGTTATTAAGTAACTTGTCCAGGCAGTTTATTGATAAGCCCTTTGATCAGGCTATCAGTTTTTTTCTTGAACAGTTAGCTGAATATATGCAGGCAGAGTCGGCTTTCATTGTATCCTGGGATTCCAAACCTGCTATTGAGGCATTTTGGAGTGCATTACCTGATATCGGGTCAGACACACTGTTGCCTATCTTGCAGCACGATATTAGAGAGATGGGTGAGGATAGCGGAGGTGGTTATCTAATTACCCGTGAAACGCTATCGGAGCTGGGCAATATCAAAGGCATCGAAACCATGGATGCTATAGGCGTAGATAACGCTATCTATACTCCTATGATTCTGTTTGGCGATATTGTTGGTGGAATCGGGCTTCTTAACAGGCCGAATGGCCTGGAAATAATGGATGATGAAATTGACTTATTGAGGCGAGTCGGTGAACTGGTTGCAGTTGCTCGGGCGCGTCAGCAGTCAGATGATGCTCTTCGGCAAAGTGAGAAGCGTTATCAGCTAGCCATGGATGCAGCATCTGATGGTTTGTGGGACTGGGATATTGCCGGTGAAAAAATCTACTTTAGCCCGAGATATCAGACCATTCTTGGCTATCAGCCTGGCGAACTACATAACACTCCCAGTGCCTGGAGGCGGATGATTCATCCTCATGATAAGAGTGAAACAGTCAATTTCTTTATGGAGATGTTTGCTTCCTGTGATGCCTCCTTTCAGTCTGTTTTCAGGGTGAGAAGAAAGGAAGGCAGCTATGCCACAGTAAGAACCAAAGGCAAAGTTGTTTTTAGGGGTTCAGAAGGCAAACCGCTACGGGCAGTTGGAACACTTGTAGATATTACTGAACAGAGGGAACGGGAGCGTGAACTTTCCATGTCTCGATTCTCCCTGGATAGTGCAGCTGACTATATTCACTGGTTTAGAAAAGATGGTAGCCACAAGTATTCTAACGAGGCTGCTTGCAAGGCTCTTGGGTATAGGCAGGATGAGTTAATGTCCAAAACAATTATGGATATTAATCCTGCTGTTACAGCGACATCTTGGGCGCGTTTGTGGGATCAGCTCACCCGGCAAAAGGATATGACCTATGAAACCCTCAGAATGACTCGGGAGGGTAAGGTATTTCCTGTGGAAGTAACCGCCAATTACATGGAATATGAGGGAGAGGGTTATCTTTTTGCCTGTGGTCGTAATATTACAGACCGGAAACAGGCTGAGGATGCACTTCATAAAGCCAAAGAGGCAGCAGATCAGGCTAGCCAGGCAAAAAGTAACTTTTTGGCGAATATGAGCCATGAGATACGGACCCCGATGAATGCGATTATTGGGTTAAGTCACTTGGTACAAAAAACGGAATTGAGTATTAGGCAGAAGGATTATATCAGTAAGATACAGTCTTCCGCCCATGCCCTATTGGGCATAATCAATGATATTCTCGACTTTTCCAGGATTGAAGCAGGCAAACTGAATATGGAGTCTATTGAGTTTGATCTTGGGGATGTGTTCGATAATCTATACAGTCTGAGTAGTATTAAGGCAGAAGAAAAGGGGATCAGCCTGTTATACGATATTGCACCTGATGTGCCTAGGCGTTTGAAAGGAGATCCTTTGCGTCTTGGTCAGGTGTTACTTAATTTGACCCATAATGCGTTGAAATTTACCCACGAAGGTGAAGTTAGTATTCAAGTTAGCCTGTTGCATAAATCAAAATCCAATAAAGCAGCAGATATTGAGTTCAAGGTCAAGGATACGGGTATAGGAATTAGCCCAGAGCATCAATCCAAGCTGTTTGAATCATTCTCTCAGGTCGATGGTTCAACAACCCGAAAGTTTGGTGGAACAGGGCTTGGTCTTGCCATTAGTCGAAGCCTGGTAAATATGATGGGAGGGGATATTGCTGTTGAGTCTCAATTAGAAAGGGGGAGTGAGTTCAGGTTTACAGTAAAACTCGGCATTGCCAAACAATTATTGATTTCTGAAAAAGCATTAATAGGAATACGCGTCCTTGTTGTTGATGATAATGTTGATGCCAGGGAGTTTCTGGGCAGTCAGTTAGAGGCTTATGGCTGCCAGGTAATTGGTCTGGAAAATAGCAGGCAAGCACTGGATTTGTTGAAAACATGCAATATGCATAAAGATCAAGAAATTTCCGTAGCCTTGCTAGACTGGCGGATGCCCGATATTGATGGTATCGAACTGGCTGAAAGAATAAGGGCTTTACCTCTGAAATGTCAGCCTGCGCTTATTATGGTTTCAGCCTATGGTCGAGAAGAAGTTATTGCCAGGGCTTCTGGTCGGGTTGATGCATTTTTGATTAAGCCGGTTACAGACTCTGTCTTGGTTGAAACCATAGTGAGAGCGATCAGCAGCCAGAACGAGCAGAATGTTCAAAAACTCTCATTAAGCCAACCTGAAAGAGCCGGCTACAAAGGTCGGGTATTATTGGTGGAAGATAATGAAATTAACCGCCAGGTTGCAAGGGAGTTGCTTGAGTCATTAGGGGTTGATATTACCTTGGCGGTCAATGGTCGTGAAGCCGTTGATATAGTCAAAAAAGAGTCATTTAATCTGGTGTTTATGGACATACAGATGCCAGAAATGGATGGTTATCAGGCAACAAAATTGATTAGAAATGAGCTGGGGGAAAAAGAGTTGCCTATCATTGCTATGACAGCTCATGCAATGACTGGTGATAAGGAACGTTGTCTGGCTGCAGGGATGAATGATCATCTTGCCAAACCTTTGGATCCCGCTGAGTTAAAAATGATGATTGAGCAGTGGCTTGAGTTATCCTCTGAGCAGCCTGTCATGAACAAACAAGAAGAATCTGAGCCATTAAAATTTATTGGCGGGAATGAAAAGGCTCTAAAAGGGCTTAATCAGTTGTCAGGCTTTAGTAGGGTAATGAATAATTACGATCTTTACTACAAGCTACTGGTTAACTTTTATCACGAACACCGACGTGATCTGTCTAAACTGCAGCGGGTACTTGCTGATGAAAACTGGCAAACAGCCCACTTTATTCTACACAGTGTTAAAGGTGCAGCAGGTAATATTGGGGCGGAAAGGTTGCAATTGGCTGCATCAGGTGTAGAGACAATCATTAGGTCTGAATCCAGGATGCCTGATGAAGAAAAAGTCAGTGAGTTTGCAGACGCTTTTGATGAACTGATGGCTGGCCTGCAAGAGCTAGTGGAAGAAGATGTTGAGGATATATTTGGGGAGGGGCTTGTTGAAGTTGAAAAGGTTAACTTTTTGCTTGGCAGTGTTCGTACCCAGCTTCAAGAAGGCGATGCTGGTGTTGTTGATGCCTTGCCTGAATTGCTCCAGGGTCTTGAAGATAAAGTAGATAGGGTCAAATTAAAAACGCTTTATAAGAAAATCAACAGTTATGATTTTGAAGAGGCTGTCACTTTGCTGGATGAAATTCAGAATAGCTATAGTTAGCTTTTGAGTAGTCTGTCTTAACACAGGCTTTTGACTGCTTTTCTGTTTATCAATTGACTGCCCATCTGTCTTTAGTATGGGCAGTTAAAACTGTGCTCTTGATTTAACTTTAATACTTCTTAATAAGAGACTGTTTGAAAATAGACTGCCCTACTGCGGTCGCAGCAAATTGGTCTAAAAATCTGCTTTTGTTCGGCAAATAGAACCACTATTCACCTCACAAAACCAAATTTTTATCTTCGATTTTTCTACGATCCTTGCTACGGACGCTATTTTTCAAACAACCTCTAAGCTTATGTGGATATAGCTTGGCTCTAGTTCAGCAATTCTTTCCTGGTATCTATGAGGTAGGGCAGAGTAGATACTTTAACTGGACAATCTCTCTGGCCTGAAAGGTATACATCATGGCTTTCAACTGAATCGATTTTTATCACAGCTAGAGCATCACAGTAGCCATCACCGGTTATTGAAGCTGATTCCAGTATTTCACCGATCAGTTTTCCATGTTGGTTTTCAAGTTTTGAGCCGGGGCTGAGTTTTTCAATGCCTTCACAGCATATAGGGTAGGTTCTGCTTTTTTGTTGTCCAAGGTTTTGCATTCTGGCAATGATTTCTTGACCTGTATAACAGCCCTTTCGAAAACTAACGCTGCCCAGTGAAGGAAAGTTAAGGTGTTGGGGAATGTATTTTTCAATATACTCAGGCCGAACTTGAGGGATTGCAGCAGCGATATTTAATTTTGTCCAGTACGACTCGGTAGTGGGAACGAAGTTTTTAGCTAGCTTTTCCCACCAATAAACCAGAGCGGTTTCTGGTAGCCAAAGTTCGTAACAGTTTTGTATATGAGGTACCTTTAGGAGGAGCCCGTGCTGATCGACACTAATGATTTCATCATTATCAGGTAGTTGTTGTACTAAAGTTTTTAGATTTGCTTCGGTGTTTTTCCCAGACAAGCCAAGGCAAAAGGCAGTTGGTTTAGGGGAGTCTATTTGAGTTTTATAAAAGACAGCATATTTACTTAAGTTATCACTGAAGCTTTTTGTCAGTCCCCGGTGCATTTTTAACAGGTAGCTATCCTTAGTATTTGCAATTCTAAAACTGGCATACATTCTACCTTTAGCATTACAGGCAACTCCTGTGGTGTGATGCCCTTGTGCCAGCTTTTCCATATTGCAGGACAGTTGGCCCTGTAAAAAACGCAAGCTATCTGGTCCTGAAATTTCTGCAAAAGTCTGACTGTCCAGTAGGCTAATGGTTGGTTTGGTTAGGTCAGTATTGGTTAATTTAAATTCTGTAATTGTGCCATCGGAAGAAAATACTGCTCCCTGGTTTGCCAGGTAATCTTTCCAGTCTATGCTCATTTCTATACCTTGTTTTCCTGCATTTTTGGTGTAGACAGCAGGTTTTGAGTAAACCATGGTGATTTTGCATATAATAGGAAATAACTGGCTATAACGACATAGTTCACATACAGAACAGGCTATCTTGTCATTCTGTATTCATTTCAGAAGGCCTCTTGATATAAGGTATACTATCAAAAGCACGGAGTATGCATGCTGAGTATGAGATCTGCCCGTTTAGGTATATTAAAAATCCATGACTTGGTAAAACGCTCCTCCATGATAGAAATAAGGAGATCATATTGATGTTTTCAGAAGAGGCTTATAAATGTCTTCAATGGCGCAGCAGAAGAGGGATGCTGGAACTGGACGTTTTGCTGGAACCCTTTACTCGAGAAGTATTTCTTTCCCTAAATGAGAAAGAGCAGGCCGTATATACGCGTCTCCTTGAGTGTGAAGATCCGGACCTGTTTCGCTGGTTTATGACTGATCAAAAGCCGGAGGATCCTGAATTGGCCCAAATGGTGAGCAAAGTACTTCAGTGTGGCCGTTATGACGAAGGCGCTGCTTGAGGTTGATTTTAGAGAATCAAAAATAAGTCAATTTATAATAATACTCATTCATAGTGCCGCACTGGCAGCTATTTTTTTTACTTCTCTTGACTGGCAGTTAAAAATTTTATTTGTTGCTCTGGTTATAGTGCTGAGTTGCATAGGTCACTGCTTTTTAAATGGAAAAGCAGTGACAGGCATTCGATTCTATCGGAATCATTGGCATTTAAAGATAGGTGGTGAGTGGTTGCCCGCTTTGCCAAAGGGTCAAGCGTACGTATCTAACTATCTTATTTGCCTGACATTAAGAAAACAGAAGTCACTCTGGAATAATAAGGTTTATATTTTTTGTGATAGTGCTGACAGCAAGAAAATCCATGCTTTAAGGTTGATGCTGGTGTTGAATGGCCAAGCCTGTCTCAAATAAGATCTATAACTGTAGTGTAACCTGTCATCATCTCTCTTGATTGCAGTGATATAAAAGGTGGGAGGATAGAGTTACGTCAAATAGCAGTCAGTTTATCCTTGTAGTTAGTACATTTTTCCAACTACCCTTTGCAAGTCAAAGAGAAGTATTAAGTGAGATATGGTGGCCCTTTTACCATGGGGGCGTTCTCAGTGCTAATTGAGATCGCCCGCGCTAATGGATATCTGCCTAAAATGAATTGTAATAATTGTCAGGGGTGAGGATAGTATCCTCTGGCTTATCGCTTACATGGGGGTAGTCAAGGGTAAAGTGTAAACCTCGAGACTCTTTTCGGTTCATTGCGCTATGGATAATAAGTTCTGAAATTTGTGCCAGGTTTCGAAGCTCAATCAGGTCATTGCTGACTTTGAAGTTACTATAGAATTCGTGAATTTCTGATTGTAAAAGACTCACTCTGTGGGCTGCTCGCTGAAGTCGTTTCGTTGTTCTGACAATACCTACATAGTCCCACATAAAACGACGAAGTTCTTCCCAGTTGTGAGATATCACAACATTTTCATCTGAATCAACTACTTGACTTTCATCCCAGTGAGGAATGGGAGTTGAGGAGAGGGTGCATGGGTTTCGATCATTTAATTTGTTATTGAGAGTTTCTGATGTGCTGCTGGCTGTGACAAGACACTCAAGTAGGGAATTACTGGCCAGCCTGTTGGCACCATGCAGACCAGTAAATGCACACTCACCAACAGCGAAGAGGTTTTTGATGTCTGTTCTTCCCTTAAGGTCCACGACGATCCCTCCGCAGGTGTAATGGGCGGCAGGAACAATGGGTATGGGTTCTTTGGTGATGTCAATGCCATAACTGAGACACCGTTCAAAAATAGTAGGGAAATGGGATTTGATGAAGCTGGATGGTTTATGGCTTATATCGAGGAATAGACAGTCAGCTCCAAGGCGTTTCATCTCATGATCAATTGCTCTTGCGACTATGTCTCTGGGAGCCAGTTCAGCTCTCGGGTCAAACTCAGGCATAAAGCGATGGCCATCTGGGAGCAGCAATTGACCACCCTCACCTCGAACGGCTTCGGAAATAAGAAAAGACTTTGCTTTCGGATGAAACAGACAGGTTGGGTGGAACTGATTAAATTCCATATTGGCTACTCGACACCCTGTTCTCCAGGCCATTGCAATGCCGTCACCTGTAGCGCCATCGGTATTTGTTGTATAGAGGTAGGCTTTGCTGGCTCCTCCTGTGGCTAGTACTGTAAACGAGCTTTTGAATGTATGAACCTGTTCGGATTTACAATCTAAGATATATGCTCCAAAACAGCTATTGTGGCTGGAAAGTGGTTTATCCGAGGTAATTAGGTCTATAGCTAGATGATGCTCAAATATATCAATGTTTTGTCTTTGTTTGATTTTTTGTGCCAAGGTTTCCGATATTGCCTTGCCGGTGGCATCTGCAGCATGAATTATGCGCCTTGCGCTATGCCCACCCTCGCGAGTAAGGTGGTATTGGAAAGTGCTGGTTTTGTCCTCGGTTGCGGTGAAAGGCACCTGCTGGCTAATTAGCCACTCTATACTCTTTTGTCCGTGTTTAACAATGTGCTTGACTGTTTTGTGGTTGCATAACCCTGCGCCAGCAGTCAGAGTATCTTTGATGTGTTTGTCTAGGCTATCTTCCATTCTGTCAAGAACAGCGGCTACACCACCCTGGGCCCCATAGGTCGATCCATTTGTTAGGTGGCTCTTGCTGAGTATGGCAATTCGATATTTTTCAGATAATTGCAGCGCTAATGCTAGTCCTGCTGCGCCGCTACCTAGAATCAGGATATCGTATTGGTAAAATTGTTGCATTAACACCCCTGGTCGTAATCAGTTTATGTCATCTGCTTGGACAATATGGATTTGTTATTGGGCTGGAAAGCTTTAAAAAGGAGCTGTAAAAGCCATGCTACTACTATGGTCATGATGATGGGGCTATCCAATATCTCATGACCCTTGTCACGTACAGACTTTTAAGACAGCTTCTAACCTAGCATCATTATTAAAGATCTTTATTGAGCCAAATCGCCTATCTTTAAATCCGTAAAACAGAGGGGAGGCAGGCTCATGCTTCAACTTCTGTATGGCTAGCTGACATTTAGCCTGTTAATGGAATCACCACTAAACGGGATCTTTGTAGGTTAGACCACGGTAGCTAAAGCTCTATGCTAGAATGCCGATTTTTTTCTAGAGCTTTTGCCCTACTTTTTGGTTGAAAAGCTGACAGTGATGTTCAAAGAGGTTGCTTGAGATAAAGAATTTCCTATATAAGTTGCACATCATGCCAACAGTCAGTATATAGAAATAGAGGTCAGGACTGTAGTACGCTGTAGTTAAGCAGATACGCTATCCATTATTATGGAAATAAATCTTAAAGAGGTTGGGAACTTTTGAGTTGGGCGATGGTCTATATAACAGCAGGGGAAGTCCGCTTGAGAGTCATTCAGGGCCTTATCACGTATTGTTCTGATTGGTTGGAGATGCCTGGATGGTAGATGCCAATCAAGCGGACCAGCAGCTAGTTGAGCGCGTCCAGAAAGGGGATAAACGCGCATTTGATATGTTAGTCATCAAGTATCAGCATCGTATTCTTGGTCTCATTGGCAGTTATGTCAAAGATTTTCAGGAGGTACAGGATGTCGCGCAGGAAGCATTTATCAAGGCCTATCGGGCTCTCGATAAATTTCGAGGGGATAGCTCTTTCTACACTTGGTTATATCGTATTGCTGTTAATACGGCAAAAAATCATCTTGTGTCAAAAGGTCGCAAGCCTCCGGAATCAGATATTGATGTCCATGATGCTGATTTTTTGGAAACTGCTTCTTCATTAAGGGTTGTAGATACACCTGAGAACAATCTGTATCGAGATGAGATTGAAGAAGTGGTTCACGGGGTAATCAGGAGTTTGCCTGATGAGCTTCGTACAGCTGTAATGCTTAGAGAATTTGATGGCCTTAGTTATGATGAAATAGCTGAAGTCATGGAATGCCCGGTGGGGACAGTGCGCTCACGTATTTTTCGAGCAAGAGAAGCCATAGACCGAGAAGTTGAGCCACTGTTACGAAGGGATAAGTAATTCCTGCTAGATCTATATTTTCAATGATTTAATGGGGTTTTATGTTGATTGTTGAGTCCCCTTGGTGCACCGGAGGTTTTTATGAGTGATAAAGGCTCAGACAATCGTGCTAGGGAAAGGCTAAAGGAATCCCTTTCAGCAACGTTTGATGGTCAGGCCAGTGAACTTGAGCTACGAAGAGTTCTGGATGGTTTGGCTAGTGATACAGATCTGAGAGAAACTGCCAAACGTTACCAGCGTATTGGGGATGCTGTTCGTAAAGAAGCGAATAGCTTTGCTAATGTTGACCTCTCTACCAGTGTCATGTCTGCCCTGGCAAATGAAAAAACGTTGGGTGTGGATACTACTCTCGGCCCGCAACGATCCCTGGGATTCGGTCGGTTTGCCCAGGTATTTAATAACTGGGGTGGTTCATTTGGGCGGGTTGCTGTTGCTGCGTCTGTCGTTTTTGCTGTGATTATTGGTGTTCGTGGCTTTAATACCGTAGAAAATGTGTCGTTGGTGGCGGATTCTAATCCTGCAACCCTGACCCAGCCCATTCAGGTAAGTAATAACGGTTATGGTGCATCGGGTATTCTGGCAGGTTATAACACAGGGACGCAAACTGAAGGTAGTATATCTCCAGAGCAGTTGGCTTATGCACAAAGTGTGGCTGACAGGGCTACTAGAGAAAGATTCAGAGCTTATGCTTTGCAACACGCTGAATTGTCGGTTATGAATTCCGGTCAGGGTGTGTTGCCGTTTGCCAGATTAACGAGTTTCGATGTGCAATGAATTTAATGAAAGGAATGACTTTAATAAAAGGAAGTCTGTTAGGGCTTCTGATAATTACCTCGCAACATCTCTACGCTAAGTCTGTTAAACAGCAGCCGTATGCCTTCCAGCAAAGCCCCCAGTTTTGGCTTGAGCAGATGTCAGATGCATTGCAACAGATATCCTATCGAGGGGTTTTTGTTTATCAGGAAGGCAATCGCCTTGAAACGCTGGCCATAACCAGAAATGCTTCCAATAAGCAGGATAAGGAGAGAATCATTTATCTGGATGGACTACCCAGGGAAATGGTGAAAGATGCTTCTCGACTGACCTATTCAACCTTGGATCAGGGGGCAACCTGTTTTAATCATAGTGGCTCATTAGTCCCTATGGTGTCTAAATTTTCGGATACCTTTTCTGACCGCTATTACAAGGTGCGTTATGCTGATCAGCAAATTGACCGGGTGGCGGGGCGAGAAACGGTAGTGCTTTCTGTAGAGCCTTCAGACCGTTACCGTTATGGTTATAAATTATGGGTTGATACCCAATCTGCACTATTGGTCAAGTCTGTTATGGTCGACACGCAAGGCAAAATTATGGAGCGGTTGCAGTTTACCCATATTGAGCCAGGTATCGAGCTAAGCCAGCTTGAGCTGGCTGCCATGGATAAAAGTAATATCAAAAATGATCGTGTTATTGATATGGAAAGTGCACCTGCCGATGGTGGTATTTGGGGCTGGGAAGCTGGCTGGTTACCCGATGGTTTTAGTCCAATGAGTTATAGCCAAAGGCCTTCTCCCGTGAGTGAGCATAAAACGGATGCTGTTATCTATTCTGATGGTGTGGCCAGCTTTTCAGTTTTTGTTGAACCTGATGAAACTAGAGTATTAAGTCAGGCATCGGAGAATATTGGTGCTTTAGCAGCTGTTTCAAAAGTGTTCAGGCGTGGTGAAACATACTTTCATGTTACAGTGGTTGGTGAAGTGCCTCTTGGAACGGCTGAAAGGGTAGCTGTCTCTGTAAGGCCCAAAAAGGAAACAAAACAGACGCCAAGTAGTCCGTCTGCAGGATAATTTGTACTTATGATAGAGGAACAGGGGACTGTCGTTTCTGTCAGTGGCGATAGTGTTTGGGTTGAAACGCTAAGAAAAACCAGCTGCTCAGGCTGCAAGCTTAAAAGTGGCTGCGGTCAACACCTTGCCGAAAAATACCAGCTTAAAAAAAACAATGCTTATATTAAGGCAGAGTGTGGCTTAGCTGTGTCTGAGGGGGATCAGGTTGTTGTTGGTATACCAGAAGGTGCTTTGCTTAGAGCGTCTGCTCTTGTTTATTTACTTCCTTTGATTTTTCTTATGGGAACACTCTGGTTCTCTGTCTTTGCTCAATTAAGTGATGTTATTACGATGCTTGTTGCTGGTGGAGGGTTGCTGCTTGGCTTTTTAGCTGTAAGGCTGTTGAGTGATAGACGCAGCGATCTGTGTCGGGTGAAAATCATAAGAATTGTACCCCCCTTATTGGCTGATGATTATGATCTGCAAACAGTAAAGTTATTGTAAGCATTACTCGCCACTAAAAATACTTTAGGATGATCTGATATCCTTTGATATATGAAACAGAAGTTGTTATAGACAAAATCAAGAAGCTTGATATTAACAAGGGTGACCAATAAGACTGCGCTGGCGCTATCTCTTAAACCGAACGGTATTAAAGGACATGTGAGCAGTGTGAAACTCAGCGTTGGAGATGTTTTGTTCATGAGCAGATTTAACTGTTTATTCAAAAGCTCAGCTTTTATCATTCTTTTTTCTTTATTTAGTATTCAGACCGGTGTTGCATGGGGAAGTTCTCCCGATGAAATTCCAATTCAATCCAGCCTGCCAGATTTTACTAGGTTATTTGAGGAGGCCTCTCCTGCCATTGTTAACATCAGTACGCTGTCCAAACCAAAGAGCCGGTCACAAATCTATGGGCCTGGTGCTGATGAATTGCCGGAAATATTTCGTCGCTACTTTGGCATTCCATATCCAGATAGTTCCACACCCAATACGCCGCAGCCAATGTCTCTAGGCTCTGGTTTCATTATTTCCAATGATGGTTTTATTCTGACTAACAACCATGTTGTCGAAGGTGCAGATGAAATTATAGTCAAGTTGAGTGATAGAACAGAGACTCGGGCGGAGTTAATCGGTTCAGATAAGCGCTCTGATCTGGCGGTATTAAAAATTGAAACCAAAAGAAAGTTGCCAGTCGTTCACATAGGCGACTCTGATGGTATTAAACCAGGACAATGGGTTGCAGCTATAGGCTCACCATTTAATTTTGAATACTCCATTACCAAGGGGATTGTTAGTGCGCTTAATCGCAGTCTGCCTAATGATGCTTATGTCCCTTTTATCCAAACGGATGTGCCAATCAATCCGGGTAACTCGGGTGGCCCACTTTTCAATATGAAAGGAGAGGTTATCGGGATCAATTCGCAAATTTTCACTCGTTCCGGTGGGTTTATGGGATTGTCCTTTGCCATTCCAATAGATCATGTTATGTGGGCTGTGGAACAAATCAAGGATAAAGGGTATGTCACCCGAGGTTGGTTGGGCGTAGCTATACAGGAAGTTGATCGGGAACTGGCAGAATCGTTTGGTCTTGAAAAACCTATGGGAGCGCTGATCAGTGAGGTGGTTCCTGGAGGTCCTGCTGATGAGGCCAGATTGCATCCGGGGGATATTATAATCAAATTCAATGGCCGTCCCATCTATCATTCTGGAGCGCTGCCTATGAATGTGGGTGTGGTCGCTCCCGGTGATAAAGCAAGTATTGAATATATCCGAAACGGCAAAAAAATCACTGCTCGCATTGAGGTCGGAGAATTGCCAGATGAGCGGGGACAGCGTAGAGAGCAAATTGGCCGTAAAGATCCGACCAAAAACCGTCTTGGCATTCAGGTAGCAGAGCTTGATCGAGATTATCGCAGCAAACTCAGGCTTGAAAAAGAAATTTCAGGACTAGTTGTTACCAATGTGATGTCAGGCGCTGCCAGGGCAATAGGTCTTCGTCAGGGTGATGTAATTACTGATATTAATAAGACTCGCGTCCTGAATGTCAAAGAGTTCAATGCCGTTGTTAAGAAGTTGCCTGTTAACAGGTCGATTTCGATGCGGGTTATTCGTGGAGGTCAGCCTGGGTATATCACCTTCAGGCTTAATGAGTAGGCATTGGTATTGTAAAAAACTGCTCTCCTTCTTTTGATGAAGGGGAGCAGTCTCTTTAGTCTATTTTCGTTTGTTATTAGTACCTATTGGCATTGAGCTGATACAAGTCATGAGCCACTCTCTACACGTTTGATTGTTTACAAGTGAACATAAGTTTAAAGATACTGTCTCGTTTGCAGCTATCGTCTACTGCTCTATATAGTTATACTAAGCCAATTAATTTGACTGTAATTTCAGGTCGACGCTGCCGCACTAATAATGCTTTTTTGTGCAGGCTGTGTGCCTTTTTCACTAAAGCGATGTATGACTAAACCTTTGAAACCCTCTAATCTTGAGCACATACGCAATTTCTCCATCATTGCTCACATTGATCATGGAAAATCGACTCTGGCTGATCGATTTATCCAAACCTGTGGCGGTCTGAGCGACCGTGAAATGCAAGCTCAGGTTCTTGACTCTATGGAGTTGGAACGGGAGCGGGGTATAACCATTAAGGCTCAAAGTGTAACTCTGGACTACAAAGCCAAAGATGGAAAAACTTACCAGCTTAATTTTATCGATACGCCAGGACACGTTGACTTCTCATATGAAGTTTCTCGTTCTCTTGCGGCGTGTGAAGGCGCATTGTTAGTTGTTGATGCGGCGCAGGGAGTTGAAGCCCAGTCTGTTGCCAACTGTTATACGGCGATTGAGCAGGGCCTGGAGGTTATGCCTGTTCTCAATAAGATGGATCTTCCTCAAGCAGAACCGGATCGTGTTGCTCAGGAAATAGAAGAAATTATTGGTATTGATGCAACAGACGCTGTTCGCTGCTCAGCTAAAAGTGGGCTGGGAATTGAAGATGTTCTGGAAGAATTGGTTGCCACAATACCTGCGCCTGAAGGTGATATAAATGACGCTCTGCAAGCGTTAATTATTGACTCCTGGTTTGATAACTACCTTGGTGTTGTCTCCTTGGTCAGGGTTAAAAACGGTACCTTGAAAAAAGGGGAAAAGATAGTAGTCAAGTCCACCGGACAGGCTCATGTGGTGGATGATATTGGTATATTTACACCAAAACGTAACCCTACTGGCGAGCTAAAAGCAGGTGAAGTTGGGTATGTTGTAGCGGGTATTAAAGATATCCAGGGTGCTCCTGTTGGTGACACCTTAACTCATGCAAAAACACCTCAGGTTGAAGCAATGCCGGGCTTCAAAAAGGTGAAACCACAGGTCTATGCAGGCCTGTTTCCAGTGAGTTCAGATGATTTTGAAGCTTTCCGCGAGGCGCTCGAAAAGCTCAGTCTTAATGATGCTTCGCTGTTCTACGAGCCAGAAAGTAGTGATGCGCTTGGTTTTGGTTTCCGCTGTGGCTTCCTTGGCATGCTGCACATGGAAATCATTCAAGAACGATTGGAGCGCGAATATAATCTTGATCTGATTACCACTGCACCTACTGTTATTTATGAAGTGGAAATGAAAAACGGTGATGTGGTTGAGGTGGATAACCCTTCGAGACTGCCTGACCCTGCAGGAATAGAAGAAATTCGTGAGCCTGTATCCCAGGTCAGTATTCTCGTACCCCAGGACTATCTTGGGAATGTGATCACACTCTGTGTTGAACGTCGGGGTGTTCAGAAAGATATGCAGTTTATGGGTGGGCAGGTTTCGCTCAGCTATGATATTCCGATGAATGAGGTTGTACTGGACTTCTTCGACCGACTGAAATCAGTCAGTCGAGGGTTTGCATCCCTCGATTATACGTTTGATCGTTTTGAAGCTGCTAACATGGTACGGGTGGATATTCTCATTAATGGTGAGAAAGTCGATGCTCTGGCTGTGATTGTTCATAAAGACCATGCGCAATCCCGGGGCAGACTACTGACTGAAAAAATGAAGGAAATTATTCCCCGGCAGATGTTTGATGTTGCTATTCAGGCAGCAATTGGTGGCCAGATCATTGCCAGGACCACGGTTAAGGCTTTGCGGAAAAATGTAACGGCCAAGTGTTATGGCGGTGATGTTTCGCGTAAGCGAAAACTGCTTGAAAAGCAAAAGGCTGGTAAGAAGCGCATGAAGCAGGTGGGGCGTGTTGAAATCCCTCAGGAAGCATTCCTGGCTGTACTGAAAGTAGATAAATAAATTTGGATTTCCTTTGCGCCACTTCAGTCACTTTTACTGGTGGGTGAAGTGGCATAAGGGTTTCTGTGGCTGAATAACGATAAGTAGCAGAGAACAAACAATCATGGACATTAATTTTCCGCTGCTGCTGGTGCTGGCGGTTTTTATTACCGGCTTTATTGCTCTGATCGATAAGCTGATTCTGCAATCCAGACGGCAGCAAGCTGTAGATAATTATAAGGCGACAGTCGACGATAACCCCGATATGGATGTTATCGAAAGCCTGGAGAAAGAGTCGGGCATTGTTGAAACATCAAAGTCGATCTTTCCGGTATTGGCGTTGGTTCTGGTTTTGCGCTCTTTCCTGTTCGAGCCCTTTCAAATTCCTTCAGGCTCTATGATCCCAACCCTTCAGGTGGGTGATTTTATTCTGGTCAATAAATATGACTATGGCCTAAGACTGCCAGTCATTGGCACTAAAGTACTGTCTGTTAATGACCCTCAACGTGGTGATGTGATGGTCTTCAAGGAGCCCAAGAATCCCAATATAAACTTTATCAAGCGTGTTATTGGTTTGCCTGGGGATACAGTGTCTTATCATAACAAAAAGTTGACTATTAACGGTAAGCCAGTGCCTCAGGCATTTGTTGCCCAGTTGAGTGATGACAGTTCATTTTATCGTTTGTACGATGAAACTATTGATGGCAGAACCCATCAAATAAGAAAAGAGCCCGCTATGCCTGACCTGAAAGAGGGAGTCTGGAAAGTGCCTGAAGGGCAGTATTTTGTGATGGGAGATAACCGGGATAGAAGTAACGATAGTCGCTATTGGGGCTATGTGCCAGAGCACAATATCGTTGGTAAGGCTGTTTATATATGGATGCATTGGCCTAAATGGACGGACCTGCCCAGTTTCAGGAATAACGGTGCTATTAAGTAACTGATGCGAACAAAACCCAGAGAGAAGGATATAGTGGTTTTGTTCGCTGAAATGTTAAGATGGGGACAAAGATAATATCAACGGAGGATATTATGCCCGAAACCAGGCAAGGGGGCGCAGGTGCGCTTAGCTTATTAACCACCCTTGTGGCTTTCGTACTGGCTGTGATGTTCAGTATAAAGGTGGTGCCTTACTATCTTGATGACTACGCTATAGCAAAGGTGTTGTCATCACTGGACAAGAAACCTGGAATAGAAAATGCCGCTCTTGAGCAGACCCAGGTATGGCTGGAGAAAGGCTTTCAGAGTAACAGGATTGAGCTCAGGGATGACGAGCTAAGGATTCGGGGCCGTGGAGATCAGTTAAGCGTCGATATTTCTTACGAACGGCGTGTCCATCTTCTCTACAATATGGATCTTATATTAACTTTTGAACACGATTGGAAAGTCAAACCTAAGTGAAGTCTGAAGAATTTGCCCGGCTGGAACGCAAGTTGGGCTATGAGTTTTCTAATAAGGGCCAGCTCACGTTGGCCCTTACTCATCGTAGTTGTGGTAGTCGTAATAATGAGCGGTTAGAGTTTCTTGGAGATTCGATCGTTAATTTTGTTATTGCCGAAGCGCTTTATGAACGTTTTCCCGATGCTCGCGAAGGGCAGTTAAGCCGGTTGCGGGCCCGTATGGTGCGTGGTGCTACCCTGGCAGAGTTAGGCCGCGAGTTTGAATTGGGTGATTTTCTGCGACTTGGCTCTGGCGAGCTTAAAAGCGGAGGTTATCGCCGGGAATCTATTTTGGCTGATGCTGTTGAAGCGATTATTGGTGCGATTTATCTGGATGCCGGCATGGATACGTGTCGAGCCCGGGTCAGAGGTTGGTTCGAAGGCCGCCTTGCCGCATTGTCAACGACAGATCAGCAAAATAAAGACCCAAAGACACGATTGCAGGAATTCCTGCAGGCGCGTCAGAAAGCGCTGCCGCAATATAAAGTGACGAATATCACCGGTGAAGCCCATGACCAGGTTTTTACCGTTATTTGTGAACTGGACTGCCTTGATAATGTGACGGTTGGTGAAGGTTCCAGCCGAAGAGGTGCAGAACAGCAGGCTGCTCGTAAGGCCCTCTCAATGTTGGATATGGAATCATGAATACAGATTTACACCAGGCTGAAGAGATATCGTTGCCAGAGGCCGGTGACGAGCAAATGTTAAAGGCCCACTATTGTGGTTATGTTGCCATTGTTGGTAGACCTAATGTGGGTAAATCAACACTGCTTAATCACATTCTTGGTCAAAAGCTATCAATAACATCCCGCAGGCCACAAACGACAAGACATCAGGTGTTAGGGATCAAAACGGAAGGGGATGTGCAGACCGTATACGTAGATACCCCTGGTATGCATAAAGCCCAGAAAAAAGCCATTAATCGTTATATGAACCGGGCAGCCAGCAGTGCCCTGGCTGATGTTGATGCCATCATTTTCGTCGTGGATCGACTGGCATGGACAGATGAAGATCAATTGGTTCTGAACAAGATAAAAGATGCCCGTTGCCCGGTCATTCTGGCTGTCAATAAAGTGGATCGTATCAAAGATAAGGAAACGCTGTTTCCCCACCTTGAAAAGCTGGCAACAAAAGCGGATTTTAAGGCGATCCTGCCCCTTTCAGCACAGCATGGCCATAACCTGGAGCAGCTGGAAAGTCTGGTGGCTGAGCAAATGCCGGAAAGCGAACACTTTTTTCCAGAAGACCAGATCACTGACAGAAGTTCCAGGTTCCTGGCTGCTGAGCTGGTTCGGGAAAAGGTCATGCGTCAGCTGGGAGATGAAATTCCCTACGAGATTACCGTAGAAATAGAGGAGTTTCGCCAGGAGCAGCGGCCTAAAGGCCCCTTGTTAAACATTAGTGCCCTGATTTTGGTGGAGCGGGCTGGTCAAAAAGCAATTGTTATTGGCGATAAGGGGGCTCGCCTGAAAAAAATTGGCCAAGAGTCTCGTCATGACATGGAACGTATGTTTGACTCAAAAATTATGCTTAATCTCTGGGTCAAGGTGAAAGGCGGCTGGTCTGATGATGAGAGAGCATTGAAAAGCCTGGGTTATGATTATCAGTGATTGATAATGGCGCTTGAACTGAGTGCAGCCTGGATGCTGCACAGCAGGCCTTATAAAGAAAGTTCTCTACTGGCTGAGTTTTTGGTGGAAGGTGTTGGGCGCGTGCCTATGGTGGTCAAAGGCGCCCGCAAGCCTCGCTCGCTTCATGCGTCATTACTTCAGCCTTTTTGCCAGGTAATGGTTAGTTGGCGAGGCCAGGGTGAACTAAAAAGCCTGACTGCGATCGAACCTGAAACGTCTTTGCGGTTGACGGGTAAAAGTCTGTTTTGTGGCTTTTATATTAATGAATTGATATTACGAACAGTTATTGCTGGTCAGCCTTCTGAAGGCTTGATTGAACTCTATACTGTTGTCATTCACAAATTAGCTGAAGCGGTTGCGTTGGAGCCCTTGCTGCGCTTTTTTGAACTGGAGCTGCTGGAGTTGATGGGGTATTTGCCTTCTCTGCAGCAGGATACATTGACAGGGTTAAACCTTACGCCTGAAAATAAGTATCACTTTCAACCTGGAACGGGTTTAATCCCAGCGTCGGAAGGCTTCCAGAAAGATCAGCGCTTTTTATATCATTATGATGTGCTCAAGGCTCTGGCTAGCCGGGATTTTAGCAACCATGATTTTTATCCAGACTTTAAACGGTTTACCCGGCAAGCGTTGAGCTTGGTTTTGGGCGATCGTCCCCTGAAAAGTCGTGAGCTGTTTTCCAGGGTTAACAAAACCAAGATCTGATTAAATGGAGAGGTACAGTGGTTCCACATAAGCGTATTTTGCTTGGTGTCAATATTGATCATGTGGCTACCTTGCGGCAAGCCAGGGGAATTAGCTACCCAGACCCTGTTCAGGCCGCTATTGAAGCCGAAGAAGCGGGAGCTGACGGTATTACACTGCACCTGCGAGAAGATCGTCGCCATATTCAGGATCGTGATGTCCAGTTAATCCGGAAAGTTTTGCAGACCCGCATGAACCTGGAAATGGCGGTGACTGAAGAGATGCTCGCTATTGCTGAAGAGCTTTGTCCAGAACATGTGTGCCTTGTTCCAGAAAAAAGGCAGGAGCTGACAACTGAAGGTGGACTGGATGTGGCTGGTAATCTGGCAAGTGTAAAAGATGCCTGTCGTCGTTTGTCTGCAAAAGGTGTGGAAGTCTCTCTCTTTATTGACCCGGAAGCAGCGCAAATTGCTGCAGCGGTAGAGTGTGGTGCCCCGGCAATTGAATTGCATACCGGTGCTTATGCTGACGCGGATAGTCCTCAAGCGATGAAGGCCGAGCTGGAACGCTTGCAAGGGGCTGTAGATTTTGCCGTTGAAAAGGGTCTGGTCGTGAACGCAGGTCATGGACTTAATTATCAAAACGTTGAGCCTGTTGCCGCAATTGCTGGTATTAACGAGCTCAATATTGGCCACTCCATCATTTCCCGCGCATTGTTTACCGGTTTAAAAGAAGCGGTTAGAGAAATGAAAAAATTGATGATGAGGGCTGCCCTTCATCAATGATTGCGGGAATAGGGACTGACATCATTAGGATAGGCAGCATCGAGGCTATCATTAACCGCCATGGTGATCGGTTCGCCAAGCGTATTCTGCTGGATTCAGAATTTGCGGCCTACAAAAAATCTGGCAATCCCGCCGCTTTTCTAGCCAAACGTTTTGCGGCCAAGGAAGCTGCTGCCAAAGCGCTTGGAACAGGTATCGGTAAAGTTTCATTCCATCATCTGGAGGTCAGCAACAATGAGAAGGGAGCACCATTGTTGATACTTCATGGCCATGCTGCACTATTACAGAAGGAACGTGGCATTACCCACTGTCACCTGTCACTTTCTGATGAAAAGGATAATGCTGTGGCGTTTGTGGTACTGGAATCAGTGTCTGGCTGTTGAAAAGTTACCAGGGAGCATTCTCATGACTAATTGAGAAAGTACCCTGATAACTGTTAATGTTCTCCATTGCTTATCTCAACAACACCTGAGGGGAATCTACCTTATGAACTATCAAACGATAGAGTCGCTTATAGGTTGTACCCCTCTGGTTAAATTGCAGCGGCTGGCAGGTAATACATCCAACACACTTTTATTAAAACTGGAAGGTCAAAATCCGGCGGGATCAGTGAAAGACCGTGCAGCACTTTCAATGATCAATGCTGCTGAACAGCGTGGTGAAATCAGTCCTGGAGACACATTAATTGAAGCGACCAGTGGTAACACCGGCATCGCTTTGGCAATGGCGGCAGCTATTCGTGGTTACCGGATGACACTGGTTATGCCTGATAACATGAGTGCAGAGCGATGCGCAGCCATGACTGCCTATGGTGCTGAACTATGTTTAGTATCTTCTGAGCAGGGAATGGAAGGTGCTCGGGACTTAGCGCTTGAAATGGAATTAAAAGGCAAGGGAAAAGTTTTGAATCAATTTGCCAACAGGGATAATCCATTGGCACATTATCGAACAACGGCGAAAGAGATCTGGCAGCAAACAGCTGGAGAGGTTACTCACTTTGTCAGTGCCATGGGGACAACCGGTACCATAATGGGTGCCTCGCAATACCTTAAAGAGCAAAATCCTGACATTCAAATTGTGGGGTTGCAACCGGCTGCAGGTGCCAGTATTCCGGGAATTCGTCGCTGGAACCCTGATTATTTGCCTGCTATTTATAAACCGGACTGTGTGGATAGCATTATGGATATCAATCAGGCGGAAGCAGAAACTACTGCCAGAGAGTTGGCTCGGAAAGAAGGGATTTTTTGTGGTGTTTCTTCTGGTGGAGCCATTGCGGGTGCTTTGCGATTATCCAGAAATCTTGAAAATGCCACTATTGTGACTATCGCCTGTGACCGTGGTGACCGCTATCTTTCAACCGGTGTGTTTCAAAGCGGTTGTTAACAGTTCTTCTTTTAACCTTACAACTGTAGTATTAGAAACTGCCCTAAAAATCATGCAGCTGTGGCCGCGACAAATGTCTGTCTGGTGGTATTGACGTCCTGGATATACAGCACTCTTCTTGTTTTTATAACTCGTAATTTACAGAAACCTTGAAGAACTCTGCCTGCTATCTAGTCTTGTTCCCTGTAAAATAACATCTCCTTCTGCGAAAACACTGCTTTATTTTGAATCTTTGCTTGTCACTTTTTTCTTCGTTAGGTTTGGCAAAAAAGGGTGCATTGTTCTCGTATATAATACTGCCTTCAGTTTCTCTTCACTGCTGTATACAGCCCTGAAATGGCAGAGTCAGTGAGTGACCAGAGGCTGTTATGGCCTTGAAGGTAGTACCAATCGCCGCAATAGTTAATCTCTTTGATTGGTATTTGTTGTTGTATAAAGGAACTTGATCATGCGTTTTTCCCGTACTTCCTCGACGACTAACTGGCGAGAAGAGGAGGTAGAGATATCTGCATTATCCCATGACGGCAGAGGACTATCTCGTCATTGTGGGAAGGCAGTTTTTGTTGAAGGTGCGCTTGAGGGAGAAATCGTAACCATCAGGCCTGTAAAAGAGCACCGAAAGTATATCAACTCCAGAGTGAGGGGTATTATCAAACCCTCATCGGAGCGCTGCCAGCCTGTTTGTGATTACTTTGGGCGTTGTGGTGGTTGTAGCCTGCAGTATTGGAGTCATAAGGGCCAGCTTGAGGGTAAACAGCGAATTGTTATTGATCAGCTGCGCCGATTTGCAGACATTGAGCCTGAGACAATTGCCTCACCATTAATATCCAGCCCCTATGGCTATCGATACCGCTGCCGGTTGGCAATTCGCTGGAAAAAGGGGCAGTTACAGTTGGGTTTCAGGGAACAGCAGAGTCAGGCCATTTGCGATATCGACCACTGCCCTGTTCTGGTTGAGTCACTGCAATCTTTGCCAGGCTTGTTACGTGACCTACTGCCTTGTCTGGCAAACTATCAGGCTATCAGTCATGCAGAATTGTTTTTGGCAGATAATGGTCGGGGTGTATTGCTTCGCCATATAAGGGACTTGCCTGATGGTGATCAGGACAAGCTCCTCTCATTTGCACAAAGGCATCAGCTACATCTGTATCTCCAGGATAATAATCAGGATATTCAATGCCTATATGCACCTGATGGCGATGAGATGCTCTATTATGGACTGCCTGATCAGAACCTTAAACTGGCTTTCCAGCCCTCCGATTTTACCCAGGTAAACTGGCCGTTAAATCGTAAAATGGTGGCTCAATCGTTAGAATGGCTTAATATCAAGAAAACAGACAGGGTGCTTGATCTGTTTTGTGGTTTGGGCAACTTCTCCCTGGCAATTGCCAGCAAAGCTGCGGAGGTGACAGGGGTTGAAGGGAGTGCTGGAGCTGTTACCCGAGCAGGTGAAAATGCCTTACTAAATCATTTAAGCAACTGTGAGTTCTTTCAGGCTGATCTATCAGGCTCATTAGTGAATAAAAGCTGGGCTCAAAAGCATTATGATGCATTGGTGCTGGATCCGCCTCGCACAGGGGCTCAGGAGATAATTAAGGAGCTGGCAGCAACATTACCTCCGAGAGTGCTTTATATTTCCTGTAACCCCGCCACTCTGGCCAGGGATGCAGGGCTATTAAAGAGAGCAGGTTTCCAGCTACAAAGGTTTGGAGTAATGGACATGTTCCCTCAAACCACGCATATTGAGTCTATGGCACTGTTTACGCGTTAAGTTTTGTATTCGCACTGATTGTTTTGGCGCTATTGATACAACCGGTACTCCATACTAATAGGTTATGCCTCGCGTAAGATTGTTTTTTTAGCCAGTGAACTCGGCAAATATTGAGATCCGGTACTTGTAAGCCTTATCAGTGCAAGTCCATACCACTGGGAACGATAGTCACAGTGGTACATGTTACAAAAACGGAAAATGATACATGGTCAAGGTAAGAGAAGATCATCCCGTTCGTTATGATGGCACAGTCGATCTGGATGCCTGGCTGAACCGTCTAGGTGCAGGTTTTGGTGCTGCTGAAACAGGCCGTTTGAGGAGCGCCTGTGAAATATGCCTGCAGGTTGAGCAGGAAGCCAGGCAGATGGTGACAGAAACAGCCTGGCCATCCGGGCCAGGTTGTTTCAGGACCGGGTTGGAAATGGTCGAGATTCTTGCTGAATTAAAGCTGGATATAGACTCTTTGATTGCAGCAGTGCTCTACCGGGCTGTTCGTGAGCGGAAGCTGTCCATTAAAAAAGTGGAAGAGCATTTTGGTAGGGTTGTTGCGCGACTGATCAAGGATGTTCAGGGCATGGCTGTCATCAGTACGGTTTTGAATCCGGCGAGAAAGCAGGTATTGGATCAGCGTCAGGATCAACTTGATAAAGTCCGTAAAATGCTGGTCTCTATTATTGATGACGTCCGGGTTGCGCTGATTAAACTGGCGGAAAGAACCTGCGCCATTCGGGCGGTAAAAGATGCTGATAAGGAAAAACGTCAGCGTGTCGCCAGGGAAGTCTTTGAAATTTATGCCCCCCTGGCTCATCGACTGGGTATTGGTTATATCAAATGGGAGTTGGAAGACCTCTCGTTCCGTTATCTTAAACCCCAGGACTATAAAAAAATTGCCAGATTGCTCGATGAAAAGCGGATTGACCGTGAGCAATATATTGACGATGTCGTTAGTTCTTTGCAGCAGGCGCTTGGAGAGGCCCATATTGAGGCTGAAGTGTGTGGTAGGGTTAAGCACATCTACAGCATCTGGCGAAAAATGAACCGTAAGGGCCTGGATTTTCGTGACCTTTACGATATCAGGGCTGTGCGGATTCTCACCAACGAAGTGAGAGACTGTTATGCATCACTGGGGGTGGTTCATTCGTTATGGAACCATATTCCCCAGGAGTTTGATGACTATATCGCTACGCCGAAAGAGAATGGCTACCGTTCCCTGCATACTGCCGTATTTGGCCCGGCAGGAAAAACCCTGGAAGTGCAGATTCGCACTCACAGCATGCATGAAGAAGCCGAGCTGGGGGTTTGTGCCCACTGGAAATATAAAGGCACTGATACTAATAATCAGAGCGATAGTTATGAAGAAAAGATCGCATGGCTTCGCCAGGTTATGGAATGGCACGAAGAACTGGGAGATCTCGACGGTATTGGTGATCAGTGGCGGGCAGATGTTGAACCAGACCGTATTTATGTGTTCACCAAAGACGGTCATGTGGTAGATCTGGCGCTAGGTGCCACACCCATTGACTTCGCCTATCGTATCCATACAGAGGTGGGTAATAAATGCCGGGGTGCCAAAGTGGCAGGGCGGATTGTGCCACTAAACCATACCCTGAAAACAGGTGATCAGGTAGAAATCCTGACAGCTTCGAATGGCCATCCAAGCAGAGACTGGTTAAACCCAGACCTTGGCTATGTGACAACAACCCGGGCCAGGGCAAAAATAACCAACTGGTTTAAGAAGCAGGACCGGGATTCCAATATTATTGATGGCAGGAGTCTATTAGACAGTGAGCTGCGCCGTTTAGCGCTGAGTAATGTCAAAATGCTTGAGCTGGCCACAGCCGCTAATTGTCACTCTGTTGATGATCTGTATGCAGGCATTGGTGCGGGTGATATCAAGCTGGCCCATGTGGTGGGTCTGGCCCAGCGCCAGGTTGAACCGGAAGAGCAAAAAACCTTTGAGCTAAGAGCCAGGCCCCAGCAACAGAAGTCGGCTGACAAAGGGATCAATATTGATGGGGTAGGCAATTTGTTGACGCAAATGGCTAACTGCTGTCAGCCCGTTCCCGGTGATCCTATCATTGGCTATATCACCGTTGGTCGTGGTGTCACTATCCATCGTCAGGACTGTACCAATGCGCTCTACCTTCATGAGAAAGAACCCGAGCGGTTAATCGAGGTCAATTGGGGCGATGCACCAGAGTACGCTTACCCCGTTGAGATTTTGATTACAGCCTATGATCGCCCGGGTCTGCTTAGGGATATTACGGTGGTTCTGGCCAACGATAAGGTGAATGTGGTTGCGCTGGATACTCGCACCAGTAAAGAAGATAATCTGGCAAATATGTTGCTGACTGTTGAAGTCACCAGTATCCAAAAGCTGGGTCGGGTATTGGCAAAAGTCTGTCAACTGCCCAATGTTATTGAAGCAGTTCGCTACCGCAAAAAAAGCAGTGAGTTATAGAGGATAGTTTGTGGCAGATATCAATGATCTGCTGACTCTGATGGCCAGGCTCAGGGACCCCGAATTCGGTTGTCCCTGGGATCTGGAGCAGAATTTCAGCACTATTGCCCCTTATACCCTGGAAGAAGCCTGTGAAGTAGTGGATGCTATTGAGCAGGGAGATTACAGTAACTTGCGAGAAGAGTTGGGAGACCTGCTTTTTCAGGTTGTTTTCCATGCCCAGATGGGGGAAGAAGCAGGCCACTTTGATTTTGCAGCCATTGTTGATGGTTTGTTTGAAAAACTCATACGACGGCATCCTCATGTTTTCCCAGATGGTACACTTGCTTCAGCCACCCGGGATAAATCCGCACTGAACCCTGATCAGGTGAAACAGCGCTGGCAAGAGATTAAATCGGAAGAGAAAAAACGTGCCTCAGAAAATCAGCAACTTGATTCAGCTCTGCCGGATAAACTGCCAGCGACATTGCCCGCTTTAAAAAAAGCAGAAAAGATTCAGCAGGCAGCAGCAAGGGTAGGGTTTGACTGGGAGGAAGCCAATCAAGTCATCAATAAAATTAATGAAGAATTAACTGAGGTAAGCGAAGCCAGCCAAAAGGAGAGCCAGGAGAGGGTTGCAGAAGAGGTTGGGGATCTGTTATTTGCCTGTGTTAATTATTCCCGCCATTTGGGGGTTGACCCAGAGATGGCTTTAAGAAAGGCAACCAGGAAGTTTGATCAACGTTTTCGTGTTATGGAGTCTCTTATGAATGAAAAGAGAGCTGAGTTTGACCAACTCTCTCTTAATGAAATGGAAGACTACTGGCAGCAAGCAAAACGCCGACTATAACCTTAACACCTTTCAGGATTGAGGCTGGGCTATCATAAGTAATAGTCCCGGCTGTTTTACAGCATAGCTAAGGTAAAGATCAGCAATGACTTCCGGAACAGTGTCTATACCTGCTTTTTTAAACCCAGCCTGCTGGTAAAACAGATCAAGATGGGGGTAAGGGTAGCACCAACAGGATGTCCGGCTTAACTGACAGGTAACCTGTTTTAGTAAGATAGTGCCCAATCCTTTATTTCTTTCTGCTACAGCAACCCAGACGCTCCTTAATAAATAGCCGTCAGCCATTGGTAGTGCGCGTAGCGCCGCTTGAATGGTGCCGTTGTTATAGAGCGTAAAAACCCGTTCTCCTCCCTTTGCCTTGCCTTTGTGGGCATTCTGTTTATAGAAGCGGTTAACCAATGGGAAAGCCTGAGGGTCAAGCTCCCTGAACTCAGTCGGCATGGTTTTTCTTTTGGGCCGCACTCAGGATGCCCCTTAACATTTGCAACTCTTTGGCTTCAGGCCTTGCCCGGTTAAACAGTCGACGTAAGCGGGTCATCACCAGCCCCGGATGCTGGCGAATGATAAAGCCGATATCATCCAGGGTGGTTTCCAAGTGTTCATAAAATAGCTCCATCTGGCGGGCCTGAGGATAAGGTTCATCCTGTTCGCTATTATTCGAAGACTGACTGGCTGCTAGCCGTTGTTGGCCCTGGAATAGTTCGTAACAAAGAATCTGTGCTGCAGCAGAGACATTCAATACCGGGTACTCTGGGTTGGCAGGTATGGCAACATGGTAGTGACATTTCAGTAGCTCTTCATTGGTCATCCCCATGGTTTCCTGGCCAAAAATCAGGGCTACTTTACTATTGCAAGCCTCAGATACCAGTTTGTCAGCACAACTGGAGGGTTCAAGCATCGGGATGCTCATATTCCGACTGCGAGCACTGGTACCGACAATGAGAGAGCAATCAGCAATGGCTTCATCGAGGGTTTGAACAACCGTGGCGTTGGTAAGTACATCCTGAGCGCCAGCCGCCATACTCTCAGCCTCAGTTGCAGGGAATTGTTGAGGTGTTACCAAGCATAAATCTTTAAGGCCCATGGTTTTCATGGCTCTAGCGGTAGCACCGATATTACCGGGGTGAAAAGTATTGATAAGGATAATTCTGATGTTGTTTAGCATGCAGTGGCTAATCATGTCATAAAAAGGAGAGAATTCTATACTAGATAAAATAAACTGTCCTTTTTGATGTTATTTCTTTAGAAGTATTTTTTTGTATCTATTGTAAGTGTCAGCTATCATTCCTCTTCCAGAAAGGCTGAGTTGAACGCTTTTCTTTAGATTCTGATCTGAATTTTAGAAATTCTTGCTGTTGAGGATTCTGTTCTGGTAGAGAAACTGTCGCAGAATTACTGTTAAGTTCATCACCTATGCCGTCAGCATCATCAAGATCAGGAGGAAGAGGGACTGTTTCTGGTGGAGGGGGGGTGTTTTTTTTAGATTTTGATAAAAATCTCATTGCACCGGCAATAATAGTCTGCTGTGCGCTATCAATATTTTGTGAACTTGCCTTTTTAATCGATGCGCCAAATAAGCGAAGTTTATTGATTGTTGACTGTTTTTTTCTTTGATCTTCTGCTTGTTGTTCAGTTTGTAGTTTTTGGCTCAGTTCTCGGATCTTTATTTCTTGTTGTTTCTTTTCCTCATGTAGCCTTTCTAATTGTAAAGATTTAGTTTGCAAGTCATGTTCTAGTTTTTGGGTATTGGTTTTTGATGCTTGGAGTTTTCTATCCATATTTGATGTTTGTTTTTTATGTGCCTTTTGTTTTCTTTCTGCCTCTTCTAAATTACTGCTTAATTGCCTAAACTTTTCATTATTTTCATATTGTTGTACTCTCGCTAATCTGGCCACTTTCTTTACTGGCTATAATCGATTGCCTTACGTTCTCAGGTATACCAGAGCTTGTTTGTAGCCCATAATAAGTTTGTGGGAATTCATGACCATGGAATTTAATATTGCATAGTCCACGATAGAAAGGATTCTGTAAGTAGTCACGCAACTGCTAACAGATAAAAATAACTGTACGTCCGTATTTATAAAAAACATCTCCATTCCAATTTGGTTATACTCATTGCCAAACACCATTAATCTCGCTGTTGTCACGATGAAAACTGTTGATCCAGTAACCGATGTCGCAGTCATAAAAACATTGAGAGAAGCTCTCCGGCACGGGCCATATCCTTACCTAAGGGAAAGGGCTCATGCTGTTTTACTCAGTATACGTGGTTATTCTATGAGCGAGATTGCTGCAATATTTGAAGTTCGATATCAGACAGTATCTGACTGGATTGATGCCTGGGATGATTATGGCCTTCGCGGTCTGTACAAAAAACATGAGGGTGGTAAACCACCTATCTATACTGACCAGGAAGCACAACGCATTAGAGAGATTGTCTCCGAGGAACCTCGCAGGCTGGCTTATGTTCAAACAAAGATTGCAGAGGAAACCGGGAAGACTGCCTCAAAACAAACTTTGTCGAGACTTTTAAAAAAAGCTGGGACTTGTTTATAAGCGGTTTCGTAAGGCTTGCAGTCATAAGCGCAACGAGGAGCAGTTCAGGTGTTGCCAGTCTGCCTTGAAAGAGGCTCAAAATGCTGAGGATAAAGGGCTTGTCAATCTGTTTTACTTTGATGAATCTGGTTTTAGCCAAGAGCCTTGTGTCCCCTATGGTTGGCAAGAAAAAGGCTCACAGCTAGAAATACCCTCTGTAAAAAGCAAGCGTATCAATGTGCTGGGGTTTATGAATCGTGCCAATGACCTTTTCTACTACCCAGTAACAGGTTGTGTTAACAGCGAAACGGTTATCAGTGTCTTTGATGATTTTGCCACCAGGATGGAAGATCCCAAGTACAGTTCTAATGATCGCTATACTATCGTCATGGTGGATAATGCCAGCATTCATACCAGCAAACTTTTCAGAGAAAGAGTAATAGACTGGGCGATTGAGAAAAAGCTCTTAGTCTGTTTTTTACCGACCTATTCACCAGAACTCAATCTGATAGAAATATTGTGGAGGAAAGTGAAATATGAATGGCTGAACTTACTGACAATAATGAACTTCAAGGAATTTGAGCAAGAGGTCAAACGTGTATTTGATCTATTTGGTCAAGAATATCTGATTTCGTTTGAGTGACTACTTAATGAAAGCTGTGCGTGAAATGGTTTGAAGATGAACGGACTTTCTGCTGGTTGTGTCTCAAGATGAGATGCAAGAAACATATGTATGAGTCGATCATGAACAATATCCGGGACATCAAGACACCATCCATAAAACATCAGTTTGTCGAGTATAATATTTTCTATTGCACGTAATAGTGAGGGTATTGAGTTTGGCTTAACACTTATAGTATCACTGTTTTTTAATAATTTATGTGACTCATATAAGGCCTGATAAACTGGATTGCAGGGTAAAAAATTGTAACTATTCAGCCTCCTCAGATTAATCTGGATTTTTCGCGAATTTATGTCATTTTGATATAAACCCTTTTCCAGAAGTTTTCATGACTCAGTTTACTCCCGAAACACAGGCCATTATCTTGCTTCTCGCTGCTGTAGGTGAGCTGGAGTCGAAGGTTTTGAGTCTTGAGGATGAAAACAAGGAGCTTGCTGATAAGCTCAAGATGAATAGTCGTAATAGCAGCAAGCCACCGTCTACAGATGGTTACAATAAGCCCTCATCATCCAAAAACTCAAATGCTGACAGTGAGAATGAGGAAAATCCTGAGTGTGATAGAGAAGATTACAAACCCAATCCCAAAAGCCTGAGGCAAAAGTCAAATAACAGGCCCGGTGGTCAACACGGTCATAAAGGCTCTACGCTGGAGCAAACTGAGGAACCAGACCATATCCGGCATCACTCGGTTAAAAACTGCGTACTTTGCCATCAGTCGCTTCTTTCTATCAAAGTAACCGACGTTGTTGAACGTCAGGTATTTGATCCAGGACGTTTTGGCCGTTTCGAAGTAACGGCGCATGTGGCTGAAGTCAAAGAATGCCCATGCGGACATGCTAATCAAGCATGCTTTCCTAAGGGTGTTGACTCGTATGTGCAGTATGGTCCGGTCACTCAAGCACTGGCTGTTTATCTGTATCAATACCAGTTAATGCCGTACAAGCGCATTTCACAATTCTTTTTCGATATTTTTGGTCTTGAAGTTAGTCCCGGTTCAATCTGTACTTTTCAGGCAAATGCCTACGACCGTCTGGCTAGCACAGAGGCAGCAATTGCTAACGCCTTAAAAAAAGTGCCAGTTGCAGGTGCTGACGAAACAGGCATGAGAGTGAAGGGCTCTTTATGGTGGCTGCATGTCGTTCGTTCCGAGGAGTGGACATACTACCACCTTGACCCCAGTAAAGGTCATGAAGCTATTGAGGCAATGGGAGTGTTACTGGTATTTGCCGGTATACTTGTGCATGACCATTATAAAGTCTACTTTCGCTACGCAGCCATCCATGTGCTCTGTAACGCCCATCACTTAAGGGAGTTGCAGGGGGTTGTTGACAGAGATTGCAATTATCTTGCAGCCCGGCTTCAACGCTTGTTAAGGCTGGCTTGCCATCTTAGGAAAGGGTTCAAAAAGCTTGGCATGAAGGCTATGCCGGAAATTATCCGCAAGCGTATCGACTCGCTTTTCGAGCGTACTGCTAAAAAAGCACAGCTCGAAGAAGCCGAGTACATGGAGCGACGACGTCAACGCCTTGGAGAGGATAAAGTCAGAAACACCAAAGCCTTTAACCTCTTCAAGCGACTGGTGGAGTTTAAAGAAGAAACCTTGAGATTCATGACTGATTTTGACATCCCCTTCGATAATAACGGCAGTGAGCAGGATGTTCGCAACGGCAAGGTAAAGCAGAAAATATCTGGCTGTTTCAGAAGTGAAAAAGGGGCTAAATGGTACTGCCGGATACGGAGTTATGTTTCATCGGCGAGAAAGCAGGGTGAGAATGTTTTCGAAGCCCTGCTTATAGCTATGAAGAATTACGACAACCTTCCTTTACTGGGTGCTGAATAGTTACAAAAAATTTGCGTAAAAACAACCGGTATCACCTGCTGGTTGTGAAACTTTTGCATAATGAATGGGATGGTTTGGTTTTATACCATCTTGTCCATGTGCCTCATCCATAAATAAAACGGTAAATAATGGCATGGTTTCAAAAAAAGTGTTTAATTTTGTGTTATCAGCTTTTTTTTTGAGCAAATACCTGTAAACAGTTGTGGTTAGAGCACACAGGACAACTTCATGATTTATAAAAATCCCCCAGCCAGTTTGTGCTGAAGAAATACAATGGGATTCTGGGCATATCTGCATGCACTCCCAAAAAGGTCGCTGAAATGTTGTCATAGCTTGTGGAATTTGAATGGTAGTAATGGCTCTTAGACTGCCGGCTGAATGTGGTTCTTCAGCTTCTAGAGTGCTTGATTCTATGCAACCTGAAACGCTTAATATAAATTCGAGTGCACTGCTATTTGCAAGTTTTGTATGAGGTTCTACGAGGTCGCTGCCTGACCTTGGACCTTTGGACTTGGAAGCCCGCCATTTTTTATAGCCTGTATGCAGTGCTTCGGTAGCTCGAAACTCTATTCTATGATTAGCAATATCCACTACTGCTTCAAGTATCGGGTTTTCATATATAGCAGAGCGTGTTTTTCTTAATAGATAAATAGAAATTGTGTATTTAATAGCAGCTTTTGATTTAGGATCAGTTTCGTATTTAACTGTAGTTCTATATTTTTGGCCAAGGCCAGCTACTTTAGTTAAGTAATGGCCTTCTCCAGTAAAGGATAAGTCGACTCTATCAGCAAAGACCATACTATAGTCAGAAGTGTCATTAAATAGAGGCGTTAACGTTAATCTCCAGTCGGCATTATTTCTTTCCATTAAACCTAAGCCATGTAGTTCTGCTAATTCAAAAGTGGTGCAATAATCAACGCTTCGTTTGGGAGGGATTAAAGTAATTTGCTTTACTGCTTTAGTATACATGCTGAATGTAAGGCAGAAGCAAACTGCCGATAGTTTGCAGATTGAAAACATAATATTAGATTTGAATATTTGGATGTGATTTAGCACGCCTGTATTGAAGCTTTTGTAGAATTATCCTGATAATGTTAACTTACAGCTAAAGATAGACCAAATGATTACCAAGTCAATATTTTCTGTTTGGTTAAATAATAAGTGTTAAGATTATGTAAGAACCTTCATAGTTTAAGTCATGCTAATTTTTTAAATTACTAAATAACTTTCGTTTGCATTATTTTTTTACTCTGTCCACATCCCACCCTCTCGGTTAAAATGCTGCCTCCCTCAACCAAGCGGTATCTCTTAGCTAATGCGTCGTAACCGAGAAGTTCCACCTGAAAAACAGGCTTACCGATGGCTGATGCAGCAGGTGCGTCCTGCCCGTATCTGGCTGACCAGCTCTATTCTTTTAGGGCTGCTTAGTGGTGCCTTGCTACTGGTACAGGCCAGCCTGCTGGCAACTATTGTTCATAAATTGATTATGGAAGGTTTTGTCAGGGAGCAGCTGGTAACAGACTTTCTGCTTTCTATCGGCGTGGTATTAGTGAGAGCCACTTGTGCCTGGGGGAGGGAGTTTTGCGGTTTTAAGGCCGGGGCCGAGGTTCGAAACTCTATTAGAAATGCGGTGCTGGATAAATTACAGCGGTTAGGCCCTCTTGCTATTTCTCAGCAAGCCGCTGGAAGCTGGACGACAGTCGTAGTAGAACAGATTGAAGAGTTGCAGGAGTTTGTTGCCCGTTATCTACCGCAGATGGCGCTGGCAGTGTTAGTGCCTGTGGTTATGCTGGTGGTGGTATTTCCGAAAAACTGGACTGTGGGCCTCATCTTTTTCGGAACGGCACCCCTGATTCCTATATTTATGGCATTGGTCGGTATTAAGGCCGCTGAAGCCAATCGACGCAATTTTAAAGCGTTGGAAAGACTGGGTGGTTTCTTTCTTGACCGGTTGCAGGGGATGGAAACCTTGCGGTTGTTTCGCCAAACGCAAGCGGCACAACAACATTTGAGTGATGCCAGTGAAGATTTTCGGCGCAAGACCATGGAAGTGCTCAGGCTGGCATTTTTATCATCGACTGTACTGGAATTCTTTGCCTCTGTTTCTATCGCGCTAACCGCTGTGTATTTGGGTATGAGCTTTTTGGGTTATATCGATTTCGGCCATTATGGTACAGGAGTAACCCTTTATACGGCACTGTTCCTGTTACTGTTAGCGCCAGAGTTTTATCAGCCTTTGCGGGAACTGGGCACTTATTACCATGCCAAGGCAAAAGCGGTTGGGGCTGCAGAGTCCATACTTGAAGTGATGGCACAGGCAGAACCAGAAGAGCATCAGGGTAACCGTTATTTTGATGATAAGGGTGCCATAGATATCAAAGCGAAAGCGTTATCAGTCTATTCGCCTGGCTCAACCGACCAGCAATTGTTAAAAAATATAAGTTTTACCATTACTGCCGGTAGTCGAGTGGCTGTTGTTGGTCCCAGTGGTGCCGGTAAAACCACATTAATTAATACCTTAATGGGTTTTTACCCCTTTAAAGGCCAGCTTATTGCCAGCGGCCAACAGCTTGCCAATGTTGACCTGGCCAGTTGGCGTGAAAGCCTTGCCTGGTTAGGGCAGTTGCCACTGATTGTTGATGGCACTGTGATGGAAAATATTGCTTTTGGCCGGGAGATTAACCGGGAGCAAGTGCTTGATGCACTTACCCGGGCTCAGGGGATTGATATTCTTGATGGCCTGCCCAATTGGCTGGATAGCCCACTTCAGGAGCAGGGTGGCAATTTGTCTGTTGGCCAGGCACAGCGTATTGCGTTGGCTCGGGCAATTGCCAAGCCTGTTAGTTTGTTAATTCTTGATGAACCTACTGCAAGCCTTGACCTGGAGAGTGAACAGCGGGTTCTGGCTGCGTTAGATGCTCTTCCTGAACAGACTACAGTGATAACGGTCACCCATAGAATTCATCAGATTATGGCGATGGATCAGGTATTAATGATTGACGGTGGCCACTTGGTTGCTGCTGGTCATCCGGAACACTTGATGAAAGAGGAAGGGCCATTCAGGGCCTTTATAGAGGGACAGGGCAGGAGTCTGGATAATGCGTGATTTATGGCTGTTTTTGAAGTTATATCGCCGCCATACCGGAATGCTGCTGTTAGGAATATTGCTGGCCATTGTCACTTTGGCAGCAAGCCTTGGCCTGTTGGCCCTATCGGGCTGGTTTATCACGGCTTCAAGTATTGCCGGTCTTACCGTTGTCTCAGCCAAGCTGTTTAATTTTTTTACGCCAGGCGCGGGGGTTAGAGGCTTTTCTATCTTGCGAACAGCCAGTCGTTATTTTGAGCGACTGGTAAGCCATGATGCAACGTTTCGGCTACTAGCCTGGTTGCGGGATTGGTTTTTCAGTAAATTGACACCACTGTCACTGGAGCAGATCAGCCGTTATCGCAAAGGTGATTTACTTAATCGGCTCGTGTCCGATGTTGATGCTTTAGACCAGCTCTATCTGAGATTGCTAAGTCCAATTATTTCGGCACTGATGATCAGTCTGTTGCTGGCAGCTTTTCTTGCCTGGTTTAGTCCGGTTCTGGCGTTGTTTTCCCTGACCGTTATGGTGACCTGGATTCTACTGATGCCCCTTTTATTTTATAAATTGGGCAGTAAGACCGGTGTGTCCCTTGGTAATAAACAACGGGATTTACGCCAGTTGGTGCTGGATCATTTGCAAGGCATGGCTGAAGGGTTGATCTACGGTTACAGTGAAAAAAGTCGTGCTCAGTTGCATCAAACTGAAAATGAGATGCAGGATGCTCAGTTACGAATGGCTCGACTGGAAGGGTTGGGCTCGTTTTTATTTGTTGCTGGTGCAGGGTGTGCAGCAGTGGCAATGCTCTGGCTGGCAAGTGGTGAATATCAGTTACAGCATATTTCTGGCCCAATTATGGCGCTTATGGTATTTGCAATATTGGCTGGTTTTGAAGCGTTAATGCCTTTGCCTGGTGCTTTCCAGTTTCTGAGTTACACCCGCCAGGCTGCTGGAAGGCTAAAAGAAGTGATTGATGAAAAGCCAATATTTTTTCCTGCTGCCGGTGAGAAGTTCTCGGTGACCGGTAAAATCCGGTTTGAAGATGTCAGCTTTTCTTATGGGCAAGGTAGTGATAAAGGCCGGGATGTGATTTGTGACTTATGTCTGGATGTCCGGCCTGGTGAACATGTTGCCCTGTTGGGTAAAACAGGCTGTGGTAAATCAACCTTAATCAGATTACTTAACAGGGGAGCTGAGCCTTCTTCAGGTGATGTCTTGCTGGATGGACGACTAGTACAGTCTTTTACTGAGAAAGCATTGTACAGTGCTATTACTTTTATTCCTCAGCGAACCCATGTGTACAGTGCCAGCCTTAGAGATAACTTACTATTAGCTGCACCTGATGCCAGTGATCACAAATTGAAAGATATCATTAAAAAAACGGGTTTGGAAAAGCTTGGAGGAGGAGGTTATAAAACAGTTGATGAACTGTTGAATGTATGGGTTGGCCATGGTGGCTTAAGCCTGTCTGGGGGAGAACAGCGCCGTCTGGCTGCCGCCAGGGCCTTGTTAAAGCCTGCTCCAGTATTGGTCATGGATGAACCTACAGAAGGACTGGATGCAGAAAGTGAAAATGCTTTGATGAGTGTTGTGCTGAAAGCGTTCAGGCACAGTGCGGTGATTATGATTACCCATAAAAAAGTTGTGCTGGAGCAGATGGACACCATTTACCGAATGGATGATGGCCGGGTTGAGCAAATTGATTTAATAAATATATAGTGTACCCATACGGACAGGACGTTGAAAATAGCGCTTGAAAAATAGCCATTTGCCCATAGGATGGGCATTAAATGATAAGCGGTAAAAAAACAGGTATATGAAAAGATTTAGTACACTTATGAGCCTTTTAGTTGCAGTCACGTTAGTCTTTGCACCAACGGCCGATGCTAAAAGAATGGGTGGCAAGAGCTACGGCAAAACCTATAAAACGGCGCCTGCCCCTGCGAAAAAACAGCCACAATCCAGTAATACATTGAAGGAGGGTAGTTCTTCTTCAAGTAGTAAAACGGCTTCTGATAAGCAGCAGTCTGCACAATCAGGGGCTCAACAGCAGAAGTCCTCTCGTTGGGGAATGTTAGGTGGGGCCCTGGCTGGTTTAGCAGCAGGTGGTCTGCTTGCTTCACTGTTTGGTGGTGGTGCATTCAGCGGTATGCAGGGATTCGATATTCTGCTTCTTGTACTACTGGCTGTTGGGGCCTTTTTCCTGTTCCGTAAATTTAAAAACTCGGCAAATTCCGGGGCAGGTACAGGTCATAAAAAAGAATATGAGAAGTCCTCTACCACTTCGCCATTTTCTCAAAACTACTCAGCTAAAGAGCCTCTGCCTGGGTCAGCAAATGGTGCTAATGCGCACTTTTTGGAAGAAAGTAAGCCTGAACATCAGGGTATAGCAGTTGCCCAGTCTGGCAGTGGTATTGTTGGTGGTGACGATGTACCACAGAATATCCCCGGCGGTTTTGACCAGCAGGCTTTTCTTAATGGTGCCCGTGAACACTATCACAGGCTTCAGAAGGCCTGGAACGAAAACGATTTGAGCGTTATGCGCGAATACCTTGCGCCAGAACTGTATGACCAGCTGGTAACTGAGCGTCGCAAATTGGATGGGCAGCAACATACAGAGGTATTGTATGTTGAGGCGGAGATAGTGAGAGCTGATTACACATCACGTCTGGCGCAAATCAGTGTTAAATACACTGGGCGATTCCGTGACCAAAAGGAAGGAGTAGAAGAGGATATTCATGATATCTGGCACTTGGAGCGAGATATTCTTCAGGCCAATGCGCCCTGGTTTATTGTTGGCATAGAGTAGGTCGAAATACAGGTGGCAATCGGCGAAGGCGCTGATTGCCTGCACCATTATACTTGGTTCGAGTGTTCAGGCCTTTGGTCAGTGTTTCTTTGATTATATGTGATCCATGCCCGCTCAATAATGACCAGAAGTTGACCGCTCATCAAAAACAGTGCTGACAGGGCCATGCCGGTATATAACCAAGTGAAGGATAGCTGTTTCAAGTGCAGGAGAATGTGAGCTGAAGTGGTTTGTAAGCCCATAGCGGCTAGAGCTGTGGCAAAAAGTAGCGTAATGTAGCGGCAATGGGGTAGCATCATGACGATGCCGAGTAGGCCTATTACTGTTCGTTCTGTTCTGCAAAAAATACAGGCAGATACCAGTCCTGAAAGATCTATCCACCAAGTGAACACAGAGATAAAGATTGCAATGCCTCCCAACAACCGGCAGTAGTGACTGATTTTTAGATTAGAGAACATTGGGCGTTATTCTCAGTATCGATTGGTTGTATACGTTATCGGCCGCCCAATAAATTAAAGTAGTCTTAAGATTCTGGTAGTGACTTGTAGCTAAGTTATGAAGAAACGGCTGGTAAATAACCAATTTTTAGCTATTCATGTTAAACATTGCTGATTATGCAATAAATATGCAGCTAATAACTGTTATTAGGTAGATTCTTATCATAAGATAGCTTGCAGCTGATTGATTTATTCCCTATAAACCTGAGCAATCAGCCATAGGTTTATATATGAACAGAAATTGAATTTCTGTTCATATTTTGGTGCTAATAACATTATTTCAATGAAATAATAAGAATGGAGTTAGAGTATGGGAAGGTCACTATCACCAGAAGTAGTTAACAAGCTAAAGAAAATTATGGCCGAGCTCGCCCTCTACTTTGAAAAAGAGCTGAAGAAGTCTAATAGCACACGGGTTGTGGTAAAAAAAAGCTGAAACTGGTCGACCCTGCCGGGAAATTGATGTGGTGATGTACGGCAGAAGTCGATATACAGAAAGTTGGCTTAATTAATGGAATTAAGTCTGTTTAAACGATTTTGAAAAATAACTCCTCCCAATTAAATTTGGTTACTAACCTGGCACTTTTTCTTGCTGGCTAAAATGAAGTCAATGTAAGTCGATTATATATGAATACAAATAGTTAGATGGAGCTAAGCTATTTATGAGTATTACGAAATCATATCGACGCCAACATGAGGAACTGCTTTCAGCTGCTGGCGAAATTGCATCCTCGTTGCAAGTAGATACGTTGTCTAAAGATGCTTCTGGGGTATCTGCACAATTGTCAAAAATGATGGGTCTGTTACGGATTCATTTATCTATGGAAGATAAATCCCTGTATCCTCTGTTATTGGCATCAGAGGATGAGAAGGTAAGGAAAACCGCTACCCGGTTTATGGATGAAATGGGAGGCATTGCTGATGTAGTTACTGCCTATTCGCAAAAGTGGTCGGATAGTAAAGCGATAGAGAATGCTCCTGCAGCTTTTATTGGTGAAACGAAGGGATTGATCACTGCACTGGGTAAGAGGATTGAAAAAGAAAATAATGAGCTGTATCCCTTGGCAGACCAGTTGTAGTTATTTTAGTTTGCGATGGCAGATATTTATGGGGAAGGTTTGGGTATAGAGAGCTTCTATACCCAAGGGTATTTTGTATTTAAGCTAGAGTGTACCGCCAGGGAAAAGGGCTCGGGATAACTGGGTATCGCTTGTTGGGTTGTTTACTGGTGCTTGGCAGTGTAGCCAGAACCGTTTCGATTTTATCTTCTATCTGGAGCAGGTCTTCTTTTCTTCCATAGAGTAGATAGCACTCCATATAGATAGAGGCATTGTTTAAATTAGCCCAGGCATTAAACAGCTCATGCAATCGGGCGTATTTAAGTGACCAGCGGTCAGCTAATGAAAACCAATAATTGTATACTTTGTCGTGATCTTTGCTGAATGTTGGACCCCACACTTTATCTCTAAACTTTTTATATCCACAGTAATCATTGGGTGAGTATTTCTCAAATGCAGACGTTAGCTCTTCTGTGTGGTTTTTAAGTGAGTTGGCCCACTCCCTTTCTATTTGTTTGGATTCTTCATCCGTTAGGATAACAGCCGGTTTGTGTTCTGTAGAAAGAACTGAGCTGGCGTAGCTATTAGCAGATGCAGCAAAAGAGCACATTAATGTTATAAGGCAGCTTATCAATAAAGCGAAAAATCTATTAGCCTTGGCAACAAGGGTATTTTTATTCATAGTTTATTTAAGGAAAGAGTTAGCTGCGTGTTGATTTTGTGGTGTTCTTGATGAACTGTAAATGTGATTCAGAAGATTATCCATCGTGACTATTAACAGTACTCAGTATGCTGAGCGCAGCACCATTGTATTTTATGCGTATAGGCTTTTTCTACACTAAATGGTAGCTATTTTATTGTGTTGCTGGCTAGAAGTTTTCTATAGCTTAATGTGTTTGTGATTTAAGATTAATCTCCCTTAAAGGAAGGCAAAGCCTCCCCTCAGATTAAAGCTGTTTTTAAGGTCTACACTTCGCCTTTCATGATCTGTTCACAGACTTGGCTGCCATTTTTATCCAGGGGGGTTTCAAATAACCAGCGTAGAGGTGATACGACAGGACTGGTGGTAAATCTCACTGAGGTTTTCAGAATTGCAGATAAGGGTACATTAAGACTGAAGTCTTCAAACTGACCGGTAACCTGGATAGGGGTTTGCAGACTGAAAATCTGGGCTCTTTTGGATCGAGGTGTTAAATAAACACTCAGGGTTTTGTTGGCAAAATCTGCTTCAACATCACCACCCACCTGAATTCTTGAGGTATCCAGTAATACTCTTTTCTGTTGCATCTGCCCTTGTTCAATTTTAAATGTACCGGCAGCACAATTAAGCATGGAGGTATTTTCCTTATTGAATGTCGGCATCACTGCATCAACCAGACCGATAGCCCAGAGATCAATAATCCCTGCTTCAAACTGTTCAGGCCAAACGGCAAAACCAAAATTCCCGGTGGCGTTGGTCAATAGTGTATCAGGTGTTTTGCTACGGCTATTTACATCAATATTTAGGCTAACCGTACCGGACATATCCGTATCAGGTTTAATTCGCCGTGCCAGAATACCGTAGTCAAAGTGTTCTGCCCCCCCCTTGAGGGTGATATCAAACTGGTCATCAATGGCCTTAACGGCTCCAGCAAGGTTGATTTCGCCCCCTGGAAGAAAAACACTTAAAGGTTCAACCGTCAGTTGCCCATCCTTTAATTGCCAGTGAAATTGACCCGCACCCAGCCAGTCTTTGCCAGAGCGAACTTCGTTTACATCAAGTTTAAAACTGGCATCCAGTAGCTGCAGGCTTTCGGGGCTCACGAGTGGTGCCGGTGCTTCGGCAAGAGCCACTTGCTGTGGGCTGTCTTTTTGTTCTTCTTTAGCAGGAAGCCAGGCTTGCCAGTTTTCAACAGCAAAATCATCAATTTGAATAAATGGCGCTGTTAAGGTCATATTGAAGTGGGTTTTAGTGTCTGCAGATTGACCAGGAATAATACTGCCATGGCCATTAAGATAGCTGCTGTTTACTTTAACTAGCAGATCATTGAGTTGGTAACCCTGCTGGTCCATGGAAATATTACCTGCCAGAGTAATGGGGCCATAGGGTGGCAGGTCAATACCCATAAAATCGTTAAAGCGATTCAGGTTAGGGGTAAAGCCATGCATGGCCAGTTTAACCTGCTGCTTATTAATTGGCAGGGCAACAGTTGACTCTGCATTAAAGACCATATCACCCAGTTTTATATCAAGGGTAATAGGGAGTTGATCACGGCCATCATTGGCTTGCGCCAGTGATACTGAGTCCAGGGTAACAGTTAGTGGCTGTGCGTTAGCTTCGCCTTTAATGGAAAAATGTGTGGCTGTTTCCGGGCCTGTGACAAAACGTCCCTGGCTGATTGCAATGGGGAAGCTTTTACCTGTGTAACTATCAGCAAGATTCCAGATGCCACCGTCCATACTGGCAGTGACTGAGGCATGATTCATTAAATCCAATAGCGTACGTCCTTGCAGACGGATTCCCAGTTCTGCCGAGTCCAGTGCCATGTCAAGGTTTTCTGCTACACCAAAATTAGCCATCATCTGACCAATATCGGGTGTTGTCACTGCCAGATCAAAGCGGGCTTTGATCAGACTATCCCTAAGGTCCAGTTGCATATCCCCTTGATAATTACCACCGGCGTAGTAGGCGGAGAATGGTGCCTGTTTTAGCCAGCCATCACGAACCTGGCCTTTTAGACGGACATCTTTAATCTCCTGATTAGCCCAGATAATGGAGTTGATACCAAAGGTTAAATCAGCATCAGCAATAACAATGCTGGATGATAAAATGGGCAAATCCAGCTGAAGGCCCGCTTTATTACTATCTGATGAATCAATTACAGGTGTGTTGTGATTCTCTGGTAGTTCTGGAGGTGTGATCCAGTCGGCTATTTGGGAAAGATCCAGCTTTTGAAACTGTCCATTTAGGGATAGATACATCTGGTCAGGAGAAGGCTGCCATTTAACAGTTAGCTCTCCCCTGCTATTCAGTAATTGCATGGGGGTAACCTTGAGTTTGGCTTGCTGGCCATCGGTGCTTAGCTTGCCTGTCAAGGTGAGTTTTCCATTAATATTGCCTTGAGTGCCGAGCCATGGGCTCATCTTTCGTATATCTTTACTGACAATATCAAGGTTAAACCAACTTCCTTTAATCCATTGACCTGAAGCCAGCTCACCCTTGGCAGCGATATTCAGCGCAGGGCTGGAAAAAACGATTTGAGTCTGCCAGTTTTGCTTTTGCAAGAGCTCCAGCAGTGAGCCTGCTGTCACATTTAGCTTGGCAGGTACAGACATCAGTTGGCCCGCTACATTGATATCTGTGTGACGGGTCATTCCTGCCTGGAAGCGTGCATTATCGATGGCCCAGGAAGCCTGTTCACCCCATTCCAGCTGTGTATCCAATAATTTGAAATCCAACTCACTGTTACGAATCCACTCTTTGAGTTTTGTGCCTTGGGTTGACAGGGTTAATTGAGCATTATCAAGGTGTCCGTGTGCATCATCGATTCCGCTGAGCCAACTGGCCATTTTACCTAATGGTGCATTCTTGGCGCCCATGGTTATATTGACAGTTGATACCCAGCCCTGGCCATCAATGGTGACTTCACCTCTAAAAGGTACCTCGGCAATGTCTGCAGTAATAGGGGCAGATAAAAGACCCTTTTCTCCTTTTATATTCAGACTAATATTATTAATTTCTGTGCCTAATCCCCTGATTTCCTGAAGTTCGATACCAACATTGGTGGAGGTATTAACCAGCCATTTATCCAAAGCCATCTGTAAAGGGGATTTCACCGGAGGTGCCACACTGTAGGCAACGGCTCTTGGTTCTGGCTGGGCAGCGGATTGAATCCATGGGCTGAAATCAACCAGGGGAATGGTTAACTGACCGTCGATGGTATTATGCTCGCCTAAATCAATGGCCAGCTTGCCTGATGCCTCTGCTACCGGGCTTGTTAACTGTAATTGTGAAATATTGAGGCTATTTTTTCCCAGCTGAATATGGCTTTTCAGTGATAAGGGGGCCATGGGTAAGATATCAAGCCCCAGGAGAGCCTGGACTGGATAAGGGTCTTGCCAGTTCAAATCAAGAGCAATGTCACTCTTGCCCTGGCTAAAGGGTAAGATGCTGGCATCTGCATTCAGCTGGGCTCCAGCAAATTCTCCTGCAATAGAGAGTTCCGCTGAACGGTTGTTGATTAGCTGATCAATACCGCCAGATACGCTGAGGTCATAGGGCTGCCCCATAGCAATACCGCTGGCCTGCAACAACCACGCATTGTTTTCTTTTTTTAGATCCATGTCGACCAGAGACCAATCGAAAAAGCTACCGTTTGCCTGATCCTGGAAAAACAGTTGTATATTTTTTGCAGAAATATCTTCGGATAAAACCAGCTTGTAGGGAAGTAACCCTTCTCTTGGCTTTTTGATTGGCTGGTTTTCAGGCTTAGAGGTTTCTGTGGTAAAGATCCAGTTGGCTTGACCTTCATAACTCCTGAGTAGGTTCAGGTTGATATCTTCCAGTCGTGCTGAATCAATTTTCAGTGTTTTGGTTAATAGTGGCAGCACTGAAATTTTTGCTTTGATGGTTCCCACCTCAGCCATAGGTGTCCAGTCATAGCCTTCATTTGCCAGCTTGATTCCGGAAAAATGGAAAGAAGGTGAGAATGAAACAGTCAATTCCATATCGCCTTCTATTGATACGTCTCTTTGTAGTGAATCTGTCAGCCACTGAGTAATTTGGCTTCGATAGTTGGTTAAATCCAGTTGGATACCGACGGCAAGGGCGATCACTAGCGTGCAAATAACAAACAGCATACTGATCGATAGGATTCGTATAGGAGACAGTTTTCGTTGTCTCCTTTCAGATGATTTCTGGGTAGGGGAGTCGGGCATAACAGCACACTATGCAAGGGTAGTAAATGGAGTTGAACGAAAGTGCAAGGATTTTACCTTTATCTTAAAGAGTATTCATTAGTTATCACACTGGATGCTGGATGGCAGGTAAATGAAAAGTTAAAACAATAATAAATTTATTTTTATATAAAATAATTATTGAAAAACAATAATTAATAGCTGTACTATAGCCTCATTGTTAAAGAGGAGGTTCCTATGAGTAAGGCACTACGTATACAAAAATTGAGTTTAGTGTTGGAAGTGTTGCTGGTGGCAGGGTTAATACTTTTGCCAATTGAGGATGCCTATATATGGTTCTTTCATATCGCTCAGGACCCCTCAATACTTGAAGGGGCCAACTTTTCAGAAGGGCCTCTTCCTCTGGCCAATTCGCTATTAGGCTATGTTGTTGGCTGGTTGCCTTTGAGTATCGAGCTAATGGGTATCTGGTGGTTGAGGCAGTTGTTAAAAAACTATCGGCAAGGTGATGTTTTTTCCAGGATCAATGTCAGTTACTACAGGCGTCTCTCCGTTGTGCTGATCGCCATGTTTTTTGTTAATCCTGTGCATCAAGCGCTGAGTTCGATGGCTATGACATTCCACTTGGAAGATTGGTCTATTTTTGTAGATTTTTATGATAGAGACCTCAATCTGCTTTTTATAGGCGCCATTGTGCTGTTACTTAGCTATTTAATGGAAGCAGCCTTTGAGATTAATGAAGAAAACCAAATGACGATATAAAGGAAGTTGATCTCTTATGGCAATTATCGTCAATGTTGATGTGATGTTAGCGAAACGAAAAATGCGTTCCAAAGAGTTGGCAGAACGTGTGGGTATTTCTGAAGCTAATCTCTCAATATTAAAAACAGGAAAGGCGAAAGCTATTCGCTTTTCAACCCTTAATAGCATCTGCCATCACCTGAACTGCCAGCCAGGGGATATTCTTGAGTACATAAAGGATGAAGGAGAAGTTGAATGAAAGCTGTTCGGCTTATTCTAGTTTTAACACTGATTTCAGTTTTTTCAGTTTCAGCATTTTCCAGCCCCTGGATCAGCAGGTCAGAAATGGCAAACCTCTCTGATCTCAGTGTCTGTGAGTATTATAATTTTGATAGTACCTGGCGAATAGCAAAGGATGAAATGAAAAGAAGGGATATGAGTCGTGATACCTGTATCGACTTATTGAGTAGTGCCAGTGCCGGACAGGGATACACTGAAGTCATCTATTATGATATGCCCATGGATGATTACTATTGGGATGAGTGGGATTCAGATTATATTATTATCGATTCATATTGAGCACATCATATTATCGCTGTTGGTATACACGTAATCTCATGTCAAAAGATCCAGGAGATATTTAATTTCTGTGAGACCTATTCCTGCATTGAAGAGCAGGAATAGGGATTAAAAAAGCTTGGGTGGTGCTTTATCTTACCATATGCAAAAAGTGCATATGTTTCTCGTATTGGTCAATAATGTCACCAATCACCTGATCTTTGGTCCAGCCCATAATGTCATAGTCCTGCCCCCCCTCCCGGAGAAAAACTTCAGCCCGGAAGTACTTTCGCTCTTCTTCATCGTCTTCATCCAGCATAAAACTAGGCTGAAGGTAAGGGCGAGGGTGGATTTCATAAAGAAAGTCAATTTCTTCTCCATGAAGCATCATCAAGCTTGGCATATTCTTTTCTTCGTTGAATTGAATGGCGCTTTCGACACCTCGCTTTTTTAACTCATCGCTAACCGATTCCATAGCTGGTAGTACGGTTTGTTTTACAAAGCGGTTAACATGAGCTCGCCTTGGAAATTGAACCAGATTTTGCAGGCGCTTTTCCCATGGAATGGGTTTCTGGCCAACTTTTGGGGTTAATGTTGTCTGGGCAAGACTCTCTTTTTTAGTTGCATCAATATTCAGCGCCTTGAGTAGTCCATAAGTAGAGAACAAAAGTATGATGGAAAAAGGCAAGGCACTGGCTATTGTTGCTGCCTGTAGAGCCTGTAATCCTCCAGCCAGCATCAGGGTTAGCGCTACTGCACCGATGACACAGGACCAGAATACCCGTTGCCAGACGGGTGCCTTGCTGTCACCGCCCGAGGCAAGCATATCGATCACCATGGCGCTGGAATCAGAGGATGTAACGAAAAAGACAACCAGCATTAAAACAGCAACAAATGATAGAACATCAGAAAAGGGAAAAAACTCCAGAAATTTAAATAGTGCTAATGATACATCCTGCTGAATCACTGTACCGAGTTCTGTAACCCCATGATTCATTATCTGATCTATTGCGGTGTTACCAAATACAGTCATCCAGATAAAGGTGAGCCCTGTTGGCACAAAGAGAACGCCGGTAATAAACTCTCGAATTGTTCTTCCCTTTGATATACGGGCAATAAACATACCGACAAAAGGAGACCAGGATAACCAGAATGCCCAGTAAAATAGTGTCCAGCCACCAATCCAGTCTGTGGGTTCATAGGCATAAAGATTGAAAGTTTTATAGACAATATCGGATAGATAGCTGCCGGTATTCTGTACTACCATCTGAAAAAGCAGGACAGTGGGTCCCAGGCAAACAATCATCACCATAAGAATCAGGGCAAGAATGAGGTTGGCCTCGGATAGTCGGCGGATTCCCTTGTCTAGTCCTGTGGCCACGGATAGCGTTGCCAGAGCTGTTATGGCAACAATAAGAATAATCTGGTTAACTGGCGTAACCGGGATGCCGAACAAGTAATCCAGACCGGCGCTGATTTGTGATGCACCCAGTCCCAAGCCTGTGGCTACACCTGAGACAGTACCCAGAATGGCAAATATATCGACAGCATGTCCAATAGGACCATGGATTTTGTCACCAATAATTGGGTACAACGCTGAGCGAAGTGTTAATGGTAACCCGTGTCGATAGCCAAAAAAGGCAAGAATTAATGCTACGATGGCGTAAATAGCCCAGGCATGAAGACCCCAGTGGAAAAAGGTGATTTTCATTGCCTCCTTGGCAGCAAACATAGAGCCTGCATCACCAATCGGCGGTGATAAAAAATGCATAACTGGCTCAGATACGCCAAAGTAAAGTAGGCCAACACCCATGCCTGCAGAAAAGAGCATGGCAAACCATGAGCCAAAGCTAAAGTCGGGCTCGGCATGGTCTGGACCTAGTTTGATATCACCGTATCGAGACAGGCCAAGAAAGGTCACGCAAATCATTATTAATGCAACTGTGGTGATATAAAACCAGCTGGCATTAGTGGTGATACTGGCCTGCATTTGCCCAAAATAAAGGCCAGCATCACTTGGAAAAAAAGCGGTATAACTGACCAGCAAAAAGATTAGTAATGCTGAGCCCCAGAAGACGGGTGGATTAATTTTATGACGGGCCCTTTTGGTGGGCTCAGATTGAGACATGTTAACCGCCTACAGCTTGTTAGAAGCGAATGATAAGTGTCAGTGCGAGGCGCGTAATTATTACATTTCAAATTATTAGATATCAAAGTTTGTTTGCACTCTAGGCTATGGTGTGGCACAAATGCCGCTATTGTAGGAGTCACAGCTGAAGAACACTGATATGGCAGAAACATGCTACATGAATGATGTGCTGGTTTCGTTAAGGCGAATCATTCGAGCCACTGACTTGCATTCCAAACGTATGATTAAGGAGTGCGGTTTGACAACACCACAGGTTATGGTGCTGAGGGCTATAGAGAGTCTCGGGGATGTCACTGTTAAGCGTATTTCCAGTGATGTCTCGTTAAGCCAGGCAACAGTAACCACTATCCTGAATCGTCTGGAGAGTCGTGGCTTGGTTGACAGGGTTCGTAGTATCGAGGATAAGCGGATTGTTAATGCTAAATTGACAGCAGCAGGTCGGGATGTGCTGCTCAGTGCACCAAAGTTATTACATGATAAATTCATTCACCGCTTCGAATCTCTCAGTGACTGGGAGAAAACCCAATTATTGTCCTCGCTTCAGCGTGTCGCTAATATGATGGATGCGGAAAGTATTGATGCGGCTCCTGTTCTGGATACGGTTGCTTCAATTCCATAAATGTACGTGATAGTGTCAATAGAATCGCAATAAGAGAGCTTGTTATTTTGCTAGCTTTAGCCTTTGAAAAGCTGGCCTTTTCTGGATAATAATTTGATATCAAACTATTTGAATTCAATGCTTATTTTTTGCTAGATTTAGCCATTCTTGATAAAACGATAATACTGATTTTATCCTGTTCTTAAGTGTACTGTGGCTAAGGCAAGCGAAAATTGGTATTAGCCAGTTACACCAGCCAACATGATATGTATGTCTCGAATTGCCTTAATCCTTCTTATGCTGATTTCTGTTCTTGCTGTTGCTCAGGACAAAAATGATGTTAGGCCTGATGCCGTTCGCTCGGTTGTTCTGTATCTGTTAGGGAAGAAAGTTGAATTACAGATGCAACAAATCGACTATGGGGTCTTCACTGCGGATGAACAGGGCGGTCATTTTAAATGGTTAGTTCAATACTTTAAGACTGGTGGCAAGGCGCTGGTTTCTTCTGAAAATATTGATAATGAAAGTCGGTTTCAAAAACCAATATTTTTTTATGATCGCAAAAAAATGGCTCTTCAGGGATAACTGTGGGTAAAAATGAGTGATTTTGGAGTAAATGCACCAGCAGCCAACTTTTGATAGTTTTTTGTTGAAGGACAGAAAAACAACAAAAGCGACCGCTGATGCTGATTAAAACTATCCTCAATAAAGTCCACAAACTCAAGTCATTTGTTTATCAAGAGGTAAAGCTGGCCCACTATCAAGGTGCTGAGGTATTCAATGTCACTATCGTTCCGCGTCAGAATGGTCATGCGCTGTGCTCAGGTTGCCAAAAACCAGCGGCTGGCTACGACCACCTGAAAGAGCGTCGTTTTGAGTTTATCCCATTATGGGGTATTAGAGTCTTCCTTCTCTACAGAATGCGCCGGGTTAACTGTAAGACTTGCGGTGTGAAGGTTGAACAGGTTCCATGGGCAGAAGGTAAAAAGGAACTCACCACAGCCTATATGCAGTTTTTGGCATTTTGGGCCAGAAAGCTTTCTTGGAAAGAAGTGGCTTTTACTTTTCATACATCATGGGAAAAAGTATTTCAGGCGGTTGAGTATGTGGTTAAGTGGGGTAAGGCTCATCGGTCCATGGATAACATAAAGGCGATTGGCGTCGATGAGGTCGCTTATCAAATTGGTCATAAATACCTGACAGTGATTTACCAGATTGACCGGGGACTGACCCGGCTATTATGGGTTGGAGAAGACCGCACTGAAGTGACTATTCGCCGTTTCTTTCTGTTCTTTGGCTCAGAAAGAAACCAGCGGCTGGAGTATGTTTGCTCTGACATGTGGAAGCCGTACCTGAAAGCCATTGCAGAGTTTGCCAGCCAAGCGTTGCACATACTTGATCGTTTTCACATTGTCGCCATGTTGAATAAAGCGATTGATGAAGTCAGGGCCTCTGAACACAAGCAGCTTCAGGCTGATGGTTATGAACCAGTACTGAAAAAGGCCCGTTGGTGTTTGCTCAAACGTAAGGAGAACCTGACGGAAAAAGAAGAGATAAAGCTGAGTACGGTTTTGCAATACAACTTGAAGAGTGTTCGGGCTTATCTGCTCAAAGAAGAGTTTCAGACGTTCTGGGAATACGTTTCTCCCTTCTGGGCAGGGAAATATCTGGATCGTTGGTGTACAAGAGTGATGCGGTCAAAAATAGAACCCTTGAAGAAAGTAGCCAAAACGGTTCGACGGCACCAGCCCTTAATCTTGAACTGGTTTAAGGCAAAAAAGGCTTATTCTAGCGGAATCGTCGAAGGCTTAAACACCAAGGTAAAAGTGACTACGAGAAAAGCTTACGGTTTTAGAACCTACAAGTGCGCGGAAATAGCTTTATATCACGCACTGGGTAAGCTACCTGAGCCGCAAATGACCCACAGATTTTACTGACGAGGCAAAAAAATAAGTCTTGATATGATTCTACAGCAGCATCCTGAGTGGGAAAAAGAGCCGTATTGCCAAAGCGCTTTTTTTCCTGTGACGGTGTGTAGCCCAAATCTAAAAAAAATATTTCAGATAAGCTTGATGATTGACCTTTTTTCATATGAAGCGTTAGTGTAGGAAGAGCCTGTAATATAGATCCAAGTAAAATAATAATAACGCCCAGCATAATAAGAGGGTCAATGTTTTACAATTTACCTACACTAAAAGTAATTTTAGTTTTTGGTCTTCTAATAGCAACTCAGCTAAGAGCTGAGTCATCTTTGCCATCTGAGGCTCTTGATGAGCCTTTATATAAGCCTTTTATTGAGCGATATATCCTGGATGAGCTGAAACTTCTGCGACAAGATCAGCAAATGATGCGTTCAGAGATGATAACAAAAGTGGCTGAAGCCAGGTTGGACGCCTCGGATAGATCCGTTCGTTATACAACAGATACCGTTAATAATATCTTTTTTATCATCACTGGTGCGGCATCCATTTTAGTGCTTTTGGGTTGGCGTTCTTTGCGTGAAGTGCGTGAAACCATTAAGGGGCAAGTAGAAAGCCAGGTTACCCAAATGACCCAGGAGTATGAAGAAAGGCTTAATACGCTAGAAAGGAAATTGGTTGTCCGTTCAGAGCAGATTATATCAGCCCAGGAGAAAATTACTCAAACGAATCAAGTGCATTCATTGTGGATGAGAGCAGGGCTGGAAAATAATTTGCATGAGCAAATTAATATCTATGATCAAATTCTTGAGATTAATCCAGAGGATGTGGAAGCACTGACCTATAAAGCGGACTCGCTTCTTGATCTTGGGGAAGCACGCTGGGCTTTATCACTGACTAATCAAGCCATAGAACATGATCAAGAGTATGCTCTGGCTTATTGGCAAAAGGCCTGTGCTGAAGCAGCGCTGGATCAGTTGGAGGAGGCTGTTCAAGATATTGAAACAGCGATTTTAAAGTCATCAGCACTAAAGGATGAGATAGCTTCGGAAACGGCTTTTAAAACCCTTCATAAGCTGCCATCATTTAAGAAATTGTTGGCAGACTAAGTTTGTTTATACCCACTGCACCTCCTCACTTGCTCAAGGTGCAATGGACTTTATATAAATTATAGTCTGTGAGCTTGTCGGCGATTAACGGACCTTGTGTAGAAAATGCATATGCTTTTCATATTGGTCAATAATGTCGCCAATAACCTGGTCATTTGTCCAGCCCATAATATCGTAATCTTGCCCTCCCTCCCGAAGAAAGACTTCAGCCCGGAAATATTTCCGTTCATCATCATCGTCGTCGTCGAGCATAAAGCTGGGCTGCAAGTAAGCTCTGGGTGAAACCTGATAAAGAAAATCATGCTCGTCACCGTGATAGATCTTCAGGCTTGGTGAACCATTTGCCGTATCAAAATGAAATTTACTTTCAACGCCCCGGAATTCTAGTTCTTCAACCACAGACTCCATTGCAGGTAATACGGTCGTCTCCATAAACCGGTTAACATGGTAACGGCGAGGGAAATGCACCATATTTTTCAGACGGTTTTGCCAGGGAATGGTTTTCTTGCCAACCTTGGGTGTCAGGTTGGTTTGGGCAAGACTTTCCTTTTTAGCGACATCAATAGCAAGCTCTTTTAGCATGCCGTATGTTGATCCTAGCAGTATCACTGAAAAAGGCAGGGCGGTTGCGATTGTTGCTGTTTGCAGTGCTTTTAGCCCGCCAGCTAAAAGAAGAACCATGGCAACAGTCCCAATCATGCCGGACCAGAAAATTCTCTGCCAGACCGGTGGTTTTCGAGCCCCTCCTGATGCCAGAATATCGATCACCATTGCGCCAGAATCGGCTGATGTGACAAAAAATATCACAATCATTAATACGGCAAGAAATGATAATGCACTGGAAAAGGGGAAATATTCCAAAAACTTGAACAGGGCAAGGGAAACATCTTGCTGTACAATTGCTCCAAGTTCGGTGGCGCCCTGATTGGCAATCAAGTCAATGGCGGTATTGCCACACACCGTCATCCAGATAAATGTCAGGCCAACAGGCACAAATAAGACCCCCGTAACAAACTCTCTGATTGTTCGTCCGCGGGATATACGCGCGATAAACATGCCAACAAAGGGAGCGCAAGATATCCACCATGCCCAATAAAAAAGAGTCCAGCCTCCAAGCCAGTCAGTATGTTCATAGGCATAGAGGTTGAATGTCTTATTAACAATATCGGCTAGATAACTACCAGTGTTTTCAACCAGTGTTTGAAAGAGCAGCACTGTTGGACCGAGGGTCACGACCATTAGCAAAAGCAGCACTGCCAGAGTTAAATTAGCTTCGGAAAGCCGTCTGATACCTTTTTCCAGACCTGTTGCGACAGAAAAGGTAGCCAGAGCGGTGATAGCTATAATCAGAATAACTTGGTTTTCAGTGCTGACCTGAATATCAAATAGATAATTTAAACCGGAATTAACCTGTAAAACGCCATATCCCATGGCTGTAGCCACGCCAAATACCGTGCTGAGAATGGCAAAAATATCAATGGCATGACCCGCCCAACCATAAATCCGGTCGCCGATTAGTGGGTAAAGGGCAGATCTTAAGGTTAGTGGTAGACCGCGCCGGTAGCCAAAAAAAGCAAGGATCAAGGCGACGATGGCATAAATGGCCCAGGCATGAAATCCCCAGTGAAAAAAGGTGATTTTCATCGCCTCCTTGGCTGTTTCCATTGTTCCAGGCTGGCCTACAGGTGGCGAAAGAAAGTGCATAACGGGTTCACTGACCCCGAAAAAAATCAAACCAATACCCATGCCAGCAGAGAACAGCATTGCAAACCAGGATGCAAAACTGAAGTCTGGTTCAGCATGATCCGGGCCCAGCTTGATATCGCCGTAACGAGAAAGCCCCAGAAATGCAACGCAAACCAGGATAATGGCAACCACCGCGACATAAAACCAGCTGGCATTGGCCATGATAGCCTGTTGTAAATGGCTAAAGCGTTGGCCTGCATCTTCTGGGAAGGCTGCTGCATAAGCGACAAGCATAAATATCAATAATGCAGAACCAAAAAAGACGGGAGGGTTGATTTTATAGGGAAGCGACGCCGTGGACGCTAGTTGAGACATACAGTAAGTAACTCCTGACCTATGGAAACATCGTTATACCGTTATCAGGTAAACCGCACTATAGCTTATACATCAAATTATTAGAGTTCAAAGCTAATTGGTAAATAGTTCTTTATATTGCTCATAAATGGTATTTTTTTTGGACAGGGTTAAGGCTGTCGTTTCTTGTTATTGTTTGAAGTGTAATGTTTTTGTGAGGGGCGTGAGTGAGAAGTACTGATCGTTTGGATAAACGAAAGGTCGATGAGCCAGGTTTTATTCTTGTAAACTTGCAAGCTTAAGTCTACAAGAATCAAAGAATGGTCTTATGATTAATTGATAAAGTCCTCTAGCATTTTGAGAAGCTTTGAAAAGATGGACTCGGGCTAATTATTTACTAATTTCATAGCTAAAGTTTTAACTTCAGCCCCTCATGGGAGGGAACAAAGCCAAGGTTTTCATAAAATCGTATTGCTTCCGGGCGCTTCTTATCTGAAGTGAGTTGTAAGATATTGCAGTGTTTATCTTTGGCTCGTTGAATAGCCCATTCAAATATTTTTGAACCTAGCCCCCTGCCTCTATAGTTACCTTGGACTCTAACACTCTCGATTAAGCATCGCCAGGAACCCATATGACTTAAATAGGGAATAAAGGTTAATTGAAGCATGCCTGCGAGTTGATTTTCATACTCAACCACAATCAGTTCATTATTTGGATCGTCAATAATATAGGATAAGGTTTTAATATACCGCTGATTTATTGGTCGTGACGTATCTTCTCGCTTTTTGCCTAATGTATCATCGGCAAGCATTTCAATAAGGTCTGGTAAATCTGTTTCTTTCGCTTCTCGGTATAATAACTTCATATGTCAACAGCACCTAGAGCGATCAAGTTTTCTGAACTTTTATCTGGTGGAGAAATCTCAGCACGTCTTTATTAAACTCGTCGGGATTTTCCATATGAATCGAATGGGCAGCTCCCTCAATCAGTGCAATGCTGCTGTTAGGAATCGTCTGTAGAATGCTGATGCTTTCTTCAGGTGGAAATAGTAAATCGTCTCTACCATGTATAATCAGTGTTTCCATCCTAATAGAGGATAACTCATTTTGGCAGTTAAAAGCCTCGATCGCAGCCACCTGGTTGCTATAAGCCGTGTTACTTTGGGGGTGAGGGTAATCAACAGCCAGGCGTATGGCTTCTTTTACAACATTCGGGTCTTCAAAAAAACGGGGTGAGAAAAGCCAGTAAAACAGACTCCGAAACCATTGTTCTGGGCTCATCCCGAACTGAAGATAAGAGTTAAACTCTTTGAGTAAGTAATTGTTTCTTGCTGAGTTAAAGGCCGATGTGCCTGCCAGAATCAGTTGAGATACCTGCTGAGGGTAACGAATAGCACAATCCAGTGCGATAAAGCCACCCATCGAATGACCCAGAAGAGCAGCGGATTGAATACCCAGCTCAGACAACAATGCCATGCAGTCGTCACTTGTCAGCTGAATACTGGTTTCAATCTCCTGGGGTATTGTTCTGCCACTGCCCCGATTATCGGGAAGAATCAGCATAAAGTGTTGGGAAAGCTCATCAATAATGGGCAGCCAGCTCTGGGAGTCACTGCCCAAGCCTGCAATTAGCATCAGGGCAGGGCCACTGCCATAAATTTCATAATAAAGATGGATATTATTTACTGCGGCAATCGGCATATTATTGTCATCTCACTATTAAAAATAATCAGGATGCTTTTTTCTGTTGAAACTTTATTTGTAGTCTTTAGGAGGAGCTTGATATGCATTTGTATTGCTGTATTCTAGCTCGAAGGTTTGAGTGGTATATCACTAATGCATAGAATTTAGCACTCAAATGAGTTAGGGGTGAAATAAATCTATTGAAGAGTTACCAGTCTATCTTTGCACCTGATTGTCGTATTTAATCGATATTTCTCACCATAAACTACTTTTACGTCAATCTTGAAAGCGGACAATACCTGCTGAATGTTTATCGGTTCTGGATGTTCGATCCAAAAGTCAACGAGTTGTCCACCTGATGGTGCAATGCTTGCCGGGTGCGTTGTAGAACCCCAGCTGATAAGAAAAGGAATTGCGCCTTCTATGAGCATGACGTAAGGATCTGTTAAGTGCCACTTAAGTGTGCTTCCATCGGATTGCTCACGTTTTCCTGCTTCAATATCACCAATGGCTATACCGGCGTCATGTATGGATTGTGCAGCGGTTTGAATATCTTCGGTGCGATAGGCCCATGTGGCAAGATGTGACCTTGCAGTTGTAGCTATATCGACAAATGCCCCTCGCTTGGGCAATGGAAGTGTTGGGTCATGGGCAATTATTTCGAGATATGTGCTCTCCCCAAGTGATAATAGCCCATTATGTGTACCATATTGAGGGTGCTGCCCTCCGAAAACAGGTCTTATTCCAAGTAAGTGTTCGATTTCATCCATGCCCTCTTTAAGGTTTGCACACACATAGATTAAATGGTCTAAACCGGATGGAAGTTTAAATGATTGACCAAATGTATTTCGCATTGATAATAACAAAGACATTTAAACGTTCAGTATAGGCATACATTTCTATATAAGAGCTGGTTGTGATTCAATTTTCCAGCTGATTTGGCTTTTAGAATAACCAGTGTGAAGGATTTTAGCCTGATTATTAAGTTGATGCTTTACCTAAGCTAGGGAGGAAACCGACTCCAAAAGCCATTAAGCACAATTTGAGCCAAACTTGGTTTGTCATCGGGGAGCTGAAGTATCATTTGCGCCAGGTATCTTTCGCTCGGTGAGCTGACATAACCTTCAAGCGATTGGGTTTGAAAAGCCATTGACCAGTCACCAAACTGGCGTTCCTCTATAGGCTCCCGAGATATCAGAATGATGCCTCTGTGTTTATCATCTTCCTGAATAATTTTATAAATAATGTCAAGATTGCCTTTAGGGCCTTCGAGATATTGCATAAAGTTGCCATCATTATGCAGTAGCACACCGGTAATATCATATTCTGCATTTCGCTCTCGAGCCCGGTTTAATAGATACAAGATTTCATCAAGTGTCAAACTCTTTACAGCAGATGACACGTAAATGAGGGAATCCAAACTTGACTCAGCCATTTTATCTCCTGACTGCTCGCTACAGTGGAGAGCTTAGCGCAATATTTTCTTGTTATGTGCAGTTTTTCTGTACCATTTTTAGTCATAGAAATAGGGGGCTTGTATAATGCCTCAGTAGCTGTTTGTACTGGCTGAATATACTCGTCATGTTGTTAGAGTTTTTTTTGTTGTTTGAGTTTAGTCATAAGTATTTCAAATAATTCCAGTGTGAATTGAAATTTTGAGACGTGAGGTAGATATTTGTCCCGTATTAAGTCCTCAGTAAAACCGTCCTTGTTGGTTTTTTTGTCATCATTCAAGTTTCTTACACAGGCATCAAGGCAATCTATCGCTTTGGCTAGTTGAGCCTCTCGGGACTGCCTGCTTTCGTACTCATCAATCAATCTTTTGTATCGCTTCGGGTTCGGCAAGATGGTGAGGATTTGCTTTAATGAAGCGGCTTCTTTGTCATTTTTAGTAGCCATTTCAGCAGGATTATTAAATTTGGCATCACCTGCATAGACTTCAACAAGGTCGTGATAAAGCAGATACTCAAGCACTTTTGACCGCTCTAGTGGTTCATCAAGGTAGTCAATAATAATGTCAGCAATGAGCGTAACTATTCAGCACCCAGTAAAGGAAGGTTGTCGTAATTCTTCATAGCTATAAGCAGGGCTTCGAAAACATTCTCACCCTGCTTTCTCGCCGATGAAACATAACTCCGTATCCGGCAGTACCATTTAGCCCCTTTTTCACTTCTGAAACAGCCAGATATTTTCTGCTTTACCTTGCCGTTGCGAACATCCTGCTCACTGCCGTTATTATCGAAGGGGATGTCAAAATCAGTCATGAATCTCAAGGTTTCTTCTTTAAACTCCACCAGTCGCTTGAAGAGGTTAAAGGCTTTGGTGTTTCTGACTTTATCCTCTCCAAGGCGTTGACGTCGTCGCTCCATGTACTCGGCTTCTTCGAGCTGTGCTTTTTTAGCAGTACGCTCGAAAAGCGAGTCGATACGCTTGCGGATAATTTCCGGCATAGCCTTCATGCCAAGCTTTTTGAACCCTTTCCTAAGATGGCAAGCCAGCCTTAACAAGCGTTGAAGCCGGGCTGCAAGATAATTGCAATCTCTGTCAACAACCCCCTGCAACTCCCTTAAGTGATGGGCGTTACAGAGCACATGGATGGCTGCGTAGCGAAAGTAGACTTTATAATGGTCATGCACAAGTATACCGGCAAATACCAGTAACACTCCCATTGCCTCAATAGCTTCATGACCTTTACTGGGGTCAAGGTGGTAGTATGTCCACTCCTCGGAACGAACGACATGCAGCCACCATAAAGAGCCCTTCACTCTCATGCCTGTTTCGTCAGCACCTGCAACTGGCACTTTTTTTAAGGCGTTAGCAATTGCTGCCTCTGTGCTAGCCAGACGGTCGTAGGCATTTGCCTGAAAAGTACAGATTGAACCGGGACTAACTTCAAGACCAAAAATATCGAAAAAGAATTGTGAAATGCGCTTGTACGGCATTAACTGGTATTGATACAGATAAACAGCCAGTGCTTGAGTGACCGGACCATACTGCACATACGAGTCAACACCCTTAGGAAAGCATGCTTGATTAGCATGTCCGCATGGGCATTCTTTGACTTCAGCCACATGCGCCGTTACTTCGAAACGGCCAAAACGTCCTGGATCAAATACCTGACGTTCAACAACGTCGGTTACTTTGATAGAAAGAAGCGACTGATGGCAAAGTACGCAGTTTTTAACCGAGTGATGCCGGATATGGTCTGGTTCCTCAGTTTGCTCCAGCGTAGAGCCTTTATGACCGTGTTGACCACCGGGCCTGTTATTTGACTTTTGCCTCAGGCTTTTGGGATTGGGTTTGTAATCTTCTCTATCACACTCAGGATTTTCCTCATTCTCACTGTCAGCATTTGAGTTTTTGGATGATGAGGGCTTATTGTAACCATCTGTAGACGGTGGCTTGCTGCTATTACGACTATTCATCTTGAGCTTATCAGCAAGCTCCTTGTTTTCATCCTCAAGACTCAAAACCTTCGACTCCAGCTCACCTACAGCAGCGAGAAGCAAGATAATGGCCTGTGTTTCGGGAGTAAACTGAGTCATGAAAACTTCTGGAAAAGGGTTTATATCAAAATGACATAAATTCGCGAAAAATCCAGATTAATCTGAGGAGGCTGAATAGTTACCAATGAGCATGCAACTCCATGTATGTTCTGCAGTGCTTTCTTTTCTGTCTCCAACATTTGTTCCCCGTTCAACGGTTTTTAGTTGTTCGAGTTCTGTTATACAGGATATTAATTTTTCCATAGTATTTGTCTATGTTGCTTATATAAAATCTAAAAAAAAATGATTTAGGTGAGCTGTAGAGAAAAAATTTATTTGTATTCAACAATAAGTAGTCACTCAAACGAAATCAGATATTCTTGACCAAATAGATCAAATACACGTTTGACCTCTTGCTCAAATTCCTTGAAGTTCATTATTGCCAGTAAGTTCAGCCATTCATATTTCACTTTTCTCCACAATATTTCTATCAGGTTTAGCTCAGGTGAATAGGTTGGTAAAAAACAGACTAAAAGCTTTTTCTCAATCGCCCAGTCTATTACTCTTTCTCTGAAAAGTTTGCTGGTATGAATGCTGGCATTATCCACCATGACGATGGTATAGCGATCATTAGAACTGTACTTGGGATCTTCCATCCTGGTGGCAAAATCATCAAAGACACTGATAACCGTTTCGCTGTTAACACAACCTGTTACTGGGTAGTAGAAAAGGTCATTGGCACGATTCATAAACCCCAGCACATTGATACGCTTGCTTTTTACAGAGGGTATTTCTAGCTGTGAGCCTTTTTCTTGCCAGCCGTAGGGGACACAAGGCTCTTGGCTAAAACCAGATTCATCAAAGTAAAACAGATTGACAAGCCCTTTATCCTCAGCATTTTGAGCCTCTTTCAAGGCAGACTGGCAACACCTGAACTGCTCCTCGTTGCGCTTATGACTGCAAGCCTTACGAAACCGCTTATAAACAAGTCCCAGCTTTTTTTAAAAGTCTCGACAAAGTTTGTTTTGAGGCAGTCTTCCCGGTTTCCTCTGCAATCTTTGTTTGAACATAAGCCAGCCTGCGAGGTTCCTCGGAGACAATCTCTCTAATGCGTTGTGCTTCCTGGTCAGTATAGATAGGTGGTTTACCACCCTCATGTTTTTTGTACAGACCGCGAAGGCCATAATCATCCCAGGCATCAATCCAGTCAGATACTGTCTGATATCGAACTTCAAATATTGCAGCAATCTCGCTCATAGAATAACCACGTATACTGAGTAAAACAGCATGAGCCCTTTCCCTTAGGTAAGGATATGGCCCGTGCCGGAGAGCTTCTCTCAATGTTTTTATGACTGCGACATCGGTTACTGGATCAACAGTTTTCATCGTGACAACAGCGAGATTAATGGTGTTTGGCAATGAGTATAACCAAATTGGAATGGAGATGTTTTTTATAAATACGGACGTACAGTTATTTTTATCTGTTAGCAGTTGCGTGACTACTTAGTGAGTTTTTTGCAGAGTGTTAAAGGTCAGATGTGTAATTGCTATTTTTAATGGTTCTGAAATGATGTCTCATTTATATCTGGTGATTTCTTCAATCAGCCCAATTATTATAAGACTCCCTGGGCTTGCAGTTTATCTAGAATAAACTCCACGCGATTAGCTATCGACATGACGGGTACTCGAGTTACCGTGTAGCCAAGAGCCTTGTAGTCTTGCTCAAGCCACAAATCAAGAAATTTTATCTTTTGGTCGCCTTCTGTACGGGTGTGATCGCAGACTAACGGAAGGCAATCAAAAATAAAGACAGCGCTGTACCGAAACCGAAAACAATTGGCAAGCGCTTCATTGGGGTCAAGCCCGGCAATGCGATAGTAGGTTATGCTGTCAGGCATTCCACGGTCAAAGAAGACTAACTCTGATGAGGGTGTATCAGCCTCCATTTGAAGCTTGGTGTCAATCAGAGTACGTTGAAACAATGCTTCATCTGACCGAATATCAGCCAATCCACGGCCTTGAGACTGCTGCTTCTCAATATAGGTTCTAGCGACTTCAGGATGCCTCCGAAAATTCTTTCTTTCCAATGTTTCCAGTACAGATGTTTTTCCCGAACTTGGAGCCCCTGTCACGACGCACCATTTCGTATTACAAACATACTGTTGTTCAAGGAGGTCCGTCCGAAGCGCTGTCGTTCTTAAATCTGAAGTTGGTTGCATGCTATCTCAAGGATTTAAGCGGCTTGATGACACGAATAAAGTGAGCATCGACACTATGGGTTGCTATGGCTTATCTTCGAACCCCTGCTTGAATTTTTTCATAAAATCAGAAAAGTGAGGGCGAATGTCGGAAAAAACAGGATTTTTTTTATCCTCTAGCATGACCCCTCCAAAAAGCTTTATTCCTAATCCCAAAGGTGCTGCTGCGCTGGAATCAATATCAGGTCTTTGTTTTAATTTTTCAATAATGCCAAGAATTTCATCATGATTTGCGATTTCAAATTCAACCTTCCCGTTATCCGTTGATTCCCCATTGGGAGTTGCAGTGTGCTCAATAGTGATTTTATATTGATGTCGTTTTTTCATGAGAATACTCTCTTTCAACCTCTCAAGAACGCATTATAGGTCAGCTTTAGTCTGAATATACTGAGAAAATATCTTATTATTAATAACAGGATTTATTATATCTGATGTTGGTTACAAATTTTTTTGGTTATCTAATGCTTTATGATAATTATTTTCATTAACAACGTTTATTCCAGCCTTCTTAAAAATAGCCGTTGTTGTTCCATTACCCTCTTTAAGTTGCTTGAAGTCCTCAGTAAATATATTTCCACAACCACATGATGGACTATTGCTTTTCAGTATTGCCAGATTAACTCCAGTTGACTGTGCTATTGCAAGTGATTTTTCTCCACCTCTTAAGTACTCTTTAGTAACATCTTTACCTTCATAAGTCAGTACCCTGGCTTCACCACTCAAGACATCAGAGCCATCAGCTAAGCCATTCTTCCCGACAATACGGGCTCTTGGTCTTGGTGTTTCCAAGCCACCTATCTCTTCAGGGCACACTGGGATTATTTCAATTTTTTCCAGGTCATTGATTAAATTACTATCAGCACATGAACAGCCATCAAATCGACATTTTTTTCCAATTAAACAAGCGCTTACTATGACTTTTGGGGCTGGCATGATTCCTCCTGATATTAAAAAAATAAGGGTTATTTATGATTTTCAGAAGAAATAAAGAATAGCATGGATTTTAATGAATTTTTGTTTGCTGAAACCTAGCATTTAGGTGAGCCTGGGACTTCACCTGAAACACTTAATGTTATTTTATTAAAAATAACTGTTTGGGTAAATGGGTTAAACAACGTCTACTGGCCCGTGGTCATCACAGTGGCCATCATGTACATGGTGTAAACGTCCATCTACCAGATAGTCCAAATGGTCTCCGTGTGGAACCAGTTCATGCCCACAGCCAGGGCCATGCTCGTGCCCTGAGTTGGCACAGTTATGAACCGGGTGACATTCATCTGGATTTTTATCAGTCACTTCAATGACATGCTGTTCATTGTGGTCATGATGGGGGTGGTGGAGATGACCATTATCGATGTAATCAATATGACCATTATGTTTTATTGCGGTATGTCCACACCCTTCGCCATGCACATGGCCAGGCTGGGAATTCATTTTTTGGTCTGCCATTAGCGTTTCCTTTTATTAGAATATAATTAAAACAACCCAGTACTTCATTCCAGCTTTTTAACAGTGTACTTTATGTACTTCCCGAATATAAAAACATCGAATATTTCTTTATCTTTCAATTAATTGGAATAGATGTGCTAGGGTGTTAAATGCAACCAATCAAGCTATAAACAGTAATAAACACCCTGGGTTTTTGCTGCCTGTGCCTGTTATATTTCGACTAATTTCAACATTACCAAAGCATCTGGGGTATTTTTTTACTACCGGACTTTTGGTTCCTCAGGTCAGGTTATCTCACTTTCGTCCATAGCTGTTTCTGGTTTATTGGACGATTTCTACAGCTTGTGTTATTTGAGTATCATTTCAATCTACCTGTGGTTTTTCTTTGATATACATCAAACGGTATCCAAAATACATAATGCTTCATTGAGGCTTCTGTGCCTTTCTTAACTGCTTTGTTACAGTAATGAGGTAGCGATCATTCTTATTGCCAGTAAAGTGAGTAACAGTTTGATCACCCAAATAATTTTTTCATTGTTTGCTGCTAGCCTCAGTTTTGTTCCCGCGAAAGAGCCAAGAATTGAACCAAATACCATAAATAGCAGCAAGTTCATGTTTGCAAACAGTGCTGATGTAATAACGGCAAATACGGGTATCTTGGCCAGGTGACTAATTGTCATAAACAGTGAGCTTGTGGCAATGATTTCATCTTTTGACTGGAGTTCTTTCGTTAAAATAGAAAGCGACAACGGGCCTGTGGCACCAACAATCAGGCCAAGGCCGGTTTGCAATAAACCGATCAGATAGTAATTCTCATATCGGCTAATGAACGTTGAGAAATGCTGGCTCCATAGGTTAAGTAAAATATAGGCACCGATTCCAAATGGTACATAATCTGTAGGCACTTGGGATAAAATATAACCGAAAAGTAATACTCCGATTAAAGAACCCACTAGAAACATTGGGAGTAGCGACCACTTTACGTCCTTTAAAGAGAACAGCGTTCTGGACGAATTACTGGCCAGCTGAGTAATACCATGAATGGGAACGATTAAACCAGGGCTCAGAAACAGAGGAAGAATCGCGATTAGCAACATACCGCCACCAAAGCCGACCACACCTGCGATAGCTGATGTTGTAAATGAAATAAGCCCTAAAATAAGTTCGATGGTCAAATTTCACCCGTTATCTACTTGGCTGCCAGGAATAATATATTCTGGTCGTTGATTCAGTTTTCTCTGCAGCGCGTTGCGGTAAGTGCAAAGCCATTCCATGTAGCTTGAACAGTAACGATACAGAGGAATTAACCCGCAACGAAACTGAAATGTTTGTTCTGTACTGTTTTATTAGTGGATTGAAGCCTGAGTAAATTAGTTCGTTATGATACTAATCTGGTATGCAGTAAATATTGATTTTATTGCCATCAAGATCTCTAAAATAGGCACAGTATGAATTAGGTTCTCTTGGCCCGGGGCTGCCTTCATTACTGGCTCCCAGTTCGATGGCTTTAGCGTGTGTTAAATCGACTGTTTCTGGGTTGGGAGCCTTTATTGAAATCATTACGCCATTGCCAACGGTGGCTTTTTCCTTGTTATAGGGTGATGAGATAGCGAAGAATGAAGCATTTTCAGTATTCCCCCAGGCAACAAAGGTTGAGGTATCCCAAACTCTTTTTGCTCCAACTTCCTTAAATACCTGATCGTAAAATAAGGCAGCTGCTTCGACATTATTTGAACCAAGGGTGATATATCCGATCACTTTTTATCTCTACTTTAAGGACTTGCTAACGGTAGGGCTGATATTTAGCGCAGTTAACGCAAAATTAGTGGGCAATAATACAGTATGATACTGCGAAGTATTGCGTTTTTGTCCGTGTTGAGCGCCTTGTCAGCACTACAGCTGCTTCACCATAAAATACTTGCAGCCTGTTTTTGGATAACCTTCCTGAACCCACTTCACCTTATAACCATGTTTTTCATAAAATGGTTTAGCCTGGAAATTTAAGGTATCAAGCAGGCATTGGGTACACCCTCGGTTTCTACCGGCAGTTTCTAATTCCTTGAGTATTTTGCTACCAATATTTTGGCCTCTTAACGCATCAGATACCCACAATGTATCCAGTAATAGCCAGTCACCAAAGGAGCGTGCCGAAGCACCAGCTTGTACTAGCCCTTTATCATCTTTTAACTGAACCGCTAGAGGCAGCCTTTCGGTAACTTCCCAATTTGCCCAATTGAATTCATCAATCTTGCTATCTAAAAAGTCTATTAATGCTTTGTCCGGGTTTTCTAATACTTCTAAATTCATATACATTCCTGGTACGTCTAGCGTGGGCTACATGCTGAAGGCACATTCGATCGAAACCTTGTGTGCAAAACGTACTCACCTTGGTGGGTACGTCAGCCTTAAAGATCAACGATAAAATCACCAACAAAAGAGTTGCCTGCTATCGATTTGCCTAGCTTTAGGCAAAAATAGATGAACCACTCAGTAGCTGGTCCTCCCCTGAAAGGACAAACAACAATGCCATATTAAGCTATGGCTGCCTAGTCGTTCATTGTTAAGTCAAAGAACGTATGTTCATGCACTCACTAGCTTCATGAGAAACCCAGTTTTAGCATTAACTGAAATCAAGCGTTAGTAAAAGGCGTCGTTCTCCGGGCGACAGTGCCGGTGAGCGATGTACTAAGCCAGCGCCTTCATTTCCTTGCCATCGTTCACCTTTAAGTAATGCCACATCGCCATAGCTGAGTTGATGAATATCATTCAGGCTTTGGAAAAGCCTCGACTGCTTATCAGGTTTTCCTTCACTTCTATGGCCCAATTTATCGTGGTCAACAGCATGGTGAGGCAGCCACTCGGTTGCTGCACCCTGGTAGGTTGTAACAAGACGGCACGGCACTTTATCGACGTGAAATCTTGGGCACATCGCTTTATCCAATACAGTTAACCGGAGACCTGCTTGGGCTAAGCCAAATAAACAACAAAACATATCAACCAATTCAGCGATATCTTCACTCAGTATGGCAATTAACTCAGACCCACCCAAGGCTTGGTAGATAGAGGAAAATGCGTGTTGAGGGGATAGGATCATTGAGGTTTGAAAGCAGCCATTGGATTGGAGAAACGTATCGATGCTCTGCTGTAAATCTGGATTGAGTGCGCGTCTCCAGACAACGATATTGCAAATTTCCTGATAGATATTGGATAAAATCGTTGGTTCATGACCCTCGATCACGCAACGGGTTTTTAAAGGTTGGCTAATCGCCATATCACTCATTGCAAGTGTATTCATGCGCTGGCTTCCCAGGCAGGAAAGGGGTCGTTAAGTGTGATCCAGTAATCTTTACCTTTTACTAATTCATCATTTGACAACAAGCACTCTTCAAGCGCTTTGGTCATTGTTTTACGATCAAGACCCTGGCCAATGAAAACCAACTCCTGACGCATATCACCAAAAGGCTCTACCCAATTGCTCTGTATTGAGGCGAGATACTCTTCATCTTTTGGCCAATTTTCTTTCGGGACCTCTTTCCAGAACATTCCGGCAAAACCATATCGAGCAATACCGCCGGCCTGACTCCACTGACCCGCGAATGTTGGGCGCGAAGCCAGCCAAAAATAGCCTTTGGATCGAATCAACTTGCCAAATTTCTGCGTGTTGTGAAGAAACTGGTAAAACTTTTCAGGGTGAAAAGGGCGGCGGGCAACATAACTGAAGCTGCCTATGCCATATTCTTCTGTTTCAGGAATGTGCTCACCACGCATCTCTTTGAGCCAGCCAGGCGCTTGTTGTGCACGTTCAAAATTGAATAAGCCAGTGTTGAGCACATCGTCGACATTGACCTTTCCGTTGGCAATTGGAATGATTCGGGCATAGGTATTGAGTGTCTTGAGAATGGCAGTTAATCGATCGATATCGGATGGTTCCATCAAATCCGTCTTGCTGATGAGAATCAGATCAGCAAACTCCACCTGATCAACTAATAAATCAGCGACACTGCGTTCGTCGTCTTCCCCCAGGGATTCATCGGTTGTGTTTAGATATTTCGCTTCTTCGTAATCTTTCAAGAAATTGACGGCATCTACGACAGTCACCATCGTGTCCAGTTTGGCTACATCCGATAATGAGGTACCGTTTTCGTCTGCAAAAGTAAATGTTTCTGCAACAGGTAAAGGTTCTGAAATACCAGTGGACTCAATCACTAAATAGTCGAATTGTCCATCTAGGGCCAGTTTATTAACTTCCAGTAATAGATCTTCTCGCAAGGTGCAACAAATGCATCCATTGCTCATTTCCACTAACTTTTCTTCTTTGTGACTAAGTGAGACTTCATTTTTGACCATGGCTGCGTCAATGTTGATCTCGCTCATATCATTAACGATGATCGCGACTTTCTTGCCCTGGCGGTTATTAAGAATATGGCTCAGCACGGTTGTCTTCCCTGCACCAAGAAAGCCCGATAACACGGTCACAGGTAGTCGAGTCATTGGTAGAAAGCTCCTGTTCAAGTGGATTGGCAGGTGAGGATTAGCTTGGAAGCGTTATGTTATAATATAACGTTTTTTGCGTAAAATCTGTGTTACCTCAAGAGTTGTTTGCTAGAGGAAGAAAAAGGTTTGCTGAGTAGAAAAAGGGGGATATTTAATGCTTGATTGCCAAAAAGGCTCGCTATAGAAGACTGGAAAGAGCTATCTATATCTGGATTATCATCGGTATAAAGGAGCTTTATTAACCTAACAAAGGCGCTACAAGAAGTGAGTCACTATGTTAGCACTTATTGGGGGCGTTCTAATGGCGAATTGAGAACGCCCTCTTACATTAGCTTATGTCAACAGAACCTAATACTATCAGTATGTGTTTAGAAAACACCATTGTCATTGCGAACTTTGCCACCTGTAATGAGGCCATACAACCTCATAGAGAAGCTAATGCCCTGAACGGCATCCCAGTGTTCAACTAATTTACCGTCAACCACCTTCCAGGTATCTACAATATTGAGACCTTGAGCGTCATTGCCACGGTGCTTGGCCTTCAGTGTCGCATGGGAATGCAAAATAACGTACTCGCCATCTACATAAATGTGCTTAACGTCATAGCTAAACTCGGGAGCATTTTTTACCAGATCACTTATGGTTTTAACGACACCTCCAATGCCATCGGCAATATTGCGGTTGTGCTGTTTATAAGGGCTGCCAGCGTATCGGCGTGTGATTTCGTCGAAGTTATGGTCATTCATTATTAGCTGTACAAACTCAAGGACGGCCTCAACCCTGTTCCTGTCATCACTGCTCCAATGTGGCTTTTCCAGCAAATTTATATTTATTTTTGGATATGACATCGTCTAGCTCCATTAGCATCAACAATTTCGACTGTGTAGTTACTCAGTCATAATTTTACTTGTATAATGCAAGTAAATATTTTTAATTGCAATATGCAAGTAACTTAAAATGTATGCCTAGAGAGAAGAGAGATAGAATATGCCACGACGTTCAGACTGCCCAATCTCCAATGCATTGGATTTTGTCGGCGATAAATGGAGTTTGCTAATACTTCGGGATCTTATATTTTTTGGTAAACAGTCATATTCAGAGCTGAAAAATTCCGATGAGCGGATGGCGACGAATATACTATCGAGTCGCTTGGAAAAGCTTGAGAATGATGGCCTGATTACCAGGCAAGTGGACATCAATGACAAGCGTAAAAAAGTTTATGCGGTTACGGAAGCAGGCAAGGATATGTTGCCAATAATGCTGGAGATGATTGTTTGGGGCAGTAAATACGACCCAGACACCAATGCGCCACAGCAATTGGTTAAAAGGGTAAAAAATGACCGTGAAAACCTGATAAATGACTTGCTGAAAAGGGTGAAAAGCTAATCCAGCGTTCTGTCGCTGCGAAGAGCCGCCATTCAGCTTGTTGTTAGAGGGTATTATTATCTTCAGCCAGTCGCTTGGTATCCTTATCAATCAACGACCTTAATTTAGATGTAAGGTCATCATAATGGGTATATTTCTTACCGTAAGATAGATTGAATCCATAATCGAAGTCTGGCGGATTCTTGCCTTGGGTATGCTGCAAAACCGTTTCAATCTTATCGAAAGCTTTTGCTAGCAAAGCCTCTTTGGAAGAAGCGGTTTCATATTCATCCCACAGCATAAGCATCTCTTCTTGAAGGTTGTTTGGTAGTGGGCGAATGAGTTGCTCCATGCCTTCTCTTTCCTCAGCCCCTTTATCAACCCCTGCGACCTGGTCTATGGCGGCTATATCGCCACATATTGCTTCACCCAAATCATGAATGATGCATATTTTTATGAGTTTTAAACAGTCAATGTCAGGATATTGCTTCTCAAATAGCATGACCATCAGGCACAAGCGCCAGGTGTGTTCTGCTGTGCTTTCATGACGGCCGTTCGATGTTCTGGCTGAGCGAAGCGTATTCTTTAACTGCTCTGCCTCTCTGAGGAAATCGAGAATCCCCTCTAACTCTACTTCTTTCATTTCAACTACCGCTCTTCGTTTCGAATAGATAAGGTTCTGCTAAGTTGCAGCCAACGCAAAGGCAGGGTTGAAGCAATGTGGCGTAATCACCGATTGCCAGAAGAGCTCATAATACCATGCGTTGGCTATCGGTTTGGGCCGTTTGTCAGGCAGCGACATGAACCAATCCAAGAGACGAAGGTGTCTTACCTCACCCGGTTGAACGAACTAAATGCTGAAAACCATTTTCCACTAAACTCGTTTCCATGATCGAAATGACTTGTCGGCTAGTCTCACCGGGTATGACATCAGAGTGATACGCTTCATTAAGAATAAGTGAAGAAATATGCTCAATTTCGTATTCAAATCCACCCCCTTGTCCAGGTGTGGAAAGTGTCTGCTTTCTACCCTTGTATACAATGTCGATGTTTTTTGGATTCCACCACTTCTCATGGATAGTGATTTCAAGTTCTGGGCCTTTAATTATGGCTTCGCGCTTTAGGTTACGAGTGATAGAGGCGCACAATCTACCGTTGATCTCTCCATCAAAAATGAATTCAACAGTTTCATCTACTTCAGAGTTGGCGTTGTCTTTGTTGTGTTTTACAGAAGGTTTTAATACCGTGCTTTTTGTCAGTTGGCATAAATCAACATACAGCCATAAAGCGTATACACCAACATCTAAAGTAGCCCCACCACATAGCTTAGGGTTGAATATTTGCTGGCGAGTATCGAATTCATGCCAGTTGCCGAAGGCCGCTTCAACGGATTCTAATTTTACATTGTTATTTTGAATAAATTGTCGCAACGCTTGATAAGCCGGAAAAGCCACTGACTTCATCGCCTCGACTAACAGTAACCCTTTAGCTTTAGCAAGCGAAGACATTTCATCCCAATCGTTTAAGTTTGTAAAAGCGGGCTTTTCAACCAAAACATGTTTTCCATGTTTTAGAAATAATTCAACCATGCTTTTATGAAATGGGTGAATGGTTGCAATGTAGACAACATCAACCTTTGGGTCTTGTGCTAATGCCTGATATGAACCATAACGTTTTTGACAGTGGTATTCATTAGCAAATTTATCAGCTCGCAGCTGATCTCTTGCTGCGACAGCGTACAGCTCTCCATTTGCTACATGCTGTGTCAAATCCTTTACAAAGCGATGGGCGATTTTTCCTAACCCGGCAATACCCCAGCGAACTTTCCTATCAATCACATGTATACCTAATGAAGTTTAAAAGTAGCAAAATGATTCCAAGTAACCAAGCACTTATCTGGCTATAACTCAAAGAACCAATGGTGTTAATGGGGGTTGAATACTTGGTTCTTTTGCACGTGCTTCAGCCGCTTAGCGAAGGGTTTGGTTGTGTGGAGGGGCAAAGCCCCGGACGAACGGGAAATATTTGTTAGCTCCGCCTGGCATCATGACATAGGGTGTTGCATCCATACATTGGGGTCTTGGTATTGGGCAATGTTATTAACGATATCAACGTTTACTGTGCTTAAAGCACCTGGCACAACATACTCACCAGAGGAGGGGAAAACCATATTTGTCCATTTTGACCAGTCAAGGAGTGACCCTTTCACAGTAAGTGTTGACGCAGTGATTTTAATGATTTTGGCTCCAAGTTTTTCATGAACCCTTAGCCAAGGGTCATAGTATTGATTATCTTTGTTTTTCCAGCTTGTGTACTCAGTAATTGATTGCAAAGGGTATCGACTTTTATGGGTTGGCCTGACAGGAACGATCAGTTTTGATAGATTCAGTTTTGCAGCCAGCTTCTTCATTTCAATTAAAATTGCTCGGCTTAGACCTTGGCCTTGATAATGTTTATCTACGAGAGCACCGATAGGAACAAGCGTGTCTGGCTCCTGATTTGAGTATTTTATTTCAAGACCTCTTTGTAATATTTCTTCTATTGATGCCGGTAGGTCCGTAAGCTCATTGTTCCATTGAATGGGAACGGTAAAGCCAGCTGATATCACTTTGTCATTATTGACGAATAGAATCACTGTATCAGCAAGTTCATCGTACAGATGCTTCCAGCTTTTCGCATCGCCATTCTGTAAGAATATTGGCCATGACCGATCATCCAGATCAGCTACCTGTTGGATTAAATCATGTCTTTCTTTTAATGAATAAACACCATACTTCATATTATTCTCAATGTTTATGGGTGGCGCTTGAATTAGGCGACGCTGAAGGCACTCGCCTGAATGTTTTTGTTACCTGCGCAGAGGGACTAAAATTAAGGTTACAATTTTTAATTATTGAGGTATTTCATTCTCAGCAATAATACTATCTGAGCTGAAATATTTACCCCCTTTCTCTAAAAGGTCCTGGTGCTCTGTGCAGTAGTAATAAGCTTCCGCCTGTTCCATGGAGGGAAACTCCAATATGACAAATTTACCTTCAGGTAGAGAGCCTGATAGTTGCTTGAATTTCTCTGAAACCGCCAGAGCTTTACCACCAAACTTTTTAATGAGAGGGTGTGCAGAAGAGAGATACTCACGGTTATAAGCTTCCAGGTCGTGAACTCTTACAAATGCGATCATTAGTGCTGACATGGCTCTCTCCAGAGTTATGCTGTTTGGAATTATTTAAATTGTTGCAAAATTTATACATTGTTATTGATAGTGCAAATTTATCTGAATTAAAGCTTTGACATAAGCCAATGTATACAGCTCTCTATCTACAGATCATGCTTAAGTGATATAAATCGAGCAAATATTAAATGCTTGTGCCTTTTGCGGGTAACGCCTGTTTCAGCCACAGAGCGGTGGGCGAGGTCGGGTGGAGCCCGTAACTAACCGTAAGCATTTGTTAAATTTTCCTCAATCATCAAACTAAAAGTGAAACTTGATACCTATAAAGCCACTGATTTGTGACTTTAATTTTATCTGATGGAGTTGGGGTAAGTAATCGACAACAGTGGGGCTGTCTGCAGTAAAATCATGTCCGTAACGACTGTATAGGAGTCCCGCTTCCGCTGAAATATTCGGATGAAAATAATGTTCTATACCTGCCTGTAGACCAGCCATCCAGCTAATGTCTTTGCCTTTAGCGCCATAGTGATTATCATCATGTCCGTAACGACTGTATAGGAGTCCCGCTTCCGCTGAAATATTCGGATGAAAATAATGTTCTATACCTGCCTGTAGACCAGCCATCCAGCTAATGTCTTTGCCTTTAGCGCCATAGTGATTATCAGAGCCCAAGAAATATTTACGTTCGAAGCTATAGTTTATGTTACTGATACCTGCATGCAGGCCAATATAAGCATTGGTAAGGGTATTATTGGATAGAGGTATCAGGTAGTCGCCTGATAATCGTATCTGTTGTTGCTCAAGTCCATAACTCAAATGGTTTTAAGCGATCTTTCTAACTTGAATACTGCCAGAATTGCTTTGATTCGCATTAAAAGAAGATTTCTCTTCATTATTAAAATTAAAACCTAGAGACAGCCTGAAATTATTGTTTATTTTTTTGCTGATACTTATCTCCATAGCTTTGCCACTATCCAAATGGTCTGCCATAGGGCCGCCCTTAACATCGGACATCGATGTACCGTTCTTCGCATTATTAATGCTTAGACCTTGGTTGAAATAGGCAGCATTAATACCGATAGACCAGTTATTTTCCAGGTTTTCGGCATAAGTGAAAGGCGTTGCTAGCAGTGAAGGTATCAGAAAAACAGCGCATTTATGCATAAGGTTATCCCTTATTCAGTCATGAATAAGGTGATAATAATGGACAAAAAAAAGCAGATTAAATCATTTATAGAGGATATGATCCTCTCATTCATGCGGTTAGCTAAATTGCTTGGCTGACTCGGATAGCAGCTCAATCAGGCGTTGCCTGACAGGCCCAGTTTGAGATTGGTAGGATGACCAGATAGAAAGTGGGAAACGCACTGTCATACTAAGCTCTTTTATCGTGAACTCTTTCAAAGATTTGTTATCAATCATTCGCTGCACAGCATGTTTCGGAGCAAATGCCCACCCCTCCCCTGAGGCTAAAAGAGCCAGAAAAATATTCATATTTTCAATTCGCTGATAATAGCTGGAAACGGTGACGATGTTTTGAATACCTGCACTAAAATAATCTTCTAATACCAGCTGCCGGTGCTTTTTCAAGGTATCCAGAGATATGTTGGCTTTATCAAAGATGGGGGTGTCTGGTGCTGCACACAAGCAAAATGGCATGCTTAAAGCATGAATATAATCTATTTGACTGACAGCATTGGTATCGTGTGCTAATACCAACGCAATATCCGCCTCAGAATGTTTAATCCCCTCAAGGGCTTCAGAATTACTTCTATGCAGCCAATGAATATTGACTTCTTTAAACTCCCTGCGAATAGTTCTCATCACATCTTGTATTAAAGGCACTGGCAATAAATCAGTATGAAAAACCGTAATGTCGCTCTCAATGCCTTGCTCAACACTTAAACAAATGTGTTCAAAGGACTGCGTATATTCAGCTAAATTCTTGGCATGCTTATACAAAGACCTACCCTGTTCAGTGAGTATCGGGAGTTTACCTGAGCGGTTAAACAGAGTTAAGTTGGTTTCAATTTCCAGATTATGAATGACTTGCCCCAAGGTTGTTCTATGCCGATTTAAGCATTTAGCAGCAGCAGTGAATGAGCCTTTTTCTGCAACTAATACAAATGCTCTAATCTGTTCATAGCTGATATTCATATTAAAGATCTCTAACACTAATATTTTACTGGTTTTTTCCAGTTACTGTTGTTCAGTTATTTTCTTTAGACAATAGCATCTTTAAAGATCAAAAATTGAAAATTACATCGCCTAGAAATATAGTTCTTTTCGGATAAAGATATTAAAGACAGAATGTTTAGTAGTATATAAAATACAAGTAACTTTAACACCTGCCTAAGGGGAGCTAGGGGCAATCAAAATTGAAGCGCTTGTTATGTGTGGATTATTTTTTTGGAATCAGTTCTGATCCAGGGGTGAAGAATGGATTATAGATGACTCCCCATATATAGCTGTCAGGATCTAAAAAGTAACCTGTATAGCCACCCCAGCTCGCTTTGGATGGTTTTTTTGATATGTGAGCACCAGCCTTTCCTGCAAGCCTTATTAATGAATCGACTTCTGATTGTGAAGTGACATTATGTGATATTGATATAGCACTTTTTCCAAACCCTTCGAATAGACTGCCGCAATCCTGTGCTAGTAGCTTATAGGGATAGATGCTTAACCATGCACCTTCTAAAGAGAAAAAAACGACATTCTTATTTTGAGCAAATTCGAATCTAGGAAATAATAATCCATTCTGGTAGAAATCCAATGATCGCGCTATATCTTCTACTCCAAGCGTAATCATACTGATATGGGCATTCATAATTAACGGAATATAGTTTAGAACCTGTCAAGTATAGTAGTACACATATATTCAATGTTTATGATTTTTAATCCCGCCTTGAGCACATAGCGCGGTCATTACCGGAGACAAAACCAAAGCGAAGCGACGGTTTTGGCTTCCGGCGCATAGCCTTGTTAGATTACAACCTTGTTACAGCTGTGATTTGAGGCGAGCCACATTTGGCTCCGTATTCAACCAAAGCTCTATACCCAATACGGGTTTCCATATCGTAAGGAAAGTCTTTAGGTACTACCATCCAGTCTCCAGCTTTATACTCGACACCGTTGATAATGGCAGAGCCTTCAATTATCAATCTAAAGGTTGGTTCGTGGTGACTATGCTTTGCTACCTTTGTATTTGGCTCAACTGATACTAAAACACTTTGCTTATAAAACCCTTTATTTACAGGAATAACCTTTCTTTCCATATGTTGAGGAAATTGCTGTACACCAAATACAGCATCCCACCCTTGATCATGACTGCTTATAATACTTGTAATAGTTTCTGGGTCATGGAAGGTTGAAAAATCTGGTTGTTCTAGAACTTCTTTACTCATTTTACTCTCCTTTTGTTTAATTTATCACATACTACAAATTGGAAGCTAACAGCTATTAGATCTCAACCGAGTAATATTGGATAATGGGCTCAACTGCCAGATATTATCTCAATAGCCTTTCCTATACACGCAAGTGAGGTATATCCCCTTTTTATATGTATTTTATACATGCAGTGAAGCATATAGTTCGCTTAATGTGGGAAATTTAGAACAATTCCAACCACTTGGAAGTTTTATCTCCTCACACGACTCAACTAGTTTAAGAGCTTTTGAGCTATCTGAAGAGCAACTAACATCTGCAAATTCGTCTAGTAGACTTAGCTCATACTCCCCTGAAATGGGGGTTATGAAATGAGGCAATATTCCCCACCCGGTGTCCCATGTATGCATTTCAAATTTAGACAATGCAAATAGGTCTCGAATAAGGCTCCCCTTGATAAACGGTAACCCCTTAAAGTCCCGAAAACCAAAATCGTCAGCAGACTCCAAATTATTACGACATATCTTCCAAGCCTGGCCTGCCACTATAAAATTTGATGATGGTACATCACAGGGGTCAAAATCAAACTTCAATGTATGATGATGAATTTGATCAAGTTGAGCATCAACTGCTACCCAACCTTTAGTACTATGCCAATATTCACAAATCCAGTGGTCTTCGAATTGATTTTGAGCCAAATACGTTGCAAATCCACTTCTTAGCCGAGCTGGTACGCCTTTTAGCCTCAAAATCGAACAAACCAATAATGAGAAATCTCTACAGATACTTACGACCCTATGTTTTGGTTCCTTAAATACATGAGAAGGTTCGCCCGATTTCAACATAGCCAAAGATACTAAATCTTTAGCATAGCGAGTCTGCATTTCTGCAAGTTTGGTAGTAGGCTCAACTTCTAGGCCATAGTGTTCTAGCCAATACGAGTGAATAAGGTTCCCTTGAACAAATTTACATATCCCCGCAATATCATCAGGTACTTCACTGATCTCTATGAGGCTATTAGAGAGTTCTGTAAACTCTGTATTTTCTATATAGTCGCTAACATCCATTTATTCATAACCTTATGTGGAAAGCACCCACTAATACATATAACGCTTGTAGCAACGGCCGGAGCACACAGTGCAACGGTCCAGCTCCGAAGGGGCAATGTTGCCTGCGATTGTTATGTGGCTTTATTTTTAGCCCCAGACTGCCAGACATAGAGGTAATGAAACAACCCACCCTAGAAAGCTACCATCACGTATGTGTCGATATAAGCTCATCTGGCCCCTAAAAATTCCAAAAAACTGTGCAAAAAGAAAGATCAATAGTGACAGGAATAAGTAAAGGCTTATCGATAGAAATGCCGTTGTTAATAAGAATAAAAATGAGACCAAACCTGATTTAAATATTCTCAATTTATCCTTGCTTGCAAGCTTTGAGTTTCTTTTAGCATCAAACTTATATTTGCAAAGAGCAAAAACAATCATTGCTATAGAAAAAAATATAGACCCTATAACCATCGTTAAATTTTTATTTCCTATTAGTTTGGTTCAAGCTGCTACAGCAACAAAACGCCTAGTTCAGCCGCCGCCAAAGGCGGCGTCGGGTGCATGCCCTGCAAGGGCTGGCACGAACTGGTAACATTTGTTAGCTGCTTAGTACTCAATTCTTATTTCATATGAGCCTAGAGCATCTGAAACAGAGAAAGACCTATCATCAACTTCATCGATCATCTGCCATTTTGAATTCATTTGCCCATACAGACCAAGTTCTTTATATTTTTTATATCCGTAATCTTCCCAAAAAATATTAACATCGGCACTGTCATGATGTACTACAAATTGGCAATTGACTATATCAGAGTTAACAATGACTTTTCCTCTTACTTTTGCAGTTATAGAACACATAGCTTCAGCACTGCTTCGATTATTGTCGCCGGTTAATGTTCTAACAGCATCTCGAACTGTTAGAGTTCCATTAAGCTTATCTTGATGGTTTAGCAAAATATAACTTCCTTTTTGCTTGATTAAATTACTTGTGACTGAATATCTTCTACAGAATCAATAAATTCAGGATGAGAGTTGAATTCATTTTTCAAAACTTTCCATTCTCTAATAAAAAGTTTTGTTTTTAATGTTTCTTCTATGTCATTTTTTCACATATTCCAAACTTTTTTAGAGGTCAGCTTCTCGTTATATAAGTGGAATTCCTCAGAGCATAGATTTAAGTATTTTAAAGAGGTTATAGATAACTCATCTGACTTATCAGGAAGTAATTCTGAGTTTAGCCTTGCTTCACGAGCAGTATTATACGCCGTTAAGCTGTTGCTAGCTCAGAATTGCTGCTATATACGGCTAAGTCATTTCTTAGCAATGAGTATGCACTAAACTCTTTATTGCTCCATGTTGTTCTATTTAAACTCTTGATTAAATCTTCATCAGATGTTTCAGATATTGACAAATAATATTGACTTTTTGATAAGTCATCGACTTTAGTGCTTTTTATCTTTTTCTTATCTTCCTCAGTAATGTTTGATGGTCTTATAAATATTGCTTGATTGGGCGATATTGGAATATATATATTCACATCAATTTTACTGACATTATTTAGGTTTTTAGCTGGATTGTCGTTTGTTATTAGATTAATATCTGTTTTGTTGTTCAGGATTTCTAATGTATATAGTTTTTCAATGAGCCGAATGGATAGCTGCTCTGCAATAATAATTGAAGATATGATGTGGTAGGTGTCAAAGTTAATATCTCTACTTTCTAAGCGTGATATTAACTCTGCATCTTCAGTTTTTTCTTTTACTGCCTTTGTTCTTACTAACTGATAAGTCACAAACCTTACAATGTCTGTGTATTCGAGAATGCCTATCTTTTTGTATTGCTTATCTTTTACATGATTCAAAGCTGTTGATCCCAGCTCTTCTATTATGCAATATAGATCCTCGGCCAGATTTGATTGAAGCTTTTTGAATTCATCCGAGTTTCTTAGCTGATCTTCAAATTCCGAAGCTGATAGTAACTTATGTAAAAAATTGAAACCTAATACAATGGTTTCAATAGCTTCTTTCATTGGGCCTACTAATTTCTTTGAGAGTTGTAGCAAGAGTTCTTTTTCGCTATCACTAATACTATCAATTCTATAAAAATAGTTTGAGTTGGCTACTTCTTTCGTCCTCATTGGGAGGATTTTATTGTTTATCAATGCAAACAATCTTTCCTTTTCATTTGTCCAGCTATCTAAATAGAATTGACTTACGTAGTGATGTTTTTTCTTAATCATAAATGCAGATGTTTGATTATGTTTAGGCGTATAACGCTTTGCTAAGGGGCGAAAAATGTTTGGCTAAGCTTAGCGACAAAGGAGCAAAGCCAAACATTTTACGTCCTTTTAAGCAATTTGTTATGTGTTTTTAAATTCATGAGCTACTGTTTTATTGTAATTCCCAGCCGCTGTAGATTTTATCAACTCTCTATACATGTGACCAAATGGGGAGCAATACCTTGATACGATAGGCCACCTAGCTCCCTCCATAGCCAGACCTTTATGATCCAAAGACACTTCAAGTATATGATTATCTTTAATAGAATTGTGGTCGAATTTAACTTTTGCATTGGGGTTATGGAAGACATAAAGGCCATCAAATAAATGTTCAGGGTGATCAACTCCCACCTCATGAATTTTATAGTGTGGGGGCTCATAATCATACCTAACGTTTATAACATGAGCCATATCAGGTTGAATTGATTTGCTGAGTGATGAAAGCTTTCCTAAGGTTAGGGTGTTGGTGAATATTATGGCAGATACATCTTTGAATTTTTCCTCATTAAATATACCCAAACTAATCGTCGCGTTAGTTCCGGGCTTATTTATTGATTTTCTTTTTGTATAATTATCATTATCTGGCGAGTAATACAGCCCATATAGCAAAGCCAACATAGAATAAATATATTCTTTACCATAATTAATTTGGTCGTACGAAGATAGAGCGATTAGGTAAGGTTTATCAATTTCAACCCACTCACAATCTTTATAACCTGATATCCATTTTCCTTTATTATTAGTGTAACCAGTATATTTTTCTAACTTGGTTGTAATCGAGTTTGAGTGTCTAACTATTGCTTCATCTATTAACTCTGAAAACTCTATATCACTCTCTATTGGTGAGAGCATACTAAGCTGATCATCGAGTGTTCGTTCGGACTCAGGTTTTCCACCTTGTTTAATTTCAGAAACAACAGCCTCCACATAAAAACCATTTTCTCCATCTACAATAAAGTCTGGTCTATTTTTAGTTTCATTCAAACTAAGACCTAACTCTTTCAATACGGCATGAAGGTAAAACTCCCAAAAAGATGAATGAAAAGTCTTTTGAAACTCAATTGCGATTTTGTTATCTCGATCATGAAAATCTTTAGTCCAGTTTTCAATTATTGACTTTGCTCCGAAATAATAAGGTTCATTTCTAAGGAGATTAAACTTAGGATGAAGTTCATCTTCTGACACTGCTATTATTTTTTTAAAAACATCCATTATATTACCTTCTAGATGACAATGTGCGCGGACACATAACGCCAAAGTCAGCCGCGCGCTTTTTGCGTCGGCTGCATTTTCTTGTTAGGGCTGATTACATTCCGAAGCTCCCTGTATTCACGTTTAATACACCTATGAACACTAAGCCTTGTTGGCTTTGGTCTAGACCTTCTTTCAGTTTTCACTGGATCACTATATAAGTGCTCTAGGTAGTCCCCACAACCGTGGAATTGAAAGTAATCCATTGTATTTATTTTAGGCAGAGGGATCAGCTCCCCTTCCGATTTGCTGTAAATAGCTCCTTTAACTGGAAACAAAGACAAAAGCTCACGGAGTTTGTTATCAAAAGATACAAACATTGGTATAAAGTACCTGCCCTCGCTGGCCGTAGTCATAGAAGTAATTAATTTCTCCATAAATCTAGGGGCTGCCATGTCCCAGGCAATATTATCAAGCTTTTTGAGGAGCCCTGATACAGGCATACCTTTCTGCATTTTATTCAGAATGCCAATGCTATTCCTATCCAAGAAGTACTTGTGCGCAATGATTGACTCTCTATCAAAGTATGCACCAACCACTTCGTGAATATAATTAAAGTAGTCGCCCATTTTGTTGCTTGCACTTCTATTTGATGAGAGCTGAATTTTTACCATTCCGATTAGCTGCAACAAGATCAGCCTTTGGACTAGAACGAAGTCGAGAATATGCTCCTTGCCTAATTCAGATGCATAAAAATCATAAGCGAAAGTTATAGCTCTGCGAGCGGCATTACGGTATGTGAAGATAGGCTTAGGATTTGATGTCCTCTTATACTCTTTACAATCGATGCTTCTAAATATCTGCAGGCTTACTAAATTCGACCGAAAACCTTTATCAAGCGATCTCCAAAATGAAATCTTTGATTTCTGTTCATTGCCGATATGATTGATAACATTTTTTACGTTCTCAACCATATAAAATAAAGAGTCGAAGTTTAGGTCGTCATGTAGAATTTCATCAATCAGAGGAATGATTTTGTTCTGCATTCCTCCAAGTGACTCGCCTCGAACCAACTTATTTATGTAAGAAGCAATATTGGTATCAAGCATTAAAGTATAGTCAATACCAAACTTTACCTCGCTCGAGTCAAACATATCTCTTAATAAGTCATCCTCAAGGAAATAGATATGCTCAGACTCAAAATATGGGACTAGATAATTCAGAGGAGTATTAGTGTACTTCTTAACTGACGGCGGGAGCGCACTGCGCCTATAGGAATCCAAACAAACAATACCAACTAGATGAGGGTACTTCGCCTGCATACTTGACCATGCAATTAATGCGTCATCAGGAGTTTTTGCCTCGGACAGAATATATGCGCACAGTTGCACTTCCTGATGTTCAAATGCTTTCATTAATCTTCCTTGTACTGAACTATTTTTGCCCTAACGCTTGGCGCACGGGCGAGCAACGCAGTTGCGAGTCCAGCAGCCGAAGGCTGCGATTGTGGCGCCACTTGTTAAGTGTTTTACTCTACAAGACCAAATAGGAACAACCTACAGTAAGTAAAATCACGAAATACGACTTTAAAAGTACTCGATTCTTGGCTTTCACAAAAATAACGATTGTTACCAAAAAAGCTGTCATATTGATCAAAACTAAATACAGTATACTTTGAGCATATGACTCCGCTGATTGGTATTTTTCCCCACCATATGCAATCATTGCTTCACTACCAAAATGGTAGCCCCTTATTAAAGCTTGATCTTGAATAATACCGAATTGACAATATTCATAGAAACCAATGAAAAGAAAGATTAATGGAACCAAAAATACAGGTATGGACATGCATAGCTTTATAGTTTTTTTAATCAGCTTTTTCACCTCCAATATCAGAAACAATTTTTTTTAATAGTTTATGTGCTGAATTACCAGACCAGTTAGAGACTATATAACCTAAAATAACTGCGCCAAAAGGTGTTATCGCATTACCTATGCTGAAATTATCGCTATATCCGATTTCATGATTTCCAATTAGATAGAATCCCAGACCAATTATTATCAACGCTATGGCAACACACCAATAACGCCAAATTATATGCTCCCTTTCAAGTTTCTTGAATTCCTTAACTATTTCTTCTTGTTTCATTCTCTGGAAATCCTTTAACACTTAACAGCTATTAAATCTCAACCGAGTAATATTGGATAATGCACTCAACTGCCGGATATTATCCCGATAACCTTTCTTATACAGGCAAGTGAGGTATATCCCCCCCTTTTTTCAAATAGTCTCTAAGTAGCTGATAATATGGATAAAATTATCTTTTTCTTGATAACGCTTCCAATATTACTCAGTTGAGATATTTGCCCAAGCTACTCTTTTTGATCGAAAAGTAAGCGGTACGATTATCCAGCAACGCTACCGCCCGCCAGCTGATGCCCGCGCTGAAAAACATCCGTTGTTGAGTTGTGATGGGGCAAGGGTTCGCAAGCGTCCCTGGTTGCAAAAATGCATGATTATACAACGATGGAAGGGTATAGGTATTGATATAAATAACGGTTTTAGTCCTTGGCTAAAGACTCAATAGAGGAGGGACCTAAAATTTACAGCTGCTATTGAAACGGGCTTTACATAAAAGGCTGACACCATTTGACGACGTTTGTTGAGGCAAGCAGGGCATTGATGAGCGTATTCAAGCTCATCGCCCTTACCAAAATAAACCTCACTTTCTCTCCAGTATTCGCTGATTAACCAATCAGGCAACTTCTTCCAGTATCGCTTTAAAGAGTGAGGTTTCTAATTCATCCCAGGGTAGTATTTCCTTATTAATAATTTCAATACGGCTGCCATCTAACTGATCCAGCGCTAGTACACTGACCACACCATTTTGCGCATTAAAGCCTTTTAAGCCTTGGTCCGTTCTAATAACTGCTTTTAAACGCTCGGCAGGAATGCCACTAAACAGCACAAACATCTGTTCATAAGAAAAAACAGTTTTCTCATCGTAGAGCCAACCGCAACTATGGTATCCCTGACCGTTATTTTCCTTACGGATAAAGGTTTTACCTTCGGGCAGGGTTAATGGTGCTGTGTTAGGCATAGGCTGGTGATGGCTATGGGCCTGTTTATTATGTGCCTTTCGTTGATATCGAGGTAAATCCAGCCACTCGCTGTTCAATTCACCATGATGAACCCAGCCTATGGTTTTTCCTTGTAAGAATTGACGACTGTAGTCTTTAAACAGCAGGTGATGTTCATTGGAGCATAGGTCTGTTTTATTAGCGACCAGTACATCTGATAATTGGGCCTGATCCCTGAAGTTATCATTCTCAAGGTAGCGCTTGTCACCGAGGTGTCTGGGATCAATCAGGCAAATACTGGCTCTCATATCGAGTACTTCATCGTAGTATTCGCCGGTCAGCGTCTTGAGAATCTGTTCAGGATGGCCAAGGCCTGTTGGCTCAATTAAAATACGGTCAGGCTTGCTGCGGGCAATCAGCATATTCAAACCAATCTGCATGGGTAAGCCGGCTACGCAACACATACAGCCACCGGGCACTTCTCTGACCACAGCACCTTTACCAGCCATCATGGCACCGTCAATGCCGATTTCACCAAACTCGTTGACCAGTACACCCCAGGTTTCATTTTCGGGTTTGTTGGCTAACAGGTGAAGAATGGCAGTTGTCTTGCCAGATCCCAGGAAGCCGGTAATCAGGTTGGTGGGTATTGCCTTTGCCACAGTTACAACTCCTACAAACGGCAAATGCACGTTATAACATAACATTTTTATAATTGCAGTCTGGGAGGTTGATAAATAGTCCCGTCTACCAATACTCACCAACATTCACATAAGAATAGAGTGCTTGAGAATGAGGAAATACTTTGGCAATGTTCTGAAAGTTATAGACACCTTTTACTTTTGCCTAATAAATAGGTATCTAAGTCAGCCGACAATTGTTATTGAAACCATTCTTCCCTTAACACACCCAGTTTTACAGAGTCGTAATATTCTCCTTGGAAATAGCGCACCTTTCTAATTCGGCCTTCAATCTGCATACCAATGGCCTGAGCACAGGCGATCATTCTTGGGTTGCCTGACCAGGTGGTGAGGCCTACACGTTCAATGTCATGGGTTTGAAAAAGGTGGGTAACCCATAGCTGTAATGCCTGCTGTCCCAACCCTTTGCCCCATTGTGAATGGGCATAGATACAGATACCCACTTCCAGCCAGCGGGTTCGTTCGTCTTCCCAATAATAGGTAACTGAACCAACAGGTTTATTAAGGTAATCAATTACCAGCGCTTCCCTGCCTTCCTGTAACCGTTTAAACAGATCTTTTTCAAACGCTTCCAGTGTGGGCGTTGAATAAGAAAAGTAGGGGCCATTGAACTTTGTCCACTCTTCGTCAGATGTAAGCAGGTTAAAAAGCGGCTCTTTATCTTCAAGGTGTGCTGTTCTGAGCTTGATAGTACTGTTTTTTAACATAGGTCCCGGTTAGTCAGTCACTGTTTTAGTTAACACCAGATGATGCCCATTGTATTGACTAAGAGAGCTCTATTGCATTGACCTGGGATACTGATTTTATCAGCCCCTCTTTTTCATCTTGAGTGGGTATTGCCTGTTGCAAATTATCCTGTAACCAGTCTGAAAAGTGCTGTTCCAGTGGATCAGACAGTTTTTCCTGGCTGAGTAGAATATAGCTGTGTCCAGACAGCTTAAAACCAAACGGTGCAATTAGATTTCCCCGTTTTAAATCATCCATTATTAACGGATAGGAACCAATGGCTGCACCCAGTCCATCCACTGCTGCTTGCAGGCAGAAATAAAAATGGGCAAATGTTTGCTGTGTATTACCAGCGAACAGTGGAACGGCATAATGTGAAAGCCAGTGATGCCATGCATGGGGGCGTGTTTCACTATGGAGTTGCTTTATACGGGGTAAGTTGCTTTTAACCTGCTGCCAATATTCTGGTGACATCACCGGGCCGACCCATTCATCCACTAATGGTGTTTTTTGATAGTTGGGGTGTAACTCAAAATCATCACGGCGAATGGCCAGCGATAGCCCGGTGGATCCCAGTGTCACTGGGCCTCCCGCCGTTGATAGCCTGACATCAGTGCCCGAGGCTATATAGAAATCTGATAAACGAGGCATTAACCAGCGCATGGTTAATGTAGGCTCGCAAGAGACTTCCAGATAATGGTTTTTTAGTTGAGACAGTTTATTGATGCCTGTATCAAGCGCCTGAAATGCCTGCGCTGTATAGTTCTTTAACAACTCACCCTCTGTTGTAAGGTGTACATGCCGCCCCTGCTTATAAAACAGGGATTGGGACAGGTAGTCCTCCAGAACCTTGATCTGTTTACTAATCGCACCATGGGTAATGTTGAGTTTTTTTGCTGCTTCGCTGTAGCTGGATGATGTAGCTGCGACATGAAAGATATGGAATGCCTTCAAATGTCTCATATGTGACTATTTCTCACAGAATGGTTGAGATGGTTTCGATTATAAATAGCCCATAAAAACCATACAATCTGTGCAGTTAAGGATATTTCTCGATCAAGTTTGTCTCAAGAGTGGAGTGCCTGTGGAATTTCTCAGTCTTTTGGTATTAGGGGTATTAATCGTTATCAGCCCGGGCGCTGACTTTGTATTGGTACTAAAAAACAGTATTAATCAGGGCAGAAGGGCAGGGGTCTGGACAGCGGTTGGAATCAGTCTAGCCATTTGCATTCATATTGGTTATTCCCTGTTAGGGATAGGCTACTTAATCTCACAAAATGAGATGCTGTTTAATATATTGCGATATGCCGGATCCGCTTATTTGATTTACCTTGGCGTTAAGGGCATTTTCTATTCCAGTGTCAACCTGGATGAGCTCGAAACCAGAAAGAGTGCTAGTCAAGACTGGCAATACCTGGTTCAGGGTTTTTTATGTAATGTGTTAAACCCCAAAACGATGCTGTTCTTTTTAAGTATCTTTAGCCAGGTGGTTTCAACTGGTGCTAACGATAACCCTGTCGCTTTATCCTATGGACTGTTTATGGTCATACTGCATGGGTTGTGGTTTAGTGCCGTTGCTTTATTTTTCACAACAGATAGTTTTCAGGCACGTTTATTAAAAATGAAGAAGCGTTTAAACCAGCTATGTGGTGCGGGTTTGCTCACTTTTGGTGCTGTGCTGGCGCTAAAATCATAGTACCAGCCAAGGCGATAAGTAGCGCTTAACAGCAAACCACTTAGTTAAATGAATGAAGCCCTATGATATTGCCTTCTGTATCGGTAATCAGGGAAATAAAGCCGTGTTCGCCAATAGCGAACTTTTTCTTAAACACTTTTCCTCCTGCGTCGATTGCTTTTGCTTGTTCGACTGAGCAATCCTCGCAGGAAAAGTAAACGATGACCCCATTGCCACCGGGAGTAAAACCATCCATTTTAGCCAGAGCACCGGTGGCTCCGTAGCTTTCCTGGTCTGCCTGAAATCCCCATAGTTCAACATCAGGTTTGCTGAGGTTTTGGAAATTGACCCCAAAAACGGCTGTATAAAATGCCTTGGCTCTCTCCATATCCTGAACGTATATTTCAAACCAGCCTACGGGGTTCTTTATCATTATTATTTCTCACTATTTTTTGTTGAGTCGTGATTTTGCAATGGATTGAGTGTCGAAATAAATTACTGCACTTGAAATACTGTCTTGGTATCGATGGATTCTCTTTTTTATACGTTATTATTCTTCCAGTAGAATTTCCAGCATACTCTGGTACTGGTTTACATACTGTTTAGTCAGTGTATAGGTGTCTGTATCTTCATAGCTTACTTTTTCACAGCCAGTGTCCCTGATTTCATAAATGCTTGAGTGTGGATACGAGAGCATGATGGGGGAGTGAGTGGCTATGATAAATTGGCAACCATTTTTGACCAGATTATGTATTTGCGAAATCATGGTCATTTGCCGTTGCGGCGAAAGCGCTGCTTCGGGCTCATCAAGGATATAGAGACTGTTGCTACCAAAACGATTCATAAATAACGAAAAGAATGACTCTCCATGGGACTGTTTATGTAACGAAACACCTCCGTATGAGTCAATAATTCGTGGCCCGGGGGCAGGCTCCTGATCCAGGCGGTCTATTTCACTGGCCACATTGTAAAAGCTTTCTGCTCTAAGGAAATAACCATTTTTAGGCCGCTTAATGCCTTTTACCAGAGTGAAGTATTGATATAAATCGGAGTGGGTTTCTACAGTGCTGAACTTGAAATTGTTGGAGCCACCTTCCGGGTTGAAATTCATTTGAACCGCAATAGCTTCCAGAATTGTCGATTTTCCTGAACCATTTTCTCCCACAAAATAGGTAACCTTAGGATGAAGTGCTAGCTCCTTCATGCCTTTTATGGCGGGAAGGCAGAATGGATAGTCATTAAACGATTTGACCTTGTCTCTTTTCAATTTAATCGAGCGTATAAATTGTGTAGAAAGCATACATGCCTTTTAGAAGGTAGATAATCCTTGAAATGTGGTGCTATGTCATAAAGCGGGGGACTGTAAAGCCTCTAAAGTAAAGCAGGTTTATTGTTTTTATCCAGATTGAGATTTGTGAACGATAGTGGGCAGGGAGGACGTTCCCCCCTCCCTTATTTTGGTTCAAAGTATTAAGCAATACTTCTCATTTCAACCTTAGATGATGTGGCGGCTGCTGGGTTAAAGTGAACATCCATTTGTGGGAATGGAATCTCAATGCCTTCCTTATCAAGCTCTTCTTTAATGGCCTGAAGCAGGTCGAAATAAACATTCCAGTATTCTTCGGTTTTCACCCAGGGGCGAACCACAAAGTTGACGGAAGAGTCGGCCAACTCGTGCACGCCTACAGTAAGGCCCAGTTCTTTGATAACCCGCTCATCCGCTTCTACAGCACGGGTTAATGCTGCTTTGGTTTTTTGCAAGTCGGCGGTATAAGAAACACCAATCACATAATCAATACGGCGGGTATCATACTTGGAGAAGTTGGTGATTGGGCTTGAAATAACAGTACCGTTAGGAACTACAACCATTTTGTTATCAGGTGTTGTCAGAACGGTAGAAAAAATCTGGATAGAGGTAACAGAGCCAGATACACCACCAATATCTACAAAATCACCGGATTTAAAAGGACGGAAGGTAACAATCAGTACGCCAGCAGCAAAGTTTGATAAAGAACCTTGAAGTGCCAGGCCAATTGCCAGACCCGCAGCACCCACGACGGCAACAATGGATGCGGTTTCAACACCAAGACGACCCAGAGCAGCGACCAGCACAATGGCTAGTAACACATAACGCAGCAGATTATGGACAAAACCAACAACGGCACCATCCAGCTGCTTTTTAGTCATTATCTTGCCGACTGAGTCAGCAACTTTTTTTGAGATCCAGTTACCAATAATCAGGATCAGTATGGCGGTAATAATATTTTCACCGTAGCGAATCAATAAATCCTGGTTGGTTATAAACCAGTTCATAGCGCCATTGGTGGCGTGTTCTACTGCACTTTGTTCGGCCATTGCTTACATCACTATCTTGCTATTATCAGGAGCATCTAGAAAGCAGGTTGTTAAGACTGTTTCTAGCTAAAACGTGATAAATGTAACGGTTTTTTATATTAATTAATAATATAAATTGAGGGTGACCCAGAGCAGAAAGAGTGAGCAGCATCGATTGAAATAGAGGGCAAAGAAGGTCTATTGCGTATGGATAAAGTCCGTTGGCAGGCTAATCTGTTGACAGTATTTCTTTAGCGAACACTTTCTGGAATACGAGAAGAAACTATGTATACAGATAGAGAGCTGGCCATAATGATGCAGTCACTGTTAATTCAGTATGCTATGCCTAGGTTCTGTTGACATAAGCTTGCGAGCTCAGTGGTTCGTAAAGCCGCGTTTTGCAAGGCGAGCGGGTGCAGGCGTAGCCATCTACGTCAAATCCCGCTCAACGCAGTCGGAAGGTGGCTTTACGAGCCACCCGAAGGGCTCAACCGGTAACGATTGTGGACTGTGTTGCGACCACTTGAAAGACATGGGTATTCCTTCGTCATCGCGCCTTGCCACAACCGTTACCGGTTGAGCTGAGCACACAATCTTATGTCAACAGAACCTAGTCTGGCCTCCGTGACAATGATGTGATGGGGGAGCTGCTAAAAGACAGTACCGAAAGAAATGTGCGAGCCCAACTGTTGTCCGGTTCGTTTACAGAAGTGGGTTTGAAAGGCCGATTTAAAAGTTACTGGAATACTCTGGGGTTCTGGCTTAAAGCAAAAGAGGGTGATATCACGACAATCAGGGGGCGGCGCCAAAATGGCCGTGTAGGCGGTAATGTTTCTGGTGTTGGCAATATTGCCATGTATGACGATACCTTTTATCAGGTACAAAAATTTATCAATTTCTCACATTTCAAGACATGCAAGGCAATTTCTAACCAGATAAGGTTTATACAGCAGTACAAATAATCAGCAGTCTAGTAAAAGACGATTGTCCTATTTCTTATTTGATTCTAAATAATATTGTCAGCAGTGTTAGACATATATTGCTCTTTGTTTGTTATCCCGTTCTGTATCGTGATCTTCAATGGCCTCAATTAATTCAATATTTCTGGTATAGCTGAGTGGCAGTCTTGATTCTTTGGCACCAATCAGCACGTGATTGAGGTACCAGGTATAGGGTTTTAGGGCATCATCAATCTGTGTTGCGTAATAGATGAGTGCGCTGATAGTCTCACCCTTGGCATTCAACAGTTGCACTCTTTTGTCCAGGTAGCCGAAACCCAGACCTTCTGCTCTGTCTAACATTGTTTTTTCTACAGGATCCATTTCAAACAGTGAACCATAGATCAAATGGTCCCCCCCTGTATAAAAGGCATCACACTTGGCGGAGCCATCCCTGCCCGCTTTGTGAAATCGCAAATCATGCATTTCGAGAAAATAGGTGCCAATGCGTTGCGCACTTGGCACTCTTTCCTTTAGCCGTGCCAGGGACATATTTGATCCGTATGCGAAATATTTCATGTACGATCCTGTACAGTGCTTGTTTTGGTGGACGATATGAGGCTATGGCTCATGCTATATGGTCGTTAAACTTTATTAACTATATTGATTGGGAACCGTCACACCATGCAAGCTTAGTCAGCAGAACCTAGCAGTCTGAAATTCCAGTTTTCAACCTCATTGGTTTCTAAACGCTGCACTACTTTAGCCATCCAGCTATCGGATAGTTTTGTTTGTTGTTTTAGCTTGATCAGCCCCTCTTTATTGAGGGGGTTGCCAAAGAAAGCGTCACAAACTTCATAGACTGTCATAGCATCTTTTGGTTGCTCAATAAGTTCTAATGGCTCATGTACACTGACATGACCCGGCTGTATAACACGGTATAACCAGCCACAGCGGCTAAGCTTCTGCATATCAACAGAAAACTGGCTTATACCCCAGCGTTGACTGAGTTTGAAGCAAGGGGAGCGAGGTTGGCTCACTTCGATAATGGCTTCTCCCCATTGATAACGGTCACCTATGCAGACGTTTTTTTCTATCATGCCTTCAGTGCTTAGGTTTTCGCCCATGCCGGGTGCTTGCCATTTACTGGTTGTTGTACCGTATTTTTTCTGCCAGTAGGAATAGTGTTCAAGAGGGTACTGATGCAAAGCCCGCTCTTTTCCTCCATGGTGGCGTTTGTCTGCACATTCATCACCCACTAAGCCTTCAAAGGAAAGGTATAGCCTTTTTTCGGTATAAGACTTATTGATTGCCGTTTCAAAACCATAGCACTGAGCCACTTTGCCATAATAAACCCCGTTGAGATAGATCGGCTTGTTCACTCCGCTGTCCTCAGGATATAAACCGGGTAAATTAAAGCACTTTGTAGGGGGTTCAAAGTGATTGAATACCTTTATACCAACTGGCTAGCTCTTTGCCGATTAAATGAGGGTGATCCTCTTGTATAAAATGTGTGCCCTTGCCGGTGTTGACCATGGTGATATTGGGAAAGTGCGATTTAATCCAGGGTACATCTTCAATCCGAATTAATAGGCCTGGGTCAGCATAAAAACAGAGCTTTGGGATCTCTGTTTGTTGTAACCAGTCATGGTATGAGGCTATAGCAGCATCAGTATGGACCGGTTTGCCTCGCACGGGTACATCTGCAGGGAAAACCTGCATGGCTTTTCGGCTTTTTATGGTTGGAAACGGCGCACGGTAGCTGGCCATTTCTTTGGCTGTTAATTCACGTTCTGTCCATTGTGGCAGCATTGAGTTTACAAAGCTGTTTGCAACGCCAAACATCAGGTAACTCCCGAGTTTGGATTGCATCATCTGTAACCCTAATTTTTCGGAAAAGGTCAACTGCTGCCAGTCCAGGCGTTTATACATCGCCTCCATAAATGCGATGCTCTTGATGTTATTGCGATGAAGATTGGCATAATGAAAGCCTAAACCGGACCCCCAGTCTTGTACGACCAGGGTTATATTGCGTAAGTCCAGCTTTGCGATAAAAGCTTTCAGGTAACGATAAGAATCATCAAAGCCATAATCAATATCAGGCTTATCTGATTTCCCCATACCGATTAAATCAACAGCAATGGCTCGTCCAAACGGGCTGACATAACCTAAAATATTGCGCCAGATATAAGATGAAGTAGGGTTGCCATGGATAAATAAAATCGGGTCGCCTTCGCCTTCCTCCACGTAATGCATGCGACTGCCGTTAATTAACATTGATAAACCCCCGGCTATGCCGGGGTGACTCACATAGGTTTGACCGTAGCGTCAGTAGCTAACCTTCAGCTTTCGACCAAGAAAATTGAAGGAAAAACCTATGCGAGATTACAAGAGTTTGGCTCATACCCGTTGGGATTGTAAGTATCATATTGTTTTTATTCCGAAGAAAAGAAGGAAGGTGATATATGGGAACCTTCGCAGATTTCTTGGAGAGATTTTTCATGAGCTTGCCAGAAGGAAGGGCTGCAAAATATTGGAAGGACATTTGATGCCTGATCATGTTCATATGTGCGTCAGTATCCCGCCAAAATATCCAGTATCACGTGTTGTTGGCTACTTGAAGGGTAAGTGCGCAATAGAGATTGCGAAAAACTTTAAAGGTCGGCAGCGAAACTTTAGCGGTGAGCATTTCTGGGCAAGAGGTTACTTTGTATCAACAGTTGGGCTTGATGAAGATGTAGTGCGGGGATATATCCGCGATCAAGAAAAGAATGATAGAAGTAGAGATCAACATGATTTTGATTGGTAAGCGCCCTTGGGCGCAATGAAAGCCCTTAGAGGGCGTAACCCTATAAGCCTCCGGCTATGCCGGAGGTCAGTTAACTTCAACAAATCTGGATTCAAAGGGAAATTCAGCAGAGAGTGTTGAGTCCATATAGCACCTCTTCCATTGAGCTGGCCTTAATTAAAGTGAATACAACGTATCGATGGTGCTACTGATTTGCTCCTTGGCGCTGTTTAAAATTGGCGTGCCATGGGAAGGCAATAAGTGTTTGAAATTCAGTGCTTTTACCAGGCAAAAGTCTTCTGCATTTGGCTGATTCATGCGTCGCCATTCAGGACCAATATTGGCAGGTTGAAAAAAGCCGGCTTGTTGCATCATGGCAGCGGCTTTGTCACTGAAAAAAGTATCTACCTCTGCCCAGTTTTGTAAACTGTCTGCAGCAATGACGATGCCATCCTCCTGATTTAAAAGCAGTAAACCTTCCGGCATTTTTGAACTGCTGTAGACAAAAAATCGGGCGCCTTGAATTGGCAGGTTCTGCTCAGTCAACTCCTGGTCAGTGGTTAAACCATGGTTATGTTTCATCCCTGGCAAGGCCCACAATGTTGCCTGATAGCGATCGATATAAAAGGCATCGTCCAGCCCATTTTTTTGGCCCAGATGGTATGCCCCCAACTTAACGACATGCTTGACCTTGCCCAATGCATCCAGATTTTTTAGGCCTTTTTCGTTCAGGCGTACTGCACTGATCAGAATTAAATCGCCATTCTGCCGGATGATGGTCATATTACGGCTGATTTGTAAGCCGGGTGCCATAACAACGCTACCCTTGACTACAAAAACATCATCAAAAACCTGTTCAATATCACCGTGGGGTGTGGCTTCTGGGAATCGGTTATCCATATCGAATACCTCCAAGGGTTAAACAAAGTGGTGAGTATCAAGAACCTGGCCGTGATAATCGCCCTCAACTGCAGTCACATAGGCTTTGGCAGTGTCAGCCGCTGATATCCCTTGGCTGCTGTCAAAGCCGAACTGTTCCATGGACTCTTTAACAAAGCCTGGCGATACCGCATTTAAACGGACATCGGTTAATTCCAGGCTGGCGGCTTTCACAAAGGCTTCTAATGCTGCGGTAGCCATGCTGATACTACTGGTCCCAGGCATTGGAGCCCGGGATGCAGTACCTGTTGTTAAAGTGACCGAGCCACCCTGGCTTAAATAAGGTTGGCCATAGCGGAAAAGATTGATCTGCCCCATTAACTTGTTATGGAGAATAGAATCGAAATCTTCATCTTTATGTTGTGAAAGGGGCAGCAGTTGGCCATTACCTGCTGTGCAGACAATTGCATCTACCTTACCAGCCTGTTCAAACAGATGTTTTATGGATGCGTGGTCATTTAAGTCCACCTTCAAGTCGCTATCAGATTGGTAGTTTGCGGTGATCACCTTATGGTGCTGAGCTAAAGCCTGGTGGACGGCTCGACCAATGGTGCCTGAAGCGCCGATTAATAAAATCGTCATTACTGTGTTCCTTTATTTTATATAGGCTCTGTTGACATAAGAATAAAATCTCAGTGACAAGGAAAGCGGTTTTCTGCAAGGCGAGCTTTTGCTGAGTTTGTATTCTTATGTCAACAGAGCCTAGGTCAGTGGCCACCCTATAAGTTGACTGTAGCGTTATATTCTGTTCTAAAAAAGCATAGATTTTTGAGCTTAATGTTCATATTATTTGAACATGATTGCGCTCGAACATTTACACGTTGTTAACGTGATTTATCAGGAAGGCAGCTTTAGCCGGGCCAGTGAACGCCTGCATAAAGCCAGGTCGGCAGTATCTTATTCAGTGAAAAAGGTTGAAGCGTATTATCAGATAGAGCTTTTTGACCGAACTGTTTATCGGCCCCAACTGACCCGTGAAGGCCAGCTACTAATTCACAAAATTCAGCACTTAATGCAGGTTGCCCTGGAGTTTGATGAGTTTGCCCGCCAGATAAGCAGTGAGGTGGAGTCGGAGCTGCGTATTGGTATCAGTTCGATCTTTCCGATGGATAAGGTCACTGCTTTACTACAGCAGTTAAAGCAGGATTATCCCAATACCGTGATTCATCTGGAGGTGGAAACATCGTCTGGTGAGCGCCTGTTACTGGATGAACAGGTTGATATTGGTATTTATGGTGGTTTGCAGCAAAACGAGAAGGTGGACTATCAACGAATTGATATATTCCATCTGCCGGTTTTTGTCTCAAAAAAATTCCCGATTGCGCCGGAAAACTTAACGAAAAAAGAGTTGCGGAACTACCCGCAGGTGGTACTAAAAGCAAGCTATAAATCCGGCCCCAGCGTTGGCATCTTAAACAATGGAATACAGTGGTATGTGTCGGATCATAATACCAAGAAAGCGTTAATCCGTAGTGGGTTGGGGTGGGGACGTCTTCCCCTGCATGAGGTTAGCGATGAGGTTGCCCAAGGCAGCTTGTTAAAGGTAGAAAACTGTGAGCAAATGGATGTGCCTGTCTATGCGGCCCGATTAAAAGGTAAATCACTTGGCTCGGTGGGTATGGCGGTTTGGCATTATTTCAAGAAGGCGACTTAGGCACGAATACTATGTTTAATAAATGTTATACACCGTAAAATTACAGTAAATGCGCATGTTTTTTTCAGGGAGATGGTATAGAATAGCGGCACGTTAAAAGTGTGATTTATTCTTTATGTACAGATTTGATGTTCCGAGTGTAGTAGCTCGCCATATTCTTCATAAGTAATAATAAAACTTCTAGCTTTACCAGCCTTTTATTAGGTTGTCTTTGTTATTTGAATTTCAGGATGTGATTATGTCTACTACTACCGGTACAGTTAAGTGGTTTAACGACGAGAAAGGTTTTGGTTTCATCGCTCAGGAAAATGGCGGACCAGACGTATTTGCTCATTTTCGTCAGATCGTTGGTGATGGATTCAAGTCTCTGGCTGAAGGCCAGCGCGTTGAGTTCAAAGTAACTCAGGGTCAGAAAGGTCCTCAGGCAGAAGAAATTCGACCACTGTAAGGTCGGGGCTACATATGTGTAGCAAATAGCGAACAAAAAAAGCAATACTCTGATTAGAATCCGGGTGTTGCTTTTTTTTTCCCCTGAAAAAAGGCTTTGCCTGTTCGGCTTGCCTAAAATATCCAGATCAATATCCTTCCGCCCTCTATTGAACATTGCTGAAAATCATTACACTAGCAACCCAGATAGCTACAAGCATAACCAAGGTTGAAGTAATGCAAGCGTTCAAAACGGAACTTTCCAGCTACCTAGAACAATATCCTGACACGCAGTATATTGACACCCTGCTACCCGATATCAATGGCATTCTAAGAGGAAAGCGCCTACCCCGCTCTGCTTTCAAGAAACTTGAGCAAGGGTGTTATATACCGTGCTCGGTGTTCTCTCTGAATATCACTGGTAGAAGTATCGAAGAGGCGGGGCTGGGCATAGATATTGGCGAGCCTGACAAACGCTGCCTGCCTGTACTTGGTACTCTAGCTCCTTCAGCTTCTGATCCACAAGTCATTGCCCAGGTTCTTATGACTATGGAAGAAGATGATGGTACGCCTTTTCCCTTTGAGCCTCGCAATCAGTTAGCCACCCTGTTGCAACGGTTTGCCTCTATGAGCTTGCAGCCAGTGGTGGCGCTGGAGTTGGAGTTTTATCTGGTGGACCCCCAGCGAACACCGGAGGGGGAGGCGCAACCACCCTTAGGATTCATTAGTGGTCAGCGGGAAACAGCCAACCAAGTGTATAGTGTGGACGGTCTCACCGATTTTGCTGATTTCCTGAATGATGTTAATTCCCTTGCCCAGGCTCAGGGTATTCCTGTGGAGGCTGCAGTTGCAGAAGCAGCCCCAGGACAGTTTGAAATAAACCTAAAACATACCAGTGATCCGTTGGCTGCCTGTGATCATGCCATCCTGTTAAAGCGACTGATTAAAACCGTCGCCAAGCGCTATCGCTACAAAGCCACGTTTATGGCCAAACCCTATGAACACCGACCTGGTAATGGTCTGCATATTCATACCAGCCTGCTGGATCGGGAAGGCTATAATACGTTTGCCTGCACTAATGGCAGCGACAAAGATGCATTGAAGCAGGCCATTGCCGGTGCTATTGCGTTAATGCCAGAATCTGTCGCCTTGCTCTGTCCCAGTGTGAACTCCTACCGACGACTGATTCCGGGTGCGTATGTACCCTTAAAAGCCTGCTGGGGTCATAATAATCGTACTGTATGCCTTCGGATACCAGCCAGTGATTTGAAAAATCGCCGCATCGAATACCGGCTGGCAGGAGCCGATGCGAACCCTTACCTCACTCTGGCTGTGGTACTTGCTGGCTTTCTTCACGGGTTGGAGCACCAACTTGCTGCACCGCCTGAAACTCTGGGTAATGGGGCAAATCAGGACTTGCCGCGCCTACCCCATCGACCTGCAGAAGCATTAAAAGCGCTGTCGGATGGGGAGCATCTGGAGAGTTATATTAGCAGGGAATACCTTGACTTATATGCCATTTGCAAGACTCATGAGCTGGAACGTTTTGAACAGCATATTACCCAGCTGGAAATGGAGTGGTTTTTAGGCAACGCCTGAGCACAGCTCGCTTTGGCAAACTGTATTGTTAGTGGGTAATGTGTGTGCTTTTATATGAATACAGCCTTTGTAATCGACTCAGTGCCAGGTCTGATCGAGCCGGGAAAGCAGGCAGAAGTTCAGAATATCACCGGAAACTAGCGTGCTTTGTGTCTCAGCACCCTTATCAAAGCCACTGGGGGGCTGGGAAAGTGACGCGGGCTATAGGGCCTGAAAAGGGATTGATAGGCAAGAATACCGCTCAAAATGGATGTTATGTCCCTTCAAGTTACAGTAAACACTCATGTTGTGATCAGGGGAGCGGTATATAATGGCGGCACGTTAAAAGTGTGATTTATTCTTTATGTACAGATTTGATGTTCCGGGTGTAATAGCTCGTCATATTCTCCATAAGTAATAATAAAACTTCTAGCTCCACCGCCTTATTATAAGGCTACCTTTATTATTCAAGTTTCAGGATATGACTATGTCTATTACTACCGGTACAGTTAAGTGGTTTAACGACGAGAAAGGTTTTGGTTTCATCGCCCAGGAAAATGGCGGGCCAGACGTTTTTGCTCACTTTCGTCAAATCACGGGTGACGGATTCAAGTCCCTGGCAGAAGGCCAGCGCGTTGAGTTCAAAGTAACTCAGGGCCAGAAAGGTCCTCAGGCAGAAGAAATTCGTCCTCTGTAAGGGCGGGGCTACGTTAATGTAGTCTGCTACCTCACATTTCATGTAACGTGTGGGGAATAAAAGGCGATACCTCAGGGTATTGCCTTTTTTTTTCGCCTATAAAAAACCGATAAAGTAGCCAAATGATTGCGTTTGCTCTTGCTGCTAGCGGGATTAAACAGGCTATTTACAAGTATTTTATTGAACGTATTAGACAGCAGAATCCCCCAGCTTGGCATAAACTATGGCTGGCTACGGTGCTTAGCCAGTTAAGAGGCTGTTTGAAAAATAGCGCCCATAACGAGGATCATAGAAAATTGAGGATAAAAATTTGGTTTTGTGAGGTGAATACCCAAGGAGCACGCCGTAGTGGCTCTATTTGCCGAACAAAAGCAGATTTTTAGACCCGTTTGCTGTGACCGCACGACTGCATGGATGCAGGAGCTAGAGCAATGCAAGGAGCAGTTGCCGCGTCGGGTAGTCTATTTTCAAACAGCCTCTAAGCTTACCTGCTCTTTTACGTTTAATAAGGTTCCTATGATCCACCCCACTGCTGTTATCGATGATGATGCGGACATTGGTGACAATGTCCGCATCGGTCCTTATAGTGTGATTAGAGCAGGGGTGAGCATTGGTGAAGGAACCCATATTGGCTCTCATGTGGTAATACATGGCCCGTGCAAGATAGGCCGTGAAAATCGTATTCACAGCTTTGCTTCATTGGGTGACTCGCCTCAGGATATAAGCTTTGATAACAGCCAGCATACGTCCCTTGAAATTGGCGACCATAATGAAATTCGTGAATATGTCAGCATTCACCGTGGTGCAGCCAAGGACGATTATATTACCCGGGTTGGTAGCCATAACCTGTTAATGGCCTATGTACATATTGGCCATAATTGCCAGCTAGGCAATCATATTGTTATGGCAAATACGACGGACTTATCGGGCCATGTTGTTGTGGGTGATTATGCCACCATTGGTGGCCAGAGTGGTGTACACCAGTTTTGTCGTATCGGCAGCTATTCCATGGTCGGAGGTTGTTCCAGAGTGGCTCAGGATATCCTACCCTTCGTGATGTATGCCAAAGATGCCCCCAAATCAATCAATTCAATTGGTTTAAAACGACACGGTTTTAGCACTGATCAGATACAATACATAAAACGCGCGTATAAATTGATTTACCGTTCCCGTAGCTGTAAGGAAGCGTTGTTTTTAGATCTGGTAGAGTTATCTCAAAAGGCTGATGATGCAAAAGGGCATATAGAGCTGATGATTAGAGAGATGAAAGCTTCGACGAGGGGGTGGGGGTGTTGAGTTTATAGTTAATAGCTTCATGACTACACTTTTTAAAGTCTTGCGAATAGAAGCAATATTAGGCTCATATTATGCCAAAATTAATTTTTATAACATGGCGAATAGCATTGGTTGTTATCTGCTTTTTGAGCTCTACTTTTGTTGATGCAACTCTATGCCCAAAACACCCTAATGCTGAAAGGGTAGAAAGAGGCAATAACCCGGATAGTTTTGTTTGCATAGAGTGTTTTGAGGAGGATATGGCGTTGGAAAACAATGGAGAAAAGAGGCTAACTGAACCAATCGAATGTGACATTGAAGATAATGACTGCGAACTTTTAACCGAGATAACAGATGACCAACAGCAATCTTGCTCTGAGGAACCCGCTTTATTTGAAATAGGTGTATGGAATAGTGATATCGTAGGCGTAGACAATAGCGTTAAGGATAGGCCTGTTCAACCAGTCGCATCGTTTTTGAATAGTGTAGATGAGGCTGTGAATGTAACTGAAAGGCTTGACTGGAATATACGGTGTTCAACTCAGCTAATGGCAGGTGCAGAATTTGAAGATCGGGGTGATTCTTCAATGATATATGTATCTCTGTCCAGCATTGGGCTGAAGTTTGAAGAGAGTAAAAAACATCCTGATAATCATTTAAAAGATTGTTTGTCTTTACTCGGTAATAGATTTTCACCTGTTGGAGGCAAGGTTGCACGCATTCAGTTGATTGATTCCACTTCTTGTGGTGCAGGTGCAGGTGCAGGTGCAGGTGCAGGTGCAGGTGCAGGTGCAGGTGCAGGTGCAGGTGCAGGTGCAGGTGCAGGTGCATGCATCAGAAATACCTGATATTGATCAGATTAGGAAAGAAGTGATACAGGACAGTTATGCCTTGGTTAAACTTACATCAGGTTATGGAAGTGTCTCTTTTTTAATGAAAGTTTTTGCTGATAATGAAAAGATTGTGCTAATAGATAATATGGGAAGGGTTGCTACCTCAAACTATCTATGTTTGATGGAATATCTTGCTATTCTTCAATATCAAATTAAGGTTCATAAAATAATTTTTGAGCAGGGTGAGCATCAGCCTGATTCAGGTTTTCTTTCTGCGAAAAGTATGGAAACTGATAGCCAGGTGGAACGCTTAGAAACAATGGCTAAAGACCTGGTGAAGCCTGATATAGGCTCGTGTGATGAGATAATTCATAAGGCTGGTCATCAAATAGATGATGATGTCACAGGCAGGGCTTTAGGCAGTAGTGGAATTATAAAAGTTCTTGAAGAATTAGAGGCAAGGGTAAATGGAATAGTAGAGGCCTGTCCCATTTTTAGTTTTGCTTTTTATAAACCTATTGATTTTAGGGATTTTTTGAGTGATAGGTCAGCATCGAAAATTCTTTCATCTAGTATAGGTGGAGGGTTACTTGAATATGCAATAGCTGATCATAATGTTTGTAAACATGCCGAAGCTAGCCCTGATTTTTTTAATTCTAGGTGTAAAGGAAAGAAAAACTATATTGGTGTAGTCACTAGCGTGATAAGTGCTTGTATGGAACATATCATAGTAGAAAGCTTTGATTGTTTTATTGAAAGGGTAAAGAGTGGATTAAATAAAAGTTGGTTGGTTAAGTTGCCTGGGTTAACACCAGATGAAATTATGTTTAAGGTCCTGATTGTACGTGTTATAGATAAACGTTGGAATATCGTACAGCCGTTAACAGGGGTATGGTTGATACCTTATGATGATAATGACTGGACAGCTGTCGGTTTGATTTTTAATGCAGTTTTAAGTGATGAGAATAAGCCTATTGAGTTTTATGATATTTCAGTTGCGACAGAAAGTTTGAATAGAATGTGAGCGGTTTATTAATGCATTTACCATTAGTGCTTCGATATCGAATAATACCAGCTGCTGCGCTTGGGCTGCTGAATTTATAGTCCTCAGTAAAGATAGGACTGTCTTCACCTTGAGCCATTAATTCTGTTTCGATTAAGATTGCCCTGTTTTTAACCAGTCGTTCAGGGCAAGAGTTAACAGGGTTTTTAACGGCTTGAGAGCCCTTGAAAATAGTAAACCCTTTTTGTGAACGCCTTCCCCTTGCAGCCAGTTTACCTTTGGCTCTGCAATGAAATACCTGATTTAAGTCAGTAGAAGAGCGGGCTGTACTGTTTACTTTAGTATCTGCCGTGACAAGTGTTTGTGGTGTCAGGTGATAGATGCCTAGTGCAGGTAGCAGCTGCAGTATTCTTTTCATATAAATGTGCATCTCAGCTCGGTTAGTCCCGGCCTCAAAGTACTCGAAAGGGGAGGTATTGATAACCTTGGCATCAAATTGAGCTGTACCCCTGCAAAAACACAATATGTACAGGCTCTGGTGGAATCAGGTAGAGTTTATCCTGTTTATGGAAGGGCTGAATGACGCCCAGGAAGTTTGCCCTTTAATATCAGGATGCATGGGGTGAAGTTTTCACCTGTGCAGAACCTTGGATTTATCAGTGATGGCTTTCCTAGTATTCCTTTGCAGATTGATGTGTTGGCAGATACTTCGATCAGTGGTAATGGGTTGAGTCCTTTTATGCAGATTAATTTGGTTCAGTAATGTTAATATTAACAAACTGAATTTTTCTTCCTAATTATCAAGATGAAGAATAAAAAAGCGGTAGGTTATTAAAATAACTATCTGATTGAAAAGACACAAAAACAGGTGATGAATCAGACTAGTTGATAGAACTCTCTTGAGATAAATACACCAATGACCTTATCGTGTACTTCAGCCGACCTGGAGAAGCTTGTTCTTCTCATTAAACGTATTAATCGGGTCCTCAACGTTAAGTTCTGACGCTCTATCCGTTGGGTGAATAGCTTGCCAACAATATGCTTATCTTCTGGTAGATTAGTGCTGTAGGGCTTCCAGTCATCAGTGCAGTAAAAGCTCAATTTATAGGGCTTAAGCCGTTTTAAAAGCTTTTTTAGCGTTTTCCCTGACCGTCGACCAAAGGCATGAGCAACCATCCTCTTGAAGCGAGGCTTCCACGCGTAGAATAGCCAACGCTGATTCTTCTTATTACCGACGAAGCTCCACTGTTCATCGACTTCACAGAGGATTTTAACGCGGGTGTTTTCAAAAGGTAGCTTGGTTACTGTGCGGGGCGACAGTTTTTTAAATGGGCAATCACTGTTGTTGAGCTGATTTTCAGAACAAGTCCGATGTCTCTGACGCCAGAGCCATTCATTGTCATCTCAATAATCTGGTCATGGGTACCGGGCTGGTTAGCATTGTAGACGTACTCATGTTGAAAGCTTTTCTTGCAGTTGCGACATAGATATCGTTGGTGCCCAGTTTCAGCTTTGCCATTTTTAACACCGCCCCTAGTCTGATGACACTGGACACAAGCAACCTGAACGACAGCCATGTAGAACCCCAAGAAAAATAGCCGAATATATCAGGTCAACAGGTCTGATTCATCACCGAAAGTGAATGCATGCAAGTCTTCATCAATTTGCTTGTAATTATTTTTTGGATTTTACATATATTATTTTAGCAATTGCATTTATTGTACAGAGTATTTACTAGAAGCTATCTCAAAACTGTTGGCTGATTAATTCGTTATAATCCCCCTGTTTTAGGGGGAGTTGATGATGAGTGAACTAACAACAGCACAATGGGAATTATTAGAGCCCTTTTTTCCTTCCAAAGATCTGCTTCAGGGCCGACCCGGAAGACCACGGCATCATGCTCGCCCAGTTCTCGAGGGTATTTTGTGGATTCTCCGTACCGGAGCTCAATGGAAAGAATTACCCACTCAGTTTCCTCCTTATCAAACATGCCATCGACGCTTTCAGGAATGGCAAAAAATAGGCCTCATTGAGCAGATACTTGAAGCCCTTGCAGAAGACCTGGAAGGGCGCGGCAACCTTGACCTGACTGAAACGTATATCGATGGTAGTTTCGCTTCCGCTAAAAAAGGGGCGCTTGTGTCGGGAAAACTAAGCGTGGAAAGGGAACCAAAATCATGGGCATTACGGACCGCAATGGTCTTCCTATCGCCTTATGCATTGACAGTGCTTCGCCACATGAAATCACGCTTGTAGACAAAGTGTTGGAACACCGTTTCATTTCTACGGTACCCACAAGAATGATTGGTGATAAGGCCTACGATAGCGACCCACACGATAAGTCTCTATTTAAACGCTATAGAGTTGAGTTAATAGCACCACACAGGAAAGGTCGAAAGAAACCCAAGACTCAGGATGGTCGAAAACTAAGGCGTTACAAGCGAAGATGGAAAGTGGAGCGCCTTTTTGCTTGGCTTCAAAACTATCGAAGGGTTCTGGCCAGATATGAATATAAAGCAGCCAACTACTTGGCTTTTTTGCAGCTGGCCTGCATTAGGATATTGTTAAGACAGTTTTGAGATGACTTCTAGTAAGTGGTTTTTCTTCTTTTTTTAGCTCAGTTACATCAGAGCAGTCTGGCTTTGAAAGGTCATTTTTTGCTGCTGGATTAACATTATTTTTGTTGGCAGTTTCTGTGTCTTGACTATCGTTACCAGTGGATGTACTAATGTCTGCTCCTTGTTTTACAAAAAGTTGATCGCTTGCATCTTCAAACTCCTCATCATCATCTGTTTGCTCTTCTTTTGTAACTATTCAGCCTCCTCAGATTAATCTGGATTTTTCGCGAATTTATGTCATTTTGATATAAACCCTTTTCCAGAAGTTTTCATGACTCAGTTTACTCCCGAAACACAGGCCATTATCTTGCTTCTCGCTGCTGTAGGTGAGCTGGAGTCGAAGGTTTTGAGTCTTGAGGATGAAAACAAGGAGCTTGCTGATAAGCTCAAGATGAATAGTCGTAATAGCAGCAAGCCACCGTCTACAGATGGTTACAATAAGCCCTCATCATCCAAAAACTCAAATGCTGACAGTGAGAATGAGGAAAATCCTGAGTGTGATAGAGAAGATTACAAACCCAATCCCAAAAGCCTGAGGCAAAAGTCAAATAACAGGCCCGGTGGTCAACACGGTCATAAAGGCTCTACGCTGGAGCAAACTGAGGAACCAGACCATATCCGGCATCACTCGGTTAAAAACTGCGTACTTTGCCATCAGTCGCTTCTTTCTATCAAAGTAACCGACGTTGTTGAACGTCAGGTATTTGATCCAGGACGTTTTGGCCGTTTCGAAGTAACGGCGCATGTGGCTGAAGTCAAAGAATGCCCATGCGGACATGCTAATCAAGCATGCTTTCCTAAGGGTGTTGACTCGTATGTGCAGTATGGTCCGGTCACTCAAGCACTGGCTGTTTATCTGTATCAATACCAGTTAATGCCGTACAAGCGCATTTCACAATTCTTTTTCGATATTTTTGGTCTTGAAGTTAGTCCCGGTTCAATCTGTACTTTTCAGGCAAATGCCTACGACCGTCTGGCTAGCACAGAGGCAGCAATTGCTAACGCCTTAAAAAAAGTGCCAGTTGCAGGTGCTGACGAAACAGGCATGAGAGTGAAGGGCTCTTTATGGTGGCTGCATGTCGTTCGTTCCGAGGAGTGGACATACTACCACCTTGACCCCAGTAAAGGTCATGAAGCTATTGAGGCAATGGGAGTGTTACTGGTATTTGCCGGTATACTTGTGCATGACCATTATAAAGTCTACTTTCGCTACGCAGCCATCCATGTGCTCTGTAACGCCCATCACTTAAGGGAGTTGCAGGGGGTTGTTGACAGAGATTGCAATTATCTTGCAGCCCGGCTTCAACGCTTGTTAAGGCTGGCTTGCCATCTTAGGAAAGGGTTCAAAAAGCTTGGCATGAAGGCTATGCCGGAAATTATCCGCAAGCGTATCGACTCGCTTTTCGAGCGTACTGCTAAAAAAGCACAGCTCGAAGAAGCCGAGTACATGGAGCGACGACGTCAACGCCTTGGAGAGGATAAAGTCAGAAACACCAAAGCCTTTAACCTCTTCAAGCGACTGGTGGAGTTTAAAGAAGAAACCTTGAGATTCATGACTGATTTTGACATCCCCTTCGATAATAACGGCAGTGAGCAGGATGTTCGCAACGGCAAGGTAAAGCAGAAAATATCTGGCTGTTTCAGAAGTGAAAAAGGGGCTAAATGGTACTGCCGGATACGGAGTTATGTTTCATCGGCGAGAAAGCAGGGTGAGAATGTTTTCGAAGCCCTGCTTATAGCTATGAAGAATTACGACAACCTTCCTTTACTGGGTGCTGAATAGTTACCTTCTTTTTCTAGCATTGGCGTAAGATCCTTAGTTATAGTATCGTCATGCGTTTGATCTGTTTGAGCTTGACTGTTTTCAGTGTCTTTATTATGACTGTCAATATTTCCTGGTATATTGTTGTCTGATGAATCTGGTTCTTGGTGTGAAGGGTGGCCTGCAACTGGTCCATCAAATTCTTTGGGAGTAACAGTGGCCTTAATGTACAATGATCCATCTGATAAGAAATCTTTTTCTCTCAGTTCATTAAGAGGATAGAACTTTTTGTAACCATAACGTTGATTTCGTTCTTTGACAGGTTTTTGAAAGGCAGTGTTTTTTAAATCTGAGTGGAAAGTCCTAACATGATCTTTAGTTTCTTTTCTTTTTTGGCTTAAAATCATTAATTGAATATCTGCATCCAAAGGCCATTCTAAGCAGGAGTCAAACTCGTTTTGCATAACAACAAGCCATAGTGAAATGTCTCTTCCTTTATTATCTAATCCATTGTAGTGTAGTTGTAGGCACATTTTATAGCCACCTCTGCATGTGTAAAAGGGGGGGCTTTCTATATAAGTAGCCTCTCCTTTTTTGCCTCGTCAGTAAAATCTGTGGGTCATTTGCGGCTCAGGTAGCTTACCCAGTGCGTGATATAAAGCTATTTCCGCGCACTTGTAGGTTCTAAAACCGTAAGCTTTTCTCGTAGTCACTTTTACCTTGGTGTTTAAGCCTTCGACGATTCCGCTAGAATAAGCCTTTTTTGCCTTAAACCAGTTCAAGATTAAGGGCTGGTGCCGTCGAACCGTTTTGGCTACTTTCTTCAAGGGTTCTATTTTTGACCGCATCACTCTTGTACACCAACGATCCAGATATTTCCCTGCCCAGAAGGGAGAAACGTATTCCCAGAACGTCTGAAACTCTTCTTTGAGCAGATAAGCCCGAACACTCTTCAAGTTGTATTGCAAAACCGTACTCAGCTTTATCTCTTCTTTTTCCGTCAGGTTCTCCTTACGTTTGAGCAAACACCAACGGGCCTTTTTCAGTACTGGTTCATAACCATCAGCCTGAAGCTGCTTGTGTTCAGAGGCCCTGACTTCATCAATCGCTTTATTCAACATGGCGACAATGTGAAAACGATCAAGTATGTGCAACGCTTGGCTGGCAAACTCTGCAATGGCTTTCAGGTACGGCTTCCACATGTCAGAGCAAACATACTCCAGCCGCTGGTTTCTTTCTGAGCCAAAGAACAGAAAGAAACGGCGAATAGTCACTTCAGTGCGGTCTTCTCCAACCCATAATAGCCGGGTCAGTCCCCGGTCAATCTGGTAAATCACTGTCAGGTATTTATGACCAATTTGATAAGCGACCTCATCGACGCCAATCGCCTTTATGTTATCCATGGACCGATGAGCCTTACCCCACTTAACCACATACTCAACCGCCTGAAATACTTTTTCCCATGATGTATGAAAAGTAAAAGCCACTTCTTTCCAAGAAAGCTTTCTGGCCCAAAATGCCAAAAACTGCATATAGGCTGTGGTGAGTTCCTTTTTACCTTCTGCCCATGGAACCTGTTCAACCTTCACACCGCAAGTCTTACAGTTAACCCGGCGCATTCTGTAGAGAAGGAAGACTCTAATACCCCATAATGGGATAAACTCAAAACGACGCTCTTTCAGGTGGTCGTAGCCAGCCGCTGGTTTTTGGCAACCTGAGCACAGCGCATGACCATTCTGACGCGGAACGATAGTGACATTGAATACCTCAGCACCTTGATAGTGGGCCAGCTTTACCTCTTGATAAACAAATGACTTGAGTTTGTGGACTTTATTGAGGATAGTTTTAATCAGCATCAGCGGTCGCTTTTGTTGTTTTTCTGTCCTTCAACAAAAAACTATCAAAAGTTGGCTGCTGGTGCATTTACTCCAAAATCACTCATTTTTACCCACAGTTATCCCTGAAGAGCCCCTTTTTTTGCTTTCTGGGAAGCTCTTCTACAATGTTCAAAATTTTTTATTTTCCATAAGCAAGTTCCATCATAATGAGTATTTCTCACTGATTCTGATAGTTCTTGAAATGATTCTGTATTTACTCCAAACATGGATTGCATAACTAATAGTCGTGTTTCTAGTAATTTTAAAGATGTGTCAAATTCTTCTAACTGTTGTGAGACTTTAGTGGTTCTTAATCTTTCTTTTTCTTTTTCTTTTTTGTTTTTTTCAAGTTGTCTTTTTAGATCATTTTGTATTTTTTGTATTTCTTGTGTTTTTGTAATATCTAGGCTAGTTATCTTTGTTTCTAGAAGGTTTTGCACTTTGGTTATTTGTTTTTCTATTTCTTCTCTATGGTGATTGTCAGATAATGAAACAGATTTAAATCTTCTTGTGAGATAATTTAATCTAGATTTGACAGATTCACAGGTTGATAGTACAACAGCCATGGTTTCACCTTGACATTTTTTGCTAGTGCACTGATCATCATTTGAGAGCAGTATTCTTTCCTGTAGAATTTGACTAAAAGTTTCTAAGGGTAAATTACCTTTATCAATGTCAGGTAACTCATAATATAAAGTTGGTATATCTAGAGCATAATTTATCATGATTTGTCCATATACTTCAATTAAACGTGGCCAAGGAGTCATTCTTGGGGCCATGGCTTGAAGAAAATGATAATAGCTCTTGGTTATATGGGCGGCTGTTTTTTGTTCAAAATTTTGTTGGCATTTCTCATGCATAAGGGCTACTTGGGCTTCCAAATCTTCTCTAATATTGTTCACTTGTCTGTCTTGATCCAACCAAGCTAGATTTTCAGTATGATCGTCACCTTCTATGTCATGGGGGGAGCATAAAAAGCTATCTGTGTGTGCTCGTAAATTTGAGATAGTTAGCATTATAGGTAGTAAGTCTTCATGAAATATATCGAAAAGTTGATCGATACCAGTTATATAAATAGCTACTAAAGTTGTCCCAAATGCTTTTTTTAAGTTTTCATTTATTCTTTTCATCTCTTCATTGATGCCATTAAAGCAAGCTTTTTGGCCGCTAAGAAAATTAGCAAGAAATACAGCGACTGTCTTATTCCATATTTTATTGGCAGTAGAAGCACCTTTTATTTTTCTATCTTTGTCAAATTGTAAGTTTTCTAAATCAACGCCTTGTTGCTCAGTGTCATCAGTTAGAGCTAATAATTTGAAATCACCTGGGGATGGAGAACGGGCTTGAACTAGAAGTGTTGTTGTTAAAAATAGAAGAAATATTATATTGCTTATTCTGTTTTTTTTTTGGTGGCTTTTGAAGCTTTTTTGTATGTTTGGCTTTTTTTAGCATTGTTCGAGTGGCCGGACTATTAATTAATGTTTTTTCTTTTTCTGTATATGTGTGTGCCTTGCTGATCTGGATGGCATGCAAAGTTCTTTCGCGAATTTTATGGCCTCTTCTTCTGTCATTGTTAGAGTCTGTGTTAAATGAATTCTTGGAGTGTAAAATTTATAATATTTTTTATTTGAATTCTCTAACCTGGATATGGCGAATTGAATGTATCCTAAGTCGACTGTGATTCTATCTCCTGGGTATAATTTATTTAATGCTTCCGTTACAAGCTCAGATGATCTGATTTTTTTTAAATCATCTGTTCTTATTTCTTTACTGTGTTGCTTTGAATTATCTGAACAGTTTAGGGGAGGGTGTTCTTCTAACATGAGTGTTTGGTTAGGTTTCTCTGTTATAACAAGCATTTTATCTAGGCACCTTTCGTATTCTTTTTTTGTTAATTTGTTTTTATCATGTTGCCATGCCATAACCATTGCCAATCCTACTTTACGAGGAGTTGGATGAGAGTCTAATGTATGATCAGCTGAAGGAGTGGCCATTTTTTGCATTATTTGATCGTGTAGATTTTCGCGTTTTTTAAATGTGCACTCAACAATATTTGTTTTTTGCGCTTTGTTTGGTATAAGAGCTTTTAAAGCATCGTTTTTAATGAATTCTGGATTAGAAGCATAAGGGTAAAATTTTATTATTAATGGAGTGATTCCTAATATAGCACCAGAGAATATACCTAGTTCAGGTGCCATTTCTAATTGATCGCAAGTAAAATAGCCAATAACAGCAAATAAAATGGGCATGATTGTTGTCGTAGCAATGTTTGTTGTTAGTGTTCTTGTATTTTGATCTTGATTTATTTGAAGACAGTCGCAGCATAAATATAACTGCTTACCAGTTACTAGTTGTGAATCTTTTATTGGATCTACTTTTTTATAATCACAGATAGAACAAGGGGTGGCATTCACATGATATGATAATATGGATGTGGCGAATACTGCTAATGTAAAAAAACGAGTAAAAGTTATTTTTATGTATGAAAATAAATAATCAATTTTGGCAATCGAATAAATCAGAAGTTTAATATTAAAAAAATAATTTCTGCATATTTTGTTGAGCACTGCTGTTAATCTCATAGTTAGTAAATGATATTATTGTAGACTTCATCTTTCAGTATTGAAGGAATACTTCTTACATATTTATAATATGTGCTACATGGAGTATTATTATTTTTAATAATTACGTTTGGTGGCTCTAGGGATTTCTTGCCAAGCGATAATTTCACGCTTCTTCCAGCCGACACTTCTGGGACTAATCTGTATTCTTTTGGGAAATTCACCCCTTTGCTCTGCCCGCCTTATTGCTGTACGGTTAAGGCCAGTTAACTTGTTCACTTCTTCAGCGGATAAGCTCATCAGTATCATCTTCAAATTTGATAAATGTTGAGTCGATAGTCGCTAGCGTCGTAATAATGCGGTCACGAGTCGTTTTTACGAAGGGAATATTCTGTTTTTTAAGAAACTTCTCCAACTGTTCCAGCGAATCAAGGCCAGTCCACTCAAGCAGGTCGGTATTACTAACTAGGTGGCGGTTCATGAAGGGGAGCTTCCTATCATTATCAATTTGTTATTTTTGTTACGTTAGGCTGGTAAGCAGAACTGCGATTACACTCCTGAATAATCAGCCCAATTATTACTGTATCGATAGATAAAAAAATAGCAAATGCTGATTATTGTTATACTAATTCAAGTACTGTTCTTTACTTTATCTATAGGCTGAATACACACTTTCGTAGCCGCTTTTCTAAAGACTGGGGCTATGAGTTCGGCGGAATTTTATGAGCTAATCTAATGCTGTATCTGTAGTTTTTCTGAGTATTGTATGAATAAATGGCATTATATTGCTAACTGGTTGCTAAAGGTTTTAGCTGCTGTAATTGCTTCATCAGCGCATTTTGCCAAGGGTAATGAACTGATGGGGTCTGATTCACAAAAAGTATGTGTTATGAGTACTAGTCGACTTTGTGGGTCTGACTGTAGTGAAGAAAAAGGGAGCGCAGATGCTGATTTTTCAGATGAAAAAAAGCTCTCTTTGAAATTCGTTAGTTTTGATAATGAGGTTTTTAATATTCTACCTAAACTAAATAGGGATCATGAGGTTGATTATGAAATGTTTATTATGGGGGCTCCAATTGGAATAATACGTAAAAAGACAAGAGTGATGAGTCAAAATAAAAGAGAGGTAATGTATGAAGTAGTTGTTTTAGAGGATTATTATCATGGAGGAACGAACCCTCTAAGAGGTGTGATGAATCTAGATTCTATACAGGGTCGTTTCTTAAAATGCTTAATGGAATTAGTATATGATGCAGGTGAAAATGAAAAAAAATTGAGTTGTGTATAACTGTAAACGAGGACCTTTCAGGAAATATATCATCGATTGAATATGATGTCGGCGATGGACCTGTTTGGAAGACTATAGATGATTTGATTGATGATTCTCACTGTTTGGCTCAGAGCACTGTTGTCAATGGTTGGTCAGTAACCCCCAGGGCAATTGCATCAATCCAAAACGATAGAGCAAAGTAACTTTGTTAGGTGTTTATGATCCCAACCTGCTAGTTTTCTGTGGCTCTTGATACTGCGATCGCCCTTGTTGGCCTTGATAGCGTTCAGTGCTATCCGCCTCAGGATAGAGAAGTTCTCTGCCCCATTGCCTGTTTTGATCTGACAAGCATCCTCTGAAAATGCAACATCAAGCACCCAGTGTAGATTATTCTCCACAGACCAGTGGTTTCGACTGATTTCCAGCATATCCTTCGCTGCCATTGAACGGCTCATGATATAAAAACGCAGCGCAGTAGTTACTTTACCATTGATTTGCCTGTCACTTTGTACGACAGCTACTTGCTTTAGTCCCGGCCAGTCTTTTGCCGTTTCCAAGTTAGAAAGATCGCTTATCACCCAACAACAGCGGGTTTCTACACGACCGTGGCCTTTTTCACGAGACTGCATATAATCATGCAGCTCTGGCTGGTGTTCTGCTGCGGTAAACAAAGCCTCTATGCCTTTATAGAGCTTTTTCTGATTGCCTTTGACTGCAAGAATGTAATCTGCACCCTGTTCAACGCACTGCTTTGCTACTTTCTTCTGGCAGCCCATAGCATCCAGTGTGACAAGGCAGCCTTTCAGCTCCAGAGCTTTGAGCAGTTTAGGTATTGCTGTAATTTCATTGGACTTTTGGTCGACACGCTCTTGCCCAAGCACCAAGCCAAGCTTAACACTCCAGGCACTGACTAGAAGCACTGGTTTTTTGCCTTTTGCTCTGGAGCCCTTAATGACCTTTCCATCAATCGCAAGGTGTTGGCTGCCTGATATTTCAGTCAGTGTTTGCTTGATCCAGCCAGTAAAACAGGTTTCAAAAGCTACGGGGTCAAGCAAGCAGAAGACCCTGCGAAAGGTGTATTTAGAGGGTATGCCGGCGGGTAGCTCTAGAAATGTTTTGAACCAGTCTTCTTTACAGCGACCAAAGTCCTCAATGTCTTGCCACTCATCAGCTCCACATATAACAGCACATACGGCAATAATAAGAATATCAAGCAGGTTATGGTCACACATACCTGGCCGACGGGGATCAGGTACTTTAGCCAAAAACTGCGACAAAGGTTGATACTGTACGGCTTCCATGCAAATTGACTACTCTGGTAATTTACAGAGCAGTCTCTCTCAGGTCGTCAGATTGATGCAATTGCCCTGCAGTAACCCCGAGGTTTAATCGATGCGCTTTATTGCATCCATTCATTTTTGTCGTTGATTTATATACAGGGGAGAAGCCTAAGTAGTCACTCAAACGAAATCAGATATTCTTGACCAAATAGATCAAATACACGTTTGACCTCTTGCTCAAATTCCTTGAAGTTCATTATTGTCAGTAAGTTCAGCCATTCATATTTCACTTTCCTCCACAATATTTCTATCAGATTGAGTTCTGGTGAATAGGTCGGTAAAAAACAGACTAAGAGCTTTTTCTCAATCGCCCAGTCTATTACTCTTTCTCTGAAAAGTTTGCTGGTATGAATGCTGGCATTATCCACCATGACGATAGTATAGCGATCATTAGAACTGTACTTGGGATCTTCCATCCTGGTGGCAAAATCATCAAAGACACTGATAACCGTTTCGCTGTTAACACAACCTGTTACTGGGTAGTAGAAAAGGTCATTGGCACGATTCATAAACCCCAGCACATTGATACGCTTGCTTTTTACAGAGGGTATTTCTAGCTGTGAGCCTTTTTCTTGCCAACCATAGGGGACACAAGGCTCTTGGCTAAAACCAGATTCATCAAAGTAAAACAGATTGACAAGCCCTTTATCCTCAGCATTTTGAGCCTCTTTCAAGGCAGACTGGCAACACCTGAACTGCTCCTCGTTGCGCTTATGACTGCAAGCCTTACGAAACCGCTTATAAACAAGTCCCAGCTTTTTTTAAAAGTCTCGACAAAGTTTGTTTTGAGGCAGTCTTCCCGGTTTCCTCTGCAATCTTTGTTTGAACATAAGCCAGCCTGCGAGGTTCCTCGGAGACAATCTCTCTAATGCGTTGTGCTTCCTGGTCAGTATAGATAGGTGGTTTACCACCCTCATGTTTTTTGTACAGACCGCGAAGGCCATAATCATCCCAGGCATCAATCCAGTCAGATACTGTCTGATATCGAACTTCAAATATTGCAGCAATCTCGCTCATAGAATAACCACGTATACTGAGTAAAACAGCATGAGCCCTTTCCCTTAGGTAAGGATATGGCCCGTGCCGGAGAGCTTCTCTCAATGTTTTTATGACTGCGACATCGGTTACTGGATCAACAGTTTTCATCGTGACAACAGCGAGATTAATGGTGTTTGGCAATGAGTATAACCAAATTGGAATGGAGATGTTTTTTATAAATACGGACGTACAGTTATTTTTATCTGTTAGCAGTTGCGTGACTACTTAGCAAAGCTTTTAGTAGAAGCTGTTTTCAATTAATGACACCGAATGACTTGATCGCAGTTAGCAGTCAAACCCCCGGTAATGTTCAAAGATCACCTTTCGAATGGTTGGTTTCAAAAATTAGAAGGGTTGGATTTGATAAAGACAATAAACTATTTGGAGAGTTAATACACGATTCAGATCAAGTCTATCACCAGCTCAACTATCAAGGAGAACAGTTTGTTAGAATTCTTAGCGATAAGCCGTTATTGCAGAATTCAAGTCCGATAGTACTCTTTTCTATGTCCCCAAAAAGGGGTAAAACTTTAAAGCGTAGAAAAGGAAAAAAAACATATTGTTCTCAAAATCCTATATATGGAATGGTGTATTAAATACTTTGGGATAGTAGGAGAATTATATGGTTTAGAGAGGTGTGGCTACTAATTCAAAGTCAGTGAGTAACCAACAGCAGTACCAATAAATACGCTCTCCATCGGGCCTTCGTACTTGATTTGGGTTTGCTCCCGATAGACAGGATTAAGCAGTGTTAGCAGATGATTATCGCCAATAGGCATCCAGCGTCGGAATAACCACTGCCCTTCAACAGAGACCACAATACAGTTACCGCTTTTTGGGGAAATAGCAGGATCGATGAGTACATGGGCATTGCAGGGAAATGAAATGCCCTGACTGTTGGAAAGGTCTGTCATGGTGTCATCGTTCATAGGAATGGCAAAAGTACCGTCAGACGCTTCAGGATTGATTAAAGTGGTTGTGGTTAATGGTTGGTGGCTGGCAAGTTCAGGTGTGTTCGGAGATGACTGTTTCGTCGCTTGTATCCATGCTTTCAGGCAGGTGCTGATCGTGTCTTTTTTGGCTCTTCCCAGGTAACAGGCCAGAGCCTTTAGTTCTTGTTCAGAAGGTGAGTGAATTGAGATGACTGGCACATGACCTTTAGTAATACCTTCAATGCCATGGTCAATGTAGTCAAGGGTGCTGTCCAGGAAGTGGGCAATCTTCAATCGGTATTCCAGCTTGCAACCCCGTATGCCTTTCATCCATTGTGTCATGGTCGGAGGTTCTACGCCAACGTAGTGGGCAACTTCTTTTAGCTTATATCCTTTCGCTTTTGTTAATGCTCTTACCCGGCCTTGCCAGCTCACGGTTCTCACCTGATCGTTTTTACCTATTGTGAAATTAGCGCTTTGATGATGTCACCTGTTTGCTAATTTATAATTCAAATGCTAATTATTTAGTTAGCATAAAACAAATGCAGGGAGGCATGATGAACTTTATCTATCAGTGTCAGATACTGTACCCATTCAAAGGCTTTCAGGTGGCCAAGCGACTCAGCCACTACCTGTGCGCTAATGATGATAGCCGGGAAAAGATGTGTTTATGAGGGGAGTTTGGTCAGATTCATTCCCGCTTTTGGCAAAACCCGTTTTACCCACCTATTGCGAATGTGATGGGACGATGCTGGTGGATGAATAGCGGATTATAAGCGCGAATATTAGGAATATTGTGCAGGTGTTTAGAGATGAGGGGGAGAATGATTACCCGACGAACGCCGTCGTTTAGGAGAAACGGCATACTAACCAGAGGAAAAGTTTGTTTAGAGGGCGTGAAGTGTTTGATAGTAGGTCGGTAGATGGCTCCCCGAGCTGGACTCGAACCAGCGACCCAATGATTAACAGTCATTTGCTCTACCAACTGAGCTATCGGGGAATAGCACTCTGGAGATTATAGTACGAGAATCAAGTGTTAAGTCAAGGAGTAAATTATTTTGCTACTGATAGCAGAGTCAGTAACTGACCCTGCTACGAATTAGGATTGAATAATTAAGCCAGTGCCTGTTCCAGGCGGTCCAGGGCTTTTTCCAAGGCTTCTTCGCTGGTGGCAAAGGAGAGACGCAGGTAACCTTCGGCACCAAAGGCAGAACCGGGTACCAGTGCTACGCCTTTTTCCAGCAGCATTTCGGCAAAATCCGTATCTTTCTTATAGCCAGCCTTTTTCATCGCTTCGCCAAAATTAGGGAAGGAGTAAAAAGTCCCGTCACTTTCTACCACGTCAACACCGGGTAACTGATTCAGGCGTTTTACCACATAGTCATGGCGCTTTTTAAAGGCCTTAAGCATGGTGGCAATACAGTCTTGTGGGCCAGACAGTGCTTCAGCGGCAGCCGCCTGAGCGATGGAGCAGGGGTTGGATGTACTCTGTGACTGAATTTTTTTCATATTCTTGATCAGCCACTCAGGCCCGCCAGCATAACCAATACGCCAACCGGTCATGGAATACGCTTTAGAGACACCATTTAATACGATGGTACGGTCGTAGAGTTCCGGGCAGGCCATCAGAATATTGCAGAAAGGCTCATCGCTCCAGACAATATGCTCGTACATGTCATCGGTGGCCACCATAACATGGGGATATTTTAAAAGTACCTTACCCAGCGCTTCCAGTTCACTGCGGGTGTAAGCTGTACCTGTGGGGTTGGAAGGGCTATTCAGAACCACCAGTTTGGTTTTGTCATTAATAGCGGCATCCAATTGTTCCGGTGTTACCTTAAAGCGGCTGCTCAGGTCGGTTTCAACAATAACCGGCGTGCCTTCAGCAATCAACACCATATCAGGGTAGGAGACCCAGTAGGGAGCAGGGATAACCACTTCATCCCCTTTGTCCAGAAGGGCCAGTGCCAGATTAAAAAAGCTTTGCTTACCACCACTGGAAACCAGAATCTGACTGGGGGCGTAGTCCAGATTATTATCCCGTTTAAACTTATCGATAACGGCTTTTTTCAGTTCAGGGGTACCGTCCACTGCGGTATATTTGGTTTCCCCGGCAGCAATGGCTTTACGGGCGGCTTCCTTGATATGCTCCGGGGTGTCAAAGTCAGGCTCTCCTGCACCCAGGCCAATAATATCATGGCCGGCAGCCCTGAGTTCTGCAGCACGGGTAGTGACTGCCAGGGTTGGAGAAGGCTTGACCATCTGTACACGTTGGGAAGGATGAGCGCTCACAGTGTTCCTCATTTATTGCTGTAGGTTCTGTTGATTGACCCGCAAGCTCCATAGGTGGCACTACCAAGCTGTGGCAGAATCATAGGCATCATACACAAAACTGTAGCTGGCAGCGAAGTTGCATTAATAGGTAAAGGAATTTATGGGACGACAATTCAAGGTTTCTTCCCGGTTTGAACCCAGTGGTGACCAGCCAGAGGCTATTAAACAACTGGTAGCAGGTGTGAACTCAGGGCTTGCCTGCCAAACGTTACTTGGTGTTACAGGCTCCGGCAAAACCTTTACGGTGGCTAATGTGGTTGAGCAACTGCAAAGGCCAACGGTGGTGATGGCCCACAATAAAACCCTGGCAGCTCAGCTTTACGGTGAGTTTAAGGAGTTCTTTCCGGATAACTCAGTAGAGTATTTCGTCTCTTATTACGATTACTACCAGCCTGAAGCCTATGTACCTACTTCAGACACTTATATAGAAAAAGATGCCTCGGTTAACGAACATATTGAGCAGATGCGTCTGTCTGCTACCAAAGCGCTGATGGAGCGGGATGATGCCATTATAGTGGCGACGGTTTCTGCTATTTATGGCTTGGGTGATCCTAAATCTTATCTGAAGATGATGTTGCACCTGGATCGGGGGGATCTGGTTGAGCAACGCAGTTTATTAAGGCGGCTGGCAGAGCTGCAATATACCCGTAATGATGCGGAATTAAGGCGGGCCACCTACCGCGTGCGGGGTGATGTAATTGATATATTTCCTGCAGAATCGGAGCGTGAAGCTATCCGGTTGGACTTTTTTGATGAAGAGCTGGAAAAAATCAGTGAGTTTGATCCACTGACCGGGGAAGTGCTCAGGGATCTGCCAAGGGTAACTATTTATCCTAAAACTCATTATGTAACCCCTCGGCAAACCATTCTGGAGGCGGTAGAGAACATTAAAGAGGAGCTGTCTGAAAGACTCCAGGCGCTCAGGGAAAATAATAAACTGGTTGAAGCTCAGCGACTTGAACAACGTACCCGTTTTGATATCGAAATGATGTTGGAGCTGGGTTATTGCACCGGTATTGAAAACTATTCCCGCTATCTGTCAGGTAATGCCCCAGGCGAACCCCCACCGACACTGTTCGATTATATTCCTGATAACGCCTTGCTGGTGATTGATGAATCCCATGTTACAGTGCCGCAGATTGGTGGTATGTACCGGGGTGATCGGTCGCGCAAGGAAACGCTGGTGGAGTATGGCTTCCGTCTGCCGTCCGCACTGGATAACCGGCCCATGAAATTTGAGGAGTGGGAAGATAAGCGACCACAGACAGTTTTTGTGACGGCAACACCGGGTAATTATGAAAAGGAAAATCAGGGGCAAATTGTTGAACAGGTAGTCAGGCCAACGGGTTTGGTTGATCCGGGTCTTGAAGTACGCCCTGCATCGACCCAGGTGGATGATTTGCTATCTGAAATCAATAAAACAGTGGCGCAGGGTGATCGGGTATTGGTGACCGTACTGACCAAACGGATGGCGGAAGATTTAACAGAATACCTCGATGAGCACGGGGTTCGTGTTCGCTATTTGCACTCCGATATTGATACGGTTGAACGGGTTGAGATTATCCGGGATCTTCGAATTGGTACTTTTGATGTGCTGGTGGGTATTAACCTGCTAAGAGAAGGGCTGGATATGCCGGAGGTCTCACTGGTAGCTATCCTGGATGCCGATAAAGAAGGCTTTCTGAGGTCAGACCGTTCACTGATACAGACCATTGGCCGGGCTGCCCGAAATATCAATGGTCGGGCTATTTTATACGGCGACAAGGTGACGGGCTCTATGCAGCGAGCGATTGATGAAACAGAACGTCGTCGCAAAAAACAGCTGGCTTATAATGAGAAGCATGGTATTACCCCTAAGGGTGTTAAGAAATCGGTTGCTGATATTCTGGAAGGGGCTGTAACACCCGGTAAGAAAAAGGGTAAACAAGCGCGAAGAGCAGTGGCTGAACCTTCAGCTGCCTATACCGTTGATATGAAGCCAGAGCAGATGGCTGCTCAAATCAAGGTGCTTGAAAGTAAAATGATGGAGCATGCCAAAAACCTTGAGTTTGAGCAGGCTGCTCAGCTGAGGGATGAGATTTCAACCCTAAGGGAGCAAGTACTAAAACATTAAATAAAGTGCGTTGCGCTTTCTACAATGGATGGTTCTGGGCTTATCACGACCTCATTGTGTTTATTGGGGTAATCCAGCCCATTCAGAAGAAAGCGCATAATATTGATTCGGGCCCGCTTTTTATCGTCCGAGTGAATAATCGTCCAGGGAGCTTCAGGGGTATGGGTATATTTTAATAGCCGCTGTTTAGCGGCTGTATATTCGTCCCATTTATCAATAGCCGCTCTATCGATTGGGCTGAGTTTCCACTGTTTTAATGGGTCGTAATAACGTTTTTCCAGTCGTCGAGCTTGTTCATTCTGACTCACGGACAGCCAGAGCTTGAAC
>CBDCZK010000018.1:0-8038 GCA_965224475.1 Endozoicomonadaceae bacterium | reverse complement strand
AGGGCGATAAGTCTGGCCGTTTTATCCAGCACTTCCTCAAAAAACAGTTCATAGCGATTATCTTTTGTAACGAGGTGTGGATAGTAGTGCTGAATTGTGTAGTCAGTTAGTGTTTTCAGGGCGTCAAGTTGGTTGGTGTAGCTGAAGTATTCAAAGTGACCAAATCGAATATGTGTTGTTGCCAGACGAAGTAGAGTCGCTCCTGACTCTTTGGTTTCACGGTATATCGGTGTATCACTGGTAATGACACATAGGGCTCTGGTTGTTGGAATATTCAAGTGGTACATGGCTTCTGAGCAGAGGAATTCACGAATACATGAGCGCAAAACAGCCCGGCCATCGCCAAAACGGGAATAAGGTGTTTGCCCTGCCCCTTTGAGGTGTAAGTCCCATTTCTGCCCATTCTGGTTTCTAACCTCTCCCAGTAATAAGCCCCTACCGTCACCCAGCTGTGGATTATAGATACCAAACTGATGACCTGAATAAACCATGGCGAGAGGCTCGGCGCCTATCCAGCTGGCATTGCCGGAGCATATTGCGGTGAGCTCCTCCCTACAATATTGGGTGTCAGTCATATCCAGTAATTTGGCCGCAGATTCACTGAAGGCTGCCATATGAGGGGTAGCCAGAGGTTTTGCCTGTTGCTTGGTATAGAATTCAGGGGATAAACGGGCAAAGGTATTGTCGAAGTTCAGTTGGTCTCGCAATGGATTGGCCTCTTTTTCATATTGTGCTGATAACATCCCCGAGATACTGAGGTTTAAGAGAATTTCCGCTCTACTATCAGAAATAGTCTAGTCTTAAGAGATTTTTTAACTTGGGATGGATGATTATGAAAGTCTTTGCCGGTGGGATTATTACAGAAACAAATACCTTTTCCCCGGTTCCGACGGGATTTGACGATTATATCTTTGGCCAGGGTGATGCTGTTATGGAAACAGCACCGGCAGAGTGCCAGATCCTTTCTCGTCTTGGGCAGTGCACTGGTCTGGCTGGATGGACATTCTGCCCATCCTTTATTGCGGTAGCTGAGCCTGGTGGCATAACCACACGTCTTGCTTATGAAAAATTAAGGTCATTATTATTAGATGATTTAAAACAGGCGATGCCTGTGGATATGGTTTTATTGCCGCTGCATGGTGCTATGGTTGCTGATGGTTATGATGATTGTGAGGGAGACATTATTACCCATGTACGGGAGGTTGTTGGAAAAGACGTAGCTATTGGTGTAGAGCTTGATCTCCATTGCCATTTAACACAAGCAATGATTGAAGGTGCAGACCTGATTGCTATTTATAGAGAATACCCTCATACCGACATTCTTGATCGTGCTGAAGACCTGTTTCATATGACTGCAGATAAGGCTCTTGGTAAAACCAGGCCGGTGATGGCTATGTATGATTGTCGGATGATCAATTTATACCCGACAGCGCATCAACCCATGCGTTCTATTGTTGATCACTTACAAGTTATTGAACAACGTCCAGGTATTATTGCAGCTAATATTGGCCACGGATTTCCTTGGGGGGATGTGGCTGATTGCGGTACTAGAACAGTTGTTATCTCTGATGGTGATAGAGCGTTGGCAGAAGCTACAGCAAAAGAGCTAGGCCAACTGTTATTTGACAACCGCCATGAGCTTCAAATGATTTCGCTGGGGCTTGAAGATGCGTTTGGACAAGCAGAAACGTTTGCAGCTGAAAATACTATGCCAGTGGTCATTGCAGATCAGTCGGATAATGCAGGTGGTGGCGCCGCCAGTGATTCAACGTTTGCCCTCGAAGCAATGCTTACACGCGGTCTTTCTAACGCTGCTATTGGCATGATCTGGGATCCTCAGGTAGTCGAAATAGCTATGAAAGTTGATGTTGGCAGCCACTTGAAGGTACGCCTTGGAGGGAAAACGTCCACATGTTCAGGGCAACCTCTGGATTTGGAGGTTATAGTCCGGAGCAAACAAAAAGAGTTTGTTCAGCCTTTTCCCCAGGGAGAGGATGATGCGATTTCTGTTCCTTGTGGCGATACAGTCTGTTTGGAGTGTGATGGGATTTATATCATTGTTAATAGCGTGCGAACCCAAGTGTTTCACCCTCATGTATTCACAGGGTTAGGCTTGGATATTTCAAAACTTGATATCCTGGTAGTGAAGTCAATTTTCCACTTTTACGCAGGGTTTGCTCCAGTTGCGAGTGAAGTTTTGCTTATGGGGGCACCTGGAGCACTGAATACACGTTTTTCTGAAATCCCCTATAAAAAAGTGAGCTTGAACAAGTTTCCCTGGAGAGATAATCCATTTGTTCTATCTGCTTAAAGAGACTGTCATGAAGTACTATCCGACACATAAATGTCGGATTTGTTATCCCTTTTTCAACACCGAGGCACCAAGACACAGAGCGTTGATACTGTCAAATACTGAACTTCTGTGTACTCGTGACTCTGTGGTGAATAATATTTCCACCTGCTTATTCAGCTGGTTTTTGTGAGATGCTGGTTAGGCTCCTTATGATTTTTTGTCAGAGGTGGGTTGCTCCGAGTTTTCGGAGTAAGCCAGTGTCTTATGGTTTTTATTGATAAGAGCAACTTTACTCAAGACATTGGCTTGAAAAGTAGCCAGTTCTTTTCCTTCCAGACTACGGTTCTCAGGTAATTTAACTAGCATTGCATCGACAGGCTGGCCATTTTTATGAACTTCATAATGTAAATGGGCACCTGTAGTGCGACCTGTGTTTCCTGTCAGTGCAATCTTCTCCCCCATTGTTATTTTATCACCGTTCTTGACCAGAACTTTTGAGAGATGAAAATAACGTGTGAGATAACCGTTGAAATGTTCGATGACGAGGTATTTACCGGCATACTTTTGGTAGCCGATTCTTTTTACTTTACCCTCTGCGGGAGCTGTAACAGCAGTACCAACAGGTGTGGCAAAGTCAGTGCCATAATGAGGGCGGACTTCCCCTGTTACCGGATGCTTGCGATGTAAGTTGAAACCTGAGCTTACCCTAAAGGACTGTTCGAGGGGGTATCGGTTAAAGCCTGGTTCAAGGCTCTTTCCACCTTTATCATAATAGGCTCCATCTGAGTGGAGGTAGATTTCCGTTTTTATACGATGGCCATTTACCCTTATGGCTTCTATTTTGGGTGTGAATAGCCTCCCATCCACCTCATCGGATGCAATGAGTAGTTCAAAATTATCACCCGTTCTGAGATCCCTACGCAGGTTGTTCCTTTTTTCCAAAAGTTGCCCTGCCTTTGTTGCCAGATTTATAGGGACGCCTTGGTTTTTTAAGTCACTATTTAAACTGTGACTGATCGTTCCTTTGTAAATTTGATGAACGCGTGTGGTCGCTTTTTCAATTTTTTTTCCAGTAAAGCCACTTTCTTGCCGCGTAACCAAGTATTCAAGATTGGTTTTAAGGTTGAATTTGATCGCTTGCAGATTGCCTTGACTGTCCATGAGATAGTCAAGAACCTGACCAACCTTAAGTTGCGAAATATTAAAGTTCGTATTGGATAAAGTCGCTATTTTTAATATTTCTGTTTGCTTCAGGTTAAATTGATGTAACCCTATTAGGCTAAAATTATCCTTTTCTTTGACTGTGTATGATTGCCATTGGGGCTCTATAGGTTCGATTACTTCCTGAAATGGTAAGTCTTTGTCGTATATTAGTTCTTCATGAAGGGCAATGGGTTTTGTCTGACTATCTGACCCTTTAGCAAGAATAAACACAGCAGACGCAACAAGGGGGATCAGCAACAGCAGCTTGAGCTTTGTTGATTTTTTCATAATAACTGTAGTTGAGCCTTGCCAGCATTCTATTTAAAGAGCATACAAAGCCGTAAATATAGATCTTAGGTATCGATTTGTCGGTGACTTATCGGGTAATTTTTCGTGTTATAATGTAACAGTTTTGATTGGATATCTGGCAGTGTGGTAATTGCTTACTCACTTCATTTATTGCTGAATAGCATCTCGAATTGAAATCTATGCTTGGATAATGACCGAGATAGATAGAGGTGATAGTAAGCTGCTTTAACTTTTGCTAGCTTCGCTACAGACCCCAATCCCGGTCAGTATTATAGAAGTGATTATCTTTTATGCGCTGACAGCTTCGTACGCTGTTTTTGATGCTTTTTTCATCCTCTCAATTTGTGCATCTTTATCCACCCAAAGCTGGTTGACCCATTGTTGGAACTGGATTCTGAACTCTTCATCATGTTGATAGTCTTTTCCATGAAAAACTGAAGGAATTTCAGTTACTTCAATACGGATGCTGACGTTTTGTATCCGGCCACAAAGAAAGTCCCAATAGCCAATGGCTTTTTCATCATAATGGATAGTGATATTGACCAGCTCGGTAAGTTGGTCGCCCATAGCGCTTATAACGTAGCTGATACCGCCAGCTCTTGGTTTTAGCAGGTTATGAAAAGGTGATTTTTGCTGTTGGTGCTTGAGTTTGGTAAAGCGAGTCCCTTCAAGATAATTCACTATAGAGACTGGCGTATCTTTGAATTTTTTGCAGGCTTTGCGAGTAGTATCCAGATCTTTTCCTCGCTTTTCAGGGTGCTTTTTTAAGTAAGCTTTGGTGTATCTCTTCATGAAAGGAAAATCTAAAGCCCACCAACAAAGTCCAATGACAGGTACCCAGATCAATTCCTGCTTCAGGAAAAATTTCATGAAAGGGATGCGCTTGTTGAGTATGTGCTGCATGATAGTGATATCAGCCCAACTTTGATGATTGGACGTTACCAGATACCAGCCTTGGGGGTTTAGTTTGTCCAAGCCTTCAACATTGTAATTAAGTTTCTGGGTGAGATGCATCCAGCCACTGTTAAGCGTTATCCATAACTCAGCAATACTGTTTACAATTTGTCCTGTTATACGTCGAAAGGCTGGTATTGGAATGATCAGCTTTAGCAGTGCAAAGAAAAATAAAGGGCCGCACAGTAGTAATGTATTTAAAATTAACAAGCTGGCGGCAATCAGTCCTTTGATAGGGTAAGGCAGAAATGACAGCATAGTTTGTTGTTTTGCGGAGTATTCGTTACAAAATCAGAAAAAGGAAACAGCTCAAGTGGTATTGAGCTGCTATTTGATGTTCTTTGTTAGTCTACTCTTGAAGGTTCATCGTAGCTATAAGAAGCTTGTATCAATAGGTGGGGCGGCTTATTTTTATCGCTTTCAAAGATGCTACGTTGTTATCAGATCTTCCACTAACATCGGCTAAACTTGATGGCTCTTGGAGACTCACTTGATTGATAGCTGGTAGTACTTAGTATAAATCATAAGCTCATTTTCAATTGGCTAATAAGTTTTTTTACCGGGGCCGCAAGGCCTAGCTCAGCAGGCTGGTCAGGTTGATACCACTGCCAACGATTATTCTCCTGAACAGATGGGGATTCTGCCTTGATAAAAGCTTTTACAGGGGTAATATCCAGGTGATAGTGACTGAATGTATGCCTGAAAGGTAACCACTCTTCTGCATCAGTGATTGTTAATCCCGTTTTCTCAATGGTTTCCTCATAGAGTTCCTGTTCTGGCAATATTTCCGGGAAGCTCCACAGCCCCCCCCATATACCGCTTGGAGGGCGTTTCTCCAGAAGTACCTCACCAAAACTATTAACAACCATAAGCATTCTGACTGATTTTTCTGGAAGTTGTTTTCGGGGTTTGGGTTCAGGGAAGCGGGTTGGGACTCCTGATTTATAGGCAAGGCAGTCCTTTACTAATGGACATTGTTCGCAAATGGGTTTGCTACGAGTACAAACTATTGCTCCAAGATCCATCATAGCTTGTGTGTAATCAGCGGTGCGCTCCCCAGGGGTGTATTCATCGGCAATAATCCATAATTGACGGGCGACAGCTGCCTTGCCTGGCCAGCCAGAAACAGCCTTGTAACGTGCTAATACCCTTTTAACATTGCCGTCAAGAATAGGTGCTTTGATTCCCATTGCAATTGAGGCTATTGCGCCTGCGGTTGACCTGCCAATGCCTGGTAACTCTGAAAGGGTATCCACTGAGTCAGGAAAATTACCATCGTATTTTGCTACTAAATAGTTTGCAGCTTTATGCAGGTTTCTTGCCCGGCTGTAATAGCCAAGGCCGCTCCATAAGTGAAGTACATCCTCCTGATCTGCAGCTGCCAATGCATTGACATCCGGAAACCGTTCCATGAAGCGTTCAAAATAAGGGATGACCGTAGTGACCTGGGTTTGCTGCAGCATAATTTCACTGACCCAAACCCGGTAAGGGCTTATTTCCTGCTGCCAGGGCAGGTTTTTTCGGCCGTGGGAATCGAACCATTTTAGTACTTTAGAACTAAATGACTGTTCAAGGCTCATTGGTACATGGAATCCAGATATAGTGCGACTGAAGGCAACACCATACATGTGAGTTAGTTGGTTCTCAACGCTCTACACTGAACCGCAGATGAACGGCCAGGTTAGTGCTATTGTGCTTGACCCTCTATAGGAGTAGGCTTCACGCCTATCTACATGATTACAGGGGAAACTTATGGATACTGATCAACCTCCGAGTAGGAAGGTAAGGAGTGAATTAAATCCTTAACGGTACCCTTATTTAGTTTCTTCAGGGCCCGTTCTTGGCCTGGAAAACAGTCTTTCCTCATTCCCTCCTTACGCACTCAAAATTTTCTATCAATAATCAGGTACGGTTTTAAATGGTTCCAGTTTGCTTTCGAACTTTTCATACTATTTTGGTTGTATTTTGAAGAAAGCGTCTGGCTTGTTTGAATATTTCTGCACTGAAGTAGCTATTTGGCAGGGTTTGCTGGGCTTCTTCTGTTGCTGATACGACGATAAAAAACCATTGACTGTACTAAACCAAAAACCAGTCGGGAGGGTTTCTATGGCTGTTTTGGATATGGCTGCTCTTCAGCAGCAGGGTGCAATCAGTGCGACTTTTGATACCAATGAAGCAATTAGGGTGTTACGTCAGTTGAGCCTATTGGAGCAAGCTCTATTTATTAATGAGCTGACTGTCGATCAGGCAAAGGACGTTTTGGCTGAAACACCATTGGGACATGTTCAAGAGATTCTGGAGCAGCTGGAAGAATCTGGTTATCAGCTCCGGGCAAGAGAACTGAGTGCTGCATTTGGCATGATGATCAGCGCTTCACAGCCAACTCAGGACTACCTTAATGCCGGAGTGTTTGAGCATGTGAAAGCTCGTCTTGGCTGGATTATCAGCTTGTCTCTGCTTGGCATCATCTCAGGAATGATCATTGCCAGTTATGAAGATGCTCTCAATGCTCTGGTTATATTGGCTATTTATATGCCAGTAATGGCAGATACTGGAGGAAATGTAGGGTCGCAGGCAGCAACCTTGCTGGTTAGGTCCCTGGCTGTCGGAGAGGTGGCGATTAAAGACTGGGCCAAGGTGCTTTGGAAAGAGTTTCGTGTTGCTCTGATAATGGCTGCTGCTTTGGTCGGGGTCATTATGATCAGGGTGGTTGGTTTTGGTGGCGATGCCACTTTACCAACGGGGATTACGTTGACCCAAGTCGGGATAGCTGTGTCGGCCGCTATGGTTATTCAAGTTGTTAGCTCAACGGTTCTCGGTTCTATGCTGCCAATCCTTGCCCGATCATTAAGCTTGGATCCTGCTGTTTTGGTCAGTCCGGTACTGACCTCTATTGTCGATATGACCGGGATGCTTATTTATTTTTATATTACCACCCAGATGTTGGGGCTTTAGCAGTGCTTCAGGCTAACTATAGTGGTAGCTGATACTATCGAGATATACGTTGATGCACTGGCATTAGCCCTGATGCCTTGGTAGTAAATGAGTATCGGAAAAATAGTTTCAGGAGCATAATATAGCGTTGCTTAATAACTAAATTGAGTAAGGGCTTCCATTATCCTCCTGGCTGAATGTTGAGTTATGCTAAAGACTGTTTTTTCTGCACTGCTGTTTACTCTGGCATTGGGGCTAACAACACCCTCCCTTGCAAACGTAAAACTGGAGTATGGTCAGCCTTATACCCAAAAAAGTCGTCACGTAAAAAAATGGCTGGAAACG
>CBDCZK010000017.1:0-68570 GCA_965224475.1 Endozoicomonadaceae bacterium | reverse complement strand
ATTAAATCGCTGTGTACCGCAGCTCACTCTCCAGACAAAGCGAATAGCTATATTCAGTCGGGTAAAACCAAAGAACAAGTGCGAACAGAGCTGTTTGATCTGCTGACCAACGATGACAAGCCCATTAATAATACCCTGACGCCCAAGCAGCAGGGGAAGGCTCTGACACCACTGATTGATACACAGTCTGTGTATCGCAAACGTAACCAACAAACTGTCGCTGTTTAAGTCTTTTCTTCCAACCTCCCAAAGGACTGACCCTATGCCCGTAAAAACCGAGCCGGTACACACTGGCGAATTTATCGTGTCTGAAGGAAATAACTCAATCAGCCGGGAGTTGGTAACACTGGCTCCTGATCTGACGCTATTGCCAGGCACGGTGCTTGGCAAAAACACAACCACAGCAGTCTACGGTCCACTTGATCCGGCAGCCGATACCGGTTTGCAAACATCAGCAGGGATTCTCTGGGATCATGTCACAACGGATGCGACTGGTGGCGAGGCCGTGATTATTGCCCGCCTGGCAGAGGTGGATGAAGTGTTGCTGGTCTGGCCGGAGGCGATCACTGATGAACAAAAAGCAGCGGCTGTTACCGAGCTGGAAGCACTGAACATTATTCTGCGACAGGGAGAAAGCGCATGAGCCTGCTGGATATTTTTAACGATGATGCGTTCAGTCTGACCAGCCTGACAGCCACGCTGAATGATCTGCCCTATAAGCCCGGGCGCATTGGTGAGTTGGGGCTGTTTACGGAAAGCGGTATCAATACCACCACCGCCATTGTGGAGTCCCGTAACGGTGAGCTGAAGTTGTTGCCCACCACCGAACGAGGCGCTCCGGCTCCCCAGGCCCGAGGCGGTAAACGGCAGGTACGCAGTTTTGTGATTCCCCATATCCCCTATGACTCCACCATTATTGCTGATGAAGTGCGGAATGTGCGGGCCTTTGGTTCTGAAAGTGCCCTGGAAGGGGTAAAGACAGTTGTTAACCAGCGGTTGGGCGAAATGAATGCCAACCATGAAGTGACTTTGGAGCATTTACGTCTGGGGGCGATCAAAGGCCAGATTCTCGATGCCGATGGTAGCAGTGTGATTTACGACCTGTTCCAGGAGTTTGCTGTTCAGCAACAGACCCATACCTACAAGTTCAGTGACCCGCAGACCGATGTTCGTATTCAATGCGTAAAACTTCGCCGGAAAGTGGACGCCGCATTAGGCGCACAACCTTATTCCGGATTAAGGGCATTCTGTGGTGCTGACTTCTACGATGGCCTGGTGAGTCATGAGTATGTCAAAGACGCCTATCACCGTTACCAGGACAGTGCATTGCTGCGCAATGATCCCAAGGCAGGTTTTCGCTTTGGTGATATTGATTGGGAAGAGTACCGGGGGCAGGTGGGGGATATTCCCTTTATCAAGGCCGATGAAGCCTATGTCATCCCTGAAGGCACCGGTATCTTCAAAACCTGGTTTGCACCGGCGGACTTTATTGAAACGGTCAATACCATTGGGCTGCCGCGCTACGCCAAGCAGAAGATTCTGGACTTTGATAAGGGCGTACAGATCCATACTCAGTCCAATCCACTGCCCATCTGTCTGAAGCCTCGTGCGGTGATCAAGTGCAAGATGAGCTGAATCAAATGGATGAGGTGGTTCTGGCAACCTTTGGCAAGCCTGTCACGATCATTTACTCCGATCAATCAACACGCATCAGCACCGGTATCTTTAGCCGTGAACTGGTTGCAAGAGGTAGCTTTGATGCGGTAATGGAGCAGGTCTCTGTAATCACTTTGGCGAGCAGTGTTTTGCTGAGCCGGGGAGATCGGATTGAAGCAGACGGGCAGCTCTGGGTGGTCGATCGCAAGCTAAAAGACGACGGTCAGCTAGCCACATGGAACCTGCATAATGGATAGCGTTTATTCCATTGATATCTCGGCAGATCTTGAGACGTTACTGGTTTTGTTTAAGGACGCTCCGGATAAAGTTGATAAAGCGGTCAGGCGAGCCATGAAAAAACTGAGCCGCTATGCCGAACGACAGATCTTAAGAGCGTTAAGCCGTGCTCATCCTCTCTCACAGAAACAACTCAAAAAGCTAAGGCGGTTGCGCATTAAGGTCTTTTCTCCCAGTCATGCTGTGAATGATTATGTGATGGCTGTTTATTTAGGCACGAATGCTATCGCAGCGCACTATTATGGCACCCCTCAGCAACGTCCCAAAGGGGTAAAGACCGGCAAGCAGTTCTGGAAGGGGGCATTTGTTGTACCTGGAAGAGGTAATGATAAACCGCTGGTGTTTAAACGATCTGCAAACTGGAAACACAAGTATGTTCGCTCCCGCCGTTCAGGTCGAATGATGTGGATGGGGCTGCCCATGGAATTACAGCGGAAGGACATTCACGATGATGCGGTCTCTGTCATGAATGCCCTGCAACCCCAGCAGGCGGAACGTTTCTCAGCACTGGTCAGCCAGGAACTGAACTATGCCTTCAATATCGAGTGAGCAGGCGGTTGTTGAAGCACTGATCCAGCGACTGAAAACCGTGATAGACAATGTTCACCTTGGTTACTCAGCAGTGGGACTGGACAGTGAAGGTATTACTCCTGCCATTTTTGTTCAGCTAGAATCCCTCACTGAGCTGAAAAGACAGGGCAGCAAAGCCCGTTATCAGATGCAGTTCAATATCTGTGTGGCGGTGAAAACCAGTGACTATACAACCGTTGAGCTCTTGGGATATAACCGGGCTATTCGTGAGGCACTCAATGATCAGTGGACTGACCCAACCATCAGAAAACTCACCCTGGAAGAAACCCAGTTTGATATAGCCCCAGGCAATAGCCAGCTTTCATTTTCTGATTTGGTTATAATAACTGAAATCGTTCAGTAATTAAAAAGTCGATATTAGTCTATAACTTATTTTATTTATTTTCAGGTATTGCACGATTATGAAGCTTATTAAATCAGCAGTATCTTTACTGCTAATATCTTTGCACGTAAGCCATGCACACTCCGTTGATTATTATTTATCAGATGAATATGGACATTTGTTATCAGTGTATAAAAGTGAGTCTAACTCATGGATGAATGTAGCAGAATTTGAAGGGGAGATAAGGCTTTTTATTGAAACAGCTCTAATCCCTGCTGAACTAGTTTTTGGCAATGATATTCTTAGCTATGCTGAAAAAGGAAATAGATACAGCTACCAGCTTGAAACAGATGATACTGACACTCTGCTAGCCCATGAACTATTTAAAGATAAAAATAAGAAGCTATTAAGGGAGGCATTAGAAACAGCGCGGTTTGATTTTACTCGTCTTTTAATAGGAAATAATGAAAATGTAGTTATTTTGTAAGTTCTCAATAACTGCTGGTTAATCCACACGGCAAATCGCTGGATGATTGTTCAATCAGGTCAGGCAACCAGGGGAAATCACCTCTACCCATTATCCTGTCTGTCAGATAATGCCAAAATGACAGCCCATACAACCGGCACGTTTTTTTCAGGCTGGCAAAGGTATCCCGGCATTTTCTTCCTGCTTTACTCCTGGTGCCGCCACTGATTTTTCGTCGTTTTACGTATTCCCTTATTTGGCTCTCACTCAGGTTGTTGTGTAGCGGAAGACGTGGGTCATCAAGCACCCGTAACAATTCTCTCTCTATCACTGATAAACCTGAAAGGACATCTCTCAAGTCATTAAAGCCTACCTGAGTTTGGGTAAGGACTTTAAAGCCCCGGCGTATTTTATCCGCCTTTCCTTTGTCAGGGTTGGCTTTGAAGCTTTTTAAATCGCTATAGATTGCCCATAACCATGTACGACACCAGTATTGTGCATTGGCTTGCTGATCATTGACGGGGTGGAGCTTGGCCAGCCCTCGCTCTGCATGAATCCAGCACTGGCTATGTTTGAGGACATTAAACTGCTGGGCACCGTCGCTAAATGTGGTTAAGTGCCCCATGCCGTGTGCAATCAAGCTGCTGTAGATCAATGCCTCTTCTGCTTGCTGGCGGCGTTTTTTGGTAGTGAGGTCATGCTTGTTCAAGCAAGCCTCCCAGGCTTCCCGGCTTAAAAACGTAACACCGATATATTGCCTGATGACTTTCAACCACTTCTCTGGATAGTCGTATTTTTCAAGGTAATCCAGAGCGTTCTGGGTGACTGCATAGGTTTTCCAGGGACGATGTAAAAGACTCAGGAAGTTTTCCCGGCTCTTGCTATGGGTGCTTTCAAACCAAGCAAACCGTTCATTATTGATAATGGTGCAGTAACCATTTTGCCCCTTATGCCTGGCACCGGTATCGTCTGTCTGGATATAGTGAGAGCACCTGAGCCCCGCTGACAGTAATGCGTCTTTTTCTTCGTGGAAGTCCCCATGGCCTTCAGTGAGCAGCCGATGAAGCTCGCCCGCAGACATGGAAATACCGACATCATGAAGCCAGTCCAGCAGCTGAGGCTGAGTCACCGAACAACCGTGATATTGATACAACAAATAGGCCTGGATCATAGGGCCATAGTGGTGTCCATGCAGATTTTCCGGTGGCCTGGCTGTAATAATCTGGCCGTCAGGTGTCTTCCATTGTGCCAGGCGGTACTCAATGCTGAACGCCTCAATTCTCAGTTCCTGAACGGAGTATGAGGCATAATCATGCCTGACTGAACCTGGCGGCACATTGCTCGCTTCTATGGTGATCGTTTTTTCTACAGCTGGCTTCTCAGGCTGCTGATGGTTCTTCCGGGTTCTCTCATCCGGCTTCTGGACCTTACGCTTTCCAACACTCCCTTGAGGGTTGTCGTCATCGTCTGAATCAGTATCTTTTTTATCGTCGTCATCTTTTGGCTTTGTGTTGGGCTTGATATCAGGCTTTGGCGGAAGATTTTTAAGGCGACGAATCTCAGCTTGCAGAACCTCAACAAGCGCTTGCAGCTTGACGATTTGCTCCTGCTGTTGAGTAATCTGCTCTTGTTGCTGAGCTATCAGCTTCAAGAGTTTTTCAGGAGAATACACTTGCTCTTGATGGGGTGGGAGTTGCATGAGAAAAGGATAGACGCTTACCAGAGTTTTTCTGTCATCCAGCAGTTATTGAGAACTTACGTTATTTTCACAATTCAATTTTACTGGAATGATTTCTTTTACAAACTCACGGCCACATCATTAGGCACAATCTTATTTAATCAATAAAAAACATTTTCAAAAAAAAATTATACGTATATTTAAAAAAGGAGATGCTTATGTCCACTGAACGCAGCTTTATTGGTGCAGGTCAGATTCATATCCAGCCTTATGATAAATCCGCTCCGCTATTACCTGTGGGTAATGTCAGTGAGTTTACTTTCAGTTTTGAGGAAGACCGGAAGGAGCTGAAAAACTATCTGGGCGGTGGTGGTAACCGTAATGTTATCAGCCGGGTGTCCGGTATTACCGCGAATATGGTGGCCTATGACTTTACTGCGGATAACCTGTCGCTGGCATTGCGGGGTGCGGTATCAGAAGTCGCCACCACAGCAGTAACGGATGAAGAGCTGGTCACCCATGGTGTGGCTGATGAGCTGATTCCTTTCAATAAGCTACCCGATAACAGCCAGAGCCTGACGGTGAAAGACAGTCTGGATACCGTGTTAACGGAAGGCGAGGATTACGAACGGGTCAAGTCCGGTATCAAGGTACTGGATGGCGGCGGTATTGATAATCAGGGGATTAAAGTCAGCTATACCCCCATCAAGGCCAATATGGTTCAGGCTCTGGTGGAGTCAGGCCGGGAGTTTATCCTGTTTATGGAAGGACTGAATGATGCCCAGGAAGGCTTGCCCTTTAATATCCGGGTGCATCGGGTGAAATTCTCCCCTGTTCAGAACCTGGGCTTTATCAGCGATGACTTTGCCAGTATTCCCTTGCAGATTGATGTGCTGGCGGATACGTCGATCAGTGGCAATGGTTTAAGCCCCTTTATGCAGATTGATCTGGCCAGATAGTTTTACGGCTTCCGTTTGGCAAGCGTTTTATATACGGCATCTTTTTCACGTTTGCCAACAGTCAGAACATAGACAACGATTTCATCATCAATCACTTCATAGGCCAGTCGATACCCAGCCGTCCGAAGTTTGATTTTATAAACATTGTCATAGCCTCTTAGTCTGGCAGAGGGTACGTGTGGATTCTCCAGACGTTCTGCCAGTTTCTTCTTGAATTGATTTTGAAGAGGTGGTGCCAGCTTGTTCCACTCTTTTCGGGCTGCGGGCAAGAACTTGAGTTTATAAGTCATCGAGATCGACTTCCTCAGCCTGATCCCGATCTTTTCTCCGTTCTTCTACAATGCGAGCCAGTTCCTGATCATCCAGAGCATCCATCAGCCATTCATAGGTTTCAGCGGGAATCAGGTAAGCCGTGGGTTTGTTGTGATTAAGAATGGCTATAGGTGCGCCATCAGCTTGATCGATCAGGGCTGTAGGGTTTTTCTTTAATTCAGAAATGCTTGCGGAGCAGTCAGCCAGTACCTGTCTCATTTTTATAACCTTTATTTAGCTCAAAAAACAGTACTTATTTTAGACCATCTGTTGAGTGATAGTCAGTGTCGTGAATGCATCAGCCAAGGGAATGAATAGTAATGCCTTCCATTAAACAATCCGCTATACGGCTGGTTCTCCGGGCGAAAGATGCGCTGTCTTCTCCGGTGCGCCAGTCGACCTCCTCTCTTGAAACGCTCAGGGAAGAGGCGCGTCAGCTAAAAAGTAAGCTATCTGATCTGGAAAAACAGGACAGACTGTTATCGTCTTTTAAAAGCCAGACGCAAGCGGTTCGGGAAGCAGGCAAAGCCTATCGGGAAGCGGAACAAGAGGTTGAGCAGTTAGCCAGACAGTACCGGGAAACAGACAAGCCCTCTCGCCAGTTACAACGTTCTTTGGACGCTGCCCGAAAGTCGGTGATTGCGGCAAACCAGTCCTACCAGAAACAACGGGATAAACTGAGCCAGTTACGTAACGGGCTAAAAGAGGCCGGTTTAGCCAATACCAATCTGGCGGCACAACAAAACAAATTACAGCAGGAACTAAAACAAACCGCCACGGCCTTTGAGCGAGTCGATAACAAAGCAAAAAAAACCGCTCAGGGATTAAAGCGGCAGTCATTTAATAAGCTCAGCAAGGATGCAGACCGGGCTTCGGGTAGCCTGCACCGGCTATCCGGTCGTTTTGCGGCATTAATCGGGACTACTGTTGGAATTTATGGCTTAAAGCGAGCTATTACCGGGCTGCTCAATACCGGCGACCAGTTTGAACGGTTAAGGGTTCAGCTGAATGCAGTGATGGGTTCGGTTGAGCAGGGTGAGGCAGCGGTTCAATGGATTAAACGGTTTACTCAGGAAACACCCTACCAGTTAGAGCAAGTAGCAGAATCCTTTGTCCGCCTGAAAGCCTTTGGCCTAGACCCGATGGATGGCACTATGCAAGCCATTGCCGATCAGGCCTCCAAGCTGGGTGGCGGCATGGAACGGCTGAATGGCATTACCCTTGCCGTGGGTCAGGCCTGGGCAAAGCAAAAGCTGCAGGGCGAGGAAATCTTGCAGTTGGTGGAGCGGGGTGTCCCCGTCTGGTCGCTTCTGGAAAAAGCCACCGGTAAAAATGTTCAGGAGCTGCAAAAACTGTCCACGGCAGGCAAGCTGGGGCAGGAAACCATCAAGCTGCTGATTGATGAAATTGGCAAAAGTGCGGCGGGCTCTGCGGCGGATAATATGAGCCTGCTATCCGGTTATGTCAGTAACCTGAAAGACAGCTGGCAGAATTTTCTTGATGAAGTGGCTCAAAGCGGGGCGCTGGATTACGCCAAGGCTCAGCTAAAAGCTATTGCTGAACAAATCGCCCGGATGAGTGAAGATGGTCGTCTGTCCAGGTTGGCACAGTCCATCAGTAATGCCTTTATCCAGATGGGCGAAGCCATCAAAGCCAACTTTGCCGGGATTACCTTTGATGAGGTGGTGGCAAGGGTAAAAAGTGCCAGCGATTCCATTAGCTCAACCTGGCAGGGCTTAATAAAGCCTTCACCTTAACCGGCAATGGCCTGAAGCTGTTTTTTAACGGCTTTACCCTGTCTGTTAAAGCTTTCGGTCTGGCGGTGAGTTCGGTATTCAGTCACGCTGCGAAAAGCGCACAGCAGTTTTTCTCATTGCTTAAAGCCGATGAGCTGGCAGCTAAGGCCACAGAAATACAGGCTGCCATGCAAGCGATGGGCGACCAGTTTGCTGATGAAATGAAGCAGGATGCGGAAGATATACAGGCAGCTTTTAGCGGTATCACTGAAGCCTTCACTGCAACAAACCAGCAGGCACAGCAGGCGGTCCGAACTGAAAGCAAAGCTACCACTGAAACAATAAAACAGGATCAGGCCGATGTTCAGGAAAGCCTGGAAGAGACAGCGGAAACCGCTAAAAATTCTTTTGCTGATATCTCACAAGCCCTGCAAGCCATCAATAGTGCCGAAACAAAAGCAGAACTCGCTGAGTTTAAGTGTCACACTGGTTCAGAGTTTCCAGCAAGGCATTCTAACCCAGCAGGATTACAATAAGGCATTAGCCGCCAGCCAGAAAAAAATGGCGGAGCTCACAGCAAGAAACAGAACAGGCTTCACAGGCTACTGATGATTTTGGTAACGCTGCAAAAAATGCAGCCAGTCAGCAATCGGCTATAGGTGAGGAAGCTGGATCAGTGGCAGAAGTGTTATCCAATTACTATTCAGGATTAACCAATGAACTGGGTGAAATGAGTGCAGCGGCGCTGGATGCGTTTGAATCCATGCAGGGGGTGGATGATAGCCGGACCAATCATGCTCAGGATGATATTGCCAGCCTTAAACAACAGCTTGCAGCCGCACAGAATGAAGCCCGAAAACTGGCAGATACGATCTCAGCTGATCCAACAGGTATCGACAGCTGGCTAAAAAACACCGGAGCCAATGCCGCTTATATAAAAACACAGTTTCTGGAGCAGAAAATCGCTCTGACTGAGTTAATGGAAGCTTACAGGGAAGGACAGATGAGTATGGAAGCTTTTATCAGTCAGGGCAAAACCGTGGCATCGACCATGAGCATGCTGGATAAGCAAAGCCTGGATCAGCTTAACCAGTCAATCCAGCAGGCTGAGGCTGGAATGGAAAGATTAGCAGATAGCAGCAAAAGCACACTGGAAAGTCTGCAAAATGAACTGGACCGGTTACAGGGTAAAAACGAGCAAATAGAAAAACGACAGTTTCAGGCTCGTCAGCGGGATTTGCAAAGTCAGTTAGCCGAAGCCAAGGGCCAGCGGTGACAACAATGCACAACAGAACATATCCAGCAAGCCCTCTCCCTTAATCGTCAAATTTATGATGAAAAACGCAGGCAGGACGCCCGACAACAACGGCAGGAGCAGCCTGCTACCGTTACACCATTACCAAAGCAGAAAAGCCCGGCTAATAAAACACCCGATAAGGTAATCCGCCTGGAATATCCGGGCGGTAATGTCCAGGTAGGTATTGATCCAAGAGATGAAACCAAACTGCTGGATGCCCTCAAGCAAGCGGGAATGAGATCAATCTGATGACACTGGACGGTATTGAGCTGCCTGATGATCTGCTCTGGGTGGATGAGTTTGACTGGAATCCGGTGGCTCAGGATATTGAACGCAGTCTGACCGGGGCGTTGATGGTGCAGGAGCAGGCAAAACTCTATGGCAGGCCGATTACCTTAACCGGAGGTGATGAGGCAGGGATGGGTTACCAGAGCCACTGTTTTGGAGTTGATGGCTTTGGCGGAAGTTCCGAGTAAAATTATGAAGCTTACTTTTGTTGACGGGCGGGTGTTTTTAGTTAGATTTAACTATCAAACTAATGGGGTTGTTAGCTCATATCAAATAATAAAATCAGCAGCTCCAGCTTTAAATGATTTGTATATGATTACGGTCAAACTCATGAGTCTTCCTTAATTTTTTAGTTTATATTGGTTGATGCTGTGATTTTTTATAGAGGTTGATAGGATGTTCGTATCTTCTCGAACGGCGTTATTCTTGATTTTTTTTATGGTTTCTAGTTTTTTACATGCAGTTAGCTTTTCGAATCACTATTTGATTTTGATTGATACCGACGGGCAGTTTGAAATAATAGGAGGATTAAAAAAAGATCGTGTAGATATTCCTAGTCATATTTCACCGGTTACAGTTTATCTATCTCCAGATGATCAATTGCAGAGGGTAGACCAACATGAGCTTATAAAACAACAATTGTTGAATGAATATGTCAATTTCCTTAGGTCGCACGATTTTATATTAAGGTGTAAGGTTTCAAGTAAGAAATTAAAGAATAATACTGAATTACTTGTTAGCTTATTTCATGATAAAATTCATTTAGGTTCATATAAAACAAGAACAAGAGGAGACTATGATGAGCCTACAATGGTTTTCCTTAGTACAGATTACTTATTAGACTTATCTACGCTTCCTGCTTCGATCGTATTACCATTTCCTTATTATTTTATAGCCACAAACAATCTTGAGTTTCGAAAAGGGCTCCGTTTCCCAGTTTTCTACGTAAATCAAGTAATAGCAGATGATAATGGGGATGTGGTTTTTCAATGTAGCTGTCAAGGAGAAAATAATTGCAGTATTGTTCACAAAGTGAGAGATGGAATATGTGATGAAATTCATATTGCAACCCCTGAAGTTAAGCTGAAATTAAAAAGCTATGAGCAATTTGATTCTGATGATAAGTGGAAACAAACTCTTGCTAAAACGTCATCTGAATTGCAGGCAGTAATATTACATGAGCAGTCTCATACAGGGTTGAAGAAAGCAAAAAAAAAGACGGTCAAACATAGCCCCTTGATAAATTTTCTAAAAGAGAAACTGGCACAAGGAAGTGAGTTTGTTGAGTGGATTGATGAAAATGAAGGGGAGTTTCAAGTCACTAATATGAAAGAACTTTATCGGTTATGGCGTGGTGAAAAGTATGATAAAACTAAACCACCTGATTTTTTTGCAAAATCTCTACACTCACTAGTAAAAAAAGAGTTACTGCTAAAAACAGGAGGATGGGGATGTTATCAATACAAATTTACAAAATCAAAATAGTAGATTGTTTATGCATTAGATTTCATGCGGATTAAAAATAAAAATGATCATTAATGATAATATTAAACTCTACGAAAGCCAGCGACTTACTGATAAAGATGGCGGTGGTGGTCGTGTAACCGGCAATGAAATCACAGATAGCAATATAAATAACCTCTTCCAGGATATTTCCAGAATAGACCGAACTATTGGTGACGTGGCTTTGCGTAAAGCTTTTATGGGTATTGATACCGATAATAACGATGTTTATCTGGGCAGCCATGTCATTCTCACCGATCCACCTAATGACCCCAATGTTTCTGTCCTGTTGTTTAATACCGATAGCCAGACCGATGAACGCAAGGATGCTCGTAATCGGATTGAGGCTTATGTTGTTCCCAGTACCATTGCCAGTTTTGAGCTGTTGGGTAACCAGATGGCAGGGCAGCGGAGTATCAGTGCGGTTCAACGGGAAGAGCAGAAACTGCCGGAAGTGGGTGAGGTGTACCGGTTGCTGGATGAGGATGGTGGTAATGAGCAGTTTATCCGGGTCACAGCGGTTGAGCATTCGCTGGAAACCTTTACTTACGAATACGCTACTGGCAGCTATGTTGACCTGGTTCGCCGCAAGGTGGATATGGAAATCGGCTCGGCACTGGCCTTTCATTTTCCTGGTGGACGGGTCACTCCTTCAGGCACCACGACACCGAAAAGTATTATCAATGCCACCCAGGTGGCCGATGCGGCCAAGTATTACAGCATCCAGCCTACCAAAGCCGATATTACCCAGGGGGATTTAAGCGTTAAGGTGCGCTCGGTGTATGCGCCTCTGGTGCCATCGGCTCGGGTGGAAAGTCCCCTGCTGGATCAGTCCGGTATCTATACCGCTAAAAATCTGGTGCCCACCAGTGAAAGCAGTCGTTCAGTATCCTGTCAGTTGATTCATATTACTGGCAACCAGAGCCGAACCTTTCTGCAAACTGGCGCTCTGCCCGGTAGTGTCACTCTGTCGCTTGAAGGCGGCACCTGGCAGGACGATAGCAAAGGCGGGTTTATCCATAGCAGCGGTGCTAACAGCTTTGCCAGTATTACCCTGGATTATGAAACCGGGGAGCTGAGTGTCTGGCGCAATAGCAGCTATAGCACCGGGCAGGCATCCGTCACCTATACTCCGGCCACAGCGGTGGTGGGCGCAGCCATCAGTGGCTCCCTTGAAATTACCAATCAGAACCGGGGTTTTAACTACACCCTGAATCTGGCCGAAGCCAAGCCTAAACCGGGCACACTGGCCATCAGTTATATTGCCTTGAACAAATGGCAGGATTTAATTGATCCCGGTAATGGCCTGCTGGAAGGGAGCGGCACGGGCTCGTTGGATTTTGCTACCGGCAGTGTCTCCCTCACCCTGGATGCCATGCCAGACCCGGACAGTGCCATTGTCTTTAATTATGTGGCACAGAATGATGATGAAACCGCTATCCATACTGGGGAGGCGGTGGCAGATGATCCATCCTTTCTCCATGTGACCGAAAAGCCCGGTATTAAACCCGGCAGTTTAACGGTGACGTATATTAGCAGCACTGAGACTAAAACCCTGACCGATCAGGGTAATGGTGTGCTGGCCGGGGCTGGTCAGGGCACTGTGTATTATGTGTCTGGGGAGCTGGGCTTTAAGCTTGATGCTATGCCCGATAGTGGTACTGAGATCGAAATCAGTTATGAGCAGGGTGAAGTAGCCGGTGGCAGTATCACGGTTGCGGTAGATGGTGCAGGTGTGATGACCGGTACAGTTCCCGGTGCGCCTTTGCTACCGGGTTCAGTCAGCCTTCAGTTTATGGTGGAACGGGACAGCAATGTACCCAATACTGCCAATAACAGCGACTTCCAGAGTTACACCACCACCTACCAGAAAACCAAAACCCTGTATGACGATACAACCGGGGGCTGGCAGGGCTTAACCGGCACCCTGGATTACCAGACCGGGGCCTTCAGTGTGCAGGCCATTGAGGATTATGACTATACCGAATACACAGTGACCGGCAGTGGCTCTGTGTTTGGTTCCAGCCTGACCACTACCACGGTGACTAAAACGGAAATGTTTGCAGGCTCAACGGTCATCGCCAAAGCTCAGGATAATAGCCTCAGCCATAGCGCTTATACGGAAACCATCAATAATCCTGAGCTGACCATTGATCTGCTGCCTTTGATTGGTGATCCACTGTTACCCGGCAGTTTGATTTTTAGCTGGCAGGGAGACACCTATTTTGACCGGGATGGTTTGCTTTATAAATCGGTCAGTACGGCTACCAATGTCGGAGTCAATGTCGGCACTATTGATTACACTGGCGGGTTGGCCACCTTGGGCAGCTATCCCGATGGCGCACCGGGCGCTGTCACTATTGAAGCAGCGGCGACCATCCGATCTGGCTTTAAAACCGATACCGTTTCATTCAGAACACCGGGCGCACCCATCCGTATTGGCAGCTTGCAGCTCACCGCTCTCCGGGCAGATAACGCCGAGATTATTACGGCAACCGCCGATTTTAACGGTGAGTTTAATACCGCAGAGGTCCAGGGAAAAATCGACACAGCGACGGGCTGGTGTGAGCTTCAGTTTACTGATGGCACAGAATCAATCCACGTCATCCCTCAAAGTATCCGCTATAACTGCGTAGTGGAAACCAGTCTGCCTTTGGATGCTGGATTGATTGGACTGGACCCGGTTCGCCTGCCTCCAGACGGCAAAGTCCCGGTATTTCGTCCCGGTGATATTGTGGTGATTAATCATACGGGCAGTACTGATATCGGCATACCTACCACTAATCACGTTATCAACCTGGGTCGTGACCATCAAGCAGAAATCACCATTGAAGCTAGTGACGGAGCTTTGCTGGATACCAATCAGTATACCGTTGACCGGGAGGCCGGGCAGATTACCTTTGCCGATCCATTAAGCCTGATTGATGGTGAAGGTAATCCACTCACCGCACCGTTTACCGCCAAAGACCGGGTGGAACATATGAGCGTGGTCAGCGATGTACAGATTAACGGTGAACTGTCCATTATTGCCCCGGTGCCCTGGGATTTACCAGCCGGGGAAACCACAGTCAGTAGTGCCGTAGTTTATGGTGACTTGCAGGCAAGGGTTCATCATTTTTATAGCCAGAAAGTCTGGGATAACGGCTCTCCTAACTGGAGTGATGAGCGCATCGGTGATCAGACCACCGCACAATACAACACCATTAACTACCCGGTAGAGGTCACCAATAAAGGGGCTATCTACGGTAAGTGGGCCATTATCTTTACCAGCTCCCTGAGCTTTCAGGTGGTGGAGGAAAAGCTGGGTATTATCGCTTCTGGCAACACTGATACGGATACCGCCCCCATCAACCCGGAGACCAGTGCGCCTTATTTCACCTTACGAAAAGAGGGCTGGGGCTCCGGCTGGTCTGCAGGTAATGCCATTCGCTTTAATACCGATGGCTGTCTGGCCCCTTTGTGGATTTGTCGAACCGTACTGGCCGGTCAGGGCACAGAGAAAAACGACAGGTTTACGCTACAGATTAGAGGGGATGCGGACTGATGCCGGGAATACTGTTCGAAAAAAACAACAGCACAGGCTATCTGCAAACCGGTCAGTACCACCCTCAAAACACCCTTGAAGCGCCGATTTTCAATTACAACGGCTACCGGAATACTGTCTGGCTGTTACTTGAGCGAGGGCCTGCGTCCGATAACAGCCCCGTGGTCCAGCTGGAGACACAGCATAGAAACGGCGGCTCGAAGTTTGCGCTCTATGTCCGCCTGGACAATGGCAGGCTGAAAAGCAGACTGCAAACCTATGATGAAGGACAGAGCGTTGAGTTCACCACGGTTGATCCGGTGCCTGTTGGCGAGCTGCTGGAAATCGCTGCTGTGTTCAGTATCCCGGGCGATAGCCTGAAACTCTATATCAATGGCGCATCGGTACCGGTGACCCAATCCGGTTACTATCCCAACACCTCCCGAACGGTTTTCCATCAGACCATCCAGGTGGTCATAGGCAAGGGCGACTCCATTGTTGATATCGCCAAAGACCTCTATCTGCGTGACCTGGTCATTATTCCACAAGTTAACTCGGGTGTGCCCTCTGCAGATAACTACACCAGCTACTATGGGGTATGGCGGGCTGATTTCAGCCATGCCCAAGACCTGAAACTGGTCTGTACCCGCGACAATGGCGGAGGCGATGCACCGCTGTCGTTGATTAATTCCGGAGTCGCCTGGACAGAGCTGGATGGTCTTCCGGATGATAGCGGCAGTACCGGCGGTATTATTATTCCCGGCAATGGCAACACCACAACCATTCAGGGGACAGTGACAGAAGACGGCGCACCGGTAGCACGGCGGGTATTTGCCATTACCCAGTCCTTGCTGGAAGTGGCAGGCAGTGCCGAGACCAAACATGCCGTGCTCGATAGCACTCTGAGCGACCCGGCCACCGGCGACTATGCACTGGATACCAGCCCCTATGAAGGCGAAGTGTTGGTGCTGGCGATGGATGACTATGGCCAGCCCTGGCAACCGGATACGGTTTATCAGGTAGGTGATGTTATCCGCCCCACCCAGTTTCAGGGCTATGTTTATATCTGTACCGTAGCCGGAACCAGTGACAGCACCGAACCTCAATGGTGGTTTGATACCGAGAACAATCAGGCCATAGGCACCGCCCAATTCAAGGCCAAGCCTTACACCCGCCCCTTATCCCACGGTCCGTTACTGCCAGAAATCATCCCATCATAAGACCATGGCTTACCAACCTCCGGTCAGGGCAGATTTTGATTTTCCTTCTGAATTCTACCTTCCCAAGTCCAGCTTTAGCTTTTATCCCAGGCCCGGCCTTATATTCCTGCCACCGCCTTCTGTGGTCAGCCAGTACCGGTCGCAATGGAGTAAAGGTCGTAGCTATGGAATCAATAAAGAGAGTCTGTTCCTTAATGCCAGCAGACAATATCGTGAGCAGAATGTTTTTTGTCAAAATGCCAGAGCAACCGGTGCAAAACGTCAGCTCAGTTGGGGCAGGCTGGCCTATAGGGAAGTCACGGTTTCTTTCAGCTTTAAACCGACTCAGTCCAAAGATAATAAAAAAGCAGACCAGTGGCTTCAGCTAACGGTAAGGGATCAACAGCAACAAAGCCCGTGGGATCAAAGTATTCAGCGTCAGGATCAGCAGCAAGATCACCACTGGCAAATCCCTCCCGGAAAGGACAAGCAGCAAACAGAATCCTTTTACCGGGTGGATGAATTTACAGAAAAAACAGAGGATGAATACCGGGGCTATCAGCCAGCCGCTTCAAACCTTCTCGATTTTTATTTCAGTCACCGTCGTTACAGTCCATCCTCCACACCTGCCGTTTACTTCCGGTTTAGTGTCCTATCAGCAAAGCAGGCCATTCGCCCAAAAGACTCACGTCTAAACCAGCACTTTGACAGTCATCAGGCACAGGATCAGCCGGTCAAAATCCCGTGGGGCTTCGGACAGAAAATTACTGACGAGCATGTCACCAGTGAATACGGCGGCAAAACTGATCCTTTGCCGCCAAAGCCAGAGCCCGAACAACCGGATATCAGGGACAGCTATCTTTTTATGAATACTATCACCGTGGTCACTCTGCCCGACCGGATTCCGCTGGAAATGCGGGAACTGGAAATCAGTCTGGATATTGATAGTTTTGCCTGGAGTCTCAGAGGGGAAATATGGGGAGCATCCAGTCTGACGCAGGTGGAACCAGACAGTAATGGGATGAAGCAGATAGAAGTGGATATTAATGGCTGGCAATGGCTCTTTATGATTGAGCGGTATGATACTGACCGGGCATTTAACCGTGAGCGTTACACCATTTATGGTACAAGCCGAACCAGTTTGTTAGCCGCACCCTACGCCCCACTAAGAAGCAAAAGCAGCACAACCAGCATTAACGCAAAACAGGCCGCAACGGAAGAACTCACCAACACCGGCTTTACCCTTAACTGGCCGACAGAGGGTGACTATACAACGCCTGACTGGATCATCCCCGGCAACACCTTTAGTTACCAGAACCAGACGGCTATGCAGGTCATTGCCAGAATTGCCACTACAGCCGGAGCAGTAATAATCCCCGATAAAAACACAGACACCCTCACTATCCAGCCCCGTTACCCGGAAAGCCACTGGAACTGGCCCGACACCACCATGGACAAAATCGTGCCTGCCAGTATGGTCATCAGCCTGAGTGCCAGCTGGCAACCGGAACCACACTATAACGCTGTTTATGTCTCCGGTATTTATGAAGGTGTATCCGTCAACGTCAAACGACAAGGTACCGCAGCCGACAATCCCGCACCGGATATTTTCGAAGACTGGCTGACTGAAACTCAGGTCAACACTGAGCGAGGCAGAAACGAACTCAGCAAAGGCGGAAACCAGAGCATCACCACCATCGAACTCCCCCTCACCGACACCGAAACAGCCCCCGGCCTGATAGAACCAGGAAAGTTAGTGGAGGTACAGGATATTGTCAGTAATTGGCGGGCTCTATGTTTGAGTACCCATATTCGAGCAGCAGGTCGATCAGGAAAAGTAACGCAGGCTATAGAGCTGGAAAGGCATTATTAGGCACGAATACCGCAGCAAATGGATGTTATGCTCCTTAAATTTACAGTAAACACCCATGTTTTGATGAGGGGAGCTGTATATAATGGCGGCACGTTAAAAGTGTGATTTATTCTTTATGTACAGATTTGATGTTCCGGGTGTAACAGCTCGTCATGTTCTCCATAAGTAATAATAAAACTTCTAGCTCCACCGCCTTATCATAAGGCTACCTTTATTATTCAAATTTCAGGATATGACTATGTCTATTACTACCGGTACAGTTAAGTGGTTTAACGACGAGAAAGGTTTTGGTTTCATCGCCCAGGAAAATGGCGGACCAGACGTCTTTGCTCACTTTCGTCAAATCACCGGTGATGGATTCAAGTCCCTGGCAGAAGGCCAGCGTGTTGAGTTCAAAGTGACCCAGGGCCAGAAAGGTCCTCAGGCAGAAGATATTCGACCACTCTAATGGTCGAGGCTACAGACATGTAGCTTATTACCTCACTGAAGGTGAGGCAGAGAAGGGCAGTACCTCCGGGTATTGCCTTTTTTTTTGGTCTGAAGAAAAAGAGAGAAAAATGGCCACCACCAACATCTGGCAAAAGTTCAAGGCGTTAATACCGGAAGGCAGTCGAACCATCGTTACCATCACAGCTAACAATGGCAACGGCACCAGTCAGGGACAGCTAAGAGATGGCTCTGTTGTTACGATAAAAGGTGAGTCAGTTGAGGTAGGGCAGAAGGCGTTTGTGCAAGGCGGGGAGATCAAAGGTACTGCGCCGGAGTTGGCGCAGTATGAAGTGGAAGTATGAGAGTATGTTCCCGTATATTAGACTACGGAAGCTCTCAGCGCCTGCTTTTGTAAAAATGGCTCAACCATCGATTTGGTTGTGCAGGATAGTTTTCTCATCAGGCTAAAAGGCACGTTGGTGAGGCTGTAGTCACTGCCAATATCCTCCAGCATTTTCAGCCAGAGATGCCCCGTCATTTCTGCATCTGCCAGTGCCCGGTGGAACACGCCTTCAGTGGGCAGTTTCTTGTAACGAACCAGTGTACCCAGTTTATGGTTGGGTGCTCGTTGATAAAGTCTTCTGGCGGTCAGCATCGAGCAGGCAAACTTTCCCTGGTACTGGCTTCTGGCCTGGGCCATTTCACTATCCAGAAATTTCTTGTCGAAAGAGGCATTATGAGCCACCAGGTTGTAGCCATTAATAAACTCAGCAAATTCTTTTATAACAGAGCGACAGCTGTCCTCATCTTTCAGCATGGCATTGGTAATGCCGGTATAATTCTGGATAAATGAATTAACCCGAAAGCCCGGATTCATTAACTGCTGAAAACGATCCGTCACTTTGCCATTTTCAATCAGCACCGCACCAATTTCTATAGCACGGTCACCCATATCGGGTGATAAGCCGGTAGTTTCAAAGTCTAGTACCACCACCCTATCGGCACGATCTTTTGTTTTCATACGAACACTCATATTAAGCGAATACTTCAATTAAAAAGTTCTATCGATATTATCCAGCCTTTGCATCAACGAAAAGGGGATAGCGCTTAATTGCCGATCTCGTGCCAGGTCGGAAAGCATAGCCAGCCAGAGATGTGCTGTCATCAGAGCATCAGCCAATGCTCGGTGGTAGATACCATCAGTCGGAATGTTTTTATAGTCCACCAATGTTGAAAGTTTGTGATCAGGTGCACAGGGGTAAATCCACCTTGCTGCCTCCAGTGAACAGGCAAACTGTCCCGGATAGGCAATCCCGGCCAACGCCATCTCATTATCCAAAAATCGTTGATCAAACGGTGCATTGTGAGCCACCAGATTATGGTGGCCGATAAACCCGGCAAGTTCAGTGATTACATCTGAACAGGGTGGCGCATCTTCTAGCATGGTATTGGTAATGCCAGTGTAGTCTGAGATGAACGCCTTAATGGGGAAGCCAGGGTTCATGAGTTGTTGAAATTGATCCGATATCCTGCCGTTTTCGACCAGAACTGCACCGACCTCAATGGTTCGATCCCCTTTTCGGGGTGAAAACCCGGTAGTCTCAAAATCAAGCACAACAACCGTGTCGGCATTACTTGAATTCATTGGGACAGGCTCCTAGGGGCTGTGGTTTTTTAGACGAGTTCTTTCAGCGTCTGTTTGCTATTCGTCATCCAAGCAGTTAGCCCGTTAGTACTACATCCGGAGACAAAAGCGCCTGCGGAAGAAGGGCTGCTAAATTCATAGTCTTCAGTAAAACGATAGCTATCTTCGTCAAGGGTTATAATGCCTTTCTGAATCAGAAGTTCACGTTCTTTAAGCGTGCCAGCCGGACAAGATTTAACGGGTGTTGTTACTACCTGAGAGCCTTTAAAAACAGTGAAACCTTCCTCAGAACGTGTGCCTGAGGCAACCAGCCCTTTCACTTTTAAATAAAGAGTAACCGCTGGTGGATTGGACTTTTCCTGTGTGGCAGCCTGTTTAGGCTGGGTAAGCACAGTAGGCGCTGAAAAGTGATGAATACCCAGTACAGGCAATAATTGCAGCATCCGTTCAATATAAATATCCATCTCCGCCCGATCAGCTTCAGGCAAAGAGGAACCACTGGAAGCACTGTTCATAACAGCAGCCCGTTTGCTGGCATAAGCGGCATGGATAAGCTTGCCTTCAATGTAGCGTATATGGGCTTTGGTTAGATTATCATCTTTGCTGACAAAAGCTGAGGTGTGAATCCAATAATCCTTTTCCTCTGTTTTTGCGTGCTGTTTCAGACGCTTTGAAACATTCTCGGCTTCACCAATATAAAGCACAGGCTCGCCGGTTTCAGAATCAGTACCCGTCAGCAGATAAACACCAAGGCTTCTCAATTCTTCACGGTCAAGAAAATCATCAAGATCACTGCGAGGCCCTGCGATGGCCTTGCCAGTCCAGTTAGAAATTTCAGCGGTGCGTAGCCCGGTTGGGCTGCCTTTAACAAGGAATAGTTTGATGGTGGCGGGTTGCATAAATAATATTAAATGACGGCCCACATAGCATATCGTAGAGATGCTAAAAGCATGGTGCTTGTATATGTGCTAGTGGGAAAGGTAGTTAGAGTACACTGCGCCGGATTGGCGCAGATGTAGATAAGCGCTTATTAATGTGTCTTAGCTTAGATTTATTAACTATGAAACTGCTGATTCGTTTGTCGTTAAGCCTTCTGCAACATCCCGGAATGATGCTAAAGCCGCTTCGAGATGATCAATGATCTCTTGTTGAAGAATTGCTGGTGCTGGCAGATTATCGAGATTATCCAGGCTATCATCCTTTAACCAGAAAATATCCAGGCTGGCTTTGTCTCGGGCGATCAAGTCTTCATACTTAAAGTATTTGAATCGCTCTGTTTCCTTGCGTTCAGCTCGGTTTTCCGGGTTATAGCATTGAATAAAATCCTGCAGATCATTCAACGACAGTGGGCGTTGTTTCAAGGTAAAGTGTTTATTGGTTCTCAGATCGTAGTACCAGATACCTTTGGTATGGGTTTTACCATCACGGGGAGCACTATCAAAGAACACCACGTTAGCCTTGACACCATTGGCGTAAAAGATCCCGGTAGGCAGGCGCAGAATGGTGTGAAGATCGCAGGTTTCCATCCACTTACGACGTATACGCTCACCGGTACCGCCTTCAAACAGCACATTATCGGGTAAAACCACAGCCGCCTTGCCAGTAGTTTTCAGCATGGTGACGATGTGCTGGAGAAAATTCAGCTGTTTGTTGGTGGTGGTTGCCCAGAAATCTTGACGCTCATAGGTCAGAGAATCTTTATCCTCTTCACCTTCGGCATTAGTGATGGTCATGCTACTCTTTTTACCAAAGGGCGGATTGGCCAACACATAATCAAACTGTACATCGGGCTTTTTCAATAACGCATCAGCGCGTTTAACTTCCGGCTCCCCCTCAATATCACCAATATTGTGCAGAAAAAGATTCATCAGGCACAAACGGCGGGTAGAAGGGACTATCTCATTGCCATGGAAGGTTTCGTCACGTAGAAACTTTTTCTGGCGGGTGTTCAGTTTGCCTTGTGATATCCAGTTATAGGCACTTAAAAAGAATCCTCCAGTACCACAGGCAGGGTCAGCAATGGTTTTCATGGGTTCAGGCCGAACGCATGCCATCATGGCATTGATAATTGCCCGAGGTGTAAAGTACTGACCAGCACCACTTTTGGTATCTTCTGCATTCTTCTGCAACAGCCCTTCGTACAGATCCCCTTTGGTATCAGAGTCCAGCCCGAGCCAGCTTTCTTCATCAATCATTTTGATGATTCGTGCTAATTTAGCGGGGTCTGGTATCTTGTTTTCCGATTTATAAAAAATGGCACCCAGCATACCGGGCTCACCACCTAGCGTCTTTAGCACATGGCGGTAATGATCTTCCAGTTTTTCACCGGTTTTATTGCAGAGCGTGGCCCAGTTATGGGTTTCGGGTACCTGGGTAGCCCGGTTATACGGTTCCTGAGAATACTCATAGGCCATCTTCAGAAACAGCAGGTAGGTCAGCTGCTCCAGGTAGTCGCCATAGCCCACACCGTCGTCACGGAGTGTGTGGCAATAGTTCCAGACCTTTTGCACCAGAGAAGATGCATTCATTTATCAGTTTCCTTAAGCACGTATTTCTTCTGTGCTTCATCAATGGCGCGTTGCAAACGGGTGTGCAGCACTTCGCGCTCGGGCAAAACGGTTAAATACTCTGCCACGTGGATGCCCGCATCATCCAGCTGCAGTAGCTCTATCTGTTCTTTACGGTTTTCGGCACAGAGAATAATGCCCAGGGGCGGTTCTTCACCGGGCTGGCGCTCGTGTTGATCGAGCCAGCGCAGATAGAGTTCCATCTGCCCTTTGTAGTGGGCCTTGAAGCGGCCAATTTTCAGATCCACCGCTACCAGTTGTTTCAGCTGACGATTGTAGAACAGCAGATCAATATAGAAGTCATCACCGTCGATTTGAATGCGCTTTTGCCGGGCAATAAAGGAAAAACCGGCACCCAGTTCCAGCAGAAAGTTTTCAAGGTCACGGAGGATAGCGTCTTCCAGATCTTTTTCAAGGTAATGATCGTTCAGCTCTAGAAAGTCGAGCACATAAGGATCTTTCAGTACTAAGCTGGGTTCCAGGCGGTTCTTTTCGGCCAGTGTTTGCAGCTCTTTTTTAATCAGCTTTTCCGGCTTTTTGGACAGCGCAGTTCGCTGATACAGCATGGAATCGATCCGCTCCCCCAGCTCCCGCACGCTCCAGCCCTCAATACGGCACATCTGTGCGTAGAACTCCCGTTGCAGTGGGTCTTTCATGGGAATCAGAGCGATGAAGTGAGTCCAGCTCAATTGTCGCATCAGTGATACGACAATTTCCCGGTCCGGAAACACCTCGGCAAACTGCATCATCCGGCGCAGTTGCTTGTCAGAAAAGCCCCGGCCAAACTCCTGGGTAAGCTGTTTGGCGAGAGAGACAACCACCTGTTTGCCGTACTCAGCCCGTTCGCCGCCCAAAACTTCCTGATTGATACGGTAGCCGATCTGCCAGTACATAAAGGTCAGGGAGGCGTTAACAGCAGTTGAGGCTTTTTGGCGGGAATGGGTGATGAGCTCCCGCAGTTCGTTAAAGAGATTTGCTGAAAGATCTGTCATTAGGCGCAATCCAGAAGCTCTTCAATAAAAGGTCTATCGGAAAAACCTTTAACCATTTTCCTAGCAAACACAGAAAAAGGGGCGTCTGTGGCAATAGCTCTGCAAATACTTTCAGCATATATTGAAAACTGCTGATGACTGCTAGCATCGTCCTGATCTAGTTGGTTATATGCTAACTCTGCACCATCAACCCAGTCACGAATTTGAAGGGCAATCTGCCTTCTTGCCTCATTTAGGTCAGGATGATCTAAATGATAGAACTTAATTGACTCAACGGCCCTGCGATTTCGTTTTTCCTGTTTGGGGTATTTAGCACATGGAAAACCATCATCTTTAAAGTCAAGCAGGGAGGGATCACCTGCAACACAAGGATCTATGAGCAGGTAGTCTTCTCTGAGACGCTCAAGGTCATTCACTGCAGGGCTACCACTTAATAAAGGAAAATGGTTGCCTTTTCCCTCATTCTCCCCTGTTTCTGGATTTTTCCTGATGCTATTACAGAAAGTACAGGCATAACGAAAATTCTTGATATCGCAAGCAAATTGCGGATAAAGGCTTTTGGGGCGAAAGTGATCAACAGCATCATCAGAACGGTCTTCTCTAGTTTCGCAGTACCAGCATTTCCCAGCAGATACAGCTTTTAGCCGAGTTTTGGTCTCGCTCCAGATTTTATTGGCATCTTTGGCTTCAAGCTCACCACTATCAATCTGCTGTTGAGCGGCTCTTGCCTTTTGATCCCAATCTGCATCTGCCTTAATTTTATTTTGATCAATCCTCCGCATTCTCAGCCCCTTCATCCCTGACTTTATTCATAACTTTTGCTATCAGATCTTTGCTAATGGCTCGTCTTTGTTCAGCTGACTGCTGGTTAATTCTCACTTCATTTTTCTGACTGCGATCAAATTGATAACGAGCACGCAAATACTCTTCAAAGACAGGATCTCGGGATGAATAACGGAAGCCATAACCATCAAGTTCCAGGTTGATTTTTTCCAGTTCATTACGCTCGTTATCAGTTAAATGTTCGTCCTTGCTGGTGATTTCACGCTTACGCTCCAACAGTCCATGGGTATGGTTGTCCAGTGCAGCAGCCAGACCAAACATATCGCTGGTCATAATGCCCGCATAGCCCATTCCTCTGGGGTCGAAGTCTGGAGCCTTAGACTGAATGGTACGTTGATCATTATCACGATGAAGAATCTGAACCTGCTCTTTCTTCAACTCCGCCAGAGCTATCGGGTTATGCGTGGTCAGCACAATATGGCTGGAGCTTTCCTGTCTGGTACCCGAAGTGACGAATTTATTCAGATAATCAATATAATCTACACTCCACTTGGGGTTGAGGTGAGTGTCGGGTTCGTCCAGCAAGAACAGACTTTCATCTTCGGCAGTAAAGCGCAGCAGGCCAAGTACGGTGAGTAGTTGTTGCTCGCCTTCGCTCAGCTCTCGAAAAGTTACAGTCCCATTGTTATTTTTTATTCTTATGCGAATGCGTACTCCATCAATATCAATTAGCTGAGAAACATAAGTGCTTTCTAAATCTCTGAAAAACGCTGCTGGTTCCTGTTCACCTACAAGAGCTTTCAATGCATCAATATCTTTCACATAAAGAAACAAGTGCTCAAGGCTCGTATCACTCCACAAATTGACTTTTTTCTCGCGCTTTACCCGTATTGGAGCTAATGAAACATCATATAAACGTTGCAGAAAACCTTTAACGACACCTCGGGACATCCAGAACCGGGGGTCTCCGTCCTCGGCATTAGATTTCCATGGTGGCTCATTCAATACAAAGAGCACAGAGTCGAATCCAATCTCTGCATCAATTCCTAAATGATTAGCCAAAAAGTCCTGAACAAATTCGTCATGTCTCAGCATGAAGGCAAGCAAGGTAAACTGACTATGCACAGGCCTTGCGTAGAACATCTTCCGTAGGCCAGGATCAACCCCAGCGACAAGCTGACTATCATAGCTTTTAAGATACGGTTGAAATACCTCATGCATTCTTTGGCTGTGACCTGAGTAATACCCAAAAACATATTTGGGTAAGTAGTCACCTCGTGAGTTTTCAAAATCCTTTTTGGTGAGAGATATAAAGTCATCACTGGCATGCTGCTCCTCAGTAAAAATATCTCCCTGCTGTTCTGGTTCGGTCTTTTCAGCGCTGCTAACGGGTCTGTACTTGATCTTATATTGTCCCGATTTTCGATCGGGATCTGCATCAATCACTATTTCTTTGCTGTGGCAGAAATACCGAATGACATAGGCAAAAGCAGGATTCTCCGGTTTAGAGTGTTCACCTTTTTTATTCGGTTTCCCTATCAGGTCTCTAAAAATTGTAGCTACAGCTTCCAGAACATTCGATTTACCGGTGCCATTCCAGCCAATAACAACAGTAATCCATTCATCCTCATCAAAGTCTATGGTGACGTTTTTCAGGTTTTTAAATTTTTGCTTTGGTCCTGGTCTGTCTGAGCCCAGAGTCAGTGATGCCAATCGCATGTTTAGCTTACATCCTTGAGTTTAATCTGATCAAAATCACCTACACGCTTGATATCAACCTGTCCGGCTTTATCTAATTTACGCAGCTCGGCATAGAGGCGTTCAATGGTGTCGGTATCTGTTCCATCGGTTACACCACAACGTTTGAATGCTTCTTGAGCATCGATATAGCCTTTTTCTGATTTTAATACGTCAAGAAGCGTTTCCATAGTAATCACTTTTGCTTTCTGTTTGCGGGGGCGCTTGGGTTTAGGCTGTTTAGCTTTTTCAGCTCGCTCGGCTTTGATTTTTTCGAGCAGGGCACTGGCAGGTTCATCATCCGGGTTTTGTGGTACCAGCTTGCCTGAAAAAGCATCTTTCAGAATATTTTTACGCTGGGCAGCCGCTTGTTTGATACCGGTTTCTGTTGCTATCGCTTGCTGGTTTAATCGTTCCTGGAGGGCTGTTACCTGATCAACAATGACAGTTTGCTCTGCTGAGGGCGGGAGTGGTATAGCAAGGGCTCCCAGCTTTGTACCGTTAACGTTTGCCTGGCCTGCTGTTTGGTTCATAACAGAACCTATCCATGCTTTACCGAAAGCAGAATTAATAAAATAAGCAGCTAACTCTGGGTTAAAGCGGTCAGTGAAGGTAACTGCTATTAAATAAGAGGCATAAGAGCAAGATTTGCCAATGTCACGATATATAGCAGTCTTTCCAACCAGCTCTGCACTGTTTGTTCGGTTAAAAAGTAGGTCACCATCACGGAGAAACAACCCCGGGAATTCGTTGTGGTCAACAGGGAGGTATTTTAAATTGTTGTAATCCAATTCACCGTCCTGGATGTTTCCCATTCTCAAAACAGGCACTCCTGTTGGATCATCGTTAGTTTTTGACGAGGACCCATACCGCTTATTCAGCGCTAACTGGTCAATGCTTGCCCATACCCATCCCTTCGGAAGTTCGGGTAAATTGGAAGTATCCGGTACAACGGGTTCCGGATATTTAGCTTGCCAGTTTTTCGGTGGCTTTTTTCCTTTCTCCGCAAACTCTGCCAGCTTTTGCTCTTCCCAGCGTTGACGGCGCTCTTTCAGAATGCGTTCCAGCAGTTGTTGACCCGTTTCGGTGATGGTATCCCGATTTTGTTCACGCCACTGCGCTGTCAACTGACCTTCTACAGCACTTTTCAAGAGTGACTGCCGGTATAGTCCAAGTTTGTTTTGTGCTTTTTTTAATTCGGCTACGCCGTTATCCAGATCGGAGAGTAGTTCTTCGAGTTTTTCAACAATGCGGATTTGCTCTTTTTCTGAGCAGATAACTAATGGTAACTTTTCCAAGGCTGACTTGGTTAGCTTTAAGCGGGTAGAACCAGAAACAAAGTCGCGATAATTGATAATATTTAATTGATGACAAATAAATCTATTATCAACTAGGTTGTGAGTTCCCCGTAATATATGTGCATGGTTGTTAACCCAAAACTTTCCACGCACTATATATGCTTTGTCTTTATTAGGGTCAAGAAAGGGTGCTCCATCTTCTCCTAATAAAACAGATTCCTCACTTGATAGGTACTCATCTATCCAGCCAACTTGGCCTGTTGCACCGTAGTACGGGAAAAGGTCTTTTTGACTTTTGCCGTTTATCCTATCTGCTCTTTCCGATGAGTTTATAGGTTTTCTTTCATAGTCATGTATATCTACAGCATCTTTTAGTTTAATTTTTACCCAGCTCTCCGGTAACGATTCAATCTCTCTCACGCCACCAACTCCTGATTCAATTCATTCATAATCGTATCCAGTTCTTTACCAAACAGGTTAAACACTTTATGGAGCCCGCCCTTATTCACAAAGGGGCTGAAGTCAAAGTCATCCCGCTCAACACAACAGCTGGCGGCGATATGATCTTTAATGAGCCGCAACCATTCAGTCTGTTCCGGGGTGAAGGCCGTCGCCCGTTGCGCATTATGGCGGAAAATCCACTGTTTAAAACGGCCATCGACCTGTTCGGTAAAGGGTTTTAGTTCGTTGTCCAGCCCGATGGCAAAGCGCACCAGGGCAATAATATCGGTCAATTGCCGCTGTTGGTTCTGCCCCTTTACGGGTGACTGCTGTCTGGCCTCTTGCACCCGACTATAGGCACTCCACAGTTTTTCGGTAGTGAGCAGCAGCGGTGGTTTAGCCAGTGCCTCGTGCAGGGCTTCAATCATCTCAAAGGTGAGCTGACGGCGCTGGTAAGGTTGCTGGTAGAAAAAGCTAAGGGCTTCAATATCATCTTTATGCTGTTGAATAAAGTCGGTAAAGGTAGTGATCAGCTGTTCCGCATTGTCCTGTGCTTGCTGACTAAATCCCGAGAAGATGACTTGATCGGTATTGATATGGTCAATAATCTGGTAACGATTCTGGCGGGCTGTCTGGATTTTTTCTCGTAATTCCGGTTGATCAAAAGGTGCACAGGCTTGTTGTACCCGTTGTTCTCTGGCAGCGCTTCGTTCGTCTTCAGTCAGTGTCTCTTCTGTGCGGTCTAAGCCTGATTCTTTAGCATTTTTTATGGCCTGTTGGGTAATGCTGTCGGGGTCGGTGGCTTTTAGCAGGCCTTTGGCCAGTTGTGTAACCGATTGACCGCTGATGGATTCCAGTTCTTGAAGCTGTTTTTTGTCCAGCTGTTTGTTAAGCCGGATCAGGCGGTTAGCGAGACTCTGGAGAGTGTCATCGTCCCGATGGCCCATGGCAACGCCTTGTAACAGGTCTTTCAAAGACAGCGTTGGCTTTTTTTCCAGTTGGCGGCTTTCCGTCTTCAGGGTTTTCTCGACCCCTACGGCATCAATCAGAACAAAGCGGTCTTTATCGGAAGTGGCGCTATTACTGACCTTGTGCAGTTCTTCATGGCTCAGGCTTCGCACCCCACGCCCTTTCATTTGTTCATAGTATCCCTTGCTACGCACGTCACGCATGAATAGCAATATTTCCAGCGGTTTAACGTCCGTCCCCGTGGCAATCATATCCACGGTAACGGCGATTCGGGGGTAATGGTCGATACGAAAATCATTCAGTACAGCATCTGGATTATTGGCGTTGTAGGTGACCTTTTGGCAGAAATTATTACCCTGGCCATAGACCTCTCGCACCATCTTGATAATGTCATCAGCATGACTGTCGGTTTTGGCAAAAATCAGGGTTTTGGGCACTTCTTTCCGGTTGGGGAAGAGCGTCGTTTCTACTGCCTGTTTCATGGCTTTGGTTACCTGGCGAATTTGGCTCAGGTTAACCACAGAACGGTCTAACTCTTTACTGTTATAGTCTGTTTCTTCTTCGGTTTGTTCCCAGCATTTTTTTCGGGTGAGTTTATCCCGATGATCCACCCATTCTTTGGCTTTTAACGTTGCGCCCGCTTTGGTGATTTCGGTTTCGATTTCATAGACATCATAGCCGACGTTGACGCCATCAAGCACAGAGTCTTCGTAGCTATATTCGGCGACAATATTTTCATTAAAAAAGCCAAAGGTTCGTTTGTCCGGTGTGGCAGTGAGGCCGATTAGAAAGGCGTCGAAGTAGTCGAGCACTTGTTTCCAGAGATTGTAGATGGATCGGTGGCACTCATCCACAATGATGAAATCGAAGGTTTCTATGGGAATGGCCGGGTTATATTGAACAAATTTGGCCTGTTTTTCGTTTTGGCGGATTTCGTGGAGTGATAGGTCTTCAGCGCTATCATCGATCTCTTGTCCGCTGAGGATGGAGTACATTCGTTGAATGGTACAGATGCAGACTTCAGCGGCATTATCAATGGTGTTACTGGCCAGCCGTTGGACCACATGATTTTCGTGAAAAAAGGTTTCTTTCCCTTTGGGTTTGAAACCATGAAACTCTTGCTGCGCCTGTTTGCCGAGGTTGCGGGTATCCACCAGAAAGAGGATGCGTTTTGCTTCACCGTGTTTCAGGAGGCGATAGATGGCATTGATAGCGGTAAAGGTTTTACCCGCACCCGTGGCCATATGAATCAGAGAACGTGGACGGTTTTCTGCCAGTGATTTTTCCAGACCGGTAATGGCGCTGATTTGACAGTCGCGCAACCCTTCTGCTGGCAGTTCAGGCATATTATGGGCCAGGCGGTGTCGGAGTGTGTTGGGCTGATTATACCAAGTACTTAGGGTTTCAGGTTTGAAAAAATGGAATATTTCCCGAGCGCGAGGCGCAGGGTCTCGTCCATCGGTAAAGTGAATGACCTGCGCGGTAGCTTCAAACAAAAAGGGCAGGGGTTTACTGTCTTTGCGCCATTTTAGCTGGCTGTTGGCATATCGGGTAGTCTGAACTTCATGTACGGAAAGAATCGATTCATCTTTCTTGGCTTCAATGACGCCCACTGCGATACGATTGACATAGAGGATGTAGTCAGCGGGACCTGTGTCGGTTGGGTGTTCACGGACAGCAATACCCAGACCTACCCCGAGATTTATTTTTCGATAGTCCTGTACTTGCCAGCCGGACTGTTCCAATTTCTTGTCTATAATGGCGCGGGCTTGTTGTTCTGGAGTCATAAGGTATTCTCTTACCATTTAATCCATGTTGGAGTCGTCAGAAGTTGATGGATTTGGTTTCATACGTTTCGTCTACAGGGTTGCAGAGGGGGGGCTTTGAGCTTTCATAGGAATGGATGCATTGTATTTTCGAAACCAAGAAAAACCATTCCGTTTTTAGTTCTATAAGCACGCTACCGCCCGGAGGTGAGCCATGGTCTTTTATTGACCAGGCGGAGCATGGGCCTCGGTAGCTTGGTAACTAGGTTGTAGGAGTGAGCGTGTAAATTGAGGCGATTGTACTGTTTTTTACTTTAGCGCTGTAGGGGAGAAAGCCCGTACCTATAATTCTTAGCCATAGATATGTCTTATGCAGAAGGAGAGTTCGTACGTTGTTGGTATAGGGGCAATCCCCCTATAGGTAAATTGCCCCTATTGCGCAGGTAGTTCTTTCCAGCGACAGTAAAAGTTCACATTGATAAGGCAAGGAAAGCCCCATGTTAGAGAATGGTCATAGACCGTTGGTCACAAGCATATCTGAAGTCTGTATCCTTCTGTTAAGTCGTCTAAGCCAGGGTGAGATTAAACGGGTGCAGGCGATATTAAAGGAGTATTTTCAGGAAGATCCGATTGAAGGGCGCGAAGCCCTGTATGCTTTTCTCGACCGGGTGTGTTATGAAGGGCTGACCCGCAGCGAGTGGCTGGAAGCACTTAGCTGCGCTGTAGCTGACTGGTGCAAAGCGCATGGTGCCTCTTTTCATCCCTATAAGACGGCAGGAGACTACCTGAAGTATCGCTCCAAGCAGTTTTTGGCATAACGTTTTTGTGTAGTGCCGCCAAATGCTGGTGGCACTGCAGTTAAAAGACTTTTTCCATACAGATGGCCGTAGGGTCTTCAAAAGGCTCTATATAACGAAAGCCCATAGCCTCGTACTTTTCAAAAGGGTATTTAAAGTCACGGGAGGTCTGAAAAATAATGCGGCGATAGCCCAGATCTTTAACTACATCGAAACCTTTGGTCAGCAGTCGGGTGGCGATACCTTTTTTTCGTGCTTCCTGACGAATCCACATACGCTTGTATTCCACCGTGTCGTTATCCACTTTTTTTATGGCGCCACAGGCGACTGGTTGCTCTTCATCATAGATAACAATGGCTTTAAGGAAATTTTCCTTACCTTTGGGTACATGGTTGCCATAACCCGCATCTTGCAAAAACTGATAATACTCGTGCTGAAGTGCCTGAAAATCCTGGTTGATGTCGCCAATATGAAAGCGAAGAGCAGTATCCATAACAAGATTCCTTTTATTGTTTTTATTGTTAAGTCGGCTGTGATGACAGGGAATATAGCGCTCATTGTTGTTCGGTTAAATAGGGGCGCTCCCCCTAGGGGCATTGCCCCCATATTGTAAAAAGCGTCAAATCGCGCTCAAATAAATCACTTGGACGGCAGTATTACAATAAAAGCACCGGAAGGTGGCAATATTCAGGCTGTGTACCTATGGATAGGCAACAACACTATTTTTACCTCTATGAATATGCCCATCATATTGATGAGTGGCGTCAGCGGCATCTGCCCCTTTCTCCTGTTGAGCATTTATCGCTGTGGCGGGTAGACAGGGATAATTGTTTAAGTGTGGTGGGTGGCAACCCGGACTGGATTATCGATTATCTCGAAGCAGGATTGGCAGAAACGTTTTCTAACCGGCTTTATCCGGGACTTCAGGTTTGGAATTCCCATTTACAGGGAGCTGAGTACCAGTTTCACCAGCGGACGAAAACCCAGACCACCCAGAATGTGGTGGATAATGTCCAGTATATTAATGGCAACTGGTATATCACCACGGTGATGGTGAATCTTTCTGAATATGTCAGTTATCAGCGATGCAGTCACCAGCTGACCCTGTTTAATCAGGCCCGTTCCCAGTGTCTGCATTACCTGAACAAGATGGTCACTGATTATAAAGGCAAGGCGTTGCTGCCATTAGCTTGCAATCGTGAGAAGCCCATTTCGCTGGTTCAGCCCGGCCCCACCAAGCGTTTTCTGGAAGGCATGAATACCTTTGAAGAGGGCATTGAGCTGACAGGCCTGCAATTGGCGATTCTGATTTATCTGCTGAAAGGGGCCTCCTGCAAATTGATTGCAGAAAAGCTCTATAGTTCCGGTGCTCGGTCCGGCCAGTCAGCCCGAACCATTGAGAATATGATCCCTGCCATTAAGGAAAAAATTGGTGTCTCCAGAGATTGTTGCCGCTACCAGCTATGGCAGACCTGTGAGCGGTTAGGCATCAATGATTTTCTGCAAAACCCGTTTTTACCCACCTATTGCGAATGTGATGGGACGATGCTGGTGGATGAATAGCGGATTATAAGCGCGAATATTAGGAACATTGTGCAGGTGTTTAGAGATAAGGAGGAGAATGATTACCCGACGAACGCCGTCGTTTAGGAGAAACGGCTACCAAAACGGCTACCAAAATTGAGAAACGGCATACTAACGGGTTGAAAAGTTTGTTCAGAGGGCGTGTAAGTGTTTGATAGTAGGTCGGTAGATGGCTCCCCGAGCTGGACTCGAACCAGCGACCCAATGATTAACAGTCATTTGCTCTACCAACTGAGCTATCGGGGAATAGCACTCTGGAGATTATAGTACGAGAATCAAGTGTTAAGTCAAGGAGTAAATTATTTTGCTACTGATAGCAGAGTCAGTAACTGACCCTGCTACGAATTAGGATTGAATAATTAAGCCAGTGCCTGTTCCAGGCGGTCCAGGGCTTTTTCCAAGGCTTCTTCGCTGGTGGCAAAGGAGAGACGCAGGTAACCTTCGGCACCAAAGGCAGAACCGGGTACCAGTGCTACGCCTTTTTCCAGCAGCATTTCGGCAAAATCCGTATCTTTCTTATAGCCAGCCTTTTTCATCGCTTCGCCAAAATTAGGGAAGGAGTAAAAAGTCCCGTCACTTTCTACCACGTCAACACCGGGTAACTGATTCAGGCGTTTTACCACATAGTCATGGCGCTTTTTAAAGGCCTTAAGCATGGTGGCAATACAGTCTTGTGGGCCAGACAGTGCTTCAGCGGCAGCCGCCTGAGCGATGGAGCAGGGGTTGGATGTACTCTGTGACTGAATTTTTTTCATATTCTTGATCAGCCACTCAGGCCCGCCAGCATAACCAATACGCCAACCGGTCATGGAATACGCTTTAGAGACACCATTTAATACGATGGTACGGTCGTAGAGTTCCGGGCAGGCCATCAGAATATTGCAGAAAGGCTCATCGCTCCAGACAATATGCTCGTACATGTCATCGGTGGCCACCATAACATGGGGATATTTTAAAAGTACCTTACCCAGCGCTTCCAGTTCACTGCGGGTGTAAGCTGTACCTGTGGGGTTGGAAGGGCTATTCAGAACCACCAGTTTGGTTTTGTCATTAATAGCGGCATCCAATTGTTCCGGTGTTACCTTAAAGCGGCTGCTCAGGTCGGTTTCAACAATAACCGGCGTGCCTTCAGCAATCAACACCATATCAGGGTAGGAGACCCAGTAGGGAGCAGGGATAACCACTTCATCCCCTTTGTCCAGAAGGGCCAGTGCCAGATTAAAAAAGCTTTGCTTACCACCACTGGAAACCAGAATCTGACTGGGGGCGTAGTCCAGATTATTATCCCGTTTAAACTTATCGATAACGGCTTTTTTCAGTTCAGGGGTACCGTCCACTGCGGTATATTTGGTTTCCCCGGCAGCAATGGCTTTACGGGCGGCTTCCTTGATATGCTCCGGGGTGTCAAAGTCAGGCTCTCCTGCACCCAGGCCAATAATATCATGGCCGGCAGCCCTGAGTTCTGCAGCACGGGTAGTGACTGCCAGGGTTGGAGAAGGCTTGACCATCTGTACACGTTGGGAAGGATGAGCGCTCACAGTGTTCCTCATTTATTGCTGTAGGTTCTGTTGATTGACCCGCAAGCTCCATAGGTGGCACTACCAAGCTGTGGCAGAATCATAGGCATCATACACAAAACTGTAGCTGGCAGCGAAGTTGCATTAATAGGTAAAGGAATTTATGGGACGACAATTCAAGGTTTCTTCCCGGTTTGAACCCAGTGGTGACCAGCCAGAGGCTATTAAACAACTGGTAGCAGGTGTGAACTCAGGGCTTGCCTGCCAAACGTTACTTGGTGTTACAGGCTCCGGCAAAACCTTTACGGTGGCTAATGTGGTTGAGCAACTGCAAAGGCCAACGGTGGTGATGGCCCACAATAAAACCCTGGCAGCTCAGCTTTACGGTGAGTTTAAGGAGTTCTTTCCGGATAACTCAGTAGAGTATTTCGTCTCTTATTACGATTACTACCAGCCTGAAGCCTATGTACCTACTTCAGACACTTATATAGAAAAAGATGCCTCGGTTAACGAACATATTGAGCAGATGCGTCTGTCTGCTACCAAAGCGCTGATGGAGCGGGATGATGCCATTATAGTGGCGACGGTTTCTGCTATTTATGGCTTGGGTGATCCTAAATCTTATCTGAAGATGATGTTGCACCTGGATCGGGGGGATCTGGTTGAGCAACGCAGTTTATTAAGGCGGCTGGCAGAGCTGCAATATACCCGTAATGATGCGGAATTAAGGCGGGCCACCTACCGCGTGCGGGGTGATGTAATTGATATATTTCCTGCAGAATCGGAGCGTGAAGCTATCCGGTTGGACTTTTTTGATGAAGAGCTGGAAAAAATCAGTGAGTTTGATCCACTGACCGGGGAAGTGCTCAGGGATCTGCCAAGGGTAACTATTTATCCTAAAACTCATTATGTAACCCCTCGGCAAACCATTCTGGAGGCGGTAGAGAACATTAAAGAGGAGCTGTCTGAAAGACTCCAGGCGCTCAGGGAAAATAATAAACTGGTTGAAGCTCAGCGACTTGAACAACGTACCCGTTTTGATATCGAAATGATGTTGGAGCTGGGTTATTGCACCGGTATTGAAAACTATTCCCGCTATCTGTCAGGTAATGCCCCAGGCGAACCCCCACCGACACTGTTCGATTATATTCCTGATAACGCCTTGCTGGTGATTGATGAATCCCATGTTACAGTGCCGCAGATTGGTGGTATGTACCGGGGTGATCGGTCGCGCAAGGAAACGCTGGTGGAGTATGGCTTCCGTCTGCCGTCCGCACTGGATAACCGGCCCATGAAATTTGAGGAGTGGGAAGATAAGCGACCACAGACAGTTTTTGTGACGGCAACACCGGGTAATTATGAAAAGGAAAATCAGGGGCAAATTGTTGAACAGGTAGTCAGGCCAACGGGTTTGGTTGATCCGGGTCTTGAAGTACGCCCTGCATCGACCCAGGTGGATGATTTGCTATCTGAAATCAATAAAACAGTGGCGCAGGGTGATCGGGTATTGGTGACCGTACTGACCAAACGGATGGCGGAAGATTTAACAGAATACCTCGATGAGCACGGGGTTCGTGTTCGCTATTTGCACTCCGATATTGATACGGTTGAACGGGTTGAGATTATCCGGGATCTTCGAATTGGTACTTTTGATGTGCTGGTGGGTATTAACCTGCTAAGAGAAGGGCTGGATATGCCGGAGGTCTCACTGGTAGCTATCCTGGATGCCGATAAAGAAGGCTTTCTGAGGTCAGACCGTTCACTGATACAGACCATTGGCCGGGCTGCCCGAAATATCAATGGTCGGGCTATTTTATACGGCGACAAGGTGACGGGCTCTATGCAGCGAGCGATTGATGAAACAGAACGTCGTCGCAAAAAACAGCTGGCTTATAATGAGAAGCATGGTATTACCCCTAAGGGTGTTAAGAAATCGGTTGCTGATATTCTGGAAGGGGCTGTAACACCCGGTAAGAAAAAGGGTAAACAAGCGCGAAGAGCAGTGGCTGAACCTTCAGCTGCCTATACCGTTGATATGAAGCCAGAGCAGATGGCTGCTCAAATCAAGGTGCTTGAAAGTAAAATGATGGAGCATGCCAAAAACCTTGAGTTTGAGCAGGCTGCTCAGCTGAGGGATGAGATTTCAACCCTAAGGGAGCAAGTACTAAAACATTAAATAAAGTGCGTTGCGCTTTCTACAATGGATGGTTCTGGGCTTATCACGACCTCATTGTGTTTATTGGGGTAATCCAGCCCATTCAGAAGAAAGCGCATAATATTGATTCGGGCCCGCTTTTTATCGTCCGAGTGAATAATCGTCCAGGGAGCTTCAGGGGTATGGGTATATTTTAATAGCCGCTGTTTAGCGGCTGTATATTCGTCCCATTTATCAATAGCCGCTCTATCGATTGGGCTGAGTTTCCACTGTTTTAATGGGTCGTAATAACGTTTTTCCAGTCGTCGAGCTTGTTCATTCTGACTCACGGACAGCCAGAGCTTGAACAGTTTGATATCACTCTGCACGAACATGCGCTCCAAGTCTGGGGCTTGACGAAAGAACAGCTGTTGGTCTTGTTCTGAACAAAAATCCATCACAGTTTCAACACCGGCCCGGTTATACCAGGAGCGGTCGAACAGTACGATCTCACCACAAGACGGCAGATGTTTAATATAGCGCTGAAAATACCACTGGCCCTGCTCCTGGCTATTGGGCTTTTCCAGTGCTACAACCCTTGCGCCCCTAGGGTTTAAATGTTCCATCAGTGCTTTGATTGTACCCCCTTTACCCGCTGCATCCCGGCCTTCAAAAAGAATCAGTATTTTCTGTCCTGTCTCTTTCACCCACTTTTGCAGTTTGAGTAGCTCAATCTGTAATGGCGTCTTTAGCTGGTCATATTCAGCGCGACTCATTTTATTTTCTTTTTTTGTGGTTTTTGATCGCGCTGTTTTTAACTGGGCAGTAGTTTGAGAAGGTTTTGAAGGGGAGATCAAGGGGGATTGTGTCATTATTATTTCCGTACTATTTTTCTCGGTAGCTTATGTCAACAGAACCTAATGCCCTGATTCTTTTTTGTAAAGTCTATTCAGCAGAACCTGGAATCTATTCTGAGCATGTCAAAGGCTTTGAAAAGATACTCTGGAGCGCTTTGTAGAGATATGAGGCTTGCATTTTTAATTTGAATCAGTACTATAAGCCACATCTTCAGGCGGTTAGCTCAGCTGGTTAGAGCGTTACGTTGACATCGTAGAGGTCGCTGGTTCGACTCCAGTACCGCCTACCAAATTAAAAAGCCCATCAGTTTTGATGGGCTTTTTTGTATGCGTAAAATATACAATCATATTGCTTTAAGAGTTTCTTCTTCTCATCATCCCCTTGTTTCAATATTATTGGCTGGCTATCAGCCGCCTTGCATTTTTTAAACAGCCTAACAGAGTCATACCGTGAAACGTGTAGTTATTACTGGAATGTCAGCACTGACCTCTATTGGAGATTGTTGGGAGGTAGTCAGGGCTAATCTGCAGGCTGGTCATAGTGGTGTTGTTGTTATGGATGAGTGGAAATCCATCCAAGGGCTCAACTGCTATTTGGCTGCGCCTGCTATTTTTGAACATGGACACTATCCCCGCAAGAAAGTCAGGGGGATGAGCCGGGTTTCTCTGATGGCGACTAAAGTGACTGAGCAAAGCCTGGCTGAAAGCGGTATTAGCAGTGAACATCGCGATTATAATAATCTGGGTATTGCATACGGTTCTTCAATAGGCGCGACTGAACAGTTTGTGCCATTTGGTCGGGTGTTGTCAGATAATCTGGCCAGGGGGGTTTCGCCCACTGGCTATATCCAGATGATGAGCCATACCGCAGCTGTTAATTTGAGTGTTTTTTTTGGCCTTAAGGGACGGATGATACCTACCAGTGCAGCCTGCGCTTCCGGTGGCCAGGCACTGGGTTATGCCTATGAAGCCATTAAGCATGGAATTACACCGTGGATGATTGCGGGCAGTGCGGAAGCGTTGTGCCCAACACAGGTGGCGGTTTTTGATTCTTTTTATTCAGCCAGTTTAAGCCATGAAGCGCCGGGGAAAGCGATTAAACCTTTTGACAGCCATCGAGATGGACTGGTGGTAGGCGAAGGTGCTGCGTCGTTTATATTGGAAGAGCTGGAACATGCCCTTGCCCGAAACGCACCGATTATTGCGGAAATTGTCGGGTTTGCTACCAATATGGATGGCAGCCATATTACCCGGCCTGACAGTGGAATAATGGCAGAAGTGATGAAGCAGGCACTCTCTTCGGCTTCTCTTATGCCTGAAGCTATCGGCTATATTAATGCCCATGCAGCAGGAACAACGGGAGACAGTGCCGAGGCATTGGCAGTCAGGGATGTATTTTCAGATAGTGTTCCGATAAGCAGCGTCAAAGGCTATTTGGGGCATACATTGGGGGCTTGTGGTGCATTGGAGGCCTGGTTAACCATTAATATGATGAATGAAGACTGTTTTGCGCCAACCTTGAATCTTGAATCGATTGGTGATGATTGTGAAGGTATTCAGCACATTATGCACTGCAGTAAAGAACTGCGTGCGAAGTATGTAATGACGAATAACTTCGCTTTTGGTGGGGTCAATACATCCGTAATTTTTAAACGTTGGAGATAAACGGTTAGAGAAAACTGGCACCCTTGAGAAGTTAAGCAGAATCCTGTTTCCAGCCTGTCTAAAAAAGTCGGCCATTAGATTACTTGACAAAGTGCTTTGCTCCGAGTAATACAACACATGTTGTTTAGTATTGGAGCCATTACCATGAAAAGAAGAAAGTTTGGCAAGTTGGAATTCAACACTATCAACCGCTTTATTAGAACCAAGAGGGTGTAGCTGGCTATCCTGAATAGAAAGAGTACTCCCGCCGAACTAGGCGGGTGGTGAATTTCGTTCAGCTCGTTAGGGCTGATCTTGGTTTCTGATATATTCGGTTATAACTTCTAGTGGCGCACCTCCACAACTACCAGCAAAGTACGACCTTGACCACAAAACCGGCTTTCGATACGCACCTGCGATATCACAAAACTCCTGCCTTAACCGTCTGGATGAAACAGCTTTCAGGCTGTTTATCAGTTTCGCAATAGCTGGCGTGTTGGGCGAGAACTCAACTAAAAGATGAACGTGATCGGCTTCCCCATTGCAATCTGTTAACTCTGCTTCAAAGTTTCCGCATATCTCAGAAAATATTTCTCTCAATCTAGCTAGGTGCAACTCGCCAAGCACTTTCTTTCTGTACTTTGTCACAAAAACAATGTGGCAGTGCAAAGTATAAGCACTGTGTCGGCCTTTCTTTATTTCCTGCATACTAATACTTGATATTCCATTTTATACCCTGTAATTTAAGTACAAAAGACTAACACACTGATTACATAAATGAAGATTCTCAAAGCATATAAATTCAGACTGGAGGCGACACCAGAGCAGCATGTGAGACTCATGCAGCTTTGCGGCACAGCTCGCTTTGTCTGGAATAAAGCATTGAGCATCTGCAATGAAAAGTGGGAGTCTGGTGAAAAAATCCCGTCCTCATACACAATGGCTAAGTGGCTGCCAGTCTGGAAGAAAGACGAAGAAACCAGCTTTCTTGCTCAGGGTAATGCGGTTGCTTTGCAGCAAAAACTAATGGATTTGGGCGGTGCATGGAAAAAACACTTTGATGATCTGGCAAAGCTCAAAGCTGGAAAAATCAAAGAGGTTAAGTTTGAAAAGCCATGTTTCAAGCAGCGCAACAAAGATCACCATAATTCAATTCGCATCATGCAGTTTTCAAAGTACTGCAAGGTCGAAAATCGCAGAGTAAAACTGCCAAGCAAGTTAGGTTGGGTGAAATTCCGCAAGTCTCGCAACATAGAAGGCGAGATAAAGAATTGCACCATTACCCGTAAATCAGGCCATTGGTTTATCAGCTTTCAAACCGAGCAAGAATTACCCACTCCGGTTCACCCTTCTGAAAAAGCGGTTGGTCTGGATATGGGCGTTGCCAAGTTTGTCACGCTGTCCAGTGGTGAGCAGTACAAACCGCTTAATGCTTTCAGGAAACATGAGAAGCAGCTTGCCAGAGAACAAAGAAAACTCTCCCGCAAAGTAAAATTCTCTGAAAACTGGAAGAGGCAAAAGCAGCGTATTAGCCGCACTCACAGCAAAATAGCCAGTTGTCGGGCTGATTACCTTCACAAAACCTCAACCGAAATCAGCAAAAATCACGCAATGATAGTGATTGAGAATCTGAAGGTATCCAATATGTCGAAGTCTGCAAAAGGCACTGCTGAGAAACACGGTAAAAACGTGAAGGCTAAGTCTGGACTTAACAAATCCATTCTCGATCAGGGATGGTATGAGTTCAGGCGGCAGCTTGAGTATAAGCAGGGCTGGCTAAGTGGTGAAGTAGTTGCTGTTAATCCGGCATACACTAGCCAAACCTGTAGTGCTTGTGGTCATACTGACAAAGCAAGCAGAAAGACTCAGGCAAAATTCGAGTGTGTAGCTTGTGGTCATTCTGAGAATGCAGATATTCAGGCTGCAAAAAATATACTAGCGTTGGGACACAGCGTTTTAGCCTGTGGAGAGGGTTCGTTAGAACCTTTGAAGAAGCAGGAACTTCAGCGAAATCGTGAGAAAGTAGCTGCCTAGTAATAGGAATCCTCCAGCGAAATTAGCTGGAGGAGGATGTCAAGGAATTTAGCGGAAACAGCCTTTTTTTTGGTTCATTCCTTACTGTAACCTTGGCTATTCTGGTTCTTTTTATTGGAAAAAGGGTCAATCATGCCATTAGACTCTTGCGTGAATTGAGTATTCCAGAGCCCGTAACCGGCGGGTTATTAATATCCATTATCATCACAGCGATCTATCTGCTGACTGGAATAGAGATTAGCTTCGAGCTGGCTGCCAGAGATATTTTACTGATGTATTTTTTTACCACCATTGGTATCAATGCCAGCTTCAAGGATCTGTTATCAGGTGGTAAGCCACTGATTTATTTATTGGCCATTACAACCCTTTATATGATCCTGCAAAATATAACCGGTGTGACTATTGCCAGCCTGTTAGGTCTGAGTGCTCCTGTTGGGCTATTGGGGGGGAGCGTTTCGCTAATTGGAGGGCACGGTACGGCAATTGCCTGGGCGCCTTTAATCAGCAGCGAATACAGTATCCCCCAAGCGCTGGAGATCGGAATTGCCTGTGCAACTTTTGGTTTGATTTTGGCCAGTGTGATGGGAGGGCCGATTGCCAAGCTATTGATTAGCCGGTATCGGCTGGAATGTACCCGAGATGAACCTCAGGATGTTGGGGTAAGGATTAATCAAGAAACAACACCTATCAGTTATTTAAGTTTGTTAGATGCCATTTTAGCTATTCACCTCAGTATTTTGTTGGGATTTTTATTAAACCTTGGGCTTGAACACCTGGGATTAAAACTACCCATGTTTGTCACCTGTTTATTTGCGGGTATTCTGATGACAAATCTGCGGCCAGGTTTTCTACCACGAATTACCGGTACAGCTTGGCCAAGCCGTACCCCGGCAATGTCACTGGTTGCTGATGTTTCCCTGGGCACTTTTTTAGCGATGTCCCTGATGAGTATGCAGCTCTGGTCTTTGGCTGGTTTGGCGGGGGCTATTTTGGTTATTTTAGCGGCCCAACTGCTGGTTGTTATTTTGATTGCCTTATTGGTTGTTTTTCCATTATTGGGGCGTAGTTACGATGCAGCTGTTATTTGTGCTGGTTTTACCGGTTTTTCATTGGGTGCAACACCAACAGCCATTGCTAATATGTCTGCAGTCACCCAGCGTTATGGGGCTTCACACCAGGCATTTATAATAATCCCTTTAATAGGTGCATTTTTTATAGATCTTATTAATGCCATTCTCATTCCCTTTTTTCTGGCACAAATTTAGTTTGGATATTGATTAAATAATGTGAGTAACCTGTTTCGATGTTCCGGTTGCTCACTATTAAAGCCATTAGCATGTTGGCAGTTTGCCAAAGGTAATAAAACTTTATTAGTCACAGGGAGCTGCTGGTATAAGTGGTAGCCTAAGTCAAAATTGATCAATTGATCGTCTTTACAATGGGCGACTACAAAGGAAATGTCTGGAAGCTGGTTAAGTCTGTTAATAGGAGCAAACTGATCTGAGATGAGTAGTCTGCCGATCCAGTCAAAAGCAAAGCCTCCATAGCCTTTCCTTATCATCGATGCTGCTACGTCACGGTAACTGAGAAAGCTGCTGTCAATAAATACCAGTGTGAATTGTTTTATATCCGGGTAGTGGCTGAGAGCCTGTAGCAATACATTGCCTCCCAGTGATGTACCCATCAGGATAATATTTTTCCACTGGTGCTGTTTTTGCAGGGCGAGGGTGTGGTCAAGAATAGAGAAACTATCCTGGAATGTTGTTTTGGGAGTCGGTTCGCCCGTAGATAAGCCATAGCCGGAGTAATCAAAAACCAACAGATCATAGCCGTATGCAGTCATCCAGCTATAACGCTGTGCAGTCCAGGTCAGGTTGGCTGCATTGCCGTGGAAATGAACCAGTAATGTATTGTTGTAGTCTGTATTTTGCTCAGCGGGAATAAGGAGAGTATGCAACTGATTCCCCGAGTTGGACGGAATAAAGTAGGGTGTATAAGGCGAAATAGCACTTAGATTTTTGTAGGTTTTATCATTGGGTCGATAAAACCAGGTAGAATTACAGCCTGTTAATGAAAACAATCCTATGAAAAACAGTACAAATAGACCTGTTGTTTTCAGTCTTTGCTGAATAATTGCTCTAACTGATGCCACGACCAGAGCCTCCCTGCTTCGGTCATTCCATTTTGCTTTCCGGTATCTACCCCTGTGTCCGTTTAGCTCCTGTTTATTTTTCTACCGTAATATGAGCTTCATAAAAAAAGAAGTGTTGGTCAATCTTCCGTAGTGACACGTTAATGGCAGGTCGCTAGAATGCACGGCCAGTATTTTTGCGCAGACAGGTCTGGCAAGGCCGGAGTAGGTAATCATTGAATTGGTATAACCAGGAAAAAGAGATGTCTGCTGTTGAAGCCATCTCTGAGGCACAGAAAATTGCTTATGCGCCAATTATGTTTCAAGCGGCCAGGCTGCTCTGTGATCTGGGAATCCTGAAGCAGATCAGTGCCGCAGATGCCAAGGGTGTTGATGTTCAGACGCTGGCTCAAGAGACCGGTATTTCCGAGTACGGTGTCGATGTGCTGCTATCCATGGGTTTGAGCGCGGGCCTGGTCTGTCTCAATGAGCAGAAATATACCATTACCAAAGTGGGCTATTTTCTGCTTAATGATGAAATGACCCGTATTAATATGGCCTTTACCCATGATGTTTGTTATCAGGCCATGTTTCACCTTGAAGAAGCCATTAAAAAAGGCAAGCCATCAGGGCTTAAAGTCTTTGGTGACTGGGAAAACCTGTATCAAGGGTTAACCGTTTTGCCTGAAAAAGCCCGAAAAAGCTGGTATGACTTTGATCATTACTACTCCGATGGTGCTTTTCCTGAAGCATTGAAAGAGGTTTTTGCAACCCAGCCTGCAACACTTTTCGATATTGGCGGTAATACAGGTAAATGGTCTCTGGCCTGTGCTGAGTATAATAAAGACGTCAGTATTACTTTATTTGATTTACCTAATCAGCTGGAATTGGCTGGTCAAAATATTCATCAAGCAGGCTATTCAGACCGAATCTCCTGTTATGCCATGAATATGCTGGATGAGCAGGCTCAGTGGCCAGGCCAGGCTGATGTAATCTGGATGAGCCAGTTTCTGGATTGTTTTTCTCCTGAACAGATTATCAGCATACTCAAGCGGGCAACCAAAGCAATGCATCCGAATTCCAGGCTGTTTATTATGGAAACCCTTTGGGATCGTCAGCAATATGAAGCTGCCGCTTATAGTCTGAATGCCACTTCTCTCTATTTTACTGCCATTGCCAACGGTAATAGCCGTATGTACAGCGCTGGACAGTTCAGTTCTTTGGTAGAGCAGGCTGGGCTGGTTATTGAGCAGCAAAAAGATGATGTCGGCTTCTGCCATAGCTTATTAAAATGTCGACTGGCTGGCGGCTGATCTTACAGAAGGGCAGAGTTGTATCATGAAATTGGCAGTCGGAGTTGAATGTTGGGAAGGATGGGCACCCGGTATACGTGGAGAAAAACAGTGGCAAGCGTATATTGAAGGTGAATGCCAGCTTGATGAAACTGCAGCACCTGAATTTTTATGGTTGCAGCCCCGCCAGCGTAGACGATTAAGCATGATCAGTAAGATAACTCTGGATGTGGCAGGTCACTGCAGTGAAAGAGCTGGATTACTGCCCACGGTTTTTGCCTCTCGCCGGGGAGAGGTTAGCCGGATGGCCAAAATACTTCAGGCAATCTGTGCGGGTGAGGATGCTTCGCCCACTGATTTTAGTTTGTCAGTTCATAATGCATCATCTGGATTATTTTCTATCTACACAGGTAATCAGCAACCCTCTGCGGCCATTGCTGCAGGTAATGACACAGTCGTTGCCGGTTTTACAGAAACCTATGCGCAGCTGGCTTGTGGGCAGGAGCGGGTGTTGCTGGTCTTTTTTGAAGATCAAATGCCAGAGGTTTATCAGGGTTTTTCTCTTGAGTCTGATTTCCCTGTCGCTTTGGCGATGGTCTTAAGCCAGAGTGCTAATCAGCAGCTTCAACTGGATATTTCATCTAATAGAGACAGTAATAGTCAGCCCGAGTCTACTTTTACTCAGCTTGCCAGCGTGGTTCGCACGTTACTGACTGGGTCAACCACGACAATTACTGGAGAGAACAAAACATGTCATCTTCAGTTGACCTGACCCAAACTGCTTCTTTATCACTGGCTCACCCGTGCGAAAAACCTGATGGCTGGTTTAAGCGTTTCTGGCGAACACTGGCTACAGCCTTTGGTTTTATGATTTTTGGGCTGGGCTCACTGGATCTGGCGTTTCTTATTTTCCCAGTGATTTTGCTAATTTCATTCGGTAGCCGTAAGAAGCGGCGGCAATGCATGCAAAGAGTGATCAGTGCCCACTTTCGCGCCTTTTTGAAATTGTTGCAATGGCTGGGTGTTATGAAATTGCAACTGGAAAAGCTGGATCAGCTTGCTAATGAAAAGGGCTCATTAATCATAGCCAACCACCCAACACTGATAGATGTGGTGGTGATTATGGCTTATTTGCCGGAAGTGGACTGTGTCGTAAAAGAAGGGCTTTGGCGAAATCCATTTCTGCGAGGGGTGGTGTCTGCTGCAGGCTATATCAGCAATTCATCTGATCCTGAAGTGTTAATGAAACGTTGCTGTTCAAGTTTGGAGCAGGGCAGAAACCTGATTATTTTTCCGGAAGGTACCCGAACATTACCAGGCCAGGCTCCGAAATTTCAGCGTGGCGTTGCCCGGGTGGCTTTACAGGCAAAGTGCCCAATCAGGCTTATTTATTTGAATTGTACGCCGGCAACACTATCGAAATCCCATAAATGGTATCAGGTGCCAGATCGACCCTTTTTATTTCGCTTATGTGTTGGTGAGCAGCTTGATACTGAGCAGTGGCAAGCACCTTATATGGTGGCAGCTATTGGGGCTCGCCGGTTAACCAAATATTTAGAATCTCAATTTCAGAAGGAAACTCTTTAACGATGGAAACATTAAAACAGGAACTCAAAGTACTGATTATTGAATCCCTGGACCTTGAGGATGTTGCCCCTGCAGACATTATTGATGATGAACCACTCTTTGTGGACGGTTTGGGGTTGGATTCAATTGATGCCCTGGAACTGGGTATGGCTATTAAAAAGAAGTACCAGGTAAAGCTGGATGCCAACTCCAGGGATAATAAAAAGCATTTTGCCTCCATCAATAGCCTGGCTGAATTTGTTCAGGCTGCAGCCTGAACAGGAGGATTAAGCAATGATGAGTAAAGACGATATTCTGGAAGCACTGAAAGATATCCTGGTGGATAACTTTGAGGTTGAGCGTGAAGCGGTTACACCAGAGGCCAAACTGTATCAGGATCTTGATCTGGATAGCATTGATGCTGTTGACCTGGTTGTTGCCCTGCAAGCTCTGACAGGTAAAAAAATCAAACCTGAAGAGTTCAAGGCGGTCAGAACCGTTGCTGATGTTGTTGATGCTACATACGGTCTGTTGGACGTCGCTTGAAGGCAGTAGCAGGCAAGATTCTGGGAGCAACCCTGCTGGCTCTGTTAGCGTGTTACCCCATTATTATTTTCTTTGGATTGCAGCTGTTATCACTGAAAGCGTTGGCGCTATTTGTACTGGTGCTGTTTGGTATCAGATTGGTTCTGGTTATTAAAAACAGTGGTGCCAGCAGTAAGCAGCTAGCCTTTTTAAAACCCATGGCGATGCCAGTGGCTGCTGGAGGGCTACTGTTATCGATAATGACAATGGGTTTTGACAGTGATCGGGTTTTACTGTTTTATCCCTGTCTGGTGAGTTTAGCTGGCCTGCTGGCTTTTGGCTGGACCCTGATAAAACCACCCAGCATGATTGAGTGTTTTGCCAGGCTTGTGGATGGGGATCTGCCGCCAGAAGGGGTTAGATATACCCGCAAGGTCACTGTCATCTGGTGTGTGTTTTTTCTGGGCAATGGACTGGTCGCACTTTATACCGTATTGAACGGTGATAAGGCATTATGGGCTCTTTATAACGGTCTGGTGTCTTATATTTTGATGGGTATGTTATTTGGGTTGGAGTGGATCTATAGAAAGTGGGTGCTGAGAATTTAATGCCAGGTCATTGCTTTAATGGACAAACAATCAGGCAGTTTTTAACACAGAAAACTGTTTGCCAGGGTAAGCAGGATATTCCTCTGCTGGTAGAGGGAGACAGTATTGTCTATCGTGATGAGTTTCTTAGCCGTGTTCAATTATTGGCGGAAACCATTCATCAATCAGGCCATTCCAGCTGGGTGCTGGCGTGCAGCAATGCCGGATTATTTCTTCAGGGGTTGTTGGCGCTGGTTATGGCTGGTAAGCGAGTACTGCTTCCTGCCAATGATAAACCCGGTACGCTTCAAGAGATAAGTGAGCACGGCCAGGCGTTATTAACTGATGGTTCTGGCACTGGTTTTCGGAGTTTTGTTTATAATCTCCACAAGCTAGAGTCAGATGAAGTTTGCTTCGGGCAAGATAGCCTATTTTTTGACCTGCATGAATCTGAAATAGTCTTTTTTACCTCAGGCTCTAGTGGCCATGCTAAACCCGTAACAAAATCCCTATACCAGTTGGAAGCCGAAATAGAGGCTTTAGAAAAACTCTGGGGAAGCAAGCTTAACTCCTCGGTGGTGCTGTCTTGTGTTTCTCATCAGCATATATACGGTGTGTTATTTCGTCTGTTATGGCCATTGTTAATGGGTCGGACTATCGATACACGACAGTTTGAGTATCCAGAGCAGCTTGTTGAAGCCGTTAAAGATTACAAAAAGGTAGCTGTCATTGCTTCACCTGCCCAACTTGGCCGTTTGCCACTGGAACTTGACTGGCAGGCTGTACATCAACACATCACCGCAATTTTCTCTTCCGGTGCGCCATTGGCTGCTACTGATGCCTGCCGTGCTTATCAATGTTTTGGTCGTTACCCCCTTGAAGTGTTGGGAAGTACGGAAACCGGGGGGGTGGCCTGGCGCCAGCAGGATCCGCAACGGAAGAAAACAGGACAGTTGCCTGAAAGCTGGACGCCGATCACGGGTGTTCAACCGAAGCTACATGAAGGGCAATTAAAAGTATTCAGTCCCTGGCTGGATGACCCCTCAGAGGGTTTCGTAATGGGGGATTGTGCTTCCATACTCGATTGTAATCGTTTTTTGCTTCATGGCCGGGCAGATCTTATCGTCAAGCTTGAAGGCAAGCGGGTTTCCTTAACAGAAATTGGGCGACGGCTTTCAGAGTCACATCTGGTTGAGACTACTGAAATTGTAGTTTTGGAGCGGGGGCGTCAGCAGTTGGGTGCTGTGGTTGTTTTGACTGATCAGGGTAATGATTATCTTAAGAAACAGGGTAAATTGGCACTGTCCAGGCAATTAAAAACTGTGCTGAGCGAGCATTTTGAAGCGGTTACTTTGCCTAGAAAATGGCGTTTTCCTGAGTCACTTCCCGTTAATAGCCAAGGGAAGATAGTCCGGAAAGACCTGATGGCCCTGTTTGATGTGATGGAAAAGCAATATGCATAAACCGGTAATTCATGATGTCGATAAGCAGGATGGCAAGGTGATAATGCATCTGTCGATTCCTGCTGAGCTTGAATATTTCAAGGGGCACTTTCCTGGTAACCCGGTTCTTCCTGGTGTTGTGCAAACGCACTGGGCTATTCATCTTGCCTGTGATTATTTAGGTACCCCCGATACCATTAAAAAACTGGAAGTGATCAAATTCCAGAATCTGATTTTGCCGAATATGGAGTTGCTACTGACCCTTGAGCTGAAAGCCAATGGTAAGCTTCAGTTCAGCTACCAGTGTGGTGAAAAAAGGATGTCATCCGGTCGGGTTGTATTTCGGGGGGAGGAATGAGTTTTAACCCTTGTGCTGTGATACCTGTCTATAACCATCACCAGCAGTTGCCTAAGGTTATTCAGTCTCTGCAGGCTCATCAACTGCATTGTATATTGGTTGATGATGGCAGTCAGTCTGAAGCCCGCACCGCTCTTGAAGCACTTGTGGCAGAAAATAACAATGTCAGCCTTTTTCGATTGTCCTGGAACCAGGGAAAAGGTGCTGCTGTTATGGAAGGGCTGATGAGAGCCCGAGAGGCTGGCTATAGCCATGCGGTTCAGGTGGATGCTGATGGCCAGCATGACTGTGAAGCGCTACCGGCGTTGCTATCTGAGGCTGAGAATTATCCGGAAGCATTGATTAGTGGCTTGCCTGAATACGATAGTAGCGCACCTAAATCGAGACTTTATGGGCGCTTGATTACCCGGTTCTGGGTCTGGGTTGAAACCCTTTCCCGAGATATCCATGATGCCATGGTGGGGTTCAGGGTTTATCCACTGGATAGTACTTGTCGCCTTATTAATGAAGTTGATCTGACTCGTCGAATGGACTTTGATATTGAAGTAGTGGTTAGATTGCATTGGTCTGGTGTCAAGGTTAGGCCAGTACCTGTGCGGATTTTGTATCCGGAGAATGGTTTATCCCATTTTGATACCCTGAAAGATAATATTCGTATCAGCTTGCTTCATACTCGCCTCTGTTTTGGTATGTTGGGGCGCCTGCCTACTTTGTTAAAGCGGAAAATGACCAAGGATGATAGTCAGCACTGGTCATCTATCCAGGAGCGTGGTTCTGAGCTGGGTATCCGTTTCCTGCTGGGTACTTACCGATTGTTAGGCCATAAAACCTTCAGCGTTATGCTGTGGCCCGTAATGCTCTATTTTTTTCTTACTGGACGAAGTGCCAGAAAAGCATCCATGGTCTATCTGAAAAGGCTCTATAGCCTATCGCCGGACTCTTTTACCAGCCCGCCAAGCTGGCAATTATCGTTTAAACATTTTCTCTCTTTTGGTCACTCCCTGGCAGAGCGTTTTGGTTCCTGGTTAGGGAAGATTCCCCTAAACCAGCTGGATATTGAGGGGCAGGCTGAACTGGATGAAAAACTCTCTGATGGGCGCGGTGCTGTGTTACTGGTTTCTCACCATGGTAATATTGAGTTGTGTCGAGCACTAACCCAGCTTAAAAAGACAGGGCCAGCATTACGGGTGAATGTGTTGGTGCATACCCATCATGCGCCTATGTTTAATAAACTGCTCGGTGAAATTAATCCAGATGTTGCTGTTCGCCTGCTTCAGGTCAGTGATATTGGTCCTGACACCTCCATTATGCTTAGTGAAATGATTGAGCAGGGCGAAATCGTTGCTATTGCAGCAGATCGTTTGCCAGAGGTGGCAGGTGAGGCAGATAGTATCGAAGCAGAATTCCTTGGTGAAAAGGCACGCTTCCCCAAAGGCCCTTTTATCCTGGCTTCTCTCTTAAAAGCGCCTGTATTTACCCTGTCCTTTACCCGCAGTGGACAGAGTCGTTTCTCTTTGGCTATAGAGCCTTTTGCAGATCCGCTTAAATTGCCACGCAAAGAGCGCCAACAAAGGCTTGAAGCAGCAGTACAACAATACGCTGAACGACTGGAACAGGCCTGTAAGCGTTCGCCATTGGAGTGGTTTAATTTTTTTGATTTTTGGCGAAAGGATCAAAATAAAAGCTGAGAATTAATAGCCTTTTAAATGCAAAAAAAAGTTTGATATCGGATATTAAAGGCTGAAGCGTATAGCGCCACAATGCCGTTTTGTTTTTCTTGAGTTTTATCAAAATTAGTTGGGTATTTCCCTCAAGGTATATGGGGATACCAGCATTGTCGTCAAAAACACAAGTGCGACAATGTTTAAATAACCTATATGAGGGGAGTTATGAATGACCGGGTATCTTAATCTGTCAGAAATAAGTGCTGATGCCGAATTGGTAGAACTGGGGAATGGTCGGCTGACTATTGAAGATATCAATAAGGTGGCTTATGGTTCTGGCCGGTTAATGCTGACAGACTCCCCTCAATTCTGGCAAAAAATAAGAAAAGGTACAGAATTTCTTGACCGACTGCTAGCGGAAGACGGCGTTATCTATGGGGTTACCACAGGTTATGGAGACTCCTGTACCCGTGGCGTCCCTCAGGAACTGATTAACGAATTACCACTGCACCTGACCCGTTTTCATGGTTGTGGTTTAGGCCGATATCTGGATGAAAGCCAGGCTCGAGCCGTTATGGCAACACGCTTGAATTCCCTTTGTCAGGGAGTCTCCGGTGTCAGTGAAGAGCTGCTGGTCAGAATGGTTGAACTGATGGATTTGGGCATTCTGCCTGTTATTCCTGAAGAAGGTTCTGTGGGGGCTAGTGGTGACTTAACACCTTTATCGTATATTGGCGCGATGCTGGTGGGGGAGCGAAATGTTTATTATAAAGGTGAAATTCGCCAAACCGCTGATGTGTATCAAGAGCTGGGTATTACACCGTTAACCCTGAGGCCTAAAGAAGGGCTGGCGTTAATGAACGGTACCGCAGTAATGACTGCCATGGCCTGTGAAGCCTACGGTCGAGCTGAGTACCTGGCCAAGCTTTGTGCACGCATTACGTCATTGGTGACTTTGGCAATGAAAGGTAATGCCAATCATTTTGATGAACGGTTGTTTGCTGTAAAGCCTCATCCCGGACAAATTGAAATTGCTTCATGGGTTCGTGGTGATCTGGAACATAAAGAAGCGCCTCGCAACTCCAGCCGATTGCAGGATCGTTACTCCATTCGTTGTGCGCCCCATATTATTGGCGTTTTGCAGGATAGCCTGCCCTGGCTGAGAAGCTTTATTGAAAGCGAGCTGAACAGTGCTAATGATAACCCCATTATTGATGGCGAAGGGGAGCATGTACTCCATGGTGGTCATTTTTATGGGGGGCATATTGGCTTTGCCATGGATTCCATGAAAAATGCGGTTGCGAATCTGGCGGATTTGATGGATCGGCAGATGGCGCAGTTGATGGACACCAAATTTAATAATGGCCTGCCTGCTAATCTTTCCGGTGCTACAGGGGAGCGAGCACCAATCAATCATGGCTTTAAAGCGGTACAGATTGGTATTTCTGCCTGGACGGCTGAAGCCTTGAAAAATACCATGCCGGTCAGTGTATTTTCCCGATCAACCGAGTGCCATAACCAGGATAAGGTGAGTATGGGGACCATTTCTGCCAGGGATTGCCTGCGTGTTCTGGAGTTAACTGAGCAGGTGGCTGCAGCATCTTTACTGGCTGTACATCAGGCGCTTGAGCTTCGCTTGCGTGTGGGTGAACTGGATCGTGATACTATGCATCCTGAGCTTGTCAGTCAGCATGAAAACATGATGGCTGATTTTGCCTTTGTTGATGAAGACCGTCCATTAGAAGCGGATCTTCGCCAGCATATTGCTAATATCCGTGACAAGCACTGGACACTGTATTGAGGGACCTATGTCAACGTTGTCGGAAACGGTTACAGTCCGTATTCCTTTTCATGATGTCGATATGATGGAAGTGACCTGGCATGGCCACTACATCAAGTATTTTGAATTGGCTCGCTGTGCCTTGCTGGATCGAATTGATTATAACTACCAGGCAATGAGAGCTTCAGGCTATGCCTGGCCTGTGGTTGACTTGAAAGTTAAATATGTCCGGCCAGCCCGGTTTGGCCAAACTATTTGCATTATGGCCTCTGTTAAAGAGTACGAAAATCGGCTGGTACTCGATTATTTGGTTTGTGATCAGGACAGTGGTGAAAAGCTGACTAAAGGGCGCACTATTCAGGTAGCGGTTGAAATAGAAACGGGTGATTTACAGCTGGTGTCGCCAGTAGTGTTATTAAATAAAATAAGGAGTGCCTTGTGAGAATAAAGGGCCAGATCAACAGGAAGTATTGTTCTGGATTAATACTAGGCCTGGTGATAAGTGTTGCACCTTTTGTTCATGCAGATCAGAAGCCAGCTGAAACAAGAGATTTGAACCAGCAGCAGGTTATCGTTAGTACTAATCAGAAACCAGCTGAAATAGCAGGTGTAAACGAGACTCGAGCCATTTGTAAGGTGCTTTCTGCCTTCAAAACAGTACAGGTTATGGAGGGGCGATTTGAGCAGGAGAAAAAATTGCCGGTATTTAATCGTCCCCTACTGTCTTCTGGCCGTTTCCTTTCTGTTAAGGGACACGGTGTATTATGGGAGGTAAAAAAGCCTGTTTCTTCCAGGATGGTACTGACTCCAGGTGTCCTGAAACAATATACCTCTGATGGTGTGCAGGAACTGAGAGCTACAGGGACAGCCTACGATGGTATGGGTGTGTTACTCCCTGCTTTTTTGGGTGGTGACCTTGAAAAACTATCAGAGTATTTTATTGTTAGTAGCCATCAGGATGGTGATGCTTGGCGTGTAGAGTTTAAGCCAAAAAGTACTAAGCTTGCTGAGTTAATCACGACAGTTAAAATTACGGGAACAGATGATCGGGTTGCCAAAGCGATTATGGTTGGTGCCGCAGGTGATACCACTCATATTTCTTTTCAAGATGTGCAGATCAGTAAAGAGCCCCCCGGTAAGGAACAGCTTGCCTGGTTTATGTAACCGTTCTTCCTCTGACTATTACGATGATAGCTGCTTCACTTTTTACTAGCTTGCTGAAACAGCTTCATTACTTTTCCTTGTTGCCACATCACCATGCCGGTGACTATCAGTAATGGAAAAACAAACCATTGCATCACAGCCAAAAATACAGGGTGATATGTCCAGGGCGAATAAATAAATGTACCCATTATTGCGGCAATGGCAATATGCAACCAGCGGAGTGTCACCCGTAATTGTTGTCCAGTCATGGCTCTGCATGCCTTATCAAGAAAAATAGTCTGTTTTTATGCTTCTAGAGGGGGAAGATAGCATACCTTTTGAAGGTAACAGGCTACGGACTGTTCACTTGCATCAAAATGTGGCTGTGGTAAATCTGTGGGTTTTACCCATTGCCAGCATTCGCACTTATCTGGCTCCTTATTTATTACCTCATCGCCTTGATGATCAGCTTGCAGGCAAACAGAGACATAGTGTTTGTTTTCTTCAGCGTAGGTTTTGAGGTTGTTGGTCACTGCAATAACCTTGGGGTTGCCGATGGTGAGCCCTGTTTCCTCCTCTATTTCACGAATGGCAGCCTGTTCAAATGACTCTCCCAACTCGAGGTGACCGCCGGGGATTGACCAGTAAGGGGCATGGCTACCTGTACGTTTGCCCACAAGAATCTCGCCGTTATTACGAACAATAATTACGCCAATGCCTACTTTGGGCTGAGACATAATTTGCGACTCCCATAAATGCTAGAAAATGGGATGGTATGCCTGGAGCTGATAGAGTCAACAGTTTTTAGGCTTTGTTGGCATTATTGAGAACATCCTTTGGCTAGATGTCAGCATTGACTCCAGAGCTGTAAGTTTTACTTTTTTCAATCAGCCTTTTTACCGTTGAGCCCTGTATCAGAATTGAGAACATGACAGTGCTGTAGCTCATTACCATCATCAGCTCTCGCAAGTCGATATTTTTTTCCGGCACTAACATTATCCCAGCGGGGATCGACATTGCCATAGCCAGAGCCAGCCCTCCACGCAAACCGCCCCATATCAGAATACGCTCAGCCTCAGGGTTGTATTTGCGTACTCTTCGGAAACACTGGTACGGAAGGATTACGCTGATTGTTCGGGCCAATAACACCAGTGGAATGGCAAGTAGCATAAACAACAGGTCATCATCGTGGAATTCAACCAGCAGTAACATTAAGCCAATCAGCAGGAACAGCAGTGAGTTGCAGTACTCTTCAATTAGAAACCAGAAGCGTTTAAGGCGTTTACGGCCATGCTCATCAAAGTAATGTGCTGTAGTCCAAGCCCCCATGGTAATACCACAGCAAACAATAGCGAGAGGCGCTGATACGCCTGCCATAACTGCCAGTACATAGCCGGCGGTTGGGGCAACAAAAGTTAACAGCAGTTTCTGGCTTTCATCCTCACTCAGTCCGATCAGCCAGTGCAGGATTAATGAGAGGATAAAGCCAAACAGGAGTCCACCGAGCACCTCATGTATAAAGAGCCAGCTGACACTGGCCATAGTGAGGGGGTGGTCTGAAAAGGCCAGTTGTGAGAAGGAGACGAAAAGTACCAGGCCAATACCATCATTAAAGAGCGATTCACCTTCTACCTGAATCGCAATCTCTTCTGGTGCACGTAACTGATTAATAATAGCCATCACTGAAATGGGGTCGGTAGGGGAAATCAGAGAACCAAACAGCAGGCAGTAAATAAATTTTAATTCAATACCCAATAATGGGGCTACCAGCCAAAGTAGCATTGCGATAATAAAGGTTGATAACAGGGTGCCAATTAAAGCCAGGATGAATACCTCCCAGCCTTGCTGCTTTAATATGGCCAGGCGAATATTTAATGCCCCTGCAAAAAGCAGGAATCCTAACAGGCCATTTACCAATAGTGATTGAAAATCAAGTTCTTGAAGCCCCTGAATAGTGCTGAAGTAAACATCAGCATCAAATAGTTTACCAACAACCAGAATAACCAGGCTAAGACAGAGTGCTCCAAGTGTAATGGCAATAGTTGTTTGTAATCGACTGACTTTTGATGAAACCAGCGCAGTAAACAGCGCCATTGCTGACAGAATGGATAAGAGTTCGTATGTGCCCATGGAGGGTCGGTCCCTGTTGACGCTTTTATTGTTGCTTAGAAGGAGCTTCCAGTATTAGTCAATTCAACCATTAATGCCAGTCAGCACCAGATTTATTATCCAGCTTTATTCTTGGTGGTATGTGAAAATTGAGTTAAATCAAAAAATAGAAAAATAAATATCGAGAAACTGTTACTACTATCAAATAGAGCGTTAGTATAATCAAGTTGTTATACGTGAATAATAAAAAAACGCCATACTGAATCAGCCAATAAAAACACTAAACCAGGGGCTCTCATGAAAAAGACAATTCTTTCTGTTGCCATCGCTGCAATGGCTGCATCTACTGCTTATGCTTACCAGGCCGGTGATGTTATTCTGCGTGCCGGGGCTGCCCACGTGGACCCGAATAGTGAAAGCAGTAACAATATCACTGATAGCGTTACCACATCTCTTAATGCCAAGGTATCTTCAATTAGCAGTAATACCCAGTTGGGTTTAACTGGAACTTACATGCTAACTGATAATGTTGGTATTGAGTTGTTGGCAGCAACCCCTTTTAAGCACACAATAAAGGCCAAGGGGGGGACGCTGGATGCTCTTGGTATTAGCGAACTTGGCACCACAAAGCATCTGCCTCCCACTATTTCTGTACAATATTTCCCCCTGGCAAATGATTCGTTATGGCAGCCTTATGTTGGGGTAGGTATTAATTACACTACATTTTTTGGGGAGGAATCTGAAGGCAAGCTGAATTCAACGCTAGGGCAAGAATTTGATTTAGAGCTAAAAGATTCCTGGGGTTTGGCAGCGCAGGCCGGTCTTGATTATCAAATCACTGAAGATATAGTGCTTAACGCAGCGGTTTGGTATATCGATATCAAAACAGAAGCAACCTTTACTGGGAAATCTGATGGCAGAAAGATCAAGGCTGATAATGTCTCTATTGACCCGCTGGTCTATATGTTGGGTGTAGGTTATAAGTTCTAGCTTATTGCTTAATCTCGTCTTGATAACCCGACCCCTCTTTAATTACACAGTGAGTTTAAAGAGGGGGGGATAGCGATTTTATAGTATTCTTCTTTAATAAAAATACGATAGGCTTTTTTTGAAAAAAATCTGTTACACTCTTTAGAGTAATCAAAAATAGAAAGAAGGATCTTGCTGGTGGAAACATCAACCATTATTACCCTGGTTATTATTTTTGGGCTGATTTTTTATATCATCAAAATTTATAATGACCTGGTCAGCAAGAGAAATTATTATGAAAATGCCTTTGCTCAAATAGAAGTGCAGCTAAAGCGTCGTTATGACCTTATTCCAAATCTGGTCGAAACCGCTAAAGGCTATATGCGCCACGAGCAAGAGACGCTGGAGCAGGTCATTAATGCCAGGAATCAGGCGGCACAGTTACTAAGTGGTCTGGCTAAAAAAGTGGACCCGGCCGGTATCAAGAATTTACAGGGAGCAGAGCAGGCGTTAACGAGTGCCTTGGGCAGTATGAATGTGGTAATGGAGAACTATCCCGACCTGAAGGCCAATGAAAATATGATGCAGCTTTCTGAAGAGCTCACCAGTACTGAGAACAAAGTATCAAGAGCACGTCAGTTTTATAATGATGCGGTCACAGACTATAACAGCTACCGGCAGTCCTTCCCCCCTCTGGTTTTTGCCAATACATTTGGGCATCCAAAAGATGCGGCTCTGCTTGAGTTTGAAGACAGTGCCCAGTTTCAGCAAGCACCAAAAATCAGCTTTTAAGCTTAACCGTGAGTTTTTTTAAATGGCAAAGTGATGCCAGAAATAAAACGCGCTATCTGCTGGTGATGATGATAATTCCCGTTTTTTGCCTTGCCATTGCCACCAATTTTACCTATGCCATTATTACGGCTGATCTTGATAAAAAACCGTGGCAGCAGTATTTCACACGCGAAACGATTATCATTTTTACTGCGGCTATTGGCTCTATTGTCATGCTTGCCGGGTTAATTAAGACCTATCTGCTGGCTGTAGGAGGTGGCAAGGCTGTTGCCAAGGCTTTGGGTGGCACGGCCGTGAGACGATCAACCTCTGACTTTTATGAACGTCGCCTGCTAAATATTGTTGAAGAGATCGCTTTAGCATCAGGCACATTAGTACCTTCTGTTTATATTTTACAGGAAGAGCAGGGCATCAATGCCTTTGCTGCAGGTTTTAAGTCAAGTGATGCGGTTATTGGGGTCACCCGTGGAGCAATAGAGCAGCTTAACAGGGATGAATTGGAGGGCGTTATTGCCCATGAATTCAGTCATATTGCCCATGGCGATATGCGCCTGAATATGCGGCTGATAGGTATAACCTTTGGTATTACCATGTTGGCTGACTTTGGCTATACCATGCTGAGAAGTGGTAGTTTGTCCCGTTCAAGCAATGCTATTGAGCAGGCTTTATTCTGGGGCGGGCTCTGTTTTTTCGTGGTCGGTTATACCGGTGCCCTGTTTGGTAATATGATCCGGGCTTCAATTAACAGGGCTCGGGAGTACCTGGCAGATGCTTCAGCAGTACAGTACACCCGCAACAATGAAGGTATAGCCAATGCGCTAAAAAAAATTGGTGGATCCTCATATGGTGCTTGCCTGGATTGTTCAGGTGCACCCGAAACCAGTCATATGATGTTTGGCTGCCCCCTGGATAGCTTTCTTGCAGGGATATTCGCTACGCACCCACCACTAGAAAAGCGTATTAAAAAACTAATGCCTTGCTGGGATGGGCAATATATAGTGCCCAAACCAACCGAAGTCGTGCAACAGACTGCAACACCTCAGCATTCATTGTCAGAACAAGCTGTACCTATAGCAGGTATTGCTACAGTATCTGCACTGGAAGCATCTGTTCAGGCTATAGGTGAACCCTCGGCTCATCACTTGGGTTATGCAAAAGCATTAATTGAGAAGATGCCGGCTATTTTATCCCAAGCAATTCACCAGAGTAATGGCGCTTTATGTGTTGCGATGGCTTTAATGTTGGATAACCAAGCAGATATATTAAAGAAGCAATGTGATTTTATTGCTGAACTCTTTGATCAGAAATATGTGGCCCGGGTGCTGGAGCTGCATGAACAACTGGAGTTAGCTCAATTGCTGGAAGATCGTTTATCAGTATTGGAATTAACTTTGCCGACACTTTTGGAAGCAGGCCAGAAACAGCAAAATACATTACTGAAAGTATTGCTAAAATTAGCGCGCGCTGACGGTAAGCTATCTATTGATGAGTGGGTGCTTATTAGTATTCTGCAGGATACTGTGTCAAAACAGAATAAGCCCGCAGGTCTATTACGAAAGGAAAAGTACAAAAAATTAGAATCAGTACATTCAGAGATTGTTATTCTGATAAAAGCACTGGTTGGTATGTCAGGTATGAACTCAGTCATGAAGCGGGAATGTTTCAATACCACTCTGGCAAAACTTGGTTTGGCCATTCCAGAAAAAACAGAGCAGATTAATTTTCAACGGCTCAGTCATGCCTTGAAAAAAGTCAGCTTGCTTTACCCAAAACCGAAACAAAAACTGCTGCATGCTTTTTGCCTCTGTATAGAGCATGATGGCCAGGTTGTAATGAAAGAGGCGCAGGTATTAAGGGCAATTGCACTGGTTATGGAATGCCCTGTACCACCATTGGTTCAGGGCGGAGCCAGTTAATATCTCTTGAAAATATTATGCGTTACTGTTTGCGGTTTGTTTCGCATCTTCAAGTACCAGCGCCCACTCTTTGCAGGCAGCATTAAACCAGGCCTTTTCTACGATTATCATCTCGGCATCAGTGGCCTGGTTAATTTTTTCGATAACGCCAGTCAATTCCTGGTGAAACTGTTCCCAGCTGTTGCGTACGTCATCCATTGATTGCTCTGCCACATCAACATCAGATAGTGCCAAATTGGCAGGCAGCAGTAATCCTTTTAATGATACCAGCTCCCTCTGCTCCTGAGTAATGGCATGTTGCTGTTGAAATAGTCGTTGTTGGTATTTATTGATTGTTTGCTCCAAGCCTTTGACTTTACCTTCGGCTTCGGCAATGGAAGATACCCCCATTCCGGCCAAAATGGCGCCGACACCGCCGGTTGCTGCACCTAGAATGACACCAAAGATGGTTTTGATAACATTGGTTTTGCTGGCTTCTTTTCTGGCTTTGGCTATGAGTTTCTTATCATTTTTAATTTGCTCTTCAAGGTCAGCAATGGTTGCATTGACTGCCTGTATCTTTCCTTCTAAATCTTGCTCTTGCGACTGAATTTTTCCCACAGTGGTATTCATTTGATTATGGGCCTGGCGGAGATTATCTCGCCAGCTTTTCAGGCTTTTTTCATACGTTAAAATTGTAGCGTTTATTTGAGTAACAGGCTTAAGTAAATCGTGTAATGCATTGGTTAGCGCTTGTTTATTGTTTTCTGTGTTTGCAGCAGCCTTATCAAATAAATTAATAATCGTACTTTGGCTTGAGGAGAACTGCTCGCCGCTTTCGATTATTACTGGCAGTATTGTGTTTTTTAATTGGGATGCTTCTTGTTGATCCCACTGCTTTGCAACTGCTTTTAAAGCGTCAAGATCCTTATTTAATGGTTGGTACCAGGCAGTATCGGTGGAATTGATTTTAGTTGACAGAATGCCTTGGCAGGAGGCACTGATATTGGTCTCAGCGTGATACGAATCAGTCAGTTGCTCATCAATGGTATTGGCATTAAGCGACATAAATTATTATCCTAATAATAAAATGGGGCTGCCATCTAAGGCAGCAGGGCAATTGCATCAATCTGACGACCTGAGAGAGACTGCTCTGTAAATTACCAGAGTAGTCAATTTGCATGGAAGCCGTACAGTATCAACCTTTGTCGCAGTTTTTGGCTAAAGTACCTGATCCCCGTCGGCCAGGTATGTGTGACCATAACCTGCTTGATATTCTTATTATTGCCGTATGTGCTGTTATATGTGGAGCTGATGAGTGGCAAGACATTGAGGACTTTGGTCGCTGTAAAGAAGACTGGTTCAAAACATTTCTAGAGCTACCCGCCGGCATACCCTCTAAATACACCTTTCGCAGGGTCTTCTGCTTGCTTGACCCCGTAGCTTTTGAAACCTGTTTTACTGGCTGGATCAAGCAAACACTGACTGAAATATCAGGCAGCCAACACCTTGCGATTGATGGAAAGGTCATTAAGGGCTCCAGAGCAAAAGGCAAAAAACCAGTGCTTCTAGTCAGTGCCTGGAGTGTTAAGCTTGGCTTGGTGCTTGGGCAAGAGCGTGTCGACCAAAAGTCCAATGAAATTACAGCAATACCTAAACTGCTCAAAGCTCTGGAGCTGAAAGGCTGCCTTGTCACACTGGATGCTATGGGCTGCCAGAAGAAAGTAGCAAAGCAGTGCGTTGAACAGGGTGCAGATTACATTCTTGCAGTCAAAGGCAATCAGAAAAAGCTCTATAAAGGCATAGAGGCTTTGTTTACCGCAGCAGAACACCAGCCAGAGCTGCATGATTATATGCAGTCTCGTGAAAAAGGCCACGGTCGTGTAGAAACCCGCTGTTGTTGGGTGATAAGCGATCTTTCTAACTTGGAAACGGCAAAAGACTGGCCGGGACTAAAGCAAGTAGCTGTCGTACAAAGTGACAGGCAAATCAATGGTAAAGTAACTACTGCGCTGCGTTTTTATATCATGAGCCGTTCAATGGCAGCGAAGGATATGCTGGAAATCAGTCGAAACCACTGGTCTGTGGAGAATAATCTACACTGGGTGCTTGATGTTGCATTTTCAGAGGATGCTTGTCAGATCAAAACAGGCAATGGGGCAGAGAACTTCTCTATCCTGAGGCGGATAGCACTGAACGCTATCAAGGCCAACAAGGGCGATCGCAGTATCAAGAGCCACAGAAAACTAGCAGGTTGGGATCATAAACACCTAACAAAGTTACTTTGCTCTATCGTTTTGGATTGATGCAATTGCCCTGAGGCAGCCCCCTATTGAATAGTTAGTGTTAGGCTGCTGCCGTTTCGGCAATAGATACGTCCTGGGTTTGTACGTCGTAGGTTGTATTTGCCAGATTTTGGGCAAACTGGGTGGCCAGGTCCCACTCCTTCTGGGCCGCCAGAACATAGGCTTTGTTAACAATAGCCATCAGTTCTTCATCAGCTTGATCCAGTTTACTCATGGTGCCCTGTAATTCACTCTTAAACAGAGACCACATGGTTTTAACATCAGATAAAGCCTGTGTGGCCACGGCAATGGATGAAATTGCTGAACTTGCTGACAGTGACAAACCTTGCAAAGCAACCAGCTGCCGCTGATCAGCCGCAATCTCTTTTTGGTCATCAGCGATTTCACTGAATTGCTTATTGATTTTGGCCTGCATTACTCCCCAGTCAACGGCACCACCAATAATCGCAGCGCCGCCAATACCGGCAACAATCAGTGATGTTCCACCTGTTTCAGGAGCCAGGGCAATACCTGCAACTAATGCCAGGATACCAATACCAATAGCGGCAGCACCCGCTGCAATTGCTTTATTTTCAGCATCGATCTGGGCTTTTAGACCGCTGATTGCGGTATTCATGGCATCAATATCAGCCTGCAGATCAGTTTCTGCTGACTGAATATTAGCTGCACCGTTAAACAGGTCGTCATGGGCGGTCTGCATACTGTCACCCCATGTTTTTAACTGGGTTTCAGTTGTTTCAACTTCCTGAACAATTGAGTCAACGGCTGAATGCAGGGCTGATATTAATGCAAAAGCTTCCTGAATAGTGGTGTTATCCTTGCCTTTAGCGGTTGGGTCCTTATCAAGCAGTTCGACAATTTGAGCTGACAGGGCTGAATAGGTTGTACCGTAATTGATGACATGGGCAGGTATACTGGCAGTCATATCAGGGGCGATATTATCAATCCACTGGTTAGCCAGAACTTTTGCTTGTGCCAGTTTGCTATCAAGGTCATCAAACCAGTCAGGTTTGGTAGACGGCGCGGTAAAACTGGTATTTAGCACACCATGACAGGATGTGGTAACAATTCTCAGGGAGGCAAAACCACTGGCAACTGTCTGATTATTTTGATCTGTAGTCGTGGTATCAGTCATGCTGAACTCCATTATTATTTTTTGCCTATGGATTTTTTTATCATGTTTCCATGGCAAGGTTTTTGTCGTATTAAAAGCGCAGCTAATCCCCTCTGGTTAGTTGCGCTATATGAGGAACACGTTTTTTGATCAAAAAAAAGAATTATCTGGCTTGGACAGGGTTCTTACTGTCACTGGTGACAATGGTGACAGAATCACCGGACTCAGTAGCTTCAGCTAGTTGATTTACCAGATCTGATAGATGTTTCCAGGTAGCTGTGGAAGATGGCATCGCTACCAGACTGACAATATCGGTTGGTTGAGCACCGGCATTTATGGCATTGATGATTTGTTGAACTTTTTCCTGCTCTGCTGACCACATGGTGCTGAAATCTGGCAGTTGCTGTTCGACAACAAGTGGTTTTTTGTCAAAGTTATAAATTAGCTGAATGATTGCTTTGGTCATCGCAGCTGCTTGCGCTTCGGTAGTCGCTTCGTTTTGCAAGGTGACAATTTTGTCGATAGTACTGGCAATTTCTTTATCAGTAACAATCATGTCATAAGCCAGTTCTCCAACGGTGAAGAGCAGGCTGGCAATAGAAAGATATGGGATGCTTTCCCCAGCAGAAGACAGTAACGAGTAAGCAATAGTGACTGTGGATTTGACGTATTTGCCGCCATCACTTAGCTCCGTTGAAGTTAGACTGCCTTCCAGGTTAGCCAGTTGGTCCTGCAGGCTGCCTATTTCAGCAGCCAGTTTGATCATGGTGGCTTCTTCACTGGCAAGCTCTTGCCAGGCTGTATCAAGGCTGGCACTGAGAAGTTGTTCTACATTCTTGAGGTTTTCAATTTCAAGGCTAAAAGCCGCTTCTGCTGCCCGGGTTGAGGATACGATACTGCTCAGATGGCTATTCAGTTGCTCTAATAACTCTTTCCAGGCCTCTGTATTATTATCAAGACTGGTGGCTGCTTCAGTAACCCCGGCAAATAGCGAGTAATAGCTATTGAAAGGTGCCAGGACTTCTGACCAGATGGTTGGCTTTTTTTGTTGCCATTGAGCTCCGGCGGCACTGAGCAGGTCAACCCGGGTGCGAATCTGGCCAAGCCATGATGGATCAGGGGTTAGAGTACCTACCAGGGTATTCATACTGGCATATGCGAGGGAATCAACTTTAATTATATTGTGATAAGCCTGTGCTAGCTCATCACTGACATCAATGACATTGGGACTCAGCATGGTTTTGCCTTGTTATCGTTTCTTTATATACTCTGCAAAAAATAATGGCCGTGGATGATAGACTGTTATTTTTTCAGAGTAAGGTTGTTGTTAACGTTATTTATTGCAGGCGATTAATCTGAGAGTAGTCGTTTATATTGCGCTAATTTATTACACCGTTAATTTATAAAAGCAATAGCAGTTTTGTAACTCAACTGTGACTCTACTGGCTGGTTGGGTTTAGGAGCCGATTCCTACTCGTCTGTATCAATTAAGTTTGTTATTATTTCCTGTTTAGCCTGAGAATTACTCTGGGCTAACCGCTGTTACTGGAGATACTCTTTCTCCTGAAAAACTAACCAGAGCCGCTCGTGTTGTAAAAGGCTGCTATGAAGTCCCACAAAATAACCGCTCACGGCGGAAGGTATGCAAGGAACGGAGGCCTGTTGTTATGGTGTCTCCTGATGCTATTGATACTGGTTATTAATTGCCGGTCGGGTATTCCCAGATTATCAACGGATCTTTTTGAGCTTCTGCCAGCAACCGAGCTGGATCGTTCTACTGCACTTGCTGCAGCCAAGTTTTCGCATAATTTCAGTAATCGGGTTTTTCTTCTGGTCAGTGCTGAATCCCATGAGAAGCTACATGGCGCTACAGAAAAGCTCGCTGAGCAACTTCAGCAAGATGGTCTTTTTGAGCAGGTTGTATTCCGGATAGACCCTAACTGGCTTGAGTCTGTTGGTAAATTTTATTATCCCTATCGCTTTCAACTGCTGGGACCGAGTGATCAGCAGCTTTCTGCTGGTGATCTGGGTTGTATTCTGCTGGAGCAATCATGGCAGATTTTATCCAGTCCATCGGGGTTGATCAGTAGCGAACAGTTGACCAGTGATCCTTTGTTTGTATTACAACGTTACCTGCAATCCCTGCCCAAGGGGGCAAGTAATATTAAGCCTGATGATGGTTATCTCGAAGTATCTCAGGGTGGGCGTTATTACAACCTGATTATTGGTTTGTTGGGCGGTAGTGTGATGTCGCTGGAAAACCAAAAACAGGCGCTTTTGTCAGTCGATAGTGCAATAACTGATGTGATAGGTACTGAGAACCTGGCCGACAGTGATAAGGTGGAGGTTATTCGCAGTGGCATGATTTTTCATGCCGGTGTGGGTGCGGATAATGCTCAACAGGAAGTGAGCACAGTTGGCACTGGCTCTATTCTGGGAATACTGTTTCTTATCCTGACCGTGTTTCGGTCAGTGATGCCATTATTATTATGTCTGTTGTCCATCGTAGCGGGTGTTGCTGCTGGCTATACATTTACTGCAGTGTTGATGGGACCCGTTCATATTTTTACCCTGGTTTTTGGCGCGAGCCTGATAGGTATATCGGTAGACTATTCATTTCATTATTTTGCTGAATGGCAACGGCAGGGTAAAAACTGGTCAGCCCGAGCGGCTCTCAAGCATATCATGCCGGGTATTTCTCTTGGTCTGTTAACCAGTTTACTGGGTTATATACCCATGCTGGTTACGCCTTTTCCTGGCCTTAAACAGATGGCAGTGTTTTCCTCGTTTGGCCTGATTGTGGCCTGGCTTACTGTTGTTGCGATCTATCCTGTATTGGTTCGAAATCGAAGCATAGGTGATAGTCAGGGGAACTGGTTAATCAAATGGGTTGACTGGTTATTGGGGTTTTGGGATCAGAACCTTTCAGGCAAAAAGTGTAAAGTGCTGGTGGGTGTTGCATTAGTGAGCTTTTGCGCAGGTTTGTTAATGCTGGATGTTGATGATGATGTACGGCAATTACAGAGTCGTTCCCCTGAACTGGTAGCAGCAGATAGAGCGGTGCGAGATATCGTCGGTGACTTTTCTGAAAGTCGCTTTTATCTGGTGAAAGGGCGTGATCCAGAGCAATTATTACAACGAGAAGAGCAATTGGTCAGATTATTGGCTGCGCAAGTAGAAAAAGGTGATTTGAAAAGTTTTCAAGCCGTATCAGAGTTTTTACCCTCATTGCAACAACAGGATTGGAATAATGAGAAACTGGGCAAAATAGTTGCCAGGGAGCTACATGACTATTTGGCGGAGTTGTCTTTAACCAGTGATGCAGTGGCAAAGGCCAGAGAACAATTTCTGATGCATTCCGATAGAAAACTGACACCAGAAGTGTGGTTGGCTGGACCTTTGGTTCAGACCCATGGCTATTTATGGCTTGGGCAAGTTGAAGGAAGTTATTTTTCAGCAGTTTTGCTGGCAGGGGTATCGCCAGAATGGAATCCGGCAGTTTTAGCTGAACCACTTGAAGGCGTGACGCTGGTTGATAAAACGGGTGAAACTTCTGGATTGTTTGGTCGTTACAGGGTACTGATGTCATGGCTGCTTGTTGCTGCGTATATTCTCATTGCTGTTGTTCTAGTCATTCGTTATCGAGTGGCCGGAGCGATTAAGACACTTATGCCTCCTGTATTGGCAGGACTATTAACGTTGTCATTTTTAGGATTAAGTGGACAGCCGATTAACCTGTTTCATATTCTGGCTTTGTTAATGGTTTTAGGTATTGGTATCGATTACACCTTGTTCTTTCGTGAGGCACAAGGCGAGCGTCGTTTTACTATGATGGCCATCACCCTGTCCGCTATAACTACTGCGCTTTCTTTTGGGTTGTTATCCCTTTCAAATACTGCAGCTATCAGTGGATTTGGTTTAACAGTGTTGATAGGCATTGCATGCTGCTATTTCCTTGCTCCTTTTGCCATAGGTGATGATTGACTGTGAAAACGCTTATTACCATCATCATGAGCATTACCCTGCTTTCTGGTTGCAGTGGATTTAAAATAGCCAGGACCAAAACGACTTCGGTCGCTCCGGCAGCTATTGGTGTTTCACCGGAGGTTTATTTATCCCGTCAAGTAAGTTGGCGACTCCCAGATGCTGATGTGGTAGAAGGTGCATTTACGGCAGTGCAGTCTGTTCGTGGGCGCTACGGAGACCAATCTTTTGATTTGATATTTCAGCTGGAAAAAAAAGCCAGCAGTCTGGTGATGGTTGGTGTTACCTCCTTGGGGCAACAGCTTGTACAGATTGAATACATCAATGGCACGCTTAACTATCAGGTCAGTCCATTACTGGGTGAGGGGGTACGTCCAGCTTATCTGGTTTCAGACTTCTTATTAGCATTTGGTGGAAGTAAGCAATTATTGCCCCTGCTACAGGAAAAAGGATTAACGCTTGAGATGGGTTCTGAAACAGTAAGAACACTACGCCACAATCAACAGCCACTGGTGACGGTTCATTACAAAGGTCAAATGAGCAAGCAGGATCGTTGGCCAAAATCAGTCCGTTATGAGCACAAAGCGCTGGGTTATGAGCTGGAGATCACTACCTTAAGCCGGGAGTTATTATGACAGGCAGTTCACTGTTCTTATCATCTATGGGAATTGTCTGTTCCCTAGGCTGGGGGCAGAAAGAGGTATTGGGAAATCTTCTCAACGGTAAAACGGAATACATGACCCGTGACACCACACTTGTTTCTGGGCAATGCCTCCGGTTTGGCAAAGTAAACGAGTCTTTGCCCTATATTAAAGAGAGTGCACTGGTGAATAGTAGAAATAACCAGTTACTGGTGGCTGCTCTGGAGGAAGTTTTACCAGAAATAGAACGGCTTAAGATGAAATACGGTGTTGATCGTATTGGGGTGATATTAGCAACCAGTACATCGGGTACTCTGGAAGCGGAAGCTGCAATGTCAGCCAGGATTTCAGAAGGGGTATTTCCAGCTGACTACCATTTCAGAACTCAGGAAATGGGGGATCCCGGTCGATTTCTGGCTCACTATCTTGAAGTTACTGGTCCCTGTTATACCGTATCCACTGCCTGTTCATCCAGCGGCAAAGTGTTTGCCAGCGCTCGAAACCTGATTCGTTCAGGCCTATGTGATGCGGTTATTGTTGGTGGAGCGGATAGCCTATGTAAGCTGACTGCTACAGGGTTCTCTGCTTTGGAGTCTGTCTCAGCGGAGCTTTGTAACCCCTTTAGTGTAAACCGTAACGGTATCAATTTGGGTGAAGGTGCGGCTTTGTTCACCCTGACCAGTGAGCCTGCTGATATTGCGTTATTGGGTTTGGGCGAATCGTCTGATGCCTGGCATATTTCTGCCCCTCATCCTGAAGGCCGAGGAGCTGTATTAGCCATGAGTAAAGCTTTAAGCGATTCAGGCCTGTCCGCAGATAATATTGGATATTTGAACCTGCATGGTACCGCAACGCCTCTCAATGATGCGATGGAGAGTCAAGCTGTAGAGCATGTACTTGGCAGTAACACTTTATGTGGCTCAACCAAACCATTGACAGGCCATACGCTGGGTGCTGCTGGCTCTGTTGAAGCTGCTTTGGGTTGGTTGTTGTTATCGCCATTGAATGACAAACGGCAATTGCCTCCTCATATCTGGGATGGAGAAGTAGATCCTGATCTGCCTGCTTTGCGTCTCACGAAACAAGGAGATGTATTTGAAAATGACAAGGCCGCGGTAATGAGCAACTCGTTTGCTTTTGGTGGTAGTAATGTTTCGTTAATACTTGGCAGGTGTTGTAGTGACTAGCAAGTGCATGGATTTAACCCCGGAAACGCTGTTACCCCACGATCATCCTATGATTCTGATTGATGAAGTCATTGAGTACGGTGATGATTACCTTGTAGCCAGAGTGGAACCGGACTTGGGTAAACCTTTTGCAAATGATCAGGGTAATGTCCCCGCCTGGGTAGGAGTGGAGTATATGGCGCAAGCCATTG
>CBDCZK010000016.1:0-14388 GCA_965224475.1 Endozoicomonadaceae bacterium | reverse complement strand
TTTCCAGAACCACTTCTACCTTGAATACCTAGCCACTGCCCTTGCTTCATGGCAAAACTCAACCCACGAAACAGCCATCGTCCAGGTTGATAAAAATGCCCAACCTTTTCTGCCATTAACATACGGGTACTGTTTCCAATCCATTCTCAGGTAAAGCCTGCCACAAAGCCCGGGTATATGGATGTCGTTTACTATCAAACAGGTCAAATTCATCCACAGAAAACCGGTCAATACAATGCCCCTGGTGCAGCACTGACACCCGGTCAGCCACCTTCAGAGTCGCTGGTAAATCGTGGCTAATCAATAACACGCCACAGCCTTCATCGGCCAGCTGTCGTATCATGGTCAGGGAGAGATCAACGGAATCCTGATCCAGGCCATTGGTAGGTTCATCTGCAATCAGAAACCGGGGAGAGGCTACGGTTGCAGCAGCCAATAGCACCCTGCGAATCATACCTCCGGATAACTGATGAGGGTATTTTTTCCAGGCAGCTTCCGGCAGCTGAAACCGTTTAAGGGCAGAATAGGCAGCCCCTTTTACCTGACTTCGAGTAACTCCCGCACGTTTTGCTGACCTTTGAACCTGACTGATAATAGTTTTAAGGGGGTCAAGCCATTCCACTGATTGGGGGACTAAGGAAAGGTCGCATCCTGAAACGCCAGCAAATGCCTTATCTACCTGAATCTGACCGTCTAACTCAATCTGCCCACAGGCCTCAGCCTCAGCTGGCAATAGTCCCATTAGTCCAAGAGCAATCAGGCTTTTACCGCCACCGGACTCACCAATCAGGGCATGGATTTCTCCTGGCTGTAACTGTAGATCCAGATTATTCAGCACATAGTGACCGGTCTGTGGAAAAAAGACAGAGAACTGTTTAAGTGCCAGCATCGTTATATCCCTCTGGCTTTCAGCTGGCGGGCAGCAAAATCAATCATTAACACAGTTCCCAGTAACACCATTCCCGGAAACAGAATAATCCACCAGAAATCACCAGCAAGATAGGGCATAGTCTCAGCCATCATAGTGCCAATATCAGGTTGCTCAGGAGACAGACCAAAACCAAGAAAGGTCATGGCAGAGGCCTGAACGATAGCATGGGGAACAATCAGTGCCATACCCACCAGAAACTGGGGCACCAGATGAGGAAGCAAGTGATAACGGCTGACCCACCACCGGCTTTTTCCCATTTTTCTGGATAAGCGAAACCAGTTAGCTGACCTCACCTGCATTATCTCGGAACGCAGCAACCGAAACAGCCGGGGCCAGTGGGTTAGTGCCACTGCAAGAATAACACCACGACGTCCGCCACCAAGAGCAAATGAAATCATAATCAATAGCAATAGATGGGGAATAGAGCACAGAGCATTAACCAGCACACTGGCCAGATAATCCACAGACTGACTGAACTGGCAGCAGATAGCTATTGCCAGCGCTACCACACTGCCTAATAAAGCAGACAGAAAACCCAGTTGCAGGCTACTGACAATACCGTATAGGGAACGGTTAAACAGATCCCTGCCCAGCCAGTCAGTGCCAAACCAGTAAAGAGCTGATGGAGGCTGAAACCTTGACAGCAGATCCAGACCGTTTGCAGGTTGAACCAAAGACCCCTGAATAATCAGCAACAAGCAAGGGATCAAAACAGTAGCTGTCAGCTTTATTCCAGAACCACTTCTCATTCCTGACAACCTTTTTCAGTCATCCTGATATCCATCAATCTGTTGATACTATCCGCGAGAACATTACCCAAGCAAACGACGATAGCCGTTGAAAATGCAATAGCCATTAATAAAGGAATATCAGCATATAACCCGGCCTGAACAGCCGCCTGCCCTAAACCAGGCCAGGAAAATACCTGCTCAATCAACAGAGAACCGCCAATCAATTCACCCAACGCTGCCAGCTGGAAAGTCAGCACCGGAATAGCGGTATGGTGCAAGCCATGGTAATACACAATATCCCACAGTCCTGCTCCCTGAGCTTTTGCGTATAGCAGGGTTTTTGACTGCATCAGGGTCAGCATTTTTTCACGGCTATGCAAAATAACGGCTGGCAAGGCAATCAACGTCAGGGCAACAATCGGCAAGACTCTGTACTTTAATGCGGTGATAGTATCCACTGAATCCACCAGAGTACCAGGAGGCGCTACACCCCCGGCAGGCAGAAGTGGCCAGCGCAGGGCAAAACAGAGCAGCAACAACATGGCGATCCAGTAACCAGGCATAGTCGTATTAAACCAGCTGAAACCGCGAATAATCTGATCAATCAAATGCCCCTTATAAAAACCAGCAACAATGCCCAGTACCAGCCCCAACGACGTAGACAGTACCCAGGCCGTGATAATCAATGGTACTGACAGGCTAAGTCGGTCTGTAACTACCTTGCTCACTGATGCATTAAAGGTCAATGACCAGCCCCAGTCCCCCTGGATAAAACGTATCAACCAGTCAGCAAAGCGTGCAGAAAGTGTCTGATCAAGATGCCAGTGCGCCATGATCGATGTTCTCTGGGACTCAGACACCACTGTTTTGCCGTAACCAAGATAGGCATTGACTGGGTCAATGGGAGAAAAAGCCAACAGACAAAAACAGATCATTGCAATAACAATAATGGTCACTGGCAAACGACCAACAAGTTGCCTCATAAAGCGGCCTGACAGGTATCGTGCCATTCCAGTATATTGGCGGTCAGGGGCCAGCCATGTTCATGGGGTTCTATACGACTCTGGCCCAGATCCAGGCAAGGGTTGACCCGGTATACATGATCCAGATTGACCAGCCAGGCCCAGGCTGTATCCCCCTTGAACCCGGGCCCTCCTTTACCGTCAAACTGAGCCTTTTGAAAGAATGTCCAGGCGCTGACTTCTGAGTCTGAACTAATAGCTTTATCCAGCCAGTGATCCACTTGTGGGTTCTGGTACCAGGCGGCATTGTAAAAACCTTTACCCGCATTCTGGCTATGAAACTGCAGGTACAGCTCCATAGGGTCATGGCTGCCCCAACCAAACAAAACCGGTTGGGTCAACATCACTTGTTCAACGCGATCCCAACCGGCGGATTTTACCTGCATCTGAATTCCCAGACGTTTGGCCTTATCCGCTACAGCCAGGGCCAGCGCTTGTCGAATGGGGTCACCACTGGCGTACCAGAGTTCAAACCGGGCAGGAACACCCTCTTTTATCCGAAGATTTTGTTTTTTGTCATATTTCCAGCCCGCCTGCACCAATAACCTGATGGCTTCATCAACCTGATTATCCTTAAACCTGTTTGCTTTCTGATCCCAAGGCAAGCCATCAGCCAATCCCCAGGCAGGGTGACCATAGTTATCAAGTAACCCGACTGCTAGCAGTTCTCTGTTAACGACAAGATTAATAGCCTTGCGAATGGCAAGATCGCTAGTCACTATATTCCCTGCCTGACGATGATCGTCGGTAATAAAAGGTGGTTTTACCGGGAAGCTAACCCCACGTATATCGACACTCTTTACCACCCGCTCTTTCATGCTTCCGAAAGGGAGACTAACCTGGGAAAGCGGTACAGCGACCACATCAACACCACCGGCACGCGCTCGTGTAACCAGGCTTTCCTGGCTACCAAAGAGAAAGGTAATTCGCTCAAACTCACTTTTAGCGCCGTAATAATAAGGATTGGGCTCAACAATCAGCTGTCGCCCCCGCTGCCACTGCACCAGTTTAAAAGGACCAGAGCCCACCGGCTGAGCGGCATAGTTTTTATCATAAAGGTGTTCAGGAACTACAGCGGTGGTAGCGAGACGTCCCCAGAACAAACTGGAAGGTTGTTTCAGGGTAAACTCAACTTGGTCATCCCCCACGGCCGCAACCGAAGACAACATGGTCAGGTCATTCCTGCCACCACTGGTCATGATTTTACGGAAAGTAAATACGACATCCCGGCTGGTTAGCGGCTGTCCATCTGAAAAAAGTACACCCTTGCGTAACCGGGCATGCCAGACCAGACCATTGTCTGATACCGTAATTTTCTCAGCCAGGTCAGGCTTTAAATTAAGCTGGTTATCCCGCTTAAGTAAGGTGCTTTGAAATAGGGGTGTACCATACATCCCCCAACCGGTCACCGGGTCAAACCCCTGATCAGGTTCTCCCCCTAAAGCCAACACCAATGGCCTGGCCATTGCCAGACTGGATATTGCCAATAATAAAATAGCCAGGGAACTGCTACGCCAGAATAACCACTTGATCAACCAGGACATCTAAATACTCGCAGACATCCCCGGCGGGGGGACCGGGAATGGAAACAAAAGGCAAATAATTACAGCTACAGTCGTATCATATGACTTTAGGAGCCTGACCGAGAATAGACTGCTCTACTGCGGTCAGGCTCCTAGCTGTTCATAGCACTGAGCGGCGCAGCATATCTGCCTTAATGCACTTTAGCAATCCGGTATCACAGCGAACGTTATGAAGCTTACCCGCCCTGCGTAAATCACCGTCAGCCTGCTGGATACTGGCTTCTATTTGCTGCAACTCCATGACGGAAAGTCTGGTTATGTCGTTTAGAGTGACCTCTGATTGCTGAATAGCTTTAGCTAAATAGCCATAAACAGCCCCTTTAGTCAGCGATAATTTATCAGCAATCACTGGTATATCCGCTCCGGACTGAATCAGCCCCATCACCTCTTCAGCCGGGTTTTTCTGCTCCAGAACCGGAGCCTCTATCCCCTGATAACGACAAATCAGTTCCAGAAAAGCATCGCCGTATTTTTCCAGTTTATATTGGCCAATCCCGGTAATTTTCCCCATCCCCTTTCTGTCAGTGGGCCTGACTCTAAGCATTTCAAACAGGGTTTTATCATTAACAATAATATAGGCTGGCACCCCCTGGTCTTCCGCCATGGAACGCCGTAATGAACGCAGCTCCTCCCACAGTTTCTTCTCTGACTCTCGCACAACCACCCGGCCGGTCTCAACGGCAGGCCCTGTCTTCTGTTCAAAAACGAGCTGCTCATAGCGGTCTTTCCGAAACTGAATGGTTTCCTCCCCTCTTAATAAAGGGCGACAGTTACTGTTAAGACGAAGCACTCCATGACCTTCAAGGTCCACATTAATAAAGCTTCTAGCCACCAGCTGCCGGAATACTGATCGCCATTCAGCCTGTTCCAGTTCTTTACCAATACCAAAGGTTGTGGTTCGATCATGGCCGTACTGATTCACTTTTGGAGTTGCTTTCCCCATAAGGACATCAACCAAATGAGCGACACCAAAATGCTGCCCTGTCCGGTAGATACAAGACAACGCCTTGCGGGCAGCTTCAGTGCCATCCCAGGTGGCAACAGGCTCAATACAGAGATCACAGTGCCCACAGTGCTTTTCAAGAGGTTCATCAAAATAATTAAGCAACACTTGTCTTCGACAACTGGTCACCTCACACAGAGCCAGCATGGCATCGAGTTTTTGCTGCTCAATACGCTGAATCTGCTCACTGGCATTGGAACGCGTCTGCAGCTGGCGCAATAGCACCACATCCTGTAATCCATAAACCATCCAGGCGGTCGCTGGTAAACCATCCCGGCCTGCCCGTCCGGTTTCCTGATAGTACGCCTCGATACTTCTGGGCAAGTCCAAATGAGCCACAAAGCGCACATCAGGCTTATCAATTCCCATCCCGAAGGCAATGGTTGCAACAATAATCAGGCCGTCTTCTTTTAAAAAACGCTGCTGGTTCTCTTTACGGTCTTCCGCTGGCATTCCCGCATGATAAGGTAATGCCTTTCGACCATGATCACTTAACCATTCGGCCACCTGCTGAACCCGTCTTCGGGATAGACAGTAAACAATACCTGAATCATCAGGATGCTCTTTTTCCAAAAAGCGCAATAATTGCTGCTTGGCTTGTTTTTTCTGGCTAATACGGTAAAAGATATTGGGCCGGTTAAAGCTATCAACAAACACCCTGGCATTGCCAAGCCCCAGCCGGTCAATTATTTCCTGTCGGGTTCGCCGGTCTGCCGTAGCGGTTAGAGCAATTCTTGGTACATCAGGATAACGATCCTGCAAGCGGGATAACTGCAAATACTCGGGACGGAAGTCATGCCCCCACTGGGACACGCAATGTGCCTCGTCAATAGCGAATAGACTGATTCGTATCTGATCCAGCTGACGCAGCAGCGATTCTGTTAACAGTCTCTCCGGTGCGACATAGAGCATATCCAGCTCACCCTGATGTATTGCCTGCTCAATCTGCAGTTGGTGCTGATAATCAATACCCGAATGCAAACACTCAGCTTTTATACCCAGTTGCTTCAAGGCACCGACCTGATCTTCCATCAAGGCAATTAGCGGCGAAATCACAATACCCACACCCGAACGTGCCAGGGCTGGAATCTGATAACAGAGTGACTTGCCCCCCCCTGTTGGCATCAAAACTAGAGCATCACGACCTTCAATGACTTCGCTGATGGCACTTTCCTGAAAGCCCCTGAACGCATCATAACCAAAAACTGTTTTTAAAATTTCATGTGCAGAATCAAACATTGACATACCAATGATATAACCTGTGTCAAAACTAGAGGGGCGCTGGCAACCAGTATACCGGCTTCTGCCAATGCTGACACAATGCTTCTGCACGAGTAGAATGGCCGGTTTTTTAATACAGCATTGCAGAAATATACCCACTGGACTTCAAGGTGCTATTTGTTAGCAGGCTCTTGGGATGAACAAGAGCAGGCAACAACAGAGCATCTTCAAGGCGGTGGGCATAACCAGGAAATATGGATAAGTCACTCATTGTCCGCAGCCTTTGCCAATGCTGACACAGGATACCTTTTATGCAGAACACCTGTTCTACTCTTAAACCGCTGTTAACGAAACATGCTGCTGGCGAAGACCCTATGAATGTTCATAACGTACATGGTTTTCTGACAGCCCTGATGATCTGTCCGGCAGGTATAGATAGGCCGGAAATGTTTGAAATCATGCTGGATGGCAAACCATCATTAACCAGCGATGCGAGCAAACAGCTTGATTCCTGCATCTCCAGCCTGGAAGACAGCATTGATCGGGCCTTTAATAGCGAAGAAGGCTTTATACTCTCCTGTGAATCTGACCTGGACCATCCAGATGATTCAGCACTGGCAGAGTGGTGCACCGGTTTTATGGAAGGCCATTTTCTTGCTGAAGACAACTGGTTTACGGAGCATGAGCAAGAGGTCTGCGAGCTGCTGCTACCCTTAATGCTGGCCTCAGGCCTGTTTAATGAGGAACCAGAGTTTCGGGATATTCTTAAAGACCCTAAGCTAACTGAGGATATGTGCAGCCAAATCCCGGAAGTGTTGATGGAGCTTTATTTGATGTTTAATTCACCGGAAGATGTACACAAAAAAAAGTAAATTTCAGTAAACTCCTTAGTAATTGAACAGCCACGGCTTTCCTGTTGATGCCAATAAACCAAGAAAGCCGACTTTCATATAAATAAGCAAAAAACAAGCGTCAATTATATGGCGCATTTCCTTTTTCTAAAGAAAATCAAACAGGGAAATATTTTTATGAACTACATTTATTAATGTGCCCTCTTTAGCTGACAATCAATAAAATAGAAGAACAGGGGCAAGGATCTTGCAGAACACAATTTAAATTCAAGGAATTGAAAGACAGGGGGCAACATGCCAAATATGGAATTTTCAAGAAGCCAACTAGAGAGCATATATCAACAGGCTCAGAAACTTGATGGAAATGAAGAGGTTGGAATCACTAAAGATCATCAACTGGTTGGAACGAGTGGAAATAAAAAAGTTAAGGCATCAACCTCTACTCTAAAAAAGTTACTAGAAAAAACTTATAAATCACAAGGCCTAAAAAAACCAATACTCTCCAGAAAAATAAAGGCTGCTGAAGTAGTTAGTCTATTAAAGCCACAAATAGAAAGGATGGGTTCAAGGGAAAATCTTTCCGTAACACCAGCATCTTCAATGGAAGATCTTTCTGCATCATCCCTACCGACAAAAGAGCTGTCAGCAGAGTTTATTGACAATCTAAAACATGCAGCCTCAAGCCATAGAGGTAGTAAAAACTGTAAAGATTTACTAAAGGGCATAAGCAGACCTGACCAGCTTGTCCAAATTATGGATGAACTTGGACCTGATGATATATACGGACTTATTCGTGATGCCATAACAGATCTTAACCCAGGCTTTGATCTTGATAACGCAATGGAGACCCATAAACTTTTCCAAGAACAGCTACAAGATAGTACAGCAAACCGCCTCGGTCGATGCGTCTCTGTCTACCAGGGTAAAACAAGTCAGACGGGTAAAAAGCACACCTCTCCCCCTGTTCAAGAAACGAAAGATGAGCCTTCAGGTCTGGGTCTGACTGGCGCAGAGCAATCAATGGTTTCTCAGCTGCAGGAACTAAATGAGGCAAAACACTATGTACAGCTTGCTATTAACAAAGGTGAAAACTTAGAAGGCAAAAAATTCAAGAAAAAAGAATTAGAAAAACTTACAAAAGATCTAACGGAACTAACCAAAAAATTTAACGACCTGAAAGGCGCAACACAAGCGCAAAGTAGCTGGTTTAATGAATCAAATACAGGTAAAGTCTCTGATGCTGCAAAAGAAATGCTATTTGGGCAATTTGCTGAATTGCAAAATAAAAAAAGCCTACTTAGAACTCTAGAAAAAAACCATATAATACCAACAACCCAAGATAAAGCTGCTAAATCATCTAAGGACTTCGATCATGTCGCTAATAGCGGAGAAATGCTAAAAGATTTACTGGATGACCAGACTATTATCGAGTTTAGTAAGGTATCTAGACAATCCCCAGAAAGACAAAAACGCGCAATTGATATCGCTAACTCAAGGCTAGACACAAAACTAGACAACTTACAGAACTCAAAAGACAATGCCGTCGACCCCAGCATACCTTCTGAAATTGATTTTTATAGCGAGGATGAGAAGCGATATCTCACGCTAGATGATCTCAAACACCCAGAAGGCCTTAGCATGGCTCAACGGTCAGCACTACTTGATGGCGTGTCAGGTGCCGTTGCACTGGATCCAAAAGCATCGGATTATAAGTTATCTTTTCGCTTTACAAATACATTAGGCCCTGCTGATACGGGGATTGATATCAAAGACCCCAACAACCCTGATACCAAGGTTCGTTTAAATGCAAATCGGTTCACTGCTAAAAGCGGTGAGCGATATATACCCTGTGAACCCCCTAAAGGTGATCAGGCCAGCGCCAACTATTTCCGTTTAATGGCACAGGAGGGTTCACAGCTGGTACTCAGTCTAACCAGACCTGGAAGCTATTTCAAAGACTCAGACGGTAACACAGTAAAAGGTGACAATACCGACCATCACTTCCCCTCAGAAGTAGGAGAAGAACTTTCTTTTAATGATGGCAGAGTAACAATAAAGATGGACAAAGTGGAAAGTTTGCCATTGACAACATCTGAAAACCCACCAGTAATCAAAAATAAAGGCGTTATTCAGAGTTTCACTGTAAACGTTGATGGCCAAGCGTTTCCCGTAAAACGGATTAATTACACCGGCTGGCCTGACTTTGGTGCCGCACCAGCTAATGAGTTAATTCAATTAAGAAGTACTACCAAAGCCGTCAGCGATGGCATGGGCTTAAACTTGAAAGATAACCCTCTTATGGTGAACTGCCGGGCCAGCCAAGGCCGCACAGGTAACGCGATTACCGCATTTGAAGTCATGGCACAACTGGACCAAAATCCGTCTGGCGAGCACAATATCGGGCAAATGGCAATGCAGACCAGTCTTCAACTCAGAAAAGCACGCGGGCCTGCAATACAGACAAAAGAACAAGCCAGGTCTCCCCTATTGGTAGGCCAACAATACGCAGCATTACTAAAACAAGGGAAAGCTACCTCCCAGGCGAATACAGAGTATATGAACTGGACTCCTCAGCCACAAAACGTTCGCCATCCTATACCAAGGAAAAGGGGTCAACAATCCAATGGGCCCCAAACGCCTACCAGCATACCCACAGCCCCGAAATTTGGTCGTATTCCAGAAGAGCAGGCACCGCAAATATCTGCTGCCCAGCAACAGACCGTCGTTAGTCCTACACCTAGAAAAAGGGGCCAACAAGTCAATGAGCAGCCCCCTTCCCCTACAAGTAGCCCCTCAGCTCCTAAATTTGGCCGTACTCAAGAAGAGAAAGCGCTGGATACGACAGATTCAGCTCCATCACCCTCACCTAATAAGAAAGTAGGGCCACAAACAAGGCCCAAGCCTCTCACAAGGCAGAAACCTACCAATATGAAGGCTGTTACTAGCATTCCTCCAGAAACATTAGCCAGCATGAAAGAAAAGATTCAATTAGGTGGACCTCTCATTAATCCTGATGGTTCTTTAAAGACTGATATAGAAACATGGAAAAATATGTTAAGAACTTTAGACTACGAATCTATTAAGACATTAGCAGCACTTAACACATCAGACCTTAATAAAAAAACAGGAAAAGAATATATTTATAGCCTTAACGTTAGAACATCGGCACAAGAAGTATCTGCAGAAAAAAAGATTGAAACTTATATTAAGGAAGGAAATACCAAACCAGCATGGGATTTTCTTGCCCTGGAAGATGAAGACGGGGGTCGATATAAAAATGGCTCTACTTTAGGCAATGCCGCAAGGGAAAGACTCAGGATCATTGAACAGAATATGAAAGAAGAGTAAAACCAAAACAAGTAGGCTGTTCTAGGTAGTTACCTTATCCTAGAGCAGCTATTAAAAAACCCATACATACTTTAGTTCTATAGAAAAATACAGTTAGCCACCTCACCTCCCAAACTTTTAAAAATACTTTATCATTTAAAACACTTCTTTTCTTATAAAAAAATAACAAAAATCTAACCTGCTGCCATTTTAAACAATAAAGTCTAATACAAAAGTCTTATTAATTAAAAATATAAACCCATTATTATATAGATCAAGAATCGACATGATTTTACAAACAAAGGATTCAGGTAATGAAAAGCAATGATATCAAAACAGTCAGCCCACAACAGGCACTACAGGCACTACAGGCACTACAGGAAATACAGTCCTCTTCAGAGGAGTACAATAAATACTACAGCTCGAATGAATCTGGTTTTTTGCAAAATGCCGTTAAATTTTTCAGTCGATTAGTTTACCCTCAACAATCGAAAAAAGCGCTTACAAATCATATCAAAGCTTTACAGGAAGGATTTCGAGCTAGCGGACAACAAGAGAATAAAAAACTTGCCGAAAGAACCGCTAGTAAAATTAGCAGTAGTGAACTAACGAGTATAAGAATAGAATTAGAAGCAAAGCTAAAAGCAAATACAACTACAGCGTTAGACCATACACCACAAACAGCTTCAAGAACATCAGATAAACAAACTGTCAGTGTATTACCTTATATACATCGTAAAGAGGAACCTACTCAGTATGCAGAATAAAAGGATTTAAGTCTAACACCCCAACACTAAACTCTCTTAACAATAACTCAAGTGAAAGGGGGCCTCTTACTCGTAGCGATGAATCTCTTAATTACATAGCGCTAGAGATGCATCAAGCACCACACAATCATTCTGACTATGAAGATATTGACCAAACTGAATTGCCTTCCAGTAATTCCGATTACGAAGACATCGACCAATACCGTCGAGAGCATATACCAGCAAAAGAGACAAATGATAACAACCGGTCTGTTACTTTCGGTATAACTCAAAAAGCAAGCATCACTACTCCTATCGAGCAGTCCGATAGCGTATCTACCGAAGCTCCATCAACGACTGCCTTATACGCTGTTCCAGAAAAACCAATACCTTTGCTTAGAAAAGCAAAGAAATTACTTCATACCACAGCTGATGGAAAGAAGTCGTTAGCAGCAGATAAGAAAAGCGCTTTTGAGCAACTTTTAGATCACCGTTTGATCAAGGCAGATCATATTAAAGACTCTTTCCTGAAAGAAGGGGGAAATACGTTAAGCCTAGATCCAGAAACACTATCAATCATTCATAAGGCCTATGGTAAGAAACGTGCATTTGAAGCTTTTCAGGCGAATAAAGAGACTGCACGTAAAACCATAGAGGACAAGGGATATACCAAAACTGTTAATGCAGCCGCTTTGGCTGAATTAACACGACTAGGTGCACCAGAAAATGTGGTAAAAGCTGAAAAAAACAAAACAAAAATTCCAAAACCACAGCTATTACCAAAGCCTGTTGTGCAAAAGAAGCCCATACTTGATCAGACTAACAAAAAGTCTATAACTCCTTTTAACTCTATTGATACAGAACGCTCTCAATCTGCCATTACCAATGAAAAGGCAGTAATGGAAAGCATGCCACAAGAGCGTGTACAACCGACAAACCCTAATGATAGGGTTGAAAAAGCCATAGTTGATTATATAAACGGAGATATAGAACTTAAGGATATTAGTAAGTCTCTTGGTAAACTCACAAAAATACAGAAAATGTCACTACAACATGAGCTACCTACCTACAGAGAACGCTATGCAAAGCACTCTAAAAAGATAGAGAGCATTGCATGGGCTGTTAGCGAAGCATTAAATACTTCGAACAGGCCTCAGTCAGCCATAGATCCCGACAAACGCCGGCATATAGACCCAACACAATCATAATTTCAACAAAACCGGCTCTGGCCGGTTTTTTGATCCCCCAATCCTAAGACGGAATCCCATCCAGCGTATCCAGCACATCTTCCAATGTAGCGATGGTCTGGCGTAATACCTTTTGGTAGTCGTTGACTGTTATGGGTTTAGAGTTGGGCTGAGCGGCACCACTGGCCTGTCGTTCAGCAGCTTTAGTTTTTTTAGTGCGGCTACTTAACTGACTGCGCGCACCATCAATGGTAAAGCGCTGATCATAAAGCAGGCTGCGAATATGACGGATAAGGATAACATCATTGCGGCGGTAGTAACGTCGGTTACCCCGCCGCACCGGGTTCAGTTGTTTGAACTCCTGTTCCCAGTAACGCAAAACATGGGTTTTAACCCGACACAAATCGCTAACTTCACCAATGGTGAAGTAGCGTTTTTCGGGGATAACCGGAAGCTCACTCGTCCTGAGTTCGTTCTCCAGCATAGCTTTCCAACTCTTGCCCTGAGTTTCTGGCCAGGCTTAAACGTCACAACCCGGCGGGGTGTTATCGGTATTTCCTCACCGGTCCTTGGATTACGGCCTGGCCGTGCGCTTTTATCCCGCAAGTCAAAATTACCGAAACCGGACAGCTTAACCTGCTGATTTTTTTCAAGAGCCTGACGGACCTGCTCAAAAAACAACTCGACCATATCCTTGGCTTCTCGTTTATTTAGTCCCAGCTCTTCATTGAGCCGTTCAGCCATATCGGCTTTTGTCAGTGCTCCCATCGTCCTACTTCCTTAAGCTTGCATTGAAATCCCGTTCCAGCCTGACAACAACCTCCTCCATAAGCTGGTTAACTTCCTCATCTTTTAGAGTGCGGGAAGGATGCTGTAAGGTCAAGCCCAAAGCGAGACTCTTGTGCCCTTCTTCAATTCCCTTGCCGGCATAGACATCAAATACCCAGACTTCCTTAAGGAGCTCAGCCCCCTGTTCCCGGATGGCCTGGCAAAGGCTGTCAGCAGCAATTTCCTCTGCGACTGTGAGCGCCAGATCACGACGAACTTCCGGGAACTTAGACAATGATTCAAAACGGGTTACCTGCCCACAAATCACTTCATTAAGATCCAACTCTGCCAGATAAACATCCGCTGGCACTCCCATTTTCTTGGCCAGAGAAGGATGAATAGCTCCCATATGACCAATCAGCTGGTCACCCTTATAAACTGCAGCACACTGACCAGGATGCATGGCATCATGTTCGCCTTGGCAAAACGGAAGCTGCTCTGTGCACCACCCAAGGCCAATAGGGCTTCCATATCACCTTTAAGATCATAGAAGTCAGCTTTCTCACGGCCACCATCCCAGCCTTCGGGGTGACGGTTACCGGTAATGACTGCAGCCAGCTTCATATCCTGTTTGATAGCATCTTGCTTGAAGGTTTCGCCTTCCTGAATAAAGGTTAACCCTGTTTCAAACAGACGTACCCGGCTTTGCTGACGGTTAAGATTGTAACCAACGGTTTTTACCAAACCAGGCAGCAAGGACGTTCTCATTACCGATAAATCGCTGGCAATAGGGTTAGCCAGAGCAACAACCTCACGCTTGGGGTCAAACAGGCTATGCAGCTTTGGATCAATAAAGCTGAAAGATACTGCTTCCTGATAACCACGCCCAACCAATACACGACGAAGATCTGATTCCTGAATTTGAGCCTCATCTACCTGCTTCATTTTCAGCAGTGCAGTTGGAGTCGTCACAGGCAGGTTGTTATAACCGTAAATACGGCCCAGTTCTTCTACCAAA
>CBDCZK010000015.1:0-84516 GCA_965224475.1 Endozoicomonadaceae bacterium | reverse complement strand
CTTATCGGTAGCAATGAAAGGGAGGGTTTAACGTTAAAAGAAGACTCTGTAGTGCCAGACGAAACTAATCAACCCAAGAAGAAAAAAAAGAAAGCTAAAAAAGTGAAAGTTCGACACTCGGAAGAATCTGAACAGCAAGCGAAAAACAATACTCCCATAGGTCAAACGGTTAAAGTAGATAAAGTGGAAAGTCTACCGGCTGATAATCAAAAGGAGAAAAAAAAGAAAGACCAGTGTGTCGAACAATCTGAACTGGAAGGAGGTGATTTTGTTACGTTAGATCAAGCTAATAAAGTGAGAGGAACAGAAAATAATGCTTCTACAGTTGCACAGGGAGATAAAACCACCAGTGCTCATAGCCGTGAAGGTACATCAGCTTTAAAAAAAGAAAATCCGGATTCTAAACAATATAGAATACAATCTGATAGTAATAGTCTACTAAGTCAGATAGCTAAAGCAGATGAAAAGAAAGAAGATGTATCTACAGTCGCAGAAAAAGATGAAGGGATTGGTCGAAGTAAAGGGAATAGTGAGTTAAGTGATGCAGATGTTGGGGAGAAAGAAGTTACGATACGAACACCTAAAAAAAGAGTCTTGTTTGAAGGTGAAGATAAGTTAAAACAGGTTCGTGAGTTTGAAAAGAAAGATTATGAAAGTGATTATAGTGAACTTGACACTCCTAATGACAACGATGAGCAAGAGTTAGAAAAAAAGGTGTTAATGCGTAACTGCTCATATTTAACTGGCAGTACTGAGATTCTGGTTACCTGATGCTTCCAGTATGAGATCAGCCAGACGGGGAATCAGGTTATTGTCGCTCAGTCTGTCTTTGAGATAGCGGGCGAAGGATATCCCATGCTGCTTGCAGGTCTTTTTCAAACTGGCAAAGGTATCTCTGCACTTTCTCCCGAGTTCACTGCGAGTCCCACCACTGACTTTTCGTCTCTTCACATACTCCCTGATTTGTCTTTCACTCAGGTTGTTGTGTAATGGCAACCACGGATATTCAAGCACCAGTAGTAGTTCTTCCCTGACAACCTTTAACTGACCCAGTACCTTCTGCAAATCGGGGTAGAGGGTTCGGGTGGCTATCCATTGGTCAAATGCCTTGTAAAGTTTGTGCTTTTCTTCTTCGGTGGGGCTTTTCTGGTAAGCCTCTATGTCATCGTATAAACGCCAGTACTGATCCTGCATCCAGTCACGAGCAGCACGCTCCAAGTCATTGGCCGGGATGAGCTTGTCTAATGGCCTGCCTGCATGATACCAGCATAGTCCGTGTTCGAAGACTGTATCAAACTGGCGAGCGCCATCACTATGAACGATCATGTGATCAAGCTGATGGTGATGCATCAAAGCGGCCTTTAAAGCGCCTTCTGTTGCCCAGCGCCTTTGTTGAATGGCCTTGCAGCCCAAACTGTCGAGATAGCAGTCCCAGTCTTTTTTCGAGGTAAATACTTTCTCGTCAGCAGAAGCAAGGACGTCAACCCACTTGACCGACATTTTCACCTGTCTCATATATTGAGTTGCTGTCGTGTTCAGTACATACAGGGGCTTTTGCCCCAGCAGGCAGTTGAGAAAGTTGATTCTGCTTTTACTCTCACTGCTGAGGAAGTAGGAGAAATAAGGGTTGCCGACAAACAGGCAGTAACCATTCTGCCCTTGGTGTCGCGCGCCTGTGTCATCCGCCTGAATATAGCTCGAACAGGCAAGACCTGCCTCAAGCAACTGTTCTTTTTCTTGATGAAAGGCATCATGGCCTTCTGTCAGGATCTTATTCAGGGAGCCCTCGGAGATAGAGCAATTGTGATCATGCAGCCAAGCCAATAATAATGGCTGAGTGGTACTGCATGAATGATAAAAATCCAGCAGGTGCGCTTTCAGGTTATCACCAAACCGGCCTTTCACATGAGCAGGCAATGGGGCAGTGACGTTACCCTCTGGCCTTTGGTAGTGCTCACGCCGGTAACGGGTAGTCACGAAGTGCAACTCTAACTCGGTATGATGAAAATCGATGTAACATTTGAAGCGCCAATCTTCACCAGGGTTGTCTATCGAGCAAACTTCATCCTTGTCAGCAATGAGTGGCGGTGCGGCTGTTTCCCCCGGCTCTTGTGAGTTAGGACGTTTATTTTTTGGTGGCCTACTGTTGTTTCTATTTTGGTTATTTGCGTCAGAATCATCGGCATCATGGTTGGTATCGTCATGACCATTCTGATCTGGCGTATTAGGCCTTATTTTAGGCTTGCCCTTCTGTTTCTTCAGGTGTCTTATCTCAGCATGGAGCTGCTCGTTTTCTTGGGTCAGCTTCTCAATTTGTATAGATTGCCGTTCGATAGTATCGAGAAGGGTTTTGACAAATGAGCGTAGAGCCTCATTGTCTATGGTGTCGATTATGGAGTCCGAGAAAGGCATAGGTCAGAAGTATCTGACAGGAGAGCCGCTTTTTTCTTTGACCTATAAGGTTGCTTTGCCAGTTAAATATGAGCAGTTACAATAGACGGAGCCGCTAAAAGTGCTTTAATCTTTTGGTAAATATATCGTAGTGACCGTCTAATCGGTTTCTATCCCAACCTAGACCAGTTTATCATTAACCTGCGTCATTGAATTGTAATATCAGGTTTTCTTCAGTTTTTAAGATCTTGAGATGATATTCAAACAATTTCATATGCCGTTTGTTTTGACTGGAATTACTGCACGTTTCCACTATTGCGTTTCTGCATACTTTCTGTTCCGGTATGATGCCGCTACATTTAATTTTAGCTGTTGTTAAGGAGTGTTTTCTATGGGTTTGTTTGATGGTTTATTGGGCAAGAAATCTGACTCTAAGCCCTCGGGTAGTCATGGTATAATTTCTAATGGTGGTCAGAAGGTGTCTGGAGGTCATGATCATCGCTCGAATAAAGGGGATGACAGAACACCAGCACAAAAGCGTGGCGACAGGACGCGTCGTAAGTAATCCCTGTTGAGCTGTTTTTTTTGTTCCGGCCCAGTACTCATACCATCTCATTAGTCGCAACAAACATGGTGTTAGGCCTTGAACATTGATGGAGTTTAAACTTATTTTTAAGGAGAAATGCTTGGGTAAGGCTCATAACTATGGTTACCATGGAAATACAGATCCTGAGTACAACTTTATATATAGTGTCTATCCGAAAACCTCGAACTCTCTGAGAGACAAGGTAAACAGGCTGTTTATAACCCCGAAGATTTTTTCTTAAGGATTGGTTATGAACAGAGCTACCAAAGACTGTAGCCTTTTTGTGGGTAGGGTATTTTGCCAAACCTGAAAATCTTCGGAGCTGTAATTGACTGTAAGTCACGTCTCCCAAGTGATAGTTTTCGGACAGGCACTATATAGTGTATGCCAAACCAAGTTTATCGGAGATTCATCATGCGGTACTCAGCGGTTAAAAAATGAAAAAATAAGCAAAGCAGCTAACAAGTCGCACCACTCTGACTGTGCTAGACGCGCAGCCTGTGTGCATGGTGTTATGTTTTTACGAAAATTTAGAGAAAGGCAAAAGATGGGGCGACAAAGAGTACCCAAGGGAAAAATTTTTCTTAAGAAAGATGAGAAAATTATAGCTGTCCTTCTAACATTAAAGCCAGATGTATCTGGGGATGATTTCGTACAAAAGTTTAAAGAGATGTACCCTGAAGACTGGATGAAGGTCGTAAAACGATATCAGGCGCATGAGAGGCTAACTCCTAAAGGGAAAAGTCACCCTATGCCTAAACCACACCAGTATATGCTTAATGCGTCTCAAAAAATTAGGGAACTTTATTCTAAAGGTAAAGATCTTAATGAGCTACATATTGAGATAAACACCCCTAAACCTAAATTCGTAGAAGACGTGCCGCCACAGCTAGAAAAGTGGCTTAATCAGCTACAAAATCGAAACAGCTTTGAGGAAAGAATTGATGCAATAAATAAGCTGGGTAAGTTTAAATGTGATGAGGTTATAAAAACACTCTCATCAATCATGGAATCAGACAAAGTTGACGAAGTTCGTGATACAGCATATCAACGTTTAAAGCGTTTTGGCCTTGAAATTCCTAAACCTAAAAAAGCCGGTTCATACACAGACCCAGGCTTGTGTCAAAAATTTCAAGAGGTTGCAGATAGCCTTAAGATTGGTTTTTCTTATGAGCGTTTCGAGTCTCAATTCCGATCCAAGTTCCCAGAGGAGTTTGACCTCCAAAAATATACGAAGAAAAACCGTTTTAAACCTTGGTTAAAAAAACAAATGACACAGGTAACAAAAGCATAATCAGGTAGCTGAGGGTTTCTAACCCCCAGCCCCCAGTCGAGTCGCCCAAAGGAACCGCCCCTTCAGGCGCTCACAGATCCGGACTTGAAGGTCTCCCTTCATCCGGCTCTTCCTATCCAACCGCTGACACACAGCCTATACGCCAGTGTGCCATTAGCCTCGGAGCCCGCCTTGCGATATTCCCCAAACAGCGGGAAGCTCGCCTTTTCCGGCCCCTCAATTTCTTGTATTTGCCCATAGCCCAGCGAACCAGTGTGGCTTCCACATAGTTCAGAACTTTCTTCAACTCTGACGGATAAAACTTTCCGTAGTAATTGATCCAGCCCTGCACATAGGGATTGATCAGCTTCGCCAGCTCTCCCAGCGAGTAAAGTGATCGCTTAGTGGGTATAGCCAAATTCCTGAGAGTATCCCGAATATGCTGAGCCGAGGCCTTATACCAATCGCCTTTTCTAACTACGGTATAACCGCCCATTTTCGAGAGCATAAGCTGGCCAATCGACCAGCTTCACCGCATAAGTTATTCCAAGCCTCACAGCAGCAATCAACGATATGGTCATAACTATCAAATGCCTTATTGGATAAATCTTGCGCTCGCATCAGCTCCCACAACCTTTCTGAGCTATTCAGCTCGGGAGCACAGGGTGGCAAGTGCAGAAGACTCAGATTCCCATACTCGCGCATATTTTGTGCCATATGGTAGCCCGCTCTGTCCAAGACAACTATGGCATGATGTCCATCTTCAGTTGCTTTGGCGATTTCATCGAGGTGCAGGGTCAACCCCTTGGCATTTGCATTTGGCAGTACCAAGCCAATCGCTTTATCCTGTTGGGGACATACCGCACCAAACATATAAGCGTACTCAAATTGCTGCTGCCGAATCAGACCGGGCCGACTACCTGTTGGTGCCCATATACGGCTAATTGAGTTCTGCTGTCCAAATCGAGCTTCATCCTGAAACCAGACATCAATGACTTTGTTTTGCGACGTCGGAGGCAGCACAGACATTACCTCCTGTCTGAAGTTTTTTTAAATGCCTCCTGCTCTTCAAGATCTTGCTTGGGGTGTCTTGACCTTCCAGAGATCCATGACAATTTAACCCTGTGCAATAGCTTATAAACCGTTCGAAGATCACACTGTTGTTGGAAGTCACGCTCAAGCATTTTAAGAACATCTCGGCCAACTATCCGTCCACCGTCTTTCTCTTCCTGCATGTGAAGGACAGCGTCTTTAAATGCAGCATGTGATGCTTCTGGAATGATGGGTTTACGCCCTCTTCCTCCTTGATCCTTCATAGCAGGAAGACCACCTTCTTTAAATCGATGCAACCAGTCATGAACAGAATCATTGGTTACGCTGAGCAATGCTGCTGCTTCTGATACAGACAGCCCCTGCTGTAAAAAGGCTAATCCCAATAGCCTGATACACTCACGGTTGTCTTGCGCATGACGGGCGGCAAACTGGAAGTCGGCTTCTTTAAAACCTTCAGGTAGCTGTGGTCCACGAGACATCGTTTCAAAGTTTGAGTAGCTGATGATGCTCAAGATTAGCAGCTACGAATCCAAGGAATTAGAAAAAGCGAATGGTATTACTTATTGCGGGCAGAAAACTGACAAAGTATTTCCCATACCGATTCTTGGTCATCCTTGGACGAAAGGTGTAACTCAGAAAATCAAACGTCGTATTTTCATGCTTTCCCGGTCTATCTTCATCCATACAATAAACCAGCTTCGTCTTTTCCGGATGCAGTGTCAGACCACATTCTTTCAAACGTTGTCTTACCCGTTCCAGAATAAACTCTGCTTCCTGGCATGTACGACAGTGGATAACCGCATCATCAGCATAACGCTCAAACCAAACATGCGGAATGTTGCGCTCCAACCAATGGTCAAACGCATAATGCATGAAAAGGTTCGCCAGCAATGGGCTAATCACCCCTCCCTGTGGCGTCCCCATACTTCGTTCGATTAGCTCCTTGCCATTATCAACAGGAGCTTTCAACCAACGTTTGATATACAACAGTACCCAGGGTTCCCGAATATGGTGCTTCACCGCTTTCATCATGAGGTCGTGATCCAGATTATCAAAAAATCCTTTAATATCCAGATCAATCACCCAATCTCGTCGCCAGCAACGTTTTCGCGCCACTGCCAATGCCTGATGTGCATTGCGATTCGGCCTGTAGCCATAGGAGTTTTCATGGAAAATTGGTTCTACTAATGGCTCCACAATAAGCTTTACCACAGTCTGGGCTATGCGATCTGCTACTGTCGGTACTCCCAGCGGTCTCGTGCCTCCATCTTTCTTTTCGATGTCCACACGCATGACGGGGGGAGGAATATAGCTTCCCGATGACATCCTGTTCCATAGTTTGTATAGGTTGCCGCCCAAATTGACCTCAAAATCAGCCAGAGACTGACCATCAATGCCGGCGACCCCTTTGTTGGCTCTCACCTTCTGCCAAGCTTGCCAGACAAGTCTTTTTGAAATTGTGAACGATTTTGCTTCAGTCATAGATTCATCCCAAAGGCTTGGTTGATCTACTCATTCCACTGGATAGGTCAGCCCCTTCGCTCCATCTCCATTACAGAGACTTCGACACTACTACGAGCTGATCCGCCCCTGTGCCCTGTATTGGTACTCAGAGCCTTACTGTTCGTCAGTTTGGCTGGCTCCCTTAACACCAGAGCGACAGGTTCTCATGTTCCATAAAAGAGCCTGAAATCAGTTCATGCCACTTTTGTGCCGGACACCGCTCAGGCAGTAACTGGATTTCCCCTGAACTTATCATGAGGCAGTGTTGCTCCTCATTTTTGATGTCGATATGCACGCTTACGACACGTCATCAATGGTTCACTTGCGTTCATCTCCTGATTTCCTACCTGACACAATCTTGTTGCGCCTTTTCTGTGACGCTCACCACCCTGACTCTTAATCAGCGCAGCTCACAGTGGTTTGGTAGTCGCTTCCAGAAGCCACCACCGGAGGACCTACCTCCATCTCAATTACAGTTACGAACAGACCGACTCTGTTCTCATGACACACCAACACCCTGCATGCGGGTCCGCACAGGGCGTTTCATTTGGAATAATGAAGCCTGATCCATCATACTAATGCAATTGGGGGCAGGTATTTAATGCCCCTAACCTCTACTACCCTGCAAATCAACACCTGTTCAAATACCAGGCTGTTCTTCCTTCTTCTGCCAAGCTATTGAACAACTCCTCTTCTCTACCCAATGCCTTATTGTAAGCCTCCCAAGTCATTTTATGTGGAATCATTAAAACCTCACCATCATTAAAAGCGAGGTGATACTTAGCATCCTCGATATCCACAGCTTCAAGAATCGAGTAGTAATATTCATCACAGTCTTCCTGTGTGGTTCGGTAAACGTAATATTCTTCCATCATGTCAATTTCCATGCGCTTTTCCCTCTCTTTAACCTGGCTATCACTTTCCCCACTGCTGGAAGACAGTAACGGTCTAAATACTCATCACACAGCCTCCAGTAATAGTCATGCCAGGGTTTAAAATCCCTCTTCCAATTCTGCCTCTGAATCCTGCATCGATTGATAATCAGGCTGACAGGATAGAGGTGTCTTTCACTGAGGATGTAGCTTCTGTAATCCAGTACAGTAAACGCCACGACATCCCTGATCTTATGCCGGGTAGCCTCCCGATAGACCCTGTCTATTGCCTCAACGTTCGCCATCACATCGCCATCAAGCCATCTGAAGAACCTCGCCTGCTCAGGTAGAAAATCCTGAGTTCGAGGTCCATACGCCCAGACAGCCCATGATTTAATGGGCTCTGGCAGTCGTTCAACCACGCTGATAATCATTCCGGCCTCAACGGTATCTGCGACCCGATGATTATTGTTTTGCTTTCCCGACCGATCTTCCCGGTAATAGCCCACAGGGTTATGTTCAGATAACAACTGCTTGCGAGTCTCTTTCTTACGCCTGTGAGCGCTTCTCAGAAACGCGGAGAAATCCGGTTTTTTAATCGGTGCCACCTGACTGACTTCAAACTCCCGGCTTCTCAGATTTAAGGCATAAGCATCGTGAATCGCTTGCCTGGCAGAAGTGAGTTGCATCCATTGCCCTCAACAGTGTCCAAACCGGGCTATCAAAACAGCATCAGCCCGACCATTGTCTTTTTTCTTTCTCACATCCGCATCAGGGTATAAATCCAGTACCCGTCCACGAGACGCATCTTTCTCAGCTCGCAAAAGGCCGGCAGCCGCTTTCCAGCGTTGCGGGGTTACATAGGTCAAAGGAAACTTAAAAGCCGCCACAGCCGCCTCTACAGCGCCATAGGAGCGACCAAACGAGAACATACTCACGACTCCCTGTCCCGGCATCGCTCCGACCCGTTCTAAATAGGCCATTTTGACTTGCTCTACAGAATAGCCATTCAGGATATCTGCTAACCCACTGCCGCTGACTTTTAACTTCTTACCTTTCCCATCTGGACTCGTTGGCATATCTTCCAGCTGAACTAACTCGCCACTTATCGCATCCAGTACTGCTATACCTCCTTTCAAACCTGGATCTATTCCTATAATTACTTGCAACTTTCTGCTCCCTGTCACTTAGATATTTTTAGGGGTTATTTATCGCTAGCACCTTAGCCTTCTCTTAGGTTCTCATCTCTCCCCTCTCTTTAAGAGAGAGGGGGAGAGTGATAACGACGACTAAAGGGCTCGAACACCCAGAAAACCTCTTTAAAATCAGGCAATTGATAACAACTAGAGAACACCTGAAGAACATCCATAATCAAAAGAGTTATAAATACCTGAAATGATACTTTTAGATCTAAATCCGATTAATTTTTAACCAATCTTTGTTAGAGCCTAAAACACTCCATCAATCGTCTAACAGCGCCTGACGTCCACTGTCTGTTAGATCAATATGAACGCCGTTAATAGACACCAGCTCTTTCTCAACAAGAGCATTGAGTGTCTTAGGCCAGTTCGTCTTACCAAGGAATGCCCTTTCACTCTTAACGCACTCATCTCTTAGCCCCTTAACTTCAATATGAGCATTCTCTGGGGCTCTACCCTGCTGCGTAAGGTTGTAACGGGCATCGTTGAAAAGAACATCAAGCGCCATCAGGACTTTCTTCTGTGTACCTCCCACTCGCTTTTGATTTGCCATCTTCCGAGCTATCTCAGGATCAAGATACTGAAGCACACAGCTAATCTGTGGCTCACCATCCTCATCCGTAAATGGCAGCTGCACGGACTCGAACATGAAATGCATAGGCTCAGGTTCGTCGGCGTCTTTCATCTTCTTCGGGGAAATACGAAGCTCATCGTCTGACTTCACCACGGCATACTCGGCATCGAGTGCTCCTTTAAGCGCACTGCTACCCCTTGCCCGGTCTGACTTACCGACACCACTATGGTGAACAATCAGGACACAGCAGCCGTACTGCTTGCGAAGGTACTCATCGATATGGCTGATAAACAGGTTCATCTCCTTCGTGGCATTTTCATCCCCGGCTCCGAAGTTTCTGGCCAGGGTGTCTATGACAATAAGGGCCGGTGCCTGACCACCCGTTTCTTCAATGATGGTGTGAATGGCTGAACTGACTTCTCTGGCACTACCCAGATCAGTTAAGGCAGCGGGACACTGACTGACATACAGGTCAGATTTTCTGAGGTTATAGCCATTGACTTGTTGCCATGCCATTAACCGCCTGGCTATGCCATTAAAGCCTTCCCCGGCGATATAGAAGACAGGGCCTGACTGCTTCACTTCCTTGCCATGCCAGTTTGCCCCGGTAGCGATACAGCAGGCTGCATCGATGGCCACAAATGACTTTCCACACCCCGGCTCGCCAAACATCAGGCTCAGGCTATCCATTTCCAGAAAGCCCTTAATCAGCCAGTTAATCGGCTTAGGTTCACTGATTAAGTCCCTGACGTGAGAGAACGAAAACTTAATACCGGCCTGACCCGGTGGTAATGGCTCCACCAGAATCTGAGAACCCGGGTTATTGCTCAGGTGAGTTCGGGTGACGCTGGCAATAGTGGTATTAAGTTCTGTTTCCAGTAATGGCGGGTAATTGCCCTGATTCCACTGATCGAGAATGCCTTTTATCTCTAACAGGGAATAACCCTGACGAATAAGCTGCCCGGTCATACTGGCTGCCGCGTTATTTCGTCCTTCACCTTCTGCCAGATGGCCTCCATCGTGAGGAACAGCATATTGGTCAGCAGAAAAGCCAAGATTACCTGCAGGCGGGTTATCTGTACTCTGACCATTAAAGCCATTAATAGCAGCTAAATCCTCAGCATTCAGTACCGGCAAATCCATCAGATCAGATAGCGGATAACCATCATCCACTTCCCACTCATAAACAATACCTGAAGGGTGAGCCGAACCCGGTGCCACGACATAACCTCCTTTGCCCCGAATATCGATCTTGTTTTTATTGGCCGAATTGCGAATTTGCAGATTGGGATTATTTGCAAAATAGAAATGCTTGCCCTGGCGGGTTTTAACCCGAACCGGCGTTCTGGTCACCTTACCGGACTCCATAAAGGCTACAGCTTCATCAGAATCCGCGTCGACGACAATGATCTTCTGGCCGGTGACGATCGCCCAATTAGTACAAGGCCATTTCTGGACCCATGACCCGATGACTAAATCAGAAGCCGGAGCCTCTTGATAGTCTTTCCACTTAATCCGGGGTGTCTTTGGCCATTCAATGGCCGCCTTTGCCTTATCACCATCACAACGGTCATTCAGAAACCATCGTGGTGGTGTCTCGAAAGGACTGCCCAGCGGGATAATGGTCAGGCCATTCTCGTTGAGTTCCCATGCCATACCTTCCGTGTTTTGGGGATTTACATCCATATAAACGCCTTTGTTATTTTTAGGGTGAGTAAACCCGTAAAGCTGAGTGCCTTACGGAGTGGGGGTTAATTGGGTCGTTTGATCTTCTCGAGATACACAGCACACTCGATACAGCGCGTGCAGCCGGGGGACGCCACTTGTCGGGCTGAAGGGATCTTCTGACCGCACTCTATGCAATAACTCAGGGAGTCCTTAGGAGTTAGCTTCCGTTGCTGTCGATGCTTGTTTACCAAACTGCTGATTTCTGACTCTGTGTAATGGCTGGCTCTATCGATGTCGTCCATGATGTTGTTCTGTTGTTAGTGAAACCAATGTAAGAAAAGAGCTGGGGCTGATGCTTTTTTACTCTGTGGAATCCCTCCCTGCTTTGTGGCCGCATTGGACTAAAAGTATTTAACGCTGATTTTATTATGTCAATATCATTTGACGTTTTGTAAGATGGTTTAGATTTTGCTTCGTTCAAAATCTTAGTTTATGCAGATATAACTGTTCAAAAAAAAAGACCGGAGGCACTTTTGGACTGGAAGGAACGCACTAAACAGTTGTTAAAAAAGAAAAAAACAAGCCAGGCAGAGCTAGGTAGAAAGCTTGGCATGACAAGGGCTACCATCTCGGCATGGCTCAGTGACTTGACGCTGTCAGACGCAAACACGCTGAAAGCTCAACACCTGATCGCCACCGCCCTGGACGTCAATGTAGAGTACCTGATTCATGGCGTAAATAAGGGCAAAGTGGCTGATACAGCCGTCCCGCTGCTGGCATTCAAAGATATTTCTACCTGGGTCGCTAATTCTGTTGCAGATAGCGATGCAAAATGGGTAAGTTGTCCTGAACCCTGCGGTGCTAAAACCTACGCCTGTCATATTCAGGGCAGCACAATGACCAACCCTTACCCCGGCGAACTGTCACTTCCCGCCGATACGCTGGTATTTGTTGACCCTGAACACCCGTTAACAGAGAATCGTCTGTGTATATTTATGGACAAGGATGTACTAATTGGAAACTATGAGTTACTCAATGGTGAACCCGTTCTGACACCATCAAATCCAAGGTTTAGCCATTTTTCGGTAACAAAAAACAAGTATCTCGGCACAATTATTGGCTTTTACGATCCCTTTGGAAGTAAGGGGTTAACCCAAGAGTATAAATAAATATTGACTTGATAGTTGACAGCTTTTAGCGGTGACTGCAAACTGATCTCTATCGATCTATAAGAAAGTATGAAAGTCAGAGCTATGGAAGCAAACACAGTACAGGAAGTTATTGTTAAGCTGTCAACTCGTTTCACCAAGTGTAAAAAACGCGCCAATACATTCCGGCAACAAGCCTGTGAAGAGGACAAGCATGCCAATGCATTAGCGATGGCGCTGGAGGAAACACTTCACGCCAGATGCCTTTCCCATACCTGCCATGCCAGCCTTAATCATAAATTCGAGCAGATGACTCAAGAGCTGGATTTAGAGTACACGCCTGAACTCTTAAAGTTGTTTTTGATCTGTCCAAAAGCTAAACGGCCCTGGTTAGCCGCTGAAAGCCCGAAGGCTTTCCTCTCCCTAAAACAATAAAAAAAGGTAACACCATGACCGAAAGCGCCCCGCTTTCTCGGCTGGATCAACTCGCCTATGAGCTAGAGAAAGCCAAGGAAGCTGAACTCATCGCCAAAGAACACCGCCTGCAACTCGAGCAACGTTTGTGCGAAGAAGCGGGTGTTAAAACGGAAGGCTCGTACACAGCAAAAGGCCAGTATTACAAGGTCACGACGTCAGCCGGATTAACCCGAACCCTGGATGAGAAAAAGTGGTCTGAAATTAAAAGTCGATTGCCCATCAATATTGTACAGAAAGTCGTTAAAACCCGTACTGAGCTGGATACCCGCTACTTCAAGGCACTCCATGATATTGAGCCTGCCCTGTATAACCTGGTGGCAGAAGCAGTCACCACCAAACCCAAGAAGGTGGCTGTGAAGTTTGAGCGTATTGAGGGGGAGCAGTAATGGCTTTCTCTCTCAACTCCATTAGCAAAGCCGCAGGTTTCAAAGCGCCACGGATTTTAATCTATGGACCGGCAGGCCGAGGCAAGACGACCTTTGCTTGTCATGCGCCAAACCCGGTGGTTCTTCGTACTGAAGATGGCTTAGGTGACCTGAAGGTCGACACCTTCCCATTGCTTCGATCTTTCAATGACATGCTGGAAGCTCTCACCTCGCTTTATACCGATGACCATGACTATAAAACGCTGGTAATCGATAGCCTTGACCATTTTGAACCGATGGTCTGGAAAGAGCTGTGCGATACCTACATTGGCTCCAAAGGGGAAACTTACGACAGCATTGAAGGATTCAGCTATGGCAAAGGCTACACGGAGTCGCTGGATCTCTGGCGCACGTTTCTCGATGGCATGAATGCACTGCGTAACGAGAAGGACATGGCCGTCATTCTTATTGCTCATTCTCAAGTTAAGCGTTTTGAGTCGCCTACCACTGCCAGCTACGACCGTTATCAAATCAAGCTCCATAAGCTCGCTTCTGATTTAGTGCAGGAGTCTGTCGATTGCGTGCTGTTTGCTGACTACAAGACCGTCATTCAAAAGGAGGATAAGGGCTTCGGTAATACCAAAAACCGAGGCGTATCAACCGGGCAGCGTTTTCTTTTTACTGAGGAAACCCCCGGTTATGTCGCCAAGAATCGCTTTAGCTTGCCGCCAGAGATTCCTCTGAGCTGGCAGGCTTTTAGCGATGCCTTGGCAGCTAACAGAAGCCAACAATAAGGAGATTGATATGGCTCAACTTGGCTTTATTGCAGGTGACTATGATCCTGCTGATGACTTTGAACCGGTGCCGCCCGGTGACTATGAGGTCATGATTACCGAGGGAGATGTCACCTTTACTGCGAAAGGCGGCCAGCTCGCCAAGTTCACCTACACCATTATGGATGGCCCGTATCAGGGACGGAGAATCTGGTCACAACATAATGTCTTTAACGAGAGTTCCAAGGCGGAAGAAATCGGTCGTAAGGAGATCAGCCGTATTGCTCACGCTGTTGGCAATCCTAAAATCAGTGACACTGATGATCTTATTCAGAAGGCTCTGCTGGTGACTGTGGATATTGAGCAACAGGCAGGTTACCGGGACAGAAACTTCATTAAGACATGGAAGCCCCTGTCAGGAGGTGATGCTGCTCCCCGGCAGCAGAACTTTCAAGGCCAGCCACAAAACCAGTCCAGACAGCAGCCCCTCCCTGCAACAAATCCAGCGGGAGCGCCGACTGGAGTGGAAGGCCAGGATGCGCCACCGCACCCGGCTACAGCCGCAACGCCACCATGGGGGAGGCGGTGAAAGGTGAGGATGTGCTGGCTGTTGTCATGCTGGCTACCTTTATCACCTACTGCCTGTGGACATTGATGCAAGTGATTGTCGACGGGTGACCCATGACTCAATCCCATAAAGCCCAGAGGGATTTCCCTCTGGCATTTAAAGAGTTAGCAAAAGCCGTTATCGAACTGGCCTTCAGGGACGCCCTGCAGATTTACCGGATCGGTGCCAGGGTTCGGATCAAAGATGATGAGCTGGATTTAAAGCTGGGAGGCAAAAGAGATAAACGACCAAAGTACAAAAGGGTGAAATCTATGGAACTGTTCAGGGCCTCTGAGCCTTATCAGTTCCTGGCTAACCCCAATCCGGATAAGGCTTACTGGTGCGGGTTTCTGGATCTTGATGATGACGTACTGAGTGAGATTTTCAGCACCATTTTGTCAGATGAGCAGCTTATTGAAGAGCATATAAAAGCTACCAGGGATGGACACAAAAAATGTTTTTAACAGACCGGCTGACGCATCAACCATACCGCCAGAACAAACACCCACGCAAGAAGCGGCTTAATAAAGTCCAGCGTCGACTGAAACGCAAGGCACAACGCATGGCCCGCAGGTTTAACAGGATCTGATCCATGAACATTCCAGAACCAAAATTTGATGTCACCGTAGTGGCTAGTGATGGCCAGAAATAAAATAAAATAAGAAGGAACGTACTGTGAAAAGATTCACTTCAAAAAACGCTACTGCTTTGAATACTGCCAAGAACACGATGGCTGAAGCAGTAATGTCCACCCGTGAGATTGCGAAAGAAACTAATAAGCGTCATGCAGATGTTATTCGTGACCTAAAAATTGTCTGCAAAGATAATAATTGGGGTATCAGCAAATTTGCGCATACCTATGTAAACCCCCAGAATAAGCAGACTTACACTGAATACTTGCTCCCTCGCTTTGAATTTGAAGTTCTCATTACTGGCTATGATAGCAAGCGTCGTGCAGCAGTGATTAAGCGTTGGTATGAGCTTGAGTCTGGCAAGGCTGAACCCCACTACAAAATCCAGCAGACCCAGAAAGCACAGATCTCTCTTTCCCGTCTGGCCAACCTTGATGTTGATGCGCTTGGTAAGCTGGCGCCTACCTACCGGCAGATGATGGAACTCGGCAAGGAGTTTTGCCATAACATCAATCAGCAGCAGGCATTCGCCAATCAGGCAACAGCTAACCTGACCGGAATTAACTGCCTGGAGTTGGGGATTCCAGAAATCATGTCTGCCCCACAGGCTTTGCCAAAGGCAGAAATTAAGCCTCAGTATCAGCTTGATCAGGAACCTGTGAAGCGTAAATCATCCTCTCGCAAGTCCCATACAAAACGTACGCTTCGTGAAAAAAACAAGTACAACCTAGAGGACTTTTTCTCAATTCGAGAGTTGGGTGAGCAGATGGGCACCAGTACTGAATATGTTCGCAAAGTACTGCTCCAGAATCGCATCATCAAATACATTAAGCCCTACGCCAATCATGGCAAGTACGTCCTGACCGATAAGGGGTTCAAGATTGGGATGATGTATGACCCTACCAGCGAAACCTTCCACGACTCATCCAGCAAGCGCATCAATACCAGCAATGCCCAGCCGGTATTCGGGTATGACGTGTTGAGGTTTTTTTAAGCCACTAAACCGCGCCAGCGTGAAAATGCCTATTTTTTAATTGGCGTGGTTTTAACTCTCCAGCTTTAACACTAAGTAATAGGTAAATAAATGGACTTCCTAAAAAAATACGCCTTCGACTCTTACGCCGATAGCCAGCCCATAAAGGATGGTGAGTATATCGGCTACTCCGCCGAACTGGGTTTATGTTTTACCGAGTTTGCTCAGGGCAAGTTCACCCCTGAAGTGACGCACTTCCTGATCACTAATGACCTGACTCCCTACGCTGAGGCTGGCCTAAATGAAACGCTGAATGAACTGGAAACCCAGCTCGAGGCTTACAAGGCAGAACGTATTTCACTTCGTGACCATTTCGCCATTGCCGCCCTGAACTATGAGTTCAATAGCAGCCGTGGCGCTACCGCACAGCAAGCGGCACATTTCGCTTATCTCATCGCTGATGAAATGATGAAAGCAAGGAAGGCCAGGCTATGAATATCGACTTCAGTATCAGCATTGTAGGGAATCACGATGATAGTGAATTGCTGGTCACCCATGCCGAAGGCGGTGTAAGTGAGCCTGTTGCCAAAATCGTTATAGCGGATATGCCGTGGCGTGATCAGGTTTTTACTCAATCCCTTTGTAATGCTCTGTCTCAGGTCTTCGCAGACCAGATTAAAGCCTATCAGGCAGAACGATTTTTAAATAACCCTATCGGAAAATACGCAAAAGCCAGTGCAGTAGTTACCGCCGAAATAATTAAGAAGATGACTGGGGGTCAGTAATGTTTGCGCTCCGCCGGTATCAGGGCGTCTTGTCTGAGCGGCTTATGCCGCTTGAGGTGAGTATTGTTTACTTTGATTTTAAGTGAGTGAAAAGGAATGGAGGTAAGTATGGGAGTAAAGCATGTGGAGCTATGCGGCCAGAAAGTCCGTGTGAATGAAAATGGAATGGTGAGCTTGACGGATATGTGGAAGGCGAGTGGAGGGGAGCAGAAAAACAAACCGGCACACTTTCTAGGTAACGCCAAAACTAAAGAGTATATGCGCTCTCTGGAAAAGGTAGGAAATCCTACCTTTACAACCACGAGTGGAAAAAATGGTGGAACCTGGAGCTGTAAGTTACTGGCTTATGACTATGCAGGATGGATTGATTCTGGCTTTAAGGTAGGAGCGTATACCGTCCTCGATCAGTATTTCGCTGGCAACCTTCAGCCTGTGCTTACCGATTATGAACAACTCCAGATGCTTGAACAGGAAATCAAGGTACTGGACATAAAGGGCAGCTTCCACGGCAAGGGGTTAGTGAATTTCCGGCACGAGAAGAATGGCAAGCGCGAGCAGGTAAAGGTGCTGATTGGACGGATTCAGTTGAGTTTGAAGTTGAATTAAAGGATTGAGGGGGGGTTATGGAAGACCAGTCAATATATGATTATTTTATGGAAAAGTATAAAGATAAGAAGCTTCTTGGTCTGAAAGACTTGGCAGTAGAATTGTGTATGTCTGAAAGAAGTATTAGAAATGCAATCGCTACCGGGCGATTTCCTATTCCAACATTAAAAATAGGTAAATTCAGAATGGCTGATAAATCAGATGTGATTAGTTATCTAGTAATGCAGGCTAATGAAGGTAAAAAAGAGTTTCAGCGCTGGAAAAGGCTACATGGCAGATAGTGGCGCTCCTGACAGGAATCGAACCTGTATCTACAGCTTAGGAGGCCGTTGTTCTATCCGTTGAACTACAGGAGCGTCGATGCCAAATATTTATTGACGGAGCGATACTATATTAGCCCCGCTTTTTTGTCAATTCTCTGGTTTGTATAACATCCGCTGTGGTTTTTTCAATGTAGCGTTGAAGCGAGTCTAAATCAGCATGACCAGTAGATAACTGTACTTCTTCAATTCCCCACCCTCTCTCGAAGTAGCGGGTAGTGCCTTCATGTCTCAAATCATGCCAGTGTAAGTCTACTATTTGAGGGTGTTTCTTTAATATTCTATTTAGCCACCCAGTGAATGAATCTGGTGATAAAGGAAACAACCTTCCACAAGTTGAAGGAGGTACAGAATTTATGAATTTAATTGCTTTATCTGATAGGTATATATCCCTGGCAACCCCAGTTTTAGACTGACCAGGGGAAATATGGAGAATGTTTTTTTCTGGTAAATAGTAACGATTGTAACGGTTTATCCTTGACCTTATGTTGTATTCGGGGTTTTGAAGATGAAATTTATAAGCTCGAATGAATGACTCAGTTTTAAAAATAGACTTTCCTTCGACAGATACAACATCGTATATAATTTGAAAACGAGACGCGCTACACAACTCAGATCTTCTTATTGCGGTTTCAGCTGAAAAGCCAAAAGCTGCGGGGCAATACACAGACCTGGTCTTTGTATTTAAGATGGCTTCTTCTTCGTCAGGATAGAGTCTTCGTGATCTTTCATTGTCAGTGCCGATTAGATGTTGCGACTTCATTGTGGGCTTTGCTTTAGATACCCAGTTCTCCAATCCACTAATTTTAAAAGCTGTTGAGGAAATGTTTATGGCATGACTAAGGAGGCTTAATTCTTTTCTAATAGTTCCTGCTTCAATGGTCTTTGCTCTAGCCTTTCCATAATCATAAATTAGTTGATCACTTAATTCAGATAAAAAATAATCGCCTAAAAAATCTTTAAGTGGAATGGCTGATTTTTGTTTGTTGTTTAGAGTGTATGGTGACTGTTTTCCTCTGGCAACTAAGTCCTTTATTTCTTCTAGGTACTTATCAATTAACTCTGAACAGGATATTTTTTGAAGCTGTCGATGGTCTTTTTTTCGTCCTTCCTTGATTGCTGTTTTAGTACTATTTATCCATGCATCAGCTTCAGCTTTTTTTGTAAACGTCTTAAAGTCCTGTTTTTTTGTACGATTGTTCCACACTTTTGCATGCCAACCGACCACATACTCTTTTAGTCTTGCGTTGGGATTTTTTGCGGCAAATGAGAGCATGGATTTTTTGCTTGTAAATCTACGTTTAGTTCGCCTGCCATTGTTATCCAGCAAATACCAATGAACTACCTTAACCGGCTTTGCCATTTCCACCTCCATTATTTTTATTAACTTATTGGTCAGAAAATTGTAGTCTAATTAGCAGGCAATTAGTAGACAAAGCGTAAGATTCGGATTTAATAGTATTTAACTCTTTGATATTATTAGATATTTAATTTTGTACTGGCCCCCTCCTAAGGGGCAGGTCACAGGTTCGAATCCTGTCGGGAGCGCCAGTAAAATCAAAGGCTTACATGTATGTAAGCCTTTTTTTGTACCTGCAAAAAGCGTTGTTGCTACACCATTGCTATACGGGATCGGTTTGGTACTCAAGCGGGGGACCCTGGTTGTTTTGGCGGTTTGCGGGGGAGGGGAGGCGCGCTTTTTCGTTAGCGTCAGGGCTGAAAACGGGGTTAACTTTTTTGGTTAAAAAATGGCTATTACCTTGTTAATAAAGACTTATAATGACTTAACCTTGAGTTAACCAGGTTAAGTTTTTGATTAAGTATCTCTAGCTGGGCAAGGCATGGAAAAAGTGTTGAAGTTGAAAGAAATGATCGAGCCTGAACCGTTATATTTGAGTTCTAATTTATAGCCTTACTTTTTGTACTAAGATGCTATTTAAATAACACCCTAAAAAGAAGTTGGGAAGAGTAGTTGATTTAGCGTTGTTGTTCTTTATTAAATGAATGCCAGATTTTTAAAGCCCCCAAACCATAAAAAAACATCGTTTGGAGCTTGATAAGTACGTTTTAAAAAGGCTGTTTAGCTTGCCGTTAATACGGTAGGCGGTTTCTTTGCCTTTCCTATTTTCGGACTCTATATTCGATACTCAGTGTGATTTTTAGTGCACCGGGGGTGCCCGGTAGAACTGTTTCTTTTCAACCATTGGCTTATCTGGCAACAAGAAGAGTGGGGGTAGTGAATCAACTTTTTGTGTGCAAACCATAGAGTAGCTGCCTGGTAATGAAAGGGCGTATATCAAAAAGCTGGAAGAGGTGACCGGGGTGCCGCTTTATATCTGACTTCAAGGTTTATATTTATGATGCCAGATTGTTTTATTTCAGCTCGTCTATCCTTTGAGAGTAATTCCGAAGTCAGTTTTACAGAAAGCACCAGCGTGAAAGTGTTTGAGGAATCACTATGATGATAACTGAAAAAAGAGTATCAGTACTGAATGATCAATGGCAGGATAATTGTCGTTTTTTTGAATATAGTTGTGCTGCCAACCCCTGCATGCCTGATATCCGTATTGATATTTTTCCGGCGAAAACTCACCAAATTGGTGAAACCAGAACGATCCCTCTAGATCTTTCTAAGCAATTACAAACGTCATACCCTGCAACAGGGCCGGGTCTACTCGCAAACTTTGTGCATATTGCCTCAGGAGATATTCTCGTAACGGAAACTCATGCCAGTAGTCAGATTTTTTATGTGATTCGTGGCAAAGGCAAGAGTGTGTTCTCTGAAGGTGACTTGCGTTGGAAGGTTGGAGACTATATCGCTCTGCCTACCTGCGATGCTATTGAACATTTCGCAGAAGAGGATAGTGCTTTCTATTGGGTAAATGATCAGCCGTTAATGGATTTTCTGGGCGTTCACCCCCAGAGGAAGCAGTGCCAACCGCTTTATTTTCCTGCTGAGCTGCTTGAATCTGAATTGCAAACAGTCACTGAGCAAATCAAGGGGAAAGATAATAACCGTAACGGTGTTCTTTTGGCTAACCCTGATTGCCCTTTGACCAAAACAGTGACCCACAATATGTGGTCACTATATAACCTTTTGCCTGCTAAAAGCCGCCAGAAGGCCCATCGCCATAACTCAATTGCTTTAGATTATGCTGTAAAATCCAGTGTTGATACTTATACGCTTATTGGCAGAGAGCTTGATTCATCGGGTAATATCATTGATCCCGTTCGAGTCGATTGGCAAGCGGGTGGTGTTTTTGTTACACCCCCGGGTTGGTGGCACTCTCATCACAATGAAAGTGAGTATGATGCGGTTGTATTGCCTGTGCAGGATGCAGGTTTGCATACCTATGTCCAGAGTCTGGATATTCAGTTCAGCAATGGATATTAATGATCTATGCTATTGTCCAGTTTGTCAGCCGTTTCCATGTTGAGGTACAAAGACCCGATTATCTACTCATCATGGTTGCCACTCTAGAATGACACCTGAACTAAAAAACAGGCTGTATATTAAAGTGACTTTTAAGGTCACTTTGCAAGTAATGGAAAGCCGCTGCAGATTGCAGTCCAGTCGAATTTAAACCAATGTGTTGAAATTGTGATTGATTTTGAATGAGGTGCGAATCTCCAGAATGTAGCTCATGGTTTGTTGGTGGTTTGTGATATCCGATAATTCGTTTAGTTCTTTTAGCAAGCGTTAATTGAGTTTGAGGTAGTTGTTATGTATGTGAAGCGTATTGTAACTCAGACTGAATACGAGCAAGCTTTAGAGTTAATGGGTGATCTCATTGAGGATTATGACAAAAATCTCCCGCTAATTGAGGTGCTTTCTGCTTGAATCGAAAAATGGGAAGATGAGTCTGAACGGTTCTCTGAATTTAATAAAAGAATTGAGGCGCTTGATGATGATGTCGCGATCCTTAGAACAATAATGGATCAATATCAGCTAAAGGCCGGTGACTTGAAAAATGAACTGGGAAGTAAGAGTCATGTATCTATGATTCTCAATGGCTCTCGAAACCTCACAAGAGATCATATTCAAGCTCTTTCAAAGCGCTTCAAAATCTCACCATCAGTGTTCTTTAGCAGGGCATAATAAAGAGGTTCAGCTATGGGTTTTATAAAAGAGCCTTCAGGTTATATAAAAACTGCTATTTCAGATTTGCAAGGTGCTTGGGAAAATCTGAAAGACTCCATCGTTGAAAACTTTGGGTTTCCTGACTCGGATAAGCTCATGTTCCATATCCATGAAGCTATGAGCTGGGAATCGGTAAGAAATCTAGAAAAAATGAAGGATACCCTTGTGCTAATTCAGAATATTGCAAATCAAACGAAGGCCCCAGAAGACGTGATGTTCTGGATTACAGATGTACATGATGCTTACAACGAGGCTCTTAAGGCTATAGAAAAGGGGCAGGCAGAATAGCAACATGTAATACCAATTGTCCTTTCTAACTACGGTTTCCGCTGCTCATTTGAGCCACAGGCCTGTGTTGGAACTCCTCGCAATAGGCCCCGCTATTACTCGTCATTCCGCCTTGTCCTGTGACACAAATGAGCTTGCTCAATACTGTAGTTAGAAAGGATAATTGGTATAAACCTCAAACCGGGTAAATGAGGGGCGCTAAACTTCATTTCCCCAACCCATCAGTCTGCCATTAAATCTTTCGCTTAAGAGTCTGTTCATCAATAATACACACAGCCCCTCTAACCTATGGTTCAATAACCAAAAGTGTTTTGAAGATAGGCTAATACCTTATGGGTAGTATTAGAAAAAAACTACAACAAGCCTTAACGGGTGCAAGAGCAAACCCCAATTTCATAAAAAGTGGGCGGTTTAACAAGAACAAGCTTGAAAATCAGACACCAGGCGATCTCTTTAAATTGCTAGAGGTTGTGGACAGGGGGTTCTATATAGCTTTCTCTGGCGAGATGAAAGAAAAGGTGTGTGATGGTATTGATAAGGATCTCTGTTCAGAATTCTTCAATGACCGTATTACGGTAATGGAAATTCTTTACCGGAAAACAGGAGAGGCTTCCTATCAGTTAAACTCTGAACATCTGGCAGTGATTAACCGGGTGATAGAGCGGCAACGAAATTTTATCCCTTCCAGACACGAAATAGGCGAGCTGGATTGAGCTAACACCCGTCTAAATATCTGCTATCTTTCGATACGGACGCCCGGTAGGTTCTTGAAAAGCAGATGAGCATTGGTATGTTTTGAAACAGCAATGTTATCCATTGACCTCTCCGGGCGTCGCCATTAACAGAGTATCAGTGCAAAAATGTCAGTTTCTCTAAGTGTATAGCCTGATACTTCATAGGAGGCTAAAGACCTGAGTCCAACTTCCTATCTGATAAACCTGCCTTTTATTTCCTTCCTCGCAGACTATACTGCTCCAGCCTCAATTCAACTAACTCCTGTACCATTTGATGCAGGGCATCGATGGTTTCTGGCTGCACTTGTGTATGACAGATAAAGCGATGGCCATCGAGCTTAAAAGGGTCACCCTCTTTATTGGAATAGAACCTGATGGGGTTACCTTTCCAGTAGTTATGCCAGTCGGTGCTGGTGGCTGTCAGTCCTTGCTTGCTTTCAGGCAGGTCTTTTGCGAAAAGCTCGGGTCGACGTTTAAGAATATGCCAGCTTTTTTCTGTCAGTTGCTCTGTGGTAGGCGGCTGTCTGAAGCCATCCAGTTCCAGGAAGGCATTGAGCAGGATCATTTTAAAGCATTTATTCATGGCGGTGCTTTCCACCGCGTTTAGCAGAAAGTCGCCATGATCAGTCAGTACTGTTTTTTCTGATTTTGTTAAATCATTTTGATCTGCCAGTAGCTGAAACCAGCTTTGATGCTGGTTGCGTACCCGGTTGAATGGCATTTTGATTTCATTCAGGTAGTGATAAAACTCTGTGGCAGTGGGCCTGCGGCCCTGAAGCGCTTTCAGGGACTGGTACTCATCCTGAATGCTGTTATTTTGCTGCCGGGCCATACGCTCCAGAAACTCAATAACAGTCGGGTCATAATTGACAAAACAGCCATCGGGCAGTGTGACTTTTTTTTCTTTGATGTGTTTGGTTAACCGTTTTATCGAGTGACCATTGTGCAGGGCTATAGGTTTGGTCAGAAACGATTTATGGTTACCGATAAAGTCGATAACGACGAGGAGCTTTTTATCATTATGCAGGCGCAGGCCTCGGCCCAGTTGCTGCAGAAACAGAATTTTGGACTCTGTAGGGCGCAACATCAGTACGGTATCAATGGCTGGCAGGTCGGTGCCTTCATTAAACAGGTCAACTGAGAACAATATATCCAGTTCACCAGTGTCCAATTTGTTTAAAGCCTCATGTCGCCTCATTTCTGAATCGCTGTAGACAGCAGCAGAGCGATAGCCTGCGTTTTGGAAATAGGTGGCCATAAACCGGGCATGTTTTTTGGAAATACAGAAGGCCAGGGTTCTTTTCTGCTTTTTCTCTTTCCAATGGTTCAGTATGTGTTTTGCCCGCTGTTTTGAGGCAAAGGCATTTTCCAGATCGCTAACTGCAAATTTGCCGCTGCGCCAGGGAATTTCATCGTAATTGACATATTTGTCTTCAATGCCAAAGTAGTGAAACGGAGCCAGCAGCTTTGCATTGATGCCATGGATCAGATTGCGCTCAAATACCAGGTTGTTATCACATAGGCTGAGAATATCCGCCTGATCTGTTCGTTCCGGTGTTGCTGTTAATCCAAGCAGAAATGTGGGGGTGAAGTGGTTGAGCAGGTTGCGGTAGGTTTTGGCATCGGCATGGTGAAACTCATCCACGACAATGTAATCAAAGTAATTTTTTGCGAACTGTTTCAGGTGTTCGGTGCGTCCCAGCGTCTGGACTGAGGCGAACAGTAAATCAGCAGAAGTATTGCGTTCATTACCGTTATAAAACCCGGTATGGGAATCCGGCAGGATTCGGACAAATGTTTGCTGGGCCTGCAGCAGAATTTCTTCACGGTGGGCGACAAACAGCACTTTTTTAGCGGCACACTGTTGAGCATCAAAAGCTGCCAGCCAGGTTTTACCAAGGCCGGTGGCCAGCACAACAAGCCCTCTTTGATAGCCGTCCAGCCGGGATTGTTGTAATGCCTGCAGGGCTTCAGTCTGGATATTGCTTGGGGTGGGCAGTTCTATTAACTCTTCCTGCTCAACCGCCATCAAGTATGTTTTTCTTCGTCTTTTAAGGTAGTTGTCAATCCATTGATGCCTGAGAGGTTTGACCTGCGAATGGCTGAATATGTCGTGGAACTGGTTACGAATGTAATTAAACTGCCTGACATCAAGATCGCCGGGCTGGCCCTGGCATGTTAACTTCAGGTTCCACTCATGTCCGGTAACCAGTGCGGCCTTGCTAATATTACTGGAACCCACATAAGCACAGCCCTCAATCCAGTCATCATTATCGGTATGGATAAAGATGTAGGATTTTATATGAAAACTTTGCTGGCCATCACACTGATAAATACGAATATCGGCATCACGCTCTTTAAGTAGCATCAATTCCCGCAAAGCCTGAGGGTCGGTGACATCCAGATAATCGGAGGTAAGGATTTTAATCTCTGCTCCTCGGTCAGTGGCATCGCTTAATGCACCAAGCAGTAGCTTTAAACCGCTTACCCGGATAAAGGCGACGGTTATTTCAATGGCTTTAGCTCGGTTAATAGCGGCAATCAGTTTTGGTAGTAATGGGTCACTAATACTGCCTGTTGTTAATAAAGCTGCGTTGTTTTCATCATGATGTTCAAGGGGCAGTGGTCGTGCTTCCATATTTTGTTATGCCTTCCTCAAAATAGCGTTAAGCCATTGCTCATTTTCTCTATCGGGTCGAAAGTCCTGAGTAATCCAGTCCTGCTCGATATGGAGTTTCGTGCCCTGGAGAATGTTTTCTAGACCCATAGTATTCAAATTAGTGAAGAGGCGACCATGCCGTTCAACTTGCTCATTGTTGCCGCTTTTGAACGAGCAGTAGAATATGCCTTTTGGCTTCAGGAGACTTGAAAGGTGTTCAAAGGTTTCTGTCAGCGCCTGATAAGGCGTATGCAGCAGTGAAGCGCAAGCCCATATACCATCGAATTGTTGGGGGCTATGAAAATCCATGAAGAGTGAGTGTTGTACATTGAGTCCGGTATGATCAGAAGCCATTTTAGCCAGAGCTGAACTGCCATCAAAGGCGGTAACCTGGTAGCCCATATCCATAAAGGCCTTAGCATCCCGACCTGACCCGCAACCTGCATCGAGGATATGAGCTTTTTCAGGTAGAAGTGAAAGAAACCTTTTGTAGAGCGGGCTCATGTTTATTGATGCTGTTGCATCAAAGAAATCTTCAGCGCTTTGGTTATAAAAGGCAATGGTGTCTGGCATTGTTTGGATACAGGGCGGTAAGTTGATGACGATTATAATGCCATCATTTGACTGCAAGTAAATAAGGAAAGGAATCTGCGATAGCCTGTTTTGGCTTTTTCAAAAAACAACCTCTGTTATACCCATTGGATTTCAAGATGCTACTAGTACCCCGTCTGCCTGCATTTGATATGTTCAGTGGTTCGTAAAGCAGTCATATACAAGGCGGACTTGTGCAGGAATACCGGGGTCTTTCAAACAAGTCCAACACAGTCAGATGGCTGCTTTACGAGCCACCCTGAGGGCGAAAGCCTGAGCCTCCAGCTCCTTCGTTGCAACTGCTTGAAAGACCCCGGTATTCCTGCACAGTTGCGCCTTGATCTAAAGACTCAGGCTTTCGCTGAACATGTCAAATGCAGGCAGACGGGGTACTAGTAGCATCTTGAAAGGCGATGGGTATATGATGATCAGGTATTTCTCTTGTCGTAGTAGAGCCCTAGTATCAAACTAATGCCACTCCCCAAAAACGTACAACGATGAATGATTATCAGCCGATATTACGACTTGAAGGTGCAGTGGAATGAGTGACTTTTCATAGTGAAGAGTCTGGCTTTTTTGTGATTCGGGTGAAGTGTAAGGGGCAGCGGGATCTGGTGACCATGACGGGGAGTATGCCGTCTATTACTGCTGGCGAATATGTTGAGACGTCGGGTATATGGTTCAATGATGCCCGTCATGGTATGCAGTTTAAGGTTCAGCAGATTAAAACTGTCACGCCGACCACTATTGAAGGGATAGAAAAGTATCTTGGCTCAGGGATGGTGAAAGGAATTGGGCCTCACTTCGCCAAGCGTTTGGTAAAAGCCTTTGGTGAACAGGTGTTTGATATTATCGAGGAAACACCTGACCGGCTGATGGAGCTGGACGGTATCGGCAAAAAACGCAGGGAGAAAATCACCTCCGCTTGGCCTGAACAAAAGGTGGTGCGGGAGATTATGGTGTTTCTTCAGTCCCATGGTGTCGGTACAGCAAGAGCGGTTCGAATCTATAAAGCCTATGGGGATCAGGCCCGTAGCCAAAGTGCAGGAGAATCCCTATCGGCTGGCTCTGGATATTCACGGTATTGGCTTTAAAACAGCGGACCAGCTGGCTGTACAGTTAGGCATTGACCGGGTTTCATTGATTCGTGCCCAAGCCGGTGTTCGTCATGTGTTGCAGGAGTTTTCCGGGGAGGGGCATTGCGCCCAGTTTTTTCAGAAGCTGGTGGATGCCTCAGTTAAATTGTTAGAAATTCCTGAAGAGACCATCAAGGAGGCTATTCAGGCTGAGGTTAATGAAGAACGCTTAACACCGGAAACGATTAATGAAGAGCCTTGTCTGTTTCTGACCCCGTTGCATCGGGCGGAACAGGGGGTTGCCAATCATGTTAATCGGTTATTAAAGGGTAAATCAGCCTGGTCTGATGTCGATCTGGAAAAGGCCATTCCCTGGGTAGAGAAGAAAAACGCTATTCAATTGTCAGCTTCCCAGAAAGACGCGGTTGAACAGGCGGTGCGTAAAAAGTTCTGCATCATTACCGGTGGACCCGGTGTCGGTAAGACCACGGTTGTTAATAGTATTTTAAAGGTGATTGTGGCCACGTGTGCCCATGTGACATTGTGCGTGCCGACAGGGCGAGTATGATGCCGAGGTCTTCCGGGTCGACCTTGGAGCAGGTCTCTGGAAGGAAAAAAGGGTTCCAGTAATTCCCATTGCGCTGCTGTTAGTTCACTTATCATCAATTCCGCCCTATAAAACAGGGGGGATTATAATGAATTAATCAGCCAGCAGTTTTGAGATAGGTTCTAGTAAGCGGGGCTAAACACAAAGAGCGGTATGTATTAATTGTAAACGGCTATTTCGAAACACCCTGAGCGACTATGAAGGGCCCAAACAGTATCTCAGTAAAAAGTGTTAAACAAGGCGGTCGGGATCTACAGTACATAGTGGAATGCTTGCTACGGAGCTACCCCTTACCCTGGTGTTAGCCATATTTCCGGTAAAGCTGTCTTCTGTTGCTTAGTGAAGAAAATATTCTTTCCTCATTCTCTAGCTCCTCCTTCCATCTTCATAAGTGGCGTTAATCATCTGTTATCCTGCTGAACCATTTCATTAAACTGTTCGTTGCTCCATTAGAGCTTTTATCAGGGTGTAGGTAGTGAAATGAGGGTTTTAGGTAATGCTTGGTTATCCATAACTTTAATGATCAATACCGTTTTACAATGGTAAAACTGTTACTTAGTAGTGCCTCTCGTAATGCCCATCATTAGTCTGCCTGATCTGTCGTGGCATCGAAGTATGTATAAAGATGATGGTACGTTATTGTCAGTTCAGCTATTTGGCTGCTGTGAGTAACGATATAACCTGACTGCTGCACTTTTCCCACTATTTTTGAGGTCACGCTAGAATACTGTGTTTATATACAGTATTATCTTGAGTAAGGTATTCTTGTGCTGGCTGCCTGGGTTAAGAGAATCAATATTAGGGCTGAGGCGGTTATGATGTGGTTAGTACTGGGATAGATAATAACAGGCATTAATACGGTCTGATTGTAGACCGAAAAAACAACCAGTAATGATCAAAGTAACGATTGAGTGCTTTGATAAAGCCTAAAAACAGGTTTACAAAAGTGTATGTGTGATGGCTAAAATGTTTTTTGAGTAGCGTACAACGACGAGAAAAATAAGAGAAGTTGCCCTTGAACCGCCAAGTATCAAAGGGCTGTCATAAGAGAATATGAGGAATGCTCTCTATGAGTCGTGAAATATACCAAATGTCTATATACAGTGCTATACGTCAGTTGTCTATCGCACAACTGACAACCCTATTTGCAAGTAATCCTCCTTTGTTGGCTGCAGTTGTCAGGGCGCATATGAAGGCTAGAGTCTCTTGATCTTTATAGGGAGGGCAAATAGCCACTGGTTATGAAATCGACCGGCATTTGACTTCTGGCAAGAGTCGATCGTTTTACTGATAAACGTACCTGCCATACAGTCCTGTGTCAGCAGGGTCGAATCCGTACCATCCGCTATTGTTGCCGCAGGGTTATCAGGTTATCTTTTGTGGCAAGCGGCACAAAGGTCAACCGCTTCTGTATAGCCTATACAGACTTTGGTTGCTCCTATTTATTTAAAATACAGTAATAGTCGTACAGTTCTTTTTTTTCAGGTAAAAGAACGTTGGTTCGAATAAAAATCCGAATCAAAAATTGTCTTCGCACCCTTACTCCATAACTTAAACACCATATTGCGTATGCTGCCACGCTGTCAGTCTGTGTGTGACTGTCGGCGCAGTATTCGTTGTTTTTTAGACGAGGGCATAGAGTTTTTATGCAGCGACAAGGAATGCAACCCGGGAAAACTAACAAAACTACTGCTTTTAGAGCTATTAGAGAGCGGTCGCCTGCATTATTTATATTGGCGCTGTTGGCTGGCCTGATTGGAGGGGCATTTGCGGGACTTTATGCCTGGATGGAGTCCTGGTTAACAGAATTACGGATGATGCTAGCTACAGGTGGGGAAACCAGCGAAGTCGGTCTGGTCCTATTGTCTGGGTTACTGTCTGGTTTTGGTTTCTGGCTGGTGTTCAGGTTTGCGCCAGCGGCTGGGGGGAGTGGGATACCTGAAGTTGAGGGGGCTCTCGAAGATATAAGACCTGCGCCATGGAAACGTGTGTTGCCAATTAAGTTTATTGCGGGTGTGTGTACCATGGCCAGCGGTATGATTTTGGGGCGTGAGGGGCCTTCCGTACAAATGGGAGCTTATTCCGGAAAAATGGTGGCAGACCTGTTTCGTCTAAGTAATAACAGCAGCCATACGCTTTTGGCTACAGGCGCAGCAGCGGGTCTGGCGGCAGCATTTAATGCGCCATTAGCGGGTATTTTATTTGTTATTGAAGAAATGCGCCTGCAGTTTCGCTATGGCTTTACATCAGTCAAAGCGGTTTTTATTGGCACCATTGCTGGTGCCCTAATTGTGCAAATGTGGATGGACCAGTCGCCTGCACTGACAATGCCTATGTTTGAAGAGCAGCCATTACAGTCTCTATGGCTATATTTGGGGCTGGGAACATTGTTTGGTGTTTTAGGTATTATTTTCAATCGGGTATTGCTGGTGGTGTTGGATGGCTATGCCCGGTTAATTGCTGGCAGTATCTATCGTTTTGTGATTTTGGGTAGCTTGCTGGGTATGCTGGCTGCCGGTTTAAGTATCACAACGCCAGAGCTGACCGGAGGTGGTTTAGAGGTTATTAATGAGGTGGTTGAAACACCACTCTCTCTCATTACCTTGTTTAGCCTGTTTTTATTACGCTTTGCTTTGACCATGGTCTTTTACGGTTCCGGTGCTCCAGGTGGTATTTTTGCACCAATGTTAGCACTGGGAACACTGGCTGGACTGTTCTTTGGTTATCTTGCCAATGCTTTGGTGCCTGAGCTTGTGACAAGCCCTGGTGTGTTTGCCATTGCAGGTATGGGGGCCCTGTTTGCTGCAACGGTTAGGGCACCACTGACAGGAACGGTACTGGTGCTGGAAATGACGGATAATTACTCACTGATTTTGCCGATGATTATTACCTGTCTTGGTGCAACCCTGGTAGCCCAGTGGCTTGGTGGCCGTCCTATTTATAGTCAGTTGTTGGAGCGAACGTTGCGGATTAAGGCTGAAAAAGAGAGTAGAGAACAGGCCGCAGTGGGTTTGAGGGCAGATGCAAGTTAAAAGTGAAATATTGAACGATTGTTCTAATAAAATAGGCGGTTTAGTGTAATTGGTAAAAAATACGCATTGTTTAAGCAGAAAAGAGCTATATAATAGATTGTGCTTGAAAGTACGTTTTATATTTATGCAAACCGTTTCGATGTTCCACCTGTAGTACCTCGTTCTGTTCTTCATAAGTCATAGCAACACTCTCAGCACAACGGCCTTTTATATTAAAGGGCTTAAACAACTTTTGAATAATCAGGATGCAAACATTATGACTACTGTAGTCGGTACCGTTAAGTGGTTCAGTGACGAAAAAGGTTTTGGCTTTATCGCTCAGGAAAATGGCCCTGACGTTTTTGCTCATTTCAGACAGATCAAGGGCGATGGTTTCAAAACTCTGACTGAAGGTCAGCGTGTTGAATTTACTGTGACTCAAGGCCAGAAAGGTCCTCAAGCAGAAAATATTGTACCGCTCTGATCGTTATCAGAATTATGGCTGGGTTTGTATGATATATCAGGCTCGCCAGCTATCCCATTGCCCCTTTGTTTGGGCGATGGCAAAAGGGGCTAGGACTGTAGGTCTTGCCCCTTTTTTGTATGGTTTAGCCGTATATCTAAGTGCTTCGTAAAATGTAAAAGAGTGTTACTGGCTAATTAAGACATGGCCCAGTGAGACTTACGTAACCCTGCTCTCTACCTATAGCTATTGAGTCTGATAATTGTCTGATTCCTGATAGCTTACCTTCAAATAACATGCAAAACAGAAGAAATATATGAAACTCTATGTTGGAAATCTTTCCTACGGTGTAACAGAAGATGACTTGAAAGAGCTGTTTTCAGAGTTTGGTGAGGCTTCTGTAACATTGATTACAGATAAGTTTTCTGGTGAATCCAAGGGATTTGCCTTTGCTGAAATGCCAAATAACGCTGAAGCAGATATTGCAATTAAAGCTTTGAACGATAAGCCTTATAAAGGGCGAAATCTCAAAGTGAACCAAGCTCAGCCGAAGAACAGCCGCCCTCAGCGTCGATCAAGATACTAGTCTTTGTATTTATAGGAGGGGTGCTTTTCTAGGCCTTTCCAGTGGTATTTTATTATTTCCTTCCAACGCGGATATAATACGAAGCATCATCTTTTTTTAAAGATATTCTCGTCATTTATTAAGACTGATTAATGAATTTTTGGTTTATTTTTGCTGCAATTAAATAGCCTTTTTGAATAAAATTCTTGCTGATTATTGACTTAAAACAAAAATGATAGTTAGTAGGATATTTTCAGAATGAAAAACAATGTGTTAATCACGGGTTGCTCATCCGGTATTGGCCGGAGCCTGGCACAGGTATTTCAGGCTAGAGGTTATAAAGTGTGGGCTACTGCGCGAAAGGTAGATAGTATCAGTGATCTGGCAAAGCAGAATATTCAAGTTGAAGAGCTGGATGTAACCAGTGAAGAGCAGATTCAACGAGTAATTAGTCAAATAAAGACAGTTGATGGCCACTTGGGTATGCTGGTCAATAATGCCGGTTATGGTGGTATGGGGCCACTGTTGGAAACGTCAGCTGATGAGCTGGAAAGACAATTTACTACCAATGTTTTTGCACCAATGGCTTTGGTTAGGGCTGTTGCTCCTATCATGTGTAATCGTGGACAGGGAATGATTGTAAATATTGGCAGTATTTCTGGTATTTTGGCGACGCCTTTTTCAGGAAGTTACTGTGCCAGTAAAGCGGCGTTAAATACATTATCGGATGTATTAAGGATGGAGCTACAGCCATTTGGGATTGATGTTGTAACGGTTCAGCCAGGTGCTGTCCGTTCACGGTTTGCGGCTAATGCCAATAAGGTGGTTGATAGGGTAATGGCTGGACGGTCAAAGTACTCCTCTATTGAAGAAGGGGTTCGAAAAAGAGCCCATGCTTCACAAAATAATCCGACTGATACCGAAGATTTTTGTCGTATTCTGATAGACCGGCTTGAATCTGAGAAAGCCCCTAAGGTAATTAGAATAGCTAATGGCAGTACAGCCTATCCATTAATAAAAAGATGGGTGCCTACAGCCTTTCTGGAAAAGATATTGATGAAAATGTTTATGTTGGACAAACTAAAGCCAGAGTGATCTGTTTGAATGGATTTTCTGTTTGAGTTTCAGAAAGCAATACTGGAAACTGGGTAAATTCTAATTCCTTGGCAGCATAGGGATAAGCTATGAGCCAGATATCTTCCAGGGCTGAAGCCCAGCAGCGGGTCGATCGTGTTAGTGCATTTCAGCAGGAATTATTTCAGCTGGAGAAAGAGCAGGTATTACAGCTTACGCCTGATACAAAGCAGGCATTGAAACAATACCATCAGCAATTACTAGCACACCTTAGCCAGCAGTTCGATGTCGACATTAACCAGCCGGGTAAAAGCCTGACGCGAGGGATGCAGGTTGCATCATTTTTCGGGGCTCTGGCATTGGCTTGCAGTATTTTTTTTCTGTTTTATCAATATTGGGGTTTTTTGGGTACCCCACTACAAGTTGTGATATTGATTGCTGCACCTGTGCTAACGCTGGTGGCTACCGGGTTTATTCGAAATAAAGAGCAGACGGGGTACTTTGCCAAGTTAATGGCATTGATCAGTTTTGCCTGCTTTATCCTGAATATTCATATGCTGGGGCAGATTTTTAATTTGACTCCAAGCGACAATGCCTTATTGGTGTGGTGCCTGTACGCTGGGGTGCTGGCTTATGCCTTGGGTTCCAGTGTGTTGCTATGTATTGCAATTTGCTTTTTTTATGGATTTATTGCTGCCCGTGTTGGTTCATGGTTTGGCCTGTATTGGTTATCTATGGGAGATCGACCTGAAAACTTTCTGATTCCTGCCCTTATTTTGTTTATGGTTCCATCATTAATTTCTCATCGTTCTTGGCAGTGCTTTGCAAGTGTGTATCGGGTGATGGGAGCGTGTGGTTTATTATTGGCAATACTGGTGCTGTCTCACTGGGGCAGGGCGAGCTATATCAATGCCAGTGCAGGTCTCGTAGAAGGTGTTTACCAGGTGCTTGGCTTCGTTGCTAGTGCTGGTTTTATTTATTGGGGGGTACGCAAAACCTGGTCGCCTATCGTTAATGTTGGCAGTGTATTTTTTACTATCTTCCTGTTCACCAAGTTTTTTGATTGGTGGTGGGAGGTGATGCCTAAGTATCTGTTCTTTTTTATTGTAGGCCTGACAGCCTTACTGTTTTTAATGGTGTTTAATCGTTTGCGTGAGAGCCTGAAACAGAAGCAGGAGGTCGCTGTATGAATAAACGCATGCTGGGTATTGGCTTATTATTACTCATTCTGACTAATGCTGCTGTCCTGGCTCGAGTTGCATATAATCGTAGTGAAGTGACAGAAACACTGACACTGACTGAAAGAGAATTTAGGAAAGGGTATCGCTCTATCCGTGAGAACAGTGCTGAAATGCTCAGGTTGAAATGGCGTACACCAAAGGTCGATAAATATGATTATCGAAAGCTCAGGGTTACGAAAGGACAGCTGGATGCGTTAGGATTTTCTGAGCCTCCTTCTTGTAAAGAAGGGCAATATAACCGTGATAGAAAAGAGAAGGAAGTCTGGGTGCTAATGGAGCTGGGAGGGGAGGCTTATCGGCAAGAGCTGGAGCGGGTAAAGGCTGAGTTGAAAGAAGTCGAACAGAAATCCATTGATCAAGAGAAAGAGCGTCAAATTAAAAGCCTTAGCAATGAGCTGGAAAATTTAAAGAGTAGAGATTCTCGCTTATATGCTGTGAACATCTCGTTAGACAAAGAGATTTTGGTTAATGCTATAAATGACCAAAATAACCAGTTTGTTACCAAAGGCATTGTCGCTGAAAATTATGATTGTACTAACGATGTGATTATTCAAAATCTATTTATTAGTCGCTTACATTTACCAAAGGAGTCCTTGCCCAGCAATAAACAATGGCCAAATAAATATCAGGTAACCGTGGCGGTTGGGCGATCAGGTGAGGCTTGGGTAAAAGCGATAACGGCCAGATAGTGGCTGCAGTGCAGCCATATAAACCTGTATTTTAGGCAGTTTTTAACTAATTTGGGCCTGAGTTGATTGATTTTTGCTATTTAGGTGCCTGCTTCTCGGGTCAATAATGCTTTTCAATTGATAGCTGGATTGTTTTAATGCCACCTCGGCCCTGGCTCCCAAATAAACATAAATACCCAGTCCTACTAAAAGCCCGACAGCTGCAGCCATCATCGCAACAGCATTAGTGAGATACTCTGGTGAACCCAAAACAGATTTGAACATCAATAACAGAGACTCGATAGATACGGCAATAAGAATAGCGGCAATAAAGCGAGTAATTGTGCGCCGGGTAGAGCTATGCCTAAAAATATCTTTATGCATCAGCACCTCTTCTTCCAGTGTGGTTTTACCCAGGTCAAAAATCGCCAGTGCCAGGGTCAGGTAAATGATGATACCGAAGGGTTTAAGGTGAAAATCTTCTGCGGAGGGTTGGATAAACATCAGGCTGATTTCACTGCAGGCAGAGTATAATAAGATGCCAACTACGGTGAAAAGTCCTAACACAATCAGGGTATAGATTGAGATAAACAAGGGGTGAAATTTTTTTCGTTTACGATCTCCCATTAAAAACTCTATGGCGTTAGCCAGAGCGATATCGACGACTAAAATCCCTTTAATGTCACCTTTACCATCGATACAGCGAATAGCAGCGGAAATGCATAAATTATGGCTTGTGGTTGATAAATAGGGGTGGGTAACAATGACTTTATTGCTTTCTATTGCTTGTTGGTAATAAGGGCGATTATGGCGTTCAATGCCTTTACCCGGAGAGAGTGTACTGCCAGAAAAAAATGAATGAGAGATGTTGTGACTGGTTTGTACTCCATCGGCATCAAGGGTATAGACCAGCTCTACAAATGGATAGTTTTTTGATAACCATTTCATTGCTCGGGTCAGCTCTTTTTCATTGTGAAATAGCTGCTCATCAAAAATCCCTGTGACAATGGAAGCCATTAATTCATGAATCGCTCCCTCGAATTCATGGTACCGTTCGATAACGCTGATATAGTTCATTGTTATTCTCAAATAAATGACTTAACAGGGAAACAGCAATAATCAGACCATGAAAAACTGGGCAATATAGGAGAAAAATACACAATTTCCCTTGCCGTAAACTTCTTGATGCTTTTTTGTTGTGCACACTATTCACCTGGTGTGCTATCGGATAGCAAAAAAGCGGTTGGGCTTGGAAACCTGTTGGTGATCTGCCAGTATGATTAAATGGATTTAACAGGTACCAAAGGGATAAAAAAGTGCCTTTATTATTATTGATTAAGTTATTAGCCTGGTTGGGCGTACTACCTTTTGCCGGTACACTCCTGCTCTATTATCTGGATACACCTTTTCTGATGATTCCAGGCGATGAGCTATTTATCAGTTACTCTATTGTGATTTGCTGCTTTATGGCAGGTACTGTTTGGGGGCGTGCAATTTCTCAGGAGTCCTGTCCACATCGTTCAATAAAACTTGTAATCAGTAATCTGGTGGCGTTAGCGGTTTTCTTTGGCTGGCTATCAATGGAATCGCAAGGGCTTCTTGTTATACTGATTATCAGCTATTTATTGCTATTGGCGAGTGAATTAAAGCTAAGGGAAGAAGCGCAGGATTGTGCTGTAGCTACGTCACCTTAAGTAGTCACGCAACTGCTAACAGATAAAAATAACTGTACGTCCGTATTTATAAAAAACATCTCCATTCCAATTTGGTTATACTCATTGCCAAACACCATTAATCTCGCTGTTGTCACGATGAAAACTGTTGATCCAGTAACCGATGTCGCAGTCATAAAAACATTGAGAGAAGCTCTCCGGCACGGGCCATATCCTTACCTAAGGGAAAGGGCTCATGCTGTTTTACTCAGTATACGTGGTTATTCTATGAGCGAGATTGCTGCAATATTTGAAGTTCGATATCAGACAGTATCTGACTGGATTGATGCCTGGGATGATTATGGCCTTCGCGGTCTGTACAAAAAACATGAGGGTGGTAAACCACCTATCTATACTGACCAGGAAGCACAACGCATTAGAGAGATTGTCTCCGAGGAACCTCGCAGGCTGGCTTATGTTCAAACAAAGATTGCAGAGGAAACCGGGAAGACTGCCTCAAAACAAACTTTGTCGAGACTTTTAAAAAAAGCTGGGACTTGTTTATAAGCGGTTTCGTAAGGCTTGCAGTCATAAGCGCAACGAGGAGCAGTTCAGGTGTTGCCAGTCTGCCTTGAAAGAGGCTCAAAATGCTGAGGATAAAGGGCTTGTCAATCTGTTTTACTTTGATGAATCTGGTTTTAGCCAAGAGCCTTGTGTCCCCTACGGCTGGCAAGAAAAAGGCTCACAGCTAGAAATACCCTCTGTAAAAAGCAAGCGTATCAATGTGCTGGGGTTTATGAATCGTGCCAATGACCTTTTCTACTACCCAGTAACAGGTTGTGTTAACAGCGAAACGGTTATCAGTGTCTTTGATGATTTTGCCACCAGGATGGAAGATCCCAAGTACAGTTCTAATGATCGCTATACCATCGTCATGGTGGATAATGCCAGCATTCATACCAGCAAACTTTTCAGAGAAAGAGTAATAGACTGGGCGATTGAGAAAAAGCTTTTAGTCTGTTTTTTACCAACCTATTCACCTGAGCTAAACCTGATAGAAATATTGTGGAGAAAAGTGAAATATGAATGGCTGAACTTACTGGCAATAATGAACTTCAAGGAATTTGAGCAAGAGGTCAAACGTGTATTTGATCTATTTGGTCAAGAATATCTGATTTCGTTTGAGTGACTACTTACCTCGCTTTACGTACCTGGATAACCTGCACTGTATTGTTACTTCATGCTGTTTTGCTGCTAATGACATAAAGGCTTTTTATTAAAAATTGGGTTAGTTTATTTAGTCACAGATAGGTCAGCGAGTTTATTTAGGTATGTGTCTATGTTGTCTTTTTCTTGTAGACCATTAATAAAGCGCTGAGATATCCCGGAGATACCGTTTAATGCACCAGATAGCCCTCCGGTTAAAGCGGCTCTGGACATATTGTCACCCCCACCATTGCTGGCAGAAAGCACAGCCATTTCAAAATTTTCTGGATAGCGATAGATCAGATAGTATGCCGAAGGTAAAAGATGGGTGACTTGGCAGTCCAAACCAAATAACAGACTGATATGTTTAGCGGTTTCAATGTTGACCAGCTCTGGGTGCTCTGCAATTTCACCCATACCCGGCATCTGCAGAGTGCCATAAGAGCCAATAAAACTCAGGATATCGCGATTGTTGGCAAGGTCTGTCAGGTAGTGTGACAAATCATTTATTTTGATGCCGTTTATTAATGCCTGAACGGCCAGTGCATAAACCAGTTGGTTTGCACGAATAAAGTGGTCTTGATAAAGTACTCGCAGCAGTTTATCTACAGCTTTAACCAGTGACAAAGAATCTGCGTATTGTGCTGCTAGTATCACGCAGAGTTGAGCGCCCAGTGACGTATCTGCTGATGTAGCTATTGATGGATTATCCCAACTTATACCACTGTTCCGTTTCTGCCATAGCTCTCGAATAATACCGTCGGTATATCGCCCTGAGAGCGCTTCACCATTAAGCGTCTTGAGAAGCTGATCCAGACGATTAAAGAAATCCACTGAATCATAGTAACCTTGACTGGCAATGGATTCCATTAGTAGAAGCGTTATTTGTCCGGTTTGAGAGTTGTCCCCAGCCCGAAGCCCATGCTCATAACGATATTGGCTGATATGGGAGCAGTTGTGTTTGCTTCCAACAATAGGGTCGATATAGTCAGAAACCCATGAACCGACATCATGCTTGAGTAAACTCAAGTCATAATACCAGTGATAACCAAGCCCTAGAGCATCGCCAATCAAAACACCCAGCAGAGCACCTTTTACTCGGTCTTGATGGGAAGCAGAACTCTGTATGAACTGTTTTTTAATCATAGTTAATCTCCTGTCAGACAGAGTAGTCCATTCCGTGGATTGGGGCGTGGTTTGTGAGGAGACACCCTTAATTATTTAGGCTGATGATTTGCGCGGAGTGTTCCATGCGTTAAGGGTTATTTAAAAATGGCCCGAATTAAAAGTATAAATAAGTGAATTGATGACAAGTTTGTTAAGCAATGACTTTTTTACATATGGGACAATAAGATAAAAACGGCCATTCCCAGCAGCACGGTTAGGAGCGGTTTTCTGGTAATGATAATAATGCCAATAGTTATAACTCCTGCCAGTAGATAAGGGTTATCAAGCTGGATAGCCAGTTTGTCTTCTCTGATAAACACAATAGGTACCCACAGGGCTGTCAGTACTGCTGGTGCTGTGTATTTTAAGAGTGACTGTAATTTGGGGCCGACGGAGAACTTTAGCTTCGGAGATAGCAGTGCATAGCGATTGCTAAATGTAATCAGTGCCATAAGGACAATCAGTAACCAGATCATTTAGATGGGCTCTTAAATCGGTCTATGCAAAAAGCACTGACCATACCGCTTAATCCGGCCAGTAAAATACCATTGGTTATGCCATAAAGCTCAGAGGTGATTATAACAAACCCGCTAACTAACACAGCAGTGAGAGAGGCGAGATTGTTTATAGCAGGAATAACAATAGCAATGAATAGGGCTGCAACGGCAAACTCAAAACCTAATTCAGTTATATTTCCGAGAGCAGTGCCCAGAATAATTCCGGACAATGTTGATAGGTTCCAGATAATGTAAAAAGCAAAACCTGCACTTACTGCATAGTGGTAGTGAAAGTGACAATATTGTTTTCTATAGGCTTCTGCAATGGCAAACATCTCATCAGTTAATAGAAAGGCGAGTAAATAGCGTTTGTGTCGCGGCAACCCCTGGGCAAAATTACGAAAGACGGCAGAATAGAGTAGATGCCGTGAACTGACGACAAACGTTGTGCCTAATATAGATAGTAATGGGCTGGCCAATTGAAGCATATTTAACCCGGCAATCTGAGCAGCCCCTGCAAAAACGAGCAGCGACATACACATTGCTTGCGCAGGAGATAGCCCGACTTCAATGGCTAGTGAGCCTGTCAAAATTCCCCAGGGAATGCAGGCCAGAGATAGAGGCATAATATCAATGGTTGCCAAGAGCCAGATAGGTTTTCTGGTTTTGGTGAGTAGTTGCATATTGCTTGTTTGACTATTGTTAATAGGGAATTGAATTAATTATAAATTGCGTATTGTAAAAAATGGGAGTCTATAGGTTAAGTTAATACAGATTGTAGTTGTTAGTAGTCAGAATCGCTGTCAGAAAGAGAGCTATCTGAGTCACTATCACTTTCTGTATTTAAGGCTTTTACAAGTGTTAAATTTGATAATATGAACTGGTAATTATAGAGTAAAGCAAGCTGTTCTTTTGAAATTATGGCCAAAAAACTTCTTTTCAAGCGGAGCCAAATTACTGTGTCATGGACTCGTGTTACAATAGCTTCCAAGTCATAAACTGGGAGTACTTCATGCCAGCTTTTAAGAATTACCATTGCAACAAATGTTGCACTTCGACCTAAGCCTGCTAGACAATTAACGATAACAGGCTTCTTAAGAGCATGTTGTTGTGTTTTTGAGAGGAGTTGCTCTAGAGGGTCTGATATTGGAAGACTGTATCCATCCTTCCAGTTTGTTATGTGATTTATTTCCAGAGGGTGTACCGTATGCGGATGGTCAGCTGTACATATTATCTTTAGCTTGTGTTGCTCTATATTATCCTGACTTCCCACACCCACACCCACACCCACATACTCAACTATAACTCCAGTGCTATTGAAGTGTAGATATTGGTTATCAGGCTGAGGGTAATGGCGATTGGTTGTGAGATGTTTAGAGTGTTGAACAAGGTCTTCTTCTGAAACGAGGTTAATAGCTAAGGGGATCTCATAGTCCAAAATTACTTGCCAGTAAAGGCCTTGTTTTTCAAATTGTAAATCTGAATTATGTTTTGAAGCTTCGACTAAACTACTTGTTGGAGTTTGAAGTGACTCTGAGCTGTGGCTGTCAATATCAGCAGATTTATCTGCAGCTAGTTGGTCTGGATTAGGCTGTGTGCTGGAACTGGTTTCAACAGTTTCTAAATATTGTCTTTTTTTGTATAGTAATGGAGACTCAGAAATAATGAATTGGAGAGGACCTATTTCGATAAGATTTGCGTTTATTTTCTCTTGTTTAACTATAATAATAGTATCTTTTGCTGGTGGATTATTTTTGAAATAACTGTGCTCTGATTGGTCAGTTTTTTCGTCGTAATTTTTTTCATACCATTCCGTGGGGTGATTGGTATCACCTAAATCATAACGCTTTCTCTTTTGGATGTGCCATTTTTCTGGGATTCCTCCCTTCCCTTCTGTGATAATGGCTAGTATTAAAAAGTGTCTTTTGGCTAAATATTTTATATCGTCTATTACTCCAGTAGCGGCTTCTGAAGTGGGCATAGTTTTGTGTTTATGCAGTTCAAGTTGATCTCTGGGAGAGTTAAGTCGAAGTTTCTGTTGAGGGATGGGAAAGTGAGCATTTAAATTATTAATTAAAATTAGGTTGAGGATTATAAAGGATATTGTTTTTTTCAACATGTTTAATTTCTTCTTTTATTTGCTATTGGTCGCAACTGTTTTTTTAGCTTAGTTTATCTTTTTCTTTTATGAATTTTAATTAGTTATAGGTTTCATAAAAATAGCTATAAAATATTTAGGATTGGCTATTATTTTTTACCTTTAAAATAAATGCATATTAAATTTTTTAATTTTGGTATTTTGGTATTTTGGTATTTTGGTATTTTGGTATTTTGGTATTTTGGTATTTTGGTATTTTGGTATTTTGGTATTTTGGTATTTTGGTATTTTGGTATTTTGGTATTTTGGTATTTTGGTATTTTGGGTATTTTGGTATTTTGGTATTTTGGTATTTTGGTATTTTGGTATTTTGGTATTTTGGTATTTTGGTATTTTGGTATTTTGTTAAGTTTCGGTTTAATGTTGTGTTGTACTATGTGCGATTTTGATAATCACTAAACACATACAAGCCTGAATGATGAATCTGAAGTTATTAATTGGTGCTGGAGTGGCTCTACTAGGGGTGCAGCAAGCGGTTGCGGCTAGTTGTAGTAAGGCGCAGGTTGAGCCATATGCATTTGGTAGTTATTACGCTGGGGCTCTTAATAAAACAGGGTCAGAGCTGCGAGCTAGCCTGAATAAGATTATTTCCAGTAACTTTAAATCACAGTCCTATAGCTGCGTTTGGAATATGATTGAGGAAGCGGATGAAGACCCTGGTAACCCTGATAATGTTGTACTGATTTATAATCAGCAGTCTTACCCTAAAGCAGCCAAGTCTGGACGAAATTATCCTGGGCCAAAGTGGAATCGTGAGCATCTATGGGCAAAATCCCATGGGTTTCCCAAAAAAGGACAGTTTGCTTATACCGATGGCCATCACCTGACGGCTTCTGATGAAACCTGCAATTCACGTCGGGGCAATTTGGACTTTGGTGAAGGTGGACACTGGATTGCTGGTTGTAATTCTCAGACTACGGGGAATACCTGGACTCCCCCTCAACAGAACCGGGGTGATATTGCTCGCTCTCTATTTTATATGGCTGTTCGTTATGAAGGTAATGATGGTTCAAGAACCCCCAACCTTAATCTGGCAGATAATTTGACTTCTGGTGGCACGCCGCTGATGGGTAAACTTTGTACGCTTTATCAGTGGCATAAAGATGACCCGGTAGATTACCGAGAGATGCAGCGTAATGAAGTCATTTATAGTTGGCAGGGAAACCGTAACCCATTTGTTGATCATCCGGATTGGGTAGAGTCTATTTGGGGCAGTAATTGCTCTGGTTAGTAGTTATGATTGCCGACTGTAGATACTCGGTCACTCGGTCGGCAATGCTTGTTCTTAACTTTCCACTGGGACTGTGGATAACCCATTGGACAACCATGGGGTATGTAAAATTGACTCAATGAAATGCGTATTGACATAATGCTGGTTGTTTTTTGTACAGTTATGAATAACTGATTGATATATCGTTTACAGAATCTTTAGCAGCTATCCTATGCCCAGAGTCTGTTTGAAAATAGACTACCCTATGCGGCAACGGCAACGGCAACGGCTTCTTGCATTGCTCGAGCTTATACATCCATGCAGTCGTCTGGTCGTAGCAAATTGGTCTAAAAATTTGCTGTTATTCGATAAATAGAGTCACTATTAGCCTCACAAAACCCTATTTTTATCCTCAATTTTCTACGATCCTCGCTATAGGTGCTGTTTTTCAAACAGCTTCTTAGTCATAGTATATGGCTCCATATTGCTAAGTCTGAATATGAGGTGCGTTAAAATAGAGTTTAAGCCTGAAATTTCGAATATCGTATCCACCGTTAGTATTTATGAGAGAAAAAGTATATTTGCTTTTTTCTGATAGAAGCTCATTAGGGTGTTTGGTGATGTTCCATGTCAATGTTGTCTTAGATAAAAGTAAGGTTCATGGTATTGGTCTTTTTGCTAGAGAGAATATAAAAAAAGGGTGGTTAGTTTATACTGATAACCCCAATCTAAATTTATTGTTGAGTCCTGAGTCCTTTAGCTCTCTTCACATCAAAGAACAAAACTACATAAAGCACTATGGCTATTTTAACCAAGAAAGAAAGGAGTGGTACCTTGCCTTTGATAACATCCGCTTTTTAAATCATGCTTCTGATGCAAATGTGACTTTAACAGATAAAGGTCTATGCGCTTTAAAAAATATTGCCTATGGTCAGGAGTTGTTGCAGGACTACCGAGAGCTGCATACATTTGAAGAACGCCAACTTATTGATTAAGGCTTTCGACCTTAGTTGATTTTAGTGCCTCTAATGTATTAATTCTCTATAAAAGTACTTTCTTGAGAGCAATCCTTGGCAATATATGTTAATAGTTTGAGGTAAGGCCTATAGAGTCTTTTGCCATTTGTTAGGTGGTATGCTGTTGAAAACAGTTGTTTTACTGTTTTAGCTGTTTACCAAGCATGAAGAGTCCTTGGTGTATAGGGAGGCTCTGTCGGGCTTTGCAGGAGTGATATTGGCAGCAAGGGTATAAGGAAGATAATAATGAGCATTCATGAGAAACTATGGAAAAAGCTCCCCGAGGTACTTTGCTTTATTGTATGGGATGATGATGGGTTTAGTGGTTTCTGTTATAGACCGTCGTTTGATCGAGATGATAATAGATGGGTGTCTGGTAATTCAGAAGAGTTTGACTGGCTGGATATTAATGGTATTGCGTTACCTCGTCCTTTTCAGCGACTGAATCGACTTTCTCCTGAGGCAGCTATTTATCAGCGCCCGTCTTCGTGGGATGGACAACTTAGAATTGGTGATGCGGTTAGACTTAAAAATTCAGATCAGGTTTATATTGTAAATGGTTTTTTCAATAATGAGAAGGTCTGGCTGGAAGACTCAGAGCTGAAACAGCTGACATTATTACCATGGGATCGTATTGTAATGGTGAATGGTATGTCGGCGAAAGGTAGGCTAACAAAGAAAGTTGAACGTCAAAGTCATCCTGGTTTGCCTCCTGAGGTTCATAATAATGATGATGTGGATATTGAAAGGGCCATGGATGTTTTAAGAAGAATGTGCCGAAGTTGATTGAATGGTAATATCAGTGGCTCAATCGTCACAGAGCCGCAGGCATAATTTAATGCCTCAGCTAATTATCTATATGTGTAATCTTTACCAGTTTGTTTTCTGATTAATTGAGCGTTCTTACTAATTTGCAGTGGATACAGCATAAACTTGATGTCTGCCCACTGCAGATAGTGTTATATTGTTTTTCTCTCGTATGATAGTCATTTCATAGGGTGTGTTTTTTTCCATATATCATGGGGTGCTTATACCATTCACAGTTACTAACTACTCTATTGCACTGATTTTACCAGTGGTCATTCTGAGTCGGTATTATCGCTTTACCATAAGCAGTATGGACGTCATCAATAGCATTTATTGGTGCTATTTATTATTCAGGTAATCTTCTATTTTCAATGCCGATTTTAAATCTAAATTTATCATCTGTTGTTCAATCAGCTTTCTTTAGTGTATCTTTCAAAATTCTTGTAGTTAGTAACAGTTACTTTGTTGTCTGTTTTCTCTGTCTTTTTTCTGATTATTCAGGGTTTTTCCAAAACATTATCCACATTGTTTTTTGTCTGTTAATAGTCTGTGCATTAAATGGTATATAGTTATCATGCTACTTTTAATGTTTGATATAAAATAACTGCCTATAGTCGTAAATGTAAAAGGAAGTTTATTTTATTGATGATGAGAAATTTTATTTAAATTAGGCAGTTGGCGCTATAAAGCCAATTTTTATTATTGTATAAAAGTACTATTTTCAATATTAAGGGGTTGATATATATTTTCTAATGGTTAAAAAGTGATCAGTTTTTTTGGAGAGGCTTTTTAAAAGGGTTTGGTGACAAATTAACGGTTTGTCCAACAGGTTATCCACAGTATTGGTGGATAGTCATCACCTCCATAAAATGTGTAAATCAGGGGGGATTTAGATGGTTGTTTTAAAAACTGTCTACCAACAACAGAAAAGAGCCATAGTGAACAAGTGTTAACCAAGCTCTTATCTATTTTTCTCTGTTTCTTTATTGTTTACTGTCAGCCATTATTTTAAACGTAAGCCCTGCGTGCTGCTCCAGGCGATCTATAAAACGGTCATCAAAAATAGTGGCAGGGGTCCAAAAGCCACCAGGCTTATCTGACTTTTTTATATCCAGAGCCAGACAGGCTGCTGCCTGACCCAGTATTTTTGCGGTTGATCCATAACCTGGGTCCCGGTCTCCTGTTACTCTTGTGTAGAGTGTATTGCCATCTTCTGTTGCTCCCAGAAAATGAAGGTCATAAAACCCCTTTGACTGCTGTGCTGGTGTTGGCCCTTGTCCCGGCTTGGGTAAGATAAACCTTTCAAGGATAAAGCGGCTTGGTTTAAAGGCTGAACCGAGCATCAAACTGCCAAGAGCCAGTGTTAATGCGGTGGCGTTTCTTCTGCCTTTCAGTCCTTTGCCAGTTAGCATGGCTTCATCATATTTGAAATTGATACCGTATTGATTATCAGCAAGAGCATTGGAACGATGAACGATTCGGGTATTAATCGTTGCCATAATGAAAGGCGCTGACCAGGCTTTAAAATCTTTGTCACGTCTTGGGCTTTGTACATGAAACTGAACAGCGCTGAAGTTATGGTCTTCTGGACATAAAGCGAAAGGATCGGCTAATAATTTGCGTAACTGATGGCTACGTGATGCCTCTTTTGCGATGTTAACAATACTGGCAGCGGTTCCTCCCGAAATGCCACCTTTTATCGCTTTAACACGCATTTTTACTGTTGTACAAGGTTCACCAAACCTTTCCAGAGCTTGTTTTTGTAAAAAATAGACCCCCATGTCAGATGGAACAGAATCAAAGCCACAACAATGAACAATTCTGGCTCCAGACTCTTTGGCTTTTTGCTCATAGCGTTTGATCATCTGCTGTATCCACTGGACTTCGCCAGTGAGGTCACAATAATCAGTACCGGTTTCGGCACAGGTCTTTACGAGTGGTTCACCGTAAAGAGCATAAGGGCCAACGGTAGAAATAATGACTCTGGTTTGTTCGCAGAGTGCTTTCAGGGATTCTTCATCCTGAGCATCAGCAAGAATGATTGGAAGGTTATTGGCCTTTTCGCCGAGTGTTTTTATTAAGTCTTCGAGTTTCTCTTTTGAGCGTCCAGCAATGGCCCATGAGAGTTTATTAGATGGTGTGCCAAAGGTATCAGCCAGGTACTGGGTCAGTATTTTTCCAACGAAGCTGGTAGCACCGAAGACAACGATATCGTAACGTGATGTATTCACTGATTATACCTTGTTATAGTCGTATAGCTGGTGGGGCTGGGAAAAAAAGTTTCAACAGTCCCTGAGCATTTCTTAAGGCAAGTTCACGCAAGCTATCTTATACCAGTTATTAGCAACTAAGTACGGTCTTGGTTGAGCTGAGAACGCAAGCTTATGTCAACAGAACCTGGCACTCGCTATTTAGAGGTTGAGTAAAGGGAGGACTGTCTATGGGGTGTATCAATATGGTGCTGGAAAAATACTTTTGAAGTATCAAATAGATGTTTTCTGCATACTCGGGGGTGTTTGCCAGATGCTGAAGGCTTTAAAAGCTACATCCGTGTAGCTGTGTTTCACTCAACAGAAGGTCTTAGCCTGTCTTGTTGACGGTTTGAATCCTAACTGTTTGAAATAGCTGTCTGTATCCGTAAATTCGCTAGTTTTAATCGAGCGATTACCTCGATCGCTGTTCCAGTGAGTCTTCACTTCATTGATTTAATAGGAGACTTAGGTGGTTACCACACTAAGTGAAGGGTGTTTCCGTTCGTGACACTGTGTTTCCCCAATTACCCGGTTTTCGGGCAAGTAAAGATTTCTCTGGTCTTTGTAAAGGCTTGGTATTGCTGGGTTTGTTATTATTGGCACAGCATGTGCAATAACCTAGATGCAAATCAAGCAACTGACTCTAGGGACTGAGTCCTACAGGGAAGTCAAATAATAATAAGGAAAGGGAGTGCTTGATCTGGCTTTATCGATAGCGTCTTGCAAGGATGCGTTGTAGAAAAACAACAATAAGGACGGCCTGGTACAAGACATTATCGATAGAGAGCGCAAGGATGCTCTATCAGTGAAATGGATAGACACTTTTAAAACAGCCCCCGGTTCAGTTGACCTGATGGGGGCTTTTTTTTGAATAGTAAAAATAAGTTTAATGGCTATATAGCCAGGTCAACCCAGACTAGCCGATGGTCAGACGCAATATTTTTACCGTAACAGCTTTTGTCTGATGGATTTTGGCAGTCAGTTTTTCTCACCAGATAACTGAACTGATCATTTGCGCCAGGCCAGAAAACACCTGAGCCTGTCACTTCCAGGTCAGCAGATGGCAGTACATAATCAAGATGGAGGTTGCTGGTGTTTGTTACTCTTTCTGGATAAGGTGTTTTGCGTGAATCTGCTCCTGAATTTACATATTCCACTGCGCCTTCAGATATAGGCATGTAGCCACCGTTGCTAACCTGTTGATGAATTCGGCCATGATTTAACAGGTTTCTGATAGGACCTTTTTCGCCATCGCCAACAGCGGGATCAGCATTCATATCACCGGCAATAACAAACGACGCATTGGCTGACAGGCCACCTTTCTGGTTTTTGTCATCATAGATATAGCCACTGTCCGCAGGGTTACCAGAAATATAATCAACCCAGAACTTCACTTCGTCGTGATTATGCAAGGAATTGTGCCTGATTGGGTTGTCAAAAATAGGAGGTGCTGGATGAGATACCAGGAAATGTACCGTTTTATTGTTAGGTAGCTTGATAGGCAAGTCTACATGGTTTTTTGAGGCCAGCGTCATATTGGCCCATTCAAAGTCGCTATACCAGGGACTGCCAACATTCTTTATACAATAATTGTAGATACTGGGGGTTGAGATGCTGACTTTACAACTCTCCTTGGATTCTATAACGGGGTTTTCCTTGCGGATATCTTTCCATTTAAAATTCTGGAAAGTTCGCATATTGGTTTCATCCAGAGGGTAGCGAGATAGTACAGTAAATGCATACTGCCCATGATATTTACCAAACCCCAGGGCATCATCCGGCCCACTGTTAAATTGACCGTCTTTATTCAGATCCATGCCTTTAATCTGTTTGCCTGTGTTGGTCGCAAAATTATAGGCATAGGGGTAGTCGATAGGGTTTGCACCATTCTGGGATACAGCCAGATAATTTTTGCGAAAACCATCAACGGCTCGCATATCTGTGTCTGAACCCTCATTATTGAACTCGTTCAGTAGAATAACGTCAGGCCTTACCCGCTGGATGGTTTCAGCTATGTTTTTGGGTTGCTGAAGTTCTGCTCCCTGGTTGGCAGCAGGTGTTGTCATCTCTTTAACCAGATCATTATAACTGTCACGATCAAAAGAAATGTTGAAAGTAGCAAAGCGAACAGATTGGGTTTGAACCTTAGTGTCATTGTCGTCATTATCATTGCAGCCTGAGAGAAGTGCTGTGGCTGCCAGAGCAATGGCCAGTGCGGACTTTTTGAATTTCATTAAGACGATCTTGCAAACATAACGGTAAAAAAGCGCGCTATCTTAGCTCGCTTTATGACAGAAAATACTGATTCTGATCATAAAATGAACATAAAATAACAGGTTTAAAACTGACTTGTTTTTCGGTATTACTATTTAAGAGTCAGATAAAATTTTTTTTCAGGCTCTTCATAGTGCCAGATGTAAGCAGTAGGCCGTAAAGTTATGGAAAACGGGAGCCGTGCTTATGCATATCCTGAGATTAAACAAGGCAGGGCAGCCAATAGACTGGTTAACATGGCAAGAAGCGGTTTGCCTTTATTCCCGGGACCTGGTTTGCTGGAGTCTTGGAGAGATTATTTACCGTATCCACGGTGGTTATAATCGCATTTATGGCTACCGTACAATTATTGAGTTGCCCAGCATTATAGCCTGTGGTGGTAAAAAACTGGTTCGCCCCCGGGATAATCCTGCGCTTAGCAACCCGGCCCTGTTTGAGCGTGATGGCTACCAGTGTATGTATTGTGGCAAAGGCTTTCACCGCAGTATGTTAACCAGAGACCATATAGTCCCCAGCTCACGAGGGGGAAAGGATGTTTGGGAAAATGTCGTCGCTGCCTGTAAACGCTGTAACCAGCATAAAGACAATCATTTGTTGGAAGAAACAAACATGTCATTGATTGCGCTTCCATACAGGCCTAATGCAGCTGAATATTTAGCGCTGGTTAATAGCCGACGGATTTTACCTGACCAGGCTGACTTTTTGAGTAAACAGTTTTCGTCTAATTACCGTGGGAAGAAGCCAGAATTTCATCACTGACAGCTAGTATTCGGCTGTCTAAACTTGAAATCCGCTCGCTGTACTGGCAGAACATTATTAAAAATAGTTCTAAAAATACAGGGAGCGGTATGAAGTCATTATTGATGTTAGGAGGAGGGCTGCTTTGTTTCTTTGTTATCTGGCAGATTTCGCCATATATATCATGGGATGGTAGTGCCATCCCATTTGAGCAATCATTTCAGGGTAAGCATGCCTATTTATGGAAATTGATGGTTTTTTTGTTTAGCCCGGTGGCCGTTGTCCTTTTGGCCTTGATAATGGTGGGGTTTTTTCTTATCCCGGTAGCCGCTATATATAAAAAGATAACCAGGCCTTCATTTAAGGCCTAGTATTTATAATACTGGCAGTTGCTCAGCTTCCTTTAATGTCAGCTGCTCTCCTTTATTTCCGACATAAAAAACAACAATCTCAGCCGGCTGATTGGTGCGGTTTTCACCAAAATGCCAGCTTTCAACCAGTTCGATTAAGGCATCTCCTGCCTTTAGGTGGAGCTCCTGGCCATCATCTTTCTTAACGACAACCAGTTCGCCTTTCAATAAATAACCTGCATTTATAACCGGGTGTTTATGAACTGGCAATGCTGAGTGGGGTGGAATGGTGATTTTAAGCACGCTGATTTCAGGGGTGTTTAAGGTGGTTTTTGGCAGAGAGGAACCATCCCAGCTGTTACCAGAAGTCACTAGGTTCTCAACATTAAGCCCTTGATGCGTATATCCCTGACCAGAGAATGTCATAAGCATGATAAATACAGGAAGTAGTTTTTTCATTAGATCCATTATTTATAGTTGATATCCAAGAGGTCAGCATTAGATAACAGGGTAGGGTTAGGGTCAATAATAAAAAGGTAACTATTGTTATAGCTGCATTATTGTCATTTAAATGCATTTAAAAAAAGACAATTTAATTGGATTTACTACAGAGTAAATAGTTTTTCTATGCTCTTTTTTGAATGGGTTCGGTGATTATCGGTTAGGGAATGGGCGATTATTCAGTGTTAGCACAGTGGATGGAGAACCATCGAAAAGCTAATGATAAAAATATGGATCAATCACATTGCCTTATCTATGAAGTAGAATGTGTGCGGTTAATTGGAATTGTATGATTAAAGGGAGCAGCAGGCATCCGAAGGGACGCCCAAGGCTGCAATGTTTTGTAGGACAGTAAACAAGGGCTTGCCTCCCTCTATTTTACTTTCTATTTATTAACCCAGTAAGCGTAGTGCATCTTGCAGTTGCTTGTCTGCATCATCAAATTCCCGGGTAAAGGGATTATCAGTTTTTTCCTTTACTTTGTTTTGTTGGTGAGCAGGTGCGCCATTGTTGCGATAATTATTACCAGAACCATGACGGCGTGGGTAACCATTTTGGTTACGATTGCCCCTTTGATAGCCATTGTTATAACGGTTCCGGCGCTTGGGTTGTTGGTCCCATGCGGGTGCTGTCTCTTGAGTTTCCCCTCCTGGTGAAATATGCAGCAAGCGTTCAAGGCTGCCAATGTCTGCCAGTGATAGTGATAAGCCTTTCCTGTTGCGATAACTGTTTAAAAACCGTTTGCTATCTTCAGCCAGCCCTAATCGTTTGGCTGAAAACATAATGGATATCAAAGCGGCTTCAGAATCTTCTACAGTAACGACTGATCCTGCCAAGTTAATTTCAAATATTTTGCTATCACGTCGATCAATGTAAAACTGATAAGGGCCAATCTCATTCAGATAAGACAAAAGATCCCTGATAAAGCGGTAATCCAGTTCTGCGTGTTTCACTTATAACTCTATTTTTTTCCAGACGTTCCCATAATATCCATGGAAGGGTGCTTATTTCAATCAGAATTTGGCACATTTTTACTAATTTTACCTTATGCCTATCTAATGATTAGATAGACTGGGCAAAAGTAGGGAGGTGATAAGGACAAGGGAAGCTGAATAATTGATAGTTTCACTGTGACTATCATTTCATTATTGAGTAATTTGATATCCAGGTATCAATATATTTGATTGGGAGAATGAATTTGTTGCTGCTACTTTTTATTTCTCATTTATAAATTTCTATGCATTTTTTTTGAGTTACAACGAGCGATCTTTTTTGGTATGTAGTCCAAAAGATTTCTTACTTAACTTGCAGATATCACTCTATTCAAAATCAATTATGCGAATGCCATAATTTTGGGGGGGTCAGTCATTCGCCTTATTGCCTAATTAGTACATGTTACAACGATTGGTGTTTATCCAATAAAAACAGATAGATAGAGTCCTGGGGGAACTTATAGGAGGTGCTGTGGTCTATCTTATTGAGTCTACGGGAAAGACTCTGTTTTAGGTAGGGAAGCTGTTAGCTAACGATAGGTGGTTAACTTTTTACTGTTGATAAGTTGACTGCGGATATATTTAAAATCCTATCATTTTATCCTGCTAAAAGCAGTAGTCTACACTCCTCATTTGTCTCTGGTGGCAACTTGTGTCTGTTTTTGACTATATCAAAATAATAATGGCACGTTCGGCCAAAACTGTTACGGCAGTCTTATTTTTTTGGAGTAAATCTTTGCAAACTAGGAATGGGTACTAATTGGCTAAGGAGAGTAAGATTTGAAAGGTAGCGCTAAGCCGTTTTTATTCTTCTTTGAAGTATTTGTTTTTTTATTGTTTTTATTTTCTGGACATGTAGGTGCTAATGATTTTTATTATCTTTATGTGGGAGGCAACACTTCCTCACCTATTTCGATTATTCAAGAAAGAACAACAAAAGACTCGAAAACAATTATTGTAGATACAGTTGATTATAAAAACCTTCCCAAAGCAGAAGTGACTATCGAAAAGTTCCAATCATTGCTTAGTGCCGACGAAACAGCACCTTTTGAAAAAACTTTATTGGCTATTGCATATGCATCTGCTTACCTCGGACAGATGATCGGTGTTGAGTGTGTGACAACAAATGAAGAGATAGTTGTCAAAGTAAGAGTGTCATCAATGGGTGTAATCCCTGTCGCGCAATCCCAAAAAGTATTTGTAAAAAAAATGGTTTCTGAAGATGAACCGTTAATTAAAATATATGAGAGTGTGTTTGGTTTAAAAGAAAATACTAATCCCCTATTTAATGCCCAAGAAAAATCGACAAAGGAACTACCTAATTTAGGTTGGTATGAATGTAGTAGGATTTTATTAGCAATAAAGAATCTCCCAGAACAAAAAGGAAATGTGATTCAAGAAAGTCAATATGCTGATTTAGATACTTCTTTTCTAGATGGTTCGTATCCATCTCATGAGTTTTTAGTAGAAAGTATCCTAGATGGAACGGATATTTGGCATTCTATAGGATTTTTATCCATATTGAAAATACCCAAAGAAACATACTTGGCAATAGCAAAACAGAGGGGTGGTTTTGTAGCTGATAGCGAATTAGTTAATAGAAGCCCGGTTTTATCTAAAACGATGATGAAACGTACAAAAATGGCAGGGCTTGCTATAGATGACTCACCCAGTGCAGCTAGAAAAATTATGATGAGAAGGCTTGATAAAAAGCAAAAAGAAAAATTATTTAGAGCAAGAGCTCAATTAAAAGGAAGTAAGCAAGATTTAAAAGAGAGTAAGAGGGAGCTGATGAATAGTAAAGCTTTACTTGATGAGGTTTCGACAAGTCAAATAGATCAGGAGTTTAAAAAACATGCTCAAGAAATGCTGGAACATCTTCGAGGTGAATTAGTTAGGCAAAGGGAAGAGTGTGACGATAAAAAAGAAGAACTTGCTCAAAAAGAGTATGAATTTGATGATTTGAAGAAAAAGTTTGAGAGATTTGGAGAAGAATATGGCCGTTTTGATGATATGGAGATATTAATAGCAGGTCTTAAAAAGGAGCTTGCTATTAAAGAGGGTGATCTAGAAATGCTAGATGGTAAACTTAAAGCAACCATCCTTGAACATAATAAGCATATGAAAAGAAAGGCAGATGAATTTTATGAGTTGGAACAGTCGCTTGCTAGAAGTGAACAAAAAGCTAGAGCATTACAAGTACAGGCTAGCGAATCAGTGAAGGGCTTTGAACGCAAGATTGATGATCTGGTTGAAAAAAGATCACTGTATGACGAACTGTTATCTGAAAATGAAAAAGCTAATGATGAGCTTCTCAAGCTCCAGGAAGAAAAAAGAGAGTTAGAAAAAGAAAAAGAAAAGAATATGCATTTAAAAGAAGAGATTATTGCATCTCTTGACCAACAATTGACTACTGTTCAAGGCACATTAACTGAAGCTAGAACTGAATTGGATAGAAGCAAAAGTGAGCATTTTGAAGACCTGCAAAGGTTAGAATTTTCTTTAGAAGAAACAAAAAGAGAGGCTGAGGAATGTGTGTTGAAAAAGGATATTCTAATTGCAGGCCTTCAGGAAGAATTGACTGGAGTTAAAGCAGAGTCGGATAGACATAAAGTTGAAGCTGCTGAGACTATACAGGATCTGAAAAGTTGTATTGCCCAAATGGAAAAAGAGAAGTCAGATCAAGTTGTTGAGATATGTTCAGCGAATAATGAAATAACAAAGCTTAGTGCGGACGTTAAAGTTTTTAGGTCACAGGCTCATAGCTTGAGAGCAGAGGTTGAGGGTTTAAATTATGCATTAGATAATATGAATGAATTTGTTTTAAGTGAAAATAAAGATCTTCTTGTTTTACTTGAAAAACATGATCAAGTAAGTGACTCGGGAAAGCCAATTCAAACAAAAGCAATTAAGCTAGATGAGAGTGATTATGATTTTACTAATGATGATGAATTTGATGGTGAAGAAGAATCTTTTAGGGAGCGAAGTGATGGCAATGTTAAACACGATGATGGCCACGCCATGATTTCAAGGTTGGATGACATTCTTCAGCGAAGAGGCGAAGAAAATGAGAAACTTAAGCTTGAATTACAAGAGTTTGAGTTGAAGTGTGAGCAGCTTACTGATGAAAATGAGGGGCAGACTAAAAGATTAAGGGAGCTTGCTGGCGAGAGAGATTTAATGGAATCTGATTTAAAAAGGCTACAGTTTTCTTTAAAAGAAGAGCAAGGTCAGAGAGTGGGGGTTGAAGAAATCAATAAAATGTTAGGTGAAGCAGTAGAGACTCATGCTAGTAAAGTTGAGAGAGATGAAAAAGAACGGCAAGTATTAGTAGCTCAACTGCAAGACGAAAGAAAGAAAGTAATAGATTTACGGGGGGAGAAAATAGATTTAATTAAAGAAAATAGTTCAAAAGAAGCTGAAATGGCTGGTGTTCGAGCTGAGGTTGAAGATTTTCAAATGAGATTGTCCAGTGTTGTTGGGGATTTTGATGATGAGAGAAGGGTAAACCAAGCAAGTTTTTCTCGAATAAATCCTAGTTTCAAAAGCATTCATGCTGATACTGCTGATGGATACTCTAGTGTTGAAAATGATGGTGTAGGGCAAGACTGGGATTTAACACTGGATGTGTATTGTGATGATTCGAATTGGGAGGGCTACTCAATTGAAAATAATACCGGTGGTGATGACGATATTATTTCACAATTAAAAAATCGGTTTGTTGCTGTAAACAGAGAAAAAATGGACCTGCAGTGTGCATTGGAACAGGCAATGGAAAAAATCACTAAATTGGAAGATGAAAATAACGGGCAGGTGACGACGCTGACTGAGATGAACGAAGAATTAGATGACTTAAAATCTACGCAGCAAAAATTTGAGGAGGCGCAAAAGATAAATATAAATTTGCTGAAAAAACTTAAGCAAGCAGAGAGAGAAATTCCAGATATTAAGCAATTAGAACAGAATTTAAAATTTGCACAGCAAGCACTTTTTGATGAGCAAGAAAAAGGAGCAGCGCAGCAAGAAAGGTTAAAGAATCAGCTTGTAGAATTGCAAACGGCACATAACACGTTGGAAGAGGTGCTGGCGGAAAACAGGCTGTCAGCAAAAACAGAGCAGGAGCGGTTACAAACTCAGCTGACTGCACACCAGGATGAGGTGAGGTGCCAAACAGCCTTGGTGCAAGAAAAAGAACAGGCGTTGACTCTTGCGCGGGCAGAATTTGATAAAGCGCAACACCGGCAGCAGGTACAAGAAAGAAAAAGCCAAGAAGAAAAACAAGATTTGCATCGGCAGCTGTTAGCTGCCAGAGACCAGACCGCACGACAGGAGAAAGCTGTACAGGCGGGTAAAAACCAGTTGGGGGTTCTGGGCAAACAGTTGCAGGACAGCGAGGCAGCACTCACGAAGACCAGGGAGGATGCAGCAGACCAGGTTAAGCAGTTGAGAGATGAGCTGGTCAACAAAACCCGAGAAGCTGAAAAGAATCTTAGAGGGCTGGCGTTGGCAGGGGATGAGCAAAAGCAGCAACTATTCACAGCCCGGCAGGCGCTTGAAAAAAGTGAGGCTGCCTCTAAGGAGCAAAAAGAAAAGCTAACCAAGCTGGACCGGGCCTATGCCAGTCAATCCGAAGAGCTGAGGCAGGCGAAGGAAAAAGGAAGCACTGCATTGCAACAGCTTAAAGAGCTACAAGGCAATTTCGAAGACCGAGGCCGAGAGGCAGATGATTTACGGCAGGAGAATAAGCGGCTTGTTACGCAGGTGGGAGAAAAAGAGCGTGGGCTGACAGAAAGGCAGAGGCAGCTGGATGCGTTGATAGCCAAGCTGGATGAAGAAACTACCAAGCTAGCGACGCTGGATAAGGCGAATCAAAAACTATTGGAAAGGCAAGCTGCTGACAAAGATGAACTGGCTGAGGCTCAAAGGCAGTTGCGAATGGGTCAGGAGGCTTTTGCTGAGGCAGATAAGCAGCGCAAAGAGAAGGTGAATGAGCTGGAACGAGCAATTGACGCATCCACTCGGCAGAAACAGGAGATAGAACGGCTTCAGGCACAGAACACTGACCAGCGAAAGGCGCTGGAAAAGGCCAAAACGGTTGCCCTGCAAGAACAGCAGCGGTATGAGTTATTGCAACAGCAACGGGTGGGGCTTGAAAAGAGTCTGAAAGAACTGGCGTTGGCAGGGGATGAGCAAAAGCAGCAACTGTTAATAGCCCAACAGGCGCTTGAAAAGAATAAAGCAGTTTCCAAGAGGCAAGAAGAGGAACTGGCGAAGCTGAACCAAACCAATGCCAGTCAAGCTGAAGAGATCAACCAGGTTAAGAAAAAGGAAAGTATTGCTTTGCAACAGCTTAAAGAGCTACAAGGCAATTTCGAAGACCGAGGCCGAGAGGCAGACGATTTACGGCAGGAGAATAAGCGGCTTGTTTCGCAGGTGGGAGAAAAAGAGCGTGGGCTGATAGAAAGGCAAGGGCAGCTGGATGCGTTGACTACCAAATTGAAGGAAGAAACCGCCACGTTGGTGGCACTGGATAAGGCGAATCAAAAATTATTGGAAGAGCAGGTTGCAGACAAAAATGAACTGGAAAAGTCTCGAAGACAGCTGAAAGAGAGGGCTGATGAGCTAGAGCGAAGAGCCGAAGCATTCCAGCGACAGAAACAGGCTGATTTGGAAAAAGAACATACAGGTGCTCTGGCTGCTGCGCGGGAAGCAGAACAGGTGCGACTGAAGGCGGAGCATGAAACGGCATTGGCTCAAGCGCTGGAGCGGAAACAGAAGCAATTAAAGGAAGAGTTTTCAGCTGCACAGGCTAAAGCATTGGAAGAGGAACGGCAGCGGTTGGCGAAAGTGCATGCCACCGGACTGGCAGATGCGTTGCGACAGAAACAGGCTGATTTGGAAAAAGAACATACAGGTGCTCTGGCTGCTGCGCGGGAAGCAGAACAGGTGCGATTGAAGGCGGAGCATGAAACGGCATTGGCTCAAGCGCTGGAGCGGAAACAGAAGCAATTAAAGGAAGAGTTTTCAGCTGCACAGGCTAAAGCATTGGAAGAGGAACGGCAGCGGTTGGCGAAAGTGCATGCCACCGGACTGGCAGATGCGTTGCGACAGAAACAGGCTGATTTGGAAAAAGAACATACAGGTGCTCTGGCTGCTGCGCGGGAAGCAGAACAGGTGCGACTGAAGGCGGAGCATGAAACGGCATTGGCTCAAGCGCTGGAGCGGAAACAAAAGCAATTAAAGGAAGAGTTTTCAGCTGCACAGGCTAAAGCATTGGAAGAGGAACGGCAGCGGTTGGCGAAAGTGCATGCCACCGGACTGGCAGATGCGTTGCGACAGAAACAGGCTGATTTGGAAAAAGAACATACAGGTGCTCTGGCTGCTGCGCGGGAAGCAGAACAGGTGCGACTGAAGGCGGAGCATGAAACGGCATTGGCTCAAGCGCTGGAGCGGAAGCAGAAGCAATTAGAAGAAGAGTTTAACGTTACACAGGCTAAAGCATTAGACGAGGAGCGGCAGCGGCTGAGGGAAGTGCATGCCACCGGACTGGCAGATGCGTTGCGACAGAAACAGGCTGATTTGGAAAAAGAACATACAGGTGCTCTGGCTGCTGCGCGGGAAGCAGAACAGGTGCGACTGAAGGCGGAGCATGAAACGGCATTGGCTCAAGCGCTGGAGCGGAAGCAGAAGCAATTAGAAGAAGAGTTTAACGTTACACAGGCTAAAGCATTAGACGAGGAGCGGCAGCGGCTGAGGGAAGTGCATGCCACCGGACTGGCAGATGCGTTGCGACAGAAACAGGCTGATTTGGAAAAAGAACATACAGGTGCTCTGGCTGCTGCGCGGGAAGCAGAACAGGTGCGACTGAAGGCGGAGCATGAAACGGCATTGGCTCAAGCGCTGGAGCGGAAACAGAAGCAATTAAAGGAAGAGTTTTCAGCTGCACAGGCTAAAGCATTAGACGAGGAACGGCAGCGGTTGGCGAAAGTGCATGCCACCGGACTGGCAGATGCGTTGCGACAGAAACAGGCTGATTTGGAAAAAGAACATACAGGTGCTCTGGCTGCTGCGCGGGAAGCAGAACAGGTGCGACTGAAGGCGGAGCATGAAACGGCATTGGCTCAAGCGCTGGAGCGGAAGCAGAAGCAATTAGAAGAAGGGTTTAACGTTACACAGGCTAAAGCATTGGAAGAGGAACGGCAGCGGTTGGCGAAAGTGCATGCCACCGGACTGGCAGATGCGTTGCGACAGAAACAGGCTGATTTGGAAAAAGAACATACAGGTGCTCTGGCTGATGCGCGGGAAGCAGAACAGGTGCGACTGAAGGCGGAGCATGAAACGGCATTGGCTCAAGCGCTGGAGCGGAAACAGAAGCAATTAAAGGAAGAGTTTTCAGCTGCACAGGCTAAAGCATTAGACGAGGAACGGCAGCGGTTGGCGAAAGTGCATGCCACCGGATTGGCAGATGCGTTGCGACAGAAACAGGCTGATTTGGAAAAAGAACATACAGGTGCTCTGGCTGCTGCGCGGGAAGCAGAACAGGTGCGACTGAAGGCGGAGCATGAAACGGCATTGGCTCAAGCGCTGGAGCGGAAACAGAAGCAATTAAAGGAAGAGTTTTCAGCTGCACAGGCTAAAGCATTAGACGAGGAACGGCAGCGGTTGGCGAAAGTGCATGCCACCGGATTGGCAGATGCGTTGCGACAGAAACAGGCTGATTTGGAAAAAGAACATACAGGTGCTCTGGCTGCTGCGCGGGAAGCAGAACAGGTGCGACTGAAGGCGGAGCATGAAACGGCATTGGCTCAAGCGCTGGAGCGGAAGCAGAAGCAATTAGAAGAAGAGTTTAACGTTACACAGGCTAAAGCATTAGACGAGGAACGGCAGCGGTTGGCGAAAGTGCATGCCACCGGATTGGCAGATGCGTTGCGACAGAAACAGGCTGATTTGGAAAAAGAACATACAGGTGCTCTGGCTGCTGCGCGGGAAGCAGAACAGGTGCGACTGAAGGCGGAGCATGAAACGGCATTGGCTCAAGCGCTGGAGCGGAAGCAGAAGCAATTAGAAGAAGAGTTTAACGTTACACAGGCTAAAGCATTAGACGAGGAGCGGCAGCGGTTGGCGAAAGTGCATGCCACCGGACTGGCAGATGCGTTGCGACAGAAACAGGCTGATTTGGAAAAAGAACATACAGGTGTTCTGGCTGCTGCGCGGGAAGCAGAACAGGTGCGACTGAAGGCGGAGCATGAAACGGCATTGGCTCAAGCGCTGGAGCGGAAGCAGAAGCAATTAGAAGAAGGGTTTAACGTTACACAGGCTAAAGCATTAGACGAGGAACGGCAGCGGTTGGCGAAAGTGCATGCCACCGGATTGGCAGATGCGTTGCGACAGAAACAGGCTGATTTGGAAAAAGAACATACAGGTGCTCTGGCTGCTGCGCGGGAAGCAGAACAGGTGCGACTGAAGGCGGAGCATGAAACGGCATTGGCTCAAGCGCTGGAGCGGAAACAGAAGCAATTAAAGGAAGAGTTTTCAGCTGCACAGGCTAAAGCATTAGACGAGGAACGGCAGCGGTTGGCGAAAGTGCATGCCACCGGATTGGCAGATGCGTTGCGACAGAAACAGGCTGATTTGGAAAAAGAACATACAGGTGCTCTGGCTGCTGCGCGGGAAGCAGAACAGGTGCGACTGAAGGCGGAGCATGAAACGGCATTGGCTCAAGCGCTGGAGCGGAAGCAGAAGCAATTAGAAGAAGGGTTTAACGTTACACAGGCTAAAGCATTGGAAGAGGAACGGCAGCGGTTGGCGAAAGTGCATGCCACCGGATTGGCAGATGCGTTGCGACAGAAACAGGCTGATTTGGAAAAAGAACATACAGGTGCTCTGGCTGCTGCGCGGGAAGCAGAACAGGTGCGACTGAAGGCGGAGCATGAAACGGCATTGGCTCAAGCGCTGGAGCGGAAGCAGAAGCAATTAGAAGAAGAGTTTAACGTTACACAGGCTAAAGCATTAGACGAGGAGCGGCAGCGGCTGAGGGAAGTGCATGCCACCGGACTGGCAGATGCGTTGCGACAGAAACAGGCTGATTTGGAAAAAGAACATACAGGTGCTCTGGCTGCTGCGCGGGAAGCAGAACAGGTGCGACTGAAGGCGGAGCATGAAACGGCATTGGCTGCATTACATGAAGACATCACGGCAAAAGAGCGGGAAAATAAACAGTTAGAAAAAGCAAAAGAAGAGGCCCTGATTAAGCAGAAGCAAGAGCTGGAGCAAGCACAGCGGTTGGCAGAAGACGAATGGAAGCGTCGACAGGAGTTCGTACTGGAAGAGTTGAGAAAAACCTTGGAAGAGAAGCAACGTTTAGCACTCGAGACTCAAGCGGAGCGTTTGAATCAGCAACATACGAAGATGCAGGCTGAGATGAGAACAAAACTTATGGCAGAGCAGCAAGCTGCATTAGTTGATAAAGAACAGAAATTGCAACACCAGAATGCAATGGCGTTTGAAAACCAAAAGAGAAAGATGGAGGAGGTTCAGCAAGTTTTAGTGGAAATGAAGGAAAAAATGACATCGGAGAAAGAGAAAAAAATGCCTGGTATCACTATAGGAATCAATACAGATTCAATCCCAGTAGCTGGAGTGATGCTAAACAGTAAAAGACTGAGTAAAGGCACTGGCAATGTAGATGAGATACCGGTGGCTAGAGACGATTGGCTTTGGGCTACTGCGCATGATCTTGAAAACTTGGTAAATATTCTGAAAGAATTTATGCAGTTAAAAGAGGATGAGCAATCGGAAGATCGAGAAGATTTTGTCAGTTTAAGATCTTCAGAGGCGATGTCTGCAGCAATTAAACCATCAATAGAGTCAGTATTAAACAGAGACTATATTTATAAGGTAAATACATCGGAAGTAACAAGGCTAGAAGACAGTTATACGCAGTTACAGCCAAAAACAGAGAACACTATTAAATATACTGCTGACTCAGATCTGCAAGATACCAAGAGAGTTGGTCTAGATCGACCTTATAGCAAAACTGAAAAAAAACAATCTGTGGAAGGTAGGACTTTACCTGAAAAAAGGAGCATATTGACAAGAATCCGTGATAAAGCCAACGAATTGTTAGAAACTGTTAAAGCAAAGTTATCGCTCAGTACGCAAACAAAAATAACTGCCCCAGCAGCATAAGAATAATTCTATACTCACTTCTCACTGCAGAATTTAGATCATGATCTACTATGGAAGGTGGAGTGTAGGTCTATTACCTGAATATCTGATCGAACAGTTTGCTTAGCGCATTTTTTATAGCTATTGATTTGTGCAATGGCTCGATCAGATAGAGGAGCGGGTGCATGTTAAAGCTCTTTGTTGTTGCTATTATCAGTCTTGTGCCGCTTATGTTATCTGCCCAGCTTCATAACCCTGATGAATTCAAGCAGTGCCTTAACAGGCTTGAGCAGCAGGCACTGCAATCAGGTCGCACAAAAAAGACGGTGGATGCAGCTTTGGGTGAAGCGGTATTTCTTTCTGAAGTCATTGAGCTTGACCGTTATCAACCAGAATTTAATAGAACCTTTGCGGGTTATTTGGGTAGAGCTGTTTCAGATGAGCGTTTGGAGCGGGGTAAGGCATTTTTAAAACAGTACCGGACGCTGCTTGATAAGCTTGCAGTTCGCTATGGTGTTCCTCCACATACCCTGGTTGCTTTTTGGGGGCTGGAGTCCAACTTTGGGCAGAACCTTGGGCAGTTTAAAGTGATTGACTCGCTGGTGACTTTGGCCTGTGATAAGCGACGCAGTGCTTTTTTTTCTGCCGAGTTAATGGCTGCGCTTGAACTGATGGATAAGTATGGTTTTGAGCGCGAGCAACTTGTAGGATCATGGGCTGGAGCTGTTGGTCACACACAGTTTTTACCCTCCAATTATCTAAGGTATGCTGTTTCCCACAAACGCAGTGGTACGCCTGATTTATGGCAAAATATTCCCGATGCACTGACTTCTGCTGCAAACTTTTTGCAACAGCTTGGTTGGCAAAAAGGTTGGAAATGGGGGCGAGAGGTTTACCTTCCAAAAAACTTTGATTACAAACTGGCAGGGTTAAGTAAACGAAAGTCTTTGGAAGAGTGGCATCAGTTGGGTATTCGCACGGTTTTCCATGACAGAATACCGGAAAAACAGATAGCGGCTTCACTCCTTATCCCTGGTGGGCATCAGAGCACTGCATTTTTGGTTTATGACAACTTTGAGGTGATTTTAAAATGGAATCGCTCGGTATTGTATGGGCTTTCGGTTGGGTATCTGGCAGATAGGTTGAATGGTCATCGTCCGTTAAGCGTTTCACCTAAAGAAGAAGCTCCATTGGGAAAAAATCATATCATGGCGCTGCAAAGTAAGCTCAACATGATGGGGTTTAGCTGTGGTAAAGCCGATGGCATCATCGGGGCTTCTACCCGTGAGGCGATCAGTGAATTTCAATCGTCAAAAAAAATGATTGCTGATGGCTATCCCAGTAAACCGGTATTTGATGCGCTCGGCGTGAATATAAACTTATAGGCTAGATGATTAATAGAATATCCTGGAGGGAGGCTCTGTTTGATGTTTGAGCCTCCAGAATAATTCGTTGCTTAAGCCAACTGAATTAAAGTTCAAGCATTTCTTTATAGTGTTTCCTGCAAACTGAAAGGTAAGAGTCATTCCCACCGATTTGTACTTGACTGCCGGAGCGAACAGGTGTGCCGTGTTCATCCAGGCGTAGCACCATATTGGCTTTTTTCTCACACTTTTTGCAGATGCTTTTTAATTCGATCATTTCATCTGAGATTGCTAATAGTGTTTTACTGCCAGGAAAGGGCTTGCCAAATGCATCGGTTCGAAGGCCAAAGCAGAGCACGGGTACACCGAGATAATCAACTACATCTGAAAGTTGCCATACTTGCTCATCAGTGAGAAATTGGGCTTCATCCACCATCAGGCAAGATATACGGCCTTCGGAATATTCCTGCTTTACTTGCTCCAGCAAATTATCAGAATCACTGATAGCAATGGCTTCACTTTGTAAGCCAATGCGCGAGGTGATTTTCCCCTCACCAAAGCGATCATCCACTAATGGGGTTAGAAGCAGCACTTTTTTACCAGCACTTTCATAATTATGTGCGGCCTGTAATAGGTAAGTGCTTTTGCCTGAGTCCATAGATGAGTAGTAAAAGTATAGAGAGGCCATAATCTTCCCGGTGGAACTAAATTAATACCTGGTGATGGGCAGGCAAACTGACCATAGCTTATCTGACCCATAGGGACCTATCTATGGGGCTTGCCGAAGTGCGCTATCGTTATGCTGATGAAAACTATTTTCTGGTGTGTTGGCTAATGGTTTGCAGCTTCAAGTTTTGGCAGATTTTTTCTGAAAAAGGATTCAATAACAGCACAAGCAAGCAGGCGTGGACGTTTGGTAATAGTGAGGCAGATAGCAGAATCTGTAATCGAGTAGTTACCCTCGACACGACCAAAAGAAGAAACGGGGACGGAAAAAGAGCCCGCGGTGTGATCACCCTGGATCGAACCACTGTGATTGTCGATCAAGTCAACAATTTTTTTGTACAGTACTTCTGCACTAACGGAAAACTCAACTTGAAAGGGCTTGCAAGAGGCCATGAAATAAACTCAAAAAGGATTTTTGGAGAATCGGAAAAACGGTACAGAGAATTCATAATGGTCAGATTTTACATCAGCTGTCCAATCAAATCCGTTTTGTCGTGTCGCTTAACCATTCTGTTTTATTCGATAAAAAGGGAAGTATTACTACAAGCTAAACAACAGATTACACTCTTGTTTTTCTGCGCTTGAGTAAATGCTCCTCAATAGGCACAAACCTGGATGCCGAGTCGATCAGAGACGTCGCTGAAAACATAGGTACCCCGTAAACCTCAACTTCAGTATTGTAGTGGTGTACCAGCTTTTGCACTAAAAGATCGAAGTCGCCATCACCAGACACCAACACAATAACATCCGATTGAGCAGCCTGTTCCAGCATATCAATGGTAATGCCAACATCCCAGTCGCCTTTGCTGGAGCCGTCGCTACGCTGAATATAAGGCTTTAATTTAACCTGAAAGCCAATGGCACGTAGAATATTCTGGAATTGCCGTTGCTTCTCATCACCTTTATCGATGGCGTAGGCATTAGCTGTAACAAGTTCCCGCCCCTGTGTTACCTGACTCCAGAACACATTATAATCAAAGTGCGCACCGTAAGCTTGACGGGTTGTGTAATAAATATTCTGTACATCAACAAAAATACTGAGTTTTTTTAACAACCGCTGTTCTCTCATATGAAAAAGTGGAGTAGGACAAAGCCTTATGAGGGCATATGGTCAGACCTTGGTGGAGAAATAGAACATCGCCCCCGGTCATAGTTGGGTTCAACATTTTGGCTTACAATCTTACTGAGTTCGTCCGCACCTCCCACATAATCGCCATCAATCCATATCTGGGGAACTGTTATGGGGGTTTTTGAACCAATAACCGGTTTTACCCTTGCCAGCATCTCGTAAAGGGCTCGTGGGTCGCGAATTATATCGTGGTACTGGTAATCAATACCTGCGACTTCAAGGTGGCCTTTAGAGCGAACGCAGTGAGGACAATTGGCTTTACCAAAAATATGGTTACCAGTTATGGGGGCTTTGTTGCTGTAATATTCTATTACAGCTTGCGTTAATACGCCTCTGTTCAGGGCTGCTCCCTGGGATATGATACGGTCTTCTACCATAATAATTGGAGCATGCCAGCCGCCTTTAAGGAGTGGTTTCCACCATTCACAGAGCCAGTCACGCATATCCAGCTCAACAGGTATCCCAGCCAGTTCATTTTCCAGTGTATCAAGAATAACATCTTTGGTTAGAGCACACTCCCCACAGGGAATCTTTATTTTAAAGGGCCCCCAGGAGCCCGCCCATTTGTAGACGGTTACTTTTACCTTTTCCATCAAATCCTCTTGTTATTTTGTTGATAGGCGTTAATTAGTCTGGGTTTCCTTGTATGCCTGAGGTTATAGCATGTCAAAAGAAATGGAAAACTATTAAGGTACAATAAGTCTATCGACTTTGGTTTGCATTCTTTTTTTTCTTTGGCTACTATCCAGTCATACTGAAACTAGTGTTTTTAATGGAAATTACGCCATGTCATCACAGTTAACAATTACTGAGTGCATGTCAGCTGCTAATAATCGCGGCCTGGTTTCCGTTGCTCTGCTACTATCCACTGTCCTACTACTAGAAGATAGGGTCGTGGTCTGATGCTTTAAAAGACTTACCGGCCCTTCTGAAGGGGTCGGTGGTGTTTGTCTTTCTTATCAAGAATCCTCCAAGAGCCAGCGTTCCTTTCAAGGGCTTCCAGTCATTGTTTGAGAGTTACGTTGATGAAGAAAACTAATGTTGCCGCCCTTGGCTTGATGACTTTCTCGCTGTTTTTGGGCGCAGGTAATGTCATTTTCCCCCCTATGATTGGCCAGATGGCGGGCCATAATACGTTTATGGCCGGGTTGGGTTTTATTGCAGGTGATGTAGGGCTGACCTTGCTGGCCTTGATTGCTATTTCAATGATTGGTGGTCCTGATAAAATTTTGCAGGACTTCCCTGCATTTATACAGAAGCTGTTCTGGGTCGTACTTTTTATTATTATTGGCCCTGCTTTTGTTATCCCCCGCGCTGCGATGGTTGCTTACGAAACGGGCTTTTTCCCTTTCGTAGGTGAGAACGCGCTGATCTTTTACAGTTATGCCTTTGTCTTTTTATTTGTGGGTATGGTTCTGACGCTGAATCCGCAAAAAATAGTGGCCACGGTAGGTAAATGGATGACGCCTGCTTTGCTGATACTTTTGACCACTATTGCTGTTGCCACTTTGTTAGCGCCTCAGAGTGCAATAGAGCCCGCTCGTGGTAATTACCAGGAACAAGCGTTCAGTGAAGGTTTAATACAGGGCTATCTGACTATGGATGCTCTCGGCGCCCTTGGTTTTGGCTGGATTTTGGCCTCTGCTATTAAAGGTCTTGGCGTAACCAGTAGCCGTGGCATCTCCCAATATACTGCTATTGCCGGTGTTTTTGCTGCCACAGGTATGGTTGCGGTATACAGTGCAATGCTCTATTTAGGCGCAACCAGTTCTGGTGTTGCACCTAATGCAGAAAATGGTGGCCATATTCTCACGGCCTATGTCGCAGAGTTATTTGGGCCAGCAGGTATGGTTATGTTAGCTGCTGTGATATCGCTGGCTTGTTTGACAACATGTATCGGTGTGGCGGGTGCAGGTGCGGAGTATTTCCATAAAGTGGCGCCTGGAATTCGTTATCGTCACTATGTAGTTTTAATCTTTTCCTGTTCTGCCATTGTTGCTACTGTCGGGCTTGAAAAACTGATTGGTATCACGGTGCCAGTTATTGTCAGTTTTTATCCCGTAACAATTGCGGTTATCGTAACCACATTGCTTCGCCCCTGGTTGGCTGATCCCAAAACTGTAAATTACATTCTTAGCTCCACAGCGCTGTGTTTTGGCTTAATTGATGGCATTATGGCCGCAGGTTGGTTACCTGTAGCTGTTGCATCCTGGTTAAACAGCTATTTGCCCTTGTTTGATCTTGGTATGGGGTGGGTTGTTCCGGGTAGTTTTGCTCTTTTGGCAGGTATTGGTTTGACTCAATTCAGGGCAAAAACTTCCCGCACAAAAGCAGCTGGTTTAACATTGGATTGATATTAAGCTTGGCTGTTTTAGCAGAGACGCTGTAGATGTGGGTGTATTAATACTTACTATTCAAATGCTAATTATTCATCTAGGCTAGATTGTGAAAATTTATCATTAACCCTATACCTCTCATAGAAGGTAAAAGGGTAAATACAGGTTACTGTTAACGATGCACTTACCAGATCACGCAGAACAACTCTCCGTGAACATTGCCAGCCAGGCAATGGGTGTCGTCGTGGCTGTCGTCGTCTCTGGGGTCTTTTCCTAGGGCAGGCAGTGTTGCCGGTCCTTTGGAAAGGGCCGGCAAACAGCTAAAACCTGTTTCTCTTCCCTCCTTTCCAAAGTCCGGCTCCTTATAATTGACGGAGTCAGATTATGCGACAACAAGATCTTATTGCGCTTGGTTTTATGACATTTGCCCTGTTTCTAGGGGCTGGTAATATTATTTATCCTCCGATGTTGGGTCAGCAGGCTGGCTATGAGTTGTTGTTTGCTGCTGTAGGCTTCCTGTTAACTGCGGTAGGTCTACCACTTTTAGCACTGGTCTCTATGGCGTTGGTTGGTGGTTCACAGAGGATGACTGAATTGCTACCCAAGCGTTGGAGTTCTCTGTTTTGGCTTACTCTGTTTATTGCTTTTGGGCCAGCACTGGTTATTCCAAGAGTGGCTGTTGTTGCCTATGAAATGGGTATTATCCCTTTCCTGGAAAAACCGGAAGGTTGGCATTTGGCACTTTATAGCGCCATTTTTTATAGCCTGGCGTTACTGCTAGCATTTAAACCCGGTGCATTGATTAAAACCGTAGGGCGCTGGATGACACCTGCACTGCTCATTCTGCTATGCATCATTGCCTGGGGTACGCTGTCTCATCCACTATCAGCGATTGAAGCACCGGTAAATAATTATCTTACTGCACCTTTTTCTGAAGGGTTGGTTCAAGGCTATATGACTATGGACTGTATTGCTGCCTTAGGTTTTGGTGGTGTTATTGGCCAGTCAATACGTCAACTCGGTGTAACTGACTCTAAAGCCATGGCTCGCTATTCAGTTTACGCAGGGGTTATTGCAGCTACGGGGCTTGGGCTGGTTTATTTGATGTTGATGTATTTGGGTGCTACAAGTCATGGCATTGCAGAGGGTGCAAGTAATGGTGGGCAAATTCTTGCCTTGTATGTAGCAGCTCTATTTGGTTTACCAGGCAAGCTGGTTTTAGCGACAGTTATCTCTTTGGCTTGCCTGACCACAGCCATTGGTGTTGGTTCATCCTGTGCCAACTACTTCAGCAGTGAGTTTAAATTGAACTACTCCCTGACATTAACAGGTATCATGCTGGCCTCAGCTATTGTTGCTAATGCAGGGTTAACGCAATTAATTGCCATCTCTGCGCCAGCGGTAGTTGCGCTGTATCCCCTTGCGGTTGCTTTGGTATTAATGGCATTTTTGCGTGATAGAATGCCTAACGCCAGACGTATCTATAAGACAACCTTACCTGTTGTTGCTTCATTTTCCTTGTTGGATGGCTTGAATACTGCCAATCTGTTGCCTGAAAGCATGATTGACAGCTTGGAGCACTGGTTGCCGCTATTTAGCCAGGGTATGGGTTGGCTAATACCTTTTGGATTAACGCTGGGGATTTGCTGGATTATTGGAACGAAAACCAGTGCGACTGAAACGTGTTAACGAGAACGAAGCAAATGAGAAGTATTAAAGCGGAGCTTTAGCACTTCTCAATAATGACTTATTGACTATGAGTAATCACCTGAATCCTGTTTAAGCAGCAATTCATAGCTTATATCGCCAAACTCAGAATTTAGCAGAGTTTCTCTTTTACTGAGATAACGTTCTATGGTGTCTTCCCTGCCATTATTCTCTAGACCACGAGCACCAAAAGGACAAAGTTGATGAATTTTTCCTGTTGTTTCATTGACCATCAGCTGATCCAGAGGCTTCGCAGGTTGGCCCCGTTGTGGCTGGCCTGCTGTCCGTACCAGAAAACCAATCGCTGCCAGTTTGTCAAAACAGTCTTCTATTAAATCTGAAGGTAAGTGTAAGTGCCGGGATAATTCCTTCGCACTCCAACCTAGTTCACCTGACGCAAAACGTTGTGCAACTAAATAACTGATGGTGAGTAATAGCCGTTCTTCCTGTGCAGGGCTCAGGCGAAATTCATCTTTGCGAATAAGCTGGTTTTGAGGGTTTTGGTGGTAAAAAGCAATGCTGGCCCCCACCAAAAGCATGAGCCAACCCAGGTAAAGCCAAACCATAAAGACAATGGCGGAAGCAAAGGCTGAGTAAATCGCTGTTTGGTTGCTGGAACTGGCAATAAAGGTTGAAAATATCAACCCCATCATTTTCCAGGCAATAGCAGTAACCAGCCCACCAATAAACGCTGAACCAATTTTTACCCGGGTATTGGGAATATAGAAGTAGATAAAAGCAAATGCTGCTGCCATTAAAAACCACGGAACAAGAAAGCCTGCAAGGGCGATCAAGTTGCCCATAAATGGCAGTGAGGCAATGTACTCGACAACAGCATGGCTTCGGACTGTGGCGGTAATCCCGACAGAAAGAAAAATCAATAGGGGGCCGATTAAGATAACACTGAGATAATCACTAAACCGCTGTGACAGGGTTCGGCCACGCCGGATTTGCCAGGTGTAGTTAAACGAACCTTCGATTTTCTGCATCATGGCAATCACGCTATAGAGCAATAACGCCAAGCCCACAGCTCCGAGAACACCTACTTTGATATTATCAACAAAGCCAATAATATTATTGACCACATCAAAGCGTTTATCTCCCAAGGGTTCAAGCAAGTTGAGCAATGCGGGTTCAATTTGGTTGTGAACACCAAACCCCTTTAAAACTGAAAAACTCAGTGCGAGAAGAGGCACTAGAGAAATAATTGTGGTGTATACCAGGCTCATGGCCCGCAAACTTAACTGGCCGTTAGCAAGATCCCGCCCCACTGCATAACAGATCCGTAGCGTACATAGTAAAAAACGGTGGGGCCAGGGCTTGGTACTTAAATCCGCTTCCCACAACCAGCGATGAAGTTGGTCTGCTATTGCAAGGATGTTGGCCATATTCATAAATGTTCTTGCTATCAGTGACTTTTCCTTGGAGTACCTTATCAAAAATTAAGTATATTTATACTGTAGCCATTATACTTTTAGGCTACATCTTGTCCGATGGCTTAGGCGGTGCTCTTATTCTTGTTAACTTTATTTTTAAAAAAATATCTAGATTTGTATAAATGATGAATATAAATAACTGATGTTAATTATTTAAAGAAGAAGTCTAATAGAGGTAGACATGGTTAGATGTAATGGTTTTAAAGTGAAAGGGAGTGCGGATTGAATACATACTCATAAATTTGAAGTATTGTATGCAGTTTAAAGTATTGGGTTGTTAATAGATTATTTTTGATGTTTTTACTATTCGCGGTGATCTAAACATTTGACTATACTGATTCGGGCTAATTAGTTTGTGTTCTAAGAAGTAAGCTTTTTTGGGGTATAGTCTATATGGTTATAGTGATTTCTCATTGTTTATACCTTGTTGTAGCTAATTAACATTGATAAACCCCCGGCTATGCCGGGGTGACTCACATAGGTTTGACCGTAGCGTCAGTAGCTAACCTTCAGCTTTCGACCAAGAAAATTGAAGGAAAAACCTATGCGAGATTACAAGAGTTTGGCTCATACCCGTTGGGATTGTAAGTATCATATTGTTTTTATTCCGAAGAAAAGAAGGAAGGTGATATATGGGAACCTTCGCAGATTTCTTGGAGAGATTTTTCATGAGCTTGCCAGAAGGAAGGGCTGCAAAATATTGGAAGGACATTTGATGCCTGATCATGTTCATATGTGCGTCAGTATCCCGCCAAAATATCCAGTATCACGTGTTGTTGGCTACTTGAAGGGTAAGTGCGCAATAGAGATTGCGAAAAACTTTAAAGGTCGGCAGCGAAACTTTAGCGGTGAGCATTTCTGGGCAAGAGGTTACTTTGTATCAACAGTTGGGCTTGATGAAGATGTAGTGCGGGGATATATCCGCGATCAAGAAAAGAATGATAGAAGTAGAGATCAACATGATTTTGATTGGTAAGCGCCCTTGGGCGCAATGAAAGCCCTTAGAGGGCGTAACCCTATAAGCCTCCGGCTATGCCGGAGGTCAGTTAACTAACATTGATAAACCCCCGGCTATGCCGGGGTGACTCACATAGGTTTGACCGTAGCGTCAGTAGCTAACCTTCAGCTTTCGACCAAGAAAATTGAAGGAAAAACCTATGCGAGATTACAAGAGTTTGGCTCATACCCGTTGGGATTGTAAGTATCATATTGTTTTTATTCCGAAGAAAAGAAGGAAGGTGATATATGGGAACCTTCGCAGATTTCTTGGAGAGATTTTTCATGAGCTTGCCAGAAGGAAGGGCTGCAAAATATTGGAAGGACATTTGATGCCTGATCATGTTCATATGTGCGTCAGTATCCCGCCAAAATATCCAGTATCACGTGTTGTTGGCTACTTGAAGGGTAAGTGCGCAATAGAGATTGCGAAAAACTTTAAAGGTCGGCAGCGAAACTTTAGCGGTGAGCATTTCTGGGCAAGAGGTTACTTTGTATCAACAGTTGGGCTTGATGAAGATGTAGTGCGGGGATATATCCGCGATCAAGAAAAGAATGATAGAAGTAGAGATCAACATGATTTTGATTGGTAAGCGCCCTTGGGCGCAATGAAAGCCCTTAGAGGGCGTAACCCTATAAGCCTCCGGCTATGCCGGAGGTCAGTTAACTTATTGATTTTGGTTGAGCGTGTTTAAGTACTTTTTTGCGCTTTTACTGTCGTCTATACGGCAAAAAATCATGCTGGCAGTGTTAGTGCCTGCCATACTATTCTATTTGCTTGTGACTCTTGTGTGTATTTATTTTTCATACTATTCAGTCTCATCTGAGGTGCGAGAGCGACATATCCAGGAAGCTTTGTATGTGAGTGCTGTCATTGATACTAATTATAGAGAACTATTATTAATTGGTCGATCATTGAATCAGTCTATGAGAGATTATAAGAATGTAAATGTAAATGTAAATGTAGATGAAGAATATGTACTTAATCATTTGTTAGCGCTTATGAGTCAGAATCAAAGAAAAGCAATTTTAGGCGTTGGTTTTTATAATGCAAACACTAGTTCTAACTCTAGAAATAATTATTGGGATTTTGATGGTAGTAGTTTTAACAAAAAAAAACACCATAGTGTTTCAGCATATATCGAAGGAAAGTTGAAAGAAGTTTTGGATAATAAAAATAGCGAAATAAAATGGATTACTGACCCAGTAACTAAAGACTTTAATGTTTTTCGCTCTAGTTTATTGATCCCCTTATTTTCTCCAAAACAAAATGTAGTTATCCATATAGATATTGATGGAGATGTCTTTTGCTCATATCACTCTTTAGGAAAGGAAATGAGTTTTTCTGTTGGTAGTTGGGAACGTATTTCCCAAGGAGATGATCGTGAGCATGACAACAAGGACACAAGGCTTCACTTTAGTAAATACTTTACTCTTCGTGACAGGGAAGGCATAACCATATATACGAAAGGACATTCTGCAAGGTATTACAGAAGGTTGAGTGAGCAAGTTTTAAAAATGGAGCCGATTGAAGGTGCCAGTTGCTTCTTGACTTATGATGATATTGATAATAGGAGTTTTTTTGATTTTATCTTAAAAAATCGAATTAAAAAAGTTGATTATGATATACCAAATAATATTTTTTTAGATGTACATGACCGTGTAGCATTAGATGGTGAAATTATTCATTTCAGGTTTTCTAATAGGGGAGTAAAGTTGTGGTGCTCGGCCATACCCATAAATTCAGCAAACTGGATGTTGACAGCATATATGAGAGAAAGAGATATATTGAAACCAATATATGATCAATTTCTTGTTTGTGTGATGTTAAGTGTTCTAGCTGTTTTTGTTGCAATTATGACTCTTTGGTTTGTTGCTGGACTGATTGCAGGGCCATTGAAAAGGCTGAAAAATAGTATGAATTCATACGTTCAAAGTCTTGAGCCAACAGCAAGTTTTAAAGAATATAAAAACGAAGTTGTTAGTTTAAAGGTTAGCTTTGATCAACTTATAGCGTGTATTGATGATAGAGACAAAGCTCTATATGAGGCAAGAATTAATAATATAAGTTTTCTGGCAAACCAGTTGCAAGGTAGATATTTCTATTTTAATTTGGACTGTGTTGGTAATATTATTCATATTAGCCCTTCTGTTAAAACAGTTTTGGGATTTGATAGGGGTTTTTTTAAAGGAAAGTTTAGTAAATATTTGACGAGCACTTCTGTTAAGAATGTCTTTATTAATAATTTGAACAAGGTTTTTACGGGTAGACTACAAGATGCATTTGAGGTTGAAATGTGTCACAAAGATGGTTCTACTCGCTGTATTGAATTGTTTTTCTGTTTAATGCCAGGGATAAAGCCAAGGCAAAACTCAATTGAAGGTATTGCTAACGATGTTACGAAAAGAGTAGTTGATACTCAGAAATTTAAAGCTCTAATAGCCTCTGCCCCAGATGCTGTATTTATAACAAATAGAGATGGGGTTATTAGTTTAATCAATAAAAAAGTAGTAGAACTTTTTGGTTACTCATCTGAAGAGCTTGTTAATATGCCATTTTCTTTAGTGTTTGACTATTCAAAAAGAAATGATATTTCACTGCTTAAACCTTTGGATTCTAAATTTTTGGATAATCACTGTCTCGAAGGTTTCCAGAGTTTTGGATTGAAAAAAAGTGGAGATGTTTTTCCTATAGAAATAGCTAGCAGTGTAATTGAAACAGGTCGTGATTTTTTGGTTTCAGTAGTAGTGCGAGATATATCTGAAAGGAAAATAATAGAAGGTGAGCTGCTTGCTGCAAAAGAAAAAGCAGAACGTTCAGATTGTGCAAAAACATTGTTTCTCTCTAATATGAGTCATGAATTAAGAACCCCTTTAAATGGTATTTTGGGTTATTCTCAGGTTCTTGTTAATGATCAAAGTCTTTCAGAACAGTACAAAATGAAAGTAAGATCAATTGAAGGTTGTGGAAGACACTTGTTGAAATTAATAAATAATATTTTAGACTTTGCTAAAACTGAAACAGTCGATATTGATGTAGAAGAAAAGTCGTTTAGTCTAAGAACCATTATTGATAATGTTGTTGCTATAGTTGAGAATATGGTTAGGGAAAAAGGGTTGAGGCTCGTTTTTAATGTAAAGAACGACGTGCCTAACTATCTTATTGGTGATAAGTTAAAGATACAACAAGTTTTAATTAACCTTATAAATAATGCTGTGAAATTTACTCGTGATGGTTTTGTATCTCTGTCTGTTGAGTTAAAAGAAGGATTGATTCATTTTTATATTCGGGATACAGGTATAGGTATATCTGAAAAAGACCAAGATAAGTTGTTTTTATCATTCTCACAGTTAGAGGCTGGAAGGAAGTTAGGAGGTGCAGGACTTGGCTTGGCAATTAGCCATAAGTTAGTAAAAGCTATGTCTGGTGATTTGAATGTCAAAAGCACTCCTGGTAAGGGAAGTTGTTTTAATTTTAGTCTGCCATATCATCCAGCAGTTGGTTATCATGATTTGGGTGAAGAGGGAAAAAGGTATAATTGTTATATGAACAATGATACAGGTAATAAAGAAAATATTCTTTTCGTCGGGAATGTAGGAAGTAATACTTATTTGTATCAGTCTTTAAGTGATTTTGGTTTTGTTGTGAAACATTATAATAAATTTAATGAAATTATGAGTAAGCTTGATAGCCGATCGATTATTGTTTTATTTCCTGATTTGGAATTATTGAATGAATTAGATGAAAAGGATTGTTGTCTGGGTGTTATGGGAAAAAGAATGATAGCAATTTGTAGTGAAGGCGAAAAAAATGAAAGTATGCTTAAGAGGTTTTTTTGTGTATTTTGTGATGAAAAGGTTGATTGTAATGAATTGGTTGAAGCGATTCTTAGGTGTGTTGATTATAATAGAAGTGGTGATGATATATATAATGCCTTTGAAAATAAAAAACTAAATAAGGGCGATGCTTTTTTAATGGTGGAGCTGGTTGTTGATATTAAGAAGATGCTGGATATAGGTGATATTGATGGTATTGTAAGCTTGGTGAGAGGTATAAAGAATGATAAGCGGTATGGACGGTATCCAGATGAAATATTAGGTATGTGTGAAAATTATGATATAGAGTCTTTGGAAAGAGTTGTTAGTTTGTTTAGTGATATTAATTTTAAATAAAAAATACCTTTGTTTTATGGTGAAAAAAGTTTTTATAGTCTTTAGTTTTTTAGATAGAGTGAAAAGTAATTTTACTTTTATGTGGATGTGTTGACTGGGTTTGGTGTTTTTAATAAGCCCTGTATTGATCTTATGTTTTAGTTGATGAGCTGAAATGTTTATATATACTTGTCGGTGACAATGCCTAATATGATAGAGGCTTTTATCAGGTTGTTAATCTTTTTTTTATACATATGCTTTATAATAGATTTGGGAATAGAGCCTTAAAGTTTTATCTTTATATATTTTTGGCTCTTCAGGGATAACTGTGGGTAAAAATGAGTGATTTTGGAGTAAATGCACCAGCAGCCAACTTTTGATAGTTTTTTGTTGAAGGACAGAAAAACAACAAAAGCGACCGCTGATGCTGATTAAAACTATCCTCAATAAAGTCCACAAACTCAAGTCATTTGTTTATCAAGAGGTAAAGCTGGCCCACTATCAAGGTGCTGAGGTATTCAATGTCACTATCGTTCCGCGTCAGAATGGTCATGCGCTGTGCTCAGGTTGCCAAAAACCAGCGGCTGGCTACGACCACCTGAAAGAGCGTCGTTTTGAGTTTATCCCATTATGGGGTATTAGAGTCTTCCTTCTCTACAGAATGCGCCGGGTTAACTGTAAGACTTGCGGTGTGAAGGTTGAACAGGTTCCATGGGCAGAAGGTAAAAAGGAACTCACCACAGCCTATATGCAGTTTTTGGCATTTTGGGCCAGAAAGCTTTCTTGGAAAGAAGTGGCTTTTACTTTTCATACATCATGGGAAAAAGTATTTCAGGCGGTTGAGTATGTGGTTAAGTGGGGTAAGGCTCATCGGTCCATGGATAACATAAAGGCGATTGGCGTCGATGAGGTCGCTTATCAAATTGGTCATAAATACCTGACAGTGATTTACCAGATTGACCGGGGACTGACCCGGCTATTATGGGTTGGAGAAGACCGCACTGAAGTGACTATTCGCCGTTTCTTTCTGTTCTTTGGCTCAGAAAGAAACCAGCGGCTGGAGTATGTTTGCTCTGACATGTGGAAGCCGTACCTGAAAGCCATTGCAGAGTTTGCCAGCCAAGCGTTGCACATACTTGATCGTTTTCACATTGTCGCCATGTTGAATAAAGCGATTGATGAAGTCAGGGCCTCTGAACACAAGCAGCTTCAGGCTGATGGTTATGAACCAGTACTGAAAAAGGCCCGTTGGTGTTTGCTCAAACGTAAGGAGAACCTGACGGAAAAAGAAGAGATAAAGCTGAGTACGGTTTTGCAATACAACTTGAAGAGTGTTCGGGCTTATCTGCTCAAAGAAGAGTTTCAGACGTTCTGGGAATACGTTTCTCCCTTCTGGGCAGGGAAATATCTGGATCGTTGGTGTACAAGAGTGATGCGGTCAAAAATAGAACCCTTGAAGAAAGTAGCCAAAACGGTTCGACGGCACCAGCCCTTAATCTTGAACTGGTTTAAGGCAAAAAAGGCTTATTCTAGCGGAATCGTCGAAGGCTTAAACACCAAGGTAAAAGTGACTACGAGAAAAGCTTACGGTTTTAGAACCTACAAGTGCGCGGAAATAGCTTTATATCACGCACTGGGTAAGCTACCTGAGCCGCAAATGACCCACAGATTTTACTGACGAGGCATATTTTTATGTTTTATCAATCTACCAGCTGCTGTATCTTATCAGGGTAATTATTTGGATTATGTGGCCAGTCAGCTAAAAGAATCTGAATGTTTTCCAGGATTGCAAGAGGAAAATAAAGAACCTTCTTTTCCTGATATTAAGAGTCGAGAATTAAAAGAGGACGACTGTTTTATTGATCATAATGAAATAACAATTGATAGGCTCAAAAAAATAATGGGTAAAGGAGTTAACTATCGAATGAAAAAATTGCATGGTGAGGGGTGGGTAATAGATCTCTCTAAAGCTAGGTACGATGTGGTGCCAAAAACACCTGACCTCCAAACTGAGCATCAATTTGATTTCAATGTTGAAAGTCCCTTGCCTACTAGTCCATCATCACCACACAGTCCTGTTGTACCTATGAAGGAATTAGTACCATCAAAATATAATAGCCCAGTTATTTTTATAAAAAATTCTAAGCCTTATATGCAAATTGTTTGGGTTGATTCTAATCATAGGTTTAATATAGGAGATGATACAATAAATGCTGTAGAATTCGCCTGGAAAGATGAAGATGATGCTAGCAATAACGTTAAGTCTGAGTGGAATAATAAAGATGTAGTTGTTTTGTCTCAAAAGGGTAGATTACCAATTTTTGAAGATGAAGAATTAGTTTTTGAAATTGATACTATATTAGAAAGTTACTGTAATAGATCTTTAAAAGAATTAAAAGCTGGCTACACTGAATGGCTGCCTATAGCTTTGTTAGAAAAAATGACCTATTTGTTAATGAAAAATCCAGATTGTTTCCTTGGTGGTGGTTGGACTTGTGATGCATTTTGTCCAGATCCTATTCAATCATTAGAAACTTTAGTTAAAGAAATAGGGCAAGCGACGGGGTGTATGTTTACTACTGGTAGAGGTAAAATGGTTTATAAACCTATTTACAAAGGCGCATTACCTACTGACTATAATGAACAGTGTTTTCTGCTAGTACAATCTGAGTTCTATAAAGCAGTGCATTTGGCAGCAGGAGTGAAACTTGTACCGTATAGGAGTGAAATTGTTCCATTTCCTGTTGATGAGGGTTGTCTTAAGAGATACATGGTAGTTGATAGGCAAGAGAAGGTGGAGGAAGAACAGTTTTTACATAAACGTATAGAAAATAATCTTAAAAAAGGTGATATAAAAGAGATTGTTAAAACCTATAGAAAAATATTGTTAGAAGTTATTGAGCCTATATATAAAGTTCACATGGCCATACCTGGTCTAGAAATAAGTTTAGATGCCAATACTAAAAATTTTGTATGTAAAGATGATCAGCTTTATTTAACAGATCTTTCACCTCCTGCAGCTATTTACAAGGGAAGGGTGTTTGAAAATTATAATATTTTAAATGGACCAGATGATAATGTAGCATGGGATATTATGTTTAAGCTACTTTGTAAATCAGTTTTCCAGTTTTGTTATCCAGTGGCTAAAATGTTTATACATGGGCCAGCTCTTGAATGGTATTCTAAAAGAGAAAAAGCTCCTATTTGTGAGCAAGATTTCGCAACTCTCTCTTTTAAAGATTATCTACAAAGTTCAAAGACTGATATAAATCAAGTTGCATATTTGCAACAAATAAGTGCAGTGATTGAAATGGCTGCTCATGCTGAAGGCGCACCACTGTTTTCTCATGAACTTGACCGTTTGTTTGAATTTTTTGAAGATAAAAATATCTCTCTAACTGATTTTGGTCCTGAGAATGTAGTAAGAGCAGTTACTTTACTTCAAGAATATAGGCAGCCTCAATATACTGGAGGTCAACCCAAAGATGTAGAAAAAAGAAAAAAGCTTTTGGAGTTTATGGTTTATTTGGCTCTTTGTTTGATTACGGAAATGAGAGTTGAAAGAGGTGATAAACCCCATGACTATATTCCTGATAATGTGCAGGATCAAATCGCTGAAGCTAACAGGGCAATTGCATCAATCTGACGACCTGAGAGAGACTGCTCTGTAAATTACCAGAGTAGTCAATTTGCATGGAAGCCGTACAGTATCAACCTTTGTCGCAGTTTTTGGCTAAAGTACCTGATCCCCGTCGGCCAGGTATGTGTGACCATAACCTGCTTGATATTCTTATTATTGCCGTATGTGCTGTTATATGTGGAGCTGATGAGTGGCAAGACATTGAGGACTTTGGTCGCTGTAAAGAAGACTGGTTCAAAACATTTCTAGAGCTACCCGCCGGCATACCCTCTAAATACACCTTTCGCAGGGTCTTCTGCTTGCTTGACCCCGTAGCTTTTGAAACCTGTTTTACTGGCTGGATCAAGCAAACACTGACTGAAATATCAGGCAGCCAACACCTTGCGATTGATGGAAAGGTCATTAAGGGCTCCAGAGCAAAAGGCAAAAAACCAGTGCTTCTAGTCAGTGCCTGGAGTGTTAAGCTTGGCTTGGTGCTTGGGCAAGAGCGTGTCGACCAAAAGTCCAATGAAATTACAGCAATACCTAAACTGCTCAAAGCTCTGGAGCTGAAAGGCTGCCTTGTCACACTGGATGCTATGGGCTGCCAGAAGAAAGTAGCAAAGCAGTGCGTTGAACAGGGTGCAGATTACATTCTTGCAGTCAAAGGCAATCAGAAAAAGCTCTATAAAGGCATAGAGGCTTTGTTTACCGCAGCAGAACACCAGCCAGAGCTGCATGATTATATGCAGTCTCGTGAAAAAGGCCACGGTCGTGTAGAAACCCGCTGTTGTTGGGTGATAAGCGATCTTTCTAACTTGGAAACGGCAAAAGACTGGCCGGGACTAAAGCAAGTAGCTGTCGTACAAAGTGACAGGCAAATCAATGGTAAAGTAACTACTGCGCTGCGTTTTTATATCATGAGCCGTTCAATGGCAGCGAAGGATATGCTGGAAATCAGTCGAAACCACTGGTCTGTGGAGAATAATCTACACTGGGTGCTTGATGTTGCATTTTCAGAGGATGCTTGTCAGATCAAAACAGGCAATGGGGCAGAGAACTTCTCTATCCTGAGGCGGATAGCACTGAACGCTATCAAGGCCAACAAGGGCGATCGCAGTATCAAGAGCCACAGAAAACTAGCAGGTTGGGATCATAAACACCTAACAAAGTTACTTTGCTCTATCGTTTTGGATTGATGCAATTGCCCTGCTGAAGCTAATAGTGATAACAACATGGAAGTTGTGAATGAGACAACTGTGAGAAATATGGTTGTTGAAAGTTTTGATGCAGAAACCTTAGCATCTATTACTGATGTGGTATCGGGATATCTTCGAAAAAATAGAGTTGTAGCTAGATTGGATCATTGGAGAGGAGCCGAGGAAGTTATTTCAAAAGTAATGCGGGGAGTTCGTTTTTTGGAAACATTTTCAGATATTGCTAAATTTGAAAGTAAAAATTCAAGACCATCTAGTAATATAGAGGGTGGCTCTGTTACTTTTGATGAATATAAGCTTTTTTTAAATAGTGTAAGGTCTTATCGAGAAAAAAACCAATGGCTTATTCATGAAAATATTTTGGGTAAAATCTTAAGTTGGCAAAGCGGAGCCATGCTCTCTTATTATATTCGAGATATATTTTGGCTTAATGGTTGCTATGATTCAGATGTTTATATTAAAAATGAAAAACGGCATTTGGCGATTCTTGGTTTTAATTTAAATCAAGAGCTGAAGCTGACAGGTGAGCCTACTGTAAAGCTATATAGCCTAGTTGGAATGGTAGATAAGTGTGATGGTGAGAGTGATTGTGGGAGTGATTGGGGGAGTGATTGTGGGAGTGATTGGGGGAGTGATTGTGGGAGTGATTGTAAAAAAGAATATGAAGGTGAAAGGGTTGCTGTTTTGGAACTGTCATTTAAAGAATTTTTATCTGAGAATTCAGATGATGTGGCTATCATTGTTTCAATTATTTGTGAAAATAAAGAGGTGGAAAGAAATATGTATTGTGGTTTGCCATGGTGGAAGGTCTTTGGTAATGAAGTTCAGGAGAAAGATTTAGAGGAGGATGACGATTTAGATCCTGAACCGGCGGCTAAAAGACCCCGCCGAGTATCAAAACCAAAAAAAATTCTAGCAGTTCATACAGATTTAAGTGCTGTTAAACCTAATCAAATGATTCCTTCTCAAAGTTTTAAACCTTTTCATGCGAGAAAAAGATCTATAAAAAAAAATGTGCCAAGAAGAAAATATGGGAAATTTATAGCTGGAAAAGAAAATAAAGTACCTTATGTAGTAAGTGTTAGAGATGCAGAAGATAAAGATAAAGATAAAGATAAAGATAAAGAAGAACCCATGCTTGATAAGCTTAGAGTTATTGAATTGATGGCTTTTCTTGTCACAATACAGAAAGAGAAATATACGAATTGTTCGAATATGTATAAGGAAAAAGCAAAGATTGTATTACAGCGAATCATAAATAATCAATTAACAGGAAGGCAAATACAAGTGTTATTGGAGATGTTGATCGTTGAAATAACATGGTTTTATCAATGTGGAAAAGAAGGCGATTTTAATATTAAACAGTTGTTGGAGAGGTCTATTGTGGATGATGTTGAAGATGGATGTGTTTCTGAAAATCTTCGTATTATTACGTCACACTTGTTAGATACTCTTGGCCAAACCGCTTTTTTTGATGCACTTCATATGTCAGGTGTTATCGTAAATATGTTAATAAAAGAAAGTCATCGGCGTGAAATGTTAATAGAAGCATTGACTCACTTAATAGGTTTTGAGGAAGATGAATTTTTTTATGAAGAATATATATTGTTTTCAAGTTATAAAATGTTTGTCTTGTATTTATTGTCCCACTCTGAATTATGTGGTGGTTCCTTGAATTCTAGTAATAGCGATTGTATAGGGTGTTTTTTTAGTGAGCGAAATAATATCAAGGAGAGTGAGTTTGAAGGTTTATGCAGAAATATATTGAAGGATCTATTGGAGGGGACATTTGGTGTTGACTTGATTTTTGATTTAGAGCGTATAAGAGGAAAACAAGGTGCCAATATTAAAATTCATAAACATGATAAGAATGATAGAACTCAACTGGATGATATAGCAACTGTTCATTATGACTATCGTGAGTGTTTGATGAAGGTGAAAATTCCAAGACGTTTTAAAGGCGATTCATTTGAGGACTGGAATGGTCATGTTTGTCGTAAAAAACATGGTACTTTCAACCAACCATGTCAGTGTAATATTTTTTATGCGGGAGATGAAAAAACATACCATTCTCCAAAATCTTTAAAGGGGCTTGCAACCCGGTCCTTAATTGTAAAGAAAAACAAATCATGTGAGTTTTGTAATAGTGAAGTCGATGATTATGAATCATACGGCAAGCATAGAGCTCAACACAATATTGCTAAAATTTGTTTTGAGTGTGGTGTTGAGCGAAGGGCCTGTGCTGATCCAGTACATCATGAGGAGGAATTCCATAAAGATTTAAAGAAAGCCGTGATATTTTGTCCGATCTGTAAGAAGTGTTATCAACCCGGTGATACCCGATATCCAGACGAATGGCTTGGGAATAATGAAGAGGAATACCGTAGAATTCAAGAGGAATGGCTCAGTAAACATATGAGAACCCATCCTGTGGTTGGACGAAATGAGCACCTTAAATTACCCGATAAATGTCTCTATTTATGTGGCCAATTAATCAAAAGAATGAAACCTTCCTCCATGGAGGTAGAAATCCTTCCTTGCATGGAGATACTTGATAGGAAAAATAGTGCAAAGCATCATCATTATGTACGCAGTGAGCAAGTAAGATAGCTTTTGGTTGTTTTCTGTAGGGTAATAATTGGGTTGAGATCCTTCGATGAAATCTGACCGTTTATTTTTCATAGCATCTGAGCACAGATATTGTAGAAACCTGGAAGAGCTACGGAAGAAGAGATAGTTATTAAAGAGTGATGTTTGTTTTGATTAGGAATTAGTCATTATTACTATAGTGGAACCACTCACCGTTGTAATGAAATTTTAGACATGCATGTTCGATTTGTTAGCATTTTTTATAGTAAGTATTTTGGGTGTTTCTTCTGTAGGCCTGAATTTCTGGTTGTTTTATTCTTACTATCAGCTTTTTTCTACGTGAAACGAAGAGTTATTTTATTTGTTTCATAGTCTATGTTTTTTTAGTTTGTTTTTTTATAAAAAATGACAGCATTATGGTTGGTTGGTTGCTATAAATATAAGGTTGCTCTCTGTAAATAGGTGGTTTGATGTTTTTTGATTGATTAAAGTTGTTTTTTGTGTCGGCTAAAGCGTAGTGGCTATAGGAACTGCTTTATAGGATGCTTTTGTGCAGTGTTTTTTAATAAACGGTGGTTCTATATTATGATTATGAAGAAATGCTTTGCTTTATATTGTATGGCTTTTTTTGTTGGGTTTTTGACTCCTGAAAAAAATATCTTTGCTAAAGCTTTAACTCATAGTAATGTTAACTATATTGTTTCAACTATTCAAGAAGCTGGGGATAAGCTGAAGAGTTTGAGAAGTGATGCTATTAAGCGACGAAAAAAAATAGAAGAAGATATGAAAAATAATCCTGAAATGAAAGACCCGGATTTAAAATCAGATGGAACTATTGGCATTCCAGAAGAGGTAGAAGTACATAGTTTTATTAAAGATGTGTTAATTAGGAACTTCAAAGGTTACTACTTTCTTTCAGAAGAGCATACAGGACATACGCCAACTGCGACTCCGACAACAAGTGGGACTGAAAGTGGAGATGAAGATGAAGCTGAAAAGAAATTATACTTTGTCTGTGACCCTTGTGATGGCACCTATGGTTATTATGGAATTCCAAATTCAGATACTTATGCAATATTGCTTGGGATTGCTGAAGTTACTGGTAAGACAGGTATCCCTATATTTGGCGTAATGCATTTCCCTGCTAAAAATGAAACATACTATGGAGGAACTGCAATGCCTGGTAAGAATAAACTTATAGCAGTAAAAGAAAATGATAATGATGGGTCGCAATATGTAAGATATGATGTTCAAAAAAGAGAATTTAAAAAAAAGGGGCCTTATGTTATGACAAATTTTGAACGAAATTCAAAGGGTATGTGGCGAAATGACTAT
>CBDCZK010000014.1:0-193143 GCA_965224475.1 Endozoicomonadaceae bacterium | reverse complement strand
AAATGCGGCAGCAAGCACGCTCTGAATAATATTTATAATTTGAGCGCTATCACCCGATTTATCATTATTTGGTTTTGCCATTGTTCTTTAAATATAAAGTTTGAATGGAATTAGCATGCCTATAAATACAACTTAAAGGAAGTTTTTTGAGGTACAGTTAAGCGAAAGAAATCTGGCAGACATCTATCTGCCAGCATCTTGAGCACAGGTTAATTAAAAAGGTTTTCAACCTGAGCAATACCACTGCTGCTACCACTCAGAATGATGATATCACCTGATTGAAACACAATACCTTTATGGGGGGTTAGCACTTTATTATCACGCCTGACTTCCACTACTGAAACCTGATACTCATCCAGTGAAAGAGCACCAACGGTACAGCCTTTAAGTTCACATTTATCCGTAATGGTCACAGCATGCCGATGCTCAGACCCCTCACTGCTCATCAGGTAATCACTGAGTCCTGGGTAGTAGCCACTCAAGATTTCATAACGCTGCTCTCTGGCTTGCTTGATACGGCTACGTACAAGATCTGGCTGAAAACCCAGCATGAGCATGACATGTTTAACAATTAGTAGGCTGGACTCAAGGACTTCTGGAATAACTACCGTAGCACCAGCCTGCTTCAATGCTTCTGCCTGGTGGTAATGCCGAGTCCTGACCAATATGGGTACACTCAATACCTTGCTGCGGATCGCTTTAACTGTTTGTAAGGCCGCTTTTGTTTGATCAATGCAGATTACAACCTGGCTGGCCCGCTCAAGCCCAACAGCCTCAAGTAGTTCTATTCGGCGACAGTCGCCATAAAAAACTGGATCTCCCGCTTGACCTGCCTCCTGAACATGTAAAGGGTCTTCATCAAGGGCAACAAACGTTTTACCTTCCTGTGCCAGAAAGCGACTAATAGTTTGTCCAACCCTCCCATAACCACAAATCAGGGTATGATGTTGAATATGCGCCGTCTGTTTGCGTATTTCCTCATCACGATTTTTATTTTTTGTCTGGCTTGCCGGTTTTGGAACCGCCCAGGCTGTCAGGGTATGTCCATTACGAATCAATAAGGGAGCTATGACCATTGACAGAATAGTAACAGCCAAAACCATTGAGGCTAACTCTCCCCCTGTTTGGCCATAGTGAGAGGCAAGGGCTATTAATGCAAAACAGAATTCCCCCCCCTGACAAAGCGAGAGAGCGGTTTTAAATGAAATGCTTTTGTCTTCACCTGAAGTCGTTGCAATCACAAGTACAACGATGAATTTGAATAGCACCAGACCCACAGTAGCCAATAAAATCATAGGCCAATACTGCTTCAGAATATTAACATCGAGCATCAAGCCAACAGAGACAAAGAATAACCCCAGCAATATATCCCTGAATGGCCGGATATCGGCTTCTACCTGGTGTTTATAAGTGCTCTCACCAAGCATCATGCCAGCAACAAAGCCTCCCAATGCCATTGAAAGCCCTAAAGAGTGGGCAATCCAGGCAGCCATTAGTGCTGTCATAAGCGCTGTAAGGACGAAGAGCTCTTCAGAGCGTGCTCTGGCGACTTCATGGAAAATCTTAGGCAGCAACCATTTACCAGCAGCCAGCATTGTCATAACAAAGCAGAGACCTTTAACCAGAGTCAGTGTAAGTGAGGAGATAATGGATTTACCCTGACCATCAGCAATAGTAGGGATCAAGATCAAAAATAGAACGGCCGCTATATCCTGAAATAGAAGAACACCGATAGCCAGCTGTCCTTGTCTTGAACGTATTTCATTCCTTTGGGTCAGCTCCTTCGATACGATGGCTGTAGAAGAGAGTGCAAGGGCTGCAGAAATAATTAATGACTCTACGATGGTGTAGCTTATAGCCAGTAAAAGCGCAAAAATACCAGCTGTACTGAGCAATACCTGGAGTCCACCTAGTCCAAAAACCTCCTTCTTCATGGTTTTTATGCTGTTTAATGAGAACTCAAGACCAAGTGTAAATAAAAGGAACACTACACCAATTTCGGCCAGTAAGCTGATATCAAAGTCATCGGAGATAAAGCCAGAGGTAGTAGGCCCCAATATAATGCCAACACAGATATAACCCAGGCTTTCCGGGAGATTAAAGCGCTTGAACAGCGCAATGGTAACGACCGAAAGCGCCAAAATAAGTATTAACTGATTAAAAAATGTGAAATCCATGACTGAATGGGTCCGCCTGTCCTTATAATGCTGCTTAGAGGCTGTATTAAAAATTATATGACAAATATAGAATCAAATGTCTGAAAAGGATGATTTCTTATGAAAAAGCTTTATTTTTATACCACAGAGGGCTGCCATTTGTGTGAATTGGCAGCAAAAATGCTCGATAGTCATATTAATCAGCTCTCTTATAACGTAGAAACTATCGACATAGCAGAGTCAGAATCACTGGTATCTCAATACGGCACACGCATTCCCGTGCTGATAAAGCCAAAAAAGGGTGAAGAGCTCAATTGGCCTTTCACAGAACTCCGGCTTGTTGAGTGGTTACAAGAACTTGATTAATACTTGTGGCAAGTAAATAATGGGTTTATCCAATCATATAAGTATGCAAAATCAAGAATATACTAAAGATCATCACACACGTTCTTTAGAAAAGAATTCTATGCTTAAAATATCCATATAAAATCAACCAGTTATATGAATAATACTCCAATAAACAGCGAACATCACAGACTATTAAAAATAGCAACAAAAGCATCGGTTGCTACTGCTGGCTTATTGATAGCTGCTAAATTGGGTGCCTGGTTCATGACAGGGTCTCTCAGCTTGCTGGCTACATTACTGGACTCAGCAATGGATATTGCTGCCTCAATAATAACCATGGTAGCAATCAAAATCGCTATTACACCCGCCGACGAGGACCATCATTTTGGCCATGGTAAAGCAGAACAATTAGCTGTTCTCGCGCAATCAGCTTTTATTGCAGGTTCAGCAATTGTTTTACTACTGAACGCCTTGGATCGACTAGCAGCAGGCCACTCTACTGTAGGAAATGAAAAAGTGGGCATCTTTGTGATGCTTATATCGATAATTGCCACATTAATCTTATTATCGATACAAAACTACGTCATAAAAAAGACCAATTCAGCAGCAATAAAGGCTGATGCGCTGCATTATAAAGTCGATTTGCTAACCAATGGTGCTGTCATTGCCGCCCTTATTGGTTCCAATATGGGTTACTACCAGCTAGACAACAGTCTCGCGATTATTATTTCCATATACATGATCTATAGCGTCAGAAAACTGGCATGGGAAGCCATCCAAAATCTGATGGATCAGTCTTTACCCCCAGAAAAACAGGTTGAGATCGAACAGATAGTTTTATCAATCCAAGGCGTTAAGGGCGTACATGAAATAAGAACCCGTGTGTCGGGTTCTGTACAATTCATCCAAATGCATTTGGATTTAGACGGAAAACAGAGTCTAAAAGCAGCTCACACTATTGGCTATAATGCCAAGATGGCTGTCTTAAACAAAATGCCCAATGCTGATATTATTGTTCACCTAGATCCAGATTAAAAAAAGCCTTGGCTGTTGCGGTTGTTTCTTCAGCCACTTGCTGGGCACTTTTTCCTGTATGTTGAGCCACTGTATTAAGCACTTCTGTTAAATATGCTGGTTCATTTCTTCTGTTCTTCGGTTTCTTTCCTAAAGTCCTTGGGAGCAGATAAGGCGCATCGGTCTCTATCATAAGGCGATTTGAAGGAATATCAGAAAGTAGGGGATGGAGGTGAGTCCCTCTACGTTCATCGCACACCCAACCCGTTATTCCTATATGAAGATCTAAATCAAGGTAGCTGTATAACGCTTTTTTATCTGCAGTAAAACAGTGAATCACTAGTTCTTTGATGTCGTCTCGGTATGCCTTTACCATTTCTGCAAAACGTGTTGATGCATCACGTTCATGACAAAATAGCGGCATTTCTGTTTCTATAGATAACTCAATCTGACGTTCAAAAACCGATTCCTGAACATCTCTAGGGGAAAAGTCTCTGTTAAAATCAAGACCGGTCTCGCCTATAGCAACAACTTTCTTTTCTCCAGCAAGTAACTTTAAATCAAGATAATCACTTTCCAGAAAGTCTTTGGCATCATGTGGATGAACACCAGCAGTGGAAAAGCAAAACGGATATGTTTTTGCATATATCAACGCTTGTTTTGACTCCTCCATCGACGTACCAGTAAGAATCATTGCTTTGACACCAGCATCAAGCGCACGTTGCACAACGTCATCTCGATCATTATCAAATGATGTACTGGTCAGGTTTACACCAATATCGATCAAATCATTATTCATATTTAAGGGAGATACCATAAAATCACTATTTTATGAGAAAGCAGATAACACTAACAAAACAATGGCTTAAAAATAGGTATTATTTGTTTCAATAATCGAGCTTTGCGCATTATTCATGCGAACTTTACCTAGCGGAATATTGATCTATATCAATAGCTGTTTGAAAAACATTCAATACAATAACCCTGTTTCTCAGAGTAGGGGCTGAGAAACGCTCGACAAAAACAGGCAGAAACAATCTCTGCCATACAGCCTATTTATGGCCTGTACATATGTACAGGCCTATATTTATTTCAGTCTCAACCTAAAGAAAAAGTGCCAACAACTGGTGCATGATCGGATGGTTTTTCCATTGCCCGAATATCATAATCAACTACAACGGATTGACACCGTTCATTAAGTGATTTTGATGCCAAAATACCATCTATTCGAAGGCCTCGTTTTGGATCTTGCTCAAAACCCCGGCTTCTGTAATCAAACCAGCTAAAACAAGCCAGCTCAGTATTTGATGCATGCTGTCTATAACTGTCCACTAACCCCCATGAAAGCAGTCTACTGAACCAATCCCTTTCTTCTGGCAAAAAGCTACATTTTCTTGTCCGAAGCCAACGCTTGGCATTATTATCACCAATACCGATATCCTGGTCTGTTGGAGCAACATTAAAGTCCCCAATTACTGCGACAAAGTCGGAAGGGGAACAATCATCCACTAAATATGTTTGTAAATCATTGAAAAACTTTCGTTTAGCTGGATATTTAACCTGGTGCTCCTGATTTTCACCCTGCGGGAAATAACCGTTGATAACCCGTAATGTTTCGCCATTTTTTAGCTTAAAATCACCAACAATCAAGCGCTTCTGGGCATCATCCTCATCACTCTTGAAACCTTTTTGTATAAATTCAGGTTTTTCAAGACTTAGAAGAGCAACGCCATAATGGGTTTTCTGTCCATGGAAGTTCACATGATAACCTAAGTCCCTGATAGCATTTAATGGAAAATCTTCATCAGTGACTTTGGTCTCCTGAAGACCAATAATGTCTGGCTGATACTTTTCAATAACAGATTGTAGTTGGTGGAGTCTGGCGCGAATACCATTAACGTTGAACGAGATTATTTTCATAGACTCTGTATTGCAATAGATTCTAAGGGGGCCGTGGATAATCAATTATTTATTTAACATAATCTATATTATGCGAATATATATAAATCTGTGTAATTATAAATATCTTATATCGAAAATACCTTAACACAGCATTTTAAGCCATTTCTTTTGAGTATTTTTGTTTCGTTTGGTAACAAAGCTGTTACAAACTACCAGATTATAAAAAAGCTTATGTTGAAAATTTGCCATAACAGTATAAAACTGTCTAATATTTATTCTAGTACAGCAGTAGCTAAACCTGTTGTGCAGCGTAGCCTGGAAGTCTATTTACTATACAGTAAACGACGGCAATAGCTCACAGCTTCCATTAAATTCCAAAGATATAAGGTAAGCGGCCCATGACTCTTAAAGGTCTTATAAAACTAACTCAACTTATGCAGGAATACCCTCTTACTGTCATACAATGGCAAATTCTTCTGGTTGTGGCTGAAAATCCAGGAGAAACCATTACAGATTTAGTCAATGCTGACAAATTGCAGTGTGGAACACCCAGCGATATCGCCGTCAGTGTTAAGCGCTTAGGTGAAGGCCGCCATGATCGTCCGGGGCTGGGGTTAATTAAAAAAGCACAACATGAAGACGATGGTCGCTATTTTAAACTGACTCTATCGGCTAAAGGCAAAAAGCTTGTTGAAAAAATCAAACAAAAATCACGCTATTTAAAATAAAATGGAAGTTTTGTATGGGCTCAGCAATGCTAACTGCTGTCAATCTGGTTATTCCAGTACAGGCTTGAGCCCTTATTTCTTTAATGATGAACTAACAGAAAATAAACTAAATCAATGAAATAATTGTGATAAATTTTTACCATTTATTATTTTAATTAATAATTATTTTGATTTGTTTTTTTCTATCTTTATTAAGCAAACCCATTTATATCACTGAACAGGCGTATCAATTGTATACTTTACTGTATTTTGACGATTGTCGGGTTTAATGGCTCCCTGAGTTTGGGTATAAATAGCAGTACCTGCATTATCAGACAAGCAATTTAACAATAATGTGTATTTTGTTTCCTGCCCACCAAATCCTTCTGTTGCGATGACCAAACCAACTGTTTCTGATAGTTTTTGATAACGGTAATGCCCTTCGACAGTAATATTTTTTGTTAAAATTCTGTTTGTATATTCTTCTTCACCAAACTCCAATTTCATCAAAGTTCCTGCATTGGGGTTCTGTGGAGAGTAATGACTATCTGCAACATTAATAAATGTTTTACCTGCAAGACTCTCAGGAAACCAGGCACTGAGCTTGAGTAGTAGCTGAAACTAAAGCAGCAGAAATTGCAATAAAATATTTTTTCATTCTTAATTAGGACTTACGCATTGACAGCAAGTCAGTAAAATCTTGACCAATTAGCTAAAAATACACGTTTGACCTCTTGCTCAGGGATTCCTTGAAGTTCATGATTGTCAGTAAGTACTCAGCCCCATTCATACTGCTCGGTGCAACCTTCCACAATATTTCTATCAGATTGAGCTTCTGGTGAATAAGTCGAGCCAAAATCATCAACATGTACTAAGAGCTTTTTCAGAAGTCGACAGTCTATTACTCTTTCTCTGATAGCGTTAATCGCTTCCTATCACCGCTGAAAATTATCCAACCAAAACGATATGTTCGATGAGGCGGCCATTAGAAGCTTATACCTTGTTGGATCTTCCATCCTTGAGTGTTGCATGACAGTGTTCATCGATAAGACACTGTATAGCTACTCTGCGGCGCTGGTAACAGTCAACCTGTTACTGGGTCCGGTAAGCACCACAGGGTCGTTGGCAAGATTCATCAACCTCAGTCACCCTCTGACTACACTTGACCCTTTACAGAGTCGTCATATCTAGCCTGTAAGCCTTTTTCTTGCCATATGCGATAAGGGACAGAGGGCTCTTGACTAAAAACAGACTATTTTCAAGTGAGACAGATTGAGTGAAGTGCTTTAGCCTGGGGGCATTTTGAGCCAACGTTTCAAGGCAGACCGGTGACACCTGGTACAGCTGCGTCAAAAACTCTGAAGACGATTAAAAACCATCAGACAGGATTTATGAAACCGCTGTATGAGACAAGTCCCAGGACTGTATCACTGGAAAAAGGTCAATGGACATCAGGTTCAAAGCCTGGAGTATTCCAGACGATTCCTCTGGAGTAATGACTATCTGCAACATTAATAAATGTTTTACCTGCAAGACTCTCAGGAACCAGGCACTGAGCTTGAGTAGTAGCTGAAACTAAAGCAGCAGAAATTGCAATAAAATATTTTTTCATTCTTAATGTCTTGTTGGAAACGATATTGGCTATTGTTTTGCAGGAGAAAGTAGCAAATATAAATGAACGTAGCCTTAATAGGAGTTATAAATTTGAAATATCAAGCTATGCAGTATACCCACAAGCTGTAACATTGACCTTTAGATTAACATTTAGAAGACGAACTATAAAAAAAGAACCGCTATCATAGCGGCCCTTTGTATGCTTTTCTTTGCGGTGATACTTTGTCTTGTCCCGACACACCCTAAGTCGGTATTTCGGACTCCAAAGCTCTTGTGCTGCTGTATCCCGCCGCTTTATTTTCCGCTTTTTGGCCATAATGTACTCTCCTTTTTCATATTTCCGCTCTATGATACACCACTTTGACACCAAACAGAGGTTTATTATCCCAATTCATGCAGTTTACTCATGACCTAAAAACCTCTCCCTTTACTTGAAGTTCTCATTGCCACTTCCCTCCTTAATCATTTGATTGCTACCCATTTTAAAATGGCCATATACTTTTAAAAAACCATCATTATCCATAGGAAGGAAAAACAATGGCCAGGACGTCGTCACCCCGATCCTCTGTAAAGTGTGATTTATCACCGCTACTTGGTAAAAATAAACCCGTCGATTGGTTATTTGCCTTCAAATTTAACGCACAGGAAATGCCAGGTGATGTGGGTGGATTTTGTAAAAAAGGGATATTTGATGCACCCGGAATCAAGCGCCCAGCTTATGATGAGAACAGTGGTAAATTTAGTCGACACTATGCTTTCGCCAGCTCAGCTCAACCAACCCTTCAGCTGGGAAAAGGCAAAGATATTATTGGCTCAAGCATCAGTGACCCACTGGGTGCAACCTTTGGACAGATTTACCTAACACCCAACCCGCCATTTTTTGTGTTATGGAATGATCAGTTTTATGGTCACCCCGTTCGTTCTGGCGCCTCGCCCTGGGGACATTCCAAAGGTGTATTGGCATGGAATAATAAGGGCGAAGGTTTTGTTCTTCAGGTCAGCACCCCTTCCTGGCCCGGTGCAGGTAATAAAAAACACCCTCGACTTAAAGACGGTAATACACTGGGCTTTGTTCAGGATGATGATATTGAAGTGAGCCAGCATTTTTTTGCCTTAAAATTAAAAGGCAATGATGTCGCTACTGTTTTATCCGCTCTTCATAACGCCAGTGTGTTGACTGATCCAGACAATCCCGTACTGGTCAATAATGGCGGACCTGCCCATATACGGACATTAGTGAAATGTTTAGGGAAAAAACAAAAAGGTAAAGAGTGTCTAAACGAGCAACTAAGCAATGGCACCCGCTTAATATCAAAACCATCGTATCTGCATGTTCCGCCCTGGCAATTAGTATCCGCCCAGCTCGGTGGTGTTGATCTGCGAGTTGCCTCCTGGTGGGCACATCCAAAAATTTATTCTACAACCAAAAAACAACCAACACCTGGCTGTTGGGATAAATCTCTGGGCAAACCGGGTGCCGTCGATATCGCCACAACGGGCACATGGAAGTCTGTCGGTACGTTGGGATTAACAGGAGGAGCGGGAGCAAAATATAACCATGCAAAATTGGGCGTTTCCACCAGTCACGGTAAAACGTACTCTATTTTTGGTGATATGAACCAGCAAGGCTCTTTACTCAAAAGTAAGGCGAAAAGCAGTCAAAATGGCAGAGGCGGACTGTTTTTTATCATGGATGATAAGCGACTTTTTAAAAGCATGACGGGTTTACTTAAAGGAGAATCAGCACCGACCAAGGCTCCAACAAAAAAATAGTTTAAGATGTCAAGATTATTGCGGGGGGCATATCCGCCCCCCCCAGCTGCGTTCAAATATTCTTCGTCAAATACAATCACTCATACCCACAATCTCTAATCTATATGATTCTTAAAAAACGTTTAGGGTTCCGTTCCGTTAGATTTCCGATGATAAATTCTTTCTGCTGAGATGATAATGTGTCTGATGAATAAATCGTCTTGATAAAAGACTCAATATAAAATTTATAGTGTGACTCTCTCTGTTTTTCTTCTTCTTTCTGGCAATAAGACTCATCAGAAATAACCATAGGTACATCAGACCCCCACAATAGTTTATCCACTAATGGGTAGCTGCCTTCACTGTCAAAATTACCTTTGTCATCCATCTCAAATATTTTTACCAGGGTCTTCTGGTGTTTCTTTTTAGAGTAATCATAAGCAGAAATATCAGCATAAGTATTTGGATATTTTTTCAGTAGTTTGATGATCCTGTAAGTCCAGCTATTTTCATCTATTGAATTAAACCGCTCAATCATATCATCGAGTCCATCCTCTCCACCAAAATGAGCAAAATTGATGCGGAGAGAGCCCAAGTCATAGGAGTTAAGCAATATTTCCCAGTTAGCAGGGGTCGTATTGTCATTAATCTGCTGCTGATCTTGCCCAGTAGAAAACGATCCCTTCTGGCAGTGGACAGTTAATGGAATATCCTGGTCACAACACCATTGGTAAAAATCTTCGTATTGTGGTGGCAGAGGTACCGGGGATGGGTTAAAGCCAAGCGGAGGATAGAGCTTGATACCTAATAACTTACCTGAGGTTAGACTATCTTTGACATCCTCCTCCAGCTAATTTCGCTGGAGGATTCCTATTACTAGGCAGCTACTTTCTCACGATTTCGCTGAAGTTCCTGCTTCTTCAAAGGTTCTAACGAACCCTCTCCACAGGCTAAAACGCTGTGTCCCAACGCTAGTATATTTTTTGCAGCCTGAATATCTGCATTCTCAGAATGACCACAAGCTACACACTCGAATTTTGCCTGAGTCTTTCTGCTTGCTTTGTCAGTATGACCACAAGCACTACAGGTTTGGCTAGTGTATGCCGGATTAACAGCAACTACTTCACCACTTAGCCAGCCCTGCTTATACTCAAGCTGCCGCCTGAACTCATACCATCCCTGATCGAGAATGGATTTGTTAAGTCCAGACTTAGCCTTCACGTTTTTACCGTGTTTCTCAGCAGTGCCTTTTGCAGACTTCGACATATTGGATACCTTCAGATTCTCAATCACTATCATTGCGTGATTTTTGCTGATTTCGGTTGAGGTTTTGTGAAGGTAATCAGCCCGACAACTGGCTATTTTGCTGTGAGTGCGGCTAATACGCTGCTTTTGCCTCTTCCAGTTTTCAGAGAATTTTACTTTGCGGGAGAGTTTTCTTTGTTCTCTGGCAAGCTGCTTCTCATGTTTCCTGAAAGCATTAAGCGGTTTGTACTGCTCACCACTGGACAGCGTGACAAACTTGGCAACGCCCATATCCAGACCAACCGCTTTTTCAGAAGGGTGAACCGGAGTGGGTAATTCTTGCTCGGTTTGAAAGCTGATAAACCAATGGCCTGATTTACGGGTAATGGTGCAATTCTTTATCTCGCCTTCTATGTTGCGAGACTTGCGGAATTTCACCCAACCTAACTTGCTTGGCAGTTTTACTCTGCGATTTTCGACCTTGCAGTACTTTGAAAACTGCATGATGCGAATTGAATTATGGTGATCTTTGTTGCGCTGCTTGAAACATGGCTTTTCAAACTTAACCTCTTTGATTTTTCCAGCTTTGAGCTTTGCCAGATCATCAAAGTGTTTTTTCCATGCACCGCCCAAATCCATTAGTTTTTGCTGCAAAGCAACCGCATTACCCTGAGCAAGAAAGCTGGTTTCTTCGTCTTTCTTCCAGACTGGCAGCCACTTAGCCATTGTGTATGAGGACGGGATTTTTTCACCAGACTCCCACTTTTCATTGCAGATGCTCAATGCTTTATTCCAGACAAAGCGAGCTGTGCCGCAAAGCTGCATGAGTCTCACATGCTGCTCTGGTGTCGCCTCCAGTCTGAATTTATATGCTTTGAGAATCTTCATTTATGTAATCAGTGTGTTAGTCTTTTGTACTTAAATTACAGGGTATAAAATGGAATATCAAGTATTAGTATGCAGGAAATAAAGAAAGGCCGACACAGTGCTTATACTTTGCACTGCCACATTGTTTTTGTGACAAAGTACAGAAAGAAAGTGCTTGGCGAGTTGCACCTAGCTAGATTGAGAGAAATATTTTCTGAGATATGCGGAAACTTTGAAGCAGAGTTAACAGATTGCAATGGGGAAGCCGATCACGTTCATCTTTTAGTTGAGTTCTCGCCCAACACGCCAGCTATTGCGAAACTGATAAACAGCCTGAAAGCTGTTTCATCCAGACGGTTAAGGCAGGAGTTTTGTGATATCGCAGGTGCGTATCGAAAGCCGGTTTTGTGGTCAAGGTCGTACTTTGCTGGTAGTTGTGGAGGTGCGCCACTAGAAGTTATAACCGAATATATCAGAAACCAAGATCAGCCCTAACGAGCTGAACGAAATTCACCACCCGCCTAGTTCGGCGGGAGTACTCTTTCTATTCAGGATAGTATTATCAGTAGCCAATGTATTGTTTTGCTCCCAGAAAGTCTTGAAACCGGTTAAACGATCTTTATCCGTTGTCTGTAATTTTCTCAGATCCAGCCCAATAAAAGGGCAAACTTTAATATGGGGTATAGTTTGAATGACCGGCGATGCGATAGCGGTGACAATACGGTCATACTGCTCCCGAATGGATGGCTTTCTTTCCACCTGTTTAGGATATTTATCCTTGAGAAGAATATCAAAATCCATCAGCAAAGGCGTGATTAATATATCAGTGGTATCAGGCTGGCTCGCACACTCTGTTAGGTAGGTTCGTATCTGACCAACTAACATCTGGATATTATTTTCGATACTGCTTTCAAAAAACTGTATAAATTCTTTATGCTTTTCTAACTCGCTTTTGGGTAATTTTCCATCTGCCACATGTATGAATGCCGCGATAGCAACTTGGAGTCTCTCTATGGTGCTCATTTGCAGTTTATCCATTAGAGTCAAATAAGCAGGGACATCCACTATATTGAACACATGGCAATGACAGTCGATGAAACACTTCATTGTATATTCTCTCTTATTATTTGTTTTTCTCATCCTCTACTGTAAAGCCTCAGCAGAAACTGATTGTCCTTATGCCATCAGCCATACCTTTAGGTAAACCGCTTTTTATGAGGCTCTATGACTTATTATCCTCTGAAAATAAATTCAACCATTGCTACAGGCCATAAAGGTGATAAGTATATAAGGCAAAACACGCGTGGTTTTCTAAGTGTATCTGGGAGAATTGGTACTCGTTTTCATTAGTGACGTGAGTTCGATTAAAAAATACCCAGGGGTAATCTACCTAATAAAACGAATTAATAATCATTTGAAAAATGATCTTTCAGATTAAGATGGTAAATCACAACAGTTTGTCGTCAATTTTTAATACCTCATATCAGTTAACACAACAGGCAATTTGCTTTTCAAGGTCAGAAGAATTTCATAACAAGGTTATTCAAGAATTTATATTCAGAGAGCACTAACAACAGCCTTGCTGGCCATTTGTCTCATTAAGAATAGCCCTGGACACTGATCATCTTACTTAAAGCAACTATTATAGTGAATACGAGATAGATACTAAACCTCACCCACTGATCGACATGACAGAGGCACTAAAGGTCTATTAATGTCAATGCACTGCTTTCGAAAGAGTAATAATCCACTTATATCAATAATAGGAATAGTGTTATTAGTAACAATCTTCGTATCTGAAAAAACCACTGGTGATTACATCACTGCCTGTAATTTATATTACAGCGTAGGTTCGCTTGTTAACAAAACGAACAATATTCGTCCTATTAGATTATTAAGAGAATTACCGATGGAGAGTTTATTGGATAAGCCTGATTTTCTTAATACTGAACCTATCGATGAAATAAACAAAGCACTCTCAGAGGATGTTGATAATCCTGAAAGTCCTTATTTTGCACCAGCACTGCATATGAACGCATTTATCATGCCGGCTATCCCAGGCCAACGATGTCTACCCCGAAATAAAGGTAACCTGTTAAGACTTGCTTATGATCAGTATCAAGCTGCTGAGAAACAATGGGAATAATTATCAGCTGACTGGCATTTCCATGGATACTGGCTGTATGTCTATCCCCCTTATGGAAAGGAACGAGATACAAAGAAAGCAATTGAGCATTTGAAAGCTGCCATCTTTAAATACGAAGAACTACGTGATATATCTGCGCGAGTATTGATGCGTTTAGCAGAGTGTTATTACTGGCTTGGAGTGGAGACCAGTGAGGAAGATTCAAAAGAGATTTGCTTTGAGAAAGCTCAATCAATTCTGGAACGTAGTGATCGACACCCCTTAACCAGTTTATTACTGGCAAAGCTGAAAATTGATAATAGAACTTGTACTAAGCAAGAAGATATACCTGATCTGATTCTACAGTCTATTTATCAAGGTTATACCTATCTTGTCACATCAATGTATACAACGAGACGCAAACTACTAATCGACCATGTTATGCAAGCAGCGACCTACTTTGATCCTGGTGCGCTTAATGAAGCAGGACAACTCCTGATGAAGGAAAAATCTGATTTTAAGTTGGACACAGCCTGTGGGATGAAGCTTACTGTACTCTCTCATTTATACGGTTCTAAGCAGGCTTCAGCCAACCTTATAGTACATATTCGTAAGTTACAGTGTGACAATCCAAACTCATTACGCGAATTCTTACCCTATATTATTGATGCATCTTATGAGCTATCACTCGATGAGCTCTGCCAAAAAGCCATCATAGAGCTATGCAGCCATGCCCGTGAAAGTACGAACCGCGCTCCCCTTATTTATGTAAGACAGATCTATAACGAGTCAGATGATAAACAATCCGCTGAAGTATGTTACCAGAGAGCGTTAGCGTTCTCGGCTGGACACGATCAACAGCAGGAAGTCAAAAGTCTTTTAAAAGACCTCAAAAAAGTAACAACGCTGTACAACCAGTTTTTTCTACAACAAAGCCTATTGAAATGATCTCTCTATCACCAGATGAAGAAGATGATTCAGGAAGTCAAGACAATGAAACTGGCTTTTCAACCAGAAGTACTTCAGTTGATATAGATTCACCCACAGCATCAGACAGACCATTATTATCGCCTGGTCAGCCTAATAAGGATAAGAGGTGTTCAATTCAGTAATGTTATCGTTTTATTGTGTTTGATTAGTGAGGCCGGGCTAGTGTCCAGCTCATTTAGATATAGCTTACCTTCATCCTTAGAACCTTAGGTTCTAGCTATACTGACTTGACCATATAGTCACCTGTGATTTAGTTATGTTCTTTAAAATAGGTCTTATGAACTTTTTTTTGATGTGTTTTCCTGTATGGGCATTCGATGTAAAAATATCTTTTCCAAATGAGGAAATAAATGGTGATAAATTCTCTGTTAAATGGAACGTTGATATTGAAGGTAAACCTGTTTCTGGACAGCTTGTTCTTGGAAAAAGCCAAGACTGTAAGACAGTTTATTTGGTTAAAGCTGCACATCCAGATGGTAGAGGCTTGCTTTCAGGACTTGTATTTTTGAATGGTAATAGGAAAAAGTTGCTTCTTTTAGATTTTGATCTCGCTTCCAAAAAATTATGTAAACAATACTTTAATTTGGATTCCTTGATTACTTTTTTCTCTCATCCATATGATGGTGTACCAGAATTTTATAGGCAATGCCAAGGATATAATCAATTAATGACATTCGTCGATAGCCAAAACCAACTAAGAGAATCATTAAGTGGCTCGGATTCTTCTATAGATTCTTTTCCTGGGGAATCTGATGACAGTTCCTCTGGATTTGGAGAAGACCCTGACGCTCTGACTGAAGAATATGATTCTCATTATTTAGATATTATGGCAATACAGATCCGAATTAATAAGGTATTTAATAATGCTGTTGCATTAGTCTTGGGAAGACATTTTTTTAGAACTTAAGTTCTTCATTTTCAGTCTCTTTTTTTGATGGGGGATGTCGTTGAAGATGCTACTATAAAATTTATTTTTAATTAGTTTCAGGGCTTTATTTTGAAGAAATACTTATTAATTGGTTTAATCTCTTTTTCCTTTATTGGCTATGCATGGTCTGGTGTTGATGAATATAAAGGAGGATGCATTTCTAAAGCATGTAATCCTCGTAAACCTGCACATATGAACGGCTTCTGTATACAGTGTTTAAATAATTTGCAACAGCTTTTTTCGAATAAAAGTAATTCTGATGTCGGAAATCCATCAAAGAAAGATAGAGTGGATGTGGAGGTCGATTTACATGATAATGGGGAACAAGAAAAACTAGATCCAGAGAATGATTGGTTTAAATTGGATCGAGAAGCAATAATTAAATGCATGAAAAGCTTCCCTTTGAACAACGTTAAGGGAATTAATGTTTTGGTCGAAAATGGTTTTCAGCAAGTTATTTTCAGTATCAAAAAACTAAAGGGAGATATTGCAAGATTCTATCCTAAATATACTTGTGTAGAGAAAATAATAGCGTATTTTGCCATCAATGACTCTGATAGGTTAATTAAATATCATAATTCGATTGAAGGACTTGTTACTGGGGTTACTGAAGATATCCCTGAGCTGCCTGAGCTAATTAATAATTTAGAAATCTCTCATGACGAGTTTACACAGCTTTGGTTTGGAAATATAACTGATTTTTATAATACTATTAAAGTGCAAAGAGGGACATGGGTTTTAATAAATGGTCCAGAACCAAAAAACCTTGTTTTTATCTGTAGGAAAGAACATTTTTTTATTGTTACTCACCCACTTATTGGTTTCTGTAAGATCCCTGTTCTAGAAGAATCGAAAAAGGTAGTGACAATGTTGTTCTGCGGACTTTTTGTGCGAAATGGAGGGTGGAGTAATATGCGCTATTTCAAAGTAAACCCACAAACGCCTGATTATGAATTGCCAGATCTTGCTGAAGTTGGTAGTGATTTAGATGAAGAGGTGGCTGGTCTTACTGTTGATATGGATAATAATGTTATTAATCGTAGACTCTCCACGACTCCACTACAAGATGCTACCTATGATGCGTTACCTGATTTTGATAGTTTGAATGTCCATAAACATAAAAGTCCGACTAACTATGAAATGGAATGATTTGATTTGAATCGTAATTGTTAGCCAGAAAAACCAACGGATATAAGTACTCGCGACCACACAAAAGACACTGGTCAGAACACTCTTGTTTATGTCCTTGTCGATCAACTTCACTATCCTCGGATACTATAACAGCTTCACACCACTGCGGTTCTAAGTATCCATCTCCAGATACTTAGAGAACAGAGTCCTTTGACCTTAGCTCCGGCAATCCACTTACGTTGCTTAAAGTTAGGGCTCTGTAACATGTAACGCCTGTCCTTTAACCAATGGGTAATAGAGGGCGCAGGCATTCCTTCAGAGGACAAAGTGACCAATACAGCTATAATCACGTACTTTTAAAGGAACCATTTTTCCCGTTTGAATCATTCTTTATCACCTGCTCTTTTCTATAAGGTAAATTCTCCTCTATAATATGTATATAATATACATCTTTATGAGATATACTCTATAATTACCCTGTCATTAAATGAAGTGGGCATCATGGCACAACAACGCATTGTTGGCTTTCATCAGGATCTTGAAAACCATTGGGTGGCTGATCTACGTTGTGGTCATAGCCAGCATATGCGGCATGACCCTCCTTGGCAGAATCGCTTGTGGACACAAAGTAGTGAGGGGCGCAAACGTCAGATAGGCAAAATGATCAACTGCCCCCGCTGTGATATAAAAGGTGCATGGTTACAACGGGATATCCGCGATAGAAATGATCTTAAGCTATTGGTGCGCAGCTTTTATGAAAAAGCTATTCCTGATGCCATTATTGGTTTTTATTTTATCGTGATCAGCGACATCAATGTCGAACAGCATGTAGAAAAAGTGACTGACTTTTGGAACAAAATGCTGTTTGGCAAAGATGGTTATCAGGGTAGACCCTTTGATACTCACCGCTTACTAAATAACAAGGCTGCTTTTACCCCACACCATTTTTATCACTGGTTGTATTTATTTACCAGAGCAGTGAATAACCTTTTTAAAGGCCCGAATGCCGATAAAATTTGTCAACTTGCCCACTCCATCGCAAACACCATGGAGCATAAACTTCAAAAATCGCCTCTCAATACAGAAAACAATGCCCCACCAACACCAGCCGTTGAATTATGGTCACCAGACAATAGCGCAAACGCCTAGACTCAACTGGCCCTACTCTCCCTTCCCGGAGGATTAGATAATGGTAGAAAAAAGCGAATGCACATTCCCCGGCGACAACCTTGATCCTCATAAAATGCCAGGGCACTGGCTGCTAAGCCAAATGGGAAAGCGGGTATTACGCCCCGGTGGTTTGGTATTAACCGACAGTATGCTAACCCACCTCAATATCCAAACAACGGATGATGTGCTTGAGTTTGCACCTGGCTTGGGAGTGACAGCCAAAAGAACCTTACAATACCACCCCACTTCCTATACCGCTATTGAGAGGGATAACGCTGCTGCACTGCAAGTTAGGCAATACCTGGATGGCATTAAGCAAACATGCAAGGTAGGCAGTGCCGAGCATACAGGGTTAGCAAACAATAGCTTTTCCGTTGTTTATGGCGAAGCCATGCTAACCATGCAACTACCAGCTATAAAATCTGCCATTATCCAGGAAGCCGCCCGGCTTCTTGTGCCAAGGGGTCGTTATGGTATCCATGAATTATGTTTATGCCCTGATGATATAAGCGAAGAGAAAAAAGAAGAAATCAGCAAGGACTTATCACAAGCTATTCATGTGGGTGCAAGACCTTTGACCGTATCAGAATGGCAAACATTGCTTGAAACCAATGGCTTTCAAGTGAACCATACCAAAACCTCAGCTATGCATTTGTTAGAACCTGCCCGTATTTTTCAAGATGAAGGCCTATTCGGTGGCTTGCGTTTTTTATGGAATGTAATACGCACGCCTGTTGCCCGGCAACGCATTTTGAACATGCGAGCGGTGTTTCGAAAGCACAGTGACTATTTAGGTGCCATTGAAATAGTGAGTGAAAAGAAAAATTAAACCGACAAAAACAGTAGACCCGAACAAACGACCTAACACCAGCCAGAATATCGGTTCTTTCCAGCCATAAGCCCCTTATTTTCCGTTAATGTTTTGCATTACGATTCAATACGCAACTGTAAGAGCAGCAACTATGGCAGCCGCTGCAACAAATTTCCAATCTCTCAGTTTATTGCCCATCATTCGTTCCTGGTTTGTTAATGTACTTTGCAACAATCACAGCCACGACCAGCCCGGCTGCGACGGTTACAAAAAACTGTTTAATGGTTTTTGTATCCATGAGTGGGAACGCTAACAGACAAAACCTAGAGGGCTGTCAAGAGGCCTAGTAAAACCTAGGGAAATTTACAGAACCTTTACGCTGACAGATACATTCAACCCGATGCTGGCAAGATCAGGAACACCATAGCCTGAGGGGTTAAATAGCGATTTATATCAATATCAAAATTTGACCTACCGGTTATAATTCCTGTCTTTTGTAATCAGGGACGCTTGCAAGACGACGAAAAGTACGTACTCCCTGTAACAACGCATTCAGTGTTTTTCAGCGGGGGCATTAGCTGGCGGGCGGTAGCGTGTCTTAATACATCGCCAATTGTTCGCGTATGCAAATTTAGCCAGAATAACTGAAAAGCTTGATATAAAAGGCATGTAGCCTATATCAGCAAGCAGCCTGTGTTTCAACGAATGATATAAAAAATGGCAAAGACGAACTGATTGATAAACAACCAACAGCATGAACGAGCTTGTAAGCGCCTGAATTTTCGATATTTAATAAAATTGAAGTGCGAGAATGGATAGCATGTTATGCGAATCTAGGCCGCATAAACCACTGTTATACCCTATCACAAACCTGAGAGTACATTATGAAACTAGTTTTACCTACAATCCAAATTCAGGAAGATGCTGGGTTTGAGGGTGAGATTGATATATTCAAAAGAAGTGAATTTGGTGAACGATTAGCAAACCTTATTCAAAATACCGACGACAATCCTGTATTTGCTTTAGATGCAGCCTGGGGAGAAGGAAAAAGTACATTTATAAAAATGTGGAGGGGGTATCTTGAGCATCATAGAGATGTCCCACTAAAAACAATTTACTTTGACGCATTTGAAAATGACTTCCAAAAAGACCCATTCCTAACTCTTGCAGCAGAAATATACTCTTTGCTTGAAGACAAAGACGAAGAAAACAAGAAAAAATTTACAGAAAAAGCAACCTCGGCAGCAAAATCGCTAATGAGGGGTGCAATAAAAATTGGTGTGAGAACTGTAACTGCTGGGGTTATTGACGGAACTGCTATTGATGAAGCAGAAAAAGAGATTTCTAACCTAATCGCAAACCAAGTTGATGATGTCATTTCTGATAAATTTAAAAATATCCAAAAGGACAAATTAGCTCTTAATAACTTTAAGGCTTACCTGGAGACACTTTCAGATGAAATAAGCCCAGATAACCCCATTGTTTTCATTATTGATGAACTTGACCGTTGTAGACCAGACTTTGCTTTAGAGCTCTTGGAACAAGTTAAACATTTGTTCTCAGTAAAAGGGATTACTTTTCTACTTATAACAAACAGGACGCAATTAGAACAATCCATAAAAACCAAATATGGCAATGAAATAGACCCGACAAATTATCTGCATAAATTTATCAATCTTTGGTTAACGCTTCCTAAAAAGTCTGATGAATATTATGACTCGAACTCAGAGTTCATTAAGTATGCGTTATCGCAAATGCTTGTTGGTGATGAAAAAATAAACAATGAGCAATGCACAAGAACTTTTATGGATATTGTGAAATACTTTCCAATTTCGTTTCGTGAAATTGAAAGAATGCTTTCATATTTCTCCATACTACACAATATGGCTGGAGAGGCTTCATACTATTCAAACTATCAATATATGATGGCCTTTGTCTGTTATATCAGGGCAGTAAAACCTAATCTTCTGAATAACATCAATGAAAAAAGCATTGATGAGATACTGTCTGAAAGTGGTCTCACTGATGTAGAAGAGACGAATTGTTTCTTTACAATTTTTTACATTAAAAACCTAATTATATACGGGTTTTCAAGCGAAGAAAAAAAGCGACAAATGCTTCAGGACAAGACAGTTCACTCTGACGATTTTGGACGTATGCCTCCAAATTTGTTACTGAACATTGCAAGCTGGTTTAGTGAGATAAAAATATAGATAGAACGGGTATAAAAAGTGCGTCGTGTACGGCAGCAAGCTGCCTGGGATGCCTTCGGCGCCCCGCACGCAGGCGTTATGTGGCAGCTATATACCACAGAGACTTTAAAGCTGTAAAATCATACATTATGTTTAAAATTTTATTTTCAGAAATCAATTATATTAAAAAAGCTAAAAATTTTGATGATAATTTATTTCTCATTGAAAGTAGGGATGGTGAAATAAATCTTGGAGAGAAAACATCTCTAAATGTTAGTGGTGCTGACATCAAATGCCTTACAATTAGAGCTGAGCTTAAATTAGCTAGGTATGAGTATAATCGAAGCACACTAGCTTGGTGCGTCATAAAAGAAAGTAAAGATGGTATACACCTAGAAGGTGTTTATGACTCAGTAAAAGACATTCCTATATCTTATTTGGCTTTTTTCGCACTTAATTTCCAAGATTATTATTTTGATAAAATGGGTATAGTTCAAGATGAAAATACTGAGAAATTGTCGAATGATGTAACTATTATGGAGAGTTTTGCAAAAGATATAAAAGAAAAGATATCTGTCTTTAATCTAAATGATGAAGAAAAAGATGATATTGTCAGATATATATTGCTGAAAAAAAATATTGGAGCAACAAGGCAAAAAGAAGTAAATATAAAAATTGGTAAAGATGAAAGCTGGGATCAGTTCAAAGCAATACGCGCCTTAAATGATCATGGTACAGGCAGTAAATTGCCTGGAATATCTAAAAAAGCTTTCGCAGCAATAGAAACAGCGGCTGGCTCGATACGAGGTTATGGTAATCCTATCATTTCTTCTGAGCGTTATTAATTATGATTGATACCGCCACATAACAAGGCGCACCACTATGCTCCCTTCGGTCGCGGGACGCTCGCAAGCTCGCGCGCTTGGCGTTAGCTTTCAAACACTGATAGAGTACAACATTGAACTTTGGTAAAATATTTACATATTAAGTATATTTTGTTTTAAAGAGTAGTAATGAAGAAGATCTCCCCAAATATTTTATTGTTTATAACATTAGTTTTATCCGTAGTTACTATTTTTCTTGTCGAATTCATATTGGATGATATCCCTGAAATTTTTGATGGGGGAGCAAAGCTAGGGAATATTTTCGTTAGTGTATCGCTTTCATATATTGCAGCTTATTTTTTCTATATTGTTACATTCATAATACCAAGAAAAACTGAACGTAAAAATATAGAGGAGCATGCAGCACACCTTATTAATATGTCCTTGTTTTATATTTTATTCATTATGCAGGATGCTACAAATATGAATATATCTCAAAGGGATTTAAAATTAAAAAACTTGAATGAAGATGATTTCAGCAAGGCTATGAAAGGTGTGTTTATGGATCATGAGCTTAAACGTAACTATTCAGCCTCCTCAGATTAATCTGGATTTTTCGCGAATTTATGTCATTTTGATATAAACCCTTTTCCAGAAGTTTTCATGACTCAGTTTACTCCCGAAACACAGGCCATTATCTTGCTTCTCGCTGCTGTAGGTGAGCTGGAGTCGAAGGTTTTGAGTCTTGAGGATGAAAACAAGGAGCTTGCTGATAAGCTCAAGATGAATAGTCGTAATAGCAGCAAGCCACCGTCTACAGATGGTTACAATAAGCCCTCATCATCCAAAAACTCAAATGCTGACAGTGAGAATGAGGAAAATCCTGAGTGTGATAGAGAAGATTACAAACCCAATCCCAAAAGCCTGAGGCAAAAGTCAAATAACAGGCCCGGTGGTCAACACGGTCATAAAGGCTCTACGCTGGAGCAAACTGAGGAACCAGACCATATCCGGCATCACTCGGTTAAAAACTGCGTACTTTGCCATCAGTCGCTTCTTTCTATCAAAGTAACCGACGTTGTTGAACGTCAGGTATTTGATCCAGGACGTTTTGGCCGTTTCGAAGTAACGGCGCATGTGGCTGAAGTCAAAGAATGCCCATGCGGACATGCTAATCAAGCATGCTTTCCTAAGGGTGTTGACTCGTATGTGCAGTATGGTCCGGTCACTCAAGCACTGGCTGTTTATCTGTATCAATACCAGTTAATGCCGTACAAGCGCATTTCACAATTCTTTTTCGATATTTTTGGTCTTGAAGTTAGTCCCGGTTCAATCTGTACTTTTCAGGCAAATGCCTACGACCGTCTGGCTAGCACAGAGGCAGCAATTGCTAACGCCTTAAAAAAAGTGCCAGTTGCAGGTGCTGACGAAACAGGCATGAGAGTGAAGGGCTCTTTATGGTGGCTGCATGTCGTTCGTTCCGAGGAGTGGACATACTACCACCTTGACCCCAGTAAAGGTCATGAAGCTATTGAGGCAATGGGAGTGTTACTGGTATTTGCCGGTATACTTGTGCATGACCATTATAAAGTCTACTTTCGCTACGCAGCCATCCATGTGCTCTGTAACGCCCATCACTTAAGGGAGTTGCAGGGGGTTGTTGACAGAGATTGCAATTATCTTGCAGCCCGGCTTCAACGCTTGTTAAGGCTGGCTTGCCATCTTAGGAAAGGGTTCAAAAAGCTTGGCATGAAGGCTATGCCGGAAATTATCCGCAAGCGTATCGACTCGCTTTTCGAGCGTACTGCTAAAAAAGCACAGCTCGAAGAAGCCGAGTACATGGAGCGACGACGTCAACGCCTTGGAGAGGATAAAGTCAGAAACACCAAAGCCTTTAACCTCTTCAAGCGACTGGTGGAGTTTAAAGAAGAAACCTTGAGATTCATGACTGATTTTGACATCCCCTTCGATAATAACGGCAGTGAGCAGGATGTTCGCAACGGCAAGGTAAAGCAGAAAATATCTGGCTGTTTCAGAAGTGAAAAAGGGGCTAAATGGTACTGCCGGATACGGAGTTATGTTTCATCGGCGAGAAAGCAGGGTGAGAATGTTTTCGAAGCCCTGCTTATAGCTATGAAGAATTACGACAACCTTCCTTTACTGGGTGCTGAATAGTTACGATTCATGACTGATTTTGACATCCCCTTCGATAATAACGGCAGTGAGCAGGATGTTCGCAACGGCAAGGTAAAGCAGAAAATATCTGGCTGTTTCAGAAGTGAAAAAGGGGCTAAATGGTACTGCCGGATACGGAGTTATGTTTCATCGGCGAGAAAGCAGGGTGAGAATGTTTTCGAAGCCCTGCTTATAGCTATGAAGAATTACGACAACCTTCCTTTACTGGGTGCTGAATAGTTACGCTTAAACACTTCCGTACAGGTGATGATGGACATAACCAACGAGTTGGTGAGGCTGTAATTAAAAGCATTCATAAACTAAGAGATACAGTTGATGAACTTTTTAAATATTCACCGTATTTAGAGCCTGAGCTTTTAAAGCATATAAGCACTTCTATTAGAATTGGAATGAATGAGTCATGGATGAACAGGTATCAAGTGGGACCTTCATATTTAGGTGATTTAACACTTGTTCCTAAACGCACAGATGTTTCATGCTATGCTGGCCACTTATGTGAATTTCAAGTTGTATATAAATCTATTGAAAGAGTCCTCTTAAAACACTACGGCTCAACAGAAGTTGCTAAAAAATACTCTGAAAACATCCAGAGTCTAAAAGAAAGCTAACAAGAAACTCCATGTGACGCCTACGGCGCACCTGAATTAGGCGTGTGTGCCGAGCATGGCACTTAACTAGAGAGGTGAAAGTCCTCTTACCAGGTATTCGCAGAGCCGAAGGTTAGCGAAAGGGCAAGGGCGTTGTCGCGAGGCAGGGTCTGAAGGAAGCCCAACGCAAAATCGCGGGGCGATGAACAAGAATCCAATATGAGGTGTGACGTATTCGGGGCCAGTGGGCACGTGACCATTAAGCCCTCCATCTGCAATCGGGATACGTTTTATAAATTGGGCGTCTACGCGATGAAAGTTAAGTGTCTTACCTCGGGAGGTCTGCATTGTGTTGAGGGATTAACTGACATGGGAGCAATCCGATGTGATCGCAGTGCAGAAGTCAGCAGAAGGTATAGTAGGTGACTTCTCGTCACTGAAGGCCTGAACAAATCTCGGAGAGTAATCATCGGGGAAGTGGTTTCGGATGGCATCTGTTAAACAACTGTCGTTGTCTCTGGAAACTCCGGAGGATGAACCGGAATCGGGAGACCCGATTGAACCAAAATCCACCTTTTGTTCATCTTTGATGGCGCGGGTACTGGACAGGAACAATCTGGTACGTGCACTGAAACAGGTTCAACGCAATAAAGGATCTCCGGGCGTGGACGGCATGACCGTTGACGACCTTCCAGGCTTCCTCAAGCAATACTGGCCGATGTTACGGCAGCAACTTATAGAAGGGACTTACTCACCCAAGCCCGTCTTGCGGGTCGAAACCCCTAAACCGGATGGACGCAAACGTAAGTTGGGAATTCCTACCGTTTTTGACCGCCTGATACAGCAGGCTATTGCCCAGATTATGCAGGAGGAGTGGGACGATCAATTCCATGACAGCAGTTATGGTTTTCGTCCACACCGTAATGCTCATCAGGCGATTGGGTATGCTCAGGCTGCTTTCAAGAGTGGTTATGACTGGGTGGTAGATTGTGATCTTGAAGCGTTCTTTGACAACGTCAACCATGATCTGTTGATGATGCAACTCAAGACACATCAGGAAGATGCCACGCTGTTGCGATTAATTAATCGTTATCTGAAAGCCGGTGTCTGCATCAATGGAATAAAACAAGCCAGTGTGAAAGGGGTACCACAGGGTGGCCCACTGTCGCCTGTCCTTTCAAACATCGTGCTGAATAATCTGGATTGGGAACTGGAAAAGCGGAGCCTCAGGTTCGCTCGTTATGCTGATGACTTTGTGGTGTTCGTTAAAAGTCAGACCGCGGGTGAGCGCGTGATGAAAAGCCTGCAACATTTTATTGGAGAATCGCTGCGACTCACAGTGAATACCCAAAAGAGTGGAGTAGGTCGACCTTGGGAATGTAACTTCCTTGGGTTTACGTTCAGTCGACGGGAACTGAAAGTGAAGGTCAGCGATAAAGCACTGGTCAAATTGAAGGCGACCGTCAAAGAGCTGAGCCGTCGAACGAGAGGCCATTCAATCACCCAGATTATCGCAGAGCTGAGAAAATCCCTGCTTGGCTGGAAAGCGTATTTCGACATTGCTGAAATACTGAGTCCTCTGCGGGATCTGGATAAATGGGTTCGACGACGATTGCGGTGTTATGTTTGGAAACAATGGGGTCGTAAGGGCTACCGAATGTTAAGGCGATTAGGTGTAGACAGATGGCTGGCATGGAATACAGCCAAGTCTGCGCACGGGCCGTGGCGTTTAAGTGGTAGTCCAGCTCTACGATACGCTTTGCCAAACAAGTACTTTAAGAACCTTGGGCTGCCAGAACTGGCGGCAAGATGAACACAAAGTAATTTGAACCGCCGTGTTACGTGATCCGTATGGCCGGTGGTGTGGGAGGAGCGGAGCTGTGAGGCTTCGCCCTATCCCGATTACACAAAAAAGACTATACCCACCTAACCCCAGTTACCGGTTTATATTTCAGTTTTTTAACAACAGGGTCAGACCCAGCCTGACCATTATCAACAATAAACTCCAAGGGCTTAAGGTTTTCTATTTGCCCTGGCGCTGAACCTTTACCCAAGTATTTAGCCATTTTTATTGCATTATCACCGCGAAAGTGGCCGATATACTTGTGTTCGCACTGATCAAAAAACGTTTTGCTGATTTCTTGTGGTTTCTGGCCTGACCCGCAAAAGATACCGCCGAATTTCCTGCATTGGTTAAGTACCACAGCCCCATTAGGAGAGGCTTTCCCGGCAGTAGGGCTAATCTGACTTAATTCTTCAGCGACCATATAAGTCTGATAATCACCGTCTAATATTGACCAATAAACCTCGCAAAACCATTCAAAATCGTCAATTGAATTCCCTGCGAATGCCACTCTAAAGCCACGATTAGAGCGGATTCCAGTCCGCAATAATTTAATAAATGTCTTCTTGCTCTCGGTATGTATCCCAGCATGGTCCCCGGCATTATCCCAAAGTACCACCCGCGCACCCCGGCGCGGCACGTGGTTTGCCATTGCCTGGCTTTTACCTGTTCCCGACATGCCCAGGAACAATGTATTAAGATTTTTATGCCGCGTGTTCGGATTGACTGGCCTTACTCGCATTACCATTATCTTTTTCCTGTTCCTGCTGTTGTTTTTTCTGCTCCTCCATAGCCTCATGCGCTTTGACCTGCATATACACGCCAACACCCGCCCCAGCTAACACAAAAGTTGCAATTATTTCAGCCCCAGGGGGGTAGCCCAAAGAGCACTTGAGTTCTAGTTAGTTTGTGCCATATACCTTGCATAATGCAAAGGTGCTTGAGCAATGGCAGATTATGTTACTCTTATCGACAGATTTGACCTATTGGAAGATTCTCGGGATCAGTATCATGTCGTTTACCCTCTCCCTGAAGTCTTGTTCGTCGTTTATGCCAGTATTTTAAGCAACTATACCGCCTGGGAAGATATGGCGTCATTTGCTATTAACAACCAGGACTGGTTCCGGCAGTTTTTTCCTTACCAGTTTGGATTTCCTTCTCAGTACACACTACAGAAAGTTTGTTCATTAATTGACTCAAAAGCCTTTATTCAAATTTTTGTGGACTGGATGAACGATGTCATAACCAGTATTACCTTCAAGCAGATGGGGCCTTTCCCCGAAGAAAATGATCATGTTGTTGCCATTGATGGCAAGGCGCTGAAAGGCTCCCGCCCAGCAAAGGGTAAAAAACTGGTTCATATAGTCAGTGCTTACAGCTCTGAACAGAAGTTGGTTCTTGGCTTTGAGCCCGTAGATAAAAAATCAAATGAAATCACAGCCATTCCCAAAGTGCTTGAAATGTTGAATCTTGAAGGCGCTTTAATAACCAGTGATGCCATGGGCTGTCAACGTGATATATGCAAGGCTATTGTCGATAAAGGCGCCGATTACTTGCTCTCTGTTAAAGATAATCAGCCAACCCTCCATGAGAATATTGAATCTGTTTTTACTGAGCATATTGAGAATACAGCTTCTGACGACTGTGATGATCCACATTTTGCTGAGACTCGGGAAAAAAAATAGAGATCGTTATGAGCACAGGCGTTGCTGGGTTCTCGATACCGATCTTAAACGTGTAGACCCAGAAGGAGTCTGGCCTGAATTGAAGCAGTGTGCTGTCATTCAACGTGACAGGCTCCAGGGAACCAAACAAACAACAGAAATCCACTGTTTCATCAGCAGCCGGACTCTGTCAGCCAGTCATTTAATGGCTTCTGTTCGCCATCATTGGAGTATAGAAAATGGCCAGCACAGAACACTGGATGTCAGTTTTAGGGAAGACGCCAGCAAAATCCACGAACGGACAACAGCTAAGAATGTGGCGACAATCAGGAGAAGCTGTTTTAACGTCCATAAGATCAACAATCAGTACCCGGACAAGAGCATGACACGGAAGCTCAACTTGGCAGGAATGGATCAAAGTTACCGGACAGGGCTGGTTCTTGAGAGATTTTGAACAAATGTACTTATCAAGCTACCGCCCTGATTTCAGCCCCCCCTCCGTAATAATCGAAGTAGACCGAAATTCTCATCATTTAAAAATATCTAAAACACCTTGTTTTATGATTCCCTAAAAAGAATATGGCAGATATAGTTTATATTTTGTAACTATTCAGCCTCCTCAGATTAATCTGGATTTTTCGCGAATTTATGTCATTTTGATATAAACCCTTTTCCAGAAGTTTTCATGACTCAGTTTACTCCCGAAACACAGGCCATTATCTTGCTTCTCGCTGCTGTAGGTGAGCTGGAGTCGAAGGTTTTGAGTCTTGAGGATGAAAACAAGGAGCTTGCTGATAAGCTCAAGATGAATAGTCGTAATAGCAGCAAGCCACCGTCTACAGATGGTTACAATAAGCCCTCATCATCCAAAAACTCAAATGCTGACAGTGAGAATGAGGAAAATCCTGAGTGTGATAGAGAAGATTACAAACCCAATCCCAAAAGCCTGAGGCAAAAGTCAAATAACAGGCCCGGTGGTCAACACGGTCATAAAGGCTCTACGCTGGAGCAAACTGAGGAACCAGACCATATCCGGCATCACTCGGTTAAAAACTGCGTACTTTGCCATCAGTCGCTTCTTTCTATCAAAGTAACCGACGTTGTTGAACGTCAGGTATTTGATCCAGGACGTTTTGGCCGTTTCGAAGTAACGGCGCATGTGGCTGAAGTCAAAGAATGCCCATGCGGACATGCTAATCAAGCATGCTTTCCTAAGGGTGTTGACTCGTATGTGCAGTATGGTCCGGTCACTCAAGCACTGGCTGTTTATCTGTATCAATACCAGTTAATGCCGTACAAGCGCATTTCACAATTCTTTTTCGATATTTTTGGTCTTGAAGTTAGTCCCGGTTCAATCTGTACTTTTCAGGCAAATGCCTACGACCGTCTGGCTAGCACAGAGGCAGCAATTGCTAACGCCTTAAAAAAAGTGCCAGTTGCAGGTGCTGACGAAACAGGCATGAGAGTGAAGGGCTCTTTATGGTGGCTGCATGTCGTTCGTTCCGAGGAGTGGACATACTACCACCTTGACCCCAGTAAAGGTCATGAAGCTATTGAGGCAATGGGAGTGTTACTGGTATTTGCCGGTATACTTGTGCATGACCATTATAAAGTCTACTTTCGCTACGCAGCCATCCATGTGCTCTGTAACGCCCATCACTTAAGGGAGTTGCAGGGGGTTGTTGACAGAGATTGCAATTATCTTGCAGCCCGGCTTCAACGCTTGTTAAGGCTGGCTTGCCATCTTAGGAAAGGGTTCAAAAAGCTTGGCATGAAGGCTATGCCGGAAATTATCCGCAAGCGTATCGACTCGCTTTTCGAGCGTACTGCTAAAAAAGCACAGCTCGAAGAAGCCGAGTACATGGAGCGACGACGTCAACGCCTTGGAGAGGATAAAGTCAGAAACACCAAAGCCTTTAACCTCTTCAAGCGACTGGTGGAGTTTAAAGAAGAAACCTTGAGATTCATGACTGATTTTGACATCCCCTTCGATAATAACGGCAGTGAGCAGGATGTTCGCAACGGCAAGGTAAAGCAGAAAATATCTGGCTGTTTCAGAAGTGAAAAAGGGGCTAAATGGTACTGCCGGATACGGAGTTATGTTTCATCGGCGAGAAAGCAGGGTGAGAATGTTTTCGAAGCCCTGCTTATAGCTATGAAGAATTACGACAACCTTCCTTTACTGGGTGCTGAATAGTTACTATATTTTTATCTATTATTTATCGTTCCAATGCCACGTATCAACAACTCCATAATAGCTCTGGTAAGGGCTTCCGCTGTTAGTACTTTCAACCAATATTAAATATTTAAAATTAAAATCAAATAAACGAAAATAACTAATCAATAATTGCATATAGGACTCTGAGTCTTCTTTTATAGGCGTTACAGTATGTACTATATCTCTAGTTTTCCTCAACTCAACGCTCTCCTCATTTATATATATAAACCACTTATATATAACTGCCATATTGACTTCAAAACCTCCTGTCACCACAACATAATTACCCTCTCCTTTATTATTTCGAATAGCTAAATACGCTCCAAGACATTGTATAGGTTCTTCGTTGATGATTTTGCCATCGCTAATAATATTAACAATCAACTTTCTTTCTTTTATAGATTTTTCATGATTAAACTCTAATTTAAGACCCTTTGCATTAACATTAATAACAAAAAAACCAACAATGCAAAAAAAAACATTCGAACCATAACAACAGGATAAACTACAGGAAACATATAAAATTCACATTCCTTTTCAATAAAGGGTAATCAATACAATTTGCCCCCTATCAATTTTAGCTCAGGCCACTACTTTTGCTTCTTCAGTAATTGGTGCTAAGTAGTCACTCAAACGAAATCAGATATTCTTGACCAAATAGATCAAATACACGTTTGACCTCTTGCTCAAATTCCTTGAAGTTCATTATTGCCAGTAAGTTCAGCCATTCATATTTCACTTTTCTCCACAATATTTCTATCAGGTTTAGCTCAGGTGAATAGGTTGGTAAAAAACAGACTAAAAGCTTTTTCTCAATCGCCCAGTCTATTACTCTTTCTCTGAAAAGTTTGCTGGTATGAATGCTGGCATTATCCACCATGACGATGGTATAGCGATCATTAGAACTGTACTTGGGATCTTCCATCCTGGTGGCAAAATCATCAAAGACACTGATAACCGTTTCGCTGTTAACACAACCTGTTACTGGGTAGTAGAAAAGGTCATTGGCACGATTCATAAACCCCAGCACATTGATACGCTTGCTTTTTACAGAGGGTATTTCTAGCTGTGAGCCTTTTTCTTGCCAGCCGTAGGGGACACAAGGCTCTTGGCTAAAACCAGATTCATCAAAGTAAAACAGATTGACAAGCCCTTTATCCTCAGCATTTTGAGCCTCTTTCAAGGCAGACTGGCAACACCTGAACTGCTCCTCGTTGCGCTTATGACTGCAAGCCTTACGAAACCGCTTATAAACAAGTCCCAGCTTTTTTTAAAAGTCTCGACAAAGTTTGTTTTGAGGCAGTCTTCCCGGTTTCCTCTGCAATCTTTGTTTGAACATAAGCCAGCCTGCGAGGTTCCTCGGAGACAATCTCTCTAATGCGTTGTGCTTCCTGGTCAGTATAGATAGGTGGTTTACCACCCTCATGTTTTTTGTACAGACCGCGAAGGCCATAATCATCCCAGGCATCAATCCAGTCAGATACTGTCTGATATCGAACTTCAAATATTGCAGCAATCTCGCTCATAGAATAACCACGTATACTGAGTAAAACAGCATGAGCCCTTTCCCTTAGGTAAGGATATGGCCCGTGCCGGAGAGCTTCTCTCAATGTTTTTATGACTGCGACATCGGTTACTGGATCAACAGTTTTCATCGTGACAACAGCGAGATTAATGGTGTTTGGCAATGAGTATAACCAAATTGGAATGGAGATGTTTTTTATAAATACGGACGTACAGTTATTTTTATCTGTTAGCAGTTGCGTGACTACTTATATACCCAGCTAATCTAAAAATAATTTGTGATTTTGCAACCTTTATTTTTGTCAGTGTCTATTTCAGTAGAACTGTGACTACTGTTCCGGATACTTACTGGTGGTCCGCACCATGTGCTGCTAATGCCTCATTTCCCTTTGTCGGCGGGGCATTTTCAGGTTTACGCCAAGGTTTTTTCAGCCAGATATATCTCAATATCTAATGCTTCGTCCATAATGAATCTTTAGATTTTGATCGCTTGAATGGAAGAGCTACAAAGGCTACCAGGCCTGCAGCCAAACCTAGTAACCTTTTTACAACTGTCATGTGCTAAGCTAAGGCTCTCCTTTCTCTACCAGTATCAGTATCAACTCGCCTTCTATTTCTCCAGGTTTATTCCCAGTTTTTTCAAACTTGCCCTGACTTAGAAGGTCTCCCCTATGAGACTCTTAAGGGGGTAGCCCAGGTAGGTGTCAATGTTTGGTGCATCAAATCACAGTGATCTGAATGCATACATTAATGAACGTGACGAAAGCGCGGCTTTGAATTTTTTGATGAACTATGAAAATATTTGGCACACCCTGAGCGCCTAAATACATTATTGGGATGGTGGGGCAGTCTTTGTATCCTCGTCAAAACAGTAATAAAAAAGTGCTCTCATCATCATTGCTATCAGCAGGTAAAGACTCCACATTTTGTCCTACATAAGCTCCTTTTGCAGTAAGCCAGTGATTATTACCGTTATGAATAATAGGGATAGCCTGTCTACAACGTTGGACATAGCCCTCATTTTCGGAATCAACGATGCTTCCATGATCATCATATAACGTAAGAAATACTCTATCACTGCCATTATATGGGTCCTGGTAAATCACCAGTACACTTTTATTTACTAAAATAGCAGCTAACTGACCTACAACCATTTCGCTAAAGCTATTATGACCTTTAGTATCATTTAATATTGTTTTCAAAACATCACTTTCAATACCTCCCGCTACTTTGGTTAATAATTTATCAGGAATCGATTCTTCCCCTGAAAGCCCCAAAGTATAAAAGTATTGTAAGGAGTTTATATTATCAGGATCTTGAGTCATTAATAGTCTAGCGGCCAAATCAGCAACCCTGCTTTTTAACAAGCTGATTTTAGCTTTTATTCTATTAACCCTTGAAAAATCAATATTCAGCTGTGATTCATGTTTAAGTAAGCAATCATAAATGCAGTTAAAACCTTCACTTGAAGTAGCTACTACTTTTAGCTCTAAATATTTCAGTACATGTAGCAGATTTTTTTGATATTCAGAAACAGGCACTGCAGATTGTTTCTCGGACTTCTTTACCACAGGTTGTGTTGTCAATACCTGACTCTTTTTACACTCAGCCTGATATGCCCAATTAGATAATAGAACTGCATTATTTATCACAGGGTGATCCAACCAGGCAGGTGGAAATACTTCATTAGCATCATACGTTACTTTTGTTTCACAACAGCTATCTTCTATACATATATTAAAAAAAGGCAACTCTGGGTTCTTTACCATCCAGGGAATAAGACAGGGCCATGTAAAAAGGAAGCAAAAGCACGAAAAGTAACACTCACAATCACTTTTCGAAATGCAATTTGCACACCGGTAACAACTATTACTCATACACTGCTGACAAGAAAAGCTGACATGAGAGTGACTATCTTGAAAAATTTCATGGTAGTATTCGTGATCACGTAAATCTGATAGCTGTATACTATCCCATAAACTTTCGTTCCAATACCTAAGGCGGTTTTCTTCTCGCAATGTTAAGAGTTCCCCCTCTTTAGTAAATGCTGTGGAACTATGAAAAAATGCAAAAAGTAGCATAAAAGCAAGGCGGATACGCCTAAAATAAAAATACTTTGTCATGCCCAACAACCTTGTTTTTTCGTAAGCGGTGACCCATAAACAATCTAACCGTACAGTAATCATAGCTCATCAGCTGATTTTTCTTACTTATTGGTAGTGCCTCAGATTACTTCCCGGTAAGGCTGCAACCATTTCGGTAATTCACCGCCATACTTTCTGAATATAGACAAGGCCTTTTCGACAATGTTGTTTTTAATATCTCCATTAACGGATAAAAACGACCATTTCATTTTTAATCTCTGAGGGTTTAATTCCCCGCAGCTTACTGCGCACTACTCAGAGATAACTTAATACCCCAGAGCTTGCTCCGGGGTAGTTCATTAGAGTTTCAGCAAAAGAGATGGCTATAATGGCACCCTGTTGCGCCATCCTATTGTCTGCCTGACTGTCATCGACTTTTTCTTCTTCCCTCTCTATTTCTCCAAACAATTCACACTTGTTTCAATAATAACTACTCAAGTTTTGATGCAGTTGATTGGAGTATGAACCAAACAACTATCGACTATGCAGCCAATTATCTTCAGTCTAGTGGCGTTATACGGCCGTATCTCTGAATGCTGACTTTAACAACATAGATGAAGTAATTCAGTGCCGCCAAGAAAGTTAATGCAAGTACGCTGGTGACAATCATCCGTAGTGGTTACGATAATGCACCACACCATATTCCCGGTTATGGTCTTTTCTGATGCCATGTTTTGCCTTAAATCAAGAATGCGTTTACGCCCTGTGTTTGTTGAGGCATGCGATGTTGCAACACAAGAAAACTGGGGCGGCAGTGGGGACTTGGCTCTTGGAATGATAGGTATCCAGAAGTAGTGCCTCACATTACTATGGCAGAGCCTTCAAGCTTCACTATCATCTACTCCATTAGTATCAGGTTCTGTAGTTTCTAAATGCGCGATGAGACGGCTGTATTTTTGCTCTTCCTGAAGATGGAGCTGCTCCATCTCTTTATGTATTATATGGAAAGCAGTCAGAACCAAAGCTTTTTCTTTTGGCTCAAGAGACCCATCAGAGATGAGTGTATGAGTATCTTCAACAACCGGCATTGCGACCCGGGTTAGTCGAGGGATATTCATTTTATCAGTCACGATCAAGCCTAGAAATTTTTGATATTGCTTATAGAGGTTGCTAAGTTGCTGGCGCTTAATAGGGTTCGCTGTATTTGAGGCGGCATTACTCAGCTCGTTAATTAGCGTTGAAAGCTGCTCAGGAGCCGCACTTTCGGGAGAGGCTTTTTTTTGTACTTTTTATAAGCTTTTTCCAGAGTGGTGGATTTCTTATTAAGAGCGTCCACTTTCTCTTGCATCTCAATAGCGACTTTATGGACATGATTTGGGGTCAATAATGCTTTATGTAATGGCCATAGTTGATCAGTGAAAAGGCGTCCCCCTCCTTCTTCAAGGCCTGACAGTACGACTCCTGCACAGTTTTTATGTTTGCTATACATTTTGTAGTAGGCGTGACCCTGCTCTTCTCTATTCTCAATTTTCTTCCAAAAATAATTCATTTTCCCCTCCTGTAAGCCAAACATGGAGAAAAAGTGCTTATCGCTGTCGTCTGTATAGCTATTTTTCCCCATCAGAGGTATGTAGACTTTATCGGCAGCAGTACCCCATGTTTTGGTATCTTCGGTGCTGGTTGATTGATCACTCCCATTGAGATCTTCAGTGCTTTCTATAGATTCTGATAGCTGTTTTTGACGTTCCCTGGGTAGGCCCAGAGCAGCTTTGATATAGTTATCTTTCGTTTTCTCTCCAGCGTCTATTTTTTCTCTGGCCTCAAGTGATTGAATAAGTTGCTGTTTTGCGCGATCAGATAATGAATCATATTTATCATAGAGATATCGTGAATTTGAATGACCAAGCTGTTTCATAAAAACATCGCCCAAGCTTGTCTCTGTAATAGCGCGACGAATGATACCGGGAAGCTTCTTGGGGCTGGGCCACCAACTCATATAAGTATGCAGGTCATCGTATTCTATATCATTTTTTACAGAGAGTGCGGCGTGCCCAGGGTGGTGCGTCCCTTTATAAGGCCAGGTTCTTATGACCGCCTGTCGGCTGAACGCAGTTGCTTCTCCCCTTTTTCTTTGGGTATCAAATCCCGCTGCCGTAGTGATACGGTCAACAATTGCCTTCCCCTCTGGTAACTCCATTTTCTCAGTGAATGCTTTCAGGTAATTCTCATTCTTGGCGTGAGGCTGAACTGTAACACTCAAACTGCAAAAAGCTTTTACCGCATGAATGAGCGCTGATTTTTTATCTTTATTGAGGTTAAATGCCAACTTGGCAGCGTCAATACGATGCCCCTCCCTAAAGCAGACACGCTGGCCTGATTCAAGCATACCCACCTCCCCCGAGATAATTTGATTAACAAACATGCCTTTTAAAGTAACTGCTCAAAAAGTGTAGGAAAAAAAGCACTTTTTCAGGCGCTCCCCCTTTATTTTATTAAGCTGTAGGCGACTGCCATGAAAACCTGGCTACGAATTTTGAACAGTTATCTTTTAAAGAAGGATTATCGACAAATAGCTCTGCTTCTTTTGGCCTTAGGGGGAGTCAGGATTTTAAGTGATTTCAGGCACTTTTACGGTATTGGTAAGTAGACCGGAACTAACGACCCAATACCGGCCATAATACCGGTTTTTTTGACCTACACCCCCCGTACTTTCTGACCTCCCTGTTTTTTCCCTTGTGTCTCAGAACCTTAAAACCGACTTCAATACCAATTTTTATTACCGGTAAGTGCAGTTACCGGCAGTAATATAATGAATTTGATACTAAAAATACCAGTACTATAATACTAGTATTATTGGTATTAAATCCTAACTATTGAGTCAAAACATGGATAAAAATCGAACAGATCAAAGAAAAGAGCTTATTTTCCGCATTCTTGACGACCTCAAAGAACGTGGAGAACGGGTAAACGCTGACAAAGTGGCAAAACTTGCCCAAATGGGAAAACAGACCGTTCTCCCCTACTACAATGAATGGCGCTTCCTTGATCAGGCAGAAAAGCAGGAAGACACAGAACTTCCTGCTGACCTTGTCAGAGTATTGAAAAGACTTTTAGTGCAATGGCGGGAAGAGGTTTCTGAAAAATTACAACATTTTCAGGCAAAATCAGAACAAGAGATTAACAGTCTGAATAATACCATCGAGAGCCTTAACAAGGATAACAGAGCACTTCAGGACAAACTGGAACACAATCAAGAGGACATCAGCCACCTGGAAGAGGCAAACGCCGGCAAAAACTCAGAAATACAAGAGCAGCGTCAATTGGTAGCAGCCCTGGAAGCAAAGCTTGAAAACGAAAAATCAAAAGTAGCCAGTCTTGAGAAAACTATCGAAACTAATAATGAAGCTCATCTGGAAGCGCTTTCCAGACAAGAGGAAAAGCTGGATAACCAATACCGCAACCAGGTTGACCACTGGATGAAGACCCTTGATGAAGAGAGGCAACAAAAAAACAATATCAGCAAAGAGATAGAAAAATTAAATGCAGAAGCATTAAATGCGGAAAAGGAGAAAGGCAGTCTTCAGGCACGGCTTGAGCATAAAACTCAGGCCTATATAGAAGCCTGCGAGGAGAGAAACAGCCTGCGGGAAACCATCAAAAAAAATACACCATCACTGGAATTACTATCAAGACTGAACTTTATTTTGGAATCCAACGATCAAGACCCTCTGGCAAGAGTCAGGGAACTCCTCGACTGCGAACAACATTGCAAGCAGCTGGAAAAAGAGATCACAAACATAGAGCTACAGGAAAAAAATTTAAAAACAGAAATTTCCGCAAACCAATCCAGGCTGGAATCCATGAGAAACCTGGAGCTTGAGCTGGAAAAGTCTCGCGGCTACATCGCAGCACTTGAAAAAGGGCTAAGCCAGCCATCCGAAAAGAACAATAAGTAACTTATATGCCATACCCAACAGAACAAGAGTTACTTCAACAACTCTATATACAAAAACAACTCACGCCTTCCTCGCAGCCCACTGAAAACTTGATTGGTGCCGAAGGTGATGGCGACGCCCTTGCCATGTTTCTCAATAAGTCGGGCACCCGGTCAATAGAGACCCGGCGTCGATACGAGCGCGAAATCGTCAGGTTTACCTTTTTTATTTATCGCGAGCTGGGTATTAATTATCAAGGTGTTCGCCTCAAGCATTTGCAAACCTATCTGCATTTTATTCAAAATCTTCCCGAATACTGGCTCAAACCCGGACTATTACCAGGCAAGCCTGAAAAAATTTTATTTAAAAATTCGGTTAAAAAAGGAAAAAGCACAGACCAGGTCATTGATGTTCTCTCGGCTTTTTTTTCTTTTCTGGAAAAGAATCGCTACACCATTGGCAATCCGGCAGCATCTCTGGTCAGATCCGGTGAAAAAAAAGCCCGAGGCGCCTCAACAGTACGTTACTTTTACACCAACGAGTGGGAGCATATAAAAAAATGCCTGGACCAACTCCCAAAAGGCAGCCCCACTGAAATTTTTGAAGCCGCAAGAACCCGCTATATGATAACAATCACTTACGGCCTGGCTTTGCGTGAATCAGAAATAACACAGCACTCCTGCTCAGACATCCACCCCGATGGTGAAGGGCGACTTTTTCTAAGCGTGCTCGGTAAAGGTCGCAAAAGAAGACACCTACCACTCAACAAATCGATCCAAAATGCCATTATAGAATTCAAGACGCTTCATGGCGCCGAAGGACTTTACGGAGATTCTTTTCCACTGGCACCAAGGATAAGGAAAACTGCAGGAAAGATCGCGCCACTCTCATCAAGAGGATTACGGTTCTGGTGGCAATCTTTTATGCATTTTTGCGCCCAGCAAACCGATGACAATTATCTTGCTGCTCGATTAAAAACCATTCCTTTTCACTCACTAAGACACACGGCTCTTACCCATTTAGCCCAGCAAATGGATATAGAGGATCTTGCTATTTTTGCTGGACATGATTCAATTAATACAACCAGCCAATATTATCATGCGGAAGCCAATCGACTTCGCAGCTTAACGGAAAACCATGGATTGTAGAAACAGCCATGGAGCTTAAGGTGCTATAACTTCCGCCGATTATTAGCTAGTCAGTAAAAGAACTCATCAGGGATGATGACCTATCAATGTCGAAATGCAAGCAATGCGGTAAAAGGATATCGGGCCGCTACATTAGCGCGACAGGAAACAATTGGCACCCCCACTGTTTTTGCTGTCATCACTGCAAAAAAACAATAACAAATGATCATTTTCTGGTATTTGCTGACAACATTTACCACAAAGGGTGCTTAAAGTGCGCGGGTTGCAAGCAGTCGATCAAATCAAGCTTTGTTGAAAGCGAGGGATTGCCCTGGCACTCAGCCTGCCATAAGAGACAACATTATCCAAAGTGCACCGTATGCCTCAAACCCCTAACACGCCGCTACTATCTTGATTTTTGGGGTAATGCCTACTGCAACACTCATAATGACTATTCCACTTGCAACAGTTGTGGTCGTATCGTTTGCGACAACCTTACCGATGGTGGCATGCAATATCCCGACGGACTTTTAATTTGCAATCTTTGCGGCTTGCATGGTGTATCAACCCAGGAAAGAGCTGAAAAAATAATGAACGAGATGCGATCTGCCTTGGCATCCGTTGGCTTAAGCCTAAATACAGCTCAGGTTCCAATTAAACTATGTGGGCGTGATGAACTACACGAATCAAGCCGGCATGATTTTCATGAAGAGCGCCCCATTCTCGGACTCGCTCGCTGGAGCATCACTTCATCCAACGGACGAGTTGTAGCGCGAACGTTTAAGGATATTCTGATACAAAAAAATCTGCCAGAAGAGCATTTCAGAACAGTGGCAATCCACGAGCTAACCCATGCCTGGTTTTTTTATCACAACTTTAGAGACCTTCCTATCGAGGTTGAGGAAGGCATGTGTGTCTTGATGGAATATATTTGGCTGAAAAACCAAAAGACAAAAGACGCCAAATACCGACGAACGATCATTACCCAAAGCCTCGACCCAGTCTACGGCGATGGTTTCAGACAAGCCAGGCGATCATTGGAATTAATGCCCTTAAAAGCTCTTCTTCAGTATATTAAGGAAAAAAAGAAGTTCCCGGGAAAGCTGGCCGCTTTTTTCTATCACTGAACATTTTTTAAAAACAAAAAAAAAGAAAGCGGCTATTAAGCCGCTTTCTTCATGTTGGAGGCGGGCACCGGAGTCGAACCGGCCTAGATGGAGTTGCAGTCCACTGTATAACCGCTCTACCAACCCGCCATAAAACTATTTATGCCAAAAAAAATGGTGCCCGGAGCCGGAATCGAACCGGCACGGCCGTTAAGCCGAGGGATTTTAAGTCCCTTGTGTCTACCAATTTCACCATCCGGGCGACACTTTATCCTGAAAAATCTATTCAGGCTCTCATTAATTGATGATCTCAATTAATAAAAATTGGAGGCGGGCACCGGAGTCGAACCGGCCTAGATGGAGTTGCAGTCCACTGTATAACCGCTCTACCAACCCGCCTACATTCTCTTGCAGTGCAAGCTTAACAAATCAGCTTGCTTTCTGCCTAAATTCTGGAGCGGGAAACGAGACTCGAACTCGCGACCCCAACCTTGGCAAGGTTGTGCTCTACCAACTGAGCTATTCCCGCAGAAGATGAGGCGTATTTTAGGAATTTATGCGCTCCTGTCAATAGCCTCAGGCAATAAGCTTTTTATTTCTCGGTTTTAAAGGGTGTTAAATCGGGCCAGGCCGCTTTCAAATATACATACATTGACCATAGTGTCAGTACTGCAGAGAGATAAAGCAGAACAATCCCTACATATTCAATCCAACCATTAATTTTTGCCGGTGACAGCAATAGAAAAGTAATAGCCGCCATCTGGGCCATGGTTTTCGCTTTGCCAATCATACTAACCGCAACACTGGTTCGCTTGCCCAATTCAGCCATCCACTCACGCAGCGCTGAAATCACAATTTCCCGACCAATAATAATCATGGCCGGTACAGTCATCCAGAAAGACCTGAACTCATCAACCAAAAGACAAAGTGCCGTAGCCACCATTATTTTGTCAGCAACAGGATCAAAAAAGGCACCAAAAGGCGTTGTTTGATTGAGCTTCCGCGCAAGGTAGCCATCAAACCAGTCAGTGGCTGCAGCAAAAGCAAAAATGCTTGCGGAAACAAGGTAGCTCCAACCAAATGGCAAATAAAATATCAGCACCAGAAATGGAACCAAAATAATGCGTATAGAAGTCAAAATATTCGGGACGTTCATAGCCAATCAGATAGTAATGGTGAGTCAGAGAGGTTGTACGGTACACAGTACACCTACCAAGCACAACAACGCCCTGAGGAGACTCAAAAATCAACCAAATTTGCCAGAGTCTTTACCCTGCTAGTCATCATGCAAAAAATCGTAAATCTGTTGCGCCAGGCGATTACTGATGCCAGGTACCGTAGCCAATTCCGCCGTTGTTGCAGATAAAATACCCTGCCTGCCGCCAAAATATTTTAAAAGAAGGGAACGCCTTTTATTGCCAACACCTGGAATATCTTCAAGAGTTGAACGGTTTCTCGCTTTTTGGCGCCTTTGCCTGTGGCCGGTAATAGCAAAACGATGCGCCTCATCACGTACCTGTTGAATCAAAAGCAGCGCCGCTTCATAGCCATCAATAGACAACTCCTGCATCTGATAGAACAGCGTCTCCATTCCTGGTTTTCTGGTAACACCCTTGGCAACACCCAGCAAAGGAATATCCGATAATCCCAGACTTGCCATTATATCAGTAGCCGTGCTTAACTGCCCTTTCCCGCCATCAATCAGAACAAGATCAGGCCTTGGCCTTCCTGCATCTGAACTTGAATTTGACAAGCAACTGTAACGCTTAGCCAGTGCAGCACGCATGGCACCATAATCATCACCCGATACAACGTCTTTAATATTAAATTGCCGATAGTCACTTTTCAGAGGGCCTTCAGGGCCAAACACAACACATGATGCGACAGTTGCCTCGCCCATGGTATGACTGATATCAAAACATTCAATTCTCTGGGGCGCTGTCGCCAGGCTTAACATCTCGGCCAGGCTCTTCATTCGTTTATGCAGCTTGGTATTATCAGTTAAAGCCGTTTTAAGGCTCTGCATGGCATTTTTACTGGCCAGCTTCAACCACCGCAATCGTTCCCCGCGCACCCGGGGCTTAATATTAACCTTCTTCCCCGACAACTGGATAATGGCACTACTTAAAGCATCCAGCTCTGCAATTGCAGAAGGGATAATGATTTCTTCAGGGTAATCCCGACTATGAGACAGATTAATATAAAACTGAGCCATAAAATCGCCAAGATAGTCAGACTGAGTACCATCCAGTCTGAATTTGGGAAAATAGCACTTACTGCCAATCACCTGCCCTCCCCTGACAAAAAGAACATTAAAACAGATATTTCCTGACTGCTCGGCATAACCAATAATGTCGGCATTACCCTCAGAACAGGTGACTGATTGCTGCTCTATTACTTTTCGTAAATCGCTTATCTGATCCCTGATATCAGCCGCCTGCTCAAATTGAAATAAGGCAGCCTCTTTTTCCATTCTCTCAACCAGTGATGTAATCAGCTCCTGGCTCTTACCTTCCAAAAACTGAAGGCTATCCAGGACATCCCTGCGGTATTCGTCTTTACTGACTAACCCTACACAAGGTGCTTTACAGCGCTTGATCTGATACTGCAGACAAGGCCGCGAACGATTGCGAAAATAACTATCATCACATTGGCGCACCTTGAACACTTTTTGCAACAGGTTAAGACTCTCTTTGACCGCACCGGAACTGGGATACGGACCAAAATACTGCCCCCTCCCTTTTCTTTTGCCACGATGGGAAGCCAGTCTTGGCCATTCCTGGTCAGATGTAACGTAAATATAGGGATACGATTTATCATCCCGCAACAAAATATTATAGGGTGGCTTGCGGCTTTTAATCAGATTCTGCTCTAACAGCAAAGCCTCAGTTTCTGAATTGGTTACGATCAACTGAATATCAACCACTTTGCTGATCAAAGCGATTGTTTTAGTACTTAGGCCAGACCCTCTAAAATAGCTGGCAAGCCTGTTTTTCAAATTCTTGGCCTTGCCTATATAAAGCGTTTCACCTGCCTGATTTCTCATGTCGTAAACACCAGGACTGGAAGGTGCTGTTTTCAAGAATGCCTTATAGTCAAATTCCGCTGCGCTGCTGGTCATGAGCCTAAAAAATACTGACTGTATTGATAGACTGGTTATAACAGAAAAGCAATAAAGTGGTTAGTACAAGTGTTGTTTGAGTCTTTATTTCAAACGGTATTCACCAAAATCATGGCGAAAGCTAAATACAAGATAGTAAGCATGAGTCATCAGGGGCCTTCAGCAGCGAACTGCCACATTAAGCCCCTGATGGATAGGAAGTAAAAGCTCAATAAACCGTTGAGCCATGAAAAACTCAAACGTTAAACCTTTGTCTCCAATTCTGGCAATGCTTCAAACAGGTCAGCCACAAGACCATAATCCGCCACCTGAAAAATAGGCGCCTCTTCGTCTTTATTGATGGCCACAATGATCTTACTGTCTTTCATACCTGCCAAGTGCTGGATGGCCCCGGAAATCCCCACTGCAATATAGAGGTTAGGGGCAACAATCTTACCTGTTTGCCCGACCTGCATATCATTGGGGACAAACCCGGCATCTACAGCCGCTCTTGATGCCCCAACAGCCGCCCCCAGCTTATCAGCCAGCTTGTACAGTAAATCAAAATTTTCACCATTCCCCATGCCTCGGCCACCGGAAACAATAACCTGCGCCTCGGTCAACTCAGGGCGATCAGACTGAGCCAGCTCCTCTCCAACAAAACTGGACAGCTCCGAATCATGACTGGAATCAAGAGATTCTACAGATGCACTGCCCCCTTCTGCCGCCACCGGGTCAAATGCAGTTGACCTGACAGTTATTACTTTAATAGCCGCACTGGATTTAACAGTGGCAATGGCATTACCGGCATAGATAGGCCGAGCAAAAGTATCATCACTATCGACACGAATGATGTCTGAAATTTGATCAACATCCAGTAGCGCAGCCACTCGCGGCATAAAATTTTTACCGGTCGTAGTCGCTGCAGTCAGGATATGGCTGTACCCCTTTCCTAACTCGGCAACCAATAGGCTTATATTTTCAGCCAGGTGGTTTTCATGAGCTGCATCATCGGCAACCAGTACTTTTTTTATGCCATCTATCTGTGCTGCCTTCTCAGCAACAACATTACAACCTGAGCCTGCAATCAGCAGATGAATATCATCACCAATGGCTTTTGCAGCAGCAACGGTATTCAGGGTGGCGCTGTTCAAATTTTTATTATCATGGTCAGCAACAACAAGAATGGTCATTAGATCACCTTCGCCTCAGCCTTCAGCTTTTCAATCAACTCATCCACACTTCCTACCTTGATACCCGCTTGACGTTGCTCTGGCGGCTCGACCCGAAGGGTTTCCAGCGTTGTTGCAACCTCTACGCCTAGCGCTTCAGGTGTTTTAACATCCAAAGGCTTTCGCTTGGCTTTCATGATGTTCGGTAGTGACGCATAGCGAGGTTCATTAAGACGAAGATCTGTGGTGATCACGGCTGGCAGTTTCAAGGCAAGTGTTTGTAACCCGCCATCAATTTCCCGTGTAACTTTTACCTGTCCCTGCTCGACGGTCACTTCCGATGCAAATGTCCCCTGTGGCAGTCCGGACAGCGCTGCCAGCATTTGCCCGGTTTGGTTGTTATCAGAATCAATCGCTTGCTTGCCAAGAATAACCAGATCCGGCGCTTCTTCATCAACAACCGCTTTTAACAGTTTGGCCACAGCCAAAGAACCCGGCATATCACTTGTTTCAATATGGATCCCCCTGTCGGCTCCGAGAGCCAGTGCTGTCCTTATTTGCTCCTGACAAGCTTTGGGCCCTATTGATACGGCAACAATTTCGTTGCCAACTCCCTTCTCTTTTAGCCGAATGGCTTCCTCTACAGCAATTTCACAAAATGGATTAATGGCCATCTTGACGTTATTCAGGTCGACATCAGAGTTATCAGGCTTAACACGCACTTTGACGTTGTAGTCGATAACTCTCTTGACGGCTACTAGAATTTTCATGGGTTCGCAGCCTTCCCTATTAGAATTTGAATAAATTGTGAAGGACTCGTAAGAAGCCGTTTGAAAAATCATGTTGCTTTGCGGCCATTCGATCAAAGATCTACACCTTGCGCATACATGCCATCCAGCTTCTGACAGATTATCTTTGAAAAAATCTGCGCAATCGCAGTCTAACAGCCTGTCAATAAGGGTTCAAACTGATATTTTTAACAAACTACCTGTAAATCCAGCGATAATTAGTCGGTAAATTACGAGACATAACAAAAAAATACGACACTTTTTTTAGTGTGATAGTCACCAATAAACTGGTTATTTGACCATGTCTGGGTATAATGCAAATAAAATTCAAACAACTGTTTGATTATAATAATAAAGAACGCATTACCCCCGGCAGGGAGGAGGCTAATCATGGAACGTGAATCCATGACATTCGATGTCGTCATTGTTGGAGCCGGACCAGCCGGTTTATCAGCAGCCTGTCGTCTTATGCAGCTGTCAAAAGAAAACAGCCAGGAACTTACTGTCTGTGTGGTTGAAAAAGGTTCAGAAGCTGGCGCCCACATTCTTTCCGGCGCAGTTTTTGAGCCTTCAGCCTTGAATGAACTCTTTCCTGACTGGAAAGAACGGGGCGCCCCCCTCAATACACCAGTTGAACAGGATGAAATATACCTGTTTAACTCCCAGGATAAAGCCACCAAAATACCCAATCTGTTTGCCCCCAAAACCATGCATAACAAGGGCAATTATATTATCAGCCTGGGTAATCTATGCCGTTGGCTTGCGGATCAGGCAGAAAGCCTTGGGGTTGAGATATTTCCGGGGTTCACCGCCCAAAATCTGCTTTTAGATGATAACGATGCCGTAGCCGGTATTATTACCGGTGATATGGGGCTCTCTGCTTCAGGTGACCAAAAAGACAGCTACATGCCCGGCATGGAGTTACGTGCCAAATACACCCTATTCGCAGAAGGCTGCCGTGGCCACCTTGGTAAACAACTCATTCATAAATTCAAGCTCGACCAGGATTGCGGCCCTCAACATTACGGCCTTGGCATAAAAGAACTCTGGGATATTTCACCGGAAAAACACCAGCCTGGCCTGGTTGTACACACGGCTGGCTGGCCACTAAAAGAAACAGGCTCTACCGGAGGGGGCTTTCTTTATCATCTGGAAAACAACCAGGTATCCCTTGGACTGATTACAGACTTGAGTTATTCCAACCCACACCTTAGCCCCTTTGAAGAGTTCCAGCGTTTTAAAACCAATCCAGTGATCAAACAATTTCTTGATGGGGGAAAAAGAGTTGCCTATGGCGCACGGGCATTAACCAAAGGGGGGCCACAATCATTACCGAAAATGGTTTTTCCTGGCGGTTTGCTTATCGGTTGTGATGCCGGAACAATGAACGGGGCCAAAATAAAGGGTTCACACACGGCTATGAAGTCCGGCCTTATTGCTGCTGAAGAGGTATTTAAATCCATCAGCTCTGGCTCGGAAGGTGGTGAGGAGCTTGCCAGTTTTAATGAGGCATTTGAAAACTCATGGCTTTACAAAGAGCTTTACCAGCAACGTAACTTTGGGCCAGCCATGCATAAGTTTGGTAACTTCTTTGGTGCAGCATTTGCCTTTATGGACTTGAATATATTCAATGGCAAATTGCCATTCACGCTCCGTGATAAGAAAGCAGATCATGATCAGCTGGAACCTGCATCCCAAAGCGCTCCCATTAACTACCCAAAACCAGATGGACAACTAACCTTCGATCGACTCAGTTCTGTATTTCTCTCCAATACCAATCATGAAGAAGACCAGCCCTGTCATTTAAAGCTGAATGACCCCAATATCCCTGTCTGCCGTAATTTACCCATATACAATGAGCCAGCCCAACGCTACTGCCCCGCTGGTGTTTATGAAATCGTAGAAAGTGAAGAAACCAGGGACAAGCAGTTTGTCATTAACAGCCAGAACTGCGTCCATTGTAAAACCTGTGATATCAAAGACCCCGCACAAAATATCACCTGGGTGACTCCGGAAGGTAGTGGCGGACCCAATTACCCAAATATGTAAATACATTCTTATTAGCCACAATGGCCATGATGATTCATGGCCATGTGTAATAGCTTTTTCATTACACTCAATTTTCTAAAGAATAAAACTCACCGGCACTGGCAATACCAACTTGCATCTTGCCATCCAGTAGCCTCTCTTCAGCAATATCAACCAGTTGGTAATAAACATTCCTGTGAATCAAGGCATCCAGCCTGTCTCTCACACAGACATAAGGAGAGAGCCCATAGGGCTTCGTTTCAATAAGCCTTAACTCATGCCCCTTCCCTAATATAACCTCATCGCCAACATTGGTGGTAAAATGAATACTACTCTCCTCCCTTTCCATTGAAACAATAACAAAAGGCACATCATCCACCTGAATCCTGACCTTTTCCACCGGTGTCACCAAATAATAACCATCATCGTCATGACGCAATACCGTTGAAAACAACCTGACCATAGCCGGCCTAGTGATCGGAGAACCCATATACAACCAACTGCCATCCCGCTGAATTCTCATACCAATATCCCCGCAGAATGGAGGATTCCATTGCTGCACAGGCGGCAGTTTGCTTTGACTGGAAAGTGACTTAAGACTTTCCGCAAAATGTGATGGAATAAATTGATTATCAGCCAATTTATAAACCTCCTGAGTTATTCGCGTCTTCAAAATCAATCCACCATTGATATCAGCAATACATAGCCATGAACAGTCTTCAACCCCATATATGGACTAACCTAATTAGATAGGGAAGCCAAGAATAAGAGCCGATTAGGGAAGATCTCATGAACATCTTCAAACCATTAGCCAATCTTTTGACGAAATGGTTAACACACGAAACCCAGGAAGCCTCCACCTCACTGTGTGACTTTGAAAGAATTCGCCATGAGCTTAAACCCTGTGATGTGATACTGGTTGAAGGGCGCTCAAGAATAAGCCAAGTCATTAAGCAAACCACATACAGCCCCTGGTCACATGCCATGCTCTATATTGGGCGACTCCATAATATAGAAGATAATCGCATTCGCCAGGCAGTGAGTGAAGCCTATGATGGTTCCCCCGATGAGCAGCTGGTTATCGAAAGTGAATTAGGTTATGGAACAGTCGTTCACCCCCTTAGCCGATATGAAGGGGAACACGTCCGGATTTGTCGACCCAATGGGCTCAGTTTTGGCGATAGCCAACAGGTTATTCACTATGCGGTTAGCCGTTTAGGTGTTGATTACAATGTCAGGCAAATACTTGATTTAGCACGTTTTTTCTTTCCATACTCGATTCTGCCCCGGCGCTGGCGCTCAACACTATTCCAGTATTCTCCGGGCCAAGAGACCAAAACCGTATGCTCAACCATGATTGCAGAAGCGTTCAGCTTTATCCATTTCCCTATTTTACCCTTGGTGAAAATGAGCAATGAGGATGGCATTCAACTGTTTCAACGCAATCCCAAGCTATGCAAGCCAAGTGATTTCGACTACTCACCCTATTTTCAGATTATAAAATACCCGTTTCTCGACTATACCCACCACTCAGACTACAAACTGCTTCCATGGCATGGTCAGGGTGCACTTGAGGGCAATGAAACTGATTTTTATATGTCAGCCAAGAAACTTGAGGAACTTCGGCAAATGACCCCAAACAATGGCAATATAGGGGCAGGTCCCGGCTCATCCACTGCAAATAATATAAAGCCTGAAGATTCATCAGAAATCAGACACTAAAATAAATAATAAAATAATCATTCTTTATTCTTAATAAGTCTTAAATCAAAGTGGACGCTTTAGAAATCTAGTCCATAATTTACCTTGCTGATTTGGTCGACTTCCCCCTACGATCAAATCAGTCTGGGTCAGTAATGACCTTGGTACTTGGATTGTGTACCTATGTTTCACTCCTAATGGTCTTAGCCCGTGATTCCTCCCCCCAGGAACACGGGTTTCTTTTTGCCCCTAGAAAACATAATCACATCTAGCAACTGACGAAACAGCCATAAATTTATAAAATGCTTGTACCTACAAACACTGTGGCTGCAACTTTAAGATAGTTGCACCAACACCCTGTATGACGAAATAACCATAAGTTGCTTGTACCTACAATTTTCAATATTTTAAGCCCTGCTCTGGATATTGCACCTCATTGCTCTGGATATTGCACCTCATTGCACTTTACGCATACAGCGCTAAAAACCTCTAAAAAAACTTGCACGAATTCTTGCACAAAAACCCCCCTGCAATAATGCAAGGGCTTACACATTTTAAAAGCGTCTCGGCTTCTGCTTCCTATATCCCTTTATCCTGAATATTGCGACCGTAGCCTATGGTTAGCCTTCCTGCTGGACACTTATAAGGCTTTAGCCGTAACCCCTCGTGATTTTTAATAAGGTCAACGACATTCATTTTTATAATGCAAAAAAAGCCCCACTAATTCAGCAGGGCTTCAGGAGTGAAATTTAACGAAAATTAATTATCTTAACGGTCAAAAGTAACTATGTTTTTAGTCAGTATCACTACGTCATCGAATACTAGGGTAGAGGCTGGCTAAACATGAAAGCTTATAAATATATTTTTTTGCTGATATTTTTATCTTTAAGTCAGTACGCTCTCGCTCAATTTTACGTGCATATATACCCCACTCAAACATCTTCTATAGTTATTGAATTCAGTGAAATTCCTGCTAGAGCTGCAAACGTACCAGTCGAATATGATGGTCAAAACGAACTGTATTACAGTACTGAAAGTCTATATGTTAAAGTTTTTTATATAAAAAAAGCAGATGAAGAAGAGGAGTTAACGCTAGAGCAAATTTTTAGCACATTCCAGCAACAATTTCGCGATTATATGGCTTATGATACTCCATATAGAATATTCAAAGAGCAATTTGCAGCGGAAGGTTTCAGGCATGAAGAGTTCTTTATTGAAGCACGACATCATATAGTCTGTAGCAATCTTCACTCACCTCACACCCTTCACCGCGAACCCTCTGCTGAGCAATATCAATACCTATCAGATAGCCATGAATCCAGAGATCAAAACTTAGAGAAAATGCCTGATTTAGGTATAGATGAATCTTCAACCGCTTTTATGCAGTGCGTGCTAGGTTGTAGAAACAGCCCTTTTATGAACACCGCTGAAAAACATTCGCACTACGAAAAAAAGCACTTCCCTTCGAAATCTAAGCGCACATGCCCACGATGCAGCCGTACCTTTCAATCTATGCAGGGCGTAATAAACCATATAGAAATGTTTTGTGATAAAAGATAATCATGATTGACTGCTTGATTCAGCTCACCCGATCGGCTCAGGCCGCTTGGTCTTATCGGTTACTCCGTGCCGAGAAAAAGAGCAGTATTTAAAGAGTACTGCTAACTCTATTCAGCATATTAATAGGCTTGCCTATGGGCCGCCTCTCATCAACCGATGCTTAGGTTTTGCTTGTCTACCCGCTAAGCGTAGCTAGCCGTAATCCTCCGGTATTGGCCGGAAGACAATCGGAGGCATAAGGAGCCTGGCTGTTTTTGCTTGTGGGTAGCTTTGAGAGAGGAAGGATATAAAGGCAAGCTGAAGCAAAAGTATGAACAATGCGCGCTCCAGCAGGATAAAGCAGATACAAAAAAGGCCCGGCATAGCCGAGGCTTATTGCAGCATGTTAAGAGCCTGCGGCTTTGCTCCCTGCGAATCCCGCAGATAGGACTTTTTAATAAGGATGATACTCATCCTTTCGTCTAAAATTAGAAACTCTTACAGAAGGGCTGTATGTATGAAACTACTATCAACAACTCTTACCTTAATACTTTTACCTCTTGCTTTATGTGTAAAAGCCGGGACATATGAAGTCACATGCAAAGAGCACATAAAAGAACCGCTTCCAATCTATGAAACGCAAGGGAAAAAGGATTTTTTCCTTGAAAGCACTGACATTGCACGCCTAACCATTCTTTACGGAGGCAGCAAAGACAAGCTAAAGGTCATAGGAAGAGAGAATAAAACAGATGTGGTTGGCGGTATAAACATCATATTACCAGACACAAACGGTTTCATATGGGTTGCTTTTAATCCTGGCTCAGATTCATTAGACCTAGACGCAAAAGCAAAGTTTACTATCACCCCCTCGCCAAGTAGTTACCGAAGTAGTTGTTGAGCGCCTCCCTTCAGCAATCAAGATAGCTAGAAGTCTCTGGCCAAAGCAGTCGGGAGGTAGCCAATCACGCCAAGGCTATAGCCGCCTATATGTTGCCAAACTTCAGGCATAAAAAAGCCCCGAGTTAGAAAACCCCCTTCAAATCGACTATTAGCTAGTGGGAATATTGTACCCATAAGCCCCTCTGTCAATACTGATGCCAATTAGTTGGGTGCCTGATACTAACTGTAGCTATTTATTAGGAGAATCTGATGTTGACCATAGCCAAAATCGTTAATCCTGCTATCAAATGACATCCCCCTATTTCCAAATAAAAACTTTTCTCAACTTGACTATTATTAAAAATGATTTAGAAAACACGCTCGAAGTAAATATTTATGCATTTCAAAGCTGTACTTTTTTTTCTTTATTATTCTTATTGATCGAGGCAAAGGCTCACGGGGAGCTAGTAGATGTTCATTTTCCAGACAATGAACATTATATAAAACACCGAAACATACTTATTAATTGGCGATATGTTATCCCCAAACCATACAACGAATTTTCTGGACAATATCTAGTACCCCAATTTAATTCTAGCATTCATGAACAGGCCTCCTGAGGAACAAATATTAAGATATAATGAAAAAACAGGACTGCTTTTTTGTATACCCGTGACCAGATTCATTGATCGCTATGATGTTTGCCCATATGAGTCCTTGCCAACAGAATTTAACTCTATTCATTTACTTAAACACTTACCTGTTATTGACGATGCTTACCCCAAACCGACTACATCACGAAAAAAGCTCGATGCAATTCTTGCGGGCAGAGAATTTATGCCACTACACATTCTTGAAAACTCAAAACGCCAACGGCTTGTAAAGCATCTACCTGCTCTTGTTATGGACAAGCTCTGGCTAGGTTTACCAAGGAAAAAATAGAATTGCGGCCCTGTTTTTACTGGATAAGCCATTTCCCCCCAGGAACACGGGTTTCTTTTTGCCTGAAATAAAGCTGTAGCCCTTTAAATAACCTTTAAATTGAATATAAGCCAATGGGAACATGCTCCCCGTGAGCCCCGCTTGTTCATAGCACAAAAAGCCGACATGCAAGAATTATCCAGCAATAGATAACTTAAGTACCTGGTTAGTGCTATATTCAGCCAGTTACTATAATCCCCCATTAAAGGAGAGAGGAGTGCTCTTTACTAATACAATAGTTTCAGCAACTCCTCTTATTATCGCCCACCGGGCGGGCACGGCTGATGCACCAGAAAACACAGTGCCAGCTATTACACTTGCGCTCAATCACCATGCCGATATTATCTGGGTCTCTGTTCAGCTGAGCAAAGATAATATTCCGGTGTTATATCATCCTAATGACCTTGCAACGCTTACAAATAGTAATGGGCCCGTTTCTGCAAAAACGGCATATGAGCTGACATCAATAAATGCCGGTTGGAGATTTAGCAAGGAAGAAGGAGGCCATAAGGTTTATCCATGGCGAGACCAGCCCATACCTATCCCAACATTGATGGATGTATTAATAGAATTTCCTGAAACCCGCTTTTTTTTGGACTTAAAATCACCCGATGCAGAGCCCAGGCAGTTTGCTCAAGCGATTCAACAGGTTCTATTGCAAACAGACAGCTACAGCAGGGTGAGAGTCTACTCCACATCGAAGGTTTTTACCGATTCACTGGCATCTTATCCGAAGATTAAGACCTTTGTGGCCAGGGATATCACTCGAGCTATTCTGGTTCACTCCAGACTGGGGGGTAATTGTGTAGCTGGAAAATACCAGCCGGGCTGGCATGGAATTGAACTGCATCGCCCAATTGAAATTATTGAGCACTTTACCCTGGGAGAAGGTGTCACACCAGCCACTCTAAGCTGGGATAAAGATGCTATGGCCTGCTTTCACTCTCAGCCAAGTAACCATATCGTTTTTTTTGGCGTTAACTCGCTATCGGCGTTAGATATGGCAGGAAAACTGGGTGCTCACGCAGTTATGGTTGATTCGCCTGCACAGTTTCAACATGAGCACTAGGGGGCGTTCTCAATTAGTCATGAGACCAGTTCCTCACACAAGCATTCAGGTAAGGCGTACGACGCAGTGCAGGGTGGATCCCTGTTCAAGTCGTACAACGCGGCATGAATGCTTGTGTGAGGAACCCAAAGGGCCAGTCATGATGACGCTGAACACCCTACCCCCTGATTGCTCAAGAAAGAATGTCATTGATTACTTGATTCAACTTACCTTTGAAATAATCATCTTTGAGTTGATTGTCTGTTCCGCCCCATTAAGCAAAGGTTTATAACCGCTTTTGTATTGTTTTATCAGTTTAAAGACCAGTGATTGACATAAGCGTTAGCTGACTAAAGTAGCAAATAGCTCCTACTGCTTTCATGGCTTTATTAAATCGCACTCTGTTCGACACAAGAATGTCAGAAGGCGCGATCGTTTCAGGCTAACTCTCCCATCTTTTTAAGCCGCACGGCACTGCAGAATCATCCATGAGTATCATCACCAGCACCCCCGCCACTACATTCGGCCATATCGAAACCAGCTACAAACAATCTGATATCACCAAAAGTGTCTATGCGGAATACGGGGTCAAAACCCGTGCTACCGACAGTGGCGTCTGCATGGCGATGTCTGCGGAATACCTCGCCAAGAGCCAGAAAGGAGAAGACTTCTACGCCTGGCTGTCTGACTCACAATCCAAGTGGCAAGTAGTCTCCTCCTATCTGGACAATTCCTATCAAGCCCTTTCTCCCACTGAGGCACAGGCACGCATTGAAGATGAACTGAAGAGCCATCTTGATCATGTGGGAACTTATCAGATGGACTCCGATGATTTTGTACCCGAAACTGTTGCGCAAGCCATGAGCCTGGCCTTCAATGATGACAAGAGCACATTCAATATGTGCTATCTGTTGATGCCTAACGGGGGCCCAGGCCATGCCGTTGCCTGTATCAAAGATGACCAGGACCATATACGCTTTATGGATCCCAATATCGGCGAGCTGTCATTCGCCTCAACAACAGAATTCGAAAACTGGATGAGTAATGTGTTTGAAAAAAAATACTCCGCATTCAGCGATATGGTTGTCAATCTGTACGAAGCACCACCTTCCCTTGAGCCCCAAACTATTGATACAGCTGGGCAGCCGGCTTTCCATAATTTTGTTTAATCGTCTGCGGTTGCTGTATCAGCAACTGCACATGAGCTATCTTATTTTTCGTTATCCATAGGATGGACTAACGCCACCATCACACGCCAGAGGTGATCTTCCCCCGATAAAATAGACACCCACATTGAAACTAAGACGTTGCCTCGTATTCTATCGGAGATTGATAATTAAGGCTCGAGTGCAGTCGAGCCTTGTTATAAAAATGTTGTATGTACCCAGCGACTGTATCTCGAAGATGATGTTCACTATAAAATCGAGTGCCTTTGATTAGTTCAGCCTTTAATGAATGGAAAAAAGACTCCATTTCCGCATTATCAGTGCAATAACCTGGGCGATTCATGCTGGGTATAATGCCATAGCGCGCATGTATACCTTGGATTTCATGGGCTCGATACTCAATACCTCTGTCTGTATGAAACACTAATCCTTTTGGTGGCCGCCTGTTTCTCAATGCCATCATGATTGATGCTTTGGTTAGCTCCACTGTTCTCCGCTTATTCATTGACCAACCTACAATGCGTCTGGAATATAAATCCAGTACTACAGCGAGATATACCCATTGACCTTTAACTTTGATATAAGTCAGATCAGCTGCCCAGTGTTGGTTGATCCGAATGGGTTTTGGTAAGTCTTTTCGCGTATTTTTTATACCCTCAAAGAATCGATGGATACTGGGTGCTCGTCGGTAAACTCGTGTCACTCGTCCACGAAGACCTAGCTCTCTCATTAAGCGCTCAACTCTTTTCCGGGCGACACAAATACCTTGTCTAAGCAAGGCCTGGTGGATACGCGGGCTACCATAGACCTCTCTATTTTGTTTAAAGAGAGTATCAATCCTGCCTTTCAAAAACTGGTCATATTGGGATCTTTTGCTAGGCATTCTCTTCAACCATGCATAGTATCCACTACGCGAGACATTCAATCTTTGGCACAGCCGGGTAACACCAAAACGATGGTGGAAACGTTTTATGAATCTGAACCTTGTCGCTGCTCCTCCGCTAGAAATCGTTGCCACTTTTTTAGCAAATCGATCTCCAGCTTAAGCTCAGCATTTTCGGCCTCGAGCTCTTGTATACGTTGCTTTTCTGAAAGTGATTTTGGGCTATTTATTCCAGCAATCAGCTTGGAAAGCCTACGCTTATCGGCCACTAATTTTCCTTCTCGGTATTCCTTTCTCCAACGTGAAAGCATAAAAGGATGTATATCAAGATCTTCGGCAACATCCTTAATCATCTTATTGGGTTTGTAGGTCAATAAAACAGCACTGACTTTAAATTCATTGGAGTACTTTCTGGTCTTTTTACCAGTAATATAAGCAGGCATAAAGCCCCCATCTAAGTTGGATTTTACTGTCCACTAAAACGGGGGAGGTTCAGCGTCCCGCACCATGCGATTGTTATACATTTACTAATTACTTGGTGCAGCAGTTGAGCCAGCTAAAATACCACCATCAATATTTAATTCTATACCCGTTACGTATTTTGCTTCATCGGAAGCAAGGTACAAAGCTGCATAGGCTACATCTTTGGGCTCACCCATAGTTTTTAGTGGTACGTCTGCGGCTATTGCTTTTATTGCTTGCTCTCGCTGCTCACCCTCGCCAATTATAGCATCCCACATAGGGGTTAGAATTGCTCCAGGATGAATTGAATTACAACGGATAGCGTAATTTTTTTCAGCACAATACAAAGCAACAGATTTTGTGTGATTGCGTACAGCTGCTTTGCTTGAAGCATATGCTGTAGCAGCAGGTATACCCACTAGTCCTGATCTGGAAGATATATTAACAATACTTCCAGCCTTATATTGCTTCATTAGCTTAATTGCATATTTGCAGCCTAAAGCAACACCATCAAGATTTGTTTGATGAACTTTATGCCAACTCTCTAAATTTAAATTTTCTGGGTCATGTGGTCCTTCTGTTTCAAAAAAACCAGTTATTCCAGCATTATTAACCACAATATCGATATAGCCATATTTTTCTGAAATATTATCAGTAACTTCTTTCCAGTTATCTTCACAAGCAACATTTAAGTGAAGGTATCGAGCATTGTTACCTATTTTTTGAGCAAGCTCATTTCCAAGATCATCATTAATATCTGTTATGACAACATCAGCTCCTTCACTTACAAATAGTTCAGCTATTGCTTGACCTATACCTCTAGCTGCTCCAGTCACTAATGCAACTTTTCCTTTTAATCTTTGCATGAATACTCCTTAAACGTATAACGCCCAGCACAGCGGCTGGCAAAGCTGGCACGTAATTGCGCAGCAATTTGAGTGACAGGTTTGACAGTCCGTTGCTGCTGCTTGTTAAGCGCTTCTCTATTTTTCATAGTACACGGCTGTAACCCAACTGTATTCCCGTTTATTTTTTGAGCACCAATCTGCAAAGTCTAAGTTCTTTTCTTCTGCTTTCCATTTTTGATAATCGGAGTACAAAGATGAATAGTATTGATGCCCTTTGAGGATATTTTCATCAATAGTATCCCTATGCTTGAGAATAAACGCCGCACTTTCCGATAAAACTCGTTTGGCATAATCTAGTTCGATGACAAGTCCACTGGGTAAGTGATGTGCACCAAAATCAAGGATTGAAACATACTCATTTGCTAGAAGATTTATTGCCTCAATATTCCCAGGTTCAGAAGCTAATGCCGATCTAAGCAATTCTTCATTGCTTAGATCCCCTAATTCTTTAAATATTTCACCGCCAAAGCCACATTCATTAGCTCGAACAATATATGTAATCTCTCGAGCTGAGCCCGCTTTTAAACCTTCAACTAAAATTGGCAAAATACACTTTACGAAAAGTGGTTGTTGGATTCTTGTTTCACTGAATTTAGTTAAAGCATCATCACACAGTGATAAAAGAAATTCTCTCATTCGGTGTTTGTCACCATTTTGAATTTCTTCAATTACAGTCAAAAGCGCCTTATTAGCTTGCTTCCTAAGACCACTATCTTTGAGCTTTTCGTAATTAGCCCATTCTTTCTCAATTTCTTTAGGAGGAACGATATTCATACTCGCTTGCGCTTAACGAATGGTATGGACTTCCCCCAACTTTACAACCAGGTGCCAAACTTAAAGCATTTTGGTCGCTGAGTCAGGAGATAGTTATGTACTCGCTCACAGTAGGTATTGATCTCGCAAAAAATGTTTTCAGCATTCATGGTGTTGATGCTTATGGCAAGGTGGTTATACGTAAAACAGTAAAGCGCCACAAATTACTCTCTGAAATCGCCACTCTTCCCCAAGCGCTGATAGGTGTAGAGGCTTGTTCCGGTGCACACCACTGGGCCAGAGAAATTGCCCGGCTGGGGCACGATGCTCGTATTATGGCTCCTCGATTTGTTATCCCTTACCGGAAAAGTGGTAAGAATGACAGCAATGATGCGGAAGCCATTTGTGAAGCGGTTAGTCGCCCAAGTATGCGATTCGTTAGTATCAAGACGCCAGACCAACAAGCTCTACTGGCTGTTCATCGCATACGGCAGGGATTAATTAAAACCCGTACATCTCAAATTAATCAGCTGCGAGGTATCCTAATGGAGTTTGGTATCGTCATGGCCAAAGGGCGTTATCTACTACAACATAAGATTCATCTCATTCTAGATGATGGCGAAAACAGCTTGCCTTTGTTAGTACGCCAACTAATTGAAGACGCATACAAAAAAATTTTACAGCTTAATAAGGATATTCTTGAGTATGACCAGCTCATTAGCCGCCTTGCAAAACAAGGAGAGCAGACGAGAAAACTTCTTGCCATTCCTGGAGTAGGTGAGAAAACAGCAACTGCTATCGTAGCCAGTGTATCTGATGCAAAACAGTTTGATTCCTCACGTCAATTCGTAGCTTGGCTTGGGCTAACTCCCAAACAGAATACTACCGGAGGTGTAGTACGGCTTGGTCGTATCACGCGACGCGGGGATAAATATTTACGCACCCTACTTGTCCATGGAGCACGATCAGTTATTGCTGCGATAAAAGAAAAATCCGACAAAATGAGTCTGTGGATACGGTCATTGCTAGAACGTCGTGGTTTCCATAAAACGGTAGTTGCATTAGCAGCTAAGAACGCCAGGATTATTTGGGCATTATTGGCACACGATACAGAGTACAAGATGGTTGTTTGAGCTAGGGAATACAGATCAGACCACAATCCCTACCGGGTCAAAACATGAGGTATGATGACATCACGGTTAGACCGAGAATGCATGAGCTCGGACAGCTTATTGGCATCTTAAGTGCCGACTAACGAATGGAGCCTGTATTCTAGAGAAAATCATCAGGGCCAAGGCAAAAAAGCCTATTAACAGGCCGTATGTAGATCTGACGTCTTATCCGATGATGAAATTATAGATTTGTGTTTGACAGTTGGGGAAGTCCATGTAGCTAAGCTGTGGGGCCGAAGCACGCAGTGCGGAGGTCCCGCCCCGAAGGGGCAAACACCAGCGCATTGTATGGTTATTTCTTTTCATTAAACGGGTAAAGTGAGGCCCACCTTCAGCTGCAACTGGAGGCCTTATGTAGTAGCTCGAGCAGCGTATGGCTCCTTTTACAAGAGACCGGTAACAAGTGTGTAGCACTGCATGATCTGGCAAGAGTTTTCCGGACACTTTTTTACGCTGCCTCGGCAATTTTCTGTTCATATTTGAAGGGTGCCAGGTAGCCATTACCAGAGTGTTTTCTCTGGCGGTTATAATAGACCTCAATGTATTCAAAAATTGCCTGCTTCGCCTCTTCCCTTGTCTGAAAGTCTTCATGGTGAACAAGCTCAGCTTTCAGCGTATGGAAGAAGCTTTCTGCCACCGCATTATCCCAGCAATTTCCCTTACGGCTCATGCTGCAAATAAAGCCATTATCTTTCAGCAATGTTTGATAGCTTTCGGAGACATACTGGCTGCCCCTATCACTATGCACTAACAGCCCCTTTGTTGGCCTCCGCTTCCACATGGCCATCATCAGAGAATCAGTGACCAGTGTTGCCGTCATGCGATCTCTCATAGACCAGCCCACTACAGCCCGCGAATGCAAATCAATGAACACGGACAAGTACAGCCAGCCCTCTCGGGTACGAATATAGGTAATGTCTCCCACATAAGCCTCATTGGGCTGCTCTCTTTTGAAATTACGGTTCAGCAGGTTCTCAGCAACCGGCTTGTTGTGGTTAGAGTCTGTTGTTGCCTTGAATTTCCGCTTTGTTTTGCAAACAATGCCTTCCTCCTTCATTAGGCGACTTATTCGTTGGCGGCTGACGTTTTTACCCTGATCAGCAAGATCATCTTTTATACGGCGCTCACCATAGCGCTGACGGTGTTTTTCATGTATCACTCGAATATTTGCCTTCAATGCACGGTCTTCCTGACTTCGGTTCGATTCTGGACGAGTGCACCAGTCATAAAAGCCCGTGGTGGATACAGACATAACCCGACACATGGCACTAATGCTGAAGCGTTTCTGATTGTTCTTGATGAACTGGAATCTCAGAGACTTTCTCTTGCAAAGAAGGCTGCCGCCTTTTTTAAAATAGCGTGCTCCTCCCTGAGTGTTTTTAGTTCTTTACGCAAACGTTTCACTTCATCATACACATGCTCATCATTTTTCTTGGGCTGATTACTTGCCTTCGGGCGGTGGTATTTTGTTATCCAGGTATGCAGGGTATTTACATTAACCCCGAGTTCCTGAGCTGTTACAGTCACTGGCTTATCTGATTCTACCGCCAGTTTGACAGCAGACTCCTTAAATTCAGCAGTGTAATTTTTTACTTTCTTTTCCGACATGCTACACACCTTAATAGGGTTCCAAGATTACCCTTGTTTGTGTGTCCGGAAAACTATAACCACTTCAATGTTTAAAGGGTTATTATTTGTAGAAGCAGAGGTTGAGTACCGTTCCAATGGCTCAATCATCAGATAAATAAGGGGGGGGATAATTCAACCCTGCTGGTTTTGTATTTTTTTGAGTGGAAGAACTTAAATACCGATTTATTGGCACTGAAACTTCATTGTATAGGTATAGCCCGGGCCAATCGCATTTTCTGCAATACGTCCCCCTGCTGCGGCTATTGCGCCTGTTTTTTCTGTATCACCCTGGCCGAAAACCCAGGCCGTACTGCCCGCTTCTTTGGCAATTTTTGCTGCTGCTTTGGCCATATGATAATCCTTTTCATCCATTGCGCCTGTATACTGATATTCTTCATTGACGATATAAGCCATTTTCTGCTGCTTACTGCAGAAATACTGAGCCTGAGGCCAGGCTACTCCATAACCTTCATGCTTGTCCTCTGTTTGCAGCACTATGGTGTGAACCCCTGATGTGTGGGGCCTGACATCATCATGGTGTTTAATTGCACAAGCTGATAGCAAAAGGATAACCACCAGGGAAAAGCATTGCTTCATACGCTTTAGACCTTAATATTTATTCATAGTAGAAAAAGCCAGTAACAGTACATTTATGCTACTGGCTCAACCATGCTTAGCACAGCATGAGTCTATCAAATGATTAAGCAATCATTTTTAAATACGCTTGTTTTTTCTAAACTTCAGGGTTTCTGATTAGAGAAAACTGAACCGGAATATCTTCCAAAAGGTCATAAACAGGCTGGTTATCTTCTGTATAGTAGGAAACGGTTGAGCTGAGTGTTGAGTGACTGGTGGAAACACTTTGTAGATAGTGGGTAATTCTCACCCTGAGATTAACTTCCTGGTTGTAGTCCCCTGTGGGCGTTCTGTAAATAGCCTGACTGACAATTGGGAGATTGCTAATGGCTGAGCCATCGGTATTGGTGACTGCACTGATTGTGTCATATTCAAAAAAATCTGTGGCAGATGGCTTGATCACAAGACTATCAGGGCCTGTATAGAGGCCATTCGGCGTGCTACTTAAATTATAATAGTGGGTCACGGTATCATCAGCGCTGTTATTGGCAACAGTAAAATCCGCTACCGTTTGTGACACACTGCTGCTACTGCTATCCGATACACCAATCGTTAAAGTGGGCTCACCACCCTTTTCACTGGCTCCAGCACTCACTGCCAGAGTCTCACCGGTTGTATATGTGGTTTCACTGGAACTGGTTGTTGGAATATCTTTTGCCAGAACAGGGTTATTGCCAAAGCCATCAACCCCTATGTAGACCTTAACCTTCTCTGTATACCAGCCTCTGTGGGTATCAGTATCGTATACCATATCCCCGGTATGGCTTGCGGCAACCGTACTGTTTTGAAGCGAGATAGTCATGAATTTACTGTCAATGCCATCATAGCACTCAAGTTTGACTGATAGTTGCATAGTGATTTCCGGCACCTGGCCATCAAATCTATCGTCCGTGCCTTTTAGCGAGAAGGTATAGTATTCCGTTTTAGAGTCACCGCTCATATTATTCTTCCTGTTATTGTTTCCCCCGTACAGGATGATTGATTTTATCAGCGATGACTATAAAAAATTCAGGAAAATAGGCTATAGGATAAAAGCAACGTCAGCAATAAAGCAGTAATAACCGTTTTCATTGTGATTAATTCTCATTGTTCTGAAAACACTAACTAAGCAGGCAGGCGTAAGTATATGCCGCAAGACCTCTTTTTATACAGTGACTCAGGTCAATAAAAAGCATCACTAACATTAAACTAATTTATGACACTGAACGATTTCACTTTTATAAACTGTCGCTAGTATCTTGAAGATAAACACGATAAAATAAAAGATGATCATAAAAGCTCTACCAAAATTTAATATAAAAACTTTATTTTTGAAAAAGTATTTTTATTTAAAATAAAAACAGAATCACAGAAATCAAGCATCCAAGTATTAATTACTGATAACGATCTTTAAGTTTTTGTTTATATTAACTTTATTAAACTACAAAAATTGATTTATTACCTTAACCAAGCAACACTGAAATGAAAAATTGTCTTTTCATCTTACTCGCATCACTATCATTTTATGCCGCGGCAGATAATCAAGTACAAACAATCAATCAAAAAGTATATGAAATTACAAATACTGCAACGGCAAGTTATAAAGATTCTAATGGCCAGTTAAAAACCATTAAATCAAATGAATCAAGGATCACTATTACTAACAAGGGTAGAAGCTCAGCACCATCCAATGAAAAAAACAGTAAAAAAGGTTAGAAAAACGTCATTTAGATAAAAACTACTTATATTAAAATTAAATTCCATTAAACAACCTGGCTGCTGAAAATGAATAACAAGACTTTTTTATCATTTTCAGCACTGCCTTAATCTCTACTTTCATCTTACTCACTCAATAATAACCGTACATTATGCAATTTATCGTTCACGCTGAATTGCTCTCCCCGCTTACTCATACTATCCCTTCAGCCAGGCCTTAACTTAAAAGAAAATGAGCAACAAATAACCATAATAAAATCACAATTTATCACAAAATAAAACATTACGAACAATGATTTATTACAGAATTGACGCTTACCATACCATCGCTTGAAAAAAGTCAGGCCAGCAACTGGCTGATAACAATAGCACTTCAAGCAATTCCTAACTTACTAATTCTAAAACCATAGGAAGTAACCAATATGAGAGCACTAATAAGTTCTCTTGTTCTTATTATAAGCCTGTTATCGCCATATACATGGGCCGCAAAAGGTGTTGCATTTGTCCATGGCACAGGTACCCACACCAATGCCTATGATGATTACTGGACTGCTACATTTGTCGATTCAGTCAGAGAAGGGTTACCTGACAGTAATAATTACACTGTAATTAACTGCGACTTTAACCAGTTTATGTGGAAACCTGAAGCTGCTGGTTGTCTTGCAGCCCAGTTAACGAAATTTATTCAAAATAAAAATATTGATGATCTGGTCATTATAACTCATTCAAATGGCGGTAATATTATTCGCTGGATTGAGTCAAACCCCACAATTGATGCCCGCCACCCCGCCATCATTAATGCCATTAGCGAAGTGATTGCCCTCGCCCCCTCAAGCCTGGGAACCCCATTAGCTGACGCGGTTATTAATGGTAATGTTTTTGAAAAAGGTGCAGGCTGGATTCTTGGGTATAAGACAGATGCTGTTGAGCAGCAGCAGGTCAGCAGTATGGCGTATTACAACTCACATAGTCTCTATGGTACTGAAGGCCGCCCCGCTCTCCCCAAACCCTTTAAAGCTGTTGTCGGTACTGGCATTAAAAAAGGCACCATTCCCAACCCTTTCAGTTCAGATCTTTACTGTGGCGGTCTCCAATACCAGGTGGCGTTAGGGCCAATAAAGCTGATTTGGCTGGATTCATGCTCTGATGGTTTCCTTAACTGCTCATCACAGGCCGGTGCCGGGTCCGTCTGGTTTTATGATTATCAGAAGACAAAGGATAGTTTTCTGCTGAGCCATCACCAAAGTCGTCGGAACTGCTTTAATCTCGACCTTATTCTACGCAACCATATCTAGGAATTCTGGCAATGAAAACAATAGCAACAACATTATTAATTGCTGCCAGCTTTTCCGCAGCTTTTGCAGCCAACACTGACAACACCTATGAAATTAACAGCAAGTCTGTTTCATTACAGTCGAGCAGCCAACCAGGCATAACCGGCGAAAAAACAGCCGTTCATTTCAGCTATCCCGTGAAAGGTGAAGTTTTTGAAGTTCGGCATTCAGAGGCAGCCAACCTAACCAGTGATGAGTATTGGTTTCATGTTTCAGGCTCTGATTTTAAAAAAGGGTTTCAACTGGATATCAGCGACCCTGGCGCAACCGTTCGTTTTTCTGCTCTGGCAAAACCGGTAACGACCAGAAGCAATAGCTACAGTACAGAAAGCACAGAACATAGAGCTAAAGAGATTGATCTCAACCAGTTAATTATTTCTAAAAATAACCAGGAGCTACCTTCAGCCATAGCTTATATGACTCCTGAAGCAGACCTTGCCAGAGCAAGCCTGTTTAATGACTCCAGTCTATTACAACTGGATGATGCTGTTGGTGCAGGCTCTATAACACTAAGATCCAGGCAGTCCTTATCGGACCATGACCGTTATTTAGTTAACGTAAAGGAGAACAACAGCAGTAAAAAGCTGCATATATCTGCCCCAAGGCTAAATATGCTGGCTGGTGAAACACTTTCATTTCACGCGACACTTAAAGACGAGCAAAAATTACCATCAAGCTATCGCCAATACGCCTTATCTGATAGTCGTTACCAGTCTTATCTGGTAAGCCCAAATGGCCAGAAAGTGGATATTCAGCTCAGTGGCAGTGCTGAAAATGGCTGGAGCGTTCAGCTACCTGACAGCCTGCCACAAGCAAAACCTGGCGAGCTGTACTCTCTGTATATGGATGCCGTGTCAGATAATCCTGACGGATTAATTCGACGGAAAGTGAAATTGGCGTTTGCCGTTGCCAAACCAACTGCTCAGGTAGAACATATAAAAGCAGATTTTGACCATCAGCGTGGAGCTGAAATTACTTTAAATATAGCCTCTGAAGGCCGTTATGAAGTTCGAGGCACTCTATACGGTACAGATGATAATGGTCAGTTGAAATCTATCATGCGCAGTCATTCTGGTTACTGGTTAAAGCCTGGTCTCCAGAGTATAGAGCTCGCGCTTGATAAACAGATTATAAAAAATAGCGGCTTAAAAGCCCCCTATCATCTGGTGGATTTTGAACTGATGGATCAAAGTCAACTCAGGGTATTGCACAGCCAAAAAATAGCCATCTAGTCAAACGCTATCATTAAGGGGGCTGCAGGCTATTAAATGCCCCCTTTTTTCTCATCAACAAATTCTGGCTGAAAAAACAAAAAAGCGGCTTAAAGATAAAAAAATTTATAGAGATTAATAAACCAAATTTAAACTAGAGGAAAAAATGATAGGCCTATTACCCAAATACTATTTTTCTATTTCCAGCTGACGACCCAACATTTCAAAAAGCTCATCACAGCGTTTAGCTAAAGCTCTATCCCTGGGGAGGATACCTGATCCTTCATCCGATTGATGAGTTCCCCAGGCGACAAAAACTTTTCCCCACTCTATGACCATCCTGGGATGATGGCCGTAGGTTTCTGCAAGTGCTGCAACCATATTGGCAAAAGCGACAGCTCTGGAGTATTTTTTAAACGTAAATAGCTTTTCAATATGGTCTATCTGGTCATATTGACAGGTTTTCCAGTCACTCATAACCCACCTCATATTCATTGCCTGTTTCCAGTTTATAGGAAACAACAGAAAGTGAGTAGGCTATAAGGAGGTGCTTATATCATTAACACTACAGAATGGGATTAAGGCTATACAGTCCGTATACCTGCAGCTACTATGCCGGAAAGATTACCAATGGCAACTCTCTCTTGTTACTGCCTGTACAGCCAATAAACGGTTTAAAGTGTTTTTTCAATCAACCGAAAAACACGGACTTATTTCTCTTCACCATCTTCATTTTTAGCTTGTTCTTCACGAAGCTGTTTCAGCTCTTGCTTGCTGGTGTCAAGCTGTTGAGTCAACTGCTTCTGCTTGCTTTTCAGAGTGGAGTTTTCTCCGGTTAGAGCACGGTTTTGCTCTTGCAGACGCTTAATTTGCTTCTTCATGCGGTCAGGATTGTGCACTCGAAGAGATTTCAACTCATTGTCTGCTGTCTTGAGCTGGGAATTCAGCTTGTCTGCTTTTTTCTCAGCAGTTTCCAGCCTGGATTTAAGCTGGCTCACTTCCTTGTTGTGCTGCTCTGTAATTTCAATCAGAGCTTGCAGGCGCTTCTGCTCAATGATGTCCATGTCTTCATTAGTGGTGAAACGCTCTCCCACGTTCAGGTTACCCATAAACTTGTTTACCTCCAGAAGGTGTCTGATTTTTAATAAAATAAGCTCCTACCAGCACCGCAAATCAGTGCGTAGGCAAAAGATATGTAAGGAAGAAGTGAATTGTTCTTCATTAAATGCGGCTGGCGAGAAGCAGATAGTCAATAGATAGAGGGGAATTCTATTACATTTTTACCAAAAATGAAAAGGGAAAGAGTGTTTTTGCGAAGTAAATAAGCTGAAAACACCCTATACTGTTTTATTCTCCACTCCCCTTTTCCTTTATCAAACCCTCCAACTGAATGAGTGGAGGGTTCTAGTTATTTTAGGCTTCTGGAATGTTTTTTAATGCATTCAACAGATATTTCCAGAAGTTTTCTACGGAAGGAACATGGACTTTCTCATCCGGAGAATGAGGGAAACGAATGGTTGGGCCAAATGAAATCATATCCCAGTTAGGATAGGCACTACCCAGCAAACCACACTCCAGGCCAGCATGAATAACCTCTACTTCTGGCTCTGAACCAAATAGATCCTTGTGGGTCTCAATCATTGTTTTGAGGATAGCTGATCCCATATTTGGCTTCCATCCTGGGTAGGCTCCTTTTTTGGTAACCTCAGCACCCAGCAGCCTGTATAAACCGGCAATAGTCTCTGCATGCTCTTCCCTGGCAGAATCCACCAGACTGCGGACCATATTGTCGACGCTGATCTGACCTGATCCAATGTTTACAACCGCCAGATTATTGGATGTCTCTACTACACCCTCAACGCTCAGGCTCATTCTGTGAACCCCATTGGGAGATACATGCAGGGCATCCAGCCAGCGGGCAAAATCAGCAGCAGGAATGATATCAGTTACTGCCTCAGTAGCAGCAGCCATTGTTAAACTGAGATCAGGTTCAACTTCTGCCAGCTCTGCGCGATAGATGTTAATATGAGCATCGACAATTTTAGCAGCCTGTTCCAACTGGTCAGCAGGAATAGCCACGGTTGCAAAAGCTTCACGGGGAATAGCATTCCGTAATGAACCACCTTTAAGAGCGCCCAGCTCTGCACCAATGCCTGTCAATGCCTTCAGTAGACGAACCATCAGCTTGTTTGCATTACCGCGCTGGAGGTTTATATCTTGTCCGGAATGGCCTCCTTTAAGGCCTCGTAAGGCAATATCAAAACTGCTATAACCCGCTTTGACAGGCTCAGGCTGATAGGTGCCTTTAATGACAACATCGACACCTCCAGCACAGCCAACACAGAGCTTGCCTTCATCTTCAGAGTCCATGTTCAGCATAATATCACCATGAAGAAGACCTGGCTTCAGGCCCTCTGCGCCAGTCATACCACTTTCTTCATCAACGGTGAAGAGTGCTTCTATTGGACCATGCTCAATATCCTTAGCTTCCAGAATAGCCATGGCGGCAGCCACACCGATGCCATTATCAGCCCCCAGGGTTGTACCCTCTGCGGTCATCCACTCACCGTCTATATAGGCTTTAATGGGGTCTTTTTGGAAATCATGGTCTGTATCGGCATTTTTTTGGGGCACCATATCTAAATGCCCTTGCAGAATCACACCTCTGCGCCCCTCCATACCTGGAGTCGCAGGCTTTCTGATAATAACATTGCCAACTTCATCCACAATGGTCTCAAGACCAAGCTTTTCACCAAATTCCTTTACATGCTGGCAAGCAGCGCCTTCATGCTTTGATGGGCGTGGAATTTTGCACAAATCACCAAAGTGGTTCCATAAAGCTTCAGGCTGAATATTTCCAAAATTTGACACTGCGGTCTCCCTTTTTCGGACAATGAGTATAAATTGACGTTACACACCGAAATGCCGAGAACCAATCAGGATAAACCCTTATGATTAAGATGGTTGGCCGCTATCTTTGCCAAAGATCAACAAAGTGTTTTTTTAGATTGTAATTTATTCTCAAAGACAACCATGACAGAAAAAACAATTCCCTGGATTGATGAAGAGAATCCATCTTTCCCTGATGTAGAAACTGCTTTTACAGAGCCCAATGGCCTGCTGGCGGCAGGTGGAAACCTGAAACCCTCTACCATAATTGCAGCTTACTCTCAGGGGATTTTCCCATGGTTCAATCCCGGAGAACCTATATTATGGTGGAGCCCCAATCCCCGAATGGTCATTTCACCCGATCAATTGCATATATCAAGGTCCCTTCGAAAGCTGCTACGAAAAAATGCTTATCATTTAACTTTTGATAAAGCCTTTAACCAAGTTATTACTGAATGCGCTAAACCAAGAATCTATTCTGAAGGAACCTGGATTACTGCAGCAATGAAAACCGCTTACCAAGCTCTCCATGAGCAGGGACATGCCCATTCTGTTGAAATTTGGGAAGAAAACAGGTTAGTAGGAGGCCTCTATGGTGTCGCCATCGGGCAGGTTTTCTTTGGTGAATCCATGTTCAGCAGAGTCAATAATGCTTCAAAAATCGCTATGGCAGGGTTATGCCACCGTCTTTGCCAATGGCATTTCCAACTCTTTGACTGTCAGGTATATAGCCCGCATTTAGAATCTTTAGGGGCATTCACAATCCCTCGCGCCGAATTTGTACAAAAATTAACCTGCTATTGCCAGGTTTCACCATCCGGTGCAAACTGGAGAAATGATGAATGGCAATGGATTGACCAATCACAATGACAGCGCTCAAAAATATCAAGTTTTATGCGACTCAGCCTCACGACTGTAGCTATTTGCCTGATAAGAAAGCAACCACGCTGTTCATGGATCCTGACAAAAATCTCAGCTTACGCCTGTACAGCGATTTAGCTGATGTTGGCTTTAGAAGAAGTGGCAACCATATCTATCGCCCTCACTGCCAGGGTTGCCAGGCTTGTATTCCCGCAAGAATACCCGTAGCAGAATTCAAACCCAATCGTAGCCAGAAACGGAACTGGAAGCGCAACCAGGACTTGGTTATTACAGAGCACAAACCCACTTTTAGTCATGAAATATATAATTTATACAGCCGTTATATCTGTAGTCAGCACAAGGACGGCGATATGTATCCCCCAACAGTGGAACAATTTACCGGATTTCTGATCGACGGCCCCCAGTTTTGCTGTTTTTATCAGCTAAGACTTGATGGCAAGCTGGTGGCTGTGGCTGTGACCGACCAGCTAAAAGACAGCCTGTCTGCAATTTATACATTTTATGACCCTAACTTCCATAAGCGCAGCCTTGGTCGTTTTTGTATTATCTGGCAAATTATGAAAACCCGGCAATTAGGTTTGAAATATTTGCATCTTGGGTATTGGATCAAAGGCTGCAGAAAAATGAACTACAAAGTTGATTACCGTCCAATGGAGCTGTATATCAATAACTATTGGACAAGGCTTCTATAGAAAGTAAACATACCCCACATATCATGCTGGGTCAGCCAAGGTTTACTTTACATTATGCAGGGTTTTCAGGCAGAATGCTGGCCGGAAATATACCGCTTTTCCCCCGAGGTAATAGTTAATGGCAAAAGAAGACAGTATTGAAATGGAAGGGACTGTCGTTGACACCCTTCCTAACACCATGTTTCGCGTTGAGCTGGAAAACGGTCACGTTGTAACCGCTCATATTTCCGGAAAGATGCGTAAAAACTATATTCGCATTCTGACTGGTGACAAAGTGAAGGTGGAACTGACTCCTTACGATCTGACCAAAGGTCGTATCACCTACCGTTCCCGCTAAAAGGGGCTCTCAAAGCCCCAACCCCATCTAGCTAGCCTGCTTCACCATCAACTGCCTCAAGATCAGAGGTGCGCTTTTTAGCCGCTTCTACCTTTAAATGCAGTTCGTCTTTCTTGACGGAAACCTTGACGTTACCGCCATTTTCCGCCAATTTACCAAAGAGAATGTGCTCGGCTAGAGGCTTTTTCAGGTGTTCCTGAATAACACGGCCCATGGGCCGTGCCCCCATCTGGCGATCAAAGCCTTTTTCGGCCAGCCACATCCTTGCCTTGTCGTCCACATCAACCTGCACACGCTTCTCATCAAGCTGGGCCTGAAGTTCTGTCAGGAATTTATCGACAACATGCTTAATGATCTCATCGTTTAATGGCTTAAACGGTATGATGCCATCGAGCCTGTTCCTGAATTCAGGTGAGAATGTTTTCTTGATAACCTCCATACCGTCTGAGGCATGATCCTGTTCCAGGAATCCAATGGAACTGCGATTCATGGTTTCAGCGCCAGCATTAGTAGTCATTATCAAAATAACATTTCTGAAGTCTGCTTTACGGCCATTATTATCTGTCAGCGTGCCATGATCCATAACCTGCAATAACAGGTTAAAGACATCAGGATGGCCTTTTTCAATTTCATCCAACAGAAGCACGCAGTGTGGTGTCTTATTGATAGCCTCAGTTAACAAACCTCCCTGATCAAAACCAACATAACCAGGAGGTGCACCAATCAGGCGAGAAACCGTATGGCTCTCCATGTACTCAGACATATCAAAGCGGACCAGTTCAATGCCCAACGCTTTAGCTAATTGACGACAAACTTCTGTTTTACCAACACCTGTCGGACCAGAAAACAGGAAAGAACCTACCGGTTTTTCTGGTGCTTTCAATCCTGCCCGGGACAGTTTGATGGCTGTAGACAAAGAGCTGATGGCATTATCTTGACCAAAAACAACCATTTTCAGATTCCGGCCTAGTCGCTCCAGTACTTCCTTATCAGAAGCAGACACTGACTTTGGTGGAATTCTGGCAATTTTTGCGACAATACTTTCAACATCATCAACTTCAATGGTTTTCTTGCGGTCATCTTCTGACTGCAAGCGTTGGTAAGCTCCTGCTTCGTCAATAACATCAATGGCTTTATCAGGCATGTGGCGATCATTAATATAGCGATCGGCTAATTCTGCTGCAGCTTTCAAGGCATCATCTTCATACTGAATATCATGATGCTCTTCAAATCGTTTCTTTAAGCCACGTAAAATTTCGAAAGTATCTTCTACGCTTGGCTCAATAACATCTACCTTCTGGAAGCGTCTGGCTAAAGCCCGATCCTTTTCGAAAATACCTCGGAACTCCTGGAAAGTTGTTGACCCAACACAGCGAAGGTCTCCGGACGTCAATAACGGCTTGAGCAAGTTAGACGCATCCATAACACCACCAGAAGCCGCACCGGCACCGATAATGGTATGGATTTCATCAATGAACAGTATGGCGTTGTCGAGTTTTTTAAGCTCACCTAACAGCTTTTTAAAGCGTTTCTCGAAATCCCCCCGGTATTTTGTTCCCGCAAGGAGTGAACCAAGATCCAAAGCGTAAACGGTTGCCTTGGATAAAACATCTGGCACTTCGCCGTCGACAATACGTTTTGCCAATCCTTCTGCAATGGCCGTTTTACCGACACCAGCCTCTCCAACCAGTAAAGGATTATTCTTACGACGACGAGTTAATATCTGGCAGACCCGCTCAACTTCTTCTTCCCGTCCAACAAGAGGATCAATCCGCCCTAGACGAGATTGTTCATTGAGGTTGGTAACATAGTTCTTAAGGGGGTCTTTGCTGCTTTGCTCAGAATCACTTTCTTCTACCAGATCATGTCCAAGCTCTTCCAGCTCTTGTCCTGGTATTTTAGAAATGCCATGGGCAATGTAATTGACCACGTCAATTCTGGCAACATCCTGCTGTTTCAGGAAATAAACAGCTTGACTCTCCTGTTCGCTAAATATGGCAACGAGAACATTCGCACCGGTTACTTCTTTCTTTCCGGAACTCTGGACATGAAAAACAGCCCGTTGCAATACCCTTTGGAAACCGAGAGTGGGTTGAGTTTCCCGCTCAGAGTCGTTTACCGAAATTAGCGGTGTCGTTGAATCGATAAACTCCGATAACTCTTTACGCAGTTTATCCATCTCAACACCACAAGCCTGCAAGACTCTGGATGCAGATTCATTTTCTAGCAAGGCCAACAGCAAATGTTCAACCGTCATAAATTCGTGACGCTTGCTCCTTGCATCTCTGAAAGCACTATTTAGTGTCAATTCGAGGTCTTTATTGAGCATATTAATGTAACCCTGAAAACGCTAGTCGGCCTTTTCTGTCTTACACAACAGGGGATGCTGGTTTTCTCTGGAGTACTGATTAACTTGCTGAGCTTTAGTTTCTGCAACATCCCTGCTGAATACACCACAAATTGCTTTACCTTCAGTATGGACCGTTAACATGACTTGAGCAGCCTTTTCCGTTGGCATATTGAAAAATTTCTCCAGGACATCAACGACAAAATCCATTGGTGTAAAATCATCATTCAGGAGCAAGACCTGATACATGGAAGGGGGTTTCAGGCGGGTTTTCTCAGGAGCAACCGCAATATCCTGGTCACCCTCCTGCTCATACCCCTCATTCTCTAAGTTTAGACGAAACCTGCTGATATTACTCATATGATATTGGTAATAGCTAATGGGCCATATCTCATTAAATAGTAAAGACAGTTTAATAACCCGGTTACACCGGGGGTAATCAAACCATACGAAATGGATTATAGGTACACTATTGAACCAAGAATAACCGATTTCCCTCTATCCATTTTAAAGATAATGACAGAAAGCACAATGAAAGTGAGAATCTCTCAGCCTGTACTCCGTTTATTTAACTCATTCAATCTTTATATGATTTATCTGTGATCCAAAGCTTTGCAAGTTTTATTTTTCACTGGATAGTACTCAGTACTATTAAATCATTTATTTGCCAGTAAATAACGCCATGAAGAAAGTCATAGCCTGAGTAAAATAAATCAGTTAAGCACACTTCCCAGCCAGTTTTCTGGCCAGGAAGCATGCACCATATTGGTATTACATATGCTCGATTATCGCATCTGCAAATTCAGAGCATTTCAGTAACTTTGCCCCTTCCATCAAACGCTCAAAGTCATAAGTCACTGTCTTGGCAGTGATGGCACCATCTACGCCTTTAATAATCAGGTCCGCAGCTTCAGTCCAGCCTAAATGTCTCAACATCATCTCTGCAGACAAAATCACAGAGCCAGGGTTCACCTTATCCTGACCTGCGTATTTTGGTGCAGTGCCATGGGTGGCTTCAAAAATAGCAACAGGGGCACCAATATTTGCACCAGGTGCAATACCAATGCCTCCGACCTGGGCTGCAAGTGCATCAGAGATGTAATCGCCATTCAAGTTAAGTGTTGCAATGACATCATATTCAGCTGGGCGCATTAAGATCTGCTGCAAGAAAGCATCAGCAATAACATCCTTAATAACAATGTCATTCCCGGTATTTGGATTTTTCACAACATGCCATGGACCACCATCCAATGGTTTACCACCAAATTCTTCAACAGCTGTTTGGTACCCCCAGTCCTTAAAGGCCCCCTCTGTAAACTTCATAATATTGCCTTTATGAACCAGGGTTACAGAGTCGCGGTTATTGTCTATGGCAAACTGTATAGCTTTACTCACCAGTCGCCGGGTCCCTTCTTTTGAAACTGGCTTAATACCAATACCACAGTCGTTTTCGAACCGAATTTTGCTAACACCCATCTCATCACGCAGGAATGCAATGACTTTGTCAGCCTCAGGGCTTCCTGCCTGATACTCTATACCAGCATAAATATCTTCTGAGTTTTCCCGGAAAATAACCATATCCGTTTTCTCAGGTTCTTTGACAGGACTGGGGACCCCTTTGAACCAGCGAACGGGGCGAATACAGGCGAAAAGGTCCAACTCCTGCCTCAGGGCGACATTGAGAGACCGAATCCCTCCTCCAACTGGCGTGGTTAAAGGACCTTTAATTCCGACAATATATTCCTTGAGCGCGGCAAGAGTCTCTTCCGGCATCCAGGTATTCTCGTCATAAACCTGAGTTGCCTTTTCACCGCAAAACACTTCCATCCAGGCAATGGCACGGTTGCCGCCATAAGCTTTATCTACAGCAGCATCAACAACTTTTAACATCGCTGGAGAAACATCAACACCAATACCATCGCCCTCTATATAAGGAATGATTGGCTGGTCAGGAACATTAAGGGACAGATCCTCATTAACAGTGATTTTGTCACCGTTGGACGGCACCTTGATCTTTTGGTATCCCATTATCAACTCCATTCTTATTTCATCATTAGACTGCTGTACAGTCCGCCTGAATGCTTTTGCTTAACGCAAGTGGACCGCCAAAGAGAAGCCCTCCTGAAGTCGCGTAATAAGATATACTAACCGGACTAAGGAATAAATGCAGTTTTGTTACAAAATGCGAAGCAATAGTTCACCTGAAAATTTACTATTTTATAGAAACTTGGCAAGAAAACTGTGCCATGTAGAATAGTCGGTTATTTTTTAAATTACTGAATTTGCTAATGAAGCAGCCATCCGAAACGCGTGTTATTGTCGGCATGTCCGGCGGTGTTGATTCTTCTGTATCAGCCCTGTTGCTCCTACAACAGGGTTATCAGGTCGAAGGCCTGTTCATGAAAAACTGGGAAGAAGATGACGGTTCCGAATACTGTACAGCTATACAGGATCTGGCTGATGCTCAGGATGTATCGGACAAGTTAGGCATCAAACTTCATAAAGCCAACTTTGCAGCAGAGTACTGGGATAACGTATTTGAGCACTTTTTAAATGAATACAAAAACGGCCGCACCCCAAACCCTGACATTCTTTGTAACAAAGAGATAAAGTTCAAAGCATTTCTTGATTATGCCATGACGCTGGGAGCTGACTATATTGCTACCGGCCATTACGCAAGGCGAATAGAATCAGCAGGTTCTGTGCAGCTGTGTAAAGGCATTGATTGTGGTAAGGACCAGACCTATTTTCTCCATGCAGTAGGTAAAGAGCAAATTGCTAAAACTCTCTTTCCCGTAGGAGAGTTGAACAAGCCCGACGTCCGAAAACTGGCAGAAGAACACAACCTTATTACTTACAATAAGAAAGACAGCACCGGTATCTGTTTTATCGGAGAACGTCGTTTCAAGGATTTTCTCAAACAGTACCTCCCTGCACAGCCAGGGGTCATTGAAACCACTGAAGGCGAAGTGATTGGCGAACACTCCGGGCTAATGTACCATACTATCGGCCAAAGACAGGGACTGGGCATTGGTGGTTTGAAGCACGCCAAAGATGCGCCCTGGTATGTAGTTGATAAAGACCTTAATCGTAATGTTCTGGTCGTAGGACAAGGCAATGAACACCCAAGACTTTTTTCTGAAGCATTAACGGCCACTCAGATCGACTGGATTGAAGGGGTGCCTCCAAAGTTACCTGCTGAACTGGCGGCAAAAGTTCGTTACCGGCAAAAAGATCAACCTTGTCAGCTCTCTTTGCTTGACGACGGCCGTTATCTGGTTCATTTTGATACTCCCCAGAGAGCCGTGACACCAGGCCAGTCAGTAGTTTTCTATCAAGGTGATATTTGTCTCGGTGGTGGCATCATAGAAACTCGCCACAGTAGTGTTAGTGATTTCACAGGCTAATAACCTGCTGTATAAAAAGCCGCAACTGTATAACCTGAACAATCCCCAGGGTTATACAGGGCGCAACCTATCATTGACTATAGCAACCGGCCAAAGTAACCGGTTTCATGGATTAAGCCCTGAATGATCTTGGGGTTATGTACATAGAGTAGAGACGGGTGCAATATTCAAAAAAGGAACAGGCAGCTTCTCTTGCAGGTGTGTTTCAGGCCGCTGCGCTGGTAGAACGCTTGGCCAGAACCGGGCAATTATCTGAAGAGAGTCTGCAACCTTCAATTCAAAGTATATTTATCACCTCTCCAGGCGATGTGGCAGAAGTATACGGTGGTTACGATAAGCTGTCGCTTGGACAACAAATATTAAAAAGCGTACTAAGCAGAGAGAATCAGGCAATTCAGAGTGACGTGATTCGTTATGCTCTAGCCTTGATTCACCTGGAAAAAAAACTCTCCAAGACGCCTGCGATGCTCAATACTATTGGCGAAAGACTCGAAAGAGCAAAGGACCAGGCCAGCCACTTTGGTATACTCCACGAAAATGTTATTTCCAGTTTGGCCAGCATTTACCTTGATACAATCAGTACATTCAAGACCCGTATACAGGTAACAGGCGATCTTAGATACTTGCAAATGCCTAGTAACGCCAACAAAATCAGGGCCATTCTACTGGCAGGTATTCGCTCTGCAACCCTCTGGCGCCAACTTGGCGGCACACGCTGGCACCTCTTTCTGAGCAGAAAAAAACTATTGGATGGTTTAAATCGTCTGTAATGGCTATTTAACCACCAAGCTGATTCTCAGCCTGCCAGTAAAATTCTCTGAAAATCGCTATTTTTTTCGGTATCATGCGCCTTTTTCCTGAAAAATAAGGCGCTTAGACATGGAGCTGACTGCACTGACCGCTGTCTCCCCCATTGATGGTCGTTACGGAGATAAAACCCGTAACCTGAGAACTGTCTTCAGTGAATACGGACTGATCCGTTTTCGTGTAACGGTGGAAGTGAAGTGGTTACAGGCTCTGGCAAGCCACCCTGAAATCAACGAAATCCCTGTTTTTTCAAAAGAAGCTAACGATTTGCTGGATAGCATCGTCAGCAACTTTTCCCTGGCTGATGCTGAGCGTGTTAAAGAGATTGAGAGAACCACCAACCATGACGTGAAGGCGGTTGAATATCTAATCAAAGAAAAAGTGCAGAATAATGAAGAGCTTGCAGCAATCAGCGAGTTTATTCATTTTGCCTGCACCTCTGAAGATATCAATAACCTGTCTCATGGATTAATGCTGCAAAGTGGCATGGCCGATGTTGCGATTCCTGAAATGGAGCGCATTATTTCTGCCCTTGAAAATATGTCTAAAGAGCATGCCGACCAACCTATGTTGGCCAGAACTCACGGGCAAACAGCTTCCCCAACAACCGTTGGTAAGGAACTGGCCAATACTGCCTATCGTTTGAAGCGACAGCTAAAACAGATTCACGCTATCAAGCCCCTGGGCAAAATTAATGGTGCAGTGGGTAACTACAACGCCCATTTATCTGCCTATCCCGAGGTTAACTGGGAACAGCACGCTGAAAAATTTGTAACCTCCCTGGGCCTGGAGTGGAATCCTTATACCACCCAGATAGAACCTCATGACTATATTGCTGAACTGTTTGATGCAATGTGTCGGTTCAATACCATCCTGATTGATCTTGATCGCGATATCTGGGGTTATATCTCCCTGGGATACTTCAAGCAGAAAACCATTGCTGGTGAAGTGGGTTCATCCACTATGCCCCATAAGGTTAACCCCATTGATTTTGAAAACTCTGAAGGAAATCTGGGTATTGCCAATGCCATTATGCAACATCTGGCGACCAAGCTGCCTGTATCTCGCTGGCAACGGGATTTGACCGATTCTACAGTCTTGAGAAATCTGGGTACTGGCCTTGGACATAGCCTGATTGCTTACGCTTCAACCCTAAAAGGGCTTGGCAAGTTGCAAGTGAACCCTGCTCAGTTAAATGATGATCTTGATAATGCCTGGGAAGTACTGGCTGAACCGATTCAAACCGTTATGCGCCGTTACGGTATTGAGCAGCCTTATGAAAAGCTGAAAGCCCTGACCCGCGGTCAGCAAGGTATTAATCAGACAACCCTGGCCTCCTTTATTGATGGCCTGGAGCTGCCAGCTCATGTAAAAGATGAGCTGAAGACTCTAACTCCTGGTAACTACACCGGAAATGCAGCGACTCAGGCGAAAGCCATTTAACAAAAGCTAAAAAAAAGCCCACGTTATTCAAGAGAAAACGTGGGCTTTTTCTATATAAAAATTACTTCTTATTTATTGCTTTAAATTCACGGCGACGGGCATGCAGAACGGGCTCTGTATAACCATTAGGTTGCTCTATCCCCTTAAACACCAAATCACAGGTCGCCTGAAAAGCAATGCTCTTATCAAATTCCGGCGCCATATTTCGATAATCGGGATCTCCGGCATTTTGCTGGTCAACAACAGCAGCCATTCTTTTTAGTGTTTCCATAACCTGCTCTTTACTGCAAAGCCCATGGTAAAGCCAGTTGGCTATATGCTGACTGGATATACGGAGAGTGGCGCGGTCCTCCATTAAGCCAACATTATTGATATCGGGTACTTTGGAACAACCAACTCCCTGCTCTACCCAGCGAACCACATAACCAAGAATACCCTGAGCATTGTTATCCAGCTCTTGTTGGATGTATTCGGGGGTAAGTGATTCCGGATTATCCAGAGTGGGTATAGTTAAAATATCGTCGATACTGGCCTGCTGCCGGGATGCCAGTTCATCCTGGCGGACTGCAACATTGACTTTATGGTAGTGGATTGCATGAAGAGTCGCTGCGTTAGGGGATGGCACCCAAGCGGTATTGGCTCCGGAGAGGGTGTGTCCGATTTTGGTTTCCATCATCTGAGCCATTTCATCAGGCATGGGCCACATGCCTTTACCGATTTGGGCTCGTCCTTTCATGCCGGTGTTTAGGCCTACATCAACATTTTGATCTTCATAGGCCTGAATCCATTGAGTCTGTTTCATAGCTCCTTTTGCTATAACCGGGCCAGCCTGCATACTGGTATGGATCTCATCACCGGTCCGATCCAGAAAGCCGGTATTGATAAATACAACCCGATCCCTGGCAACCTTTATGCATTCTTTAAGATTTAAAGAGGTGCGTCGCTCTTCATCCATTATGCCTATTTTCAGGGTGTTCTCCGACAGGCCAAGCACTTGTTCTATTCGACTAAAGAGAGTACAGGTAAATGAAACTTCCTCAGGCCCATGCATTTTGGGTTTTACAATATAGATACTGCCCGTTTTACTGTTAACCAGGGCATTGTTTTTCTTTAAATCATGCAGAGCAATAAGGGAGGTAAACAGACCATCAAGGATGCCTTCCGGGATTTCATCACCTTCATGATCCAAAATGGCATCGTTGGTCATCAGGTGTCCGACATTTCGGACAAACATCAGGCTTCGGCCGGGTAAAGTGAGAGAATGCCCTTCAGGTGATTTATAATGGCGGTCCGGATTCATTTTACGGGTCAGGGACTTACCCCCTTTTTTAAAGGTTTCTTCAAGCTCCCCTTTCATTAGCCCCAGCCAGTTTTTATAAACCAGGGCTTTGTCTTCAGCATCTACGGCTGCAACCGAATCTTCACAATCCATGATGGTGGTTAAAGCCGCCTCCAGGATAATATCCTTAATACCTGCCGCGTCGCCCTGCCCTATGGTTGATTGACGATCAATCAATATATCAATATGGAGTCCATTATTTTTTAGCAGAATGGATGTAAGGGAATCAGGCTTTCCCTGATAGCCAGCAAATTGCTCTGATTTTGCAAGAGTCGTTACTGAACCATCTGCTAATGTCACCGCCAGCTGGTTTTCTTTAACGGAATACAGAGTGGCGTCCTTATGACTGCCTTTCACCAGGGGGGTTGCCTCATCAAGAAACTCCCTGGCAAATGCGATAACCTTTTCTCCCCTTACCGGGTCGTACCCCTGGCTGTTGTTTTCCTCCTGTACCGGAATTACATTGGTACCATAAAGAGCATCATAAAGACTTCCCCAACGGGCATTGGCGGCATTTAAGGCAAAGCGGGCATTGATAACTGGTACAACCAGCTGTGGGCCGGCAGTGGTTGCAATTTCAGGATCGACATTTTTAGTGGAGATTTTGAACGCGTCAGTCTCGGAAATAAGATAATTAATCTCTGTCAGGAATTGCTTATAGGCAGCAGGATCATGGGGTTTCCCCTTATGCTGTTTATGCCAGGCATCAATCTGTTGCTGAAGACTATCCCGTTTTTCCAGTAAAGCTCTGTTTACCGGGGACAGGTCATTCACGATATCTTCAAGCCCTTGCCAAAATTCAGAAGTATTAATACCGGTACCTGGTACAATGTCTTTTTCGAGCAAATCTACAATGATCTTGGCAACTTGCAGGCTGCCTCTTTTAACTCTGCTGGTCACTATTTGTACCTTTATTCTATTTCTATAGCATTTAACAGAACAAATACTATTAGAATTAATATAAAAATCACTAATTTATGTATTTTATCTCCAGTATTTTCTAAATAAATGTGCCTAGCCATTGCCTGATAAAGAAGGGCTCGAAACATAAAATGAACGCTATTCTTTTATATTAAGGAACAAACTAACAAGGATGCTTGGCCATGGATTGGCATTATCATCGAGTATTAATTGCACTTACCTTATTAACAGCTTTTACAGCTTGGGAATCTAGTTTCGCTGAAAACCCTTATTCTAATCCTGATCAGGATCTGTCTGATAAAGAGTATGTAATTTTAGACGTAGAAGACTTTCAACAAGCATTAGAAAAAGATGCAAAGAACATAATTGCTGAACAAAAGCTCCCAGATCACCATCCCCAGCTTCATCCAGATATTGTCAAAGATATTCTTACCCTTGCCTGGATGTCTTACACTCGAACAAGAACAATAGAAAATCTAGAAATTTACAAAAGAGCTGGCTGGATATTCTATTTTTTTCAAGGAACAAGTGGTAATAGCGACATAGGCTACACAGGGGAGCATACTTCAGGTTTTATTGCATTTCGCCAAAATACGCAGTTAGATGCACAAAAGCCATATGATTTAGTTGTAGCATTTCATGGTACTGAGTCTGTCGAGGATGCATTAACTGATATCGATTTTAGAAAGGTTAGTGCAGCAGAAATTGGCCTGAAGGGTTCGGTGCATAGAGGTTTTTTAAAAGCAGCAACGTCATCTATAGATGAAATAAACGATAAGATCATCAATTTACTAGATATTCATGAAATAGACTATGAGAATGTTAATTTCATCCTTACCGGTCACAGCTTAGGGGGAGCACTTGCAAATATTAGCGCAGCAGCATTGGCCTTTAAGTGGGGCTGGATGAGTGATAATGAAGCTATCGAAAATGTATTTGTTGTAACAATGGGAGCTCCTCGAGTATTTGACAAAACAGCAGCCAATCATTTTGAACGGAAGTTTGGTATGGAGAACTCACTACGGTTTGTTGCCTATCCTGATATAGTCTCCTCAGTACCCTATGGCTGGATGGGATTTAAACACACCGGCATTTATATAGAAGTACCAATATTAATGCAAATTAACGCTGAGAGAAGCTCAGACATTGCATGGCAGTTCTTTGACCCGAAAGAGAGTCTAGTAATAAATCTTCACAGTAGCGATAGTTATTATCAGAAAGCATATATCATTTATAAATTTTTCTATGGAGGTATGAAAATACCTGAACTGAGACAGTGCTTTCAAAGATTTCGTCAACTTAAATGGTGGCAAACTTGCTTACTCTACAATGAGAATAGCAATTAAGAACTTAATACTGAACCGGCCGCTATACCAGTCCAGCAACTCCTAAGAAGAAGCAAGCTGCACATACAGCTTGCTTCTTCTTGGTCTTTAGTCTTCCGGTAATTCTTGGGGCTTATCAGAAAAAATTAAATAATAGCTTTCCACTACATGCTCCAAACACTCATCAGCCAAAGCATAGAGAGGATTTTCCTTATCAAGATCATTAAGCCAGTTCATTATTGTTATCCTTTATGATCAAGTTTGAACACAACTTATCACAAAGAAAAACAAAGTAAAACACCATTTAACGCACCATGTGCAAAAAGTGCATATGCTTTTCGTATTGGTCAATGATATCGCCAATCACCTGGTCTTTAGTCCAGCCCATAATGTCATAGTCCTGACCCCCTTCTCGCAGAAATACTTCAGCCCTGAAATACTTCCGTTCTTCGTCATCTTCTTCATCCAACATAAAACTGGGCTGTAGGTAGGCTCTGGGATAAATTTGATAAAGAAAATCATGCTCTTCACCATGAAAAACTTTCAGGGTTGGAATATCTTTTACTTCATCAAATTCAATACCTGTTTCCACACCTTGTTTATGAAGTTCCGCTGCGACAGATTCCATTGCAGGCATTACGACCTGTTTGACGAAGCGATTAACGTGAGATCGACGGGGAAAACGAACCAGATTGCTCAACCTATGCTGCCATGGAATGGTTTTATGACCCACTTTAGGGGTTAGCATCGTTTGAGCAAGGCTCTCTCTTTTGGTGGCATCAACTGCCAACGCCTTCAGTAATCCATAGGTTGAGGTCAACAAAATGATGGTGAAAGGCAAGGCACTGGCAATGGTTACTGTTTGCAGCGCCTGTAACCCGCCAGCAAGCAATAGCACTGTGGCAACAATACCGACAAGACTTGACCAGAAGACTCTCTGCCAAATGGGTGTTCTGCTGGTGCCGCCAGATGCCAGCATATCAATAACCATGGCCCCAGAGTCACATGAGGTGACAAAAAACACGATTACCATCAACATGGCAATAAAAGATAAAGTACTGGAAAAAGGAAAATGCTCAAGAAATTTAAATAACGCCAAAGACACGTCCTGTTGAACCACCTGGGCAAGGCTGTCCATACCCTGGTTCATAATCATATCAATAGCAGTATTACCGAAAACCGTCATCCAGAGAAATGTCAGCCCCGCCGGTACAAACAGTACACCGGTTACAAACTCACGAATGGTTCGACCACGGGATATTCTGGCGATAAACATACCGACAAAAGGTGACCAGGATAACCACCAGGACCAGTAGAACAACGTCCAACCACCCAGCCAGTCGGTAGGTTCATAAGCGTAGAGGTTAAATGTTTTGCTGACAATATCAGAGAGATAGCCGCCTGTATTTTGAATAAACATTTGCAGCAACAGCACGGTGGGCCCAAGAGCTATAACCAGTGCCAGCAAAATGAGAGCAAGAATCAGGTTGAGTTCTGAAAGGCGACGAATCCCCTTGTCCAGTCCCGTAGCAACAGAAACAGTAGCGAGGGCTGTGATTGCAATAATCAAAACAACCTGGGTTTGGTTACTAATGCTGACATCAAATAGATAGTTGAGGCCAGAATTTACCTGAAGCACACCATAGCCAAGAGCTGTAGCGACACCAAAAACCGTACCGAGAATGGCAAAAATATCAACCGCATGCCCCGCCCATCCATGAATACGGTCACCAATCATCGGGTAAAGCGCTGAACGCAGAGTCAATGGCAGGTCATGGCGGTAACCAAAAAATGCAAGAATCAAGGCCACAATGGCATAAATAGCCCATGCATGCAGACCCCAGTGAAAAAAGGTCAGCTTCATGGCTTCACTGGCTGCTTGTACAGTACCAGCTTCTCCCACCGGAGGAGATAGAAAGTGCATGGTGGGTTCTGATACCCCAAAGAACATCAGACCAATACCCATCCCGGCAGAAAACAGCATGGCAAACCATGAGCCGAAACTAAAATCAGGTTCAGCATGATCAGGGCCTAATTTGATATCACCATAACGAGATAGACCAAGATAGGCTACACACAAGAGAATCAAGGCCACTGCCGAAACGTAAAACCAGCTGGCATTGGTAGTGATGCTTGACTGTAGTTCATTAAAATAGTTTCCAGCTTGCTCAGGAAACAAAACGGTGTAACCAACCAGAAGAAAGATCAGCAGGGAGGCACCAAAAAATACGGGAGGGTTTAACTGATGTTTTGAAGGAATTGATTGTGTCGGTTGTGACGACATAATAGAGAGGATCTCCTGAAAAGGAACATCTGACATGCTTTTAGTTAACCCACCACACAGTCTCTCTACGGTTATGAGACGAGGTGATTAGTATTAAGCATAGATAGGGGGCGCAGAATATTACACCTCTAACTATTAGAGGTCAAAATTTGAATGCTTATACGGTTATTTTGTGGAAAATAGGCAGGCAATAATCCACTTATCGCCTAAAAGCTAATAATAGTGATTAATTTCTGTATCTAATTATTTGAAATCAAATGATTAGATCTGTAATGGCTCGCTCTTTTGTTTAATTGTATATCGAGTCGTTATCGATTTTATAACCCGCCGGAGCCACTGATGAGCTGGATTATGGTGCAGCAAGGGACTCCAGGCCAGCGTCAACTCTATAGGCGATATTTCAAAAGGGGGAGCCAGGACGACAAGATAAGGGTTGCCCTGCTGTTGTTGAGCCAATTTGCTGGGCAGGGTAGCAATTAGATCATTTTGCCCAGATAACAGCATGGCTACTTGGTAATGTCGGGTAAATACACTGATATCCCTTTTATAGCCAAGTTGGGAAAGGGCTTCATCCACCCAACCTAACTGCTGAATATCTTCCGGGTTAACACCGACACCAATACCCATGCCGGTTTTGCTGACCCAGATATGTTGGGCAGCGAGATAGTTCTGCAAAGTAAACTCTTCCAATATCGGATTGGATTTACTGACTACACAGGAAAAACCATCTTTCCATAGTACGGTATGATGAAACGACTGGGGGAGCGTATCAAAACGGTTAATCGCCATATCCACCCTACCCTGTTCAACATCATAAAAACTGACATCACTGGGGGTTAAAACATCCAGAGTGATATGAGGAGCGTGAAGTCGCAGTTGCCTGAGTAACAGAGGGATTAACGTTGATTCAGCATAATCGCTGGCCATAATCCGAAAGACTCGACGACTGCTTTCAGGTTTAAATGGCGTCTTGGGCTGAATGGCCTGTTCCAGTGTATAAAGGGCATCACAAATTCTGGGTCTTAATTCAAGTGCTCTTTCGGTTGGTGTCATGCCATCGCTTGTTCTCACCAGTAGCGGATCATTAAACAGTTTTCTTAGCCGCCGCAATCCATTACTTAACGCAGGCTGGGTAATGCCTAGCTGCTCAGCTGCCCGGGTAACATTCTTTTCTCTCAATAAAACATCAAGATAAACCAGCAGATTAAGATCAACTCGAGCAATATTCATAGAATTACAGCCTGTTATTATTCATCTCAGAAATAGCCGTCATAAGGTATATAAATTATCAGAATTGTTAACTTTTGTTTAGGATGCACAGTGAGACTTTAAACGCACGTTTGAATAGGTGGAGATAACGATAATGACAACCTACAACCGCGCAGAAGAAATTGCCCGCATTGAACAGGACTGGGCAGAAAACCCTCGCTGGAAAAATGTAAAAAGAACCTACTCTGCTGAAGATGTGGTAAGACTCAGAGGCTCTATCAAAGTAGAAAATACCTTGGCCAAACAGGGAGCTGCGAAACTGTGGGAGCTGGTGCACGGTTCCGCAAAAAAGGGCTATGTCAATTGCCTGGGTGCTTTGACTGGAGGGCAAGCTGTTCAGCAAGTCAAAGCAGGCATTGAAGCTATTTATCTTTCAGGTTGGCAAGTCGCCGCGGATAATAATACCGGCTTTACCATGTACCCTGACCAGTCACTCTATCCGGTAAATTCTGTACCAACTGTTGTTCAGCGTATTAATAACAGTTTTAAACGGGCTGACCAGATCCAGTGGAAAAAAGGGGTAAACCCCGAGGATGACAGTTACACCGATTATTTTGCACCGATTGTCGCTGACGCAGAAGCAGGCTTTGGCGGAGTTCTTAATGCCTATGAATTAATGAAGGCAATGATCGAGGCTGGTGCTGCAGGTGTTCATTTTGAAGATCAGTTGGCATCGGTGAAAAAATGCGGCCATATGGGAGGAAAAGTACTGGTTCCTACAAGGGAGGCCGTCCAAAAATTAATTTCAGCCCGTTTAGCTGCTGATGTGGCTGATGTGCCGACGATTGTTTTAGCACGCACTGATGCCAATGCTGCAGACCTGATCACCTCTGACTGTGATGAGTACGATGCTCCCTTTCTGACTGGTGAGCGGACAAATGAAGGTTTCTATCGAACCAAAGCAGGCATTGATCAAGCCATAGCCAGAGGTCTGGCCTATGCACCTTATGCTGATTTACTCTGGTGTGAAACCGCTACTCCAGACCTCGATGAGGCTAGAAAATTTGCTGAAGCGATTCGTAAGGAGTATCCGGATCAGCTACTGGCCTATAACTGTTCACCTTCATTCAACTGGAAGAAAAACCTGGATGACGCCACCATTGCTAAATTCCAGCAGGAACTGAGTGATATGGGCTACAAGTACCAGTTTATTACCTTAGCGGGCATCCATAACATGTGGTACAACATGTTTGATCTGGCGCACAACTATGCCCAGGGTGAAGGCATGAAGCATTATGTGGAAATGGTTCAGGAGCCTGAATTTGCTGCAGCAGAGAAAGGTTATTCCTTTGTAGCACACCAGCAAGAGGTCGGTACTGGCTATTTTGATGATGTCACCACCGTTATACAGGGAGGTCAGTCTTCCGTAACAGCGTTGACAGGCTCCACAGAAGAAGACCAGTTTTAGCAGCAAAACCAGTAGTTAAGCCTGCAACCAACCTTTAAAAAGGAAGGATTCACCCTTCCTTTTTTTCACTATTTCCCACAAACAGCAAAACAAACGTCTATCTTTTTATCTTTCTCTATGCAATGCGATACATGCTGAAAGATAATGCCTAACCTTTCATTCTCTGTAGCTGAAGACTACGCCTGCCAGAAAGAACTTAATGCTATTTATGGGCAAATAGCGCCCTATATTCAAAAAACACCTCTATTAAAAAGCCCTATTCTAAGCCAATTAATTGCTGGGCAAGTATTTATCAAACCGGAGTCTCTTCAGGTCACTGGCGCCTTCAAGTTCAGAGGAGCTCTTTATCGACTCATGCAGCTTAATAAAGAACAGAAAAAACAGGGAGTTGCTGCTTATTCTTCAGGTAACTTTGCCAGAGGTCTGGCCCAAGCGGGACAAATCCTAAGCATTCCTGTTCATTTGGTCATGCCTTTTGATGCGCCGACCAATAAGATTGAAAATGCTCGAAAACTGGGTGCCACAATCACCCTTTGCCACCAGACTACACCGTCCCGGGAAGAAGCAGCCAGTGATATGGCTGCAGATATTGCAGAAAAATACGGATATACCCTTCTTCACCCTTTTGATGACCCGATTCTGATAAAAGGTCAGGCAACAGTAGGTATTGAGTTACACCAGCAGCTCTCTGCTGGTGGACTGCCCTGCCATAGCCTGCTCTGCCCATCCGGTGGCGGAAGTCTGGTTGCAGGTTCCAGCCTCACGTTTTCGTCAGAAAAAACAGGCACCGATGTTTTTGCTATTGAAATTGAAAACTATAACGGTATGAGTCAGTCACTGAATAACAAAAAACTTTCAAGAGCTGCTGGGGGACATACAAGCGCATGCGATGCGCTACTGGCACTGACGCCTGGCAATTCAACATTTGCTATTGCCAGAAAAATGGGAGTAAAAGGTCTGACTGTCAGTGAACCCTTTATAGCAAAAGCCCTTAGACTGGCATTTGAAGACCTGAGTCTGGTACTTGAACCCAGCGGGGCAATAGCCATTGCTGTGGTTCTTGAACAGCCTGAATTATTTAATGGTCAGACGGTTGTAGCCCTTGCCTCTGGTGGTAATGTTGATTTAAATAAGTTTATAAGATTAATTGAGAGAGTCTAACACCCATACGTTCTAGCTGTTTATTTTATAAGAGCTATTTCTGAAACCAAAACTCCATTATTATCCGCATACAGATACTGACCAGGAATAAAATCAACACCACCAAAACGAACAGCAATATTAGCCTCGCCAATGCCTTTTTTTTCTGTTTTCATTGGATGAGCACCAATTGCCTGGACGCCAACATCCATCTCTGCGATAGCATCTACATCCCGGATACAGCCATAGACAATAATACCCGCCCAGTTATTGGTAACCGCTTTTCCAGCCAGTAAGTCCCCTAGCAATGCTCTTCGCATGGAGCCACCGCCATCGATCACCAGAATTTTTCCATCCCCATCCCTGGCAACCCACTCCCTTACCAGGGAATTATCTTCAAAACATTTGATGGTTACAATTTCACCGTAAAAACGGTCTATACCGCCATAATTTTTAAAGCCGGGTTCAACCACAGAGATGCTGTCAGAGAAATCATCACAGAGATCAGGGGTGGTAAAGTTAATCATAGGCAAGGCCGCTTTTGTTTATATTGTTCTTGAGGTCAATACTATCATGTCAATCTGGACGTTATGGAATGATTTGCATCAACGAGATTAACAGGAAGGTGACTTTAGCGAAGAAAAGTCACCTTCGATCGGGTTGGATTTTTAGAGTTAATGCTTGCTCTGATGCTCAGAAAGGTAAAGCCAGGTTTCAATTACCGAATCAGGATTGAGTGATACCGTATCAATGCCCTCTTCCATTAACCAGTGAGCAAAATCCGGGTGATCACTGGGCCCCTGCCCACAAATCCCAATATATTTTCCCTGTTTTTTGCACGCTTTAATCGCCATTGAAAGAAGCGCTTTGACTGCCTGGTTTCGCTCATCAAACAAGTGTGCTATCAGGCCAGAGTCACGATCCAGACCAAGCGTCAATTGAGTCATATCGTTAGAGCCAATTGAAAAGCCATCAAAATACTGAAGAAATTCATCCGCTAACAGAGCATTGGATGGTAATTCACACATCATGATCAGCTTAAGTCCATTCTCACCCCGCCGCAGGCCAAAACCTTCCATAATGTCGACAACTTGCTTGGCCTCATCAGGAGTCCTGACAAAAGGCACCATTAACTCGACATTGGTTAGCCCCAGCTCATCACGTACTTTTTTCATAGCACGGCATTCAAGCTCAAAACATGCTTTAAAACTATCGTCGATGTAGCGAGAGGCGCCTCTAAACCCAATCATTGGATTTTCTTCACCAGGTTCAAACCGCTTGCCACCAAGCAGATTGGCATATTCATTGGATTTAAAATCAGACAGGCGAACAATGACTTTTTTCGGGGCAAAAGCAGCAGCAATGGTTGCAACCCCTTCAACCAGTTTTTCTGTGTAAAACGTTATCGGGTCAGAATAGCCCGCCATCCGCTCGGATACCTGATGTTTGAGGTCAGCAGGCAGACGGTCAAAGTTAAGAAGTGCCTTTGGGTGAACCCCTATCATTTTATTAATGATAAATTCAACCCGGGCTAATCCAACCCCGGCATTAGGCATACGTGAAAAACTGAAAGCTCGATCAGGGTTACCGACATTCATCATGATTTCAAATGGTAGCTCAGGTAAATTGGCTAAATCCCGTGTCTGCTTCTGAAATTCAAGAGCACCGTCATAGATAAAGCCTGTATCACCTTCTGCACAGGAAACGGTAACCTGTTGATTGTCTGCAAGTATCTCTGTTGCATTACCGCAACCGACTACAGCAGGTATACCTAATTCACGGGCAATAATAGCTGCATGACAGGTACGTCCCCCCCTATTGGTAACAATAGCGGAAGCTCTTTGCATTACCGGCTCCCAATCTGGATCAGTCATATCGGTAACCAGTACATCGCCCTCCCTGACCCGATCCATCTCTTCAATATCACGAATCAGTTTGACTTGCCCCTGCCCAATACGCTGGCCAATGCTTCGACCTTCAACCAGCACATTCCCTTTTTCCAATAAATGATAACGTTCAAGTATTTTGCCAGAAGCACGGCTTTGCACAGTTTCAGGCCTGGCCTGAACAATATAAAGTTGACCGTCATCGCCATCCTTTGCCCATTCGATATCCATCGGACAACCATAATGTTTTTCGATGGCAATGGCCTGCCTGGCCAATTCAGAAATATCCTGGTCATTAATTGAAAATTGCTGACGTTGCTCAACATCTACATCAACTGTCTCGACCGAACGTCCAGCAGCACCATCACCACTGTAAATCATTTTGATTGCCTTGCTACCCAGTGTGCGGCGCAAGATAGCTGAGCGATCTTGCTGGATTGCCGGCTTATAAACATAAAACTCATCAGGATTGACAGACCCTTGAACCACTGTTTCACCCAGGCCATAGGATGAAGTAATAAAAATAGCGTCGCTAAAGCCGGATTCGGTATCAAGAGTAAACATCACCCCAGAAGATCCAGTTTCGCTTCGCACCATTTTTTGAATACCCGCCGATAGTGCAACCTGACGATGATCAAAACCGTGATGCACTCTATAAGCAATCGCCCGGTCATTAAACAGGGAAGCAAAAACTTCCCTGACTGCTCTCAGTACATTCTGCTCCCCTCTAATATTCAGGAAGGTTTCCTGCTGACCGGCAAACGAGGCGTCTGGCAAATCCTCAGCTGTTGCTGATGAGCGAACAGCAACAGGCATATTGTCCTGGCCTTCTGATAACTCGCGATAAGCGTTAATAATGGCTTTTTCAAACTCAGGCCTGAATGGTTCAGCCATAATCCAGGCACGGATAGTGCGCCCTGCCGAAACTAAAGCGTGTATATCATTGATATCAAGCGTATCAAGGAGTTGGTGAATGCGTTCGTAAAGCCCGCCTGCCTGTAAAAAATCCCAGTACGCTTCCGCTGTTGTTGCAACACCTGTAGGCACATGGACGCCAACACCTGTAAGCTGACCAAGCATTTCCCCTAAAGAGGCATTTTTACCGCCGACCTTGTCGATATCTCTTGCGGTTAGCTGGTCCAGTTTTATAACGTAGTCGCTCACTATCAATCTCCCATCAGCATGAAAAGCCAATGAATTTCAGATGCCCGTGATAAGCTTTGTTTTTATATGTTAACATCTGTTATATAGCGATATACACCCTTTCGGATTAATTTATGCAAAGAAATGTATTTTTTGTTTCTGATGGTACCGGCATAACAGCAGAGTCATTTGGTCAAAGTTTACTAGCCCAATTTGAAGGACTGGCGTTTCGCCATACGACACTGCCTTATGTCAACAACATGGCAAAGGCAGCAGAAGCTTTAGCGCATATTCAGTCGATCACAGATGAAGAAAGCGCTACAGCTCCTCCCATTATCTTTATGACCGTTGTTAACGATGAAGTGCGCACTGTATTGAATAAATGTTGTGCTTATACTGTAGATCTATTTGCTACCTTTATGCCTGGACTTGAAAGGGAAATTGGTCAACATGCACTTAACAGAATAGGTAAAAAGCGTTCTACCTGCAGCAGCCAGTCCTATCATCGCCGTATTGAAGCTGTCCAATTTGCTCTTGAAAATGATGACGGCGTGAGAACAAGACACTATGATAAGGCCGACGTTATTTTGTTAGGTGCTTCCCGTTCAGGTAAAACGCCCACATGTATCTATCTGGGTTTACAATTTGGTATTTTTGCAGCGAATTACCCTATTACAGAAGAGGATTTGGAAGAAGGTTGTCGTCTGCCAAAATCACTTTTTCCCTATCGGGAGCGATTATTTGGCCTGACGATAGATCCTGACCGTCTGACAGGTATAAGAAATGAACGGAAACCAGGCAGTCGATACTCATCAAGCAGACAGTGTCAATATGAGGTGAGAAATATTGAGCACCTTTACCATCAAGAAGGTATTAATTATATTGACACCAGTGAGTACTCTGTTGAGGAAATTGCAACACGAATTATGGCTCAAGCCAGTTTGGAACGCAGACTAAAATAATAATTTTAACTAAACCTCAGCGTCAGAAAGGCTGGCTAGATAGCAGGCAAGACATATTGTTATTATGAATTTTTATACATATGGATATTCGAATATATGTAATATAGTATGCAGTTTAGAGCAATTCTTATTGTCGTAGTTATTTCTTCTTCCGATCCAATATTAAGTGGAGTCAAAGTAGTATGAGCATCAAAGTGGGCATTAATGGTTTTGGTCGTATTGGTCGCTTGGTATTAAGGGCATCGTTTGCTTGGCCGGACTTCGAATTTATTCATATCAATGATGTGGCTGGCAATACTGCAACACTGGCTCACCTTCTGGAATTTGATTCAGTTCAGGGGCGCAGCGCTCAACCGGTTACTGTTGATGGTAATGTTATTTTGATTGGCGATCAGCGCATTACAACGTCTCAGCACAGAGATATTGATGCTGTTGACTGGTCTGCTTGTGATGTTGTGATCGAAGCAACAGGTGCTCATCGAAAAACATCACTACTTAATAAATACCTGAGCCAGGGGGTAAAACGAGTCGTTGTAACAGCACCGGTAAAAGACCAAGCTGTCGCTAATATTGTGGTTGGCGTTAACGATGAAATTTACAACCCTGAAAAGCATCGAATCGTTACAGCTGCATCTTGTACGACTAACTGTATTGCACCTATTGTGAAAGTTATTCATGAACACCTTGGTATTGAGTATTCGTCTTTTACAACTATTCATGATTTAACGAATACCCAAACTATTCTAGATGCACCTCATAAGGATCTTCGCAGGGCTCGTGCCTGCGGTATGAGTTTGATTCCTACGACCACTGGATCTGCTAAGGCTATCATAGATATTTTTCCAGAGCTGGATGGAAAAATTAACGGTCATGCTGTTCGTGTCCCCCTAGCTAATGCTTCCCTTACTGACATTATCTTCAATGTTAATCGTGACACCTCTGTTGAGGAGGTTAATGCCTTATTAAAGGCAGCTTCAGAACAAGATTTAAACGGTATTTTGGGGTATGAAGAACGCCCTCTCGTATCAATTGATTACAAAGGTGATACACGATCAACCATTATTGATGCCAACTCCACCATGGTAATTAATGGACGGATGGTTAAGATCTATGCTTGGTATGATAATGAAATGGGTTATGCAGTCCGAACAGCTGACCTGGTTCGCAAAGTAGGAACTAAATAATTTATCTTAACTGACTTAAATCAAATCCTTTTTTCAATTGGTCTTGATTTATACCAATTCTAACCTTTGAGGTATCTAGAGCTTTTGGATGGAAACTTCCTGTCTATTAGCTCTTCGTCTTGTGGTTAGTTAATGAGAAATTGACAAGCCTTCTTTAACCATCATGTTTTCAAATCTAAGTAAAAGCATTCGTCAGTATATATTAGTTACTTTTAATTATTGGAATTTTACTATTACCGATGGCGCTCTACGTATGTTAGTAGTGCTGTACTTTCACGATTTAGGCTATGGCACATTGGCAATAGCTTCGCTGTTTTTGTTTTATGAATTTTTTGGGGTAGTAACCAATCTAATTGGTGGCTGGCTAGGTGCAAGGATAGGGCTAAACCGAACAATGAACATTGGTTTGGCTATGCAAGTTTTCTCTTTAATCATGCTTGCAGTCCCAGATGCCTGGCTAACAATTCCCTGGGTTATGCTTGCTCAGGCGTTATCTGGTATTGCCAAAGACCTGAACAAAATGAGTGCCAAGAGTGCGATCAAAACACTTATTCCTGATAACCAGCAAGGTTCGCTTTATAAATGGGTAGCCCTTCTAACGGGTTCAAAAAATACATTGAAGGGAGCAGGTTTTTTTATTGGTGGCCTTTTACTTTCAATGGTCGGTTTCAGGGCTTCAATGCTGATGATGGCAGGGACATTGGCGGTAGTTTTTGTTTGTAGTCTGATCTGGCTTGAAAGTGATATGGGCATAGCCAAGGCAAAGCCAAAATTTAAACAACTTTTTTCGAAATCGGAAAATATTAATACTCTTTCCCTAGCTCGCCTGTTCCTCTTCGGTGCTAGGGATGTTTGGTTTGTAGTTGCTTTACCTGTTTATCTGGGTAGTGTGTTTGGCTGGGATCATCTTTGGGTTGGGGGGTTCCTTGCACTTTGGGTAATTGCTTATGGCGTTGTGCAGAGCTTTGCACCAAAAATCACTGGTGGCACTGAAGGAATATCATCTAATAGTGGGTTGGCAATAAAGTGGGCGGCATTACTAACAGGTGTTACTGCAAGTGTAGCGTACAGTGTACAAACTGGCTGGCAATCACAACTGGTCATTGTAATTGGTCTCATGCTCTTTGGTTTTGTTTTTGCCGTTAATTCATCACTACATTCTTATTTAATAGTCAGATATGCAAAAGATGATGGTGTATCTATGGATGTGGGATTTTATTATATGGCTAATGCGATGGGGCGGCTAATCGGTACTGTACTCTCTGGTTTAGTATTCCAAATTGCTGGTCTATCTGCATGCTTATGGATTTCTTTCACTTTTTTATTGTTAACTACCATTATATCTTTGCGCTTAAAGTAAAGTGCTGAGTTGTTTGTCAGTTAAAAAATTTGCATTTTTATCAATTCAATGTATGCCCGATCATTTAAGTCGGGCTATCTTATTTGCTTTAAATATCAAAAGAAACGGCTGGTGTTTAGCTTTTCCCACCACTTCGTTAGGGTAGTATCAATAGCTGAATGTGCAGCCATGCCTAATTTGTCGGCTACACCCTTTTTCACAACATAGGCAACCTGAACAACATTAGCATTTTCAACTTTCTGGCTAATGTATTCATCACTGGTCATTAGGTCATCTATCAATTTCATATCGATAGCTTTTTTACCATACCAGATTTCACCTGTTGAGACTTTTTCTATATCAACTTTGCCCCGATAGTCTTTGATGAAGTTTTTGAATAACCCATGGGTATCCTCGATATCCTGCTTAAACTTCTCTCGCCCTTTCTCAGTATTTTCACCAAATACAGTTAAAGTTCGCTTATATTCACCTGCAGTGTGAAGCTCCAGATCCACCTCATGTTTTTTTAGCAGCTTGTTGAAGTTGGGGAGTTGAGCCATCACCCCAATTGATCCAATGATTGCAAATGGGGCAGAAATAATGCGATCACCGGTACATGCCATCATATAACCGCCACTGGCAGCAACCTTGTCGACCGCGATTGTCAGGCGGATACCCTTATTACGAATACGGCATAATTGGGAAGCAGCAAGACCATACGAATGTACCATACCACCTGCACTTTCAAGTCTTACAATAACTTCATCATCTTTTTTAGCCATTGAGAGCACAGCGGTTACTTCTTCACGCAACGATTTAACCGCACTTGCCTTAATATCGCCATGAAAATCAATAACAAACACATTAGGTTTGCTTTGAGAATCTTCGCTTGTTTTTTTCTTTTGCTTGCTTTTTTTCTTTTCCTCTTTATGTAGTTTTTTTAGATCATCGTTACTAAGCAGAACATCCTGTAAGCTTGCTTTTAAATGCTTGAAATGTTCATTGAGCTTAGTGACCTCCAAGTGACCCTTGTGAAGCTTTTTGGCTTTTTGCCCTACTACGGTAATAATGGTTATGACTGCCATAAAGCCGCCAATTAAGGTAACTGTTTTCGCCAGGAAGAGTGCGAATTCTGCAATATACTCCAACGGATTCTCCTTACATGGATAGCTGATTAGGGCTGATTATAAGTAGAGAAATTGATAAATAATAGGTAATAAGATTCGATGATTACCCAAAGTCTTTATAATAAATAATTTATAGTAATATGGTTGGGATGACTGATTAGCCTATTAAGCTACGACTTTATCCTTTTTTATACGTATTTTTTCAAACAACTGTATGAATTTTCATTGACAGAAAGGTCCGATCGCCATAATCTGACGCACAGTATTTCGGTGCTGGCCGAAACCTGGGGTTTATTTTTTTGACTAGATATTGGGGCTTTCTACAATGACAACCGTTGCAGAAACTATTGAAACCATGAAATCCAAATTTAATGCTGATGCTGCAGCAGGCTTGGATCTGGTTTTTCAGTTCGATATTGAAGATGGTGATACTTACCACCTGGTTGTGAAAGATGGTTCCTGTGATGTTGCTGAAGGCGCTCACGACGCACCAAATGTTACTCTGATTTTAGACTCTGAGACAATGGTTGGCGTTATGACAGGTGAACTTGATGGTATGCAAGCTTTCATGATGGGTAAGCTCCGTGCTGAAGGCGATATGATGCTAGCTACCAAGCTGAGCGAACTGTTTCCTGTTTGATCTTGGAAGCTTTTCATAAAGCCCCTACTTGATAGAGGGGCTTTTTTTGTGTTTTAAAATGAATCAGGTTTGCTTATTTTGTATGGTTTCAATTGATATGATTGGATAATATGGATTGTAAAAAATACTATAACTAAACCTTGAGCGATACATTTTTGCTCATAAATAAGCGGTTATTGGCTTTTCAGATAGTTATCGATTAACTGCCTTGAAATCGTAAATTTAGGAGGTAGTTCAGGGAGATCAGAAAACTTAAACCAGCCACCAGCAGACAGCTCTTTTTCCTCAAGCTGCAACTCACCACTTGCATATTCTGCATGAAAGCCAAGCATCAAAGAGTGAGGAAAAGGCCAGCTTTGGCTGAACTGGTAATGAACAGTGGATAATGTAATCCCCACCTCTTCCTTAACTTCTCTATGCACTGCATCTTCTACATTTTCACCAGGCTCGACAAAGCCTGCAATAATCGTATGCATAGCCGAAGCCTTACCATGACGGTGATGCTGAACCAATAAAATCTCATCGTTCCGGGTAACAAGTGTGATAATACATGGAGAAATTCTAGGGTAGGCTCTGTTATTGCAGCGACTGCATGCCATAGCCCACTCCTCAGGGGCGGGGCTATTGCTTGAACCACAGCAGCCGCAATATTTATGGGATTTTCTGGATGCCCTCAGTTGAATCGCATGACTCAGCAACATAAAAACATCCTGACCGGAAGACATTAACACTGAGCGGACACTAGCAGCCTGCCCCTGATCCGGCACACGATCAACTTCAATCACAGCAACCGGGCAGTCAAACCAATAACCCGTAACAAGTAGATCTAAACCATTATCATTACCATAAAAAAAATCGGGTTTTTCTAACCATAAAACACCTTGCTCAGGCACTATCAGGTCATTTTTATAAAAAACCAAAAAATACTTTGGCTGTAGATCAGAAAGCCAGCCAGACAGTGGTTGATAACTCATTATAAATATGTTCCATCTGACTAGTGAATATCTTCAGACCAACCACACCAGCCGGCTTTTTTCTGAATAGCTTCCAGTTTTTTCTGATGTAGCTCAAGCTCCTGTGCAGAAGCCCTCAGCACTTTTAACGGCTGCCGATCTTCGGATAAACGCCTGATAGTTGAACCCTCTACTCCGTCTTCGTCACTTTCATCTGCACCCAGAGACAGTAGCCTCTGCCCTCCAGTCATTGCCAGATATACTTCTGCCAAGATTTCGGAGTCAAGCAATGCACCGTGCAAGGTTCGGGATGAGTTATCTATATGGTAGCGCTTGCACAACGCATCAAGATTATTCTTCTGGCCAGGATGCTTTCCCCTCGCCATCACTAAGGTATCTGTTACGTTACAGTAATCCTGGATTTTTCCATGCTGCCCCCCAAGGAGGTTAAACTCATGGTTGATAAAGCCAACATCAAAAGGTGCGTTATGGATAATCAGCTCTGTACCTTTGATGAATTCAAAAAATTCATCAGCAATGGCTGAAAATAAAGGCTTGTCTTCCAGAAATTCATTGGTGATACCATGAATCCTGATCGCCTCCTCCTCAACAACCCGCTGTGGATTAATATAAACATGGTAATGATTCCCAGTCAGCTTGCGCTCGACCATTTCCACGCAACCGATCTCGACAATACGGTGTCCCTGGGATGGATCAATACCAGTGGTTTCTGTATCTAAAACAATCTGTCTCATCATTGCTGATTACCCATAGCTTTTTCAGCCCCCTGACAGGCTAATCTATCTGCGATTTCATTTTCCCGATGGCCAGCGTGACCTTTTACCCAACACCAATCGATTTCATGCTGTTGATTTAGCTTATCAAGAAGCACCCATAGATCTTTGTTTTTAACTGGTTTTCCCGCTGCTGTTTTCCAGTTTTTGCGTTTCCAGTTAACCAGCCATTGTGTAATACCTTGTCTTAGATATTCAGAATCTGTAGTAAGCCGAACACTACAGGGACGTTTCAGGGCAGCAAGACCCTCTATAGCAGCAGTAAGCTCCATCCGATTGTTAGTCGTCATTGCCTCTCCACCACAAAGCTCTTTCTCAACACTCCCATACCTGAGCAGCACACCCCATCCGCCAGGACCTGGGTTTCCCTTACAGGCTCCGTCAGTGAACAGTTCAACTAATTTACTCAACAATTTTCTCCAAAACGACCCGCACTCGGTCTGGCAATGGAATGCCCAACCAAACGTCTCTTCACTTTCGACCAGGGTTTTCTTATAGGGGTGACACCTTGTACTTCCCGAGTCGCAAGAATGCTATAAAAACTGCCCAGGGGTAATTTCCAGTGGTCACAGCGCTGCTCAATAAATTCACCGGTAATACCCTTGAAAATACGATCGAAAGGGGGCGTATAAGCCCCATACTGGACTTGCTCAACATTAAAGCCTAATAAAGTCAGCCAATCCCTAAGCCTACCCAGATGGATAAAACGAGCACCTTTAAACGCCGACACTCGCTCGGGAACAAGCCAGCGAGCAAGACTCGAACAGCTCCACGGATTAAACCCGATAATGATTAACTTGCCATCCGGTATAATGGTTTTGGCAGCCTCACTCAACAAGCGATGAGGGCTTTCTGCAATTTCAAGCACATGATGCAATACGACTAAATCAATACTACCCGGTTCGATAGACCAAAAATAAGGATCATTGATAATCTGGGTTAAATCACTATTAGTTTGCGGCTGTGGAAGCACATTAAAGTGGTGACCTACCTGACTGTTTTTCAACAGGTTAGTTCGAAACCCAACACTCATCTGACAAGCATAATAGCCAAAAATAGTCCTTAACTGATCATCAAGACAACGTTGCTCAGCTTGCAGCAAAGCATGGCCTGATGATGACTCAAGCCAGGAGCCTAGCCTGTAATATCGTTCCCTGAAACCTGCTTTCTGAGAATTATCCTGCATTTAGCAACCAAAAAATTTTTAGGCCCACAGCAATAGCAAAATAGTGCCGCCCCAGATTATTCTATAAACTGTCATCAAGATCACTCAACTAGAGGCAATGCTTGCCGTTTTTCAAACAAGTGACTATAAAGAACTGTAATAATATACAGCACCTTTATTATCCGGTAATTTACACTATTTAATTAAATAAATCAGGCCTTGCCAAATGCTGGTTGTTACCCCTGTTTCTGCATTTCATGATAACTACATATGGGTTTTCAGAGCTTCTGAAAGCAAAGAGTGCTATGTTGTAGACCCCGGTGATAGCAATGCAGTGATCGATTTCCTTGGGCTTGAGCAGCTTGAACTGGCGGGTATTCTCATTACCCATCACCATCATGACCATACAGGTGGGATTCGTAAATTACTCAGCCATAAATCAGTTCCAGTCTATGGACCCGCCTCAGGGCAGATACAAAGTATTACTAACCCATTGAAAGAAGGCGACTCTATCGAGCTTTCAGGATCTCATTTTAGCGTTATAGCAACACCTGGCCACACCCTTGACCACCTTGTCTATTATATGCCCGGAACAGAAGACTTAGACCCTCTTATATTCTGTGGCGATACATTATTTTCCGGTGGATGCGGGCGTCTTTTTGAAGGCAGTGCAGAGCAAATGCAGCAGTCCATGGATAAACTCACAGCATTGCCAGATAATACAAGAGTCTACTGTGCACATGAATACACCCAGGCCAATCTCACATTTGCAAACGCTCTGGAGCCGGACAACCCTATTCTTCAGAACTATATAATTGCAGTAAACAAGCTTCGTGCAAACAACATGCCCTCACTACCCTCTACTATTAGCCTTGAACGAGAAATCAACCCTTTTATGCGTACTCGTAACAAAACTATTATTGATCAGGCCAATACCCAAATGGGTCTAACAAGTCATAGCCCTTCAGAAGTGTTTGGTGCTATCAGAGCCCTTAAAGATAATTTTTAATGTAAAGTAAGAAAAAATGAAATAACCATTCTTTTTCAAAAGCAAAGAAACGTAAAGAACCGGGATAGGCAGTGTTTTCTTGGTTAATAGCGCTTTGGAAATGTTACAATTATTAACCAGCTAAATACTCAGATCAGGAATCATGCGTCATTTTTGTCATTATTTTCCAAATACTTTCCCAATCAGGCAAGGCCGACTATTGGGTATATTAGCCATTTTTTTATTGGTTACAGGCTGCCAAAGCAACCTGGCTCCAAAAAACAATGCTCCTATCGATTCAGGCATGGGAGCTGAATACCCCGCTGGCAATATCCATAACAAATCAGCATCAAAAAACAAAAAAACAACAGATAGCCCAGAAGAGTCAGATACAGAAGGCGAGCTAGACGAACTGGAAGAGATAGTAATTAGCGACTTATGGCTGCGTATCAAAAGCGGCCTGGGTATGAATCTGAGTCAAACCAACCGCAGAATTCAGACTGAGCTCAAATGGTATAAAAAGAATCAGTCATACTTTAACCGAATCTCAACCCGTGCCAGCCCTTATCTGCACTTTATTGTTCAGGAAGCTGAAGCTCGCAATCTGCCGCTTGAACTAGCCCTCATGCCAGTTGTAGAAAGTGCATTTGACCCCTTTGCCTATTCCCATGCAGGTGCATCTGGACTATGGCAAATCATGCCTGCAACAGGAGAGCACTTCGGTCTCGAACAAAACTGGTGGTATGATGGTCGCCGGGATATTGTAGCTGCAACCCGTATGGCGCTTGACTATATGCAAAGCCTGTACGACATGTTTGATGACTGGGAATTGGCACTGGCTGCTTACAACTCAGGACCTGGCCGCGTTCAAAATGCTATCAGGAAAAACAAACGCTTGGGCAAATCCACGCAGTTTTGGTACTTAGACCTCCCTAATGAGACCACTGCTTATGTGCCAAAACTGATCGCTCTTGGGAAAATTGTTCAAAGCCCGGCAAAATACGGCATCGAACTCCCCCCTATTGCCAATACACCCTATTTTGAAACAGTAGACACCAAAGGTCAGCTGGATATGGCCAAGGCAGCAAAATTAGCCGATATCCCTCTGGACCAGTTATACCGACTTAACCCAGGGCTAAACCGGTGGTCAACGCCTCCTAAAGGTCCTCACTATTTGGCGCTACCAATTGAAAAAGCGGGTATTTTCAGCGCAAAGCTCAGCTCATTACCCAGTGAAAAGCGCATGAAGTGGCAACGCTATGCGGTCAAATCGGGTGATAGCCTTAATAAAATTGCCAAGCAGTACAGAACTCAAGTCAAGCTAATTAAAGAGGTCAACAGACTTGATTCCAATATCATTCGAATTGGTCAGTCACTTTTGATCCCGGTGCCCGCCCAAAATGCTGAAGATTACAGCCTAACCTTGGCCCAAAGGCGTTTATCTCAGCAAAACAGGGGCGTTAGCGGGAGGCAAAAGTACACTTATATTGTAAAACCTGGTGACAGTTTCTGGACTATTTCCAGAAAATACAATGTTGTTATCAATGAGCTGGCTCGCTGGAACAATATGGCTCCCAAAGACCCCTTGAAGATCAACCAGAAACTGGTGGTTTGGCAAAAGGCTACCAAGCGCTCAACCAATAATGTCGTAAAAAGGGTTAATTATAAGGTTCGACAGGGCGACTCCTTATCTCTTATTGCTGACAAATTCAATATCCACATTAATGAGATACGGGACTGGAATACCCTGGATGAAAAATATATTCACCCTGGACAACAACTGACACTGTATGTAGACGTTACCCGGGCTTATGATTAATTAAGCCTTATCTTAGCCTGTCGTATTCATGGCAGGCTTCTCCTTTATTTCCCCCTGAATACCCTCATTTCTCAGACAAAACAATTATTAATACGTTCAGGTAGCAGACTCATAAAACACTGCCTATCCTGATTGGCGTAATTTCAGATAAGTCATTCCACTCAGTGATATTCGATAATTAATAAGAGGATGCAAAATGGCTCCTAACTATCAGCGGTTAATCGCCGCCTTGATAATAGCTTTTTCTGTGTCAGCGGTAGCCAAATCGGTTATACCAGAGCCAAAAAACCTGAAACATGCCATAACACTTTATGGCAGTCCGAAATACCCAGCCGGTTTCAGCTATTTTGATTATACCAACCCTGATGCCCCCAAAGGAGGAGAGCTAAAACAAGCTGCAATTGGCACTTTTGACAGCCTTAACCCTTATACTGACCGAGGCACAGCTGCCGCAGCCATGAACCTGATGTATGACACACTTTTGGTGAGGTCTTGGGATGAGCCACTGACAAAATATGGCCTACTTGCAGAAACGATAGAGCTTGATCCAAACAACAACTGGGTTGCTTTTAATATTAATCCAAAAGCCCGGTTTCATGATGGTAAACCAGTCACCGCAAAAGATGTTAAATTCACTTTTGATATTTTTAGAGAAAAAGGCTCTGCCTTCTATAAAAACTTTTATAAACAGATTGATCGAGTGGAAGTCACCTCTACTCATAGAGCATTATTTATCTTTAACACCAACATTAACAAAGAGATTCCTCTAATTCTCGGACAAATGCCTGTGCTGCCAGAACACTACTGGAAAAACCGTGATTTCAGGACCCCCGGTATGGAAGTTCCCATAGGCAGTGGCCCCTACAAGGCAATCAATGTCAATGCTGGCCGCTCTATAACTTATGAACGGGTAAAAAATTACTGGGCGAAAGACTTACCTGTTAATAAAGGACGCTTTAACTTTGACAAGCTCCGCTACGAATACTACCGAGACAGTACCGTAGCACAGGAGGCACTGATTGCCGGTGAGTATGATTTCAAACTGGTGGATGATCCTCGCGTATGGACAGATCATATAAAAGACAGTGCTCTTAAAAAAGCAGGCTTCTCTCGTCAGTTACTGAAAAACGGTAACCCACAAACATTGACATTAACCTACAACACCCGCAAACCTGTCTTGAATGATATACAGGTCAGAGAAGCCCTGGGTTATGGTTTTGATTTTGATTGGATAAATAACAGCCATTTCCACAATATGTATCGGCGTGCTGACAGTTATTTTGCAGGCACCCAGTTTGCCGCATCGGGACTACCCTCTCCTAACGAAATAAAATTACTTGATCCCTGGAAAAACACTCTGCCACCAGCACTGTTTAAACAGGCCTATGTTCCACCCGGTGCAGAAACAGGACTAAGCAACAGAGAAAAAAAGAAAAAGGCATTAAAATTACTCAAAGCCGCTGGGTACAAAATAAAAAGTGGGCATCAGTATAAAAATGGCAAACAGCTGGAACTCGAAGTCTTAGTCCATCTACCTGAACACGAAAAGACCATGCTGGTATTTCAGAAAGGATTGGCAACTCTTGGCATTAAACTCAATATAAGAACAGTTGATTCTGCCCAATATATAGAGCGCATTCGAAGCCAGGACTTTGATATGGTTGCCCATGTTTTCCCTCACACCCCAAGTCCAGGTACTGAGCAGGCAAGCCATTGGGGCTCAAGCACTATTAACCAGCATGGTAGCAAAAATCTAGCAGGCGCCAATCTGCCCGTTATTGACAAGCTCACCGAGCAAATAGGCGAGGTACAAAACCTCTCTGAATTAAAAGCGGCGGTTAGGGCAATGGACCGAGTTCTCCTCTGGCAACAGTACACCCTCCCCCTATGGTACTTACCAGTCTGGCCGGTGATACGCAAGGATACACTGCAAAGCCCTGCAAATCCTGCACCTTTTGCACTGGATTTGATGACTTGGTGGTATAAAGACCCAAAACAGAGCAAATAATTACTTTGCAATAAAAAAACCGCCAAGTGTAATAGCTCGGCGGTTTTTTGGTTCAGGGCCGTATACACTCTTACATAACATACAGCTGAAACAAATTCTTGACGAAACACACCTATATCAGTAGTTATTAGAGTCAAAAACTAAACACATAATCTGTTGCATTTGACGAAACATAGACTAAAAAACCCTGTAGCGTTTTTGTATCAAAGCTATATTCAAGCGCTGGTGCTAACTATAACGAACATATTCCAGGTTAAACATGGCATTCTACTTTTTTTCAGAAAAACTCAAAAAATCCCCACAAATTGTTACTTGTATCATTCTTGCATTGTTTACCTGTACATTATCAGCAGCACAAAAAGAAAGGACGCTTAGCCTGCATGGTTCCGCCAAATACCCTGATAATTTCACTCACTTTGACTATGTCTTTCCACAAGCCCCCAAAGGCGGCACTGTTAAAATGGCTGGGTTTGGTACTTTTGATAGCCTGAACCCCTATATAGAAAAAGGTACATCCCCAGCAGGTATCCATTTACTCTACGATACCCTGATGGTTCACAGTATGGATGAACCTTTTACCCTATACCCGCTATTAGCCGCATCTGTGGAACGGGCTGAAGACAACAGCAGTATTACCTTCAACCTTAACCCCGCTGCCCACTTTCATGATGGACACCCAGTCACAGCCGACGATGTCAAATACACATTTGAACTGCTTCAGGAAAAAGGATCACCCTTTTATCGAGCCTATTATGCCGACGTTAAATCCGTAGACATACTCAACAAACAAAGCATTCGCTTCAATTTTCAAAACACCCACAACCATGAGCTCCCCTTAATACTGGCAGAAATATCTGTATTACCTAAACACTTTTGGGAAAAACCTGAAAACAACTTTGAAGCCGCCAACCTCTCTTTTCCTCTCGGCAGTGGCCCTTATCGAATTTTATCCGCTGAAGCAGGTAAACAGATTATCTATGAAAGGGTAAAAAACTATTGGGCTGCCGACCTTCCCGTCAATAAGGGGCGTTATAACTTTGATAGTCGACGTTATGACTATTATAGAGACCAAAGTGTTGCTATCGAAGCTTTAAAAGCCGGGGAGTATGATATTCGCTTTGAGAATGTCGCCAAAAACTGGGCCCAGGCTTATGACACCCAGGCAGTCACATCAGGAAAACTGAAGAAAGAATCAATCAGAACCAAGTCTCCGGCTGGTATGCAAGGGTATGCATTTAACACCCGCAAACCACTGTTTGCTGACCGCAGAGTTCGAAAAGCAATCGGCTATGCTATGGATTTTGAATGGCTAAACCGCAACCTATTCTATAACAGCTACTACCGAACCAAGAGTTATTTTGCCAACTCTGATATGGGATCTACCGGCCTTCCCTCAAAAGAAGAACTTGCCTTACTGGAACCCTTGCGGGCACAGCTACCGCCAGAGCTCTTTAGCAAAGCGTATGAACTACCTGTATCAGATGCTTCAGGAAATATCCGACATCAGCTAAGTAAGGCACTAATACTGTTAAATGATGCCGGCTGGTCGATAAAAAACGGTGTTTTAACCAACAGTAATCAGGAACCTTTCCAGTTTGAACTGCTAGTTGTAGACCCATCAACTGAGCGAGTCGCCCTTCCGTTTAAAAAAAATCTTGAGCAGATGGGTATTGAAATGAACATCAGGACAGTTGATATATCACAATACATCAACCGGCTTAGAACGTTTGACTTCGACATGCTGGTATCACGCATCCCCCAATCAAACTCACCGGGCAACGAACAGAGAGAGTTCTGGAGCAGCGAGGCAGCAGATATCCCCGGCAGTCGAAATATAATGGGTATCAAGTCAGAAGCTATCGATACGTTAATAGAAAAGGTAATCAAAGCACCATCCCGAGAAAAACTGATTACTGCCGTTAAAACCCTGGATAGAGTTCTGTTATGGGGTGAGTATATCATTCCTCAGTGGTATCTCCCGGACATAAGGGTCATATACTCCAATAAATTGCATCACCCTGTCAGCGAACCTCTTTACTCATTCGACTTTGAAACATGGTGGATCTCATCTGAAAACAACGCAGTGAGTGCAAAGACTGAAGATAAACCGTCCAACGAATCATCCAGTACTTCTTTATTTGTAATCTCTACAATTGCGATTGCTCTTTTTCTGCTATTTTGGATCTTTCGTTCCAGAGGTAAAAGGAGTCACAGCCAATTATGACCAGTTACATATTACGTCGGCTTGTGCTAATGATTCCAACCTTATTTGGCATAATGCTGGTCAATTTCATCATTATTCAGGCAGCTCCAGGTGGCCCGGTTGAGCAAATGATTGCCAAGCTTGAGGGCTTTGATACCAGTGCTATCAGTCGAATCAGTGGCTCAAATACGGCTGAAATGCAACAGTTATCTCTGGATGAAACTGGGGAATATAGAGGACGAAGAGGCCTTGATCCAGAGCTGATAAAAGATATAGAGAAACTATACGGCTTTGATAAACCGGCACACGAACGTTTCGTGCAAATGATTGGTAACTACCTGACCTTCGACTTCGGTGACTCCTTTTTCAGGGATGCCAAAGTTGTGGATTTAATCAAGGAAAAACTACCGGTTTCTATCTCTCTGGGGCTGTGGAGCACACTACTGATCTACTTGATATCCATCCCGCTAGGAATAAGAAAAGCACTTCAACATGGTAGTCGCTTTGATATCTGGACAAGTGCGGTTATCACCACAGGCTATGCTATACCCAGTTTTTTGCTGGCTATTCTTTTGATCGTGTTATTCGCAGGTGGCAGTTATTGGAATATTTTTCCGCTCAGAGGGCTTTTTTCCGATAATTTCAATGAATTATCCATGGCAGGCAAAGCACTGGACTACCTCTGGCATATGGTATTACCCATATTCTGTATGGTTATCAGTGGCTTTGCGATTTTGACCATGTTAACAAAAAATGCCTTTCTTGACGAAATTCATCGCCAGTATGTCCAAACAGCACGAGCCAAAGGGTTGAATGACCAAAAGGTTCTTTATGGACATATTTTCCGAAATGCCATGCTGCTGGTCATCTCCGGGTTTCCTGCTGCACTGATAGGCATATTGCTAACGAGTTCACTGCTGATAGAAATTATATTTTCTTTGGATGGTCTTGGTTTACTGAGTTACGAAGCAGCTATAAACCGTGACTACCCGGTGGTTTTTGGTTCTTTATTTATCTTCACATTGATCGGTATGGTCATTAAATTACTGGGCGACCTCACCTATATGCTGGTTGACCCTAGAATAGACTTTGAAGCCAGGGATTAACAACAAATGCTAAAGCGGTGGACTCTTAATCCCCTGAACCAGCGTCGATGGGGCAATTTTAAAAACAACAGACGTGGCTACTACTCCCTATGGGTATTTTCAATACTTTTTATCATCACCTTGTTTGCAGAGTTTATTGCCAATGATAAACCTCTGCTGATCTACTACGATGGCTCAATCTATACACCGGTATTTAAAACCTACCCTGAAACCACATTTGGGGGTGATTTTGAACTGGAGACCGACTATCGTCAGGACTACGCAAACGAGCTAATAGCAGAAAAAGGGTGGATGCTCTGGCCTGTTATTCGATACAGCTACGACACCATAAACTACGCAAGGATTGCACCGGCCAAGCCATCAACTGAAAACTGGCTTGGTACTGATGACCAAGGGCGAGATGTCCTTGCCAGGGTCATATACGGATTTCGAATATCGGTATTATTTGGCCTTGCACTCACGTTAATTAGCAGCGTTATCGGTGTCGTTGCCGGGGCGATACAGGGGTTCTATGGAGGCAAAATTGACCTTATAGGCCAACGATTTATCGAAATCTGGTCTGGTATGCCAAGCCTTTATCTTCTCATCATTCTCTCCAGCTTTGTTGAACCCGGGTTTTGGTGGCTGCTCGGAATCATGTTGCTATTTCAATGGATGACACTGGTCGATGTTGTCAGGGCAGAATTTCTTCGAGGGAGAAATCTTGAATATGTCCGAGCTGCGAAAGCCCTTGGCATGAAAAATTTCAGGCTCATGTTCCGGCATATTCTACCAAATGCCATGGTTGCCACAGTAACCTTTATGCCCTTTATCCTTACGGGAGCCATCACAACGCTAACCTCTCTGGACTTTCTTGGCTTTGGCCTACCCGCCGGCTCTCCTTCTCTGGGGGAGTTAATAGCACAAGGAAAAAACAATCTACAGGCTCCCTGGTTGGGAATCGCTGCCTTCATGGTAATGTTTTTTATGCTGGTGTTACTGGTATTTATTGGTGAAGCCGCAAGAGACGCTCTGGATCCCCGCAAATACTACCTGGAAAACTAACACATGGAAGAGCCATTACTTACCATCGACAATCTCCATGTCAGCTTTCAGCAGGGAGATACATCAACCTCAGCGGTTTCTGGCGCAGGATTCAAAGTTCATCAGGGGAAAACGATAGGTCTTGTTGGAGAGTCAGGTTCAGGTAAATCAATTACCGCTCTGAGTATTCTGCAACTATTGCCGGTGAATGCCCAAATAAAAGGAAACATTGTATTCGATGGCAAAGAGCTGCTGAAGTTATCGCCGGAACAGATACGTCACATTCGAGGCAATGATATCAGTATGATTTTTCAGGAGCCCATGACCGCCCTGAACCCATTGCATACTATTGAAAAACAGATCTGTGAAATATTAATGCTGCACCTGGGAATGACAGCAACGCAGTCAACTGCCCGAGCACTTGAGTTGCTGGAGCTTGTTGGTATTCGGCATGCTTCTACACGCATGAAGTCATACCCTCACGAACTCTCTGGAGGGCAAAGGCAACGAGCAATGATAGCCATGGCCCTGGCCTGTGAACCAAAACTCCTTATTGCTGATGAACCCACTACTGCGCTTGATGTGACCGTCCAGCGACAGATCTTAAAACTACTACAGGAACTTCAGCAAAAGTTGAAAATGGCCATACTGTTTATCAGTCATGACCTGAACCTGATAAGGCACGTTTCTGATGCTATCTGTGTTATGAAAGATGGCGTGATTGTTGAGCAAGCGCGTACAGAGCACCTATTTAACAAACCTGAGCATTCTTATACTATAGAGCTTCTTAATGCAGAGCCCTCTGGCCATCCAGACCCCGTCCCTCAATCCAGTGAAACACTATTAGAATGCGACAATATAAAAGTCTGGTTCCCTATTAAGCGAGGTTTTTTCCGGAAAACAGTAGACCATATTAAAGCGGTTACCGACTTATCCATCTACGTCAGAAAAGGTGAAACCCTCGGTATTGTCGGGGAGTCTGGCTCTGGAAAAACCACACTGGGCCTGGCTATTTTAAAACTGATCAAAGCCCAGGGTTGTATCAGCTTTCTTGGCAGCTCACTCCACTCCCTATCTGAAAAGCAATATCGGCCATTCAGAAAATCCATGCAAATTGTATTTCAGGACCCTTACGGTAGCCTTAGTCCACGTATGACCATTGCAGATATTATCGGAGAGGGGCTTGATATTCACCGGCTCGCCAGTGGTGAAAAACGGGAGCAGGAAATCATAAATGCGTTGATAGACGTTGGCCTTGATCCATCCTGTAAAAATCGCTATCCCCATGAATTTTCCGGGGGACAAAGGCAACGGATTGCTATTGCCAGAACCATTGTACTGAAGCCTAAGCTGGTTATTCTTGATGAACCGACATCCGCTTTGGACAGAACAGTTCAGTCCCAAATCATTGAGCTATTACAGAAACTTCAGAAAAAATACAGTCTTAGTTACCTCTTTATCAGCCATGATCTTGCTGTGGTTAAAGCAATGAGTCACAGGATAATGGTAATGAAATCCGGGCAGCTGGTTGAGGAAGGTGATACAGAAAAAATATTTTTATCACCGGAAAATAACTACACCAAAGAGCTTATCGAAGCTGCTTTTTAAATGATAATACAGTGCCTGAAATCATCAGGCACTAAGCCGCTTAATCAGAAGCGTCTTTGATGTTGCTGTGGCCGGGCGGGTTTTTCTCTGGCCAAATTGACACGCAAAGGGCGACCAGCAATATCCTTGCCGTTCATATCCAATGCTGCATTGGCCTCAGATCCTGTAGCAAATGTGATAAAGGCAAAGCCTCGGGAACGCCCGGTCTCCCTATCCCTCATCAATTTAATATCATCAACTGAACCGAAGCTGGAAAAAGCATTTTCCAGATCATGCTCATCTGCACTATAAGCCAGATTACCGACGTATAATGTCTTGTTTTCCATGAAAAGAGAACTCTGATTAGCAAATATTATTGGAAGCCATGTCAGTGCATGGATTTACCCGGCCTACGGGGGACCTAACCAACCGCTCAACCAGGTTATCTCAAAGACTCTCATAATAAAACATATTTGTCCATGCAAGAAATAACAATCAAATCTTGGATTGGAAAAAATAAGGCACTATTTCTGTTGCTAAGCCATGGTATTGCTTATCAAAGATCGAACTGTTCAGGCTAGACTCCAGATTTAACTCAACCGTATGGGCACCAGCATTTTTTGCTTCCATAGCAAAACCAGCCGCTGGGTAGACGTTGCCTGATGTACCAATAGAAACAAACAGATCACATTGCTCCAGGGCCTGATAAATAAGACCCATAGCCAAAGGCATTTCACCGAACCAGACAACGTGCGGCCTAAGGTTACCCTTTTTGCCACAGCAAGGGCATAGTGTTGCTACGGAAACATCCTCATGCCATTCAAATATTTTATTAGTATCCTGACAACGGACTTTACAGAGCTCGCCGTGCATATGAATAAGATTTATGTTACCTGCCCGTTCATGCAAGTTATCAATATTTTGGGTGATTAGCAGGAAATTACCCTGAAAATTTTTTTCGAAGTCTGCTAACGCCTGATGAGCCTTATTTGGCTCAACATGCCGCAATTTCTGCCTTCTCAGATTGTAGAATGCCTGAACTAATTTAGGGTTTCGCTGATAACCCTCCGGAGTTGCCACATCTTCTACCCGATGGTCTTCCCACAAACCATCACTGGCACGAAATGTTTTTATACCTGATTCCGCTGAAATACCCGCACCAGTAAGAATAACAATAGATTGATACATAATCACAAAACGTGCTTTTGGCTAATTTTTTTAAGAAGGAGGAATGGAGCTGCACTAAACAGCTCCTGATAAAAAGATTTATCGACTATCAGCGACCATAAGATGCCAGGAAAGTGACTTTTTTCTGCCCCTTTGCCGGGACTTTGACTTTAATCGTAGAGGTGCCTTCTTGTTTTCCACCCTGGATGTCTGCTAGCTTCAGTAAACTGCGATCACGGTCTGTTAACATAAATGTAATCGCTTCATTGCGATCATTATGAATCGTGGTCTGCCAGCGTATATGAAGTTCATCTGCCTTTTGCTGGCTATCCAGTTTGGTACGTTCAACCCTGACAGCAAGCGCTTCACCCATTGTCAGCCGGGCACGGTCACCCTTAATAGTCTCTGGCAGCCAAGCGCCACCACTTAGCAGGGTTGATCCATCTTTATCCCGTTCATACATATCTACCCGCCCAGAAGGAAGGTCAGCATCAGCCTTAAAGCTTAACACCAGTCTGGGACGTTCCAGGGATGGGGCCCTTCCACCATAAGAGCGACCATATACATCCAGCACATACAATTTTTCAAACTGAATATTGTCCTGTTTATATTGGGTCATTTGCAGACTAGAATGACTCTTTAACCGGGTAGGTTCTGGCAATTGCGTCACCAGTACTTCGCCAACCCGTTCATCCACTTGTTCCGGTGCCGCATAATTGGCAGCATCAAGAGAGGCTGTACGAGCATAGCGTACAGGGGTTGGGCTGATATCGCCCGATACCAGCCTGACCGTTGCCCCTTTATAACTTAAGGGTGAGTCATTAATTAAAATAATATGGCGCTCCATACGGGCTTTCCCGTCCTTTTCCTGTGTCAGGCGATACTGGCTTGAGTACCTTAATGAAGAGGTCAAATAGGATAATTGAAGAGCGCCTTTCGGTTTTTGCTGCCCAAAATCAGCCGTCAATCGCGCGATATAATCTTTTTCAGTAAATACCGGTTCTCTCGCAGCAAGCCTAAAACCCTGGCTATCATTCCAGTCAACCACGTACTGGCGGCCATTATTACCCTGAACCAGAGCAACACCAGCATCATAAACCAGCAATTCCCCCTGTACAGGAACATTAAGCCCTCCACCCACCAGCTCAACCGATTTACCAACCAGCTTGTTATACAGGCTATCCCGATCAAGCCCTCCCCGCCGCCACCATATCTTTTCAGGATAAGTACTGGTGTTTCCATCAACATATTCCAGCTCAAGGCTATTTTCTTGCCAGTCATTACCAAAACCCTCAATAATCAGGCTACCATCAGTACCTGGCAAAACCGTAAAACCCTGTTTGACCAGAGCTTTATCTGGATAGAAGGTTATTTCACTGCTTACGGCGCTATCCAGCTGTAAACCACCAGGAATCTGGGGAGGAGCAGCAAAGACGGAATAAGGTATAGTGGCCATTATACATAAAGGTAGCCATAATCGTTTTATCATTGAGTGAGCTCCTGATTCTCAGTGCTTCGTTGCACACAGCCAGAATAAGTATAACAACCTTCTGGCAAGCTCATAATAGCGCCGTAGTTATTATTAACCCAACTCTCCACCAAAAACTATAAATCGTTTTTTCTTATATAAAGAAAGCTGATCAAAAAACAATCCAATCAAATAGAGAACACAAATAAAACACATTGATACATTTAACAAATGGCCACTAAAATATAAAATATTTTTTAATAAAAAACAGCCACCTTAAGCATATATTAAAATGCACTTCTCTTGCTCCATGTCCGTATTAACAATACTCATATAGCTGGTAAAGCCAAGCATTCATAAATAGAAAGCCTAGACGCTTTCCTTATTGATTATATTTTAGAGCTATTATCAGAAATTAAAAAACTAAATCTTCCCTTCCCTGAATTAATAAATAAATAGGGAAATATTCACCATTTACACCTCAATCTGATACCCTCTTATGACAGGATTCTATCGGATTATAAAAAAGTAGAAACAATTAGAATTTAGTCAAACTTCAATTAAACCTGGCTGTAGCGGAAAGCTACAACCAGGCAACCTTTTCTAAAATGGCTGCATCAAAATGACCAAAAAGGATTTTCCAATTCAAGATCCACCGGCTTTCCAAAACCAGGGACTTTAATCTGTTTATTATCAATATCCAAATCAGTATCTGCTAAAACGCCTTCCCCAAACTGGTAGACAGGCTTAGCTGTGCCGGTAAGACAGCTTTCTTCATACTCACCCTGATGCCTGGAGGTTAATTCATTAGCTGCCTGCCACTGACTAATTGCTTTTTTACCGTGTTTTGCTGCAAGCATTTTGCTGGTCAATGTGGGGCTAAGCATTAAGGCTGTGGCATTGTTGCCACCAAAGCCCTTGGCATTAACCAAAGCCAGCTCTTGTTCAGAAGAAGCTTGATGATGATCAAGCAAAATATTCAGATCACTGCAATGCACATCATCAGCGATAGAGTCAACGGACTTGATTCCCGGTATCCAGCCATAACGCCAGACACCCAGCGTTGACATCATCTGGTCTCCAGCAGCTGCACCAATAGAATGTCCAACATAGCTCTTAACAGCAGAAACTGGCCAGTTATTTATACCAAAGGTTTTAGCCACCTCATTGAGAATATGGGATTCAGTCACTCTATTCTGAGGAGTTCCTGTGCCGTGCGCCTGAACAAAACTATTAAAACGAAGGCTGTCTTCACCGGCAACAGCACGGCCTAAAGCCGCAGCCCTGGCCACGGTCAGATAATTACCTGCACCCGGTGCTGATATGGATTTTTTATAACCATCAGCATTAATAAACACATCACCTACAGCTCCTAATATTTCAGCACCACACTCTAAAGCCAACTCGTCATCCATCAAGACAAAATATTGAGACGATTCAGCCAGGGTAAAGCCACAGTTATTACCAAAAGGTCGACAGGCTCTTCGCCAGTCCGGCTTTTCATTTTCCGACAAATTATCAAGCTGCCTTAAGGCACTGTCGCTGGCCAATGCACCCATGGTGGAATAACCATCAATAATTTCTGGTGTAATCGGTGCTTCACTGTTCCCCACTATAACCACTCGACGTCTGCCGCTACGAATATCAGCAACGCCCTGCTGCAAGTTATAGAGCAGCGTGGCACAAGCCCCCATGCTCGTTCCGGTAGCCCCCAAAGAACCCAGTACATAGGCATTAATAAAATCAGCCGACATTTCAGCAAATCCCAATGGACACTGCTTGGATGTCACTCGTTTACCTAGTAAACGAGCCTGTAGCATGCCGCCATTACCGTTATAATCCATCTGACTCATGGCGCTGCCGGCATATACGGCCATATCTTCAGGGGAAAGTTTTTTCTTCAAATCAGACCAGTTTAAACCTGATGAAGCAATTGCGTCAGAAGCCCCATAAATAGTCATTGCCAACGACCGTGGATGGTGCCTGGACTGATAAAGTTTTTCTGGTTGAAAACCAGTAGGCAATTGACCTGCAGCATTAACTGGTGATGACCTGGTCGATGGCAGCATCATTTTCTGGCTACCTGATATGCTGATATAAACCAGTCCATTCTCTCTTTTCTGTATTTTCCAATTGTCTGGTAAAGGTTTGGGTAGCCTGCGATCAGCCAATACCAGTTCGGAAGATTCCCGAAACTCTACCGGGTGATGAAAATACAGAGAGTCACTCTCAAAAAGAGAGTCTTCGAGTCGGCGAATCAAACTGCCCTGCAGAATGGCTTGTTCGTCAGCAACGGATGGATGATTACCCAACTGGGCCAGGGCATTGATGGTTTGACGTCGATCAGACTGATTAAGCTGCTCAATAACCAATCTTCGATAACCGTGAAAATTGGATGTTCTTCCTGCAGGGCTAATACCACCTTGAGCGACAATTACGGGCAATCTGGACAAGTGTTCTACTCCCTGTAACAGCAGTTTATAAAATAAGCATTAGTTTACAGCGGTTGCTTTGAACTAAACTAAACAAAATAGACATAAAACCAGAATATTTAGCCACACCAATTTAACAGAGAAACAGAGACAATGGCTGGAGAGAAAGAGAATGAAATAACAGTAATGGTCCCCTTGCTAGACCATATGATCGCCACCAGCATCACGTTACCACTGGAAATGCTGGAAGCAGCGACTACTTATTGCCGAATGGAAGGTAAAAAAAACAATATTAAAGTACATTTTTGTGGCGAAACCACTGCTCGTGTAAAAGCAACTGGTGGGTTATTACTTCATCCTGACACGCTATATTCCAAAGCAATACAGGCTGACCTGGTCATTATCCCAGCCCTGTGGCGAAACCCGATGCCACTGGTAAGAAAGAACAGAATCTTACTCCAATGGATAAAAGAGCAGCATCAAGGCAGTGCTACCTTTTCCGTGGGGGGAACCGGTGTTGTCTTTCTTGCCGAAGCAGGACTTCTCAATGGGCAGCCAGCAGCCACTCACTGGTACTATCTGGAGAGATTGCAGCACCACTACCCTGCAGTAGAATTCAAGCCCCACCATTTGGTTACCCGATCAGGACGTATTTATTGTGCTGGCAGTGTCAATTCTGTTGCAGACTTAACAGTGCATCTCATTAAAATGATGATGGGTAAATCGATTGCCCTTCGGGTGGAGCAACAGTTCTCCCATGAAATCAGAAAATCATTTGAAGAAACCTGTTTTACTGAGGACCACGTCACAACTCACCAGGACGAAGTGATTGTGATGCTCCAGGAATGGCTACAAACCCATTACCAGGATGAGTTATCCCTAGCCGATATGAGCAATATATCAGGCCTTCATGTCCGAACTTTAAACCGCCGTTTTAAACAGGCAACCAATCTGTCTCCGATGGGCTATCTAAAAGAGCTCCGACTCCGTCAAGCCAGGGAACTGCTGAAAAGCACCAATCTTGGCATTGCAGAAATCGCCTTGCAGGTTGGCTATAACGATCCCGACTATTTCAGTCGCTGCTTCCACAAACATTACCAGATTAAGCCCACCGACTTTAGGCGCAGTGTCAGAGAAAAGCTGTTTCAATTAAATGACTGAGTCTAGGAAAATTAAAAACACTCAAGTTACATAACTTTACACCTTAATCTCTTTACCGAAAAAGCGAATCATCATATGCTCACCGCGTCACAAAGTTCTAATAAAGATCATGGAGATCCACTGTGTTAATAAAAACGGCCAGGATGTTGTTGGCCTCTGCTGCTCTGGTGCTTCCTCTGAGCGCTCTTGCTTCCAGTCCTATCGGAACCTGGAAAACCATTGATGATGAAACCGGTGAAGCCAAGAGCCTGATAACGATTCAGGAGCAGGACGGTAAATTGTCTGGCACTGTGGCTCAGATCCTTAATGAAGCAAAACGCGACGCCATCTGCGAAAAATGCGACGATGAACGTAAAGGCCAGAAAATTGAGGGGATGACCATCCTGTGGAATATGGCAAAGGATGGTGAAAAATACGATAATGGCAAAATTATCGACCCGGAATCCGGCAAAATCTACAGCGCTAATATGAAACTGCTAGAAGACGGTAAAAAGTTGGAAGTTCGCGGTTATGTCGGTTTCTCCCTGATTGGCCGCTCCCAAACCTGGGAAAGAGTTAATTAATTATATTTTAAGACGGGGGTATTCTTAATAACTACCCCCTTAATTGAAAGTAGATAAGCCCACATTTGGTATTGATACCCTGAACTGATAAAGTCATTCAATGGACTACATGACTTTACTTAATGCCTTCTTATTTTTTTGTTTCCTCTCAATTACCGCCTCGCTTGTATATTGGAGTTTGCGTTTAGGCATTACACCAACACCAACTTCTCCTTCTGTCCGTAAAGTGCTTGCTTTATTGCTGCCAAAGCAGGTGAAAGGTGAAATTCATGAGCTGGGTTCTGGCTGGGGTAATCTTTTACCGCTAATTAAGACCCATTATCCAGACCAAAATATACAGGCACATGAACGTTCCCCAGTCCCTCGCTTTTTTTCTAAACTAATCAATAACCTAAAGAAAAAACCAGTCGCAATAACCAGCCAGGATATTTTTTCCGTTGATTTATCAAAGGCAGGGCTTGTTATCTGTTATTTGTACCCGGCAGCCATGGATAGATTATCTGAACACCTAAAGATGCAGCTGCCAGAAAACTGTTGGGTTATAAGCCATACATTCAGGCTCCCGGGCTGGATGCCTGTAAAAACGATCCAGGCTAATGATCTTTATAAAACCCCTATATACCTATACAGAAAGAATTTTTCATAAAAATCTATAATGAGAGCCTTCAAATAGCAGAAGGCTCTCATTATATAACCAATCAGAGTCGAGTATGTTCTGCTGAAGGAGAAGTCGATTCAACCTCAACAGAAGAGTTACTGCTCTCAATCTTTCCCTTCATCAGCTGTTCCATTTGAGCACGTAGAGCGGCATCTCGTTGCTGCAACTCTAGAACCTGAGCATCCATCTCAGAGAGTTTTTTTTGCTGTTCCTGCAACAGTTTGTCTTTTTCCTGAATTGCAGTATTTTGATTATTAATCCTGCCCTGTAAACCATCAATTTGATTCTGGCTACGACTGGACGCAGCTTGGTGATGCTGATGACTTATATCTCCACTAAACTCAAGCTCTTTAATGCGATCCTTGAGAATACGAATTTCTTCCTGCTGTTGGGCATTAACTTCGTTACTGACAGCGAGTTGTTCAAAGTTATTCAGAGCTCTGGCTTTAATCTCAAGAGCATTTTGCTCCTTCTCAAGCTTACCTTTTTTCTCATCCGCTTTATCTTTTGCAAACGAAGCAATATCTTTCGCTAAATTAATGCCTGGTTTTAAGCCTGCAACGGTTGCAGAGGCTGCCACCCCTGTCAGCTTGCCTATACCTGCAGCAGGAGCAAAAACACCAGTCAGGGCAGTGGCAATTGTCAGCCCACCATTCAGTACCTTTGACCCCACCTTTGCAACATCTTTTGCCCTACCGTCACTCACACCAGCCTTTGTCAGAAGAAAATGGATACCATTCCCAATGGCATCCGACCCCATAGCCAGCCCCTCTTTTCCTTTTAACTTATTATCATGATCCGCCACTGCACAAACAGCGTCTAAACCAGCAACAGCAAAACCAACCCCTGCCAGCGCTAATAAAGGAACTCCAGCACCACCACTCAGTAATGTCACAGCAATCGCAACACAAAAACCCAGCAAGGCACCAGCAGCAGCCAGGCATTTGCCAATCACTTCCCGTTTCGCTTTTGCTATGCCCATCTTCTTGGCATCAGCTTCTGCCTGCCCTGCTTTTTCCAGAGCTTCATCAGCCATCGCCTTAACCGGCGTTAACTGCTCTTTTTCTTTTGGCGGCGAGAGCGCGACCTGATCTGGTGAAAAGGCAGCAATACTATACCTTCGCTGGTTTTGATTAACCTTTTCATTTTTTATGGTGCCCATCTGACTAACAGCTTTATGGCTCACACCCTGTGAGTTAGCCTCTTTTGAGCCAGCTGGATTATTGTTTATTTTGGGAGTTGTAGTAGCTAAATCCAGAGCCTGTATATAGCGATTATCAGAAACAGTTAACGTTCCCATTTTATATCTCCTTGGTTACGCCATTCAGTTGATCCAATAAAGACTGAGCCAACTCCCCAGTTTCTCGATATTCTGGCTTACTGTAACTTTGTTTAATTGCCAGCTGCAGCGCTTCAATTGCACTATTCTCATCACCCAGTGAAACCAGGCATTGTGCCATCCTGAAACTGGAGGCTGGATCACAGGCATCCATAGCCAGCGCATAACTGTAAAATGTCAAAGCGCGCTGATAATCACCTGCCCAGTGTAGGGTGGAGGCAAAAGCAAGATGAAAACGCCGATCCCAAGGCTGATGTAACACCAGATAGCCAAAACTCGCCATCGCCTGCTCAAGATGACTCTGTTGATAATCCTCCAGCCCGCGGCGATATATCTCTTCGAGCTCCTCGCTGCTAATATTATTAATCTCTGCCAGAGTCTTATACTCACCCATGATCTGCTGACATACCTGATCTATTTTTAAAAGATCTTCTGGCGATAGTTTCTGCAACTGTTCAATGGGTTCAATCATCATCCACCAACTTTTTGGTCATGCTTGGAGTTACAAGAAAAGGACACTGCATCTCTTGTTTCTATATCTATAGAGAGCAGTAGTTATTTTATTTCATATTCTACTAACATCATGGCAAAGCCTGGATAAACGGCGCCTTACATGTTGCTAAATTAATTCGTTAAACAGCCTGTTTATAAAGAGGTTGGAGCTATATATTTAACCCGCGTTTAAAAAGTCTTGGATACGTTTGCTTAGCCTTTCTTTTTATTAACAAAAATTAACGCTGCCTGACCTCAACAGGGTCAGGCATATACACTTACATACAGACTACGACGATGATATCAACCAGTATCCAATAGTTTTTCAAACCTTAATGGTTGATGGTTTCGACATATTTCTAATCAAATCCTCTGTTACAGAATCCTGTACATGTTTACGACTGTCTGTTTTTGGATTATGAGCTTTATCACTTTTCAGTTTGTCTGCTTCAGTTTCAGCTCCAGCTAATAACTTGCTCTGAAGTTCAGACTGATCAAGACCACCCAGGTGATCCAGTCCAATATCAACAGTTACCGATCTGAGCTCATCACGCATCCGAATATCTGCATCGAAGGCTGCATCAACTTCACCTTTATAACTGGCAAGATAACCGTTCATTTTATTTTGCACTTCACGTAGCAAAATCTTGTTCTGGTCTTTTATAGCTCGTTGATCAAACTTGTTTCCCAGTTCATGATCAAAACGACCCAGTGCTGTGGACAATGCTTCATTTCCACAAGCCATCATGGCAAGAGGGTTTATAGCAACACCAAAACCGGCGCCACCACCGATACCAACAGTTCCGGATGCAGAAGCACTCAGCTGAAGATTTTCTGCAGTAAATTCAGCTTTTGCTGATCCCGTGGCACCCACACCTGCTCGGGCATTAGCTTCTACATGGGTTTTCAAGGCATGTTCCAAAAACTCTGTCTTGAAAAAGCTACCCATTAACTTGCCTTTGATTTCAGCACCAGCAAAAACATCAAATTTTGCTTCCGCTTTTAACCCTGCGGGAGTGCCATCACTGCCATGAAGTGAGGCACTGAGGGCACCTTTAGCTTCAAATTTAGCCCCAGCAAACTCCTCAACAGAAACCTCCCCTTTTGCCAAGTTTCGATATTCAATACTACCTGCCTGCTTGCCGTAAACGCCCACTTTTCCTTCAGCCTTTACTTCAAGACTACCACTGGGCGCTTTGGCACTCGATTTACCAAAATCAAAGCTAAAGTCATCAGGCGATTGAAGCGTTGTACTGGCAGAAGCACCAGATGTGAAGAGGCTGACTCCCAACTTCGCTGAAACAGTTCCTTCCGCAATAACCCCATGCTCATGGCTTGCCTCATAGGTTAAGCCTGGCTTAATAACTCCCTCTCTCTTAGCTTCAACCCCTGCCTTAACCGTGGCTGTAGCACTTCCTCCCATTTCAAACTTATTACCATTGATCTCAACATTGCCTTTCCCCTGGACCTCAGCCTTTACTACAGGCTTGACATGCCCCTTCATTTCATCCGTATCAAGGGTAACGGTTCTATTACTGGCTACCTCCACTTTGGAACTATTTTGGCTCAGGGTGTCTTTATGGGTATTGGATTCTGTCTTCCACTGGCTTTTCTTTTCTGGCCCACTCGAGACTAACCAGTCAGCATTTCCTTCACTTTTATGTTCCAGCCACATGCCATTCATAGTATCAAGCATGGCACTGGCCATAAGTAGCTGGACACTGCCTGTCCTGCCGTTATTGACCCAATCCTTTGCCCCACTATCCAATACATCTTTTAACTGGGTAAACTGAACCTGCATCAAAGACGCTTCTACAACTTGTACACTATTTTCTTCAACGGTACTGTTAGGACGCACAACCGGCATGTTGAAATTCTTTGCCACAAATTGGCTGAACTCCTGCCAGCGGGAGTTTTGCAAAACTGTATCACGATCTGCCAATGCTCCCTTGTTTCCCAGCTTGCTTTCGTAATGGTTGTAGACGTCAGTAATACCCTGATTGATCAACTGTTTTTGTCGAACTGGATCCTTTATTGCCTTGAGCTCATTTACCCAGGTTTTCAACTTAACATTGGACTCAAGACGAGCAACACTGCTATCAAATTCTGATGGTTTTAAATAACGGCTTGCGAGTCGCTCACGGGCTTGGCCAAGATGGTAATCGAGCATCCGGACTTTACCCACACCCAATTTGGTTTTCTTAAGGCCCATGCTGGACAGGGTCATATCGGCCAACTCAGTGCCATAATTTTCCCTTAGCACCTCTTTAAATGCCGCTAATGCTTTTTGCCGTCCTGGTCCAGGGCCTGCGATAACAGTCATTCCATTAATTTTTTGCTTGCCTACCTCAAGCTTTTGGGCGGAGAGTTTATAGCTGCCTTCAGCTTTATTCGTTGCTAAAGACCTGAATTGATCGAGTGTTAAACCCTGGGTGCTGGATTGAATTGGGGAATTTGGCATATTCATTACCTACTCACCGGCAATAGACATTCCCGGCTTGTTAAATAGACAGGAGGGCTTTATCTGGCATTGTTAAAAGAAGTGCCTTACAAGCCTGTGAGCTTTGACCTAAATAAAATCTGTATGGCACAACCAAAGCCAGAAGTATTAAGCAATAATCAGACAGGAATACCGATATCCGGTGTCTTATGCCCGACAGATACCCGACTCTGTTCTTCGCTTTTTAACGAACGCGTGTTATTAATCAGCTGGCGCCACTGACTTGCTATTTGAACAAAACTCTCCAATGCTTGTTGAAACTCAGGAAACAGACCAATTTGAGTGCGTCGATGTATATGAATAGCCTTGCTATCGGACTGAATTGAAAACCACAAATCCAGCTCACGCCATTGATTAGCTGCTTGCAAAAGCGTTTGCATTAACTCAGCACTGAACTGATTCGGTCGGCCGAGATCACCATCAAAGGTTAATAAGCCACTATCTATATCAAAATGGAGCAGTACCGGCAGCTCATCTTCAAAAACCAGTAATGCTTCACCATTTTCATCCAAGGTAAAATGATCAAAGCCCATATAACGTGAAAATTCTTCAAGCAAAGCCTTGCATGTCTCAGAAGCTTGCATCGTCTTATACCGTAATAACTCAATTAATTATCGGGGAGTGGAATGGCAGTAAATATTGTTATCAATACACTGCCATCCAATGATGAAAGTAGGACCTACTTAATGCTTAGAGGCTGTTTGAAAAATAGCGCCCGTAGCGAGGATCGTAGAAAATTGAGGATAAAAATTTGGTTTTATGAGGTGAATAGTGGTTCTATTTGCCGAATAAAAGCTGATTTTTAGACCAATTTACTAGGACCGCAGTAGGACAGTCTATTTTCAAGCTGCCTCTTAGTCATGTTCACTTTTCATCATACTTTATTGACTACACTACGATAGCTCTGATTAGCTGTTTGCGATTTAAATTCATCACTATTCTGTATAAGCTCCGCTGCAGAGATAAATACACTTTCAACATCTGTCATCGTGTTTTTCACCAAAGCCTTGACTGTTTCAGAATCGTATACCGGCAAATTCAGAGATGCCTCTGCCTTTTTACTGTTTTCTCCTCTAACTTCATCACCGCTTTTATCAAGGTCAGCCAGCTTGGCTATCAAACCAGGATTTATAGCTGCGACTTCATTGAACTTACCCTTACCAAATACGCTGAAAGCTGCCACAATGCCGACAAAAAGCTGGGCTATATCCTGAGAGACCTCGGATTTCATTACGGCTTTTTCCGATTGTTCAGAAAGCTTACTAATCGCTTCTCTTTCTGCCGCCTGATTAATCAGCTGCATTCTGGCACTGTGAGACAGGCCAGGTTCCAGATCACCTGCTGCCGAATTCTGTAAGACGGCAGCCGTCAAGGCTGATGCCACTGCAGAGCCACTGCTGATCAATGCGTTAAGCATCGCAGCAGCGCCCGTTGTATCTTTTGCCGCCATATCACTAATCACGGTATCAAGGTTTTTCTCCACCCATTGTGTCATCACCTGATAAGAGTCAATCAGCGACTGCTCAGCTGCTTTGGCGTTATTAACGGCAGTTTTTGCCGTTTCCAAGGCCGTATTGGCAGACTGTTCCGCTTTTATCGCTTCAGATTCTTTTGTCTTTGCGATTTCCAGCTCTTTAGCAGCAACCTGCTCATTCTGGCTAGCTTGCTCAACCGCAGTCACTTTGTGCAATAGCGTTGCCTTGGCATTATCAACCGCACTAACAGCTTGTGCTGCCGCGCCTTCCATGGTCTGCTGATGTTCAATGGCTTTTTCAGCCTTCGCTTCTGCCAACAATGCCGCTGCTTTCTTTTCTTGTTCCTCTGGCGTTCCCTCTGCCTCCTTAGCTGCCTTTGCAGCTTTTTGGGCATCTATCTGTGCCTGTTTGGCAGCATTAGCAGCCTCTTCAGCTTTATTTCCTGCTACTAGCAACGCTGATTTTTTCGTATCAAAATCAGATTGGGCTGCTTTTACTTCATCATTAGCTTTACCAAGATCAGTTACGGCCTGTTTATGGGTGTTAGATGCAGATGCTGTGGTTGCCTCAGCGTTTTCTCTGACCTTTTTTTTTGCATCAGCAGCTGTCTGTGCAGCATCCAAATTTGTTTCAGCAGTTTTTGTTATATCAGCTGCCTGGCTTAACTGAGCCTTTTCCGAAGATGATAGATTAATATTATGCAGGATATCCGCTCTTGATGACTCCAGCTCCGTTCTACGTAATTGCTGTTTCAAAGCAAACAGCGCCACCAGAAAATCGTCTGACGATAGATCTCCAGGATTATCAAATTGAAATGTAGAACTTGTACCTTCTGAAGGGGATACAGTGCTGATATCTGCTGGAATACTCATCACCGATGTATTAGCAGGTGCTGGAACAACCGGTATTTCAGTAGGGGTTAAGGATTCTCGGTTTAATCCGATACCATTGACAGTACTCATAAGCAATCTCTTTTAATCCACACCACTGGAAGACGACTTAACTCATAAGCTGGAGATGCTGTTTAGAGAAACCATTCCAGTGGTGTTTTAATTCTAGACCTGGATGATTCATATACTGGAGACTGGCTAGAAATCAACATCTTCGAAAAAAGAGCTTTCTTTCTGTCAGTCTCCCAAGATAGGGATAACGGTGACCATTTTCAGTTGAAAAACAACCTACGTTATTGCCACCTTACCTCTTCCAATCCAATCAGGCTTTATTGACTACACTGCGTACAGTCTGGTTAGTATCTTGATTCATCTGTGCAATCAAGTTGCGCAGATCCTTGATCATACTGTTGAAATGCTGAATAAAATCATTAGCCTGTTGCATCTTGGCTTGATGGTCAGCCTGTTTGGCTTCTTCAAGCTTATTATCCGCCTGCATCAATTGTGCACCGGACTGGCCTGCACCTTCACCCAGTTTGCCTAAACCTCCAATACTGTCACCAATTCCTTTGTTCTTTGCAGCTTCTTTATCAACCAGCTTAAGAGAATTATCAAACTCTTTTTGAGCTTGTTTAACATCCAGCTTTTGACTGTCTACTTTTTTCTCCGCTTCCAGCGCTTTCGCTTCATAAGCACTGGCTTTAGCGTGATACTTCTCCATATCCGCCGCATCAACGGTATTCTCTGCCTTATCTTGATTGGAAATGACTTTTTTGTTCATTTTATCAAGATTGGCTTTTGATTCCTGGAGATTAGTTTGCTGTTCTTTTAATCCACTCTTGGTTTCCAGTTTCTGCTGACTTTTAAAGCTTTTTACTGAACCAACAATATTGACAATTCCACCTATGATACTAACAGCACCAAAGACCACGCCCATGACCATGGCCAGTACAGAACCTTCCCGCATTTTTGCGGCTTGATCCTTGATACTGGAAACCTGGGCATTCAATTCGCTCTGGCGATCTTGCATATTCGCCTGCCAGTTTTCCTGGCCTAACTGAATCAACAGCTTTAACAGACCGGATATACTCGGCTCTGCCTTGGCACCATCTAATAAGTGCTGGCTCTTAGTGGTACTCTCAGTATGATTTCCAGCTTCTGTTCTAGTAACAGTTTTTCCTGATTCAGATTTTGCTGTATTGTGCACCCCATTATTACCACTTACAGGAGCATTATTATTTGCTCCGGAAGGAGGGGGGGCAAAGCTGATATTACTCATTCTTTATCACCTCATCAGATAACGGTGCGCTTGATTATGCTATTAGCCGTATCAGCATTACCGTTCAAAATCTGCATTATGGTCTGGAAGATGCTCTGCAACTCTTCCATCATCTGTTGCAATTTTTCCTGTAGCTCTCGCTGCTTCGCTTCCAGCTCTTTCAGATTTGCTTTGATATCCAGTCTTTCTGCTTGTGCATCCTGCGCTTCTTTACTCTTCACAGCCGTGTGGATACCAGATGCACTGGTAGCAACCGTCGTAACACCGCTCATGGCATTGAGCACGTTCCCAGTCTGCTTCAAACCATTCGTAATATTTGTTGCTAATTTCGCTGACAGTTTCCCGCCCATTTCTGCAATAGTAGACAGCTTTCCGACACCCGCTGCCCCGAGGCTTGCAACCATACCGATAATGGCGAGGATAAATTGGACAGCCATTGCAGAATAGGCGCCAATCTGATTGGCTTTCTCTTCGTCCCAACCATCTTTCATGGCAAGTTTGACGATTGCAGCATCAAAGGCGCCCATTTTGACGCCATTGACTTCCACCTTAAATTCATTTGCTGCCTGGATTGCTGTAGAAGCCAACGTTGTTGCCAATGCAACACCGGCACAAATTAAAGCGCCAACGCCAGTACCTGCGCCCAGTGTTGCAACGGTAATGACGGCTGCAACAATCACGCTTAATGCGGTAGCAATCCAGCCAAAGACCTTCTGAAGCATGCCTGATTTTTCTGCTTCCTTAGCCTTCTCCTGGCTTTCGGCCATTTTTTCCAGGTTCTTCTTATGCTCCGCTTCACTGCGATTTCTGGCGTCTTTGATATCACCCTTGGTCGCCAATAACTTGTTCTTGTTCAGTTCTTGCTGTAGCACCATCAGTGCCAACATAAAATCATCGCCAGAGCCTTCTGCAGCTTTATCTGCGGTAAACGCCGTACGATTGCTCTGTTTTTTGGAATCAGACAGCGCAACATTAGTAGGCTGTAATACAATACTGGCCACTTCCTTTACAATACCAGACAAAGCCTCCTGGTCCAGAACGGACTGTAAATTACCTAATCCAGGATTTTTAACATCCATAAACCTTCTCCTAATACATCAACGGAGCACGATAGAATACGCTCTACGTCTCCGGGTTATCGTTCGCTGTTGCGTCCGTACCCTTCTTCTTTTGCATAAGCCCATAAACGGCACGGGCTTTTTGCCTTAACTCATCAAACCGTGCGCCACCACCTTCAAAATGGCTTGCTGCATAAAAACCACTTTCAGCTTCTTTTACATTGCCCAGCGCCAAATGGCATTCAGCAGAATAAAAAGGAGGACGGGGATCGTTACAATCCAGCATCCCAGCATAACTAAAGCTTTCTATCGCCTGCTCATACTGACCTAACTGCTGGCGACAAGCGCCTAGCCCCATAAAAAAGCGGGGATCGTAGTGATCCAGTAAACAGAGCAGTTGAAAAAGCTTCTCTGCATCTTGCTGACGGCCACTCTCATAAAAACCAAGCGCTGTAGCATAGCCCCCTTCAATGGCTTTTGAGGGAATATCTTTCAAAGTCTTTAAGGTGCCACCCTCTGCAATAAACCCCATTAGCTCTTCTGCGATAGATTCCGGGGATGACTCGGTGGTGGTAGGGTTTGTCATATAATTACCAATTTATAAACTCTATTTAGATACTGGTTAACCATCAAAGCATAAGCACACTGACTGATTACCAGATCATTATTTACGATAAAAAGCCTTTACTGGTTTCATACATCTTCTGAATCATCTTACTAATCGCTTCAGAAAGATTATTATATTGACCGATAGCATCTTGCATATCCGTCGTTGTTAGCTGGGATTCATCTGACAACACTTTTACCTTGTTGGAGATATTTTCAGACAGTATCTCAAGATTACCCTTAGTACCGTTTTTAATCTCAACTCCTTGAGCTGTTAAAAAATCCGTTTCAGCTTTAGTCAAACCGTGATACAGCTCCTTATTCGTTTTTAAATCAGGTTTTCCCTTTAAGACCGCAGAGACTTTGGCACGAATTCTATTCAGTTCTTTCTGGTCATCTATAGACTGCTGTAGTTTTTGATACAGATCTTTTCTATGCTTATTTACGTCATTTATTTTTTTTTCATAAATATCCAGAACAACACGCCCATCCGTACCACTGATAGAATCCTCCCAGCCACTGACAGCCTTATAAAATGAGCTTGGAATTTCTTTATTAAGCTCTGGAACATAACCTAAAAGTATCGACTCAATTTTATCAAGGTCGTTGTAGCTTAAATAGCCCCATCCTCTATTTCCATCATCACTGATATTTTTACCGCCACTACTGCTAGCATTTCCTCGATTTGGCGTTGCACTCCATAAACTCGCCGGTAATACTTTCCCCAAGAAAACATATATATGCTCTTTATTATCTGTTAGCTTGGGGTTACCACTTTCATCCCGTTCTATTTCTAGGGAACCATCGCTTTTAACCCTAACAACTGGGTATTTTTGCTCAAGCGTTCCCTTAATACAGTCTGTATCGTTATTTCCAGCTGCTTTCCCATTAATAAGCTGATTAGTCAGTTTTTTAGCAACGTCCTTACCATATCTCAACTGTTCTATCATTGATCGCAAGGTATTGGCAATTATTGTTTTGTCTTCATATTTACGAATTTCTTTCGGGGTAAGACCAACTGATGCCAAAGCACTAAATGAAACAGCTAAGGCCTCTGGTGCAGGTGGTGCAGGTGGTGCAGGTGGTGCAGGTGGTGCAGCATAAACTCTCGGTGCTGCTGTAACATTGATAGCGGATTCATCAGCTGGATTAACATTGATTAAAGCCATCCACTGCGCCAAATTATTGCTGAGTTCAGAGTTCTTGTTCAACAAACCTTCAGCTTTACTAACAAACTGATCAATAAACCGAGTCAGGTCATTGTCAAACAACGAATCGGTATGAATACCTTCATCGTTTTTAAACTGATTCAATGCCTGCTCAAGCGCTTTGGTAAGCTGATCAGGAAACCCCCGCTGATCCAGGTTTAGATTAAGTCCTCTGGTTTCCAGGTCACGCAGTTTGCTGCCTGGCTGTAACAGCTGTTTTGCCAGGTCTTCTGCCTGCTGCCCTGATACTGCATTATCATGGATAGCAGTGGTGGTATTGAAATTTGGGTAGCCGGTACGGTACAGCATGACAAAAACTCTGAAGTGCAAACTGATAGCTAAGGTTTGATATAGCCCGATCATAGACCCTTAGAAAAGAGTAAGTTATCAATTTAAGATCAAACTTTTCAGGATCAGGTCAAACCCAACGAAAACATTTTTTAGCACAGAGCCACTATACGCTTACCATTAATAAACAGTTATAAACTTTTATCATAACTGCACTGCTATAAATGCTGATAGCCGTTTACCGCTCATTTAGCTTATTACTGTAAGATGCCGGCTTTTACTAATCACTCCTTAAGCACAATGTCTAATTACCTTAGTATTAACAACCAACAGATCCACTATCACGATACCGGTGATCGCAATAAGCCTGCGATTCTTTTAATGCATGGTTTTCTGATGAATTTGGATATGTTTACCCATCAGGTTAATGCATTAAAAGAGCAATTTAGGGTTATTACCTTCGATACCCGCGGCTTTGGTCAGACCCGCTGGGATGGCACACCATTTTCCCTGTACGATATAGTCGATGATGCACTGGCTCTGCTGGATCACCTCGACATTGAACAAGCCGTTATTAGCGGCATGTCTATGGGTGGCTACATTGCGCTACGCCTTGCCACTAAAGCCCCCGAACGGGTTAAAGCACTACTATTAATGAGCACCAGAGCCTGCAATGATGAACCTGAGCGCGTAAATGGATATATTGAAATGCGGAATACTTGGCAGAACATTGGCCCTGTCGCACCACTTCTTGACGGTCTTCTAAATGTTATCATTGGTAGCGACACAGCTATTAAAGAACAGTGGCGGTCAGCCTGGTCGAACTATTCTGGAGAAAATATTTACCACGCCATGAACGCCATGCTGGAACGGGACAATATTGAGCATCATTTAAATAACATAAAGGCTCCCGCCCTGATAATCCACGGCAGTGATGATCACGGCATACCGGTTGAACTGGGTCAAAAACTGGCAGAGTCACTTCCCAATACTGTTGCATTTCACCCTATTGAAGGTGCAGCTCATGCAGCCAACCTGACCCACCCGAAACCTGTCAACCAAGCGATTAAGCAATTTCTTGCAGAGGTTATCTAAGTTTTATAGACATAAGCCAAAACAGCTAATCCAATGCCTCTCATTTGATAAATGATGAGAGGCAGTTTGATCAACTATTAACTTTTATTTTTTAATACCTTATCAATCCATCGCAAATGATGCTTTTCACTATCAGCCGTCCGATAACGGTATTGGTCCAAGTCAAAATAAAGCCAGCCCGCTTTCAGCTCTGTACCAATATGTCGGTTGTACATGGCCAATAGTCGTTCTTTTGAAATCCCATCCTTGCTGCTACGCAATAATGGCTCCGCCTTTCCTGAGATAAACTTGATTGCCGGAACGTTATCAGCCACCAGCGCACAGAACCCAACCAAATCCCTGAAGCTGTTTTTAAGGCTACTCCGCTTATTTAAGCGACGATAAAAAACAATCATTACCGTATCATCAGGCTCAACTTTGTAGACAAGCTCACTGCCGGCCAGATTAATACGACCGCCGGTTACAATAGAAGTACCTGAAAGATAATGATTAAAAACATCAACCCCTTGATCTTTCAGCATCGCTGTTACAGGATCGGAGGCAGCATACCCATCTTTTCTCTCTGTCACAGGGCCAACCTCACACGCCCCATAGGTTGGGCATTTATTTGTCGGGTCATTTCCTGGAATGACAGTACTGGCAGAGCATCAAGTTCGCCCTCCAACAGCTTACGGACATAACGGCGGATATCCATCGATACCATCAAAACAGGTTTCTTTGGCATACGCTCCAGGTCACCCACCGTTCTTTTGACCTCTTCAACAAAGGATTGGGTTACCGACGGCTCCAATGCCAGATAACTTCCTCCGGACGTCTGACGAATGCCTTCTCGAATCAAGTTTTCAAGACTGGGATCAAGTAGATAGGCTGGCAGTACGTTTTGACCATTACTGTACTTGTAACAGATATACCGTTTGAGATTACAACGGATATACTCCGTCAGCTGCACCACATCCTTTTCTTTCTGACCCCACTCAACCATCGCCTCAAGAATAGCCCGTAGATTCCTGACAGAAATATCCTCTGATACAAGCCGCTGCATGATTTCCGTAATTTTTTGCAAAGGTAACAGTCGCTGCACCTCTTTGACTAACTCACTGTAACTACCTTCCATCTGTTCAAGCAGGTAACGGGTCTCCTGGATACCAATAAAATCATCCGCATGACTTTTAAGCACATGGGCCAAATGGTAGGTTAAAATCTGTAGTGGCGTCATAAAGGCAATACTGGCTGCCTCCAGTTCAGACTGATACTCGCCGGAGACCCAGTAAGTCTCCTTACCTGGTAAAAACTTCTCCCCCTGCTCAATTTCAACCCCTAACATAGTGAGCATGTCAGAAGGCTCGTTCAGAAGCAGCCCTTGTGGCTTAAGCCTGCCACTGGCAACCGGCACTTCCTGAAGCTGCACCTGATAACAATCAGGTTCAAGCATTTCGTTGAAACGCAGGTGAATCCCGGGAAAAGGAATACCTAAATCCATATAAAGTGCTTTTCTAAGCCTGGAAAGCTCTTCATCAAGCCGGACTTCTGCAAACAGTGGTTGTAAAGAGGTAGAAACATCCAGCAGTAACGGCACCGTCAGTGCAAAAGCATCCGACTCATCAGACATCACAGGACCTTGAGCGGTAGGCCCGCTGCTATCGGCAGCCGCGGTATGTGTGATCAGGGTATTTGCTGTAATTTCCTGGGCTGGCTTTTTGCTGCGCCTAACCATCAGGAATCCCCCTCCCCCCACAACCGTCGCCAAGGACAGAAAAGTGACTGTAGGAAAACCCGGTATAATGGCAAACACCAGCAGCAAACCACTGCCAATCATCAACGCCTTGGGATGACCTGTAACCTGTTTACCAATGGTATTACCCAGGTTCTCTTCTTCGTCATTATCACTGCCAACACGGGTAACAATAATACCCGCTGTGATAGATATCAGCAGAGCCGGTATTTGCGAAATTAAACCATCCCCGATGGTCAGAATAGCGTAAGTACCCATTGCTTCAGAACCGGTCATACCGTGCTGAAACATGCCAACACCGATACCACCAAGCAGGTTAACCACGGCAATAATCAAGCCGGCAAGGGCATCCCCCTTAACAAATTTCATGGCACCATCCATGGAACCATACATCTGACTCTCTCTTTGCACTTTTGAGCGGCGAAGCTGGGCTTCCTGCATATCAATAACGCCCGCACGCATATCACCATCGATACTCATTTGCTTGCCGGGCATTGCATCAAGGGAAAAGCGGGCACTGACTTCTGCAACCCGTTCAGAGCCTTTGGTTATCACCATAAACTGAACGATCGTAATAATCAGAAAGATAACCAGACCAACAACCAGATTGCCACCTACCACAAAGTCCCCAAAGGTATAAACAATCTGACCCGCATCTGCCTGCAGTAATATCAACCGTGTCGTTGTTATAGAAAGTGATAAACGGAAGAGTGTCGTTAATAGCAAAACAGCTGGAAAAGCACTGAATTCAAGAGGGCTTCTAATATAAATAGCCAACATGAGCAGTATGACAGAAATACTCATATTGGTGCCGATCAGGACATCCACCAGCACTGTCGGCAACGGCAGAATCATAAGGAAGATGACCATAATCAGCATGACTGCCAACATGACATCGTTTCGCTGACTGATCAAAATCAGCAATCTGTTAGCGTCAAACCTGCTCTTCATTCAATGACTCCTGGTAGAGACGGTGACTGTGACGGGCCAGCTCAAGCTCCCCAAGCTGAAACAGCGCCCTGGTGCGACAAAGATAAACTGCTGAACACTCTGATGGCGATAAAGCCCTTTCGAGCATTTTATCCGCCATAGAGACAACGTCCTGATACTGGTGACTTTTCAGCAAAGCAACCAGCAACATTTTTTCAGCCGGGAAATAGTCAGGCTCGTGCTCAAGAATGCAACATAGAAAAATACAGGCTTGCTGAGGCTGCTGATACCTGAGACAAGTCCAGGCCCGGTTCAGCAACCACTGTTGTTCAAGTGTTGAAAGAGACATGATTTCACACCCTCAACCCATCAGGCATGAACTAGATTCTGAAGACTGGCCAACAAATAAGACAGATCCCTTTGTTGATTCTGCAGCAACAGGTAGGCGGTTTGCGACGCACTCCCTTCTTTCCCGCGGCTTAGGCTGTCAATCAATTTGTCAAACACCTGACCACTCACGGTGGGCTCATTGAGGATGCCTGCTCCCTCTTCAGGCTGGGCAAAATTATCGAGTAACTGCTCAGTTTTACTGGCTGGATAGAGTAATCTAACGTGCTCAGTAACAGCTTGCCCATCAGGTGGCAATTCTTTCTGGGAAGGGTAGCCATCAATAGGTATTGACTGAAACCCCTGCTGTACAGAGTCTATGCCATGGTTAAAAGAAGATATTTTCATGATAACTGGTTATGCATCCGGGTTAGCTGGGATACCACTCTATCGAGATATGCGACTGTAACATTCTCCCCCTGTAACCGGGCAATAAACGCCAGATTACCAGCCCCGTGCAGTACAGCCTGAATATTAAAAGCGGGCTGCCTTTTGAAATAACACAACTGCAAGGCTTTCTTTAGTTGATTGAGTCTTCCAGCTGGAGTCATTGGCCTGGATAGAATAATCAAAAGCTGATCTGTACGTCTCTCAAGACTTAAAACACCCCGTTTCTCAAACTCAATAGAAACTGGTGTGTTTTCAATAGCCAATCCCATTAACCGGCCAAAGTCTTTAACCGTTTCATCAATCCAGTCAGACATGCCCTTCCTCCAACTTGATATGATAATCCTGGCAACCCTGGATTGACTCCAGAATTTGTGTGCGCTGCTCATCCCCTCCTTCAAAATTTTCGGAAGGTAACAGATTAAAGACACCTTTCAAGTCACGAAGAAAGCCGATAGCCTGCTCACTCCCTTCTATACCAGCTCTGGCCGCAAACGTTCTGATGACAGCATCTTCAAGCCATTGGCTATCCTGAATAGCCAATACATCCTGCATAAACTGTTCACTGCTGTAACCCGGCAGATCCCTCCGCTGCAAGACTTCAGAGCAGTGCTCATGCAAGGTGTTCAGTAATCTGAGCTGATGCATGTCCTGCATAATCATGGCCAGATGGTTTTTATCAATGGATGAACCAAGAGCTCTATAGTCGGCAGCCAGTGCCTTCAGCAAAAAACCAACACCTTGATCAACACCAGCCTGGCTATGCTGGTCAATAATCTTCTGCCATGTCTGGGTCAGGCCGCCATAATCCAGTACTGCATTTCGGTAAAACCCGTGTAGCTGTCGTTCATCAACGTCTTGGTGATCCCTGGCAAAATTATCAGCAACATCCTGGATATTGACCCCAGCTCTTATAATGTCACCATCAGACTCTTGCAGCTCAGTTTTAGCCTGATCAATTAAAGCCAGTAACTGCTTGTTTGCAGGATCGTCAGCCAGTGATTCACCGGCGTGTTGAAGTAACTTGTATTGTTGATACCGATCACTGTCATAACTTTCCAGAAAAGCACGAAGTTGGCGCACCGTATACATATTACGCTTTTTCATTTTATCGGTGCTGTCTTCCAGATGCTGCTTTCGTTCAACTTCCCTGATAAGCTGGGATTGAATCCCCAGAGCCTCTTTTAACTCTTTCTTCTTCGATCGCCTGGTACGACTGTCACCCTTTTTCTCTGCCAAACCAAATGTCAACTCTTCTGCCGCGGAGTCAATAAGGGAACTCGTATTAGTTAAGAGCCGAGCTTGTTCCCCTTGATATTGACCGCTTTGCTTAACGTTAACTGCTGACTGCGTAAAGCTTAGTTGGGTATCAACTTCAGGGGTATGAACACGATCAATGACAGGCTTCATGGACAATCCGACATCTTTGGTATCAGGAATAAAATTATGGTTTCGGGTGAATAGTTACCTTATTTTATCAGTCTATAAAAAATACATAATTCCTGTTTTATATTTGGGTCACTAATTTTTAGTAACTGAACTACCAAAGCTAAAAGTAAAAAAATCAGAGCTTATTTTTCTATACTGACAAGTTACCTAACTGATAGATTTCGCCAGGGTGTTTTATACTCACTTGATAAAAAACAAGCCGCCAAGACCATCGAATCCAAAACTGTCACCTCAACATGAATAACCTTAGCCCTCCAGGAAAAGATGCTTTACTCAAAACGCTGACAAAAGCCTTTGACAGCCCTGTCCTGTTTCCTGTTCACGGCCGTGTTGTACAGGTTGTTGGCTCAATCATCAAAGCGCTGGTTCACGGCGTACAAATTGGTGAACTCTGCACTCTCTACGATCCAGGAAACCAGGTTGAACTATTGGCAGAGGTCGTTGGTTTTCAGGATAACTATGCCCTTCTGACCCCTATGGGCGATATGCTTGGCATATCATCACGAACCGAAGTCATTCCTTCTGGAAAGAAGCACAGCATTCCTGTTGGTGATCACCTTCTGGGGCAGGTACTTGATGGTCTTGGCTCTCCTCTTGACGGTTCAAAAACTGAAGGGCAAGCCTCAGAGTGGCGGCCTGTCTATGCCAACCCCCCATCTCCCCTATCCCGGGCATCTATTGACACCCCCATGCCAATGGGGGTCAGGGCAATTGATAGCCTGCTGTCCTGTGCAGAAGGACAAAGAATGGGGATATTCGCAGCTGCAGGTTGCGGAAAAAGTACCTTGTTGAGCATGCTGGTAAGATCAGCCAATGCAGATATCACCGTTCTTGCCTTGATTGGAGAGCGGGGTCGTGAAGTCAGGGAGTTTATCGAACACGACCTTGGCCCTGAAGGTATGAGCAAATCCGTTGTTGTCGTATCAACATCTGATAGTCCGGCTATTGAACGAGCAAAAGCTGCATGTGTTGCCACAGCCATCGCCGAATATTTCCGGGATAGAGGTAAGCGGGTTTTGCTTCTTATGGATTCTGTAACGCGTTATGCCCGTGCGTTAAGGGAAATAGGTCTTGCGGCAGGCGAACCACCGACAAGAAGAGGCTTTCCCCCTTCAGTTTTTGCCAACCTGCCCCGCTTGCTTGAACGTGCAGGACAGTCAGACAAAGGATCCATCACAGCCTTTTATACCGTACTGGTAGAAGGTGATGATATGAACGAGCCTATTGCTGATGAAACCCGCTCTCTGCTGGATGGCCATATTATTCTTTCAAGAAAACTGGCTGCAGCCAGCCATTATCCAGCAATAGATGTACTCAGAAGTGCCAGCCGGGTTATGAATCGAATTGTCGATGCAAATCACCTTCGATCCGCAGCGCGAATCCGTGAGTTAATGGCCAGTTATGAAGAAGTTGAGCTTTTATTGCAAATTGGTGAGTACCAGCCAGGAGCCAACCCAACGGCTGATGAAGCCATTCAAAAAATGGACAGCATTAAAGCTATGCTGCGTCAGGGAACGCATGAATTTCAGTCTTTTGCTGATACACAGACACAGTTACATAATTTGGCAGGTGTCTGATGATTTCAAAGTTATTAACTATTGCTGAACGGAGGGAACAAACAGCTCTGGCAACATTGAGCAAACAAAAAATCGTAGTTCAAGAAGCCAAGAGTAATCAAAAAAAATGCGAGAAAGAGCTTAGTGAGTTCCAATACTGGCGACCAACAGAAGAAGACAGGCTATTTCAAGCACTTTGCCAACAACCTTGTTCAGCAAAAGAGCTGGATCACTTTCAATTAAACCTGGCCCAGCTTCAACAGCAGGAAAATCACCTTCATAATCAGCTGGAAAACGCAAAAACCAAACTGGTAGAACAGGAACAGGTGCTTGCTGACTGCTATAACCACTATCAGGAAGCCAGCAAGAAACTTGAAAAATTCAAGGAACTTAAGTCACGCCAGCAAGATGAAGCGCGTAATCAGGAAATTACTCAACAAGAGCTGGAACAGGAAGACCGGCCTGATAGTTTAAACAAAGGCCTGTTCTAATGAATACTCGTAAAACTGATAACAGCCTGACGCCACCAGAGTGTCAATATAACCACAAGCAAAGCCGACCAATACCCCAATCAAAAATTTTGGCCGGTCACACAGCAAAAGAATTTGAGAACCTCTTGCAGAGTAACTGTATATCAGCCAAACCCGAATCAGAAAATTACGGTATAAATACCCTTTTTTCTAAAAAGCAGAGTGGTCAACTAACTAAAGCTAATCCGCATCCACCACAAACACCTCAAAGAGGGAATGATAAGACTACATCAAAGGACTCAGGTTATGTCACTAACCAGGACACTTGGCCACCAGCTATCTTTTCAACACCGAAAGAAACAAAGCTAGCAAACACTACACCAAAGCCAACTCCTACAACAATGGTTATGAGTGAAAAAGCTTTGCCTACCGTAGTGGCTGATAGTAGTAAACCAAATATCAGCAAAGCTCAGCAGAGAAAATCGCCTGAGCTTCCCTTGTTCCCCAAATCAACTATAGCGGAGGAGCCTTCTACTATACAGAACGCTCCGATTAGCGACAATTCAGATATCAAGACAAATGCAGTAGCACAGCAACAACAAAATTTGGCAGGTAAACATCAGCCCAAAGCGAAAATTATGAGTCTTCAATTTGAGCCAACAGAACAACAGATAAAAAAAACTTTAGTACGGCAAGAACCGCCATCTCTTAAGAGGGCCAAGCAAACGCACATCAATGATGCAAACACTTTGCAACAAGATGAAAAAACCGCCCTTCAAAACGCTTCTATTCACAAAAAAGGGGCAGTTAATGACTATAGAGTGACTGCACCTGAGCAGCAACACTTTATACAAGCTCTTGGCAATTCCTCAATTCAGCCATCAAAACCAAAAGCACATACATTACTTGACCAGCAGTACTTGCACACCTCTAACCCAGACAGCCTTCAATTAAAAACACTATCAAAAAAAGAATTAGCAGAAACGCCTTTTACTAAAGCCAAAGTATATAGAGAGGTAAACAGCGCTAAGCCACAGCTGTATACGTCATCAGAAGTTCAAGTAAATGCTTCCTCACGGATCTCCGACACACCCAACACTAGCCAATTTGAAGAAAAAGCACTGTCTGCTGTGCCCTCTAAAAAAACGCCTTATGAGAACACTCCGTCAGCTTCACAAAAAGCAGTCCAGGCATTTGATAACCTGATGAATCGGGGATCACTATCTAGCAACTCCACAAGTGATAAAACCAGCACAATCCAAATTACCTCAGACGCCTCTCAATCTATACCAGTTGCAGATGCTGCAGATAATAAGACAGTAGTTTCTCAAAGCACTAATGTAGAACAGCAAAAAACGAGAGAAGGGAAAGAAAATAGAGTATTCGACCAGGAAAAAGCAGCCCCCCCTTCCTTCAGTCATCACAACAGCGTTATAGCCAAACCAGCCGATGATCAACCCATCAATCAGCATGAACAGGGATATCAAGTCTCCGAACTTCAAAAAAAAACGAATTTAGAAACTGTGGTCTGCCCAACTAACAAAATACCTGTGTCTACGAATGTAAATACTTCTGGAACATCAGTTGCTCTTAGCGAAACAATGCAAGAAGCATTGGGGCTAGCTAACACGCAGAAAAGCAGCAAATTTATTCAAAGCAGTAGAGAAAAGGGCTCCACTAACTGTAACAGTAGTAACTCTTTATCACAATCTGATGGAACGGCGAGCCAAGATGACCCTAATCTCCATAATCCAGTCATCAAAAATAAAGATAGCAAGAGCCCTCTCCTCCCTATGGAGAAAAGCTTACCAAACTATCAAACAGCCCCATCGACTCAGAAACCCGGGCATAGTACTTCCGCAATAGGTCAATTGGCTCAGGAAGCTAAAACAGAGACAGTTTCTAAAAAGCCCAACCTGGATAATACCTCTGAGCAGCCTATCAGCAAAACAATGGCTCAAACACTAGACTCTCTCTTTGCACACAGTAAACCAACGGAAGAAAGACAGGCTTTTACCAATAAAAAACACACCAGTTATGAACAGCCAGAAAAAACAAAAATGGCTCAAGAGTTAGTACAGGCAACTCGTCAGAAACAATCTCTAAACGAAAGAGTGGGAGATCTATCCACTCCCCAACAACATCGACTCCAGCAAGAAACCGATAAACTAGAAACCGCAATTCCCTCTTTGACAAAAGACCAAAAAAAATATGAGCAACATGCTCATAACACAGCAAGTGAAGCTGTATCAGGTGACGTACTACTGCAAAGACTGTATACAGCACCAACAACAGAAATCAAAAAGACTGAAATACCAGCTACAAGACTTGAGCAGATTTCCAAGCTGGTTGAATCAATACGCGTTTCTACAGCTCACCTGGCCAACCAGGCTGATATTCATATCACTATGAAAGAGGGTGTCTGGAGCGGAACAACAATCCAGCTTAGCTTGTCCGGAAACCAGCTAAAAATTGATGTTTTAACAACCCGCGAAAATGCTGACATGCTAACAGCCCATAAAAGCGCACTGTTACAGCAGCTATCTGACAGCTGCCCGACTTTAAGAGCCAACGTATCTATATCAACAACCAGTGAACAAATGTCTGATGGGCGATCCCGACAACAATATGTTACAGACCAGGAAGAGGATGAGCTGTAATGACAGCATTTGAGCGTATAGCCCCACCAGAACTCTCTATAGAAGCAGGATTATTTGCAAACTGCTTAAGCAAAGCACAACTGCCTTTATCTCTGGTCTTTGGTGACAGTCAATATCAACTTGGTCTATCCATTGTTACAGAGCTACCTGACACTATTTCGACCATAAATGTTCGGCTAGACAATAAACAGCTAAAAGGACTTATCAATGCACCTCAATTATTTAGGTGGCTTTCACAGTTATTACAAACCAATGTGACTATCGATATCCCAGAACCACTATTACTTGCCCTTCTGGAAAAAAGTATTGCCAGGTTACAGCCACTGATACAACAGCATCTCGGTTCTGAAATCATTTTCGATAGCCTCGGTCCTGCTGAAATTAATGAAGCCAATAAGTACTATGTAAACACTCGCCTGACTTTCAATAGCGGCACAGAGCAGTTTGTAACGATTGACCTTTTCTTTCCTGGCAATCAACAAACTGATTGGCTACTGCAACAGTTAAAATCACTACCCCAGCGACCACCCGCTAACCTACCCCAGATTCCTGTGGTTATTCGCCTTTTAACAGGCTATACCCTGCTGTCTCCCTCAGATTACAACAACCTTACAGCTGGAGACGTTGTTCTTTTTGATCACTGTTTACTCGTTAGCGACACATTGCAGCTTAATATTGGAAAAAACCCTTTAGCTGTTGCCACTGTCATCAACAATTCCTTGCATATCCAGTCAACCAGTGGAGTTATAATGGAACAAAATTTTGCTGAAGAGCAGTTACAGCAAGAGTCTACTGCCAACAACAATTGCCAGATTGAAAGCCTGCCTATATGCCTCAATTTTGAATTAGGCTCAATAACACTCCCCCTCAATGAAGTCAGGACGATTGCTCCCGGTCGTGTTTTCGAACTGGAAGGTCAGCTTGATAGCCCAATTCGCCTGACCATCAATGGCAAAGAGATAGGCAGAGGTGAGCTGGTAAAATTGGGTGACCGCCCCGGCGTGCGAATTGTATCTTTTTATAATTCCGGGGAGCAGGGATGAACGGATTACCCGATCCGATAACATTAATATCAGGGCTGCTAGCGCTATCGCTAATACCCTTTATGGCTGTGATGGCAACCTCATTTGTCAAGCTGACTGTTGTCTTTTCGCTTGTTAGAAACGCTCTTGGTATACAGCAAATTCCACCCAATATTGCCCTTTATGGCATGGCCATCATCCTGAGCATTTATATTATGGCTCCGGTAGGGTTTGCTGTATACGATTACTGGGATGCTCATGAGATAAGCCTTGAAAACAAACAGACTGTGGTAGAGTTCTGGAATGAAGGCCTGAGTCCTATGCGCGATTTTTTACAAAATCACGCCAGTTCCCGAGAAACAGAATTTTTCAGGGAAACAGCATCAGAGCTATGGCCGAAAAAATATTCCAGCCGACTCGATGACGACAGCCTTCTTATTCTTCTGCCTGCATACACTGTCAGTGAGTTAACCCTGGCGTTTGAAATCGGGTTTTTATTATATCTACCTTTTATAGCTATAGACCTAATTGTATCCAATGTGCTGCTGGCAATGGGCATGATGATGGTCTCACCCATGACGATATCACTTCCCTTCAAGTTACTGTTATTTGTCCTGGTTGATGGCTGGACACGCCTGGTTCACGGTTTGGTTGGCAGTTACTTTTAACCTATAACAATGTCTTTTAAGGATGTAGCGACATTATGACTGAAGCCCAGATTATTCAGTACAGTGAGCAGGCCCTGGTACTGATCCTGTTACTATCGATGCCCCCTATAGCCGTAGCAGCTATCGTTGGTACACTGGTTAGTCTGATACAGGCACTGACCCAGGTTCAGGAACAAACACTGGGTTTTGTTATCAAGCTCGTTGCTGTCAGCATATCGTTACTGGTTACTGCCCGCTGGCTGGGCGCAGAGCTTTACACCTTTACGCTAATGCTGTTTAACACCATGCCAGGCCTGTCATGATCGAGCTTGACTCTGTTAAAACAGCTGCAATGGCATTTTCAGTCAGTCTGCCAAGAATAATGGCTGTGTTTATTTTACTGCCTGTTCTTGGTAAGAAGATGCTTGGAGGCCGCATAATCCGTAACGGTGTTGTCTTCAGCTTTGCCCTGTTTCTCTGCCCTGCGGTTCTGGACCAAGCTGAATATATCAGCAGTAGTCTTACAGGCCTGCTGGTAACCATACTTAAGGAAACAGTCATCGGCCTGGCTATAGGTTACTGTGCCTCAATTCCATTCTGGGCAGCAGAAGCTTCAGGTTTTCTGATTGATAACCAGCGAGGGGCGACCATGGCTTCTGCACTGAACCCAGCCCTGGAAACACAATCGTCACCGCTGGGTATCATGCTCACTCAAGGCCTGGTGACATTATTTCTTTCTTCTGGGGGCTTACTGATATTGCTCGGCGCGCTCTATAAAAGCTATTTACTTTGGCCTATCAGCGATTTCTATCCCCAGTTCGGCTTTGATGCCATTGAATTTCTGGTTATTCAGTTGGCCACTCTGCTTAAAATGACGGTCATTCTCGCAGGCCCTATTGTTATCGCGATGTTTTTAGCAGAATTTGGCCTGGCTCTAATCAGTCGTTTCGCACCTCAACTCAATGTTTTCTCATTATCCATGCCAATAAAAAGTGGTGTCGGTGGAGCCATGTTACTGCTTTATTACGGCTTGCTGATCACACAGCTTTCAGAACCCATGCATAACATCGCTGATGTCATTGACCAGCTGTTCACCCTGCTTTCACCAAAGGTGTCTCCATGAGTGAAAAAACGGAACAGCCTACCCCCAAACGCATCCGTGATGCACGAAAAAAAGGCCAGGTAGCCAAGAGTAAAGAAGTTCCCTCGGTCATTATTATATTGGCTATTGTCGGCACGCTGTTCTTGATGAAAGACTTTTATCTGGAGCATCTTGAAACACTGATGATACTGCCCATTGAGTTTATCGGTCAGCCTTTTTCTGAAGCCATAAATATCTTACTGCCGAAACTACTAAAGGAAATGGGCTTACTATTGGCTCCCATACTGGCTATTGCATTTATTGCCGCCCTGATAGGCAATATTGCACAAACAGGAATGTTATTTTCGGTAGATCCCATTGTCCCAAAATTTGAAAAAATTGATCCTGTGAAAGGGGTCAAACGGATGGTATCTATCAAAAACTTAATGGAGCTGTTCAAATCATTACTAAAAGTGACCATACTGTCCCTGTTTGTCTGGCTGGTGCTCCATAAAAATATGGGGACACTACTTGATATACATTATTGTGGAGAAGATTGCCTATTACCCATCGTGGGAATTCAACTGAAACAGCTGCTTCTCTACTCATCCATAGGCTTTATGTTAATTGCCGGGGCTGATTTCATGTTTGAACGCTACCAGCACCGTAAACAATTACGCATGAGCAAGGATGAAGTCAAACGAGAGTTTAAGGAAACTGAAGGCAACCCCGAGATAAAAGGCAAAAGGCGTCAATTGCACCAAGAGCTGCAGTCCTCAGTCAAGAAAAATGTCAAAAACTCCAGTGTTATTGTTACTAACCCAACCCATGTTTCTGTAGGTCTGTGTACGAACGTGGTCATTACACCACTGCCAATCGTAACAGTTCAGGGTACTGATGCGCGGGCTAAATTGATTCGGCGTATTGCAGAGCAGGAAGGCATTCCTATCATGCAACAGGTTCCACTCGCCAGAACCCTTCTGGCCGATACAGAGCCTGGAGACTATATTCCTTCAGAGCTTATTCAACCTGTAGCAGAGGTACTTAAATGGGCTGAGCAGGTTAAAAAGCAGCACAGTTAATATTCTTTTTTCTTACGTACTACGCGACTTTGATCACCAATATCTAATAAATTTTGCACAAAATTAACAGACGCCAATCAATACTCACGCGTAATATGCAGGCAAACCTCCCATGTCAATCAAAAGAAACTCTCCTGTAGAGATCAATCCAAGAGAAATTAACAATGAGTACGCTTAATGGGTTGCTTTATCAATTCTGCCAGTATCTTGGCCTGGAAGCGCCAAAAGATAATACTGACTCTGCAACCCTGGATATCAAGGGCATAACCCTTCATTTAAATAGTAGTGAACAAAACAAGACACCGACTCTTACTATCTATTCACCACTCGGTGCAGTGCCTGCCGATTATGAGTTACCCGCTTATCGCGCATTTCTGGAAGCCAACCTGTTTTGGTCAGGCACCGGTGATGGCACCCTGGGTGTTAACTCCTCAACACGAGAAGCCTATCTTGCTTATCACATTAACACAGAAAGCCTTAAAAACATGGACGGCGAGGAATTTGCCAGATTCATCGCCGCTTTCTTGGAAATCGTGTCTGGCTGGAAAACGTTTATCTCCCAGCTGACACAAGCGAATACCGCAGAACAGCTGTCTTCGGTGCATAGCGCCATGATGCAGGTGTAAACCATGACTCTTTCAACCACTAGTACTGTCCATACACCGGCGCAGGCTCAAGCTCTAGCTATTAACCAGCCTCAGATTCAACAGCCCAATACTGATGCTTCTGTTTCAGGGCGAGCTGCAACAGGCACTCTATTTGCCAACGAGCCTGTTACCATTAAAATCAGCGGCACAAATGTCAACGAAGGCCTTACTTCCAAATCACCAGGTCTTGACCGGCTAACTCGCCTCGGCGCAAGTTTTATCTCAGCGGGACTCTCATTGGCCAATTACGCTAAAGCCGGGTTTAGCAATATCCAAAATGCTATGACTTCCTGTTTCAGGCCAGAAGTTGAAAGAGATGATAACTTCACGCTATCAGATATTTCCATCTCCACCCAACCAGAACAATCAGATAATCCCCACAACATTTGCCAAGAAAGTACAAAGCGACTGAATAATATCAATCAACAGTTATCAATAGTAACTGATACCAACCTAAACAGTCCGGTTAATAACAGCAATGCAGAAGATCGCCTGCAAATGCTCGCAGATAGTCTTAAGAAAGATACCGGTATCGTTGGTAGTCATTTGGTGCCTTTACAAAAAATGGCAGCTGAAACCAGGACAGTGATCGGCATAAGGGCAGTTGATAAGCTGGCAACTCAACTTATTGAAGATGGTTATCCCACTAAAAACCTTCATGTTAAGGGAAAGAGCGCTTCATGGGGCCCCCAGGCAGGCTTTATCTGTTTAGATCAAAAATTCAGCAAAATAGCTGACGATACAGATATAAAAGATAACAGTGAACTAAAAGCAAAGATGGACAGCTTCGATAAAAAGACCAGAGAATCGATCAGCGAGGGTAATGCCAAGGCTGTTCCCCTTAAAATCAGCTCAGATCGTCTAAAGACACTGGAACAGCTGGGCAAAGTCAAAATCACCAATCCTAATAATAGCTCCAGAGAATTCCAGCTTGAATCAACAACCGCACGGGGTATTAAGCACCAGTTCACAGCAACACCTGATAAAAATGGTGATTACAACATCAGCCAAGAGGGTGAACCTTTAATGGTGCTAGCACCTTTGGAAGGCGACAAGCCTCTCACTGCAGACTATGACTTGATGATGGTTGCTCCTGAAATGAGCAATCTTGGTACTCAGGATAATCTGATGAATGATGTAATTAAGTGGAACACATTCAATAAACAGAATATCCATCTATACCCACAGGATAAGCGGGAAGAGCTTGATGCTGAAATCGAAGCATTGGTAAACCAAGCCAGAAAAGAACCAAATACTGCGACAGACGGGCTTGACTCAGAAACCGACAAAGCGTTGAGTTACAGTAAGCAAAGAGCATGGCAGCCAGATAATCAACCCAATATTAAACTGGAGCTCCCTCCCCATCTCCATTTATACAAACTGACTACGGACGAGAAATATTACAACCAGCAGTCTGATAAGGATTTAGGTAATGTTTCTAATCGCCTGGAAAATATGATTCCTAAATTTAACAAGGAACTAAACAGGGCAAAAGGCTTGGAAGTAGTTCACCATGGGGCAGATACAGCTAACCCTTTCACGGATCCTAAAGCCAACTATCCCGCCACTTTCTTTTTACCAGAAAAAATGGGGGAATTTTCTGAAATAACTATCATCAATAATGATGAGGAGATGGCAAAGCTAGCAAAAGCCGCTAAAAATGCAGGTTTCCAGATGCCGGTTCATCCTGAATGGGCCGATAGTATAAAAGATGCGAGAAGCGATCGCTTTATCCAAGCCAAAGAAGTACTGAGCCAGCATGATTTCAATACCGCAAAAGCTGAAGCAGCACGTTTTATTAATTTCGATCCAGCAACAAGGGTCTAATAATTCGAAAATTTACTAACAGATATATTAATTACCAAGTATAAAAATAGCTAGCCTGCAAGTAACGTCGGCTCACTTTACGAGCCGACTGTCTTCACTACTATTTTCTGCTGCATGATTTAAATTGCCCTCCACCGCTCTATTTAATACATCCAACTGAGTAGAGAGCTGTGCCTGAATATTACCCAGGTCAGATTCAAGTACACAGCCTGCACCTTCGATAAGGGCATCTTTTTCAATGGCCATATAAGAAATTGACGAGAATTTTTCCTGGATACGGTCAAGCGCATTGTGTAATGCGGGTGCATTATCAGGATGCACACGGAATATTACCCGATTGCATTTATTCTGCTCTAACGCCTGCTCTGCCAGCCTGACTGTCAACTCACTATTATCGAAATGCCCTAGAATTTGCCGAACCGTCGTCTGAATAATACCTGCCAGCTCCGGTCCAAGTTCTCGATAGTGTTCATGGCAGCGTGATAGCGTTGATATTATTGCTTCTGACTGTTGTGCTTTTCCTAGCTCTATGCCTTCTGCATAGCCCCTCTGCTTCTCTGTTTCATAGATAACCTTTGCTCCAGAGATAATGGCTTCTGCTTTTGACTCAGCACTCTTTATTAGTGTTTCAGCTTCAAGAAAACAGTTGTATTCATCTGCTTTGATGACTTTCACACCAGCAGCAATCTCGAGTTTATCCGTAGTCAATTCAACAAATACAGACATTGGGGTTCAATAACCTTTGTCACTTTTTTAAACAGTTGCAATAAACGGGGATAGTCTTCAGTTGGGATCGAACGCTTATCTATGTTAGAAAACTGCTCTTTATAGTGAGCAGGAAATTTAAGCATCACTCTATCGGCAAGAGCCTGCTCAGTGTCTATCGTGAGCATTAAAAAAAGCTCTAAGCCACTGCAGTCCAGTAGATAAGGTAGCCTATCGCTATCCAATGGCAACTCCCCCTTCTCCAGAATATCTTGCGGCCATTCCCCCAATAACAGCGGTGCGGCATTAAGAGCAAAATCATAGCCAGCATCACCAACCGCCTCACGAATAATTCGGCGCTGGCCTGCCCAAACCAATGTTTTAATAAATGGATGCCATCGAGCCAAGCCGCAATAACGCACAATATTTCTTAACAGCTGGGTTTCAAACAGAGCAAAGCAAGCAGCTTCATGATCAAAATTAAAGCAAAATCGGTTAGCTAGATTTAGCTGTTGTAAAACCCATTGATTGGCAGCATCAGGGCAATAACCAAGAACTTCTGCATAATCTTCATTAAGCCCTGCTTCCGTAAACCAGCTCATATCCATATAGCTCAAAGGCCGAAAATTTAAATCATGTATAAGAGGCCAGTTATCCTGCTCAATCATCCGATGATAGGCTTCTTTATCCATTGCCCTGAGCCTGTATCTGTCCTTGACTTTGTGTTTGACCAAGTACGTTTCGACGATACCAGAAGTACATGCCAACCGGTCCCAGTATCATCAGTAAAATAAGCGACATAATCAGAGTTATCAGGGCTGTACGAGAGCTTTTTGCAACCCGGATAAATAAGAATTCAGACCAGTTCTGATCTGCAGTCACCTCAGCAGCAGGATCACTTGGAAAAAAAGCAACACTGATATTATCGTAACTCAACCCAGGTACTGCTTTACTGACTAATAGCTTAATTTGAGGCGTATAAGCGCTCACATCTACACTGGCACTGTGTTTGATAAAAACAGAAGCGGTAGCTTCTGCAGGTTCTTCATTCCTGCTCCTCTTGGATTCTGGATGAGGAAGCACCAAGTGAACACGAGCACTCAAAACACCATCAATTTCAGAGAGGGTTGCTGCCAGTTCCTGACTTTTCGCATAAGTGAAACGTGCCTGCTCTTCCAGCGGAGATTTAATCAGACTGTCTTGAGGAAACAGACTGGGTACAGTATCGAAATGAGCCCGAGGAAAACCTGATTTATTAAGAATACCAATCGCCTCTGCCTGCTGGCTATCACTCACCCGAATAGTAACTTTGCCTCCTTTGCCAACCACTTTGTCAACGTCAATCTGGTTTCTCTGCAGCAGGGCAAGCATGGCATTCGCTTCTTTTTCAGAAAGACCTGAATAAAGCTCTGATTTACACCCTCCAAGTAGAAACAGAGTGCATAACATTAACAAACAGGCCAGATGCCTCATACAACTTCCCTACATCTCCAGATAACGGCGGCAAACTCACATGCAACAATATGGTCAAATTTTTGCTGGAGCTTGAACAAAAAAATACTCTTTGCATCGGTCTGGCAATACAAAGAGTATTTTCTCGTTCGTTATTTTATTCCTAATAATGCTAATACCTCCGCAATTGTGCTACTGCATTTTCAGCAAGGTTTCCAGATTCTGGTTAGATTTACCTGCTGTCTTTGCCAGCAAATCCTGTTGCAACGTCAATGAACTAACCTGCCATTGAAGTTGTAGCATTTCCGCTGGTGTTGTCATTTCAGCAGCACTTTGATTAATTGCTTCTACCTTTGTGTTGTAAGACTCCCTCAAATCTCCCATTTGCTGAACAACCGACTCTCCAAGTGTGTCACCGCTGGCATTGGCAAAGGCATTTTCAAACTCAGCCGCTGCTTCATCCATGCCCTTGGAAGATTGTTCAGCAACATCCATTGCCACTTTTGAAACACTGGAAACAGTATCAATGCTCATCAGTAATCTTTCTCCAGTTCAATACGATTATTAAGAATATTCATAGCAATCCCCTGATTAAGCAGGTATCGATTAGCCTCCTCTTCTGTCATACCTTCAGTATCTTTAAGCAATGCTTCTACTTCATTGCTTACGTTACTACTTTTAGTTTTATCTGAATTTGGATCTGTCGTCTCCTCAGTTGGGTTCCCATTATCGGACATCGCATCCTTCATCTCCCGGCGACACTCATCACTGACAGAAGAAGACTTTGAACTGTGGTTAGGCCCTCCTCCTACGGTATTAGAACCGTAGGAGGCCACATGTGGGTTAATAGCTGTAATGGCTAACACCTCCTTTAAAATCCTGACGTAACCCTTTAGCCATATCAGCCAGTACGCCCGAACTTTTTTCACAACGTTTCAAATAGCTTTCAGCTCTGCTTGCCTGGCCTTGTCTAAGTAAAGCCAATGCCAGCAGTGCATCGGCTTCATTAGCACTTCCTAAATCATCAACAAGCGGTTCCAGCTGTTTAACAGCATCCTCAAAAAGCCCTTGCCCTAACAGGGATAATGCTTTACCCACTGCTACAGACAGAGGATTGCAGCCATCCAGCTCAAGTGCTTTTAAAATGCTTTCAGCTTCTTTGTGAAACCCATGACCAGCACCAACAAAAGCCGTTTCCAAAAGCAAACGGCGGAGATCTGTATCAAGCATCATATTTTCTGCACAATACCTGACATAAGGTCTTTGACTGTCCTGTTAGTTGTAGCAGCCAGGTTATAAGTGATGGACCACTTATTCAGGGCATGTTGGACATCAGCCAAATCTGCAGGGTTTATTTTTCCTGCTTCAGCTGTAGTCGTCCCATCAGCAGATTTTCCTTTTTTTAAGGCATCAAGTTTTGTGTTTACCACATCATCAACATTGCTTACCAAGCCTTTCATTTTGTCTACGACATCATCAAGACTTATAGAGCCGCCTGTAGTCCTTTGATAATCAGAGTTCGCCATACTGTTTCTCCTTACAAAATATATAATTAAAGATATTATGAAGCTGCAGCAATAATGGTCTCAGCACTAACAATGGCTTCTTTCATTGCGACCATCTTTTGATATTCACTAGGCTTGCAGCCTTTATTCAAAATTTGCTGTACTTCATACAACTTGCTGTTAAGTTTTGTTAACAGCTCTTGCCGGTATTGCCCACTGTTATCCTGCTGAAGCTGCTCTTCAAGATTTGTCATCAAGAGGGTTTCGTTGTTCATTGCTTTTACTCTCCAGAGAAAAATAAACAGTGTCTGATCCGCGGCTCATGGTGATTCCTTTACTGGTTATTTTATCGACCTGATAACCATTAGGCAGTTTGGCCCCTACCAGGTACTTCTGGTTGTTTTCCATAACCAGAAAAGGATCTTCACTCAAGTTGATCCCTTTCACAGGTAAGCTATCTGTATTTAGATGTCTAGGGAAGGCTTGCAGTTCAGGCGTATTACCATAAATCTGCCTGTAGGCTTCAGCCGTTTTGTAAAAGCCTCGCTCCTCCTGCTTGTCGAGTAACCCAAGCGCCTTAACCGTATCACCCTCACCTTGTAATTTAAGCTTGGATTCAAGCCCTGCAGCACTGAGCATTTTCCCAAATGCTTCAACCCGATCTTCTGTTGTGCTGAAATCAACTTTCCATGCATCAAGCCCTGGAATATCATTATCAAGAATCGCCTCCAGCTCAGGCCAACGTTCCCGACTTTCTATCGCGCCCCTCAAAACAACAGTACCCATACTGTCACCAGCAGCAGCATGAACAGTCTTAAAGCCCAGCTCTTCAAGTGTAAAGTTGACTGAGCGAACAATCCGCTCAACAACCCAAACCCTGCCTTTATATGAAATGCCTAGTGACTTTAATTGCGTCAGCAGCTTTCGTTTTTCCCGCTCTGTCTCAACATAGCCACTGATCTCAAGGCGTTTTTTCTTCTTGTTGCATATCAATTTGACAGAAGTGTAATTCATTCGGGTAAGCAGCTGCTGCCCTTTCTCTAGTGAAGACAACACCACCTTGGTATCACTTTTCGCCTGCCCGTAATACAAACCCACTACAGTAGTAACAGAAAATAAAACAAGTGTTGTCGCAATAATCCCAAACTTTTTCCACGACAACTTCTCTTTCCACAAATCAATACTTGAAAGAAAAGAAGATTGTCCCTGGGATGCGGAGTCTAATGACAGGTCATTTTTACTGATTTCATTGGGGGTTACTCTATTTTCTGCTAGAGCAGTCACTCCCTCAGATGCTTCAATTGTTGGTTCAGCCTCCGGCCAGGGTTTTTCACCAGAAACGACAGCAAGAACTAACTTCTCTGTTAAAATAACGGCACTATCATGGATTTCCGATGAATCATTATTGATAGTATGGCCATTTAACTTAAGAGCAGAATTTTCAGCAACGATGGAAACATATAGAGCATCATTTTCCGTAATTTCCAGCAATAAATGAACGGATTCCAGCCCCTGGTTATCAAAAACCAAATCAGCCCTTAAATCATCGCTTCCCAGCGTCGTCTTCCCATAAGGTAGTTTTAACTCAACCCCCTTATGGGAACCGGACATGACTTTAAGTTTCCAGACGCTATTTTTCATCGTCTAACTTCTGCCCTTGTCAGATTATTATATAGCTTAAAATTCACTCTTCTGCCTTGTTTTTAGGTATAATGCGAAAACCGCTTTTACCATCAGCCGCCGTACACTTTTCTTCCGAAACATCATAGCCCTGTGAAATTAACCAGGCCTTAATCGAGCTTGATATAGTGGTTGGGTAGCAGGTATTACTATTAATTTGAGCCTGTTCTTTGGATTTTTCTTCATCGCTTGAATGTTGCAACTGCTCAATATCCTGACCAAACACACTCTTGCCAAGCAGCAGCTGATCCGCCGCAATATCCGAGGCATCATTCATTCTTCCAGGCTCAAGAATCCTGGGTTGTAACAAGAAAAGGCGTACTGTTTGTTCCACCCTGTGTGTCTTACTTTTAAATAACCGGCCCAACAGAGGAATATCACCAAGAAGCGGTATTTTATTTTCCCCATTAATTACCAAGTCTTTAAAATAACCACCTATTAACAGACTCTCATTTTCATTAATCGTTGCCACAGTATCGATCTTGGTTCTGTTCACCAGAGGCAAATCACTACCCGATACCGATGCATTTTTATCTTGGGCACCATCTTCAATATGAATTTTCAGTGCAACCCGGTTCTTCCCTGGCATTTCAATAACACGGGGCTGAAGATTCAAAATCGTGCCATAATCCACGGACTCCAGCTGGGCAACCTCTCTTCCTTTTAATGGCACATAGAAGGTACTACTGAAATCCAATACTGCTTCAGTATTATTCTCAGTTAAAATGGCCGGTCTCGAAGCAATTCGAGCTTTACCCTTCTGACTTAGCATTTTTACCCGAGAGACAAAGTTGGTAATATTACTACCAACGACAGTCTTAACCGGGTCAAGCCCACCCGGTGTAACAAACTGAATACTATTTCCCCCGCCAAGATTGTGAGTTAAATTCCAGTCAACCCCCAGTTCATCCATGTTGTTGGCATTTACATCAATAATTGAAAGACTGATTTCAACCTGAGGCTGGGGTCGATCAAGCTCAGCAATTAGCGTTCTGTAAATCTCCATACGTTGAGGGGTATCTTGTACCAATACAGCATTCATTTGGGGAATCGCTTCAATTCTTGCGCCCATTGGGGCAGCAGTTGCTGCAATAGCGCTCGAAGCTCCAGCCTGATTGTTCTGCGCTTCCTTTCCTGATGTATTTGTAACCTTGGTCGCACCACCTGCTGCGATACCAGCTTCCTGATGACTAAGCAGTATTTTATTCAGAATGCTGGCTATGCCTGGTGTCGACATCTTCTGCTCACGCATCTGATAACTCCTATCCATTGCAGGAGCATGACGCAGAGGAAATATTTCAATGGCCAGGGTTTTATTGATTTGATCATTAGCCTGCTGCTCTACAAATGCAGCAGTCTCACTCACCAGGCTAACAAATCTCGGAGGGCCTGATAGGTATAAGACCCCTTTATCAGACAGCTGCCGCCAACGAAACCGTTCATCCCACATACCTGCTTTCTTCAGCATTTTCTCAAGCTGAGCTGGCTTAAGACTACTGAGAGTCAATAGTTGGCTTTGGGTTTCTGAATTTTTCGACAGATGTAACACACGGCCATCGTAATACCAGTCAAGATCATAAAGCTTGCTTACTTTATTCAGGAATCCCTCTGCCGTAGTACTTTTAAAACTGCCATTGGCAACATCATTAACAGCAGGACTGATTTTCACAGGAATCTTATAACTGGATGCGAAACTGGCTAAAACAGCTCTCAAAGGCTCACCCTTTGCATAATACTCAAAGGGTTTATTATTTTCAGGAAGCTTGGCCAGGGCATTAGTACTGAAAACTACAAGCGCAATAACAGCTGCCAGCAGTCGAAAATAACTCATGATCATGGGTGAATGATTCCATGGTGTTTCCAGGAAATCGTCTCTTTTCGCTCCAATAATGGGTGTAAATAACAGGCATACGCACTGTGTGCATTAAATGTTTCAATCAGCCTGTCTTCGGTCAAATCATCGACACTTAAAGAACGCTGCAACAACAGGCAGTCCTGCTCGGACAAAGCAATACTATCCTCATAGCTCGCAGCATTAGCCATTACCGCATGCAATAACTGAGACAATGAATCACTTACCTCTTGGTTATTATCACAGTCATCCCATTTGCCAAGTTCTGTAACCAGCCAAATGCGTTGTGATCCAGAAATCACATTAACAAAAAGGCTTTCGCCTATTTCCAATTTAAATTGCGACTCTTTTGAGTCAGCAAATTGCTGTTCTACTAGCAAAGGGAATAATTGCTCGATGCTGATCTTCACGATCATGCCCCTTTAAACAAATTAAATACTTTAAAGGTAGTGCGGGATGAGTGTTGCGCATTTTAAGAGAGTTAAAAAAACTATACTTTTAGAATAAGTTAATAAATTTTAGGTTTTACAGCAATTCCCGCAAACTAGATTCCGATTGGCACATTTTCAGTTAATTAAAAATGACTTTATAGAGGATGAATAGAGCCAGGCTGCTGCTATATCGGCAGTTGGTTTAAATGGCTGGTAACACAGGTCACAGGGCTAACATCAACTCTCTATGTCGTATCGACTGTCAGCAATTTCAAGCTCACACTTCGCTCCTCAATGATGGCTGTGAATACGTCTGTCCAGTTATCAATGCAGAACCAGTCAAACAGCCCTCGTATGGCATGCCACAATGCCTTTTTAGACTTCTTTGCCTTGAGCGCTTCTTGGAAAAGCTTGCAAGACAGTTGCTCTATCTGGTTGATGAGGAAGGCCGTAAAAGTCAGGCATGCCAGATTGCTGGCCAGATGCTGCTTTCCGTGCCCGTAATTGTGTTCGAGATGGTAGCCCTGTGTTTTCAGTGTATTGAACGTTTCGTTTTCAATTTTCCATTTAGCGCGTGCTCCTCGCATGAACTTATTCACGTTCTCGGCTGAAAGCTCAATATCGGTGATCCAGGTGTTGACGTACTTCTTGTTGCCCTCTGGATCAATTTCTATATATTCGAGATAGTTAACCAGCACATCCGGGTGTGACTTGTTAATGGGGACACCATTTACAAACCGGAACCAGTGGGTAAATCCTTTTTCATCGGTATATTCGTAGCGTACCACTTTGCCTGCACAATCAAGCTCATCTACGGCCTGGTATAACGACTCATGTGTTGAGTCCTTTGCCACCATAATGAAGCTATAGCCAAAGGACTTCACCAACTTGATGGTCGGTCCATCTGAGTACAGGTCATCAACAGTAAGAACCAGTGGCAAGTGGGGATGTTCTCTGGATAAATTCGCCAATAGCCGCTTGAGCGCTACCTTCTCACAGTCATTCTTTGACGCATCAACCTGTTTGGTGATGGGCTCAGGCATTAAAGGCAATACTTCCTTCTTGCCCGGCCTTACCAGACAGCAGGCCAGTAACTGATGGTAGTATTGCGGATTTTTGCTGTCCGCCTTTTTTACACAACACTCAGGACAGCTAATATTCCCTGAGCAAAAGTGCCCCGTACCATCGATAGGCGCAAGATACCCTTCCTCAAAATAAGTGAACTGCTTAAGTCGGCCAGATCGCTGCACAAAGGCAAACAAGCGGGTAAAGAACTTCCTGAAATAGCGCGTTTCTATAGGGTCAATCAGCTCCCTCAGATAGGTATCACTGGGGACGTTGCTGACATTGTACATCGACTTTAAGTTCTTGAGCCTGTCGGGCTTATTGACGCAATCCTGATCAAAAGCCAGCAACGAAGGGTATTTCAGGTGCATGACAGCAAGGCCACTCATGACCGCATCATGAAGGGCAATTTTGTCATGTTGACTTTTCTTGCGAAAGTCTGGAATTTCAGCCGCTTCATCAGAGACTATTTTGAGCAGTTTTTCAGCAATGGTTCTTGGTTTTGTTAGCGGCACAACATAAGCATCGTTATTATTATAGTGGTGAAATTCTATCGGATAGTCTGCGATTTCAGCAAGAAAGTATCAGGCTACAGCCCTTGTTATTAAGGGCTTTAATCAAGTCTGCGGGAATTGCTGTAGGTTTTATATAATCAGCTTTTACTCTGTTAACAAAACTAAACACTCAAAACGCATCATATCAACACCTGCCATCTTCAAAAAACAACGAATAACACCTAGCCTTGTAGGCGATAATACTATCAGACAGACCAATTAATCCGTTCTTTCACCAATCTTTTCTGACAGTAAGTCGCTGTTTATCTAGATCAAATTAACATCGCTGTTGGGATGAACACGCGTTTTATTAAAGGTAAAGCTTATGCTTGAGCTTGTTAATGTTGGATCAATAGAGAGAGGGGAATTACTGGGAACCTGTGAAAAAAGCCTGAAATCAGAAACCATGATTATGGTCTCATCAGGAAGCATAAACGTATCAGGTCCAGATTTTGAACTAACAATCAATGAAGGCAGACCTGTTCTTTTACCGGCAGGCGTCTACCTTTTATCGAATATTAGTAAATCTGAAAACAATGCTGGCAATTTGTTATTTATTACCCTTTCTGTTGACTTTATTGCCAGGCTCATTGATAAATACGGTACCCTGTTCAACCGGGAAAACAGCTTTGACGTTTATGGTTATAATGAAGTAGATGTTGACTATCTGCTCAAACATGCCGTTGTTTTAATATCCAATAATATTGAAAAGCGTGCGGCCAACCCTCACTTGATTGCACTGAAAGTGGAAGAAATTTTTCTGCTAATGTTGAGCCAGCCTCAAGGACAGCAGTTCGAGCAAACACTAAAATGGATCGGTAGCAGTTCATCCCGGCGGTTACGACAGTTTATGAATGAAAACTACCGAAAAAGCTGGAGCCTTGAACAGTTCGCAGCTCAGTTCAATACCAGCCTGAGTAGTTTTAAGAGTTTATTTAACCGAGTATACCACATTACACCTAAAGCCTGGATTAATGAAATGCGTCTACAGTACGCTTATAACCAATTGGTGAATACTGATAAAAGTATTATTGATATAGCACTGGAGTCAGGGTTCAACAGTCAGTCTTATTTTACCCAGCTGTACCGAAAGCGCTTTAACCAGACCCCTAGCCACTCCCGTTACTCTGTAGAAGAGCATGACTCAAGGCCGGTTCATTTTGAAATTGAAAAGAGTCACGCCGGTTACCTGGCAATGACAGCTTAATAAAGCTTTAGTTTAATTGAATATTGAAATGATGCACTCTACTTCAGTACTGATCCTGAATGTCAGAGAGTTTTCTCTCTGACTCAGGGTATAAAAACTAGTTACTCTCCGCTATAGGTGTTGTTGGGTTATAGCCAAAATCAATCTCTGGAATTTTTATATCCTGCAACTCCAATAGGTAACCAATAGCAGCATAGTGATGAATCGCATGGCTATGAGCCTGTGATAAAACCGCAGCCAGTGTTGAGGTGATCGTAACTAACCCTAGTCCCAAATCATCAATAACCTTTATAGATAGAGATGAGGGCTTATCTTTAATACCCTTTAATAACTCAATGGTTTCTTGAAGATATCTAAAACCTTCTGATTGACTGGCCTCAGCCTCATTCCCCCTATTTCGTCTTGTAAAATCTACATAGCCAGAAAATAACCCATTAAGCACACAGGTATATATATCGAGGATGTGGCGCATGTGCATGCCTACGCCGCTGAAGTAGGGTGCAATGTTGTTATTGGAAAATACCTTACTATCAAGATCAGTATACAAGGGTACTGACTTATCAAGATTATGTATAACAGCGTTGATTATTTTTTCAGTAGAAGGGTCAATCATTCCAGCATCCTGCTTTACTTAGCATCTAAGTAACTTATAAAAAATAACAATAATACAGGAAATATCAAATGTTCGACTTAATATGATTGGATAATAAGGGCATGATTCTTTCAATAAGCACTTAGTCTAGCAAAGGCTACTTACACACTTTGCAGTGGTCTTTTTTGATACTTTTAGTTAGTACCGATGCCAGCCAGTGGCGATTGTTTGCAAAGCCTTGATAGGCCAGCCCAGCAATTGAAGAAAAAACAGGCCAGGTAAGTGGTGTTAACATCCAGCCTTTACCGACAGCCTCCCAGGCTGAAATAGTCGCATCAACACCTTTGACCATACGTCCATCGCCCAATTTTGCATGAAGTGTTCGGTCCAATTCTGTGCTGTCCAACGCTGGATAACGGTTCGAGAAATTGGCCTCCTTTATATCTTCAAACATAAGCCTGCCAAATTTATTTTGGGTTTTCAGCCAATTCACCTCTTTATTACAGAGAGGGCAAGAACCATCATAAAATAATGTAACAGGAAAGCAGACATCATTTCGTTTTAGAGCCATTTAAATAACCCTTGCTATAAAAATAAAGTTTCTCTCCTTTTACGTCCTCAACTTACATTTGGTTTACTTTTTTAGTCAAAATAAAAAACCAATTGCTAGGAAAATAACACTATTGCTAAATAGCATATAACCAAATTGAATAATAATTTATTCAATTTGGTTATTTTAAGATAAGAACTTTGTAATTAAAAAGTCTAGTGAAAGCGAGGCTGAGATCCAGACTCACTCAGGTCAGCAGGTATAACCAAACGGGTTGCTTCGAGTTTAGCACCAATATAATCTTTGGCTTCTGAAACATCATAGAACGTCATAGGAGACTCAGAACCTGTTCGACTTAGCCATGAATAAACACCCCGACCGCGGATTTGGCAATAAAACCCACCTGTCTCATCAGCCACCAGCCCTACTTCAATGTCAGAATCTTCCCTGATATATCGCTTAAGTTCATGAATATCCATATTTCTACTCCATTTACTGCCGTCACACAACAAAGCTATAAATCCAGCTTTTTTATAAGGTTACCTAAAGAATAGCTCATCGGGCTTTCCGGGATGTAATCAACAGCCTTAATCAGAGCATCCTGATGAATACTTACCACCCCTCCGAATATCGCTACAGGAGCCGCTAAACTGGCCTTAAGCCTAGGCAGGTCATGCCCTAAACGCCGCTCTGACAACTTTATTTCACCATAGAGCACAACAGCTGATAGCGTATGCTGTTCAACCAGTAAAGGTAATTCCTTAAGGTTAAATGGACCTGTAAGGCAACAGCAATGGATATCCCGAGCTACAGCAGACAGAGCCAATAACAATAAATCAACATCAGAGTCGTGCTCAGGAAGCCTTGCCAACAGTATACTTGTTTTTCCCACGTGCTTTTTTTCATAGGAAAGCTTTGTATACAAGCCTCCCATTAAACTCCCTTCTATAAACGCCTTTTCCAGCTGAGCGCCAAAGACCCCTCCACGCCAGCGAGCCCTTAGCTTTTCAAGCACAGGCCGAAAAAACTTATCCAGCACATCGTCTACTGGATAAATAGATAGCAAATGATTATAAACCTCTGTCAAACGGTCTTCGTTAAAGACTTGAGCTGCAGCTATAAACTCATGCTGGTAGTTCTGCCAGTTTTCTGCACTATCAAGAACAATATCCTGGGTCTCTTCTCTACTTAATAAGTCTGCAACCTTGCTAACAGCAACGCCTTTTTTGATCCAGTTTGTTATCTTTTTTATTTTTTCTAAATGGTCATTACCATAGAGACGATGCCCTTTTGGCGTTCTCATGGGAACTAATAAACCATAACGTCTTTCCCAGGCCCTTAAGGTGACAGCATTAACCCCTGTAAGCCTGGCAACCTCACGGATAGGGTATAATTTACCTTCCTCAACATCTGCATCCTGTGTAATTGGCATAATAAGCTCCAGTAAACATACCCCAGAGAACAAGCACAGTGTTGTTAATTTATTCGTTTTTTTCCATACCCTGATTCTACATGTAGTAAAAGCGATCTTTGCTAAATCAGGTTTCTTAATCCAAGATGGTCCGGATAAGGATTTAAATAGGCTTGTTTCTTCACATAATCAGAGCCATGGGCTTCTATAAAATGGCGAAGTAAAGTTACAGGTGCAACCAGTGGCACCATTCCCTGTCTGTAGGCTTCTACACTTTCTAAAATTTTTCCTCGATCCTCGCTACTGACAGACTGCTTGACATAACCCAGAAGATGTAAAAGAACATTGGTGTGGCTTTTCCTGTTTGCCCTTTTCGCCAATGTTTTCATAAAACAGCCAATATAATCCTCCATCAGTTTATTGATATTTACCTCTCGCCCTTTCGCTACAAGACGACCAAGCTCCGTATAATTTTGGGGGTTGTGGGCCATTAAGATATATTTATAAACAGCATGGAACTCTCCAATAGCAGCATAGGAGGGATCCACCTCAACATCTCTTTGCCAGCGATGATATGCATAGACACGGGTAAAAAAGTTTTCTCTTAAGACCGGGTCATGAAGTCGACCTTCTTCTTCTACCGGCAAAAGAGGATTTGATTCCATCAAGGCTTTGGCAAAAAGTCCGCTACCACTGAATCCACTGGGGTTACCATTTGGATGGTAGATTTTCACCCTTTCCATGCCACAACTGGGCGATTTTTGCATCAACACATAACCGCTAATCTGTGACAGCTCACTGGCCTTTTCCTTACCATACTGCAGAAGCTGGTCAGTAACATTTAACTCTGGATTGTCCGTTCCAATCACAGCATAGTCAGCCATGTCACCCACCAGCCGTATCGGCTCTCTAGGCGTACCCATACCAATGCCCACCTCTGGGCAGACCGGTATCAGATTAAAGAAACTATCAAGAGTATTTGTGCAAAACGAAGAACGCTTATGCCCACCGTTGTATCTGACCTTATGACCCATCAGGCAGGCACTGATACCAATGGAAATTTCCTTTGGAGGTTGTGGAATATCAACTATGGCCATAACTACCACCAATTTCTTATACATTCTAATTATACTGTATAAGAAATTGGTTAATTTGAAAAGTTAAGAGCCATTAAACAAGTAGTCTCAAAATGGAGCTGAAACTAGCCCAGTTTTTTAAATGCCTCAATGGCTCTAGCTCTTGACTGTGCGTGATCCACAATGGGGTAAGGGTAATCCAAAGCATGGTTAAACATGTCATCCCCTCCACTGTATGGCTCATGTATTTGGACACTATCCAGCTCAGCAAGCTCAGGTAGCCACTTTTTTATAAAGAGTCCTTTTTTATCGAATTTTTTGGACTGGCTGAATGGGTTAAACATCCTGAAATAGGGCGCTGCGTCGGTTCCTGTACTGGCAGCCCATTGCCAACCACCATTATTGGCAGCCAGATCGCCATCAATCAGGTGCTCCATAAAAAAACGCTCGCCAAGACGCCAATCTAGCATTAAATTTTTACTTAAGAACATCGCCGACACCATGCGCAATCGGTTGTGCATCCATCCCGTTGCAACAAGCTGTCTCATGGCTGCATCCACCAGCGGAAAACCCGTTTTACCTTGCTTCCAGGCTTCAAAATGATTTTTGTCATTTCGCCATGGCAACTGTTCTGTATTTTCTACAAATGCCCTGCCTCTGGATACTCTGGGAAAACCAACCAATATATGGCGATAAAACTCTCGCCAAACCAGCTCACTAAGCCAGCAGCAAAGCCCTTCATTACCAGTATCCATTTCACCATTATTAGCTAACAGTGCTGCATAAAAACATTGCCGGATTGACAGGGACCCGCAGGTGAGCCAAGGCGAAAGAGTACTGGTGCCAGATAGAGCAGGAAAGTCCCGGTTAATATGATAAGAATCCGCATACTGCTCAATAAAGTGGTGCAAGCGGTTATGTGCCTCCTGCTCCCCTGGGGGCCAAAAGCTTTCAATACCCGTTGTAATAACAGTATATGGGTTTTCAACTGCTTTATTTTCTTTAATCTGTAGCTTAACTTCTTGTTTTGAAGGAGCAGGTAGAGGAGTGATATCTTTTTGCTGCAGCTTTCTGTATATCACTTTTTTAAAGGGTGTAAAAACTTTAAAAAAGTCTCCCTTACCTGTTAAAACAGTTCCTGGAGCAAACAGTAGCTGATCAGTAAATCGGTTACATTTTAATCCAGAATCAATAAAAAGCTGTTCGACTTCCCCATCTCTGGTCAGCTCATTAAAAGCATACTCATTATTAAACCAAATACCTTCACATTGGTATTGTTCTGCTAAATGAATCAGAGTACTTGCAGACTCTTTAAACATTGAAAGCTGAATAGTCAGCAGTGAGATATTTAGTTTTTGAAGATCACTCTTCAAAATCTTCAAACTTTCCAACATAAACCAGAGCTTATTTGAACTATCCCCATGATCTTGCCATTGCTCTGGATAGAGAAAGAAGACCCCTATAACCGGCCCGGCCTGACTAGCATGGTAGAGTGCTTTATTATCTGTAGCCCTTAAATCTGACCGGAACCAGACTAACTGCTGCTTCTTTGACATATTTCCACACTTTAAAATTTGCCATTATTCTTGCAATTATGAAACCTATCACAAAACAGGAATTACCTCAGGGCTTAAGGTTATTAATCAAAAAAATGTGAAACTATATACATTGGTCAGTCAGATAAATTTCAGTCTACAAATCAATGTATTCTAGGAGATTCCCTCACGTGAACACCTTGGCTCTGCATACTGATCTCGTAGACCGCACCGCATTGACTACAGGTACACTGACTACTTTCATCATGCAGCTGGCTTCTCAGGCGCTCCTTACAAGCATCGTCACAATTCCAAGCGACAAATGGACTTCCCCTGAACCACATGAAGTGACCGTACTGGTTAGCGCCATTCTGGAAATGTATCTGAGGTGGTTTAGAACCTAAATCCTTCAGCTCCATACTGCAAACTCCCTATGCTGTACAAAAGGCTCTTTATAAAAAGAGTATAATATCAATAACAACTTGCAACTATCTTGATGCCCTACTCTATGATTAAAAATCGCTATTAATTATTATTTTTTTATTACTAATATGTTTTATCTCTTGGCCATGTTCTTTAATACATCCACCATCGCACTGGGAGAAAGCACATAGTCAGCAGCACTTTTCTCTATCGCTTGCCCAGGCCCTTCATTGATTAAAGCGCTACAACTATCTTGAGCAATCGTGACCGCGCCTGATTTCTTCATGGATAACAAACCGTTAATACCATTATCATTGCCACTTAATATCACCCCCACTGCTTTATCAGCACAGACCTCACCAATAGATTCAAAAAGAATATCTGCCGAAGGGGACAACCGTGCATCCGCTTCAAATGCAGTCAATTCACAAACGAGCCCTTTTTTATTTCTTGAAAGGGACATGTCATGGTGGTCAGGCGTAATATAAACCGTTCCCTTCTTCAGTACTTCCCCATTTTCTGCGAGTTTCAATGGTGTTTTTATCTTTGGTTTAAGCCAGGTAACTAAGCCTTCAAGAAACCCCGGTGCCAATTGTTGATTAATAATAACAGGGCATTTAATGCTATCGAACTGGGCAAATAGCTCATTTAGCGCATGAAGGCCGCCTTCTGCAGAGGCAATGGCAATCAGTTCAACGGAGTCTTTAGAATCATAATCTATGGCAGCAGAATCTATCGTTGTTGTACCTTTGTGTTCCACATTGGCATGACTCATTAATCTGACCATCCGTAGAAACTCAACCAGAGGATCATAGCGAGTATTGGCTCCACCACCCAGCTGGGGTTGCTCCACCACAGCAACAGCCCCTTCATCTATTGCCTGAAAAGTACTATGCACCTCTTCTGCATTGACACTGGAGCTCACTAGCATAACAGGGGTTGGACAGGTATCCATGATGGCATGAGTCGCTTCAAAACCGTTCATTTCCGGCATTTGTACATCCATGGTGACCAAGTCAGGCTTTAGACTCTGAACCATCTCCAAAGCTTCCCGGCCATTCTCTGCCCGGCCTACCACTTCAATATCCGGCTCCTTACTCAACACAGCCTTTAGCAGCATTGCTACCACATTGGAATCATCAACAATTAATACTTTAATCATGGGTACACTCCATTGCCTGATAAGGCATCTATTTTGCTACCTTTCGTATATACTCAGACATCTCCTCCAGGTTCGCCACTTGTTCAGCAGCGCCTATTGCGATTGCCTCAGCGGGCATGCCAAATACGGTACAACTGGCCTCATCCTGGGCAAAAGTAAGGGCACCTGCATGCCGCATCGCCAGCAAACCATCAGCCCCATCACGCCCCATACCCGTTAAAATAATACCTATAGCCTTTTCCTTGCAAACCTGCGCAACTGAATTAAGAGAAACCGATGCTGAAGGCCGGAAACGGTTAACAGGTTCAGACTGTGTCAACTTTGCCTGTATATCATTACCAAACTTGCGAACCTCAAAGTGATGGTCATCCGGTGAAAAATAGGCGACACCCGCTTTCAACAATTCACCTTGCTGGCAGAGTTTTACCTCCAGAGGTATTTGATCATTCAGCCAACCCACTAAACCATCAACAAAGCCTTGAGATATGTGCTGGCTGATAATGATGGGTGCAGGAAAGTCTTTGGGAAATTTCTTTAACAGCTCAAGTAAAGCAGTAGGTCCCCCTGTAGAAACACCAATCGCGACTATATCAATATCGCGGCGCTCGAAAGAGACTCTCGTTTTTTCGGTGATGGTTGATGACCCAGAAGCTGGTTCATTGTTTTCATGCTCAACCAGCTGAACATCGACTTTAGACAACTCCCTAATGCTGTTAATTAAATCCCTGCGTACAAGCTTAAAACTCTCCTGCCCATACCCCTGAGGCTTTTCAATGAGTGTTAAAGCACCAGCCTTCATAGCCTGAAAATCTTCAGCATTCACTGTGGAACTCACAATGATTATAGGTGTTGGATTGCTAGCCATAATCACCTTGGTCGCTTCAAATCCATCCATTTCCGGCATTCTGATATCCATGGTTACAAGATCCGGCTTATATCGCTCAACCATGGTTATAGCTTCCCGCCCATTTTTAGCCTGACCGACCACAACCATATCCGGCTCATTTTCAATGAGTGCTCTAAGCAGCATAGAAACCACTGGTGAATCATCAACGACGAGGACTCGAATCATTGCGATTTATCCTTTTTCAGTCAGTGATCTAACAACCGCCTGACTGCATCCAATAGAGCCTTGGTTTCAAACTGCCCCTTAACGATATAGGCATCAGCACCCACTTCCAGCCCTTTTTTCTTATGCTCATCCTGAGCCAGAGAACTTACCAAAATAACCGGTGTATCCTTCGAGGCATCGGCTTGTTTAATATTTCCAGCCAGTTCAAACCCTGTCATAAAGGGCATTTCAATATCAGAAACCACCAAGTCAAAATCACTTTTCTGGACTAATTCCCAAGCCTGACGACCATCAACGGCCACAGTCACTTTATACCCTGCATTTTCCAGAATTGATTGTTCAAGAATACGTGTAGTAATAGAGTCATCAACAACCAATAAATGCTTTTGCTGCTGCTCTTCTTCTATTTTTTCAAGCGCTTCTCTGACCTTAAACTGGCTTTGTACACCCAGTGCCGTATTAACCAAATCCGTTGGGTTAAGCACCATCACCATATCACCATTTCCCATAAAAGCCCCTCCACTGATATTTCGTACTGATTCCAGTGGCGAGTGGAATGGTTTTATGATCAGCTCTCGTTCACCAATAATTTCATCAACCAGAAAAGCAACGGTATCTCTTTCGTTAGAGACCAGTACCATCGATATTGAGTCACTGGTAGACGTGTCCAGTTCACCCAGCTCTAAAACCGCAGACAGGTCTCTTAAAGGCAGGGGTTTGCCTTCATGAACAACAGCATAACTACCTTCAACATGAATCATCTCTTGATGACTGACTTCCATTACCCTGACAACATAAGTAGTCGGTATAGCAAACTGATTCTCACCGACGGCAACAAGCAAACCATGGTCTGTTGCAAGGGTAAGTGGCAACTGTAAGATGAACTCGGTTCCTTTTTCCTCTTCAGTCTCTATTCGCACTTCACCCTTAAGTTCTCGCAGCCCCTCTTTAACCACATCCAGCCCAACCCCCCTGCCGGAAATATCAGTCACTACTTCTTTGCTGGAGAAACCTGGTCTAAAGATAAGGTCGAGAATTTCAGCACGATCCATATTGTCGAGTTCTTGCTGAGTAACAAGCTGCTTACGCAATGCCGCTTTACCAATGGCTTCCGGCCTGATACCTTCACCATCATCCTTTACCGACATAATTATCTGACTGCCCTGGCTACGAACCTCTACCAGCAACTTCCCTGTACCCTCTTTACCACGACTCACCCTTGTTTCCGGGTCTTCGATACCATGATCAATGGCATTACGTAAAATATGCATCAGTGGTGCGCGAACACCATCAAGGACAATTCTATCCAGCTCAATATCATCACCCTGCACCGTCAAATTAACCTTCTTTCCCAGCTCCCGTGCAATATCTCGAACCGAACGTGCCATTGGCCTGAGAATGTTGGCTGCAGGCACCAGCCTCATAAAACGAACAGCATCCTGAAGTGCATTGGAAACGACACCCATCTGATTCCGGCTTGTCCGTAAATTCTTGTAGAGCTGTGAGGTGGTGTTATTCAGTGAAGAGAGTGCATCTGGCCCATCGGAAAACATTTGTAACAATTCAACAGGCATATTGAGCTTATCAATTCGGTGCCAAGCTGTTTGAGCCTGGCTCCAAACAGATATCAGTCCTTGCACCTGGGACCGAAACTGCCCCAAAATTTCCAGGTGAGTTTCCATCGCAATTTTTGTCACCTGTAATTCTTCAGATAAGGCATTGACGTGATTCAACTTCTCAAGTGACACAGGAATTGTTTCACTGGCGGATTCGGTCTTTTTGTCTTTTACCGCCGGGGATGCAGGTTTAGGTTTAGCTTCAGCAACAGGTTTTATATCAGTAATTTCAGTTTCACTTTTATCAGCCTGGGTCTTGGCTGGTTTATCATTTTCTTCTTTATCCACCTTATTACTGGCTTTTACGCCCTTTTTGCTTTTTTTCTCCGTTTTCTTTTTTACTTTTTTCTTAGTACTCTTTTCTGGCAGTTTCTCTTGAGCCTCAGCCTGGGCACTATCCTTATTTTTTGTATCGTCATCTATTACATCGCTTTTTTGATCAACAGGACTGTCTTCAGAATCCAATACTTGCACTGATTCACTGTTACCGGGGCTATCAAGGCTTGCTAAAAACTCTTTTTCAATCGTGTGAAGTTCTTCTATGAATTCACTAACTTCCTGTTCATCATAACTGTCACCGGTTGAACTGGCTTTAGCAATTGAGCCCATATAGTCTATTGACTTAAAACAGGCATCAATAATATGCGATGGCGGTGTTAGAGAGTCTTGTTTAAAGCGAGTAAATAGATCCTCCATCACATGAGCAATATCGCCGATATTACGCAAATCGACGCCACGAGCCGCACCTTTTATATTATGTGCAGCTCGAAATACAGCATCGATGGTCGCAGCATAATCAGCATCATCACCGGCTTCAAGTTTAAGCAAACCGTCGGTAATAAGCTGAGACTGGTCATCCAGCTCTATAACAAATGTATCAATTAATACTTTAAGCAGTTCAGGATCCAAATCCATTTCAATGGCCCACCTTATATTTTGAATAGGCTCACATTACTGCTCAATCCCTGTGCCAACTTTGACAAGCCAGCAGCAACATTCTTGGTCTGATCTGATGACTCTACAAACTGGGAGGTAACGGCATTAATTTCAGTGATTGCTGTGTTAATTTGGTCGATACCAGTTACCTCCTGGCGCACTGCTGTAACGATTTGCTGACTGGCAGAGCTAGCCTCTTGAATAACATCACTGAGATTATGCATGGTAAGACCTGTTTTATTGACCAGGTCTACCCCTATATCAACCCCTTTACTCCCTTCTTCAGTTGCCATAACCGCCCGATCAGTGGCATGGCGAATATCTTCAAGAATTTTTTGAACCTGTGCTGTAGACTGCTGTGATTGCTCAGCCAACTCTTTAACCTCAGTTGCAACAACACCAAATCCTTTACCCGCTTCACCCGCCTTTGCAGCCTCAATAGAAGCATTGAGGGCCAACATTTTTAATTGTTGAGCCAAGCCATTCACAACATCGGTAATTTCACCAATCTGCTGTGTTTGTTCCGAAAGAGACAAAATAGTGTGGGCAATACCTTCTACCTTCTCCCTGATGGCTTCCATCCCGGTAACCGTATCTTCTACGGCTTTTTTTCCTTGCTCACTTTCTTCCTGGGTTCGCTCGGCAATTTTTCCAAGATTTTGAGCCATCTCCAGCGTCTGAGCCGATGTTGCCCGAATTTCTGACATCGTACTGGTTGTTTCATTAAGGGCTGCTGCCTGCTGAGCAATACCATTCGATTGAGACGTCACTGCATTTTGTACATCACTCACATTGGTCTGGAGCTGGCTGCTAGCTTCACGGGTCTGGCCAACCATTGTTGACAGGTTGGCAACCATTGCATTGAGACTTCGTCCCAACTTGCTCAGGCTATCATCATCCTCATCAATATTGTTCAATCTTGCTTTTAGATCACCATCAGCCACTTTCTGAATAAAATCGCCATAAACCTCGACCTTAGACTCCAGCTGCCTGTTAGTCTCTTCAAGCTGGCCAGCAAAATCACTGATATAAGTATCCATAACCAGCTGGGTATCGAGATTAAGTATCTTGCAGACTGCATCCAATGCAGCCTCCATTTTAGCCGGAGCAAAGCGGTATTTTTTACAGATAATACGAGTAAACTCTGAGCTATAAATATTATAAGCGCCAAGATACCAGCGGGGGGAAAGACCTATGGCGTTATGTACCTGACCAATTCTACAGCGCCCTTTGAAATACTGCTCATCGTAAGTGCCATTAAATAAATGAAGAAGATAGCCTGACATAGTCTGTTTAAGCTTGGATACAGTAGAACCGGCACTGTCGATAATCCCCATTAAATCACTGTATTGACTGATCTGATTATAAAAAAGCTCTACCAGCCTTGAGACATGAGGTTCTACAAGAGGCTTTAATGAGGCTAAAATTTCTGCATCTTCATCGGTAAATTGAGTAAACTTCTTTCGCTCGCTAACCTCTGCAGCCGTATTGAGGTCTGAAGTGAGTGTTTGCCTGTCCATCTGCAGATTTTTCCCTCTTTTCTGGTAAAAGCAACTATTTAACGTATAAGCTATCGTCAGCCAGTAAGTATCCCAAATCGAGAATGGCTATACGGCCCTGATAAATCCCTTTTATATATTCAAGCTTGGTAACAGACTGAGATGGCAGTGGTGGAACCAACAACTCAGGGTCATAACAATCATTCACATCAATTTGATCAGCCTGAATCCCTGCGGTCACTCCACCACTTTTTACAACGATGATTTTTTCTTCACTTCCATGTACAGGCTCAGCACCAAAAAAAGGATGCAATTTAATCACCGTAATAAGAGTGCCTCGCCAATTAGTGACGCCGGCAATATGGGGGGGAGTACACGGGACCTTGAATAATTGCTTGGCTTGTATAATTTCTTCAAGAAAAGGGTAAGGAATACCATATTGTTCATCTTCACCGACTAAAAAACGAATATATTCAATGGTATTATTTGCTTGAAACTCCTCATCATCATTTGATTCTGCTAATGCTTCAGCCCGCTTTTCCAGAATTTCACGTGCCCGCTCATCTGCTGGCAACAAATCATACGCAGGGCCATCTTTTTTTGAAACCGCATCTTCTAAATTATTGTTTTTATTCGATTCTTGCTCTTCTTCTGGTATGGGATCATCCATGATCATATACACTCATTTTATATACTGAAAGAGTATCAAAAACAAAGTATCAAGCAGACAACGATTAATACTTTTTTAATATATTTTTTTATATTTTAAATAAGCTTACATTATTGCTAAGCCTTTCCGCCAGTTTAGATAGGCCATCGGCAACGGTTTTCGTTTGATCTGAAGATTCTGCAAACTGGGAAGTGACCGAGTTAATTTCCGTAATAGCCGTATTTATTTGATCTATACCCGTTACTTCGTGGCGAACTGCTGTCACAATTTGCTGACTTGCCGAACTGGTTTCCTGGATAACTTCACTCAGTTTATGCATTGTACTCCCAGTTTTATTAACCAGCTCCATACCAATATCAACGCCCTTACTGCCTTCTTCTGTAGCCATTACTGCTCTGTCAGTAGCATGACGAATATCTTCCAGAATTTTCTGAACCTGGGCAGTGGACTGTTGTGACTGATCTGCTAACTCTTTCACCTCTGTCGCTACAACGCCAAAGCCTTTACCCGCATCACCCGCTTTTGCTGCTTCAATAGAAGCATTCAGTGCCAACATCTTCAATTGCTGCGCCAGTCCATCAACGACATCTGTAATTTCCCCAATCTGTTGAGTCTGCTCTGACAGTGACAATATTGTATGGGCAATGCCTTCCACTTTTTCTCTGATAGCTTCCATTCCTGTGACCGTCTCCTCAACGACTTTCTTTCCTTCCTCACTCTCCTCTCGTGTTTTTTCTGCAATTTTTCCCAATCCCTGAGCCATTTCCAGGTTTTCTGCTGAGGTTGCCCTAATTTCCGACATAGTACTGGTTGTTTGATTGAGAGCAGCAGCCTGTTGGACAATACCATTAGTTTGAGACGTAATTGAAGTCTGAACCTTCCCTAAGTTATCTTCCAGCAAATTACTCGCTTCACGGGTCTCTCCCACCATAAGGGAGAGGTTTTCAACCATGGAGTTCAGCCGTTGCCCAAGAACTGAAAGAGCGTCACCACCAGCAACATCATCTACCTTGGCTTGTAAATCCCCTTCTGACACTTTTCGAATAAAATCGCTGTATAGCTCGACTCTGGATTCTAACCTTTTATTACTATCCTCTAGTTTTGTAGCAAATGCAGACAAACTAGCTACCATTATATTAAGGTGTCGGCCGAGCTTACCGAGATTGTCATCATCATCAACATTGTCCAACTTGGCATTTAGATCGCCATCAGTAACTTTCTGAATAAAATCACTGTATAGTTTGACTTTTGATTCCAGTCTATTTTTGCCTTCTTCAATTTGGCCTGCATAATCAGCAATATAGGTGTCCATCACCAGCTGGGTATCGAGATTAAGCACTTTATAGAAGGCATTTAATGCTCTTTTCTTTTTCCCTGGAAAAAACAGGTATCTTTTACAAATAAGGTCAGTGATTTCTTTGCTATAAACATTGTAGGCTCCCAAATACCAACGTGGGGATAAACCTATAGCATTATGCACCTGTCCAATTTTGCAGCGGCTTCTAAAATAAGCCTGATCATAACTACCAGAAAAAAGCTGTGCCAGATAAATTTCCATTGTTTTCTGAAGCCTCGGCACAGAGGAACCCGCATCATCAATGATGCCCATCAACTCACTGTAGGAGTGAATCTTGTCATAAAACAATGCTACAAGTCTGGGGATATGAGGTTCTATGAGTGGTTTCAGAGATAGCAGGACTGCTGCATCCTCATCGGTAAAATCGATAAAATCCTTACGTTCATGAACATCAATTGATTCTGCATGATTATTATTCGCCGAAGCTTGATTTTTTTGAAGTCCTTTCATGCCAGCCTTGCCAATTGTTGTTATTAATCAGATAACATATTGTTTTAAATTAAAACTTTTTCCATAAGAGGCTAATTTTACTTATTCAGCAATTTCCTAGAAGCTATCTCAAAACTGTTGGCTGATTAATTCGTTATAATCCCCCTGTTTTAGGGGGAGTTGATGATGAGTGAACTAACAACAGCACAATGGGAATTATTAGAGCCCTTTTTTCCTTCCAAAGATCTGCTTCAGGGCCGACCCGGAAGACCACGGCATCATGCTCGCCCAGTTCTCGAGGGTATTTTGTGGATTCTCCGTACCGGAGCTCAATGGAAAGAATTACCCACTCAGTTTCCTCCTTATCAAACATGCCATCGACGCTTTCAGGAATGGCAAAAAATAGGCCTCATTGAGCAGATACTTGAAGCCCTTGCAGAAGACCTGGAAGGGCGCGGCAACCTTGACCTGACTGAAACGTATATCGATGGTAGTTTCGCTTCCGCTAAAAAAGGGGCGCTTGTGTCGGGAAAACTAAGCGTGGAAAGGGAACCAAAATCATGGGCATTACGGACCGCAATGGTCTTCCTATCGCCTTATGCATTGACAGTGCTTCGCCACATGAAATCACGCTTGTAGACAAAGTGTTGGAACACCGTTTCATTTCTACGGTACCCACAAGAATGATTGGTGATAAGGCCTACGATAGCGACCCACACGATAAGTCTCTATTTAAACGCTATAGAGTTGAGTTAATAGCACCACACAGGAAAGGTCGAAAGAAACCCAAGACTCAGGATGGTCGAAAACTAAGGCGTTACAAGCGAAGATGGAAAGTGGAGCGCCTTTTTGCTTGGCTTCAAAACTATCGAAGGGTTCTGGCCAGATATGAATATAAAGCAGCCAACTACTTGGCTTTTTTGCAGCTGGCCTGCATTAGGATATTGTTAAGACAGTTTTGAGATGACTTCTAATATAAAGACCAAAAAGTTAACTTTATAAAGTTTCACCCATTATAACAACAAAAATACAACCATAGAATATAACGGCTTGCATGGAAAATTCTATACAACTTTCAATACACCATAAACTAAAAAATATTTTATTGGGAACGTACAACTTAAAGACTGTCTATTATTAAATTAAGGCAGGATTAACTATCTGAAATCATTCCAATTTTTGACTGTAATAATACAGAAAAGTCACCATAAGTAATTTCTGGCCATCCAATGACAGATTCATCAACAGAAAAACTCTCAATTTCACTCAGAATTTCCAACAAATGTCTTTTCCCCCTGCTTTGATCATTTTTCTTGATCATATACAACGCTTTCTGAAATCTAGCCTGCAAATCTTCAGGATTTAAAAACAACGCTCTACGCAATGCCAACTCAGCATCCTCTAATTGCCCTTGCTCCATATATATCCAGGCATGAAGAGAATAATATGAAATATTCTCAGGATCTGAGGTAATCAGCTCTGTACATAGGGCATCAGCCTGGTCAAGACAACCGGTATTTGCTAAACGGGTAGCCTCTTGATAAAGGCTACTATGATCCCTCACTACGTTCTCAGGAGCTTTTGGTTTACTGACTGGTTTGGAAACAGCACTCTTTGTTTTTATCTTTTTAATTGTCCCTGTGAATACGGGAGGAATCGTACTTTTAACCACGCTCTGAAGGCCTGAGCTTTTTATAAAACCACGGTACTCAGGGCCAACAGATACCATTTCAGAGGGTAACTGATCATGAGGATCGTTAGCTCCTAGTATAAGAATACCGCCTGGGTTAAGGCATTCTGAAAACTGCTTTAAAATATTTTCACGGGCTTCCTTATGTAAATAAATAAAAACATTTCGACAAAAGATCACATCTAAATTCGAAGTGCCATTGAGGGGGTTAGGAAAATTATCGCTGGTTAAATTCATCCAGTGAAAATGTGATTTTGACCTGAGTGACTTTTTTAACTGGAAGGGACGCAATCTGTTACTTGCATCTTCTTCAAAAAACTGGTCTCGCATTTTTTCATCACACGTACGTAGTGACCATTCACTGTAATGAGCTGCTCTAGCTATTTCCAGAACCTGGTTGCTGATATCCGTACCTAAAAATGATAGATCCCATTTATCAACATCACCGAGCTGCTGGTAGAGAAGAATAGCTAGCGTATAAAGCTCTTGTCCTTCACTGCAACCAGCACTCCATATTCTGATTTTATAATCACCAGCCTCCCTCTTTCTTTTGATGAGTTTAGGGAAGTACTGCATTTTCATATAATCAAGCTGGTTATTATCCCTGAAAAAATAGCTTTCATTAATACTGACCCCATCAGCCAGATACTTGAATTCACAAGAGTCCCCTGTGCACTGTTCCAGTGATGTAAGATAGTCTTCAGGTTTACTTAAGCTATAGCGACCACAAGCACTGTCAACCAATCTGGCTAAACAACCCAATTGATGTTCATGAATTTCAATACCTGCTTTTTTATAGATAATATCAACAAATTTCTTTTCCAGAGTTGGATCGAGCCTTTTTACATTATGTTTGGCTTGGTTACTCATTGATAAAGGCCCTACAGTCATCCCATTATAATATTTTTAATACGCTCTATATCCAGCAAGTAGGATATTCCATATTCAGAATTAATTGTGCTAGAAAATGGTTGATTTGATTTCTCGAAGTTAGATTGTAATTGAAACAAATCCTGTGAATAGCTTGAGATACCATCAATCTTACAAGTAAGTAGACCAATATATTGATTATTGCAGTTACAGATAATATAACATGAGTCCAAGCTATACTCAGTGCCTGGTGAAATATTCAGGTAGTGCGCAAGATCAATAATTGGAACGCCATCACCATTCAAATTAAGCAATCCAACAGTTGATAACGACTCACTGGGAAGGCGTTGTAATGAAGAGACAGGGACAACCCGCTCTATATGATCCAAATCCATACAGCAATTTAAGGATGCCACTTTGAAATGAAGAACGGTTGATGTGTTTTCAACATCACTATCGACTTTTTCTTCCAGCAAGTCCATAAAAAGCCACCTCCCTACTTCAAAACGTCACTATTTTGACGTAATCCATTTAAGACTTTACCTGTTAGTACTCTTAATTAAAGCTCATTATTTTGGTTGAGAAAAAATTTTTAACTTATATATCCTTCCACCCAAAAAGAAAATCATCATTTTTTCCTCATACTTTTCATTATATCATTCAGTATCTTCTTGAAACCTGGACTATTATCTTTTTGAAAAGGTATTGGTCGGCATAAACTCATGCTATAAAAACCAATTCTCATGGTATAAAGCCCAACCCCAACACCTGTCGCCGCCTGCTTACTCAACGTACTGGCAAGAGTATTTGAAGTAAAATCCATAATCTGGTCTGCCAAAAAATCAGCTCCTGCTGTGACAGCCATCTGGTGTAACAACTTCCTGGTTAACTTGATCCGCCCCAGAAAGGTAGGTGCTACTCCATAGGCCTTAGCCACCTCAGAGATCATCTTCATCGTCCGCCAAAGGGAAAGCAGTATATCAGCCAATACAAAAGGGCTCAGGCCAATAAGTATTGCATTATCACGACTACACCTGGCCACTGCTCTCAATGCGGTCTGATCGAGTTCACTCAGAAAATGATTATCCAGGTGTATGATTGCTTCAGCATCTTCACAGTAATCAGGCAAGGTATCTACAGCATCTTCAAGCAAATTATACTGGGCCGTTCTCTTATAGTGTTTTTTAAATTTGCTCAAAAAAAACGGCTTTTGGATAATACTGCGAGTTTCTAGCATCTGCCTTGAAAGCAAACGCAATTCATTTGCTGAGTCAAGACTACGCAAACTTCTAACATAAAAAAACAGGCCTTTTATTGAAAATAAAAGAATAAGGCAGACCATAAACCCATAAAGAAAAGCAAATGCCCAATGTACAGATAGGAGGTAGAAATAAAGCTCTACGCATTGCCAAATCAGCAATGCTCCCCCAAGAGAGAGAAAACCAAACAGCGGCCATTTCAAATACCCAGCCTCTGAATCAACAGAAGAATCTTCTAAATCAAATGTCTTGTTTTTCTCTTGCTTATTTCCAGTAATGGATTCAGGCACACCTAAACCTTCAGAATCAAGCGGGGTGAAATAAGGGTCGTGGGTATGCTGATCCTCTTTTTCACTGTTCATTGACACAAGTCTCCCAAAAGACGATCAATCAAGACATCCAGACGAATATGGGGAAGCCGCCCCCCCTGAGACAGTTGCATATTACAAGGCGGCATTAACGCCCTTGGAAACCAACTTGCAAGCCGATCCCAATCGTCATGTTCTGGAATACTATCGGGAATATCTGGATGCCACATCTCTCCATAAGCTCCATCAAGAGTCATTCCAACCAGCTTTTCCTGCCCATCCTTCACTGATACAGTGGATGCTCTTACCGATGCGATCGCTTCGCAACTCACAGGGATATTGCAGAAAATAGCCCGCCGATAAGCTTCTTTTACCAAAGCAGATGTTAATTGTCTTACAGAATCATGCTGGCCTGGCAATACCTGATCTACTTTGGTTGATGCAATGAATAACCTTTCAACCTTCGGTTTAAACAGTCGAGATAACAGATTATTTTTTCCATAACTGAATGTCTGCAGAATTTGCACCAGAGCCTGCTGGACATCTTGAAAGGCATCACTCCCTTGACTTAGCGCTCCTACAACATCAATTAAAACCAGTTGTCTATCAATACCTTTCAGGCATCGCTCAACAAAGGATTTCACATTATTTTCTACATAGTGATCATATCTCTGTTTTAATATTGTAATGGCTGAATCAGGAACCGCTTGGTCAATAGCGCTGGCATCCATTGCTTCAAGGTTAACCAAGGGAAAAAATGGCGCAATTTCGTTATTTTCATCATTATCAAAACACAGCTGCCCTGGCTGCACCAAGGTAAAACCCATTTTCTCCCGGTAATCAAGCATCAGCTGACGATAACCGGCATAAATGGTATTCAGAGTGGTTTCAGATAGTGAATCCCGCGGATTAATGCGCTCGACACGTTCTAAAAAAGAAGCAGCCAGTGTCTTTCGTCCCGGCTCATTGAGCAGTCGATACCAATAGTGACACCACTGTTGAAAGCTCATACCCATCATCGGTATATCCATCAGCCATTCTCCAGGGTAATCACGAATTTCAACATGAATACGCTCAAATGACTTTTCTCTTAGCCTAACCAACTTATCCTTTGGCTTAAGCCTGAGTTCGAGCATGCATGATGTTTCATGCCGAGTGGGTTGCGGCCATTGTGGTGAAACACCAGCTAATTGATCAATCCCCTCATAAAATGGAAATAGTGTGTCTGTTTTATTTAGTGCTCCTAACTTTGCCCCCAGCACTCGTCCCTGAACCACTGGAGAAAAAGCGGCTAATGCCGCATTTTCATAATTCAAGAGCTGATAAAGCAAACTAGTGATAAGCGTCGTCTTCCCACTCCGGCTTAAACCCGTTATACCAATGCAGACTCTACGATCCGTTAAACGTTCATAGGCCCTGCCAAAACGGCTCGAAACGATTTCAGAACGTTTTTTTATGTTATTTAACAGATAGGCCATTCACTTCTACCCAAACCACAACTGTTATTACAGATAAAGCCACAACCTTTACGCTTATCACCACAGTAACTGATTTTTATGGAGAGTGTTATAATCCGCGCCCATATTTTTATGCTCAGGTAAAATCATGGCAAAAATCGGCCAAATGAACCGCTTAAAAATCGTCAATATATTGGATTTTGGCGCATTCCTGGATGGGGGATTGTTGGATGATATCCTTATGCCTCGCCGGTTTGTCCCAAAAGATTGTAATATTGGTGACGAAGTGGATGTCTTCATCTACCTGGACTCAAATGACATTCCTATTGCAACTACCTTGCGCCCAAAGGCTCAGGTAGGGCAATTCGCCTGCTTAAAGGTCAGTGATGTTAACCGAATGGGTGCATTTCTAGACTGGAATATGCCTAAAGACCTACTGGTCCCCTATAGTGAGCAGAAGCACAAAATGGAGAAAGACCAGTTCCATATAGTTTATGTTTATCAGGAGAAACAAAACTATCGCCTGGTTGCTTCTTCAAAAATCAACAAATTCTTATGCCAAACACCCCATAGATATAAAAACGGCCAAGCGGTTTCCTTCATGATCTGTGACCGCACAGATATTGGCTACACCGCTATCATCGATAATAAGTACCTGGGCGTGCTGTTCGACCAGGATATCAATGAGCCCGTCCGTATGGGTATGAAACTGCAAGGCTTTATCAAACGCGTCAGACCTGATAAAAAGCTGGATCTCTGCCTGAAAAAACCGGGTTTTAATCAAGACAGTATCCATAACCTGGAAACAACCATTCTTAGCCAGCTTCAAGAACATGGGAGCTTTCTGCCATTCAACGATCGCAGCACTCCTGAGCAGATAAAAAAAGTATTTGGCAGCAGTAAACGCACATTCAAAATGGCATTGGGAGGCCTATATAAAAAGCGGCTTATTACCCTATCAGAAAATGGTATCCATCTCATCTCTCAAAAGGAAAGCTAATGTCTACTTCCTCAGTAGTTCTTATCAATTATTACTGTATTGATGACATTTATTTTCATTAAACTTTGAATGGCCTAAATCAGAATCCACCTGCATGTGCGGGTGGTATTATATTCAAGCACTATCTCCACTCTCAGCTGTTAAACAGAGCCGGCTCATGACATTTAAAATCACTAAATAACAATCGATAAAAAATTTAACAACTAATTTCTAAGCATAAACGTTTCATATTCAAGATTGAGCATAATTTTGTTAATCATTAGCAACCCTATCACCATCGTTAGCGTAACAGAAAAAACGTAACTATTCAGCCTCCTCAGATTAATCTGGATTTTTCGCGAATTTATGTCATTTTGATATAAACCCTTTTCCAGAAGTTTTCATGACTCAGTTTACTCCCGAAACACAGGCCATTATCTTGCTTCTCGCTGCTGTAGGTGAGCTGGAGTCGAAGGTTTTGAGTCTTGAGGATGAAAACAAGGAGCTTGCTGATAAGCTCAAGATGAATAGTCGTAATAGCAGCAAGCCACCGTCTACAGATGGTTACAATAAGCCCTCATCATCCAAAAACTCAAATGCTGACAGTGAGAATGAGGAAAATCCTGAGTGTGATAGAGAAGATTACAAACCCAATCCCAAAAGCCTGAGGCAAAAGTCAAATAACAGGCCCGGTGGTCAACACGGTCATAAAGGCTCTACGCTGGAGCAAACTGAGGAACCAGACCATATCCGGCATCACTCGGTTAAAAACTGCGTACTTTGCCATCAGTCGCTTCTTTCTATCAAAGTAACCGACGTTGTTGAACGTCAGGTATTTGATCCAGGACGTTTTGGCCGTTTCGAAGTAACGGCGCATGTGGCTGAAGTCAAAGAATGCCCATGCGGACATGCTAATCAAGCATGCTTTCCTAAGGGTGTTGACTCGTATGTGCAGTATGGTCCGGTCACTCAAGCACTGGCTGTTTATCTGTATCAATACCAGTTAATGCCGTACAAGCGCATTTCACAATTCTTTTTCGATATTTTTGGTCTTGAAGTTAGTCCCGGTTCAATCTGTACTTTTCAGGCAAATGCCTACGACCGTCTGGCTAGCACAGAGGCAGCAATTGCTAACGCCTTAAAAAAAGTGCCAGTTGCAGGTGCTGACGAAACAGGCATGAGAGTGAAGGGCTCTTTATGGTGGCTGCATGTCGTTCGTTCCGAGGAGTGGACATACTACCACCTTGACCCCAGTAAAGGTCATGAAGCTATTGAGGCAATGGGAGTGTTACTGGTATTTGCCGGTATACTTGTGCATGACCATTATAAAGTCTACTTTCGCTACGCAGCCATCCATGTGCTCTGTAACGCCCATCACTTAAGGGAGTTGCAGGGGGTTGTTGACAGAGATTGCAATTATCTTGCAGCCCGGCTTCAACGCTTGTTAAGGCTGGCTTGCCATCTTAGGAAAGGGTTCAAAAAGCTTGGCATGAAGGCTATGCCGGAAATTATCCGCAAGCGTATCGACTCGCTTTTCGAGCGTACTGCTAAAAAAGCACAGCTCGAAGAAGCCGAGTACATGGAGCGACGACGTCAACGCCTTGGAGAGGATAAAGTCAGAAACACCAAAGCCTTTAACCTCTTCAAGCGACTGGTGGAGTTTAAAGAAGAAACCTTGAGATTCATGACTGATTTTGACATCCCCTTCGATAATAACGGCAGTGAGCAGGATGTTCGCAACGGCAAGGTAAAGCAGAAAATATCTGGCTGTTTCAGAAGTGAAAAAGGGGCTAAATGGTACTGCCGGATACGGAGTTATGTTTCATCGGCGAGAAAGCAGGGTGAGAATGTTTTCGAAGCCCTGCTTATAGCTATGAAGAATTACGACAACCTTCCTTTACTGGGTGCTGAATAGTTACGAAAAAACAAAGCCATAGCCAAAAAATGCCGGATTAAGTTGCTGTGACAAAAGGGTAAAAAGCATATTAGTTACCATAAAAAGCAAGCTGAGCTGCAATGCCTCTTTTCTTCTATCTAAATAAAATAGAACATTCATAACAGCCATCATGATAACTTGTATACCAACCCCAATCATGTCAATCTGCAACAATGTTTCATAGTAATGGGAAATACCCATAACTGACAGCAACTCACGAGTCCAGGCGAATAAAAGAATAACGGTTAGAGACTGTATTTTTATTATTTCAATTACTCCGTTACGAATAGAGTCAGCCATTAGTTTCTTATTATGTTGAATTGTATCAAGTGGTTGATGTTGGCGAATAGCATCATAGAAACGGCTATAGTTTTCAGCAAAATCGGTTTCAAACCGAACAAGGAAAACAGCCATGCCTGGAATAATAGAAAGATAAGCCATAAAGATAGGAATGTCATAGATAACTGAAGACCGAAGATACCCTGCCGTTGCATCTGAAGTAGTAGGATTAAGCCAAAATATAAATTTATCAACCCATATTCCAAAATACAAAAATAACCCTATCCAAAAAAGCGAAGGGTGAATATTAATTTTTTTAAGAAAGTCAAAACTCAAAAGATGGGTACTTGGAAAAGATTTTAGTATTTCTCTCAAAAAATAAAATAAAATAAAGGCATGCCCAGTGATAAAAGCCAACATCAAGCCTTCAGCCTGATATTTACTTAATAACACTGATAGCAGTACAACAGCGATGTAACCTGTTGCCATAGTCAACAAAATTCGATTATACGCTTTAAGGCTGGATAGAAATACGACAGTTAACCAAAGACAATTAAGAATAATAAAACCTGTAAATGTCAAAAGTTTAAAGTAACAACCCTGATCAGGAAAAAGGAATATAACCGCTGGACCTGCAATCAAGGTAGCTACAGTCGCAATTAATATGATAGCCCCCATAGTGTTGGGTAAAATCAACTCTTTTCGCTGTTCATATAATCGATCAGCAATAAAACGGGTCAACAATAGTTGAACCCCTCCAGTCATTATCAGTGATCCCGCCATTAAATATGTCACGGTGACTAAAAAATAACTAAGCTCCCTTGTATCATGAAAACTGTTCAGGCTAATAATACCAACCAATAACATACTGACTATTGATAATACCCAGGGACCAGAACTAATAATGCCTGCATAAAAATAGGCCTGAATTATTGATGTATAGTTATTGCGCTTAAGAATACGTCGGAGTTGAAAGCCTATACCGGCCATTTGCAAACTTCTCCAGCTTTTTTAAGAGAGTCAGAATAAAGATCATGATAGCGTTGAAACATAATATCTTCGGTATAAAACTGTTTTACCCTGCTTATTGCAGCCTGCTGATTTTGCTTCCATAACTCACTGTTTCCCAGTAAACGTACACACTCCCGAGCAGCTGCCTCCGGGTCTGCAAGATTTACAATTGCTCCTGATGGTCCAAGCTGACGGTCAGCTTCTTCTTGCCCTCCTTCGATCATTTCACGACAACAACCGACATCAGTGCATACACAGGGAACACCCGCTGCATAAGCTTCCAAAATAACCAAAGGTTGAGCTTCACTAATGGAAGTTAGCGCCATTAAGCCCAGTTTTGGCAATATTTCAGGAATATTCTGAAATCCCAGAAATTTCACACTATTTTTCAAATCCAGAGATTCAGCCAATTGGTGGCACTCTTTGGCATAATCAGGATCCTCTTCTTCAGGACCGATAATCCATCCTTCAATATTTGAAATCTCATCACGTACCCGATGAATGGTTCGAATAAATGTTTTAATATCCTTAATAGGCACGACTCTGCCAATCAGTCCAATAACGCCGGGTATACCTGGAGGACGCTTGAATAATGCATCCTGGTACCTCGACAGGTTAATACCATTGGCTATTACAGCGGTCTTACTGAAAGCGGCTCCATCATTAATTTGGCGTAACCGGTTACCCTCATAAAGAGCAATTATTTTATCAGAAGCCTGATAAATCATTTGACTAAGGACTTCAAAAAAGCGAATCCACATTTCTCGCAGAAAGCCATTCTCCATAATCACGCCTTCAGCATGTTCCAGTTCACCATCACTGATCCAACCTGCCTGAGCCAAATCAATTTTTCGCTCTTTGGTATATATGCCATGCTCAGTCAATAAGAAACAAGTATGGGGGTTTCGATGCTTAATGATGGTACCCAATAATCCTGCATAACCAGTTGAAATGCTATGAACTATTGGAGTTAATGGAACTTGCTTAGCTATCTCCGACAGCATAAAAATAGGCGCATGCATTGACCTTACAGTCCAAAAATAGTTCAAAAAAGAAGGATCTTGACTATAACGCTGATAGGCAACTGAAATATTTTCCCAGGCACACTGACTATAAAGAAAGTTTTCGTGAGTAAGCCCCTGCTTTTTTCCCAATAAGTCCAAAACCTCAGACACCAAACCTGAAGGAAGCTGTGCTTTTGGTGTCTGAAAAAGATCATGCAATTCCTGAGACTTGTCATACGCTTTTTGATTTTCATCCATTCTATGCACAGGTTTCATATGCCATGACTCTTGCAGGTAGTGACTTTCAAAATGAATAACATTCTCAGGGAACTGGTACAGCATTTCCCCATAGTCTTCCTGGGAGCTGCCAATAAATACTAGAGAAAAACGATATTCAGGTAAGCCTTTAATTATTTGGTGCACCCAGCTAGATACCCCCCCTCGTACATAAGGGTAAGTGCCCTCTAAAAGTAAAGTAATATGAGCCTTTATTTCCATGCTTTTGATAACCTTAGTCAGCCTTTATAGCTAAATCCATGGCATGTATCATTTCACTTCTGCTCCAATACATAATAGATACTGCTTGTTTATCCTGAAATGCATTTTTATTTTTTAGCTTTATCGCGGTATCGATAACCTCGCTGAAACTAAATTGTAAAAATGATATTTCAATCAATTTTTTCTCAATAGCTGATTTTGGTAAACCTGCTTCAACAGCTTTAAGGAAATGACTCCTTGCGTGTTCAAGCTGATTTTTTCTTAGCAAAATGTATCCTTTCAGAAGCTGCATATCGATATCGTTACTATTTTTCAAAACCTGATCAGCATACTCAATAGCCTGCTGTTCAAATTGTTTGACTGTGCTTCCTTGTACAAGCTCAAGCCTAACAAGCTCCCAATTCAGCCATGCCAATCGCTTTAAATAAAAACTGCAATTTAATATTGAAGCATGCTCTAATTTCTCTGAAGTCTTCATAATAGCACTTCGAATTTCTGTCTCTTTTTGATCAAGGATCGAATAAGCGAGCAACCTGACATCATCTATTTTATCCTTTAATGCCTCACGGAGAATTCTGGTGGCTTTTGGGTCTTGAAAATAACGAGTAGCTAATACAGCTTTTGATCTTTCTTCCATAGATCCAGATGAGCGAAGTAGATGATTCAATGCACCCGGGCGTAACCTTTCTCAGCAATTCCCGCAAACTAGATTCCGATTGGCACATTTTCAGTTAATTAAAAATGACTTTATAGAGGATGAATAGAGCCAGGCTGCTGCTATATCGGCAGTTGGTTTAAATGGCTGGTAACACAGGTCACAGGGCTAACATCAACTCTCTATGTCGTATCGACTGTCAGCAATTTCAAGCTCACACTTCGCTCCTCAATGATGGCTGTGAATACGTCTGTCCAGTTATCAATGCAGAACCAGTCAAACAGCCCTCGTATGGCATGCCACAATGCCTTTTTAGACTTCTTTGCCTTGAGCGCTTCTTGGAAAAGCTTGCAAGACAGTTGCTCTATCTGGTTGATGAGGAAGGCCGTAAAAGTCAGGCATGCCAGATTGCTGGCCAGATGCTGCTTTCCGTGCCCGTAATTGTGTTCGAGATGGTAGCCCTGTGTTTTCAGTGTATTGAACGTTTCGTTTTCAATTTTCCATTTAGCGCGTGCTCCTCGCATGAACTTATTCACGTTCTCGGCTGAAAGCTCAATATCGGTGATCCAGGTGTTGACGTACTTCTTGTTGCCCTCTGGATCAATTTCTATATATTCGAGATAGTTAACCAGCACATCCGGGTGTGACTTGTTAATGGGGACACCATTTACAAACCGGAACCAGTGGGTAAATCCTTTTTCATCGGTATATTCGTAGCGTACCACTTTGCCTGCACAATCAAGCTCATCTACGGCCTGGTATAACGACTCATGTGTTGAGTCCTTTGCCACCATAATGAAGCTATAGCCAAAGGACTTCACCAACTTGATGGTCGGTCCATCTGAGTACAGGTCATCAACAGTAAGAACCAGTGGCAAGTGGGGATGTTCTCTGGATAAATTCGCCAATAGCCGCTTGAGCGCTACCTTCTCACAGTCATTCTTTGACGCATCAACCTGTTTGGTGATGGGCTCAGGCATTAAAGGCAATACTTCCTTCTTGCCCGGCCTTACCAGACAGCAGGCCAGTAACTGATGGTAGTATTGCGGATTTTTGCTGTCCGCCTTTTTTACACAACACTCAGGACAGCTAATATTCCCTGAGCAAAAGTGCCCCGTACCATCGATAGGCGCAAGATACCCTTCCTCAAAATAAGTGAACTGCTTAAGTCGGCCAGATCGCTGCACAAAGGCAAACAAGCGGGTAAAGAACTTCCTGAAATAGCGCGTTTCTATAGGGTCAATCAGCTCCCTCAGATAGGTATCACTGGGGACGTTGCTGACATTGTACATCGACTTTAAGTTCTTGAGCCTGTCGGGCTTATTGACGCAATCCTGATCAAAAGCCAGCAACGAAGGGTATTTCAGGTGCATGACAGCAAGGCCACTCATGACCGCATCATGAAGGGCAATTTTGTCATGTTGACTTTTCTTGCGAAAGTCTGGAATTTCAGCCGCTTCATCAGAGACTATTTTGAGCAGTTTTTCAGCAATGGTTCTTGGTTTTGTTAGCGGCACAACATAAGCATCGTTATTATTATAGTGGTGAAATTCTATCGGATAGTCTGCGATTTCAGCAAGAAAGTATCAGGCTACAGCCCTTGTTATTAAGGGCTTTAATCAAGTCTGCGGGAATTGCTGAACCTTTCTCTGCCTTCGATATCTGCTGATTTATAGGGCAAGGATACTTTACATGAACGAATAACACCTTCTTGCTTTTCTATCCTAGGGCGATGAAGTGCTGGTAAGATAGTAAGAAGCCCCCCTATGATTCCAAATAGTGGGATATAAAAAGTAATAAGTAGTCACGCAACTGCTAACAGATAAAAATAACTGTACGTCCGTATTTATAAAAAACATCTCCATTCCAATTTGGTTATACTCATTGCCAAACACCATTAATCTCGCTGTTGTCACGATGAAAACTGTTGATCCAGTAACCGATGTCGCAGTCATAAAAACATTGAGAGAAGCTCTCCGGCACGGGCCATATCCTTACCTAAGGGAAAGGGCTCATGCTGTTTTACTCAGTATACGTGGTTATTCTATGAGCGAGATTGCTGCAATATTTGAAGTTCGATATCAGACAGTATCTGACTGGATTGATGCCTGGGATGATTATGGCCTTCGCGGTCTGTACAAAAAACATGAGGGTGGTAAACCACCTATCTATACTGACCAGGAAGCACAACGCATTAGAGAGATTGTCTCCGAGGAACCTCGCAGGCTGGCTTATGTTCAAACAAAGATTGCAGAGGAAACCGGGAAGACTGCCTCAAAACAAACTTTGTCGAGACTTTTAAAAAAAGCTGGGACTTGTTTATAAGCGGTTTCGTAAGGCTTGCAGTCATAAGCGCAACGAGGAGCAGTTCAGGTGTTGCCAGTCTGCCTTGAAAGAGGCTCAAAATGCTGAGGATAAAGGGCTTGTCAATCTGTTTTACTTTGATGAATCTGGTTTTAGCCAAGAGCCTTGTGTCCCCTACGGCTGGCAAGAAAAAGGCTCACAGCTAGAAATACCCTCTGTAAAAAGCAAGCGTATCAATGTGCTGGGGTTTATGAATCGTGCCAATGACCTTTTCTACTACCCAGTAACAGGTTGTGTTAACAGCGAAACGGTTATCAGTGTCTTTGATGATTTTGCCACCAGGATGGAAGATCCCAAGTACAGTTCTAATGATCGCTATACCATCGTCATGGTGGATAATGCCAGCATTCATACCAGCAAACTTTTCAGAGAAAGAGTAATAGACTGGGCGATTGAGAAAAAGCTTTTAGTCTGTTTTTTACCAACCTATTCACCTGAGCTAAACCTGATAGAAATATTGTGGAGAAAAGTGAAATATGAATGGCTGAACTTACTGGCAATAATGAACTTCAAGGAATTTGAGCAAGAGGTCAAACGTGTATTTGATCTATTTGGTCAAGAATATCTGATTTCGTTTGAGTGACTACTTAAAGAAAAAGAATAATTTTTCAGAAATACAAATAGTTTTAAATCGTTGAGGAAGTAGCAAAACGCTACTAACCATAAAACAAATACAAGCTGATAAATGGATAAATAAAAAGCACATCATATTGATTGGCGTTTTTTCCAAACCAATGCTAATCAGCCCAACAATTTCTGCAACCAAAGAAAAGGCAGTAATCAGCCAAGCTAACACGGCTCTCTCCTATTCATACTTTTATATATATCAGGTATTGGATAACAGTTTTCTCTTAGAAAATCAGAACATGATTGCAGGGAACACTCGCCACTTTGCAGTATACGATAATTTAGCGTAGTCTCCGCCTTCTCCATGTTGATTTTATGGTATCTATGAAGAAAATCTGGAAAATCATTAATAAAAGAAAAAACTTCATCTTGACTAGACAATGGCATAAGTACTATCAACACAAAATCACTTTCATCTTTAGATTTTAAAGAAATTACTATATCAAGAGCTTGAGTATTTTTAGCAATACTTTCTTTCAAGGCCGGTGCAATACCAAAATTGCCAACTTTAACAGCTACCAATCCTGCATTTATATTGTAATCGACTGCATCTTGCCAGCACCGTTGTAAATGAGCATGAAAAATCAAAATTTCAGCGTCATATTGACCAACTCCATCAATCATGTTTTTCAGGTATAGATAATCAGCTACATGACCACAAATCACTCCAAGCCTGCTGATATGATTTTCATTAACGCACTCAAATGGCATTAAATGGATAACAAGAATGGCATGAAAATCACCAGAGCTATCTATAAACGGTATACATCCGAGCAGATCAGTTTTTCCAGCAATATTCGAATCATATATTTCTATTGGATCTATACACAATGCCTGTCGATTAATAATTGATTTTTTAAGCAACGAGTCACTAGTCAAAATAGCAGGCATATCTCCATATGAAGCAATCGGTTCAGTATTAACACAACCGTCATTTACCTCTATAATTGCCGCGACTTGAATTTCTCCATAATGTCCTAGCAATTGCAATAAATCATTTGCGCAGCTCTTAAGTATGGGATATTCACCAGAATAAGACATAAGTTGGTTTTTAATATCCGCAATAGCACCATAAAGACTAAACCCATTAAGAGCGACATCCTGTTCAAGTAAAGCATGTGAGCGTTTTAAGAGTTGATAGGATTTTGTAAACTCATTCATTCGAGCCTTTCGGTAGTGATTTGCTTGATATAATGCAGCTAATTTTTGCTGCCATTGATCCCTGAATTCACCGGCAATAGTGCTCACCGCCATCGTACCAAGCAACCAAGAGACAGGGCTATGCCACTGCATATTAAACCATTGGGCATGAAACCAGCCACAAGTCACTAGTAAAGAGCTGGAGATTGCCCCCCAAGAAAACCCATAACGCAACCCTGCCAGCAAAGGAGCAAGAATAACCCAGGGAAAATCCCTGTTCAGGGTTAATGGATCTTGAGGGTCCAACAACCAGGCCAGAACAAAAGCTATAACTGTCATGGCAGGAACTTCAAGCCAGGCAATACCTTGCCCCATGGTTTTGAAGTGAAAAGTAATATTTTTTAAAAGCTTGTTACGATTAATAAATGTAACACCGGCCATTACTGAAACCTGATTTGACTAACTAACTCATTAATCACAACCAATGCTGTTGCTGCCAGACTTTCCCTGGACCAGCCAGCTCTAGCCGCACTGCCACTCCAGATTATTTTTTCCTCTGGTAGTTGAATAACTTTAAGTGAAAGGCCAACTGCAGGCTCGCCATCTAGACCTGATTTATAGCGCCACTCCTCTACTGACCCGGTAATAGCATAAGCTGCCTGTTGTTTGCGGGCCCACTCAAGAGCTTTTTGTAACCTTATCTGTTCATTAAGTAACGGCAAACCGTCGTTTGATATTTCTGTCGGGTAAGACACCAATTTTTTTACTCCGGCACTATGAAGCCTGGTTTCAAGTATAGCTTCTGCCCGCTCTCCAGCCATTGGGGTTTGCGAGTAATTCACTAATGGCAATAGTAACCAACTAACATTTCTCTCTATAACAGGTGTATCAATCTGATAATGCTGCTTCATGCAACCAGATAACCAAAGCGTGCTAATTAAATGAGCAAATATGAAATGATAAACATTCAACTTCACGGTATTACTCCATAGCCATGATGATATGAATCTCTGGCTCTCACTTTCCTAGCCGGTATTGATACCCAAAATTCAGTTGATAACCTGACCGACCTTCTGAACCAAGAGGAGAGCTGTTATAACCTGCAATAAGACTCAGTTCATCGTTACCCAGTATACGCCACCCAAAACCTGATTCTATTCTATAGCTTATAATGCTTTCCGGTTGCTGGTAGCCCAGAGAGAACCCTAATAACCAGCGTGGTGATGGTACTCTGGCATTAAGCGCACCAGGCTGGCCGTGTTGCCAATAACTTGATAGATAGTAAAAACGATATTGCTCAGGCAGCAGAGATGAAACAGTGTTGCCAGAAATTAGCTGTTCAGAAAGGGTATTGCCCAATCTACTTTCCAGAGTGTATTGCTGCCAGTCAATGCCTGCTGAGAGCAACCACTCAGGATCCCGATAAAGTAGCATATGCTGCCAAGAAGCTTTGAACTGGTAACCTGAGCCAATATTTTGGGTAGAGTATCGATCGCTAAATTGTTTATAAGCCCCAGTTAGCAAAAGATGGTCACTACCCGCAATCTGATAATTAGCTTCAGCTTCCAGCTGGTTTTGTTGACCGAATACGTTCATCAAAGAAGTTATTTCAGACTTTCCATGGTATTCGGCATATAGCTTTGTTATCAGGCGGCTGTCCCAGTATGTGACATTTTGTATGCCTGCCCCCCATCGCTGACTGTCATAGCGTTGAGATACATCTGTATAGCAACTCCAGAAACCATTATCAGTCAGCCCGGATACCTGAATATTATTACTCAATTGATCATCAACTTTTTCGGCGATAACGTTACCACTATGTCTGAAATGAAGAACCTCACTATCAAACTTCACATACCAGCGGTTAGAGCGGTGGGCAAATGTGAGATTCTGACCATAAGAAGCCAGTGAACCATCATTTTTTGTCAACCCATTAATGCACCAGCCTGTCGGGTATTCCTGAGATAATGCTATAGCCTGCTCTGTAAGCTGGTGTTGAAGCACTTCGGTGTAATTATCATTAAGCTCTGTGAGTGCTTCACTCAGCGCCACACTGCGATAACCGGCCATTTTTAGAGCTTCAACCCGCTCAGGCCCTGGCTCCAACTGGTTTAGCAGTAATTCAAGCTGTTCCCGGTCACCCTGTAACGCAACAGCCAGCAGCTGAAAAAGTGGAGTCGTTTTATTCTGTTGTTGATGCTGCGATATCCATTCATTCGCAGCCGGCAAATTTCCAGCGTCAATTAATAAAGCGCTGAGCTCTGTCAGCCAGCTATCAGGTTTCGGCGTAAAATTTGAATAAACCCACTGAATACTATTAGCAAGTCCCAAAAACCAAACTCTGGCCTGAATATGGCGTGGCTGCCAATCAATGTCCGGAAGCCATATTTTTTTATTTTTTAGGTTAAACAGCGTATTTCTTCTGATAGACCATGCCTCAGATACCCAGCCAGCGGCCATAAGAGTATCAGCATACACAAGCCACAAAAGTGCATCATCGGGCTGGTTTTTAAGTGCTTTAGCATACCAGGCCATTGCTAGCGGTTGATTACCCAGGCTATTCCATGCTGAAGCAATGACCGGCCATAACGACTCATCTTTTTTTGCCAGCTCATGCCAGAGCAAAACCTTACTATGCAGAAGGGTGTTCTGCTGGGTACTAATGAGAAACCAAAGATAACTTTGAATAATATCAGGTGCATTTCCTGCGTCATTTAATGCTCTATCAAAAGCATAATTTGCACTTTCTATACCATTAATATGAATGCTCAGGCGGGCTTTGGCTAACCAGTAACTGTAATGCTCTGTAATGTGCGGGTATGGCTCTGACTCAACAATCAGTCTATCAAGTACATGCCATTTTTCTAGCTGAGCAGCAAGTTCCATGGCTGTGAGCGCATAATATGCCGTTTTATATAATTCGAACCCTGACAGTGCTATTTCTAAACGCTGTAGCGATGGGAATGCCGATGTTAAGGTAAGATAACGGTCAATATTTTCCTGATTTTCAGGCATGAGATTTAGCAATTGTTCAATAGCTTTAGCTGCCACTTCGTCGTTTTCTGTTCGCCAGGCAAGCTCTGCCAATAAATGCCATAAGCTGGTCTGGTCAGCTGAATGAGAGGATTTATCCGAATTCTTAAATGAAGTGCTGTAAAGCAAATCCAGAGCTTCCTCAAGATGCCCAATAGTTTGTAGTACTTCAATATAATTTAAAAATTCAGCATTGCTTAATGTGAATCGTTCGTGAATTTTTCGCCAGGTAGCAGAAAGCGCCAATAATTTTTCCTGATCTTGTTGCAATTGAGCCAGACCAAGCCATAAAAGAAGATCATCCGGATTTTTAACAAGATACTGATTAATTATTCCTTCAGCTTTTTCGGGCTGCCCCAAATCCACCAAAGTTTCAACTAATGTTTCAATCTCTACACGGTCAAGTGGCCGTTTTTCTGACTTTGATAATAACAGTTCAAGAACAACCTGGTATTTAAAAAGCCTTCTTGCCAGCTGCCAACTCTGTGTAAAAGCATCCTCATTACCTTGATCATAATTGACCAGCCATAGTTTTTGATTGAGAGCTTTATCAGGTAGGCCATTCCAAAGATACAAATCAGCCAGCTGTGCTCGCAGCTCTGGATTCTCAGATTCAAACACCAGTTGTTGTTCAGCCGCTATTAAAGCAAGATCGATAGCTCCTGTAGCCAAAGATAACGACACCATCATGTTTAATTGTTGGAAAGATAACGTCAAGGATATCAAATGCTCTAGCCACTCACGCGCTTTAATATTATCACCAACCGTGCTGGCACTTTTTATTGCTCTGATCAATAATTCAGGCTGATTGTTATTATATGCTATAGCCTCCTCCATAACTCCAAAAACTTCCTGATAAAACCCTTGACCCAAAAAAGCATCAGCAATTCCCGCAGACTTAATTAAAGCCCTTAACAACAAGGGCTGTAGCCTGATACTTTCTTGATGAAATCGCAGACTATCCGGTAGAATCTCACCACAATAATAATAACGATGCTTATGTTGTGCCGCTAACCAAACCAAGAACCATTGCTGAAAAACTGCTCAAAATAGTCTCTGATGAAGCGGGTCAAATTCCAGACTTTCGCAAGAAAAGTCAGCATGACAAAATTGCCCTTCATGATGCGGTCATGAGTGGCCTGGCAGTCATGCATCTGAAATACCCTTCATTGCTGGCTTTTGATCAGGATTGCGTCAACAAGCCAGACAAGCTCAAGAACTTAAAGTCGATGTACAATGTCAGCGATGTCCCCAGCGATACCTATCTGAGGGAGCTGATTGACCCTATAGAAACGCGCTATTTCAGGAAGTTCTTTACCCGCCTGTTTGCCTTTGTGCAACGGTCTGGGCGGCTTAAGCAGTTTACTTATTTCGAGGAAGGGTATCTTGCCCCTATCGATGGTACGGGGCACTTTTGCTCAGGGAAGATGAGTTGTCCTGAGTGTTGTGTAAAAAAGCCAGGCAGCAAAAACCCGCAATACTACCATCAGTTACTGGCCTGCTGTCTGGTAAAGCCGGGCAAGAAGGAAGTATTACCTTTAATGCCTGAGCCCATCACCAAACAGGTTGATGCGTCAAAAAATGATTGTGAGAAGGCAGCGCTCAAGCGGCTATTGGCGAATTTATCCAGAGAACATCCGCACCTGCCACTGGTTCTGAATTTTGATGATCTTTACTCCGATGGACCGACCATCAAGTTGGTGAAGTCCTTTGGCTATAGCTTTATTATGGTGGCAAAGGATTCAACGCATGAGTCGTTATACCAGGCCGTTGATGAGCTGGATTGTGCAGACAAAGTGGTGCGCTACGAATATACCGATGATAAAGGGTTTACGCACTGGTTTCCGGTTTGTGAATGGTGTCCCCATTAACAAGTCACACCCGGATGTGCTGGTTAACTATCTCGAATATATAGAAATTGACCCAGAGGGCAACAAGAAGTATTTCAACACCTGGGTCACTGACATTGAGCTTTCAACTGAGAACGTGAATAAATTCATGCGAGGAGCACGCGCTAAGTGGAAAATTGAAAACGAGACGTTTAATACACTGAAAACACAGGGCTACCATCTCGAACACAACTACGGGCACGGAAAGCAGCATCTGGCCAGCAATCTGGCATGCCTGACTTTTACGGCCTTCCTCATCAACCAGATAGAACAACTGTCTTGCAAGCTCTTCCAGGAAGCACTCAAGGCAAAGAAGTCTAAAAAGGCATTATGGCATGCCATACGAGGGCTGTTTGACTGGTTCTGCATTGATAACTGGACAGATGTATTTACAGCCATCATTGAGGGGCGAAGTGTGAGCTTGAAACTGCTGACTGTCGATACGACATAGAGCGTTGATGTTAGCCTTGTGACCTGTGTTACCAGCCATTAAAACCGATTGCCGATATAGCAGCAGTCTGATTCCTGTTCATCCACTATATAGTCATTTTTAATTAACTGAAAATGTGCCAGTTGGAATCGAGTTTGCGGGAATTGCTGAAAAAGCATCCGCGGCATTTTCCCATCCTTCATTTCCAGACAGTTTTGGTGCAATCATTCGATAATAGATTCCAGCCTGATAGCCCTTTCCAGCAGCAAGCTTCCACTCTGCGGCGGAACCAAGCCAATGAATGCTATTTTGTGGATCGATCGTTGATAGCAGATAATAAAAATCACCTGTCATATCTTGCAGTTCCAAGGCTGGAGCCAAAACTATCAACCTTTTTAGTTCTGCTTTTGTTGAGTGCTCCCAGTCATTATTTTTCAACAGCGTTGTTGCGATTGTTTTCCAGTACTCATTGCTTTCAACGTCAGTAGCAGAAAATGCCAAAAAAGATGCTATTTCTGCTTTTAATAAACATGTTTTTAAATATCTATCACTTTTCAGCGATGTCATATTAAAAGAGTTCACCGTATCCCATGCTTCAACATACTGCCCTGTTGCCTTTAGCTGTGAACCTAATTTATATCTCAAACGCCAGTTATTAGGGCTGCTTCGGAGTAGTTGTTCAAGATAGGCTATAGAGACAGCATCGGCTCTTTGATCATTGAATATCTCCTCAAAACGATCATCATCAGGAAAAAATAGATATAGAATCAACGTAACCGAAACAGGTAGTGATATTATCATTACCAAAGAGAAAATTTGCCCCTTCTTTTTATTGGCAAACCAAAACTGCATCGCCACTATCCTTTTGATTCAAGGAAAATATCAGTTCATCTCCTGCTCTATCTGGTAACACTTTTTATTTTTCAAATATACTGAACAACTGCGATAACTGTTGATAGAAAATCGAATATCGGTATGTCCCTTAAAACGCAAAGCAACCCTATTTATTCCCTTGTATTGCCAGTATTTCAAGGGGGCATTAGCCTCTATTAGGTAAGGATACTGAGGCCGCTGACTTGAGAAACAAATTTTTGCTTTATCACTTGAAAGATGTAAGTAGCGCCCCTGGGGCAGATCAATGAACCCGGCCAAATTTTCAGAGGATGAAGGGTCTGGCCAACCCATACCTTGACCAACCCGTAAGGTGCGTAAAGCGCCCAAGTTTTGGATATACCAGTCACCATTGAGATCAGTAGCCATAACACATTGATAAAAGCCTTCAACCCTTGGCGCATACTCACTGATATAGAGCGGTAAAGCAGGTTGTTTGAGAGCCCAATCGTACACATCCTTCAAGGCATACAATGCTGAAGCTTTGGTTCCTGAATAAAAATGCCAATAAATGGTGATGGGTTTGAAACGTCTCGGGCTGTCAGTCAGTTTGAACGTTTCAATAACCTTTCTGAACCCATAGAAAGGTCCCGTCCAATCATTAGTATATACATTCTCATTCATTATAGGGGCATAAATCTGCCAGCCGCTTTCAGTCTCTATTCCCTGGGGGTACAAACCTGTTACAGAAGGAAAAGCATTAGTTACTTTACTGTTACCGCCATTTAAGTTAACTGACCTCCGGCATAGCCGGAGGCTTATAGGGTTACGCCCTCTAAGGGCTTTCATTGCGCCCAAGGGCGCTTACCAATCAAAATCATGTTGATCTCTACTTCTATCATTCTTTTCTTGATCGCGGATATATCCCCGCACTACATCTTCATCAAGCCCAACTGTTGATACAAAGTAACCTCTTGCCCAGAAAT
>CBDCZK010000013.1:7500-30023 GCA_965224475.1 Endozoicomonadaceae bacterium | reverse complement strand
ATTGTGGCAGGCTGGGATCAGCCTTGTTACCTCTGTTTGAAAACTCTAAAGCTGTGCAAAAAGCACTGGATAGTTATCCGTTCAAATATTCCAGTCACTATCAACAGTTAATGAATCAAAAGCTGGGGCTAACAACAGCTGAAGAAGAAGACGCAACATTGATATCAGAACTGCTGAATGGATTACAAAGTAGTGGCTGCGACTACACACTTTTTTTTCGCCAGCTCTGTGATTTTATACCAGGACAGTCAGATTCTACTCTGCAGCGACTAAACACAGATAGCAAAATTAAAGTCTGGCTGGAGCGGTATAGCGAAAGGCTAAAACGCAACTTGCTTGACGACAAACATCGTTGCCAACAGATGAAACAAATAAACCCCAAATTTATTCTTAGGGGGTATCTGGCACAGCAAGCGATAGAGCAGGCTGAAAAGAGCCAGTTTACTGAAATAGAACGTCTTATGACGGTATTAGAGTCACCTTTTTGTGAACACCCTGAGCTTGATATTTATGCAGCACCGACACCTGACTGGGGGAAAAAACTGTCTGTCAGCTGTTCCTCATAAATAAAAAAACCCTGTTCACAATCGCCAAGAAAAACACATAGCATCTTCAAGCTGGTTTAGAATACCGGCATATTTTAACAAGCTTAACCAGCGAGAGGTTACCATGGCTCGTACTGTCTACTGCGTAAAACTGAAAAAAGAAGCAGAAGGACTGACCGCTCTCCCACTACCAGGATCAAAAGGCCAGTGGATTTTTGATAATGTTTCACAACAGGCGTGGACCGACTGGCAAATTCACCAGACCCGTCTAATCAATGAAAAACGACTGAACCTGCTAGATCCAGAAACCCGAAAATATTTGACGGACCAAATGGACAAGTATTTTGCAGGAGACGATATAGACCAAGCCGACGGATATACTCCAGAGTAACAGTGACCAGCCCAGAGAAATAGATAACTGCATTCCGAGCACCTTATTTCATGGGCTAAAACCTGCCAATGTATGAAAAAACATTTTTTTTTATACTAACGCTTGACTCTGACTGCTGAAATCCGTTTAATACGCCTCGTCCTCAGCGACAACAACTCGCAGAGACGCCCGGATAGCTCAGTCGGTAGAGCAGAGGATTGAAAATCCTCGTGTCGGTGGTTCGATTCCGCCTCCGGGCACCATAAAATAGAAAGCCTCGCTAATTGCGAGGCTTTTTTTATACCTGCTAATAAAAAGCAACAAGCCTCGTCTATCCCACAAAAACCGAGCACCAGGAAAGACCGTTAGCCAGCAACTCAATTTTTATAAGCTTCACTGGAGCAGCACCTCCTTCTCCGTCCCAAACAGAACACTTACTTTAAAGAGTAGAGCCGCTGTCTGAATGACGGCCACTTTTCCAAAATACTAACTACAATAAAAAACAATAATTTGAAGTCATATGCCGGTGATATTTTTATGTATAAATTCATACTTACTTTAGTCTCGACTATTTTTTTGATTGCCGGTTGTTCCAGCCAAAAAGCACAGTGGAGTAAATTGAGTCACTCCCCACCACCAGATACTCGAGATTTTTTTATTGCCCAAAAACTAGAACAAGGGAGTGATTTCAAACCAGCCGCTGTTCGCCTGGTTGATTATCATTCAAAAACAGGAAACTATCTATTTCGAGGAAATATACCTCTAAAAAATGGCACATTCACTTACGATGAATTAATGACAACACTAAATGAGATCGCCAAAAAAAAACTGCATCGCACGATACCAAAAGATGCTTTACTGATTGATGTTTCATTAATTAACAGTATTGTAGAAGATGCTGATTTAAAAAAGGAGGAGCTTTTTTTCAACAACAACCCTGATAAAGGTCAGCTTATCAAACATCCAATTTATGGTGCATTAACCAGTCCAAACTGGTATCCGGAAGAACTAAGAAAAGAATTTGTGCAAATTCCAAGCATTGGTCACTTACGCAATCTTATTGACCAATTAAAAGCACTCATAGATAACACCAGCAATTCCCGCAGACTTGATTAAAGCCCTTAATAACAAGGGCTGTAGCCTGATACTTTCTTGCTGAAATCGCAGACTATCCGATAGAATTTCACCACTATAATAATAACGATGCTTATGTTGTGCCGCTAACAAAACCAAGAACCATTGCTGAAAAACTGCTCAAAATAGTCTCTGATGAAGCGGCTGAAATTCCAGACTTTCGCAAGAAAAGTCAACATGACAAAATTGCCCTTCATGATGCGGTCATGAGTGGCCTTGCTGTCATGCACCTGAAATACCCTTCGTTGCTGGCTTTTGATCAGGATTGCGTCAATAAGCCCGACAGGCTCAAGAACTTAAAGTCGATGTACAATGTCAGCAACGTCCCCAGTGATACCTATCTGAGGGAGCTGATTGACCCTATAGAAACGCGCTATTTCAGGAAGTTCTTTACCCGCTTGTTTGCCTTTGTGCAGCGATCTGGCCGACTTAAGCAGTTCACTTATTTTGAGGAAGGGTATCTTGCGCCTATCGATGGTACGGGGCACTTTTGCTCAGGGAATATTAGCTGTCCTGAGTGTTGTGTAAAAAAGGCGGACAGCAAAAATCCGCAATACTACCATCAGTTACTGGCCTGCTGTCTGGTAAGGCCGGGCAAGAAGGAAGTATTGCCTTTAATGCCTGAGCCCATCACCAAACAGGTTGATGCGTCAAAGAATGACTGTGAGAAGGTAGCGCTCAAGCGGCTATTGGCGAATTTATCCAGAGAACATCCCCACTTGCCACTGGTTCTTACTGTTGATGACCTGTACTCAGATGGACCGACCATCAAGTTGGTGAAGTCCTTTGGCTATAGCTTCATTATGGTGGCAAAGGACTCAACACATGAGTCGTTATACCAGGCCGTAGATGAGCTTGATTGTGCAGGCAAAGTGGTACGCTACGAATATACCGATGAAAAAGGATTTACCCACTGGTTCCGGTTTGTAAATGGTGTCCCCATTAACAAGTCACACCCGGATGTGCTGGTTAACTATCTCGAATATATAGAAATTGATCCAGAGGGCAACAAGAAGTACGTCAACACCTGGATCACCGATATTGAGCTTTCAGCCGAGAACGTGAATAAGTTCATGCGAGGAGCACGCGCTAAATGGAAAATTGAAAACGAAACGTTCAATACACTGAAAACACAGGGCTACCATCTCGAACACAATTACGGGCACGGAAAGCAGCATCTGGCCAGCAATCTGGCATGCCTGACTTTTACGGCCTTCCTCATCAACCAGATAGAGCAACTGTCTTGCAAGCTTTTCCAAGAAGCGCTCAAGGCAAAGAAGTCTAAAAAGGCATTGTGGCATGCCATACGAGGGCTGTTTGACTGGTTCTGCATTGATAACTGGACAGACGTATTCACAGCCATCATTGAGGAGCGAAGTGTGAGCTTGAAATTGCTGACAGTCGATACGACATAGAGAGTTGATGTTAGCCCTGTGACCTGTGTTACCAGCCATTTAAACCAACTGCCGATATAGCAGCAGCCTGGCTCTATTCATCCTCTATAAAGTCATTTTTAATTAACTGAAAATGTGCCAATCGGAATCTAGTTTGCGGGAATTGCTGAGATAACACCAGCAATTCCCGCAGACTTGATTAAAGCCCTTAATAACAAGGGCTGTAGCCTGATACTTTCTTGCTGAAATCGCAGACTATCCGATAGAATTTCACCACTATAATAATAACGATGCTTATGTTGTGCCGCTAACAAAACCAAGAACCATTGCTGAAAAACTGCTCAAAATAGTCTCTGATGAAGCGGCTGAAATTCCAGACTTTCGCAAGAAAAGTCAACATGACAAAATTGCCCTTCATGATGCGGTCATGAGTGGCCTTGCTGTCATGCACCTGAAATACCCTTCGTTGCTGGCTTTTGATCAGGATTGCGTCAATAAGCCCGACAGGCTCAAGAACTTAAAGTCGATGTACAATGTCAGCAACGTCCCCAGTGATACCTATCTGAGGGAGCTGATTGACCCTATAGAAACGCGCTATTTCAGGAAGTTCTTTACCCGCTTGTTTGCCTTTGTGCAGCGATCTGGCCGACTTAAGCAGTTCACTTATTTTGAGGAAGGGTATCTTGCGCCTATCGATGGTACGGGGCACTTTTGCTCAGGGAATATTAGCTGTCCTGAGTGTTGTGTAAAAAAGGCGGACAGCAAAAATCCGCAATACTACCATCAGTTACTGGCCTGCTGTCTGGTAAGGCCGGGCAAGAAGGAAGTATTGCCTTTAATGCCTGAGCCCATCACCAAACAGGTTGATGCGTCAAAGAATGACTGTGAGAAGGTAGCGCTCAAGCGGCTATTGGCGAATTTATCCAGAGAACATCCCCACTTGCCACTGGTTCTTACTGTTGATGACCTGTACTCAGATGGACCGACCATCAAGTTGGTGAAGTCCTTTGGCTATAGCTTCATTATGGTGGCAAAGGACTCAACACATGAGTCGTTATACCAGGCCGTAGATGAGCTTGATTGTGCAGGCAAAGTGGTACGCTACGAATATACCGATGAAAAAGGATTTACCCACTGGTTCCGGTTTGTAAATGGTGTCCCCATTAACAAGTCACACCCGGATGTGCTGGTTAACTATCTCGAATATATAGAAATTGATCCAGAGGGCAACAAGAAGTACGTCAACACCTGGATCACCGATATTGAGCTTTCAGCCGAGAACGTGAATAAGTTCATGCGAGGAGCACGCGCTAAATGGAAAATTGAAAACGAAACGTTCAATACACTGAAAACACAGGGCTACCATCTCGAACACAATTACGGGCACGGAAAGCAGCATCTGGCCAGCAATCTGGCATGCCTGACTTTTACGGCCTTCCTCATCAACCAGATAGAGCAACTGTCTTGCAAGCTTTTCCAAGAAGCGCTCAAGGCAAAGAAGTCTAAAAAGGCATTGTGGCATGCCATACGAGGGCTGTTTGACTGGTTCTGCATTGATAACTGGACAGACGTATTCACAGCCATCATTGAGGAGCGAAGTGTGAGCTTGAAATTGCTGACAGTCGATACGACATAGAGAGTTGATGTTAGCCCTGTGACCTGTGTTACCAGCCATTTAAACCAACTGCCGATATAGCAGCAGCCTGGCTCTATTCATCCTCTATAAAGTCATTTTTAATTAACTGAAAATGTGCCAATCGGAATCTAGTTTGCGGGAATTGCTGAGATAACACTGACAACAAACCACTGATCATTTATGTTCACTGCGAAGCTGGGCACGATAGAACTGGAGAAGTCATCGCATCTTATTTAATGCGTTATTCAGAAATGAGCTATGCAAATGCTTATAGTAATGCTAACCAAGTTGCAGGTCGTCTTATCAGCAGTTATAGCCACCATGGTTTGCAATGGTATGCCTATTATCTAAAAGATATTCTTGGATTAAAAACTATCGGCGAAATCAACTAAAACAACTTCAGGCAACGTATTCAATGTTTTTCTAACAAACAATAGCCTAAACCATTGGCTATTGTTTGTTAGAATGAAGAAGTGATAGTGATTATTCTTCAAGCAGTAGCGCGTTATAAATAGGTCGGTTCTTGTCACCAGAGTTGCTTACTGTGTTTAATTTACCATTCTCTTTAACAACCATACCTGTTGACCCCCCCTGATCCATACTCATTGCATCAACTGGTATAACCCTAATAAGACCAGGTAACTGCCGTGCCAGATAGTTAGCCATTTCAAATGAATACATGCCGTGATTACCATCACTGCCATCAACAGTGAATAATACCGCATGCTTATGGCCATCTTCCCCCTGACCAAGAACCAACGCAGTATTGGCCGAGAACTCCAATGTTGAAGGAATCAATTCGGCCTTGATAGCAATTTTTCCGGCACTAATTAAACCTGGGCCAGCTCCAAGGGCATTATTAATTGTCCCTATATCAAACTTTCCAGACACAACTTCATTGATTTGATAAGTACCGTTTTTATTTTGTATGAAGGATGTTCGGGATGGTGAAAAAGGACCGATAGTCTGGCAATTATATGAATAAGCTTGTTTGTTTATAACCAAAAGCCCATCACCGATTTGATGACTGCTGTACGGAGGTCTTTCAAAATTCAAATAAAAGTTCGATAAGCAATTTGAATCAAGGAAAGGCTTTGTTATGGACTCTGGTGGGATAAAAAAATATCCACCGTTAATACCAGCCAGAACATTTTTTCCCTGGCTAATGGAATCGTTAGCAATGCCAATCAAAGGCTGTCGATAGTTATACTTGCTATTATTAGCCGCGATAACAGGTTGCAATTTCAATTTTGGGTTCGCATCAAGATCTATATCAATCAGATTAATAACGAGTCCTGAGATGCTTTTTCTATGACGAAGCAGAATCGATGGCATATCCTTTGGCCAGACTCCCTTGCACTTATACTTCCAATGCAGCACTCCATCCACCACTTTACTCTGCTTTAACAACTGGCTATGCCAGCCATAATCAAGGCTTGCCAACCATGTCAGTTCTTTATCAAGAATGCCTGAAACACCTTCAACATGTTCTGGCAGTTTTTTATCTGCAAGTTCCTGATTGACAGTATGCCTTATCTTTCGATACTCATCATAACCAGCACCTGTTTTATCTAGCTTAGTATGGCCACAGGCAGTTAGAAAAATAATCGCCAGCAATGAAATAAACCATGCTTTAAAGGCATTCGCCAGACAGTAAAACTTTCTATTCAAAACTCTTGATGCCAATGCACTTTTACAATAAGCCGAATAATTCATCATAAATCCGGTTTTATACAATTATTAATGCTGGCTTAGAGAGTAGGATAAATTCCAAATATCAAAAGAAAAATGACTTACAAAGTGATTTTATGCAAAAAGCGAACATTTTTTATGCAATTATATGATATACAAGGAAATTACTTTACCGAAACTGAATAAAAGTTGATCACGCCCAAACCAATCCAGGGCGAAACAGACGACAGAAAAAACCTACCAAAGCCACAAATGGTAAGTACTAGCCACCCTACAACACTGTGCGACCCCCAATACCCAGCCGTAGAGCTTCTGAAATAGGATTGCTGCCTCACATATAAATGGTTACACAGATGCTCGGAATATTTCAGCCGGCGAAAGACCGTCCTCAGATAAAGGACAGGGAAACAGTCAATCAAACATACAAGTATTGGCGTTTCCATATCATGTTCGCCATGTATATTGGCTACGCCACTTTCTATTTCACCCGAAAAAGTTTTAATTTTGCCATGCCGGCCATGCTGGCTGACCTCGGCCTGGATAAATCAGATATTGGTATTCTGGCAACACTGTTTTATATCATCTACGGTTGTTCAAAATTCTTTGCCGGTATTATCAGTGACCGTTCCAACCCTCGCTACTTTATGGGGATAGGCCTGATCGCTACAGGCATTATTAATATACTATTTGGCTTGTCTTCATCCCTGGCCGCTTTCGCCCTGCTTTGGAGTTTGAATGCGTTTTTCCAGGGATGGGGATGGCCACCATGTTCCAAGTTGCTAACTACCTGGTATTCCCGATCAGAACGAGGCTTCTGGTGGGCTATCTGGAATACTGCTCATAATGTGGGCGGCGCTTTGATTCCTCTTCTGGTGGGTTTCTTTGCCCTAAATTATGGCTGGCGTTACGGTATGGCCGTGCCTGGTGTTATTGCAATCGTTATTGGCCTGATTATCTGCTGGCGGCTGAAAGACAAGCCTAGCACTATGGGGCTGCCAACCGTTGGTAACTGGCGACAGGACGAGCTGGAGATCCAGCAGGAAACACAGGCCACCGGATTATCTACTCGAGAAATTCTGGTCCGCTATGTACTGACCAACAAGCTGGTATGGTTATTAGCTCTCTCTTCCGTCCTGGTTTACATTGTTCGCACAGCCATCAATGACTGGGGCAACCTTTACCTGACAGAAAACTATGGGTATGACTTAATGACGGCAAACTCAGCTGTATCCCTGTTTGAAGTTGGAGGTTTTGCAGGTTCACTGGTTGCAGGCTGGGGATCAGACAAGTTTTTCCGTGGTGATCGCGGTCCAATGAACTTTATCTTTGCTTTGGGCGTTATGTTCGCTGCTATTGCCCTGTGGTTGTTCCCTTCCAGCACTTATGCGGTTCAGGCAGGTTGCTTCTTCGCGCTAGGTTTCTTTGTATTTGGGCCACAAATGTTGATTGGTATGGCAGCTGCTGAATGCTCCCATAAAGAAGCCGCGGGTGCAGCAACAGGCTTCACTGGCTTATTCTCTTATTTAGGTGCAGCTTTGGCAGGCTATCCAATTGCTAAAGTGCTTGAACTGTATCACTGGAATGGCTTCTTTATGGTTGTTACGGTGGCAGCAGCTTTTGTTGGCGTGCTACTCCTGCCATTCATTAAGTCCAAGAAATCCGAAAATTTGCAAAGCCAGGCGGCTTAATAAACTTTTAGTTCTTTTATTTATAAAAAAGCAGGTTGAAATAATATATTTTTAGCCTGCTATTCTTTCTCCCCTTACTTTTGAAACATTCACAAACAACAACAAATATGAACTAAACCAAAGGCCACTACTCTAACCAACGAGCAGATAAGTTAATTCGATAAATTTAGAACCCAGTATTGCCTTATTGCTTTGATTTTAAAGAAATTAATCACTTATAAGATTCGGTTCACTTTATTTATTTTGATATTTACGCACAAACCGAAACGGTAAAAAAAAACAAAAAGGTTTATTTATTCCTACAATAAACCCCACAACAAAACAAAAGTGCTCAAGAAGATCACGGTTTTGTGATTATTCAAACAATAACAAACTGGCAAAATAATAGTCGCAGTTATGGCATCTCCTGGTATGCCGCTGTAGAGCCTACAAACAGGACAGTTGATCTGTCATAACATGTGGTTTAAACAATGCTAGGAATTTTCAAATCAGCCCAAGATACCCCTCTCATCAATGATCATGAAACAATTGATCAACGTTATCGATATTGGCGTATTCATATAATGGTGATTATGTACGCCGGGTATGCCACTTTTTATTTCACTCGCAAAAGCTTTAACTTTGCTATGCCAGCAATGATTACCGATCTTGGCATGGATAAAACCGATATAGGCATACTAGCGACGCTATTCTATATCATTTACGGCTGCTCAAAATTCCTCTCTGGAGTCATTAGTGATCGCTCCAATCCCCGTTATTTTATGGGAATAGGCCTGATAGCAACGGGTATTATCAACATTTTCTTTGGTCTCTCATCCTCTCTTCTCACGTTTGCATTGCTCTGGAGCCTTAATGCATTTTTCCAAGGGTGGGGCTGGCCGCCTTGCTCCAAACTGTTGAATTTCTGGTATTCACGATCAGAAAGAGGGTTTTGGTGGTCTATATGGAATACTGCCCACAATGTCGGGGGAGCTGTCATACCGTTAATTGTTGGATTTTGTGCATTGCACTTTGGCTGGCGCTACGGACTGATTGTGCCTGGGGTTATTGCCATACTGGTAGGTATAGTTCTTTGCTGGCGGTTAAGAGATACACCAGACACCATGGGTTTGCCATCCATTGGAAAATGGCGCAATGACGAAATTGAGATAAAGTACGAAAGTAATTCCAAAGGACTTAAGACCAGAGAAATACTGCAACGTTATGTATTAACTAATAAGCTGATCTGGTTGTTAGCACTGTCATCTGTTCTTGTGTACGTTGTTCGAACCGCTATCAACGACTGGGGAAACCTCTATCTGACAGAAGTTCATGGGTATGATTTGGTAACAGCCAACTCAGCAGTTACTTCTTTTGAGATTGGTGGTTTTCTGGGGTCTCTGGTTGCAGGCTGGGGCTCAGATAAGTTTTTCTACGGTGACAGAGGCCCAATGAACTTTATTTTTTCTATTGGTGTACTGATATCGGCAATGGTTTTTTGGGTTCAACCATCATCTGCCTACCTAGTTCAAACAGGCTGTTTCTTCTGCCTTGGCTTCTTTATCTTCGGCCCACAAATGCTCCTGGGAATGGCTGCAGCTGAGTGTTCTCATAAAGAAGCCTCTGGGGCAGCCACAGGGTTCATTGGCTTGTTTGCTTACCTTGGTGCAGCTCTGGCAGGCTACCCCATCGCAAAGGTTCTAGAATATTACCACTGGTCAGGCTTTTTTGCTGTTTTAACCGTATCTGCAGCAATTACCGGTATTCTTCTTCTACCCTTTGTTACCAGTAAAAAAGCTGGCCAGTTTGGAGCCGTACAGCCTGAAAAATAATATCCATTTCAGCACCAGCAAATAGCAACTATAAAGGCATGACTGCTTTAAGTAGTCATGCCTTTATAGTGTTCATACAGTAAATAAAATTGCTCGCTTGTTAATAGTGACAATTTTTTTCTACTCTAAAACAGTCGGTCCTATTGAAAGCACCTTCTACCTCTTGCAAAACAGCGCACCAGAGCTATTTTCTGTATAATCCTGCTAATGGCATACACACTCCGTCCTTATCAAAAACAAGCTGTTAGCAGTGTTATACGGCATTTTCGGAAATCCAATGATCCTGCCATTGTGGTTTTGCCTACCGGTGCAGGAAAAAGCCTTGTAATCAGTGAACTGGCCCGTTTAGCCAAGGGGCGAGTACTGGTACTTGCTCACGTTAAAGAGTTGGTGGAACAAAATCACGCCAAGTATGAAAGCTACGGACTGAAAGCCTCAATCTTTAGTGCAGGGTTGGGCCGAAAAGAAGCAGCTGAACAAATTGTTTTTGGCAGCGTACAGTCAGTATACAGAAACCTGGTCCATTTCAAGGATAGTGGTTTCACTCTTCTGGTTATCGATGAGTGCCATAGAGTCTCTCTTGAAAAAAACTCCAGCTACCAAAAAGTCATCAGCCACCTACAATCATTTAATCCAACCCTAAAGGTTCTCGGTCTCACCGCAACACCTTATCGACTCGGTTTAGGTTGGCTGTACCAATACCACAAAACAGATTCACAACAACATTCCATCCGAACCAGCGACAAGCGTTTTTTTAAAAGCTGTATTTTTGAGTTACCTTTATCCTACATGATTGAGAATGGTTTTCTCACCCCGGCAACAATATTGGATGCGCCTGTTGCCTTTTATGATTTCAAACAGCTGGCGACTGACCGTTACGGGCGGTATAACGAAAAAGATCTCAACCATCTACTTCAAGGAAAAGGACGAGCAACAAGCCAGATTATCGCCCAGGTCATATCAGAGGCAAAGTCACGCAAAGGGGTGATGATCTTTGCCGCAACCGTTGATCATGCCAAAGAAATAGTCAGCTATCTGCCGAAAGATGATACAGAACTTATTATTGGTGATACCCAAGCCAAAAAACGCAACGCCATTATCAATGCATTCAAAACCAAATCCATTAAATACCTGGTTAATATTTCCGTTCTAACAACTGGCTTTGATGCACCTCATGTTGATTTAATAGCGATCCTCAGGCCAACGGAGTCTATCAGCCTGTATCAGCAAATAGTCGGCCGTGGATTGAGACTGTCCCAAGATAAACAAGATTGTTTGGTTATGGACTTTGCTGGCAATCAATACAGTCTTTTTAGCCCTGAAATTGGCTCGCCAAAACCGGATTCAAACACAGTACCTGTATCCGTACCCTGCCCTGCATGTGGCTTTGCCAATACATTCTGGGGCATCGTCGATCAGGATGGAGATCTGGTGGAACATTATGGGCGTCGTTGCAAAGGCATTACTGAATATGATGCTCAAATTCAGCAATGTGATTTTCGATATCGATTTAAGGAATGTGATCAGTGCGCTGCAGAAAATGATATAGCTGCCCGAAAGTGCCACGATTGTGGAAAAACGCTGGTCGATCCTGATAAAAAACTTAGAGAAGCCCTGAATCTTCACAACTCTATGGTTATACGCTGCTCAGGAATAAGCATGAGCAACAACCAGGATGGGCAAGGCAACACCCGCATAAAAATCACATATCACGATGAAGACGGTGCAGAACTGCATGAATTTTTTCGTCTTGATACACCAGCCCAACAAGGTGCCTTTTATCACCACTTTGGCAAGTACGCTTTGATCAACAGAGCTGAGGTTTTTCGAGCTAACTCAACAGAAATGGTAGTTGCCAATGCAAAAAAATTCAGGAAACCGGATTTTGTTATTGCAAACAGAGTCCAAAATTACTGGCAAATACGGGAGAAAATTTTTGACTATCAAGGATCTTACCGTACTGCTGAAAAAGCAGATTAATTCATTTTTTTAATCAAGTAACTTCCAACTCTAAAGAAGCCAAGTTAAACCTTTTAAAAAAATTACTATCTAATAAATAGAACAATTCCTCTCAATTATTCCATTATCTTTCGAATAAATAATTTCATATGCTTATTCTCAAGGAAACGGAGAAAAACTATGGCTGCCTGGAAAAACTCAAAAACAGGATATGGCAGGATCAGTATATTACTCCACTGGCTAAGCGCCCTCACAGTTGTAACATTATTTGCACTGGGGCTCTATATGGTGGAATTGGATTATTATGACCCATGGTATCGAGCAGCTCCATGGTGGCATAAAAGTATTGGTCTGGCTTTACTGTTTGCCACTCTATTTCGTTTAATTTGGAAAATGGCTAACCCTAAACCTAAAGCATTACCCCAGCATGGCATTTGGACAATTCGGCTAGCCAAGTTTGGCCATTACAGTTTGTATCTTTTGCTTATCACAGTCATGGTAAGTGGCTACCTTATCAGCACTGCAGATGGTCGGGCTATTGAATTTTTTGGTTTATTCAATGTACCCGCATTAGTCACTGGCTTTGATAACCAGGAAGATATTGCAGGGTCTGTTCATTATTACCTGGCATGGTCCTTGGTGCTTCTAGCAGCAGGCCATGGCTTAGCCGCCTTGAAACATCATCTATTCGATAAAGACAAGACACTCACAAGAATGTTAACAACATCTAACAGGGACTGATTATATGAATTATTTAAAAAACAGTGTAAGTGCCGCTGTACTAGCTATCAGCTCATTGGGATTGAGCTTTCCTGTAGTTGCAGCAGATTATAATATCGATACAAAAGGTGCTCATGCCTTTATTAACTTCAAGATCCAACATCTCGGCTACAGTTGGCTACATGGCAGATTTGATGACTTCAATGGCACATTCAGTTTTGATAAAGAGAAACCAGCCAGCTCAACAATTAACGTCACCATAAAAACCAGTTCAATTAATTCTAACCATGCTGAAAGAGATAAACACCTTCGCTCAAAAGATTTTCTAGACACCAGAAATTACCCCGAAGCTCAATTTACCAGCACTCGAATAGAACCCTTGAGTGGAGATCATGCCAAAGTCTACGGCACACTGACGTTAAAAGGCATCAAAAAAGAGATTGTAATGGAAGTGCATAAGGTTGGAGAAGGAAAAGACCCTTGGGGGGGCTATCGCTCAGGCTTTAGTGGTACAACTTCTCTGGCACTTGAGGACTTTGGTATCAAGCCCCTTGGTCCTGCATCTACACATGTGGAGATGCAGTTGGAAATCGAAGGTATACGCCAGTAACCTATTTACTAAAATCAAGCAATTAACTAATGGCCAAAATCAAGGCTGGATAAAAACAGTAAATCCTTTTTATCCGGCCTGATTGGCTCACATTGATACAGCCATTCTGAAAATTCATGATCAGGTATCGTTAAGACATAGAGATATAGGCGATCATCACTATCATTATAAATACCATGTTTTATCCCAGGTGGAACCCGAACATGATCTCCTGCTTTGTAATTAAAAAAATCTTCCCCAATTTGAACTCTTGCTGCACCTCTTAGAATATAAAAAACCTGTTCTTCTATACTATGTTCATGAGCAGCAATACTTTCACCTGCGGTTAATACTTGAATAAATAGAGAATAAGATGTCTTGTCAGATATTGGATTAACCAGAGAAATTATACATTTATACTTTCCCTTTTCCGGACGGAAACAAGGACACTCAGATAAACTCTTGGCAAATATTGACATAAAAAAACCGAAAGAATCTTAATCACCAACAGCATAGACCATATTGAATAAGTACCCCTAAAACTGGCTATTTAATAAATAGTGCAATATCTCACAGAAGCAAAATTCATCCGAAGTACTGCAAATTTATAAATCATCCTATAAATGTCAGCAATCCTGACTGAGCTGTCAGTGATTCCACTCTAAATATCAGGCACTCTTGCAGCAGTTTAACGCACAAGGAAGTCCCCCTATGAAGTACGGTAAGAACCTGAAAATTCAACTGGAAACAACCAGTTATGAAAAATTTCACAGTCAATTCAAAGAGTTATCCAGCTCTCACTCTTGTGAAGCCCATAAAACTCTTGAACTTGACATTGTTAATAGTAAAACACTATCAACAACAGCGAGAGTTAGCCTGCTATCATTGTTGTTCATCACATCTCTGCGTTTTAACGTGTACCACTACAAAGGTCTAATAAGCAGAATAAACAGCCTGGTCATCCCTGCGTCTGAAAAACAGGATATAATTGCAACAATTAAACCCCTCCAACATGATTCAGGTTATATAACAGAACAGATTAGGACAGAAATCTACTCGGTTTTTGCGGCCCCATCTTCCAGCCAGAAAGATCTTTATAACCTGGCAACCTGGATTAAATCTCATCCTGCTTTATTGAGCGATGAACAAGAAACACTTGCTAATACCGCCGAATTAAGAGGAATGATCCTGGAAATGGCTCTTCAGGGTGATAGATGTGCTATGACAGAACTCATTGAGTCAAGAAACCAGTGGTATTTAAAACAAATTGCATCGGCAACAGATGCCCATGAGCTTGAAACAATCAAACAATTAGTCAACAAAGAGCAGCTTCCTCAGATCTGGCGTACCGGGTTAAATAACTTAGTCGAATATGCTGAAGAAAGTCTGGCAACCAGTGGTTGTGTTGACCTTGGAAACTGCATCACCAAGATGATCAAAACTGCTGTTCTAGCCTGCCGAATGAGTGTCAGAATGGGGGAAACACCCGACTATTCTGACTATATAAACAGCACCATGCGTTGGTTTTCCAGCTTTATTAACTCTCCAATGATTAGAAATATGCTGGAGTTAATAGCTGAAAAGGCCCGTGATGAAATTCACACAATACAGGCGCCCGCTTTTCGAACCAAATCATTATTGGTGTACAACCATTAATAATATCCAAATGCCACTCTGCTATGATTGAGAGTGGCATTGTCTTATTGACTAGACTAGTCCAAACAGCTTTCCGAGTGAGCTCAATGAAAAAACTCTACAGTTAATAAAACCAGCCAGTATAATTCAGCCCCCAAATCTAATAAAAGGTTGTAACTACAGTGTATAAACCAACCCATACCAGATATCAGAACCACGCATTTTCACCCTCAAAAATTACAAAATATTTTTTTTCCTCATTTATAGCTGCCTATATTTTAGTTTTGCTGCCTCTTTCAGCAAAAGCTAGCCAGGAAGCCTCGACTATTTTTAGTCTCATAGATAAACGTCTGAGCTATATGAAAGATGTAGCAGCTTACAAAGCGCTTAATCATGAAGCAATAGAAGACATTGCCAGAGAAGCTGTTGTCCTCGAGAAATCAAAAGTTCAAGCTGAAAAGCTAGGCCTTGATCCCTCCAGTGTTATGCACTTTTTCGAAGCTCAAATAAATGCAGCCAAGGCCATACAATATCGTTACCGTGCAGACTGGTTATCAGTGCCATTACCTAGCAACTACCAACCCAGTGATCTAAAGGCAGAAATAAGGCCTGCGTTAATTGAACTCGGTAATGAAATATTGATAACAGTCCAACGTTATTTAAGCAGTGGCAAAACTTTCTCACGTACTGCACTCAATGAGTTTATTAACAGTATTTCAACAACTCAGCTAACGGAAGCAGACAAAAGGCAACTTTATGAAGGTTTATCAGAAATCAGGCTAAAAAAAGATGAACAAGCCGTGCGAAAAAAGGGATAAAAAACTGACAGAGCGATAAGTTCGCTCTGTCAGATAAAATTAACCTGCTGTGGCACGACTGGCAGCTGGAGACAGCTGGAGACGGAAAATCATGATAATTAGCAAGGTCAAAATGCAAAGGATTCCAGCTAAAGGTACCTGACTTTGCATTGGTATACTGGAGGATACTAGCGTAACAACACCTGCACCAAGATTCTGCATTCCACCCAGAACAGCACCTGCAACCCCTGCATTATTTGGCATAGGTTCCAGAGCAGCTGTTGTTGCTGTGGGAAACACCAAACCACCACCCAGAAAGTAGATAGTCGCGGGCACTAACACTACAAAAATATTCAAGTAACCCATTAGACCTGCAACCAGCATACTTAAAGACCCAAGGATAAGCATCCCAATGCCCAAACCAATTATACTCTCAAGCCCTTGCTTCTTGGCCAATCGCCCTGCAAGCCATGATCCAAGCAAGTAGCCTGGAATGGGCAATACAAACAGAATACTAATCAGCTTGGGATCAAGTCCCATTAAATCACCAAATAATACACCTGCAGCTGCCTCAAACACTGCCACACCTGCAAAGGTGGCTACCAGCGTGATCATAAAGCCATTAAATTGGCCATTGCTGAGCACATATTTATAGCTCGCCATGGCACCCATTCGGGACTGACCTCTATTTTCATGGGTTTCCTTAAAGCCAATAAGAACGACCAGCCAAACCAACAGCCCAAAACCAGTCAAAAACCAAAAACAGGCCTGCCATCCAAATACTGATCCAAGAATCCCGCCGATCATGGGAGCAACCAGAGGTGAAAAAATCAGTGCCATACTGATGTAGCTATTCGCTCTCTGTAAATTTAAACCACTATACAGATCTCGCATCACGGTTCGGGACATAACTCCACCCACTCCCGTTCCCAAGCCCTGGATAAAACTACCAAGAAGAAGTAATTCAAAACTTGTTGCGAGACTCGCAATTAATGAACCGGCAATAAAAATTGCCAAGCCGATCAACATTAAAGGCTTACGTCCATAGCGATCAGATAATGGCCCATAGAAAAACTGTGAAAAACCATAGGGAATTAAATACATGGCCATAACGGCCTGAATTCGTATCGGCTCTACAGCAAGGTCTACTGCCATCTGCGACATAGCAGGCACATAAATAGTATTAGTCAACTGCCCACAAGCAGTTAATACAACCAGCACAAAAAGCACCTGGAAAAACCCTTGTTGCTTCATTTCTTTCAATCTCAATAAAAAAATGCAGGCGAAACAACGACCCTGAAAACAAGCATAAGCCTGATTCAGTTAATAAAGCCTTATTAAATAAAATACTCTCGGTTATTCTCTTTTTGAAAACACTTAAACTATTGTAAAACACCACTTTAGTTATCAATAAAAAACCAAGGTGGCTCACTCAGTCTGAAGTATCTTCAATAAGTAAACGTCGAGTCCCTAAATAGTCTTCTGCTATTTTCCAGATATCAGAACGACACCTGCAAGCAAGTGTTTTATGAAGATACAGCAACCTTCAAAGTGCGAAAATAGCTCTGAGTAACCTAGAAGCAAGAACAAATAGCAGCCTCTGGCAAGAACTTTCCTTAAATACTTTTATTAATTGGAAACCCTGCAACCCAGATAGCCAACAACCTACAAAAAGCCCTCTTCTAGAAGAAGCTATCTTACAGTAGAACCAACTATCTGCAAGACTACTGTAGGTGCTTTTTATACAAGCCATGCTTATAGAATTGGCGCGAATGTATAGGTCAGCAAAAAATCTGGCAACAAGTAGTTAACGCAGCAATTAAAATAAAATACTATCATCTGTACAGAAAACAAAAAACAATGATTAACACTGCCAAAAAACATAAAACCAAGATATAAAACCATGCATATCCAGTATTATTAGATTTTTTAAGATAAATCGAATGTTACTACTAAACACTACAAAATTAGCCACAATTTCCAGACTTCATAAAGTCTCGAATAAACTGCCTGACTAACTCTCTATCATCAGGTTTTCCAAGCTGGCTTATTGCATAATCGATAGCATCGTCATCAGCTTTTCCTCGAATATGCTCACAAAGACCCCTATAAAATCCATCTTCAAACTCAGGATGAGCCTGAAATGTTAAAATATTAGAACTTTTCCTTGTTATAGCATGAGGACAGAACCCAGCACCTCCAATCAAAGCAAACCCATCAGCCATAGCTATCACCTGATCTTGATGCATTGCAAGCAGCCTCAAACTCGTCCCGGAAGGAATCGAACCTAAATTTGCGTAGAGCTCTATTGGATAAGCACCTAAACCCCAACCTTGTTCAGCCTTTTTAACCTGTCCACCAAGTGCAGAATGAATAACTTGATGCCCAAAACATACTCCTAATACCCTGGAACCAGCCTGATCCAATCTCCGAATAAAGCATTTCAAATCCTTTATCCATGGTTCAGGATCATATGCTCCCCACTGACTCCCACTTATAATCCAGGCATCACAGTCTTTCACTGAATCAGGAAATCCCCCTTCATAGCATCGCCAAATACGGTAATGCCAATCTATTTCCTGATCTCCCCCCAACATATTTTTAAAATCAACATCATAAGTACCATAACGCTCAACAGCTTCTGGATAGTGTTCGTCACATAATAAAATACCAATCTTTATCATCCAGTTTTTCCTTTGACACTGCTTTACCTGAATCCTTATAAAAAAGATAACCGTATAAGCAAAAGAGTTCCAGAAGCAAGAATCACCCTTGAAAGTCACAAATCAAGAAAATAAAAAACTCACATAATAGAAGTGCATAGATGTTACTTACCCAAAAAAGGTCAAATATCAATCAGACAAAAACAAAATTTGTAACTATTCAGCCTCCTCAGATTAATCTGGATTTTTCGCGAATTTATGTCATTTTGATATAAACCCTTTTCCAGAAGTTTTCATGACTCAGTTTACTCCCGAAACACAGGCCATTATCTTGCTTCTCGCTGCTGTAGGTGAGCTGGAGTCGAAGGTTTTGAGTCTTGAGGATGAAAACAAGGAGCTTGCTGATAAGCTCAAGATGAATAGTCGTAATAGCAGCAAGCCACCGTCTACAGATGGTTACAATAAGCCCTCATCATCCAAAAACTCAAATGCTGACAGTGAGAATGAGGAAAATCCTGAGTGTGATAGAGAAGATTACAAACCCAATCCCAAAAGCCTGAGGCAAAAGTCAAATAACAGGCCCGGTGGTCAACACGGTCATAAAGGCTCTACGCTGGAGCAAACTGAGGAACCAGACCATATCCGGCATCACTCGGTTAAAAACTGCGTACTTTGCCATCAGTCGCTTCTTTCTATCAAAGTAACCGACGTTGTTGAACGTCAGGTATTTGATCCAGGACGTTTTGGCCGTTTCGAAGTAACGGCGCATGTGGCTGAAGTCAAAGAATGCCCATGCGGACATGCTAATCAAGCATGCTTTCCTAAGGGTGTTGACTCGTATGTGCAGTATGGTCCGGTCACTCAAGCACTGGCTGTTTATCTGTATCAATACCAGTTAATGCCGTACAAGCGCATTTCACAATTCTTTTTCGATATTTTTGGTCTTGAAGTTAGTCCCGGTTCAATCTGTACTTTTCAGGCAAATGCCTACGACCGTCTGGCTAGCACAGAGGCAGCAATTGCTAACGCCTTAAAAAAAGTGCCAGTTGCAGGTGCTGACGAAACAGGCATGAGAGTGAAGGGCTCTTTATGGTGGCTGCATGTCGTTCGTTCCGAGGAGTGGACATACTACCACCTTGACCCCAGTAAAGGTCATGAAGCTATTGAGGCAATGGGAGTGTTACTGGTATTTGCCGGTATACTTGTGCATGACCATTATAAAGTCTACTTTCGCTACGCAGCCATCCATGTGCTCTGTAACGCCCATCACTTAAGGGAGTTGCAGGGGGTTGTTGACAGAGATTGCAATTATCTTGCAGCCCGGCTTCAACGCTTGTTAAGGCTGGCTTGCCATCTTAGGAAAGGGTTCAAAAAGCTTGGCATGAAGGCTATGCCGGAAATTATCCGCAAGCGTATCGACTCGCTTTTCGAGCGTACTGCTAAAAAAGCACAGCTCGAAGAAGCCGAGTACATGGAGCGACGACGTCAACGCCTTGGAGAGGATAAAGTCAGAAACACCAAAGCCTTTAACCTCTTCAAGCGACTGGTGGAGTTTAAAGAAGAAACCTTGAGATTCATGACTGATTTTGACATCCCCTTCGATAATAACGGCAGTGAGCAGGATGTTCGCAACGGCAAGGTAAAGCAGAAAATATCTGGCTGTTTCAGAAGTGAAAAAGGGGCTAAATGGTACTGCCGGATACGGAGTTATGTTTCATCGGCGAGAAAGCAGGGTGAGAATGTTTTCGAAGCCCTGCTTATAGCTATGAAGAATTACGACAACCTTCCTTTACTGGGTGCTGAATAGTTACCAAAATTTGCCTAATGTCGTATGCATGTTATCGTCGCTCTTATCATTTTGATAATAATTCCAAAGGAGGGTTCGATGAACCTACAAGATTATGAAATGCCATTACTAAACGGCAAACTACAGGCTTTAGGGGAGTATCAGGATAAGGTTGTATTAATTGTTAATACTGCCAGTAAGTGTGGTTTTACCGATCAGTACAAGGGGCTTGAAGCGCTCTACCAAAGGTATAAGAACGAAGGACTCGTTATACTAGCTTTTCCATGCAATCAGTTCGGTCATCAAGAGCCTGGTAATAGCAGTGAAATTGGGGCATTTTGTGAAAAAAATTACGGCGTAACCTTTCCTGTTTTTGCAAAAGTTGATGTCAATGGCAACAATGCTGCACCATTATTCAAGGAGCTTCAAAAAGTAGCACCTGGCCTGCTTGGATCCAAACGAATCAAATGGAACTTCACTAAATTCCTTATCACTAACAACCAACAAAACAAAGTGGAACGCTACTCTCCCCAAACCCAACCTGAAGATCTTGAGCTGGACATTAGACTTGCTCTAAAAAGACTAAAAAAAGCCAAGGCTGCATAAAAAAGTTGCTTCTTATTCCCAGCGTCCCCGTTGGGAATGCATACGGATGTTTCTATCAGCACAGTATTTAAACAGTATGAGGCAGTCCCCATTCTCAAGCGAGAGTCTGGAAATGAGAGGGATTGGCAAGATTATTTTTTTCATCACATAACAAAAACCCTGATAGCGATGCTATCAGGGTTTTCTAATCAATGCCTGGCGATGACCTACTCTCACATGGGGAAACCCCACACTACCATCGGCGATACGTCGTTTCACTGCTGAGTTCGGGATGGGATCAGGTGGTTCCAACATTCTATGGTCGCCAGGCGAAACTGTTACAGAAGATGTCTCTTCTGCCTGGAATCCGGTTTTAAGCTTGCTTCTTGCTTTACACTCTACTTTGCGTATGGCTACGACCTCCAGGGATGGAGGAAGTGCTGAACAATGTCTGGAACATTGTCAGTAAATCGCTTTGGCGTTATATGGTCAAGCCGCACGAGTCATTAGTACTGGTTAGCTCAACGCCTCACAACGCTTACACACCCAGCCTATCAACGTCATAGTCTTTAACGGCTCTTCAGGGGCCTCTAGGGCCCAGGGAAGTCTCATCTTGAAGGGGGCTTCCCGCTTAGATGCTTTCAGCGGTTATCCCGTCCGAACATAGCTACCGGGCAATGCGTCTGGCGACACAACCCGAACACCAGTGGTTCGTCCACTCCGGTCCTCTCGTACTAGGAGCAGCTCTCCTCAAACTTCCAACGTCCACGGCAGATAGGGACCGAACTGTCTCACGACGTTCTAAACCCAGCTCGCGTACCACTTTAAATGGCGAACAGCCATACCCTTGGGACCGGCTTCAGCCCCAGGATGTGATGAGCCGACATCGAGGTGCCAAACACCGCCGTCGATGTGAACTCTTGGGCGGTATCAGCCTGTTATCCCCGGAGTACCTTTTATCCGTTGAGCGATGGCCCTTCCATACAGAACCACCGGATCACTAAGACCTACTTTCGTACCTGCTCGACATGTACGTCTCGCAGTCAAGCGCGCTTGTGCCTTTACACTAACCGTACGATGTCCGACCGTACTTAGCGCACCTTCGTGCTCCTCCGTTACTCTTTGGGAGGAGACCGCCCCAGTCAAACTACCCACCACACAATGTCCCCGATCCCGATAAGGGACCTGGGTTAGAACCTCAATATTGCCAGGGTGGTATTTCAAGGTTGGCTCCACGCAGACTGGCGTCCACGTTTCAAAGCCTCCCACCTATCCTACACAAGCAACATCAAGATCCACTGTGAAGCTATAGTAAAGGTTCACGGGGTCTTTCCGTCTAGCCGCGGATACACTGCATCTTAACAGCGATTTCAATTTCACTGAGTCTCGGGTGGAGACAGCGTGGCCATCGTTACGCCATTCGTGCAGGTCGGAACTTACCCGACAAGGAATTTCGCTACCTTAGGACCGTTATAGTTACGGCCGCCGTTTACCGGGGCTTCGATCAAGAGCTTCGCCT
>CBDCZK010000013.1:0-2500 GCA_965224475.1 Endozoicomonadaceae bacterium | reverse complement strand
ACCTTTGCCAGCTAATCGCTGACTTTATAGTTCCCAGTGCATAACCACTGAGCATGGGAGCCATGAGCGCAACCCAGGCTACCAATGGATTAGCCTTCATAACGGCTAATGCATCCTGAGTATCCTGATTACCTAAATTCCTTGTATACATCGCAACAAAAGGGACAAATAAGACCAACATAACTGACGAGACCACAGCCATCCTTCTTTCAGTTGGTGTAAAATCATCAGGTGCAGAATTGAACACAACAGGAATATACTTTAATAGGCAACAACGCCTTGCTTTTTCTTCATCTGTTGGTTTTCTCAAAGATACATACCAGAAAGTTGGAGACTTATCAGGATCTGGCCATTCAAACGTTTCGTTTTTATCTGTGCAACATTGCTTAAAGCAGGAATATAACTTACCACAACCCCACAAAACAAAGCCTAGACCTAATTGCCCTAAAAAAAATAGTTCTGGCGTCGCCTGATTAGCCAAGTCATTCAAAAACTCAGCCTCAGCAGGCTGTACCGCAGGTACTTCATAACCAGGCATATGACTGTTAGCAATCAGCCCTAAGACTGTTATATTGTTATCCTCTGCCAGCGCGCTTAATGATGCCTGTGGTGCCAATAGCATTCCCTGATACCTATACAACGTATAGAATGCACTAGAGCCATAAGAAACGACGATCACTACGATTCCAATGACACCTTCGAATATTTTTCGTCCAGTATAAATCCTTAGCTCTTCTTCATCGAGCTGCTCCAAACCGACACTTTTAAGGTATTTATTCTTCTTACCTGAAGAAAAGCTAGGAAGGACACCTTGAGTAACGACATCTGAAAAAGAGTCAGTGACGCCCTTCCACACACAGGCACCTGAAACACCAGCACCAAACCACCACAGTTCAATAGGAAGACCTGTAAATTTTGCAAGCCTTAATGCCTGTGTGTAATCCGGCTTTGTAAACCCGTAACCCAGCCAAGCAGCTGTGCCAAGACTCACAAAATCCAACAAAATTCTTGCATTACGCATGTCAAGAATCGTTTCTTTCACTTCTCCAGTAGATGTTATTTGTTTACAAAGGTTTACCACGTTTGCAACATCGGAAGTCAAACTATGAGCGTGCGCTGCATTGTTCGGTGTATTGTAGAGAGAAGCGAAGTACCTGAAGGCAAAGCGACCGATATACCCCATAACAAAAAGCTGCTCGTAAAAAAGATCGTGAACTTCCTCATTATTAGCAAGCGTAAGAGTAGCATTATTCGGATTTAGACCGTTGTTACTTAAAAAGTCATATCTCACCGGATCCAAATTATTCATAGTAGCCCCGCTAGAACTAAGCCAACCGAAAGCTATTGCCCCAATACCAAACCATGATGCTGCCGAACATATGCCACTCCAGATGCTTTCCTTGACCTGCTCTACGGATTCTGAAATCTTTTCAGACTCTTCAGTTACGTGCTCTATGCCAAGATCATCTTCAAGCGATCCTCCCAAGCAGCATACCGAATAAAAAAAAATAAAATAAAGAAATAACTATGTATTAATTTTTTCACAGCAGCACCTAACTATTGACTCTATAGCTCATGGAAAGGTATAGATCAGAATGCATAAACATTCACCTGCTTACCACCTACCAAACTAACGACACTGGTTTTTGATTTAAGTGAGGTGTCATCATGGCTAAAAACAAAATCTAGCTTCAGAAGAGGTTTAGCCTGAGACAGTTTTTGGCTTAATACGATACAGAAGAACAATGCCGTAACGCTTTCTTCAAATGGCGCAGGCCCGACGGGTTCAAGTGGCCTTTCTATGGCTGTGTGGATCACTGTGTTCTAAAAAACCGAGAGTTGTACCAGTGTAACTGGTGTCACCACCAAACATCATTAACCACTGGAACGATTATCGAGGCTACAAAGCTCCCTTTTACGATCTGGTTCCTAGACATGTACTTTATGACCCAGACTAAAAATGAGGTATCAGCTCTTGAACTGTCTCGACGGTTGGCATTTAATACAATGCGTCATGGCGCTTGAAGCATAAACTCAAAAGAGCTTGATGAGTTGAATTTAGAACAGATTAAACCTTTGAGAAAAAGTCAATCAGTCCCGGAAGGGCACTCCAACTTCAGGCGAAAAATTATAACATTTTCGCCATTTTAAGATGGCGAGGGTAATAGTGTTTTAGTAAGCGATACTTTCCCCCACCTTCAATTCGATGCTTTCCTTTTTCATACTGTAGCTTTCAATCAGGAGATACTTGAATGGGGCGCTCTCTCTGAATGATTGATTGAAGCAAACCCAAACCCCAATCATGACTATTATGAAGACAATGTTTCATAGTAGTAACTTGCCGCCATGTCCGCCCCTATCCTTGCCCATCAACCAAAAATGATTGTGCTGCAAATTGAAGTATCTATTGAATCTGACAATATGCTGAGTCTCGAAGATAGCTTACAGTGAGCATTGAATGAAGCTGGACACCTTGGAACACAAGAGTTGCTGAAGTTTT
>CBDCZK010000012.1:0-65776 GCA_965224475.1 Endozoicomonadaceae bacterium | reverse complement strand
AATCAGCCCCTGCTAAACAGTCAAAAACTGTACCAATTGCCCCTACAGCTAAACAGTCAATAATCAGAGAAATCAGTTGGGATGATCTGATGCCCCCCCCCTGACCAAAAAGTGGTGGATCGTTACCATGCTGGTAAAATGAAACACGATGAAGTGATCGCCTATCTCGATAAACTGGGCCAGCAAACAGTCACGGATATAAATAATGTCTACGGCAAACTGCCAGGATACCTCGTGCCCCTGAATATGGATAAAAACCAGATGGCAACAGAGCTGCTTCTGGTACCCACAGTCGGTGCCTGTATTCACGTTCCTCCACCACCACCCAACCAGATCGTTTATATATCCTATAAAAAAGGGATGAAAGTAACCGAAGCGGGTTACACTCCTTATTGGGCATTTGGAACCTTAATAGTTGAAAAAAAACACCTCAAAGTTTTCAGATGCGCTTTATAGTATGAAAGTTGATCGTATTATTGAGTATGAATAATAGAGGTGCGAGGTATGCTCTTTAGACAGCTGATTGACTCTGAAACCTGTACCTATACTTACCTGCTAGCGGATAAAATCAGCAAGGCTGCTATTATCATTGACCCTGTTCAAAGCCAAATCAGCACTTACCTGCGCTTATTGGAAGAATTACATCTTGATCTGTTAGCAACAGTGGAGACACATACCCATGCAGACCATATTACCGCAGCCTCGGATTTGGCAGAAATAACTGGCTCTCAAATTATTCAAGGCAAAGAATCATTAGCTAAGGGTATTTCAAGATACATAACCGAGGGCGATTCTATTCACTTTGGCCAGTACCACCTGAAGGCAATTCATACACCAGGCCATACCAAAGACTCATATTGCTACTATTGCCAAACAGCCAATAAAAGCTGGCTTTTTACTGGCGATACTTTATTAATCAGGGGAACAGGGGCCGTACAGATTTTCAGCAAGGAGATTCCCATAGCTCAATACAGCAGCCTTTTTAAAAAACTACTTAAGCTACCAGATGACACCTGTGTCTACCCAGCCCATGACTATAAAGGCTGGACAACCAGTACCATAGGTGAGGAAAAACAATACAATCCCCGTCTTCAGGTGAACAGCTCAAAAGAGTACTGTGAAATTATGAACAACCTGAATCTATCAAAACCTAAAATGATCGATATAGCCCTGCCCGCAAATTTACAGTGTGGCCGAACAGATTGATCCCCCTAGAGGCATTCTAACTATAGAAGAGGGCTAAGCAGTTGCATGGTATTCTCCAACAACTTGCGACGAAACGGGCGCTGTTGCCATTCTATCAAATCTACCAGTTCAGCCTGCATCAGATAATCTTCCATTAATACCGCAATGGTCTGGCCAAAGGCTTCATCATAAATAACCAGAGTGACTTCAAAATTTAGCCATACACTGCGCATGTCCAGATTGACTGTTCCAAACAGAATGGTAGAGCGATCAACCAAAGCACATTTGGTGTGTAGCAAGCCTCCTCGAAATTGGTGAATTTCTACACCACTGATTAAAAGCTCTTCATAGTAGGCTCGACTTGCATGATGCACCATTTTTGAATCATTTTTTTCAGGTAGCAGCAATTTAACACTGACTCCACGCATAGCGGCGGATTTCAACGCAGTTACCAACGCTTCATCAGGAATAAAATAAGGTGTCGATATCAGAAGCTCTTCCTTACTTTCATAAATTGCCGCCAACAAAACCTGATGCAATAACTCTCTGTCAACCCCTGGACCAGATGGCAGCACATGAATATCTGCCATGGATTCAAGATTCACAAAATGCGCGGGTATTTCATAAGCCCTGTTAAATGAAGGATGCCCTCTGCCAGTCTCTATAGCTTGATCCCACTGCACAATAGCACCGAGGACATGGGCTGCCACCCCCTCAATACGCACCATGGCATCAACCCACTGTCCAACCCGGGCATCTTGTTTAAAAAACTTCGGATCTACCAGATTAAAACTACCAGTCCAGGCAATTTCATCATCAATGACCAGAATTTTTCGATGATTCCTGATATCAATGCGTTCGACAAGCATCCGCAAAGGCCCTACTGGCATAGAAGTCGTAACACTAATTCCAGCTGCTTTAAAACGCTTCGCCCAAGAACCTTTTAAAAAATCACCACTCCCCACCGCATCCAGCATAACTAGGCAATGAACACCTCTTTTGGCTGCCTGGATAATGGCCTCTGCCAACTCTAAAAGCCGCCCCTCTGGCTCCCAAATATAAAATTCAAGAACAATACTGCGGTGTGCATTAGTAATATCTGATATCAGACCAGCAATAATCTCATCTGATTCGTGGTAAAGCTGTAATCTATTGCCCGGCAAAGCCGGTATTGCCATGGTATGCTCAGCCAGCTGATAAATACCTTTGTGCCTGGTTTCCGGGCAGTTTTTTAATTCAGGGCTACTATCACTGATGACTCTGGAAAGATGGCTGGACCACTGTTCATAGTCCGGATAAAGCTGTTTTGAGCGCTTAAGCCGACGAGATCCCAGTCGTCTGGAGCCGAATAACAGATAGCAAACGAAACCGGCAATAGGCAGTGCAAATAGCAATACCAGCCATGCCAGGGAAACCCCCACAGGGCGACGTTTCATAATCACCATAATGGCAAACAAAACAATACTGGCTAGATAGGCCGCTCCTGCTGCCAGACTGGGCACACTACTATTCATTTCAGATTATTCATGTAGATTATTTTCCATAGCCATTCTGCGTTCAAATTACACAGTTATCCACCAGTAATCAGATACCCGTAATTACTCCATAGTAGCTTGGCTGTCATAGCCAGAGAAACAATGACAATCATAGGGCGAATGACCTGCTGTCCTCGAGCCATAACCACCCTAGATCCCAATCTGGCACCAATAAACTGACCAGCCATCATAATCAGACCTATCCCCCAAACGACTTTACCACCAAGGATAAAAAATAATAACGAGGCAATATTGCTGGTGCAGTTTAGTACTTTAGTGTGAGCTGTCGCTTTAGTTAACGATAAGCCCAGTAAACTGACAAAAGCGATAGTAAAAAAAGACCCTGTACCTGGTCCAAAAAAACCATCATAGAACCCGATGATCCAAGCGGCTGAACACGAAAACAGAGGCAGGCTCATCCGCTGGCGGGTGTCCATACCCCCTATTTTCGGGGAAAATAAAAAATAGCAGGCAATCCCCAAAAGTAAAAATGGAATTAGCTGGTTCAGTATACTGGCATCGATAGTTTGCACCAGCAGTGTCCCCGCAGCACTACCTAAAAAAGTCAACAGAATGGCTAATTTCATTTCTTGCAGGTTAACCATCCCCCTGGAAATGAAATAAATACTGGCTGAAAGAGAGCCTCCTGTGCCTTGCAGTTTATTCGTTGCCAGTGCTTGAGCTGGTGAAAGCCCTACAGCAAGCAGAGCTGGCACACCGATAAGCCCTCCACCACCAGCAATGGAGTCAACCAACCCCGCTGCCAAAGCAACAGAAAACAGAATGAATGCCAACTCCAGAGTTAATACAGGTTCCAACCGCTCCCCTCCATACAACAGAATCCCTAAACTGAGAAGCTACCCAAAACATCATGCTGTTAAAGATTTTCCAGGCCACTCCAACGACGAAGGAAGTATATCGGCAAGAACATGTTGAAGCCATGCCAGCCAAATTTCTCTCGACTATATGAAAAAAGACCATCATTACTTCAGCAAACAGACTTAAAATCTGAATTCCACCGCAGCTTGAATAAAATGGTTATAAGACTTGCTGGACCAGTTGCCAGCATATGAAATATTGAGGTTAAACTGATCATTTAACAATGTATCCACTCCAGCGGAGTAATACATACTATTTTGATCTTTATAATTACAATCCTGTTTTCCAACCTTGCTGGCTTCCAAATCAGCTGTTTTAAAATCATTATGCTGCCAACCTGCAGCAAGCCTGAGCTCTACTGGCTGCTGAATCTCAAAACGATCATAACTCAGCATCCCACCCAAACGGCTCACCCAACCACTGGATGTTGCACTTTTCTGGCTGCCCAGCCAGGAAGACTTGGTATTATCGCGGGTTTGGCGTGCATACATAAAATGGGCCTCTGGCGTAAACATTAAGCCTGGTGTCAGGCCAGAAAGATCAAAGTCATACCCTCCCCGCACATAACCATCCCACTGATTGCTTTTATAGTCAGACTTACTACCACCGTATTTATTATCAATATTATTCCAGTTGTATGTTATCAACCCCTGAAGACTCCAGGAGCCATCAGACCAAGCCAGGGTTGGTCCTACTCGCATAGTCCCTACATCAATCTCACCTTCTGCATTTCTTACCTCTGCATTCAGGCTTTGCCAGGCTAGATATACTCCAAACAACCATTGTTCCCCGGCAGTTCCCAAAAGCGCACCTTGCAGCCCATATCCACTGGCTTTATAACCTGCTGCATTGTCGTCTTTATCCTGGCTGGAAAAGTGTCCATATACCTGAAACACTGAAAACCAGGGAGTATTGGTTATCATATTCGCAGTGCGCGTCAAATAGCCCTCATCGTCATCAGACTGTTGTTCCACCTGACCTTCATCAATGGATGCCATTAATCGTGCCGGATGAGTTGTTTGCAATAGATTTGCCTGTGCTCCACCTAAAGCAGCTTGAGCCCTACGACCATTAAGAATGCTAAGTGTCTCATACGTGAAAGCCGAGTATGCATCCATAGCTGTGTTGATAATCATTCGATCTGATATAGCTGGGTGTGGAGCTTTTGCTGAGGAAATTTTGGTACTCACACGAGATAATTCTTCAATTGGAAAAACCCCCTCACGCCCCTCTATTTGAACAAATTCCCTGCCATCAGCCCCTCTATATACAATAATATTTTCATCATTAATTTTTAGATTACGCGAAGCTGGAGCTGGGGTATTTTGTGGAGGAACAGAAACATTAATTACAGCTAAAACTGAACCAGAATAACAAAGCGTAATAGCTTCCATGCATAACACAATAGAAAGAACATGATTGCCGAAGAACCTTTTTTTCACAACTACTCCCCATAATGGTTATCTGGCTGATTAAAAATACCCAGGCTGATAAATATCCATCACAAAAAAGTAGTCGATAAAAACAGGTTATCCAAATAACCCCAATTAAAACTAGAGTTTTCAGTTAAGATATCAATTTAATACAAAATTAATTTTTCTCAAAATAACACAGTCATTCATAATCGTAGTTATATGAATTACATCTTACTAAAGACAAAGTAACTATTCAGCACCCAGTAAAGGAAGGTTGTCGTAATTCTTCATAGCTATAAGCAGGGCTTCGAAAACATTCTCACCCTGCTTTCTCGCCGATGAAACATAACTCCGTATCCGGCAGTACCATTTAGCCCCTTTTTCACTTCTGAAACAGCCAGATATTTTCTGCTTTACCTTGCCGTTGCGAACATCCTGCTCACTGCCGTTATTATCGAAGGGGATGTCAAAATCAGTCATGAATCTCAAGGTTTCTTCTTTAAACTCCACCAGTCGCTTGAAGAGGTTAAAGGCTTTGGTGTTTCTGACTTTATCCTCTCCAAGGCGTTGACGTCGTCGCTCCATGTACTCGGCTTCTTCGAGCTGTGCTTTTTTAGCAGTACGCTCGAAAAGCGAGTCGATACGCTTGCGGATAATTTCCGGCATAGCCTTCATGCCAAGCTTTTTGAACCCTTTCCTAAGATGGCAAGCCAGCCTTAACAAGCGTTGAAGCCGGGCTGCAAGATAATTGCAATCTCTGTCAACAACCCCCTGCAACTCCCTTAAGTGATGGGCGTTACAGAGCACATGGATGGCTGCGTAGCGAAAGTAGACTTTATAATGGTCATGCACAAGTATACCGGCAAATACCAGTAACACTCCCATTGCCTCAATAGCTTCATGACCTTTACTGGGGTCAAGGTGGTAGTATGTCCACTCCTCGGAACGAACGACATGCAGCCACCATAAAGAGCCCTTCACTCTCATGCCTGTTTCGTCAGCACCTGCAACTGGCACTTTTTTTAAGGCGTTAGCAATTGCTGCCTCTGTGCTAGCCAGACGGTCGTAGGCATTTGCCTGAAAAGTACAGATTGAACCGGGACTAACTTCAAGACCAAAAATATCGAAAAAGAATTGTGAAATGCGCTTGTACGGCATTAACTGGTATTGATACAGATAAACAGCCAGTGCTTGAGTGACCGGACCATACTGCACATACGAGTCAACACCCTTAGGAAAGCATGCTTGATTAGCATGTCCGCATGGGCATTCTTTGACTTCAGCCACATGCGCCGTTACTTCGAAACGGCCAAAACGTCCTGGATCAAATACCTGACGTTCAACAACGTCGGTTACTTTGATAGAAAGAAGCGACTGATGGCAAAGTACGCAGTTTTTAACCGAGTGATGCCGGATATGGTCTGGTTCCTCAGTTTGCTCCAGCGTAGAGCCTTTATGACCGTGTTGACCACCGGGCCTGTTATTTGACTTTTGCCTCAGGCTTTTGGGATTGGGTTTGTAATCTTCTCTATCACACTCAGGATTTTCCTCATTCTCACTGTCAGCATTTGAGTTTTTGGATGATGAGGGCTTATTGTAACCATCTGTAGACGGTGGCTTGCTGCTATTACGACTATTCATCTTGAGCTTATCAGCAAGCTCCTTGTTTTCATCCTCAAGACTCAAAACCTTCGACTCCAGCTCACCTACAGCAGCGAGAAGCAAGATAATGGCCTGTGTTTCGGGAGTAAACTGAGTCATGAAAACTTCTGGAAAAGGGTTTATATCAAAATGACATAAATTCGCGAAAAATCCAGATTAATCTGAGGAGGCTGAATAGTTACAAGACAAAACCAAAGTTAGTTTTTCATTCGAACCGGTATTCTTTTACTACCCCAATCTCCTGGCTCTATTTCAAAGACACCTGCCACATGCTCTCCACAATGAACACAGGCATTTTCTGTTAATTGCCACAAACCTAACCGATACCAATCCCGTTCAATAAGCAGTGCATTACAATTATGACACCAGGTACTTCCACCCTGGCTATCATGAACATTGCCCGTGTAGGCATAACGCACACCATTTTTAACAGCTATTTGCCGGGCTTTAGTTAATATTGCAGGAGGTGTACGAGAATGTTCCATCATTTTCCAGTCTGGATGAAATGCTGTGAAATGCATCGGCACATCAGGACCAAGTTCCTCAACCACCCAATTAGTCATTTGCTCCAGCTCTTGATCAGAATCATTTTCTCCTGGAATCAAAAGTGTAGTCAGTTCAAACCAGACATCCGTTTCATGCTTAAGGTACTTTAATGTTTCCAATACTGGTTGCAGGCTTCCTCCACAAATTTTTTTATAAAACCGTTCTGAAAATGCCTTTAGATCAATATTCGCGGCATCCATATACTGATAAAACTCTTCACGGGGACCATCACAAACATAACCAGCACTAACCGCAACTGATTTAATCCCTATCTCTCGGCCTGCTGCAGCTACATCAATCGCATACTCGTGAAAAATAACAGGATCGTTATAGGTAAATGCCATACTCCGACAGCCCAATTTCTTAGCGACTAATGCCAGCTGTTCTGGCATGGCCTGATCAGCCAATGTATCCATCTGCCTGGATTTGCTCATATCCCAGTTCTGGCAAAATTTACAAGCCAAATTACAACCCGCAGTACCAAACGAAAGCACAGGGGTACCGGGCAAAAAATGGTTAAGAGGTTTTTTCTCAATGGGATCAATGCAAAAACCACTGGAGCGTCCATAACTGGTCAGTACAATCTGGTCATCATGGCGGGCTCTGACAAAGCATAGTCCTTGCTGTCCTTCTCTTAACTTGCAAGCCCTGGGGCAAATATCACACTGTAACCGCCCATCATCAAGCCTATGCCAGTAACGAGTGGGTAGATAGGCTGGCGGCACCTGACAGTTCCCGTATACCATCTGAATATCTCCCTGATGCAAACTGATACGTCCATCCAATACACTGTCTATAATTATAGATCCATTAGCCGCTGCGGCTCTCTCTGGGTTAAGAGCCATACTGATTATCCAGAATAGAGCTAACTGGCCGATACTGTCTTATTCAGAATCTCTTCAGCAGCTTTAGTTTAATTCCATCCTGGGGGAGTGATTAACTATGTCGATTCGTCAACCTGCTGTTGCCGGCACTTTTTATCCGGCATCACCTGAACACCTCCAGGTTATGATCAATGATATGCTGGGTGAAGCCAGTTTTAAAAAGCTTTCTCCAAAAGTTCTGATTGTTCCCCATGCAGGTTATATCTACTCAGGCCCTGTTGCGGCCAGTGCATACTGCCTTCTCAAACCTATGCGAAACAGCATCAAGCGGGTTGTACTTTTAGGTCCCTCTCACCGGGTAGCTTTTGAAGGGCTTGCTGTGCCCACCAGCCAATCATTTGCAACTCCCCTGGGTAATATTTCTCTGGATACCCAACTGATCAATCAATTACTTGAACTCAATCAGGTACATCATCTTGATGATGCCCACGCTGCAGAGCATAGTCTGGAAGTACAACTTCCTTTTCTAAAAACCTGTCTTGAGCATTTTAAATTAATTCCCATTGTCGTCGGGGATGCGACCCCTTATGCGGTTGCTGAAACCATAGAAACCCTATGGGGTGATAACAGCACGCTTATTATTATCAGCACCGATCTCAGTCACTATCACAGCTACGAAGAGGCTTGCCACAGGGATGAGCAAACCATTAAGGCTATTGAACAGTTAAGCAGCTCCCTCACTGGCGGACAGGCCTGTGGCTGCTATCCTCTTAACGGCATGCTGAAAGTTGCCCAACAGCGTGGAATGGAAGTCATTACACTGGATGTAAGAAACTCCGGTGATACCGCAGGGGATAAAAAAAGGGTAGTGGGTTACGCTGCTTGTGTTATCCAGTGATCATTTTCCTGGCTGGCAACAAATAGCGTTTTATGAAATAAAGAGTCATATGAGACAGACAAATTAACAAACCAGTGGCACAGGGAGGTATTAACTTTGGAACTGAACCTTACCGCGAGTCAACAGCGAGAACTCCTGCGCCTTGCCCGCCAAACCATCGCCAAAGGCTGTACCCATAGTGCCCCACCGGAAATTGAGCTGGAAAGCCAGCCGGAGCTTTTTCAGCAACACCTGGCCAGTTTTGTTACTCTGCAAAAACTAGGTGAGCTGCGTGGCTGTGTTGGCTCACTGAAAGCCTATCGGCCATTAGTTGAAGATGTGGTTCATAATGCCTTTGCCAGTGCTTTCCGCGACCACCGTTTTCAACCAGTCGCAGAAAAAGAGCTGACTGATATTAAGGTGGAAATTTCTATTCTGAGCCCCATGGAACTTATGCCGGTAAAAACAGAAGAAGAACTGGTCTCAACCATGGTTCCGCAAAAAGATGGCATATTGATCCAAAGCAGCCAATATTCGGCAACATTTTTACCCCAGGTATGGGAGCAATTGCCTGATCCTCATTTATTTTTAACTCACTTAAAACGAAAGGCTGGTTTAGGGGATAATCAGTGGCCTGAGGATATGCAATGTTTTAGGTATTGCTGTTATAAATTCAAAGAGTGAACTCCACCAGAGCTAATACTTATAAAAAAAATATAGTTATTAAAATGCAGTACAAAGAATATTTCCATTTCTGCCATACTACTTTTTGTTTTTAGCTTATCACCCTGAAAAAGCCTTAAATCAGTCAAAAATTAACACCATTAATTTCCATCCTTCAAAAAAAAAAAATTAATAAATAGGAGAGTAAAAATGAGAACTATTTTAGTACAACATTCTATATTCAATGAAAAAACCATAGTCCCTAGTCTTTTAAATATAAAAAACATAATTATTGTTGCTACACTTTCCCTGATTACCAACATGAGCATAGGCGCCGGAGTACAGTTAGATAAAGAAATGCCAACCGACCAAGCTTTAAAACAAGCTTTTGATATCAAAGACCAGTTACTTGAAGGTCTACAAAAGGGCGATGATGGCCAGGCAAAGGTAATATGCCCATTCTCAAACGATTTTAATCCATCCTTAAAAACCGAAGTTGAAAGTGAAGCACAAGCAACATTCGAAACAACAAACACGGGACGTGTTCTGACAGCTATGATGTTAAGTACAATGTACACTTTCTTGAGACAAACAGAATTACCTGAAGAACCAGCCGTAGCTCAGAGTGATTATCCATTTGCCTCATGGGACTCCATTATCCACCAGTTCGAGAACACAGCTTTCATTAAAAATGCTTTACTATTTACCCTAGAATTGACCCAAAATCCTGAATCAAACCCTCAAAAAAAATCAGAACTAACAACATCAACTTTTGACATTATGACATTAATAAAAGAATTCATTCAATTAGAAAAGGAGGCATTAACATTACCACTCCCTAAAACAGATGAGGTTGGAGCCCTAGCAACGTCAGAAGATCATCTCACTGATTTCACGAAAGCAACAAAAAGTAAAATCAAAGAACAACTGCCTTCATTTAGTGAAAAGAAAATGGTTGTCATTAAAATAGAAGAGCGGGTTATAGGTATTATTGCAATAGTAACGGAAACTCCAGAGAATAAGCTATATCTAGCGGCATTGCGCACAGGTACTGCTATCCTAGCTAAAACTGAAGACGCATTTTTAGAAACCTTTGCAATAAACCATTTATATTGGTGCGGTCAAATGCTAGGTTTGGACACCAGTCTTTCTGAAGAGACATAATAAACACTATCTAAATGGGCCAATATAACCAAACAAATACAGCTTAAAACGATGGTTTAAACTACCATAGTGACGACATATAAATCATGTCGCCACCTTATCAGCGATATATTTACACAATCTCAAACAAATGGTGCGTCTTCTTACCCAACTTCACCAGGAAAAATCGTCCATAAAGCGCCTTATCAACAGCAAAACAGGCTGGCAGATTCATATTATCTTCCATGCCATAAGCCTCCCCGTTAAACAGAACGGCTTTGCGACCCAAGGCATCCTTCACTTGCTTACCAGATTTCACCATACCTACTTCGGCAAAAAGCTGGGTCATGGGCTGGCCTTCCAACTCAGAGCGGTTGACTGTTGCTGAGGGCAAGCCATCCAGCTTAAGCTGTTCCAGGTCTTTTTCTGAAAGGCTGTTCAGATCACCAGAGAATAACGCTTCAGTAATACGTTCAGCAGACTCCAGCCCCTCTTCACCATGGACCAAACGGGTCACTTCACGGGCCAAAATACCCTGTGCTGATTTACGACCCTGAATTTCAGCATCGGCTTTTTCGATTCCCAGAATGTCTTCCATGCTCAGGAAGGTGAAGTAGCGCAAGAATTTATAAACATCTGCATCCGCTGTGTTAATCCAGAACTGGTAGAAGGAATAAGGTGATGTCTTTTTCGGGTCCAGCCATACCGCACCGGACTCGGTCTTGCCAAATTTAGTGCCATCAGACTTGGTTACCAATGGCACTGTAAGACCAAAAGTCTGGGCACGGTTCTGGCGGCGGGCCAGATCAATACCACCAACAATATTCCCCCACTGATCACTACCTCCTACCTGCAGGGTACAACCGTGGCGGCGATTCAGTTCGGAAAAATCCATGCCCTGCAACAGTGCGTAAGAAAACTCTGTAAAAGAGATACCACTGCCTTCCCTGTTTAACCGCTGCTGCACAGATTCTTTATTGATCATGGCATTAACAGAAAAGTGTTTGCCCACATCACGCAGGAATTCAAGCACATTCAGGTTGCCGGTCCAGTCCAAATTGTTGGCAACAATAGCGGAGTTATCGCCGCAATCAAAATCAATAAACTGACTGACCTGGTTACGAATTTTATCCGCCCAACCTGCAACAATATCCGGTGTATTCAGCTGTCGCTCAGCCGCCTTAAAACTGGGATCACCAATCAATCCTGTCGCACCACCAACCAAGGCTATCGGTTTGTGGCCAGCCATCTGGAATCGCTTAAGTACCAGCAAAGGCACCAAATGCCCAAGATGCAGGCTATCAGCAGTCGGGTCGAAACCACAATAAAGTGTCCGTGACTGTTCACTCAAGTGAGTATCCAGCTCCTCTACTGCAGTGGTTTGGGCAATAAGCTGGCGGGCCTGGAGATCTTGCAGCAGCGGGTTTTGACTTTCAGACATGGACTCATCCTGCATCAATAGCGGGTAACAATACTAACAACCGAGCCTGCAGATACAGCTTTGCAGTTTATCATTCCTGCAAATCACTGTTCTGATCCTGCCCTCTCTCACCCGATAGAGGATTTTGGGGCAGCACGGCATAAAAACAAACCGCCAAAAATACAACAAAATCCATTAATTACAAAGGTCAGGCCATTGATAGATTGATAAATAGGTAGAAAAACATCTGTGGGTTAGGAGTAGTAACAGATCTTCACTTGAAATATTATTAAATCGCCTATGGCTATAAAAAAAGCAATAATGTAGTTTTTAGGGTTATAATTAATAGATATATATTTTAAAAGCAGCCACCCATATAGTGTAATGAAAAAGGCCGAATTAAAAGGCGCCACCGTTAGGAAGACACAGGCTCGCCTGAAACAGTTTCCAAATAAACACCTGCTTCTGGTAAGCGGAGTTGTTACCATGATCCTGGGGCTCACAACGCTACTACCCTCAGAGCCCGTTGAAGCCAAACGCTCAGAAATTCCTTTGGCTATTGATGCTCACCAGGCGCCTTCTATAAACAATGCCCTTATAGAAGCATCTGCCCAGCCCAGCGAAAAGACAGTCACCGCTGTTGATACTGTTATCAAGGACCTCAGTGAAGAGCTGGGTCTATGGAAAAGCGTAACGATTCAACCCGGTGATAACCTTTCCAGCCTGTTTAGCAAACAAGGACTGGATGCCGGTGTGGTATACAGCATTGCCAATACTCCCAAACTAGGTAAAACGCTGTCCAGCATTCGTCCTGGAGAAACACTGGAGTTTCGCATCAATAAAGCAGGTGAACTAACCCAGTTCCGTTATGTACAATCCAAACTGCAAAGTATTTTCTTTAATAAAACAGATAAAGGTTACCAAGGTGAGCTGGTTCGGCTAGAACCTCAGGTACGAACAGCTTACAGCCACGGAGAGATTGAAAACTCACTTTTCCTGGCCAGCCAGAAAGCCGGCCTTTCTGATAACCTGACAATGAAACTGGCAGGCATTTTTGGCTGGGATATTGATTTCGTCCAGGATATTCGTAGCGGCGACTCATTTAACCTGATTTACGAAGAAAAATACCTTGATGACCAAAAACTTGAAGATGGCAACATATTAGCAGCCACCTTTACTAGCCAAGGAACAACGTACAAAGCTGTGCGCTACACAGACAGCAAAGGAGAAACCGGTTATTACTCACCGAATGGACAGAGTATGAAAAAAGCCTTTATCCGGACACCGGTTGATTTTACCCGCATCAGCTCGCGCTTTAACCCCAACCGGCTTCACCCTGTTTTCAAAACCAAACGCCCCCATCGAGGCGTTGATTATGCCGCTTCAACAAATACTCCCATAAAAGCCGCGGGGGATGGTCGAGTCAAATTTGCCGGATGGCAAAGGGGTTATGGCAATGTCGTCTACCTTCAGCACCCTAATAACGTAGTTACGGTATATGCTCACCAGAATAAAATTCGCAAAGGCCTGAGAAAAGGCCAAAAAGTTCGCCAAGGCCAGGTAATCGGCTATGTTGGCCAGACTGGCTGGGCAACAGGTCCCCACCTGCATTATGAATTTCGTGTCAATGGCGTGCACCGCAACCCCATGACGGTCAAACTGCCAGATGCATCCCCTATCCCTAAAAAGGAAATGGCCCGCTTTAAGGCTCATAGCCAAAGGATGTTAGCCAGACTTGACCAGGCCAGTGAAACATTATTGGCTAGAAATTAAATACAGTTAAATCCATCAAGCACTCGAACATTTTTTGAGTGCTTGATAAAACACCAGTGGTGTAACCACTCTCACATAGCACTAATAACCCAAGTTCCTACCTCTTGCTTGCTAACACCATCTGTACTCTTTCCACCAGCAAACTCGCCATACCTATTTGGTTTAGAATAAAGTAATCTTTTTATTCAAAAAGCAAATAATTATGACAGAACAGTATATTGGGTTAATGTCCGGTACCAGCCTTGATGGCATGGATGCCGTACTTATTTCATTTGAACGAAACAACATAAAGTTACTGGCTAGTCACTCGCTGCCCATATCAGACTCGCTTCGTCAACAGATTTCAGCCCTTTGCAACCGTGGAGATAATGAAATAGAAAGAATAGCCACTGTTGATAAAGCACTGGTTCGGCTTTCAGCACAGGCAGTGGAGGAACTTCTTGAATTAGCTGAGCAGCGACCATCAGCAATCAAGGCTATTGGCAGTCATGGCCAAACTATCCGTCATATACCTGAATCAGGTTATACCCTACAAATAACCGATCCCAGCAGCATTGCAGAGGCCACAGAAATTACAGTAGTTGCTGATTTTAGACGCCGGGATATGGCTGCAGGAGGGCAAGGGGCACCGTTAGTACCTGCATTTCATAAAGCCGTTTTTTCCAGTCCAGGGGAAGCACGGGTTATCGTTAATATTGGGGGTATCAGTAATATCTCTATTTTACCTGCCAACCCAGAACTACCGGTGACAGGTTTCGACACCGGGCCTGGTAATTTATTAATGGACTATTGGAGCCAAAAGCACAAAGGAATTCCCTTTGATAGGGGAGGCAACTGGGCTGCTTCTGCCCAGCCAAATCCAACCCTATTAAGCGCAATGATGTCTGAGTTGTTTTTTCACCAGCCTCCCCCAAAAAGCACAGGACGAGAGCTGTTTAATCCAAACTGGCTGGCAGCACAGTTGAAACCCTTTCCATCCATTTCCCCTGAAGAGGTTCAGGCAACTCTTTGCCACTTGACCGCCAGTGGCATTGCTACAGCAATTAAACAATATGCTTCAGAATCAACCTCCGTCTTTGTCTGTGGCGGTGGAGCAAAAAACAAGACATTAATGAGTTACCTTCGTTCAGAACTTCCCAATAAAAATGTCTCCACAACCTCAGAGCTCGGTCTAGAGCCAGAATGGGTCGAAGCCGCAGCATTTGCCTGGCTGGCGAAACAGACACTAGACGGAACACCTGGCAACCTGCCAGAAGTTACTGGTGCCAAAGGGCTCCGTATTCTCGGAGGAATATATCCTGCCTAATGCAAAGTCCTGTCATAAACTGCAATGAGCACTACCAATCAACAACCAGGCTCCAAATGGTGTTGTACCTGGAGCCTAAATGCTAGCCTAACAAGTGTTATTGGCTGCGATTAGTATCACTCCATTCAGCTTGGAACTTATTATGGAACGGCAGAAAATTGGCATCATCGGTACCGGCTATGTAGGGATGGCAGCAGCCTATTCTATCTTCCAACAAAAATTGACCAGTGAATTGGTTCTGGTCGACAAAAACCTTTCCAGGGCTCAAGGCGAAGCCCTGGATTTGATGCACGGGCAACCCTTAGTGGGTCGATGTAAAGTCAGTGCCGGGGATATTTCTGATTTAGAAGGAACCGGGCTTGTTGTCATTTGTGCTGGTGTCAGCCAAGCCAATCCCGACGAAAGTCGCCTGGAGCTACTCAAACGCAATATCAAGATTTTCCAGTCTATCGCCAGTGAGCTTGATCGTTATACCCCCAACGCCATGCTCCTGATTGCAAGCAATCCTGTTGATATTCTGACTCAGGCCATGCAGCAACTTAGTAACAGGCCCCGCAATCTAGTCATAGGTACAGGTACGTTATTAGATACCTCCCGATTCCGGACACTTCTTGCCCAATACTACGATGTTTCGCCTCGCTCTGTTCACGCCTACATACTGGGTGAGCACGGTGACTCGGAAATTCCCATCTGGAGCACCGCAACCGTTGGAGGACTGACGATAAACAATCACACCATTAATGGCAGAGCATTTGAACCAGCTATCATGGATGATCTGTTTTCACAGGTGAAAAACGCAGCGTATGAAATCATTGCCAACAAGGGACATACTAACTGGGCCATAGGCCTGGTTATTGCCAGTATTATCAGAACAATTAAAGACAATCAGCGCAGAATCCTTCCTGTATCAACAAGACTCGAAGGAGAGTATGGCATTAATAATGTCTGCTTGAGCATCCCTGCAGTTATCGGCAACCAGGGAGTAGAAACGCATATCATTCCGGATCTGACTGAGGATGAACAAGCAGGGATACAACTATCAGCCCAAACCTTAAAGCAATATATTCATGATCTGGGTATAGATTAATCTTGCTGATAACTAAAATGAGGCAAGAATGACCTCATATAGAGAAAGAGGAACCACAACCACAGGTGGACTTGGCATTGGGGTTTTTCACCAGAAAGCGTGAGCCTTGAAGCCCTTCTTCATAGTCTACTTCAGCCCCAACCAGATACTGGTAGCTTAACGAATCTACAACCAGCTCTGCATCACCATTGTTTATAAGCGTATCGTCTTCAGCTACATTCTCATCAAAGGTAAAGCCATACTGAAAGCCTGAACAGCCCCCACCCGTGACATAAACCCTCAATTTTAACTGTTTATTCTCTTCCTCCTCTACCAACTCCTTAACCTTGGCAGCGGCATTATCTGAAAAGACAATAGGGGTTGGGGTTACAGTTTCTACTACGCTCATTTATCCTCCCGTGCTACCGGAAATGACACCGGTAGCCCGATCTATATTCGGTATCAATAAAACCCTAACCTTACATGTACTCAGCAAGGCCAGGTAAAAAACAATGCAGGAGAGCCAGGGGACATAGACTACCAGCTCATAGATCCAATATATTATCTAGGCAACCCAGTAAAACAGTCAACTATCAGCTTTTAGAAGCTGATCCAAATGAAATAATATGTAGTCATTACAATCTTTGAAGCGTTTCAATTATAGATCAGCCAGGTATTTGTTTTAGCAAACACTGGCGTTGTCACTTTCTGGGCTACTCACATCCGATGGCAAGTGGTTGACAGCTGTATTATCCAGAAGTGAATTAGATTCAGAGAGTCTATTTCCATGATGCTCTAAACTACCGTTTACTTCAGCTCCCCTGGCCATTTCAATCATATTATAAAAGACGCTTCCTGTAACAACTGCTTTCTCGGCCAGTTCCAGATGTTCAGAACAGTAGACGTTACCTATTACCGTACCATTGATCTGGATACGAGGCACACAGATATCCCCTTCAACCCAGCCTGTTTCGGTCAGAGTCAGCAGCCCTTGCTCCGCTCTGATATTACCCTGGATTTTTCCTTCTATGTGCATTACCCCCTCAAAAGCAATTTCACCGCGTATTTGGGTTGCCTTTGATATTAAAGTAGTACCACTTTTATGGTCATGATTTTTCCTGCTTTTATTGGTCCTTCCCCACATCAGCAACTAACTCCTTGTTCCAGTCAAAGGTTTCATTCAACTTTTTCACGGAGCCACTTCGCATGTTCACAACAACCTGCAAGGACTTGGCAATAAATCCTTCTGGTAGAGTGAATTCGAAAAAGTCCTGGCTCTCAGGTAACTCCTGAAAATATCGGAATCCCAGCGATAGACTTGAGCGCTCCAGCCCTGCCAACTCAAACAAAGAAAGGGATTTTTCTGCGCCATCCACACTGCCATCAACGGTTACAGAGACTTTCCCCCGGAGAAATAAGTTACTTCGAGAAACTTGTGAGACCACAAGTCGGAGACGGTATTGCCTGGCATCATTACCATTCATCAGATCCAGGGCATGAATCCTGACACCCGGTTCAATGTCCTCTGGTGCAATAATGCTTTTATAGAACATCAACTCCTTATTCAGCCTGGCCTTGTCATCTTCTAAACCTCTCACCATTATCCTTATATTTTCCAAGGCCAGCCGGTCAATCTTTTGAGAGCTCTCAAAAATAGCCAGCCTTTGCAGCAACTGCTGATTGTCCTGCTCCAAAGATTCAACACGTTCCCGTAAGTCCGCATTTAAATGCCCCAGCTGCTCACTCTTTTCTGACTCACTGCGCCCTCCCCAAATATAAGCAAATGCTAACAGTGCTACACAAAAAACCAGTAATAACAGATGCATAAGCCGCTCAGCTCTGGAGCTCTGCTGAACAACTTTGTAATTATTGCCATCTGAGTGCCTGGACATGGAAAAACCACCCTAAGAACCTTATTAAGACTGACGATGCCCTGCCTTGAAATATTAATCAATAACAGAAGGCAGCTTCATTAAAAATGAAAATATACATATGCCATTGAAGCACCATAATCAACACAACGACAGTACAAAACTGATAAGATTCACCTTCATATAAATCACCCATGACCTGAAGACCATGCTAGACCGATGGACGACCCGCTGGGTCAGCCCACTACTTGAAAAAGGCGCTTTACAATTCAAAAGCAAAGGCATCAAGCCTGACCATGTGACCATCGCAGGGTTTCTGACAGGCATGACGGCTATCCCCCTGCTTGCCAACCAGTACTACCTGATTGCTTTGATAGCCATCATCATCAATCGTATTATGGATGGTCTCGACGGAGCATTAGCTCGACTAAAAAGCCCCACAGATGCCGGTGGCTATCTGGATATTACCCTGGATTTTATATTCTATTCTGGCGTGGTATTTGGCTTTGCATTAGCGGATCCTACTCGCAATGCTATCGCTGCCAATCTGCTAATTTTCTCTTTTATGGGAACAGGTGCCAGTTTTTTGGCTTATGCCGTGATGGCAGAAAAACGTCGGCTTACACATCCACACTTCCCCCACAAATCCCTTTATTACCTGGGAGGGTTAGCAGAAGGTACGGAAACGATTATTTTATTTATTCTATTTTGCCTGATGCCTGATCACTTCCCAGTGCTAGCTGTTGGTTTTGCCATTGTTTGCGTACTAACAGCCATCATAAGGGTATGGACTGGCTATCATACCATTCGTTATTCAGAGCAGCAGGCAACTGCACCCTGAAATAGCTGCCAGAATAAAGGCTGCTATTTCAGGCTTTCCCTAAACGCCTAAAGTTTAAGCGTGCTGAGCTTGAGAGTATGCAGGCTTTGGCTCACCGATAGGCAGCACTGTACGGCCATACTGCTCATTCAGGACTTCTGCCATAGCCAGATAAATAGCGCTGGCTCCACAGATAATGCCTTCAAAACCAGCCAGGGTGCCAATCAGGGTAGAACCGGTGAAGTCACGGGCAGCCAGCAGGAAGAACAGCACAGTTAGGGAAGCAAAAACGAACTGAAGAACCTTGTTCGCTTTCAGCGTGCCAAGGTACATAAAGGCAGTAAAGATGCCCCACATCAACAGGTACCAACCCATATAGGCAGCAGGTGTCGCTTCAGCAATGCCCATCGTTGGGAAAATCATCAGCAGTACCAGGGACCACCAAAACAGGCCATAGGAGGTAAAGGCTGTAACCCCAAAGGTATTCCCTTTACGAAATTCCATAATGCCAACAATCACCTGTGCCAGGCCACCGTAGCAGAGCCCCATGGCCAGAATCATGGCACTGATGGGGAAAAAACCTGCATTATGAATATTGAGCAGAACAGTGGTCATACCAAAGCCCATAAGACCTAATGGTGCTGGGTTGGCCAACTTGTCGGACATGCCTGTTTCCTTGATTTTAATATGAGTGATTTCAAGCAGCCCGAAAGACTATCGTACAAATGATAGTCTCCTGATGCGTTAAAATAATTGCGTTTAGGGCTACTTCCTGCTGTGTGTTTTTTGCTGTTCTGAACGGGGAAGAGCGGTTCTTTCCGGTCAAGTAGCGGCGCTTATTATTCAGTTAGAAAAAACCAAAACAAGCGTGGAAAGCACGCATAATTCGCGGGTTAATAAATACTCACAATCAATCGCTTCTGAGATCACCTTTGGGCGAAATGGGTGTTGGCAGTTTATAAACCACCAGATAAGTTGAGACAACAAAGGTAATAATGGCTGCTCCTTCAATCAATAGTGCTGTGTCATTAGAAATTTTACCCGCCGCCAGAGCACCACAGGCCAGCAGCAGAGAAAACTCACTACTCTGACCCAACCTTAAACCCATATCAGCCGCATTATCTGGCCGCTCCCCGGAAAGACTTTTCAACAGAATTTTAAAGAGTAATGGTTTAGTCAGTAAAATAATCAGCGCCGACGCCAGAACCGCAAGTAGTAAATCGGCAGATAGGAATGGATTAAACTGGGCACCCACAGAAAAGAAAAACAGAATCAAAAAGAACTCCCGAAGGGGCTTCAAGCCTTCAGCAATAACCAGAGCTATCGGTGATGTGGCAATGGCAACACCGGCAATAAAAGCACCAATTTCATGGGATAAGCCAAGCCATTCAGCAGCCTGAGCCGCAGCAAAACACCAGCCCAGTGACATCAAGAAAATATACTCTGAAATAATATCGAACTTACTAAACAACGGCAGCACGATATAACGAACGATCCACCAGGCACACAAAGAAAAAATACAGGTCTTAAGGGGGAGCAAAATAGCATCCATATTTAACCCTTTACCACCACTGTACAAAATTAAGATGGTCAAGATCGCCAAAATATCTTCAAACAATAAAATACTGATCATCACCTCACCGGTTCGCCGGTGATGGAGTGTCGTGGTAGGAATTAATTTGAGACTAATTACTGTGCTGGAAAAAGAGAGCGCCAATCCAGCAATAATCGAATCCACCATGGAGAAATGAAAACAGCTAATCAACAGCGCCCAGATCATTACTGCCGTTGCAGTAATACATAAAAAGGTAACCACTGCCGTCTGTTTAAGCTGCCTTAATAAATTCCTGGGATGAAGGTGAAGCCCCAGCAAAAACATCAGCAAAATAATGCCCATATTGGAGATTGAGTCGATATGGCCATCATTAACAATCAGGCTAATACCATGAGGTCCAGCAATTACCCCCAGCATAATATAAGCCATAATAATGGGTTGTTTCAGCCAGACGAATAGCGTACCTAGAAGAGAAGCCCCGCCAAAAATAATCGCCATTTCAAGAACCAGATGCTCAAATGCCCCGTGCACACCAACGCCCTACTACTTACTATTGGATTAAATGCTATTTCTATAAGGTAGGCTATGATCGGGATGAACGTCACAATTTAGTAGTTCAATGCCATATACAATAGTAATGGTCAAGTTTTCTTTAAAATAAATAATGAAAATTTATATTTAAAATGAATATATATAATCATTAATATTTAGCTATTATTAGCGACGTCAGGGTATTGAATCACTGCTTATTTAAAACTCACAACTGTGTTTGCTTTTGCTCTTACAGTTTCACAAAAGCCCTTTTCATAGTGAAAAGATTTTACAGAACCTGACTCATTTATTTCACATCATCTCCTGGATAGTCATTTTCGAGACAATATTCAAAACATTTTATACGAGAAATATTCATGAAACACTCTCTCAAAGTATTTAGATTCATTTTTTCATTATCTACTGTATCTGCTATTTTCTTCAGTGCATTCGTTTCAACTGTATTTGCTACACCAGTTGAACCCGGTTCTTCCCATGAGATTAGGGTAAATGGAAAAGTAGTCGTAAAAACAATCGATCCTGCAGAACAGGCAAATCGAAAGGGTACCGTAATGACAATAGTTTATGACAAAGAAAATAAAGAAGTAGTCGATCACAACATTACAGGGTTGCAGCCTGAATACTCTCTAGAATTTAATGATGATGGTCTATCAAAGTTAGAGATTGATATACAAGGTTTAGAAGATGGGCAGTATGTAAAATTGAGCCACGACCACGCTTCAGCTCTCGATTTTAGTAACCAATTAGACCAGTAAGAACTACTTGACATAGCATCTGCTCCAATTTGATTTATGTCATAACTGCAGGCCTAGTTAGGCCTGCTTGCTCATTCAAACCTAGCATAATATTCATATTCTGCACTGCCTGCCCCGCAGCCCCCTTCACCAGATTATCAATGACAGACAAGATAACCACTGTATCTCCATCCTGGGGCCGATGCACAGCTATACGACAATGATTACTGGTTTTTACTGAACGGGTTTCTGGATGACTCCCCTCAGGCATCGCATCAACAAAAAACTCATCCTGATAACGCTGTTCAAACAGTTTTTGTAAATTAACTGACCGGCCTTTTATATTGCAATAAATTGTCGCATGAATACCTCTTACCATTGGAGTTAAATGCGGAACAAAAACCAGCTCACCTTCGAAAGGAGTGTTATCCTTTGCCATCAAGCCAATACCTTGGCGGATTTCAGGCAGATGCCGGTGGCCAGCAACACCATAGGCTTTAAATGACTCCGATGTTTCACACAGTAAATTTGCAACATTTGCCCCACGGCCTGCACCACTCACACCAGATTTTGCATCGACAATAATGGTACCACTCACTAAACCAGCTTCGATTAATGGTAACAACCCCAGCTGTGTTGCCGTAGGGTAACAGCCTGGGTTAGCAACCAGTCGTGCATTAGCAATTTTCTTACGGTTTATTTCAGGTAAACCATACACCGCTTTTGCAAGCAACTCTGGGCAGCTATGATTGCTACCATACCACTGTCGCCAGTCATCAGGGTTTCTTAGCCGAAAGTCTGCAGCAAGATCAATAACCCTGACACCATGCTCAAGTAGTTCGGGTACCTGCTGCATGGCGACACCGTTGGGTGTCGCAAACAAAACCAGATCGCAGGTTTTCAATGTTTCAATATCAGGTGATGAGTAATGCAGGTCAATATGCCCCCGCAACCCGGGAAACAGTTCAGGTACTGAGCGACCTGCTTCCGAGCGCGAGGTAATGACTTTTAGTACAACCTCAGGATGCGCTGATAATAAGCGCAACAACTCACCACCGGTGTAACCGGTTCCCCCCACAATACCGACCTGAATCATTATTTATTCTATAACGTCTTTTTAATTGTAATTTTATGCTTGCACTTTTTATTAGCGGCAAGGCTGTTTTCGCATCGATTGTGACACAATCTGCCTTTAAAAAGCAGCGACTGCGATTACTTTTATGATCTTTTTAGTGGTTCTATCAATGACTCAAGCCCATTTACCTGGATTTCCAGCGTTAAAGCCAATAACCGACCCAGTTCCCCTTTAGGAAAGCCTTTATTGGCAAACCACAAGAGATAGGGCTCAGGTAGATCAATCAATAATCGCCCCTGATATTTACCAAAAGGCATGGTCATTGTTGCCAACTTGATCAAATCTTCTTTGCTAAACACCGTATTTCTAACCCGTCAGAGAAACTGGTTTTTCATAACTTACTCGCTACTGACCCGCATAGGTAGGTTTTAGTCGCTGCCTGATTTAAAATCCTAACCAGCCGATAGACAGGACTGATCTTACCCAATGACAAATGACACCCGCTTTATCAGGGAAACCTTTCCCGTAGGCCCTTTACAGTGTAACTGTACAATTATTGGAGACCCCCTCACCCGTAAAGCCATAGTGGTTGACCCCGGCGGGGATCCCCAAATCATTATGGACAAACTCCAGACTCTTGAGCTAAAAGTGGTGGCTTTAATTCACACCCATGCCCACCTGGATCACTTTCTTGCCAGTGGCGATATAAAAAAACTGACCGGTGCACCTATTCACCTGCATAAAGAAGATCAATTCCTATGGGATAATCTTGAACTACAATGCAAAATGTTTGGCGTCCCCTATAAGCCGGTTCCAGCCCCTGACTATTGGCTCAGTGATGACCAGGAATTGCCTTGTTGCCAGGGGGTTGCCATGCACACCCCTGGCCACTCACCTGGTTCCATGTGCTTCTGGTTTGAAAAAGAGAAATTACTGGTGGCCGGTGACACCCTGTTTCGACGTGCCATCGGCCGTACAGACTTATGGGGAGGTGACTTCAAAACCATAGAGCGATCTATTAAGCAAAGGCTGTATGTACTGGATGAAGAAGCGGTTGTCGTAGCAGGACATGGTCCTGATACTACCATCGGTGAAGAAATTCGTGAAAACTGTGTCATTCGTGGCTAAAACAGCCAAAACTATAAATTATATAAAGAATGAAGAGGAGCAATAGAGATGTATTTAAAAAGAATATCAGCGCTTGCTGCTATTGTTTTGCTGGTTGCAGGCTGCCAGACCACTGACCCTTATACTGGCGAGCAAAAAGTTAACAAAACCACCAAGTATGCTGGTGTAGGCGCACTTGCTGGCGCAGTAATAGGCGGTATTGCAGATGGTGGTGAAGGTGCATTGAAAGGTGCTGCCATAGGTGGTGCTGCTGGCGGAGGCTACGGCTATTATACTGACCGGCAGGAAGCAAAACTTCGTGCTGAGTTGCAAAATACCGGCGTACAAGTACACCGCCAGGGCGATAATCTCCAGCTCATCATGCCCTCAAACATTACTTTTGATTCCAGCAAGGCGGATATTAAGGCTGATTTTTACCCAGTACTGGGGTCAGTGGCTAAAGTCTTCAAAGAGTTTGACAAGAACCTGATCCAGGTTGTCGGTCATACTGATAGCTCAGGTAACGATAAGATCAACCTGCCTCTTTCTCAGGCACGGGCCGATAGCGTAGCTCAATATCTGGTTGGCCAACAAATACCTCAAACCCGAATTACAGCCTATGGTAAAGGTGCATCCAGTCCAATTGCAGATAACTCAACCAAGGCAGGGCGTTCGGTTAACCGCCGGGTCGAAATCAACCTTCTGCCTCCTCCAACCAAATCACGAAGCCATGGTTAGAATCCAATAAGGCCGGTTTATCCGGCCTTATTTATAAGTTAACTGTGAATAGTTTAAACCTGGTTGGCAGCAGGCTTAGGCGAATACTCATATACAATTGAATAAGAAGACTGTTCTAGCTGAGAGGTAGGACAAGGCGTCGTGCCATAAGAACAGAACACACAGCAATCACCGCTTTCCGGTGTAATCAGTTTTTGACAGCTTTTACATTCATATAAATTGATACAGGCATCGACAGGCATCGTTTCAACAGCACTGTAACCACACCCGGGACAATTCATAATAGATGTGGTTTTCAGGGATTTTGTCATTATTATTCTCCATACAGACACTTTTACATTAGTACCCGATCCAATGAACCTGAATATTTCTGGCTTACTGGGCGGTTGCTATGCAAGGCGTAACGGCGGGAGCATAGCTGAGCTATGTGACCAAAGTTACAACGCAGCAGAGTAATCGACCAATGAGTCAGAAGATATAACTTCACTGGGTTGAGTACTTATACATAAGGTAGAGATATCGACCTTCCATAGAAAATCCTTACCCTCTATCAGTTTTAACAGTGAAACCTGAAAATAGGAAGACATAAAAAAAGCCGGATTCAATCCGGCTTTTTAATAACAGGCGACAGCAAGCTATCAGGCTTTATCAGCATCAGCCTGTATCGCTGTCAGGGCGATGGTGTAAACAATATCATCCACCAGCGCACCACGGGACAGGTCATTTACAGGCTTGTTCAGACCTTGCAGCATTGGACCAACACTGATCACATCAGCACTACGCTGAACGGCTTTGTAAGTAGTGTTACCCGTATTCAGATCAGGGAACACGAATACAGTGGCTCGACCAGCTACATTGCTATCTGGAGCCTTGCTGCGAGCTACAGATTCAACAGAAGCGGCATCGTATTGAAGAGGGCCATCAATCACCAGATCAGGACGCTTTTCTTTTGCAATACGGGTTGCTTCGCGCACACGCTCCACATCTTCACCCTGGCCAGAAGCACCAGTACTGTAGCTGATCATGGCAACACGGGGCTCAACGCCAAAGGACACCGCAGAGTCAGCACTCTGGATAGCAATATTAGCCAGCTGTTCTGCAGTCGGGTTCGGATTTACTGCGCAATCGCCATAAACCAGAACCTGATCAGGCAGCAGCATAAAGAAGATAGAGGAAACCAGGCCACCCGCATCACGCTTGGGCTTAACCAGCTGGAAAGCAGGACGAATGGTGTTTGCAGTCGTATGAACTGCACCGGATACCAAACCATCAACTTCATTCATGGCCAACATCATGGTACCGAGAACCACGGTGTCTTCCAGCTGCGCTTCTGCCATCGGTGCATTCAAGCCCTTGTGCTTACGCAATTCAACCATAGGCTCAACATAGCGACCACGGATACTATCAGGCTCCATAATCACCAGGCCTTCAGGCAGGTTTACACCGTTGTCACGGGCTACCTGCTCAATAACCTCTTTTTTGCCTAACAGAATACACTGGGCAATGCCACGCTCCTGACAAATAGCAGCAGCCTGGATAGTACGAGGCTCATCACCTTCTGGCAGCACAACTCGTTTGTTGGCAGCAATAGCACGCTGTACCAGATTATAACGGAAAGCAGGTGGAGACAGGCGACGCTCAGCCAGGCCTGCACAGTAATTTTTAAACCACTCAGTATTGAGATGCTCTGCCACGGTATTCATAACGTTCTCAACGCGATCGTTATCATCAACTGGCAGTTCATTACTCATTCGATCCAGCTGAGTTGCGGTCTTGTAGGAATCACACTCAGTCAGCATAACCGGCAAGCCACCGGCAATGGCTTTATTACACAGCTCCATCACAGACTGCGCAGGGCGAATACCACTGGTCAGCAATAGGCCTGCCAGTGGGACACCGTTCAGGGCAGCCATACAGGTTGCCAGAATGATGTCGTCACGGTCACCTGGAGTAATCACCAGATTACCCGGCTTCAGGTGATGAACCATATTGGCAGGCGTACGAGCACTCAGGGTATAGGACGTCACCCGGCGGCTACTGATTTCACCTTCATTAATTAACTCACAGCCCAGGTGGTTGGCGATATCCTGGGTTCGTGGAGAAGATAAAGTGCCCTCCCAGGGAATATAGCCCAGAGGTTCAAAGGATTTACGGGCAAATTCTGGCAGACTGACCGGATGACCGTCTTTGGTCAGCTGGCCAAACTTATCCTGCTGCAGTTTATTTAGGATATAGCCAATCACCTTTGGATTTTTAATACCACCAAAACTGTCTGCCGCAATTTCCAGCTTATCTGCAGTATCTTCCAGCTTGTCATCACCTGCTTCAGAGACCAGGATCACCTCTGCATTCAGGGATTTGGCCATATCGCTGTTCAGGCGGTTGGCATAGGGCATATTGCGGGTAGGCACCAGACCTTCTACAACAATCACCTCAGCATCACCAGAAGCGTCATTGAACAGGGCTACGATTTCCTCCATCAGGACATCGCCCTTGTTATCACCTAACAGGTCTTCTGCACGGTGAGAAGAAATCGGTGTTGGCGGCTCATGGTCCATAATCCGCTGCACTAACTTGGTAGAACGTTCAGGACCCGTATCGCCAACGTGCAACTGGGCAATAGGCTTAAAGAACTTTACCCGAAGGCCCAGATTATCAAGAGCTCGTACCAGACCCAGAGTGACGGAGGTCAGGCCTACGCCATAACGGGTTGGGGCAAGAAAAAACGTACGCATGTGTCCGGTTTCCAGCAAAAAAATAAAGACCTTTATCCCTACATAGAGATAAGAGGCACTTTGTATAGGAAGTGTAGACGGAAAACAGGAGGCTTAAGCCTCCTGTTCCTTATGGGGTCAGATCAATGGTGATCAGGACACGAGCTCGTGGGTATCACGGGCAATCATCATCTCTTCATTGGTGGCCACAACGATGGCAACAGGACCGCCTTCTTTAGTGATCACACCGCTCTTGCCACGGAACATCTCTTGATTCACAGCTTCGTCCATTTCAAAACCGAAAATAGACAGGCGATTCAGGACATTCTGGCGGATAGTACTGGAGTTTTCACCGATACCACCAGTGAATACCAGCGCGTCGATACGACCCATTTCAGCAGCAAAGCCCGCCAGCTTCTTGGCCAGCACGTTACAGAATACATCCAGAGTCAGCTGGGCACGCTCATTACCCTCTGCAGCGGCTTCTTCAATCACGCGGCAGTCGTTATCCATCTCAGACAGACCCAGCAGGCCACTCTTCTTGTTCAGGATTTCAGTAATTTCGTCCAGGCTGTAGCCACACTGCTTGTTCAGGAAGCTGAAGACGTTAGGATCGATATCACCGGAACGGGTACCCATTACCAGACCTTCCAGAGGAGTCAGACCCATGGTTGTGTCAACGGACTTGCCATCTTTGACGGCACAGGCGCTGGCACCATTACCCAGGTGAGCTACCAGGATAGCGCTGTTCTCGTAGTCCAGACCCAGCATATCAGCAGCAGCCTTGCTGACAAAACGGTAGCTGGTACCGTGCATACCGTAACGGCGCAGACCGTGCTCACGGTACAGGCTGTGAGGTACTGCATACAGATAGCTTTCAGCAGGCATGGTCTGGTGGAAAGCAGTATCAAATACAGCTGACTGAGGCAGGCCAGGGAAGAATTTCATGGCTGCACGGATGCCTTTCAGGTGGGCAGGATTGTGCAGAGGTGCTAGGTGGCAGCAGTCTTCAATGCCCTTCAGGACTTCGTCAGTAATCAGGGTGGAAGCAGTGAATTTCTCTCCACCGTGAACCACACGGTGACCGATGGCTTCAATACGATCCATCAGGTTCTGTTCACGCAACAGACCAACCAGAGCTTCGATAGCTGCATCGTGAGCGGCCTGGCCCAGTTGCTGGGTGCTTTTCTCACCATTCACTTTCCAGGTCATGCTAGCTTCACTGCTACCCAGTCGCTCAGCAAGGCCGTTAATGCTTTCTTCTTCAGTCTTTGGGTTGATCACGGAGAACTTCAGGGAAGAACTGCCGCAGTTGATCACCAGAATGCTGTCTTTGCTCATAGAACTATGCCAATGGTTTGTATGGGCGCGTCACCTGTACTGACAACTCTTCAAATGAACAATCATTGAAAAGTCAGGAAGCTCAGCAGGCGTTCACGGCACCTGCAAAGAATTCGGGAAGTCCGATCTACAGGCGCATAAATGATTATGATTCATCCTGATCCAATGATTCCTCCGGTAAAAACTAACCAAGAGGCTGGATCGCGATAAACGATATGACGAACTGAATTATAACGGCAGTTTACCGTGGAGTGACTGCGTATTGATGCGTATACAGGTTATTCCTAGTAGCTAAGTGTTCACAACTGTTAGAACGAAATCGGGAGCTCTGTCAATTGGGCTAACTGAATAGTGAACTGATCTAAATAGCTTATCGCCAACTCCTGGTGAAGATAGACCCCAACCCCTCCAGCGATAATAAGCAATAAAGGAACATAAACACCCAGTAGTTGAGTGAGTGCTCCAGAAGCTCTTGGCTCCGGTCCAAACTGATTCCAGTTTTTTGTTCCAGGAGCAAGTAACAGAAGCCCTAACAGAAAGAGATTAAGGACAGGAACAAAGAGAAGAATAAATAAAGAACCACTTCTATCCATATCCCTTAGACGCATGGCAGATATGTAAACCAAGAGTAAAACTGCAAAACTATGGATCGCTATCTGCGCCAATGCATTCTCTTGTATTGTTAACTGTATGCCAAGAAACTGGGATACATAATCAGGGGCAAACCACGCTGCAGCTTCACATGCAGCAATGAGCCACAACAAGGCAACAAACCGCGATCGAGAGATCCGGGGCATGAGAGTGAAAGGGCGTTTCTCTTCAACATCCCAGTCATCCCCACGACTCCCATCACTTTCCATAATAATGACTGTTTCTTCGTCATCATCAGCAGCTGATTGTTTCGCTTTGCCTGGTGTGGCTTCCATCATTTTGCCCCCGGGATTACTGTCTCTGTTATCGGCGGCTAGTGGCTAATATTGAGGCCTCCTCATAAACTTAACGAGTACAACACAACCGCTTCTTAGCACAGATTCTTCACACTTAATTAGTACAGATATCGCATGCGAGCCAATAAACAGAACGTATCAATCAAATAGGTTTGACCACCACCAAAACAACAATAACAACCAGAATCATAGCTGGCACTTCATTAAACCACCTAAAAAACTTATGGGAGCGGGTATTATTATCAGCAGCAAATTTCTTCATATAACGGCCACACATATGATGAAAGACAATCAGAATAGTCACCATAGCCAGCTTTGCATGCATCCATGCACCCAACATATACCCCGCCGTATTAAAACTCAGCAACCAGAAGCCCAGCACCAACGTTGAAATCATAGCGGGTGTTGTAATATTCCAGTACAGCTTGCGCTCCATTGTTTTGAATAACTCTTTACTACTGCTGTCTTCCGTCATCGCATGATAGACAAATAACCTGGGCAGATAGAGCAAGCCAGCAAACCAACAGACAATAGAAATAAGATGAAACGCCTTAACCCACAACATCGATTGCTTCCTTATTAGTCTTATTAATCAGATGATCACAACGTAACGGACTTTGTCGCTTCAAACAACCAGTATGCAGCATCAGCTTACTGCTCGTTAGAGTCTGTTGCCGCTTTCAGCCACAAGTTTTTTCTGACGATTAGCCCCCCATTTTGGAAATGGTACTCAAAGAAACCAACTAGGGGGCGTTCTCAATTAGACATGTGATCAGCCAGCGATGATGAGCGCCAGGCAAGGCGCGAACTGTGCGGTGTGGTTATTCCACACAAGCAGTGAGGAACGCGGCATGGCACTCATCATCGCTGGCCCTTCGGGTTCCCCACACAGACATTCATGCCGCGTTGCACGACTTGAACAGGGAGCCACCCTGCCCTGCGTCGTACGCCTTGCCTGAATGTCTGTGTGAGGAACTGGTCTCATGGCTAATTGAGAACGCCCCCTAGCTATAAAGACTTTCAATATCCTGACGGGTAACGACACCTGAAATCATATGATTCTGCTTCCAGTCTGTCTCTATATAGAGAGCATCAACTGAATGAAGGTCCATAGCTTTAATCGCATCATCAAGCGATGCCTGGATACTGATTCCCTTAATACGGATTGCTTCCGGTATAGTGGCTAAATCCAGCATAGAGCCATTATTAGAAAGCAGGGAAAATGCTTCATTGATAGCGACAGTATTCACCAGTGATAATTCCCCTTCACTGTTGTGATCAAACACAACCCAGTCTGCCACCTCAACAATTTGCTCCTGAAAGTGCTTCTTTGTCATATAACAGTTAGAAACCTGTATAGCTGTATTCATGACCCCTGCAACACCCATTTTGGAAAGGGCTTCTTCCAAGGGGGATTTATCAGGAACTTGGCCATTGCATTTCAGTTGCATGACAAAGAGCCCATGCTGCTTAAACACCTGGCTTGAGATCAGGCAAGCAATAATAATAGCCAGCATGGCAGGCATAATAATATGTGGATTTTTGGTCATCTCTAATACAGTAACCAGAGCGGCAAGAGGAGCCTGAAGTACAGCAGCCATCATTGCCACCATACCAATTAGTGCATGATATACAGTGCTGATATCAGGTGTGTGAAGGTAACGGGCACCAATGATGCCTAACATAGCGCCTGCTGCAGCGCCTATAAACAATGAAGGACCTATAACACCACCGGGAATGCCCAACCCAATCACAACGGCAGTAATGCATAATTTGACAAACACCAGTCCCAACAAAAAACTAATGTCAAAAACCTGCCCCTCAAGAATGGCATTGATCGTTTCATATCCAATTCCCATTACTTCAGGCACAATCACACCGCTTATCCCCATGAGCAAACCAGCCAGCATAATGGGGCCGACAAAACTGCCTTGTCTTTTGAGAGAAACCCAAAGATTAAGCTTGATAAAAATGGCTGCCAACAGGCCAATAAAACAGGCCGCAAGAACCACCACACCCAGTTCAGTAAGCGAAACCATTGGAATAGCTGGTACAATAAATGCCGGCTCGGGTCCGTACATCATTTGCGACATCAATGCAGCTGCAACTGAAGCAGTCATCACTGGAATAAAGCTGCCCAGAGAGTATTCCCGCATGATGACTTCCATGGCAAAGATGACGCCTGCCATAGGTGTATTAAAGGATGCAGAGATGGCAGCAGCAGAGCCGCAGCCCGCTAGTGCTCGTAACGTATTATCTGGCAGTTTAAGCTTTTGTCCTAAAATACTTCCGGCACCAGCCCCCATATGAACTGCTGGGCCTTCACGACCAATCGAAAAACCTGAAAGCAGGGCGACCAGTGCTCCCATAAACTGCACAATCAAATTAACGAGCGGAAGGCGTCCCCGATGACAGTTCAAGTAATCAATAACATGGGTGATTCCAAAACTGCGTCGATTTGGCGGAGCCATTCCTATGAGTAGAATAATCACCACAGCGCCCACTATGGGCAATAAAAACCGGATGAACGGCTCAAGTGAGCCAAAACCTTCATCACCTGGAAGGAAAGTATGATGGTTAAAAAAGACGATTAACTCTCTAAAAACGATTAATAAGCCTCCGGCAAGAATACCGGTAATTAAGCCGAGCAGAGTCAATTCAGGCAGAGCCTCTGGCCTGGCCAGACGAATCCGGAAATTGTGGAGGGACAAAAAGCCCTGAGAGGAATGCCTTTTTAGCAATTTAACGTCCTTTTTAGTGGGGCTGAACCACTCCCGCAATGCGGACTAATTCAGAAAAAACATAAAGACCCTACAAAAACAAGCAGTTTAACGGATTGCCTGCCTCTCCCTCCAGTTGTAAAACACACCATCTGCTTTTCAACAATGATGTCTGTGTATAGAAATTGGCACAGTTAATCATGACTTCTTCATGGCTACTTGATGGAGCCCAATCATGTTGTCCGGACTTGTCACCCTGCTGCTGTTTACAGTGCTGGGGAATCTTATCAGCGAGTTATTAAATTTACCGGTTCCCGGTGCTGTTATCGGCCTGATACTGCTAATGCTCTACCTGCAAATACGCGGTGATACCTCAGAGCAGCTAGAGAAAGTCAGCCAATTTTGCATCCGTTATCTGTCTGTCTTATTTATCCCAGCCAGTGTCGGAATCTTTTTTATGACTGACTTGCTTGCTTCCCAATGGCTGCCTATCAGCTTGGCATTGCTGATTGCAACACCCGTCTCACTGATTCTGACAGCATTGGCTATGCAGTATTTACTAAAGTGGTTTGGTAAGGAGCAACAGTAAATGGACCACCTCATCGAAACATTGCTCAGAAATCTTAATCACCCTCTGGCAATTCTCTTACTGACACTGGGTATATATCAGTTAATGGAGATGCTGTTTATTAAAATTGGCCGAAAAGGCTGGATGCATCCTCTGATTACCAGCAGTGTTGTCATATATTTAACCATTCGCTGGTCACCGTTAAGCCTTGAAACTTACTTGACCCACAGCGAAATATTAAAAACACTTCTCGCCCCATTTACCGTTGCACTTGCCGTGCCGCTCTCAAAACAGCTCAGGCACCTTCGCGAATTGGCTGGCCCATTAATTGGGGGATTAGTGATTGGAGGCATTTTGGCCGGTGCTCTGGGGGTTGGCTTTGCCTGGGTCGCAGGGGGTACAACCGATGTCCTCCTGGCCCTCTCCCCAAAAGCGGTAACCACAGCGGTAGCAATGGTCATGGCTGAACAAATGGGTGCAATTGTCCCCCTAGCTGTATCATCGGTGGTTGTGAGTGGCATATTTGGAGGGCTTGTAGGGCCTGCCCTTTGTCATAAGCTTGGCCTAAAGGATCCCAGAGTTGTCGGTTTTGCCATGGGTATTAATGCTCATGCTGCAGGCACAGCCAGAGCATTTGAACTCAATATCACCATGGGCGTTTATGCCAGCCTTGGCATGTGCTTGAACGCAATTTTTACTCCAATACTCTTACCCTTGGTGATCCACTGGCTAGGCTGACTTAAAATAAGAGGTCACGGGCTCAGCCATAAACACTATTTCGTAGCCTGCTGTAGGTAGCCGTATACCCTGACCTGTAATGGCTTCTATCAACAAAAATAGAGGGGAACCGTGGCTGACAATAATAATATCACCCTCCTTAGGGTTAAGCAGAAGATCATTAACCCCATCAATCACTCTAGAACGAATCTGCTGCCTGGTTTCCCCCCCAAAGAGTTCAGGGTTTTCTGGAAACCAGGAATCCTGTTTGCCATACAGACTAATATCCGTCCCTTCTCTATTTCCCATGCTTGCCTCGATAAACCGTTTGTCATAAGCCAGCCCAGCTTGGGAAATAGCAAGCTGCTCCATAATAATTTCGCTGGTTTCAACGGCCCTGGGTAAGGGAGAGCTTATCACTCGGCTCATTCGATCAATACCTTGATCTAATAAGCACTTGCAGGAAGCCATAACCTGCTCCCTCCCGTTTTTTGTAAGATGTGCTTCAACATAGCCTGGTTGAGAAGGGTCACCACTGTAGAAATTACCCACATTATGAGTACCTTCTCCATGACGAACCAGGATAATCCTTTGATTATTGTTTTTCATTGATTCCCACTTAATCGAAACCCACCACTAAAAACTGAAATATCAGACTTTATCTATAAGTTAAAGGCCATCGAAGCAGAACACGCCTTTTCTGTCTGCAATGCATGGGTCGCTTTAATCTCACCGCGGGAATGATAAATTCTTTGGAATATCCCGCTTTTGCCGGAGAAACTGACTGCCACACCTGGATATCATCAGGATGCACTTTACGACTATACGGAAAGCATCTCTCATCCTGATAATCATCCATATCCTCATCGAAACCTTCAGATAGATGAAACTTAAGGCAATACGATCGCACTTTCATCTGACACCTCACACCCAAAGATACGCTATATACCAAAGCATTAATAAAACCAGCACCTGAGTAAGCCAGCGCATAAAATAATAGCTGATTCACCGTGCTATGAAGGCCGGATATATCACATATCTAAATACCAAATTGGCATTACAAAACCGCCTAATCCGAACTAATCTAGTGCCTGAGATTCTGGTTACCCTATCCATAGTGCTTTATGGCTGTATCTTAGCCTTATGATGGGGATTTATTCAGCTATTTTATGGTCAAACTCCCTGTGATTCTTGGAGCTTTATAAACATAGAGTCGGCAGTATATGGGGCAAATTGGCTACATGGCATGACGCGACATGTCCGGCGGTTATCAACCTTTAAACAAACTGGCTTGTCATACCGTATGACTCATAGTTTCCACTATAGATACAGTACTTTTCATATGGTTTCTCAGGTTTTTGGCTAGCATGACAAGGAGTTTTCCAATATGAGTGACTTGCCCAAAAAGCGCGCTATTAACTCAACCGTTATCTTCTTTGTCGCAGCTCTGTTTGGGCTTTTATGTGGCTGGCTGGACTGCCTATGGCTAACACAAACCAGTGAGATAGTTGCTGATATTTTTATCCGGTTACTGAAACTGGTCAGTTTACCGATTATCTTTTTCTCTCTCGTGGCCACACTTTCAGGTATGGGGGGAATATCTGACGTACGTCTGCTCGGCGGAAAAGTGCTAAAGTATACCCTTCTGACTACATTGATCGCAGCAGGGATAGCATTACTACTCTATTCTGTGATTAAACCGGCAAATATAACCGGGCTTGCAGAAATAAAAGGGACAGACACGGTTGAGCAGACTACCAGCTACTGGCACTATCTGCTAGGAGTGATTCCTTCCAATATCATTGAGCCATTCTACAGCAATAATGTGATTGGCGTTTTATTTATAGCCTTACTGCTCAGTGCAGCTATTCTCTCGCTGAATAATAAGCATAAATTAGTACTACATAATTTATTTGATAGCCTTTTTGCAGCCGTTATGAAAATGACCAGTTTTATTCTAAAACTGATGCCCTTGGCTGTTTGGGCTTTTGTATGCCTTTTTACCAAAGATTTGCAAAATTTTCATATATTACAGGGGCTGGGCCTCTATCTACTGTGTGTACTACTAGCAAACTTAATACAGGCTCTGTTGATTCTCCCTGTTCTACTCAAGCTTAAGGGTATCTCTCCCTGGACTGCCCTCAAAGCAATGTGGCCTGCTATATCTGTCGCCTTCTTTTCCAAATCATCCAGTGCCGCACTCCCATCAGCTGTTGACTGCTCAGAAAACAGGCTGAATGTTGATAGCCGCGTGGCCCGTTTCAGCCTGCCGCTTTGCATTACCATTAATATGAATGCCTGCGCAGCATTTATACTGATTACTGTTCTGTTCGTATCCCAAAGCAATGGTGTCGAATACTCACTCCTGGAATTAATCTCATGGATATTCATTGCAACCTTGGCAGCGATTGGCAATGCAGGTGTTCCAATGGGTTGCTATATGTTATCCAGTGCATTTTTATCCGCCATGGGAGTGCCTTTACAGCTACTGGTGGTTATTCTTCCTTTTTATGCATTTATCGATATGCTGGAAAGCGCCATCAATGTCTGGTCAGATTCCTGCGTTACAGCTGTCGTCTCTAAAGAAACGGTGCTTTCAAAACCTGCTCCAATCGCCCCCCCCAAAGAAGAGTCTTGTTCGAGCAGGCTATCCCAAAAGGGGTGAACCAAGCTTTTTCAGCCGTGGCTCACTCTGTAAATCACATTTCGAATCCCTGAGCACAATAATTCAAGCTCGGTTTTATCAATAATGTAGGGCGGCATTACATAAATGAGTTTTCCAAAAGGCCGAACCCATAGACCCTGTTCTACAAACATGGGTTGAATTTCAGACATCACAACGGGTTCTTTCATTTCAACCACTCCAATAGCCCCTAACACCCTGACATCTTCTACACCGGGCATATCAAAGCAAGGCTGTAATCCTTGATGCAGGGTTTCTTCTATATTCTGAACTTGAGAGGCCCAACTCCCCTGCTGGAGAATCTCAAGACTGGCATTACCCGCTGCACAGGCCAGAGGATTTGCCATAAATGTGGGGCCATGCATGAACGCCCCTTGTTCAGAAATCGTACTACTAATGTGCTCAGTACACAGCGTCGCAGCCAATGTCATATAACCACCAGTCAGGGCTTTACCAACACACATAATATCGGGGGTTACGTCGGCATGCTCACAGGCAAACAGCTTACCAGTCCGGCCAAATCCTGTAGCGATTTCATCATGGATAAGCAGGACTTGATATTCATCACACAGTTCTCGCAATCGTTTGAGATAATCTGGAGAATAGAAATACATTCCTCCAGCCCCCTGAACCACTGGTTCAATAATAACAGCAACAATTTCACCATTCAGTTGGTCCAAAGCTTGTTTCACACCATCAATATGGCTTTCTTCAAACTCCATCCCATACCTGCACTCAGGACGTGGTAAAAAATGGTGGCGAGGCAAAATACCACTAAACCAATGATGCATCCCCGTTTCAGGATCACAAACAGACATAGCACCAGAGGTATCTCCGTAATAACCCCCTCTGATTGTTAACATTTTATTTTTTTCAGGGATACCTCGTGCCTGCCAATACTGCATAGCCATCTTAATGGCAACTTCCACAGCGACAGAGCCTGAGTCAGCAAAAAAAACTGTTTCAATAGATTCTGGTGTTACCGATACTAATCGACGAGCAAGATCAATAGCAGGCTTGTGGGTTAGTCCCCCAAACATGACATGAGCTAGGTTGTCTACCTGTTGTTTTATTGCTTCATTTAATTTCGGGTGGTTATAGCCATGAACCTTACACCACCAGGATGACATGCCATCTATAAGTTCCCGGCCATCATTAAGCTTTAGTTTTACCCCTTCCCCACCAGTCACCGGAAAAACCTGAAGTCCGTTGACTGTCGAACTATAAGGATGCCAAATATGCTGGGCATCAAAAGCCAGATCGTTCTCTGTAATAAGTAGTCACTCAAACGAAATCAGATATTCTTGACCAAATAGATCAAATACACGTTTGACCTCTTGCTCAAATTCCTTGAAGTTCATTATTGCCAGTAAGTTCAGCCATTCATATTTCACTTTTCTCCACAATATTTCTATCAGGTTTAGCTCAGGTGAATAGGTTGGTAAAAAACAGACTAAAAGCTTTTTCTCAATCGCCCAGTCTATTACTCTTTCTCTGAAAAGTTTGCTGGTATGAATGCTGGCATTATCCACCATGACGATGGTATAGCGATCATTAGAACTGTACTTGGGATCTTCCATCCTGGTGGCAAAATCATCAAAGACACTGATAACCGTTTCGCTGTTAACACAACCTGTTACTGGGTAGTAGAAAAGGTCATTGGCACGATTCATAAACCCCAGCACATTGATACGCTTGCTTTTTACAGAGGGTATTTCTAGCTGTGAGCCTTTTTCTTGCCAGCCGTAGGGGACACAAGGCTCTTGGCTAAAACCAGATTCATCAAAGTAAAACAGATTGACAAGCCCTTTATCCTCAGCATTTTGAGCCTCTTTCAAGGCAGACTGGCAACACCTGAACTGCTCCTCGTTGCGCTTATGACTGCAAGCCTTACGAAACCGCTTATAAACAAGTCCCAGCTTTTTTTAAAAGTCTCGACAAAGTTTGTTTTGAGGCAGTCTTCCCGGTTTCCTCTGCAATCTTTGTTTGAACATAAGCCAGCCTGCGAGGTTCCTCGGAGACAATCTCTCTAATGCGTTGTGCTTCCTGGTCAGTATAGATAGGTGGTTTACCACCCTCATGTTTTTTGTACAGACCGCGAAGGCCATAATCATCCCAGGCATCAATCCAGTCAGATACTGTCTGATATCGAACTTCAAATATTGCAGCAATCTCGCTCATAGAATAACCACGTATACTGAGTAAAACAGCATGAGCCCTTTCCCTTAGGTAAGGATATGGCCCGTGCCGGAGAGCTTCTCTCAATGTTTTTATGACTGCGACATCGGTTACTGGATCAACAGTTTTCATCGTGACAACAGCGAGATTAATGGTGTTTGGCAATGAGTATAACCAAATTGGAATGGAGATGTTTTTTATAAATACGGACGTACAGTTATTTTTATCTGTTAGCAGTTGCGTGACTACTTAGTATTATTCAAGCAATACTCCATGATTTACTATTTGAATTTATAGAGTGAGCTTAAAGTGATGATAACTCTCTCGCAATGCGCACATTCCAGTCACTGTTGATTTAAAAACAAAGCTATCTGATCAACCTGTGTTATGGTTTACTAATAGTAACTGTATGACTGGCGGCAAAGGATTGTCTTCATGGCAGATTCATTCCAGAATCGAACCAGCAATTATTTCTTTCGCGGAATAGAGCTACCAGATGAAATGGCTAGCTTGGCAGAAGACCTCTCTCATACTTTTTACAGCAGTTTTCAAAACCAATTTGACTACCGCTCCTGTCAAAGCTCAAAATTCTACAACCAACTACAACTGTTAATGCGTTGCCTTGCAGACTTTGACTTAAGCAGTTTAACATCATCTAATCAACAAAAGACTTTCTGGTTAAATTTATATAATTTAATTATGTTATATCAGGTGATGCTGAAAAAAGTTGAAAGCTCCGTACACGACGTGCCCAACTTTTTTTCATCATATCATTACCAACTCAATAAATTTACAGTATCACTGGATGATATTAAGAATGGCATACTTCGTAATAATACTTCAGGCCATCTAAAACTATTTCGCCCTCTGAAAAAAGGGCACCCTGCTCTCCAGTATACACTTGAAACAGACCCTCGTATTCACATGGCACTTCATTGTGCGGCAAAATCCAGCGCCAAGTTTTATGGGTATCATGCAGAATACCTGGAACAACAACTAAACATTGCAGCCTGCGAAAAGCTTGAAAGAGAAGTCTTTCTGAATGGAGCAAAGCTATCATTACCAAGATTCTTTCTCTGGTATAAGAAAGACTTTGGGGGAAAAAATGGCATACTTAACTTTATAATAAAGTATCACCCCGATAGAGAACTAGCACAGAGAATTACTGACAGCAGACCCTCTATTCGTTTCCAATGGCAGCATTTTGACTGGAGTATTAACCAACTATAAGTAGCAAAATCAGAACGGACTATGCAGACACCTGATCAAAAAAAATGGGCTAATTATTTTTTCCGTGGACTACCACTTAATGAAGAGCTTGGTGCCATGATGGATGAGCTCGTGGAAGAATTTTATATACCTGAAACCAGCTGTTTTAATTATAGCGATTGTAAAAATTCCAAAGCCTATTCCCAGCTGCAAGTTCTCGCCAGATCAATGAACAACTTTGACCCTCTCACTATTGAAGGTCATGAGGAAAGGAAAGCATTCTGGATAAATCTCTATAATGCCTTGGTAATGCACCTGGTCATTGTTGAAGATGTCGGCCAGACGATTCTTGAGGTGAAAGAGTTCTTCACCAGCTATCATTATCAATTGAAAGGACTGAGTGTCACTTTAGACCATATTGAACATGGCATACTACGAGGAAATCGCCCCAACTTTCTCCGTTTTATCCGTCCTTTCAGAAGTGGAAACCCTGCCTTGCAGCATGTCCTTGAACCCGACCCTCGCATTCACATGGCTCTGTTCTGTGCCAGTATGTCCTGTGCAGCACTAAAAGCCTATCACCCCCACAATATTGATCAGGAACTGGATATAGCAGTGTGCAATACTCTGGGCAAACTGGTTTATATCGAAAATAAGAAAATCTTTTTACCCAAGTGTTTTTACTGGTATAGCAAGGATTTCGGGGGAAAAAAGGGGAGCCTGGAGTTTGTTATTCAACATCATCCAGATCCAGAAATTGCCCAATTTATAAGAGAAAATAAGAAAAAACTGAGCATAGGATGGCAAACCTTTGACTGGCGCCTTAATAAAATTTAACCGGTTCTAAAGTCGTCTGAACCAGCGTAGAATGCCCGCCCCTTTAGACTAAAATATGAAATGCCATGGCTTCACTGTTTGTCAACCAACTGACTACTCTTGACTTCAGCTACTTATGCCCAAACCGGGGACTGGTGGGAGAAACCTGGCTGGCTGATGTCATTTTGACAGGTGACCTTGATGAGCAAGGCATGGTTTTTGACTTCGGCCATGTCAAAAAACAAATAAAGGCCTCACTTGACTACCTTGCAGATCATCGATTGCTGGTTCCTTCATCTAATCCAAATATACATTTTGCAGCCAGTGAAGACCGCCTTGAAGTGCAAATGCACTCAAAGAAAACAGGTACTATAAAGTGCCAGGCTCCAGCTCAAGCAATCCTTCTGGTTGATAGCTTAGTCATTTCACCGGAAGCCCTCTGCCCCATCCTTGAAAAATCATTGATGGCTGAGCTTCCTGCCAATGTTACCGGTGTTACTCTCAAGCTTTATCCAGAAATGATAAATGGAGCCTTCTATCACTATAGTCATGGTCTGAAAAAACATTTAGGCGACTGTCAGCGCATCGCCCATGGACACAGATCATCTATCAATATCATGGTAAATGGTCAGCAATCACCGGAACTTGAAAGCAGCTGGGCAAAAAAATGGCAGGATATTTATATCGCCAAACAAGAAGATCTGCTTGAAACATTCGATAACAATGGCCAACGCTATAACCGGTTTGGTTACACCTCTGATCAAGGTTATTTTGAACTGACAATCGCTGCAGACAGGTGCTATATCATCGAAACGGATACTACCGTTGAACTGTTGGCCGAACATATTGCAGAAGTTATTGCCAACCAGCACCCTAGGAACGTCATCACTGTGAAAGCCTATGAAGGCTTCAAGAAAGGGGCTATTTCGGAAAAATCCATACCTAAATAGGATTTCCTGACATCTGGCGGCAACGACTGTACCACTACCTTTCTCTGGAGCAATTAAGCCGCCACTGCTCGCTAAACCTGCTACCTTGAAGTAAGACTAAACCAAGTAAAGTATTTTTCTTCTCAACAATCCATAACATTAATAAGCCTTCCCCCTGACTCTTGCTTTTTTGATGCCATTACAAGGTAGCCCCAAAATCTTAAGGCAACGACCAAAAGAGAGAATACGATTATGTCTTTAAATAGTGAAAACTCAGAACGCCAGACAACAGATAGCTCCAATAGCCCCATCTTTAAGAATATTTTTCCGGTCCAAACCAGCTATCATACCCACGGTAGCAATATCATTTATAACGGTAACAGCTTGTTTGCAGTATGGTTTCAGGGAGACGGTGAAGCAGGAGGAAACAATGTCAATATCATGGGGTCAAGTATACCTTTCACCGAGGATTACTCTGGTAAATGGCTACTGCCTTTTGTGATTGGCAATAATGGATCAGGATTTCCATCCATCAACCCTGCTCTTCTTGAGTACTCAAATAAAACCGACTCTATTCAAGTTTTCTGGGAAAAAATTTACGACCATGACTGGGCTGGAGCTGAAGTCATTGTCCGTTCGGGCCACCTGGAACAGACTGGTTTCATATCACATCAACCGGAAGCCGGAGTTCCAATCAATTTTCAACTACCTTCAGATTTTGCCGAACTGGTTAGAGATCAGCTTACAAACACGTGGCCACTACCACTGGATAAAACAGTGGCCATAGAAGAACAACATGCAAAAAAACTATTGGAAGGTATTAAACAGCAAATACTTACCCTGGAAGAAAAAGACAGCAAGCTTCTGAAACTGATAAAAGATGAGCTAAATAAACATTCACACGCCCATGAAAAGGTATTAGGAAAAAATTTCATGGCATGCTTGCATGGTGCAGAACACTTGTATGATCTTTTTAGCAAAGAAAGTAATTGGCGTTCAGCAGGTACAACTATTACAGAGGTGCTAAAAATACTTTATTGGCTCTACGATACCTATATTTATATAGCCACTAAAGCAATGATAAAATCTAAAAAAGGCTGGGAGACACGCTCCAACCCAATAACAATTAAACACAATGGTAAGCCTCGCATCCTACTGCCTCTCTATTCAGATAAACTTAATTTCTCACTCATCCTCTACTCTGATGATGATGGCGTTACCTGGAACCCTTCGCCTATATTAAGCCGGGCAGGTATACAACCTTGCCTGGTACAAAAAAAAGAAGGGGAAATAGTAGCCTATATGCGTAACAACGGCGGCATTCTAAACCTGGACAGCATGTTGCTCAGTAAATCCAGCGATTGTGGTGAAAGCTGGTCAAATGCTTTACCCGCTCTAGTGGTCAATTCATCCTGGCATTTGAAAAACCACTCCTCAAGCCTGGCTGTTTATAAACTTCCCTACGGGCAGGATGGACAATATAAAAATAGCTGGGTCCTCGCCTATAACCCTGATGACCATAGAAAAACACTACAGCTGGCTCTTTCGGAAGATGAAGGAGAAACCTGGAGTTATAGGGTGCTCAAGCAGGGAAATGCCAAAGATGATGGCAATACTTTTGAGTACCCCTCTATAACGCAAGCACCTTCAGGCCACATTATTCTCTCCTATTCTTACTTTGCTGCAACAGCAGACTTCCCACAGGGTAAAAAAGCACCTCAGACGATTCAAACGGCAATCGTTGAACCTGCCTGGATTAAGGGCAAAAATTAATATCAAAAAAAGAAATAAAAAATTATTTTTTAATGCTCGCTACTACCTTGGTAGAGTAAAAAATTCAATAACTTGGTCTAAGCTTTCATTATTACCTACCAATAAAGCAGGGAAGCTTATGGCCGAAGGCATTGACAATATACAGAACAGATACAAAGATTTTGATACTTTACATCAAGACCTTTTTCAAAAAGCCTCTACCGAAATCCAGCCTCTCATCAGTGCCAGTGAAAATGTTGATGAGAACATGGATAACAAAATCTCATTTGACTCATTAAAAAGCACCTTTGAAGGTCTCAAGGAAGGGCCAAACCTTAATCACGAACTGCAGATGCTTATCTCCACCATAGTCTCCAGCATGGCCGCTGAAGCTCAGCATCAGCAACCCCTGCAAAATACCTCAACCGATGGCCGCTCTGGCGGGGTTGAGGCTGTAGAATCAGCAGGCCCATCTAATAACCAGGGGGCAATGCGGAGACTACAGCAGGTGTTATCATCAGATAGTCGCTTTATTCAACAGCTAATGGATTATCTCAGCCTGTCCAGTGCCGCCAGAAAAGACGAGCACCTTCAGAATATGGGACTTGAGTATAAAGGGTTGCCTCCCACTCTGGCCGGTTATCATTCAAAGCGTGAGGAGTTATTTGAAAATGTCAAAGCACACGTGGATGGAATCCTTGACAAGGCCGGGCTTCAACAAAAGCTTCAACCGATACTGAGCTACATTGATCCTGCAATAATGGTTATCGATAATACGCTCAAGATGGAAGAGGCCCGCATTGCACACGAGCAAAAACGCAATAAGTAAGCATCTGATAGCAGGGAAGCATAATGAAATCCATTAAAGCCATCATATTTATTGTTATTTGCTTCCTTGCATTTATTGGTCTGCTGTCCATTATTGCAATAAAATCATGCACATCTGCTGTCAATCACCTTGTCGACCAGGCATTTGATATTGAACAACGACTTACTGTCAAAAATGGAATCTACCATATTGAAGTACCACTAATGACTAAAGACACCTTTATTGAGTCATCATCTCCCCAGTTAGAATCGTTTTGTGTCGATATAAGTCAAGATATAAAATATAACGGTACCGAAGGTGGTGAGGAGTGTTTTAACGGTACCTGTCGATTTTATTTTAAAACCAAAATTCCAAAAACTTTCGAATATCTCACCACTGATGAAGACGGTCAGTGTACCGTAGTAAACACCTTTCAAGTCGATCCATCAGCAGTTAAAAAACTATACGAAATCAATATTCTTATCCCAGAAGACGTTAGCCAAGATAATGAGAACACCATTGAAATAAAAGCCTTACCAGAAAGCCAGTTCGAATCATCCGGATATTTATCAATTGGCTCTCGTACACGGGTTGATCTTGAGTACTCAACGCCTGTAAAAAAGGATCAGCTATTAATAAATAATCAATTATTTAAAATTAAGGCAAAATCCAGCAAATGACACCTACCAAGCAACTACAATGAGTTTAAAAATGCCAATAGTGCTTCACGCTCTTTCTGGTTCATATTGATGACTGCTTGTTTAGACCGTTCGGCTTCTCCACCGTGCCAAAGAATAGCTTCCATCAAATTCCTGGCTCGCCCATCATGGAGAAACGAGGCATTTGGATTAACCTCCTTTGCACGACCAATCCCCCATAATGGTGCAGTTCGCCACTCTTTACCACTCGCTTCAAATTCAGGCCTGTTGTCGGCAAGCCCTTCACCCATATCATGCAATAAAAGATCGGTATATGGCCAAATCAGCTGACTTGACTGTTCAACCCGCCTGGCCCTGAAAGGTGTAATATAACTTGGTATATGACAACCAGAACAATTAGCCTGTTTAAATAACCGCTTTCCAGATAGTACGACCTTATCATTAGCATTTTTTCGAACTGGCACTGCAAGATTTCTTGCATAAAATGCAATTTTCTCCAGGATCTTATCTGAAACCTCAGGCTGTTCACCTGCCAACTGCTCAGTACATGCCGTTTGTTTGCTTGTACAAGGCTCCTCCGGAAATAAAGTAGATGTGATTCCCATATCACCACTAAAGGCAGCTGCTGACTGTTGAATCACCGTTGGTTGAGACGCCTTCCAGCCAAAGCGGCCAATCACCGTCTTGCCTTTTTGAACATCCCAGACATTATTTACCCGCCCAGATATACCATCTCCATTATGATCTCCGGGATCTTCGCTCCTTAAAATATCTATATCGGTAATCGACTCCAACAAACCAAGTCCAATCATTGCCGGTGCTATGCGAGCAGACAGCATCACATTGTCTGATAAAGGGCCATACCCCAGTTTACTGATAGAAATAACAGGTTTTCTAAGTTCTACAGCTTCACCATCTTTAAAATTAATGGTCGTGTATTCATATTTAATGGATGCCTCACCTTCTGGTGTACCACCCGGCAAGCTAAAATGATGCAACATGCCACCATAGACCGGTTCAGGAATTGCACCCTGTTGAAGTATTCTACCTGCATCTCCCACCGCCCTGGCAGGAATACTGAGTTTGACCAGCATGGGAATTTTTACGACACCATCTTGCGCTGGTGCATGACCTCGCCCGTCTTTAATATGGCAGCTTTGGCAGGTATTAGTATTAAAGAGAGGACCTAGGCCATCCCGTGCCTTTGTGGATGAGGGGGCCGCAACCCAGGGATTGGTAAAGAAGCTATTTCCTACACTGAATGTTAAGCGATTGCTCATAGGCATATTGGCAGCAGGATGGGAAAATGCATCTCGCCCGGAAGCATTAACCGAGGTATCGCCTCCAGGTCGGTCCTCACCCTGTTCAAAGCCTTCATTTTGCCCACAACCAGTCAGAACACCGAACACTGCTGCTAGCAGTATATTTTTATTCATTATTAAAAAGTATGATCTGCATTATCAGGATTAAGCTGCTTTATACCCATTAGATTAGCAACCTCGCCAATCAGCTCTGTTTGATGAACCAAATTGGTAATTCCTTCTTCAATTAAAAGATGCCCATCGGAATTACCGGGTGCAATTAACTGATCAAAGGCAATATTCTCTTTTTCTGCAGAATCAACGATTTGTTGCAGCGTTTGACGACTAGCCTGAAAAGCAGCCAGTATCCTGCTAGCCATTTCTGGATTTTCCTTATTCAACCATTCAGCAATACTTGGCCCTTCAAGCTCACTTCCATCCGCTTTTTGATAATAACCTGAATACACATTGAAAGGTGCAATACCGTTGTAATAATGAGAGTAATGCGTGTTGTCACTAAAGCAGTCCTGCTCTTCTTCATAAGAGTTAGCCTCTAGGGCGACTTTCATTCTCTCACCTGCGAGTTCACCAAGCGAAAGGCTTCCCATACCAAATAATATTTTTCGAAGTCCCTGGCTTACATCTTCTGCAAGCAGTTTCTCTCTGTAATTTCCTGACATCCCTGGATGCCACTGGTGAGCCATATAGTCAAGATCGCTTACTAACAAGTCGACAGAAGCTTTTAAATACTGAGCACGCCGTTCACAGTAACCATTTGTACACCCAGCCCCCTTGACAAAATCAGTATAAGACCTGCTGCCGGCACCAGGACCAGTGCCGTTTAAATCCTGCCCCCATAAAAGAAACTCAATCGCATGATAACCTGTTGCTACATTAACTTCACTGCCACCCAATTCATTTAAACTAACCAAAAGCTCTGGTGTAATAACACTAAGATCAATTTGCTGAGTACCAATTTTCAATGTGTTATTGGCGATAATATTTGCCAGAGCAGCCTCATTACCATGCTCAAACACGTAGTTATCTGGCTGTACATAATCAATCAACCCTTCATCCAATGGCCAGGCATTAAGCTGGCCTTCCCAACTATCAACGATAGCATTGCCAAAGCGAAATACTTCACTTTGTGAATAAGGTACACGGGCCTGCTTCCAAGCCTGACGAGCTTCGCTAAGTGTTAATTCAGAAGGTTTATTAACAAAATCTTGGACCGCATCTTTTAATGCTTTGGCTGTTATTAACGCATCTTCAAAGTTCCAATACGCCAAGTCGGCATAATGACCAGGGGGGTAGCCCAAAGAGCACTTGAGTTCTAGTTAGTTTGTGCCATATACCTTGCATAATGCAAAGGTGCTTGAGCAATGGCAGATTATGTTACTCTTATCGACAGATTTGACCTATTGGAAGATTCTCGGGATCAGTATCATGTCGTTTACCCTCTCCCTGAAGTCTTGTTCGTCGTTTATGCCAGTATTTTAAGCAACTATACCGCCTGGGAAGATATGGCGTCATTTGCTATTAACAACCAGGACTGGTTCCGGCAGTTTTTTCCTTACCAGTTTGGATTTCCTTCTCAGTACACACTACAGAAAGTTTGTTCATTAATTGACTCAAAAGCCTTTATTCAAATTTTTGTGGACTGGATGAACGATGTCATAACCAGTATTACCTTCAAGCAGATGGGGCCTTTCCCCGAAGAAAATGATCATGTTGTTGCCATTGATGGCAAGGCGCTGAAAGGCTCCCGCCCAGCAAAGGGTAAAAAACTGGTTCATATAGTCAGTGCTTACAGCTCTGAACAGAAGTTGGTTCTTGGCTTTGAGCCCGTAGATAAAAAATCAAATGAAATCACAGCCATTCCCAAAGTGCTTGAAATGTTGAATCTTGAAGGCGCTTTAATAACCAGTGATGCCATGGGCTGTCAACGTGATATATGCAAGGCTATTGTCGATAAAGGCGCCGATTACTTGCTCTCTGTTAAAGATAATCAGCCAACCCTCCATGAGAATATTGAATCTGTTTTTACTGAGCATATTGAGAATACAGCTTCTGACGACTGTGATGATCCACATTTTGCTGAGACTCGGGAAAAAAAATAGAGATCGTTATGAGCACAGGCGTTGCTGGGTTCTCGATACCGATCTTAAACGTGTAGACCCAGAAGGAGTCTGGCCTGAATTGAAGCAGTGTGCTGTCATTCAACGTGACAGGCTCCAGGGAACCAAACAAACAACAGAAATCCACTGTTTCATCAGCAGCCGGACTCTGTCAGCCAGTCATTTAATGGCTTCTGTTCGCCATCATTGGAGTATAGAAAATGGCCAGCACAGAACACTGGATGTCAGTTTTAGGGAAGACGCCAGCAAAATCCACGAACGGACAACAGCTAAGAATGTGGCGACAATCAGGAGAAGCTGTTTTAACGTCCATAAGATCAACAATCAGTACCCGGACAAGAGCATGACACGGAAGCTCAACTTGGCAGGAATGGATCAAAGTTACCGGACAGGGCTGGTTCTTGAGAGATTTTGAACAAATGTACTTATCAAGCTACCGCCCTGGCATAATGACTGACAATTGCTTTGGCTTCATTGTCGTTAATAGCAAGCTTATTCTGTTCGTTTTTTAATTGGTTATCTGACTGATTACAACCTGCTAGAAAAGTAAACCCAATATAAAAAAGACTGGCTTTGGCATTGCGCAAAAAGCTCGCCATCCCTGCTTGCTCCTATCCTGCTTTTATTCTTTTATAACTCTGATTAATAGTGAATGAGCCTGAGAACAAGGTCAAATAAAAAAACCCTGCTAAATAGCAGGGTTTTCTTTTTCAAATATGCAACTATCAGCCATAAAATGCTTGATAGGCGCGATAAATTTCATGGATATCAAATTTGGAAGCAATTTCCATGGGTGAATGCATAGAGAGCAACGCAGCCCCCGCATCAATAGTATTAATGCCATAATGAGCCAGGAACATGGCAACAGTACCGCCACCTCCTTCATCAACCTTGCCCAGCATACCGGTTTGCCATTTAATACCCGCTTCATCAAACAGTTTACGCAGCTCAGCCACATACTCAGCATCAGCGTCGTTGGTCATTGCCTTGCCACGAGAACCGGTGTACTTGGTTAACACCAGACCATGTCCCAGTCTGGATGCATTCTGTTCATCATGGACAGATTTGAACAGCGGGTTAATACCTGCGTTCACATCAGAAGACAGTGCTCTTGAATTCCACAGACACTTACGCATAACACGAGAGCTGTAGTCACCACGACGTGCTTTTTCTACCAGCTCATCCATAAAGAATTCCAGATAGCGGGACTGAAGACCAGTAGCACCCGCAGAGCCGGTTTCTTCTTTATCTACCAGGAAGCAAACCGCTGTTTTTTCCGGAGTATGATCTAGATCCAGAATCGCTTTAACAGAAGTATAGGCACAGATACGATCATCATGACCATAAGCGCCAACCATGCCACGGTCAAAACCAACATCCTTGGCCTTCGCTGCAGGCACCAGTTGCAGTTCTGCAGAGATAAAGTCTTCTTCAATGATGCCGTACTCTTCGTTCAGTTTCTGCAAAACGTTGTACTTCACCAGCTCCTTCACATCATCATCCTTAATGGATGCAGGCATGGAGCCAACCAGGATATTCATCTCTTCGCCTTTCAGCACTTCAGAGGCTTTACGGTCTCTTTGTACTTTCTGGTCAAGATGAGGCAGCAGATCAGGAATAGTGAAAACAGGATCACTCTCTTTTTCACCAATAGTGATCTCAACTTTACTACCATCTTTCAGAACGACCAGGCCGTGGAGAGCCAGGGGTCTGGATGCCCACTGATATTTCTTGATGCCACCATAATAGTGGGTTTTCATCAGCGCCAGTTCTGTGTCTTCATACACAGGCTGCTGCTTGATATCCAGGCGCGGGGAGTCAATATGGGACACCACAAAGTTAACACCCTCTTCGATATCCTTGCTGCCCATCACCGCCAGCACCAGGTTTTTGCCACGGTTGTTAAACCAGACCTTATCACCGGGTTCCAGGATCTCTTTGCTTTCAACAGCGACAAAACCCTTTTCTTCAGCCATACGAATGGCTTCAGTCACACACTTGCGTTCAGTTTTTCCTACATCAAGGTAATGCTTATAACCTTCACAGAACGCAAAAATTTCTTCTCTTCTCTCCGAAGACAGCTCTTTCCAGCCGCTTTCACGCTTATATAACATTGAATTCTCCTATTTCTGTCGGCTTAACCCTCGGTGAAGCCGACTATCTTATTTCCCGTATTAAAATCAGGCAGGAACTACTTCGCCTTCAGCTTCTTCTGCTTCTTTCTTGTCCGCCATTAAAGCATTCAGTTTGGGTACCAGCATCGCAATGGCGACACCAATAGCAGCAGTGACAACCGCCAGAACAATAAAGTAGTCCCCGTAAAGTTGCAGGCTCTGCATGGGTGTAACCTCTCCACCTTTGGCAGAAGAGAAGCTAGCTACCCAGGCACCAAGAATGGAAGCCAGAGCCAGGGTCATATTCCATGCACCAAAGCTGAAGGCACGAATACGTTCCGGGAACAGTTTGGCAATAACAGACATGCCCAGAGCACTGATCAGCAACTCACCAATAGCAAAGAAGAAGTTAGGGGTAACAATCCAGAAAGCGGATACCATGCCATTTTCATCCGCGAAGTATTTAGAAATACCGGCAGAACCGAAGGCGATGCCACAGATAATCATACCCAGTGCATACTTACCAGGCATGGACAGGTCTTTATTACGAGCCCCCAGGTAGCTGTAAATTTTAGCCAGTACAGGGCTCAGAATGATAATCCACAGAGGGTTAAGCGCCTGGTACTGAACAGGGTCAACAGAGATACCCATAATTTCAGGAACGACGTTATTAATGGCAAAGAAGTTCAGGGAAGTAGGCATCTGGTTATACAACACAAAGAAGATCATGGCCTGTAACATCAGAGCCAGACCCACCATCATGCGCTTACGGGCATCATGCTCTTCCTGTTTCATGTTCTTGATAATCAGGAAGCAGATAGTAATGGCACCAACCACCATCAGACCTTGTGCCATTGCCAGATTTGTCAGCAGGTAAGCCGCTGCACCCACTGCCGCCAAAGAACCGACCAAGAAAGTAGAATATTTTTTTGCACCAGCGGGAATTTTATCAGGCGCAGAGCCCGCTTCTTTCATACCACCGCGCATCACCAGCAAACCTACGACACTGATAGCCATACCGGTACCACACAGGGCAAACGCCACACTCATGGATACCATGCTAGCGATAGGAGGAATGGCCAGCATAGTCAGGAAAGAGCCGACATTGTTGACCATATAGAGGTAAGTGAAAGCGCCGTCCAGACGGGGGTCATCACTGCCATTATAGGCACTGGCAAGAACCACTGGAGGACAGGTACTGGCTGTAGCACGGCCAATTACCACAAAACCAAGACCCAGGAACAGAGGCATGGTTGTTTTGTTAATGGCAGACATGGCAACCAGGAAATAACCAATGCTCTGGAAAATAGTACCAATCGTCAGGTTACGTTTAGCACCCAGATAATTGTCAGCAATCCAGCCACCTATAAACAGTAACCCGGCCCCCAAAGCAGTGTAGCCACCAAAAATAGCAAAAGATTCAGCCTGACTTAACTCCAGATGTTTATTCAAGTAAACCGGGAGCAATGACCATAAGCCGTAAAATGAAAAAGCCCACCAGAATTGCCAAAATAGAATGACATAAAAGGTGATTGGATGCTTCTGCTTGGTGTTGGGCATAACTATTCCCTATAGCCAGGTTCCCGTTAGGGGTGAGTTAGTTTTATACACGTCTTTTGTCTTTTATATAGCCAATTAATCCCAGCGCGAATCGGATTCACAAATACAATTAATCGGTTAATTTATTTATTATGTGACTGGAGTTATTCAGACAGACAGGCATGACAAAAATAGACCCAGGTTATCAAACCAGGAAGGCGCCATGCGCAGCTATTCTGCCTTGGTCAAAAATTAGAGATATTGACTTGTGACAATGTGAGTAACTGTGAAATAAGGATTACTGATAACTACCTATAAGAAAGTGATTACAGCTAAAAACAGTCATATTTCACTATTTTTTAACGCTACAAACGGTTCTCCGAAATAAAACTATCCTGGGATTGGTGATACACCTGTATAGAAAGGATGAAGGAGCAGTGCAATCACAAATATAACCAATGATATTAACAACCCTTTTATTTCAACCGAGATAGCAGGTGCTTCCGGCTTTAACCACTCCCCCTCTCTTGCATTAATCGCCGGAATAGAAATGATAGCCCAGAGTCCCATTCCGCCAAATAACACCAACGCCCGATCATCACCACTCACTAGAAAATGAGCAATACACCAGATAATCACTGATATTAATTGTGGATGGCGGATAAAACGTTTAATCGCTGTTGCAGCATGAGAGGCACCAAAAAGAATAAATGCCAAAACCATTAAGATCAAAGCTATAGGCCTTCCCCATTCAGGCGGTGCATAGAGTGGTGTAGGGGTGATGCTTCTCCAACCAAAAATAATGCATAAAAGCGCTGAAACGATAGCTAAAGAAAACAGCCCTTTATAAGGCCCTGCCCCAAGGACGGCCTGCAGTTGCCTCCTCAATCCCTGCCCAAGACTCGGAAGGAAATGTATCAGGCTCCAAATCAATATACCCGTAATTAACAAGCTCATGATAAAACCAAACTCCAAATTGATAGGAATAAAAAAAGCAGAGTTTTATATCTCCACGATAAAACTCTGCTTTTACCATCAAACCCGTATTTCAATTCAGGTTAGTTCAAACTATTTAGAGACTGTTTGAAAAATAGCGTTCGTAGCGAGGATCGTAGAAAATTGAGGATAAAAATAAGGTTTTGTGAGGCGAATAGTGGTTCTATTTGCCGAACAAAAGCAGATTTTTAGACCAATTTGCTACGACCACACGACTACATGGATGTAGGAGCTAGAGCAACGCAAGGAGCAGTTGCCGCGTAGGGCAGTCTATTTTCAAACAGGCTCTTATAGATATGCAGTAATTAATAGCATTACCGCTGATAAGGCTGTCAGCATACCCAACAGAGGCATCACAAACTTCAGCCACTTATCAAAGGTAACATTAACCATAGCCAACGACGCCAATACCAAGCCTGTGGGTGTGATAAATGCCATCAGGCCCATACCATACTGATAAGCGCTGACAATATTATCTCTGGGCAACCCAACCACATCTGCCAGTGGCGCCATAATGGGCATGGATAGCACCGCAAGACCAGAGGAAGAAGGTACAAAGAAAGAGATCCCAGCAAACAGCACCATCATGACAACGATAAAGATACCTTTATCCATGCCATCCACCAGGCTGGCACTGGCATAAAGGATAGAATCACTGATCATGCCATTATCCATCAGCACAGTAACGCCACGAGCGATGGCGATAATCAGAGCCACCCCCAGTAAGTCACTGGCTCCCTGGACAAACTCCCGAACAAATGATTTTTCATCGCAGCGAGATAGAACCCCAATAACCAAGGCTGAAATAAAGAACAGCGTGGTCATCTCCTCAAACCACCAGCCTAACTGAGATACCCCATAAACCATCACCACAAAGGTGGCAGCAAAAACAGAGAGCACCAGCTTGATATTCAAAGACATTTTGCCTGGTACTTCAGTGCCTTTATTTAAAAAGCGTGCCTCAATTTCAGATTTCTGGCTGAAAATCAGTGACTTTTTAGGGTCTGCTTTCACTTTTTCAGCATAGCGAATCAGGTACCAAATACAAAGCAGCGTACCCAGCCCCAGCAATACCAGGCGAGGAATCAGGCCCTCAGTCCAGCTGATACCCGCAGCGTTAGAGGCAATAATGGTACTGAATGGGTTAACGGTAGAGCACATTGTGCCTACAGAAGAACCAAGATAAATAGCTGCAAGGGCAACTATGGCATCATAACCTGCTGCAAGAAAAACCGGCACAAGAATAGGGTAAAAGGCAATGGTTTCTTCAGCCAGGCCAAAAGTGGTTCCACCAATCGCAATCAATGCAGTAACAATAATGATCAACCATTTCTCACGGCCACGGAGTACAGTGGACAGGCTACCAATTCCGGCATTAAAGGCTCCGGTATGGTTAACCACCCCAATAAAGCCGCCAATCACCAACACAAAGAAGACAACACCGATGGAATCATACATGCCCGCAACCGGTGCCTGGAAAAAATCCCCCGGTCCCTGTGGATGGGGTTCTACTTCGGTATAAGTACCCGGTATCCCTACAGGCTTCCAGATATCACCACTGGTAAATTTGTCCAGATCCGCCTTGATATCAAAACGATCCAGGGTTTCCTGGGTTCCCGGAAATGTTTCCGTATATCCATTGGCATAATTAACAGTGAAGGTGCTGGTATCTTGGTCATAGGACAGTTTGTCATACACACCCGGTGTGACAATCCAGGTCATCAGCGCAACGAGTGCAGCAACAATAAATAAGACCGTATAGGCAGACGGAAAAGAGAGTTTTTTCTTTTCTTTCCCAGTCGCCACAGCGACATTACCACTCATGCAAAATCCCCCGATTTATAGAGTAAAGAACCAGGGGACACTCCCGAATTGCTATGAGACCCGCCCCTGAAAGCCTGAAAAACAGACCGAAATAACACCAATCGCACTATCTAAATCCCCTATTGCGCTGGCTATCTGGGCAGAAATCCTTCATTGAAGTTCCTCACCATAGCTACTGCTATGCCTCGTCACTTCGCCTTGCCTTTCAGCTCAGCTAGCCATGCTCATAACGGGGTTAGAAAGTTTGATTGGTATAAGAGCTGCCGCAGCAATAATTAACTGCGACTAAAACAGCGACTTGTTATCGTTCAGCAGTTATACGACAGATATTTACGACGGTTTCAATAGATTTAAGAGCTGTATCTACACAGAGATATTCGTGACAGCCATGGAAGTTATGACCACCGGTAAAGATATTTGGGGTAGGCAGGCCCATAAATGACAGACGGGCACCATCGGTACCACCACGAATGGGTTTCACCAGTGGTTTGACATCACAGGCTTCCATCGCCTGATGGGCAATATCGATAATATGAGGTACTTTTTTGACTTCTTCATGCATATTGGCATAAGAGTCTGTCAACACCACTTTAATACGCTCTTCACCCAACTGCTTGTTCATGGATTCAGCGATAGAAAGAACCAACTGTTTCCGTTGTTCAAAACTGTCATGATCAAAATCACGGATTATATAACTCAAACGTGCTTCATCCTCATGACCAGTCATGCTATGCAGATGGAAAAACCCTTCATATCCTTCAGTTTTCTCTGGCACCTCATTAGCAGGCAGTTCATTGGCAAAATGACGAGCCAAGTGCATAGCATTAATCATCAGGCCTTTGGCAGTTCCAGGATGCACATTACGGCCATGGCAAATAATTTCCGCGCTGGCTGCATTAAAGTTCTCATACTCCAGACCACCTTCTTCACCACCATCAATGGTGTAAGCCCACTGTGCACCGAACTTTTCTACATCAAAGTGATCCGCACCCCGGCCAATCTCTTCATCCGGAGTGAAACCAATGCAGATATCACCATGTAGAATGTCCGGATGCTGCTGCAAATACTCAATAGCGGTCAGAATAATGGCGATACCGGCTTTATCATCAGCACCTAACAATGTGGTGCCATCGGAAGTCACCAGGGTTTTGCCAACGTATTTTTTCAGGGAAGGGAAATCACTGGGGGAAAGCAGAATATTTTTATCCGCATTCAGGACAATCTCGCTGCCATCATAGCTATCAATGACCTGAGGAGAAACGCCCTCACCAGAAGCATCCGGTGCAGTATCCATATGGGCAACAAAACCAATAGCAGGAACAGACTTATCGGTATTGGCCGGTAACCTTGCCATTAAATAGCCATTATCATCCAGGCTGATCGCCTCCAGCCCCATCGTTTCCAGCTCTTCTTTTAGAATTCTGGCCATAGACAACTGACCCGGCGTACTTGGGACTGTTTCACTGGCACTGTCTGAGCGGGTATTGACCTGTACGTAGTTCAGGAAACGATTCAGAAACTGCTCTTGCATCTTGTTATTCCATAATCCATCAAAAATCGATGGCCTAATGTAACGCTCGAGCCCGCCTAATATATTGATTTGAGTTAGGTTCTTTATATAGAAGAGGTCAGATTTCTATAAAAACAAACTTCAGCCAAAAGCATCAAGTCTTATAAAACGGAAAAATATGTTTTCCTTTGTGACTTTTTATATCCAAGCGGTTAATACTTTAGAAAGAACAAAAGTGGCGTTATAAACATTACCTTCAATCAAAAAAACAGAAAAATCACCCAAAAAATCAATTAAATCAAAGAAAACACTTGATTAATCAAAAAAAAACCATATTTTAATCCAATCTTATTAAAGTAGCCCCGAAACTTTTTATCGTACTTTAGCTCTAATTAAGGAATGTCGGCTGTTTTTTCTTTTTGACCGTTTATGCAGTATTGCCCGTCACCTGACGCACATCAACAAAAAACAACAAGATTAAACATAAGATGTCGACCGAATTAATGGAGGAAGAGGTTAGTATGCAGTCTGAAGTAATAACTGCTCAAAAATCATCTAAAGCCCCGGAGTCTTCCTGGACATTTACCGATACCAACTGGAGTTTAAGTATTTTCGGTGCGGCGGTAGGGGCTGGAATCCTCTTTCTTCCTATCAACGCCGGTATCGGCGGCATCTGGCCTCTTATTGTCTTATCGGTTCTGTTAACGCCACTGACACTGATTACCCACCGCAGCGTGCTCCGCTTCTGTCTGGCAACAAAAAATCCAGCCAGTGATTTTAACGAAGCGGCCAATGAACACTTAGGCAAAACCCGAGGCCTCTGGGTCACCTTTGCCTACTTCGCCTTTATTTTCCCCATTGTTATGGCCTACAGCATTGGCCTGACCAATACCGTTGAAAGCCTGATTGGTAACCAACTTGATCTGCCCGTGCCCGACCGCTGGCTGTTAAGCCTGGTGCTGATGCTGGTACTGGTAGGGATCGTTACCTGTGGTGAAAAAATGATTCTGAAGGTCACCGCAGCCCTAGTATACCCTTTAGGCGCCATACTGATGGCAATCTCCATCTACCTGATACCCCAGTGGAATCTCGACCAGTTCAGCCAGCCAATCACGGCAGAAGGCTTTACTAAAGGCTTTTTATCTACCCTGCCCATTCTGGTTTTTGCCCTTGCTTATATCCCGGTTTGCTCTGCCATGGCGCAGTCCTACCGCTGTAAAATCAAAAATCCCGAACAACTGAGAAAGAAAACCGAACTGATTACAGCCAGGGGTACAGGCTTACTTATGGTGTTAACCTTGTTCTTCACCTTCTCCTGTGTTCTGACCCTGTCCCCGGAAGTTCTGATGCAGGCCAAGCAGGATAATATTTCTGTAATGACCCTGTTCTCCCTGCAATCCAGCAACCCCTGGTTTGCCGCTGTGACCTCCATAGTCGGCATTACAGCTATCTCAAGCTCCTTCCTGGGTTACTATCTGGGAGCACGGGAAGGTCTTTCTGGCCTGATCCGCCAGGCATACACCCGTTCAGGAAAAGGCGCTCCACAAAAAGGCCACCTGAATCGTGCCATTAATGTATTCTATATCCTGAGCCTTTGGCTGGTTGGTTATCTGAACCTAGGAGTTATCGATATCATGGGCACCATCGCCGCACCATTGATGGCTGTGATTCTTTATCTGATGCCGGTGTATGCGGCCCGCAAAACCGAAGCACTGAAGCCCTATCGTTCAAAAATTGATTTTCTGACTGTGATTGTTGGTGTGGTTTGTATTGGTTCTTATATTGTTGCTGCCGCTATGTAAGCCAATAACAGAAACAGAAAAGCATCCATAGTCGTAAAAAAACGCCTCAAAAGACTCCATCTTTGAGGCGTTTTTTTGTATTAAAGTTATGTTAAAAAAACTGATAGAGAAAACATACCAACAGATCCAACAATCAAAACAGATGCTCAATAAAATACCCCGAAATATAAAAGCTGTTATTTTTGATATGGACGGTGTTTTAGTGGACTCAGAGCCTTTATGGCAACAGGCTGAGTATTAGTCTTTCCTCAGCATGGCTTCCCACTCACCCTTGAAGATACTTTCAAAACACAAGGGCTAAGGACTGATGAAGTAGTTAGTTATTGGTATCAGCGTTTTCCATAGAACAGTCCAGACAAAGAACAGGTCAGCTCAGATATTTTATCAGGGGTTATTGACCAGATTGAACAAAAGGCAAAAGCCATGCCTGGGATTTATCAGGCACTTAAAAATATCAGACAACAACAACTGTCTATTGGCCTGGCAACTGATTGATGCAGTCCTTGCCAAGCTCATTTAACAGACTTATTTGATGCCATAGAGTCAGTAGAAAACCTGCCCTATGGTAAACCTCACCCTCAAGTTTACCTGAATACATCAAAGACATTAGGGATTCAGCCCGAGAAATGTTTGGCCATTGAAGATTCATTTAATGGGGTGCTTTCCGCAAAATCTGCAAAAATGACTGTACTGGCCATTCCTGACCAACATCATAACAATGACTCAAAATTTGTTATTGCAGACTATAAACTCGAAAGCCTTATTGGCATGACTACCGAATGGATAAGAAAAACTATTTAAAAGAACTAGAGCGCACTGATTAAAAATTTGGGTAGTAGAATAGTAGATAGGAAGCTATAAAAAAACTGCCCCCATATAATGGGGGCAGTTAGAGGATAGCTAGATTAAAAAAACTTACAGCTCTTTAATCATATCTTCAGCAGGAACATAAGGCAGATCCAGGGCGACGGACACATCTTCACAAGTGATACGTCCCTTGCACACATTCAGGCCGTTCAGCAGGTGCTTGTCTTCTTCCAGTGCCTTCTTGGTACCCTTATCAGCCAGAGCCAGAGCGTAAGGCAGGGTTGCGTTGTTCAGAGCCATAGTGGAAGTGCGGGCCACAGCACCAGGCATGTTAGCTACACAGTAGTGAACAACATCATCAACGATGTAAGTAGGTTCAGCGTGAGTAGTTGCCTTGGAAGTTTCTGCACAGCCACCCTGGTCGATTGCCACGTCAACGATAACCGCACCTTTCTTCATGGTGGAGATCAGTTCACGAGTAATCAGCTTAGGAGCCGCAGCGCCAGGCAGCAGTACCGCTCCAACAACCAGGTCTGCAGACGCAACGTGGTCAGCCAGCGCCTTAGAAGTGGAGTAAACAGTCTTCAGACGGTTGTCAAAACGCTTGGCCAGACGGCGCAGCACGTCCAGGTTACGATCCAGAATAACAACTTCTGCACCCATACCTACAGCCATTTCAGCTGCGTTTTCACCAACAACACCACCGCCAATGATAACAACTTTGGCAGGCTCAACACCTGGAACACCACCCATCAGTACTGCGCGACCGCCCTTGGATTTTTCCAGAGAGTGAGCACCCGCCTGAATGGACATACGGCCAGCTACGGCAGACATAGGCGCCAGCAGAGGCAGACCACCTTTGGCATCGGTTACAGTTTCGTAAGCGATGCAGGTAGCGCCGGACTTGATCAGGTCGTGGGTCTGTTCAGCATCTGGAGCCAGGTGCAGGTAAGTGAACAGAGTGTGGTGAGGCTTCAGGCGGGCACGCTCAATTGCTTGAGGCTCCTTAACCTTAACGATCATTTCTGCTTTTTCAAATACTTCGTCAGCAGTTGCCAGAACTTCTACGCCAGCTGCACGGTAGTCGTCGTCACTGAAGCCGATGCCTTCCCCAGCATGGGTTTCAACGAAAACTTTGTGTCCATGGGCTACCAGCTCATGAGCAGAAGCAGGTGTCAGGCCAACGCGGTATTCGTGGTTTTTGATTTCCTTAGGGATACCAATGTACATCTTAGACTCCAGACAATGGACGTATATATTATCCTGAACGGCACACTCGGTTTTGCCTGCTTAACTCAGGCGGATCAAGGCGTTACCGAACAAGAGCAGGAAGACTTATCCACCTGCTTTATTAGTTAGCTGTATTCGCCAGTTGCAGGCATCATCGCACATCATTCATGATAAAAAATTGACAAAAGTCATCAAAATCCACCATTAAAGCAAATCCACAGCAGTTTATTACCCTTTAAAAAGAAAGGTTTTTGCTGATTTTCTTTTCTGCTTTGATGACTGTCATTTTTGTTTTTTGGGCAACCGCCTTAATATGCTGTACCTGCCGTCACGGCCTATCATGTCAACCCATTGGAATTCACCCCATGCACGTCCCGGTTAAACCTTTAAAATCCTACCCCTGGTGGCTTAAGCCCTTTTTCTGGAGTCAAAAGCGCCGCTACGGCAAGGTACTTAAGCCGGGATTGTTATGGGCACGGGTTCCACGCCTGTTTGCAGCAGTAGCTGCTTTATATGGGGTTCTGGATAGAAAAAGCTCTCCGATTTCTCCACAGCTCCGCTCTCTGGTAACAGTACGAGTATCACAAATTAACTGGTGTGAGTTTTGTGTTGATGTCAATGCCATGACTCTGGCAAAGCGAGCGGGCAGTACAGATAAAGTCGATGCACTGGAAAATTGGCAGAACAGTCCTTTGTTTGATGAAAAAGAAAGGGTTGCACTGGAATATACAGAAGCGGTGACTTACAGCGACCACCATGTCACCCCTGAATTAATGGAGAAGGTCAGAAAATACTTTGATGAAGACGCTTTAGTCGAGTTAACAGGGCTCATTGCCTTTCAAAATCTGTCCAGCAAATTCAATGCAGCACTGGATGTTCCTGCTGAAGGGTTTTGCAAAATTCCGGCTAAACCTACTAAAGCGGCTCTGGATGTGACGAAACAACCATAAATTGGCTGCGAGGAGATAGCTAAGGCGTAGTCATATAACTACGCCCTGCCTTTATTTTTGAGATGGCTTCTCAGCAATTAATTATACAGTGCGTTTAACGCGTTAATAGCACTGACCTTCCCTCCAGAAATACTCAGTGAGCCAAAATCAACATAGCGTCCATCAGGGCTGAGTACGGTCTTATAGCTAAGATCCTGCACAGTATCCATCAATAGCTCTTTGACGTCTGACCCTGTCAGTTCTGGTGCATGGGACAGAACCAATGCCGCTATGCCTGCAACATGAGGCGTTGCCATACTTGTGCCATTAAATGAAGCAACTCCGCCGCCGGGGATGGTTGAGACAATCGCAGAGCCTGGTGCGAAAAGGTCAACTTTTGGTTTTCCATCCTGGTTGCCAAAGTTTGAAAAGGGCGAGACAAACTCATCGCGCTTAAAGCTCTTTGTTGTGGATCCGACTTCTAACCAGTGCTCTTTGACAAGATCACTCATTTTAAACCGGTTGGGGAAGTTCCCGTTATCCCCAATGTCAAAGCTTGAATTGCCTGCCGCATGTATCATCAGTACGCCATGGCTGGCTGCATATTCAATTGCTTTAGCAACTTGTTTTTGCTGAGGACTGAATCCTTTGCCAAAGCTCATGTTAATGATCCTGGCTCCATTATCAACCGCGTAATAAACAGCATTGGCTACATCTTCATCACGCTCATCGCCATTAGGCACGATTCGGATGGGCATGATTCTGGCTCGTGGAGCTATACCCTCAGTAACTAAGGCACCGGATTCATCTTTATGGCCATTACCACGTTTTGCTGCAATGATGCCTGCTACATGGGTACCATGAGAGGCATCAAGACCTATAACATCATTATTACCATAGAAAGGTTGCTTCACTGATGGGTAGTCACGAATAGCTTTAGAAGCATCATCCGGGTCATAGGTTTCCAGTGGGTTAAATTCAAGGTTGTAGTAATAGTCGATTTTTTCCGGTGTGTTTGCTTTCAGAGCGCCTTCTTCATAGCCGTTTTTCACTGAAATATCGGCTTTTAGTAGCTTGCTGGTGTCATTCCTGAACGCCAGTGTTTTATCCCTGTACATCCTGGTTTCTTCGAGGTTGGCATAAGCCTGATTCTTGCCGAGAAAGCTCCAGCCATTCACGTCATCAACATAGCCACTACCGCTATTATCCATCCCATCAAGCTTTTCTCTTTTATTGACCCAAATCTTGTTTTTTAAGTCCGGGTGATGAATATCAACCCCGGAGTCAATCACGGCAACAATAACGTGATTTCCTCTAATTCCAGGGCCATATTTTTCTAGTGCCCTATCAACGCCTGTTCCAACCTTTGTATTTTTATTCTGCCAGTTAGCGTCTTCAAGTTGCTTGCTCAGTTTATCCTTATCAACGGTTACCGTTGTCCCGTCTTTAAAAACTTGTTGTTTAGCAGCGGCTGCTCTTTGTATTGAATAGGTGTGGCTGACTGGTTTTGGTTGCTCAACCTGATCAGCAGCATAAGCTGTTTGAGCTGCTGTAATTGCCAGTGCAATCAAAGAAAGGCTAAATTTTTTTTTGGACATTATTTGAACTTAATTTAATTTTTTTTACAGACAAGGGCATCTTTCTCTTAATAAAAAGAAGATAATCCCTTACATGAATTAACATTTGGAATAATTAGTTATTCAAAGTTCCTTATTAACTCGACATAGTCTCTAACCCAGGGCAATTGCATCAATCTGACGACCTGAGAGAGACTGCTCTGTAAATTACCAGAGTAGTCAATTTGCATGGAAGCCGTACAGTATCAACCTTTGTCGCAGTTTTTGGCTAAAGTACCTGATCCCCGTCGGCCAGGTATGTGTGACCATAACCTGCTTGATATTCTTATTATTGCCGTATGTGCTGTTATATGTGGAGCTGATGAGTGGCAAGACATTGAGGACTTTGGTCTCTGTAAAGAAGACTGGTTCAAAACATTTCTAGAGCTACCCGCCGGCATACCCTCTAAATACACCTTTCGCAGGGTCTTCTGCTTGCTTGACCCCGTAGCTTTTGAAACCTGTTTTACTGGCTGGATCAAGCAAACACTGACTGAAATATCAGGCAGCCAACACCTTGCGATTGATGGAAAGGTCATTAAGGGCTCCAGAGCAAAAGGCAAAAAACCAGTGCTTCTAGTCAGTGCCTGGAGTGTTAAGCTTGGCTTGGTGCTTGGGCAAGAGCGTGTCGACCAAAAGTCCAATGAAATTACAGCAATACCTAAACTGCTCAAAGCTCTGGAGCTGAAAGGCTGCCTTGTCACACTGGATGCTATGGGCTGCCAGAAGAAAGTAGCAAAGCAGTGCGTTGAACAGGGTGCAGATTACATTCTTGCAGTCAAAGGCAATCAGAAAAAGCTCTATAAAGGCATAGAGGCTTTGTTTACCGCAGCAGAACACCAGCCAGAGCTGCATGATTATATGCAGTCTCGTGAAAAAGGCCACGGTCGTGTAGAAACCCGCTGTTGTTGGGTGATAAGCGATCTTTCTAACTTGGAAACGGCAAAAGACTGGCCGGGACTAAAGCAAGTAGCTGTCGTACAAAGTGACAGGCAAATCAATGGTAAAGTAACTACTGCGCTGCGTTTTTATATCATGAGCCGTTCAATGGCAGCGAAGGATATGCTGGAAATCAGTCGAAACCACTGGTCTGTGGAGAATAATCTACACTGGGTGCTTGATGTTGCATTTTCAGAGGATGCTTGTCAGATCAAAACAGGCAATGGGGCAGAGAACTTCTCTATCCTGAGGCGGATAGCACTGAACGCTATCAAGGCCAACAAGGGCGATCGCAGTATCAAGAGCCACAGAAAACTAGCAGGTTGGGATCATAAACACCTAACAAAGTTACTTTGCTCTATCGTTTTGGATTGATGCAATTGCCCTGGTCTCTAACCCCTGATTAAAACGTAAGCTTTTTAGATCAATTGGATAAAACGCAGCATGAAATTTGTCGATGCCCGATAGAAGGGTAAAGACTGAATTAAATAATTTTTTATCTGTAGGCTAAAAATGCACCTAATAGCTGCTTTTTAAGCATTCCAATATTTATTGTAACTATTCAGCACCCAGTAAAGGAAGGTTGTCGTAATTCTTCATAGCTATAAGCAGGGCTTCGAAAACATTCTCACCCTGCTTTCTCGCCGATGAAACATAACTCCGTATCCGGCAGTACCATTTAGCCCCTTTTTCACTTCTGAAACAGCCAGATATTTTCTGCTTTACCTTGCCGTTGCGAACATCCTGCTCACTGCCGTTATTATCGAAGGGGATGTCAAAATCAGTCATGAATCTCAAGGTTTCTTCTTTAAACTCCACCAGTCGCTTGAAGAGGTTAAAGGCTTTGGTGTTTCTGACTTTATCCTCTCCAAGGCGTTGACGTCGTCGCTCCATGTACTCGGCTTCTTCGAGCTGTGCTTTTTTAGCAGTACGCTCGAAAAGCGAGTCGATACGCTTGCGGATAATTTCCGGCATAGCCTTCATGCCAAGCTTTTTGAACCCTTTCCTAAGATGGCAAGCCAGCCTTAACAAGCGTTGAAGCCGGGCTGCAAGATAATTGCAATCTCTGTCAACAACCCCCTGCAACTCCCTTAAGTGATGGGCGTTACAGAGCACATGGATGGCTGCGTAGCGAAAGTAGACTTTATAATGGTCATGCACAAGTATACCGGCAAATACCAGTAACACTCCCATTGCCTCAATAGCTTCATGACCTTTACTGGGGTCAAGGTGGTAGTATGTCCACTCCTCGGAACGAACGACATGCAGCCACCATAAAGAGCCCTTCACTCTCATGCCTGTTTCGTCAGCACCTGCAACTGGCACTTTTTTTAAGGCGTTAGCAATTGCTGCCTCTGTGCTAGCCAGACGGTCGTAGGCATTTGCCTGAAAAGTACAGATTGAACCGGGACTAACTTCAAGACCAAAAATATCGAAAAAGAATTGTGAAATGCGCTTGTACGGCATTAACTGGTATTGATACAGATAAACAGCCAGTGCTTGAGTGACCGGACCATACTGCACATACGAGTCAACACCCTTAGGAAAGCATGCTTGATTAGCATGTCCGCATGGGCATTCTTTGACTTCAGCCACATGCGCCGTTACTTCGAAACGGCCAAAACGTCCTGGATCAAATACCTGACGTTCAACAACGTCGGTTACTTTGATAGAAAGAAGCGACTGATGGCAAAGTACGCAGTTTTTAACCGAGTGATGCCGGATATGGTCTGGTTCCTCAGTTTGCTCCAGCGTAGAGCCTTTATGACCGTGTTGACCACCGGGCCTGTTATTTGACTTTTGCCTCAGGCTTTTGGGATTGGGTTTGTAATCTTCTCTATCACACTCAGGATTTTCCTCATTCTCACTGTCAGCATTTGAGTTTTTGGATGATGAGGGCTTATTGTAACCATCTGTAGACGGTGGCTTGCTGCTATTACGACTATTCATCTTGAGCTTATCAGCAAGCTCCTTGTTTTCATCCTCAAGACTCAAAACCTTCGACTCCAGCTCACCTACAGCAGCGAGAAGCAAGATAATGGCCTGTGTTTCGGGAGTAAACTGAGTCATGAAAACTTCTGGAAAAGGGTTTATATCAAAATGACATAAATTCGCGAAAAATCCAGATTAATCTGAGGAGGCTGAATAGTTACTATTTATTTTTTAGTTTCTATTTATTAGTGGAACTAAAATTAACCTAGCACTGTCGCTTATGCCAATCCGTATATTTACTTACTGCTTACA
>CBDCZK010000011.1:0-41197 GCA_965224475.1 Endozoicomonadaceae bacterium | reverse complement strand
CAACTCGACTTTTGTAAATCCGCGCTTAAGGGTTTTCTAAGCTGCCTATTCGGCAGTGAACAGGAGTATAATTCACTCTAAGCCTTATCACCCCTAATCTACCGAAAATCAGAGGCGATTAACCAATGATTTCTGGCAGCTTTCTAACCTGCTGATTTATAACGCATTTTTAAAGAGCAAAAAAATAAGGGTCAAAATTGGGGTAAGCTTCCCTGTCTCGTTAGTCCATAACAGGAAAATACAGGAGCACTGTCTGAGCTATCCACCTGCCTGTGGCCTATAAAAAGCCGAAAACGCTGACCATTACTCTGGCTTTTAGTCCAGATAAAAGGGGCACGGGTTCTCTGGGGCTTAAAGGCTGCGCGCTCTTCCATTGCTTTCTCGTAGCTGATTCCATGCCTTTTAGCGGCACGGCGAGCCAATCGTTCAAGGCTGGACTTGAATCTTAACGGATAGAATTGCACAAAATATTCAACATTTTCCGGCACTGGCCTGATGGAAGTGATATGAACATAGTCTGTCAATCGGTCAAGCCACTGATTGATATTTAGCTGCTGCAGCATAGTTTCGTTTTCTGCAAAGAACCGCAGCTTCCTCCCCAGCCGGTTTTTTTCGGCATTAAACTCTGGAAATGTCAGGCCAAAAGGTGAATTGCCTTCAGCATTTTTATTTTCTACCAGTGCGATATGAACTTGCTGAAACACTTTTTCCCAGAGAAAGTGATGACCAATGTCATCACCGGGTAACAGGGTGATATCAAGGTAAACGTCCATCATTACCCCTATTTATCGCTTTCGCCAAAGACGCCGCCACGAACGAGAACTGCCATCACATAGTGTTCATCTTCCAGACGTTCCAGCTTTTCTCCCCTGGCCCAGCGATCAAAGAAGGTATAAAAATCCTGTTTTGCCTTTGGGGTGCGATAGGCCTTGCCCAGGTTGGTGACTGCGCCATAGGGTTCAATGGCAATAGGGCCTGCTGATTCTTCAGGATTATTAAAATCTGGATACCAGGTATCAATGGTGCGCAGGGCATTACCCAATTTCTGGGAGTGCATGGCGGCTATATCATTGATGGCATATAGAATTTTACTTTTCTCTCCTTTGCCTTTATCCAGCACCAGTTCTTCACTGGGGTAGACCTCCTGAGCCCTGCCTACTTTGGCAAAACAGGTAATATCCAGCATAAGGAAATCATCATCACTGGCTAGTGCCAGAGCGATACGATTGGCCAGAGCATTGACATCGCTGTTGTCCGCATCCATATGCCGCACAGAAAACTCCCGTGCATCAAAGCACCATTGCTGCTCAGCATCACGGTTCAATACCTTAACATGCACTTCAATGGTTTCTGCCCCGACCCGGTTGCGCCAGAGAAAACGTCCGTTGGCGATATTCAGTGCATAGCGTCGTGCCAGTTCACGAAACTTTTCCCGTTCCAGGTAATCTTTAGCGGCGGTTACATAAGTCTGTTTAAAAGCCGCATTGTTACAGGCAGATGGTCGGGTAATGCCGCCTAGCACTTTTAAGGTAAAGTGCAATTTTAAGGTGTCCTGGTCCGGCTCCAGCATACAGGCATCGACCCGTTGCAAGTTAGCTTTCTCTACTTCTGCATTCAGTTTGGCCGGATCACCCTTTACCGCAGCCTTTAACCGATTGGAAATGGTGCCACGCACGGACTTTTCTTTTAATTTTAACGGGGTGGCTTCGGTGCGGTTATCCCACTGGGTGCCATACATATAACCATCGGAAGGCACCAGTTTTTTTTCAAAAGCCAGTACAGAGGCAATAGATTCTTTCTTGGCCATTTGGGTTTCCCTCTCTTAAATGTTCTTACAAACCTGCAAATTCATCGTATTCTTCAGCAGCAATCTCACTTGACTGATGGCAAAGGTAAAGCTGATCAGGCTCGTCATAGTGATAACGCCACAACATGGCTTCGGCATTTTTGAAGTGGTAAGCCATCTTAAATTCACCCAGTGTCACCAGACTTTCGGCAAACCGGTGTGGGGTGTCAGGGTCACGCTGGTTTTTGGCTTCACCAAGGTCACTGATTCCGTGGAAGCCAGTGGCAATAGGAACAACCCAGCCTGATGGTTTATCCTGGAAGGTTTTCCGGTAGCTGCGCCAGCTTACATGGTCCTGGTCATTTTTTTCTGCGATATGGTGTACGGCCAGATAATCCAGCAGGGCATCAATAGCATCCTGCCCCTTTTCCATCGCCTCAATCATGAGTTCCCGACGTTCTATCAACACATAGCCTGGCATCAGTTGTCGGGTTAACCGGGCTATATCTTTTTCGTTGTTTTCTTCAATTCGAAGTACCCGGGGTGGTTGAAACGTCTCGATATCGCCCCCGGCTATTTTCATCCGGCTTTGCAGGAGATGTGCCGTTTGCTTTAAGACTTCACCCTGTATTTCCATGTCAAAACCAGACATTTCTATTAATAGCGTTACGTCAAGATGACAGCGGGCTTCCTCAATGAAGGCCGGACGCGTGCCGGTTTTATCCAGTGGGTTGCCCGTACTGACAATGGATGCGACAAAATCATTGGCTCCCCTGTATGTTTGCAGGTCGATATGGTGGCTTACCACCCCTGTGGCATCAAAAGAAACAGCAAGCCCTTTATGATTCAATTGCCTCTGCAAGGCATGGGTTGCCCCAAGCCAGGCAGACATGGCAGGAAAGCCAATAGTGAAAGGGCTGGAAAGGGCATTGGCGTTATGGATTTTAAGATGAGGCAATAACAATAAGGTTTTTATGACACCGCTCATCGTAGTGCCTCCCTGTTTTTGTCAACAATCTGGTACATATGACGCTTCTCCCCGTCTCCCAGCATACAGGCTGTTTTCGGTAATGTTTTTTCGTAGCCGTGGAAAATATAATTCGTGATGGATTTGATAATGCTGTCAAGCCAGTCATCCTCTGTTTCCCGACGATCCTTGAAGTCACCATCAAGCAACCAGATTTTCTGCTCCTGTTTGAGCTGGCTATATTCCGGGTTGTACTGTGTTGAAGCCACTGAACGAATTTGCCACATTTTTTCAATCACTTGACTGACGATGGCCTGGTAATAATCATCCCTTTCAGCGCGGATATGGAAGTTATTGGGGTCTTGCCGGTAGAGCTTATGCAGACCGTAGAATATTTCTTTACATTCGTTGTAACGGAATGACTGAGTAAAGAAATCTTTGTTGGGCAGCTGAATATCACGTTTTTCAAGGGTGGGAGGGAGGCTCAGTAGCAGATGGGCCTTGCCGCCATTCTTATTATTCAGCACACTGATATTTTGTGGTTTTGTGCCCCCGTAGCCGATGGTGGTGAGTCCATAGATTTCACGGTAGCCATTGGGATCATATTCCCCTTTTTTTCTTTTTTCCCTGATATCCTTGACTTTAATTTCATCGCCAAAGCGCAGGGTATCCAGTCTTTTTCGTAAATCGAAAACAATCCCTGAAGGCGTTAATAACGATAACAGGTGATAGCTGTTTTTGTTGACTGGAAAGTAGACTTGTTTGATTTTAGAGCTGGTAGCTATCTCTGTGCTACCTTGCGTCATTGTCAAAAATCCCTGTTTCAATTCATCATAGGTTTGGCTTTTTATCGTCAATAGGGCTTTTGCTATTGTGGTGTCTTGCTCTATATGAGTGAGCAAGCTACGTTCATCTGGCATTGTCAGACTTAAAAAGCTGTCAACATCCAGCTCGGCGGCATTGCCTAAAGAATCAAGCTCCTCTGAAATATTACCGCTTCGCAAAAAACCATCATTTGATGCTTTTGCGTTACAGATTACTGGCGTTACATAAGTATGGTTTTTTTTATTTTTGTCGCCTATGCCGGTGCTTGGATGACTAAACTTGCTGGGATGCGTTGAAAATGCTCTGCTCCCCGCACGTCTGGCAGCATTGGGCAACCAGGTTTCCAGATCAAATATATGGTCGCATTCCGCTTTTTTCTCTGCCTCTTCCCCGGCACTCATGGAGGCTTTAAGGTTTTTTTTTAGCCAGGCAGCTTTTCTTTCATCAAAAAATTGCGTTATTACAGGATCAAGCATGATAAAGCACCCTGATTTTAAAATTTTTGGTATCTTAGGTGTGTTTTTTAAAACGTGCAAGCCTGTAGAAATTGCCTAATATCTATCAAGCTAGTAGTTGCTCTGCCGAATTAAGGCAGCTTAGAAATGTAGCAATTGCCTAAACTATCCACTGCCGTACAGGCAGCTTAAAGGCTATTGCATTAATCTCGTTCCTAGTGACTTAGGATGTCGCAAAATCTGGACTCTCATGCGTCTGTATGGTGGCGTTGAATCAAGAGATATGCGTTCTCCATGGGAACGAACTGTTTAAAGCCTTTGTATCGATTATCCCCTGGGAATGCAGACCTACCCTCTCCGAAAACTCAGCGTTGAAGGAAGCATCCGTATGCATTCCCAGCGAGACGCTGGGAACGAGGCGGGGATATATAAAACGAAAGGCTGTGTGATAGTAAAAGCTATTTTTTAACCCTGACCAAACCTAACTGATCGTTATACTCGTACTCTGCATTCTGATTAGCGGGAAAAACTAACTCACCCAGCCGAATGGAAGTGCTACGCATACTCCTTTCCAGCTTTTCACTCTGATGTGCCACTTCTGTTTCAAAATCACGTATTAACCAGAGTTTTTCCATTGCCTCTTTTGTCATTTTTGCACGATGGATACCCAGCACCTGTTCCCGCTCAACTACCTCGCCCTGGTCATTCTTTTCACAAAAAGTGCAGTCGTCAGTGTCCGGGTTATAAACCAAAAAGGCTTTTTTTGTCGGCTGACCTTCCCTGAAAGGTGTCAATAGCTGTGGCAGTGCGGTAAGAAACCAGGATTCCTGTAAATACCCCTGCAGGGCAGAAGGCCCTTTATGCTGGTAATTAGCCAGGTATTTCCAGCAGGCATAGTGTTCCAGTTCATTCAGAGTGGTGGTCGATCTAAGCTGGCTAAAGTACTTTGCCGAATATTTTTCCGATTTCTGTATCCGGGGAATAGCATCCAGTCGCTGGCCAATGGCTTGGGTATTCACCAGTGTATCCATATTATGGTGCTGTAACGGTAAAGCATCTTCAAAACCCGGTTTGGCAAATACTCTCTTTTTTTCTTTTTTATGGTGTTCAAGAGCACCTTTCAGGTTGTATTGCATAATGGCAATATTGGTCTCTTTCAGTACATACTGATTGTTGTCCCTGTGACGACGAACTCTGCCTGAGAGCTGGATGAGCGAGCGAAAAGAGGAGGGCTCAACCACTGCCCAGTCAAAATCATGATCCCGCCCTACTTCCTCAACAGGAGTTGCGACCAGAAGAAAAAGGGTATGTTCAATAGTCGGGTTAAGTCGCCTTGTTTTGTCCAAGTGTTGACGAATCACCGGATCAGTAAAAGCGGCTGGCGGCTGTCCTTCACCTTCCTTGCGTTTTAACACACGATCCAGGTGTTGCTCCTGGGTGTGGCGCAACAATAATACCTGCTGGCTATGATAGGCCATTATTCGCATCTGATGATTTTCAGGCCACTGATAGTCAAGCAGGTACTTTGCCAGGTTGACACAGGGTTGAATATTCGCCACACGAATAACACCAAAAGAAACCTTCAGCCCTGTTTTTGGGTCAATACAGAAATTATGCTGGTGCTTAGATAATGCAGCCTCTGCCATAAGCTGGTAATAAGCCTGTGTCTTGTTTTCAATCACCTGTTCATCATTAGATGTTCCCGTCGGGATATCAATAACAGGCTGACAATGAATAATGTCTGCCCTACGTTTAACCGGGGCTTTTTCCAGGTGCAACACACGACGACTGATAAAGTCGGCATGAGCTCTGCGGTAGCCAATAATGGCTGATTTCAGCTCAGTGTGGGGATGACTGTCTACCCGGGTCTGGAATTCATCAATCCAGGCACAGCCGATAACAACACTGGCATTTCGGGTTTTACAGTAAAGCTGCCAGCCATCACGATAAGCTTTGTAATACCCTTCAGCCATATCCGGCGGAATCGTGGCTGAGGAAATCATAACCTTTCGCCCTAACATACCCGCTAAAAATATCAGCCTGCCAATGGCCACCAGGTCGTTACCGGTAAAATCATCAATTTCATCAATGACCAGATCAGAAGACAGCAAACGCAAGCAGGGCAGAATATAACGGCCTCCCCTTTTTGTTTCCGTTGCCGCCATCATATGGTCAATGGTGCAGGCTAATACCGGCGCATAGAGAAACTTTCGGTCGCGTTCACCGGTTAGTACGGTTTTAAAGTCTTGCTCGGGGATGGCGCAGTCAAAGTCAACGGGGTCATTCAGTAGGGTTTCCCGGGACAGGGAGCCGCTATGTTCAAGACTGTCTTGCTGCTCGTCTGCTTTTGCTAACTGATGTAAGGTCATAACGGCTTGGGAACCGATCAGTACCGCCAGCTCACTGTTATCCAATCCGATACGTTCACGGTACTCATCACCGGTTTGCAGGGTCAGGGTTCGCAAACCGAGGGCAAGGGTATAGCGCAGACTATTGCCATCACCAGACAGGGCTCGCATAACCTTGGCATTGGCAAAGGTTTTTCCGCAGCCGGTACTGGCCATATTTACGGCAAAAAAACCAGTAGGTTGTTTGGGTTTAGTAGTCTGCCACTGTTTTATTTTGGCAACGGCTTTATCCTGCCAGCCGAAAGCGCTCGGGCTGCGTTTTTTTAGATGAGGAATATCTTGGGCGACGGGTGGTTCTGTTTCAAAGGCAGGTAACAGGTGAGCTGTTTTTAATCCTTGCTTCGCCACACCCACTAAATGTTCATCCAGCTTTTGTTTAAGTGTTTTCGTTTTCTGATCGGTATTGGCAAATAAGCCGGTTGTATTGCGCCAGTTTTTATCGGCAGGCTGAGAGGAATAGAAATGATCACCCAGCATCAGCGCCAGCCGGGCATGATGGAGAATAACCCGGTAACTGCCATTGTCCAGAGCCTGAGTTGCCAGTGCACAGTTATCAAGTAACCGCCGGGACCACTTTTTAACTTCTTTCAGCCAGGGGCTTGATGCACTGATCAAGCCTTTCGGGAATTGAAAGCAGCCTTTTAAACGGGCTTGGTAGTCCTGTTCGTTATATCGATTTTCATACCCCCATTCTTTTGTGATTTTTTTCAGTACATCCTCTATATCTTTTGCTGCTTCACCCCGGTAATCCTGCTGGGTTATCGGTAGTCGATGATGCGTGAGCACAAGCCAGGTGACAAGAGATGCTATGGATGGGAGTCCGGTCAGGGGCCTTGAAGGTGTATGGCTGAGCGTCTCAATAATCGCCTTTTCGTCAATATCCCCATTGGCAAGGCGATTTAGCCAGTCAGAATCTGTCGATGGGTTTGCAGATTGCTGTACAAGAGCATGAAGCAACAAACAGGAAATCCATTCATGACGAATGGGGTCACCTTTAAATCTCTGCTGATTATCTGGTTGTAGTTTTTTCTGAAACAGCGCACTTGCCTTACCCCAGTCGTGCAGTAAAGCAGACAGTGCGGTGAGTGCCTTAATTAATGGCAGGTAGTGCCAGTCCCTTTCTATGGCGTGGTTTAACAGGTTTCGTTGGGTGCTATTGACCGGCACTGCCCCCTGGCTATCAAACGTATCCCTCTTTCCCACCACCCAAACCAGCTCACTCCGCGCCCGTGATCGGATCCAATGGCAACTCACCGCCGTATTTTTACTGGCCGTGCGCCGCAACAGTTTTTTTACGGCATTTAAACCATCCTGGGTAATAATAGTCTGCCAGACATTATCACCAATACGATTGGCAAAGGCATCCAGTACCCGCCGGGTTTTCTTCAAGGCGTTCTTTTCGCACTGGGAGACAAAGGTGACCATCATGGCAATTTATCCCCTGCCGTATTCAAAGCTACGGCTTTAACCTGGTTAAACATAAAGTCCAGCGCCTTATGGTCGGTAAAAGCCTGCAAGCATTGCTGGCGGAATTCCTGCTCGGTGGCACCTTCTTTGGCACAAATGAAGGCCCAGGGGAGGATCAAGCTGTCTTTGATCAGGTCAGCAACATCAAACACCAATGCGCCCCGACGGGTTTTGCCATGCATAACGGCAAAGCCGTGGGGAATGCCCAATACCCAGAGCGTCGTGGCTGCCAGTCCATAGGCCAGATAGTTACCGTGATTTAAAAAGGTATTGGCAAGGTCCTCACTTTCTCTGGTCCGGGTAAAGTCACCGTATTTTGTCTTGCGTGCTGCAATTTTATAGAGGTGTTTTGTCAGTAAGGCTTCAGTCTGTAGTAAGTCACCGACTTTTTTTGCCTGGCCGATTTGCGCTTCAAAACCACTCAGTGCCCGGCTGATACCGGCATCATCAGCATAGAATCCTTCAGCTTTCAAGTCGCGGTCTTTGCTCCAGACCTGTCGCAGGTAGTCTATCCTGGCCTGCTGGAAGACTTGAGCCACTTCCAGTCGTTTGTGGTCAAGAAACCAGAATGATAACCAGCCTTGCAGGTATTCCGTGGGCCGGTATTCGCTCTGGGGAGTCAGCCACTCCACTTCACTGGCCATCAACAAGGGAGTGCCACCACCGCCACAAAATCCCACCAATACTCCGGCTGAAGCCAGCATTCTCATTGCTGCCTGGGTAATGGATGTCCCTGTGCCCAATAACAGGCAGGTGGTGTTGGCGATAGGGATGTTCCAATACTGGTTTTCCTTTTTGGCTTCTGTTAAGTAGAGCACCCGACCATCTTTCTGCATCACCCGGCATTTTTCTAGGTAGTAAATATTGGCTCTTTTTGAATGGAGAATGGCTTTCAGGTCAGGGGTTAGATTATGATTCATACTACAAAATCAAATGATTATTATTGCGTTTGTTAGGGCTACGTTATTTGACTGACAAATAGGATAATAATCACAAACAGGCCTGCTAAACAGTACAATATGTGACCATTATTTTGCCTATAAACAACAGTAACTATAAAGAAAATGCATTGATATCATAAAGTTTATGACCCATCAGCTATCGCATAGGCATGTTCAAGATTTTAATTCTCAGAAACCCTTATACGGAAAACCTATTCGAAGCCAACTTAAAAAGCTCTAGCAGAATCTACGACATACTGAACATTGTCACAATAACTAAGGCTAAGGATCACAGCCACGAGCTAAAAAACAAAAACTCTCTTGAATAGACAAGAATATTGATCGCAATTTGTTCGTTTCAGCTGAGATCAGGCTTATTATTCTTTTTTTTATAGTGGTGGAGAAATAGAAGACCGATGGTACCTCTTACAAAGTGTTGCCATCTATTTAATCCCGTTCCATTTCGGCAATGGAGTGGAAACAATCAAGAACCCCCTGTTTCAAACCCCGCCAGTTTTTTTTCAAGGGCACAATTGAGTATTTTTTATTCGCTTTTTTTATAGTGGTACAAAAACTCTGCCGACTTTGCACGCCAGGACAGGCACAAGATCTTGCGCCCCCGTACTTCCGTCAATATAACCGGGTTTTTCGTCATGGTAGGATGGCTGTCTTATGCGACACAGTACACATGTTTTTCAGGCTGTCAGCACCCTTAATAGCCTCGAATTCGGTAGGGCGGGCGGTAGCGTGGGTAGAGCTTAACCAGAAGAAAGTTCGTGTATGCAGATTTTTCCGGCTTTACTGAAGAGCTTGCTATCTCTCGCCTTCAGCCAATACCAGCTTCCAGCCTGTGTTTCAGCGAATGATATACAAAATAGCAAAGGCGAACTGGTTGATAAATAGCCAGCAACCTGATTAATCTTGCAAGTGCCTGAATTTTCAATATTTACAAACAAACAAAGTGGAACACAGATAGAGTGTTATGCGAGCCAAGGCCGCATAAACCACTGTTATGCGCAGGCAAGAAACTATGATTGATGCAAATGAATTTAAAGAAAAGTGGGAAAGTGAACTTGATGAATATGATGAGGGGCTAATCGTATGCAAAGATGACTGCCAACTACTGGAATTATTGCCTGCTAAAGTGAAAAATTTCTTATTGGCTTCTGGGTTACCTGATTCTGCTGCTCCTTTTTTAAGTTTTGACCAAATCAGAGATAGTGGCCTTAAGAAGATATATGAAATATGGGGCACTCCTTCTGATTTCAGTGATTTAGAAAAGTTAAGACTAGATAGCTTCTATGTATTTGGAAATGATGGTTGTGGAAACCCAATAGCATTTGATAACTCTAAAGATTTTCAGATTGTCCTTCTTGATCACGATGATTGGTTCAATACCGTTACTTTCGTGAGTTCTAACTTATTCAGCTTTGCTGAATACTTATTAGAGATTCGAGAAATGATAAATAAGGCTCATAACGAGCTCTCTGAAGCTGAGCTTGAGGATGAAATACCATCAGTACATAAAGAACAGCTTTATGAAAAATTAAGAAAAATTGATAGCACAGCAATCCAAGAAGGCGGCTTTTGGAGGTCTGAAATTGAGGTGCTATAAGCGCATAACAAGTGGCGCCACAATTGCAGCCTGCGGCTGCTGGACTCGCAACTGCGTTGCTCGCCCGTGCGCCAAGCGTTGAACGCGCCCAGCGAAGCTGGGGGAAGATGGAGGGGTGTTTTTATTCTATCTTTAAGCGTTTGATGAATTTAGCTTGCTAACAATGAGAACGAGTGTTCAAACCCTATTCAGGCAATCATTTAAAGGGTGATGAATCAGACCTGATTTCATAAAACAAGGACGGCTCAGCAAGGGCAGGCTTGAAAGCCAGACACCTGACGTTCTTTTTGAGCTGCTGGAAGTGATGGACAGGGGATTCTATATGGCTTTCTCCGGGGAGATGACAGAAAGAGCAGGCGGCGGTGTTGATATGCACCTTTGCTCTGAGTTTTTCAGTGACCGTATTACGGTATTGGAAGTCCTTTACAAGAAAACCGGAGAGTCCTCTTACCAGCCAGCGCCTGAACATCTAGCCGTGATTGACCGGGTGGCTCAGCGGCAGCAAAACTTCAGTCCGACCGATCATACAATAAGCGAGATCGATTAACCTACCTTCCGGCCATACATTTGCTATCTTTCAATACGGACGCCCAGAGAGTTATTGAAAAGCAGATGAGTATTAGCGTGCCATTTTATCCATCAATTTCTCCGGGTGTCACCATTTTGCAGGGTTGCAGAATGGCAATGAGCGAACCGCTTTAAATTGGGCTCAGAATAATGTGCGAGTTCAGGCGTTTGATGTTTGCCGGGTTATAACAGCTTGAAGGTCAACTAGAGAAAGCTTGTCAAGTAACTGTATTACCACATCAAAAGTAGCCTTTTTCCCTTTTAATGTTATAAGGCCAAATTCTTTGAGGGCTGCAGGGAGTAGTTCTCTTCGCAATTCACCGTACTCAGGATGATTTTTTATTACGACTGTTGGTATCTGTCCCTGAATTCTTTTTGCTAAAATCTCGAAATGCATAAAATCTGGAAATATCATAACTAAATCTTGATTTCTTTCTTCTCCATCCTCATTAAACCCTGTTTTATCTATATTCAATAATTCTGCTGAAACCACATATCCATCCACTGCGTCAGTAAAGGTCAATATGATCATATACTGTGATAAAGCTTCAACTCTTATATAAACTTTTGCAGGAACACCAAATTCATCATACACTACACCTTCTTTATTGATCAGACGTCCATTTATGAACTCTACTATTTCTTGAAAATATTCCATTCGCTCCCTACCAGCTATATACGGCACTACTCCAGATTTTGTTTTTTTAAACACATCAACATCAGATGAGACATTGTTCGTTTTTTTTACTCTAGCCTTAACTTTGGCTTTTTCTTCATATTCATCTACACATTTATGATCTTTCTTACAATCGCCTCTAAGATCAAGCCTATCAAAGCAATCCAAAAACTTTTCATATTCTAAATCAACTCTAGCTTCATTCATTGGCCCTTCTTCTTCACCAGCAATACTACCACTAACTGATTTGCCATCCTTATCTTTCAAATAAAAGTTATGTACACAGGCGACTAAAACCCTTCTTTCTTTTTCATACTTTTCATTTCTTTCTTTATCCAAATAAACAGCAGCCATAAACTCATCACTTTCTTTCTCTACCTCCTCATCTTTTAACTGTGCGCTTTCAACTTCAGACTCTATTTTTGAAAAAAATAATTCTATCTTTTCTTTTAAATCAATAGGAAAATCTCTAGGCATTTTTTGTACAATAGCTTTTCTCATTGGTAAAGTACTCGCCTTTTGGAGCGCCATTGCCAATATCTCATGATTTTCCTTTCCTTCGAGACCTGTCATGGGTGCGGCCTTGACAATAAGTTTAAAGTATCTCCCTGGCATATTATTAAGATATTTTTTATGCGTTTCAATTACAGCCTCTAGCTCTTCTGGCAAACCCCCAGATTGGACAAAGGCTGGAAATACCAAAAGAGAAAACAAACATAAAAAAAAACTTTTTTGACACCACAATTTACCTAATAAAGTTACATATTTAACTACAATAATTTAAGCGAGTTATAAAAGATCTGTGCAATCATATTCACCAGCTTCCAAATAATAGTCCAAAAATTAATCCCTATATTTTTAAGTAAAGCACCCCAGTTCGTTACCAACTTACCCACATCAATTACATCTATTATTGAATTCGTCATCTAATGCACTTCTACTTCCATCCCGATCACCTCAACTCCCCAATGTCCCGCAGCACAGCCTCAGCCGCGTCTTCCGCTGGGTAGAAACAGTCCTCTGCCACTTTCCGGCAGACACCGGTCCACCGCTCGGTGGTGCGCTGGCTGCTGGCATTCAGCGGGTTTCTGGCCTGGCGCAGCTCCGGGTGGCGCAGATGCCAGAGCATCAGATACCGTAACAGCACCGGGTTAGCCCTCAGCTTTTTCACCAGTCTTGTATCGCTGCGGATCTCTGAAGCAATCAACCACCAGCCCCGGTCAATGGCTGCCGGGTCTTCACCATAGCGAATTACCAGCATACTGTAGTTCCGGGCAGAGAGCCTGTTACGAAGGTGCCGGTGCCGCTTGCCATCATCACCAATACGGTCATGTTGATCGGGATGGTCTGGGCTCGACAGACGACTCACCTCATAGCCGGTACGAATCATTTTCTGCCAGCTTGGGGTTTTGCAGTTATCTTCTGCCATAGAAAATGCGCGATATAGAAACCACTCAGATCCGGTCATTGTTGTCATCACCACCCTCCGATAAAGCCACTGCGCCACTGCTGCACGTCCCTGCGCGTCTGTTCTATCAGTTCGTCCTCAGTACCGTAGCGCCGGACAAACAGTGTGTAGTTTTTATGAACGGCATCGACACCCTCCAGGTGGTGCCAGGGGCAAAGGGGCATGGTGTCAAAGTGACTGGCTCGCTGGCCTTTACCGATGCCCTTGCGCTTGTGGTGAACCTGAGCCGGTGTTGCCCCCAGTCCTAACTTCCTACAGCAGATACACCCCTGTGCTGCCACCGCAGCCATGTACTCCTTTTCCTCCTGGCTTGCCATCAGCAGAAATTCAGGATCAGGTTGACTTGCCGATCCAGCTCCACCGGGTCCCACTGCTTGTCGAATATGTAAGGCGACTGGAGCAACATGTCGATAGTCGCCGAATACAACCGTTCAAAATCAATCTGATCCATCCGGGCAAAGGCAATGCTTTTTGCCCTGAGCCTGACCCCGCCATCGGGATAGCCCAGGATGTTGTAAAAACCGGCCTGAACGATACACCACTTGCGAAACTCCTCCCGGTCCTTCCCTGGCTGAATCCAGCCCTTTTTGGTTAGTGTCGCTTGAGGCTCAAACAGGTCATAAGCAATATCCAGCAACTTAAAATACTTCTGGTGAAACCGGTAATTCCTGGCCTTTCGGTAATCCCCCCGGATCACATCACCCACATTCAGGCTTTCAACGATATCCGCTGTAATACCTTCAGCAGGCACCATCAGCCCGGAAGGGGCTTTGACAAATGCGACCTGCAAATTAAGCCTGGAACAATTGGGACTGGAAGTGCTGGATCGTTCGATCAGCCCGGTCAATATCATCCTGGCGGGTCATTTTTTTTCGATAAGTCAGCAGCATCCGTATCTTGGCGACCATCATCGCCTGCCAGTAGATACCTGTCGTTTTCTCTCCGCAAAAGTAGGCTGCCTGGTCACTGGCCACCAGTGCTGTTCCGCACTCGCCTGTTGGCATTTTCCAGCCTGGATCGTTTGTTCGCTTACCCATTGCGTTGTTCTCCCTGTTGATTCTGGCCACTGGTCAGAGCGCTCCGATAAATACCAGACACATCACCGCCACATACACCACCCAGAACACCGCTACAGCCAGATGCCTGATCACGGTTTTAATCGAGCAGTGCCTGTGCTTCATCCCAATAGTCCTTTCAGTCGATCCCTGGCATCCTTGCCACTCATCCCCGAAGTAATCCCCTGATCCTTCATGGTTTCCGCCAGTTGCTCGTGGCTATGACGTAACTGATCACCGGTCAGGTCTGCCAGTTGCTCTACCGGTTCAATCACTGCACCATCCAGTCCCGCTTTGGCCAGCTCCTGGTAGCACCTGGAAAATTTCCTCTTCAGCTTTGCCAGTGCGCTTTCGTTTTCTGCATGGCGAACCGAGTACCAGCCCGTTTCCTGACCCGCCACCCTGACCGCCAGGTGACTCCAGTTATGGCTCACCGGTTGGCCGCAATGGAGGGTCACTTCTTCCCAGGCGTTCTCCGGTGATGGCCAGCCCAGATCCTCCGGCCTGAGTTTGAAGTAAGCGAGCATGGCCGGGACTTCCGGTGCCCATGTAATTCCTGACTCCCTAATCCGAATCAAACCCAACTGGATCTGCCGTGGGTGGTGGTTCTTCAGGTATTTCTGCCACCGTCCCTTGCGGTCTGTTTTGCCATACCGCATGATCCACTTCTCCCCCAGCATCCCAATCATGGTCGTATACATGGCCGCCACATGACGGGGGTTCACTCTCAGCGGTTGGGTATTCGCCGTTGATGATCGCTGCGTTTTCCCGTTCGGCTTCTGCGATGGGGTCAGTTCGCTCACGTGCTTCATGGTTCACCGTCCACTGGTTGGTAATGTTGTCAGGGTTGTTCAGGAAGGTGGTGGCTTGCTTCACATAGCGGCTACCGGTTTGCCCCGTGGTATCACAGTACTGGCTGTAGCGCATGACGGCAGACAGCAGATAATCCGGTTCGTGTCCTTCACGGATATATTTCTGGTAACGGCTCCAGGCTGACTTTTTACGACCGGGGTCGCCTTCCCGTTTCGGGTACTGGCTCCACCAGTGTTCAAAGTCATCCGAATATTCATTTTTTTTCGACGGCGGACGTGGCCGGTCAGCAGACCGGTCGTGTGTATTACTTCTCTTATTCTCTATTTCTCTATTTCTCTTATTCTCTAAGCGAACTTCTGACGAACTCCCCACGAACTTCTCACGAACTTGATCCAGCTCGGCCAGTAATTCAGTAGACTCCTTATATACCGAGGCTTTCAGCGCCAGCGCATCAAAAATATGGGTGATATCCGGCACCTGTTCCGGTAAGGTTTTCAACACCTTTATACGTGCCCGCAACTGATCCACATTACTGGTGTCGTTGTACTGAATGAACCGGTTTATGCACAGATAATCGGAGTCCTCATGACGGGTAATAAACCCGTTCGTGACCAGTTCGTGGAGTGCTCGTGAGACGGTTTCTGCATCCCAGCCCAGATCGCCCATAATGTATCCGGGAGGCAAACGGAACACGCCGACCATATTGCCGTGCTTGCAGGTCAGCAGGTAAAGCGCCAGCATTTTAGCGTCTTGAGAAAGAGGGTAGATGTCAGGGCTTTCCCAGAACCGGCTCTCGATTTTGCCAAAGGTTTTCATGGCTCCTCTCTGATAATCCAATAAAGGTTGCTCTCCAGGCTTAGGAAATGACTGGCTTTCACTTTACTGACTTACCAACTCCATTTTTTCTGTCAGAAGTGAGCCGGAATAACTTTCCGATCCTGGCATCATCAACTTTCAGATCGGGGCGGAGAGTGAAAACATCTATGCCAGTGAGTTGAGAAACAATCAGGGCTGTATCACCGCTGATTCGGTTGTACTCTCGCTCAATATTGGTAAGAGAAGGTTGGGAAATCCCTACAATGTCGGCCATTTCACAAATTTTAATGTGATGGGTTACGCGCCATTTTTTTATAATATGCATCACTGAACTCTATTTATTTTTTTAACAGTCCTGACTATTTTAATACAGCCACTGTAAAAAAAAGCAAATTTTTAGTGATAGAATGACCGAAGGGATGAGGATAAAGAAAAGTAGTATTTATGAGTGCCGACGAATTAACTCAGCAGTTTGTTAAACGTATGCAAGAGATTATGGATGAGCGAGGTCTGGTGCCAAAAGATATCATTAAGGGCATCGGAATCTCTCAACCCTCTTATAGTCAATGGGTCACAGGTGGTGCTCGAATTAGTGCTACCAGCCGAAGAAAAGTAGCTGAATTTCTTAATCTGCCCGTTGAGTACCTTGAAACAGGTATTAAAAAACACGAGTATGCCACGGCACGTTTGGTCAATAATATTAATGACCTGACTGCTATTGCCCAGTCGGTCAAAAGCGTTCGTATTAATCCAGCACTCGATATGCTGGCCAGTCAATCCAGCATGACACCAACAGAATACAACGCTGTTTATAACCAACTGGAATCTGCGTGGTTTGCTAATTTGGAAAACCAACCTGGCCTTTTTGCCATCAATATGAATAATGATGCCATGTATAGCAGCATGATCGAGCGTTCATTCAATAAAGGTGATCAGGTTATCTTTGACCCAATGGCCGAACCCATACAGGGCGAATGTCTTCTGGCCATCATCAATGATGAACTCCATTTTCGTCGCTGGGTTGAAATAAATGGTGTACAAGTGCTTACCTTGTTAAACCCAGCTTACACAGAAGGGTCTGCACTACGTTACCCTGGTTCAATCTATGATATATGGGCTGGAACTGCCATCAGCTCAGTCAAAAAACCTCTCTTTTCAAACCTCTAAAAGAAATAAAAACACGTTCATTCAGAATATATCTGTCTGAACTCTTGACCTTATATATTGTCAGAGCTATATATATTATTAATATAATAACTATATAGGCAGGACAAGATGACTCAACTGTGTGTCATTGACAGGGACGAAAGGCAGTACGCCCATGATCAGGGCATACAAGCCGAATTACATGACCATATCCACGACCAGATTAAAGAGCTGACCGATGAGCCTTGGGAACTGCTATGCCAAGGCCAGCCGTTCGAGCTGTGCGGTGACTCCTACACCCCACTCACATTTATGGAAACGCTGATTGATCTGGATCTTTCCCCGGAAAAAGCCTTTGAGCGCATTGCCGCCAGACACCTCATCGCTATCTGTGAGGATGTCAGCCTGCGCTATGACCTTGAGCGGGGGTGTCGTGATCTTGGGTATATCGACTAACCAATAAAGATAAAAAAGGAGTCCAACGATGAGTTCAAGAAAAGCAAAAGAGGTTGAGGTACTACCAGCAGAACAGCCGCTATCCACAGAGCAACCGGCTTTTATTTTTGACCCCCAAAAGCTGGTTGAAATCGCCATTACTCAAAAGGCCGGGATTGAACAGCTCGAAAGGATCGTGGCACTGGTTAAAGACCGTGAAGCCATTGAAGCACGTAAGGCGTTTTATAAAGCCTTTGCCGGGTTTCAGTCTGAATGCAGCGTCATTCAGAAATCCAAGACCGTCAATTATGAAAACCGCAACAGTCCCGGCAAAACAAACTACAGCTATGCCGGTATTGACGACATTGTTAAGGCAGTGAACCCACTGCTCCACAAGCACGGCCTGTCCTACCGGTTTGAGCAGGAATCTAATGTCAATGAGTTAAGAGTCACCTGCATACTCACTCACGAAGCAGGTCACTCTGAGACGTGCAGGATGAGAGCGACCCCCGATATTACGGGTAATAAAAATACCATCCAGCAGTGGGGATCATCTTCTACCTACCTGAAGCGTTACACCCTGACCGGGGTATTAGGGTTGGCTACCACTGAAGATGACGATGATGCCCAGTCACTCTCTGGATCTGTCACCACCGGTACAGATCCCCGTCAGCTTATACAGCAGATCCGGGCAATTCTTAACCGTCAGAACCGTTCTGATACCCATTTTTTTGAGTGGGCGTCCAAAGTAGCGAATCACAATATCCGGTCTTTTGATGAGCTAACCCCGGAGCAGCTTAAATACTTTCTCTCCATTCTGGAGAAAACCCAATGAGGCCGTTCCAGCAGGAGCTGGCGGCCTACGCTCCAATACTCGGTTTTGATCCCAGTGTTGTGGAACAGGGGTCGGAGAGCTGGCACCGGATGCGCTTGGGTGTAGTGACTGCCTCCAAAGCAGACTGCCTGCTGGCCAAGTCCGGTACAGCGAAACGGGATGGCTACATGGCCGAACTGGTTGCCGAAATTTGTACCGGTTTGATCCCTGCGGAAATCAATGCCAAGGCACTGCTATGGGGTAAGGAAAATGAAGATGAGGCCAGAGCCGTCTACAGTGCCAGCACCTTTGAAGTGGTTGAATCTGTACCGCTGATCTACAAAGACGACACCATGCGCTTTGCCTGTTCACCCGATGGACTTTGCAGTAACCACGGTCTGGAACTGAAATGCCCTTGGGCAAGCCGCACCCATATCGAATTTATCTGTGCCGACAAGATTAAACCGGAATACCAGAAGCAGTGCCAATTCAGCATGTGGGTATCTGGATTAGAGACATGGGACTTTGCCAGCTTTGACCCTCGCATGAAGAAAAGTAAAAAGCTGCGAACCGTCACCGTGGAACGGGATAAGGCAATGATGGCGCAGTTTGATGAAGCCAGTGCTGCATTTATCAAGGATATGGACGCCATGCTTGCCAAGATTGGCATCACCTTTGGCGACCAGTGGACAAATTGCCCCGCAGCGGCAGGTGCTACTGAAACACCAAAGCTGCATTAACAACAATCAAAAAAATAACGAAGGAATGATCCTTTATGTCTACCGATGTCTCTGTATTTATCTCCGATCTGGATGCCGGAGTATTTGAAAACAAAGTCAGGCAAGTGTTGTCGGACGTGGCCGGTGCCGTGATTGCCCACAATGCTGCCGGGCAGGTGATCCTGAAGTTTGACCTGAAGCGGATAGGCCAAAGCTATCAGATTCAGGTGCAGCATCAGGTGAGGTACACCCAGCCCACGTCCAAAGGCAAGGTGGTGGAGGAAGACAGCACCAGCACCCCTATGTATGTAGGCACCAATGGGCGACTGACGTTTTTCCCTGAAAACCAGGATGTCATGTTCGATAAGTTGGGCGAAATCAAGGAACAAAAATAATGGATCGTTCAGCCATTGAAGCCATCACAGAACAGCCGACCCTGATTGAAATCAACAAGTACCTGCATCAACAGGGTTTACCGGTCATCACCCTGCCGGACAACAGTACCCTCAACAGGTTGGAAACATACCAGCATAAGCGCACCCGGTTCCGTGGCGAAATGGAAACAGCGAGCCTGGAAGACTTTGCCGAGTATGTGAAAAACCATACAGATGACAATGGTTCGGCTTGCTTTATCAATGCGGATCAAATGAGCGCAACGGCCATCTTTAATTTCGGTGATAAAGATACGCCTGGCCACTGTGACAACACGGCCACTTTGTCGCTGGTAAAAACCGTGGGTTACAAGGCCGCTCTGAATCTCGACAACAGAGCCAGCAGCCAGCGGGACTTTTCTGAATGGCTGGAAGACTGGTCTTACTGCCTGACGGCCTTTGATGAAACCCAAGAACCGATGGAGCTGAAAAAGGCTATCCAAGGGATACGCAATATAAGTGTGGATAACTCACAGGAACAGAACCACGAGGAAAGTAATTTCCGGGCAAAGCGTTCAACTTTGGAAACCGTGGAAGTGAATTGTAAAGGCAACCCACCACCGGCCTTATTGGTCTTCAGGGTAGTACCTTATGACACCTTCCAAGAGTACGACATCAGTCTGAGGGTATCGGTACTTACCGGTGGATCTGCACCCAGAGTGGTGGCCAGAATCGTGGCACTGGAAACCTTACAACAGGATATTGCCAAGGAGTTTCAGGACAAAGTGGATCAGGAGATCAAGAGCTTTATAAAAACTTATATCGGGCAATTTACTGCCTGATCAACCGGGGCGTTACTGCCCCCATAACGGAGGAGTAACGCTATGGGTTATAGCAAAGGCGTCAACAAAGTCATTTTGATAGGCAATCTTGGGAATGATCCCGATATTCGCTACACCCCACAAGGTAAAACCATTGCCAATCTGTCTATCGCCACCAGTGAAAGCTGGAAAGATAAAACGACGGGACAGATTCAGGAAAAAACCCAGTGGCACCGGGTCACGCTGTTTGGCAAGGATGCAGAGAATGCCCAGCAGTATCTGTTTAAAGGCTCAAAGGTCTATATCGAGGGCAAGCTTGAAACCAGCAAATGGCAGGATAACAACGGCAATGACCACTATAACACCTCAGTCATAGTGGATCAGCTCAATGGTGTTATTCAGTACCTGAGTAGTCGTGATAACACCGGCCAGCAACCGGCTCGGCAACAACAGGCGGCACCTGCTCCACGGCAACACGCACCGGCCAGACAACCCAGACAGCGCCAGCAACCCGCTGCCCAACAGGGACAAAACCAACGGCAACCCCAAGGGGCACCGCCGCCGCCGGGCTTTGATGACTTCGATGATGACATCCCGTTTTAGCGCGGGACTGTCGTCTGGTTTTACACAAATAACAATAAAAGTAGATCAATATGTTGGATATAAGAAAGCCGAGCTTTAAAGAGCTGACCACTGCGCAATTGGAAGAAGACGAGAAAACTCTGTGCAAAGCCAGTGCAGGTAGCAAGGACGAGGCATTAATGATATTAGCCCGGACATTGGCAATATCTTTGTTTGTTGAGGAGTATCCCGGCTATTCACCGAAAGATCTTTTGCTTCACCCCCAACTGGACAAAATGACCCTCCACATTATGGCCAGAACCGTAAGAAATGTCGTTTATAACAAAAAAATAGCAACGGTGAATTGATCGCTCATCAAAGCTACCCATAACACCAATAAAAAAACAAAGACATCTGACCATGAAAACCAATAACAAACCCGAAGACGCGCAGGTTTTTTTCAAAGGCTGTTGGTTCAAAATCTCACCACCCGGTAAAACCTTCCGGTTTAATGACTATCACTGGGTACCCAGCACCTTTTCAGCAGACACTATTAAAGCCGCCATCATCAAAGAACAGCAAGACCGTAAAAATCTGGCACAAAAAAATCTGGAATATTCAGTCAGAAAAATCAAAGCCGAATTGGATAGCCTGATCCGGGCTGCCGAGTTTGAGCGTGACCGAAGAATCCATGAAGCCAGGCATGAGCTGGCAAGAACTATCCAAGACGCTGACGCTGCTATTCAGCGTGTCGCCTGAGATCGGGGTATCCCGATCTATAACCCACCCCAAAAAAATAAGATGGGAATACACACCATGAACACCGCTGAAAACACTATCGCCACACTGGAACAGGCTGAATTGTTACTGCGTCGCAGTCAGGTTGTGAATAATGAACAGGTAGAAGGCAAGGCACTTCTGAATATATGCGGTCTTGGTTATGGCAATGGACAATACAACCAAACCATAGAACGCCAGATAGAAAGGCATCAACTAATAGAAGGCGTAGATTTTAATTCTCACATTGATGTGAGTAATTCAAGTAAAGGAAGAAAGCCCGTAGTTTATTTCTTTACCGTCAATGCCGCCAATCATATCCTGCTGGCCGCCATGACCCCTGAAGGGAAACAAGCCCGCCAGGAAGCCATTGATCTGAAAACCCAGGCACCGGTTCTGGATGGATATATCCCTATTAACCCGGTTTTTCAGGACTGTCTTGCTATTGCTAAAACAATCGGCCTGTCCGGCAATCAAGCGATTCTGTCTGCTTCCCTCGGAACTGAAAGGCGAACTGGCCTAAATCCGGTCAAGTTAATTAATGCTGAACTCCCCTCCTCGGTAAAAGCACTCACCTTTATACCTACCCAGATCGGACAAATGTACGAGCCAATACTTTCTGAACGTGAAATCAATAAACGCCTGGAAAAAATCGGTCTGCAAATCCGCGTAGGGAAAGAGTGGGTGCCGACCGAAGTGGGTAAGGCCTATTGTGAAGTACTGGATACCGGCAAGGTACACAAAACATCAGGAGCCCCTGTTAAACAGGTGAAATGGTATCTAAGCGTCATAGATAAACTCAAGAGCAGTCCTTCATAACACAAAAGTCCCTATTTATAACAACTCTCTCCTCAAACAGAAGGTTATTCGCACTTCTGTTTGAGGAAGAAATCAAGATGCAGAGATCTGCATCAAACTCACGCCGAACATTGATGCAATTTATGGAAGACAGAAATATGGATAGTTCTTTTCTACTCAATGACCCCGAGCTCATTGAGCTAACAGGCTATCAGAAACCAGCCTGCCAGCTGCGCATCCTGAAAACAATGGGTATCAACGCCCAAAAAAAATGCCCGTGGCAAAGTGGTCGTCGTACGTAAGCATGCGGAGGCAGTCCTCAGTGGCAGTGTTGAGGCTGTAAACCAAGCCTCTACACCTGATTTCAGCTGGATGGAGGTTTGAATATGGATACCTGACAAGCAATAAAAACAACACATGATCCAAAACATAAGCATGCTGATGCCATTCTTCAGCACGTCGTCCAAGACTGAATAGTTTCGGTCTTATTAACTCACCACACTGAAACAAGGTGAAAAACCATGAACACAGCCACCACCAACCATCGAGCTTCCTGCAAACCGGCTCAAACCATGTCTAGCTATGAAATTGCAGAGCTGACAGGCAAACAGCACAAAGATGTCATGCGTGATATCCGTGTAATGTTCGAGCAATTAGAGATCGGCGCAGATTTGCGCTCATCTTTTGAAGGCTCTTTCATCGACTCTATGAATCGGGAAAAACCTTGCTACAACTTACCCCGCCGTGAATGTGAGATCCTAGTTACGGGATACGATGTCAAACGCAGGGCAGCCGTGATTGACCGCTGGTATGCCCTGGAAAGCGGACAAGGTACAGCAATCCAGGCCACTCACGCCAACACGGCTATCGACAATGCAAAAGTCGCCATCCAAGTCCTGAAAATGGCACAAGCCTATGGCTTTGAAGGTAATCAGGCATTGCTGTCAGCGGATAAGGCTACCCGTAACATGGTGCAGTTCTCCCCTCTAGAGGCGATGGAACAGACTGCGCTGGTTTCCGAAGTCAAGGCACTCGCCTTTACTCCCACCCAGATCGGTCAAATGTACGAGCCAACACTCTCTGCCCGTGAAATAAACAAGCGCCTGGAAAAAATAGGTCTGCAAATTGGCGTAGGGAAAGAGTGGGTGCCAACCGAAGAGGGTAAAGCCTATTGCGAAGTACTGGATACCGGCAAGAGACACAAAACAACAGGAGCGCCTGTAAAACAGGTGAAATGGTATACAAGTGTCATAGAGGAACTCAAAAGAAATCTGTCATAGCGTAATAACCAGCTGTATCCACCAATCGATGCCAAACTTGGCCATCGGGGTAGCTGTGAAGCCCACAGGGCTCTTACCCCTTCTTTGTATTCCACAAACAAGAGGTTAACTATTGATGCCAAAGATGAAAAAACTGTGTAGTCGAGTCTATTTCTACAAAACCCAATGGCGATTCCGGCCTGCACCACACCATAGGCAGGCTCTAGCCAAAATAGGCCACTCCTCTTCCTGGGTAGCACTGGGAACCAGTGAGAGGGATGCGATGCGAAACTATGCCAACCTTATGGATCAGATAGACCAGCAATCTGGCACTCTAACAGGCATGCAGCGCCTATTTGACCGCTACCAGCAAACCGTCATTCCAGAGAAAGCTGAGCGTACCCAGACGGATCAAATTGGTCATTTAAAACGCCTGAGGCGAACATTCGGCCATATGGAACCGGAACAGGTAAGCACAGCCATGGTTCAAGGCTACCTCGAACGTCGTGGCAAAAAAAGCAAACATCAGGCTAACCAGGAGGTCAGCACGCTGAGCCAATGCTTTAAGTACGCCAGGGTATGGGACCTGCTTAAAGGCGCTAATCCGGCACAAGGGGTTATCCGCCACAAACTGGCAGCCAGGGACCGACTACCCACTATGGAGGAGCTGGGCTTGTTTAAGCGCCATGCCTCCCTCTTTATTGCCACCTATGTTGATTTCAAGCTGGAAACAGGGTTGAGAGCCGCTGATATAAGGGAGCTAAAACTTAGCCAAATCCGCAGTGATGGCATTTATATCACTACAGGCAAAACGGGCAAACGCCTGAAGATCCCCATGACCCCAGTCCTTAGCCGCAGCATTGAGACCTTCAAAGCACTGGCCAAACATAGCAGTGACTACCTGCTGAGCACCAGAACAGGCGAAAAAATGAGCAAGTCTGCTTTTGATGGGCGGTGGCAATCCGCTATGCATAAGGCTTTAACAGCAAAATCTGACCCACTTGACGAGCGGTTCCATGAACATGACATTCGTGCCACCCATGCCACTTCCATCAATAGCAAGCTGGATCTCCAGGCAGCATCCAATAATCTTGGACACGATGACTGCCGTACCACTAAGCAGTACCTGCGCTCACGGGAATACAGTCCGATTACCCCTTTGTCAGAGGTACTTTAAGGGCAAAAGTTTCACCCGGGTGAAATTTTTTCGGTTTCACCGAGCCAAAATCGACCTTTTTGGGAGGATAAAATGAGGATAAATACGGAAGGCCAGAAACGAAAAAAGGCCTTGAAAATCAAGGCCTTTAAAGTGGCGGAGGGACAGGGATTCGAACCCTGGATAGGCTATTAACCTATGCCGGTTTTCAAGACCGGTGCATTCAACCGCTCTGCCATCCCTCCGGCGTTGCCCTGTGCTTCAGGACGAGGCAAATAATAATGATTTTTCCTTTACTGTCAACTCTTTAGCGAGCCTTTTTTAACCGACTACTTTATAAGCAATACGGCATAAGCCATAATGAGCCGATAACAATAACAAGATATGATAAAAACTAGGCTATAACCCCATTTCCGGGGTTTGATATACTATAAATACCACCTGACGTGAGGATATCTATAATATGGAACGTAAACCGGCAATAGCAACGGCTCATACAGCACCCGGCATCGGTATAGAAATAAATAAAGTGCTCCGTAACACCTATATGTTACTAGGCATGACACTGTTATTCAGTGCCGTTACCGCCGGTATCTCCATGGCCCTTCAGCTTAGTCATTTGGCAGGCATAATTCTAACTTTTGTTGGCTTCGGCCTGCTGTTTGTTGTGAACAGAACAGCTGATTCAAGCAAAGGCCTTATAGCGGTATTCGCATTTACGGGTGTGCTGGGCGCAGCCATAGGACCAATGCTAAATCACTACCTATCGATGGCTAACGGCCCTCAGCTGATTATGCAGGCTCTGGGGGGCACTGCCCTGGTGTTCTTTGCCCTGTCTGCTTATGTCCTTACAACCCGCAAAGACTTCTCTTTTATGGGAGGTTTTCTGTTTGTAGGCTTAATCGTAGCCCTGATTGCCAGCATAGCCTTGATGTTTTTCCATGCTCCTGCAGCCCAAATGGCTCTTTCTGCTGGTATCGTCCTGCTAATGTCTGGCCTGATTCTCTTTGATACCAGCCGTATCATCCATGGCGGCGAGACCAACTATATCCGCGCAACGGTTTCCCTTTACCTGGACATCTATAATCTGTTCACGCATTTGCTGATTCTGCTTGGCCTGAGTGACGATTAATGTCAGTTTGTTTATAGTTGAGGCCCCGTTTACGGGGCTTTTTTTTGACTTGGAGTAATATCTTGAATTTTGCGCTAGCCATCTATGGCTCCCCCAGCAATAGCCAGGCTCCACTTTCCGCCCTGAAATTTGCAGAAGCAGCGCTTGCTGCCGGTCATCACATCACACGGCTTTTTTTCTACCAGGATGGGGTTAATACCGCAACACAGCTTGCCGTCCCCCCACAGGATGAACAAAATATACCTGCCGAATGGCAAGCTCTTGTTAAAGCTCATAATATTGATGCCGTTGTCTGTATAGCTGCAGCACTGAGAAGGGGCATAATTGATACTGATGAAGCTTCTCGCTACAGTTTGCCAGCAAGCAACCTGGCAGACTCCTATCAATTATCCGGGCTTGGTCAATTAATAGAAGCATCCATAAAAACAGATCGTCTGGTTACATTTGGGGCCTAATATGACTGAGTCAATCTGCATTATTTCCACCAAAGCGCCTTACCAGGGGCAGTTTGCCCGTGAAGCGCTGGATACAGCCTTTGTTTCAGCTTCTTATGATATTCCTACCAGCCTGTTACTGATGGGTGACGGTGTTTACCAACTACTAAAGCAACAATCCCCCGAGCAACTGCCACGAAAAAATCTGGCATCCCTACTAAACTCTCTCCCTTTATATGGCATTGAACAGATCTATGTGGACAGCCTTTCCATAACGGAACGAAACATTGACCCTACCAGCCTGCAACAACCATTTCAGCTGCTTGAGCCTAGCCAATTAGCTGAATTTCTTGATCAACACGATAAGGTTCTGAGTTTTTAATGGCTACATTGCATCTGATTAACAAATCTGGCCAACCATTTAATCTCTGCCAAAGAGCCCTGGCACAAGGTGATGGCGTTTTATTAATTGAAGATGGCGTCTATCTTCTACAGTCAGAGCATAAGACTCTTAAAGAGGTAACCGATTCAGTCTCTTGTTATTATCTCGAAACCGATGCCAGTGCCCGTGGCATACAGCCCAAAGAGTTATCCATTGCACCAGCCAGTTACGAAACATTTGTTCAGTTAACAACGCAGTATGACAAAGTGGTTAGCTGGTTCTAGTCTGCTAACAACCCTTGCTCCCTGTAAACTAGAATTCATTATTATTTGATAAGCAGTTTTTTTATTAATGACAGATATACAGTTAGATAAAGACGGCTACCTTATTGACCTCAATAGCTGGAATACAGAAATTGCCAACACGCTTGCCAGGCAACAGAACATTGACTTAACAGCTGAACACTGGGAGATAATTGCAGCCCTGCAGGAGTACTACAAATTATATGAACATGCTCCAAGCCAACGGCCTTTCGTCAAACATATTGCCAACACGCTGGGGAGAGATAAGGGTAATAGTATCTATTTGATGAAATTATTCCCGGAAAGCCCCGCAAAAGTGGCAGCCTTAATTGCAGGGCTTCCTCGGCCTACTAACTGTTTTTAATCGTTGCCAGCCAGTCATGGCTGGCCAAATGCTTGCTACTGCACAGTCTCTTGCTCAGTAAATATCCCCTCGAACAGTGCAGTAGAGAGATAGCGCTCACCGGAATCAGGTAATATAACGACAATGGTTTTGCCCTGATTACCCTGTTGTTTTGCTACTTTAAGAGCAGCAGCTACTGCAGCACCTCCAGAAATGCCAGACAGAATACCCTCTTTTTTCATTAACTCCAGAGCTATTGTCATCGCCTCTTCATTGGATACCTGCTCAACCTGATCAACCAAAGTCAGATCCAGATTACCTGGAATAAACCCTGCACCAATACCCTGGATTTTATGAGGTGCTGGTTTGATTTCATCCCCGGCCAGCGTTTGACTAATAACTGGAGAGGCTTCTGGCTCAACTGCAACGGATTGCACAGATTTACCCTGTATCTCTTTAAAATAACGGGATACCCCAGTGATAGTGCCACCCGTCCCTACACCAGCAACAAAAACATCCACTTTGCCATCGGTATCATTCCAGATTTCAGGACCCGTGGTTTCTTCATGAATCTTTGGATTAGCGGGGTTTTCAAACTGCTGTAACAAAAGATATTTTCCTGGGTTTTCACTGGCAATCTTTTTTGCTTTTGCCACAGCCCCACTCATCCCTTTAGCAGGCTCAGTTAATACTAGTTTGGCTCCCAATGCCTTCATGATTTTTCTACGCTCCAGACTCATTGAGGCCGGCATGGTTAACGTTAAGGGAATACCTTTTGATGCAGCGACAAAGGCAAGAGCAATACCTGTATTACCACTGGTGGGCTCGACCAACTCCATACCGGATTTCAGGCGACCTGACACTTCTGCATCCCAGATCATACTGGCACCGATACGACATTTGACACTATTGGCTGGGTTACGGGATTCCAGTTTAACCAGTATATTATGATCAGGAGCCAGCCTGTTCAGCCGGACTAACGGTGTATTACCAATAGATTGGGAATTATCGTCGTATACTCTAGCCATTAACCCACCGAAATAATCTGTCTGTATTTTTAAGACCTGACGGTATCCTGCTCTTTGTATACAGTAAAGTAATTAATTTTTATTTATAAAGAACTATTTCATATATAAATCTTGCGGTTTTTGTCAGCTCAGCCTATAAAATGGCAAATACAATAAAAATTGCATCTATTCCCATGAGCCAATTCAACAGCACTGACCAGTATATTGCCACAGATGATTTAAAGATGGCTGTCAATGCCGCCATTACTCTGGAACGCCCACTTTTAATCAAGGGTGAACCTGGCACCGGTAAAACCATGCTGGCAGATCAGATTGCACATTCCCTGAATAAACCCTTACTACAGTGGAATATTAAATCCACTACCCGTGCCCAGCAGGGACTTTATGAATATGACGCTGTTTCCCGACTAAGAGATTCTCAATTGGGAGATGAGAAAGTTCATAACATCAGTAACTATATTGTTAAAGGCAAACTGTGGGAGGCATTTGACGCCGGCCAGCAGGTAGTACTGCTCATCGATGAAATCGATAAGGCTGATATCGAGTTCCCCAATGATCTGTTACAGGAACTGGATCAAATGGAGTTTCATGTTTATGAAACCCGCAAACAAATCAAAGCCCGTTATCGTCCTATTGTTGTGATTACCAGTAACAACGAAAAAGAACTGCCTGATGCTTTCCTTCGTCGCTGTTTTTTCCACTATATTAGCTTTCCAGATGCGGAAACCATGAAAGCAATTATCAATGTGCACTTTCCTGATATTCAGAGGAAACTGGTAGAAGAAGCCCTTGAGGTGTTTTTTGAGCTCCGCAAAATCCCTGGTCTAAAAAAGAAACCATCTACTTCTGAATTGATTGACTGGCTTAAGTTACTCAATTCTGACGACCTTCCTGCAAATATTCTACAAAGCCATGATCCCCGAAAAGCAATCCCGCCACTTCATGGTGCGCTGGTAAAGAATGAGCAAGATGTTCAGCTACTTGAAAAGCTCGCTTTTATGACCCGTAGACTATAAGCACTTCATTTATTTAGTCTAAAATGGTGAAAAACAGGCATGCTAACCCGCTTTTTTGAGACGGTTCGTCAATATGGCGTTCCCGCCAGCACACGAGAATACCTGGATCTGCTGGCTGCTATGCAAGCAAAGCTGGCCTTTGCAGATATTCAGGAATTTTATTATCTGGCCCGAGCAGTACTCGTCAAAAACGAAGTCTTTTATGACCGTTTTGATCTTGCCTGCCAAGCCTTTTTTCAAGGACTGGATACTGTAGATATGCTTCCTGAACAGCTGATCCCCAAAGAGTGGTTGCACAAAGATTTTATTCGGCAGCTTTCTGATGAAGATAAAGCCAGGATTAAAGAACTCGGCAGCCTGGAAAAGTTAACTGACCTCCGGCATAGCCGGAGGCTTATAGGGTTACGCCCTCTAAGGGCTTTCATTGCGCCCAAGGGCGCTTACCAATCAAAATCATGTTGATCTCTACTTCTATCATTCTTTTCTTGATCGCGGATATATCCCCGCACTACATCTTCATCAAGCCCAACTGTTGATACAAAGTAACCTCTTGCCCAGAAATGCTCACCGCTAAAGTTTCGCTGCCGACCTTTAAAGTTTTTCGCAATCTCTATTGCGCACTTACCCTTCAAGTAGCCAACAACACGTGATACTGGATATTTTGGCGGGATACTGACGCACATATGAACATGATCAGGCATCAAATGTCCTTCCAATATTTTGCAGCCCTTCCTTCTGGCAAGCTCATGAAAAATCTCTCCAAGAAATCTGCGAAGGTTCCCATATATCACCTTCCTTCTTTTCTTCGGAATAAAAACAATATGATACTTACAATCCCAACGGGTATGAGCCAAACTCTTGTAATCTCGCATAGGTTTTTCCTTCAATTTTCTTGGTCGAAAGCTGAAGGTTAGCTACTGACGCTACGGTCAAACCTATGTGAGTCACCCCGGCATAGCCGGGGGTTTATCAATGTTAATTAATGGATGAATTTCAGAAAAGGCTAAAAGAGCAAAAAAAACGCCACTCTGGTGGGAATCGCTGGATAGGCACCAGTGGAAGCTCCCCTTTTGGTGCTTATGGTTACAACCCTTCAGGTATCAGAATAGGTCAAGAGCAATCCATCCACCAAAAAGCCGCAAAAGTTTGGGATAAAAGGCAATTTCAAAATCTGGATGAAAATGAACATCTGGGTCCCCGGAATATGAAAATGGCGCTTCGCCGCTTGAGACACTTTGCCCGAGAGGGAGCAGAGGAAGAACTGGATCTAGAAAATACAGTCCGTTCAACTGCTAACAAAGGAATGATTGATATAAAAATGGTTCCTGAAAGGCGAAACCAGGCAAAAGTATTGTTATTTATGGATATTGGCGGCTCAATGGATCCGCATATTCACCTCTGCGAAGAACTTTTTAACTGCGCACGTTCTGAATTTAAAAACCTGAACTTCTTTTACTTCCATAATTACCTCTACGAATCTGTCTGGACCGATAACCTTAGACGCCATGATGAACGCCTGGCCACCTGGGACATCATTCACCGTTATGGAAAAGATTACAAAGTGATTTTTGTCGGTGATGCGCAAATGTCACCTTATGAAATCCTATCACCCGGTGGCAGCGTCGAACACTGGAATGAAGAAGCAGGACAGGTCTGGATAAGCCGCATATCCAACCACTTTGATAGACTAGTCTGGCTAAACCCTACGACAGAGTCAGCATGGCAATACAGCCAGTCAACCCAGCTTATCCTGGAACAAGTACATAACCATATGTATCCATTGACTATCAAGGGGCTTGAAGAAGGGATGAGTTACTTATCTCGATGAGATTTGCATTTTGAACAGCATGCACATGTACAACAGGTTAATTTTCTCTTTATTATCCCCCATGTTGCTTCTCTATCTGGCTGAAAGCCACCAGTTGCCAACTTTAGATCTTTTTCACGAACATGATCATAACCAGATACAGCAATATAAGAGGCATGGGCAATACCCCTCCCTTTAATACCCTCTCTTTTAGAAGTAAATCCAAACGTATATACATATTCATCCCCCACCTCTAAGGCGTATCGACAAAACTGGGGGCCATATAGTTTTCTCTTTATAGAAATTTTTGGAGCCAATACTCCCCGTTTCGTTGAATATTAAGCCCTTTTTCTGGATCAATAGGAATTGTATACCTTTTGTTTGTAGTTTCAACATAGACATAATGCCTATAACATTCTTCGGATTCACTTCTTAAAACAACTGTTTTTTTTATTACAGGCGTTTCATTATAGCTTTCAACATCCTCTAAAAGTGATAATACCAACGGGAAAACCCTATTATTCTTTACATCCGAAATATACAATACACCAGTATTACTCAAGCTCTTTGATATAGCATATCCACCAGGATATGCTGCTCTAGAAAAAACAATCAAGACACCGATAAAAACACACCTTATATAAAACATAGAACTGAAACTAATACTGCTTAAATCCAACAATAAAAAAACAGGCCATTATCAATCGCTAATATTTGAAAACAAAGCTATGATTTCTTCTTTCCAATGATGAAACAAGAGGCCACTTCTCATTAGCCATCACCCATAACCTCAATAATAATCGCTGATCTACTAACTGCTCATTTAAAAACTCATTCCTACCATGCATAAGCATATTATTATTACAGATAACCAAATCCCCAGGCTCTAGTTTAACTTCTAAGCAAACGTCGCTACTATTAGCCACTGCATCGAAATAATCCAATGCCATAATCTGCGATTCAGTTAAGGGAACCCCTAAGTGCTCCGCTCCCTTTTCAATAAATGTACGAATATGACTGACACTCATCACCCCATCTTTCCATGAAAATGTCGGCAAATGATAGGATGTTACCGCTTGAGGCCCAGAAAAAGTGGTACCAATCATATAGTATCTAAACCCCTGGCACAGCTCTTCAATACAATCCGGGTAAAGGTCAAGTAACCTGTTATAAATGGTATAGCCACTAGCAAAGTAACTCTCCCCCCCTTTTTTTGATTGGCGCACACAAAGGGTTATCACAAGATCACCGCGATCACGGTGTAGCTCTAATGCTTTGCGGCTCTGAGGTTCCCTCGAGACAATCTCTCAGCAATTCCCGCAGACTTGATTAAAGCCCTGGTCAGTATAGAAGGTGGTGTACCACCCTCATGTTTTTTGTAAGACCGCAGACTAGGCCGATAGAATCATCACCAGGCTATCAATCCAGTCACGATACTGTCTGATATGCCGCTAACTTCCAAGAACCATTGCAGAAATCTCGCTCATAGAATAGTCCTGATGAAGCGGCTGAAATTCCAGACTTTCGCAGTAAAAGTCAGCATGAGCAAAATTGCCCTTCAGGATAAGGTCATAGTGGCCCGTGCCGTCATGCACCTGAAATACCCTTCGTTGCTGGCTTTTGATCAGGATTGCGTCAATAAGCCCAACAGTTTTCATCGTGACTTAACAGCGATGTATTAATGGTGTTTGGCAATGTCCCCAGTGATAACCAAATTGGAATGGAGATGTTTTTTATAAATACGGACGTACAGTTAGTTTTTATCTGTTAGCAGTTGCGTGACTACTTAGCATAATCACTATAACATTCTTCGGATTCACTTCTTAAAACAACTGTTTTTTTTAAAACAGGCGTTTCAAAATAGCTTTCAACATCCTCTAAAAGTGATAATACCAACGGGAAAACCCTATTATTCTTTACATCCGAAATATACAAACACCAGTATTGATGCGTCAAGAATGACTTTGATAAGGTAGCATATCCACCAGGATATTGGCTGAATCTAGAAAGAGAACAATCCCCACTTGACACCGATAAAAACTGTTGATGACCTGTATCAGATGGACCGACATCAAGTTGGTGAAGTCCTTTGGCTATAGCTTCATTATGGTGGCAAAGGACTCAACACATGAGTCGTTATACCAGGCCGTAGATGAGCTTGATTGTGCAGGCAAAGTGGTACGCTACGAATATACCGATGAAAAAGGATTTACCCACTGGTTCCGGTTTGTAAATGGTGTCCCCATTAACAAGTCACACCCGGATGTGCTGGTTAACTATCTCGAATATATAGAAATTGATCCAGAGGGCAACAAGAAGTACGTCAACACCTGGATCACCGATATTGAGCTTTCAGCCGAGAACGTGAATAAGTTCATGCGAGGAGCACGCGCTAAATGGAAAATTGAAAACGAAACGTTCAATACACTGAAAACACAGGGCTACCATCTCGAACACAATTACGGGCACGGAAAGCAGCATCTGGCCAGCAATCTGGCATGCCTGACTTTTACGGCCTTCCTCATCAACCAGATAGAGCAACTGTCTTGCAAGCTTTTCCAAGAAGCGCTCAAGGCAAAGAAGTCTAAAAAGGCATTGTGGCATGCCATACGAGGGCTGTTTGACTGGTCTGCATTGATAACTGGACAGACGTATTCACAGCCATCATTGAGGAGCGAAGTGTGAGCTTGAAATTGCTGACAGTCGATACGACATAGAGAGTTGATGTTAGCCCTGTGACCTGTGTTACCAGCCATTTAAACCAACTGCCGATATAGCAGCAGCCTGGCTCTATTCATCCTCTATAAAGTCATTTTTAATTAACTGAAAATGTGCCAATCGGAATCTAGTTTGCGGGAATTGCTGACGTTTTTTTTGTAACCCATATATATCTTCAATTCTTCCTAACAAATCACCTTCAGGATTTTGCTGAATAGGCTTACCAAAACATTGGCCTAACAGCCAAAACAATCGATCTCTTTCATTTTCAGCATAATCATTAACCGGAAACCCTTTTAAAATAATTAAGCCTTTTCCATATAAAGCTTCCATTTCCATGGACTTTATCCAATCAGATACAGGGTAAAACAATTGAATTGTTTTTCTGTTATCTAGAATGGGGCTGGATACACAACCTTTATATCTTTTTAAAGCATCATCAAAAATAGAAAGAGTACTTTTGTCGATATATTTAAAAAACGCTGAAATACCACCTGCACTTTCTCTACTCCAAGCAGCAGGGTGTTTGCTTTTAGAATAGGCCATAGATAGCTTCTGCAATATTAAAGCTATTAACTATAGCCTAAGTTGAAAAATTGATATTTAACTCTTATTAGAATCTAAACTGATTCGAAGTATGACATACCCAAGCACACCAGAAAGCAGAGAACCAAACATAATCCCCAATCGCTCATCAAATAGTACATTGTTACCTGTTTCTTCAAACGCTAGTGACCCTATAAACAGGCTCATGGTAAAGCCTATACCGCAAAGAGCTGAGACACCATATAAACTCAACCAGCTCATATCCTTTGGCAAGCACACTGCCCTTAGCTTCACCAATAACCAGCAAAAAACAAAAACTCCAATTTGTTTACCCAGGAAGAGACCCAAGGCTATACCTATAGAAACGCCATGAAGTAGTTGATCCAAGGTTACACCACTAAAATTTATGCCGGCATTTGCAAATGCAAATACCGGCAAAACAAAAAATGCAACGACTGAGTGCAAATCATGCTCAAGACCTTTCAGCGGTGAGTAGTCCGGATTGGACTGACTGCGAGCAGGTATAAACATAGCCAAAACAACACCAGCAAGTGTTGCATGTACACCTGACTTCAAGGTTGCTACCCACATGATAAGTCCTATTAACATATAGGGACTTTTAGCAATGACATTACCTCGATTCAGACAAGCAAGAACAGGTACACATAACCCCACCACAATGAGAGCCGTAAAAGAAATCTTTGATGTATAGAAGAAAGCAATAATCAATATTGCTCCTACATCATCGAATATCGCCAGCGATGTAAGAAATATTTTTATTGATGCAGGAACACGAGAACCTAATAACTTTAGTACGCCAAGAGCAAAAGCAATATCAGTGGCTGCAGGAATGGCCCACCCTTCTATAGCCTGAGGGTCATCGTAATTGAAATACAGATAGATTAACGCAGGAATCAGCATGCCACCAATAGCACCAACGCCAGGCAATAATATATTTTTTCTATCTGACAGCTCTCCTTCGACCAGTTCCCTCTTTAACTCAAGCCCTATAAGAAAGAAAAATATAGCCATTAAACCATCATTGATCCAGAGTAGTAATGGCTTGGCTATTTTAAAATCGCCAACATGCACCTCAACAGAGGTTGTAAGAACAAGCTGGTAATATACATCAAAAGATGAGTTTGCCAGCACAATCGCTAAAACTGCAGCTAAAAACAGAAGAATTCCGCCAGCCGACTCGAGCTTAAAAAATGCTGCAATGAAAGAATTTGAGTTTGTTTGCATAAATTTTCTCAAAGATAAAGCCAATATATTATTCGGCAATATCAGTTAGTATCCTTACTGATTTTTAAAATTCTTATTCATTACATATTAATCTTTCCACCTCCTAATAAACTTCGCACAACAATGCAAAGATCTCAAGTCAATAAAAATTAGAATATGTGCTTTTAACTCCATTAATCACAAAAGAAACCACCAGGAGGTTTACCAAAATTTTTTTTAAACAGATGATTAAAGGCACTTAAACTTGAAAAACCAACATTCATAGCCACAGTAGTGACCGGTATGCCTTTTGCCAACTGTTTCAGAGCCTTAAATAATCGAGCCTGCTGCCGGAACTCTACAAATGAAAGACCAATATCCTTACGAAACAGACGGCTCAATGAACGGCTACTGATATTTATCTCTGCAGCCCATTCTATTAGCCCCCGGCAATCATTTGGTTGTGTTAATAGAGCTTCACAGATACTCTTTAATCGACCATCTGTTGCTGTTGGTATATAAAAAGCAACCTCATCAGCTTTTTTCAATTGATCGATAACAACAAAGAATATCCGCTCGGATTCACCACTTATACCCTCCTCTTCTTGTAATGAACCAAGGTAAAGTACTAGCTCCCGCAGTAACGGAGAAACATTCAGTACACAGCTTTTTTCAGGCAAAGATCTATAGTCATTAGCCCTTACATACATGTTTCTCATTTCCGCCTGACCATCCATCGTTACTTTATGGTTGACATCCGGTGGAATCCAAACTGCCCTCTGAGGAGGAACAACCCAGTGATTCTCTGCAGTCTCTACTGTCATTACGCCACTGCAAGCGTAAACCAGCTGGGCAAACTCATGATAATGCCAATCAAGTATGAAACCATCAGGGTATGACTGAGGAATAACGATAACTGGCCTTGATGGTTCAAGGAAATTGATATTCATTTTCACTCTGGCTCATTTAAGCAAAAAATCGTCCTGATAACGACTATACGCCAAATCTTGTTGAAGTAAACTGCTTAGATCAAAATTCAATCAGGATATGTTATGAATAAAAAACAACTTCATTTTCACGTATTAAACTTTGGGCACGCCCTGGATCATTTCTTTATATTGATATTTCCTACAGCGGTATTAACACTCCAGAAGAACTGGGACACCAGCTATGCTGAATTGTTGAAATACGGCAGTTTTGGTGTTCTTGCCTACGGCCTGGGTTCCATTCCCTCCGGCTGGCTGGGAGACCGCTGGAGTCAAAAAGGCATGATGAGTGTCTATTTCTATGGTATGGGCCTTTCAGCCATTCTTATTGCCTTTGCCCAGACGCCTGCTCATCTGGCATTGGGCGTTATCGCTATTGGTTTATTTGCCTCCATCTATCATCCTGTAGGAACAGCTTTAGTCTTCAGTACGGCCGAAAAAACAGGCCGGGCCATAGCGGTGAATGCCCTGGCTGGCAACCTGGGACTAGCCTGTGCAGCAGGTATCACGGCATTTCTATCACAGATGATTGGTTGGCAGGCTGCTTTCCTCATCCCCGGAATTATCTGCATCTTAACGGGTATTGCTTACAATCTGGTATCCAAAGATATACAAGTATTCCAACAGCGTATAAACCAAGAAACCGAGACTTCTCTTAGTAAGAACCTACTCAAAAGGCTATTCATAGGTATTGCCATCATCGCTTGCTTCGGCGGGCTGGTTTTCCAAAGTTTAACCACGGCGTTGCCAAAAATCATTAATGCTTCTTTTGATATTTCACTCAGTAAAATAGGGTTACTCTCAACAATTATTTTTATCCTTGCCGCAGTGGGACAATTAATTATTGGTGAGCTTCTGGACAAAATTTCAGCACGAACGTTGTTGCTGTTCATAGCATCAGCACAAATGATATTCCTGATACTGGCCTCTCTAGCCTCCGGCTGGGCACTGATTTTTGTATTAATTGGATTAATGTCCAGTGCCTACTCACAAATTCCAATTAATGACTGGCTGATTGGCCGTTACTCATCCAACCAGTGGCGCTCAAGAATATACGCTATGAAATATATGGTGAGCTTCAGTACTGCACCCATTGCCTATTGGTTGATTGCAGCAATCTATGGAAAAACAGAAGAATTCACTCTACTGTACTGGCTTTTGGCCACCGGAATGCTGCTATCAACACTAGCGGCCTGGTTTATGCCTGTAATAAAAACAACACAAGCCAAAACCAAAGCTCATATTGCAAGGCTTGTTTGAATTTGTAGATAGCTTTTAAAAAAAGAACATCTAATACATAAATTGAACTAATACCGATAACTGCTTCTCATTCCCTGCATTCCCAAGCGGAAGCCTGGGAATGAGAAATAGTATCGTATTAATCTAATGTTGAAGAGCGAACCTGCTCTTCTTGTTCGGGGAATACAAACTAAAAAAAACAAAAGCCAATAAGCTTAATGACAATGCAGGTACAATGGCATGTACACCCGCTAAATCAGGCTTTGTTATTGTGAGAACGATATAGCTTCCACCACCTGCCAACATTGAGGCAAGGGCCCCTGTCGCTGATGCCTTTTTCCAATAAAGCCCCAGAACCAGTGGCCACAAAAACACAGCCTGCATACCCCCAAACGCTATCAGGTGAAGCCAGATAATCATCTCCGGTGGGTTAATCGCAGCAATAAAGAGGAGCGTGACCAGAATACCAGTAATCCAGAGAGATAGACGAGGCAAACGGCTGGTTATATTTCTCTGATCAGTTTTGCTGGCGATCATATAATTCAGGTAAAGGTCTTTAAGCAAGGTAGCTGATGCCTGAATCAATTGAGAATCTATGGTAGACATAATCGCAGCCATAGGGCCAGCCAAAAAGATCCCTGCAACAGCAGGAGGAAGGACTGTTGTCATTAATACCGGAATAATCTGATCCGGAGTATCTATCTCTGGTACTAGCACTCGACCAAGAGCGCCGGCAAGATGCATGCCCAGAGTTAAAAATGCCACCACAGCTGTCCCGATCACCATACCCCGATGCAGTGCCTGGGTAGATCTATACGACATACAGCGAACGGCCACATGGGGTAATCCAATTACGCCAAAACATACAAGAATCCAAAAGCTCAGAATGAAAGGCTGAGAAAGAAAGTGATCAGCTCCATGTGGTGTTATCAGGGCAGGGTCTATCTGGTAGAGAGCTCTCACCATTTCACCCAGACCACCACCGGCATAAATAGTCGCTCCCAGTAGTGTAATGGTACCAATGACCATCATAATACCTTGCAATGCATCCGTCATAACGACGGCTCTGAATCCACCAATGGTCGTGTAAACACCCACAGTAATTCCGAACAGTAACAGACTCTGCGTATAGCTGAGTCCGGTTACAGCTTCAATTAAGCGAGCCCCACCGACAAACTGCACCACCATTGTGCCAAAAAAGGCCAATAACAATGCCATGGATGCCAGAATAACTACTGTTCGACTCTTGTAGCGCGCATAAAGCATATCGTTGAGAGTAAGCGCATTATGACGTCTCGCTTCTATAGCAAACTTCTTGCCCAGTACCCCCAATGTCAGCCATGCAACAGGGAGTTGAATCATAGCCAGTAATACCCACCCTAATCCTATTTTGTAGGCGGCACCTGGCCCACCAATAAAAGAGCTGGCACTGGCATAAGTTGCGGCAAGCGTCATGGCAAGCACAAAACCACCCAGGCTGCGGTTACCGATCAGGTACTCACTGAGTCCGCTTTGTTTACTTCCTTTATAACGGGAAATAATAGCTAGCCCAAAGACCGCCAGCAAATAAAGTATCAGTGGTATTAATAATTCATAGTTCATCAGCATTACCTTGATGTGCTGGATCAACATCAAGCGGCATATCTATAAAAATGTATCGCACCATTAGGCCACAGAGCACAGTAAACAGAACAGGAGCAACAATGCAGGAAACAAAAAACCATAAAGGCATGCCAAAAATAAGAGAAAACGATTCAAGATTATTGGTATCAGGCGCAAGTCCATAGGCTGACAAGTACCACCATAGAAAGTAAGCCAGTGTCAGGCCAATGGCCCAGCGAGCTTCCCGGTGCGCCTGGGAGTACCGTGAATAGAGTGTCTTCATAGAAAAACTTCAGTCAGTTCGAACACTATTTTCTGACTGTGTATCATTATGCTTGAAAAAACTGGGCATTTTCGCGGAGCTGATGGAAAAAGACAAGCAGCATAAGTGTAGCGGCTTGAGAACAGAAACACTTGGGCTTGAAAAAGCGCCGTTTTCAGGATCAAATTATTTGAAAATAACCAGGGATGCTTACAATTAAGTACGATACTATCATTTAATAGTATGTGGTATTTTGCTTATGCCACAATTACAGCTTGAAAATCACTAATGGATCGATTTAAAAACCTGCTTCCAGTCCTTAAACAAACACATCATCCCACGGCCGGGTTAGTTATGAGCTTTAATTGAGAGCGCCCCCTAATCTAGATAGTAATAATCTGTCGGATTTGCTTTCGATAGTATAACTAGTGTGAGTGTCGTCGATGAACAGAGCGCATTGTTCTGACAGGGTCAGTTTGGTGGTGTCTTTACCATTTATTTTGATGATTGATTCACCGGGAGAGACGCCGGACAAATCAGCTTTTGAACCTTCTAAGACCGCATCAACGATAATTTTATCATCTTTAGCGGCTGGATAAATGCCAAATGCAGGCGTGACAGAAGATGCAGTTTCAATCCCGTTTGGTTTGAACCAGGCAATAGCAGATTTGAAATCTATAACAATGTCGTATTGCTTAAGAAACTTTATCCCAAGCAGAGATCTTACAGACTCATTTTTGACAGTAACCGGGTAACTATTGATGTCTAGTTTGCCGAGAGAGAAGTCGTGGAGGTCGTAAAGCTTACTTTCTCGATCATTTTTTGCAACCGACATGGAAAAACTGGCGACACCGCCTTTGATCTGTTTTCCTTTATAGCCAAGTTCCCTAAGAGCCGTGTTCAGTATGAGGTTGTTAAGGCTAATCCCACCATTTGAACCCGTATCTAAAATGACATCTAGATTGCCAACATCATGCCATAGGCTAAGGACTGGACCATCATGACCGTTGAAATAGAAGCCAGCGGGATAATAACCTTTGCTCTCCAGATCTTTTGGTGCCCTGCTACTAACCGTCATTTTATTATTGACGAAATCCAGGCTCAGTACTGATTCTTTTAACATGTTGTACCCGATGATCCCGCTTGCGTTGTAACAGGATAGCGGCGGCTCATCTAGCCCTTTGAAGATAGAAGCCATATAACCAGAAAAAGTAACTTTATCAAACTTGATATCCGGAAAATGGTACGTAGATATTTGCCCCGTTTGCCCATTCGCATCCTCAAACCCCATTTTTCGGTTCGAGTAAGACAGTTTTTGTGCGTCTACGAACTTTGGAGACACAAGTGTTGGTGCGCCCGTATCCAGAAGAAACCGGTAATTCTGCTTCTTGATCATGATGTCCACAAAGATCCCCCCATTCACCATCTCGAAAGGCATGGTTATGGAATACTGAGAAGCG
>CBDCZK010000010.1:495000-741481 GCA_965224475.1 Endozoicomonadaceae bacterium | reverse complement strand
TGCTTCTCTACTTTTAGCCTTTAAGTGAGAACGTACTTCTTCTTCGACTATAGGACTTATCAGTAGGTACAGATTATCTTCGCAACATAGCTCTTTAAAACTGCCTAGAGCGTGTTGGTGAAATTGGTAGTTTTTGTTTTCATACATTGAGGTATCAACAAAAACGAATCTTGTTTTTAAGAGATCCATACTTCACTCTCGTTGAAAATGTAACAATGGCTTACACGTCCTAGATACGCAGGGCATAGGATCAGGTCTTTCATCTTTAATAGAGACATTAAGGTTCCATCATAATTCAAGACGAGCCCCTTTTTATTCAGCCATGCTACCGCCCGCCAACTGATGCCCCCGCTGGAAAACACTGATCGCGTTGTCACAGGAAGAGCACCATCTTGCAAGCTTCCCTGATTGCAAAAAGGAGAGGATTATAACGGAAAGTTAGGACTTTAGTATTGATATAAACAGCTATCTAAGCGTTCAGGCTATGGCACTTCTGATCTAGCTAGCATACGACCAATGACATCTATAGAAATCTCTGGCCGGTCACTGACTACTTCTGCAACCCATTCCAAGCATCAACCAGCTCCGCCAACTCCTTACTGTATTTCTGCGTCTGCTTCTGATGAAACGCCTGCTTCTCGGCCAACTGCTGCTCAGTCATCTTGCCTTTACTAAAGTGCACGGAGACTTTCTTCAGATCACTATCCAGCTTTTTCTGTTTGGCCGCTATATCCTGAATTTCAAACTGCATAAACTGATTCAGGTCGCATAGGCCTCAGCTTAATACCCACCGAGCCCAGGGCAGAATCACGGGTTAGAATATCGTTACCTGAGCCATCAATGCCGGTGAATTGGTTAATGCCAATATATACAGAAACATCATCACGAAGAGACAGAACTGGTTGAATGCCCCCATGACAAACCGCTTTGGCCAAATGGGTCTAACCACTCATACCAAGGCAATGAGCAAACTACATTGGTGGCTCAGTACAAAAAACCACAATGTCAGATAAGACAAAATATCACTTGCTACATGTCTATAATCTCTAAAGCCGATAGTTAAGGTGTTGGGATTACAAAGATGTATTCAATAAATCGAAAGATCATACTACTCACCGTCACGCTGATTCTCACAACAAAGGCTTCAGCAAGTGAAAGTGAAGTCATAACCGTAACACCAACAGATTTATTACTTACTGAGCATGTTATGTCTCTGTTTAAAAACAAGGTCCCCAAAGAAAATAAAGACCAGATAGAAAACGAGGTTATTAATATTATTAGTAACTCTATTCGTGATTCTTGCCCAGAACTAGACGAAGAAGAAATTAATAATAAAGCCTGGGACTGGTTAAACAAACAGCTAGAAGATTTAAAAACTCAAGATAAAGAGGATTACCCAGAATTTTATCAAAATGAATAGCATCAGCCCACACCTCAGGCATAACACATTATCATTAATAATTTCACTTAAAAAACAGGAAACACGTATTATTTCTGGAAGAAAAACCCAAGAAAATCAAAGTACACCCAGAGCCATACTACCCCCCCTAAACTAGGCTAGTTTAATGACTAATAGGATAGTTTAGAACAAATCTTAGTTAACTATGTAATACGCACCTAATACTACCTCTTATCAGCAATTCCCGCAGACTTAATTAAAGCCCTTAACAACAAGGGCTGTAGCCTGATACTTTCTTGATGAAATCGCAGACTATCCGGTAGAATCTCACCACAATAATAATAACGATGCTTATGTTGTGCCGCTAACCAAACCAAGAACCATTGCTGAAAAACTGCTCAAAATAGTCTCTGATGAAGCGGGTCAAATTCCAGACTTTCGCAAGAAAAGTCAGCATGACAAAATTGCCCTTCATGATGCGGTCATGAGTGGCCTGGCAGTCATGCATCTGAAATACCCTTCATTGCTGGCTTTTGATCAGGATTGCGTCAACAAGCCAGACAAGCTCAAGAACTTAAAGTCGATGTACAATGTCAGCGATGTCCCCAGCGATACCTATCTGAGGGAGCTGATTGACCCTATAGAAACGCGCTATTTCAGGAAGTTCTTTACCCGCCTGTTTGCCTTTGTGCAACGGTCTGGGCGGCTTAAGCAGTTTACTTATTTCGAGGAAGGGTATCTTGCCCCTATCGATGGTACGGGGCACTTTTGCTCAGGGAAGATGAGTTGTCCTGAGTGTTGTGTAAAAAAGCCAGGCAGCAAAAACCCGCAATACTACCATCAGTTACTGGCCTGCTGTCTGGTAAAGCCGGGCAAGAAGGAAGTATTACCTTTAATGCCTGAGCCCATCACCAAACAGGTTGATGCGTCAAAAAATGATTGTGAGAAGGCAGCGCTCAAGCGGCTATTGGCGAATTTATCCAGAGAACATCCGCACCTGCCACTGGTTCTGAATTTTGATGATCTTTACTCCGATGGACCGACCATCAAGTTGGTGAAGTCCTTTGGCTATAGCTTTATTATGGTGGCAAAGGATTCAACGCATGAGTCGTTATACCAGGCCGTTGATGAGCTGGATTGTGCAGACAAAGTGGTGCGCTACGAATATACCGATGATAAAGGGTTTACGCACTGGTTCCGGTTTGTGAATGGTGTCCCCATTAACAAGTCACACCCGGATGTGCTGGTTAACTATCTCGAATATATAGAAATTGACCCAGAGGGCAACAAGAAGTATTTCAACACCTGGGTCACTGACATTGAGCTTTCAACTGAGAACGTGAATAAATTCATGCGAGGAGCACGCGCTAAGTGGAAAATTGAAAACGAGACGTTTAATACACTGAAAACACAGGGCTACCATCTCGAACACAACTACGGGCACGGAAAGCAGCATCTGGCCAGCAATCTGGCATGCCTGACTTTTACGGCCTTCCTCATCAACCAGATAGAACAACTGTCTTGCAAGCTCTTCCAGGAAGCACTCAAGGCAAAGAAGTCTAAAAAGGCATTATGGCATGCCATACGAGGGCTGTTTGACTGGTTCTGCATTGATAACTGGACAGATGTATTTACAGCCATCATTGAGGGGCGAAGTGTGAGCTTGAAACTGCTGACTGTCGATACGACATAGAGCGTTGATGTTAGCCTTGTGACCTGTGTTACCAGCCATTAAAACCGATTGCCGATATAGCAGCAGTCTGATCCTGTTCATCCACTATATAGTCATTTTTAATTAACTGAAAATGTGCCAGTTGGAATCGAGTTTGCGGGAATTGCTGACCTCTTATATATTAAAAAAAGACAAACAGGAAAGTTTTTCATAAAGCACCATATGACAATATACCCTCCTCATAAAATCCACCTTTTGCTTTATATATCATGCTATCCTTATCAATAACCTCAACAATAATCAAACTGCTTTGATTTTCTGAAAACATTAAATGAGCTAAACCATTATGAATAAATGCATAATAAGTAGTCACGCAACTGCTAACAGATAAAAATAACTGTACGTCCGTATTTATAAAAAACATCTCCATTCCAATTTGGTTATACTCATTGCCAAACACCATTAATCTCGCTGTTGTCACGATGAAAACTGTTGATCCAGTAACCGATGTCGCAGTCATAAAAACATTGAGAGAAGCTCTCCGGCACGGGCCATATCCTTACCTAAGGGAAAGGGCTCATGCTGTTTTACTCAGTATACGTGGTTATTCTATGAGCGAGATTGCTGCAATATTTGAAGTTCGATATCAGACAGTATCTGACTGGATTGATGCCTGGGATGATTATGGCCTTCGCGGTCTGTACAAAAAACATGAGGGTGGTAAACCACCTATCTATACTGACCAGGAAGCACAACGCATTAGAGAGATTGTCTCCGAGGAACCTCGCAGGCTGGCTTATGTTCAAACAAAGATTGCAGAGGAAACCGGGAAGACTGCCTCAAAACAAACTTTGTCGAGACTTTTAAAAAAAGCTGGGACTTGTTTATAAGCGGTTTCGTAAGGCTTGCAGTCATAAGCGCAACGAGGAGCAGTTCAGGTGTTGCCAGTCTGCCTTGAAAGAGGCTCAAAATGCTGAGGATAAAGGGCTTGTCAATCTGTTTTACTTTGATGAATCTGGTTTTAGCCAAGAGCCTTGTGTCCCCTACGGCTGGCAAGAAAAAGGCTCACAGCTAGAAATACCCTCTGTAAAAAGCAAGCGTATCAATGTGCTGGGGTTTATGAATCGTGCCAATGACCTTTTCTACTACCCAGTAACAGGTTGTGTTAACAGCGAAACGGTTATCAGTGTCTTTGATGATTTTGCCACCAGGATGGAAGATCCCAAGTACAGTTCTAATGATCGCTATACCATCGTCATGGTGGATAATGCCAGCATTCATACCAGCAAACTTTTCAGAGAAAGAGTAATAGACTGGGCGATTGAGAAAAAGCTTTTAGTCTGTTTTTTACCAACCTATTCACCTGAGCTAAACCTGATAGAAATATTGTGGAGAAAAGTGAAATATGAATGGCTGAACTTACTGGCAATAATGAACTTCAAGGAATTTGAGCAAGAGGTCAAACGTGTATTTGATCTATTTGGTCAAGAATATCTGATTTCGTTTGAGTGACTACTTAAAGGGGAATAATTCTATTTTCGTGATTCTTGACACTCCACTGAAAATCACCTTCAGGGAGTGGTTTTTTTATCAGACAAAAATAACACTGTGAATTTAAAAAAAAGTATTGCGTTTTAGAATGCCCAAAAGCAGAACCATTAATTACAACAATACAATAAAGCAAAAAAATCAACTTCTTCATAACTCAAACAATTCTCAATCATTTTTTATATTAAATACAAAGTATAGAACACAAAACCTGTCCGAACAGAAGTTTAAAACATAAAAAATCAATCCAACATCGAACATTTTATAGTTACAAACAAAGTGTCACAAAATACCCCCCTAAAACCTCATAGAACATAAGCTTAATATAAAAAAACCAAACCCATCCACAGTAGCGCCCTCTATTATTCCAGATTTTTCCTTGCAGCTATAAATCGACATTTTTTATTATTTGAGCTTTATCTTTATTCGCATTCATCATTTACATTAAACAATACTATCTTCAAAAAAACCTTGTATTATAATGACAAGCGATTGCTTCACCACAACCACTCCATCAACTTAGCACTTTTAGTTTCGAGCAAAGAGCAAACTCATGAACTCTGACATATTCAAAAAAACCATTATTATGTTACTGGTTATATACTCATCATTATCACTAGCAGGGGAGTTAGAATTAACAACCAGCAACACTGACTTAACCATCCAAGATAAAAGTACTAACGAACATTTATTTTATACTATAACCGATTTTGACCAGACAGAAGGAAACTATATCAAAGGTGCTCAAAATATATCTGACGTTCAGGAAAGAAAGATTTTAGTAACAACAAAAAAAAGTGATTATATTATTCATATATCGCTTGAAACTCTTCAACAAATACGAATCGAACAACTTCCTGATGAAACTCCTGAAGATGCACATGATGAGGAAGTGTTAAATAATTCTTTTGAAGAGTTTGTTTAGATGCGAGAATACCCTTCTGATATTCTCGTCAGCAATGGGTAGAGGAAATAATAATGAAAAACCCAATAAGCCCCGGCCAGTATTTTTATGAAACCTATATTGAGGAACACGGCCTGCTTAAGCCTGAGATTGCCAAACATATTGGCACTACGGAAAAAGTACTATCCAACTTTATTGGCGGGTTGGTGCCACTGGATACCGAACTGGCCTACCGGCTCGCCAAGGCTACAGGCAAGCCGGCCAAGGAGTGGCTTGATATGCAAACCAACTATGATTTATGGAAAAACAGGCATCTGGAAAACCTGAAGATTGACTCGATTGTCTAGGAAGCGTTCTTCAACTAGCCACAAGCTCTGGAAAACCGTATGGACCTTCTGTAAAGCCATCTAGGGCTCAACAGTTTGGTCCATTACTGTTTTTTTTCAGTACAACTTATTCCTGATCCTGCCAGGTAACGGAAATGCTACCCCGGCCATAATCCTGAAGTTCTGTGGTAAAGGTGTGGCAGGCTGACTCAGGCAAGGTAATCAATAATTCCACCCTGGCAGTGTAAAGGCATTGATCAAGGCTGGCCTGATTTTGTTCCAACAGATGACGGACTCCCTGCTCCTGGGCATAGTCACAAACTATTTGTGCTGACACCAGCGGCACACACCTTACCAGGGCTACTTCATCGCAGGCAGCCTGAACAGCCCCTGAATAGGCTCTTACCAAACCACCGGCCCCCAGTTTTATGCCACCAAAATAACGGGCAACCACCGCAACCACATTCCCTATCTGTTTATGCTGCAACACATTTAGCATCGGCTTACCGGCGGTACCCCCCGGCTCACCGTCATCATCAAAGCCCATGGCGCCACCGGATTGCGGCGGGCCTGCAACAAAAGCGGAACAGTGATGGGAGGCATCAGGGTATTTTTCCCTGACCGTAGCAACAAATTTTAGCGCTTCATCCCGGGAGTTCACCTTCCCCAGGCAAGCGATAAATCGGCTTTTTTTAACAATGGTTTCAACTTCTACAGGATGAGCGAGAACATCATAGGCTGAAGGCATGGAGTACATTTTTTCCGGGCAGGTTTAGCACTCACTGAAAGAAAAGTATTTTTTCAGTGCATCAACCAGATCGATAATACCATGGCCTGCACTGACAATGCTGTAGCCTGAATCAAAATACTCTGGCCCAACATCGGGTTTACACCAGTGACAACGGGCATCAAAATCAAGAAAGATCTGCCCGCCATTTTCATCGGGTAAAATAATACGCATATTGTAAACCGCGCCAATCAAAACAGGAACACAGCTAATAAGCATTAAACCGTTGCAGCTGATATTACCAATATTGCCCATCTCACGCATGGTGTTGCGATTGTAGATTTTTAAGTAATCATTCAACTGATGGCGTTTTATTGAACGGCGTTCCTTGCCGTGTGGAATTAAAGCCATTATCTGACAACCTCATATCTATACAACACTTTACAGATTAAAACAGGTCATAGGGTTCAAATATAAACCATAAAAATCTGTTTTAAAATTTATCGTTCACTACGCATTATCATACTTCACTTTGAACTTTACGCTTTGATTTAATCACTTTCCTTAATATGGTTATCTGCTCTTCTGATGCCTGAAGAGAAGCGCAAAGTTTCAAAATCTCTTTTTCTTTATTTTCAAGCTGCCCATCTGATTTATAACGCTGCTCGGCAAGCTGCATCTCTGTATTCTTTAATTCAATTTCAATCTCACGAATATAACTTTCCTGCTGAGCGATATAGTCTTCCTGCTTGGCAATAAATTCTTTCTTTTCCAGTATCAATTGGCTGCAAGAGTCCAGCTCTTTTTCTATCTGCCCTAATACTTCATTTTGATTTTTTGCATGCACTTTTGCTTCTGATTCTAGCAGGCGATTTTTCTCTTGATATTCATCAGCAATCTGTTTTTCTTTTTCAAGACGATTTAAAATATCCTGGTGATTTTGATAAAGTTCACAGAACTCTTCATTCTTCAAATCCAGTTCTTTATCTTTCTCGCTCAGTTCTAAACCAAAACGTTCTTGTTCCTGTTTATGTAATTCAACAGCGTCATCGAGATCTTTTTGGCTTTGACCAAGATCATCTTTCAACGCATTCACTGCACTTTCAAGCTCATTCACTGCATTGGCTTTTTCAAGCAACCATTTTTTCTGGGATGCTCTTTTACTCTCTAACTCCTCTAATTTATCTTTAAGCAAGGTATTTTCACGAACAGTACTTTCAAGCTCATTAACCGCATTGGCTTTTTCAAGCAACCATTTTTTCTGGGATTCACTTCTACTCTCTAATTCCTCTAATTTATCTTTAAGCAGCTCATTTTCACGAACTGTACTACCATAATCAGCCTGGGCTATTTCAAATTGTTCAATGGTTCTATTTTGACCTTCGATCTGTTCAAGCAAAGAGCCATTTTTGTTTTTCAGGTTGCTTAATTCAGACTCTTTTAACGCCAGTGTTTTCAGTACAGCCTGATATTCATCCGATAGCTCTTTCTGTGGTTTTTCTGTAGTTTCTATTTCTTTTACATCACTAGCTATCACATCACCTTCTTCTACATCTATCGTTACCACATCATCACTGCTGTTATCTGCAGCTGGGGCTTGTTCAGCAACAGTCTCTGAAACCTGCTGCAAAGTACCCAGAACAGGAATTTCCGATTTCTTTATAGTAGCGGGCTGGCTGACATCCATCTGATGCACCAGTTCATCACTGCCGCTAACAATCTGATCGTCATCTTCTTTGCTTTCATCAATCACGTCTGCAGGCAGGCTACTCTGTTCAGAAGCACGACAACTTCCAGCATATAGAGAGGCTAATGGCGATGCTTTAAGGAATGCGCCCAGCTCATCTGATATTGCGGTCAGATCATCTAACCCAAACATACCATTAAACTGCTCAGGCTTGCCAAAAGCGACATGCAGGGCCCAGCGGGTTATTGTGCTGGCCAGTTCGCCTGCGGCCTCGTCCTGATCTGCCCCTATATTGATGAGGTGCTGGTGTAATTCGCTGGTTACCATTCGGTACTTTAATGCTAATTGGACATCCAAAGGACGCAATACCATGTCCACATCATGCAACTGGCGAGCCTGGGCCACTTCATCAGAGTTAACCCCTGTAGTCAGCTGTCCAGAACTATCAATTATTTTTTCTAAATAAGCCATCTGTTCTTCAATGCTATGCCCCAACATTGAATAAGCCATTGGCAAATCCAGCTGGGCAGACATAGTAGCAACAGGGGCATTTTCGTTAAGATTAACGGAAATGTCATCGGTTGATTGTGCGTTTGATTGATGTTCCATAGCTAATGGTAATTTATTGTTAAGGTTAATGATTTAGCCTGTTAGCTATCAAAATCCAATATCAAAGACCATAAAACAGATGGGCCTTACTATTCAGGCTAGCAAATTGTTTTTCCTCACCAATAGTGATCAGAATATCAATTTAAAATAAAAACCAGCTCAGATATTCAAATAACTCAATTCTCGTTGGGAAAACATTGTTAGTATCGAGTCATTTCACCAAGACTGAATGCTAAAACCACGATTTGACGGGATATTTTAGAGCATTAATTAAATACTGACGCTGGCATGATGTATAAAAATCATTTCATCATTGAGATGACAACTATTTGACCCAAGGCCCATCAGGGCATGGGCCTTTTTTTAAAACCATTAATTGATTACTGAAAAGTCAGTTCAGACTCTGATGACTTGTTCATTTCCCTAAGGGAGCTTTCCAGCTGTATAAGCTGCCTGTTAACCTGCACCCTGAAGGTATCCATAGATTTCACTGCATCAGCCTGCTGAGCCTCTAACTTCTTCTGTTCTGAGGAAAGGGCCTGCAGCTGTCCTATCTGCTTTCGAATCTTATCCAATGACGCTGTCATTTCGGAACTGGCAGCCAGTTGCTCTGTCGTAAGCACCTTCAGTAGCTGATCCAACTCAGATACTCTCGATTTCATTTCATCAGCCACAGCGTTCGCCTTATCGGCCTTACCTACAACCTGATCAGCTTTCTTCTCCAGCTTATCCAGCCGGGCTTCATTGGCACTAATGTTCTTCTTATTGCGTTTGTTGGATACATCCCACAACTTACGAATTTCACTGTTTATGGTTTCCAGCTCAGCCCTGATAGCAGAGTCACTCTTATTCAGGTTCTCTCCTGTTGCAGAAACCTCCCCGGTGACAGTGCTGAGCACTTTTTTGGTCGCTTTAAGCTCAGCCCGGGTCTGATCAAGGGCTTCCCTTACCGCATTGATTTGCCAATACTCAAGAACAGCAACGGCCATTAATCCAACAACTAATAGCCACACCAGAACACCCCCACCTTTTCGTGCAGGCTGAGATCCAGATGGTTTTCGCACCCCTTTGCTGCCTGCGCCTTTTCTGCGATCAGGGCGCTCATCTGCAGCAATGGGTAAATCCTGTATATCGTTTGAAATAGCCCTGTCCTCTTGGTTTATAATTGCCTCAATCCGGGCACATTTTAGAAGAAGCTGCGATAACCTCCAAGCCCCCAACGCCTGTAGACTTATACCAAAGTCCCCTTCAATGAAGAAAAAATAATCAATCTATTCATAAACAGGGATTGAAATACCAATTTAGCACCCTATATTCCCGTACATGGATTCGTGACGATCCCAGTGGTACTATCGGATCCCTGAAACTGCAGATAACACCTTGCAGGAATGACCGGTGAACAAACAAATCGTCTAACATCGGTCTGAATGCACACAGAAGATACAAACCAAGTGGAGAAATCAAACATGGCTCATGAATTGCCAGCCCTGCCCTATGCACGTGATGCCCTTGAGCCCCACATTTCCAGTGAAACCCTGGACTACCACTATGGCAAGCACCACAACACTTACGTAGTAAAGCTCAACGGCCTGATTGAAGGCACTGAATTTGCTGATAAAAGCCTGGAAGATATCGTCAAGTCTTCAAGCGGTGGCGTATTCAACAATGCTGCCCAGATCTGGAACCACACTTTCTACTGGAACTGCCTGAGCCCTAATGGTGGCGGCGAACCTACAGCTGAGCTGGCAGATGCCATCAACAAGGCCTTTGGTTCTTTTGAAGAGTTCCAGAAAAAGTTCACCGAAAGCGCTGTAAACAACTTCGGCTCTGGCTGGACCTGGCTGGTAAAAAATGCGGACGGTTCTGTTGAGATTGTTAACACTAGTAATGCTGCTACACCACTGACCACTGACCAGAAGCCGCTGATGACCTGCGACGTGTGGGAGCATGCTTACTACATTGACTACCGCAATGTTCGTCCAGACTACCTGAAAGCCTTCTGGAATCTGGTAAACTGGGAATTTATCGCTGCTAACTTTGCTGGTTAATTTTACTTAAGTTATCCAATTAGTTTGGAAAAAGCTCTTTAAATCGATCTGCACTGTCTGGTGTTTAATCATACCAGACAGTGTGTTTAGCTGATTAATCAATATACTATCTACCTAGGGGGCATTCTCAATTAGACATGTGCCCAGCCAGAGTGTTTTTACTCTCAATACCTAATCCATATTTTTCCTGTTATACACTGGTGTCTGTTAACACTAAGGATATGGCAGTCAGGATTTATGATAACTGGGTTGAGGGCCATAAACTGGCGTCGGTATCCCTTCCATTCGAGCCTTAAGCTGCAAAGCCAAATAAAGTGAGTAGTGCCGGGACTGATGTAAATTGCCACCATGAATCCATAACCCTTTCTGCTGAGTCGGTTTCCACATATTACGCAGTTCTCCTTCCCAGGGTCCTGGATCTCCAGATGTATCAGAGCCAAGCCCCCAAACCTTGCCTACACGATCTGCAACCTCCTGACTGATTAACGTGGCAATAGATTGGCTCATTGATGAATAGCCAGTAGCAAAAACAATAATATCAGCAGCTATTTCTTCACCACTGCTTAATAGCAAACCAGTTGGCAATATCTGATCAATTTGGCCTGTTTTAAGTTTAATATCACCCTTTGCAATTAATTCTGATGCGCCTACATCAATGTAATAACCTGTGCCACGACGTAAATATTTACAAGATTGACCGCTATTATCCTCCCCAAAATCAAATAAAAAGCCGACCTGTTCCAATTTTCTATAAAGGTCATGATCCTTTTTTTTAATTCGCTCATACAGAGGAATTTGATACTTTGGATATAACCCATAAGGTAACGAGGCTCTTATAAGATCTGCCTGATATGTACTGATGCCTTTAGCAATAGCTTCCTCTGAGTAAAGTCCTCCATGACCAAACTCCATAAGGGTTTTAGATTTAACAATCGTAGTCGATGAACGTTGTACCATTGTGACATCAATGCCATGCTCCCAAAAATCAACACAAATATCATGAGCAGATGTCCCAGAACCAATGACGACTGCATTTTTACCCTGAAGCCTGGTTGCGCCAGGATAACCAGAAGAGTGATGAACAATACCTTTAAAAGAGCTTATACCGGGGACTTTTGGTGTATAGGCAAAACCATACATCCCTGTGGCCAGTACCAGATGCTTTGGTTGAAGCACTATCTGCTCATTATTTCTAACCACTGAAACATGCCAGTGCTGGTACTCATCATCATAAAATGCCTGTTTGCAAAGACTGGAACCCCAGTAGTTTAGCTCCATCACTTTGGTATACATTTCCAACCAATCAGCCAACTTATCTTTTGGTGAGAAAACCGGCCAGTGGGCTGGGAATGGAATATAGGGCAAGTGGTTCTTCCAAACTGCATCATGCAAACACAGCGATGGATAACGGTTACGCCAGCTATCACCGGGGCGTTCATTTTTATCTATAATCAAGGTCGGCACATTAAGCTGTTTTAATCGGGCACCTAAAGCAAGTCCTCCCTGTCCCCCTCCAATAATCAGACAGTAGGGTTGCTGGCTATAACCTAGCTTAGACTGCTGTTGCTGACAGGCTTCCAGCCAACTTATTCTGCCCGGACAAGTACCATAACGGACACCATCAGGTCTTGTTTTGCCTTGCTTCTCTTCATGCCCTTTAAGCTCATAACTTGAGGTTAATAAGGTCCAAGCCTGCTGGCACTTATTTAATCTCAAATACCCGTCGCAACGGCAAAACTCAGTTTCAAAACTAACCCAACCTTCAATATATTCATTTACTTGCTTTGCTTCCCCCTTTGTGACCCATTTAGATGGTTTAATTGTATCAAGGGTTACCTCCAGCATTTCCGCAATCGCATCACGTCCCTCCATCGTTTTTATATTCCAAGTAAAGGCAATTAAATCACGCCAAAAACCATTGGGTAGAAATAATTCTACTGCTTTACCTATATTTCTAGACTGTAGGGCAGAGTCAAACTGAGCAAGCCAACAAGCCATTTTGTCATTGGCAGACAGGTGTTTTTCCACAGAGATTAACCCTTCACTTTTAATGGTTATGCCTTGCTGACTCAGATTAGTCTAATTCGTGTGTATTGAAGCAATAAATAGGATGAATAATGCAAATATAAAGAGCTCCGTATATCCATGGATACTCACTCTGTGGATACTATCCATCTTAATAATAAAGGCTATAGCATAATAAGCAGTGTTTTAAGGAAGGATTGGTCTCTAGCAGATTTTTATCCTCAAATTTCTACGATTCTCGCTACGGGCGCTATTTTTCAAACAGCCTCTTACTTATGAGTGTAATGACTTAATAGCCGTGTTTGAACTGAAACGCTGGATAGAGTCATTTGATATTGAACTCATAGACAAAATGAGAAATGACTGAAGGCTTCTCATACGCACTTGAATAACACGTTTTTACTTCCAGCAAGGCTATACCGTCAACCATAATAAAGCAGGCGGTATAACCGCTGGCAGAAATTAACTAAATCTCTAGAAAAGCAATACACTCCCAAGGTTTCAAAATAATATTCTGATTGGGTTGATAGTGGGAATTACTATAGTTCCCAATAATTACTTCACCAGAAGCTGGCCAGTCAATACCAGTGTTTTCAACTTCAGTACCAAAATTGCAAAGAACTAATAGCTTTGTATTATCCATTGCTCGTTGATAGCCAAAGACTTTTTCTGGCAAACCTTCTAAAAAGGTTATTTCCCCTTCACTTATTACATCATACTGTTTGCGTAATCTAATCAGCTGGCGATAGTAATGCAGAATAGAATTCTGGTCTTCTAGTGCTTCCTTCGCGTTAATATAGGAACTGTTTGGATTGACTGCTAACCAGGGGGCACCGTTAGTAAAACCTGCATTTTTTGAGTTATCCCACTGGACTGGTGTCCGGCTGTTATCACGGGAGCGCTCCGCCAGTGTTTTCATTACCTCTTCTTCAGAGTACCCCCGGTCCTTTAATAGCTGATAATGGTTAATGGATTCGACATCGCGGTACTGATCAAGGCTGTTAAATCCTGCATTGGTCATTCCAAACTCTTCACCCTGATAGATATAGGGTGTACCGCGTAACATATGAATGGCTGTAGCCAGCATTTTTGCACTTTTTATTCGATACTCACCTTCTTCACCCAGCCTGGAAACCACTCTTGGCTGGTCATGGTTACACCAGAACAGTGCACTCCAGCCATTCGCTTCTGAAATACCTTCCTGCCAGTATTTAAACAGCCTTTTCAGCTCACCATAATCAGGTTGCTGTAATGTCCACTTGTCCCCACCGGCATAGTCCACTTTCAGGTGGTGGAAGTTAAACACCATCGACAGTTCTTTTTCATCCGGATTAGAATAGCGCTTACAGTGTTCCAATGTTGTGCTGCTCATTTCCCCCACAGTGACAACATCATCATAACGACCGTAAGTTCTTTCTCGCAGCTCTTTCAGATACTCATGAACCTTAGGTCCATCAGTATAAAATCGCCGGCCATCCCCAGCATGGTCATTTTGGCAAAGATCAGACTTACTAATCAGATTAATAACATCCAGGCGCAGGCCTTTAACGCCTTTATCCAGCCAGAAGTTAACCGCTTTATAAATTTCTTCCCTGACTTCCGGGTTTTCCCAGTTAAGGTCAGCCTGCGTACGATCAAACAGATGCAAATAGTATTTATTCAGTGATGGCACATACTCCCAGGCTGAACCACCAAATTTTGACTGCCAGTTATTGGGTTCCGCACCGTCTACGGAGTCATGAAAAATATAATAATCCATATACTTTTCATTCCCAGCCAGAGCCTGTTGAAACCAGGTGTGCTCTGTTGAGGTATGGTTAAACACCATATCCATCATAATCTTTATATCAACAGATGAAGCGTTTCTCACCAGCTGTTCAAAATCAGCCATGCTGCCATATCGCGAGTCAACACTGCAGTAATCGGCAACATCGTAGCCATTATCATTCTGGGGTGAAGGGTAAAATGGCGTTAGCCAGATATAGTCAACACCTAAGTTCTGGAGATAATCCAGCTTTGAAATAACCCCTTGCAAATCCCCCTGGCCATTGCCAGAGGTATCACAAAAACTTTTTGGGTATATTTGATAAACAACGCTTTTCTTAAAATCACTCATGGTCAAAGTCGCTAACTACAGTGCTGTTGCTAAAGGAATCGTTTTTTGCTGCATTGATTTACGCTTTGCTACCATCAGCGTTAAAACAACAGGTACCACAATCGCAACAGCGATACATATCAGATAGCTTAGCCAGAAGCTGGGCTGAACCGTCAGAATGCCTGGCAAACCTCCAACACCAATGCCATTGGCCATTACACCCAACCAGCCTGCCAACCCTCCGGCAATGCCAGAGCCGATCATGGCGCAAACCATCGGGTATTTATATTTCAGGTTAACGCCATACATTGCGGGCTCAGTCACACCCAGCCAGGCAGAGATGCCAGAAGGAATGCTTAGTTCCCGATCCTGGGGCTTTTTATAAACCCAGGCCATCGCAAACGCAGCTGCTCCCTGAGCAATATTAGATAAGGCAAGTAATGGAAAGATCATGGTGCTGCCGGTCTGCTGCATTAACTGAAGCTCAACGGCATTGGTCGTATGATGAATACCGGTAATAACCAGTGGTGCATAAAGAAAACCAAAAAGTGCTGAGCCAATAATGGCAAAGGGTCCGGTTAGCAGGGTTTCTGCTGCCAAGGCAACAGCATTCCCTATTGCTCTACCTACAGGGCCAATAAACGCATGGGACAGGATAATGGTAATCAGCAGAGCAAAAAAAGGAACCACTACCAATTGCAAAGAAGCAGGGACAATTCGACGAAGTCGTAACTCAATAACAGAGAGCACCAAACCAGCAAGAATGGCTGGAATAACCTGAGCCTGATACCCCACCTTCTCAATGGCAAACCAGCCAAAATTCCAAACATCCGGCGCAGTCTGGCCAATGTTATAGGCATTCATTAACTGGGGGGAAACAAGGCTGATGCCCAATACGATACCTAAAATTGGGCTGCCACCCATTTTTTTGACAACAGACCAGCAAACCCCAACTGGCAAAAAGTGGAATATGGCTTCCCCGGGCAACCAGAGAAAACTATGAACAGTCGCCCAAAAGGGACTGGTTGATGCCAGTGTTTTGCCATCGACCAGAGCGATATCGCCAATCAAGTTGCGAAAACCCAGGATCAAGCCACCAACAATAATCGCTGGTAGCAATGGCACAAAAATTTCTGCCATATGGGAAACAGCACGCTCGACAATATTCATATTCTTGCGAGCAACCTGCTTCAGCTCTTCTTTATCGGCAGCCTTAACACCTGTGCTTGCAGTAATACGCTGGTAATAATCAGCAACAGCAGGCCCTATGACTACCTGAAATTGTCCGGCATTGTTAAACACACCTTTAACAAAGGACTGTTCTTCCAGGAAGTCCGGTTTGGCCATAGAGGGGTCTTTGAGAACAAACCGAAGCCGGGTGATACAGTGGGTCAATGAGGCGATATTATCTTTCCCCCCAACCCCATCCAATAGATTTTCAATTGCCTGACTGGTGATTTTCGCCATATCGCTAGTTAGCCCGCTCTTAAACTTATGGGAACGTTCCCACTTTGTAAGCACATTTGTACCGGATACTCACCAATGCTTATTTGATTTATATCAACAAAGCTTACAGGGCATAATTTCAACACCATTAGCTTTTTTGCCCGATAGCAAATCAACCAGGGTTTTGGCAGCACAATTGCCGGACAGTTTATAGGATAGATTGACGCTGATATGTTGGGGATATAAATAGTTCAGCATTTTGTTTTGCCCTGTACCCGCAACCTGAATATCCGTTCTGTTAATTTCCTGTAGGTAACGATAAACACCAACAGCAAGCGTGTCTGTGGCACAGATAACAGATTCTACATAGTTATTGATACCTTTTTTAGCCAGTTCATAGCCTGATTCAGGGGTTAATTCCCCCAGCAAAAATCGGGGAGTAAAATCATACTTCTCACAATCTTCTTGATAAGCCTGGAGTCGTTTAAGGCCCGTTGTAGAATCGCTGGCATCAACACCAATATAGAGCGTTTGGGTGATTCCCTTATCCGCAAGACACGCCATAATCTCATTAATGGCACCACTATCATCGTATACCACTGACGGATAACCAGAGATAGCCTGTCCTATCATGACAGCAGATATTCCATAGGAATCTAACCAGCGATAATCACTGCCAGTAAGAGCAAAAATAATAAGCCCATCAACTGAGCGCTTACTTAAAACATCTACATGTTGCCGTATATTGTCATTACTGAAGCCACTCTCCATTATGATTACATCGATATTTCTGGCATAAAGTTCATCCAAAATCCCCCTAACAGCACGATTCTCTGCATAGGAGTCAAGACGACTGACAATAATACCGACAACCCCGGATGTCCCCGAGCGCATACTTCTGGCACTTTTGCTGGGGGCAAATTTATGCTCTTCAATAACGGCCAGCACTTTATCTCTGGTTGCTTTTCGCACCTTTGAATCATTATTTATCACACGGGATACAGTGGACTTACCTACACCGGCCAGACGGGCAATATCAACAATAGTTAGTGGTTTCACTAGGGCTAAACATCGGTAAAAGTAGTAAAGAGGATTGTTTTATCAGTTTTTTTTAAATACACAACTGATTATTTTATCCTTTAATGTCAACATTGCAGGAGATTTATCACCAGATAAAGGTAAGCACCACCCTTTCAGGAGTCAGGGGCATATGAATAATAAAGTTCTGGTTATAGGCGCAACAGGCTATATTGGTCGACACTTAATACCCTGTTTGCTTAACAAAGGCTACTCAGTTACGGCTGCTGCCAGAACCCCATCGGCTCTGAATAAAGAGAAATGGTATCAACACCCGGCATTAACTTGTTGCCAGGTGGATTTGAATAAACCTGAAACCCTGACTCACCTTTTTGAAGGTATAGAACTCGTCTATTTTCTCGTACATGGAATGATGGAAGGAAAATCATTCTTTCACTACGAAATACAGCTCGCTAAAAATTTTGTTGCTGCAGTCAATAATTCTACAACCAAACGAGTGGTTTATCTGGGTGCACTGTTACCAGAAGCCACCCACTCCCAACATCTGCTTGCACGGAAAGCCACTGGAGATATTTTACGCCAGTCTAACTGTCAGGTTATTGAGCTACGATCCGGAGTTATCATCGGGCCGGGTTCAGCGGCTTTTGAAGTAATGCGGGATATGGTCTATCACTTGCCCGTCATGACCACACCCAAATGGGTTCGCTCACTTTCAGCGCCTGTGGCACTGGCAGACCTGCTCTATTATTTAGATTACTTTATTGACAACGCTGTTACTGGGAACCCTATTTATGATGTAGGGGGCCCTGAGACCATTTCCTATGAACAGCAAATGCGTCGCTTTGCCCGCATTATTGGCAAGCCTCTTTGGATACTGAAACTTCCTTTTCTAACGCCCACACTCTCAAGCTATTGGTTACACCTGATCACATCCGTCCCCGTATCGGTTGCCAGCGCTTTAGTCAAAGGGCTCGCCCACGATTTGTTACCACGGCATGAACACGATATTTCCAATGTCGTCCCCCAACAACGAATAAATTTTGACGATGCAATTCGTACAACCCTTGAAGAAGAAAGCAAACTGCTGGATAACGAAATCTGGCAGTATGATACTGATGCAGTATCTCGCTGGCGACCTGGCTTTTCCTACTATCCGAAACAGGCTGGCCACACCCTCCGTACAAAAAAAAATGCATCTGATTTATGGTGCACTGTTACAAAAATCGGTGGCAGCAATGGCTACTTCTATGCCAACCCTCTTTGGAAAATCAGAGCCTGGCTGGATCAGATAATTGGGGGTAAAGGGCTAACATCAAGGCGACCTGACCATAATAAGCTCCAGCCAGGCGACTATATTGATTCCTGGAAGGTACTATCAGCCAAAGAAAACAGGCATTTATCTCTACTGTTTGGAATGAAAGCACCGGGGCTTGGCAGGCTGGAATTTTCAATTAAGGATAAAGGTGATTATCGACTCCTGGATATCCGTGCCTGGTGGCACCCAGCCGGTCTATGGGGATTGCTTTACTGGTTTGCGATGCTGCCCGCGCACCTGTTTATTTTTAAAGGGATGGCAAAGGCGATTAATCAAAAGAGCTAAAGTTAAAATGTGTTTAACTCGCATTGATAGTAGTGATAGGGGGCATCGCTAGCCATGCATCTATTGCATTAAGTAAGTAAAAAGCAAACAACTAGAATCTGGATCTTAAGCTACTATCATTACATAATTCGCTTTTTTAAATGTAATAAAATGCCATTTGATTCATGGTTACTCTTCTTTAGTACAGTATTAATGGTCTTGATTGTTCCAGGTCCAGAGATGATTACAGTCATATACTGGAGTCTAAATAAAGGCCAAAAAGCAGGACTTATGGCCTTAACAGGAATCACTTTGGGTGGATTACTTCACACAACTATTACAGCACTAGGATTATCTCTATTAATACAAAATAATCCAATCCTTTTTTTATCCATCAAACTGGCAGGAACAGGCTACCTTATATACACAGGATTTACGATTATTAAAAACTCCAGCTTTTCCATTAACAATTTATCAACAAACAAAAACAAACCATTTTCAAACGCTTTAATAACAACCGCATTAAATCCTAAAGCACTACTTTTTTACCAAGCATTACTACCGCAATTTGCATACAAAAGTATTGAAAACAACATAACAACTCAACTTTTCATTCTAGGCTATACGACTGTAGCTTTTGCTTTTTTATTCTATATAATTTTAATAAAAACCATTTTACTTGGTCAAAACAACCTTTTTTTATTTAAACAAGACAGTCCTCTAATACACAGAATAACAGGATCATTTCTGATTATATTAGGATTTGTTCTCTTCAACACGAATCTGAACCTGAATTAATAACAACCAAAGGCATCTAAATAAATACTTTACAACAGTTCGGTTTCATGATTCACAACCAGAAAAAATTGATTACATATACCACCAACAAATTCAATTTCAGACAAAACTATCACCTCATTTAAACTTTATTCAATTTATAGCACTTTGATCGAAGCATAAATAAAATAGCAAAACAGAGGAAGTTAACTGACCTCCGGCATAGCCGGAGGCTTATAGGGTTACGCCCTCTAAGGGCTTTCATTGCGCCCAAGGGCGCTTACCAATCAAAATCATGTTGATCTCTACTTCTATCATTCTTTTCTTGATCGCGGATATATCCCCGCACTACATCTTCATCAAGCCCAACTGTTGATACAAAGTAACCTCTTGCCCAGAAATGCTCACCGCTAAAGTTTCGCTGCCGACCTTTAAAGTTTTTCGCAATCTCTATTGCGCACTTACCCTTCAAGTAGCCAACAACACGTGATACTGGATATTTTGGCGGGATACTGACGCACATATGAACATGATCAGGCATCAAATGTCCTTCCAATATTTTGCAGCCCTTCCTTCTGGCAAGCTCATGAAAAATCTCTCCAAGAAATCTGCGAAGGTTCCCATATATCACCTTCCTTCTTTTCTTCGGAATAAAAACAATATGATACTTACAATCCCAACGGGTATGAGCCAAACTCTTGTAATCTCGCATAGGTTTTTCCTTCAATTTTCTTGGTCGAAAGCTGAAGGTTAGCTACTGACGCTACGGTCAAACCTATGTGAGTCACCCCGGCATAGCCGGGGGTTTATCAATGTTAATTAGCCATTATTCCTGCTAATAAACCACCCACTTGCATAGTTTCTAAAGGACAAAATAATTTCCAACACAACAACCCAGTTAAACCTGTAAAACAGGGCAGATAGAAAAACAACCTGGGCAGACGAGGATAAAATAAGGCTATTAATAATGGAGGGAAAAGCGTTGGCCCCCAAGCTTCAAATGTACTTAGCAGCACATTAAGAATATCATTTGTACCATAGGCAATACCAATGGCACCTAAACCTATAAGAACTGTCGCCAATCGCCCAGTTAGCAACAAATGTTTATCAGTCAAATTTAGATTAAACGCTGGTAAAATATCGTTAGAAAAGGCCACTGCAGCAGTATTCAGATAGCTATCACATGAGGACATCACTGCTGCCAGCAATCCACCAATGAGCAATAGTCCGAGCCAATCCGGCACAGCGGTTAATAAAATACTGAATGTTTGCGAAGCTTCACGGGTATCATCAATCATCCATGCAATAGAGCCTAAAAAACCGGCTAGAATAACAACCACCAAAACACATACAGCGGTCAGTATCATCGCTGTTCTTGCTTGATTAACATTTCTGGCCATTTTAACTCGTTGTATGGAAATGGGGATCAGGGCATCTCCCAGCCAAAAGCTGATAAAAATCATAATAAAAAATACAAGACCATAATGTTCACCAGCCCTTGTAAATTCACCTGTTATCTTTTTTGAAAATACGGCTATACCACCTGCTGCATTTATTCCCCATAAACAGAAACATGATAACGCAAGTAGAATAACAACAGCCTGCAAAACATCAGTTGAGACAACCGATCTAACCCCGCCCAAACAGCTATAAATAATTACAGAAACAATTAAAAACAGCGACATTTGATATTGAAAATCAGGCAGAATAAGCGCTATTACCCGTTGCATAGCAACAACTTGAGCAGTAACAATGCCTGTGCAAAATAGTAGCCAAATAGCACCACAAATAAAGCGAATATCATTGCCACCATAAGCCTTTCCCATAATTTCACCGGAAGAAAGGCAGTGTCGCCACTGATAAATCCTGGGAGCTAGCCATGCTGTCATTAATAATTGTAAAGAGAAACCTGTCCAGCCAATAGAATATATAAGGCCAGAACTGTATGCTCTTTCTGCATTACCCATTAATAAGGCAGCTCCCACACCACTGGCAAGAATGCTGCAATAAATGGGCACTGAACCAAAAGAATTACGGTCAAGGGCAAAAGTGCTAAAACTTTTGACTTTTTTTACGTGCAATAAACTAATTACTAGGAAAGCAATGGAAAATAGTGCAATAAAAGCAATATTCATGGCAATGCTTGGCATCCATTATTTTTAGCTTCTATTAGATATAGTTAAAAAAACTCTGTTTGCCAGTACAATTTGACCAAAAGGTAAAAAAACCAATGGCCATTAAATTGGAATATCCTTTGTATTCACTTCGAATGTAACAAGGCATTCACACCATTCTATACCGATTTTCGGTAACAAAAGCGCTTAGTTGTTGCAATGAATAAATTATCATCTGAGTGCTTCAACATAAGACCACTACTCAGTACGAGCAATGGTCTTCAGGCTACCATCAGGAAGATAACAAAGGACGATAAAACCTCTCCATTAGGGATTTATCTGTTACTAGTAACAACATGCAGCTCATTAACATGCCTGCGCCCGCAATAGTTGCCGTAATCATAAAGGTTGAACGTAGTCCATCTGCCAGATTTATAACAACAGGACTCAATAGTGCAGCACCACCATAGGCCTGATAGATCAGACCAATATTACCACCTATGTTCTTGGTGCCGTATAGATCTCCCAGTATAGCTGGGAACACCGATGTAAACCCACCAAAGCATCAGCAATTCCCGCAAACTAGATTCCGATTGGCACATTTTCAGTTAATTAAAAATGACTTTATAGAGGATGAATAGAGCCAGGCTGCTGCTATATCGGCAGTTGGTTTAAATGGCTGGTAACACAGGTCACAGGGCTAACATCAACTCTCTATGTCGTATCGACTGTCAGCAATTTCAAGCTCACACTTCGCTCCTCAATGATGGCTGTGAATACGTCTGTCCAGTTATCAATGCAGAACCAGTCAAACAGCCCTCGTATGGCATGCCACAATGCCTTTTTAGACTTCTTTGCCTTGAGCGCTTCTTGGAAAAGCTTGCAAGACAGTTGCTCTATCTGGTTGATGAGGAAGGCCGTAAAAGTCAGGCATGCCAGATTGCTGGCCAGATGCTGCTTTCCGTGCCCGTAATTGTGTTCGAGATGGTAGCCCTGTGTTTTCAGTGTATTGAACGTTTCGTTTTCAATTTTCCATTTAGCGCGTGCTCCTCGCATGAACTTATTCACGTTCTCGGCTGAAAGCTCAATATCGGTGATCCAGGTGTTGACGTACTTCTTGTTGCCCTCTGGATCAATTTCTATATATTCGAGATAGTTAACCAGCACATCCGGGTGTGACTTGTTAATGGGGACACCATTTACAAACCGGAACCAGTGGGTAAATCCTTTTTCATCGGTATATTCGTAGCGTACCACTTTGCCTGCACAATCAAGCTCATCTACGGCCTGGTATAACGACTCATGTGTTGAGTCCTTTGCCACCATAATGAAGCTATAGCCAAAGGACTTCACCAACTTGATGGTCGGTCCATCTGAGTACAGGTCATCAACAGTAAGAACCAGTGGCAAGTGGGGATGTTCTCTGGATAAATTCGCCAATAGCCGCTTGAGCGCTACCTTCTCACAGTCATTCTTTGACGCATCAACCTGTTTGGTGATGGGCTCAGGCATTAAAGGCAATACTTCCTTCTTGCCCGGCCTTACCAGACAGCAGGCCAGTAACTGATGGTAGTATTGCGGATTTTTGCTGTCCGCCTTTTTTACACAACACTCAGGACAGCTAATATTCCCTGAGCAAAAGTGCCCCGTACCATCGATAGGCGCAAGATACCCTTCCTCAAAATAAGTGAACTGCTTAAGTCGGCCAGATCGCTGCACAAAGGCAAACAAGCGGGTAAAGAACTTCCTGAAATAGCGCGTTTCTATAGGGTCAATCAGCTCCCTCAGATAGGTATCACTGGGGACGTTGCTGACATTGTACATCGACTTTAAGTTCTTGAGCCTGTCGGGCTTATTGACGCAATCCTGATCAAAAGCCAGCAACGAAGGGTATTTCAGGTGCATGACAGCAAGGCCACTCATGACCGCATCATGAAGGGCAATTTTGTCATGTTGACTTTTCTTGCGAAAGTCTGGAATTTCAGCCGCTTCATCAGAGACTATTTTGAGCAGTTTTTCAGCAATGGTTCTTGGTTTTGTTAGCGGCACAACATAAGCATCGTTATTATTATAGTGGTGAAATTCTATCGGATAGTCTGCGATTTCAGCAAGAAAGTATCAGGCTACAGCCCTTGTTATTAAGGGCTTTAATCAAGTCTGCGGGAATTGCTGCCTAATGGCAGCATTACTTTAACAACCGGCATACTGGCTGATTACCCGATAGCGTCTGGTATTTGTGCTAGTACGCTCAACGGTGCTATTGAACATTTTGTATCTGCGGTTGCTACGGAATTACCCTCAGGTATTCGAATCAATGCAGTCAGCCCATCCATTGTTACTGAATCGCTGGATGTTTATGGCAGTTACTTTCCAGGCTTTCACACCATAAATGCTGCTGATGTCGCTCAATATTATGTACGTTCAGCACTGGGTGTAGAAACAGGTAAAACATTTAAAGCATTTGCCGGTAATTAATAACCGGCAAATGAAGAAACATTGTCCCAGTTAGTGTGAAGCATACACACTTTTATTACCGTCTCTGGTATAGCTAATCGTCTGGTATGGATCTTTGCGGTCACCATACTCCATACCTGGCGACCCCATAGGCATCCCCGGTACAGCAATACCACGAATATCAGGCTTTTCTGTTAGCATTCGCTTTATATCCCCAGCCGGAACATGACCTTCCACAGCATAACCATTAACAAATGCTGTATGACAGGAGCCCAGACCGTGGGGGAGATTAGCCCTTTTCTTATAGGTTTCCAGATCACTGACATCGTGGCTTATCACCTTAAAGCCATTTTCTTCCAGATGATAAACCCACTCCTTACAACACCCACAGGTAGCTGACTTATATACCCTGATAGTGGATGAACTATCAGCTGCATAGCTACCCACGGAAGAAAAGGCCACCGCCATTCCAAGAAATAGTGCTTTTAAATGACTCATTTTTCACTCCACAATTAAAAAGATAAATAGAAAAAATCAGGAGTGAATCCACTATTCCAGAAATGACTGCTTGGCTAGATAAATATCTGGAAAAGTTGAAATAATCCAAGGCTCTGTATTTCTCTGCCAAACAGCGGGAGAGTGGTAGTTATCATCTAAATTTAAAAAAGCAAGATATTGTAGAGCAAATACAGGATTAGACGATATTTGTGAAATTTGTACCGCCTTAAAATCACTATCACAGTGATGGCAAAGTGGTTTTAATTCAGTCGAAGAAGGTTGTTTATCCAAACAGCAGTCATGGCTGACAATTTGCTGCTCAACTTTAGAGAGTCTCGAGAAATCCTCACCAAGTGTTATAAAAGATCGCTCTATAGCCACCTTAGCTATAGGTATAAAGCAAAATTGCAGTAAAGATAGCACCACCAGCATCAATGTTATGACACTGGTTTTCTGAGCAGATCTGGATTTCAGTTCAGTCAGGGGCATCCGGCGACCTGGAAAAAAGAATATACTCTTTACTATCCTACCCCTTCCCCTTGCTGGAAGGTCAATCGCTCACTTGGGCTTCCAGTTCTTTAACCAGTGATGGCTCAAGATCAAGCTGGCGGGCTAGCTCCTGCAAATAGGCCTTTTCCATAAAATTCTGCTCATCTGCTACCAGCACCGATGCCAGATAGACTTGAGACCTTACCTCTGGCGTTGTCGCTGCTCTGGCAATTTCTACAGGATCAAGGGGTTTATTCAACTCATTTTGGACAAAGTTCTCCAACTCATTGCCAGCACCAAGTGCTTGCACAGCTTCCTGAATCTTGGCCTTTTCTTCATTATCAATATGACCATCGGCTTTAGCTGCAGCAATCATTGCCTGCAAAATAATGGTATCGTCATCGGCAACAGTGTGACTTAAAAACGTGCTTTCTGTTTGTGCTGGGGCGTTGCTACTATCCTTATTTTGCTGCCAGCTTTGATAAGCCTTATAGGCGATTGCACCTAAACCAATGGTGCCTCCTACCGCCAAGACCTTTCCGCCAATCTTTCGCCCTTTTTTTGATGACAACAGCATAGTAAGAGCACTACCACCAATAGCTCCTTTGCCCATATCTGCAAGCTTGCTGCTTCCACTTTTATCACTGGTTGATGACTGGCTTGCTTTAGCTAATAACTCTTTTCCTTGTTTTGCCAAACCTGAAGCAGAACCGGAATTTAAAAACTGGTTTAGTAATCCTTTAATATTCATAACAAGCTGGCCTCAAACTCATAGTTATTTTTAACCCAGCATACCTTTATCAAATTATCAGTGAAGTCCGTTTTCGATTTGCTTACACGCTTATGACCTGCTCTTGATAGAGTGGTTTATGCAATATCAAGCAGTAATAATGACTTCTATCAATCATTACCTATTTCCTAAAAGTGCAGCTAAGCTCTCGATCAGTAGAACGTTATGCAGGTGTAGTAAGCAATGGCAACATTAACATCGGTCATGACAAACACATTCAATGAGGAAGAGCAGCAGTTACGTCGTGATCTGGCGGCATGCTACCGCCTGTTTGCTCTCTATGGTTGGGATGATCTGGTTTATACCCATATTTCCTGTCGGCTGCCAGGAACAGAGAGACATTTTCTGATCAACCCTTACGGTATGATGTTTGATGAAATCACGGCTTCAAGCCTGGTTAAAATAGATAACCATGGGGAAAAAGTTGACGACTCTCAATGGCCGGTAAATCCTGCAGGATTCATAATTCACAATGCAATTCATCAGGTACGCGATGATGTCTGCTGTGTGCTGCATTCCCACTCAGTAGCAACAGTTGCAGTATCGGTTCTGGACTGCGGTTTACTGCCATTGACTCAGCATGCAATGTTTGTACATCACACCTTAAGTTACCATGATTATGAAGGCCCATCAGTGGATCCGGATGAGTGCCAACGACTTCAAGATAACATGGGGAAAAATAATGTAATGTTTTTGCGCAACCACGGTGTGCTGGTTACAGGGGAAACAGTTGCCGATGCTTTCCAGAATTTTTACTTTACTCAACGAGCCTGTGAAATGCAGATTCAGGCCATGAGTTGCGGGGAATCGCTGGTAGCTATAAATCCCAAGGTCATTCAGGGCGCCTTTGCTAAACTTCAGACAGCAAGCCTGCATCAACGTGGCAAACTGATATGGCCAGGATTACTTCGTAGGCTGGATCGCACCGACCAGTCATGGCGTGATTAACCGCAATCCAGCCAGACAACCAGCGAGTGCAAAGGCTGGTTGTCTTGATGAGTTCATGAATAATCAATGAACCCAGGATGGATACTTTATGCTTTTAGGCTATTTATAATCTTCATGAAATCATCAAGTTGTCTATCATCAAAATCAAGATGGGTAACAAAGCGGATAGCCTTCCCACCAAAATGCACCGCTTTAATACCATTTTTTTCAAGCATGATTAAAAAGAACTTGGGATCACACCCTTCACGCAGATGAGCAACCACTATATTAGTTTCCGGTGGAATCACTTGCTCAAAATCAGGATGCTCATGCAATGCCTGGGCTAGCTTAATTGCCCGATCATGATCCTCTGTCAGTCTTTCAATATTGTGATCGAGGGCATAGATCCCAGCTGCTGCCAGAAAACCTGCCTGACGCATTCCTCCGCCCATTCGTTTACGAATACGCCGAGCCTCTTTAATATGTTGTGATGTGCCTAGCAATAAAGACCCCACGGGAGCCCCTAAACCTTTTGAGAGACAAATCGAGATCGTATCAAACAGTTTTCCATAAGCCTTTGGGCTCTCACCTTTAGCCACCAGAGCATTAAATAACCGGGCACCATCAAGATGGAAAGGAATCTTGTGATCATCACAGACCTTACTTATTCGCTCCAGCTCAGCAAAATCGTAACAGGCCCCGCCACCTTTATTCATGGTGTTTTCAACAGCCACTAACTGTGTTCTAGGAAAATGGACATCATCTGCCCGAATACTGTTTAAAACATCCTGCGCTGTAAATCGCCCTCGATCCCCCTGTTGCAGATTGACTGAACAGAGTGCATTAACCGCAATGCCACCCCCTTCATATTGATAGATGTGAGCATTCTGATCACAAATAACTTCACCACCCGGGCGAGTATGAAGCATTATGGCAATCTGGTTGGTCATGGTACCGGATGGGCAAAACAAAGCTGCCTCCTTCCCAAACATCTCTGCGGCTTTCTTTTCCAGAGCATTGACAGAGCTATCTTCGCCAAAAACGTCATCACCCACTTCAGCATTGAATATGGCTTTGAGCATCGACTGAGATGGCTTGGTTACGGTATCACTGCGTAGATCGATCATTATTTACCTCTTTGTTTGGGCGCAAAACCTTATTTATAAAGGCTTTGGCCCTGAAATGATCACTTCTACCTTATATGATGATTAAAACTTATGAATTCAACTCCTCCCGGTCCTGAAAGTGTACAAGGGCTTCCGGGTTAGCCAGAGCCTCTTTATTCACCACAGGTCGGCCATGGATAACCTCTCTGACAGCCAACTCAACAATTTTACCGCTGATTGTTCTGGGAATATCATCTACCTGGATAATCCTGGCCGGTACATGCCTGGGTGAGGCATGGGTTCGAATGGTAGTTTTTATATTATCAGTAATCGAATTGTTTAATTTTAAACCTTCTCTTAGCTTCACAAACAGAACAACACGGATATCCCCGCGCCATTCCTGGCCTATTGCAATGCTTTCCAGTACTTCATCAATTTTTTCGACCTGGCGATAGATCTCAGCTGTACCAATTCTGACACCGCCAGGGTTAAGTACTGCATCTGATCGACCATAAATCACGATTCCTCCCTGGGCGGTCAACTCACCATAGTCTCCATGAGCCCACACATCAGGTATGTGGTTGAAATAGGCTTTGCGGTATTTTTCCCCGTCAGGATCATTCCAGAAACCGACAGGCATGGATGGAAAACTGGACTGACAGGTCAATTCACCTTTTTCTCCGGTAACAGCTTGTCCAGCTTCATTAACAAACTGTACATCCATCCCCAGGCCACGACACTGAATCTCACCTTGCTTTACAGGCAAAACAGGGCAGCCAAGGACAAAACAGGAAATAATATCAGTGCCTCCAGAAATAGATGACAGACAAATGTCTTTTTTTATATCTCGATAAACATAATCAAAACTTTCATGAGCCAGCGGCGAACCCGTCGACAATAATGTCCGCAAATAGGGAAGGTTATGACTCTGGGCAGGTTTTAGTCCCGCCTTCTCCAAAGCACTAATATATTTGGCACTGGCACCGAAAACATTGATCTGCTCTTGCTCTGCCAAATCCATTAAAGCCTTGGGGCCCGGATAAAACGGTGAACCATCATATAAAACAACCGTCGCTCCCAAAGCCAGGGATGATACCAGCCAGTTCCACATCATCCAGCCACAGGTGGTGAAATAAAAGATTCGGTCATTGACTTTAACATCGGTATGCAAGGCCAACTCTTTTAGATGCTGTAATAAGGTACCGCCATGGCCATGGACAATACACTTCGGAACACCGGTAGTTCCTGAGGAATACATAATAAATAGCGGGTGATCGAAACTTACTGGCTCAAAATGTACGGACTGCTGGCTATTATCAAGAAAATCACCATAGCTAAGAATGTTCTCCCCAGAATATTCAATTGCTTCTTTTGTAAAAGGAACCAATACGGTTTGCTTAATACTGCTGATTTGCGACTGGATATCAGCCACCTTATGGGTACAGTCAATAGCCTTCCCATTATAGAAATAACCATCTACTGCTACCAAAACCTCAGGTTCAATCTGACCGAACCGGTCAATAATTCCCTGAACACCAAAATCCGGTGAACAGGAAGACCAGATAGCACCTAATGCAGTCGTTGCCAGCATCATAATAATGGCTTCAGGGCAATTGGGCAGAATACCTGCGACCCGGTCACCTTTCCCAACACCTTGTTTAATCAATCCAGCCTGAGCCGCTGCTACCCGTTCAGATAATTGTTTAAACGTTAATACTGAACGGATTCCATTCTCTCCCCGAAAAATAATAGCGGTGTGATCATCACGTCGTTGAAGCAGGTGCTCCGCATAATTCAGTGTTGCACCGGGGAACCATTGTGCGCCAGGCATCGAATCATTACCCAATATCGCAGCAGGTTGGTTATAAAAACGAATATTGAAAAAATCAGTAATGGCTTGCCAAAAATCCGGGCGCTTATCAATACTCCATTGATACAGGGCATCGTAGTCCGGTAACTCCTCACCCTGCTTATCCTGGACATACTGCATAAAAGCCGCCATAGCCGATTCCTGCATGCGCAGGCTATCAGGCGACCATAATAAAGATGACATATTCTTATCCTTATTAATCATCTTGTGTTCAGTATCTCGTTCCCAGCGTCCTCGCTGGGAATGCGTACGGATGCCTCTAGCTAATACCAGACTTACGGCCTGGAGAGGTATGCATTCCCAGGCAGGAGCCTGGGAACGAGAAAAGATGGGCAAGAAATCTCGCCCACATATGAAAAAATTTCTGGATAATCAGGGGTTCAAATTTGATTAATATTCAATATTTTTGAGATGTAACTTGAAACATCAGTCAGCTTTTGCCGGTTGATCCCTGAATTAACCCCCATTCCATCAAGCATATAAACAACATCTTCTGTAGCGACATTACCACGAGCTCCCGGAGCATAGGGACACCCGCCCAAACCGGCAATGGACGTATCAACAACCGCAACTCCCTCCTCAATAGCCGCATAAAGGTTTAACAGTGCCTGACCATAGGTATTGTGAAAGTGAGCGGCTATTTGTTCTACAGGAACAGACTTTCTAACCGCTTCTATCAGTTTTTTAGTTTCAAAAAATGTCCCTATCCCCAATGTGTCTCCCAATGAAACTTCATAGCACCCCATTTGCACCAAATCACGACTAACTGCTGTGACCTGCGACGGACTCACTGCACCATCATAAGGGCAACCCATCACACAGGAAACATAGCCTCTTACCGGAATACCCTCCTTTAAAGCCATTTCAATCACTGGTAAAAAACGTTGAAAACTCTCCGCAATACTGCAATTAATATTATGCTGACTAAACCCCTCAGAAGCCGATCCAAATACTGCTACTTCAGTCGCACCGGCAGCAATGGCGTCTTCCATTCCCCTCAGGTTAGGAGTAAGTGCACTATAGATAACATCAGGCTTACGTTTTAAAAAACTGAAGACTTCATCAGCCCCTGTCATTTGAGGCACTCGTTGTGGTGAGACAAAACTGCCTACTTCTACATGCTCAACACCAGCATCAACCAACTTCATCACTAGCTTTGCCCGAATATTGGGAGAAAGAGTCTGGCTGATATTTTGTAGACCATCCCTTGGGCCTACTTCCACAATTTTTATTTTTTCAGGCAGAGACATTGGCTTGATCCTGATAGGCCATTAATGGTGTTCCTGATGTCACCTGATCGCCTGGGTTAAAAAATACAGTTGAAATCACTCCATCCCTGGGGGCTTTAACAGCATGCTCCATTTTCATGGCTTCCATTGTCATCAGGATATCCCCCGTCCCTACGGACTGCCCTTGCTTAACCGCAATGGCAGTAACCGTGCCATTCATCGGTGCTGCAAGGCTATTCGCTGTAGAGTTACTTGCCTGTTGCTGATAACCGGGTAGCCCCAGAGTCAAACTGCAGTCCGGCAAGAAAACTTTTAATTGTTGCCCTGGTATTGGAAGCACTCGACATTCGGTGATTTTTTCATCTATAGATAATGAACCCAATAAACCGGTTGATGCTTGTTGCCAGCTGATCTTTGCCTGACAGGAACCATCAGCGAAGGTAAGAAAATAAAATTCGCCTTTTTTTTCTACAGAAACAAAGAATTCCTGTTCCTGGTGATAAAAAAACAAAGGTGATGATTTAACAAAGCTGGATAAATTTTCAGTATATGAATGATTATTTTTAACGTGATATTGATAAAGTGCAGCAACTACCAGCAGTTTTCGTTTTTGTAATACGGTCAGTCCATACTGACACTCTTCTGCTAAAGAAGTATTGATCGCTTCACTACGAAAATCGGGTAATTGTAATAATGATATCAAATAGTCACGATTATCTGTGACCCCTGCCTGATAACTAGCAGATAATGCCTGCTTAAGATTATCGATTGCCTTGATACGATTTTCTCCCCAAGCAATCACTTTTGCCAGCATCGGGTCATACCAGCTGCTTACCTGATCACCCTGCTTAATACCAGAATCGATACGAATAAAACCATCCTCATCAGGCCATTCCAGACACACTATTCTTCCAGCTGATGGTAAAAAATTATTGGCTGGATTTTCCGCATAGACTCTGGCTTCAATAGCATGGCCATGACAGCTAAGTTCATTTTGTTGTAACGGCAAAGGTTCACCAGCAGCAACCCGAATCTGCCACTCAACCAAATCTACACCTGTTATTCGTTCCGTTACCGGATGCTCAACCTGAAGCCGGGTATTGATCTCCATAAAATAGAAATCTTCACCATTTAATAAAAACTCAACGGTCCCGGCACCTTCATAACCAATTGCCTGCCCTGCTTCCAAAGCAGCTTTTCCCATGGCTTCGCGTAACTCATCAGAAAGACCTGGTGCAGGTGCTTCTTCAATCACTTTCTGGTGACGCCGTTGCAGCGAACAATCTCGGTCAAACAGATAAACACCTTGCCCTTGCTGATCAAAAAAGATCTGCACTTCTATATGACGCGGGCTTGTTAAATAAGCTTCTAATAATAACCTGTCATCACCAAAGGCTTTCAAGGACTCTCTTCTTGCTGAGGCAATGGCACTTTCAAGTTGATCAATAGACTCAACTATCCTCATACCTTTACCACCACCACCACTCACTGCTTTTATTAACAGTGGAAAACCAATGGTTTCTGCTTCCTCAATTAACCGGGCATCTGACTGGTCATCCCTATGATAACCAGGAACCAGAGGTACACCCGCTTTAGCCATTATCTGCTTGGCACGACTTTTAGACCCCATCTCACTAATGGCTTTAGGTGGCGGACCGATAAATTGAATACTGTTATCTGCGCAGGCCTGAGCAAATTCACTGTTTTCAGAAAGGAAGCCATAACCTGGGTGAACCATATCGGCATTGCTCTGCTTTGCAGCAGACAGTATTTCGGGAATATTGAGATAACTCTCTTGCGGGGCCGAAGCACCAATATAAATAGACTGGTCTGCTATTTTTGTATGAACTGAACCACTATCAGCATCGGAATAAACAGCGACAGTCTCAAGCCCAAGTTTTCTGGCAGTATGAATAACACGGCAGGCAATTTCCCCCCGATTAGCCACCAGAATCCGCCTGAATGATTTATTGCCAGCCCAACTCATAGCTCCCTCCAGCCGGGTGGGCGCTTTTCCAGAAAGGCTTCGAGACCTTCCTGGGCTTCATCGGATACTCTAATATCAGCAATGCGCTTTGCCGTTAGTCCCATCAGATCATCATCAACAGGCTGACCATTAATTTCACGAATCAGTTTTTTGGCCTGTTTCTGAGCTTCGGGTCCATTCATCAGCAGAAATTCAGTCACCTGCTTCACACGTTCTTCTAACTGATCTGATGGATAAACCTCATGTGCAAAACCTAATTCCTTTGCTTTTTCAGCATTCATTACTTCCCCTGTAAGAAAGTAACGCTTGGCCTGCCTGGCTCCCATCGCATTGAGAACATAAGGGCTAATCACAGCAGGGATCAGGCCCAGCCGCACCTCACTGAAGCAGAAACAACTGGAATCAACAGCAAACGTGATATCTGAGGCAGCAATCAAGCCCAGGGCCCCACCATAGGCAGCACCCTCAACGACAGTAATAACTGGGGCAGGAAAACGATCAATCCGTTTAAGCAGTTTTGCCAATTTCATGGCATCTTTATAATTATCTTTACGCCCAAGAAAGCGTGCCTGCTTCATCCAGTTCAGATCTGCACCTGCTGAAAAGTGCTTACCATTTGCCCGTATTTGAAGCACACGAATATCGTCGTTTTTTAAAGATTTTAATGCATTGTTTAGCAGGCTTATCAATTCTGCATCAAGCGCATTGTTGGCCTCAGGCCGGTTTAAAATAAGCCTGACGACACCATTGCTATCCTGCTCAATAATTAATTTATCATTATTATTATCAGCCATTATTCTTATCCTTCTACATTCTAAAGACCCCAAATCGACTTTCTTCTATAGGCGCATTAAGAGCAGCAGAAAGGCTGAGTCCCAGTACATTCCGGGTTTCAGCCGGATCAATAATGCCATCGTCCCATAGCCTGGCACTGGCATAGAGCGCACTGCTTTGATGAGTATAAGCCTCTAACACTGGCTGCTTTAGAGCTAGTTCTTCATCAGTGGACATCTGCCCCCCTTTTTTCTCCAGGGCGCTTTTTTTCACCTGCACCAAAACGTCTGCTGCCTGTTCTGCCCCCATCACTGAAATACGGCTATTGGGCCAGCTCCAAAGAAAACGGGGATCATAAGCCCGGCCACACATCCCATAATTACCCGCACCAAAACTACCACCAATAATTACTGTAAATTTGGGTACACTGGCACAGGCTACCGCATGCACCATTTTTGCGCCGTGTTTGGCAATCCCCTCAGCTTCATACTTAGACCCCACCATAAAGCCCGTAATATTCTGTAAAAAAATCAACGGAATTCGACGCTGACAACATAATTCAATAAAGTGGGTAGCTTTCAGTGATGACTCTGAAAAAAGTACACCGTTGTTGCCCAAAATACCCACTGGATGACCAAATAGCTCGGCAAAGCCACATACCAGGGTTTCACCATAAAGTGCTTTAAACTCGTCAAATTCTGAGCCATCAACAATACGGGCAATCACCTCTCTGACATCATAAGGTTGTTTTAAATCAGCAGGAACAATGCCGTAAAGTTCTTTAGGGTCATAAAGAGGATTAGCTGCTGCACTATCTATCAATGGTTTGTTGGTTATATTCAGTCTGGTAACTGCCTGTCGAATTAACTCAATGGCATGAGCGTCATTTTCGGCATAATGATCAGCAACCCCTGATTCCCGGCAATGAACATCAGCTCCGCCTAAAGCCTCTGCTGTTACCTCTTCCCCCGTCGCCGCCTTAACCAATGGAGGCCCTGCTAAAAAGATCGTACCTTTCTCTTTAACAATGATGCTCTCATCAGCCATCGCTGGCACATAGGCACCTCCGGCTGTGCAGGAACCCATGACTGCTGCGATCTGTGGGATACCTTTGGCCGACATATTGGCCTGATTAAAAAAGATTCGACCAAAATGCTCCCGATCGGGGAAAACTTCACTCTGGCTGGGGAGGTTAGCGCCTCCAGAATCCACCATGTAGATACAGGGCAAATGGTTTTGCTCAGCAATAGTCTGGGCCCGAAGGTGTTTTTTGACAGTAAGTGGGTAGTAGGTTCCCCCCTTTACTGTGGCATCATTCGCTACAATCATGCAGTCAATACCGGATACCTGGCCTATTCCTGCAACAACACCGGCACAGGCAATAGCTTCATCATAGACACCTTCTGCCGCATAACGGCCTACTTCAAGAAAAGGTGAACCGGGGTCTAGCACCGCAGCAATGCGATCTCTGGCCAATAGCTTACCTTTGGCAATATGCCGCTCCCGAGTCCTTTCACCACCACCTAGCTTTACTTTGTCAAAACAGTTACCCAAATTATCCAGCAGCAGCTGCATATGCTGACGGTTAGCCTGAAATTCAGGGCTATCCAATGCTATTCGCGACTCCAGAATAGCCATAATTAACTCCTGGTTTCCTGAAATAACTCCCGGCCTATTAACATTCGGCGGATTTCTGAAGTACCCGCACCAATCTCATAGAGCTTGGCATCGCGCAGTAAGCGCCCTGTGGGATAGTCATTGATATAACCATTGCCCCCCAGAATCTGGATGGCATCAAGGGCCATCTGGGTAGCCCGTTCGGAACAATAAAGAATGGCACCCGCTGCATCCTTCCGCGTTGTTTCCCCTCGATCACAGGCCGCTGCAACGGCATAGAGATAGGAACGGCAAGCATTCAATGTGGTATACATATCGGCAACCTTGCCCTGAATCAGCTGAAACTCACCAATACTTTTGCCAAACTGTTGCCGGTCATGAATATAGGGCACCACGGCATCCAGACATGCCTGCATAATGCCAGTAGGCCCACCTGCTAAAACCACCCGTTCATAATCCAGGCCACTCATCAAAACACGAACACCCTCGTTTAGCTGACCCAGAATATTTTCTTCTGGTACTTCACAGTCCTGGAATACCAACTCACAAGTGTTAGAGCCACGCATTCCCAGTTTGTCCAGCTTCTGCGCCTGACTAAAGCCGGGGAAGTCACGCTCAACAATAAATGCTGTGATACCGTGAGCCCCTTTATCCGGATCGGTTTTAGCATAAATAATATAGGTTCCGGCATCGGGGCCATTGGTGATCCACATCTTGTTGCCATTAAGCACATAGTGGTCACTCTGCTTGACTGCTTTTAGCTTCATGCTAACCACATCAGAGCCTGCCCCAGGTTCACTCATAGCTAAAGCACCGACGGTTTCGCCGCTGATTAAGCCTGGCAGGTATTTTCGCTTCTGTTCTTCTGTGCCATTACGACGAATCTGGTTAACACAAAGGTTGGAATGTGCGCCATAACTCAAACCAATGGATGCAGATGCCCGACTGATCTCTTCCATGGCAACCACATGGGCCAGATACCCCATTCCGGAACCACCGTAGTCTTCTTCAACCGTTATGCCCAATAAGCCCATACTGCCGAGTTTTTTCCAGAGAGGAGATGGAAACTCGTTGACCTGATCGGTCTGCTCAGCAATAGGAGCAATTTCTGAGGCAGAAAATTGAGACACCTGTTCTTTTAACAGGTCGATGGTTTCACCTAAGTGAAAGTTAAGGGACGGGTAGGAGTATGGGACTGTCATTATTATTATCTCCCCAGAATTTTATTACTAATCGATATTTTTTATCTATCAGTACACCTTGCTTGTACCTGTTTTGTCTGTTCTTTTTTTATTTACTGACTATACCATAATCAAAATACGGGGTACCAAATCTAAAGCTATACTTGACCTGTTAAACAATAACGGGTTGTGAACTATGTCACTGGAAAATGAAGTTGCAGCGCTAAGAAATGATGTAGAGAAACTCAAGCGACGGCGAGACTTATCGGAAGAGAGTAAACACAGGGTCTGGAACAATTTACAGCAAGAGTTACTGGTACTTTGCAAACAAACTCATACAGAGTTAAACGAGTTCAAGCAGGAAACCCGGCAACGCTTTGATCGTCTTGAAAATAACGTAATGACAATTAAACAAGATCAGACTCAAACCAATCAACGCATAGACCGACTTGAAACATCAGTGTCAGAGGTAAAGCTAGATGTTAATAATATGAAATCGGATATTGGCAATATCAAATCAGATATCAGTAATATGAAGTCAGATATAACAGAGATAAAGTCCTTGCTACTTGAAAAACGAAATTAACTGATCAAGGCAAGGACGCTAACACGCCTATCACTGATCCGTATTCAAATTACCGTTATTCAACAGCCCATTGATTATCTCGGCATCAGTACTACCCAGCGATGACAGGTTTACTCCCTGGAGGGTTACCTTCTGGGTAATATCACCACCGGCCGTATCACGAATTTCCAGGATCGGGTTAGATGCATCCGTTTGATCAAAAGAGAGATACTGGGTTAGATCATTATTTTCTTCATCTATAAGAATATCACGGATATCCAGTACATCGCCTTCGCTAATATTGAAATCCGTAATGGTATCATGGGCTGGAGATGCTGCTGTACCAATATGGGAGAAGTCAAAGTCAAAAATATCCTCACCGTCACCACCAGTAAGAATATCGTTACCGGAACCACCGATCAGGAGATCATTACCTCCATTACCTATTAAGGTATCATCACCTGCCATACCATCAATTTGTTCGGCAAACAGTGAGCCCGTCAATGTTTCACCAGCAGCAGTGCCATCCAGACCGCTGGTACTATCCAATGTATGGAGTACATTAATATCCAGTGTTGCAGTGCTGATATGGGTACCGTCAGACACACCGTAAGTAAAGGTTTCAGTCTGATCCAGATTGCCTAACACATCGATTTCACGACCCGTTAGTGCCCGATTATAGACCCGCCCCTCATCAATCAAGCCGTTGAACTGGGTACCAACCCCATCATCCAGATTATGAAAATCAAAAGCCTGGTTTCCTTCACCTGGGCCACCAAAGGCAACAGTACCAGTATGGGCAGGTACCTGGATGCCTGCAGCATTACCAAAGACTTCCCCATCCAAAAAGCCCCTTAATGTATTATTAGCGTCATCCATTCTAAGGGCTATATGATGCCAGTTATCACTATCCAAATAAGTAATATCTTTGGAAACATAGGCCGTATTGCTGTTTTCCCAGCCGCCTACATAAATTTTTCCACCATCCAGGTAGATAGCAAAACCATGGGAGCTGCCACCCTCTTCATACAGTACCTGCTTGCCACCTTTGGAATTGCTGGGATCCAGCTTGAAAAATAGGCTGATGGTTCTTTGGCCGACGGTGCCAGAGTAGTTACCCAACTCTGTTGTGGTGGCTATCTGAACATAGTCACCGGTTCCATCGAGTGTGACTGCAGAACCGGATACGCTATCACTGGTATAGGCGGCATTGCCGGTTAATACACCATTGTCAGCAATGCTATCTGAAGGTGCGTTATCGTTGGCATTACCATCAAAATTCCATTTAGCAATCAGGTCACTATCCAGATCTACAGTGGCGTAGTTGCTGTTCAGGTTATAATTCCAGCTGCCGTCAGCGGCGATATCCAGCGTACCATACTCGCCCGCAATACTGGTGGTTCCGGAGCTGGCAACTGCCTGACCATTCACAGAGGTAACCGTCAGTGAATCACCCTGTGCGGTTGTTTCTACAGGCAAGGCATCATCACTGATACCCGAGGTACTGCTTAATTCAATGGTTGCATCAGGGGTTCTGTTAACTGGAATAACAGCTGTTGCAGCGGTAGTCAGCTGGCCATCTGAAACATTGTAAGCAAGGGTCAGGTCACCGTTCAGGTCATCGCCTGGCAGGATTGTCCAGGTACCGTCATTATTATCGTAGACTGCATGTTCATTATCAGGATAGATATCCCAGTCCGCGCCATTCAAGGTATAAGTTGAAACTGCATTACCCCGGTTCATTACCCCCAACTGACCATCACTGATATTTTCACTGAACTGATGAGCTATTTTCTCTACACCATCCACAGTGAGGGTTACCCGGTTACTGATAATATCCACCTCATAATGACGATCTACATTAATATTGGAGTTATCAGTACTGTTATACTCTGCTAACCGGGTACTTGCGCCATTTACCCAGTGCTCTACAACCCAATGGGCAGTGCCATCGCCGTCATAACTACCTATCGCCTTGTAGTTATTAGCATCCACATAGTCAAAGACAATAAAGTTATTACGAGTCGCGTGTTGATCTGTTGGTGCTGCGGTAAAGTCCAGATGCAAATTGGTATCACGAGTACTTCCACCCGTAGTATCAATCAGTACAACATTTTCTTCGGTGCCTGATGTCAAAGTAAGAGTGTTACCATTTACAGCAACATTGCCGCCAGTACCCGCAGCAAAACTGGTCTGGAAATCATGACGGTGCGCTGTAATACCATTAACACTGACATCCTGAACACTCAAAGTATCGCCATCATCCACATCTGAGGCATTGGTTAATAAAAAGGCTTGGGTTACCGTATGGGCCTCCAGGTTCTCAGGAACCGTTGCCGTCACCGCCCCGGATACATCCGGTGCTTCATTAATATCCTGCACCTGAATAACGATAATATCCTGCACCTGAATAACGATATCCTGCTCGCTGGATAGCCCACCATTGTCTGTTACTCTAACCCGAATAGTATGGGAATCATTAATTTCATGATCCAGAAGGGTACCATCGGCAACAGTAATATTGCCGGTATTGGTATCAATGGCAAACCGACCACCGGCATCATTTACCAGGGTATAGGTGTGTGTATCCGCATCATCAAAATCAGAAACCGCTGCTTTACCTACCAGCGTGCCATTAAGAGCATTTTCCTGCACCTGGTTTGCCCCTGTGCCACCACCCAAACCAATGGTGCTACCAAAGATTTCATTGTCACCGGTATGATCTGAAGTCCAGATAGCCTCCAGAGCACCATTAGTTAAACGCACCAATTGAGGATCAAACTGCTCGCCGGTTGTCGTAGTATTGATAACCACCTCATCGGTAACGGCAGTGCCGGAAGCATTAAATCGGCGACCTACAATCCCCTGGCCATCGCCATCCTGCCCGCCACTGGATTTCCAGATAATAAAGAACCCACCATCAGGTAAAGACTCAATGCTAAACTGGCTCTGGGTATCTGCTGTGGTGGTGTTTGCCTGAACCGGGCTGCCAATGGTCGTGCCAGTGCTACTCCAGCGCTGGAAGAAAACATCATCGCCACTTTGATAGACGGTAACCAGCTCACCGTTTGGCAGCTCCTCAACCTTGAGCTCGCGGAAGTTATCAGGGTTACTTCCACCAAAACTAATAGCACTGTTAACAGGATTGCCAGAAGCATCGTATATCCGCAGGGAAGCACTGTCATTGGTCGTTGCATTGCTGCGCCAAACCACTGCAAAACCACCGTTATCCAAGGCTTCAATATCCGGACCACCGTACCCCCAGCTACCGGCACTGCCCGCATTAATCACGGATGTTTCATTTCCCGATGCATCGAAAATATGAATTTTTGCATTAAACGAATCAGACGAATCGATGGAAACCGTTGCAAACCGGTTATCTGTCAATGCGGTTACATCAGTCGCATAATGGCTGGTACCAATATTAAACTCCGTTTTGACTTCATTGCCATTGGCATCAAATACCCGCATATGGGACTGAATCCAGGAGCCGGGCTGAATCAGATCCCACACCACCGCATAGTTGCCATTATCCAGAGTTGCTACCACCGGATTACGCACATCCTGGTTACTGGCGGGTGCTGTGGTATTAATCTGGAACTCGTCACCGATGGGGTTTAACTCCAAGGAAGGCTCGGCGACGGTCATGCGGACATTGTCAAAGCTGGCCTGATGGTTACCGCTGTTTTTGATCAGCTCAATGGTTAATGGTTGACCGATAGCGGCTGATCCTTCAGGGATTGATTGGCCATCAATATTCAAGGTTAATGTTGCAAAGCTGCCTTCGGCAGGAACAACGGAGCCATCACTGGCCAATACAACACCACCAGCAGAAACTCGAACAGTATAATCTTCTGAACTTGCACTATCCTGTCGGTTACCGATATCGACTTGAAGGGTGTAATCGTTGTTGCGCTGGAAGTTTTCAGACAATGTCTGACTAATAGATGCGCCGACAGCATTGATCCAGGCTGCATTTTCACCATCACTGGCCTGGGCGGTCAGCTGTGCTGCACCGTAGTCATGGATACCGGCGCCGGTTGTGAACGTCCATGCACTGGCTGTCGGTTGCACCTGCCAGCTTGAGTCGGCCAGGGCAACGCTTTCAAAACTGTGATCCGCAATAGTGATGGTACGGGTTTCATCCACATACGCATACTTCTGTGCCTTAATTGCATGGCTTCCCCCTTCTTCAGAGTGCCAGACAACCATATAACCGCCATCCGCCATGGGTGAAAGCACTGCCTCAGATTGATCATTATCTAGAGTTGTATTAATTGCAGATTCTGTACCGACTGCCGTATCCAGGGTATCGCTTAATACTGGAGCATCATTAACATCCCTGACCTGAATCGTGACTTGCTGTTGAGATGAAGCGCCCTGACTATCCGTCACTGATACCGTTACGGTATGACTGGCTGCACTTTCATGATCCAGTGCTCCGGCTACCGTAATTTCACCGGTATTGCTATTAATTGCGAATCTGCCACTGGCATCATCGGTAAGAGCATAGGTCAGGGTATCGCTATCACCATCCCGGTCACTGGCGCCTACGGTTCCTACTACGGTGCCTGAGATAGTGTTCTCATCGACATCCAGAGTAAACAGATCGCTAACAGAAGTAGTGACGCCATAAGCATCAAAGGGTTCACCGGGATTAACAGCTGTTAGAGAAAGTTTATCTGAGCCATTAGCTACAGCAGAAACTGCCTGGCTTATATCAAAATCAGAAAATTGACTTAATAGCGCATCACGGATATCCGTAACCGTTTCTCCTGCTGCCACTGTATGGCTGACTTCGAGGTCATTAACAAACAGTTTGACGGTCTGGCCTGCCTGCAATCCAGCAGGAATAGTCAATGTTTCTTCCTGTGCCGTCCCTTCATTACCGGCACCGTTATAGTTAACCCCATACACATGGGTAGTGTTTTGTATCATTACAGTATCAGTGGAAATAACCTGATCACTGGCATCTTTAACCACTGTCGTCAGATTGAAGGGGGGGCGGTTTGGATCATCAAAACCAATAACATTGCGATAACTGGAACCAATAACACTGCCACCTTCAGAGACCACACTTACATGACAACCAATTCCAGGGTCACTGTTAAGAATTGCGTGAGTCAATCCCGGCGCTATCCTTTGTGCTGCAGTGTCATTGATGGTATAAGTAACGGTATAACTTTCGCTATTATCTTCACTATTAGTAAAAGTGAGCTCAATTTTTTCACCTACAGAGAAAGCATGGGAACCGCCTGTTTTTATAATCTGGATGTGCTGAGCCAAGCCCTCCTGGTTAGCTGTATCCATGGTTTCATCAACCAGATTACCAGCACCGGTGATTGCGGGACCATCATTAACCGCGGTAATGCTTAGGGTTGTATTAGCTACATTGCTATCGATAAAACCGTCATTAACGGTAACGGATAAAATCCGGTCATCCTTATCAGGGCTATCAGAAAGGTTGGTATAGGAAATACTACGCAGCGCTGTTTGATACTCTGTAACGCTAGCTGTACCTGTTAAGGTCAGCACACCATTAGCTGCATCGTAGCTACCGGCAATACCATTTTGATCAGTAAATTCGAGTTTATCTTCAGCCACATGGTCTTGGCAATTATGTTCTGTGAATTGAATGGTTGCCCCTTCAAGGGTTCCCTCCGGATCATTTAAAATCAGTGTGTTAAGCACACTTAAAGCACCGTCTCCTTCTGTGTAAGATGCTGAAGTCGGTACCGTCACCGTTGGCGCTTCATTCAGGTCGTTAATATCGATAGCAATAGTGGCTGTATCACTTAAAGCAGGACTTCCATCATCTGTAACTTCAACGGTCAGGTTATAAGTATCTGAAAATTCATGATCCAACGCATTTACAACGGTAATTTCACCAGTGTCAGGATCAATTGAAAAGCGACCATCATCGTTTCCACCTGTGATGGCATAGGATTTAGCCTGACCATCATCAACATCACTAGCACTTACTGAACCAACCACAACAGAGCCATCAGTCAATACATTCTCGTCAACGGTAAAACCCTGATCTGAAACCACAGGTGCTTCATTCAAATCATTAATGTTTACCGTAATTGTTGCTGTGCTACTTAAAGCAGGGCTACCATTATCGGAGACTTCAACAGTCAATCTATAACTATCTATGGTTTCATGATCTAAAGTATCTACTACTGTTATCTCACCAGTGTCAGGATCAATTGCAAAGCGGCCATCATCGTTTCCACCTGTGATGGCATAGGATTTAGCCTGATCATCATCAACATCACTGGCATTTACTGAACCAACCACAACAGAGCCATCAGCCAATACATTCTCGTCAACGGTAAAAACCTGATCCGAAACCACAGGTGCTTCATTCAAATCATTAATATTTACCGTAATTGTTGCTGTGCTACTTAAAGCAGGGCTACCATTATCGGAGACTTCAACAGTCAATCTATAACTATTTATGGTTTCATGATCTAAAGTATCTACTACTGTTATCTCACCAGTATCAGAGTCAATTGCAAAGCGACCATCATCGTTTCCACTGGTAATGGCATAAGTTATATCCTGGCCATGATCAACATCACTGGCACTTACAGAACCAACCACTACAGAGCCATCAGCCAATACATTCTCGTCAACCATAAAGCTTTGATCTAGGACGACAGGCGCTTCATTAAAATCATTGACGCCTATAGTTATGGTTGCAGTATCAGTTAATGGCGGGTTACCACTATCTGTTACCTCAATAGTGAGGCTATAGCTATCTGTTGTTTCCCTATCCAAAGCACCAGCTAGCGTTAGCTCACCGGTTTCACTATCAATTGCAAATTTGCCATCTTCATTACCGGCTGTTATAGAATAGGTTTTAGCCTGGCCAGTATCGACATCGCTAGCCTCTACTCTACCTACAATAAATGACCCATCAGCAACGGCATTTTCAGTAACAGAAAAAAATTGATCTTCCACAACAGGGACATCATTTACCGGCGTAATATCAATAGTTACCTGCTGAACACTACTACTCTTTAAACCATCGCTGATCCTGAACTGAAAGCTGGTGTAGTCTGATCCATTATCATTAGCACCTGGCTGAAACAGCAGATCATCAAGATCTTGTGCCAAAACCCGCTGACCGGGCAAGATTCTCACATTGTTAAGACTCAGGGTTCCTTGAGAAGGAAGGCTGATAACTGTAATTGACTCCAAGGCACTTCCCTGAGCAAAAAGAGACCTATTAAAAGAAAATGGAGTATCTTCATTAATAGCCAAAACAATATCTGAAGCTTGGGGTGGTAATGATTCCGGAATAGATTCATCAGACACTGCCTGTATATTTTGCTGTTCTCTTTCCCCACTTGCAGTAGCATCTTCCTGAAAATCCTGAGTCTGGTCAGAAAAGCTATCTATCTGATCTACATTTTCATGGTTAATAATCGCCTCTCTCACAAAGGTGTCTTCAACAGGACTATCAGATTCAGATTGGCTTTGATCATTATTTTCAGAGGTAGCAGCATTGTCCTGATTTGCAGGGGGAATAACCTGAGTTGATGCATCAGCAGCACCTTCAACATCTTTAGTTGTTTCTTCACGCTCACCAAATACTGTTGTACCTAAAAGATCAAACTGCATAACCACCTGCTGCTGGGCAGCTAAATTCAGCATCTGGTTATTTACTAGCTCAATTAATACATTTACTTCTGAGTCATTAACAACCTTCTCATTTAAATAGAGAGGGTCACCTATTTCCGCAATTCTAACCTGGCCATTTTCATCAGCGACTAATACGCTGCCTTCCGCTTTAACTATATAGCCAATAACTGTTTGATCATTTGTTGCTTCCATAGACTTCCTTGCCAACAAACAGGTCTTTCATTAATTAATAACTAATCCTTTATGTTTACCCCCAAACTAAATAAGCAACATTTAGCCACATCAGCTTAAAGGCTAACTGAATAGCTGGCTCTCTTTATTAAAGAAGAATGGTATTTACTACCAGGAAGAATAAAGCTTAAAGAAAGCACGTAATACAGCCTTATATTTCAGCTTAGCTATTAAATTCAAAGCATTGAAACTTTTTAACCTAAAAACGAGCCAAAAATGCTATCTTACTTAATATAAAATAAAAAAAATTATAAATAATACATCTTGCTTTAAATAAAAAACGTGCTAGTAATAAAAAAGCCACCTACTATCTTGTAGATGGCTAAGTCTATAAATCACATCGTGCTAGCATAAAGACCAGAAACGTCAAGCAGGCTCAACCACTCTGGCATTTTCCATAACATGTTGATAGAGGTTTTCGTAAGCTTCCCAAGTATGAACGCCAAACAGGGGGTCTGGATTTTCTCTTAATTCCTTTTCAACCAAAGATAGATCCGCTTTAGTAAGGTAACGTTTCATAGCGGGGATCATATACTTATCCTCAGCAACCATATGATCCCTCTGTAATTTACTATACATCTGATATTGTGATAGCAGTAAATTAATTGGCACTACCTGATCAGCCGCTATGCTATTAAAACGCTTCAGCAACTCACCACTTAAATCGCCAATCTGCTTGTGCTGCTTTTCTATTAGCTCAAAACTTGAACGATATTCACCATCTTCTAACCTTGGCCTTAAGCGGGTCATCAGCCGTGATTCAAGGGGGTGGTGAAAAACATCTGAATAGTTGTGAAGGTAATCCAGGGCATCCTGAATAACAGACAGTTTAGGGGAATACTCAGCCCCTTCTCGATAGCCAGCGACTTCATAGTCCAGGCAGTCGAGCAGGCGGGCAATGTGCTCATGATCCTGGACAATCCGCTCGATCAACTTCGACATAACACCCCTCCATTGTCGTTTCTTTATTATTAAAATACTGAAATAAGACAGTATCTTTTTATATTGGAGAGCAATGTATAACAAGGTATTGATTCAGGTCAACTGACCTAACACTACTGATCTGCTGAATAATTATTTTCGCCAAGCTGAACAAAAAACAAACCAATATACCATAAACAATTTATTTACCTAGTCCTTTAAATAGTTAGAAATAGCATTTTTCAAAAATACTGTTTAATAAGTGGCAATAATTTCTTCTCTTTCAAAGCCAGTCTTTCACTCTGTAATAAATCATTCCTGCAGCTAATAACGAAGATCTAAAATACTTCCCTCCGGGAAAAGTAATATGACCAATCCTGTTAAAAATATCAAACCGGTCAGTATCACCAGAAATAGCTTCTGCAATAATCCTTCCTGCTATATGTGTTGCATTAACTCCATGCCCTGAGTAAGCCTGGGCATAGTAGATATTAGGCTCCAGTTTGCCAATTTGAGGCATTCGATTAGCTACTATACCTAACATCCCCCCCCACTGATATTCAATACGATAATTAGCCAAAGCAGGAAATACTCTAAGCATCTTTGGCTGCAATGCCTTGGCAATGTTTTTTGGATCTCGCCCAGAGTAATTACACATCCCGCCAAAAAGGAGTCGCTTATCCGCAGACAGACGAAAATAATCCAGAGCAATGCTCATATCAGCCACTGCCATATCCTTAGGCAGCAGTTTTTTATAGACAGATTCAGGTAAGGGCTCTGTAGCAATAATATAACTTCCAGCAGGAAGTACCTTACCTGCTATTCGAGGTTCCAATTCACCAAGATAGGCATTGCCACATAAAATCAACTGATCTGCAACCACTGTACCGTCGGATGTTTCAACCTTGATTGATTCGCCGTAATGAATTTTCTGAACCTGTGAACATTCGAAAATACAAGCCCCCAATTTTTCTGCAAGCCGTGCTTCAGCAATACAGAGGTTTAATGGGTGAAGGTGACCACTGCCCATATCCACCAACCCCCCGATATAGCGCTTGGAGCCAACAATATCGGAAACCTGTTCTTCGCCGATAATTTGTAATTCTTCGCTGTAACCGTGATGTTGCAGAGAACGGGCTTCCTGCTCCAGCTCTTTCATATGACGAGACTTAATGGCCGCATCGAAATAACCCATTTTCAGGTCACACTGAATATCATGCTGTGCAATTCTGTCACGAACAATCCGGACAGCTTCTAATCCCATGCTGGCTATAGCATCAATACCTTCCTGACCAATTTCATTACGGAACTGTTCAGTGCCATGACCAATCCCCCGAATTAACTGACCACCATTACGGCCTGATGCTCCCCAGCCAATTCTATTTGCTTCCAGCAAGACAACTTTATAGCCTCGCTCTGCCAATTCTAATGCAGTTGCAACGCCAGAAAATCCACCACCGACGATACAAACGTCGGTGGTAATATGTTGATTCAATGCAGGAAAGCTGCCATTAACATTAACAGTGGCTGCATAATAAGAGGCCACGTGTCCCAGGCAATTTCGTGTTTTTTCCCTTACAGCCATTTTTTATTGCTCTTTTATTACTTAATGGAAATCCAGGTCGCTTTTAACTCAGAGTACTTATCAAAGGCATGAATGGATTTATCTCGCCCATTGCCGGATTGTTTATAGCCACCAAAAGGCGCTGTCATATCACCACCAAAATAATTATTGATCCATACCGAACCGGCACGAAGTCGACGGGACAAGCGGTGAGCTCTGGATAAATCATTAGTCCATAATGCAGCTGCCAGACCATAGATTGAATCATTAGCTAAGGTCACAGCCTCCTCTTCCGTTTTAAACTGGATCACAGACAGTACAGGTCCAAAAATTTCTTCCTGAGCAATGGTCATAGCATTAGATACATCATTAAAGATAGTTGGCTCTATATAAAAACCACCCATGTCTTTCATTATCTGCTGACCACCAACAGTTAATTTTGCTCCCTCAGACTGCCCCTTCTCAATATAGCCAAGGACCCTTTTCAATTGAATTTCATCAACAATGGCCCCCGCAACCGTATCCGGTTCTAGAGGATGACCAGGCTGCCAGTTATTCACTTCCCCAACAACAAGCTGCAGAAAATCATCATAAATGCTGTCTTCTACCAACAATCTTGAACCTGCTGTACAGACTTCCCCTTGATTACAGAAAATGGCCATAGCTGCGACCTTTGCCGCTTTTTTCAAATCCGGGGCGTCTGCAAACACAATATTGGGTGTTTTTCCACCAGCTTCCACCCAAACCCGTTTCATATTAGATTCACCGGCATAAATCATCAGCTGTCTTGCTGTCGCGGTTGATCCAGTAAAAACCAGGGTATCAACATCAGGATGAAGGGCCAGGGCTTTTCCCGCGGTATGCCCAAAACCGGGCAACACCTGTAGCACACCATCAGGTAAACCTGCGTTCTTTGCCAGCTCAGCGATACGAATAGCGGTTAAAGGTGACTTCTCAGAAGGTTTTAAAATAACACTATTTCCCACAGCCAGGGCCGGTCCTAATTTCCAGGCAGCCATACAAAGGGGATAATTCCAGGGAACAATAGCTGCTACAACCCCAACTGGTTCGCGGGTGACCAGCCCCAATGTATTATCAGCTGTCGGTGCCACCTCATCATAAAGCTTATCTACAGCTTCAGCACACCAGCGAATACAATTAATGGCATCGGGAAGATCATCTGTAAAACTGTCGGAAATAGGCTTACCCATATCCAGGGTTTCGAGCAATGCCAGTTCTTCCTGATGAACACTGATTTCATCGGCAAAAGCCAGCAGTATCTTTTTTCTATCAGAAGGAGATAGACGAGACCATTGTCCAGATTCAAATGTTTCGCGGGCGATTTCAACGGCTTTATCAACATCGGTCTGAGAACAACTTGCTACCGAGTTCAGTATCTTGCCATCAATAGGAGAAATACAATCAAATGTTTCCCTGCTGGCTGAGTCTACATAGGCCCCATTAATAAATGCCTTGCCATTAAAGTTAAGTTGTTGGGCCTGCTCTTCCCAATAAGCCCTGCTTTTACTATCTGCCATACTGCCTCCGCTTATTATTGAATCAATGGGATTCACTATTGTAGGCTCTGTTGAAATCTCGTACTCCGTCCTGAACCAAATGATATATTCAGTGGCTCGTAAAGTAATCATACGCAAGGCAGATTTGTGCAGGAATACTGAAGTATTTCAAGCAATTCTAACGCAGACGGATGGTTGCTTTACGAGCCACCCAGAGGGCGAAAGCCAGAGTCTCCAGCTCTTCGTTGTAGCTCCTTGAAATACTTCAGTATTCCTGCACAGCTACGCCTTGATCTGAAAACTCTGGCTTTCGCTGAATATATCATCTGATTCAGGACGGAGTACTAAAGCACATGAATCAACAATAAAAAACCGGAAAGAGGATGTTCATGAATAAACTGACCACCGAGCAGTTGGATGCTTTCTGGATGCCGTTTACGGCTAACCGCCAATTCAAGGATTCTCCCCGTTTGCTTACCCATGCCCAGGGCATGTATTACAAAACAGATGATGGTCGTGATGTGATTGATGGCACTGCCGGGCTCTGGTGTGTCAATGCTGGTCACTGTCGTCCTGAGATTACTGAAGCCATTTCATCACAGGCAGCCAAACTGGATTATGCCCCTCCTTTCCAAATGGGACATCCTTTGGCCTTTGAATTTGCTGAGCGTCTTACTCAACATACTCCTGGAAACCTTAACCGGGTCTTTTTCACCAATTCTGGATCTGAATCAGTAGAAACAGCATTAAAAATTGCCATTGCCTACCATCGCATCTGTGGTGAAGGCACTAAGCAACGACTGGTGGGCAGAGAAAAAGCCTATCATGGTGTTGGCTTTGGTGGTATTTCCGTTGGCGGTATTCCCAATAATCGCAAAGTATTCGGAAGTCTGTTAAGCGGCGTTGATCACCTACCCCATACTTTAAATATCAAGAACAATTCATTTACCCGAGGTCTTCCGGAATCAGGGGTAGAACTCGCTGATGAACTGGAAAATATTATTGCCCTTCATGATGCATCAAATATTGCCGCAGTAATTGTTGAGCCAATGTCCGGCTCCGGCGGTGTTATTATGCCGCCCAAAGGTTATCTTAAACGACTTCGGGAGATTACCCACAAACATGGCATTCTACTAATTTTTGATGAGGTAATTACTGGCTTTGGCAGGGTTGGAGACGCTTTCGCAGCGACTCACTGGGATGTCCAGCCAGACATGATCACCGCGGCCAAAGGCCTGACCAACGGTACAATTCCCATGGGGGCAGTATTTATCAGCGATACTATTTATGATGCGTTTATGCAAAGCCCTGAAAATCAGATAGAGCTATTCCATGGCTACACCTATTCTGGCCACCCTATAGCTGCTGCAGCCGGTCTTTCCGCTCTTAATCTCTATGAGCAAGAGAATCTTTTCCATAAAGCAATTGAACTGGAAAGCTATTTTCAGGATACCCTGTATTCTCTTAAAAGCTTTGAGAATGTTATTGATATCCGCAGCACAGGCCTTGTTGCAGCCGTCGAGTTTTCCCCAGAACTCAATAAGCCAGGAGAAAGAGGATACCGGGTATTCAAGGAATGTTACAAAAAAGGTGCATTAGTTCGCTGGACTGGTGATATTCTGGCAATGTCTCCACCCTTGATTTTGGAAAAGCATCATATTGATGAGTTAATCGGTAAACTGGCAGACGCCATAAAAAGCCAAGAGACAAAATAAAAATAAGCCAGTAAGGGATTAAGCCAATGACATTAGAAAAAAATCATTTTATCGCTGGAAAAATATCTAAACCCAGTGAGCGCAGCCAACCCATCTACAATCCAGCCACTGGAGAAATCTCTGCCAGTGTCTCACTTGCCAGCAAAAGTGAAACTGAAACGGCTATTACCGCAGCTAAAGAAGCCTTCACAACCTGGAAGCAGGTCACCCCTCTTAACCGGGCACGGGTTCTGTTCAAGTTTAAAGAACTGGTTGAAAAAAACCGACATGAGCTGGCAGAGCTCATCACCCAGGAACACGGCAAAGTGCTTGAAGATGCCAAGGGGGAAATTACTCGGGGTCTTGAAGTTGTAGAATTTGCCTGCGGAATTCCTCATTTGCTGAAAGGAGAATATACCGAAAATGTTGGCACCAATGTGGATGCCTGGTCGATAAAACAGCCGCTGGGTGTTGTTGCTGGCATTACGCCCTTTAACTTTCCAGCCATGGTGCCCATGTGGATGTTTCCCCTTGCCCTGGCATGTGGGAATACTTTTGTTCTTAAACCTTCTGAAAAAGATCCCTCTGTGCCTTTACGCCTGGCAGAACTGATGAAAGAAGCAGGACTCCCCAGTGGGGCTTTCAATGTTATCAACGGTGATAAAGAGGCGGTTGATACCTTACTGACACACCGGGATATTCAGGCAGTAAGCTTTGTGGGTTCTACCCCCATTGCAGAATATATTTATCAAACAGCGTCCCATGCAGGAAAACGGGTTCAGGCATTGGGAGGAGCCAAAAATCATATGATTATCATGCCTGATGCCGATCTGGATCAGGCGGTTAACGCCTTAATTGGAGCTGCCTATGGTTCTGCTGGTGAGCGCTGCATGGCCATATCTGTAGCGGTAGCTGTTGGTGATATTGCCGACAGGCTGGTTGAAAAGCTTGCTCCCAGAGTTCGAGAGCTAAGAGTTGGAAACGGCATGGAGCCTGATGTCGAGATGGGGCCTTTAATTAACAAAGCCCATCGTAGCAAAGTTAAAGATTATATTGATTCAGGTGTTGCCCAAGGGGCTTCACTGATTGTCGACGGCCGTAGTCTAAAAGTGAAAGGACATGAAGAAGGTTACTTCCTGGGGGGGTGCCTGTTTGACAATGTCACCACGGATATGAGCATTTACAAAGAAGAGATCTTTGGGCCTGTACTCTGCGTCGTTCGTGTCCCTGATTACAAGACAGCCGTCGAAATTATCAATGCTCACGAATACGGCAATGGCACAGCCATATTTACCCGGGACGGCGACAGTGCCAGGCAATTTGCCCATGATATTCAGGTGGGTATGGTGGGGATCAACGTGCCTATTCCCGTACCCATGGCATTCCATTGTTTTGGTGGCTGGAAGCGCTCACTGTTTGGGTCACTACATATGCACGGTGAAGACAGTGTTCGGTTTTACACCCGTAAAAAAGCCATTACTTCCCGCTGGCCCACCGGGATTCGTGAAGATACTGAGTTTGTTATTCCAACGATGAAATAACATTTTGAGAGGCTTCTATTAACAGAAGCCTCTCTCTAAGATCGAAAAAGCTAAAGTAATGGTTCAAACTCCCAGCTTTGAACCTATTTTTGATGCTAATCATGAAATTTTTAGAAACCGATCTGAATAATGCCTTATCCACTGTGAGTAAACTGGCTACAGAATCAGGAGCATTAGAAACAGCCCCTACTCAAACACTAACAATCAACGAGCAAGGCATCCTATTCCAGGTCCGTGTACTCAACGGATTTAGAAAAAAAAACGTAGGCTATTCAGTTTCAACAAATCCATTTCTTCCTTATGAACAGGATTTATATGTCAAACATCTAAATAGCGGTCATGTCATTTTATTAAATAAATACAACCTGGTGCCTAACCACTTTCTTATTGTTACACCGGAGTTTGAACCCCAGGAATCCCTGTTAACACTGCATGAGTTTACCGCACTACAGGAAATCCATGATCAACTAGACGTGCTGTCTTTTTACAATAGTGGCAGACAAGCCGGGGCCAGCCAACCCCACAAACATTTACAAGCATTTCCGCTAGATCAGTTACCTATTGATAACATTATGGCATCAGTGACTTCTTACCAACCTGAAGCATTGCCACAGCTGCCTTTTAAAAATCTGGCCTGTAAACTGGATTTAGGCAGAAATGATACTAATGATCTCTTCTCACTCTATCAGCAAATGCTATCAGAATTGGCCCTGATCTATTCTGACCAGGAGAACCCTGAACCTTACAATTTGTTGATGACCAGACAATGGATGCTGGTTGTACCCCGTAGTCAAGGACGTCCTGATGGTATCGCCATCAATGCACTGGGTTATGCCGGACTTATGCTGGCCAAAGACCAGCAGCAGTTCGATCATATAAGAAAAACGGGTATATTCAATTTACTGGCGAAAGCCAGCCTGTAAATCACATCTGAATCACTCTATCTCATTCCCTGACAACTAAATACTAAAACAGGTCAGGGAACTAATCTTATTGAATGCTTTCCAAGCCAGACTTCCCATTCTCAGCTTTTAGAGAACACCGCAATGCTTAACCGGTTTATCAGAGTTTGCCTGACTCATATACCGCAGCAGGCAGTAGGTCTTTTTTCGGTAGCAATGCTGTTTGCCGTTATGGGAATTTTGACCTCCCTTAATGACATTATGATCCCTCATCTGAAAGAGGTTTTCAGCCTGACCTATCGTGAGGCATTAATTATCCAGCTGGTTTGGTTTACCGCTTTTTTGGTGTTTTCCTATCCAGCCAGCATTTTGGTTAAAAGAACCAGTTATAAAAAGGGCATGATCATCGGTTACTTGCTAACCGGCACAGGCTGCTTTCTCTATTACCCGATTGCCTTGGTATGCAGCTATATCGCATTTCTTACTGCTCTATTTGTTATTGCTATTGGCGTAAGCCTTTTACAAACCATCAGCAACCCCTATGGCGCCAGTCTTGGCAAGCCTGAAACAGCCCATAACAGGCTAGTTATTCTCCATGGTTTTCATGCTTTGGGAATGACCCTCGCTCCCTGGTTGCTAGGGCCAATGATTCTCTCCTACCCACCTATTGGTGAAACGATGCAGCTAGAAGTCTCTCAACGCTATGAACTGGCTAAAACAGTAATCTCTCCCTATTTAGCCTTAACCGTTATTTTATTGTTTATTACTTATCTGACCTGGCAGCAAAAACTACCTAACCCACTTATAAACGAAGCAGGCTTAACCAATCACGACAGTGCATGGCATTATCGTCATACACTTTTTGGTGCTCTGGCTGCATTTGCTTATGTTGGAACAGAAGTCCTCCTCGGCAGCTTTATGATTAATTTTATCAAGTCGCTAGGATTAAAAATGAGCTCTGCCCAGATGGCTCACTTTATCAGCTACTACTGGTTTGGAATTATGGTAGGTCGCTTTGCCGGCCCCTGGATTATGACCCGAGTCAGCGCTCGACAGTTTCTAGCCTTGAGTTCACTATTATCATTAGTGCTGGTTCTTGGTGGTATCTATTGTAATGGCTGGCTAGCATTATGGGCTGTTACACTGGTTGGATTGTGTAATTCTATTATGTTTCCGCTAATTTATAGTCTCGCCCTGAATAAACTTTCTCCAAACACCGCAATACAGGCTTCAGGCATTATCAGCACAGCGATTATTGGCGGAGGGCTCATTCCCATGCTTGCTGCACTGATTGCCGATTTTGAAGGGATTCAGCAAGCTTTCTGGGTTTCATTTTGCTGCTATGCCATTATTCTAAGTTTCAGCCTTTTTGGTTGCAAACCTGTAAAAATTCGAAAGAAAAAATAGATCATTGACAATAAGATAGACAAGTCTGGATCATATCCACAGTTAGAATACTCTGACCACACAATAAATAGACTAAAAAATGCAGGTATCATGAAGAAGCTGAAAGCCTGGCTGAAAGAGCACCATATTTCTGAAGTTGAGTGCGTAATCCCTGACCTGACAGGCATCGCTCGGGGCAAGATTATGCCCTCCAGCAAATTCTGCCATGAAAAAGGTATACGTTTACCAGAAACAGTGTTGATATCCACTGTGACAGGTGACTCGCTTCCTGACGAAACTTACGATAGCCTCATCAATCCTGCAGAAATAGATATGATTCTTAAGCCGGATAAAAGCGCTATTTATTTGATACCGTGGGCAGCTGAACCTACAGCTCAAATCATTCATGACTGTTATGACAAACAAGGTAATGCTGTCAGCACTGCACCTAGAACACTGCTAAAGAATATTCTCAAACTCTATGATGATAAAGGCTGGCGCCCAGTTGTTGCGCCAGAGTTGGAGTTTTATCTCACCAAACGATGTACTGATCCCGATCTTCCCCTGGAACCTCCTGTAGGCCGTTCCGGCCGACAGGAATATGGTCGGCAGTCGTATAGTATTGACGCTACCAATGAGTACGACCCTTTATTTGAAGATGTATACGACTACTGTGAAGCTCAGGAACTTGATATTGATACCCTGATTCATGAAGAAGGTGTCGCACAGATGGAAATAAACTTCCGCCATGGCGATGCACTATCACTGGCAGATCAGGTCTTCACCTTTAAGCGCAGTGTCCGTGAAGCCGCACTAAAACATAAGATATCTGCCACCTTTATGGCCAAACCGGTGGAGAACGAGCCCGGTAGTTCGATGCATATTCATCAAAGCATTATCGATTGCAACAGCGGCGATAATATCTTCAGTAATAAGGACGGTTCGTTTTCTGAACTGTTTATGCACTATATCGGTGGCTTGCAAAAATATATTCCCATGGCTGTTCCCCTGTTTGCCCCCAACGTAAATTCCTATCGTCGGTTTCTTCCCGGGGAATCAGCGCCTGTTAATGTATCCTGGGGTGTGGATAACAGAACCGTGGCGTTACGGGTTCCAGAATCACCAGCCTCTGCCAGAAGAGTGGAAAACCGCCTTGCTGGGGCAGATGCCAACCCCTACCTGGCATTTGCTGCAACCCTGCTATGTGGGTATATGGGCATTCAGGAAAAACTGGCTCCAGAAGAACCGGTCACTGGCAGTGCTTATGGGCTCAGAAATCAAAGTATTCCCATCAATCTGGAATCTGCACTGGATATGATGGAAGAGTGTAAAGAACTGACTACGATGCTTGGTGAATCATTTGTAAAAACCTACGTTGCAGTTAAACGCGCAGAGTATGAAAACTTTAAACGTGTCATAAGCTCGTGGGAAAGAGAGTACCTGTTACTTTCTGTATAGATAGCATCAGGGATATCAATACTCCATCACAAGTCTGCCCGCATACTCATGATGGAGTAGCCCTGGAGTTTGGCGAACAAAACTGTCCTATATCAAATAACATCAGAATAAGCTTTGCTATAAAACCAGCCCCATCGTCAGTCTTATAACAAAGCCATAAATTTTGGGCGTTGCCGTAAAACACGATAATAAGGAATCTGTAAAATGACTTACAGCCTGTTTCAGCGCTTCAGGAAGCTATACCTCACTGCAGTTGTCATATCAACATTAATGACCACAGCTGCCCATGCAGAAAAAAAAGAACTCTATATATATAACTGGTCGGATTTTATTGCCAAGGACACCATTGCCAACTTTGAAAAAAGAACAGGGATACATGTTGTCTATGATGTCTTTGACAGCATCGAGACCCTCGAAGCCAAACTGCTTTCAGGAGAAACAGGCTATGACCTGGTTTTCCCCAGTGCCAGTAATATGGCACAGCAAATAGAGGCTGGGGCCTATCAGAAGCTCGATAGAAAAAAACTATCCAACTGGAAGAACCTGGATAGAGAGATAATGACAAAAGTAGAAACGTTTGATCCAGGCAATCAATATGCCTTTCCATATCTCTGGGGAACAACAGGTATTGGCTATAACCCTGATCTGGTAAAAAAGCATTTAGGAAAAGATGCTCCTACTGATAGCTGGGATCTTGTTTTTAATAAAGAAAACATCAGTAAATTAAGCAGCTGTGGTGTCGCTTTTCTTGATGCGTTTGATGAAGTTATCCCAGCAGCATTGGTTCATGAGGGACTAGACCCTAATTCAAAAAATCGGAGCGACTATAAAAAAGCTGAACAGCTGCTAATGAAAGTTAGGCCTTATATTACTTATTTTCATTCTTCAAAATTTATTTCAGATTTGGCCAATGGCGATATTTGTGTTGCCGTCGGTTGGTCAGGCGATATTCTTCAGGCGGCAGATCGGGCAACAGAGGCAAAAAATGGTATCAATATAGAATATTCCATACCTAAAGAAGGCAGCGCCATGTACTTTGATATGGTAGCTATGCCAAGAGATGCTCGAAATATTAACGAAGCCTATCAGTTCCTGAATTACTTGCTGGAACCTGAAGTCATAGCTGGCATTCAGAATTACGTAGCCTATGCCAGTGCAAATAAAGCAGCCATTCCATTTCTGGATGATGATATAAAAAACAATCCTGCGATTTACCCAAATCTGAAAACACAGAATAATCTATTTACCTTCGACGTGTTTGATATCAAGGATGACAGGCCACGGGTCAGAATGTTTACAAAAATAAAGAGCGGCATATAAGGCATGCAAGTATATCGCCGTTAGCTTTTTCCTTATCCAGGAGAAACAGCAACGGCGATCAATCTAACTAAATAGTTTTCAGGGCATTTATGGCAGGAATGAATTCCAGTCCTTGGGCATCTGCTACTGGTTTGTGTGTTACCTTACCACCACAGATATTCAGCCCTTCCTTTAGCTGTGGGTTTTCAGTCAACGCTTGCTTACTGCCTTTATCTGCCAGCTCAAGAACGTAAGGTAAGGTTGCATTATTCAGGGCTATAGTTGACGTTCTAGCAACAGCCCCTGGCATATTAGCAACACAGTAATGGACAACACCATCAACAACAAATGTCGGGTTATCATGGGTTGTGGCTTTAGACGTTGCAACACAGCCTCCCTGATCAATGGCTACATCAACAATCACCGCCCCCGCTTTCATAGCCCCCACCAATTCATGGCTCACCAGTTTAGGGGCGGCAGCGCCTGGCAGTAGTACGCCTCCAATGACCAGATCTGCACTCATTACAGATTCTTCTATCGTTTGAGAATTAGAGTACAAGGTGCAAATACGATTGCCATATTGCCGGTCCAGCTGTCTTAATTGATCAACAGATGTATCCAGTACAATGACTTGAGCCCCCATTCCTACAGCAACTGCAGTAGCATTCTGGCCCACAACACCACCACCAATAATAACAACCCTGGCTGGCTCAACCCCGGGTACTCCCCCTAACAACACTCCCCTGCCTAGCATCGATTTTTCAAGACAACGAGCTCCAGCCTGAATAGACATCCGCCCAGCCACTTCTGACATAGGTGCCAGCAAAGGCAACCGACCACGGTGGTCAACAACTGTTTCATAAGCAATACAGGCAGCACCGGACTGGATTAAATCCGCTGTTTGGTGCATATCAGGAGCCAAGTGCAAATAGGTAAATAAGATATGATGAGGTTTCAGCAAAGCTCTCTCAGATGGCTGAGGTTCCTTGACCTTCACTATCAATTCACACTGCTGGAAGACCTCTTCAACACCATCACCGATTAGAGCACCAACCTTCAGATAATCCTGATCTCTAAAACCAACGCCGTTGCCAGCACCACTCTCTACAATAACATCATGACCATGCTGAACCAGTTCTTTCACTGCCGCTGGTGTAAGTCCAACACGATACTCATGGTTTTTTATTTCTTTCGGTACTCCGACCTTCATACACTCCTCCTTGGTCAGTAAAGTCTGCTCACTTCTATAAACTGATCAATATAAACATACCACGGATAAAACAGGGTCAATAATTACAAAGCGATAACGTTTACTTGAACAAAAAAACACAGAATTTTACCCAAACACTGACACCGTATTTACACTTATTTCTTATCGCATTTTACGAACAAAAAACTGTCCCATGTCAAAAAAACTTAATATCACGGTGCTATTCTACGCCCGCCTAAACGGGGACTGAATTCAACGGAGGCTATCGTGCCCAACCCGCTTTTCATGCTGGAATACCTTGATAGACTAGGAGTCAACATTAACCAGTTTGTTGATGAACAATCCATAAAGGATGAGTACCTCAGGCGAATCTACCGCCTGGATGCAAGAAATAAAATGATTGATAACAGCACGGGGAAACCTGTAGGTAAGGCGAGCAACCCCAGACATCTTCTCCATTAACCGGGTGAAGGTCTTTCGGCAGGCGTCCCCTCACTGCCGTTGGAACTCTGTTTTCTATGAAAGTGCTACTTCGATGATTCATTGTTAAGTTTATGGCTTAGATTAATAGCGTTTTCCACTCACTACCGTTTTAGCCGTATCTGATACTTAGCAAAATCATGAAAAAACCTCTAAAATACCGCGATGGATATACTCCTCTGGCTGGCAGCAGGTAGTGCGATTCTCTTGTACTGGCTAGATACTGCCAAAGCTCGGGAAACTGCAATTTTCCACAGTCGAAAAGCTTGCCGTGATATGAAACTTCAATTTCTTGATGGCACTGTTGCTCGGTATAAAACCCGTTTAGCACGATCCCCCGGCGGGCAGCTCTGCTTAATGCGACATTACCGCTTTGAGTTCACCTCTGATGGCCATCAGAGATGGTATGGCTATGCACGGCTCTGTGGTAGCCAGCTCCAGCTTCTTGATTTGGATCGCCCCTGCGCCGAAGAGGAAAATAGCCACCGCCATTTGATTATTGCAGATTCACCTTCAGAGGGCTCTGATGCCATACGCTCGAGAGTTGAAAAAAGGCCAGATTGTTACCATTAACAATCTGTACTATATCGTTCGTCAACTGGAAACCAAAAGTCCATCAGCACGAGGAGCACAAACACTTTATAAAGTACGTTTCAGTGCCGTACCTGGTGGTCAAAAAATGGAACAGACATTCACAGGCGATGATCTCCTTGCAGGAGTTGATCTGTCTCGTCGCTCAGTCACACTTCTCTATAGAGAAGGTAATGAGTGCACATTTATGGACTCTGAAGATTACAGCCAGTATCTGGTCAATACAGATACAATAGAAGAGCAGCTTCTTTATATAACAGATGGTCTCGAAGGTGTTACTGCACTGCTGGTTGATGGACAGCTGCTTGCCCTGGAACTCCCCTCTTCTGTCGCACTGGAAATCACCGACACTTCTCCTGCAATAAAAGGTGCTTCGGCTGCTGCCAGAACAAAACCAGCCCGGTTAAGTACAGGTCTTGAGGTTCAGGTACCGGAATATTTAAGCACAGGGGAAGTCATAAAAATCAACACAGAAACAGGTAAATTCATGTCAAGGGCATAAACTCCCAATCATTTATGCTTTGATCAGGCTGGTAGTAATTACCGGCCTCTAAAGTTGCGCTGATTCAATCCATAAAATAATGCATTTCCAGCAATTGAGCTGGTAAAGACATTCAATAAGATCAAAAGGACATTTGTATAATCATTCAGCTCATCTTTCATCAGGGTATACCCTAACAATGTTTCTCCTACTGAGTTCAATACGATCCACAGTTCTTTTTCAGATAGCAAAAGATCAAGAGATGCAATGGTACCAAAAACAATCAGGCTAATACTGACTGTGACATAGTGCCAAGGCTGCCAGGCTTTATAAAGAGCGATTAAAATTCCCAGGATAATGGCCGAATATCCAATAAAACCATAGGCTGGAAAAAAACGATAAACCTCATAGTAGATAGAGAGAATCAGAAAACAGGCAAATAGGGCAAAAACACCAATAGATATAACTAAAAAATCATTTTTATCGCGTAATAGAGCCATTTTATTTTAAGCCTGTTTTTTTGTAATAAATAAATTTAATTATATGATTTTATTTAATAATAATAGCAGCTTATGCAATCACAGAATAAAGCAAACCGGTTATATATATGCTTAACTTAAAAATAGGCAAACGTCTTGTCAGCAAAGGGAGTCTGCTGGCATTATAGGGAAAGAACTCTAAGGAAAGAGTACAAAATCAAGGACAGATATCATGGGCTTTAAAAGGTCAATTAGCTGTCGACTTATCACTTGTTATGTAAAGCATGCTTTCCTGTTGGGTTTAGCAGCTCAATGCTTTGCAGATTCTGACACATCCATAGTAAATCAGCCTATCAAAAACCTGAGCACCCCTTTTTCCAGAGATGTAGCACTGGTTGATAATTTTACCCAAAAAAAGCCCACTCTAGAAGCTGGTCACAGAAAAGCCGATATGGATCTGCAGTTTGGGCGCCCTATTACGGAAAAAAAGCTGGGTGCAGCTTTATATAAAGCCCTGGATAATCCCAAAAAATTTGCTGAACAGGCCGCAGCAACCACTTTATTTACAGGCCTTGATGCAATAGGGCTGGCTGAGCCCGTCAAAAAAGGCGTTAATTACATAAAAGACAAAACCCGCTTCGATTTTGGCAAATGTGGTAAAGTTCGTATCAGGAATCAGGTCAGTGCTGCAAGCTGTTTAACAGATGAATCCAGCATTGAGTTACAGTCAGATTACAATATGGATTCTGTAACACTTAATTTCAAATGGTCTCTTTAAATCTCAGCTTATGGTCATTATGCAAGCTTTAAACAATGGCCCTCTTGATATGATCCAATAACTGATAAGACAATATGCTCCGGTAAACTCAAACCGGAAGAAAGCATTGAATACACGCAGGCAGTATGCATTTTTTATTAAACAAGTTAATAAACTCTCACCCTGGCAACTTTGTGCCGTCACCACAGCAATAGCAGAACAAAGCTGGCCAAATTTTGCTTTATTTTCTGAAGTTTCTGGCTTTGGTATGCTTAATGAAGCCAGGCACTGCCTCAATATGCTGTGGGACCATGTTGCAGGCCACCAGTCTTCCAAAAACTTCGAAAGCCTTGTTGAACGACTCGAAGATACCACCCCTAATCCCGATAACTTCGACATGTACGGTGTCCAACCTGCTCTAGACAGTATTGTAAGCATCAACTGTGCTCTTCAATGTGCCATGAGCCCTTCGGAAGAAGAAACAGCAAGTGCCATGACCTTATCCGTAAACACTGTGGGTAAGTTCATTAAATACTCAGAGGTGGAGGGACTAAAAGGAACAGAACTAAATCAATATATTGAGCAGCACCCACTCTATTTGAGCCAACTTGGTTTTATCGATGAGCTCATAAAAGTTATCACTGCCACAAAAAAAGCCAATAATCAAACAATGAAAGCAATAAAGCAGTTTGCTAAAAATGATAACTTTAGCCAGCTGGGTATCAGTCTGTCATAAGCAAATAAGAGGGAGAACCACTCCCTCTAATACCATCACTTAAGATTGCCCAGAATATCCTTTAATAGGGTATAGATTTTATTTTGAGAATTAGACATGGCATCATAATTCTGATTATAACGGGTTAAGGCACTTTGCAGCTGAACAGTTTGTAACTGGTTACTGCCTGTAAGGTTATCCCTGGTGGCCGTTAACTGATCCTTCAAGGTTTTCCATTGATCAGGGGTCAGGGGGCCTGTCAGATCCATGCTGATTTTTAGTTGATTATTTATGAACGCTATATGGTCATCTGAAAGAATACCATTGGTTGTATCATAATAGGGAATATTACTGCCTGCCTGCTCAAGATCGTAGACACCATCTGTTTCAAGCAGGATATTGCCATCGTTATTAGCCGCATCCAGAGTAAGACCATCAAGGTTTGGACCAGTTGCTACAGGATTATTATTTACTCCAGTAACCAGCAGCCCCTGATTACCCCGATTTAATACCAGATTAGTAACCTGACCAGCACCATTAAATTGAAAAGTAATTTTTGTCGAGTCCCCCAAGATAATCGATGTATCGCTGGTCAAGCTAATGCCATTTCCAGAAGTGCCATCTGCATTTACTGGAAATAATGCATCTCCAAATGCTGAATATGTTAACGAGTGATTCTGCGCATCTGTTATAACAACATTACCGTTGGGATTAAGCGTAATTTTATATCCATTATCGAGTGTTATTGTTTTATCCGTACCAGAAAAATCAATGCTCCATGTTGGAGCCGAGTAATTATCCGTTTGGTATAAAACCCGATTGGACTCAGCAATGAGCTTATTGATCTCAGCAAGATACTTATTAGATGTATCAATTTGTTCAACTAAATCCCGTACTTCTTTATCCAGAATGTCTCCTCGCTGGAGATAAGCATCACAGGCAAAGTCAGTCAAACTTTTAGTGTCATCCAATGCTGGATCAAACTCTGTTGCTACAGCAACTTCAGCTACTCTATTTGAACTCATGATGCTTCACCCCCATCCCCGTTTGCAATTTAAAACATTTTGGTGCAGCGCTTTTTAGAGCCGCCCGCTTTTTGTCTGGTTTTCTTTGTCATTAATAATTTACTGGAAAGCTTCATCTCTTTCTTTTTCATAGCAACCACCTGAGCTTGCTGACTATGAAATTCAGCAGCCCATGCCTCGATAGCCTGTTTAACCTCATCAGACACTTGATGGTATTTCATTAACTCTTTTAGCTGTTCAGGCTCAAGACCTGCACCTCGAAAAAACTCTTCCTGCGCCTGTATACAGACTCGAGCCAGCTTGAGCATATCTTCAGCTTCTTCCCTTACCAACTCACTGGATTTCTTCAATTTTTTTAAATCCACCAGCAGGATTTTTTGAGCCATATTGTCACCCTCAACCCATAAACCAATCTTTTCTCATGGTGTAGATCGGCAATGCACTGGGATTTTTTACTAAATCAAGGTCACGATGGGGGAATTGTACGGAAGCCTCTTCATTCTGGCTGCCCAGAAAATACGTTATAGTGACAGGCTAAAAGGAGGATGTATGGATATTGATGCCCTGGAAACCCTTATATTACAACTGCTTGTTTCTGCTCTGGTACTCTTTATGGGCTTTATTGTCTATGATCTGGCCAAAAAATCACGGGCAGGAAAACTGGGTACAGCTGTTTTATTTGGAGCTCTGTGCCTGGGGACTTTGGGCTTTGTTATAAAAACTGTGATTTACGAGTTTCTACAATAGAAAGGGGCTAGTATTAACCAACACTAAAACTATAATGCTGCCATTTTAGTGATTCCCTATGAGCAAAAGTCCTACCTATCCTAAACAGCACGATCTAAACCCCAAAAAAACTAGACAGGTTCCCACTCTTATTGCCTTCAATAAGCCTTATGATGTTCTGACCCAATTTTCTGATCAAGAAGGCCGCAAGACTCTAAAGGATTTTATTCCGGTACAGGATATTTATCCTGCTGGCAGACTTGACCGGGACAGTGAAGGACTGGTTCTACTTACCAACACAGGTGGCCTACAACACTATATTGCATCGCCACAGCATAAAATGGAAAAGACTTACTGGGTTCAGGTCGAAGGCATTCCTAATCAAGAGGCGCTAAAGCAGCTGACCAGCGGTCTGGAACTTAAAGATGGTAAAACCTTGCCAGCAAAGGCCAAACTTATAGCAGAGCCTGCTGTATGGGCTCGCGTTCCTCCCATCAGGGTCAGAAAAACCATCCCTGACAGTTGGCTGGAACTGACCATCAAAGAAGGGCGAAATCGTCAAGTAAGACGCATGACTGCTGCAGTTGGCCACCCAACACTTCGTCTGATCAGGGTTCGTATCGGCCCATGGAGCATCGAGGATTTAGCTAATGGAGAATGGAAAGCGCTTGAAGTCCCCTCTAATTTCATACACCCAAAGCCTCAAAAACCAAGAATTAACCCAAGTTTTAGAAAAAAACAATGGAAACCCAAGCATAAGAAAATAGACAGCAACTGTAAAAAATAATACGCCTACTCAGAACCAGGGGCTAACAAAAAACAGAGTTAACTCAGTTTGCTACAAAGAAAGGCCTCTAGTTGCTAGAAGCCTTATCCATATATGAAAGCAACAATTTTCCATTGTTAACAGCGACCATAACCGGTCTGCCAGCTATCTCTTTAATGAGCGGCGATGTCTCATCGAGATTAATAATTGAAAGATTGGCGATTTCTGTGGCCACTGTTTTCTTCAGTTCACTGACGACCAGTGTTTTAAAAATAGCTACATCCAAGTCAACATAAGTTTCGTTCAGTATAATATCCCTGAAATAAAAAGCCTGTTCAGAACCATCATAGGCCAGATTAGCGAGGCCTGAAATCTCAACCGGCAACCGCTCAGTCACTGAACTGCCAAAAATATCAGCATCAAAATGGCCTTTAAACTTAAATTTCACTGGCTCATTATCACTACGTAGCGACACTTCAGGGGTTTCCAAATACAGTTGAATTCCCACCATAGGGATAATATCAAGGTTCCTGATTTGCGGTGATAAATAACTGTCATCAATCATTGATTGCAGTTGTGACTGGGTCAGCTCTGTCGCGTCTTTTTCTGAACACCCTTGCAGTAATAAAAAACTGGCAAACAGGCTAACTGTCACAAGTTGAAACCAGCTTTTCTGCCTTTTCCAGTGCACGCCCCCTGTTTGATGCCAACGCATCCGCCCAGCGGGTTGTTTCAGGAAGCCGATAACGAGTGAGGCAAGCTTGAACATAGGCAACAGCGGTTTCCAAGGAAATTTTATGGCCAATACTAACATACAATGGCCGGATTCTTTCTCTGGAACGCAAAACAGTGCCGATCACATTGCCTTTATGCATCAGGGGCACCCGAGCGCCTTTTGATTCCGGCAGGTTTGAAAAAGAGCCACACAACCCGCTCTTGGCTACGCCAATGGTAGGCAAACTCGTCAATAACCCAAGATGAGAAGCCACCCCAAGACCTCTAGGATGGGCAATCCCTTGACCATCACAGAGAATCAAATCCGGTTTTATAGAAAGCGCTGTCAGAGCATCCAATATTGCCGGGCACTCTCTAAAGGAGAGCAAACCGGGTATATAAGGCATTAAAGTCGAACGACGAACAATCTGATATTCACAAAGAGTTAATTCAGGAAAGTTCAGGACGGCTACAGCTGCCCTGGTTATTTGTCCCTTTTCTTCAAAGCCAACATCTACGCCTGCAACATAATTTACATCGCCTAACTCATCCTGACAGATAACCTGCGACGACAGCTGCCTCTGTAACTCAATGGCTTCTTTAGATGTCAGGTTCCAAGGATGATGAGCAATTTTTGAATGACTCTGGCCTGGCATTTCTGTTCTCCCTCCACCGAATGCGAATATCAAAGAAGGGAGCACAATCACTCCCCCAGCTGATTGGCATAAAATTACAGAAAACGCCTCTTAAGCCCTGCTAACAGGCAACCTAATTACAACACGCAATCCAGGTGATGCGTTATTTGCCTTAATTGAGCCCTTATGAAATGAGACAGCGCCATGGGCAATAGCCATGCCCAGACCCGTACCATTATTTTCCTTACCTCTGGTTTCATCAACCCTGAAGAAAGGATCAAATAATGCTTCCAGCGTATCTTCAGGAACACCAGGCCCATAGTCCCTTACCTGTATCACTGCATCTGCTCCTTCCTGTTCGAGACTTACTGCTATGCTCGATTCCTCAGGTGTAAAGCGAATAGCATTGCGAATGATGTTTTCAATAGCACTGGAGATAAAATCACGGACAGCGGTTATTTTGATTTCTGAGCTTTTGTTAAGAACAACAGCCCTATTCCTAGCCTGAGCTTCAAAATCACCATCATCTACCAACTGTTTGATAAGCTGTTCCAGATTAACCTTTTCCCAAGCCTGTTCTGAAACACCATGCTGAATTCTGGAAAAGCGGATAATCTGACCAATCAACTGGTCCAATCTTTCAATTTCACGCTCAATACGATCATGCTCCGCTTCAGCTTCAGGGGTTTTCCTCCTAGCAAGAGCCAATGAGAGTTGTAGCCGTGTTAGCGGTGAACGTAGCTCATGGGAAACATCCCTTAACAATCTCTGCTTACTATTGAGAAGTGACTCCAGCTGTTCAGCCATCACATCAAAATCCTGCCCCAATTCACCCAGTTCATCTTTTCTACGAACCACTTTAGTGCCAACACGAGCAGAAAGATCACCCTTTGCCAGTTTGCGTGAAACACCTTGCAGCTGCCTAATTGGACCTACCAGATAACGAGCCAGAATTACGCAAAGGAGAAAACTCACCCCCAGGGCAATAATCACCAGATGCCATTGCCTTGCCATAACCTGTTTCACCCGCCAATGCACCAATCTGGGCATTTCCTTGGTCAGATACAGCTCATAGGGCTGACCATTCAACACCACTTTGCGAGGACCTACGACAACGACACCACGCTTGAATACAATGGTCGGTTCTGCTTTTGTTCTGGTTTTCTGGTAGGCCGATAGCAACTCCTCGGAAATGACGGAGTTACCCAGTACATTCCCCCCCATATCAAACAAGAAATAACTGCTTCCAGGAAAACGGGGTTTTGGAAAATGCACAGACCATTGTGCTAACCGTTCCATTTTTCTGGAAGCTATTTCCAACTCCCTGAAAAGTGCTCGGCGCTCAGACAAAAAATCGGATGGGTCTACCGTTATAGCAAAAGCTATGAATAGCGTAACCATCATGGCGATCATGGTTAGCCAGAACCAGAGAAAAATTTTCCAGAATAAACTCTTTAATGGCCAAACCATTAGCCGGGGAGCTTTATATGTCATAGCCAATACTCCTGTGCCTCCCATCAAGAAGTTCAAGACAAGGCAAGTCGATAAAGAATACACAGGAAAGAAAATATGCAGCAGTACCAAAAGCAGTCTTTACCAAACGCTTCATACTGTCGTAACCATTGCTAAAGACTTGCCTTGGACATTAAATACAATCAAATCAGGGCTTGATGTAGAAATAGCCGGCTCCCCGAACGGTTTTAATCCGAGGCTGGCCATCTTTTCTGATGCCGATTTTTTTACGAACATTACTCACATGCATGTCAATGGCGCGATCATACGGAGTCAAGCGACGATTTAATGCTATCTGTGTCAGATCATCCCTGGATATCAACTCCCCCGCTTTTTCAATGAGGGATTTTAATACCTGAAACTCCGTTGCAGTTAACTCAAGAGGGGCACCATCAATAGATGCTTCGCGATTGGAAAGATTCAGACACACATCATCCAGCTGTAAAAACTTTGCTGCACCATCAGTCTGAGAAGGACGACCCCTTCTCAAAATAGCCTTGATACGAGCAACCAGTTCTCTGTGGTTATAAGGCTTTGGTAAATAATCATCAGCACCAAACTCAAGACCAATGACTCTATCAACATCGTCACCACGGGCAGTCAGCATGAGTACCGGGACATCCGATTCCAGACGAATTTGCTTAAGTACATCAAAACCATTCAGCTTAGGCAGTGTTACATCAAGCAGAACCAGGTCATAGTCACCCGACAACCCAGATGTAACTCCAGCCTCACCATCATGTACAGCTGTAACATCAAAGCCTTCTGTGCCGAGATATTCAATCAAAAGATCGCAGAGCTCTATATCATCATCAACCAGTAGCAGCTTGACACTCTCATTTATCATTGGATTACCCGACTCCGAAAAAAAACAGCAAAGAAAAAGATACGCTGTTTAGTTACCTTGTGGATGGAAGCAATATTCACAGAAGAAATATGATGCAGGACAGTAAAACAGTACAAGTATGAAAACCTGTTCAGCCACCAATCGCCACGTCTTTCGATTTGTGGCCGCCACGCATGTGTTGCATACGGGCTTTTTGTTCATCGCTTAATAAACTACTGATCTGCTTGCGCATTTCTCTGTGAGAATCCCGCATTTCACTGCGCATAGCTACCATTTTTTTCTCATCAAGACCATATTTTTTTAATATTGATTTTCGATCCTGCTCTGCCTTGGCCATAATAACACCAAGCTGCCTGGATTGCTCTTCAGTAAGGTTGAGCTTTTCCTTCATCTTTTTTTGCTTCAAGACAGCCAGTTTCTGCTGCTGTTCTGGTGTCAGGTCAAGCTGTGAAACGAGCTCATTATGATGCCCCATCATGAATTTTGGCGAAGCCATCACAGCCCCACTGGTTAAAATGGTTGCTCCCAGAACAATACTGAGTAATATTTTTTTCATAACGGTCACCCTCATATTCTGCTCAGCCATAGCCACAAAAATGTATTATTTTTATACTAGCCCTTGGCATCTCTAGCGGGTGACCGTGGCAGGTAAAAAGACTGTAAAACTGTGTCACTCTGTAACTGACACATATTAATCAGAGACATTTCCGGTAAAAGCTTTGTAAAATACCCCTCGAATTCGGTTTCCCCCATAGGAATACCTTGGTCAAGCACCTAGAATCCCGGCCCATTCTCGGTATACGACTAAGAACCTATCGGGCTTAGGCATCCGTAATAAAGATTGCGAACATTTATGCTTAACACCCGAAATTGATAGCAATAGCACGACGCTATTCATCACTCAATCGACAGTGCCCAATGCAAGAATATCGCAATCACAATAAGGCAGCTATCAGCCCAACAGGCTTCTGGATATAGTCAACAAAACAACGTCTACATGAGTTCAACAACAAACTACTCATATACAGGTTGCTCTACCGAGCTCTTTCACACTGAATTGCGGGATTCTTCTAACCGGAGATGTCGATGAACTCGATAATCACTCGTTCAAAACCAGGCAAGTGGCTTATGGCCAGTGCTTTTGCAGCATCTGTGCTAATGCTTACCGGCTGTGGTCAGGAACAACAACAGCGAAAAATGCCTCCCCCAGGGGTATCTGTCATTAAAGTGCCAGAACAAGAGGTAGGTGCTTATCAAGAGTTTGTCGCCCGTACTGAAGCGGTGAATCAGGTCAATCTTCGTGCTCGGGTAGAAGGCTACATCAATAAAAGAAATTTTGTTGAAGGTGAGCACGTAAATAAGGATCAGCTGCTTTTTGAGCTTGATCGTAAGCCTTATCTTGCTGCTTTGAAAAAAGCAGAAGCCGACCTGGCCAGTAGCAAAGCTGAACTGGTTAAAGCCAGCAAGGATTTACAGCGAAGCAAAGATCTGTTCAAAAAAGGCCATATCAGCCAGGCAGACCTTGATACCCAAACCAGCAACAAGGACAAAGCGGAAGCCTCTGTTCAGGCTGCTTACGCAGCGATAGATACAGCCAAACTGAATCTTGACTATACACGCATCACCGCACCGTTCAGCGGCAAAGTGGGCAAAGAGCGCTACAGTGTTGGCAGCCTTGTTGGCCCAACCAGCGAACCTTTAGCGACACTGACCAGTGTTGACCCCATTTACGTCAATTTCCAAGTGAATGAAAAAGAGCTACTGAACCATATTCAAAAAGCAAAACAAGGCAATGGAGACAAATATGACCTGGGTCTTCGCCTGCCTAATGGTTCTGACTATGACAAGGCAGGGGAATTTAATTTCTCTGACACCACCATTGATGAAACAACCGGTACTTTGACACTAAGAGCAGAGTTCCCTAACCCGGATGGCATCATCTATCCCGGCCTGTACGTCACGCTTATTGCTGAAAGTACTGACAAACAGCAAAAGCCGGTCATTCCTCAGTCCGCCGTTCAGGAAAATCAGGCAGGGCGCTTTGTGCTGGTGATTGACGGCGAAAACAAAGCCGAAACCCGCCAGGTTGAAATGGGAAGGCGCATCGGCCCAATGTGGGCGGTGAAAAGTGGCCTCAAGTCCGGTGAAAAAATTGTTGTCGAAGGGCTTCAGAAAGTGCATGTGGGAGCTCCTGTGAACCCCAGCATAGTAACTGTTGACCCTGAAACCGGTGCCATCCAGCGTTCTCCTCAATCACAAGGAGAATAAGATGTTCAGCCAGTTTTTCATCAACAGGCCCAAGTTTGCCTTTGTCATTTCCATTGTTATTACCATGGTAGGTCTGATTTCCCTGATGACACTGCCAGTGGCAATGTATCCGGAAATTACACCACCACAAATAACCATCTATGCTAACTACCCTGGTGCAGATGCTGAAACGGTGGAAAAGTCAGTCATCCGTCCCATAGAAGAACAGGTTAACGGCGTTGAAGATATGATTTATATCGATTCCAGCGCTGGTAACGATGGTAGTGCCAATATTACGGTAACATTCAAATCAGGCATCAACGATGATATGGCTCTGGTAAACGTCCAGAACCGTGTATCCGTGGCAGAGCCCATGTTACCTGAAGATGTTAGGCGTCTAGGTGTTACGGTAACCAAGCAGTCATCCAACATGTTGCTGGGTGTCAACCTGGTGTCATCTGATCCGACCATGGATGGCGTTTTCCTGAGTAACTATGCCTCTAACTATCTGCTGGAACCTCTTGCCAGGATCAATGGTATAGCCAAAGCCCAGGTTATGGGTGCGCAAACCTACAGTATGCGGATCTGGTTAAATCCCGAGCGGATGACTGCTCTGGACATCACCACCAGCGATATCTCCAAGGCACTTCAGGAACAGAACGTAATCGTTGCTGCGGGTAAACTGGGTCAAGGCCCGACGTTACCTAATCAGCAGTTTGAATACACCATTAAAACCCAGGGGCGCTTGAGTGATCCTGATGAGTTTGGCCGGGTGATCATTCGTGCTAAATCGGACGGTTCAATTGTACGTATCCGGGATATTGCCCGCGTTGAGATGGGCTCCAAAGATTACGGTGGCACAGCTAAACTCGACAACAGCCCAACCGCATTTCTTGTTGTTTATCAGCAGCCTGATGCCAATGCTATGGATGTGGCAGCCGATGTAAAAGCAGAAATGGTGAAACTGTCTGCTAACTTCCCGAAAGGCATGTCCTATGATATTCCTTTCGATACCACTAAATTTATTAATGAATCCATTAAGGAGGTTGTCTCCACTCTGTTCCAGGCCGTTCTACTGGTTATCCTGGTAGTCTTCCTGTTCCTGCAAAACTGGCGTGCAACACTGATTCCATCCATCGCTATTCCGGTATCCTTGATTGGTACCTTTGCCGTAATGAATGCGCTGGGTTATTCAATAAACACCATCACCCTCTTTGGCCTGGTGCTTGCCATCGGTGTTGTGGTCGATGATGCTATCGTTGTTATTGAAAACGTCGAGCGCCTGATAACCAAAGAAGGCAAGTCGCCCAAAGAGGCAACCATGCTGGCAATGAAAGAGGTCTCCGGACCCATTGTTGCCACTACCCTGGTATTGCTAGCGGTATTTGTACCTGTCGGCTTTATGCCTGGTATAACCGGTGGACTGTACTCCCAGTTTGCGATCACCATTTCTGTGGCTGTTGTCATATCCTCCATCAATGCCTTAACCCTGAGTCCGGCGCTCTGTGCCACTTTGCTCAAACAGGGCAAGATGGGCCATATCAAATGGCTGCATCCTGTTGATACTGCTATCAAAAAAATGACTGGAGGCTACACCAGCTGGGTGACCCTTCTGCTACGTCGCTCAGTCATTGGTATCGTTCTGTTTGGTGCCATGATGGCTGCAACTGGCTGGATGTTCAGCAACACACCTTCCGGTTTTGTGCCCGACGAAGACCAGGGCTTCTTTGTTGTTGATATTCAACTGCCTGATGCTGCTTCTCTGAATAGGACTGAAGCGGTTCTGGAAAAAGTGGTTAACACCATTAAAGGAGAAGACGGGGTTAAGAATGTAGTATCCGTCTCCGGCTTCAGCTTTTTCAGTGGGGCTAACTCCAATGGCGGCATGGCTATCGTAGTATTGAAAGACTGGGCGGACCGGCCTGACAGAAAACAACACCAGATGGCTGTCATGCGCAAAGTACAGGGTAAACTCTGGTCGCTTCAAGATGCCCAAGTGATGGCATTCGCATTTCCGCCAATCCCTGGATTGGGTTCATCAGGAGGCTTTGATTTCAAACTTCAGGACACCATGAGCCGCCCTCCACAAGAGCTCGGACAAGTCCTTGGTGGTCTGATTTTCGAAGCGAATCAGCGCCCAGAGCTATCCCGGGTATTCAGTACCTGGCGAGCTAATGTGCCTCAATACTTCCTGGAAGTTGACCGCAACAAGGCAAAAACCCTGGGCATTCCACTGTCTGAAATCTTTATGACACTGCAAACCCAGCTGGGATCATTGTATGTCAATGATTTCAACAAGTTTGGACGCACCTACCAAGTCAAGCTGATGGCAGAAAGTGAGTACCGGGCAAACCCGTCAGATTTAAGCCGTTTCTATGTCCGTAATTTGGATAACGAAATGGTACCTCTGACCGCCGTTGCTTCACTTAAGCCTATTCTGGGTCCCAACAGCATTGGTCATTACAATCTTTACCGCTCGGCCAATGTCAGTGGCCAGGCAGCTGATGGCTATAGCTCAGGGGATGCACTGAAGGTAATGGAAGAACTTGCCAGCAAGCTACCAGAAGGTTACACCTTCTCCTGGTCGGGCCAGTCTCTCCAGGAAATTGAAGCAGGCGACCTTGCACCACTGCTGTTTGCCATGGCATTTATCTTTGTCTATCTGTTCCTGGTAGCTCAGTATGAAAGCTGGACCATGCCTCTAGCCATTATTGCTGCGGTTCCTCTGGCCTCATTTGGTGCCTTCGCGGGACTGAATTTGATGCGCAATCTGATTCCATCAATAGCCAATGATATCTATGCCCAGATAGGGATGGTATTGTTGATTGGTATTGCAGCCAAAACAGCGATTCTGATTGTGGAATTCGCCATGGTACAGCGCTCACAGGGCAAGAGTATTTTTGATGCAGCCCATGATGCAGCTGAGCTACGTTTCCGTGCTGTATTAATGACTGCGTTATCCTTCATACTGGGTGTATTACCTCTGGTATTCGCCACTGGCGCAGGCTCTGCCAGCAGACGGGTTATCGGAACCACTGTAATGTCCGGCATGATTGCAGCAACTATCTTTGGCACATTGTTAGTACCTGTGTTCTATTATCTCCTGCAAAAAATGCGAGAGCACTTTAACCCTGAAAAGGCAAAAAGCTAATTTCCCAAGAGATTAGCGATTGATAAGCCCCGGAACCACCGGGGCTTTTTTTTGTCTATTATTGGCAGTTTAATCCATAGGTTTCCGGCATGTTGACTCGCTATTTCCTGCGCCACCCCCGCCTTGCCCAGGTTATTGCGCTGGTTATCGTCATCTGCGGCCTGCTCTGCCTTCCCTTATTACCAACACTGGAATACCCCCAGGTCACCCCTCCACAAATCGAGGTTAGAGCCACTTATGTGGGTGCCACCGCTGATCAAGTAGAACGAGCGGTTGCTACGCCTATCGAACAAGAAGTTAATGGCGTTGAAAATCTACTCTACCTGTCATCCCAAAGTGCCAGTGATGGCTCTATGAGATTAACAGCAACCTTTAAGCCCAATACCAATAGCGATATTGCGGCTCTGACGGTTCAAAACAGGGTAGAGAGAGCAAAACCATGGCTGCCCCAAGAGGTGCTGGACTACGGTATCATCACCCAGAAAAGTTTCAGTACCCAGCTGATGTTTATCAATCTCTATTCTTCCAATCCAGAGCACGATAGTACCTGGCTCAGCAACTACGCCAGCCTGCATTTAAAAGATGCCCTTGCCAGACTGCCCGGTGTGGGGCACGTCGATATTCTTGGTAAGCAGGATTACAGTCTTCGAATCTGGATGGATTCCGCCAGAATGACCAGTCTCGGACTCACTCCAGCAGATATTGAAGCTGCTGTTCGAGATCAAAACAGAGATATTATTGCAGGAAAGGTGGGTCAACCCCCAGGCAAAAACAATCAACAACTGGAATATGCACTACAAGTCAATGGGCTCCTTACTAGTCCTGAAGAATTTGAAAATATTATTCTCAGAAAGGCCAGTAATGACAAAGTTCTTAAGCTGGGGGATGTTGCCCGAATAGAACAAGGGGCTGAAAACTATAACGTGATTAACCGGTTAGATGAGCATAGCGCTATTCATCTAGCAATTTATCAGGAACCGGATGCGAACGGACTTAATGTTTCAAAAGTGATCAACGCTGAAATGGAAAGGTTATCCAAACGTTTTCCTGAAGGGGTAAACTACATGATACCCCATGACATCAGCACCTTTGTTAAGGAAACCATCAAAGAGCTCCAAGTAGCACTATTTCTAACCATTGCCCTGGTTACACTTGTCATCTACCTGTTTCTTTCTGACTGGCGCGCAACCCTTATCCCAATTGTCGCTATTCCCGTTTCACTGATTGGCAGCTTCGCCGTTTTATATGGACTGGGCTATTCCCTGAATACCGTCACATTATTTGGGCTGGTTCTGGCTGTAGGGATAGTCGTCGATGATGCCATTATCGTGGTGGAAAATGTTCAAAGGCAGATCAGTGAGAATCATTTAAAACCCTTTGATGCAGTTACAGCTACCATGAAAGAAGTCACTGCACCCGTTATTGCTACAACGCTGGTCCTTATTGCAGTATTCCTGCCAATAGGTTTTATTCCTGGGACGTCTGGTCAATTCTATAAAGAGTTTGGTGTAGCTACCTCCAGCGCTGTACTGATCTCCTCTTTATGCGCCTTAACACTTAGCCCAGTCATGTGCGCAGCACTGTTAAGAGAATCAACCAAAAGCAATATCATCCAGACGGGCCTGAAACGTGTTCTGACAAAAATCACGTCTGTTTATCTGTCATGGGTTGCGTTCCTGCTCAAAAATCTCTGGCTTACCATTTCTTTATTACTTATTGCCTCAGCCTTAACCCTATGGCTTTTTAAATCACTTCCCAAGGGTTTCATTCCCAATGACGACCGAGGCTTTTTCTTCATAGCCTTACAACTACCTGACAGTCATGCCCTTAATCGTACTGATCAGGTGACCAAACAAGTCAATCAAATTCTTATGAATGAGCCTGAAATAGAGCATACGATATCGGCCACCGGTTTAAGTTTACTGACGTTTACCACCTCACCAAGTGCAGCAATGATGGTGGCAATACTTAAACCCTGGGAACAAAGGAAAAAAAGTAACGCTTCAGCTGATGCAGTGGTTTTTCGAATACAAAAAAAACTCAATGAAATTGAAGGCGCCAGGGCCCTTGCCATTGTCCCCTCTGCCATTCCTGCCATCAGCTCCCTAGGAGGGTTTGACTATAAGTTACAAGACCAGAATAACCATTGCACTGCCGACCTTTCCGAGCTGCTCAGTACCGTTTTAAATGCCGCTCAACAACAACCAGAAATACTCTATGCTTTTAGCAGCTACAGAGCCAATGAGCCCAGAATTCACCTGGAAATTGACCGAAACAAGCTGAGAAACCAGGGTATTGATCTGGCATCTGTTCATGATGCATTACATAGCCACTTAGGTTCAAAATACATTGATAAATACCATAAATTTGGCCGCATCTATCAGATAAAAATGCAATCTGATTTTGATCACCGCACTATTCCTGATGATATTGAAGCCATTCATGTAAAAAATGACAAAGGAAAAATGGTGCCACTGGCAACCCTGGTCAATACCCAACCAGTACAGAGCCCTTCAACCATTGAGCACTACAATCTTTATCGTACAGCCACTATTTTAGGCCAGCCGAGTCCTGGCTATAGTCCAGAAGAAGCGATGCAGGCAATGGATCGTATCTCCAAGAATCTTCCTGATGGTTACGACTATGACTGGTCAGGTCTGTCCCTTCAACAACGGGAATCAGGAAAATTGACGGCAATTGTTCTGCTCCTTGCTATTTTATTTGCCTACCTGTTTTTGGTAGCCCAGCTTGAAAGCTGGACAATTCCCATTGCTGTTATCGTATCAATACCTCTATCGCTGGCAGGAGCACTGGCAGGTATCTACATTTCCGGCCTGGACAATAATATTTATGTTCAACTGGGGCTTATTCTGCTGATCGGTCTGGCAGCTAAAAATGCGATACTGATTGTTGAGTTCGCAAAACACCGTGAGCTTCAGGGAGAAACAACCCCACAGGCTGCCCTCACTGCAGCAAAATTGCGGTTTCGGGCGGTTATGATGACAGGGTTATCGTTTATTCTCGGCGTTATGCCCTTACTAATCAGCAGCGGTGCAGGTGCAACTGGGCGTGCCTCTTTGGGAACGCCCATATTTTGGGGAATGATGTCTGTAGCCGTTTTCTCAACGCTACTCACACCGGCATTCTATCTCTGTGTATCCAAGGCTCGCTATCCATTCACCAAGAAATGAGTTGCTATACTGGCTGCATAGCCCAGTGCAATAGCCCAGGTCCAGCGCAGATGGGTCAAGAATGTATAGCTCCCTTTGGATGATCCCATTAATGCGACACCTGCTGCTGAACCCACTGACAGTAAGCTACCACCAACCCCAGCGGTCAGGGTAATCAGCAGCCACTGGAAGACATCCATATCAGGACTCATTCCCAAAATAGCAAACATCACTGGAATATTATCCACAATAGCTGATATTACGCCGGCTAGAATATTGGTCCAGGTATGTCCAAGATCTGTGTACATCACCTGTGATGCCACCTCCAGGAAACCCAAATAACGTAACCCCCCCACAGAAAAAATAACACCGAAGAAAAATAGCAGGGTATCCCACTCGGCATGAGCAACCCTTTTGTAAATATCAATATCTTCGCCATACAAAGAGCTAAATCGACGGCTGCTGGTTAATCCACCGACCTTTAGATACCAGGTATAAAACATTAACAGAGACAATCCGGTCATCATGCCCATAAAGGGTGGTAAGCCAAAGAAGTTCTCAAAGGAGACAGCCAGCGCAATAGTCAATAGGAAAAATAGGCAAACGCCAACACCACCTTTTTTAATCTCAGAATCATCATTCTGGGCCTCAGGCAAACCTTTTTCGATGAAGAAACTCATAATCACAGCGGGTACAAGGAAATTGACCACCGAAGGGACAAACAGTGAAAAGAATTTGAAAAACTCAACCTTTCCAGCCTGCCATACCATCAAAGTAGTGATATCGCCAAAAGGACTGAATGCACCACCTGCATTAGCTGCTACAACAACATTAATCATAGCCAGTGTGACAAAGCCTGGTCGACCTGCGCCGACAGACATAATCACTGCCCCCATTAACAAAGCAGTGGTAAGATTATCCGCTATTGGGGAGATAAAAAATGCGAGAATACCTGTCACCCAAAACAACTTTTTAAAATTATACCCCCGCCTTATCAACCAACTACGCAGTGCAGCGAAAACCTGCCGTTCTTCCATAGCATTTATATACGTCATCGCTACCAATAAGAAGAGAAACATAGCTGCATACTCTTCCAGATCATGCATAACTGCAGCGGAAAGATCTTGGTGAGAAACGCCTTGACTCGTAGCAAGCCAGGCAATCAGTCCCCAAATAATACCCGCAGCCAGCATAACCGGTTTGGATTTACGTAAATGCAGTTTTTCCTCTGCCATCACTGCACAATACGCAAGCACAAACACCACAATACAGACCCAGGCTATTGGGCTTGTGGTAGCCCTGAGGATATTTTCACCGGCAAATGCCATAGATGGCAGCCCAAGTGCCCCAATTGACGCAATAAGCTTTTTATTTGATAACATACACAAGTCCTATTAAGCCCAAGAACAGGATCAGTTAACGCTTCATTGAACCCTAAACACTTAAGCCACTTTAAATAATCTATATCGGCACTAGTATGTCAAAGCACACCCTCCTCTCCAAGGCTCAATCAGCAGGGCTTGCTTCTATGATCAAGCCCATCAATTTCATCTACTAAAAAAAAATCATTTTATAATTTTTTTTTCTGAAACTGGGTTCCTCTCATACTCGTCATACTGGTAATTGCATATAAACTTCATAATGATCTAAAAGCATTGTCTTATTTTATATATATCCGGCCGCACCTATTTTGTGAGGATCAACACAATAGTTTATTGCCGGAACATAGATAAAGATGAGGTATCATCATGTCTATCGCCCAGAAACTACAAACGTTTCTGAATGAAAATCATGTGGATTATGAAGTAGTCAGTCACCCTTATTCAGAAAGAGCACTCAATACGGCACACTCAGCATGCATTCCCGTTAAAAACATGACCAAAGCCGTTGTACTGAATGATACCGGTGGCTACGTCATGGCTATTGTGCCTTCGATGAATAAATTAATGCTGCGATGGATTAATACTAAAATAGATCGCCAGCTTAGGTTAGTCACTGAACAAGAACTTCAACAACTATTTCCCGACTGCGAACAAGGGGCTGTGCCTGCAATTGGTACAGCATATGGTATGTTCACTTGCTGGGATGATGAGCTGAACTCTGTTCAAGACCTTTATATTGAAGGAGGAAACCATAGAGAACTGGTACACCTGGCCAGGGAACAGTTCAAAAAATTGTTGCAAGGCCAGCCTCATGCAGCCATTAGCTGTGATCCAGAAGAAACAAAAGCATATTTAACTTAACATCGATATGCTGGCTCTCAGGGGGGGAAAATCCCCCTAGAGTCTTAAAATAAAATGCTCAGCGTGTCATTTTTTTCACAAATACCACAACAAACAGTGCCAGAGAAAAACTGCCGGTAAATGCTTCTAAAGCTGCAAAAAATCGTGATGGTCCTAATGGCGTCAAATCGCCATACCCTAACGTAGTAAACGTCACAACACTAAAATATAAGCAATCAAGCCAGGCTTTAATATTCAAATAACTGGCCTGCTCAGCATTAAACTGAACAACTACACCACTGTCACTGATACCAAACAAAAAATAAAATACAGAACAGAGTAAAATAAATAGTGCAGAAAATAGAACCACCCGAATAGGCTTCTCACCATAACCACTGACAACATCTACAATCTTTGAAACCAGTCTTCGAACAGAGAATCGGGGTAATTGATAGCGACGAAATACCATTTCCCGATGAAAAAAGTCACCCGCAATATCGAATAATCCCTGCCCTTCGCAACTCTTCCTGATATTTCTGGCAACCTCTTCTGCCTCCTCATAAAGCAATACGGCCTTATCACGATTTTTTGTTCCCTGAATAGTCCTGGCCGTTAGCGCCTGGCAAATTTGCCCCCCCCACTCAACATGCTCAAGACGACAGGCTTTCAGGTTAACGCCTAACAAATTACACCCCGATAAATTAGCGCAATGGAGGTTGGCTCCGGACAGATCAGCCTTTAATAAACGGCTACCACTTAAGTTGACCTTATAAAGATGGGCATTATGCAAATTAGCCCGGCTAAGGTCAGCGTTAGTCAAACTGAAGGGTTCACCGTAGTGGTTAACTAAATTCAAATTTTCCAGGTTAACGCCTTTCAGGATAAAACCATCCATTGGTACACCTGTCCTTGCTCTCTCTTCGAGCTTCTCACGTACATCGCTACCAGATTTATCAGCTTCTGGAGCATGCCAGAAGCAATAAAGGCTACCTTTTATTGCCTGATCACTGCACGTTCCAACACTGCTACTGTACATACAGCAATTACCGGTAGTAGACATTCCCTCGCCTCCATTCCCGCTATTTTGGCTCTATGCTGCCTTGATCAGACAGCAGCCACAACCTAGCAGTTTAATCTCATACTCTGATCATTTATCGTTCCAGCTTATCCAACAGCTTAAAATTGATTCCTGCAAATGATGAGAAAGTTTGACTGGTGTAACTACTACATTAAGCTCAAGCCAGACACCGGTGCAACCATCTCTAATCGGCAGATCTACTCGCAAGCCTGTTGGGATTAAGGCATAGTTACGTGTTTGTCCTGTGACAAGGATTTAACCATGATCATCCTATATGGCATTAGTAATTGCGATACCATTCGCAAGGCCAGACGCTGGCTCAATGATGAAGGCATTGAGCACCACTTTCACGATTACCGTAAAGAGGGGCTGGAAGAGGTGCAATTACGCAGTTGGGTGGACAAAATTGGCTGGGAACAGCTGGTTAACAAACGGGGAACCACATGGCGCAACCTGCCTGAGGATCAAAAAGCCTCAATAACAAAAGAGTCAGCTATTCAGCTAATGCTTGACCAACCGGCTATTATCAAAAGACCCTTGCTAGACTTGGGCGATGAACCGGTTCTTGGCTTCAATACAACACTGTACAGTAACCTCTTTTCCAAAAGGACACTTTAAATGAGCAAAACGTACTTCAGTCTGGCTATTGGTACCGGTACCCTCAACAACAAGGGGCAGTGGCTGGAGGTTTTCTACCCCCGACCTATCCTAAATCCTGATGCCAGCCTGCTGGAAAGTATCACCAGCATCGTTAAGTACAAGGGTGGCAATGCTTTTATTGAACTGGACAGTGCAACATGCCACGCACTCGAAGAGCTGTTTGAAACCAAAAATGAAGTGCAGCTTGCAGAGGATATGAAAGTACTCGAAGTCAGCGAACAGCCCCGGTTAATTACCATACTGGAAACGGATGATGTTCCAAGCTCAACCCCTGAGGCTTATCTAAAGCTTCAACTACTGTCTCACCGGCTGGTTAAACCTCATCAGGTTAACCTTCAGGGAGTCTTTCCTCTTTTGCCAAATGTGGCCTGGACAAACGAAGGAGCCATTGACCTGGAAGAGTTACCCGCTCGTCAACTGAAAGCCCGTGCTGAAGGCCGGTTGCTGTCAGTCAACAGTGTCGACAAGTTCCCTAAAATGACCGATTACGTAGTGCCATCCGGTGTACGAATTGCGCATACTGCCAGAGTTCGCCTCGGTGCTTATGTGGGTGAAGGAACCACCATTATGCACGAAGGTTTTATTAACTTTAATGCCGGTACTGAAGGAAAAAGTATGGTTGAGGGCCGGGTTTCCGCTGGCGTCATGATTGGCGAAGGCTCAGATCTCGGTGGTGGCTGTAGCACCATGGGCACGCTCTCAGGTGGCAACAACATTATTATTTCTGTCGGTAAAAACTGTCTGATTGGCGCCAATGCCGGATTAGGTATCCCATTGGGAGACCGTTGCACTATTGAAGCGGGTCTCTATCTTACCGCAGGCAGCAAGGTGCAAATTCTCGACGATAAGCGCCAACCGGTTGAAACAATTAAAGCAGGCGAGCTATCTGGTAAATCGGATCTACTGTTTCGCCGTAACTCATTAACGGGTGCTATTGAGTGTCTGACAAATAAGTCCGCGATTGCCTTGAACGAAGAGCTTCATGCGCATAACTAACAGTGTATTCCAGTGTACCGGATAAAACCGGTACACTTTTACCAACGCAATCAAACCGCAAGTTGAAGGTCCGTTTTAGCCTTGCTACAGCAAGATAAAAAATAACCTTCCGCTACTTCCTCTTCAGTCAAGGTCAGCTGGCTACTGCTATCTACTTCACCTTGAAGAGCCTGGACTTTGCAAGCCCCGCACACACCAGCCCGACAAGCTGATGGTTGAGGATTACCCGATTTTTCAAGGGCATCCAGAATCAGCTCATCAGGAGAAACTTCGATAACATCTCCTGCATAGGATAATTGAACAGACCGAGTAGTTGGACTTGCATTTTGATCTGACATCGGCTGAGCCTTTCCTGTTTCTGGCGAGTTATAGCTCTCCATATGAAACCGGCTCATATCAAAGTCAGCCGCATCAACCATTTTCCGTATTGAATCCATATACGGTGCAGGGCCGCACACAAACAACGTTCTATCATGAAGATCAGCAGCAAGCTGTTGCAAGAGCTCTGAGTTGATACGCCCATCAAATGGGCTAAGGTTACTGGTTTCTTCCAGAATAAAGTGCGATTTAAAATTAGTGTTCTGTTCTGATAAAAACAGCAGTTCATCTTTAAAAATAATGTCTTGCTCAGAACGGGCGCTATGGATAAAACAAATATCGACATCACTGCCAATATCCACTAACCAGCGAGTCATAGCCATCATGGGAGTGATGCCACTGCCGGCACTGAGGAAAAGGTATTTATCTGCGGGAATATCAACCAGATTAAAATTCCCCGAGGGGCCTGTAGCCCAAAGATCCCCCCCCACATGCAAATGGTCGGCCAGCCAGTTGGATGCCTTACCACCAGGAATCTTCTTTACAGTCAGAGCCAACCTGTGTGGGCGCGACGGTGAAGAGCTAACGGTATAACTGCGATAAACGGTTTCACTTCCCATTGGAATTTCGATGGTCACAAACTGACCAGGCTTAAAATAAAATACTACTGGCGGCTCAGATTGAAAGTAGTAGGTATGGACATTATGGGTCTCTTCATTTATTCCCGTACAAACCAGCTTAACCCGCTCTTTATTCCAGCGACTGGCCTCCAGCAACTGCATTGATTGTTCAGCAATAGTCATGATTGTTTTTCCGATAAGAGAGCGGGCTTAAGCCCACTCTAAACTCAGGCAGCTTGCAGAATCTGTTTTAGATCATTTTCAACAGTAGAGGTCAGTTTTAGCTGGAATTGGTCAGTCAAAATAGCCAGCAGATTATCGGTTAGAAAAGCCGGAGCCGTGGGACCCGTGTAAATATTTTTCACACCCAGCGCCAGTAATGTTAAAAGAATGACTATTGCTTTCTGCTCAAACCATGAGAGCACCAGTGTCAGGGGCAATTCATTAACGCCACATTCAAACTCCGATGCCAGTGCCAACGCCAACTGGATTGCAGAATAAGCATCGTTACACTGACCAACATCCAACAGACGCGGAATACCATCTATTTCGCCAAAATCCAGTTTATTAAATTTATATTTGCCACAGGCCAAAGTCAGGATAAGACTATCCTGCGGTACTGATTCTGCCATATCCCTGAAATACGTCCTCTCCGCCTTGTCGCCATCGCAACCACCAATCAGGAAAAAGTGTTTAATATCACCGGATTTTACTTTTTCTATAACCGCAGGCGCGGCTTCCATCAAGGCATTACGGGCAAAACCGGTGGTGATGTAATGAGGTATTTCATCCCTTTCAAAACCCGGTAGGGCCAATGCCTTTTCAATAACCTGGGTAAAATCATGACCTTCAAGATGTTGAACACCTGGCCAGCCGACAATATTGCGAGTAAATATCCGGTCACCATAATTACCCACATTGGGGTCAATAATACAGTTTGATGTCATAACAATAGCACCCGGAAACTCTGCAAACTCACGCTGTTGATTTTGCCAGGCGCTACCATAGTTACCCACCAGATGAGGGTATTTATTCAACTGAGGATAGGCATGGGCTGGTAGCATTTCGCCATTGGTATAAATATTAATACCCTTGCCCATGGTTTGCTCAAGAATATGCTCAAGGTCAATCAAGTCGTGACCAGAAACAAGAATCGCTTTCCCTGCCACCGGTCGAGTATTTACCCGGGTTGGTGCTGGATGACCAAAGGTCATCGTTTCACCTCTGTCCAGCATTTCCATAATGCGGTAATTCAATAACCCTATGGCCATGGCATTATCAAGTAGTGCCTGCATATCATCCGGATCAGAACCCAGCCAGGCCATATGCTTGTGGAACTCCGCAGAGATTGAATCATCCCACTCACCGAGTACCCGAGCATGTTCCATATAAGCAGCTGCACCTTTAAGGCCATAAAGATTGAGCAGGCGCAAACCTATAACATCGTCGTTAACTTTTTCCTTGCCTCTATTAGGTAATAGCTCTGGTGCCTGGAGTAATAGGCCTGTTTTATCTTCGGCCAGTGAAAACAGGGCAGGGCCAGCGAGAACCTCAGGCTGGCGATTATCAGCGAAACATTTATTTTCATAGGCATTACGAAACCAGTCTCGAGCCTGCTCCGCTTCCCGTGCTAGCTGTATAATCCTACTGTCATCAAAATTCACATTGGTCAATGTGGCAAAAAATGCCCGGGGAACAAAGGCATCAAGATTCTGGTTGATAATGCCTTCATCCCTGGCAACCAAAGCATAGGCCGATACGCCCTGAAGCATGTAAATCAATACATCCTGTAAATCAGAGGTTTCTGCATTTTTGCCACACATACCACGGGCATAGGCACAACCATTACCCGCAGGAGTTCGAATGGTTTGTTCGCATTGAATACAGAACATAGCTTATCACCCACATTAAGATGCATAAATAATACATCTTAATATAGCGCTACACTTTCTCAAGATATAGCGTACTAATCCTTAATCAGATAAACTTTTGATTCGGGTCAAAAAAACAAATGTAGTTATCGAATAAACAATTATATTACTTTGTGAGCATAGCTTCGCGGCGATTGTTACAGCGTCATATTGAGCGTCTAGCTGACGCTCTTACATTACGTTAAACCCTTGCATATCAAGTACTAGATTGTTTTCAAACTTACATACATTAAATTGCACTGTAAGATCACTCCATTGTCCGTCTAGAGGAACGTCGTAGAAAATCATAGCCACTAACTCAAGACCAGTACTCTCATCGATTTGTGGGTCACTGGCCTCAAATACCCTGTTGCATTGTCTACCCTTTGCTTCATTTCTTGGTGTTATTTCAACCGTACTACCATCTTTAAGCGGCTGATCAAACCCGTAATTTTTAATCCAGTTTTCTAGATACTCAGCACCCCATTCTGGATAAGACATAGGATAAATATAATCCAGTGCTTTTTGATACCTTTTGCCCACAAGTAAATCTACCCAGTCTTCTACTGCGGCAATTAAGTCTTCTTTTGTTGCGTTTAATGGAAGTTTCTTCATAGCTTAAGAGTTATAACTCTTGCAGCAACGATCGAAGCATACAATTAGACGATCCAACTCCCTAAGATCCAGTGTTGCTTGCATTTGTAATGTACAATCTTATTCGCTTCTCTCAGCGATCATTTGTTTTCGCCAAACATCTACATTTGGCCACTTTTCATTGGTAATACCATTGGGAGACCAAAATACAACCTCTCCGATACTATTTAGGCAATAGTAATCAGAATTATCTTCAGAAATTGGCAGTAGGTTTGATGGAAGACCATAGTATTCACGGGCACTTACTATCACTTCAAATATATCAACATGACTCTCTCGGCTATTTATTTCTAAAGCCTCCATGGGAGTATCTCCAAGATCATAGCCAGATTTTATGAAAGAAATATAATCATCTGGAAAAGCCACTCCAAGCTTTTCTTGGGCTTCTTCAATCTCTTTATCAGTAGGTGGGTAGTACTCAAAAACTTCCATTTTACCTTTCACTTCTAATGACACATAACGCCTGCTACAGCCGGCACTTGTTATGCAGCCGTAGCTACTTACCTTTGTCTAATATTTTTGTGTTTGGAAGCTTCATATAAGCAAAAAGTCCCGCAAAAGCTCCCAATGCCAAACACCCGTAAAATTCACTTGCAGCCACATCACCAACCAAAGATAACAAGCCTAAAAAAACAAATAGAAAGGCTATTACTGTGCCTATAGTTCTAATACTCACTGTTTCTCCTATTACATGGATGACCTACATAACGCCGTGCCTAGGGGCCATAGTGAAGCAAAGCGGAACGGAGGTCCTAGCGCAGCGACTACAGCACCTTGTTATGTTTGATTACCCAATGCGTGCTTTGAGCCAACAAACAGCTTAAATAAAGAGCTATTGCAATTACGCCAAGTAATACAGGCCAAGTTGCAACATACATATGTGATGCACCCTCATAGTACTCGGGACGCTCACGTATAAACAATAAATAGAACCAAACCAGCAGCCCTAACCCAAGCACAAAATCAGATGCAGCAAGATAGATATTGATGCCAGCCAGTGTAAAGCGTGTTTTTGCCGATATTAAAAAAGCAATACCAGCGGGAAAGCCCGTTGCGAAACCTGCAAGTAAGGCAGAAACTACAACATTTGTGTGCATATCTGAAAAGCTGGCGTAGCGTAGGAAATCGAAAAGTATGTTTACACAAGCCATCACCATCAATACTGAGATTAATATTATTCGAGGCATACTCTCAAATCTTTGCGAAAACATAACAGCACAATATACTGAAAAAGAGTTCAAAATATTATTGCCTACTATAATTTCAGACGCTAAAATTTATATTTACTTAGTCAGGCTAACAAAATAACCAATGACACCTACTCAGCCCCTGGGCCAGTCACTGGCCAAAATAGAGCGCCACTTAAGCAAACTATGGCGTGCTGATGAGAACTTCAGTCAGTTTCAGCAAATTTCATTTAATGAGTATGACTACCTGCATGCGGTTAAGGAACTGGGTAACCCTAGACTTTCCGATCTTGCAGAAGTCCTCTCGGTATCAAAACCATCAGCAAGCAATATGGTCAGCAAGCTGGAGAAAAAAGGCCTGCTACAACGCCACTCTGCACCTGATGATGGACGGGCAGTCCTTATTAAACTAACCACAGAAGGTAGCAAGTTAATGGCAATGGACGATAAAGTATTCCAGAAACTGACTGAAAAAGTGCAGAGCGCCCTTACAACCAGTGACTATAAAAACCTGGAACGTTTACTGACAGAAGTTTGCAAGCAACTGTAATTTTTTTAAGGATATAATTAGTTAAACTAACAAATAAAATATATAACATTGTGAAAAGAGTCACACACAGAACGAACACCAAGCCAACGCTTAGCCCCAAACCACAAAGATGTAACGATTCTTCGGGATAACCTTACTTATGGACCTGTCATTATCCTCTTCAAACAGCAGCTCTCTAGCTAACCAGCCGGTTAAACGGCTTTTCTGCCATTATGCCTTTCCTGCCATTGCTGGCATGCTGGTTAATGGCCTTTATTCCACCATTGACGGTATTTTTATTGGCCAGGTGGTTGGTACAGAAGGGCTTGCTGCGATGAACCTGGCATGGCCCATTTTCGGTGTCATTATCGGTATTGGCATGATGATCGGGATGGGGGCTGCTGCCCACTGTTCGATTTCCAGAGGTGAAGGAAAAGAAGAGCAAGCCAAAACAATAATAGGTAACTCGCTGTTATTAATAGTCGTTATCAGTATCTTACAAACAATCAGTATTCTACTTGGCGGTAGAACAGCCCTTACATTGATGGGTGCAGAAGGCGATTTACTGGAGCTGGCAAATAGCTACCTGACCTATATCAGCTTCGGCAGCGTTGTCGCTACAGCCGGTGCAGCACTTCCAATGGTCGTAAGAAATGATGAGCGTCCTCGCCTGGCAACAGCAATCATAGCCACTGGAGCATTGGTAAACATAGCGTTGGACTACATCCTGATTATGGTTTTTAGTCAGGGTGTTGCTGGTGCAGCTATTGCCACCCTTATTGCACAAACAATCACCACAGTCTGGTCCCTTGCCTACCTGTTTGGGCCCAAGGCCAGATTAAGAATCAAACCAAGACACATAGGTATTAATTTTCATTACTACTGGCAGATCCTAACCACCGGCTTCCCCAGCCTCACCATGTTTATCTATATGAGTTTTGTACTGGCTGTCCATAACCGGCTGTTTCTGGAATATGGCTCAGTGCTTTCACTGGCTGCATTTACCATCGTCGGATATATCCAGGCTGTCTACTACATGGTTGCCGAAGGCGTTGCCAATGGAATCCAACCTATCGTCAGCTTTAATAAAGGTTCAAGAAACAATCAAAATATTTATACCGCCATCAAGCTAGGAGCTGGTACAGCTTTGGTTATAGGCTTGGTTACCGTCGCCATTATTAATCTATGGCCAGAAAATATCGCATCAGTATTTGACTATGATAACCCCCCGTTAATAAAAGAAACGGCTCTGGGGCTGCGCCTCCATCTTTTTACCATGTATCTTGATGGTTTTATTGTCGTGGCAGCTGCCTATTTTCAGGCTCTCGCCAAGGCAAAAACGGCAACATGGATAACAATGGGCAATATGCTTGTTCAGATCCCACTGCTTATCATTCTGCCTGAATGGCTGGGTGTAACGGGTGTATGGCTGGCCCTGCCCTTATCCAATATTTTCCTTGCCCTCGCTGTTATGTATACCCTTCGGCAGGACTTAAAACGTCGTATGCGTGTTCAATCAATGAAACTAAAGGGCGGAACGCCGGTCTTTTGACTTGATTAGCATCTCTTTTAAGCAAAGCGGCAATGTCAAATTAATATCAAAAGAATACGTGAGAGAGCGCTGATATTTCATTATGAAATGCAGCCTCTCGATAACCTATTAATTTTCCAACAAATGCTGCATAAGTTATGTCAAAAAAGTGTCATGGCGGAATTTATTAGGCAAAGCAGAAATATCTGTGTCTATACTCATGGGAAAGCCGCTTGCATCTTATGCAGTACTGGTGACTGTAAGTGGAGAAAATCAACGGAAACCAGCACTCGATAGCAAGCTTTCAGTAAACTTTCCATGGATGGAGATGTACCATGATCGCAAGGAAATTAAGCCTTCCATTTTTGGCTTTATCACTTCTATTACTTTCTGGCTGTTCTACAACCGGCTCAACTAAAAACACTAAAGACTGGGGTAAGTGTGCCATGGTAGGCGGTGCAGTATGGGGAATACCTGGAGCTGCCCACAGCCTTGCAACAGGCGGTGTTTCTTTAGCAGCAGGCGCCTTAATTTCTGGACTGGCATGTGCCACAGCAGACAACAGAACTGGATCTGATGTCTTTCCTCAGCCAGAGGCTGATGATGCCTCCAGAGTTTACTTCAACTTCAACTCTGCTACTTTAAAAAGCTCTAACAAGGCGATGCTCAACAAATTCCTGGAAGGAAGACATGACGCATCATTTACTATCGTAGGACACACCTGCGACATAGGTTCAACTGAATTCAACCAGGGCCTTTCTGTTAGAAGAGCCGATTCAGTTAAAGCTTACCTGATGCAAATGGGCATTAAGGAGAGCAAGATAAAAGTCAGAGGTAAGGGAGAAAGCGAACCTCTTTACCCCAATACATCTGATGAAAATCGTATGAAAAACCGTAGAGCAGAAATAATGATTATGCACTAACCAATTGTGCTTAATCTTAGAAAAGCCGCTATAACCATAGCGGCTTTTTTTTATTACTGAATCATCACTTTTAAAATATCCAGTGAGGTAATAATACCCTTCATTTTTCTCTTATCAGTCACAAGCACTCGATGAATTCGCCCTGACACCATAGCATCTGCCACCTGATGCAGTGGTGTATTATTAGCTACTTCAAAGACAACAGGTGTCATAATGTCATTAATTAGTACCGACTGATCAACAGCTTCATGAAATGCTCGCTGGTCTTCACCAGAAAGATGCGCATCATGCATTCTTTGATAAAAATCATCATCTCGACGGGCCATATCAACAGTGCCACTGCCTGTCTGGCGGACAATATCTGATAGAGTAACGACCCCTACCACCTGCCCGGCCTCATCGACGACAGGTGCCCCTGAAATAGATTTATCGGTTAGAAAACGCGCAAGCCGGTCTACAGACCAGTCGTATGGGACAGTGACTACCTGCTTCGTCATAACTTCTTCAGCAGTGATAGACAGCAGTGGGTTGTCATTACTCATCGTCATAGCCTCCAGCAGTCTTCCATGGACATTTATGCCTCTTAAGGCCAGTATGACCCATTGCGGCAAACCGTTATGTTGACCCAGATCAAGCACGGGTTATTGCACAGGCCATCACGGAAAACCGAGCCGCCAGCTTGCTAATGATAATAGCACTTTTCGGGGAATCAATGCTCTTCTGCGATACGACTGGCGACAGCACTACTCTGGTCACGATACTTTGCATTGACACGTTTATTATAGGGCCGCTGTGCAGGACCACTCATTACTTCAAAATTAATCGCACCAATACACATATCAGGCCGCAAGGCAACTGGCAGCTTGCCACCATTAAAAAACTCCAGAACAATCTGGCCGCTCCAGCCAGGGTCTATTCGATGCGCAGTAACATGTACCATCAGCCCTAGCCTCGCAAGAGATGAACGCCCATCCAACCAGCCTACAAGATCATCTGGCAGGGTAATAACCTCCCGGGTTACAGCTAAAGCCAACTCCCCTGGGTGTAGAAAGAAAGCATCCCCTTTATCAAGGATGATTTCTTTACTCATCACAGAATCAAGTACAGTGTTAATGGTTTCTCGAGAACCACTGAGATCAACGTAAGGGGCAGCATGATCATTAAAGACTCTAAAACTATTGCCTAATGTCAGATCAACACTAACTCCGCTAATCCGCCCAGGCTCAGGCCTTGGTTCTATTACAATTTTTCCGGTATCAAGGTAGTTTTCAATATCTTGGTCGCAAAGTCTCATCGCCAGCTCTATAGTCAGTTTTTGTTATTATCATTCTAACTTATTAACACAGGTCAATGCCTTAATGAACGTACTCGTTGTTTACGCTCATCCAGACCCATCCAGTTTTTCCTCCAGTATCAATCAACTGGTTTGCTCAGAGCTAATGGAAAAAGGTCATCAGGTCAAAAACCTGGATCTCTATAAAGATAATTTTCGGGCAGAAATGTCAGAGGCCGAACGAAAAAGCTATATGAGCGCAAACAACACCGAAGGAATTAAACAGTATGTGGAACAGTTGCAATGGGCCGAAGCATTAGTTTTAGTTTACCCCACCTGGTGGATGGGCCAGCCCGCTATCTTAAAAGGGTGGTTTGACAGGGTTTGGCTACCTGGTGTGGTAGCCGAATTTGGCCCAGATGGACACAAACCCAAACTGACCAATATTCGAAAGATCATGATTATTACCACCCAGGGAGCTTCTCGCCTGCGCATGGCATTAATTGGCAACCCGCCAAAACGTATGCTTAAACTGATGTTAAGAGCATGCACGAAAGCATCTGAGATCCAGTGGCATGCCCTATACAGTATGGATAAAGCCAAACAGCCGCAACTTACAGCCTTTTTAGAAAAAATTCGCCAAAAAGCCCAAGCATTCTAAACTGTTTGTGAATCAGTCTATTAATCGTTGCTAATTGAAATAGTCGGAGCCACGGGCTGGCTCATATTTCGTAAGGACAGTTCCGCAGAAAGATGGCGCGCCATATCACGATAAATCATCGTTATCTGAGACTCAGGTTCTGCAATAACCGTTGGTTTTCCGCTATCAGCCTGCTCCCTGATCATCATGGATAAGGGAAGTGAACCCAGCAGATCGACATTGTACATCTCGGCCATACGGCTACCACCTCCTTCACCGAACAGATGCTCTGTATGGCCACAGTTCGAACAGATATGCACCGCCATATTCTCAATAACACCCAAAACAGGAATATCAACCTTGCGGAACATCTCTATCCCCTTTTTGGCATCAATCAATGCCAAATCCTGGGGTGTAGTAACAACCACACTGCCAGTCACTGGTACCTTTTGAGCCAGAGTTAACTGAATATCACCGGTCCCTGGTGGCATATCAATTACCAGATAATCCAGCTCATTCCAGACAGTCTGAGTCAGTAACTGCTGAAGCGCACCACTCACCATCGGCCCACGCCAAACCACCGGGGTATCTTCAGTAACCAGAAAGGCCATGGACATTAACTGAATACCATGCGCTTCCATAGGAATAAAGAATTGCTCATTCTTTACCTCTGGACGTTGACCATCAGCAATGCCGAACATCTGCCCCATACTGGGACCATAAATATCAGCATCAAGAATGCCCACTCGGGCACCTTCTGCAGACAGTGCCAGCGCCAGGTTAGCAGCCGTTGTGGATTTACCAACACCGCCCTTGCCTGAAGCAACAGCAATAATGTTCTTTACCCCTGCCATGGCTTCCAACTGTCCCTGAACAGGTCCCGCAGTCACCTGCCAGCCGACCTGAACATCAACCTGTGTTACACCAGCCACATCTTCAATCTTGCTGGTCAACATCTGGGCAATCCCTGCACAAAGACCATCTGCGGGATAACCCAGAGTGGCAGAAACTCGCACCTGCCCACCCTCTATTACGAAGGAATCTATACACTCAGCGGCCAGCAAATCCTTTTTAAGATAAGGATCCTGATAAGACCGTATTGCGGCTTCCACATCCGCCCGGCTGGGGTTGCTCATATAAGCTTACTCCTGAACAGGGAAAGGCTAAAAGTCTAATGCATGGATCAATAAAAGCATTAAACGTAAGAGGCTGTTTGAAAATAGACTGCCCTACTGCGGTCCTAGTAAATTGGTCTAAAAATCTGCTTTTATTCGGCAAATAGAACCACTATTCACCTCATAAAACCAAATTTTTATCCTCAATGTTCTACAATCCTCGCTACGGGCGCTATTTTTCAAACAGCCTCTAAGAACAACACATACTCACTATCCGATTAACACAACCTTCCAGCAAAAGAGCTGATTAAAACAGACTAGCAGGAAGACGATAGTGAGTATGGCTAATAAAAGGTGGGTGTAAGGATAATGAAGTAGCAACAAGGTTCAAGTTTTCAGCGTTTTTCTTAGCTTCTCTAATGCAGCTTTTCCACAATCGGGGTCAATACCTTGTTTGGTCATCAATTGACGCTGAGCCTGGTCGGCAATTTCTTCCGCTTGGCGACTCAGCTCTTTGGTACGACTGTCCTCCAGTCCCTTATAAACAGTCGCTTCCAAATCCTCACCGTCAAGAACCCGATTACAAATAATCTCATAGTTCCGTTCAAATATCGGAAAAGCTATTCGCTGCTCTTGACTTTGCAAGGTCAGCCAGCCTGTTTCCTTGGCAGCCAAATAAACAGCCAAATGGGACCAGCAATAATCACGGGTTTGCTTCGGTGCATGGCAGGCTTCGTAATACGCCTGAAGTGGCTCCCTTAATCCCAGCTCATCATAACGTAACTTACAGAGCTCTCGGATATCACTAAGATCTGGAAAAAATTTTGATGAATCGAGGGCTTTTTTGCCGGCCATCCATATACGACGAGGGTTGAACTCCTTTAACGCACTTTTCCAGACCCGCTTGGCGCGGATCTGGTCTTCATGGGTTGGAAACGCCCTTTTAAACTTCAGCGGATAGGCATCTTCAAGCAAGGTAAACAGGGAATTTATTGCCTGTTCCAGCTCCCGCCCAACCGGCACCTGTTTTGCTTTATCTGTACAGGGAGAATTATTCGTCGAGCTGTTCGAACCAGTCGTCGTCAGCCCAGCTGGTGTCTGTAAGTTTTTCAGCCGTTGTGCGATGAGTTCTTTGCCCTGTTTCACTTTGCTTACGCTTCCATTGATAGATCACATGGTTTTTGAACTTGTTCTGCCACGCTTTTCTGGCTTCGCCGGTTTCAAGCCAGTAAAGCTTGAATTCCGCCAACTGCCCCAAAGTAAATTCACCCGGAATACCATGGTGCTGCTCCAGAAATTCGACATAAACCGGATCTGGCGCAAAGTCTTTTGGCAAGGGCTGTACCCTGGCACCGTCATGGTGAGCGACGGTCGGCTGCTCTTGACTGAAAATGGGATGTTCAGCTCCCGACAGTTCCGTCTGCTCAAGCTCCCAAGGCAATGCACCTGCATTGCGCTGGCGAATATAACGCTTCTGATCCTCGTCTGTCATAAACTCAACAATACCTGCCTTCCCGGTTCTGGTCTAGATGCTGCACACTAGTCAGTGCAGGAAATTCCCTGCATGACTACCGAAGCGAGCCTAAATTCTGGGCGAGAGAGTTTGCAGCCCAGCCGGGCTCAATACAATGAGTAAAGGACACGCTTGCATAACGGTCCATTGTAATCATGAGAGCCCCTTCTACGCCAGATTTGTTTGCTCAAGATAAAATAAAGAGGCTGGAAACCCGTCAGGACAAGACCTCTAGCTGCTTAAAAAAACAGACAAGGTTTAGCCTGAAATTTCGTAAATATCAGCACATCTGTCAGCCAGTACACGAACGTTGTCAATTACAGTGTGTATACAACTAACAAAAACCTTCACAATAACAATAAGCCATAAAGAAGATGCATTACTACGTTGTAATAGCAAGCGATCATGGCAAGAAGAACTCGCGGCGGTATTCTATCAGTTTCTAAACTCATGCTATAGCATGAGCAGCAGTATTAAATCTCATATAGATACATTTCTATACAGCCATTACTCATCAACGTGGTGAATCGCCATACGCCAACCTGTAAATTTCAGTATAATGGGTGTTTATCTGTTTTTTCACACTTACCGGTAGACACAAAGCCAAATGAGTCAACGCAAGATACTTGTGACCAGCGCCTTGCCTTATGCCAATGGGCCATTACACATGGGTCACCTGGTCGAATATATCCAGACAGACATCTGGGCTCGCTTTCAAAAGTTGTTCGGCAACAAATGTACATACGTATGTGCAGACGATGCCCATGGCACCGCTATCAGCCTTCATGCTGAAAAACAGGGTATCAGCCCGGAAGAATCTGTTGCGTTGATTAACAAAGAGCGCATTCGCGACTTTGGTGACTTTTACGTTGAGTTCGATAACTATCATTCCACCCACTCAGACGAAAATCGCAAACTGTCCGAAGCCATCTACCTTGCCCTGAAAGAAAAAGGGCATATTGCCAGTCGTACCATTGTTCAGGCTTTTGACCCTGAAAAACAGATGTTTCTGGCAGATCGATACATCAAAGGTACCTGCCCTAAATGTGGCACAGATGACCAGTACGGCGATAACTGTGAAAAATGTGGTGCCACTTACTCTCCAGCAGAACTGAAAAATGCCCGCTCTGCCATATCTGGCGCAACACCTGTAGAAAAAGACAGCGAGCACTTTTTCTTCAAACTGTCTGATTTCGATGGTTTTCTAAAAGAGTGGACCCGCTCTGGCACCATTCAGGAAGAAATTGCCAATAAACTGGCCGAATGGCTCGATACAGGGCTTCAGGATTGGGATATCTCCCGGGATGCCCCTTATTTTGGTTTTGAAATACCCGGCGAACCCGGTAAATATTTCTACGTCTGGCTGGACGCCCCTATCGGCTATATGGCCAGTTTTGAAAACCTGTGTCAACGACGTGACGACCTGAACTTTGACGAGTACTGGAAAAAAGACAGTGACTGTGAAGTCCATCACTTTATCGGTAAAGATATTGTTAACTTCCACTGCCTGTTCTGGCCTGCCATGCTGTCCGGTGCCAACTACCGCACACCAACCAAAGTCAGTGTCCACGGTTATCTGACCATTAACGGTGAGAAGATGTCCAAATCCCGCGGCACCTTTATTACCGCCAGGACTTACCTGGATCACCTCAATCCGGAGTACCTGCGTTATTATTACGCGGCCAAGCTGTCCAGCCGAATTGACGACCTGGATCTCAATACCGAAGACTTTACCCAGCGGGTAAACTCCGATCTGGTGGGCAAGGTTGTTAACATTGCCAGCCGCTGCGCCGGTTTTATCAAAAAACGTTTTGATGGCAGATTATCAGCCAACAATATTGCCCAGCCACTGACAGACGCCTTCCAGCAAGCCGGTGAAAAAATAGCGGCACTTTACGAAGAACGTGAGTTCAGCAAAGCCATGCGCGAAATCATGGCACTGGCAGACCAGGCCAACGCCTGGATTGATGAGGTGAAGCCCTGGGTTGTCGCCAAAGAAGAAGGCAAGGATCAGGAACTGCATGATATTTGCAGCGCCGGTATTAATCTGTTCCGTTTGTTGATGATTTATCTGAAGCCAGTTCTGCCCGCTATGGCGGAAAAAACCGAAGTCTTTTTGAATATCGAGCCTCTCTGCTGGCACGATAGCCAAACTTTGTTGCTGGATCATGCGATCAATAAGTTCAAACCACTGATGACCCGTGTTGAAGCAGATAAAGTCAATGCCATGATCGAAGCAAGCAAGGAGGTGCTGGCGCAAATGAATCAAGACAAACCTGAAGAGCAGGCAGAGAACAGCTGGTTAAGCAAAGAGCCGATCGCTGACGAAATTGAGTTCAATGATTTTGCCAAGGTAGACCTGCGAATTGCTAAAATTGCCAACGCAGAACTGGTTGAGGGTGCCGCTAAATTATTGCGCCTTACCCTGGATCTAGGCGGTGAAACCCGCAATGTGTTTGCCGGTATTAAATCCGCTTACAGTCCAGAAGCTCTGATCGGTAAACATACGGTGATGGTAGCCAACCTGAAACCACGCAAAATGAAATTTGGCATGAGTGAAGGTATGGTTCTGGCTGCTGGCCCAGGTGGCAAAGACCTCTGGATTCTGGAACCCCATGAAGGGGCTGAGCCTGGAATGCGGGTGATGTAGTTACTCATTAAAAAAGCCATTTACAGATCTGTAAATGGCTTTCATCATTTATTTACTCGGCAAATAGCCTGTAATTTCCTTGAACTGTCTGTCTCTGTCGGGTAATGACATTATAATATCTATTTGCTCATCACCAATTCCATAAGCTTGCAGTTCAAATCTCATATTCTGCTCTAAAGAAATCTCTGCCGGTATCACCTCAGACCTTTGGGTAGTATCCAATTTCAGCCCCCCTTCCTGCGGTGTTAATTCTTCAGGCACTGGCAGATCTTCCAAATACGGTGAGCTACTAACCTGCTCATGACTAGCTCCCGATCTCTCAAGTCGTGCTTTGGCAACCTCAGTCTGATCCTTAGCAAGACCATGACTACCTGAATTCAGGTTATTACCAGTATACTGCACTCCATCAGTTGTTTTGCTTTGAGCACCTGAGATACCAGAGTCAAATTTCCTAAGTCTTGCCTGGATCATATCAGCAGCAGTACTAGCCTTCCCTCCAGTAGCACCTAATATCTGCCCCTTGTCTTTAGGATGAAAAGGCTTATCTGAACTATTGCCCTGCAATCCTTCCGGTAAGTGTTTAACCAACATCACCTTAATCTTCATAGTTCCAGGATTAAATTGATGCTCGATAAGAGGAAACCAAAGCGCATAATTCTGTTCAAATCCAACCCAAGGCGTTTTCACAACAGATACATCACGTAAAAAAATGGCCGTTTGCGCAGTATGCTGTACCGTAGACTGGGTCAAGGCATCAAGCAGACCTGAAACGAAATCAGGTTGACTAGGAATGTCACGCCCTGGTAAAAAATAATAAACATTTTCCTGAGAAACTATCACCGCCACTAAACGGTGCTCTGGTTTTCCTTTGGAGTTCTGCCCTGTAAAGTGCAGATAGAAAAAAGGCTCTATAGAGCGTGCTTTATCATTTTCATATGGATCAGTATTGTTAACATAATCACTAATAAGCTCATCTATTGCCCTAAAAATCCCCATGCAAGAGTCCAACTCTCTACGGTCACCTTCGTATAAAACCCGTCCATCGCTTTGTTGAATTGGGTTAAAAGGCTGCTGAACATTTAGTTGGCTTAGTGTACGCTTAGCCTTCCACATTGTGGAAACAATAACATTAAATAAAGAGTCACCATTAAAAGTTTCAACATCTTTATTATTCAACAAACTAGACAAACTTTCTGTCATTGGATAATTTATTGATGGCTCAGAATCTTTCCAACTCTGACTCCATAACTGTTGAACGACTTCAACTGCAGGCTGAGCAATAGAAATTGATGGAATCAGGGCCACCAACAAAAAAGCATGCTTTGGTATTTTATTAGACCAAAATTCAAACATACAAACTCCATCAATTATATTAATTTTAATTGAGCTATAAATAATCAGTAAATAACAGACAATAAAAAACAGAACAGGTTCAAAAAAGAAAACAACAAAAAAAGACTTCTTTATCAAAAAGAAGTCCATAATAAAAATAGAATAAAAACCCAAATAGTTAGTTATTTCTTTCTCATCAGCGGCTCAAACCCTGTTTCAACCCCTTGAATTGATTCCTTATTTTTCACCGGAGCACGCCTCTTACCAATATTCTTTTTATCCCGATGGCGCTGCTTCCCTGCATTTTCAGCCAGTTTTTTAGCTTTTCCGGCAGGTTTCTTCTTACGGCTGGCTGCTTTGCCAGATGCCTTAAGCTTCTTCGGCCCTTTATAATTGCCTTCCAGCCCTTTAATAATGCGGCGCTCAAATTTAACCTTGAGATAGCGCTCAATACTGGCCATCAGGTTCCATTCCGGCGAGCTGATAAATGTGATAGCCAGCCCCTGCTCACCAGCACGCCCTGTGCGGCCAATACGGTGTACATAATCATCACCGCTGCGGGCCATATCCAGGTTGATAACCAGCCCTACCCCTTTAACATCCAGCCCCCTGGCAGCGACATCAGTGGCTACCAGCACATTAATACGGCCTTCTCGCAGATGGCTCATCATCTGATTACGCTCATCCTGGGTCATATCACCGTGCAAGGTGCCCGCTTTCAGTTTATTGTAACGGAGCCACCCCCCCAGTTTGTCGGCCTGAACCCGGGTATTAGTGAATACTACCGCCTTGGTATAGGTCTCATTTTTCAATAGCCAGGCCAACAACTTCTCTTTATGAGCCAGGTCATCTGCCAGAATAATCTGCTGAGTGATATTGCTGTGCTTATCCCTGGCACTATTCAAAGTAATCACTTCTGGCTCTTTAAGAACTTTATCGATAACAACCTTAAGGCCACGCTGTTCCATAGTGGCTGAAAACAGCAGGGTTTGCAGCTCAGGGCAGCAAGAATCCGCTATAGTAAGAACATCCTCACTGAAGCCCATATCAAGCATTCGGTCTGCTTCATCCAATACCAGTACTTCCAAATCTTTTAAATCAGCAGTTCCCCGCTCAAGGTGCTCAAGCAAACGACCCGGGGTGGCAATCACAATTTCAGGATTTTTACGTAGGCTGGCCGCCTGGAATTTAAAACTATCACCACCAGTAATGACACCCGATTTTACATAGGTATAACGAGCCAAAACCTCACACTGTTTTTGAACCTGTCGAGCCAACTCCCGTGTTGGAACCAGCACCAGAACCCTGGTACCTGAACGGGGTGCTGGTTGTTCATGCAGTCGTTGCAAAACAGGCAATAAAAAAGCGGCTGTTTTACCGCTGCCAGTTTCAGCTCCTACCTGCAAATCCTTTCCTTGCAAGGCACTCGGTATGGTTTTTTGCTGTACTGGCGTCGGTTCTGTGAACTTCAGCTCAGTCAACACTTTTAGCAGGCGCTCATTAAGGGATAAATCAGAAAACATGAAAGAGATCTCAGGGAAGGATAGGATGCCAATTAGCAGAAATTACTGAATAAGAAGTAATAATAAAATGGTCTTCCAGACAATGATGACTGGTGGCAAAAAGGCATAATTAAAAAAGGCTGGGGTGACCAGCCTTGGCAGTCACTCAGTGCTCATGTCCACCAGGTCCGTGTACATGGCCGTGATCCAGCTCTTCTTCAGTAGCATCACGTACATCAACCACTTCAACATTGAAGTTTAAGTCTTCACCAGCCAGTGCATGGTTTGCATCAATAACAACATCATCACCCTCTATCGCAGTGACGGTAACAATACGAGGACCAATGGCTGTATCAGCATGAAACTGGCTACCCACTTCAACCGGGTGGTCACCAAATTCAGAGCGTGGTACAGGCTGAACCAGGCTCTCATCATATTCACCGTAAGCCTCTGCAGCTTCTACATTTACCTCCAGCTTATCGCCAGCCTGCTTACCTGTCAGCGCTTTCTCCAACCCTTCAACAATATTGCCCAAACCGTGGAGATAAGCCAGAGGCTCTTGACCTTCAGAGCTATCCAGCAGTTCCCCGGCTTTATTTTTCAGGGTGTAATGCAGCTGAACAACCTTTTTATCTGCAACTTTCATCAACTTGTAGCCTCTGGTTAGTAAACCACCATATTAATCGTCTGATAGCAGTGCTGCCAGCGATTTATGGTAGGATTAGCCGAAATATTAGCCTCAGTATGGATCGCTTTCATGCCTCATATTCGATTTAGTGGCCTTGAGCAAAATCAGGTTCAAACCATCAGTACACAGTTAGTTGATAAACTGGCACCACTGGCAGACTGCCCCAGGGATCACTTCACTCTGGAACTGTTACCCACACGCTTTATTTTTGATGGTAAGCTGGATGCCAATGGCTACCCAATGATTGATGTACTCTGGTTTGATCGTGGCCAAACCGTTCAAGATGAAATGGCCAGCACGATAACGGCGGCAGTCAGAAACTGTATGATGGATAAAAACCTGGATATCTGTGTGCGTTTTTATGCCCTTAATCCGAAAACCTATTATGAAAATGGCGAACATTTCTAAATGACAGAACAACGCTGCCCCTGGTGCCTCTCTGACCCGCTCTATATCCGCTACCACGATGAAGAATGGGGGCAGCCCTGTTATGACGACCAGAAATTGTTTGAATTTCTTATCCTGGAAGGTGCCCAGGCTGGCCTGAACTGGCTGACTATTTTAAAAAGGAGGGAAGGTTACCGAGAGGCGTTCTGTCAGTTTGATCCTGAAAAAGTCGCTCGACTCACAGCCAAAGATCAGCAGCGTTTATTACAAAACCCGGGCATTATTCGTAATCGCCTGAAAATCAAAAGCGCTATCAATAATGCCCAGGCTTTCCTGAAAATACAGGAACAATACGACAGTTTTAGTCAGTTCATCTGGCAGTTTGTTGATGGCCGCCCCATTCAAAACCATTGGCAAACCCTAACCGATATCCCGGCAACCACGCCGGAGTCAGATCAGCTAAGTAAAGCATTAAAAAAAGCCGGATTTACCTTTGTGGGCAACACCATCTGTTATGCCTATATGCAGGCGATGGGTTTGGTGAATGATCATTTAGTTAGTTGCTCAAAAAGACACACAAAACCATACTCTTTTAAAAAAACCATTCCATCAACCTAATTTAATTTGATGTCTTCCCATAAGTGGTCTATAAAATCAAATCACAAAATCGTCATAAGGAATCCGGTTGAATTAGAATTCAATTAGAGCAAAGCCAGCTCATCCCTATTCTTATCAACACTGCTTATGCATGGAAATTTTAGAGACAATTAATTTCACCCCCCCCTTAAGTTTAACAATAGAGACCAACTAACAGCATTTAAATTTCAAATTAGTTCATATCTATAGGTAGTAAAAATGCGTTTACCCATTATCATTCCTAATCTTTTAGTATTAACGTTTGCATTGTGTTTTTCACTCAACTCATCAGGCTTTGATGAAAAAATAGAAATTCTATTAGCCACAAAATTAACAGATGGGAGAACTTTTCACGACTTAGTAGGTGGTAAAAAAAGAGTATTGATACACACTATATGCAAAGGAACAGAGCATTCTGACTGGCATATATTAAGAGCATTACAAACTGACGAAGGTTTCACAAAACACGGCATACAGGTAATTTTAGTCTTGGACAAAACACCAGATGAAAGAGATGATCTGGTTAAAGATGTTTTAAACATTTTCAATTCAGTAAATACTGATGGCTCAGGTGAACTTCTCACCGAAAAAGATTTTACAATTCAAATACTAACATCTGAACAATTCCCAGTCATATCTACTCTTGATGCAAAAGCGGATAAAAACAACGTAACAGCTTTGCTTGATTTGGAAGAAAAAACTTTTTCTAATTACGATTCACGGCCTGTAAAACAGCCGCCCAGCTTCACTAAGTGGCTACAACGAGCAACCATTACCCACTATGACTCAGAGCCAAGTGATATTGAGGAGGATGAGGATGAGGATGAGGATGAGGATGAGGAGGATTATACTCAAGGTAGTGGTGATGAAATGTCCAAAAGTGGGTATTACCAATCCTTACCTACTGATACAAAATAAGCAGTGTAAACAAATGAACTCCTAAGAAGTTAAAGTCTTTAATTTTATCTGTTGGCAGCCAAGTCACTTTACTTGGCTGTCAATTTACATTGACCACACGTTAGCTGAATAAGGTCGCTAGGCGAAAGCTCAATCTCCAGCCCTCTCCTTCCCGCACTCACATAAATAGTACTAAATTGCTGAGCACTGCTATCAACAATCGTTGTTAACCGTTTTTTCTGCCCCAAAGGGCTAACACCACCGAAGATATAACCTGTCGCCCGCTCTGCTTCAGCCTTTTCTGCCATAGCAGCTTTTTTACTATTACACGCAGCGGCAAACGCCTTTAAGTCCAGCTGCCGAGATACGGGTACCACCGCTATTGCCAGCTGTTTATTATCAAGCTTAACCACTAATGTCTTAAAGACTTGATCTGGGTTTTGCCCGAGCTTTTCCACAGCTTCGTTACCGTAGGATTCTACTTGACAATCATGCTGGTATTCATGAATAGAAAAACGGATATTGGCTTTTTTGGCAGCATTAATGGCAGGTGTCACTGTTATCCCCATATCGGAGTTCACAAAAGGCTCTATTGTGAAGAAAAATTTTCTGGTCGCAAAAAGTATTGTGTTCACCACAAAGGCAAAGAGGGGTAGATGAATGTTCCATTCAACATCGACGCCTCTACCATCCATAGTGGTTGCACAAAGTTTTTATACCCTAAATAATAAAACTCTGAGCCCTCTGTGACTCTGTGGTGAATAAGTTTGACTGGTATCATGTTCTCAGCACTTACCAACCGCTCGTTTTTCCACCGGCATCACAGTAATCATTCGTTGTAAATACGATAACAGTAACCCATAAAGCGGCAGCATCATTAAAATACTAGCCAACAGTTTAAAGCCATAATCAACCAGTGCAATTTCAGTCCAATGGGTTGCCATAAACGGGTTACTGCTATGAATAAACGCCATCGCAAAAAATACGAACGTATCCAGAGCGTTACCTAAAACAGTCGATGCCAATGGCGCAATCCACCAGGTGTTTAACTGCCTTAATCGGTTAAAAACCAATATATCGAGCAACTGACCTGCTAAATAAGCTGAAAAACTGGCAAAGGCGATGCGGGCAACCAATAAATCAGGCACTAGAAGCTGCTGAATACCTTGATATTCCCCCTGAGAAAACAGCACAGATATACCATAAGAAATCAACAAGGCCGGCACCATCACCCTGGCAATAATCTGCCGGGCAAGTGGCGCACCATAAATACGCACCGTCAGGTCTGTTGCAACATAAACCAGCGGGAAGCTGAATGCTCCCCAGGTAATATGAAAACCAAACAATTGAAAGGGCAGCTGTACCAGGTAGTTGCTGACAGTTATAACGGCGATATGAAAAAACACCAATACCCAAAGGGTATAATATGAACCGCTTAGCAGCACTGCTGCCTTAACACTTAGCTTTCCTGGCATAACAACAAACCTCTACATCACAGGGGCTGCTAACAATCAAATTAACTTCTAAAAGCCGCTATGTTCCCGCTCAAAACATTCAGCTGTTTTTTCTAATGAGTACCACTTTATAATAGCGGCTTGCCACGCATTGACTTAATCTGCCCACGCTGTTTCTTGCGATCAAGGCGTTTTTTTTGAGATGAACGTGTTGGTTTCGACGGTCGTCTTTTTTTCTGAACCTTGGCAACCTGTCGAATCAATTCCTGAAGACGCCGATAGGCATCTTCCCGGTTTTTATCCTGGCTGCGAAAACCCTGCGCCTTAATTACCACTACACCATCGGCGGTAATCCTCTGATCACTCAGCTGTAACAGCCTCTCCTTATAAAAAAGCGGAAGAGAAGAGTTATGAATATCAAACCGCAGATGAACTGCGGTCGAGACTTTATTGACGTTCTGGCCACCAGCCCCCTGAGCACGAATAAAATTGATTTCAACCTCATTTTCAGGTATAGAAACAGTATTTGATATTTCGATCATGCCCGATCCTGCACCAACACCCAGGGGCGAACCACTAGAGCCCATAGTTGAGCATCCTGCTGATACCAGTCGATAGCCTGTCTATCTTTAACCTGACTAAGCAAACCTTTTGCCAGCCACTGCTCTACCTGTTGTTTATTATCACGGGAAAGCTGATAACCCACCTCAACCAGATCAAGCCTTGTATCAACGCCTAGAACAACACCAGAAGCAAAAAAACGCTGGAGCTCTTTCCAGGGCAACCTGGAGGTTTCCATATTTAATTTGGCTTTTACAATCTCGCTATCTTCCTTAATCATACTGCCTATCACAATAAATCAAATATTAAAAGCGCGAGATTAACACAGACCTTTTAACAAATAAAAATCACACTCATTCATTATCATGATGTTTATCTATTTTTATGCAGCACCAGTCAATTTAACAGTTTCCATTAATCAATCTAAACAATAAAATTATTCAGCATTGACTATACTCCTCCATGCCTGCTTGTTTAAAACCCTAAAAAGCATGGGAGCCAAGAATAATGTCGATAATATCACGTTTTGGATACTCTTTGGCCTGCTCAGTTCTATTTTTTATGCTAGTTGGCTGTCAATCCATGGTGACAGAACGAACCAACCATCAATTAATAAACTCTCCTCAGGTTGTTCTTGCCGGATCTTATCATAAACATATTGATCGTATTTGTAATATAAAAACAGAACTGGAAAATAATGGTATTAAAGTACTAGAGCCCCTTTGTGGAAAAACAATAAATAAAGGGGGTGATTTTATCGTTCTGGAGAATGACCGTAACTATTCAGCCTCCTCAGATTAATCTGGATTTTTCGCGAATTTATGTCATTTTGATATAAACCCTTTTCCAGAAGTTTTCATGACTCAGTTTACTCCCGAAACACAGGCCATTATCTTGCTTCTCGCTGCTGTAGGTGAGCTGGAGTCGAAGGTTTTGAGTCTTGAGGATGAAAACAAGGAGCTTGCTGATAAGCTCAAGATGAATAGTCGTAATAGCAGCAAGCCACCGTCTACAGATGGTTACAATAAGCCCTCATCATCCAAAAACTCAAATGCTGACAGTGAGAATGAGGAAAATCCTGAGTGTGATAGAGAAGATTACAAACCCAATCCCAAAAGCCTGAGGCAAAAGTCAAATAACAGGCCCGGTGGTCAACACGGTCATAAAGGCTCTACGCTGGAGCAAACTGAGGAACCAGACCATATCCGGCATCACTCGGTTAAAAACTGCGTACTTTGCCATCAGTCGCTTCTTTCTATCAAAGTAACCGACGTTGTTGAACGTCAGGTATTTGATCCAGGACGTTTTGGCCGTTTCGAAGTAACGGCGCATGTGGCTGAAGTCAAAGAATGCCCATGCGGACATGCTAATCAAGCATGCTTTCCTAAGGGTGTTGACTCGTATGTGCAGTATGGTCCGGTCACTCAAGCACTGGCTGTTTATCTGTATCAATACCAGTTAATGCCGTACAAGCGCATTTCACAATTCTTTTTCGATATTTTTGGTCTTGAAGTTAGTCCCGGTTCAATCTGTACTTTTCAGGCAAATGCCTACGACCGTCTGGCTAGCACAGAGGCAGCAATTGCTAACGCCTTAAAAAAAGTGCCAGTTGCAGGTGCTGACGAAACAGGCATGAGAGTGAAGGGCTCTTTATGGTGGCTGCATGTCGTTCGTTCCGAGGAGTGGACATACTACCACCTTGACCCCAGTAAAGGTCATGAAGCTATTGAGGCAATGGGAGTGTTACTGGTATTTGCCGGTATACTTGTGCATGACCATTATAAAGTCTACTTTCGCTACGCAGCCATCCATGTGCTCTGTAACGCCCATCACTTAAGGGAGTTGCAGGGGGTTGTTGACAGAGATTGCAATTATCTTGCAGCCCGGCTTCAACGCTTGTTAAGGCTGGCTTGCCATCTTAGGAAAGGGTTCAAAAAGCTTGGCATGAAGGCTATGCCGGAAATTATCCGCAAGCGTATCGACTCGCTTTTCGAGCGTACTGCTAAAAAAGCACAGCTCGAAGAAGCCGAGTACATGGAGCGACGACGTCAACGCCTTGGAGAGGATAAAGTCAGAAACACCAAAGCCTTTAACCTCTTCAAGCGACTGGTGGAGTTTAAAGAAGAAACCTTGAGATTCATGACTGATTTTGACATCCCCTTCGATAATAACGGCAGTGAGCAGGATGTTCGCAACGGCAAGGTAAAGCAGAAAATATCTGGCTGTTTCAGAAGTGAAAAAGGGGCTAAATGGTACTGCCGGATACGGAGTTATGTTTCATCGGCGAGAAAGCAGGGTGAGAATGTTTTCGAAGCCCTGCTTATAGCTATGAAGAATTACGACAACCTTCCTTTACTGGGTGCTGAATAGTTACGAATGACCAACCAAAAGCACTCAATGATTCAACCTATCGAAGCATTCAAAAACGCTTTATGGCAAACTGTAAACAGGCTGACATTATATATGTATACAACAAAGACGGATATATTGGTCTTTCAACGGCTTTTGAGGTGGGCTATGCCAAAGGATTAGGGAAAAGAATTATTTGCCATGAACCACCGAAAGATAAAGGTTTGCAGGTCTCTGATTTTTGTGAGGTAATCCCTTACAACGATTTTCTGAAACTGTACCCGAATCGGTAACAGCTCATACGGAATACAAAGTCATTAATAATTGGACAACATTAAACAAGATAGTTTTGTATCCAGTTATTGATCTACTGAGAAAAAACAAATCATAACGCCTTTAGAGGCTGTTTGAAAAATAGCGCCCATAACGAGGATCATAGAAAATTGAGGATAAAAATTTGGTTTTGTGAGGTGAATAGTGGTTCTATTTGCCGAACAAAAGCAGATTTTTAGACCAATTTGCTTTGACCGCAGTGGGGTAGTCTATTTTCAAACAGCCTCTTAGCCCCATTATGCTAAAGGCGCCACAAATATTCATGACGGGTACATTAAAATGGAATCAAGGTTGTTGTCGTGTGGCAGCCACCACAATCTCCCGAACACATACATTTTTCGGCTGGTTATAGGCGAAGAGTACACAGCCGGCAATATCTTCAGGTCGAATGACGCCACCCATGCTATCCTTCCAGTCGTTATAACCGGCCTTAATATCATCAGAAGTCGTATGGTTCAATAGCTCTGTTTCCACGGCACCAGGTGCAACGGTAATCACGCGAACATCATCCATGGCAACCTCTTCCCTCAAAGTCTCCGTTAAACCATGTACCGCAAACTTGGTCCCACAGTATGCCATATGATTAGGGAAACCCTTAATACCAGCAATAGAGCTGATATTAATAATAGTGCCCTGTTTACGTGCTTTCATCTTGCTTAAAACAGCATGTATGCCATTGAGCATGCCCATAATATTGACATTAACCATTCGTTCCCACTCAACAGGATCTTGCTGATCAGCTACTCCCAACAACATCACACCCGCATTATTCACCAGACAGTCAACTGGCCCATACTGCTTCTCAGCTTCAGTTAATACCTGTAATAAAGCAGTTCGATCAGTGACATCCACTTTTCTACAAATGGCATTGGGCAGAGCCAACGATTCCAGCTTGTCTATACGACGAGCCAGTAGCAATAAGGCATGCCCCTGTTCACTAAAATGCCGGGCTATAGACTCACCAATTCCAGAGCTGGCACCTGTTACTACAATCAAAGGTTTAGTCATTACTGAAGGGCTCCTGTAAGCTTTGTGCTCTCTAAAAACAGGTCAGCAATGTACCGTTCATAACTACTCATTCTGAAATACTTTTTGGTTAGATCATCGATAACTGAAACTTATAGTTAGGAGTTCCATAGTGGATATCAGGCTACTCAAGCAGTTTGTAGCAATTTACGAAGAACGTAATATTTCTCGAGCAGCTGCACGAAACTATGTATCCCAACCCGCACTATCCAATAGTATCCGGCAGCTGGAAGAAGAGCTGGGTTGCCTGTTATTCAATCGCAGCAAACAGGGGGTCACCCCCACCACCCAGGCAGAACAACTCTACCCTATGGCACTGCATATGGTGGGCGAGCTGGATAACATCCCTCGAATCTTCCAGAAAAAGCAGACAGCAGACACACTGACTTTAGCGGTTATGCCAGAATTACCCCAACAGTTAGCAGCAAACCTGCTAGGGCAAATACACAAGGTCATTCCTGATATTCAGCTGGTGCTAACCACATTAGATCAAGACTGCGAAGGCAAAATTATTCTGGATGTGATGAAAGCCGCTGATGAGCTTTTCCTCCCATTATGGCGAGAGGAATACGTTTTTTGCTGCAATAAGGATCATCCACTGGCAAGCCATCAGAAAGTTGATCTGGAAGACCTCGATAACGTACCCTTTATTATTTGCCCGCCCTGTGAAGCCCACCAAAGAACATTGGGTGCTCTCGGTCAGAAAAACATCAGTACCAATATTATTGCCAGCGTACAAACCAAACAGCAGGTTGTTTTGTTATTACTGGCCAATATCGGTGTCTCTTTTCTGCCTGAAACCATGGCAAAAGAGTGGTCACAATTGACTACACGCCCGTTTGAAGGAATGACAGACTATCGGCAGGTAGGGCTAGCATGGGTCAGCAGCAAAATCCCCAGCCCCGCCCTAGGAAAAGTATTAGCAACACTTCAACATCAACAATAAAGCATGCCAGCCTTTTTATTACATTCAAGGAAACTGTAGACCAACCACAGCCCGGGTGTCGTTGATCACCGTATATGCCAGCGCCTCAAAGTCTTTATATTCAGCGACTGAGAACACGTGTTTTTTAACGGCGAATGAGCGTGTAACCGTCAGGGTATTGCCGTTTACCTTATAGTCACTTTGGTAGCGACCTGCTCTGTTAGCCATATTTTTAGCGGATGGAATATCACTAACCTGGTAGCCATCCGGTAAAACAACATCGAACTGCCAACTGTATTCTCTGGGATTAAAAACAAAAGGATATTTTCGTTCAGCTCCAATTAACCAGCTCCGAAGCCCCGTGATTTCTATAAATCCCAGTCCTTTTGGAATTTGGATAAAACTCCGCTTTTCCAGATCAAAAGCTCTTGGGCTATACCAGTGCCCGGAATAACTCGCTTGTAGCTGGCCATTATAAGGAGAGCTGTATTGGTCAATTTGTCCAAAACCGCCCGTAATCGATTCTGACAGAATATTCAGTGCTTTTCTTTTGCTGCTACCTTCTGAGGCTAAAAAACGACGAATGTCTGTGGCTGTCGGCCCTTTTGCAAGAATATTATTTTCCCCTGAAAAACTGCCATCTTTATGTAGCTGGTAAAGACCCACTTCCTTATAGCTCTTGGCAGCAGGGGATGGCGTTATTCGTGATTTTCCAGTTTCGCTGGCCAGAATTACCCGCTTATTTGCCAGATATTCATCCAGCTCACCAAAAGGTAAAAATGGGTCTACCGGATTTAAATAAACATCCAGAGCAGGAATATAGAGAATGGCATGATTAAGCTGCAGGGTAGTAGGAACTGGCCAGTCCTTGAAGCTGTTATCCCAACCGATATAGGCCAGCTGCGATTTAACCCCAACAGATTTTAATAAACTGTATAAAAGATAGGTCTGATCCTTACAGTCACCATAACCGTGCTCTAATATATCTTCCAGTTTGTGGGGCACCCAACCATCATTTAAACTAAAGTAAATCGCCTGATAATTAATATTCTGGGCCACCCAGGCGTAGAGTTTTTCACTCTTTTCTCTGACTGAATCTGATTCACTGGTAATCGTTTCGGCCAGTTTCTTCACCTCTGGACTATCAGGCAAATCAACAATACTGGTTTTATAAATCGTCCGGCCAATCTCCTCCCAACTTTTCAGTGAGCTGATTGCAAATAATGGCAGTACATCTTCACAGGCCACCATATGATTCTCATGCTCCATATATGGCACATTGTACAAACTGATATCGAGCTGTTTATGTTCGCCCCGCTTTATTTCTTTAACAGTAAAATCACCTCTCTTGGCCCACTGCAGAGAAAGTTTTTTTGGAAAACGGATACTGGCGGTTATTGCATTTTGCTCAAGCATTAACTGGGGCATCAAAAAAAGGTTGATACCGTAAGGGCCGGGTTTATGAACATGGTGCCGATAACTAAAATCAATCTGACAGCCTGGTGTTAATCGTGAAAAGTAGATAATTATTTTACGGACTGTTTTATCATGATTTTTTAATTCCTCATCATGAATATCTTTATTTTCAACCTTAATAATCTTCCCATCAGGTGTGGTGATAGACGCTTCTACATGATCAATCACTTCATTTTCAGGATAAAATTCAAGCACTTGTTTTTGCAGCGATTCAGCCCCAACAACATCAATCGCTGTTAGCCGGGCCTTTACATTTCGGGTAAAAGTCAAATCCTGGTTAATATCAACCTGGTAATCAATAACATTTTGAATATAGTGCTGTACTGTTTCGTTTTCTTTGGCTGTTGAGGTTAAAGGCTGCTGCAATTCAAGAGAGGAAAGATTGTTATTATCAATTATGGATGATTCTTTTTTGGCAAAATCACTGCATCCTGCCAAAAGTATTAATACTCCCAATTGAATAATGGTCGATATCCGGCCCAAACACCTCATTAATGGCACCTTTTTTATTACAACGAAAATGAATGAAGCATAGAATAAATAACGATAATATCAAATCAGTGCCTCACCGGATAATGCAGCAATTCCCGCAGACTTGATTAAAGCCCTTAATAACAAGGGCTGTAGCCTGATACTTTCTTGCTGAAATCGCAGACTATCCGATAGAATTTCACCACTATAATAATAACGATGCTTATGTTGTGCCGCTAACAAAACCAAGAACCATTGCTGAAAAACTGCTCAAAATAGTCTCTGATGAAGCGGCTGAAATTCCAGACTTTCGCAAGAAAAGTCAACATGACAAAATTGCCCTTCATGATGCGGTCATGAGTGGCCTTGCTGTCATGCACCTGAAATACCCTTCGTTGCTGGCTTTTGATCAGGATTGCGTCAATAAGCCCGACAGGCTCAAGAACTTAAAGTCGATGTACAATGTCAGCAACGTCCCCAGTGATACCTATCTGAGGGAGCTGATTGACCCTATAGAAACGCGCTATTTCAGGAAGTTCTTTACCCGCTTGTTTGCCTTTGTGCAGCGATCTGGCCGACTTAAGCAGTTCACTTATTTTGAGGAAGGGTATCTTGCGCCTATCGATGGTACGGGGCACTTTTGCTCAGGGAATATTAGCTGTCCTGAGTGTTGTGTAAAAAAGGCGGACAGCAAAAATCCGCAATACTACCATCAGTTACTGGCCTGCTGTCTGGTAAGGCCGGGCAAGAAGGAAGTATTGCCTTTAATGCCTGAGCCCATCACCAAACAGGTTGATGCGTCAAAGAATGACTGTGAGAAGGTAGCGCTCAAGCGGCTATTGGCGAATTTATCCAGAGAACATCCCCACTTGCCACTGGTTCTTACTGTTGATGACCTGTACTCAGATGGACCGACCATCAAGTTGGTGAAGTCCTTTGGCTATAGCTTCATTATGGTGGCAAAGGACTCAACACATGAGTCGTTATACCAGGCCGTAGATGAGCTTGATTGTGCAGGCAAAGTGGTACGCTACGAATATACCGATGAAAAAGGATTTACCCACTGGTTCCGGTTTGTAAATGGTGTCCCCATTAACAAGTCACACCCGGATGTGCTGGTTAACTATCTCGAATATATAGAAATTGATCCAGAGGGCAACAAGAAGTACGTCAACACCTGGATCACCGATATTGAGCTTTCAGCCGAGAACGTGAATAAGTTCATGCGAGGAGCACGCGCTAAATGGAAAATTGAAAACGAAACGTTCAATACACTGAAAACACAGGGCTACCATCTCGAACACAATTACGGGCACGGAAAGCAGCATCTGGCCAGCAATCTGGCATGCCTGACTTTTACGGCCTTCCTCATCAACCAGATAGAGCAACTGTCTTGCAAGCTTTTCCAAGAAGCGCTCAAGGCAAAGAAGTCTAAAAAGGCATTGTGGCATGCCATACGAGGGCTGTTTGACTGGTTCTGCATTGATAACTGGACAGACGTATTCACAGCCATCATTGAGGAGCGAAGTGTGAGCTTGAAATTGCTGACAGTCGATACGACATAGAGAGTTGATGTTAGCCCTGTGACCTGTGTTACCAGCCATTTAAACCAACTGCCGATATAGCAGCAGCCTGGCTCTATTCATCCTCTATAAAGTCATTTTTAATTAACTGAAAATGTGCCAATCGGAATCTAGTTTGCGGGAATTGCTGCGGATAATGAGGTAAAGATAGACTATCTATTATTTAACTGAACAATGCCTCACCAATCAGTGATATATAGGAATGGGCTTTGGCCCCTTTAATTCATTAAGAATTGCTTGTGCTAAAATCTCACTATCCTGTCCAAGCATCCGGTCAAGTAAAGGCATATTTTCACTAATAAAACCATTGTATGGCTGAATCCCTCTTTCTTTCACCTTGCGTAGAAAATTTCTCACAGCACCCAAATATCTACATTCAGTAGCAGCTAATATTTCAATTTCGTGATATTCTTTTACTGATTTATACATTTCATAATCACGTCTTCTTAAAACAGCTAATTCATCCTCCAGCATTTCATAAAACTGAGGAGGCCATGTAGAACAAATAATCATCAACAATCCCAATGAATAAATAGCGGGATTTCTTTTAGTTATAAACTGCCAAATTTGCCCAACATTGCTGCCTTTTAGTAATAAATATCTAAAACGAGAATCAATTTGATATTCACTAGGTCCCCAACCATCGCCGTTCAGAATTTCTTCTATGTCCCCAGCTGATTGAACCGCTCTTCCAAAGTCTCCTAGTTTAGCTTCTTTAATATTTCCATAATCATCTAACACCAGCAAAACATTCTCATCCTTAAGATCAATATGGTAAGTACCTTTTTTTTCACAAAAAGCCAAAGCTTCTAATAAATCAAAAAATAGCCTTTTCAAATTATCATCAGACACGACCGCTCTCTGCCCCCAGTTTGAATTAGAAAAACCTAAATCACCCAGATAGTCATATAAGTCAAGATTACACCTTTCATAAATTAATATTTCTTCCACCCCATCAGACGATCTACAAAAATCAATTAAATTCACTATATTAGGGTGACAAGGTAAACCAGCCAATATTCTTCTTTCTCTACAGACATCTTCTGCTGTTCTACGTCCAAATGGATTTTTCACATAAGACACCTTTGCTACATACTGTTGCTTTAAATAAATTAGGCCCTGTGCTCCATGAGTAACTTTTTTTTCTCCCTTACTAGGCTCTATTTTTTCTATTTTCTTTTTCAACTCACTACTAATTTTCACCACCTGCTGCTCTTTAAAAGCCATCCCTTCTTCAACGTGATTAGTTCCCAATATTTCTTCGCAGCCACTATCACCCCCAAACCTTCGCTTCATAGATCGTAGTCCAAGTTGATTTCTTTCCTGGACAAGAGCTTTTCTCAACGATCTTAAACTACTAGATTCATCTTCAACTGCTCCTTCTGCACTATCCTCTTGCCCTATATAGACTTCCCCCTCTTCTTGTTCCATATCACCTAAAGCTAGACCTTCATCTTCTGAGCAATCACTTTTTTCACCTCCCTTAAAACATGAAAGTGACGGAAATGAATTATGAGAGCTTCGTTTTTTCTTCGAGCTAGTATTATCCCCAAGGCCAGCCCAGCAGTGGCAAGAGAGTACAGAGAAAAGCGAAATAAAAATGGCTCTTCAGGGATAACTGTGGGTAAAAATGAGTGATTTTGGAGTAAATGCACCAGCAGCCAACTTTTGATAGTTTTTTGTTGAAGGACAGAAAAACAACAAAAGCGACCGCTGATGCTGATTAAAACTATCCTCAATAAAGTCCACAAACTCAAGTCATTTGTTTATCAAGAGGTAAAGCTGGCCCACTATCAAGGTGCTGAGGTATTCAATGTCACTATCGTTCCGCGTCAGAATGGTCATGCGCTGTGCTCAGGTTGCCAAAAACCAGCGGCTGGCTACGACCACCTGAAAGAGCGTCGTTTTGAGTTTATCCCATTATGGGGTATTAGAGTCTTCCTTCTCTACAGAATGCGCCGGGTTAACTGTAAGACTTGCGGTGTGAAGGTTGAACAGGTTCCATGGGCAGAAGGTAAAAAGGAACTCACCACAGCCTATATGCAGTTTTTGGCATTTTGGGCCAGAAAGCTTTCTTGGAAAGAAGTGGCTTTTACTTTTCATACATCATGGGAAAAAGTATTTCAGGCGGTTGAGTATGTGGTTAAGTGGGGTAAGGCTCATCGGTCCATGGATAACATAAAGGCGATTGGCGTCGATGAGGTCGCTTATCAAATTGGTCATAAATACCTGACAGTGATTTACCAGATTGACCGGGGACTGACCCGGCTATTATGGGTTGGAGAAGACCGCACTGAAGTGACTATTCGCCGTTTCTTTCTGTTCTTTGGCTCAGAAAGAAACCAGCGGCTGGAGTATGTTTGCTCTGACATGTGGAAGCCGTACCTGAAAGCCATTGCAGAGTTTGCCAGCCAAGCGTTGCACATACTTGATCGTTTTCACATTGTCGCCATGTTGAATAAAGCGATTGATGAAGTCAGGGCCTCTGAACACAAGCAGCTTCAGGCTGATGGTTATGAACCAGTACTGAAAAAGGCCCGTTGGTGTTTGCTCAAACGTAAGGAGAACCTGACGGAAAAAGAAGAGATAAAGCTGAGTACGGTTTTGCAATACAACTTGAAGAGTGTTCGGGCTTATCTGCTCAAAGAAGAGTTTCAGACGTTCTGGGAATACGTTTCTCCCTTCTGGGCAGGGAAATATCTGGATCGTTGGTGTACAAGAGTGATGCGGTCAAAAATAGAACCCTTGAAGAAAGTAGCCAAAACGGTTCGACGGCACCAGCCCTTAATCTTGAACTGGTTTAAGGCAAAAAAGGCTTATTCTAGCGGAATCGTCGAAGGCTTAAACACCAAGGTAAAAGTGACTACGAGAAAAGCTTACGGTTTTAGAACCTACAAGTGCGCGGAAATAGCTTTATATCACGCACTGGGTAAGCTACCTGAGCCGCAAATGACCCACAGATTTTACTGACGAGGCATAAAAATAAATAACCTAAACCTTTCCCCTAAGCCATCCATTTTTAACGTCAATTTTGATAATACTGATAACGACATAAAATAATATTGCCTAGCTCAAATCGAGCTTTCCTCCTAACTATAAGCTCTATTGTATATAGCACCTCCTCACAAAACCTCACACAACCAAACGCCTCGCAATTACCGAAATCGCATATGTAAACACCGCACACTATATCCATTTCAATTGATATGCCTATACCTCGGATATTCAGCACCGTATACAAAATTCATTTTTGATAAATGCATCGGAGCTATGGATTTCCACAATGCATTGACTGTCTAGTCCAGCTATAATCTCGCAGCTTTTGCAAATAACCGGCAACCCGTCTCGGTTACCTGGTGGATAACTGCAGCCGGTACACTAACACCACTGAGTGGTTCGGTTTATGTTTATTCCATTTATATATTGAAAAGCATTTTAACTAGCTGCTCTGGAATATATACTTGACTCCTTCTATCAGGTATAGCTCCCTGCAGCTGCAGGTCGCTGCCTTCACTGAGCCCTTTACTGAGCAATGGAACAGATAAATGAACTGGTGCTGATTATGATCAGCGCTATCCTGGTCAACAATTTTGTATTGGTCCAGTTCCTGGGACTGTGCCCATTTATGGGTGTCTCCAACAAGCTGGAATCTGCCATGGGAATGTCACTTGCGACAACCTTTGTGCTAACCCTGGCATCAATCTGTAGCTACCTGACCTATCAATATATTCTGTTACCACTGGGGCTTGAGTTCCTCAAAACCCTATCATTTATTCTGGTTATTGCTGTTGTTGTACAGTTTACCGAGATGGTTGTCCGCAAGGTCAGCCCACTGTTGCATAGAGTGCTTGGTGTTTTTCTCCCTCTTATTACCAGCAACTGTGCCGTTCTGGGTGTTGCTTTATTAAACAGCAACCGCTTAGACAGTAACCTGGTTGAATCGGCTACCTATGGTTTTGCTGCAGCAGTCGGTTTTTCCCTGGTTTTAGTGCTGTTCTCAGCTATGCGTGAACGTATTGCCGCAGCAGATGTTCCGGAACCATTCCGGGGGGCAGCAATCGGTATGATCAGCGCTGGGTTAATGTCACTAGCATTTATGGGCTTTACTGGCCTAATTAAGCTTTAAGGGGTGGTATGGACATCGTATTTTACGCCATTGCCGCACTACTCGTCCTATCGCTTATTTTTGGCGCTGTACTGGGTTTTGCCAGCATTCGTTTCAAAGTAGAGGGCGACCCGGTTGTTGACCAGATCAATGATCTGCTTCCTCAAACCCAGTGTGGTCAGTGTGGCCACCCAGGTTGTCGTCCCTATGCTGAAGCGATCGCCAATGGTGAAGCAATCAACAAATGCCCTCCGGGAGGGCAGGCCACCATTAATGCCCTTGCTGATCTGCTTGATGTAGAGCCTGAACCGCTTGACTCTGAACATGGCACAGAAAAAACAGCCATGGTGGCTTTTATCAGAGAAGAAGAATGTATTGGCTGTACCAAATGTATCCAGGCTTGTCCCGTAGATGCGATTCTTGGGGCCGCCAAGCAGATGCATACCGTTATCGCTGATGAATGCACAGGGTGTGATCTCTGTGTTGAGCCTTGTCCCGTAGATTGTATTGATATGGTGCCTGTGAAAACCACCACGACCAATTGGAGCTGGTCTCTGCCCGTACCCTCAGAACAGCTGATCGCGACAGACCGTCGCCCTCTGACAGAACACGGAGGAGCAGCATGAGCAGAACAACTTATGAGTTTCCTGGTGGTATTCACCCTGAAGAAAACAAAGACCAGTCGACACGGACAACGATTTCTACGCCACCGCTTTTTAGTGAGTATATTCTGCCACTTAATCAGCATTCCGGAGCACCGGCACAACCGCTGGTCAAGTTGGGTGATAAAGTCCTTAAGGGGCAACTATTAGCCAGACCGGGTAGTTTTGTCAGTGCACCTATCCATGCCCCAACATCAGGGACTATTGTAGCGATCGAAGCCCGTAAGGTACCGCACCCTTCAGGGCTGACAGAAAACTGCATGGTGATGGAAAGTGACGGCGAAGACCGCTGGTGTGAACTCTACCCAACACCCGACTACAAAAGCCTGGCCGCACAGGAACTGGTTGATAAAATTTATAACGCAGGCATTGTCGGGCTCGGTGGTGCTGGGTTTCCAGCTGCTGTTAAAATGGCCTCCCGTGATGAAAAAAAGATCCATACCCTGATTGTTAACGGTGCCGAGTGCGAACCTTATATTACCGCTGATGATCTGTTAATGCGGGAGCGAGCCAGGCAGATTATCAGTGGTATCGATATACTCAAGCATCTACTGAATCTTGAGCAAGTACTGATAGGCATCGAAGACAATAAGCCAGAAGCTATCTCAGCAATGAAAGCCGCTTGTCAGGATAGCGACTATGAAGTCATCACTGTCCCAACCAAGTATCCATCCGGTGATGCCCAGCGCCTGATTTATATGTTAACCGGCAAAGAAGTCCCTTCTGACGCCCGATCTGTTGATATTGGAATGCTGTGCTATAACGTTGGCACCATTGCTGCTGTTCATGATGCTGTGGTTGAAGGCAAACCACTGATCTCGCGAATTACCACACTGACTGGAGAAGCCCTGGCTCACCCACAAAATGTTGAGACATTAATAGGCTCGCCTATCAGCAAGTTATTGCGGTATGCAGGTGTTAATCAAAAGAAGCTTTATAATTTAGTGCTTGGTGGCCCCATGATGGGATTCAGCCTGGACAGTACTGAAATCCCTGTTATTAAAACCACCAACTGTTTAATTGCAGCCACCAAGTCAGAATTCCCTCCCGCGCCACCCGCTCAGGCTTGCATCCGATGCGGTATTTGTGCCGAGGCCTGCCCGTGCTCTCTGATGCCTCAGCAGCTGTTCTGGCATGCCAAATCCGGGAACAATGAGCAACTCATACATCATAATCTTTTTGACTGCATTGAGTGTGGCGCCTGCTCTTACGTCTGCCCAAGCAGTATTCCCCTTGTTCAGTATTACCGGGCATCAAAAGACAGCATCAGACTGCTTGAAGCCAAACATGCCAAGTCTGAACGCTCCAAACAGCGGTTTGAGTTCCGACAGGAACGACTGGAGCGTGATAAAGCTGAAAAAGAAGCTCGCAGAAAAGCCAATGCTGAGCGCGCAGCCAAGCTAAAAGCAGCTAAAGCCACAGATGCTGAGAATACATCTGCAGACAGCGACCCGGTAAAAGCAGCAATAGAAAGAGCTAAAGCGAGAAAAGCTGCTGCTACAAACACGGCCAGCGCATCGGCAAAACCGTCATTATCACCGCAGCAAAAAGAGCTGAAAATTCAGTTGTCCATGGCTAAGGCTCAACTCAAAAAGACTGAAAGGGCTCTCGCCCAGGCTGAAGCGTCAGGAGTAGCCAATATCGAAAAGCTCCACGCAAATATCAGTTTGTTGCAAGACCAAGTCAATAAATTGCAAAAAGATTTTGATGCACTACCGGCTCAATCAGCACCAGAGGTTAAAGAGCAGGCTGCTGTCGACGATAAAAAGCTGAAAATTGAACATGCCTTGGCCAAGGCCGAATTGCGAAAATGTGAAAGAGCCTATGCCGAAGCTCTGGAAAAAGGTAGCGCCGATACTGAAGCTCTTAAAGAGCAATCTGAAGCGTGTCGCAAAAAAGTCGACAAACTGGCCAAACAGCTAGGCACGACTGTATCGGTAAAACCTGCACAAAAAACTGCAAAACAACCTCTGAGCGATGAAACCAAGAAACTGAAAATAGAGAATGCTATGGCCAAAGCTGCGGTCAAAAAGCTCAAAAGGGCGCTGGAGCAGAGTAATGGTGATGAAACAGAGCAATTAACAGTCGAGCTTAATCAAGCGGAAGAGCATGCCAAAAAAACTGAGCAGGCTTTGCAGCAACACCTTCAGTAAAAGCCATTTGAATAACCAAAGCAGTGGTTTTTCACAGCCACTGCTTTAAAGCGGATAAAATGATGACTCTGGTTAGGCAGACATCCCCACATACCATCGGTGTTAACAGCACACAGCGCATAATGAGGCTGGTGTTACTAGCGGCACTTCCCGGGCTGGCAGCCCAAACCATTTTTTTCGGTTGGGGCACACTGATCAACATTATCTGGTGCTCGCTGGTCGCCCTTGGCTGTGAAGCCATTGTCGTCAAGTTACGCAAGCGCCCGATAGGTTTTTATCTTAACGATTACAGTGCCATAGTCACGGCTTTGTTACTGGCGGTTTCATTGCCACCTTTAGCCCCCTGGTGGTTAACTCTTATCGGTACAGCCTTTGCCATTATTATTGGCAAACACCTCTATGGTGGTCTGGGCCAGAACCCATTTAACCCTGCCATGCTGGGCTACGTTCTGTTGCTAATCTCCTTTCCCCAGGAAATGACCAGCTGGCTGCCACCACTGGGGGTTAACGGCAACATTGCAGGACTTTCTCCTGTTGAAGGCCTTACCACTGCCTTTTCTTCAATTTTTGCTATTGGCAATAGCATTAATATTGATGCCATCAGTATGGCAACGCCGCTGGATATTATCCGCGAAAACAGTAGTCTGACCATGACCGAACTCTGGGCAGAAAATCCTGTACTTGAAGGTATTGCTGGTCGTGGCTGGCTATGGATAAACCTCGCCTACCTGGCAGGAGGGTTATTACTTCTTTATAAAAATGTGTTCACCTGGCATGGCCCTGTAGGAATGCTTGTGGCCCTTGCCATCATGTCCACGGTTTTCTGGGGTGGCAGTGGCTCGCAGGGGCATGGCTCACCAGTATTTCACCTGCTCAGTGGAGCAACAATGCTGGGTGCATTCTTTATTATTACTGATCCAGTCAGCGGTGCCACCAGCAACCGGGGCCGTCTTCTTTTTGGAGCCGGGGCAGGTATTCTTATCTATCTCATTAGAGCCTGGGGCGGTTACCCTGATGGCGTAGCCTTTGCTACCTTGTTGATGAATATGGCTGCGCCAACGATTGACTACTATACCCAGCCACGAACTTATGGCCACAAAACAGCCAATAAAGGGCTACCCAAAAAGGAATAGTTACGGATTTAAGCCATGAGTGAAAACACTAGCCCAAACACTTCAGATACCATGACCAATCTGGTAAGAAGTATTGCTAAAAACAGCCTGAGCCTGGGGCTATTTTCAGTATTAACTGTCGGTTTGATCGCCTTCACCTATGTTTCTACCAAGGACAAAATTACCGAGCAGGTTCGAGCATATGAAGCCAGGGCTCTCATGGAAATATTACCTGGGGAGACTCACGACAATGTGCTACTGGACACTCCTATTCAGCTAAAACCATCAAAGCTGTTAGCAACACAGGACGAACGCAAAGGCTATGTTGCCTTTAAAAACAATGAACCCATCGCTGTTATTTTACCTGCAATAGCCCCCAATGGTTACAACGGCCGTATCGAACTGCTTGTGGGAATTTACAGGGATGGAACACTGGCCGGTGTTCGGGTTGTTACCCACAAAGAGACCCCTGGACTGGGTGATAAAATAGATACGAATGTTTCTGACTGGATACTGGGCTTCAAAGGTAAATCCTTTGTGAACCCAACGCCCAGTGGCTGGGCTGTAAAAAAAGATGGCGGACAGTTTGACCAGTTTACCGGTGCTACCATCACTCCTCGAGCCGTAGTTGCTGCTGTTTACCGAACCCTGGAGTACTTTAAAGCCAATAGCGCTTATTTGTTAAATAAAGAGCTACTGAATACGGCAAAGCCAAAGGAGAGTCATTATGACTGAAACAACACCCCCTTCTACGGTCACAGCCTCTCAAATCATTACCCAGGGGCTGTGGAAAAACAACCCGGCGTTAGTCCAGCTGCTGGGTCTTTGCCCCCTTCTTGGTGTATCAAACAGCGTCGTTAATGCTCTGGGCTTAGGCATAGCGACCATACTGGTGGTGATGGGCTCCAATATTGCTGTTTCACTCATCCGCCACCAGGTCAGTGATGCTATCCGACTGCCAGTCTTTGTCATGATCATTGCAGCATTTACCACCTGCATTGAACTTTTGATGCAGGCCTACACCTATGAGCTGTATAAAATACTGGGTATCTTTATTCCCCTGATCGTTACTAACTGCGTTATTCTGGGCCGAGCCGATAGCTTTGCTTCAAAAAATCCTGTCCATCTGTCGGCCCTGGATGGTTTCATGATGGGAGCAGGGTTTGCTTCAGTACTGCTGGTGCTTGGTTGCCTGCGTGAGCTAATTGGCCAGGGGACACTGTTTGCCAACATGGACTTGTTAATGGGGCCAATTGCTGAAAACTGGAAGATTACTGTATTTTCAGACTACAAACAGTTTCTGTTTGCCATCCTGCCTCCCGGGGCTTTTGTATTTATGGGCTTTTTGATAGCCCTGAAAAACATAGTGGACAAGCAGGCTGACTTAGCCAGAAAAGCAAAAACTCCTGCTCCTGAAACAGGCAGCAAACGTGTTCGGGTAACCGGTAATATCTGATTAAACTTACGGGGCTGTATGCTCAATGGTAAACTCCAGCCCCAACATCAAACAACGATATATTTCTTACACAAATGAATAAGGAAAAGCGCACCCGCATCTTTGAACGCCTGCGGGAGCAAAACCCTAACCCGACCACCGAGCTGAACTATACAACCCCTTTTGAGCTATTGATTGCCGTCATTTTATCTGCTCAGGCTACGGATGTGGGTGTTAATAAAGCCACAGATAAACTGTATCCCGTTGCCAACACCCCGCAGGCTATTCTTGATTTAGGCGTAGATGGCTTAAAAAACTATATTAAAACCATCGGTCTGTTTAATGGTAAGGCAGACAATATTATCAAGACCTGCCAAATTCTACTGGAAAAGCACAACGGTGAAGTACCGGATACCCGCGAAGCATTGGAAGCCCTGCCGGGGGTTGGTAGAAAAACGGCTAATGTCGTTTTAAATACCGCATTCAAGCAGCCAACTATGGCGGTGGACACCCATATCTTCAGAGTCTCCAACCGCACAGGTATTGCCCCAGGCAAAAATGTGCTGGAAGTAGAAAAAAAACTGGTTCGGCTGATTCCCAAAGAGTTTCTGATGGATGCCCACCACTGGCTGATTCTCCATGGCCGTTATGTCTGTAAGGCAAGAAAACCCCAGTGTGGCAGTTGCATCATAGAAGACCTCTGTGAGTTCAACGACAAGCTTTCCTGAAATCCGGAAAGCTTGAGTGACTCTTCGCAGCTGTCATGATAAGAAAGACAGGTCTAAATCAGATAATGTCTATATCGCCAACACTGTTGAAAATATGATTAGGCTTAAAAGGCACCTGCTCAATATCAGTTTTGTTGGAAACACCTGACAGTACCAGGATTGTTTCCAGGCCAGCCTGGAAGCCTGCCAGAATATCTGTCCGAAGATTATCACCAACTATAACGGTATTATCTGAGTGAGCGCCCATCCGATTCAGGGCAGCCCTGATAATCCATGCGCTGGGCTTACCCACATAAAACGGCTGTTTACCGGTAATGCGCTCAATAGGTGCACATAAAGCACCGCAAGCTGGCGACATATTAGGGCCATGGGTATCGGGGTTGGTAGCAATAAAACGCGCGCCCTCTGAGACAAATCTTGCCGCCGTATGAATCATATTCCAGTTATAATTACGGGTTTCACCAACAACGACAAAGTCTGGATTAATATCAGTAATAGTGAAACCGGCTTTATATAGTTCATGGACCAGAGCGCCTTCACCAATCACATACGCTTTCTGGCCTTCCTGCCGTTTCAGGAACTCGGCTGTGGCCATAGCGGAGGTAAAAAAGCAACTCTCCGGTATTTCAATACCTGCTGAGGCAAAGCGGTTTTGCAAATCCTTTTGGGTCTGAGAGGGAAAGTTGGTCAGCATAATCAGAGGAACGCCTCTGCCCAACAAACCGTGAATAAACTCATCTGCACCGGGAATAAGCGCATTATCGTGCAGGATCACGCCATCGATATCACAAATCACACTTTTAGACATTACTACTACCTGACTACCTGGATTGTGAAAGGGCATTATAGGTAGGCTTGGGGTCATACCTCAATGAATCACTGACCTAAAATTGTTAGAATCCGCTGCAATTCGCACGAACACTTCCTTCTCGATTGTATGCACTCCCAAACCGTAAAACTCGCCATGGAGCTTATCCGTCGGCGATCAGTAACACCTGATGATGCTGGCTGTCAGGATATTATCATTAATTTGCTGGAACCCCTTGGATTCACAGTTGAGCGGCTTAGATACGGTAAGGTTGATAACCTCTGGCTTAGAAGAGGTAGTAAGCCCCCGATTTTTACTTTTGCGGGCCATACCGATGTAGTTCCTTCGGGTCCAGAGTCACAGTGGCACACCCCACCTTTTGAGCCAGTGATAAACGATGACATGCTTTATGGCCGAGGTGCAGCAGATATGAAAGGTAGCCTGGCGGCAATAGTGACAGCATGCCAGCATTTTGTTAAAAACCACCCTGATCATAAAGGCTCTATCGCCCTGTTAATCACCAGTGATGAAGAAGGCGCTTGCCGTGATGGCACCCGCAAAGTGATTGAACACCTGGAAGCTAGAAATGAAAAAATCGACTGGTGTATTGTCGGTGAGCCTTCTAGCACAAACCACCTTGGTGACACCATCAAAGTAGGTCGCCGCGGCTCTCTACATGGGCATCTAGCGGTCAAGGGCATTCAGGGCCATGTAGCTTATCCACAAAGGGCAAAAAATCCCGTCCATCTTATCGCCCCTGCCCTTGCTGAGCTAGCCTCGACACAGTGGGATAATGGCAATGCTTATTTCCAGCCTACCAGTTTCCAGGTATGGCAGATAGAAGCCGGCACGGGAGCCAATAATGTTATACCCGGTGAGTGCCAGGTCAATTTTAACTTTCGCTTTTCTCCAGAGGTAACCGCCGATAAGCTGGAAGAACAGGTGTCTCTAATTTTAAACAAATGGAATATAGACTATCATTTAGAATGGCAGCTCAGCGGCCAGCCCTTCTTAACGCTACCCGGCCCACTGGTCGAAGCCACCAGTCAGGCTGTGCAATCATTTACAGGTCAGCCACCAGCACTCTCCACTTCAGGTGGCACATCCGATGGCCGGTTTATTGCACCTACGGGCGCAGAAGTTATTGAACTCGGTCCGGTCAACAGCACTATTCATCAGGTTAATGAATGCGTTAAAGCGGCTGACCTCACGGCGCTATCCACTATTTATCAGGACTGTTTACAGCGATTACTTGCATGAGCACTATTGAAGACATCGAAATTTATACTAAAAACCTTACTCTGGATGATATTACTCAGTGGTTATCTCAACGTTTTGTGCAAGTTGACATTATTAAAAGCGGTAAGGCCATACATGATCTGGTTGTACACGATCAGAATATAACAATACCTGTCATGGTTGTTGAAAGGGCCGTAGGCAAAGCCTGGACCAGCATTTGGTTTAAAGCAGCAGGAACGCCTTGGTCAAATGACGCAGAGTGCGCCAAAGACATCAACCGTTTCAATCAGTGCCGGGTTCGATTCAATGCAGCCCCCTGGCAGCAGGGAGCAGAAATGGATGAGTGGCATCAGCTTGATGAAAAAGGCAACGAAAGCACTATTCAATGGCCTAACCAAGCTTGACACTAACCATAGTGTGAATATAAAGCAGTGCACTGGCACTGCTTCTAGTTATTAAACTGTAAACAACAACCGCACGTAAAAACCGAAACACCATTGACGTTTATCAACGCTTCATCTTTGCGCTAGCTGGAGTAAACAGGCTAGAATTAGCCGGTTTTAACCCGCCATCATCATAACGGATGCAGGCCAAAAGCCAGTTTCATGCAAAAATCAATCACCATGAATCGCTTTGTTTTTCACACCCTTCGGAAAATACTAGTCAGCTGGGTACGTACAACTGTACAAAACAATAGCGCAGAAAGCCTTGGGATAGACCCCAATAAACCGGTTTGCTATGTTTTTCGCAACCGCTCCCTGTCAGACCTATTGGTACTGGAAAACGAATGTATTAATGCCGGACTACCCCGCCCCCATCAGTCAGTAGCAACTACCGCCCCCAACGGGGACTACTCATTTTTTTACCTGAGCCAGCAGGAAGGCTTAATCTTCCAGAGAGAACGACCAGGTACATCTGCAACCCTTGAACACCTGCTACAGTACGTTGAGCAGGATCCTGAGCGGGATATCCAGCTGGTCCCTGTTTCAATATTCTGGGGACGAACACCTGATAAAGAGCAGTCAGCCCTAAAGCTTCTGTTTGACTGGAACTTCAGCCTTGGCGGACGGTTCCGAAAATTCTTTGCAACACTGTTGCATGGGCGTAACACGCTGGTTCATCTGAATCCAGCTATGTCATTACGTGAACTGGCAGATGAAGGGAACGACCATGCCCGCACTCTCAGAAAAATTGGCCGTATTCTTCGGGTACATTTCCGTCAGCAACGCAACTCAGTGATAGGCCCTGACCTTTCCCATCGACGCATGCTGGTCAACAGTCTGATTCATAGCTCTCAAATTAAAAAGGCAATAGAGGCAGAAGCGTCAGCACGGGATATATCCCTTGAGGAAGCCGAGCATAAAGCCAGAAAATACGCCAGTGAAATAGCGTCTGATTATTCTTTCTCAGCAATAAGGTTTCTGGACATTGTCCTGACCTGGTTCTGGAACAAGCTCTATAATGGTGTCAAAATCAATAATATTGATCCTTTAAAGGAGCTGGCTAAAACCAATACCATTGTTTACGTTCCCTGCCACCGCAGCCATATTGATTATTTACTGCTGTCTTATGTGCTTTATTACGAGGGCTTAACCCCTCCTCATATTGCCGCAGGTATTAATCTAAACATGCCTTTCGTCGGGACCATTCTGCGAAAATCAGGTGCCTTTTTTATGCGCCGGACATTCAGAGGCAACCCGCTCTATAGCACTGTTTTCCACGAATATATGTACACCCTCGCCAGCCGGGGATTCCCAACAGAGTATTTTGTTGAGGGTGGCCGCTCCAGAACAGGAAGAACCTTGTCACCTAAAACCGGTATGCTCTCTATTTCATTAAGGAGCTATTTGAGGGACCACCGAAAACCCGTCAGTTTTGTTCCGGTTTATATCGGCTATGAAAAACTGCTGGAAGTGGGTACTTATCTAGGGGAGCTCAGGGGTAAGTCCAAGAAAAAAGAGTCACCACTGGATATCTTTAAAACAGTGGCAGCTCTCAAAGACCATTTTGGTAAAGCCTGGGTCAATTTTGGGGAACCTATTAACCTGGGTAATTTCCTGGATCATGAGATTCCCCACTGGCAAGCCTCCATAGAGGGTTCCGATCTAAAACCTGACTGGCTAAAACAGGCAACCAACAGCCTGGCCCAGAAAATAGCCGGACGCATTAACTCTGCTGCGACTATAAATCCGGTCAACCTGGTTGCTATGGCGCTGTTATCAACACCACGGTATGCCCTTGGTGAGCAAGAGCTTTTACTGCAGCTAGACACCTATGCCAAGCTATTAAAGCGGATGCCATACAGTGACAAAACGGTCATGACTGAGCTTGATGGCCGCAGCATGATTCACTATGTTGAAGAGCTCAAGCTGGTTACCCGACAAACAGACTCTCTGGGTGATATTTTCAGGCTTGAGGATAGCACCGCGGTACAAATGACATATTACCGTAACAATGTCTTGCACATTTTTGCTATTCCATCCTTGATCAGCTGCCTGTTTGTCAATAACAGCGCAATCTCCCGCAAGGAAGTGCTTCGTATCTGCTCTATCCTATACCCCTATCTTAAGTCCGAACTCTTTATAGAGTGGAGTCCCCGGGAATTCTTAAAAGTTGTGAATCAATGGCTGAAAGCCATGGTCGACGAAAAACTGATCGAAGCTGAGCAAGATACCTATTACCGTCCTGATACGGCCTCAACTCACTTTATTATGCTGACGGTATTATCGCGAGCTATTATCCAGACCCTGGAAAGGTTCTATATGACGATCAGCCTGCTGATCAGTAATGGTAGTGACATGATTGAACAACAGGCTCTGGAAAATCAGGCAAGGGATCTTGCACAGCGCTTGAGCATTATCCATGGACTTAATGCACCTGAGTTTTTCGATAAATCGCTATTCAGGGGCTTTATAGAACAACTTCGCAAACACAAAGTGATTGAAATAACCCAAACCAGCAAGCTGGTATTTGGTAATGAAGTCAAACAGGTTGCTGAAGAAGCCTTTAAAGTCTTAAGCAGCGAGATCCGACACAGCATTCACCAAACAACCCACAGCACGGCCGCTTTGGAAGAAAAAAGCGCTGCTTAGTGATACTGAAGAGCACTCGAACCCGGGTGCTCTTTACTTGATATATACGATATTTCATATATCATGTAACCCAGATATTTCCAAACCTCGTAAATACTATGAATCCGGTTACCTTTTATAAATGTCTTGCTGATGAGACCCGGCTAAAATGCCTGATGCTGATTCAGCAAGAACAGGAACTCTGCGTCTGCGAACTGACAGCAGCACTTCAGGAAATTCAGCCGAAAATATCACGACACCTGGCACAACTGCGTCACTGTGGATTGCTGACCGATAGAAGACAGGGGCAGTGGGTATTTTACCGAATAAGCCCCAGCCTGCCTGAATGGAGCAAAGCAATCCTGACTGAAACAACCAAAAACAATCAGTCATTTATTAAAAGCAATCTTGATAACCTTTGCCGTATGGGTGACAGACCAGACCGGGTACGATCCTGCTGCTAAAAAATTTCACTTGATACATACGATTTACCATATACATAAGATCAAAAACCGTCCTTTTTCCATTACAGTAAACAGACTCACCTAGGAATTGTTATGGGTATTTTTGAACGCTATCTAAGCCTTTGGGTTGCCCTTTGTATTATCGCTGGTGTTTTGGCAGGAAACCTTACGCCAGAACTTTTTGCTACGATTGCCAGCCTTGAGTGGGCTCATGTTAACCTGGTTGTTGCTGCACTAATCTGGATCATGATTTACCCCATGATGGTCCAGATTGATTTTTCCGCAATTAAAGATATTGGCAAACGTCCAAAAGGACTCGTACTGACAGTCGTTATTAACTGGTTATTCAAACCTTTTTCCATGGCCTTTCTTGGCTGGTTATTCTTCCGTGTTTTATTCGCAGACTGGGTAAGCTTTGAATCAGCAGGAGAATATATTGCCGGCATGATCTTGCTTGGTGTTGCGCCTTGTACTGCCATGGTGTTTGTCTGGAGCCAACTAACCAAAGGGGATGCTAACTACACCCTGGTACAGGTTTCCGTTAACGACATCATCATGATCTTTGCCTTTGCCCCAATTACCGCTTTTCTGCTTGGTGTCAGTGAAATCCAAGTACCCTGGGAAACCCTGCTGATTTCGGTCGTCCTTTATGTACTACTGCCGTTGTTAGCAGGTGTTTGGACACGTAAACGGCTAGAGAAAAGCACCAACAGCCAACGACTTGAAAGTTTTCTACAACGCTTGAAACCCTGGTCAATGGTTGGGCTGCTTGCGACAGTGACTATTCTTTTCGGTTTACAGGCTGAAGTAATTCTTCAACAGCCACAAACCATCGTCTTGATTGCAATCCCACTGTTGATTCAAACCTACGGCATTTTTGCACTGACTTATGGTGCGGCCAAAGTGATGAAACTACCCCATAATGTGGCAGCACCCGCCAGTATGATTGGCACCTCCAACTTTTTTGAACTGGCCGTAGCAGTGGCCATATCCCTTTTTGGGTTACATTCTGGAGCTGCTTTAGCCACTGTCGTCGGTGTATTGGTAGAAGTGCCGGTTATGTTATCGTTAGTTGCTTTTGCTAATAAAACCAGGCACTGGTTTTATTAGCAACAATCGGACTATCTGCGAATAAGTTCACATTCAAAATTATATTTTTTGTATTATCAAGATTCAGATTATAACAAGTGACTTATTCGCTATTCATTTCTCATAAAATAAGTAAATAAAAAAAAGAGTTTTTATAGCACCCTGGATTTTCGAGTAGCTACCTTGTAACTATTCGTAACTATTCAGCCTCCTCAGATTAATCTGGATTTTTCGCGAATTTATGTCATTTTGATATAAACCCTTTTCCAGAAGTTTTCATGACTCAGTTTACTCCCGAAACACAGGCCATTATCTTGCTTCTCGCTGCTGTAGGTGAGCTGGAGTCGAAGGTTTTGAGTCTTGAGGATGAAAACAAGGAGCTTGCTGATAAGCTCAAGATGAATAGTCGTAATAGCAGCAAGCCACCGTCTACAGATGGTTACAATAAGCCCTCATCATCCAAAAACTCAAATGCTGACAGTGAGAATGAGGAAAATCCTGAGTGTGATAGAGAAGATTACAAACCCAATCCCAAAAGCCTGAGGCAAAAGTCAAATAACAGGCCCGGTGGTCAACACGGTCATAAAGGCTCTACGCTGGAGCAAACTGAGGAACCAGACCATATCCGGCATCACTCGGTTAAAAACTGCGTACTTTGCCATCAGTCGCTTCTTTCTATCAAAGTAACCGACGTTGTTGAACGTCAGGTATTTGATCCAGGACGTTTTGGCCGTTTCGAAGTAACGGCGCATGTGGCTGAAGTCAAAGAATGCCCATGCGGACATGCTAATCAAGCATGCTTTCCTAAGGGTGTTGACTCGTATGTGCAGTATGGTCCGGTCACTCAAGCACTGGCTGTTTATCTGTATCAATACCAGTTAATGCCGTACAAGCGCATTTCACAATTCTTTTTCGATATTTTTGGTCTTGAAGTTAGTCCCGGTTCAATCTGTACTTTTCAGGCAAATGCCTACGACCGTCTGGCTAGCACAGAGGCAGCAATTGCTAACGCCTTAAAAAAAGTGCCAGTTGCAGGTGCTGACGAAACAGGCATGAGAGTGAAGGGCTCTTTATGGTGGCTGCATGTCGTTCGTTCCGAGGAGTGGACATACTACCACCTTGACCCCAGTAAAGGTCATGAAGCTATTGAGGCAATGGGAGTGTTACTGGTATTTGCCGGTATACTTGTGCATGACCATTATAAAGTCTACTTTCGCTACGCAGCCATCCATGTGCTCTGTAACGCCCATCACTTAAGGGAGTTGCAGGGGGTTGTTGACAGAGATTGCAATTATCTTGCAGCCCGGCTTCAACGCTTGTTAAGGCTGGCTTGCCATCTTAGGAAAGGGTTCAAAAAGCTTGGCATGAAGGCTATGCCGGAAATTATCCGCAAGCGTATCGACTCGCTTTTCGAGCGTACTGCTAAAAAAGCACAGCTCGAAGAAGCCGAGTACATGGAGCGACGACGTCAACGCCTTGGAGAGGATAAAGTCAGAAACACCAAAGCCTTTAACCTCTTCAAGCGACTGGTGGAGTTTAAAGAAGAAACCTTGAGATTCATGACTGATTTTGACATCCCCTTCGATAATAACGGCAGTGAGCAGGATGTTCGCAACGGCAAGGTAAAGCAGAAAATATCTGGCTGTTTCAGAAGTGAAAAAGGGGCTAAATGGTACTGCCGGATACGGAGTTATGTTTCATCGGCGAGAAAGCAGGGTGAGAATGTTTTCGAAGCCCTGCTTATAGCTATGAAGAATTACGACAACCTTCCTTTACTGGGTGCTGAATAGTTACGCTACCTTATATATAAAAAATAAACTAACCTTAAGTTCATTCAATCCCACAATAAAGAACACGCCTTTATGTATTCCCTGCCTAGTTAGCCCTAGATCATCAACTCGTTTAAATATTGGTAACCCTGAGAAAAGTCAAACAATATAACCATTCGAAATTAATACCACCCTGGAGGTAAAAATGTCTATTCTCATTAATCGACACAAAAGATCCTCTTCAAACTCGATACAAATTATTATAAATGGGTTCTTCATTGTTATTTTATTTTTTAATATAAGCAATGCACTAGGAAACTGGGAAGATAAACCCTGGTTCAAACACTATCCGAAAAGTGTACAAACAACTCTTTCTCAAACCCCTGATATTAAAAATTATCTACAGCAAAAGAACAAACAATCAATTCTTGATATATGGCAGCAAGTTTGGGAAAAAGACTCTACAAGCCGAAGAGTTGCTCTAACAGGATTTAAGCATGAATTAACCTACAGACAGGTAAACCAACAAAGTCAACACCTAGCAGCCTACTTAAAAAACTATAATTCTGATTCAACCTCTCCGTTAAATGTAAACCAAAGGGTAGCGATAATGATGCCCTCTTCACCCGAAATGGTTGTTGCTTTCCTAGGTGTTATCCGTGCAGAAATGACTCCCGTAATCGTGCTGGCTGCAGGTGACACAGAAGAACTCGGTAGTAGGCTTGCTGATCAACTGCAGCTATGCAAACCCAGTTATCTTATTGGCATGAAAACCCACTCAAAAGCTATCGATAACGCTTTAGGAAGAATACAAAAATCCAATGACTTTGATCCAGCAGCTATCCATATTATTCTTTCAGACTTGTTCGACACAGCAGAAGAGGTTTCCTACTGCACAAGACTATACCACATAGTTATATCTACGATAGCCCAATGCGCTAATCGCACTCAGAATCTAACCAGAGCGCACACACCCCTCCGGCAAGCATTAGATACGGGATCAGGACTTGAGTTTACCGATCCTATATTAGATAGCGAAAGTACAGCATTCCTTCAATTTACCAGCGGTACCACCGGTAAACCAAAAGCAATAGAAATAACTCATGGCAATATGATTGCCAATATTACGCAAATTGCAGACCAAGCTAGAGAAAAAGTTAAAATCAACCCGACAGTTTTTCAACCTCTTCCTTTAACCCATGCCTTTGGTCTTATGATCACGGTAGGATTTACACCATTGCTTGAGGGGCAAACTATCCTTGTAATAGACCCACGAAATAAAGATCGCCTTCTTGAAGCCCTCGATTCACGCCCAGATGTTATGTTCGGAGTCGATAAACTATTCAAAGTTCTTATGAACCCTAACGGCCCCTACCAAACAGTTCTCAATGATCATTTTACGTCTTCACCTCCCACTCTAGTTTTTGCCGGCGCTTCAAGTATTAATCGTGATACAAGACAACAAACACATAATATGACTAGACAACGTATAACAGAAGGCTATGGTATGTCAGAGTCTACTGTGGGTATTGCCATTGAGCCTATGCAAACCGAGCCAGAGAATTGGGAAGCTGTTGGAATGGCTCCTCTCCCTTGGGTTGACATTGCTATCCTTAAAATTCCAGAAGAAGGGATACAGAAGGATTTTTCACCTGACAAATTAACATTAGCCGATGGAGATGAAGGAGAACTCTTTGTTTCCGGACCCAATGTAGCAAAAGGCTATTTTGAAAATACTGAAGCCACCGAAGAAACCTTTATTACAGATACTCAAGGAGTAAGATGGCTTCGAACAGGAGATCGAGCAAAGATAAATAAAAATGGTTTGCTGGAAATAACCGGTAGAGAAAAGGAAATAATCATTGTTGGTGGTCAAAACGTCAACCCTAGCAAAATAGAAACTGAAGCATTAGAGATAGAAAATGTTAATGAAGTTATTATATTTGGAATCCCCAAAGACCTAAGCAGCCAAGCAGGAGAAGAGCGCGTAGTACTGGTTGCAAAAGGAGTTGCCAACAAAGAAAGTATTAGCTACAAACTAACCCAAAACCCGCGACTGGAAAAACACGAAAAACCAATAACTCAAATGGTGTTTTGCTTTACTGACATTCATATTCCTCGAACAGCTGGTTTAGAAAAGCCCAAAAGAGTAGAAGTAAAAAGAAAAGTAATAGAGGGTCTAAAAACTAATTTCAGCCATAATAACCAACCAACAGATCAAGACGTTTCGGACTACCTCGAAGCTAACCTTGTGGAAATTATGCAATCCATATAGGACTTCAATTCCACAAAATCAACGAATCACAATCAGGGCTATTGGCATAAAAAAGCAACAACCCCATAGCCCATGTCGTTTTACCCTATAAACTTCTCTGATCAAAACCCCTTCAAAGCATAAATATCATACCGGCAGGCTTTACCCTCCAGCCGGTATGTTGGTTCTTTATTTGCCAGATCGGGTGCCTTACGGGGGCGTTTAACAACAACCCGGTGCTCAGCAAGTGTTAATGCAGGCTCCAGCAAACCATCTGCATCAAGATCGGCACCAATCAAATCCTGAAAGAGTCGCATCTCTTTTTTAACCAGAGCTGACTTTTCCCGATGAGGGAACATAGGATCAAGATAAACCACATCTACTTTTTGATTACTGGCACTTATTTCAACCATTGCTTTAGCAGAGTTAGCATTAACTAACCGTATTCGATCGATAACGTCTGCTACCTCAGCATTTAAACCCGCTCGCTGTAAACCATCCTCCAGAAGAGCCGCTATAACCGGAGAACGCTCGATGACCGTTAACTGACAACCCAGACTGGCCAGCACAAAAGCATCTCGCCCCAAGCCACCAGTAGCATCCAGTACAGACGGTTTAACACCTTTATTCAAGCCAACAGCCTTGGCAATATCCTGGCCTTTACCACCACCGAACCGACGACGGTGCCCTGCCTTTCCTCCAACAAAATCAACCACAACGGGCAACTCGCGGGAATCAATTCTTTTAATGCCTAACCCACCGGAACTGTAGCCAATAATAATTGCATCGTTCGGCAATGAGCATTGGCCTAAACGTATTAATTCAGCCCCCGTACATTCAGATAATGCATTCAACTTTTCTTTGCCAAGAGGCCAGTCGGTGGTATCAATAAATAAAGGGCTATTCATTGCGGTCACTCTACTATTTACTATCGCTCGCTCTTTTTCAGAGCCACTTTATCTCTCAAATACACAGGCATGGCTTGTTCAGCTGGTAGCAATTTACCCTCTATAAAATCAGGCTCAGCCAGTTTAGCGATATCATAAGCGTGAGGCAGAGCGTCTGCATCAAAGTGCTCAATACCAACAGCTATACGATCCTGATAATGCCAGCCAGTCCCCATACCAAGCCAGTCAACCTTTTCATTGGTTGAAGGCACGGTCACTTTTTCAGGAGCGATAACCTGCTCTTCTCCCTGTAACACCATAATGCCTGCCTGCTCGGAGAATACCCCCCAATAGACCTCATTCATTCTGGCATCAATGGCAGACAGAACGTGGTGGGCACTGTGTTTTCTGAGTCCCTGCTGTGCCAGAGCAGCCAGGGTCGACACAGGAATAACAGGAATATCTACAGCATAAGCTAACCCCTGAGCCATAGCCGTTGCCACTCTTAAACCGGTAAAGGCACCAGGCCCCCGGCCAAAAGCCAGCGCATCAATCTGAGCCATTGTTAGCTCGGCCTCAGCTAACAGTTTTTCAATCATAGGCAGTAACTCCCTGCTATGACGACGAGGCAGCAATTCAAAATGCTCGGTGATTTCACCGTTTATATTTAACGCGACAGAACAAGCCTCTGTTGCAGTATCAAGCGCAAGCAATTTCATCAACAAAACCCTTAAAGAAAGAAGGGACGCATGATAGCGTCCCCAGGCAGTCCTACTGATAGCAGGCTATCAGCGCAAAGCTTGGCTACTTCAGTGCATCAAGCACTTTGCCGCGGATTTCATCAACGCTGCCAACACCTTCAATTTTGCTGTAGCGGGTTTCCCCCCCCATCGCCTGGTAGAAGTCAACCAGTGGTGCGGTCTGCTCATGATAAACAGAAAGACGCTTACGAACGGTTTCTTCCTGGTCATCATCACGCTGTACCAGTGGTTCACCGGTCACATCATCCTTACCTTCTTCTTTAGGTGGATTGTAAACAATGTGATAGGTACGACCGCTATCAGGGTGAACACGACGGCCACTCATCCGCTTGACGATATCCTCATCGTCAACCGCGATTTCAACAACATGATCAATCTCTACACCGGCATCACGCAGTGCTTCAGCCTGTGGGATAGTACGGGGGAAACCATCAAACAGGAAACCCTTGGCGCAGTCATCCTGCTGGATACGCTCTTTAACCAGGGCAATGATAATATCATCTGACACCAGTGATCCTGAATCCATTACCGCCTTAACTTTCAGGCCCAGCTCAGTGCCTGCCTTGATAGCAGCACGCAGCATGTCGCCGGTAGAAATCTGAGGAATGCCAAATTCTTCCATGATAAATTGAGCCTGTGTGCCTTTTCCTGCGCCTGGGGCTCCCAGCAGAATCACTCGCATAAACCTATGCTCCTGTCATTAGTACGGAGTATCAGAGCCATTCCAGCAATACCAATCCATCCATGACAACCGATGATGTCGTATTACCAGAAAAATTGCTCTACAACCCCGTTCATTAAATAGCTGCAGCAAAAAAATATTATTTGCATACAACTGAATAAACGAGCTGCCCACACCAAAGCTGGCTAGAAGCAGCATAATCTAAAAAGGCTGAAAGCATATACAGCCCGCCACCGGGTTACAAGCGCCATAATCCCTATTATCCATAGTTATCATAGGGTAAAAAAACAGAAAGACCGCCGATAGCCTTAATTGGACATATCAGAAAGACAGACCGCTTATGAATAAGGCTATAGCACTGTGGGGAGGCGGGCTGATAATGGCAGCGAGCCTGACTTCAGCCGCTACAGCCCCGGGGCAGATACGCAACCATCATCAGCTGCAGGATGCCCTGAAAGAAAACCAACCACCCTCCGGCTACATAGACCTCAGTCGCTGCTCCACTGAGGCTGTGGTTGGTGAAATTCCGAAAGACCAACAAACTTATAGGCTGTCATTCAGGGATCACTTCTCTTTTAATCTGGAGTCAAAAATCATTACATCCGTTTTTGATACCGTATTGAACAGTAGCGAACTGGTCGGAGCAACCCCACTATTTGTTAAAGTCCCGGCCACTGTTTTTGTCACCAGCTCTCCACAAAACAACTATTTACGCTACCAGATCACCCTGGAAGGCCAGGAAAAAAATCAGGCCCGACTCTACCATTGCCCATGGGACAAGGCTGTTTATCTTTGGCGATAGCTACTCATCCAAAGCACTCTGGCCTACAGTTTCTCTAACACGACACTGCCAACAGAATAACCCGCTCCAAATGAGCAGATAATACCTTTCTCACCACGGTTAAAATCCAGGGAATGTTTATGAAAAGCAATAATCGAACCCGCTGAACTGGTGTTGGCGTATTCATCCAGGATGACTGGTGCTTCATTCGGTGAAGGGTCATGACCCAACACCTTTCGAGCAACCAGTAAATTCATATTGAGATTGGCCTGATGCAGCCATAAGCGTTTAATATCAGAAGCAGCAAACTGCAGGGACGATAAATGCTCGAGTATATGCCCGGCAACTTTTGGGCAAACCTCTTTAAAGACTTTGCGGCCATTTTGCATAAACAGTTTATCAGGCTGTCCTTCCCCTTCTTTAGCCGCCCTATTAAGAAAGCCAAAATTATTGCGAATATTATTGGAGTAACCCGTCCAGAGCTTCGTCCCCACTATTTTATAAGCGTGTTTACTGCCTATACGCTGCTCAGCTAATTCCGCAGCCTCAAGAATCAGCGCTGTGCAGGCATCACCAAAAATAAAGTGGCTATCCCGATCCCTGAAGTTAAGGTGACCAGAGCAAATTTCCGGATTGACCATTAATACCCGTTTGGCACTGCCACTGCGAATGGCATCACAGGCAGCTTGAATACCAAAGGTAGCAGACGAACAAGCGACATTCATATCGTAACCAAATCCAGCTGCTCCGAGCCAGAATTGTAGCTCTACAGCAATGGCCGGGTAAGCGCGTTGAAGATTGGAACAGGCAACAATCACACCATCCAACTCTGCAGGGTCCAGCCTTGCCTGGGCAAGCGCCCCCCGAGCCGCATGCAAAGCCATTTCACACTGAATAGAAGGCTGGTCATCGGTTCTCTCTGGTAAGCGGGGGCACATATTCAGGGGATCAAGAATCCCCTCTGCATCCATAACATAACGGCTACGAATGCCAGATGCTTTCTCAATAAATGCGCTGCTGCTCTCCTGCAACAGCTCAGGCTCCTTACCACTATTACTAGATGCTTCAATCGCTCGCCGCTGGTTCTCCAGCCCAACCCAGGTGTTAAACGACTCAACCAGCTGGTCATTACTGATTGCGTTTGGCGGTGTATAAAGCCCGCTGCCACTGATGACCACATCTTTCACGTTATTATCCTGTCCGTTATTATTTTATCTTTTTGATCATATAGCAGGGTAGAGGTGAAGAGAACCACCTTTATTTTAATATTACCTATGGATCAGCCTTGATGAAAAAAGCTGGCTAGGCTTACCCAAAAAAAGCCCCGGAATCTTATAAAACCCCGAGGCTATAACAAAACCTAGAAGAAAGCACTAACCCTATACACTAAGGCTTTCTACCATATCATCTTGTTTTATGAAGATGGCTACTGATTTATGAGCAGGCTTATTACCCAAACAATTTCCCTAGCCTGTTTAGGAATGATCCAGTTTGTGCTGGCTGTGACGGTGATGTCTTTGTATTGACTGCACTTGCACTGGAAGGAGGAACTGATTTTGGAGATTGATCGCTCGTAGTTTTAGTTTTCTTTGGAGATTGATCGCTCGTAGTTTTAGTTTTATTTAGCCTCACACCACCCTTTCTTATATCGCGGAGAAGTTGATCTCTAGGAGAAAGTTCTTTTGGCAATTGACTCGTAGATTTCAGCGTCACACCACTCCTGATATCACCGAGAAGTTTCTCCATAGCAGGATCTTGTTCTTGTTTCACACCCTCGGAAGTTTTAGCTATATCTTCAGTAGAGCCTGTTTTTGAACGTAGTGATAATGGTTTGGAAGGCACTGGCGGCTTATTAGAACCACTCATGTTTAGAGAGAAAGGGGGTGCTGGCGGGGGTGCTGTTAAACTACCTTCTGGTTCATTACTGCTACTTGGTAACAATTCCAGCTCTTCAGCCTTGGCAACCGATACTTCAATGTCACGTTTAGATGCCAAATATGCCCAAATCTGAGCAGCCTGGGCACTGACGTCATCAGCCCCCTCTTGTTCTGAAAAACGAGATTGACCAAAGGTTATTAGATCGCCCATCGTTGTTTCCGGCTTTTCAGTCAAGAACCCTTTAACCGCTTCAACGGTCGCACCGTCAAGCAATACATGGCAGGTGACAATAGGTCCAAAGCGCCCATCCGCAGGCTTCATGGCTGACCACAACACCGCGTGTTCATCACCTAAAAACGGCTGGTTCCAAGTAGAACATTGCTCGCTGTCACCTATACAGTTCATACGATAATGTGACGTAGATACATCCTGACTCCCTTTATTTCCCTTTATAGCAGGGTAATATCCCGCAAAATCTATCTGCCAGTGCGACGTTTTGTTTACTAATTTTTCAAAATTAAGGTCATTGCCTTTAATATCAAAATATCGAACGTGGGTTTCGCCAAATTCCAGGTAACTTTCGTCTTCATATTGAGCACCTTCATCAAATAGCAGATCATCTCCGGAAAGCGATGTTTTTTCAGGATGCTCGTGATGAAAATAAACCCACTGGGGTTTGAAAGCCTGAGTATTCTGGCAGGCTTGACGTTCACTGGTATACCCATACCACTCACTGGTGTTATAACCCTTCCACTGACCATCAGAGTACGTCAATTGAAGTGTCGGTGCAGCCTGAATAACAAGCCAATAGGTGACCGATTCTTCCTTAATGATGTCATCTGTTTGGAGAGCAGGGGGTAAATCATCTTCAGACGGTTTGATTCTTAGATACAGCAGTATGTCTGGGATCGGTGAATCCTTAGTGGACTCAGATGCCCGGGTATACATGGTATCGAGGTACCCTGTTTTTGCAGGTACGGCATATTCCTTGCCCTGTTGCTTTATGCGCAAGAACGTTTTATCGTCTTCTGATTGATTTTCAACAGTGTGAAGTAAAGGATAATCTTCGTGAACCCTCATTAAACGAGCATCCGACAAGCTAAGTGCATTAGCAATAATCGGAAATGATAAAATAAAATAATAATTTACGATAACCAACCATTTCTTAACCCATTCTTTCATTAATTAATTAATTAATTAATTAACTGACACTAAACCATCTTCCTTCGTTTTTTATCAATCCCGGAGCAAGCTACGGGAAATAAACGCTAGCTCTGAACATTAGTGCGCAGCAAACGCGGAAAATAAAATCTATCGAGATTCAATTACTCAGAAACTAAACCTATCCTCATTCAAAATAGGCCGCTCGAGAAAGGTAGTTTATATATTCTGATTCCGCAATTTTGCATAACCATCAAACAAAGCATCCACAAAACGATGGAACTAGAAAACAAACTATTCTTAACAATCAAGCCTCCCGCTACCGAACGAATAAAAATAGCTTTTCAAACTTTTACTCTGAGATTCCGGACGAGACGCTCGATATTAATATTCAGACTTCTTTAAGGAGGAATATGAAAAACAACTGTTTTTCTTCGTATTTCAGACTATTAATGCGTGTACAAAGAATATTGAAACAGTAATTAGCCAGCTGTCATCATTTTTTGATATAGAAAGAACTCACTGCCGTGACCTTTGGTAATTAACAAGACAAATAGTCAGAAAAGTACGGGGTTAAACGGTTACTATTTATTTGAATATTCAGGCTGATGAAGCAAGGCTATCTGAGGATATCACTTAAGCCTAGAAACTCACACATTGGGTTTTAATACATAAAAATGGCGGACTACTGTCCGCCATTTAATTTACCGAAGAGAAAAATAAAAACTACGCTTTTGCCAATTCACCAGCAGTCTCATCTTTGGCTTCAATCATCCGGTTCAACCATGGGGCTGTAACCAACATCACCAGAGCAACAGCTGCTGCTATCAAACCAATGGTTTCAAAGAAGTGGCTGTAGATAGGCAAGGTTTGCAACGCATCAACCGCTTTATCACCGGCAGGTGCTGCAGTGAAGCCAGCCAGGAAGCCCGCCAATACCGATGCAGCTGAAGTGGTCAGGAACCAGGCACCCATAATAAAGCCGTGCAAACGTTCTGGAACCAGCTGAGCAACCATGGACAGACCCAGACCACTAATCATCAGTTCACCAATAGACTGGAAGAAATAGCTCAAAACAATCCAGTTAGAAGAGACCAGGCCTTGCTCATTGGCAAATTGGGCAGCCAAAGGTAATACCATAAAGCTACCGGCACTGCACATCATTCCCAGTGCAAATTTTGTTGGCATGGAAAGGTCTTTACCATTGCTACCACTGCGGTTATACAGGTAAGCCAACACCGGGCTTGCCACCATAATCCAGAATGGGTTCAGGGACTGGAAAGTCAGCGGGTTAACAGTAATACCCAACAGAGTTGGCTCAACATTGTTGATAGCAAAGAAGTTCAGGGAAGTCGGCATCTGCATATACAGTACAAAAAATGCAATGGCCTGAATCATCAAAATCAGCGCTACAATCATCTTGCGACGCTCTGCACCGGAAGACGCCAAAATCTCTTTCATAAAGATAGCCAGAACAGCAGCACCAACCAGTGCAAGCAGTACGTGGGCTACAGTCAGGTGGTTCAAAATCCAGGCACTGGCAAAACACGCGGCGACAACACCAGCAATCACCAAAGCAAACGTAGAAAACGGTACAGGGCGAAAATCAGGTTCAGAACCCATATCAGCGACCCAGCTGCGAGTCAGGACATAGTTCCCCAGAGCGATAACCAAACCAACGACGCTGGTCAAAAAGCCCATGCTCCAGCCGTAGGCATCTGCAATATAAGGTACCGCTACCATGGAAACCAGGGAACCGATATTGACCGACATGTAGTACATGGTAAAAGCACCATCCAGACGCTGGTCCCCTTCGCCATAACACTTGGCCAGCAAACTGGAAGGGTTTGCCTTAAACAGGCCGTTACCGACCGCAATAGAACCTAACGCCAGATAAACCAGATTCCGGCTTTCGCCAGCGATAGTCATCAGTACATAGCCAACAGTCAAAACAATAGCGCCCAAGAGCATGGTTCGCTTGGTGCCCAGTACCTTGTCACCCAGAAAGCCTCCAATAGAGACCAACCCATAAACCAGCGCACTGAAAGCACCAAAGGTTACAAAAGATTCGGACTCAGGCATGCCCAGCATACGGACAAAATAAACGGCCAAAAGGGCCTGAAGGCCGTAATAACCAAAACGCTCCCACAGTTCTATAAAAAAGATCATATAGAACGGTTTTGGCTGTTTCAGCACATTAAATGACTGCGACATTGTATCTCCGGCTCTGTGTTTAATGAGTGGCCATTAGTCCGTAAACAAAGACTGGACTAACGTTTTTCCGCTTCTGATGTGGCCGAGAGCTGTCGCTTAAAGGCGATCTGATTCTATTGGACTCACGACTGTTTTGTTACCGCATCGTGCCTGTTTGTTGTGGAAGCGTCTTTTTGCATAATTCTGCGTCTATTTATAACTAAAATGACTTACAAAATAACCTGTAATTTCCGAAATGCTTTACGTGTTAGGCGAATCAGGAGACAGAAAAACACGCAAGAGCCACTCAGAAAAACAAAACAAACAACCACAAAAGCCGCATTACCGAAAAGAAAAAACATTTTTCGAAACAAGCAAGAACGCATAGACAGTCAAAAAAATGAATAACTATAAACTTTATTAAACACCGACATAAAAACAGAAGGATAAAAAAAAGACCGGCATATAGCCGGCCTTTCTCAAAGATAACAGTGTATTTAACTAACCTGTATTTCGCATCCCTGCAGCAATACCTGCCATCGTAATCATCAGGGCTTGCTCCAGGTTATCGCAGGCATTGCCCCCTGCCTGTGCACGAACCCGCTGCAGCAACTCAGCCTGCAAAAAGTTAAGCGGATCCGTATAGGGGTTGCGTAATGCAATTGCATCACGGGACTGAGGCTGATCAGCCATTAACTCATCCTCCCCAGTCAGCTCCAAAAGCACATCCATAGCTTCTAACAGCATACTGCGCAGTCGTTTGCCCAAGGGTTTCAGGGCATCAGGTACCAGACGGTCTTCATAAAAGCTGACCAGCTGCGGGTCCGCTTTCATAAACACCATTTCCAGCATATCCAGCCTGGCCTTGAAAAAAGGCCACTGCTCAATCATCTCTTCAAGGGTACCTCTTTTATCATTATTCAAGGTATTCTTCAGCGCCACACCACAGCCTAACCAGGTGGGTAACATTAAACGATTCTGGGTCCAGGCAAAAATCCAGGGGATAGCCCTGAGACTTTCAACACCTCCATCCTGTTTTCGTTTAGCCGGTCTTGATCCCAAGGGTAATTTTGCTAATTCCCGTTCAGGGGTAACCGCACGAAAATAAGGGACAAAATCCGGCTCACCCCGAACAATTCCACGGTATATTTCGAGAGAATCTTTTGAAAGCTGGTCCATCACTTCACGCCAACGAGCCTGCGGAACTGGAGGAGGCAGCAGAGTTGCTTCCAACGTCGCACTGGTATACAAAAGTAAACTCTGGATAGCGACCCTGGGGAAACCAAATTTGAAACGGATCATTTCCCCCTGCTCGGTAACCCGAAGATGTCCGTCTACAGAGCCTGGTGGCTGTGACAGTATGGCCGCATGAGCCGGGCCACCCCCACGGCCAATAGTCCCTCCCCGGCCATGAAACAGTGTCAGCTTAATATTATTTTTACGACAAACGTCCGCCAGTGATTCCATCGCCCGATATTGAGCCCAGGCGGCAGACATCCAACCAGCATCCTTCGCCGAGTCAGAATAACCAATCATTACCATCTGCCGGCCATGGCAATAACCCCGGTACCAAGGCAGCGTCAAAAGGTGTTCAATGCTTTTTGCCGCGGTATCCAAGTCGTCCAGCGTTTCAAACAAAGGAGCAATTGGCATGTCAAAGTCAACACCGCTCTCTTTTAACAGAAGAGCAACGGCCAACACATCCGAAGGCTCAGTAGCCATGGATATAACATAAGGCCCAAGACCTCCGGCCCCTTCCTCGGCAACCGCCTTACAGGTATCAATAACTTCTTTTACTTCCGGAGATGGCTGCCAGTTTCTAGGTAGTAATGGCCGAGGGCTTTGTAATTCATTAAGCAAAAATGCCTGGCGTTGAGACTCATCCCAGTGGGCATAGTCTCCCATTCCCAATGCCTTGGTCAACTCACTCAGCGCAGCAGTATGACGATCTGATTCTTGCCGGATATCCAGTTTGATCAATGTAAGTCCAAAGCAGTGAGCCCTTCTTAGCATATCCAGCAGAGGGCCATCAGCAATCACTCCCAGACCACACTGATGCAAAGAGCTATAGCAAAGTTTCAGTGGTTTTAGCAGCTCATCCTGATCCTTTAAAATAGCCAGTGCTGAGTCGTCTACCAGTTTGCGTTCGCACCAGCTTCGGGTTTGCCTTAAACGCTCCCGGAGTTTTTTCAAAATCACCCGATAGGGTTCACGGCAATCACCCACTTCTGCCCGCAGTTCATCACTGCACTGGCTCATAGACAATTCACCAATCAGCGGCTTTAAGTCCCGAAGGTACATATCAGCAGCCATCCAACGGCTCAGTAAAAGTACCTCTTTGGTCACTTTGGCCGTTACGAAAGGGTTACCATCCCGGTCACCTCCCATCCAGGAAGAAAAACGGATCGGTACGGCATCAACTGGCAATGAAAGGCCTGTATGCTCCCTGAGGCGTTCATCAATACCTCGCACATACCTTGGCACAGCCTCCCAAAGCGAATGCTCAATGGTGGCAAAGCCCCCTTTAGCTTCATCGATCGGTGTTGGCCGTTCTGTCCGAAACTCAAAAGTATGCCAGGCCTGACTGATCAGCTGTTGCAGTCGATTTTCCAAACGGTTTCGCTCACGTTCACTTAACCCTTCCCCTTCTAGCGCTTTCAGGCACTTAAAAATCTGTTCGTATTTATGGATCAGGGTACGGCGAGTAACTTCTGTTGGGTGTGCTGTCAGCACGACCTCAATATCCAGCCTGGCAACCGTTTCAGCAATTTGCTCGTTAGTGAAACCTTTATTTTTCAGGCGCGCCAGCAGCTCATCCAGATGGTCTGGAACACAAAAGTTTTCTTCGCGGTGCTTGGAAACGGTATGAAATTGTTCGGCAATATTGGAAAGATTTAGAAAATGGCTGAATGCCCTGGCAACTGGAACCAGCTCATCATCAGAAAGATTTTTTAGAAGCTTCAGTAGTGACTCATGGTCATCTTTATTGCCCGCCCGAGCCGCTTTAGATAACTGACGGATTGCTTCAATTTTATTAAAGAAGGCTTCATTCTTATCAGCCTTAATTGTATTACCCAGCAAAGTGCCAAATAAATTGACATTTCGCCGCAGCGATACATGGCTTTCGGATGCGATTGGCTTTTCAGACATATCTGACTTCCTTCAAATGACCTGTCAATGCACTCTGTATTCAAGCTTCTGGCCATTCAGCCAGAAAATTAAATTCAATTTATGACACAACAAACAGAATGCATTAATAGATATTCGAAATAGCGAAGCAAGCCTTCGGTTTTCCAAGACTATACCAAAAGGGTACAAAGCAACAAATCAAAGTTATTGGCAAGTAACAATAAAAAACCAAACAATGTCATTATCTGTTAATTAATGATCATTGATTTTAAATCCGAACAAATAGACTCATTCTTTTCTATTTATTTACAAAAAATAAGTAGTCACGCAACTGCTAACAGATAAAAATAACTGTACGTCCGTATTTATAAAAAACATCTCCATTCCAATTTGGTTATACTCATTGCCAAACACCATTAATCTCGCTGTTGTCACGATGAAAACTGTTGATCCAGTAACCGATGTCGCAGTCATAAAAACATTGAGAGAAGCTCTCCGGCACGGGCCATATCCTTACCTAAGGGAAAGGGCTCATGCTGTTTTACTCAGTATACGTGGTTATTCTATGAGCGAGATTGCTGCAATATTTGAAGTTCGATATCAGACAGTATCTGACTGGATTGATGCCTGGGATGATTATGGCCTTCGCGGTCTGTACAAAAAACATGAGGGTGGTAAACCACCTATCTATACTGACCAGGAAGCACAACGCATTAGAGAGATTGTCTCCGAGGAACCTCGCAGGCTGGCTTATGTTCAAACAAAGATTGCAGAGGAAACCGGGAAGACTGCCTCAAAACAAACTTTGTCGAGACTTTTAAAAAAAGCTGGGACTTGTTTATAAGCGGTTTCGTAAGGCTTGCAGTCATAAGCGCAACGAGGAGCAGTTCAGGTGTTGCCAGTCTGCCTTGAAAGAGGCTCAAAATGCTGAGGATAAAGGGCTTGTCAATCTGTTTTACTTTGATGAATCTGGTTTTAGCCAAGAGCCTTGTGTCCCCTACGGCTGGCAAGAAAAAGGCTCACAGCTAGAAATACCCTCTGTAAAAAGCAAGCGTATCAATGTGCTGGGGTTTATGAATCGTGCCAATGACCTTTTCTACTACCCAGTAACAGGTTGTGTTAACAGCGAAACGGTTATCAGTGTCTTTGATGATTTTGCCACCAGGATGGAAGATCCCAAGTACAGTTCTAATGATCGCTATACCATCGTCATGGTGGATAATGCCAGCATTCATACCAGCAAACTTTTCAGAGAAAGAGTAATAGACTGGGCGATTGAGAAAAAGCTTTTAGTCTGTTTTTTACCAACCTATTCACCTGAGCTAAACCTGATAGAAATATTGTGGAGAAAAGTGAAATATGAATGGCTGAACTTACTGGCAATAATGAACTTCAAGGAATTTGAGCAAGAGGTCAAACGTGTATTTGATCTATTTGGTCAAGAATATCTGATTTCGTTTGAGTGACTACTTATAATAACCATTCGAACTTTACGGATTTAGAATAAAGCCGAGAATCGTTATGCTCCGCCGCTGCCATAAACATTGACACAATCACAAGGTAGGGGCATGAGTAAAACAGCCAGAAGCAGAGCGGGGGCAGCTCTGGGCGAAGCCAATAAGGTTACCCTGGGAAATTATGCAGCATTGGCTTTTGCTGTCGTATTTTTCTCAGGCATTATGAAATCAACAGAATGGTACGGTGTTTTTGACTTTACCACGCTAAACGGTGCTTTCGGTAAATTAATCAATAGTGTCTCCACAGGGGCGGATGGCATTATTGAAACAGCAGCCACCACTTATCGGGGAAAAGGTGGCAGCGGGGCACTTGATGGTTTCCTGTTTGCCCTTGGTCTTGTACCCACCTGTATGTTTGCCCTGGGTATGATCAACGTGCTGGAGCACTACGGCGCTCTCAAAGCTGCACGTAAATTGTTGACACCGTTACTGAAGCCATTAATGGGCGTACCAGGAACAACGGGGCTGGCACTGATTGGCAGCCTGCAGTCCACGGATGTCGGTGCAGGAATGACCAAATCACTATCTGACGAAGGTGAACTGACCGATAAAGAAAAAGATATCTTTACCGCTTTTCAGTTTTCCGCAGGCGCTTTTATCGTTAACTTCTTCAGCTCCGGTGCCATTCTGTTCACCCTGACAGATATCAATGGTACCCAGGTTCCTGGCTCTATTGGCCTGGCTGTAGCGGTCATGTTTACTTTCAAAGTTGTTGGCGCCAACCTGATGCGCTTCTATCTGAATTTTGCTGAGAAAAAGAGCACGCAAATGGAGGTTGCTGGCAATGTCTAACACTGCTAACGCTGAAAAAAAGATGATCACCGACGTGTTTGTCGAAGGTGCCCGTAAGGGTTGGGCAATTGGTACCAGCAGCACTATTCCCAACGTCATGATGGCCTTTATTATTATCAAGGCCCTGAGTATTACCGGCATTCTGGAAATGCTCTCTACTGCCTTTGGTCCGGTGATGGGTATTTTTGGCCTGCCGGGGGAAGGTGCTGCAGTATTGATGAGCGCGATTATGTCCATGGGTGGTGCTGTTGGTGTAACCGTTGGCCTGCTTTCTGAAGGTGCACTCCACGCCCGTGATATCGCCATTCTGGCACCCGCCATCTACCTGATGGGCTCCACTATCCAGTACGCTGGCCGTATTCTGGGGGTTATCGGTACCGATGGCCGTCGCTATCCGATCCTGTTCGGTATCTGTATTTTGAACGCCTTAATGGCCATGTTCGTAATGAACATGATCGTTTAAAACCCGCGTTTTTTTGTTAACCACAAAGGCGCGGAGACGCGAAGCCTTCTAAAGGGTAAACACCTAAAGAACTTCGCACCTCCGCGCCTTTATGGTGAAAAAAACACAATTATTGCAATAACTCACTGTTTAGATACTTAATAACAAAAAGTTACTAAAACTAATTTTAATATTAAGTTTCTGTTTATTTTTTCCCCTCTAGCATCCCCGCCAGAAAAGATTGCTAACCCAACCAGAACTATTAGACACAAGAAGTAACATGTCTTACAAATCCAAGCTAAAACTTTCCGCACTGGCACTGTCTGTTGGTATGGCCTGCTCTGTTCAGGCAGCTTACAACCCTCAATTCTCCAACGTTTATTCTTTTGGGGATAGCCTTTCTGATATGGGGGCGATGAAAGGCACCACTCTGACTATTCCCGGTATGGAAGACAAACTAAGCATAACCATATCAAATATATTCACGACCCCTAATGGCCAAACTGCAGCTGGACATATAGCAAACAACTACGGCAAACAGTCAACAGCAGCACTGAAAGTTAAAGTCGATAACAATCAGATTTTAGCTATCGCATTGGGAGCCATGAATACTGGCACTGCAAAGGGCATCCACGATTTTATTAGTGATGGCATGTCTAGTAGTGTTCTATCTGAAAAAGCAAAAGGCGAAGTACAATCAATTAGTGATCAGCTTCAAGCTATCAATAAGCTTCCTACCAGCGATGAAAATACAAAAGCCTCCAATGCGCTAATATCTGAAGCCCAGCGAATTATACTTGGCGCCTATATAACAAAAGGAGGAATCATCAAGTATACAGATACTGATGGAAATAACTTTGCAGTCGGAGGAGCTTCTTCTACATCTGTCGACAACGGCACTACTTTCCCACTTGAACAGGAAATTGAAATCTTTGGCACAAAAATGATGGTCAAAGCAAATGTTCCTCTTATGCAGCCTTCCCTGAAGGATCAAGTAGACCGTTATTTAGAACGCGATGGCAAAGCCGACCCCAATGCTCTTTATACCATTACCGCTGGCGCTAATGACCTGTTCAGGGCATCAACAGTGACAGAACTAGCCAAAGCAGGTGCCTACAATAAGCAGGCTGAGAAAGTAGGAAGCGATGCCTTTATTGCAAAAAATGCAGAACTGAAAAAACTAGTTCAGGAAAAAGGCCTTGCTCTAACCGATAAAGAAATATTCGACCAGGCCACAGCAGCAGGCAAGGCAGCAGCAGAGCAATATGTGACTAATCTGGTAACCAGTGTTATTACTGGCTCCGCCCAGGAAGTGGCCAACCAGACCAAACGTCTGATGGATGCCGGCGCCAAGTATGTTGTCGTTACCAATATGCCTGATGTAACGGACACACCGGATTACGCCAATAAAACTGCGGCTGAAAAAGCCCAAGCCAAACAAGCAGTTGATGGCTTCAACCAGATGCTGCAGGCCAGCCTCGGTCAACGTGGTGTTATCTACACCGATATCAACGGCTTTTTGAAAACTGTTAAGGCCAACCCTGAAAGATACGGATTCGATACCAGCCGTACCAGCCAGACATTTTGCAGTGGCTCCAGTTTATTGTGTCAGGCCAACCTGACTGAACTGACCCGTGCCGGTGCTGATATGACGGTAAAAGTCAAAACCCAGCAAGGTGATCAGGCCCAAACACAATCCAAAGCGATTGCTGATGCCGGTATTAAGCTGAAAACCGATGGTACCGTTGACGGCAAGCTGACAGTTGCTCAAGCGGACGCACTGAAAAAAGCCGGTGTAGAAACAGAGGTAACTCTCAATACCAAGCTGACAGATGCCCAGGCACTGGCCCTTCAGGAAGCTTCTAAAAACTATATCTTCGCTGACGGTGTGCACCCTTCCAGCGCTGTGCATAAGTACCTGTCCGATGTGGTCAGTAATGGTTACCTGAAAGCACCGGGTTACCATGCCAGCCTTCAGTCCCTGGCCCGCTCCGGTCAAAACGAGTTGGCCGAACTGTTTGAAGGCCGCCGCAGCGCCCTGGCAGCCAACCCTCTGGCAAAAGGCGAGCTGCGCCCCTATGTTAATGTTAGCGGTAGCAAGCGAGACGGTGCTGAGCACCGGAACCTGGCCAAAGGCAATGTCGAAAGCATGCGTATGTACGCTGCCATGGATTACGGTATTAGCGAAAAGACCGGTGGTGGCCTGATGCTGACTGTTCAGCGCGACAAGCAGGATTTCAAAAAGGACATGGCAGGCAAGCAGGAGCGGGAAGCTTATGTCGCTGGTGCCTATATCAACCAGAAAATCACCCAAAACTGGTCCTGGGGCTTTAACGGTTACATCGGTAAAGGCAGCTATGAGCAGATGCGCAGCTATCAGCTCGGTGATGGTGTCAACACCAATAATATTGTCTACGCCGAGACCACTGGCGACACTGACAGTATAATGGCTGGCGGTAGCCTGGGGGCTAACGGTACTTACACCGTTTCCGGTATTGATCTGGCACCAAGGGCCAACCTGAATTACCAGTTCGAGCGTATCCGTGGCTACGCTGAAACCACTAAGGACGCCGGTGCTGTTCGTTATGACCAGACTGACCTGAAGCGTAGTGAACTGGCTCTGGGTATTAACATCAGCAAAGCCTTTACTGTCAGTGGTATGACCATGAAACCCTATGCTGACCTTGACTGGCGCCAGCAGCTGGGTGGCGATAAGGACCAGGTAGTCAACTGGAAACCAACAGCCTCTGCTAACGGTTACATTAAAGAGACTATTGCTGAAACAGATCGCAACTTTGGCACTGTCAAACTCGGCGGCCAGCTGGTTATCACTGAAGGCTTAACCACACAGCTCAGTTACAGCAAAAAGTTTGGCAGCAGTTTGAGTAACGGCGACCGAATCATGCTGGATGTTGGCTATCAATTCTGATCATTGCTCAATGGGCTTTTTCTCTTATAATGAAAGCCATTAGCAATAAATAAAAAAAACCGGAGCTCTCACTCCGGTTTTTTTTATGGAGAAACTGAAATGAAAGACAAAGACGAGTTTGAGAGCATGGCCTGCAACTGTGTAGATGTTGGCACACTGATTAATGAGGACGATACCAGGCTGGTACTGGATCTCACAGGTGAAACAGCGACGGAAGAATTCAGCCGACTGGAATCCAAAGCCAAAGCTATTGGTTCAGGCAACTGCAAAGTGACCTCTGAAACCTTTGATGACCAAGGCATGACTCATATCCGGGCCATGTTTGATTTTGATTGCACTGCAGAAAAGCTCATTTTCCAGATGAACCAGCGCTAATCATCTCTCTGCATTTATCTTATCTCTTTCCCCCCAACGGCTGGAATAAAATCACCAGCCGTCCTCCCCTCTCCGGTTAAGCTAAAGTTAACATTCTCTTCATACAATCTGGCAACCCTAAACCTGCTAACCATGTCCATTGATGACTGTGAACAGCTACAGGCACCCCAGACCCGCTTATTTTACTGGCGGCATTTTTTACCTCAGGAGGTATCACAGTCCTTGTATCAGGTATTGATGGCAGAAACCCATTGGCAACAGGATTCAATCAAGCTGTTTGGCAAAGTCATCCCCTTGCCCAGGCTTCAGGCCTGGTACGGAGATCAAGGTTGCCACTATAGTTACTCTGGTCTTGATCTCAGCCCACGATCATGGACCAAAACCCTTATATCAATCCGCCATCAGATAAAAGAAAAAGCGGGGACCCGTTTCAATACAGTGCTGCTCAACCTTTATCGCAATGGCTCAGACAGTAATGGCTGGCACGCTGATAATGAGCCTGAACTTGGCAAAAACCCGGTCATCGCTTCATTAAGCCTTGGTGAAACCCGACGCTTCAAGCTGCGCCACTGCTTCGATAAAACAGTCAAACCTATAACTATTGATCTGCCCAGCGGCTCGCTGCTGCTAATGGCAGGCACAACTCAACACTACTGGCAACACTGTCTGGCCAAAACCAGCAGAACTGTTAGCCCCCGAATCAACCTGACGTTCAGAAATATTGTTCATGAGAGTTAAATGCCCACGCTGTCAGCGTCCAGAAGGTCACTGCTTTTGCAATGGACTGCAACCGGAATTAGCTGGCACTGATATGCTCATCCTGCAACACCCGGATGAAGCACGCCATGCGCTCAATACTGCCCGTATTGCCGAATTAGGTCTCAGCAATTGCAAGATATTGGTTGGAGAAGACTTTGCCAATAATACTGTTTTGAAAACAGCACTGGCAGAAAAAACAGCCTGCTTACTGTTTCCGGCACCTGGGTCTAAAGCGTTACAAAGCAATTTGTCTAATCACATCAAACCTGAACTGTGTATTGTTATTGATGGCACCTGGCGCAAAGCTCGCAAGATATTTTATTGCAATCCCTTCCTGAACACGTTACCTGCAATCACCCTGGAACCAGATAACGCTTCACACTACCGAATTCGCAAAGCCCCCTCGAAAAAGTCCCTGGCGACTGTCGAAGCCATAGTGACATTTCTTAGACAGACAGAAGGCGACAATACAATCCATCAGCCATTACTGGACGCCTTTACCAAGTTGATAGATCAGCAAATCGAAGCCATGGGCAAAACGGTCTACCAAAACAACTACGCGCAAAAATTTTGTTTATGAATAATTCCAGCATTAACTACAATAAAGGTGTGTCCTTATCTGGCAGTGGGCGTCTTGCTAACAACCAAGGTCTATTCGCAGGAAAAATCATGCAGCCACTGGCCAAGCTATTCGACTCACCCTGGCGAATCGCCCTGCTCATTTGCTGTTCTGCTTTTCTGATACGGCTTATCTCTCTTGGGTTATACCCTCTGCAGGATACCTCTGAAGCCCGCTATGGCGAGATGGCCAGGCTTATGGTCGAAACCAATGACTGGATTACCGTCTGGTTTGACTATAACGTGCCTTTCTGGGGAAAACCCCCTCTGTTTATTTGGTTATCAGCCCTCTCTTTCAAATTATTCGGCATCAATGAGTTTGCTGCCAGGCTGCCTTCATTGTTAGTCGGTCTAGTCATTCTAGGCTTTACCCTGAAGCTGGCTCTATTCCAAATGGGACAGTCTGCTGGTCGCCTGGTATTAATTCTGCTCCCTTCAACAGCGATTTTTCTGGTTATCTCTGGTGCCGTTCTGGCAGAACCGGTCACATTGCTGGCTATTACCATGATCCTGACCAGCTTCTGGATCGGCTGGCATGCTGATGATCCAAAGCAGGCGCGGTGCTGGCAATATACTTTCTTCCTGGGCTGTGCCGTTGCACTTCTGGCAAAAGGTTTGGCTGCCTTGGTATTAGCAGGACTCCCTGTATTTTTTTGGTGTCTGCCTGACCGCAAGCTGCTAACACTTTGGAAAAAATTCCCATGGATCAAGGGGACACTATTAACCCTGGCTATTGCAGCCCCCTGGTATATCGCTGCCGAGATTAAAACACCAGGCTTTCTTCAGTACTTTATTATTGGCGAACACTTTCAGCGTTACCTCGATTCCGGTTGGGATGGTGACCAGTACGGTGCTGCCCATATTCGCCCTATTGGTACAATATGGCTTCGCTGGCTGCAAAGCTGCTTCCCATGGTCTTTTATCGTTGTAGCTTTGGGACTCAAGTGGGGTAAAAACTATCTAACAGGCAACCGCGAAAGCATCAATAGCTGGCGGGTCTTTTTGCTGTTATGGCTGATTTGTCCACTGGCATTTTTCACTTTTGCTCGTAATATTATCTGGACCTACGCCTTCCCAGTCGTTCCCGCTATGGTTCTGCTACTGGCTGATATATGGAAAGATAAATGGCACTTATGGCCAAAGCGCATTATTGCAACAGCACTAGTAACCCCTTGCTTGATGGTTGCGCTAACCATTGTTCTTATGAATGGCGGCGGACAGAAATCGCATAAGCAACTGATGGAAGTTGTCCACCAACAACATATAGAAAACCCTGAGATTCTATATCTTTATGGCGCGCCATTTTCTGCACGCTTCTATTCCGGTGGCAAGGCAAAGAGCATTGAGAGTATTAAACAGCTTCAGGAAAATTTGAGCCAAACAGGTAAACGATTCTTCCTGGCTACTGAAGATGATGATTTCAGCAATTTGCCTCTAGGTATTCGCAACCGCTTTACGGAAATATCCCGATACAGAGACTGGACACTTTACCTAGACAAGTATTAATTTTGACTAAGTAGGTTAGGAGTGTCAGGTTCATTTACAAACGGCACTCCTGGCTAATTTCAACTATACGATCCAGTATTTTTATGTCACCATCCAGCCACATTTTGAGCACCAATAAAAAGAGCGCTGGAGATACCAACAATGGCAGTAAACCTGCGTCACTCCTTATTCACAAGTTACCTGCACTGGTTAATGGCAGTATTGATTATTGCCTTGCTGATTATGGGCTGGCAAATGGGCCAGATGCCAAAAGGTGATGAAAAATATCAATTAATGGGATTGCATAAATCCTTCGGGGTGCTAGCACTCTTGCTGATTTGCTTGAGGATCCCTGGTCGACTCATTTCTGGCGCAACGTCTCCAACGCTGACCATACAGGATCACATAGCCAGAATCACTCATCTGTTACTCTACTTGATGATGTTAATTATGCCCATTTCTGGCGTTATTATGTCTTGGGCAGGTGGCCGGGCTATCCATTTTTTCTCTCTGCTGACCATTCCCGGTGCCAGTGAAAAAATGCCCAATCTGGCAAGCTTTGCCCATGAGGTTCACGTTACCGTAATTTACGGATTTGCAGCTCTGATTGTGCTCCACATAGCTGGCTTCATCTATCACCAGTTTATTAAAAAAGATAACCTGCTTCGGCGCATTAGCATAAAACCCTGAGTTTAAAGCCTGGTTCATTGAAACAGAAATGGCCTCATCATCCGAGGCCATGGAATCTATCTCGATATTTTTTTATACCTTACCCCCAAAACCATCTACTTTTATTTCCTGCCAGCTATTTTTTGGGTGGTTACGTTTTGTGGACTATCTGCCTAATTTCAATGCCAGTAACAGATGGCAACAAACTGTGATTTCAATCGCTTGGCTGTTACATTGAAAGAAAAACATACGGCGCTCTATGGGACGATCTATCACCTTTGAACGACATACTGTGCTTGAAAAGAGCTTGGCTCTTTTTTGGTCAAGAGGTTTTGCAGCGGCATCTTTGCGGCAGCTTGAGGAAGTAACAGAACTAAATCCAGGTAGCTTATATTACCATTTCACCAACAAAGAACAGCTGTTTCTGGCAAGCCTTAAACACTATATTGAATGCCACCTTCAGCCCCGTATAGAAAGGCACCTGAACAGCAGAAAACCACTGGAAGGACTACGTCGCTTTTTTACATCCGGATACCGACATGCTCCTGATGAGCAATATAAAAATTGCTGCTTTCTTGCCTGCACGACGTCCGATCTGCACTTGTTGCCTTCACTGGCTGCAGAACTCATTTGCTCTGGCCTAGATGCCATTCAATCAGGATTTAAGAATCACCTGAAACAGGCTACTGAAAAAGAGCTGGTAGATAGCCAGCATTCAACAGAAGAATTGGCCCAAGAGTTCTGTCATCTATACCTTAGCATACAGCTTATGGCGAAATTAAGACCCAACCAGCATCAGCTTGATACCATTATCAGGCAAAGCCTTGCAACACTGCTGAATCCAAAGGCCTTCCATTGATGTACTCTTCATTTTTGCTTATTGAGATACAGTCGATATTTGCTTTTTTAGATAATGAGTTACGCTGGCTTTCCATGCATGCATACTCAAAACACTATCTATTGATCACAGCCATTTTATACTGGACCGGCTATATGACTTTGGCTGCAAGGCTGGCATCTGCAACATTATTGAGTACCTTGATTTTTGGTGGATGCAGGCACTTCTTCCCATCACCCCGCCCATACTGGCAAGACCCAAGCCTGTTTAGGGGGGTTAGTGAAACAGGCTTCGGAATGCCATCTGGCCACACTCAAAATGCCACAACATTCTGGGGAATTCTGGCCTGGAGTTTGAAAAGCCCTCTTATCACTGCGCTGGTCACTCTACCAATATTAATCATTGGACTATCTCGTCTGTACCTTGGTGTTCACTATCCAATACAGGTTCTGACTGGACTATCCATAGGCCTGCTTCTCGTTTTTATCTGGGGAATATTGGAGCAAAAAACACTCCATCTATTCAGATCTTTCTCACTTACAGTCAAGTTATTATTGGTGACCTCAGTAGCTGCAACCCCTCTGATTATTACCTTGCTGCTGCGGGAACTGGCTGACCTAGGCCCAGGTGGAAACAGTGCTATGCCCTATGGTTTTATGTGTCTGAACACTGGAATGCTATCTGGCACACTTATCTTCCTGACGCTGAATACCTCAGGTAAACCTGTGAATACCCCTACCCTAATATACTTCTTAACTCGTGCTGTACCGGGTGCACTGATCCTCATAACTCTGTGGCAATGGACAGCAGGAGCTAAACTCATTACAGAAAACAGTCCTATTACCTATTATTGCTATAGTTTTCTACGCGGCTTTTTTTGCGCTGCATGGGTTCTTGCCATTTGGCCCTGGCTATATAAAAAATCATCACAACTCATGCCTATTTGAATCTGGGGCTGGTTGCTGTAAAAACAAATCAAGCCGGGTACCATTGCACCCAATCACATGACTTCTCTGACAAGCAAAGATGACTATTAAAAACATTATTGTTCACCAGCTGGAATACTCAGCAGAATCAAATAGCTTAATCGCTACACCAGCAGAACAGAGCCTTGAGCCAACACCAGCCCTGGAAGCAATGCTTGAGGACCTGCAACAGACCTATAACAAAAAACAGGACAAACGGTATGGCCAGTTCACAGACACAAGTGATGAGCAATTACCGGATTTGCTTAACCTGCATCTCTCAGACTCGATAACATTCAAGGAGCTAACCTGTAAAACGCTGGAAAAACTGAAAGAAGGCCTGGATCAAGCAGGCGCTCTAGGCGGTGGCTATGTCCTTTTTGCAGACTATCAGCAAGGTATGAATCGGTACTTACTGCTCTGTATGCTTTCTAACCACCTGAGTGTTACTGTAACAAAAGATCTGACCATCACAGATTGCTCATATCTTGATACCAGTAGAATGTCATTAGCATGTCGAATTAATATCACCGAATGGCAAAAAAAATCTAGCGGAAATCGTTACCTTTCGTTTATCAGACCTCGAGGGGGCCGACGTCTGAGTGACGTTTTCCAGCAAGCTATCGGCTGTTCAGAAACAAGTGGCAGCAAAGAAGATACTGACACCCTTATTAATGCTGTTCAGGATTACTGCAAAGAAGCCCCTTCTGAGGAAGAGCGAAAAACCGTCAAAAGGCAAGTATACGATTACTGTCAAAATAAACTGGATGATGGCAAGGATATCTCACTCTCCGAACTCACCGGTCATCTCAGTGAAACAGGGCCGGACGATTTTGCCCGTTTTGTAAATACCCGTGATTACGATATGTCGCTCCCCATGACCCCAGAAAAACGCACCTTGACCAAATTGGTACGCTACACCGGCAGAAGCAAAGGCCTTAATCTATCTTTTGATGCAGAGCTGCTTGGTGACCAAATTCGTTATGATGAAGCAAATGACCAACTAGTAATTAAAGGGGTTCCAGAAAAGCTGCGTGAGCAATTAAAGCAGTCTTGACCCCATATATATAATTCCCTGATGTAATGCCAGCTCATATCCCACTTTTCTATGGAGTGAGTCTGGCTATCTAACTGAGATAAAAAGGTCAGCAAACAGAGCGCCTCTACGATAATGGCAAGATTATTCCATCCTTACCTCAAGCACTCCCCTGAGACATCCGATAACCAGTCATGGTAATCTGTGAAAAAAATCGCTAGTTAACAGTACGGAGCCTGGTTAGGATGACGCGCGCCCTGCTTTTAAATTTTGTGCTATGGATAGCATTAGCAAGCAACCCACTCATCGCTTCAGAGTCAGATCGACTCTCTCCAGAACAGGTGATTCAACAAGAATTACTGTTAAATGCATTAATCAGCGATATTTATCTATTACAACTTGATTTTCAAGATCAAACTGCACGGGAACATCTTCAGGTTACTGCAGCTCAATTAACAAAAAACCTGAAACTTTTTCCTGGAGAATCATCCCATAACGAAACCAGTCAATTACTGGTGTCCAGCAAACAGCTCTGGCCTGTAATCAATCAGCATATTGAGTGGTTATCAACGCTGCCAGCTGATGTAGCACCTCCCGATTTTAAAGCACTGACAACTGCGCTGAACAAATATGACCATAAGCTGCAAATATTACGGCAACAATTACTGACAACCAGGCCAACAACCAGTCAGCAGCTTCGATTTCTGGAACAGGCTTTACTTATGCAAAAAATGACCAAGGAGTATCTTTACCTATCCATTAATCAAAGCAATATAACTGAACCAACAGGGCAGCAATTGCAATTGATGGCACGCCAATTCGACCAGAAAATGAATAAAATAAACCAGGAATTAAGCTCTCACCCTCATGCCAGGTCACCTGTCAGGCAAGCGAGCATAGCCTGGAAGTTCATATCAAAAAGCATCGACAACTTCCCCAAACAGCCTGTGCCGTCAATGGTAGCGCTCTATAGTGACAAAATCATCAACCAACTCTCATCAATTCACAATATGTTCTAAAATTAGCTATGCCTAACAAAAAGTCTGTTCATTCAATTGAGAGTTCAACACCTTGGCAAATGATTCAGGACAGACCACTTCCTGAATAAAGACATCCGCTTCCCCCCAGTCAAAATCGACCGTTAATCGCTTTGTGACCTCGAATACCCGACTATCCATAAATTCTGCCAAGGAATAACTGACCGTGATAATTTTTGTACCAGCAGGCAGGGTTGCAATTTTTGTCGCCAAGCACCGGATGGTTTGCTCCTCAAGAGCTGAACCATAAATATAAATGACCGTAGCCCCCTGCAAACTGGTTGTCAGGAAATTTTCACAGCGCACCTTAAGTCGCGGCTCTTTTAATCGCCGGGCAACCCGACCCAATCGCCAGCAAAAAACAGGAACCAGCTCCACAGCCGTCACACGGCAACCAAGGAAATAGTGCATCCACAAGCTGGTATAACCGCTGCCAGCCCCCAGTTCAAAAACATGGTCTTTAGAGCTGACACCAGCAGCAGCCATTATCCTGTCCAGCACGTGTATAGAGGTTTCACCATAGAGAAGCTCAGATGTATTCTTTTGCCTGCGGGCATAACGACGGCTGCACAAATAGGGATTAACAAGTGCATAACTGAGCTTGAGACGACACCAGGCCAGGGCAAATGGCCAGCAATAGAAGTAGTGCCTGACAACATACAAAAATGCCAGGATATCTTTTACCTTAACTTTCAGTCCAAGCACAAATAGCTCAATTGTTTTCTTAATAATTTTAATCCTGTAGCGGTTTATGTCATAAATACTGAGTAAAACCGTTGGTTATAGAGCCAAGAACAGCGGTAAACAGCTTATACACAATATGGCTGTTTTTTATACAATAGCTGTCATCACTCACCAACCTGTACTATGTTTCGACAAGTCAACACGGAGTGCAACCGATGAACAATAATAATAACCGCCTCTACCCAGAGGATCAGGAGCGCGTTGACCGATTTTTAAACAGTGGTGTAAATACCGTTAGCCGACAACCTTTTCGCCCTTTTCGGCTGATGGCCTGGCTACTGGCAATCATTCTGGTTCTGGGACTGCTAAGCAGACTGATTGGGCAAATGATGCCAGTCTAAAACCATCTATAGCGATAAACTCAACACAGTGAACGATAATAAACTACACCGAATCGTTATCGTCGGCGGTGGCGCCGGCGGCCTGGAGCTTGCTACCCGTTTAGGAAAAAAGCTGGGTAAAAAGAAAAAAGCCAGTATTACACTGGTTGATGCCAACCGCACACATTTCTGGAAACCTCTGCTGCATGAAGTTGCAGCTGGTTCACTCAATGCCTTTGAAGATGAACTGTGTTATCTCGCGCAGGCAAAATGGAACCATTTCCACTATATTCCCGGGCGAATGAACAGCCTCGACAAGGAACGAAAAGTTATCAGTCTGGCTGCCATCCAGGATAACGATGTGGAAGTGGTACCACCCAGAACGCTGGAGTACGATACGCTAATCATGTCAGTTGGTAGTACGGCTAATGATTTCAATACTGCCGGAGCTAAAGAGCACTGTCTTTTTCTCGACAATAGAAGCCAGGCAGAACGTATCCACACCACGTTAATCAACCACTATCTCCATGCTCAGGCTAGCGGTGATAACTCTGCCAAACTCAAAATTGCCATTATCGGGGCAGGTGCTACCGGTGTGGAGCTGGCAGCTGAACTTCATCATGCAGCCATTGAGTTGGAACGCTACGGGCTGGACGCGATCAAGCACAGTAATCTGGAAATTACTGTTATCGAAGGCAGCGAAAGGGTATTGCCCGCACTCCCCCCCAGAATCAGCGCCAGTGTTCACAAACAGCTAAATAGGCTAAATGGGCATTCGGGTGATGACCAGGCAGCTGGTTAGCGAAATCACCCATGACGGCCTGGCCACTCGGGATGGTGACTTTATTGCTGCTGATTTAAAAATTTGGGCTGCTGGTATCAAGGCACCAGAATTTCTTACCAAGCTCAATGGTCTTGAATCTAACAGAATTAATCAATTAATCGTAAAACCAACGTTACAGGTTAATGGCGATAACAATATCTACGCTCTGGGCGATTGTGCCAGCTGTACCCTGACCGATAAAAAGGGTGAGACAATTACTATTCCCCCAAGGGCCCAGGCAGCACACCAGCAAGCAGCCCTGCTCACCAAAAGCCTGGTTGGTATCATCGATGGACAGGATCCTTTGGAATTTAACTATAAGGACTATGGGTCACTAATATCCCTCAGTCGATTTAGTGCAGTAGGCAACTTGATGGGCGCATTAACCGGCAGCATGATGGTGGAAGGAACTTTAGCCAAGCTGTTCTATATCAGTCTCTACCGAATGCACCAGATGACCCTGTTTGGCAAAGTAAGAACAGGTTCACTGATTCTTAAAGACATACTAGGGAAAACCACTCGACCTCAATTGAAACTTCACTAACTCAACTCCTCTGGTCGGTTTATATTCTCTCCGGCCAGACCTTTTCTTAACCTCTTCGCAAAAGACTTGATTAACCTCTTTGTTGGGCATTTAATAGCAGTCTGGAAACAAATCATATCCATAAAAGCTTGGATTTAAATAAAAAAACAACAATAGCAGTTAGCTACTGCGATTGGATAATCCCTTTTAAAAAATAATAAGTAAAAAAGGAAAATAATGGGAAATAAGGTTTTTTCAGTCAGCCTGGCCAAAAATTTAGGTGAACTATGTAAACAGGCTTATAGACAATATGATGCCTACAGTGAGGATAAGGAATGGTCTCTTCCAGATGGCTATGCCTTTCTAACCACCCTACATGGTGTCTATGAAAGCAACTCAATCCCTGTAGGATTTATCGCAAAAAAAGAGCAGGATCTTTTTATCGCCTGGCGCGGCACAGACAATGTGGAAGAATGGATCATTGATATTAAGTTTGAACAGGTTAATTGCCCTTATTTCGATAAATCAATAAAACTTGAACTGGGCTTCAGTGAACTGTATGGAACGGGTAAAGGCGAGAGGCACCTATCTCCAAGAGAAGCCTGCCTTAATTTAATTAAGCAGCAGCAAGGCATTGAGAATATCTACATCACGGGCCACAGCCTCGGAGGCGCCTTGGCAGCCATCAACGCCCTGGATATAGCGACACATTTTAATATAGCACCTGTTGTATATACGTTTGCCAGCCCCAGAACAGGCAACCACAACTTTGCCCATACTTATAATGAACGGGTCAACCATTCCTGGCGTATCGTCAACTCCCACGATGAGGTTCCCAAACTGCCACCCAAGTCATGTCCACCCGTACTGCATGAATACCATTATGAGCACGTCAACAATGAGCATATCATTACCTTTGGCGGCACCTGGAACCTGCCATTTGACCACTCACTAACAAACTATCTGGATCAGCTGGAAAAACTATCAGCATAAACTGCTGTTTTTTTCACCACATAAGCACTGAGAACACAGAGTTTTTATTTTTTATAAATTTTTGCGTCTTCTGCGCCTCTGCGGTAAATAAATTTATCTTTGCAATAACTTTGAGCATCGAAAGCAGGAAGACAAACAATAAAAAAGCCACCAGAAAACTGGTGGCTTTTTATATATGGTGGGTCGTGTAGGATTCGAACCTACGACCAATTGGTTAAAAGCCAACTGCTCTACCGACTGAGCTAACGACCCGTATATATGAAAGCTATCTTTAAGCTCTCAATTTTAAAATGGCTCCCCGAGCTGGACTCGAACCAGCGACCCAATGATTAACAGTCATTTGCTCTACCAACTGAGCTATCAGGGAACTGTTTTTTATCCTGTGCTTTAACCTATAAAGCATCAGAAAATATGGTGGGTCGTGTAGGATTCGAACCTACGACCAATTGGTTAAAAGCCAACTGCTCTACCGACTGAGCTAACGACCCGATATATGAAAGCTATCTAAAAGGCTCTCAATTTTAAAATGGCTCCCCGAGCTGGACTCGAACCAGCGACCCAATGATTAACAGTCATTTGCTCTACCAACTGAGCTATCGGGGAACTGTCTTTTATCCTGTGCTTCAACTTATAAAGCATCAGAAAATATGGTGGGTCGTGTAGGATTCGAACCTACGACCAATTGGTTAAAAGCCAACTGCTCTACCGACTGAGCTAACGACCCAATTATCCGCCTTGAATTATGGAGACAGTCAATCAACCAAAATTCAAAACTAACCGCCTGATATTCAGACAGTTAAAATATGGTGGGTCGTGTAGGATTCGAACCTACGACCAATTGGTTAAAAGCCAACTGCTCTACCGACTGAGCTAACGACCCAAGCTTTTGAATTACATCTCAAAAGAAAATGGCTCCCCGAGCTGGACTCGAACCAGCGACCCAATGATTAACAGTCATTTGCTCTACCAACTGAGCTATCGGGGAACTTCATGTCTCGGTGAGTGCGTCTCCGTCATCACCTGACGGCAGCGAATATTAATGAGTTTTCTGCCTGAGTCAAGCCCTTCTCAGAACATTTTTGACGGTCGTTTCAATTTCATCTCTGTTTAAGACTGAAATTAACAACCTAAATTCAGTCTCTATCAATTCACTCGATTATATTAGCTACTCAAAATAGTATGTAGACTCTCAAAGGTAATAAGCAGTTTAGGCCCTGTTTACATAAGCCGGGACCGATCATAAAAAAAGCCGCCTATAGGCAGCTTTTTAAATAGTGCAAAGGTGTAATGATGATTACAGACCGTCTGCATTCTCAGACAGGTATCTAGCTACACCTTCAGGTGATGCATTCATACCCTTTTCACCTTTCTTCCAGTTTGCAGGGCAAACTTCACCGTGTTCTTCATGGAATTGCAGTGCATCAACCAGACGAACCAGTTCGTCCATATTACGACCCAGAGGCAGATCGTTCACAATCTGGGAACGTACTAAACCATCTTTATCAATCAGGAAAGCGCCACGGAAAGCGACACCACCTTCAGACTCAACATCGTAAGCCTTGGCAATTTCGTGAGTCATATCGGCAGCCAGAGTATACTTCACCTGACCAATACCACCTTTATCCACGGGTGTGTTACGCCATGCATTATGGGTAAAGTGAGAGTCAATGGAGACACCAATCACCTCAACATTGCGCTCTTTAAATGCATCAATACGGTGATCCAGAGCAATCAGCTCGGAAGGGCAGACAAAAGTAAAGTCCAGCGGGTAGAAGAATACGATACCGTATTTGCCACGAATTGCTTCAGACAGAGTGAAAGCATCAACAATTTCACCATTACCCAGCACTGCTGGTACAGTGAAGTCAGGAGCTTTCTTACCAACTAACACGCCCATGCGTTCAATCTCCAATGATTAAGCAACAAACCCGCACAATGTCCGCAATGACCAGCGAATAACATGCGCACCTCAACAAAAAAGCAGAGGTAATCATACACGCCACAACGGTATTCGCCTACCCAATTAACCTTTCCTTACGATGAATTTTATCTTTCAACTTATAGATGTCTTCTATTAGGAAAATCATATTGACTGTTAGCTATCTATCAAAGATTAATATTGAACCCGAACAATACTAATTATCATTATATTTCAATAACTTACGTTTGACAGGTTGTTATAGCAGACCATACTCAACAATGCTTCTTTCCCGATTAAGCGGCATTTCTTACTGCTACTGCATGGGATTTTTATGCAAGGCAATCAAGACGTTATTCAGTATCTGAACAAGGTGTTAGCCAACGAGCTGACAGCCATCAATCAATATTTCCTGCATGCTCGCATGCTCAAGAGCTGGGGTGTTAAACAGCTGGCAGACTTTATTTACAAAGAATCCATAGATGAAATGTGGCACGCTGACTGGCTAATAGAACGCATCCTGTTTCTGGAAGGTACGCCTGATTTTCAATATATGGAAAAACCCATAATTGCTAAAGAGGTGAAAGGTATTCTGGAGTCTGACCTGGAGCAGGAGAGAAAAGCAATCGCCATGCTTAATGAGGCCATCCATTATTGTGAACAAACCCGGGAATTCGGCTCGAGACAGCTACTGGAAAAAATTCTACAGGCAGAGGAAGAGCACATCGACAGTCTGGAAGTACATCTATATCAGTACCAGACGCTGGGAAAAGAGAATTATCTTCTGGCACAAAGTGCAGAAAAATAATGGGCAGGGGCTGATGCCCCTGTTATAACTTATGCCTGCTGACTAGCATCCTCTTCATTTTTACCCGCAGCCTGAGCAATCAATTTTTGCAGGTCGCCACTATTATACATTTCGATAATAATATCGCTGCCACCCACCAGCTCACCTTTAACCCATAGCTGTGGGAATGTTGGCCAATTTGCATATTTTGGCAGATTTGCCCGAATCTCAGGATTGGCAAGAATATCCACATAGGCAAATTTCTCACCACAGGTCATCAATACCTGCACCGCACGGGAAGAAAAGCCACACTGGGGCAGCTTGGGTGACCCTTTCATATAGAGCAGGATATCGTGGGTTTCTATCTGCTCTTTTATTTGCTCCATGATATCCATGAAACTACCTCTATCTCGTTATCGTTAGAACTGCAGACATTCTAATGAAAATACTTGAGTGTCTCCATAGGTTAAATCTACGGATAGTAAACTTTCAGAGCCTTGTTCACTTCCTCAGAGCCTGGCGATACAAATGGTCAACCTTTTGAACAGAAGCTTCCAGGCCAGCAATTCGAGTATCATGAGATGGGTGAGTGCTCATAAATTCCGGAGGATTCTGTTTACTGGCCGCTGCCATTTTTTTCCAAAGCCCAACCGCTGCCCTCGGGTCATAACCGGCACGAGCCATAAGCTCAATCCCCATCAAATCCGCCTCGACTTCCTTAGTACGGCTATGAGGTAAGGTCAGGGCATAATTAACGACATTATCAGCCAGTTGCATATACTGTTCTTCTACCCCAAGTACAATCTTCAGCGCATCGCGACCAAACTGAACCGCGTAGGCTTCAGACATTGCCTCCCGCCCATGCTCCCTTAATGCATGAGCCATTTCATGGCCCATAATTGCTGCTATTTCATCATCAGTAAGTTTAAGCTGCTCAATAATACCGGTATAAAACATAATCTTGCCACCGGGCATACAGTAAGCATTCAGCTGCTTGTCAGTCATTAAATTGACTTCCCACTGCCAGTTTCTGGCATCAGGCCTGAAAACCCCAACCTGAGCTACCAGCCTGTCTGCAATCCGGCGCAACCTCTGAACAGTAGCACTATCCTGATTCAACTTTTTATCTTTCTGGCCCTTTTTCAGCGTTTCCCGATAAGCTTCGCTGGACATCGTGTTGACCTGTTTTTCTGACAGCAGGGCAAACATTTTCTGTTCACGCTGAATGCCAATGGTTCCACTGGACGTTGTTGATACACTCTGACACCCTGTGATCAATAGACCAATAAACAGACCATATAAGACTGAACGGGTCCGACTGGACTTTACGGAAAAAAACTTACACCACGTTCTCATCATGACTTTCTGATACAGTTATTTATAGATATTTTCAGGAGGTACTCTTAGTTAATTTTTCCTAACCACCTCTGAATTCTTTCACAAGCAAGCACCAACCTAGGGCAGTTCGCTTCAACAAAACAGTCATCCAATACATCCAGATGACTCTTTTTGGCTTCTTGCAGGGCATTGGCACCATCAAAGTCAACATAGGCTATCCGAACAAACAACTGATCTGGTGACATACCAAAATCAGAACCCGGCAACATTGCAACACCCTCCTCAGACAATAGCTGCTGACATAACTGACCTGAGGTTAAAACCCCCTTATTTCCCAACAAGGAGCGAAAAGGCTCAAAACTGGCAAAAAGATAAAAGCCCCCTACTGGTTTGACTATTGCGAGCCCAGCAGCCTGCAGTTGACCATACATATAAGATGCAACAGCCTGCAGAACACGCCGCGAGAGACCAAGATAATCAGTAATTTCCGGGTTTTCTGCATAAGCTTCACAGGCTGCATACTGAACCGGTGCACTCACCGAAGTGAAGGTTTCACTGGCAATAACAGCCATTGATTCCCGAAGCAGTTTCAACTCAGAGGGAAAGACCATGGTTCCCAAACGCCAACCACCCGCTCCACACCATTTGCTCAAACCACTGCTGATCACGGTACCTTCTGGATAGTAACCAGCGATGGTTTTTGGCTGGCCAGCAAACTGTGTTTCTGCATAGATTTCATCAGCAATAATAAGTATCTTTTGCCGTCTGGCAGCTTCGGCCACAGCTTTCATGGATTCTGCAGTATAACTGCAACCTGTTGGGTTAGAAGGGTAGTTTAAAATCAGTATTCGGTTCAGCCCCTTTTCTGCTGGTTCAAGTTGATCCAGTTGTTCCGGAGTAATCTGCCAGCTGTTTTCCGGCAAAGTGGGAAAATAACGAACTCTCCGACCCAGCATTAAAGCCTGAGGTGCGTAGGATACCCATGAAGGCGCTGGCAGTAGCAGTTCGGCATTACAGGCAGCCTGCAAATTAAACAGCAACTCCTTGGAGCCAGGGCCAATCAGCACGTCATCAGCCTGTCTATTCAAACCATGACGCCGCTGATAGTACCCGGCAACAGCTTGTCTTAGAGCTGGCAGCCCAGCAACAGGCAGATAATCTTTCTCATGGGCATGTTTTTTCAGCCCGTTGACAAGACAGTCAGGTACAGGGAAAGGTGACTGTCCCAACCCCAATTTAATAATATCCCGGCCTTCTCTGGTCAGCTGATTGCTTGCTTCATTAATCTGCAGTGTCGCTGAAGGTGACAAGTTGCGAATTGTCGGATTCAGGTCTTCGTAGGTAATCATTATTGTTTTTCTCTGCTCGGCAGATAGCTTTGATTATCCCCAGAGCATCAAAGCAGGTAAATCATTTTTTCCTATACTGAACTTTAGGTTACAAGGATTCCAGCAATACGGATACCAACTAGGTTCAAACACCTCATTGACAGGGAAGCATTTATGAATACATACCGGATTATCAACTATATTCTGACCAGTCTTTTTCTTCTTCTGCTAGCAACAGGCTCCACATATGCAGCCACCACTCAACCTAAGGGCAAAGCCAGTAACGATATGAATACTGCGCAGGATATTAATGCTACACATGAACTCACCAGCAGCCTGATAGTCAATGGCCGGGTGCTGGGTCCCCAAAAAATCCTGACAGGTAATAAAAAGACCCACATTACTATCTTTAGAGAATCGGGCTCCAGACAGTACCAGGTTACCTATCGAATAACAGCAGACCCGAATAAAGACAGCCTTATCGTATCCACATCAGTGAGCGCCGTTGTTTTTAGCCCCAGCTTTCAATTAATGAGCGGCCAGCGGGCATCAGCCAAACAGATTCCTGAACTACCAGAGATGGAGATTGTTGTTTCAACCCGAAAACTACCTGCTCAGCCTCACACTAATCAAACAGATAAAACTAAAAAGGCACACTAGGTTCTGTTGACAAAAGCTAACTCTATCAAGTAGCAACAGGCGCAATGCCATCCAGATTATCAAAGCAGGTCTCCCCGGCTGTTTTGATAAACTCAGCAATGTACAGCTGTTCTTTTTGTTCAACTCGAACAGCTGCATACAGGGTTGACCACAAACCCTGCTCCCCCAGCTTAAGTGCAGCAATCTGGCCTTTATTTAAAAATTCTGCCAAAGCCCAGCTGGGCAGTGTTGAAACACCCCGCTGACTGGCCACTAACTGCAACATCATTAACGTCAGCTCTGATGTTCTGATTCCCGAAGGTTCGACTCCAGCCGGGTCAAGAAAATTCTTGAATACATCCAGGCGCTCCTGGCTAATGGGATAGGTAATTAACGTTTCCTGCTGCAGGTCCTCAGGCAGGATATATGATCGGCCCTGCAATGGATGTTGCCTTGAAATGGCCAATAGCATTTCATACTTGAACAAAGGCAGGAAAGCCAGCCCTGGAATATCCACAGGATCTGATGTCACCACCAGGTCCAGCTCCCCCCTGGCAAGAGCGGGTAATGGTGCAAAGTTAAAGCCTGTAGAGAAATCCATTTCCACATCTGGCCAGTTCTGACGATAAGCATCAATCGTTGGCATCAACCACTGATAGCAGCTATGGCATTCAATCGCGATATGCAAACGCCCCGCCTTACCACCAGCAAGCCTTGAAAGCTCATATTCAATAGATTGCACCCGAGGTAAAAGCTCATCGCCGAGTTCCAGCAGCCGCAGGCCTGCGGTCGTAAACAGCAGAGGACGGGTTTTTCTTACAAACAGCTCAAGACCAATTCGCTGTTCCAACTCTTTAATCTGATGGGAAAGTGCTGACTGTGTTAAACAAAGACGACGGGCTGCCTGTACAAGGCTATCTGTTTTCTTGAGCATCTGAAGGGTGCGTAAATGCCTTAATTCAATACCAAGTGCTTTACATGTCATTTATTCACCTTTAAGACAGCAGCCAAAGCCTGCTTACTATTAATTTTTTTCATATTTATTATTAGAAAAATGAGTTTGATTCAACTCTATTACTATTAGATCTTTAGAACCTGCAAGCAGTCATCTTGAGTCAATACAAAAATAAAACTGCGACAGGTAAATTTTGTGGCTATTTCTCACTCCCTTGGTTTCCCTCGGATAGGCAGCAAGCGCGAACTAAAGCATGCCCTTGAATCCTACTGGAAAGGTAATATCTCCCAACAGCAGCTACTCAAGGCAGGCCGTGAGATCAGGAAAAGTAATTGGCAGACGCAAAAATCGGCAGGCCTTTACTATATTCCTGTGGGTGATTTTGCCTGGTATGACCAGGTGCTAAACCATTCTCTGATGCTTGGTGCAATACCCAGGCGCTTTCAAGAATCCTCAAATAACACTGAACTGGATACGCTATTTCGTATGGCACGAGGTCAGGCCCCCACAGGAAAACCCACTGCAGCCTGTGAAATGACTAAATGGTTTAATACCAACTATCACTACATTGTCCCTGAGTTAATAAAAGAACAGTCATTCAAACTTAACAGCAGTATCTTTATTGATGAAGTTAAAGAAGCTTTAAGCCAGGGTATTAAAGCAAAACCGGTTATTATCGGGCCATTGACCTGGTTATGGCTGGGAAAAATCAAGGGTGAATCATTTGATCGACTAACACTTCTGGATCACCTGACCCCTATCTACTCTCAACTATTATCAGAATTATCTGAGCTTGACCTGGAATGGGTGCAAATTGATGAACCCATTCTATCACTGGATCTTCCCTATACATGGCGGCAGGCCTTTGAGTCCACATATAACCAGTTAAGAGCAGATAGTCTTAAAATACTACTGGCGACTTACTACGGTGGACTTGATGATAACTTAACGACAGTAGTCAATTTACCAGTCGATGGCATTCACATTGATCTAGTCGAAGGAAAAAATGACTTTGCTACACTGATCGACCGCCTACCTTCATACAAGGTACTTTCCGCAGGTGTAATTAATGGACGGAATATATGGCGGGCAGATCTTCGCCAAATTCTGACAGATCTTAAATATGCAAAAATACGTCTGGGAGAGCGTCTTTGGGTTGCTCCGAGCTGTTCGCTACTGCATGTGCCTGTTGATCTTGACAATGAAGCCTCCATAGATAAAGAGCTAAAGACCTGGTTTTGCTTCGCAAAGCAAAAATGTCATGAAACAGCAATACTGGCCAGATCTATTGCCTGTGAAGAAACAAAGCAGGATAAAGCCTTTATAGAACTGTCTGAAGAGTCACAGACAAGTCGTTCTGTTTCTCCTCGAATACACCGCAAATCTGTTAAAGAAAGGTTAAACAAAATTAGTTCTGATATGGCCTGTAGACCATCGCCATTTCAGATCAGAAAGCCTCTCCAACAAGCTAAACTCCAACTACCCCTATTGCCCACCACAACCATCGGCTCTTTCCCACAGACATTAAAAATTCGGCATATACGACGGCAGTTAAAAAACGGAGACATCAGCGTTGACAGCTATGAAGCCAGTATCAAAAAGGAGATAGCTGCCAGCATTCAGCTACAGGAAAAGTTGGGACTGGATATCCTGGTCCATGGAGAACCAGAGCGGAATGATATGGTGGAGTATTTCGGTGAACGGCTTGAAGGTTTCTTTTTTACTCACCATGGCTGGGTACAAAGCTATGGCAGCCGTTGCGTTAAACCACCCATCATAATAGGTGATATTGAACGAAAAGAGGCCATGACGGTGCAATGGAGCCAATTTGCACAACAGCAGACAGAGAAGCCAGTAAAGGGGATGCTGACAGGACCTGTCACAATGCTGGGCTGGTCATTTCCAAGAGAAGACATAAATCACAGCCAATCCTGCTTACAACTGGCTCTGGCTTTAAGGGATGAAGTCTGCGACCTGGAAAAAGCAGGTATCAGTATTATCCAAATTGATGAGCCTGCCATTCGTGAAGGTTTACCTCTGCGAAAAAGAGAATGGTCAAATTATCTGAACTGGGCTGTCAACAGCTTTAAAATAGCAGCAGGTGGCGTTAAGGACACAACCCAGATTCATACTCATATGTGCTATAGCGACTTTAACGATATCATAGAGTATGTTGCTGCTCTGGATGCTGACGTGGTCAGTATAGAAGCCTCTCGCTCTGATATGGTACTGCTGGGTGCTTTTGAACAGTTTAATTATCCTAATGATATTGGACCCGGCATCTACGATATACATTCACCCAACATCCCCACTCCGGAATCAATTATACAATTAATAGAAAAAGCTTCGGAAAAAATTGTACCCAATCAGCTCTGGATTAATCCAGACTGTGGGTTGAAAACCCGGGATTGGCCTGAAGTGGAAGCAGCGCTTAAAAACATGGTGACAGCAGCCAGGATTCTGAGGACGAAACTCTTGTCAAAAAAGGAAGAAACCGTTTCAGAAAGTGTTGCTTAAGAATTAAACCAGCACCCCATTACTAAGCCCCAGTTAAAAAGGATGGCACTAGACTTTCTGGTGGCCATCCTGAGTAGATTGAAAAACTGGAGATAACGGACAACTAGGATTTTTGCTTTCTTGGCCAGATAAGGCTGAAGCGAGCACCTCCAAGAGGTCCATGACTCACTTCAACTCGACCGTTATGCCAGTACATAATCCTTTGGACAATAGAAAGTCCCAGTCCATAGCCACCTGACTTACGGGTGCGACTATCATCCAACCTTGAGAAAGCTGTAAAAACTCTTTCCCTCTGATCTTCCGGGATACCAGGACCATCATCATCTACATCAACACGACAACTGTCCTGGCTTGCAGAAAATTTCACCTGAATCCGGTTTTCTGCATAACGGCAAGCATTACCCACAAGATTCTGGATCGCTCTGTGCATATAGCGCTGGTCAATATCAGAAACCTGCTTGCGATCTGACAGTTTACAAGGTAAGTGCTCTATGGTTACACGGCTCTGTAAGCGCAAATGCTCAGCTACAACTTGAGCCACAACATCCTCAACATTGTGCCGCTGAAACCTGATGGTTGGGGCCCCCTGTTCTAAATTTGCATAAGTAAGAAACTCATCCACCAGCGTATCAAGCTCTTCAATATCCTTATCCATACCGGTTAATTGCTGCTCCCGCTCCTTTGAAGTTTCCGCATCAGCAATCATTTCCAGAGCAAAGCGCAAACGGGCAACCGGTGTCCGCAACTCATGGGATACCCCCCTGATCATCTCCTTCTGAATACTGAGCAGCCGTTGAATATGACCGGCCATGGCATTAAAGGCCATAGCCAGACGTCCAATGGAATCAGCACCGGCAACATCAACTCGAACCTCAAAGTCACCACCACTAAAACGTGTGGCAGCTCTTTCCAGCTTACGCAGTCTTTTTTCCATACCACGAACCAGAATATAAATAGCCAGGCTCAGTGAACTCAGTACAAACAGACTGATAGTCAGAAGCAACTTGAAGGGATAAGGACTCAATAACCCCAAGGGTCCCAGGCGAATCAACTGGCCACTGTCACCAAGCATCGCATAAAGGGAAACCGTATCCGCTTCATTATCCAACAGCGTTACTACCCCACCTTTGCGCAGCTGCTCACGTTGCACTGGCTGCAAGGGGGCTTGTGACTTTTCAACCAGATCAACAGGATAGCTGAAAGCTTCCTTTGCCAACCGCGCCACCTCTGCAGCCCTCTTCTCAACAGGAAACTGCCCCAAGCGGTCACGCAGCAAGCTGATGGTACCATTCGTCATTTGCTCTGATATGACTGTCACATTGCCCTGTAAGACGGTACTGGGATCAACTTGAGAAAAGACCAGCGCCCGATTTTCATCAAGCATCTCAACCTCAACATGGCCATGACGTAATCGTCTCCTTTCCCTGTCCCCCAGGTTTGCCTGCTCAGCCGTCAACAAAGTAAAGGGAATAGCCAGACGATATCCCCAATCATCCAGCCAGTTTTTTCGCTGATCTTCAGGCAACTCTGCGACTTTTTTTGAAACCAGCCTGAAGGTACCTCTAACCATATCTTCACGGTAGTCTGCCAAGCGTGAACTATTAACAATAGAAACCGCTATACCTGAAAGCAGGGAAACCAGAACCAGGGAAAACAGCAGTCCACCGTATATACGAAGAAAGATACTACTCACGTTCAGGCACTTTTTACAAACAGATAGCCTTTACTCCGAACGGTCTTGATTAACCGCGGGTGCATGGGGTCATCACCTATTTTTGGGCGAATTCTTGACACTCTGACATCAATAGAACGGTCCTGACCATCGTATTCAATTCCTCGCAGCCGGGCGAAAATCTCTTCTCGGCTCAATACCCTTCCCGCATTAGAGCACAGCAGCCATAGCAGATCGAACTCTGCACTGGTGAGCTCAATACTGTTGTCATTCAGCCAGGCTTCGCGCATAGCGTTATCAACCATGAGCGGCCCAAACCTTAAGCGGCTTACCCCCTCATCCTGCTCACCCTCTATTGCCGAACTGCTACGCCTTAACAAGGCCCGCACCCTGGCCAGTAGCACCCTGGGGCGTACCGGTTTAGCAACATAGTCGTCAGCCCCCATTTCAAGCCCCAACACCTCATCAAGATCATCGGTACGGGCAGTCAACATCAATATTGGATTATGAAACTGGTTTCTGACCCTGCGGCATATGGAGACACCATCTTCACCAGGCAGCATGAGATCCAGTACCACCAGATCTGGGCACTCTTCCAGAATTCGATCTACCGCTTTGGCGCCATCACTTTCTATAGATACCTGCAGACCATTATTTTCCAGATACTCCCGGGTTAGGTTCGCCAGTCGTTCATCATCTTCAACTATCAGGATTCGACCTGTTTCTGCATTCTCTACAGCCATGCTTTTACACTTTGAATAAATATTGTCAAATGACGGCAGATATTACACTACCAATCCGCGCCAGTCCCGATTCGACAACAAGCGGTAACAATAAATTCCTTCAGATGTTCACAATAAGCGAAAATAAAAGCAGAGCTTTTTACGAGCCAAGAAATTCAGGAACCCAAAGAAAATTCTTTATTAATCAGTCAATAAAACGCAAGGGTAGTGATTTTTATATTTTTTTATTATAAAAAATACCGAATGATTCTTGAAAAATAGCAGCTTCGGTGGCGTAACTTCACCGCAAGTTTGTGAACACTAACATGTTGCATTACGCACACGTTATCCACATTTTTTCCACGGTAATACCGGCTTGAAATTCCGGCCATAGCGCATTATCTTGTGTATATATAAGGCTGTCATACCACATATAGTGCTAAAGGATCATAATGACACCTACACTAGGGATGAACAATCTCCAGGTTGGCATGCAGGCTCCAACACTGGCAACCCCACCTCAGGATGCCCACCGAATGAAGGGGCGCATTGCTGACTCCCCCCCGGGTATTTGCAATTTCTTCAATGCTTCCAGGGACATGCCTGCTGTTATCGCCGTATTTAAACACCACTACATATTGAGTCTACAGGTAAGGATTTGATGAACAAAAACATCCTGGTCAGTAAACGTGACGGAGGAAAAGAGCAGCTTGATCTCGAAAAGATACACCGGGTTATTACTTGGGCAGCTGAAGGGCTGAATAACGTATCCGTATCCGAGGTTGAGCTGAAGTCTCACATCCAGTTCTATGACGGCATACAGACTACGGATATTCATGAAACCCTGATCAAATCAGCAGCCGATCTCATTTCTGAGCAAGCACCTGACTATCAGTATCTTGCTGCTCGACTGGCTATCTTCCATCTGCGCAAAAAAGCCTATGGACAGTTTGAGCCCCCCAGACTTTACGAGCTGGTTACCAAATTGGTCGAGATGAAGAAGTATGATACTCACTTGCTCAGGGATTACTCCGAAGCTGAATTTGACCAAATGGATGGTTATATAGATCACAGTCGAGATATGAACTTCAGCTATGCTGCAGTCAAGCAGCTGGAAGGCAAGTATCTTGTACAAAATCGAGTCACCGGTGAGTATTACGAAAGCCCACAGGTACTTTACATGCTGATTGGTGCCTGCCTTTTTGCCGAATACCCTAAAGATCGGCGGATGGACTATATCCACCGTTTCTATGATGCAACCTCAACGTTCAAAATTTCACTGCCAACTCCCATTATGGCAGGCGTCAGAACACCCACGCGTCAGTTCAGCTCCTGTGTACTCATTGAGTGTGACGACTCGCTGGACTCAATCAACGCAACCTCCAGCGCAGTTGTTAAATACGTCAGCCAAAGAGCAGGCATTGGCATCAATGCAGGCCGTATCCGCGCAATCGGCAGCTCCATTCGTGACGGTGAAGCGTTCCATACCGGCTGTATTCCTTTCTACAAGCATTTTCAGACTGCTGTAAAATCCTGCTCCCAGGGCGGTGTACGCGGAGGCGCAGCAACACTGTTTTACCCCATTTGGCATTATGAAGTTGAAAATCTTCTGGTGCTGAAAAACAACAGGGGGGTCGAGGAAAACCGGGTTCGCCATATCGACTATGGTGTTCAATTCAACAAACTGATGTACCAGCGCCTTATTGAAGGGGGCAATATCAGCCTGTTCTCCCCCAGTGATGTGCCGGGTCTTTATGACGCATTCTTTGAAGACCAAAGCAAATTTGAAACTCTTTACCAGCAATACGAACAAGACAGCAGTATTCGTAGAAAAACACTGAAGGCCGTTGAACTCTTTTCCCTGTTTGCTGCTGAACGCGCCAGCACCGGTCGTATCTATCTACAAAATGTTGATCACTGCAACACCCATAGCCCTTTCGATCCTGCAGTTGCACCCGTCCGTCAAAGCAACCTGTGTCTGGAAATTGCACTGCCTACCAAACCATTGAAACACGTCAATGATGAAGAGGGTGAAATTGCACTGTGCACTTTAGCAGCCTTCAACCTTGGTACACTCACAAACCTGGATGAACTTGAAGAGCTGGCTGATTTGCTGGTTAGAGCTCTTGATAGTCTGCTGGACTATCAAAACTACCCACTGCCTGCTGCGCGTCATTCCACCATGGGTCGAAGACCTTTAGGGATCGGTGTTATCAATTTTGCCAACTACCTGGCTAAAAACGGTGTGCGCTATTCAGATGGTTCTGCGAACAACCTGACACATAATACCTTTGAAGCCATCCAATACTACCTGCTGAAAGCATCAAACAAGCTGGCTCGTGAAGTAGGGACTTGTGGCAAGTTCAATGAAACCACCTATGCCAAAGGTGTGCTGCCTATTGATACCTACAAGAAAGACCTTGACTCAGTCTGTAATGAAGCCCTTCATCTGGACTGGGAAAGCTTGCGTGCTGACATTCGTAACCACGGTCTACGAAACTCAACATTGACAGCCCTGATGCCTTCTGAAACATCGTCACAAATCAGTAATGCCACCAATGGTATTGAGCCACCACGAGGCTATGTCACCATAAAGGCTAGCAAAGATGGCATTCTCAAACAGGTTGTACCTGATTTTGAAGAGCTGCGCGATAACTACGAGCTACTCTGGAATATTCAGGGCAATGATGGCTATTTGCAGCTGGTCGCCATCATGCAAAAATTTGTTGACCAAACTATTTCTGCCAATACCAATTACGACCCCGGCCGTTTTGAAGGCGGTAAAGTCCCCGTCAAGCTATTGCTCAAGGACCTATTGACCGCTTACAAACTGGGTATAAAAACACTTTATTACCATAACACCAGGGACGGCGCAGCAGATGCTCACGATGACATTGACGATGGCTGTGCAGGAGGTGCCTGTAAAATTTGATCAGACCCATAAACCAATAATAAGCATAAAAAAGAGTAGATAGGAACAGAAACAACCTTGACCTGGCAGTTACTGGTTATCGCGATGTTAGTGACACAAAAGCAGTACCTTTAAGGTCAACCACCAAAACAGGAAAGGGGTCAGCTTGCCTGCCCCTAATGAACCAGAACCCATGAGCTACACAACCTTTAATCAGGAACAGTTTAATGCAACCCGAGAACCCATGTTTTTCGGGCGGAGTGTGAATGTCTCTCGCTACGATATCCAAAAATACCCGGTATTCGAGAAGCTCATTGAGAAACAGTTATCTTTCTTCTGGCGACCAGAAGAGGTGGATCTGTCTACCGATCGTAGGGATTTTGCTGCTCTACCTGAGCATGAAAAGCATATTTTCCTAAGTAATTTGAAATACCAGACTCTGCTGGATTCTGTACAAGGTCGCTCACCCAATGTAGCCCTACTTCCCATTGTTTCCCTACCAGAACTGGAAACCTGGATTGAAACCTGGGCCTTTAGTGAAACCATTCACTCCAGATCCTATACCCATATAATTCGCAATATTGTTACCGAACCAAGCCTGGTATTCGATGATATCGTTACCAACGATGCTATTATTAAACGGGCTAATGATATTACCTGCTATTACGATCAACTCATTGATGGCATAAACCTCTATAACCAGCTTGGTGAAGGTACTCACTCCATCAATGGCAAGACTGTTCAAATCTCTATCAGGGACCTGAAACGTAAACTTTACCTGACGCTGGTTTCCGTTAATGTTCTTGAAGCAATCCGTTTCTATGTTAGTTTTGCCTGTAGCTTTGCTTTTGCGGAACGCTCAACGATGGAAGGGAATGCCAAGATCATCAAACTCATCGCCCGTGACGAAGCACTTCATCTCACAGGCACCCAGCATATGCTGCAATTGATGGCAGAAGGCAAAGATGATCCCGAAATGGCAGAAATAGCAACAGAGCTGCGGCAAGAAGCCCATGATATTTTTGTTGCTGCAGCGGAACAGGAGAAAGAATGGGCTGAATATCTGTTCCGTGATGGCTCCATGATCGGCTTGAACAAGGAAATTCTTGGTCAGTATGTTGAATACATTACCAATCAACGGATGACAGCTATTGGCTTCGATACTCACTTTGCTGTCAAACAGAACCCATTACCCTGGATGAATAGCTGGCTGAACAGTGACCATGTGCAGGTTGCCCCCCAAGAGGTTGAGGTTAGCTCCTACCTGGTAGGTCAAATTGACAGTGAAGTCCAATCAGAAGACTTTAGTAGCTTCTCTTTGTAAATAAAGCAGTTTTTAGAAGAAAGGCTTTTTACTACTGACTGATCAATCACCAAAAGCGGTCAGTCAGCAGTTGTTTATAGAAATAATATAAGCGCGTTCAGTGCGCTGCCTCATGCCTGCGGAGTGCAATATGGCTCATATTGTTAAGATTATGGAAGGATTCAGTTTTATTCCCAGAAGTGAACTGACGCTGCTTGAAGCCCTTGAGTCACAGCAGGTTGATATTGAATATCAGTGTCGGGAAGGTTTTTGTGGTAGTTGTCAGGTTGAGCTGGTCGAAGGGGAAGTCGAGTATTTTGCTGAGCCCATCGCTTTTATCTCAGAAGGAAAAATCCTGCCCTGCTGCTGCCATCCTAAAAGTGATCTTACTATTGAAATACCAGGTGGATGCCGTTTAAAAAAAGAACAGTAGTCGCCACAGCACTCAATTAATCGGCAAGTGAGTTTTGAGCAAGTATATTGAAACAAATAGCAAGGTTACAACCTAGGGTAAATCACTGATTACCCCATAGTATGAACCAGTAAAAAGAGACAATCCACTTCTTAACTCAATATAAAGCTGATTTACCGTTAATATTATAAAATAGACTAAATTACGTAACTCTCGCTCTACACGGCCGACAGGTAGATGAGCTAAACGTAATCTCATTTGCAAATACTTAATATGAAAGTTTGTATGTAATTCATACAAAGTCCCAATATAACTATCAATTTTACAAGCCACCTTCTTACCATTGATATCCTGATCAGGAATACAGGATACTGGAACATTCTGTTGAATCACTAGGTCAAGAGCTTCCCTCGGTGCAGCATCTAAAGCTAGAAAACTTACCCAAACAGGATCAAAACTATATTTTGCTAACATTATGCTTTTTAATTTAATAATTTCCTTCTTAGCTTGTACAAGCCCCTGAAGAAATTGCCTCGACGCTTCATCTAGGCTCGCTGTCAGACCTTCAGCTTGCAGACTAGTCAAAATAGCACTCCCTTCCTGTTGAAGTCGACTCATCACTTGTTTCAATGGTTGAGAAAGCTCATCTATTTCTTCACTGACTTCGACAGAAGCTTTCTGAGCCACAAGCATAGAGTCTGTTTCCCAAGTAACAGAGTGTGCCTCAATAAGCAAACTAGCACTGATAATAAAGCATAGTCTTTGAATCTTTAGCATCATTGACAGGATACCTTTCGACATCCTAAAAATAATTTTAGTCCCTTTATGAAGAAGGTCAGTAATAAAAGCTATTTGATTGCTTTATAGCTTGAATTATTGTCCTATAAACAAAAAATGCTCTATAAATACCAGACACCACATCTGTGATGACTGGCATTAAAACACCAAATGAAAAAAAATAATGGTCTATTGACTACGATATTTAATGGCCTGTTAGCGATAGTAATCCCCGCTGCACAAGCAAGCCTCTTAGAACCAAAGCTAATTACCCGTAACAACCTGCCACTGATTGGCGAAGCGGATTACCCGGATGATTTTCAGCATTTCAACTACGTCAATCCACATGCTCCTAAAGGCGGTACTTTGAAACTAGCCGCTATTGGTACATTCGATACATTAAACCAGTATAACGCCAAGGGACGAGCAGCTGCAGGGTTATACACCCTATATGACCGTCTTATGGTTCGCTCTGCCGATGAACCCTACACCTTGTACCCACTGGTTGCTAAAAACATCGAATACCCGGAAGGTTACGCCTGGGTTGCATTTAATCTTAACCCTCAGGCACGTTTCCATGATGGCAGGCCGCTCACATCAGAAGATGTGGTTTTTACCTTCAATATGCTGAAAGAGTCAGGTTCTCCCTTTGTAAAAAACAATTTCAGGGATGTCATCAGTGCCAATGCTGAAACGCCTCACAGGGTTGTCTTTCAGTTAGGTGGTGGTCGTGGCATCAAACTACTGGCTTATATCGCTTTTATTCCAATAATGTCCAAAGATTATTGGAAGAACAGATCATTTGATGCAGGTCTGACTACGCCACCGCTTAACAGCGGCCCAATGAAAATCAAGGAACTCCAGCTTGGTCGTTCCATCACGTTTGAAAGAATAAAAGATTACTGGGCAGCTAACCTTCCTGTTATGAAAGGTCAATATAACTTTGACCAGGTTCACATTGACTATTACCGGGATAGTCACGCGGCAATGGAAGCTTTTCGTGCTGGTTTATATGACTTTCGCTACGAGTTTGACACCAAAACCTGGCATGATAGCTATAACTTCCCCGCAGTACGTAAAAAGCAAGTGATCACTGAAAACGTCCCAAATCTACACCCTCCCGGAATGAAAGCACTGGTTTTTAACACCCGGATACCCTTATTTAAAGATAAGCATGTCAGGCAAGCCTTAATTCAGATGTTTGATTTTGAATGGATCAATAAATACTTACTACATGCCAATGAAAAGCGAACAACCAGTTTCTTCACCAATACACCACTCATGGCAACAGGCCTGCCCTCATTAGGAGAACTACAATTATTAACTCCCTTCAAAAAGCAACTACCTGAAGAGCTATTTAAATTGCCACCAACACTGCCTGTATCAGATGCCAGTGGCAATAGCCGAAAGAACAAAAAAATAGCGGTACAGCTGCTAAAACAAGGAGGGTGGCAACTCAAAGATGGAAAAATGTACAATAAAGAAGCAGATCACTTTTTTTCATTTACCTTACTTTTGGACTCTCCCAGAACTGAACGTGTTATTCTTCCCTTCAGAAAAAACCTTGCCAGTATTGGAGTCATAATGAATGTCCAGACCCTGGATATCAGCCAGTACCGGAAGCGAATAAAAGAGTTCGACTTTGAAATGGCCAGCTGGCACTTTATCCACTCCCCCTTTCCCGGTTCCGAACAAGCAAATAACTGGAGCAGCCTGGCAGCAGATGAACCACGTAGTAACAACCTGGCTGGCGTAAAAAACCCTGCTGTCGATATGTTAGTCAACCGTTTAAGGGAAGCATCAGAATATAATCAAATTGTCGATGTCACTAAAGCCCTGGATCGGGTTTTACTTTGGGGGCATCATGTCATTCCTCTTTGGCACAACAATCACAATCATATTGCCTATTGGAACTACCTTGATCGCCCTCGAACTGGCAACCCACATTACCATATACTGGAAACAATGTGGCACAAGCAAGAAAAACTATTAAATCGAAACTGATAATTAAACAACATTGATTTAGGCCCAACCTATTTCTTTCACTCAGCTATCAATCAAGTGTTAAGTAGTCACGCAACTGCTAACAGATAAAAATAACTGTACGTCCGTATTTATAAAAAACATCTCCATTCCAATTTGGTTATACTCATTGCCAAACACCATTAATCTCGCTGTTGTCACGATGAAAACTGTTGATCCAGTAACCGATGTCGCAGTCATAAAAACATTGAGAGAAGCTCTCCGGCACGGGCCATATCCTTACCTAAGGGAAAGGGCTCATGCTGTTTTACTCAGTATACGTGGTTATTCTATGAGCGAGATTGCTGCAATATTTGAAGTTCGATATCAGACAGTATCTGACTGGATTGATGCCTGGGATGATTATGGCCTTCGCGGTCTGTACAAAAAACATGAGGGTGGTAAACCACCTATCTATACTGACCAGGAAGCACAACGCATTAGAGAGATTGTCTCCGAGGAACCTCGCAGGCTGGCTTATGTTCAAACAAAGATTGCAGAGGAAACCGGGAAGACTGCCTCAAAACAAACTTTGTCGAGACTTTTAAAAAAAGCTGGGACTTGTTTATAAGCGGTTTCGTAAGGCTTGCAGTCATAAGCGCAACGAGGAGCAGTTCAGGTGTTGCCAGTCTGCCTTGAAAGAGGCTCAAAATGCTGAGGATAAAGGGCTTGTCAATCTGTTTTACTTTGATGAATCTGGTTTTAGCCAAGAGCCTTGTGTCCCCTATGGTTGGCAAGAAAAAGGCTCACAGCTAGAAATACCCTCTGTAAAAAGCAAGCGTATCAATGTGCTGGGGTTTATGAATCGTGCCAATGACCTTTTCTACTACCCAGTAACAGGTTGTGTTAACAGCGAAACGGTTATCAGTGTCTTTGATGATTTTGCCACCAGGATGGAAGATCCCAAGTACAGTTCTAATGATCGCTATACTATCGTCATGGTGGATAATGCCAGCATTCATACCAGCAAACTTTTCAGAGAAAGAGTAATAGACTGGGCGATTGAGAAAAAGCTCTTAGTCTGTTTTTTACCGACCTATTCACCAGAACTCAATCTGATAGAAATATTGTGGAGGAAAGTGAAATATGAATGGCTGAACTTACTGACAATAATGAACTTCAAGGAATTTGAGCAAGAGGTCAAACGTGTATTTGATCTATTTGGTCAAGAATATCTGATTTCGTTTGAGTGACTACTTACTAGGTATTACTGCTGACTAAATTAAACAATGAATTATTTATTTTTTTCCTTAGCCTCATCTTTTTTTCAGATCTACTTCGAATATTTTCCGTGTTTGAAAATACCCATTTAAATTTGGCTTCAAACTTAATTTCAGTTCAGCTTGCACTTAATGTGTCACCAATGAATGACTTGATGGGAGCAATAGTCAGCAGACATTGTCATGATATGGCTCGCAACAGCCGGTTTTTGCATGCTTCATTACGACTTCTGTGTCGTACTTCAAGTAAAATATGTCAGGCGTGCAAACAAAGGGAATAAGCCTTAAAAAAGAGAAGAGAAAAGCTTTCTATGAGGCAGGTCAATCTCTCCCGGTTAGGATTCTGTCACTATTCAGCCTCCGCATAACATTGCAGAAAAATCTGAACAAGGGGGCTCACCGTTTCATGAAGTCAGATATTGAAATATCCCGCAGCGCTCACCTGTCTCCCATTGCCACTATTGCCACCCAGCTAGGCCTCAAAGATCAAGATATTGAACCTTATGGCCACTACAAAGCCAAGGTGCGTATTGATGCTCTTGAACATCTAAAAGAAAAAAAAGATGGCAAGCTTATTCTGGTCAGTGCCACAACGCCTACACCTTTTGGAGAAGGTAAAACCGTTAATACCATTGGGCTAACCATGGGGCTTTCCATGCTGGGACGGAATGCTATCAGCTGTATCCGCCAACCTAGTATGGGGCCAGTATTTGGTATTAAGGGCGGAGCTGCAGGAGGCGGTTATGCTCAAGTTGTACCCATGGAAGATTTTAATCTACACCTGACGGGTGATATCCATGCCATCAGCAGTGCACACAACCTGGCATCAGCGGCCCTGGACAGCCGGCTCTATCACGAAGAACGCGAGGGCTATGACGCCTTTGAACAGCGAAGTGGCCTGAAAGCCTTAAAGATAGATCGAGACCGGATTGTTTGGAAACGTGTCGTTGACCATAATGACAGGGCACTGCGAGCTATAACAACAGGGCTTCCAGGAAATGAAGGCAGCACCAATCTTAACGGTATTCCCCGAGATGAAGGTTTCGACATTACCGTCGCATCAGAATTAATGGCAATATTGGCGCTGACAAACAGTCTTCAAGATATGCGACAGCGTATCGGCAAGATCATTCTCGCCTATGATAAAAAAGATAAACCTGTCACCACAGAAGACCTCAAAGTAGCAGGTGCAATGACAGCCATCATGAAAGATGCCATTAGCCCTACCCTGATGCAAAATCTGGAAGGCGGCGCCTGCCTGATTCATGCGGGGCCTTTTGCCAACATTGCCCATGGTAACTCTTCGATCCTGGCTGACCGGATCGGCTTAAAACTGGCAGATTACGTGGTAACTGAAGCAGGCTTTGGTTCAGATATGGGTTTTGAGAAGTTCTGCAATATTAAAGCTCATTACTCTGGAAAAACACCCGATGCGGTCGTATTAGTTTGCTCACTAAGAGGCCTCAAATCACACTCAGGTCTGTTCGATCTAAAACCCGGCCGCCCCCTTGATAAAGGCATGATTGAACCCAATATGGCAGCTCTGGACAAAGGTATCTCCAACCTCAGCTGGCATATCAACAATGTCCAACGTTATGGCTTGCCCGTTGTAGTTGCAATTAACCGCTTCCCTGAGGATACCCAGGAAGAGTTAAATTGGCTGCTGAAACAGGCAAAAATGCTGGGTGCCACCAGTGCAGCAATCAGTGATACTTTCCGCTTTGGCGGCGAAGGTGCACTGCAAGTTGCCAATGCGGTAGAGGAAGCCTGTAACACACCTGTTCAGTTTCAGCGTTTATATTCACTGGATAAAGGCCTCAAAGAAAAAATAAAGGAACTGGCAACAGAAGGCTATGGAGCCTCCCAAGTCAACTTTTCAGAAACAGCTCTTGAGCAAATCAATCAACTGGAAACCGAAGGCTATGGCCAATTGCCCATTTGCATGGCAAAAACTCCCTTATCAATTTCACATGACCCAACCTTGAAAGGAGCTCCAAAAGGATTTGAATTTCCTGTACGCGAAGTCAGAGTCTCAGCAGGAGCCGGCTTTGTTTATATTCTCTGCGGTAAGGTCATGACTATGCCAGGACTTGGTTCAAAGCCGGGTTATATGAATATTGATATTGATGACAAGGGACAGATTACCGGCCTCAGCTAGCAAAAAACAAAGAGCGGAACTAAAGTACTTGACCCTTAGTCGAATATAAGTAGAATACCGTGCAATTTGTCAGCTGCATGGGCAAAACATCATCCACCCATTGCCCATGCCGTTAGCTGAAGTTAATCTGGTTTTAATGGTAACGGGAAGAGCAACGATGGTTTCACTTAATGTAACCACAAAAACAGCAGGTGTACCTGCTGACACCATCGTTTTTTTACGCTGCCAAGATCATTTTTTAAAGCCCCTGTTTCAGGGGCTTTTTTTTGGTCCAAAATCAGTCATTCACAGTCAGTAAAAGCAACAGGTGAACGCCATGGGCAACAGGCTTTTCAATCGGGATATCATCTCTATATCAGATCTTGATCGCAAAGATATGGAACTGATTCTTGAGACTGCAGCTGCGTTGAAAGGGACGCCTCGTCCAGATTTACTGAAAGGCAAGGTCGTTGCCAGCTGTTTTTTTGAGGCCTCAACCCGAACACGGCTGTCTTTCGAAACAGCCGTGCAAAGGCTGGGAGGCACACTCATCGGTTTTGCTGATGGCGGCAATACCTCACTGGCCAAAAAAGGTGAAACACTTGCTGACTCCATAGAAGTCATCAGCTCTTATACTGACGCAGTTGTTATGCGACACCCTCAGGAAGGCGCAGCCAGACTCGCATCGGAATTTTCATCTGCTCCCATTATCAACGGTGGTGATGGCGCTAATCAGCATCCAACCCAAACCTTGCTTGATCTATTCAGTATCAAGGAGTGTCAGGGCCGCCTGGATAATCTGAAAGTAGCTTTTGTAGGTGATCTGAAATATGGACGCACCGTTCATTCTTTGACTCAGGCATTGACACACTTTAATGCCGAGTTCAGCTTCTTGGCCCCTGAAGCACTGGCCATGCCAGACTATATTCTGGATGATCTCGATAGCAAAGGTTGCCGTTACAGAACCGCTTCATCAATAGAAGAAATTGCACCCGAGGCAGACATCATCTACATGACTCGTATTCAGAAAGAGCGTTTTGACGAAACTGAATACAAACATATGGCCTCTCGCTATATCCTGACTGCCGAAAGCCTGCGTGAAGCACCTGCCCATCTAAAAGTACTCCACCCGCTACCAAGGGTTGATGAGATCACTGTTGACGTTGATAAAACACCCCACGCCTATTATTTCCAGCAGGCTGAAAACGGTGTTTATGCCCGCCAGGCTTTGTTGGCTCTTATTCTTAACGAAACCATTTAAGGAGCAGGTCAATGACTAACAAACTTCAAGTAGAAGCTATTCGCAAAGGCACCGTAATTGATCATATCCCAGCAGGTCAGGGCGTAAAAATACTGGATCGCCTGCACCTCCTTGATGGTGATGCAAGAATTACCGTCGGTTTTAATCTGCCCAGCAAACTTCAGGGGCGAAAAGACATTATCAAGGTTGCTGACCGGATGTTCACTGAGCAGGAAGCGAATGAGCTGGCTCTCTTTGCACCCAGCGCAACGATCAACGTTATTGATGAGTATAACGTTGTTGGCAAATTCAAAATGTCCATTCCCGAATCACTGCTGGGCGTTTTCGAATGTCCTAACTCAAACTGTATTTCTCACAACGAACCCGTCAGCAGCCAGTTTCACCTGAGGCAAAATAAAGGCGATATTCAATTAAAATGCCATTATTGTGAAAAAAGCTTTAGCAAAGATATCGTTGCAGGATTGTAACTGCGACCACATATTTCATGCTAAAGCCCTAGACAGCCCTCTATTACGAGGGCTTTTATGAAACTTTTTCCTTCGACTAACGTCTAATAGTGAAAACAAGCATATAAAACTATTATTTTATAGTAACGGATAGAAGGGTTTGAAATATGGAAGTTAATCCTTTACGAACACTGTTTTCACTCTATAAAAATGAGAATGAATCTCATCAGGACAATTCTGCTGCCAGTAAAACAAGAAAGTTCGCAGAAGAAGCCTCTTTTTTTGCATTTCTCTTTAAAAAGCATGTTCGCCCTGAAGATATAGCCCCTTTCCTTTGGAATCGCCTTCATAAAGAAGACAAAAAGAAGCGCAGGCAAAAACTGCGTAAGGTCAACAAAAAGTCTGGCAGCTCAGAAGCTCAGTTGCGCAAACGGGATCATGAGCCTGATAGGCATGAAAACCCATGCCCAAATTATATTTAACAGAGCAATAACTTCTCTGAAATCATTCGTATTCCATGATGACAGCCAAAGCCTTATGATTAGCAGATCATACAAGCTTTCTATGAAGTAATCCGTTTCAAGAGTAATCGGGACATGTGCTTGAGACAGCGTTTTTATCGACAGACCATCCACAAGCGCATGGGGATTTCGATAATGCCAATTCTGCTGTCAGGCTGTTCTCCCAGCTCTATCGAAAAGCCTGCCCTATTGTAGTCAGGATTATACTTGGCTTTGTGTAAGCCCAATAATCCATAGGGTTTAAATTAACTGTCAGCGAATACAAACCATCTGCACTCTAGAATACGCAACCTACTGTATCAATCGCTGACAATAAGGAAGAGACTAAGGCATTGAGTGGTTTTCTAGGTATATTCGGCAAAAAAAAAGAGACTCATGCGGCACCAGATAGAAGTGCCACCGAAAAACAAAGGCATAAAGCCGGGGCTAAAAGGTCACCAGCCAGTAGCCATAACCCCAAACACAAACGCAATCGAGGTCATAAAACGGGCAAAGGCGCCCACTCTCTTCCCAATCAACGCAGGCAGCAAGATCAAAAGAGCAGCTGGGATATCAGTCAATTTCAGGTTGAACCCGAAGCCGGTAAATCACGATTTCACGATTTCGATCTGCCCGATGAGCTGATGCATGCTATTCAGGACAAGGGCTTCAAATACTGCACACCAATACAGGCAGGTGTTCTTGAAAGTACCCTTGCAGGAAGGGATGCCATAGGAAAAGCCCAAACAGGTACAGGTAAAACAGCTGCCTTTTTAATCAGCACAATCAAACAGCTAATGGAAATCCCCGCACCTTCCGTCAGATACTTAGGGGAGCCAAGGGCTGTCATTATCGCTCCAACCCGTGAACTAGCGTTACAGATTGGCCAAGATGCAGAAGATCTGACCAAGCACTTGCCACTTCATGTTGTAACCGTTGTTGGTGGTATGGATTACGATAAGCAGCGTAAAAGGCTCAATGAAAACTATGTCGATATACTGGTAGCTACACCTGGACGCCTGCTGGATTACTGCGAACGACGGGATCTTCACCTGGACCTGGTTGAAACATTGGTTATCGATGAAGCCGACCGCATGCTGGATATGGGCTTTATTCCTCAAGTCAGACGAATTGTAAGAATGACCCCACGACCTGGGGATCGTCAAACGCTTCTCTTCTCTGCAACCTTTACTGATGACGTATTAAGGCTGGGAGAGCAGTGGACATGGCATCCCGTCAAAGTGGAAATAGAGCCCGATAGTGTCGCAACAGATACCGTCGATCAGAAAATCTATATTGTCACCAGCGAGCAAAAATACCCTCTACTGGTCAACCTTATTAACCAGCACAAACTGGAACGAGTAATTGTTTTTACCAACAGAAGAGATCAAACTCGTCGACTAACGGAAAAGCTACAAAAAACCGGTATAAAAGCAGATCAAATCTCAGGTGAGGTGGCACAAAACAAACGGTTAAGAACCCTTGAAAACTTCCGAAATGGCAAGATATCTGTACTCGTTGCCACGGATGTGGCTGGCAGAGGTATACATATTGATGGTATTAGCCATGTAATCAACTACCATCTCCCTGAAGATTTGGAAGATTACGTCCATAGAATAGGTAGAACAGGCCGTGCCGGGGCGAGCGGTATCAGTATTAGTTTTGCCTGCGAAGATGATTCCTTTTTGATTCCTGACCTGGAAGAGTTACTTGGATCAAAACTGAACACAGGCTATCCGCCTCAAGAACTATTAACAGAACTCTCTCATTAATATCAAGCAGGAATCAGAGTATATGCTCTGATTCCTAATTTTATAGTCAGCTTCACTTTTAGCTGGAATTTCGGCTCTGATTTGGGCAACGGGAATAGCTGGCTGATAATAAAGTGGCGTTCCTTAACGATTTAGCTTTTATTAAAAAAACCACTTTTGCAATACCAACTCTATGATTTTAATAAATAAAAAGCAAAAATCAGGCATATAACTTCTAATAATAGAAGTAACAATTTGGTTTTTAAACAAATATTTTTCAGAAGTATTATTTTTTATATTAAGACAGAATTTTAACTTGCCGGCTTGCTACTTTTGGATAAGAATCAAAGATGAGTGATCAGAAAAAACGGACATGGAGCCGCCTATGGGAAACGCCTTGGAGACCAGGCCGATCAACTCAAGTAAAACAACCACTTACATACTAGACAGTAATGTCTTAATCCACGACCCAAACTCAATACTTAATTTTGAAGAACATCAGGTAGTTATCCCCATCACCGTTCTGGAGGAACTGGATAAACTAAAAAATGGCAAACAAACCATTGCGGCTGATTGCCGACAGGCTATCCGGCTAATTGATAATATCCTTGGAGCAGCATCTCCTGCAGAAATAGAAGAAGGCGTGCCTATCAGCAGAGGCGGCAAGAGCCCTGACCTCGGACGTCTATCCATCCTGATGAACCACGCCCCTGAGAATGTTACTACGCTGCCTAGCAGTAACAATGACAACCGGATTATCAACGATATACTTCAATATCAACGTGATAATCCAAACCAGCCTATTGTGCTGGTAACCAAAGATATCAACATGCGCCTGAAAGCGCGAGGTTGTGGAATATCAACTGAAGACTACCAGAATGACCAGCTGGTATCTGATATTGGCTTACTCACAAAAGGGTATCTTCATTACAAAGGAAACTTCTGGGACAGGGTTTCCGAAGTAAAAACAATTCAGCAGGAAGGAGTTACCATCCATAACCTGCCCAGGAATGAGATTAAGGAAGACCTCTATCTCAACAAATTTCTGATGGATGACCAGGGGTTTGTAGCCCGTGTTATCGGTTTAACTGATAAAGAAGTGCAGCTGCAACACATGAGTGTTGAAAGCCTTATGAATCAGGAAGCCTGGGGATTGCACCCGCTGGATATCTATCAGGCCATGTCCCTGAATCTTCTGATGGACCCTGATGTCCATCTGGTCAATCTCAATGGTGCCGCAGGCTCAGGTAAAACCATCCTGGCACTGGCTGCAGCTATAGAAATGACCCTGGCCAGTAAACAGTACCGGAGAATCATTGCGACCCGTTCAACCAGGGGTCTAGATGAAGATATTGGTTACCTACCGGGTACAGAAGCAGAAAAGATGGAACCCTGGTTAGGTGCCATTACCGACAACCTTGAGGCTCTGCATAGCGATGATGAATCAACCAATGGTAGTGTTGATTACATTCTCAAGCAGGTTCCTCTCCACTTTAAATCCCTGAATTACATCAGGGGAAGGAGTTTCCAGCATAGCTTGATCATTATTGATGAGTGCCAGAACCTGACACCTCATCAGATCAAAACCATTATCACCCGTGCAGGTGTTGGCAGTAAGGTCATTTGTTTGGGCAACCTTGCCCAGATTGATACACCTTATCTGGCGCCAACAAGCTCAGGGCTAACCTATATGACTGAGCGATTAAAGAACTTCCCCAATGGCGGCTCAATGCAGCTAAAGGGTGTTCCTCGCTCACCTCTGGCTGCCTACGCAGAAGCTCACCTATAACACCTAATGGCCGGTTGTTGAATTCTTCAGCACCGGTCTCTCTATTTCAAACCGATCCTTGGTTGTTGTATAAAAACCACCCTCCATTCTTCCCACTGTATCAAGCTGCGCTACATCAACCCGGTCGCTGTTGTATATTTCATCTCTAATATGAATATGGCAAATACGGCCAAGCACCAGATTTCCCGCTAAAGCCTGATCGCCAAATGAAACGATATCATGCAATGTGCACTCATAATGTACTAAAGCCTCAGCCACACAAGGCACGGCTATCTCTGATGAAGTCATCGGCGTCAGACCGACCTCAGCCATTTCATTAATATCACTGGCATAGGGTGCAGACGTCTGACTCATTTTCTCTGCCATAGAAGCACTGACAATATTCACAACAAACATTTTGGTTGCTTCGATATTCTTTAATGTATCTTTCCTCTCCCCATCTCCACCTATTAAGGGAGAAAAACCAAGAACAGGTGGTGACACACTGACCACATTAAAAAATGAAAAGGGCGCCAGATTGACGATTCCTTCTTGATCCATTGATGAAACCCAGGCGATTGGCCTTGGTGTAACAGTACTGGTCAGCAATTTATAAACATCCCTTGCTGACACTGAATCCGGGTTGATATGCATACGCCCCCCGCTTTTATTGTTTCAGGTATTTACAGTCAATAGCAGCCAGTTAAACTCCTCTATGGTTATCATGTTTGTAAAAAAGTTACCATCAAAAAGGCGCTCAAATTATGTTCACAAACAAGCTTGAACTTGATGATTTCATGAACGGCTTGATGAAACGAAACCCTAATGAGCCAGATTTTCACCAGGCAGTCCAGGAGGTGGCAGAGAGCGTCATTCCCTTTATTAATCGACATCCGGAGTATGTCAAAGAGCGTATTCTGGAAAGGATGACTGAACCCGATCGAATTATTATTTTCAGGGTGTGCTGGGAGGATGATGAAGGCCATATCAGAGTGAATCGCGGCTGCCGGGTACAATTCAACAATGCTATAGGGCCTTACAAAGGTGGCTTGAGATTTAGCCCTACCCTGACTTTGGATACCCTCAAGTTCCTTGGTTTTGAACAAACTTTCAAAAACAGCCTGACAACGCTGCCGCTTGGCGCAGCCAAAGGCGGCTCTGATTTCAATCCAAAGGGCAAAAGTGACCGTGAAGTCATGCGGTTCTGCCAATCGTTTATGACTGAACTGCATAAACACATTGGCGCCCACACTGATATCCCAGCTGGCGATATTGGCGTTGGAGGTCGAGAAATCAGCTACTTATTTGGTCAGTACAAACGACTGGAAAATGAATTCCAGGGCGTACTCACTGGCAAGGGGCTTGAGTTCGGGGGCAGTTTGATCCGCAAGGAAGCCACTGGCTACGGCACCGTATTTTTTACTGAAGAATTGCTCAAAGAGCATGGGCAGGAGCTGGCAGGCAAACGCTGCATTGTTTCTGGCTCAGGCAATGTTGCCCTGTACACTGCACAAAAAATCATGCAACAAGGAGGCCATGTAACTGCTCTGTCTGACTCATCTGGCAGCATTCATGTACCCGAAGGACTGTCACTTGAGCAACTGGATTGGCTAATCGACCTAAAAGAAAATCGACGGGGTCGCATCAATGAGTTTGCCGAGCATTATCACTGTGAATTTAATGCCAACACATCAGTATGGCATTACCCCTGCCAAGCTGCTTTCGCCTGTGCCACGCAAAATGAATTGCAACTGGAAGATGCCAAGATACTGGTTAAAAATGGCTGCCAGGCTGTCGCCGAGGGTGCCAACATGCCTACAACACTGGAAGCCAGTCACTACCTTCGTGAAGCAGGGGTACTTTTTGCCCCTGCGAAAGCTGCCAATGCAGGTGGTGTTGCTGTTTCCGGCCTGGAAATGAGCCAGAACAGTATGCGCCTGTCATGGTCAACAGAAGAGCTGGAAGACCGCCTCCACACCATTATGCGGAAAATCCATGGACAATGCGTCGAGCATGGCCGGATTAACGATAAACAAATCGATTATGTGAAGGGGGCTAATATCGCCGGCTTTAAGAAAGTTGCCAATGCTATGCTGGCTTATGGTGTAGTTTAATCATAATACCGGAACCGCCCGAATTAACGGGCGGTTTGCTGTATCGAACTAATCACACTACTCCTTATCTATTTATCAACTATTATATGTAACCCAAAAATAAAAGCACTGGTTTACATAGGTAATGCATCGCTCAATCACCCCATCTGATCTGAACTTTGATCGCCAACATATTTGGCATCCATACTCCTCAATAACAAACCCGTTGCCCTGTTACCCAGTGGAGAGCGCCGATGGCGTCTATCTAAATCTCACTGATGGCACAAGACTGATTGATGGCATGAGTTCATGGTGGACTGCTATTCATGGTTATAACGTCAAAGCCATTAATGACGCAATCCGTAACCAATTAGAAGCAATGAGCCATGTTATGTTTGGCGGAATTACCCATTCACCAGCGATAACTTTGTGCCAAAAGCTGATCGAACTAACACCAGAAAAGCTGCAAAAAGTATTTTTGGCAGACTCTGGCTCTGTCGCTGTGGAAGTCGCAATGAAAATGGCCGTGCAATACTGGCTAGGACAAGGTAATAAAAAGCGTCACAAATTCCTGACTATCAGGCGAGGCTACTACGGTGATACGCTCAATACCATGTCAGTGTGTGATCCAGAAAATGGTATGCACAAGCATTGGTCAGGCTTTCTACCAATACAATACTTTGCAAATGGCCCAAGTAGCCGTTTCGAAGACAGTTATAACTCCGCAGACAGCCATCAACTGAAACAAACACTGCTGAAAAATAAAGAACATATCGCCGCTATCATTCTAGAGCCCACTGCCCAAAACGTTGGCGGCCTTTGGTTTTATCATCCCCAGTTTTTGAGAGATGTGAAAACTCTGTGCGATGAGCACAATATTTTGCTGATCTTTGACGAAATCGCAACAGGGTTTGGACGAACAGGCAAGCTTTTCGCTCTGGAGCATGCAGCAGTGGCTCCAGATATTCTCTGTATTGGAAAAGCCCTGACAGGCGGCTATATGACCCTTTCAGCGGTATTAACCAGCAATGATGTTGCTCAAACCATTTGTACCGGTGATTTTGGCACAATCATGCATGGACCCACCTTTATGGGTAATCCCCTGGCCTGTACTGCCGCCAACAGTTCAATCTCACTACTTCTCAATACACCCTGGCAACAACGGGTTGCCCGGATTAACAAAGAACTTAGAGAAGGGCTGGAGCCTTGTCGTTCACACCCTATGGTAAACGATGTTCGAGTTCTTGGTGCCATTGGTGTCGTTGAGGCCAAACACCCTGTAAATGTAGCTGAAGCACAAAAGCACTTTGTTAAAAGTGGAGTATGGATAAGGCCATTTGGTTCATTCCTATACCTGATACCACCTTATATCACTCAAACCAATGAAATCAGAACACTGTGCCATGCCATTCGAACTGTTTTGGATATTCAGTCTATTTTCAATTAACCATTAAACACCCATCGTATTCAGGTATTGAATTGCCTGGGAGACTTACACATGCGAAACACGGATCAAAAGGGTTACAGAGTAATACCAACCAACCTCTTGGCAATAGCAATGCTGTTCCTCTGCTTTCTGACGACAGGCTGTACTACACCATTAGTTAATCCAAAAGAACCAATTCAGGCCAGTCAAACCACCACACCAAATGCCGATGTCAACCTCACCGGTCGCTGGGTTAATCAACGAGGTTCTATTCTGCATATTCAAGAGAATCACGATAATAAAATCAGGGGACACTTTACTACTGCAGTCGCTAACACTAAAACCTGCATAGGCCATCCTGCTTCTTTTACAGGTTATAGAAATGGCAACGCAATTGCCCTGAGCTTGACACTGGAAGAATGTAAATCTCCAGTGGTCATAGCAATGACCGGTAGCGTCCACTACAATGCCGAAGGTAATGAAGAAATCAATATGCTGGCATTAATCCAGTATCAGGGAAAGGAGCTGTGGAACTCACGCATTGTGAGCACAGATTTCTACACCCGAATGGGCAATAACTAAGACAGTAAGACACAAGGGATAGGCTGTCATACTGCACGATGAGATTAAAAAGGACATGCAATGCTGCTAGTCATCTCCCCAGCCAAATCGCTTGACTATGAAAATCCAGCAACAACCAGCGAGCACAGCATTCCAGATTTTATGGACCAATCCCAATTGCTGGTTCAACAGTTGAAGAAAATGAGTCCTGCTGACCTCGGTAACTTAATGAGTATCAGTGACAAGCTGGCTCAACTCAATACAGCTCGTTATCAGGCATGGTCCCCTCAATGCAGCACTGAAAACGCCAAACAGGCTGCTTTAGCATTTACCGGCGATGTTTATGTCGGGCTGGATGCCAAAACGCTTAGCAAACAGCAACTCAAATTTGCCCAAAAGCATCTGAGAATCCTATCTGGTCTGTACGGTTTGCTACGCCCACTGGATCTTATGCAGGCTTACCGGCTGGAAATGGGTACAAAACTGATCAATGCCCGCGGTAAAGATCTTTATGCATTCTGGAATGATCGCATTACAGAAAAACTGAATGAAGAGCTAAGCAAACTCAAAAGTCGAACATTGGTCAACCTGGCTTCTAACGAATATTTTAAATCTATTCAGCCGAAAAAACTGAATGCGGAGATTATTACTCCTGTTTTCAAAGACTGGAAAAACGGCCAGTATAAAATCATTAGCTTCCACGCCAAAAAAGCCCGGGGACTAATGTGTCGCTATGCTATCGACAATAAAATTACCAAGGCAGAGCAGTTGAAAGATTTTGTTTATTCTGGCTATGTATTTAACGATGCCATGTCATCCGAAGACAAATGGGTTTTCACTCGAAATCAATAAAATCTGATTTTTATCCGTTGGCAGCCAATTACTTTTAACTGCCAACGACGACTCCCATATTATTGCCGCGTCATTTTTGGGGAGTCCACCAGCAAATACACCGTCCAATCACTGGAAAATACGCCACCGGTGCGAACCTTTTTCAGACTTCCTCGAACAGCCCCATTTAACAGGTACTCTGTAACTTCCCCTTTATTATCTGGCAACGCTTGAGACTTAATCTGCCATTCATTTTTAGCACCACTCAGGCACCGACCAATTTGCTGGTCCGCATCATGATAGATTTTTTGCGCGGTCTCGTCATCAGGCAGAACACGGCTGCAGACATAACTGTATTTATCTGACCATTGCCAGATTTCACAGCTCCCCTCAATCATCTGGTAACGGCTTTTCCACAAGGTAATCTTGTTATGATAACTGGGCTTTTCACGAATGCTGCTAAAGCCATCCTCACTTTTTAGAAAGACATTCTCAAGGGCAGAACAGGCCTCTGCATCGGTAACCGGTTTATTTAAGCCTGATAGCGCAGTTTCAACTGAACTGCAGCCGACAAGCAATCCAGCCATTAGTCCAAATGCGGCTATTTTTTTTATCAGGCTTGGCATATACCTGCTCCTTATATCTGTATCGATAAAATAGGTAATAGTTTGCAAAACTGTACACCACTAAAATCGATACGTCAGTTGAGCTGCAACAATATGGGAGCTGTTTTCATATTTCCCTGTTAACTCACCGTAACTAGCAACAACAGGTGGATTAGTACCCGATGGATTATGTTTCTGTTCATGGATCTTTCCTTTTTCCAATGCAACATAAGCCCAGGAAAAATCAAGCGTCGTATCGGGTGATACATCCCACTTTAAACCCAGAGTAAACCAGTGCCGGTCAGATCCAGGAGTGCGCACCGTCCGATTGCTATCTGTGATAGGCGAATCATCGTACATATAGCCAGCTTTTAACATCCACTCTTCATCAAGGCGATAAGCAGTACCTAAAGAAAATGCCCAAACATCTTTCCAGTTTTCTGGTACATAAGAATCATAAACACTGTTCACTTTATCTCTTACATGAAACTCTTTAAAACTACTCCAGCCAGTCCAGGTTGCATCGGCCATCACCGCCCACTGTTCTGTTATATCATGGGTTATACTGACCATAACCCGTTCAGGCATGGTCACTTCCAGTTCAGCCTTATGCTTATAGTTATAAGCTGGAATATTACTGGATAATTCACTGGTACCATCCAGTTTAAATTTCAGTTCTGAATGATAGGAAATACCTAGCATCGTTTGCTCACAAACCTGCCAAAGCAAACCAATATTCCAGCCGAAAACTGTGTCATCCCCTTTCATTCTTGCCCGGCCTTCCGATATGCCAGGAGACGGAGGAGCCACTGGTAAGATGGCCTGCTGAGTCATTTCACCTTCAACCCGAGAGCCAATCAGTCCTATTCCAATAGAAGCCTGCTCATGAAACTTCCAAGCGATTGTGCCTTGCAGATTAATAACACTGAACTCCGTTTTATCACCAAAATAGCGACCAGCAAAATTCTTGTCATAATCCAGATGGATACCAAAAGGGGCATAGGCACTTAAGCCGACATACCACTTTTCATTAACCGGCAGTGTATAGTAACCAAAAGGCACCCAGGTCGTTTTCTGAAAATTTTTACTGCTTCCTGAAGCAATGTTGGCATCTCCAATTCTATGCTGCCCTTCAAACTCACCCCCTTCTAAAATCACAGCCGTTCCCAGAGTAATCTGTTGACGGTCAAGAAAAGCAATTGCAGATGGATTGGATGAAGAGACAGACGCATCTTCGGCATTCGATGCTCGACCTGCATAAGCAGTACCCATTGAACTGGCCGATTGCTCATTAACAGCATAGCCTGCGGCATGGGCAAAACTGGCACAAAAAAAACCAAGACTTAGCAGGCTCTTGAGAACCCCAGGAGAACCAAAATAGTGCATAGAAAAACTCTACCGGACAGCATCAGGTTCGGTAAAAGTAGTTCATATTTTTCAGATAAAGATGATATTTAAGAATGGAAAACTATATGTAACAAAAAAACGACACTGTTTAGTGCCGTTTATATAATTTAATAAGCTTGTCGCAAAATATTTTTTGTTCACCACAGAGTCACAGAGGACGCAGAGGATTATTATTTAAAAGATAAACCTCAATGTCTCCGTGGTAAAAAAAGGACTGCAACCCGATTTTTATGTTCTGAATAAGCTTTTTCGACAGCTTATCAGAAGCAGCCTTAAAAACGATAGGTCATCTGTGCTGATAAAATATGGGAGTTGTTTTTGTATTCACCCGTTACAGAGCCATAGGCAGGAACCGTCTGACCATTATCATTATGCTTCTGTTCATGAATTTTGCCATCCTGCAACGTCACATAGGCATAAGAAAAATCAAGCGTCAGATCCTGACTAATATCCCACTTGGCTCCGGCAGTAAACCAGTTACGGTCAGCATCTGGTGTACGCACAGTACGGTTATCATCATCAACAGGTGACTGGTCAAACATATAACCAGCTTTCAGTGTCCACTGATTGTTTATTTTATAGGCAGTACCAACGGATAAAGCCCAGGTGTTCTTCCAGTTTTCAGGTACATAAACATTGGCACCACCTTCTTTATCCACCACCTTAAACTCTTCAAAGCGGCTCCAGCGAGTCCATGTGGCATCAGCCATTACTGTCCACTGATTATTTATCTGGTGGGTAGCACTCAACATGACCCGCTCAGGCATAGTCAGTGCCACTTCAGCCTGATGCTTGTAGTTTGCCTGAGGAATAGCACTGGTTGCCTCGGAAGTACCACTCAGCTTAAAGTCCAGCGTTGAATGATAAGCCAGCCCTAAAGCGGTTTGTTCAGAAGCCTGCCATAAAATACCGGCATTCCAGGCAACGACCATATCATCACCCTCAACCCGTCCATTAGCTTCCATACCTGGCCCAAGTCGCACTTTTTGGGTTAAATCACCTTTAACATAAGAACCAATAATGCCAAAACCCAGTGAAAGATTATCCTGAATTTTGTAGGCAACTGTGCCCTGAAGGTTCATTACGCTAAATTCAGTTTTATCACCAAAGTAACGGCCAGCAAACTGGTCATCATAATCCAGGTGAATACCAAAAGGAGCATAACCGCTTAAACCAAAACTTAATTTATCATTGATAGGTAGTGCATAGTGACCAAACGGCACAGGGGTGGTCTGCTGGAAATTTTTGCTGGAACGAGATGAAGCGTCATGAGTATATTTTCCTTCAAACTCACCGCCCTCTATAATCACCGCAGAGCCCAGTGTCACTTGTTGGCGATCAAGAAAAGCGATACCAGCCGGGTTGGAAGAGGCAATGGAAGCATCCTCAGCATGGGAAGCACGGCCCGCATAAGCTGAGCCCATAGTACTGGCCGATTGTTCATTAACAGAAAACCCGGCAGCCTGAACCAGACTTGCCTGAATGCTAAATGCTACTGCGGAAACCAGAACTGTCTTGCGGTTAAGCTGAAACTGCATCAAAAACCCTATCGCCTTCTGAGCTCCTCTCTAAAAAGCCCAGCCATGAACCAAGTCACGTAAAAAAAGCGGCGGATTTTAAGAGCCGTTTTATAACCATTCTGTAAATTTTTGTATCGTATTAATGGATTTCTAGAATATATGAAAAAGGGTTTCGGTTAATCTCACCCTGCAGGACGTTGTGATATCAAGGGTTGTTATAAATAAAAGAGAAAAGAGTAGTGATTTCCGAAAACAGGCAACAGATGCTTCTAAATACTGTTTGATGTGCTAAAAAAAACCGACACCCTAAAGTGTCGGCTCTTGTATCTGATTAACCATTAGATGCTATCAGAAACGGTAAGTCATCTGTGCAGACAGTACCCAAGAGGACTGATCTTTATATTCACCAGTCAGAGTGCCATAGCCATCATGTACGCTGCCATCAGTATTGTGCTTATGCTCGGTAATTTTACCATCTTTAAGCATGACATAGGCTGCAGAGAAGTCAAAGGTCATAGCTTTAGTGGCATTCCACTTGGCACCGGCAGTAAACCAGTTACGGTCATTATCAGGTGCACGCACAGTACGGTTATCATCCGTCGTTGGTGACTGATCAAACATATAGCCCGCTTTTAAGGTCCACTGGTTGTTCACCTTATAAGCCGTACCCACAGACAGCGCCCACACATTACGCCAGTTCATTGGCACGTATTGGTTTTTGCTGGCATCTTCTTTGTCGACAATGGTAATGCTATCCAGGCGGCTCCAGCGAGTCCAGGTAGCATCAGCCATCACAGTCCACTGCTCATTCAATTGGTGAGTGGCACTAAACAGCACACGCTCAGGCATAGTAACTTCTAACTCACCATCATGCTTAAAGTCACCATTATTGGGAACATTCGTTCCTTCTACTGTACCTTGAAGCTTAAACTTGGTTGGAGCATGGTAAGAAGCACCTAAAGTTGTCGCAGCTGTTGGCTGCCAAATAACACCGACATTCCAAGTAAAAGCGAGATCATCACCCTTTACTTTACTGTCAATATTCCCTGTATAGTAGTCACCCAAAAGTGGTATATGGCTCTTTTGCGTCAGTTCTCCACTAATATGAGAGGCTGTTAAACCAACACCTACAGAAAGATTATCCTGGATTTTATAGGCGAAAGTACTTTGCAGATTTACATTCTGAATAATGGTTTTATCGCCAAAGTACTGGCCTGCAAATTCATCGCCATAGTCAAGATTCAGGCCAAATGGTGCATAAGCATTTAAACCAAAAGTGAACTTATCATTGACAGGTAAAACATAGTGACCAAACGGAACAGGGGTCGTTTTTAAAAAGTTATCACTCTTGCCAGAAATCTCCTGATTACTATCAAGAATATTTGCTCTATCTTTCTTATAGCTTCCTTCAAAATTCCCACCTTCCAAAACAACCGCGGAACCTAAAGTCACCTGCTGGCTATCCAGTAAAGCAATACCGGCTGGGTTAGCGGCACCAATAGATGCATCTTCAGCATTGGATGCCCGGCCTGCATAAGCAGTACCCATAGCACTGGCAGAATGTTCATTAACGCTAAAGCCGGCCGCTTGAACAAGGCTGGCCTGAGTTGCGAGCGCAACAGCGGATGCAAGAAGAACCTTGCGGTTGAGTGGGAACTGCATAATAACCCCTAGTGTAAACCCCAGTACCTGTGCATCCTTTTGTGTTGATAGAAGGGAAGTTGCACAGGAAGTGTCGTGATCTTCGTCACTCGATTTATAACCGGAGTGAATTTTATAGGTGTTTTTTAGATCAGTCTGTTACTTTTTGTTTCAGAGCGTAGCGAATATACGACATACATTACATATTAATAGCTAACTGCTTTCGCCCTGCTTTCAGAATTTATTTCTTAAAATGCGTTATTTCACTCATAGTAATGGGGTTAAAAGTGCAACAGTCTGACAAATACAGACATTTTTTCACCAGACCTTCGCACTTTGATTACTACTCTATCTATTTCTGTCGACCAGGCAGCTGTGGCAGAATAAAAGGTGGTAACGATAACCCCGTATAAATAGCCAGTACCCTGACAAATAGCACTACGGCAATAGTCAACCCGGTTAGATCAATCCCTTCACCTATCATCGGTTCCAACGCGACATATAAGGTGCCACCGGCCATGGAAGCAAAGGCGTAAATTTCTTTTTTCAGCACCATCGGCACTTCTCCGGCAAGTACATCTCGCAAAGCACCGCCACCACAACCGGTCAGCCCCCCCATCATGACCGCAACAATGGGTGACGCACCAAAAGCCAGTGCCTTACTAACGCCAATTACAGTAAATACGGCTAAACCCAGTGCATCGAACAATTGCAAAGGCCAGTAAACTTTTTTATGCCAATGTCGCAACGGCAAGGTCACCACTGTTGTTGCAATAACCACAAGAATATAATTGGTATCATTAATCCAGAAAACCGGTGTCCCCAGCAGGATATCTCGAATAGAACCGCCCCCCACTGCCGTGACAAAAGCCAGTACAAAGGCACCAAACAGGTCCATATTTTTACGACAGGCTACCAATACCCCGGTGATAGCAAATACGGCTGTTCCCAGCAGGTCCGTATAGTAGAAAAGCATCCTACCCACCCATTATCATCATTATTTCCGCTAAAGCCGGATTATATAGAGTTTGTAGCAATGCAAAACACCTGAACACACGCTAGTTGTACGTATTAGGAAGCTCACTGCAGTTTGTTACTATCCCGCGCCAATTATCCAACCCAACCCGAGACTCTGTCATGTTGCTAACGGTCTTATACGTTATCGCTATCACTGCTGAGGCCATGACCGGCGCACTGTCTGCCGGACGCAAGAATATGGACCCCGTCGGCGTCGTATTTATTGCCTGTATTACGGCCATTGGTGGCGGGTCGGTAAGGGATATGTTGCTGGGTAGTTACCCTTTAACCTGGATAAAACATCCCGAGTATATTGTGATCACTACAGTGGCTGCGCTTATTACCATATTCCTTAGCCACTATATGAAAAAAATGCTCAAGCTGTTTTTGGTGCTGGATGCCATTGGCCTGATCACCTTTAGCATTATCGGCGCCCAGAAAACCCTTGATATGGGCCACGGCTATGTAATTGCAGGGATTATGGCGGTTATAACCGGTGTATTTGGTGGGATACTGCGGGATATTCTCTGTAATGACGTCCCACTGATTTTCCGTAAAGAGTTATATGCCAGTATTTCACTGGCCGCTATTGGCCTTTATTTTGGCATGATAGAGCTGGGCATTGATCAAACTATTGTAGTTATTACTACGCTGATCACAGGGTTTACATTGAGAATGATGGCGGTTCAGTTAAAACTGGAATTACCCAAGTTTGATTACCAGGGGCCTGCTCACTAAATAGTACCGCCAGTTACCCTGTACAGGGTAACTGGCTAAAGCATAAATTACTTAGTAGTTCTTTCTTTTTTAGTGATGTGATCCAGATAACCCATACCAAAAGCTGAAATAACAAAGGTTAAATGGATAAACACATACCACATCAACTTGGCGTTTTCGATATTGTCTGCATCCATAAAAACCTTTAGTAGGTGGATAGAGGATATAGCAACAATGGAAGCCGCCACCTTGGCTTTTAAAGAGCCAGAATCCATTTTACCCAGCCAACTGAGTTTTTCCCGACCTTCGCTAATATCCAGCTTGGAAACAAAGTTTTCATAACCTGAGTACATCACCATGATGATCAGTCCACCCACCAGTGTCACATCAATAAGCGAAAGCGCCTTCAGTGTCACCTCGCTCTCTGTCATGCTGGATACATTGCTCATCAAGTAATAAATACTCTGGTAAAACTCGATCAATAAGGCAATAAGTACCAGGCTTAAGCCAAGGTAGATAGGAGCCAATAACCAGCGAACTGAATACATTAAATTCTCGAACAGTTTTTCCATACGTTTTTACCAATACCGACAGAACACAATCATTAACAGCGGCACCCTTCATACTGGAATTTCATTTAGTTGAGTGGGGCACCTGCATTATTTGTTTGTGCAAACAGTACTGGGCTATTTGTTTCACATCAAGAGCTAACATCTACTGAAGTATCTGCCCCAAAAACTTGCGGGTGCGCTCCGAGCGTGGATTATTAAAAAAGACCTCTGGAGTCGCCTCTTCAATGATCTGGCCTTCATCCATAAAGATCATTCTGTCAGCTACAGTGCGGGCAAATCCCATTTCATGGGTAACACACAACATGGTCATACCATCCCGAGCCAACTCAACCATTACATCCAATACTTCCTTGATCATCTCAGGATCAAGCGCAGAGGTTGGTTCATCAAATAGCATCACTTCAGGATTCATACAGAGGCTACGGGCGATAGCTACTCGCTGCTGCTGACCACCAGACAGCTGCCCCGGATATTTGCTTGCCTGATCAGGAATTCTCACCCTTTCCAGATAATCCATAGCCATCGCTTCTGCCTTTTTAACCGGCATTTTCCGTACCCAGACCGGAGCCAAAGTGCAGTTTTCAAGTACCGTTAAATGGGGAAAAAGATTGAACTGCTGAAAAACCATCCCCACTTCACGCCGCACTTTTTCAATATTTTTTAAATCCTTGGACAGCAAAGTGCCATCCACAATAATTTTTCCTTCCTGGTGCTCTTCAAGGCAGTTAATACAGCGAATCAGCGTTGACTTACCTGATCCTGATGGCCCACAAATAACAATTTTTTCGCCTCTCTGTACCTGAAGATCAATCTCACGCAAGACATGAAATTCGCCATACCATTTGTTCAATTGGCTGATTTCAATAATAGGCGACACTTCCTTATTGTTATCAGGTGTCATTTAGTTGCCCCTCGTTTCAGCTGCTTTTCCAAATACTGACTATATTGAGACATGGCAAAACAGAAAGCCCAGAATACCAGTCCGGCAAACAAGTACCCTTCTATGGCATTACCTAACCATAAAGGATCATTCAGCCCAGCCTGAACAATAGCCAGCAAATCGAACAGGCCAATAATCAAAACAAGGCTGGTATCCTTGAACAGGGCAATAAAAGTGTTCACAATCCCCGGAATAACCAAACGCAGAGCCTGGGGCAAGACAATCAATAACATGCCCTGCCAGTAACCAAGTCCAAGACTTTTAAATGCCTCTGTCTGCCCTTTGGGTATCGCCTGTAGCCCACCACGAACCACTTCAGCCATATAAGCAGACTGAAACATGATGATGCCTATCAGTGCTCGCAACAACTTATCAAACACAACATTTTCTGGCACAAACAACGGAAGCATGACAGAGGCCATAAACAGCACTGTTATTAGCGGGACCCCTCGCCATAGCTCAATATAAGCAGTGCACATACCCTTAACTACGGGCATGGATGACCGCCTGCCCAGCGCTAAAACAACACCCAGTGGTAATGATGCAATCATGCCCCCAAGAGCCAGCAACAAGGTTAACATCAATCCGCCCCAGTGGTGGGTCTCTACCCTCTCCAGCCCAACAATACCGCCATATAACAAAAACCATGACAACACCGGCATTACCAATAGGCCATAAGCCAGCCCCCATTTTTTCCAGGGAAGTCGAGGCAGTGCCAGCCACAGGATAATAATCAGTAGCTGTAGAAAAAAAAGATTGGCCCGCCATTGAAAAGGCTCTGGATAAAAACCGTAAATAAACTGATCCAGCCGGGCTGTCACAAACGCCCAGCAGGCTCCGCTGGTTTTACAATCAGCACTACTCTCACCGAACCACTGCGCATTGGTAACCGCCCACTGCCAAAAAGGTGGAATCACTGTGTATAAAAAAAGGCAGATAGAAACCGTAATCAACGAATTAAGAGGCGTACTAAACAGGTGCTTTTTGAGCCAGATGAACAAACTATGTTGTGCCTTTGGCGGTTTTCTACCCGCTTTGATTTTATTTTCCACTATATAGATTGCCTACCCGTTTTATAAAAGCCGTTTTCATAACCCGAGCCTGAAACAAGACTGCAGCCCCCATCATCGTTCGACCAATGCAATATAACGGTTATAAAAATTCATCACCAATGACACGAAAAGGCTCAGCACTAAATATACTGCCATAGTCATAGCAATCACTTCGACAGCCTGACCAGTCTGGTTTAATGTCGTTCCTGCAAACACATTGACTAAATCCGGATAGCCAATAGCTGTAGCCAGCGATGAATTCTTAATTAAATTAAGATGCTGGTTGGTTAAAGGTGGAATAATCACTCGCAACGCCTGGGGAACTACAACCAACCTTAATATTTTCCCTGGTTTAAGACCCAAGGCAGCTGCAGCCTCTTTCTGGCCCTTGCTCACTGATTCAATACCCGCCCTGACGATCTCCGCTATAAACGATGCTGTGTAAACAGTCAGCGCTATAAGCAAGGCCGTGAGTTCAGGAATAATGGCAATGCCACCTGTAAAATTGAACCCTTGCAAAGCAGGCTTTTCAAATGAAATAGAATCCGCATTTAAAAAGCCAAAAATCATGGGAGTACCAACTAAAAGAGCAACTCCTAACCATCCTGAGTAAGGTATTTTTCGCCCTCTATTACGCCTGATCTTTTTGTTTATAACACTAAGTACGAAACAAAGTGTTATTCCAATTACTAGCGACAATGTTAACCAGCTTGTTCCATTCTCAAATACAGGTCTGGGTAGATAAATGCCCCGCACACTGAAAAAAACAGAGTCTACTAATGACAAGCTTTGCCTGGGGTGCGGCAAAGCGGCCAATACCGCAAAGTACCAAAAGAAAATTTGCAGAAGTAACGGGATATTTCGAAAGATTTCAATATAGGCACCGGCAAGGCGAGCCAGCAACCAATTTGAAGAAAGCCTGGCTATACCAATAAGAAAACCGAGAAGTGTAGCCAGAATAACGCCTAACACAGATACAAGCAGCGTATTAAGCAAACCCACCAGAAACGTTTTAGCAAAGGAATCAGACTCGCTGTAATCAACCAGTGACTGGATAATGCCAAAACCCGCCTGCTGTGATAAAAAATCAAAGCCTGTACTGATGCCTCTGGATTCCAGATTAACCAAGGTATTGTTAATAATCCAGCCACCAGCTATCAACACCGCAACGATAACTGAGCACTGGATAAAAAGAGACCGGGCTTGGGAGTCCCTCCACAACCTTAACAACAGGTTACTGCTTTTCCCCTGTTTTTTATTAATCAGCATTAGCGAATAGGTGGTGCGTACTGAAGACCACCATTAAACCAGAGGGCATTTAGCCCTCGATCTATTTTCAAGGGAGAACCTGAACCCACATTTCTGTCGAATACCTCACCGTAGTTGCCCACTTGCTTGATAATCCGGTAGGCCCACTGATCATCCAGGCCAAGCCCCTTTCCTTTAGGACCTTCCACACCCAACAAACGGCGAATGAGTGGGTTACTTGTTTTGCTAAATGAATCAATATTTTCTGAACTAACACCAAGCTCTTCACCATTAACCATGGCGAATAACGACCACTTTACAATATTAAACCACTGGTCATCCCCCTGACGAACCAGAGGGCCCAAGGGTTCTTTGGATATCACCTCAGGCAGCACCTGAACTTTATTAGGCTCAGAAAGCCTGAGTCTTAAAGCATAGAGTTGTGACTGATCTGAAGTCAGCACATCACAGCGGCCAGAATCAAAACCTTTGGCAGTACCATCACCCGTATCAAATACAACAGGCTGGTATTTCATACCATGAGCCCGGAAATAATCAGCCAGATTCAGTTCTGTTGTGGTACCGGCCTGAATACAGACTGCTGCTCCATCCAGTTGCTTGGCACTACTAACACCCAGCTCTTTTTTCACCATAAAGCCCTGGCCATCATAATAACTGACGCCAGCAAAATTCAGACCCAGTGAAGCATCACGGGTCAGCGTCCAGGTCGTATTACGGGATAAAAGGTCAATTTCTCCAGACTGCAGAGCAGTAAAGCGCTCTTTGGCATTTAACGGTATATAACGAACTTTGGCCTGATCCCCGAGCGTTGCAGCGGCTACTGCCCGGCAAATGTCAACATCCATACCCGACCACTGTCCTTCAGCATCCGGGTTGGAGAAACCTGGCAGTCCTGTATTCACACCACATTTGATGTATTTACGCTCTTTCACTGTCTCCAGAGTCCCGGCAAAAACACTGTGGGATAGGAAGGCAATAAAAGCAGCTGCCATAAGCCGCTTCCCTGAAAATCTGGCTATCATTATTTTCTGCCGCCTCATTGTCCTTATTATTAGCGCTTTAGTGCATTTTCTTGTTCGCTCGTCCAAAAATACTCTTAAATAGCAGCCTTCAGCAACAGCCAATCACCTATGGAAGGTAAAAAGCCGCACTTTTCCAAAAAATAAAACCAGGGTTTGATCAAAAAAGATGTCATAACAGCCCTTTGTGTTAGACTTGCCCAACCTGCGGGTTGACACCAGTTTTCTGCCTCCAGCACCTGACGCAAACATTTCCACCATGCTTTGGTGGAAACTAGCATGATGATCGCTAAATGACCCCTATATTATCAGAACACTACAAGGCTATTATCGAAACAGTCGGTGAAGATGTTCACCGGGATGGCCTGAAAGATACTCCACAGCGTGCCGCAAAGGCTATTCAGTACCTGACGCGAGGCTATCAGCAAAGCCTGGAAGAGATCGTTAACGGTGCTGTATTTGAGTCCGATATCAGTGAGATGGTGGTTATCAAGGACATTGAACTGTACTCACTGTGCGAACACCACATGCTGCCTTTTATTGGCAAATGCCATATTGGCTATCTGCCAGATGGGAAGGTACTGGGCCTGTCAAAATTTGCCCGTATTGTTGATATGTTCGCCCGCCGCCTGCAAATCCAGGAAAATATGACTCGCCAGATAGCCGACGCCATTATGGAAGCCATCGATGCCAAGGGTGTGGCCGTTGTTATTGAAGCACAGCATATGTGTATGATGATGCGCGGTGTGGAAAAACAGAACTCATCCATGACTACATCGGTTATGCGTGGTTTGATGCGCGACCGTCAGGCTACCCGGGAAGAGTTTTTGCAGTTTATTCGGCATTAAGGCTTGTTACCTTTCATTTTCAATAGCCATTCTTTTAAAATTGTAAAAAGAATGGCTTTTTTATTTAAAAAAACACTGATGAAAAAATAGCTTTTTAATTTTGCTAGACTAACCTTCAAATTCATCACTCTCCACTTTCGCCCTCCATTGCTATAGCTCCAAATAAACAACATTTGGGTGGTCAATATGAAAGCATCATTTGAAAAATATATTTTTTATTTATTATCAATACTTTTCATATCTTTTATTTCTTTTGATCGAATATATGCTACTGGAGAAGAAGGGCATCATCCTTATTGCGAAAACTATCAACCTTCCCCTAAGACAAGACCTCAATGTGGGCAATGCCTAGGTTTCCATCAAAACCACAATAAAATACTACAAGAATTTGTCGCTGATTTAATATGTAAAGCTGAAGAAAAATTAGAAACTGAGTGTTCAGAAGAGCTTCGCATTGACCTTGAAGCTTTTAAAGATAGCCCCCGGCCTCTAACTGAGCAACAGAAAGCATTAGTAGAGGAATTAAGAACCAATATAGGTGCTGAGTGTTCAGAAGAGCTTCGCATTGACCTTGAAGCTTTTAAAGATAGCCCCCGGCCTCTAACTGAGCAACAGAAAGCATTAGTAGAGGAATTAAGAACCAATATAGGTGCTTTTGGTCCGTATAATTTAGCCGACAACATAAGAAAACATTACCCTGATGCACAAGTATGCCATACATTGCTATTAAATGATTTAACATCACTCATTGAACAATATTTTCAACGCCTCCCAATAAAACTTATAGAAGAACATATAACATTTCGAAGAGTCAGGACAACCATTTTCACGTCTCACTCAATAGCCTGTGCCCTATACCCTGAGCAGATGCCATATACAGAACACTACCAAGAATATCTCTATATTCAAGCCAATACCTTCTTATTACTTATGACCCCCGATGAAGATGAAGAAGAAGAAACCCCATTTCAAAAATGGTTGCGCGAAACTTGTTATACCCTGATGGAAAAAGGTCAACAAGTTACAGCGCTTCTCGAAAAAGAAGACAAACAAAAAAAAGAATACATTAAAAGTAATACATCACTTGAAGTAGACTTGGCTGACCACAATCTAGCAAACTGCCTTGCTGAAAAAATGGATCTTTTAGAATCAGATTCAATGCCATCTAGAGTTAACATTTTATTAGTTTTAAAACAGGAAGAATCACGTTCAGAGGACAAACCCAATACCAAAAAATCACCGCAATCCAAAGGATATACTCCTCGTGGTTCAAATATCCATGATTATATTTATCTAGTAAAAACAAGCACACCTGATGGACAGCTCAAATATTTTGCTCAATCAGCCATGACACAATTAGTCATAGAGTCTAGTGAACCAGAAACCTTAAAGTCAGCACTTCTTTATTACCTAAACACACGAAGGCCACAAACCTGGACTCAGTATTTTCAAGAAATACCTGGTATAAGCCATGTGATCTCACTATTACAGTGGTTAAGAATTTTGCCTAGATGACATAAAAAAAAGCCCGATCATTTTACATCGGGCCTCTTTCACTAACAAAAATTAGTGTTTATCAATGCCAATCCAGAATCACTTTACCGGACTGCCCTGACCCCATAATTTCAAAGCCTTTCTGGAACTCATCCACAGAGAAACGATGGGTAATGACAGGAGAAATATCCAGGCCGGACTGCAGCATACTGGTCATCTTATACCAGGTTTCATACATCTCACGGCCGTAAATACCTTTGATGATAAGACCTTTAAAGATCACCTGATTCCAGTCAATAGTGGTGTCGTTAGCAGGAATGCCCAGCAGGGATACTTTGCCACCATGGTTCATGTTTTCCAGCATCTGCTGGAATGCACGACCATTGCCGGACATTTCCAGCCCCACATCAAAGCCTTCAACCATACCCAGGTCTGTCATTACATCCTTCAGGGAAGTATTGGCAACATTGACTGCAGCAGTAGCACCCATCTTCCGGGCCAGATCCAGGCGGTAATCATTGACATCGGTTATCACCACATGGCGAGCACCCACGTGCTTGCAAATAGCCGCTGCCATAATACCGATTGGACCGGCTCCAGTGATCAAAACATCTTCACCGACCAGATCAAAAGACAGAGCTGTGTGAACCGCATTACCGAATGGATCAAAGATAGAAGCCAGATCGTCACTGATATCATCAGGTATAGGGAAAGCATTCACTGCTGGAATGCAGAGATATTCAGCAAAAGCACCGTCGCGATTTACACCAACGCCTACGGTAAAATTACACAGGTGACGGCGACCAGCGCGGCAGTTACGACAGTGGCCACAGGTAATATGGCCCTCTCCAGAAACACGCTGCCCAAGTTCGAAACCTCGAACACCCTCACCCATTTCAACAATTTCGCCAATGAACTCATGACCTACATGCATCCCCACGGGAATTGTTTTCTGGGACCATTCATCCCAATTATAAATATGCATATCCGTACCACAGATGGCTGTCTTACGGATCTTGATTAACACATCGTTATAGCCAACGTCTGGCTTGGGCCGTTCAGCAACCCAAATACCCTGTTCCGGCTTTAATTTGGCAAGTGTTTTCATTGCACTCTTTACCATTGTTCCTTTGATTGTACTTGCCGTCAAGCAATCACGCCCAGCTCACGGCCAACCTTGGCAAATGCTGCAATAGCCTTATCAATATGTGCCTTGCTGTGAGCAGCAGACATCTGGGTTCTGATACGAGCCTGACCTTTAGGGACAACCGGGAAGGAGAAGCCAATCACATAGATACCTTCTTCCAGCATTTTGTCAGCAAATTTGCTGGCTAGGCTGGCATCACCCAGCATAACAGGAATAATGGGGTGATCAGCACCTGCCAGTTCAAAGCCCAGCTTGGTCATTTCTGTACGGAAGTGTTCGGCATTGTCTTTCAAACGCTTGCGCAGTTCATCACCCGCTTCCAGCATATCCAGTACTTTGATAGATGCAGAAGCGATGGTTGGAGACAGGGTATTAGAGAACAGATAAGGACGGGAACGGTTTCTCAACCAGTCAATCAGCTCTTTACGGCCGGAAGTGTAACCACCGGAAGCACCACCCAGGGCTTTGCCCAAGGTACCTGTAATAATATCAACCCGCTCCATCACCTGGCAGTATTCGTGAGTACCACGGCCTTCTTCACCGATAAAACCAACGGCATGAGAGTCATCCACCATCACCAGGGCATTGTATTTGTCAGCCAGGTCACAAACCCCTTTCAGGTTTGCGATAACACCATCCATGGAGAATACCCCATCGGTGGCAATCAGCTTATAACGAGCACCGGCGTCATCAGCCGCCTTTAACTGAGCTTCCAGATCAGCCATATCATTATTGGCATAACGGAAACGTTTGGCTTTACACAGACGCACACCATCAATAATGCTAGCATGGTTCAGAGCATCACTGATGATGGCATCTTCTGGCCCCAGCAGGGTTTCAAACAAACCACCATTGGCATCAAAGCAGGAAGAATACAGAATCGTATCATCCATACCTAAAAATTCAGACATCCGCTTTTCCAGCTGCTTGTGCACAGCCTGGGTACCACAGATAAAACGAACAGACGCCATGCCGTAGCCGTATTCATCAAGGGCGCGCTTGCAAGGGCGCGCTTGCCCTCTTCAATCAGTTCAGGTGCATTGGCCAGCCCCAAGTAATTATTGGCACAGAAGTTCAGCACCTCTTCACCTGTCGTTACCTTGATATCAGCCTGCTGCTGAGAGGTGATGACCCGCTCGCTCTTATAGAGACCTTCCTTCTTGAGATCATCCAGCTGTTTCTGAAGCCCTGCGTAAAAATCCGCCTTCATACCAACTCCGGCAAAAATAAATAAAAATGGGGTTTAGGTCACCCAGTGTAGATGTATTTGCCACTATAGGCCGAGGAGGGGCCACTAAATAACCAGCATTTATACCTATTATCTCTATTATTCTGATCCTGGTCAGGAAATGTATGGTCAAACGGTCGCGTTAGGTAAAGCGAATAAGCGTTATTATTTGTTTTTAGCTGTTTTGCAGCAAGATCCCCTGATCACAATTTGCCTACATAGTTGATGAGAACTACATTTCATAGATGTACAAATATTTCTTATAGATAGATCAAAATAGCATTCAAGACAAAGGTGCTAAAACCAGCCCAGTTGCACACTTAACCATAGGGTCAGTGAAGCTAACATGAAGAGCAGAGTAATAGTTCTAGCGTTAGTTGGATTGCTTCAGTGGTTTGTTGTCATACCCCAGTTTCAAAATGCCTACGCAAGGGATGACAAAATGACCGCACCTGAAATGTTGGCTGATAGCGAAGAGGATGAAGCACTAACATACGCTTCTGAAGGAGCGACATCAGCAGATAGTGCGCAAGATATAGACGAAAGACAACAAATAACGTTAAACCCAAATAATGACGTTCGTCTTAAACAGTCTGTTGCTACAAAAACCACCAAAAAACCCATAAGCCGGTTTCTGGAGCAGGTACCAAAACAGGTCTCATTCGCTCTTGGTGACGAAACAGTTACAGTTATTGCTTACATGCTTCCGGGATTTGATATAGAGGATTTTATCTGTCTTGCTTGCACAGGACTCATGGATGATACACGAAACAATCAACCTATATACACTTGCAAAAGAGGAAAACATACAGTCTGCCAATCTTGCGAGGAAAGGCCAGAAGTGGAAAATTGTCCATCATGTAGAGAACAGAGATGGAATACAGCTAAGTCTAACTTAGGTCAAGAGGATGAGCCGGAATTTCTCGAAAAACGCGCCGAGGATAAGCGTCGTCTCAATAAAAAGCTTATGCCTTTAATACAAGTGGAATGTCCCAGGCCGAAATGTACTAGTACTAAAGTAACTCTCGACACATTAAGACAGCATTACCTGCAAAAATGTGATTACCTGGAATTAGCCTGTGAATTTTGTGAGGAGCGAATACCCCAAATAGACATGCCATCTCATTTAAATGAGTTTTGCTTAAATAGGCCTGTCACAGTAACCCCTGCTAAAATTATCGGATTACTTGAGCACCTTAGCCTTAAGTTCGATGAAAAGACACTGGCTACTTTAATCCATCAAATGGCTAAGGGAAAAGCAGAATTGAGCGCCAATAGCACAATCGAAAAAAAGTGCTGGGTCTATGGGTGTACAGAGAGTGATGGTAGCAAACATAGGCAAACACACAGAAACGACGCACACACTACCGAACACAAAGGTCACCACTGTTTTCCTATCTCAGATCCAGAGTTACTGCCTTATATTGCTAGAGAAGAACAAGAGAGGTTTTATTTACTAATTTTCAGGTCTGCCTCCGGATCTACTGCATTAAATGAAACTCACTGCTCGCAAAAACTGAACGAGGATATCGAGGAATATAGACCAGATATACCGGAGCAAAACTTAAGAGTCGACACACATTATACTGGTTGCCGAGGATATACCTCAGCATCTGAAGAGATGGAGTTAACATTGCGTAATTCTAATAGATTCAGGCCATTAGTAGCTCCTTGCAAATACCTTAAAATTACAACTTTCTGCCCAGTTGACGAGAAGAGCCATGGTCCAAAAGCCATAGAATACGATGAAATAATAAGCAAAATACAAAAATCTGATAGTGGTTGCTTTATACTGGTTGCCGAGGATATACCTCAGCATCTGAAGAGATGGAGTTAACATTGCGTAATTCTAATAGATTCAGGCCATTAGTAGCTCCTTGCAAATACCTTAAAATTACAACTTTCTGCCCAGTTGACGAGAAGAGCCATGGTCCAAAAGCCATAGAATACGATGAAATAATAAGCAAAATACAAAAATCTGATAGTGGTTGCTTTACAGTACACCTTCGAAATGATTGGCCAAAAGCAGAATTCCCTGATTGCGACTGTAAATATTCAGATAACAACATGATTATAGAGCTGCATAATACTGATAACCCTGATTTTGAACTGGAATGGAAAGAAGAATAAGTCAAACCTTCAGCAATCAGCCTTAATAAAAACCAGTCATAACCGCTCTATAACCTGCTTAATATCCATTTTATTACCATCTAGATACAAAGCAGCTTTAAATGAGCGCTCAGTGTTACGACCTGATAAATCTACTAGTAACACCACAATACCTGCTTCCAGTAAAACACTTGCTCGATATTCCCAGTCCAACTGGCTGGTATTGATAACAAAAGGAAACACCCCGTTATCAAACAACTGCCGCTCTAACATTCTTGCCTGTTCAATAGTATCAACCCTAATAATCGCCGGTTTGTGACCCAGCCTCGCTCTACGCTCTTTAGCCGAGACCCAACCTTTATCAATACCCTGGTCAATCGGCTTAACAACCATACCGGCTCCAATCGTCATATTGGTTAAGCGATCAATAACAATAAAGGCGCCGGTTGCCTTATTATTCTGATAACTATCAGTCACCAGCTCCTGATTTAGCTTCAGGTTACAGGCACCGATTTCATTCAGTGCCAGTTTATCGGCATTGGTTTGTGCAAAGGTATCTATATCTATCTTGTAATTAAGCTGGGTAAAGCGACCAGTTACCTGATTGGTGGTAAATTTAAAAAGATATTCTTTTTCCTTGAGCAGAGGAGCGTCTGCCATCCAGACGATGTTAGCCTCCAGGGAGTTACCGATAGTGACATCCTGGCCAGTTTGAATCAGCATATCGCCACGGCTAATATCCAGCTCATCATCAGTTACCAGGTTTATAGCCTGTCCAGCCACTGCAGCAGTCAAGCTACCATCATATGTTTCGATGGCTTTCACCCTGGAAGTGACACCGGATGGAAGCACCTGAATTGTATCACCTACACTGACCGAGCCAGAGGCAACAGTCCCCGCATAACCCCGAAAATGACGATCCGGACGGTTAATATACTGGACAGGCAAACGAAATTCTGAAGAGATACCGCTATGACTATTGAAATCAATGGATTCCAATACTTCTAACAGGGTCTGCCCCTGATACCAGGGCATCTGCTGGCTGGGACTGACCACATTATCTCCCTCAAGGGCAGACAGGGGGATAAAACGGATATCTTCCAACGGCAGTGATTCTGAGAAATCCAGATAGGCATTACGAATGAATTGAAAACGATCTACGCTGTAATCCACCAGATCCATCTTATTAATCGCCACGATAATATGCCTGATTCCAAGCAAGCCAGCGATATAAGTATGTCGCTTCGTTTGAGACTGTATACCCTGTTGGGCATCAACCAGAATAATAGCCAGGTCACAATTGGAAGCCCCTGTAGCCATATTACGGGTATATTGGGTATGCCCTGGTGTATCAGCAATAATGTATTTACGTTTTTCTGTGGAGAAATATCGATAGGCAACATCGATGGTAATACCCTGCTCTCGCTCTGCCTGCAGTCCGTCCACCAGCAAGGCAAGATCCAGCTTATCGCCCTGAGTGCCATGGCGTTTGCTATTACTTTCTGCGGCAGAAAGCTGGTCGTCGTAAATCATTTGACTGTCATGGAGGAGTCGGCCAATCAAGGTGCTTTTTCCATCATCAACGCTGCCACAGGTTAAGAAGCGAAGCACTTCTTTCTGCCCCTGTTTTTTGAGGTATTTTTCTATATCTTTGGCAATCCATTCAGACTGGTGACTCATTAGAAGTAGCCTTCCTGTTTTTTCTTCTCCATTGACCCTAGAGAATCCCGATCAATGACCCGGCCCTGCCGCTCGGATGTTCTTGCCAACAGCATCTCTTGAATAACCGTTTCTATGGAATTCGCCGTAGATTCAATGGCACCGGTTAAGGGGTAACAGCCCAGTGTTCTGAAGCGGATGGTTTTAGTTTCAGGTTGCTCTCCTGGCTTTAGGGGTAACCGTTCATCATCCACCATTATCAGGCTGCCTTCACGCCCTACAACAGGCCTGGGAGCAGCAAAGTAAAGAGGGACAATGGGCAGTTTCTCCTGATAGATATATTGCCAGATATCAAGCTCTGTCCAGTTGGATAAAGGGAAGACCCGAATACTTTCACCTTTTTCAATCCTGCTGTTATAGATATTCCATAGTTCTGGCCTCTGATTCCTTGGATCCCAGCGATGGTTTCTGTCCCTGAAAGAGTAAACCCGCTCTTTTGCCCTTGATCCCTCTTCATCCCGACGTGCACCACCAAATGCAGCATCAAATCCATAATGATCCAGGGCCTGCTTCAAAGCCTGGGTTTTCATAATATCGGTGTATCTGGCACTGCCATGGGTAAAAGGATTGACTCCCTGAAGTAATCCCGCCTGATTAGTATGCACCAATAACTCAAGACCAAGGCTTTTCACTCTTTCATCCCGGAACAGAATCATCTCCCTGAACTTCCAAGTGGTATCTACATGCAGCAAAGGAAAAGGGGGCTTACCAGGATAGAACGCTTTCATAGCCAGATGCAGCATTACCGCTGAGTCTTTCCCGACGGAATACAGCATAACCGGGTTTTCAAACTCTGCAGCCACTTCACGAAAGATATGGATACTTTCAGCTTCAAGTTGCTGCAGATGATTCAATGGATGAGCGTCAGCTTTAATTTGCGATGATGAGTCAAGCACTAGCCAGCCTTGTTATTCGTTATTATTACCGGGATGCCGATAGCAGTGAGCTAGCTTGAGATAATATCAGTGAAAAATATTTTTAAAATGAAAATTCTATACCAATAAATAATAACAATATGCAATGATGTGGAACTCTGACAAATAAATCAAAGCCCCAAATACATAATCAGATACTTGAGTTATTAGTTAGCGCTTCATCATACTGGCGAATCAATATCCACAAACTCGTGCTCAATACCCAGCTTATTTTCTAGCCATTTCGCTATTGCCTGAACACCATAACGCTCTGTAGCATGATGCCCTGCACTAAAGTAATGAATACCATTCTCCCGAGCAAAATGAACAGTTGACTCTGATATTTCACCGCTAACAAAGGCGTCCACTCCGAGCGCCAAGGCTTTGTCAATCATGCTTTGCGCTCCGCCAGTGCACCAGGCCAGTTTTGTTATCTCATGGTTTCCACCAACAATAGACAAAGGCTTTCGGCCCAAAACTTTTTCAAACTGGCTTGCCAACCCTTCCACAGTGACGGCCTGTTTAACCTGCCCCCAATTACCAATGGGCCGCATTTTGCCCGGTTCCATGCCACCTTCGACAGACCATCCCATAAGACGGGCCAACTCAGCATTATTGCCCAGCTCAGGATGTCCATCCAATGGCAGATGATAAACGATCAAGCTAATACCATGTTTCAGCAGCGTCTCTACTCGCCGCCTTTTCATACCTGTAATGACAGCATCCTCACCTCGCCAGAAATAGCCATGATGCACCAAAATGGCATCTGCATTCAGTTCCACTGCTTTATCTATCAAAGCCTGACACGCTGTAACCCCTGTTATTATTTTTTGAACCTGACTTCTGCCTTCAACCTGAAGTCCATTTGGACAGTAATCCTTGAAAAGATGAGGTTGTAATTCTTCATCCAGGCACTGAAGAAGATCTTTTAAGGCAACATTCATAACTGTCTCCGGTAAAAAAACAACCCGTGGTCAATGCTTTTGAAAATTGATCTGCCAACTGGCGGTCAAATTCCACCTAAAAAACCGCCATATCGAGAAGAGGAAGTAGAGCATAAAAGCTAGGTTCTGTTGACATAAGTTTGTTGAAAAGAGTCCGCAATTTTTGCAAAAAATTGTTACTTTTTCCTTATCGATCAAAAACAACACTTGCAGCACTACTTTTCTGACAGCAGCTAAAGGGTATAGTAGAGAGATAACAGTATAAATTCCCTGAACTCAATGTGGCATGTAATGATAAAACTGCTGAGATACTTGGGTTGGCCTATTTTCCTTGGTTTACTGGCCAGCGTTGCACTACTTATTTTCAAACCCGAACTCGCGGGCTTTAGCTCCGCTGAGCTGAGTGACAAGCTAAATAGAAGCTTTGGTCAATTTCTTGGAAAAGGGCAGGTTTCCTATAGCTCCGCCGTAAAAAAAGCCACCCCGGCCGTCGTTAACATATCAACCAAAACAGCTGTCAAAAGAGAGGGCGGGCCTATTGAAGTTCCCCCTCATTTACAAGGCCGCAAAAACAAAGTTGAAACCAGCCTGGGATCAGGCGTTATTGTCAATCCTAATGGATTTATATTAACCAACAACCATGTTATCCAAGGTGCTGAACGAATCATTATCTCCTTGAGAGATGGGCGGGAAGCTAGCGCTATCATTGTCGGTCGAGACCCTGAAACAGACTTAGCTGTACTAAAAGTAAATTTGAATGATCTACCTTATATTCACTTGGCCGATTCAACCAAAGCCGAAATTGGTGACGTAGTATTGGCCATAGGTAACCCGTTTGGACTTGGGCAGACTGTCACCATGGGTATCATCAGCGCAACAGGTCGTAATGACCTGCAGCTAAATACCTACGAAGATTTTATCCAAACTGATGCGGCCATTAATATCGGTAATTCCGGTGGAGCCCTGGTCAATGCCTACGGTGATTTAATAGGCATCAGCACACTTTTGTTTTCGAGAGGAGGCGGAAATGAAGGGATAGGCTTTGCCATTCCTTCCAATATGGCTCGTTTTGTCATGAGCTCTATTGTTCAACACGGTAAAGTCATCAGAGGTTGGCTCGGTATAGAGTCTCAACCAATGAACAGCACATTGGCAGAAGCCTTTGGCGTTCGACCTACTGTTGGAATATTGATATCTGGCGTATATGAAGGCGGACCTGCAGACTTGGCAGGGCTGCGTAGAGGTGACATTCTCACAGGTATTAATGGAGATAAGACCAGTGATGGACGTCGTGTAATGAATAGGGTGGCACAGGAGCCACCAGGCAGTGAAGTAACCCTTCACATTCTCCGCAATGGAGAAACTTTGAATATCAAAACCCGTATAGGGACTCGCCCTAACATTGTCAGTAACTAGCTTTAGTGAGGGGAGGAGAACTCCCCCTCTTGATATTGATAGCAAAAAATTTAAGACGTTAAACAGTAAATACTATCAGGAAGCAACGCGTCGAATATCTGCCCCAAGCTGCTGAAGCTTTTCTTCGATACATTCATACCCTCTATCAATATGGTAGATTCGCTCAATGACAGTATCACCTTCGGCAATCAGGCCAGCAATTACCAAGCTGGCAGAAGCCCTGAGGTCAGTCGCCATAACGGGAGCAGCCTTAAGACCTTCAACCCCTTTCACGATGACAGTGTTGCCTTCTACATCGACATCCGCCCCCATACGCTTCATTTCCTGGATATGCATAAAGCGATTTTCAAACACGGTTTCCGTAATGCGTCCAGTTCCTTCTGCAATCGTATTAAGAGCAGTAAATTGCGCCTGTATATCCGTTGGCATGGCAGGGAATGGAGCTGTTTTAAGGTCAACAGCCTGAGGACGTCGCCCTTCCATATCAAGCTCTATCCAGTCATCTCCCCATTCAACTGTTGCCCCTGCTTCGCGTAGCTTTAGCAAAATAGCGTCCATGATATCCGGCTGTGTATCTTTAAGGCGCACACGGCCAGATGTAGCGGCAGCAGCAATCAGATATGTACCAGCTTCAATTCGGTCAGGCAATACAGAGTAGGTTCCACCATGAAGTCCTTCCACACCCTGAACTTTAATAGTATCGGTACCGTGGCCTTCGATATTTGCCCCCATCATGATCAGGCATTCAGCCAGATCCACCACTTCAGGTTCACGGGCAGCGTTTTCTATAATGGTTTCACCTTCTGCCAAGGCAGCGGCCATAAGAATATTTTCAGTACCGGTGACAGTCACCGTATCCATGAAAATCTTCGCACCTTTCAAGCGTTTTTCTACGCTAGCCTTAATATAGCCATCTTCAACAACTATATCTGCACCCATTTGCTGTAATCCACGAATGTGCAGATCAACTGGCCGACTACCAATAGCACACCCACCCGGCAAGGACACCTCAGCCTTACCATAACGAGCAAGTAACGGCCCTAACACGAGAATGGAGGCCCGCATTGTTTTTACCAGCTCGTAAGGCGCCTTTAATTTTTTAATGGTGCTGGCATGAACTTCAACGTTCATTCGCTCATCAACCAGCAGATCAACCCCCATGCAGCCAAACAGCTCAAACATAGTGGTGATATCGTGAAGGTGGGGTAGGTTACAAACAGTTACAGGGTCATCAGCCAATAACGTTGCCGCCAGAATGGGAAGCGCCGAGTTTTTTGCACCAGAAACCCTGATTTCACCATTCAGGGGCACACCGCCCGTAATAATTAATTTGTCCATCATTACTCCAAGTGTGCCCTTTAGCCCTGATTCTCTCGTTCTTCCCACTCACTGTGGGTAAGCGTTGTCATGGTGACAGCGTGAATTTCGCCACTGGCTATAAAATCATTGAGATGATGATAGACCATTTGCTGGCGCTTAACAGGGAGTGCTCCCTTAAACTGATCACTAATAACAGTGAGACGAAAATCGCAGCCTTCACCTTCAACAAGGACTTCTGAACCGGGCATATTATCTTCAAGCAGTGCCTTGACTTCGGTGGCTTGCATGAATTTACCTCTCAGGATATAACGAGCAAAAACGCCTTATAATATCGGAGAGACAGAATCCTGACTAGGGCAGATAATTAAAGAGTGAAGGGATCATTAAAAATCAATACTCATTAACGGCCATTTTCAATACAGCTCACAGCTAACCCCATCCATAAGTGCCTTCATATCACAGACATTGGCCAGGGCTTCGAGTTGAGCCGGAATAGCGGAAAAACAAATGGTAGCTTGCCTCTTCTTGGCAAAACGCATCCAGGATAGAAACACAGAAAGCGCTGAACTATCAGCCACCTCCATTTGAGCCAAATTGATTTCACAATGGCCTTGAGCCGTTTCGGAAAAACAGTTCGATAAAACTGCTTCTCCCTCTGCAGCTACAGCGGCTGCATTATCAAACGTCACAGGTCCTATCAGCACCAGCCGACCAGGCTCTAGCATTTGTAGCACCTGCTATGCTCCTTTTTTAGGGTTACTATCTGCCTTATTTAAATCACTACCTACAGACATTATGTCGAGCCAGTGATCAATGACATATTGCAGTTTGCGATGTGATTCCACAGCCTCTGCAAACTGGCGACGGAATTGTATACCGATATTGATACCATCAAGTACAATGTTGCGCAGTTTCCAACGGTTATCATCAAAAATCATTGAATAAGATATTTCCAGTGTTCTGCTGCTGGTTTTCGCTGTCATAGTGACTGGGATCTGACGAATTTTTCCGGCTTTGTAATCATCCAGCACCTTGCCTGGTACATCATCAACTTTTTGGATCTGCACACTGGTATCATCCAGCTTTAGCAGCGCCTTACCATAAAATCGTATCAAACTGTCCTTAAAGTTTTTTTCAAACTGAGTAATCTGGACAGGCTCAGCTCGATGAGCATATTTCCCCATTACACCACGAGCTATTGAATCAAATGCCACTACAGGTGAAAGCAACCTGTCCACTTCAGCTACAAATGCGCTATGGTCTTTCTGATACCGCTCTTTATTTTCCTGAAATGTTTTTAACAGGCTTCGCGTTATCGCTTCAACCTCCTGACTAGGCGAAGATATGTCATTCTTGGCACCGTGCTTACCTGATTGCTTATGAACTTCGCTATTAACAGTATCTTGCGTTTGAACTGCAGTTTTTGCCAAAACAACGTTGCTTGCCAATACTGAATAAACAGTGGCAAGTACCACCAGCACTCCTGGAGTAATAGACTTTAATAACTTCACTAACAAGTATCCTTCATTTTTCATAGCCATCCTTCTGTCTACTCATCATCTTTTTTATGTACAAGGGCCAATAAAACCTTACCGATCAAGTCCTCAAGGATGAGCGCAGACTGGGTATCTTCAATACGATCTCCATCCCTGAGGAAAGCTTCATCGCCACCAATGCTAATGCCGATATACTTTTCCCCCAGTAACCCCGCAGTTACAATTGCCGCTGTGCTATCAATTGGAATATTGTCAATATTCGCATCAATTTCCATTTCAACCCGGGCCATATAGGTATGTTTGTCCAGCTCCACATGTGTAACCCTGCCAATAATAACGCCAGCCATAGCCACTTTAGCGCGTTTTTTGAGTGCGCCAGTGTTGTCAAACATAGCATAAACACGATAGCTGTCTTTGGTATTATCAAGCGATAAACCACTCACTTTCAGTGCCAGCACAATCATGGCCAGAATACCTGCCAACATAAAGGCGCCTACACTGATTTCTACTGTACGCATCCGCATCTTTATAATTCTCCAAACATAACTGCGGTAAGAATGAAATCAAGCCCAAGAATGGCCAGCGAAGAATAAACAACGGTTCTTGTTGTTGCCCTACTGACACCCTCGGATGTTGGAACAGTGTCGTACCCCTGAAACACAGCTATCCATGTAACCACAAAACCAAAAACCAGGCTTTTAATTAAACCATTGCCAATATCATTAAAAATATCAACAGACTGCTGAATGCTTGACCAGAAAGAGCCGTAATGTATTCCAAGCCAGTCAACACCTACCATTGCTCCGCCTAAAATACCCACAACGTTAAAAATTGCAGAAAGAATCGGCATCGAAATAACACCCGCCCAAAATCTCGGCGCAATAACCCGCTTTAAAGGATCAACACCTATCATCTCCATACTTGATAGCTGTTCAGTGGTTTTCATCAAGCCTATTTCAGCTGTAAGGGCAGACCCGGCTCGGCCAGCAAATAATAATGCGGTAACAACAGGACCCAACTCTCTTACAAGGCTTAGGGCAACCATTTGCCCAACAGCATCTTCTGAACCATAGCGCACCAGGATATTGTACCCCTGAAGCCCTAGGACCATGCCAATAAACAAACCGGATACGGTAATAATGATCAATGACAGAAAACCAACGCTATACAGCTGATTAACCAGCAATGACAACCGATTACCCAGCCCGGAGCGGGAAAATATTGCCAGCACAAGAAACAATCCTGTACGCCCCAGGGATTGAATGTGCCCTAACCCGTAACGACCAAGCTGCTCCAGCCTGTCAAGGATTTCAAATTTCATCGAAGCCTCTCAGAAGATCTTCCCTATAGTCTCTGGCTGGATAATGGAAGGGGACAGGACCGTCAGGCAGGCCTTTCATAAACTGCTTGATTCGAGGATCATCAGACGCTTTCATCTCACCAGGAGAACCTTCTCCTATCACCTCGCCATCAGCTATAAGATACAGATAATCTGCAATACTGGCTGTTTCATTAAGATCATGGGATACCACCAGACTAGTCACCCCAAGCACTTTATTCAAACGACGGATCAACTGGACTAAAACCCCCATGGCAATGGGGTCTTGTCCAACAAAAGGCTCATCATACATCACCATTTCTGGATCCAGCGCTATGGCCCTGGCCAGAGCCACCCTTCGATTCATACCGCCAGACAGCTCGCTGGGCATCAACTCTGAGGCTCCCCTAAGCCCCACAGCTTGCAGTTTAATAAGCACCACATCCCGTATCATTGATTCAGGAAGATTTGTATGGACTCTTAAAGGAAAAGCAATATTTTCAAATACACTGAGGTCAGTAAACAAAGCGCCACTTTGAAACAACATACCCATCTTTCGGCGCAATTTGAACAAGCTATCCCTGGGCAAAGATGAGAGGTCATGACCATCTACAATTATTCGTCCAGCATCAGGCTTTAGTTGCCTACCGATAAGGCGTAAAAGTGTTGTTTTTCCTGTTCCGGAAGGCCCCATAATGCCAACCACCTTTCCTCTGGGAATGTCCATATCGATCCCATTAAAGATGGTGCGATCTCCCCTACGAAATGTCAGGCCACGAATTTCAATAAAGTTGTCTTTAACTTCAGTCATCAAAAAGCAGTTCCTTTATATCGGAAAGGGCAGACATTAACGTTATATCCTAACCTGACTTACACCTATGATCAGTTTATAAACTTTTACCACCCCAAGATGCATTAGCACAACCCCGAACCTATATAACAGTTCCTTTAGTCATTAATGGTTCACATTCAATAATTTGGATATCAGCCACTCAACACCTTCTATTCGAACCACTATATATGCTCGTTAAATAGCAATAAAATCAAAAACAAGTAAAACCACCAGAGACAATACTAATAATGAGCATAGCTATCATTGCCATCATTCTTGGGTTTATAGCCCTTACCTGGAGTGCAGACAAATTTGTCTCGGGTGCAGCGGCTATTGCCCAAGGCTGGGGAATCTCACCGATGCTGGTTGGCCTGACGGTGGTTTCTGTCGGTACGTCTGCCCCAGAGATTCTGGTTTCGGTGATGGCTGCTTCTCAAGGGCATGGCGATATTGCTGTTGGTAATGCTATTGGCTCAAATATTGCCAATATCGGCCTGGTTCTTGGTGTTACAGCCTTAATTGCCCCCTTGGCAATAAAAAAAGCCATGGTCAGAAATGAAATTCCCTGGCTGGTTCTGATTACTCTGGTTGCGGGAGCCTGCCTAGCTGATAGCTACCTTGGGGTGTTTGAAAGCCTGGCTTTGGTTGCCTTCCTTATCATCACACTCTATGTCATGGTTCGCTGGCAGACCGCGCATCCTGACAACCCGTTGACTGAAGTTGAGGATATTCCTGATTTATCAAAAGCGAGCGCCTTGGTACATCTGCTAGGAGGCCTTGCTATACTACTCGCCAGTTCTCAAGCTCTGGTGTGGGGAGCAACCACCATTGCAACATTGTTAGGAATCAGTGAACTGGTTATTGGCCTGACTATCGTCGCAATAGGCACCAGCCTACCAGAACTGGCCGCCTCAGTAATGAGTGCACTACGAAACCATTCAGATATAGCGCTAGGCAATGTAGTCGGCTCCAACATATTCAATTTACTGGCAGTACTGCCGGTACCGGGTCTGATTGCACCGGGGGCTCTCGATGACTCAGTAATTGAGCGAGACTACCCTGTCATGCTTGGGCTGACGCTCCTGCTTACAATAGTGGCAATCATAAGTAAGCAACCAAAACAAATTGGCCGGGTTGCGGGGGTAATCATGCTTGCCAGCTATGGTCTTTACGGAATCTGGCTATACATTCAAAATACATGACATAAAATAGAAGCACTGAACATATATTTCTCAATATTTTATCGGGCCAAAACCTAAGCCTGATAAGCTGACAGGTCTGATAAAAAAACAGGATGCTTCCGAGATGGTGGATAATGACACGTTGATCTCTTCAGGCCAGCGAGCAATCGCTATGGAACTGGAAGCTATCCAGGACCTGAAAAACAAGATTGACGCACACTTTTCAAAAGCCTGCCGAATTATCCTCGAGTGCCGTGGGCGTGTGATCGTAACTGGGATGGGAAAATCAGGCCATATTGCCCGCAAAATAGCAGCAACACTTTCCAGTACCGGGACACCCGCCTATTTTGTACACCCGGGAGAGGCCAGCCATGGTGATATGGGTATGATCACTTCAGAAGATGTGATTTTGGCTCTTTCCAATTCAGGTGAAACTCACGAAATCATCACCTTGCTGCCATTACTGAAGCGGCTGGGAATTCCTCTGGTTAGCCTGACCGGAAACCCAGGATCAACCCTCGCACAATCTGCTGAAACCAATCTCAATACCGGCGTCAGAAGAGAGGCCTGCCCACTGGATCTAGCCCCAACCTCGAGTACGACGACCCAATTGGTTATGGGTGATGCCTTGGCTATCAGCCTGCTGGAAGCCAGAGGGTTTACTGCAGAAGACTTTGCCTTTTCCCACCCTGGCGGGGCTCTCGGCCGTAAACTGTTATTAAAAGTCAGGGATATCATGCATAAAGGCACACGCATTCCCTTGGTTGATAGAGGAACCCCTTTGAGCGATGCCCTTTTGGAGGTAACCCAAAAAGGTTTGGGAATGACTGCAGTTTGTGACAATAACAGAAAAGTTATTGGTATTTTTACCGATGGTGATTTAAGACGAGCTCTGGATCATGGGGTTCATCCAGGAACCACGCTTATAGATGACGTCATGACCGCCAGATGTACAACAGTATCACCTGAAATCCTTGCTGCTGAAGCATTAAAAATCATGGATGACAGGAAGATCAATGCGCTTATTTGCGTTGATGACCAGCATCGTGCAGTTGGTGCCATCAACATGCATGATCTTCTAAAGGCTGGGGTTGTATGAACCACCGACAGGATGCTGCATTGGAGTGGCCATGTTCATGAATCGGAATTCACCCATAATTATAGCGCTGCTAGTTATGGTGATTGCTATAGGTTACTGGGCTTATGAAGGAACACTCCATTCCAGCGCACCCAAAAAAACTCAAACCAATAAGCAAAATCCAGACTACTTTCTGGAACAAGCGAGCATTTTCAAGTATGACCAAAAGGGAAGGCGGGAGTATCGGCTAATTTCCGATAATATTTCCCACTACCCCCATAGTGATACAACACTCCTGAGCCAGCCCCATATGACCAACTATCGCAAGGCTGGACAAATTACGGAAACAGATGCCATCAACGGTAAGTTACTTTCAGGAAACCAGGTACTGGTTCTTTGGGATAATGTTGTCATGACCCAAAATACTATAAAAACAGGCAAAGGGGTGCGTATGGACACCGATTACCTGACTCTTTATTCTAAACAAGGTATGGCGGAAACCGACAAGCCGGTTTTAATAACCAGTGATAATTCAATAATGCGTGCCATCGGCATGAAAACATTTTATGAGAAGGGTCTAATACACTTGAAATCACGAGTCCGAGGCATTCATGAGCCTGATTAAACCTCTATTATTGATAATTACTTTGATACCAGCATGGGCTTCAGCACTTCCATCAGACAGGGAGAAGCCTATCGAAATAGAGTCAAATTCAGCTGATATCGATAATAAAAAAGGCATATCGATATACCGGGGTGATGTCGTGATGACTCAAGGCAGCACTCGCCTTATGGGCGACACTATAACTATCCGCAACAACAAGAACAGAGAAGTCACAAAAGTGATCGCCGAAGGTAAACGTGCATATTATGAAGAACAACAAGAAGGCGAAGCAGGCGTGCTAAAAGCATGGGGAGAGACTATCCACTATGATATGGCAGGCGATCATATTGAGCTGATCAAGCAAGCTCAGTTAACCCAAAAAGGTGACACTTTCAAAGGTGAAAAAATAGACTACAACCTGAAGCTTCAAACTGTCAGCGCACAAGGTAAGCCCGTAAAAAATGGCTCAGAGGGGCGAGTCAAGATGGTTATACAACCTCGAAACGAGCAACCTCAAAAAGCTACCGGTGGTTAAGACGTATTTAGCAAAAAGTGTATCAAAACAGCACAATCAGGTACTAATTTAACAACTTGCTATCCGCAAAATTGCACGGTATACATGGTCTGCGAATGGTATGGCCACTACCGCGATGCAAAAAAACACCTACACCACTTTGTGCTGTTGAAGTGCGCAGTGACTTAATTTTTTAAAGGTTCTCTATCTGGAGCATCGTATGGAATCACACACAACATTCCATCCTGAACCAGATGATCTGTGCGAAGCACTGACTTTTGGGACCATCTTAAAACAGGCTTTTAATATCTGAATGGCTACACTAACAGCTCAGCATCTCAGTAAGTCTTACAAAAACCGGCAGGTTGTCAGGGATGTTTCTTTACAGGTCAAAAGTGGTGAAATCGTTGGCTTGCTCGGCCCAAATGGTGCTGGAAAAACCACCTGCTTTTATATGATTGTCGGCTTGGTCAAGGCAGATGGTGGCACAGTAAAAATTGACCAAAAAAACCTAACGTTTGACCCAATGCATGGGCGTGCTCGAGCAGGTATTGGCTACCTCCCTCAGGAAGCCTCAATTTTTCGTCGCTTATCCGTTAAAGACAACATCCTGGCGATACTGGAAACCCGTAAAGAACTATCAAAACAGGAACGTTTGAAAAAAGTACAGTCACTTATGGAAGAGTTTCATATCACTCACATAGCCGATAGCACGGGCATGAGTTTGTCTGGCGGAGAACGTCGACGAGCCGAAATAGCCAGAGCACTTGCTACAGACCCCACTTTTATTCTGTTAGATGAACCTTTTGCTGGTGTTGACCCTATCTCTGTAGGCGATATTAAATCGATAATCCGACATCTCCAAAAACGAGGGATTGGGGTACTCATCACAGATCACAACGTTAGAGAAACATTGGATATTTGTGAAAAAGCCTACATTGTCAGCGAAGGACACATTATTGCAGAAGGTGATAGCCAAGCTGTTCTTGGTAACCAGAAAGTCCGTGATGTTTACCTGGGTCACCAGTTCAGCCTGTAAAGCGATCTATTCGTCCGACTGAACGCCCTAGCCTTCTTCCAGCATATTTGAGAAAAAGAGAAGGCACCAACACACTCATCAAACAAACTTCTACCACTAAAGAAGGTTGTCATTGATAAATATGCTATGCATGAGAGGGCCAAACACCACCCTCTCTTGCAGAAACATAGCTGACAAACTTCGAATCTATCGACAAAAAATCAATACATTCCAGGCAGGCACATAGAAACTAATAGAAAGAGCCAAAACCAACAATCTCTCTTTATATCTCTTCTCCCCACCAAGGTGCAAGCTCTTAGCAATTTAGTTATTTTTTGGTAAAAACCTGTTGCTTTTGCCTGTAACAGCGATAGGATTATAATCGCATCTATTAGGAGAGTAGCCCCCAACAAATAAAAACTGGCATGAATTAAGCCATCGCCAGTTTCCTGTTACAAATGATTGCTATCAGGATCGAGTGTAGACAACGAAGTACAGGTACACGGTTGCCCTATGAAGCCATCTTTACAGCTCACAATGGGCCAGCAGCTGACCATGACTCCTCAGCTACAGCAGGCCATCCGCTTGTTGCAATTATCCACTCTGGATCTGCAACAGGAGATCCAGGAAGTACTGGAGTCAAACCCAATGCTGGAAGCCGAAGAGGCTGATTCAGCCGCAAACAAAGAGCAAACCCATGAAGGGGAGCAGCTTCCTGATTTCAGTGAGAGTTCACAGCAAGAAAAAGTACAGGATGAGCCTGAGTGGTCTAATGAGATACCAGAGGAGTTTCCACTGGACTCAAAATGGGATGATATATACTCAAACTTGCCCGCTTCGCCTGATGAAAATAGCGACCCTCACGCAAAATCACGTACTGTAGATACCTTACAGGATTACCTTGAGTGGCAATTAAATATGTCACCCATGAGCGACAGGGATCGACTTATAGGATTCGCTATTATTGAAGCCGTTAATAGTGATGGCTATTTAACCAGTAGTATTGACGATATTTTTCAAACATTGACCCAACAGCTGGAAGAACTGGATAAAGATGAAGTCATTGTTTTACTTCACCGCATCCAGCTCTTTGACCCTGTAGGCTGTGCCAGCCATGATTTGCGAGAATGCCTGAAAGTGCAATTATCGCAATTGCCCAAAACAACAGACTATATAAACACAGCTCATAAACTGATTGAACACCACCTTGATGCACTTGGCAGCCATGATTATGCTGGCATTACCAAAAAACTAAAACTGAAAGAAAGCCATCTTCGTGAAGCCTTACGTCTGATTCAAAGCCTGAACCCCCGTCCAGGTTCGGAAATTGAGCAACCAGCGCCAGAGTATATTATCCCTGATATCATTGTCAGAAAGCACAAAAGCCAATGGCTGGTTGAGCTTAATGCTGAAGCGTTACCCCGACTCAGGATCAATAACAATTACGCTTCAATGGTTCAAAGAGCTAACAGCTCAAGGGACAATGTCTTCATGAAAAACCACTTGCAAGAAGCAAGATGGTTTTTAAAAAACCTGCAAAGCAGAAATGAAACGCTGCTAAAGGTTGCAAGCAGGATTGTTGAATATCAGCAAGACTTCTTTGCCCAAGGCGAAGAAGCAATGAAACCATTAATATTGGCTGATATAGCTGAAGCAGTTGGGATGCACGAATCAACAATATCTCGAGTCACTACCCAGAAGTACATGCATACCCCAAGAGGCCTGTTTGAGCTAAAGTATTTTTTCTCCAGCCATGTTAATACCACCGAAGGTGGTGAGTGCTCATCTACAGCAATAAGAGCATTGATCAAAAAAATAGTTGCTGAAGAAAATATTCGAAAACCTCTTAGTGATAACAAAATTGCAAACCTTCTTGGTGAGCAAGGAATTAAGGTAGCCCGACGCACCATTGCCAAATACCGGGAATCATTAAATATTCCTCCTTCTAATGAAAGAAAGCGCCTTGTATGACTTTTTTACGACTTTTTTGTCGTAGAGCATCGCAAGCTGCATCTTGAGTGATAAAATCATTACATACCAGCCCGAAAGATCCCGGGAGCTGGTACAAGTCGAGATACGGGATCAGGAGAGCGTTACATGCAAGTCAACATCAGTGGACATCATGTCGAGGTAACAGAAGCTCTGCACGATTATGTAATCAAGAAGCTAGAGCGCCTGGATGCGCACTTCGACAGTATCACCAATGTGCAGGTGACACTAAGTGTGGAGAAACTCACCCACAAGGCTGAAGCCAGCCTGCATACAAGAGGTGCGGATATCAATGCTACCGCTGACTCAGAGGACATGTACGCTGCCATAGACCAGCTGTCGGACAAGCTTGATCGCCAATTGGTGAAACATAAAGAAAAGACGCTAGACCGCATGCAAGGTGCAACTGGCAAATTTTGAGTTCAACAACCATCTGTATGATCATTGAAAACATACTAACCCCCGCGCGCACTCTCTGTGGTGTGCACGGGACTAGCAAAAAAAAGATTCTTGAAGCCGTCGCCACCCTAATCAGTGAGGAGGTCCCAGCAATCAATGCCAAGGACTTATTCTCCTGTCTGGTTACCAGGGAACGTTTAGGCACTACAGGCCTTGGCGATGGTGTCGCTATCCCCCATTGCCGCAACAAATCCTGCACAAAACCCACAGGTCTGTTGATACGGCTAGCTGAACCTGTTGACTTTGAATCAATCGACCACAAACCCGTTGATATTATCTTTGCCCTGATCGTCCCAGAAGAAGACACTCAGGAGCATCTTGAGATTCTAAAAGCCTTAGCTGGTCGCTTCCAATCCAATCTATTGCTGAACAAAATGCGTGAGGCAAAAGGCTCAACAGAGCTTTACAACTATCTTGTCTCTGATCAGTAAACTCAGAACATCTATCCTATTGCTAATAAGGTTACTTTAGTGCAAATGGGAGCTATGCTTTTATTAAGCTATAGCTTTCTATTTCCAGCTACTTTTATTGTATGGCTTTGGCTTTCGAAATGATCACACAGAGCAAACCAACGTTTTTTGCAGGAGACAGCAATGTCACTCCCATCCACTAAACGCCAGTTCAAAAGCCAACAAAATCAGAGGGCTAACAATAGGAATTTGCTATCAATCAGCACATGGAAAAACAATAGGAACCGCTCACTATGAAATTAGTTATCATCAGTGGACGTTCTGGCTCTGGGAAAAGCTCAGCCCTCCATGCTCTCGAAGACGAGGGCTACTATTGTGTTGATAACATCCCAGTCAGCATTCTTGATCAACTGCCAACCACCTTAAAAAAAACCCATAGCACTCCACCTGCGATGGCTGTCAGTATTGATATCCGTAATGTACCTGGCGCTATGGAAAATTTCCCCGAGCTGTTAAGCCGATTACGCAAACAAGGCATTGACTGCAAAGTTATATTTCTTGATGCTGACAGCAATAATCTCATGAAGCGTTATAGTGCCACCCGGCGCAAGCATCCTCTAACCAATGAGCATCGATCTTTGGTTGAGGCCATTGAACAGGAAACGCAACTGCTAGGCCCGGTGCAATCCCAAGCCGATATAAAAATCGATACATCCCCCCTTTCAGTTCACCAAATCCGAGAAAGGGTTAGAAAAGAGTGCACAAATAACGACCATGATACTCACCGAATAACACTACTGTTTCAGTCATTTGGCTTCAAACATGGAATTCCAGTGGATGCCGACTTCATTTTTGATGTCCGTTGCCTGCCAAATCCCTATTGGATTGAGTCACTAAGAAGCTTTACAGGCCTGGACAAACCAGTACAAGACTTTCTTTCTTCAGAGAAAGATGTAGAAGAGATGTTCACAGATATCAGTTTATTTGTACAAAAGTGGTTGCCAAAATTTGAGTCAGGGCAACGAGTTTATATAACCATTGCCATTGGCTGTACAGGAGGGCAACATCGCTCAGTATTCCTGACAGAAAAACTTGGTCAAGCCTTTTCCAAACAACTAAGCAGCAGCGTCCAGGTTCGCCATAGAGAGTTACAATAGGAATGATTCGGAAGCAAACAACTATCATTAATAAGCTGGGGTTACATGCACGGGCAGCTTCCAAACTGGTCTCGCTGACATCGGGCTATTCTTGCCAGGTTAAGATTGCATATAACGGTCAGCAAATTGACGGCAAAAGCATCATGGCAGTTATGATGTTAGCAGCCGGGAAAGGCGCTGAAATAGAACTGACATTTGATGGTGAAGACGAAAGCCAAGCATGCGAAACGGTATGCGAACTAATTGATAATTATTTTGAAGAGAGTGAATAAAGACCATGCAATAAAAACCACCGTCTCTAATTAAAACCAACCATTGCTGAAGATAAATCGGATAACCCCAATCTGCTCCTACCTTGATAATTTGTTATCATCACTTAGCCCAACTTTTAATTTCAGTATTATCCCTCTTTAATGAGGGGCAGAGTGTTCTGCTCTCTCAGGCTTCCAGCACTAAACCCACTCGTTTGGAGCAATTCAACAGAATGCAACGGAACCAACATTTACCAGCAATAACGGATGCTGACTCATTAATAAACCAAAAGGTCAAAACCTGATTGGCAGGAAGGTCGTATACTGATTTAAAGGGTGAGCAAATTTTAGTGACACATAATCACCATTGATAATGATAGATTTTATTCAAAGGTAAAATACGGCATGTATTTTTATCTGTGACCTGTAGGCGGAAAGATATGGTCCAGCAGCTGCAATTAAGCATAGGCGACAAGGAACTCAAGGAGCTGAATGATGCCCTTGAACACGGTGTATCCCAAGAGTTACGGGTAATGCTCAACAGTTTACCTCCTGCTGACTCGGCTCACCTGCTGGAATCATCCCCTCCTAAGCTTCGCAGCCTGCTCTGGCGTCTGATTGACCGGGAGCAAGAAGGGGATGTATTACAGGAACTGAGTGATGAAGTGCGTCAATTTTTCTTGGATCGTATGAATGTCGCTGAGCTCAAAGCAATCACTGAAGGCCAGGATGTTGATGATATTGCCGACTTGCTCCAGCAATTGCCCGATACTATTACCCAGCAAGTCCTCGACTCAATGGATAGCCAGGACCGTCAACGGGTAGAGGCAGTCTTATCTTACCCAGAAGACTCTGCCGGCGGATTGATGGACACAGACACCATTACGGTTCGCCCCAGTAATACTGTAGATGTTGTTCTTCGGTACCTGCGCAGGCATGAAGAAATGCCAAAAATGACGGACAGCCTGCTGGTTGTTAATCGCCGCGATGAGTATATTGGCCGACTTCCCCTTACCCTCCTGCTAACCACAGATCCCTCTGCAACCGTCAGGGAAGTCATGCTAACGGACCTTGACCCTATCGAAGCAGATACTCCTGCTACTCAGGTAGCACAACTGTTTGAACGCCAGGATCTTGTTTCTGCTCCTGTCATCAATGATCGCGGTAAACTGCTTGGGCGGATAACCATTGATGACGTTGTTGACGTTATCAGGGAAGAGGCTGAGCATTCTATGATGAGTATGGCCGGCCTGGATGATGATGAAGATACCTTTGCTCCTCCACTTAAAACCGCTAGACGCCGTGCAGTCTGGCTTGGCATCAATCTAATAACAGCATTTATTGCAGCGTCCGTTATTGGAATGTTCCAGGAAACCATTGATAAGGTTGTGGCACTTGCAGTCCTCATGCCTATTGTTGCTGGAATGGGAGGTAATGCAGGTGGACAAGCGCTAACCCTCGTCATCAGGGGGATGGCTCTAGGCCAAATTAGCACCACCAACCTGAAATGGCTGCTAAGTCGAGAGCTCACTGCAGGCTTCTTGAACGGCATACTCTGGGCTTGCCTGGTATCGGCTATTGCCTGGCTATGGTTTCAAGACCCGGTCATCGCCCTCGTTATTGCCTGCGCAATGGTTATCAATCTCACTACTGCAGTAATGACCGGTGCCTGCCTGCCCATTTTTCTGAAATCAATTAATGTTGATCCTGCTTTAGCTGGCACAATAATCCTGACTACCGTTTCCGATGTGGTCGGATTCTTTTCCTTTCTGGGGCTTGCCACGCTTTTTTACGGCTAAGCTCATGCACTCCACGAGATAATTTTACCTGAAAGTCGCAGTTGCGATCCGTATCAGCGGATAGCAACTGCAAAAACAGCATTAGCTACCTGCCAAAGCCATATCTTCGACCAGGATAGACCCAGTCTGAATATTACCCCGCTTATCAACATCACTGCCAACAGCAACAATTCCCATAAAAATATCTTTAAGATTGCCTGCAATGGTGACCTCAGAAACTGGATACTGAATTTCTCCATCTTCCACCCAAAAGCCACCTGCTCCACGAGAATAGTCCCCTGTCACAATATTGACACCTTGCCCCATGAGTTCAGTCACAAGCAAGCCTGTTCCCATCTGCCTGAGTAGCTCTTTCTGTCCATCAGCATTACTTTCAACAAACAAATTATTAACACCACCGGCATTGCCAGTACTTTTCATCCCCAGTTTTCGAGCTGAGTAAGTACTTAGAATATAATTCTGAAGAACACCTTCAGTGATAAAGTCTTTTTCGCGAGCAGCGAGCCCATCATTATCAAAGCTAGCTGACCCGAGAGCTTTTTTGAGTAAAGGCTTCTCATGGATACGGAGCCAGTCTGGAAACACCTGTTTACCCAACGAATCCAGTAAAAATGATGACTGGCGATACAAGCTACCACCACTAATAGCACCAAGAAAGTGGGAAATAAGACCAGAAGCCACCTCAGGTGCAAACAGCACAGGTGAACGCCCTGTATCAACTTTACGGCTACCAAGGCGGTTTACCGTTCTCTCCCCTGCTTTTGCCCCTACCTGTTCCGCAGATTCAAGGTCAACTGCATCTCTGGCCAGGGTATACCAGTAATCACGCTGCATCTCATTATTTTGCTGCGCGATCAGAACAGCACTTAAGCTATGGCGACTGGAAACATAACTGCCAATAAAACCATGACTGTTTCCGTATACTCGACAGCCCTGGTGCGAGGCAACACTGGCACCATCAGAGTTGATAATTTTATCACTGACATTACGGCCAGCTTGCTCACAGGCAATAGCCAGCTCAATGGCCTCTTCAGCCGTCACATCCCAAGGGTAATATAAATCAAGATCCGGTAAATCTGTTGCCATTAATTCAGCATCAGCCAAACCCGCACAAGGATCTTCTGAAGCATAGCGTGCGATATTACACGCAGCTCTTACAGTATCCTTAATGGCCTGATCAGTGCTGTCAGAGGTACTTGCAGAGCCTTTCTTTTGACCTTGGTATACCGTAATACCAAACCCCTGGTCTCGATTAAACTCAACTGTTTCCACTTCACCCATGCGAACACTAGCCGATAGCCCAGCATCTAGGCTAACACCAACCTCGCAGGCATCAGCCCCTTGCTTACGTGCTTCGTCAAGGATATCGCTGACGAGTGTCTTCAGGCGCGCTTCTTCAGCCCGAGGGTCCAGTGCCGCATTGGAATGATCGCCCATAATGCTACCCTTTCCTTATTGCATTTATTTCCAGCTATTGTGCCGTTGCTTCTGCTAAATTGCATCTTTAGTACGTGATCAAATCTTGCGAAACCCAATACAAAATATCACTAGAGCATGGCAGCAGACTTGATAACCATTATAATGCCCCCATCACTTATCAGACTCTGGCAATATTGGCCAAGCATTATTCAGAGCTCTGAACAAAATGCTTCAACAAGCTACTGAGTTGAGTCAATAGACGTCAGCAGAACGAATACGGAAAAGCCAAGTATGTCTTCCCATAATCCCCCTCCCGAAAATCTGGATGATGATATTGAGTACGTCAGCAAATCTGACATCAAACGGGAAATGCATGCCTTAAAGGCTATTGGCGCGCGTTTGATGGAGATGAAACCAGCATTGCTGGATAAATTACCATTAAATGAGAGGCTGAGAGATGCCCTGGATGAAAGCAAGCGTATAAAAAGCCATAATGCCCGAAAACGCCATCTTGGTTTTATTGGCAAACTGATGCAAGACCAGGATATTGAGCCTATTCAAGAGCTTCTGGACAGATTGGACAGCTCTAGTGAAGAGTACAACAAACACTTTCATCAACTGGAACGTTGGCGAGACCGCCTGATCAATGAAGGGCAATCGGCATTAACGGAATATCTGGATAAATACCCGGAAGCTGATCACCAGCATATTCGCCAGCTAGTCCGCAATGCGAAAAAAGAAGCCGAGCAGGAAAAGCCGCCTGCGGCTGCACGCAAACTCTTTAAATACCTGCGAGAAATCGACGAAGTTTAAGTCGTCAGCCTTTCTCTGAATATTTCACATGCTGGCTTTGCTTATGATTTGCTTTTGCAAATTATGAGCAATGCCTCTCGCCCAATGCTTTGCTTTATTGGCGATTTCTCCATAAAAGTGGGTATTCACCGTCTGCTCAAATAGCGTGAGCCACCGCTCCATCTGCCCTGGCTCAAATTTCACCTTCTGAAATACCTTCAAGTGCGGTTTAAGCGCATTACGACGATAACGATCTGTCTTTAACAGTAGAGACTCCCAGAAGGTCACCATAACAGACAGGTGATCCTGCCAGTTTACCTTGGCAATATCATTAAAAATGGGGCCTAGTATGTGGTCCTTTTGTACAGCACCATAAAATGCCCTAACCAACAGATGCACATCATCAGGCGTAGTTATATCTTTCATAGGGTGCCCCCTGATTGTGACTGAAATAAAAAAGCACTTCCCTGAATAGCCATCTCACCTCTTCCGCCCTGTTAAAAGGGATAACAGGTTGACAGCATATCCAGTTAAAATATAACATGCATCAATTATACATGTTATATCTCCGTAAAACACCCTTTCAGGAGAGAGCAAATGTCAAATTCAGACCGTAGACTATGGCTAATCCTCGGTGCTGTCTTTATTGTTTCATTTGCTATTTTGCTATGGCAGGGCTGTACAATCTACCGCCACTCTCCCCCCATACCAGAGCAAATCATCAGTGCCGACGGTAAAGCTATGTTTACCGGGCAAGATATTCGTCAAGGTCAGCTGGTGTGGCGCTCAATCGGAGGTCATGAGACAGGCTCAATATGGGGACATGGTAGCTATGTTGCCCCCGACTGGAATGCAGACTGGCTCCATCGGGAGGCAACCCTGATGTTGACAAAAGAGTCAATGAAGCGCCATGGACAGCCTTACGATAAACTACCCAGCCATCTTCAGGCATCAGTAAAAGACAGAACAAAAAAAGATATCCGAACCAATACTTATGACCCTGAAACCAGCACCACAACATTAAATGAAGCAAGAACCGCTGTTACTGAAGAATTATCACAGTACTATCAGGCGCTTTTTGGCGACAGTACACAATATCAACCCTTAAGAGAGCAGTACGCGATTAGGGAAACTCCTGTCAAAGACCCTGAGCACCGTCGCCAATTAACTGCTTTTTTATTCTGGACGACTTGGGCTACAGCCACCAATCGGCCTGGAAAGGATTACACATATACCAGCAACTGGCCACATGAGCCACTTATTGATAACCGGCCCACCGGAGCGATTCTGGGCTGGTCCATTTTCAGCATTGTCCTGTTAATTGCAGGTATTGGAGCTATGGCATGGCACCATGCAGCTTCTGCACACCAAGAGCCATTACCCCAACTACCAAATTCTGATCCACTGGCACTTGCAACTAATACCCCCTCCATGCAGGCAACCCGCAAGTTTTTCTGGACAGCCATAGCCCTATTTGGGCTACAAATTATAATGGGAGGTATAACCGCTCACTATGCCGTAGAAGGTCAGACATTCTATGGTATTAACATTAGCGAACTTATCCCCTATGCAATCACTCGAACCTGGCATACTCAATTGGGGCTATTCTGGATAGCAACTATATGGCTTGGCACAGGCCTCTATTTTGCCCCGATGCTTTCCGGTCATGAGCCTAGATTTCAAAAATATGGCGTCAATATTTTATATATTGCATTACTGATTGTTGTCACTGGCTCGATGCTTGGTCAGTGGCTCGGAGTGCAACAATACTTCACTCTTGACCAAAATTTCTGGTTTGGTCATCAAGGCTATGAGTATGTTGATCTAGGAAAATTCTGGCAAATAGCTTTATTTTCCGGACTTATTATCTGGTTAACACTTGTTAGCAGAGCGCTTATTCCTGCTCTGAAGAAAAACTCAGGTGATAAACAGATTCTGTGGATATTCTTTTTATCGGCCATTGCCATCGGCCTGTTTTATGGTGCTGGCCTATTCATGGGCAAACATACCCACCTTGCTGTAGCTGAATACTGGCGATGGTGGGTTGTGCATCTTTGGGTAGAGGCTTTTTTTGAAGTATTTGCTACTGCTGTCATTTCTGTTCTCTTCGTAAGACTAGGACTGGTTCGCACAAAAACAGCCAGCAGTGCAGTGGTCTTTACTACAACCATTTTTCTGTCCGGAGGGATCATAGGCACTCTTCATCACCTTTATTTTGGTGGAGTTCCATCATCCGTCATTGCTTGGGGTGCAAGCTTCTCAGCATTAGAAGTAGTACCCCTTTGCCTGATAGGCTTTGAAGCCTATGAAAGCTACCGTCTTCGTAAAGCTGCTCCTTGGGTAAAACAATATCAATGGCCCATATTGTTTTTTGTAGCAACTGCTTTCTGGAACCTGGTTGGCGCAGGGGTTTTTGGTTTTCTCATTAACCCTCCTATAGCCCTGTATTACATCCAAGGCCTGAATACTACACCACTCCATGGACATACCGCACTGTTTGGTGTGTATGGAATGCTGGGTATAGGACTACTACTAACCTGCATAAAGGGCTTGTCAAATAACCGTTACTGGGATGACCGATTGCTGAAGTGGGCATTCTGGTCATTAAATGTGGGGCTTGCAGCTATGGCCCTAACTACCCTGTTACCAATAGGCATTCTCCAGGCTATAGCCAGTGTTAGTGAAGGCTACTGGTATACCCGTTCAGCAGAGTTTATTCACCAGCCTGTTATCCATACTTTGGTATGGCTTCGAATGATTGGAGATATCATCTTTGCTTTTGGAGCCCTGTTCCTGGCCATGTTTCTTGGTAAGTTAGCCTTCCAGAAAAGCAGAAAGGATAACCGTAGCCGTAGCCATGCCACCGAATACTAAGCCCACTCATAACTATGTACTGAAACTGGTCATAGTGCTGACTTTAATCTGGAGCGGAATGATAATCGGAATATCCTTTCTGGAATCATCGATTAAATTCAACGCCCCTAGCCTGACCCTACCAATAGCAATGGATGTAGGCATGCAGGTATTTGGGGTCTTCGAAAAATATCAGTGGGTATTACTCTTGGCTCTTTCCATCCTGTTTTATACAAGAACTGTCGCTACACCCACATCACTGATAGGTCTTATTCAGGTTTCGCAGTTACTTCAATCTATATGGTTATTGCCCATATTAAATGAACAGGCTTCTACAATCATCGCTGGCGATATTGTACCCAACACCTTACATCACTATTTCTTTGGTGTATTAGAAATATTCAAACTGACTCTACTAATTTTTCTCGCAGGCAAAGCCCTCAAGCAACTGGAAAAAAATCATGAACAAACTACCAAGCACTGTTAGTCCATATAAAAAAACACCCATTTTCACTTCAGGCAATGTTCCTACGGCTTTCTTAAACGAGCACAGTACAGCCCCAGGAACTTGGGGAGTACTCCATATTATTGAAGGAGAGCTGACATTCTGTAATGATGAAACTGGAGAAGAAACCCTGATATCAAGAGAAGGTAGAATGATTATTGCACCGGGAAAAAAACATCATTTAAAACTAAATGGCCATGCAGAATTTTATGTAGAGTTTTATCACTGAAATTCCACTATAAAACAAATGGTAAACAGAAAACCCAGTCAAAGTGAACTTACAAGTAGCTGTGGGCAATCTGAAAAGACACCATCAACGCCCCAGCTCATCAACTCCTCAGCTTTACGCAGATCATTTATGGTATAACAGTACAGTTCATAACCAGCATCTTTGATCTGCTGCGCTTTTTTTTCTGACAGTTTATTACCATCCACATGGATGGTGACAGCGCTAACAGACTCAGCTTTTTTCCTCCAGTCTTTCGGCACCCTTTCAAAAAGACACCCCAGCATATGGTCAGCATGAGCACGGTATAGCAGTAGTGCATTATGACTAAAGCTTGATATCAATAATCTTTCTTCAGGAAATACTGCTGCTTTTAGCGCTTCAATAACCTGATTAACCAATAACGCCTCATCACACCGGTTAGGCTTTAACTCTAGATTAAAGCCCATACCTGCTCTTTTTATACAGTCCAAAGTTTCTGCCAAATAAGGCACAGGTTCCCCTGCAAATTGGCTAGAAAACCAACCACCCGCATCAAGTTTAGCTAGTTGAGCCTTGCCAATACTATTTATAAGTCCTTTGCCATTTGTTGTTCTATTAAGCCGTGCATCATGAAACATCACCGGAGCTCCGTCAGCAAGCAACGTAACATCCATTTCAACCCAACGAACATTTAACTCTGCAGCCTGCCTTACCCCTGCCAACGTATTCTCCGGGGCTATACTGGCTACTCCTCGGTGACCAATAACCCGACTCATTATTTTATTCAAACATATGTCCTCAAAGATGTGAGAAAGCACCTTAGTGTTTGCAAGATTCTTCCAACTGCAGCAAAGATTATTCCTTAATATCACCCCAATCAACTACCACAATTGAGATTAAAATTGACTATGCTGTCATTTTTAATTTGGTGAAAAGGTCATGGTTAGACCCAAATTCATAGCCAAAATACCTCTAATAGCCATACTCTATATTTCGCTATTTTTACAAACAATAACAGCAATGGCCTACACACAATTGCCTGAACCGTTGCTAAATTTGCAAAAAATAGTCAGAGGCACTTCTGTAAACTCATGGCATCAAAGCCTTACAAGCTTCAGTCAGTTTGCCCGCAAGCCTGGACAGGAAAGATGGCAACTTCAAACACTTAAGCTGAGTGATACTCAAAAGGAAACAATCCACAAAGATCTCACTGAGCTCGGCTTTATCAACGCAATTACTCCCTCATGCAAAAAATACAAAGCTGCAGTCATAACAGGGGGAGCAGTCCCCCGTATGATTCTTAGAATTGAATACCTGACAAGCTTATGGCAGCAAGGTATTCGCTTCGAAAAAGTAGTACTTATTGCTGGCCAAAGGCCACTTGAAGATTACGACAATATTTCAAAAGCAATAACCTCTCTGCAGTCACAGAACAAAATAGCTCCCTTGAGATTAACCCCAGAAAACACCCCCTGTCATGAAGCTGAAGCTCAACGCCTGCTTTACACACTTTTTAAAAAACCACCGGATATGGAAAAGCTGCCTGTTGCCGCAGAAGATAAACCAAGGCGCTGGGACACAACTGGTCAAAAGTGGATTAGACCAGGCACAGGTGATACGTTTAATCAGCTTATTGAGAAAAACAAAGATGATGACAATTTTCTAATTGTTACTTCCCAGCCTTATGTCTTCTATATGGATGCCGTTTACAAAAATCAGCTGGTTTCACTAAGCAATCCACCCTTTATTGATGTCGTTGGCGCAGAAGCCCCTTCATCAACACGAACCGTTGAATACCTGAATGCAGTCTACGAGTGGCTAAAAGCCATCACCCCATTAGTAGAACCCATGCCATGAATAGGGCTTTATTTTCTTGGCATTATTATCAACACAGCAAGCCTTCAACTACCACAGGCTTTTATCGCATGAAACATTTCAACTAAGGAAAAGAATCTACAAAAATCTCACTTTTAAAAACCAAGATGAGATCAACCTTAAAAACTAATTAGTAGCAATGTAGGACTTACGCATTGATGACACTTGCTAATTTTGGTAGGAGGTCATCTTTGCCTGCTGCAAAACGCTCAATGTAATCACCAACCACCTCTTTAAACAGCTCGCCCTGATGCTGGTAAATATTCGTGAACGCTTGTTCTATCTGCATTTTCTGGAGATACACAAAACTCAAAATACTGGCAAATATGTGGTTTCTCACCGGCCGTTCACTACGAACCTGAAAGTGTTCAATGTGGCAAACTTGCTTGATTGCCCTATGAAATTGCTCTATCTGCCAGTGATGGTCATGAATCTTGATGAAGTTATCGCGTTGGAAAGGGAACTCTTCCGGCAAGTAAACCACGTAGTGGCGACGCTGGTCTTTTAGCATCGTCCTGAACAACCTGACCTTGCCAAAATCTTTAAGCCATACATCCAGAATCGTCTGGAATATCGAGGCTTTGAACCTGATGAATTTTTCCAGTGATACAGTCCTGTTTGTCTCAACAGCGAACATAAATCCTGTCTGATGGTTTTTAATCGTCTTCAGGTTTTTGACGCAGCTGTACCAGGTGTCACCGGTTACAAACGTTGGCTCCAGCCCCCAGGCTAGCACTTCACTCAACATCTCACGAAAATAGTCGTTTTTAGTCTTGCCCTCTGTCTTATCGCATATTCTGAAATTTACAGGCATATGACGACCGGCAGGGTCAGTGTAGTAGAGGGTGACGAGGTTGATGCCCTTGACGACCCTGTGGTGCTTACCGGACCAGAAATGACTGACCAGCGCCGCAGAGTAGCTATACGGTTTATCGAGAACACTGTCATCAACACTCAAGGTGCCACCAACAAGGTATAAGCTTTTGGCCGCCTCATCGAACATATCTTTTGGTTGGTAATTTTCACGGTGAAGGAAGCGATTAACGCTATCATGAGAAATACCTGTCACTTCTGCCAGCCTTGTACATGTTGATGATTTTGGCTCACTTATCAAGAAGCCCATATATTGTGGAAGGTTGCACCGAGCAGTTGTGGGGCGAGTAGTACTTCTCATCTTCATCCCTGAAAAGCAGTTATTTTTAGCAATTATCAAATTTTACGACTTGCTGTCAATGCGTAAGTCCTACAATGAATGAACTGCTTTGTCTATTTGATCATCGATAAGCTGATTTATCTGAAATCAAGATGACAAAAAGAATCTCTCTTTAAGCCAATATAAAGCAAAAAGATGAATATTTATTTAGGAGTGTAATGAGAAGATAAGGATCTCGGAGAAGAAATTGGGGTGGGCGAAGGGGCTCGAACCCTCGACCGCCGGAATCACAATCCGGAGCTCTGCCAACTGAGCTACGCCCACCACTGATGCCTTGAGAAGACTTGCTGCCCTCACCAGACGGATGCGAATTATAAGGAAGCGCCCCGGCTATTCAAGCCCTTTTTGAAAATAAATGGATTATATTCGGAAATTACATACTTAATATAAACGACTTCCTTGTTTGCTAAGCATTTACTATTCAGATTTTCGCATACCACCTATCATCACAGACTTGATGGAGGAGCACTATTTAAAGCAACGCTATGTTTAAAATAAAGAAATATGGTGAATCTAGAAAAAAGGACTTCAACACAAGCTAGTAGATGTATTTAACTTGCACCTTTATACACAAAAACGTAATGTAGAGCCCATAGAAAATAACTAACCACACCAGTTGGCTAACTGAGACAGACCTTTGTAATCATAATGCCAAGCAGTTTTTAAGCCCAACTATTAGAACATAGCTCAAACAGCAAAACAGAGACGTCTAACGACATCAAAGCAACCCTCAACAGATGCTTAGTATCACCTGAAAGAAGATATTTTTATAATGGTTAAACCTGTCAGTTTTGTTAATCCAGATCACTGTAGCGCAATATTCGACTCAGAAAATAGAAGTGAGTGGCAGAACACACCTCACATTCTGGCAAAGTTGAATTTGAAAGAAGACTCAATCGTAGCAGATGTTGGTGCAGGCACAGGGTATTTCGCCAGCCAATTCGCAAAACTTGCCCCTAAAGGGCGCATATATGCCCTAGACACCGAACCCAACATGGTCAGTTTTATGTCATCTCGCTTTCGCCACGAGCAGCTGAGAAATGTAGTAACAGAAATAAGCCTGCCTGAAGACCCAAGCCTGCCAGCAAAAGTGGATATTGTCTTTCTCGCAAACGTCTACCGTTTTATTAGAAAAAGACCTGAATTTTTAGCCAGCATCTTCTCGCAAATTGACTGTGATACATCAGTATTTATTATCGATTACAAAGGTGAAAATGCGAGAGTAAAACCCTACCAGGCTCTCGATGAAATCCGTATGGCCGGCTTTCGTGTTGAAGATATGGATATGAGCGGCTGTCCGGATCACTACATCATGAAATGTAAAAAGGGCTTATCTCTTTAAAATGCAAGTGCAAATTATAAATAGCTCTTTATAACTGACTACTTCAAATTTCTTGCTTAATGCAGTTACTAAACGAATCGAGTTTCATATTGTAATTTTAAAACATCGCTCACAATAAACACCCTGAGAGCATGTGCTATCAGAATTTTCTAATCAATACCTATACCCTCACAGGCCAAAAAGCACCACACGACCACAATGGATGGCGGAAGTGTAGAAAAAGCAGGAGCAATTTTCTGCCTAGTATTGGCGATATGCCGTTTGATGAACAGGATAGTCCGAATACTGTGAAGGGCAGGATGCCCGAGAACACCCCCTACTGAGCGCTCGCAGCAATGGAAAGCGGATGGGAGTAGATCATTCCTTTTTTCGCATAGCAAAAACCCTGACAGCAATACTATCAGGGTTTTCTAATAAGTACTTGACAGTGACCTACTCTCACATGGGGAAACCCCACACTACCATCGGCGATACATCGTTTCACTGCTGAGTTCGGGATGGGATCAGGTGGTTCCAATGTTCTATGGCTGTCAAGTGAAACTGCTTTGTTTCAGTAATTTCTCTGAAACCATATCCTGATTAATGCTCAGGATACTGAAATTTTGTGCCTGGCGATGACCTACTCTCACATGGGGAAAACCCACACTACCATCGGCGATACGTCGTTTCACTGCTGAGTTCGGGATGGGATCAGGTGGTTCCAACATTCTATGGTCGCCAGGCGAAACTGTTACAGAAGATGTCTCTTCTGCCTGGAATCCGGTTTATTTAAGCTGTCTTCTATTCTTGCCCAACACTCTTTATGTATGGCTTACGACCTCCAGGGATGGAGGAAGTACTAAGAACGTCTGGAACGTTCGCAGTAAATCGCTTTGGCGTTATATGGTCAAGCCGCACGAGTCATTAGTACTGGTTAGCTCAACGCCTCACAACGCTTACACACCCAGCCTATCAACGTCATAGTCTTTAACGGCTCTTCAGGGACCTCTAGGGCCCAGGGAAGTCTCATCTTGAAGGGGGCTTCCCGCTTAGATGCTTTCAGCGGTTATCCCGTCCGAACATAGCTACCGGGCAATGCGTCTGGCGACACAACCCGAACACCAGTGGTTCGTCCACTCCGGTCCTCTCGTACTAGGAGCAGCTCTCCTCAAACTTCCAACGTCCACGGCAGATAGGGACCGAACTGTCTCACGACGTTCTAAACCCAGCTCGCGTACCACTTTAAATGGCGAACAGCCATACCCTTGGGACCGGCTTCAGCCCCAGGATGTGATGAGCCGACATCGAGGTGCCAAACACCGCCGTCGATGTGAACTCTTGGGCGGTATCAGCCTGTTATCCCCGGAGTACCTTTTATCCGTTGAGCGATGGCCCTTCCATACAGAACCACCGGATCACTAAGACCTACTTTCGTACCTGCTCGACATGTACGTCTCGCAGTCAAGCGCGCTTGTGCCTTTACACTAACCGTACGATGTCCGACCGTACTTAGCGCACCTTCGTGCTCCTCCGTTACTCTTTGGGAGGAGACCGCCCCAGTCAAACTACCCACCACACAATGTCCCCGATCCCGATAAAGGACCTGGGTTAGAACCTCAATATTGCCAGGGTGGTATTTCAAGGTTGGCTCCACGCAGACTGGCGTCCACGCTTCAAAGCCTCCCACCTATCCTACACAAGCAACATCAAGATCCACTGTGAAGCTATAGTAAAGGTTCACGGGGTCTTTCCGTCTAGCCGCGGATACACTGCATCTTAACAGCGATTTCAATTTCACTGAGTCTCGGGTGGAGACAGCGTGGCCATCGTTACGCCATTCGTGCAGGTCGGAACTTACCCGACAAGGAATTTCGCTACCTTAGGACCGTTATAGTTACGGCCGCCGTTTACCGGGGCTTCGATCAAGAGCTTCGCCTAAGCTAACCCCATCAATTAACCTTCCGGCACCGGGCAGGCGTCACACCGTATACGTCCACTTTCGTGTTTGCACAGTGCTGTGTTTTTAATAAACAGTCGCAGCCACCTGGTATCTTCGACCGCCGACAGCTTAGGAAGCAAGTTCCATCACCATCAGCGGCGCACCTTCTCCCGAAGTTACGGTGCCATTTTGCCTAGTTCCTTCACCCGAGTTCTCTCAAGCGCCTTGGTATTCTCTACCTG
>CBDCZK010000010.1:0-490000 GCA_965224475.1 Endozoicomonadaceae bacterium | reverse complement strand
TGTCCTTACCAGAGGGCGACTGCTCCTCAGCTGAATCATTTTCAGCTTTTTCTTTAGGCTTTCCTTCAGGGAAGGCAGTTTTCACTTTACCTGTAACCCTTGCAATAATTGCATATTCTTCACCGGTTGCCTTGAAGTTTTTATATAAGCTACTGGGGTCAAACATCATTGAAAAGGCATCAGCATCCATCAACATTGCGTTATTGCTGGAGCGTAACAGCACATCAATAGAAGTACTGGCATTTTCAAGCTTGTTTATTGTACCTGCTGTAGCGAAATTCACATTCCGCAACGACGAAGTCACTACGTCATCTTTACTAAAATTATTTTCGCCAAACCCTAAAATTCCCAGATGCCTTACAGGGCGGCCTGATGGTGAGCCTACAGATAACGCATGGGTGGCATCTGCAACCACTTTCTTGGTGTCAACCTCAACACCCCAAGCTTTGAATAAAGGCTCAAGAGTCGATGATTTATCACCTCCACCCATTCCCATCATCATTCCCCCCATGCCTCCCTGGCTTTCGGATTCAGCATTGGGATCAACAAAAACCAATGCATTTCCCCCAGCCAAAACAAACTGGTCTACGGCATAGCGCATTTGATCTGAAAGATTTTTAGGATGAATGATAACCAGCAGTTTCAAGTCTTCCGGTATTTCCTTACCATCTGCTGCCACAGAGGTCACATCATACAACTGCTCCAACTGTGAGATGCTAACCCACGGGCCTGAAGATTGTCTGCTAGCCATATCAAAGCCACCATGCACTTGAAGACCTGAGATCAACCCAACTTTTGGTTTCTTCTGCTGTGTTACAGCATATACCAGCTTGCTAATATCATATTCAAGAAACCGCTCTTTATCCGGATGAAAAAAGCTGATGACTTCACGCTTGCTCTGATCCTTATCGCTGGCAATCACCAAGCCAAAATATGCTTCCTTTGAACCATTACCAAGAGGGATAGCCTGAAGACCGTACTCAGCAGCCTTATCCTCATTTTCAGAGAACGGCTCAGGATCAATAACCTCCAGCTTAAGCTTACCCTTTGAAGCGACAACATATTCTTCTAAGAGCTCAGTCACCCGACGAGCATAGTTCCTGATAAATGGCAGATCCTGGGTTTGGCTGTCAGAGTAAAAAAGCTGAAGAGTGGCGTCGCTTTCCAGTCCCTGCAATAAATTATGAGTCCCCTCTGACAGAGTGAACAACCTGTCCTCAGTCAGATCAAGTCGAACACCTTTAAAAATCTGATTAATGGCTACAGTCAGAAGCAGTGTCAGCAAAGCCAGCACTAGCAACCCTGCCTTTGAAAACAGTCGTTGTGTCATTTCCGGCTCCTTAGTCCGCTTTTTTCATATCTATAGCGATAGCTGTAGCAATCAGCCAAGCTAGAATCATTATGATGAAATACAGCAAATCCCTTATATCCAGAACACCTTTACTGATTGCGTCAAAGTGGGTCATAAAACTAAGAGAAGCAACTGCATCAACCAACGCCTGAGGAGCCCAGGCACGGAACCCATCCAAAACCAATGGGAAGCCTGCCACCACAAAGAGAAAGCAAACCACCACCGTCACGATAAAAGCGATCACCTGGTTCTGAGTCATTGCCGACATACAAGAGCCAATAGCAAGAAAGCCACCCGCCATCAGCCAGCTACCAATATAACCGGCAAATATCACACCATTATCAGGATTCCCAAGATAGTTCACGGTTATCCAGATTGGGAATGTAAGTAACAAAGCAATGCCACTAAATACCCAGGCTGCCAAAAATTTCCCCAACACAGCCTCTTTGAGATTAATAGGCAGTGTTAACAACAGTTCCAAGGTGCCTGCTTTACGCTCCTCAGCCCAGAGCCTCATACTGATAGCCGGTATCAGGAAAAGATAAAGCCAGGGATGAAAAGTAAAGAATGGCGTCAAATCGGCCTGACGGGATTCAAAAAAATGCCCCAGATAAAAAGTAAACACCCCTGTCAGCATCAGAAAGATAACAATGAAAACATAGGCCAGCGGGGTTGCAAAATAGCTGCTTAACTCACGCTTGAAGATAATATTAATGCCCTTCATCAAGCTGCCTCCACCGGGTTTTCACTATGGGTTAACTGCCTGAACACATCATCCAGCCGCCCACTTTCCACATAAAGCTCTTTCACTATCCAGTTGTTGGAAGCAATCAAACTGTTGACTGTATCAAAAAGCCTGGCAGCCTCATCAGTTTGATGCGAAGGAATTAGTGTATATCGACCAGGAATACCTGGATGCTCTTCAAGCGCTTTAACACCATTAAGGCCAGATAGCTCTTCAGCAACTGAATCACTTATATCCAGTTCAACTGTGATAGCCCTGTGATAGCGAGACCGGGATTCAAGCTCAGCAGGCGTAGAATCGGCTACAACACGACCATTTGCAATAATAATGGCTCTACTGCAGACGGCAGTGACCTCTTCCAGGATATGCGTTGAGATAATCACTATTTTATCCCTGGACAGGCCACGAATAAGCTCACGAACCTGGTGTTTCTGATTCGGATCAAGCCCATCGGTAGGCTCATCCAAAACCAGAACTTTCGGATCATGAATAATCGCCTGTGCAATCCCTACACGTCGCTTAAAACCTTTGGAAAGATTATCAATTGGACGATTAATAACCGTTTGCAACGCAAGCTGCTCAACCACTTGAGCTACTCGCTGCTGCTTTTCACCAGCCCCATAACCCCGGATTTCAGCTACAAACTCCAGAAATTGAGAAACGAGCATATCACCGTAGGCTGGAGCCCCTTCCGGCAAATAACCAATCAGTGATTTAGCACCAATAGGGTCCTTCTCTATATCATGTCCAAATATGGAAACCGACCCCGTAGTTGGCCTAATAAAGCCGGTTACCATTTTCATTGTTGTTGACTTGCCAGCACCATTAGGACCAAGAAATCCCAAGACCTCTCCAGGTTGTACTGAAAAGCTGATTCCGTCTACGGCAATGAAGTCACCATAAGACTTTCGAAGATTGTCGATTTTTATCATCGTTGTTCCAACCAGTCTCAAACTTCTGCAGAAGAGCATTAAGCTTAAGAGAATATAGAGCTTCATTCTGTTATTTCAATATTGATACAACCAAATACGCCCTAAACCTACTCACAAATCTATAACATCTTGTAAAACATAATAATTTTTATTATTTCATTTCACCCTCCGCTCTATTTCAGAAACAAATAGCTCCCACAAAGCGTAACAGACATACTCAGAGACAGACAAAAAGTGGTTACAAAGTACAGCTTTCCAAGAAACAACTATCTATTTTGAACCACTTTGTATCATAGGGTTTACAAGCAAATTATTTTTAGATTTAGCATTACTGTTTTTCTAGCTCATGAGTTTCTCTACCAACAAGAGTATCCATGAATTTTTTCCGAAAACGCCTGATATCTCCCCTGAATGCTTTTAACTCATCTATCTCCACTGACTGCCCCGGAACCAAACCATTAAGCATTACAACAAATACAAGAGGGCTGCCATTTTCAGGGAATACATACCCTCCCACACTGCTCACACCATGCATAGTTCCTGTTTTGTACCAACGATCCTGCAGCGTTCGCTCACTTAGCCAGGGGCTCTCCTGACCCCACTGCTTCCAAGCCAGTACCAGCACCTTGGCAATACTCGAAGCACTTATCTGGTTATAACGAGACAAGCCTGAACCATCAACCAGATAAGCAGCATCAAGTTCAACACCTTTAGTCTCAAGAACCTGCCGTAATGCCTTTATACCTGTTTCATAGGAGCCTTCATTACCTGAAACTTTGGCACCCACTGCTTTTAGCAAAGTGTCGGCGTATAAATTATCCGATCGCTCCAAAACCGGTTTTAATAGCTCAGGCAGTGGCGCTGAAAAATGCTCAGCCAGTAAGTAACTCAACGATTTATCGGGTCTTCCTAAAACGACTCGTCCTTTTAACACAAGCCCTTCTTTTTTTAATGCCGACAACACAAATTTCTTTAATGACCTTTCGAGATTATTAACCGAAAATGCCAGCTTCATTGGCGAAGCGTCCAAAGCCAAACAGCCTTCAAGACGGTATTCCTGATCAAATGAAGGCCAGGCCTTTAGCTTACAATTCTCAGTTTTAGCCTCAGCATGATTCTGGGTAACTATCCGATTATCTACTTTAAGAAACCAACCTGGCTGGTCATACTCAATAACCGCTTTTTTACCGATTTCTTTAGCCGGTTTTAAGCGGGCATAAAAACAATTGTGATTCAGAATAATGGCCGATACAGGTGCAGCAAAACAGATACCTAAATCATTCCAGACAACCCCTTCCGCCCTTGGATAACCTTTGTAAGTATCACCATCCAACCAGATATTGCCATCAATCTCTCGAAATCCCTGCTTTTTGATAGCAGCCAGCATGCCAGACACATGCGCTCTTGTTAGTGAAGGATCACCACTAAAAGACAACATTACGTCTTTTAGACTGCGATTTTTCCCTGCTGTCCGACGCCCCGTAATTCGGGTAGCAAATCGAAAGTCGCTCCCTAACACATCGTAAGCAACTGTTGCAGTGAGGACTTTCAAGACGCTGGCTGGGATAAGATTCTGCGTAGCATCTTTGGCAAACAGCAACTTTCCAGAATCCAGTTCTTTAACCACCACAGAGCTCACCGTTCCTCTAGGAAGACTGGCAATCAATAAATCCATTTTCTTTGCCAACAAAGAAGCCGAAGCAGGCAAAGGCTCATGTAAATATGGCTCCCTTGCAACAGAACTGGCACTAAATAACATCAATAGGCAAAAGATTTTGGCAACTATTCGCTGCTGCACCCTGTATTACCTCTTAATAAGATGATTGGCAGGTTGTTTCAAATAAAGCTGACTACTACATAGCAGGCAGGCACTGAGTTATTATTGAAACGCGACGCTGGCGGTTTTTCCAGCCAGTTCAATTCCCCGGTAAGTGGCAAGCTTTGTGAAAAAACTCAAACTATCGTCCAATCAGCTCATTGCAAAACAGCCGATCAAGGATCTTGGTTTCAAGTCCACAGACGAGCTAGACAACTATGTTGGCATTCTAGGGCAGGAGCGCGCCACCAGCGCTATTCAGTTTGGCGTGGCCATGCACCGATCCGGCTATAACATCTATGTAATGGGTGAATCCGGCACCGGCAGAATGTCTTATTTACGAAAGTATCTTGAGACTGAAGCCAAAAGCCAAACCCCACCTGATGACTGGGCTTACATCAATAATTTTGATGACCCACGAAAACCCGGTGTTTTAAGACTACCCGCCGGACTCTGTAGTAAACTGCAAAAAGATTTCGGACAGTTTATCGATAAACTGCTGATGACCTTTCCCGCAGCTTTTGAAAACCCAACCTATCAGCAGCGTAAAAGTGTTATTGAACGCGACTTTAATAAGCGTTATGACCAAGCTATTGACCAGATCGAGCAGGAAGCACTAAAAAGAGATATTGCACTTTATCGCGACTCAGGTTCTCTCAGCTTCACCCCCATGAGCAAAGGCAAAGCCATGGATGAAACTGAGTTTGCCCAGCTGCCCGACAAAAAGCGTGAAAAGTTCAATAACAATATCTCTGAACTCGAAACCATGCTCAATGAGTCGCTGGTTGAGCTGCCCCAGTGGAAACGTGAATCCAATGAAAAACTGCAGTCTCTTAACCAGGAAACCATTGATCAAGCACTGGAACCCCTGCTCAAACCTCTTCACAAGAAGTATGGTAGTCAAGAAAACATCATTGCTTACCTGGATGCAGTAAAACAACACCTGCACCGCACAGTAATCGAAGTTCTCGCCGATGAGCGAGCCATGGAGTCACGAGAGGATGCCAATAAAAGGTCAACCCTTGAGGAACTGTATGCCCCTAACCTGGTTGTAGCTCAATCCAACAAACCAACGGCACCTGTAGTTTATGAATCCCATCCAAACTACAAAAATCTATTTGGCCGGATTGAGTATGCCAGCGAAATGGGAGCCCTGGTAACTAACTACCGTCAGATCTGTCCCGGCTCACTCCATCAGGCTAATGGTGGCTATCTACTACTGGAAGCCAATAAACTACTGGAGGAACCTTTTGTATGGGAAGCACTTAAGCGCGCCCTTAAAGAGCAACAGCTTAAAATAGAGTCACCGTACTCTGAAATGGGACTACTCAATACTACAACCTTGACACCGGAAACCATCCCTCTTGATGTCAAAATCATCCTAATTGGCTCAAGGGATATCTATTATGTGTTGCAGCAACTGGATAATGACTTCCACGAAATGTTCAGGGTGTTGGTGGACTTTGATGACCAGATTCAGCGTACACCAGAAACCACCCAGGCATTCGCACAACTCCTAAAAAATCGCGCCGATGATGAAGGCTATCCTCCTTTAACGGCATCGGCTGTTGCTCGCATGATTGAACAAAGCTGCAGACTGACGGAACACCAGCAGCAACTATCGGCCAAGATCGGTGACTTATTTGACCTGCTAGCCGAGGCAGACTTTATTCGCCGAATGAATAATGGCCGCAAAATCAATCACGAGCATATTGATCGTGCACTGGATGCTAAATCCGAACGGACAGGACGAGTAAGCAAACAGATTCTTCATGAAGTACTGGAAGGCAGCATCCTGATTGATACTGAAGGTGAGAAAATTGGCAAAATCAATGGCTTGACCGTATTAGCTGTTGGCGATACCAGTTTTGGCTCTCCTGCAAGAATCACTGCAACCGTCTACCCCGGCTCTCAGGGTATTGTCGATATTGAGCGAGAAGTGTCGTTAGGTCAGGCGATACACTCAAAGGGTGTCATGATTTTATCAGGCTATCTGGGCAGCAAATATGCACAACATTTCCCCCTTGCCATCTCTGCCAGTCTGACTATGGAGCAGTCCTATGGCTATATTGATGGCGACAGTGCTTCAATGGCTGAGCTTTGTTGCTTAATATCGGCCCTGACCGAAACGCCCATCAAACAGTGTTTTGCTATTACCGGTTCGATGAACCAACACGGTGAAGTACAAGCCATCGGTGGTGTCAATGAAAAGATTGAAGGTTTCTTTGATCTCTGTGAGGCCCGAGGTTTAAATGGTGAGCAAGGCGTCATCATTCCTGTAGCGAACATGCGCAACCTGATGCTGCACCAGAAAGTTGTCGATGCCGTCAGAGCCAAAAAATTCAATGTATATGCTGTTAGCCATGTAGAAGAAGCAATTGAGCTTTTGACAGGTCACAAACCCGGTACATTAAATGCCAAAGGCCAGTACACTAAAAACTCGATTAACTACAAGGTTGTTCACCGCCTGAAGGAAATTGCTGAGCTTTCGAAAGACAGCCATTAACAGTTAATTTTCATAATGAGGTATGACTAAAAAAAGAGCAGCCTATAGCTGCTCTTTTCTATCTACGTTGATTTTATCTTTGCAAAACCTGAAGCCCACATACTGCCAAGCTATTAACAGGCTTTTCCCCTCCTGCATCGTTATAGGTCGCATTACTTTCCAGATAACTCATATTAAAGTAATCGATCACCTCAACCCGATACTGAACACGAGCCTCCAGATTAACCGCAAGAGGTGTTGAATCCCTAAGCGGACTGATACTCCCCTCTGGCAGAACATGAGGTAGCTGCACAATACCCTGAGCAACTGGATCAGCCTGTCCTTCACGGAATACCCTCACCAGCTTAACTCCATTGGTAATACCCAGGTTAATTGCATGGTGGCTGTTGTTGTATTTTACGCTGATATCGTAGCTGCCGGTTTTCTTCACCGTGAGGCTTTCAAGCTCTAATCGATCTTGCTGCGCACCCCAACCCTTAATATGTTCAGCGTCAATACTTTTATCAGGGGCACTGATGGTACCGCTGTGTTTTAGCTGTTCTACAGGGAAGAACTGGATAGCACCAGCACAAACCGGCTTGGCATGATGCGAATGGTTATCTGACTGAGAGTAGACTGCTTCAGCACTGTAACAATGACTACTATCTAAAGCTACTTCGCTATCCAGCCAGGACTGTGTGATATCTATATTTGTGGCGACTTTTAGCCCATCACGATAAATATTATAAGTCACTCCTGAGTCAGGATTTTTGCCATCAGCTATTGTTACCTCGACTCCTTTAGCAACAGACTTCACTTCTTTGATAGAAGGCTCAACTGGAGCAAAGACATGGGAGTTCTTGATATCCAGAGGTTCTATATCTTTATTAACCAGAGTAATACCATTTCGACCGGCCTCAAGTGCTCCCATCTGCACAATAATTGTATTTGCATCACCCAGGCGACTCTTATCAATTTCCCCTGACACAGGCTGGCCGTTAAGCGTGACAGAGCCAACACTATAGTAGCCCTCGCTGTCTTTTATATATTCAGGCAGCTCAACGGTAATAGAGAGTTTTTTACCCTGATAATCAAGATTTGAAAGCATGAAGCTTCTGGCGACACTCTTTCCATCTTCCATGGTACCCATCATTTTATGGGCCTGAGCTGTAATAAACGGCTTAATACTAATACCACTGTCATTCAGGTGATAACCAAACAACGTCTCGGTTACCATTCCCAGGTAGCCACCCACAGACCACAGTTGACGCTGGGAATTAATAACAGGTCCGGTCAAATCCGGGTTATTCATATCCATCAGGGTTGGCTGGCCAGAGAGCCACTCAAGATTTTCCATATTGGAAAGATTCAAGGCAGCACCACGCATCAGGGATGCCATAGCATTATCAAACACTGCCACATTATTAACCTGAGCCGCCGCTTTCAGACCGTAAGCAGTGACAAAAGGCCAGATAGCCCGGTTGTGGTATACAGGAACATCAGGCTGCTGCGGGAAATAAACTGGTACACCAAACTGTCCGTGAGGATAATGAGCAAGACTCTGTGCTGCCCGCTCTTCCGATGCAATGCCGGTCAGGGTCACCAAGGCAATACCCAACATATCAAACTTGGCTACCGCACTATTGTCCGTATGAGTATTAGTCAGGCTGGCATACATTTTCTTATCTTCCAGCCAGAACTTATCATTGATAGCCTTTTTCAGGTCATCAGCCCATCCCTGATATTTCTTCGCCTTCTCCAAATCACCCAACCGGGTTGCCAGCTTACTGGCTAAAGTCAGGGCAACATAATGGGTCGCATTGGTAGACAATGACTTACTCATACCAATATGGGCAATATCTTTACGAATCCACTGAGCATAGGTTTGCTCACGCCAGTCAAGAAAAGACTGCTCCCCTCCATAAAGTCCATCTTTTTTATCAAACGCTGCCTGCCGATCCGCTTCAAGCGTATTAGCAAGCCCTTCAAACGCCTCACGAGCAAATGTGTCGGCTTTATCTTCAGGGAGGCTGGTCAGCACTTGTTCAGCACCCAGTGCCCAGATTGTCCGGTCAGTACTGATGGGCCAGCTACCGCCAGTACCAGTATCCTGAATAATCTGTTTACCACTACCGATTTTAGAAATGGATTGATTAAGCTCAGGCTTCACAGACTCGCGGAAGTCAGACAATTTAAACAACAGTGAATTCATCACCCGTTCAGGGTCTAACGCTGCCAGTCCTAAATCAGCTGCATAGGATAAATCCCGGGTCCAGACATAATTCCACTTGGCTCCGGTCTTAAAACAGTTACAGTCAATAGGTGCGCCACCGTTATAACTGCCATCACTGATCTGGCTGACACTATCCAGTTTCATATCATTAATGGCCAAAGCATACAGGGCATCAAATAACAGACTTCCTGTTTTCACTTTCGGTAATGAGCCATCTTCCATTAAAGAGACATGACCATCCACAGGGTCACGAAGCTCCTGAGTTGTGGACAGTGCGAATTCGCGTAAGCTGGCATCTTTCTTTTTAACAGATACCGTAACCTGCTCATTATCACCCTTCCAGGTAGGATAAGCCTGTTTAAGCACCAGTTCATGACCTTCATGGGGATTGGTCATCGCCATATCCGCGGCAGTAGCACGGGTGACTGTCAACAATGGATGCTCTTTATCTTTTTCAGCATTCAATGCAAATTTATAGTAACCCGCGCTTTCAATCTCAACCCTGCTTTTAGCGCCACCACTCCATTGCTGTGCCTGATAACTTTTACCTAATTCCAGGGTTGTTGCAGCCGAAAATCCATTTTGTTTGTCATCAGCAATAACAAACTCATGACTGCCTGCATCAAGGCGGGCAACCACCGCAAACTGATGATCACCAAGATAGCGAAGCGCCAGAACGGGCTCCATACTGCCATTCAAACCCAGCAAATATTGAGTGGATTCATAGGTTGGCAGGTCTCGCTTGAAATTAAAACTTATGGAAGGCGCAGAGAGATTTTCATTAGAAGTCATCTCAAAACTGTCTTAACAATATCCTAATGCAGGCCAGCTGCAAAAAAGCCAAGTAGTTGGCTGCTTTATATTCATATCTGGCCAGAACCCTTCGATAGTTTTGAAGCCAAGCAAAAAGGCGCTCCACTTTCCATCTTCGCTTGTAACGCCTTAGTTTTCGACCATCCTGAGTCTTGGGTTTCTTTCGACCTTTCCTGTGTGGTGCTATTAACTCAACTCTATAGCGTTTAAATAGAGACTTATGGCTATGTTCCCCTAAACGGTTGAACACCCCAATGCTCTGCGAGTCCAGTGACAAAACCACCTACCGTTAGTGTATTTCGGCTAGATAATATACGACGCCAACTGAGATAATGAGAGAGATACTTTGTAGCCACACCATGAAAAGTATTTCTAATCCACTGTTTCAAATGACTGTGGTAAGCATTGACGTGCTGAATATGGAATATACTTCCAGCACACGCTTTCCGGCTGAAGTATTCAATTCCTTTAAAGGAAAAGCCAGTTTACGAGCCAGTGATTCATGCGCCAAACTGGCATCAGCACAAACAATAGCATCAACTGATATGCGACCTCTCAGGCAATGAACCAAAGCATCGGCGCTTTCATTCTCAAGAACACCATCAACGGTATTATCTTCCCGGTCGCGAGCTACCATAACGGGTATCCTCCGAGCCTTTACCTTGTCTGAGCCACGTTTTCTGGCTGGCCTTGGCAGCCTTTGTCGCTGGCCTTTGAAGGACTCCCTAAAAAAGGTTTCATCCAGCTCTACAATACCTTCCAAGCCAGTTGCCTGGTCTTTATCGATGACCTGTAAAAAACGATGCCTCCAGGAAAATGAAGTTTTCAGAGTAATGCCGCAGACTTTAGCTGTTGCTCGAAGTGTCAGGGAGTGAGTCATTTCCCTAAGGTACTGCAACCACTGCCCACTATGATCATGGTGTAGTCGAGCCAATGGTGTTTCTGTAAAGGCATTAAATGTACGGCCACACTGTTTGCAGCGATAGCGTTGTCTTCCGACCCTAATCCCCCAGCGCTGGAGATGTGAGTTGCCGCAGTAAGGACAGGAAGGATCGCTTTGCAAAATTGTGTTCAATCAAACTTTCAAGATTGAGGTTAGATTTAGGTTGATTCGGTGCGGCAGTAAGGGCCTGTTGAAGTATACCGAGTTGCTGTGGTGAGAGTGATGCAACGTCGTTGAGAAACTGCCTGAATTGATTATTTTTCATTATGAGGCCTCCTCACAGGAAAGAGACAGCCTCAGTTTACTCCTTTCAACCGTTTAGGGGAACATAGCCGAGACTTATCGTGTGGGTCGCTATCGTAGGCCTTATCACCAATCATTCTTGTGGGTACCGTAGAAATGAAACGGTGTTCCAACACTTTGTCTACAAGCGTGATTTCATGTGGCGAAGCACTGTCAATGCATAAGGCGATAGGAAGACCATTGCGGTCCGTAATGCCCATGATTTTGGTTCCCTTTCCACGCTTAGTTTTCCCGACACAAGCGCCCCTTTTTTAGCGGAAGCGAAACTACCATCGATATACGTTTCAGTCAGGTCAAGGTTGCCGCGCCCTTCCAGGTCTTCTGCAAGGGCTTCAAGTATCTGCTCAATGAGGCCTATTTTTTGCCATTCCTGAAAGCGTCGATGGCATGTTTGATAAGGAGGAAACTGAGTGGGTAATTCTTTCCATTGAGCTCCGGTACGGAGAATCCACAAAATACCCTCGAGAACTGGGCGAGCATGATGCCGTGGTCTTCCGGGTCGGCCCTGAAGCAGATCTTTGGAAGGAAAAAAGGGCTCTAATAATTCCCATTGTGCTGTTGTTAGTTCACTCATCATCAACTCCCCCTAAAACAGGGGGATTATAACGAATTAATCAGCCAACAGTTTTGAGATAGCTTCTAATACTATTGCTGTTGTTACCCCAAGTCTCACTGAAGCTACATATAAGGTTCTGGATGTTGTTAAAAAAAGTCAGACCAGAAATTCCTGTATTTATTGAAAGCTCAATTCCATGGGAAAAGCTATCAAAATATCATGAAAATATCAGTATCTTCAGATTGTCATCCAGTATTACAGACAGAGCCAATTTAATAAAAAACATGATCGCTCATTTTGTTAAACGTGATTTCTCTGTATGGCTTTTTGTAGAACATCTAGCATCCACAGAATCTTATGGGCAGCTATTGCAAAGCCAAATTATCGATGAGTCTACAGAAAAACATATCCCTTCTGAGCAAATAGTTATATTTAGCGCTACTAGCCAAGAACAGCAGCTCTGCAAACTACCTTTTCACAACCCAAACGCCATTATATTTTTACTGGGTTTGGCTGAAGATTTTAAAAAGGTCGTTCAGAAAAAATACCCAATTGGAACTCATAACAAAGCAAGAATTATTGGAATAATGAATTCGCATCTTCTCGAAAATATGCTGAACAGCGGAAACTACGCCACTAGCCTAATTTTCGACATAGTGGATATAGATTTCAGATTAAAGGAAAACCACACCCCTTATTACTCTAAGGCATTCTCTCAGAAGTTTAATACGCCCTCTCCAACCAATAGGGACGAAGCTTATAGTTTTGATTTAGCCCTATTAATTAACACTGTGCTCACTAAAAAAAAATACAATACAAACCATTTTGAAGACGCTAAGCAACTCATTATTAATTTATCGAAGGCCTCTTACTCAGGAATATCAGGGGAAATTTCGGCTATGTTCCCCTAAACGGTTGAAAGGAGTAAACTGAGGCTGTCTCTTTCCTGTGAGGAGGCCTCATAATGAAAAATAATCAATTCAGGCAGTTTCTCAACGACGTTGCATCACTCTCACCACAGCAACTCGGTATACTTCAACAGGCCCTTACTGCCGCACCGAATCAACCTAAATCTAACCTCAATCTTGAAAGTTTGATTGAACACAATTTTGCAAGCGATCCTTCCTGTCCTTACTGCGGCAACTCACATCTCCAGCGCTGGGGGATTAGGGTCGGAAGACAACGCTATCGCTGCAAACAGTGTGGCCGTACATTTAATGCCTTTACAGAAACACCATTGGCTCGACTACACCATGATCATAGTGGGCAGTGGTTGCAGTACCTTAGGGAAATGACTCACTCCCTGACACTTCGAGCAACAGCTAAAGTCTGCGGCATTACTCTGAAAACTTCATTTTCCTGGAGGCATCGTTTTTTACAGGTCATCGATAAAGACCAGGCAACTGGCTTGGAAGGTATTGTAGAGCTGGATGAAACCTTTTTTAGGGAGTCCTTCAAAGGCCAGCGACAAAGGCTGCCAAGGCCAGCCAGAAAACGTGGCTCAGACAAGGTAAAGGCTCGGAGGATACCCGTTATGGTAGCTCGCGACCGGGAAGATAATACCGTTGATGGTGTTCTTGAGAATGAAAGCGCCGATGCTTTGGTTCATTGCCTGAGAGGTCGCATATCAGTTGATGCTATTGTTTGTGCTGATGCCAGTTTGGCGCATGAATCACTGGCTCGTAAACTGGCTTTTCCTTTAAAGGAATTGAATACTTCAGCCGGAAAGCGTGTGCTGGAAGGTATATTCCATATTCAGCACGTCAATGCTTACCACAGTCATTTGAAACAGTGGATTAGAAATACTTTTCATGGTGTGGCTACAAAGTATCTCTCTCATTATCTCAGTTGGCGTCGTATATTATCTAGCCGAAATACACTAACGGTAGGTGGTTTTGTCACTGGACTCGCAGAGCATTGGGGTGTTCAACCGTTTAGGGGAACATAGCCGGAAATTTCATTTGCTAACCCAAGCATAGACATGAAAAATTTTTGGCAAAACACATCATGTCAATTAAACATCGTCACCTATTCTCCAAATACAAATGGCAGCAATAAATGGCATACTGTCAATTGGGAAAAATGGAAGCCAGAAGAGCATAAACTACAGCTCCCCCGTAAGTTGTAATTTTCATGATCAAATCTACTTTTAGGAGTTAATATTCCCCCAAAAAAAAAGCCTCTCAATTTTGAGAGGCTTTTTAAATATGGCTGAGGTGGCAGGATTCGAACCTGCGCATGACGGGATCAAAACCCGTTGCCTTACCGCTTGGCGACACCCCAACTAATTCGCTTAAATGGTAGCTAGGGGCAGATTCGAACTGCCGACCCCAGCATTATGAGTGCTGTGCTCTAACCAACTGAGCTACCTAGCCATCTTTAGCGAAAACAATAAGTTACACTGCTTTTAACTCTGTTTCAACAGGAAGAAAAAAAGCACATTACACCCAACTGCATCCCGGCAGACGCTTTAGGAAATACTCTCCGAAAGCGGGAATCGCGTAACTCAGTGCGGGGCGTATAATGCAGGAAACCAGTCGATTAGGGTAGTAGTAATTTATACTTATTCGTTATGGATAGATAATAATTAATTACCCCATCAGGCCACCTTCAGATTACTGATACCCCAAGCCAAAATATCTGCCGGTTCACTTAACTCTGAAACCACTGGAAGATAGTCCCTCCATTTTTTGATTCCGGTCTTAAAATACCTGGCCACCTGCATAGCCCTTGCAGCGGGAATGACCATTGCCAATGCCTGATCCTCTCCATGCTTTTCAATGGCTCTGCCAAATCGAACCGATATTCGAGAACCATCCTCTTGCTGTTCCTCTATTGCTGCCTTCCAGCTAGGATAAGAACCGCACTGATAGTTCAGGAAGGTTGGCAGTAAATGGCCATATTTTTCCAAAAAAAAGTAATCATCCTCCAAGCCATTCCTAAATTTTTTAGCGGCACGAATAGCCGCCTCTGTACTGCCGTACTTGCATACTGAAAAATAACGCTCTTGATAGATCCGCTTTAGCTGCAAGCGTACAAAGATTCCGTGGCCGGACTGATCCATTACCTGGATATGGTGCATAGGATGCGTCAGATCCATCCACTGGCGTTGCCAGCGAATCTGATCCGCCAGCATTTCACAACCCCGTGGTGAAATCTTTAACCGTTTACGATTCCCCATTACCCAGCTTCCCAGCCTTTAACAACTCACAGATTTCCTCATGCTGCTGTTCAGCTTCCCCCCAGGTACAACAGCGCCAGCATTGCTTATCAAACTCTCCACCAAAGATCATGGTTTCAAACAGCAGCGGTTTTTTTGTCCAGCCGTGCCCATGATCCAGTCCTGTGAAAATGGTGGATACCTCAATAAAGCCCAGCTTTTTTGCTCGCAGGGTAAACCGATTTTCTACAGTGACTTCCATGCGGGTCTTCTTCACAGTGCGGTCAGCAGTGCCGTACCACATTCCCCACTTCAGCATGGTTTGAGTACAATCACCCTCATCCACCTCAACCGGTGTCCGGTTATCGAGGATGTAATATTTCATCATGGCTTTTTACCAATCATGCCATTAATCAAACCCACAAGTTGATCAACTTCAGGAGAGTCGATATTCATTTCTTCCCAGCGTTTCAGTGCCTCCACTTCAGCAGGAAATACTTGGGATAGTTTGAATTTATTACTGGGGTCTGCCGTTTGAATCAAGGTCAGCAACTTGCTGGTGAAATTGGTGCCACCATTTTGCCAGTGCGGGATTTCGATTTTAATTACTTCTTTGATTCGTTCTTCCATAACCGTTACTTCTTTGAATAAAATCGGAAGGTCTTGGCTGCTTCAGTACAGGCCAGGTTATCGTTGCAGTAACGAACATTCTGGGACATGGTGCCCACCTTGAGTCCAGATTCTTCACTGACATCCGTGGTCACGACCGAGATTTTGTCATCGGGTCGCTCTGTCTTACAGATGTGGCATGTCCAGGTCAGTTCAGCTTTCAGAGGCAAGAACACTGAATCGAAGACTCCCTTGCGGTAGTCATCCATCAGCGACAGTACATTCTTAAACTGATAGTTGGCAATAGATTCTTCCACAACCCCACTGACCCGGATATCAAACCGTTCCAGATCCGATGATGAGAACCCATCATGAAAGCCATTGCTGAACAAAATGGAAACACCCTGGCCGCCTTCCTGATCAAACCCTTTCCGGTTGTAGTTTTCATACACCACACCCAGTGATCCCGCCTTTACATCAGAAAATGCCTTTCCAGACAAAACGATTGATCCCACCGGCAAGAGCTTAACGGTTTCCGCAGACTTGGTTTTGAGGTAGGTGATATAGGCATCAAAAGAATCATAGTGAGTGCCATTCATGGCATTAAAATCATCCACAGCATTTTCAAGGATCGCTTGCCTGGCTCCATCCGGTGAATCCTGACAGTCTTCATCTATGGTTTCCAGGTAGTAATACAGTTCATCTTTCACAGCTTGATCTCTCTGACTGATTAGTGATTGGTTTTAATGCGTCGGGTCAAAGATGGCATTGCCACAGGAATCGCATGGGGCTGGGTCGGTTTGGTCAGGCCAATCTCATAAAACTCACGATAGTAATGGATGATTTCTGGCACCGTCCAGCCTTCCATATCATCGGTGCCAATACCGTAGATTTTCTTGACCAGCCTCAATAAAGCTTGTCGTTGGTTATTGGCAGTAATGGTATTGATCTTAATAGCATGAGTGGCTTGGTTATGGGCAATCACATATTCAGTCATACTGCACCTGCTTATTATTCGTTTTCTGGTGACAGATTCCTTTCTGCTCTCGAATCCAATACATCATATCCGGCGGGTAATTATTATTTGCTTCGATAGCGTCTTGTAGTTGAGAGTGATCCATTTCAAAGATCGGAAAAAAGGGTTCAACAGTTATATCCAGGCCGGGTATATTTTCCCAGGTGGGGTCATAGTAATGCCCGTCTACCCGAATAATGCCATGCTCAGTGGGGCAGCCTGCACTTCCAAAACCGACCACATAGGCCAGATCCTTATAGTCATACCAGCTCAACTCCATCACATAACGGACTGCATTATTGAAACACTGCCCCAGTGAAGCTGTAATTCCCCGCTTTTTTATCTCTTCAGGCAAACGGCTGATTTTGATCTCTGGCAAGTCAGGAGCCTCTACTTTGTATAGGCTCAGGTAGTGCTTGATGAATTGCTGCATTTATGCCCTTTGATACTTTTTAAGATATTTTACTATTTCAAATGGAGTCCCTTCTAATGGATAGATCTTACTGTACTCTGAACAGCCTTAATCAGTATCTCCACTCTTTCAGGCATTGAAAGGTTGGATTATCTCTACTATTGAGAAATACGTGTAGTCTGTCTGATTTTTCATCAGTAGATCGCCATACTATCCTAAAATTTTTTTGCTTATCTTTAGGTCGGTAACGTAATAAGGCAGTACTATCATTATTTGATCGGACTTCAACCCATTCTTTTTCAGCACCCATACTGCAACTCCCTTGCATTAAAACATGGCTTTCTACTCGGTGGTATCACAAAGCAGAAAGCCTAATTTAAATATGACTATGCTATTGGCATTATAAAAATTCTTTCGATTCAATGATCATTTTGGAATGTTTGTAACGAGCATATTTTTTCGCCAGTTTTACAGTTGATAAGGTTAGAGGAAGGTATAGGGTGCTAACAATTATACCGCAAGCCATAAGAGTTATTGTTAGATTAATTCTTTCATCAACGGTGTAGTCGAATGTTGGCATCGAAATCAAAGCCAAGGAAATGTTGAATACTATATGAGCTATTGTTGTCGAAATAAAACACCTGACCCACAATGCTTTAGTCTGAGTAAATGAGCGTATTCTATGAAAAATATAAACATTTAAGCTATCGACAGTTAATAATGATAAAGCAACATTAAGCAGACTTTCGGGAAATCTGCCAATAACGGCAGTATAAATATCATTATTCTCTGGAGACAAACCTGATGGAGCCAGATATGATAATTTAACAATAAGACTCAGTATTATTAAAATGCCTCGTCAGTAAAATCTGTGGGTCATTTGCGGCTCAGGTAGCTTACCCAGTGCGTGAAATAAAGCTATTTCCGCGCACTTGTAGGTTCTAAAACCGTAAGCTTTTCTCGTAGTCACTTTTACCTTGGTGTTTAAGCCTTCGACGATTCCGCTAGAATAAGCCTTTTTTGCCTTAAACCAGTTCAAGATTAAGGGCTGGTGCCGTCGAACCGTTTTGGCTACTTTCTTCAAGGGTTCTATTTTTGACCGCATCACTCTTGTACACCAACGATCCAGATATTTCCCTGCCCAGAAGGGAGAAACGTATTCCCAGAACGTCTGAAACTCTTCTTTGAGCAGATAAGCCCGAACACTCTTCAAGTTGTATTGCAAAACCGTACTCAGCTTTATCTCTTCTTTTTCCGTCAGGTTCTCCTTACGTTTGAGCAAACACCAACGGGCCTTTTTCAGTACTGGTTCATAACCATCAGCCTGAAGCTGCTTGTGTTCAGAGGCCCTGACTTCATCAATCGCTTTATTCAACATGGCGACAATGTGAAAACGATCAAGTATGTGCAACGCTTGGCTGGCAAACTCTGCAATGGCTTTCAGGTACGGCTTCCACATGTCAGAGCAAACATACTCCAGCCGCTGTGTTTCTTTCTGAGCCAAAGAACAGAAAGAAACGGCGAATAGTCACTTCAGTGCGGTCTTCTCCAACCCATAATAGCCGGGTCAGTCCCCGGTCAATCTGGTAAATCACTGTCAGGTATTTATGACCAATTTGATAAGCGACCTCATCGACGCCAATCGCCTTTATGTTATCCATGGACCGATGAGCCTTACCCCACTTAACCACATACTCAACCGCCTGAAATACTTTTTCCCATGATGTATGAAAAGTAAAAGCCACTTCTTTCCAAGAAAGCTTTCTGGCCCAAAATGCCAAAAACTGCATATAGGCTGTGGTGAGTTCCTTTTTACCTTCTGCCCATGGAACCTGTTCAACCTTCACACCGCAAGTCTTACAGTTAACCCGGCGCATTCTGTAGAGAAGGAAGACTCTAATACCCCATAATGGGATAAACTCAAAACGACGCTCTTTCAGGTGGTCGTAGCCAGCCGCTGGTTTTTGGCAACCTGAGCACAGCGCATGACCATTCTGACGCGGAACGATAGTGACATTGAATACCTCAGCACCTTGATAGTGGGCCAGCTTTACCTCTTGATAAACAAATGACTTGAGTTTGTGGACTTTATTGAGGATAGTTTTAATCAGCATCAGCGGTCGCTTTTGTTGTTTTTCTGTCCTTCAACAAAAAACTATCAAAAGTTGGCTGCTGGTGCATTTACTCCAAAATCACTCATTTTTACCCACAGTTATCCCTGAAGAGCCATTAAAATAATGCTTGCGGAGATAATAGTGCTTCGTGCTCTACGCTCACCATAAAGTTCTGAAATACTATCAAGGGCATAAAATGTTAATGGAAAGATAAGAAAGCTAGAAGGTAGGTTGATGCCAAATAGTGTGATTGTTTTAAAGAAGATGGTGCTGCTAACAACATTAGCACCAATAAAAAGAAGTTGAAGCACTCCGAGAAGATTTTGGTTGCTTGCTATTGAAAACGACCAGTTGTTAGCAATGCTTTTATCACAAATAATCCATCCGCTTTTCATAAAAAAAAATCCCAACCTACTTTTATCTTTCTTATTTAATAGGTCACACTTTTGGGATATTATGAAATCATCCATATTAACCCAAACCTGCCCTTTGTTATCCTTGATCTTTACCCTTTTGTTGGGTTTGTCCAGCTCAATTAACTCCATTGCCAACCTCGCAACTCACAATAAATTAGAGACTGAATGATTGTTTTATTCTGGCTTAGAGACTGTTTTGTTTTTTGAATGCAAGTAAAGTGAGTATTTTCTATTCAAATAAACAATTAACATTGTGCCTGGAATGAAACACAAACCAATCAACAATGATGCACCAATAATAACCGCTGTGTTATAGATATGAGCTTCAAGTGATCCGTAAAAATTTGTTCGATATCCAACAATCGACAATCCTACGAGGAAAGCTGTTTGTGAAGTTGAAGTTGAGCAAAAACATCTGAGCCATAATCCCTTTCCTTCTGTTTTTTTACGAATCCTGTGAAATATATAAACATTCATCGTATCAACGACCAGTAAGCTGACAGCAACATTAAACATGCTGTCTGGCATAGTATTAATAACAGCTATTATTACAGATTGTTTTTCCGGTGATAATGCTGAAGGAAGCAGAGAGGAGAGATGAACAGCAATAGAGGAAACCAATAAAATAAAACAACTAATCAATACTGTGGATCTTGCTCTGCGTTCTCCATATAGCTCAGAAATACTATCAAGAAACATATATGTTGCACAGTAGATGAAAATGCTGGAGGGTAGCTCAATTCCAAATATTGTAATTGTGTTAAAAAACAGGATCGTACATATAAAATAACTGACGATAAAGAAAAGTTGAAGTATTGCTAAAGGCGCTTGATTACTGGTTAAGGAAAACGACATTTCACCAAATAAACTTTTGTCGTAACTATTCAGCACCCAGTAAAGGAAGGTTGTCGTAATTCTTCATAGCTATAAGCAGGGCTTCGAAAACATTCTCACCCTGCTTTCTCGCCGATGAAACATAACTCCGTATCCGGCAGTACCATTTAGCCCCTTTTTCACTTCTGAAACAGCCAGATATTTTCTGCTTTACCTTGCCGTTGCGAACATCCTGCTCACTGCCGTTATTATCGAAGGGGATGTCAAAATCAGTCATGAATCTCAAGGTTTCTTCTTTAAACTCCACCAGTCGCTTGAAGAGGTTAAAGGCTTTGGTGTTTCTGACTTTATCCTCTCCAAGGCGTTGACGTCGTCGCTCCATGTACTCGGCTTCTTCGAGCTGTGCTTTTTTAGCAGTACGCTCGAAAAGCGAGTCGATACGCTTGCGGATAATTTCCGGCATAGCCTTCATGCCAAGCTTTTTGAACCCTTTCCTAAGATGGCAAGCCAGCCTTAACAAGCGTTGAAGCCGGGCTGCAAGATAATTGCAATCTTTGTCAACAACCCCCTGCAACTCCCTTAAGTGATGGGCGTTACAGAGCACATGGATGGCTGCGTAGCGAAAGTAGACTTTATAATGGTCATGCACAAGTATACCGGCAAATACCAGTAACACTCCCATTGCCTCAATAGCTTCATGACCTTTACTGGGGTCAAGGTGGTAGTATGTCCACTCCTCGGAACGAACGACATGCAGCCACCATAAAGAGCCCTTCACTCTCATGCCTGTTTCGTCAGCACCTGCAACTGGCACTTTTTTTAAGGCGTTAGCAATTGCTGCCTCTGTGCTAGCCAGACGGTCGTAGGCATTTGCCTGAAAAGTACAGATTGAACCGGGACTAACTTCAAGACCAAAAATATCGAAAAAGAATTGTGAAATGCGCTTGTACGGCATTAACTGGTATTGATACAGATAAACAGCCAGTGCTTGAGTGACCGGACCATACTGCACATACGAGTCAACACCCTTAGGAAAGCATGCTTGATTAGCATGTCCGCATGGGCATTCTTTGACTTCAGCCACATGCGCCGTTACTTCGAAACGGCCAAAACGTCCTGGATCAAATACCTGACGTTCAACAACGTCGGTTACTTTGATAGAAAGAAGCGACTGATGGCAAAGTACGCAGTTTTTAACCGAGTGATGCCGGATATGGTCTGGTTCCTCAGTTTGCTCCAGCGTAGAGCCTTTATGACCGTGTTGACCACCGGGCCTGTTATTTGACTTTTGCCTCAGGCTTTTGGGATTGGGTTTGTAATCTTCTCTATCACACTCAGGATTTTCCTCATTCTCACTGTCAGCATTTGAGTTTTTGGATGATGAGGGCTTATTGTAACCATCTGTAGACGGTGGCTTGCTGCTATTACGACTATTCATCTTGAGCTTATCAGCAAGCTCCTTGTTTTCATCCTCAAGACTCAAAACCTTCGACTCCAGCTCACCTACAGCAGCGAGAAGCAAGATAATGGCCTGTGTTTCGGGAGTAAACTGAGTCATGAAAACTTCTGGAAAAGGGTTTATATCAAAATGACATAAATTCGCGAAAAATCCAGATTAATCTGAGGAGGCTGAATAGTTACCTTTTGTCACATACTATTTTGCCATTTTCCATTAATCCATACTCCAGTTTATTTTTATCATTTTTGTCTAGGAGGTCACATTTTTGGGTAACTATAAAGGAATATATATCTACCCAAACAGGTTTTTTTTCAGAAGTATCAAAGACTCTTACTTCTGAACCTCTGTTTCTGAAGTCAATAAGTTTCATAATCTATAATGCCATCCCATAATGCCATATAGACAATACGACCAATGAGAGTTGTTTTTTCATTTTTATTTATAAACTCTGTTCCCTGTAATTCCTCTCTTCTTGCAACTAATACAGGGCAATTGTTTTCAATACCAAGAAATAGTCCATTACCGTAACTAAATTCAGCTTCGGTCAATATTAATGTTTTGCTTTGCAGCCATCCTACATCCTTTGTTACATACCAAGCATTGGGTTTTTCCTCAGAATCCCAATTTATTGAAACCCTACATTTTTTTTCTGGCTTTTCACCATCAATAATGGTTGCAACCAGATGGAGAATGTTTGTGTCTTTTTTATAAACATAATCATCTGGAGCACCTTCGCCAGTTAATAGCCAGTGCTTAGAAACTTCAAGTAATGCTGCAATTTTATCTATATACTTGTGGGGGTTTTTTACCTCATTGTGTAACAGTTTATGCATATAGCCACGATTGGCACCGATGGCTTTAGTTATATCTGGCAGACGAATACCCCTATAATCAGCAATATAGGTTATTCTGTCACCGATGCCTTCCACTTCTTTATCACTAATTCCTGTCATTTTCTTATACTACTTAAACAAGATTTTTTATGTACAGGACTAATTATAAAAGACAGTAGCAATATGAAAATCATAATGCAACACTTTGTTTCATTTTTTCAAAGAAATGGTTTCATTAGTTTTTTTCTACAAAAAGCATTGAATTCCTCCAGCGATTTGAGATGTTTTAGCTGGTTAAATTCTGAGCATATTCTGTGAAATGCGTTAGTGTTTTTTTCCCATTCTATAATTGAATCTTCCGACTGAAGCTCTGGGTCAATGCACGACATTAGCTCATTAAAGTACATTTCCGCATACTGTAAAATCGTGTCATTAGATGACTGACCATCAGATTTATAGTCTGGGATTTCACTAACAAGTATTGCTAACATTTGGTCTTTGAAACAGGGCTGAAACTGGCTAGACATGATGTGCTCTTTTTATTTTAATTTTCTCAATGGATTCTATATTGCAAAAAGAATTAAAAAAAGAAGCAAGCTGATTAATGATATATAAAAGACAGGCTATTCAAGCGCAGCAAAGTCTGTAAATGAACTAAAGTTAAAAATATGAAGAACTTTTACGGCATTCTACTGGCGCTATCCGCCCTTTATCTGGCACTGGCCGGGATTGGTTTGATCTTTCCCGGCCTGGTGGCCTAGAACCGTTTACTGTACCTCCCCACCGCTTCCGCTGACAGCTCATTCACCCTGCGGCTCAATGCATCTATCCGCTGGCGCTTAACCTTAGCGGTCATCACCCGGTTATCCATGATCTTGCGGATCTGCTTACGAAGCCGACTGATCCGGGTGGCATAACGGTTAAGCCCTCGGCGAGCCAGCAGTTTCTCCCGGTTCTCCTCCTTCAGCTCCCGTGCCTTGTCCCGCTGGCCATTGTCCCGGTAACGGTTCATGGTCATCACCAGATCATTCAGCTCCTTTTGCATCTCATACATCTCAGAGCGGTAGCGGGTGGCATCCACACCGTCACGGATAAAGCTGCCTGCCACGGGTAGATTTCTTACCCTGAGTGCAGGACGGGCAGGGGCATCCACCGTCATACGGGTGCCAACATCGGTGGCAGCCAAGGCATAGCGCCCGATGGTGCCGAAATAACCCTGTAACAGGTACTGGAGTTTTTTCGGTGATCGCATCCAGTCCGGCGCACCTTCAGGCACTGCCTTCACCAGTTGTTTCATGGTTTCCGATGTCCAGGGGTCATACTGGGCTTCCGGTTTCACGTACTGCAATCCCAGAGGAATGATCGGTGAGTCAGTGAAACTGTTTTTATTTAGTGGCGATATCCATTACTGGACGTGCCATGCCTGGGGTACAGGATCAAAGGCCAAAGTCTGGAAGATCATGCCTCCGGCCATTTTCTGCGCCCACTTCAGATCCTCATGCCCCATTGAAGTCTGCCAGATCATTTCAGGCAGGGTACCGAAGATGGCTCCCACTTCAAAAGGCTTGGGTATCCGGTAGTGAACATCATCAAACCAGACATGGTGATAGTTCAATTTGTCCCATTCAGGCAGTGACGTGTATCGTTCCTCATCATCGTAGAGAGCCAGCAGTCCCAGACTGGCGGCCATATAAGCGGCACCCCGTAACAGGAAGGACGGTGCAATCCCCGCCCAGCCGGATTTACCATCCGCCTTGGCTCCCCGCCATAACCGGTCAAGCCCCTGCACTCTGGCATTAAAGAACGGCAGGGACTGAACCAGAATATTCATAATCTGCCACTGGCCTTTGCGGGTAAAGTTCAGGACATCCTGCGCCTGGTGTGCGGCTTCTGCCACACTGCCCCCCTGCTTCATCACCCGCTCAAATACATGGAGCCGGTTGGCATTTTCAAACCGGGAACCAAACTTTTGCCAGGCATCCCAAAGCCTGGCCAGGCTTATTGATAATCCGCTTCTGTTCCTCCGGTGACAGCTTCTTACGAATATTATCCGGCTGGATATCATAGAACCCACCACTGCCGCCACCGGCCATCATCAGTGACCAGCGGGTGTCGTCTTTATCAATCTTCTTATTGAAGGTACGGATAGCAGCCGATACCGGGTTAATCTTCAGGGCTTTGCCATTGATCTCCGGGTGAACGGTCATCCAGGTGGACAGGGTATCCCTGAACAGGTTACGCACCATAAAGCCGGGATCAGCGGTCACAAGCTGGGTCAGCACTTGTTTGGGAATAGATAGCAGCTTCAGCATCCAGTGGATATTTTGAGTACCCAGGTCAGTAATGGCTGCCAGTAACAGGGGATCATTCACCTGATAGCTGGAAGTCTGGCCATCTTCTGATACGGTGACAGTGCCTTCGCCCAGATCGGTAAACTTCACCAGCAGTTTCTGCCACCGCTTCAGGGCTTCAGGCGACAGTGCGTTGGTATCCACCTCCAGCTCTTTCAGTTTGGCCTTCACATCCTCGGCACTTAACCGGACACTGGCATTGGTTTTCTCCATAGCCCCGGTTTCCTCACCCAGTTTGGCAATACGCTGCATGGCGATATTTTTAAAGCTGGCATCAATCAATGACTGGGTATTCCTGAACATGGCTTCCAGGGGACTGATCTTTTCCACACCACCGGTCAATTGCTTGATCCCGCTTTTCTGGCCGGACAGTCCTGACTTGCGGAATAGTCGCATCTGCTCCCCTTCACCCTCGGCCACTTCATGGACGCGATGGAAAGGAATATAGTCACCGGTGTCCCAAAGTTTACGGGCTTCCTTGTCGATCAATCCGGCCTGTTCTGCAAAGTCCAGTACCTGACTGTTCAGTGCCTGGTAGTCATCAAAGACCTTTTGGAATCGCTGTTCCATTCCCGGCATGGAAGCCACATAGGTCTGAATGGTCTTGATCCGCTCCGGGGTGTAAAGATTCTCCCGGCCTTCTTTCAGCAATCGCATTGCCCGCTTACTGGCAGCCCAGGTTTCCCACAGCTCGATCTCACCTTTTTCTGCCACCGGTTCAAAGATATCCAGAAACCCTTTGCTGTTTTCACGGAACACCACACTGCCATTGTCCAGCCTGGGTGTACCCTTACCCAGCACGGCGGTCATGACGCCCTCCAGGTTCTTGGTACGCAGAGCCGCTTTCCAGGCAGACTGTGCCGCTTCCATCAGGTTGCCTTCATTAGCATCCCGTTCCATTTCAGCAATGGAGTGGAAGCTATCAAGAATTCCCTGTTTCCAGCCCTTCTTAGTGCCTACCGCCGGGTGCTCCTTCAGCCAGTTTTTCACCCGATCACCCCAGCCTTTGCGACGCTTGCCGATCCCTCCGTGGATGGCATTCATGACTGCCTCCACCTCATCGGGGAGATCGGATTTCAGGGCATAGCGGGTGTTATCGTCAGAACGGTTTTTATCCTTCAACGCAAACAATGGCTGGCCATCTTTAAGTACGGACTCTTTCATCTTGTCCGTCACCGGTACTGACCAGAACACCTGACTATCACCACTGGTGTCCAGTTCTGTCTTGCCGACTTTACCACCCCATTTTTTGGTGTACTTCTTGATGTAGTTCACCAGCCGGTTGTCGTAGAAGGCGGCCATGCCGTCACCGCCGACCACTTCATCCAGGTTGTCCTTTTTAATCACCACCGCATCACGGGCATAATCTTTGCGAATTTCCAAAAGATCTCGCTCTACTTCAGCAGGTGATCCTTCGATAATTGAGCCATCACTACCCACATATACCTGAAAGTGTCCCTTGTCTTCTTCCAGGTCAAACCTTGGCACTGTGCCAATCAGTGCGCTCAAATGCTCCTGCTTTTTCTGGCGAATCTCACCGGCAAGCCTGTTGCCAATACTGTCTTCCAAATAGTCTGCTTCAATTACTTTATTGACCTCCTGACCATCATGGGTTTTTATCGTCAAGCTATATTCACTAATCTCTTGGCCATCAAGAGACAGGAGGGGGCTTATCTCAATAGCCTTTAGGTGCTGCCCTGATCCATAACGCATCACCTGCTGCCCACCCGTCGTCCATGCCACCTTATCAAAGCCATTTTCAGCCGCATGGCGTAACATCCGTTTCATCACCATATTAGGCCAGTTCTGTTTCAGGGGGGCGTCGCTCGGACGATTATCATAATCCCTGAGTTTTTCGCTCATTGCATTCAGGTCGGATGTTAAAAAGTCTAACTGGGTATGCGGGTTTAATTGATGGATGGCTTGAATAGCCTGTTCCCGAATCTTTTCTTGTAAAGTGTTTGTTGGTAGTTCACTGTTTAACCACCCATCTAATGCATCCTTTATTTTTACCTCTTTTGTTTGGGTCGGTGTCCATATCGGTTCATATTTAAACGTCTTCCCCTTTAATTTCTCCAGCTCTTTTCTAACAATCTTTTTTCGTTCGTTATCTATACGGTCATATTCTTTTTCCATCGCCTGCTTTTGTTCCGGGGACTGATACCCCGTTTCCCGCCCCTGCTGGTGCCAGTCTGACTGCACTTCATCAATCAACAGCACCTTGTTATTATCACTGTCATAGAAAGTCTGGAAACGGGTAAAGGCCAGCACATTGGCTTCATCCCAGTGATGGCGGTTGTAAAATGGATGCTGAGGTTTTTGATAGGGTTTCTGGTATTTTTCAATCACTGTGGCTATGGCATCCTCCCGACTGTCATGGCCATCAGTCAACGTTTGACGCCCCATCACCGCCGCCTGTGGGCTGTCATCACTCCGAATCAGTATGTCTGCCTGCCACCGCCCCGCCTTTTCTGACAACGCCAGTTTTTCTGGAATCTTACCCGCCTTCAAGTGTTCCAGATCGGCAGGGGATATATCATAAGCACCGCTGGCATCGGCCTGACGGGGATACCAGATTTCATTATCCGGCAGGGTGAACAGTAACTCCTGATAGTCATCCCCGCCGTCGGTGCTGTAACTCTTATGCCGGGTTTCATGCTTATCCAGGTACTGGCTTTCAAATTCATCAAACCCGTACTGATCATAGAGTTCTTCAGCATAGCTCTGACGTTCTTCCTCCGGGATGGATTTAAACACCTCCTCATTACTCAGGTCTTCATTGTAAAAGTTGGCCTGTTCTGCGGCATACTGGAATACAGCATCATCATTGATATTACCGTCTTCATCCATGTAATCATTCTGATCCTCATGGGTGCCTGCCTCCAGTTCTTCCCGCAGGCTTTCTTCGTAATAGTCCCGGTTACTTTCCCACAGCTTGTTCCGGTGCTCATCCAGTAAATCATCCCATGCGCCTAAGTGGACATAATCGTTGGTCTGGCTAAAATCCATATCTTCAGTGGCATCCTTGATCCACTGTTCCCGGTAGGTTTTCTCCGCCTGGTCACGATCCTCATCAGAGCTACCGTACTTCACCTCCTTCACTTCAATCCGATTCGCTCGGATATAATCAAGCACCTGATCCCGTGTCACTGAACCCTTCTGGTGATTCAGAAACAGGTCCAGCCCCATCCACTGAATCTCCTCATCGGTGACATGGGGCATCTTCTTGATGGCATTGAGCCAGCTTTTGCCCGGTGCCTTTTCCTGTTTGACGGCAGCCGCCGCACGTTCCACGGCAGAATAGAAAGGATCAGCCTGGCCTGAGTCCCGGTAACGGGGGTCACGATCTGTGACCCCCTTATGATTTTGTTTCAACCGGCGACGTCCAGCCGCCAACAATTCAACCGCATCTTCAGGCCGCCATTGAATGGAAGGGAACAATCGGCGCAAGGCATTACGGATAATGGAAACCACTTTCTGAACCCAGGTGTTTTTGGGGTTCCGTTCCGCCAGGTGTGCCAGATATTCTTCTGCTATAATTCGTTGTTGTAGATGTAAGGTTTTGCCCTGTAACTGCCTTCTATACCTTTTTTGCAGGGCCTTCTTTAACCCCTCCGACATATCCCGGTACACCTGATCCAGCAGGGTATCCAACCGCTTACCAGCCACCTGTCTTACACCATGATGCCCCACCACTTCATGGAGCACCGTGCGGGCAGCATCCTCAACACTGTCCAGGTTATCCGCCACCACAAATGCCTGTGCGGTCTTTGGGTCATAGAGTCCCCGTACCCGGCCTTCCGCTTTATGTCGGCGCACATCCCGGTACAGATCCAGGGGGAGCTGGCTTTCTGATTGCAGTACCTGAACCGGTACGCCCAGTTTCTTTTCCAGCGGTGCCAGTTTCAGCCTTAACGGGTCACGCTTCAGACCTTTGGCCGGTGTCGTGCGATAGCGATAAAGCTGGACACCTTTATCCGTGGTGCGGTGCTTGATGGTTTTGAACAGGTCATCAAAGGTTTTGGCGACCGTTTCCAGCTCATTATTTGACAGGTAGGGGTAACGATCCGATTCACCCAGTACTTCATAGACAGATTCATCAGTGATATTGGCCAGGTAGTCATTCTGGTAGCCACTGGCATCCAGCTTGTGAATGACATAATGCTCAAAGGTGCGAGCGGTCATTTCCAGCATGGTGGACCAGTAGTTTTTACTGCGGGTGTTATCCAGTTTACCGGAACGATCCGGTAGGCCGGTCTTGCGGATAGCTTTGGTGACATCCTTAAAGGCCGTGGCCAGTTCCTGGCGAACATCACCGTTCAGCGTCGAAGGAAACTCACTGAAAAAGCCTGAACGGTCGCCCCCGGTGCGGGAGAAATAGTTATCCAGTGAATGCCACCACTCATGGGCAAGACTGCCCGGACCATTGTTCTTGGTCAGGTTGATAACCACTTTACCCGGCTCATAGTGGGCAGCGGCTGGGCGCTTTCCCCCTTTACCCCTTGCACCAAAAGCCAGTCCCAGCTCACCGTTAAGGGACAGTGCCTGAGTCGGTACATTAATCAGGTTAGCCAGATCATGGAGGGCATCATAAGCCCGGTTCAGGTCATGCTGGCGACGGTCCTGCTCTACCCAGTTACCAAACTCCACACCTCGGAAACCAAAGGCTTTACTGAAATCTTCCGGGGTAATGTCTTTTCCCTTGCGATAATCCTCTCCGGTTCGCTCATTATTGGTTTCACGACGGTGGGCTGGCACATCCTTTTTCTTTTTCAGCTCATCTTCCAGCCACTGCTGATTGTTCTCAATAAAGGCACGGGCTTCACCAACGACGGTAAAACCGCTTTTCAGTTCAATAAATTTACCCGGCCCCAGTTTCTTGCCCACCCAATAGTTTTTCTCCCCACGGGTGCTGAACACATCAAAGCGGGTCTGGCGTCCGGTGCTTTTCTCCTGGGTCACTTGCTTGTTGATATAATCAAGGGCCGGCTGAATCAGCTCATCCAGATTTTCAGACGATACAGAATAGATAGTCCGGCGGCCATTGGCTTCACTCAGGTAATAAAGCGGCACACCGGGGTTGCGTTTCTCACCATTAAAGAGACTGAATGAACCGGCACTGATCCGGTATTTCCCGGCGGCCTTCAGGTGAACAGGGTCAACTTTAGCCAACACCTCCACGGTACGGACAATAGTGCCAAACTGATATTCAGGCGTATTCATCAGCTCCAGCACCTTATCCACATCCATCTTACCGCTGACCAATAGTTCAGCAATACGCCGGGCGGCCTCTACATTTTCTGCCCAGGTTTTCAGTTTCCAACTCTTGCGGGGTTTACTGGGGATCTCACCTCTCAGTGCAGCAATGACGGCTAGGGCTTTACGATTGGCACCAGCCTCCGCCAACTTCACATAATCCGGCTCAGGAAATGATTTACTCAGGGGCAAGGCAGCCACATCCACATCACTGGTCAGGGCATCATGGAAGCTTTGCCACAGATCCTTTCTGGCACCGCCAATCTTTTCACCAAAATCCTCAATTTTTTCTGCGTTTTTTTTATTTAATTTTTTTTCAGATTTTTTTATATCGTTTTTTTCAGATTTTTTTTGACTGGATTTTTTCTCTGGCTTTTGCTTGGCAACAGGCTTACGGGTATCACCTGTTTTTAACCACTGCTTGAAATCTTCAATACTTAGCTCTGTCACTTCACCAACAGGCCAGCCTTTGTCGTAGTTGGATTTATAACCGGCAATAGCTGATCGCCGGGTATTAAAGCCCAACATCACCTTATGCTCATCAAAAGAACCATCTTTGTTGACTTGATCAACGATAAAGACTTTTTCACTGTCCTGGTTGTCACCAACAAAGACATCTACCTGATCACCGTCTGCCCCTTCCGTCCGTTTGATATAGCCGTAATGGTGCTGCATCTTAACTGACCAATCATTACCATCTGGGTCAGTGCCGGAACGGGTAGAGCCTTTCAGGTTCTCAAGACTGATATCCAGTCCATGAATTTTGACGTGTTCTTTCTTATAGTTACCGGCTTCTTTCTGGGCGTCTGAGGGTTCATTATCAGTGGCTGGTGTCTCGCTGGGGGTTAGCTCTTTTTCCGCTTCTTGCCTGGAAAGGCCACGACTTTGTTTTTCGCTTTCAGGGCGCTCCTGCCGGTTTTCCTCTCCCATTCGTTGAGAGCTTTGGCGTAGGCTTTGGCCTGCTCGTCTGTTATCGTCCGGCCTTTCTTCATAATTCAGCTCCTGCTCATGGGTGGCTGCATCATCTAACAGCCGTTGCTCATTGATTTCCTTCCAGTCCGTTCCACTGAAAGCCTCTCCATTTAATTCAGTCTCATTATCAGCATAGCTCAAGGCTTCCGGCTCATACCGGTCATACCAGTCATCAGTCAGGGCATTGTCCTGCCGTGCCTGGTCAATGGCGGCTTCTTCCTGGCTCAGATAGTCAGGCCGGTCAAAGTGAGGATCAACCTCGGCACTCTCCAGCACCCGTGCCAGCTCATTGCGCTGTTCACCACTTAATGGCTCACCATTGAGGGCTGCCCGGATAGCCGGGGCAGTGCGGTTACTGGCTCCTGCGGCTCCTTGCAGCTCATCCCGATACAGATCCCCGTAATCCGAGCGGGCATCACTGAAGAAAGGCCGACCGGCAATTTCAGCTTCAATGGCATCACTCACTTCATGGCCAGTCATCTCCCGGCCATTGACGGTATAACCCACCTCGGCCAGTCGCCTGCCCATATCATCCAGGGTGATCCCCCGGCTTTTCTTCAGGTACTTGCCCTTCAATCCCAGCCTGTTACTTTTAATATGGGCATCCATTGACTCAGCAACACCGCCCTCAACACTGGCCAGATCCAGCCCCCCCAGTTTTCCGATAGCCGGTATCAGGCTGTCATCGTCCTGGAGTTTCAGGCTGGCTCGCTTATCCTGGATCTGGTTTTGGGTAACGTCATCGGCCACGGCTCCCATGTACTCCCGGTAAGCCGGGTTCTTACTACGACTATCCACCCCTTTGCCTGACAATTCATACTCAGCCGTCTGTAGTTTTTCCCGCTCGGCCATATTAGCGGCATGAATCTCCGCCACTGCCTGATTGAAATCCTCAACCCGGTTGCTGTCATAGGCGACTTTGGCCGCCTGAAGCTTTTCAATAATATTGACCGGGGTATAAGGCTGGGGTTGTTGGCGACGTTCCCGTTCACCTTTCAGAGCGGGGTTGGTAGCATCATTTGTCCCAGTCGCGCTCCCGGCGCTTTGTGGGATTCCTCCCGTCCCTGGGAGTTGTTTCTGTTTCGCTGCCAGCTCCCGTGACTGCTTCTCCAGCTTGCGCCGTTCATCGACAATCTTGCGGAGTTGCTGACGCTGGGCTTTATCTTCCGGCTTCCACTGAAAATCACGCAGGATTTTTTTCAGACCACTGACCCGACCGGTATAGGTTTGCAGATCACTCTCTTCATCACCGGTGTACTGGGGATAGTCCGGGTGTTGCTGGCGGGTGCTTTCAGTGCGAAGCTGCTGAAGATCACTGCCAGTATTGCCCTGGCTGTCGGTGTAAAACGGCTCGGGTTGGTGTTCCAGTGCCAGCGGGGTTTGCGGTTGGACTTCTGGTGGCAGATCCACCGCCTCATCCATTGGTGCTGACTCACGGCTCTCTATAGGCTGACGGCTTTCTATGCGCTGATGGCTCTGGAGCAAAGCTTCAGCCTCGGCGATAGCGATAGCATTATCCCGCAACAAGCCCGTCAGGGTGACACTGTCAGCATCGGGTCGGCTCATCTGCTCCTGCAAGGTCTGGCGCTGGCTATGCAGATCCGTCAGTCCCTGCTGAAGTTGTGTCTGATCCGGTCGTCCCTGAGGGGTAGGGACTCCACCAACAACAGCACCTACCGGACCACCGACAATGGCACCGGACAGACCTTGAGCCATTGCCCCCTGGGTGGTATCCACTTCCATGCCAATACTTTGCTGACCAAGGTTGCTGGCAATCTGCTGACCCGCGCCTTCGGTGAATTCCTGAGTGCCTTCAACTACAGTGCCCTTAGCAGCATTGCCAGGGCGAGTGGTAGCCCCCATTCCCCGACCAACCTTATCCAATAGAGGACCGGCGACGCCCATTGATAACGCACCAACACCGGCAGCCGGGGCAAAGGCTTCTTCGGCGGCTTCAGCGGCTAACAGTCCCCTGGCACGTTCAAAAGGCGCACGGGTATCACCACCACCGGCAGCCTCATACTCCTGGCGGTAGAGTGCCTGAAACCGGGGCAGGTCTTTCAGGTCTTCATAACCGGAATTCAGGACTAACTGTTTGGTCTGTTCAACGGCACCGCCACCGATCATGGCTCCACCGGTAACACCATAGCCGGTGGCAAAGGCTGTCTGGTCGATGCGATCACTGAGCTTTTTAACACGACGGGCGTCATCCACGGTTTTGATCTTTTTGGTCTTGTCTGCCAGATCATAAGCCCGCTTACCCTTGGCTCCCCAGCCTAACACACGAGCCAATAAGCCACCGGGGATAATAGAAGGGCCAAACGATCCGGCTGCTGACGCCAACTGTAAACCAAAACCACCTTTAGTACTGGTATCGGTCAGACCGTATCCGGTGAAACTGTCCGGCTTCTCCTCAACACCAAACCCCTGCATCGCTTCCCGGCCAGCCGGTGACATATCCTGCCACTGCTCATCGGCCTTACCCCGGAAATAATCAGCTACTGCATTCTCACCATCACCACCGGCCAGATAGTCCACACCACTGGCCAGATCTGCTATACCACCGTAGAAACCCTGCTGTGTTGCATCGAGTAAATCACCACCATAGCCCTGAGTCGGATTACCCAGCTCACCGGTAGCCTGGTCAAACTGTTGCCATTGGGTGTCTACATGACGGGCTGGAATACGGGGTCTGATCTGGGTATCAAAGTAAGCCCGGCGCATTTCCAGACGGGCAGCCGGGTCTGCTTGCTGATACTCCTGAGTATTAGCAAAGTCCTTGAATTTAAGCATCAGTCTTCCTTGATTGATGGCTGGGTTTTAAAGGTGGGGGCAAAGATAAAAGAGCGAATATGTCTAGGAGGCTTATATAGTTTCCGTACAGCCTTTAAAGTGTAAGCGATTGGTTAACAGAATGTATTTGACCAATCGCTTACATTATGGCATTAGTTAGCCAACAAATTTGATATAACGTCTAGTAGAACCAATGAACTTGCCTAGTTCTCCATGATTCATGCTGACCTATTTCATTTCTTAGTTCTTCAATAGAGTATACATCTTTGAGAACTTGAGCATCATTAACTTCGGTCAAGGAATTATCATTCCTTTCTCGGATATAGGTTTTACAGTGATCGTTACTTGAATAAATTACTGCACGCCAGGGTTTATCGAAGTCATTCGACCATAAACCATTATCGACTTGGTCTTTGTAGGTCTTATAATCAACCCAGGTTGTTTGCGGATATAAATGCGCTGGAACACGAAAAGCTGATACTGGAAAGCTTTTGCGTTTAAACTCACCAACATTTATTGATTTTTTTTCTTTTGTGCGTGTTATGCCTCGCAATATTTGAAACCATTCTTTAGCATCTGCCAGGTTGGTATCATTTCTTTTCTCTGCTTGATGTACGGATTGTTGCTTTTGTTTGATTTTTGAAATATCTCTTTTTAATTCTTTGATTTCATTATCAATGTTTTTAAGGCTATCCTCCACTCCTGCATATACTGCTTCGACTCCCACTGTTGCGCCTTTTTTTAATAATTTTTGTTTTGCATAATCACCTTTAGCGTCTGTTTTTTTCTTGTCAATATCGTATTGATATGTAACCTTTTCCGCTTCTAAATAAGCTAGTTCGCCTTGTAACTGTAATAGCTCTTTTTCTATTTTTTGTTGTTCATCCAAACTTTCCATATTTAAATAGGTATCCCCCATTAACTCATAAGCATCGAGAAAAAACTCATATATACCAGTATGACCTATTGCTATTGCTTCAGAAATATATTCACAACTTCTGTTGATATTTACGATACCCATGAATACAGGAAAATCAGGTTTTGGTCTATCAAAATTGGTAGCTCTAGAAGTAAAATATATACTTCTTTTCATATTTTCCAATATTGCTACATCTTTATCTTTTTTTTCTGCTTGTTGTTCGTACTCTGATACTATTTGTTGAAAAAGATCCTTTGTTTCTTTTGGTCGAAACTGTTCAGGTATCTCCAGTTTTTCAATTTCAATTCTTAATTCTTGTATTACTTGCACTAGTTCAGGGGAGTTTGCATAACAAACGAAGGAAAAGAAAAAACCGCAAGTTAAAATTATTTTTTTTAATACATCCATACCTTATCATCCTTTTTTTATTTTAAATTAACCTTATTTGATTGTTTTTTTATAAAAAAGTTCTATCGCCGTTATTTATGGCAATGCAAATTATAGAATGAAAAAGAAAATCACTTTAATATCAGTTAGTTAACCTGAGTTATAAGTGACTCTCTAGATTAAATGTAAGCGGTTGCTGGAAGAAAGAAGTTAACCTCCAACAACCGCTTACGTTAAGGTGATAAATTTTAAGAATAAACATAATATATTTATATGAATATTTACTAAAAATTACTTTCTTACAACAGGAGGCGGTGGTGGTGCAGGCTGCTGGTTTACTGCTTCAGGATTCGGGTTCCACCCATCCAGAGCCTGGTTCAATGCATCCCCTCCACCCTGATCCACGCCTGTCGGTGGTATCACCTGACCGGCATCATTCAATTCCAGTGTTTCCTCACGACCATCCGGCCACCGGCGTATAGTGTACTCAATAGGATCACCTTCGGGGCTGACCCCTTTCACCCGCTCCAGCTTCCAGGGGAATGGGTTGCCATCTTTGGACTTGGCCGGTGTTAATGCTTGCAGCTCACCTTGCAATAGCCGCAAAGCGGTATCATCTTCTGCATCCATCAACATATCGACCAGCAGATCACCGGGCACGGCTACAGCCGGGTCATTGGGATCACTGGATCGCTGTTGCGATAGGGGAGCCAGGTATTGACTGCCCTGACCATCATCCACTGACAGGATTGGCACCACACCTTTACCATCCGGGGTGGGTTGCAGATCCACCAGATGCTTACCCTGGCCTATCTGCTGACCATGACTCTGATTCAATCCCTGAATCAGTGCGGGTTTAATCCGGCTATCCCATAATTCCGGGCGATTTTTTATAGCATTAAGTGCTGAACCAATAATCTGTTGGCGGTGATTCTGATTCAGCTTATCGCCACTTTTGTTCCCGCTGTTTGCTCCCCGCTTCTTATAGTATTCCCCCTGAATACCATAGAGTTTGTTACGGGCATCAGTGGTCGCTTTCGTGAGTCCAAACTGACGGTCACGGTGAGCTAGGGTGTCCTTATAAACTTGCTGACGCCAGGCAAGATCCTGACTACGGTTACTGCGGCTATCAGCATAAAGGCGGTTTCGGTGTGCCAGGTCTTCAGCACGGTCACTGCGCTTGTCACCATAAACACGATCACGCCATGCCAGATCATCCATCCGGTCACTGCGCTGATCACCATAAATCTTTTCCCGCCAGGCTTTATTATCCTTGTACTCCTTAGCCCGGTGTTGACGGTCATGGATACTGTTGATCGCTTGAATACCTTGCAGTAACCCTGTGCCAAAGGCATTATAGTTGCTCATCCCTTGCTCTCCATAGGCTGACGGCTCTTTATAGGCTGAAGGCTCTTTATAGGCTGAAGGCTCTCCAGTTGTTGCAGCCGTTTATCAATATCCCGGATCGCACCAAAAGCCACCATTGTTGCATCGCCAATATCCACCTGCTTGCCATCACTCATGGAATCAGGCATCTCCTGAGCCATACCACCCACATGACCGAACTCTGCCCGGCCTCCCGACTGTCCCGGCTTGTAGTCATACTCATAGTTGTCAAAGCTGCGGGCGTCGTTCATATCCTCTTTATCAGTGCGGGGTTTGATATTCTGCTTCTTGTTTTTATCTGACATCATTGACATGCCATACATGGCAGCCATACCCAGTCCCGTACCGACTAATCCCCAGCCACCGCTTTCATTATTAGCGGCTACATTCTGGTTGGTAATATTCCGGTTGTTCTCCATACTGGCCGCCTGGTTAATACCGGTCACTCCCTGATTCTGGGCATTGCGACCCATTGCCATCATGGAACTTTGCAGTTGGCCAAAACGGTTGGCGGTTTTTTGCCGGGCAGAATCACTGGCTCCCATCCGGGCAAAATTACCACCGCGTTGACGCTGGGCATTTAATGCCGCTTGCTGGTCAGCGGTCAGGGTTTTGCCAAAACCTGCCAGTTGTCGTTCGGCCTGACCGAAATTGGCGTTATAGGTATTGGTGGCCACCTCCGCTGATTTGTTCACCGAATCACTGATCTGGCCTTTATCTGTGGCCATGCTAACCAGTTGTCGCTCGTAGGGCAGAAACCGGCTCTGGTAATCAGACTCCAGTTGCCTGGCCAGTGCCACCTGGCGATTTTGTACCGTATAGTCCGGGCTGACACTGCCTCCACCTCCTCCAAAACACATAAGCGGCCTCCTTATTCCTCAAACCAGTTATATTTCTTGGCTGCTGCCCCAAAGCCCATACCGGCGGCTGTACCAAAAGCGTTGTACCTGGAAGAATCTACAAGCTGGTCGCTCTGTTTTTTGGCGGCATTAAATCCAGCTTCATTACCGGCTGACTGGCCAAACTGGTTCATGGCCATCCCGGTCTGCCCTCGACCCACTCCGGTATATTCCAGCATCCTGCCGGTATAGATATCCTCACCGGCCTGGACGCCATCACCACCGGCCATTGCTGCGGCCTTGGCCAGCACCTGGGAACCACCGGCATACTGGTTAGTGATCTGGGTTTCACCCCCACCGGCGTTTACCTGGAATGGATTGATCTGGCTGCGGGCAGTGCTGATCGCCGTGTTAGCCATATTGGTTTTAAAGGCATCACTCCCCATTGTCTGGGTATCCTGAAGAAACTGGTTCTCCAGTGGCACATAAAGACTGTTGTACTCACCCAGCCGACGCTCGGCCATCGCTACCAGCTCCCGTTCATACGGTCCTGCTGATACTGTTTGACTGCTGCTGCCACCGCCTCCACACATTAGCCCGTCCTCCGTAACAAGGTGCCAAAGGGTTCATAACCAGCCTGCTTTAATGCCTCAACGGTGCGCTCATCATTAATACCCAGCGTCACACCCAGATAAATATATTTTGGCTTCAGTGTTTCAGCCCACTGGTGATAAGCCATCAGAAACTGTGCCAGAGTGCCTTTGCCACGATGTTCTGGCAGCACATAAAAGGCATCATCCTGTGTAACGATATCCCGACCAAAATAGGTTTCAGTGGCAGTGGCCAGAAAGGCACCCACCAGTTCACCCTGATCGGTTTGAGCTACTAACATCAGACGACCGGGATTGTTTACATGGTCAGTAATAAAGAGCCGGGCTTTTTCTTCATCAAAATCAAATTCACGGTAAGTGCTGGTTTCCTTGGCCATGCAACGGGCAAGGTCAAGCACTGGCATCACATGGTGGTCAGTGGCGATTATTATTTTCATAGTCTGCTATCGAAGGGTGATAAAGTGGAATGAGCTGGCGGGGATATCACAGTAAGATGTAACAAACCCCTGAAAAATGTCATAGCCCCAGGACTCATAGTGGTAGTGGGCTTTAATCCGCAAGTAACCATCACTGCCATACTCCAGCCATACAGAGATATAGACGTACTGCACTGAACTCACAGACTGGTTATAACTTGAGCTGTACTGCAAAAAATTACCGGCAAAAAACACCGGGTAAGCCATGCCCTGTTTTAACCGGACATAGACCGAACTGAAACCATTTTGCATCGGATACCAGACATAACGCCCCTGACCTCTGGGGTTGTTTCTGTCTATCCCTGACCGGCCCGCCATCAGAATAGTGTCACTGGGAAGGATGCAAAAAATCCCGGTCAGTTCATCGACACTCCCAACATACTGACTCCCTATCGGGTAGGTTTTGGTAACGTAAGTGGATGAGATATAGTCAGCAACACCAGCCGATGCGTATTTTCGGATCTGGCCATAACGCAGCTTGTTCCCGGCATCGTAGTCACCACCAAAGATGGCGTAACCCACGTCATCCTTAAACGCCTTGATGATCCCCTTATCCAGATCCATTTCCCACCGGGACGTGCCATGCCCACCGGAAAGACGGGCGTATCCTCTGTGGCCTGAGCTTGTCAGAAAACCGGGTGCATAGACGGAACCTGGCGAATACTGGGATGGTGAGGTAATAAGCGAATCACCGGCATACGCATTGGCTGAAAAATCATTGTCTTTCAAAAAGGCTTTTTGAGATAAGTCCAGTGAGCCAATTCTGAACCTGTTTTTGCTTAAATAAACATCGTCACTGTCAGATACCAGATTGATATAGTTGAGCGAACTGCCTGAGTAGCCGACGTTAAAGACCGCAATAATAATACCGGCCAGATCATAGCTGGAAAAAATGGATAAATAGTTCTGATTAGCCGTCATTCCCGTCTGGGCATTAACGCCAGCCCATTGATAAGGCGTCCACACTGACGGCCAGTAGGAAGGGGCACTGTGTATTTGTGCCGGGTTACTGATGGCCGAGTTATGAAAAACATAGGACAGATTGAAGTCACCGATAAACCGGGCATTGTATTGGTGAAAAATACCGTAGGGATAGACTTCGGGATAATCTGTTATAAACTCTTTCTGCCATGAATAGTGGGTACTGGCCGGTGAAAGTATTTGTCCACTGGTTGTCTTCATCAACAACAGAAACACCCGGCTGGCCATTGCATTTTTAATGTTGCCGGGTAACGTCAGCCTGTACCATTTCCTGGAGTATGTACCATAACCCTTGGCCGGGTACATAATCCCCACATTCCCCCTATAGGTCAGTGGCAGCTCATAACGGTCAGCCATCAAATAGGGCAGGTCGCTATGAAAAAGGGTGTCTGAACGAACACCCGATGTCAGTTGTTCCGGCGATAAACCATCGGTTGAGGCGATGTGCAACAGTGGGTTATTACCCGCTTTACCACAAAAGATTGATCGGCTCATTTGATATGGAGATACCCGTTAACCAGATCAATTTTCATGGTGTAATTGGCTTCATCTCCCCCCAGGTTGTATATCACCTCAACCCCCAGATCATTAATGAACGCTGTCCCGGCATTGATCTTGTCTGCTGTCACCGCACCGGCTGCCAGTTTTTCATAGGTGACAGTACCCGGTTCCAAAGCAGCCCCTGACAGTTGTCCCTGTGCCTGACCCTCTACCGGGATATTGCTGTGGAAACCGCCATAGATCACATAGCTGCCGATGGTCTTCACCAGTCTGACCCAGTAGTAATAGCGGCTATCGTCTGTACCGACATTATCCGGGTACTGGCCAGATCCGGTGGTGCCAATCAGTACCGCGTCATCGCGCACGTTGGTGGCACTGCGCCATATCTCCGCATGGCTGGGATACTCAAAGGTCGGGTAATCAAAGCGAACATAGATAATGGCAAAACCATTTTCCACATGAACATTCTGGGGCATGGCCGGTGGGGTCAGGTCAACAACATCACTTCCACCGGAAGTGAAATTGCCCCCACCAATATCTCCAGTTTCAGTGGTGCCAGTAGTGGGAGTGAAAATACCGGCGGCCACCATATCATTAAAGCTGACAAATGCCTGACCGGGACTCCCTTGTTGCCCGGTAGTGAGTCGCAGTATCTCCGTTACCTGGCTCATCCACTGTTGCAGGGTAAAATCTTCTGTGGTTGAAACGGGTGGGTCAATGAGGCCGGGGACACGAAAAGTTCCCATTAGATTATTATCCTAACTGGCTAAGAAATTATTTTTATATAGGGGTAAAAAATCCCATTAGATCGACTATCGACTGTAAGCAAGCAAGTTTCTCGCCGATCTAATGGGTCTTCGGCCAACCGCTTTTTTTGAATAGAGACTCGGGGGCAAACTCCAGAAACTTCATTCTTTAAAAAGCGGCACTAATTGACTTAACATGTCATTTTTCAAATACCCCCATACTTCTATATTATGATTGATTTAAACTCTGCAAATAATTTATTTATCTTTGCTGTCTGCAATACATGGTCCTGGTACCACCAATCTCATAAATCCATTTATGATATACTCATCATTTACAACTGTACCGTTATTAAAATTTGTTCTTAACTGATGAGATTTATTTCCCCCAACACCATATTGAAAATAATTTTTCGCATCATCATAACTTACTTGAATTTCTTGCTTCTCAGCATCTAAAGAAAACGTTGTTTTAGCAAGAGGAAAACCTGCTCCACCCTCACGATCAACTTCCATCTCAATGACTATATTTGCTTTTTTATTTAATGTGTCTTCCTCTGTGAAAAGGCTTCTTAAAAAATGGGCTCCTGTAATTAAACCAGGTATATCCCCTGTGTTTGGACTCATAAGTGCTTCTCGGTCACTATCGCCAGTTTGTTTTACTTCATGAAAATTAGCAGCAAATATCCTCACTAAAGTTAATGCATGCTTTGCCTGTTCTTGATATTTAGCTTCTGGGTTAATTGGTTGGGCTAATTTATTTAGCAAATCACTATCAACAGTAAAGCAAGCCGTATAGATAATAGTTTCTTCATCATCACTACTGGTACTATCAGCGTCTGTTTGTTCAACGTCTTGATGTTGACCAGTATCATTACTTTCTTTCACCCTTTCTAAATAAATTGGCTTTACACCTAAAAAACCACTTGGAACAGCTCTTAGCTTTAAGCTTTCACTATCCTCATAAAAACCTAATGCTGACTGCTCTGCTCTTGGATCAATTTGCAATCGTATTTTAACTGTTTGTTGATAAGCATATGAATTTGCAGCAAGCGCTAAAAAACAAATCAACAGCAAGCTCTTGTATGATTTAAAAAGAAACATTTTAAATATCCAGTTCGTTTTGTTGATCTCAGTGTTATAGATACACTAAAACCCTTAGCTTATTGGGCTTATCATTAAAAAAGCATAATCTTTAACAATCAAAGATCAATGGCAATATGGGAAAGTAAACAACGAATTTCTAGTAAATAAAAAGAAGAAATAGTCACCTCCTCTTGTTAATTAACAAATAAAATATAGTCTAAAAAGGAAAATTTTTAATAAAAAATATTGAAAAAATACAATTATTTGATTTTTCAAAGCTCCGTCATGCTGTCAGCAACGGTGACGCTATACACGGTATCGGTACCACTGATTTCACACTGCCATTGACTGCCACGACCGGCAGGCAGACGAAACGCCCGGTCACTGGTGATCAGTTCACTCATCACCTGCTGGCCATCCCGGTACAGGGTAAAGGTGAGGTTGTTATAGCTGGCCGCTTCTATCCGGGCGCAACCAAATGACCGGGGGCGAGTGTTCCAGATTTTACTACGCCAGAGATAGGTTAAATCATTACCTGCTTCAAACCGCTGGATCTGACCACCGGCAAAAATAAACAGGCCATCGGCCAGACCGTCCTTATAGGCGGCACTGAACGGCTGATCAAAATGGATCAGACCCGCTTGCGGACTTTTCGGGTCAAAGATATAGCCACCGGACTCACCATTAACTTTGGTGTAACTGAAGATATACCGGTTGTCGAGATGACTGGCGACAATGGAAGGGGGGTTCAGATCCCGCCATTGTTCCCGGCTGAACACGTTGTCTGATACCACGCCCACACTCTGGCCATTGGCTACCACAATACCATCAGGGCTGGCATAGGCGACCCCAAACGGCCCTGAAACAATGGACTGTTTTGATAGACAACCCTGACCTATCTTGACCTCAGTGGCACTCATGGCAGTGGGGTTGATACCGCTGATAATAAACGGGTTCTCAGCGGTGACAGCGACAATGGTATTACCCACCTGGCCGACACCGATCACCGGGTAGTTACAGGGGTAACGGGCAAAAGGGTTCCAGGCATGAATTCGATAGGCTTCACTGACCAGCACATCATTACCGTCTGCCCCATAGAGCAAGCCATTAGGCAGTGCGCCGATACTGTGCAGGGTATCCGGCGGTGGATACCAGTTCTGGGATAACAGGTCATCGCCAGGTATTAGGCTGTCATCCAGATTATCTGTAAACGTGCCCTGACCGGCAGGCAGCTCTGCCACCAGTTGATAACTGCCCTGACCATTGGACACCCGTCGCCGGTAGAGTCGTTTTGAATGGAGGTTATAGTTGCCGGTTGGAATGCCAGCAATGCCACTGATATTCACAGTTTGTCCACTGGACAGGGTGAGCACGGTGGAGGGATTGGAGGGTGGACCTTCCATCAACAAGCCACCTAACTGACAAACCTGAGTGACTACATAATCCCGTTCAAACTGATAGGCCGGATCACCATCGCCACCCTCACCAGCCTGTGCTTCCACTACAAAAGCAGGGGCAGGAACACCCAGGCGGTAACTATGGGCTGGCAAAATGCCAACACCCGTGGCGATATCCCTGTCGGTCACTCTGGGATAAAGGTCGCCGGTATAGCAGACAATGGCCTGGTTATTGCTACGGATAGGTGCAGGACAGATATCCACAGTATCAACCCACTCAAACCAGTGGCCGGAATGATCATCACCGGGGGTGGGGTTATAACGATAAAGGGTTTGCAGCACACCAGCCTGAGTCGGTGCTTTGACAATCGCCAGCCCTTTCATTGGAGCCAGTACCCCATTATCCAGATCCACATTGCGGGCAACCGTGGCACTGCTATCAGGCAAAGCGGTAGCGTCCAATCGGGGCAGCTCGCCGCCAAATCCACTGAGGTGCATTCGCATCAGTTAAACACCCCGGCATCCGCAAGACTGTTAATCAGAAAAGCGGCTGCACAAATAACCAATGAGATGCCGATGTAATGAACCAGTGGCCTGCTGGTTGGTGCTTCCATTTCCAGTCCTTTTAACAAGTGCAGTTTAAAACGGGTTTTGTTATCCTTTAACAAGGGTTCAATCCTTTGTACCGAAGGGGTTGAACAAAAAACCCGACTGTTTGCGGCAGCCGGGTTTTTACTTTGACGGGCTATCTGCTGGTTATCATTCTACAAAATGCTTGACTCCCCTTCGTCCTGTTACGCCGTTGGCTCAAGATGAAAGGTAAAGACACCATCGCTTGAGCTGGATTTACCGTTAGCGACCACCAAAGCAATATTACCGGCGGCACTCAGTTCAACACTGGCACCCAGAAACCCTCCCGAAACGGGTGTTGCAACATCCAGTCGCTGCAATTGCCCGGTAGCAACCGTGTAAATGAAAGCAGTACCGGCATTATTGCCTTTTACATCATCATAGTGAGCACCGATCAAGACGGTATTACCATCGTCACTGATCGCTACACCGGAGCTATAAGAATAAACCCCTTCAATCGTTGTGAGTGACCATACGGAATTAAATTGCTGAAACAGATACGCTCGCCCCTGATTACCACTGGCAATTACTGTTTTGCCATCAGCACTTACTGCTGACTTACTGCCAAAAAAATCATACTGCACATCCCTGCCGCTGAATTTATGCGTTTCTGTCCAGGTGCCATTATTCAGGGTGAACAGATAAACCTTGCCATTCACTTTGTTAGAACTGGCCGTAATCGTCTGTCCATCAGCACTCATGGATACACAAGCACCAAAGCGGTCATAAGACGCTGTATCAGAAGGGGTGACAACCTGGGTTTTTGACCATGTGCCATTGTCCAGATCATAAACGATGGCTGCCCCTTTATTGGACTGGTATTCATTGGCTCCAACAACAAAGCGGGTGCCTTCACCATTGATAGCCACAGAAACGCCCGCATTGCCCGTTTCCTCCGATGCAATAACCTGCTGCTGCGTCCAGTTACTGCCGTTACGGGTGTAGACATAAATTTTATTTGCCTCTCTTGCGCCAATAACCAGCGTATTGCCGTCATGACTCAACGCGAGGCCGCTACCAAACTTGTCACCTATCGAACCTACAAATAAATTTTCCTGTGCAGCCCCCCAGCTTGAATGCACTTTTCCTCGATGGTGAATCTGAACGAGTCCCATAGAGACATCCGGTGTACCAAACGCCATAATCAGGCCATCGGCACTAATGGTTACACTGCTTCCAAAACCGTTGTAAGACGAGTTGGCTATCTTTGATTTTTCCACCCAGCTATTAAGGCCATTTTCCAGATTATCCAGGCGGCTGGTGAGTGCGGTCAGATCCACCGCTTCCCAAATGGGGTTGGTGCCATCTGTACCTAACAGTTTGCCTGCCTGTCCGGTCTGATCAGGCAAAACGGCACTGGCGGAGGCATCCTGTCCATGTGTGACCGGAAAAGTGGTGGTACTGTTATCAGTCATTGTAATGGTATAGGTGTCGGTGGTACCCGCCGAACCATCGCCATTGGTACGGGCTATCGAGCTGATACCCTTACCGTCTGCACCATTGCTACCATTTGCGCCATCGGCACCAGCCGCACCGGTTTCACCCTGTGGACCTTGTAGTCCTTGCGGCCCTTGCTCACCTTGTGGTCCCTGGTCGCCTTTAAAGGTGTTGAGAAAATCAGTTTCAGTGCCACTGTTACCCAGATCAATCCACACCTGATAGGCACTTTTGCCATCTGCCCCCGGATTGCCCTGAGCACCTTGATCGCCCTGTTCTCCCTGAATACCTTGAACACCCTGTTCTCCGGTATCGCCTTTTAACCCCTGTGGTCCCTGTAACCCTTGCGGTCCCTGAATGCCCTGCACACCTTGTTCACCCTGATCACCTTTATCGCCTCTTTCACCCTTAAAGGCGGTGCCATTATCCCAGTCAGCAACGGTATCACTGCTCTTCAAATACAGCATGCCCGTGTCGTTAACCAGATAGGTGAATCCTTTGACTTCAGCATCGTAAGCATCTCGCCCGGCCAGCGTCCCGGAAGCATGAACCGTCAGGCCATCACCCTTTGGCCCTTGCTCACCCTGAATGCCCTGTGATCCTTGCTCCCCCTGTGGCCCTTGCAACCCCTGCGGTCCATCATTACCCGCTGGTCCCTGTAAACCTTGTGGTCCCTGGTCGCCTTTCAGTCCCTGAAGCCCTTGAATACCCTGATCACCTTTTGGCCCTTCAACACCTTGTGGCCCTTGATCACCGTGTCGTACATCAAAGGTGGTAGTCGCTCCATCAACAAACGTGATGGTGTAGGTGTCCGTTGTGCCAGGTGAGCCATCGCCAGCAGTGCGGGCAATTGAGCTAATACCGATACCCCTGTCGCCTTTTTCACCCTGTAATCCCTGGTCGCCCTGAACACCTTTTTCGCCACTGATACCCTGTATACCCTGTTCTCCCTGTGGGCCTTGGGTTCCTTGTAATCCCTGTTCCCCCTGAATCCCTTGTGGACCGGCATCACCGTGGCGTATATCAAAGGTGGTGGTGGCGTTGTCATCAAAGGTAATAGTGTACGTATCAACGGTGCCCGGTGAGCCATCCCCTGCGGTACGGGCAATGTTGGTAATGCCCTTGCCGGGTTCACCTTTGGGGCCGGGAACACCTGCGCCAATCAACTCCAGTGTCAGATCAGTATCCGTTGTCATTTCACCACCATCCGTACCGGTTCCACTAAAACTGTCTTGCGGGTATCAATTGCTGCTGAATCGTCTGTCACCCTGACCACAAACCAGTAAACCCTCGGTTCCATTTTTTCAGTCAGGTCATAAGGCACTGCAAAGACCCCTTTGCCATCGCCAAGGCCGGTGTCATAAGGCAAAAGGCTGGCTGAATAAAAACACTCATCATCACTCTGGTGGGGGTGATCCTTTATCATCAGCGTCCAGCTCTGCTGACTGATATCCACCGGAGCGCCCTGTTGTTTCACCTGAACCATCCGCTCAATGGAGTCCCCTACAAACACCTCCTCCTGAAATAGCCGGGTCATATCTGCTCCTGGGTACATGGTTTCAACCGTTTTCTACACAAAGCGTTTTCGGGTCACTTTTTGGGAGACGCCACTGTTGCCGGTAAGCGCCCTCAGTCGTTTGCGAAAAAGGGTTCTCTCATACCGCTGATAGTTCACATTGGCCTGGCCGGGATTCGTCCAGCTCTTGTCCTCCATCATTTGCAGATCAGCCAGTACACCCCAGGGGGCATAGTCGGCGGTTTCGGCATAGATGGCTTCAGGGATTTCAGTGGCATCAATAACGGGTTTCAGGGTGGCTTCCAGTTGGCATAAGCGACTGGTATCCGGGGCAGTATCGAGCCGAATTTTATTACCGGTGTCATCCTTGAAGTGCAGGCAGTGCTCACCATCCCTCAGAGCCTGGATGGTGGCGATTTCAGACTGATCCGGCACCAGCAATTCATATTCCCTGATCCCTTTGACCAGATAGAGTTCATCCTTTAACGTCCAGACATTCACCCGCTGGCAGATATCCCTGAGTACCAGTATCAATGTTTCTCTGATAGTGATATCCGGGCAGCCAGTGACATGGGGACGGATACGGGAAAAGTAACGCTCCAGCTTAATTGCCATTGCTGTCCCCCTGCATCGACTGGGTGAAGATCAGATCCACGTTCCACTTTAATTGCAGATCATTGGCAAACATCTTCAGGTAGCCTTGTGCCTGCATCAGATTCCCTTCGGTTTCCCCATCGGTCATGTAGGCACGAAACATCATGTAATTGATCAGCGGGTTGAGCCAGACAATATCCAGCTCAATATCGGTGGTATCGTTGTCGAAATCATTGATGGCCACCGGCACCGGAGTGCGGCTGATCAGAACATTGATAGTGTGATTGACCGGCGGCACCGGGTAGACATAGAAGACACCGGGGCTTTTTTCGTCATAGATAAACTGCTCTATCTCAGCACCGTTGGTGGTTGACCAGTTGGGTACCAGTCCATCCAGTGTGCTGCGGTCAGTCTTGGTGACAGCCCGGCCTGTTGCCAGATTATCAATCACGTCCATCAGCCGGTACGCTTCTGCGGGTACCGTTTGTCTTGCCTTGTCCTGGCACTGGAATGTCACCACCTGGGAGTAGGTATCCGGGCGGTTCTGTACCACGGCAATCTGGGCTTCATTGAAACAGTCCAGTAAGTCAGTATCTGACCAGCGTTTAATGTTGGCACCGTTATCCTGTAACAACTTGCGGACGCGCTTGATAATGGCAATGACATTCATCGTTGTATTCCATTGAAACCATCTATACTCATGACTACGGCACTACCGTCTAAATTTTATGGGTGGAATCATGACCAATAATGCCCTTTATGAAGCGCTTGTTTCTGCTGACGCTAACATCGAAAAAGCAAATAAAGCAGCAATGTCAGTACCCAATAACAGCTTTTTAATCTATGAAGTTTTTAGACAGAATCAGCACATTCTCTCTGAACTTGATCAATACAGAGATGAACTTGCTTGCTACAGACATGAGCTGAAAAGTATGAAAGCGGTTGAGGCAATATCGAACATAATCATTGAGCCTGAACCCGTTATAGACTCCCAACCGTTATGTCCTTCTGCAATATCTCAGGAGAATTTGTTTTCCTGTGAACAAATCAAACTGCTATAGAATCAGTTGAGGTTATTGCTGCCAGCATAAACTAGCAGCCACACTAATCACCATTTTTATCACAGGGCATCAGATCAACACCCACCCTTTTATGGAGCTGTGGGTGATACGGAAAGATGACGCCCTTGCTGTTTTTAACAAAGTTCACCTCCTTGGTATCAACCGCTTCTACCTGGGGGGCAGTGTCATCCTTACCGGCAATCAATTGCTGGATCTCTTTTTTCAACTCATCCATTTTTTTGCGTTTATCCAGATCCACGCCAAACATCTCCTTGGCAAAGGTTTCCATTTCGTCTTTTGAGCGACAGGTGTCCAGATTAAAAGCCATTACATTTCCCTATCAAATAACCATCAAATACAGATCCCTTGATAGACAAGGGCTGCTACGGAACCATCAAATAAAAGAAAACCCGCCTGCCAAATGACAGACGGGGTTCGGTTACGCCTTCTTAGCAGGCAATAGCGCACCGGCTTCAGGCTTGAGCACCTTGTAGCCGTATACCTGCAAGCCCCTGTGACCGACACCGAAGTGTTTTTCAAGGGTCAGGGACTCATGGCGGATAAACTGTGAGGCGAAGCCACAGAAATCCTTGGTGCCAGCCAGGCACTGGGTAATACCACCGGCGGTGGCCAGGTTGTTGCTGGAGTACAGAGTGAAACGGTCGATGATCCCCATGCGACCGTTACGTACAATGGATGTACCGTCACCGGACAGACTGGCGTCCTTCAGCTCCGACTTCTTGATCAGACCACAGATCCAGGGTGGCAAGGTGAGGAAACGACCGGTTTCCGGCACGTTCTGCTCATCCAGCAAAGTACCCAGATCCACGATGTAATCCAGCACGTTGGTCTTATTCACAACCACGCCGGTTGCCGGATCAGCGATCTGGTTATCAGCCGGTACGTCGGTGTAGATATTACCCAGCACGTCACCGTCTACCGCGATCTTCATGTTCTCAGCGGCGTCCGCTGAAGATTCATTGATCAGGTTGATATCCGCCTGTGCGGTCTGGATGTAGTCGTCGATGAACGCATAGTACTTGGTCTTATCGACAGGCAGCTCCACCTTGGGTGGTGCCAGATCCTGATACTCGACCCCGGTGGCGCGATCATAGTCCTGTACCACCACATCAGGGCGGGTACGGATCACAACCTTGGAGCCTTCGGACTGGATCTCACCTTCCCAGTTGGTGTTACAGATAGCCCCCAGTACGGTGGCCTTATAGAACTTCGCGTTCAGCTTTTTGGAATAAACCACGGACAGGGCATTAGCCATGTTCCCCGTGGGAAAAGTAGTCGCAGACATGATTCAGATCCCTTGAATCAACGGCTGCCTTATACCCGTCAAACTTTCTAACCCCGTTATGAGCATGGCAGGCTGGACGAAAAAGCCAGGCGAAGCAACGAACCATAACTGTCGTTATGGCGAGGCGCTTCAACGCAGGATTTTCGTTCAGACGGCCAGCGCAATAGGGCTGTTAGACAGTGCGACGGGTATTTACCCTCCTTGTTTAAGTAACTGGGCAAGCACGGCGTCGTACTTCTCCTCATTGGCATCAAATTCCTTTTGAGGAAGCGCAGCGATTTGCTCCAGCGTCATGGAAGGCTGGCGGCCAGTGGTGGTTGGTTGTGAGTGAGTCCGCACCTGCGGTTCACTCAGACGTTGCGCCTGCTGGATTTTGGATGGGGTATGATTACCGATGGATTGCTTATACATGGTCATCACAGTGGCGGCACCGAGCGAGTTGGCTTGGCTAAGTAACTCAACATCTTTCGACTGTCGTGCAAACCAGCCTTTAAAGTCTTCAGACGCGGCCACCTGATCAGCATCAGGGTGGTGCTTACGCAACTCAGCCCAAAACTGTTGGTGTTGCTGCTCGGCCTCACGCTGCTTGCGTTCGACTTCACGCTGTTGACGTTCTTTCTCAATAGCCTCCAGCCGTTGCTGCAATACCTGGTTCTGCTGTGCGGTCTGCTCCAGTGTGTTAAATACCGGATCAAGCTCTTCGTAATCCTCGCGGAGTGCTTTGAACTGATCGGTAGGCACCTGGGGTTGCACGGCTTCAGGTTGCTTCGGTGTCCCAGTCGCGCTCCCGGCGCTTTGTGGGATTCCTCCCATCCCTGGGGGTTGCTGGTTGGCCTGAGCTTGCAGGGTCGCCACTTGCTGCTGTAAATCCTTAACAACACGTTCCATATCAGCGGCTTTCTGGGTCGCCTGGGTCATCAGCGCATGAGCGTTCTTGCGCGACTCCTCAGCCTTGTTGTACTTGTCCTGCCAGTCATCCTGTTTCACATCCGGTGCAGGCGGCTCCGATTGTTCAGCAGGGGTTGGCGGGGGTAGCTCATCGGCTGGGGGGACAGGTGGCTGGCCAGACTTGTCCTGTGGTGCAGGGGTCTTATCAGTACCCATCAATCGTGCGTATTCCGCGTCCGCTTCTTTGTCCAACTGCTCGGCATCAATGCCCATCTCTCACTCTCCCTGTGGGGCGGTCGTTCGTGCTCCTGCACTCGGCGACACTTCCCACATCCTTGTGGGGCGCAACGGCTTATCCACTCGGTTGATCAACCTGCGGGTGCAAACACTTGTCGCAGGCATAAAAAAACGCCTCACTGGGAGACGTTTCAAAGGGGTATAAAAAAACCCGCACTGGGCGGGTTCTTAGTAGTTCGTTGGGTTAGTGGTCGTAAAGTTCAAAGTTAGGGTCAAACCACAACACATAAAATACATTTCCTCTCCGATAACCGACCATAGGCCTTTTGCCGTTATATCGGAAAGCTAGAAAATGAGTCTCATCCTCAGTGATAAAAGAGGGGATTGGTGCGTGTATTGCGTGTTTCGCTATCTTTTCTGTACCGAGTCCATGTCTATCCTGACGCTGAATCTCTTTCCAGGAAAAGCTTTTGCGTCTAAAAATGGACTCGGCAAACTGAGCCTTATTCAGTTGATCAAGCTCTGAAAAACAGTGTTTTCCCCGTTGCACTCTTTCCAGTGAAAATACGGGTGGCATCTCATTAGTATCAGGGGGTTGATGGGCTTCAAACCTGGCTCCTTTTTTGACGGAAACCGGGTTAATGTGTTTGCGTTTACCCTTACCCATTAATGAATCCGCGTCTTGAAGTATGTGGTCATTTCTTCAAGCGGAATCTCTCCGGCACGCAGCTCATTATCGAGCCAGGGTGCTTCTTCATGGGTCATGTTCCGTAGTTTCCATGCGGAAAACTGTCCGAATACCTCAAAGACTTCCTCAATGATTTCCGCTTCATCAGCGGTCACCTTATCAGTACTGAAGTCTAAAGGTGTCGGGATCGGATTTTTACCGTATTCCTTGTATTTGTGGTAAAGATCAGGGATCACCGGGCCATGCTGCCATGCTCTAATCATATCAGGGAATAATGGCTTACCATCATTCAGGGCACTGAAAAACCCCTGGGCATAATACACCAGCTTTTGCAGCTTCAGGTTGGATATACCATCACCATTACTCTCCTCATCCAAGTAAAGGAAGTAGTCAGCAACATCTTGAACGCTCGCCATAACAACCTCCCAGCAATGGCTTTACTTAAGGAATCGGATTCTAGCAATAAGTGCTATCGGCCTCCATTAAAAAGTACACCAACTTTTTTTTCTCAACAACTAACCCGACTGACCATGCAATAATTAAAACACGCCTACGTCTGCCGCTGACACTTTTGTGAGCTAGCTTCCTTTTATTACCTAAACTAGAAAGTCTAGCCTGTTGCTCCGGTTTTCTCACCGTGATAGCTTCATTGGAAGCCACCCCCTACAACCTCGTCCATGCAGCTATTCCTGCGCTGTGCAGGGGGTGGTGGTTTCAAACTTAAAAGAATCTCAGTCGTGCCGAAAACCTTTTTGTTGAGCCTGCCCTTTTGTTTTGTTCTTTCCTGTGTCCATGCAGACAAAGTAAGAGGGCAGGCTCTTTACTCCCGCGATCTCCCCAAATAATTCTCTGACCGCTTAACCAGCTCCCTGATCTCATCCAGCTCCTTTATACGCCCCTGAAGCTGGTGTATTTCCGGCAATTCCTTACTGACCAGCAGCTTGACCATAAGCGACTCTCGGTGGCGGTTGAGGTGCGCCATCAGTGTTTGATAATCCTTGTGGTGGGACAGGTTGAACACCGCCTGGGCTTCCTGCTCCGTTAAGCGGGTCTGCATACAGTTTTTCCTCCGGTACCAGCGCCTTGTCAGTGTCGATATCCAGGCTCTTGAAGTATTCATTGAGCAAGTAACGGTGCTCAGTCATCGGACCATATACTGGGTTGCTGGTTACTTGCATGGCCTGCATCATCCGCTGGGATTGCAGCTCTTTCGCCACCAGTGCCGCCGATCCCATTGGCACCACATCCAGATCCCCGCGCTTGGCTTCCTCCAGATCACTCCAGCGCATGGCAAAGTGATACAGGGATTCGATCAGGGGACGAACCAGATAGTCATCAATGTTCTTGACCACCGACTTGGTAGAAACGTTGGCAGCGGTCATCAACATACTCATGCCACTGGCCGTCTTATTCAGGCTTTGAGTCTGTTCCCCGTGAGTATAAGACGGCAGACTGGTTTCCTCATCGGCAAAGCGGCGGAACAGTTCAAAGATAGCGGCCAGTTCATTCTGGTTACTGGTGACGTTGATAGAATGAATCATTGGCCCTTCACCCTGAGTGCCATCGTAGAGCCAGAGTTTGTGAGGGTGAATCTTCTTCGCTTCTTCCAGACTGACCCCTTCTGGCAGCTTGGCAACATCCATCTGGAACATGGGACCGGATGTGAGTGCGGCATTATCCAGTAACGCCCTGGCGGTGGCATTCATGACATCCTGGCTGTCATCCATCATCTTGGGAATGCCTACACCCCAAAACCGGTGCAGTGACTTGCCATAGGGCAGGAATTTATAGGGGTTATCTTCTGGCTTCATGGGGTTAAGCCGTGCCATGATCACCCGGCCATTACATACCCAGATATTGGCCTGGTACTCAGATTCTGGCTCTACATCGGTAATGCCGTACTGTAACAGTTGACCACCGTCCACCGGTCCCCAGTACTCCAGTACGTCATAACGGCGGGCTTTGACAAAGGGTTCGTCACTGTCGTTAATCCGTCTCAGCTCCCGCTCATAGTCCAGTGGCTCATGGTTGCCTTCCGGGGATTCATAGAGGATGGTTTCGATCACATCCTGTTCAAAGCCGGGACTGTTTTTCAGCTTCCGCATCTGGTGCTTGGTCAGCACATGACGGATAAAGACATCATTAGGGCGGGAACAGTCCGCACTGTAGGGATCAGGAAAGGTATCAAAGCAACTGACCCACTGCATATCCGGTTCAATGGTCTGCTTTTTCTTCAGTACCCACTGATCCCCTTCGCTCTCCCACTTGTCATGGGTGCGGATATTCAGGGTGGCGATCTTCAGACAGCCGGTGCCTAACACCACCTGTTCCATGACCGCCTGCTTGATATGTGCCAGTGCTTCGGCATTCACCAGATAGTCCTTGATCTGGCGTTTCATTTTCAAAGCCGCTTCATCGGCCTGATCCATTGCCTGGCTGATCAGCTCCCGCTGAATCTCCTCGATGCGCTCCTCAATCAACTGACTACGCATCTGGGGTGGCAGGGAGTAGGGCAGTAGCTCCTGTACCGCCTGCATTCTTACGTGTTGGCGTATTTCCTTGGGCAGTTCTGCAATGGGAGCCGCCACCACATCCCAGAAACTTTCCACATTCTGAAACAGGATATCCACTAACCGGGAGTAGGCGGTGTGCACCTTGGTGGTGGTGATTTTGATATAGACCCGGCTCAGTGCCTCCTGCTCATTCATGATGGCGATCTGTTCCGGGGTGTATTCACCTTTCACCGCACGTAAGGCATTGAGCCATTCATCCTCGATTTCCCGGCGAGCTTCCCGGTAGCCTTGCCAGCGACCCTGCAAATCTGAGGCAAGGGCATCCTTGACTGACTGTTCCTGATTGTGTTCTGACTGAGCCTGTTCCGCTTCCATAGCGGTGACTTGATCAGGGGTCAGAACCTGAACCAATCCAAAGTTGTTCATCCGTGAACCGTATCGTTGTCCATAAAAGGGTTAGCTTTCGCGTTTGTTGACCCGGCTCACTCCCACACTCTTATGGGTAAATGAGCGACTGAATTGTTCAATGTTGGTCATGTCAGAACAGTAAAAGCTGATCCACTCACCGATGGCATCACCATCCAGACCGGCGGCCATACACCAGAAATCACGGACAACGGATGGCTCTGTCAGAAACCGGTAAGGTTCACTGGTACGCAGTGCTTTCAGGTTGTGTTTGCTTAAACGGCGGTCAGAGTCTTGCATCCTGCCGGTGTGGTAGATATACAGCAGATCCCGGATACTCATATCGAGCACGGCTATCGCCAGCGCCCTGATACCATCCAGCTCTTTATTAACAGGGTGGATAAACAGTGTATTCAGGGATTGACTGATTTCAGTCCTGCTCTGGGGTCGCTGATCGCCCACGTCATTCATAAGCTGGCTTTAAGACGGTAGCCTTCAAAATCCCACAAGGCTTTACGGGCTTTTTCCAGTGCCCGCTCAGTGGCAATCCTTCGACCAATATCCGCATCAAAATTTTCAGGTGATATACAGGCTGACTTGGCCATTGCCACGGTAAATCCATTGGGTAATATCGCCAGAGCAACCGTGGTGGTGGTGCCTTCAAACACATGGGTTTTCACTATCAGGCTGTTATATAGCGCCTCAATTTCATCCACTTTTACCCGTGTGGCAGTGAGTCCCTTGTCATTCATTTCCTGTTCGATTTGAGCGTCTGTTGTCATTGTTATTCAGCATCCTTTTGATAGCTGTTGAGTTGCTGGCCGATCCAGACCAGTACCGGTACGGCAATACTGTTACCCAGCGCCCGGTAACGGGGACCATCGGGACAGTCTTCAGCCGGTTTATTTTTCCACGGGATTTGGGTGTAGTTGTCAGGGAAACCCTGCAAGCGTTCACACTCAATAGGTGTCAGTCGTCTTACAATGGATTTAAAACTGATAGCATGACGATCCCCGGAGGTGAGTGTATTCATGGGGGCACCTTCCGAACCAATACCGAGTCCATTGCCTGCGCCATCCTGTTTATCACCGCGCTTGCTGGCATGGCGTGTGGCTTTGTCGTGGATTGGGATAGCCACAAGATTGTAGTGTTCGTCACCGGCAGGCCCACCAGTGCCTTTGCTCCACTTGCTGCTTACAGTTCCGGCGATACCTGTGCTTGTGCAGTCAATGTTTCCGCCAGTTGTTGTGGTAATCGTTTCCCCCGTTTCTCCGCTCGCCTGAGAATTCCCTGACAGGCACGGGGACTCAAATAATATCGGGTATCGACCGGCCCAGTTTCCAAAATCTGCAAGAGCGAAGATTCTACGACGGCGTTGGGGTACTCCGTAGAATTGAGCATCACATACCCGCCATTCAACAAACCCTTCCTTGCCGAATGCAGCTCCAGCGTAGCGCCACCTTTCGGGTGAGTGCTGGTCAGTGCCAGTAAGCAACTTGAGAACTTCAGCAAAGTCTCTGCCTTTGTTTGAGCTGAAAGCTCCCGGCACGTTTTCCCAGAGGGCAAACCGACATCCGCAATGCTTTCTTGCCCATTTGATAATTCTAATTGCATCCCTGAACAGGCTTGATCGTTCGCCATCAAATCCTTTCCTGTTACCTGCTACAGACAAATCCTGACACGGTGAGCCAAAGATGATGAGGTCGATGGTCCCCAGCTTTTTAATCTGGCTTTCGGTGATCCTGGTCACATCACCAAGATTGGGTATTCCCGGATAGTGATTCTTTAACACCGCACAAGGAAATGGCTCAATCTCTGAAAACCCGGCACATTGCCAGCCCAATGGTTGCCATGCGGCGGTGGCGGCCTCGATGCCGGAAAACAAGGATAGGTATCGCATTCCTGTTCTTTTTTATAGTGGTGGATTAATACCCGGCCTTCCCAACTGCCTTGAAGGTTTTGGGCGGTACTGTCACCTTTATCCTGGGCAGTGCAATCACCATTTGCTGGGCAATGCCATAGCTCATCACCCGGTCATCAAAACAGCCTTCCTGGGCGTTGGTTGCGCCATTGTCTTCAATGACATAGGTCTGCATTTCTTTGACCGTTTCGGTGTGACAGATCCCAGAGCTACCATCCCGTGCCAGAGCTGCCAGGTGGTCAATCATCAGGGGTTTGGATTTAGTGGTACTGAGCCAGCCAAGCCGCTTGGTTTTCTTCTTGGTCTTCTGGTCAACGTGGATCTCCTGGTACTGATTGGGGTACTTCAGATCCTTCAGTTTGGTAATGGTAGTCAGGCCGTGGTTATTTCGTTCTACCCCTATCAGTGCAGTGTTATACCAGCGCCCCAATTGGTTCAGCATTTCCCCCAGTTCATCCGGCTCTACATGACCCTGCCAATGAGCCACCTGATAGCCTGATCTGTCCAGCACATCAATTGATGAGAAATCACCCTTTTCCAGCCCTTCAGCCACGTCCACACCAATGGCATATTGTTCCCCTGTTTTCGGTGGTTCCCAGACCAGCAATAAGCCGGGCTTTTCCCGGTCAATACCAGTAGGCGTCAACTGGCAATTAAACCGGGGCTGGTAACACTCCAGTACGGCGGCCTGGGTGTGATTAGGATCAAACCGGGGACGGCCAGAAAACAGAAAGGCTTCATCAACGGTGCAGGGGTATTCCTGCCTGAACAGATCCACCGATTTCAGTTCGTAGATTTTCTTGCGCCGCCAGACTAACTGACCATCAGTGAGGTTATAGAGTCGCTTTAACTCCAGCTCCTCATCGGTGATTTGAAAGTCATCCGGTACAGGGCTGGTATATTCCCGCTGCCAGAACCACGGAATAAACACCAGTTCAAAGTCACCCAGACCGGCACGGGCATCCATCACATAATCGTAAAACACCCCACCGACACCGTTGGCCGTGCTCTCTAACACCACTTCGGTGCCGGGTTCATCGGGGACTGCTTGCAAGACACCGGCTAAATGTTTCTCAGCGTTTGGCCAGAACGCCACTTCTGAACCATGAAATAACTGAACCGTGTTACTCCGGCCTGCACCTTTGTTACCTGCGGTGCCGATCCGGTAGCCAGAGTCTAAATCGGCAAACTCCAGCTCTCTGGCACTGCTTCGCTCCAGTGGCCGGGACGCCCATAACGGCACATGGCGATGGTAACGGTCTACCATATCCAACAGGTTGGCGGTGGCTTCCGCTTCGTGGGTTAAAATAAACGCCCGTTGCCCTTTACGGTTCGATGTTTTCCAGTAGTAGCGCCCCTCAACATAAGTGGAGCATCCCTGCTGTCGGCCTTTCAGCACGACTAACCTGACCTTCCCTGTCAGGCTTAACTGCTCATAGATCCGCTTATCCAGATACCGCTGGGCATCATTGAGCAAGAACGGTTCAACCTTGCCGCTTTTGGTGCGGATCTTTAAACACAATTGAGCATAGGTGGGGTAGTGGGTGAGTAGTTGCCCCTGCTGCTCCCGTGTCAGTTCTCCAACTGCTGCCATTCGTCCAGTGTTGGCAGGCGGATATCAGACACCTGCTGTTCCATCCGATCCGTCCACTTGAACCGGTTTTTCATGTAGAAAATCATCATGCTGGTATTCACGTCTTTGTTTTTACCCAGCGCCCCGTTTTCAAACTGTTCTGTCCAGTGGACTTCTGCCAGTACGTCACCTTCCGCTACCGCTTCACGAAATGCCTCATGGGTGTCCATGTAGGCAATGAAGGTTTTGTAATCAATGCCCAGCGCCTTGGCAGTGGCTTTGCGTGACATTCCTTCAGCCATCAGGCCGACCACATCACCACACATGGATTCGGTGTATTTTGTGGGTCTTCCCATGACTACGAACCTGCTTGATAGTTTGCGATAACCAGTCCAACCACAATACCGATCACCACACTGACCACGGTGTTAATCAGCCACACACCAATACTGGCAGCGGTGGCATTTTGTTGGACATTTTTGGTTATTGTCGTGACATCTTTTTCCAATTGGTCCAGTCGCTCCTCACTGCGTTGCTCACGTTCAGCCAGATTGACCAGACGCTGGTTATGCTCAGCCTGGGTCGCCAGAATTTCGGTAATCCGATCCAGCTTGTCCTCGACTTTATCCACCTTCTTTTCGATGGTCTTAAAGCGATCTTCACTCATTGTTTCCGCGCCACGCCCGTCATTTTCTCAACAGAGCGAACACCTCCCAGACCTAACAGGCATAACAACAGGGTTATCACTTCACCGGCACTGGTGACAGGCAGGCTATCCACCACCACACCTTGACCGGTTAGCTCCAGTACAATGATGACCAGATCCCGGACAATCCATGTCCAGGCCAGAATAACAATACAAAGCCAGGCCAGTGCCGGACGCCAGCCTGACACAAAGACTGACGGGTGCTTGGCTTCCTCGATGTTGGCCAGCGCCTGTAATATGTAGGGCTTATTCAGTTGCTGCTTGAGTGCCAGCTTTGCCTGTAACCGTTCTTCATCACTGGTAAAAAGGCTATCGAGTCCTTTTGCCACCTGACCGACCACATCAGAAAGGGGGTTAAAACTCATGGGTTCACCAGTTCAAAGTGAGGGTAATCAATAAAACGGTGGTCGCTTATTTCGCCATCTTTATCCCAGTCACCACCCCAGCGCAGGATCACCCCCTGCTGTGCACCAATACCCAGCACAAACCCGGCAAAGTGCGCCATCCGTTCGGTGTCCAGCCAGTCCACCGGGTAGGGTACGGCATCCACGGCCAGACTCGGTTTCTGATTATGCCTGGAGGCTGGCCATTTCAGTTTGCTTTTACCCTGTTTGAAATAATGGTTCTGCAAGGCTTTGGCACGGTGGCCTTCCAGAATGGAACAGTCCCGGTGCCTGATCACTTCATTGAACACCGCTTGCAGTTTCGGGTGACAAGTGGCCAGCCGCTGCCTGGAGCGCGTCGAGTAGTGATACATGGTTGTTGTTATTCTCAGGGCAAAAAAATACCCGCCGATGGGGGCGGGCTATATGTAGGGCTTTGACAGAATCCAACTCAAAACAGTAACGGGCAGACAAACTCTAGCCTGATAATTTCAGGGTAAATCACCGCCACTTTTTTTTAAAGGGTGGGATTTTTTGAGCTTTTTTTAGGGGTGGAGAAATGGGGAAACTGGTACGGTTGTTAATGATACTAGGCCGCATGTGAGTTATTTGCCGCCTAATAATGCAATATCACTCACTTGAGTTAAAACCGCCGTAATATCCAATATCACCGCACCTGCGGCCTAATAGGTGTTATACGCAATGAGTAGTAAACCATGAAGTCAAAAAGGAGTAATACTGAAATTGATAACTGAAGGTTGGGGAATAGTTTCTGCAGGTATTTTTGTTTTATTCTGGTTTATTGGGTTTTCATCTGCAGTAAATGCTTTTGTACACATGAACAAGATGACAGATGAGTTTCAGGAAAATAGGCAGTGGGGTAAATATTGTTTTTTCTCAGTTCTTACCCCATCATTTTTTACAGAAAAAGGGAATTATCATAGAACGAAAGTGCTGAGGCATACAGGTATATTAGTCCTTTCCTTTCTTATCGCAGTAATGGCCGCCTTTTGGAATGAAACTTATCAGCCTGAAAATGCGGGTAAAAGCATATTTGAAATTATGCAGTCAAAATAATTAATTTCTATCAAACGTATAACAAGTGGCGCCACAATCGCAGCCTACGGCTGCTGGACTCGCAACTGCGTTGCTCGCCCGTGCGCCAAGCGTTATAAGCCATAGGAGAATGATCTGTTGCAACACGTAATGTTTGATATAGATGGAACACTTGTGATGTCAGATGAGTTTGAAGGAGATTGCTATCTAGAGGCTGTTCATGAAGTTCTTGGTCATAGCCTTGATACTGACTGGACGAAGTACACTCACGTTAGTGATGTAGGAATTCTAGACCAACATATCAGCGAAAACGGGCTACAAGCCAACAGAAATTCCATTCAAGTAGCTGTTAAAGAAGCATTCATAAACAAGATAGCTTCGCATATAAAAATTAATCCAGTACAACAAATACCTGGCGCCGCAGAATTTATTAACGAGCTTCGCCAACAAGATAACCTAAGCTTATCGATCGCTACTGGTGGATGGAAGGAAACCGCTTTAATGAAGCTGGAATCTGCTGAAATCGACACTTCAGATATACCAATTGCATCTTCAAACGATCATTTCTCACGAACCGAAATAATGAAAATAGCTAGAGGAAAGGCCATTGGTAAAGACCAGATTCCATGTACGTATTTTGGGGACGGAGAATGGGACAAAAGGGCTTGTGACGAGTTGGATTTTAATTTTGTGCTCGTAGGCAATAGAATTAATCATAATCAAAAAATCATGGACTTCAATGAATCAAAACAAGCAATGGGTTACATTGGCTTATAACAATCACATGCAGCCGACACTCGCTTCGCTCGCGACGGCTGATGTGAAGCGTTATGCCTCAAAATTAGCTAATAGATATACAAGAAAACTAAGGAATATCGTTATCACAAAAAGGCCATTGTGATATTTTCACAGTTATTGATTTATACAACTCCTCTATTTGTGCAATAAGTGCCATTGTGATATTTTCACAGTCAAGCTTAGATTGATTTATACTGAACTCCTCTATTTGTGCAATAAGTTTTTGCAGCCTTATATCTAAAATCAATTGGTTTCGGTGTTGTGAATATCCGAGCTGATAATTAACCTGATTGAGTTTTTGTATTAAATCCTCTCCTTTTTTTATTAATTTAATTATTTCAGGATTTGTGGTTAAAGGAAGTGAATGAGAAACAGGTTTTTGGCATATTGGACAGCGCTGAGAAATTATTAACCATTTATTAATACAACTCTTATGGTATTGGTGGCCGCATTCTAAGGTGAGAATATCATTAACAATAACGTCAAAGCATATAGGACATAACCCTAAGCCTTCGCTTGAAAAAACATTACTTATAGTCGAAAAAATAATACACATAGTCATAAGTAGTTTCTTCATGTCAATAGTTTCTTAGCGTTTTCTATCTGTCAATACTGCGGACAGTTTTCAGGTAAAACAACCATGAGAGAAAACAGCGAAAATAGAGAAATGTAAAACCTCTGCTCCGCTGATACTTTTCTCTCATGGATACCATAGTAAAGACCGCCCTGGACGCCATGTCCACTGTCAAAAAGCCCCAGAAAATCTTTATATCCCTGTTACTATCTGTGCTCATTGTCGTTCAGGGAAAAGCTAACTTTCGCAATATGAGTCGATACTCCTCAATAAGCGAAAAACGCTTCAGTCGTTGGTACCGCCGCTCTTTCGACTTTTTTAATCTGAACACCCTGATGCTTTCAGATGTTATTTCAAAAGCCAGAGAGTTGATTGCTGCACTTGATGCCAGCTTTATGACCAAAAGTGGCAAGAGGACAGCAGGTCTCGGCATGTTCTGGCGTGGCTGTAATAGCCGATCGGAACAGGGGCTTGAGCTCTCATTGCTTAGTGTAATAGACCTTCAGTCCAATACTGCTTATGCACTTGATGCTGAGCAGACTCTTGATGAAGATGATAAAACACGAGTTGATCTTTACGCTGATCAGGTAATAAAGCTCGCCAAAAAAATTCTTAATCTTGGCATTACCTATCTTGCTGTTGACGCCTATTATTTCAAGGAAAAGTTCGTATCTGCCATCGTTGAAACTGGCCTACAGGTTGTTGGTAAGTTGAGAAATGATGCTGATTTATTATGGCTTTATAACGGCCCTTATTCAGGTCGTGGTCGTCCCAAGATCTATGATGGCAAGGTCAGTCCCGAAAAGGATCTCCATCGCTTTGAGTATATAGGCCAGCTGGAGACCGGTGAAAGGGTCTATACCGGAGTCATGCACTCTAAGTGCCTTAAGTGCCGAATCCGTGTTGTTATGTTGCGGATGCAGCGAGGTACTAAAGTCGGTATCTCACTGCTTTACTCAACTGATACAGAGCTGGATGCCATGACCATTATCAAATACTACAAGGCCAGGTTTCAGATTGAGTTTATATTCCGAGAAGCCAAGCAATACACAGGTTTAATGGACTGCCAGTCTTGCAGGAAGGAGTCTATTCATACACAGATTAATGCTTCGTTTTCAGCTCTGAATGCGCTCAAACTGGAAGACTTGAAGGAGAAAAATACGGATGATGAAACAGTTATATCAATTGCCAGCTGGAAACGTAGGAAATTCAATCAGCACTTGATGTGTAGAGTTTTTGAGAAGTTAGAATTACCCTTGAGTAATGAGAAAGTCATGGATGCCTATCAAGAGCTTAGTAGTTATGGGGCTATCGCTGCATGAAAGTGTCCGAAGTATTGATCTGTAAAACAAACGGTCTAACAAAGTGCTACAAAGTATAGGCATAACAACGCGCACCACTCCAACAGCAAGCTGCGGGTGTGCTTTGGGTTATACCTTACGATCGTAAACAGCTCCGCCTCGCCGCTTGTATGAACAACGGCTATATCTGTAGGCCGCGCCTAGTGCGTCTTTTAATAAATATTGATCGGCATAACCATAATTAACAATCTCGTGGTATTGCTCGCCAGTGAATATCATTGATATTGCGATGGGCTGATATTCCAAAGAATTGCTTTCAATGTAATCAGCCATTTGACGCAAATAATCAGCAAGTTCTGATTTTTTTCTGAATGCTTCCGGCGAAGAAGGGAAATCTATTATTTTGCTCACTCATCGCTCCGAGTTTGGTATAATGGGTTATACGCCTTAATCACCTTCGTACTGTTTTATAATATAGCTTGTGTATTCCTTCAAAATATTGCAGTCGTTCATATCACAGCCAATTCCATCAACATGAGAACATCCTTCGTTCAAATGTACTGGGCAATGCCTTGCTGGATCACGTCGGTAATTTTCCAAAAGCGGAATTTCATTTTCTCTTGCTCCCTGCATATACGCAGAGTAAATATTCTTCAGCCATTTCAGCATTTCAATTCTCGCATTGTGCAAACCAGCGCATAACAACACGCTAGTCCGGTACAGCGTTGCTGCCCGTCATACCGAGGTTAACCCAATAGCTTTTTTTGTGCCGTTGAGCCGTATACAGCCCCTACCAGAACTACGACACTCTGAAAGAACAAGAAAACCACTAAAATTTCAGTAGCTATTCTCATCGACATAAAGTCTAACAATGCAGTTACCAAAACCGCTGAACAGATAAAACAGCAAGATGCTGTAAGAGCTACTGCTATCCACAACTTTTTGATCGTATCCATTGGAATATCCCGTTTCATAAGGTGCGTTGCTTCGCTATTCATCATCAAGTGCCTCCATTGCGATGTTTTGAAACTTACAGCACAATCTTAGTTGGGTTAGTTTTGTATGGATATCGTCACACTCTGCAATCTCACGCAATGCGGCTTCCATTTTTCGCAAGTACTCGAAGCAGGGGTCAAAATCAAACTCCATAATTTCAATTTCGTCAGCTTCTTGTATTTTCTTGATTATGCCTTCTGCTTTGCTATTCACTGTTAACCCTCCCAAAAACTGGCAGCAAACTTTCCAGTAGCTGTTTTCTTTTTTGTGCGTCAGCTTTTTCAATGGCATCAGCCGCATCCCGCAGGCATTGTGCTGCGTTGCCATACTGCCTGTCATGCTCAAACGTTGCGATGACCTTGTGATTAACCCGCACTTCGTATTGATTAATTCCTGTCATCGGTGCATCTTCCGGCGATACATTGACAATGGCTAACATTTTCTCTCCTTATTTTTTGTGCCAGAACCTTATCTGTTCTCCTTGATTATGTCTGAGATTAGAACGTCTCCGCTCTACCGCCTCTGCCATCCCTTTCTGTAGTGCTTCTTCATCCGTTTCCAAGGCTTCGCTTTGTGGGGCAAGATCAAAGTTATAAATTTTTTTCATACACCGATAGAAGAAATGCCTTCCAGAAACCCGCTTAATTCTTTTGCATATATTGTCTGTTGAAATAATGTCATGCATAAAAACTGAAGCTGTAAGATGGCCATACCTGCCTAATTCATGACTAAAGCTATTCCCTGCTGCTAACCCGCACAAAAGGTTATGAAACAGAAATTCAAATTCACAACCATCTTTAAGGTCAGGTTTGCTTAAATCATTAACTGTTATGCCTGAAATGCAGTCTGGATTTGAGTGCATGTAATACAACGCTCCTGCCAATGTATAGTTTGTGATTTCCTCTACATTTTTGATCATGGTTTTTCCTTATTATTTTAGTTATCTGGCTTAACGGGTTCATAGGTTTGCTCAACCGTGACCCAACTCAACTATTCTGTCTGCAAGCCTGTGTTATCGTTGCCCCCGAATAGAAAAGTCGGGTGTTACCGGACAGGGATACGCGGTTGCGGGAACAGCCGCCCCCTGCCGGATGACACCCCGGAGCGTGGGCACACACTCCGTCAGGTGGCCAATGAAGAGAAGCTGGCTCTGTGTTCCCGCACAGAACAACCTGCCAATCAACAGTAACCACCAAAGCACGGCCACGTTTTACGTAGTCGCGCAGCGCTGTTGCGACTGCATTGAAATGGTACACGCCATGAAAATGCTCATCGCAATCAGAGTAAACGTCAGTGTGGAAAAAACGGTTATGTCGGTGACAGCCTTCATAGTCGCACTCCACGAAATCGGTTTACTCTAACCCAAGTCCTCGGTGGTTGCCCACCGGGGCACCTATCACCCAATCCCTACATGTCGATCTGCATCCACCCGGTACAGATCCAATCCGTCTACCTTACTTCTGTCTTTGCCTTCCAGGGTTTCCATGTAGGCCGAGAGTTGACCGGATTTTCGCAGCCACCGTTTCAGCTCGTCATGTTCCGTCCGGCCAAGATAGACACAGGTGGGTTTTAACCCTGTTCTGGCTTCAAATTGGTATCGTTTTTCAACGATTCGCTTAACGATTTCCATCGTACATCCTTCCATTAAGGGGCAGCGGTCACAGTAACCACCCAATCCACACTGTCCGCCGTCAAAACATGTAGCCATAATGACCCTTAACTACTGTGTGTTACCTCTAACCGAGCTTCCAGCCAGGCGGCACCGTTATCATGGGCTGCATCTGCTACAGCCCCGACAAAGTAACCAAAACTGCCAAGTCCGGGTTTATTGATAAACGAGACGAAATATTCAAGCATGGCTTTAGTATCCGTTACCACAACGTCACTCTTAGTGATATGAGGGTTATCTATAAACCGCTTTAGAACATCAGCCGGGATACGCAGTACCAGCTCGTTATTTTCAGTGGCTGCTCTCATGTAGTCTTTTGTCCGAAGGCTCTTGTTATGTAGCTCACAGATATACTCTGCATAATCGAGCCATTTTTTGTACTTATCCCCGGTAGCTGGTTTTAGTAAGTTCCACCCAAAAACACTCTCACCAGACTCTGATTTGACTGAGTAGCCACGAATACAAACATGCCAGGGTTCATTCATTACAGCTTGTGCCATAACCCCTGCTTGATCATCACAGACTTTTTCCAGAACCCGGTTATAAACCTCCTCTCTTTCTTCCTCCGAGGCATTTCGAACAAACTCTGAAAACCTGGTGTTTTTTCTTTCTGTCATTGCTTCTTCCCTGGCTATCTTCAGCGACATAAAGCCGCTGTATAAAACGATTGCTATTGTTAATACATAGAGTGTGATTAGTATTCTCATTCATCATCTGAAAAGATAAGGTCGCCTAGAATTTCTCTGGTCTTATCTTCCTCTTGCTTATCGCACTCCCTGACTTCCAGCCCATATACCTCCCAGTCTTTATGATCAGTACCACAGGCTTCCATAAAAACATCATCATTACCCAACGCATCACTTCGACATTCAGCTTCAACATACAAGACCATTTCAGCCTTTATAGTCACTGCATAGAGTTTTTTAGTCATGTTCTCTCAGCCCCCTTTCTGGCTTTCAGTTCATCCATCAGATCAAGCAACAAGCACATTACGTCATCACTGACGATGGCGGTTCCCTTGGGTAACATTGAGGTAGCACTGAAGCGAATACCACCTATTTGATATTTCCGGGTTCTCGGTGGTTTTGAATCTTCGTCATAGAGTTTTCGGATCTCATTCAATTGGTTCAGTATTTCTTCCATAATCAACCTTATGTCCCTCAATAATGGCAATCATCACCGCCACCAGTGGCTTATAATGCCTGACTTCATTTCCACCATCGCACTTCGCCAGCCACTCATCGTCCACCGGCTCCAGGCTAACACTGTGTTTCTCGATCAACTTCCCGGCTTCATCCCAACGTCGTACCGGGTTGTAAATCCGGCAGTGCTTGCCATAGGCGATAAACACCTGCCCTGCTTCATTGACTCCCTTGATGTCCAGCGCCTCTATCTCGGCTATTTGCAGGTTGATTTCGCTCTCAGTCATGACAGCATTCCCCGCAAAATATCCATCGCCTCATAACCATCTACCGGGTCATTGTTGTGTACTTCAGGAATCAGGCCAGTTTTTATTGGATGGCAGTAAGTAAAGCCGTTCACACATAGCACCTGAGAAACTGGCACGGTAAGTTCATATTCCCAAACGGTAGCGACTTGAATAGTCTCAAGCTGCTTATCCAGGGAGGTTATAAAAAAACTCTCCCCCTCTTCATCAAAATTCACAACATCGCCTACAGCGAATCCGTGAAAGGTAGAGGGTCTTTGCAATAAATTGATGCGATTATGACAGTCCTCTCGCCCTTTTATTAATTCCAGTATGGCTTGGGTAACAACTTCAGTGGGTTCCCGGATATTATTACAATCAACCTTCCAACCATCGGTATTGGGGTCATAAACAGGCCGGTTGGTTGAAACTCTTACGGTATTGTCTTCACCACAGATCCAGTTAATCTCTTTCGGTACCAGATCCCAGAGTTCAGCTTTTGTTATCATTGTTGTTTTCCTGCCTGTGATTGTTGTTTTCCTGCCTGTGATTGTTGTTAGTGACTGCCTTCACATTTTTTAGCGGGGTACCCTGTCATCATCGCAACTCCCCCCGCTCTTGCAGCACCCGGAACGCCCTGTCTTCAGCCGGGTAGATCCAGTCTTCCGCTATCCTCATACAGTTCTGTTGCCAGCGCAGTGTGGTTCTCTCACTGGTTGTCCGGGGCTGCTCAAGTGACTGCCTCAGATCCTGGTGACGAATGACCCACAACATCCACTCCTGTCGCTTTTCCCTGTTGTCCCGAAGGGCTTTTACCAGCCGCTTGTCCTGGCCAAAGTGAGGGGCAATGGATTTCAGTGCCTGCCTGATCTTCTCCGGGTTATCCCCGTAACGGATCTCCAGTACTGCAAACCAAAAGGGGTCAAGCTGCTCCCTCAAATCCCGGTGCCTGTTACCATCGCTGCCAAGACGCTCATCCCTGCTCATGTGGCCAGGGTGATAGGAACGGCTCACCTCATAACCGGTACGGATATTCTTCTGCCAGCAGGCTTTTGAGCAATTTACTTCTACCGTGGCAAAGGCGCGATACAGCAACCACTCAGAACCGGTCATTGTTGTCATGATCACCCTCCGATAAAGCCACTGCGCCACTGCTGTACATCCATGCGCGTCTGTTCTATCAGTTCGTCCTCAGTACCGTAGCGTTGGACAAACAGTGTGTAGTTTTTATGAACGGCATCGACACCCTCCAGGTGGTGCCAGGGGCAAAGGGGCACGGTGTCAAAGTGACTGGCTCGCTGGCCTTTACCGATGCCCTTGCGCTTGTGGTGAACCTGAGCCGGTGTTGCCCCCAGTCCTAACTTCCTACAGCAGATACACCCCTGTGCTGCCACCGCAGCCATGTACTCCTTTTCCTCCTGGCTTGCCATCAGCAGAAATTCAGGATCAGGTTGACTTGCCGATCCAGCTCCACCGGGTCCCACTGCTTGTCGAATATGTAAGGCGACTGGAGCAACATGTCGATAGTCGCCGAATACAACCGTTCAAAATCAATCTGATCCATCCGGGCAAAGGCAATGCTTTTTGCCCTGAGCCTGACCCCGCCATCGGGATAGCCCAGGATGTGGTAAAAACCGGCCTGAACGATACACCACTTGCGAAACTCCTCCCGGTCCTTCCCTGGCTGAATCCAGCCCTTTTTGGTTAGTGTCGCTTGAGGCTCAAACAGGTCATAGGCAATATCCAGCAACTTAAAATACTTCTGGTGAAACCGGTAATTCCTGGCCTTTCGGTAATCCCCCCGGATCACATCACCCACATTCAGGCTTTCAACGATATCCGCTGTAATACCTTCAGCAGGCACCATCAGCCCGGAAGGGGCTTTGACAAATGCGACCTGCAAATTAAGCCTGGAACAATTGGGACTGGAAATGCTGGATCGTTCGATCAGCCCGGTCAATATCATCCTGGCGGGTCATTTTTTTTCGATAAGTCAGCAGCATCCGTATCTTGGCGACCATCATCGCCTGCCAGTAGATACCTGTCGTTTTCTCTCCGCAAAAGTAGGCTGCCTGGTCACTGGCCACCAGTGCTGTTCCGCACTCGCCTGTTGGCATTTTCCAGCCTGGATCGTTTGTTCGCTTACCCATTGCGTTGTTCTCCCTGTTGATTCTGGCCACTGGTCAGAGCGCCCCGATAAATACCAGACACATCACCGCCACATACACCACCCAGAACACCGCTACAGCCAGATGCCTGATCACGGTTTTAATCGAGCAGTGCCTGTGCTTCATCCCAATAGTCCTTTCAGTCGATCCCTGGCATCCTTGCCACTCATCCCCGAAGTAATCCCCTGATCCTTCATGGTTTCCGCCAGTTGCTCGTGGCTATGGCGTAACTGATCACCGGTCAGGTCTGCCAGTTGCTCTACCGGTTCAATCACTGCACCATCCAGTTCCGCTTTGGCCAGCTCCTGGTAGCACCTGGAAAATTTCTTCTTCAGCTTTGCCAGTGCACTTTCGTTTTCTGCATGGCGAACCGAGTACCAGCCCGTTTCCTGACCCGCCATCCTGACCGCCAGGTGACTCCAGTTATGGCTCACCGGTTGGCCGCAATGCAGGGTCACTTCTTCCCAGGCGTTCTCCGGTGATGGCCAGCCCAGATCCTCCGGCCTGAGTTTGAAGTAAGCGAGCATGGCCGGGACTTCCGGTGCCCATGTAATTCCTGACTCCCTAATCCGAATCAAACCCAACTGGATCTGCCGTGGGTGGTGGTTCTTCAGATATTTCTGCCACCGCCCTTTGCGGTCCGTTTTGCCATACCGCATGATCCACTTCTCCCCCAACAACCCAATCATGGTCGTATACATGGCCGCCACATGACGGGGGTTCACTCTCAGCGGTTGGGTATTCGCCGTTGATGATCGCTGCGTTTTCCCGTTCGGCTTCTGCGATGGGGTCAGTTCGCTCACATGCTTCATGGTTCACCGTCCACTGGTTGGTAATGTTGTCAGGGTTGTTCAGGAAGGTGGTGGCTTGCTTCACATAGCGGCTACCGGTTTGCCCCGTGGTATCACAGTACTGGCTGTAGCGCATGACGGCAGACAGCAGATAATCCGGTTCGTGTCCTTCACGGATATATTTCTGGTAACGGCTCCAGGCTGACTTTTTACGACCGGGGTCGCCTTCCCGTTTCGGGTACTGGCTCCACCAGTGTTCAAAGTCATCCGAATATTCATTTTTTTTCGACGGCGGACGTGGCCGGTCAGCAGACCGGTCGTGTGTATTACTTCTCTTATTCTCTATTTCTCTATTTCTCTTATTCTCTAAGCGAACTTCTGACGAACTCCCCACGAACTTCTCACGAACTTGATCCAGCTCGGCCAGTAATTCAGCAGACTCCTTATATACCGAGGCTTTCAGCGCCAGCGCATCAAAAATATGGGTGATATCCGGCACCTGTTCCGGTAAGGTTTTCAACACCTTTATACGTGCCCGCAACTGATCCACATTACTGGTGTCGTTGTACTGAATGAACCGGTTTATGCACAGATAATCGGAGTCCTCATGACGGGTAATAAACCCGTTCGTGACCAGTTCGTGGAGTGCTCGTGAGACGGTTTCTGCATCCCAGCCCAGATCGCCCATAATGTATCCGGGAGGCAAACGGAACACGCCGACCATATTGCCGTGCTTGCAGGTCAGCAGGTAAAGCGCCAGCATTTTAGCGTCTTGAGAAAGAGGGTAGATGTCAGGGCTTTCCCAGAACCGGCTCTCGATTTTGCCAAAGGATTTCATTAAGCCTCCTTTGACCAGTTTTTCCGGTTCCTGGCATGTTCTAAAAAATGCTTGAATGCCTTTTTGCGCTCATTGCTGACTTTTAGATCAGGGCGAAGTTCATAAACGGGTATTCCGGTCAGTTGCGATATAACCAGTGCTGTATCGCCACTGATTCCGTTTGTACCTATCTCTATGTGACTTAGGGAGGGTTGAGCGATACAGGCAAACCGGGCTAACTCTGTCAGTTTGACATTAAACTTTTCCCGCCATTGTCTGATTATATGCATTAACAATTATCCTTATAATTTATCAGATAGGCAGAGTAATTAAAGCAGTGAACAAAATTAAAAATCAAGCTCTCTGTGATAAAGTATTTTTCTTAATGCTACAGATACGAAAAAAAGCAGTATGACTGATCAGTTATCAAAAGATTTTATTCAGCGGGTCCAGATAATAATGGCCGAAAGAGATCTGTCACCGGGGGATATAATTAAGGGGGTTGGGATTGCACAACCTACATTTAGTCAATGGGTGAATGGAAAGATCAGGATCAGTACCAGTAACCGGCATAAAGTGGCTGCATTTCTTCAACTGCCAGTTGAGTATCTGGAGACAGGACTACAAAAGCGAGAATACACCACACCCGTTCTAATACAGGATATTAAAGACCTTGAAGCATTTGCTGTTGTACTACAAAACACTCAGGTAAATCCTGGCTTACATGCGCTGTCAGAACAGGCAATCTCAAATAAAGATGAGTGCATGGATCGCTATAACAATCTTCCAAACTCTCATTATGCCAATATCGAAATGCGGCCTGCCCTTTATGCCTGGACTGTGCCTAATGACGGCTGGACCTCTGTCTCAGGTGAACGTTCTTATCCCAGTGGTGCGCAGGTTATCTTTGACCCGAGAGAGGAACCAAGGCAGGGTCAGTGCATTATGGCTATTGTCAATAACCGCCTGAGCTTCCGGCGCTGGGTTGAGGTGGATGGTGTTCAGCTTTTGACCTTATTAAACCCGGCATATACAGAGGGTACAACGATTCGCCATCATGGACCTATCTGGGAGATATGGGCAGGCACCCCTATTGGCTATAGCCTACCTTTCTAGCAAAATCACATAAAAAAATCTTTGTTAAAACATTTAAGAATAAATCTTGATTTAATAAATTAGCCTGCCTATATATATTATAAAAATAAATATTATTTATAGGCAGGACGAGATGACTCAACTGTGCGCCATTGACAGGGACGAAAGGCAGTACGCCCGTGATCAGGGCATACAGGCCGAGCTACATGACTTTATCCATTACCAGATTAAAGAGCTGACCGATGAGCCCTGGGAACTGCTATGCCAGGGCAAGCCGTTCGAGCTGTGCGGTGACTCCTACACCCCACTCACATTTATGGAAACGCTGATTGATCTGGATCTTTCCCCGGAAAAAGCCTTTGAGCGCATTGCCGCCAGACACCTCATCGCTATCTGTGAGGATGTCAGCCTGCGCTATGACCTTGAGCGGGGGTGTCGTGATCTTGGGTATATCGACTAACCAATAAAGATAAAAAAGGAGTCCAACGATGAGTTCAAGAAAAGCAAAAGAGGTTGAGGTACTACCAGCAGAACAGCCGCTATCCACAGAGCAACCGGCTTTTATTTTTGACCCCCAAAAGCTGGTTGAAATCGCCATTACTCAAAAGGCCGGGATTGAACAGCTCGAAAGGATCGTGGCACTGGTTAAAGACCGTGAAGCCATTGAAGCACGTAAGGCGTTTTATAAAGCCTTTGCCGGGTTTCAGTCTGAATGCAGCGTCATTCAGAAATCCAAGACCGTCAATTATGAAAACCGCAACAGTCCCGGCAAAACAAACTACAGCTATGCCGGTATTGACGACATTGTTAAGGCAGTGAACCCACTGCTCCACAAGCACGGCCTGTCCTACCGGTTTGAGCAGGAATCTAATGTCAATGAGTTAAGAGTCACCTGCATACTCACTCACGAAGCAGGTCACTCTGAGACGTGCAGGATGAGAGCGACCCCCGATATTACGGGTAATAAAAATACCATCCAGCAGTGGGGATCATCTTCTACCTACCTGAAGCGTTACACCCTGACCGGGGTATTAGGGTTGGCTACCACTGAAGATGACGATGATGCCCAGTCACTCTCTGGATCTGTCACCACCGGTACAGATCCCCGTCAGCTTATACAGCAGATCCGGGCAATTCTTAACCGTCAGAACCGTTCTGATACCCATTTTTTTGAGTGGGCGTCCAAAGTAGCGAATCACAATATCCGGTCTTTTGATGAGCTAACCCCGGAGCAGCTTAAATACTTTCTCTCCATTCTGGAGAAAACCCAATGAGGCCGTTCCAGCAGGAGCTGGCGGCCTACGCTCCAATACTCGGTTTTGATCCCAGTGTTGTGGAACAGGGGTCGGAGAGCTGGCACCGGATGCGCTTGGGTGTAGTGACTGCCTCCAAAGCAGACTGCCTGCTGGCCAAGTCCGGTACAGCGAAACGGGATGGCTACATGGCCGAACTGGTTGCCGAAATTTGTACCGGTTTGATCCCTGCGGAAATCAATGCCAAGGCACTGCTATGGGGTAAGGAAAATGAAGATGAGGCCAGAGCCGTCTACAGTGCCAGCACCTTTGAAGTGGTTGAATCTGTACCGCTGATCTACAAAGACGACACCATGCGCTTTGCCTGTTCACCCGATGGGCTTTGCAGTAACCACGGTCTGGAACTGAAGTGCCCTTGGGCGAGCCGCACCCATATCGAATTTCTCTGTGCCGACAAGATTAAACCGGAATACCAGAAGCAGTGCCAATTCAGCATGTGGGTATCCGGGTTAGAGACATGGGACTTTGCCAGCTTTGACCCTCGCATGAAGAAAAGTAAAAAGCTGCGAACCGTCACCGTGGAACGGGATAAGGCAATGATGGCGCAGTTTGATGAAGCCAGTGCTGCATTTATCAAGGATATGGACGCCATGCTTGCCAAGATCGGCATCGCCTTTGGCGACCAGTGGACAAATTGCCCCGCAGCGGCAGGTGCTACTGAAACACCAAAGCTGCATTAACAATAACCATAACACTAACAAAGGAATGACGCTTAATGTCTACCGATTTCTGTGTCTTTATCTCCGATCTGGACGCCGGGGTATTTGAAAACAAAGTCAAGCAAGCCTTATCCGATGTCGCCGGTGGGGTGGTCAATAATAATGCCGCCGGGCAGGTGATTCTGAAGTTTGACTTAAAACGGATAGGCCAAAGCTGTCAGGTACAGGTGCAGCATCAGGTGAAATACACCGTACCCACTTCTAATGGCAAGGTGATCGAGGAAGACAGCACCAGTACCCCTATGTATGTAGGCACTAATGGGCGGTTGACGTTTTTTCCGGAAAATCAGGAAGTCATGTTCACCACTAAAGGTGAAATCAAGGAGCAAAAATAATGGATCGTTCAGCCATTGAAGCCATCACAGAACAGCCCACCCTTGTGGACATCAATAAACACCTGAAGGAAGCAGGCTTACCAGTAATCACCGTACCCGATAACAGTACCCTCAAAAGTCTGGAGCAACACCTGCCTGCACGCACCCGCTTCCGGGGCGAAATGAGTACAGCCAGCCTGAAGGATTTTTCCAACTATGTAGAGGCGCACTCACAAAAACACTCCGCCTGCTTTATTAATGCGGATCAGATGAGTGCGACCGTTCTTTTTAACTTTGGCAACCATGACAAACCCGGCCACTGTGACAATACCGCCACTCTGTCGCTGAAAAAAACCGTTCCCTACAAGTCAGTGCTGTATATCAATAACCGCTCCATGAATCAGAAGGAATTTTCTGAATGGTTGGAAGATTGGGCACATTGCGTAATGGCCATTGACGAGAATGATGAGCCACTGGATCTGAAGAAAGCGATTCAGTCCATACGCAAGCTGACCGTGGAAACCTCACAGGAAGTCCACCATGAGGAAAGCAATTTCCGGGCAAAGCGTTCAGCACTGGAGACGGTGGAAGCCAAAAGCAAGGGCAATACCTTACCGGCCTACATCACTTTTAGAACCAGCCCCTATGACAACTTTAGGGATTACGTCATTAACCTCCGGGTATCCATTCTCAATGGTGGATCTGCCCCCAAAATCATTCCCCGGATCGTGGCACTGGAAACCTTGCAACAAGATATTGCAAAAGAGTTTCAGGACAAAGTGGATCAGGAGATCAAAGGCTTTATGAAAACCTATATCGGGCAATTTACTGCCTGATCAACCGGGGCGTTACTGCCCCATAACGGAGGAGTAACGCTATGGGTTATAGCAAAGGCGTCAACAAAGTCATTTTGATAGGCAATCTTGGGAATGATCCCGATATTCGCTACACCCCACAAGGTAAAACCATTGCCAATCTGTCTATCGCCACCAGTGAAAGCTGGAAAGATAAAACGACGGGACAGATTCAGGAAAAAACCCAGTGGCACCGGGTCACGCTGTTTGGCAAGGATGCAGAGAATGCCCAGCAGTATCTGTTTAAAGGCTCAAAGGTCTATATCGAGGGCAAGCTTGAAACCAGCAAATGGCAGGATAACAACGGCAATGACCACTATAGCACATCAGTCATAGTGGATCAGCTCAATGGTGTTATTCAGTACCTGAGTAGTCGTGATAACACCGGCCAGCAACCGGCTCGGCAACAACAGGCAGCACCTGCTCCACGGCAACACGCACCGGCCAGACAACCCAGACAGCGCCAGCAACCCGCTGCCCAACAGGGGCAAAACCAACGGCAACCCCAAGGGGTACCGCCGCCGCAGGGCTTTGATGACTTTGATGATGACATCCCCTTCTGAATGAGGGGCTGTCGTCTGATTTAAACCGAAATAACAATAAAAATATTGGATAACAAAAAATGAAAACAATCGACCTTCCGAGTTTTAGCAAGCTGAATCCAACACTCATGACTGAGTGCAAAATGATAGTAGAGGGAAGCTCGGAGGAAACAGACTTTCTGGCCTTTAGCTTATTAGCCACTTCGTTCGCACTTCGTTTTTTTAATAAGGAGTTTGGAAGGGAGGCATCAAAAGAAAAAGACGGAAAAAAAATAAAAAGGATGACCACTTACATCATGGCTCAAACAATCAGGGAGGTGCAGACCCAGCAGCATCCACACTTTAAACCAACCAAGCACTAACCGGCTGATCAAAGCCACCTATAACACCAATAAAAAAACAAAGACATCTGACCATGAAAAACAAAAACAAACCCCAAAACGCACAGGTTTTTTTCCAAGGCTGTTGGTTCAAAATCTCGGAGGAAGGTAAAACCTTCCGGTTTAATGACTATCACTGGGTACCCAGCACCTTTTCAGCAGACACCATTAAAGCCGCCATCATCAAAGAACAGCAAGACCGTAAAAATTTGGCACAAAAAAATCTGGAATATTCAGTCAGAAAAATCAAAGCCGAATTGGAAAGCCTGATCCGGGCTGCCGAGTTTGAGCGTGACCGAAGAATCCATGAAGCCAGGCATGAGCTGGCAAGAACTATCCAAGACGCTGACGCTGCTATTCAGCGTGTCGCCTGACCGGTTCCCCGGTCTTTCACCCAACCTAAAAATAACAAATGGGATCTAATACCATGAACGCTGCTCAAAACACTATTGCCACACTGGAACAGGCTGAATTGTTACTGCGTCGCAGTCAGGTTGTGAATAATGAACAGGTAGAAGGCAAGGCACTTCTGAATATATGCGGTCTTAGTTCTGGCAATGGACAATACAACCAAACCATAGAACGCCAGATAGAAAGGCATCAACTAATAGAAGGCGTAGATTTTAATTCTCACATTGATGTGAGTAATTCAAGTAAAGGAAGAAAACCCGTAGTTTATTTCTTTACCGTCAATGCCGCCAATCACATCCTACTGGCTGCCATGACCCCTGAAGGGAAACAAGCCCGCCAGGAAGCCATTGATCTGAAAACCCTGGCACCGGATCTGCTTCAGGCTGCACCCGCTAACGCGGCTATCGACAATGCAAAGGTCGCCATCGAAGTCCTGAAAATGGCGAAAGCCTATGGTTTTGAAGGTAATCAGGCGTTGCTGTCGGCGGATAAAGCCACCCGGAACATGGTGCAGTTTTCCCCCCTGGAGGCAATGGAACAGACGGCACTGATATCCCCGGTTAAGGCAATCACCTTTACGCCTACCCAGCTCGGTGAAAGCCAGGAACCACCGCTGTCTCCCCGCGAAATCAATAAGCTGCTGGAAGCGGCAGGGATGCAAACTCGTGTTAGCAAAACCTGGGAGCCGACCGAAAAAGGGGCAGATTTTTGTGAGGTAGTGGATACCGGCAAAGTCCATAGCAGCACCAACGCACCGGTGAAACAGATCAAGTGGTACGCCAGTGTCGTTGACTATCTGCATTTTCCTGAGAGTGATCCAGTTGAACAGGAGAAACTGCCAGTAACCGATCCTGTAGATAAACCGACATTGGCCAAGAATAAAGTACCCCTCAAACGCACCAACCAGTCAGGTATCAAGCCACATAGAAAAAAACAGCGACGCGAGAAGGGTATTTACAATCTTGATGACCACCTCTCAATACGTGAACTGGCACAAAAACTGAAGATCAGGAACTGCCAGGTTCAAGCCGTTCTGGAAAAAAAAGGACTGATAAAAAAAGTGAAACCGTATAAATCCTCATCAAGTACCCGTTTGGTTTTGACGGACAAAGGCTGGAAATTTGGGAGGATGTATGATCCGAGCAAGAATGAATTTCACGCTCAAGATAGTAAGCGGCTGTTTACATCGAATGCCCAGCCCGTGTTTGACACTAAAGTCATCAATTATTTCTAAGGACAGGGCGCACCCGCGCCCGCATATAACAAGGAGAAAAGCATGAAGCCTTTTATTTTCACGGTGCTTGCCCTGTTTTCAACAACGACCCTGGGTGATGATTTCGTTATTGCCACCGGTTCAGAAGGAGGGGGTTACGAACGTATCGGTCACATGCTCAAGCAAAGTATCCAGAAGCAAGCTGACCGTAAAGATGTCAGCTTCGACTTTGAAGTCCTCAACACCAATGGAAGCCTGGAAAACCTTGACCTGTTTAACAGTGGTGACGTTCATGCCGCATTGGTTCAGGCGGACGCTCTGAATATCAAAAAACCGGTACTCCCATACAAAGCCAAGTCAGCACATACCGAAAAAGTGTTCTGGCTGTATAACCTGAACAACGGGTTCGCTGACCTGGAAGACATTGAAGGTAATAAAAAATCCAGATTAGTGTTGGTTGATGGATCAGGCGCTGATATCACTTTCCAGTCATTTGTGCAGGAAGATGGTGGCTACGACGTGAATTATAAAACCGCTATCTTCGCTGACGATTTGTATGATGCGGCAGACGTTGTGTGTGAAGGCAGGTTGGATGGAGCCAAGGTTGCAGGCTTGCTGTATGTTGGCCGCAAAGTGCCTGCTGAAATTGCCTCCGACTTCAAAGGCTGCATCGGCGTCGGTGAAGCAACAGATAGCGACTTTAACGATGCCGAAGATGTTAATGGTGAACCGTTATACCAGAGCTGCAAAATCGACAAGGCATTTGCCAGTGGATTAAAGACAGCGACCTGGGGGAGTCAGGACAGCGTGTGTGTGAAAGCGATGGTTCTGTATGCCACGGATCTGGAAAGCAGGCAAGCCGTAGCGGTAGTCAAGAAGGGGGTCAATAAAGCGCTGAGGAATTTACGGTGAGTGGTTTCTTTCTGATTTTTCCGGCGCTGTTCCTGGGGTTCTATCTTGGCATCAGGTACGAGCGGATCAGGGAGTGGTTCAGGCAGGGATGGAATCGTCTGCCCTTTGGTAAGAACGATAGCAAGAAATAATAGGACGGGCGCTGTGCGTCCTTACCCAGATCAAACGTATAAAGCCAGAAGGTTAAATATCCGAATGGAAGCTATATTATTAACACCCAAAGAGGCCGCACGTTATCTGAACATCTGCTTATCGGATCTCGCGCTATCAAGAACCACCGGCAAAATAGGTGATTTTGATTCCCCTCCCTTTATCCGCTTGGGCAGGCGTGTTCGCTACCGAAAGTTTGTACTTGATCACTGGGTTAAAAACCTGCCCAGTTATCAAAAAATGGCAGAGGAATAACCTCTGCCTTACTCATCCAGTTCTGTTACCGCCTTCGATTTCGTTGCTTCATCGGTACTCAGATAGAGCAACGTCACCTCAATACTGGAATGCCCCATCAACTCTTTGATTGTGATCACATCAACGTTCTTTCGGGCTAACCGGGTGCCGAAGGTATGGCGCAGGTTATGGAAGCAGACACCGTTAAGCTCCGCCCGTTCCTTCACACTATCCCAGTCGTAACGGCAAGAAGTCAGACGATGCCCGTCGTAATCTGGGAAAACGAAGGCGGACTTGGGTTTACCATGCTTTTGCCAGACTTTCAGAGTTTCATACGCGGTCTTATTAAGTGGCACCAATCGGGACTGGGAAGATTTTGTGCCGGTGGTTTTAGTTCTATCCTTGGTTTTCTTTTCACCCGTGCCTTGAACGGTGATCTCTCTCAGATCAAAATTCACATCCTTCCATTTCAAATTAAATAACTCGCCTTTCCGTAAGCCGGTATGGATAGCCACAATAACAAGGGGCTTGAAGTAATCACTATAAGGCCCGGACGCCGGTGTGATTTTCTTTTTAAAACGCCGACGCTGGCGAATCGCCTCGATATCACCAGCCTCCTGTTGAATGGACTGTCGCCAGTCGATAGCTTCAAACAGGGCGGTTTGCTCATTGCGGGCAATCGCTCTTGGTTTACGGTTCTTATCCACAGACAGACGTTTGACCGCCTTAACCGGGTTTTCCTTGATATAACCACAGGCAATGGCCTTGGTTAGCACCCCTTGAAGGGTGGCCAGCAACCGGTTCACTGTCGCTGGCTGACAGGCACATTTCAGTTTCCAGCGATCCAGTGCCACGGTTTCAATACGATCCAGTCGAACCGGCAGCAGGAATTTAAAATGCTTTTTGATCTTGGGTAAATTGTCAGCCACCGTATGAGCGGCTGTCAGTTCTTTATATTCCTGCTCCAGGAAACGCTTTAAGGTTGCACCGTTCTTACGACCGCGCTCGGCTGCGGTGGCTCGGTTGGTCACACGAATTTTTGCAATATCCCGGCCATTGGCCACCTGCCCTGCTTTCTTCTTCGCAATAGTGCGGGCTTCTGCGACAGAGAGGCTGCCATATTCGCCAATCCTGAAAGTAGAACGCCGACCGTCAATGCGGTAACGGTAGTAAAAAACAATGCTTCTAGCTTTCTTCTCAGCAAAAAAACCAACGACTTCCCCATCACGGAGAATGGTACGAACAGGGGCTGTTTTTAACTGCTTCACATCAGTTTCGGTGACTTTTTTGTACGACACTGCTTGTTCCTATCTTGTTGTTTTGTAAAAGGATATGCCGATTTATTATTTTTATAGAGCTGTCTACTGGGATGCCGTTTCGTCGACCTCCGAAACTGTCGTATAAAAAAGGCCGAGCTGCATCCCAACTGCATCCCAGTATTTAGGGTTCAGAATAGACAATAATAGATTGGAAAAATTCAACAGGAAAGCTTGAAGCCTTGAAATATAGGGGGTTATGAACTATTTTGATCTGAAGCGATCTGAGAAAAAAGAAGGGAAAAAAATTATGAGTGCTGTGCTCTAACCAACTGAGCTACCTAGCCACAAAAGCGAAATGCTATTCTCTGGATTAAAGCCCAGTCTGTCAACCAGTAAATACTGAAAATAGCATCGACAGATAAAATGGCTGGGGTAGGAGGATTCGAACCTCCGCATGACGGGATCAAAACCCGTTGCCTTACCGCTTGGCGATACCCCAACAGAACTTTCAATGGTAGCTAGGGGCAGATTCGAACTGCCGACCCCAGCATTATGAGTGCTGTGCTCTAACCAACTGAGCTACCTAGCCGCTGAAAGCTGGAGCGCATTTTGTAGATTTAGGCCTTGTCTGTCAAGACTCTGGATTCTGTTTTTCGACTTTCCGCAGTCACGCTGCAAAAAGCGTTAGCCCGGATAGTTCATAAACTGCCCCGAATCTCGCTAAGGACTTTGCTACTCTGAGACATTTTGTGAAGGAGTGCCGTACCGGGGAGTACGGTCGACTGAACAAAATTCCTCAGAGCGACAAAGGACAAGTGAGAACGGGAGCATGTTGATGAACTATTCGGGTTTAGTTAATTAACTCAACATCGGTTTCCGGTATACAGCAACAAGCCAGTACATAACCTTGCTCAAGCTCTCCCAACTGCAAACCTGAAACATCAGGCTGGTTTACCTTGCCAGACTCCAGTTTCATTTTGCAGGCACTGCAAACTCCAGCCCTGCAGCTATAAGGTAAAGCAATACCTTCGCCTTCAGCCTGGTCTAGCAAGGGTTGCTGGTTATTACCCTGAAACAACTGGCCGTTGACACTGATCTGCACCATTTTTTTATCATCAGAAGAGAGTACTTTTCTTTCACCAAAACTTTCCTGATGGTAAAAATTTTGGGGTAAGCCGGCCCGGGTGAGAATAGCCCTTGCCTCTTTCATAAAACCATCAGGCCCACAAACAAAAGTTTGTCGCTGAGTCCACTCAGGGATAAATACCAAATGCTGATGGCTTAATCGACCACATTGCCCTCGCCACTCAGACTCTGGCTGAGTGAGAACAATCTGTACCTTGAGTCCTGGGTGTTGCTCCTGCAATTGACTCAATTCATCCATAAAGGGGATATCAGCCTGGGTACGACACTGGTGATAAAACACTACATCTTCAATCTGATTATGATCAGCCAGATGTCGGAGCATAGCGATCATAGGCGTGATACCACTCCCCGCTGACATCAACAATAATTTCGCCGTATGTTCACCCAGATGAAAACTGCCATCAGGCTGTTCTACTTTCAGGGTGTCCCCAATACCAAAGTGATCATGGAGCCAGTTAGAGACAACTCCCTCCTCTACCCGTTTGACAGAAATGCCATAACGGCCGGGACGGCTTGGGCTGGAAGACAGCGTATAACGACGAAAAACAGGCTGACCATCAATGATCAACTCAACAGGAAGATGCTGCCCCGGTAAATAACCTGGCAAATGCCCACCTTTCACCGGTTCAAGCCAAAAAGTAGTGAAATCTTTAGCAATATCTTCCCGTTCAACACACGTCAAAAGTAGTTTATCTACACGACTATCGGGATACACTTCAGGCTCTTTTTCTGCCAAAATCTCAATGGCATCACCCTCGTGGATAATACCTTCATTTAGTGGTACAAGATTCTGACCAAAATGGACTTTGCCATTGTCCCCCTTACGGAATTTGACCAGGGTAGCCAGCGGTTCTTGCAATGGATTGAGCTCAGCTGTCTCAGGATCAACTGTTGTTAAAATACAGCGACTGCAAGGTTCTCTTGCTTCAAATTCAACCTCGCCGATCCTGAACCGCTGCCAACAGTCTTCAGCAAATGCCTCCACACCCGATACCACCAAATTGGTTCTGAACTGAGCCATAACATGTTTAACAGGTGAAGAGGCATTCAGCTCATCCAAAGAGGCTTCTGAAATCACCAGAAGGGGAAAACCATCAGCAAAACTCACTTTTACCTCAGCTTTACCACCTACTCGATTTGAATCATCGCCAAGATAAAGCAGGTTGACGGGTTCACCAATAATCTGGGTAAACCAGTTACCCGCAGCGGAGTGGGTTTTATACGCGTCAAAACGGTCACTCCAGACCCCGGTTCCGGTAACCTCCATGGAGAAATCAGAATATCTCAGAATCAGGCAGGGTAGTCCTGGATAAGACAGCACCAGACCATCAGGCTTCAATACCGACGATACCTTTACCAGCTGGAGGTATTTGCGGGCAGTGATCATACTGCCATCAGGAAAGGTAATCAGAAACCGGCGGTCAAAGCTTAAGCCGGTCTTTTCAACCCAGGCGGAAGTCAGTTGAACTCCCGCCGTGGACTTGACAGGAAAAACATTAATTTGGGAGAGGATAGCCCGTGTCACAGCGTGCTCTTTTTCTATGGTGAATTAAGAAAGAAGCGACTTTTATCATTTCCAGAACAATTATCGCTTCAATCACCATTAAAGCATAGGCATAGACCACAAAATCCCTAAACCAGGGCAAATAGAAAGCCCCCATAAGGACTATGCCATATAGAGTCAGCCGGATAAGACACCGTGTAACAAATCTGTCCCAACCCGATCTGCGTACTAGAAATACCGTAATACCCAAAAGCAGCAGTAAAAGAGCAGAATGAAGCGCCATCCCCGCGTCTGTATAAATGCTGAACATATACTCCATTCTTTTGAAGTAAATATGTTTCATCAATCCGCCTTTATACCCGGACAGATACTCCAAAACCACCAGCGCAATAAGCGCCAGCAGTTCAAATCCGTAAATCAGTTTGCCGGTAAGACGTTTACCTGAAAGCGCTGACATTTACTGTTCCGGTTCACCGGAGATGGTAGGATTCCCTGGGGCATTACTCCAGCCAATCCAGCCATCACTGAAAATACCGATATTTTTAAGACCGATCACATCAGCATAAGTATAAATTTCTGCCACACGCCAGCCACTGCCACACATAAAAGACAGGTGTTTGTTGGTATCAATACCTTGGCCCTGCCAGAGATCAAGGATCTCACCCGCATTTCTCATGGTGTTATCAAGGTTTCGGTAGTACTCCATAGAATAGGAATTCTTTTTACCGGCATAACCAAAGATAGCGCCTGGAACACGTCCTTTCTTTTCATGGTAAGAGTAGCCACTGGACTTGCCGATAAACTCATCCCAGGTTCGGTTGTCCACTAAGGCAAACTGTCCAGGTTTTTTCAAACCATCCCGAACTTCATTCATCGTATCAATAACATCAGGACGGCCTGGAATTTCGGCACCGAATTCATCCACAGGTACTGGTTTATGACTTTGAGTTTCCAACTGGTAGCCCGCCATTGTCCATGCCATATGACCGCCATTCAGCACACGAACATCTTTTACCCCAATGTATCTTAGTACAGTGGCTAATCGATAGGATGCCAGAGGCTCTTCGGCGGTCATAATAACGGTATCATCTTTGGTGAAGCCATATTTTGCCGCAACGTCTTTCAGGGCTGCATCATCTGCCAGCATCCACATCATAGGAGGTTTGGCAGCTGGGGGCTCAATATCATCAGTATTGATATGGAAGGCTGTGGGTATATGCCCCTTGCTATAGGAGGTCTTTTCTTCACCCCAGCTGGCTTCCACAATTTTAACGTTTTTGGCCTGCTCGAAAGTTTCTGGTCGTTCACCATCAATCAGGGCTTTAACAACCGTAGCAGGAACAATCAATTGATAGTTTTTGTATTTTTCCAGGGGCAGGCTGGAATCATTGGCCCACTGATTCAGGTCATAAATATAGAGATGCTCAAACCCTTTGCCTTGCAGGTAGGCTGCAACCTGTTTGGCATCCTCTCCATTTACATCATAGAGAACAATACTTTTGCCCTTGGAGATACCTTTCGTTTGCAGAGCTTCAGTTAACACCTTGGCACTATCATCTGCTTTCACCTTCAGCCAGTTTGCAGAAAAATCCACAGCGCCTTTGATATGACCACCCCGGCTTACACCGTCCAGCTTCCAGCCGTTGAAGGCATCGTTAAGGCGGGTATCGACGACTACCCAGTCTTCATTACCTAACGCTTTTAGTACCTGATCTGTATTAGCGGTTGTATATTCAACCTGAGCCGACCCCGTCGATTCACTAGCAGTATCATTCTTTTCTGCGGAGCAGCCCACCAATAACACCAGCATCATCATAGATGCCAGTTTCACCCCTACCTTTTTCATTAAACTATAGTCCCAAATTTTTACCGTCTAGATTTTCTACAGTTCAAGGCAAATGGTTATCAGTAATTGCCACAAGCCAGTTACCGCAATGTTTCAGGTCAAAAATAAGGCAGGAGAACAGTAGTTAACCACAAAGGCACGAAGCTATAGATTTATTATTCTTCGCAACCTTGTGGATAGAGAAAATAACTAAAAAATGCGATTAAACATTAAAACGGAAGTGCATTACATCGCCATCCTTAACGATATAGTCTTTACCTTCAACACGCAGTTTGCCCGCTTCCTTGGCACCTTGCTCACCATTATATTGCAGGAAGTCGTCATAGCTGGTGACTTCTGCACGGATAAAGCCACGCTCAAAGTCAGTGTGAATAACACCTGCAGCTTGGGGAGCGGTAGCACCGATTTTCACAGTCCAGGCGCGAACTTCCTTTACGCCAGCCGTAAAGTAAGTTTGCAGACCCAGTAATTCATAACCTGCGCGGATGACACGATCCAGGCCCGGTTCTTCCATACCCAGATCTGCCAGGAACTCATCACGCTCATCATCTTCCAGCTCGGCAATTTCAGATTCCAGCTTATTGCATACAGGAACAACAACAGCCCCTTCCTGGTCAGCAATCTCACGCACCTTATCCAGATAAGCGTTATCTTCAAAGCCATCTTCATCAACATTCGCGATGTACATGGTAGGCTTGGTGGTCAACAGGTGCAGCATTTTAGCCTGTTTCTGCTCATCGTCATCCAGAGTCAGAGAGCGCACCGGGTTGCCTTCTTCCAGATGAGGGATAAGCTTTTCCAACAGGGCTTTTTGAGCAACGGCTTCTTTATCACCACCTTTAGCTGTGCGGGTTACCCGTTGCAGCTGTTTCTCACAACTTTCCAGGTCGGCCATAGCCAGTTCCAGGTTGATAATGTCAATATCCGCAGCCGGATCAACCTTATTGGCCACGTGAATGACATTGTCATTTTCAAAGCAGCGTACCACATGGGCAATGGCATCGGTTTCCCGGATATTAGCCAGGAATTTATTACCCAGTCCTTCCCCTTTGGAAGCACCGGCCACCAACCCGGCAATATCCACGAATTCCATGGTGGTAGGTACCACACGCTCTGGCTTAACAATAGCTTCCAGTTTATCCAGACGCGGATCAGGCATCGGCACCACACCGGCATTAGGCTCAATGGTGCAGAACGGGAAGTTTTCCGCATCAATACCCGCCTTGGTCAGGGCGTTGAAAAGTGTTGATTTACCAACGTTGGGCAGCCCAACAATGCCGCATTTAAAACCCATAGAGAATTACCAGCCTTATGCCAATAGATAGAATAATGGTGGGCGATTATAAAGCTCAGATTCCCGGTGCACCATAGGGAAAGGTCTGCCAAAAGCCTGCTTGTTTTACCCATTATCCTGCGTTCACGAATCTTTTTATTAACTGAACCAACCGGTTATAGCGAGCAGGCAACGGCCTATGCTTCTTTCTGATTAAAAAAAGTTCCTCGCTAACAACCTTCTGTAAAGGAGCAACCCACACTTTATCTGGCTCTGGAAAGCTATGGACGGCAGCTTCAGGCAACACGGTAAAGCCAATTCCTTTAGCAACAGGCATCAGAATCTGGCTTAACTGGTTAATATATCCCTGCCGTTTCAGGGAACTGATACCTCTATACCCGGCATAGTTTTCCCCTAATAACTGCTCTGCGTAATGGGTACCATCAGGGTGATCAATAAAACCAAGCTGCTCCAGCGTCGAATACGAAATGGTTTTATTTTTATAAGCAGAAGGCAGTACCAGGCACAAGGGTTCAGCGCCTAACCGTTCAACTATGAGCTCAGCTGAAATCAGGGGCTGGGTAATGATGCCTAAAACCACACTATTGTTTTGTACGGCTTCAATAATTTTATGATTAGGTGCCGCTTCAATAGAAACCATAAGCTCAGGAAAAGAAACCTGCAGATCAAGACAGTAGGGGTACAGACCCATAGCCATAGATCCTGAACAGGCTAACGACAATTCCCCCTTTTCAGGATCATCATCACTCAGCCCCATCAAAAAACGAGTTTCATCCTGAAAGCGCTGTAAACCAAACCGAAACAGCTTGCTCCCGGCCTCTGTTAATTCAAACTTTTTACCAATCCGGTTTAGAAGACGGGCACCCATCTGAGCTTCCAACTTTTTAATATGCTGACTAACCCCGGGCTGGGTCATACATAATTTGTCCGCGGTTTGAGAGTAATGCTTCAGCTCAACCAGAGTAATGAAAGTACGAAGCCATTGACTATTGATCACCAGGAAAACCATAACGATAAATTATTATTTGGATAATAAACGATAATTTCTCATTATAGTCATGAATTCTTACACTATCAGCTCTCCTGAAAGCAACAATGGTAGATAAGCCCAATGACTTCAACACCTTACCCAAGAACCTTCTCGCATATTGGTATTTCTGTGCCTGACCTTGAAGCGGCTGTTAAATTCTATACAGAAGTGCTGGGTTGGTATTTGATAATGAAGCCAACAGAAATCACTGAAGATAACAGCGCTATTGGTGAGATGTGTACTGATGTCTTTGGTCCTGACTGGCAGTCTTTCCGTATTGCCCATTTATCCACAGGAGACCGTGTTGGGGTAGAGCTGTTTGAATTCAGAAACCAGGAAAATCCTGAAAATAATTTTGAATACTGGAAAACCGGAGTCTTTCACTTCTGTGTCCAGGACCCTAATCTGGAAGAACTGGCAGAAAAGATTGTGGCTGCAGGAGGTAAAAAGCGGATGAAGGAACCCCGCTATTACTATCCCGGAGAGAAGCCTTACCGGATGATTTATATGGAAGACCCCTTTGGCAATATCCTGGAAATATACAGCCACAGCTATGAGCTGCACTATGCCAGCGGGGCTTATAATTAATTACAGTCAAAAAACAACAGCAAAACTAAATAAATCACTATTTATTAACAAAGGCTGATTGATGGTTCATCAGCCTTACCTCTTAAAACCATCCTGCATTAAGTGTCTTATTTATTATCCAAACCAAATACAGAATCACGTGTAATATGTGATTAGCCAAAAGGCTATTTTACTAGAAAAAAATAGTTTGAGGCTTAGCCTGCCCTGCCATAAATTCATGCAATGTTTCTACAGTAGGCAACGCAGTTCTAGAACCATAACCGGTACAACAGAGTGCACCTGCGGCACTGGCGGCCAGAAGATTCTCATGAAGAGTCAGGTCATTCAAAAGGCCAATACAAAAAGTGCCATGAAAAGCATCACCAGCACCAATACCATCAATACATTTAACCTGCCATGGACTCATTAGACCTTTTTGACCATCCCAGTTCCAGGCCAGTCCATCATTATCAAGAGTAACAATAAAGCGCTTGCACAAAGCAGGCGTTGTTTGAAGAATCATTTCAATGTTACTGGACTGACAGAGCTTTTCAGCAAACTCCCGAGAGCTAACGATGATATCAACATGTTTCGCAAGCTCAAGCGCATCCTGTGTAATATAACCACCATTGAAAATAGTTGTTATCTTCTTTTCCTTTGCCAAAGTCAGCCAACTGTAACTGGTTTCCTTCAGGGTACCATCCAACAAAATTATTTTAGGGTTTACCTCAGAATTTATTTGCCAGGGTGAGGATTGAGGATCTATCAATTTACCAGCCAAAATACTGTTACCATCAGGCTGTCCGATTACTACCGAAACAGAAGAGGCTCTAGCCCCTCTAGTAATAAGCTCAAGGTTCACACCTTCCCTCATTAATTCGTCATATTGGAGCCGGCCAAAGCTATCATTGCTGATAAAACCTGAAAAACCAACCTTACCTCCTAACCTACGGGCAGCCACTGCAATATTGGCTGCAACTCCACCACCATTGCAGCTAATAGAGTCAACATCATATTTTTGGTTCGGCCTAAATGTGTCACTAGAAGCTATCTCAAAACTGTTGGCTGATTAATTCGTTATAATCCCCCTGTTTTAGGGGGAGTTGATGATGAGTGAACTAACAACAGCACAATGGGAATTATTAGAGCCCTTTTTTCCTTCCAAAGATCTGCTTCAGGGCCGACCCGGAAGACCACGGCATCATGCTCGCCCAGTTCTCGAGGGTATTTTGTGGATTCTCCGTACCGGAGCTCAATGGAAAGAATTACCCACTCAGTTTCCTCCTTATCAAACATGCCATCGACGCTTTCAGGAATGGCAAAAAATAGGCCTCATTGAGCAGATACTTGAAGCCCTTGCAGAAGACCTGGAAGGGCGCGGCAACCTTGACCTGACTGAAACGTATATCGATGGTAGTTTCGCTTCCGCTAAAAAAGGGGCGCTTGTGTCGGGAAAACTAAGCGTGGAAAGGGAACCAAAATCATGGGCATTACGGACCGCAATGGTCTTCCTATCGCCTTATGCATTGACAGTGCTTCGCCACATGAAATCACGCTTGTAGACAAAGTGTTGGAACACCGTTTCATTTCTACGGTACCCACAAGAATGATTGGTGATAAGGCCTACGATAGCGACCCACACGATAAGTCTCTATTTAAACGCTATAGAGTTGAGTTAATAGCACCACACAGGAAAGGTCGAAAGAAACCCAAGACTCAGGATGGTCGAAAACTAAGGCGTTACAAGCGAAGATGGAAAGTGGAGCGCCTTTTTGCTTGGCTTCAAAACTATCGAAGGGTTCTGGCCAGATATGAATATAAAGCAGCCAACTACTTGGCTTTTTTGCAGCTGGCCTGCATTAGGATATTGTTAAGACAGTTTTGAGATGACTTCTAGTAACAATATTTAAATCAAATGCTGAATAGCCATGGCAGATAAGATCGATATCTTTGAGAGGGAAAACTATTTTAGCCATGTTTATTAAACCAGTAATTAATAGCTATGGAGTAAACAGTAACTAGATAAGAATGCTTTCCCTTGCTAAACAGCAGATTCCCCAAGCACCACAACCAATATTAGTTTAGTGTGGCTGATTTCTAAATAAACAACTCAGGAGCAGGTTGTGAGAAATAAAACCCTCAGAAATTTAATTACAAAGGCCTATAGAAAAATCAAAAAATTGACATCTCTGCTAAACCAAATTGTACAAACTTGCGAAAGGATCCTGATCAGCATCACGATGCCACTCATACTCTGCACTGCTGGCAGTTTGTTCTGCAATTTCTTGCCCTAGTAACTTACTGATAATAGCCAGAGACATATCAATACCTGCAGAGACACCAGAGGATGTTATGTATTTACCATCCTCAACCCAACGAGCCTGCTTGACCCAGTGAACCTTTTCTCCTTGTGATGCGACCCATTCAAATGCCATTTTATTGGTTGTGGCACGAATACCATCCAAAACACCAGCCCTTGCCAAAAGGGCACTGCCAGTACAAACAGAAGTTACTAGCTGAGCATAATCAGCTTGTTCGTTAATCCAGTGTAATAAGGCGGGGTTATTAACTTCCCGTCGAGTGCCTGTGCCACCCGGGATAAATAAGATATCGTATTGATAACCATCACTGATCCGATGATCAATAATAGATCTGGGACCTTGTCGACTGGCAATCACATCCTGTTCTTCAGACACCATCCAGATATTGAAGGCATCCGCCTGCATTCCATACATTTCCAAAGGTCCAAACACATCCAGTAGTTCAAATTCATCAAATAGTAGAACCCCAATAGAACGTTTAGACATCATCTTTCCCTCAATAAACAACGTTAAGGAAACAGATGGTATTACAATCTGAGAAATGACGAGAGGCTATTAACAATATCTATCCATTAACAACCTCTTGGAGATGAAACATTACGCCAACATAAATAGCAGCCAGGCAGAGAGTCCTGCGCCCAAACCACATATCAAAACAAATAACTTTTTGGCGGTACCATAAAACTGCTTACTACCACCAAAACCGACAACGGTTGAGGCCAATGAAAAAATCAGAGCAAACAGTGTGCTGACCATTGGAGACTGAAAAGCACCTGGAAAAATTGAACCAAACTCAGCGATCCGCTGTTCGTGGCTACCCACATCACCATGAACGATATAGCCCCACCTCACGGCAAATAATAGTGGAAGAGAAACCAGGACTGTGCCAAGCAGGAGTAGATAGTAGGGTTTTGATTGTTGTTCCGGCATCTTAACGTACCTTCTCTTAAGTGCCCCTGTAACAGTCTTCACTGTATCCATTGTCGATAAACCGTTACAGGCAAATCATTATTATTGTATTGTTCACTCAATGAACAAAAGAGTGACCAGTTCCTTGTTCCCTGTCACCTGTTCCCCTCCAATCTTACTCTAATATACTGCGTCAGCCTACCTTTTAAACAGCTAGAAATAACAAACGACACACCAACTTTACTTCTTATTCCAGTAAAGCCTCAAAAAGCCTGGAACCATTGGGCGATCCCCAGCCACAACAGGCATTGAACTTATCTTTAGCCTGATAACCGGGCTGATCTGGAGAACGTTTATTGTCTCCCTCAGTTACAGGATTAAAAAAGCCTTTTTTTGCTGCCAGTTGATAGAACCTTTCATTAACAAAACCCAGTGGCTGTTTATTATTCTCAGCACGCGCTTCATTCACGAGAGTAATAAACGATGCCCATAAAGGGGCAACTGCACTGGTTCCGCCAATAAGTATTTCTTCATCTGCTTCAAAAATATTGTAATCGCCACTCGCAGCCAATCCGGCTACATCGGGAATAATGCGGCCAGCCTTACCAGTATTTACAGAGGGGATAGTTAACTCAGACTGCCACGATGGCTTATCAAACAGTTCACTGACACCTCCTCCAGTAGCACCACCATCGGTACTACCATTATTCCAGACCACTTCTTTTACTTTGCGCCTATTGAGCAGTATTTCTGTACCACCACAGGCTAGAACATACTGACTACTGGCTGGGTAATCAGCATGCGCCTTGCCATCAGAGATACCATCTGAAGCGCCAGAATCACCGGTAGCAACACAAACGGTCACACCTTTATCTTTTGCTTTCTTAAGCACACGCTCCATATCGGAATAAGCGTCTAAAAATGTCTCAGGACCACCCCATGAAATGGAAATAACTGAGTGCTTATCATCTACTGCTCGTTCAACAGCAGTAGAAAAGCCCATTGGATTGGGAGCCCGGTAAACAGTGATTTTCGCATCTGGGCAGATACTGCCCACCACCTGAACATCCAACTGGGTTTCTTCTGTTGGCATCTTGTCCTGTTCAGGGGTAATAGACTGTTTATCCACTTGAACAATATGAATCTCAGGGATTTTGACACGCATAGCATGAAAATCTTCCCTAAGATCATGTTTACTGATATTGCCCCCCAATGAAATAATGGCAACAGACTGGCCTTTACCAGTATACCGAAGAGGAAAGTCATAAAACTGAGCAACCTGGAGTGGAAGCCATCCGGGAAAAAGTTCCAGATCAGATAGAGCCATCGCTTTATTTCTCATAATCCAGCCATGCATCAAGCCATTGTATAAAAACGCCTGATACCCGCTATACACTGTATTTGAAGTAAGGATGAAATAAGCTTTCACTTAAGGAGAGAAGTCATATACCCCTTAAGCAATAAAAGATGGCTTTAAACTAGTACACACCAGCATATATTACGAATTACATTAGGATCTCCTCTGACAAGTACTCAGCTACTGATATAGCTCTTTACCATCAGAAAGTGCCAGCCAGCCCTTAATGACTCGATAAATCACCCAGACAGCATCAGCCAATAAAATAAAGTAGCCTATTAAAATAAAAGAGGTTAAAAAGCCTATCATCGTCCATAACACGCTGAACCAGAACGTACGCATTTGCCAACGAAAATGCGATGCCAGCCAGGTACCCTGAACCTCATCTTTTTTTATATAATTTACGATAATAGCGACAATAAACGTGATACCAAAAACAAACGATAATGCCTGTAATACATACACGGCTGTTGTCATTGTTTTAGCTGACTTTATTTGATCAGTACACGCTTTTGCTGCATCCGGCTGTGCCGCTTTTGCAAAACCCTCACTCATTTTCCACCTCGCTATTGTGACCGATAACGTAAATACCAGGCAGAAGCCTCAATAATCAGGGTCATGATTCTATTAACATCTGGAACCTCTGAAAACAGTCATCGTTGCTCAGAGATTCCACAATCTTGTGAGTTCAAATAATGCTAATAACGCCTAGACAATCATCAGGCATTTACCACATAGCGCAGTACTTCCACAACCTGTTCAGGTGTTTGAGCCCAAGCCATAGCGGACGCATCCACCTCTTTTAGCGGATGAATAATCTCTTTGTCATGCAAGGTAATATAAGGCTTACCCAAGGCTGCACAAAATCCAGCATCAAAAGCAGCATTCCACTGTTTATACTGGTTGCCAAATCTCACAACCGCAACATCACACTTTTCAATCAGATTTTTTGTACGAATCGCATTCACCTTGGCAGACTTATGATCCCGCCAATAGCCTTCTTGCTCCCCACCCAGCACATCACCAGCAGCATCACTGGCTTCATGGTCTGTGACTGCAGAAGTAAATACAATTGGTAACTGATACTCTTCAGCACCTTTCATGATTTTTTCACGCCAATCGGTATGAATCTCACCGGATAAATATACTGTCCACTTCATCGTGATAATCTCCAGTCATATAAACAATTAAGTATTACCAAAATCCTTTCTAAGCCTTACGCTAACAGCAAGGCCCATAATCAATAAAATCCACCAATCTAACGCTCCCCCTTGATAGCCTTCACGTTTGATGACCTGGTAGTCAGCAGGGGACTCTTTCACTCGTTCTTTAAATGCTGAGAGTTGCAATTTCAGATTTTTAACCAAATCATCACTGGCCACAGTAAAGCCTTCATCGGAGTCTTTACGGGTCTGTTCACTGAGATTCACTAATGTTGCATTACTCTTTACGGTGCTGGTACCCGGTGCGCGAAATAGCATCTTGTGGCTATTAATGTCGTATACAACCGCATCCATCAGCGTATGAGTGGCATTCTTCTCTGCTGGCACAATATAGGCTCCCACAATGGTCCAGTAAGCCAGTGATGCCATGCCTTCATCCGTGAATCGGGTTTGGTCATAGGAAACCAGTGCAATCAGATCAATATCAAACATCCGCTTGAGTTGATCCAGGTTATCAAAGCTGCCCTGGGGGCGAAGGTAACCTGAAGGAATAATTTCAATACGTTTTACAAAGTCAATGGATTCGAACTGTTTGCTAATACGTTCCATCAGCTCCCTTTTCCTGGGCTCAGTCAGGGAGTCAGCCCTTCTGTGAGAATCCGGTGTAAAAGCAATACCCACTTTTAGAGGCAAGGCCAATACTGGCACTTCACTGTTTATTTTTTGATGGGCAGCATCAGGATATAAATAATCAACAACACTGCTATTTTGATATTTGGCAGTTGTTGTTGCCATACAGCCAGTGAGCAGAGCAATCAAACCAAGCAAAACCATTTTTATAGGGTTAAATCCCATAGAATCTCCATATAATTATCACTATTAAACTTATACACACATAAGTTTCTTGTCGTATATGTAGTCAAAAAAAACTGTTATTAATTTGTCACTCGCCCCATATGGTAAACACTGACGTATTCACCATTTCTGAAGGCATAGGCAGAAGACTCGCCTTCTATGGTAAAACCGTATTTTTTATACAGATTGATTGCTGCCTCATTATCTGTAAATACAGTCATTTCGATACGTTTAATATTTAACCAGTTATCCGCCATATCAATAACAGCCAATAACAAACGACTACCAACTCCCTGCCCTTGGTAAACATCGTTTACAGCCATACCAAAGCTGCCAACATGCTTTCTCCTGGGGTTTTGAAAAGTCTCAAAAACAATATGCCCAGCAATCTGCCCATCAATTTCTGCAACTAAACTATAGAAACCGTCAGGCAACTCCTGTAAACGTTTCTCCCAGAGTTTTAAAGAAGAGTAAGGCATCTGGAGAGTGCCTGAGCAGGCCACCTCTCCTTCAAAAATAGCTTTAATCCCCAGACTATCCTCTGCCTTACTATGCCTTATTATTATGTCCTGCACTGTTTCCCCCTTTAGATTTTGTTATTCAATCTTTGATGGACATGGCTTTTGTGCAGCATAACGACTGGCCAAAATAGCACAATAGAAAATTTGAACCTGGTGATAAAACATAATGGGTAGCAACAACATACCAATCATCGGGTTAGCACCGAATATCACTTTTGCCATCGGCACACCTGCTGCCAGAGTTTTCTTTGAGCCACAGAATACCGCTGCAATTTCATCCTCCCGATCAAAACCCATACGGCGGGCAAGCCATTGAATACTGTGTACAACCACAAGCAAAATCATCACTGTAAGCATAAGTGTCAGGATTAGGGTTGATAGAGCAAAGTCAGCCCATATGCCATTAGCCACTGAATCACTAAATGCATTAAAAACGATGAGTAAAATCACCCATTTATCAATTTTATTAATAACTGCTTTATGGGGCTCAAACCAATCCAGCAGGATTGGCCTTAACAACTGCCCGATAACCATCGGTAGAAGCAACAGGGATGCAATGGATACTACTGTGCCCAGAACATCCATTTTCACCCCTTCCATACCCATAAAGAACTGAATCAGCAAAGGTGTGATGACAACACCCAACAAACTCGATAGCGAAGCATTGAAAATAGCACCGGGAACATTGCCCTTTGCCACACTGGTCATCGCTACAGATGAGGATATCGTGCTAGGTAAAACCAATAAGTAACAAAAGCCGAAAGCCAAAGCCTCGGGCATAATAGTCTGCAAAGTGGAGCCAAATACCAACCATAATAGTGGGTAAGCAACGAATGTAGCACTCTGGATAAATAGATGCAGTTTCCAGTTGCTAACACCTTCCTTAATCGCTTTTGGTGCCAACCAAACCCCATGCAAAAAGAAAATTAAAGCAATGCCAAATGTTGTTAATTTATCAAGGTGTAGCAATCCACCTGACTGCCCTACAGAAGGTATAGAAGCAGCCAGCGCCACGGCAATCAACATACCACCAAGAAACCACTCCTTTTTAAAGTACTTCAGTACCTTAACCATCATATTTTGCATCCAATCCAATTACTGCGACTTATAGTAACAATAAAGGCACTTTTATCAGATCATGGATGTTATCAATAGGCAGGGAGATAGATGGCAGGCTAGTGAATAAGAAATTCAAAGGCTATTTAGTTGCTCTGGCTAGTCTATTTTCCACTCAGCCAAATCGAGTCTGGCAATTTTTCATCATACTCCTTGCCAGGTCCGCACTTGTTAGTATAGTAAGCGTGTGTCTTATAAGGCCCATCGAAATACGCTATGGCACTTTGCCTGGCAATATTGTCAGCAATTCCGAGCAGCTTTGCTGCGCGGTAATTCCTCTGTACAGCCTGGCACTCAGTTTTTTGTTCATCGCGCTCACCACGAATATGCATGACTTCATGGGTAAACAAAGTCAAGCTCCACAACTCCTTTATAGATACACTCTCCGGGTGATCTAGGTATTCCATCAGGTGAGCACACCAACCGTACTGAAAAACGATTTCTCCTTTATCTATCAGGGCATAGCCTGCTCGGCGTATCTCATGATCAAAAATATCATCAAAAGCGGTATTACAATGAACATCAGCAGGACGCCCTGCCAACTCAGAAGCCTTTTCACTTAAAAAACGTTCAAATCGCCAAACTTTAACAGGGTGCCAAGCTGACGCAACGGCCAAGCAGATCAGTACTGCAATATAGATACGATCAAAGTTATTAAAACCTATTACAGCAACTTTAGGATTTTTAAACTCCCGATAAATCAGCCAGCAGAAGAAAAGTGATAAAATCAGTAAGAACATAGATCCATCTAATAAACTGACAATCAATAAAAAAGAAGCTTCATTAATACAATAATATTATTTTTTGAATAATCACAACATCCAATAAATTACATGATTATCATTTAAGCAGCTAGCTGCCTGGCTATATCATTAAACCTCCATCCACTGGTAACGCATGTCCCGTCATAAAAGATGCACCATCAGAACAAAGCCATAGAACCGCAGAGGCCACTTCTTCAGGCTGCCCAAATCGACCAACTGGATGTATAGCCTTTAACTTGGCCAGGCGCTCTTCATCATATAATTCACCCTCTATCATAGGAGTCTCAATTACCGCCGGACAAACTGCATTAATTCGCAGCCCTTCTCTGGCATATTCATATGCTGCGGCTTTGGTCATTCCTACAACACCATGCTTACTGGCATAATAGGCAATACCTGTTCTGCCTCCTCTTAACCCTGCCACTGAAGACATATTTACAATAACGCCCTTACCACACTTCAGCATTTGAGGAATCTGGTATTTCATGCAAAGCCAAACACCTTTCAAGTTTGTATCCATCACGTTATCCCAGACATCTTCCTCATACTCTGCTGTCAGAGTGAAAACTGATCCCAGAATACCCGCATTATTTATTGCATAATCCAACTTGCCATACTGACTAACACAAGCTTCAACCATTGCTCTAACTTCATCAGTTTTTGAGACGTCTGCTTTTACAAAGATAGCCTCTCCGCCAGACTTCCTGATAGCGTCCACCGTCCCTTCACTTTCAGCAATTCGGCGTGCAGCCACAATAACTTTTGCTCCTTCGCGAGCAAAAGCGAGGGCAATGGCTTTACCAATACCTGAATTGCCTCCCGTCACAAGCGCAGGGCAATTGCATCAATCCAAAACGATAGAGCAAAGTAACTTTGTTAGGTGTTTATGATCCCAACCTGCTAGTTTTCTGTGGCTCTTGATACTGCGATCGCCCTTGTTGGCCTTGATAGCGTTCAGTGCTATCCGCCTCAGGATAGAGAAGTTCTCTGCCCCATTGCCTGTTTTGATCTGACAAGCATCCTCTGAAAATGCAACATCAAGCACCCAGTGTAGATTATTCTCCACAGACCAGTGGTTTCGACTGATTTCCAGCATATCCTTCGCTGCCATTGAACGGCTCATGATATAAAAACGCAGCGCAGTAGTTACTTTACCATTGATTTGCCTGTCACTTTGTACGACAGCTACTTGCTTTAGTCCCGGCCAGTCTTTTGCCGTTTCCAAGTTAGAAAGATCGCTTATCACCCAACAACAGCGGGTTTCTACACGACCGTGGCCTTTTTCACGAGACTGCATATAATCATGCAGCTCTGGCTGGTGTTCTGCTGCGGTAAACAAAGCCTCTATGCCTTTATAGAGCTTTTTCTGATTGCCTTTGACTGCAAGAATGTAATCTGCACCCTGTTCAACGCACTGCTTTGCTACTTTCTTCTGGCAGCCCATAGCATCCAGTGTGACAAGGCAGCCTTTCAGCTCCAGAGCTTTGAGCAGTTTAGGTATTGCTGTAATTTCATTGGACTTTTGGTCGACACGCTCTTGCCCAAGCACCAAGCCAAGCTTAACACTCCAGGCACTGACTAGAAGCACTGGTTTTTTGCCTTTTGCTCTGGAGCCCTTAATGACCTTTCCATCAATCGCAAGGTGTTGGCTGCCTGATATTTCAGTCAGTGTTTGCTTGATCCAGCCAGTAAAACAGGTTTCAAAAGCTACGGGGTCAAGCAAGCAGAAGACCCTGCGAAAGGTGTATTTAGAGGGTATGCCGGCGGGTAGCTCTAGAAATGTTTTGAACCAGTCTTCTTTACAGCGACCAAAGTCCTCAATGTCTTGCCACTCATCAGCTCCACATATAACAGCACATACGGCAATAATAAGAATATCAAGCAGGTTATGGTCACACATACCTGGCCGACGGGGATCAGGTACTTTAGCCAAAAACTGCGACAAAGGTTGATACTGTACGGCTTCCATGCAAATTGACTACTCTGGTAATTTACAGAGCAGTCTCTCTCAGGTCGTCAGATTGATGCAATTGCCCTGGTCACAAGCGCTACCCTTGAATCAAACTGCTTTGTCATTCTTAGATACCCTGCTTTTTCTCCAGCAACTATTCTAGAAGTACCGCAAGCAGTCCCCGTAACTTTTTGTAATGTCAGAAGGTGTTTTCAATAAAAGATTGTCTTATTAACTAGGGGGCGTTCTCAATTAGCCATGAGACCAGTTCCTCACACAAGCATTCAGGCAAGGCGTACGACGCAGGGCAGGGTGGTTCCCTGTTCAAGTCGTAAAACACGGAATGAATGCTTGTGTGAGGAACCCGAAGGGCTAGCCATGATAAGCGCCATGCCGCGTTGTTTACTGCTTATGTGGAATAACCACACTGCGCAGTTCACGCCTTGCCTGGCGCATATCATGGCTGGCTGGTCACATGTCTAATTGAGAATGCCCCCTAATAGTTCCATGAATAATTAGTGAATCGATAGCTATTTCCAGCTCACCAAGCAATCCTATTCCCTCGTCAAAATAACAGGTATTGATATTAATAAATCCACAGTTTTTTAACTTGTTAGTAATCTCTTCCAATGGCCTAATATGAAAACCATAACGAGTATACGGTATAGCTTTTAACGACTGCTCAGAGCGAATACCAAAAACAACTCGCCCTCCAGGCCTTAGCCAATTTGACACCTTCCTAAAAAAGCGCTGTAAATCATCAATAAAATACAGGACATTAACGGCTATCAAACCATCAACAGAGTTTTCTCTAACCGGTGCAGCTATACAATCCCCGGAATACATATCAATATCAGCAAGGCCAAGCTTTACCAACTTGCCCATTGCCTCTTGCGCCATATATTCTGATTGTTCCAGACCAATATAGTGGCCACTGTAACCAAGTGCTTCGACAAGAGGAACAGATAGTTTGCCATTACCAGGTCCTACCTCAACAATACACTCTCCCACCTCAGGTGAAAGGCGCTCAATACTCCGCTCAGTAATAAATACATTGGTTTTATTCATCTCTTTGGCAATAATCTCACCGCCAGCGCCACTGGGGTTAGCCAGCTGTTCAGCCACTTCTATGAGTTCTTTTTCATTCATCTTGTTTTAGTAGTAACCAGTAGATCGGTTTGCCGCCTACCAACTAAGATAAGCTGCAATTTTTGCTTTTCCAGATACAGTTTTTATGGGCTGCAGGTGATCAAAACTCCATCTGAAAAAGCAAAATTAGCAACTTGAGCTAACATAGTTAACTAGCAGGTTCTTTGATCTATCTTTATCAAAATTATTCATAATGTTTCTCTCTTTACTATCAAAAGAGAATGTATCTTAGTAGAAGTGGTTGTAGACTGTGCTTGAAAATTACCAAATTCAAAAAGCTCATCTTGGCAATGTTCATTTTTTTTTCGATTGGGCGAGTCAAGAGCAGTGGAATCCTGGAATAGGAGATCCTCATACTTTTCATAAAGCATATCCTGATGGATTTTATTTTGGAATGATAAACGAGCGGCCTATCGCCTCCATTTCAGCACCTATTTATCATTCTCACTATGCTTTCATTGGTTACTATATTGTTTCAGAGGAAAGATTTCGTCATCAAGGACTAGGTCTGTACCTGTGGAATCACAGCAATTCCCGCAAACTAGATTCCGATTGGCACATTTTCAGTTAATTAAAAATGACTTTATAGAGGATGAATAGAGCCAGGCTGCTGCTATATCGGCAGTTGGTTTAAATGGCTGGTAACACAGGTCACAGGGCTAACATCAACTCTCTATGTCGTATCGACTGTCAGCAATTTCAAGCTCACACTTCGCTCCTCAATGATGGCTGTGAATACGTCTGTCCAGTTATCAATGCAGAACCAGTCAAACAGCCCTCGTATGGCATGCCACAATGCCTTTTTAGACTTCTTTGCCTTGAGCGCTTCTTGGAAAAGCTTGCAAGACAGTTGCTCTATCTGGTTGATGAGGAAGGCCGTAAAAGTCAGGCATGCCAGATTGCTGGCCAGATGCTGCTTTCCGTGCCCGTAATTGTGTTCGAGATGGTAGCCCTGTGTTTTCAGTGTATTGAACGTTTCGTTTTCAATTTTCCATTTAGCGCGTGCTCCTCGCATGAACTTATTCACGTTCTCGGCTGAAAGCTCAATATCGGTGATCCAGGTGTTGACGTACTTCTTGTTGCCCTCTGGATCAATTTCTATATATTCGAGATAGTTAACCAGCACATCCGGGTGTGACTTGTTAATGGGGACACCATTTACAAACCGGAACCAGTGGGTAAATCCTTTTTCATCGGTATATTCGTAGCGTACCACTTTGCCTGCACAATCAAGCTCATCTACGGCCTGGTATAACGACTCATGTGTTGAGTCCTTTGCCACCATAATGAAGCTATAGCCAAAGGACTTCACCAACTTGATGGTCGGTCCATCTGAGTACAGGTCATCAACAGTAAGAACCAGTGGCAAGTGGGGATGTTCTCTGGATAAATTCGCCAATAGCCGCTTGAGCGCTACCTTCTCACAGTCATTCTTTGACGCATCAACCTGTTTGGTGATGGGCTCAGGCATTAAAGGCAATACTTCCTTCTTGCCCGGCCTTACCAGACAGCAGGCCAGTAACTGATGGTAGTATTGCGGATTTTTGCTGTCCGCCTTTTTTACACAACACTCAGGACAGCTAATATTCCCTGAGCAAAAGTGCCCCGTACCATCGATAGGCGCAAGATACCCTTCCTCAAAATAAGTGAACTGCTTAAGTCGGCCAGATCGCTGCACAAAGGCAAACAAGCGGGTAAAGAACTTCCTGAAATAGCGCGTTTCTATAGGGTCAATCAGCTCCCTCAGATAGGTATCACTGGGGACGTTGCTGACATTGTACATCGACTTTAAGTTCTTGAGCCTGTCGGGCTTATTGACGCAATCCTGATCAAAAGCCAGCAACGAAGGGTATTTCAGGTGCATGACAGCAAGGCCACTCATGACCGCATCATGAAGGGCAATTTTGTCATGTTGACTTTTCTTGCGAAAGTCTGGAATTTCAGCCGCTTCATCAGAGACTATTTTGAGCAGTTTTTCAGCAATGGTTCTTGGTTTTGTTAGCGGCACAACATAAGCATCGTTATTATTATAGTGGTGAAATTCTATCGGATAGTCTGCGATTTCAGCAAGAAAGTATCAGGCTACAGCCCTTGTTATTAAGGGCTTTAATCAAGTCTGCGGGAATTGCTGGTGGAATCATGTGATGGATGATTTACAATCTAAAGGGGTCCAGACTATTGGCTTGGATGCAGTTCTTGAGCAAACAGAAAATTATGCAAAAAGTGGCTTCCGGAAGTTTTATAAGCATGCGAGGTATGTTTACACTGTAAAAGGCACCGAAGGTCAAAATATGGCATTTATCAACTCAACAGTTAACGACTACTTAGCTATATCAGAGTTTGATAGTAAGCACGTACCAGAACAACGGCCTACTTTCATTAAATCATGGTTAAGTAATAATCAGTCAAGACACCTTCATATAATGAGTCCTCAGGGTGAAGTACAGGCTTTTGCCAGCATACGACAAGCTGAAACTGGTTATAGAGTGGGGCCTATTTATGCTAACGATGCTCATGAAGCGTCAAATCTTCTTTATGGTCTTTCCTGTGGACTAAAAAAGGGAACACAAGTCTTCATAGATATCCCCGAAATAAACCTTCAACATAAGAAATTTATTTCACAAGCAGATTTAGCTCCGGCTGATTTTGACTGCTTTAGAATGTATCGAGGAGTGCCACCAGATTTGTCCGTTCAGAATATTTTTGCTATTAGCAGCCTTGAAACAGGTTAGTAAACATCTAACTCTAAAGAACCACCCTACAACACAAGTAAGCGGTTGATGAAAAACATTTACTATACGGTTCACCAATCGCTCACCTCCTTGCTGCCTGAACAGGTGTTGAAAGAGGCTATTTTCACACTATCAGATACACCTAATTAACCGCAGGTATCCGTTTTGAGCCTCTTGAAATGATCAACCGATCCGCTACTGTGCCAAATGCTATGCCAACGGCATAACAAACCAAATCGCTATATTTAAAACCAAAACCCAGTATAAGCCCGCCTAATTTGTTAGCTCGGATGCCATCTATCCATGGAGCATGATAAAGCTGTGATATCTCAATGGTAAATGAAAAAGAAAGCGCCATAAGTGCTATTAAATGTGTATTACCCTTAGGGCGAATACAACAAAACATCCAGAAAACCATTAACCCCCACAAGCTATCGCCTGCATATGCTGTTAGAAAACCGGGCAGATTAACCAATGTGGAGCGGGATAAAAGACCACATACAATCGTTAATAAGAACAAGACAAAATAAAAAGCGATATTTCGGTTGACTGGATCCTGCTGTCGGAAAAATAGTACCGGACTCATTCCTCTTACATCCAAACTAAATTGAAATAGCCTAACATAGAGTAATAAATCACTAAAAACAGGACAGTATTTCTGAAAACACCTTATTTTCCATTATCTATTGCCTACCCAACCTGTATGTTTTGTACTTCCCAGTCGAATTGAATCCAAGACTGTTTGCAAGTCCAGAGGAAGCCTCATTTGCAGCATCCCAACACGGCTCTAATCCATGTTCCAAACAATAAAGTATAAGTGTAGAGGCAACAGCTCTAGCCAGCCCAATACGACGAAACTTAGGGTGTGTTTGAACCTCAAACTCTAATTTTCCTCCACCTATAGCAGCAGAAGAAGCCCCAGAGACAAACTGACCTTGGTAAAGAATACCCAATCCCACTCCCCGATTAATGAAATCTTCATGAGACTGGAAATTATAAACCAGTGCTGGAGCAAGCTGTGTTGTAAACCGTGCTACTTCTTCCAGGTTTATTTTCCGCATCTCAAAGCCTGTTGGTAATGCTTGAGAAAAACATCTTAATTTGTCTATATCGAATGCTCCTAACTTGAATGCTTCTCTATGACTGACCGCCAGTTGACCTGAATAATTGCTATTGATCTGGCGTTGCCAGTCTGCTGTTGGAGCAATGACCTTTCTTCCAACCTGAAACAGGTTGAAAATTAGAGGCATAGATGTATGAAATGGATCACCTGCCAAGAATATAAAATCCAGCACACCCAATGCTATAGAAGGCATCTTTTTTGAATCAACAAAGACCCTACCCATTCCTCCTTCAACAATCGCCGAGATACTGCCATGTAAACAGGGGTAATCATTAAAAAGTCTACGCAAAGGCTTGCGATTGTTTGCATCCAACTCAATTAACACATTTGTACCTGCCAGCCCATCACAAGCCATGTGACCAGAAAAAATTAGTCATAACATAATCTGGCACACTTAATATTTTAAATTACAAAATAGAAACAAGCATAAGGGTAGCAAAATGCAGGTCTGCTACCTTATAACTTTACTTCTCAACATAGGTCGCAACTAATTCACTAACAAGTTGTTCCTCATCTGGAAATGACCCTGTGTTGAACTTCGAATAAACCAGTTTATCTTCAACAACAACATCAAACACACCTCCCCCTCCAGGAATAAGGGTGGCTTGAGTACCCAGATCTTGTTTAATTCTGGCAGCTAAACTAGCCGCTTGGGGTTCATAGTTTCATTGTGAGCAGTAAGTTATCGTAATTTTCATTGTTATGGTGCTCTTTCATGTTGAGTATGAAGTTAACAGTAGCTGACTACCTGTCTAATTACTATAAAACTTTTACCACAGGCAAACCGGGTCAGGGGGGTAGCCCAAAGAGCACTTGAGTTCTAGTTAGTTTGTGCCATATACCTTGCATAATGCAAAGGTGCTTGAGCAATGGCAGATTATGTTACTCTTATCGACAGATTTGACCTATTGGAAGATTCTCGGGATCAGTATCATGTCGTTTACCCTCTCCCTGAAGTCTTGTTCGTCGTTTATGCCAGTATTTTAAGCAACTATACCGCCTGGGAAGATATGGCGTCATTTGCTATTAACAACCAGGACTGGTTCCGGCAGTTTTTTCCTTACCAGTTTGGATTTCCTTCTCAGTACACACTACAGAAAGTTTGTTCATTAATTGACTCAAAAGCCTTTATTCAAATTTTTGTGGACTGGATGAACGATGTCATAACCAGTATTACCTTCAAGCAGATGGGGCCTTTCCCCGAAGAAAATGATCATGTTGTTGCCATTGATGGCAAGGCGCTGAAAGGCTCCCGCCCAGCAAAGGGTAAAAAACTGGTTCATATAGTCAGTGCTTACAGCTCTGAACAGAAGTTGGTTCTTGGCTTTGAGCCCGTAGATAAAAAATCAAATGAAATCACAGCCATTCCCAAAGTGCTTGAAATGTTGAATCTTGAAGGCGCTTTAATAACCAGTGATGCCATGGGCTGTCAACGTGATATATGCAAGGCTATTGTCGATAAAGGCGCCGATTACTTGCTCTCTGTTAAAGATAATCAGCCAACCCTCCATGAGAATATTGAATCTGTTTTTACTGAGCATATTGAGAATACAGCTTCTGACGACTGTGATGATCCACATTTTGCTGAGACTCGGGAAAAAAAATAGAGATCGTTATGAGCACAGGCGTTGCTGGGTTCTCGATACCGATCTTAAACGTGTAGACCCAGAAGGAGTCTGGCCTGAATTGAAGCAGTGTGCTGTCATTCAACGTGACAGGCTCCAGGGAACCAAACAAACAACAGAAATCCACTGTTTCATCAGCAGCCGGACTCTGTCAGCCAGTCATTTAATGGCTTCTGTTCGCCATCATTGGAGTATAGAAAATGGCCAGCACAGAACACTGGATGTCAGTTTTAGGGAAGACGCCAGCAAAATCCACGAACGGACAACAGCTAAGAATGTGGCGACAATCAGGAGAAGCTGTTTTAACGTCCATAAGATCAACAATCAGTACCCGGACAAGAGCATGACACGGAAGCTCAACTTGGCAGGAATGGATCAAAGTTACCGGACAGGGCTGGTTCTTGAGAGATTTTGAACAAATGTACTTATCAAGCTACCGCCCTGCAGTCTATTTTCAAACAGTCTCTAACATCATTCACATTTACTCGATATAGAAAGGTAGTTTCCATCAACATTAATTGAAAGACATTGTTTTTTTCCTTCAATAATAGGTACCGTTTTTAACGGTGGATTATCTCTGTAGTTTTTTATACCCGCCACTATACCCAGATACTTTGCGCCGTCAGGTGGGATAATTTGTTCTTTATGCACCGTACCAGGCTCAAGAACTACCGGCTCTTTTGCAAATAAGAGCTGGTTACCTAAAACTTTTTCTGGATGGTAAAAAAGTGCAACATAGTTATCTTGATTATTAAACGACCCAACACTCTTAACGTATAAGATATTTACAAAAACTGGGTTTGAATTACCTGCACGATCAATATTTAGATTAGAAGCAGCTGAAATAGTGATATCTATTTTCGTATCATGTTTAAACCATGGGAACCACTTGCCTAAACTACAACCTGCACCATAAATGCATAACACCACTAATATAAATAACCTGCCAATTATTCTCATCAGCCACCTACCAACACTGTCGGACAGCCAACAACGATAGTACCGCCATGACCACAACTATCCCCCATTCTGGCAAGTGGTCTGCCGTTAACCAGAACTGTCAACGAACCCATAGCCACCACATCTGGAACACCAACGCATAGACATGGTTGACCTGCTACAGCTGCAGGCAGCATTCCAATAAGAACATTACCTGGCAGCGGCAGTATAGGCCCACCAACATGCGGAACCGCTGCTGGCGGTGGATTAGTCATTGAACAGACGTGCATATCCGACGCTCGTGCGGCAGGTTTCATTATTAACAACCTATGAATTTTTTATTGCCACTAATTAAAGCCAGAAAACGTAACATAGGCTAGTTTATTGAACCAAGAATGACTCTATCTTAAGGTCGATACATGCATAGAAACAAAAAACAACAATTTGCAAACGCATGTGGAGCAGCCTCACTACTGTGTGCTGCTGCAGAATTAGGGGTACAACAACTACCGGATCTTCCCAGTGCCGGCTGTATGGGGCAAACGCTGGAAATGAATAATAATTGTGAGGCTGCTATTTATTTTATAACCAGCGGTGCATCTACCGGTAGCCGACCCGTTGGGATGAATCTAGAGAGAAGTGGTTACTCAATGCCCCATAACCTTATACTTGCTGCTAGAGTATTAGGCTTAAAGGGTACCATTTACATGCCCAGATCATTTTACTCCATATCTTTGGGTATCCTCTATCCAAAAATTGAGGCGTTATGCAAGGGTGCAGCTATACCTGTTCATTGCATCCCGTGCCCTCCGCTAAAACCAGACCAGAGAGTTCTCAAAATTCTTTCTGTGCTTAAAATAGCGGGTTTACACTATGTTATGTTACGCCCGGATAACACTTATATGGATCCAGCAGATGGTATTACCTATACAGATTTCTCCAGCATGAATAACAGCTGGCTTAAGTCCTATACAGATACCAGCATATGTATTCTTCTGGAAAGAAGTTGAATCTAATCTATTCAGTCAGGTTTTACTTAACTATGTGTGATTTCTACTGGCAAGTGCTATCAATTCAATACCTCTAAACATATATTGCCTTTGCAAGTCAGGTCGCATTCTCTCTCCCTGCTTTAACAAAATAGCTAATTTCATTGCCCCATAGATAGCGTGGGAAAGTAAATGATCTGGTGGCTCCAATGCAGGTGCTCCTACTTCTGTGATTGACCCTCCACTCCAGAACACAGCAGGGCGGTAGCTTGATAAGTACATTTGTTCAAAATCTCTCAAGAACCAGCCCTGTCCGGTAACTTTGATCCATTCCTGCCAAGTTGAGCTTCCGTGTCATGCTCTTGTCCGGGTACTGATTGTTGATCTTATGGACGTTAAAACAGCTTCTCCTGATTGTCGCCACATTCTTAGCTGTTGTCCGTTCGTGGATTTTGCTGGCGTCTTCCCTAAAACTGACATCCAGTGTTCTGTGCTGGCCATTTTCTATACTCCAATGATGGCGAACAGAAGCCATTAAATGACTGGCTGACAGAGTCCGGCTGCTGATGAAACAGTGGATTTCTGTTGTTTGTTTGGTTCCCTGGAGCCTGTCACGTTGAATGACAGCACACTGCTTCAATTCAGGCCAGACTCCTTCTGGGTCTACACGTTTAAGATCGGTATCGAGAACCCAGCAACGCCTGTGCTCATAACGATCTCTATTTTTTTTCCCGAGTCTCAGCAAAATGTGGATCATCACAGTCGTCAGAAGCTGTATTCTCAATATGCTCAGTAAAAACAGATTCAATATTCTCATGGAGGGTTGGCTGATTATCTTTAACAGAGAGCAAGTAATCGGCGCCTTTATCGACAATAGCCTTGCATATATCACGTTGACAGCCCATGGCATCACTGGTTATTAAAGCGCCTTCAAGATTCAACATTTCAAGCACTTTGGGAATGGCTGTGATTTCATTTGATTTTTTATCTACGGGCTCAAAGCCAAGAACCAACTTCTGTTCAGAGCTGTAAGCACTGACTATATGAACCAGTTTTTTACCCTTTGCTGGGCGGGAGCCTTTCAGCGCCTTGCCATCAATGGCAACAACATGATCATTTTCTTCGGGGAAAGGCCCCATCTGCTTGAAGGTAATACTGGTTATGACATCGTTCATCCAGTCCACAAAAATTTGAATAAAGGCTTTTGAGTCAATTAATGAACAAACTTTCTGTAGTGTGTACTGAGAAGGAAATCCAAACTGGTAAGGAAAAAACTGCCGGAACCAGTCCTGGTTGTTAATAGCAAATGACGCCATATCTTCCCAGGCGGTATAGTTGCTTAAAATACTGGCATAAACGACGAACAAGACTTCAGGGAGAGGGTAAACGACATGATACTGATCCCGAGAATCTTCCAATAGGTCAAATCTGTCGATAAGAGTAACATAATCTGCCATTGCTCAAGCACCTTTGCATTATGCAAGGTATATGGCACAAACTAACTAGAACTCAAGTGCTCTTTGGGCTACCCCACTGCGGTCACAGCAAATGGGTCTAAAAATCTGCTTTTGTTCGGCAAATAGAACCACTATTCACCTCACAAAACCAAATTTTTATCCTCAATTTTCTATGATTCTCGTTATGGGCGCTATTTTTCAAACAGCCTCTAAAGTCTTTGTTCTTTCCTCTAACTTATAGATGTGGAGACTGTTGCTCGATTTCAAGTGCTCGGAATGCATAATGCTAAGCTGTGGGGCCAAAACAAGCAGTGCGGAGGTCCTGCCCCGAAGGGGTAAACATCGGCGCACTAATACGCGCTTGCCACCTGAATAAATGCATCATTAACCCAGTAATGATTCAGAGCATCAACTGCTTGCTTATCTGTATAATGAGGATCCTGTTGTTTTAAGTTCTCTAAAACATCTTCAATTTGTTCTGTACCCAGTAATGGGAGATAGCCATGATCATCAAGCCAATTTTCAAAATTCTCATATTCATCATTTGAAAAATCAGACGGTTCAAATAACTCATTCCAGCAAGAGGTCGCTATCGATAAAACTGTTGTTACCTTTTTGACATACAGCCTCCCTTCATCAGAAAGCTGATTTAGGTGCTTTATCCATTCACACAATGGTTTTGAACTGCCCAGATATTCCATTTTCTATCTCTTAATGGCACATACGCCTGCGTCTGGGACACCGAAGGAATTCCAGGCAGCTTACTGACGTACACGACGCACTTGTAATATGCCTGTTACAGGCTAACGCAAAATATACCCAATTTATTTTGATCTAAATCTCTGAAATATGCAGCAAAACTCCTTTCTTCCTATAACCGGGAGCACCTTCACATGTAGCACCAAGGGAAATAGCTTTGTCGTAGACTTTAACTACCATTTCATTAGATGAAGCTTTCAAGCCCACCATACTGCCATTACCACTTGTAGCTTGTTGTTTATTGTGAGGTTTGCAAACAGCGATGCCAACAGAATCATCATTGGTTTTCCAGAGAATGGCATTATCATTTTTCATAGCTTGTTTGGCATGAAATAGAGCAAGCAATTCATCGTAAAATACCTCTGCCTTGTCAATATCGTTTGTCCCTAAGAGGATATTGCTAATCATATTCGAATCCCTGAAACATATAACGCCTGGCCAGGGCAATTGCATCAATCTGACGACCTGAGAGAGACTGCTCTGTAAATTACCAGAGTAGTCAATTTGCATGGAAGCCGTACAGTATCAACCTTTGTCGCAGTTTTTGGCTAAAGTACCTGATCCCCGTCGGCCAGGTATGTGTGACCATAACCTGCTTGATATTCTTATTATTGCCGTATGTGCTGTTATATGTGGAGCTGATGAGTGGCAAGACATTGAGGACTTTGGTCGCTGTAAAGAAGACTGGTTCAAAACATTTCTAGAGCTACCCGCCGGCATACCCTCTAAATACACCTTTCGCAGGGTCTTCTGCTTGCTTGACCCCGTAGCTTTTGAAACCTGTTTTACTGGCTGGATCAAGCAAACACTGACTGAAATATCAGGCAGCCAACACCTTGCGATTGATGGAAAGGTCATTAAGGGCTCCAGAGCAAAAGGCAAAAAACCAGTGCTTCTAGTCAGTGCCTGGAGTGTTAAGCTTGGCTTGGTGCTTGGGCAAGAGCGTGTCGACCAAAAGTCCAATGAAATTACAGCAATACCTAAACTGCTCAAAGCTCTGGAGCTGAAAGGCTGCCTTGTCACACTGGATGCTATGGGCTGCCAGAAGAAAGTAGCAAAGCAGTGCGTTGAACAGGGTGCAGATTACATTCTTGCAGTCAAAGGCAATCAGAAAAAGCTCTATAAAGGCATAGAGGCTTTGTTTACCGCAGCAGAACACCAGCCAGAGCTGCATGATTATATGCAGTCTCGTGAAAAAGGCCACGGTCGTGTAGAAACCCGCTGTTGTTGGGTGATAAGCGATCTTTCTAACTTGGAAACGGCAAAAGACTGGCCGGGACTAAAGCAAGTAGCTGTCGTACAAAGTGACAGGCAAATCAATGGTAAAGTAACTACTGCGCTGCGTTTTTATATCATGAGCCGTTCAATGGCAGCGAAGGATATGCTGGAAATCAGTCGAAACCACTGGTCTGTGGAGAATAATCTACACTGGGTGCTTGATGTTGCATTTTCAGAGGATGCTTGTCAGATCAAAACAGGCAATGGGGCAGAGAACTTCTCTATCCTGAGGCGGATAGCACTGAACGCTATCAAGGCCAACAAGGGCGATCGCAGTATCAAGAGCCACAGAAAACTAGCAGGTTGGGATCATAAACACCTAACAAAGTTACTTTGCTCTATCGTTTTGGATTGATGCAATTGCCCTGAACGCCTGGCAGCGGCTGCGCCGGTAGGCGCGTCCAGCCCGTTGGGCGATGCTGACTGCCATGGTTAAATACACTTTTTTGCAATGACTTGATATGTGTGCCAATGCTTGACTTCGCCAAGCGCTGTAGTGTCTTGGCTATCTCTCTCTATGAACTGCTCGATTCTATAGCAAGAGAATAAATCTTTAACTTGCTCTTCTGTTAAAGGGCAAACTCTTATATCCGGTTGTGTGACCCAGGTGTCTTTAAACCCGATAAAATCACCACAAAAAACACCGCCAATAGCAATTGATTTATTTATGTTAACCCAAACTTTAGCGAAGTCCTTTGGTTCACAAAAAAACAGGCTTGCATTGGCTAATATTAAGCCTGATTCAGGGTAGTTGAAGTCTGTAAAGCTGCTTTTTGTAATATGTACATTTTTATTTTCAATAAATCTCTCTTTACAGATTCTTACGGAATCTTCATGAACATCAAACCCGAATACTTCGTAGCCTTTCTGAGAGAGAAAGGCAATATCGGCGCCTGTTCCACAGCCGCAATCTATCGCTCTATTATTTCCAGAACTATTAAGTGTTTCTGCAATTTCAGTTTGTGCTCTGTGTGGATTTGACAAGATTTTTTGATAGTACTTCTCCCACGCATTTTCATTATTTTGCACAACACCTCCAAAAGTTCATTTAACGCCAAAATCAGGTGCGCCGTAGGCGGTCCGGTGGAGGGGCGAAGCCCCGGAACGAACTGGAACCATTTGTTATGTTTCACTTACACGATTTTAACTCGTGGTTGAATACAGATGAGTTTTACAATTTTCACAATGATTCGAAGTACCTTGCCAATGAGAACCACACCTAATACAGATGAAATTTCTCACTACTCGTCGAGTTGGCATGAATCTAGACCCTTGCTTTCTCAGTTTTGTTTTAGCCGGTATATTGCGAGCAGTGCTATGGAGTTGGTGCAAATAGGTGTTTTTGGGTGGTGGTTGCTGCTGTGATTTCCAATCATCTATTTGCTGCTCAGCTTCTTCCCGCCTCTTTTTTTCTCTGGGATGATAAATCCAATTTTTACCATCATTGTTTTCTTCAAGGCAATTTCTCAAAACTTCTTTGTATTGACCTTCTTTTTCTTCTCTGAACAATCTGAGCAAATCATTCAAATTCAGTTCAATCACTCCGCAGCGTTCTGGTTCTGGAACATAAAGCTCATCTGGGGCAATTCTGCCCTTGTAAGTTATGTAAATTACAAATGGGGTTTCATCTATGTAACCTACTACATCAACCTCAGCTCCAGAAAATACAACACCGACCTTCACATTTTTAAGCTCAAGTACATTTTCTTTAGCAATTTTAAAATCAATCTTCTTATGTTTAAATGAAATATTGCTGTAGGATTCTATTTCTCCAGAAAACTCAGGTGTTTTAAATTTAAGTCCATTTGCTGATAGTTGCCTGATCATGAGTCGAATAGAAACAGAAAATGAATAATCACACTCTTTTTGTGTTTTCTTATGAACACCTCTACTTCGGTGAGCAAAGTGCCATTCGTTCTGTTTTCCTTGACGTGCAACTAATGGAGTTTTGCATGATGGACAAATACAACCACAGTTATTCCCTCGTGGAACATTACCAACATCAACTAACTCACCAGTTTGTTCATGTAATCCAAACGGAATCAGTGAGTGTATATTAATGACTTACTCTCCGTGAAACATAACGCCGCAAGCAAGGGCGCACGAAGTGCGTCCAGCCAGCTTGCTGGCGACCTTGCCTTGCATTGTTATGGGTTGCCCCACTTACTTAAAATTTGATCGAGACACTTTATAACCCGATCTCGTTTGGCCCCCTTATTTATACCCTTTGGAAGCCTCGAATACCACGGATGCCAATAATGCTCTAAGTCATGACCAGATTCTCTGGTAGAGGGATGAACTGACTCAGAGAAGTATGCCTTGCACTCTCTTACTTGTTCGATACTTGAGAACTGAAAGGTAAAATTATTAATGTCAGCAAAGTAGACCCATTTCTCGATCAAGTTATCTCTTGATGCCTCGACTGGGACGCCACCTTCATTTCGGGTGCTCATGTAGTCTGTATGCTTCGCGGGGTCTGCGATCTCTCGCCAAATTTTGCTCATTCTCTAGGACCCATAAACGCTAAGGTAAGGGGCGGCTGCGTAGCAGGCGTCCAGCGCAGGGCCGTAAGGCCCGGAGTGAACTTGACCGCCTTGTATAGTTAATTCTTTAGTTAAAACGGGTAAAGTGAGGCCCACCTTCAGCTGCAACTGAAGGCCTTTATGCAGTAGCTCGATGCCGCCAAGGCTCATCATTCGATAGGCCGGTAACAAGTGTGTAGCGCTGCATAACTCTTAAGCAATAACTCGGACAGTCATTGGGGCCTCAAGCCCGTATAGCAAGGCAGAGTAAGCTTATTATGACCACTTCAAAAAGCAACCCCGAAATTTTTATTGGTATTGGCAAGCATTTTCTAGACGTTTTTGTTTTACCTGAAGGCATTCGTCGACAGGTATGTAATTCCAGTTCCGGTATAAAAGAGCTGATTCAATGGTTCTCTAAATTCGAGCCTATATCCATTGCTGTTGAGGCAACGGGCCGGTATGAAAGTGAATTAGTTATCGCATGTGATAAGGCTTCACTACCGATTGCAGTCATTAATCCGATTAAAGTCCGGCACTTTGCCAAAGCCCTGGGAGTTTTAGCTAAGACTGATCATTTAGATGCTCAGGTCATTGCTCAATTTGCGGCAACTATGAAGCCAGAAGTAACAAATGTGCCTGATAAAAAATCCCGGTTGATAAAGGATTTACTCATTAGACGTAGTCAGTTACTAGAAATGAGTACTATGGAGAAAAACCGCTTACAGATCATGCCAAAAGCTATTCAGAAGTCGATTAAAAGCTTGCTTAAACACCTTGAAAAGCAGCTGGAAAAAGTTACTGAACAGCTTGATAAGCTAATCCTTGAGGAACCTAAGTGGCGAAAAGTATTAGCCATCTTATCAAGTGTACCCGGTGTGGGCAGAGTACTGAGCTACACCTTAATTAGTGAACTTCCAGAGCTTGGCAAGTTAAATCGAAAACAAATTGCAGCCCTTGTCGGAGTCGCTCCAATGAATAAAGAAAGTGGCTCTTATCAGGGAAAAAGACGGATTAGAGGAGGCCGCTCCCGAGTAAGAACTGTCATGTTTATGGCTATGCTTTCAACCATCCAATGTAACCCTGTATTCAAGAGGTTTTACGAAAAGCTGAAATCTGCAGGTAAACTGCCAAAAGTAGCTATAACAGCCTGCATGCGTAAGCTAATTGTCATCCTCAATACCATGATAAAAAATGGTACACACTGGGGTGAAAATCTTTCATAAATACTTGACGAGGAACCACAGTCACTTGTTATGTGCCTGCGCCTAACTGACTTTATCGATTTCTAGCTTAATGATTTCTAACTTTTTTTGGCTTAATGTAGTTTCAAAATCATACTTATCTTGGTCGTTTGTATGAACAAACACAGAATATGAATTGTCAAAAGTGGTGTCACTCGAGTATTTTTTGGGTAGTTCTAAGTGTGAAAGCCTTTTACACTCTATACGCCATAGCAGTGCTCCACCTTTAAAGTAACGTAAAAATTCTTTATCTAGTGTGAGCCGATGTTTGACTCGTTTTTTATAGCCTATCGGTTTGAATAAAAAATGAAGTAGCTTTACTACAGGAAACATATCATTATTTATTTGATCTTCCCCCGATAAAATAGACACCCACATTGAAACTAAGACGTTGCCTCGTATTCTATCGGAGATTGATAATTAAGGCTCGAGTGCAGTCGAGCCTTGTTATAAAAATGTTGTATGTACCCAGCGACTGTATCTCGAAGATGATGTTCACTATAAAATCGAGTGCCTTTGATTAGTTCAGCCTTTAATGAATGGAAAAAAGACTCCATTTCCGCATTATCAGTGCAATAACCTGGGCGATTCATGCTGGGTATAATGCCATAGCGCGCATGTATACCTTGGATTTCATGGGCTCGATACTCAATACCTCTGTCTGTATGAAACACTAATCCTTTTGGTGGCCGCCTGTTTCTCAATGCCATCATGATTGATGCTTTGGTTAGCTCCACTGTTCTCCGCTTATTCATTGACCAACCTACAATGCGTCTGGAATATAAATCCAGTACTACAGCGAGATATACCCATTGACCTTTAACTTTGATATAAGTCAGATCAGCTGCCCAGTGTTGGTTGATCCGAATGGGTTTTGGTAAGTCTTTTCGCGTATTTTTTATACCCTCAAAGAATCGATGGATACTGGGTGCTCGTCGGTAAACTCGTGTCACTCGTCCACGAAGACCTAGCTCTCTCATTAAGCGCTCAACTCTTTTCCGGGCGACACAAATACCTTGTCTAAGCAAGGCCTGGTGGATACGCGGGCTACCATAGACCTCTCTATTTTGTTTAAAGAGAGTATCAATCCTGCCTTTCAAAAACTGGTCATATTGGGATCTTTTGCTAGGCATTCTCTTCAACCATGCATAGTATCCACTACGCGAGACATTCAATCTTTGGCACAGCCGGGTAACACCAAAACGATGGTGGAAACGTTTTATGAATCTGAACCTTGTCGCTGCTCCTCCGCTAGAAATCGTTGCCACTTTTTTAGCAAATCGATCTCCAGCTTAAGCTCAGCATTTTCGGCCTCGAGCTCTTGTATACGTTGCTTTTCTGAAAGTGATTTTGGGCTATTTATTCCAGCAATCAGCTTGGAAAGCCTACGCTTATCGGCCACTAATTTTCCTTCTCGGTATTCCTTTCTCCAACGTGAAAGCATAAAAGGATGTATATCAAGATCTTCGGCAACATCCTTAATCATCTTATTGGGTTTGTAGGTCAATAAAACAGCACTGACTTTAAATTCATTGGAGTACTTTCTGGTCTTTTTACCAGTAATATAAGCAGGCATAAAGCCCCCATCTAAGTTGGATTTTACTGTCCACTAAAACGGGGGAGGTTCAGCGTCCCGCACGATGCTATTGTTATGCCTTACCACCAATCTGGTGCCTTAGTTGATGCGGCGAAACCAGCCTGAATAAGGCTTTTTAATAATGCAACATCTTGCACTAAGCACATGCCTTCATGACCGATGGTTGCAGCAGCCCAAGAAGACTGCCCCCTTGCATACAGGGCTAAGCTGTCACAGTTTTTCTTTAGCTCAGAATATGCTGCACCAAATGAGTTTATAGCCGCTGATGTCGCAGGAATAAGTGCTGTGCATTTTTGCGAAACGCCATTTTCATAAGTAGTAACAGGTGTTAAGTACAAATTGGTATCGCTTACTTTATTTCCTGCAAGTTCATTAACCTTTGATTCTGGATAGAGCCATGCACAGAGCCCCAAATCGTGGTTGCTTGCAATAAACGCGAGTAGCTCAATTTGACGTTTAAAATCCTTCTCTTCTACGTAGATCATAATTTCTCTATGAGGCATAACGCGAAATTGTGGGGCCTGAGCATATAGTGCGAAGGTCCCAGCCCCAAAGGGGCGAACACGAATGACTTGTTAAACGTTGTAAGGCTCAATATCGCATTGATCTAGAGAATGCGACTGAAGTACAGATAAGGCTTTTGCAGAAACTACAAGCGAGTTTTTTATGTTTATGCCAAAATCATCGCTACCAGCCTTACCAGAGACTTTAAGCCAAGAAAAAGCAGGAAGTGTTTTTTTTGGATATAGCTCTATAAATGTTTCTGACTTTGATATTTCACATTCTGAAATATCGAAACCAGTCAAACCTGCCGATTTTATTGATGAGGCTAAATCTTCTGTGATTATATAACACGGAAAGGAATCAAGAACTGAGTCACCTAACCATCCTTCAAATTCGTAATGCAGATTATTAACACTAGGTGGATAGGAGCTTGTATCAGCTTTGGTATTGCATCCCCATCCACCTGCCACTTCTGGTTCTAATTGATAAAACATCTCTCTCCTAGACGTTTAACGCTCAGCTAAGGGGCGAAGTGCGCAGCACTTTGTCCCGCTTGAGCGCCTTGTTAGTGCTTTTGCAAGTATGATTGCCATGCCGCCTCTAGCTTTTTGTCTTGCTCTTTACCCCGAAATTGTAACTCTAGCATTGGGTAGGGACTTGAGTCTCTATAGGAGCAGCTAAGCGTTGCGAATATATTACTTGATTCCGAGCTATACATTCTGGCTTGAACGTTTAGCTTTGCATTAGGGATAATATTTTCCACCCATTTCGCCGCTATCAGTTTATTCTTTTCACAAGCTGGCATGTCAGTGAAAACACTGCGGCCCGATATTATTGATACTTCATTTGTGGATCGAAGTATGGCCACTTCATATTCTGGGAACAGCTCCTTCGACTCACCCGAGTTAGGAACACGGAACTGTAAAGTTGGACGTGGCTTCTCGGAGGTTTGATTATTAAATGGTGACTTATCAGGAAACTCACTTCCAATAGCGATTGAAAGCATATCTGGTGCTGCCAATGCACTTTTTGTTATCAGGAGCCCGATAAATGTGAAAATCCATAATTTCATGATGATGCCTGTAGCACTAATCGGGATAGGGCGAAGCCTCACAGCTCCGCTCCTCCCACACCACCGGCCATACGGATCACGTAACACGGCGGTTCAAATTACTTTGTGTTCATCTTGCCGCCAGTTCTGGCAGCCCAAGGTTCTTAAAGTACTTGTTTGGCAAAGCGTATCGTAGAGCTGGACTACCACTTAAACGCCACGGCCCGTGCGCAGACTTGGCTGTATTCCATGCCAGCCATCTGTCTACACCTAATCGCCTTAACATTCGGTAGCCCTTACGACCCCATTGTTTCCAAACATAACACCGCAATCGTCGTCGAACCCATTTATCCAGATCCCGCAGAGGACTCAGTATTTCAGCAATGTCGAAATACGCTTTCCAGCCAAGCAGGGATTTTCTCAGCTCTGCGATAATCTGGGTGATTGAATGGCCTCTCGTTCGACGGCTCAGCTCTTTGACGGTCGCCTTCAATTTGACCAGTGCTTTATCGCTGACCTTCACTTTCAGTTCCCGTCGACTGAACGTAAACCCAAGGAAGTTACATTCCCAAGGTCGACCTACTCCACTCTTTTGGGTATTCACTGTGAGTCGCAGCGATTCTCCAATAAAATGTTGCAGGCTTTTCATCACGCGCTCACCCGCGGTCTGACTTTTAACGAACACCACAAAGTCATCAGCATAACGAGCGAACCTGAGGCTCCGCTTTTCCAGTTCCCAATCCAGATTATTCAGCACGATGTTTGAAAGGACAGGCGACAGTGGGCCACCCTGTGGTACCCCTTTCACACTGGCTTGTTTTATTCCATTGATGCAGACACCGGCTTTCAGATAACGATTAATTAATCGCAACAGCGTGGCATCTTCCTGATGTGTCTTGAGTTGCATCATCAACAGATCATGGTTGACGTTGTCAAAGAACGCTTCAAGATCACAATCTACCACCCAGTCATAACCACTCTTGAAAGCAGCCTGAGCATACCCAATCGCCTGATGAGCATTACGGTGTGGACGAAAACCATAACTGCTGTCATGGAATTGATCGTCCCACTCCTCCTGCATAATCTGGGCAATAGCCTGCTGTATCAGGCGGTCAAAAACGGTAGGAATTCCCAACTTACGTTTGCGTCCATCCGGTTTAGGGGTTTCGACCCGCAAGACGGGCTTGGGTGAGTAAGTCCCTTCTATAAGTTGCTGCCGTAACATCGGCCAGTATTGCTTGAGGAAGCCTGGAAGGTCGTCAACGGTCATGCCGTCCACGCCCGGAGATCCTTTATTGCGTTGAACCTGTTTCAGTGCACGTACCAGATTGTTCCTGTCCAGTACCCGCGCCATCAAAGATGAACAAAAGGTGGATTTTGGTTCAATCGGGTCTCCCGATTCCGGTTCATCCTCCGGAGTTTCCAGAGACAACGACAGTTGTTTAACAGATGCCATCCGAAACCACTTCCCCGATGATTACTCTCCGAGATTTGTTCAGGCCTTCAGTGACGAGAAGTCACCTACTATACCTTCTGCTGACTTCTGCACTGCGATCACATCGGATTGCTCCCATGTCAGTTAATCCCTCAACACAATGCAGACCTCCCGAGGTAAGACACTTAACTTTCATCGCGTAGACGCCCAATTTATAAAACGTATCCCGATTGCAGATGGAGGGCTTAATGGTCACGTGCCCACTGGCCCCGAATACGTCACACCTCATATTGGATTCTTGTTCATCGCCCCGCGATTTTGCGTTGGGCTTCCTTCAGACCCTGCCTCGCGACAACGCCCTTGCCCTTTCGCTAACCTTCGGCTCTGCGAATACCTGGTAAGAGGACTTTCACCTCTCTAGTTAAGTGCCATGCTCGGCACACACGCCGCAAGCAAAGGCGCGCGTTAGCGCGTCCAGCCCGCAGGGCGATTTTGCCTTGCCTTGTTAACTGTTACTCGGGGCTAGATTGGGAGATCCATAGCTATAGCCTTAGCTAAGAAATCTCCGCCTGGAGCCTCCATTCTTTCTTCCAATTCATTAGCACATTCATACATGAAGCTCAAAAGCCTCTCAGGGTTTAAAGACCTGCTATCGAAGTGTGCCTCGATTTGGAGTGCCTGACTTACTTCTTCTGCTTTTTTTACGAACACTTCAGCATTTTCAATGGGCTGCCAAGGTAATAGATAGCAAAGCTCTACAGAATCCCACTCTTCATAGCACTCGTGATCAAAACACGATTCTTCCCCGTTCATATATGGGGCCACATCTACAATATCTCCGGTTTGCCATTCCTCAACAATATCGGTTCTAGGAAAGCCATAAAACTCACCATCAGGAGTAGACTTGAACCCTAAACTTACAAGAATAGTCTTAAGCTCAGAGAGTTTTCTGGGGCTTTCTGCCTTAAGAAATATTGATATTTTTTGATGCCAAGTGTCGTTATTCATTTTTCAGTTAACGCTTGCATGCGGGGCGCGAGCGCAGAGAGCGTCACGCACCATGCAGGCTATGTTCCCCTAAACGGTTGAAAGGAGTAAACTGAGGCTGTCTCTTTCCTGTGAGGAGGCCTCATAATGAAAAATAATCAATTCAGGCAGTTTCTCAACGACGTTGCATCACTCTCACCACAGCAACTCGGTATACTTCAACAGGCCCTTACTGCCGCACCGAATCAACCTAAATCTAACCTCAATCTTGAAAGTTTGATTGAACACAATTTTGCAAGCGATCCTTCCTGTCCTTACTGCGGCAACTCACATCTCCAGCGCTGGGGGATTAGGGTCGGAAGACAACGCTATCGCTGCAAACAGTGTGGCCGTACATTTAATGCCTTTACAGAAACACCATTGGCTCGACTACACCATGATCATAGTGGGCAGTGGTTGCAGTACCTTAGGGAAATGACTCACTCCCTGACACTTCGAGCAACAGCTAAAGTCTGCGGCATTACTCTGAAAACTTCATTTTCCTGGAGGCATCGTTTTTTACAGGTCATCGATAAAGACCAGGCAACTGGCTTGGAAGGTATTGTAGAGCTGGATGAAACCTTTTTTAGGGAGTCCTTCAAAGGCCAGCGACAAAGGCTGCCAAGGCCAGCCAGAAAACGTGGCTCAGACAAGGTAAAGGCTCGGAGGATACCCGTTATGGTAGCTCGCGACCGGGAAGATAATACCGTTGATGGTGTTCTTGAGAATGAAAGCGCCGATGCTTTGGTTCATTGCCTGAGAGGTCGCATATCAGTTGATGCTATTGTTTGTGCTGATGCCAGTTTGGCGCATGAATCACTGGCTCGTAAACTGGCTTTTCCTTTAAAGGAATTGAATACTTCAGCCGGAAAGCGTGTGCTGGAAGGTATATTCCATATTCAGCACGTCAATGCTTACCACAGTCATTTGAAACAGTGGATTAGAAATACTTTTCATGGTGTGGCTACAAAGTATCTCTCTCATTATCTCAGTTGGCGTCGTATATTATCTAGCCGAAATACACTAACGGTAGGTGGTTTTGTCACTGGACTCGCAGAGCATTGGGGTGTTCAACCGTTTAGGGGAACATAGCCCACCATGCACTTGTTACATTTTGTCTCGATCAAACAATAGTTGCTCACTTATGCTATAGATATCTGCCCATGTACCACCGAGGTTTGTATAAGGCACCAGCTTATACTCCTCATCATGCACTCTTAAGAAAATCACATTAATCCCAAGAGTATTGTGCATTTCAATTGCAGCTTCTTTCATCTCTTCGCTAGAGTTGCAGCCAAGGTATATACATTTGATACTTTCCACCGGGACATCTGATACATAGATATCGTTCCCTAAGGGGTCTTTGACATTCAAATTTCTGCACTCAGACAGCCCCTTGGTAATCCGAACCTCGTTTTCGTAAGCCCAAACATCTGATTTGAAATAGAGATCTTCAATAGACACATATTCATTTTCATATAATAACTTTGCATCAATAATAGGCCTGCGCGGCAAGTAATGAACTGGACTTGATTTTTTTATGAAGTCGCTATCAGGCTTGAATTCAATTACTACCCCTTGATGAGATTCTGCGTAATGTGCCCACATCAGGAAATTGGCAGGCATTAATGTTTCTGCTTGAGTAAGACACAAAATCCCGATCTGATCATTAAGCTGCGAATAAATACTCTTACCATCTACTTTATTCAATTGAGTCTCTTTTGGGCGATCAGAAAGAAGGTATTTTTCGTATGAAGAATGATGGCCATGAATCATAAATTGGCAGAGTCGCTCCTCTCCTTCGACAAAACTATCATCAGTCACATGAAATTCAGGCTGAAGCTCAAAGGGGTCATTAAAAGCTTTAGGTTGAGAAAACCTGATTGTTTGATCTTTAAGAAAGCATTCTGAAGATACTTTCCCTAGGTATTTATATGTTTTCACCAAATCTCCCTACATGGCACATTGAAATGTAACGCCTGCAACACCGGACAAATTGGAGCGCAGCGGAAATTTGATCCGAGTGATTGCGCTTGTTATGCATTTTGACCACTCGGCAACTTTATTTCCAATTGTCTATTAATGTCCGACACCTTACACTTCATCGCGATATCACTAATGTCACCAATATTTAATATCAATGGTTCATCACCTACAGAACCCGTATCAAAAGCAAGTCTATATTCTTTTTGATGCTTGTATTCATCTCGCTTTCTAAAAATGGATTCAATTTCTGAAAAAGAACCATTGAAACTAGCAGGGTCGTAATACTCAACCAACCCAGCATTAAGCCCATACCCATTGTAACTTACTGCTGTTTTAACTCGTTCAATAAATTTAGTGACATTGGTAACTATGACAGCGTATTCACCTAGTTTCTGACAGTCTTCAGGAATTGCAATTTGTTCCTTAAAGGCTTCGATTGTTTCTTCAGATACCTCGTCAAATTCACCGCTATGGGCTGCGTAAATACAAAAAACATTTAGGTGATCATGCCAGTTCATCTGAGTCATTACTGGGCCAGCAAGATCGGTAATGATTCTGCCATTGATTTCTAGCCGTATTTGATCTGGTTGATGCCAGCTAACCACACCTTCATGTTTATCACCACGATTGGCGGACTTTTCTTCCTCATGCTTTCTAAAAAAAGAAAGTCTATTTGAGAATAAGTTTCCTTTAATAAAATCTTCAGCATATTCTTTTCTATCAAACACTTTTACGAAGAAAAATATAGTTCTACTCACCGTAGTTCCTTATGATGCATAACGCCGAGGTAAGGGGCGGCTGCATAGCAGGCGTCCCGCGCAGGGCCGAAGGCCCGGAGTGAACTTGACCGTATTGTTAAATGCTTTTTATTCAAGATAAAAGTTTACTACCTGCTCTTGGCCATTACATTGAAATGATGGATGCCCGATACATCCAGATACTTCCTTTTCACTAACCTTTCCACTATGAGTAGCAATGATGTAATAATTCTCTGGGATTGAATCGCAAGGCCCTGGGCATATTAACCCCAACCACTCAAATATCCTATTGGCATCTAATTCATACCGACCAGTTGAGCTACTTACAGCGGCCACCTTTTCAGTCCCCTTAAAGCTGATTTCAGCACCTGATACAGGTAAATTAGTTTCTTTGTCATAAACGAAACCAGTATATTTTGGGTAGTCAACGCAATTGTAATGCGGGTATAAAAATAACTGTACAGTCCGACATTTATCAAAAACATGACTCCATGTCCAATTTGCTTAATACTCATAGGCCAAACACGCATTAATCCGGCTGTTGTCAATGAAGCGTAGCTGAATTGCCAGTCCGAGTAACGCGATTGTTAGGCTAGTCATAAATACAGACCATCTTGAGTAGAAGCTCTCCGGCACGGGCCATATCTTTCATCGCTAAGGGAAAGGGCTATCTGTTTCCGTAGAGGCTGGCAATCAGTATACGTGGTTTTATTCTATGCCAAAAACCAAAGCACCCCCATAGCGAGATTGCTGCAATATTAAGAAGTTCTATCAGACAGACTTGGCAATCTGACTGGATTGATGCCTGGATATTATGGCCTTCGTCGGTTGTACAAAAAAGCACTGAGGGTGAAACCACCTTTTGTCTATACTGACCAGGATTTTGCACAACGCATTAGAGTCAGATTGTCTATAACCATCGCAGGCTGGCTTGATTGTTCAAACAAAGATTGCAGAGGTAAACCTGGAAGGACTGCCTCAAAAACAAACTTTGTCGAGACTTTTAAAAAATTCCCCGGAGCTTCTTTACCATAGACAAGTTTTCGTAAAGCTTGCAGTACATAAGCGCAACGAGGAGCAGTTCAGGGTCTTGCAAGTCTGCCTTGAAAGAGGCTTTTCTGCAAAATTGCTCTTTGCATAAGCACTTTTAATCTGTTTTATTTGATGAATTGACTTTTCAGCCATCGAGTTTCTTGTGTCCCCTACGGCTGCAAGACACCATAAACGGCTCACAGTACTATAAATACCCTCTGACAAAGCAAGCGTATCAATGTGCTGGGGTTTATGAATCGTGCCAATGACCTTTTCTACTACCCAGTAACAGGTTTGCTTAACTGCGAAACGGTTATCAGTGTCTTTGATGAACAAGTGCTGACCAGGATGGAAGATCCCAAGATACATTAATCATCGCTATACCATCGTATTAAACTAACCGTGGATAATGCCAGTATTCATCACCAGTATTTATCTAGAGAAACTTCTACCAATAGACTGGGCGATTGCCCCTGTCACTATTAGCTTTTGTTCTGTTCTTTCCATTCCTGATTCACCTGAGCTAAACCTGATAGAAAGTGGTTGTCGGAGAAAAGTGAAATATGAATGGCTGAACGCTTCTGGTCGCGAAAATGAACTTCATGTGAATAGCAAATGTCAAACGTGTATTTGCTTGTTTTGATTCATTGAAGTCCATGATTTTGGGGTTATGACCAATTGTAATGCGGGTATGGGCACAAAATTACAGCCCGACAGCATCAATAGGATGACCTTGTAATGTCTTAATCTCCGTAGGCATTTAACGCTTAGCATGCAATCTGGTCTTGAACGCAGTGAGCGTCCAGCCTCGAAGGGCGATGTTGGCATGCTATTTCGGTTCGTGTGTAAAGTTGCCTCAAGCTTTGCCGATGCAATTGGCATATAAAGAAACGCACTGTCGAGTTATCAGGACAAATTCCAGAGACTAGATTAATATGATGATTTTGCTTCCGGCCACTTGAGTAGCGACTCCAGAAGCTTAGGCTAAAAAGTTGGCGAAGGGAGTAAAAATTCTGGCGGCAATACCCCAGGTATTTGTTATAACCTGGATCAATGCTCTTATATAGAGAAGGAATATTATTTACTGAAAAGAAGACTAATCATTAACAACAAATAAAATAAAATAAATCTGTATGGCTTGTAGTACCGTTTTCGCTGATATGTTGGTCTAGAATTCACACTAACGTGAGTGTACTTCGTCCAGTCATATCAAGGCTATGACCAAGAACTTCATGAACAGCCTCTAGATAGCAATCTCCTTCAAACTCATCTGACATCACAAGTGTTCCATCTATATCAAACATTACGTGTTGCAACAGATCATTCTCCTATGGCTTATAACGCTTGGCGCACGGGCGAGCAACGCAGTTTCCAGCAGCCGTAGGCTGCGATTGGTGGCGCCACTAGTTATACTTTATAGAATTTAATTATCCCAACACTTTCCATCCTTCATTTTTACACCTAACGCCTGCAACACCGGACAAATTGGAGCGCTGCGGATAAGTTTGATTCCAAGTGATTGCGGCTTGTTATGCGATTTTGACCACTTCGGCAACTTTATTAATTGTCTATATGTCCTCACCACACTTCATCGTTCGATATCATAATGTCACCAATATCTGTAATATCAATGGTTCATCACCTACAGAACCCGTAGAAAAAGCAATATCTACCCCATTGCTTTTTGATGCTTGTAACTCATCTCGTCATTCTTGGATTCATTTCTGACAAAACCATTGAAACTAGCAGGGTCGAAAACCCAATAAACCCACACAGATAAAACCCTGCAGAAACTGTTATCAATTTCAGTATTACTCCTTTTTGACTTCATGGTTTACACTCATTGCGTAAACGCTTATGACAGCGTATTCACGGCTAGTGAACTGAGCAGTCTTCAGCCCGAATTGCAATTTGTTCCTTAAAGGCTTCGATTGTTTCTTCAGATACCTCGTCAAAGTTGCCCAAGCTTTGCCGCCCATGGGCATAAATACCAAAAAACATTTAGGTGATCATGCCAGTTCATAGGAGTCATTACTGGGCCAGCAAGACTCGGTAATGATTCTGCCATTGATTTTGCTAGCCGGCCCTTGATCTGGTTGATGCCAGCTAACTTGGCTAAACCTTCATGTTTATCACCAGCGATTGGCGGACTTTTCTATAACCTATCATGCTTTCTAATAAAAGGAATAGTCTATCTTGAGAAGACAGGGAAGATAAGTTTCCTTAAATAAAATCTTCAGCATATTCTATTCTATCAGTACACTTTTACGATCAAAAATATAGTTCTACTCACCGTAGTTCCTTATGATGCACTAAAAACTCCTGCTCTCATGTGCCGGAGGCTAGGTGCTTGCATCTCTTCATGCGCTTTTTTTGATACAAAAGGGTGACATGGCACGAAGGTCAGATTGCAGGCTCCCTGTTATAGTTAGTCTTGCTTACTATTTGCCACTCTTATAAATTATCAGATTATCCCAATAGTTGAGTCCATCCGTCCAGGTGTTACATCTAACGCCAAAGTCAGCCGCGACTCTTGCTTGAGCTCCACGTGGATTCTTTCTTTTTAGGGCTGATTTCCATTCCGAAGCTCAGCTGCATATCGCGATTTACCGCTACCAGTCATGCCATGATATGCAGCTTTAGCCTTGTTGGCTTTTGTCTAGACTTTTCTAGCTCAGCCTGTTGATCACGGAGATCACTATATAATTGCTCTAGGTTGTCCCCACAACCGTGGAATTGAATCCAGTAATCCATTGCCTCCATTTACTTTCTAGGCAATGGATCTGGTACCTCTTTTAGTTGATTTAGCTTTAAATACTCCTTTAACTGTGGGTTAGATACAGCACAGAGAATATAGATACACGGAGTTTGTTATCAAAAGATACAAACATTGGTATAAAGTACCTGCCCTCGCTGGCGGTCATAGAAGTGAATTCTGCAACATAACGCCATAAATCTAGCCGCCGCTTTCCCAGGCTGGATTTTCTTGTTATGTGATTCGACTAAAAGACTCTTACAGGCATACCTTTACTGCATTTTGTTATAGATTCAGATAATTCATCAATGCTCTTACACTTATCCAGACTGAAGTATTTCTGCGCATATTTATAGAGCTGTCTTGACTGGCAAAGTTTGCACCAAGGCTGAGACTTCGTGCTAATTTCTCTTGAGTTCTAACAGTAGCTCCCCATTTTGTAGTCAAAGGAGCAACTTCTTGTTTTATCGAGTCTCTTGTTTCTGTAATTGTCTTACTCGTTAAGATTCAGCAACAATCAAGTCATTTTTAATATCTATTGCACGAGGTCGACTAATATTGCTCCTTGCCTAATAGATTAATCATAAGCGCCAGTTATTGCTCATGCCGAGAGGCAATTACGTGTGAATTTAGCTTAGGATTTGATTGCTTCTAAATTTGCAGGCTTACTAATTCGACCGAAAACTTCTTTATCAAGCGATCTCCAAAATGAAATCTTTGATTTCTGTTCATTGCTCGAGTATGATTGTATAAATGGTTTTACGATCTCAACATCTAAGAACTCACATCTAGTCGTATTTAGGTGTCATGCCCACACTTCATCAATCAGAGGACTATCTAGTTCAAGCATCGCCTCACAAAATAGACTCGCTTCTGTTTTTTCCAACTTATATGTAAGAACAGATTGCAATCAAGCAATAAAGTATAGTCAATACCATACTTTACACTCGCTCGAGTCACTCCTTATCTCTTAATCTAAGTCATCCTCAAGGAAATAATATGCTTCAGTCTCTTATTATGGGACTAGAAACATCTCAGAGTGATTATTAGTGTACTTCATAATAGTGATCGGAAGGTGTGCACTGCGCCTATAGGAATCCAGAATCAAACAATATTACCTAGATGAGGGTACTTCGCCTGCATACTTGAGCCATGCACTTATGCGTCTAGCTCAGGAGTCATTGCCTCGGACAGAATCATGCGCACAGTTGCACTTCCTGATTTTCAAATCGCTATTAAGCTCGCATGTACTGAACTATTATTTACCCTAACAGCTATTAGATCTCAACCGAGTAATATTGGATATTGGCCGCAATGCCTGAATATTACTCAATAACCTTTCTTATACCCGCAGGGTGCGGTATATCACTCTTTCCAGGCTGGCTTGTAACCACCTGATAATATTAAAAAAACAGCCTGATTCTCAGAATTTCTTCCAATATTAATCATTTGAGTTTTTTGCATATTGCTTTATTTCATCAATAATACTGTATAAAAAAACAGCATTATTGGTGTTTATATGTCAGTCCGTTTTATGGATACAGTCCGCAATACCTTGCGAGTCCAACGCTACAGCTATCGAACCGAGCAGTCATACTGTTATTGGATCAAATACTATATTCGATACCATAGTCTCAGGCATCCAGCTCAACTTGGGCCTGACCATGTTATTCAGTTTTTAACCTATCTTGCCGTGCAACGGCATGTTTCAGCATCCACGCAAAACCAGGCACTTAATGCCCTGAACTTTCTCTACACAAAAGTATTGGAGAAACCCTTGGGTAATGTCACTCAGGCTGTTCGTGCAAGAAAGCCCCAAAAAATTCCCGTTGTTTTTGAGCGTGATGAAATCCAAAAGCTGTTCAACACAGTCAACCCTCAACATAAACTCCCTTTACAACTAATGTATGGCTCAGGACTCCGTTTAACAGAATGCTTACGGCTACGTATTAAGGATGTCGACTTCCAACGTAAAGCAATTATCGTCCGCAGTGGCAAAGGTGGGAAGGACCGTGTCACAGTGCTACCAGAACCACTTGTGCCTGCCCTGAAATTACAAATCAATCAGGTCAGCCACTATTACAGGGCGGACCTGGATGCCGGTTTTGGCGAAGTTTGGATGCCCGACGCTCTGGCACGAAAATACCCTTCTGAGGCAACCAGCCTTCACTGGCAATATCTATTTGCCTCCCATAAGCGCTCTATCGAGCCCCGAAGCGGTAAAGAGATGCGCCATCATATTGATGACAGCACGCTACAACGTGCGGTCAAACAGGCTTTGAGTAAAGCGCAAATTATGAAAAAAGGTAGTTGCCATACACTACGACACTCTTTTGCAACCCATTTGCTGGATGATGGTTATGATATTCGAACAGTTCAAGAACTTTTGGGTCACAAAGACTTAAAGACCACTCAGATTTATACCCATGTTCTTAATAGAGGAGGCAATGCCGTTAGAAGTCCACTTTGCGGAATTTGAGAGCTATGAGTCTTTACAACGCTACCGCCCGAAGGCGACACCAACACCTGTGACTGGTTTGGCAGAGCAACAGGCCTTGATAGCTCGAACATTATATTTACAGTGTCGTGCATTTTACAATGTGCTGACATATCTGTCCTCACCATAAGGTATAAAAAAGTCTTTTTTTATCTCCAAGACTCCAGAGCACTTGCTATCCCATTCATCTCTGCTTATCTATCTTAAATAAAAACGTGTTTTAGGTATTGCTCTATGGATTTCATTCAACAGTTTCTGGATGACTTAAATGATGCGATATGCCATAAGGATGTCGACAAAATCATGGCCATGAACATGCCGGATGATATTACCGGCTGGGGACTTGGCGAAGATGATGATTATAATGAGCGACAATCACTCCATAAGGCATTAATACAGCATTATGAAGGGCTACTATCTGCCAAGGCTCAGTTCCAAGTACTGGACAATTTTGGTAATAACATGGCTGCAGCTCTAGTCTGCCGCTACACAAGGGATTTTCAGTTTAATAATGGCACCCAACTACAGGACGATAATCTGCGCTTCACTTTTTACCTTATTAACCAGGAGGGTTCATGGAAAATTCGTCATGGGCACCTGAGCAAGCCATGGCCAGAACAAGCCCCATTTCCTGCAAAGCCAATCCCTGAAAGAAACCACCAAGGTCAGCCCCACCAAACAGTCAGGCTGAGCGATCAGGGTATCCAGCATTTTTTAGCCATACTTAGTCAACGCTCAAGATTTACCGAGGCCATCGATCTCGTTGGGTTAATGTCACAGCAATACCCCAGCCAAGACAATGTTTTTTTCCCCATGCAGTCACCAGCACAATTGCAGGGTCAAAAAGAGTATCAACAGTTCCTTGAGTCCCTGAAAGCGATTTATACCAAACCCAGCCTTAACTATTGCCAGCCTGTTGTTTTTAAAAATCACTCTATTGCCTGCATGTCTGCCTATGCAGATGCAACATGTCAAGATAAAGCATCTGGTGAAACCATCCGTATCAGCCCTTTGCGGGTCACCTATATTCTACAAGAACACCAAGGTCAGTGGATGAACCGGCATAGCCACTGGTCTATCCCTCTACCCGATAGCTTTTGAAAACACAGTGAGGAATAATTTGCTTCAGTCACTTCATATAAGGAATAAAACGAGACTTTGGCTAGTCATAATCTCAACCTGCTTCACTCATTTAACGTATTGCTTGAAGAGTGCCATGTCAGTAAAGCAGCGGAACGCCTGCATATTACCCAGTCTGCTGTTAGCCGACAGCTGACGCAGCTGCGTACTATTTTTCAGGACCCACTGCTGGTGCGGGAAGGCAATCGCTTATTACCCACTCCCCGTGCACTGGCATTAAAACCCAGAATCAATAGTCTACTGGCTGAATGTGAAGAACTATTTGAGCCAGTTGAGTTTAATCCAGCACATTGGCGGGGAAAAACCGTTCTATCATCGTCCGATTATGTTGCCCAATATATTCTGCCCGATATTATTGAGCAATTAAGCGAACAGGCCCCGCACCTCGATGTGACTTATAAGTTATGGTCTCCCAATCTGCTTAACCAACTGGCAGAAACGGATATTCAGCTGGTTTCCACTATGCTGCCTGCTATACCTGAAGGTTTGTCCGGTGAGCCGATTGGTTCAGACGGGCCCGTCTGCGTTATGGGCGCAGGCCACCCATTGGCAACATCAACCTCATTAACCCTGGAGGACTTTCTTCATTATCACCATATTTCCATTAACGGGGGTGGCGATAAAGACAGTTTTGTTGACCAGCATTTAAAGTCCCAGGGATTACAGAGAACCATTCGTTTTTCAGTACCTTTTTTTACTTCTGCACTCAATACTCTGTGCCGTACCGATATGTTATTGGTTATTCCAGAACATATTGCTGTGAATATGCAGCAGTTTTTCCCGATTACCTTCCTGCCATTGCCAATGCCTTCCCCTGAACATCGCTACTAGCTGCTGTGGCACCCCAAATACCATAATGACCCTATGCACCAATGGCTACGTCAGCAGGTTTTAAACATTATGAAAAATTCCATGTATGCGATGGAAACCTTTCGCAATGATCTGAACTCATAATATTGATGAGTATTTTTGATTTCAAAGCATAACCGCCGATTGCTAAGTTACAGGTATACGCTTTTAATCGGTAAGGACCTTTAATGACGTTCAGTATTTGGTTGTCGCTGTTAATGATCTGTATGCTCGGTGCCATGTCACCAGGGCCAAGCCTGGCTGTTGTTACCAAACATACGCTGGCCAGCGGGCGGCTGCATGGCATCGTGACCTCATGGGCGCACGCCTTTGGTGTTGGTCTGTATGCCTTATTAACATTGTTGGGATTGGCTGTGGTTTTCCAGGAATCCCCCCTGTTATTTAAAGTCATCAGTTATGGCGGTGCAGGCTATCTTATCTACCTGGGGATTAATGCCCTGCGCTCAAAAGGTGGGGTCGCAGCCAAGCTTGCCGCAGGTAAACAGACCAGTATGAAGCAGGCGGCCAGTGAAGGGTTGGCGATTTCACTGCTTAACCCGAAACTGGCACTGTTTTTTCTCGCACTTTTCAGCCAGTTTGTTGCGGTTGGCTCAGAGTTTTCCAGCCGAGCGGTTATTGTTGCCACCCCACTGTTGATTGATGGGCTCTGGTATACCCTGATTGCCTTTGTTCTCTCTTATCCCAAGGTGCTGGACTCCCTGAAACAACGGGCACGGCTGATTGACCAGCTTTCCGGTGTGGTTCTGATTCTGTTGGCTTGCCGGGTGATTTGGGGAATTTAGTATCCATAACAGGTTTTTTATTAACAATCCGCTATATGCATTTCCATTCTGTGGGAAGTGGGCATTAGCTCCTCTACTTAATTCTTTTACTATTATTTATATCCCAACATAGTAATGACCAAGTTTTGGAGTTGTAATGCTCTATTATTTTACTTATCAAACGTATCAAAGTTTTATTAAAAGATTTCTTAAATCATTTACAACTATAATCGTCTGCACAATTTATTCTGGTAATAGCCACTCTACTTTAGGCAATGAAGTAAAAAAAGATATTTACGATCTTGAATTCCCTCCTGAATTAGCACGTTATCTCTGGCCTAAACTGATTCCAAACCGTTCCAATGACCCTATAATTATTCGAAATGTACCTCCTGAAATAAGAGAACAATTAACAAAGACCGTCAATCAACCATTAACTGTCCGCCCACAAGCACCAAAACAGATGAGTTTATCATTGATGATAGTGCCCATATCGGATGTTCTTATAGATAAAAAGAAAACTACTTTATCAAAAGAGAATTCAAGTAAAGAACCACAAGGAGACCAAGCCTCCCCATCAAACGTGCCCCCCTCTAATGAAGAAAAGCCTCAAAAAAAAGCATCAAAAGAAAAAACAACAGAATATAAAGTGCAGTCATTCATGAAGAATGGACAAGGTAGGACGGTAGTTTTAACTCAACACACCGCTACAGTACAAACTCGATATGGAAGCGGTCTGGCAACCAAAGTTACGTTTTTGCTTCAATTCAAGGAAAGCCTTCCCAACATAGAACTGGAAGTGCAAAAAGAAAAACAAGCCACTTTAGAAGTCATCTCAAAACTGTCTTAACAATATCCTAATGCAGGCCAGCTGCAAAAAAGCCAAGTAGTTGGCTGCTTTATATTCATATCTGGCCAGAACCCTTCGATAGTTTTGAAGCCAAGCAAAAAGGCGCTCCACTTTCCATCTTCGCTTGTAACGCCTTAGTTTTCGACCATCCTGAGTCTTGGGTTTCTTTCGACCTTTCCTGTGTGGTGCTATTAACTCAACTCTATAGCGTTTAAATAGAGACTTATCGTGTGGGTCGCTATCGTAGGCCTTATCACCAATCATTCTTGTGGGTACCGTAGAAATGAAACGGTGTTCCAACACTTTGTCTACAAGCGTGATTTCATGTGGCGAAGCACTGTCAATGCATAAGGCGATAGGAAGACCATTGCGGTCCGTAATGCCCATGATTTTGGTTCCCTTTCCACGCTTAGTTTTCCCGACACAAGCGCCCCTTTTTTAGCGGAAGCGAAACTACCATCGATATACGTTTCAGTCAGGTCAAGGTTGCCGCGCCCTTCCAGGTCTTCTGCAAGGGCTTCAAGTATCTGCTCAATGAGGCCTATTTTTTGCCATTCCTGAAAGCGTCGATGGCATGTTTGATAAGGAGGAAACTGAGTGGGTAATTCTTTCCATTGAGCTCCGGTACGGAGAATCCACAAAATACCCTCGAGAACTGGGCGAGCATGATGCCGTGGTCTTCCGGGTCGGCCCTGAAGCAGATCTTTGGAAGGAAAAAAGGGCTCTAATAATTCCCATTGTGCTGTTGTTAGTTCACTCATCATCAACTCCCCCTAAAACAGGGGGATTATAACGAATTAATCAGCCAACAGTTTTGAGATAGCTTCTAGTAAAAAAAAGCCCGGGAAGAAGGGGAAGCAGTAGAACGGCATATCAGAAAACACTTTATAAAACACTGCAGGGAAGTAGCGATTTTTGTGCAGAAACAAGCTGGACAAACCAAGGCTCACTCACTTGGGGAGGGGTACGTTCTATAAACGAACAGCCTGACACACAGAATATCGCGGACAGGCGGTTTGCATGGGTTCTTGCTGAAATGCTATTTCAGTACTCCCCATCCAAATATGTTGCGCCAATTGAATTGACAAAAAATCAATACGGTGATGCCCTTTTTTAAACAGACCAGTCTTTTATGGTTCTAAAAACTGAAATGACATTTACTTTAGAAGGAAGGGAGCCTCAAAAAGGGGCTGGAGTTTTTGTTATTCACCCCAAAGACTTCGCATCAAATGGAGAAAACCGAGGTACTGGAAAATCTTATGTTATTATCCCTGGTACAATTACTGTAGAAAATGTGTCGGACCCAACATAGCTTGTCTAGCTCTAATATTCCCAGCTACATACATCAAAAATGATAATAAGCAACCTTAGCAACGGGCACGGCTGATTTCCTCACCACAGAGGCACGGAGAACACATAGTTCTTTTGTTTAAGAGTAAAAAACGCTGTAATCACTGCGCCACTGTGGTGATAAAAAAAGTTCTAGCTCTTTAAAGCCAGAAATGAGCCTGCCCCAATCATAATAGAGCCAGATGCCTTATTCAGCCTGCCCATTGCCTTCTGGGATTTAAAATAGCGCCTTGTCCTGGCTGCACCATTGGCAATCAACATCAGCCCCAGCATTAGACCGATCAAAGTCAGTAATGAGGCTACAGCAATATCGCCAACAGAGAGTACGGTAAGGTCCATAAATGTTGGCAAAAAAGCAATATAAAAGAAGATCACTTTCGGGTTGGATGCCGAAATCAGAAAGCCTTGCACAAAGCTCATCAGTTTTCCTGGCTGGGATATCAGCTGCTCATTACCGTCACTTTTCACCGGCGTAGTCCAAAGCCGATAACCCAGATAAAACATATAGGCCGCCCCAGCCCAGCGAATTACAGTAAATACGCCTCCCCAATTATGGGCAATGATCGCCAGGCCAAAACAAGCCAAAATCAAATAGACAATATCGCTTATCGCCATCCCCAGTGCTAAAAAGAAACAACTGCGGGCACCATTGACCAGTGCTCGGGCTAATACAGCAAAAACTCCAGGGCCTGGTGTCACTGCAAATACCAGAATTGCAGCAAAAAAAGCCAACCCACTCTCTAGAGACATAACAACCTCGATGCTCATCATTTATCGGCAAGCTTAGAACATTTTTATCACCACAGAGACACGGAGAACACAGAGGTTTACTTGTTTAAGAACATAAAAAACTCTGTGTTCTCCGTGTCTCTGTGGTGAATAAAGTTTTCACAGTAGGAAAACAAAAATCGTAATAGAACAATGCAGGATTTTTTTTGTATTACAGCAAATGACGTTAGTTGGAGCACAAGTGGTAAGCCTTTCGGCCTTACCACTGTATAAACAAAACAAATGTGGGGCTATTTACCAAACCAGGGCAGCAAAGAAAAACTATCCAGCGCTGCCAACACCAGAGATAAAACACCAAAGCCCATGACCAGAAGCATACGAGGCTTACCGCCAGGTACCTGATAACCTGTTTCGTTATGTTTACGCCCAACCCATGCCATCAGGACTGGTGTGATAATACAGAACACCACCATACCGATGCCTGCAAACGCGATAGCGGCTATAAAACCATTAGGCAGCAGTACACCCAGTACTGTCGGTGGAATAAATGTGACTGCGGCTGTTTTTAGTCGACCTTTCAAATCATTACCAAAACCCAGAAGATCGGCAATATAGTCAAACAGGCTTAAACTCACACCCAGGAATGAGCTGGCCACCGCCATATTAGAGAACAGCTGCAGTATATTGGACATGCCAGATTGCATCCCATTGGATTCCAACGCTGCAATCAGGTTACCGATGTTGCCACCTTGGGCAATGACAACAGGAAACATGTCACGTCCCAGATTTCCAAAAATACTGATCAGCCAGACGGTATAAAACGCCAGGGTAATTAATGAACCCCATAACAGTGCCTTGCGAACCGCTTTGGCATCTTTGTTCAGGTAACGGGTGATGCTGGGCACACAATTCTGGAAACCAAAGCTAACTGTTACAAAGCTGAGCGCCGCAAAAGCATAAGGCAAGGTATCTGAGGTTTGCAGGGCAGGAAACAGCAACTGACTTTTGGCATGAGTGACCAGACCGCTGGTGAACGCAATAAAGCTGATAACCATGCCCCCTAACAAGGCAGTGGTCATCCGATCCACCGCCCGGGTACCCAGCACCACGATGGAACTCAGCACTGCCGCAAAGATAAGGCTGGAGATAGAAGGAGCCAAAGATATATCAGCAGCAGCTTTCAAAGAGTGGGAAATAATCGAACTGCCACCAGAAATGTAGGCATAGGTCAGAACGTAGCAGACAAAACCGACAGACAGTCCATTAACCAGCCGCCCCGTTGTACCGATGGTTTTTTCCGCAATACTGTCGAAACTGGCTCCCAAAGGAAAACGCATATTCGCTTCCAGTAGATACAGGGAGGCGCTATACATGCAGAACCAAACAAACAGCAGCATGAGCAGAGATGGAACAAACCACATACCACTGGTGGCAACAGGCATGGAAAACATACCGGCACCAATGGCTGTGCCGCATACAATGACGGCACTGCCAAAAATAGCCCCCTTTTTAGTTTTAACCTGTCCACCTGAATGCGCTATTACTGCTTCTGACATGCACTGCCCTACCTGCTTTTACGGTTGTCTATTTATTGGAGAATGGTTTTTTCAGCACTGGAAAGCTGTTTCAGGTTGTTTGAGCAGCGCGTTACTTTGGCAATACTCACCCCAAGCCTGGCAGCAATCTCTCGCTGGCTCTCTTCTGCAGCCAGCAAAGCACGAAAAGTTGCCAGCCGGTCACCTATCGCTTCACGTTCTTCAGGGGTTAATAACACGTTAAGGATATTATCCAGTGCCTCAGCGCCCTGTTGTCTATCCAGCAACTCAAGAACGCCCTTCCATGAACCTTCGGTCATAATTAAACCTTCAATATGTACTATCGTAACAGTACAAAAGTACAGGCTTTTTTGATATTTCGGTTTTCACCTAACAGCATTTTCACCTAACAGCAAGGGGATTTAGAATCACGAAAGAGCTTTTAAAACGATTCTGAGGACAGTAATCTTCCCGTTAAATGTGAAAAAAACCTCCTAATATTTCTTTCCTAAATAGACCCGTGGTAAAACCATGTTCAAACACGCCTTATGGGGTATTCCCCTGATCATTGGCTCTATTTTTCTTCAGCAATTCCCGCAAACTAGATTCCGATTGGCACATTTTCAGTTAATTAAAAATGACTTTATAGAGGATGAATAGAGCCAGGCTGCTGCTATATCGGCAGTTGGTTTAAATGGCTGGTAACACAGGTCACAGGGCTAACATCAACTCTCTATGTCGTATCGACTGTCAGCAATTTCAAGCTCACACTTCGCTCCTCAATGATGGCTGTGAATACGTCTGTCCAGTTATCAATGCAGAACCAGTCAAACAGCCCTCGTATGGCATGCCACAATGCCTTTTTAGACTTCTTTGCCTTGAGCGCTTCTTGGAAAAGCTTGCAAGACAGTTGCTCTATCTGGTTGATGAGGAAGGCCGTAAAAGTCAGGCATGCCAGATTGCTGGCCAGATGCTGCTTTCCGTGCCCGTAATTGTGTTCGAGATGGTAGCCCTGTGTTTTCAGTGTATTGAACGTTTCGTTTTCAATTTTCCATTTAGCGCGTGCTCCTCGCATGAACTTATTCACGTTCTCGGCTGAAAGCTCAATATCGGTGATCCAGGTGTTGACGTACTTCTTGTTGCCCTCTGGATCAATTTCTATATATTCGAGATAGTTAACCAGCACATCCGGGTGTGACTTGTTAATGGGGACACCATTTACAAACCGGAACCAGTGGGTAAATCCTTTTTCATCGGTATATTCGTAGCGTACCACTTTGCCTGCACAATCAAGCTCATCTACGGCCTGGTATAACGACTCATGTGTTGAGTCCTTTGCCACCATAATGAAGCTATAGCCAAAGGACTTCACCAACTTGATGGTCGGTCCATCTGAGTACAGGTCATCAACAGTAAGAACCAGTGGCAAGTGGGGATGTTCTCTGGATAAATTCGCCAATAGCCGCTTGAGCGCTACCTTCTCACAGTCATTCTTTGACGCATCAACCTGTTTGGTGATGGGCTCAGGCATTAAAGGCAATACTTCCTTCTTGCCCGGCCTTACCAGACAGCAGGCCAGTAACTGATGGTAGTATTGCGGATTTTTGCTGTCCGCCTTTTTTACACAACACTCAGGACAGCTAATATTCCCTGAGCAAAAGTGCCCCGTACCATCGATAGGCGCAAGATACCCTTCCTCAAAATAAGTGAACTGCTTAAGTCGGCCAGATCGCTGCACAAAGGCAAACAAGCGGGTAAAGAACTTCCTGAAATAGCGCGTTTCTATAGGGTCAATCAGCTCCCTCAGATAGGTATCACTGGGGACGTTGCTGACATTGTACATCGACTTTAAGTTCTTGAGCCTGTCGGGCTTATTGACGCAATCCTGATCAAAAGCCAGCAACGAAGGGTATTTCAGGTGCATGACAGCAAGGCCACTCATGACCGCATCATGAAGGGCAATTTTGTCATGTTGACTTTTCTTGCGAAAGTCTGGAATTTCAGCCGCTTCATCAGAGACTATTTTGAGCAGTTTTTCAGCAATGGTTCTTGGTTTTGTTAGCGGCACAACATAAGCATCGTTATTATTATAGTGGTGAAATTCTATCGGATAGTCTGCGATTTCAGCAAGAAAGTATCAGGCTACAGCCCTTGTTATTAAGGGCTTTAATCAAGTCTGCGGGAATTGCTGATTTTTCTTTCAGGCTGCACCACTGGCCCTGTAGAAGCTTCCGATTATGATGGTTGCCGCTATGGCTGCACTTATCCAGGCTACACAGGGCCTGCCAGATCTGAAGAGTCGCCCATTGATCGCAATAACCGTGAAAATTCTGAGAAAAAACATAAAAGGGAGACAAAAGAAGGGCGCTATCAACCTTATCAATACCCTCGCTTAGAAGAACAATCAATCACCCCCAATCCTGCTGACTCAAAGCGAAAGGACACAGTCAGTGTAAACTCCGATGGCACAGTTAAGCTTAAAGTCAATATGCCCAGCGAAAACAATCCTGCAAATATGGACGCAGAGATCAAACCCGATGGCACTAATAACGTTACGATCGGGACTCCAGCTAAAATCCGCCCTGAAATAATGCCGTAAACTCTTTATCCAGCGCAGAACCTGAAAATCCAAACTACCCTTGTCAGGACACTCTCGATTTATTTAGAAGCAATCTTAAAAGTCTGCACGTTATGAGGATCGCGAGAAATAGAGGATAAAAAGGCGATTTTGTAAGGCAAATAGCCAGTCTATTTAACCGACAAAAGCGCCTTTTTAGACCGATTTATCGTGACCACCTTAGAGGCTGTTTGAAAAATAGCGCCCATAACGAGGATCATAGAAAATTGAGGATAAAAATTTGGTTTTGTGAGGTGAATAGTGGTTCTATTTGCCGAACAAAAGCAGAATTTTAGACCAATTTGCTGTGACCACAGTGGGGTAGTCTATTTTCAAACAGCCTCTTAGTAGCATGACTTTTAAGACGGCTTCTTAGGTTTACTGATCAGGATTCGCTCAATGCCTTATGCCGATAAAACGGTCGCCATTGTCTGTGGTGGCCCTTCACCTGAAGCAGATGTCTCCCGTCTTTCAGCAGGACGCCTTAGCCCAGCGCTGGAAAACAACTATCAAAACGTACTATTGCTAGAGCTGGATAAGCACTTGCCAGAACAGCTGGTTAAACATCAGGTTGACGTGGTATTCCCTGTTGCTCACGGACCAATGGGGGAGGATGGCTCCCTTCAAGGATTGCTTGATATTATGGGCATTGCCTATGTCGGTTCTGGCGTACTGGCCAGTGCCAGCGCCCTGGATAAATCAGTGACCAAGCGCATTCTCCATGCCGCTGGCGTTCCTCTTGCCCGCGACCAGATTGTCAATAGACATGAAAACCTTGATGATGCAGTCCAGCGCTGTATTGATTGCCTGGGTGAACACGTCATTATCAAACCCCTTGGTCAGGGTTCTGGTATTGGCGTTCAATTTGCTGAAGGTCATGAAGACCTGAGAGAAAAACTCAAGGCCAGCTTTGAGCATGACCAAAAACTACTGGTCGAAGAGTTTATCTCCGGTAAAGAAATCACTGCCGGTGTTCTGGATCTTGAAGAAACCACGGTTTTACCCGTAACGGAAATCACCACGCCTGATGGCGCCTGGTACGACTATGTTCACCGCTATACACCAGGTTTAAGTGAACATACTATTCCTGCACCATTGCCCGAGAGCCAGTACCTTCGAGTCCAGGAAATTGCTTTGAAAGCCCACCAGCTACTTGGCTGTCGTGATCTGAGTCGGTCTGACTTTATCGTCCCGGAAGTGGGTAGCCCTATTTTGGCCGAACTGAATAATTTGCCCGGCATGACACCCACCAGCTTGTTTCCAGATGGTGCACGTGCTGCGGGTATTTCATTTGAAGAGTTGATTTGTAGCCTGGTCGATCACGCCCTGCAGCGGGGTGAGCGAGAAAAAAGCGGACGAGCCTACTGGCCACTACCTAAATTGGTTGTGGACTTTTAGCATGGCTGAAAGATTGTAATAGAAGAATCAGACAGAAAACGTATGCAATTCCTGAACGGCCTTTTGCCAGGAACCATTTAAGAGCTGAGGGGTCAGTCGAATAGCCTCATCAATAACCGTATCCATACGTTGCCGATCAGCCACGGATGGCTTCTGCAGTACATAATTAACCACATCCTTGCTGTTGCCCGGATGACCAATGCCTATCCTGAGACGCTGAAAATCCCTGCAATTGCCAAGAGACGAAATAATATCTCTCAAGCCGTTATGACCACCGTGACCACCACCTTGCTTCAAGCGACCGATACCCGCAGGTAAGTCCAATTCATCATGGACCACCAAAATAGCCTGGGGAGGAATCTTGAAGAATGTGCTGATCGCACTGACAGCCTGGCCGCTGCGATTCATAAAGGTAGATGGGTTAAGCAGGCGGACATCCTGTCCACCTATGGCAATGCGGGCAGTCCAGCCAAAAAATTTCTTTTCTGGCTGCAAGTTGCCACCATGGGCTCGCGCTAACTGCTCCACATACCAGAAGCCAGCATTATGGCGAGTGTCATCATATTGAGCTCCAGGATTGCCTAGTCCAACAATCAACTGAATAGCGTGCTCCTGATTTCCCTTCGCCATAATTACCAGCCCTTTTAAATTACTCTTCGCCGCTTTCTTCAGCAGCTTCTTCACCGTCGTCCTTAGTCGCACGGGTAGCCTGAACGCTTGCTACATCCAGGTCGTTACCTTCGCCCTGCAGCATAGCAACAAACTCAACACCCTTAGGCAGAGTCAGATCGCTCAGGTGTACGTGGCCACCCAGTTCGATGTCAGCCATGTCTACTTCGATGAACTCAGGCAGGTCGCCTGGCAAGCAGCGTACTTCTACTTCTACACGAGCGTGAGTGATAGCGCCACCCTGGTCTTTAACGCCCTTGCAAGCTTCTTCGTTCAGGAAGTGCAGAGGTACGTGAGTAGTAATAGCGTGAGCTGCATCGATACGCAGGAAGTCCATGTGCATAGCGAATTCTTTCGCTGGGTGACGCTGAACGTCCTTCAGGATTGCCTGCTGGTTCTTTCCTTCAACAACCAGAGTCAGAACCTGGGAGTAGAAGCTTTCGTTTTCCAGAGCCTTACGGATGGCCTTGCCTTCCATAGTAACCTGTACTGGCTCCTGCTCACCACCGTAGATGATAGCGGGTACCAAGTCAGCACGGCGCAGGCGGCGGCTCGCACCTTTCCCTACGTCTTTACGCGCTTCAGCATTCAGAACAATTGCATCAGACATTTCCTATCTCCAATAGTCGTTACCGCTACCTTGCGACCAGGCACGGCAACTATAATATAAAGGCGCAATATCATACCTTGATGCCGCAGAAATGCAATCTGTGGAAACGCCCTTTAAAAACAATCTGAAGAAACAAAAAAAGCACCCAAAAGGGTGCTTTTTACCACTGAACTCATCAGGCACTGTGTTACTGGAACATGGCGCTAATAGATTCAGCATTGCTAATACGGCGTACAGATTCAGCCAGCAGCGGCGACATATCCAGCTGACGAATTTTGCCAAGTGCCTGGGCAGCAGGGCTCAGAGGAATCGTATTGGTTACTACCAGCTCATCCAGTTCGGAGTTGGCAACATTTTCCAGAGCACGACCGGACAGTACAGGGTGTGTACAGTATGAGTAGACCTTTTTGGCACCCTTCTCTTTCAGGGCTGCGGCTGCCTGACACAGTGTACCAGCAGTATCAACCATATCATCAACCAGAATACAGGTACGCTCTGACACGTCACCGATGATATTCATCACTTCAGTTTTGTTGGCTTCCGGGCGACGCTTATCAATAATGGCCAGATCTGTATTCAGGCGCTTGGCAACAGCACGGGCACGCACAACACCACCATGGTCAGGTGATACCACAATGGCATTTTCATAGTTCTGACGCTCGATATCATCCAGCAAAATCGGAGAGCCGTAGATGTTATCTACAGGAATATCAAAGAATCCCTGAATCTGGTCAGCGTGCAGGTCCACAGTCAGAACCCGGTCAACACCGACACTGGCAATCATATCAGCAACCACTTTCGCACTGATTGGCACCCGGCTGGAGCGTGGGCGACGATCCTGGCGAGCATAGCCAAAATAAGGCAGAACCGCTGTTACACGCACAGCAGAGGAGCGTCTCATGGCATCAGCCATAACCAGCAGCTCCATCAGGTTATCATTGGTGGGTGCGCAGGTAGACTGAATAATAAATACATCCCTACCGCGCACGTTTTCCTGGATCTCAACAGCTACCTCTCCATCACTGAAGCGACCAACGTAGGCCTTACCAGGTGGAATATGCAGCTGGTTGACAACCTTGTGCACCAGGTCCGGATTAGAATTACCGGCGAACACCATCATTTTCGACACGGGGAATTACCTTGCTGTGGTATAGGGCGTAGGTGGAAATAATCACGTCCATGACCAGATGACTGACCATGGATAGATAACAGGATGCGAGGGGAAACAAGAATTTGGCTGGGGTAGGAGGATTCGAACCTCCGCATGACGGGATCAAAACCCGTTGCCTTACCGCTTGGCGATACCCCAGTAAAATAACAACTCAATTGACGTATATATCGGACCGACTTAAGACTGTTAGCATACGATCTGCTCAAGACTTTTCGCCACCCAAGACTGTTAACGCCTACTCAATGCAGAGTGAAGCGGTGAGCTGTTAATACCGCGAGCTACGAAACCTTTAACCTTTGAGCCTAGCTCCTGCAAAGCCGACAATGCTGTTTCTCGACTTTCATAAGGGGCAAAAACACATGCCCCGGAACCACTCAACATGGCTGGCCCTATGCTCGAATGACCGGAATTATCCAACAGGGTTAAACAATTATCAACCTCAGGATATAACCGTCTGACCAGAGGTTCGAAATCATTATGAGCCTTCTGATCAAGAGCGGCGCAAACTTTAATGGGCTTGGAATCTCTTGTCAAATCTTCATGGTTGTACATAACCGCTGTATTCACATGAACATCAGGGATAAGAACCAGGTACCATGGCTCAGATGGTTTAACCGCTGTCAGCCGCTCGCCAACCCCCTCTGCAAATGCACTTTTACCCCTCACAAACACAGGAACATCAGCTCCCAACTGCAAACCCAGCTCTGCCAATTGTTCTTCAGTCAACCCCAGCTGCCAAAATGCATTCAATCCAACCAAAGCAGTTGCGGCGTCAGAGCTGCCACCACCAAGCCCACCTCCCATCGGCAGTTTTTTACCCAGGGTAATCTTTGCTCCCTTCTCGCAATCAGTATGTTGCTGCAACAGTTTTGCGGCTTTAATAATTAGATTGCTATCACTGTTCAATTCTGGCAACTGGGTTTCAAGCTCTAAAGTGGTGCTCTGCTCAAAAATCAGTTCATCACCGTAGTCAAGAAATTGAAACAGGGTTTGCAATTCGTGATAGCCATCAGGGCGTCGCCCTACGATATAAAGAAAACGGTTAATTTTTGCAGGAGCGGGCAAAACCAGCTTGGTGTACATCTCTTTTTCCTAATCCAACAGGGCGCGCGTTTGTGTGAAACAATAGGCAGTGATCAATTGCCAGTAGAATCCAGTTTCCAGCTACTAATCACCAGACTTAGACGAATATCATCACGACTCACTTTCAGGCGTGCGGGCAGCCTGACCCCATTCTCAAGACGATACGATAAATAGCTGATTTCCCACCCCTGCTGTTGCAACGTTTTGGGCTGACCAAAATCATCCAGAACCACATCCGACTGAAGACCCGGCACGGGCAATCCCATGACCCAGTAGCGCAAATTACTGACCGGAAGATTCCAACCGGTAATTCTCATCATCAGGTACTCTGGATTGGGACCAGAAACCGGCTCACTCTCGCCAGCTATATTAGCGATAACACCTCTGTTATTACCTTTCACTTGAGCCAGAGACTGGCCAAAAGGCCCATCCAGCAGCAAAGAAAAAGTGCGACTTCCCTGGGTCCAGTCGATCGACATAGAGCCAGAGCGGCCAGGAATCCGCAACCCAAGACGACCAGAAAGCTGCCAGGAATCAATAGTCGATAGTTGCGCTTGAACTGCTTGCCAACGCAATGCTTTTTCAGATTCAGTGACAATTTTGGCACTATCTTTTGTGAACGAGGCGCACCCAGCTAATACCATAACCATCATCACTGAGGACAGCTTGATCAAAGATACTAACCTGGAAGGCAAAAAAACCGCTCTAAACACCGACTACTCCGTTTTAAATCAATTATTTTCCACGTGTCTGGGGTTTGTCTACGGGTACGGTTGATGGTCCTGCAATTTCCGGCCTGGGCTTTTTCTCATTATCCAGCCTTTGCATCGTTTCCTGAACCACCTTACTCGTTGGCTGTGATTTCAACGCCTTACCCCATATTGTCCTGGCTTCCTCTTTTCGCCCTAACTTCCAGAGCACTTCACCAAGATGAGCGGCGACTTCTGCATCAGGGAATTTCTCATAGGCCTGTTGCAGGTAATCAAGAGCTGCATTCAAGTTCCCCAGCCGGTATTGCATCCAACCCATACTATCAATGATTGCAGGGTCTTCACTATTGATAGCGTACGCTTTAGCAATGAGTTCGCTGGCCTCTTTTAAGCGGCCGGTGCGATCTGCCAGAGTGTAACCAAGCGCATTCAGAACCACTGCATTGTCCGGCTGCATCGCCAGAATTTTTCTCAGATCCTTTTCCAGATCCTCTATGCGATCCAGCTTTTCCAACACCATTGCTCTTGAGTACAACAAATTAATACCTTGAGGGGAACGCTCAATAGCATGATCAAAAAGTGCCAGCGCTTCTTTAAACTCTTCTCGCTTGACCAATATCTCTCCTTCAAGCAAATACAACTGTTCAACATGAGTTGGATAACGGCTTCTGGTCTGATCTAGAAGTTTTCTGGCTTCCTGCCATTGGTTGCGTTTTACCAGCATCTGCGTCAGCGCCACCTGAGCCATCATAAACTCTTTGCCTGGGGAAACTGCTCGATAGTATTCTTTTGCATCAGACCACTGCTGTTTTTCTTCACTCAGCTTGCCAAGGTAAAAATTGGCCGTATTCTGCCGGTAGCCCAAAGATAGTAAACGCTGAAGATACCCCTCTGCCTCACCATAAAGGCCATTATCCATAGCGATCAGGCCAAGTGACAAAATAATCTCAGAATCATTAGGTGATTGCTGAAGCAGAACTTCAAACTGCTCCTTTGCCAGATCGAGCTTGTTTGCGTGAACCAAAACCCGGGCATAAATAAGACGAAGCCTGGCTCGGTCAGGGTGACGTTTGACTTCTTCAGCCAGCATTCGCTCAGCTTCAGCGTCACGTCCAAGCTTGTTTAATATACGCCCCTTAATAATCAACGCCTTAATGTACTCAGCATCTTTTTTCAGCAAACTGTCACATAGGGCCAGCGCCTCTTCACTACGATTGGCTTGTTGAAGTAATATAGCCTTGCCAAGAATCAGGGAACGATTATCAGGATATTTTAGAGCAACTCTGGTAAATGAAGAGAGCACCTCACCGCGTTCACTTTCCTCCAAAGCAGCCGCATGGGTTGCCATAAATTCGAAGTCGATACTGTCATCAAGCTCAAGAATCTGCTCCATACGAGCAATAGCTTGATCAGGCTCACCACTGCGCATTAACTCCAATGCACTGGCCTGTAAAGCCGATAAATCATCCGGAGAGAGGGTTGACCACAACATCGCAGCATCTAATGCTGCCTGTTTGGCACCAATAAAACTGGCAATCTGGTACGCTCGCTGGGCCACTCCTTTATCCTGGGTTTTATGAGCTTGTTTAAGGTAGTTCCCCAAAGCCAGGTCATAACGCTGGCGCTGCCCCCCAAGTTCAGCAACCATAAGGTCATACAAGGTATCCGGCTCAAAAGACGCCAGTGACTCTTCAGCTTCCTGTGACTGCGTCTCATCCAGGTCCTGATCGCCCCCCAAACGGCTTGGCTGGCTTGCGCAGCCAGACAGAAGCGCTATTACCAGAAGCAACAGGGTCGGTAAATGCCTCTTCATAGATATTGATGCCATGCCTTTGCCTGTTTTATAAAGAATAATTAATAGTACTCCATTTCAATAGATTTGCCGGATTCAAACGTATTGAGATGGTGCACTAACCCACCGGATTTGCACTGAAACAATGATGGCACATCACAACAGGCATGTTCGAACAGAGTTTGCAGTTACAGGCGTTCCATTGCAGAATTGATCGGCTAACAGGCTTGTTTGTTAACATACAACTGGAAGCACCTTCAAAAAAATCCAGTGAATAATAGCAGCAACACACGACAGCAGCGGGAGTCTGATGGGGTATATTACCACCGGCATCAACCACAAAACAGCACCGATCAGCCTGAGAGAACAGGTGGCATTCTCCCAGGAGCAGTTACCGGAAGCGCTGCGCGATGCCAGGAATCACATCGGTACCCGGGAAATAGCAATATTATCAACCTGCAATCGCACAGAACTCTATTGTACTGACAATATTGAGATTGAGCGGGTTCTGGATTGGCTAACTCACTATCACAGCGTCGACGCCTCTCACATAACAGAACATGCGTACGCCTACCATGGTCAGGATGCTGTCAGACACCTTATGAGGGTCGCCTGTGGACTGGACTCCATGGTTCTCGGAGAACCCCAAATACTGGGCCAGCTAAAGTCTGCCTATACAACGGCACAAGAAACAGGAACCATAGGCAGCCTGTTGAATAGACTGTTTCAGCAAAGTTTTTCAACAGCCAAACAGGTTCGAACACATACATCAATTGGTAAGCAGGCTGTTTCCGTCGCTTATGCAGCTTGTCAGTTGGCAAAACAGATATTCGCAGACCTGTCTGAAAACACAGCGTTATTGATTGGTGCGGGTGAAACGATAGACCTGGTTGCCCGCCATCTTATTCGCCAGGGCCTGACCCGAATTATCGTCGCGAACCGAACCATGGAACGTGCCAGAAACCTGACCAATGAACTTGGCGGTAAAGCGGTGCTCCTGTCAGATCTGCCCCACATTATCCAGGAAGCGGATATCGTTGTTGCTTCAACGGCAAGCCAAACACCTGTTCTGGGTAAGGGCACTGTTGAAAGTGCTCTAAAGGCACGTAAACACCGCCCCATGTTTATGGTTGATATAGCTGTTCCCAGAGATATCGAACCAGAGGTAGGTGAGCTTTCAGATATTTTTCTCTACACCGTTGATGATTTGCACAATGTAATCGAAGACAATCTGCAACAGCGTATGGAGGCGGTCAAACACGCAGATACTATCATAGAGTCCGACCTTACAAGCTTTATGACCCAGATCCGCTCCCTGGATGCCGTCACCCTGCTGAGAAACTACCGGGAGCAAAGCGAACACCTTCGTAACCAGGAAGTAGAGCGAGCAATGAATGCCTTGCTACAAGGCACTCCACCGGAGCAGGTGATAACCAAACTGGCACACTCCCTGACCAACAAGTTGATACACGCCCCCAGCATTCAGCTAAAAAATGCTGCGGCAGCAGGCCAGCAGGAGCGCCTTGAATGGGCGAAACAGCTACTGGGCCTAAACGAGCGCAAAATTAAGCGAGTCCTGACTGATATCTGACGGGCTCTGATCCGATGTACAGATAACCTATACAGATGACAATGAAAGAATCCATTATTGCCAAACTGGATAACCTGAGGGAACGGTTTGAAGAGCTGGGCATGCTGCTGAGCGATGCTCAAGTTATCAGTAACCAGGAACAGTTTCGCCAACTGTCCAAAGAGTATTCAGAGCTGGAACCCGTGGTAAAAGCCTATCAGGAATATGACCAGGTTCTCTCAGACAAAACCGAAGCCCAAAGCATGATGAGTGAAGGCGATCCTGAGTTAACGGCCATGGCTGAAGAAGAATTGGAGCTATGCAATAGCCAGCTTCCGAAGCTGGAAGAGCACCTGCAAATCCTGTTACTACCAAAAGACCCGAGGGACAGTTGTAATACCTTCCTGGAAATTCGGGCCGGTACTGGCGGTGATGAAGCCGCTATTTTTGCTGGCGATCTATTTCGAATGTACTCCCGGTACGCAGAAAAACAGGGTTGGAATATAGAAATTGTCAGTGCCAATGATGGCGAGCACGGTGGCTACAAAGAAATTATTACCCGGGTATCTGGTAATAATGTATACGGCGCCCTTAAGTTTGAGTCCGGCGCCCACCGGGTTCAGCGTGTTCCCGAAACAGAGTCCCAGGGTCGAATTCATACCTCAGCCTGCACTGTAGCGGTCATGCCAGAGCCCGATGAAAAAGAAGCCATTGATATTCGCAAGGAAGATTTACGGGTCGACACCTTCCGCTCATCCGGTGCTGGAGGTCAGCACGTAAACACCACGGATTCAGCAATCAGGATTACACACCTGCCCACAGGCATTGTTGTTGAATGCCAAGATGAACGCTCACAACATAAAAACCGTGCCAAGGCCATGTCCTTACTGTCTGCAAAACTTCAAGACGCCCAGGATAGCGCTGCCGCCAAGGAGATCAGTGATGCCAGAAAAAGCCTTGTGGGTAGCGGCGACCGTTCAGAGCGAATTCGAACCTACAACTACCCACAGGGTCGGGTAACAGACCACCGCATCAACCTGACATTGTATAAATTGCCTGAAATCGTTGAAGGTGATTTAGGCCCTGTTATCCAGCCACTGCAACAAGAGCATCAAGCGGAACTTCTTTCCAGCTTGTCAGACGAAAAAGCCTGATGGATAGCAGAATCGACCAGCTATTAGCTAATGCTTCAGAACAGTTGACTGCAAGCCCTGACATTTCAGGCGACACTGCTCGCCTGGATGCAGAGCTTCTCATGTGCCATGTAATAGCAAAACCCAGGAGCTACCTATTCACCTGGCCTGACAAAACGCTATCCAGCAAAGAGCAAGAACAATTCCTGCAACTTATAGATAAAAGGGCAACAGGAATCCCTGTTGCATACCTGACAGGCGAAAAAGCATTCTGGAACCTGAACCTGAAGGTCAATAGTGATGTATTGATTCCCCGGCCAGACACAGAGCTAATTGTCGAGTTGGCTCTGGCTCAGCCTATACCTGAACAGGCGTTGGTCGCAGATCTTGGTACTGGTACTGGTGCTATTGCTTTGGCCATAGCCAGTGAAAGACCTCACTGGAAAGTATTGGCAGTAGATAAAAGTACTGAAGCACTCAACATTGCCAAAAACAATGCCAGGTATAATAAAATTGGTAATGTCAGCTTCCGATCCGGTAGCTGGTGTCAGCCTCTTGAAAATAACAAGCTGCATATGATTGTTACCAACCCACCCTATATACGAGAAGATGATCATCACCTGGTAGAAGGCGACGTCCGCTTTGAACCCCTATCTGCATTAGCTTCCGGTAAAGATGGACTTGATGACATACGACAAATCATTAAAGAATCCGCAAAGCAACTTTATCCGAAAGGGTGGATATTGATCGAACACGGTTATGACCAAGGCGAAGCAGTAGCAACTCTTCTCACTACTGAAGGCTTTATCAATGTCTCTACTGAGCGTGATCTGGCTGGTCATGATCGGGTGACCATGGGACAGTTCGTATAAATTTATGCACCACAGTGTTTTATAAGGCATCTCGACGTCTTATAAAACACTCATTTTACCCAGCCAAACAGCCTTTACCGATACTCATTCGTATCTATACAGCATTTAAACACAACAGTTCGCCAAACTTTCCCAGCAACTCCCATTAAGTAAACCTACTTAGTGCCAGCCTTTATGCTGACGTGTAACCTCCCATTTTTTACTGAAATAGAATTCAGCGAAAAGCCCATCCCATTAAACTTATCACCCCTCGGGAGAATTCATGCTTGCACGACGGCTGCAACGGTTTCTGCAACAAGACTATGCGATCGGCGTATTGCTCATAATCGCCGCTGTCATGGCCAAAATCGCCGCCAATACATCACTGTCCGAATATTATGACCTGCTACTTGAAATGCCTATTCAAGTTGCAATAGGTCCACTGGATATCCATAAACCTACCCTTCTTTGGATTAATGATGGGCTGATGGCTCTTTTCTTCCTGCTTATTGGTCTGGAAGTCAAACGAGAAGTGATAGAAGGTGATTTAAGCTCGCCTGCTCTGATTGTATTGCCAGGTATTGCCGCCCTCGGCGGGATGATTGTACCAGCATTATTCTACACTGCATTCAACTACGGCGACCCAATTGGTATCAAGGGGTGGGCAATACCGGCTGCCACCGACATTGCCTTTGCTGTAGGCATCCTGGCACTATTGGGCAAACGCGTTCCGGCCTCCCTGAAAGTCTTTTTGTTGGCATTGGCTATCATTGATGACCTCGGTGCCATCATCATTATTGCTCTGTTCTATACAACAGAACTTTCCATAACCTCAATGGTGATCGGTGCCATTCTCCTTGCAGTATTGGTGGTATTTAATCGTAAAGGAGTCACCAGGCTAAGCCCCTACCTGTTTGTCGGAACACTATTGTGGGTCTGCGTTCTTAAATCCGGTGTTCATGCAACTCTGGCTGGCGTTCTGATTGCCTTTACCATTCCTCTAAAAGCAATCGACTATAAAGGGCGGTCTCCCCTGAAAGCGCTTGAGCACCACCTGCATAGCAAAGTGCATTTCTTTATTCTGCCCCTTTTTGCCTTTGCCAATGCTGGTATCGAGTTGAATATCGAGCAGCTCAAAACCCTGTCTGACCCTATTCCACTAGGCATACTCACCGGGTTATTCCTCGGCAAGCAACTCGGCGTTTTCAGCTTCAGCTGGCTCGCAGTGAAAACTGGCCTGGCCAAACTACCTAGCGGTGCCAACTGGCAGCATATGTATGGCCTTTCCATTCTTTGTGGAATTGGCTTTACCATGAGTCTGTTTATTGGCTCTTTGGCCTTTGCTGATGCCAGCCCTGAATACATGATATCTGACCGGATAGGCATCCTTGTAGGATCATTTATCTCAGCGGTAGTTGGCTATCTGGTTCTTTACTGGACCGGAAAAAAGAAGGCTTTTTCATAGATCATCTGCCAACCTGCAATATAAAAAACCGCTGGGATTTCAGCGGTTTTTTATATCATCCTAAGCGTACAAGGGAATTACCCCTCCCACCAAGCGTATGTAAAGCAAGAGATAGATAGAACATTTACATCAGCTTGGCTATACTCATTGTCTGCAGCAACCACCAAATCAAGTAAAAAGGGCTGAAATGACAGGCCGTGCTATCCTTTTGGTCAATCTGGGCTCACCTGACAGCCCAGCAGTCACTGATGTAAGGCACTATCTGAATGAATTCCTGATGGACGGGAATGTTATTGATCTACCATGGCTCTTGCGGCGCATGATTGTCAGCTTATTTGTGCTTCCGTTCAGACCTGCCCGCTCTGCTGCAGCCTACCAATCCATCTGGACAGATGAAGGTTCCCCTCTTATTGTTCACAGCAAACAGTTGACTGCAAAACTGGCAGAACAACTGGATATGCCTGTAGAACTGGCGATGCGTTATGGCTATCCAGACATGGAGGAAGCAATTGCTCGTCTGGCAAGCACTCCTGGCGTTGAAGAGATTCTTCTGTTTCCTCTTTACCCCCACTACGCCATGTCAACGGTTAAGACCGTATCTGAAAAAGCACGCGAGATAGTAAGTACCAACAAACTACCAGTAAAGCTGCATATCCACCCAGAATTCTATGACCATGAAAACTATATTGAGGCACTGGTAGAGTCAGCACTGCCCTGGCTAGAGCAAGAATACGACCACCTTGTTTTCAGCTTTCACGGTGTGCCAATAAGGCATATTCTCAAAGATGATTCAACAGGCCAACACTGCCTGAAAAGTCAAAACTGCTGCAACAAAACATCACCAGCTCACCAAACCTGCTACCGTCATCAGGTATACCGCACTGCAGCTTGTTTTGTTGAACAGGCCGACATTCCAGTAGATAAATACACGGTTGCCTTTCAATCACGGTTGGGGCGAGCAAAATGGCTGGAACCCAACACTGTAGACATACTAAAACAGCTGGCAGAGCAGGGTGCAAAGAAAGTCCTTGTCATTTGCCCCTCTTTCGTTTCTGACTGCCTGGAAACACTGGAAGAAATTGGTATTGCCGCCAAAGAGACGTTTGCGGAAGCTGGAGGAGAATCACTGGAACTCATCCCGTGTCTTAATGAGCACCCAGCTTGGATTAAACTGCTCACCACCTGGTTATCACAACCGGCCCAGGCTATCCACGAAACCCAGTCTGTAAAACAACAGCAATCAGCTCCTTCCTCAGTAACGAGAGCGACACAAACAACACACACTATATAGCATATAGGTGGTCACCTTTTGCTTGCTTGAGCGTTGACAAAAGTTACTTATATCAAGAGTAGAGTTCTGCTGCTCATTCGAATGCCACCAAGAGAATTACATAACCTGCGTAGTTATAAATGATTTAAAATTTTTATCTGCAAAGATTTTTCCTAACAAGTCCGCAAGCACCTTGTTTACCAGTTCGACATTCTGCTGCTCTGAGGGTGCTTTCAGCAAAGTCTCCACAAGGTTTGACCTATATTGCCCATCAAACTGTTGAACTGCTCCAACAACCTCAGCTTTGGCTACAGCATTTAGCTCTACGTGGGTAATATAAGATGAGTCTGGAACCTTATAAGTCAATTCTTCAATAACAAGACGCAACTCAGGTGCATCTGCCGAATCGGTCACCGTAAGTCCCATCTGCCGAATAGCCAGCTCCAGAGCAGACTGAATAGACAACGGAAAGTCAGCAGAGGTCTCAATAGGATTGGTATCGCTGTATACACCACCCCGATAACCAATAACGCTGCTGGAACGTTGATCAATCACTTTAACTCTTATAACCCCGGAAAAATTCCGGTCAACCTTTTCAACAGCCACCCTTGGTGAGACATCAATTTCTTGAGGGCTCAAGGCACAACCCGCTAAAAAAACAACTGCAAATATCAGAAATCGATTAATTAATTTTACCATTCAATCCAGACCTCCCGGGAATAGGTATACTGTTGCTGTCACCTTGTCAGAAAGAGCAACAAACTATATTATCAAACTACTTATAACCAAAAGACATAATATTAAAGACAATGAAATGGAAGACAGGTGACACCCACTCTCGCCCAGCAAATATGCAGACCATGAGAATTTCTCAGCCAATACTCTTCAAGCCTGCCTACCTACTAAGCCTATTACTACTGCGCTAACTGCAGATACAGCCTTTCCGCCTTTCTAAAACTCAAACAATATAAAGACAAGAGTGAACCATGGACAGAAACCAGGTCATTATTTTTGACACGACCCTCCGTGATGGCGAACAAAGCCCGGGCGCAGCTATGACTCACAATGAAAAGCTGCGTATCGCCAAAGCACTGGAAAAGTTGAAGGTAGATATCATTGAAGCAGGTTTTGCCATGGCCAGTCCCGGGGACTTTAACGCCGTAAAAAGCATTGCCAGCACTATCAAGGAAAGCACTGTTTGCAGCCTTTCCCGGGCCCTAAAAAAAGATATAGACCAAGCAGCTGAGGCGCTTAAACCAGCTAACCGTGGTCGCATACATACATTTATTGCTACTTCTCCTATCCATATGCAGCACAAGCTTTGCATGTCACCAGAACAAGTTATAGAGCAGGCCGCGCTAGCTGTTAAACACGCACGCAACTTGATTGATGATGTTGAGTTTTCCTGCGAGGATGCAGGTCGTTCTGATATTGATTTTTTGTGCCGCATCATTGAAGTCGCCATTGCAGCTGGAGCCTCAACAATCAACATTCCAGATACAGTCGGCTATGCCCTGCCTCACCAGTTTGGGGAAATGATAAAAACTCTAATAGAAAGAATCCCGAACTCAGATAAAGCAACTTTTTCTGTTCACTGCCACAATGATCTGGGCTTGGCCGTAGCCAACTCCCTGTCAGCAGTGGTTAATGGTGCAAGGCAGATTGAGTGCACTATCAATGGCCTTGGGGAAAGAGCTGGCAACGCATCTCTGGAAGAACTGGTAATGGCCATCCGGACCCGTCAAGACAGCCTCAAACTTAATACCAATATCAACACCAGCCAGATTGTGCCCACTTCCAGGCTGGTGTCCAGCATCACTGGATTTCCAATTCAACCCAACAAGGCAATCGTTGGTGCCAATGCCTTTGCCCATGAATCAGGCATTCATCAAGATGGCGTTATCAAGCACCGCGAAACCTATGAAATCATGAGGGCTGAAGATGTCGGCTGGCATACCAACCGTCTGGTATTGGGTAAACTGTCAGGACGCCATGCATTTAAATCCCGGATGGAAGAGCTTGGTATAACATTTAACAGCCAGAGCGAACTTGATACTGTTTTCATGCGTTTTAAAGTGTTAGCTGATAAAAAAAGTGAAATTTATGATGATGACCTTCAGGCATTAGCCAGTGATTTCAAGAATCAAACACTCCAGGAAAAATACAGCCTTGTTATGCTGGAAGCAGGATCCAGCACTAACATCACGCCTAGCGCCAAACTGGTATTAACCATAGATGGCCAACAACAAGAAAGTACCAGTGACGGCGATGGCCCGGTAGACGCCGTATTCAAGGCGATTGAAAAAGTTGTCAACTCAAGGGCGAGAATGGCACTTTATAATGTCAATGCCATTACCAGTGGCACTGACTCTCAAGGAGATGTCAGTGTGAGACTGGAAAAAGATGGTAGAATAGTCAACGGCTCAGGTGCTGACACCGATATTGTTATCGCCTCTGCCAAGGCATATATCAATGCCCTGAACTTACTGGATGCTGAGCATCGCAAGACCAACCCCCAAACAGGCACCATTTAAATTTTATGCAGGCCAGGACCCAGGAGAAAATTCGGCAAGCCTATCTTGACGCAATGGGAATTCAGACATGGTTCCCCCGAGTTGAATTGCCCAATGCCGGATCAACAAGAACATTCGAATGGTTAGAAAGCCCTCCTGATACTGGCCTGCCTGTTATACAGCCAATAACATCACATAACGTAACCAAAGAAGAGGTTTCCACTCATCTGGAGCCTGCTTCAGCAGTCCGGCCTTTCAATGCGGCTGAAATCCTAGATACCGTTCGACCACCAGAAAACAACGAGCCAACAGCCCCCCGAATACAACAAGAGCAAACTGCAACACAGCAAGTTACTACCGCTACAACAACTGTCAGCAACTTTCGACTGGTAGTCGTACCTGCATGCAGCAACCACCTGGTTGTGGCTGATATGCCCTATACCGGTTTGAACCAGTTTACCCGCTTCCACAGGCGTTTGTTACGGGATCTATTAAAAGCCATAGGCCTACATGCACCAAGTGATGGTCCTGTCAGAGAATTTGTCTGGCCACTGGAGAACACCTCTGGGCACTTTGGACTACTTAGCCAAATCAGTCAGGATGATAAAGCGGCAGCCGATGCAGTCAGCGCTTTTCTACGTAACCAATTTGGTTTACCCCGACAAAAAGCAGTCATTCTGTTAGGGCAGGCTGCCGCTCGCTTTGTAATAGACTCTACCCGTACTTTTGAGGAACTTCGAGGTATCCATAGCGGAGTGAATGACCAGCAATCTATTGCCGTCAGCCACAGCCTGAATGAGTTAATGAAGATTCCCCACCTTAAGGCAGAGGCCTGGCAAGACCTTCGGTCTTTAGCCCACCGCTAATCCATCCAAACTATTTTCAGGTTTAAACAGCAGTTACCAGAATCAAGATGCTTATATTTAGACAAATGACTGAGGCAGATCTGCCCAGGATTTCAGAACTGGAAAATTCAGCAGGTCCTTATCCCTGGCGTCTCAACCATTTTATGGACAGTCTGAAATCAAAACACTGCTGCAAGGTTGTCACCATCGAGAATAAAATAGTAGGCCATGGTGTCATCATGACTGTTGCTGACGAAGCACACTTACTCATACTGTCTGTAGATTGTGATTTTCAGAGTCAAGGTATTGGTAAAGCCCTATTACAGCACCTTATCACCGAAGCAGAAACACTACAGGCCAGCACATTATTTCTTGAAGTTCGAGACTCAAACAAAACAGCCTTCCAGCTCTATTTAAACGCAGGGTTTAATGAAATAGGGCGGAGAAAAGACTACTACCCCGCAGGAAAAATGCGGGAGGATGCCATTGTGATGGCAATGGAGCTCAACCACTAAATAAAGGGCATAGGACTTACGCATTGATGACACTTGCTAATTTTGGTAGGAGGTCATCTTTGCCTGCTGCAAAACGCTCAATGTAATCACCAACCACCTCTTTAAACAGCTCGCCCTGATGCTGGTAAATATTCGTGAACGCTTGTTCTATCTGCATTTTCTGGAGATACACAAGGCACTCACCGGCCGTTCACTACGAACCTGAAAGTGTTCAATGTGGCAAACTTGCTTGATTGCCCTATGAAATTGCTCTATCTGCCAGTGATGGTCATGAATCTTGATGAAGTTATCGCGTTGGAAAGGGAACTCTTCCGGCAAGTAAACCACGTAGTGGCGACGCTGGTCTTTTAGCATCGTCCTGACCCTGACCTTGCCAAAATCTTTAAGCCATACATCCAGACCATCGTCTGGAATATCGAGGCTTTGAACCTGATGCCATTGACCTTTTTCCAGTGATACAGTCCTGTTTGTCTCAACAGCGAACATAAATCCTGTCTGATGGTTTTTAATCGTCTTCAGGTTTTTGACGCAGCTGTACCAGGTGTCACCGGTTACAAACGTTGGCTCCAGCCCCCAGGCTAGCACTTCACTCAACATCTCACGAAAATAGTCGTTTTTAGTCTTGCCCTCTGTCTTATCGCATATTCTGAAATTTACAGGCATATGACGACCGGCAGGGTCAGTGTAGTAGAGGGTGACGAGGTTGATGCCCTTGACGACCCTGTGGTGCTTACCGGACCAGAAATGACTGACCAGCGCCGCAGAGTAGCTATACGGTTTATCGAGAACACTGTCATCAACACTCAAGGTGCCACCAACAAGGTATAAGCTTTTGGCCGCCTCATCGAACATATCTTTTGGTTGGTAATTTTCACGGTGAAGGAAGCGATTAACGCTATCATGAGAAATACCTGTCACTTCTGCCAGCCTTGTACATGTTGATGATTTTGGCTCACTTATCAAGAAGCCCATATATTGTGGAAGGTTGCACCGAGCAGTTGTGGGGCGAGTAGTACTTCTCATCTTCATCCCTGAAAAGCAGTTATTTTTAGCAATTATCAAATTTTACGACTTGCTGTCAATGCGTAAGTCCTAGGGCAATATAAAAACACTTTGCCAAACGCCCAAAAGCTATTGGTGGTTTATATCCCAAGGCACTAAAACGCCAACAGACCCTAAATCACCGACAACAAACTACCAGCACTAATCAGTAGCTTCAGTAAAATCAATAGAGAAAGAAAACAGTGAACGTATTATACGGAATTTGTCTCGACAAATTCCGTATTTATTACCCCTACACAGAGCCGATTCGGAAGGTATAATTGCGCGCCTGTTATCCTCTGCAGAAAGGTCACTTAGAGTTGATTATCTTCACCGTCACCAACCAAGTTACAGGCCAGGTTTATGTAGGCAGCACTCGCAACGACCTGGAATGCCAATGGGAAAAAATGGTCGCTGCGGCCGAACAAAACATGGATTATCCCCTGTATCGAGAAATTCGAACCCAGGGTGCTGATAACTTTCTGGTAGAAGAGTGGGACTGCACCGATGAACGTAGCGAGCTGGCTATGCTGGAACGCGAGGCCATTGATATCTTTAATGCAAGAAGTCTCAAAGGCTATAAAACAAGTACAGTAAAAATCCAACCCAAAAAGAAAGTCAGACAACGCAAGTCCAGTATTGAAAAAGAGTTGGCATCACTGTTCGCAGAATTTTCTGGCGGTGGTGATGATTCTGATGAGATTCCAGCACCTGCCACTAAAAAGAAAGCAACCACCAACGCTATAAGTCAAACCACCGAGCTTAAACAACAGCCTGCGGCATCTGTATCCAAACCAATTGCAGCGGCATTTTTCGAAACTGAAGCCAAAAAGTCTGAAGAAAAAGAAGAGCCTCAAGCAACCAGCAAAGAACAACCAGCTGGCGGTTCTCAAGCCAACTCTGTTGTCCAGATGAATGGCATCAACCTGAGTGATGATATTACTGCGCAACTGGCGGCCATTCAGGCCGCTGCAGATGCAGCAATTGCAGGTGATACTACAACAGCAGCAGAACTGAACTTTGCAAAAAAAGAAGAGAAGATTGAAAAGCCTGCTGCATCCCCCATAACCCCCATACACCGTGCAGCAGAACAAAAGCCCGCTGAAGTCGTTGTAGAAATTGACCCAAAAGAACAACGTATTCGCGACGCGATTGAAAGACATAGAAAAGCAAGAGCCCAGAAAACAGCTGAAGTACAAGCTGCGGAAAAACAGAAAATTGCCAAACTACTTTCTGAACTAGAAGCCCGTGCAGCAGATTTACAACGTACATCCCTCGCTGTTGCTGCCTAATTCTCCACACGTCTTTCCAACATCACACCCCTTTACTTCACTCGTTCCCGTCATCCACGACGGGAACGGGATGTATATCAATACCCAACTACTAACTCATTGAATTAAAGAATAAAAAATAGAATATGTATATCTACATGTTTTAAAAAAAATATTTAAGGTTATTATTTACCGTTTTCAAAAACCCCGGCAGCAACAAAATGTTTGAACAGCTATTCAAATTGAAAGAACACAATACCGATATCAAAACGGAAGTTCTTGCGGGCATCACAACATTTTTGACCATGGCATACATCATTTTTGTTAACCCCAGTATGCTTGCCAGTACGGGTATGGATCAGGGTGCAGTTTTTGTTGCCACCTGCCTAGCCGCTGCCCTTGGCTGTCTGATTATGGGTTTATATGCAAACTACCCTATAGCACTTGCCCCCGGGATGGGACTCAATGCTTTCTTTAGTTTCACAGTTGTTGGCCAGCTGGGCTATAGCTGGCAAGTTGCCCTGGGAGCGGTATTTTTCTCCGGACTCTGCTTTTTCCTGCTGAGTATCTTCAAAATCAGGGAGTGGATCATCAATAGCATTCCTCTTTCACTTAGAGGCGGAATTGCAGCGGGGATAGGGCTATTCCTAGGTTTCATTGCTCTTCAGAATGCAGGCATTATTGTGAATAGCCCGGCGACGTTGGTTACTTTAGGTGATATGAGCTCATGGAGTGCCATCATGACAGCCTTGGGATTTGTGATCATAGTAGCTCTCTATTTCCGCAATATCACCGGGTCTGTCATGATTGGCATACTCGCTATCACAGTCATCAGCATTATTGCAGGCCACGTCAAGCTTGATGGTATTGTTTCTATGCCACCAAGCATTGCTCCAACATTTATGCAGCTTGATTTTGCCGGCGCCATGGAAGTAGGCCTGATCAGCATCATTTTTTCCTTTCTGTTTGTAGACCTCTTTGACACATCAGGCACCCTGATAGCCGTCGCCCAAAAAGCCGATTTGCTGGACAAGGAGGGCAAATTCCCTCGACTCGGCAGAGCCCTGATGGCTGATAGCATTGCATCTATGGCCGGTTCTGGCCTCGGAACCTCAACAACAACCAGCTATGTTGAAAGTACCGCAGGTATTGCTGCCGGCGGTCGAACAGGGCTTACCGCCGTTGTTGTAGCCATACTGTTTCTAGCCTGCCTGTTCTTCTCACCACTGGCAGCGATGGTTCCAGCCTACGCAACGGCTCCAGCCCTTATTTTTGTAGCCGTACTAATGACTCATAGTCTGGTTCAGATTAATTGGGATGATATTACTGAAGCTGCCCCCGTCGTCATTGCAGCAGTGTCCATGCCTCTAAGTTACTCCATCACGACAGGTATCGCTTTCGGCTTTATTTCTTATACAGCCATTAAGCTGCTCAGTGGCCGCTATAAAAATCTCAATTCTGCACTCTACGTGCTATCCATTCTGTTCATCATTAAACTGGCTGTTTTTAATTAACAGAGATTGAACTGAAACAACGATAGGGGATTTAAAAAATACCACTGGTATAATACGCGCCATTTTTCATTGTGACAGAGCCTCTGGAGAGGCTCTTGTGGTAGCAAAATATGTCCCTAGCAATAGTCAACCCCGAGGCCTATGAACAACAACTTCAAGAAAAGTCCCGGCTGATTAAAGAAGAGTTCTATCCATTTGGTATACCTGAACTCGAAATTTTCAGCTCTGCTCCAAAACATTATCGCATGCGGGCTGAGTTCAGTATCTGGCACGAGGGTGATCGCAGCTATTATCGGATGTTTAATCCTGAGACCAGGGAACCGTTTGAAGTGACTGAATTTCCTGCAGGTTCTGAACGTATCAGCCAATTAATGCAACCCCTGATTGAAGCCATCAGCCAACAGTCAGTACTCAGGCTACGGCTGTTTCAGCTAGAGTTCCTGACCACTCAGTCTGGCGAAGCGCTGATCTCACTTATTTATCACAAGCATCTAAATGAAGAGTGGGAAAAGTCAGCCAAAGAGCTACAAGAGCGGTTTGGCATTGCCATTATTGGTCGCTCCCGAAAGCAAAAGCAGGTACTGGACAAAGACTATGTTACTGAAACCCTGAATGTAAAAAATCGCCAATACCAATACCAGCAAGTAGAAAACAGCTTTACCCAGCCCAATGCCGGTGTAAATGAAAAGATGCTGTCCTGGGCCAGCGACTGCTGTCAGACTGCCAATGGGGATCTTTTGGAACTCTACTGCGGTAACGGCAATTTCACCTGTGTCCTTGCCAATCATTTCGACAAAGTATTGGCCACAGAAATTTCAAAAGTTTCTGTCAACTCAGCTCGAGAAAACTTCCAGCTCAACAACATAAATAACGCTGAAATTGCTCGACTATCCAGTGAAGAATTTACCCAGGCAATGAACGAAGAACGTATTTTCAAGCGTTTAAGCGATATTGACCTGGAAAGCTATAACTTCTCCACAGTATTTGTAGATCCACCCCGGGCAGGCCTAGATCAGGGTACTGAAGAGCTAGTTAAACGCTTTGACAATATTCTGTATATCTCATGCAACCCGGAAACACTGAAAGCGAATCTAGACAACATTTGCCAGACTCACGCAGTTAAACGTATTGCTCTGTTTGACCAGTTCCCATACACCCACCATGCGGAGATGGGGGTATTTCTAACCAGAAAATAGGCTAACCATCCATTTAAAGGCTGTGGAAAGGCTCTGCAGCCTATAACTGGAATAACTATAAAAAGCAGCTAGATTTGACAAGGTTCTATTGACATAAGATTGATGGCGTTTAGCGCTTGGAGGTGGTTTGTGCAAAAACAAAAGTGGCTATTACTAACATGTGCCCTTTTTGCTTTACTGCTATCTTCCTGTACCTCAATAAACAGGCAGCCAACCCCTGTTGACGTGTTATTTGTTGCCTATGACCAAGGAGAGAGCAACGCTTTTATTGAAATAGAAAAACGCCTTAATGAAAACAAAATCAGCTATAAAATCCTGGCAATGGGAAGAGCAGCCGAGATTTATGCAAACCACCCTGGGAAAATAGAGCTGCCTGCATCCCCAGCCATTCAGCCGCTCAGGGATCACAGGGAAACACCTTTGCCTCCCAGTGTTATTGGAGAAATAACACAACGTATTTCGCCAAAAATCACTTACGTAGGCATGGCCAGCACTGCCCAGGCTCAACTATTAGCGACATTCAGCAAACAAGGCAGCTATACCATTGCATTCTATGATAATTTCGACGCCCCCTCACGCCAGCTCTACCTTCAACCATTCCTGAATACAGTTCAATTGCTAAACGAATTACACGTTCCCAACACGAAAATTCGTGATAATTTTAAACTGCTACCCCAATTTGCCAAAACCAACATTACCGTTACTGGGCAACCCGCATTAGAAGCATGGGACGAAATTTACCAGAAAACCGATAACCATCGACTCAGGCAACAGTTTGGGCTGACAGATAATGACACTGTTGTGTTATTTGCTGGAGGTTACGACTCGGGCTATGAAGACAGTTTCAGAGTATTTATAAAAGCGACAACTCAGCTTCCCTCTCTGCAATTCCTCGTTACCCATCACCCTAAATACGATGGGCAAATAGAAAAGCAAATTATCAAAGAACTGGGGGGAAATAACGTACAACTAGTACCAAGAGGGGTCGCAAGCACAGCAGCGCTCAGTAAAATAGCCGCAGCTATAACAACGCATAAGTCAACAGTAGGGGCACAAGCTATCTACAAGGGAAAACCTGTTATTTACATAGCTCCCCCAGACTACAGCAATTTTCTAATTGAAGACGGCCTCGCTACTCGCGCCTCTGACAGCAGAGAAGTGGTTATCACATTAGGTAAAATTATAGAGACTAACGACCTTTCTTCTCAATCTATAGAAGCGCCAAACACTCCATCACATATAATTTCCGGCAGACTAACCAATAAAATCAAAGATTTATAAGTAGTCACTCAAACGAAATCAGATATTCTTGACCAAATAGATCAAATACACGTTTGACCTCTTGCTCAAATTCCTTGAAGTTCATTATTGCCAGTAAGTTCAGCCATTCATATTTCACTTTTCTCCACAATATTTCTATCAGGTTTAGCTCAGGTGAATAGGTTGGTAAAAAACAGACTAAAAGCTTTTTCTCAATCGCCCAGTCTATTACTCTTTCTCTGAAAAGTTTGCTGGTATGAATGCTGGCATTATCCACCATGACGATGGTATAGCGATCATTAGAACTGTACTTGGGATCTTCCATCCTGGTGGCAAAATCATCAAAGACACTGATAACCGTTTCGCTGTTAACACAACCTGTTACTGGGTAGTAGAAAAGGTCATTGGCACGATTCATAAACCCCAGCACATTGATACGCTTGCTTTTTACAGAGGGTATTTCTAGCTGTGAGCCTTTTTCTTGCCAGCCGTAGGGGACACAAGGCTCTTGGCTAAAACCAGATTCATCAAAGTAAAACAGATTGACAAGCCCTTTATCCTCAGCATTTTGAGCCTCTTTCAAGGCAGACTGGCAACACCTGAACTGCTCCTCGTTGCGCTTATGACTGCAAGCCTTACGAAACCGCTTATAAACAAGTCCCAGCTTTTTTTAAAAGTCTCGACAAAGTTTGTTTTGAGGCAGTCTTCCCGGTTTCCTCTGCAATCTTTGTTTGAACATAAGCCAGCCTGCGAGGTTCCTCGGAGACAATCTCTCTAATGCGTTGTGCTTCCTGGTCAGTATAGATAGGTGGTTTACCACCCTCATGTTTTTTGTACAGACCGCGAAGGCCATAATCATCCCAGGCATCAATCCAGTCAGATACTGTCTGATATCGAACTTCAAATATTGCAGCAATCTCGCTCATAGAATAACCACGTATACTGAGTAAAACAGCATGAGCCCTTTCCCTTAGGTAAGGATATGGCCCGTGCCGGAGAGCTTCTCTCAATGTTTTTATGACTGCGACATCGGTTACTGGATCAACAGTTTTCATCGTGACAACAGCGAGATTAATGGTGTTTGGCAATGAGTATAACCAAATTGGAATGGAGATGTTTTTTATAAATACGGACGTACAGTTATTTTTATCTGTTAGCAGTTGCGTGACTACTTAACAACAATTTCCCCGTCACTGAGAATAGGCCACTCTCTGACCACAAGGTCCTTTTGCCTTTCTTCATATTATGGTTAACTGTGAAGTAATGATCATAGACAGGGAGCTCTTGATGAGGCTCAGGCTAACCCGTTTAAAAGCAGTTATGGGGTTATTTGCCGTGGCTCTGGCAGGTATAACTATATTTATTATTGCTGCAAATATCCTGGTCACAACAACCACCAGGGATTTCCTTTATAATGATATAGAGCATATTCCTCACAATACTGTTGGATTGTTGCTTGGTACAAGCAAGTATTCAAGAGCAGGTGGCGAGAATGACCACTATCGTCTCAGACTTGATGCAGCTTACAAGCTTTTTAACACAAATAAAATCGACTACATTTTAATCAGCGGCGATAACAGCACACCCTACTATGATGAACCAACCACGATAAGAAGCGATCTTTTAAAAATGGGCATCCCTGCTGAAAACATATACAGGGATTATGCTGGTTTCAGGACACTTGACTCTATCATTCGGGCTAAAAATGTATTTGGGCTTAATCAACTAACGATAATCTCTCAGGGGTACCTTAATAATCGTGCACTTTACATAGCCTTTAATCAAAATATTGAAGCTATTGCCTTCAATGCAGGTGAAGGCTTCAATAGTGATTTCAGTAATAGAGGAAGAGAGGTTCTAGCAAGAGTATTAGCAGTAATAGAGCTACACTTATTTTATGCAGAAGCCAAATACTTAGGACCAGCAATAGATATAGGCACAACACCACCGACCTGATAACAATAATAGTCATAACTAAACAATAGAAGGAAGTGAAAGGATGCGTTTCCAAAGTATTATACTGTTAATATTTCTTGCGGCCTCTTCAACCTTTTCCATTGCAAAAAAGCTTGATCCTTCTTTATCAACAGAAACCATAACAGTAGGTTTTTTTCCTGAAGACTATCCTCCTCTCTACTGGCATCAGGGCAAAAAAGGAATTATTCAACAAACCCTGGATCTTATATCTGAACGAAGCCGTTTCCGCTTTGAGCCAAAACACTACCCTTTTAACCGACTTATAAAAAATGTTGGCAATGGTTCACTTGACCTTGAAGCGTGGACATCACCAGCATGGCGGCAAGCTATCAAGGATAAGGTCTACTTTACAGAACAGGGCAATTGCATCAATCTGACGACCTGAGAGAGACTGCTCTGTAAATTACCAGAGTAGTCAATTTGCATGGAAGCCGTACAGTATCAACCTTTGTCGCAGTTTTTGGCTAAAGTACCTGATCCCCGTCGGCCAGGTATGTGTGACCATAACCTGCTTGATATTCTTATTATTGCCGTATGTGCTGTTATATGTGGAGCTGATGAGTGGCAAGACATTGAGGACTTTGGTCGCTGTAAAGAAGACTGGTTCAAAACATTTCTAGAGCTACCCGCCGGCATACCCTCTAAATACACCTTTCGCAGGGTCTTCTGCTTGCTTGACCCCGTAGCTTTTGAAACCTGTTTTACTGGCTGGATCAAGCAAACACTGACTGAAATATCAGGCAGCCAACACCTTGCGATTGATGGAAAGGTCATTAAGGGCTCCAGAGCAAAAGGCAAAAAACCAGTGCTTCTAGTCAGTGCCTGGAGTGTTAAGCTTGGCTTGGTGCTTGGGCAAGAGCGTGTCGACCAAAAGTCCAATGAAATTACAGCAATACCTAAACTGCTCAAAGCTCTGGAGCTGAAAGGCTGCCTTGTCACACTGGATGCTATGGGCTGCCAGAAGAAAGTAGCAAAGCAGTGCGTTGAACAGGGTGCAGATTACATTCTTGCAGTCAAAGGCAATCAGAAAAAGCTCTATAAAGGCATAGAGGCTTTGTTTACCGCAGCAGAACACCAGCCAGAGCTGCATGATTATATGCAGTCTCGTGAAAAAGGCCACGGTCGTGTAGAAACCCGCTGTTGTTGGGTGATAAGCGATCTTTCTAACTTGGAAACGGCAAAAGACTGGCCGGGACTAAAGCAAGTAGCTGTCGTACAAAGTGACAGGCAAATCAATGGTAAAGTAACTACTGCGCTGCGTTTTTATATCATGAGCCGTTCAATGGCAGCGAAGGATATGCTGGAAATCAGTCGAAACCACTGGTCTGTGGAGAATAATCTACACTGGGTGCTTGATGTTGCATTTTCAGAGGATGCTTGTCAGATCAAAACAGGCAATGGGGCAGAGAACTTCTCTATCCTGAGGCGGATAGCACTGAACGCTATCAAGGCCAACAAGGGCGATCGCAGTATCAAGAGCCACAGAAAACTAGCAGGTTGGGATCATAAACACCTAACAAAGTTACTTTGCTCTATCGTTTTGGATTGATGCAATTGCCCTGCTTTACAGAACCATTCACCCAACACTGTGAGGTAATGATTTTTCTAAAAAACAAATCACTTAAAATTGACAATCCCAAACAACTAATTGGAAAAAAAGTAGGCACAGTCCAAAATTTCACATTTCCAAGCTATAGCCACTATTTCTCAAATAATAGTATCTACCGGGTCAGTGCTAGTAATGAAAAAGGCGTTCTCAACATGTTAAAATACGGACGGTCAGACTTGGCATTTATGGACGAAATTGTAGCAAGCCACTTAATAAAAACAAAATACAACAATGAATTTGAATTAAAAAACACATTTGACTGCGTCCCCATCACATTTATGTTTAATAAATCAAAACAAAGCATAGGAAAAGAAATAAACAAAATACTACAAAAAATAAAAGAGGAGAGAATTATTGAGACAATAAAAAGTAAATTTAGAATTCAAAAAGAAATATAAAAATAATAAACTACAATATTTTATAATAAAAAAAACGCCAACCAACCAACAACCCACAACAAAACAAATATCCAAACAACAAAGTGTCAAATAAACAACACTAAATTAAATTTATTACCAAACACACTAAATTTAACCAGATACTCTTCTAATAAATTCCTATAGTTAATTCATATACTTCTCTATTTTCACACAACTAGCTGTAGTGCCTTAATTACCCTTGTAATTCACGCACTATCAACTGATTAATATGAAGAAGCCCAGCAAGCTTAATTTCAAGGATCGTCTTGCAACCAAGCTACTAAGAATAGTTTTATTGGCTGCATTTTTTCTAGGATTATCCCTAAGCATAATCCAAATCTTTTTTGATGCGCGCCAATCAAGTAATAACATTGACAAACATGCCAATCAAATTCTCGCTATGGTAAAAGCCCCTTCCATAAGGGCTGCTTACAGGCTAGATTCCATAATGGGTCAGGAAGTCTTAAACGGGTTACTTGAACTACAGCAAGTAAAGACAGCCCGTATCACACTAGTTAATGGCCCTGAACTGGCAAAAATTGAACGACCACTACTTCAATCCAACTACCGCTTTATATCAGATTATATTTTCTCTCCCATCAGAACGTATTCCATTCCTTTATACAAAGAGGAACCCTACCATGAATCCTATGGAGAACTGACTCTAATAATAGATTCAGGTTATGATGGTGAAGACTTTATCCATCGAGCGATCCTGATTATGATATCAGGCGTAGTGAGAGCGCTCGCCATGGCGCTGTTATTGTACTTTATCTACTCATTTCTGCTAACTAAACCAATAAACAAACTGGTTCAACACCTCTCTGATCTAAATCCAGAACACCCAGGAAAAAGTCAGTTAGATACACCAAAAGGCCATGAAGATGATGAACTGGGAACCTGGATAAAAACAGCGAACCAACTATTAGCCAGTGTCGAGCGTAACTTCAACCTGCGCCAGAAAGCTGAAATTCAGATTATGCGGCTTTCTCATTATGACTATTTAACCCGAATGCCCAATAGAAAAGCCCTGCAAAAGCACCTTGCCCAGGTTATCAAAAACTCATCGACAAAAAATGAAAGTGCTGCAGTGATCTGTTTGGGGCTTGATGACTTCAAATCACTTAACGCCCAATTCAACTTCAATGTAGCAGAGCATGTACTTGTGACTCTCTCAGACCGGCTTCGCCAGCATATCAGCCAAAAAGCTTATATAGGACGACTTGGAGAAGATCAATTTGCTGTCATCACACCCCACTTAAAGCAGCCATACGAAGCTGCCGAGCTTGCGCAAGAATTACTAAAACTCATGTCCATTCCGTTTGAAGTGAATCTCGAGCAGATAACCCTTAGCGCCACGGTAGGCATTACACTTTTCCCTAATGATGGGGATTCAGTAGATAAATTATTACAACAAGCTGAATTTGCCATGATTATGGCCAAGTCTCGCAGCCATAATCGCTATCAGTTTTATATTGCGACCATTGATTCAGAAACTCGCCAGCGCAAAAAGTTGGAAATGGATCTTCATCAGGCACTGGAACATCACGAATTAAGCCTTGTTTATCAGCCACAGATTGATATGGCCAACTCCAAAATTGTCGGTGCAGAAGCTCTGTTAAGGTGGAAACATCCGGAGAAAGGACTGATCTCCCCAGATACATTTATCCCTATGGCAGAACATAACCTTGATATCATCCCCATAGGAAATTGGGTACTTGAAAGCGCCTGCCACCAGTTACATGAGTGGAATGTGGCAGGCTATCCAGATTTGAGGCTCGCAGTAAACCTTTCTGCCGTTCAATTACGTGATAAGGAAATCGCCGAAAGGATATCGTACTGGTTGGATAAATACCAAATAGCCCCACATATGCTAGAACTCGAAGTGACTGAAACCTTTGTGCTGGAAGATGTAGAGTTATCGGCAGAGCAGCTTAGAAAAATAAAAGATATTGGCGTTAAGCTGGCACTTGATGATTTTGGCACCGGTTACTCGTCTCTCAGTTATCTAAAACAGTTCCCATTTGATAAAATCAAGATCGACAAATCGTTTATAGAAGGTATTCCAGCCAATACAGATAATGCAGTTATTGTTGATGCGATCATACAATTAGGTAACAGCTTTAACATCTCTGTCCTGGCTGAAGGCATAGAAACAACAGAACAGGAAAATTACCTGATGGCTAGTCGTTGCAAAGAGGGGCAAGGCTATCTTTTTGGGAAGCCAATGCCTGCTGCTGAGTTTATCGACTATCTCAATAATAGCAACTCCAATAGCATATAACTATTATCCATCGATAAACTGCACCACTGCAACTGTCTACTATTGTGTCCCAGCAGAAGGTAAATATTGATCAACCAGATTATCCAGAGCAATTCTTAATGCATCCTGGCTATGAACGCCTGACTGGAATTGATCCGCTAAAGGCTTCTGTAAAACCTGACAATTCAAACCTTCAGGTATTTCACGCTCATCAGGCCATAACAGAATATCGGGGTAAATGTCCGTCATTTCTTGCATCCAAGACAGCTTTTCTTGAATTGAAAACTTGTTAATTGATGATTGCTCTGGATTAATATTTCCAATATATACCTTTAAAGCCTTACTTTCTTTAATCGCAACAGCTAAATCAGCCATAAGTAATGCTGGTAGCGTACTAGTCATAAAACTACCTGGTCCCAGTATGATCAAGTCCGCATTTTCAATAGCTGTTATTGCTTCATGGGTTGGTTGAATATCAGGTAGTAGCATTAGCTGGTCAGGTCGATCTGGCAACCCATCAATGCGAGTTTCTCCAACAATTTGTTGGCCTCCAATGATTCCGGCCAGACTGGCAGGTTCCTCGGACATTGGGATTAACCGAGCATCCACTTGCAGCATCTGCCGGATAAGGTTAATGGCATCGAGAGGCCTTACACACATTTGATCCATAGCCAGCAAGATCAGATTCCCCAAATTATGACCACTCAAGTCCCCACTGTCTTTAAATCGATATTCAAATAAAATTCTTGCTAGATTTGGACTATCTGAACACAGCTGATTAAGACAGTTCCGCAAATCACCCCAGGCAATACAACCACTGTCTTTGCGAAGCCGCCCAGTAGAACCTCCGTCATCTGTCGTAGCAACAATCCCCGCCATTCGCTCTCCGAGAAAGCCAAGGCTTGCCATAACTCGACCTAAACCGTGCCCCCCGCCAATAGCAACAATTCCTTTGCACTTGTATAACGCTTTGACTGTTTTCATAAACACTTATCAAGAATAACGCTTTCAACTGAGTTTACCAAACAGCCTCACGCAAGCACATAAAGAAACAACTATACCTGTTGTATACTACGCAATTTTTCTTCCATATACACACTCAACTCAAACTGCTGCTGTTTATCCATAAACAATCCCAGTTTACTTCGACGCCAGAGCACATCATCAGGGTCCCGGGCCCATTCATTCATCATCAGGTAGTCTACTTCAGCACTGGTAAGCCCAGCACCAAAATGTTTTCCCAGATCAACAAATGAAGATGCCTTTTTTAAAAAGGCATGGGCCAGTGAACCGTAACAAGTGCTTAATCGGCCTGCTTGCTCGGCAAGAAGCCAAGGGTATGCCTTAATAAGCTCAGATGCATAAGAATGAGCTGATTCAACACCTTCACTGCCCGGTAAAAAATTATCAACAGTCCATTTAGGCCCTATTTTGGAAAAATAACGGGCAAGCTTATCTACAGCTGCCTCACCCAGCTTTCTGAATGTGGTCAATTTTCCACCAAACACCGAAAGCAAAGGCGCCTCGCCTTTAAGATCAGATAATTCTATGGTGTAATCCCGGGTAATAGCCTGCGGGGAGTCCGATTCATCCTCACACAAAGGACGAACCCCGGAATATGTCCAGAGCACATCAGAAGGATTAATCTGCTTTCTGAAATGCTCATTAACTATCTTACATAGATAATCAATTTCATATCTCGAACAACTGGCCTCAGATGGATCTCCTTTATACTCTACATCAGTCGTTCCAATCAGGGAAAATGTCTCTAAATAGGGAATGACAAAGACAATACGCTTATCTGGATTTTGTAAAATATACGCTCTATTTTCATCATGAATCCTAGGAACAATAATATGACTGCCCTTAATCAAACGGATATTTCTGGGAGACAACTCTCCTATGGTTTTGTCCATCACGTTTTTCACCCAAGGGCCTGCAGCATTAACCAACGCCCTGCTTTTTATGACGCTTTCCGTGCCGGCTAATTGATCAATAACTCTTAGATGCCAAAATTTTCCTTCTCTGTATGCATCAACAACTTTCGTTCGAGTATTAACTTCCCCTCCTAATTTAGCCAGTTTCATAGCATTCAATATTACAAGGCGAGCATCATCAATCCAGACATCAGAGAACTCAAAACCACTTTTAAATTCATAATGCAGCACAGAATCAGAAGAAAAATCGAAACTATGGCAACCCGGCAATGTGGCCCTGCCACTCAGGTGATCATATAAGAACAATCCTGCCCTGATCATCCATTTTGGTCTTAACTGAGGTCTATGAGGAAGGCAGAAGCGCATTGGCCTGGCAATATGCGGTGCTAACTTGAGTAATACTTCTCTCTCAGCCAAAGCCTCCTTGACCAAGCGAAATTCCAAATGCTCGAGGTATCTTAAGCCCCCATGAATAAGCTTACTGCTTGCTGAAGAAGTGGCACCTGCTAAATCCCCTTTATCACATAGTCCTACTTTCAAGCCTCGCCCGGCAGCATCCACAGCAATCCCAACGCCATTAATTCCACCGCCTATTACATAAATATCGAAGACATTCTTATTGGCTGTTAATGACATAAATCTTCCTGCAACAAAAAACAGGCTTTTCTATAGAAAAGCCTGCAGTAAATAATCAGAACTGGAAATATCAGGTTCGTTTTAATTCTACGATTCTTGGAGTAATCAGAAACATCCTGACAAGCTTTTCTTTTTTCTCAGAGTCTGTTCTAAATAATGTACCCAGCACAGGCAAGTCACCTAGCACCGGAATTTTTGTCGATGTATTTTCATTCTCTTCTCGATAAAAGCCACCAATTAAAAGGCTCTCACTCTCATGGACTACAGCTTGTGTATTAATAGAGCTATTACTAATCTTAGGTACTGTATCACTTGAGTCGGAATCTGAACCATCTTGAATATTAATACTTAGATGAATTTTTCGGTTTTCCTTTTCCTTAACAATCCTAGGCGTTACCTGAACAACTATACCAGATGTGACGGGAAACAACTGAGCATCTTGGTTAGCTTCTACTTTGACATAGCTTGTCTTACTGTTATCAAGTACAGCTTCAAGATTATCCAGCGTCAAAATGGAGGGCTTAGAGACAATCCTCGCATCTCCCTCTTGGGCTAACAAGCGAAGAGTGGCTTGAAAACTATTAAACCTAGTAGAAAGAATTGTTGTAAATTTTGGCCCCTCACCTTCAGCAAACCCAGGACCAAACCTAAACTCTTCACTGCCTCCACTCCTGTTATTATGATAGTCAACCCCAAGGGCATCCATTTTATTAGTGCTAACCTCAATAATAGAAACACTAATCTCTATCTGGGCAGTTGGTTTATCAAGTGATTTAACTAGCTTACCATACATCGGCATTTTACTTTCCAAGTCATGCACGATTACCGCATTCAACCTAGGATCAGCGTTGATATAAATCGTATCTGCCACAGCACCTTCATTGAGCTGTCTGCCATTATTCTCTTCTGATTCAATCTTGCTTTCTGCTTCTTTATCTTTTGCTGATCTGGAAACACGCTTTGCCGGCTCTACAGAAGGTACCGTAGTCTCTTTTTTGGCTACCCTAGCTACACCACCGCCATTAATGATATTTTGCAGAATTGTAGTGACACCAGGTACTGTAATCTGTTCACCCCGGAAATTAAAACTCTGGTCCGTTGCCCATGCATACTTAAGCTTAAACGTACAAACCGTCAGTTTGCTCTTCTGGCGCATTCCTTCCTTTTCATCCAGCAGTGCTGCCGTCTGGCTAACCAGCTCAACGTAGCGAGGAGGTCCAGAAATAAACACCAATCCTTCTTTTGGTTGAGATTTCCAGAAGAAGCGACTATCCCAAACACCAACCTTTTTCAATGTATCCTTAAGGTCTTCAGCATCCATATAGCTTAAATTAAGAATTTGCTGCTGAGATGCATTACCATTGTACACATACAGGGTATGCCCATCGAAATACCAGATAAAGCCATAAATATTTGACATATGATCAAGAAAATCAACTGGTGTAAGTGGCCCTATCTTGCCATTCACCTCTCCATCAACATCTTCTGCCAAAACCAGGGGGATGTAGTAACTGGCTGAAAAGTTCTGTAACACATCTGCCAGGCTTTCACTACTGCCATAATAGGCATAAGGCCTTTCGCCAAAGGCTGAGGTCGCAGGTGAAATAACTTCTTCAGCGCCATTACTCATATCAACTGAAGCAGGCCTCAGGGAATCCATTAAGCCGATATCAGTGCCACAGGTATAATCCAGATTATCATCTTCATCACCTGTATGGGATTTTTCATCACTGCCAATAGCTTCTTCAGGCGTATTTTGCACATAGTTATAATCAATGGCAGGCGGAGCTGGGAACTGGAAATCATTTTCGGCAACAGCTCCAGAACAATACTCAAGATCTTCAGGGAGGTAGATCCCCTGACCAATTTGCAACTGAACAGAACCATCAAGCTGGTTTAGGTGCATCAATTTCTGGACATCAATACCGTAGCGCTGGGCTATAGCCTCCATATTTTCACCCGGCCTGACCCAATGGACACAAGCCTGAGAGTTAAACAGTGACCAGTCTGCGCCAGCAAAGGCATTGATGGAAAAAGAAAAAATGAGTGCGAAGCGTAAAATCGAAGACGCTGTTCTATAAATTGACATCAGACTCAGCCTCCATGCCTTTGCCTGTCAAAACAGCTTATCTATTACTTATTATTAGAATACATAGTCTTTATACCAAATCATAATATTTCTTTCTATGTAGATGATACTGTCACCGCCGATAATTAGTTTACATTCTTACCTGTAAAGGGCGCTCTTATGGATGCAGTTTCTTTTACTAACGGCCTTTCCGGCATTTCGACGGTTCGCTCTGAACTCGTTGATAGCGATTTTCCCAAAAGCAAATCAGCATTTAAGCCATCTGGTGAAAATGTTATTGCCTACACTTGGCGTGCGCTTGATTTTGGCCGAACGTTTGAACACAGAGAAATGCGGTTTGCTCTCAATTTACCTGACTTTGGTGAACCTCTCTCCCCAGTTGAACATAATGCCATGACCAATATGGCGCTGGACTTACTGCAACAACATATTGACAAGGGGCCAGAGATAAAGAATGCATTAGCCGTCTTAAAGGAATCAAAAGACTTACAGGATGCGCTAAAAATCAGCCGAAATGTACTCCATGCAGCTTAACCTCTATGGGATATTTAGCCGTTCCCTATTTACCAACCTTTATCAAGTTCAATAAAAATTCCTATTTCGCAATCAGCAGAATTAATAGCTCAAGTATTTTTTTTTCTCTCGATAAAAAAGTTAACTAAGTGTGAGGAAATGCATAATGGACAAGCCTCTCAAACAATGGCTTTTATCCCAAGCCTCGTATTATATGGAGTACCTTCAACCGCGAAAGGCCATAGCTATCCTGGAAGCATTGCGAGCCCTGGAGCCAAATAACCCGGATATCCACCGAATGCTCAGTTACGCTTATCTGAAAGTGGAACAACCTGAAGAATCAATAAAATCCGCCGATAATTTCATGCAGTGCGTAAAACCTGGGACAGATACCCGGGCAATTAAGTGGATCAAGGGACGAGCCATCCTTAAGAAGAAGAAAAAGTCAGCTGCTTTCTGACTGAGGCTTGGCTCTAACGCCCCATCTAGAGCGGCCATAAAACTATGAACAACTTCGTTTCGGGGCTAAATAAACTCGGTCAGCGTAATGATCTGGTCTTGGCGATACTACTTGTCGCTATCATAGGCCTGATCATTTTACCCATGCCCACCCCGTTGGTGGATTTATTGATTGCCCTTAATATGGGTATATCAACCATCCTGTTAATGACATCAATATACCTGAAATCACCTTTGGAATTTTCTTCATTTCCTGCAGTACTTCTGGTTACCACGTTGTTTCGGTTGGCACTCTCAATTACTACAACACGCCTTATTCTTCTCCAGGCTGATGCCGGTCAGATAGTTTATACCTTTGGTAACTTCGTGGTGGGTGGTGACCTTATTGTTGGGGTGGTTATCTTCCTGATCATTACTATTGTACAGTTTTTGGTTATTACCAAAGGTTCAGAACGTGTTGCAGAAGTCAGTGCTCGTTTCTCCCTTGATGGTATGCCTGGCAAGCAAATGAGTATTGATGCCGACCTTCGCTCAGGCGCTATTGAAATGGAGGAAGCTCAGCGCCGCCGGGAGTTGGTACAGAAAGAGTCACAGATGTATGGCTCAATGGATGGTGCGATGAAATTTGTAAAGGGCGATGCTATTGCCGGTCTTATTATTATCTTTGTAAATATTACCGCAGGTGTCGCCATTGGTTCCGGCAGAGGAATGCCTGCCAGCGAAGCCCTTCAATTATACGCTATTTTAACGATTGGGGATGGACTGATCTCACAAATTCCGGCCCTTCTGATCTCAATCACTTCCGGTATTATCGTTACCCGCGTATCCAATGAAGATGCCCAAGACCTGGGTAATGAAATAGGAGCCCAGCTAACCGACAAACCAAAAGCGTTAATGGTTGGAGGTTTTTTACTACTTGGTTTCGCAATGATCCCAGGGTTCCCCACGATTACCTTTCTTTCCCTAGCTCTTTTTATTGGCGGGGGTGGCTATCTGTTAATGAAAAAGACAGACAGCGCCAGATTGGCAGAAGAACAAGGCGGCATACCCGCCATGGCCGCTGCAACAGAATCCCCAGGTGATGCCAAGTCAAGACTGGATCAACAGGAAGAGTTCACTCAAACACTTCCCTTAATCATAGATGTACCCACTTCCATTCAAAATAACCTCGATACTGGCTCTTTAAATACTGAACTGCTTAAAGTGAGAAAAGCCCTTTATATGGATCTGGGTGTGCCTTTTCCAGGTATCCATCTACGCTTCAACGACGCAATGACTGAGAACACCTATTCCATATTGCTGCAGGAGGTACCCGTTGCCAATGGCTATTTTAAGCAAGGCTATTTATTTGCCAGAGAGACATCAGATCATCTTGAAATGCTAAAAATTCCATTTGAACAGGAAGATGAGTTCCTACCCAGCCTTGACTCGATCTGGGTCAAAGAGGATTACAGGGAAAAACTTGAAAAGAACAATGTTAACTTTATGGATTCATCAAAAATCCTGACCTTTCATTTAGCTCATGTTTTGAAAAAATATGCTGAAGAGTTTATCGGAATTCAGGAAACACGCTATCTTGTAGAAAAAATGGAAGGTAGCTTTGCTGAGTTAATCAAAGAGGTACAGCGTCTACTACCTATCAATAAAATCACCGAAATTTTCCAGAGACTGGTTTCAGAAGACATATCTATTCGAAACCTTCGCTCTATCCTTCAAGCACTTGTGGTCTGGGGACACAAAGAGAAAGAAGTCGTTCAGCTGACAGAATATGTGCGTTCATCCCTAAAGCGTTTTATCAGCTATAAATACTCTAATGGCAAAAATATGCTGCCAGTTTATCTACTTGATCAAGATGTAGAAGACACTATCCGCGGTGGTATCAGACAAACCTCTGCAGGTAGCTACCTGGCTCTTGATCCTACGACTTCAGCACAGTTTGTAGAAAATGTTAAAACCACCGTTGGTAAGATTGGTCATCTGGAACACAAGCCTGTCCTGATCACTTCCATGGATATCAGGCGCTATGTCAGAAAACTGATTGAGCTGGAAGTTTACGACCTGTCAGTATTATCCCATCAGGAGCTCAGTATTATCCCATCAGGAGCTAACCGAAGAGATCACTGTGCAACCACTTGGACGAATTTCGATTTAACCCAAAGGGCTAATCCTTGCCAATATAGTTATCGATACGTCTGTCGCTACAAATTTATAAGTTAGTTGTACCCACAAGGAACGTAGGTAAAACACCAGCTGCCTGAGCAAGTGCCTAATACCAATGGCAGACTATACCCTGCCTTGCGATAGATTGCAGAAACTTTGAGTCTAAAACTGTTTAACTATCTTATGCATTCGTAATTGAAAGAGTGAAGAAAAGAGACTAGTAGCAGGTGAAACAGAAAAAAATCAAAGTTCTCTGACAAGCGCATAAACAAGCTGGTCATGAAAATCCGAGTCTTTATAAATATGTTTTTGAAAAACCCCCTCCAACTTATAGCCACATTTTTCCAAAACACGGCTAGAACCTTGGTTATGTTCCACAACATCAGCAAATAATCTGATGATTTCAAACTTTTCAAAAGCGTACTGGCTAACCTGACTCACCGCCTTCGACATTACGCCATTTCCCCAATGCTCCTGGGATAGCCAATACCCTATTTCAGCAGAAAATCTATGCACATCATCCTGACGCACAAAACCTATCTCACCGATAGCTTCATCCTTATTGGCAATAACGAATCGGGTATCAGACTCATGCTCCTTAACGTATTGAATCCAGGCTCTGGCATGCTCGATGGTATAAGGGCTGGGAAAACTGTCTCTAAGATATTTAGCCACTTCTATATCATCACCGTGCTTTACAAGTGCGGGTGCATCACCATATAAAAAGCTTCTAAGACAGTAGTCATTCCCTAACTCAATACGCATCGACATATTCCTGACAAACATTATCAGGTATGTCATCGGCCAATTCATTTCTGGCTTAATAAAACACGTTTGGCTGGCTTTATTAAAACTAACGACTAAACCAGCCTGACACGATGAAGGGAGTTATTCAGCCAATTGTTCAAGCTTACTATAAAGCAGGCCTAAAACATCCCACTTATGCATTACCCACTGGGGAGAAAGAAGATACTGGCGTTCGCCTGAGCCGGTAAGTCGATGAAATAAAAGTTCTTTTGGAGCCATACGAATGATCTGGGCAAGAATATCAGTGTATTCTTCCATGCTTAACTCTTCTACTTCGCCCCGCTTCCACTCTCTAGCCAGCTGTGTACCCTTGACAATATGTAAGGGGTGTATCTTGGCTGCATCGACCCCTAGATCAATCGCTTTCTTAAAACTGACCAAAATATCAGCAGGCCTTTCCCCTGGCAGACCCATAATAAGATGAGTACAAATTTTTAACCCGGCAGCTCTAGCCCGCTTTACAGCATCCTCATATTCTGCGAATCCATGCCCTCTATTAATTCTATTTAAGGTTTCGTCAAAACAAGACTGCAACCCAAGTTCTAACCAAACCTCATATCCTCTATCTTGATAACTTTTCAGCAGAGCTAAAACAGGGTCAGGCACACAATCAGGCCGTGTGCCAACAGCAAGGCCAATCATATCAGGGTCTGCCAGTGCTTCATCATAATACTCGCGCAGCTGACCTAGCTCTCCGTAAGTATTGCTATACGATTGGAAGTAAGCAATAAATTTTTTTGCCCCCGTTCGCTGCCCAACATTTCTTTTTGCCTTTTGAATTTGTTGGCTAATATCACCCGCATTGGTTGATTCCGGACTAAATGAAGCATTATTACAGAAACTGCAGCCCCCAATACCTTTACTGCCATCGCGATTAGGGCAGGTAAATGCTGCATTTATAGAAATTTTATGTACTTTCTCACCGTACTTTTCCCGCAAATAGCGTCCAAAAGTATTGACATGGCGGGTCATATCCATAGCAGAAGTACCTGAGCAAATTCGCTCAACATAACCAGACTTATAGAAAGAGCCTATAAGGAGTTTTCCTGCTATTCAAAGGCTTTACACTCAACAGCCTTTCATAAAAGCCTGTAAATCACACATAAAGTGTTTTGGAGGCAGAGTAAATTATATCAGGCGTGAAAGAGGCTAATATAACTAACCTTTTTTCATACGATCCAACGCTTCTTGCACAACCGCTCGTGCTTGATCCTGGCAGGCTTTCATTGCTTCGGGGTCATCATCAGGAGCCACTCGCCACTCAATGATACGTTTGGCCAGTTTTCTGGCCATAACACCCACAAGGTCATCCAGATAAGTCTCATCAAACATGGATAAAGGCATAAACCGAAGATGTACCAGAAGCTGCTCTTGCTTGCCATCCTCTTTCATATGAATAGCAAAATCACCCGGGTCAGTAGTGCTTTGACTAATAGTCAATGTGAAGTGTTCACCGCTCATGGCAATCTCCCGACTTTACTAAATCATTTGTCGGCGACGCCCCACTCGTCTTTATTGGATTAACTAAAAATTCACTTCTATCATTAAATTAAGATTAAAAAGGAATATCAAAAATGTCGCTCATCACTAATAAAAATGCTGAAAATCTGGAAAAAAACACTTTGGAAGAGATTCCCACCATTCAACCTGTCACAGAAGCCAATCCAGCTGAATCAGAGCGATTTAGTCAGCTTATGAGTACAGAAGAGACAGAAAACCAGTCTATGGATACTGAAAATTCCGAGTCAGATGAGCTCATAACACTGGAAGAGCTCCAGCAACAATTCAGGGACAATGTTTTCAGAACAGGATTTAACAGAACAATAGAAAGGGCAAAAGAAATAGCCAAAGACATGAAAGAGTGATAACTCGTTGTTTTTCAACAGCCAAACTTTTGACAAAAGTTTGGAAAACACTTTTTTTTAAGTCATATAGTTATAATCCAGGCAAACCATTCTATTATAATTAAATCAATAGCCATAAGCGTAATTTTATAGTTGCGCTAGTGGCGCCTTATGCTCAATGGAGTAGCAGTAGTGTATGGCAGCATCAAGTAATATCATACAATTCCAACAGCCTCCTCATTCTACCGGAGCAAGTCTATCCGATTTGTTCTTTCTTGATCTGCTAGAAAAACACATAAACCCATCTATAGACTTAACTCTATCTTGTATCTTACAAGAATTACTACAGTGTAGTGACAATGCAATTTCCAATAACGAAGCATCACATTTTTATGAAGCTCACTCACTACTCAAACAGTCTCTTACCAGGATAAAAGAAAACTACATCAGCGAGCTCAAAAAACCACAGGAAATAGAGGTTCAAAAACCGGAGCCAGACCTATCACCGCTATCTCTTGTAGACAATAGCGAGTTTGAAAGAAAACTAATCGCCCAAGTATCAGCGCAAGCTTTAATCGTTGACGAGTCAGCTCAACTTTTAATCAATATAACCAGCAGAATACATGATAGAAAAGATGCACTATATCCAATAACACCAGAAAACATATGCACAAGTTTTTCCGAAGCTATCTCTTCCCTCTCAATTCCTATTGATATAGAAGAAAAAATGCTTGCCATATTTAGCCATACCATGAAAAGTTCCGCTTTGGCAATGTGGCAAGAAGCAGATGAGCTATTGGAGTCTGAAGGTTTTCAAATACCAAAATCAAAAGACTCCAAAATTAATTATGAGCCTGTTAAGCAAAACACGCAAAATGGTGATTCTGAAAGCATACTATTAGAAACCATCACAAATAATGTATTAAATAAAGTAGAAAACCTAATAAACAACAATAGCCAAACGATCACAAACAACCAGCAAGCAACTACAAACTCTATTGATTCATCTGATCTTGCTACAGAACTTTCTTCAATCCAAATCCAGCTACTCGAAAGGCTCTCATCCATTGAAGACCTTGCTGAAACAATAAAAGAAGCACTTGACTCACAGGGCATCAGCCAACAGTTATCAAAGCAACATCAGGATCTCATTAATATGGTTGGTATGCTATTCGAGTATATCCTGGATGACCATGAGCTTCACAGCGAAATTAGAAAGCTCATCAGTTTGTTACAAATACCAGTACTAAAATTAGCTTTACTGGATGAAGAATTTCTTAGTAATCGCCACCATCCAGCCAGAGACCTTCTCAATGAGATGACAACCACTGGAATGAAATGTTCTGAAAATACGTCAATAGATGATCCTTTGATATGCTTGATAGAAGAAACCGTAAGATACCTAATCTCTGAAAGTGCAGACGCCCCTAATGCATTTCCAATAGCGCTAAACGACTTTCGTATAAAACTAACTGAAATTACATCAATAGATCAAAAACAAACCGACAATACAGAAAAAATCTTTCATCAGGATAACAATTCACCCCTATTATATGACAAAGAAGCCGCAGATGATGAAAGTTCATATCCACAAGAGATATCTGATAATGAGCCAAATCAGGACGAGCCCATTGAAGAAATAATCCTACAAAGTGATAGCTACCTGGATCATCATTTCTTTTCCCAGTTTGATCACGGGAAAAACAGTTCCTCTAAATATTTCCAGCCAATTGAGGGCTTAAACACTGGCCAATGGGTCGAATTCATAGGTGCTTCATCTAAACGGATGCGCTGCAAACTCTCCCATATCGATGAAATGCATGACCGCTATATTTTTGTCAATCGGTCTGGTATGAAAATAGCGGAAAAGCGGGGCAGCGTTCTTAAAGATGAAATAAACCAAGGTACTCTCAAAATCCTGGACCAAAGCCCACTATTTGATAGAGCTCTACAGGCAGTAATGGACAAGATTTTGCGCTTTTGACCGTACAGCCTAATCTTTTAGCTTCAAGACTCTTTGAACCATCAAATAATATTTCAAAAAAACGATATTCTGAACAAATTCCCCCTTATTAATTCAAGCAATTTCTCCAATTGACGACAAAATTTAAGAACCCCTTTACAAGTCAATAATGAGAGAGCAATGATTAACCTAGAACACCTTCAGGAGATAACTGGTAATAATAATGATTTAATCAACTCTCTTTTACAGCAATTCCTGGACATCACAGACATTGACTTTAGTAAGCTTAAAGAAGCGATAAAAAATAATAATCTGAATGAAATCATCAGTCTTTCTCATAGAATAAAAGGTGCCGCAGGTGCAGTAGGAGCCATAGAGGTGGAGCAACTAGCAGCACAACTTGAAGCCTCATCCAGAAGCGGTTCAGGTCTGTATTCAGAAATTTATAATCATCTTTCCGATGCCTTCGTTGCCCTAAAATCCGACCTTGACCGCTCATGAAGCTCACAAGCCTCCCCTAAAAAGCAAAAAAGAGGCTTAGTTCATGGAAACCTAATACCAACTAGCTGCTAATCACCATGGAATCAATGAACCATCATAGTTAAAGAACTGGCCACTGCTCTCCTCATCAAGTTCTTCTATAACCTTACAAAGCCCATTTACAGACGTTTTCACATCAATCAGGGCATTCGCTCCTCCCATACTGGTTTGCACCCAACCTGGGTGAGCAAGGGCAACCTTAACACCCTTGCTTGATAAATCATGGGCTAAAGACTTTCCAACAGCATTTAGGGCAGACTTTGATGAGCGATAGATATAGCTCCCTCCACTGCTATTATCAGTAATACTCCCCATCTTACTTGTCATCAATATGACTTTTTTTTCCTGACTTGCTGTAATATTTTCCACCAGCAATTGAGTAAGCAGCAGTGGAGCAATAACATTAACTTTAAACACATCAAGCCAGTCACTTTCAGTTATATCCCCCAAAGAAAGCCCTTTAGGGCCATATACCCCGGCATTATTGATCAGTATGTCTATCACCCGCCCTTCCAGCATATGAGGAAGAGCTGCCACCATAGATTGGTTGGTTACATCCAGTGGGAGTATATCCAGTTGATCCGGGAATTTTTGCTTCAGAGCTAACAATTCCGAAGACGATTCAGGCGAACGGCATGCTGCATAAACTCGATAACCATATTTAATATACTGTTTGCAAAATCCCAAACCTATTCCACGGTTTGCGCCTGTAACCAATACAGTTTTTAACACAGTTTCTTTCCCCAAACGCCTAATTAAGAGCGTAATATTTGTTGAACAAACGCTCAATAATATTCATCCGATATGTATCTTGCCAAGCCAAGCAACCATTAATTTATCGTTTTAGTCTATCATTAGTAGATAACATTGTATTTTATGGCATAACAGCACAAGGAGGTGCCGCTATGAGTCTCAGTGGAAACCGACTGGCTATTATTGAAGATGCAAACGATGGACACATCGTCGCGAACCTTTGTATTGACTACCAAATAGACGAACAAGACTTCGAAAATGCTGTCAAAGTAAACTTAAAAGTAGATGGTGAGCTAGGGGAACATCAAACCAGCTTTTCATTACGACGTGACGTTTATTACAACCTTCCTCAAAAAATCAATGAATTTCTGCGTGAACAGCGCCTGATGGGCCATAACCTGACAGTCCCTTTTTGCCAGACCAAGGGAAATATGCATGCCCCCATGGCTATGGAAATACTCACAGAACTGAGTCAAGTGCCGGGAACTCCGGATAGCGTGAATCTAGACCGTTTTTTATCAGACAGGTATTAAACAACCTCAATCTCAAGGAAGAAGCCATGGGAGAAAAAAAGTCAGGTTATGATAAAAGCGAACAGAAGCTTTTTAACGCTAAAATAAAGTCCGTAAGTAATAAAAAATACTCACCCCAAGCCAAACAACAGGCATCAACAAAAAAAATTGCTCAGCGTTCAGTAAGGCATTATCCATCACAAACAGTGAATATCATCAAGCACTCACTTGAGATAATGGCCCCAAAGATGGGGGCGCCGGATCAAACCAAACAAAAAGACCATGATTACAACAGTGCTGTTATTGCTATTAAAACAGCCCTGTTACAACTCGCCAGTACATTGACAACCATTCTGACAGACGACCCGGAAGAGCATAAAGCCATTGAGCATCACGATCTGCTGGCAAATTACTTCCAAATGCCTGGTACGCATCACAACGGGATTCACCTGGTAGCAACCAGCAATATCGAAGCCCTTGCCGAAGATCTATCCCTTCATAAAAATACCAGGGAATACCACTGGTTAATGAATAACGGAGTAAACTTGCTAGAGTATGAGATTCTGGCAAATATTAATCGCCAAATGTCTACACTGGAAAAAGGGCAACAGGGCACCAGTGACTTTCAACATGAAAGAATGATTGAGCTTGAAGAGATGATAGACAATACGAAAATTTAACTAGATCATATAATGCAGAAAGGGGCTTAATCGCCCCTTTCTGCATTATAACAACAGTATCTTCTGTTAACTGGTACTTATGAATCAAGTAAACAATAAAACTACTGTAGCAATACTCATCACCAACGTCCCACCATAACACAGCACTTTCACACCCACCCCAGGATGGAAGCCCAGGTCATGGCTGCCGTGATAGATGCGATGAATGCAAGCCCAGTAGGAGGGAACAAGGATCGCCATCAAGGCCAGCTTGCCAATCCAGTTCTCCAGAATAAACCCGGAAATACGCTCATAAGACAGTGCTTCTGCCGGGATAATACCCAGAGGTACGCCCAAACCAATAACAAAGATCAGGGCAGGAAAAGCAAAGGCTATAGTCGCACCACCAGCACCAAACAGGCTCCAAAGCAGTGGTTCAATATGACGTTTCTGACTCATGCGCCTACTCCCCAGGTAGCAGCTAACAGAATCACAGCAGATGCTCCAGCCAGAGCACCATAGCTGGCAGCAACAACAGTCTTATCAGCAACCATCTTGCGCAGCTGCTGAGGCATTACCCTAGGGCACATGGCAATAAAGGTTACAGAGTGGTAAAGCGTCAACCCAAGGGTCACTACTGTGAACAGAATCATCAGAGGATGAGCCTGAAATGCCAGCCAGCTATCCCAGGCAGCCTGTCCTTTTACCAGCTGAATCAAGCCAACCAGCAGATTAATGGCGTACAAGCCATCAAAAATACAGGAAGACTCCCGGATCATATAGTTCCGATAGAACGGGTGATCCATAAACCAGGTACGCTTCATCGGGCGCACATATGGGCGACGGCTCATCACTTACCTCCTTTGCGCGGCATCAGGAAAGACAGGGCCCAGTCCTGGGAACCTTGCAGCTTGTTCTGGTTAATGGCTGCTGCCGGGTCAACGTTTTTAGGACAAACCTCAGAACAGTAACCCACAAACGTGCAGGACCAAACACCATTCTTGCCCTGAATCACTTCCGTACGCTGATCATAACCATCATCACGGGAGTCCAGGTTATAACGATGCCCCAGAGCAATAACAGCAGGGCCTGTAAACAGTGGGTTAATCCCCATCTGCGGGCAGGCAGAATAACAGAGCATGCAGTTAATACACATGGAGAACTGCTTATACAAGCCCATTTGCTTGGGTGTTTGCTGGTTAGCACTTGCTCCAATTTTCTGAGGAGACGGCTCGTCAGCACTTTTTACAACAGGCTTCTCCATAGCATTGATGATGTAAGGCTTTACAGCTTCCAGTTTCTTAATAAAGTCTTCTGCATCAACAACCAGGTCTTTCTCAATAGGGAAGTTCGCCAGTGGCTCAACTTTAATGGTATTGGGGTAATAATCCCTCAGGAAGGTCTCACAGCCCAGCTTCGGCGTACCATTGATTACCATGCCACAGCTACCACACACTGCCATACGGCAGGACCAGCGGTAAGCCAGGCTGGAATCCAGCTCATCCTTGATATGTTCAAGGGCATCCAGCATGGACCAATCTTCCACATAGGGAATCTCAAAGGTTCCATAGTTGGGTTTATCATCGGTTTCCGGGTTATAGCGCAGAATCTCGATGGATATGGTCTTGTTGCTCATTAACAGGCCTCCTTACTTCTGCGCTTCTTTCTTTTCAGCTGCAGCGCCGTATACACGCTCTTCCGGCTTATAGCGGGTAACATTAACCGCTTCATAGTCCAGACGAGGCTCAGCATTGCCGTTATAGTAAGTCAGCGTATGCTTCAGGAAGTTGTCATCATCACGCTTCTCGAAACCATCGATACGCTGGTGAGCACCGCGGGATTCCTTACGATTCACTGCACCGACAGCCATACAATGGGCAACAGCCAAAGAGCTTTGCAATTCAAAGGCTTGCAGCAATTCAGTGTTGAACACCTTGCTCTTGTCTTCCACCTTCACGCGGGTAAAGCGGTCACGCAGTTCAGCCATCTTATCAACGCCTTCCTGCATTTCTTCGCCAATACGGTAAATACCGAAGCAACGTTCCATGGTTTTAACCATTTCATGGCGAATATGGGATGCTTTTTCTGTGCCATTGGCATTACGCAGGCTTTCAATGCTGGCCAGATGTCCTCGAGCCTGATCAAGCAGCTTTTTCTCATCAGACATAACATTCTGCTTGGCAAAGTCAGCAGCATTGTCACCCGCTACCTTACCGAATACCACGATTTCCGCAAGGGAGTTAGACCCCAGACGGTTTGCCCCGTGCATACCCACACTGGAGCACTCACCAGCAGCATACAGACCATTAATATCAGTGGCACAGTTAATATCAGTACGGATACCACCCATGGTGTAATGAACCGCTGGGCGAACCGGTACAGGCTGGTGAACAGGATCAACACCAACATAGTTCTTAGCCAGAGAGCAGATCAGAGGCAAACGCTCCATCAGCTTTTTCTCACCCAGGTGGCGCAGATCCAGGTGTACGGCGTCACCCAGCGGGGTGTCGATAGTGCGGCCCTTGCGCTGCTCATGCCAGAATGCCTGGGACAATTTATCACGAGGACCCAGCTCCATGTACTTATTCTTGGGCTGACCCACTGGCGTCTCTGGTCCCAAGCCGTAATCCTGCAGATAACGGTAGCCATCCTTGTTTAACAGGATACCACCCTCGCCACGGCAGCCTTCTGTCATCAGTACGCCAGAACCTGGCAGACCGGTTGGGTGATACTGAACAAATTCCATATCACGTAGAGGAGCACCTGCACGCAAAGCCATGCCATGACCATCACCGGTTACGATGGCACCGTTAGTATTAAAGCGAAAGACACGACCAGAACCACCAGAAGCGAATACGACAGATTTAGCTAGGAAAACCTTAGGCTCACCCGTTTTGACTTCGATAGCAACAACGCCCTGAGCACGGCCATCTTCAACAATCAGATCGGTGGCAAAATATTCATCAAAGCGTTCAATAGAAGGGTATTTAACAGAGGTTTGATAGAGCGTATGCAGCATATGGAAACCAGATTTGTCTGCAGCAAACCAGGTTCTTTCGATCTTCATTCCGCCAAAGGCACGAACGTTAATGCTACCATCTTCTTTACGGTTCCATGGGCAGCCCCAGTGCTCCAGGCGAACCATCTCTTCAGTGGAGTTAGCAACGAAGTAGTCAACGACATCCTGGTCACACAGCCAATCCCCCCCGGATACAGTATCCTTGAAGTGATTTTCCAGGGAGTCATGGTCCTGAATAACCCCGGCAGAACCGCCTTCTGCTGCCACAGTATGGCTGCGCATAGGATAAACCTTGGAAATCAGGGCTACTTTCAGACTGGGGTCTTTCTCCGCCACAGCAATAGCTGCTCGCAGACCGGCACCACCGGCACCCACTATTGCTACATCGGCCTTAATGACCTGCATTACGCCAACCTCTGTCGTTGTGTGTCCAGCTTACAGGTAGCAAAAAGCCCCCTGCTCAAAGCCGAACGGGTTCAAGTAAAAAGTGTCAGAACGCTAAAAAAAATCGGGCAGTATATAAGCACTCAGCTAAAAAACCATTGATATAGAGCAAATAGTTTATTGGTCATTAACTCGCCAAATAGTATAGCTGCGAAAACGCCCGGATCCTCCCCTTTCAGGAACCCGCGCAACTGCCTTTGGATATTTTCCCTACAAAATGTAGTGATTTAACAGAATTTGCTCAATTGCGTAATATATCCACAATATCCGTACTTAACGCAGCATACAGAAAAGAATAACTTGGGACAGTCATTATTCATTATGACGAAGCACCCCAAACAGCTAATACCTGAGCAGAAATAATAAAAAAACCAAATAATATCGAACACACAAGCAATCTATTTCCTCCAGGTGCACGATAAGAAAGAGAACTGAGCCGCCGCCTGCGAAGTATCCAGGCGATCGCTGCAGGTAATAAAACAGCTAATACCGACAAAGCAATAGCAGCATAACCAAGCGCGACAATAAAACCATCCGGGTAAAAAAGTGCAAATAGAGCGGGTGGGCAAAAAGTCAGCACAGATGTCTGGAAACGCCCAGCAAAGGAATCTCTTCTTTGAAAAAGGCTTGCCAAATAGTCAAAAAGACCCAATGCAACACCTAAAGTAGAGGTTAATAAGGCCAGATCAGAAAATATAAAAAGAAATGTTTCTAAATATGTCCGGGTTCCTGATACCAGAGCAAGCTGATTGATCAATTCACCTACAGAACCGCCAGAGCTATTTATCTTATCAAAAGAGTGCTCCGATAGATTTCCCATCGCAACAAACAGCCAAACAACATAAAATAACAAAGCGATCACTGTCCCCAATATCAACGCCTTGGGGAGCTGACTTACATTCTGTTTCTGATACAAAATCACACTGGGAATACTTCCGTGGTACCCAAAAGATGTAAAAACAACCGGTATAGCCACCCAAAAATAACCAGCCGATAATGATTTGCTAACATTCAAATTGGTGTACTGAATACCGGGTATCAGAGAGAGAATCGCTGCAAAAAAAGCAACCAGCATCAACAAAAAAAGCACTCTGTTGACATAATCCACAACCTTAGTACTGCAATATACAATCAAACCGGCAACCAACGTAAATATCAGTACGCTCGTCTGTAAGGATATATCAAGCGCATCACCCGCTAACTGGTGTACCAGCCCACCACCTCCAGCTAAATAAGCCCCCATTAAAGAGTAGAACAGCCCCAAAGGAGCCAAAATAGCAAGCACCTTGCCTGGCCTACCCAATACGGTTGCTGCCATCGTATAAAGGCTACTGCCTTTGCCTATAGCCAGGTTCGCTTCCAACATTAATAGAGCTGAGTAAGTCATAAAAAAAGCAATGACAACAAAAATGACCAGCATCGATAAAAAACCGATTTGTGCTGAGACAACAGGTAATGCCAACATTCCAGCCCCGATAGCAGTACCTGCCAAAATGAACGCACTACCCAAATGAGGAGGCGCATCATTAGAATCTGGCATAGGTAACCTCTCTCGCTGATATAAACCAGACTTATTAAATTAACGATGAAAGCTTCCGAAACGCTTCCCTTAATTTTTAGTTTTCATTAAAAAAGGTAAATTAAGAGATGCTCTATAACTACTGCCAGAGCGATAAAGGCTCAACCAACAGAATAAGAAAAGCCAGAAACAGATTCAGCGAAAAAAGATAGGATATTTTTTTAAAACTTGCGAATCAGTCAACCAGAAACTTCGGAACTACTACCTAAACCTGCAACAACCGTTGCATTCACTTTTTCAAAACGTTTTTGAAGAGCCTGAAGCTGAATATCAACACTGGCTTCAACAACACCTATTTCACTCTCCATTATACAGTCTCCGGTAGACAATCTTGGGTCTGATACCAGGTCAATGAACCCAACACCCTTATATTCCTCAAGAATCTCATTTATTCGAGCTTTAACCATACCGTACTGACTTGGAGCAATTCGGATAGTCACCTGTTTTTCGTTACGTACATGCTGTAAGGCACTTTTTACCAGCCCCACTGCAAGCTCTTCCTTGTCATAATCTCCAATAATTTTTTTAACACCAGACATCAGGATTTCAGCCATGGCTTTTTCTATATTCGACAGATAATTAATAGTCCGACTAACCACTTTCAGCATTTGCTCTGCTTGTTCTGCCTTACTTGTCTCGAGGCCATCCAGATACCCCCTCTCCCGCTCTTGCCGATACTCTTCCTGAGCCCTTTCAACAATAGCGAGCGCCTGCTCTTTGGCCCTTTCAATAATATTCTCTGCTTCAAGGTAAATAGCATGATCTTCTGCCTTTAACACCTTGCAAGCCTGATCAACATAAAGGGTATCGGTTGTTAAAATAACAGGTGTCGCCATTGTCTATCCACCTCTTTGTAGCACTTGATTAGAAGATTAATACTTTGTTCTCTAGATAGGTTTCCCCCTGAATTTTCCAGATACTTTTGCCATGATTTAGGAAATTTCAGCAACAATCTCTGCTTGAAGGCCCTTGGCATACCTGCATATGCAACCGCCAGTACCTGTAACCCATTCACAGTCAAAAAAGACTTGAACCGTTCTGTATGTTGCCAGTCAATTAGAATACCAGGTTCAGCAGACTCTGTGTGCTTAGAAAAAAACTGGGCTTTCTTTACAGCAAACAGATATGCTTGCTCCCCCAGACATTCTTGCAGCAATACTCTCTCACGGCGCCTTACAACAGCCCTTATAATACTTTCATTGAGGACAATGCCGATATAAAGAGCAAGCGCAACCAAATCAGCACCGCTGGTCAACGCAATTCTTTTTTCCAAAGATTGAAATTCATAATCAAACTCAGAATTTAAATCGAAACAATTCAATAAATAATGGGAAAGATGGTAATGGCTCTGCTCTTGCTCCTGGAGAGCAACAACCAACTGGGCATATTGCACCTGCTTTAACCAGGAGGAATGAATATAACGTACAGGGTATTGATTGAACTCGGCAATTTGTGTAAAAAGCCTGCTGGAAACACTTTCTTGTTCTGACGTTTCAGTATTAGTCATTCTTCCAGCTCGATTTCCATTTCTTCTGCCAGACTATCTTCTTTCGACTTCTTTTTAGATTTTTTCCAGAACTTCCAAAAACCAGGTTTTAGTGATTTATTTTGCTGCTGCATCCATATCAGGAAACCACACCCTCCTACTGCAATCAGCAATAAAAAGACAAGAATAAACAGTATAATTCTCAATCCCTTAGCGGCCCCTTGGCTACTTTCAGTTTCATCAGGCTGAATAGCAATACCGGCCTGATTTATTCGAGTAGCAGGGAACAGCGATACCGTAATTTTATCGAGATTAAGCCCTTCAATACTGTTAGCCACCAGTGTTTTAACTTTGGGTATAAAACCGGCAAGCTCTAACTCAGGGGTATATTTAATAAATACTGAAGCAGAGGATGGGTAAGTTATCTCAATCAGTGAATCCGGTTCCTGTGGTAATACCACATGAACACGTGCTGCGATAACACCGTCAATCATTGATAGGGTTGAAGATAGCTCCTGAGACATTGAATAGGTATATCTGGCACGCTCCTCTGTAGGAGAAGAGATCATCCCTTCTTTGGGAAATATGTCGCCAATTGATGAGAACTGCTCTCTCGGATAACCATAACTTCTCAGGAGTCTTATGGCTTTTGAAACATCATCTGATTTAACAATCAATGTCAGGTTTTTATCTTTATCCTGAATTTTTTCCGTGACTATGCCGCTATCCAGCAAAATAGCCAGCATTTCGTTCCCTTCTTTTTCATTTAAGCCCGAATAAAGCTCAACCTTACAGCCGGTTAAAAGCAGGCCAATGAAAACCAAGAACAACCCTCTAAGGGCTTGCAGCATTAATCTATCATTCATGTGCAACCTTATTGGTTACGTAACAAAGTATCAAAAGCCTGAGTTCCCTTACTTACCACCTTGCCAATATAATCTTCAGTAATCATCAGATTGGACATTGTCCACTGTGTATGAAACATCTCTCGCATACTCATTGTCTCTCTGGCCGGGTCAATATGTGACTCTACTTGCCGTGCCCCGTCCTCAACACGCTCCCGAACAGACTGCATTCCCCGCAAAATTCTATCGCCCAGCGTACCGGCCTCTGGGAGTGCATCCACATTTTCCCCAACAACTGCCGAGCCAGAGAAGGCTTCTTCCCCTAATAACCCAACCTGATCAACCCGATCAATTTGATCAACATCTTCATTCTCAACGCGATACGAGCGGACAAACTCTTCATTACTCTCAGTCAAATCAGCCTGCTCGTTACCACTGGTTTCAACAGGGGGCTGATTATCATTTTCCTGCTCTAATTCAGAGAATTGCAGTGGAGGTAAAGGATTGGTTCTCTTTAGCTCTTCCCCACCCTCTTCTACAGAAACCAAATCCGAAAAACGCTTCTCTAATCCCTGTTCAGGTTGTTCTGAAGGAATAATCTCTTCAGCTGAGTCTCGCCCTTTTTCAGCGAGATCCCCTGGATTAATGATATTGTCGGCCATATGCTTGCCCCCTTAAGCTTCTTTAAATAGTGCAACTTAAGAGATACAGCTTAACTCTCTCAACCTCCTCACTCAGAAACGACTGGATACGTCCGCCTCTACGAATAATTCTGGTCATCTACATCAAGACCAAACACTGCAATAGACACCTTTCACACCGCTACAATTTTGTCAAACTGCTCTGCTAACAACTGAATGACTGCTTCAATATTCGGTCTATTAAAATTTTCGTTGGTTAAAAAAATACACAAAAACAGCTCCTCATCGCCTTTTAGCCCCACTTGCAATGGGTATCGGATGGTTTTTGAATAATGCGCCAGCCTCAATGCCTGGTTTAGTTGATCAAGACAGTCATGCCGAGAAATATTTCTTATAAGGTAAAAAAGCACACCGGACTCTTTCGCCTCAATATACATATTGCCCCGACGCTCAAATTCAAACTGAATAACCCCAGTGCCGCTAAAATCCAGCCCTTCAACTCCCATACCATGACCAACATCACTAATTACCTGATCTCTCCAATCCATTGTTAACAGTCCTTTTATTATTTGAATTTTTGTTTTGGCTGAACCAACCCCTTTAAAAAGAGTTATGCACTTTTACCGTTACCAGCACCCTGTCCCTCAAGCCCAAGCTCAGCAGTCACCTCTCCAACAATGCCATACCCCTGCTCCATCTCGACAATGCCATCCATCTCTTCTTCTGCTTCCTGCTCTACAAAACCATCCAGACTTTCCTGTGCTGCCGAGATCATATTTTGTTTGGTATCATCATTCGCAAACATCTCTTCAGGCATCGATCGAATTAAATCAACCACCTTGGTTAGAATAAAAATTTTTGCCCCTAATTCTTCAATTCCCATAGTTTTAGGCAATTTCTCAAAGTCTGCTTCAGTGACCCACTGTTGATCGACCAGCTTTAATAACTCTTCGAGTAAAACACCCCGAACAACCTTCGGTTTATCATTAGATTCTTTATCACTTGGTTTATTAATATTTTTTTCATTTTCTAAAATGGGAGGTGCATCATTAGTCTTATTTTCTTTATTTAATCTATTCCTTTTCTGTGATGGTTCTCTCCCATTAATCATATCCATTAGATTGTTGAAATTGTCATTAGCTCTTACGGCCTTTTCAACTTCATAATCAACCATCTCTTCTACATCATCTTCCATCTCTTCTATCTGAGCTTGCATCATATCAACATGCTCAGCATACTGGGGCAGCTGTTCTTTTAATTGCCCAAGCGTATTTCTTAGCAAACTTAACTCATTCATCTGCCCTTTCAGAAGGGCTATATCATTACGATAGAGCTCTTTATCAAAGCTTCCTTCATTGACATCCCGTTCAATAGCTTTAAGGATATCCATTGCTGTAATAAGTTTGTTGCCTTCTGCCATCAATACCTTACCTTGGAGTATTTGGACAATATAGCTCCGCCTCTTTCAACAGCTTTTAATAAATTAAACAGGATCTATTTCTAGATCATTAAATTACCACTCCCCTTAATACACTTCCTGTGATACTCAATGAGTCTGATCAAATTTATCTTTCAACTCAACCCCACAGCTTCTTGCCAGTTGATTTTCAGCTTCAGAGCAATCTTCATTTAGAGTACCCAAAACTTGAGTATTTTTTAATTCTGTGGTTATCACATAAAGCCGATCAATATCATTACCCGCCTGCCCCGCTTCATGCGCTAATATTTTAACGTTTAGTGCAATAAGTGCTTCAAAATTATTCGTTTTTGAGTAATCTTTTTTCAGTTTATTGAAAAGTTTCCCTGGCGTATCAATAAACTCTCTTTGTTTCTCAACATTCTTATCACCTTTACCCAGAAGTGAACCCAGTGCCCCATGAAAATCACTTAAAAAACTTTTATCTGAATCAGCTCCATTCTCTTTTATCTGTCCCAGCCTGCTTTCAAAACGCTTAATATCATCTGAGTACTTTTCTTTTGTCGCAGGGTCAAGATTTTCTAATGTTTTTACAACCAGCTGCTCAACAGCTTCTTCATAATTCTCTGTAGTTTCATCCAGTAGCTTTTTAATTTTCTCTTCGTCTTCTTCACTTCTGTTAGGCTTTTTTAAGATGCGAATAATACTAGCGATCTCTTCTGCAAAATCACTATCTGACGTTTTAGATGCTTGCTGAGCCCCCTGAGCTGCTTGGGTTTCTTTACTTTTTTCTAGTGATTTTGTCTCTTTTTTTGTTGAAATGTTAAGCTTTTTACCTCCCCGACTAGCCATTTTTTGAGACATCAATTCATCATCTGGCATAGCGGATTGAGCACTTTTTGCAACTGTGCCAGTTTCACCTTGAATCTTAACAGGCTGACCAGCCTGCTGAGTTTGAGACAAAGCAGCCGGAGACAACTGAGTAGAAACACCTCCTACATTCATTAACTATCTCCTTGTCGGTAATCGTGTAAAGTATTTAAATCCCACCAAAAAAGCAGCCAACATTGAATAATGCTGGCTGCTCCTGTCAACAACGTTGAGTACTGCTATCGGCTCTATCAGCCTATACTAGCCTCTGGATAAGCTTTTGAGAGTATCGAAATGAATTCGATTGATCTCATCGATTTTACTCTGACAGTTTTTCACCTGGTCCTGCTGTAACTGCATCCATTCAGACCAGGATTGAGCTGCATTCTCATGGGTCTTCTGATGCGCTTCACTCTCTTTCTGCAAAGCTTGCTCTCGAGAAGCCAAAAACTTAAAGGGTGAAGCCAGCATGGTACCAAATGCATTGGATAACTGCGTTGCCATCATACCCTTGTTGCTATTGGCCATTGTTTCATTAGAGTTTTCCTGACGCTTGTTAGAGTCATTTTTGGCTCGCTGATTATTCGCTGCTTCCTTATTCTGCTTATCAATAACAACTTCTTTATTTTGTTTCCTTTGATTAGCATCCTGGATTTGAGCATCGCTCTCTCTTTCCGCTTTTTTCTGATCCGCCTTCTTCGCATTGTTTTCAGCATCTTTTGCCTGTTTTTGATTGGCCTTATTCTGCTGCCGATTTGTTGAAGTTTGCTCTACACCACCACGCTTGGCCGCTGCATTACTGTTTTGTTTTGCTTTTTTTCCGGACTTTCTTTTCCCTGGTGAAGAAACCTGCACATCATCCACTTTAGATTTAGTGCCTCCCTTAGGAGACCGCATAGAGCCCGCCCCCTTCATTCCGGCTCTCATTGATGCCATACCACCGGCAATGGTTGTAACACTTTGCAAACCATCAGCAACCAAGGTAAAGAGAGCTGCTTTCTTAATATGTTCAGCTTGTTTCAATACCTCCGCCTTTGCTGCATCATATTCCATTGATCTTGCTTCTCTGGCAAAACGGCGCTGTTCTACACTCATTTGATGAATAAGCTCAAGCACCATAAATATATCTGCAAGCTGTTTTAAATGTTCTTCCAAATGCGGTTTATTTGGTGCACTGGCTAATGAAGCAGCTTTATTTGCCAATGATTCCAATTGCTCCAGCATCTGTGGATTATTCTTTAGCTTATTCATTAACATCAGCTGCTCTTTCTGCTTTTCCGGACTACCCGTTGCCAACAAAATAGCAGCAGCATTTTCACCCTCTTTTCCGCTAAAACCCATTTTTGCCAGCAGATTTTTAAGCTGCTGATTATCTATCATTGATCCTTCAGGTTTTGCCCCTTTATTAATTAACGCTAACAACTGTTTTATCTTCTTTTCATCAAAACCGAGCTCTGCCAGCTTTTGGCCTTCGGGGCTGTCTTTAAAAATCTTTTTTATCTCTGCTTTTCGGAGATCATTTCTCATCAAATTATCATCACCAAGCGAAAGAATCATATCTGCCTGATGATCATCATATCCCATTGCTATCAAATCAGCTTTTTTCTGATTATAAGCATCTCCGTACTTTGCCTTTACTTTATTGGTAAATGCCGCCCGGTCACTTTGAGACATCAGCAAATCTTCAATCTGCTGATCATCAAAGCCCTGCCCACCTAGCAATAATTCTTTATCCTCACCGTTTTGCAATGATTTCAGATAATTTGCAGCGCCCTGCAAATTATCTGCATTACGCATTAACCACTGCTGATCACCTGGCACTTGCTGCATGCCCAGCTGGGCACGCATCATAGTTCCCCCTACAGTATCAGAAGCTGCTTTTGTCGCTTTACCAATACCCGTCAAATCTTCACTGGCAGCCTGGCTTGCTGCCACCTGAGCTTTAGTACTCATTGCTTCAGGCTTTAGAAGCGTCGGTCTATGCTCAAGCTGAGAGCGGGTCACCGCCTTCTCGGCATGCATCATTTGCAATTTGGCATTGCCATTAATCATGCCACTGCCGACAGCCGCTTTACCTGCTTCCGCACTCTTCCCAGCCGATGCGCCACTATAATCAACCGGTGGCTGTGTCCCTGGGCCCTGTATACTACCTGACATAAGCGATCTCCCTGTACTGCTACAATCTCAGGGTACTGGCTAATCCAGCTTTACCTTAGATTCCGTCCTAACTGTTTTTTAGTATCATCATTATTACTGATAATGGCTGCTATTCTTGCATGCCCCGCCTGGATATCTTCTAGCGCCTGCTGTAGAGACTCTGTTGCTTCATCTATTAACTGCTGTATCCGTAACATTTTTGCTTTATTTTCTTTCGATTCTGCTTGAAGCATTGAAGCCTGATAACTGTAGCCAGCAGAAGCCGCTTTAGCACTACCTTCCGCCACTGCTGTACCACCGCCAATAATCAAACCCGCTTTAGAGGCCATTGCTGCAAATTTTGAAGCCCCCGCAGCTGAAGCGCCTGCTGCACCGCCACCAAAGGAAAGCGCCAGCATAATGGCCATTATCACTCCCATGGCAATCCAGTTAGCCGTTTCTTCATCAACGCCGAACGCATCCTGAATACCCTGGGTGATCTTTTTCATTACATGACCACCGGTTTCCTGGTCGATAGTCATGACAATAGTTAAAAACAAGGCTGTAATCATTAAAATTGCTGCAGGTGCTCCGACACCAGAAATTAAAGCTATAGCTGTTACAGCCAACATGACAGCAATACCGATATAGCCAAAAATTTTGCTTATACCACTGGCTTTTTTCGCTTTATCCGTTTTTTCAATAGCCTCTTTCAGATCATTTATAACCTTGGTACTCAGCCTTTCTTTCTCTACCTGAGATATTTTTATATTTTCCTGATCGAATTTAAGACGATTATCTTGCATTTTCTGCTGAATGGAGCTCAGCATGGTCGATATCATATCTGTGTCCCAAAGTTGATCACCTTTAGTCATCATCTTTGCTAACTGGTTATACTCATTTTTTATCTCTTTTACTAATTCTGGCGGTCCTGAAATCAGCGCATTTAATTTTGTTGTTGCATCAAAAAAGCTGAATTTATCACTGCCGTGTTTACCCATAGTCAATTCAAGCAGTTTCAATTCATCAGGTGCAAGGTTTGCTTCAGCCCACTTCCAGGCTTCCTCCGGACCCATTGCAGGAGGTGCGGTATTAATCAGTTTTAAAACCTGACCAATTTTCTCTGGCGCTACAGGCCCTAAAACACTCTCTAGATGTTGAATGCCCTGCATCACTTTGGCATTTTCTTGAACTGCCTTCATCTGGGGTGAAATTGACTCAAAATTAAAGTTTTTCAGCTGATCAGGCTCCAGGCTCATTGAGCCAGCTGAAGAAAATGTTGTTCTTACAGTACTAAAACTATCAGACCCAGCAGCAACTTTAGGCTGCATCAATCGATGTAATGCCTGCTGTTTTGCGTCAGCAACGGCCTCATTTTTTGATTGAGAATTACGCCAGTCATAGCCTCGTTTAACGCTATCATCAAAATACTCAACCGGCTTAAATGACGTTTTATCAAGTCCTGTAGCAGCTCCTGTGTTCGGCTGTTCTATTGATGGCATACTGTACTCCTGAATCAGTCGATATTTTCAAGCATATTTTCCGCACGTTGTTTTTCCTGAGCGTATTCTGAGTTATTCCCCGCCCATTCAATGGCTGTCTCATAGGAATGCCTGGCTTTTTCCTTATTATCTATTGCCAGATAACAATCACCGATATATACCATTGGCCTTGGGTCATCTGCATCCAGTACCGTCGCGAATGTAAAGATCTCTAAAGCACTTTCATAATTCTTGAGCATTTGCTGACAAGCACCCAATCCTAAAAAATACTTTTTGTTAAAGTGATCGTAAAAACAGAGAAATTGAAATATCTTCAATGATTCATCGTATTTACCGCTCTGATACAAGCTGTAAGCGACAGAATAAATCGCTTCCATAGCTTCATCACTCATGTTTTTCAGATCTTTGAATGTTCCACCATTTCCGAAAAATTCAAGAACCTGCTCTTCAAGTTCTTGATTGCTTTTGCTGCTAATTTCATCACTATTCACGTTAGACTCCTCCCTGACATGATTTAACGTAAATTCTGAATAATTGTATTTATGGACTGATAATACTTATTAATAAAGTTCGACAGCATTTCAAATGCCTGGTTATATTTATTAATTGTTTGTTGAAGCTTGGTTGTTTCAAGCTGTGACTGACTAGTCAACGCTTCTATTTTTCCTTTCAAGCCTTCAATATTGACATCCCAGTCAGCCGAATTGTGTTGTAGTCCCGCTTTACCACTATCTCTATCCTGACTTTGAAATTCAGCACCTAAACTATTCCAATAACTGACAAAATCATCCCCAAAGTCACTATTACCACTGGTGCCGGCATTGGCTTTTTGTTCTTTTGCTTTTGTTAACCATTTATTGGCCTCTTCCAGCTCTTTATTCTTTGCCTGAATCGAGCCAATTTGCTCCCGTAACTGCACCTCAATAATCTCTGCCCGCTGCGTTAATACCGACATCACCAGCGCATCAAGACTTAATTTATTAGGGTCCAGTGGTGGTTGCAGCGAAGGTAAGGCACTTGCTGCATTTGGAGCAGCCTGCATAAATGCGTTAACAGTTTCAGCCCCCGCACCAATATATTGATCCTTTTGCCAATTTCTTGGGTTACTGACTTCTGCCACCATAGCTACTGAGGCTCTTGCTGCAACCAGCTCTCTGGCAAGCCCTGTTAACTGCCCTGACTTTTGCAGTGCATTAAGGGTTTCTTTATTCGCTGTCTGAAAATGAACAGGAGAGAGAGAATTTTCTGGATCATTTGGGTCAGCCATCGCCAACCAGGCATTCAACTGGTCATCATTAAGCCCCAGCTCTTTTTGAAGCTTTATCCTCAAGTCCGGGGTAATTTGCACAGGAGGGTTATCCTGTCCTCTTTCCAGGCTTGGTATTGCTACAGTACCAGTGCTTGTATCTGCCGTTGACATACTTTGGCTCCCTGCCATTTGCTCTGTAACACCATTTAGCAAAATTTTTAATCCAGCTACATTAACTGTAGGCTAATAACTGGAGGTTACGCCATATACACTAAAGTATTAATTTATGTCATAAAAATGACACGCCTATCAGATATATAAAAAACAGTGTTATCCCTGCTCCGAATTTCGATTATTCTTATCAGCTGGATCTTTTTTATTACCAATAAACATATACGGAGATCGAACAACAAAAACAGGAAGCTGCCCCCCTTGTTCTGGCTTTCTTTTATCTTTCTCTCTACTCAACATATCTTCTGCCGCTTTGATTTCTTTTTTAACTACCTCACGACGATCTTTATTTTCTATTTCATTAACAAGCGGCCATTCAAAACCTTGTTCATACACCTCATCACTCGCGATTTTTTTATACCACTCTTGATTATAAACATTTTGATAATTATTTAAAAAATGCCCGACTTTCTCTTTGCTCTCCACTCTCAGATCCTGATTAACAACTGGGTCACATGCTAAATAAGCCACCCAATGTTTCAACATCCTTTCAACATTTTTATCACTACAAGGATACTTTTCATTACTTTTAGCGCCTTCATCAATCTTCTTAATCATGTTCTCTAGAACACCAGAAAAATCAATATCGAACTTATCACCTTTCTGAATTGCACTTGCATATTTTTCATAAAGAACACTATCAAGCAAATCACAAAAATATTTTCGGCTATGATCTTCAAAATACTTAAGCCCATCCCCATAGTTTTTTCTATTATCAAAAGAATCAACCCATGATTGGTAAATCTCACCAGGACTATTTAATTTTGCATTAACTAAGCTTCTAAAAAAATCAATTTTGCTTATAGCTTTGAGCTTTTCTTCTTTATCTTTATCTTCATTTCCTATTTTCTTTTTGCCATGACTGACAAAATGATCCCAATCCGTAACCCTGCCCTCCAAAAGAGCTGTAGACTTGGCATCGTATTTGGGCAGTTTATCAACATTAATAACAGCTGGATGATGTCCAGGCTTGCCACTGAAGCGACTTCCCCTTGCCATTCCTGCACTTTTATTGGTTTCAGGTGGTGGGGGAGGACTGGGAGGCTCTTTTTTTGGCTCATCACCTCCAGCATCTGCCCCAGGATTCTCTTTTGGTAATTTCTTGTCTAAATCATCAAACGCTTTAGGGTCAACCCCTTCTTTCACCGCTGCATCACGAATCTGGTCAAGTATTGTCCCCAATTTGACTCGAACGGTAACTTTTTTGGTTTTTTTAGTTCCTTCTGGATTTGCACCCCCAGGCACTGCTCCCCCACCTTGAACTTCTGGATTTGCATTATTGTAATTGTTGATAACTATAGGTCCCTGAGAGCCAGAAATATTTGGAGCAGCACCAAATAACATTGCCTGTTGAGCCTGGGCAAAAGCACTCTGAAAAGCAAGATACTGTTGCATAATAGCATTTTGAAAAGCCTGATACTGCTGAGCCAATCCCATTATCATTTGGGGTGGGGTATATTGTTGAGCCAGCGCCATGGCTGCTCTGGGATCAAAGGGATTACCGCCACCCTGAAGATGATTATACATGCCATTCATCATATTATTTACAGGCTGGCCGGGAAGGCCCATTCCTGTTGCCGTATTGTACAGGTGTTGAGGCGTTAACCCATTAAAGCCAGGGGCTGGCGGCGGTACAGGCTGCCCCCAACTGGGATTTTTACCTGAAAAGTCAACGGCTTGGGGTACAGCCTGAAACCGCCCCTTTTGATTATTTATATTAGTGGGATCATCCAGATTTCGGTTTCTTGGATCAGTTGGGTCATTTGCTCTATTTTGCTGACTCTGACTATTGTTGTTATTCATACTTGGATCATCACAATCAAAATACGAATACATATGAGCCATCATGCCCATCAGAAAAAACGGATAAGCCGCTAAAGCAGCCCCTGGTACAAAACACATAACACAACAGGCTGCTATGGCAGCCAGCCCACCTACAGCAAAAAAGGCTGTTTTGGTTTTACCGCCTAGTGGAGATGCCCTCTTTCTCCAGCTTGATTTTTTTTCAGTGGAGGAAGAGCTTGATTCGTTTTGTACTGAACTTTCTAAATTTCTGGCAGCTCTATCAAAGGATTCCGGCTGATACTCTTCCTGGTCACCTCTGGGCATTTGAGATGCACCAACACTAGCAACAGCAGCTTTTCTGTCTCTAAGCGGCGTTCCTTCTAATCTTTGACCATCAAGAGGTGTTTGTCTTTCTATTTGAGGCCCTTTGGCCTCCCCCCCTTGAAACTCATGATGAGACGGTGGTTGATGCCCGTGCACCGGGCCCAACGGATCACCCATAAAAAATCCATTTTAAAAAGTTTTTATATATAAAAAGTCTAGATTAAATTAAGCTGCTCTTATTTATTATTATTAAATATATAAATTTTTTTTTAATAACTTTTAATCTTTCGTATTCATCTACAATTCTGATAGACACTCAAAACTTAATGAAATAAAACGACTCAATTAATGCCATGCTTGAAATACTCTACACCCTGGCAATTACTGTAGAAGCAATGTCTGGAGCAATTGCTGCAGGTAGAAAGCAGATGGACCCTTTTGGCATTTTAATTATTGCCTGCTGCACTGCTTTTGGTGGTGGCACGGCTCGGGACCTTATCCTAGGTAATTATCCACTGGTATGGGTAGCCCAGCCAAAATTTATCGTTATTGCTTCAGTCGCTGCCATTGGTGTATTACTTATTCGCCCCTGGATACGCTATTTAGGCGAAGCTTTTTTAGTGCTTGATGCCATTGGTCTGATCACATTCAGTATTATTGGCGCCTTGAAAACTCTGGAACTGGGGCACAGCTACTTGATTGCCTCGATGATGGCTGTATTTACTGGCGCCTTTGGAGGTATTATCAGGGACGTTCTTTGCAACCAAGTCCCACTGGTCTTTAGAAAAGAGCTTTATGGCAGTATTGCATTTTTATCCGCCTGGTTATACATAGGGCTATGTTTGACACCAATGGCTCACAGTTTATGTATTGTATTAACACTACTGGTTGGATTTTCATTAAGAATTTTATCTATTTGCATGAAGCTGGAGCTCCCCAAATTTAACTTTGACAGCCCCAGAAAGCCCAAATAAATCACGATAACAACTTCTTCAAAAACCCAAGATTAAATCTCTAGACGCTGCTGGTTGGCTGCCGGCTTCTCATAGAACTCCAATACAGCCGACATCACATCTTTCGGGCTTAACATACCAACCAGCTTTCCGTTATCAAGAACAGGGATTCGATAGGCCTTATCCTTCATAAAGTGCATATAAACACTGATAATGTCATTATTCGGCTCAGCTGTAACCACACCCTGTGACATATGCTCGCTAACAATCCCCCCCTCTTGAGAGAAGTAACTTCCCATTATTGTTCCTTTCAGGCAATCCATCTCTGAAAGAATACCCAAAAGCTGGCCTTTACTATCAACAACCGGAGCCGCAGTTATATCATTACTTAATAGTAGCCGGATAGCTTCAACCACCTCCATATCAGGAGAAAATGTTACTACCTTTCGGGTCATGCAATCCTGCACCTTAATTGACCTCATTAAGCCCTCCTTAGTAGACCAGAAAGTTAATTATTAGAGGCTCGGCTATGATAATCACCCGCTTTTGCCCCACAGTCCAGCATTCTAACTGCATAATTTAAGGGTAATTGCCAACAAAGGTGGTAGTCAGTTGCCTTCCGGCATTATAATCAGCTGCTTTTTTGACTGAAAACCACAAGCGAAGGTTTGTAAATGAGCTTTGCATCCATCCCCGCCGGTAAAGAGCTTCCCGGCGATATCTACGTAGCCATCGAAATTCCGGCTAATGCATCCCCTATCAAATATGAAATCGATAAGGACATGGATGCACTGATGGTAGATCGTTTCATGTCTACCCCTATGTTCTACCCAGCCAACTATGGCTATATCCCCCAGACATTGGCAGATGACGGCGATCCTCTCGACGTTCTGGTTGTAACCCCTTATCCCGTTACTCCAGGCTCTGTCATTCGCTGCCGCCCTGTCGGCATGCTCAACATGTCTGACGAAAAAGGCCGGGATGAAAAGCTGATCGCTGTCCCCCACGACAAACTGACCCCTATCTACAAGGACGTCAAAGAATACACCGATCTGCCAGAATTACTGATCAAGCAGATTGAGCACTTCTTTGAGAACTATAAAGACCTTGAAGAAGGCAAGTGGGTCAAAATCGATGGCTGGGAAAAGACCGAAGCCGCATTCGAGGTAATCCGCAAGTCTGCAGCCAACTACAAAGGCTGATTTTTTAGACCAGGCCTTATGAATACATAGGGCTTGCTCTCACATCGTCATATTCTAACGATTGCTCTGAGATACCTTACAATAACAGGAGCCGTTAAAAATACTGCTCTATTCTAAAACGTCTATTATTAACTCACACAGAAACAATACATTTTTAACTACCTGACTGATTTTCACTCATTTCTGAGGGATAATCTAACAGCGCATGCGTTTTTTTGAATTGGCTATTAGCATCAAAAAATAAACAAAAATGCAAAATAAGTGGGCTCACATGTTTAGACGGTTATTCAATTCTCTATTGCTGGCTATCTTTCTATTGCAGGCTTCATTTACACCAGCCAATTTCGACGAGTTAATGGATAATGCCAAAAATGAAACACCTGAGTTTCTTCCTGTAGAGGAAGCATTTTCTGTCGCTGGCCGGATCGATAATGGACATGCTTATATTGACTTCAAAATAACCCCCGGGCACTACCTTTATAAAGAACGCTTAAAATTCTTTACTTCAGCATCAATCCCATACATTGGGGAACCGGTATACCCAACATCAAAGAACAAATTTGACCCGAACTTTAACCGTAATGTTGATATATTTACCGATGACATCACAATAAAGCTCCCTGTCAAAACATCTAGCTCTGCACCAAATCTCGATATCAGTTTTCAAGGCTGTGCTGACGCTGGTCTATGTTACCCGCCACATAAAGTTACAATTCTACTTACCTCCTCTGCATCTAATGCAGAAAACCGTTTTCCTCTTATGGAAGAGACTAGAGAGGCTGATGAAAGGTATTACGAAAAACGACTCAAAGAGTCGGGCATACTAATATCCATACTGCTGTTTCTAGTCACAGGAATCGGCTTAAGCTTTACACCCTGTGTACTGCCCATGATTCCTATTATGTCCAGTATCATTCTTGGGGGGTACCAGCCCAATCGAACAAAAATTATCGCGTTAACAATGACATATATTGTCAGCATGTCAGTTACATTCGCTATTGCCGGAACACTGACAGGCTTATTTGGTGCCAGCCTTAACCTCCAAGCCAAGCTGCAGTCTCCCTGGTTAATCTATCCTTTTGCAATGTTATTTGTTCTTCTTGCCCTCAGTATGTTTGGGCTATACGAACTACAGCTACCCGCCTCAATCCGGGAGAAGCTGGGCATCACACCAAAGAAACAAGGTAACATCACCAGTGCTGCCGTGATGGGCTTTTTGTCTGCCTTAGTTGTCTCACCCTGTGTCTCTGCCCCACTGGCAGGTTCATTAATTTATATCAGTACTACAGAAGATGCCCTCCTGGGAGGTCTCTCTCTTTTCTCGCTTGGCCTGGGAATGGGAGCCCCACTTCTAGCAATTGCTCTGGGTGGTAAACAAATATTGCCAAAATCAGGCCCCTGGATGGAAAGCGTTAGAGCTTTTTTTGGCGTTTTAATGCTCGCCGTTGCCATTTGGATGCTAGAAAGGGTTATAACAGCACGTATCTCCCTAGCTCTCTGGGGTTCGCTTGCCATCGGTTGCTCGATCTTTTTAGGCGCATTAAATTTCAATGGATTTAGCCCATACAAAGCACTTAAGCAAACAGCAGGTATTTTGTTACTCGTTTATGGCATCTGTCTGATCGTTGGATTTGCTAAAGGCAACACCGACCCTTTCGCCCCCTTAGCTTCTGAACCAAAGTCTATAATGACTGGCCAAAATCAGATAACCTTCCAGAAAGTCACTACTCTCAAAGAGCTAAATGCGGCTTTAGCTGCTGCATCTAAAGAGAACAAACCAGTACTTTTGGATATATATGCTGACTGGTGTATTTCCTGCAAAGTCATCGAGAAAAAGATTTTTCCTTCACCTGAAATAAAAAGCTTACTTCCAGGTTTTGCTTTAATAAAACTCGATATTACCTCAAACACCAACGAACACACCGACTTTCTAAATCAACATCAACTTTTTGGGCCTCCAGCTTTTATTTTCTATGATATCAATGGGATACAACAACCCCAGCTTAAACTGACAGGAGAACCATCAGCTCAACAGTTTAAAGAGCACCTCGAAAAGCTGTTATCAATGAACAAAATCTGATCTAATGTATATAATTCCTTCAAAATGTATAGAAATTGTTTGTAACTGGCGTTAACGTGCTGTAACACGCACCAACTGGACGGCAATCCTTCAATCCGGCACAATGCCTCCCTATAATTGAGGATCCCCATGGCTACCATACTCGTTATCAATGGCCCAAACCTGAATCTTTTGGGCACCCGGGAGCCGGGTGTTTACGGCTCCACAACATTAAATCAAATCAACCAGACGCTCGAAAGAGAAGCCAGTAGCCATGGGCACAATTTAATGACATACCAGAGCAATGCAGAGCATGCTCTGATTGAGCGCATACACAGCGCGCCCAATGACAATGTCAACTTTATTATTATCAATCCCGCTGCGTTCACTCATACCAGCGTTGCCCTGAGAGATGCCTTATTAGCAGTAGCCATTCCCTTTATAGAGGTACACCTATCTAACGTTCACCGAAGGGAGCCGTTCAGGCAGCACTCATATTTCAGTGACGCAGCAGAGGGAATCATCACGGGACTAGGGCCAAAAGGCTATGAGCTCGCCCTGGCATCCATAATTGAAAAATTACAATTATAGCTATCAGATCACACTGAAATAATGCCGCAATTGATTTCAGCAAGCCAAAGTGAAATCAGTTGAACTAGCAAACCAACCTAACTGGCAAGAAGTATCTTGCTGGCACAACCTATTTGAGACTGACAATGGATATCAGAAAAGTAAAAAAACTCATTGAGTTACTGGAAGAATCCGGAATCGATGAGCTGGAAATTCACGAAGGCGAAGAGTCTGTTCGCATCAGTCGCTATGCCCAAAAGCAACCACCAGCTCCTATTGCCGCCTATGCTCCGATGCCCCATGCAGCACCAGTAGCACCTGAAACGCCGTCAGCTGCACCGCATCAAACACAGGTTAGCCAGCCTGAAACGCCAGCTCCCATAGCAGGACACCAGGTCAAATCACCCATGGTTGGCACATTCTATGCCGCACCAACACCCAGCGCCCCAAACTTCATAGAAATTGGACAGCAGGTAAAAGAGGGTGACGTACTCTGTATTGTCGAAGCAATGAAAATGATGAATCAGATAAAAGCGGACAAATCAGGTACTGTTGAAGCCATGCTGGTTGAAAACGGTCAGCCCGTCGAATATGACCAGCCTCTGTTTACCATTGTCTGAGAACCATGCCATGCTCGATAAAGTCGTTATCGCCAACCGTGGCGAAATAGCTCTCAGGGTTTTACGAGCCTGTAAAGAGCTAGGAATAAAAACTGTCGCAGTTCACTCCAAAGCAGACGAAAGCCTGATGCACGTCCATCTGGCCGATGAGTCTGTCTGCATAGGCCCGAATAGCCCAACAGACAGCTACCTGAATATCCCTGCAATAATAAGCGCTGCAGAAGTTACCGATGCTTCAGCCATACATCCTGGTTATGGCTTTTTATCTGAAAATGCAGACTTTGCAGAACAGGTAGAACGCAGCGGTTTTACTTTTATCGGCCCCTCTTCCGACGTCATCCGTCTAATGGGAGACAAGGTCTCAGCGATCAAAGCTATGCAGAAAGCCGGTGTCCCCACTGTGCCAGGATCAAATGGCTCTCTTGATGACGACAACCAGCGCACCCTCGAGATTGCTCGAAGAATAGGCTATCCCGTTATTATAAAGGCTGCCGGTGGCGGTGGCGGTCGTGGTATGCGGGTGGTCCATCGCGAAGGCGCCCTCATCAATGCTGTTGGCCTGACTCGCTCAGAGGCTAAAGCAGCTTTTAATAATGATACAGTGTATCTGGAAAAGTACCTGGAAAACCCAAGACATGTTGAGGTCCAGGTGCTAGCTGATAGCCATGGCAACGCTATCCATCTGGGTGACAGAGACTGCTCTCTGCAACGGCGTCATCAAAAGGTCATCGAAGAAGCGCCCGCACCTGGCATTTCAGAAGACCAAAGGGCCACAGTTGCAGCAGCTTGTACTAAAGCATGCCAGGAGCTTGGTTATAGAGGCGCCGGAACATTTGAGTTTCTTTATGAAAATGGTGAGTTCTACTTTATCGAAATGAACACCCGGGTTCAGGTAGAACACCCGGTGACCGAAATGATCAGCGGTATTGACATCGTAAAAGAGCAACTGTTAATAGCCAGTGGTCTTCCCTTAAGTGTGAGCCAGCAAGATATCAATCTTAAAGGCCACTCATTTGAGTGTCGCATAAATGCTGAAGATCCAAAAACGTTTATGCCATCACCCGGGGTAGTCGATCAGTTCCACGCACCCGGAGGCAACGGTATTCGTGTTGACTCCCACCTGTACAACGGATACAGCATTCCTCCTTATTACGACTCTCTTATAGCTAAAATAATTAGCTACGGGCCGGATAGAGCAACAGCCCTGAGAAGAATGCGCAATGCACTTGATGAAGCCGTTATTGATGGTATAAGAACGAATATTCCTCTCCACCAAGAGCTGCTCAACGATCAGCATTTCGAAGAAGGTGGTGTTAGCATTCACTATCTTGAGAAAAAGCTGGAAGGAAATTAGTGCAACCTCCCTGATGCCACACACCCTACTAATCAACAGACCAGGTTACTGGTTTGTTAGTAAGTGTGGCCTTCAGTTCTCTTCAAGCCTACAATGATTTCACCTCTGCAGCGCCAAAAGCCCTATCTTTATCATAATTAAGATAGAAGCAATACAAAGCCTGCTCCTTTCATTCCCCTTAAACTAATCAAACAAGCCATCCATTATGCCCTGGATACAAATCAGACTTGATACCACATCAGACCATGCCGAGCCTCTGGAAGACCTGCTCATGGAGGCAGGTGCCAGTGCAGTCACCTTACAGGATGCACAAGATCAACCGTTATTTGAGCCAGAGCCCGGCAGCACTCCCCTCTGGAAACACACAATTGTGATTGGGCTATTTGATGCCCACACAGACATGGATAGCATTGTTGATGAATTAAAAAACCAATCCAATCTCAATCCATTCCCTTCATATAAAGTCGAAATCGTTGAAGACAAGGACTGGGAAAGAGAGTGGATGACTCACTTTCATCCAATACGCTTTGGTTCAAAACTCTGGGTTTGCCCAAGCTGGAAAGAAGTACCAGAGCCAGATGCCGTCAATCTGATGCTGGATCCAGGCCTTGCTTTTGGTACAGGAACACATCCAACAACAGCGCTTTGCCTGGAATGGCTTGAAAAACAGGAAAAAATGGATGGTAGTACGCTGATTGACTACGGTTGTGGCTCCGGTATCCTGGCAATTGCTTCACTGTTGCTTGGCGCCAGTAACGTAACCGGAGTTGATCTCGACCCACAAGCTCTGGAAGCAACGATAGACAATGCTCAGCGCAACAAAATAGCACCAGAAAAATTAAAGGTTTATTTGCCTGATGACTTCCCTGCTATGCAGGCAAATTATGTGGTCGCCAATATCCTTGCAGGGCCGCTGGTCAACCTGGCGCCCAGATTGGCCGAGCTGGTTCAGCCTGAAGGTCATATAGCACTTTCAGGTATTTTGGCAGAACAGGCCGAAGAGATACTTCATGCCTACAGCCCCTGGTTTAATCTCGAGCAACCAGTCATTCAGGAAGGCTGGGTGCTTATTTCAGGTCAGCGTCTGACACAGAGCTAACAGTGGATCAAAACATTCCAGTCTGGTGTAATAAAAACATCAGAAGGAGTAGCTGCCTTGTTTTTGGTGGGACAGTCTCCGTGAAAACCGGTTTTAAAATCTAATAAATATGCTGCTCATGAGCCTCTCGCTCAAGTACAAAACACTCGTGAGCAGCCAAAAACACCAGGTTATCTATTTTCCAATGCTGGCTCGCAAGGTGACATGCTGCCCCCACTGCCTGACTTCGTTTCAGGTAACCAGTAGTCAACTCAGAGCTGCAAATGGCGCTGTTCGTTGTGGCTCATGCCTCCAGGTGTTTAATGCAACACTCTACTTTAACGATCAAAGCCCTGCAGGCGCTTCAGAAAAAAGCCGGACAGCACCGATAACCCGAAAAAACAACCATGCAGGGGTTATCGTAAAAAACAAGCTTGTATCCCTAAAAAAAGCAGGGGAAAAGCCAAAAGAGCAGAATAGTGGATCAATCCCACACCTATCATTACTAGAGACCAGCTCTAAACAAATACTCAGAGAATTGGAAAAAAAAGCCTTCTCTCCCAAAAAATCAAACTACAAATTATCGGCCCAGAAACTGGCATGGATCACTATTACTATCTTCTTGAGTACTGCACTTTTTCTGCAATACGCCTTGTTTAACAAAGATACTCTTTCCCTGGATACAAGATACAGAGAGCAGTATATAACCCTTTGCCAATATTTAGACTGCTCCCTGCCTCCATTGACACAAACCTGGAAAATAAAAAGCATGGAGTTGATAGTCAGGCAACATCCGGAGATTAGCGAAGCTTTACTGATTGACAGCGTTATTATTAACAACTCCCCTTATCCACAATCTTTTCCTCTAATTGATCTGAAATTCACCGACATTAACGAAAATATCATTGCTGGCAGAATACTCTACCCCTTTGAGTATCTCGGCGGAGAACTTACTGGCACAAGGAATATGCCCAGCCAACAACCCATCAGGCTTGGGCTGGAAATAATTGACCCTGGTCAAGAAGCAGTCAATTACTCACTGACATTTCTTCCGGATAAGATACCATAGCCCCAGCCTGACAGGTGGAGCTTTAATGCAATAGCTGCCAGATACCGCATGCCACCAGAATCTGCAATCGGCTTTATTGGCAAGCATGTAGGGAGTATGATATTTGATCAGCTATTCGCTTTGTATGAAAACTATTGCGATCAGGCCTATATCATTATGTTCTGATTCATTGCCTGATCCGCTTGTGACTGAGTTGTTCAGAGGCATTCCACTTGTTGAATATAGGCCCGTATAAACTTGCCAGCCCTGTTATCCTCGCGCCAATGGCCGGTGTTACAGACTTGCCCTTCAGGCGCCTTTGCCTGAAGATGGGTGCAGGAATGGCTGTTTCGGAAATGGTGAGCAGTAATCCAAAGCTCATAAATACCCGAAAATCGATGCTACGACTGGACCATACCGGTGAATATGAGCCACGATCAGTCCAGATCGCAGGTAGCGAGCCATTACAAATGGCAGAAGCTGCAAGACTGAACCAACAGCGGGGCGCCCAGATCATAGATATAAATATGGGTTGTCCTGCCAAAAAAGTATGTAATAAAGCCGCCGGTTCAGCCCTACTCAAAGACCCGGCACTGGTTGAAAACATCCTAAAAGCAGTCGTTGCTGCAGTTGATATCCCTGTCACATTAAAAATCAGAACAGGCTGGGATCCAGATAGCCGCAACGGTGCAGAAATTGCACAGCTGGCCGAGTCAGCTGGCATTCAGGCTCTGGCAGTCCACGGACGTACCAGAGCTTGCATGTACAGGGGAGAAGCAGAATATGAAACCATTACTGACATTTGCCGGTCAGTTACCATTCCGGTGATAGCCAATGGCGACATAACATCCCCAGAAAAAGCCAGCGAAGTCCTTGATAAAACAGGAGCTCAGGCCATTATGATTGGCCGGGCTGCTCAAGGCCGACCCTGGATATTCCGTGAAATCAGCCATTATCTAATGCATGGCGAGCGGCTTGAAGCCCCCACTTCAGAAGAAGTTCTTGATATTCTTTTGAAGCACCTTGATGCACTTCACCAGTTTTATGGCGAGTCACAGGGAGTAAAAATCGCCCGCAAACATGTTGGCTGGTATATGCAGGAGCAACCATCAGGTGCAGAATTTCGAAAGCGATTTAACACGTTGGATTCTGCTCAAGCACAGCAAACCTGCATAAAGGAATTTTTTGATTTTTTATCGGTGAAAATACCGTTTAAATCGCCAGATTTTTCGGAAACAGATACTCGTTTCCAGCTGGGATGAAAACCGTTTTTTCACTCATAGTTATTGAGTAACGGAGAGGACATAGCAGCATGACTGCAACCCAGGTTATGGCTGAGGAACGCTCACTAAATAATGGTCACGGCGGTCAACGTCTGGCAAGCCACCAGGAAAGTGAAAGCCAAACGCTTAGAGACAGTGTCGAAAAAGCCATGAATAACTACTTTGCCCATCTGGACGGGCAAGACGTTACCAATGTATACCAGATGGTACTGTCCGAAGTAGAAGCACCGCTACTGGAAACAGTCATGACCTATGTCAAAGGCAACCAGACCAAAGCAGCAGTGTTACTGGGATTGAACCGCGGAACCCTGCGAAAAAAACTCAAGCAGTACGGTCTGTTGTAAGCAGGGCTTAACAGACTGCACCCTCACTATGAGGTATTTCCAGGGGCTGGCTGTCAATTCTGCAGCCCCTAGTTATATCTATTACTGTAGTAATAGCAGACAAGTACACTAGTAAAAAACCATCCACTTGGATATAAAACAGCCTACCCAAATCACTCTCATCCCAAAAATAAACAATTCTGATAAAGAATTCGCAACAAAGCTGCCAAAACATCAAAAATAGAGCTAGAATCTTCCAGCCTTCTAACACCAACACCCGGCGCTACATAGTAGCTCCAGGCAGAAATTAGTTGTTAGTAAACACCTATTAAACAGTGAGAGAGGAACAATGGCAGAAGGTTTGCGTGGCTGTCCAATTCGCAGGGCACTGATCAGCGTTTCTAATAAAACCGGCATTATCGAATTTGCAAAGACTCTGCATGATCACTCCATAGAAATTCTCTCAACAGGCGGCACTTTTGCCTTATTGATAGAACACGGCATCCCAGCCATTGAGGTATCAGAATACACTAGCTTCCCGGAAATCATGGATGGCCGGGTTAAAACCCTCCACCCTAAAGTCCATGGCGGCATTCTGGGTCGCAATGGCCAGGATGACAACATCATGGAGGAACTGGGTATCAAGTCTATAGACCTGGTTGTTGTCAATCTCTATCCATTTGAGCAGGTAACTGCTGCTTCAGACTGTAGCTTTAGCACAGCAATAGAAAATATAGATATTGGCGGCCCTACTATGATCAGGGCTGCAGCCAAAAACCATAAAAACACAACTGTCGTCGTTGATCCTTCAGATTATTCTGCAATAATTACAGAGATTGAGCAAAATGATGGCGCAATCAATGCCGAGTTGCGCTTTAAGCAGGCAGTAAAGGCTTTTGAACATACAGCCCGCTATGATTCAGCCATTGCCAACTATATTGGCCGCCTAAACTACACAGGTGATAAAAAAGACACACCGTTCGCTCAAACCTTCAACCAGCAATTGATAAAAGTTCAGGATATGCGTTACGGTGAGAATCCTCACCAAAAAGCAGCGTTCTATGCTGAGCCCAATGCACCACAAGGAAGCATTGCCAAGGCTATACAGCACCAAGGGAAAGCGCTGTCCTATAACAACATTGCTGATACCGATGCTGCACTTGAGTGCGTTAAATCCTTTGAAGCACCGTCCTGTGTTATTGTTAAACATGCTAATCCCTGCGGCGTCGCAACAGGTGCTGATCTACTGGAAGCATACAACAGGGCCTATACAACTGATCCTACCTCCGCCTTTGGTGGAATTATTGCCTTTAACCGAAAACTGGATGGTCAAACAGCCCAAAATATTATTGACCGACAGTTTGTCGAGGTCATTATCGCCCCTGATGTCGACCCAGAAGCAGCAGAAATCCTCAAGAAAAAACAAAACATTCGTTTACTCAGCTGCGGTGAATTTACCAAAACACCACCAGCTTACTTGGACTACAAGCGAGTTAATGGCGGTATGCTTGTACAAGACGCCGACATTCAACAACTGACACCTCCTGAATTCAAAACAGTAACCGACCGCTCACCGACTGAGCAGGAAATTGCAGATCTGCAGTTCGCCTGGAAAGTGTGCAAATTTGTCAAGTCCAATGCGATTGTCTATGCCCGCAACAATCAAACTATTGGCATCGGGGCCGGTCAAATGAGCCGGGTTTACAGTGCACGCATAGCAGGCATCAAGGCAACAGATGAAAACCTGGAAGTGAAAAGCTCCGTCATGGCCTCAGATGCCTTTTTCCCATTCAGGGATGGTATAGATGCGGCAGCAAGTGCAGGCATTACTGCCGTTATCCAACCAGGTGGATCCATGAGAGATCAGGAAGTCATTGACGCAGCAAATGAAGCTGGTATTGCCATGTTATTCACCGGCATGCGGCACTTCCGCCATTGATATAAAAAAGATTGAGCAGCAACTGTTTCCCGGCAGTTCTGCTCAAAACAAGAGATAACCTCCACCGTAAAAAAGGACAGGCAAACCATGAAAGTGCTGATTGTTGGAAATGGCGGACGAGAGCATGCCCTGGCCTGGAAAGTTGCCCAGGATCCAGAGGTAGAACAGGTCTATGTTGCTCCAGGCAATGCCGGTACAGCACTCGAGCCCAAAGTCAGTAATATCCCTATTAATGCCCTGGATCTTTCACAACTGAAAGACTTCGCTATTGAAAAAAGCATTGCACTGACGATTGTCGGTCCTGAAGCGCCATTAGTAGCGGGCATTGTCGACCATTTTGAGCAGGCGGGACTGGCTATTTTCGGCCCAAACCAAGCTGCCGCCCAACTTGAAGGCTCCAAGGCTTTCAGTAAGGATTTTCTGGCAAGACACAATATTCCTACAGCAGAGTATCAGAGCTTTACCAGCATTCCAGATGCCAAAGCCTATATCCAGCAAAAAGGCGCTCCTATTGTTATCAAGGCTGATGGTTTAGCTGCAGGCAAAGGTGTCATCCTGGCAGAAACTGAAGATCAGGCATTCACCGCCATTGATGACATGCTTGCAGGAAATGTATTTGGCGAAGCGGGCCACCGGGTAGTGATTGAAGAGTTTCTCTATGGAGAAGAAGCCAGTTTCATTGTTATGGTAGATGGCAACAATGTATTACCGCTGGCCACCAGCCAGGATCATAAAGCCAGGGACAATGGTGATAAAGGCCCTAACACAGGTGGTATGGGCGCTTATTCACCCGCACCCGTAGTAACCCCTCAACTCCATGATCGAATCATGAATGAGGTTATTTATCCCACGGTCCAAGGTATGGCAAAAGATGGTATGCCATACAAAGGTTTTCTCTACGCTGGGATTATGGTTGATAAGGAGGGAACCCCTAAGGTTCTGGAATACAACTGCCGTTTTGGTGACCCGGAAACTCAGCCTATTCTGATGCGTTTAAAATCCAGCCTTACCGAGCTCTGCCTGAAAGGTGCCACAGGAAAGCTAAACGAAGTACAGGCTGAATGGGATAAACGTACCGCCCTGGGGGTCGTAATGGCTGCCGGAGGCTATCCAGAACAGTACCATAAGGGTGACCTGATTACAGGAACTGAAACCGCTCAAACTGATACCAAGGTATTCCACGCTGGCACCCAGCTAAAAGGTGACCACGTTGTCACTAACGGCGGACGAGTACTATGTGTTACATCTCTGGGCGAAACCGTTTATTCAGCTCAAGAGCAGGCATACCAGTCCGTTAAGACCATCCAGTGGGATAACGCCTATTATCGGACAGATATCGGATACCGTGCTATAGCGCGTGAGAAAAATTCAGTGTAAAAAATCAATTATACTGCGAGAAACAGTGGCGCGCGTTAGCGCGCCCAGACCGAAGAACGATGCTGTCTTTACTTGTTCGAAGAGGGGTAAAAGAAGGATCTTGCCTTACGTGCGAGACTATCAAGCTGCCCTGCTTCAATTATTAAAGTTATCTTAGAACTCCAGCATGGAGCATAGTAACTTGGTTGTAGCTTTAGAGTTAGTTCCATATGCCCTGTTGAATCAGTTTTACCCACAAGACTAAATTCGCCCTCCATAGCAACCCAGTCTTTTTCACCTTTCCACCCCTTCCACTCAGTCGCAACTCGCTCAAAAAAATCCACAGGATTAGTACCATATGGTACATTTTCTACTCGCACCGTTGCTTCCATCGCTTGCGCTGAAACAGTGAGCGAATAGTACTCCAGCAAACCCGCATCATTCACTTCTGGTGAGTGAAACACCGCTGAAATATCTTTTTGACTTTTTAGTGTTAATTCATCCATATCAAGCTTCTACTAAGAGGGAACTCTCTCTTCTGGTACTTCAGTGATAGTCCGCAGAAAATTCATGAACAGCATTAACAAATACTGCCGCTTTTTCTGGTTCGACAAATTGGTGAATACCATGACCTAAATTAAACACATGCCCACTACCAGGACCGTAGCTATCAAGAATCGTTTTTACTTCTTCACGTATACGCTGTGGTGAAGCGTAGAGCACAGAAGGGTCCATATTGCCCTGCAAGGCAACCTTACTGCCCACCCTGGTACGTGCCTCACCGATATCTGTAGTCCAGTCAACACCCAAGGCATCAGCTCCAGCATCAGCAATAGTCTCCAGCCATTGCCCACCATTTTTAGTAAAAAGAATAACGGGCACCTTGTACCCATCGTGCTCACGTATCAGCCCAGATACAATCTTCGCCATATACTTCAACGAAAACTCCCTGTAGCAGGCAGGAGAAAGTACACCACCCCAGGTATCAAAAATCTGAACCGCCTGGGCACCCGCTTTTATCTGACCATTCAAATATGTGGTAACAGACTCAGCGAGAACCGTTAATAACTGATGTAAGAGCGCTGGAGTATCAAACATCATCGCCTTGATGCGACGAAAGTCTTTACTACTGCCTCCTTCAACCATATAAGTAGCCAGAGTCCAGGGGCTTCCGGAAAAACCAATCAAAGGCACCCGGCCATTCAATTCTTTGCGGATAGTCGTCACCGCCTGCATGACATAACCAAGGTCTTTCTCTGGATCCGGTGCAGTTAGCTGCTCAATATCTGATGCTGTTCTGACCGGTTTACGAAAACGAGGGCCCTCCCCTGTTTCAAAATAAAGACCAAGCCCCATGGCATCCGGTATGGTCAGAATATCTGAGAAGAGTATGGCCGCATCGAGAGGAAAACGTTCCAAAGGCTGCAGGGTAACTTCACAAGCCAACTGGGGGTTTTGGCACAAAGCCATAAAGTCACCGGCTTTAGACCTGCTTTCCCGATACTCTGGCAAATAACGTCCTGCCTGCCTCATCATCCAAACCGGGGTCATATCCACTGGTTCACGCAGCAAAGCCCGCAAAAATCGATCATTTTTTAATTCTGTCATAGGGATACAAACTCCAACAGCAAGCTTAGTCGAATCAAGTAGTAGTACTCCGTCCGGCAGCAAATAATAGGTTCAGCAAAAACCAGTGGTTCCAGTTCGGTGTTAAAGCTCTGCAGGCATACTGGAAATGCCGAACTGGAACCACTGGCTTTCGCCCTACGGGTGGTCCATAAATTTGAAATACTTCAGTATTCCTGCACAAGTCCTCCTTGTGCTTGGCCGCTTTATGGACCACTGAACCTATTATTTGCTGCCGGGCGGAGTACTAGATTCTAATACCAACTGCCTGTTCCAGTCAGTCAGACCAGTCTCTCATTATGAAAAACAGTCCGTTTTAATAGACCAAAACTGTTGAAACACACCTTGAGGCTTAACAGAATGTTGAGTATTGCTGACAGAATAGTGCTGATTGCAATCCCGGCCATAATCATAATCTGATAAGCGACGGCAGTGAGTGGATCAATGCCTCCGAGAATCTGGCCTGTCATCATACCTGGCAAATAAACAACACCTATAGTCGCCATGGAAGCAATCATCGGGCTTAGTGCTGCCTTTAGTGATTCCTGTAGATAAGGGCTGGCGGCCTCAAAAGCAGTGGCCCCGGATAGCAACTCTGACATATAGCCCTCCTGCTGACTCCTGAGCATACTGTAAAATCGCTCCAGAGTGAGAATATTTGCAGTTAAACAATTACCCAACAACATACCAGCCAAAGGGATTATATAACGGGCGTCATACCATGGATCCGGTTTTATCAAAACCAGCATTGCCACTAATACAAAAACGGTAGCCAGACTTAGACTAACCTGAGGAATAAAGAATAAACGCTTTCTGGATAATCCTGCCTGTTTCAATATATGAAAGCTGGCAACCGTGATCATTAGCAACAGCCAAATCAGGTTTATCCAAGGATTATTGAGCTTGAATAAAAAACTGAGATAAAACGCTATCAACCCCAGCTGAACAGTCATCCGCCCTACACTCACCAACAGCTCACGAACCACACCCCTGAGTTTCATGACCCATAAGCTTGCCAGAGGAATAAGAAGCAACAGGTAAAATAACGTTAGCTGGTATAGTGAAATATCACCGTTTCCCATAACTCCCCCTAAACACGCTCTACAAACCGTTTATCGCTACTTTTTATGCTGCCAGAAACCTTTCCCTGGCTAATTTCTATTTGACGATCACAGTTTTTTATCCATTCACTGTCGTGTGAGGAAGAGATTATTGTGTGATCACCGGTCAGTAAAACCTGGCGCACCATCTTACTGGAATTTTCATCAAGTGCAGATGTGGGCTCATCTGCAATCAAAATGTTTCGATCCAACAACAAGGCCCTAATAATGGCAATACGCTGTTTTTGACCACCTGAAAGTAGACAGCATGATCTCTCCAGTATGGTTTCATCAAGCTCCAACTGCTGAAACAGGTAACGCATTCGATTAAGTCGCAGTCTGCGTTTTTTAAAACACCGCCAGCCAAAAGGTTTTTGCAAATACTCCTTAACCGAACCTTGCCCAAGTTCTGGCTGCTGCGGAATGTAAGCCATGGCCTGACGCACCCTGTCAATATTATTGCCACCAATGCGCTGTTGCTGAAAAAAATACTGCCCTCGACGCCAGCAATAACCTCCTAACAAGGTTTTGAGCAGGGTGCTTTTCCCTCCTCCAGAAGGCCCATAAAAAACCACATGCTCTCCAAACTCAATTTTCAGAGAGACAGAACTCAATAACCATTTGGCTGATGAGCCTACACTAAGCTGATTAAGCTCGATCAACGAAGTAGAATTAGCCATTGATTACCCATCAATATCGAACTACGATATCAGAATACGATATTAGCAATGGTTATGAAAGAAAAAATTCTTCGCAAACTGTTTTTGGGATTTATCCAGATCCACATACTAAGGCACGCAAACCGTGAACCCTTTTTTGGAGCCTGGCTAATTGAGCATCTAAAAGAGCATGGGTACAAAATCAGCCCCGGAACGCTCTATCCGCTACTACATAAAATGGAAAATGACGGTTTAATAACCAAAGAAATAGAGGTTAAGAATGGACACCAACGGAAACTTTACAGTATCACCAAGTTAGGGAAAGAGGTTCTCGACGAGGCCAATCTCAAGATAAACGAGCTGACCTAATCAATACTATGACAAGAATTGAGTCGTTGATAAGCCTGCAGAAGCACAAAAAGCTATTAACATGCGCCCAAGCAGGCTGAAGATCAAACGTCGAGATAGTCCAGTATACCTTCTGCAGCTTGGCGACCTTCCCAGATAGCCGTTACCACCAGATCAGAGCCTCTTACCATATCTCCCCCAGCAAACACTTTAGGGTTAGAGGTCTGAAAATTATAAACATTACCACCATTTTCCTGCTCTGGTATTAAGACACGCCCGGAAGCGTCAACAGCAATATCATGATCTTCAAACCATTCAGCAGGGCTAGGCCGAAAGCCAAATGCAATTAACACTGCATCAGCTGCAATAACTTCTTCACTTCCCTCAATAATTTCCGGACGCTGCCGCCCTTGCTCATCAGGCTCACCTAATCGGGTAGAAACCAGCCTTATACCCTCAACCCGATCACTACCAAGAATCTCAACCGGCTGGCGGTTAAAGGAAAATTTAACGCCTTCCTGGCGGGCATTAGCCACTTCCCGACGAGAGCCCGGCATATTTTCTTCATCACGGCGATAAACACATCGGACTGTTAACGCTCCCTGTCGAATAGCCGTGCGATTGCAATCCATTGCAGTATCCCCTCCACCAAGAACCACAACACGCTTACCTTTCAAACCGATAAAATCTTCAGGATTTTTTTCAAAACCCAGATTTCGGTTCACACTGGAAATAAGATATGGCAGCGCTTCATGCACACCTGCAAGTTCTTCTCCAGGAAAACCACCCTTCATTGATGTGTAGGTACCCATACCCATAAATACTGCATCAAAATCATCAAGCAGCTCTTCCATATGGATATCTTTACCGATCTCTACACTTAGTCTGAACGTCACCCCCATTTCAGAGAACACTTCCCGGCGGCGCTTCATCACGTCTTTTTCCAGCTTAAATTCAGGAATGCCAAACGTCAGCAAACCACCTATTTCTGGATTACGGTCAAATACAACAGGCTTTACACCATTACGCGCCAATACATCCGCACAGGCTAAACCTGCAGGCCCCGCACCAATCACTGCCACTGTTTTCCCAGTCCATTCAACCTGAGACATATCGGGGCGCCATCCCAGCGCTAAGGCGGTGTCGGTAATATATTTTTCAGTAGCTCCTATGGTGACCGCACCAAAGCCATCATTCAGAGTGCAAGCGCCCTCACACAGGCGATCCTGGGGACAAACACGTCCACAAACTTCAGGCAGACTATTGGTCTGGTGAGATAGTTCCGCTGCTTCAAATAATTTGCCTTCTGAAATCAGCTTCAACCAATCAGGGATATAATTATGAACCGGACATTTCCATTCACAGTAGGGGTTACCACAGGATAGGCAGCGGTGGGCCTGGCTTTTAACCTGCTTCTCTTCATAAGGCTTATAAATCTCAACGAACTGCTGTTTGCGGGTACGCAGAGGTTTTTTCAGTGGTTCTTCCCGAGCCACATCAACAAACTGGAAGTCATTGCCAAGCCCCTGATCCGTATATTGCGTCATACGCCTGACCTCATTTAGCAATCATTATTCTTATCGTTAACCCAACAATTCAGACTGCAGCATAGCAGCCACCTCATTCCGGTGCTCCACGAGTAGTGGTCAGCAGTGAGTCCAGACTGGCGGCTTTGGGCTTCACCAACCAGAAACGTCCGCGATAGTCATAGAAATCTTCAATAATCTCCTGTCCCCAGACACTGTCCGTCTCTTCAATATACTCATCAAGTATGCTCAACAAGTGCGACTGATAAGCCTCCATATTTTCAATATCAATCCGATGTATATCCACCAGCTCATGGTTATAACGGTCAACAAAGTTACGCTCAAGATCGAGAACATAGGCAAACCCGCCCGTCATTCCAGCACCAAAGTTATACCCTGTTTTGCCTAAAACAATGACAAGCCCACCGGTCATATATTCACAACAATGATCTCCGGCACCTTCCACTACCGCTGTTGCACCCGAATTACGAACAGCCAGACGCTCACCGGCACAACCAGAAGCAAAGAGTTTTCCGCCTGTTGCACCATACAAACACGTGTTACCAATAATAGCTGTCTTGCTGGAATCAAATTGGCTATTCACTGGAGGCCTTATGACCAACTTCCCTCCAGCCATTCCTTTCCCAACATAATCATTCGCATCACCTTCCAGGTACATTTCCAGCCCACCAGCATTCCAGACTCCGAAACTCTGGCCTGCAACACCCTTTAGATACAGCTTTAAAGGGCTGTCTACCATACCTGTATTGCCATAGCGCCTGGCAATTTCTCCCGAGAGGCGCGCACCGATGGATCGATCACAGTTGCTAATGATGTAACTAAACTCTCCACCATCACCTTCAATTGCTGGTAGGCAGTCTTTCACCATTTTTTCAGCCAGCTTGCCCTGATCGAATGGTGGATTATGGTCCACCTGACAATACCTGGGCGTATCATCTGAAATATTGGAACTGGATAACAAAGGAGCAAGATCAAGATTCTTCTGTTTATCCGTCCGGCCTGGCAACCTTTCCATTAACTCGGTTCGGCCAATAATATCTTCCAGTCGCCTGACACCCAGAAAAGCCAACCACTCCCTGACTTCATTGGCAACAAAAGAGAAGAAATTCATAATCATCTCAACGGTACCAGCAAAGTGATTGTCACGAAGCTGCTGATTCTGGGTCGCAACACCTGTTGCACAGTTATTAAGATGGCAAATACGCAGATACTTACATCCCATTGCCACCATAGGAGCAGTACCAAAACCAAAACTCTCTGCACCGAGAATGGCTGCCTTGATAACATCAAGCCCGGTTTTAATGCCACCATCGGTCTGGAGTCTGACCTTCCCTCTCAAGTCATTACCCTGAAGGGTCTGGTGAGCTTCACTCAATCCCAGCTCCCATGGAGAGCCTGCATAACGAATAGACGTCAACGGACTTGCAGCTGTCCCCCCATCATAGCCAGAGATGGTAATCAGATCAGCATAGGCTTTGGCAACACCAGCAGCAATGGTTCCAACCCCCGGCTCTGATACCAGTTTGACAGATACCAGGGCGTCAGGATTGACCTGCTTAAGGTCATAAATCAGCTGGGCAAGATCTTCTATTGAATAAATATCATGGTGCGGAGGAGGAGATATAAGCGTCACACCAGGAACAGAATAACGCAACCGGGCAATCAGTTTATTCACCTTACCTCCCGGCAATTGACCCCCCTCTCCCGGTTTGGCGCCCTGGGCAACCTTAATCTGAAGCACTTCGGCATTCACCAGATAGTGGGGGGTAACACCAAAACGACCGGAAGCAATCTGCTTGATTTTAGAAACCTTGTTGGTGCCAAAGCGGGCAGAGTCTTCTCCCCCTTCACCAGAATTGGAACGAGCGCCTAAACGATTCATTGCTTCAGCCAGTGCTTCATGGGCTTCAGGAGACAGCGCACCAAGGCTCATAGCAGCTGAATCAAATCGTCGGGTAATTGCTGAAACCGGTTCTATCTGCTCCAAGGATAGTGGTGTTTCGGAGGCTTTCAATGCCAACAAATCCCGCAGTGTTGCTACAGGCCGATCATTGACAGTCCCTGCGTACTGGCAATAAACATCGTAATTGCCTGTTTTAACAGCCTGCTGCAATAGCTGCACAACATCTGGGTTAAACGTATGGTATTCAGAACCATGAACATACTTAAGCAGCCCACCCTGTTGAATGGGTTTTCTCTTTTTCCATGCAGATTCAGCAACTAAGATCTGCTCTTTCTGGAAGTCTTCGAAACAGGCTCCCTCTATACGGCTTTGCACTCCTTTAAAGCAAAGGTCAACCACCTCTTTTGCCAACCCGACAGCCTCAAAAAGCTGGGCCCCTCGATATGAAGCGATAGTGGAAATTCCCATTTTAGAGAGAATTTTCAAAAGCCCCTTGCCAATACCATTACGATAAGCTTTATAAGCATCCAGAGGATCAGCCAACACTTCACCAGAGCGAACCTGGTCATTAATAACTTCATAGGCAAGATAGGGGTAGATCGCCGTAGCACCAAACCCGATCAAAACAGCAGCGTGGTGCGAATCCCTTACTGTTCCTGTCTCTACCAGAATATTAGCGTCTGTGCGCAAGCCTTTCTCTATCAGCCGATGATGAACAGCGCCTGTGGCCATCGCTGCATGAATTGGAAGAAGAGCAGAATTCAGTTCTCGATCTGAAAGGTGGATGATAACCTTACCCTTTTTTACCGCCTGCTCAGCCTGGTTACAAAGGTTATCGATTGCTTGCTGTAAGCTAATATGGGGATCATAGTTCAGGTCAATTCTGGCTACTTGCAAGTCCTGATGCCGGTGATTCACATTAACCAGATTAAGAAACTTGGTTGATGACAGTATTGGCGATTTTAGTATTACCCTCGCAGCATGCTCAGGTGTCTCTGCAAATGGGTTTTTCTCTCGACCCAAACAGGTTTCCAGTGACATCACTATCGACTCACGAAGAGGGTCTATAGGCGGGTTTGTTACCTGGGCAAATTGCTGACGAAAATAGTCATACACCGATCGCGTTCGAGCCGACAAAACAGCCATCGGCGTGTCATCGCCCATCGAGCCAACAGCTTCCTGCCCATTCTCAATTAGAGGACGGATAACTTGATCTCGCTCTTCAAAGCTAACCAGAAACATTTTCTGGTAAACAGCAAGAGTCTGTGAATCAAGATACTCTATTTTATGATCATCTTCTTTAAACTGGGCACGCATGCGGTAGGCATGTCGCTTTAGCCATTTTTTATAAGGCTGGCGCTGTTTAAGTTTGTTATCAATATCATGAGCCTGCTGTAACTCACCGGTTTTGGTATCAATAGCAAGGATTTCACCAGGCCCCACCCGCCCCTTGGCAACGACCTCTTCAGGCTGATAGCCATGAACACCCACCTCTGAAGCAACTGTCAGATAACCATTGCGTGTAATAACCCAGCGCGATGGACGCAAACCATTGCGGTCAAGCGCACAGACAGCATGCCGACCATCAGTCATCACTAAACCAGCCGGTCCATCCCAGGGCTCCATATGCATTGAGTTATACTCATAAAATGCTCTCAAATCCGGATCCATGGTATCGACGTTTTGCCAGGCAGGCGGTATCAGCATTCTAATAGCACGGTAGATATCAACACCCCCAGTAACCAGCATCTCCAGCATATTATCCAGAGAAGAAGAGTCCGAACCTGTCCGGTTAACTAAAGGGTAAATATTATCAATGCCTTCTAATAACTCTGAATGAAACTTGAACCGACGAGCTTCAGCCCAGTTTCGATTACCCATAATTGTATTGATCTCACCATTATGGGCTAACATTCTAAAAGGCTGTGCCAGTGGCCAGCGGGGCAAAGTGTTCGTGGAAAAACGTTGATGAAAAACACAAATAGCGGTTTCAAACCTGGCATCCCCCAGGTCTTCATAGAAAGTAGGTAAATCAACCGGCATCATCAGCCCTTTATAGCAGACCACCCTGCTTGATAAAGAACAGATATAAAAGTCCTGGTCTTGCTCCAAAGCCATATTGGCATAACGCCTTGCCATGTATAATCTGGCAGAGAAGTGTTGTTCATCAAATTCCGAAGGAGCGCTGATAAAGACCTGCTCAATAACTGGCAGTTGCTCTTGCGCTATTGGACCAAGACAACCACTATTAACCGGCACCTGGCGCCAGCCGAGAATACTTAAGGACTGTTTTTTCAGCTCCTGTTCCAGTCTGTTTTTTGCTGCTTGGGCTTTAACACAGTCCAGACTAAAAAATACCATACCAATGGCATACTGATCAGGCAGGGTTTTACCCAGCTGCTCCTTGACAACACTTCTGAAAAAACCATCAGGGATTTGAATGAGCAAGCCGCAGCCATCACCGGTTTTGCCATCTGCGGCAATGCCCCCACGGTGAGTCATACAGGTCAGCGCTTCTATTGCAGTTTGTAGAAGGTGGTGACTTTTTTTACCTTCCATATGGGCTATCAACCCAAAACCACAGTTATCCCTGAACTCTCCGGGATTATACAGACCTGCTTTCATAGGCACTCTCTCATCAATTAATTCTTATTGTGGCCCGCGTCATCGTTACACCCTCCCCCAGAGGTGCCAGATTGATAGATCTGCGGTATTTTTTGTTATGCAGCCAACTACCAGCCGAGCCAGACTTATCGAGTCTTATAAGACTCTTTTATTGGCAAAAGGCTTGCCATTTTACACAGCAACAACAGCAAGCACAAATCAAAGAAAAGAACAATAAGCGTTTACAGCAGATTGCTATAAACGACAACAAGCACTTAAACAATGTTGTAATTGGGCATGATCAAAACTATCAGAGACAACAGCTACACCTATAGAATCAAGCAGAACCAGCCGTAAACGACCATCGACAACTTTTTTATCAACTGCCATTAACTGGAGAAACTGTTCTGGCGTCATGCCAACAGGCGGATCAATCGGCAAGCCAGCTCTTTTGAGAAGGGCTGTAACCCTGTCCACATCCTCTCTGGTTATCATACCCAGTCGAGCTGATAGGTCTGCAGCCATCACCATACCAACAGCAACTGCCTCACCATGAAGCCAGCGACCATAACCCATACAGGTTTCAATGGCATGACCAAAAGTATGACCAAGATTCAAAGTTGCCCTGACTCCCGCCTCCTTCTCGTCTGCAGCCACAACTGTCGCTTTATTACGACAAGAGCGCTCAATAGCGTAAGCCAGTATTTCTGGATCACGGGCTCTTAAGGCTTCAATATTCTCTTCAAGCCAATAGTAAAAAGGGCTATCACAGATCAAGCCATATTTAATTACTTCTGCCAAACCTGCTGACAGCTCCCGGTCTGGCAAGGTATTTAATGTTTCCGTATCTATGATCACAGCGCGGGGTTGATGAAATGCACCGATCATATTTTTGCCCAAGGCATGGTTGACACCGGTTTTACCCCCCACTGATGAGTCAACCTGAGACAACAAGGTAGTAGGCACCTGGATAAAATCAATACCCCGCTGATAACAGGCAGCAGCAAAACCTGCCATATCACCCACAACACCACCACCCAGAGCAACAATCGTGGCATTGCGGGTAAATTTTGACCCTAGCAGGGCGTCAAAAATCTGCTCAATTGTCGACACCGTTTTATAATTCTCACCATCTGGCAATACCACCTGAATCAAGTCGTAATCAGCTAATACTTTTTTCAACGGATCCAAATACAGAGGGGCGATTGTTTCATTGGTCACCACAGCTACCTGCTTGCCTTTAATCCAGGGCTTCAGATATTCCGGGTTGACCAATAGTCCTGTCCCGATATAAATAGGGTAACTTCTATCACCCAAATCAACATTCAATTCAAGCATTACTCACACCGCCAGCGTTCACAGATCTGATAATTTCAGAAATAACCAATTTTGGTGATAATTTTTCCGTATCAAGTACCAGATCAGCAATCCCCCGGTAAAGAGGATCCCTCTCCTCCAGAAGAGCTGCCAGCACCTGTTCACGATCAGGACGCTGTAATAGAGGGCGTCTTTTATCTTTAGCCGTTCGTTCAAGCTGCACTGAGACAGGGGCATAGAGATAAACAACAAAACCGTTTGTGCAAAGCTGCCTCCGGTTATCCTCCATTTTCACTACGCCCCCACCTGTCGCCATAACGATGCCTCTTTGGGAGCAAAGTTCTTCAACAACCTGACACTCCCTCAACCTGAAACCATCCTCTCCCTCCTTATCAAAGATCCATGGAATATCAGCACCACTACGAGCTTCCACCTCATGATCCGTATCAAGAAAAGGTAAGTTCAAATCTCTGGCAAGCATTCGTCCTATGGTCGTTTTCCCGGCCCCCATAGGACCTACAAGATAGATATTGTTCAACAGCATTTGTTCTATCAGCCTGACATCCAGCCCTGGTCAACCGAGCCTAGCGCATAGCACTGTCATCTGACAACATTCAGGTAAGCAACCATGAGAAAAAGAGGGAACAACTATAGAAAATAGCGCGGCTATAATGGTCGGATAAAATGGCAAATTACGAAAAAAGGCTTTTTTAACGTAAAACAAAGTCTTCTGAAACAACCCTTGGCGTAATAAAGACCATCAACTCACTTTTTTCGTCTTTATTTGTCTTTCTTCTGAATAAAGACCCCACATAGGGAATATCACCAAGTACCGGTACTTTATCGACTCTTTTGGTTTTAGTCTGCTTAAAGACGCCACCAAGCACGACCGTTTCACCATCATCCACCAATACCTGAGTTGTGATTTCGTTTTTGTCGATAATTGGAACACCATTAGCAGCGGTTTCTGTAGAGTCATCATTGGTCACTTTAATATCCATGATGACTCGTCCTTCAGGAGTGATCTGAGGGGTCACTTCAAGTGATAACACAGCATCCTGAAATGACACTGTTGCAGCACCACTGGAAGATGCCTCCGTGTAGGGTATCTGCTTACCCGCTTTAATAAGTGCAGTTTGTTTGTCTGCAGTAATCACTTTTGGCTGAGAAACCACCTCACCGCCACCATCGCTGAGCAAGGCTGATAATTCAAGATTAAGAAGTGTACCATTCGTAGCAAAACCAATACCCAGAGCGGCAGCTGTTGTATCAGCAATACTCAGATCGGTAAATACATTCTCACCAGTAAAGCTGGTTTTCAGTTCCCCCATATTAAAGTCATAATCCCCATCGAGCCGAGCAGCGTCTTCACTAAATTTGATATCAGTACCTCGACCACCGCCAAAAATAAAGCGGTTTTCACTTGAGTTGGTAACACCACCGGTCCACTTTACCCCCAGCTCTTTTCTGTAGCTGGTACTTAACGTTACCACTCGAGCCTCTATTAAAACCTGTCTGACGGGAATATCAATTTGCTCAAGTAGTTCCCTGATCTCATCCAATTTAGCCTGGGTATCTTTTACCAAAAGACTATTGGTACGCTCTACCACTTGCACTGAGCCTTGGTCTGTCAACAAGCTTTCACCTTCCTCTCCAGCCAGTACCTTGGCAATATCCTTGGCATCAGCATAGTTAATCTGAATTAAGTCGGTATAGGCTGGGGCCAACTCCCGGATCTGCTTCTCATTTTCCAGTTGCTGTTTCTCTCTGGCTGCAATTTCTTCTGCTGGCGCAACGGTTAAGACATTCCCTGTAAGACGTTTGTCCAGCCCTTTAGCTTTAAGCACGATATCCAGCGCATGATCCCAGGGAACATTTTGCAGCCGAAGCGTTACCTGACCGGTTACCGTATCAGAAGCCACTAAATTCAGGCTGGTAAAATCAGCAATCAGCTGTAAAACAGCTCTGACTTCAATATTCTGAAAATTAAGGGACAATTTTTCACCTTTATAGGTAGGCCCTTTCCGCTTCTTTACATAGCCTTTGCTCGCCTGCGGCTTAACACTTATTGTTAATTGATTATCTGCCTGATAGGCCAAATAATCGTAGCCTGGTTTAGGCTCAATAATGACAACCGCATTGCCATCTTCGACCCGTGCATCGATATATTTAACAGGCGTGGCAAAATCGATAACATCCAGGCGATTCCTGAGTCGTTCTGGAAGAACCTCTCCCTGAAACTTCAGCTTTATTCGCCCAGCCACCTCATTAATATCCATTGGCATATTGGCGTTGGAAAGCGTAATAACAATATTTCCTTCACCCTCTTCACCCCGTTGAAAATCTATCAGGCTAATCTCACCTTGAGTCGCTCTTTCCAATGTGGGTGAAACACCGTAAGCAGCTGCCAGCCCTGGTGTGTATCTCTGTCTAGTCGCAGTTGTAGCCTCTTGGTTAGCTGCTTTCCCCTCACCACCAATAAGGATATAAAGCAAATTACCATCTTGCCTGCTGGCAAATGAGGTTGGCACCTTTTGGTTTACAACTAGGCGGGTTCTATTTCCTGCCTCCAGCACAGTAACACTTCGTGCAACATCAAACCCCAATTCATTGTACTTTGGTAAACCACTGGTGGTATCAGGCAGGTCAATAGAGACCCTCGGCGGCTGCTCAATATTATATCCTCTTGGTTCTGGAGCTGGGCCATCAAAAGCCAATCTTAACTCTACCAACCCATCCGGTTTGGTGGCTGCTTCCATATCAATAAGTACCCTGCCAAGCGCTGACGATGACTGCCACACACATATACCAAGCATGACAAAACGAACAACACTAAGATATTGGCCGGGCTTATTATTCATATAGCTTACCCATTAAGACATGGAGGATTGCAGTGTTTAATCGGCACAACCAGAAAAAATTAAAGCGGCTATTCACAATGGATGAAACAGAAACCAGTGGTTATTTAAGTAAGGAAAAGGCAAGAGAATAGCGATTCAGGGCTTGTTATTTCTCACTATTTTCTGTGAGGGGAATGCGTCTTTGTCTTTCCACCCAAAGCTGAGGCCCAACCGGCATGATTTCCACCAGCTGAATTTCCTGATCATCGATATGGGTGATACGGCCATGATTTCGACCTAGATAATCACCGACTTTGACACGATAGATACCATCTTGTCCCCGAATAAGTCCCCATAAGCCAACATCATTACTGATCGAACCAACCATCGAGAAAGAGGCAATATCAAACTGTTCGAGATACTCCTTAACCCTGTTAGGGTCAGGTTTAATGCCATTTTCAATCCTCTTTTTCAACATGGCCTGCTTTGGGCGCTCAAACGGACTGCGCATGCCAGATGCACCGTATGTAAATAACTCATAAGACTCAAATGGAGGAATTGGTTCAATTTTTCCGGCTGGCTTGGATTTTATATCAGTCATAAACGCATCAAGGTCACCGTTTCCACTATTGCCAGAACAACCTGCCAAAAATATTATTCCTATTAAAAGAAACGGATAGCACCACCTCATTGCTTCACTCCCTTATCGTTATAACGATAGGTTTTGGCAATAATGTTCATGGTTAACTTACCCTCTTCGCCATGAGGCTTAATGGATAAGTCATGCAATGTCACAATCCTGGGTAGTGCAGCTGTACCACTTACAAAGTTGCCAAAATCATGATAGGTGCCCCGAACCATAATGCTTATAGGAAGTTCAATATAAAATTCGTTACTGTTTTCTGGCTGTAATCGGATATGTTCTACCTGTAACCCTGCTCCTCTTGCGGTATAAGTAATATCATCGAGTAACCCAGGAACCTCGGTATCTTCAGGCAACTGCCTTACCAATTTGCCAAAATGCTCTTCCATTTCTGCCATTTGCTTTTTATAAGCATCCAAACTTGCTGCTTGAAATGCTTTAACTCTAAACTGTTCTTTTAATTCACCTTCTCTTGCATAAGCCCTTTCATAATTACTTTTTAAATCGGTGATATGTAACTGATAACCGAGAGCACAAACAATAATAAAACTAAGCACACAAACGATTATTTTAAATGCAGGTGGCCAATCCCCAATATTTTCAAAATCAATCTCGTTAAAATCAATTTCACTCAGTTTTTTCAGAGATTCGGACAAACTCATGTATCGCCCTCCTCATCAGGACTGGCTTTTCTGAAAGTCAGATCGAATTCATTAAGGCGCTCGCCATCTTCATTGATTTTTCTGACTGCCGTTAAATTTGGCTCAGCAAACCATGGTGACGAATCAATTTTCCGCATAATTGCTGCAACCCGGTTATTGGATTCAGCAACGCCAACCATACTTAACACATCGTTATTAATGGTAAGTGTTTTAAAATAAACACCTTCTGGAACAATTCTGGCCAACTCATCAAAAACTCTAACAATAACAGGCCGGTTTCCTTGCAAGCCATTGATAACCGCCATTCTTTCCAGAAGCATTACTTTTTTTTCTTTGATATTTTTAATTTCTGCAATTTTCTTATTCAATACGTTAATTTCATTTTGCAAATACTGATTACGACGCTGCTGGCTATCAACCAAATCACTAATAAAAAGATCGCTGACAAATATAATGGCTCCAGCTAATAAAACGGTACAACCCCAAACGGCAGCAAAAATCTTCTTACGCTGTTCTCTAAGCTCTTCCCGCCAAGGAAGCAGGTTGATTTTTGCCATCAGTCGAAACCTCGCATTGCTAAGCCGCAGGCGATCATCAACGTTGGTGCTTCTTGAGCCAGTTGCTTGGCATTGACCTTTTTGGCCACAGACATATTGGCAAATGGGTTCGCCAAAATAGTCGTAGTCCCAAGCTGCTGCTCAAGCACAGCCGCAAGCCCGCTTATAGAGGCACTTCCCCCAGTTAATACAATCGCATCTACATGATTATGCTCACTTGAAGAGTAAAAAAACTGCAACGATCTGGATACTTGCTGAACAACGGCTTCTTTAAAGGGACTCAGTACTTCAGCTTCATAGTCGTCTGGGAGCCCTCCTTGTTTTTTGGCTTTTTCAGCTTCTACCGGAACGAGATCATAATGGCGTTGAATTTCATCAGTCAGCTGCTGTCCCCCAAATAACTGTTCACGGGTATAAATGGTTTTGCCTTTATGCAAAACATTGAGTGATGTTGTTGTCGCACCAATATCAACAATAGCAACCAGGGGGCTTTCAGCTGACAATTGCAGCTGTCCATCCAACAACTCAAAGGCCCTTTCCATAACAAAGGCCTCAACATCAACAATTGCCGCTTTAAGCCCAGCCACACTCAGGGCATCCTCCCTGAGCTCGACATTTTCCCGCCTGCAGGCAGCTAATAAAACCTCAGCCCTTTCAGGATTATCTGAATCCAGGGACTGCACTTCAAAGTCAATGGCTACTTCATCGAGGGCGTAAGGGATATATTGATCAGCCTCCACAGCAATCTGGGACTCCATTTCGCTGTCACTCAAAGATGCGTCCATATCAATCATCTTCGTTATAACGGCTGCTCCAGAAACAGCAACAGCGGCATCCCTGAGGCTTGAACGTGATCGAGTCAGGGCTTTTTTTATTGCCGTTCCAACAACTTCGAGGTCTTGGATATTATTTTCAACAACAGCACCTTCCGGTAGAGGTTCAGTGCCATAGGCCTCTATGCGGTATGTACCATCATTACAGCTCAACTCAATGAGCTTGATAGACGTTGAACTGATATCAACGCCTAGAAGTTTCTTTATCTTGCTGTTTAACAGTCCAAACACTGATCAATTCCTTTTTATCAGTTATAAGAACCCTAATTTTCATTTAATATTAGAATCATCATTTACGCAATGATAGGGGAATATCTTAATACCCCTTATAATGACACTCTGGAATCGACAAAGATGGCATATGCAGCCTTATTCATGACTAGCTGAGTGCCTCTGCCCTGGTAGGAAATCGTCACTTCATGAAACGATCGGTAAAACTGTTAAGTTTTTTTGCCTGGATCACCCTGGCATCAGTCAGCGGCATGCTCGTCATTAGCGCTAGTGCATACTTATATCTTAGCCCAACGCTGCCACCTGTAGAGTCACTTAAGGATGTACACCTGCAAACGCCTTTGAGAGTGTATAGCAGGGGTGACAAATTAATTGCTGAATTTGGAGAAAAGCGGCGACAGCCAATAAAATTTGAAACTCTGCCAAACCACTTGGTTTATGCCTTTATGGCAGCAGAAGATGACCGCTTTTACACACACCCTGGTGTCGACCTCATCGGGTTGATGCGTGCAGCTGTACAGCTTATTACTACTGGCCGCATCCAATCTGGAGGCAGCACCATCACGATGCAGGTGGCAAAAAACTTTTTCCTTTCACATGAACGGGTTTTTTCCAGAAAATTCAATGAAATACTCCTTGCCTTGCAAATAGAGCAGGAGCTGGATAAAGACGAAATCTTTGAGCTTTATCTTAATAAAATCTACTTGGGTAACCGAGCCTACGGCATTGAAGCTGCAGCGCATGTGTATTATGACAAATCAGTCAATGAATTAACCCTGGCACAAATGGCGATGATAGCCGGCCTGCCCAAAGCTCCCTCCCGCTATAACCCCATCAATGATCCAGATCGAGCCATACTGCGCAGAGACTGGATTCTAGGGCGAATGAAAGAGCTGAGATACATATCTGAAGATGAGTACGAAGAGGCTATTTTCCAGCCGGTCACGGCTAAATACCATGGCACCAAGATAGAGTTGCAGGCACCCTATGTTGCTGAAATGGTTAGACAGGAAATGGTTGAGCGCTTTGGGCCAGAAGCCTATACAGAAGGATTCAAAGTCTACACCACAATTAGCGGCGAACTTCAGGAAACAGCCAACGCAGCAGTGATTAACGGCCTTATGGCTTATACCGAACGCCATGGTTATCGCGGTCCTCTCAGCAACCTTATTGAGCATGGTGCTACAACAGAGAATGACTGGCTGGAAGCTCTGAACCAAACCCGTTCCGTCAGTGTATTGACCCCAGCTGTTGTTACTGATGTGGAAGAGAAAAAAGTTGGCATTCTTCTGAAAAATGGACAACGCGATCAGATTGAATGGGAAAACCTCAATTGGGCTAAAAAGTATATTAATGTAAATGCTTTTGGCTATGCCCCAAAAGCTGCATCAGATATCCTCCAACCAGGCGACCTAATCTGGGTCCGAAAAATGCCTGATGGAATGTACCGCCTCAGTCAGGAACCTGCCGCACAGTCCTCTCTTGTCTCTATTCATCCAAATGACGGCGCCATACTGGCTCTGGTTGGTGGCTTTAATTTTTATGACAGCATGTATAACAGAGCCACCCAGGCTGTAAGACAAGCAGGCTCAGCATTTAAACCATTTGTTTATGCCTCAGCTCTGGCAAATGGAATGACAGCGGCCACCATTATCAACGATGCTCCCATTGTCTTTGAGGATGATGGGCTTGAGGATGCATGGCGGCCTAACAATGACAATATGCGTTTTAATGGCCCAATGAGACTCAGGGAGGGGCTATATCGCTCTCGCAACCTGATATCCATCCGCTTACTGCGAGAAACAGGCATCAATAGAACCATCAAATATCTGACTAGTCTAGGGTTCCAAGAGGAAGCCCTTAGCAGGAACCTGTCGCTGGCTTTGGGCAATGTCTCTATGCCCCCTATAGACCTAGCTAAAGGTTATGCTGTTATCGCCAACGGTGGCTATAAGATAATGCCCTACCTTATTGACAGGGTTGAGGTGATGGGAGATACCGTCTATCGATCTGAACCTGACACTGTTTGTCGTGACTGCAAACCAGAGGATGAAGATCCTGTCATCGCTACAGATACTGTTGAGCAACAAAACTCAAGCAAAGAAAGCACTCTATTGACAGAAGCTCCAATGACAATTGAAGGGAGCCAGGACGATGCCCATAGCCCACTGCCTATAGCCAAACAGATCATGGACCCCCGGGTTAATTACATTATCAATGACATTATGAATGATGTTATCTGGCATGGTACTGGCCGACGGGCAAAAGCCCTCGGAAGGCATGATATTGGTGGCAAGACAGGAACGACCAATGACAATAAAGATGCCTGGTTTGTCGGCTTTAACCCGGATGTATTAACCAGTGTCTGGGTTGGAATGGACAACTATTCAACACTGGGACGATGGGAATACGGTGCTAATGCAGCTCTCCCCATATGGCTTGAGTACATGCGAACTGCCCTGAAAGGCAAACCTGAACGCAAACTGCCTCAACCTGAAGGGATGGTGACCCTGAAAATCAATCCAAAAACAGGGAAGCTATCCAGACAGAGTGACAAAAGCTCTATATTTGAAATCTTCAGGAAAGAATACGCGCCCAAATCTGCAGGTGAAGAGGAAGAACCTATTATCAATAACATAGAGCAATCCTTCTCACCAAAAGAGCTATTCTGATAAAGAACTTCACAAAAAAGGGGCTTAACGCCCCTTTTTATTTAATCCTTGTGGCAATATCAATCAAATATCATCCAGAGAATTTAGCGGGTAATGAGCAGGATATTCAGCTCTGGCAACACCAGAATCAACAGCTGCTTGTGCTACAGCAGCAGAAACCACGCCCAATAAGCGATGATCTGTTGGCTTTGGAATAATGTATTCTGGGCCAAATGACAGCTCTATACCGTTGTAAGCATCCCTTACCTCCTGAGGTACAGACTCTTTAGCCAGTGTTCTGATGGCATTAACTGCCGCAATCTTCATCGCTTCATTAATTCTGCTGGCCCTGACATCAAGGGCACCACGAAATATAAAAGGAAAGCCCAGAACATTGTTTACCTGATTCGGATAATCAGAACGCCCAGTGGCCATAATCACATCAGAGCGAGTATTTTTCGCCAGCTCCGGACGGATTTCAGGATCAGGATTTGCACAAGCAAAAACAATAGGCTTGTCAGCCATCTTTTTGAGTTGCTCTGGAGACAGCAGGTTAGGGCCAGACACCCCTAGAAATGCATCAGCACCGTCAATGGCATCATCAAGGGTTCTACAATCGGTATCGACAGCAAACAATGCCTTATACTGATTGAGATCTTTTCGCTCCTTGTGAATAACACCCTTACTGTCCAGCATCAAAATATTTTCGGGTTTAAAGCCACAACTGATCAGCAACTTAACACAAGAGATAGCTGCAGACCCTGCACCCAGGCAGACTAATTTAGCCTCTTCGATATTTTTACCGGCAATCTCAAGCGCATTCAACATACCTGCCGCCGTCACAATCGCAGTTCCGTGCTGGTCATCATGAAAGACAGGGATATCACAGGCTTCGATCAGGCAACGCTCAATCTCGAAACATTCAGGTGCCTTGATATCCTCAAGATTAATGCCACCAAAAGTACCTGAAATACGCTTAACAGTATCGATAAAAGCCTGAGGGCTGTCTGATTCCACCTCAATATCAATGGAATCAACACCGGCAAACCGTTTGAATAACAGTGCCTTACCTTCCATTACAGGCTTGCTGGCCAATGCTCCCAGGTTACCCAACCCCAAAATCGCCGAGCCATTACTGATCACTGCAACCAGGTTGCCCTTACCGGTATATTTGTAAGCATTTTCAGGATTGGCGGCGATTTCTCTGACCGGCTCTGCAACTCCCGGACTATATGCCAGGGAAAGGTCGTTTGCTGTTTCAGCGGGCTTGGTTAATTCAATAGAAATTTTTCCGGGCTTTGGCTTGGCATGATAATCCAAAGCGGCTTGTTTCATATCCTTGGACATATTATTTGGCGGTAACCATGTGAACGGGTTAAAAATGCAGAATATCCGATGCAGAAAAGACGAACAAGCGTAATAATGTTAATCACCAAAGTATATTTACAGATATAAACAGTGCTAAACAGGCAGCGAAAGCAGCCTGGCTGGCAGGGTTACTCTATTTAATAACAACCTGGTTCTGTTATGCATCGATTGACTGGACAAATTATTCAGACAAAAAAAAACGCCTGTAATACAGACGCTTTTTTTTCGAGCTTTTGACTCTTACTTGCGAGCGCTGAGCTTGCCGAAACGCTTGTTGAAGCGTTCGATACGGCCGCCAGTATCCATTACCTTCTGAGTACCAGTGTAGAAAGGATGGCACTTAGAGCAAACTTCAATGCTCAGGTCCTTGCACAGAGTAGAACGAGTCTGAATCTTGTTTCCACAGCTGCAGGAAACAGTGATGTCTTGGTAGTTAGGATGGATTTCCGGCTTCATTGAGTATTCCTCATACTGTAACGTGCACCGCCACCTCACCTTATAGGATAAAGGCACCGTACACTGATATTCACCGGCAACCGGAGCATATATCCCCGAGCCGACAAAAAAGAGGGCGAATAATACCAGAGTCTGTCAGCCAAACAAATAACTTAGACCAATAAACTCATATCAGTCTGTCCTATCACTTGCCAAGCGGTTAGACTCTATAACTAGCCCGGAGTCTGTTATTAAAAATGAAAGCCAACACGCCAGTCCCTTCTGCCACGAGGCAGCAGAATCCCCTTTATATTCAGGTCGCTATCCCTTCTCCCTTACGGCGTTTGTTTGACTATCTTCCCCCTGAAAACCATGAACTGAAATTACTGCAAAAAGGCACAAGAGTACTGATACCTTTTGGCCGCAGGCAGATGATTGGAATCATTGTATCGACTTCTGCGTACAGCTCTGTCAGCCATGAGAAACTCAAAGCTGTCATTCGCGTTCTGGACGAGACCCCGATCATCTCGGAAGACATCATGCAGCTTTGCAGCTGGGCCTCTACTTATTATCACTACAGCCTCGGTGAAACCTTCATGCAGGCTATTCCCAAGGCTCTTCGGCAAGGAAAGCAGCTACCAATAACCAAAACAATCTATTGGTCGCTATACCAGCCACTGACCAGCGAACAACAGCAACAACTCCAACGTTCTCGCAAACAGCTCGAAACAGCACTACTGCTTAATAGCAGCAGCAACCTCTCTGTCAGTGAACAAGAATTGAAAGAGATAGGTATTAAGAAAAACATACTGAAAAATCTGGATGATAAAGGTTTAGTGACATGCTCTGAAACAGAGACCAAACCGATCAGTTTCAAGACCAGCAAAGCAATCACTAAAGAGCAGGCTTTCTCCCTGAACCCGGAACAACGGTTTGCTCTGGATCGACTCTTGGAACACTTAGGCTCTTATCAACCTTTCCTGTTAGATGGCATTACAGGCAGCGGAAAAACAGAAGTTTACTTACAAGCTATTGCCGCAGCTCTCGCTGCGGGGAAGCAAACACTGGTGCTTGTTCCTGAGATAGGGCTAACCCCGCAAACAGTAGGGCGTTTTAAACGACGTTTTAATACCCCTGTCACCTGTTTACACTCAGGCCTCAGCGATGGAGAAAGGCTGAAAGGATGGTACCAGTCTGCTACAGAATCAGCAGGAATTATTATTGCCACCCGATCAGGGGTATTTACTCCCTTGCCAAGCATGGGGCTAATTATTGTTGATGAGGAACACGATGCTTCCTATAAGCAGCAGGACACCCTTCGATATAACGCTCGGGACTTGGCTATCTACCGAGCTAGGCAAGCTCGTTGCCCAATTGTTCTGGGCTCAGCAACCCCTTCATTAGAAACTTTTTACAATGCTGTTAGCGGGCGCTTTCAACATCTCAAATTACGAAAGCGTGCAGGCGAAGCCAGCCCCCCAAAAATAGAGCTTCTGGATATGCGCCAACAAAATAAGAAAGATGGGCTGGCAGTCGATTTGATAAGCCGGATAGCCACCCAGTTGGCTAATGGCAATCAGGTTATGGTCTTTCTAAACCGCCGGGGCTATGCACCTTCTGTAATCTGTCATGACTGCGGCACAGTCATTGACTGCCCTCACTGTGATGCTCATATGACTATTCACCGCCATCCACCTCATATGCACTGCCATCACTGTGACTACCAAAAAACGATACCTAATCAGTGCGCCTCATGCCAAAGTACTAACATTCAACCTGCAGGCCAGGGCACAGAACGCACAGAACAAACGCTAGGTCAGTTATTTCCAGGCTATCCGGTAATCCGAATTGACCGCGACTCTACCCGTAAAAAAAATGCTCTGGACAACCTCCTCGATACGATCAACAGTGGTGAACCCTGTATCCTGCTAGGCACCCAGATGCTGGCCAAAGGCCACCACTTCCCCGCAGTAACACTGGTTATTGTGCTAAATGCTGATGCTGGACTATTCAGCTCCGATTTCCGAGGTGTTGAACGCACAGGCCAGCTTATCGTTCAAGTTGCTGGCAGGGCAGGTCGAGGTGATAGACCGGGTCAGGTCGTTATTCAAACCTATAACCCACAACACAGCGCATTACAGACACTAGCAACCAAAAATTACACGCTGTTTATAGAGTCACTATTACAGGATCGGGTTACATTAAAACTGCCACCAACAGAATACCTGGCGATGGTCAGAGCCGAGTCAGCCCACTCAAAGGAGTGTGAAAATTTGCTGCACGTACTCAGGCAATCTATTTTATCCCTAGGTATTTCAGGCAGCTTTCGGGTACTTGGGCCAATTCCCGCACCGATGGAAAAAAGACAGGGTCGTTTTCGCTGGCAACTATTGATTCAATCGCCACAGCGTTCAGGTATCCACAACGCCATCAACTTTCTACTACAGCATTTGGAAGAAAAAAAACTCCCAAAACACATTCGCTGGAGTATTGATATTGACCCTCAGGATATGACGTAATAGCCATACCCAGCCTCACTAAAGAGCCGCATAACAATAACTTGAGTCTGGCTGTTGAAAATTACAGCTCTTCAACTCCTTCACGCTTGGCCGAAGATAGAACAAGTCTTAACACTTTAAATCATAACTATGACCTACCACAAAATTCGAGATGTTATGATAGGTGTATTAGAACAGAGTCAGCATGATGATAGCCCTGCTAGCATGATGGAAGTAGAAGGTAGCTGAGGAGGAAGAAAAGTCACCCGCTCTATACCTGAAACCGAAAACGAGAGAGTGAACCAGTTCCTAAGAGACCCAATACAGTTCGAAAAAATGGCTGATGGTGAACTGGTCAATAAAATGCAGACTATTTTCGACGAATCGATTACAGACTTTGACTTTATTGTTAACCCTGAAGGACTCGCTGAAAGGTTGATTAAAACTGTTCCAGTTAAACCCTATTTCTTTGAATCTTCCGAAGATACTGACGACGACTACGACTCTGACTCAGGTTTTTACAGCGAAAACAGTGAAGATTTAGACCTTTCCCAAAACTCCCTAGGTAGTCTTGAGGAATTACTTTCTAATGAAGAGGTCAGCGTTGAAACACCAAGTGATTCCTCTTTTACAGAAAATAGCGAAGACCAGGGAATATTAGAAACCCGCCTACTAGCTGGAGCAGTTATTGATAGTAGAATCGCTCGAAAAGCTCTAACTGAATTGGTTTCAGCTCGATTTGAGCATCGAGGCATAAAAGCCAATCAAGTTTCAGATAAACAATTTGAAAAAGAGACAATAGCTACTCTTGTTGATTTAAGAGAACGAGGGATTAGCCTAGACCAAAAGCTAAAAACAGATAAAAGATTCTCATCTCACCCAAATAAACTAAGAGATAACATTAAAACAGTTTCTGACATTTCAAGAAATCTACACCAGTTAATGATCCTTGATAAAAAACTTCTGGAATTTTGCCAATCAGATCAATGCCCAAAGTGGAATCCACAAACTCCTTTATATAGAGGGGGTTTTTTTGATACAGACTCAAAAATCACAAGAAATATGCTTAAAACAAAAGAAGCATTCAAACCAGGGTTGATAAACTATGGTGGGGAAGCATACGGCAAAGGTTTATATTTAACAACCAACCCAGAAAAAGCTGCCATTTATTTTGGACATAAAGATAACGGCAGCATAACACAGTTATGGCTAAAAAAAGATACACCCCTAATAGATATATCATCCAGAAAAACGATAGCAGCTATAACAAAACATTTAAGTATCAATGAAGGCGAATTAATTGACTATTTAAACAATAAAACAAAAGTTGCTGCCATAATATGCCATTTACACGAATGCTATACAGCAAAAGCACCTCACATTATTGATGAATCAGAAGTTTATGATGATGAGAGAGCAACCCATAAAGCATCCTTTCACAAAACCGATGAAACAGGGTCAATAAAGGGGCGTCCAAAAAACTTTCAGTCCATCAGAGTAGCTAACCCACACACTCTTGACCTAACTCCCTTTTCAGCAGAGGGCTATCATCATGAGGAATCAGGACAGCAATCATTTGATGTTTACCGGCATCTCAACGAACAAGGAAAAACAGTCTTTGTTGTACAGTCACCATTAAATAAAGGGGAATACTGGCTGGCCAAACCAAAGCCAAATTCACCTAATGCATTTATTCTTGAACCCGAGCAGGGCTTTTTAGAAAAACGTTATAACGAAAAAAAAAGAGAACTATTGTCCGGAGAATCCTTCAAAGACACCCAAGCACAGGCAAGAAAAAATCTCATGCAATTACGACAAGAGTTTAACAAGCAACATCGTCAATAATATACGTGAGCTACAACATTCTGGCCATTGCCTGCACCTGACCACGCTGAAAGTTCTGCATAGCAGTACTTCGGGCAAAATCGAGATAACGACGGATTTCCTGGTCAGAAAGGCTGCGGTAGGTAAAAAACAGGATACTCTTCATCCGCTCAGACATGGCTCGACGAATAGCCGGCTTTTCCTGAGCCTTTTGCACCTGTGACGGGCGGTTCTGACGACCATCCAAAACCGGCATCACTTCCCTTAATAGACGCTGAGCGCCAATGGATGCTGTTGCTGCCAGCTCAGTGCCGTGCTCAACAACATCAAGAGCCAGCATTAACTCTTCAATTAATTCTGTGCGGCTCGAACGCGGTAGTTGCCGGGAGAGTTTTTCATCAATATAGGTTTGGATACGCTGGGCATTGATGGGATTATTCGCCTGACTTTCCAGTCTCAGAATTTTTTTGCCAAGGGGGGAGTTATACCATTCGACCAGTATTAGCAGCTCTTCTACCGTCAGGGCTTCATCCAGGGTATTGAGCATAGAAACCCTGAAAAAAGCAGGGCTGTATCGGACACGAACAACCTGATTCACAGTATCAAGCACCGGATCCGGCAGGCTGTACTCTGAATAGTCCAGCGTCATACTGGCTTTTATCCAGTGTAGCTGACGCTCTAGCTCGGCCTGCTCATAAAGCTCATCAAGCAGAACCTCTTTTCCCATCGCTATGGCCTGTGATGCAACTGATAGCAGCACTGCGCCAGCTAGCCACACACGAATGAATACGGCAATAAATCCCTTTATGCCTGTCATTAAATGACCCACTATTTCCCATTAACGGAAACGGCTTCTCACTTCAAGATACTCCTTCGACAATCAATCGTAAAGCTTGCTAACCAATGCAGTAACAGCGGTTTCCACACGAAGGATCCGCGGTCCAAGATTAATAGCCTCAAATCCAGCCTCTTCCAGCTTGGCTACCTCATAGGGAATAAACCCTCCCTCAGGCCCAATTGCCAGCACGGATGGCTCATCCAAACTTCTTGGACAACCTTTCCCTCCAATAGGGTGAGCGACCAACGCTCTCTTACCTTCGACCATCTCTGGTAGTCGGTCTTCCACAAAGGGTTTAAACCGTTTTTCCAGAATCACTTCTGGCAGCACCGTATCTTTTGCCTGCTCCAGCCCCAGCAGTAGTTGCTCGTGTATTTTTTCTTCTTTTAACCAGGGTGACTGCCAGAAACTTTTCTCTACCCGGTAGCTATTTAACAGCACAATCTTCTTTACCCCCAATGCAGTCAGGTGCTGTAGACAACGTTTCAGCATCTTGGGCCTGGGTAGCGCCAACAAGACCGTCAAGGGCAAAGCTGGAGGAGGAGGATCAGTGAGCTCAACAGAAATATCTACAAAATTCTTTTCCAGCCGAACAATCTCACCCAAACCAACGAGTCCACCTACTATGCCAACCTTCAGGCTATCACCAACCTGAGCCCTATGGACATCCTGAATATGCTGAAAACGCCGCGCCTCAATCCTGACCAGGGATTCACCAAAAAAGTCGCAGGGGTGCAATAATAGAAGATTCATTCGACAACAAAAACAATCACCAGAAATAACCCGGTGATTGTCTATGGTTTACGGATAAAAATACAGTTCTGACAAAGACAGGAGAGAAACAACCAGGACAATCCCTAAGGTAAGGCCGCCCCTCTACGGTAGTCATCGACAACTCGGTCTATATCCTCAAGAATCCGGTTGAGAGCGTAAGTCGAGAATTTGCCACTATTGACCAAAATTTCTGCCCGCAAGTCATCAATTTCTTCAAACTCGCCCATCATAATCACTTCCAGGTTGGCAAATTCTGGATCGGTCAACAATAATGACAGGCTGCTTAGTACCATATCAACTGGCGGGTTAAATGGAGAGCTGTCTGACGACTCACCCACAATGCCCTGATTATTTGGGTAAGACATACTTCCTCCCTGAAAAATGTGTACCCTTTAGCTTAAATTTAGCTCACAGGCTTATTCCTGTCAGCTAACGCTAAACACACTTGCATAACCCCCGGGCAGCCCGGCATCAACACATTCAGGATTTGCTGACAAACCGGGAAAACAGAATGCCAAACTCAAACAACAACCACATCGGGATAGCCAGTAATGACTGGGAGATTACATCCGGTGGTGTCAGCAGCATAGCAATAACAAAACAGCCAACCACCACATAAGGCCGTTTTTTGGTTAGATTTTCCACTGTTGTCACCCCTGACCAGACCAGAAGAACCGTTGCTACAGGGATTTCAAAAGCCAGACCAAAGGCGAAAAACAGTTTAAGGATAAAGTCCAGATAGCGGTTAATATCCGTCATAACCGTCACAGATTCTGGACCTACGGTCGTAAAGAATGAAAAAATCAGAGGAAAAACAACAAAATAGGCAAAGCTGACACCAAGATAAAACAGTAAAATACTGGCCACCAGTAATGGAATGGCTATACGTTTTTCATGCCGATAAAGCCCTGGGGAAATAAAAGCCCAAATCTGGTGCAAAATAAATGGGATAGCAAGAAAAAGCGATAGAACAATGGTCAGTTTAAATGGTGCAAGAAAGGGAGATGCCACTTCCGTAGCAATCATACTGCTGCCTTCCGGTAACTGGGCTCTAAGTGGCTCAGAAATAAACAGATAAATATCGTTTGCAAAATAAAACAGGCCAGCAAATACGACTAGCACCGCAACCAGGCTTTTCAGAACCCTGCTTCTTAGCTCAAGCAGATGCTGAACAAGTGGCTGCTCACGATCTTTTCCCTGGGATTGCTGTTGATCCGCCATTGTAACTACAGTTTACCCCTATCCTGCTGCCGGTTATCAGCACCATTTGCGGGGCTGCCAGCTTCAGATTCTTTAGCAATTGACATATCAGGCGAGAAAGCAGCCTGCTGTTCAGGAACAGGCTCCGACTTTAGATTGGCAGACTGTTCCAAATCACGTATTTCTGACTGAAAATGGTCTCGAGCTTTACTCAGCTCTTTCATCACCGCTTCATTGTGTATCTGGCGCTTTATGTCATCAGTGCCAATTTCACGCTCAAGCTCTTCTTTAACAGACTGAAAGCTGCGTCGGATTTTTCCAACCCAGTAAGCTGTCACCTTGATAGCCTGAGGCAAGCGTTCAGGGCCAAGCACAACAAGTGCAATGGCTGCCACTAGCAACAGTTCTGTAAAACCTATATCCAGCACAACATTTCTCTGCTCTTACCGTTGAGACTTTTCCTTGGATGTCTTGTTAAGATCAGACTCCAATGGCTTGGCCTGTTCTCCAGACTGGGCATTATCTTCCGAGTTCAATGCTTTTTTGAAACCTTTGACGGCTCCACCAAGGTCGCTACCAAGGGTACGCAATTTCTTGGTGCCAAAAAGCATGACAACAATTAGTAAAATAATCAGCAGCTGCCAGATACTAATACCACCGAATCCCATTAATCACTCCTTCACCTTCTTTTCAGAAGGTCATTTCTTTCGCTAATGCCAGAATATTGAAGTGGATTACCCACTTAAGCAAGCAAATCTGTTCGATGCCTAAGCAAGCTGCCTTGAGAAATTCGGCCACCTTCTGGCGAAAATTGGCTACATTCAGGGCGTTATTTTACAAAAAATAATTACGGCTCTTTATCCGTTTTGACCGTACTTACCCTTCGGCTGCTTATAAAAAGCAACCGAAGAGTGCTCTATTTAGCCTATAGAAAAGAGAGACAACCAAGTTCAGGAAGGATTCCCACTTAGGATAAAACTATTTAGCCAACTTCTGATATGGTTCCTTTCTTAATGAGCCAAAAGCCATGCGCCTATGCCACCCAACAATATACCCATGGCCGGGAGGCCCTCCAGAGCAGATGGAAATAACAGCACACCACCGGCTAATATCATGATTCCAGCGCCCAGCATACGTGTTTTGCCATTACGCTTTTCTGCCTCAAACTGCATTTTGGCCAACTGTTCCTGCTGCTCTGCGACCTGTCGAAGGCTAGCTACCGCTTGGTGAGCCAGTGCCGGAGCATTTAGCAGCCACTCGGCACTGCTCTCCTTAAAGGAGCGAACAACGGATGATGGACGCACCTGCTCTTTCATCCACTCCTCAAGAAATGGCTGAGCAGTACTCCAAAGGTCAAGATCAGGATAAAGCTGTCGGCCCAGCCCCTCGACATTCAGCAGTGTTTTTTCCAGCAACACCAGCTGTGGTTGCACTTCCATATTGAAACGCCGGGCTGTCTGGAAAAGCCTGACCAGCAATTGACCAAATGAAATATCTTTCAGTGGTTTCTCAAAAATCGGCTCACAAACCGTTCTTATTGCCGCTTCTAATTCACCAACTTTGGTATTTTTTGGAACCCAGCCTGAGTCAATATGCAACTGGGCAACCTTCCGGTAATCCCGGCGAAAAAAGGCTAATAGATTGCTGGCAAGGTAACGCTGATCCTCTGGCTCCAAAGTACCGACAATACCACAGTCAATCCCGATATAGCGTGGCTCTGCAGGGTTATCCACATCAATAAAGATATTGCCAGGGTGCATATCAGCATGAAAAAAACGATCACGGAAAACCTGAGTAAAAAAAATCTCAACCCCTCTCTCCGCGAGTTTTTTCATATCAGTGCCACGAGCCTTCAAGGTTTCCACATCAGAAATAGGCACACCATGAATACGCTCCATCACCATCACTCTGGGGCGACAGAAATCCCAGTAAACCTGTGGAACAAAAAGCAGGTGAGAGGCCAGAAAGTTTCTTCTCAACTGAGACGTATTAGCCGCCTCCCGCAATAAGTCCAGCTCATCAAGAATGGTTTTTTCATAATCGGCCACCACCTCTACTGGCCTGAGCCGACGAGCCTCACGGGAAACCCTGACCAAAAGCCGGGCAAACAGATACATCAGGCTGATATCTTTTCGAATCACTCGATCAATACCCGGCCTGATAACCTTGATCACCACTTCGTCACCAGAGTGCAGCCTGGCACTGTGCACCTGAGCCACAGACGCAGAAGCCAGAGGGTCACGGTCAAAACGCTCAAACAGCGTATCAACATCACTGCCCAGACTGTTCTCAATAATTTTTATCGCCTCTTCAGCAGAAAAAGCCGGTACATTATCCTGCAACTGCGCCAATTCATCGCTGATATCGTCAGGTAAAAGATCTCGACGAGTGGAAAGGATTTGACCAAATTTGATAAAAATTGGTCCAAGTGTTTCCATCGTCAGCCTTATCCGGACACCTCTCGGCGCGGTATTCTTAATGGTATACCGCCAAGGCAAAAGGCGTATTAAGAGCCTGAAGGAAAGCGGCAAGCGCTCCAGATCAATCAGGTTATCCAGTCGGTTACGAGCTATGGCACCGATAATTTTAAACAAACGGGTCAACTGCAATACCCCTGATTCCCGAGCATTATTTATTTAAATCTTTGATTTTTACTGACAGAGCGTCTGCAACTTGCTGCAGATCAGCTACATCTGCCGCAAATCCTTCCAATTCATTTCTTGAGGGCACTAAACGTAGCTCTTCCTGCAAATACTCCCCCAGATTATCAGCAACTGTCTTCCGAACTCTACTTGCCTGGCCAGAGGCAAAATGAAAGCCCTTTGCCAGCAAATGTCCGCCAACATCACCAAAGCAACGACAAAGCAGCGATTCCCAGTCAAACTCCACAGACTGGTGAATAGCACTTAAATGTTGCAGAAGCTCGGAGTCACCTGAACAGTTTAATCCAGGTACCGTTTCAATAGGCTGATTACGATGAGTTACCAAGCTGGAAAAAGCAATGATAGAACCTTCGATACCAGCATCAGTGGCTCCTTCATGATAGCCAGCCAATCTGATACCGTCCTGTTCCAGGTGGACGTAACAGCTAAATTCAGGCTCGGAACACTGCACGTCAATAACAGCTCCAGCCATCTTCGCAAGCTGTTTCACCGAAACGGGATCTAATCGCAGGATGGCATTCAGCTGTTTTTCCAGGGTAGCCAGCCAAGCGGTTTTGAAGGAAGGATCATTTAACAGGGATACACCGGGTAGAGGTAACTTCATCAGGGCTTAATCCCTTTATGCAAGGCAACAATACCCCCGGTCATATTGTGATACCCGGTATTAACAAAACCGGCATCGATCATCATCCCCTCAAGAGTTTCCTGGTCAGGGTGCATACGAATACTTTCTGCTAAATAGCGATAGCTATCAGCATCACCGGCAACCAGTTTGCCAATAGCAGGCAACAAGCCAAATGAGTAGGCATCATAGGCTTTGGTCAACAGAGGGTTATTGGTTTTGGAAAACTCTAAAATAAGCAGCCGTCCTCCAGGCTTCAACACCCTGAGCATGGAGCGCAGAGCGGCATCTTTGTCCGTGACATTTCTCAGACCAAAGGAGATGGTGACACAGTCAAAGGAATTATCAGCAAACGGCAAACATTCAGCATTAGCAAGAACAAATTCGATATTACCAACAACCCCTTCATCCAGCAGGCGATCTCGTCCTACCTTCAACATGGATTCATTAATATCAGCCAGAACCACTCGCCCTTTATCACCAACCATTCGAGCAAACTGTTTAGCCAGATCACCAGTACCACCTGCAATATCAAGCACCTGATGTCCAGAACGGACCGCTGAAAGCTCAATGGTAAAGCGTTTCCAGACCCGATGGATGCCAAATGACATCAGGTCATTCATAATGTCGTAACTGCCTGCTACAGAGTGGAAAACGCCTGCCACTAACCCTTCTTTCTGCTCACGAGGAACATTTTGATAGCCAAAATGGGTAGTACCGTCGTTTGTTTCCTTGCCAGCCATCTAATCCTCCCCTGACAAACTGGTTTCTTTGCCACAACCCAATTTTGCTGGGGTGACACGATAAAACCCGCTCATTGTAATGGAAAAACAGGCTGGTGTAAGGGCAACTCATGTAATTATTAGGGGATGTCAAGAACGGTTCTTCATCTCTCGTAAATGACGATATACCGTATGGTGACTTATCTGGAGAAAATCAGCGACAAACTGTATAGATTCTTTAAGCTCAAATATTCCCTGATGTAACAATCGCTCAATAATCGCTTTGTTCTTTAGGGATGGCAAAATGTGGTCATCTGACTCTACTGCCATCCTTGCCTTGGCAACTGACTTGTCGAGCAGCTCATCAAGGTTTTTGGCAAAATTTTCCGGGCTGTCCTCAGAGCAAGTTACAGGCATGGACGGCACCATTGCACTTACCATCTCCCGAAAAGGTACATCTAAATTGGCATTAATGCAGAGGAGGCCAATAGCCTGCCCCTTTGTATTTCTGATCACCGTAGTGACTGAGCGCAGCATTTTACCGTCAGCTGTTCGAGTAAAATAACCAGGCGTTACATCCTGCCCTTCAGCCAATTTACTCATTGCTAAATCAGTGACTGGAGCCCCTTCAGAGCGACCTGTCACATGGCCATTTGCAACTTTTATTATGCAAGGATTGTTCTTATCCAAGCCATGCAGTACAACTTCAGTATGCTGGCCAGACATTGCAGCAATTCCATCCACAACCGGCTTCATCGCCTCAAGTATGGCATTATCCGCAGACGTTAACGTTATCAGACCCATTGTTACTCAAGCTGAAGTCTCCGTGTTATCCAAACCACAAGAATCTCATCATTTCTTATCGATAGTTGGCAGACCTCAGCACCAAGCCTCCACTTTTGCAGAATTACATTAATCTATACGATCAACACACCTATCTAGGCAGTCATGATATTGATAATGGCCTGATCCGTTCCGGACATTCCTGAACTAACCATTTTGCCCACATTTTTTATGGTCTCTTCTACATCCTCAGCAATAATGCCTTGCTGATTTGCTACAGAGCCATGCAATGCCATCAAACAGGACCTGACCGCAGCGCCTGATGATGTTGCAACCTTCATTGCACAACTGGATTTGGCACCATCACAAACCATTCCAGAGCAGTCACTCATAACATTTTGCATAGCATGACAGCACTGCTCAAAAGAGCCTCCACTCAGATAAGTCATGGCAAAAGCTGAGGCTGCACTGGTAACAGAGTTTCCACAAAATGCAGACAAAGGCGGATAGTGGGACTTAATGTAAATCGCCATCAAGTGACTCATAACCAATGCCCTGGCTTGCATTTCTTCTCCTGCATCTCTAAAGCAAGCCATCTCCACCACCGGAATTGTTGCAGCAATGCCCTGATTACCACTACCATAATTACTCATTGCCGGCAGCACAGCACCACCCATACGGGCATCAGAAGCGGCTGATGCATGCATAACCGTCCGATTAATCAAGTCTTCTCCCAGCACCCCCTGCTCAATATGTTCCTTAATGGTACGGCCAACCTTCAGTCCATACTCATTTGACATGCCTTCCAAAGAAAGTGCGCAATTGAGTTCTGCTGCCTCATTGATAAACAGGATGGCATCGAGTTCAACTTCTGTAGCAAACTCATAAATGCGTCTGATATTTATCTCTACGCCATTACAAATCGACTCTGTTGCGCCACTGTCAGCGCAATTTTCATCCAGGCTAAAAAGCTTTTTACCATTTAGCGCTTTACTTGTAACACGTATGTGGCCACCGCTCACTTCAACAGTCGCAACATTTCCGCTCGACTCTGCAATGGCTTTGCAATAGATAAATACATCAGACTCAACAGCTTCAACCTCAACCCGCTTCTGATCAATCAACCGCTTTGCTTCAGCCACATCACTACTGGAAATATTTTTGAGCACCTCCAGCCCCTTGTCTGGGTCTCCCCCTATTGCTCCTGCAGCAGCTGCAATATGAAGCCCTTTGCTACCAGTGCCAGGAACAAAAACCCCCATAGCATTTTTGTACAGATTTTCTGAAACCTTCACTGTAAGCTTTTCAGGACGATTCCCCAGAACATTTGCTGCCAGAGCAGAAGCATAAGCAGCAGAGATAGGCTCAGTACAACCTAAGGCCGGTTTAACAACTGACTTAATTATATTGATGTACTGAGACCATTGGGGCTTCACGGCAGAACTCCTGAATCGTTGTCTTCTTTCTTTTACTATGGATGCTATAGAAATTTATACTTGTAACGACAGCTCTCTTAAAAAAGAAAGCCATCGCTTTTGTAACGCTAAGAAACTGTTAGTTATTCACTGCAAGCGGCTATTGCTTCCACTTCAACCAAAACACCCAAAGGCAAGTCTTTAACAGCAAAGCAGCTACGTGCAGGGCAATCCTGACCAAAATATTCTGCGTATACAGCATTAAATGAAGAGAAATCTTCAATATTGGATAGGTAACAGGTAGTTTTGAGTACACCCGCCAAAGAGGCCCCACCAGCTTCCAAAACAGCTTTCAGGTTTTTTAGGCATTGATGGGATTGCGCCGAAATACCGCCCTCAACAACACCGCCTTGCTCACGACAGACAGGTAACTGACCAGAGGTAAAAACCAGATTGCCATATTGAGTCCCATGAGAATAAGGACCAATTGCCTCTGGTGCCAGTGGAGAGGAAATACACTTTTTCATATCTCAATCCTAAAACAAATACTGCATCAACAGCAGAACAATGAATCAAAAAAAGTTGCGCAAATAGTTGCAAACCTATTTATGGTTTTCAACAGAAATGCTTTTTTTATTCACAAAAAGTTGCTTAATATCATGATTTCGTATTCATAAAGGGAAGATATCTGATGATAGGCGCTAACCAAAACGTGAGCGGTCAGTAAGATATAGACCGGACTAAAAGACTCAAATTTATTTGCCCCTGGCTATTTTCTCTATGAATCCAAGGGCGGTTAATACATACAAATAAGCTACTTTTCTCAATATTGTCTATTCATATCAACCTTACTACAGAAGCATCAGGATCACGGCTGGCACCGGCCTCATGCAACTGCTTGATATAATGATCCCAGTGCTTCTCCTGATTAATACACAGGTCATAAAGGTAGTCCCAATCATAGATACCCGAATCATGTCCATCATCAAAAAACAACTTGATGGCATAATGACCAACAGGCTCAACCCCAGAAATGCCAACATGCAACTTACCCGTTTGCAGAACAGGCTTACCATGGCCTTTTACTTCTGCTGAAGGGCTGAATACCCTAAGATATTCAGCCCCAAGACGAAAATAGCCATCACTATAATTAATACTCAGCTCCCTTGAAGCTTTATGCAAATTTAACGACACCGGAACTTTTCGACCCATCACAAAAACACCAAAAATCAGGTTGTTAGTTATCAAAGGTTATGTCATAAAAAAGAAAAGCAATTATATAAGAATAAAACTTCAACATGCAGAATAATACAGCCCCAGATCATGAAATAAGTCTTGTTGAACTTGCTTCAAACCTTTGGAAACAAAGGGCAACTATCCTTACCTGTACAGTTTTAGCGCTAATAATTTCTACAATACTGGCCTTTTCACTACCTAAAACCTACTATTCAGAAGCTGTTATTGCTCAGGCCTCACCAGCAAACTTTTCTGACATAATAAAGTCGGCACAAGCACTTAACCAAATTTACAGCCAGTTTAATAACTTTAATCTTCCTCTAGAAAGCTCCCCCTTTGAAACGACTCCAGAAACACTTTTTGAACAATATTCAAAGATAGTAACAAGTAGAAAAACATTAAATTTTGCTTTTAATCAGGCTCAGTTACTAGAATCAAAAAATCACACCTCTGTCAGCCACAAAAATAAGGATATAAGAGGGTTTCTAAATCAAAAACTCAAAATAAATCCTAAAACAATCAATGACATCCCTCGCATCACTATCAGCTACTTATCAAATGATCCAAACATTGCAACTCAAGTGATCAATAACAGTATGATTTTGGCTGCTAAAACTGAACTATTAACCCAACTAGAACAAGAACATAAATTTTATATAAAACTGGCGAAGGATCAACTTGAAAAAGAGATAGAAAACAGACAGCAAGAATTTATTTCATCTAATAAAAGAACACTGATTGATATTGAAAACGCAATAAATGTTGCTTCACTTGCTGGGCAGGAGCTACCCGCCCTGAGCAATATCGAAGCACCCTGGAATCAGATAAGCTTTTTAATGGGCAGCAAGGCATTAAATGCAATGCGCACCAATAGAGAAAATATAATAACCAAGCATTATTTTTTTAACAGTTCAACACAAGTACTACAAAGCCCCCAAAAACCTTTTATTCCTGGCATTGTTCCTTTAATTAAAGCTTACCAACTATTGAGCTCACTTAAAGTCAATTACTCTTTAGCTCAACCCATATTAGTTGAGCAACCCGCTTATATCGCTACCATACCAGAAAAACCCAATAAGACATTAATCATTGCAGGCATCACACTTTTGGGAATAATGCTTGGTTTTTTTATTGCCTTAGCCAGAATAGCAATAAGAGAGAGACAAGCTCAGAAGGAAGAGAAAGACCACCAACTAACATCAGTGGCCCACTACCAACTCAATAAGAAACTCGAAGATCAAAGTATATAGCGGCTTAAATCTTCGTTCTGGACCAACTCCCCAAGGTGCTGGTCCACATAGCTAGCATCGATGACTAATGCTTCACCACCATGTTTTTCGGCAAGGTCTGCTGCACTGAAAGAGACCTCTTCCAGCAAGCGTTCAACAACAGTATGCAGACGACGAGCACCTATATTTTCAGTGCTTTCGTTAACCTGCCAGCTAACCTCAGCAACACGGCGAATACCACTTTCTGTGAATGTAATCTTAAGGTCTTCTGTTCCCATCAATGCCTGATACTGTTCTGTTAAGGACGCATCAGGCTCGGTCAGAATTCGAACAAAATCTTCAGTAGACAGTGCTTTTAGCTCAACCCTGATAGGCAAGCGACCTTGAAGCTCCGGAATCAGATCAGAAGGCTTGGCCAGATGGAAAGCACCAGAAGCAATAAACAGGATATGATCGGTTTTCACCATGCCGTACTTGGTTGATACGGTACACCCTTCAATCAGTGGCAGAAGGTCACGCTGAACACCTTCACGGGAAACATCTGCATTAGAGCCACTGGAGCGTTTAGCCACCTTGTCAATTTCATCAATAAAGACGATACCATTCTGTTCAACGGCATCAATGGCTCGAACTTTCAGATCGTCCTCATTGACAAGCTTGGAAGCCTCTTCATCTTGAACCAGTTTGAGAGCATCTTTCACTCTCAGCTTGCGCATCTTTTGTTTGCCACTGGACAAGTTAGAGAACATATTCTGAAGCTGGTTGGTCATCTCCTCCATACCAGGAGGCGCCATAATTTCAACACCCATAGCCGCTTCACGAACATCAATCTCAATTTCTTTATCATCCAGCTGACCTTCCCGCAGCTTCTTGCGGAAAACCTGGCGAGTGGAATTATCTTGAGGCTGAGATTCTTCACCAAATGTTCTGGCGGGAGGAAGCAGGGCATCAAGTATACGCTCTTCTGCTGCATCCTGGGCCCGATCACGAACACGCTCAATTTCCTGCTCACGAAGCAGTTTAACCGCTGCATCCATCAGGTCTCGAACAATAGACTCAACATCACGACCAACGTAGCCTACTTCTGTAAACTTAGTGGCTTCAACCTTGATGAATGGGGCATTAGCCAGCTTGGCCAAACGACGGGCAATTTCAGTCTTGCCTACACCTGTCGGCCCGATCATCAGGATATTTTTCGGACTTATTTCATTTCGCAGCTCTTCATTGAGCTGCATTCGACGCCAACGATTACGCAAAGCAATAGCTACAGCACGTTTGGCATCATCTTGCCCAACAATATGTTTGTCCAGTTCATGGACTATTTCTCGAGGTGTCATATTAGACATATCAGGAAACTCGTTTAATCGTAAAAAACACCGTATTCAGAGCTTGCACAGACAAATCCTCGAACTCTGCAACACCTGTTATGACCAGTATTTTTTTTACGTACGTTGATCCGATTAGGCTTCTCAGGAAGCCGGCAGTTCTTCAATAATTCGGTTCTGATTGGTATACACACAAACATCTGCTGCAATCGTCAAGCTTTTCTCAACGATATCCCGGGCAGAGAAATCGGTATTTTGCAGCAGGGCTTTGGCTGCTGACTGCGCGTAGAAACCACCAGAACCGATAGCCAGAATGCCATCATCAGTTTCCATCACATCACCGTTACCTGTAATAATCAGGGATGCAGAAGTATCAGCAACAATTAGCATGGCCTCTAACCGACTCATGGTTCGGTTAGTACGCCACTCTTTTGCCAACTCAACCGCAGAGCGGACCAGTTGTCCTTGATGTTTTTCCAACTGGGCTTCGAAATGCTCAAAAAGAGTGAAGGCATCCGCTGTGCCACCAGCAAAACCGGCAATCACTTTCCCGTTGTATAGACGGCGCACCTTGCGGGCATTTCCCTTGATGACGGCATCACCCAGTGAAACCTGGCCATCGCCACCGATGACCACCCTGCCTTCCCTACGGACTGACAAGATGGTAGTGCCACGATACTGTTCCAAGGCGGGCTCCTTAAAAGAATCTGAAAGTACCCGGTTCAATATTGGGGAAAGGTTAAAATTATCAAGGGTTAACTGCAAAAAAGTTAGTCACTAACCTTAAGAAGACCTGAAAAAACAGTAACTTATACAGTTAAAACAATTTGAAAAGCTATCGCATCTTTAGCAATAAACTGTCAACATTGTGCTCAGCAAGAACTTTTTGGGCACCATTCAGGGTGTTTTTATCATCAAACGGGCCCAGCTGCACTCGGTGCCAAGACTCACCACTACCAACACTTACCTTCTCAATTCTTGGGCTCAACCCCCATAATAACAACTGAGCCCTTAAACGGTCAGCATCTTTAAGGCTGCGAAAAGAACCCGCCTGCAATAAATACAGTGATGAGGAACCTTCCTTTACTTGCGTTTGAGAGCGCTGACCTTCTCTGGCAGGACTTTGCTTAGGACTAGATGCCTGTTGATTGCCGGCCTCTGAGAGCATTATTTCCGACTCTGGCAGCAATGTATAAAAATCAAAGACAGGTGATGGGTCATTGTTTTTTTCTACCGTTTGAGGATATCCTGCCACCTCTCTAACATCAACAGCTTCAGGGCTTAGCTGAAATAAAAAAGCGACAAAAAAGCCTGCAGCCAACCCCGTAATCAACCACAACCACCCTGGTAATGATGATAGCTTTGCTTTGCTGTTTGCTGATTTTTTTGCCTTACTGGCACCACGCTTAGAGGTTGGACGCGAACTCATAGTATTAAATTTTGCTTGGATAGTTTCTATTATCACCGGGGACACAGCTATATCGTCAATAGCTAATATAAACTACTTTTACATATTATTTAGATTGGCAATATTGAGCATACCCATATTTTTCGATAGCATCGCCTCACAATAATATTTTTGCCATATATCTTAACCATAAACTTGCCACCAGAAATGGCCTATATTTTGTTTAGAGACACCCTCTAAAGACATAGCTTGTGGCGGGGATGCCATAAAACTCAGCTTCCATAAGCCGGGCTTGTTGCAGGATGTCGTTAACCTGTTGATTCTGGCAGCACAATGAATAGTTACCAGCCTTGTAAAGCCCTTACAGAAATATCTACGCTCACAAACTCCAAAACAGGCTCATTTATCGTTCCAGCCAACAATGAATGTTCGATCACGCATCAAGAACAAAAATCACATGCAATCTGGTACCATAACACACGATTTACCAAACATTCATACAATGGCTGCAAGGGCTGGCCAGAGTGAAGTCAAAGCGAGTTTTACATCAAGGACTCATCCATGAATATTCTCAAGCTGCTTGAAAATCAAGTTGTTAAAGCACTTATTGCTGCAGGCGCACCTGCTGATACACCACCGATGGTTCGCCCTAGCGCCCGTGCCAACTTTGGAGACTATCAATGCAACGCAGTTATGGCTGCTGCAAAAAAAATGGGCGTCTCACCCCGAGAGCTAGCCCAGAAAGTAATTGATAACCTAGCACTGGATGGTATTGCTGAAAAAGCCGAAATTGCAGGTCCAGGTTTTATCAATATTCACCTTGATCCAGCATGGTTGGCTACTGGTTTACAAAACGCAGCTAACGACGAACGGGCAGGCGTAAAAGAAGCAGATAAAAAACAAACCATTGTTGTTGATTATTCAGCACCAAATGTCGCCAAGGAAATGCACGTTGGCCACCTGCGGTCAACCATTATTGGTGACGCATCTGTACGTACACTTGAATTCTTGGGCCATAAGGTGATTCGCCAGAACCATCTGGGTGATTGGGGAACTCAGTTCGGTATGCTAATCGCACACCTGGAGGAACTCGAAAAAGAGAACCAGGAAGCACTTGGCATGGAACTCGCGGATCTTGAAACATTCTACCGCGCAGCCAAAAAACGTTTTGATGAAGATCAAAATTTTGCAGAAAGAGCCCGCAACTACGTAGTACAACTGCAAGCTGGCGATGAATACTGCATGAAGCTTTGGAAAAAACTGGTTGATGTTACCCTGGCTCACAACCAGGAAACCTATGATCGCTTGAATGTGTCACTTACACCCGCCGATGTCATGGGTGAAAGTGCATACAACGATAGCCTGCCAGTCATTATCAAAGAACTTGGTAACAAAGACTTACTCACCGAAGACCAGGGAGCCCAGGTTGTATTTTTGGATGAATTCAAGAATAAACTGGGTGAGGCAATGGGCGTTATTGTTCAAAAATCTGACGGCGGTTTTCTATATACCACCACTGACCTGGCTGCTATCCGCCACCGTTGTCATACGCTCAATGCGAATCGGATTCTTTATTACGTTGATGCTCGCCAAGGCCAGCATTTTGAACAAATCTTTAACATTGTCCGCAAAGCCGGTTTTGCAACCGAAAATGTTGAACTGGAACACCATGCTTTTGGCATGATGCTGGGCAAAGATGGCAAGCCTTTTAAAACCCGCTCCGGCGGCACCATCAAGCTGGCTGATCTATTGGATGAAGCAGAAGAAAGAGCCGCGCGGGTTATCGCCAGCAAATCAGCAGATCTTGACGAAGAGCAGAAAGTACGCGTTATCAAAGCAGTAGCAATGGGATCCGTTAAATATGCTGACCTGTCTAAAAACAGAACCAGCGATTATATATTTGACTGGGATAACATGCTCTCCTTCGAAGGTAATACAGCCCCTTACCTGCTTTATGCCTATACCCGCATCATGAGCATCTTCCGCAAAGCAGGCATCACTGAGCGAGACCTAAACGGCCAGATTACTATTATGGAGTCTGCTGAAAGAGACTTGGCTCTCAAAATTCACCAGTTCAGTGAAACTCTGGATTCAGTTGCAAAAGAAGGTATGCCACACCAGCTGTGCGGTTACCTCTATGAACTGGCTGGTGCATTCATGAAGTTCTATGAGGCATGCCCTGTAAACAAGGAGGGTGTAGCAGAAGAAACCCGGGCAAGCCGTTTGATCGTTTGTGCGCTGACAGCTCGCGTGCTCAAGCGAGGCCTTGATCTACTGGGCATCGAAACAGTTGAGCAAATGTAACACCTGAAGATAATAAAAGGCCTGCGGTACCTTATGGAGCCGCAAGCCTTTTCAAGAGTTTAGCTACCAATATTAAACTTCCAGCAAAAATGTCACTGGCCCATCATTAAGCAGAGACACTTTCATATCTGCAGCAAACTGTCCTGTAGCAACCTTGTTGTGCAAACTTTCAGCCTGAGACACAAAATAATCATACATTTTTCTGCCATGCTCTGGACTGGCACCTGAGCTAAAGCTTGGCCTTAACCCTTTGCGAGTATCTGCTACCAATGTAAATTGGGAAACGACCAACAAACCGCCTCCCGCATCTTTCAAGCCCAGATTCATCTTGTCATCAGCATCACTGAACACACGATATTTAAGTACTTTATCGAGCAGTTTGTCAGCTTTCGCCTTATCGTCACTTTTTTCGACACCCAGTAATAACAACAGGCCATGTCCAATTTCACCAACCACTGCACCATCGACTGTGACACTGGCAGATTGAACGCGCTGAATAAGGCCGCGCATAATTTAAAGTACTCCTTAATTCTTATCGAACTTGCTAGCAAACTGGTCAGTTGCGCGAACAAGAGCATCAGTAATCCCGGGTTCGATTGATGCATGACCGGCATCACGAATAATCTGGAGTTCAGCATCTGTCCACTGCCCAGCAAGTGCCGTAGCATTATCCAAAGGACAAATCATATCGTAACGACCATGAATGATCACAGCAGGTATTTTCGTAATCATATTCATTCGTGACAGGATTGGCTTGCTTTCCAGCCATGCTTTGTGCTTAAAGTAATGGCACTCAATACGGGCTATTGCCAGAGCATGATGAGCATCTGAGAAATGATCCATCATATCTTGATTAGGCCTGAGAGTGATGCCACTCCCCTCCCAAATTGACCAGTGTTTAGCAGCATTCATTCTCGCCACTTCGTCATTACCAAACAGACGTCGATGATAGGCTTCTATCAGATCATCACGCTCATTTTCTGGAATCAACTCGATAAAATGTTGCCAATTGTCCGGGAAGATACGGTTGGCACCATTACTATAAAGCCATTCCAAATCCTGATCTCTACCCAGAAAAATCCCTCTTAGAACCATCCCCATAACAGCTTTCGGATGCTCTTGGGCATACACCAGCGAAAGCGTTGAACCCCATGAACCACCAAACAACATCCACTTATCTATTTTTAAAAAAGAGCGAATAGCCTCTATATCTGCAACCAGATTATCGGTGGTATTATTTTCCAGCTCAGCATAGGGTTTTGAGCGACCGCAACCACGCTGATCAAAAAGAATGATTCGATAGCGCTCAGGATCAAAAAAACAGCGATCCTTATCACTACAACCGACACCCGGCCCGCCATGCACAAATAGAACTGGAATACCATCAGGCGTCCCACACTCCTCGATATATATGTCATGAATCGAGTCCACCTTTAGCCGGTGGGTTTCATAAGGCTTGATGGCTGGGTAAAGCGTGTGCATGAGCAATCCTTCAGAAGAGCACCAAAGCAACAAATGTCTATTATGAACTTATTTTAATCAAACAGTGCAGCCTGCTCTGTGACTACAGGCTAACATTCCCGGAAGATTCACTGTCATGTCAACTTTTTCTTTAATTTTTTAACAAACCAAATAATTCTTAAGGCATTATATCAATCCTTTGTCATTAACTATCCCATTCGCTGACTATCTGAACAAAATTTCAGAATCAAAGTTTCTCACAACAATGTGGGGCTCTACTTAGTAGAGAAGCACAGTTAACCAGATTGATACCAAGATCAGTAAGCTTGCTTGGCATTATTTGTATAGCAAGCTATATACAAAACTACTTCATTTTCTTAACAAAAATATATGCACTACACGCATATATGATGTGATTAAGTTTCATTACATTCATAAATATATCCTGATTAAAATTATCCTCATGATTTTTGTAGTGCCAAGCGGAGCAGTATCATGTTTAAAGCCCTGGTTCTTGACCAACAAGAGAAGAAAACACTGACAACCATTAAAGAGTTGGATGAATCACTCTTGCCCGACGGGGATGTAACGATTGATATTGATTACTCATCGTTGAACTACAAAGACGGCCTGGCCATTACAGGCAAAGGAAAAATCGTACGTCAGTTCCCCATGATTCCTGGTATAGACTTGACTGGAACTGTCTCTGAATCAAAAGACAGTCGTTATCAGCCTGGCGATCAAGTCGTGCTAACTGGCTGGGGGGTCGGTGAGAATCACTGGGGAGGCATGTCTGAAAAAGCGCGCCTAAAGGCAGACTGGTTAGTGCCACTACCTGAAAACCTCGATGCCAAGAAAACCATGATGATCGGAACAGCAGGCTTTACCGCCATGCTGTGTGTTCAAGCCTTGCTTGATGCAGGCATTAAACCAGAACAGGGAGAGGTTTTAGTCACTGGTGCTAGCGGCGGTGTCGGTTCAGTAGCAGTGACGCTACTAAGCCGACTGGGTTTTCAGGTTGTTGCTGCAACAGGCCGCTTGGAAGAAAACCAAAAGATTTTAGAAAGTCTTGGTGCTAGCCGTGTTATCAGTCGGACAGAACTGGAAGAACCCGCCCGTCCTTTGGAAAAACAACTTTGGGCTGGTGCTGTAGACACAGTGGGCAGTAAAGTTTTAGCAAAGGTTTTGGCACAGACACACTATAACGGAGCTGTCAGTGCCTGTGGTTTAGCAGGAGGATTTGATCTACCAACCACTGTCATGCCTTTTATTCTACGCAACATAAAGCTAATCGGTATTGACTCTGTGATGTGCCCACTGGAAAAACGTCAACATGCCTGGCAGCGACTGGCAGAATTATTACCTGAAAGCTACTACCAGCAAGCCTGTCGTGAAGTCAGTCTGGAAGATGTTCCGGAATTTGCTGAGCTCATCACTCAAGGCAAAGTCACTGGCCGTATAGTAATCAAACTCTAATCGCAGTTGGCCAGCATAAAGATTGGTGCTGGCCGTTAAACCAACCCCATATCGTGAATACGTTTATCAATCAGTCGACTACACTCTTCTTTAATCAGACTTCGCAACCAGACTTGTGAGGGCGAGTACTGACATCGCGAATGCCAAATCATTGAATAATCAAATGGCTTAAATTCAAAAGGTAATGGTTTTATTACCAAATTGTAGGTATCTGCAGCCAGATAGGCCAAATCAGCAGGTACTGTAATAAGCAAAGGCATTTTATCAACAATTGCCAGAGCCGCTTCCAAATGATAGGCCCTCAACACCATCTTACGGTCATCAAACCCTTTTAAAGCACCATCAACCAATGCTTTGACGCCATCACTGATAGCAATCATGGCATGCGGGTAAAATAAATAATCATCCAAGGTCAATGGTTGATACGCCCGAGGGTGATTTTTTGAAAGCAGGCAAAAAACACTAACAAGGCCCAATGTATCCTGGAGCAAAGGCTCAACAGACCCACAGGGACGACAAAGTGCCAGGTCACCTCCTCCTGTTGTCAGTTGCCGAAGCAACTGGTCGTGATGCAGGGGGACAAACTCTAATGAAATAGTGGGAGCTTCCTCGTAGATTCGAGGCAAAGCAAAGGGGAGAATTGTTTGCATTGCATAATCTGTAGTCGCAATAACAAAGCGCTGATCACACAACTCTGGTTTAAAATCACTAGGGGTCAGTACCTCCCGAAGTGACTCCAAAGGCATACATAAAGACTCACCTAAAGAAACCGCACGCTCAGTGGGAATCAGTTTCTGCCCCTGACGTGTAAACAAGGGGTCTCCCAGTAACTCTCTTAGACGCCCTAAAATACGACTCATAGCAGACTGACTCAAGTTTAGCCTTTCTGCTGTACGACTGATACTACCCTCTTCAAGCAGGATTTTCAGGGCCACCAGCAAATTCAAATCACGCCTGTATAACTCTTCCAGCTCCACAAATTTTCCTTCATCAGAACAATGCCATCCTGCAAGGGAGATTACGGGAATGAGTGCCCGTTGCAGCTACATAAAGTCATCCCCCAAAAATCAAGCAAAAAAAACCTGGCGAACCAAAGGCTGCCAGGCTTTTTATTACTTAAATATAGAGGCTTTTCGCCTTACTCTACTTATTTATTACGGCTGGCTCGCTTACGTTCATGCTCTTTCAGAAACTTCTTGCGCAGACGAATGTGGTTTGGTGTTACTTCAACCAGTTCGTCATCGTCAATAAACTCCAAAGCTTGCTCAAGAGTATGACGGATAGGTGGTGTCAGCATAATATTTTCATCGGTACCTGATGCCCGAACGTTAGTCAACTGCTTGCCTTTGGTAGGGTTGACTGTTAGATCGTTATCACGGTTGTGCAAACCGATAATCTGACCTTCATAAACCTCAACATTGGGATCAAGGAACATGCGACCACGTTCCTGCAGGTTCCACAGCGCATAGCCAAGCACCTTACCATTGACCATAGAAACCATGACGCCATTCTGTCTGTGAGATACCTCACCACCCTTGACTGGACCATAATGGTCAAAAACATTGGTCAGAATACCACTGCCTGACGTCATGGTCAGGAACTGGGAACGGAAACCAATCAGGCCACGGGCAGGCATTATATAGTCCAGGCGAATCCGGCCTTTGCCATCGGGCACCATGTTATTCAGATCCCCTTTACGTTTGCCGATCTCTTCCATGATCGATCCCTGGTGAGCCTCTTCTACATCAATGACCACATGCTCATAAGGCTCCTGCATAACGCCATCAATTTCACGCACCACTACTTCAGGGCGGGAAACTGCAAGCTCATAACCTTCACGGCGCATGGTTTCGATTAGTACCGACAAATGCAGCTCACCACGGCCTGATACTTTAAACTTATCTGCATCATCACCAGGCTCAACGCGCAGAGCCACGTTATGCAATAACTCTTTTTCCAGACGGTCGTTAATATTACGGGAAGTTACATACTTGCCGTCCTGACCCGCAAAAGGTGAGTTATTAACCTGGAACGTCATACTGACAGTAGGCTCATCAACCGTAAGGGCTGGCAATGCCTCAGGCCTGGAAGGATCACACAAAGTATCGGAAATATTTAGGTTATCGATTCCGGTAACGCAAATGATATCACCGGCTTTAGCTTCTTCAGCTTCTACCCGCTCCAGACCAAGATGGCCCATCACTTTCTGGATTTTAGCATTGCGCTCTTTGCCGTCACTGGCAATCAGCCTGACCGGGGTTCCGGGAGTAATTACACCACGGGTCACACGACCAATTCCAATAATCCCTAAATAGCTGTTGTAATCCAGTGCACTGATCTGCATCTGGAAGGGGCCATCAACATTAACATCAGGCGCAGGGACACGCTCAGTGATCATCTCGAAGAGAGGTGTCATATCTTCCGCCATTTCATCTGGCTCGTGCCCAGCAATACCGTTCAGGGCAGAAGCATAAATGACAGGGAAGTCCAACTGCTCTTCAGTGGCACCCAAGCGATCAAACAGGTCAAATACTTCATCCATAACCCAGTCAGGGCGGGCACCAGGACGATCAACCTTGTTAATAACAACAATCGGCTTCAAACCTTGCTCAAAAGCCTTTTGAGTTACAAAGCGGGTTTGTGGCATTGGGCCATCAACAGCATCAACCAGTAGTAGTACAGAGTCCACCATGGACATAACCCGCTCAACTTCACCACCAAAGTCGGCGTGTCCGGGAGTATCTACAATGTTGATGTGGAAATCTTGCCAGTTTATTGCAGTATTCTTGGCCAGAATGGTTATGCCGCGCTCTTTTTCCTGATCATTGGAATCCATGATCCGCTCAGCACCCTGGTCCTTACGCCCCAAAGTACCAGATTGCTGCAAAAGCTTATCAACCAGTGTGGTCTTGCCATGGTCTACGTGAGCGATAATGGCGACATTACGTAACTTACTATTTCTCAAATTATTTTCGCTACTCATTTCGGCTTGTCTCTCCTTATATGCACACAGTTTTGTACTCAAAGGAAAAACTGTTGCTCAAGGTTATACTGCATTTGAAAAGCAGGGCATCCTACCCAAATAGGTCACGCCCCACAAGTGAGTACAAAGTGCATTGCAACCCCGCAAAACGTACCAGGTCATATCATGTCATCGGCCGCCAGTGGTGGTTATGACATACATAAAAAAACCAATATGCTAGAATGCATCTTTCGCCCATTAAACACTGCTGGCAGACTGTGACCATTAATCATTGCTTAAAGGTGACACACTGCTGGCCCTGCGTACCTATTTATTATCATTGTTATGTCTGAACCAACCAATGCTGGCGGTGTGCAGATTTACCTGCGCCTGCTGGGCTACGTCAAACCCTACTGGGGGCTATTTGCCATCAGTATACTGGGTTATATCCTTTTTGCCCTTTCCCAGCCTGCTGTGGCCAAATTGCTAGAGTATTTCGTGGAAGTGCTGGACGGCACCAGCAACATTGAAATCTACTGGGTCCCAATAGCCATGCTGACCTTGGCACTGTTCAGAGGGCTAGGATCCTTTCTTGGCAATTACTATCTCGCCAAAGTGTCGATGTCTGTGGTCCATGACCTTCGCTGCCTCATGTTTAACCACATGATTGAGCTGCCCAATAACTTCTTTGATAAAAACAACTCGGGCCATTTGATCGCCAGAGTTACCTATAACGTTGGCATGGTAACGGGTGCAGCAACTGACGCCATTAAAGTTGTTATTCGTGAAGGACTTACCGTCATTTTCACCATGGGCTACTTGCTCTATACCAACTGGAAACTAACACTGATATTTGTTGGCATCACCCCCTTAATAGCCCTCGTTGTAGGCACTGCCAGCAAGCGTTTCAGAACGCTAAGCAAAAAAGTTCAATTTTCCATGGGGGATCTGACCCATGTCACATCGGAAACCATTAATGGCTATCGTGTAGTCAGGGGCTTTGGTGGTGAAGACTACGAGAAGAAACGCTTTCATACCAGCAGCAGCAGTAATACTCGGCAAAACCTGAAAATGACCCGTGCTTCAGCAGTGCACACGCCTACCCTGCAGTTTCTGGTATCATCAGCACTGGCAGTATTACTCTATGTTGTTCTCTGGATGAGAGGTGATGCCACTACCGCCTCTCTGATCGGCTTTATTACTGCTGCATTCCTGCTCCCCAAACCTATTCGCCAACTCAGCGAGGTCAATTCCAATATCCAAAAAGGTATTGCCGCAGCAGAAAGCATTTTTGAAATGGTCGATGAACCCAAGGAAAAAGATACGGGCTCTCATACCGTTGACCGGGTAAAAGGAAAGATTGAATTTCGTAATATTGTTTTCTGTTACGATAATGCTGACAAGCCTGCCTTACAAGGTATTAGTTTCACTATTGAGCCTGGTCAGACAGTTGCCCTTGTTGGTAAATCCGGTTCAGGAAAAACAACACTTGCCAGTTTGGTTCCCCGTTTTTACAACCATACGGAAGGGGATATTATTATTGATGGCAAGCCAAGCTGTGACTACAAACTGCAAAACCTGCGTAGCCATATAGCCTTGGTCAACCAGAACGTTACATTATTCAATGATACTGTAGCCAGGAACATTGCTTACGGTGATCTTGGGGACACCGAAGAAGAAGATATCCGGATGGCGGCTGAAGCAGCTCATGCTACTGAGTTTATAAAAGATATGCCGGACGGTATGCATACCCTTGTTGGTGAAGATGGCGTGCTACTTTCAGGTGGTCAGCGGCAGCGACTCGCCATTGCCCGGGCTATCCTGAAAGATGCGCCTATTCTTATACTAGATGAAGCGACTTCAGCCTTGGATACAGAGTCAGAGCGTCATATCCAGGCTGCTTTGGACGAAGTAATGAAAAACCGCACCACTCTGGTGATTGCACACAGACTTTCAACCATCGAAAATGCTGACAAAATCATCGTAATGGATCACGGCAGCATTGTTGAAAGCGGCAGTCACTCAGAGCTATTGGCAAAAGGTGGCCACTACGCAAAATTGCACAGAATGCAGTTCCAGGAAGAAAAAGCATCCCAGGGCGCAATTCTGGAAAGTATTAACTAAAAAGCCTAAAACTAATTACTGAATTTGACTGGTAGAGCTTGATGAAACTGACTCTCCCCCGTTTTGACCAGGCCAGAGTACTGGTCATCGGTGATGTAATGCTGGACCGTTATTGGCACGGTGCTACATCACGTATATCTCCAGAAGCCCCTGTTCCGGTCGTCCGCATTGGCCAGATAGAAGACCGCCCTGGTGGTGCAGGTAACGTCTCCCTGAACATTGCATCACTTGGCGCACCAGCCTGGCTAGTTGCAGCAACAGGAGATGATGAGGCTGCAGGTATTTTGCAGACCCGCTTGAAAGCCGCTGGCGTTTACTGTGACTTCGCAAGAATTCCTGGCATCCCGACTATCACGAAGTTGAGAGTAATCAGCCAGCATCAACAGCTAATCAGACTGGATCATGAAGAACCATTTGAAGGACTCAGCCCGGATATCATCGAAGCCAAAGCTTCTGCCTTAATGGGGCAAGTGGGCGCAGTCGTGCTTTCGGACTACAACAAAGGTTCACTCCAGGGCTATCAGCAACTGATCAGCATGGCCCGTGCCCAAGGTGTTCCAGTTCTGATTGATCCCAAAGGGACAGACTTCAGTCGCTACCGTGGTGCAACAGTCATCACTCCTAACCTGGCAGAGTTTGAAACCGTTGTTGGCCATTGCAAAGATGAACAGGAGCTGCTGCAAAAAGGCCAGATTCTTCTGGAAGATCTTGATCTTGAAGCTCTTTTGATTACCCGTAGCGAACACGGTATGACCCTTATCAGAAGAGAAGGTGCAGAGTTACACTTACCAGCCAGAGCCCGAGAGGTTTTTGATGTAACCGGTGCAGGCGATACCGTTATTTCGGTATTAGCATCTGCTCTGGCAGCTGGCTGTCAGCTTCCCCAGGCTGCCGCCCTGGCAAATATTGCAGCCGGCATTGTTGTTGGCAAACTGGGTACAGCAACAGTGAGCATGCCCGAGCTTAGACGAGAGGTTAACCGTGAACTTGGTGCCGAACGGGGTGTTGTAACCAAAGGTCAACTGCTGACTGCCATTGAAGATGCCCGTGCCCACGGTGAAAAAATCGTATTTACCAATGGTTGTTTCGACATTATTCATGCAGGTCATGTGGGTTATCTGGAGCAAGCTCGCATGCAAGGGGATCGGTTGATTGTTGCTGTGAATAGCGATAATTCTGTCAAGCGCCTTAAAGGTGATGGTCGCCCAATTAATCCAGTTGATCGCCGTCAGGCAGTTCTTGCAGGGCTGGAAGCCGTAGACTGGGTTGTCAGCTTTGATGAAGACACGCCTGAAAACCTGCTACAACAGGTTAAGCCTGATGTATTAGTCAAGGGAGGTGACTACTCACTTGATGAGGTGGTTGGAGCCCCTATTGTTCAGGAGTACGGTGGTGATGTGAAAGTACTGGCATTTATGGATAATTGCTCAACAACTGCCATTGTGGAAAAAATTCGCAGTGACCAGGAAGAGCTGTCGGATAAAGAACAGCCAAAAACACCGGCATAATAGCTTAACAGGATTGGTTAGCAGTCTGAAATAGCCTGAGCAAGGCTATTTCAGCATGTCATAAGCCAAAGGGGACTGCCGAGATTGCACTCCTCGCAGCCTAGCTCCCCAGTAGAACCTGATGACAGGTTTCAACATTCTGTCGAAGATGTTTGGGGTTGATTGTGCCAATAATCGCAGCAGAAACAGCAGGATGTGAATACACCAGCTTCATACTTTTATAAACCGGATCTTCCCCTTCAAGACAAGCATGTCCACTGGCAAAAGCTTTTTTCACTAAAATGCCCTTATTATGATCCTTGGCATAATCCAATACCGGTTTTTCTGATTGTTCGCTCAGATTATAAGTCACCATGGCGATATCAGAGTGCTCAAACGCGAGAATGCCACCTTCAATGGTTTTGGTCGACATTCCTGAGGCCCTTATCAAGCCTTCCTTTTTCAGGTCTTCCAAAACATCAAGACAACCATATTGCTTAATAATATTGACATCATCACCTGATGAGTGGACCAACACCATATCAATATAATCTGTATTAAGCCGTTTCAGGCTTCGCTGTATGCTGAAGCGAATATGTTCAGAGGTAAAATCAAAGCGGGACTGGCCATCTTCAAACTCTTCACCCACTTTGCTACAAATAACCCACTCTGGCCGTTGCTTGCCAAGTAAGCACCCCAAACGTTCTTCACTGGTGCCGTAAGCAGGTGCTGTATCCAGCAGGTTAATACCCAAGTCTCTGGACAAGTGCAATAAATCAAGTGCTTCACGATCATCGGGTATTTTAAAACCCTTTGGGTATTTGACCTGTTGATCACGCCCTAACTTGACCGTACCAAAGCCCAGAGGCGAGATACTGATATCAGTGCCTGCAATCTGCTTTTGCTCAAGTCTGTATAAATCAGTCAAAACAGCCACTCCAGAATGGTTCCGTAATGTTGGGACGGGCTAGACCTTCAGGCACCATAAAATCACTATTACCAGAAGGTTGAATACCGGCCTTACTTAACATCTTGATCACCTCATCAGAAAGATTGGGTGCAAGAGCCAGTTTAGTTGGCCAGGTTACAATGCCATTACCCGCCGCATGGCAAAACGCCGCATCAGGCCTTAGCAAAGAGCTTTGTTTTGGCTCCGCCCGGTTGACTCTTAAGGTAGCCCACTCAGCATTGCTTAAATCGACCCAAGGCAGCAAAGCGCTCATCTCTTTTTTGGCAACCTTGATTTGTTCTTCTGGAGAACGGTTGTTGCCTTCTTCAGCAATCTCACCTCCCAGATACCAAACCCATTTACCATCACTGTCTGGATGACTGGTTACCGTAACCCGAGGCACAGGCTTAGTACCAATACAGTGGGCAAATATAGGTTCTGGATGATCATGCCGCACCATAACCATATGCAGCGGTCTGACTTGCATTCGTGGCTCTTTTACACCCCACAGCGCCATTAATCCAGCAGTCCCCTCACCAGCGGTTGTAACATAGCGATTGGCTTTTAAATGGATTTTTTCATCGCCCTGCTCAATTTCTATATACTCAATATCACCGTTTCTGGTAACCAGCCGAGTATCACGATTCCAGTCAACCTTGATAGCACGGTTTACCAGCCCCCTCATCAAGGAATCAATGACCGTGGTGATATCCAGTACAATTTCATTGAGCTGATAGACTTTTCCTCTAAAACCCTGGTGGCGGAATATATCAGGAAACTGCTCCGGTTTAAGCTGGTCAACACGACCACGTAGGGCTTTGCTGGCAAAAAATGATGTTAATCTGGAACCCAATCCCCCCGGGGACCACAAATAATGGTACTCACACAATATTCTTGCGGTACTGAGATCCAACTCTCCCTCACCTGCAAGCGCTTTACGCCATCGGTCAGGCATGCCTGCAATACATTGGGATGCTTTGGTCAGATTACCCGATAGCGTGTATTTTGTACCGCCGTGGATAATACCCTGGGATTTGATGGTCTGGCCGCCTCCCAGGGTATCACTCTCTAGCAATACGGCTTTATAGCCCTGGAGGTTAAGGGTTCGAAATAACCAGAGACCGGCAATGCCGCCCCCTATTACCAATACATCGGTATGGATGGTTTGTGTCATAAAAGTCAGAATACTTTACCAAAAATTCGGCCAAGTATAGTCCTGAAAGGAGAGTGGCAACAATGAGCAGCAGCAAGGTCGGTTGCTGCTCCTACTGTGGAAATTGTTATGCAGACTTTTGCAGAACGGCCCGGTAAATCTGTTTAGCTGTTACAAATTTACTTTCTTCTGGAGTATCACCAGGCAGAATGGCTACCGAAGCACGGGCAGATCTGAACAACTCCAGAGCTTCTAACAAAGTGGTTTCAGGCGCAAGAAAAATAGCTTGCCTGGCCAAATCACCAATCTTCATTGCCCGCTCACCATTAAGCATTGATCGAGCCAAGTGACGGTAAAGCACAATACCTGTTGCTCGGCCCTGGGAAATCACAATATATCTCTTAAAGGGAGACTGTTTGACCTTCTCATAAATAGACTCAACTGTGGCATCTGCTGGTAGCCAGATCATCGGGCCAGAATCAGAAAGAAGATCCGCCAGTTTACGGTCATGGATATTCAGAGCATGCTCTGCAATAAAACTTTCTTCACGGCCAATAACACCACTTCTGCTGTAGTATTTAATAATACTCTTCAGATCATCCCGGGTAATCTGGTTTCCGCCCTTGATCCTGAGCATCTTTGCCCAAACTAAGGTTCCCCAAAGAAGTGGTTTAAGCAACCGGCAAATAACCCTGACTGTTGGAGCAAGGGTTTCCAAAACCTGGTCAGCAATCTGTACAGCCATCAACTTCGGTAGCAGTTTGGCAAAAACCAGCATGCAATACGTCAACAGTCCAGTAAAAACAGCCAGTCCAATATTATCCAGCTTCTGTGCTGCCATCGCTCCAATAAAAGAGCTACCAGCAATACTGATCAGTGTCGTCAACAACAATATAGACGACAAATGCTCACTCTTGTTATGGATAATGTATTTAATATCTCCTTCATGGGCCGGGTTTTTCTGTAAGATTCTGGCTAGCCTTAGATCGTCAACGCTGATAATGGAAGATTCGATAATAGAAAGGAATGCAGTAATCAGGATGATGCATGCAGAAACGACAACAACCAGCAGCATTGTGCTCCTCCTTGAGCAATAAAAACCAACAAGCCAGAGCTATTTCTTATCGGCAAAATGTCTGTAGGTTTCAGTACAAAATAGGCATACTTACAACCGGGGTATCAACATCCACTGCAGATAGGTAGCATATCCTTGAAATGCCACCCAACAGATATAGGCTCACCCTAATTAGTATAGATGGCTTTTTAGTACTCATGAGCCTGATCTTCGACTGATTTACACAGAAGTAGCAGCAAAGACCTTGCTATAGCCGTGTTTTCCAGGGTTTAAAGCTGATGGTTTCATACACTAAAGCAGTTATGATTGAGCACTTAACAAGTTCAAGCGCCCCAATACTGCCAGAGAATTGACTGACAGCATGAACCGTTTTACATACTCATTACTTCTTTACCTACTAACCCCATTTGTCATACTGAAGCTGCTTTGGCGCTCAAAAAAAGCCCCTGCTTACCGTAAACGCTGGGCAGAACGCTTTGGTTTATACTCAACCCCCTATTCAGGTCGACCAGTAATCTGGGTTCATTCAGTTTCAGTAGGAGAGACTATTGCCAGTGCCCCAACAGTCAAAGCATTGATAAAACACTACCCTGACCACCAAATTCTTATCACAACCATGACCCCAACCGGCTCTGACAGGGTAAAGGCAATCTATGGCGATAGTGTTGAGCATGTTTACGTTCCCTACGATTTACCTGGAGCCCAGCACCGATTTTTAGAGAAATATAATCCCAGTATTGCCATCGTCATTGAAACCGAACTCTGGCCCAATACCATTGCCAAATGCCATCAAAAAGGTATTCCGGTCATTATTGCCAACGCTCGCCTGTCAGAACGATCAGCCAAGGGCTATAGCAAACTGGGTCAGGTAACACGAAATATGCTGGGAAAACTGACAGTTGTGGCCTGTCAAAACAGTGAAGATGGTCAGCGCTTTATAGATCTGGGTCTGCCCAAAGAAAATCTGGAAATTATAGGCAGCGTTAAATTTGACTTAACCATCGACCAAAATACCCTTAATGCCTCTGAAAAACTCAGGCATCAGTGGGAAAAGGGGCTTGGTAAGCCAGTAAAAATATTGATTGCAGCCAGCACCCATGAAGGCGAAGATGCAATAATCCTGAGCGCTTACAAATCTCTATTGAAAAAGTGCCAGGACATTCTGCTTATTCTCGTACCACGCCATCCGGAACGCTTTGATAGCACTTATGAACTGATTAAACAAAATAATCTAATCCCAACAAGACATAGCGAGGGATCCATCACTACACCCAATACCCAGGTTATTTTAGGCGATACCATGGGTGAGATGATGAAACTCTACGGTGCTGCAGATATTGCTTTCGTTGGAGGAAGCCTGGTTGAACGAGGTGGCCACAACACTCTGGAGCCAGCCGCCTTAGGCCTGCCGGTTTTATCTGGCCCTCATACGTTTAACTTTAAGGAAATCAACCATTCTCTGGGTAAAGCAGGCGGTTTGGTAACTGTCTCAAATGGCCAGGAATTGACATTGGAAGTAGAAAAGTTCTTAACAAACAAAGAGCAGATCGCTGCAATTGGCAATAATGCAGCAGCATTCGTCAAAGATAATCAGGGAGCCCAGGCAAAATTAATTGAAATCATTTCAAAAACACTTAAATAGCGATGGCTCTCCCTTGTTTTCTAAATAGCTCGAAAGCAGCCAAGAAGCTGCTTTCGAGAATTTTTGATACCAATTCTATACTTCGATCTTATTCAGACTAAGTAAGCAGCAGTTAGAATGCTCACTTGGAGTGACTGGCTTCAGCAAGGGTAATCCAGCTGTTAAGATCCTGCAGGTCAGCTGGGCTCAAAGTGCCTGCCTGTTGTTTGAGCTTAAGAGTATTGATAATAAAGTCATAGCGGGCGTTCAGATAGTCTCGCTGGGCTGCAAACAGCTTTTGCTGGGCATCCAATACATCGGTGATATTACGGGTACCTACTTCATAGCCACTCTGAGTTGCTTTCAATGCACTTTCAGAAGAAACAATACCCTGCTTACGCGCTTCTACTCGATCAACATCAGCATTAACCGTTCTAAACAGATTACGAGTACCCGCATTGGTTTCTCTCAGCAACTTATCAAAGTTCTGTTGCGACTGGTCCATTTGATAGGTCGCTTCACGCACCTGGGAGCTGGTAGCACCACCAGAGAAGATTGGCATAGACAGTTTAAGACCTACTACAGTGCTATCTCCACGACCTGTTGTTAAACCTGTTCCATTGAAAGGTATATCTTTTGCTGAGTCTGAGTCACTGGAAGCATAGTTGTAAGAAGCAAACGCATCGACTGTTGGCGCATGGCCTGACTTTTTAGCCCGGATATTTTCTTCTGCTGCCAGCAGTCCCTCTTTAGCAGCTTTTAAACCCAGATTATTGGCGACAGCATTGTTCACCCACTCATCAGCCACTGCAGGTGTCGGCTGAACAACAGGCATATCCTTTTTCAATTTACCAATATCATTGATACCTTCACTGGTAATCGTACGCATATTTTCATAACTAACAGAAACCTGGTTATCAGCCAGAATACGAGCTACACGAGCATTGTCGTAAGCAGCCTGAGCTTCCAGCACATCAGTCTCTGCAATCAACCCGACATTATAACGCTCGCGAGCCTGATCCAGTTGCTGTTTTACTGCCTTTTCCTCAGCCTGGGCTGTCATCAGGCTATCTTCGGCCCTAAGCACATTAAAATACGCTTCAGAGACTCTCAGAATCAGATTTTGTTGCTCATAGGCAAACTGATATTCTGCTTGAGCACTGATCGCTTTGGCTTGTCCATAGTTAAACCAACTATTCAGGTTAAACAGCGGCTGGCTTAACGTTGCTCCCCAGCCATGGGAATTATAATCATCTTTCTTGTCACTGGCACCACTCACTTCACTGGTATTTTTGTTGTACTGGGTATTGGCAGACAGGCTAAGGTTAGGCAGTAAAGCTGCCCGACTTTGTGGCGCTTTTTCCATGGCTGCCTGCATACCCGCTTTCGCTGCAGCCAGCTGAGCATCATTTTTTAGCGCCAGATTGTAAACATCCAGAAGGTTATACTCAGGCATTGCAGCCTGTACATTCATAACGGCACCGGCTACTGCTGCCAGCAAGAAAGCTTTACGATGAATTCGTGCCATATTTCGTATTCCTTAATGAAGTGGCCAGCGAGCCGGCTGATGATGGGGCTTTCAAAGCCTGGACTCAAGCATAGCGGAGCAAATTTACACTAGTTTACCGGGAGCTGAAAGTATTCAGCCTGTAGGCTATTAAGACCGAGGCCAAAGTATACTGTTAGGATTTAGCTCAAAACACAAGATTGTTTTTTACAACAGATCGTTCCATTTTGAGCCTTGGCTCAAGTACTGTTACTGGTTAAGCCTCTAGGCTATGATTGATTCATGTACCGACCATCTGACAAAGCGGCCTTCCAGGTCGATCTCGTCCAGCAACACGCCTTGTGTGAAATAAATTATGCAAGGCTGCTTAAACTGTTGCCTGAATTTCAAGAACAGGATTACTTCCGTTTATCTATTACACACGGCAGTGAACAACGAAGTCATACCAGCGAATTGAAGATCAAGGTGCTACAACGAGCTCCATACACCACGTTGATCAGCATCAAAATAGCAATGCCATGGAGTCACTGGTTTTCCACTCCAGACCTGGAAGTACGGCTTTACCATGACGCTCAGATGGCTGAAGTCGTTATGGCTCAGAAAGTCAGGCAATTCTCACTGGTTACAGAATACCCCAATAAACGAATGGCTCTACCTAACGAAAAGCTAGTACTCAATCAGTTTTTGTCTGAACTGTTGGACTTCTGTATGAGCGGAGGCCATGTCCCTGAGCAGGTGTTTTAACTCATGGTTTTAAGCAGCAGAATAATTCAGATTTCTGACCCCCACTTGTTTGCTACCAGCGATGGTCAGCTGTTGGGAGTCAACACCCTGGAAAGCCTAAAGGCGATAGTCCAGCAGATTCATCAGGAAAGATATAACCCTGATGCTATTATCGTGACTGGCGACCTGACTCAGGATGGCAGTATTGGGTCATATGAAAAGCTGAAGTCATGCTTAGCCCCTCTGAATACTCCCTACTACTGGCTGTGTGGCAATCATGACAATGAGGAACTCATGATTCGTTCCTGCCCATCTGCCATGATTAAACGCGTAGTGTTAAAAAACTGGCAACTATTGCTACTCAACTCTCAAACCCCTGGCGAAATACCCGGGAGACTGTCTCCAGAAGAACTGGAGTGGCTCGATCTTCAGCTAAATAATCATTCTGAAAAGCACACACTTATCGCCCTACATCACCACCCCTATATTCTCAACAGTGCCTGGCTAGACCAGATTAATCTTGAGAATTTCCATCTTTTTCAAAATGTTATATCGAATTACAGACAGGTTAGAGGGGTTATTCATGGTCATATCCATCAAGAATCAGAAACATCGCTAAGAGGCATTCCCTGCTATGCATCCCCTTCATCCTGCGTACAATTCAAACCCAAAAGCCATAATTTTGCACTAGATCTAGAAAAATCACCGGGTTATCGCGTGATAGACCTCTATGAGTGTGGTGAAATCCAAACCCATATCACCCGTATCAAAGGCTATATACCAGCCGCAGATAGGGTATCAGAGGGCTACTGATACCCCAGCAGAATAGTGAACCCGTTATATATCAGTATTTCTTATTACAAATTTCGCTCTCATTTTTCTAGATTTACTATATAGGAGTAGTAATAAAGGACTGTTGTTATGGCTAGGGATGGGGCTAAGTGGTACCAGGATGAGGATGAATATTCCCAGGATGAAGGCCAAATACTACGCAGGGAACGATCAGCAAGGGATCGCTGCAAGAAAAGAAAAGCATCAACAATTCGAAGTGGTATAGATCATTACTACACAGCTAAACAGAATCACGGTGACTTCACCGATAATGACTACGATTTTGATGACCTTGATGATCAAACCTATCATTAAAAAAAGTGCGATCTTGCTTATCAGGGTGCCATAACAAATCAGGCACCCAACAAAGCTCCACTCGCAATATTTAGACCGGCTATTATTCCAGCAAAAATCGTTTAATTATTCTGGTAACAAGCTCTGGCTTCTGAGCATGAAGCCAGTGGCCTGTTTCTGCAACAACTTTAACTGCAGCTTTTGGAAACAAGGCAAGGACAGCATCTCTATGCTCTGGCAAAATATAATCTGAATCACTGCCTTTAATAAATAAAGCCTCTCCCCTGAAAGGTTCATCTGCTGACTGCCCTTTCATAATTTCCCGGTAATTCGTCTGAATACCCTCAAGATTTATTCTCCACTGGAAATGGCGTTGTCCATCACGATACAGATTCTTTAACAGGAACTGCCTAACATCCTGCTCCTGCACAAAAGGTTGAAGCAGATGATCTGCGGCTGAGCGGTTTGTTAACTGAGACAGATCAATAGCAGCCAAACCTTTCAAAACATCATCATGTCTGGGTGCGTACTCTATCGGAGCGATATCCATAACCACCAATTTTCTAATACGCTCAGGTGCCAGCAAAGCGAGTTGCATGACTATCTTCCCACCCATTGAGTGCCCCAGCAGATCAACTTTTTCCAGCCCTTGGTCATCAAGATATTCCAACACATCATCAGCCATCGCCGTGTAATCCATAACCGTACTGTGGGGGGAACGGCCATGATTTCGGACATCCAGCCCATGGACCTGAAATTGATCGGAGAGGTTTCTATTGATCGCTCCCAGGTTTTCCTGTGAACCAAACAGTCCATGGATACTGACCAGATGAGGACCATGCCCCTGCTGCCTTGCATAAAGTTTCATAAGCAGATTGTTCAAGCTTGTTGTTTTGTAAAGGTGGCCGCGATTCTACCCAAACCGGATCAAACCGGCTTCTTTTTTGATGTATATCAAAAAATAGCACCTGTAGAAGAGTACTCTTTGACCACCCTTAACTGGAAATTGAACAGAAAATGTCCCGTAACGCTTTTAATCTGGACCAGTACCTGGCCGAGCTCAAGCCTCTCATCAATATCGACTGTGGAACTTATACACCTGAAGGTGTGAGCCGCATTGCTGGTATGATGAGCGAAAAATATGAAAGTATTGGCTGGCATGTAACCCGCCACACCTTTGATGAAAAGGTAGGGCCAGGCCTGCTGGCTACCAACAAGCCAGATGCAGAGCACTATGACATTATGCTTGTTGGCCATATGGACACTGTATTCCCGGAGGGAACGGTAGCAGAGTGGTCCATGAGCCAGGATGAAACCAATGCATACGGACCTGGCGTCGCAGATATGAAGTCCGGGCTTCTTAATGCCTTTCTTGCTGTAAAAAGCCTGCCAGAAGATGTACTGGATCGTTTAGCCATCTGCGTCTGCATGAACCCTGATGAAGAAATCGGTTCCACCTACTCTGGCGACTGGATTAAAAGCATGGCTCTGAAAAGCCGCCAAGTATTGGTTGCTGAAGCTGCCCGGGCAGATGGTTCTCTGGTTAAAGCACGCAAAGGTCTGGCTTGCTACAAAGTAAATTTCCATGGCAAAGCGGCTCATGCGGGTAATGAGCCACAAAAAGGTATTTCTGCCATCACAGAATTGGCCCACTGGATTACCGAACTAAACAAAGAAACCAACTTCGAAACTGGCACTACCCTGAATTTCGGTATTGTGGAAGGCGGTTCCGGCAGCAACGTTGTGCCTGAGCATGCTTCAACAGAACTGGATATCCGCTTTTGGGATAATGCAGATTATGCTCGATTAGAGCAAATCATTGTCCGCATGGTAGAAAACCCCATGCTGGAAGATCTTCGTATCGAAATTGATCGAATTGCCTACAAACCTGCTTTTACCCCGAATCAGGATAGTGAAAAATTAATGCGCCTTATAGAGGAAAGCGGTAAGCAGGTCGACCTTGATATCACCTGGCAGGCAGTGGGTGGCGGTTCAGATGCAAACCTGACCGGCTCTCTTGGTGTTCCAACAGTTGATGGTCTTGGCCCCATCGGTGGCGGCATGCACAGCCGCAATGAATTCCTGGTGCTGGAATCCATTGGCCCTCGTTTGGAACTGCTCAGGACAGTATTAATTAATCTGGCAGAACAAGCCTAACAGTAGCAGGGAGCTTATGCTCCCTTTTATATTATATACTCGAAACGGAAAAAAGCCTGTCTAGGTAAAACAACCATTGCAGTAACAAAACAGCTATTCACTTGTTAATCTAATGATTAAACCGCTACAGCCGCTTTAATATGTGGATGAGCCTGATAACCAACTAGCTCAAAATCATCAAAGGTAAAGTCAAACAGATTATCAATAGCCGGGTTTAATTTCATTTCAGGTGAAGGGTATGGGTCTCGTGATAATTGCTCTTCTGCCTGCTCCAGGTGATTAGAGTAGAGGTGAGCATCACCAAAAGTATGAACAAAATCACCCAGTTCAAGATTACATACCTGGGCAATCATCATCGTCAGTAGTGCATAGGATGCAATATTAAACGGTACCCCAAGAAAAATATCCGCACTGCGCTGATATAACTGACATGATAATTTGCCGTTAAGCACATAGAATTGAAACAAACAGTGACAGGGAGGCAGGGCCTGCTTTCCTTTGGCAGCATTTTCAGAAGGAGAGAAACTAACATCCGGTAATACCGTTGGATTCCACGCACTGATCACCAAACGGCGAGAATCAGGATTATTTTTTATTTCATCCAACAGCCATTTAATCTGATCCGATGTTTCACCATTAGGTCCTTCCCAGCTACGCCACTGTTTACCATATACGGGTCCCAAGTCACCTTCAGGTGTTGCCCATTCATCCCAGATTCTTACACCATTTTCTTTCAGGTAACCGATATTGGTATCCCCTTTCAGAAACCAAAGCAATTCATGAATAATTGAGCGTAGATGGCATTTCTTGGTTGTAACCAGAGGAAAACCCTTCGATAAATCAAAACGCATCTGGTAACCAAACACGCTATAAGTTCCAGTGCCTGTGCGATCAGATTTAAAGGTGCCTTGTTCCTTAACATGGCGGAGCAGCTCAAGGTACTGTTTCATTGCAAGGTCATCCTCATGTTCGAAATGATAGAGTTACCACAGTATATCGAGTACACAGATCAGGTGCATTGGGAACAAATAGAACAGAAGAAGAGAGTTAGACAAAAATGTCGAAGCTTTGATCACTGATACTCCCAACTTCAGGTATTATTATGAAGCTGGGAATACTATGTACAAAGCACTCAACAATTGGGACTATTTAATATTATGGCGCTTTAGCCAGGCCGAATCATCAATATTGATTCCATCTTGCAATGGGTTATTTCTGTAGCCGTAAGCAATAAAGCCAATACCAAGCAGCACCATAGGCAATGACAAAATTTGCCCCATGGTCAACCAGTCAAAAGCAATAAAACCAAGCTGAGTATCTGGCTCCCTGACAAATTCCACTAAAATTCGGGCTAAACCATAGATAAGCAGGAACATACCAGAAACCGCCATTCTTGGCCGCGGTTTGGCAGAAAACCACCAAAGAATACTAAACAGGACAACCCCTTCAAGGGCAAATTGATAGAGTTGCGATGGATGACGGGGGAGCTGACTGGGGTCACGAGGAAATATCATCGCCCAAGGGACGTCAGTCACTCGCCCCCATAGTTCACCCCCAATAAAGTTGCCCAGTCGACCGGTACCTAGACCAATAGGAACCAGCGGTGCTATAAAGTCAGTAATCTGAAAAAAACTTTTATCGAATTTTCGGGCATAAAGCCACATGGCAATCAGTACACCCAGCAAGCCTCCATGGAAAGACATACCGCCTTCCCAGATACTGAACAGCCAGAGCGGATTCTGCAGAAAATAATCAAAATTATAAAAAACGACATAGCCAAAACGACCACCAAGCACTACCCCCATGGCACCATAAAAAACCATATCACTGAGCTGTTCTGGTTGCCAAAGTCCACCAGATTTACGGGCTCTTAGAGTACCCAGCCACCACGCACAAGCAAAACCTACCAAGTACATTAGCCCATACCAATGCACTTTTAATGGGCCTAGACTGACTGCTACAGGATCAATATCGGGATACGCAATCACAGCATAATTCCAACAGTTTAAATGAAGATAGTGAGATAGCTTCTAGTGTATCAGGGTTCATGCTCCAGTTCGTCGTCATGACGTGCCTGTTATAAAGGCCAAAGAAATTTAGCACCGATAATAATAAGAAAGACTGCAAAATATTTCTGCAATCGGTCTGGTGGAATATTATGGGCCAATCTTGCTCCCTGGCGAGCAAACACAATACTGGTTAAGATAATCCCGAAAAAAGCTGGCCAATAAACAAAACCGCTAGACATCTCCGGCAGAAGGGGATGTCCTTGACCAAAAAATATATTTGATAAGGCCCCAACTATTGCTATGGGCAATCCACATGCTGCAGAAGTGCCAACAGCCTGCCCCATTGTTAAATTACATCGCCTCAAAAATGGTACTGAAAGCGTTCCTCCCCCAATGCCAAAAAGGCTAGACACCCAACCAATAACCCCACCAGCAGCGACCAAAAGTGGTTTGCCCGGCTCTTGATCACAGTCAGTGGGGGTAAATCCAAACCACATTTTAGCGGCTACCAGCCAGGCAAAAACACCCAGCACTCTTTGTAAGATCACCCCTGATACGCTTGCAGCGGTATAAGCCCCCAGCCATGCGCCAAAAATAATTCCCGCTGTTAGCACAACAAATACTGGCCATCTAACGCCTCCGCTAATATGATGCGCTCTCACTGAGCTGGCGGAAGTCACCACAATCGTTGCCAACGAAGTGCCAATAGCTAAATGAGTAAGAATATCTGGAGAAAACCCCTGAAGCTTAAAACTAAAAATCAGTGCAGGAACAACAATCAAACCGCCCCCGATACCAAAAAGACCAGCCAACGTTCCAGCAGCAGCACCTAGCACTAAATAAAGAGCAAACAGCATTTAATTCCCCCGAGAACCCAGAAAACTCTTACACTTGAGTTCTGCTCTCCCTCTCTTAGAAAATGAAATAGCGGTACAATACTAAAGATTTAAGGCTGGATTAAAGAACTCCCCGGCTGATTATAATTATGTTAAGGGCAAGATTACCTTAGAAACAGTCTTATAAATCCCCCTAACTGTTTTTCACTACAGACAGGTTCCAAACTATTCTGCTAGTCTGGTAGCTGTTTAAAAACCGATACAACTCCAGCCCTTATGCCTCAAAGCTTAAAGAATCAGTGCGGCTTATTGCTGTTAAGAAGTCTGGGCTATTTGCCCGAAAGAGCCAATACTCTATTAACTAAATTAGGTGGACGTGTAGCTGATCGATCAAAAGGTCGTATAGCAAGAGCTGCAATCAAGCTGGCACTTCCTGAACTTGATAGTGCATCCATTGACCAAATAGCGAAAAAAGCAGCATATAACAGCTTTGGCTATATCCTCTCGCTTTCCAGGTTAGAAAAAATCCCATACCAACTCCATGATAAGAATATTGTCACAAATGCGATGAGTCAGAACCGTGGAGTCATTATTGTATCCCTCCATATGGGCCCACCTGATATAGGAACCCTGGCCCTTACCCGAGAAAACGTTTCCATATCTACAGTTATTGGTGCAGGTAATCAAAAACCCTGGCTAAATCATATAGGCAAATATGTATTAAACAAATGCGGTGTTCGCTATGTCCAGAGAGGCGACCCTATGGCTGTTATGAAAACACTGCGAAGGAAAGAGGCAATCGTTTTACACAACGATATGCGCTCCAGAGAGGCTCCCGTTACCTTTTTTGGAGAACAGACAACAGCACCAATAAGTGCAATCAACACAGCACTGATGCTTAAAGTACCAGTTGTTTTCCATTACTGCACGCTAAAAGATAATATATGGCATCTGCATTTCGAACCATTTGACTTAGTTGAGTCAGATAATAGGGAAGAAGCTGCACTCAAAAATTTGCAGCAATTATTCTATAAAATGGAAGAAGTCATCAAAAAACACCCTGAACTTTGGATATGGCACTATGACCGCTTCAAGTTAAAAAAGCGTGTCTAATCTACGCCAAGCGATGAATCCCAAGGAAATATTAATCGAGGCAACAGACTGTTAGACAAATTTTCTGGATCACCAAGCCACCCATAACTTATACCAATCGCACTCTCTAACTATCAAACCAATGGATTGACTGACAATCGGAAAGGTAGATCACAAGCAAACCTGAAACACAAAGACTTATTTAGTATAAGAAGCATTCAAAACACAAGATTGTTAAGGCTGGGTTCAGAATATACGTGGATAATATTCTTGAGATCAGAATATATTTTGATCTCAGCGAGCATAACTGAATTAGGTGGTCAAAAAGCCACCATTTTTTACTTAATTATAATAACAAGAGATTAATCAGTTAAAAGCTGCCACTGTCTTTTAATAATTCAATATTAATAAAATAACGGCTAATACATTGATATATCTGGAATAGATTCCTACCCAATCATTTTTTATTGATACACAAAATAACCAACCAGCCTCGAATAATATCTTTTGCTATAGACTTTTCTGTTCAATCCCTCTATAACGTATTTGTACGTACTGGGTAAAACTAATGTACCGTAAATCGGAATCATCCTAAGTACATAGAAAAAACAATGACTGTTGCGAACAGCTCCGGATAAACAAAATAGTAGTACGCCTAAAACATAGCCATAATTAAGGCGGGGAGAATCAGCCATGTCAATATTTGCACATTTTCAGCAGAGGTATGAGTCAGTCCAGCAGGAAGAAATAAGCCTGCAGGAATACCTCGACCTCTGTAAAAAAGATCCCAGCGCGTACGCCAATGCGGCTGAACGTATGCTGATGGCTATTGGAGAGCCAGAGGTCATCGACACAGCCCGAGACCCCAGGCTCAGTCGTATTTTTTCTAACAAATTGATCAAACGCTATCCTGCCTTTGAAGAATTCTATGGTATGGAGGAAGCCATTGAGCAAATTGTTTCCTACTTCAAACATGCAGCCCAGGGTTTAGAGGAAAAGAAGCAGATTCTCTATCTGTTAGGTCCCGTTGGTGGAGGTAAGTCTTCGCTGGCAGAAAAGCTCAAGCAATTGATGGAAAAAGTACCTTTCTATGCCATCAAAGGCTCTCCAGTTTTTGAATCTCCACTGGGCCTGTTCAACCCTGATGAAGATGCTGGGATACTCGAACAGGAGTATGGCATCCCCCATCGCTATCTGCGTTACATCATGTCACCATGGGCAGTCAAACGACTGCACGAGTATGGTGGTGATATTTCCAAATTCCGTGTCGTAAAACTGTACCCTAGTCGTTTAAATCAGATTGGTGTAGCCAAAACTGAGCCTGGTGATGAGAACAATCAGGATATTTCCAGCCTTGTTGGTAAAGTTGACATTCGCCAGCTGGAAGAGTTTTCCCAAGATGATCCTGATGCCTACAGTTTCTCCGGTGCTCTCTGCCGAGCTAACCAGGGCCTGATGGAATTTGTGGAAATGTTCAAGGCACCCATCAAGGTTCTTCACCCACTGCTCACAGCGACCCAGGAAGGCAACTACAACAGTACAGAAGGTTTGGGAGCTATTCCCTATGAAGGCGTTGTCCTGGCTCACTCAAATGAATCTGAATGGCAAACCTTCAGGAATAACAAAACCAATGAGGCCTTTATTGACCGGGTCAACATTGTCAAGGTTCCCTACTGCACAAGAGTGAGTGAAGAGATCAAAATTTATGAGAAGCTGCTTGAGCACAGTTCTCTTAAAGCTGCCCCATGTGCACCAGACACTCTAAAAATGCTGGCTCAGTTCTCTGTGCTTTCTCGCATCAAAGAGCCAGAAAACTCATCAACGTTTTCAAAGATGAGAGTGTACGACGGTGAAAATCTGAAAGATACCGATCCTAACGCCAAGCCTTTACAGGAATACAAAGACTTTGCTGGTGTTGATGAAGGCATGGATGGTCTGTCCACCCGTTTTGCATTCAAAATACTGTCCAAGGTATTCAACTTTGATGCCTCTGAAGTAGCTGCAAACCCGGTTCATCTGCTGTATGTCCTGGAGCAGCAAATAGAACAACAGCAGTATTCAGAAGACGTTCAGGAGCGTTATCTGCGCTTCATCAAAGAGTTCCTGACTCCTAAGTATGTTGAGTTTTTAGGCAAGGAAATTCAGACAGCCTATCTGGAGTCATACTCTGAGTACGGTCAGAACATTTTTGACCGTTATATTACCTATGCTGACTTCTGGATTCAGGATCAGGAATTCCGTGATCCGGATACTGGCCATATTCTCGATCGTTCTGCTCTCAATGATGAACTGGAGAAAATTGAGAAACCGGCAGGTATTGCCAATCCCAAGGATTTCCGTAATGAAGTTGTTAACTTCGTTCTCCGGGCAAGAGCAAATCATAGCGGTAAAAACCCGAGTTGGCTCAGCTATGAAAAGATGAGAACAGTCATTGAGAAGAAGATGTTCTCCAATACAGAGGATCTTCTGCCTGTAATTTCCTTTAATCCAAAGGGATCACAGGATGACCAGCGCAAGCACAAGGACTTTGTAGATCGTATGGTTGAACACGGTTACACCGAGAAGCAAGTACGCTTGCTGTCTGAATGGTATATCCGCGTTCGCAAGTCACAGTAAAACAACTCGCCCTCTTTGTTGAGGGCGCTGTTTCAAAACTGCCCACTCTTCAATGACAGGGCCCGTAAGAGAGAATCTGCATCAGATTTCCTTATGGGCTTTTACCGCATTAAGAAAGGGCTGTGATTCAGGCATTGTGTTTATTTGCCTGATAGATCAGAAAGCTACAATCTCTGATCGACTTAACGTAGTGGGGTTATTATTTTTGCATCGTATCGCAGCGCTTATTTAACACCCATTTCAATGAAAGTACAGCAGTTCCAGGGGAGAGCGTCCCATGAGTATAATTATTGACCGGCGCCTCAACTCAAAAAAGAAAAGTACAGTCAACAGGCAACGCTTTCTTCGGCGCTATCGCAGCCTGGTCAAAGAGGCAGTCCAGGATGCTGTAGATCAACGCTCAATTACTGACGTTGAGAGTGGCAGTGATATTCATATTCCCAAAAAAGACCTTTCCGAGCCTTTCTTTCATCACGGATCGGGAGGCAAGCACGATCAGGTTCATCCGGGAAATAAAGAGTTCAATACCGGAGACCGTATTCAAAGACCACCTGGTGGTGGTGGCAGTGGCAGTGGCGATGGCAAAGCAAGTAACAGTGGGTCGGGGGCAGACGATTTTGTCTTCCAGATTAACCGTGACGAGTTTCTGGAATACCTCTTTGATGACCTTGAATTGCCTAATTTGGTCAGTAAAGAGCTAATGGACAGCACCGAGTATAAGTTGAAGCGTGCAGGATTCACCTCAGCAGGCTCACCTGATCGATTAAATGTGGTTCGCTCACTTCGGGCAGCCCATGCACGGCGTATAGCTCTGTCCGGCAAAGAGAGAAGACAAATACGAGCCTGCAAACGTGAACTCAGGGAGATGGAAGTTAGTCCTGATGAGCTCGATCAGCACCGAGCCAAAGAGCTTCGCGAAAAAATCAAAGAGCTCAACGCCAAACTCAAAAAGTTGCCTTTTATTGATGAATTTGACCTGAAATTCAACAATCTGGTCAAAGTGCCACAACCATCCAGTAAGGCCGTCATGTTTTGCATCATGGACGTGTCAGGCTCCATGACCCGTGAAATCAAGGATATGGCAAAACGTTTTTTCCTTTTGCTTTACCTTTTCCTTGAGCGAAATTACGAAGCAGTGGAAGTTGTATTCATCCGTCACCACAGTGAAGCACGAGAGTGTGATGAAAATGACTTTTTTTACGCCAGAGAAACTGGTGGAACTGTCGTATCAACAGCATTAAAGCTGGCTGATGAGGTCATTGAAAAACGTTATTCTCCCAGCGAGTGGAATATTTACGTAGCGCAAGCCTCTGATGGTGATAACTGGGAAGCAGACTCCAGTAAATGCCGAGAAATCATTACAAATAAAATTCTACCTCTAACCCAGTACTACTCTTACGTTGAAATTACTGATAGGCATCATCAGAATCTCTGGCACGAATACAAACTGATTGAGAAGGAGCACCCAGGCCACTTCGCCATGCAACAAATCCGCAATCACGGTGACATCTATCCTGTGTTTCGCCGCCTGTTCGAGAAAAAGGAGGCGCAAAATGCCTAAACGCAAACCGCTGTCAAAAGGCTCAGATTGGACTTTTGAGCTTATTCAGGAATATGACCGTGAAATAGCAAAGCTGGCTGAACGTTTCAAGCTGGACACTTATCCTAATCAGATAGAAGTGATTAGCTCTGAACAAATGCTGGATGCTTATGCTTCCGTGGGTATGCCATTAATGTATAACCACTGGAGCTACGGCAAACAGTTCCTGCAAAACCAGCAGAATTATCAGCGGGGCAGAATGGGGTTGGCCTATGAAATCGTTATCAACTCCAATCCCTGTATTGCTTACTTGATGGAAGAAAATACCATGCCAATGCAGGCACTGGTTATTGCTCATGCTTGCTACGGCCATAATTCATTCTTCAAGGGTAACTATCTGTTCCAGGCATGGACGGATGCCGACTCTATCATTGACTATCTGCTTTTCGCCAAAAACTATATTGCCGAGTGTGAAGAAAAGTATGGACTTGATGCAGTAGAAGAACTTCTGGATGCGTGCCATGCCTTAATGAACCAAGGGGTCAACCGCTATCAGCGCCCCCGGCCTATTTCTGCAGAAGAAGAAAAAGCCAGAGCCCGAGAGCGGGAAGAATATATACAAAAGAACCTGAATGATCTCTGGCGAACGATTCCTATCAAGGAACAGGAAAAAGAAGAGCAAGAGAGGCGCTTCCCTGAACACCCGGAAGAAAATATTCTCTATTTTATAGAGAAGAGTGCACCTCTGCTTGAAACCTGGCAGCGGGAAATTATTCGTATTGTACGCAAGGTAGCACAATACTTTTATCCTCAACGTCAAACCCAGGTAATGAACGAAGGGTGGGCTTCTTTCTGGCACTATCACCTGATGCATGAGATGTATAAGGAAGGTTTGGTTACCGAAGGCTTCATTATGGAGTTTCTGCATTCTCACTCCAATGTTGTCTTCCAACCAGCATTTGATGACCCCCGTTACAGCGGTATCAACCCCTATACTCTGGGCTTTAATATTTTCCAGGATATCCGGCGTATCTGTGAAAACCCAACAGAAGAAGACCGTTACTGGTTCCCCGATATTGCCGGTAGTGACTGGCTGGAAACAGTCCATTTCGCCATGAAAAACTTCAAGGATGAAAGTTTTATCCTGCAATTTTTATCTCCAAAAGTAATGCGGGATATGCGTTTATTCTGTATCAATGATGATGAAGGCAACCCCTACCTTGAGGTCAATGCAATTCATGATGAATCAGGCTACCGCGATTTAAGGGAGTCACTGGCAGCTCAATACAATCTGGGTAACCGTGAACCCAACATCCAAGTATACAATGTTAATGTCAGGGGTGATCGTTCACTGACTCTCAGACACTATATGCATCAAAAACGCCCTCTCGATGCTGAAAACACTCGAGAAATCATTAAACATGTCCACAGGTTATGGGGTTTTGATGTACGGCTAGAGTCTGTCGATGATGAGGACAGCATAAAGACTATCTTCGGACTGCCAAGTAGTGAAGAGGAAACGGCTGTAGCCTGAACCAAAAAAACTCATCCATGGTATAAAACATAAAATATCAGGAGTAAATCGAGCCCAGTTATTGGTGCTCAGACCTCCTGATCCACATTCACAATAACATGATAACAACGGCCAGGGACGGCAGTTATGTCAACAGATAAAATCCCCCCCTCAAACAACTATACAGGCCCAACAGCATCAGATAGCTCTGCTGAAAGCCAACATAGGTCAGCCAATGAATCCAAGCAGGGGGTCAGTAAAAACCATTCAGCCGATCGAAAGATACCAGATCATTCTTATTCATGCCCTGAAACAAAAGCTCTGGCTAAAAGAGCAACCGAGGAATTAAAAACTGCTTTTTCAGAAGGCCTTAAAAAGCTCAGTCTTGTACCTGTCGATGAGTGGTCGACAAAATATAAAGTAACTCCAGCAAAAATCAGAGAACTACTCAAACTTCATGACTTGATACAACATGAAGCTAAAAATGCTAAAAACATGATTCCTATTCAGGAGAGAACCATAACCGACCCAGGCTTTCTAAAATTCATTCAGGAAGCAGAACAGCAGGTCATCCGAAATAACCCTTATTTCAAACGCGCCACAGAGGAGAAAAAAAAGAAAACCACCCGAGCTGACAGGGTATACAAACGGAAAGCTGGCCATACTGAGCCTGAAGACTATAGTGATAGCAATGTTGGAATTACCGGGGAAAGCAGTTACAAATCAGTTGATCGAAAGGTGAGTGATAGCTCTGGCATCGATAGTGACAGGGTTAACCCGAATAATAGCCTCAAAGACCCAAGGAAAACTAAAAAATAGTGGATAAAGTCTTACTAGAGCCCTTTCGGGCTGTTAAGATGACTCAATATAGTTTTATAATGATATTGCCTTTATATAAAAATCCAGGTGGTGACCAGCCAGCTGATTTAAAAGAAGGCGTCGTGACATGGACGACACAATTGCAAGTAGTCTACAAAAACTAAAATAACAGGGGTTGCAGTTTCCCGGCAGTTCCTCCAATGTAAGAAAGTAGGAATAGCGCTGTATGGAAGCGACCAAGAAGGAAATGGAAGCTATGCTGGTAGGTACAGTGAAGTGGTTCAATAATCCCAAGGGATATGGGTTCATTCAGGCCCAGGAAGCCACTGACAACCAAGACGTTCTGATACATTATTCAGTCATCGAAATGGAAGGGTTTAAAACCTTGAAGGCAGGTCAAGTCGTCAGTTTTGACATTGGTCAGGGACCTAAAGGGCTAATAGCAACAAAGGTTATTCCTGACAATGGGACTGGTGCGGACGCTCCTGAGACAGATACCGAAGCACAACAGGAAGATTCCCTTCCAGCCTGATTGAAACAGTCAGGCTCACCTACTCGTACTGATCTCAGACCCTGTTTCAAATAGGCCAGAATAGGGCTAACCTGTCTGGCTTATATCCAGGAAATTATCCCTGAATTTAAAACAGCCTTTTTAGATCTGAAGCAAGGTACGCTCTGCCAGCAAAAATAGCTACGGGATACAATGAAAATAACGATGAACCACACTCTCTCGTAAAATAGAATCTCATTTTAAACAAGTAACTGATCCGTTACACTTGTACATTTCTTATTCCATTACCAAGGTAATTAAGTTAAGTGCTTGCCGGTATTGACCCTATTATTGCGGCTACTCTGCTTTTAATCGTGGCGGTTACAGCTTTGCTCTGGATAAAAAACCGCCCTGTCTCTGCTGTCTGTAAGAGACCTCTTTTTTCGCCTTCTGAAAGAGCATTTCTTGGCCAACTGGATATGGCTGTCCGGAGCCACCTGATTGTTTTTCCATATGTACCTGTCCAGGCTGTCTTCAAAGCCAAGCGACTCAGCCGAGGCAAAAGCCTTTTACGTAGCCTAAGCAGCCACAGTATTGATTATGTTATTTGTAACCGCAAAGATATGTCTGTCGTATGCGCCATCACACTGAATAATAACAATAAGCACTCTTCAAAAAGACAGGGTATTCTAAGAAAACTTTGTCAGTCAGCAGGCGTACCGCTACTTGAATACGAAGAAAAACCATATAGAAATGTACCTTCGCTCCGTCGACAAATATTTGCTGTTTCAGGCATTGATGACTCTGACCTTTCCAGCAGTGGTCAGGCCACAATACAAACAGCTACAAGAGAAACTGAACTACCACAACTACACGAGTTTAACAGCTAGATGTCGCGCCTGTGCGACATTAAATCATTGATAGAAGAGAATATGCATGTCCTTTTTTTACATACACGCATAGAACGCTCTGCATCCAACCTCATTAAAAACCTTAACCGAGGACTTTTTTGAGACTTTCCAGACACCCCGTGTTTATGGCTACCCAGCCCTCCTCTACTACACTGCCCCATAAGCTATATCCTCTTTTAATAGAAATCAGCTATTTAGAAGCAGTCTTAAAACCCTGTTTGCTACAAAGATCCCAAAAAGTCGATACCCAAGTTTGAGCAACACAGAAACAGCTGCCTAGTAGAAATATGATGCTTAAGACTGTTTCTTTTAGATAAAAGGCTAGTACAACCTAAACTGGCTGCCAGCTGGCAGCCACAAAAAAACACAATATTATAGTTTCCTGCAACACGGAGTTGGTTTCCCGGCCGGACAACAGGGTTCACAATAGTCCTGCAGAACAACCAGACTATGCGGTTCTACAGTACATCCTTGCTCACCAGAAAGAATCCGCACTTTAAATGCATCCTCAATTGCCGTATCCATCACCAAATGCCGCTGTCGGCAAGGAGCCTCTTCTGGTAGTGTGAAATATTGCCGTGAATCAGAGGCATTAAGCAGTATCAGAAAATCACAGTCACAAGGTTCCCCCAGATCACCAAGCCAGTGCAAACACAAAGTTTGCCGGACAGGATCCCCCCAGTCACCAGGTCTCATTAGCTCACCACTTTGTCTTCTCCAAAGTACCTCGTAATTCTCCGGATCTTCTTCTATTCCTCTGAGAAAATGATCTCGGCTATAACGAAGCCCCTCCCTGCGAATCCTAATCAACCCGGAAGTAAATGCTTGAAGGCGTTTATTTCTCTGATCTCTCTCATTTGAACCCTTTAGCCATGACCAGTCCAGCCAGCCCGTTTCATTATCCTGGCAATAGACATTATTATTGCCATTCTGGCTATTTCCAAACTCATCTCCTGCCTGAAACATCACGGCGCCGTTAGAAAGCAGCAGAGTTGCTAACATAGAGCGCTTATAACGCTCTCTTAACTGCAGAATTTCTAGACAATCAGTCTCTCCTTCATAGCCACAATTCCAGGAAAAATTATGACTATCTCCATCTCTATTATCTTCTCCATTTGCTTGATTATTCTTATGGTTATACGACACCAAGTCGTCAAGGGTAAAACCATCATGACTACATATGTAATTAATGCTTGCAGATGGTTGACGCCCCTGGCCCCGATAGATATCTGATGAACCACAAAGCCGTTCGGTAATCTGTCCCAACAATCCATGTTCACCCCGCCAGAATGCCCGAATACAATCACGGTACCGATCATTCCATTCTGACCACGGCTCCGGAAAACTACCCAACTGATAACCATCAGGAGCCAGATCCCAAGGCTCAGCTATTAACTTCACCCCTGATAATACTGGGTCCTGTTCCAGTGCCTGGAAAAAGGAAGAATTTCTGTCGAAGTGCCAGTTTCGACGTCCCAAAGCTGGGGCTAAATCAAAGCGAAAACCGTCGATATGATACTCTTCAACCCAGTGCCTCAGACTATCCAGGACCAACTTCATCACAGTTGACTGCTCTACCTTAAGAGTATTGCCACAGCCGGAATGATTAATGGATACAGTCGGATCTCTGCTATCAAGCAAATAATATTCAGTATTATCCAATCCACGGTAACTAAGGATAGGGCCATCATTACCTGCTTCTGCAGTATGGTTATAAACCACATCCATAATGACTTCGATGCCCGCTTCATGCAGGCAATTAACCATCGTTTTCAATTCTAAAACCGGGTCTTCAACCGCAAGGTTAGCCTCTGGAGCCATAAAGGCTAAAGGGTTATAGCCCCAGTAATTTGTTAGCCCCTGCTGCTCTAGCCGTTCTTCTGTTACAAAGCTGGTGACTGGTAGCAACTCTACGGCAGTAATACCCAGTTCTTTTAAATACTCAATGACTGGCGGATGGCAAAGCCCAAGATAAGTACCTCTTAGGTGCTCCGGTACTTCAGGGTGAGCCATGGTAAAACCACGAACATTCAGTTCATAGATCACCGACTCAGCCATGCTGTATTTTGGTCGAAGACTATCGCCCCATTGAAAATCATCGTAAACAACTACGGACTTTGGTACAAAGCCAGCACTATTCGTATTGTTATATAGCCACTGTCCATTATCTCCCTTCTTATAATCATAAAGAGCATCTGACCACTGAACCTTACCATCCAGCTTCCTGGCATAGGGATCAACCAGCAGCTTTGAGGGATTAAAACGCATCCCTGTTCTTGGGTTCCATGGACCATGAGCACGATAGCCATAGCGTTGCCCCGGCTTAAGACCCTCAATAAAAATATGCCAGATATGGTTTTTGCACCATGGAACATCAATACGCTCTTCTACACCATTTTCATCAAACAGACATAGCTCAACTCGTCTGGCGTGGAATGACTTAATCGCAAACTGTACACCGCTAACGGGCTGAATACTGCCGAGAGGGGTATATGAAGAATAAAAGTGAGCTCCCAACAATGGGCTTTCAGAAGGGCAAATACGATGACGAGTCATATACATATCCTTTGTAGCAGACCCGGATTACCGGGTCTGACAGTGTATTACGCCGCATAAGGCGCTCCCTGATGGTACATCCTTGTTATCATCAGTATGCTTCTTAGCAAATTACTATTTTTTCTCTATTTTTTTGCTGAGAAGGCACCAGAATCACCGTTGCCAGCGGCGGCAAGGTCAAAGACAAACTCTGCTCATGACCATGCATACTAACAGGTTGTGTCACCAGCTTTTTCCCTGCTGACACACCACTTCCCCCAAATTCGGCCCAGTCAGTATTCAAGACCTCCTGATAGCGACCTGAATCGGGAACTCCAATACGGTAATCATTGCGCACGACAGGTGTCAAATTATTGACTACGATCACAGATTGACCCTTTTTATCAACCCTGGCATAGGCCAACACACTTTGAGCACTGTCGTTATCAACCAGCCAACGAAAACCTTCCGCATTAACATCCTGCTCATGTAAAGCAGGTAAATCACGGTAAGCCTTATTCAGTTTTTTTACCAGGGTTTGAATACCAGCATGTCGGCCTTCATGTTGATCGAGTAGTTGCCAGTCCAACTCACCATTATGGTTCCACTCATGCCAGGTCCCTATTTCCCCACCCATAAAGAGCAGTTTTTTACCGGGATGAGTATACATAAAAGCAAGATAAGCTCTCAGGTTGGCAAATTTCTGCCAGTCATCACCAGGCATTCGGGTCAGTAATGTCCCCTTCCCGTAAACCACTTCATCATGGGAAAGAGAGAGAATAAAGTTCTCACTCCAGGCATAAACCGTACTAAACGTCATTTGACCATGGTGGTGCTGTCGATGCTCAGGTGCCTTTTTCATGAAATCCAGGCTATCGTGCATCCATCCCATATTCCATTTATAGCCAAAACCCAGTCCATTATCATAAAGCGGACGGGAAACACCGGGCCAACTGGTTGACTCCTCAGCAATTGTCATGACATCAGGATGGCGTTGATAAACCGTTTCATTAAACCGCTTTAATAAGGCAACTGCTTCAAGGTTTTCATTACCCCCGTGAATATTAGGCTCCCATTCACCATGGTTACGGGAGTAGTCCAGATATAGCATGGAAGCCACCGCATCAACCCGTAAGCCATCAATATGGTATTCATCCAGCCAGTACAGAGCATTGCTGATTAGAAAGTCCTGAACCCAGGGCTTGCCAAAATCGTAAATACAGGTTTTCCAGTCAGGGTGCCAACCTCTGCGCGGATCAGGATGTTCATAAAGCGCCGTACCATCAAAATTGGCCAAGCCATGCTCATCATTGGGAAAATGGGCTGGTACCCAATCCAGGATAACGCCAATACCTCCCTGGTGGCAGCGATCTACAAAGTATTTAAAATCATCAGGATTGCCATAACGGCTGGTAGGCGCAAACATTCCCACAGGCTGGTAGCCCCAAGAATCATAAAGGGGATGTTCAGAAACAGGCATTAACTCAATATGAGTAAAGCCCATTTTTTTCACATAAGGCACCAGTTCATTAGCCAGTTCTCGATAATTAAGAAACTCACCGTCTTCTTTTCGTTTCCAAGAACCTGCATGAACTTCATAAACGGAAATAGGCTTATCATAGCCCTGCACATCTTTTCGTTTATTCAACCAATGTGCATCCTTCCACTGATAACAATCTCTGTCGTAAACAATAGAAGTCAATCCTGGCCATTGCTCGGCATATTCACCAAAAGGGTCTGCTTTCAAGGGCAGTTGGTTGCCATGCTGATCATGAATCTCGTATTTATACAGATCTCCTGGTTTCAGCTCTGGAACAAAAAGTCGCCAAATACCATCGTCAGCACTGGCCATAGGAAAGATACGGCCATCCCAGTTATTAAAGCTGCCAATAACACTGACTGAGCGGGCATGGGGTGCATACACCCGGAATAATACCCCAGTGGTACTTCTACGGGCATTGAAATGGTGAGTGATTTTATGACTACCTAGATGACGATGCAGGTTGTCATAGTCAATATCATCCTGTCTAAGCACATACAGGCCAAATTGATAGGGATCCAGCGTTCTGAAGCTTTGACCATTCTCTTTACAAATATCCAGCTGATAATTAAACAGCTTGCGTCGCCTGGTTAGATGAAGCTCAAAGAAACCCGGAGTTTTGGACTCCATTTCCCCCAGAAGTTTTCCTGAAGGGTATTCCCTTAACTTTACTGACTGGGCATCAGGCCGCCAAACACGTGCAACCAAACCTTTTCCGGAAGGGTGTTGATGCAGGCCCAGAAAATCAAAAGGACAGGCACACAAAGCCTGCTCCAGCTCATTAATAGAGGAATGTGGCGTTACAGCAATATTCATAACCAGGCTATTGGGAGTCACCAGTGACTCCCAATTATAAGGCTCCCTTTTAGTTGATTGAGTGGTAGATGTTGCAATAAGCAGCAGCAGACTCTTCCCAGGTAAAGGCCTGGCTCATCGCATTTTGCTGCAGATGTCTAAATACCCCGGCATCTTGATAAACTCTGAGAGCCTGATAGAGGCAGGTGATTAAAGCCGGTGCATTGGGTTGCTCAAATACAAACCCTGTTCCTTGTTCACCCTTGTTATCATAGGCTTCCACAGTGTCTTTCAGGCCACCAACCGCCCTGACAATAGGCAAGGTGCCATATTTAAGACTATACATCTGGTTCAAACCGCAGGGTTCAAACAATGATGGCATCAGGAAATAGTCACTTCCAGCCTCTATCCAGTGGGCTAACCCGTTATCAAAGCCATTAATAAAACGACATTTATCTGGATAGCGTTCAGCAAACCATTGCAATTCTTCTGCAATCGCCCTGTCCCCAGACCCCAATAAAACTAGCTGTATATCTTCGTGAAGAAAGCGCTGTAAGGCCGGCATTAAAAAGCTGAAGCCTTTTTGATCCGCCAATCGACTTACTAGACCAAAAACAGGCTTACCATCATCTACTGGTAAACCCAGTCTTTCCTGCAATGCTTTTTTGCAGATTGCTTTTCCATGCATCTCTTCTTTTGAAAAAGTCGCCGGAATCAATTCATCAATAGAGGGATCCCAGTGCCTGTAGTCACAACCATTAAGAATACCGGAAAGGTCCCTGTGCCTGCGCCTGAAACTGTCTACCAGCCCATGACCGCCTTCTTCCGTTAACAGTTCTTCAGCATAGGTTGGACTGACAGTTGTTATTCTATCCGCAAATGCGATACCACCCTTGAGCAGATTAATTTGCCCACAATCTTCAAAGCAAGCCGCATTGAAATAGCGCCAGCCAATACCCAGCTCATCCATTAAATGACTAGAAGTATGCTGTTGATACGCCGCATTATGTATTGTCAGTACAGTGCCTGTATGGCTGAAAAATGCGTTTCTACACTCATCCACTTTAAGATAATAAGGCAGTAATGCTGTTTGCCAGTCATGGCAATGGATAACATCAGGTGTGAAGTTAATCAGTTGGCAGGCTGCCAGTACGGCTTTGCTGAAAAAGGCAAAACGCTGACTGTTATCTCCGTAGCCTTGTCCATGCTCACCATAGAGTCCGGCACGATCAAAATAGTCATTATGCTCAACCAGATAAACAACAATTCCATCAAAGCAGGCTTGCCTCAAAGCAAAACCAATTCGCTGATGGTAGTTGATGGCGACTTCACCACAGGCAATGACTTCAGAGTCAAGACTGGAGAATGCCTGCCGGTAAGCCGGCATGATAACGCGCACATCATGTCCCTGCTTAATCATGGCAGGTGCCAAGGCACCAGCCGCATCGGCCAGCCCCCCGGTTTTGACAATACCTGCCAGCTCAGAGACGGCAAAAAGAATCTTCAGATCAGAAGCCAACCTTCATTCCTCTTGGTACTACAACCAGTCCCGAGTCAGTCACAGTAAATCGCTTACGGTCTTCCTCCAGGTTCACACCAATCTTGGTGCCTGGGGCAATTTCAGCCCGTTTGTCGACGATTGCCCTGTGAATCACGGCACCCTCACCAATTTTTACATTGGGCAAAATAACAGAGTCAGAGATACGGGCCTTATTCCCCATAGCCACGTTATATCCAACGACAGAATTGTCCATAAAGACATCATTGAAAATGCAACCGGTACCCACCATGGAGTTATTAATCTGTCCGTGACGGATCTCCCGGTCATATGCAATCAGTGCAGGTGGGTATGGAGGCACATAGGTATTAATAGGCCACTGTTGGTTATGCAGATTAATGGGAGGCCTTTGGGACAGCAAATCCATATTGGATTGCCAGTAGGAATCGATGGTACCGACATCTCTCCAGTAACCATCATTGTGATCACCTGGAATTACATTAGTGGTAAAGTCATAGACCATCACCTTTGCCCTTGGATACAGGGATGGAATAATATCCTTTCCAAAATCATGGGAAGATCCAGCATCCTCACTATCAGCCTTAAGCTCTCTCACCAGGCATTCTTTGTTGAATACATAATTTCCCATAGAGGCTAAGACATAATTGGGGTTGCCTGGAATGGTTTTTGGCCTGGACTTGGGTTTTTCCTGAAACCCAATCATACGACCACTATCATCCACTTCGATAACCCCAAAGTGATGGGCCTGGTCAACCGGCACCGGAATCGCAGCAACAGTCAGGTCAGCATTATTTTGCTCATGGTAGGTAACCATCTGCCTGACATCCATGGTGTAAATATGATCACCACCAAATACACAGACCATATCCGGATTATGGGATTCAATATGGTGAACATTCTGGTAAATGGCATCCGCTGTTCCCTGATACCAGTCTCCACCGGTCCACATTTGTGCTGGCAGGGTATCAATAAACTTGTCAGACAGCCCTGCAATTCGCCAGCAACGCTGAAGATGCTTACTTAAAGAATGCGATTTAAACTGCGTAACCAGATAAATTTTGTGAAGGTCGGAATTCACAAAATTACTTAATACAAAATCGATAATACGGTACTGACCACCAAATGGTACTGCTGGCTTTGCTCGCTGCTCTGTCAGCGGTGCCAGCCGCGTTCCTGCGCCCCCAGCCAGTATCATGGATAATACTGATGACATGTTAATACTCCCAATTTTTGATTTTCGTTTAATTATTTAGCGGGCTATCCATAACACAGCACCCGAGCGAATACATACGCTCTAAACAAAGTACGGTGTATCTAGAATGCGCTTTGCCCAAAAAATTGGACAAAGCTCCCCCCTTTCAGGCTGTAATAACTTCGGTTGGAATAAACTAATACAGCCTGAACTTGTTCTTATTTTGAAGCGGACTCAAAAACCTCAGATACAATCGCTTTAGCTTCAGCCTGGATCGTCTGGAGGTGCTGCTCCCCCTCAAAACTTTCTGTGTAAATCTTATAAACAGACTCAGTACCGGAAGGACGGGCAGCAAACCACCCCTTATCGGTGACAACTTTCAGGCCACCAATGGCTGCATTATTTCCTGGTGCATGAGTCAGTTTTTCCTTGATAGGATCGCCTGCCAGCTTGTCAGCCTTGACTTGTTCAGGGCTTAATGCTGACAGTATTTTCTTCTGCTGGTCATTGGCAGGTGCTTCAATACGCTGATAAACCGGTGCCCCATAACGTTCAGTCAGTGACTGATAATGTTCACCAGGATCTTTACCCGTTACTGCTGTAATCTCTGCGGCAAGCAATGCCAAAATGAAGCCATCTTTATCAGTACACCAGGTTTTACCGTCCCTTCGCAGGAAGGCTGCCCCGGCACTCTCCTCCCCACCAAAGGCCATATCACCTGTGGCCAGGCCATCAACAAACCACTTAAACCCAACGGGTACTTCAGCTATTTGTCGTCCAAGCCCACGCGCTACGCGATCAATCATGCCACTGGATACCAGGGTTTTACCGATACGCGCCTGTGCTGGCCAATCCTTACGATGGCGATAGAGATAATCAATAGCAACCGCCAGATAATGGTTAGGATTCAGCAACCCAAACTGACGAGTCACGATGCCATGGCGATCAAAGTCAGGGTCATTACCAAAGGCAATATCAAACTGATCCTTGAGCTTGATTAAACCCGCCATGGCACAGGCAGAAGAACAGTCCATGCGGATCTTGCCATCTTTATCCACATGCATAAAAGAAAAAGTCGGATCAATCTTTCGGCTAACCATTTCAAGGTTCAAGCCGTAGTGTTCAGCGATAGGTTCCCAGTAGTGCAGACCAGAACCACCTAGCGGATCAACACCAATTTTCAACCCGGCTTCACGGATAGCGGCCATATCCACCACCTGTTCCAAATCATGAACATAGGGAGTGATATAGTCGTACTCTTTAACCTCTCCAGAAGCCAAAGCTTTAGAAAATACAGTTCTTTTTACTGCAGCTAACCGACCGGTTATCAGGTCATTAGCCCTTTGTTCAATCCATTTAGTTACTTCTGTTTCAGCAGGGCCACCATGGGGAGGGTTATACTTAAAGCCACCATCTTCCGGTGGGTTATGGGACGGAGTAATCACCACGCCATCTGCTTTCCGAGCATTAGCCCGGTTATAACTAACAATGGCATGGGAAATGACAGGTGTCGGTGTATAACCTCGGCCTTGTTGAATAACAACATCTACACCATTGGCTGCAAAGACCTCCACTGCACTGATCAAAGCGGGTTCAGATAGAGCGTGGGTATCCATGCCTACATAAAGAGGCCCTGTAATGCCCTGTTTTTCCCGATAGTCACAAATCGCCTGACTAATGGCCAAGATATGGGATTCATTAAATGTTGATCTGGAAGAACTTCCCCGATGACCTGAGGTTCCAAACGCTACTTTATGGGCATCATTTCCTGGCTCAGGACTTTGAGTGTAGTAATCGCTGACCAGACGAGGAATATTGACAAGAAGGTCATCGGTCGCAGGCTGACCGGCAAGCGGATGCATAGGCTATCCCCAGAACAAACACAAAAATTAACAACAAACGGAAGCGATTATCACAGACACGATCAGAACATGTCAGAAAAGTAATGGACTACACGTCAGTAGATCTATAAAATACCGCCTATTTATAAGCAAATCATCGATTAAAAATACGAATTTATAAAGTAACGATATGTGTATATACTAAGATGTTTTGTTTCTGACCACCAACAGCAAAGAGACTCTTCCCCCATCTTCTCTATTTCTCAATATTGATCATAAGGAAAATCGTCGCTAAGGGTGGCAAGACCAATTCCACAGACTGATGTTGCCAGTGGGCTGGTATCGATTGAGATTGTATATTCCTATTAATTAAATTACTGCCTCCATATACAGAAGCATCAGTATTCAATAGCTCTGCCCATACTCCCGCCACAGGCACCCCTACTCTGTAGTTTTTTCTAGCCACTGGCGTCATATTACTAATGACCACAACGGCTTGCTCATCAAAGCTATGGCGAAAAAATGCAAAAACACTTTGCTCTCGGTCATCAATAATCAGCCATTCAAAACCAGCCTGGTCGTAATCCTGATGCCACAAAGCCGGATGCATTTTGTAAATTTCATTTAAATCAACGACAAGCTGCTGAATGCCCCTGGAAAAGAAATTGTTCGCAAGCAACCCCCAATCTAACTGCTCATCATGATTCCACTCCCTACCACTTCCCAATTCACTTCCCATAAAGAGCAGCTTTTTTCCAGGATGACCAAACATATAGCCCAGATACGCCCTTAAATTGGCATAGCGTTGCCACTCATCTCCCGGCATTCGGCTAATCAAAGTTCCCTTGCCATAGACCACCTCATCATGGGACAAAGGCAGAATAAAATGTTCATCGTAGAAATAGGTCATGCTAAGCATGAACTCATCATGGTGAAATTTTCTATAGATGGGATCCTTCTTCATATACTCCAGTGAGTCATTCATCCAGCCCATATTCCATTTGTAGCCAAAGCCAAGTCCACAGTCATAGGTTGGAAAGGAGACTCCGGGCCAGCTGCTGGAATCCTCAGCAATAGTCATTCTGTCCGGATAGTTGAGATAAAGGGATTCATTAAGTTCTTTTAAAAACTGTACCGCCTCCAAATGTTCATTGCCCCCCAATAAATTCGGCTCCCACTCACCGTCCTTCCGGGAATAGTCCAGATAAAGCATTGATGCAACAGCATCGACCCTGAGACCATCCAGGTGAAAATACTCCAGCCAAAATAGGGCATTGCTGACCAGAAAATTTCTGGCTTCAGCCTTGCTGTAATCAAAAATATGAGTATGCCAATCCGGATGCCACCCTCTTTTAGGATCGCCATATTCATACAATGGCGTACCATCAAAATTCGCTAGTCCGTGGGAATCTGCTGGAAAGTGAGCTGGTACCCAGTCGAGAATAACGCCAATACCTGCCTGGTGAAATCTATCAATGAGCGCTTTAAAGTCATCGGGAGAGCCATAACGGCTGGTTGGAGCAAACAGCCCTACCGGCTGATACCCCCAGGATCCATAAAAGGGATGTTCCATAACAGGCAAAAACTCAACATGGGTAAATCCCATCTTTTTCACATAAGGTACCAAATCATCGGCCAGCTCTAAGTAGCTCAACCATTGATCATCTTTTCGCTTCCATGAGCCCAGATGTACCTCATAGATGCTCATTGGCCGGTCAAGTCCAGCATGGTGTTTCCATTGCTGATCACACCATTGATACCGATCATGGTTATAAACGATGGAGGCATTTCCTGGGGGCTGTTCCGCATGATAACCAAAAGGATCCGCTTTATGGGGTAACAGTTGGCCATCACCGTCTCTTATCTCATACTTATAAAGCACCCCTTCATCCACATCAGGAATAAACAGCTTCCAAATACCATCAGTACTTTTTTCCATAGGATGATAGCGACCATCCCAACCATTAAATGAGCCAACGACACTGACACTTCTAGCGCCAGGGGCATAGACCCGAAACATAACCCCTTTGACGCACTCCCCTTGCCGAGATAAATATTCAACAAGTCGTGCACCAAAATAATTGTGCTGCTGATGGGGTTCTACAGCCTTATCTCCATTGCCAAGGCAAAAATCACGGAATTGGTATGGATCTATATACGTAATCACTTTTTCTTGAGAAGATTTAATCGATAGGCGGTATAAAAAAGGGGCTTGAGTGGAAGGCAGACTCATTTCAAACAGACCAGCTACCCGCTCTGCCATTTGTCCCAGATTTTCCTTTGAAGACTCATGAATAACTGAAACACTAACTGCATCAGGATACCATCCCCTCAAGGTCACTCCTGAACCATCATCCTTTTTATGCCAACCAAGTATATGAAATGGCTGGTGACACCGGGTTTCTTGCAAATCGCAAATAAGGGAATTAACACTGGGAGGCATAAAAACAGGCCATTTTGTGAGCTATTTGAAATAGAATAGTTATAGCTCAATCTCAGCCACTCTGATGTTATTAAGTCCCAATAAGAGCTCTTACAGAACTATGGGCAAAACTCTCCTTGATAAGTATCGACATTACCGCCCCTCCAGCATCTGTATGCAGCCCGGGCACTATTGATTCTCCATGAACCATCAGCTTTTCGTTTAAAGCTGATTTCATACCAGTCACCACGCACAGAATCATCCAAAAATCCATCACGAATATAAACGATAGAAGCATTAGAAGGGTTTTCCCCTGATTCCTTTTTTTCCTGGATGGATACTTCAGCGGTTTCCTGGTCGCCACCAAAAAGGTTTGTAGTAATCTCAAGCGGACTCAATGGCCACTGCTGGTTTTCGGCAAGCACCTTTTCTATTTTGGCATTCAACTGTTCAATATTAAGCTCTAACCATGATGACGGCTTTTTCACTTTATCGTCCGGAGCTTGACCCAGACAGCCTGAAATGAAAATAGCGAGCAAAGGTAAAAAAAACAGATACCACTTGCGCATAATTGCTCCTAACCACAACCACCATAAATGAGAAAGGCCTGAATAAACAGGCCTTCGCTAATATACTCCAAACATTACAGTGATAGCATCAAGCCATATTCCAGATCGTCCGGGCATAATCCATTATGGAGCGGTCGGATGAGAATTTGCCCATAGAGGCTGAATTTATAATAGCCATTTTCCACCAGCGGGATGGCTCTTTCCAAGCCTCCACTATACGCTGGTGAGCTTCACTGTATGCAGTGAAATCTGCCAACGTAAGGAAGTAGTCACCACGATCCAGCAACGCATCAACCAATGGTTTGAAGGCAGCGTGCTCTTCAGGGCACAGATCATCAGAGTCTAGCCAATCAATTACCGCCTTTAGCTCTTCAGAGCGGTTGTAGAGATCTCTTGGGTTGTAACCACGACGACGCAACTCGCTGACCTCTTCAACAGTAAGGCCAAAAATAAAGATATTGTCATCACCCACTTCTTCGGCAATTTCCACGTTCGCTCCATCCAGGGTGCCGATGGTCAGCGCACCATTAAGCGCCAGCTTCATATTGCCAGTACCGGATGCCTCAAAACCAGCTGTAGATATCTGCTCAGACACATCTGCCGCTGGAATAATTTTTTCAGCCAGGCTTACCCGATAATTAGGCAAAAAGACCACTTTTAACTTGCCACGAATCCGACGGTCATTGTTAATCCTTTCAGCCAAGCTGTTAATCGCATGAATAATAGTTTTTGCAACCTTATAGCCTGGTGCTGCTTTGGCACCAAAAATAAAGACTCGCTGAGGAACATCAAGATCAGGGTTTTCAAGCAGTCTTTTGTACAACGCCATAATATGCAATAAATTCATCTGCTGCCGTTTGTATTCATGTAAGCGTTTTATCTGAACATCAAAAATGGCATCAGGGCTTACTTCAACACCACAAAGCTCTTTGATGACCGTTGCAAGATGCACCTTGTTATTTCTCTTTATCGCAGCAAAGCGTTTTTGAAAAGCAGGATCTTCTGCATAGCTACACATCTGCTCCAGCCTGTGCAGTTCACTGCGCCAGTCTCCCTCAACGGTTTCATCAATCAACGCTGCTAGCTCTGGGTTACAGTGTGCCAGCCAGCGCCTGGGTGTAACACCATTGGTAACATTGACGATTTTGTTTGGCCATAGCTTGTGGAACTCAGGAAACAGTTGTTCTTGCACCAGCCGGGAATGAAGTGCAGCAACACCATTGACCTTATGGCTACCAACAACAGATAGGTAAGCCATGCGAACCATCTGATCATCTCCTGGATGCTCAGGCTCTTCAATAATAGACAAACGACGTTTAACCTGATCATCCCCAGGCCACTGGGCTTCCACTTCATCGTTCAGGAAGTGGTAATTAATTAGATGAATCAGCTGCATATGCCGTGGCAACACCTGGGCGATCAATCCCACAGGCCACTTTTCCAACGCTTCTGGCAACAAGGTATGGTTGGTGTAACTAAAGACTTTGCGGCACAGTTCTAATGCCTTAGTGAAAACAAAGTTTTCTTCATCCATCAGGATGCGCATCAATTCAGGTACAGCAATAGCTGGATGGGTATCATTCAACTGAATAGCTACTTTTTCAGCAAAATCTTCCCAACCACCATTTTCACGCTTATAGCGAGCAATCAAATCAGCAAGGGAACAAGCAACAAAAAAGTACTGTTGAATCAAGCGCAGCGCTTTACCCTGATAGTGGTTGTCATTTGGGTAAAGAACCTGACTGATATTCTCTGCTTCCACTTCCCTGGAGCGAGAATCCTGGTAACGTCCTGCATCAAAGCTGGTGAGATCAAAACCTCCACTGGCACGACCTTCCCAAAGTCTTAACGTATTAACCGTATCCGTGTTATAGCCGGTAACAGGGACATCCCAGGGAATACCCACCAGCTCTACCGCATCTTCCCAGGAAACCTTACCCCCCTGCTCATTAATACGACCATACAGCTTCACAGTCTGCTTACGCATAGGTCGCTCGATACCCGAAGGGCAACCATCTTCCCGCCAGACATCTGGACTTTCTACCTGCTTGCCTCCCACAAAACTTTGTTTGAACAAACCAAAACGGTAATTAATGCCATAACCGAAAGCAGGTAAGTTGAGTGTAGTCAGAGAATCCAGGAAACACGCTGCCAAACGGCCTAAACCGCCATTACCCAATCCTGGGTCTGCTTCTTGTTCCAATACATCAGTGAGGTTAATGCCTTTTCTGGCAATAGCTTCTTCTGCTTGTTTGTATATTCCGAGATTGTGCAGGTTATTACCGAGCAGACGCCCAACCAGAAACTCCAGGGAAAGATAATAAACACGTCGGGCCTTGTTTTCCTGTTCTTTTTTTCGACCTTGCCGGGTTTTTTCCAGGGTAATATCCCGAGCAACCAGGCTCAGGGCTTCCCAGTACTCGGCCGGACCAGCTTCATTGAGGGCTACACCAAGAGACTGCTCCAGATGACGATGGATACCCTCTTCAATCTGATCAGCACTTAAGGCTTTTCCTGTACTGAAATCAGCCTTGCTTTTAATCATATCGCTAACTCTCTTTTGACCAGCCAAACCGCTGCGCTGAGACCATTGTTATTGTAGTGGGCACATAGAAGCTTGTCGGACTTGCGACAATATCGGCATCAGAACAGCTGCTACTGTAATCATTATTCGCGTCCTGCTGAAATTGTGAAGAGATCAAGTATCACCAAGAACAATGGAAACGATTACACATTGATACACATCAGAAGATAGTTATTTAAGTAGTCACTCAAACGAAATCAGATATTCTTGACCAAATAGATCAAATACACGTTTGACCTCTTGCTCAAATTCCTTGAAGTTCATTATTGATCTGGCAAGAGTTTTCCGGACACTTTTTTACGCTGCCTCGGCAATTTTCTGTTCATATTTGAAGGGTGCCAGGTAGCCATTACCAGAGTGTTTTCTCTGGCGGTTATAATAGACCTCAATGTATTCAAAAATTGCCTGCTTCGCCTCTTCCCTTGTCTGAAAGTCTTCATGGTGAACAAGCTCAGCTTTCAGCGTATGGAAGAAGCTTTCTGCCACCGCATTATCCCAGCAATTTCCCTTACGGCTCATGCTGCAAATAAAGCCATTATCTTTCAGCAATGTTTGATAGCTTTCGGAGACATACTGGCTGCCCCTATCACTATGCACTAACAGCCCCTTTGTTGGCCTCCGCTTCCACATGGCCATCATCAGAGAATCAGTGACCAGTGTTGCCGTCATGCGATCTCTCATAGACCAGCCCACTACAGCCCGCGAATGCAAATCAATGAACACGGACAAGTACAGCCAGCCCTCTCGGGTACGAATATAGGTAATGTCTCCCACATAAGCCTCATTGGGCTGCTCTCTTTTGAAATTACGGTTCAGCAGGTTCTCAGCAACCGGCTTGTTGTGGTTAGAGTCTGTTGTTGCCTTGAATTTCCGCTTTGTTTTGCAAACAATGCCTTCCTCCTTCATTAGGCGACTTATTCGTTGGCGGCTGACGTTTTTACCCTGATCAGCAAGATCATCTTTTATACGGCGCTCACCATAGCGCTGACGGTGTTTTTCATGTATCACTCGAATATTTGCCTTCAATGCACGGTCTTCCTGACTTCGGTTCGATTCTGGACGAGTGCACCAGTCATAAAAGCCCGTGGTGGATACAGACATAACCCGACACATGGCACTAATGCTGAAGCGTTTCTGATTGTTCTTGATGAACTGGAATCTCAGAGACTTTCTCTTGCAAAGAAGGCTGCCGCCTTTTTTAAAATAGCGTGCTCCTCCCTGAGTGTTTTTAGTTCTTTACGCAAACGTTTCACTTCATCATACACATGCTCATCATTTTTCTTGGGCTGATTACTTGCCTTCGGGCGGTGGTATTTTGTTATCCAGGTATGCAGGGTATTTACATTAACCCCGAGTTCCTGAGCTGTTACAGTCACTGGCTTATCTGATTCTACCGCCAGTTTGACAGCAGACTCCTTAAATTCAGCAGTGTAATTTTTTACTTTCTTTTCCGACATGCTACACACCTTAATAGGGTTCCAAGATTACCCTTGTTTGTGTGTCCGGAAAACTATAACCACTTCAGTTTCCTCTGCAATCTTTGTTTGAACATAAGCCAGCCTGCGAGGTTCCTCGGAGACAATCTCTCTAATGCGTTGTGCTTCCTGGTCAGTATAGATAGGTGGTTTACCACCCTCATGTTTTTTGTACAGACCGCGAAGGCCATAATCATCCCAGGCATCAATCCAGTCAGATACTGTCTGATATCGAACTTCAAATATTGCAGCAATCTCGCTCATAGAATAACCACGTATACTGAGTAAAACAGCATGAGCCCTTTCCCTTAGGTAAGGATATGGCCCGTGCCGGAGAGCTTCTCTCAATGTTTTTATGACTGCGACATCGGTTACTGGATCAACAGTTTTCATCGTGACAACAGCGAGATTAATGGTGTTTGGCAATGAGTATAACCAAATTGGAATGGAGATGTTTTTTATAAATACGGACGTACAGTTATTTTTATCTGTTAGCAGTTGCGTGACTACTTATAGGCATAGTTATACATTATGGTACCATGCCAAACCTGTTTTATTATCGACAGGCTTTTACTACATAACCAATGGCTAGAACAGATAAAGGCGAGACTACCATCTATCAAGTGGCCTATGAGGCGGGTCTTTCCATCGCCACTGTCAGCCGCGTTCTAAATGGCAAAAAAAACGTATCTGCAACAACCCGGGACAAAGTGCTTTCAGCCTGCAAAACACTGAATTACCGCCCCAGTATCAATGCAAGGCAGCTGCATGGAGAAAGTCACTTCAACATAGGAGTGATCCTGGGTACTGACTCTGGCACCTATACCCCCTTTGCCATGAAAATTTATGAAGCCCTCAAATATGCTCTGCAGGAACGCGGCTATCGCACCAAGCGAACGACAATTGAACACGACGCAACCGAACTCCCCGAATGTAAAGGTTATATCACTGTAGGACTACATGAATCCGATTATAGAATCAGACGCATACAATCTGCCGATGCACCTTTGGTAACTATTGGTGATCCTCGTGACAATAGTTTCTGGGTTGCATCCAATGATCATCAGGGAGGTTATCAAGCGGCCGAATATCTTATAAGCCAGGGCTGTCGAAACATTCACTATGTCTGCCAGCACATTAATCACGATCTATCCAGACTCAGGCTAAATGGCATGCAGTATGCTATTGCCAGCCAAGGGCTTCCTGCTCCAGAGATTCATGAGCTGGATAATAAAACAGGGATTCCTGTGCTGGATTCATACCGCCTTGGTATGAAAATTTTAACGAACAATCCCACAGTGGACGGCATTGTTTCGTTTTCTGATGAGGTAGCCACTGGCCTTCATTGTGCAGCAACAGACCTTTCAATTGCAGTACCAGAGCAGCTAAAAATAACTGGCTATGACGGGGTTGTAGAAAGAGGGCATGTATCACTCACAACCATTGTTCAGGATTGCTCTCTACTGGCAGAAAAAGCATCTGATCTTATTTTAAAAGCCATCAGCCGGGATGTAGTTACAGGACAATTGGTTGACATCTCGTTACAAAAAGGTCAAACAGCTTAATCTTTCTATTTCCAGGGAAGTATCTTTCACACCCATCCACAGGAGTGAAAAATACTTCTACCTATTGAATCAATTCAAATAAAAAAGCACCTGAAAAATACCTGTCAAGAGTTGCATATTTTTTCTATATGTTTTTCCATGGAGAAAAACGAAAACAAAAAACACCAGCTGATCAAACAGTGTGTGATATGAAAAAGGATTTCAGATTATGCAGCACCCCTCAGCCGGCCATAGTTTGTTGTTGTTAGGCAGTCACTGGAAACTGGTCACTTTAAGTAGTCTCTGTACATTATCATTAGCAAGCCCTCTTTATGCCTCTAACGAAATTACCAATTCACCAGCCAAGCAAACAAAAAAACATACACTCTCTCAAATTGGGCCACTTCAATTCGAAACCACAGATCAACGGCAATGTGACTCTTTTCTAGAGTCATCAGCGATTGAAAATTCGACAAAATGTAAACGCAACACCACCAAAGGCAATATATTCACTGTATCCCCTGCAGGAAGCATTCTGTCATCCCTGGGTATCAATCCATGGGTGCTGCTTGGTGGTGCAGGTGCTGGTATCGCTGCAGCTGCTGCAGGAGGAGGTGGTGGTGGTGGCGGTGGAGGAGGAAGCTCAAGCAATAACAACTCGTCTACAGATTCAAACGAGTCAACAGATGGTGGAGCACCTTTCGGTACTATTCCTACACAGCCCGCTTACTATCGAACAACAGAGTATCTTGCGCGTCAGGACTTAGATGTCATTAAAGCGAAAGAAGCCTATGCAAATATTGCCAGCTTAGAGGGTGCCAATGGAGCCACTCAAGGAGGAAAGGGTATTGTCATCGCTATACTGGATACAGGTGTAGACACAGCCCATAGTGATTTAAAAAATAATGTCCAAACAGGCTGCGCATCCTCTGCCTCGTGCAATACTCACTATGCATCAACAGATGCAGACACTCATGGTACCCATGTCGCAGGCATTGCTGCGGGTAGCAAAAATGCTGACAATATTCACGGTGTTGCATTTAATGCCACAATATTGCCGGGCTGTGCTTATATTGGTGGTGGCTGTTATAGCAGCCCTGTCAGCGATGCTGAGCTAATGCTTTGGTCCGCTAATCATGGGGCTACTGTCGCTAATATGAGTTATGCATATACCAGCGGTAACAGAACCTTGATAGCTTCCGATGTTACTGGTGGTGTTACCAACTACAGTGACTCAAGACTCAAAAACTATCTATTTGGCGGCTACAGTAGCAATTCAAGCAGTGACTACCAACAAGCCAGGCAAGCATTAAAGCAGGGGCTTGTCACTGTTCTGGCAGCAGGCAATTATCAATACTGGATTACCGGCTCTATACCTGAAGTCAGCCAACCCTCGGTTATGGCCATGGCCCCTTTAATCTATAAAGATACGGGCCTTGCCAGTGATCTTGATTATCAATGGATTTCAGTAGTCAACACTAACCTTGATGGAACCCTGGCTTCATCATCCCACGCTTGTGGTGATTCCGCCGAATTTTGCCTGGCTGCACCAGGTACCAGCATCACCTCTACCGTACCAGGCAATAAATACGATGAAAAAACCGGCACATCCATGGCCGCCCCTCAAGTTTCCGGAGCTGTTGCTCTGGTAGCTGGGGCTTTCCCTACGCTAACACTACCCAGTGATAATAAACACGCATCGTATTGCGACTCAGGTAGTGCCAGCTATAACAGTAAACAGTGTCACAGCAAGGCTGTGGTCAATAGGTTATTTACTACAGCAACTGATATGGGTGCATCAGGTGTAGACCCTGTCTATGGCCAAGGCTTATTAAATCTTGACAGTGCCACCAGCCTAATTGGCGAGGCTCAGATACAAACAAGTTCAGGAACTGTATACAACCTGGCAGATAGTAGCCTCAACACATCGACAGCAGCAGGAAGAAGTATTAGTAAACAACTTGCCTCAGTAAGGTTTATTGCCACTGACTCTTATGACAATGCCGGGTTTCTTTTCACTGGAGAGAATTTGCTGGGAACAAGTGACGAGTCTGCCAACCGTATTGATACATTGCGATATATGAATCGCAGTATGTATTCAGATGCTTTATCCACAACGACCATCAGCCCTGGCCTGACATTAACGTATAGCCAAGCAAGCAACCAAATAGAGCTGTTATCGGGCAGTTATCAGCTTACTCATTCTTTAAGTCCTGTATCAGAAGTCAATATAGGTTACGGCCTGGGCGCTCAGCAGAACTTTATACCCGGACACAATAGTCCTATTAATCAAGACCGACTAATAAGTAGCCAAGCCTTCAGTTCGCCATTCAGCAACTTTAATGAAAGTGCACACAGCGTGGGCTACCAAAAACTGATTGCTGGAGAATACACATTCAATGTCAGTTTTCAGCAGGGCCATGTAACCGAAGGGTTTAATCATGAAAAAGACAGCCTGAAAACCAGTAATTTGACCATAGCTCTAAGCAGCTCCATCACTGATGATCTAAAAGGAAGTCTGCAATTTGGCGGCTTATATGAAGAAGAGTCTGTACTTGGGAGTCATGGCTCAGGTGTCTGGAGCACAACGGACGGCAGCCAGAGCTTTATGGCTGGTATTAACCTGAACTACCAGTTAACCCCCTCGTTAGATGCTCTATTCAGTTACTACCGGTTAGCCACCGAGTCAGTGCAAAACCAGAGTGCACTAGAGTATTCCGATGATATTCTAAGTGATAGCTTCAGTATGGGGCTACTTGCCTCACATGAAGAAAGCAGCTGGAAGTACGGTCTGTTTATCACTCAGCCGCTACGTATCAATAACGGTAATGCCCAGCTCGAGCTACCATCCGGTTATAACGGATACCACCTGACTTACAACGCCATGGATATAGATCTTGCCCCCGATGGCAGGCATCTGGAATATGAATTCGCTATTGGTTGGGAACCTGAAAGCATACCGCTATCAAGCAAAATCAACCTGATCAGGATTGAGGATTACGGAAATATCGCTGGTAATAATGACACCATTATGCTGCTAAGTCTGGGTATAAAGTTCTGAAACAGTAAAGCAGCAAACAAATCAGCTCAAATTAGTAAATATCGTCAAGCCACTGCCGATTTTAAGGAAAATAGCAAGGATTTCGGCAGATGGCTTTTCAAACAGAATCCTATGGGCGATTCGTCAATCAAACAAGCAAAAAACAATCGCGGCGGAGTACTGATACCGATGCTTTATTAAAAACTAACAGCCTATTTAGGCCCACGTTATACCATCTGTTTTTTTGTTCTGCCTTTATAAACTCGCCTTTTGTATCAGCAACTACAACTGGTACAGAGAATCACCCAGTTTTCTCGATATCCTCTCCTTCACCTAAAACAAACACTAAAGAATGCAAAAAGCCGAACAAAAAAATACCTTTTGCTGAGACCTGTGAAAAAAACAACCAAGACCTAAACAGTCTTGACTTAGATGAACAACAAAATAGTAAAGCTTTAAATTCACCGTTAAACATTGAGTTAGATGGCTATACGCTAAAATCCAATATTTTGGGGGGAGTTCTAGGGCCCATTGGTCCAAGCCTTGCATTTGGGGGAGCAGCTGCAGGTGCTGCAGGTCTTGTTGTAACGGTTTTAGGTGATGGAGGGGGCAGTTCTGATGCTATTGATAGTGTAGGCGGCGCCAATCCTCCCAACCTTGGTATAAAAGAAAAGCAGCCACCACTGACTGGCGACCCTTCAGACCCACTTACATATACTCTAAATACTGAATATCAACGCAATGCCATTGCATATACCCTAATTGGCCTGCCTTATGCCTATGCTTACACTAAAAATGGCACAGGGCATGCGGGTGATGGTATTAAAGTGGCCGTTTTTGACACGGGCACAGCAACTACACATACAGACTTAGACGATAATATCGTCGATACCTGTGTAGGTACTTGCACTATTACAGATCCTCATGGACATGGTACTCATGTAGCAGGAATCGTCGGGGCAGAATTAAATGGAAAAGGAATACACGGAGTCGCTCATAAGGCTGAAATTGTACCCATTTGCGCCAACCTCGGGGGCGGATGTCAGCAGAATTTAACCGACAACACTGGTGGATTTCTTTTACAAGCAGCGAACCAGGGTGCTCGTATTGCTAATATGAGTTACGGTATTCCCTTTGCTGTAACAGATCCAGGAACAGGAGAAAAGATCGGTGAAAGAGCAATGGTGGCATCGGATCTCGTTAACTCCCCAGTTGACTACACCGACCCCGCTCTAAAAAGCATCGATCATTTAATGCTAGGAGTTTCTGGCAGCGATTCTTTTCAAGCTGCCAAGCAAGCACTGGAACAAGGGGTTATTGCAGTCGTTGCAGCAGGCAACCACACCTTTGACTGGCCTAATGATGTACCCGAAACAGGTCAAGCTGGAGTTTCTGCCATAGCACCACTGATTTATAACAATACCGAAATCATGGAAGACTTGGCTAAACAGTGGATTGTTGTGGTGAATATCGATATTAACAAGTCTTTGGCCCCATCTTCCCATGCCTGTGGTGATGCACAGGACTTTTGTCTCTCTGCACCGGGAACAGGAATTTACTCAACTTATTTAGAAAACGGCTATGCTGAACTGACGGGTACATCCATGGCAACACCAATGGTCAGTGGTGGCATAGCAATCTTGATGGCAGCATTTCCATCACTTAAGCTACCTGAGACAGATCCGTTCGCATCCATGTGCAACCTTGACAGTAACAATTACAATGCCAAACAGTGCCACAGTAAGGCTATAGTCAATCGCCTCTTTATTACAGCCACAGACTTAGGTGCTGTAGGTCCTGACACCATTTATGGGCAAGGTTTACTTAATTTAAAAGCAGCTGTTCAGCTGGTAGGGGTTGCACAAGTTCCTACTGCCAGTGGTGAACGTTATAACCTTGAAGATAGCAACTTAAATCTCTCACCTGCCCTCGGCACAAGCCTTGCCAGTACACTGGCATCAACCCGTTTTTTAGCTACAGATTCCTATGATCAGGCAGGTTTTATTTATCAGGGAACAGCCCTGCTTGGCTCAACAAAAAACACTAAAACCCCAATTGATACAAGTGACTACCTTGACAGAAGCCTTAAACCAGAGTCATCAACAATTGCCATTAATAATGGCCAACTGACTCTGACACAACAGTTTGAAAACACGACTAAACCAAAAACAGAAAGAACAGCAAACTATCGGCTAAATTATGCAATCGATGATCAGCACTCTATTGAGTTTACCACTGGCTTTGACCCGTTATTAGACTTTGGTATACCTGTCTCCCCAGAACAGGGGATTAACCATTTACCGGTAAGCAGCGCGTTCAATAGTCCATACAGTTACTTCAATGAACAAGCCCAAGGCTTTAAATACCAATTGATGCTACCCGAAGGTTACAGTTTCGAAACCGGATTTTTTCAGGGCAGTATCGGTCAGGCAGATGATAACCAGGGCAAATCCCTTGATACATCAAGTATGATCCTACAGTTGAACAGCCCTCAATTAACAGATGCTTTTGGCAGCCATTTCAAAAGTAGTTTCCAACTCGGCGTTCTGGAAGAAAATAACTCAATGCTCGGAGCTAATGGCTCCGGACCCTGGGATTTCAGTAACGGTAGCGATAGCTTAATATCAGGTTTCAATCTCGATTACCAACTGAGCACAAATACCCATCTACTGTTCAGCTACTTTTACTCAAGGACTGACTCAGATCAGAATAAAGGCTTACTACAAAATAACTCCGTTCTAACCAGTAACAGTTTTAACTTAGGGCTTCTAAAACATCACGATGAAAACTTTCAGTACGGAATTTTTATCAGCCAACCGCTCCGTCTTGCCAGCGGTCAGGCAACAATTCAGCTACCAACAGGGTACAGCGGCTATGAACTCGCATACAGCGAACTCGATATTGATCTATCTCCAGAAGGCAGGCACCTTGAGTACGAGCTAGCCCTGAGCTGGAAGCCAGAATACCTGGACTATATGCGCTTGAATCTTTTAAGAATAGAAGACTATGGAAATATTCCCGGGAACAGTGATTCCTTACTGTTATTCAGTGCTGGAGCAAAGTTCTAAGCTTTTATATCGATAAAAGTAGATCATGAAAGATCAGAAAGAGTTATTAATCAATCTCCTAATAACATTCTGGAAACGCTTACATATTGATTTAAATCACAACCTGAACACATTATTACTCTCATACTCAGCCACCGAAGTTTTTGGTCGGCATGTACGTATTAAAACCCCTTTATCCAGCAGCCTGAAGATTCAAAAGCACTGACTACTCACAAGCACACCCTTGCAAACCACAAGAGCAGCCCGTGAGAAGCCCTTATCAGCACTTTTGAACAAGTTGTTTGTCACAAAGAACCTAGGGTCACTACCGATCCCAACATGCCCTGCACACACCAACAGAGACACCTGGAGTTATTGACACATGATCAAGAAAATCGCCTCAACACTGGCCATAGCAACTCTGGCAGCCAGCGCAAGCAGTGCTTTTGCATTCCAGGATGATGAACTGGTGATCTGGGTAGGTGGAGATAAAGCCTACACCGGCATTCGTGAAATCGGAAAACAGTTTACTGAAGAAACCGGTATCAAGGTTAAGGTTGAAATCCCCGAAAATCTGACAGACCGTTTCCAGCAGGCATCAGCATCCGGCAGTGGTCCTGATATTCTGTTCTGGGCTCACGATCGCTATGGTGAATGGGCTAAAAGCGGGTTGCTGGCCCCTGTTAATCCTCCCGCAAAATTCAAACAGGGTGTTGATGATATTGGTTGGCAGGCCATGTCCTTCAATGGCAAAACCTATGGTTACCCAATTTCCATGGAAGCGGTTAGCCTGATCTACAACAAAGATATTATTCCGCAGGTGCCGAAGTCTTTTGAGTCCATGTTTGCTCTGAATAAGGACCTCAAGAAAAAAGACAAAAAAACCATTATGTGGGATCAGGTACAACCCTATTTCACTATGCCAATGCTGGCAGCTAATGGTGGTTATGTATTCAAACAGACAACCGCTGGCTATAACACCAATGACACCGGTGTTAATAACAAAGGCGCTATGGCTGGTGCAGAAATGCTGACCAAGCTGATTGAAAAGAATGTTATGCCTAGAGGTGTTGACTATGGCGTGATGGAATCCAGTTTCAACAATCAGCAGGTTGCCATGATGATCACCGGTCCATGGGCCTGGGCCAACCTGGACAAAAGTAAAATAAACTATGGTGTAGCGCCACTTCCAACAATCAATGGCAAGCCCGCAAAAGCCTTCGTAGGTGTTTGGGGAGCAGCTATTAACAATGCCAGCCCTAACAAGGCATTATCACAGGAATTCCTGGAAAGCTACCTGCTGGATGAAGACGGCTTGAAGACCATGAACGACGATGTTCCTCTGGGCGCTGTTGCCAACAAAAAACTCATGAATGAGCTTAAGAAAGACCCTCGCATTGCTGCCACTTATGAGAATGTGAAAAACGGCCTGGTAATGCCTAACGTGCCTGAAATGGGTAAATTCTGGTCTGCAATGGAATCCGCCCTGCGCAATATCACCAGTGGCCGACAGGATTACAAGACAGCTTTGAATGGCGCAGCAGAACGTATTGCTGGCAGCCAGGATAAGAAAGAAACTGCGCCTGCTGCATAAGTTCTTTAGTAGATAAAGGTAAAGGTTTGTTTTTTTAGGACAAACCTGGCCTTTCAAATCAAGACACAGCTATCTGCATAGCATCATCTAAAATTCTTTAATCCCTCCCCCAAGGGAGGGCTTTCTTCGTCTCTGGGAGGCTCCATTATGGAGGCAATCGGCCGCTCCAAAGCCGGTCAGCCTGGTAAGTGGCTCGTATTATTGCTGGTAGCTGCTATTGACCTGGTGCTGATGTACGGTGTAACTCTGATGTACGCTCAGGGTGAAATTGCTTTCGCTTTACTGGTTCTGGTTCTTATGGCATCAGGAACCTGGGTTTTTGTCAGTAAAAAAGGCTATAACTACCGTTATGTCTTCCCAAGCTTGCTGGGTGTTACTACGTTTATTGTATTCCCTCTGATTTATACAGTTAATGTCGCTTTTACCAACTATGGCTCAAGTAATCTGTTGCCACTTGAACGAGTACAGGCTATCCACCTTGCAAAAACCTATAGCACTGGTGGTGACTCATTTACATTCAAGCTTTATCCAGTAGCCAACAAGAAAGCTACTGAAAGTTCTGAGCAATATCAGTTACTACTTGCCCCCCAAAACAAAGAAAAGCAGTACTTTTATATCACCAAGCCATTTACTGATATCAGCGAACCAACGGCTCTCTCAGCAAAAATGGTGACTATTCCACCTACTACTGATCCGCTCTCTATGCGGGATGTGATCAAGCAGCGTAGCATGTTGAAAAAAATACGCGTAGAACTTCCCGATGGCAGTGGTCTTGCCATGACTAGCCTGCGCAAATTTGGCGCTATTAGTAAGATATACAAAGCGGGAGATAACCACACCCTGACTGATACCCGTACAGGTAAAGTACTTAAACCTGACTTCTCCACAGGCTACTATGTCAGCGAATCCGGTGAGCAAATAGGTCCAGGTTTTACCATTTACACAGGCTGGGACAACTTTACCCGGGTATTCACTGATCCAGGTATCCAGGGCCCCTTCCTGAAAATATTTTCCTGGACGGTAATATTCTCAGGCCTATCTGTAGTCTTCACCTTGGCTATTGGCCTGGTTATGGCCTGCCTGGTGCAATGGGAACCCCTTAAAGGCAATGGCGCTTACCGACTCCTGTTAATTCTTCCTTATGCAGTGCCCTCTTTCATATCCATATTGATCTTCCGGGGCTTATTCAACCAGAACTTTGGTGAAATCAATATGCTGCTGGATTTGCTGTTCGGGATGAAACCTGAGTGGTTCAGCAATGAAATCATGGCTAAGACCATGGTGTTGATTGTTAACACCTGGTTAGGCTACCCCTATATGATGATACTGTGTATTGGCTTGCTGAAAGCTATTCCAGACGACTTATATGAGGCATCTGCCATTGATGGCGCCAGCCCGATTCAGAACCTGTTCAAAATCACCATCCCGATGATTATCAAGCCATTGATTCCCTTGTTGATTGCAAGCTTCGCTTTCAACTTCAACAACCTGGTATTAATGGCCCTGTTAACCGGTGGCGGGCCCGATATGCTGGATGCAACCACACCAGCGGGTTCAACCGATATCCTGGTGAGCTACACCTTCCGAATCGCTTTTGGTTCCTATGGGCAGGATTATGGCCTGGCCTCTGCCATTGCAACGGTTATCTTCCTGATGGTCGGCGCTATCGCCTGGGTCAACCTGAAAGCCACTCGCAAGTTCCAGGCAGAATAAGGAGGATACATCATGGCAATGGTTCAACCCCGTAACCTTAAATACCGTGTCTGGACAGCCCGTATCTGCATGTGGCTCTTTCTGGCACTGATCATGTTCCCATTTCTGATGATCATTTCTGTTTCTTTCAGAACCGGAAACTTTGCTACAGGTGATCTTATCCCCAGCAACCCAACACTGGAGCACTGGTACCTGGCCTTTGGTATTCCCTGGGAAAATGCGGATGGTTCTATTACCCAGCCTCCTTTCCCGGTGATGACCTGGTTATGGAACTCGATCAAGGTTGCCTTTATTTCTTCCTCCCTGATCCTAGTACTGTCCACAACCGGTGCTTATGCCTTTGCCCGGCTACGCTTTAAATTTAAGGAACACATGCTGACAGCCATGATGATACTGCAGATGTTTCCGGCGGTTCTGGCTCTGGTTGCGATTTACACCCTGTTTGACAAGATCGGTAACTATATCCCCTGGTTAGGACTGGACAGCCTGGGCTCTGTCACTGTCGCCTATCTTGGAGGCCTGGCTCTACATATCTGGCTTATCAAAGGTTACTTCGAAACCATCGACAACTCACTGGAAGAAGCAGCAGCTATTGATGGTGCAACACCCTGGCAAGCATTCCGTTATGTACTGCTGCCTCTGTCTGTTCCCATTCTTGCAGTGGTATTTATCCTAGCATTTATCGCCAGTGTTGCTGAATACCCGGTTGCCTCCGTACTACTGCAAAGTATGGATAACCTGACCCTCGCAGTAGGATCGCGGCAATACCTTAACCCCCAAAACTACCTCTGGGGTGACTTTGCTGCCGCAGCGGTTTTATCCGGCTTACCTATCAGTATCATCTTCCTGCTCTGCCAGCGGTGGATTGTTGGTGGCCTGACTGCAGGCGGTGTTAAAGGATAAAAACCTTTCGAAATATTTTATGCGTGCCGCTAATAAGAGCGGTACCCAGATAAAACATGTCGGGCTGGATAATTTTATTTAGTCCAAGGAGCGCTGATTCCCTCTCACTAGTAATCAGTGCTCTCAACAAGGTATTTAAAATGGCAGAAGTCAAACTTGTAAATATTTCCAAAAGCTATGACCAGGGCCAAAACTGGGTTCTGAAAGACATCAATCTTGAAATAGCCGATGGCGAATTTATCGCCTTTGTTGGCCCTTCTGGCTGCGGAAAGTCTACACTGCTTCGCATGGTTTGTGGTTTGGAAGATATCACTTCTGGAGATATGTCCATCGATAGCCATCGCGTTAATGATATGCCACCCAATGAGCGCCGGGTTGGCATGGTATTTCAGTCATACGCACTTTATCCCCATATGAGCGTTGCCGAGAATATGGCTTTTGGTCTGAAACTGGCAAAGGCCGATAAATCATTAATGAATAAGCGAGTTGAGGAAGCGGCCAAAATCCTGCAACTGGAACCCCTCCTTGACCGTAAGCCTAAAGCCATGTCTGGCGGACAACGCCAAAGGGTTGCCATTGGTCGATCTATTGTCCAGGAGCCCAGGGTATTTTTATTTGATGAGCCTTTGTCTAACCTGGATGTCTCTCTCCGGGTTCAGATGCGTCAGGAACTATCCCGCCTGCATAAGCGCCTGAAAACAACCTCCATCTATGTCACCCATGATCAGGTTGAGGCCATGACACTGGCAGATAAAATTGTTGTTCTCAGTCCGCTGGCTCAAGGAGCGAAAACCAACCTGGAACAAGTTGGCAAACCGCTGGAACTTTACCATCACCCTCGCAATCTTTTTGTTGCAGGCTTTATCGGCTCACCCAAGATGAACTTCTTCGATGGCGTAATCGAACAAGCGGGCCAGCAGGAAACCACTGTAAAATTGACCACCGGTGAGCGAATTAAAGCATGTGTTGATACTGCAGCAGCTCAACCTGGTGACAGGGTCGTTCTGGGTATTCGTCCAGAACATGCCATGATTGAAGCCAATGGTGAAAATACCGTCACCGGTAAGGTACAGGCACTGGAAAGGCTTGGTTCAGAATCATTCATTTATATGGAACATGACACCATTCGCGAGCATTTCATTGTTCGTGTAGATGACTCTCGTCGTAGGGAGGAAGGTAGCACAATCCAAATCAAACTACCTGCAGAGCAATGCCATCTATTTAACGCTGAAGGTTTGGCATTTACCAGAACCCGTGCACCTGAAATTGATCAATAAGGAGCTCCCTGAGATGCCTGATTTAAACAGTATTTCCCAGGACAAAATCAACCAACTGGCTGAACTCTGTGGAATCTCCGAAAGCTACCAGGACTGGGCTGGGAACACCGTTCAGATTCCTGGTGAGTACAAAATCCCCATGTTGGAAGCCATGGGGATTGATACCAGCAATGATAAGCAACTCGAGAAAGCCATTGATAAACGTGAACAGGAGCAGTGGCTCTCACTACTGCCTCCCGTTTGTGTTGTTCATGAAGGACAACCTTTTACAGTTCCTATGTATATCCCGGCGAACCGCCGGGAAAACACATTCAAAGGACAAGTCGAGCTGGAAAGTGGCAAACGCCAGACACTGGAAGTCAAAGCCAGTGAACTAAAGCTGCTCGATAGAAAAACACTGAAGAAAAAAGAGACGGTCAAGCTTCAGCTGGTTCTCCCTGAAAACCTGCCTCAAGGCTATCACAGATTATATCTTCGCAATCGCAATCTCGAGTCCCATTGTCTGCTGGTTGTTGCTCCAAAAACCTGCTATGAGCCCCAGCAATTATCCAGGGGTGAAAAGCTTTGGGGATCCAGCATTCAACTTTATACGGTTCGAAGTGAGTCCAACTGGGGAATGGGTGATTTCAGTGACCTGCAAAAGCTGGTTAGCAAGTTAGGTGAGCAGGGTGCAGACATCATCGGCCTTAACCCAATACATTCGCTGTACCCAGCCAACGCAGAACACTGCAGTCCTTATAGCCCATCAAGTCGAAACTTTATTAATCCGCTTTACATTGATGTCATGTCGGTTGAAGACTTCGATGAGTGCGAGCAAGCCAGGCAACAATATGATACCCAGCAGTTCCAGCAACGCCTGCAACAGGCACAGGCTGCTGAATACGTTGATTATGCTCTGGTTGCATCACTGAAGTATGAAATACTGGAAACCTTATTTGCCCACTTCAATGAGCATCATCGCAAGGCAAAAACAGCCCGCGGCAAAGCTTTCGACCAATTCCGCAAACATCGCGGCAAGGGCCTTGAACGCTACGCTTTGTATGAAGCCCTGTTTGAGCACTTCAAAGCCCAGGATATCAATAGCTGGGGTTGGCCTTGCTGGTCCAAAGAGTACCAGGATCCTGAAAGCAAAGAAGTCAAAGCATTTGCTCGTCAACATAAGGACAGGGTCTTGTATTACAGCTGGCTACAGTGGTTAGCTGAGAGGCAGCTGGAACAGGCGCAACAAGCAGCGGTAGAAGCCAGTATGGCTGTTGGTATCTACCGGGATCTTGCTGTTGGTGTTGACCGTGGTGGTTCTGATGTTTGGAGTGGCCGCAACTATTACTGCCTGGATGCCAGTGTTGGCGCTCCTCCCGATGGCGTTGCACCGCAGGGCCAAAATTGGGGATTACCTCCCTTCAATCCTGTTGCCTTGCAAAACAACCGTTACATGCCGTTTATTGATATGGTGCGCGCTAACATGAACCATTGTGGTGCGCTGCGCATTGACCATGTCATGGGACTCTTAAGACTATGGTGGTGCCCTACAGGAAAAACCGCTGATTATGGCGTTTATGTCAACTATTCTCTGGAAGATATGCTCGGCATTATCAAGCTGGAGAGTCACCGTCATCAATGCCTGATTTTTGGTGAAGATCTCGGCACAGTTCCTGAACAGATTGAAGCCATGCTGCCGCCTGCCCTTTGTTATTCCAACGAAGTGGTACTGTTCTCCTGTGAAGGGGAGCAATTCATGGCTCCGGAAGACTATAAATCAAGGGCACTAACCTGCATCACCAACCATGATATCCCCACACTAAAAGCGTGGTGGAACTGTAATGACCTTGATTTAAGATGTCAGCTTGGCATCTATGATGCCGAACGTACTCAAGCGGAAAAAATAGCCCGTCATGCTGAAAAAGTTGCTTTACTAAAAACGCTCAGCGCTATTGGCGAGTTACCCTGGGGAGTTGATCCCGACGATATCAATACAATGGGCTTCAGCCGGGAACTAATGGAAAAAATTCATTACTATCTGGCTAAAACCGCATCACGTATTGCGGTTATTCAATTAGAAGATATGCTGGAGCTGGATACTCCCGTTAACGTTCCTGGCACAAGCACAGAATACCCAAACTGGCGACGCCGTCTGACCAGGAATATATCTGAAATACTTGAGGACAGTGCCAATCAAACTTTCCTGAAAAATATATCCCTGACCAGAAAAGCTTGATTTTAATAAAAACGCTACTGGGTAACGGTAGCGTTTTTCTCCAACTTCCATGTAATACCAATCAATTACCCCCTCTTATATTTTTCTCTATAACCTGTAAGCCTTTGTTTATAGACATTTCGTCATAATTATATGCAATTCAGAAAAATACGATATCCAGTAATCAGAACTATCAACACAACATAAAACCAGCACCAATAACTGTTGAAATTTGATTACCGCACTTTTCTAATCCATAAAACAGAGAATGTAATGATGAGAAGTCCAACAACTATTCAACCACCCGGGGTATTATTTAAACTCACCCTTTGTCTTCTGCTACTTCTTTGTGCCTCGTTTAATACAGCTCAGGCAGATGTTATTCTTCACGCCTTTAACTGGAAGTACTCAGAAATAGCTGAAAAATCAGATCAAATATCACAAAGCGGCTATAAAGTGGTTTTAGTCTCCCCCCCATTAAAAAGTACTGGCGATGAATGGTGGGCACGCTATCAGCCACAAGATTACCGGGTTATTGATAATCCACTCGGTAACACCAATGACTTCAAGGCAATGATTCAAGCGCTAAATAAAAAACACATTGCTGTTTATGCTGATATTGTTTTGAATCATATGGCAAATGAAGCCTGGAAACGTTCTGATTTGAATTACCCTGGTCAGGATATTCTCAAGCAGTATGCAAATAACCCTGGCTATTACGAATCCCTGAAACTCTTTGGTAATCTCGGCGTTAATCAGTTTTCCGCCTCAGATTTCCATGCACCAGGATGTATAGGCAATTACAATGATAAATGGCAGGTTCAAAATCTGCGCCTGTGTGGAGCAGCACCTGATCCAGGCCTTCCCGACCTGACACCAAACCAGTGGGTGGTCGAGCAGCAACAACTCTACCTGACAAACCTGAAAAAGATGGGTGTTCGCGGATTCCGGGTAGATGCCGCTAAACATATGAGCAACGAGCATATTAACAAGGTATTTACCGCGGATATCAAAAATGGCATGCATATTTTTGGGGAAATTATTACCAACGGTGGTGCAGGAACCTCTGAGTACGATACCTTCTTAAAGCCCTATTTGGATCAAACTGGCCAGTCTGCTTACGACTTCCCCCTATTCTCCAGTATCTTTAATGCCATGAAGCCCCATGGCAGTCTGAAACCCCTGGTTGATCCATTGGCTTATGGCCAGGCTTTACAACCCACAAAAGCAGTTACCTTTGCAACCACCCATGACATTCCAAATAACCAGGGTTTCCGCTACCTGATCATGGATCCCACCGATGAAAAACTGGCTTATGCTTATATTATGGGCAGGGACGGTGGGGTGCCCATGGTATTTTCAGACCATAATGAAAGCGGTGATAACCGTTGGGTTGATGCCTACAAATCCCAGGATCTTGTCAATATGATCAAGTTCCATAACAGGGTTCAGGGGCAACCTATGAAAATGGTAGCCCACAATGATTGCGCCCTGTTATTCACTCGCGGGCAAGGTGATGCAACCGGTATTGTTGGTATCAATAAATGTGGATACACCCAAAACTTTTCAGTCAATACTGACCAAAACAAATTTTATTGGTACAAAAATTATAGCGATGTATTAAATCCAACAGCCAATAAAGTGCAGGTAACCAACAGAGTTCAAAACTTCAGTATTCCCGCTCGAAGCGCAACCATGTGGTTACTGGACGCCACCTAGAAACCGAACCTTTTTTCTGACGGCCCTGGTGGCTGAAAGTCACCAGCCTTAAATAATCTGCAAATCTTTAGATAATGCAATAAGCCGGGCAATATTATTGGCTCCCAGAGAACATCTCATTGTTTTTAAATGGTACTTAACGCCATCCTGGGTTAAACCAAGTTGCTCTGCTACTTCTTTATTGGTATAGCCGCTACTGATTCGTTTCAATACTTCCTGAGCTTGCTCTGAGAATACCTGATGCGACCTGAATGGATTAAAATATTCGCCATGATGTAACATTAATTCAAGATTATAACGCTGTAATCTTTCCAGCATAGCTCCAGAATATGAAGCAAGCATTGTTCGCCCTTCGTTATGAGATAAATTGCCTGATGCTGACAATATAGGATACCAATGTTCAGAAAGAGAAGGTAATGGAATCACAATTCGAAAAGGCACTTGCCAATCTTTAAAAAAACACGCCACGGATTGGTATTCCCTTACTTTAAAGTAGAGATCAGATGAAATAATAGAGCCGCGTTCAGCGATTTCAGCCTGACGAGTGAGAGGATCATTGAATAAGTAACCTGCAAAGTAGCCTTTATTCATTTCTGCAGGAGCCGACGATAAACCACCACAAAAAGGCTTGTTGTTATAATCAAATAGCTTTCGTGTTAAAGATGATTTTTTTTGCTTATTAAATTTCCATGGATCTTCAGGATAACCCGCATATCCGACATTCTCAAAACCATACTTACGCATCATGCTCAACATATCTTTCCAAATAGCAGGTATGGATCGTTTTTTACATATCAACATAAGCCTTCGCTCTATAATTCACTCTCTACTTACACAAAACAATTAGAAAAAATCCCTCTTACAACAGCTCCAGATTGTTCTAAATTAACAAAATAAAAATCTAATAATACAAAAATTGGACACAACCCAAGCAACCAACTCAACAGGATATCAAATTAAAAATAAACAAAACCTTAACAAAAAGCAGGGCTTTCAAACAAAAAAACACGTAACAAATAAGTATTATCAACCACAAAAAAAGCAGATGCCGCACCACTGCTCTTTTGGGTAGCAAACCATTCTTTTTCAATTTTAATTTATATCTTTTTTGACAGAATAACGGCATCAAATGATTGCCAACTACCCGAATCATATTCACTTCTGGGTAATCAATTCATATTTCCGTGTTGCTGATAAATCCAGGTGTAAAGATGAAAAAACAGTTAATTGCCGTTGCTGTTGCATCCGCTACTCTAGCTATGTCTTCCATTGCCAGTGCTGATAACAACTGGTTTGTTGGTGGCCAAATTGCCAATTCCAATCAAAAGTATTCAGTTTCTTCTGGTAATCACACCGTTGATACGGTTGTAGAATCAGCATTTAAAAGAATTGATAGTCCTACTCAATTCAGCGCCCGTATCGGTAAATATATCAATAATAATGTTCGCCTTTACACGACACTCAGTTATGCACAAGACAGTAAATCTGAAAAGTACGGTAATCTTGAAGCTAAAGCAGAGTTAACCCATTACACGGCATTATTTTCCGCCGATTATTTATTTGGTAACTATGCCGTTAAACCTTTTATCGGTGCCTCAGCTGGCGGACAAATTATCAATGGCGAGCTGAGCCTTAATAATGCCTCAGGTAGCGAGAATGTTTCTGGCTTTGTATACGGTGCACAAACAGGCCTGACCTGGCAATTTGCCGACAATTGGAATCTTGAAGGTGGCTACCAGTATTTGAAATCTACTGCCGAATACAAAACACTGGGAACCAAGATAGATATTGATTACATTCAGAATCTTTATCTATCTGTTGACTATTCATTCTAATTAAAAAAGGAGGTCTACACCTCCTTTTTTCATGATTTGCGGTCAAATAGTTGATCCACCTGCTCCTGCACCATGCGAACATCATCAACCACTTTTAATGCGGATGATGCCTTACCTGCTTTCAGGTAATCCGCTATTTTTTCCTGATAGTGGTATAAAGCCTTTCCTGCAAACCCTTCATTATTTTTAACAGGGGTCGGCTTGCTCACTTGCCCTGAACCAAGCTGATACTGACTGGCAAAATACCCTTCTGTGGCCTTGGCAACCTCTTTTAGCTCACTGCGCTTATCCAATGCTTTAGTGATCTGACCCTGCTTGAGGCTATCACCTACCTCTTTCAAATAGTATGCCCGAACCTTTTCATTAAAAGGGTCACTCTCTGCCAATACAGCTGGAGCCTGTACAACACTTACACTCTTTGCAACAACGGGAGCCGGCGCATAAGTCGCACTACTTTTCAGGGTTATCGCCAGCTTACCGGTATTGCCGTGTTTAGCATAAGTATCCGGCACAGGCAGTGCTACAGTACCCCTCACTTTTGCATATTCCTTGGCTTCATTGAGCAGTTTGGTTTTTCCTTTCCTGGCCTCATCCGTTGTATAAATCACCATACACGTCGCCGGGTTTTGACTGCGATTATCAAAGGCAAAGGTTGTTGCAACCCCTTCATCGGTTAAAAAACCCGGCTTCTGGTAATTGACCTGGTCAGCACTAATGGTGTTGATCACCTTACCCTGACGGTCCAACAAAGCAACCTCAGGATAAAACACTTCCTCCCTGCCTTTACCTTCACGCAACACACTGCTTACCACAGTCACCTGATGCAAACCGGTTTCTGGTAATGCATAAGCCAGAACAGGCGACTGGCCACTGGCTAACTCAATATTGTCAACGGCTGGTGAAATAGCTGCTTTAAATGTCTCTTTACCCGGCGCTAATGGCATTGCCTGACAGCTTACTTCAGACAAAGCATGAAATGACTGAGATGGGCTTGAAACAGAAACGGGTGGAGCATCAATCCCTTTGGGCTCCATCATGGAACAGCCACTTAAGAATGCCACCGCCACTGCGGGCAAAACATACTGCTTTATCACAATTGCCAACCTGTTTTCTTGAATAATCTATTACAACGCATTGAGAGATAGCATCTATACCCAACAGATTTGGAATTGCTACGCGGCAGCAGGGGAGCGAAGCCCCAGAAGCTTAGATAATACCAAGTGACTGGGGCGAGCGAACGCAGCTAACAAAGTAGCAACTTCAAAGGCGATAGGTATATGCCATTTCTCCGGGCATGAAAACTAAATAGCCACAAATGCCAAAAGGTTCGGACTATATCAGATTAATGTTCGACAAAGCCTATCTAATAGATCCATTTCTTCATAATAACGTTTTTTTTTGCCGAACACCGTGACCTGAACTAGATTTTGTACGGGATTTAAACAATTCCTCCACACCAGCAATAGCACTCATCAAAACTGCTTTGAACATGTCGTTTTTATGTCGGGGTTAAAACCATAAAGCGTCAAAATGCTGGATGCGGATTTATCTCAATACTGCTCGCGTCAAGATGCCAGATACAGCACTCGCTTACACAAGGTTCACTGCTATGAATTGCAATCACAAACCATTGGTGAAGGCATTACGGGGTATTGGAGCCGTCTCTATTTTTTCTACCTCATTCTATGTCTTTGCTGTAGAACCCATTGATATTGACTTCCACGGCTATGCCCGTTCAGGTATTGGTGGCTCAGGGCCAGGAGGGAACCAGTTACCTTTTAAGGCTCCAGGGGCTCCTGTCAAATACCGTCTCGGTAACGAAACCGACACTTACATGGAGCTTAAACTGGGAGCTGAGTTATTCAATGAGGATGATATCTCTTTTCGGCTTGATACCAATATTGCCTACAAAACTTATCAAAAAGGGGATTGGGAAAGCCTTAAAGGTGATGACAACGATATCGCCCTCAGGGAAATCAATATCCAGGCTCGAAATGTCTTGCCTGCCCTGCCTGGTTCACAACTCTGGGCTGGTAAACGTTATTATCAGCGCCATGATGTCCATATGAACGACTGGTACTACTGGGATGTGTCTGGCCCTGGTGTTGGCCTTGAGGATATTGATATGGGTTTCGGCAAACTGCATCTGGCCTGGTTAAGGAATGAACCCGATGTTATTTACCAAGTTACAGAGGACAAAGACACTAAATTAAATAAGTGGGAAAGCCAAAAAATAAAAACCGATATTATTGATGTCCGCATTAATAATATTATGCTCACAGAAAACCTTGCCCTTGAGCTCGGTATTGATTATGGCAAAGGCGATGCTGCCAAAGAGATGAAAATACCCGGTACAGGCAACAAAGTATGGGATAAATGCGATTTCAATAAAGACGGCTGGATGGGCACCATAGAGCTGGCATTAGGTGACTTTATTGGCGGCTATAACAAATTTGTTCTGCAATACGCTACCGATGCCATGACAGGCCCTGGTGTTGGCTCCACAGGCCGGGATTTACAGACCTCCGATTGGTATAATGGAACCAAACTTTATCGAGTACTCGATCACGGTACCATTTCAATCACCGATCGTCTTGACCTGATGTACGTCGCCGCATGGACACAAATGGATTATGATGATAAATACACACGCTATATAAAGGACAATTTTGGCTATGACCCCAAGGACAAAGTAACCTGGATTACCGCTGGCCTCAGGCCCATCTGGAAATGGACTGAATTAACCAGCACTGCTCTGGAATTTGGTTATGACCAAGTCAATAATGCCGTTAACACTTACACAAAATCTGAAACTGATAGCAATAACAATACCAATTATTACAGATACACGTCTGTTTCAGATAGTCAATTATTTAAAGTGACTCTAGCTCAACAGTTTCACCCCAGGTTTGGCGCTTTTGTACGGCCTGTTATCCGCTTATTTGCCACTTACGCTGACTGGAAACAGCCACCAGAAAATAAGGTATCCTATACTCCCAGTACAGCAACGCCTCCTACCCAGAAAGAAAGAAATGCTATGGGCCTGGCAGCTCCCGCCCAGGAAACCATCGATACCTTTGGCAAAACCTCCAGTGGCTGGACCTATGGCGCACAAATGGAAGTCTGGTGGTAATCCATTCCCAGTAGCAGCCATATTACCTACTTAAAGTAACTGACAGAGGCTATTACCAATCAGTGAAAATCACTGTAGTAGCCTCTACAAAGCAGCCTGACTTATCTCTGATCTACTGCGAAAAACCCAAATAAGAAAATAGGCATTAATGGTTATTCTTCACCGCCACTTTCTTGCGTTTCAATTCACGGTTTTGAAGCAGTTCCTTAATAACCGCTCCCAAAACAACCATTCCAACCACTGCAACAACCACAGTATATGCATCCATTCATACACTCCTGGTTAAATATACTCTCCAATAATTAAAGCTGGAGATTGATTCTTTAGACACCACAAACTTTCATACTATAATCTTCCGCCGCAAACTGCCATGAGTCATGTTTATAAAAGGCTGATGGCGCAATAGTGAGTATCAGAAGTCATGTCCCCCGAGAGCTTTGACAACCGCTTTGGTGGCACCCGCCGCCTCTATGGCCAGAGTGCTGTTGAGAAACTGAGTCAATCCCATATCTGTGTTATCGGCATTGGCGGTGTCGGCTCCTGGGCGGCAGAAGCCCTGGCTCGGACAGCAGTGGGTAAAATTACCCTGATCGACCTGGATGATATCTGCGTCACCAACACCAACCGCCAGCTTCATGCCACTACAGAAACTATTGGTCAATCCAAAGTGGAGGTAATGGCAGAACGCATTAAAGCCATTAACCCTGACTGCCAATGCCAGATCATTGAAGATTTCATTACACCAGACAATATGGCTGAACTGGTGACAGCAGAGTTTGACTATGTACTGGATGCCATTGATAACTTCCGAGTTAAGGCAGCCCTGATCGCCCACTGCAAACGCAATAAAATCAGAATTATTACCACTGGCGGTGCTGGCGGGCAGATGGACCCTACCCAAATCCAGGTCACCGACCTGACCAAAACCTGGCATGACCCCTTAGCCAGAAAGGTGAGAAACCAGCTAAAAGATCGCCACGGTTTCACCAAAAACAGCAAAAAAAAGTTTGGAGTGGATTGTGTATTCTCCACTGAGCAAGCTGTATATCCACAGCCTGATGGCAGTGTATGCCAACAAAAGCCTGAAGCCGGTGGCTCAATGAAAATGGATTGTTCCAGCGGTTTTGGTGCAGCCACCGTAGTGACCGCCACATTTGGGTTTGTGGCGGTGGCGAGGATAATTAATAAGTTGGTTATGCAGTGAAATGATTTGATAAACGTTGGTTAGCTTTCTTTCTTCTATTACAAATAACAGACAGAAAATTTAAAATAATAGATAAAGAAAGCCGCCATTAGCACGCTCAATATAAAACTAAAATGAACTAATAATGACTCTTGGCTTTCCACCAAAACCTCCCAGGTCTGCTGTTAAGCGAACCTCATCACTACCAAGCCCTTCAACGTTATATTTTGTTCTATCAACAGGCCGGTCACCATCAAGCAAGAAAAACTCTGAATGCTTAGAATAAGTTGGAAATGATTTTTCTAGATTACGAAATATAGCCAAATTTCCCTCAAAACAATCATCAGCTATATGACACATGCAATCAAAATCTTTTTTCAAATCAGCCGGACTTTTTATTGTCTTTTTAAGAGCATCTATACCCTCGAATACATCAAAATATTCATTCATAAAAAGACCATAAAAAACAACCTCTTCATCCTCACCTAAAGTTATTTTCAAACCAACATTTACAATATCAGTATCCTGAACAGGGCCATAGGCAACCCATTTTTCTGATCTACCTTTACTCAAACCATCAGTGTGTACAAGGCAATCAACAACTCTTGCATCAGCTGATTCACCATCTTTATAAAATAAAGGTTCAACTCTATCAATTTCAGAATCACATATTAAGCCATACACAAATGTCTTACCTGATTGAGAAGGTGTAATTTTTTTATTACATGACAGCAAAAGCCCCTGCTCCCCCCCCCCTTCTTGTAAACATTTAAACCTAACCCCTCCACCCTCTAAAAATTCAACTTTATAACGACCTCCATCTTGCTTTTTCACAAACCATCCAGCAGGAATCCCAACCCCAAAAACGGTGAAGTCTCCATTTTTTGTATCCATTAACCCATCATCATAACCTGTCTCACCAGATAAAAAAGGAATGAGTCCTGGATTCGGAATCAGGTTTTTCATTAAAACGTGACTCAAATCACTACTTTTAGCGAATTCTTCATTAAGCTTAGTACGAAAAGTGTTCACTAAAATTTTAAGGACATTTATCTCATCTTTAACATCTTTTATTTTTTCATCTAACCTTTCATTCCTTTTATCATACTCTCCTTTAGCTAATTCCTTTTTCTCATTTAACAATCTAATAGCTTCATCTTGTGCTTGATTCACAGACCGGGTAGCTTTGTCCTTAGATTCCTCTACAGTTCTAACAGCTGCATCACGGCTACGATCAGCTGCTGCAGATACACCCGCTTTAGCTAATCCTAGTTCTTTTTCAAATGTTTTTAATGCTTCAGTTACTTGATCATCAGCCATTCTTCTAAATTCAGCCGACTCATTAGTTACCAAATCTTTAAAACCCTCTTTATGCCCATCCAGTGCACTGTCTAAATCTACCTTATGTCTTGCAACAACCCCTTCCATCTCAGTTTTCATTTCACCAAGATTCGCTTTAAGATCCTTAGATCGATCCTCTACAATCTGCCGAAAACTCTCATCTACTGAAGTCCTTATCTTTTCCACTTCACCCTTTACATCAGCAGTAACATCCTTCACAGCATTTTCTACGGCAGGTATAGCTAAGCTTTCCATTTCAAACTCTTTCCTCTCATGCCTGTAGTTCCTTCTAGCTTGAGTTCCATATATTCTCTCACCAATACTTGGATCTCTAAATGACCGACCCCGGACAATAGTACCTGTAGTTGCTCTATGTGAAGAGCTAACCATACTAGCGTCCTCCTCAGGCTCAACGGTTCCTGGAAGCGATGAGTCCTTTGGTTCGTCTTCTCCACTCACAGCTAGATTTCCACCACAACTCTGACATGTATCATTATTTTCATTATTTTCAACTTCGCATTTCGGGCATACAACAGCAAAAACATTGTCACTAAAAATAAACATTAACAACAAAAGTAAAAAACAGTATCTCAAATAACGAAAGATCAAAAAAAACAACCTCCTCTCATCAAAATCAAAAAAAAACTTATTTCTTCTAAAAAAAACAAACATTGGAATCACCTAATAGATATGTGACAGAAGAAAAAATCAAAACAAAACGCAAGATTTGAAAATCACCAGCTATGCAATAGGTATATTTCGTATTGAATAAAAACAAACAAGCAGGGCATTTTTTTCAAAAGCTTAACAATAGCCCGGAAGATGTTTTTTTTGAAAGATAATAAACAGCTAATCAGGACGGAACAAAGATGAAGACCAAAAAATTGCTGGTCAACAAAAAGAACAGAAGCTCCTAAAACCTGACAAACTGCTTTGATAGCAGGCATTAGATAGAACCACACAAAATAAACTGCAGGACTCTACTTATAGCCAATCCAAGACACTCTGCAAGTTTAATACTATGACTCGATATATTTTAAAAGACATGAAAATCAAACCAAACAGCCAGAAAAAATGTATAAATTCCCTAACTCTCTACGAGTGAAATGATTATCATCTGCATAAGTAATAAAAATATATTTTTAGAAACAGCACTCTGTTTTTAACAAAATTTCATTAAAAAAAACCATCAAACATAAACCTTTAGCTTATATTCAAACAAACTAAAGGCACTTTTTGGTAAAAAAAATTATTTATAGGTCACAAACAACCACAGCCACATTATTTTAAGCCTGTTAGCCATAGCGGTGAGCAATCGACTGTATTTCAGAAACAATCGCCTTGAGCCCATTCCCTCTCGATGGACTGAGATGGTTTAATAGATCCAGTTCTGAAAACCACTCTTCAATATCTAACCCGGTTATATCTGATGGCCGTTTTCCATTAATAGCCACCAGTACCAGTGCAATCAGACCACGTATAATCCGTGCATCGGAATCAGCAATAAAGTGAAGGGTTTGTGTGTCCTCATCGTAATAGTGATGTAACCAGACCTGGCTTTCACAACCATGCAACAAGGCACTAACTGTTTTCCATTCTTCGGGCAGTGCAGGCAACTCCTTACCCAGCAGCATAATTTGGCGATAACGCTCTTGCCAGCTCCTGGACGCTAGCAATTTATTACTTATCGTCTGTCGATTAATACTGTGACCATAAGGCATGGTCATAAACAGCCCTGGCAGGCTACCTACCTCAGCCTGCTTTGTGGGTGCGGGCACACTGTAGGCTGTCTCACTATGGATAGACTCCAAAGCATTAAGAAAACGATCTATCTCTTTTTCTGTATTATAAAAAGATGCAGAGGCTCTGACGGTCCCTTGTACACCAAGACTTTCCATCAGCGGCATGGCACAGTGATGCCCCACCCTGACAGCAATACCCTGCTGATCCAGCATAAGTCCAATGTCTTGGCTATGCATTTTTTCGGAAATGAACGACACAACGGGGGCTTTGTTACGGGCCACTCCTATTAACCTGATACCTGGTATTGCCATAAGACCCGATTCTATTTTTCGCCTCAGTTCCTGTTCATGGCTGACAACGGCTTTCATATCCAGACTATGAATAAATTCCAGCGCCGCTCCAAGGCCTATCGCTCCTGCAATATGGGGTGTTCCCGCTTCAAACTTAAACGGCAACTGGTTAAATGTGGTTTCGGCAAAACTCACTTTTTTTATCATCTCTCCCCCAGCTTGCCAGGGCGGCATGGATTCCAAAAGCTCTTTACGCCCATATAGCATCCCCACACCGGTTGGTCCAAACGCCTTATGCCCGGAAAATACATAAAAATCACAACCGAGCTGTTGAACATCCACCGGTTGATGGGCAATCGCCTGGGAACCATCCAGCAATACCAAAGCACCGACCTGTTTTGCCTCATCAATCACTGCTTTTACCGGGTTGATGGTACCAATCGCATTGGATATATGGGTAACTGCCACCAGCTTTGTGCTGGATGATAACTGGCTCCTGAAACTTTCCAGATCGAGCTCACCACTCTCCGTTAAAGTAATTACCCGAATAGTGGCACCTGTTTCTTTAGCCACCAGCTGCCATGGCACGATATTGGCGTGATGCTCCATCATGCTGAGTAGAATTTCATCACCTTCACGAAGAAAATGTCGCCCCCAACTTTGAGCCACCAGGTTAATGGCTTCAGTCGCACCACGGGTCCAGATAATTTCTTCTGAATAACGGGCATTAATAAATGCCCTGACGATCCCCCTGGCATCTTCATAAGCATGAGTCGCCCTTGCACTTAAAAAATGCGAAGCCCTGTGAACATTGGCATTTTTCGTCTGGTAATAGTTGTTAATGGCGTCAATCACCCCTTGGGGCTTTTGTGTTGTTGCTGCATTATCCAAATAGGCAAGAGGGTGCCCATGAGCTTTTTGATTCAGCGTGGGAAATAAACAGTTAATACCTTCAATTTCCAAAGTAACTCTTTCAGACTCAATAGGAAGCACCTTGCCACCAGCAGCCATCTTTTCTGCGGTCATAAACCTGCCACACGCGCTATAAATAGCGGCATTTTAGCCCGGATAACAGATAAAGCCATTGCAAGCAGTAGATGCGTGGAACTGTATCTCTACCGTAAATTGCGACAACACCGTATTTCTCTTAAAACGCTCAGGCTGATAATTGGCACAAATAGACCAACTCTACAGGACATCATCAAGCCAATATGCAGAAAATAATAATGCTATTTATTGGGCTGGTTTCCATAACCAACCTTGCCAGCGCCCAATCCCATCAACAACCCCAGGAAAAATATGCCGGTGTGCCAATTCTTTTCAGCTCCGATGACTGGGGTACTGCTATCGGTGGATCGGGCTTAATTCGTAATTTTGGCCAACCTCAGATGTCCCTGTTTGGTACAGGTATTTATTCAAGCAACGGAACATGGCTTGGTTATCTCAGCCTCAACAACATAATGCTACCCGGTCTCGACCAGTGGATTATGGATGTCAGCGCCATGGAGGCCTATTTTTCTGAAACCAGCTATTACGTGCCAGGCAACCCCAGTTATCAGCATGAAAAGCCGGGCTCAAATGATTCCAGCGGTGACAACCGGGTACGAACCAACGGCAAGGAAAGCCGCTACTATGCCCATATCAAATATGTTCTCCCCATAGGTAAAGGCAGAGAAGGCGCTCTAGCGACACTGAGAAGAACTGATGCTGGCGATCGTCAAACCGGGTGGGAGTGGAACCCCTTTAAATCAGGTATTACCTCTGTCGAATTTCAACCATTTTATGAACGTCAAAAGCTGGGCGATCATGCGAAACCGGAAGGTGATGATGAAGCAATGGGCATGCGGTTTATAGTCGATTACGATAATCGTAACTCCAACCAGCTACCTACCCGTGGTAGCCAGTTATCTTTTACTCTCTCTCACGACTGGGGTGCTAGCCATCGTGCCGAATGGACTACCTGGGAAATGGAATTCAGCAAGTTTTTTGATCTGGGATCCAACAGCTTTATGCGACAACAGGTTATTGCATTTAATGCCTGGCTGGCTGATACCCCCACCTGGAACGACACCACCACAGTCAACGGCAGTGAAACATACAACCGCCCTCCTTCTTTTGCAAGTGTTTCACTGGGTGGCTGGAATAAATTAAGGGGCTATACCACTGACCGTTTTTACGGCCGTTCTGCCGTTTCTTATAGCCTTGAGTATCGCATTATGCCCCAGTGGCAGCCATTGGACGATCTTCCTATCATCAAAGGCATTTACGATATCCCCTGGTGGCAGTGGACATTCTTTATAGATTCAGGCCGGGTCGCTGACACATTCAACCTGGGAGAGCTCCACAATGATATGAAATACAGCTTTGGGGGCGGTGTGCGCTTTAAAGTGGAAGGGGTCACAGTAAGAACAGAGATTGCCTCCAGTAAAGAGGAGACCCAATTCAGAGTCTTTGTCAACCAACCATTTTAGGTTCGTTATACTCGTTTCATTAATCACCCTCTGTATTAGCAGATAGTACCAGTGCCTACTGATATTTCAGTAGGCCAGGAACACCGGTACGATAGAATCGTTTAAAGACTGGTTATTTACAAAAAACCTTCTTTTAAAAAGCTCAATCGCAATCAAAAACCATTTTACAAACAATAACCTACTAACACTGTCATGTATTTTCCAAGTATGGTATACATAATGCTAGATAAGGAGCTGACAACTTATGGAATTAGGAAAGAAGGCTCCTTTTGAATTATGGCTATTCATGGCCGAATTTCACCAAAACAACATGGTGACAACCATGAATAGCAGCACAGCTTTTCACCCCCTTTGGTGAAAAACTCAGTGGTAAAACAGGGGGCTTTATATGTTACCAACATCTAGAAATCTGACCATCCTGACCATTGTGCTTATTGCTCTGACAATTGTCATGCCTCAGTTACTGCTCATCATCATACCCACTGCAGCCATCCTGATGATGCTAAACAGCCTGGGCCAAACTTATAAATTGCAAAGAGCAACAATCCCAGTCAAAGCAAACAGAGTTCAACCGGGCAGGACACCCCATCGAAACAATCATTTTATACGGTAGCCAGTCGCACAAAGTCATTATGAAGCTGTTAGGCTAGCAATTAGAGCTAACCTGACAGCTATACACTGCACCTATTCTTCCACTTTCTTCATCGCCAAAGAAATATAACAATAAGTGTTCAAACTGAATGGAATCAGGTTAGATGAACAGGGCAGCCATAGTTCTTTTTATATCAACATCCAGCTGGGCGCTGGAATGTCCTCAGTGGACGATTCAAGAAGCCAGCCAAAATATCAGGCAGCTCGAAAGCCAGATTCAGTACCATGACAACCTTTATTTCAGCCTCCACACCTCCGAAATTTCAGATTCAGAGTACGACCAACTAAAAAACCAGCTAACCCAATTACAAAAGTGCTTTCCCTCATTAGCAGCCACCTCCTCAGCACCCCATAACGCTAAAGGAGAAATCCAATGGCACCAAGCCTACATGGGCAGTCTAAAAAAGGCACACAGCATAGAAGATATTAAGAAATTTATCGTGCAGGCTGGTAAAGAAACGATTCTGCTTCAGCCAAAAATTGATGGTATAGCTATAGAACTGGTTTACGACCAAGGCCTACTTAAAGCAGCCTCAACCCGAGGAGATGGCAAGCGAGGTTTAAATATTATCCAGCAAATACAGGTGATCCCTGCCATCCCAAAACAAACAGGCACTCAACAAACAATTATTTTACACGGTGAACTATTTGCCAGACTTGATTTACTAAAAGGAGATCTTGATGGTTATATAACGGCTCGCCACTACGTCTCTGGCCATATCAGCAGAGCAAAAATCGATACAGCAGCCATGGAAAAACTTGATTTTTATCCGTGGCTCTGGGTTAACTCACCCTATCAATCAGAACAGGAAAGCATAAAAAAACTTTCTCAACTGGGGTTTTCGTGGACAACATCCAGTACTGTAGTCGTTAATTCAGTCAACGATATTCAAGCACACAGGGATCGGTTTTCCCGCTCTTCAGAGCCCCTCCCTTTTCTTACTGATGGCATTGTTATAAAAATTGATAATTTTTCTATAAGAAAAAAATGGGGAGGTTCCCAGAAAGTGCCAAGTTGGGCTCTTGCCTGGAAATTCCCTGCAAAAACAGCCATCTCCAATATAACGGCAGTTAATTTCAATATAGGTCGCACAGGTAAAATAACCCCAGTTATTAGGCTCGAACCTGTCCAGTTGAACAACAGAATAATAAGCTCTGTTTCCTTGGGAAGCATCAATGTATTAGACAAACATGAATTAGCCATTGGAGATACAATTCGCATCAAGCTTCAAGGAGAAGCTATCCCCATATTTGATAGGGTTGTCCATCATACTCCCAGTCCAAAACAGCCAATAGAACCACCACCAGAAAAATACAATCACTTTACCTGTCTGACAGTAACTGAACAGTGCCAGCAACAATTTATCGAAAGATTGTTATGGATGGTTGGTAAAAACGGATTAAACCTACCTCACTTTCAACCTAAGGCAGTGCAAAAGCTGATTGAATCAGGAAATATTCACTCTCTAACAGACATATTTTCACTCAGTACCAATGATCTGATTAAAGCTGGAGTAGACAGAACCAACGCCAAAGCATTACATCTTGCTCTAAAAAATGCCTTCAAGCTTCCATTTAAACAACGATTAAAAGCCTTAAGCCTTCCTCACACAGGGGAGGAACGGATTAATCGTCTAATTCAACAATACTCAAATTTTTATGCACTTAGGAGAGCTAGTAGCAAATCGTTAAGCCAAGCGTTAAGCAGTTCAGAAGCACTTGCTATTGATCTACTCTATTTTATGGCGTTACCTGAAATCAGTCAGTTAATTGATATACTAGAAGGGGAGCTAACAATAAACCATTAAAAAAGGGGAAGTTTTTTTCTTCCCCTTTTTTACTCTTATCAAATTAATGTAGCGTTTATTATTAACTTGAGTAGTGTGGGTGATCCTTCACTGCTGATGTTTTACAAAGATTGTTTTTATCGCCGTAAGTAGTGGCTGAAGTACAGGTTACAGTCCAGGTAGTACCAGTTTCATCAGATGTTAAAGTAAGCGTCTGGGTAGAGAACGGTCCACCTGGCGTTACAGTCAAAACGGCTGCGGTATTGGTAAATGTCCCATTACTTACCTTAGAGTTAGCACCATAGCCGGGCACATTCCCATTTGTCGCGCCAGGCTGGCACTCATTAATAGATCGTAATTGAGCACAGATACCAATCTGTGACTGGTAACCCTTTGCCTCACTAATAGCAGCATTTGCCAGCGCCTCACGGGTATAGCTCTGATATTGGGGAATCGCAACAGCAGCAAGAATACCTATTATTGCCACTACGATCATCAATTCAATCAGCGTAAAACCCTTGTTTTTAAGGTTGCCGCACCTGTTCAATTCCATTTTGTTGTCCTCGTCCAGCGAAATCCATTTAACTAAAAAGTTGAACCTCTCCCATACCCTGGACAGCAGCAAATGCTTCTTTCCAGCCACCTGTCTGGTCTGGTCCTTGCTAACTGTTTCGACTCTGCTTAGCGGAACTTTAGAGTCACAACGAACAACAAAAAGACCTACGATTACCACCTAAAACGAAGACACATGCTTTATCCGATAGGTTCAATAAAATAGCGTACCGCAACACACAATAGTTCATAAGCAAAAATACTTATAGTAATCTAATACCAATAAACACAAGAGTTTTCAACCTCCATGGAAGAGAAACCACTAAATGGACTGGCTGCCCGCCTTGTGGCAGAAGAATTTTTAACCGAAGCCAAAATGCGCTCCGCTATTCTCCAGGCTCAGGCAGAAGACCTCCCGCTGTCCTTCTACCTGGTTACAAACAATCTGGTTAAAGCAAGGGAGCTGGCTGAAACCACCAGCAAAGAGTTTGGGCTTCCTGTACTTGATCTTAGTGCTATTGACCTGGAAACCATGCCAATGGATCTGGCTCCCCTGAAGCTGGTGCGCAAACATCAAATCATACCTTTGATGAAACGGGGTAATCGGCTCTTCGTTGCGGTAACAGATCCTACTGAAGAAAAAGCACTGGACGAATTCAAATTCAACACAGGTATGACTGTTCACCCCATTATTGTTGAAGAAGGCAAACTTGAACCCTTTATCGAGAAGGTAATAGATAATCCGGATAACGCACTTTCTGATGACGATGATGGTTTTTCTGGACTAGAAAATGTTGACACTGAAGGTTCTGGCGGTGAAAGCGAAGATGAAGAGGATGAGGCCGATGCTCCAGTTGTGAAGTTTGTTAATAAAATGCTCCTCTCCGCAATAAAAGGCGGTTCTTCCGACCTCCATTTTGAGCCCTATGAAAAATCCTACCGGGTTCGTTTTCGTACCGATGGGGTACTTCAGGAAGTAACGCGCCCTCCCATTGCACTGTCGCCCAAAATCGCGTCTCGCTTGAAAATCATGTCTCAGATGGATATTTCGGAACGCCGTAAACCGCAAGATGGACGAATCAAGCTCAAACTTTCTAAAACCAAAGCCATCGACTTTCGTGTCAATACTTGCCCAACACTATGGGGAGAGAAAATCGTTTTGCGGATACTGGACCCCTCCAGTGCCAAAATGGGCATCGATATGCTCGGTTATGAAGAAGAGCAGAAAGCGATGTATATGGAAGCTCTGGAACAACCTCAAGGCATGATCCTAGTCACAGGCCCAACGGGGTCAGGTAAAACGGTCTCACTCTATACCGGCTTGAATATTCTTAACACCCCGGAACGTAATATATCAACAGCTGAGGACCCCGTAGAAATAAACCTGGAAGGAATCAACCAGGTTAACGTTAACCCGAAGCAGGGAATGGATTTTGCCCAAGCACTTCGTGCATTCCTCCGACAGGATCCCGACATCATAATGGTAGGGGAGATTCGAGATCTTGAAACAGCGAACATTGCTATCAAAGCCGCCCAAACCGGGCATATGGTGATGTCCACCCTGCACACCAACAGCGCCCCTGAAACACTGACTCGTCTACAGAATATGGGTGTACCCCCATTTAATATCGCAACGTCTGTCAGTCTTATTATTGCTCAGCGACTAGCAAGACGACTTTGTAATGAATGTAAAGAAGAGCAACATATACCAAAAGAAACATTGAAAAATGAAGGTTTTACCGATGAGCAACTAAGAGGACTAAAAGTTTACGGACCTGTCGGCTGCGATCAATGCAACCAAGGCTACAAAGGCCGGGTCGGAATTTATGAAGTGGTAAAACTGACACCAGAACTACAAAAGGTCGTCATGGAAGAAGGCAACTCACTGGAAATTGCCGAGATAGCCCAAAAAGAGGGGTTTAATAATCTAAGGCAATCCGGACTGCTAAAAATCATACAGGGAGTTACAAGCCTGGCTGAAGTCAATCGAGTTACAGCTGAGTAGTGGCTTGCAACCCTTCTAAACTATGTTATAACTTTCTGGCAACCCCAGAAGCCGGTATAGCTCAGTTGGTAGAGCAGCTCACTCGTAATGAGAAGGTCGGAGGTTCGACTCCTCTTACCGGCACCAGTAAAATCAATAAGTTACGGCGAACTCATTCGTTCATTTTTTTCCACAAACAGTCATTCTAACACCCTTCTAACAGGAAGAAGTATTTCACCATGACAGTGCTGTAAATGAGCTTGATAAAAGCTCAGCCCTCGGTAAAGCACTAAGTTACCAGGCGACTTTGATAATTGGGCCTCATTATAATCACTTGTTTTCTGCCCATTTTTTATCTGCCTCAGTATTTCATCATGATTAGGACAGCATTGATGACATTCTAACACCCTTCTAACACCAACCACCTCTTTAAACAGCTCGCCCTGAAGTGAACGCTATCTGCATTTTCTGGAGATACACAAAACTCAAAATACTGGCAAATATGTGGTTTCTCACCGGCCGTTCACTACGAACCTGAAAGTGTTCAATGTGGCAAACTTGCTTGATTGCCCTATGAAATTGCTCTATCTGCCAGTGATGGTCATGAATCTTGATGAAGTTATCAAAGGGAACTCTTCCGGCAAGTAAACCACGTAGTGGCGAAATCCTGCACTGTTTTGGCTTCCCTCTTCAGGGCTGTTTTTTTGGTCTCCAGCTATGCACCAGACGCAAGTACTTTGATAATTGGGCCTCATTATAATCACTTGTTTTCTGCCCAAGTACTGCCGAAGACATGATATGAATATCTGCCTCAGTATTTCTCTGATCATGATCACTAGGCTCACCGAAACCTCTATCATAGATAAGCCCTCCTTTTGCCGTGAACAGCCCTCTTGAGTGAAGGAAGCCATTTCCATCATCAGATAACCGAAACCAGCTTAACTCAATGTGATCAGGGATTTTTGTCTGGAATTTAATCAAGTCAGGTTGGATTAACTCCCAGTCTTTATTACGATCGTCTTCAGAAAATATCCAAAAACGCACTCGATTCTTTTTACAACGGTTCATTAATGCTAATAATGTCTTCTGATATGAAGTCTTCGATATACATAAATATGGGTCAACCAATGTCACTTTCTCAGCATTAAAAAGCAACCCTTTAGCAGCATCAGCAAGTGACTCACTCGTTCTGGTTAAGCCTGTTTCTACAGAAAAGTCGTCACACCCTAATTCATAAAGGTTAGGGACCATAACTCTAGAGCCAGACTTGGTAAGCGAAGGCTCAACAATACGATGAAAAGGCTTGCGCTCATGGCTAGCCATTGCTGACTCAACCCAGGTCTCTGACTGATACTCTCTGGAAAACCGGACTATGGCATTAGATTTTAGGTGTGGAAGTACCTCGGACAGAATGTCAGGCTGATGATCACTTGATAGATTCTCAAACCTACTGGCCACATCCCTATACCATTGCTTCGGAAAAGCGGAAATTAAAGCACCCTTATCATAGCCAAAGCGCGCATTCAGATATCGGATATCTGCAATACTGTTAAGCTGCCCTGGATCAATAGCAAATTCCTTATGCAACATTAAAACAGCTCCTTACGACGTTCTGCAAAAAAACCATTCGGCCAAGGCGCATCAAACTCACCTTCATCTGTTGTTTGTATTGGCATCAACCTGGTTTCACCATCTTTCTGCTCACAGAAAATAATCTGAACATCATCTGGCTGACAGGCATACTCTGGAGAATCTAACTCATCATCAACCGTCTCTCGCCTGCGTCGCAACAATCTCAACATAAGATGTTCACTGTGAGTTTCCATCAGAAGGATTTTCTCAGCATTACCTTTTATATGTTCAAGCATCATATCAGCCAGAACCAGCTGCCAGCGGGGATGAATATGGAGTTCAGGTTGTTCACAGGAAATAATCCCATTCTTTTCAGAGCAGATACCTACCACAACAGGAAATACTTGAGATACTCCAACCCCCAGCTCTGTTAATGAATGGCGGATACCAGAGTCAAGATTTTGAACATACACTGTTTTTTGATTGAGCTGGTTCGGTTGAGCATCGACAAACTCATAAGGTGTATCAAATCCATCTTCAGTAAGAAACCAAGCGTTCACAGAACCTCTGAGTTTACCTGAACCATTTATAAATAAATCCCAGGCTCCACTTCCGTCATACCACCGAGTATTATCGTTCTCCTTGCGTATATGAAACTGGTGGTCAGGTACAATACGCAGTGGACCAATATGAAGCAGGGTTTCAAGTTTTTTCCGTAATATCTTAAGAGGAGCCAGTGTCGCCTGGGAAAGCCATGATTCAGCTACAGTTCGTATAGCTTCCCGGCACGTATCACCCTCCAACGCTTCATCTAATCCAGTATCGGCTAGGTCAATTCGCTGAAAAATATTCGGCAGTGCCTGTTTCTGACGTGATAAACCAATATTCTGCCAGTTTTCCGAAACCAGCAGGACACCTAATTCGCCTAAATCATTATGGCTTTTGCCTATAGCTAATGGCTTGTAGTAAGTGAGATAACTTTCTGGCGTTCCACTTTTTTTCTCAAACCGAGAAAACAGTTCATCATCCTCAAAACATTCAAATAGCCGGATAAATGGTTTTTTAATAAAATCATCCCAGACAACTTCCAACTTAAAAGACCAAATGTTAGCCCTATCATTCTGGTAGGAATCACCAATAGAGGTCTCTATGAAATAAGTTTCAATTCCAGAAAGATAATCCCCCAGAATCTCTTCTGTTTCTCTCAAGTCCAACTTCGCCCCTAAGGTGATCACACCAGAGGTCTCCTTACCAAAGACCATATTGCGGAATCCACCCAGCCAGACTCTTTTTCCGGTCAGCTCGCTGTACTGAGCATCGATATTCTGATTGACCAGTATTTCATAGAGATACAGCAGCCCATGCAAAATCGAGCTCTTGCCGGTGCTGTTAGCACCAAAGAGTAGTGTGATTGGGGCCAGGGGGATATGAGCGGTGGTCTTAATACCTTTGAACCCACCCAATGTGATTGAGGTTAACTTCATTTTGCTTCCTTGTATTACAGGGCAACCAGGCTGATTCAACCTTCGGAACGGCAATGGGAACGAGTCAGGCTTTGACCAATGTAATGATTATATTGTCGCCACTATCGGGATACCGTAAATCAGCCAGCCGGTACATACCTATTTTTTTCCCACTCAGACTGACGGGAAATAGGGCATCCGACTCTTGGGGGATATAACCTTTTCTGTATAATTCCAGAGCCAGAAAGGAAGGAATTTTCAGTGTCATCTGATTATCCTGAATATCATAAAAGATTCGGCTTTTTGGGTAGCCAAGCAAGACCGTACCATTGTGGTAATCCTGTGGCATTGGCATTTTGATGTCATGGAGCATCTGGTTGTTAATGGCTAATCCTTTCATGTTTTTTCCTCACTCTGTACCCGCTGCAGGCTCTCCGAGGCCTGCATGGTGGCGTTGTGTGTTCACTGTAAGCTTACTGATGGTTATGCATTCCCACTGTCCCAGTCGCGTTCCTGCGCTTTGTGGGATACACCTTATCCATGGGGGTAACTGTGGGAACGAGGTCATGGTTTTGAAGCCTCGGTTCTGGTCAGCGGGTATTGTTTTTTTCACCACAGAGGCGCAGAGGACACTGAGCTTTTTGTTTTTTGTCTCTGAGGGTTCTGCGCCACTGTGGTGATCATAATTCTCCGGCAAAGGCTTTTTGGCTGAGAGAGCTAAATAGGTTACCTTGCTCTCCATCGGCTTGGTACATCTTTTTTATTCTCTCCCGCACTTGAATTTCAATAGCCTGGTAATTATTTTGTTGTTCAATAGGAGGGATGAGAATTTTTATATCCTGCATCTCCTGAGCATTAATATTCGCCATACCCACAATACTCTTACACATATTCAGAAGCGTTTGCTTGCCATGCTTCGAGTTCAGATATGCAGAAATATAGTAGGGGTTGCCAGCACTATTTACGCGGCCACGGATCAGGTAGCCTGCCAGAGCCATCGGGTAATCAAAATCATATACAGATGTCTTCCCAACTAGCTCTCTTGAGTTTGTACGATTGAAAATTAAGTCTCCTTTTTGAGCCAGATACTTTGGCTTATCTTTCTCAGAGAGATCAAGATACTTAAGATCAGTTAAATCCCACTTTCCTGCATACGTAATATTACCCATACGCAAAACTGGATATTCACCTTCTGTTTCTGAAGCCTTTGCAGATGTCCCATACTTTGCCTCTGAAACCAAATCTCTTATAGTGCCCTGCGGATACCCCTTCGGATTGGTCACCGGATCACCAAACATATCCAGGAACACACTGCGCAGGAAGTCATCGGCCAGGGTGATGGCCTGCTGGCGTTTCTGGCGCAGCTGGTCGGCTTTGTCCAGAATGGCGGCAATGCGCTTTTGTTCGGGGAGAGGGGGGTGAGGTATTTCAATAGCCTCAAGCTTACCTTTTGTAATGTGCTTTAAGCCAACTCCGCCATGTGACTGATGGATAATATGGTCTAACTTACTGTTGATAGCATATCGGAGGTAGTTTTTATCGGTGACGCTTTCATCAATATCTACACGAAAGATATGTTGGTTAAGAAAGCCCTTTCCTCTGTTCCAGAAAAAAGCGCCAAAAGACGTGCCAGGCGTACCAGACCAAGAAAAGAGCAAATCTCCCGAGCCAATGTGAAATTTTTTATCAACTTCAAAGTTGCAATAGTTAAACGGCTTAGTCTCGTCATTCAGGTTTTGAATACGAATAATTGGTGTGCCGCTTTCAACCCACTCAGTAGGTTTAAATGCACGGCCATTTTGGAGCTTACAAATATTGCCAAAAGGAACCAACCTCACAACATGCCCTCCAGCTCAACCAGTTCCTGCTGAATCTCCGCCTCCAGTGTCTTCAACCGCCCCAGTATCACTTTTGGTGGATCATAGCTTTCCTCTTCGTAGACCACTTCTTTATAGCGATTAATAGACAGATCGTATTTGTTAGCTTGCAGATCAGCCTTCGACACAACAAACGCTTTCTGGGTGCGGTCTTGCCAGTCCGTATCTTCTATGAGCGACGGATTCCCGCCTTCGCGAGAATGACGGAGTTTCTGACCAATAAAGTCATCGACAGGGCGGTGCTTACTTTTCCGGTACTGTTTCCAACTGGCAATCAGATGGGGCAGGTCATTCTTATCGATAGGGTTGCGCTTGTCATCCAGACTGTAACCGTCGTTTTCCAGATCATAGAACCAGACATCATCGGTCTCACCGCCCTTCGTGAAAATCAGGATGGCCGTAGCCACACCGGCATAGGGTTTGAATACACCCGAGGGCAGGTTGATTACCGCTTCCAGCTGGTTCTCTTCCACCAGCTTTTCCCGCAGGGTTCGGTGGGCCTTGCTGGACCCAAAGAGTACGCCCTGGGGTACAACCGTGGCACTGCGACCACCCACTTTCAGCATTTGCAGGATACGGGCACAGAACAGCAGTTCGGTCTTTTTGGTTTTCACCATCTTGGTGACCGCCGGATCAATATCCTCTTCATCGAGGGTGCCAGTAAAGGGCGGATTTGCCAGAATCAAATGAAAGCCGTTGTGAGAGGCATCAGGAAACTTATCGCTGAAACTCTGGCTCATGGTGTCCTGGTAATGAATATCCGGCTCATCGACCCCATGCATGATCAGGTTCATGGCGGCAATACGCAGCATGGTGGAGTCGAAGTCGTAACCGTGGAACATATCAGTATCCACATGGTTGCGGTATTCGCCCAGCAGGTCACCGGAGTAGACAAACTGTTGTTCCGGCTCACCCTTCTCATTGACACCCAGCTCTTTATGGATGGAGTCCAGCGAGCTGTACTTTTCTAACAGGTATTCATAACTGGTGGAAAGAAAACCACCGGTACCACAGGCTGGATCACAAATACGTTCCTGGCGCGCCGGGTTCGGCTCCATCATCTCCACCATGGCCCGGATAATATGGCGGGGGGTACGGAACTGGCCATTGATTCCAGCGGTGGTCAGCTTGCTCAGCAGGTATTCATAGAGATCACCTTTGGTATCGCCTCTGTCCAGGGGCAGTTCCTTGATCATTTCCACGGCTTTGACCAGCAGGCTGGGCTTGACGATTTCCAGACGGGCATCTTTCATAAAGGTGCCCAGCAAAGAGCCACTGTCGCTTCGCTCTTTCGCCAGTTTGCGGAAATGCAGGAACACTTCATCCCGCACCATCTCCATCATTTCATCGGCACCGAGATTGGCATAATGGCTAAAGCGGTAATCCTGCTGGTGCTGGGAAAAACGCGGGTTGAAATCAACACCGGCCAGCGACTTGCGCTGCTCGTCCTTGCTCTCCTGCATATCCAGCATACGGGAGTACATCAGGTAGGTGATCTGTTCAATCACAGTCAGCGGGTTGGTGATCCCACCCACCCAGAACTCTTCCCAGAGCTTGTCGATTTTGCTTTTCAGATCGCCGGTGATCATAGGGGACTTGATCCGTAAATAGATAAATAAATGAAAGAGATTATAAGGCTTTGCCTGAAATTTATCTTATGGCAAAGCCTCTGTATATTTGAAGAAGAGCAAGCAGCTGGCCTAAAGGGGTTTCCCCTTATATCCGAAGCTAATTCATGGAACAAGAAACAAACCGCCTGTCCATCCGGTCATGCCAAAAATCAGGGTTATTACTGCTTGAGATAATATCTTCCAACCACTGTTGATAATCAGGAACACCAGGCCCTGCATTCCAGCAGCTTGTATCATGGTTATTCACTTTCACATAGGGAGACAACTCTGGAAAATGCGACTTCATGGCACGTTTCATTGCCGAGCAAACCAATTGGGTACTGGCATCCAATCGATCCAGAGGGGCCTCAAAAGCAATAGAGTCATACATTGGAGCAACTAACTTAAACCCTTCAAAAGGCAGGTTCGAGGCAATATCAATAATGGCCTTTTTAAATATGATGGCAGCACTAGCCTGAACCGGAAAGTTTTTAAACCAGTTAGTCTGCCAGCTTTCTATTTCTTCACGATTATTGGCTGCCCGGTATGCTTGCTGATTAACCCAGCGCTTAAGGCCAGACTTCGTTTCTACGTATCCCTTAGTCTTTCCCTGCTCAACCAGATGCTGTTGATAGACAGCTACTTGCCGATATCGCTGAAAAAAACGCCTAACCAAAAACTCCGTATCTTCCTTGGTACACCCTAACCAGTGGGAGAGGGTTTGATTGCTAACACCGTACAGAATTGAAAGAAACAGTAATTTCGCCTGCTCTCTTTCCAAAGCCAGCGGTTCGGCAAATCGTTCATATACGTCACCAGAATTATAGTCATCAATCATCTGCTGATCTTCAGAGAGAGCAGCTATAACCCCTACCTCCATCTGGCTATAGTCACACTCAACGATGCCATAACCCGAGGCTGCTTTTATGATGGAGCGCAGCTCCTTTGGTAACCCCAGCAAATTTGGATTTCGACTGGTACAACGGACTGTATCCGAACCCACAATCTGATAATCAGGTATAAAAGCATGGGGATGTTGCACCAAGGCTTTACAAACAGAAGCACCTCTCTCAATTTTTTCAATATTGTGCATAACGGCGCAGAGAGGGTCAGTATCTATGAACCCTTTGTAATCAGCACGCTGAATGGCTCTTGATACAGAGAACTTCTCTTGCGAGCCATAGTTTGCCTCAACGTATTGAACGAGGGATTCCTGGTCTGGGGTCTCAATACCCCTATTACGCAAGTTTTCCACCAGAACATTTCTCGCGCGTTCTGAATGGGCAAATACTTGGTTAACTGTAGCCTGGTCAACAGTGAGGCCTTTTTCACAAAGGGAGAAAAGTGCTCGCATAAATGGCCACTCTATCTCATTGTAGTGCTCCCACACCTCCGGACGAGTTGAATTAAACAAATTCGTTATGTATGCAGCAATTTGCTCAGCGGAAGCAGGGATAGCAGCCTTATTACTGATTCCATCCAGTACTGACAAGAAACCACCCTTTTCAGGAGCTTTTCCTCTATATTTCCGGTGATTTACCCCTAAGTTGACCAATCTATCCAATATCTTCAGATCATAGATCCCTGGGGTTGGCCTCTCTCGGCCTGCTGAGTAGATTTGAGGGTATTTCTCAAGCTGCTCAATAGAAACCAGACCGGTCTTCAAGCACTCAAATAAATCGTAGACATAAAGAATGGGTTGACCCCATTGCCAGTCATGAACAACCAGCGCCCTAGAATCAGGATTAATCAGGCGTTCTGGAAAAATAAGACTGGAAGGAGCTGTTGACAAGCGTGTTCTGCTCCAAGCACCTGCAACCAAGTGCTTCTGCTTATTAAAGCGTTCAAAACGGCCTTTATCAATCGACACTTGATGGCTACATTGCCTACACTTTGCTTTTGTATTTTGCTTCTTATCAACAGCTATATAAGCCTTATCAACACCGCAATTAGGACAGCGCCCAGAAAAACCGTCGTGTTTTTTACAACAGGCAGCACAGTGAGAACAGATGTAGAACTTTTTATAAGACTTCACTTCCCAGGGATTGCATGACTGCGTGTCGTTTCGGCTATCAATGACCTTATTACAACCGTAGCAGTAAGTAATTTTTATGCTTTCACAAAATGTCTCACAGCCTTCATTGGCACAGTGCCAATAAGAGGCTGAATACGCCATTTTGCCAACAGTTCCCTTAGCGTGCTCAGAAAGAGAAAGAGGCTTCTCGCAAGTAGAACAATGCAACCGGTCAATAATTTCATTCCAACGGTTGAGAGCAGCAACGGTTCTTAGATACTGGTCATTTTGGTGAAGCTGCTCAACCACTGCACCATACAAGCGCTTAATAACCTTATAAAAAGGCGCTTTTTCAAACCGATCATCAAACTTAATATCGCACTTACTTCTTCTGCATAAGGTATAGGGTTGCTGAGCCTCATCTGATTTCTGTTTTGCGGGAGGCAAGCAGTACTTCCCTTCGCAATGCGTCACTTTTGATCGTTTGAAAGCAAAAGAGATACCTGGGGCAACACCAGAGTCACAGGGGTACAAAATCAGTGATTCGATTTTTGAGCGAGCTTCAGAGTTCTTGAAAAATAGATCATCAGCTAAAGCCTTAAACCTTTGCACCAGACCATAAAGGTCAAGAGATCGATGCTGATGGTAATGATAAAACAGTGATATTAAAAAACCTGCCTGTAAGAAACTCTGTTTGTGAACGTGGTCAGCAACTTTCTGAAATACATCAGATTCCACATTCACTTCTGTTTCCGCAAGATACTGGCAAATCCTTTTCTCAGTTGCACCAAACTCCAGACACCAGGGTGTTAAATTCAGCGGGACTTTATCAGCAATAGCCTTCCCTATTTTGCCATGGAATTGTCTGATATAGAGCTCCAGCTCAGGACCATCATCCGGAATACCCGCCTCTATACGTGCTTTAACGTAACAACCTATATGGCTATCTTCAAAGAAGGCGTCAGCAACAGCAGTCCTCTTCGCTTGATCAGCCCAAACAGTCTCAATAAAGGGACTGATATAGTCTTTATCATAACTAATGAGGCTAAAAGCCTGACTTAAGCTAGGCCAATCGTTATAGCTCGCAAGTGTCTCATCCACCAAAAACCTAAAGAGAGCTAGCGCTAGGGGAGAGTCATTTTTTCCGAAGAAACGAAGGAGATCTTTACCAACCTGGATATCACCGACATCAAATTCGCTTAGTAAATAACGGCAAAGCTTTTCCTCCGGCACATGAAATTCCAGACACCATGGTATTAAATCCAGATTAAGAGATTCGATCACACTGTAAGAAGCTTGACGATTTAACTTACCCAAGATTTTTTTAAACGCAAGCTCTTCACTTGGTAGACTTTTCGAAGCTTTGAATTGAATAGCTTCACCCAAAACTGGGTGGCTATAAAAATGATTTATCAAGGAAGTGGCCGATGACTCATCATCCCATAAGCCATCAATAAAATGACCAAGCGAGTCAATTTGGACACAGTCAACGATATCCAGCCGCCCTTCACAGCGCTTTGATTTCTGGTAGTTGAATAGAAACCAGGAACCAATATCAAGCTGTACATTTGAACCTGTATGCAAGTAATAGTAACGCCTAGAACTATCAGCCAGATTGTAGCCCATCTGGCTCTTTGTCAGACTGCGAGCCTGCCCCATTTGAAGGGCATATCCGCTGGCTATTACTTTTGACAGAAAATCCTGGTACTTCTTAAACATTCTTCCATTGCCACAAATTACTGAGAAGGAGGCATAGCTTATACAATCTATTTATACCGCAGGCTGACCTGTTTTAACGGACAAACCATCGACAATCTCTTTGATGGCTATGACCTGGTTCATATCCGGAAATAGTCCGGTCACGCCCTCACCATGGATACGGGTAAAGGGCTGGTCAAACAGCTGCGCCATTTCGATGGTGCCATAATCACGGATATGATTTTTCAGCATGTCCAGAAAACGAATTTGCTGGCTGTTAAGGTTGTACTGAGCGGCAAACCCTGCGAATTTTTCAGCCACTGCCTGGCTATCCATGCCAATCAAGGTGCGTAAAATCTGGTCAAGCCCTGCACTGGCTTCGGGATAGAATTCTTTCAGTACCCGAATATCCACATTAGGGTTTTGAACCAATACCAGCTTGGCCAGTTCATCCAGCTCTTTCGCTTGAACCGCTTCACCGCGTCGAATTTTCATCAACACCGGATTTGAGGTAAACAGAGGTTCCAGTATGCCTTGCACCTGCTGGCGGTATAACTTGAAGTCCACGGATTTGATATTGGTTTCCCGCCACTTGACTTCATAGAGTCCCTGGTCTTCCTTGATGTCCATTTCCAGCGGCTCTGGAGTGGGTGGATTAATCTCACTTTCCATCAAATACATAATGCCACGAAGACGGGTACGGGCATGTTCCAGTTCGGCAAAGCTGGCATTCTGCCACCAATCAAGATCACGCAGCTGATTAATCAGCTCACCCTGCTGCTGCACCTGAGCCAGATGAGGAGGTAACTGCTCCAGTTTCTGAACGACAATGGAACACTGCTTATCAATTTCACCTTTGTTTGTATAAAGTGCTGTCTGGGCGGCAATCATATCCATATCGAAGCGCAGGGCATTCCCTTGGCCACGCACATCAATCCACTGCATCAGCGGTGCTATTTCATCCACCAACTGTTGTTGTGTCTGGGGTGCAAATTGCTCCAGCACTTTTTGATCAGCGAGTCTGGCACGGGTCTTCCACTTTTCTTGAACAGCAATGGAGTTTTCATCCAGTGCTTCCACCTGCTCCTTTAATTCCTTAGCAATAATAGTCAGGCTACCCTGCTCAAACTTTTTCTGAGCGGTCTTTCCTAATTCCACCCAAGCTTCCAGTCGTTTCTGCGCCAGTGGTTTACCTGTTGAAGGAGTCGCTTCGGGTGGCTCCTGTTCAAAGTATTCAAAGTTGGCCCAGTGATCAAAGATACGGAATTTATCTTTGTCCTTCCCCTTACCATAGAGGTCTTTACTAAGACGGGTTCCCCGGCCAATCATCTGCCAAAATTTCACTTTTGACTTAACCGGCTTGGCAAACACCAGATTAACCACTTCTGGTACATCAATACCGGTGTCTAGCATATCCACCGAGATAGCAATGGTCAGTGCTTTGTTGGTACTGAGATTGCCACCTTTGAAATCTTCTATCAGTTGCTCGGCCCTGGGGTCATAGTTGTCGATCACCTGGCAGAACTTACCGGCAAACTGCGGGTACATCTCATCGAAGACTTTCTGAAGCATCACCGCATGTTTGTGATTACGGGCGAATACAATGCTTTTGCCAGGGAGTTGTTCGTCACGGTCACGGATACCGTTCTCCATCAGGTTGCGCATGATGGCTCGATTGGTATCCCGATTGTAGATGGCCTTGTCGATCGCCTTGGCATCAAAGTCGAGAGTATTGGGATCAAACCCTTTTTCTTCCAGCTCGGCAATTTGCTCATCACTCAGGTTATCTTTTTTAATGCCTTCACGGAGAAACTGGGTGGTGTGGGTAATCACCTCAAAAGGCACCAGGTGCTCGTCGTTAATAGCCGCTTCTAGGGAATATTCATAGGTGGGGATGCGTCCCTCACAGCCAAACAGTCCATAAGTGGTGTGGCCAATCATATCCACTGGTGTAGCCGTCAACCCCACTTGCAGGGCATCAAAGTATTTAAACAGATCACCATAAACGTTGTAGATAGACCGGTGAGACTCATCCGCAATAATCAAGTCAAAATAGCCCACATCATACCGATCCATGATATTCAACATGCCAGGATAGGTGGAGATAAAAATGCGGGAGGTATCCTGATATTTTTTATCGGTGCGCCCCACGACATAGATAGGATCATTGATAAACTCGTTGAATGCGTTCCGTGCTTGCTTACGCAGCTCTCTACGGTCACACAGGAACAGAACCCGTTTAGCCCAGCGCGCATCCAGCAACCGCTTGGTGAGTGCGATAGCCACACGGGTTTTACCCGTACCCGTAGCCTGAACGATCAGCGCCCGTCTGTGCTTGTCGGTAAAGCGTTCACCAACTCGGGCGATACTTTCCAGTTGGTAAAGACGACCTGCAATCTTATCATCCACAGACACGTCGGCCAGAGGTTTACAGCCCGTCCGCTGCTGAACCAGATAAGCCAGACTCTCGGGACTATAAAAGCCGAACAGCTTTCGAGGTGGGTAGTTTCTGGCTGGGTGGTCATCCCAAATATAAATATCATAGCCATTGGTATAGAAAATCACTGGACGCTGGCCGTATTGCTTCTCCAGCCAGTCAGCATAGAGTCGCGCCTGGGTCCGTCCCTTTTCAGCAGAGACCTGAGTACGTTTAGCCTCAACCACTCCCACAGGCTTGCCAGCAGTATCCCAGAGCACATAGTCAGCGTAACCATCACCACTTTTGGTGGGCTGCTCTTTAACCGGATGCTCCTGAGTGACCTGAGTCGTATCCTTAACACCCTCAGCAACACTCCAACCAGCAGCTATCAGCCGTGAATCGATCAAACGACGACGGGTTTCAGCCTCATCCATTTCCAGAACATTGGCAGCTTGCTCATTTTTTTGGCGCAGAGCCTCCATCCGCTTTTGGAATTCTTCAGTCTTCTCTTTTTGTGCCTGAAGCTCACGGAGAATACCTATCTCACGCTGTTGAGCCTCTTCCAGCTCATCTTTGGCCTTTTTCAGCTGCTCTTTCTTTTTCTGTAACTCTTTCGTAGTAAGAGTTGAGTCAGGCTTGCTACTTGCAGATTGAGGCAACTGAAACTTGGCCATATCATCTGCATGACCATTGCCATAACGAAGATAAATCCAGGCGCCCATCACAAATGCTTCTTTCAGCAGCCATTGGGCATCACCGGGTTTGATAGCATCACCATGAGCAGCACGGTTACCATGAATACGCAAGGCATCCATTTTCATAAGGATGGGCTCAGGAATGGCACTCTGAAATGCGTCCGCTTTGATCAGGTCATAGAGACTGGAACGGTAACCTTCCGGTAACCTTTCATGGCGGTACAGCCAACGAACAATCAATTCCAAATAATTGCGAAGTTTGACCAAGCAACTTTCCGGGTCGGTATGAAGATATTCCTCAGCTCTTGCCCCCAGATTGGCCAGCTCTGGCCAGTGGGTACGAAGCATTTCAAAGTTCAGCGACTTTTGCATGAATGACCATCTTATAATTAGCGTGCCTGCTAGGAATTGAAGGCATTATGGATAAACGACAAATCGAGATTCTATCCATAAAGTGGATGGTCATTCTATAGAGTGATATGCGGAGACGATTTGATTCCAGCGAAACTGGACTAATAACGAACAAATGCGGTGGCTTAAGTCATATCTCCCAGCAAGGCTATAATCGGCTCTGCTGATTTTGAATGCCTGTAGAGGTATTTCCTATAAGTTCTTTCATGCATACCCTTGGGTTTTTCAGGTGGGTCAGTGGCAGCACTTGAATCAAGACACCCTAACCTAAATTTAATCCGATTACAGGACTTGATAGCTCGATCGAAATGACCAAGCCTCTGAATACGATAAAGGTTATCGAAATAAGTTCGATGGACGAACCCCTGTTCACCCAGTAGGAGCTTACCAGCACGGACATCCATCACAGGGCAAATAAAATAGGGCCTTTGGGTTTTACCATTGAGAACACTGACCCACTCATAATTAATAACCTGTATTCTGAGATCAATGTTTCCTCCATTCTGCATTTCATATTGGATATAAAGGCAATACAGCTTGCCATAAACAAGTTCATTACATTCAACTAAAATGGCATATCCATTGTGATAACGAAGCACACATCGCCTACCGGGTTCCAGAACTCCTAGCCGATAAAGCCAGCAGATATCAAGGGACAGGAAGTCTTCAATGCTTTTCTTCCCACCTGCCTTCCTGCCACTGAAATATCCACCCATGATTATCCCTAAACCCAGATAGAACCTAAATCCCTATGAAAACTTAAGCATTAAGGCTCAATATTTTCAACTAATTAGATATCATCACTATACAAAATTAGCGAAACAGCTGGCTTAACAACCTCTCGTCGTCGATGTGCTTATATATATAAACGACGAGACGACGAATATATCATTGAGCCTTATTGACAGGTATCAGGTTATTTCCATCCTGCTTAAGAAGCCCCTTAGTCAGCAGAGCAGTTAACCATTTTGAAAAGTTGCTCATATTCAGCCCCTGAGCTTTCAGGTCATCACGAACAACAGCTACCGTGGTGGGTTCTCCTGAAGCCATTCGGGAACGTACAGCTTGCCACAGAGCCTCTTGGTTTGGTGAGAGGGTTACTGCTTGCTCAGACTCACACTCCGGCACCCCCCTTCCTTCCAAGCTTGGGACCAGCGTTGTGATTTCATCCCCATCCTTATCATGCATAAGAAAGTGTGTCCGCGTATCAAATGCTTGCGTATTGGGAGGTTCAGAATCTTTTACCTTGGTACACTTCAGCGTATAAAACATCTGCTTATCCGGACGATCAACAAGATACTCAAAATCACAGGCTGCTCTTAATGCTGATGACCCTCTGGCCTCTCTCTCCTTGTTTTTACCTGTGTGATGAATAACGACTACTGTCACCCCTGTTTCAGCCCTGATTTTGTCACAACCAGCAATAAACAGATTCATATCGGCAGTCTTATTTTCATCAGCTCCGCCAAAACAACGTGCCATCGTATCGATAAATATGACGGCGATTTTTTCTCCGGTCTTCTCATTTATATCGATGATAGTATTGATAATCTCATTGACACATTTAGCACTGCCAAAAAATATCGGCATTTTAATGGCATGAAGCCTGAACAGCGACTCACCCTGGTTATAAACCATCTTCCAGCCTTGCGCTCTTTTGGATGCTCCTATTCCTCCCTCAGCAGCTATATAAAGTACAGACGACTGAGTGCATTGAACTCCATTCCAGTTTCTACCCGTAGCGATACATGCAGCCCAGCAAACCGCATGAAATGACTTGAACGACTCAGAAGGACCATAGAGCACACCGAACGAATTACTGGGAATGTAATTTTTGACTATCCAGTCAATTTCAGTATCAAACCCTTGCTCCAATAATTCAGTAGGTAGTGTCTGTGTAGTTCCACCATAACAAGGCTTACCTACCCCTTCCGGCGGCTGCTCTGCATCAATATCAGTATGATCATCATTGGAGCAGATCTGGCTTTCTGCATGCAGTTTTTCGACATTGGCAAGATTAGGTGCCATTCTCTCCCTTCTTTGAATATCACTTTCAGGCATTGCTTCATTCAGGCTTGACAGAATTTGATTTAGTACCTTCTTGCCAACTGACTCACCTCTTATTCTTTCTAATTCACCTTGACTTCCTGATACCTGATTACCAAAACAATCCTTATGATTAGCGTTTTCTTCATCCATCCTGCTGAATCCTGGTGCTGCTAATATTGAGTTGAACTTATTGCTTTCAGCCTTCTGAAAATTGCCCACCTGGAATTAACTGTTCACTAACGTCTATATCAGGTGGGTTCAGAGTTATTTAAACGACCTGTGTCTGTGTCCTACTCTCAATAAAATTCAGCACATCACCCCAGCGGTAACGAACCCAGCGTCCAACTTTTACGTAAGGCAAGTTATAACGTCCTGTACTACGCCATACAGATAAGGTTCCTTCTGTTACCGTTAAGGCTTTAGCGGTTTGTGCTGGAGTCAGCAGGTCATCTACTTGATACTGCCCAATATTCGAAGATGCCGACTTAGAAGAAGGCTCGCAATTGACGATTGATCTACTGAGGAATGTATTACTGTCCATAGCATCACCTGGTTAAGCATTGAGTTGTTTGGGTTTTACTGCGTTAACGAGGGATACGTTAAAACTGTTTTAGAAAGAAAAAAAATGGTGACAGGGTCGAGGTAAAGGGGTGACAGGGGGGTGACACCCCAGCCGTACCCCGCTAGTATCAAGCATCATTAGCTGCTTTATTTTTTTTTAGGGTGACAGGCAGGACGGGGGATAAAACAGTGCCCGTTTCTGAATTTTCAGTCCAGTTTACTACCTGAGCAATCGCTTTAACTCTCCTATTCGACCAGTGAGGATACCTTTTTTTCAGCAGATCTTCTGCTTCTTTTCTAGGCCTTTTATTAATATCTTCTGATGAAGGCATCGCATTTAATTCTGTCCACACCATATTTGCGACAGCCAAATTTTCAGAAAAATTCGGATGATCCGGCGTCATTTTTATTTCAGCAAGTTTATCTTCTGTTGCCTTCTCACATAGTGATTGTGGCACTGGATGACCCAAAGGAAACTCAAGTCCATTTTGGGCTGCAAATTTGAGAACATCCTCTTTTGTTAAAATATGGTCATACTCCGCATCTATACCATACTCCTCTGTACAATACTCCTCATAGTACCTCTTTTTGACCTCATCACTTGCCTCATAAAAGTATGTATAAGAAATAAATCCACTTTCACATGCAGCGTTCAAACCGGCTTCGTACATCACTATTTTATTTGAATCAAGCTGACATCGAGCGTTAATAATCTGCCCACGAACCAAAAAAGGGTCCACCCCGGCAAGCAAAAGTGAAGCCTCATCGACCGAATACTCACTAGCGAGAAGCCAATATCCAAGATCTTCTGCCACTGTACCCCCCTATGTAACCATTGACTACCTATCTCAACCCGCTTACAGGGTATATCCTGAAAGGTTTAATAGGCGCTTGTTGATTCTTAACCCGTAAGCCAGAAAGCAGCTATTCAAAATAATTTGTTGCTATAAATATTCAGCAGTTTTTTGGGTTAAGGTTAGTTAAGCAATGCCACAACATCCGCCATGTGCTCTGGCATCAGATGTGCGTATATAAGAGTTGTCTTGGTATCCTGATGACCAAGCAGCACCATCACGTCATACAGCGAAGCTCCCTTCATAACCAATTTAGAGGCAAAAACATGACGCAAATCATGAAAAGTGAAATGTTTCGGATGATCTACTGGGTGATCTAGCTTTGCCTGTTCAAGTAATGCACTCCAAGAAGTCTGAATGTTATCAAACACTTTACCAGTCTCGGGATTCGGGAATACCAGCTCACTACTCTCTGTCTGATTATGCCAAGCCGCCAGCGTTGCGAAAGCTTCCTCATTTAATGGGACGTGCCGGGTCTGTCCAGATTTAGCACCACTACCTCGAACAGTTATCAACCGATTCTTTAAATTCACAGAGTCCCAGGAAAGATTGAACAGTTCCCCCCTTCTTAACCCAGTATTCATTGCAACTAACACCATCGGTTTTAGATAGTCTGTAAATGGGTCATCAAAAGTTTCCAGCAGAGGTCTCCCTCTCTCCTGTCGCCACCTATTCCCTCTTTTCCGACTTTCTCTTTGTTCCTGTTGGCGCTCATCCAGCGCAGTCCTCAAGCGCTGCTCTTCATCAACATCCAAGAAACGAGGCTCGGGATTCTTATCCACCTTCAGAGGTTTAAGTCCTTCCAATGGGTGGCTATCCAGCACCCCCCACTCTTTTGCTCGGCTGAGTACCCCCCTTAGGGTTGCTACATTACGGTTAATACCTGACGGTTTACGTTCTTTTTTTAACTGGCTTGTTCTCCATGTTCCAACCAGCCAAGGATTTATATCCGTCATGGGCTTATCAAACCACTTGTCGAAATGCTTCCTTAGGCTGCTAAGATTTTTTGAGGCTGAGTTATGATGCTGGATTGCCCAAGGCTTATAACGCTCTTCAATAAACACACCTAAAGATAGAGCCCGCTGACGCTTCTGCTCCCTAACAGCCTCCCGTTTCTGTTCAGTCACATCGATGCCATCTGAAAGTTGACTGTAGACTTCACGAGCCTTCTTTTGAGCTTGTTCAGGATGCATCAACATAGCTCCATCAGGATCACAGAGCTTGCCTAGTGTGACAAACTTTACCTTACCTCCCACCCGCTTTGTTACCTGATAGCTTTTCGTGCCCCCAGGTGCCACGCGCAAGCGAAGACCATTACCGGCCAGATCATATACGCAGTAAGGCTTATTTTTTGAGGGAAGAGCAAGCAGTGCTCTTTTAGTGAACTTGATCTTATTATTATTCAGAACTGCCATACAGCATCTCGTTCTAACACCGTTCTAACAAATTTGATAAATTTTCGGTGTACTTTGGTACTATTTCATTAAGCTAAAATGAGCTAAAACCCTTGCTATTATTAGATTTAACAGGGTTTCATTAAAGTTTATTATATTTGGATAAATAGCGCAAAAAGACTCTCGTAATGAGAAGGTCGGGGGTTCGACTCCTCTTACCGGCACCATAACTATTGAGAGAAATTACACAGAAGCAGACCTACAGAAACGTCTACATATACACTTAAAAATGAATTGGCCATTCAAGCAGATGCGATATATTGTTAGCATTTCTTTTGCGGCTAAATTTTTCCTTGATTTTTTTCGCCATTTTAGCAACCCAGGTGCCTTTCGATGGTTTTTCATAAAAATGTTTTCGGATGCCCACAAATATTGATCGAGCCACTTCATTTTGATAAGTTTTATCTGCGAGTTTTTTCGCTTCTGCTGGATTGGATATAAACCCCGCTTCCACCATAATTGATGGAATCTTCCCCGCTGCCAGAACAGTAATGGCCTGTTTCTTAATAAACTTACTATGAAGCTCAGATATTTTGCCTAATTCTTTTAGTATCAAGCGGCCAATATGCTTTGTACGGTCAAGCATATTTTTAGGATGATAGATAACAGATGACCCTTGCACACCTCTAATATCAAAAGCATCAGCGTGAATAGAAACCACCATATCGGCCCTTTTATTCAAGGCAAACCTTAAACGATCAATAATAGATATAAAAGTATCACCATTTCTTACTAAGACGGGTTTAAAACCACTTTCTTTTTCCAATAATAGAGCCAGCTTCTTGGCAATAGCTAAAGACACATCTTTTTCAAGAAGACCATTAGGCCCCACAGCACCTGAATCTTTACCTCCATGGCCAGCATCAATGACGATAATCAGATCACGACCATTTACTATCTTTTTTCCCTCAACAATGCCAGTTTTTTCCAATAAAGCTTCCTGACCATTAGAAACTGATCTTAATTCATTTGATAAAAAATCGCTGGCAGAGTTTTCAAACAATAAATCGCTCTGGGATACAACATTTCTAGCAATCAGAAATAACAAGACAACCAACACCAGCATTAGATAACTGGCAACAAGTGCTTTAATTAAAATTTCTCTACCCGAAATAATACCAACCATACAACCACTCCAATTTTTCTTGTTATAGCGCCTCTCTCTAAGTTACCGATATTACTAAAATGCCATAAAAATACATTTATACATAAGTTGTAGACAAGAAAAATATATCGCAGGTTTTATTAAACTAAAGTATTATTGCTAAAAACCCACGCAATACTATGAAGCTCTTGAATCACAAAGCAAAAGCATTAGCTTATTGCCAGCCATTAGTAGCCACCTCCTAAAGATGGCTTGACCAATATTTATTAATAAAATTTGATTGATACTATTAGTCCAATTATAAAATCTTCATATCATTCATAAGCAAGGCTTTAATGCAGCGGCAATTACACCATCAGCGACAAGACCAAGGCTATACTCACCCAACATACCTGACTGATCCAATAATCCGGAAGTAACCAATGCTTTAATCTGGCTTTTTTTCTTGCTGCTCGATAGTGTTACAGAACTGAGTTTTTTCAAGGCTTTTGTTGTGTTAGCCTGTCTTGTATAAACAGCAACCAACATCGCAACCTGATCAACCGTTAAAGCAGTGCCTGTCTTGGTCAACTGAATCTCATTAAGCTGCCGCAGCTGTTTAAGGTTTAATGACAAATCATTAATAGTATGACGCGTTGAGTCCCATTCCCTCTTTGAGTACTGTGATGTTGATAGACCAAAAGACTGCTTTTCTTTTTTCTTCTTTGTTTCATTACACAACACACTCTCAAGAGACGTCTCGACCTGCTTCAGACTCGTGGTATCAGGTTTATCGCACACATCCTGAGTCATATTGAATCTCCCCCAATAGTGGCGACATCTTAACAGAATTTCATATTTTATGTTTATATCTGTCGCTAAAAGCTTACAATAGTACTCCCATTATACAATGGGAGTACACCAAATTATTAAGCCTTATTAAGCAGTAGCAACTGTTAACCCAGAATCATGACAAAGTGCAAGCCCCCGCCCTTTTCGAACAGCCTCATCCATTGAGCTGGAAAATTCAATGGCATCCTGCCTGCCATCAATACCTGCCCGCTTCAGCTTGGCAACCATACGAGGCCGAAGATCATTAATCACCAGACCCACCCCGTTGTGAGTAAAGTTTTCAACGATGGATTCCATTGAGATAATAGCGCTCATATCAATCATTGAGACTTCAGACATATCCAGTATTACTACCCGCACATCCGGGGTAACACTGGTAATATTCTTCATTGCCTTTTGGGTAGAGCCAAAGAATAGAGGGCCATGTATTTTATAAATAACAATGTCAGCTGGCAGCATTGGATAATGCTCTACACTTAATCGCTGGTTTTCAGCTAATGACGCACTTTTTCGGATAAAAAAGATACCGGCAAGCCCCATACCAACCCCCACAGCGACAGTCATATCAAACAACACAGTCAGCAAAAAGCAGGTTAACAGAGTGATTACATCATCCCTTGGGGCTACTTTGACAGTGCGAATGAAATGCTTAGCTTCACTCATATTCCATGCAACCATTAGCAACAAAGCCGCCATAGATGCCATAGGAATATAAGCCAGCAATGGTGCCAAGCAGAGAATAGCCAGCAAAATAAATACACCGTGGACTACTGCTGACAATGGCGAGTTTCCACCTGCCCGAATATTCGCAGCAGTACGGGCAATGGCTGCCGTGGCAGGAATTCCACCAAATAAAGGTGCAATGATATTACCAATACCCTGGCCAATCAGTTCATCATTGGGATTATGTTTTTTCCCAGACATACCGTCAGCAACAACTGCGCACAAAAGTGATTCAAGTGCCCCTAATACCGCAATCACAACAGCAGATGCAAACAACGTATTGATCAACTCAAAACTGATGCCAATAGGCTGACCATGAGCATCAGGCAAATTCCATGGCCACTCAAAAGAAGGCAATACTGGTGGAATCCCCTTACCAGTTAAAGACCCTATTTCATAATGAAAACGGCTACCAATGGTTACAACAGAAAAGTCTGAACTAACATGCCCTAATAACCAAGCTATTGTTGAACCTGTTAGAAGCGCTACTAAATGCCCAGGTATTTTTGAATGCAACTTTGGCCAAAAAATTAGAACACTTAAGGTTATAAAACCAATCAATGCTTCCTGCGGATTTATTGTTGGCAACGACTGAATAATTAATGTCAGTTTTTCCAGATAATGCCCATCCAGAGCCTGTACTTCCAGACCTAAAAAATCCCTGATCTGCAATGTGGCAATAACCACACCGATACCAGCAGTAAAACCTACCGTCACAGGGTATGGCACCACTTCAATAAAGCGGCCAAATCGAGCAAGCCCTACCAGCACCAGAATAATACCAGCAAGAAAGCCACTTATTAGCAGTCCCCCCAAACCGTACTGCTGAACAATGGGCAATAGTACGACAACAAACGCAGCAGTCGGCCCTGAAATATTAACACTGGAGCCGCCACCAAGAGCGATAACAACACCCGCAACAATTGCCGTATAAAGGCCATGCTGTGGAGGAACACCAATAGCAATAGCCAGCGCCATCGATAAAGGCAGAGCAATAACACCAACTGTCAGCCCGGCTAAAATATTAGCCTGAAGACTCGCCAGAGACTTTTCGGTATTAATAATCGTTCTAAAAGCAGAAAACATTACATTCGCCAAAACAAATAATTTGATCAATCAAGAAGGCGGCCAGGACAACCTTCTTCTCCGGGGGAGGGGAGCCATATTGATTTAAATCATCCTGAAGAAACCTGGTAAACGATCACATATTCTCCTCTACACACCATGACAAAACGTCATATGACGTTTATATAGCTGAATATAGTAAGGAACAAAGCAGATATAGCGGCTACAAACAATGCCCTTATTAAAATAATCTAAATCTTTGACCTACATTGAGGCAATACACTAAATATAATAACAAAAAGTAAGGAAGGTTTTATATTGCACAAAACCGACAAAACTCAGGCACAAACACCAACAAAAGAGACAAAAGCAATAATAAGACAAGAAAATATGCTCGAAAACTAGTCATTTTTAATTTCAAAAAGATTTAATTTGCAAGCAATCACCAGAGGACCCGGTAATGATAACTTAATGGCTTTTTTAGCCACTTTTTTCCCCCTTCACTGAAACAATATAAGCGCTAAACCAACCAGACTCAGGATTTTCGTAGAAAGCCAAAAGTTGTTTAAATAATGAATCGTGATTTTCTATTTTTGTAAAAAAGCCTGATTCATTAAGCTGCTTCATAGTTAAACTACACAGTTTTGCTTGCTCTGACCCACCTGTAATCCAGTCAGATAATATCTGTGCACGGATGTTTTTTAGTCCTGATGGTAACTATTCAGCACCCAGTAAAGGAAGGTTGTCGTAATTCTTCATAGCTATAAGCAGGGCTTCGAAAACATTCTCACCCTGCTTTCTCGCCGATGAAACATAACTCCGTATCCGGCAGTACCATTTAGCCCCTTTTTCACTTCTGAAACAGCCAGATATTTTCTGCTTTACCTTGCCGTTGCGAACATCCTGCTCACTGCCGTTATTATCGAAGGGGATGTCAAAATCAGTCATGAATCTCAAGGTTTCTTCTTTAAACTCCACCAGTCGCTTGAAGAGGTTAAAGGCTTTGGTGTTTCTGACTTTATCCTCTCCAAGGCGTTGACGTCGTCGCTCCATGTACTCGGCTTCTTCGAGCTGTGCTTTTTTAGCAGTACGCTCGAAAAGCGAGTCGATACGCTTGCGGATAATTTCCGGCATAGCCTTCATGCCAAGCTTTTTGAACCCTTTCCTAAGATGGCAAGCCAGCCTTAACAAGCGTTGAAGCCGGGCTGCAAGATAATTGCAATCTCTGTCAACAACCCCCTGCAACTCCCTTAAGTGATGGGCGTTACAGAGCACATGGATGGCTGCGTAGCGAAAGTAGACTTTATAATGGTCATGCACAAGTATACCGGCAAATACCAGTAACACTCCCATTGCCTCAATAGCTTCATGACCTTTACTGGGGTCAAGGTGGTAGTATGTCCACTCCTCGGAACGAACGACATGCAGCCACCATAAAGAGCCCTTCACTCTCATGCCTGTTTCGTCAGCACCTGCAACTGGCACTTTTTTTAAGGCGTTAGCAATTGCTGCCTCTGTGCTAGCCAGACGGTCGTAGGCATTTGCCTGAAAAGTACAGATTGAACCGGGACTAACTTCAAGACCAAAAATATCGAAAAAGAATTGTGAAATGCGCTTGTACGGCATTAACTGGTATTGATACAGATAAACAGCCAGTGCTTGAGTGACCGGACCATACTGCACATACGAGTCAACACCCTTAGGAAAGCATGCTTGATTAGCATGTCCGCATGGGCATTCTTTGACTTCAGCCACATGCGCCGTTACTTCGAAACGGCCAAAACGTCCTGGATCAAATACCTGACGTTCAACAACGTCGGTTACTTTGATAGAAAGAAGCGACTGATGGCAAAGTACGCAGTTTTTAACCGAGTGATGCCGGATATGGTCTGGTTCCTCAGTTTGCTCCAGCGTAGAGCCTTTATGACCGTGTTGACCACCGGGCCTGTTATTTGACTTTTGCCTCAGGCTTTTGGGATTGGGTTTGTAATCTTCTCTATCACACTCAGGATTTTCCTCATTCTCACTGTCAGCATTTGAGTTTTTGGATGATGAGGGCTTATTGTAACCATCTGTAGACGGTGGCTTGCTGCTATTACGACTATTCATCTTGAGCTTATCAGCAAGCTCCTTGTTTTCATCCTCAAGACTCAAAACCTTCGACTCCAGCTCACCTACAGCAGCGAGAAGCAAGATAATGGCCTGTGTTTCGGGAGTAAACTGAGTCATGAAAACTTCTGGAAAAGGGTTTATATCAAAATGACATAAATTCGCGAAAAATCCAGATTAATCTGAGGAGGCTGAATAGTTACCCTGATGTTCCCATTAACCCTGGCAGCTGAAAACCTATATCAAAGTCCATTCTTTTTTTTGCCGCATCAGTTCCTAATTGGTGCAAAAAAGTTTTTAGCTCATCACTAACTTCAGGTAAATAATCAAGATAATCTAAGTCAAGAATATCCTGAATAAATAGGGTACCACCAATTTTGAGTGCGTCTGTAAACCGATTGATTAGTTGTTGGTAGTCTGTGCCAGCTAGATGACACAGAACTGCTCGCATATAGATTACGTCATACCGGTTCACACCTAAATCATACTCAAGTATATCGGCATGAATGGCCTTAACATTCCCCAACTTACTGGCAATCCCCGGTAGGAATTGATCACTAACATCCAGTAAATCAAGATGACCTTTCGGTTTTATTTTTGACGATACTAATTCTGCAATACTCCCTGCACCAGGACCAATTTCAAGGCAATCATCACCAGATTTAATAAAATCCAACCACGACAATGTAGTTAAATCACATGAATGCTGTAGTGATTCTAAACGCTCTTTGGCCTGACCCCAGCTATTTGGAAGAGCATAGGAGCAAGATGTTTCAATCGAAGGCTCAGATTTATCTGCATGCCCAGTCATTTTCAGCTACCAAAATACAGAAAAGGATAACTACAACAATTCTGTTCAAAGGTATTGTAGCAATAAATTGCTACAATACAGATTTCATCTTCAGCCTGCACCAAGAGATAACAGCGTAGCATTGCCACCAACAGCTGTAGTGTTAATGGTGCGTACACGTTCAGTAGCAAACCTGAGCAGGTAATGAGGGCCACCCGCTTTCGGCCCCGTTCCTGAAAGCCCCATGCCACCAAATGGCTGCACACCAACAACTGCACCAATCTGGTTCCGGTTAATATATGTATTACCGGTGCTGGTATGTTCCTCTATATATGCAGCAGTGACTTCATTGCGGGAGTGAATACCGAGCGTCAAGCCAAAACCAGTACTATTAATTTGCTCAATCACATTATCCAGTTCAGAAGCTTTATAACGGATAATATGCAATACAGGGCCAAAGTGTTCCTTTTCAAGTTGATTGATGTGTTTGATTTCAAAAACCGTAGGTGCCACAAAGTGACCAACGGATGCCGAGGCAGGTAAAGCTGTCTCAGCTATAAACTGCGCTTCCTCTTTCATTCTTGCTATATGAAGGTCCAGAGCATCTTTAGCCTGACTATCAATTACGGGCCCAAGATCCGTTTCGTGCAACGTCGGATCACCCACTCGCAACTCTGCCATAGCCCCTTTCAACAAGGCAGTAATTCTGTCAGCAATATCTTCTTGCACAAACAGCACTCGCATTGCGGAACAACGCTGCCCGGCACTGGCAAATGCCGAATGCACAACATCTTTAACCACCTGTTCAGGCAGTGCTGATGAATCAACAATCATTGCATTTTGGCCACCTGTTTCAGCAATCAAGGGGATAATAGCACCCTGTCGTTTAGCCAGAGCAAGGTTGATGGCATGAGCCGTTTCTGTAGAGCCAGTAAAAGCAACACCGGCAATTCGTTTATCTTGAACCAGCTGCTTGCCGATAACAGCCCCATCCCCTGGTAGCACCTGAATCACATCACCAGGAATTCCTGCTTCCAGCATATACTCAACTGCTTTTCCTGCAATCAGGCTGGTTTGTTCTGCCGGCTTGGCGATTACAGTATTACCAGCCACCAGTGCAGCCGCTATCTGGCCAAGAAAAATAGCCAACGGAAAATTCCATGGACTAATACAGAGAAACACGCCTCGTCCGGTTAGATAAAGCTCATTAGACTCGCCTGTGGGTCCGGGTAAATAATGGACTTGACCAAATTGCCTTCGAGCCTGCTCAGCATAATAACGACAGAAATCAACAGCTTCACGGATCTCATCAATGCTGTCTTGAATGGTCTTTCCGGCTTCGCGATGGCAAAGCCCTATTAGCTCGGCACTGTTCGCTTCCAGCAGATCAGCCAGTTTTTCCAGGCAACTGGCCCGCTCATCTACTTCGATGCCATTCCAGCGGGGAAACGCTTTATCCGCTAAATTAAGTGCTTGCTCAATCTCTTCCTGGGTAGCCCAATAGACACGTCCAATAACTTCATGGCTAAGATAAGGGCATAAAACATCCGCCTGCTCTGCAGTTTCCACCAACTGACCATTAACAAAGGGCCCCTTACGCCATTGGCGATCCAGATAGGGCTGAACTTCTGCACTAAAAGGTTGCCATTGTGACTCAATATCAATATTGATACCGCTGGCATTTTTTCGAGAATCGCCAAAAATCGCCTGTGGTAATGGGATTCGATCATTTGCCAATGTTTTATGTCGATATAATGTATCCACCGGATGCTGAACTAAATCAACAACCGGCGTTTTTGCATCGACCAGTCGATGAACAAAAGAAGAGTTAGCACCATTCTCTAACAGCCTTCGCACCAGATAAGGCAGCAAATCTTTATGGTTACCGACCGGGGCATATATTCTGACGGAAACCGCCTCCTGCTCGATCACGGTGTTATAAAGTGCATCCCCCATTCCATGGAGGCGCTGAAATTCAAATGCCCTGTCATCTGAAATATTCAGAATACTGGCAACCGTTTGGGCATTATGACTTGCAAACTGTGGACTCAACCGATCTTTAACATGTTCACACAGCAAAAAGCGGGCACATACCAGATAAGCAACATCTGTCGCCTCTTTACGGGTATAAACCGGGTAGCTCTCTACCCCTTGCTGCTGGGAGAGCTTAATCTCGGAATCCCAATATGCCCCTTTTACCAACCGAACAGGAATAACATCGCCTTGTTGCTCCGCCAAAGAAGTCAGCCAACAAAGTGCTGGCAGTGCACGCTTACCATAGGCCTGAACAACCAGACCGAAGCCACCCCAGCCACGACAATCCGGATGCTCATAAACCTTTTTAAACAATTTCAAGGACAACTCAAGCCGGTCTTGCTCTTCAGCATCAATAGTAATACCGACTTCAAGGGTTCGTGCTAATCTGACCAGCTGCAGTACGGATTCAGACAGCTCAGCCAGTACTCTTCGCTCCTGAGCTACTTCATAGCGGGGGTGCAAAGCAGATAGTTTTATTGAAATAGTTGGCGCTGAGATACTGTCTGAGCAACTTTTATCAGAACCAACCATTTCAATTGCTGATCGATAGGCATCATGATAGCGGGCAGCATCTTCTGCCATTAATGCAGCTTCACCGAGCATATCAAAAGAATATGTATAGCCTTTTTCCCGCTGCTTACGACCATTTTTAAGGGCTTCCTTTATTGTTCGTCCAAGAACAAAGTGCTTCCCCATCACTTTCATAGCCTGATTAACAGCCTGACGAATAACCGGCTCACCCATTTTATTCACCAGACGCTGTATAACACCGGATGGTGAACCATCACTGTTGCTATCCAGCCGGACAACCTTACCTGTTAGCATCAGCCCCCAGGTGGAAGCATTGACCAGAAGTGAATCACTTTGACTTAAATGCGCCTCCCAGTCAGCAACGCTGAGTTTGTCTCGAATCAGTGCATCAGCAGTTTCAGCATCTGGAATCCTCATCAGAGCCTCTGCCAGACACATCAATAAAATGCCTTCCCGGGTGTCCAAACTATACTGCAATAACAGCGCATCAATGGCATGGACCGCATCACTACGCTCCCTTACTTTTTCGACCAAGCGAGTGGCTCGACTGGCAATCTGGGCTTTTTCCGCTGCAGAAGGCTCTGCTACTAACAGAAGTTCCTCCAGCCATTGTGATTCATCAACAACATAGTGTAGAGAGATCATATCCCAGAGAGATTCGGGCTTCTGTCTGGTAAAGCCTGGGTCAAACGCATTTTCAGCCTTGAACATAGTATTCCCCTGTCATCCCAAGTTACTACCTGCCTGCACCAGACAACGCCACCGGGATGTTATGAGTTTTTCTGATAACAGTGGTCATGTATTGTTATTACGGCGAGAAGGCTATAATGACTTCCTTATATGAGCAAGACTTAAACGACAACTAACTGTCCGTTTTCTGCAAATAGTTCCAGTTTGTCTACCCAGCCACTGATATCACCAATCTTCGATTTAACCCAGCTGTTGTCATAGCAAGTATCCAAATAGCGCTGCCCACTGTCACAAAGCAATGTCACCACAGACCCCTGTTTTTTTTCTGTCTTCATTTCACAAGCCAGCTGCAAGGCACCAAAAAGATTGGTTCCGGTACTGGGACCAGCTTTTCGTCCTATCAAATTTTCCAGCCAATAAGTAGTTGCAATAGCAGCGGCATCAGGAACCCGGCGCATTTCATCAACAACACCGGGAATAAATGAGGGTTCTACTCTGGGTCGACCAATTCCTTCAATCCGGGACACTTTTTTTGAAGTTAACCCGGTATCCCCTGTTTTGTAATAGTCATAAAAAACTGAATTATCTGGATCAACCACACATAACCGGGTTGATAACTGTTTATAACGAATATAGCGACCAATGGTCGCTGATGTGCCACCAGTACCCGGGCTCATGACAACCCAATCAGGGACTGGGCAAGGCTCGTATCGCATTTGATCAAAAATGGATTTGGCTATATTGTTATTTCCCCGCCAATCAGTGGCTCTCTCAGCGTAAGTAAACTGATCCATGTAATGACCGTTCATCTCTTTTGCTAACCGGTGGGATTCCGCATAAATCTCACAACCGTTTTTAACCAAATGACAACGCCCACCATAAAACTCAATCTGCCTGATTTTTTTACTGGCAGTACAGGCTGGAATCACGGCAATAAACGGTAGTCCGAGCAACCTGGCAAAATAGGCTTCTGAAATAGCAGTACTGCCTGAAGAAGACTCAATAACCGGTGTCCCCTCCTTAATCCAGCCATTGCACAACCCATAAAGAAACAAGGAGCGGGCCAAACGATGCTTTAAGCTGCCAGTAGGGTGAGTACTTTCATCTTTTAGATAGAGATCGACACCGTCAAGCACCGGCAGATCCAGTTTAATCAGGTGAGTATCAGCACTTCGCTGAAAATCTGCTTCAATTTTACTGATGGCTTCACTTAGCCATTGGCGGTAACCTTTCATTATTGTTCTCCGGCTGACCGGGGCTGTTTTCAGCAGGACGCAGATGCCTGAATGAAAACACCTCCCAACATGCTGTCAAAAAGAGCAGCCCACAAACGTCCAGCTTTGTGGAATATTCAGGTTAAGATAAACAGCAGCGAGTTACGACGTCTTATTTATGAAAATTTATCTGGTAGGTGGTGCCATCAGGGACAAATTGCTTGGTCTGAAAGTAAAAGACAGAGACTGGGTGGTTGTGGGCGCTTCCCCTGAGGAGATGATAGCTAAAGGTTACCGCCCTGTTGGCCGTGATTTTCCGGTTTTCCTTCACCCGGATACCCAGGAAGAATATGCGCTTGCCAGAACCGAGCGTAAGTCAGGCCACGGTTATACCGGCTTTATTTTCCACGCGGCCCCCGATGTATCGCTGGAAGAAGATCTGATTAGACGAGACCTCACCATCAATGCCATGGCAGAAGATCACAGCGGCACAATTATCGACCCCTACGGTGGACAGCAGGATCTTCAAAACAAAGTGCTGCGACATGTTTCCCCAGCGTTTGAAGAGGATCCCCTGAGAGTTCTTAGAGTCGCTCGCTTTGCTGCAAGACTGGCCCATGCAGGCTTTACTATTGCCCCTGAAACCCATTTATTGATGGAAAAAATAACCCATGATGATGAATTAAAGTATCTGACTCCGGAACGAGTCTGGCAAGAAACAGCAAAGGCACTGGAAGAGCCATCGCCTGAGGTCTACTTCAAAACACTTGTCGAGTGTCATGCCCTCAAGTCAATTATGCCTGAATGGTTTCAGCTGCTAGAAGCTGCACCAGCTGCATTATCAGCACTTGAATATGCTGTTACCACCAATGAAAGCAGTCTCATTCGCTTTGCCTGTCTTTTTCCACCAGCAAACACCATCAACACAAAGCAGCTAAAAACGCTCTACAAACGTATGCGTTTTCCTTCCGCCTATGTAGAGCGTGCCCTGTTAGTTAACGAGCATTATGCTGAACTGATAGCCATGCAGAAAAATCTGAATGCTAACTCCCTTGTCAGCCTGTTTGAAAAAACCGATGCCTTCCGACGACCTGAGCGTTTTATTGATGCCCTGACCAGCAGTTATCATTTGGCAGAAGCGTCAGGTATAAAACTGGAACAAAAAAACAAACAACTGATTAATGCATTGCTTGAACAGTGCCGCTCTATTGATGCAAAACCAATAGTGGCACAAGGGTATAAAGGAAAAGAAGTTGGGGTACAACTGAAGCTTAAACGGGTTAAATGCATTTTACAAAACATCGAATAACAAATGTCGGCCATGTACTTCTCATAGCGCGTGGCCCCAAAAACAAAGAAACAAAACAATAACTATCTTTCCCTGCACAACGGGTTATTCCTGCTACATTTCTAACTTAGCAGTCAAGTCAACTTATTTTCAGTTCAATCCCACTATGAAAAAGCCAATCTATCACCGCGCTTTATTTTGTTTAGCGCTTTATACTTTTATATTTTCGTCTCTCAGTACAATTGCTCAATATACCTTAGCTTTTCCTATTATCCCAGAAGGGATTCAGTGGGAGTGCAACACTCAAAACCTGGTAGAGTGGGCAGATATCACTAAGTATGATTCAGCAGTCGGTTCAAGCAAATCTAGCTTAAACGATATTTTGCTTAGACAAACTCATCCAGAAATGGGCCCACCCATGGAGCCACGATTTTCACTTGACTTAGGACAAGAAGGAGAGCGAGTCACATTAAGATTTATGACCGAAAAAGGTATCTATATAAAAGTAGATCTAAGAAACAAATCTAATCAACCAGACCTTTACACCAGTAGTTTGGACGTTCTTTCAAAAGATGTAACTATTCAATTTGCCCCCCTTCATGATATTATCGCCAATAGAAGAAAATATAGATACCTAAAAGTTTTCCTTTGCATTCATAGAGAAACCCATATTCAAGAAAAAGAATTATCACTATCTGCAATAGAACCCAATAAGCCAGACTCTTTTGTAGATAAAAGTTTGCTTCAATATCTTCCTGACCAGCTGCAAGCAGCAAACCAGACACTACCTTTCTTGCTCGTTCTTGATGAGTACAACATTCTTTGGCACCTATCAACAAGCAACCCTACTCCAAAAGCTGTAACAGCTAGCCAAAGTTATACTATGCAAGTTGCACCAGTCACCGCTGTTACAGAAACAGAAGATCAATGGGAACAATTAAAAAAAGAATTTGATATAGAGGATGAACTATATAATTTATTTCGAAGTACTGCCTATTACTTTGAAGCTCATCACCGGGTTTCTGAAAGAAACCCCGTCTATACAGCTGATGATCTGGCATTACTGTGGACTAGAGGTCAATTCGAGGAACTAGATAAAATTAAAGGTTATGGCAGACAAGGCAAACAAATTTTAGCCGTACTACAATCTTTATATGCCAGTTTAATGCATTCATTACCCTCTCAAACTTCGAAACAAAGTGAGGTAGAAGATAGACATCAACAATATACCAAGCTTGTTATCGATGAATTATCAAAAATGAATATACAACCAGGACTCATGCTGGCAACAGAGAACCTCAATCACTGGTGGGGAGGTTATACCGATACCTATAACTGGCTAGATCCTGACGATGAAGAAAAAATAGAAAAACTCAATCCTTGGATTAGCTTTTTGACCAATGAAAGAAAAACTCGCCCCCCTCAAATCCCTCAAAAAAAAGAACGTGAAAAAGAACTTAACACTGTTGTTAATTTTTTATTATTAAGAATAGGACATGCTACAAATGACTATAATGAATGCACAAAAATGATGTTAGGAAAATGCATACAAGAACTAGTTGATAAAAGCCGAGACAGGCTACACCAAAACTGGAGACAAGCCCTTAACAAAACATTAGAGCCAGTTCCAGATAATCTAAAGACGGCCCCCACCTCGAAGAGAAAACATAAAACAAAAGCTCAAAAAAAAGCCTTAAAATCAAATGCAAGCAATCAAAACAACACTCCTCCCCCGCAAAGGAGAACCTTTAGAACAAAAGCAGAAGCCAAAGAATATTTCAATCTATCCAGGGCCCATTCGCATGGGCAAAACAAAGAAGTCCCAAAAAACAAACAACCAAAATTAGAAAAAGATATATAAAAGAATACCCTATACAACAATATACTTATGTTAGCTTATGGCTCTTTTTTTAAAAGAGCCTTTTTAAATCAAAATCACATACAATACTAGGTAGTTTATCTATAAATATGCTCGTCCAAAACAATTTTCTCAATCAACTCCTGAAAGAGCCTCTGGTAATAACCATCAAAAGAAAATAAAGTAGGTATCTTTGGTAATTCAGCAATCAATAGGAGAATATCCAAATCCGCAACACAAGAAATGTTCCCTCTCTCTCGCCCCAAACTATTTTCCAGCCTAAGACACCACCTCTTCAGTTCTGCCTCTTGAATATTGGCCTCAAAACAAACAACACCATTAATATAATCAGCCGCCTCAACACCATAAGCCGGCGTTTTTTTCAGGCTGCTTACCCAGACTTTGCCAAATCGTTCCCTGAGTGCCGCAATCATCTGCTGACAGTGATACTCAGGGTCCTCATTCGATCCAATCCCTACAAAACAGAAGGTCACATTTGCTCCCGTGTCCGTTCGCACCAGACACTGGCCATGGCTCCCTTAAGGGCTTGCGGCTTGCGGATACGAACAGCGACTTTACTGATGGCTTTATTCTCAAAAACTAACCTGATAATGCCACCAGCCAGCGCTTCCAGCAATGCATAACGGGACTGCTCACAAAAGCCACGGACACGCTGACTCATGGCGTCATAATCCAGCGCATCATTTAAATTATCGCTGGTAAATGCCCGGGTAAAATCTGTCTCCAACTCGAGATCAATAATTAAGGGTTGCGGCGCTTCATGCTCAAATTCATAAACACCAATGACCGCCTGTGTCTCAAGATCTTCGATACGGACCTTATCCATATACAGCTCAGCCTATTATTTAACTATCACTAACGGGAAGGCGGAGAAGCCAAAAAGTAAAAACAATGACTCTTGTGACTTCTTGCCTTTGATGAAAAACGCTCAAACAGCCTCGAGGCTATCCATTGGCCAGCGAGGGATAGGTGCCACGGCTAATGGCTCATTTTGTCCTGCCAGCAACCTCTGACAGCCCGCATAGGCAATCATAGCACCATTATCAGTGCAAAATTCAGGGCGTGCATAGCGCAGGCCAGCCCCCTCACCTTCAACCATCTTTCCCAGCGCCTGCCTGAGAGGGCGGTTAGCACTAACACCACCAGCAATTACCAGCTGTTTTAAACCTGTCTGTCGCAGGGCCCTGCGACATTTCAGGGTTAGTGTATCAACCACAGCTTCTTCAAATGCCCTGGCAATATCAGCACGGTCCTGATCCTCAAACCGGCCTTCCTTCTGGCACTGAGCCACCGTGTTTAAAGTAAAGGTTTTTAATCCACTAAAGCTGAAATCCAGCCCTGGGCGGTCAGTCATGGGGCGAGGAAAACGAAAGCGCCCGGAGACTCCCCTAGCTGCCAGTTTGGAAATTGCAGGCCCACCGGGATAACCCATGCCCAACATGGCGGCAGCTTTATCAAAAGCCTCACCTGCTGCATCATCAACGGACTCACCTAACAAGCTGTATCGCCCAATGCCATCCACTTGTACCAGTTGGGTATGACCACCGGATACCAAAAGCGCTAAAAAGGGAAAAGAAGGTGCATTATCCTCAAGCATAGGCGCCAATAAATGCCCTTCCATGTGGTGCACGCCAATTGCCGGTATCCCCCAGGCCCACGCCATAGCCCTGCCAGTACAGGCACCAACCATCAATGCACCAATAAGCCCTGGGCCTTTGGTGAAGGCCACGGCATTAATCTCTTTTTTATTAACACCTGCCTTTTCTAAAGTCTGGTTGACCAGGGGAATAACCCGACGAATATGATCCCTTGATGCCAGCTCTGGCACCACACCTCCATAGTCGGTATGCATCTCTATTTGACTGTAGAGAGCATCAGCCAACAGCCCCCTGTTGCTGTCATAAAGAGCAATTCCAGTTTCATCACAGGATGTCTCTATCCCGAGAACAATCATATCAAAAGACCTGTCATAATCGGCCTGAAGCCTTGCCAAACTAGCTTTACAGCAAATCGTTCGGGCTGGCTCATAGGGATGGTTCCCAGCCTGAATAAAAAAAGAAAAGAATCATACCGAAAGGGTTGATATTTTGCATTTCCAGACAATAAGCTTTAAAATTCGCGCCCTTGAAAATACGCGGCTAATCTTGTCTTTGCAGGTCGTTAAAAAGCCTACATGCCAGCTTAGAATAGCAAGGCTTTTGACAAGTTCGGCTTGCGAAGTTCGAAATCAACTGAATCAACAATGTTATAGGAAGGTGAGCTCTGCATGCCTGCTGTTAAAGTTAAAGAGAATGAACCGTTTGACATAGCACTGCGCCGCTTCAAGCGCTCTTGCGAGAAAGCTGGAGTCCTGGCCGAAGTCCGTCGCCGCGAGCACTATGAAAAGCCGACTTCTGTCCGTAAGCGCAAAGCTGCTGCTGCCGTCAAGCGTCATCTTAAAAAACTGCAGCGCGAACAGCGTCGTCGTGAGCGTCTGTATTAATCAGCTGTAACGCGTCATACTGCCAAGACCGGTGCGAGGCTGCTAATTTCAGCCTGCAATGCGCCATCACAGTCTAAAAAAGGAATTGAGCATGAGCGAATGCAAGGTCAAAGACCAATTGATGGATACCATGAAGGAATCCATGCGTAATCGCGATAAAGCCCGACTGGGAACAGTAAGGCTGGCTCTGGCAGAACTCAAACGCGTTGAAGTTGATGAAAAATCGCTCGACGATAAGCGCGCCCTGACCGTACTGGATAAAATGGTAAAGCAGCGACGCGATTCCATTGAACAGTTCGAATCTGCTGGGCGCTCTGACCTTGCCGACAAGGAAAAACTGGAACTTGAGATTCTCATGGAGTTTCTGCCAGAACAGCTTTCTGAGCAGGAATTAATCCAGTTAGTCAGTCAGGCCATTCAAGAATCTGGCGCACAGGGTATGCGCGACATGGGTAAGGTGATGGCTATCGTCAAACCTAAAGCTCAGGGTAGAGCCGATATGGCTGCTATTAGCCAGATCGTCAAATCACAGCTCAGCTAATCACACAAGAAGGCGTTTCAGCAAAAAGCAATTACCTGTGGTAATCAGCTGACGGCTTCCCTATGCAGTGATACCATAAAAGCCCAATATTCTATTAAGACTACTGCCTCCACACACTATGGCTGGACGCATTCCACAGCACTTTATTGACGACCTGCTCGCTCGTATTGATATCATTGATATAGTTGATAGCAGAGTCAAACTGAAAAAGACCGGACGCAACTATTCGGCCTGCTGCCCTTTTCACAAAGAAAAGACCCCATCTTTTACTGTAAGCCCAGATAAACAGTTTTATTATTGCTTTGGCTGCGGAGCCAGCGGCAATGCGCTTGGCTTTATCATGGACTTTGATCATCTGGATTTCCCGGCAGCAGTTGACGACCTGGCTGGACAGCTTGGCCTGGAAGTACCCAGAGAGCAAAGCAGCAGCCACACCAAAAGACCAGATCACTCCAATCTTTATGACCTGATGGAGCGGGCGGCCGTTTTTTTCAAAAATCAGTTACAAAACCACCCCCAGTCTGCAAACGCAAAAAACTATCTGCAACACAGGGGGTTGGACAGTCACCAGATTCAACAATTTGGTATCGGGTTTGCCCCCCCAGGATGGGACAACCTGCAGAGCCATTTAAGTGATACACCAGAACAAGAACAGCGGCTTATACAGTCAGGCATGCTGGTTGAAAATGAAGATAACAACCGAATTTATGACCGTTTCCGTAACCGAATAATGTTCCCAATCAGGGATAGCCGTGGGCGCTACATTGCCTTCGGTGGCCGGGTTTTGGGTGATGAAAAACCCAAATACCTGAACTCACCCGAGTCCCCTATTTTCCATAAAGGAAAAGAACTTTACGGTCTATATGAAGCCCGTCAGGCCAACCGCACACTGAAAAACATTCTTGTAGTAGAAGGCTATATGGATGTGGTTGCCTTAACACAGCAGGGTATTACCAACAGTGTGGCCACCCTGGGTACAGCAACAACCAGCGACCATATGCAACGACTGTTTAAAGTCGTTCCTGAAGTTATTTTTTGCTTTGATGGGGATGATGCAGGAAGGCGAGCCGCATGGCGGGCACTTGAGTCAACCCTACCTCATATGGAAGATGGCCGACAAGCTCGCTTTTTGTTCCTACCTCAGGGAGAAGACCCTGACAGCATGGTCAGAAGTGAAGGCGCTGAGCAATTTGAAGAACGCATCCACTCCCAAGCATTAAGCATAGATACCTTTATGTTCAGGGAGCTGGAAGAAGGCATCAATCTCAATACCATGGATGGCAATGCCCGACTGGCCAAGCTAGCACAGCCCTACCTAAACCAGTTGCCAGAGGGTATTTTCAAACAGCTGATCCTGCAAAAGCTTTCAGGGCTGACAGGCCTTGATACAGACAAACTGGCCTCTCACCTATCTGACAGCCCTGCACCCAAGATAACCAAGGAAAGTTCTACTGAACCATTCCAGGATGGATTTGACCAGTCTCAAGGTTATTATCATCCTGAGCATAATCAGCAATCATTCAGCAGGCAGGGTTATACAAACATTCAACCCAACCAACCAACCAGTAAAATCAGTGGGTCTGGCTATGCTATACGACAATTATTATGCAACACCCGGCTTGCAGAAAATATTAGCTGTATTGATGAACTGCGCCAGCATAATTCACCAGACTGCCAATTACTGGTCAAATTGCTCGACACACTAAAAGGTGATCCCGGACTGTCTGCTATAGCCCTCATCGCACAGTGGCATAACACCGAAACAGGAAAGCGTTTACAGGAACTCGCCACCTTTGACCTTGGCGCCAAAGCTAACGAACAAGAGTTTCACGAAACACTTGACCACCTTAAAAAGCAGGCAATAAAATCGCAACATAAACACCAGCTGGACGCTTTTAAGAAGCAGCTGCCCAATGCCAGTACATCGCAAATAAATTCGGAACAGCGCAAAAAGTTGCAGCAACTCATCGAACAAAAGCGGCAACAATTTCGCTTAACAGGAAAGAATACGGAAAAAAAATAACTGCACAAAAAAAATTATTAGGTATACTTGAACTTCACCATGCCCGGTGGAAAGTCAAATTGACTTGTTAATTGCACACACAAATCCCGGTCTGAAAATACCAAGGAAGGGGAACCCGCGTCATGGAGTGCATTCCGGTACCTCGCTCCGTCAGTAATCGAGCAAAGGCTGTTGTTCTGTGGCATACGTCTCGGTTTATGAGCTATAATTGCCTGCTTACGTTTTTTCGTCCGGCACCTCACTTTCGCTGTTGTTAAAGGGTTGATATGTCAGCAAATTCTCAACAACAATCCCGATTGAAAGAACTTATCACCCGTGGTAAGGAACAGGGATACCTGACTTACGCGGAGGTTAACGACCATCTGCCGGAAGATATCTCCGACCCCGATCAGGTGGAAGATATTATCCGCATGATCAATGACATGGGTATCAGCGTCTACGAAACGGCGCCTGATGCAGATACCCTGCTAATGTCAGAAGCGGACACCGATGAAGCCGCCGCTGAAGAAGCTGCGGCTGCGCTGGCTGCTGTTGAACAGGAAGCTGGTCGAACAACTGATCCCGTACGCATGTATATGCGCGAAATGGGCACAGTAGAACTACTTACCCGCGAAGGCGAAATTCAGATCGCCAAACGAATAGAGGAAGGCTGGCGAGAAGTTATGTCTTCTCTATCCCACTTTCCCGGCTCCGTTCAAATTGTTATTGATGAATATGACAAAATCATTGAAGAAGAAGGCCGCCTTAATGACTTGATCAGCGGTTATATTGATACCAATGAAGAAGAGATCATCGCACCCACTCCAACACCAGTGATGTCACCTGAAGATTACGATGACTCTGATGATGACGATGATGACGATGAAGAAGCCGGCGGCCTTGATCCTGAAGAAGCTCGCGAGCGCTTTGATGAACTAAGAGCTCAACTGGAAAAAACCTCCGCCATAATTAATAAGCATGGGTTTAACAGCAAAGAAACTAAGGCATCTCAAGCAGAGCTTTCAGATATTTTTGTCACATTCAAGCTGATACCAAGAATTTTCGATCTACTGGTTTTCCGTATTCGAAACGCCCTGGAGAATATCCGCAAGAATGAACGAGCGATTATGCAGCTGTGTGTACGCCGTGCAAAAATGCCTCGCAAGATCTTCTTGAAAAGCTTCCCTGGCAATGAAACCAACCTGGAGTGGATTGATACGATCGTATCTGGTAGCGCCAGCTATGCAGAAAACATCGATAAGTACCGTGTCGAAATCATCAGAGCCCAGAAAAAACTCACCAATATAGAGAGAGACAGCTTTCTCAACCTAACCCAGATTAAAGACATTAACCGCAAAATGTCTCTGGGTGAGGCACGCGCCCGCCGGGCTAAAAAAGAGATGGTCGAAGCCAACTTGCGACTGGTTATTTCTATTGCCAAAAAGTACACCAACCGTGGTTTGCAATTCCTGGACTTAATCCAGGAAGGCAATATCGGCCTGATGAAAGCTGTAGATAAATTTGAATACCGCCGTGGTTATAAGTTCTCAACTTATGCTACATGGTGGATCAGACAAGCAATAACACGCTCCATTGCGGACCAGGCTCGCACCATTCGTATCCCTGTACACATGATTGAGACTATCAACAAGTTGAATCGTGTTTCCCGACAAATGCTTCAGGAAATGGGACGAGAGGCGACGCCAGAAGAGCTGGCCCAGCGAATGGAAATGCCAGAAGATAAAATCCGCAAGGTACTCAAGATTTCCAAGGAGCCCATCTCCATGGAAACGCCTATTGGTGATGATGAAGACTCTCACCTGGGTGACTTTATTGAGGACGCCGCTATGCAATCTCCTGTCGACAGAGCTACAGGCTCAGGGCTAAAAGAATCTACTCGCCAGGTTCTTTCCGGTCTGACTGCTCGAGAAGCAAAAGTGTTGCGCATGCGTTTTGGCATTGACATGAACACCGACCACACTCTCGAAGAAGTCGGTAAGCAGTTTGATGTAACCCGGGAACGGATTCGTCAGATTGAAGCCAAGGCTTTACGCAAGCTTCGACACCCAACACGTTCCGACCACCTGCGCAGCTTCCTCGACGAATAAGCACAAATGATAGTGAGATGGGGATCCCCATCTCATTTCTTCTTTCTCAGGCAAACACTTCAGCAGAGTTCAGCGAATTATGCAGCTGAACAAACTTACGGGTTAACGCGTGATTAGGCGCAAGGTACACCAGAGGCATCCTCTCCTGATGAGATTCTCTCATAACGATCGAAGAAGATAACTTTGTTGGCATAACAGGTAAGCCCTCGTCAATCAAAGCATCAACCAGCACGGCTGGTAAACGCGCGCGAGCATCAAATTGATTAACAACAATTCCTTCAACTCTCAGCCCTGAATTATGATCCTCCTGAATCTCCTGAATTTCCCCCAATATGGTATATAGCGCCTGCCTGGAAAAATCATCACAGTCAAAAGGTATAAGGCAGTGATTAGCTGCTATTAACGCAGAATGCGTATAAAAATTCAGCGCTGGCGCTGTATCAATATAAATACGGTCATATTGATCAGCCAATCTCGACAGCGTTGACTTCAATTTATAAATTTTATGCTTCGCTTCCAGCTTGTGCTCGAGATACTTAAGTTCTGGACTGGAGGGCATCACATGAAGGTTTTCAAAGGGCGTGGGATGTATAAAATCTTCAGCCTTACGAGTAAAAACAGAAAAACTCAGCATCTGCTCGAAAAAACCAGCCAGGTTATCTGCATATTCAGAAGCAGGCTTGCCAAGTAAATAGTGACTACTATTCCCTTGCGGATCAAGATCAACGACCAGCGTCCTTAACCCTTGACGAGCACTGATAGCTGCCAGATTACAGGTAATACTGGTTTTACCAACCCCCCCTTTAAGATTGAATATCACCCGCCTCATCGCCCCTCCCTGCATAGCTACTAGCTATTACATAATTATTTGAAGAAAAATATTCTACGATGCCCCTTCTACAAATAACAGAGCCCGGCGTGTATCAAATTAACAGGCCGGGCTCACATCGGTATCAATTTACAGCTAAAACAGCATCAACTCATGCAGCAGTTGATTTCCCTCTCTGGTTTCCTGCTGTCTTACCAACAACTTTTTTCGAAGCTGGGCTCGCTGGTTTAAGAGCCAGAGCATGAACAGCTGCACTTAACTCTTCAACCTGCTGGGACAGCGCTCTAATATCAGACTGATCAGAATCAATATGCAGCAATTCCTTCATTTTGCTGACATTGCCTTGAATTTTTTCCTTGGCTTTCTGTTTGATATCTTCCAGCCTTTCAGAAGCACGGTCACGAACTTCAGAGCCTTCATCAACCAGCTCGTCAAAAAGTTTTACACCTTCTTTACCAAGCTTCTCAGAACGCCCATAAGCACCCAGGCCAGCCAGCCAGATTTTCTCGTACATAACACTCCCCTTCGGCTGCACAACAGCCGGTCTTATTTCTATCACTTTCAGTTTATCAAACAGAGTTTTAGCAAAAATTGATCCAAGTCATTATTCGCAAATCAGCCGTCGTATAGTTTATAACCCCTTTATAAATAAGTAGTTTTCGTTAACAATACCGCATCACAATCATGACTTGGCTATACACCAGGCCATACAGGTATAACTGACTGCACTATCACAGTCAAAAAGCCCACAATCACAACCCAAATACTTTGATTTTTTTGCTTAAACAAAATTACCTGTTTGAGCAGCAAAAGGATATGACTAATGAACATCAACCAAACACATCAATACTCTCATGATTTGGATGCAGTATTTTCCTTGTTTGCCGACCAGGAGTTTATAGCTCAAAAATACACTACTCTCGGTGCAAGAAACTTTAAAGCCAAAACAGTAAAACTTGAAGACACTACACTACTGGTCGACACTCGTCGGGAAGTACCTGTAAGCGATGACACCCCCTCTGTTATCAAAAAATTTGTTGGCGAATGGAACCGAACACGCCAAAAAGAAGAGTGGAACAAAACTGCAGATGGCTGGCACTGTGAGTTTAAAGTTGATATTTCCGGCGTACCAGCTCGTATAAAAGGGAAAATGCACCTGCGCTCGACAGATGACGGCTGTGAAAACCAGGTATCCATTGAAATAAAATCATCTATCCCACTAGTAGGGGATACCCTGTGCCGCTTTATTGGTGAAAACATCGATAAACTGGCCCAACAGGAATACAAAATCATCCGCCAACATCTTGAAACGGCTATAGCCTAAACATTAGGTTCCGGCCGACATAAACCAGCACTCCCAGGATCCAGCCAACTGGCTCCTGGGTAATATTACCTCCCCCCCTCACCAAGAAATTGCAGCCCCCCCTTCTTTTACATAGCTTTAAAAACTAATAACTGTGTAAGAGTTTCGATTCACAGTAGCAACAACCCATCAGAGAATGTCATACTAAAAAGAGTGAAAAATAATTAAATTTGGAGCTATTTGCATAAAAATAGCGAGTTATAACAAGTGTCATCCCTGCCCTCCCCAGCAGCAAAATGAAATAGGTTATAGCGAAATTACCAATACGCGGATACCAGCCATGAATAACAACAAAAGGCCCGGCGTCATACATGTTGCAGCAGACATCGTTAAAGCAGTTTCTGATATTCGCTCCGGCAACGACTGGAAAAAAGAGCTGGAAAATATTCCTCACGGTGATGGTCACCCGGTACTGGTTTTCCCCGGTTTCATGACCAGCGACCGTTCCACGTCTATCCTCAGAAAACGTCTAACTGCAATGGGTTATGATGCCCTCCCCTGGGACCAGGGCATAAACCTTGGCCAAACCCGGGAAGGTGACATGCTTCATAAGATCACCGACTTGCTAAAGCACACTTATATTGCATCATCACGAAAGGTAAGCCTTATCGGTTGGAGTCTTGGCGGCCTGATGGCCAGAGAAGCAGCCAGAAATCACCCTGAACAGGTTCGTACAGTGATATCCATGGGAAGCCCCATTGGCGGATCTCCTCGCCATTCATCAATATGGAAACTCTACGAAATCATTGCCCGAATTACCGGCCGACAAGAAAATATTGATGAACTTATGGAGCAAATCATTCAGCCCGTTGAAGGCGTTCACTGCGTTGCAATCTACTCAGATAGCGATGGTGTGATTCCTCCTAACATCGCCCAGGAAAAAGAAACAGCTTTAACTGAAAACATCAAAGTTAATGCCAGCCACCTTGGCCTCCCATTTAGCGCAGAGGTACTCAAAGTCATTGGCAACCGCCTGGCTGAACCTGAAGATAACTGGAAACCTTTCTTAGCCAACTCTGAAAAAGAGTAGTGCTTGTAACAAATAGCCACAAATGCATTTAGCAATAACTGTGATAACCTTTACTTCTATACAAGAAACTTCATAATAACTGCCAAAATTAACCTTCTGTTAACCAATACCCACACTTGCTCCAGCTTATCCAGTAGCATTGGCTGGAAATTAAAATATCAGAGATACAAAAAAGTGTGGGATACAACATAAACAATACACAACATTATTCAGTCAGGTTGTAATAGCCATGGAGCAACTCTCAGCGCTGGACACAGCATTTATTAACCTGGAAACAGGTACCACCCCAATGCATATTGGCTGTATGGCCATTTATGATCCATCAACATCTAGCGAACAGCCCATTCGATTCAAACAAATCCTCAACTACTTCAAGCAACGCCTTCACAAAACGCCTGACCTGCGTAATCGCTACGTCCAGGTTCCAGTAGGACTAGACTATCCCTACTGGATTGCTGATCCAGACTTTGAGATTGAGCTCCATGTCCGTCATATTGCCCTGCCCTCTCCTGGTGACTGGCGGCAACTTTGTATTCAGACAGCACGCATCCACTCTCGCCCCCTGGATATGAACCGCCCCCCCTGGGAGATTTATATCATTGAAGGCCTGGATAATATCGAGGGCCTGCCCAAAGGCTGCTATGCCATGGCTGTCAAAATTCACCACGCACTGATTGATGGTCAGGGTGGTGCCATGCTACTGGCAGCCATGCACGACTTAAGCCCTGGAGCCAAAGTTGTGGAAACGCCACAACCCTGGATTGTTGATCGGGTACCCACTGCAATCGAACTGCTCGCCAGAGCCTCAATCAACAGTTACGGCAACGCCTGGAAGCGGAGCAAGGTCGTAGCAAAATACAGCCTGCCACTGATTAAAGGCACCTTAAAAAGAGCTCTGACCGGCAAAAAATGCTCCCTGGGTAATGCACCTAAAACACGATTCAACAAAAAGGTCTCTCCCCACAGGGTTTTTGAGGCAGTTGATTTTGATTTAAATGAAATCAAGCGGGTAGCAAAGTGTATCAACGGCCTCAAAGTAAACGACGTTGTTGTAGCTATTGTCTCTGGAGCCTTGAGGCGCTATCTAACCCATAAAGGGGAATTACCAGAAACATCCATGAATGCCATGGTGCCTGTTTCGGTGCGGGGCAAACAGGAAAACGTCAACAGCTTCAACCAGATTTCTTTCCTGTTTCCAAAAATCTACACGGATATTGAAGACCCTCTTGAGCGCCTGCACGCCATTCATACCGCCAATGCAAGAGCCAAGAACAATCACGAGACCATGGGTAGCATGGAACTGATGGATGCAACCCAGCTGCTGCCCAATACGGTATCTAATCTGGCAGCACGCACTATCAGCAAATACAACTTGCTAAGCCATCTCAACCCGTTCTTTAACACCGTGATAACCAACGTCGCCGGCCCCCAAATCCCACTGTACCAATCAGGCTCAAAACTGGTGCGATTTTACGGTACAGGTTTGTGCTGGGATAGCGTCGGTCTCTTTCACATCATCTTTAGCTACAATGGCAACCTGACCATCAGCGCCACCTGCTGTCGCGATATGATGCCCGACCCGGCTTTCTACTCTCGCTGCCTGCGAGAATCCTTTAACGATATTGTTAAAGCCATTGAAAAAGCTGCAGTTAAACAACAAGAAGCTGCAATCAGTCAGAAAGCCTCAAAAGAGAAAGAAGAAGCGGAAAAAGAGCAACGTCTTGAAGAAGAGGTAAAAGCAGAAGAGATAAAGTCAATGGAGGGCGAGGTTATAGCATCTCAAGAAGATAGCAGCCCGAAAAAAACGGAAAAACCCATTGCTAAAGTTGTAAAAACAATTTCCAGCACGCCGCGAAAAAATGAAAAGGCATAAATTGCCATATTTTCCATAAAAAAAAGGGCAGTCTCCTGCCCTTTTTTATTTTCAGCAAATTATGCTTCTTGCTGCTGCTCCTGCCGCGCTACTTCTTTCATGCTTAATTTCACACGACCGCGGTTGTCAATATCCATAACAACAACCTTAACTTTTTGTCCCATCTTCACATAATCACCAACATTTTCTACACGATGATCTGCAATTTGTGAGATGTGCACCAAACCGTCTTGACCAGGCATGATATTAACGAAAGCACCAAACTCGACGATACGAGTCACAGTTCCCTCATAGATCTTACCGATTTCTGCTTCTGCAGTAATACCGTAGACATGATCATAAGCAGCCTGACATGCTGCTTTTGTATCAGCGTAAATCTTGACTGTTCCATCGTCTTCAATATCAACAGAAGCACCGGTTGTCTCACAGATAGAACGAATAGTCGCTCCACCCTTACCAATAACATCCCGAATTTTGTCCTGATCAATTTTAATCTTCATAGTCATTGGAGCATTAGGAGACAACTCCGTACGAGCCTCACCAATGACTTTATTCATTTCGCCAAGAATATGGAGACGAGCATGCAGCGCCTGCTCCAGCGCAATATCCATAATTTCTTCGGTGATACCAGCAATTTTGATATCCATTTGCAGGGCAGTTACGCCTTCAGCTGTACCCGCCACTTTAAAATCCATATCACCAAGGTGGTCCTCATCACCCAGGATATCGGTGAGAACGGCAAACTGCTCGCCTTCTTTTACCAGTCCCATTGCAATACCTGCAACAGGGGCTTTCAAAGGCACACCTGCATCCATCAATGCCAGGCTCGCACCACAGACAGAAGCCATAGAACTGGAACCATTGGATTCAGTAATTTCTGAAACCACTCGAATGGTGTATGGAAAATCACCCTCACCCGGAAGTACAGCCTGAATACCACGACGGGCCAGACGGCCATGACCAATCTCCCGTCGTCCAGGAGGTCCCATACGACCACACTCTCCAACAGAATATGGAGGGAAGTTATAATGCAACATGAACGCGTCACGGGACTCCCCTTCCAGAGAGTCAATCAACTGTGCATCACGGGAAGTTCCCAGTGTAGTAGTAACAATTGCCTGGGTTTCACCACGGGTAAACAGAGAAGAACCGTGGGTTTTTGGCAGGACACCAACCTCTACACCGATAGAGCGAACTGTCTTGGTGTCTCGGCCATCAATTCTTGGCTTACCGGCAAGAATACTGCTGCGAACAACCTCTTTTTCCAGCTTACTGAACACCTTGGCAATATCAGCTTCAGCGAACTTGCCTTCTTCATCACCAGCCAGATCAGCAACAGCTTGTTGACGCAAAGCACTCAGCTTGGTATTTCGCTCCTGCTTCACTGTCATTTGATAAGCTGCTTGAACAGACTCTTCAAATTGGGCTCGAACAGCAGCTTTTACAGCTTCATTTTCAGGCTCAGGCTGCCAGTCCCAACGCGGCTTTCCGGCATCAGCAACCAGCTCTTTAATCGCAGTGATAGCCGGCTGGTACTCCTGCTGAGCAAAGAGAACAGCACCTAACATCTCATCTTCGGACAGTTCCAAAGCTTCAGATTCAACCATCAGTACAGCACTATCCGTACCAGCGACCACCATATTCAGCTCGGAGGATTTCAACTTTTCATAAGTTGGGTTCAGGATATAACCATCTTCTTCAGTGAAGCCAACTCGCGCAGCACCAATTGGCCCATCAAATGGTATGCCAGAAATAGACAATGCAGCAGAAGTAGCAATCATTGCCAAAATATCCGGATCATTTCGCTTATCAACAGACATCACCGTAATAATGACCTGAACCTCATTCATAAACCCTTTTGGAAACAGGGGGCGAATAGGACGATCAATTAAGCGGGACGTCAGCGTCTCTTTTTCGCTGGCCTTACCTTCACGCTTAAGAAAGCCCCCAGGAATGCGGCCAGCAGCATAGGTTTTCTCCTGGTAATGCACAGACAAAGGGAAAAAATCCTGCCCTTCACGGCTCTCTTTAGCCCCTACAACAGTAGCGAGTACTGCAAGCTCACCCATTGTTGCCAACACAGAACCTGTTGCTTGACGAGCAACACGACCTGTTTCCAGTGTGACCGTCTGGCCACCCATTTGGAAAGTCTTTGTTATCGGATTCACGTTAGTTTCCTGAATATAAATGACAAAAACATCATCCGACCAGCATCCTTACTGCCACAGAGATGGATGCAATCCCAAGCTATCCAGAAAATAACTTGGGATTGCACCCCTTACTGACAGTCCGCCGAAACAGATGATTCATTTGGATCATGGCCGAAGAAAAAACACCACAAAACGGGTGAAAAACTGATTTTAAAACCCACTAAAACTGGCTAAATATCTCTCTATTCATTACCAAAAGCACAGGTTTTTCTTCTCAGCTTTCTACTCTTTTGACTTGATCAAAGTCATTCTCGGCCAGATGCCCAGGAGTTAACCAAGAGCTACCTCATATAGAATACATGATGTAATAGTAAAGGCTTCAACTTACTCTCATAAGCCAGTGCCGGATATTATCCAAGTTCACCTATACCAGATCCATTACACCTCAATCCCAGATTGATAGCACAATGATAAACTTCCAACTATTTTACCAATCTCTAAACGCAAAACACCGCCAGTCACATGAAATGCAACTCGCGGTGCTTTGACTGCAGGACACGATTGATAGTGTGTCCTGGATTAACCATAGCAGCTGATTAGCGACGCAGACCAAGGCGGCCAATCAAAGTACGGTAACGCTCAACATCCTTACGCTTCAGGTAGTCAAGCAGGTTACGACGCTGGTTAACCATACGAATCAGACCACGACGGGAGTGGTGATCCTTGTGGTTAGCTTTGAAGTGAGGCTGAAGCCCTTCAATGTTGGCAGTCAGCAGGGCTACCTGAACTTCAGGGGAACCGCTATCACCTTCAGAGCGACCAAATTCCTTGATAATCTCTACTTTCTTTTCAGCAGTCAAAGCCATGTAAAATACTCCACTTAGCATGCAGTTGATCGCAGCCACCCAGGGTCAACGATCATCGAAACATCAGGCATAACCGTGCATACTTACAGTTAGCCTTCAATCCATAAGCCTCTTAAATAGGCTATTGGATTATACCAAAAGACGAATTCTACCACTAAGCTGGCGTTCTAACCAGCCGCTTGGGTGCAACCCGCCCATCATCCATAATTTCTCCGACACCCAGAAAGCACAACTCATCTTCTTTCTGGCCATCAACCGCACCATAAATGCGCACATAACCACTGGTTGGCGCTTGAGGTACGAGAACAGGCTGGCCCTGGGAAATGTAGAAGCTACTGTTAGCCCCCAGTTGAACTTCTGGCCAATCCTGAACCGATGTATCCAGAGGTAGCAAAAGCTGATCCAGAGCATTATTTCCACCCCGATTACGAATCGATGCCAGCTCCTTCAGCCGCTGCAATTCATCCTCTTCCAGGGAGTCTCGACCAGCACTATCAATCCGCTCAAATAATTCATCCAGAATAGACGCTTGCTCAAGAGTAATAGCCCCTGCTCGGCCTTTACTCTTAATAGCTTCCAGATCCTCCAACGAATAAGATTGCTGCTCAACATAAGGACCCGCCTGCAATCGTCTGAGCTCAGCCACATGACCCAGACAGCCCAGCGCATCACCAATATCTTCCACCAACGTCCGGATATAAGTGCCTTTACTACAGTCCACTTCCAGCACACAGCGATCTGCTTCAAAATCAAGCAGCTCTATCCTGTAGATAGATATTTTTCTGGCAGGCCGCTCAACCTCTATTCCTTCACGAGCTAGCTTGTAAAGGGGTTGACCTTTATACTTCAGCGCAGAGTACATACTGGGGATCTGCTCAATTTCTCCACGAAACTGGGCCAGTATAGCCTCTACATCTGAACGCGTAATTTGAACAGGGCGCTCTTCAACAATTTCACCTTCAGCGTCACCGGTAGTGGTTTTAGCGCCAAATTGAACAACGGTACGATAAGATTTATCAGACTCCAGCAGAAACTGGGAAAACTTGGTTGCCTCCCCTAAACAAACCGGCAAAACACCCGTTGCTAAAGGATCAAGACTGCCTGTATGACCTGCCTTGGCAGCACCAAATAGCCTTTTGACACGCTGAAGCACATCATTGGAACTGGCGCCCTTTACTTTATCCACAACAACAATGCCGTCGACCGGGCGGCCTCGACTACGTCTACGCTTAGCCATAAATTACTCTCCGCTATTACTCCGGTCTTGCTCAACAGCCTGCTCAATCAGTGAGCTGAGGTACTGCCCTCTACGCAAGCTGCTGTCATAGTAAAAGCGAAGTTGAGGAGTGAAACGGAGTTTGATTGCACGAGCCAACTGACTGCGCAGAAAACCTGAGGCGTGATTAAGTACTTCCAGTGATGTCTCGATACTTTGCTGCTCATCAACACCCAGGAAGGAAACATAGATATCTGCAAATGCCAGGTCACGACTGACATCAACAGCACTCACGGTAACCAACCCTAGCCGGGGATCTTTCATTTCAAGCTGAATGATCTGAGCCAACTCTCGTTGAACCTGATCCGCAACCCGCTGGGTACGACTGTATTCTTTGGCCATTTGAACTTTCTGTTCTACGAGCCTGCTGAACAACATACTCACAACTATTCAGCAGGCGTCAATACCATAAAAGCCCGCAGTACGAAACTGCGGGCTTGCTAACTATACGAACTGATTTCCGGTGATCAGAGAGTACGCTGAACTTCGATGGTCTTATAAACCTCGATCTTATCGCCAGCCTTCACATCATTGTAGCTCTTAACGGCAATACCACACTCCATACCGTTGCGAACCTCATTGACGTCATCCTTGTAACGACGCAGGGATTCCAGCTCACCTTCGTAAATAACCACATTATCACGAAGTACGCGGATACGCTCATTACGGTGAACAGTACCTTCAACCACCATACAACCAGCAACCGCACCAAACTTAGGCGACCGGAAGACATCCCGAACTTCGGCAACACCGACAATTTCTTCACGGGTATCAGAACCAAGCATACCGCCCAGCGCTTTCTTGACATCATCAACAATGTCATAGATTACGCTATAGTAGCGCATATCGAGCTCTTCAGCTTCCACAACCTTGCGGGCAGATGCATCAGCACGTACGTTGAAACCAACAATGACTGCATTGGAAGCCAGCGCCAGGTTAGCATCAGTTTCAGTGATACCACCAACACCGCCAGAGATAACTTTAACCTCAACTTCTTCATTACCCAGCTCTTGCAGGGAAGAAGTCAGCGCCTCCAGGGAGCCACGAACATCAGCTTTCAGTACAATATTAAGCACTTTCTTATCAGCTGAGCCCATATTGGAGAATACATTCTCCAGCTTCGCGGCTTGCTGCCTGGCCAGTTTGATCTCACGGAATTTACCCTGACGGAACATCGCGATTTCACGTGCCTTGCGCTCATCCCTGACAGCCTGCATTTCGTCACCAGCATCCGGAGTACCATCCAGACCAAGGATTTCAACAGGAATAGAAGGCCCTGCAGTCTTGATTGGCTTGCCATTTTCATCAAGCATCGCACGAACACGGCCGTACTGCTGGCCAACCAGAATGTTATCACCCTGCTTAAGCTCACCACCCTGAACCAGAACGGTTGCTACCGGACCACGACCTTTATCCAGACGAGATTCAACAACCACGCCACGGGCCGGACCTTCATGCACAGCCTTCAACTCAAGCACTTCAGCTTGCAGCAGAACAGCTTCTAAAAGCTCATCCACACCCTGACCTGTCAAAGCAGATACTGGCATAAACTGGGTATCGCCACCCCATTCTTCAGGGATAACCTCCCTTGCGGACAGCTCATTCTTAACACGGTCAGGATCAGCTTCTGGCTTATCCATTTTGTTAACGGCAACCACAATCGGCACACCGGCTGCCTTAGCATGCTGAACCGCCTCTTCAGTCTGAGGCATCACACCATCATCAGCTGCCACCACCAGGATAACGATATCAGTGGCTTGCGCACCTCGAGCTCGCATTGCAGTAAATGCTGCGTGTCCAGGAGTATCAAGGAAAGAGACGATACCTCGTGGAGTTTCTACATGGTAAGCACCGATATGCTGGGTAATACCACCTGCTTCGCCAGCCTGCACCCTACTCTTACGGATATAGTCCAACAGAGATGTTTTACCATGGTCAACATGACCCATAACGGTAACAACTGGCGCACGAGATTTCTCTTCACCCTGTGTTTCAGCAGCGTCATCTACCAGCGTATCTTCAATGGCATCAGCCTTGGTCAGCTTGAACTTATGACCCATTTCTTCAACCACAATTGATGCAGTATCCTGATCAATTACCTGGTTGATAGTTACCATAGAGCCCATTTTGAACATGGCTTTGATAACGTCAGCAGCTTTAACAGCCATTTTCTGAGCCAGCTCACCTACGGTGATGGTTTCAGGAATGGACACTTCACGGACAACGGGTGCTGTTGGCTTGGTAAAACCATGAGCCACCATAGAATCAGGCGTAACAGTACGAGAAGCCCGACGGCCACCACGACGATCATCCCTACGACCGTCCCGACCTCCGCGCTTATCACCATTACGACGCAGAGGACGATCATCCGTATCACGGCGATCTTTCTTCACTCTCCTGTTACGGCTCTTACGACCATCATCAGCCGGTGGTGGCGCATCAGCCGGTGGAGCCATCACTGGAGCTCTGCCAGACCCATCACGACGAGGGCCACGGGCATCACCGTCACGACGAGGGCCACGGGCATCACCGTCACGACGAGGGCCACGGGCATCGCCTTCACGACGAGGGCCACGGGCATCACCGTCACGACGAGGGCCACGGGCATCGCCTTCACGACGAGGGCCACGAGCATCACCGTCACGACGAGGGCCACGGGCATCGCCTTCACGACGAGGGCCACGGCTATCACCATCACGGCGACCACCTCTAGCATCAGCCCCCTGGCCTTGGCTCTTATTTCTGTCAGACTCTTCTTCGTTGCGTTTTTCGTAGGTACGCTTCTTGCGCACCTCAACGTTAACAACTTTATTTTTCCCTGTATTGCCAGAGACTTTCATCTTACTGACAGTTTTACGCTTCAGGGTGATTTTTCCTGATTCAGTGGTACCACCACCATTACCACGACTACGCTTCAGGTGCGCCAGTAGTGTTTGTTTCTCAGCATCACTAACAGGCTGGGACCCATTAGTCTGGGGCAGCCCAGCGTCTTGCATTTGCTGCAACAACCGCTCGACCGGAGCACCGACCACTGCTGCGAGTTGTTCTACGGTTACTTCTGCCATTAACACTTCTCCTCTCAGTGGCCCGCTCAGTTGCCCGCTTCCTCGAACCAGGGTTTGCGCGCGGTCATAATCAACTCACCAGCCTGCTTTTCATCTATGCCTTCAATTTCAAGCAGCTCATCTACTGACTGCTCGGCAAGATCTTCCATAGTGACAACACCACGACTGGCCAACTCATAAGCCAGGGGCTGACTCATTCCATCCATATTCAGCAGGTCATCAGCTGGCTTGGTACCGTCCAGCTTTTCTTCCTGAGCAATTGCCTGAGTCAACAGCTTGTCCTTGGCCCGCGTACGCAGCCCTTCCACTATTTCTTCGTCAATGCCTTCAATTGCCAGCATTTCCTCAACGGGCACATAAGCAATTTCTTCCATAGTGGAGAATCCTTCTTCCACTAATAATTCAGCCAACTCTTGCTCTACGCCGAGTGAATCAACAAAGCTCTGAACAACCTTGGCTGTTTCCTTTTGCTGCTTGTCCGCAGCATCACTTTCTGTCATCACATTCAGATTCCAGCCAGTTAACTCACTGGCCAACCTGACATTCTGACCATTTCGGCCAATCGCCTGGGCAAGATTGTCCTCTGCTACAGCGATATCCATCGAGCTGGAGTCTTCATCAACGATAATAGAGGCGACTTCAGCCGGCTGCATGGCATTGATAACATATTGCACAGGATTCTCATCCCACAAAACAATATCAACACGTTCATTACCCAGCTCACCAGAAACAGCCTGAACACGAGCACCACGCATCCCTACACAGGCACCTACAGGATCAATACGCCCATCATTGGTTTTTACTGCAATTTTTGCACGCAGCCCCGGATCACGAGCAGCTCCCTTAATCTCAATAACCTCTTCAGAAATTTCAGGCACTTCTATTCTAAAGAGCTCAACCAGCATCTCTGGACAGGCACGGGAAAGCATCAGCTGGGGACCACGGCCTTCAGTGGAGATCTCGTGTAATAATGCACGAACACGGGTACCTATCCTGAAGTTTTCTCTAGGCAGCATCTGATCTTTACGCATCACTGCCTCAGCATTATTACCTAAATCTATAATAATACTGTCACGGGTCGTTTTCTTAACGGTACCAGAAATCAGCTCGCCAAGTTTATCCCGATAAGCCTCAACCATCTGGATCCGCTCAGCTTCTCTAACCTTTTGGACGATAACCTGTTTTGCCGTCTGTGCCGCTATACGACCAAAGGCAACTGATTCAACTTCCTCTTCCCATGTACCGCCAATTTCGAGAGCTTCATCTTTTTCTTTGCCCTCATCCAAAGTCAGGTGCATGCCCGGGAATTCGAAATCCTCATCGGCCACAACCGTCCAACGACGGAAAGTCTCGTATTCTCCGGTTTTTCGATCGATAGCAACGCGGATATCGACCTCGCTTTCATAGCGTTTTTTGGTCGCCGTTGCCAGTGCTATCTCTATGGCCTCGAAGATAACTTCGGGTGGCACTCCCTTCTCATTGGATACGGACTCTACGACCAACAGAATCTCTTTGCTCATGCTCTGCCTCGCCTATGCTGAACCAGTCCATGCCTCTGCCAACACGTTTCTGGCCGCCAAACCGGGAAATTCCCGGCCTGAATAATTCAGTCGAACTGTGGAATCACCTGTGCTTTTTCGATACTTTCGATCGGCAACAGAAGCTCATGACCATCGGCCACAATGACAACATCCTGATCTTCGACTCCCTTAATCTTCCCCCGGTACTTCCTACGCCCTTCAAAAGGCATCCTCAGCCGAATATTAACTTCAGCTCCTGCCCAGGCCTCATATTGCTCAAGCCTGAATAAAGGGCGATCCATTCCGGGAGATGAGACCTCAAGCGTGTACTCATCTGCAATGGGGTCTTCAACATCAAATACACTACTGACCTGGCGACTGACCTTTTCGCAGTCTTCTAGGCTTATGCCATCATTATGATCAATATATATTCTGAGTAATGAATGACGTCCCTGGGACAGAAATTCAATACCCCAGAGACGGTATTCGAGCGATGTTACAATTGGCTCAACTAACATCTCCAGCTGCGACTGTTTACCTGCCACTACTGAAACACCTGTTATAAAAACAAAAAAAGGGCTATAAAAGCCCTGTGCTCACATGCAACACAGGCCCTAACAGACCACGGCTGCACTCAAATTTGCACACCTAATAAAAAACCCCACAAGAGGGGGTTTTTATTTGGTAGCGGGGGCTGGATTCGAACCAACGACCTTCGGGTTATGAGCCCGACGAGCTACCAGACTGCTCCACCCCGCATCAAAGCGTTTATCAGTATACCGACGCAAATGTCAACTGACAACTATCTCCTAAATCTTTTGGTGCCGAAGGCGGGACTTGAACCCGCACGCTCAATAGAGCACCACCCCCTCAAGATGGCGTGTCTACCAATTCCACCACTTCGGCTAAAAACTTGCCCAACAACCGGACATACGAAACTCTACCAGACTGACTATTTCTGTTCAGCCTCACCAGCTTCAATTGGCTGCGATTCTAACACAGGCGCGTCGCTTTCGACACTACTTTTTTCGGCAGAAATTGGCGCATCACCAACAACCTGCTCCTCGACAACGACCGAAGGAATACCCGCACCACTAATTGCATCAGCGTGCTGCCTAGCCATCATTGCCAGACCAAAACTGGTCAAAAAGAATACCGTAGCTAAAACAGCTGTTGTTCTACTCAAAAAGTTAGCAGAACCCTGACTCCCAAAAACTGTTTGGGAAGCCCCGGCACCAAAACTCGCTCCAGCCTCAGCACCTTTGCCCTGCTGAATCAGAATCAATCCAATAACAGCAGCGGCAGCAAGAACATGAACTATAAGAACTATCGTTTCCATCGCTATCCCGCAGCGTGACAAATCGCCTTAAAATCTTCAGCGACTAACGAAGCCCCACCGACCAGGCCGCCATCAACATCAGGCTTTGCCATAAGTTCGGCTGCATTAGCTGCCTTCATACTGCCACCATACAGTATTCTAGTCTTTTGAGCCACTTCAGCACCCACTTGCGCCAGCAACTCCCGAATAGCAGCATGAACTTCCTGAGCTTGCTCAGGCGTTGCGGTCAAACCGGTACCTATAGCCCACACCGGCTCGTAAGCAATAACAAAATCACCCAAGCGCTGCATACCTGCTTTCTGCAATACTGTGTTTATCTGGGATTCCACCACTTGCACAGTACTACCAGCCTCCCGCTCCTCCAGAGTTTCACCTACACAGAGAATTGGAACCAACCCATTATCAACCAGGGCACAAAACTTCGCAGCAACATCTTCATCACTCTCACCATAGAGAGCCCGACGCTCAGAGTGACCAATGATTACATACTTGCAACCAAGATCTTTTGCCATCAACGGTGAGGTTTCACCGGTATAAGCACCAGATTCCTTATCAGAAATATTCTGAAGCCCATACTCCACAGACTCACCGTCAAGCATTTCGCGAACCTGCTGAATATAAATAGCAGGAGGGCAAACCAGCACTTCGGCCTTGGTATTAAGACCGGAAACAATACCGTCGAGAAGTTCTCGAATACTTTGGGAAGAACCGTTCATCTTCCAGTTTCCAGCTACTAGCGCCTGACGCATACTGCTTACCTCATCAATCGCGAGGCGCGCATAATAACCTAGACGACAACTCGACACAACCCACAACGCCTAACATTAAATCAGCATCATGCTGATCAGCAAATACAGCAAAGATATAGTGGTTTGTATTTTAACCTCCTCAGAACTAACCTTTCGTTAGTTGCACCACTTCAACCCACAAACCAGACATATCACCATAACCCGCAATTAGTCAGGCTCTTAACGATGAACAGTATAAACCAGCGAAAAAGGGCAGTAGCCCTGATGCTCGCAATTACAACTCCGGCCCTTGGTTACTCTTCAGCACCTTCTCCCTCAACACTAAAATTAGAGAAAGCCAGAGCCGCTCACCCTAACATGCAAATCATCCGCTATCACCAACCAGAACAAGAAAACAGCCAGATACAAATCCTTTATAAAAATCCTCCTGAACATGCGCTGCACACCATGACAATAAACAGCCAGACAGGAGAGATTATCAAGGATCATGCCTACAAAGAGACCCAAAAGGCCCCCATACTTAAACTAGAGGATCAAATAAAGCTATTGCAGACGCAATACCCAATAAAAAGAATAAATAAGGTAGTTCTAAACAAAAATGGAACCCGAACCATTCATTATGTAGACAAACACAAACAACAAAAAACCATCATTGCCGATGCCAAAACAGGCCAGGTTATCTCGTCTAAAAGCAATCGTCACAGAAGCCACTAACCTAACCAATAAAAGCTCCCAAGCTGAGCGCCAAAGTCAGAAACGCAGTAATAATTATTAATAATGGCCAAACAAACTTCAGCCATTTCTCATAAGACACCCGCCCCATAGCGAGTGCCCCCATAACAACACCGGACGTAGGTGTTATAAAGTTCACAATACCGCTAGCAGACTGGTAGGCAGTGACAACCAGATCACGCCCAACATCGGAAAAATCCGCCAAAGGAGCCATTACTGGCATGGATAAAACAGCTAGACCAGAACTGGAGGGGACAAAAAAGGACAGTACAATCTCAATCCAGTACATCACATTAATAAACACAACAGACGACAATCCACTCACAGCCTGTTCTGCCCAAAAAAGCACCGTATCGGTGATCATGCCATCATTCATTATGGTGACAATACCGCGGGCAATACCTATAACCAGCGCAACCCCAAGCAGATCCCTGGCACCATCAACAAAGGTATCTGTGAACTCCTGTTCACTCATCCTTGCAATAAACGCAGTAATTATTGAAGCAACCAGAAAGAGTGCAGACATCCTGGCCATCCACCAACCTGCAACAGAAACCCCATAAATCATCACCCCAAAAGCAGCCAGAAACAGTAACAGTATCAACTTCTGCGGCCCGGAAAGCTCTGGCGAAATACTATCATCACGTCCTGACAAAAAATGCTCTCGATTGGATTCATACATATCTGCAACAATTGAGTTTTTCGGGTCGGCTTTCACCTTCGCGGCATAACGCATGACATACGCAATACAAATACCAAGCCCAAGAAAATAAATGGCAAAACGTAATCCCATTCCCATAGTAAAACTAATACCAGCCGCATCAGAAGCAATTACTGTGGCAAATGGGTTAACTGTTGAACCTAGAGTACCGATGCCTGCACCCAACAAAATAACGGAGACAGCGGTTACAGAGTCATAACCTGCTGCAATCATTACCGGCAATATCAATGGATAAAACGCCAGACTTTCTTCAGCCATCCCATAAATAGTTCCACCAAGAGAGAACAAAAACATCAGAATTGGAATCATGAGCTGCTCACGCCCTTCGAGGGCAGCTGTCACTTTGGCAATACCTGAATCAATAGCCCCTGTTTTGGTAACAACTGCAAGAAAACCACCTATTACCAAAATAAAAAACGCAACATCGATGCCATTTGCCTGATAAGAGTCCGGGTCATAAAATCCAGAAACAGGTGCCAGAAGAACCTCTTCAATTCCCTGAGGATTGGATTCAACTTCATGATAGGTACCAGCAACAGGAACCTCTCGCCCCAGCGCTTCGTTAGTCTCAACCTCATACTTACCGGCAGGAATAATCCACGTAAGAGCCGCCACAAAAACAATAATCAAAAACAAAATGGTGTATGCAGATGGAAACCGAAACGCTTTCATAATGGAGCCGCCTATTTAGACCAAACAGTCATGAACACAAAAAACTTCAATCCTGTCCTGCGACAAAAGAAATGCTTTCACAAACAAATTAAAAGCAGAAAAAAACAAAACGAATCAAGATAAAAAGATTATAGGACACACACACCATGAACACAGACTCAATGCAAAACAGCCAAAACCCACCGATCAACATTTCAAATAGCACCTATACTATATTCCCAATACTGTTTTCGCCGCGTTAATTCGCATTTACCATTCCCTCCTCTAGCGGGGTGAGTAATGACACAGCTCAGTGTAAATTCTGAAATCGGCCAACTCAGACAAGTTCTGGTACATCGTCCAGAACTGGCTCTCAGGCGACTAACTCCTTCCAACTGCGAAGATTTACTATTCGATGATGTACTCCGGGTTGAAAGCGCTGGAACAGAACATGATGCTTTTCAAAAGGTACTTCGAGACAACGGTGTAGAAGTATTACTTTTACACTCTTTGCTCGCAGAGACACTTGCGATTCCTGAAGGAAAACAGTGGATTATGGAAAGACAGTTCACTGCCTGGCGGTACGGCCCCGCCCTACAAAAGGAAGTGCTTACCTGTCTGAATGATATGAGCCTCGATGACATGGCATTCCATCTGATCGGTGGCATGACTGTTAGCGAGCTTGGCCATAAACATCACAGCATGACGATGGACATGCTTCGAGAAACTGATTTCGTAATTGACCCTATCCCTAACCACCTCTTTACCCGTGATACATCATGCTGGATCTACGGTGGCGTTTCTCTGAACCCGATGGCAAAAGTAGCCCGGCAGCGGGAAACGGTTCATTTACGAGCTATCTACAGGTTTCATCCAAAATTTAAAAATGCAGAATTCATCACCTACTACGGCGATGAAGACATTAACTATGACCACTCTACCATCGAAGGAGGAGATGTTCTGGTCATAGGAAAAGGATCGGTATTAATTGGGCTATCTGAGCGCACGTCCCCCCAAGGAGTTGAGAACCTTGCCCAAGCACTTTTTAAATCGGGCCAGGCGAAAAATGTTATTGCCATACAGTTACCCAAAGACCGCAGCTGTATGCATTTGGACACCGTCTTTACCCATATGACCCATGACTGTTTCAGCCACTATCCCGGCGTCAACCTGGAAAACAGCCCGTGCTGGCAGCTTAGTCTTGGTGATGAAGAGATTGTAGTGGCTGAACGCGCACAGGCGGGTTTACGCAAAACCCTGGCCAAAGCACTTGACCTGGATGATATCCGCATGATTCCCACCGGAGGCGACGTGTTTGAAGCCGAACGGGAACAGTGGAACGATGCCAATAACGTGCTGGCAATTAGCCCAGGTAAAGTTATTGGCTATGAGAGAAACGTTCACACCTTGAAAAAAATGGATGAAGCGGGCATAGAAGTTCTAACTATCCCAGGAGAAGACCTCGGTAGAGGCAGAGGCGGCGCTCGCTGTATGAGCTGCCCCATTCAAAGAGACGGCATTTAATCAGAGAACGGGCAGCTCTGCTTTAAATATATCCAGGCAGACTGTCTCTCATTCCAGCCAGAGGACGAGCGTCATGGCTTACAACCTTCGCAATCGAAACTTTCTGAAACTGCTTGATTTTTCCCCTAAAGAAATACAATTCATGCTTGATCTGTCCCGAGATCTCAAACGAGCAAAATATGCGGGTTCAGAACAGCAACACTTAAAAGGAAAAAATGTAGCCCTTATCTTTGAAAAGACATCTACAAGAACCCGTTGTGCTTTCGAAGTGGCCGCTTTTGACCAAGGCGCTAATGTTACCTTCATCAGCGGCGGCTCACAAATGGGGCATAAAGAATCGGTAAAAGACACCGCCAGAGTATTGGGCAGAATGTACGATGGCATTGAGTTCCGCGGTTTCTCTCAGCAAGCCGTCGAAGAACTGGGTGAATACTCTGGAGTACCTGTATGGAATGGCTTGACCGATGAATGGCACCCAACTCAAATTCTAGCCGACTTCCTTACCATGATTGAGCACGGCCATGGCAAAAACCTGAACGAAATGAAACTGTGCTACCTGGGAGATGGCAAAAACAACATGGGTAATTCGCTGCTCGTTGGCAGTGCACACATGGGGGTTAATTTCTCCATTGCAGCCCCTAAAGGCTACTATCCTGATGACAAGCTGATTAACCAGTGCAAAGTGATGGCAGAAAAATCAGGCTCAATTCTTCAGTTTACAGATAATGTAGAAGAAGCGGTTAAAGATGCAGACTTCCTATACGGTGATGTATGGGTTTCCATGGGAGATCCAAAAGAAGCCTGGCAAGAACGTATAAACTTAATGAAACCCTATCAGGTCAATATGGATGTTATTCGCAAAACAGGTAACCCCAATGTGAAATACCTGCACTGCCTACCTGCCTTCCATAACGATGAAACCGTTGTAGGTAAAGAGATCGGCGAAGAATACGGCATGAGAGACGGCCTCGAAGTGACCGAGGAAGTCTTTGAATCTGAACACTGCATTGCTTTCGACGAGGCCGAAAACAGAATGCATACAATCAAAGCCGTCATGGTAGCAACGCTGGGCGATTAACTCCGCCTCAAAACCAGTCATGAGCGAAAAGTGTCGCAAACATCATGGCTACAATTGCTTTTGTGGCAACACTTTCATAATAAGCTGACTTCGTTATCCCTCATTGAGGTGTAAGCTGGAGTAAAAGTTGAGGTGAATCATGCTTCTTGTTATCGCTTTGGGAGGCAATGCCATCCTGCAAAGAAATCAGCCACTGGAAGCCCATCTGCAACGCGAGAATATTCGCACAGCAGCAGAATCCATTGCAAAAGTGGCTCTTGATCACCAGGTTGTCCTGACACACGGCAATGGCCCGCAGGTTGGCCTGCTCGCCCTTATGAACCAGGCATACAAGGAAGTCACCCCCTACCCTCTCGACGCCTTGGGCGCACAAACTCAAGGTATGATCGGCTTTATGTTCGAACAGGAACTGAGAAACTTTATGCCAGGGAGGAAAGTCTGCACTGTATCAACGCAAACTATTGTCAATACCGAGGACCCCGCTTTTAAAAACCCGGATAAATTTGTTGGGCCTGTTTATACTCGCGAAGAAGCAGAGATGCTAAGTGATGCCAATCCAGAATGGACCATCAAGGCAGATGGCAATTATTACCGACGGGTTGTTCCATCACCACAGCCCCAAGAGGTCTTGGAGCTGCCCTCACTTAAACATATTGTATCTTCAGGAGACATTACTGTTATTTGCGGCGGCGGTGGCGGCATTCCGGTAACCCGGGATGCCAGCAATAAATTAATTGGCGTTGAAGCCGTCGTGGATAAAGACCGTGCATCCGCAGTCTTGGCAGAAGGGATAAAAGCTGATGGGCTGATCCTGCTAACAGATGTACCCGCAGTTGAAACAGACTTCGGCCAGCCAGGCTCAAAGAAAATTCGCAGCGCGACACCCGATGCATTTGAGAAGTTTCCATTTGCCGCTGGCAGCATGGGACCAAAAGTCGAGTCTGTATGCCACTTTGTCCGCTCTGGAGGGAAATTTGGCGCTATTGGCGCACTTGATCAAGCATCAGAAATTATGACAAGAGACTCTGGCACATTTGTTGAAGCCAGTGACAGCGGGATCAGTTACTACTAACTGTTTTATTCTTACTATTTACAAACAACAAAGACACCAACTAACCTCTTTAGCCTGGTGTCTTTGAATTAAAGCAATATCAGTCTGACAGACCGGCTAGGCCAGCTCTTTCTCAACAACCTCCACCAGCTGCTGAGCATGCCTTTTTACTTCAGCTGCATCTTCACCTTCCACCATGACCCGAATAACCGGCTCAGTACCTGAAGGCCTTAACAGAACCCGACCACGACCCGCAAGCTCTGTTTCTGAAGCAGCTACAGCATCGCTGATAGCAGAGATGGTTGTCACGTCCTTACGCTCAACTACTCGAACATTGATCATGGTTTGAGGGTACTTCTGCATACCTTGTTTCAGTTCTCCAAGGCTCTTTCCAGCAATTTTCATAGCTTTCAGAACCTGCAAGGCCGCAACAATACCATCCCCTGTAGTAGAAACATCCCGACAAATAATATGGCCAGAAGACTCACCACCAAGCTCCCACCCCCTGGCCAACATCAATTCATTGACGTAACGATCACCAACTTTGGCACGAGCAAAAGGAATGCCATGCTTATCCAAAGCCTTTTCCATGCCCAGGTTTGTCATTAGAGTGCCAACGACACCCCCTTTGAGGGCTCCTTGCTGCTTACGGCTAACCGCGATAATAAACAGCAGCTCATCACCATCAACGATCTGCCCCTGCTCATCAACCATAATGACCCTATCACCATCGCCATCAAAAGCGATACCAAGGTCAGCACCCGCATCCAATACCTGCTTTGCGAGAGCTTCTGGGCAGGTTGAGCCACATCCTTTATTGATATTCAGGCCATCCGGATCAACACCAACAGCTTTAACTTCTGCTCCAAGCTCTTTAAAAACAGCTGCCCCGACCTGATAGGTGGCACCGTGTCCAGCATCAATGACAACCTTAAGCCCTGACAGATCAAGCTGAGGAGCCGTACTCGCTTTACAATATTCAATATAACGACCTGCAGCGTCATCAAGACGGCTGACTCTGCCTATCTTGGCGGACTCGACAACGTCAATATCCCCTTCCAGCAGCTCTTCAATACGCAACTCAACATCATCAGGTAACTTTGCACCATCACCTGCAAAAAACTTAATACCATTGTCATAGTAAGGATTATGGGAAGCACTGATAACGATACCAGCCTGACCATTAAATGTTCTGGTCAAATAAGCAATAGCTGGCGTTGGCATAGGCCCTGTTAATACAACATCGATACCGGCAGCAGATAGCCCGGCCTCAAGAGCGGACTCGAACATATAGCCCGATATACGAGTGTCTTTACCAATAACAACCTTGCCCTGACCTTCAGCTGCAAGCACCTTACCAGCAGCCCACCCCAATTTAAGAATAAAGTCAGGGGTAATGGGAAATTCACCAACTTTTCCCCTGATTCCATCAGTACCAAAGTATTTACGGGCCATGTAAAGCTCCTGAATCCAAATCAGATAATATTCAAATTAAAAATATGACAGCTAAAGGGGCAGAGCAGGGGCGTCCTGGTAGCGATCTAAATACCAAGGACACCTGGTACTCCGCCTTAAACAGTTCATATAGCCAGGCGGAGCACTCAGCATAGAGTCAGTAATAAAACTAAAGTCCCAAAAATAAGACAATCTTTAACCCAAAATGTTCACTGGGCTTGCCTGACAGCCTCCACCATTCTTACCACATCACAGGTCTCAGCTACATCATGTACACGCAATATATGAGCCCCAGCCTGCGCCGCCATAACAGCCACGGCTAAACTTCCTGAAAGACGCTCATCTGGATCTTTATCCAGAATAGCGCCAATGAACGATTTCCTGGACATGCCTGCCAGAATCGGCAGATCAAGCTGATGAAACTGCTCAAAATGCTTCAGCATACTGAGATCATAGGCTGGTGTTTTACCAAAAAGTCCACCACCAAAACCAGGGTCAACAATCAATCTCTTTTTCTCAATACCAGCCTCAACACAGCAATCTATACGACTATTGAGATAAGCAAGCACTTCTCCCATCAAATCATCGTAATGGGCAACAAACCCTGGCTCTGGATGGTCTATCAAAGAGTGCATCAAAATAACCGGCAAATCAGTAGCAGCTGCGGCTTCAAGTGCCCCTGGGCGCTGGAGGGCTCTAATATCATTGATCATGCCAGCTCCAGCCAAGGCTGTTTCCTTAATAACCAGAGCAGAACTGGTATCAACAGAAACCACACAGTCAAAACGCTCTACCAACGCCTCAACCACAGGCACCACCCGATCAAGCTCCTGCTCACAGGAAGCCGTATCCCCTGCTATCTGTTCAGCAGTCTGGCCACCAACGTAGCGTTCTGAGTCATTGGCGTAACCAAATTTCTTGACCATCTTACTGGTAGACTCGCCACCAACATCAAGAATATCAGCACCCGCGTTGACCATATCCTGAGCTCTTTGCAACGTATGCTCAAGACTCTTACAACGGCTACCAGCATAAAATGAGTCCGGTGTTACATTGAGCACCCCCATCACACGGGTTTGCCCAAGATCCAATGTTTTGCCAGCACAATTCAGCTCAAAGCGCCTGATCATAGTCACCCTCGTTTCTAAACACAGGTTCTGCCAACACAAGATACAAAACCATTCAGGAAATCTTATGCCTGCAGCACCTACTACAGGTTTCAATCAACTACCGGGAACCGCCCCACGAAAAAACGGGCAGAAAGATCTGCCCGTTTTCATAAACCTACATCAAACTATCTAGACTTCTCCAGCTGGCCCACCGATTGTAGAGCCGTCATCTTTTTTATCGTTTTCTCTGGTCTTGCCAGTAGATTGATCAGTTGTAGTGGAGTCAGCCTTGACTCCGCCCTGGCCATTACCATCAGAAGAATCTTTTGGAGGTCTTGGCTTACGGCCTTCCATAATATCGTCAATTTGGTCGACATCAATCGTTTCATATTGAATCAAAGCTTCAGCCATAAGATCCAGCTTGTCACGATTATCATGAAGAAGCTTTGCAGCCGTTTGATAACAGTCATCAATAATATGACGAACCTCTTCATCAATCTGCTTGGCTGTTTCCCCGGAAACATTCATTTTGGAGCTACTACTTCCGTAACTTTTACCCAGGAAAACCTCACCATCATCCTCATCGTAAAGCAGTGGTCCCAACTTCTCAGACAGCCCCCACTTGGTCACCATACTGCGAGCAATTTGGGTTGCCCTCTGAATATCATTGGAGGCTCCCGTGGTTACACCGGCCTTACCCAGGGTCATCTCTTCAGCAATACGCCCACCAAACAGCGAGCAAATCTGACTCATCAGCGCCTGCTTGCTCTGGCTATAACGATCCTCTTCCGGCAGGAACATTGTGACACCCAGAGCCCGACCACGAGGAATAATGCTTACTTTGTATACAGGATCATGGTCTGGCACCAGACGCCCGACAATGGCATGCCCTGCTTCATGATAAGCCGTATTACTTTTTTCTTTCTCACTCATGACCATGGACTTTCGTTCAGCCCCCATCATGATCTTGTCTTTCGCCAGATCAAACTCTCGCATATCAACAGTGCGCTTATTGGCACGTGCAGCGAAGAGAGCGGCTTCGTTAACCAGGTTGGCCAGATCTGCACCAGAGAAACCGGGTGTACCACGAGCAATAACACCTGGCTGCACATCATTGGAAACAGGCACTTTGCGCATATGTACCTTCAGAATCTGTTCGCGGCCACGAATGTCTGGCAGACCAACAACAACCTGACGGTCAAAGCGGCCAGGGCGCAACAATGCAGGGTCAAGAACGTCTGGGCGGTTAGTAGCAGCAATAACAATAATGCCATCATTAGCCTCAAAACCATCCATCTCAACCAACAGCTGGTTCAAGGTCTGCTCACGCTCATCATGACCACCACCAAGTCCTGCGCCACGATGACGACCTACCGCATCAATCTCATCTATAAAGATAATACAAGGTGCTTGCTTCTTCGCCTGCTCAAACATATCCCTTACACGGGACGCACCCACACCGACAAACATCTCAACAAAGTCGGAGCCGGAAATAGTAAAGAAAGGAACTTTAGCTTCACCAGCAATGGCCTTTGCAATCAGAGTCTTACCTGTTCCTGGAGGGCCAACCATCAATACGCCACGAGGAATTCGACCACCCAGACGCTGGAACTTGCCGGGATCCTTCAGGAAATCAACCAGCTCCTGAACATCCTCTTTGGCCTCTTCTACACCGGCCACATCAGCAAAAGTGGTTTTAATCTGATCCTCAGGTAATAGTCTTGCCTTGCTCTTGCCAAAGCTCATAGGGCCACCCCGGCCACCGCCGCCGCCCTGCATTTGGCGCATAAAGAACATAAATACTGCCAAAATAACCAGGATCGGGAAGCTGGCTACCAGCAGCTGGGTCCAGATACTCTGTTTCTCTATGGGCTTGGACTCAACCTGCACATTTCCTCTCAGCAGCTCATCCATCAGCTGGTTATCAGGAATCGTGGGAGGCAAATTCGTTTCAAAACGCTCGCTGTTATTCTGTAAACCGGTAATAGTAAACCCGTCGATCACCACCTTACTGACCTGGCGATTCTCAACCATACTCACAAACTCGGAATAGCTGACCTTTTGTGTGGATGTCTGCATCCCATCGAAATTTTTAAATACGGTCAACAGCACCAAGGCGATGATGACCCAGAGAATCAAATTTTTTGCCATATCATTCAAGGGGCTACCCTCTCTTGAGCCTACTTAAGCCAGAGGTGATTATTCTGGAAGGGCACACTGCCTGGCTATCATTATGCGTGTTAATACTCACCCGTAACCATACACTAATGGTTGCCAAGGCGACAGTCGTCAGTCTCTTTTTAATTGGAAACATCAGTTTATAGTTATGACTACCGGCTATCAGCCTTTAAAGTCTCTGGCTAACAAGTAAACTTCCCTTGATCGTGGACGGGAGGCTTTTGGTTTGCGAGTCTGCACGCGACCAAAAGAGGAGCGCATATCCTTAAGATAGGTATCAAACCCTTCCCCCTGAAACACCTTGGTCAAAAAAGTTCCGTTTTTTCTAAGAACCTGCCTGGCCATATCAAGAGCCAACTCTGCCAAATACATCGACTTGGGCTGATCGACTGATAGCATACCACTCATATTGGGGGCCATATCTGAAATTACAAGGTCTACCTGATCAGCACCTATAGTTTCAAGAATACTATTCAGTACCAACTCTTCGGTAAAATCGCCTTGAACGAAGTCTACACCGGCGATGGGATCCATCGGCAAAATATCTGAAGCGACAACCCGACCTTTATCACCAGCCAGGCTGACAGCTACCTGAGACCAGCCTCCTGGCGCTGCCCCCAAATCCACAACTTTCATACCGGGCCTGATCACACGGTCTTTCTCCTGAATTTCCAGGAGTTTGTAACTGGCCCTGGAGCGCCAGCCATCTTTTTGAGAAAGCTTCACATAGTGATCATTAAAATGCTCTCTCAACCACTGACCACTGCTTTTCGATCTTGCCATATAAAAACTGTACTAGCCTGTATAACCCTGAGTCGCCCCTCCAGCTATTTCATTGAGAGAAAAAGCCTGGAGGACCGCTAAAATTCCGATAAAAACGCTGCCATGGTAACTGGCGGCAAAGAAACTATAGGTGAGCAATTGTACGATTTCATGCTGGAATTGTACAAATCTTGCCAGGCTAGATAGGCATTAAATAGCCACCATGCAAGAGCCCTAGCTTCGGCAAAGCTCTCGCAAAGCGACATTCTCAACAGTTACAACAAATAAAAACCACCTACCGGGCAACATTCCCTGCCACATTAAGGGCATCCCAGGTTCTGGCAAACGGTGGCGCATAACAGAAATCCATCATCCCCAGATCCTCGGTTGTCAGACTTCCTTTAATAGCCGCCGCCAGAGCATCGACCCTCAATACAGCCCCGCGACCACCCGCTACCTGACCTCCAAGCAACTTTTTGGTACCAGCCTCATAAACAAGCTTAACCAAGATATCTGACTGGCCTGGGTAATAGCTGGTATGGTCTTTATCGCGAATAACCACAGTCTTGAAATAAATTCCTTCCTGTGCCGCTTCTGCCTCAGTCAAACCTACCCGCCCGGCTTCCAGATCCATAACCTTTAAACAAGCTGCACCGTAGGCTCCAGGAAACCGTTTAGCCAATCCCCCCATGGTTTCGCCAGCAAGTCGCCCCATTTTGTTGGCATAAGTTGCCAATGGAATCCATACTGGCCGTTCTAACTGAGCATGAGGTACCGTTGCACAATCTCCGGCTGCAAAAACATTGGGCACATTAGTACGACACTGGTCATCCGTTATAATGGCACCATTATCCAATCTGTCCAGACCAAGACCAGCAACAAAATGGGTATTTGGTCGGACACCTGTACAAAGTACAACCAAGTCCGCTCGATAGCTTGCCCGATCGGTGACCAGCTGCAAATCTCCGTGATCATTGGTGACTAATTGCAGCAGCGATTCTTGCCAGCAGCAATCAACACCAGCCTTTTCCAGACTGTTAATCACCAGCTCTGCAACTTCAGAGTCAAAACTACCTGCCAACGGCTGATTGGCATTTTCTATTAAACGAACCCGCTTTCCTTGCTTTACTAATGCTTCAGCCATTTCCAGACCGATATAACCAGCACCAATGATAGCAACATCTGCCACCTGATCGCTGCTGACTATTTCTTTCAGATGGATTCCATCTTCCATAGTCTTTACACAACACACCCGGCCTTGCCTTAACCCTTCATTTAAACCAGGCACTGGAGGAACGGCAGGTGTCGCACCTGTAGCAAGCAGTAAACGATCATAACGCTGCTCAAAAACAGTCTCGTCTGCCAAATTACAGATTTTGATCAATTGTCTTTCTGAATCAACAGACAACACCTTGTGCTTAACCTTGACGTCAATACCCTTAGCAGCAAAATCATCGGGAGAAAACTCTGACATCTCACCGGCATCGGTAAAAAAGTCCCCAATATAGTAAGGCAGGCCACAAGCACCAAAAGAAATAACCGTAGACTGCTCAAAAACCGTAATGCGGGCATCTTTTGCCACCCGGCGCGCTTTTGCAGCTGCGCTCATTCCTGCGGCTTCAGCACCAACGATCACAATTTCAAGAGGGGCATTTTGATTCTGATTATGTAGAGTCATCAGGCAACAGCATCCATATCCAGTTCAAAGGAATCGTTATTGTTGAATACATCCATATCGACCTCTCCCATAGCCCGGCCACCGACAAAACCAGTAGCAATAGCACCACTGACGTTGACAGCTGTTCGCCCCATATCAATCAAAGGCTCAATAGAAATTAACAGGCCTGCAAGTTCGACAGGCATTCCAAGCGCTGACAGCACAATCAAAGCGGCAAAGGTTGCTCCCCCACCCACACCGGCAACACCAAAAGAGCCGATGGCAATAGTGACCACCAAAGTTCCAATAAAACCAAGACTGGTAGGATCAATACCAACAGTAGGGGCAATCATGATTGCCAGCATTGCCGGATAAATACCCGCACAACCGTTCTGACCAATGGTTGAACCAAAGGATGCAGCAAAATTGGCGACACCTTCAGAGACTCCCAAACGCTGTGTCAAGGTCTGGATAGATAGCGGCATAGTACCGGCACTGCTGCGAGACGTAAAAGCAAAGGTCAGCACTGGCATAATTTTTTTCAAGAACTGGAGCGGGCTGGCTCCAGTCATGGCAACCATAATCAGGTGAACAACAAACACCGCGAACAGAGCAGCATAGGACGCAAGCACAAACCGAATCAGCTGCATAATGTCACTGACATTACTGCCTGCGACCACCTTGGTCATTAATGCCAACACACCAAAAGGAGTCAATCTTAAAACCAGGGTCACCATTCGCATAACCAGGGCATGAGTCACTTCAACAGCACTGTCAAAACGTGCGGCCAGCTCAGGTTTTTTACGATGTAACCCCAAAGCAGAAATACCGATAAAGGCAGAAAAAATAACCACGCCAATAATTGATGTACTGCGAGCCCCTGTCATATCCAGGAAGGGATTAGAAGGAATAAGGCTGATCAGCATATTCGGAATAGACAGATCCTGGATTTTGGCCGCAGTAGAAATCAGATGCTCGCCACGGGAAACCTCTCGAGCACCTGATGTGATTGTCTCAGCACTTAAGCCAAAACCTAATGCCGATAAAATACCTATCACAGCAGAAATAGAGACAGTCACCATCAGTAACGTAAGAATCCAGCCACTGATTCGACCTAATGTACCAGCCCCTTTTAATTTCAGAATGGCAGAGATAACCGACACCATGACCAGCGGTACAATGATCATTTTCAATAAGCCAACATAGCCATTGCCAACAATATTGAACCAGCTTATGGAGTCTGTTATGACTTCAGATCCAGAGCCATAGAACATCTGTAAACAGGCACCAAAGCCAACACCCATGCCCAGGGCAATAAATACCCGTCTGGTAAAAGGCATATACTGTTTCTGGAAACGATAAAGCAGGACGATAAGTCCTGCCATAATCAGGATATTGGCAATAACCGCAAAAGACATTAACTTTATTCCACTTGGTCTTTATTACATTACAGATATCTATAGAAAAATTGTGTCGTTTTTCCGCAACATCAAAAGGACTTTTTCACTGAGGATTATTGAAGTAGCACCACTAAATCAGAAACCAGTATTTATACTATTGTCCCATATTGTTTTCGCATAAGCTTATAACGCTCAAAGATCCGGAATTTATACAACCTGCTAACCCGGACTGTAATTTTAGCCAGATCAGCGTAGAATTGGCCGATTTCTCTACAGGACAGGTAAAATGAGTCTTAACGCCGCTAAAAAGAAACAGTTTCGCACCATCGGACATAACCTGAAGCCAGTGGTTACCGTAGCCGATAAAGGGCTGACCGAAGGGGTAATCAACGAAGCTCTGCGGGCCCTGAATGATCATGAATTGATCAAGGTAAAGTTTGCCGTGGGTGACCGGGAAGTAAAACAGCAGCTAATTGTAGATCTTTGCCAACAAACAGAAGCTGAACTGGTACAAACCATCGGCAAAATTGCCCTGATTTACAAGCCAGCTGAAGAGCCTAATCCCATGCTGTCCAATTTGAGCCGACCATCCTAAGAAGCCCAATGACTGCGTGACTCTGCTAAAGACTACAAAAAAAGCTGCTTATAAAGCAGCTTTCTCATGATAAAAACAGCCGTCTAAAATTAGACGTGCTGCACTTCATCAATTTCATACTCAACCTGCCCAGAAGGAGTGTTCACTACAACAACATCCCCTTCCTCCTTTCCTATCAAGGCTCTGGCAATCGGCGAGTTAACAGAAATCTTGTTGGCCTTGATGTCAGCCTCATCGTCTCCAACAATTTTATACTCTACTTCCTGGTCATCATCGAGGTTAACCAGCTGAACGGTTACGCCAAAAATCACCTTTCCCGTTTTAGTAATAGTGGCAATATCTATTACCTGAGCATGCGAAAGCTTGCCTTCAATATCCTTGATTCGAGCCTCAACAAACCCCTGCTGCTCGCGAGCCGCATGGTATTCCGCATTCTCTTTCAAATCACCCAGTTCACGGGCTTCGGCAATTGCTTGAGAAATCCGCGGGCGTTCAACACCTTTCAGCCGCGTCAACTCTTCGCGGAGGGATTTTTCCCCCTCCACGGTCATAGGAATTCGATTCATTCAGTCTTACCTTCGTGTAAATCCTGAAGCCGCCTGACAACTTTTTCCGAACCAAAAGCAATAGCTCTGGCAATGGCCTCCGCCCCAGCCATAGTGGTGGTATAAAGCACTTTATTGGTGAGAGCAGAACGGCGGATTGTATAGGAATCCGATAAGGCCCGGCGACCATCAGTAGTATTGACCACGAAGGCTATCTCACCATTGACGATCATGTCCACCAAATGCGGCCGACCTTCCCTAACTTTGTTGACAGCTGTCACCGGTAAACCAGCCTCTTCAATCACACTGGCAGTACCTTTGGTAGCCAGCAGCTCAAAACCAGTATCCATCAACAATCTTGCCAGCATGGGAACCTCTGGCTTATCAAATTCCCTGACACTGATAATCACCCGGCCTTTCTTCGGTAGTTGCATTTTAGCAGCAAGCTGAGCCTTGTGATAAGCCTCAGGGAAAGAAGCGCCTACGCCCATTACTTCCCCTGTGGATTTCATTTCCGGCCCCAGGATCGGGTCAACACCTGGAAATTTATTAAAAGGAAATATAGCTTCTTTAACGCAATAGTAGGGTGGCACAATTTCTTTAGTGAACCCGACCTCTTTCAGGCTTTTCCCCATCATAACCCTTGCAGCAATCTTTGCCAGAGAGCGGCCAATGCACTTTGATACAAAAGGTACTGTTCGGGAGGCTCTGGGATTAACTTCTATAATATAGATTTTGCCATCCTGAATAGCCAGCTGGACATTCATCAAGCCAACCACTCCTAACTCCATGGCCATAGCCGTCACTTGCCTTCTTATTTCATCCTGCATTCTGGGACTTAGGCTATAGGGAGGTAGAGAACAACCAGAATCGCCTGAGTGGATTCCAGCTTGCTCTATATGCTGCATAATGGCACCTATAACCACCTGTTTGCCATCACTCACCGCATCTACATCAATCTCAACAGCCCTGTTCAAGAAGTAATCCAATAAGACAGGACTGTCATTAGACACCTGAACAGCTTCATTCATATAGCGGTTAAGGTCTTTTTCGCCAGGCACAATTTCCATTGCCCGCCCACCCAGCACATAAGAAGGCCTGACAACCAAGGGATAACCTATTTCTGCTGCTTTCTTTACTGCATCGTCTACAGATCGTGCCGTTGCATTGGCAGGCTGTAGCAAACCCAAACGGCTAATCATCTGCTGGAAGCGCTCACGATCTTCAGCCTGGTCAATAGCCTCCGGGCTGGTACCAATTATAGGTACCCCTTCTGCTTCGAGCGCCTTGGCCAGCTTCAGGGGAGTCTGCCCACCATACTGTACAATCACACCTGATGGATTTTCTCTCTCTATAACTGCCAGTACATCTTCCAATGTAACAGGCTCAAAATAGAGTCGATCAGATGTATCATAATCGGTAGAAACCGTCTCAGGATTACAGTTCACCATTATGGTTTCATAACCATCCTCCCTGGCCGCCAGGACTGCATGAACACAACAGTAATCAAACTCGATACCTTGGCCAATGCGGTTAGGCCCTCCACCCAAAACCATAATTTTTTTATTGGCAGAAGGTTCAGCTTCACACTCTTCTTCATAGGTCGAATACATGTAAGCCGTGGTTGATGCAAACTCTGCACTACAGGTATCAACCCGTTTATAAACAGGGTGGAGGCCTAACTCAAGCCGATAACGACGCACATCTGACTCACTGACATTTAGTAGCTGGCCTAAACGGGCATCACTGAACCCTTTTTGCTTGAGCCTGAATAGTTCATCACTCTCAAGCTGATGCAATGCCTTATTTTCCAGAGCTCGCTCATCCTTGATCAAATCCTGAATCTGAACCAAAAACCAGGGATCTATCTTACAAGCTTGGAAGACCTCTTCCACTGACATGCCTAACCGAAACGCATCAGCAACATAATAAATTCGATCTGCACCAGGCGTGATCAACTCAATCCTGACTGACTCATGTGCACCTTCCTGACATGGGTCAACGATAGGATCAAAACCTACCACTCCGGTTTCCAAACCTCTAAGCGCCTTCTGGACTGACTCTTGGAAAGTACGACCTATCGCCATCACTTCTCCAACAGATTTCATCTGAGTGGTTAACCGTGCATCAGCCTGGGGAAATTTTTCAAAGGCAAAACGGGGGATCTTGGTGACAACATAGTCAATGGCAGGTTCAAATGACGCAGGTACAACCCCTCCCGTAATATCATTACGCAACTCATCCAGGGTATAGCCTACTGCAAGCTTTGCTGCGACTTTGGCAATAGGAAAACCAGTGGCTTTTGAGGCCAGAGCTGATGATCTCGATACCCTGGGGTTCATTTCGATCACAACCATGCGACCAGTATCTGGGCAGATCCCAAATTGCACATTTGACCCACCAGTTTCGACGCCAATTTCACGCAATACTGCCACAGAAGCATTACGCATAATCTGATATTCCTTATCGGTTAGCGTCTGAGCAGGAGCAACAGTGATAGAGTCACCGGTGTGAACCCCCATGGGGTCAAAATTTTCAATGGAACAAACGATAATGCAGTTGTCATTTTTATCGCGAACGACTTCCATTTCATACTCTTTCCAACCGATCAGAGACTCATCAATTAACAGCTCATTGGTTGGCGAAAGATCCAGCCCTCTTTTGCAGATCTCTTCAAATTCTTGACGGTTGTACGCGATCCCACCACCACTCCCGCCCATGGTGAAAGAGGGCCTGATAATACATGGAAAACCAACTTGCTCTAGAACAGCAAAGGCATCATCCATCGAATGGGCAATGCCTGAGTTAGGCGTTTCCAGGCCAATATTTTTCATGGCCCTGTCAAACAGTTCCCGGTCCTCAGCTTTATCAATGGCTTCGCGATGAGCACCAATCATTGCCACTTTATGCTTGGCTAAAATGCCTTTATGACATAAATCCAGCGCACAATTCAGAGCTGTTTGTCCCCCCATGGTAGGCAAAATGGCATGTGGCTTCTCTTTCTCAATTATCTTTTCAACCGTTTCCCATCGAATTGGCTCAATGTATGTAGCATCAGCCATACTGGGGTCGGTCATAATGGTGGCAGGATTAGAATTCACCAGTATGACCCGGTAACCTTCTTCTTTCAGAGCCTTGCAGGCTTGAGCACCCGAGTAGTCAAACTCACAGGCCTGACCGATAACAATCGGACCAGCACCCAGAATCAGGATGCTTTCTATATCGGTTCGTTTTGGCATCTTTGTTCTCGCATCAATCCTGAAAATTATTTGTCATACTGAGTCTGTTTCAAGCCATTTTCGGACTTTGTTCCAGCAACCCAATAAATCGGTCAAACAATCCTGTTACATCATGAGGACCTGGACTGGCTTCTGGGTGCCCCTGAAAACTGAATGCCGGTGTATCAACCCGTTCAATTCCCTGAAGGCTGCCGTCAAATAGTGATTTATGGGTAGTACGCAAACATTCCGGCATATCCTGTTGAGAAACAGCAAAACCATGATTTTGACTGGTAATCATCACCTGACCCGTATCGAGATCCTGAACCGGGTGGTTGGCTCCGTGATGACCAAACTTCATTTTTTCTGTTTTTGCACCGCTGGCAAGGGCAAGCAACTGATGGCCCAGGCAGATACCAAAAACAGGCAGCCGGGTCGTCAAAATTTCCCTAATTGCATTTATGGCGTAGGAACATGGCTCCGGATCTCCGGGGCCATTCGATAGAAAGACACCATCAGGCTTTAGGGCAAGCACATCGCTTGCAGGCGTTGTCGCAGGCACAACCGTCAAACGGCAACCTCTTTCAGCCAACATCCGTAAAATATTTTGCTTAACACCAAAATCATAAGCTACAACGTGCCAGGGAAACTTTGTGCATTTATTATGATCGTCTGACTCAAGATCCCAAACCCCCTCTACCCACTCATAAGGGCGGACAGCAGTAACTTCTCTGGCCAGGTCCATACCTTTTAGTCCCTGGGTTTGCCGGGCTTTTTCCACAACCTTTTCTATAACAAGGGCATCATCTATCTCCCCGGTATAAATACATCCTTTTTGCGCGCCTTTTTCCCTTAGTATTCTCGTTAACCTTCGGGTATCGATTGCTGCAATAGCAACAGTGTTGGAGGCTTTCAGGTATTCATCCAGCGGTTGTCGACAACGCCAGTTACTCGCTACCAAAGGCAAGTCTCTTATTACCAAGCCTGCTGCATGAATAAATTCTGATTCCTGATCAAGGGGGGTAATACCTGTATTGCCAATATGGGGATAGGTGAGAGTAACGATCTGGCGGGAATAAGAAGGGTCGGTGAGTATTTCTTGATAGCCTGTCATGGCGGTGTTAAAAACAACTTCACCACAGGCCTCACCATCAGCCCCAATGGCGATGCCCCGAAAGATACTACCGTCTTCCAGAGCTAGAATGGCTTTCTTAGTCAAAGGATCCTCCCACTCTACTCACTTCTAAGATTATTTTACGAGCTTCAGGCCCAAAAAAAGCGAGATGCTGGTGCAACCATCTCGCTCATTTAGCTTGCTGCAACCAATGCAACAAAATTAAGGCAAATTTTTTCAATTCAATCATAAAGACAACAGTAACACCAGAAATATTCTTAACATAACACAATACAACAATCGTGCTTCTTTAGCCAGAATCCTTACTTTAGACCTAAAACGTCCTGCATATCATAAAAACCCGTTTTTTTATTCATGAGAAATCTCACAGCCCTCATGGCTCCACGGGCATAGATGATTCGATTACTGGCCTTATGGGTAATTTCAACCCGCTCTCCTTCACAGGCAAATAGAACAGTATGGTCCCCCACCACATCACCAGCTCGAATGGTAGCAAAGCCAATAGTTTCCTGGTCGCGAACCCCCGTGTAACCTTCCCGGCCATATATTGCACAATCGGTAAACTTCCGCCCCGTCGCCTCTGCAACCACTTCTCCCATTTTGAGCGCTGTTCCTGAAGGTGCATCTACTTTGTTTCGGTGATGGGCTTCAACCACCTCAATATCAGCATCTTCATCCAGAATTTTTGCAGCTGTTTCCAACAACTTAAACACCAGGTTTACACCTATGCTCATATTAGGCGCAAAGACCACAGGAATCTGCTCAGCTGCCTTTGCCAGTACCTGCTTTTGCGCTTCATCAAAACCCGTAGTACCAATAACCATGTTTTTTTTATGACGGACACAAAGGGCTATATTTTCAATGGTATAAGCTGGTATCGTAAAATCTATAACAGTATCCACTTCACTTATACACGTTTCCAAGCCTGCTGTTAAAGGCACCCCCAAACGTCCGACACCAGCTAGTTCACCTGCATCCCCCCCTAACAAGCTGCTATCAGCAGGAATAATCGCCGCACTTAGTTGAGCCTGCTTATCTGTGGCAAGAGCCTCAATCAACATTCGTCCCATTCTTCCAGCCGCGCCAACGACAGCTACTCTAATCATAGTGATATCCAGACAGTTATCCGATAAGCCACAAACGTTAACAAACACTCCTCAACCCTGAAAGTCTAGCGCCGACATCCTAAACAACAAGAACAATAAAAAAACCAGCTGTTCTTAATCGTCGACGGAACCATTCATGGATATTCATAAAGCCTTAAAACTACTTGCAGACAAAAATGGCTCAGAGCTTTTTATTACCGTAGGTTATCCGGCCTGCCTGAAACTCAACAATCAAATCACCCCTATTACCAAGCAGGCACTGACAAAAGAGCAAGCAGACCAAGCGATTAAAAGTGTTATGGATGATAGACGCTATAACAACTTCAACAAAAACCATGAAAGCAATTACGCCATTCATCTGGATAATATTGGCCGCTTTCGTATCAGCGCTTTTTACCAGAAAGGTGAACCCGGTATGGTCGTCCGGCGAATCCACACTAAAATTCCTACTCTTTCTGAGCTTGGTATTCCTGTACATCTTGGTGAGCAGGCATTGCAGCCCAAAGGCCTTATTCTTTTTGTAGGGGCCGCGGGTTCCGGGAAAACAACGTCGATGGCAGCACTGATAGGCCAACGCAACCTCTCAGGTTCCGGTCATATTATTACCATTGAAGACCCCATTGAGTACATCCATGAACATAACAACTGCATCATTACGCAGCGCGACGTTGGGCTTGATACTCTTAGTTTTGAAGAAGGGCTGGCCAATGCCTTAAGACAGGCACCCAATGTTGTTGTTATTGGAGAAATACGCTCCACAACAGTTATGAAGCATGCCCTTACCAGCGTCGAAACCGGTCACCTTTGTCTGGCAACCCTTCACGCAAACAATACCTACCAAGCCCTTGAACGCATTATTCACTTCTTTCCACAGGAACAGCATCAACAACTGTTAATGGATCTGTCACTTAACACCAGAGCGATTATTGGTCAGCAGCTTATTGAATCGAAGAATAAAGACAGAGTCTTCCCGGCAGTAGAAATACTCTTGAATACACCTCGAGTGGCTGACCTCATAAAACAAGGGCAGATTGATGAACTCAGGGAAGTTATGACCAAATCCAGAGAACAGGGCATGCAAACATTTGATCAGTCTTTGTATGACTTGTATGAATCAGGGAAGATAACTTATGACACAGCGCTATTACACGCATCATCATCTAACGACCTGCGCCTGATGATAAAACTCAAAGGCAATATGCCTCCAGGACATCAAGGAATGGACATCGATTCATTAACAGTTTCTGAGGACTAGCACTCAACTCAAAATCTGATGAGATACACTCGATTCAGAACTAAATTATTATTTGCTCGATAATCCAGACTTTCGCCCTTGGTAAGCAGTTAATAATCATCAATCTATTTTGCAATAAAGCTGTTAACTCCTTTTACCAATAAACAGAAGATGCTTCAGATTTAGATAAAAAAATGCCCCTAAACAGGGGCATCCATTCGATCAGGATTAAGAGGTCATATCATCAAAAAATCGCTTAACACCTTCAAAGAAAGATGTCTTTTTAGGTGATTGCCTGTCTTCACCCTCATTCTCGAAGGTTTTCTGCAACTCTCTCAACAATTCCTTTTGCTGTTCTGTCAATTTCACCGGTGTTTCCACCACTACCCGGCACATCAAATCCCCGGCAGAACCACCTCGAACAGGTGTTACACCTTTCCCTCGAAGTCGGAACAGCTTACCTGTCTGTGTTTCTGTAGGCACTTTTAATTTAACCCGGCCATCGAGAGTTGGAACCTCCAGCTCACCGCCCAGTGCTGCATCCACAAAAGTAATAGGCACTTCACAGTAAAGATGCTTGCCATCGCGCTGAAAAATAGGGTGATCAGCAACACTGATCTGCACATACAGATCACCGGCAGGCCCACCGTTAATACCGGCTTCACCTTCACCTGCCAGACGAATCCGGTCACCTGTATCAACACCCGCAGGAATTTTTACAGAGAGGGTTTTATATTCCTGTATTCGACCTTCGCCATGACAACCATGGCAGGGGTCTTTAATCATTTTGCCACTACCATGACATTCAGGGCAGGTTTGCTGAACAGAAAAGAAGCCTTGCTGCATCCGCACCTGACCAACACCGCCACAGGTGGTACAACCAACTGGCGTAGTGCCTTTTTTGGCGCCTGAACCTTCACACTCTTTACATTCAACCAGAGTGGGTATGCGAATCTTTTTGGAAGTCCCCTTAACTGCCTCTTCGAGACTCAGCTCCAGCTGATAACGCAAATCGGCACCACGCTGAACGCTACTGTGAGAGCGGCCACCACCGCCCGCACCAAAGATATCGCCAAAAACGTCACCAAAAATATCACTGAAATTACCGGCACCAAAACCACCAGCACCACCCATGCCCCCCATATTTGGGTCAACACCAGCATGACCATACTGATCATAAGCACCGCGTTTCTGGCTGTCCGAGAGTACTTCAAAAGCCTCATTTACTTCTTTGAAGTGCTCTTCTGCTTCTTTATCATCCGGATTACGATCAGGGTGATACTTCATGGCCATCCGGCGGTAGGCCTTTTTAATTTCCTTGTCTGACGCGCCCTTTTGAACACCCAGCACTTCGTAATAGTCGCGTTTTGCCATAAGTAAAACCCTGAAACCTAAATTATCCCAAGCCTTTCGTTGTAGCCGGAATAGCAGCAGATTGATTAACCGTGATAGTTCAGTCCTTATCGCCCAGGCAATTTAACGGGCAATGATAACGTCTGAGTACGGCCGCCATAGCCATTACTTCAATAAACGGCTTATGACTATTTTTCTGACTGTCAGACACAACAACGCGGGAGAAACTCCCGCGCGTCTGCAATTACAACATCATCCGTCAGGAGTGATATCGAATCATTTCTTCTCGTCTTTTACTTCTTCGAACTCAGCATCTACAGCGTCATCAGCACGGCCAGATTCAGCCTTGGTGCTATCACCTTCTTGTTGAGCTTGCCCCTGCTGCTGTTGAGCTGCTTCAGCATACATTTTCTGAGCCAGGTTGCCAGACGCATCAGAAAGCGCTTTGGTTTTGGCTTCAATGTCGTCCTTGTTATCACCCTTGAGGGCTTCTTCCAGCTCAGAAATAGCCTTGTTGATAGCGGTCTTTTCTTCTTCTGTTGCCTTGTCGCCAGCTTCTTCCAATGTCTTGCGAGTGGCATGAACCAGACCGTCACCAGCATTGCGGGCAGCTGCTAGCTCTTCAAACTTCTTGTCTTCAGCAGCATTAGCTTCTGCATCTTTAACCATGCTGTCGATTTCGTCATCAGACAGACCACTGGAAGCCTTGATCACGATAGACTGTTCTTTACCAGTCGCCTTATCTTTGGCAGATACATTCAAAATACCGTTGGCATCCAGGTCGAAGCTCACTTCAATCTGGGGCATACCACGAGGTGCTGGAGGAATATCAGCCAGGTCAAAACGGCCCAGAGACTTATTATTACCAGCCTGCTTACGCTCACCCTGACAAACATGGATAGTTACTGCAGTCTGGTTATCATCCGCAGTAGAGAACACCTGAGACTTTTTGGTCGGAATAGTGGTGTTCTTGTCGATCAGGGCAGTCATCACGCCACCCATGGTTTCAATACCCAGAGTCAGCGGAGTTACGTCCAGCAGCAGAACGTCTTTAACATCACCCGCCAGTACCGCAGCCTGGATAGAAGCACCCATTGCAACCGCTTCATCAGGGTTTACGTCTTTACGTGGCTCTTTACCAAAGAACTTGGCCACACGCTCCTGAACCAGAGGCATACGGGTCTGACCACCCACCAGGATGACTTCGTCAATGTCAGACATATCCAGGTCAGCATCTTTCAGAGCAGTCGCGCAAGGAGTCAGGGAGCGCTCTACCAAAGCTTCAACCAGAGATTCCAGTTTGGCACGGGTCACTTTAACATTCAGGTGCTTTGGACCTGTAGCATCTGCAGTGATGTATGGCAGGTTAACATCAGTTTGCTGGGCAGAAGACAGTTCAATTTTGGCTTTTTCAGCAGCTTCTTTCAAACGCTGCATGGCCAGTGGATCACCTTTCAGGTTAATACCCTGGTCTTTCTTGAACTCATCAGCCAGATACTCAATCAGGTGCATGTCGAAATCTTCACCACCCAGGAAGGTATCACCATTGGTAGCCAACACCTCAAACTGGTGCTCACCATCAACATCAGCAATTTCAATAATGGAGATATCGAAAGTACCACCACCCAGGTCGTATACCGCTACAGTCTGATCACCTTTTCTCTTGTCCATGCCGTAAGCAAGGGCAGCAGCTGTGGGCTCGTTGATGATACGCTTGACATCCAGACCAGCAATACGGCCAGCATCCTTGGTTGCCTGGCGCTGGGAGTCATTAAAGTATGCAGGTACAGTAATAACCGCTTCAGTTACGGCTTCACCCAGATAGTCTTCAGCAGTTTTCTTCATCTTCTTCAGAATTTCTGCAGAAATCTGGGGTGGTGCTTTTTTGTCGCCTTTAACTTCAACCCAGGCATCACCGTTGTCAGCTTCGGTAATCTTATAGGGCACCATCTGGATATCTTTCTGTACGACATCATCCTTAAAACGACGGCCGATCAGTCGCTTGATGGCGAACAGGGTATTGTCTGGATTGGTAACAGCCTGACGCTTGGCAGGCTGACCTACCAGGGTTTCACCATCATCAGTGAATGCAATGATGGAAGGCGTAGTACGAGCACCTTCTGCGTTTTCCAGCACCTTGGACTTTTCACCGTCCAGAATTGCCACACAGGAGTTGGTTGTACCCAGGTCAATACCGATTATCTTGCCCATTTCTGAATGTCTCCACCGCCCTGACCTGCAGAGCTCTATTATCTGAATTCCACCGCCTGCTGCGCTTTTGGTTGCGCCTGAAATCACGGCCTTTGAGTTCTATATGGGAGCACCTGATTATTTTTCAAGGGTGCTCCTTGTACCTATTTTGCTATTTATTTTCCGCAAGGCACTTGCAGAAAAAATAACCGGCATTACAGCCGTTTCTCATGCACTCTTGGAAACGACTACCATAGCAGGGCGGACAACCCGCTCATTTAATGTGTAGCCCTTCTGGAAAACAGTCATAACGGTATTTGGCTCAACTTCCGGATTAGGTACCATGGACATGGCCTGGTGGAAGTTGGGGTCAAAGGGTTCACCCTCTGGATTCATTTGCTGAACCTTGAATCGGTTTAACGTATCCAGGAGCAGCTTAAGAGTAAGCTCCATGCCCTCTTTCATCGCATCATGGCTGTTATTTTCTGCCTGGGAAGCACTCTCAATCCCTTTCTCCAGACTGTCTACAACCGGCAGCAAGGACTCAACAAACTTGTCCAGTGCATATTTGTGCGCTTTTTCAACATCCTGTTCTGCACGCCTTTTAATATTTTGCATCTCAGCTTGCGCACGAAGAGCCAGGTCTTTAGCTTTATCCAGCTCTCCGGTTAATGCCTCGATTTTCTGTTGCCAGTCGGAGTCGCCTTGCTTAGCTGCAGAGGCTTCCTGGGCTTCGCCCTCTTCCAGCACAGGATTTTCAGTCTGCTCAGGTGTTTCTTTCTCAATCACCACTTCTTCAGCAGACTGGAGCTGCTCTTCTGCCTTACCATTTTCTACAGTCATTCCGATTCTCCGGATTCTCTGGCCTGCACAAGGGCGCTGGCAGGCTCACATTTAACTTGATGAATGCTATATGGGGACATAGAAACACGATTCAAGGGAAAAACACTCAGGTGCAAAAAACTCAATGCTCACGCTAAAATTCTTTACCGTGCCAGCCGATCAAGATACTGTATAAATAAACAGTTCAATTAAACGGTAAAAAGACCATTAACCCCTAGATTCTGTTGACATCAGCTAGGGCAAAGATAGCCAGGAACCCTATATGCTGACTCAACTTTCTATCAGCAACTACGCCATTGTTGAACAACTGGATCTGGATATCGCATCTGGAATGACCGCTATTACTGGTGAAACAGGTGCCGGCAAATCCATCCTGCTGGATGCACTGGGACTGGCAATAGGCGACAGGGCAGATACGGATACTGTCCGAGCTGGTAGCGAACGTGCTGACATAAGAGCAAGCTTTGACTTAAACCAATGTCCCACAGCAAAAAAGTGGCTGGAAGAGCATGACCTTGCTACGGATAATGAATGCATCCTGCGCAGGGTTATTACCAAAGAGGGGCGTTCCCGTGGTTATATCAATGGCACACCTTCAACCCTGGCCAACCTGAAGGTGATTGGAGAGTTGTTAATTGATATTCACAGCCAGCACGAACATCAGTCTCTGCTAAAAAAGAGTAATCATCGCATACTATTGGACGATTTTGCCGGTACCCCCCCCCTGGCAGCCAAAGTCTCAGACATTGCCATGACATACATAAAAAAGCAGGAAGAACTTGATACGATCGTTTCTCAAAAGAAAGAGCAGCATGAACGCTTACAACTGCTTTCCTATCAGCTTGAAGAACTCGAACAACTGGGGTTATCTGAAGGCGAAATTCATGAACTTGAAAGTGACCATAGAAAGCTAACCAATGCTACAGCAACATTAGCTACCTGCCACCAGGTCAACACCATTTGCTCTGAGAGTGAGTCTGGCAATGTATTGCAACAGCTCTCTCTTTGCATTAACAGCCTTAGCGAATTAAGCCTTGATCAGCCAGAAATCACACAATCTATCGATATGCTGGCATCGGCCCAGATTCAGGTCGAGGAAGCCATTGGTGAAATCAATCACTTTATTGATCACTTCGATGCTGACCCCCAACGCATCATGATTATTGAGGAACGCCTCAGCGCGATTTATGATCTTGCCCGAAAACACCGAATTCAACCAGACGAGTTACTTGAAAAACAACAGTCACTGGCCAATGAACTGGAAAAACTCCAATGCCATGATGAGCTAACAGCAGAGTTTGAAAACCAGTTGAACGATCTTTTGCAGCAATACAATGAGCAAGCTGGAAAACTTTCAAGAAAACGCCAAAAAGCAGCACTCAAACTGGAAAAAGACATTGCAGCCCGGATTAAAATGCTCGGTATGCACAAAGGTCTGTTTAAAGTTGCCTTAACCCCTCGCCTTAACCAAATACCCTGTACAACAGGCCAGGAAGACATTGAATTTTTAGTCACAACCAACCCCGGTCAACCACCACGCGCACTGGCTAAAGTTGCCTCCGGGGGAGAATTGTCTCGTATCAGCCTCGCCATTCAGGTAGCAACCGCCCAAACGTCCCATACCCCTACGCTGGTTTTTGATGAAGTGGATGTTGGTATTGGCGGTGGAACTGCTGAGATCGTTGGCAATATGCTTAGTGAGATTGGCAAGAAAGGACAGGTGTTATGTGTTACCCATCAGCCCCAGGTCGCATCGCAAGGGCATCAGCATTTACACGTTAACAAGAAAGTAGGGCGATCTAAGTCCAGCACGAATATTACATCACTTTCAGGCGATATAAGAATTCAGGAAGTAGCCCGGATGCTTGGCGGTGTAGAGATAACAAAATCAACCATTGCCCATGCCCGCGAAATGCTTGGCTATGCCTGAATCTGCCAATAAGTGAGCAGTAGGCATTGTTTTAGTCAGTTATTGATAAAAACAATGCCACTATGACTTGCTCAACTAATGTAATAATAATTTATGACTTTTTTTTAGGGCGCACATAGAGCACGAGATTATGATCGACCAGTTCAAAGCCATGCTTCTCAACAATTTCGCGCTGACGCTTTTCTATCTGCTCATCAATAAACTCTACGATGTCACCTGACTCAACACAAACCATATGGTCATGATGCTCACCCCTGGATAACTCAAAGACAGAATGCCCACTATCGAAATTATGGCGAACAACTAATCCCGCACCTTCAAACTGAGTCAATACCCGATAGACTGTAGCAAGGCCCACATCCTCCTCGGCATCCAGCAAAGCCTTGTAGACATCTTCAGCACTCATATGACGACCCCGAGCGCTCTCCAATATCTGCAGAATCTTCACACGTGGCAGGGTGACTTTAAGGCCCGCTTTTCGCAACTCTTGATTTTCCAACACGTTTCCCTAACCTTTAGCAGAAGAACCCTGCTATTATCTCATTTTAATGTGAGTAATTCATTTTCGAGCAAAAAAGATAGTGGAAGTCTGAAAGCGATGCAAAAACCTCCGGTCTTTACCGCAGTAGTAATCTCAGCCGCATTACTGGCCGGATGCGCCAGCTCCACCGAAAGCGGCTCAAAACTTATCAGTTTTCCGGGTGCATACAAAATTGACATCCAGCAAGGCAATGTTATCACCCAGGAGATGGTTGACCAGTTACGACCAGGCATGACCCGAAATCAGGTCCAGTATGTTATGGGTACGCCCTTACTGGATGATATTTTCAACCAGGATCGTTGGGACTATGTATACAGTATCCAGCCTGGTGGCAAGAAACGTACCCAGAAGACCCTGACCATCTTTTTTGAAAATGATCGGCTGGCTTCCATTAAGGGTGACCTGAAACCAGGGGAAGAAGCCCTATAAAGCTGAGTGGATATGTAAGCCATAACGAACGCTTTATGGCTATTACCCCTGTTTCTTAAGCCGGGCCTGTTCAGCACGCCTTTTTCTGACTTCTTTGGGATCAGCAATAAGAGGGCGATAGATCTCGATTCTGTCCCCCTCATTAACCTTCTGGTCTTGGGGTCTGGCAACAGCTTTACCAAACAGCCCCAGCTTTGCTGATGTTAAATCGATTTCAGGAAAATATTTAACAATATCCGAACGCTCAGCTGCTTCAAAAACAGTTGTTCCTTCAGCAACTTTCAGCCGCAAAATCTTTTGGCTTGAAGGCAGGGCATAAGCCACCTCAATATTTATCATGCTCACATTTTGCTGTTCAGCCATAAACATGCTCCGCTCGCTGGGAAAACGCATCCACCATGGTGTTCATTACCTGCCCAAACATAGAACCCAACGTGGCCCGCAGCAATTTGCTGGAGACCTCAAAATCCATTTCCAAAGAAACTTTGCAGCCTTCCGGACCCAGCGGTTTAAAATGCCACTGCCCAGTCAATTTTGAAAAAGGCCCCTCAAGCAAATCCATCTCAATGGACACACCGTAGTTCATACGGTTTCGCGTAGAAAATGCCTGCCTTATTCGCCCTTTGGCAATAACCAGAGCAGCCTCTACCAGCTCTCCCTCTTTTTTCAAGACTTTAGCGTCTTCACACCAGGGAAGAAATTCAGGGTAAGACTCAACATCACTTACCAGATCATACATGGCTTGTGCAGGAAACATGACCAGAGCAGAACGAGCGATCTTTGGCATGGGCTAGTTTACAGCTTTCTCAACAGTTAAGAGGCGATAGCATAACAGAAAATATTATTTATCGGTGCTCATGTGGGCTGAAACCTCTCACAGCACTCATCTCTTCTAAATAACCAGAACAGCCGCCTTAGAGACAGGTCGGCTGTTCTATAAAAACAACCTAAAAAACAGTCGTTACCAGAACAACCAATACACAGACAGGCACAATCACTCGAATTAATGCTCGCCAAAGATTGAAAAGACCAACATCAAGCGCCAGTTCATTCATAATCACCGAACGCTTCATAATCCAGCCTGCAAAAATAGCTATCAAAACACCACCCAAGGGCAGGAGTATGCTACTGGTCAGAAAATCCACCAGTTCAAAAAAGTTTTTACCCCAGAAGGTTATACTCAGCTCACCAGTAAAAGATAAAACACTACCCAAGCCAACAATCCAGACTGCCACTGACATAAATACCGTCGCAACCGTCCGGGTCATTACCGTCCTTTCAGTAATCCAGGACACAACTGGTTCCAGTAGTGATATCGCCGAACTTAACGCAGCAATACCCACCAAAACAAAAAATAAAAATCCAAACAGTTCTCCCATAGGCATATTGGCAAAAGCCGCCGTCAAGGAAACAAATAACAAACCAGGACCAGCAGAAGGCTCAAGGCCATAGGCAAATACAATAGGAAAGACAATCAGGCCAGAAACAATAGCCATAACAGTATCAAGAATGGCCACATTAAATGCTGTACGCGCGATGGAGTTACTCGATGGCATATAGGCACCATATGCCATGATGGCGCACATTCCCAAACTGAGAGTAAAAAATGCCTGCCCCAATGCTGCCGGAATAGCCTCAGCACTCAATTTACTGAAATCGACACTGAACATAAAACGCAAGCCGCGCATAAATTCACCCGTTTCCAGCATGCTATACCCCAGCATCACCAGCAATAGGACAAATAATGCGGGCATCATAACCTGGAGGCCTTTCTCCAACCCCTTATGAATACCTCTGGCAGTAATCAGCAAAGTGATCAGCATAAAAGCCGTATGCCATAGAATCTGACGAGGAGCAGAAGCTGTCAATTCAGAAAATTCAGCCCCCACCTGAGCAGCATTCATTCCACTAAAGACGCCTGTCAGAACATCCCATGCATAAGATAAAGACCAGCCGGCTATGACACTATAAAAAGAAAGAATCAGAAAACCGGACAGCATGCCCATCCAGGCAATCACTTGCCATAAGCGCGAAGCTCCAAGCTCACCGGTAATTTTTTTCATACCATTTAGAGGACTGAGACGGCTATATCGCCCAATCGCTGTTTCTGCCATAAGCAGTGGAATACCCATAACAGCAATACAGAGAAGATAAACCAGAACAAAAGCGCCTCCACCATATTCACCAGTAATGTATGGAAACTTCCAGATATTGCCTAAACCAATGGCCGAACCCGCAGCTGCCAGCATAAAAGTCCAGCGATTTCTCCAGGTTTTGTTTGATACAGCAGGATTTTTTCCAGACATGAGTCTCCTCAATTCAACACAAGCACTCATAAAGGCACAGACAGCCCCTATCAAAGTCTGTCTATAATCTCTTTACAGAAGCGAATAAGAAGGTAATCCAGTGGTGTTTTTAGAATTTTTGGGTTAAATACAGCCCATAGCTCTATGCAACAAAACAAAGAGAAAAACAGCGCTGCATTATCACTTTTTTCGACCTGAGCAAATGTCATAGACAGGCTCTTACAACGTAAAAAGGCTGAAAAACCCGGAAATGGGTCGAGGCATCATTGTATCGGTTTACCGAAAAGGCTCAACAGCTTTTACTTACCAAGCGTGCAATAAAGTTATTTCAGTTTGACTAATCCTTTATTTGCAGGAATATTCACCCCTTAAAAATTGATTTCATGGCCTACTTCTAATCAGCTTTCTGCTTAAGAGCTCCGGGCTTGAAACACCGAGGGTGTACTGGCAATTTATCAGCAGTTAAGAGACAGACAAACACAGAAACTTCTGGCTTAGAAAGGCTTTCTATTCACCCATCAGTGACATCTCACTGACTGGCTCCTATAATCCGCGCCATGGCTAAGAGTTCAAAAAAAGGTAAAAAAGGCGATTCTTCGATCGTCATTAACAAAAAAGCTCGTCACGACTACCACATCGACGAGATTTTCGAAGCGGGCGTTGCCCTTTCCGGTTGGGAGGTAAAAAGCCTCCGGGTTGGCAAGGTTCAACTAGTGGACAGCTACGTCTTATTGAAAGATGGAGAAGCCTGGTTGATTGGTGCTCAAATCACCCCACTTGATACCGCATCCACCCACGTCATAGCCGATCCACTGAGGGATCGAAAACTGTTACTCCATAGAAAAGAGCTCGCTAAGCTGTTTTCAACGACACAACAAACCGGTCACACCTGTATTGCCACCAAGCTGTACTGGAAAAAACACCTGATTAAATGCCAGATTGCCCTAGCTCGAGGCAAAAAAGAGTTTGATAAGCGAGCCGCCACCAAGCAGCGCGAGTGGAACATTGAAAAACAACGGATTATGCGGAAAGGCTGACAAATCAGCGGGCAGCGGGCAGCGGGCAGCGGGCAGCGGGCAGCGGGCAGCGGGCAACAAATAAAGTCTGAATGCTGATTGCTGTCAACTTAAAGCTTTTTAAATCTGTATTTCTTATTTCTCCTCTTTATACACTACATCTGATCTGGTGTAGTGTCCCTCCTGAAACAACATAAATAAGCTAGTCAGTACACGGACGTAACTATTCAGCACCCAGTAAAGGAAGGTTGTCGTAATTCTTCATAGCTATAAGCAGGGCTTCGAAAACATTCTCACCCTGCTTTCTCGCCGATGAAACATAACTCCGTATCCGGCAGTACCATTTAGCCCCTTTTTCACTTCTGAAACAGCCAGATATTTTCTGCTTTACCTTGCCGTTGCGAACATCCTGCTCACTGCCGTTATTATCGAAGGGGATGTCAAAATCAGTCATGAATCTCAAGGTTTCTTCTTTAAACTCCACCAGTCGCTTGAAGAGGTTAAAGGCTTTGGTGTTTCTGACTTTATCCTCTCCAAGGCGTTGACGTCGTCGCTCCATGTACTCGGCTTCTTCGAGCTGTGCTTTTTTAGCCGTACGCTCGAAAAGCGAGTCGATACGCTTGCGGATAATTTCCGGCATAGCCTTCATGCCAAGCTTTTTGAACCCTTTCCTAAGATGGCAAGCCAGCCTTAACAAGCGTTGAAGCCGGGCTGCAAGATAATTGCAATCTCTGTCAACAACCCCCTGCAACTCCCTTAAGTGATGGGCGTTACAGAGCACATGGATGGCTGCGTAGCGAAAGTAGACTTTATAATGGTCATGCACAAGTATACCGGCAAATACCAGTAACACTCCCATTGCCTCAATAGCTTCATGACCTTTACTGGGGTCAAGGTGGTAGTATGTCCACTCCTCGGAACGAACGACATGCAGCCACCATAAAGAGCCCTTCACTCTCATGCCTGTTTCGTCAGCACCTGCAACTGGCACTTTTTTTAAGGCGTTAGCAATTGCTGCCTCTGTGCTAGCCAGACGGTCGTAGGCATTTGCCTGAAAAGTACAGATTGAACCGGGACTAACTTCAAGACCAAAAATATCGAAAAAGAATTGTGAAATGCGCTTGTACGGCATTAACTGGTATTGATACAGATAAACAGCCAGTGCTTGAGTGACCGGACCATACTGCACATACGAGTCAACACCCTTAGGAAAGCATGCTTGATTAGCATGTCCGCATGGGCATTCTTTGACTTCAGCCACATGCGCCGTTACTTCGAAACGGCCAAAACGTCCTGGATCAAATACCTGACGTTCAACAACGTCGGTTACTTTGATAGAAAGAAGCGACTGATGGCAAAGTACGCAGTTTTTAACCGAGTGATGCCGGATATGGTCTGGTTCCTCAGTTTGCTCCAGCGTAGAGCCTTTATGACCGTGTTGACCACCGGGCCTGTTATTTGACTTTTGCCTCAGGCTTTTGGGATTGGGTTTGTAATCTTCTCTATCACACTCAGGATTTTCCTCATTCTCACTGTCAGCATTTGAGTTTTTGGATGATGAGGGCTTATTGTAACCATCTGTAGACGGTGGCTTGCTGCTATTACGACTATTCATCTTGAGCTTATCAGCAAGCTCCTTGTTTTCATCCTCAAGACTCAAAACCTTCGACTCCAGCTCACCTACAGCAGCGAGAAGCAAGATAATGGCCTGTGTTTCGGGAGTAAACTGAGTCATGAAAACTTCTGGAAAAGGGTTTATATCAAAATGACATAAATTCGCGAAAAATCCAGATTAATCTGAGGAGGCTGAATAGTTACACACGGACTCCTGACTATAAAATCCGCTTATCAAACTTCTTATAAAAATATAAGGGAGGAGAGCTATGCCTTTTGCATTACACGGCATGTGTTCATTACACAATAACATTATCAGCGATATTCGTCTGGCGAAAGAAACGGGGTATGAAGGCCTTGAAATTCACACAGAAAAACTCTGGCGTTATATCAATGCTGGTTTAACCGCAGAAAACCTGAAACATCTACTGGATCAGGCGCATATTAAACCTACCGCTATTGATATCATTGGCTCTGTAGAAGCAACTGATCGCGCTACACAGCAAAAGGTATTCAATGAAGTTGAAATCCTCTGCCAGTTTGCCAGCACCATTGGCGCGCCCACTATCCAATTAAACGCATTTGAAGCACTTAACGGCCTGAGTATTGAAGATAACATACAGATTACTGCGCACAATATCCGGACGATAACAGACATTGGCCAACAATATAATATTCGCTTTCAGTACGAAGGTGCTGCTTGGACCCCCATTGCCAGGCTGGATGACTATCTCCGCCTTTATGATGCTGTAGGTCGGGAAAATTTTGGTTTTGTTCTGGATACCTGGCACTTGTGGGCCTGTCGTGGAGCCACTCCTGCAGAGGTAGCACAGCTACCTGTTGAACTGATATATAACGTTCACCTTTCCGATGGCCTACGCCCTGAAGAAGGAACTCCCTGGGTCGATGAACGAGAACTGCGAGGCTACCTGCCGGGTGAAGGCAATATCCCACTACAGGAATGGGTGGATGGGATTAAGAGTACTGGTTATCAAGGATTCTATTCTGGCGAGTTTCTCAATGACCAGTTGTGGGAGTCCGACCACTATGAAATGGCCAGCAAAATACTGACAGCCATGCACTCATACTTCACACCGACTCCAGCAGTAAAGAACCCATAGTTAATATCATTACTCTTCCATACTCGTTCCCAGCGTCTCGCTGGGAACGCATAGGTTGATATCCGCCAACTCATTCCTTACTGCAACGTTAGATCTGTATTCCCAGCGGGGAGAGACTGTTGCAAAAGCTTTTCTGTTCACCACAGAGGCACAGAGAAAAGCCTTTATCTAAAAGCAAAAAAACTCTGGGTCCTCTGTCGCAAAAAAAGCTTTTTTCGACAACCGCGGAACGCTGGGAGCGAGAAGCACTGCCCGCTCCCAGTATCCTGTTGGGAGTTCATACCCACCTCATAGGCATTCTTCCACTTCAAATGAATGTGTTCAAAATACAATCAAAAGAAATATTATATTGACTTTTATATCGCTTTTTGGAATAAATGCACCATGGTTTCACCGGGGGCGATTAGGATTCGACGACGGTTGCGAAACCTGAGGTGCATGTCGAGCGCGTAGTGGCTCTCGTTAATCCAAACACTGCAAACCTTATAGTTGCAAACGAAGACAACTACCAAGTAGCTCTGGCTGCCTAAAAACAGTCTGCTACCGATCGCTCCGATTTGCCTGTTGGCTGGTACCGATCGCAAATGTAAACAGGATCGCCACGGAAGTCTGCCTGGGATTGAAGGGTTAAAAAAATTCAGGATCGCTCGGTTCACCCTGCCCGTTGGGTCGTTCGGAGTTAACCTAAAGACGGATCTAAACATGTAGAGCCAAGGGCGTAGGACTGGCGGACGCGGGTTCAAATCCCGCCGCCTCCACCAACACCGCTTGTATCACTGAGACAAATTCAGACTGATACAGGCAGAAAAAAGGCCACAATTCTAGAGAGTTGCGGCCTTTTTTATTGCTAAACCTTTCTGCTGGAGACTGCATCAGTCGGTTTCAGAATGACCCGCTTTTGCCCCTTTTTCAGAAATTACGCCTCTTTTTTGCCTCTTGGCCTGCCACTTTCTACCTTATGAAAGCCTCTTTTTTAGAGGTTTTCAGTACTTCCTATCCTTTGCACACTTGAAATTGCTTTAAAAAACATTGGCAGGCAACAGTGGTTCAGAATTTCTGTTGGCTGCTTTTAGTCTTTTTGATTTTGCTGTTAACTGATAGTCACCATCAACTTGATAAGTCTCGGTTTTTTGATCTTCATACTTGAGATCCACAACAGTATTTCTTTCACGAAACGTAGCAACAACATGTTCAGAAATGATGGGAAAGTCATCTGCTAAAGCAAAAACAGTCCAACCATTATCATTATTTTCACACATGATCAATATTTGTGGATCATTTTCATCCTGACTTTTCAATCTATAAATATGCTCATCTTTTTTATCTCCCCCAGCATAAACCAAAGAAGATGACAGAAAAAAAGTCAGAGTAACGAGTAACGAGTAACGAGTAACGAGCAGTTAAACAGCTTCGCAAACATAGAACCAACCATCAGAATACATTGAGACACTTTACTGACACCCTAGCTAAAAAAAGCTAATTTACTAAACCAAAGTTCAAGACGTAAAACCATTATGACAGCCAATACTTATCAGTAGCCTATTAACCCAATTTTTTCACAAAAAGAATTTAAACATTACCAACCAAAATTATTTGGTACGCTTTAGCCTATCAGCATAACTCATAGCAGACATAGATTTAGTCAACGCTTTAACTTTACTGACTTGTATCCCAGGTGCTGTCAAAGAGGGCCATTCATCCTGACCAACTTCGCTAACTGCTTTAGTCCCTTCATTTGAGCCATTACACTGTTTTACTACTATCTCAGAATTTTCTTCGGCAGTAGCATATCCATAATCTACTTGAAAATCTGCGATACTCACACCATTAAGAATAAGCACGGATTCAAAAACTGGTATTTCTTTGTCTGAAAGCTGGCTTATTTTGATAAACCTCACTCGTCGAACAGCCTGCCAACTAAAATATGTCAAATCCTCTTTTTCAGGAACTACTATATCTCCATATAACTCTTTAAAATGTTCATTCTGATTGGTAAGAATAGTTTCAAAAGATTTTCTTGCAGCATAAGCGTCGTCATATTCGTCAGTGCCTTTTTGGCTGGTGATTTTGGACACTCTGATACCTTGTAACTTATCTACAGACCAACCACTACCCTTAAAATAAGAGACGAGTGTCTGTCCATCATACACATACACAACTCCATTAGAGGTTTCAAATACTTTCTTTAGGCGCAATTTTTTCACTTCATCCTGGGATAAATCGGTAGGCTTTCGATCATTACCACTGACTAGTATAGGTAATAAAGCTATTAGTAACGTAGCTAATTGAATTTTAATAATCATGATGACTTCTCTAAAAATTAACCTATTAGATAGTTTTTAAAATTAGGCTACTCAGCAATTTTTTGAGAACATTCTTGATTGAACCGATACTTCGGCTGATACCGTTCTGCCGCTTCTTCAATCCAGCCTCCGTAGTGCCGATTGAGCATTTCGATGCCGGTGTGTCCCATCTGGCTGGCAATCCACCAGAGGTTCTCGTTATCACGGATCAGCATATGAGCATAGCTGTGGCGAGTTTGGTAAGGATTACGGTAACGGAGGCCGGATTTACGAATGGCAGGATGCCAGGCAGATTTTCTAATCTGACTGTCGTTTAACCAGGGGCGGTTGGTGTGCGGGTAATGAAAAACATGCTGACCTTCCAGAAAAGTGTGCGCCTTTTGTGCCAGCAATGCTTCCCTTGCCTGATCCAGCATGAGAATCTTACGGGACTTCACGCCTTTATCGGCCGTCTTTAGTTTTCCTATTTCGCCATCAACCATCCCCACATCCACCAGAACCTCACGGTTCACAAAGTCAATCTTGTCCCATGTCAGTGCAATCAGTTCGCTTGTTCGCATGCCAGTGTAGAAAGCAAACTGAAACAGGTTGCGTATCTGACCATCCATAGCCTTTAACAAAGTTTCGATTTCTTCTTCCGTAAAAGGATCTGGCTTAAATTCACTCTGGCGGGACTCTATTGTGATGATGCGATCCAGCCTGATCTGGCGCAGCGGGTTTTCAGGAATAGCTCGATCCATCACAGCATCATCCAATGCCTGTTTGAACGGCGAGAGAATATTGGTGAGGGTTTTCCTTTTACACTGGAGACTACGGAGATGAATCCAGTCTCTCAGCATACCGGGCGTTAGATCCTTAATTAGAATCTCACCAAATTCTGGAATGAGTTGGTTATTGATGATCTTCTTATAATTCTTATGGGTAACAGGTCGGACCAGCTTTCGAGCCCTTTCCAGATACCAGCGCAGATAATTACCCACCGTTCTGCTGGCAAAATCCCCATGACCAAATTTTTTCCCAAACCTGGAGTCAGGAAAAAAATCAGAATAATTGAATGTTCCTGTATCAATATCGTGAAGAATTCTACCTCTCAGTTTATTCGCCGCCCTGACATTTCGCTTTACAGATGCTTCAAACTCTTTTTTTGATGACAGCGTTTCATCAGGAAAAGGAATACGGCAATAGGTTTCACGACACCGAACAGACTGAAAATGAAACTGAATCCTTATGGTCACCGATTGAGAGAATACTCTGACGCTGATACCCGTTGGAAAATTAATATGAGATAAATCCATACGACCTCCCTGTCATAGAACTTAACTTGTCTTTTTACTTCTGGATGCCCATTGGTCTACTGCTTCAAGATTGATCCAGGTCGCGCCATCGGCCGCGGTTCGATACTCTCGCCCATCTCGCCATAGCCCCTTGCTTTTTTTCTTATAAAACGCATCACGGGTATCACCTGACAACTCGTAATAACGGTTAAGCTTGACCCACTTCAACATAATCATCCCCCATGTCTAATTATTGTTGAGGAGTTATTCAAAGCGCCTTGTTCAAATCAGCAGCACTGGTAACAGCCCCTTCAATGATTTCTCCGGTCTCCATATCCACCACCACTCCGCCGTCATCGCTCCTGAGCAGGGCATCGTTATGCTGTGACAGACCTGCATCGGCCCGTTCATCCAGGCCAACTGCAGTCAGGGCTTCCACTGATACCGGTAGATACTTGAACAGACGACGAACGACGGTCTTTTTTGCCATTTCCTCAAAGTGGGTTTTCCAGGGGCCGTCGTCTTTCGCTTTGGAGCTGTCCCGAATCGCCAGAATTTCCTCAACTGTCATGTATTCCACCTGAGTACCCCCACCCTGTAGTTGAGCTACGGCATAAACACCAATCACCCCACCACGATCACCGTTCAGCTTGGGTTTATGGATCAGCTGGGTAGTTGTCCCATACAACAAATCAAACTGATCAGCCGCAAAGACTACCCTGGCTTCAATATTGACGATGGAGCCTGAGCGGCGCGCCAGAGCCAGCATCCCTCTGTAGCCCAGCATGAACTGACACTCAAGGGCATTCTGCTTACGGTTATAAAATGGGATCAGGTAGCAATGCCCAAGCGCTGAGCCCGGTTCCAGCCCCAATTGTGCAGCCTGAATGACTGAACCCAGTAGAGAGGTTTGTGTACACTCCCTGAGTTTCGGTGTTTTACGGACTTCAGTCATACAAACATTCAGTAGCCGCTCTGGTGTTAGGGGAGTATTTTCCAGCGACTGAGTTATGGTGTTTTTGTTGTTTCTCAGCAGATCCTTGATGGTGAGCTGCTCATTTTTGTCTGACTGTGCGGTTTGCTTTTCGGGCTGTTTTCTTTTGATTGCTGTCCTTTTCATGATGTCTCTCCTTACGCTGCCCGAGCCCATTCAGGCAATTCCATGGTGCAAAATTCATCAGAATAACCGGGCCAGATACCGGACTGCTGACAGTCAGCAAACTGGTCCAAAAGCCCCCGCATATCAGAGTGCCCCATTGCCAGCATGTCATCGCTGGCCATATACAGACCAATGGCATAGGGCGGCTCTTTTTCAATGGCCAGCCAGGCAAAACCATTGGCAGGGAGCCCCACCGCACGGCACCCGGCCAAGTACCAGGCCGCTTTTTGATGATAATGGTAGTTAAGAATATCCCGCTGAAATTTGCTGTAGCGGGCATCCATGCAAGATTTCAGGTCAAAAACAATGCCCAGGTCTTCCCGGTAGTAGTCCATACGGCCACGACAAAGAATGCCGGTAGCTGGGTCTTTCCAGTAGATGGATCGCTCGGCTATACCTTTCGAAAAGGCCTTTGCTGCTTTTTCATGAGCCTGAACCGAAGCCATCACCCCCTGACACAATTCCATATCTGTGCCCGAGAGCACGGTAGCTTTGGCCTCGGCATCAGCGATGATTTGATCCCAGAAGCGGGTATCCGGAGCCACTTCAAGAATCACCGCCTTCAGCTCCTCTTTTTTCAGCTTTGAATACCCCTTGATACTAAGCTGTTTGCAGTGCTCTTTAAGCCTGGCATCGGCAACCGGCACTACGTCAGCATACTGTTTATCAAGGGGGTTAGGAGCCAGAATATAGTCCTGCCTGAAGCGCTCAGGCTCCAGCACCGCACAATGCAGCGCCTGACCGATTTCCAGCGCCCGTGTGCGTTTTTCCCTTAATCCATCGAGCCTGGCCTTGCAGTGGGCGGGCGACCGGTCCATTTCCACCAGTGTGGAAGCTGAGAGCCCTTCGCCGTGGTGGTAGTCCATTTCGGGCAAGTTATCAAAAATACCTGGCTTCATGTGACCTCCTTATCAGCCAATACCGTTGAGTTGTCTTAACCTTAGTATGGTTATGCGATATTGCAAACGCATACACGTAGTTTTAGTGTCATTTAAAGGGGCAAACAAGCCCCCCTAAATGACACTGATTCAGCTAAATGGGTATTTGACACCCCGGAAGGCAGCTCGTCCCATGACTAATCCCGCATCATCAGAACTTTTCAGAACCCTGGCTTTGACCTCGGTGTTACCCTCCTCATGGCTGGGATAGTTAACCACCATATCGCCAGGCTTCAATGCTGTGCCTTGCTCAAGCAATACCAGGTCTGATGAGCATTTAACCCAATTACGAGCAACAGAATCAGACTTCATAAAATGCTTCTCTCCTAAAATCCGTCTTACGGTCGAAACAGTACTCTACATCCAGACATCCCGAGTTATTCGAACGGCAATCCTACAAAAAACAACCGGCCTACCAATACGGCCTCAGGGCATGTAAGGTCGTCGGTTACCGGTAACCTGTGCTGACCACCTGCGGCACAACGTACCCGACACTCAGATACACGAAGCGACGCGTCAAGACGTGTATCCAGAGACTGCATGAAGGTCCGGCTTCCGTTTGATACTAAGCGCCGAAGATCCGCAATCCCGCTATCAGGCAATACGGTCATCACCACATCCCCGTTTGAGTAGTGACCAACAGGATCAAGAAACAACACTGACCCGTTGGGTAACTGCTCCCTTTCATGTTTGAGAACCGTGGTATAGGCCCTGTCCGAATGTTTGACCGGGCAGCGGTATAAGGTTTCAGCAGCGCTGGTATCGAATCCATCTTCAATGGCAAAATCCACAATCCCGTTCCAGTTCAGGTGAGGCAAAAGGGCACCCTGGCTGACGATTTCAACCCCGACCCCGTTAATACTGCCCGACCCGTTCTCGAGCCAGACCGGGTCAACATTCAGAACGTTGGCAATTTTGACCAGGTAGATGGATGTTTTATTGCGCCCAGACTCGATGTCGTTAATGCTGCTTTGACGAGCCCCAACAGCCCTGGCCAGATCTGCCTGGCTTACTCCGCGCTCTTTGCGAACAGTTTTTAAACGATCGCCAAGTGTTGACATGCAATTTACTCCCATTCCTTTAGGTGACTTCACTCAGCTAGGAAACGCATAGAAAAAGTGAAGCTAATAAGTAACGTAATCTCTTGCGTTTAATTAATCAATGCGTTTAATTAATCAATGCGTTTTTACGTAAAAATACGCACATAAAAGGCGTTTAATGCGATGATATTGATTCAGTCCTGTTGACATGCGAAATATAGCTTCATAAGCTGAACGCATAGAACAAGAATAGCGAAGCCTTTGTGTCACTATGAACAGCGAACAGGAAATCATTGAGCTGTTGGGACTGGATACCACCCTGAAACTGGAGCGGGCTCTTGGTGGTCAGCGGAAATACATTGCATCGAATCCCACCGAAAAATCACCCATAGTGGCCGTTATAGGCATTGAAGCAGCACGGAAGCTGGCTACCCGTTTTGGAGGCATGCTGTTTTACATTCCACAGTATCTGGCGATCAGGGTACGCAATCACGATATCCGGCTGGCTGTCTGGGCCGGTGAACATAAACGCATTGTTGGTGAGCGGTTCGGCCTGGTAGAACGGACAATTCGCAAGATAGTCGAGGGGGATAACTATCCCCGTTCAGGCGTGATTTGTCGCCGACTCAGGGCAGAAGTCCAGGGCTTTCAGCAGGGACTGCACCATGACAGGTCAACCGGACAACGAACAGCGCCTGAGCCAGATGGAACAGGGCATGGCGGTACTGGAGCACCGGGTCTGTGAACTGGAACACACCCCGCCCAGGGTGCACTCACTGGAGCACACGGTCACCCAGCTTCAGGTTCAGTTTACCGCTATGACCCGGGATCTCAGTGAAATTAAAGAGGAAAGCAAAATTACGCACCGGCTGGTGCAAAAGCTGGGAGAAGAGGTCAGGCGGCTGTTTTTTATTGGTACGGTGCTGGCGGCAGTGGCCAGCACCCTGCTGGCAGGCCTGAAGATTTACGACAGCTGGAGCGCCATTCAGGACAGAGACCGCGCCTCGCATTCTCACAAGGACGTGAACCATGACCGATCTGAACACCATCCGGGGCTGGCGAAATAACAATCCGGGTAATATCCGCCACGGTGATGACTGGCTAGGACTCAGGATTATTCAGGATGATACGGATTTTTGTCAGTTTATCTCACCGGAATACGGCATCCGGGCCATGGCCCGTATTCTTCGCCATTACTACACCAAACATAAACTCAAAACCCTGCGGGATATTGTCAACCGCTGGGCCCCGCCCTGCGAAAATGATACGGATGCCTACGTTCGCACCGTTAGCCGACGTATGGGACTAGCTGAACAGCAACGGCTGCCAATGGGGATTGATCATCTGCTGAACCCTCTTATTAAAGCCCTGATCCACCACGAGCTGGGCTGCCAGCCCTACAGTGACTGGCTGATAGACCGGGGCATCACCTGGGAACAAGAGGGTGTTCCCCACCGGATTATTCATTAGCAGCGGAGCAAGGAGAGCCTATGAGCTTCAGCAAAATTGCCAGTGGTTTGTTGAATACCCTCACCGGTGGTCTGGCGGATACTTTGTATGACGTGGTTAAAACGTACTTTCCTCCGGATATGAGCGCAGGTGAAAAAAGCAAAGTGATGCTCCAGCTGCAACAGCTGGAGATGCAAAAGAAACAACAGGCTGGTAGGGCATTACTTGAAGCGGAACAGGCGATAACAGCACGAATTAGTGCCCTTGAAGGCACCGCACGTGACCTGAAGAGCCTGCCGATCATAGGACGGCTGGTTATTTTTGCACGAGGCTGCCAACGCCCGGTCTGGGGCTTTTTCACTCTTTATCTGGACTATCAGTGGTTCACCCGCTGGGATTTAACGGAGCAGCAACAATCGGCACTGATGGTGATCAACCTGCTGGTGCTGGGGTTTCTGTTTGGTGAGCGAGCAATGAAAAATGTCGCTCCCTATCTGGTGGATGCCATCCATAAGCGAAAGATTTAACCCTGTGTCACTGCGCCCAGCGGGTGGTGGCGCCAGTAACGCCCGCAGTCGCGCCGGTACCTCCTTGCAAAAAATACCGGTGAGCGATGGCAGAGCACACTGTCTGGTCAAAGCCGGAGGGTAGCCGCCCCGCCCTCCGTTACTCCAGAAAGGACTGAGCCATGGGAAGAATAAGGACAGTAAAACCTGAGCTTTTTTATCATGACGAGCTCTACGATACGGAGGCTGAGAGTGGCCTGCCCACACGACTGGCATTTATCGGGCTGTTCACCCTGGCTGACCGGGAGGGACGCTTTCTGTGGAAACCGAGACAGATAAAAGCGCAACTCTTTCCCTATGAAGAACTGGACTTTTCCGCCGTGCTGGAAGCGCTGAAAGCGGGTGGTTTTGTCAGCCACTACCGGGTTAATGGAAAAGAGTATGGCCTGATCAATTCATTCCAGGCTCACCAGCAGATCAACAGCAAGGAAGCTCAAAGTAAACTACCTCCACCGGAAGAGGGAGCGTCCATCCAGGGCAGTCACCCGTTAAGTGAAAGATCAGAACCCGTGACGAGCATTCACATGAATTCATGTGAATTCACTTCACCCGAAAAAGAAACCCATGAAAATTCCCACGGGGAAAGGAAGGGAAGGGAACAAGGAAAGGAACAAGGAAGGGAAGGAGTAAAACACCTTTGTCGAGCTGACGCTCAACCGGTTGCCGATGAACAGGTGAACGGTGAACGTATTTCGCCAGAAAAAAACACCGAACCGGCCATTCTGGGTCATAACCTCAAGCCGGACACCACTGACACCATCAGAGAGGTGTTCGAATTCTGGCAAACCACCCTGGATCACCCACAGGCCAAACTGGACGACAGGCGCAGAAAGCTGATAGGCACTGCCCTGAAGACCGGTTATGCCGTAAACGACCTGAAAACGGCCATTCTGGGCTGCAGTCTCACGCCGCACAACATGGGTGACAACGACAGGGGACAACGGTACGACGGCTTGCATGTCATTCTGCGCAATGCCGACCAGATCGACCGTTTTATTCACAACGCCATGAACCAGGAGAGCATGGATGCCAACCGACAACACTACCAGCGCGGTTGCTCCGGAGAGGACGAGCAGGTGCTGCTATCCGGAACCAATGACGAGCTGTGGAACCGCTCCTGATACGCTGGCAGTGAAACAGATCCGGTATTTTTTGTTCCGACTGAAGCGGATCTACGGTGCTGCGTACAAGGTTCAGTTTCCCAACCAGACAGCGGAAGCAAACGCCATTGAGGAGTGGGGAGAACACATCACCCGACTCAGCCGCCCCCAGATGGATGCGGGCTTTGGCAAGCTGAAAACCGCCACAACCGAAGACCCGGAACGCTGGAAATTCCCACGGATTGGCGCAGTGATAAACCTGTGCAAGCCAACACCAGCAGACCTGGGACTACCGGAAGAATACGACGCCTGGCAGGAGGTGCAAAACCACAGTCACGAGCCACTGGAACACAGCTGGAGCCACCGGGCGGTGTTTATCGCAGGCCAGTACACCCGCTGGTTTGATATTCGCAACGCTACCCTTCCCGAGCAACGGCGGGAGATCAAAAAACGGTTTTACCGTGAGTACCAGCGGGTCATGATGCGATTGTTTATTACCGGTAGCGAAATGCCCATGGAAGCACTGGAAAACCAGAGCGTGGATCTGACACCCCTGGAGAAAAGCCAGCGCCACCATGAGCAGCAACTCTTGGACACCATGAAACAACAGGGCATCGATCCCAACGGAGGCCGAAAAACCTTTCTTAACGGCATCAGGCAGCTGGGTCTGCACAGGGATACCCCATGAGCAAATGGCAAGACCGTATTGTCGGACAGGGCAAAGAAAATCCGGAACAGCTGCTGGCCAATCCACAGAACTGGCGAATTCATCCCCGACACCAGCAGGAAGCGCTGAAAGGCGCACTGGATGAAATCGGCTGGATTCAGCAGGTGATTGTTAACCAGAGCACCGGGCACTTGGTGGATGGGCATCTGCGGGTGGAGCTGTCTCTGCGAGAGGGGGAAACGGAAGTGCCGGTGATCTATGTCCAGCTCACCGAAGAGGAAGAAAAACTGGCACTGGCTACCATCGATCCACTGTCGGCGATGGCGGACACGGACCAGACCATGCTGGATCAGCTGATTCAGGGGCTGGATGTGGATAACACTGACCTGAACCGGTTGCTGGATAGTCTGGCATCACCGGAGTTACTGGATGAACCCGCAGAAGGGCTCACCGATGATGACGACTGCCCGGATACTCAACCGGACCCCATCAGCCAGTGCGGGGATATCTGGCTATTGGGCGAGCACCGGTTGATGTGCGGTGATGGCACAGACCCACAGCAGGTAGAACAACTGGTACAGGGTGAAGCGGTCGATATGGTCTGGACGGACCCACCCTACAACGTCGACTACCAGGGTGGTACCGGGGATAAGCTGAAAATCCAAAATGATAACATGGGAGATGCCCAGTTCAGGGCATTTCTACGGGACTTATTCACTGCCGCCAGCCTGTGGATAAAACCCGGCGGCCCTATTTACGTCGCCCATGCTGATACCGAAGGGGTGAATTTTCGCAGCGCCCTTGTGGAGTCCGGTTTTCTGCTGAAGCAGTGCCTGATCTGGGTAAAAAATACTTTCACGCTGGGCAGGCAGGACTATAACTGGCAGCACGAACCCATTCTCTATGGCTGGAAACCGGGGGCTGCGCACTGCTGGTTTGGTGAGTTCAACAAATCCACAGTGCTGGATGAAGAGCCGGATTTCAGGGTGATGGATAAATCGTCACTGGTCAACTATTGCCGGGAGCTTCGCAACCAGCTCAGCACATCGGTGGTTCGGGAAGACAAGCCTGCCCGGTCAGCAGAGCACCCTACCATGAAGCCGGTTAGTCTGATTATCCATATGATCCGTAACAGCAGCACCCGAAAGAATACCGTACTGGATCTCTGTGCCGGTTCAGGCTCAACCCTGATCGCCTGTGAAAAACTGCGCCGGAAAGCACGGGTGATGGAGCTGGACCCGGTGTATTGCGATGTAATTGTTAGGCGCTGGGAGAACTTTACCGGGCTGCGGGCAACACTCGAAAACACAGAGTCTTCTTAGCTGTTGTTACTAACGGTTAACTTTGCCCCCTTTTCAACAGCTTGAGATGTCCGGTTTTTAACAGTTTGGTTGAGTGGCCTGGCCTGCGCAAAAGTCGCACTGGAGCACAAATATCAATTCAAATTATTTGGGACATAACAGGTGGTCGCGGACAAAAGGTAAACGCATAAGCAGGTAAACGGTATGAAGACTAGCACCGGTAAAAAACGCATAAAAGCCAGGGAGTTACAGCGTAAAGCCCTGGAGCTCCGTACTCTCGGCCTTTCCTATCAGCAAATTGCTGATCAGGCAGGTGTTTCAAAGACTGCTGCCTATAAAGCGGTTGTCAGGGCATTGTCAGAAATTGAAGAAGAGACACGCCACCTGGCAAAGCTGAATAAGACGCTGGACTTGCAGCGGCTGGACTGGATAATCCGCGAGGCCATGAAGCAGGCTCTGAAAGGGGACCTGCAGGCTATGGACCGAATTCTCAAGGCCATAGACCGCCGGGCAAAAATCTATGGCTTTGAGGCGCCCCAGAAAATCGCCCATACGACACCGGATGGAGACGAAGCGGTGGCGCAAGGTATCGTGGTGGTACCCTCCCCGATGGATTTGCAGCAGTGGCTGGAACAGTACAGTGAAAAGGAAAACTAGACGGATGGTGCATGTGGAAACACCCCGCTATCAGCTTGATTCCGACCTGCTGACAGAACGGCAGGCCAGCGTATTGCTCTGGCTGGCTGAAGGAAAAACTCAGCGGGAGATTGCAATGATTATGGGCGTGACACCAAGCGCAATTGAAGTTCATCTGCGCAGAACCAAAGAACGGTTTAATGCCAGTACTCCGGCTGAGGTGTTGGCGATTTGTTTTTCTGAGGGCAAAATTCTGAGGAAGCTTGAAAGTAGGCACACTAAATTTGGAAAGTCCGTGCTATAAACCGAGTTTCTATACACTCATAGGATAGCTAGAGATATTGCTCACTTTCAGGCAGAGGAGACCCTTCATGGATTGTAAAAGAATATTCTCCAAAGATTATTGTTGTTGGAAAATTTATTGTTTGATTATTTCGCAATGCTTCAAAGTTAAGCCCAAGTAAGATATTAGGAATAATTGTATGAAAATAATCTTCTAATTCACTATCAGTTGGCGAATCATACCACTTTGTACAAACACATTCTTCAACATAAGAAATTATCTCAACAACAAAAGTTTCATTATCGGAATCACTTATGGATGAAATGGAAATGAACCAAGCATAAGACCCAGAAGTAAATAACAAAATAAGCGAAAAGCGCAAAAACTGAAGCAAGAATCTACCCATATAACACTACATTAAAATGCTTAATATTAGACTACTGACATAGCGGCGAGCCAACGAAAAAAAGCGTGCATAATCCTATCACCTGGTCCCCCCAACCTGGCCCACAAACAGCCCTTTTAACCTGTCCCATTGAAGATATTCTCTATGGCGGTGCCCGGGGCGGGGGCAAGACGGATGGCTTTCTGGGTAAGTGGCTGATGCGCTCGCAGGTCTACGGCGGCCACTGTAAAGGGTTATTTGTCCGGCGTAGTATGCCTGAACTGGATGAAGTCATTGGTCGCAGTCAGGAAATATTCACACCGCTGGGCGCCACATGGAAAACCCAGAAAAGTACCTGGATGATGTCTAACGGTGCCCTGCTCCGGCTGCGCAGCCTGGAGCGGGACGCTGATGCGGGGAAGTACCAGGGACACAGTTATACCGATGTGTATATTGACGAAGGCGGCAACTTTCCCAATCCTGACCCCATCGATAAACTGAACGCAACCCTGCGCAATCCTTACGGCATTCCCTCCAGCTTTAATGTCAGTGCCAACCCCGGCGGTCCCGGCCATGAATGGATCAAGAAACGGTATATTGACCCTGCCCCTCTGGGGATGCTGCCAGTTGCTGATGAAACAACCGGTGCCCAGCGCATTTATATCCCCAGCCGACTGGAAGACAACCGTCTGCTGATTGATGGCGACCCCGGTTATATTGCCCGGCTGAAAAAATCAGGGCCGCCGTGGTTAGTGCAAGCCTGGCTGATGGGTGACTGGAATGCCACACCTGAAGGGGGACTGATTAAAGCGGAATGGTTCAAACGCTACCGTACACCGCCATCGGAATTTTTGCGGGTTATCCAGAGCTGGGATACCGCTTATAAACCAGAACAGGTGAACGATCCTTCTGTCTGCACCACCTGGGGAGAAACCCGGCTGGGGTGGTATTTGCTGGATGTGTTTCGGGACCGGGTAGAGTATCCCGCACTGAAACGGGCTGCGGCCAGCCTCTACCAAGCCTGGCGACCCCAGGCGGTATTGATTGAAGACAAGGGTAGCGGCCAAAGCCTGATTCAGGAGCTGCGACAGGGTGTAGCAATGACCGGCAGCAATGTCAGGATTCCGGTCATTGCCATTGATCCAAAAGGCATCAACAAAGTAGACCGGCTGATTGCAGTGTCCAGTTTATTTGAAGCCGGGATGGTCTACCTACCGGAAGTAGCCCCCTGGACACTGGACTATGAAATCGAGCTGACCATCTTCCCACTGGCCCCCCACGATGACCAGGTAGACAGCACCAGCCAGTTTTTGAAATGGGCGCACGAGAACTCAGCCAGTTACGATTATGCTGCCAACGGCAGGAAACGGGTGGGGATCGCTGCTTATGAAGACCAGCAGCCTATACAGTCAGAGAAAGGGTATGGCTGTGTCCGTGGCGGAAATGACTTCCGGGGATTTTGATAAATACTTCTTCATAGCCTAATCTAAAATACACATGTTATAAGCACAACATACACACTGGTGAGCTATGAGAACTAATATCGTCATTGATGACCAGCTTATGGAAGAAGCCCTTGAACTTAGCGGCCTAACCACAAAAAAAGAAGCCGTTGAGGAAGGTCTGAGAACACTGATTCGCCTGAAAAAGCAGGCACTGGTACAAAAATACAAAGGCAAGCTGAAATGGGAAGGCGATCTGGATGAGATGAGAACTGACCAATGATCATGGTGGACTCTTCCGTCTGGATTGATTACTTCAATGGCACAGAAAACTCGGCCAGTTTTTTTCTTGATGGCGTTCTGGGTACTCACAACCTGGTCATTGGCGACCTGATCCTGACGGAAGTGCTTCAGGGCTTTAAAGCGGACAAGGACTTTAACAAAGCGCAATCACTCATGAAGGCGTTCGAGATCCATAGCCTGATGTCTGAAACTCTGGCGATACAAAGCGCAAAAAACTTCCGCTTCCTAAGAAAGCGCGGTTTAACGGTCCGCAAAACCATTGATGTTATTATTGCTACCTACTGCATCGATAAAAACATACCGCTACTGCACTCCGATAAGGACTTTATACCGTTTGTTAAACACCTGAAATTAAAATCCGTACTGGACTAAAAAAGGAACTTTTTATGGCAGGAAAGCCAACGCTGGGAGAGATCGCCCAGGCGGATCATGGCATACGGATGGCAAAAGCCTATACTCATATGCTGATGGATAACCCGGACAGCGTGCTGCAACAGCGGGGCCGCGATATGCGTCTCTATGATGAGCTGCTGCGGGATGATCAGGTCAAACCCTGCTTTCAGCAACGGCGGCTGGCAGTGACCCAGTCTGAATGGGAGGTGGAACCGGCCAGTGAAGGCAGTGAAGACAAAGCCGTAGCGGAATTTATCAAAGAACAGCTGCAACAGCTGCGCTTCGATGATATCACCGATAAAATGCTGTTCGGCCTTTTTTACGGCTATGCCGTGGCGGAGTGCCTATGGGCTTACGATGGTCGTCGCATTGTTCTGGACGGTATTAAAGTGCGGGACCGTTCCCGGTTCAGATTTGACCTGGAAGGCAACCTGCGGTTAATCACTATCGACCATCCCAATGGTATGAAACTGCCCGACAGAAAGTTCTGGGTATTCAGTGCCGGAGCTGACCATAGCGACAACCCCTACGGGCTGGGGCTGGCTCATTACCTTTACTGGCCCACCTTCTTCAAACGCAACGGCATTAAGTTCTGGCTGATTTTTCTGGAAAAATTCGGTATGCCTACCGCTGCTGCCAAACTGCCACCAGGGCAGGCACAGGACCCTATCGAACGAGACAAGGCATTACAGGCACTGGATGCCATACAAAGCGACAGTGGTGTAGTGGTGCCGGACAATGTGGTGATAGAACTGATTGAGGCTGCCCGTTCCGGCACTGCGGATTACGATACGCTTTGCCAGCGCATGGACAAGGCCATCAGCAAGGTGGTCCTCAGCCAGACCATGACCACCGATGATGGCAGCAGTCGCAGTCAGGCCGAAGTGCATCAGGATGTGCAACAGGCAGTGATTAAAAGCGATGCTGACCTGATCTGTGAAAGCCTTAACCAACAGGTGGTGACCTGGCTTACCCAATGGAACTTTCCCAATGCCAAACCGCCCAGGGTCTGGCGCAAGACTGAGCCGGAGGAAGACCTGATGGCTAGGGCGGAGCGGGACAATAAAATCAGCACGCTGGGATTTGAACCTACAGAGGACTATATACTGGAAACTTACGGCCCCGGCTGGAAGAAGAAAGAAACCAGCCCATTGTTGCCAGCAGGTAAAAACATATCACCATTACCGCCAGCGTTTTCTGAAAGCTCCAAGCTAAGCCAAAAGCAGGCTGCTCACCGGACTGATATGCAGACCCTTATTGATGCCGCTGAATACCTGAGCACTCAATACCAGAATCTCTATGGCAAACGGGTGGAGCAGCTAATGAACTATATGGAGGAAACCGGGGATATTGCCACTTTTAGAAAGAAGGTGACAGAAATGATGAAGGAACCGCCTGAAGAGCAAGCGGTGGAAGTGTTCAGGAATGGGATGTTTATTGGCAGGTTGATGGGTGTATCAACAAAATAGACTCAAAAATGTGGTAATTGGAAGAACTCTTCAGTACCCAGAGTACGCACATACTTATCGACGAGAATATTTAAATCACAGGGACCCTCAAGATATATCCAGCCATTTGCAAAGCTCCTGTAGCAAAAACGCTCTGCTGTAAATGTTCTTTTTTTTGGATCTCCGAGTGAAAACCTGAGAACACCACTAAAGCTTCCACTGATACACCATTGCTTTAACGTTTCAGATCTTTTATGACTAACCAAGCTAGGCATGTCATCAATGATACTTTTAAGAAAATTTTCATTGTGGTTTGATTCATACACAGTGATACATTTATCTTTACAGTCAGTCAGATACCTAAATGGCATGTCCAGTTTAGCCAAATGCTGTTTCACAAGATTTTCTTCTGCTTCTGTAATAAATCGGGGAACCGCTTGCTTCAGAAATACCTGTGCATTTTCAGGGTTTTCGTATATAGCATAACCATCAGGAATACTGGCAACGCTTTCTCCTGCACCATCTTCCTTTGATGAAAAAAAATATCGGGGCTTGCCTGTTTTTGTTAGGCTCTTGCGTAAGAAATAGACTTTTCCTGAACGGTTAGTGTACGTCAGCATCACTCAATAGCCTCTTAAATGGTATTCTATTTTGCCCCAAATGGCTGAAAAGCAAGCTCTGTGACGGCAAGATTCATTTCTGTATGGTTTAGGTTCATCCTGTCACACTGCCTAATGAGCTTCCATCCCATTTTATCGATTGTTTTCTTATCCCAAATTACAGTACACATTTCAGTTTTATGGTCTTCATCTAAGATGAAGGTTCTTGCAACGCTGCCTGACCAGCCACCAATATCTATTTTAAAATCATGGTCTATAACACCTGGAACAACTTCCACCTTATCACCGACTTTAAATTTTCCCATTCCAGCAACCTCAGATATTAATCTTTTCAAGATCACCAAACGTATTGACTGCTTTTTATACAGTAGTTTTGCTGATCCCAGTTTAGCCCCAGCATGGTAGCCTTGCATTGGCTGTACAGGTTTGAATGAGCGTTATTGGCAAAAACATTCTTCTTAACCCACCTGTACAGCTTACCGAATGAACCGTCCACTCAGAACGGAATATCATCATCAAAGTCTTCAAACACTTTGGCGGGTTCCGGTTTCTTTTCTTCAGGCTTATCATCTTTTGCAGACGTTGTTGCTATAGGGGCCGGTGCTGGCTGCACAGGACCTGCCATTGCTGGGGCACTGGCGATAGTCGGCCCGGTAGCCACTGGCGCTCTTCCCATTATGCCATCCTGACGGCTGTCCAGCATTTGCATTTGCCCCGTAAAACCATCAATTACAATCTCTGTTGTATAACGGTCCTGCCCATCCTGGCTAAGCCATTTGCGGGTTTGCAGCTTGCCTTCCAGATAGACTTTTGAGCCTTTGCGCAGGTACTGCTGGGCGATTTCGGCAAGCTTGCCGAACATGACAACCCGGTGCCACTCTGTTTTTTCCTGAGGCTGCCCAGTGTTACGATCTTTCCAGGATTCACTGGTGGCCACACTCAGATTGGCTACCGCACTTCCCGTAGACGTCAGACGGACCTCCGGATCATTGCCCAGGTTGCCAATCAAAATGACCTTGTTGATGCCTCTTGCCATAACAGTACTCCGCTAGAATTATTGGTATTAAACATCCATTGTTTCGAAAGCCTGCTGCCGATTCTTTTCTAATGCATCCAGCCGCTCCCTGGCAGCATCCGCATCCTTAAGCTCCCTGATAATCGGGATACGATAAAGCCTCTTTGCTTTTTCAATATCAGCAGGAACTTTATAGGAGTCCGAAAAAGCTGGGTTGTAGATATCACCCCAGCCAATAAAACCCCAGGTTTCATCAGGTAAGTCTTCCACCAGTGCGGCAAAGGTTGCCTCACCTTCTTCTGGCTGCCCCAGCCTGAACTGGAATTCCGCAATGCCCCGCCGGTAGTTCAGGAACAGGTTATCACTGGACTCAGGGAACTGTTCGATAAACTCCTGAAAAAATGCTTTACCTTTTTCCAGAAAGCTACTGTCAATCCTGGCAGCATTATGCAAGTGCATATCCATCGCTGCGCTCCAGTTCATGAGAATGAGACGTAACTTTCTCACTTCTTCTAATGACTGTTCCTGCGGATATAAAGTTTTAATCATTTCCCAAGCCTTAAGCCATACTTCACAGGCTGCCAGGACCGAATTGTCTTTATCCTCCTCCAATAAGTCGGCCCCTTCATCCAGCAATGCCATCAACTCCTTTTCCTGCTCTGTTGGTGGTTCTGAAAATTCAGCTATTTTCTGGGCAGCTATGCCAGATAGCCCCTGAGCAGCATTTTTCAACGTGGGGACATAGCGTTCATCTTCAGGCAACTCGCAACTTTTTACCTGAACCCTGTATTCAGAACCGATTCCCCAATCAAGATTAAAACCAATAATAAACCGTGGGTCGGCACTATACAGAAAACGCCGTTTGGTGATCAGGATGTCGATCTGTTCTTCCATCTCTTTTGGAAAAGTCTCACCTTCTTTCTCAAGCAGACCTTTCATTGATGCTCGTAATTCACAGGCTCTTTCCGCATTGACTGAACCAATATTCCAGCACATGACCAGAATGCTAATGGTGAACTCCGTGAATTGCCTGTCGGCTTCAGGAAACTCCAGCATCTCTCCACCAAATTCCATCAACCGTTCAGACAGTTTCGGAAAGGCTGAGTGTTTAAGTAACCTCACCGAACCTGCCTGCTTTTGCTTAATCAGCAATTGCTTTTTCTTTCTGCGTTGTGCTTTCTGCTGACGCTTCTGACCGGCTGATAGCTTAGCCATAATATTGTCCTTGTAAGGTGGCCTATTGAAACGGGTAAGAGTGAATGTATGGCATTATAATCAACCCAGCGCCATATTCACGATTCCGACCAGAAAAACAGGGGATACCATGCCTGAAGTTACTCCGGAAATGCTCAGCAATGCCGCTATCAGCCTGCTGGCCCAGAGGGATTACTCCCGGCAGGAACTGGAACGAAAGCTCAAAGTAATGAGCGATGACGAAGACCTGATCAGCCGTGTGCTGGAGAGCCTCAAAGAACAGCAGCTGCAAAGTGACAACCGCTTTGTGGAAAACTTTATTCGCTCTCGCATCAATAAAGGCCATGGCCCTATGCGTATTTCAATGGATCTCAAGCAAAAAGGCATTGACTCTGAAACCATCAGCCTGGCACTGGAAGAAGCGGAAGTAGACTGGTTTGAAAGGGCCGAAACCATCCGGCAAAAAAAGTTTGGCAGCGAGCCTGTGACGGAGCCAAAAGAGAAAGCAAGGCAGATCCGGTTTCTGCAATACCGGGGTTATCCAGCTAATATTGTGATGGAGCTGTTTTGAAAAATAAAAGCGTTGTCCGGATTGCTATAGCCATTGCCTGACCGTTATAAGCTTAATATCCTTAGGCATAAATCGAGGCAAGACAAGAATAAAAAGCAGCAGGCAATCTCGGTGAAAGCAGTAAAAAACGTTTGAAGATAGGTGCAATAAGGAAGTACCGGCTTTCATTTTTATGATGGACGGTGGATAAAGTACAACGCTGCTCTTCATTTAGTTTCAGCCCGCAACGTCACCTCATTACAATAAAAACCGGTTGCTGTTTATCGACAGAGCCCATATTGCAAGGTGGTACCTGATGGCAATACCCAAAGGCGCAGATATTTTTTATCAAGGCTCATTTTACAAAATCAGCTGCACTGACCAGGTGTTTATTTACGTTAATGGTGACTGGATACTAAGCAGCCGTTCGGTGGGGGAGATACGTAACGCCATTCTCTGTGAAAAAAAGGGTACATCCACCTCTGCCTCAACCAAAAAAAAGTCGGTAGCGGAGAGAACCCGGCCTCAATTTAGCAACCAAACAGAACAGTAAAGACCCTCAGGCCGGGCTCAACGTGTGCCATGCCGTTACACACAGATGGAGTATAGTTCAGGAAAAGAAGAGGGCAAAAACCCGCTCGATTTTTGCTTAATGGCCGGAGCCAGCCCAGGCATAGCGGGTGTAATGCTGCACATGGCAGAACTAACCAACAGGCACCCAGGCTAAACGACAGATAAAATGCTCGTCAGCAGAAGTTGACGCATGCACAGCCTGGGCGCCCATGCAAAGCATAGCATGGATTGCAAAACGTGCATGGTTGCAGTGGGCAAGGTCAGACAAACAATCGGGTATCTGTACAGGTAGTGGGTAGAGCTTCATCCCTGAAATCGCTGCCTTAAAGATACTGTATTTATATACAGTGTAGTTTTTTTTAATTATACTGGTTCGACCCAGGAGCGGCTCCAATTAACTATGAGAACGCCCCTGGCCATAGCGGCTTAATAAACACGCTTTATGAGGTTGTTGAAAAAGAGATTGCCTTCACTGCAGAGTTACAATGGCGACTGAGGTGTATTGCTTGGGTGTATAAAATACTCTGTTTCCTCAGTGCCTCTTTGGTGAAAAACCTGCATGGGCCGCAATAGCCCCTTTATGTTTGAAATGTTGCGTGTCACTGAAGGGGATGAGCTAGTCAGTTCTTATCGCAAATAGACGATCAATCCTTGCTATCTAATGACAGGACTGAGAGGGTAAGGTTTGCTCTGGAAGAAATAGTCGAGAGAATAAGAGAGGTTGCCCTTGAACCGCCAAGTATCAAAGGGCAGTCATAAGAGGATACGAGGAATACTCTCTATGAGCCGTGAAATATATCAGATGTCCATTTACAGTGCTATACGTCAACTGTCAATAGCCCAACTCACCACACTGTTTGCCGATAATCCTCCTCTGCTGGCCGCAGTGGTCAGGGCGCACGTCAGAGCCAGAATACACTGGCCATAGCTATTGATCATTTTCTTTTTTGAATAGAAAGGCAGGAGCCCGAAGAGCCCAATGGCTCAGGCACGTAGCCTGAAGGAGAGAATAAGAGCCATTGTCTGCGTCGTTGGCTCTCCGGGCGTCCGTATAAAAATAGCAGAAAACTCTAGTGCTTTAGGATCAATATGGAAATAGCCGGCATCAGGAAAGACGTAACCATGACTTTATTCTAAAAAAACGCGGGAAGGGGGAACTGAATGCATTCTCAAACTTCTCATCGAGTTTGATATACGTGCGGTTTATGCTGGTCGATATTTTAATAATTTTCTGATCATCCTGTCTTAGAGCAGGCTTGTTTTTTTGGGCAAAGCCCTCGCCTGTAACTTCCTCCCTTAATAGACTGACGATATTCGCAACATCGATGCCGAGGCCAAGCCGTTGTATTTGCTTTAAATGATGTTCAAGTCGAGTTAATCCAACCATGATATCAATACACTCTTTACTCCTGATCACATCCTCTGGTAAATCCTCAGTCCAATAGGTTCGAGCATTTTCCTCCAGATTTTTTAAGACATCTTGAGCATCCTTAATATATGCTCTCAGTTCCGAGCGTTTAGCAAAATAGTGACCATTTTTGCGAACATAAAACCAGCCGGAAATAACAAGTGTCCAGCTAACAAAAGCAGTGATATTTTCGAGAAAGAAAGCGAATGCCGCGTCTACCATGGGTTAACTGCTCGCTTCCTCTATATAATTGATAATGCTCTTTCTGATACTGTCCTGCTCTGTTTTCAATTCCAGCTTCTTTAACAGTTCCTGCTTACCTACAATTCTGTTTCTGACCAACCCGCCAAAGGCTTCTTCCAGGAAAGAAGACCCATACCCCATGGCGTTGTCGAGTGAGATAATGACTTTGTCATTCTCTGCAAATAGCCGGGAAAGATATTGATCCCTGAATTCCTCCCCACTGGCAGGGCCATCTTTGATAAAGCGCCCCCCTGGGAACGGGTTGAAGTCATTACCTATATCAAACTCAACCACTTTCTCATTCATCGGTAGTTATTCCATTGAAGCTTTTTTAATATCTCTAATTGGCAGAACCCACTCTATCAGTGTACCACACAGGGATACTGCGCAATCTAATCCTGCCCCACGGCCATTGCTTTTGTATACATAAAAACCATGATTGCTTAATACGTGTAGCAAACCATCAGAAACTGAATCTATGGGCTTTTTGAAATCAGCAAGTCCTTTGCCTCTATTGGTTTCCCTGGTTCTGGTTGCTGCATATTTCATGGCTTCTTGTATAACAAAGGTATCGGTCGTATTTGCCTTGATTTTACTGATCACTTTATTCCAGTGAGCAGCAAACTTTTTTGGGAAAGATACCGGTATACCAATACCCAAATCACACACCAGTATATGCAAAGCACTTTTATGGTCCCTTGCCATCAACATCCACCAGCGTTTACCTAATGGGTTTCTGGCATTTTTATCATGTAAATAGGCATGCTGGGCACAATTGGTAACCGCCTCCATAATACCACCGTATATAGCTGGAATTTCTCCCCGGGGTATCAGGCTTCTGAAACTTTGTAAAAGCTGACCGGCTGTCTGTCCATTAACACTGGTATCACTGGCGACAGGCTTGAGATCCATAACTTTTTTTCCAGCACAGAGCTGGCGAAGTTCTGTAGCACTTTTACGATTGGATGCATTGAGCAGTGCATTAATGCCTGTTTGCTGCAACACAGCCTCCACATACTCATTTTCCGGGTAGCTCATAGTAATGACTGAGCCCCTGCCAGACAATCTGATAGCTTTATCAAGATAAGCATACAGAGCCAGAGCACCACTTGGAGAGATAAAATTAGTTGAGGAAAAGCGTATTCTTATCGCTCTGTTGTGATGAACAACTGACTCGGTAATTCTATGAAAGAACAGGCACGTTTTATCCTTGAACTTAGGATTAATAACATCAATAGCTGTTGGGGCTGTTATAGCTTCTCTCTTTCCAAGCTGGCTTATTCCAGCGAAGTGGCCACTTTGTTTTTGTTGATTTTTTATGGTTTTTTTCAGTTTCGATGCCTGTTTACGGCAAAACCGTTTTCTGCTGATTATCTTAAAATATAAACGTGTTCCATTTTTAAGTTTTTTCACGGCTAGTCTCAATGATTGGCTGGAGATGTCCCAATGTTGTTCTTAACAATATACCCACTTAGTTTTCTTCTGTGATTTCAAACCCAAGGTCTTTAGCATGTGCAATAAACTTCGCTAGATTGCCTTTTCCCCACTGGTTTGAAACTGCATACTGCGTTGCATCAGGAAAGGAAATAACTTCTCCATCTCCTAGGAAATGCCGGGGTTGCTCCTGATGAGTATAGATAGCTTTTGCTTCCTCAAGATTTACAAATAGCCCTCCACTTCTAATGTTTTGGGGGAAGGCCCGAGCCAAATCTCTAATAGAATGAGGTTTATTCTTTTCTATCCAGCATTGAACTACTGCAAGCACCAGCCGACGCTTGTTCAGGGAGTTTCCTTGAAAAAGATAACGGGTATAATCCTTTGACGATTTCTTGGCTACTCTACGCTCTTCTGACTGTTGCTTGATTTTTACCTGATAACTTTCAGCCTCCGGTAACGGAATTATCTGTTGTACATCAATTAAAATCTGCTCGTTGTGCTTATAAGGAATTAATCGTACACAGCGTATATCAAGGTTTCTTTCATTAAGCCATATCACGGATGTAGTCAGTTCTTTGGAGAAATTAGCAGACACCAGTACCATCCGGACATCCATCCCAAAATCATCTTCCTGTGGTTCATCCCAATCAAGAAATTCGAGCAGGGATGCCCTGGCATCAACATCAATGCTCTTGTCAGAAAGGTGCTGCCGATAAATTTCAATTGCGCGAGTAAAAGTGAGAGTGGAAACCATGGCGGCATATCGCAACGCCTGTAGCTCCATCTGCTCACCTGTCTCGGTACGCTTAAGCTCTATTACAACCAGGTTGGCGTTTTTATCAATAGCCAGAAGATCAATCCGGCGCATAGAGTCTGACCATTCAGAAAACTCTTCAGCAATAACCAAGCAGTTTGGCGCAACCACCTCAATTTGCTGCTTCAACGCTGACTGCAAGTGCTGGCGCTCTAAAATACCTTCATTGTCAAAAGTGGTTTTTTCAATTTTTTGTAGCGTACTATTATTGAAACTATAAACGGGCATGTGAAAGGCGATAAGAAGAGGTCAAAAAGGAAAACAGGGTAAGCATTCTCGGGGCTGTACAGTTGCGAAAGAAAAGCTTACCCTCAATATCTTCAGTCTCTACAGAAGCGTTGATAACGCACTCATTGCATCATCAATAATCTTCTGCTGTTGCTGAATATTGGCTATTACTTCCTGTGGTGTACGTGTATCCAATTTAGCAACATTGTTTGGATTCACCGCTTTCAGGTCAAAAACAGCCACATCAATATCAGAGGCTTTTGCCTCAGATTCTTTAACCAGTTTATCAAGCTGTTTGATCTGCTCCTGAAGATCTTTTATCAGCGTTTTTTCAACCTTATCTTTTTTGTGCTGCTTCAGTCTCTCTTTCAGCTCAACCACTTCCCCCTTGATTCTGGCAGCTTCATCCAGATGAGGTTGCATCTCATCCCGTGCTTTGGCCCGTCGTGCCGCAAAATCAATGGTCCAGGAATAACGGCTCTCTCCCTCTTTAGTGCCAAAATGCTTAAGCATCTTTGCATAGCTGGGGAAAGTTTTATCTTTGGTTGCCTCATCACTCTGCCAGTCGGCCGTGAGGTTGGCAGGCAGCTTGTTATCATCGAGTATGCCGCCATTCTGATCAAAGCCGAAGTGAGCCAGCGTCATCGGGGTTTTCTTACCCACTTTCACGTGGGAAAGGTCGTAATACCAGATTTTTTCTGTCTTTTTCCCCTTGCTGAAAAACAACAGGTTGGTTTTTACCCCAGCTCCGGCGGTGGTGAATACGCCACCGGGCAAACTGACAATGCCCCATAGATTGCACTCATTCACCAGCTTTCGCTTGGTTTCCACAAAGGCACTTTCATTAGTTCGGAATAACAAGCCTTCATCCAGAACAATACCGCACCGGCCTTTAGCGGAGAGCTCCGTTAGAATATCCTGAACGAAAAGCACCTGGGTGGCGCTGGTTTCAAAGGCGTAATTACTTTGGGCATCTTTGCCCTCTTTGCCACCAAAAGGCGGGTTAGTCAGAATAACATCAAAGGTCTTGGGTGCCTGATCAAACAGTGAATCATAGGTAGCACGTTTGGTCAGGGTATTACCGTGCCACAGGTTAGGCTGGTCGATACCATGCAGTACCAGATTGGCCAGGGTAATAGGGATAACCAGGTTTTCTTTTTCCCGTCCGAAAAATGTATTGTGCTTCAGACTGTCGATATCGGTTGAAGAAGCGGACTGGCCTAGCTCTCTGGCAATATGTTCATAAGCAACCGCCAGAAAACCACCCGTACCGCAACAGGGGTCATACACTGTTTCGTTTATTTGAGGGTCCAGCGTGTGCACCATGGCCCGGATCACTTCCCTTGGGGTGAAGAACTGTCCACCATCGGAGTTTTTCTCACCCATTTTCAGCAGCAAGTCTTCATATACCTGAGACAAAGTAAAGAAGTGAGTGTCATCTACATTGTCAATATTAATCTGGTGAACCAGATCAAGAATATCCATCAGGTTGGCTTCACTGTCCACCCGGACTTTTTCAACCGCTGTCATTATCCGGCCGATAATACGCTGCCTTGGCGTAGCGCGGGTATTGGGTTGTTTGGTACGGGGATCAACATCCAGACTGTGAAGATGGGGCAACAAATCATCGTTGATAAACTCAAAGAAATGGCCGCTGCCACGGGAAAATAAATCCTGTCGTAACCACCCCTGAGGTTTGCCGTCAGAGGTTTTGGGGTGATCGTCCTTGTCTGAATAAGGCGCTGCCCAGTCCTGCCAGCGATAAGGGCTGCCAATGGCCGGTAAAAAGCGCTGACCAACGGCTTCGGCTTCTTCACGGGCCTTGGCCTCCTGATCATCCAGTATGCGCAGAAACAGAATCCAGGTCAGTTCAGGCACATACTGCAAGGCACTGGCGCAGTTGGAGCGGCGCATAATGTCGCAGATAGATTTTACAAAAGAGGAAAGAGATTGCGTAGAATCTATCGCTCTCGCTTTTTTGCTCTTGCGGGCTTTCTTAGGAGTTACTGTCATTATTAAAACTCAAATGCCTGTGCTAACAGCCGGTTTGGAAGCTGGTTAAGGTGAGATAGGGTTTGCATATTACTATTTTCAATGGCTTTAATTTCTTGCAAAGCGGCTTTTATTTTTTTGACAATACAGCCCTGCACAGAAAGTGAAGGTGTTGGTACTTCAAATGCTTTTAATAGCGCTCCATTCAAATTAGCCTGATTACCACCACGATCCTCAGATAATGCCCGCAAATTTTGGTAAGAACGCTTAAGCCATAAGAATAAAAACTCAGGGTCCCAGGTATCATTAGGTAAAATCGCAAAACACGCTTGATTGGTGGTTGCGGCTACTTCCAATACGGCAGACTGTCCCCGCGTTTTTCCTTGCCCATACATGGCAACTAATACTGTCTTGGGTGGAAGAAGTGTTACAGAACATTCATCCAATGCCGTTTTGGTGATACTTTCTGAGGTTTTAACAATGGGTTCAAAGGCTACTTCTGCTGTTTTTACCCAAGGTATTTCAGCCTTTTCCCAATAGCTTTTGTTTCCTCGGGCTGGTGTTGAGCCACTGGTAGTTATAGCTCTGTCGCCTATTTTATATTTTGTGGTAGCGTCCAGTTCTGAAAAAATATGCTCAAGCATACGAGCTTTCAAAAACTTCGCTTCAGAAACTTGGATTTCTGCGGCTTTTCGGGCTTTATCTACTTCAGCTAACTGATTTTTCAGTTTTGAAGAAATTTTTCTTTGTACATTGATGTCGTGCAAAGGAACATTCAGCTGTCTAAGATCATCAGTATTTATTGCCTGAAAAGTGGAACCTTGCCCCTTTTCTACTAATATTTTTTCAGCGTATTGCAAATAATACAAAAGATAATCACTGTTAATTTTCCTTTCATCATGGCGAATAGCCGCCAAGCCCCGACCTATGCAACACTTCTCGTTTGCAATATTAGTTGGGCCAACAGGAGCCCTGACAGAAATTAAAATATCATTTGCTTCTGCTATTTTTTTCGGCTCAGAACACCATTTTACCGGTATTGGGTGTCGCTCCCCAAATTCAGTTTTTCCCTGAAAAAAGGGTAAACCTTGACCCTCAGTATTGTAGGAAGTACTTGCTGGCGACTGCCCCATTATGATTTGGGCAACCTCTTGTAAGTGGACATACTCTGGTGTCATACCCCAAACAACCTCCCCTTAGCCTCAAGCATCACATCCACCGGTGAGCCTAGCGATCTCAAAGCCCGGATACCTCCGGCACCCTCGATCTCTGGTACCTGCCATAAAGCAGTGGTTTCCAAAGCGTCTGTCCCACCTTGAGCAAATTGATGCCCAAGCCCTTGCAGTACAATGCTGGCTTTTTCATCCATGGCATCAAACCAGCTTTGGTTTCGGGTCAGATACTGCTGGCTGCGCTCGCTGCGCTTGAGGGCTGCCATTTTGTAGCCGTGGTGGCCAAAGAAGTCATAAAGGTCAAAGTCATTCATTTTGTCATAGTCACGAATTACATCCGGTGTGAAATTATCGCCTAATAAATGGTCAATAAGCTGCCTGCGTTTTTGGGTTTCTACCCAGACACCCCGAAAATCATCAAGATGATGGGCTTCAGCCAGTACCCGCTGAATCATCTCTTTCCGGTATTCATCCACTGGAATAGGCACTTCACGGCCATCACGCACACTGAGAATAAAATGTCCCTGAGGAGTCACCTGAACAGGCTCGCCGCCAAACTGGGCAACGGTGGCAGGCAAGGGTTCAGGGCCAGGACCGGTGCCACCGCCATTGCCGTCACCTGAGCCTCCCGGGCGGGGTGGTTTGGTAATAAAGTCTGTACCAAATAGCTTGGTGACGTCGGTGTAATCATAGAGCCAGAATTTATATTTGCTGGTTTCTTCATGGATACGGGTGCCACGCCCGACCATTTGATAGAACTTGATAGGGGATTGCAGATAGCGGAAAAAGACCACTGCATTTAAACGCTCTATATCGATCCCGGCTTCCAGCAAATCAACCGTGCAGGCAATAAAGGCTCTGTCCCCGGAACCTCGCATAGGCTCAATCAGGTCGGCTCCATTATTGGGCCCTCCCATGCATTTGAAGGCATAAAGGTCAGTAGGCGTATGACCGGTTTTATCGCACCATTGCCGGTAGAGGTTATTCATGTGCTGAACCACCCGGTCTGCATGAATCTCACGGTTACAGAAAATAATCACTTTCTGTTCCGGCCCACCGTTCTGGCAAAGCAGGCTAAAGAGATCCTCACACATTTTAGGTGTGCGAAGCTCTATAAAAATATCATCATCAAAATCTTTGCCAGTGTATTGGTCCTTGGTCAGCTCGGCTTCGGTAATGGGTTTACCCGTTTTGATATTAACGGCTTTTGCTTTCAGAATTTCTTCTTTGGTAAACGTCCTGCTATCAATGGTGGCTTTGCGCTTTACAATCTCACAGGCTGATAAATAACCATCTTCCTGCGCCTGAGTGAGCGTGTATTCATATACTGGCTCACCAAAATATTTGACGTTATTAGCGGTAATTTCCTTATCTTCAGCCGTTATCTTTTTAGATTCTCTTAACTGACGTGGTGTTGCCGTCAAACCGATATGAATGGCATTAGGGTTACGGTTGAGGACTTCAGACCATTTACCCCAAGCTGATCGGTGACACTCATCAATGATGATGACACTGAAAGCATCTTCGTTGTAATGCTGCGACAGGAAGCTGGCAAAATCGTCACCCTCCGAGTCATCAATCCCCAATGTTTGATAGGTAGCTATATGAACCCTGGCGTTTCTGGCTGCGTTCGTGCCTTTTTCAGTTTTAACAATACGGGCATTATCACCAAAGGCTGCTTTCAGTTTGTTGTACGCCTGCTCCCGTAACTCATCGCGGTCACATAGAAATAAAGCGGGCTTTTTAAGTTGACCCGCTTCACTCATACGCCACAAAAGGTTTGTGGCAATAATGGTTTTACCGGCACCGGTAGCCAATGTTAAGAGTACTCGTGCAGGTTCATTGTTTTGCTGACATAGCAAAATTTTTTCAAAAGCTGCCCGAATAGCGGCATCCTGATAGTAGCGTGACTTTGACCAGGCTTTGCTATCGCTCATAAACATAACGCTGGCTTCCGGCCTTGTCATATCAATGCCGGTATCTTTTGCATAGCGAGCCGTTAGTGTGGGATGGTCAGGAAAAACTTCCAGCGGAAATGGCCCTGTTTGCATACCGGAGGTAAAATCATACTCTCCATACAGGTGTCCATTGGATGAGAAGGAGTATTTCACATCAAAGCGCTTACACTCGGCGTAGCCCTTGGCCTGTTCCATGCCTTTTAAGGCATCTTCTGTTTCTTTTTTGGCTTCAAGCACTGCAACCGGAAGGGGCTTGGGCATACTGCCTTCCTGCACACATAGTAAATAATCCGTTCGGCCTGAGCCTTTCCTTCGACGACCCCTCACGCCAGTTGGCTCAACCGGTGCCGGTGTCTCCAGCTTTATCCACTGGTTAATATACCCTTTGTCTCGAAGGATAGGATCGATTAAATGATAACGGGTTTCTTCTTCGTTGTATGGCATGGTGACATCTATGTTTCAACATTAATATTTTTTGGCACGCTACCGCCCTACTCAGCATTTATGAGCATATTCAGCATTAGGTTATATATGTTGGCGGTACGTTGTCGCATAAAAACGGCTCATCCTATCACGGAAAAAAACTACATTATATTGACTTAGCCCCTCACCCAATATGGTGTAAATACTAGCCAAAACACTCTCGCCCGTGCCTGCAGAAATTTATAATTTCTTTGAATTATCCGCCGATTTTGAGCTGCCACCGGAGCAGGCTATTGCCTATTTTCAGGGCAAGGGTCTGAAGATCAGCTTTGACTGGCAGGAGATGCTGGCGGAGGAAAATGACGCCGCCTTTACTGTGGCAAAGATGCTGGATATTGATCTGTTGTCGTTTGTGGATAAACAACTGGATAAGGCGCTGGCCGATGGACTGACACTGGCAGATTTTAAGAAGGCGCTGACCCCCAGGCTGCAACAGGCTGGCTGGTGGGGAAAGCGGGATGTAGTTGACCCTGTAACCGGAGAAATCACCAAAGCACAACTGGGTAGTGCCTCCCGCCTTGAGGTGATTTTCAGGACGAATTTACAGAGTGCCTATGCAGTCGGCCAGTGGCAGGGTATCCAGCAGACTAAAAAGAGTGCCCCTTACCTGCTGTATGATGCCGTGGAAGACCACCGGGTACGGCCAGAACACCAGCAGTGGCATGGTACTGTGCGCCCGGTGGATGACCCGTTCTGGCATACCCATTATCCTCCCAATGGCTGGAGCTGCCGGTGCGGAGTGATTCAGCTCAGCCGGGATGAGGTGAAACAATATGGCCTGACTGTTTCCACAAAACCCGTCATTAACAAACGCACCTGGATCAATCCACGAACAGGCAAGGCTCGCCAGGTGCCTGTGGATCTCGATCCGGGCTGGGATCATAACCCTGGAAAGAGCAGGCTGGATCACCTGGAACAGATTCGCAGGGAAAAGGCCGGTCAGTTAAAGCCAGAGCAACAACAGGCTTGCCAGCAGAGTGAGCTGATGATGAAGCAGGCCCGGGAACGATTTAACCGGCGAAGCAGGGATGCTTTAAAGACACATGAAATGCAGAGAAAAGAAAGGTGAGAGCAGGTCTCTGGCACGGGTTGAGATTGTTATTTTACCCAGAGATCCTGGCTCTCAATTAAAATTATAGCCATTTAGCTGGTCGTTCAAATGAGCAAAAGGTCTAACATCGCACAAAGGCCTATTCTGCTTGCTATTTGATGGCTCAGCTTGCTATATGAACGTGTGGGTTTATGGTGTGTGGTAACGATAAAAAAATACCAGGACGGCCTATGAACCATGACCAGCATTTACAACAAAAACTGACCCATATCGCCCGTATGGCGAAGTTCTATGAAGAGTTGCCCGCTAACGCACATTCTGCCCACTGTAGCCACAGTAACTCCCTGTGGGGGCTGGTGGCAGACAGTTTCAGGGAGGGGCTGGAACAGGCCTACAGAGCCGGTAAATCCGCCGGTTTGGAAGCCGCCAGAAAGGAGAAACAGCATGGCTAAAACAAAAGCACAGAAAGTCAGCGATGCCTTTAAAAACCTGCTGTCACGGGCAGAGGAAGTGAGGATAAACGATGCCAGAGTCACCAGCGGCACTGCCAGCTGTGTCGGCAAATGGAGCATGACCCTGAAACTGCAGAGCGGTAAGGAGCTGACCCTGGACGATAAAAGCCTGGAAGCCATCCAGTATGACAAGGGGGATTTTATTGTTCCCGGTGAAGAGGGCAAGCCGGGGCTTCGGATCGCTTTTTACAGTATGAGGAAGGAGATACCGAGGCATATATAAAACCGGGTACCCCCATAGTTCCAAGTAAGCCCCGCTACAGGGGGCATTCCTGTTTATGACAGCAGATTGAGACTATTTCTGGGGCTGAGCGGCCCTCGCCTTGAAGATGATGCTAAAAATATCCGATGATTTGTGGTTAAAGCTGTAATGGATTTCACCATCAACCGTTTTGCTCAGCAGGATTTTATCCTCTACCAGATTATCGATAGCTGTTCGTATCTGCTCACCATCAGTAGCCAGTCGTTCACTGAGAGCCTCGAATGTGGTACAGCCTTCATAAACAGCCAACTGGATAGCCATATCAAATAATGTGATGTGCTCACCGTATTTTTTTACTACCTCCATGATATAGCCGATGAGTGGTTCTTTGATCAGGGCATTGGCATGCACGGGATCTGATAGATCGACGGGCTTGACTTTGCCATCGGTCACTTCAACAAACGCCTCTTGATACAGTCCCGCCAGGCGCTCTCTTTTACAAAACAGATCCTCACAATTACGAAAATATGTGGACTTGTTTATAGCCCTGGTAACGGCACCCGGTTTGACATCAATGGCGTCAGCCAGTGTTTTGGCAGAAAAGCACCCTTTGGTGCACTGGGCAGCAGCATGAATCAGGTAGCTATCTAAACGGCAATTTTTATGTTTTTTTAATACCTTCTGGATGGAGTCAAAGGAAAGGTAATATGCCATACGCGATAATACTCCTTTATTAACCGCCTGTACCTTGTCACACAAACATTTGAAGAATCAACGTTCATTCAGTAAGCAGATTGTAAAAAAGCCATTATCCTGAACCGGAAATTTTGCGCATGGTCAGCCATGCTCTGGTCCACCAGAATAGATCAGACGTTTCGGACCGTTTAATACTGCAGGCTTTATGAAAGGCATTCATATTTTTAAACCCGGTCAACATACCAGCAGCCAGGGACAAGTGCTGGCGTTTACCGAAGATCACCTCAAAGCCTCAGTCACCGCTTATGACCCTGCGCTTCACGAAGCCCCCATCGTCATTGGTCATCCCAAAGAGAATGCGCCTGCCTGGGGCTGGGTATCTGCTTTAGCCTTCGGTGAAGAAGGCGTCGTTGCCAGCCCTGCTCAGGTGGACCCGGAATTTGAAGCAATGGTGCAGGCAGGCCGGTTCAAAAAAGTCAGTGCCAGTTTTTATGCGCCCAACAGTACCAACAATCCCGTCCCCGGCGTTTACTACCTGCGCCATGTGGGCTTTTTAGGCGCTCAGCCGCCCGCTGTCAAGGGATTAAAAGATGTCGCCTTTGCTGAAGAAGACGACATTGTCGAGTTTTCTGCCCCCTGGGATGCCAGTCATATCGCAGGCCTGTTCCGAAAACTTCGTGAGTTTCTGATTGATAAATTCAGTAAGGAAGAAGCCGATACGGTATTGCCCAGCTGGACTATTGAAGACCTGGAAGAAAGTGCCCGCAAAGATAGCCAGAGTGATACCCCTTCCCCCGCTTTTTCTGAAACACAGCCCAACCCTGATAGCCACACAGAAGGAACCGGTATGACCGAAGAAGAGCTGAAACAGCGTCAGGCTGAACTGGAAAGCCTGGAGCAAGCCCTGAAAGAAAAGGAAGCGGCTTTCTCCGAAAAGGAGACCAGCATCAAGGCCACAGAAATGGCGTTGCAAAAACAGGCTGTGGACAGCCAGCTGGACTCGCTCATCAAACAAGGCAAGGTACTGCCCGCCCAGAAAGCGCAACTGGTGGAGTTTATGATGAGCCTTGATAGCAACAGGGAAGTACTGGAATTTGGAGAAGGTGAGGATAAGCAACGTTTCAGCCAGCAGGCCTTTATGAACCGCTTCCTGGGTCAGCTGCCCAAAGCGGTAGACTTTGGTGAACACTCTGCTGACGATCAGAAGAACCCTCCGGAAAACAGTCATGAGCTGGCCCAGAAGGCATTGGAATATCAGGAAGACCAGCGCCAGAAAGGACGCAACGTCAGCATCAGCCAGGCCGTCTATGCCGTGCAAAAGGGAACTGCTTAACCATCACAGAAAGGATTCTTCATGAGAAATGACGGACTGATTAAAACCTTCTATGCCGACGGTGAACTGGAAGGCAGAAAACTGGTCACCTTTGGCACCGGCAAGCTCAAAGTCAAACAGGCGACAGCCGCCACAGAACCGCTGATTGGCGTCACCACCCAGATCGGCAATGAAAGCAATGGCCGGGTGGATGTGATTTTTTCCGGCATTACTGAAGTGATTGCCGGTGGCACCATTGCCAAGGGAGCAGTACTCACCAGCGATGGCAGCGGCAATGTGATTGCCGCAACCCAGGCCGCTGACCGGGTGATTGGCATTGCCATGGAGGATGCCCTTGCCAATGACCATATATCCGTACTGATCGCTCAGGGCTAGAAACAGGAGAACGCTGATGGCTAATGCCCCTTTTGTCACTAATCCCACCCTGACTGCGATTGCCATTGCCTATCGCAACAATGAATTTATAGGCGACAGGGTACTGCCACGGGTGCCCGTACCGGCACGGGAGTTTAAGTGGACCCGCTATAACAAGGAGGATCGCTTTACCATTCCCGATACCCTGGTGGGCCGTAAAGGCCAGCCTAATGTGGTGGAATTCGGTGGTACTGAAGAGTCCGGTTTTGTTCAGGACTACGGACTGGAAGACCATATCCCTCAGCAGGATCTGGATAATGCCGCTAATGGCTATAACAATTTTGACCCCAGGGGTAATGCAGTAGAACTGCTCTCTGAAATTATTGCCCTGGATCGGGAGAAACGGGTGGCTGCCAAAATTCAGGACAAGGCCAATTATGTCCACACTGAAACCCTGAGCGGCACCGACCAATGGGACGATGCAGGCAGCAAGCCACTGGTGGTGATGACCGATGCCCTGGAAACACCGATAAAGCGTCCCAACCTGATGGTAACCAGCCGTAAGGTGGCAGTGGCTTTACGCAGAAACCCCAGCATTGTCAAAGCCTATCACGGCACCCTGGCAGAAGATGGCCTGGTGCCGCTTTCGTTTGTACGGGAGCTGCTGGAAATTGACGAGATACTGGTGGGAGCGGCTTATTACAATAGCGCCCGTCCCGGCCATGAGATGCAACTGGAAAGGATTTGGGATAATCACTGCTCACTGATTTACCGCAACCCTAATGCCCGACCAAATAAAGGTGTGACCTTTGGCTTTACCGCAGAACACGGCCAGCGGGTCAGCGGTACACGTCAGGATGCCAATATTGGACTGCGGGGTGGTGAGGCTATTCGTGTCGGTGAGTCAGTGGAAGAGCTGATTATCTGCAACGATGTGGCCTACCATCTCGAAAATGTGATCAGTGGCTAAGGGAGCCAGTCTTTATGAAATACCAGACACTGAACCCGGTCAGGCATGACGGCAAGCTTTATCCCAAAGGCAGCGTTCTGTCTTTGAGTGAAACGGTTGCTGATACATTACTGGCTTGTGGCGCCATTGAACCAGTGCCCGAAAAAGAAAAAACAGACAGCAAACCTGTCAGCAACAGTAAGAAAAAATGAGGTACTGCGATAAAGCAGGCATGGTTGCCCGTTTTGGCGAAGAGGAACTGGTTCGTCTTACAGCTCCTGATACCAGTGTCATCGATGATGCCACGCTCAATGCTGCCCTGGATGATGCCAGTGATGAGATCAACAGTTATCTGGCTGTACGGTACACGCTGCCACTGGTCAATACGCCGGAACTGCTGGTTCGGCTCTGTGCCGATATAGCCCGCTACCGGCTCTACGATGACCGGATGCTGGACGAGGTGGAAAAGCGCTATCAGAACAGTGTGAAACTGCTGAAGGAAATTGCCAGAGGGACTGCCAGCTTACCCATCAACTCACCTATTACACGTTCTGAAATAAAGTTTGCCAAAGGCAGACACGACCGGGTGTTCACTCATGATAAGCTGGAGTCATTCTGATGCTATCCATTGAATCGGCCCAGCAGGAAATTCAGAAAATCATGGATACGGTAATGCTTTATCAGCATCGCCGTCCCCTGTTTGATCGGCTGGGCCGGGCTTTATTGATGGATGCCCGGATGAATTTTCGCAGACAGCAGGAACCGGATGGAAAGCCATGGACGCCACTGACAACAAGAAATGGACAGATTCTCAGCGACACAGGTCGCCTGCGCAACAGCCTGACCTACCAGACCGGCACCGACGAAGTCCGGATCGGCACCAACGTAAAGTATGCGAAAGTGCATCAGTTCGGCGCCACCATCCAGCCGAAGAGAGCAAAGGCACTGGCATTTCCCGGCAGGAATGGCAGGACGGTGTTTGCCAGGAAAGTGATAATCCCTGCCCGGACATTTCTGGGAATCGAACAGCGTCAGATCCATCGAGTACATCAGACCATCGAGCAATGGGTGAAGGATGTGGCCAACCGCCATGTTTAACGAAGCCCTCCAGTCCATCACCGATTACCTGGAAACTGGGCTGGTCAGCCTCACGACAGACGTGGCAAGTCACCCCGGTCGCTTCACCGAAGCCGAACTCGGACGACTGCTAACCGCCAGACAAGCGGTGCGGGTCGCTATTGAAAACACCCAAAGCATCAATGTGAACGGGCAGGGCATTCAGGAAGCGAGTCTGCTGATGGCTGCCTTTGTGATTTGCAGTGACAGCAAGGCACAACCCCGCCATAAAAGCGCCCTGGCTCTGACCGAGGCTATTATTCAACAACTACCTTTTAACCGCTTCAACACTGACTATTTGAAGCCAGTAAAGCCCACCACTATCTCAGCGGAAAATTTATACAGCGGTGAGATTGACCGAAAGGGGATAGCCTTATGGGGTATCTCCTGGGAGCAAACCCTGATCCGATCATAGACAGAAGGAACTGAATATGGCCGCACAAGACCGAGCCTACATCGGCAAAGGCAGGATCTACCTGAAGCGCCTGAACAGCGCTACCGGGTTTATGCCTATTGGCAACTGCAGCGCCCTGGAAGTGAGTTTTGAAGAGGATAAAAAAGAACAAAAAGATTACACCACCGTGGGTGGTGGCAATGTTAATGTGGTGTCACGGATTGATAGCGTCACCGGAACATTGACTGCGCTGGATATTAGCTCAGCCAGCCTCGCCCCGGCGTTAAGGGCAGGCGTCACCAAACAAGCATCGGGCACGGTCACCGATGAGTTTATCAGCGCTACAGGCAGCGGTGGTGAGCTACTACCCTTTGCCTTTGCTCCAGATTCAAGTCAGCCCGTCACAGTAAAAGATGCCGTTGATGACACCCCGCTTATAGAAGGCGACGACTACACACTAACAGCTAATGGTCTTCTGGTGGTTGAAGGGGGAAATATTGACGCGAACGGAATAAAAGTAACCTATACTCAATCGTCACAGGAAATTATGCAGGCTCTGGTGGAAGCCGGTGAAGAGTTTGCCCTGTTTTTTGATGGTATGAATGAAGCCCAGTCCGGCAAGGCGGTGAGTATTACTATGCACAGAATCAAGTTTTCACCTGTGCAGGGCATTCCGTTTATTGGTGACGAGTTTGCGGAGGTGTCTATGGCGTTTGAGGTGTTGAGGGATGCTACCAAGACAGGGACTGGGGTATCGCAGTTTATGAAGGTTGGGCAGGTGATTTAAGGTGTACTGAATAATGGCTATTTTTGACCTTAGAAGTAGGGGGGCGTTGGTGAGCATCCGTAAAATCAGTCTCTTTTTTCTTATAGTCAATAAAGCTATAGCTGTTTCTTTTTTTTTTGGTATTGCCAGGATATTGCCAGATAGAAAGCCATACGTTTTATGACATGAAGAACAAGAGGAAAGTTCGTTTAGAAAAAACAACTGCTGAAATAGTTGATGCCATGAAACAATTTCCTAGCGATTTGGGTTCATTTCATAGGCCGCCTCCACCTCTAAAGAATATACTGGGTTTTGTTAATGACTCTATTCCAAAGAACGAAAGCTGTATGCAGCGTCATTTCCACCATTTCCACCATTTCCAAATGGGAAACTTAATTGTTACCACTTGTTCAGATACAGGAGAAATGAATGCAAACATTTTTCGTCGTTTAATAAATAATTATCAGGACTTTTTTCTTACAAATCATTGTCCTTATAATAATGGGTTTGTAATTTTTTGCTTTCTTTGCATCCAGAACGCTACAAGAAACCCCATGCCATTGCTTGGAATCATTATCACATTAGACATAAATTTGAATGACACTGAAATCGATCAGCTATATTATCGGTCTGACTCTCTAACCTATTTTCAAAGAGCGTTTGATAAGGTGATTTCTTTTTTAGAAACAGAAACTCAAAACAAACCGACACTTTTAGATTTAATTCAAGAACCTACTAACCCCTTACCTTACCCCATTTTACCTCTATTAATGGGAAACATATAAACTGATAACCAAAGCTTGAGCCAAGGATATGGCCAGAAACACACTTAGCATAATCATCCGCGCCAAAGACCTCGCCAAAGGCACTCTGCATAAGGTTACTGCTCACCTCCGCACCATGGGCCGAACCAGCGAGCAAACTGAAAACCAATTGACCCGTTTAGGCCACTCTATCCGCAACCTGGTTATCACCAGTCTTGGCTTCTATACCATTAAACGGGCGATGCAAGGCATACTGCAAACCGGTGACCAGTTTGAACGGTTGCAGGTGCAGATGAATGCGGTGATGGGCAGTATAAAAGAGGGTCAGCAAGCAGTTGAATGGATACGGCAGTTTACCAAAGAAACCCCTCTGCAACTGGAACAGGTGGCTGAAGCGTTTGTCACCTTAAAGAATTTCGGCCTTGATCCTATGGATGGCACTCTGCAGGCCATTGTGGATCAGAACAGTAAACTGGGTGGTGGTTTTGAACGGTTACGCCGGATCAGCCTGGCACTGGGGCAGGCCTGGGGTAAGCAGAAACTTCAGGGCGAAGAGCTTCGGCAACTGATTGAGGCCGGTGTGCCTGTCTGGGATTTATTGGCTAAAAGTACCGGCAAAAATGTTACCGAACTGCGCAAGCTGTCAGAACAGGGCAAGCTCGGTACCGATGTTATCAGGGGGCTGATTGGTGAGATCGGTAGTAGCAGTGCCGGAGCCGCAGCTGACAACATGACGTTGCTGTCCGGCTTAACCTCCAATATGGCAGATCGCTGGACTGAGTTTAAAAATGCCGTTGCTGAAGCCGGATGGCTTTTTTATATCAAAGAGCAGCTGGCTGAACTAAGCAATCGTCTGGATGCTATGGCCAATAATGGCCGGTTACAGGCACTGGCAAAAACAATCAGTGACGGCTTTATCAGCATGGCCGAGTCGGTCAAGGCCTCTCTGAGTTCTATCAGTTTTGAAAATTTTGTCGCCAATATTCAGCAGAGTTTTGCAAGCGTCAGCTCAATACTGGGTTCATTGCGTTCTGCATTCACGCTGACCGGCAATACAGTCAAACTGTTCCTCAACGGTTTTACGGTATCAGTTAAAACCTTTGGCCTGGTGATAAGCAAAGCTCTGGCGGGAATTGCTGAAAGCTCATCACGACTGTTTGATACCCTTGGTGCCGATGAGCTGGCACAAAAAGCAGAATCGATTAGCAAAAGCATCAAGGCTATTGCTGATGGCTTTACCAAAGAGATCCGCCAGGATACGGAAGATATCAACCAGGCATTAGCCTCAATGACTGACGGGTTGGCCTCACAGCATCAGCAAGTTCAAGAGCATATCCGGACAGAGAGTCAAAAAACGACAGCTGTCATTCAGCAGTATCAGGCCGAAGTGCAGTCTGCTATTACTGAGACCGCCGACACAGCAAAACAATCTTTCACTGATATCTCTGATGCCCTTAAACAGATCAGTGCCGCAGAAACCCGGTCAGAACTGGCTGATTTAGGCGTCACACTGGCTCAGGCCTTTGCTGAAGGCAAACTAAGCCAGCAGCAATACAATGAAGCACTGGAAGCCAGCAACCAAAAGCTGAAAGCCCTTAAACAGGAAGCGGAAGCAACAACTGTTGCAACTCAAAAGCTGGCTGAGGCAACAAAGGATACCAGTGATCAACAAGCGGCTATGGGAAAACGAGCCAGTAGCCTTACTGAAACCCTTTCCAGCTACTACAGTGGCTTAACTGATGAACTGGGGGAAATGAGTTCTGCTGCAGTGGCAGCCTTTGAATCACTGCAGGGTGTGGACAGCAGTAGCACTAAACATGCACAGGATGAGATCGACAGACTAAAAGCAGAACTGGAATCCGCCCGGCATGAAGCACAACAGCTCTCAGCGCATTTATCATTTGATCCAACCGGTATTGATAACTGGCTGAAAGAAACCGGAGCCAACGCCGCCTATGTTAAAGCCCAGTTTCTGCAACAGAAAATTGCACTGGAAGAATTACTGGACGGCTATGAACGGGGTCGTATTTCAGCCCAACAACTGGCTGGAGAAGGTCGTTTTGCTGTAGAAACGATGGATTTGCTTAATCAGCAAGACCTGGACCGGTTGAATCGCTCCATAGAGCAGGCTGAGGCAGGGATGACACGTTTGTCTGACAGTGCCCACAATACTCTGGTCAATCTACAAAACGAACTGGATCAACTGCAAGGGAAACAGGAAGATATAGAACAGCGCCAGTTTGAAACCAGAAAACGTAACCTCAAGTCACAGCTAAAAGAAGCCAGAAAGTCTGGCGACAGCAATGCTATAAACAATCTTCAACAAGCCGTGCAACTAAATCAGCAAATTTATACCGAGAGACGTAAACACCTTCAGCGGCAAAAACAGCAGGTACAGCAAAAAAAACCTTATTCTACCCCGCCAGACCGGGAATTTTCACGCATTAATCAAGATCGCCCACGTCGGCACACTGGAAGTCCTGAAAAGGTGATTCGTCTGGAATACCCTGGCGGTAGCGTGGATATTGGTGTTCATGGCAACGATGAATCGAAACTGCTGGATGCCCTGAAAATGGCTGGTATGAGATCGGTATAAATGCAGCTGGATGATGTGACTTTACCTGATGATTTATTGTGGACCAATGAATTCGACTGGAACCCTGTTGAACAACACATTGACCGGAGCCTGAACGGTGCACTGCTGATTCAGGAGCAACTGCAGCTATACGGCCGCGCCATTACACTGTCAGGTGGACAAGAGGCTGGATGGGTTAAGCGATCCACTGTTGCAAGCCTGTTGGCACTTAATCTGGTACCCAATAGAGTCATGGCACTGATCCTGCCGGATGGTCGCCAGTTTTCTGTTATCTTTGACCGGAAAAATGGTAGTCCTATACAGGCTCAGCAGATACTCCCTTTTGCCTACCCCGATGACCATTATCAATACAGCCTGACACTACACCTGCTTACTGTAGAAGCTCCCACCGGTTAACTCTGGAGCCGTGAATGGCGATCAATAATAACAATGTAAAATTACTCGAAAGTCAGCGTTTAAGCGATGAAAACGATGGCGGTGGTCGTACGACTGGCAATGAAGTCATAGATGACAATATTAACAACCTCTTCCAGGATATTTCCAGAATAGACCGAACCATCGGTGATGTCGCCTTGCGTAAGGCATTTGTTGGTATTGATACCGATAATAATGACGTCTATCTGGGCAGCCATGTCATTCTCACCGACCCGCCCAATGATCCCAATGTTTCTGTGCTGTTGTTTAATACCGATAGCCAGACCGATGAGCGCAAGGATGCCCGTAACCGGATTGAGGCTTATGTGGTGCCGAGCACTATTGCCAGTTTTGAGCTGTTGGGAAACCAGATGGCCGGGCAGCGGAGTATCAGTGCGGTTCAGCGGGAAGAACAGAAACTGCCAGAAGTGGGTGAGGTGTATCGGTTGCTGGATGAGGATACCGGCAATGAGCAGTTTATCCGGGTCACAGCGGTTGAGCATTCGCTGGAAACCTTTACCTACGAATACGCCACCGGCAGTTATATTGACCTTGTTCGCCGCAAGGTAGATATGGGGATCGGCTCGGCACTGGCCTTTAATTTTCCCGGCGGTCGGGTGACTCCTTCAGGAACGACTACACCGAAAAGTATTATCAATGCCACACAGGTGGCCGATGCAGCCAAGTATTACAGTATCCAGCCAACCAAAGCGGACATTGCCATGGGGGATTTAAGCATTAAGGTGCGTTCGGTGTATGCGCCTTTAGTGCCATCAGCTCGGGTGGAAAGTCCTCTGCTGGATCAGTCCGGCATTTATACCGCTAAGAATCTGGTGCCTGCCAGTGAAAGCAGCCGTTCGGTATCCTGCCAGTTGGTTCATATTACTGGCAACCAAAGCCGAACCTTTCTGCAAACCGGCGCTCTACCCGGTAGTGTGACCTTGTCGCTTGAAGGTGGCACCTGGCAGGACGATAGCAAGGGCGGCTTTATCCATAGCAGCGGTGCTAACAGCTTTGCCATTATTACCCTGGATTATGAAACCGGGGAGCTGAATGTCTGGCGTAATAGCAGCTATAGCACCGGGCAGGCATCCGTCACCTATATTCCGGCCACAGCGGTGGTGGGGGCAGCCATCAGTGGCTCCCTTGAGATTACCAACCAGAACCGGGGCTTTAATTACACCCTGAATCTGGCCGAGGCCAAGCCTAAACCGGGCACACTGGCCATCAGTTATATTGCCCTGAACAAATGGCAGGATCTGGTTGATCCCGGTAATGGCCTGCTGGAAGGCAGTGGCACGGGTTCGTTGGATTTTGCTACCGGCAGTGTCTCACTCACCTTGGATGCCATGCCCGATCCGGACAGTGCCATTGTCTTTAATTATGTGGCACAGAATGATGATGAAACCGCTATTCATACCGGGGAGGCGGTGGCTGAAGACCCCACCTTTATCCATGTGACCGAAAAGCCCGGTATTAAACTCGGCAGTTTGACGGTGACGTATATCAGTAACACTGAGACTAAAACCCTGACCGATCAGGGTAATGGTGTGCTGGCCGGGGATGGTCAGGGCACGGTGTATTATGCGTCTGGAGAACTGGGCTTTAAGCTGGATGCCATGCCTGATAACGGCACTGAGATCGAGATTAGCTATCAGCAGGGAGAAGTGGCCGGTGGCAATATCACTGTTGCGGTAGATGGTGCGAGTGTAATGACCGGCACAGTTCCCGGTGCGCCTTTGCTACCGGGTTCGGTCAGCCTTCAGTTTGTGGTGGAACGGGACAATAATGTACCCAATACCGCCAATAACAGCGACTTCCAGAGCTACACCACCACCTATCAGAAAACCAAAACCCTCTATGACGATACAGCCGGAGGCTGGCAGAGCTTAACCGGCACCCTTGATTATCAGACGGGTGAATTCAGTGTGCAGGCTATTGAGGATTATGACTATACCGAATACACCGTGACCGGCAGTGGCTCTGTGTTTGGCTCCAGCCTGACCACTACCACGGTGACTAAAACGGAAATTTTTGCCGGTTCAACGGTCATCGCCAAAGCCCAGGATAATAGCCTCAGCCATAGCCCCTATACCGAAACCATCAGCCATCCTGAATTAACCATTGATCTGCTGCCTTTGATTGGTGATCCACTGTTACCGGGTAGTTTGATTTTTAGCTGGCAGGGGGATACCTATTTTGACCGGGATGGTTTGCTCTATAAATCAGTCAGTACCGCTACCAATGCTGGAATAAATGTCGGCACTATTGATTACACCGGCGGGGTGGCCACCTTAGCCAGCTATCCCGATGGTGCATCGGGTGCAGTTACTATTGAAGCCGCAGCCACCATCCGTTCCGGCTTTAAAACCGATAGAGTTTCATTCAGAACACCGGGCGCACCCATCCGTATTGGTAGCTTGCAGCTGACTGCTATCCGGGCAGATAACGCTGAGATAATTACCGCCACCGCCGATTTTAATGGTGAGTTTAATACCGCAGAAGTACAGGGAAAAATCGACACGGCCACCGGCTGGTGTGAGCTTCAGTTTACCGATGATGGCTCTCCAACCAGCGAGTCGATTTATGTGATCCCGCAGAGTATCCGCTATAACTGTGTGGTCGAAACCAGTCTGCCTTTGGACGCCGGGTTGATTGGACTGGACCCGGTCCGTCTGCCACCAGACGGCAAAGTCCCGGTATTTCGTCCCGGCGATATTGTGGTGATTAATCACACCGGCAGCACTGATTTGAATACACCTACAGCGGGTCAGGTGGTTAACCTCAGCCGTGACCATCAGGCAGAGATCACCATTGAAGATATTGATGGTGCCTTGCTGGATAGCAACCAGTATACCGTTGATCGGGAGGCGGGGCAGATTACCTTTGCCGAGCCGTTAAGCCTGATTGATGGTGAAGGCAATCAACTAACCGCACCTTTTACCGCAAAAGACCGGGTGGAGCATATGAGCGTGGTCAGCGATGTACAGATTAATGGTGAGCTGTCCATTATTGCCCCGGTGCCGTGGGACCTGCCTGCCGGGGAAACCACGGTCAGCAGTGCGGTGGTCTATGGTGATTTGCAGGCAAGGGTTCACCATTTCTATAGCCAGAAGGTCTGGGATAACGGCTCACCCAACTGGAGTGATGAACGTATCGGTGACCAGACCACCGCCCAGTACAACACCATTAACTACCCGGTAGAAGTCACGAATAAAGGGGCTATCTATGGCAAATGGGCCATTATTTTTACCAGTAGCCTGAGCTTTCAGGTGGTGGAGGAAAAACTGGGAATTATCGCCTCCGGCAATACCGACACCGATATAGCTCCTGTCAACCCGGAAACCAGTGCCCCTTATTTCACCTTACGCAAAGAAGGCTGGGGTACCGGCTGGTCTGCCGGTAATGTCATTCGCTTTAATACCGATGGTTGTCTGGCCCCTTTATGGATTTGTCGAACCGTACTGGCTGGTCAGGGGACAGAGAAAAACGACAGGTTTACGTTACAGATCAGAGGGGATGCGGACTGATGCCGGGAATACTGTTCGAAAAAAACAACAGTGCAGGCTATCTGCAAACCAGCCAGTACCATCCTCAAAATACCCTGGAAGCGCCGATTTTCAATTACAACGGCTACCGAAATACTGTCTGGCTGTTACTTGAGCGAGGGCCAGCGTCTGATAACAGCCCCGTGGTCCGGTTGGAGACACAGCATAAAAACGGCGGCTCGAAGTTTGCGCTCTATGTGCGTCTGGACAATGGCAGGCTGAAAAGCAGGCTACAAACCTATGATGAAGGGCAGAGCGTTGAGTTCACCACGGTTGATCCGGTGCCTGTTGGCGAGCTGCTGGAAATCGCTGCTGTGTTCAGTATCCCCGGCGATAGCCTAAAACTCTATATCAATGGCGCATCGGTACCGGTGACTCAGTCCGGTTACTATCCCAACACCTCCCGAACGGTTTTCCATCAGACCATTCAGGTGATCATAGGCAAAGGCGACTCCATTGTTGATATCGCCAAAGACCTCTATCTGCGTGACCTGGCTATTATTCCACAAGTTAACTCGGGTGTGCCCTCTGCAGATAACTACACCAGCTACTATGGGGTATGGCGGGCTGATTTCAGTAATGCTGAAGACCTGAAGCTGGTCTGTACCCGCGACAATGGTGGAGGTGATGCACCGCTGTCGTTGATTAATTCCGGAGTAACCTGGACCGAGTTGGATGGCCTTCCGGATGATAGCGGCAGTACCGGCGGTATTATTATTCCCGGCAATGGCAACACCACAACCATTCAGGGGACAGTAACAGAAGACGGCGCACCGGTCGCACGGCGGGTATTTGCCATTACTCAATCCTTGCTGGAAGTGGCAGGCAGTGCAGAGACTAAACATGCGGTTCTGGACAGCACACTGAGCGACCCGGCCACCGGCGACTATGCACTGGATACCAGTCCATATGAAGGCGAAGTGTTGGTGTTGGCGATGGATAATTATGGCCAGCCATGGCAACCGGATACGGTGTATCAGGTAGATGATGTTATCCGCCCCACCCAGTTTCAGGGCTATGTTTATATCTGTACCGTAGCAGGCACCAGTGACAGTACCGAACCTCAATGGTGGTTTGATACGGAAAATAATCAGGCCATAGGTACAGCCCAATTCAAGGCCAAACCTTACACTCGCCCCTTAGCCCACGGTCCGCTACTGCCAGAAATCATTTCATCATAAGACCATGGCTTATCAACCTCCGGTCAGGGCAGACTTTGATTTTCCTTCTGAATTTTACCTTCCTAAATCCAGCTTTACCTTTTATCCCAAACCCGGTGTTATCTTTCTGCCACCGCCTTCTGTTGTTAGTCAGTACCAGTCGGAATGGAGCAAAGGCAAAGGCTGTGAAATCAATAAAGAGAGCCTGTTTTTAAATGCCAGCAGACAATACAGTCAGCACACAGTTTATTACCAAGACGCCAAAGCAAACAGCGCATTACTTAATATTAACTGGGGCAAACTGGCCTATAAGGAAGCCAGGATTTATTCCAGCTTTAAACCGACTCAGTCCAAAGACAATAAAAAAGCAGACCAGTGGCTTCAGCTAACGGCAAGGGATAACCAGCAACAAAGCCCGTGGGATCAAAGCATTCAGAGTCAGGATCGACAGCAACACCAACGGTGGCAAATCCCTCCCAGAAAGGACAAGCAGCAAACAGAATCCTTTTACCGGGTGGATGAATTTACAGAAAAAACAGAGGATGAATACCGGGGCTATCAGCCAGCCGCTTCAAACCTTCTCGATTTTTATTTCAGTCACCGTCGTTACAGTCCGTTATCCACGCCTGCCGTTTACTTCCGGTTTAGTGTCCTATCAGCAAAGCAGGCCATTCGCCCAAAAGACGCCCATCTAAACCAGCGCTTTGACAGTCATCAGGCACAGGATCAGCCGGTCAAAATCCCATGGGGTTTTGGTCAGAAAAGTACGGATGAGCATGTCACCAGTGAATACGGCGGCAAAACCGATCCTCTGCCTCCCAAGCCAGAGCCAGAACAACCGGATATCAGGGACAGCTACCTTTTTATGAATACCATCACCGTAGTGACTATGCCGGACCGAATACCGGTAGAACTTACCCACATAGAGATAAGCCTCGATATTGACAGTTTTTCATGGCGCATCGACGGAGAACTTTGGGGGGCAAGTAGTCTTGCATTAGTCGAGCCTAATGAAGAAGGACCAAAACAGATTGAAATAGATATAAATGGCTGGCAGTGGGTTTTTATAGTAGAACAGTACAGTAGCAATCGTCAGTTCGGTAAAGAACGCTATACTGTCAGCGGTGCCAGCCGTTCACAATTACTTGCTGCACCCTATGCACCAAAGCGAAGTAAAAGTAGTTCATCTGACATCAACGCAAAACAAGCCATTAATGAAGAACTGACAAACACTGGTTTTGATGCCCATTATCCCGGGCAGAATGATTACGAAACACCTGATTGGATTATTCCTGGTGGCATATTTAGTTATCAGAACCAGACACCTATGCAGGTCATTGCCAGGATAGCCACCACTGCGGGGGCAGTGATTATTCCAGGTTGTAACACTGACAGTTTGAATATTCAGCCGCGCTATCCTGTGAGTCCATGGACATGGGTAGACACCACTGTAGACAGCATTATTCCAGCCAGTATGGTCATTAATCTCAGTGCCAGCTGGCGGCCTGAGCCAGACTATAACGCAATTTATGTATCTGGCGTTCATGCAGGTGTGGCAGTTGATGTAAGGCGAGCAGGAACCTCTGGTAATAACTCTGCACCAGATATTCTGGAGGACTGGCTTACCGAAACACAGGTCAATATAGAAAGAGGCCGAAACGAGTTGTGTAAAGGTGGTAATCAAAGTATCACTAAGCTTGAACTGCCTTTGACAGATATATTCACAGCTCCCGGCCTGATAAAGCCTGGAGATTTAGTTGAAGTGCAAGATATCGTCGGTAACTGGCAAGGGTTATGCCTGAGTTGCCATGTAAAAGCTTCATTGTCAGGCCATGTTATACAACGCATTACGCTTGAAAGGCACCACTGAGGGAAGGAATATGGCCACTATAAATATCTGGCAGCAATTCAAAACACTTATTCCGGAAGCAAGTAAGACTGTAGTGACGATTATCAGTAACAATGGCGATGGTACCAGTACTGCTCAATTACGTGATGGAACAAGAATAAAAGTACAAGGTGAGACAATTACACCCAACAACAAAGCGATCGTACAGGGGAATAAAATAATCACAGCAGTGCCTGATTTGCCTAGTTACGGAATGGAAATTTAGCAAGTTTTTACTAGCAAATACTGCCCTCTACTTTCCGCCACGCTGACGCCCCTTTTCTAAACAAAATATAAATAAAAACAGTTATTTCAACTGGTTAAAAACTCCATTCTGCGGGTTCAAATCCCGCCGCCTCCACCAAATAGTAAAAAGGTTGTCGTTATGACAACCTTTTTTTATACCTGAAAAAAGTCGCTAAATTGTGGTTTCCCTTTCCCCAACAATCAAATCACCAGCACTGAATCTCCTTTATAAAATTAATACAAACACCTCTATCTAGATTGCTATAACTCAACCAGTGCTCTATAACTAGATAGTACTTTGGTAATTCGTGTATCGGGGGCGATTAGGATTCGACGACGGTATCGAAACCTGAGGTGCATGCCGAGGACGTAGTGGTTCTCGTTAATCAAAACACTACAAACCTTATAGTTGCCAAACCACGCAACTTCTCCGTGGCATCAGCCAATGACGGTGAATTTCACCATGCAGCGGCTGCCGCTTAATCTGCTACTAACCTAGTAGACACGGCAATCCAACCGGTTCGCCTGCTGGTCGGTTTTATGGATTGTCATCGTAAGCAGGCTCGTTACGTCCAGTATACCTGTGGCTGGCGGACTAAAACGTAACAGGATCGCTTTGCTTCACCCCGACCGCTGGGTCGTTGCAAGGTTAAATTAAAGGCGGATCTAAGCATGTAGAGCCAATGGTAGAGAATCGGCGGACGCGGGTTCAAATCCCGCCGCCTCCACCAAATCGGAAAAAAAGGGCTGCCTTATGGACAGCCCTTTTTACATTACAGCTTACTCAAATTGCTCGTGAGCCTTTCTATTCAATAAGCCGATGGCAGCTCAGTGGATAAGTTCACCTCCACCAGTTAATTTTGCACAAGCCAGCCGTGTACATCTGATACCACTCCCCAGCTATTTTTTCTTGCTTTTACTGAATCCAGCTTTAAACCAAACCATTCAGCCAAAAACAGTTTTATCCTTCAAATAAAGGTTAAATTCACAATTCAAGAACTATAGAAAAACACCAAAACTGTTTATTTTTTAAACAGAAATAGGAATCCCTTATTTTTTGCCGTCTGGTAATTTGTATCCAGTACATTGTCACAAGGTTATCCACAGCAGTTGTGGACAACCTCACCCAGCCTATACATTTTGACCTGTCAGCTGCGTTGCACGCCTCGCTTTGCTAAGGAACAAAACCATAGTCACTATTGCAACAACAGCTCCTCCCGGATAAGCAATGGCAGCTGGCAACGAAAGGCCTTCAGGTGCCATCAGAATATAGGTAGAGCAGACAGCAGACATAAACAGCGCTGGCAAGGAGACCAGCCAATGGCTTTTTTCTTGATATACCATATACATGGCCGCCGCCCATAATACGACTGTCGCCATTAACTGGTTTGAAAAGGCGAAATAGCGCCAGATAATATTAAAATCAACAAAGGTCAGGGCAAAGCCAATTGCAAAAACGGGCAGTGCCAATAGCAATCTATTTTTTACGCTGCTTTGTTCCATTTTAAGGGCATCAGCAATAATCAACCGAACACTGCGAAAAGCCGTATCACCTGATGTGATCGGACAAGCTATCACACCCAGAACAGCCAACATGCCCCCTAAAGTTCCCATCAGGCCTACAGATACGTCCTTAACGACCAGACCAGCCCCACCTTTGGCCAAGACTTCATTTAAACCTTCCAGGCCATTGGGGAAAAATGACATAGCTGCAGCAGCCCAGATCAGTGCAACTACACCTTCAGCAATCATGGCACCATAAAAAACGCGGCGACCATAGCTTTCATTAGGCAGGCAACGGGCCATCATCGGGGATTGCGTGGCATGAAAGCCACTGATTGCACCACAGGCGATAGTCACAAACAGCATTGGCCAGGCAGGAAGTCCTTTGGGGTGAGCAAGATCAGCCCCAACCTCTGGAATAGGCAGACCTTTAATAATCATCATACCGCCAACACCAAAAGCCATAATCAACAAGGCGCCACCAAACAAGGGATAGATCTTTGAGATCAGTTTATCTACCGGCAGAATGGTTGCGATAAAATAGTATCCCAGAATCACAGCCAGCCAAAAACCAGTCTGGGACAACAACCCTTCCATCCCCAGATTGGCAAGCAGGCCAGCGGGTCCCATCATAAAGACAACCCCCACCAGCACTAACAATACAACAGAAAAGACCCGCATAAACTTTCTGGCACCCTCTCCCAGATAGTTACCAACGATCTCTGGTACAGAACGGCCTTGGTGCCTGACGGATAACATGCCAGAAAAATAGTCATGGACAGCACCGGCAAATATGCAGCCAAAGACGATCCAGAGAAAAGCAGATGGACCGTATAAAGCCCCCATAATCGCGCCAAAAATAGGTCCAAGACCGGCAATATTCAGAAATTGGATCAGAAAGATTTTATGCCAGGGCAGAGGAACATAATCGACACCATCTTGTTGTGTTATAGCCGGCGTTTTTCTGGTGGGATCGGCAGCAAAATAGCGATCAATCACTTTACCGTATAATAAATACCCCAGAACCAGGACAAGAAGTGCTGTTATAAAGCTGACCATCAAATTCCCCTTCGCCATAGAGCTTTAAGGACTGCCAATCATGGCATCCTGCACAGTCACTAAGCCATTTGGCGTACAAACTTTAATCGGCGCTAATATATCAGCGACAGTCGAATAAAAATTGATCGAAGGCAACGAATCAATAAATACCCAACAAAACGTCAAAACTTTGTAAAGACACCCATCTGCTATGCTGTTTGTGTTCCAGCAAAATGAGGCAGCCTATGAGTTCTCTGATTAATACCCTGACATCAGTCCTGTGGGAGTATTTATTAATTTATCTCCTGCTTGGGGCAGGCGTTTATTTTACGATAAGAAGCCGCTTTGCCCAGATTCGCCATTTTTTCCATGCCTGGAAAATAATGCTTGGCTCTCGAAAAACTGACAAAAACCAGATTTCATCTTTTCAAGCATTCTGCACCAGCCTTGCAGCCCATGTTGGTACAGGTAATCTCGCAGGCGTGGCCATCGCTATTTACTTGGGAGGCCCTGGCGCTGTTTTCTGGATGTGGATAGTTGCCATTTTAGGCATGTCATCCAGCTATGTAGAGAACACCCTGGCACAGCTGTATAAAACTAACAATCAGGATGGCACTTTTAGAGGAGGGCCAGCCTACTACATCGAAAAGGCATTAGGGCTAAGAGGCCTTGGCGTCCTTTTCTCAGTCCTGCTCCTTATTTCCTTCGGCTTTATTTTTAACGCCGTACACTCTAACTCAGTATCAGCAGCTCTTTCTAACTCAAGCTTTCTGACCCCAACCCAGACCGGATTAATTCTAGCCAGTATCACTGCACTCATTATTTTTCGAGGCATCCACTCCATTGCCCATTTTGCCGAAACTATTGTTCCATTTATGGCTCTCGCGTATCTCATCGTAGCCATCATCGTCGTGACTATGGAGATCCATAGGCTCCCGGATGTATTTGCTCTCATCATTAATCACGCATTTGGATTGCAAACAGCAGTGGCAGGAGGGATTGGCTATAGCGTTGCCCAGGCAATGATGCAAGGTGTAAAAAGAGGACTGTTCTCCAATGAAGCAGGGATGGGCAGTGGCCCAAATGCAGCCGCAACAGCAACCCCCTGGCCTCATCATCCCGCAGCTCAAGGCATCATTTCTATGGTTAGTGTGTTTATTGACACTATCGTGATCTGTACGGCGACAGCTGCCATTATTCTCTTATCAGGGCAGCTTGATAGCGGTAATACACTCAATGGCATTCAATTAACACAGGCTTCTCTGGGGACAGTTGTTGGCCACTGGGGTGAGCATTTCATTACAGGCGCAGTCATTTTCTTCGGTTTCACATCTGTCATAGCCAACTATTACTACGGGGAATCCAATCTGCTCTTTATGCGTAATAGTCCTGCCCTACTATTTACCTACCGTTCAGCAGTGGTCATTCTTGTCTTTATTGGCTCAATCAGCTCCCTTGAAGCCGTCTGGATCGTTGCAGACCTGGCCATGGGGCTAATGGCACTGATTAACCTTGTGGTTATTGTGCTGCTATCAGGCCCTGCTTTTCAGGTGCTAAAAGACTACGACCAACAGTTGAAAGCTGGTCGAGAGCCTGTATTTAAACGCAGCAAATTCCCTTTCCTTAATAGAACAATGGATGTTGATGTCTGGAATGATGGTTGTACAACCCCAATCAAAACTGATGACGAACCACCCACGGAAGCATTACCTGAAGCAGAAAATTCTTAAACCGCTATCTATCACATCTTAATCTGGGGCTGCGAGACTAATTCAAATCACAGCCCCAGCAACCTTAAAAAGCCTCTTCATACAAAAAGCCTCCTGCAAAAGCCACTATTCTTGATGTGTAGAACAGCGGCACGATAGAAACCGCCTCTCACCTAGGGGACACCACCTATAAAAACAAGAAACACACCTACCATTTCTTGCACGGCTTTTCAACAAAAAAGCAGCACCAAGGTTTTAAATAACGACCTAACACACTGTTTTACTTACATAAAATCACAACCTACCGCATAAGTACTAATACACAAAGCACGTCGTTTAATCCCTAATACCCATATAACACAATTGACATAAAACTCTAACATTACTACTAGACCCGGGAAGTGTATGAACGAAATTATTGCTATTGCCAATGATCTGATATGGGGAAATGTTCTCATGTACCTGCTTTTAGGTGTAGGTATCTTCTTCACCCTGAAAACCCGGTTCGTACAAATTCGCCGGTTTCCACAAGCATGCAAGACCATGCTCACCAGCCGCAACAGAGAGTGTAAGACACACATCTCTCCCTTCCAGACTTTCTGCACCAGCCTGGCTGCCCGTATAGGAACAGGCAATATGGCAGGTGTCGCTGTGGCTATCTATCTGGGGGGACCCGGCGCTGTATTCTGGATGTGGATGATTGCCCTGCTGGGTATGGCGACCAGTGTTGCTGAAAACACGTTGGCTCAGCTGTACAAAACCAACAACCATGACGGAACATTCCGTGGCGGTCCAGCATACTATATTGAAAAAGCCATGGGGCAGCGCTGGCTTGGCATCATTTTTTCCATTGCCCTGATCATTGCTTTTGGCTTTGCCTTTAACAGTGTCCAGTCAAACTCTATTGCTGCAGCGTTTAGCAGCTATGATATTCCAGCTCATTGGATCGGGATTGGACTGGCTGTAGCAAGTGGCCTAATCATTTTTGGTGGTGTGCGCTCTATCTCCCGTGCAGCTGAAATGATTGTACCCGTTATGGCTCTGGGTTATTTGATGGTGGCATTAGTCGTTGTTGCTCTGAATATTACAGAATTACCTGCCGTATTTAGCCTGATCTTCAAAAGTGCTTTTGGAATTGAAAGTGCCGCAGGCGGTGGTGCTGGTTACATGATTTCCCAGGCAATGATGCAAGGAGTCAAGCGCGGTCTGTTCTCCAATGAAGCAGGCATGGGTAGTGCCCCTAATGCCGCGGCTGCAGCCCACGCCAGCCATCCAGTAAACCAGGGAATGATTGGTATGCTGGGTGTATTCATGGACACCATGGTCGTTTGTACTGCAACAGCAGCCATTATTCTGATGTCTGGCGCACTGGAGCCTGGCAGTGGAACCACTGGTATTGAGCTGACTCAAGCCGCCCTAGCCAGCCAGGTCGGCCCCTGGGGTAAGCACCTGGTTGCAATAGCCATATTAATGTTTGCCTTTAGCTCAATTATTGCTAACTACTATTACGGTGAATCCAACCTTCGCTTCATCCGTGAAAGTAAAAAGCTGATAATGGTTTACCGTGTTGCAGTACTTAGCATGGTAGTCTGGGGTGCAATGGGTAACCTGCCTACTGTTTGGGCCTTCGCCGACCTATCCATGGGAACAATGGCGCTCATTAACCTGATTGCCATACTGAGCTTATCCAGTATTGTCTTCCAGGTTATGAAAGATTATGACTCTCAACTCAGTGAAGGTGTTGAGCCAGTATTTAACCGTAAGAAATTCCCCTTCCTGGACCAGACAATGGATCAGGATGTCTGGCAAGAACACAGCAGAACAGTTTCCGGCAGCAATCAAAAAGTAACTCCCAAGAACAAAGTCATTCTCGACTAAACGCTGATCAGGCTATCAGATCCAGCTTAACGACACAGCTTCCTTTGTAGCAGAGGAAGCTGTATCTATTTTTTCAGTTTTCCCGTCTACCCCTCTCATAAGCACAGCTTACACACGTGTTTATGGTATTCTTATCTGGCTTCAGGATTATGTTTACTTAATACTAAATACACAGGCCTCCCCATGGCAGAAAAAAAACACAACTTCGCTTTTGAGAAGTCTCTTGGAGACCTGGAGTCTCTTGTCCAGAAAATGGAGTCAGGTGATCTTTCCCTAGAGGAGTCCCTGAAAGCTTTCGAGAAAGGTGTAAAACTAACCCGAGACTGTCAGCAGGCATTAGCCAAAGCTGAGCAGAAAATACAGCTATTGCTGGAAGAAAATGGTGAACTAAAATCCCAGCCTTTCGATCAGTCATTCGAGGAAGAGTGAATATGTCTTTTGAGGGATTTCTTACCCATTGCCGTAACCGGGTAGACCAGGCCCTGAATAAAATTCTCCCCAACAGCAGCCCGGTAAGCGAGCGCCTGACTGACGCTATAAAGTATTCTGTCTTCAATGGTGGTAAACGTGTTCGCCCAGTACTAGCCTATGCAGCTTGTCAGGCAGTGGGCGGAGATGAAAAAAATGCAGATCCGGCAGCTTGTGCCGTTGAGTTAATACACGCCTATTCACTGGTACATGACGATCTTCCTGCGATGGATGATGATGACCTTCGGCGTGGTAAGCCTACCTGTCATAAAGCATACGACGAAGCATCTGCAATTCTCGCAGGAGATGCACTTCAAGCATTAGCATTCGAAGTATTGAGCCATAATAACCGAACTCCTGAAGCGTTATTATCTGACAATCAGCGGTTAAGACTTATTCAAGTCTTGGGTCAGGCTTCAGGTTATAGCGGCATGGTTGGTGGACAGGCAATGGATCTGGAATCTGCCGGCTCCAGACTTAACCAGGCACAACTGATTCTGATGCATGAGCACAAAACCGGCGCACTCATCCGGGCCAGTATCCAAATGGGCGCACTCAGTCACAATAAAGTAGAACCCTGGCAGTTAAAGCAACTGGATTATTACGCTGCTGCTATTGGCCTGGCGTTTCAGGTTCAAGATGATATTCTTGATGTAACGGCTGATACCTCCACTTTAGGCAAAAAACAGGGTGCTGATGAAGCTCTCGACAAACCCACGTATGTCTCAATCATGGGTCTAGAGCAGGCCCGCCAATATACTCTGGATTTATGTGACACCGCGATCAGCTCTCTGTCAGATTTTGATGAACGTGCCCAACCGCTGAGAGAAATGGCAAAGTATATTATTCACAGGTCTCACTAAAGAGAAGATAAAGTAAAATTTTTCATCCTGAATGAGCCATCCAGCCAGGTCACATATGGCTTCGAGAACTCAGTGCGTTTTATCGCCAAGGATAAAAAAAGCACTATTTTTACTGCAACCCCTGCATACAATGCCAAAATCGACACCATAAGGTACAATCGGTCACAATTCATTTTGGCTTCGCAGCCTGATCATTGCATTGCGATAACATGTTTCACGAAATACCCAAAAAACGGCCAGATACTCCTTTACTGGACCAGGTGGAAAATCCTGAGCAGCTCCGCGCACTCAGCGAAGCGGAACTGCCACAGCTGGCCAGGGAGCTTAGGGAGTTTCTACTATATTCCGTAGGCCAGACTGGTGGCCACTTCGGAGCAGGCCTGGGAGTAGTCGAACTGACTATAGCCCTTCATTACCTATACAACACACCTGAGGACCGACTGGTTTGGGATGTTGGCCATCAGGCTTATCCCCATAAAATTCTTACGGAACGTCGCCAGCTCATGCCCTCACTGCGTCAAAAGGATGGACTGGCGGCATTCCCCAAACGATCAGAAAGTGTCTATGACACCTTTGGCGTTGGTCATTCAAGTACTTCTATCAGTGCTGCTCTGGGAATGGCCTCCGCAGCCCAGCTCAAAGGGGAGGATCGGCGCACAGTAGCAATTATTGGTGATGGCTCAATGACGGCAGGTATGGCTTATGAAGCCCTTAACCATGCTGCTGACCTTAAAGCCAACATGCTGGTTATTCTTAACGACAATGACATGTCTATATCCCGCAATGTGGGCGGGCTATCCAACTACCTGGCACGAGTGTTGTCCAGCAAGACCTATCACCATATTCGAGAAGGCAGTAAAAAAGTACTAAACGCGATTCCTTCGGCCTGGGAATTGGCACGACGTACCGAAGAGCATATGAAAGGTATGGTCATACCCGGCACTCTTTTTGAAGAAATGGGCTTTAATTATATTGGCCCTATTGATGGCCATGATCTTCCTATGCTGCTACATACCCTGAAAAATCTGAAAGATCTGGAAGGGCCGCAGTTTCTTCATATTGTCACTCAAAAAGGTAAAGGGTTTACTCCAGCAGAACAGGATCCTATTGGCTACCACGCCATCACTAAACTGGAGCCTCGCCCCAAAGAGGGAGAACAAAAACCCAAACTTCCAAAAAAACCAAAATACTCCAACATTTTCGGCCAGTGGCTATGTGACATGGCAGCAAAGGACGAACGCCTGACAGGCATTACTCCGGCCATGTGCGAAGGTTCTGATCTTATCCGGTTTGCTGAACACTACCCCGAACGCTATTTTGATGTTGCTATTGCAGAGCAGCATGCTGTCACACTTGCAGCAGGGATGGCCTGTGAAGGCATGAAGCCCGTTGTGGCGATCTATTCAACATTCCTGCAACGTGCCTATGATCAACTGGTTCATGATGTAGCCGTACAAAACCTGGATGTGCTGTTTGCTATTGATCGAGCTGGTATGGTCGGTGAAGATGGGCCAACCCACGGAGGCTGCTTTGATATTGCCTTCTTAAGATGTATTCCCGATATGTTGATCATGGCACCGGCTGACGAAAATGAAACTCGTCAAATGTTATCAACAGGCTTTCTCTATAATGGCCCTGCATCAGTTCGATACCCCCGTGGAACTGGACCCGGTGTAACGATTGATAAAAGCCTGAACCCACTTCCTATAGGAAAAGGGGAAATTAGACGCCAAGGGCAACGGGTTGCATTACTTGCCTTTGGCACGGTTCTTGGCAACGCCCTGACTGCTGCCGAATCATTGAATGCGACTGTCGCTAATATGCGTTTTGTAAAGCCACTCGATGAAGATTTGATTCTACAACTTGTGAGTGATCACGAGCTTTTAGTCACTATCGAGGAAGGCTGTATTATGGGTGGAGCCGGCTCAGCTGTTAACGAATTCCTTCAGCAAGAAGGCCTAACAATGCCCGTTATTAATCTGGGCATTCCTGATCGCTATATCGAGGCTGCCAGCCATGCAGAGCAACTGGCTGAATGTGGGCTGGATGCTGCCGGTATTCAAAATGCTGTAAAAAACAGGTTAGCCCGGCTACCAAAGAAAAGCATTCGGTTTACAACGAGCCAAGCTACCACCGTTTAAAACAATACATTAACAGTCTAAAAATAAACCGGCCTAACGGTCGGTTTATTTTTAGACTCATTTATCAAAATGATTGCAAGGGCGAAGCCTCACAACCTCAAGCCGTATTATACAAGTGTCCCAACTTCCAGACTTTAGTCGCCAGGTAGCGTTCATTATGAGGATTCTGTCCCGTCTGATGTGGTACTCGCTCAACAACGTTGATACCCTGTCGAGACAACGCATCCACCTTACGCGGATTATTGGTCATTAGGCGCAGACTAGATACCCCCAGATGATCCAGCATTAGTTTACACATATCATATTTGCGCATATCTGGAGCAAACCCCAGCTCCTCATTGGCTTCAACAGTATCCAGCCCACTATCTTGAAGATTGTATGCCCGAATCTTGTTTAACAGACCTATGCCTCGACCTTCTTGACGTAAATAAAGTAATACGCCACGGCCCTCTTCTGCTATTTTTTCCAATGCAGCCTGCAATTGCGCACCACAGTCACAACGCATACTAAACAGGGCATCTCCAGTCAGACATTCTGAGTGAATTCTGGCCAGCACAGGCCCA
>CBDCZK010000009.1:0-37302 GCA_965224475.1 Endozoicomonadaceae bacterium | reverse complement strand
GGCAGAGGTTTCATCTGAAGGGCCAACACTTAAAGATGAATCAGGAAAGTCTTACAAAAATCCGGCAATGACTGCCCTTAATGAGTCCGCTCGACAAATTTCTACCTTTGGCAGCTTGCTTGGCCTTGATCCTTCAAGCAGACAAAGACTGATTGGCGGAAATAAACAAAATCTAAATAATCCATTTCTGGCACTTTAAACTTTCAATGACCGTTTTTGATAATGTTAATAAGGCGAACAAATACGCCAGAGAGGTTGTTGCTGGAAAAATAACGGTTTGTCGGTGGGTTAAACTGGCGTGTGAACGCCATATTTCAGACTTGGCTAATCAAAAGAAAAGAAACTTTTTATACAAATTTAATCGTGAAAAAGCCGAAAAAGCCGCAAAGTTTATTCAGTTATTGCCTCATACTAAAGGGGAATGGGCGTTCAAACGTCAACTGATTACCCTTGAACCCTGGCAGTTATTTGCTATTTGTTCGGCTTTTGGATGGGTCAGGAAAAAAGATGGTTATCGTCGATTCAGGGAGGTGTATACCGAGATCCCACGAAAAAACGGCAAATCGGCTATATCGGCTGGCGTCGGTGTGTTCTGTTTTTCAGCAGACGATGAGTTTGCTCCAGAGGTATACAGTGGAGCCACTACAGAGAAACAAGCTTGGGAGGTATTCAGGCCAGCACGTATGATGTGCAAGCGTACGCCTCATTTGGTCGAAGCCTTTGGTATTGAGATCAATGCAAGCAATATGAACAGGCCATCTGATGATGCGCGTTTTGAACCATTAATAGGTAACCCTGGCGATGGTGCCAGCCCATCAGCTGGAATCGTTGACGAATACCATGAGCATGATACGGACTCCCTGTATACAACACTGCTAACGGGGATGGGTGCCAGAAAGCAACCACTGTTATGGATTATCACCACAGCGGGTTACAACATTGACAGCCCGTGCTACGACAAACGGCGAGAAGTCGTTGAAATGCTGGAAGGCACAACCCCAAATGATGAACTATTCGGGCTGATATATACCATTGATGCCGGTGATGATTGGACCGATCCAGCGTCGCTTTACAAAGCAAACCCCAATATTGGTATTTCTGTTTATGAGGATTACCTGCTAAGTCAACAACAGCGGGCTATCAATAACGCAAGATTTACCAACACTTTCAAAACAAAGCATCTGAATGTTTGGGTATCCGCAAAAACAGCATTTTTCAACATGGAATGTTGGCGAGCCTGTGAGGACGAAACATTATCGCTAGAACAGTTTGAAGGTCATGACTGTTTTGTTGGTCTTGATCTGGCAGCCAAGCTGGATTTGACCGCCATGGTGTCAGTATTTACCCGAGATATTGAAGGCAAGCGTCACTACTACTGTCTATCACCGTTGTTTTTCATCCCTGAAGATACCGTTTACAAATCAGATAATCAGAAGCTGGCCAAGCAATATCAGAAATATGTTAATTCAGGGCAGCTTATTGCCACTGATGGTGCAGAAATTGATTACCGGGATATTCTCGGTGAAATGTGCGCCTTGAATACTCGCTGCCGAATAGAACAGGTCGCTATTGACCCCCATGGTGCAACAGCACTGTCTCACTCCCTGGCTGATGAAGGTATGGAGCCAGTCAATATCAGCCAGAACTTTACTGGCATGTCTGATCCTATGAAAGAACTTGAGGCGGCTATCATGGCAGGACGCTTTCACCATGACGGAAACCCCTTGTTGGCGTGGTGTATGGGTAACGTCGTGGGTAAATCATTACAGGGAAATGATGACATCGTAAGGCCGGTAAAAGAATCACCAGAAAGCAAAATAGACGGTGCTGTAGCACTGATAATGGCAGTAGGCCGGGCAATGATGAAAGAAGAAGCCTTCAATCCGCTGAATGACTTTGACCCAGAAGATTTTATTTTATGAAACAGTTGATAGTTGACTTGATAGGTCTTGCTGGGTTTTCAGCATTAACCGCTGGTGTCTATCTTGAATTTGGCGCTGGGTTAGCGTTAATAACCGGCGGCGTTTTAGGATTGGTTGGCGCTACAATAGCCAGCAGGGGTGGCCGGTAATGTTTTTTGATTCATTATTCACTGCCAGAAGCGATCCTATGGAAAACCCATCAAACCCGCTTACTGGTGATTTTGGTGATTATATCAATGCCAGCTCAGGTCTGTATGTTAATGAGAATAACGCCTTAAAATTATCAGCGGTTTATAGCTGTATCTACATATTATCCAGCTCACTGGCCCAGCTGCCACTGGGAGTATTGAGGAAAACAGGAACTAACATAGAACAGGCAACAGACCATTCAGCGTTTTATCTGTTACATGATGCGCCAAACCCATGGCAATCAAGCTATGACTGGAGAGAAACCGGTGCCATGCACGCCACAGGCTGGGGCAATGGCTTTACCCGGATTAATCGTTATAAACGTGGAGAGCTAAAAGAGCTGGTATTGTCAAAGCCATGGTCTACCTGTTTGGTCAAGAATGGCCAGCGTTATCTTTACTCAACGTATGATGAGGATGAAGGGCAGCTGGCTGTTGATCCTGCAGATATGATTCATATCCGTGCGATTGGCTCTGATGGCAGAATGGGTAAAAGCCCGATAAGGCAGCAGGCGGAAGTGATTGGTCTTGGATTGGCTGCCCAGCAGTATGGATCTGGTTTTTTCAGGTCTGGAGGAAAACCTACTGCCATTGTCGGGCCAAAAGGTACACAAAATAAAGAGTCATGGGCCTTATTTAAAGAAGCCTGGAAGGCGGCAAAAGCTGCATTAAGGTCAAGTGATGACAGAACGCTACTGTTACCCAGTGAATTAACTTATAACTCTCTGACAATCCCCCCTGAAGAAGCCCAGTTTATAGAAACCAGAAAGTTATCAAGGTCAGAAATAGCCGGTATTTTTAATGTACCCGCTCACATGATTAACGATCTTGAAAAAGCTACATTTTCCAACATTTCAGAGCAGGCCATACAGTTTGTCAGGCATACCATGATGCCATGGGTGGTGAAATGGGAGCAGGAGATCAACAGGAAACTGTTTACAGCGGTTGAAAGAAAGGCGGGATATTACGTTAAATTCAACCTTGCTGGTCTTCTGAGAGGGACTGCCAAAGACCGGGCTGAATTCTATCATTACGGCATTACTGATGGCTGGATAGACAGAAATGAGGTGAGAGCCCTTGAAGATATGAATCCAAGAGAGGGGCTTGATGAAATGCTGGTGACGGTCAATGCCTTGCCAGCCTCGCAGGTCGGAAAGAAACAAGAGGGTGATGATGGAAATTGAAAAGCGAACCTATACCTGTGAGATCCGAGCTGGCAATAGTGACTCAGGCTCGCCCACTATCACGGGCTATGGGGCAATATTTAATACACGGTCAGAGAATCTGGGTGGTTTCAGGGAAATTATCGCGCCAGGTGCCTTTGATTCTGTTCTTGGTGATGATGTTCGTGGTTTATTTAACCATGATCCTAACTTTGTATTGGGTCGCTCTACATCGGGCACCCTGACGCTATCAGTCGATGAGAAGGGGCTGAAATACGATATTAATGCACCAGATACTCAAACAATCAGAGATTTGGTGATTGATCCGATGAAAAGAGGCGATATAACCCAATCATCATTTGCTTTTCGTGTTGCCAGAGATGGTGACGAATGGGAGCAGGATGAAGAGGGCTTGATTATCAGAACGATTACAAAAATCAGTCGTCTTTTTGATGTCTCCCCCGTGACTTATCCAGCCTATGAAGATGCGGTATCCGCTACACGCTCACTGGATGCCTGGCGAACATTAAAAAAAGAGCAGGATCAGTTAATTCAGGCCCGTATAGGCAAGCAGTCCCGTGAAAGAATGCTGGATATGATTGGCGCTTAAACCTTACCCGTTAAACGAATTTAAATGACCCGCTATTGGCGGGTTTTTTTATGAATTAAGAGTGCAAACAATGAAACTACATGAACTGAAGCAGGCTAGAAATACCGTTGCTGCCAATATGCGAAAACTGCATGATGATATGGGCGATAAAGAATGGAACGATGAGCAGCGGTCAAAATGGAAAAGCATGAAATCCGAGCTTGACGGTTTAGATGAGAAGATAGACCGTGAGGAAGAGTTAAGAGCTGCAGATCAAAAATTTGTTGAAGAGAATGCCAAAGAGCATAAGAAGAAAGCAAAAGATGATACTGGTGACCAACGTTCAGTAGCCTTTAATGCCTTCTTACGTTCAGGGGCTGCTGATATGGACCCTGAATTACGCAGTATATTGCGTGAAATGAGAGCTCAGGGAAAAGCACCAGCAGATAAGGGTGGGTATACCGTTCCCACAGAATTTGATGCAAGAGTAAGAGATAAACTGAAAGCATTTGGTGGTGTTGCCAACATAGCTTGGAACCTAACAACTGCTGACGGGCGAGATTTAGACTGGGCAACCAGTGACGGAACAGCAGATGAAGGTGAACTGCTTGGTGAAAACTCCGCAGCTAATGAAAAAGATGTAGATTTTGGGGCAGATACACTGGGCGCCAAAAAGATATCATCAAAGATTATTAGAGTATCAGAAGAGCTGCTGGCCGATTCAGGGATTAATATTGAAGAGTTCCTGACGGCAAGAATTGCAACCCGTATAGGTAGAACCCGTGCAAAGCTATTGATCCAGGGCACAGGTGCTGGCACACCAAAACAGCCAAAAGGCTTGGCTTCCGGAGTGACTAAAACGGTAAGTACTGCAGCGGCAACAAAGGTCACATGGAAAGAAATGAATGCGCTGAAACATGCCGTTGATCCTGCCTATAGAAACGAAACATGCAGCTGGCTGTTTAATGACAATACCTTGTCCCTAGTTGAAGAAATGGAAGATACCAACGGTAAGCCATTGTGGTTGCCTGGCATTGATGGTTCCGAACCATCAACATTCCGTGGCTATAAATACCAGGTAGACCAGGCAGTTGATGATATTGCAGCTGGTAAGAAATTCATCTATTTCGGTGATTTCAGTCGTTTTGTGGTCAGATCTGTATCGGGCATGACGCTGAAACGACTGGTTGAGCGTTACGCGGAATTCGGGCAGGTAGGTTTTCTTGCTTTTATGCGGTTTGATTGCATTCTTGAAGATAACGACGCCATCAAAGCACTGGTTGGTAAACCATCATAAACAATGGATTTCTGGCCTGCTATAGACTTGCAGGCCAGAGGTTAATCGTGACGAATGGCTGATAAAATGACTATGGATGAAAAACCAGTGCTAAAAATCCTGACGCTTGAGCAAATAAAAGCTCAACTCAGGTTGGAACCTGATGATAATTCTGAGGATAGCGAGCTATTGCTGTACGGGCTTGCATCGGAGCAGGCTGTCAGCAATCACATCAACCGTAATCTTTACCATGTCATGCCACCAGAGATAGATGACCCGACCGGTATGTTGGTGACTCATAACATTATTGTGGCAATGCTGCTGATGGTTGGGCAGCTCTACGAAAACCGAGAGGCAACATCAGAGCGCACTATCAAAGAAGTACCAATTGCTTACAGCTATTTGCTGGAAAAATACAGAGTTATACCTGTTTAGAGACAAGATGCATCATGTTATAAAGCAGGTTTTCTCTTATTAGGGTTAATAATGAAATCGCTTTTTAAACTTCTGTTAGGATTATTTGTTATAGGTTCTATTGGAAGCGCTGTAATTTTGTCTCTTGGGATTGAAAGTACAAAAAAAGATGTCGCAAAAACAGAAGCGCAAGTCAGAGAAGAAGCCAGGCAGGAAGAGCTAAAACAAACGGTTAATATTTCCCGTGGGTTATGCCGGTCAATGGTTAAAGATAGAGCAAAATTCCCTGATACCGTTAAATTTATCAGTGTTCTACATCAGGTAAAAGGAAACGAAGTGGATGTTAGGCTTGACTGGACCGCAGAAAACAAGTTTGGTAACCAGGTAAGGTATAAGACTGTATGTGTAACAAATGACAGAAAACCAGTGCTTTTTACTGTTGATGGTAAAATACTGTATGACAGCAAAGCTTGATTCCCATTGTTGACTGAAAAACCCGGAGTTATCCGGGTTTTTTTATGCCCGGAGAAACCATGCAGGCTGGAAAGTTAAGAGAACGAGTGTATCTGCTGACACCGGTATTAAACGACTGGGGAGAGAGGACCAGTGATTATGAAGTGTTGGGGCAATGCCGGGCGGAAGTGATTGATAAAACAGGTGATCTGGTCATATCTGATGCTATGGAACGAGTGAAAAGCACGATAGAGGTGACCATCAGAAAAAGAACCATTCCCGGTGGCGTTATTCTGGCATGGAATGACCGGTTTTATTTAATCAATTACAAGGCCAATGATCCTAAACGCCGTTGGGTAACAATGACGTGTGAATACAAGCCACAGCAGGACGAATACTCAGTACAAAAGGCATTACGAGTTGAAAAGGCCAGTGATGATTATCACAAAACCATTAATGAAGATTTGCCAGAGGTTTGGCAATGAGTATTAGTTTTGAAGTTGATGGTCTGAAAGAGCTGGAGAAACAGCTGAAAGAACTGGAACTGGTTGCTCAGAAACGAGTGCTTAGACAAGCGGCCAGAGCATCGGCCAAACCCATTGAACAGGATATACGATCACAGGCACAAGCACATGGCCATGTTGATACCGGTAACTTGGTTGAATCTATAAAAACAAGAACATCTATCCCGAAAAACCAGTCATTTGCTGATGTTTTTGCTACCACTGGCGTATTTAAAAATCGAAAGGCTATGAAGGCCAGCGGAAAAATGGATGCACCTGTTTATGCTTATTGGCTTGAATTTGGTGTAGAGCCTCATGCATTAGGCAAATCGGCTAAGAGAGAGCGTGGCACACATCAGGAAAAAGGTTTATGGCATCCAGGTATACAGGCGAAGCCATTTATCAGACCTGCTTTTGATAAAAATACAGAAAAATCTCTGCAAATACAGAAAAATGAATTGTCAAAAGCCATAGACAGGGCATTGCAGCGAGGGAATAGCTGATGTTTGAGAAACTACGAGCCATGTTGGCTGCCGATCCTGATGTATTGGCGATAGTGGGAAAAAGAATATTTTCGGGTGTGGTGCCTGAATCTGAAAAGTTACCGGCCATATCAGCATGGACAGAACGAACAGAACGCCATGAGCCCATAGATAACGCTAATGGTATTCGCCAGCAGCTCTGGCAGGTTAACTGCAATACCCATAGCTCAATGGATGCCAGCAAGCTGGCTGATGCAGTAGAAAAGGCATTGCACAGACAATCGGCACCAGGCATTCAATGGGCTGAAACCAGTAACCGATTTGATGACCCACCCGGTTTATTTGCTACTCGACGAACCATAATTGAAGTGAATTTGACAGAGGAAAGACAATGACAACATCAGCGAATATAGATCCGGCTCTATCGGTTGGTATTAAGTTTTATCTGGCTGATACCGATGGCTCAACATTTACTCAAATACCGGGGATAAAGTCACCTGGTGCTACTGGTGATAAAGGCACGTTTGTTGATGCAACTCCCATTGATGTTGAAGGGTTTAAATATTTGCCTGCCTTGTCTGAAGGAGAAGACAGAGAGTTAAACTTTTTTTATTACCCTGACAATGCTGATCAAAAAAAACTGTGTGATGCTGCTGACGCGCAGGAAACAAGAAAAGTAAAGATAGAGTTCACTAAACTGAAAAAATCAGCAACATTTGAAATGGTGTTAAATGGCTGGACAATACCCGAGCCAGAATTCAACACTGCCACTATGATGACCGTTTTTGCCAAGAAAAACACATCATTTAAGACCATCTGGGAAACAGTGACAATCGGAGCCTGACATTGGATATTAAAAAAGCGTTGCTGGAATCACCGCTAAAAAAAGAAGTGGTTGATCTAAAGGAATTGGGTGTGAAAGTCACTCTTCAGGAAATGACAGCGGCTCGTCTTGAGCAATATGAAAGTATGATTTATGTCATTAATGACGATGGCAAAATGACTATTAACTCATCCCATGTAAGAGAAAAACTGATTGCTTTTTCAGTTGTTGATGATAATGGCAATCTGATATTTACAGAGAGTGATGTAAAGCAGTTGGGCAATACAGGGGCCGGGGTGATTAAAAAACTGGCCGATGTTGCTGGCACTTTGAATAACATCAGCAATCAGGAAGACAACAAAAAAAAATGAGAAAAAGGCCAGGTAGGTTGTTTCTTCATCGCCTGGCTATTGAATTACACCTCCCTTTAAGCGTTATTGAAAACCTGCCTGCATCAGAAATTCAGAGTTGGAAGCTTTACTTTTCAATTCTTAATGAAGATGCAAACCCTGAGAATAGTCAAACCATTAAACCCCAAAAGCCTGCCAACGAACCCTTATCGCCAGATGCAGAAATGGCGAGGTGGGTTAATCATCTGAAACTTTAATTTATGGCCGTATTACGATCATTAGTCACCACGCTTGGCCTTAACTCCGCCCAGTACAGGGAAGAGTTAAAGAAAGCGTCAAACAATACAAAACAGTGGTCGTCTGACGTTGAAAAATACGCCAAACGAGCTGCCCAGATGTTTTATACCTATGTGGCTGTTCAGGCGGTAGGTGCCTTGAAAACCATGTACGATGAGCAGGCCGCTGCCATCGACCAGCAGGCTAAGTTTGCTGACAAAATAGGTATTACCACTGATGCCTTGGCTGGTTTGCAACATGCAGGAGAACTGACAGGCGTTGCAACCAATCAGTTAAATACGGGTTTGCAAAGGATGACCCGAAGGGTGGCGGAAGCCGCCAAGGGAACAGGTGAGGCTCAGGGTGCGCTTGAGCAGCTTGGCTTGTCAGCAAAAGACTTGAATGAGTTGTCACCAGATCAGCAATTTCAGGCAATAGCAGGGGCTATGGCTGAAGTTGAGGGAAGGTCTGAAAAGCTAAGACTGGCTTTTAAGTTGTTTGACTCTGAAGGTACAGCCATGTTGAACACCCTTGATATGGGGGTGGAGGGGCTGCGAGCTGCAGCAGATGAAGCTGATTCTTATGGTATTGCATTAAGCAGGATTGATGCACAAAAAGTTGAAAATGCTAATGACCAGGTATATCGGGCAGGGTTGTTATCTCAAGGATTTGCCAAGCACCTTTCAGCTGAGTTATCGCCATTAGTTCAAGCGGTTGCTGATCAATTTATAGGTGTTTCAGTGGCTGCTGGTGGTATGGGGGAAGTTGCTACAACAGCGGTTGATTATATTGTTACCGGTCTTGATGTGCTTTATATAGGATTATTGGGCATTAAGAATGGCTGGAATATAATAAAGTTGGCTGCAATTTCAGCAGCAACAGCTGTTGTGGAAGGCGTTAGAGCCATGGAGTACGAGGTGGTAGGTTTTTTAAACCTTCTTCCTGGTGTTGAAGTTCAAATGTCTGAAAGCATTGGGAATACGCTTTCAGTAATGAGGGAGGAAACCAAAAAAGCATTTGATGAAATGAAATCAGGTGCAGAAGAATGGGGTAATCAAATTGTTGGCGTATTTGACGGCGCCGGTAAAGTTCAAGAGATAACAGACCGGATCAGGGAGCAGGCAACAGTAGCTGCAGCAGCAACAGTAGCCACAAAAGAATACGGTAACTCTCTTGAATCATTAAATCAGGTCACAGTCCCTAGTCTTTCTATTTCAGGAAATGTAGAAAAAGAGCTTGAAAAATTAAGGCAGGGGTTGGCTGATAAAGAACAGTTATTAATAGAGCAAACACAAAAAGAGCTTGAGCTATTAAAAGCTGCAAAAGAACAAGAATTAATAACAGAACAAGAATATGACGAGCTTTATCGTGAACTGATCAACCAACGTTTTCAGGATACAGCTGCAGTCAGCAATGATTTCTGGATGCAATTTGCCGGGCATGTTGAAAAATCGGTAACTGATTTTGACACCATGTGGGGCAATGCATTTGATCGTTTTGCGGCAGGCTTTGGCGATGCTGTTGCTGATTCGATACTTGAGGGTAAAAACTTTGGCGAAGTAATGGCCGGTGTTGCTCAAGGATTGGCTAAAAGCATGATTTCTTCATTAGTTGAAATAGCTGCAAAGAAAGCAACGCTCTGGCTGATGGAAAGAACGCTTCTTAAAGGCCAGCAAGCTGGATTTGTAGCTAAAGTTTCTGGTGAAGCTCAGGCAGGGGCACAATTAGCGGCTATTAACTCGTATGCTTCAGCAGCTGCTATACCTGTTTATGGGTGGGCTATGGCTCCAGAAGTTGCAGCAGCAGCTCTTACTGCAACTGAAATAATGGCTGGAGCTGCAACAACAGCGGCTGCTGGATCAATGGCAGGTATGGCTCATGATGGTATTGATTATGTGCCAAGAGAAGGAACTTGGTTGCTTGACCGTGGGGAGCGAGTTGTTGATAGCAGAACCAATGAAGATCTAAAGACATTTCTTTCACAGTCTGGAGGCAATCAAGGCAATACTGCCAGCAATCAGCCACAGTGGATTATCAATGTGAATGAGGCACCACCAGGAACAACGGCCACCATTGATGAAGCCAACCAGATCATAACCATTGCTGTAAAAAAATCTGAAGAAAACACCATTAACCAGATCCGGAAGGGTGGGCCTATCACCAAGGCTGGCCAGCAGCACCTTAACTGGCAAAGGAATCCTTCACGATGACTGACATTGTTACCTGGCCAGATGTGTTTCCGGTCTGGCAGCTGTCAGGCTATCAGTATGACCAGAACCTGAAGCTGGTCAGGCCTGATGAAAACCTTGGTTATTCTCCTGGTGTTCGTATACGACAGAAAAAGCCACCTGAACTGGTGAATGGGAAGTTGCTGCTGGATGAGGTGAGCAAGTCTCTGTTTGACTGGTTCTATATCAAAAAGTTGTATCACGGGGCTCTGTGGTTTCAGGCGCCGGTCAAGCGAGCTGAGGCGCTTGAACAGAAGCGTATCAGAATCATCAATATCACGGTCAATGCGCTTTCAGGGCTGCACTGGCCAGTGACAGCAAAGCTTGAACTGTATGACTGATATTATCTGGCCAGAGACATTGGGTGACCCGTTAAGGGCCGGTTACAGCTACACCCTGGGCGGTGCCGAAACCTCAAGTGCAGTCGTCGGCCCATCCCGAAGCCGTAACCAGCGGTCAAGGCACAATACCCTGTTCAGTTGCAGCTATCTCTGGACTGACCCGCAACTGGCCCGGTTTCAGAAGTTTTGTGTCTCAGATACTCACCACATGCAGGCATGGTTTAAACAATCGCTGAAGCTGGGGGCAGACCTGGTTGAACAAACCGTGCGGCTGTTTGAGGTCCAGCAAGCCAACAGGGATGGCATTTACTGGAAAGTCACCCTGAAACTGGAATGCCCGAACCGCTTTGTGATTGATGATGATACCGCCAGCATCATTATGAACTGGGGCGGTCTTGAAATATCCGCCATTGTGAAGGCAGCCAGCCGTTATCACGCCACTATCAACACCCGATTACCACGGATCTTGCAATGAGTACGGTATCACAACGATTAGAGCAGGCCGCAACACTGGCCGAACAATCAGCAAACAAGCACAAGCAGGTGCTGGACGGTGATGAAAACACTGATGTATCAGTAGACGGTGGGCCGATCCCGTCTGTCCGTAAAGTACAAAAGCAGATGTGGAATAAGGTTGACCCCACCATCCACGATCTGAAAACAGCCAATGAATTTTCAAAACAACAAAGTGACCGGTCAAAAGCGGAGGCTGACAAGTCAGAGTCATCAAGGCAGGCATCAGAAACGGCACAGGCCAAGTCAGAGCAGGCCAGAGACGCCAGCATAACGGCCAGGAATGACTCAGAAGCCGCAAAGAACCAGAGCGTATCCGCTAAAAACCTTTCTGAGACAGCACAGGCCAAATCAGAACAGGCAAGGGATGCCAGTATTGCGGCCAGGAATGATTCAGAAACCGCAAGACAGCAATCAGTAACAGCCAAAGGGCAGTCAGAATCGGCAAGGGATGCCAGTGTTGATGCCCAAAAACAGTCAGAAGACGCCCTTGGCAAAACCAGAACAGCCAGGGATGAAGCTGTTACAGCAAAAACTCAGGCCGTTAATGCTCAAACCGGGGCAGAATCAGCAAGGGATGCCAGCGTTACTGCCAAAAATCAGGCCGTTACCGCACAAGCAGGGGCAGAATCAGCCAGAGAAACAGCCGTTACCGCAAAAACACAGGCGATTGATGCCCAGGGCAAATCAGAACAGGCACGGGATGAATCCGTTAATGCCCTGAACCAGATAGCAGAAACCATCATTCCGTTATCAACCAACCTAATCAAAACCCAAACCCTCTTTACCCAACACCACGCTTTTAAATAAGGAACTAACATGGCAGAACAAGATATTAGTGATCTGGTCGAGAAGGTCGGAGACTTAACCAGCGCTACTACTGAGTTGTTGGGAGAGGTCAATGTCAGTAAGACCAAGCTGGATAATGCAGAAAAGAACAGCACGGCAGCGGCAACCCGAGCAGAAACAGCGGCCAGTACTTCAACCACTAAAGCCAGTGAAGCAACAGCGGCCAAGAATGCAGCGGAACAGGCCAGAGATCAGGCCGTACAGATCGTTCATAATGATGAAGGAAGCTTGACACCAAAGCCCGGAGCCTATGCGCTGGCAAATGAAAAAGGGCATATGGATATAGGGTGGACGCCACACCTTGCGGCACTTTATCCGTATAGCGGGGTTATGGGGAGTGTTGATAAGGCAAGCGTAATTAGCACAAATCAGAGTAATGGCTGGCAAAACAAAATAAGGATCAACAAAAACAAGTTCAATATTAATGGACGTTTTGTTGAAAGAGATTCTATTGATGTAACCCTTGATGAGGCTGAGTTCACCCCGGATCGAGCTATAGCATTCGATGACATTTTTTTAGACTGGTCAGGTAGTATCATTCCTTATCGTTCAATCACACCAAATCGGACAGTAACAGGTTATGATTGTGATGCAATTGCTGTAGAACATGGATTTTCAAAAGTTAAAAATGGATTATACAAGAAAGGTAGTAATTATGTTATTTTGCTTTGCAGAGTAACAAGGCGGAATCAAGGGGCATATCACTACATACACAACAAGGAAGGGACAAAGGCAATAAAAACAGAAGATGGACAGAATCAAACAAAATGGTATTCACCTGGAGGCAAACAAATCACGAGTATTAATGATTGTTTTGACAATAGCTTCATACAAACATATGGAGGTAACATTGGAGCGCCAGCGAGCCAAAACGGAAGGGATGATCGAAAAGCATATGACTCAATCTATCAAGAAGATATTACATTGCTTTGTCTATCTGCTGAAAAAATAAGTGATAGAGTAGCTATAGGAGATGATTGTCTCTTAAAAGCTATAAAAGGAGCCACCTTTAGCTATTGCGAAGGTTCCATTATTTATAAAAAAGCTATTTTTAAATTTGATGCAAATCCTTCTGTTGCAACATTACGAGATCCTGATACCAATTATCCTATACAATGGGCTGATGTTAATAGTAATGGGTTTGAATTTTCATTAGAAACAGGCCAGCAAAACTCAAGACCGGCTATTCCACAAAATATTATATATAGTACTGACGGCCATGTACTCAAATCCGGTTATGAGCCGAGCAATCCAATTGTTTACACATGGCGAAATCCAACTATTCCTGATGGCTCGATATTTTGGTATAGGACTTGGGAAAAGAATAAAAGACCTTCATTTATAGCTACTGCTATAACGGGTAACTTGGAAGCAATGCCTGATGAATGGAAAGCTAAAGGTATCCAAGGAAGCTGGCTTTGTATTGATGAAGATGGTAATAGTCTTCTTCCTGATGGAACACCTAAAAAGTTTAAGCTTGATAGAAGGTGTATTAAACATCTAATAACACTTTATACTGACGATAAAGGCAAAAATTGGAAGGTTTCAAGTTGGGGGGCTAACTTTGAAAGTTATTCTAACTCTGAAAACTCAAGCGATCCAAGCTCAACCGTGAGAATTATTTTTTACGAAACAAGAGCGAATCCATTTAATTATTCATCAATAAAGTCTAATTTTAAAGTTGGGGATTTTAGAGCAACAAATTCAGCTCACACTTTTCAAGACTGGTCTTTGTTTGTTTTTAATGTTATTGGGAAAATAGCGACTGAGTCAAATATTTCAGATGATACGCAGCCTGCAAAAGGAATAGCGATGGCTAGCAATAGAACCGCTTATTCTTCTGTATCTCCATATCATGATCCATTCAAAAATTTGAGAGATAGTATTTCACCAACGGTTAAAGTATTGCCATATGTTGGGCAGGATAAAGGTTTCTATACGCTTGGTTTGTATTTCAAAGAAATGAAATATGATGGCAGTAGCTGGGGAGATAATGGAAGTTTAGAAGTAACAAAATTAAAAAAAATATTGACGGATAATAATAATAATAAAGTTTTTTATGGTCATTGTGATTTGCAGCTTCCTTATAGGTTTGATGGAATCAGTTATTAGTAGGAATTTTTATGAGTAAAAAACAAAGCCTAATCGACTTGTCAGAATACTATGAAGTTAATGAACAGGGCGAAAAGGTATTAAAATCTTTTGATGAATCCAAAGACAATGAATCAGTACTGGCTGTTATCGTTCATAACAAAGGCACAGGCCCTGTTATTGATGTTTTTATTGGCATGTACCAGGAATATCTGAGGCAACAATGGTTTCATATTGCCACAGATTACAATGAACGGTTACAGGCTGTCTGGGACTGGAATGCTGAAAAACCACCGATAGGTGAGGATGAAAAGGGTGACCCGGTCTATCCAGAGGACAGGCCAGAGCCAGATCCGCCTGAACAAACACCTATTCCCACCGTTGATGAATACAAGCAGCAATATACCGGGTTTATTTCCAGCAGCCGGGATAATCAGAGTCGGTCAAAGCTTTATTCTGAATATGCTGTTCACAATAGCTGGACGGGTGTGAACCAGGCATTATTTGCCAATGTTAGTTCTGATGAGGTCGCCAAGGCCCAGAAGGAAAAAGTATTGGCTGATACATTTGATCTGGTGCAGACCTATAACGAGCAGAAAGAGCTGGGTGTCAAAACAGATATCACGGAAGACCAATACAAACAAACACTGGCTTTTCGTCAATCCTTGAGAGAAGCAATTTAGGAGGTGTTTATGCCTAATGAAGTTGAGTGGCCGGAAATGCCTGACTGGATGAAGCCACTGTATCCTGACTACCCACCTAAACCATAGCCGCCATTGAGCGGCTTTTTCATTTCTATATTATGCAAATTCTTCAGGCAGCCTATGCCAGTAACCCGGTTAATAACATCATTCTGGAAACCATTGAGTTTCACCATCCGGCATTTGTCGATCAGCAGGGCATTAATAAGCCGTTCCGGTTTGTTTCCAGTAATTCCTCCATAACGCCTGTTGATTGCCCATTGGAAGCTGCAGCCCCTGTTGATGCCGGTAAAACCGTGACATTTGAGCCGGGGCCTTTTGCAATCACGCCACCATCAAAAACGGATAATGGTTACTCAGACCTGCAAATAACACTGGCTGATGTGACGATGGAGGTGGAAGAACAGCTTGATAATGCGGTGAATTCACCAGGCCAGCTTAAAACCTATTACCGGTTGTATGTAATGGATGTGGATACCGGCGCTATCACAGGCCCTGAAAACGTCCCCTTTGAATGGAGCCTGCAAGGGGCAAGCTGTGAAGATGGCGTTATGACGGCAACCGCAACCCTGGTGGATATTGCCAATAAACCCTTCCCCTATTTCTTGTATACCCCCGCATTTGCACCGGGTCTGGTGCGCTAACACTGAGCATTTACAACAATGGACTGGATTAATAACTATCTGAATAAACCCTGGGTAGCCTATGCCCGTGGTCCTCATGCCTATGATTGCTGGGGGCTGGTAATTGCTGTTTTACAAAATCACTTTAACAGACAGCCTATTGATTCCCATGATGAGGTAACAACCGATAACCGGGAGGAAATCACCCAGGCTTTTTATGACGAGATCCGGGCCGGTCACTGGCAACAGTCGCCATCGGCCAAGCATGGGTCAGTGGTTGTCTGCTGGGTAGAGCAGGACGGCCAGTTATTAGTCCGCCATGTGGGTCTTTATCTTTCCTGTGATGGCGGTGGTGTGCTCCATAGCCGTGACTTTGCCGGTGTTCGTTTCGATCATCTTGCAACCCTTCAGCGTAAATTTCCGAAAATAGAATTCTATGAACAAAGTAGCCTGGATCATTGAGTGGCCTAACATTTTACGCCCAAGGGAAAATGAAGTTATTAATCAGGTGGAGGCAGGGCAGACACTCCATGAATGGATGACGGCCAATGTTCCGGGTTACAGCCAGCAACGAAAAAGCCAGCCGGTGGAGTGTTTGGTGGATGGCCGGGTAGTTAACCCTGAATTATGGCCGTCTTTGGTGTTAAGGGAAGGTTTAACCGTTGTTCTGGCTGTTCGTCCTTTTGGTGGCTGGGAATATGCCATCTATGCAGTAGTGGCAATGGTGGCAGCGGCTGTTGCTATTAGTGCAATGCCTCCACCCCCGTCTGAGTCTGTATTGCCCAATGCCAGCCCTGCTTATGATGCCACTGCCAGAGGGAACCAGGCCCGGTTAATGAATCCCATCCCGTTTGCCTGTGGTTATAACAGACACTGGATGGATATGCTGACCGAGCCGTGGCGGGAGTATGTGGGCAATGACCAGTACCTGTACCAGCTTTTTTCAATCTGTTATGGGGATATTGATCTTGAACCGCTCCAGATCGGGGAGACTGTCTACAGCTCCTATCAGGATATTGAGTATGAGGTTTATGGCCCTGATGAAAAGGTTACGCTATTTCCGGACAATGTTGATACCAGTGATGAGGTAGCTGGTATTGAGCTGTTTGGCCCCAATGAGGAAGAACACGACGGCTGGACAGGCCCCTATGTGCTGGTGAAGCGGAAGCAGAAAGCCAACTATCTTGCCTGTGATTTTGCCGCCCGGGCGGGTATTTATGGCATGGATGATGATGGTGATCTGTATGGCCGTACAGCCGCCATCGAAATTCAATACCAGGAGATTGATGAAGACGATAACCCGATAACCGCTTTTGTCTCTATACCCCTTAACTATTCAGGGGCTACTACAACTCCGCAACGCTGGTCCCATCGCTGGGATGTTAAAGAAGGCCGGTATCAGGTACGGGTGAAGCGGGTGAACAGTGCCGGAACTGATACCCGCACCAAAGACAGCATCCATTGGGAAGGAGCCAAGGCATACTATCCAAGCAAACAGGACTACCCCGGTATAACCAAGCTGGCGGTGAGGGTCAGGGCATCCAACAATCTTTCACAGCAGTCTGAAACCCAATTTAATATCAAGGGCACAGCGCTTGTGCCGGTATGGAATGGCAAGCAGTGGTCAGCCCCACAAAAAACTCGAGATATTGCCTGGACGTTTTGCAATGCCATCCGGAGTGCTCACGGTGGACGGTTATCTGAAGACCTGATTGACCTGGATAATATTCTGTCTTTGCATCAGCAGTGGCAGTTAAATGGTGAAACAGTTTGCCGGATTTTTGATACAAGAGGCACATTATTAGGCGCATTACAGGAAATTGTGGCTTGTGGCCGTGGTACGGTGATTCCGCACAATGGCAAGTTTATGGTGGTGCGGGATATGCAGCGGATGATTCGCCGCCACATGTATCACCCGTTTATGATGCAATCCGCCCCTACGGTTGATCGGTCTTTTATCCAGTCTGATGAGCATGACTCAATCATCATTGAGTACTACAACCAGGCCATTTGGGACAATGATGAAATTCTGTGCCAGTTGCCCAACCATCCAGCGGAAAATCCTAAAAGAATCACCCTGAGAGGTGTCCCAAGCCGTGATCATGCATGGCGTATAGGCATTTTTGAATGCGCCAAAATGCTGTATCGCCGGATGCAGATTTCGTTCACAACAGAAATGCAGGCCCTTAACTCAATCTGGGGTGATAAGGTCGGCGTGTCCTATTGGCTGAGAGGCTGGGGGCAAAGTGGGGAGCTGCTTGAATGGGATGGACTCAGGGCAACACTGAGTGATGAGGTGGAGCTACACCCCAGTAAACAGAATTTTATAGCATTGTGTCGTGAAGATGGCACCTTTGCAGGCCCTCATAAAATTGAAAGTGCAGGCCCTGACCGGGTACTGATATCGGATAAGCTGGATTTCGAGCCGTATACCGGCGACCGTCGGCAGCGGACACTTTACCAGGTGGGAACTGATGGTGCGTTTTGCAAAGACTTCCTGGTAACAGAAATATCGGGTTCATCCGGTAATAATGTCAATGTGACGGCCGTCTGGGATAATCCAGCCGTCTATACCTTTGAGTCTGTCCCCGTGCCTCCCCCCAGTGAAGGGGGCGATGTATTACCAAGGCCGGTCAAGCCTGTTATCTCCAAACTGGTTATTGTGCAGGACGTTACCGATCCGCAGGCCGCAACATTAAGCTGGCAGTCATCAGCCGGTGTCCGTGAATTTATTATTGAGCACAGCATTGATAATAAAGAGTGGGCCAGGGTAGCCATTATTACCATGAACACCTGGTCTACCCGGTTATATAACGGGAACAACTGGTTCAGGGTTGCAGGCGTCGCTGATACCCAGGGTGACTGGGAATACGGCCATATCGAACTGACAGGCAAGGACTTTGAAAAACCCCCGGCAACCGTTATTAAGCTGTCAGAGCCTTTTACCGGCCCAGTGCTGAAAATTAAATGGGATACGGTGTTAAGTGCTGAGTACTATACCGTTGAGGTAGTAAAGAACAGCACGGTCTTATATCAGGTTAAGCAATACCCGGATACTCAGTGGGAATATTCTGCTGAACAGGGAAATAATCATGGTTCTGGCCGTGCCTTTACGGTCAGGATAACACCCGTCAATGCCCGTGGTGTGCCGGGTGTACCTGCTGAATTAGGGGTTCGTAATGAGCCGCCAGCCGTACCGGATAATATCAATGTAGCTCCCCTGGTGGATGCCTTTATTGTCACTTGTGATGGACGGCATGACCCGGATTTAAGGGATTTACGGATATGGGGCAGCCAGACAAAAGGCTTCACTGCCAGTGCTGATAACCTTCTGCAAATCACCACCACCAACCGCTTTGACCTGAACCTGAAAGGCCAGTGGTATTTCCGTTTAGCCTGGGTGGATGTATGGGGTGTGGCTGAGGTGAATTTATCCGGTGAAGAGTCAGGCAAGACTGCATCAGTGGATATGAGTGACATTGAAAAGGATATCAAGGATCTTGATGACAAAATCAATAGCGGTATTGATGAGGTCAATAAAAATGTTGGGTCCACTAATCAGAAGCTGGATGATTTAGAAAAAGATACCAGGGATGAACTGGACAAAATCAGCAATGATTTATCGGGTGTAGACAGCAAAATTGATAACGGTCTGTCTGGCGTGAATACATCGCTGGATAATTTAGAGAAGGATACCAAGGATGAATTGAATAAAGTCAGCAATGATTTATCTGATTTGGATATAAAAGCAGATAATATCAAGGTTGATGTTGATAATTTCAGGCAGGAGGCCATTTCAGAGGCCGAGTCTGGGGATAGTTTGCTTTTGGCAGGTATCAAGGTACTTGAATCTGCACAGTCAACCAATGACAGAAGCCACTCTATTTGGATTAAGGAAGTAGAGGCAGGCTATAAAGATTCAGATAAGGAACTGGAAAGCAGGGTTTCAATAGAAATTGAAACGGTATCTGATGCCAATAAGACAACAGCGCAAAAGCTGGAAACGGTCGTATCTGATTATAAAGACGCGGACAGGGTTAACCAGGCAGCGATTCAGGAAGTCGCACAAACCAGCGCTGAAGCGGACGATGCATTTAGTAAACAGCTCACTACGATTAAATCTGAAGTAGACGGTAATAAATCAGCCATTCAGGTAGCCAATGAAACAATTGCCGATACTGAAAAGACGTTAAGCCAGAGAATCACAACCGTCCAGTCTGAAGTTGATGGTAATAAATCAACCATACAGGATGTTAAAAAGACTTCTGCTGATGAAGATCAGGCGCTGAGTTTAAGAATTATTAATCTGAAAGCAGAGGTTGATGATAATAAGGCAGAAATAGAAAAGGTTGAAAAAACCGGTGCTGATGCAGATGAGGCATTCAGTAAACAACTTATTACCCTGAAATCTGAAGTAGACGGTAATAAATCAGCCATTCAGGTAGCCAATGAAACAATTGCCGATACTGAAAAGACGTTAAGCCAGAGAATCACAACCGTCCAGTCTGAAGTTGATGGTAATAAATCAACCATACAGGATGTTAAAAAGACTTCTGCTGATGAAGATCAGGCGCTGAGTTTAAGAATTATTAATCTGAAAGCAGAGGTTGATGATAATAAGGCAGAAATAGAAAAGGTTGAAAAAACCGGTGCTGATGCAGATGAGGCATTCAGTAAACAACTTATTACCCTGAAATCTGAAGTAGACGGTAATAAATCAGCCATACAGGTAGCCAATGAAACAATTGCCGACACTGAAAAGTCATTAAGCCAGAGAATCACAACCGTCCAGTCTGAAGTTGATGGTAATAAATCAACCATACAGGATGTTAAAAAGACGTCTGCTGATGAAGATCAGGCGCTGAGTTTAAGAATTATTAATCTGAAAGCAGAGGTTGATGGTAACAAAGCGCATATTGACAATGTTGAAAAGGTGAGTGCTGAAAAAGATGAAAGCCTTACCCAGAAGATAACTACATTAACCAGCGAAGTGGGTAATAATAAATCAGCTATACAAACGACCAATCAAACTATTGCTGATACAGAGAAAGCGCTGAGTGAACAAATATCCACTGTTCAGGCCGATCTGAATGGCACCAAGTCATCCATACAGCAAAACGCTACAGCTATAGCCACCGTTGAGGGCGGAGTTGAAAAGCTGGAAGCGTCTTGGGGTGTCACAATAGATGTGGATGGCTACAGTTCCGGATTCCAAATGAATAATGACGGACAAAGGGCTGACGCCTTATTCCGTGTTGATACGTTTGGGGTGGGTTCGCCGGGTAAATCAACGTTAAGTTTTGCCGTGCAGGATGGAAAAGTTGTGATGCCGGGTGTCAGCATTCAGGATGGCAGCATCATTGCTGAAAAAATGAATGTTGATAATCTTACCTCGATTTCTGCAAACCTTGGTCATGCTGTAGCGGGTACATTTGAAACGGATGCCTTTGTTGGCCCACGGGTTGTAATGACCAGTCAGGGTTACTATCCGATCTGGATCGGGGAGGGTGCAGTTAATGACACAAATGGTCTGCTTTACTATGACAAGCGTGATAAGTCATTAACCTATAAAGGGCAGTTGGATATTAAATCAGCAAAAACAGGGGGTAGGCTAGAGATTAAGAATGATTACATAAGGGTTTATGACGAAAATAATGTTTTAAGAGTTGAAATAGGCGAGTTGGTATGAGTTTAGGGATAAGAACGTATAATCCAGATGGAAAGAAAACCTTTGATTCTGTTTTAGTTGGTAGTACGTATAAGCTGCTTGATACAGGCTTGCTTAAATTTGAAAAAGGAGAAAAAGCGCCATCCTATGGATTTATAGAAAAAACAGTTGCCTTGCCTGCTTATGAAAACTTTGACAGGTTTTTTGTAAATATAATCCCGTATGGTGAACTGTTCAGGAATATTAAAGATCCCGGAGCTTTAGAGCTTCGGCATGAATTTATAAATAGCGGTAAGGATCTGCACTTTGAGCTTGGTATAGGTGGCTTTCCAGAAGCCTCCTTTACATTAGGGGTGGATGTATACGCAGGGCTTTTTTATTATGAGTGGTAGTTATGGAATAAACTTCCTCAATGCAGATGGCAGTAAAATAATAAGTGAAGATTATGTCAACATAAGCGTTGATCAAACATATAGATTTACATCGACAACGATTTATGAAAAGACATATAAGTTGTCTGATGCAGTCCTGTTCGCTGTAAGTAAGGGTTCAGGAGGGGCAATTATAAAAAATGATTTTGATGAAAACACGAAAAGCATACGATACAAAATTATTGTTGCTCCTTTTCATGGCACGGAAAGTGGAGAGTTCAGGATATATAGAAAGATTCCTTTAACTAATAAATCTAATCATGGCTTAGTGGTAAAAAATAAAAAGTCTGAACCTGTTTTTTCTTCTGAGAATGAGGTTCTAAATGTAACTGATCTTATCAGCATGAAAGGAATTGAAAATATTTATACAAACTCTCCGATTTTTAATGATGGATTCTTCATCTATCCACCAAATCAGCTTGTCAAGAACTGGAGCCTAAGTTATTGCAAAAATAAGATTGAGGAAAAGGGTTATATATATGTAAGTCAAGACTCATCAGCTAGTTCAGATAAATATAGAATGCTTCCATCATTTAAAATTCCGGGTAGGATTGATGGTGATTACTGCGTATTTAATGTAATGCCAATTTATTCGATTCAAGCATCCGGAAAAAGTGGCAGGCATAGCGTTTGCCCTTATGCGCCATTTGTCGGTATAGCGAAAGACGGCCTATTGCAGTTTAAGGCAACATACCCAGACTCAATATTGCAAGACATCTCAAATTTAGGAACATCCATACATACCTTTATATTTTCAGCTACAGCAAAAATCCCTATAGGAACCTCTCTTTCAGACTTATAAGTTTTGAATTGTAGAGATTAAACCCTACTCTTGCCTGCCTGCCTGCCTGCCTGGTCTACTATTATTAGTTTAATAGGTAAACAGGAACGATAGTTGGATGAAATTCTATCATTATCAACTAAGATTCAGGCGGCAGTTCGCAGTTATTATCTTGTTGAAAAATTGCATACCAAAGGGAGCGTTGATCGAGAGATCCGTGATGTATGGTCAAGGGTTAAAAGGGAAATTAATCAGCTTACCATTGATGTTGCGGGGGTTAGTAACATGACTTATGCGGCTTTAACGAATGACCAGCAGTTTAGTCTGGGTGAAGCACAAGATAGATGCTTTGAATTTTTAAAGTCGCTGGATGCCTATCTAAATTTCATTTCAGATATCAAGCGTGGTAGTGGCGAGAACACAGCCAAAGGCCATGCGTTGATCGTTAAGGATATTGGTAGTATAAAAAATGATGTAAAAGTACTGATTGGAAAATTAGAAGATGAAGAAATTCGGAGAAGGGTGCCGGGTGCTTAAACAGACCTACCAAGCGGCCCCCTGAGTATTCTCCGAAGATTATTTCCCAGGACACCCGGCATAGATCCGTCTGTCCTGATTAGCTCATTAATCATTGATATGAAAAATGGTGCCCCCTGGTAACCGTGTTTAAGCGGTGATCAGTAAGACGGGCACCAGTGTAACACAAAACGTGTTACACGATTCAATGATACCCTCCTGAAAAATATTGTCATTTCTTGCCTTTCCTGCCCGTGAAATCAGCTATCCTTGACTATATTTACTTCCTAATATACAGTCCTCGGTCGCTTATAAGCAGTTGATTTAGCGGAAGTTTTATTTTCTTTGGTATTAGGAAATAAGAACCTAATCTATTGAAAAGTAACGTTTTTTCTCTAGATTTAGGTTCCAGTGCCGAAAGGCGTGAGAGTTCGAGTCTCTCCTTCCGCACCATATATAAATCAAGGGGTTACGGTAACGTAGCCTCTTGTTTTTTATGCCTTCCTAATATTTTCCTAATACGATTTCCTAATATACAGTAGTTTGGTTACTTGCCCGGTAGTGGCTTATCAAGTGACCTGACAACGGCTGTTTTCCGGTCGTAGGTGTTCACCTGACTCTGTGTTTTGTGTCCGCTGAACTGCTGCTTTTCTGCCAGATTACCCTCAAAATCAGAAATACCTTTTGCCTTGATGTCATGAAAGGTAAAGCTGATATCAAGATCAATTTTTTCCTTTTCTGCTTCTTTTTTTGCCTTATCCTTTGCTTTGTTCCAAATGCTTCTGAATCCGGCAGGTGTATAAGTGCTGCCAAATTTATTATGGATGAGGTATTTGCTGCTGGTGGCCCCTGGTATTTTGCTGGCCAGTTTCACAGCGGCCCTGAGTCTATCGGTCCAGGCTTTGATTTGCTTTTTACCCGTTTTCCCTTGCTGAATAAAAATACCATCCTCCAAAATCTGGCTACGTTCAAGTTTTAGCACGTCACCACGTCGGGCAGCACACAGGTAGGAGATTTCCATGGCAACCTTCAGTGCTACACTGGCTGCAGAATAGGTACGGTGGTATTCATCATCGGTGATATAGCGGTCACGGGCGGTTTCAGTGAATTTTTTAACTCCTTTGACCGGGTTGATAATCACTTTGCCTCGCTCATAGGCCCAGCTGTAGACTTTTGAAAGGTAGGCTTTTTCCCGGTTGGCTCGGACCGGGGAGTGTCGCCCTCGGGTGTCCATGTATTTTCTGATGTGTTCTGGCTTGAGTTTGTCCGGGTTCATCTTGCCAAAAACGGGCATCAGTTGGTCATGGCAGAATCCGTAATCAGAGCGGGTGCCAGAAGCTAGTTTAAACCAGGCTTCTGATTGCTGGAATTCAGCGCATAGTGCTTTTAGTGAGCTTTGTCGCTCCCGATCTATCCGCTCCCTTTCCTGTTCCCATCGTTTTATGACCAGGGCGGGGTTTGCATCAAGGTTACAGAGTCTTACCGCTCCTCCTCCTTTTGGGTGAAATTCATAAGCAGATTTGCCCCGATAAACACGGGGCGGTATCCAGGCATCTTTTGCCGACTTACGCTTTCTTGGCATCGTTATTCCATGGCGTCAAAATTGGGTGTATCTGTTTCACTGCCCAGCGGCTTATTGGCCGGGTGATTAACATGATGCCATGTAGTCCTGACTGTGCCATCCAGTCTTTCCACAAAAAATATGCCGTGACTTCGCAGTATCTGGCGCTGTTTGTTTTTAAGTTTTGCCCCGGTCAGCTCTATTATTTGTTCTTCGGTTAGCATTTGCTCTGCTGCTTGCATGAATGCCTCCTGGTGTTTATTGGCTAGTTGGTACGATGGTTATAGTAATATACCGCCTAAGCGGTATGCACCCGTGTTATGTTTCTAGCGGTGAATGACATCGCCAGAGCCTGTTCTGATATTTCCACTAACTTTTCCGCAAAAAATATCACCTGATCCGGTGCGAATAGAGCCGCTTACACTTCCGCAACGAACGTCACCAGAACCTGTGCTGACTTCACCAACATTCTGGGCGGTTACATTGCCAGTATGATTTTCAAGTGTTTGAACATCACCATGAACAACAACGTTCACATCACCCACTAACTCACAGTCTTGGGTTTTGCCATCAACAACAACTTTGCCGTTTTGGATGATGACATTGCTTCCTTGAAACTCTTTTCCGTCAATTACCACTCGACCATTATTCATGCTTATGTTCATTTTCAATTCTCCTTGTTTTTAGGTTGTTCCGAAAAGGCTATGTAATTTACTGGTGTTATTGGTTTACTCTGGCTTACATAAAAGAATATTTTCATCTGCTTCATACAGTGTCTCTGAATCATGCAGGTCATCAATTAAATTTTGTAGGCTCATGCTGTGCATCCATTCTTTGATCGTTTGCTTTCTTTCTTCATTACCGACAGTGATCGTTGACTCAAATGGCACTGGTTTGTCATCTATACATTTCATGATGTCGCGTATTGCGTCCTTGTCTATGTCCCAGGAAAGTTGATTATCGTTTCCGATCAGTGCAAATTGACTGAAAACAAGAATGGCCGTCTCAGAAGAATCAAGGTAAGGGCACATCTTAAGGCCGCTTTTTATATGAGTGACGGTAAAAACACCAAAGGCTGACATGGTAACTGCAAGACCAGGACAATACTCATGGGTCAATGCAGGGCAATCCTTTGTTCCGTTTTCTGTTTTTATAGTAACGGTTGTTTCTTTCAGAGCTGGCACTACAAAGTTTTCTTGACTCACTTTTCATTCCTTACTGCAATATTCGGTAATGGTTTATGCCGCAAAAGCGCTATGAGATAGAAATATGCATTCTTCCATGCCTAAAAACTCTCGGATCTTTATCCTCTATAGGATTAAGTATTTCCTTCATGAGCTTGTAGGTTTTAGGAGCCCTGCGTGACTTCGACCAGTCAAATCCAGCTTCTTTTAGGAAGGTTTCTTCTATCTCATCAAACCGGGCAATCAATGCTTGCCAGTAATCAGAAAGAGCTGCAACTCTATCAAGATGTTCTCTTGCTTCTGGAACAGAGTTCAAAAACAGCAGGCATCTATTTAAATCGTCAGGATCGGAAGGGTGGTCTTTTTTACAGTTATCAATACCGGCAACAGCTGAGGCCATGGCTTTTGAAGATAATCCAACGTGGCCGGTGGCAAACCAGTTTAATATTTTCAATTTCATGCTTTTCTCCATCGCATAGTTAACAACTGATTGATACGGTTAATCTGTTCTTCGGGGTTGTTTTTTCTGACTGGCCGGTGGGCGTTTTTGCAGACAATACCCAGCTTTTGCCTGAGTTTTTCAAAATCCTTGATCATGACTAAACAGCCATTCCGGAAGTCTGGCCGGATATCGGGGTAACAGGCATTACAGGCTTGGCTGTGCCGGTATCGGCTTTTTCCCTGCAGATCATGTTGTTCCAGTAGATACCGGCTATAACAGCCCTTTGTGGGCTGGTGGCTCGTACATAGCGGGTGGCTATGGTTTGATAGCCTTTCCTGACTTCTACCTCGTAGGGGGCTGGTTTGTGCTCTTTAGGCAGCTTTTGGATAAGCTTGCTAAGGCTGGTGTCAGACTTCATTGGAAATTACCTCAAGATCAGGTGTGGTTCTTTCCAGAACCGCCTGAAAAACTTTCTTGCCGCAAGCCTTATCAACAAATTTCATGCTGTAAATGCAATGAATGCCTAATTCCCTGAGCTCACGGATCTGGTCTACAACCATTTGCGGCTTGGTGGACTCGATGATTCTGGGGGCCTTGATGATCATTTTTTTATTGCTCATGCTGTCACGCTAATCTGGTTTGCCTTTATGACGGTCATTTCTCTAATGGAGCGGCCCCGTCTACCTATTCGCATAGTGCGAGGCACTGTGCGTGTGCGGACTGGACGTGTAGGCATATGTTCAAAGCCTGTAACCTGGGTAATCATCAGCAGCACAAGCAGAGGACGGAGAATGTTGTTGCAAAAAGCCAGAGCTATAAGGTTTGCCCGGTTGGTTGCATCCATTGTTTTCATTGCCCGTGACCAGTGGGCCTTAACCGTTTCAGGGCTGACACCCATGATGATGGCTGTCTCTTCACGGGTTTTGCCTTCTGCTGCCAGAGCCAGTGCTTCTGTTTCCCGGTTGCGGAGTATGCTGTTATACCGGGCTGCCAGTCGTGCTGTTTTGTATTCGCCAGTCACGGTTATTTCTCCGTGGTTATCGCCTCATGATTGAATGTTAAGATATATTAACTTTTGCAGCAAGATAAAGTTAATAATTTAAACTTATTCTTGTTTTGTGACACTGGTGGTGGACTTTAAAAAAAACCGCTGATGATCAGCGGCTTGGTAGTAATGGGTTAGCTGGCTTTTTGAGGCTTTAGCGGTATAACGTTATTAGGGGTTACCAGGTGTGTGAGTGGGGCAATCAATTCTCTCTGGATTTGTACTGCTACACCCAATATCTTGCAGTCTTCAGGGTTTAACCATGGCAGCTCTTCATCGTTAGGAGCTAAAAGCAAATTGCCAGAACTATGGTTAAACCTGTATCGGCGCAGTAATGGATGGGGTTCACCTGGAGCCTTGACCAGTACCAGATTCTTTGCCTGCATTTGTCGTTCAGGATCAATAATAACAACGTCACCCTTGTTGGCGTCTCCTTTCATGCAGTTATCTGTGACTACTGTTGCATAAGGATTCTGGCCAAGTTGTTCATACAGGCTTTTTCTAAGGTAAAGGTGATCGACTGGTTTCGGGTTTTCGTCCATAAGATCCAGTGGCCGAAACAGAGGTATTTTGTATGTCAGCTCCAAATCCTTATCACTGTCTTCCAGGTCACCTTTGCCATAGGCCAGCCAGATCGGATCACACATCAGATATTTAGCTGCATTGATAATATGCGAAAATTTCAAATCAGGAGTTTCGTATTTTCCAGTCTCAATTTGCGAAATATAGCTTTTTGATAAATCACCCATTGCTTCAGCAAGTTCGCTCTGGGTTATCTTGGTGAGTTCCCGCCTTCGTTCATGGGCCGTCAGTCGGGCATAGTTCAGCCGCTGCCCCAGGCTGCTGTTTTCAATATTACGCATCGTAACCTCCAAATCCATGGGTTTTATTGTAGTTGTCCAGTCGTCCATGCATGTATTGCACCAATAAGTTTATAATACTTAACTTATCGCTAACCGATGTTTAATATATGGAACATCAGACGCAGGTGTAATTATGACCCCATACCAAAAATTAACAGTGACGTTGCTGGGCGAAGAGCCCAAACGGGGAACCATGACACGACTGGCCAGCAGGCTGGGCATGTGGAAGCAATCAATCTGTATTACCTGGCGTAAGGTGCCCGGTAGTAATTATGACCGCATTATTCCAGGCAATGCCGCTGGTCGGATTGAGGCGATAACCGGCGGAGAAGTAACCGCTGATGAGATTCGGGCATTTGCTCATCAGCACCGATCAGATAGCGAGGCGGCGTAATGATCAGGCATATCTATGGTAACCGGCTGCTGGTGGCTGGTCATGTACCCAAACGGGGACATAAAAAAAGCCCTATATGGAATAGGGCCTTTTTCGTTCTTGCTGACCATGGATTTGGAGTTTCGTCAGCAGTAGTCAGTTTGGCTCAGTTTGGCTCAGTACTGTATGTTTGTCCAGTATGGCGGTAAATCATCATGAGTTGTCGTAAAGGTGTATGGATTCCGTCTACGGTTTGGGAAAGCAAGGAACTGAGCTGGCAAAAGAAAGTCCTGATTATTGAGATCAATACCCTCCATGCTGCTGGTGGCTGTCATGCCTCTAATGCTCACTTTGCCTCATTTGCCGGACTGTCTAAATCAAGAATCGAAACCCTGATATCCGAACTGAAGAAAGACGGCTGGGTTAACTCAGTTGTTTACCGTGATGAGAAAAAAGTGGTTATCAAACGTGTGTTATCACCAACCAGTAGAACCGCATCGCTTTTTGCCGGATATCAGGTGGATGTAGCTGCCAATGACACCCATGAAAAGGACGGTCAAACCCTCCCCCTAAATTCAGGGGGACACCTCCCCCCAGAGGTCGAAACCCTCCCCCCAGAATCAGGGGGACGCTCCCCCCAGAAACGGCAAGAACCTCCCCCCGAAAATGGCAGAGGTATTAATACAATGAATAATACAGTTATTAATACAGTTTCTTGCTCTGAGCTAAAAACCTCAGAGCCAGCCAATCAGTCAAAAGGTCAAGTTCTTCTCGATTTTCCTACCAACAAAAAAGGGCAGTCCTGGTTACTGACTGAAGATTTCTATCAGGGACTTCAGGAGTCCTATCCAGCCGTTGATGTTAAGCAGCAATTACTGCAGGCCAGAATGTGGCTGGTATCTAACCCAAGCAAACGAAAAACCAGCAACGGCATGAGCCGGTTTCTCAATAACTGGATGAGCAAGGAACAGAACAAAGGGGGAGGAAACCACAATGGAACAGGCAACCAGCATCATCAGCAGAGCTATCAAAACCAAAGGCTCAACACCATCAATGCCATCTGGAGTGCACCAGGCACAGAAAGTCTCCCAGCTGAACAGTACTCAGAGCTCTTTGGTGAACGACCTGTTCAAGATTATGCAGCTGAGGAAACCCCATCTACTGAATTCTGCCTATCCGACTGAGGAACTGGTGGCATCTGCACGGATGGAATTTGCAGAGCAGATTATCAAGGCCGGGTTGTCTGTCAGCATGGTTAAACGGGGAATTGAGCAGTTAAGAAATCGCTATCCCCTTAAATACCTTCCCGATCCGGTTGAATTTGTCATGGAGTACTGCAGGCCGACAGCTGGACAACTGGGATTACCGTCACATGCTGACGCTTGGCTGGAATGCTGCAATCACAGTCATGAGGTCCTGACCCATCGCTGGTCACACCGGGCAGTGTACGAAGCAGGTAAGAAAACAGGCTGGCATTTTATCAAGACAGTCAGTGGGCAAAAGGCACTTGACCAACTGCAGCGGCATTTTAACGAACATTACCAGAAGCAAGTGGAATGGGTAGCCAGTGGCCAGCCGTTGAAAGACCGGTCAGTTAAGGCACTCGAAGACCACAGCAAAGACAGTGAAGCCGAAAAAGCCATTAATTATGGCAAACAACAAATGGATCAGACCCTGAGTGAACTGGGTATTCCCAGAACAATGAGTGGCAGCGATGCACTCAAAAAACTGAGGGCGATGTTATGACCGCTAAACACGGTGTTACCAGGAGATACCAAGGAAAACTTTATGGCAGTAATCAGGCTGACACCCAAAAAACCAAGACGGAAGCCAAGGGAAAACGAGGACCGGGAACTAAAAATGTTCATGCGCTGGCTGAAGGTCATGCATCCCGGCGTGTTTGTCTTTGTATTTCATCCACCCAATGGCGGCAAAAGGGACAAGGCAACGGCTGGCAAACTGAAGGCCATGGGCGTCAAGCCGGGAGTGCCGGACGTGTTCTGTATGTTACCCAGGGGTGGTTATCACGGGCTGGTGGTCGAGTACAAGGCGACACCTCCAAACGATGCGGACGTGAGCCCCTACCAGAAGGAATGGATAGCACGGTTAGGCCAGCAGGGATACAAGGCCACAGTCTGCAAGGGACTGGCAGCGATCAAGGAAGAGTTCACAAACTACCTGCAGTTACCAGTGCAAGAAACCATTTCCGCATGAGTTACCGGCGGGTAAGGATTCTGGCCAGAGCTATGGATAGTGATAGCGAAGTCCTGAACACCTTTGCCCGTAGTAACTGTTACACACAAGCAGCCGTCTATGCCCTGAATCATTCACGTGGAGGCGAATTTTTAGGGTATCGCTACTTTCCGGCACAAGGGGTGCCGTACTGACAGGTTTATGAAGGGAAAGACAAAGCAATTAAAAAAATGTGAGTCATGCAATGGGTTGGGAGAGGAAAGAGGCGTCTTTGACTGGCTGGTTTGTATGACTTGTAAGGGGTTGGGTGAGGTATCAGAAACGGGTGAAGCGCTGACGGATGAGCAGATTATTGATGGGTTACGGGCGAAAAACCGTTATCTGCAATATGTGATCAGGGAAACCCGCAGGCATACCGACCACCTTCAGCAACAGCTGGATAATTTCATCAGACACAGGTAACAGGGTAATGGATCGGGCGGCAATGGCACTGGCAAAACTCAAGGTCAAGAATATACGGTTTGATACTGGTCTTGGGTGTAAGCCTAAATTCACGGCTGATGATGTGGCAGCAGCACTGGCCGGTACAGAAACAGGGCCGTACTATCTGGCACTGGCTAAATATACAGGTGATTTTCAAGCCCGACTCGCCCTTGAAACCACAGTCATGTGTTACCTGGGTGATCATATAAAACAACTGAAACTGTTATCCGATGGTGAGTATTCAGCACTGCACCATTACACCCATTGCCTGGTTCGCAATGTTGAGCCCTACAGAATTACTGACATTGACCGGCAGAAGTGCAAGATCTGGCACCAGTTGGCAAGGTTGCTGGTAGATCATGCCGTGATTGCTCACCGATGCCCAAAGTGTAACGGGACGGGTAACGGAAAGCGCTACCCGGTAGGGCGTGACTTTGCTTACAAACCCTGCACCCGCTGTGGTGGCTCAACAAGAGTAAGGCCGAGTAACAGGAGTAACGCCCGTTTTTTGGGTGTGACTCACCCGACCTGGGCAGATAAGTACGAATCGGTCTATCAGGATATTTACCCAATGCTGGCGATCTGGGAGCAGCAAGCACTGACCAGACTCAATCAACAGCTATTCAGCAGAATTGAACATCAGATTGGGGAAGCTTTGAGGGCGTGTTGATGGAAAAGTTAACTGATAAGCAGATAGCCAACCGAGCCTATCACGCAAAAAACGCTGAGAAGATCAGAGCGAAAAAGAGAGAGCAGTATGCCAAAAGACGAGCAGCCAAACCTGTTAAACCTAAGTTGATCAGCAAAAGCAAGACAACCCCTGATATCAAAAAAACAGTGGTTAAGGTGAAATGCCAGCCAGAAGACCTGGCCAGAATGAGAGCAAGGCGTCGTATTGAGGATTTCAAACTGGCAAAAGAACTCGGATGTGATGTTGATGATTTTTGATGTTGTTTCCACTACTTGAGGCAAAACCACCTGATTGAATACTATCCCCGGCTCAAAACTACAAATGACCAAAAAGGGGTAAACAAGTAGTGGAATCAATAGAGTTTGATGTTCAAGGATCCGCTGAATATCCGTATAGAGTGAGATTTGTTAAACGATCAGAAGCCAATTTGTCTGCCTACTGCACTTGTCCAGCTGGTGAGAATGGCCAGTACTGCAAGCACCGCTTTTCTATTCTCGAAGGATCAATAAAGGGAATTATTGGAAAGGAAGACCGCTTGATAGGAAAGGTAAGAACGGTTTTATCGTGGTTGTCTGGTACTGATGTTGAGCAGGCCATCTACGAAATGAGAACCATTGAGCAAGAGCTGGCTGATGTGAAGAAAAAACTGTCAGCAGCAAAGAGAACTGTCGCAAAGGCTATGAGGGATTAAGAGAAACATGGAAGCACTGGCTATAGTTAATTCTATTTGGGACAAGCGTAAAGAAGCAGAAGAGAAAAAGCAAAAAGAGGCTGAAAATGGAGATGACAAAAAGAAATCTGGGAATGTCAGAATCAAAAAGTTGATTATTCCGTCAGTAAGTTATGACGGTATGAATGGATCCTTAAACAATAGTCATTGGTTTTTTAATATTGGCTATGGTTTCAGAGAAGCCTTAGATATTGAATACAGCCAGAGGATGGAAAATAAAAAACCAGTGTTTGTGTGGACGCAAGGAGGGGTGATTGGCTTTAAGGAAGGTGACCTTATCTCTTCAAGGGATGGCAGAAGCGCTGTTCAGGTAAGGTTTGCAAACCCTATGGGATGGGATGAAAAAAATGAATCTGTCTATGAGGGTTCAGTTACCTATGATGAGTACTCAATATCAGCTGGTAAGTATACAAAGGAAAGCGAAAAAAACTGTACCCAGATGCAATTTTTGCAACTGATGATTGGTGGGAGTTATTGATTTTTAGCTGACATGGATGTTGGCTATAGTGGGGTCTAAACTGGCTGATGAGTGGCGAGATAACCCTTGCTATTGCTGGAATGTTAGTCACTACACCTGCGCCGGTAAAACATACTCACCCCGTACTACGTACGTAATTACTCAACTAACTGTCTATGCCGGCCACCGGCTGGCGTAGATTCTGTTGATTTTTTCAAGTGGAATAAGTATTATCCTGATCAATGTCTGAGGGCTTACAAACTCACAGGCATTCCAGCACTAGCAAGAAGGATTCAATTCCCGAATTCCTGTCTGATTTGCTCCACAGCATACAAAGTTATGGTGGAGCGGTTAGGATGGCCATATCCGTAAGGACTGGCGCACTCTTCTTCTTGCGAGTGTTTGTAACATCCTAGCCGTTCCCCACCTTACAAAGTGGTGACGGTCATCATGGAGCAAGAAGACATGACCACCGCAATTACATACCATCAGCTGGGTAACAAGCTAAATCTTGACCCTGCCGCAGTCTGCTTTCTGTCAGCCATCTACTACAACACCAAACAGGCTGGTGGACCTTTCACAAAGACTCAGGAACACCTGAAAAACATTACCAGCTGCACCAAATACCAGCAGCGACGTATTCGCAAGCAGCTTGAAGCGCTTGGCGTAATGACTGAATCCAGAAAAGTTGAGTTTGTAAAAGACAAGGGTTACAGAACACACCTGTACTTCAAGGCCAACATTGAAAAACTGGATAGCCTGCTGGCCGATGTTGAGGCTGCAAGATCCAAGCTTGACCAACAAGAAAAGACAGAGAGTAAGCCAGAGGCTAAGGAAGAAACCAAGAAACAAGTCCTACCTGTTGTGAAGATGCACCAGGAATGGCGTCCTGATGCTGATAGTCTGGCATCGTTCCTGAATGCCTATAACATTGATTCCCGCTTTGCTATTCACCACTCGCTGGATGAATTCATCGGTTTCTGGATTAACAAAGACTGCGAATTAACCGAACTGCAATGGCAATCAAAGTTTCATAGTGCTGTACGCCACCAGTGGCAGGCTGAATTAGGCAAACAACGACGTACTGCCAGGATAATGGCTGCTGCCGATCGGAAGGCCGACGCACTATCAGCACTGAAAAACAAGCAGGCCAGCAAGCTTGAAGAGCAGGTCAGTCAAATAAAAACCAGTAGAATATTAGAGGAGAAGTTAAACGATACCAGCTGGGCTGATGGTTTGTATCTGGATGGGGAGGATTTCTAATGATCAATCATTCAGAACACCAACTGCAACTGAACCTTTGTTCTAAAAATAACAATGCCGTTGTTTTCTGGTTCCGTGATGAGTGCTTTGAACTGGAAGTACCCGAGTTTTATCAGCGAAGCCATCAAGTATTAGCCGCTTACTGCCTGAATTCACTGTTCCGTGTATTTCACGTCATCCCCAAGAAGGGGCACGGCGTCAACATTCACGAAATCCACGTATAAGGGGCAGGCCATGACAACTAAGAATACTGAACAACAAATCAATGACCTGTTCTTTGAGCTGGGACTGACTAAAAAACTGCAGGGTAGTCTGATTTCCCTGTTATCCACTTCCCGCTATGCAAGGGAAGGCAGTATTGAATTTCTGATCTACCACACCCTGGTTCAGTCAATGAAGTCCACTGGTAAGGCCATGACTCAGACTGAAGAGCTGATTAAAGCACTGGAAAACAGGGAGGATGCAGCATGAAAGGTCAGAAAGAACTGCAACTGGTATTACTGACTGTAACCCTGGTTATGACCGGCATGTTTGGCTGGTCACTGGCCACAGGTATTGCTGCCATCCTGTTTGCTGTGACGCTGGTGGCACTTCAGGCCGGGGCATTGCTTTATGTTCCGGCAATGGCTCACCAGGCATGGAAAGATGAGCAGATTATTCCGGCAGTGATTTATGGTGTGGCCGTTGCCCTGGTATTGCTTACCAGTGTGACTGCCAGTGTAGCGACTCTTTCACATTCAGAAGATAAGCAGCTGGTGGCCCAGCAGGAACGGGCAACACTTCAGGCGGCTGTTGATGGTTATATGGCTGAGGGATTCATTACCAAGGGGCTGGCTGTTAAAAAGCAACTGGATCAATTACCCGTAGTAGAGAAAACGGCGTTACAGTCAGCGGCTGAAAGGGTGAGTAACGTGACTGGCTGGAATGGTAACAGTGTTATCAGTGGGTTTATCGTGACTCTGGCACTGTTACTGGATGCATTTGTGATTATTCTGGGTATTCAGCAGAAACAACCAGTGATTGAACGGACTCATAAACAAACCCTGAATGAAGAGCCTGTTATTAACCAGGAACCAGATCCGCTTATGGTTGAGGAAAGAAAAGATCCTGAACCGGCACTGATAGAGCTTCAGCCAGAGGTGAAAACAGTATTGTCTGCCCTCGATGCCGGTGAAATTAAAAAACTGACTGTGAAAGAAGTCAGGGAATTATTAAGTTGTGGTCAGAAAAAGGCACAGGAAGTCAGCCAGATTTGTAAGCAACTGAAGCTGCAGCTGGATGACAGAATGATGTCTATGAACAGCAGTATTTGACCATTTACCAATATTAGGGGTAAAATTCCCATACTCGCAGAAAGACCGCCCTGAGCAATCAAGGCGGTTTTTTTGTATCTGTAGTTTACCTCGTTTTTGCGTCTGTCGGCGTAATACTCATTACTTCCAAATCCTCGTTAGTTACGCTGCCAGACGCTTTTTCTGATAACAGATCATGGCCAATCGAAAAAAACTAAAACAGTTAATCGCTCTGCATGAAGGGCTAAAGCTGACCCCTTACCGCTGCCCATCCAATAAGCTAACCATCGGTTATGGTCGAAACCTGGAAGACAGAGGTATTTTAAAATCAGAAGCCGATTTGATGATGGCTAATGATATTGACGCTGCAGAGCATGAACTGGCCGCTAATGTGCCTTGCTATCAATCTTTGTGTCAGGTCAGGAAGGCCGTACTGATTGATATGTCATATAACATGGGCTGGCCAACACTGAGCAAATTCAAACGGTTTTTTGCTGCCCTTAATAACCAGGACTATTCAGATGCAGCAGCAGAAATGCTGGATAGCCGATGGGCTGACCAGGTGAAAATAAGGGCCGTACGGTTAGCACTGATGATGGATACCGGGCAATGGCCAGAGGATTTTTAGCATGGATCCGTTAACGATGGTTGGAGTCGCCAAGGGTATTGCTGATATTACCGGGTTTTCTGATTGGCTGGGTGATCTGATAGGCAGCAAGAATAAAGCGGTGGTCAATAAGGTGATTAATGTGGCTCAGGCAGTCACTGGCACCAATGACCCGAAGCAGGCTTTATCAAAGCTGCATGACGATCCGGAGCTGGTGGCCGATGTGCAGGAGCGATTGCTGGAGCACAAAGAAGTGTTATACCAGTTGGCTCTTCAGGATAAAGCCAGTGCTCGGGCCATGCAGAAGGCAGCAATGAACCAGACCGATCTGAAGACCAGGCGGTTTATTTATAACTTTGCCTGGTTTTGGTCGGCCATTGCAGCGGCTTTTATTTTTCTGATTGTGTTGTATCCAATTCCACAACAGAACATACGGTTTGCAGATACCGTGCTTGGGTTTGTCCTGGGTACGATCATTGCCACTATCCTGCAGTTTTTTTATGGATCAATGCTGAAGCAGCAGGACAAACATGAATGACGTACAACACAAAAAAATAAGTCGCTATGACCCTACTATAAAACTGGGTGATATCTTTCAGGCCGTGGTATTGGTTGCTGCTGTTGCTTGTGGTTATACCGCTACACAGATACAGATCAATAGCAACACAAAGGATATAGAAGCCCTCAAGGTCAGCAAGCAAAGAATTGATGATGATATTGTCAGGCTTAAAGACCAGATGCGGGAAGATATCAAGGATGTCAGGGATGAAGTTAAAAGCGTTAATGACAATGTTCTGAAAGTATTGGGCAAGCTGCCTGACTAATTATTATTACCTTTCTTTTTGTACGTGTTTTCATTTAAGCATAAGTACTTATCTGGGGTGGGCGGGTCCTTCTGGGCCGCGTCCCTTGCGGGTTTACGGACGCGCAAGGGGGG
>CBDCZK010000008.1:0-14437 GCA_965224475.1 Endozoicomonadaceae bacterium | reverse complement strand
AAAGTAACCTCTTGCCCAGAAATGCTCACCGCTAAAGTTTCGCTGCCGACCTTTAAAGTTTTTCGCAATCTCTATTGCGCACTTACCCTTCAAGTAGCCAACAACACGTGATACTGGATATTTTGGCGGGATACTGACGCACATATGAACATGATCAGGCATCAAATGTCCTTCCAATATTTTGCAGCCCTTCCTTCTGGCAAGCTCATGAAAAATCTCTCCAAGAAATCTGCGAAGGTTCCCATATATCACCTTCCTTCTTTTCTTCGGAATAAAAACAATATGATACTTACAATCCCAACGGGTATGAGCCAAACTCTTGTAATCTCGCATAGGTTTTTCCTTCAATTTTCTTGGTCGAAAGCTGAAGGTTAGCTACTGACGCTACGGTCAAACCTATGTGAGTCACCCCGGCATAGCCGGGGGTTTATCAATGTTAATTATCAAAAAAACAGGAGAGGAAACGGTTAACTATCTTGAGGAAGATAGCCTGATCAAAGTGACTATTCCGGTTTGCTGGAGCCGTCGGGGTAATAAAACCTCTATCCAGACACCGGATAATGCGGTTGAGATAGAAGAGATGCAGGCGCTTCGCCGGGCGCTTATCCAGGGACATCGATGGATAAAAAAACTGGAATCACCAAACTACACCAGCATCCGCCAGCTGGCTGAAAAGGAGAAAACCGACAAAGCCAGAATTTCAAAGTTTATCCGGCTGACTTGCCTCGCTCCCGATATTCAGGAATCCATTCTGTGCAACACCGGCCAGTGGTTTCTGGTTCTCAAAGACTGCCTGAAGCCTTTTCCCATAGTTTGGTCCGAACAAAGGAAATACTTCAAAAAACTCATTGAAGCCAGAACAGAGATACGTAAGAACTAATGGCTGACTTGTCTCCAGCCATGCCTCACTCATACCGAAGAGCCCGATTCAAATTTGAATTGGGGTGGGCAACGCCTCTACCAACAGATGCTACAGCCATTTGACCCCATTCTCACACAGCCATGTTTAGACAAAACCAACAATGTCAGACTCATGAGCTCTCAGCAGTATTTTTAAGACCTCTGCCTGAAAAGCCCCTTCCTGGTTTTTGGAAAACACCGGCTGTTCATCAGAGTGAACATGCGCTGCATATTTTTTTACAATTTTCATAATTGCATCTTTTGCCCAGTTATGAGTAACAGGAAGAAACGTACCTGAAGTACAGTAGAAATCCGTTATAAAAGGAATAACACGACCACACAGAATGTTTGGCAGAAGAGGCGAGTTTGATAAATTGACATCAACAACAGAAATCGAAGCACCTGTCAGCAGATCGCGAAGCTCAAGACCAAAACCTGAAGCTCGGCGCACCACTTCAAAAACTGAATAAAAAGACTTCCGTATAGCATCAAAAAACTTTTCATGCTCAGACTCAATATCTTTATTAAGGTTTAAGAAGCGTTCAATGGCATTATAAGGGCCGCTGCGCTCATTATAGATGGCATAATCCATCAGTATGGTGAGCTCATTTTCATTTTCAAAAACAACGGTCTTTCCTACAGCCAAGCCTAACTTTTTGCCTGCCTTTAAAGGCCCTCCTGGTACACACTCTGCGATTTTGTAAAAAACATCCCCACCCACTTCACGGTTTCGCCGGTACTCATCAAGAATTTCTGTGCGCCTGGAACCATCAACATCCGCCATTTTCATGAATACTCTCTGAGAAATGAAAGAGATAGCAACTCAATAATAGTTCCTCTCAACAAAATATTTCTTTTAGAGTCTCGATCACTTACCGTACAAAAAACAGCAAATTACCAACACACTGTCGTCATAAAAAGCACTAAAGTACTAATTTTATAGATAGAACAAAGTGGAGACTTTTAATGGCAGATTTCTCCACTTTTTCAGAGAGGAGAGAGAAAAACAGGGAAAACTTTCAAAAATAGCTTTTGGAGTGTTGCGCTAAAAACTACGGCCACCAGCCGCAAACCCTTTGAATACAGGGGATAAATACAAGAAAGCCCCAACGACAGATGCCGCTGAGGCTTAATAAAGTGGCGGTGGGGACGATACGGTATGCGAACTATTTTGAGAATGGCCAAAAATAGGACCATGGTTTTTAGTTTTTATCAAACAATTCTTTGACTGTTTTCATTGGTAAAAACAGGCGATCTCGTCCTCCGTGATGGGTCAACAATTCAAACCCATATTGCTGATAAAAGGCGGCAACATCATTATTTAAGCAATCTACCACTACAGCATATGCTCGCATATGCTTGTTGATTTCGTAGAGGTGTTCTAATGCCTTGATCAAAGTGACCTTGCCTAACCCCTTTCCTTTAAACTCCTGATGTACCGCCAATTGAGCAATAAGAAACACTGGAATTGGATAGCTCGGTAGCTTTTTAGCCAGCTTTTCAGGCAATGTCTTCCTGGAGACCGAGCTGGGAGTAATGGTATAAAAAGCACAAATCGGGCGTTTCCCATCAGGGAAAGGATAGTTTGCAGGCAAAACCATTGTACGGCTAATGCCTGCATGCATATGTTTTAGCGCTCTGGTTTGAATAAACACATCAAGCTCGTTCTCACCGCAGCAAAAGCCAGCCCTGTCATGCAGTGATTTATCCAGCTCTACAAATCGGTTTGAGCAGCTCATTCAAAGCCCTGCTCTTTAGTATGCTTCAATGCCGCCTGCAGTTTGTTGTTAGGTTTACCCGCCTTATCGCAGGCTGACATAAACTGATCAAATCGATCCCCTTCAAGCACCAGTGTTTCATGCTCTGCAATCACACGGGTAGCATCTTCATTCATCAATTGAACCACATACTCAGTGAGGCTTTTTAGCCCCAGTAAAGCCGATGCCTTTTCTGCTTTTGCTTTTATTTCTTCACTAAGCCGAAGATCCAGTCTTGTTGTTGCCATCATTCACCTCCAGAACCCATCTTTACCGTACAGAAATAGTCCGTACAATCAGCTTAGTATTAAAACAGAAAATGTCAAAACGTACGGAAAAATGGCGGATAAAGATAGACACCATTTCATACCACTGATAAACGGGCTTACCGATAATAGAGGACTGCATTCAGCGCCGTTATGTGCTTAACTCTGACTCAATTAATACCTTACCGCCCAAGGCACCCAAAGCTGAGCATCCCATGACACTTAACCTGAAACTATCAGAACTCTTCAGTGCAAAAACCCTGCAAAGGGGAAGAAGCTACTTCAATTCCCACCACGTTATCGCCGCAGATATTGATGAAGATCACTGTGTCATCAGCGGTACAGTCCGTGGAAGTCGCAGAAAAAGTTATCATGTCTCTATCAATTTTGAACCTGTTGAAGAAGATAGTGATGAGATAGAGGGGATATGTTCCTGCCCCATGGAATATAACTGCAAACATGTTGTAGCCCTTTTATTGGAGGCAGAGCGTCAGTTTGGGGCAGATCAAATCAATGCCTTGATGGGAGAAGACGATGAGCATGACAATTTCATAGAGATGGAAAACACCATTGCCGCAAATATTGACGAACGCATGCCAAAAGCCATCCGTGAGATTATGGAACAAATGCAACGGATGGGCGTCAGCCTGGAAGACCTGGGATTCGATGTTCCAGAGAAAATAGACCCCAGAGAACAGCGCAAACGGGATTATAAAGCCACTCGAGAACGTAATGAATGGCTAAACCGCTTGAAAGCGTCCGCCAGTCAACATCAATCATCACAGACCCTAACTAAAAACCAACATGTAGCCACCGTTTATTTGCCTTGTTTCAGTAAAAACGGCAATGTCACCCTGTCCTTGCACAGCTGTCGATATTTGAAAAGTGGTGAACTCAGTAAACCAGGTCGTGAAATTAATCTGGATGTTTTTGATTACGGCTATTACCGCAGCACCCCAAAATGGCCTAAAAGCTTTGATCAAGATGATCGGCAAATCGTTAAAATGGCCCACATCGAGGATATACTGACCTCATACAATCAAAATATCCTCCTAAAAGGTAAACCCGGTGCCATCATACTTGAAAAAGTCATCGCCACCGGACGATTTTGGCTGGACGCAGAATCAAAATGCGTTATCCAGATGGGCGAACCCATTCAGCCCGAAGTGCGTTGGATCATTGATGAAGAAGGCAACCAGTCCCCCGCGCTATTTGCTGCCAACAACGATCACCGGTTAAATCTGATTACCACTGAACCGCCCTATTATCTCAAAGCCAGCCAGCAATGGGCCATCTGCGGACCGTTAATCAATGCCCCCAACGCCGAAGTACTCCACACCTTGTTGTCTGCTCCCCCTCTGGACAATAAAGCGATTACTGAAACCCAAAAAGTACTGGCAAAAATTCTGCCCACTGAGGTTAAAAACACGGTTAAACAGCCCGACACGGTTTCCATCCAAAAGGTCAAGCCAACCCCGGTCCTCGTACTGGATAGTCTTCCCTGGAGTCAAAGTCATCGGCCGAAGAAAAAGAACAGAAGTGCATTGTTTGATACAGACGATCAGAACCAACGGCTGGCAAAAGCCAACTTATTTTTTGACTATCAGGGGCAGCGGATAGACCACGGTGACAATGCCCACAGCCTTCCCTCAAATGCCAACAGCAAACAAAAAAAGGCAACTGTAATACCTCGCCACCAGGCCATCGAAAACAATGCTATTCATACCCTGTCCAACCACCTTCAACCCAGCACGTTGGTCACTGAATCCAGCAACCTTGGCGAGCTGAAACCGAGTGACCTGATCATAGCCCTACCCGATGACGAGAGTTACCAGCGGGGCTGGCTACAGTTTATGACTGATGTTGTTCCCGAACTGGAAGTCCGTGGCTGGACGATTGAAATGGCTGACGACTTCCCCTTCCAGTTTGAAGTCATCCCCGACAGTGACTGGCATGCCGAGCTGGAAGAGTCAGAAAACCAATGGTTCTCCCTCAAACTGGGCATTACCATCGATGGCAAACAGCTGGATCTACTCCCAATGCTGGCCCGCCAGATAAATCAACTCCCTTCACCGGATGAACTCAAAAAGCTTAATAAAGACGCCACTGTTCCAGTCGCTTTGCCCGGCGGAAAATACATCAATATGCCTGCCGGGCGACTCCACCTGATTTTGTCTACTCTGCTGGAACTCTTTGGCGACCGTCCACAGGATGAATACCGTCTGGAAAACTACCATGCCCAGCTATGGGAAGAACTTTACGCCAAACTGGGCCTTCCCTGGGCAGGGGGAGAAAAACTGCTGGCATTGAGTCGCAAACTCAAATCCTTCAAACGACTGACAAAGGTTAAACCGGCAAAAACGCTCAATGCCGACCTGCGCCCCTACCAACAACACGGGTTGTCCTGGCTTCAGTTTCTGCGGGAGTATGGCCTTAATGGTATTCTGGCAGACGATATGGGTTTGGGTAAAACCCTGCAAACTCTTGCACACCTACAACTGGAAAAACAGCGCCTGGGAGAAACCCTGAAGCCCAGCCTTGTGGTCTGCCCCACCAGCCTGATTCATAACTGGCGCAATGAAGCTAATCGCTTCACACCAGACCTTAACCTTCATATTCATCATGGTGCCCAGCGAGATTCCGCCGCTATAGAAAAAGCAGACCTGGTGTTGACCAGCTACGGCATTATCCAGCGAGATTTTGAACCCCTCAGCAAGCACCATTTCCATTGTCTGGTACTGGATGAGGCGCAAGCCGTTAAAAACCCACAAGCAAAAGGTGCTAAAGCCATTCGCTGCCTCCAGGCGGAGCATAAACTGTGTTTAACCGGTACGCCCATGGAAAACCACCTGGGTGAGCTATGGTCATTGTTTGACTTCTTAATGCCCGGCTTTCTTGGTGCCCATGATCAGTTTACCCGTTATTACCGCACCCCCATTGAAAAGCATGGTAAAAAGGAAACGTCCAAGCGCCTACAAAAACGCATTGCACCGTTTATGTTGCGCCGGGGTAAAGATCTGGTGGCAAAAGAGTTGCCTCCAAAAACAGAAATAATCCGCACCACTGAACTTACTGGTAAACAAAGAGACCTATATGAAACTGTTCGCGCCAGCATGGAAGCCAAAGTGCGCAGTGAAGTCGAGAAAAAAGGGCTGGCACGTTCTCAAATCTTCATTCTGGATGCCTTGCTGAAAATGCGACAAACCTGCTGTGATCCGACACTGGTTAAAGTGGAACAAGCCAAAGCGGTCGAAGAATCCGCCAAGCTCGATCTGTTAATGTCGTTAGTTAAACCGATGATTGAAGAAGGCCGGAGGATACTGATTTTCTCTCAGTTCACCACCATGTTAGCACTGATAGAAAAACGCCTGAAGCAAGCTACCATTGACTGGGTTAAACTCACCGGGCAAACACGGGACCGTAATACACCCATTAGCCGATTCCAGAATGGCGAGGTGCCCGTCTTTTTAATCAGCCTGAAAGCAGGAGGAACCGGACTGAACCTAACAGCAGCGGACACAGTGATCCACTATGACCCTTGGTGGAACCCCGCCGTAGAAGATCAGGCCAGTGACCGGGCACACCGGATTGGACAAGACAAACCCGTGTTTGTCTATAAGCTGGTCACCGAAGGTACCGTAGAAGAAAAAATTCAGGAACTGAAGGAGAAAAAACGCGCCATAGCCAGTGCTATTTACGGTGATGGTAAAGCGAAAAAGAAACAATCCATTTCCGCTGAAGACCTCGACGTACTTTTTGAGCCGTTGACAGCAAGTTAAAAGACAAACTCTAACGTTGAACTCGGCGCGCAGATTGCGCGCCTTTATCAGTCAATACCCAACCCTCTCATTCAACTACCAGAAGCCGTCGTCGCATCAAAATTGGCTCTACGCATTGCATTCCAGTGACTTTGTTTTTTAGCGTATCGAACTTGCAGATCAGCTATCCGCTTTTTATACGCTGTCACTTTATCTTCCCTTACCGCAACCAATTGTAAATCCCTGAGCTTGATTGCTAACTCATCGTAAACTGAAGAAGAACCACGCTTCTCAAACAATTCATCAACCCGTTGCCAGTAGGCAGGTTCTTTGGCTGCAATCTCTACAATATATTTATCCAGCTTTTCTTGTCGCTCTTGTTCAGCCTTTCGTTTACCTTCAGCCCTTAACATGCGCGCATTCTCTTTGAGATCAGAACTTGAGCGGCTGATACCCCGGGTCTCACTGCCACCGAATTCACGCAATATGACTGAAACCTTTTCTAGCCTTTTAGTACCCGTTGCATCCAGAAGCAACATTTTCAATAACGATTGGCACTGGGACAAAGACAAGTCATCCAGCCAATTATCAATACAGCCTTCAAGTTTAACCTCCCGGATGTCCGGTGAGTTTTTTGCAGCTGCCTCAACGATATATTGGTCCAGTTTCAGGAAGTCACATAAAGCACTCTGGCTCGCAGTAAGATCACCCAACCCGGGAGGAACCGGGGGCTCCTCGGCATTCACTGCAACTTCATCATCTTCAACCGCAGCCAGCCAGGCTAGATAAAGGCTACGATAATCTCCCCGCATCAGCTCTGAACGGATAGAAATCAAACTTCCCATCCAGCCTTCGCTACCATCCTCATACCAGTCATCATCACAACCTTCTTCATTGGAATAGCAGAACTCAACCAACCAGTGATCACGACTGGTCTTGAAACATGAATGATCACCAGGAAAATAAAGCTCAAGCTCCCGCTTATCAAAACAGGTCTTGGGCACCTTTACCATAAAACGCTTGTACGCAAAGTTGGAATCATAAACAAACGCATCGAAATAATCCCTGAGCATCTGCTCAGGCTCTGCTTTAAGATCTCCCCAATTGTAGGTATTGCAAAAATGAGTAGAGGATATGCTGGCCCGTGTAGATATACTTCTCAGTTGGTCCATCTCATCACGGGTCAGCTGACGGTCTACAGCCACAAACTCGTAATACTGGTATTCACTCATTACTTCTTTAAACTCCAGCGTAATACTTGAGCGATAGGTTGAATTACTGAGGATAGCCTATCTGCCACAACACTTTTTATACTTTTTACCGCTTCCACAGGGGCATGGTTCGTTTCTGCCAGCAGAAACCGGTTTGGCAAAGAGATCTGGAAGGTTAGAAAAGGCAGGCACCAGTGGCTCTTGCTGTTTGGGCAATGAAGCCGCGTAGTTTTTAAACCACTGACGCATATTGTTATAGCGCTTACTGAAAAGAGCCAGACTATCTTTGGTCAGTATAGCCTTCATAAGAGTATGGGTTTTCACATCCAGTTCGCCCGGCTCTCTTATCTCATATTTCCCACTACCTAACTTCACTGTGGTAAATAAAGCATCATCGCTCTCATGGTCAAACCCACCATCATCATCTGATGGCAGGATCAGCAGATTGACCTCGTTACATTTACAAGCAGGTTTCACACAGTACAAATCAATCACGTCAAAGTCTTTGCCTTCTACTTGCACACAAAGGGGTGGTTGATAAGGAAGTACTTCACGGTAATAAATTAATGCACCAGACATCACATCAGGCAAACTAAAAGCAGGTTTTATCTCTTCGGGGTCTGCAAGCAATGTACTTTGTGTTTTACAGTGGAGGTAACAATTTGATAATAAGAGCCAGTCATTCTCTGTTAAGCTGTCTACAACCTTAAGAGATAATGGATCACCCGTGGAGTCTTTACGCACTTTTCTGATTTTTTTCTGGGGATCAACCGTTACCCGGTGTTCACATTTTTCAACGCCTGGCTGCCCATCAAATACATCAAGAGTGACTTCATCACAGTCACAACACGGGTTTGAACAAATCTCAATCTTAACCTGCAATGACAATGATTCACCATCGTCATTGGGAATGGAAAAAGGCAATATAGCTTGGTCTTTCGTATCAGCGGAGACAACAAATCCCATAACCGCATCCTCATTACTGGCATAAAATGGGTTGCATATTGCAGCATAGCTGATGGTTTAGTCCAACCGCCCCGGAAGATTCGTCAGCCGCCTTGCGGATTTTACATTGCGGGCGGCCATGCCGACGGCTTTAGCCTGACCAATCAGGACGACTAATTGCTTGCCACGGGTCACGCCGGTATAGAGCAGATTTCGTTCCAGCAGGGTAAAGTGTTGCATGGCCATGGGGATCACCACACAGGGGTATTCTGATCCCTGACTTTTATGGATGGTGGTGGCGTAGGCCAGGGAGACTTCATCCAGTTCATTAACCTGATAGTTCACCTCCCTGCCTTCAAAATCAATCATCAATTCACCTTCTTCCACATCAATAGCCGACACAGTACCAATATCACCGTTAAATACTTCCTTGTCATAGTTATTAACGGTCTGAATCACCTTATCACCGGGAGCAAAGGTCCAGCCAAAGCGGGTAACTTTAGGGTGAGCATCGGCATTCAGGGCTTCCTGCAAGGCCACGTTTAAACTTCTTGCACCCAACCCTCCCCGGTTCATGGGAGCCAGCACCTGAATATCTTTGACCGGGTCAAAGCCAAATTTTTCTGGCAGACGTTTGGTTACTACAGCCATCAATTTGGCAAACAGCTCCTCTGGTTCATCACCGGTCATATAGAAAAAGTCCGTTTCCTCTCCCTTTTTAGACTGCCTTGGAGCCTGCCCACGGTTAATGGCATGGGCACCGGTAATAATCTTTGAAGTTGCTGCCTGCCGGAAAATTTCTGTAAGCCGAGCCACCGGGACTTTTCCTGACTCGATCAAATCACTCAGCACTGCTCCCGGCCCTACCGAGGGCAACTGGTCCACATCGCCCACCAGCAATACCGCAGCATTATCAGGAACAGCCCGCAGAAGCTGGTTCATCAACACCACATCCACCATGGAAGACTCATCCACCACCAGCAGATCAGTTTCCAGCGGGTTTTCTGCATTCTTTTTAAAATCGAACTGGGAAGGATCAAATTCCAGCAACCGGTGAATCGTGGTGGCTTCTTGCCCGGTAGACTCCGATAGTCGCTTGGCAGCCCGTCCTGTCGGCGCACACAATGTCACATGAGCACGTTTGGCAACAATCACCTTTAAAATACTATTAACAACCGTGGTCTTACCCACACCCGGCCCACCGGTAATAATGCAGAACTTTTTACGCACCGCCTGTTCAACCGCGTCTTTCTGGGAAGCTGACAACTGAATAGCGTTTTTCTTCTCTACCCAGGGAATAGCCTTTTCAAGATCGACATCAGACCAGGCTGACTTTCCTTTTAGCAGCCGTTTTACATGATTAGCAACACCCAGTTCTGCCCGATGCAAAGGGGTCAGAAACAAACAGGGTTCTTCATTAATCGTTTCCGGTGTTAACCGTCCCTCATTAACCTCAGCCTGAATCGCATCTTTAATAGTCTCTTCAGGAATCTCCAGCAGCTTAACCGAAGAGTCCACCAGCTTCTGGAAAAACTGGGCGCAATGCCCCTCCCCGGAAAACTCCTGCAACACATCGCGAACACCGGCCTGAGCACGAATTAATGAAACCCGGTCAATACCCAATTGCATAGCCAGCTGATCCGCTGTCTTAAAGCCAATACCATGAATATCCAGTGCCAACCGATAGGGATTTTCCTGCACTTTCGCTACAGCCTGATCCCCATAAGTTTTATAAATACGCACTGCTCTGGCTGTACCCACCCCGTGGGACTGGAGAAACACCATAATTTCCCGCACCACCTTTTGCTCAGACCAGGCAGAGGTGATTTTCTCCCTGCGCTTTTTGCCGATACCCTCCAGCTCCATCAGCCGGTCAGGTGTTTCCTCGATAATATCAAACACCTGTTCACCAAAAGCCTTGACCAGCCGCTTGGCAAAGTGAGGGCCTATACCCTTAACCATTCCTGATCCCAAGTACTTCTCAATACCTTCAATGGTCGTGGGTGTCACCGTTTTAATCTGCTGAACCTTAAACTGCACACCATGACGGGCATCATTAAACCAGATACCCATAGTCTCAACATATTCCCCCGCAGTAATAGACGGCGTACTCCCCGTCATGGTCACCAGATCCCGCTGTCCTTTGCACTTTACCCGAATCACAAAGAAGCCGGACTCTTCACTATGAAAAGTGACCCGCTCCACCGCCCCTTCCAGCCGTAATACCGGTTGATGATCAGTCATCGTTGCACGTTTTTGGGGTGTCGGGTTGGCTTGGTACATACAGGCGTTATCAGTCAGCTGATTAATATCGCCTCATCATAACAGAGAGTCTGCTTAAACAGGCACGGATTCAAGCCACCTCACTCACAACGACATAGCCAGCTGTTCTGATGAAATAACAGAAAACGGCTCAACACTTCTGAAGATACCGGTTTTAGTCATATTCCTGCGCAGTTCAAAGGTCGCCATCACTTCTGGCAAAGACAACTCATCCAGCTTTGAAAAGTCTACCTGCTGCCACGCTTCACGGGATACCTTTACAGAGTACAGGCACTCTTCATCAAACGACGCTGTAACAGAATTCAGGCGCTGGATATGCCCGGTAAACGTGACGGTCTGCACAGGTATGGCGCTGAATATTTCCCCGATAAGACGAAAGCCAATGCCGTGTACGTAGTGCATATACAGCTTTCTTTTTTTGGTGGGCGTCAACCCTTTTGAAATAAGCCGCCACTCTTTTTCCTGCACTTTATATTCAATGCCGGGCAGCTCAGTAATCTCAGGGAAATGCGTCTCCAGCGCAATCCGTTTCATGGTGCTGTCAACGATTAAGCGGGTATCCACCTTCTGAGGCCACTCCAGCCGTCCTAAAACTTCACGAAGAAACGCCGTAGCATTGGCAGCCGAGGCAAACCGGTCATTCCAGCGTGTCCTTTGCTGTTGCTCATGTTCATCAACCTTGCGCTGCCAAACCACCTGTTCGCTTCGGTACTGGCTTTCCAGTCGCTGGTTGGACTCTTCAATAGCCTTACGTCGCCAGGGCAGCAGACGGTCAAGCCAGGTAATAGGCTGATAACCGGGTTCTTCCGGTACCGGCTCATCCAGAGGGCAATAATATAATGACCAGTCGAAGGTGCTATCAGGTTTGGGAGTACTCTCATGGATATGAGTGATAGCCAACAACGGTCCATTTAACCGTTCGCAAGCCATCCGCAGCAATGCCGTCATATCCTCCCAGTGATGTTGCCGAATGCGCCAGGCTTGTTCTTCCGGAAAACTATTGCCCTCATCATCCTGTATCAACAGCCTGTGAGAACTATCCAGAATAAAGTAAACATTGTCCTCGGTAGACGGCACTCGCATATGAGAGATCTCAACACGGTCTTTATCCATACTGGCTCCCGGCTTATCAATACGGGTACGGTAGGAGAGTCCGGAACCCGGCACGCCCACATTGACATAAACGCCTTTCTTACCCGCAGTCACCGAAGCACCCTTAACACCGGCACTCACACTGACGCCACTTTTGGACAGATTTAAACAAACACCGGGCAGAATTTTAATGGTTCGACGAAAGCGAAATCCCATAACAGTGCACTATTCCTTAGCAACCCTCTAATAATGGCATTTTTTCACAATCAGTACTTGTTGGAAAAACTTATAAAAATCAACCAGAGCACTCTTCGGTGAGAACTGACCAGAGCACTCTTCGGTGAGAACTGATAGAAGAACCTGTTATGAGACAGGTACAATGCGCTGATTTTCTGTGATCTACACAACGATTAAAATTTGAATCCTTAGCTACCGAGGCCCATGCTCCGCCTGGTCAACAAGTGACCAAGGCTCACCTCCGGGCGGTAGCTTATCCAATTCCTATTAAGAAAGAACTCGTCGTGAATAAACAACAACTCGCCGCTAAAATATGGGAATCCGCTAACCAGATGCGGTCGAAAATTGAGGCCAATGAATACAAGGATTACATCCTCGGCTTTATCTTCTATAAATACCTCTCAGACAAACTGGAAAGCTTTGCCATTAGCCAGGATTTCAGCAAAGAGGATATTCGCGCCCTTTCAGAAGACGATGAAGACACTGTCGATTTTCTCAAGCGCAATCTCGGTTATTTCATTGCCCACCAACACCTATTTTCTACCTGGCTTGAGCTGGGCGGTGATTTTGGGGTTGCCCATGTCCGTGAAGCACTGTCTGCCTTCAGCCGCTTGATCCATCCGAATCACAAGCGCCTGTTTGAAGGCATATTCAAAACCCTGGAAACCGGCTTAAGTAAACTGGGTGATACCGCTGCTAAACAGACCAAGGCTATCAGTGAGCTGATTCAGCTGATTAAGGACATCCCTATGGATGGCCGCCAGGGTTATGATGTGCTCGGTTTTATCTATGAGTACCTGATCAGCATGTTCGCCGCCAATGCTGGTAAAAAAGCGGGGGAGTTTTACACGCCGCACGAAGTGTCGGTGCTGATGTCCGAGATTATTGCGGACCATGTGAAACACCGGGAAAAAATCGATATTTATGACTCCACCAGCGGTTCAGGTTCATTGCTGCTCAATATCGGTCAGGCCATCGCCAAGCATATGGGCTGTCAGGGCAACAATCAGGGCAATATCAAATACTTCGCCCAGGAGCTGAAGGAGAATACTTACAACCTCACCCGTATGAACCTTGTTATGCGCGGTATTCTCCCCACCAATATTGTCACCCGTAATGGTGACACCCTGGAGGATGACTGGCCGTTCTTTGACGATAACGACCCCGTCAATTCCTACAGCCCACTCTACCTTGATGCCGTGGTATCCAACCCGCCTTACTCGCAAAAGTGGGACCCGGAATACAAAGAAAACGATGCACGCTACGCCCGCTTTGGCCTCGCGCCAAAGTCTAAGGCGGACTATGCTTTTCTGCTCCATGATCTCTACCACTTGAAACCCGACGGTATTATGGCCATTGTACTGCCTCACGGTGTGCTGTCCCGGGGCGGTGAGGAAGGCGAGATTCGCAGGAACCTGATTGAGAGCGACCACCTCGACACCATTATTGGTTTACCGGCTAACATCTTCTTCGGCACCGGCATCCCCACCATCATTCTGGTACTGAAACAAAAGCGCACGAACAGTGATGTGCTGATCGTTGATGCGTCCAAAGGGTTTATTAAAGAGGGCAAAAATAACAAATTGCGTGCCTGTGATATCCGGAAAATCTGCGATACGGTCATCGGGCGGCACAGCGTAGCCAACTATAGCCGGGTCGTTGCCAAGACTGAGATTCGGGACAATGGCTATAACCTCAATATACCCCGTTATGTAGACTCCTCCGAACCGGCTGAAAGCTGGGATCTTTACGCCTCTATGTTTGGCGGTATTCCAAAGAGCGAACTCACTGCATTAGACGACTATTTGGCAAGCTTTCCCTAACCTGGAAAACACCCTATTTACTGACGACGGTACACCCTATGTCTCCCTCAAAGTAGACGACCTGTCCCAGGCTATTCACAGCCATGCTCAGGTGCAGGCGTTTAACGCCCGGTTTGCCACCGCCTTTGACGATTTCCCCGCTGACCTGCGGCGGGAGTTGGTGGA
>CBDCZK010000007.1:0-26162 GCA_965224475.1 Endozoicomonadaceae bacterium | reverse complement strand
AATGGAAAAGTATGCAGAATAGAGAATATGAAATGCCTCATAGCAATAGCAGTAGTAATAATGATTCAGAACATAGGGAAAGTGGTGATGAGGCCTAAAAAACATCTAGGGATTATGGTGATCTGTTCTTGTTTGGCCTAGGTATTAAAAAATCGCCTCGTCAGTAAAATCTGTGGGTCATTTGCGGCTCAGGTAGCTTACCCAGTGCGTGATATAAAGCTATTTCCGCGCACTTGTAGGTTCTAAAACCGTAAGCTTTTCTCGTAGTCACTTTTACCTTGGTGTTTAAGCCTTCGACGATTCCGCTAGAATAAGCCTTTTTTGCCTTAAACCAGTTCAAGATTAAGGGCTGGTGCCGTCGAACCGTTTTGGCTACTTTCTTCAAGGGTTCTATTTTTGACCGCATCACTCTTGTACACCAACGATCCAGATATTTCCCTGCCCAGAAGGGAGAAACGTATTCCCAGAACGTCTGAAACTCTTCTTTGAGCAGATAAGCCCGAACACTCTTCAAGTTGTATTGCAAAACCGTACTCAGCTTTATCTCTTCTTTTTCCGTCAGGTTCTCCTTACGTTTGAGCAAACACCAACGGGCCTTTTTCAGTACTGGTTCATAACCATCAGCCTGAAGCTGCTTGTGTTCAGAGGCCCTGACTTCATCAATCGCTTTATTCAACATGGCGACAATGTGAAAACGATCAAGTATGTGCAACGCTTGGCTGGCAAACTCTGCAATGGCTTTCAGGTACGGCTTCCACATGTCAGAGCAAACATACTCCAGCCGCTGGTTTCTTTCTGAGCCAAAGAACAGAAAGAAACGGCGAATAGTCACTTCAGTGCGGTCTTCTCCAACCCATAATAGCCGGGTCAGTCCCCGGTCAATCTGGTAAATCACTGTCAGGTATTTATGACCAATTTGATAAGCGACCTCATCGACGCCAATCGCCTTTATGTTATCCATGGACCGATGAGCCTTACCCCACTTAACCACATACTCAACCGCCTGAAATACTTTTTCCCATGATGTATGAAAAGTAAAAGCCACTTCTTTCCAAGAAAGCTTTCTGGCCCAAAATGCCAAAAACTGCATATAGGCTGTGGTGAGTTCCTTTTTACCTTCTGCCCATGGAACCTGTTCAACCTTCACACCGCAAGTCTTACAGTTAACCCGGCGCATTCTGTAGAGAAGGAAGACTCTAATACCCCATAATGGGATAAACTCAAAACGACGCTCTTTCAGGTGGTCGTAGCCAGCCGCTGGTTTTTGGCAACCTGAGCACAGCGCATGACCATTCTGACGCGGAACGATAGTGACATTGAATACCTCAGCACCTTGATAGTGGGCCAGCTTTACCTCTTGATAAACAAATGACTTGAGTTTGTGGACTTTATTGAGGATAGTTTTAATCAGCATCAGCGGTCGCTTTTGTTGTTTTTCTGTCCTTCAACAAAAAACTATCAAAAGTTGGCTGCTGGTGCATTTACTCCAAAATCACTCATTTTTACCCACAGTTATCCCTGAAGAGCCAAAAAATCATCCTTGAGTGAAATGAACAACCCATGCTAAAGACTTAAATCAATAGTTTGGAAGCTATTTGCCGCTTTCTACAAGATATTGAAAGCGGCTTGTGAGAATGATTCTTTTATTTATTTCTATGGCTATGCCATAGATAATAAATGGCAGGAACGAGTACTAAAGTAACCGCCAGGGAACTGATAATACCGCCAATCATCGGCCCGGCAATTCGCTGCATGACTTCTGCACCTGTACCCTCATTAAGCATGACAGGAATCAAACCAAACAAGATAGTAGAAACAGTCATCATAATGGGGCGTAGGCGGAGTACTGAGCCGTCCATAACCGCTCCCGTTATGTCTTTTTTCGTTAAAGTAGCCCCTTGCTCTTGTATTGCTAAACGGCGTTCACCTAATGCCTGATTAAGATAGACCAGCATCATAATGGCATTACCTACAGTAACGCCTGCTAAGGCAATAAAGCCAACACCGACAGCAACCGACATGTTGTATCCCTGAAGGTACATTAGCCAGATACCACCAATCAGGGCAAAAGGTAAGGTGCCAAGAATGGTTAAGACTTCAAATAAACGGCGGAATGTTAAGAACAGTACAACGGTAATAAACAGCAATGTGGCTGGAATGATAATGGAGAGTCGTTCATTGGCTCGCTCCATATATTCGTATTGTCCCGTCCAGTGCAGTGAATAACCCGGCGGCAGGTTCAGTTGTTCCTTGACGATTTTTTTCGCTTCCTTCACATAGGAACTAAGATCACGATCTTCAATATCCACCAGAACCCGGCCGGCAGGGCGGGCATTTTCTGAACGGATAGCGCCAGGTCCTTCTTCGATGGAAATATCTGCTACATCACCCAAGGCAATGCTTTGACCAGAAGGCGTAATGACAGGCAATATTTTTAATGTTTCTGCTGAATCACGATAAGACTGAGGGTAGCGAAGATTAACCGGGTAGCGTTCCAGTCCTTTTACGGTTCGGGTTACATCCATGCCGCCAATAGCCGAAGAGGCTACTGACTGAAGATCATTGATATTCAGGCCATAACGGGAGGCGCGAACCCGATCAATATCAATTTTGATATAACGACCACCGGCGACACGCTCAGCATAAACGGAAAGCGTTCCGTCAATGGGCTTAAGTATATGCTCCAGTTCTTTGCCAAGTACTTCAATTTCATTAAGGTCGGGACCTGTCACCTGAATACCCACCGGAGTTTTAATACCCGTGGAGAGCATATCAATACGGGTTCGGATTGGCATGACCCAGGCATTACTGACGCCAGGCAGTTTTACTCGTTGTTCCAGCTGATTCCTCAGAGAATCAGGACTAACACCTTCTCGCCATTGATCTCTTGGTTTTAGTTGAACTACGGTTTCTATCATGGTTAAAGGAGAGGGATCTGTGGCAGTATTGGCTCGACCTACCTTGCCAAAAACAGTCTCAACCTCTGGCATGCTTTTTATCAGGCGATCTGTTTGCTGCAACAGTTCTCGAGCCTTACCAACAGATATAGCTGAGTAAGTTGTTGGCATATACATCAGATCCCCTTCATCCAGCGGAGGCATAAATTCACCACCCAGTTTTGAGGCAGGCCATAAACCGACAATGAGTAATACCAAAGCACCCATAATAAGCTGTTTCGGATAGTTAAGGGCTAGGCGGACTACTGGTCTGTAAATACCCATCATGACTTTATTGACAGGATTACGGTCTTCCGCCATAACTCTGCCTCGCACCAAATAGCCAGTTAGAACGGGTACCAAAGTAATGGTTAGACCGGCGGCCACTGCCATGGCATAGGATTTGGTAAATGCCAATGGCGAGAACATCCGACCTTCCTGGGCTTGCAGACTGAATACCGGCATAAAGCTGATGGCTTCAATCAGTAACGAGAAAAACAAGGGGGGACCTACTTCAAGTGAGGATTGTCTTACCACTTGCCAGCGATTGGATGCGGTTATTTTGACCCGCTGCATATGCTTGTGGAAATTCTCGATCATCACAATCGAGCCATCAACCATAGAGCCAATGGCGACAGCAATCCCCCCCAGCGACATGATATTAGCGTTCAGTCCCTGAAGGTGCATAATCACAAAAGCACCAAGAATACCCAATGGTAGACTGATAACAATGACCAGCGATGAGCGAAAGTGTAGTAAGAACAGGGCACAGATCGCCATAACGATCAATAGTTGGATCAGTAGGGTTTTCGTTAGGGTGTTGATAGAGTTTTCAACCAGTGTTGAGCGGTCATAGGTGGTAATAATGTCCACTCCTTCTGGTAGCCCATGCTGTAGCTCTGTCAGTTTTTCTTTAACTCCATCAATGACTTTCTGGGCATTTTCTCCAAAGCGCATCACAATAATGCCGCCGACTACTTCACCTTCACCATCCAGATCAGCGATACCCCTGCGCATTTGTGGCCCTTCGCGAACGTCGGCGACATCGCCTACAGTTAGCGGTGTACCTTCATCAGTGACCATTAACGGCACCTGGCGAATATCATCGGCGTTTTGCAGATAACCGGTGATGCGAACAATATACTCGGCTTCTGCCATCTCAATGGCCGAAGCACCCGCTTCCTGGTTTCCCTGTTCCAGTGCTGATTTTACTTTCTGTAATGAAATACCATAAGCTCTTAACCGGTTTGGGTCTGCGACAACCTGATACTGGCGCACCATGCCCCCTACCGTAGCCACCTCACTAACACCTGGGACCGATTGCAACTGAAATTTCAAGTACCAGTCCTGAAGGCTAGTGAGCTGAGCCAGGTCATGCTGACCAGTGCGATCTATCAGTGCATAATTAAACACCCAGCCAACCCCTGTGGCATCAGGGCCAAGGGCTGTTTTAGCAGCTTCGGGCAGGCTGGATTGTACCTGGTTCAAATATTCCAGAACCCGGGATCGAGCCCAGTACATATCGGTACCATCTTTAAACAGGATATAGACATAGGATGTGCCAAACATGGAAGCACCTCGTACATCTACTGCACCGGGTACTGCCATCATAGTGGTCGTCAGGGGGTAGGTTACCTGGTCTTCTACAACCTGCGGAGCCTGACCTGGGTAGTCTGTTTTAATAATGACCTGGACATCGGAAAGATCGGGTAAAGCATCCACCGGCGTATGCCGGGTTATCCAGGCTCCGGCAATTAATAATGTCAGTGCTGCCAATAACACCAGGAAGCGATTTCCCAGTGACCAGCGAATAATCGCCTTGATCATGGTTTGCCTCCTTAGTGGCCCATTTTGTCGTGATTGGTTTCTGGAGCAGAGTGATCCATCGCGCGATGGCTAGTGCCTTTATCAGGCATATCATGAGCTGAGTGATCCATGGTGTTATGATCCACTGGCATGCTTCCCATATCATGGCCAGAATGATCCACTTCCTGATGGGGATTGCTTTCATCAGGCATAGCATGGGTTGAGTGATCCATCGGCATACTTCCCATATCATGACCGGAATGATCCATTTCCTGATGGGGGTTGATTTCATCAGGCATGCCATGGGCAGAATGATCCATTGTTTCATGATTTATTTTCGTGTTGCCCATATCATGATTTTTATGATTCATCTGCTGATGGTCTGTTGTTGTATCAGGCATGTTATGGGTAGGGTGATTCATGCCCTTATGATCCTTTGCCTTGATTGTTTTCAACGATATAACCTGAAAACTGCCATCTGCTCTTTTCTCTATTTCAAAACGAATTGCCTGGCCTGGCTTTATCATTGTTGTATCGACACCTGCGGCTACGACAAAGTCCATGGTCATATCAGGCCATCCCCAGTCAGTAACAGGCTCATGGGTGATAGTTAGTACTGTGTTTTTGTTGTACTGTAATACCCCATCTGCCCATACTGTATTTTTTTTTGGTTTCTCAAAACGACTCAGGTCTGCATTAATACTGGATTCAGAATCCAGTAAAAACTGGGCTGAGGTGACCACCTTGTCACCAGCAGCAAGGCCTCTCAATATTTCAACATGGTCGTCAATTTCTCTCCCGGACTCGACTTTTGCTGATCGAAACTTTCCATCACCAAGAGCCTTTACGACCCGTTCATCTTTACCGGTACGAATCAGGGCTTCACGAGGGATGCTTAAGGCATCAAATGCTCCGGGATAAATGGCAACCTTGGAATACATATTGGGCTTGAGAGCTGCACCCGGGTTATCAAATCGCAGTCTTACCCGTAAGCTTCGTGTTTCAGGATCAAGGGTTGGGTACACATAATCAACATCTCCTTCCCAGGTTTGGCCTGGCAGATAGTCAACGGTCATGCTGGCTTTCTGGCCTGCCTTGACCAGTAGCGACTGCCTCTCAAACACGTCAGCCACCACCCAGACGGTATCAAGGTTAGCGAGTTCAATGAGGGTTTTTGAAGGGTTAACATAGCCTCCTTCTCGAATACTCAGCTGAGAAACATAACCATCACGGTCTGCATAAAATGGCAAGGTTCTTTCAATACGCCGATTTCTAAGGATTCTATCAATGACAGGCTTTGATATATCCAGTGCTCCCAAGCGCTCTTTTGAAGCCTGGATTAAGGCTTTATTTCCAGAACGCAAAGCAGAAAGAAGCTCTTCCTGAGCATTGACCAAGGCTGGAGAGTACAGGTCAAATAGTTTTTCCCCTTTATTTACAAACTCACCCACTGATCCGACTTTCAGGTTTTCTACCCAGCCTTCAACCCGGCTATTGATCTGTATCAACGAGTCTTCGTTATAGTTCAGCAAGCCCACGGTTCGAATGGTTGGCGCCAGTGACTGGATACTGGCCGGTGCGGTACGGACACCCAAATTATTGACTACCTCTGGAGAGATGGTGATGGTACCTGGGTTATCCTCATGACTTCCCAGTTCTTCATAAACGGGCACCAGATCCATCCCCATAGGTGATTTACCGGGGTTATCACGTTTATAGTTAGGGTCCATTGGAGCAACCCAGTACAGAGGCTTTTTTGCACCATTGACGGTGCTTGTTGTATTTGATTCATTCAGGATAAACCGTTGAACGCCAAGGCCCAGGCTAAAGGAAACGGCAATGGCTAAAGTTGCTATAGTCGTTTTGTTCATCAAAGTCTGTGCTCCTGGAGCTCTGGCATCAGGTATTGTAAGCGCGCTTCACTTTGCAGGGTGTCGACTCGCAGGCGCTGGTATTCAATTGTTAAATTAAGGCGAGAAATATAGGATTGGATAACACTCGAAAAGTCACTAGCATCAGCCTGGTATGCTTTCAAAGTAGCTTCAGCTTGCCTATTGACCTGGGGTAACAACTGGTTGCTATAAAGTTCGACGCGTTTCTGTAAACCCTGGTAACGGGCATATTCTGTCTGTGCCTGCCCAACTATCTGTTGCAAAACATCCTGCCGTTGCATGAAGGCTGCTTCCTTTCGGTACTGGCTGGCAGATAGTTTTCTATCCTGGCGATTGCCGGTGAACAGGGGCAGGTCAACCATCAGCATCAAAGAGTATTTATTGCGCTCACTACCCATGGTCATGCCACTATTTATATCTGACATATCACGATTGTATTTAAATTCGACTCCCCACTGAGGGGTGTATGCTTCCTGGGCTAAAGCAACATCTTGTTCAGACTGACTAATGTTGAGTTCTTCCAGTTGTACTTTGGGATGATTTTTCAATTGCCCTAGTGTTGGCTCTACGAGATTTTTCAGTTGTGGTAATTGCTGAGACAAAGAGTGGGTTTCGCTCTTTCCCAACCAGCGGTTTAACAAAGACTGGCTTGTTTTGAGGCTTGTTTGGGATGAAACAATGCGATCATCTAACCGAGATAGTGCTAACTCTGCACTGAGTAAGTCCTGCTGATCCTTCCGTCCTTGACGGTACATGGACTCTGTGACGGTCTTCAGGCTCTTAAACAGATATCGATCTTGCTGTAATTGCTGGGTAACTTGTTGCCAATACCATGTATCTAGCCAGGCCAGGCGTACTTCACGTAGAATTTCTTTTCTACGGCCGGCGAGCTTGATATCAGCTCCTTGTCCCATCAATTCATTTTTTTTACGTTTTATAGTATTGCTATCCCCCCTGGGAAGCATCTGCTCTATTTTAAGTTCCAGCATGCCTTGATCTGATGGGTTTAAATCATTGCCTGGCAAGTTCATTGAGCCAAAGGAGACTTTTGGATCTGTCCAGGAATCTTCTGCAATAGCCTGTTCGCCAAAAGCCTTTGAGAGGGACGAAAAACTTTTTGTCACCCTATCAACCTTAAGCGCCAGTTTCTCAGCATCGGTTATAGCAAGAGAGGCGGCATAAAGAGCAGGGGTATGGGCAAGTACCATCAAGACTGTAAGCCAAGCTTTTAGTTTCGGATATATTGGTGTCATTCGCATTTCCACTAACGGGCTACTGTCCGGATTAGGTTCTAAAGAATTACAGCGGCCAAGACATTGAATTGTTTATTTGTCAGTTTGGGAAATGCACTATTCCAGAAAAGAAGCTTTAGTCAGGTATATATCAGGAAGGGACGAATAAATGCGAGGCTCTGTCAGCATCAGCCAGTGTCGATGCTTAAACAGGTTGGGTGCCAGCGCCTCAAAAACAATATAGAGCAGGACGAAAGTGGATTTGAACTCTGAGCTAAGGGGGTGAATGAAAGGTTCATCTGTATTGCATTCAGGACATGAAGATTTCAAGACTTCCTGTGTCAGGGTGTAGTCAGTATGTTCAGCAACGCAGCAATCATGAGTGTGACCAGCATGATTCGTTGCTTTATTGGTGTCACTTGCTAGCGTTTTTTCACTGATTGTTTGTGTTGAAATATGACCTTGACCCAGGTGATTTGAAACATAACCAGTAGCCATGCTAGTGGATGCTATACAAAGCTGAAACAGCGAGACAACCAGAACCATCAGTATAAAAATACTGATCCTCTGGCCATGCTGCTGTTTCAGAGAAATTAAGGTCATTACTGGCGATTTAAGTTTCAATAATCAATGTTGATATTAACCCTTACCCTTGCTGGAAGGTCAAGTTGATACCTAAGAGTGATTAACGTTAATTTTGATTTTCATGCCTGCTTCATAGTGGCCTGGTATCAAGCAGGCAACTTCTGTCTCATCAGAATGGCCAAAAGTCCATAGAATTTCACCGGATTCCCCTGGCTTTAGGGTGATGGCATTAGCTTCCCTGTGAACCATATTGGGCATTTGACGCATCATGTCACGGTGATCCAGAAGTTCCTTTTTATTACCAATGGTGAATTCATGGGGTATTTTGCCCTTATTGGTAATTTTGAAATGCACTGTTTGTCCTGGGCGCACATCAAATTCTTGTAGGCTGTATCGCATTGCATCGTACATATTGATACTTACAATTTTATCAACGTTCTCTAATGCTCCTGGTTGACCTGCTGAGCTTTTATGATGGGATTCCGTCATGTGTTGTTGATGCCCCTTCATATTATGGTGCATACCATGTCCTTCATGTGGACTTGCAGCATAAACAGAGGACAAAGAGAACTGACTTAATAGGCAAAGTAATAGCGTTATTTTTTTCATTTCAGTGCCTTTTTATTTTTTTTGTTTATGGCGATTCTTGGTAGCATATTTTGAATAACTGCTTGCTAGTGTAGGTCAGTTATTAATCTGTTGGAAGGTGGTTATTTAAAATCATCTTGATTTGCTAGAAACCTTCAGGGAACTCATCCTTGAGTGAAATGAACAACCTTCCTCCTATTTTTCCTGAATTTGGGGGTGTGAAACGCAAAAAAGTCACTTAGGTGAAATATTTCCTGCCCAAAGTAACACCATCATCTGCTCCACCTAATCATCATTGCTTATAATCCTAGGTGTGATTTGTGTATGAGTAGGCAAGCTATATGTCTATACGTTATATGCTGTTTGGCTAAAAGATTACATTCAGGTGTTAGCCTTTGCTTCTTTAAAGAAAATCTGACATTTTCAAGCTCCCGAATGCAAATCAATAAATACAGACAAGTGCAGCGAGTACTCTCTGGTCCGGATGTAGATGATAATTGGTATGATATCATCCACGTAAGCTTTATTAGGCTGGTCCCGGCTAAAATTTTGGTTCAGCAGGTTCTCAGCTATAGGCTTGTTGTCGCTGGAGTCTTTTATTGCCTTAAACTTCCGCTTTGTTTTGCAAATAATGCCTTCTATTAATTTTATTCTGTTTCCATTACTCAAAATGTTTCTGGAGAATATTGTGCTATGGCTCTAAAGCTGATCCTAGATCGCTGAAAGCGAACTCTGCTAATCCTATTTAAGGGCGTAAATTTACTGGAAGCTATAGAATAGTCAGAAGCACAAGATGTCTTAGTTCATTAGAGCCATGTATCCATGGGCCCCCATATATAACCCTACAGTACTAATCAGAACACCTGATAGGTAAGGCGCCCGGCGAACAAAATCATTGAATCCGCTCCACTTGGATGTTGCTTTTTGTACTCCAACTGCGGCAATAACTCCAACAGCAACAAGAGTAATCGCCAGCCCAATACTAAATGAAATCACGAGCGTTGCTCCCAGTGTTACTGCCTTTAGGTGCAGACAGATAAGCAAAACAGTAACAGCAGCAGGACAAGGGATTAAACCGCCAGTCAATCCGAAAAGGGCTATTTGTCTATTTGTTACATTTCGTCCTTCAAAGCGTTTTTGAATATCAAGTGCGTGAGCTCTCTCATGGGCATCTTGATACTCTTTACTTTTACCCTCTATAGATGCATGGAAATTAACTTCGAAATGATGAGTGTGGTCATCATGCCCAGTAACCAATGTCACTGAAAGGTTATCACACACTGCAATGGGTGAAGCTGACTCTAGATAGCCATGGCGCTCAATAAAATGGAAAGTTTCAGATGATTGCTGTTTTGCATTGGGTATCACAACCTTTACATCTTCAGCTTTCAAAGGTTTGCCATCCAACGGATGTAGATGAAAACGATTGTTCAGCCTATCTCCCACTAATGAGAGGGAGAGATAGCCATGGCCTGTATCAATCACTTGTGTTTTCCAATTGCGAGAGTGGTTATGTGCTTTATGCCAAGTTCTTTCATCACTCCATGTTTTCCAGAGCATCCACAAGCCCGTAGACAGGATAATGATACCTGAGAAGGCCTGCATCCACGGCTCTGCGGCTTCAGCGGTGAATTGTTGGCTGATGTACATACCACCCATCGCGATAAGCCATACAATCGCAGTGTGAGACAGAGTTGCGGCTAAGCCCAACATAACTGCCTGCTTCACTGTACCTTTTACCGCAACAATAAAAGCCGCCATCATGGTTTTAGAATGTCCAGGCTCTAAACCATGTAAAGCACCAAGAAGGATAGCGCTGGGAATGAAAAACCAACCATTACCTTGTTGTAATAACGCAACAAAATTCATTGTACTTTCAAATGTAGTTTCTAAGTTGAACTAAACTATACTCCCCCCTAGTATACTATACTACCCCCCAGTATAATCTAAGTGCTACATTTGTTCGGTCAAATTAATCCAATTGTTATTGCAGAAGATATGTCATGTCTCATACGGTTAGAGATCAAAAAAAACTCAGCACACGTGTTAGCAAAATACAGGGGCAGGTTAATAGTCTTAAGAATATGCTTGAAAATGATCATGAATGCCAAGATGTATTGCAGCAAATTGCTGCTGTCCGTGGAGCTGTAAACGGATTGATGAGAGAGGTGATAAAAGGGCATCTTATCGAGCACATTGTACTTGAAGAGGACCTTCAAAAGCGCGAAGCAGATATGGATGTGGTAGTTAAGGTGCTCAGTTCATATATAAAATAGAAGGGTTACTCGATGTTTGAGTTTTAAATGTAGATCAGTAGAGGTATGGCTAATATCTAGCATTTGGTAGTGGACCAAATGTGTTTTCCTCCATTGTTGGCAAGCTTTGACTGCCATCAAATTAGCAAGCCAGGAGAATGGCTGATGGTTTGGAGGGAGGGAGCGACGACCCCGAGGGGTCGTGAATTTCTAACAAAATTCTATTAATACTACGCATATAGAAATTAAAAAGCCTAGCAATTCTATATAGTCGTTATTTTTTTCTATATCTATATCTATATCTATATCTATATCCACTGACTCTTCCTTATAATGTAATTTCAGTGTGAATGATATCCCCCATCACCATGACTATGGGATGACTGTTTTACGTCTTTTGAAGGTGGGTGAGAAGGCTCAATTTCTTCTCGAGAAGGCTGTGTAGGTGGGGGAGCTGTTTCAGCGATATTTTTATGTATATGAAAATGCTCATCCTTATTTATTGGAAACTCATCGCTAAAAGCAGAATGCTGATATCCATGAAGTTGCATCAACAAAAGCAAGCCGCCTACAAGCATTAGAAGTGTGTTTGAAGCGTGACTGAAACGTTGAAAAGACTCTGTTTTTCTCCATCCAGAAAGCAAGAATAACATAAGAGCAAGTGCAATAACTTGACCAAGTTCAACGCCGATATTGAAAGCAATAATTTTAAGAACAATCCCTTCCTCGCCCAAAGGTAGCTGTTGTAACCTGGTTGACAAACCAAAGCCATGAATCAACCCAAAGCTGAAAACCATCCATGTAAGGTTGGGAGAGTCGCTGTTAAAATAACGCTTGAAACCATTTAGGTTTTCAAACGCTTTATAACAAACTGTGAGGGCAATTACTGCATCAATTAAGTAGTAATTGGCTTGTATGCCGTACAGTGTCGCAAAAATCAGTGTAATCGAATGACCAACAGTAAAGGCTGTTATAAATTTAAGGATGTCTCTAAATCTGGTTAGGAAAAACACAACACCAAACAGAAAAAGCAAATGGTCATAGCCAGTGAGCATATGAGAAGCCCCAAGCTCAATATACTCGCCATAACCAGCATGAAGTATGCTTTGTTTGTCCTCTTCAGACATACCATGAGAAAAGGCAAAGGCAGAAAAAATAAGAGAAACAGCTCCAACTATGTACTTTATCATTCTAATTTTTGTAACCCTTAGGCAGAACAGATCAATAACCCATAATAAATTACGGCTTCAGGTTTTGATAGGGTATGTAACAATAATCACTGAAAGCCAGCTCAAAAAATTGAATACAATTGATCTGGTAGTGTTTGGCTCACATTAACCGCTTCCGGGAGCATTTAATGGCATATTTACTTGCTAGCAAAGACGTGCCGAAAATACATTGGCATAAATATCGTTAAATAATAACGCTTTTCTCTATGAATGCTGGTTGATTTTGAGGGTTATCCTTGATCGTTCAAGCTTTCATAGTGCTCATCCTTGAGTGAAATGATTGATCCATGCTAGATAGTAAAATCAACAGCTTGGAAGCCATTTCCATCCGTTTACGTTTCACAGTCTATCCGGAACCTCCTTTAAAAACAGGGGGTTAGACGACTATGTTTCGCTCTTGAAAACCGGCATAGGTTAATAGCCTATCCAGGGTTCGAATCCCTGTCCCTCCGCCACTTTAAAGGCCTTGATTTTCAAGGCCTTTTTTCGTTTCTGGCCTATCATTAGTTTCACAGTTATTTTCTCCAATAACTGAGGTCCGGTCTGGCTCTACCTAAGCAATTTGGGAAATCCTATCCGTCTAGTCAAGCTTCTAATGAGAAAATGGGCAGTTGGCAGGCCCGTCAATGATAACAACCTGAACATGCGGGAAAGCATGCCAACCTAGGGCAAATGTTTCTCATAAAAAAGTAAATTCAGGGAGTTAACCATTTTATCATTTGCTGGGCGACTTCCGGGCTATTCAATAGCTCCATATGATTCATATCATAAGCAATCCACTGAGATTCTTTAGTAAATGCAAGGTTTCGCTGTTTGTCTTTATGTTGACCCAGAGCACTGGGCAGGGGGACCAAACCATCACCGACCAGATTGTCTATCAACTTACTTGGTTTTTTTGCTGTGGTTGCAGCCACTGTGTGACAGGCTACATTTTTAGGGAGTGGAACGACTTGGCGATTATCAGGATTAAGGCTAAAACGGTCATAACCATGCCAATCTTCTTCTCTCACATTGCCATAGCGTAAATCAGTAATACCGGCGCTGCGGAGCTGAGCCAGTGCCGAAAATGGTGCGGTGTAGGGTGTGCTTTCTAAAATAACATCAATCTTGTTACCCAATTGCTCTAAAGGGGCCCCATGGTGTGGCGAGCCAAGAAAGATCATATGCCTAAGATATTTCGTCTAGTTTGGGACTTCCTGCGCTGTTTCTTCCATTGAGTAATGGCAGGCACTTCGGGAAACCAGCCCACCCATGCTGTGAGCGATTATAGACAGTTCTTCAATGGGTGTTGGCCAGTGTGTTGTCAGCTTTGCTAACTGGGCCGATAGTTGCCGTCCATTTTCGGAAATATGCAAACCGGAGTTGTAGCGTAAATAAACGGGTGTATAGCCTAAAGCTGAAGCCAGTAATTCTCCATAGTCAACAGAATGGCTTTTGGAGCCCACTCTCCATTGGAGATCATTCATACATAGTCCGTGAACCAGCAATAGTATTTTACCGGAGACTTTTGGTATTGTTTTTAAAGCATGCAAATCCAGGGCTTTACGTTCATAGCGCAGAGACATGGACGTTGTAAAAGGGCTGTGACTGGCCTCCAGCCGGTCGCCCATTACGCCATTGAGTGCCGAGAGTACAGCTTCCCTGGGAAAGGTATCAGCTTTGTTGAATTCAGGTGATGTCAGTAATGGTTCCAGTTTGGTCAAGAGGATGTCAGAGCCTTTGCCTGTCAGCTGAGTGACACCATTAATACACTTGTATACTAATCCAGTGATTCCTCGTGTTTTACCGGCATTCTTGCCTCTAGGAATGTTCATAGTATCCCATACAGATTGGTGTACGCCTTCAGTAATACGAGTGATTCCAGAGCTGGCCTCTTTTGCAAGGTGAGCCAGGCCCCGCAAATCAGAGGCTTTTATGTGGTCAAGTGGGTTGTTTGTTCTACGCTTTGCCATATTGAAAGGTTAGATCTCTTTTATAAGATTAATGCAATCCATAGAACTCTTGAAAGTTGCAAAGAGCGATATGAATCTTTGGGTGGTCAATATAACCAGCCTGTTCTAAATGAAACGCCTGCAACAACAAACAATACAGAGCATATTGTGACAGGAACAATATGCCATGCCATTAGTGTAAGGTTTTTATCTGAAAGACAGGGAATAACGCGAAATTTTGCATCCATGGCAAACCCTATAGTAATCGCCAGCAGTATAAATTTCATGGCGAGTGCATGAGTAATTGGGTTTGAAAAATTGAGCCACTGACTAATGTCAGGCAGCATTCTATGAGCTAAGATCAAGCCAGTAACAATTTGTATTATAAGAGCAGGCATGCCTATTTTTTCGTATGCAGACTCAAACTGTAGTAATTGCTCGGGTGCACGTTCTTTTAATATTCGTGGCAACACCACTATGGATAAGACAATATGTCCTCCTGTCCAGATTGTTGCTGCCAATATATGTAGTAACAAAAATAATCCGTACATTTCTATTCATTTCTTGTTGTTGACGTTTGTATATGGACTTTGCCAAAGGCGGGACGGACTTATACTGATGTGAGGCACTACTTCTTGAGATCCTTCTACCCTAATTACTGTCACAGTAGGTCAGGGAAGCCATAGGGGAAAACAAAAGCAGGATGTTTTAGATTATCCGGATTTTGAATCTATCAAAAAACTTTTCGACTGCAGGAGAAAAGATGAATGGAAAAGTATGCAGAACAGAGAATATGAAATGCCTCATAGCGATAGCAGTAGTGATAATGATTCAGAGTAACTATTCAGCCTCCTCAGATTAATCTGGATTTTTCGCGAATTTATGTCATTTTGATATAAACCCTTTTCCAGAAGTTTTCATGACTCAGTTTACTCCCGAAACACAGGCCATTATCTTGCTTCTCGCTGCTGTAGGTGAGCTGGAGTCGAAGGTTTTGAGTCTTGAGGATGAAAACAAGGAGCTTGCTGATAAGCTCAAGATGAATAGTCGTAATAGCAGCAAGCCACCGTCTACAGATGGTTACAATAAGCCCTCATCATCCAAAAACTCAAATGCTGACAGTGAGAATGAGGAAAATCCTGAGTGTGATAGAGAAGATTACAAACCCAATCCCAAAAGCCTGAGGCAAAAGTCAAATAACAGGCCCGGTGGTCAACACGGTCATAAAGGCTCTACGCTGGAGCAAACTGAGGAACCAGACCATATCCGGCATCACTCGGTTAAAAACTGCGTACTTTGCCATCAGTCGCTTCTTTCTATCAAAGTAACCGACGTTGTTGAACGTCAGGTATTTGATCCAGGACGTTTTGGCCGTTTCGAAGTAACGGCGCATGTGGCTGAAGTCAAAGAATGCCCATGCGGACATGCTAATCAAGCATGCTTTCCTAAGGGTGTTGACTCGTATGTGCAGTATGGTCCGGTCACTCAAGCACTGGCTGTTTATCTGTATCAATACCAGTTAATGCCGTACAAGCGCATTTCACAATTCTTTTTCGATATTTTTGGTCTTGAAGTTAGTCCCGGTTCAATCTGTACTTTTCAGGCAAATGCCTACGACCGTCTGGCTAGCACAGAGGCAGCAATTGCTAACGCCTTAAAAAAAGTGCCAGTTGCAGGTGCTGACGAAACAGGCATGAGAGTGAAGGGCTCTTTATGGTGGCTGCATGTCGTTCGTTCCGAGGAGTGGACATACTACCACCTTGACCCCAGTAAAGGTCATGAAGCTATTGAGGCAATGGGAGTGTTACTGGTATTTGCCGGTATACTTGTGCATGACCATTATAAAGTCTACTTTCGCTACGCAGCCATCCATGTGCTCTGTAACGCCCATCACTTAAGGGAGTTGCAGGGGGTTGTTGACAGAGATTGCAATTATCTTGCAGCCCGGCTTCAACGCTTGTTAAGGCTGGCTTGCCATCTTAGGAAAGGGTTCAAAAAGCTTGGCATGAAGGCTATGCCGGAAATTATCCGCAAGCGTATCGACTCGCTTTTCGAGCGTACTGCTAAAAAAGCACAGCTCGAAGAAGCCGAGTACATGGAGCGACGACGTCAACGCCTTGGAGAGGATAAAGTCAGAAACACCAAAGCCTTTAACCTCTTCAAGCGACTGGTGGAGTTTAAAGAAGAAACCTTGAGATTCATGACTGATTTTGACATCCCCTTCGATAATAACGGCAGTGAGCAGGATGTTCGCAACGGCAAGGTAAAGCAGAAAATATCTGGCTGTTTCAGAAGTGAAAAAGGGGCTAAATGGTACTGCCGGATACGGAGTTATGTTTCATCGGCGAGAAAGCAGGGTGAGAATGTTTTCGAAGCCCTGCTTATAGCTATGAAGAATTACGACAACCTTCCTTTACTGGGTGCTGAATAGTTACAAAAAATCCGATTTCATATAAAACAGCGCTCGACCATAGGAAAACACATTGCAGTACGCAGGATGGTTGGAAACGTTTTTTAGCTTCACATGATTGATATGACACCCATATTTATTGCCGTTTTTTGCACAGCCTATTTTTTATTGGGTTTCGATGTAATACAAAATCAGCTGTTAGCAGAATCATATCCTGTTGCTGAACCATGAACGCTGGACTGTCAAAAGGTAGTGACCAGTTCGTAATTGAGCGGAATAAGTCGATTTACGGGATATCAGCGCTGCATAGCATGTGGGTAAATGCATACAAGCCTTTTTGATTTAGACTGCTCGAAATTCCAGGGCACCCAGTGGAAAAATATTATTAGGCATTAAGGTTGTTAATAAAGAAGGGGGAAGGATTACGTTCCTCCCAATCGGATTAAAGTGGATCAGTTATGAAGACGCATTGGCTGGCTGATTTTCACTCAGTTTAGGCTACATATGGGCTGCTTTTAAGAAAGTATAGAATGCCGCATGGCATAGATCTGGTAGCAAAGAATGGCCGTGTTATCAAACCTATGAAGCTATTTACATATCAGTACTCTCTTTGATCTGGCGATTAAATCGCTGTGTACTTCTAGGTAGCAACTTCTTTATTTTTTAATGCGTTTTTACATGTTCATCCACAGAGTGTACACAGAGGCCACAGCGATCTTCTGGTGAAATTACCTGGGGGCATTGGCCTGTCAGTGACGGGGTTCAATATTATAGTAACCAGGATTATAAAAAACCGGTATCTCAGCCTTATGTCAAACTTATGTCCCTGTATCAAACATCAGGGCAGGTGAGATATACCCATGAAATGGAAGTACCTCCGACCACGGTTCATGCTGCGTTCGTGCAAAGCAGCAGGGCACTGGCAGATTTTTGTTTTAAAAGCCCTGTTAATGGCAAGTATCCGGTTTCAGTGGAGGAGCTGTCACAAGAACTGCAAGCGCTGTACCCGGATTTTTTATTCAACTGATAACCAGTGATAATATTCCCGAAGGAGGCGTTAACGATATAGGTATTGGTGGTGATCAGCCGGTATTTGCAAAACAACGAGTTTCGTACATCGGTCAATCCATTGCTTTGGCTGTTGCCAAGGAAGATCAACGAGCTGATGTGATAGCCCAATTTATTACAGATCATTGCCTGCATTATGAAACAGTGAGTTGGTCATCCGGTAATACCGCAAAATCCGGCTTCTGGGGGCCGGAATGGAATCAGCCGATACTTGACCTGGAGGAGGCCATTGAGCGGGGCAGTGTTTTTCCTGACTGGCCGGCAACCGCACCTTTTTATAGTCATATCTGGAAGATTACCCGCCATCTCAGTGAGTTTGGCTGGACCACAAAAAACAAGAAGCCTCTGGATAAGAGCATTATTCAACGCAACGCCGAGATTGATGGAGGTAGCTGCCATGTTATTGAAAATACTCAGACAACAGGCGGTCAGGTACATTTTTATATGGAGACGCAATCTTGCGTTGTGATGCCCGGTGAAGCGGAACGCCTGACTTTTCATCCGTCGTCACAAAGTCCAATGGAGATGCATCAAACGGTGGCAACCGTATTAGGTGTTGAACACAACCAGGTTGATGTTGGTATCCGGCAACTGGGTGGTGGTTATGGCGGTAAAACAGAGCAGGCCAAATTCGTCATAGGTGCCGCAGCGGTGGCGGCGAAAACCATACATAAGCCTGTCAGGCTGGTAATGCCAAGGGATAACGATACCAGCATGATTGGCAAGCGCCATCCTTACTATGGGCAATACCAGATTGCCATTGATGATGGCAAGAATAACCCCGATCACAAAGGCATCATTAGAGGCATGGACTTTAATTTTTATGGTGATGGCGGGGCGTTTTATGATTGCTCATACATTGTGTCCAACTGTTTGCAAATGCGGGTCGATAATGCCTATATGACCCGCAATTTCCGGAGTACGCTGGATGTATGTCGTACCAATACAGCGCCAAACACAGCCTTCCGCTCTTTTGGCGATATCCAGGGCAAGCTGGTTTCCGAAAATGCTATTGATGATGCTGCTTATGCCATCGGTATGGATCCAGTGGAGGTCAGGGAAAAAAATCTTTATCAGCGGGGAGATGTCACACCATTTGGTCAGGCATTGTCTTACTGCTATATACGGGAAGTCTGGCAATATCTTAAAGAAAAGTCAGATATAGAAAACCGTAAGAATGAAGTCGCTGACTTTAATAAGAAAAACAAATGGCGCAAGCGTGGTATTTATATGCTGCCGGTTAAATACGGTTCGGGCTATAACCTGGTGCAATTGGAACAGGCCAGTGCCATGATTTCCATTTTTGCCGGTGATGGATCTGTTGTCATTAATCAGGGTGGTGTCGATATGGGGCAGGGCATGGTGACCAAGATTGAACAGATTGCCTCTTACATTCTGAACCTGCCAATGGATATGATACGTATCCAGTTACCCAAGACTGATGTTATTCCTAATCCTACCAGTACCGGTGGTTCAACAGGCACCGCCTATAACGGCCTGGCGGTTAAACAAACGTGTGAGAAACTCCGGGCACGGCTCACCGATTTTGGTTATATCGTACTAAAAGAAAAAGGTGATGCCTGGTGCCGGGATGCCGGCATTGATTTCTGGAATTACGGTACTGAAGGCTGGTCAAAGACAGTAACGGTAAACGGTAGTGAAACCCTGATCTGGCAGAATCTGATCAATTTGGCTAATGCGCAACGGGTCAGTCTGGTTGAGGCTTTCAATGCCAAAGTTCCGGGTGGAACAACACCGGTTCCTCATATGGAATTCAAGCCAAAATCACAACAAAAGCCAATTCCTGGTATAGAAGTGGCAGAAAATCCCATTATGGGCGATGTTGATTCCGATCTGCGGATTTACCTATTCAGCAGCCTGTTCTGAGGTAGAAGTTGATATTTTGACTGGTGAGGTGAAAATTCTTCGCTCTGACATTATGTATGATATGGGCTGGAGTATTAATCCAGCGTTGGATATCGGCCAGGTAGAGGGCGCGTTTATTCAGGGTGTTGGTTATATTATGACAGAAAAACTAGTATTTGAGCCTGAGGGTGATGAGCAGGGGCGCTTGAATACGGTTAACACCTGGCGCTATAAACCACCAGGGATTACCAATGTTCCATTGGCATTAAATGTGCATTTATTTCCAAGGGATAAAGCGGAACATGTTCCGGAAAATCCTAATGATCTTTTATCAGCCAAAGAAGTGGGTGAACCCCCACTGGTATTAGCCAGCAGTGTCTTTTTTGCTATCAAGGCCGCTATCCGAGACTCTCGTGTTGAGCGAGGCCTTGATGGACTGTTTAAACTGGATGCCCCGGCCACCGTACAGGAAGTACGAAGAGCCTGTGAAGTTGATTTTACTAAACATTAATTCTGTAGTTGTTTGAACTCGTTCCCAGCGAGGACATTGGGAACGAGAGGAGTTCTTTTATACGGCTGTTGTTTTTTTAAAGACCACTAAATAATAAGAATAAGGTCTTATGACTGATCAATATTTAAAACCAAATCCTGCGGCCCTGAAAAAAATCAATCAGCTATCCTGCTGTACAGGGCAATTGCATCAATCCAAAACGATAGAGCAAAGTAACTTTGTTAGGTGTTTATGATCCCAACCTGCTAGTTTTCTGTGGCTCTTGATACTGCGATCGCCCTTGTTGGCCTTGATAGCGTTCAGTGCTATCCGCCTCAGGATAGAGAAGTTCTCTGCCCCATTGCCTGTTTTGATCTGACAAGCATCCTCTGAAAATGCAACATCAAGCACCCAGTGTAGATTATTCTCCACAGACCAGTGGTTTCGACTGATTTCCAGCATATCCTTCGCTGCCATTGAACGGCTCATGATATAAAAACGCAGCGCAGTAGTTACTTTACCATTGATTTGCCTGTCACTTTGTACGACAGCTACTTGCTTTAGTCCCGGCCAGTCTTTTGCCGTTTCCAAGTTAGAAAGATCGCTTATCACCCAACAACAGCGGGTTTCTACACGACCGTGGCCTTTTTCACGAGACTGCATATAATCATGCAGCTCTGGCTGGTGTTCTGCTGCGGTAAACAAAGCCTCTATGCCTTTATAGAGCTTTTTCTGATTGCCTTTGACTGCAAGAATGTAATCTGCACCCTGTTCAACGCACTGCTTTGCTACTTTCTTCTGGCAGCCCATAGCATCCAGTGTGACAAGGCAGCCTTTCAGCTCCAGAGCTTTGAGCAGTTTAGGTATTGCTGTAATTTCATTGGACTTTTGGTCGACACGCTCTTGCCCAAGCACCAAGCCAAGCTTAACACTCCAGGCACTGACTAGAAGCACTGGTTTTTTGCCTTTTGCTCTGGAGCCCTTAATGACCTTTCCATCAATCGCAAGGTGTTGGCTGCCTGATATTTCAGTCAGTGTTTGCTTGATCCAGCCAGTAAAACAGGTTTCAAAAGCTACGGGGTCAAGCAAGCAGAAGACCCTGCGAAAGGTGTATTTAGAGGGTATGCCGGCGGGTAGCTCTAGAAATGTTTTGAACCAGTCTTCTTTACAGCGACCAAAGTCCTCAATGTCTTGCCACTCATCAGCTCCACATATAACAGCACATACGGCAATAATAAGAATATCAAGCAGGTTATGGTCACACATACCTGGCCGACGGGGATCAGGTACTTTAGCCAAAAACTGCGACAAAGGTTGATACTGTACGGCTTCCATGCAAATTGACTACTCTGGTAATTAACATTGATAAACCCCCGGCTATGCCGGGGTGACTCACATAGGTTTGACCGTAGCGTCAGTAGCTAACCTTCAGCTTTCGACCAAGAAAATTGAAGGAAAAACCTATGCGAGATTACAAGAGTTTGGCTCATACCCGTTGGGATTGTAAGTATCATATTGTTTTTATTCCGAAGAAAAGAAGGAAGGTGATATATGGGAACCTTCGCAGATTTCTTGGAGAGATTTTTCATGAGCTTGCCAGAAGGAAGGGCTGCAAAATATTGGAAGGACATTTGATGCCTGATCATGTTCATATGTGCGTCAGTATCCCGCCAAAATATCCAGTATCACGTGTTGTTGGCTACTTGAAGGGTAAGTGCGCAATAGAGATTGCGAAAAACTTTAAAGGTCGGCAGCGAAACTTTAGCGGTGAGCATTTCTGGGCAAGAGGTTACTTTGTATCAACAGTTGGGCTTGATGAAGATGTAGTGCGGGGATATATCCGCGATCAAGAAAAGAATGATAGAAGTAGAGATCAACATGATTTTGATTGGTAAGCGCCCTTGGGCGCAATGAAAGCCCTTAGAGGGCGTAACCCTATAAGCCTCCGGCTATGCCGGAGGTCAGTTAACTTACAGAGCAGTCTCTCTCAGGTCGTCAGATTGATGCAATTGCCCTGTATTGTTGTACTGATGATGGAGAACCGCTCCTTTGACAATATGTTAGGTTGGCTCTATGACGAGCAGGACCCGCCTGATGGACAGTCTTTTGAGGGCCTGAAAAGAAAATTATGGAATCCGTTGAACAATATTGATGCTGATGGAATTCCTTTTATTGAGCAGGTTTATGTGCGTAAAAACGGACAGCCGCCCGGTTATGGGTCACGAGCCATCAAAGAAAGAACATACAGTGAAAACTTCTGCCTGCCTTGTCCGGATCCCGGAGAAGGTTTTAAAGATACCAACCATCAGCTGTTTGAATATTATGAGGTTGGCCAGCTGTATCCACCAGAACCCACTAATTGCGGTTTTGTAAATAATTATGCCAATGCCATGTTATATGGCGCCTACAGTTTTGGTGATAGACCAACAGATCCTCGCGATATAATGGCCTGTTATACACCTGAGCAAACCCCAGTTATAAGTACACTTGCCAGGCAGTTTGCCGTCTGTGATCAATGGCATTGTTCAGTACCGAGTCAAACACTGCCTAATCGTGATTTTGTCCATGCAGCAACATCTACCGGGTATGTTAACAATAAACCTGATGGTGATTGTGACGCTAAAACGGTCTATCAATTGATACAAGAGAAAATCGAAGCAGGTGACAGTGATTTAAGCTGGCGTATTTACAGCGGGGAGAAAGATGGAAAACAGTTTTCATTAACTCGCACCATAATGACCCAGCTGCAAAATAGTGATTACGATAAAAACTTTCAGCCTATGAGTGAGTTTTATAAAGCAGCAAAGCAAGGCCAGTTACCCAGCTACTGTTTTCTGGAGCCTCAGTTTTCAGGGCCATTACAGAATGACCAACATCCGCCACAGGATATCAGGCCAGGAGAACAGTTGATGGCTGATGTTTATAATGCGGTGGTTAACTCGCCAAACTGGGAAGAAACCTTATTAGTCATCACGTATGATGAGCACGGTGGCTGCTATGACCATGTGGCACCGCCTAACAATGCAATGCCACCCAATGGTTATTCGGGAAAACCGGGTCAAGATAGCTTTATGTTTAACCGCTTTGGTGTTCGTGTGCCTACGGTTGTTAAGTACCCAGCCAGATGAAATCATATCTTTCTGACTACTTACTCAGGCACTCTGCTTCGTTACAGCTCGGGTTATATAGGGTAGCTATGCGCCCGCCGTTGCCCCTTGCATAGTACCTAATCAATCAGCCAGAAATATATGATTTCATCTGCTTAGGTACTTATATCACCCCTGATTAAAAAAGGACTGATTGGTCGGCCTTACGGTTATACCCCTTTTGACCATACTTCCATTATTGCCACTGTGTGCCATTGTTTTGATTTGGATGGGCCATTGACTGAGCGGGATAAAAAGGCGCCTGACCTTAGTTGTCTGTTAACGTTGAAAAAGGCCCGTAGTGATAAACCGACGGTCACCCCTCTGTCCTATAAAACCAAAGACCATGACTGTGAAAATGATTTACAGCAGTTGGCAGCCCGGAGTCTTGATAAAGTATCAGGGATCAATCGAAAAGAGAGTGAAAGGATTCATGATTATATTCATAGAGCGTATGATGAGCATTTTGTAAAGCGAACCACCCAAAAGCAGTAATGGACAGCCTTCCCCGACGGGCGGAAATAACGATAACAAAAAAGGCATGCTAATGGATAAAGCAAAAACCGTTTTTGGTCTGCTATCAATTATGGCTATGGCCATAGCTCCGGTTAAACTGGAGGCTTCACCAAAACAGACAACTCCTGTTATTCATCCTAAAGATTTTTCTGGTTTTCCTGACTTTGGCTATATGGTATCGGAAAGCCTTTATCAGCAGAAATACTCTGACCATCCGGTATTTCGTCTTAAAACGGATTATCCCACCGAAAAACCGGGTAATGACAAAAAGCCAAAAGTACTGGATATCGATTTCCGTAAAGACTGGGCAGGCTATATGGCCAGTGTCAAAGAATACTGTTTTGCAGGCAACCTGCCAGACTGGAATCCTCATCAGAATACTGTACGTGAGTGGTATCATATTCCATGGTTACACCCGAGTTCGCCAACCTATCCACCCAATGGCGGTACCGAAGGTTTCCATGGCTTAATTAAGGAAGCGCCTGTTGGTCCTTATCAACTACACAATAAACAAACCAACAATTATCAGGTTTATGCTATTACCCTGATCAACGAATTTGCCGGTTACACTATGGGGCAAATGTGGAAAGACAAGAATAATCCTGATCCCAGGGCGACTGATGCCCGTTTTGGTGGTGGATTCCCTGAAGGAACTGTTTTTTGCAAATTATAGGACTTACGCATTGATGACACTTGCTAATTTTGGTAGGAGGTCATCTTTGCCTGCTGCAAAACGCTCAATGTAATCACCAACCACCTCTTTAAACAGCTCGCCCTGATGCTGGTAAATATTCGTGAACGCTTGTTCTATCTGCATTTTCTGGAGATACACAAAACTCAAAATACTGGCAAATATGTGGTTTCTCACCGGCCGTTCACTACGAACCTGAAAGTGTTCAATGTGGCAAACTTGCTTGATTGCCCTATGAAATTGCTCTATCTGCCAGTGATGGTCATGAATCTTGATGAAGTTATCGCGTTGGAAAGGGAACTCTTCCGGCAAGTAAACCACGTAGTGGCGACGCTGGTCTTTTAGCATCGTCCTGAACAACCTGACCTTGCCAAAATCTTTAAGCCATACATCCAGACCATCGTCTGGAATATCGAGGCTTTGAACCTGATGCCATTGACCTTTTTCCAGTGATACAGTCCTGTTTGTCTCAACAGCGAACATAAATCCTGTCTGATGGTTTTTAATCGTCTTCAGGTTTTTGACGCAGCTGTACCAGGTGTCACCGGTTACAAACGTTGGCTCCAGCCCCCAGGCTAGCACTTCACTCAACATCTCACGAAAATAGTCGTTTTTAGTCTTGCCCTCTGTCTTATCGCATATTCTGAAATTTACAGGCATATGACGACCGGCAGGGTCAGTGTAGTAGAGGGTGACGAGGTTGATGCCCTTGACGACCCTGTGGTGCTTACCGGACCAGAAATGACTGACCAGCGCCGCAGAGTAGCTATACGGTTTATCGAGAACACTGTCATCAACACTCAAGGTGCCACCAACAAGGTTAGGACTTACGCATTGATGACACTTGCTAATTTTGGTAGGAGGTCATCTTTGCCTGCTGCAAAACGCTCAATGTAATCACCAACCACCTCTTTAAACAGCTCGCCCTGATGCTGGTAAATATTCGTGAACGCTTGTTCTATCTGCATTTTCTGGAGATACACAAAACTCAAAATACTGGCAAATATGTGGTTTCTCACCGGCCGTTCACTACGAACCTGAAAGTGTTCAATGTGGCAAACTTGCTTGATTGCCCTATGAAATTGCTCTATCTGCCAGTGATGGTCATGAATCTTGATGAAGTTATCGCGTTGGAAAGGGAACTCTTCCGGCAAGTAAACCACGTAGTGGCGACGCTGGTCTTTTAGCATCGTCCTGAACAACCTGACCTTGCCAAAATCTTTAAGCCATACATCCAGACCATCGTCTGGAATATCGAGGCTTTGAACCTGATGCCATTGACCTTTTTCCAGTGATACAGTCCTGTTTGTCTCAACAGCGAACATAAATCCTGTCTGATGGTTTTTAATCGTCTTCAGGTTTTTGACGCAGCTGTACCAGGTGTCACCGGTTACAAACGTTGGCTCCAGCCCCCAGGCTAGCACTTCACTCAACATCTCACGAAAATAGTCGTTTTTAGTCTTGCCCTCTGTCTTATCGCATATTCTGAAATTTACAGGCATATGACGACCGGCAGGGTCA
>CBDCZK010000006.1:2500-1009196 GCA_965224475.1 Endozoicomonadaceae bacterium | reverse complement strand
CTGATTGAGGTGTAATAGGCGCTTTTTCTACTTCCACTTTTGCTAATAACTGCGTAGATAGGCTGGCAGCAATAAATGCTGCCAACAGTCTTAATCGTATGGTCATTTGCTAATTATCAATCCTTGAGATTCTAGAGTTTTATTGTCAAACCATCTGCCAGTGACGTGCGATAGGCTCGCCAGGCAGGAATGGCTCCCAGTATAAGGGAACTTACCAAAACCAAAATAGCCAGAACCCATTCAAAAGTGCCGGGTAAGGTCAGGCTTAAGTGCAGACCTAGGTTGTTTTCAAGCACTGGGTGTAATATTGCTAGCAAACCATAGGCTAATGCAAAGCCAAGCAGGGTACCTGCAATACCATAAATCATCGATTCGGTGATCATTAGCAGGAAAATATGGCCAGGCCGGGCACCAACAGAGCGTAAAATGGCCATTTCCCGGCGTCGCTCATTCAAGGATGTAAGTATTGTTGTTAGCATACCAATTAAGCCGGCAATCACAACCATGACAGATACCGCAAGTAAGGCTTGTTCTGCAGAACCTATCAGGCGCCATAAATCCTGAAGTACAACACCGGGTAGTACAGCTGTCAGCGCCTCCTGGCGATATTCATTAACCTTGCGTTGATAGCTAAAGACGGCAACTCTTGATTTTAAGCCCACAAGCCAGGCGGTAATGCTGACGGGCTTAAGGTTCATGGTTTCAGCTTTTGTGGCTGAAACTGAAAAGCCCGGAATAGGAGGGGCACCGTTAGCCCAGTCAATATGAAGTGCTTCAATGCCTTCCAGTGATACCAGGATGGCCCGGTCTATTGGTGTACCCGTTCTTTCGAGAATGCCTGTGACTTGAAATGGTTTGTCTTTATGGTCTTGCAGGCTTTTTTTCTCAATACCATGACTCAGAACGATTTTCTGGTTTAATTGATAACCCAGTTTTGCGGCTACCTCTGAGCCTATAACTGCGTCATATAAGCCACTGAAAGCTTGCCCGTCAGAAAATTCCAATAACCTGCTATCAGCATACCTATATTTCGTGAACATAAGGCTATCGGTACCAACAACCCGAAAACCACGGTGAGAGTCCCCCAGCGATATGGGGATGCTCCAGGCTACAGCCGGGTCGCTGTTTAGTTCCTGATAGGTTTGCCAGGAGACATTATTGGTGGCATTACCGATATGAAAAACGGAATAAAGCAAAAGGTTTATAGGGCTGCTACGGGCTCCAACAATCAAATCAGTACCAGACAATGTACTGGTAAAGCTATTTTTGGCTTCTACTCGTATCCGTTCGACGCCTAATAGAAGTGCTACGCTAACAGCAATGGATAGAATAGTTAGTAGCGCGGTAGTTTTGCGGTTTTTCAAGCTTTTCCAGGCTAGCCGGGCAATAGTCATATCTCGTTAACCTCCCTGATTGCCGCAGGCGATGGCCTGGTTGATAGTGTGTAGTTCAATAGTTCGATCAAAGAAGGTTTCTAGTGTTGGGTCGTGGCTAACGAACAGGAGTGTGCTGCCTGCTTTTTCGCATTCAGAAAAAAGAAGCTCCAGAAAGGTTTTTCTGGTTTCTGTATCCAGTGCTGAAGTCGGTTCGTCTGCAATCAATATTTCCGGTTGACCAATTAAAGCGCGTGCTGCAGCAACCCGTTGCTGTTGACCAATGCTGAGCTCTGTTACCGGTCGTTTGATCAGTTGTTTGTCATCGAGTCCGATGGCATTGAGTAAACGAATAGCTTCAGATGTAACATCATTTTTAATTCTTAGAGCCCTATCTTTGGCAAAGCTAAGAGGCAGGGAAATGTTTTCAATGACAGAAAGATAGGGAATCAGATTAAACATCTGGAAGATAAAGCCAATATGATTAGCCCGAAAATAGTCTCGTTTGGCTGGACTTAACCGGCTTACATCTGTCCCTAGAATGTTGACTGTGCCTTGATCAGGAAGAAGTACTCCTCCAATCAGGCCGAGTAATGTGGTTTTACCCGATCCTGAGGGACCCCGGATAAATAGTTTTTCTCCTGAAATTACGGTGAAGTTGCTAATAGTCAGGACAGGATGGCCGGTTTGCCAGCTGAATTGAATATCATTCAGCTGGATCACCTCTTTTGGGTTATTTGCCATTTTAGAATTTTACTTCTGGAGTTGTGCGAGAGAGATTTTTTGAGTATTGCCCATTGGGTGTTATTGCCTGAACCTTTATTGACTCGCTTCGTTCAAACTGTTCAAAGATATTTGTGGATAGAGCATTTATAGCTTTTGGATTCTTGCATTTGAATGCATAAGTGGCAGAGATATCCATATGACCACCGTAGTTATCTGTCTGATGACTATCATGATGTTCATCGTGATGGTGCTCGTCGTGATGATCATCGTGTGTTTTGTTGCTATGACGATCATCGTGATGGTCATCATGGTCTTTTTCGTTATGATGATCGCCATGACCATTATCTTGATGACTATGACTGGATGCTTCTGCCACAGTTAACTGGCACTGAGCCTGTTTTGGGAACTCCCACAGCGATGATAATTTCAACTGGTTTAATGCATCATCAAGAGCTTTTTGTTGGGCTTTGTTGTTAATAGTCTCAAAACCCAGGAGGTCATGGGCAGGAAGCTTGAGTTCCATATGGACATGGCTATCTTCTATTGCCACATTTAACTGCCCCTGCCCATGTACATGAGCTTCATGATGGCGTTGTTCTGCGTAGGCGTTGGGAAGAGTGAGGGCTAAAGATAGGGCACTTGCAGCAAAAGCCAGACTGTAGCGCATGGTTTGTTTTTCCATCGTTTATAGTTTTGAGCGTTTATTCTGTAGCAATAACATGCTTTTCAAACTTTATGAAGACGGAGAAAAGGAGGGCTATTCTAGCCATGATTTTTGGTTATCCCTCCGTCTTGTTTTTGTTATGTTATATCATATTGCTGCTTATGCTGAAAAGTTAGAGTCTTATAGGGAATTCTACGAAGTTCATCTACGAAGCCTCAGGTTTGAAAAATAAGAAGATGCCGTAGAGCTGCATTTTTTTTGTCCTAGATCAATCGCTGGTTTTAATTTCACCGCTTAAAATTTCGTCAAAATTTACTCATCTCTCCTGCCTTATCGGATCTTCGTGATCAATAGTGTTTCTATTGACTGAACCGGGGGTAGTCACTGTCTTAAACACACTGGAATAGCCTATGAAGAATCTGCTCGATCGGGCACTTCTTTCTCCATTAAAACGGAGAAATTTTATGAAGTGGGGGGCTGCTGCTGGCAGTGCCGCTGTTGTTGCCAGTAATGCCCTTCCTCTCAAGGCTATGGCTTCCTCAGGGGATAAAGTTAAGACTGGAACCAATACCAGTGACAGCAAAACTTCCTGGTCTGCCTGTATGGTGAACTGTGGTAGCCGCTGCCCGGTTCATGTGCATACCAAAGATGGTGTGATCACCCATGTAGAGTCTGATAACCGTGGTCCCGATATTTACGGCGATCACCAGATCAGGGCTTGCCTGCGGGGCAGATCAATACGGCGTCGTGTTTATAACCCTGATCGGCTGCGCTACCCAATGAAGCGGGTAGGTGAGCGTGGAGAAGGACGGTTTGAGCGTATCAGTTGGGATGAGGCGCTGGATACGATTGCGAAACAACTGAAATACACTATTGATACTTATGGTAATGAGGCTATTTATTATCAGGACGGTAGTGGTACCCAGGGTTATAAAACTGATGGCCCTTACGCATCCAAACGCCTATTAAACATGCTGGGTGGATACCTTGGCTATTATGGTACCTATAGCTGGGGACAAATTACCTTTGCAATGCCGTATACTTACGGTACTAACAAGCCTGCTGCTTTTGGAAGTTATACCAGTGAAATCAGCAATGCCAAGTTACTGGTAATGTTTGGTTATAATCCTGCTGAAACCAGGATGAGTGGTGGTGGTGAAATCTATGAACATATTAATGCCGTAAAAAGCAAAAATGTTCGTACGATCATTATTGATCCCCGTTATACAGATACCAATTTGGGTAAAGAGGATGAGTGGATTCCTATCAGGCCTGGAACGGATGCTGCTCTTGTAGAAGCAATTGCCTGGGTGCTGATCAATGAAAGGCTGGTGGATGAGCCATTCCTCGAACAGTTCTGTGTTGGTTATGACGAAAAAACCTTACCAGAACAGGCTCCTAAAAATGGTCACTATAAGGCTCATATTCTTGGTCAGGGAGCTGATGGAATCGAGAAAACACCACAGTGGGCTTCCAGGATTACGGGCATTCCAGTTAATAAGATTATCCAGCTTGCCCGTGAAATAGGCACAGCCAAGCCTGCTTATATTATTCAGGGAACCGGCATACAGCGCCAGGCAAATGGTGAACAAACTTGTCGGGCCATTGCTATGTTGCCAATTTTAACCGGAAATATTGGCCTGCCTGGTACTAATACGGCTGAAATGCCAGCTAACTATGGCTACCCTGTCAAGAAACTACCTATTGGGTCTAATCCGGTTAAGGCGTCTATTCCCTTCTTTAAGTGGACAGATGCAATTCACCGCCATCACGAAATGACTTCTAAAACAGATGGCGTTCAGGGTGTTGATCGACTCAAGTCTCCTATCAAGTTTATCTGGAACTACGCAAGCAATGTGACTGTTAATCAGCATTCACAGATCAACCGAACAAAAGAAATTCTGGGAGATGATAGCAAGTGTGAGTTTATCCTGGTGATGGATAACCATATGACTCCAACAGCCAGATTTGCTGATATTTTACTGCCAGATATTACTACCATTGAGAATTATGAGATTGCCAGCAATGGCTACGCCTCTGGTAGCCTTGGTGCAGTAATTCCATTAGAGCCAGCTATTGAAAGATTGTATGAATGCCGTAGCGCCTATGAAATCTGTACTGGGCTGGCGAAGCGCTTTGGCATTGAAGAACAATATACCGAAGGCCGTACCCATGAACAGTGGGTCTCCCATCTCTATGACCAATTACGTAAGGAAGATCCTGAGCTGCCTAACTTGGAGCAGTTGCGTAAGGATGGCCCTTTCAAGCGGCCTGCTCCTGAGAAAGGTCGAATAGCTCTGGAAGACTTCAGGAAAAATCCTAAAGCCAACCCTCTGGGAACGCCTTCAGGAAAAATTGAAATCTATTCTGATCAACTGGCCACTATTGCCAAAGAATGGGACTTGCCAGAAGGGGATGTGATTACCCCGCTGCCGCAGTACGTCACCACGTGGGAAAGTCATCTTGACCCACTGACCAAAAAATACCCATTACAGCTGATTGGCTATCACACCAAAGGCCGGGTGCATTCAACCTATCACAATGTTGCAGTTCTTCGTGAGGCCGTGACTGATGCCGTATGGATGAACCCAATGGATGCTGAGAGCCGTGGTATTAAGGATGGCGATTTATTGAAGGTCTGGAATGACCGGGGTGAACTTAGGGTAGCTGTAAAAGTGACCCCTCGCATGATGCCTGGTGTTGTAGCCCTTGCAGAAGGTGCCTGGTATACGCCAGGGCGAGATGGTGTTGACCGGGGCGGTTGTATCAATGTCCTGACAACCCAACGAAACACGCCTCTTTCCAAGGGGAATCCCATGCATACCAACCTTGTGGAAGTAGCCAGGGTCTGACAGAGCATAAACTATGACACAACTCGGATTTTACGTAGATACCTCCAAGTGCACGGGCTGCAAAACCTGTCAGCTGTCCTGTAAAGACGAAAATGACCTCAACGTAGGAGTGAACTGGCGTCGTGTATATGAGTACGGTGGTGGTAACTGGGTCAAGAATGATGATGGCACCTTTCATCAGGATGTTTTTGCTTACTATGCCTCAATCAGTTGTAACCACTGTGCCAAGCCTGCCTGTACCAAGGCATGCCCCACTGGTGCAATGCACAAACGGGATAAGGATGGTCTAGTAGTGGTTGACACAGATGTCTGTGTTGGCTGCCGCTATTGTGAAATGGCCTGCCCATATGGTGCTCCTCAGTTTAACGCTGAGAAAAAGCATATGACCAAATGTGATGGGTGCTATGACCGTGTTGAAGAGGGTAAGAAGCCTATCTGCATAGAGTCATGCCCACTTCGGGCTCTGGATTTTGGCCCAATAGAAGAGCTCCGGGAGAAGTACGGAACCAAAGCGGATGTAGCTCCGCTGCCTGATCCTTCTATAACCCAGCCTTCCCTAGTTATTAAGGCCAGTCGCCACGCCCGCCTGTCAGGTGATACCGCCGGACGTATTATGAACACAAAGGAGGTGTAACCCATGCATGAGTTACCACTGGTTTTCTTTACCGTGATAGCCCAGGGAACAGTGGGATTGTTCCTGGTGCTTGGTCTCCTCCTTATGTTCAACCGGGATGAGAAACGACAGCAGTTGCTTAGCAAACTGTTGATTGCTGTGCTTGGTTTGTTAGGCGTTGCTGGTGCTGCGGCTATGACCCACCTGGGCCAGCCATTAAGGGCCATGAATGTTATTTTCGGTCTTGAGCACTTCTCTGCATTGAGCATAGAGATTATGACAACCAGTCTGTTTGGCGGTGCTGTATTTACCTATGTGGCTATGTCATTAATGGGTATTTTGCCAAAGCTGCAAAAATTGGTTCTGGCTGGCGCAATGGGGCTTGGGGTGTTATTACTGCTGGCTATCGCCAATGTATATACCCTTGAGACTGTACCTACCTGGAATAGTGGCTGGACTGTGTTCCAGTTTGTGCTGCCAGCTACAATTGTAGGGCTCCCTGCTGCTGCCATGTTGCTGAGAAGTCAGTCTGAAAAGTTGGGTAAATTCCAGAAAAACAGTGACAGGGCGCTGGCAACTACAGCAATGATGGCCCTTGGTGTTGCTGTTATTGGCTTTCCCCTGTACCTGTTTTGGTTGGGTCAACTTGACCTGTCAATCAATCCATTCTCCCTGATGGACTACCATGGTCAGCTGTTGTTGACCCGCATGGTTCTATTGTTCCTGGGGCTGAGCTGCTGGATTGTTTCTGCGATGCGAGGTAATAACACCCATACAGGACTGTCTGCATTTAGTTTGGTAATGGTTTTAGGTAGTGAGATTTGTGGCCGTATCTTCTTCTACGACCTTCATATCTTTGCCAGTGGTATGTAGCATCAATTAGTGTGATGTTTTTTTAAACATTTTCGTATAAATACCGCTTTTATCACCTTTGATAAAAGCGGTATTTTTTTATGTTATACCAATCACATTTTCTAACTACAGTAATGAGCATGGCAAGCTGGACTGGTGTTCAGATTGTCAGCGCAATGGTGTAGTTAGAATGTGCGACTGGTATTAATTCCCCTCTGATAATAAGGTCGCTTTGATGTCGAAAGAACAACTGGAAACTCTGGCCGGGCTGGAAATTGCCTGTCGTTTTCTGTATACCGCCCTTCATCAGCCGCCTTCTGAAGTATCAGTGACTGCGTTTGTAGAGGATGATCTATTCAATCACTGGCCTGTTGATACAGATGAATCGTTGGTTCAGAGTGGGCTGGATCATATAAAACAATTTCTCAGTAGCGATGGGAGCAATAAGTCACAAACGCTTCTTGATGATTTTAGTGCGCTTTTTATTGGTCCCGAAGCACTAAAGGCGGTGCCATGGGGATCCGTTTATCTTACCGAAGAGCAGTTGGTAATGACGGAGTCAACGTTGGCTGTTCGGGTGTTTTATCGAGAATTTGGTGTCGGGATAAATACGGGTGAACACGAGCCTGATGATCATATAGGACTTCAACTGGCTTTTGTTTCTTATCTTCTGAACCAGGCTGTTGATGCTATTGAGCAAGAGCGCCCTGTAGAGCCATGGTTGCAGGCCATCGAAATCTTTTTGACTCAATATGTTCTAACCTGGTCTGGACGGTTTCTGGAAATTATGGCGGGTGAAGCTGCTACCGATTTTTATAAAGGTCTGGCCAAACTGACTGAAGGAACATTAAAACAACTGGCAGAGATATCAGGGGCTCAATACCAGATTGTGAAGTTGTATCGGTGATTGTATGACTGAAACAACTGAAGAGCAGCTGGCCTCACCGGATCGCCGTGCTTTCTTTCGCCGGCTGACGGTAAACCGTGAACCAGTAATACCTGTGAGTCAATATCCAAGGCCGCCCTGGGCGCTGGAAAATAAGCAATTCCTGGCCCTATGCAATAATTGCAATGCATGCATTGATCAGTGTCCCAGAAGAGTGCTGCGAAAGTCAGAAGAAGAGGATGAGGTATTAAGTGGTCGTCCCATTCTTGATCTGGGCTATGGCAGTTGTGACTTTTGTGGGCAGTGTGTTAATGCTTGTGAAACCGGAGCATTGAGCACAGAAGAAGGCTTTCAGAAACAGGTGGTTCCAAAGCTGTCAGGCACCTGTCAAGTTGAAATGGGGCTATACTGCGATCTTTGTGAAGATGCCTGCCCAGCCGGTGCCATCAAAGTAACTGGTGGTAAATGGCCTGTGCTGAACAGTGATCAATGTACAGGCTGTGGTGAGTGTGCATTAAGTTGTTTCAGTCATGTTTTGGTGATGACCAAATTGAATTCCTGACCCTTGGATCGTTAATGAATATCAATCGTCCGTTAAAATTAAAGAATAGTATTCAACCCTATGCCTGGGGTAGCCTTGATGCGTTGAGCAAGTTATTTGGAATAGCCAACCCGGATAACCAACCCCAGGCTGAAATCTGGATGGGAGCCCATCCTAAATCACCTTCCATTGCGGAACTGAAGGAATGGGATGATGAGCTTTTAAATAACTTAATTGCTGAGCATGGAGACCAGTTGTTAGGCAAGGGTGTTAGTCAGAAATTTGGTAAACAATTGCCTTATCTGTTTAAGGTATTATCTGCAGCTGAGCCGCTGTCAATACAGGCCCATCCTACCAAACAACAGGCTGAGAAAGGGTTTCAGAGAGAAAATCAGGCCGGTATTCCGGTTGATGCCGGTCACCGTAATTACCGGGACGATAATCACAAGCCAGAACTGATTTATGCTTTGACATCCTTTCGAGCTATGAATGGTTTTCGCCCTTTAAACGACATTGTTGAGTTATTTCGTAAGCTTGATAGTGTTGTATTGGCAGAATTGCTTGATACTTTTGAAAGTGATTTATCAGAAGCGGGTTTAAAGGGTTTTTATGGCCAGCTGATGCAGTTGGGCGATGTATTACGAGAACAAGCAGTTACCGAAGCACTTGCTGTTGCTGTGACGTCTGAAGATCCTGCGTTGCAGGAATTGGTAAAGCTGAATGGCAAATATCCATTGGATATCGGTGTATTTTCACCATTGCTGCTCAATTTAGTTGAGCTGAAGCCTGGTGAGGCCATGTTCCTTGATGCCGGAACCTTACATGCCTATCTTGAAGGAACTGGCCTGGAAGTTATGGCAAGCTCTGATAATGTGCTTCGAGGTGGGCTCACGCCAAAGCATGTAGATGTGTCTGAATTGCTGAGTACCATCAAATTTATTCCAAAATTATCTGGCCAAATCAAGGTTAGTCCTGAGATAGAAGGAAGCATCGTAAATTATCCGGTTCCGGTGGATGATTTTACATTTGAAGTCATCTCTGTTGATGGTATCGATACTGCTCACAAGCCCGAGGCAGTTGAACTGTTTTTCTGTAAGAGTGGAGATGTTTCGGTTATAGGGGCTGGAGAAGAAGTCAGGCTTAAAGTTGCTGAATCGTGCCTGTTACCAGCTGGTGTTGCATATAGGCTATCTGGCGAAGGTGAAGTTGTCAGAGTGAGTTGCAATATATAAGCGGTTGGATAGATTCCTATTGTTTATTGTTAGATGCCTTGTTGCGTAATACTATTTAATAACTCCAATAAATAATTTAGATTACAGTCGAGACCCGAAATGAAAAGGATTCTTGTTTTGGGCTATACCCTGGTTGAAGTTGTGATAGTACTAGCTATTATTGCTATTCTTGCGGCTATTGCTGTCCCTTCTTACCAGGACTATGTTCTGGAAACCCGCCGTTCTGATGCTTATATCGCTTTAACTGTTGCTGCTGCCGAGCAGGAGCGATATTACGCCCTGAATAATACCTATATCTCTGATATCCAGCTGCTTGGAGGTGAGAGCTCTCCTGAGGGATTTTATACCCTGAGTGTTGAAGTTGAAAATGGAGGTTATCTATTGATGGCGGAGCCTATTACCGGTGGTGTTCAAACGGAGGATTCCGATTGTTTGGTAATAACTCTAAATCATTTGGGGGTTAAATCCCCCGTTGAGTGCTGGTAGGCCAGCTAGCCTAAGGGCGGCTAGCTTTTATCTGGCTTGCTAATTTTGCCAATGCCGGTGGCGTTTGATTAAAGCGATCGATAACCAGAGCATCAACCCACAAAATAATAGTGGTAATAGCAAGACTTCAAGAGTCGCTATGGCGATATATCGCGTTATGTTTGTGGCTAGATAGTTAGCTTTCTGAGACACTTTGATTTTAGCGCTCTTGAACTGGCTAATAGCACTGCTTGCTTCGCTTTTTATGGAGCTGGCATCCGTGTCTTGAAGTATATGCTCGTGGGTATCAACGATGGCCTGGTAGCTTTCGTTATAGAATATTTCAGTGACTGCCTTGCTGGAATGGCTAACCAGAAACACAGATGAGGGAATTACAATCATTAATAGTATGGCAATAGCTAAAGTTGCCTCACTGCATCGGATAAGCGACATTTGCCAGCGATTTTTGGTGGAAAGCCATGAGTCGGCTGCAATCAGGCATAAAAGCGCTGTCTCTGATAATAGTAATAACCAAGGGGTCATCCATTTGATCAAGTGCATCAGGTTATCGATGATGTGGAGCGCGATTAGGTTGTAAAGTGCATAGTTGCGGCCGTGACTAACCAGGTCTGTGATTTGTGATAGAACATGACCAAGTTGAACATTGGCATCCAAAATAAAACTGATACCAAATTGACTGCTTTGTAAAACCATCAGACCAGCATGAAGCTCTGAAAGGGTAATTAACATTGATTCTGCCCGATCAGATGCCGAGCTAATAAAGTGATGATTTTCCTGGTAGATACTGCCCAAGAGTTTTTCATTCAGTTGTGACAGTTCGCCATCTGAAATCATCCAGCAAGTTGTAATGACAGCTATCAATAACAGGGTTAAAAAAGTGTATTTTACAATATGGTCGGGCCAGTGAATCAAATGACTGGTTGAATGTTCTTTGGCCATTGGGCGCGATACCTTTTTTATACTTTTTATAAATTATTCATTCTATGAACATTTCATCATATCAAGAGCAGATAAATCACCACGGAAGCGGTTTTTATCGACAGGGCTGGATACACCCTGGACATGTCCCTGTTCCGAGTATTGCCAGAACTTCCAGGGTAAGGTCTCTACAGATTTGGCATTAGTCGTGTAGTCACTTATCCAAAGAGTGTAGTCGTTAAAACTGTTATCGAGATGATGATCCCAGAAATGCTTGTTGGTATAGATGATAGGACGACAGCCTGTGTTTTTTTCAACGTAGGTTAGCCATTTTTTTATAGAGGTTCTGAATTCACTACTGCTGCCTGATGGTTCAACCTCAATATCAAGAACGGCTGGCAGGGGGAGGTTGTTGTGTTTAGTTGTGTTAATGAAATGTTTGGCCTGTTCAACTGCATCGGCAGTTGGCGAAAAAAAGTGATAAGCCCCGTAGAGGATATTGGTATCGTAAATTGAGTCGATATTTTGTTGAAATTTGGGGTCCGTATAGTCTGTGTTTTCGGTTGCCTTGATAAAGGCAAACTGATAGTTGTTTGCTACTTCTTGCCACTGAACATCCCCTTGGTAATGTGATACATCAATGCCACTCAGTTCTGTTTTTTGACTGCTAGTGGTTATGTTTGTTGTTTTGGTGACTGAGAGTGAGGAGACTGTTGTTTCTGAGAGAGCATTATTTTCTGATGTTTTTTTGAACCCTTCGTTTATAAAATAAACAATGATAATTACTAGAAACAGGTCAACAAAATAGAGTAACTTATGGTTTATTTTTATATTGTTAAGCATGGTGCCTGAAGCCTGGTTTATTTTTAGTTATATTGGCTTAGGTTCCATTCTTAACAAAAACGAGGTGAAGTTGCCAGACTCAGTTATTTATTTGAAGTATATAAACTTCCCAAGTTGTTTGTTTAAAATTTGATAGTGATTAAAGCTTCTGCCTTACCTAAAAACATTCATTGGGCTTACTTCTTGGCATGAGCGGTCATACAGCCCTGCTCCTTCGTAAGATCTAGAGTTGATGCCTTGCATAAATGGATTTACTGATGTGCTGGATACTTGGTGGCCATTAAAGGCATCTCGTGCAGCGCCAAGATTTTCACCGATGCCTTTTATATTTTCTGAAACTGCCAGAATTTTGCCTGTTAAATTAAGAATATTATCCATGTTAACCACCTTGTTTTTTATTATTGATAGTTTTATTTTTTGTCATAGTATTTTAATGTGCCAGTGTAATTTATATACCTTCCTAAAGAGTGTCTGAATATTATTTCTGGTTTATAAAGTTGTAACTTTAAAGGTTTTTTATTTTCCACTATTACATAAGGATTGTATTCAATTACTACACTTATGGAGCTGTGTTTATGGTTGCTCATTGTTTGGATGTTTTCAAATAGCCGTTTTTTTTCACTGATATAAAGATTGGCTCCTGCTGTTCCAAACTGTGTTGCAGGCATTGAGAGCGTAATTAATTGATCTTTAATATCAGCTTTAAAGGAGACAGGGAGGCTATTACGGTGTACAAGAAGCTGAAATTGGCCTCCAGAACCGACTCTATTTGAAATTATTTTAGTGTTTTTCGGGGTCAGAGTCAGGCGCATATGGTAATAAGTGTGTTTTTGCCCTGACACGGCAATAACCGGTTGGTCTTCAGCTGTAACAACAGATTGTGGGGATAACCCCAGGAGGCAGATAACAGCCAGCAGCTGGTTAATTGGGCGCAAATACATCCTTGAATACTTCCTTTACATTACATAATGCCCTTTATTGAGTGTAAACCAACTTGGAGTATTTGCCGTTTGATAAGGTTTAATTTATTGCTGAGGTTTCAAATGTGGCCCCCGCCGCCTTCCAGCCTTTGGTGCCCTGTTTATAGTGCATGATATTGGTATAGCCTTTGGCGGTAGCAAAATCAGCTGCCCAATACCAGGCTGTACACTGGGGTCCTCCGCAATAAACAACGATTGGGTATGATTTTAAATAGGGAAGCTGGGGCTCAAGTTTTTCCAGGTTGGCCAGTGATTTAGCGCCAGGTAAATGGCCTTTATTAAACGTTTCTTCCCTATTGGCATCAATGAGAAATACCTGCTTTGCATCCAGTGCTTTTTTTAGTTGTGCATAGTTAATTTCGGGATAGCGGGCATCGTACGCATCATGCCTGTATTTCTCCAAGGCTGCTTTATGATTTATTGTTCTATCAGATTGAGTTACCAGCTCTGCAAAGCCTTGCTGCGATAAAGAACTTATTGATAGTAGAAAGAGGGGGGCAAACAAACGGTTGTTAAAAGAACTCACTGGAGTGTACTCCTGAAATAAAGCGTGATTTCAGGAGTATAGATTTTGAATGTCAGTGTGCAATTTTAGCCTGTATTTTCAAGTGCCTGGATATATGGTTCTGCATAGCGGTGCTGCTTAATAATAGTGATAAAGGCCTCTCCCTTTTGATTTTTGGGATTAATAGGAAACCCTTGCGCCTTATAGAATTGGGCGAAACGTTCAAAATCTTTTGCACGTAAGCTTCTGTAAGCTCTGATTAAAATGTGGAATGCCCTGTTCTCACCTGCTGGTGGCTTTAGGGTTAACAGGTCTTTTAAGCGCTGATCATCCAGTTCTTCACCGATAATTTTCTTTTTATCTTTTTTCATTTTTTATATTTAAGGATGCTAAGTAGTGCGAATGTCTATAATCCACTCTGTCGATTCAATATTTGAGCAGGCGAATATCTTCTCAGAAAGGTAGGTGTTATGCCATAGAAAAGAGAGGTCCTATGCCGGAAAGTACAGTTGAACTAGAGTCTGCAGCCAGCAAGCAAGCAGTGGATGAATGGACGCCAAGGGACACAGGCTGGATGCTTAATCTTTTTGGTACGGCAATTGGTGCAGGTGTACTTTATCTGCCTATCAGTGCCGGTGTAGGTGGGATTTGGCCCTTAGTGATACTCAGCCTCCTAGCTGGTCCTATGGTATGGCTGGCTCATCGCAACCTGGTGCGTTTCTGTCTGTCCTCTTCAGATCCAACAGCCAATATTACCGGTACAGTTACAGAGCATTTTGGAGACAAAGCCGGGCATTTACTAACCTGGGCATACTGTTTTTCTGTTTATCCTATCTTGCTCCTTTATGGCATTGGTATGACCAATGTGGTGATCAGCTATTTTGAAAATCAGCTACAGTGGGTTGCGCCTTCAAGACTTTGGTTAAGTCTGTTATTGGTTACTGCTGTTGTGGTTGTGATGCATACCAGCGAAAAGTGGATGCTTCGGGCTGTTAAGTCGATGGTTTACCCTTTGGTTATCACACTGTGTTGTATCTCTGCCTATTTAATACCTCAGTGGAATACAGCGGTGTTTTCTCAGCCTTTTTCTATGCGGTGTATGTTGATGACCCTGTTTTTTACCACGCCGCTATTGATTTTTTCTTTTAATCATTCACCTGCCTGCTCTGCCTTTGCAGTTGCTTACCGGTTAACGATCAGAAATAAAAAAGCCTGCGCCCGCAAAACAGAGCAAATTTTAAAACGCAATACTTTGCTATTACTGGCAGTGATTCTGTTCTTTGTTTTTTCCTGTGTGCTAAGCCTCACGCCGGAAGAGTTGGCCCAGGCTAAAGCCGATAATTTACCGGTGCTTTCTGTTTTGGCCCTGAGAACAGGCAATGATGCTTTTTCAATTGTGGCACCTATCATTGCTTTTCTGGCAATTATCAGCTCATTTTTTGGGGTCTATTTGGGTGCATTGGAGGGGCTTCAGGGAGTATTTACCCAAAAATGGCTAAAACACCGTCCGCATCGTCCACTTAACTCGGTTGCTCTGCGTAGGGGGACGATTCTCTTTATTATCCTGACTTGTTGGGGGGCAGGGTATGCCAACTGGAGTGTGATCGGCATGATCGAGGCCATAGTTGTGCCCGTGCTGGCAATGATTCTCTATGTTATGCCGGTTTATGCTTATTATCGTGTCAAACCATTGGCAGATTATCAGAATAGGTTATTGGATTTGTTTATTGTTGTTGTAGGCGTGGTAGCCATTTTTGGGTTTATTTTAAACAAATTGGTTTGATATTTCTTTTTAATATAAAAACAATCAATCAATAGCGGGTTTGTATTTAATAATTATATATAGTGATTGTATTTCTAAATGGATTTAGGAGCGTCTAAGTAGTCACTCAAACGAAATCAGATATTCTTGACCAAATAGATCAAATACACGTTTGACCTCTTGCTCAAATTCCTTGAAGTTCATTATTGCCAGTAAGTTCAGCCATTCATATTTCACTTTTCTCCACAATATTTCTATCAGGTTTAGCTCAGGTGAATAGGTTGGTAAAAAACAGACTAAAAGCTTTTTCTCAATCGCCCAGTCTATTACTCTATTTCTCTGAAAAGTTTGCTGGTATGAATGCTGGCATTATCCACCATGACGATGGTATAGCGATCATTAGAACTGTACTTGGGATCTTCCATCCTGGTGGCAAAATCATCAAAGACACTGATAACCGTTTCGCTGTTAACACAACCTGTTACTGGGTAGTAGAAAAGGTCATTGGCACGATTCATAAACCCCAGCACATTGATACGCTTGCTTTTTACAGAGGGTATTTCTAGCTGTGAGCCTTTTTCTTGCCAGCCGTAGGGGACACAAGGCTCTTGGCTAAAACCAGATTCATCAAAGTAAAACAGATTGACAAGCCCTTTATCCTCAGCATTTTGAGCCTCTTTCAAGGCAGACTGGCAACACCTGAACTGCTCCTCGTTGCGCTTATGACTGCAAGCCTTACGAAACCGCTTATAAACAAGTCCCAGCTTTTTTTAAAAGTCTCGACAAAGTTTGTTTTGAGGCAGTCTTCCCGGTTTCCTCTGCAATCTTTGTTTGAACATAAGCCAGCCTGCGAGGTTCCTCGGAGACAATCTCTCTAATGCGTTGTGCTTCCTGGTCAGTATAGATAGGTGGTTTACCACCCTCATGTTTTTTGTACAGACCGCGAAGGCCATAATCATCCCAGGCATCAATCCAGTCAGATACTGTCTGATATCGAACTTCAAATATTGCAGCAATCTCGCTCATAGAATAACCACGTATACTGAGTAAAACAGCATGAGCCCTTTCCCTTAGGTAAGGATATGGCCCGTGCCGGAGAGCTTCTCTCAATGTTTTTATGACTGCGACATCGGTTACTGGATCAACAGTTTTCATCGTGACAACAGCGAGATTAATGGTGTTTGGCAATGAGTATAACCAAATTGGAATGGAGATGTTTTTTATAAATACGGACGTACAGTTATTTTTATCTGTTAGCAGTTGCGTGACTACTTATGAATATTCCAGGGGGGAGTCCTAACCCAGGTAGCGTGAGTCGCAATCTTGATGCCTTGGGCGTGGAGGGTATGCCTGCTTCTCAAAAAGGTGGGGAAGGTATTAGCCCTTCTGGAAGGCTGGTAAGGCGAAATAGTTCCCCAGATCTAACTAAATCACATCTTGAGCCTAACCGTACGAGTGGTAAGGCATTGAATCTTCGTAGTGCGAATAAAATGCCTCAGGCAGAATCAAAGCTAAACCCTTCAGATATTGGTATTAAAGGATTTAGAAAACAAACTGAAGCAAGGGAGCTGAATATAACGACTGCTCTTAAAGCAATAAAAAGTGAAGTTAAAGCTGGATTTAAAAATTTCGGTAATTGGCTCGCTGGGCCAGCTAAAAGATTCTCCAAATGGCTTTCGGGTGAAAACTTTAAACCAGTTCCACAGCAGCAGATGAATGCACTAAAGCAAGAATCGGCTAGGCATGAGTTATTAGCACAGAAATTTAGGGAAGCTGGAAAAAACGCAGAAGCAGTTAGGCATGAGATGTTAGCTGATTCTGCTAACAAAACTATGGGTGTTCTAGAAAACTATGATGATATGTTTAGCAAGCTGAGATTATATGAGTTGTCAGTTATTAAGTTAGAAAGAGCTATATCAGATGATAATGTTGAGTTTGAAGAAGGTGGATTCCAATCAAAACAAGAAGCAAAAAAAGAGGTTGAAAATATGAAGGAGTTTATGAGAGACATAACCTCTGAACTTAAAAGCATGTCAGCATCAGTTGATGGAGGGGTCTCTAAAAAACCGACTACAGGGGGTTAAATTATAAAATTTGCAGTAACAGGCTTCCAAAATGGAAGCCTTATTTTTGCACAAGAAATTAATGCCCTTTCAAAGCATAGATTCCATTAGCATTACGCCAGTACCCTTGGTAATCCAGTCCATAACCAAAAATATAACGGTCTTCAATTTCCAGTCCACAGAAATCCGCTTTTAGACCTGGACGGGCTTTGCGATCGTGTTTCTTATCAACCAGTACAGCGGTCAGTACCTGCTTGGCACCCTGCTCCTTACAGAAGTCAACAATAGCATCCAGTGTATGGCCTTCATCGAGAATATCGTCGATAACCAGTACGGTACGATCTTTCATATCCTGTGGGGGACGTACTTTCCAGTCCAGCCTTCCGCCTGTCAGCTGGTCGCGGTAACGGGTTGCGTGTACATAAGAGGCTTCCAGAGGGAACTGCATATTAGTCAGCAGCTTACCGGTAATTACCAGGCCACCATTCATCACGCAGTACACAAGCGGGTTGCTATCAGCTAGGCGTTCAGTGATTTCTCGCCCCATCTTCCGGATCGCTTCTTCGATCTGCTGCTCGGTGTAGAGGCAATCGGCTTCGTCCAGCACTTGCCGGATATGGTGGAGATCAACAGACATTATGTGACAACCTCACGGGATTGTATTAAACCGGTCAGCCCGGCAGAAAAAAAAGGATCAAAAATACCTTGCCCACAGATTATGCGCAAGTGTCAGCTCTACCTTTATGATCGTTGGAAAAACCTATGGGAATTGTTCAGAATTTCGTGTGAGAATAAGAGGGTTTACGCCCTTATAAAGTGCTGCTTGAAGGTGCTTTTATAGTGTGAAAATAATCATTTTTATAAGGGATTGGGCAGTATACATTCCTTTATTTGTTTTTGCACTACCAGAAAAGCCCTCAGTGCGCGCTTCTGTGGGCAGTTTATCCAGATATAGAGTCGAGGTCAGGCATGAGTGTACAGGAAATCAAGCATCCGCTGGTACAGCATAAGCTGGGAATCATGCGCAGACGGGATATTAGCACCAAGGGGTTTCGTACCCTGGCAAGTGAAGTGGGTACGTTGTTGACCTATGAAGCGACCAAGGATCTGGAGCTGGAAGAAACCGTTATTGAAGGTTGGGCCGGTGATGTAAAGGTTGAGCAGATTAAGGGCAAGAAAATGACCATTGTCCCTATCCTGCGAGCAGGGCTGGGCATGATGGATGGCGTTCTGGAACTATTACCCAGTGCCAGAGTCAGCGTTGTTGGTCTGTATCGTGATGAAGAGACCTTGGAACCTGTTCCTTATTTCGAAAAGCTGGTGAGCAATATTGATGAGCGTATTGCACTGATTATTGATCCTATGCTGGCCACAGGTGGCTCCATGCTGGCTACCATTGAAATGCTGAAGAAAGCGGGTTGTACAGAAATTCGTTGTCTGGTTCTGGTTGCTGCACCAGAAGGCATCAAGAAAGTGCTGGATGCTCACCCTGATGTGAAAATTTATACCGCTTCTGTTGATGAAGGGTTGAATGAAAAGGGATATATCGTGCCGGGACTGGGAGATGCCGGTGATAAAATATTTGGAACCCGTTAATTAAAAAGGCCATTTGGCCTTTTTTTTTAAGCTAAAAAAAGCAATTACTTGGCACCCGGCACGCTGTTTCAAACCCATTGAAACGGAGTACTGGAAAGGTGATGGGTATAAAAGGGATGGAAAAAAACAATGAGCAATAACCGGGAATCAGGATTGATGGCCTCTAATAAACAACAGGAATCTGTTTTAAAGCAGGCTTTAATGGGAGGGCAAATGCTATTTGTGGCATTTGGCGCTTTGGTATTGGTTCCCCTGTTAACCGGACTTGACGCCAATGTAGCTTTTTTTACAGCGGGTGCTGGAACACTGATTTTTCAGTTGATTACAAGACGACAGGTTCCTGTTTTTCTGGCTTCATCCTTCGCATTTATAGCGCCAATTACATTTAGTATTCAGAGTTGGGGCATTGCTGCAACTATGGGTGGCCTGGTTGCAGCAGGGCTACTCTATGTTGTCCTGAGTGTGGTTGTACGGTTAAGGGGTAGTGGTATCCTATATCGGCTTTTTCCTCCTGTTGTTGTCGGTCCGGTGGTGATGGTCATTGGCTTAGGTTTGGCTCCAGTGGCTGTGGGGATGGCGACATCCTCAGTTGAGGCTAACGGAAGTTTTTCTGGAATGTCTGAAAGCCAGGCTATTTTATTGGCCGGAATTTCTCTGTTAACTACGTTGCTGGTTGCAACTATGGCGGGTGGTATTGTTAAGCTCATTCCTATTATCTGTGGAATTGCTACTGGATACCTTGCGGCAATGATTATGGGGGTTATTGATTATCAGCCTCTTTTGGAAAGACCATGGTTGGCCATGCCTGCTTTTACTTTTCCTGAATGGAATATCAATGCAATGTTCTACATGATCCCAGTGGCTATAGCTCCAGCTATTGAACATATAGGTGATATGCTGGCAATCAGTTCGGTAACGGGAAAGAAGTATTTAGAAAAACCTGGACTGAAAAATACCCTGCTTGGTGATGGTTTAGCGACATCTGTTGCAGGATTTTTAGGAGGACCACCCAATACCACTTATTCAGAAGTGACAGGTGCTGTGATGTTAACCAAGGCGTTTAATCCAGTTATCATGACTTGGGCTGCCTGTGTAGCCATTGCTGTTGCTTTTGTCGGTAAGGTTGGTGGTTTTCTGGCAACCATTCCAACACCGGTAATGGGTGGAATTATGATGTTATTATTTGGTTCCATTGCTGTTGTTGGTCTTAATACCCTGATAAAAGCCCAGGTGGATTTGGCTAAGCCCAGAAATTTGGTGATTGTTTCTATTGTATTGGTATTTGGTATTGGTGATCTGGCACTGGGTTTTGGCGACTTTACCCTGAAGGGTGTCAGCCTTTGCGCCATAACAGCTGTTCTGCTTAATCTACTTTTACCCCATGCAGATAAAGAGGATCGGTTTCAATCAACAGAGGTTAAATAGCTTATTCAGCTCTTCATAACCAATATTGCAGACCGACAGAATGTAGCGATTTGTTTAGCGCTCGCCACCTGGCTGGGGTACATAATCTATAGCTATGTGCCCTTGGCTGTATTCAAGCTCTTGCAGCATGGTTTCAGCTTCAAAAATATCCGGTAGCAGGGGGATAAAGTGATGTATGCCACTAAATTCCAATAAAGCCGCTACGGATGCTGACAGGTTACAGATAATGATCATGCGAAAGAATGACATGAGTCTTCTTGCTGTCATCAGTGCTTTTAATCCTTCACTGTTAATACTGTGAAGCTGAGTGCAGTCAAGTAGTAAATGCTTGTGGCTATCATTGATGACTTTATCCATGGCTTTGGCAATAATTTCGGCGTTTTCGGCATCAATGCTGCCAATAACTTCCAGTAAGTAGTGGTTGTGATGCTCCTCCAGATTGATTGTTAAGGCCATGGGATACTCCTTCCATTCTTCTGATTTGGTTTTTTCCTTTTAATGTTGAGTGTGTATCTTATCTTTAAGATCTGCTTTATTGCATAACAGGCCGGTTAGAATGACTAACCAGCCTGTTGAAAAGAATTCTCAGGGAAGGTTTTAGCCTGTTGTATAAAAGGTTGCTGCTCCCGGGCCAACTGGCATATTGAATACAAATACCCAAAGGAAAAACAATATGCTCCAGCCTATCAGGAAGAAAATGGAGTAAGGCAGCATAGTTGAAATCAGAGTGCCAATTCCCAGATCTTTCTTATAGCGGGTTGCAAAAGAGACTATAAGACCAAAGTACGACATCATCGGTGTAATGATATTGGTGACAGAGTCGCCAATTCTATAGGCTGCTTGAATCACTTCCGGTGCATAGCCAACCAGCATGAGCATAGGTACGAAAATAGGTGCTGTTACTGCCCACTGGGCTGAGGCACTGCCAATCATTAAGTTGACAAAACCACACATCAGGATGAAGAAGACGAAGAGTAACGGTCCGGTCAATCCGATACCTTGAAGGAACTCTGCACCCAGCACGGCAAAAATGGTGCCGAAGTTGGTCATTTTAAAAAACGCCACGAACTGGGCTGCAAAGAATACCAGGACAATGTACATGCCCATGGTGCTCATGCTTTTTGCCATGCAATCGATGATATCACGATCGTTCTTGATAGAGCCGACCACTCTGCCATAGACGATACCCGGTACAGCAAAAAACACCAGAATCATGGCAACGATCCCTTTTAAGAAGGGGGATCCTGCAACTGCACCGGTTTCGGGATGGCGAAGTACTCCCCACTCGGGAACAACAGTCAAAGCCAGTAAGCCACATACACCTAATACTGCTAGGCCAGCCATTTTCAGGCCACGTTTTTCAGCATCAGACAAATGCTCCATTTTCTCTTCAGCGAGATTAATGCTGGCTTCTTTAGGGTTATACTTGCCGAGATTAGGCTCAACAAATTTTATTGTGACCCAGCTGCCAACACCGGCAATCATAAAGGTACTTAAAATCATAAAGTACCAATTGACTTCCGGTCCTACCACATAGGTGGGATCAATCATTCTAGCCGCCGCTTCAGTGATACCGGCCAATAATGGATCAACGGTTCCTAATAACAGGTTGGCACTGTAACCACCGGAAACTCCGGCAAATGCTGCTGCAAGCCCTGCAATAGGGTGTCGTCCAAGGGAATGGAAAATCATAGCTGCCAGAGGAATAAGCACCACATAACCCAACTCGGCTGCAGTGTTGGAAATGACCCCTGCAAAAACTACGATTACAGTTACCGTATTGCGTGAGGCTTTCATTACCATAGAACGAACAGCTGCGCTCAGTAAGCCTGAATGTTCAGCAATGCCTACGCCAAGAAGTGCTACCAGTACGGTCCCTAAGGGAGCAAAACCAGTGAAGTTGGATACAAGACTGGTGACAATCATTCTAAGACCATCACCATTGAGGAGGCTAACGACTTCAATAACACCAGAGGCTGCGCGGCCAGGAGCACCTTCCGGGCGGGGATCCACAACACTCAGGCCAAACCAGGAAGCGATGCCACTTAGCAGAACAATGCTTAAGGCAAACAGCGCAAATAAACTAATAGGGTGAGGGAGGAGATTACCAAGCCACTCTACAGTTTTAAGGAAGCGGTTGAAGATGCTACTTTGTTTGTTATTGTTGTGCGCATCACCGGTTGGGAGTACTTCGGACTCATACGACATATTCCACTCCAACAGTCATGGTCATTGTTATAGCTTGTTGCACTGCTATTTCATTATTTAATACGGTGCAACCTAGATTCGGCCAGGCAATTTCCCCCGGCATAAAGCGTCTCTCTACACTCGGAATGGATAACGATTTGTTGTTTCGTTAGGCAATGGTCATGCCTGGCCGCAAGATGCAACGGTTGTGGTGGCATAACACGTCAGTATTCCCTGGAGGTAGGAGTAAATGCTGGGCTATGGTAGCGTAAAGCGAATGTTTATTTCAATTTTAAAGTGTTTTTATCTTTTTAATTCGGTATATGCATATTATGTTGTTGCTGCTTGAGCGGTTGGGCCGCTTAAAGAGTTAGGGTTTTGAGATGTTTTGGCTGTTAGTTAAATACCTATATTTCTTCAAACGCCTGTGATAAAAAACTGGCTAGTGCATTGAGCGCTTTAAGGTGAGACTCCTTCTTAAAGTTATCATGTCCGATGACATCAAAGGCATGTCCTGTATTGTCATAGCTCAAGCTGGTAACAGGCAGGCCTTTTTCCTGCCATGCGTGCATCATCGTCTTACAGGCCTGAGGATCAACCATTGTGTCTTGCTCAGCATGTATCGCTAAAATAGGGATCGGGCTATTAAAGGTGTAGCGTGCTCTGGATGGGTATCCGCAATACGGATAATAAATGGCTGCAGCTTTTACCTGGTTTAATAAATTGTCTGGTACTGTGTCCAGACCCCTGGGGGGGGTTCCATTGTAGGAAAGTGCGTCGAGAATGGTCCAGCCACCATGGGAGTACCCTAGCAGTGCAATTTTATTTATATCCGCTTGGGGATGATGTTGGATAAAATTAAGGGCCACATAAATATCTCCAGCCCGCTCTGATCCCCACAGGGCGTAGCCATCACAAACTGTATCTTCATCCAGCCCTCTGCCGCTGTGACTGTCCACCATAACGGCTATGTACCCCTGTTCTGCCAGCCAATTCATGCGCGGTTTTGCCCGTTCTGGTTTTACCCCTTCGCAGCCGGGGAAAACAAGTACAACGGGGAATTTTCCATTGCCTTCGGGGACTTTAATAGTGATGTAAGGGGATATAGTGTCGTTGAGTTGCTGCCAGCTCTTACTGTTTACCAGAATCGCGCTTCTATAAGGCCACAGCCCAATGACTAAGAGAATGGTTGCAATCAGAAAAAGCACTATCGATAAAATCAATATCAATTTTCTAATGCGAGGGTTTTTTGTTGGCATAGAGCTCAGGGATTACTAATGGTCATGCTATATATAGGGCAATGACCGATTGTAGTTCAATAAGTCAGTTTATTCCTTTGCTTTTTGTATCAGGGAGTAATTAGGGAGGGGAACTACCGGTATAACCGGTAGTATTTGGATGAGCGTTTTTTATTTATTTTAAATACTGCATAAATCTAGCTATCAAGTTTCTTTTTTAGAATTTGATTAACCATGCCAGGATTTGCCTTGCCTTTGGATGCTTTCATGCACTGACCTACAAAGAAGCCAATCATCTTGCCTCGTTTGTCTAAGGGTGCCGCACGGTACTGTTCTACCTGCTGGGTGCAGTTATTTAGTACTTCGTCGATCATCGCCTCAATAGCACCGGTATCTGTAACCTGTTTCAGGCCTTTTTTCTCAATGATATCATCTGCAGAGGAGCCTTCGCCTTTCCAGAGTGCTTCAAAGACCTGTTTAGCTATCTTACCTGAAATAGTATTGTCTTTGATTCTGGCAATGAGGCCGCCCAGCATGTCAGCATTAACCGGGCTATTGGTAATGGACAGGTTTTCCTGGTTCAGGGTCTTGGCAAGCTCACCCATCACCCAGTTTGCAGCCAGCTTGGCATCGCCTGAAGCTTTGGCGGTTGACTCAAAATATTCAGCTGTTGCCCTGTCAGATGATAGCACTTCAGCATCGTAATCTCCCAGGCCCAGCTCGCTGATAAAGCGTGTTTTTTTGGCGTCTGGCAGCTCTGGCATTTCACCTTTCAGTTTTTCCAGCAAGCTATCTTCGATAACTACTGGCAACAGGTCAGGGCAAGGGAAGTAGCGGTAGTCATTGGCTTCTTCCTTGCTGCGCATGGAACGTGCTTCACCGGTATCGCCATTATAAAGCCGGGTTTCCTGAATGACTTCACCGCCATCTTCAATAAGATCAATCTGTCGCTCGATCTCTTTATTGATAGCCTGTTCCATAAAGCGGAATGAGTTCAGGTTTTTGGTTTCGGTTCGTGTACCCAGTTTTTCCTGGCCTTTTGGGCGAACGGAAACGTTAACATCAAAACGCATGGAGCCCTGGGACATTTCCCCATCACAGATGCCAATGGTGGTGACAATGGAATGCAGTTTTTTAGCAAAAGCGACTGCTTCTTCTGCATTGCGCATGTCGGGCTCAGTGACGATCTCGATTAATGGTGTTCCTGCACGGTTAAGGTCAATACCGGACATCCCGTGAAAATCTTCATGAAGACTCTTGCCTGCATCTTCTTCCAGGTGGGCGTGATGAATGCGTACTGTTTTTACAGAACCATCACTTAGAGCGATATCTATATAGCCAGCACCAACAATCGGCTTTTCCAGCTGGGTGGTTTGATAGCCTTTTGGCAGATCTGGATAAAAATAATTTTTCCGTTCGAAAACGTTAACTTTGTTGATATCCGCATCAATAGCCAGGCCAAATTTAATGGCTTTATTAACGGCTTCTTCATTGAGTACTGGGAGGATACCAGGCAAGCCAAGGTCTACTGCGCAAGCTTGCGTATTAGGGTCAGCACCAAAAGCGGTGGATGCACCGGAAAAGATTTTGGTTTTGGTGGCGAGCTGGACATGAATTTCCAACCCGATGACTGCTTCCCATGCCATTATTTATACCTCGCAATCAGCTCAGGGTGGAAGGAGTATGTAAGTGCCAGTCAGTGGCCTGCTGGAATTGGTGGGCTGCATTCAGAAGGCGCGCTTCATCAAAATGCTGACCGATCAGCTGTAATCCCACCGGACGGTTGTTAGCCAGACCAGCAGGTATGGACATACCGGGTAAGCCTGCCAGGTTGACAGAAATTGTATAAATGTCAGACAGGTACATAGCCACAGGATCGTTGCTTTTTTCGCCAATATTAAATGCTGAGGTTGGTGCATTTGGCCCCATGATAATGTCACATTCCTTGAATGCGTTGAGAAAATCATCACGAATCAGCCGACGAATTTTTTGAGCTTTTACATAGTATGCATCATAGTAGCCTGCAGATAGGGCATAGGTACCAACCAAAATACGGCGCTTGACTTCTTCTCCAAAGCCTTCACTCCGACTGCGCTTGTAGAGATCTTCAAGGTCTTTTGGATTGTCGCAACGATAACCAAAACGTACGCCATCAAATCGTGAGAGGTTTGAGGATGCTTCTGCTGGCGCAATAACATAGTAGGCTGCTATGGATAGTTCACTATTAGGTAGGCTAACCTCTTTAACTGTTGCTCCCAGCTTCTCGTATTCGCTTATGGCATTGCGAATATTTTGCTCTACTGTGCTATCAAGACCGGCCGTAAAGTATTCTTTGGGCAGGCCAATGGTCAAACCTTCAAGGGAGTCATTCAGGGTGGCGGTGTAGTCGGGCACTTCTTTATCAATGGATGTGGAATCACGACGGTCAAAGCCAGCCATGGTGTTCAACATCATGGCTGCATCTTCTGCTGTGCGGGTCATCGGCCCTGCCTGGTCAAGGCTGGATGCATAGGCAATCATACCATAGCGGGATACCCGGCCATAAGTAGGCTTGATACCGGTTATTCCACAATGAGAGGCTGGCTGACGGATAGAGCCGCCAGTATCCGTTCCCGTGGCCCCTGCTGCCAGTCGCGCAGATACACACGCTGCAGAACCACCAGAAGAACCGCCGGGTATTGCTTTTATGTCCCAGGGATTGGTTACTGGGCCGTAATGGCTGTTTTCGTTGGATGAACCCATAGCGAATTCATCCATATTAGTTTTGCCCAGCATAACGGCGCCAGCTTCATGAAACTTGCGAGTCACTGTGGATTCATAGGGAGCGACAAAGTTGTCCAGTATTTTTGAACCACAGCTGGTACGCACGCCTTCAGTACAGAATAGGTCCTTATGGGCAAGGGGTATCCCGGTAAGGGGATTGGCTTCTCCTGTCTGTCGGCGTTTATCGGCTTTTGCTGCCTGATTTATGGCCAGTTCATCAGTTACCGTGATGTAGCTGTTGAAGTTTTTGTCTAGTTGTTTAATGCGATCAAGGTAACTTTGGGTTAGCTCGACGCTGGAAACCTCGCCAGAGGCCAGGGCCCGGCTTTGCTCTGCAAGTGTTTTATCGTACATAGGCTGTCTGGTTTTTTACCGTAGCGGTATAAATTGGATGCTTTCGGTTTTGAAGAAAGGTATGCCAGTTGTCTCTTCCAACAGCAGGTGATACCACTGTGTTTTTGAACGGCTGGTTTGGTTTTGACATGTATCGTAGTTTGCAATAATGGAATTATCGCTTGTCATTGTTATTTACCAGAGGTTCATTTAAGTGGCGTACTCTCAGCACTACCATAGAAGGAGAGTCTGGGATTACTCAATAACCCGAGGGACCAGAAATAGCCCTTCTTCAGTGGCAGGTGCGCAGCTTTGCAGTTGCTCTCGCTGGTTTTCTTCACTAACTTGGTCAGCGCGTAGCCTTTGTGTTGCATCAAGGGGATGAGCCATCGGTTCAATGCCATCAGTATTTACTGCTTGCATCTTGTCTACCAGCTCAAGTATCTGACTGACAGTGCCAGTGGTAGCTTCCACATCACTTTCATTAATAGTCAAGCGCGCAAGGTGGGCGACGGTTTTGACCTGGGACTTGTCTATGGCCATGGTGGTTATCTGATAAAGTAAAACCGTTTATCTTGAGGCAAATTGGGATAATTTCAAGGGTATGTATCATAAATCGTAACTATTCAGCACCCAGTAAAGGAAGGTTGTCGTAATTCTTCATAGCTATAAGCAGGGCTTCGAAAACATTCTCACCCTGCTTTCTCGCCGATGAAACATAACTCCGTATCCGGCAGTACCATTTAGCCCCTTTTTCACTTCTGAAACAGCCAGATATTTTCTGCTTTACCTTGCCGTTGCGAACATCCTGCTCACTGCCGTTATTATCGAAGGGGATGTCAAAATCAGTCATGAATCTCAAGGTTTCTTCTTTAAACTCCACCAGTCGCTTGAAGAGGTTAAAGGCTTTGGTGTTTCTGACTTTATCCTCTCCAAGGCGTTGACGTCGTCGCTCCATGTACTCGGCTTCTTCGAGCTGTGCTTTTTTAGCAGTACGCTCGAAAAGCGAGTCGATACGCTTGCGGATAATTTCCGGCATAGCCTTCATGCCAAGCTTTTTGAACCCTTTCCTAAGATGGCAAGCCAGCCTTAACAAGCGTTGAAGCCGGGCTGCAAGATAATTGCAATCTCTGTCAACAACCCCCTGCAACTCCCTTAAGTGATGGGCGTTACAGAGCACATGGATGGCTGCGTAGCGAAAGTAGACTTTATAATGGTCATGCACAAGTATACCGGCAAATACCAGTAACACTCCCATTGCCTCAATAGCTTCATGACCTTTACTGGGGTCAAGGTGGTAGTATGTCCACTCCTCGGAACGAACGACATGCAGCCACCATAAAGAGCCCTTCACTCTCATGCCTGTTTCGTCAGCACCTGCAACTGGCACTTTTTTTAAGGCGTTAGCAATTGCTGCCTCTGTGCTAGCCAGACGGTCGTAGGCATTTGCCTGAAAAGTACAGATTGAACCGGGACTAACTTCAAGACCAAAAATATCGAAAAAGAATTGTGAAATGCGCTTGTACGGCATTAACTGGTATTGATACAGATAAACAGCCAGTGCTTGAGTGACCGGACCATACTGCACATACGAGTCAACACCCTTAGGAAAGCATGCTTGATTAGCATGTCCGCATGGGCATTCTTTGACTTCAGCCACATGCGCCGTTACTTCGAAACGGCCAAAACGTCCTGGATCAAATACCTGACGTTCAACAACGTCGGTTACTTTGATAGAAAGAAGCGACTGATGGCAAAGTACGCAGTTTTTAACCGAGTGATGCCGGATATGGTCTGGTTCCTCAGTTTGCTCCAGCGTAGAGCCTTTATGACCGTGTTGACCACCGGGCCTGTTATTTGACTTTTGCCTCAGGCTTTTGGGATTGGGTTTGTAATCTTCTCTATCACACTCAGGATTTTCCTCATTCTCACTGTCAGCATTTGAGTTTTTGGATGATGAGGGCTTATTGTAACCATCTGTAGACGGTGGCTTGCTGCTATTACGACTATTCATCTTGAGCTTATCAGCAAGCTCCTTGTTTTCATCCTCAAGACTCAAAACCTTCGACTCCAGCTCACCTACAGCAGCGAGAAGCAAGATAATGGCCTGTGTTTCGGGAGTAAACTGAGTCATGAAAACTTCTGGAAAAGGGTTTATATCAAAATGACATAAATTCGCGAAAAATCCAGATTAATCTGAGGAGGCTGAATAGTTACCATAAATCTACAGGGCGTCTTCAGTAAATTTCTCTATTTATCCCAGTTTACCATTGTGAATAGCTACTATATCCAGATAACATATTCATATTTAAGCTACATTCCTGTTAGTCTTTTGATTATAACTTGAGCCGTCGTACAAATAAGCAAATGACAGAGTAGTTGGTTCTGATGATGTGACCAGTCAAATGCAAGCCATTGTCGGCTGGCTATAGGGGCACTCCAGAGACTGCAAAGGAGCTGCGTATGCGGCTTGCTCTGGATTTTATGCATTGTTAGAGTTGGCGGCAGTTACAGATAGCCTTGACTCAAGGTAAACCACAACATGTTGAAAAGGTTACGGGGCCTGTTTTCCAGCGACCTGTCGATAGATCTGGGAACGGCCAATACACTGGTCTATGTCCGCGAAAAGGGCATTGTACTGAATGAACCATCGGTAGTTGCTATACGCAATCTGGGAACTCAGAAAAGCGTGGTAGCAGTGGGTGCCGATGCTAAAAGAATGCTGGGGAGAACCCCAGGGAACATTACGGCTATTCGCCCCATGAAAGACGGCGTTATAGCTGACTTTGATGTGTGTGAGCGAATGCTTCAGCACTTTATTAATAAAGTACATGAAAACAGCTTTATTCAGCCCAGCCCTCGAGTGCTGGTCTGCGTACCTTGTAAGTCTACCAAAGTGGAGAAGAGGGCAATAAGGGAGTCTGTACTGGGTGCGGGAGCACGAGAGGTTTACTTGATTGAAGAACCTATGGCTGCGGCTATTGGTGCAGGCCTCCCGGTAGAAGAAGCCAGTGGCTCTATGGTTGTTGATATTGGTGGTGGCACCACCGAGATTGCTATTATTTCTCTCAGCGGTGTTGTCTATTCGGAATCAGTCCGGGTTGGAGGTGACCGCTTTGATGATGCGATTGTGACTTATGTTCGTCGCAACTATGGTAGCTTGATTGGTGATGCCACTGCAGAGCGGATAAAGCAGGAAATTGCCATCGCCTATCCCAGCGATGAGCTGCTGGAAATTGATGTTCGCGGCCGTAATCTGGCAGAAGGTATTCCACGAAGCTTCACGCTTAATAGCAGTGAAATTCTGGATGCACTTCAAGAGTCTTTAACCGCGATTTTACAGGCTGTGAAAAGCGCGTTGGAACAGTCACCACCAGAACTGGCATCCGATATTGCTGAGCGAGGGCTGGTTTTAACTGGCGGTGGTGCGCTTCTGAGAGATCTGGATAAGTTAATCAGTGAAGAGACTGGTCTGCCTGTATTGGTGGCAGAAGACCCTCTGACTTGTGTTGCCAGGGGAGGAGGACGTGCCATCGAAATGATGGATAAGCATAGGATGGACCTGCTGTCTACAGACTGATTCCTAGGATCAGGACGGGTTTCGAGTTGATAAGTCTGTGACAGGCAGGGAAGCCAGGTTAAGAAATTAACTAGCCCGGCTATCTATCCTGATCATTGACTTGCTCAATTCGGTGCTTCTCCAGACAGCTGTGTATTTCGCAGGAGCAGGTTATCAAACCTATATTTAGCCAACGCCAGTCATTAATGACGCGGTTTGTCTTGTTAATTCTGCTGGCTCTGGTGTTATTGTTTGTTGATAAGCAATATAGTCATCTTACTGTTGTCAGATCATGGCTGACAACGGCGGCTACCCCTGTTTATTGGTTGGCAGATCTACCATCAAGGATTTGGGGGAGTGCCAGTGATCTAGTGGTATCCCGTAGTGAACTATTTGAAGAAAATGCCCGCCTTAAGGCGAGGAATCTGATTTTAGAGCAGAAAGTCCAGAAACTCGCTTCGCTAACAGCTCAAAATATTCGTCTTAAAGAATTATTGAACTCCTCTGAACTTGTTGATGAGCAGGTCGTTATTGCGGAAATTATTGGTGTTGATCCAGATCCTTTCTCACATATTGTAATGATTAATAAAGGGGGTTTGGATGGTGTTTTTCCTGGCCAGGCTATTTTGGATGCCCATGGTGTGATGGGGCAGGTTGTTGAAGTCAGTCCTGTTAGTAGCCGGGTTATGCTGGTTACTGACACTTCCAGCCGCGTTCCTGTACAAAATAACCGAACCAGCTATAGGGCAATTGCAGCAGGCACAGGAAATTCTGATCAACTGGAACTATTGCACATCCCTGATACGGCAGATTTTGAAGTAGGCGATTTGCTAACAAGTTCAGGGCTTGGGCGAAGATACCCGGCTGGTTACCCGTTAGGAAAAGTTAATAAAGTTGTCCATGAGCCTGGGCAGCCCTTTGCTACTGTTTTGATTCAGCCTGTAGCTGAAATCAATAGAAGTCGGTTAGTTTTACTCGTGTTCAAGAATAAGCGAGGGGTGTCTGATTTAACAAAGGGAAGTGAATCATGAGTGTTCAACATCCTAATGCTCACTGGGTTGTATGGATGTCATTGTTAGTAGCTGGAGTATTAAGCATTTTGCCTTTGCCTGCCTGGCTTTCAATAGCAAGGCCTGCCTGGGTTCCAATGGTACTTATGTACTGGATTCTTGCATTACCAAATCGCTTTGGGCTTTTTTTTGCCTTTTGCATCGGTTTACTGCTTGATGTTTTTATGGGGTCCTTGTTTGGTTTGCATGCTATGGCTCTGACATTAGTCGCATTTATAATGTTGAGTCTGCATCGAAGGTTAAGAATGTTTCCCTGGTGGCAACAGGCTTTTATTGTCTTTCTTATAATCAGCTGTTATCAACTGCTGACTCTGTGGATCAGGAGTGCAGTGGGCCTTTCAATGCCTTCTTTATGGTATTTGCTACCGTCAGTAACTAGCGCAGCACTGTGGCCTTGGATTCTCTCCATCTTGAGATTCGCCAGACGTTATTTCAGGGTTGTCTGATCTGCAGTATGGAATTTTATGATTTATTTAGCCTCCCAATCCCCTCGTCGAAAGGCACTCTTGCAACAAATAGGAGTTTCTTTCCAGCAGCTAAACTGTGCCATTGATGAGAGTTTATTGCCAGACGAACTTGCCTGTGATTATGTGCTGAGAATGGCTGTTGAAAAGTCGAAAAGTGGTTGGAATACAATCCTTAACAAAGACTTACCTGTTTATCCTCTTCTCGCTGCGGACACTTCTGTGGTGTTGGATAATAGAGTGTTGGGTAAACCTGAAAATCCAGAGCACGCCTGTGATATGTTGATGGGCCTGAGTGGAAAAAGCCATACAGTAATGACTGCTGTAGCTGTAACTGATGGCACGGTGACAAAAACAGATGTTTCTGTTTCTCAGGTAAAACTGGCAACGTTATCAAAGTCTCAAATCAGTCATTATGTTTCGACAGGTGAGCCTCTTGATAAGGCAGGAAGTTATGCGATACAGGGGCTGGGAGGGGCTTTTGTTGAGCATATGAGTGGCAGTTATACTGGCGTGGTAGGTTTACCGTTACATATTACTGCAGAATTATTGAAGAGTGTTGGTGTCTCTTTTTGGCAGAATAGCTGAAGTTGAAACACCTGCTGACAGTTAAATTTCAGCAGGAAACTATGGATTAAACACTGACTACTTTTTATCAGAAAGTTAGGGAAGAAGATTTAGTAGGCAGCATGAGTGATTAAAGTTAACTTCCCTGCTGGAAAAGTAATTTGGCTTATATCCCAAAACAAAATTTAGGCTTTATTGAGTGTCCTGACTCGACAGGTTTGCAATAATTTCTCTGACACTCATGGCCTCCAGACTAAATTTGTAATTGAAGGAAGTTAAGGGGAAGGGGATGAGTGAAGAAATTCTGATGAATATCACGCCCATGGAGTCCCGCGTGGCGCTGGTGGAAAATGGTGTCCTTCAGGAGGTATATATAGAACGATCCTGTAGTAGAGGTATTGTGGGAAATGTTTATAAAGGCAAGGTAGTCAGAGTGCTTCCAGGCATGCAGGCTGCCTTTGTGGATATTGGACTTGAGCGTGCAGCATTCATTCATGCCAGTGAAATTTCACCAAGAAGTGACAAATCCGGTGATGAGCAGACTGAATGCCCTATTGTGGAGTTGGTCCATGAGGGTCAGTCGCTGGTTGTTCAGGTGACCAAGGATCCCTTGGGAACCAAAGGGGCCAGATTAACAACCCACATTTCGTTGCCGGCCCGTTATCTGGTACTAATGCCTCATAACAACCATGTCGGGATATCGCTGCGTATTGAAGAAGAAGAAGAGAGGGAAAGGCTTCGGACACTAGTGGAAGGCTGTATTGAGCAGGAAAGCCGACAAGATCAGGGTGGGTTTATATTGCGTACAGCTGCTGAAGGGATTGGTGAAAATGAAGTCAGGGCTGATATTTTGTTTTTGCACAGGCTATGGGATAGCATCGAAGAAAATATCAAGGACAGTAAAGCGCCAGCCATTGTTTACGAGGATCTTCCTCTGCACTTAAGGACAATGCGTGATCTTGTTAACCCTGATATCGAAAAAATCCGTATCGATTCCAAAGAAACGTTTCAAAAAGTTCATAAGTTTGTCAAAAAACTGGTTCCGCAGATGGATGGGCGTGTTGAGTATTATCCGGGAGAGCGCCCTATTTTTGATTTGTTTGGTGTTGAAGATGAAATCAATAAGGCGTTAAGCCGCAAGGTACAGTTAAAGTCTGGGGGATATCTTATCATCGACCAGACTGAAGCTATGACCACTATTGATGTAAATACCGGGGCTTTTGTTGGGCATCGAAATCTGGAAGAAACCATTTTCAAAACCAACCTGGAAGCAGCTGTTGCCATTGCCAGGCAGCTTAGGTTAAGGAACCTGGGAGGTATTATCATTATTGATTTTATTGATATGGAGGATACCGAACATCAGCGCCAGGTTCAGAGAGCTTTTGAAAAATCCCTGGAAAAAGACCATGCCAAGACCAATATCACTGGGGTTAGTGATTTAGGGTTGGTGGAAATGACCCGGAAACGCACGAGAGAGTCTCTGGAAAATGTACTGTGTGAGCCCTGCTCAACCTGTAATGGCAGGGGGACGCTAAAAACTGCAGAAACCGTCTGCTATGAAATTTTCAGGGAGATATTGCGGGCAGTCAGGGCATATGAGAGTGCTGGTTACCTGGTGCTGGCTTCTGAATCTGTTGTGGATCGTTTGCTTGATGAAGAGTCGAATAATGTTGCTGATCTGGAAGGGTTTATCAGTAAGCCTATTCGCTTTCAGGTTGAACCTATATACAGCCAAGAACAGTTTGATGTGGTTCTTGGCTAAATGAAAGGATTACTGTTGCGACTGTCCAGTTGGGGGTTGAAGCTACTATTAGCTTTGCTTATCTTTGCCGTAGTGGTTGTCGCAGGAGCCAGGTTGTTTGTGGCTTCTATACCCCTGTTGCAGCAGCACATTACTCGTTTTTTGAGTGAGCAACTGAATACGTCACTTCAGGTTGATCAATTATATGCCTCCTGGCAGGGAGGCATGCCGACTCTAACAGTCCGTGGTTTAAAGTTGCAGGGCAATGAAGCCAGCCAGCCAGGTTTTATCATTGACAGGGTTGATCTGGAGTTGGATTTCCGTTCAACGCTGCTTTACCGGACGCCGGTTTTCAACAGCCTGGAAATGGATGGGGTTATAGTTGAAATAATTCAGACCGCTGATGGTCGTTGGAGGCTTTCTGGAATTGATGGTATCGGTGCTGATAATGTTGGCAAGGAACGATATAACAAACCCTCTTTGTTAGATTGGTTGCGCTTTCAGGGCTACATTGATATCACCAATACCTCTTTGATTGTACTTCGCCCTGGTGGTGAAATTGCCACGCTTCGAACGCCCTATTTTGCCTTGGTAAATGATAATGGTCTCAAGAGGTTTGATACCCGTCTTGAATTAGGGACGGGTTCTGTAGAAATCTCTGGACAGGGGCAGGGGATTGACTTTCGTGGACTTGGCTGGAAAGGCAATATTTCAGTTCAAAATTTTGATTTTGAGCAACTCTGCCTTATGTGGCGCGGCTGTAATGACAGAGTTGAAAAGGTACTGATGGCCTCGGAGTTGGATTGGCTGTACCAAAAAGGACAATGGCAGCTTTCTGGTGAGTTGGCATTTCCAGAGGTCTCCTATTTATCTGGTTCTGCCAATGAGAATAGTCATTCTTTAACAGTTACTTCCAGTCTTTTCTTTGAAGGGGTAAAAGGTGAAAACTGGAAAATGTGGCTGGATAATCTGTCTGTGTCTGTTGATCAGAAAGAGCCAGTTCTAACCAGTTGGTTTCTCAAAGGTGAAAAGAAACCTGAATACAATATAACCATTGCCAATCAAACTCTGGATCTTAGAAAAGTCAAACAGCTACTTTTGGGTACCGAATTATTATCTGATCTGCCCGTTGAATTATTGACAGTACTCAATCCTGTTGGCCAGCTCAACAATATTGCCATGCGCCTTTATCCGCAGCAGAAACCCTTTGATTTTGACTTAAGTGCAGAGCTGGTGGATGTTTCTGTCGATGCTTGGGAAGGGGCTCCTTCAGCTGCTCATGTTAGTGGTGATCTGCGAATGAACTTGCTTAAAGGAAGTTTAGAGCTGTCCAGCAACAAGTTCAGTCTTGGGTTTCCCCGGATTTTTAGGAAGAGTTGGAATTATAGCTCAGCCCAGTCAAAGCTATTTTGGGATGTTGTTGACGACACTTATATTTTACGCAGTAATAAAATTCAGCTGAATGGGCCGGAAGGCGTATTGAATGGACAGCTCCGCCTGGATATTCCTCTAGATGAAAAACCTATTGGAATGGCTTTAGCCGTAGGTATCAGAAATGGTAATGCCCAGTATGCAAAGAAGTATATTCCTGCAAAGCTTGATGGCCTTTCACCGGAACTTGTTGGTTGGCTTGATAGTGCAATTAAACAGGCCGATATAAATGAGGGGGGGTTTTTATACAATGGTTCTCTCCAGAATATAGGGATAGATCATGATTCCCGCTGGGGACTGTATTTCAATATCGCTGATGCCCAGTTGGACTACCATAAGGATTGGCCTGTAGTTGGCCGTTTGTATGGTGATGTTTATGTCAATGATGATCGCGTTGAAGTCTTGGGCGACAGCGCAAATATTATTGGGGCCGATCTTTACAATACGACCGCCAGAGTAGGGTTAACTGACGATACTGTTATTGAAATTAAAAGTGAGCTCACAGCACGGGGAGCTAGTTTGCACCGATTCCTGACAGAAACGCCAGTAAATGAGCTTATGGAAGGTGAGGCTAAAATATGGAAGCTATCAGGTGACCTTGAATCTCAGGTTCAATTGAAAATTCCTCTTAGCCATGTTGAAGATACTGAAGTAGACGTCAAGGGGCGTGTTGGTAATTATCAGCTTTCTCTTCCTGAATATAATATCACCATCAACAAAATTAATGGTGATGTAGCATTTAATACTGCAAATGGTTTTTCTTCCGGTGGCCTTTCAGGAAAGTTTCTGGGCCAGACCGTTAAGGCAACTGTAAAAACTTTTGTTGGAGGCAGAAACCCAAAGGAAACGCATATTCACTGGCAGGGTAACGCCAGTGTGCAGACCCTTGAGCAATTTTTTCAGTTAGATGCGCTTAGTTTGCTGGATGGAGAAGCTAGCTATTCAGCTGAATTACGCATTGATCATTCAAAACGTGCAACAGACATTCTTATAAATAGTAATCTTGAGGGTATTGAAATTGAGCTACCTGCTCCCTTGGGTAAGGTGTCAGAAAAACCATTACCGATGACATTAGCGTATGAAATTCGACCTGATGCTAGCATATTGTCAACCAATCTTATTGGGATTGGTAAGGGGCGTATTGATTTTGGTGCTGATTACTCTGTCAGAAAGGCATCATTCCTGTTAGGAAGTGCTTTGGGGGCTGATGAAAAAATACCGGAGGCTGTTAAGAATAGCCTTCGAATCACTGGCGATATACCAGAGCTTGATATTGGGCCTTGGTATGAGCGATTCTCAAATCAGCCTGCCAGTGCCAAAGAGCGCTCATTATCGGGGTTGATTGATGTTGATGGTTTGAAAATTGGTCGACTGCTTTATAAGGATACGGTACTTGAAAATCTGTTAGTCAGTCTCAAACCTGATGAGCAGTTTTTGAAGTTGGCTATACAGAGTCCATCATTAACTGGCAGCCTATGGATTCCTGACAGGGAGTCGGTACCCTATCGGTTGGTTCTGGATGATTTGGTACTTCCTTCATCGGAGGGGCAGGACGAGGCAACCGGTGATCAAGATAAGCCAATCCTGTCTATGGCACCTGAAGCTTTGCCAGCTGCAGATATTTCAATTAATTCACTAACAGCAGGTAAAATGAAGGGAGGTCAGCTCTCCTTTAAGGTTCGTCAGGCACCTGATGGTATCAGGCTTGAATCAATACAGGGACACTTCTCTGATATGCAACTGACAGGCTCTGCAGACTGGGTTGAGCGGCAAGGTGAGCAGTACACGTATTTTCAGGGACGATTGCAAGGTTCGGGCATCGACAAACTCCAGGAGGCTTTTGGTATTACCCCTTTTGCCCAGGCCAAAAAAACTCGGATGGAGGGAACTTTTGGTTGGCCCGGTTCTCCATTGGATATTGGCTTTGCTGCGATAAAAGGCACCATTGCTGTAGATATGGATAACGGCAGACTGAAAAAGCTTGAAGGTGGGGCTGGGGCATTAAAACTCTTTGGAATTTTGAATACAGAGTCTTTAATGAGGCGGTTAAAGCTGGATTTTTCTGACCTGTATGCTTCAGGACTCAGTTTTGATGACTTGAACGGTATACTTCGATTCAACAAAGGCGTTGTAACATTCGATTCTCCAATTGTTATCGAAGGTCCTTCTTCCAATTTCAAATTGGATGGAATAGTAGATTCAGTAAAAGAAAATATGGATGTCAGTCTGGTTGTCACCCTTCCAGTGACTTCTAATTTGCCTATCTTTAGTGTTCTTCTAGGTGCAGCCCCTCAAGTTGCAGGCATTTTTTATCTGGCAGATAAGCTGGTAGGAAAGCAGGTTGATCAATTAGCCAGTATAAGGTATCGAATTGAGGGCTCATTTGATGAGCCAAAGGTTTCTCTAGATCAACTCTTTTCCAATAAAGCCGTAAAACCTGGGCAGAAGAAATCAACACCGATTGGTAAAGAGCCAAAACAAAAGTAGAAGACATATAATTAATTATAAATGTGCTGTCGTGCATCGCTTGCTTAAATTGCAGAAATGGTTTTAAGGCGTGATAGACGTATATGCTTCCATCCCCTACCATAGGCGTTGTGTATAACTACGGGCTAGAGTGAAGTTATTACCTATGACAGATATTCTTACAAAAGCGCGTGATCAGCTGCTGGTGCCCGCAAATATTGGTGACCATGAGTTAGGTGGAGTGCTTGACAGTATTCTTGGTCATAACATTGATGCTGCAGACTTATACTTTCAATCCGTCAGGCATGAAGCCTGGAGCCTGGAAGACAGTATTGTTAAAGAAGGTAGCTTCAATGTTGACCGGGGTGTCGGTGTTCGGGCTATGAGTGGTGAAAAAACAGGGTTCGCCTACTCCAATGAAATAATAGTTCCTGCTCTGGAGCAAGCAGCTGGGGCTGCAAGAAGTATTGCCCGTTTGGGGCAGCAAAAACAGGTACAGGCCTGGCAGCGTAGTCAGCCTCTTGCCTTATATGGCACCGACAATCCTTTAGCATCATTGAGTCCTGAAGATAAAGTGGCTCTGCTTCATGCGTGTGATCAGGAAGCCAGAAAGGCTGACTCCAGGGTTAAACAGGTTAATGTTAGTTTGGCGGGGGTTCATGAAGTCGTATTGGTTGCCGCTTCAGATGGAACACTGGCTGGTGATATAAGACCTTTGGTACGTTTGAATGTTAGCGTTATTGTGGAAAAGGATGGGCGGATTGAGCGAGGCACTGCTGGCGGGGGTGGTCGCAGTGATTATCAACAGTTTTTGCTGAATGATACAGGGCTGGGTTTTGCCCGGGAAGCTGTCCGACAGGCCCTGGTGAATCTTGAAGCAGTTGACGCACCAGCTGGAGCAATGCCTGTGGTACTTGGTGCCGGTTGGTCAGGGGTATTGTTGCATGAAGCGGTAGGACATGGCCTGGAAGGCGATTTTAATCGCAAAGGCAGCTCTGCCTATAGCGGGCGTATTGGCGAAAAAGTAGCTTCTCCTTTATGTACCATTGTTGATGATGGAACATTGGAGGGGCGTCGAGGGTCTCTTAATATGGATGATGAAGGTGTGCCCACAGACTGTACAGTACTCATTGAAAATGGAATTTTGAAAGGCTATATGCAAGATAAATTCAATGCCCGCTTAATGGGAGTGACTCCCACTGGTAACGGGCGGCGAGAATCCTATTCCCATTTACCTATGCCTCGTATGACCAATACTTATATGCTGGCTGGCAAGCATGAACCCGATGAGATTATTGCCAGTGTTGATCGAGGCATATATGTTGAGAATATGGGGGGAGGTCAGGTTGATATAACTTCTGGAAAGTTTGTTTTTTCCACCAGTGAAGCCTGGTTAATTGAAAAGGGTAAAAAAACAGTGCCTGTAAAAGGGGCTACTCTAATAGGTAATGGGCCTGATGTTATGAACCAGGTCTCAATGGTCGGTAATGATCTTGAATTAGACCCTGGTATTGGTATTTGTGGCAAAGATGGCCAGTCTGTACCTGTCGGTGTCGGCCAGCCAACATTGAAAATTGATGAAATCACTGTCGGTGGTACAGCTTAGAGCGTTATCATTTTATGTGTTTGATTGAGACGTTAATCGTACACCGTAGCTAGACTGAGATTGTTATGGTGTTCTTGGAGTAGCTGTATATCGGCTGTAATGGTTCGCCCTTGCGATAGTGGGGGCAGCTTGTCCAGAGGGAAGAAACTGATTTCGCTGATCTCAATATTCTCTTGGGGACTTCCACCTTGAAGCTCGCATAGAAATAGCATTTTAAGCAAATGATGGGGATTTTTAGGTGTGTAGGGATGGCAAAGTGTGTCTCTGACAGCTACCAGTTTGGTTGCTTTTACAATATAGCCGGACTCTTCCAGAACTTCTCTTTCTGCACCAGTTGATGGTGATTCACCCGTATCAGCCCACCCTCCAGGTAGTGACCAGCGGTCGTCATCTCGCTCTTTAACTAACAAGATTTCACTGTTTTTAAAGACCCCAGCACGAACGTCGAGTTTTGGTGTTGTGTAGCCTTTTTCGGGCAAAAAATAGTTATCAACCTTTGTCAATGGTGCTTCTGTAAGCAAGGCTATCATTTTGTGGGTAATAGCCTGTAACTGTTGATAGCGCTCCAGATCAAACTTTCCCTCTGTATAGGTGATGCCATTTTGAGCTATCGCTCTCAGCTTTTCTGCCCATTCTGGCCATGGATTTTTTTCCATCTTTGGATCCCCGTTTTTCGAGAGTCTGAATGTTGGAGTATTCGCTTTAGCCTAGTTGAGAATAAAAAAAGATACTTTTTGTTTACAGTAGAAGGATGGCTGCTTCACATTTTTGTATAATATCGGATAAAACTCGCCTGGCTAAGAAAACCGTTTTATCCTGTTTTTAAGTGCCATCCTTATAAATAGCTGCTTTTACCAGATGTTATCAAATGTTTTTAATTTATAGCTATCAGCTGCACGTGTCTAACCCATGGCGATGAATTTCATCGCGGACAATATCCATTAACCAGCAGTATGTTGGATTTTGGCTTTGGCGGCTATGGTAATAGGCCTTTGCTTGTATAGGCATTGAATAGAGTTGTGGAGGAACAGTGACATGTGTCAGTTGTTTGCCAAGGTTTGGAATGTACTCCAGAGCCGTAAACATAATCATGTCTGACTCTTCAAGAATTCTAAGTGCTGCTGCTAATTGGCCTATTCTTGCTCCAACCTTGGCAGTATAACCGTGTTCCTTAAAGATGACTTCAAAAGGAGCAATATAGGTACTGTAGTTTGGAATTTCATGAACAAGGAATTGATGTTGGCTCAACGATTCAAGCGTTAACCTATTTTCCTGGGTTAGGGGATGGTTTTTGTGGCAGAGGATAATGGGCGTTAAATCGAAAAGGGGTTTCTGGATTAATGCTTTTGGGTGCTCATCGATTAGGTGGATACCAAAGTTAAGTTCTTCTTCCTCTAGCCGCTTTAGTGTATTGCTGGCCCAAAGTGCTGAAGTCAGGAATACCCCCGGAGCTTCTTCTTTCAGGCGGTGATAGAGACGAGGGATCAGCCAGCACCCCATGACTTCTGGAATAGCAATGTGAAGGTTGATTGATAGGTTTGCCGGGTTAAATAATGGGGTGCGGTGTAACAAACTATCAAGACTGCCTACCAGGTCAGGCAGCTCTTTCATGATGGTATGTACTCTTGCTGTGGGTGAAAGGCCTCGGCTGGTTCTGACAAAGAGAGAGTCACCCAGTGCTTCTCTCAGTTTTTTTAGTGAGTAACTTACTGCTGGTGATGTAATTCTGAGGCGTTCGGCAGCTGCCTGTACGCTACTCTCTTGATAAAGAGCCATAAGCGTTCGCAGATGGTTTAAATCAATGCTGTGGATATCCTTGGCGGGCAAAACCTTCTCCTGAAATATATGAAGACGTGAGTAATAGTTCGATTGTTGTGTTGAGTGGCTATGTTTAACCAGTAATCACATTTTATGCGCAGCTTGATACCTGAAAATGTTGGGCTTTAATAGCTGTGTCTATCCTGAATAGAAAGAGTACTCCCGCCGAACTAGGCGGGTGGTGAATTTCGTTCAGCTCGTTAGGGCTGATCTTGGTTTCTGATATATTCGGTTATAACTTCTAGTGGCGCACCTCCACAACTACCAGCAAAGTACGACCTTGACCACAAAACCGGCTTTCGATACGCACCTGCGATATCACAAAACTCCTGCCTTAACCGTCTGGATGAAACAGCTTTCAGGCTGTTTATCAGTTTCGCAATAGCTGGCGTGTTGGGCGAGAACTCAACTAAAAGATGAACGTGATCGGCTTCCCCATTGCAATCTGTTAACTCTGCTTCAAAGTTTCCGCATATCTCAGAAAATATTTCTCTCAATCTAGCTAGGTGCAACTCGCCAAGCACTTTCTTTCTGTACTTTGTCACAAAAACAATGTGGCAGTGCAAAGTATAAGCACTGTGTCGGCCTTTCTTTATTTCCTGCATACTAATACTTGATATTCCATTTTATACCCTGTAATTTAAGTACAAAAGACTAACACACTGATTACATAAATGAAGATTCTCAAAGCATATAAATTCAGACTGGAGGCGACACCAGAGCAGCATGTGAGACTCATGCAGCTTTGCGGCACAGCTCGCTTTGTCTGGAATAAAGCATTGAGCATCTGCAATGAAAAGTGGGAGTCTGGTGAAAAAATCCCGTCCTCATACACAATGGCTAAGTGGCTGCCAGTCTGGAAGAAAGACGAAGAAACCAGCTTTCTTGCTCAGGGTAATGCGGTTGCTTTGCAGCAAAAACTAATGGATTTGGGCGGTGCATGGAAAAAACACTTTGATGATCTGGCAAAGCTCAAAGCTGGAAAAATCAAAGAGGTTAAGTTTGAAAAGCCATGTTTCAAGCAGCGCAACAAAGATCACCATAATTCAATTCGCATCATGCAGTTTTCAAAGTACTGCAAGGTCGAAAATCGCAGAGTAAAACTGCCAAGCAAGTTAGGTTGGGTGAAATTCCGCAAGTCTCGCAACATAGAAGGCGAGATAAAGAATTGCACCATTACCCGTAAATCAGGCCATTGGTTTATCAGCTTTCAAACCGAGCAAGAATTACCCACTCCGGTTCACCCTTCTGAAAAAGCGGTTGGTCTGGATATGGGCGTTGCCAAGTTTGTCACGCTGTCCAGTGGTGAGCAGTACAAACCGCTTAATGCTTTCAGGAAACATGAGAAGCAGCTTGCCAGAGAACAAAGAAAACTCTCCCGCAAAGTAAAATTCTCTGAAAACTGGAAGAGGCAAAAGCAGCGTATTAGCCGCACTCACAGCAAAATAGCCAGTTGTCGGGCTGATTACCTTCACAAAACCTCAACCGAAATCAGCAAAAATCACGCAATGATAGTGATTGAGAATCTGAAGGTATCCAATATGTCGAAGTCTGCAAAAGGCACTGCTGAGAAACACGGTAAAAACGTGAAGGCTAAGTCTGGACTTAACAAATCCATTCTCGATCAGGGATGGTATGAGTTCAGGCGGCAGCTTGAGTATAAGCAGGGCTGGCTAAGTGGTGAAGTAGTTGCTGTTAATCCGGCATACACTAGCCAAACCTGTAGTGCTTGTGGTCATACTGACAAAGCAAGCAGAAAGACTCAGGCAAAATTCGAGTGTGTAGCTTGTGGTCATTCTGAGAATGCAGATATTCAGGCTGCAAAAAATATACTAGCGTTGGGACACAGCGTTTTAGCCTGTGGAGAGGGTTCGTTAGAACCTTTGAAGAAGCAGGAACTTCAGCGAAATCGTGAGAAAGTAGCTGCCTAGTAATAGGAATCCTCCAGCGAAATTAGCTGGAGGAGGATGTCAATACTTACACAGTTTGTAGGGGTTTTGAACGTTTGATGAAAAGCAGAACTAATGTTTTAGCTCTATCGCTCTATTATAGTTTGATTTTATTAAATCCAGGCTGTACGAGCGTGATGGTGCAGCCTGATAAGTGTGAATCCATTGTGGTGCCCAAAGATAGAGGGCCTGCTTTTGTTCAGTGGGTTATAAACGAAGAGAAGACTTTTAAGCCTGAAGGCTGTTGGCAGCAACATCTTGAAGTGGGTAGTGAAGCAATGGATATTGCGCAACGCTTGGGTGATACACAGTCTGTCATGGAGCTGTCTATACAGTTGGCATCAACCTGGTTTTATATGGGTAATGCAGAAAAGTGCAAAGAGCTTGCGCACCGTGCTATCGGCATGGCAGTAGATTATAGCTATCGTTCAGGAGAAATTCGCGGTCTTTACTTGCTCTCTGCAGCTGAGAGGGCGCAGCAGGATTCTGCTGCGGTAAAAACAGCCGAGCGTGCGCTGAATTTGAGTAACCAATATTTGCCTGATGATCATGGTTTAAAAGCTAAGGTTTTATATAATCTGGCTGCGGCAGAATCAGATGTGAAGCCTGCTAACTTGGTGGCATCTGCCATGCACTTACAGCAAGCAGCCATTTTATTTAAGCAAGCGGGAAAGGATTATGATGTATTAAGGGCTAAGATAAGACTTGCGAGGGTTGAGTATTTGCAAGGGAATTATCAACAGGCGCTAAAAACAGCAGAGACAGTAAAATCTTTTGTAAAAAAGCCCAGGGAAGAGATGATCTACAATTACCAATTGGCCAAGATATATCATCGTTTAGGTAAATGGCAGGATGCGTTAAAGAGAGTGGAAATTGCAGGTATCAAAGCTGAAAAGCTGAATGCTACAGCTGATTTGGAGCGCATATCAAGGTTGAGACATGCTATTCGAAACCATCAGTTCCTTGAGGAGTAACGGTGATATCAGTATACACTAGAGAAGGCGGCTATTGCCGCCTTCTCCTGCTACTGCAGGTAAACTTAATGATTAGGCTACAGTGAGCTTTTTGTTGTCTGTTTCCGCTTCGAGCAGTGAGCCGCTGCTGATATTAATTTTACGTGGTTTGATGGCTTCAGGAATTTCACGTTCCAGTTCGATATGAAGTAAGCCATTATTGATGGTTGCACCTGTTACTTTTACATAATCAGCAAGCTGGAAACAGCGCTCAAAATTTCTTTCTGCAATTCCCTGATATAGGTACTGACGCTCGGTTTCTTCCTGAGCTTTCTTGCCCTGAATAACCAGTACGTTTTCGCGGGTTTCTATATCGAGTTCTTCTTCGCTAAAACCGGCAACTGCCATGGATATTCTGTACTGATTTTCATCGAGCAATTCGATGTTATAGGGAGGATAGCCGTTCTGGTTTGCTCCTGCCTTAATGTTCTGAAGCATGTGAGCAACACGGTCAAACCCAATTGCTGAGCGGTACAGAGGGCTGAAATCAAAATCGATAGTACGCATAGTCATATCCTCAAATGAGCAATATGTTTAAAATTTGACCTTTCATTTATGAACAGGCCTTAAGCGACGATGCTCTACGAAATAGTTTGATCTCTATTTTCGGTTGTATGAGCCATCGACATTAACTTATATATGGACTCTTTTTTCTTTTCCAACCCCGGCCATGAAAAAATTATTGGAAAATTATCAAAACAGGTATTTTGTTTTCCTAAAGAGTTTGCAGCTCATAGTCCAGCATTTTGTCCTTATCAAAAAGATAGCGTCCTTTAAACTGTTTACCTTGAAGCAGTAAAGGGAGCCAGTAGCGGTCATCCTCCCACATCTCATTATAGGGAATATTGTCCAGATCAAACCAAAGTGGAATTGCTTCATCGGTTTCGGTAGGTTTGCCGGTGTAGTCGTTGGCAATATAAGTGTATACGTGAATTGAGTAGCCATCAGTAAACTGAAACAGGCTTTCTCCTACATATTCTGGATTATCTGGAGTGATGTGCAATTCCTCTTCAACTTCACGAATAGCGCATTCAATATGGCTTTCTCCTGGCTCAACTCGTCCACCGGGCGCATTGATTTTACCGGCTCCAAGTCCGCGCTTTTTTCTAATCAGTAGTATTTTGTCGTTTTTTACAATAAATGTAAGGGTTGCGGGATCTTTGGCCTGCCAGTTATCCCAATTAATATCATCAAGGTTTTTAGCTTGTATAGGTTGGAGCATGAGTAAGTCCAAGTTTATAGTTCGAAGCAGGACGTTATTGATTTCATCTGCCGCTGTATAGTCTAGATATCTATGGATATTAAGCTCGTCATTCTATACAGCTAGAGACTTTGTAGTGATTGAATGGTCAATAGTTTACTTTTGTAAGCACCCGTATCAATAAAATGGTGATTACCTAATGTCAAAGGTTTCTTAACAATAGTGTGCCCACAGACAATATGATCGATACCTGAAATGTAAGATTGGTCTTGCTGATAAACCCGTCGTCTTGACCACTGGAGAGTTTTTGTAAGCTCTGGGGTGTTCATGATTTTTTCTGGATTCCAGCTGGCTAAAGGGTATTCAGCATGACAAATAGCCACCCGGGTTCCATCAGGGCGCTCGACTTCAATTAAATAGGGAAGGGTATCGATCAGGTCGGCATAGGTGTGCATTTCTTTTGATGATATTAGCAGGTGCCATTTACCACCATTGAGGACCCAGTCGGCCATAACCGCAGAAGAGGGCGAGCGAGTGACTTCAATTAATGTATCTTCGTGGTTTCCCCGCACGGGATAAAACCACTCTTCATTGATTAATGACAGACACTTTTCTGAATCAGGGCCTCGGTCAATCAGGTCTCCAACACTAAAACATCGGTCATGCTCTGGGTTGAAATGAACATTCTCTAACGCATCAAACAAGAGATTATACATGCCATGCAGATCACCAATAACGTAGTCAAATCCTTTTTCATTGGGCTGGAAACGCTGTAAAAACATGGTGTCCTCCTTGCCTGTTTATCTCTAAATCCCTCGTAACCATTTTCTGTAATACAATGACTTTAACCCATGACTAATAAGTTAGTTTCAGCTGAATTTAGCGCCCTAAAGATTGCTTTTTTTAAAAGCGGCTAAACCTGTTGTTGGGTTAATGCTAATGGTAATGGGCTGTTGGGGTTTGAGTATCAAATTTACATTCTCTTGTCTGGCCAGCTCCCGAAATGAGACAGGAACCGTTGGCCTTATTTCGTTGTTTTTTCTCATACGCATCTCTTCATCCAAGACGTCCATATAAACGGGTAGTACTTTTCGAATACTTTCAGCCAGCCCTGCGGTTTCTATGGCATTGGCAAATACAGCTGGTCCATATGTTTCGGCTGGATAAGCTTGTACCTTAAGCTGCTGCTCTGTATGAGAGTGCCAGCGTTGCTGGTTCTCGTTGTTTAGATTAGAGAAGCCTTTATATAAAGCGCTGCCTTGCTCTGTAGTAAACAATCTGAGGGATGCACCCAGAGAACCAAGAGCGATTAATTCTTTGGGATTGTTTGTTAAGGTGTTAAGGCCAAGCCATTCGGCTCTGGATTTAAGGTAGGCTTGCATTGGATTGACCGAAACGCCCTGCAACATATCATCGAGTATCGCTTTTAGGCGGTTCATAGCCATAAATGTATTTTGATCAAGATATAATGAGCCTTCTGGAGCCAGATGGCCTCTGAAACCGGCAATATTGGCTGTCCAATGGCAATACCATAAATTCAGTTTTTCTCTATCGATCTGGGCATGAGCGATGCCATTACTGATATGGCTATACATTGAAAGGGAGCCTTCGTTATACATCATATGGCGAAGATGGCTGTTGGGCATAAAAACAGTTTCAAATTTTGCTGTGGAGCTGCGGTACTTTTCGATTACCTCTTTGGCTAGGGGGTAAATCTTGTCTGCGTAGGGGGCTGTTTGAGATAAAAATTGAACACTATCAGTGGATAGTGGCTCTTTTATAATACTGGCAGCTTTTTCTATAGCTTTCGGTGAAAGTGTGACGGCGCTGATAATTGCAGCTGCCTCCAGTATTTCGTATGACTCTTTGTCGAGTTTCTGCACCATATCCGAAAGGATTGCAAAGCTTGTATTGCTCAGTATATTACTGCTCTGGGGGGCAATAAAGGTTTGATAGTCTTCTGCGGAACCCCTTCTTAATAACTGCAAACTATAGAGCCGGGCTAGGCTTCTTGGTATCTCGCGATGGATGGTTTCGATGAAGCCCTTGCTCTCCATTTCTGGTGTTGCCTGAGGGTTTTCTATAACCCAGGCAAGCTGTTCTATCTGGCTATCGGTAATATTCAGACGGTCTTTGTATATGGACTGAATATACTGGCGTACAGTTTTTACAGCAGGGTCTGTTATTGTAGGAGGAGAAGGCTCCTTGTGAGCGTTCTCATTATTATTACAGGCAGATAGAAATAAGAAGCTTATTGATAGAATAAATAACAATAAAGCCCGGCTATTATTTATCATGCTGTTTACACCAAATACTTGTAACCAACCTTATTTAAGGCTGTTTCTTGCAGAGAAGATAAAGGTTCTTGTTATCTGAAAAAGCGCTTAGTCTGCTACCAAGCATAGCAGAGAAGCGTTTTTTGAAGGTTTTGCTTTAATAACCACTAGTCGGGTATGGGTGCAGCTTGGTAATAGGAACAGATTGCCCATTAGCCATGATTTGATGGATATGCTCGCGTCGAAGCTGGCGGGGATCTTTGGCTCCACAGGAGTGAGCAATCATCTCAACGTCATGAACGAGATTGCGATGGTAGTTGGCAACTCGCTGCGCTTTATCTTCTGGAACAAGACCGCTCTGTAATTTTTTATCATGGGACGTTACACCGGTCGGGCATGTATTTTGGTTACATTGCAAAGCTTGAATACAGCCCAGTGACAACATGAACCCTCGAGCAGATACTACAAAATCAGCGCCCATTGCCAGGGCCCAGGCTACATCTGAAGGGTTAATCATTTTGCCTGAACATATAATCCGGATACGTTCTTTAAGTTCATGTTCTATAAGCAAATTACAGATAAGCGGCAAGCTTTCCTTAAGTGGTAGCCCTACATCATCCAAAAGTGCCATAGGGGCAGCACCGGTTCCCCCATCACTACTATCAATTGTGAAGAAGTCGGGGGCTGATTCAATACCCTGCTGTTTGATTGTCTGGATTAACTCTTCCAGCCAGCCTGAACTGCCGAGTACAAACTTTATTCCGGTGGGTTTGCCTGTGACTGAGCGTATATGGTTAATTTGGTCCAGTAAATCACTTGTTGAGTTAATATCCGGGTGGCGATTAGGGCTTATGGAATCCTGGTTAGCAGGGATTAATCGTATTTGGGCTATTTCTTCCGTTACTTTGGCTGCTGGCAGAATGCCCCCTTTTCCTGGTTTTGCCCCTTGGCTGAGTTTGATTTCAAACATACGAACCTGTTGATGAGACGCAATCTCTCGTAAACGCTCATCATCGAGCTCACCTTGGCTATTTCGCACACCGTATTTGGCTGTTCCTATTTGAAAGATGGTGTCACAGCCGCCTTCAAGGTGATAGGGGGACAGTCCTCCTTCTCCCGTGTTATACCAGCAACCTGCTTGTGCTGCGCCTTTTGAAAGAGCTTGAACGGCTGGAACTGAAAGAGCTCCAAAACTCATGCCGGATATATTAAAGAAAGAGTTGGGTTGATAAGGCATCTGACAGTAAGGCCCAATTTCTAACTTGCGTGCAGGCTCAATTTCTTGCTCAAGAATGGGAAAAGGGCCGTTTAAGAAAACAATGGAACCCGGCTCACCCACAGGCTTACTTGAGCCAAAAGCGAGGGTTCGGTCGACATTTTTTGCTGCACGGTAAACCCAGGCTCTTTGGGCTCTGTTAAAGGGCATTTCATCTCGGTCACTGGCGAAAAAGTATTGGCGGAAAAATTCACCCAGGTGCTCAAATAGATAACGAAAGCGACCAATGACAGGATAATTTCTTCGAATGGTGTGATGGGTTTGTAGTTTGTCGGAAATATACATAAATACTACGGCAATTAGGCCAATAATGAGTGCCAGTACAAAAAATGAAGCTATTATCTGGAGCACTGCCGTTAGGACAGCTACATATTCGTGATCCAGAATTTCCATATTCAGTGCCATGATTATTTTTTCCTTGAATCCTTTGATTCCTGGTACTGCTTCTTTAATTCCACCTTTTTTTAAATTTTCGGCAAAAGTCACAAACCCAAAAGGTTTTATCTCTGTTTAATTGTGATCGCTCTTGACTGGTAATGCTTTTAAGCCACGGTGTGAAGACATTTCATGTACTACTATGAGGGAACTTTATCCCGTTTTATTTAGGTTGTTTGCTATTCATGAGGCGCTGTATTACTACCTCCTCTGAGCAATATAAGCTTGCTTTCGCTGTTTCTATGGGAGGGATGCTGGAGTTATATGATTTTCTTATTTATGCCTTAATGGCTGGCTATATTGCAGAGCACTTTTTTCCTGCGGGAGATAAAGTCTCTTCATTGCTCGGTACTTTTGCAACGTTTGCTGTAGGTTATTTGACGCGGCCGATAGGCGGGCTTGTATTTGGTCATTACGGCGATCGTTATGGTAGAAAAAAGACCTTTATTTTTTCAATTTTTCTGATGGCTATCAGTACCGTAATGATGGGGCTGCTGCCTGGATTTTCAAGTATTGGCTTGTTCGCACCTGTTTGCCTGGTATGTTTGCGATTAGTTCAGGGGTTTTCCCTGGGGGGGGAAGTGCCTGGTGCAATTACCTATCTCAGTGAAAGTTCTCCTGAACGGCAAGGGTTAGTCGTTGGAATTTTGTTTTTGGCTCTAATGATAGGGATTTCACTTGGTACTTTTGTTCATGGTTTTCTAACGTTATATCTTGACCCAAAGGTTATGATGGACTGGGGATGGCGCATTCCATTCTGGTTAGGGGGTGTGCTTGGTTTTCTTAGTTATCTGATTCGTCGCAGGTTCAGTGAGTCAGGCTATTTTATGGCTCTAGACCAGGTGCGCCAGAGAACCCGCGTTCCTCTTAAAATACTTTTCAGGGATCATTTACCTGCGCTGTTTTGTGCTTTGCTGGTTATGGCGCTTTGTGGTGCAACAATAACTGTTTACGGTATTTATATGCCCAGTTATCTGTCTGCGCTACTGGGTTTTCCAAAAGATGAGGTAGCCTGGCACTCTGCTTTGGCTTTTTTTGTACTGGCACCTGTCCCTGTACTTGCAGGCCTCTGCTGTGACCTTTTCAACCGTAAGCTACTACTTGCTATTCTGGCTTTGTTGGTGGCAGTTTTAGCCTGGCCAACCTTTCAATATTTTGTATCAGAGCAGGCTCAGCTACGAAAAATCCTGGTTATTTGTAGTCTTTATACCGGAATTGCTTCAGGTTTGTTGCCCCCCTTGCTGGTTAACCTGTTCCCGACAGAGGTGCGCTATACGGGCATTGCAACTGCCTATAATACCGGTGTCGCATTGTTTGGTGGTATGGCACCCCTGTTATCAACTTATATGGTTGACCTTACTGGGCTTGCAGAAGGACCCGCAATATACATGATTGTCATTGCCTTGCTTAGCCTTTGCTCCCTGATGCTACCCTGGCCCTATCAGACAGAAATAAACAAAATCGACACAGATTGTCGTGAAAAACCTTTATAGGCTCTGTTAGGTTCTTGAGGTTGGAAATCTAACTCTCTATCGTATCCGCGTATTGACCTGCTAAATACCCTGGTTAGTTAGGAGACGGGTATAACAGCTTTGGTTCATCCAGTTACTCGGATACAGGTTCTTCCATGTGTGTTATAAGAAAATGGTTCAAAAATCACGTTATCGGGATGGGGAGTGCGCTAGGTCTGCTTATGCTATTGCAGTCTCCAACCCTATTCGCAGAAACCTATGAAAATTGTCTGCTGCGTCAGGCAAGATTTTCTGATGGTTCCCTGACTTTGACAGATATCCGCTCACGTTGTGATACGGTGGTAAAGGCTAGCTCTGTTGGTGAAAACAATAAAGGTACAGATGATGTACTGGAAGATCGGATCAGCAGTGAACGGTCAACCAGGGATAGCCCATTTGTCATTACCCCCCATCGTCCAAATTACATTCTTCCTGTTTCTTACAATAGCAGCCCGAATTATGATCCCTATGTTGTTGCTGGTGATAAAGCGACAGCTGATAATTTTTCATCCACTGAAATCAAGTTTCAACTCAGTGTCAAAGCTCCAGTTATCTATGGTGTTTTTAACGGCTATGGCGATTTATATGTCGCCTATACCAATACATCATGGTGGCAGGCTTACAACAGTAACTCTGCACCATTTAGAGAAACCAATCATGAGCCTGAAGCTTTTTTAGCTTTTCCTATGCAGTATGACATTATGGGACTGAACCTAAGGGTTATCACGGCCGGTATTAGCCATCAATCCAATGGACGAAGTGGTTCTCTTTCTAGAAGCTGGAATCGTATCTATGCCAATTTTATTCTTGAGCAAGACCGCTTTTATATGAGCTTTAAACCGTGGTGGCGAATTCCTGAAAAGAAAAAGGAGTTTGAAGGCGATCCAAAAGGTGATGATAACCCCGATATTGATGATTACTTGGGGTATGGCGAGCTAAGGTTTGGTTACAAAATGGATAACCATAATCTTGGTGTGATGTTAAGAAATAATTTGCGTTCAGATAATAAAGGCGCTATTCAGCTGGATTGGTCATTTCCCGTTAATAACCGATTCAGAGGTTATGTCCAGTACTTTAATGGTTATGGTGAAAGCCTTATTGATTATAACGACAGCGTAAGCCGTTTGAGTGTTGGTGTAATGCTGACAGACTGGATGTGATTTTCATAGGACGGGGTTATTAAATCCTGTCCTGCCACTCAGTGTAATAAGGATATTAAAAGGGCAATTGAGATTATTTACTGCTGTAGTGGTTTTTGCTATTTTTGGGCTATCATTACTTACTTTATTTTAAGCACTGTTGCTAAATTATAACTCATGTTGATCATTTTAATTCGTTAAAGGCTTGTTTTTTAAATGATTTAGTCAATATTTAAGTATTTTATAAATAATAAAAATAAATTTATACATGGGTTAGTCAATCAGTTTCTAGCGGGTTGTTAAGCTATTGTTAAGACTTCTGCGGACAAAATTCGCCCCATATTTAATTTAACGAGGTTCCTGTGCTTGAAGTGTACAGGCTATTTATTTGGCTGTTATTAAGAGCATGCCGGTGAAAACGTAATGCTAACCAAATACCCGAGTACCCCATTGACCTCATTATTCAAAGATAGTTTCGCCCAGCGGCTTTTAGTTACCGCAGAACAATTTCCCCAAAACACAGGTTTATGGGTAGATGGGCAAGCCTATTCATACCAGGAAATGGTGGCGAGCGGACTGGCAATTGCAGCAACTTTGCAGTCACTGATAACAGCACCAGGAAACTGTGGGATTTTAGCTTATCGCAGTGCTGTGGCCTATCAGGGAATATGGGGTGCCTTGTTTGCAGGTTGTTGTTATGTCCCTATGAATCCACGCTTTCCGGTGATTCGTAATCAAGCTGCCTTACAGTCTGCTGATTGTAAAATTCTGATTGTTGATCAGCGCTCAGAAGATGCAGCCCGTGAGTTATTACAGAAAGCTGAGCAGCCTCTCACTGTTTTATTGCCTGAACATAAGCTTTTACCTGAATGGTGTCAGGGATCTCAGCATCAGTTTCTCTGCCAGGGGCAACTGAAACCAGCCAATGACTGGCAACAGCCAGATGTTGTTAGTCGCTATGCTTACCTGCTGTTTACGTCAGGGACAACAGGAAAACCTAAAGGCATAGCCATTACCCATGAGAATGTTATGGCATATGCACAAACGATTCTTGCCAGTTTCGATTTAACCAGCGATGACCGTTTCACTCAAATGAGTGACCTGACCTTTGATCTGTCTGTTCATGATCTGGTGAGTGCCTGGTCTGTTGGTGGTGCGCTCTATGTTGTGCCAGAAACTGCTTTGCTCTGTCCAGCTGACTTTGTTAAGCGTCATGAGCTGACTTGCTGGAATTCTGTACCCTCTCTGCTCGGGTTTATCAAGAAATTTGGCAAGATGAAACCGGGAGCTTTTCCCTGCCTTCGCTATAGTTTTTTCTGCGGCGAGGCTCTGCCTATTGCGTTAGCTAAAGAATGGCAGGCGGCAAGTCCTCAAGGGCAAGTAGTCAACCTTTACGGCCCAACAGAAGCAACAATTGCTATCACTGCATTGACATTGACGCCTGATCTGCCTGAGCAAGGCAATATGCCAATTGGGCATGTTTTTGCTAATCAGGACATTGCGGTTGTTAATGCTGAAGGAAAACTGGTTACTCAAGGTGAAGAGGGAGAGCTTTGGTTGGGTGGCAGTCAGGTAGCTGATGGTTATTGGCAAGACCCAGAGCGAACCAACAACGCCTTTATTGAAAAAACTTTTTCTGGTTATAACGCCAAACGCTGGTATGCCACTGGCGATATTGTCTCCATTGATAGCCGTTTTGGTTTGCTTTTCCATGGCAGAAAAGACTTTCAGGTCAAAATTAATGGATTCCGTGTTGAATTGGGTGAAATTGAGTCAGTTATTCGAAATCAGTTTTCTTGTGATTGGGTAGCTGTAGTGCCATGGCCAGTAGATCGTAATGGTGCGGCAAAGGGGCTGGTTGCCTGGTTAGCGGGGGAAGCTGATGACGAACAGGCTATTCGTCAACACTGCGCTGATATGTTGCCGGCTTATATGGTGCCAGGCAGGTTTTATTGGCTGGATGAGCTACCAAGAAACGCCAACGGTAAAGTTGATATCAAGGCTCTACAGCAATTAACAACAGAACAAATGAAGGTATTGAGTTAGTGAACGCACGAAATTTGGTAATGAATTTTCTCCAAAGCAAAGGTATTAATGCTGGAACACTGACCGATGACGCTTTGCTTATGCAGCATATTCAGTCCGTAGATTTTATGGAGTTGATTGTGGTTGCAGAAATGGAGATGGGTCGGGATCTGGATTTGGAGTCTGTGCAGATTGAACAAATTGGCTCTCTTGGTGGCTTTGTTAGCTGGCTTGAACAGGCTTGATCTTAGAGACTGTTTGAAAATAGACTGCCCTACTGCGGTCGCAGCAAATTGGCCTAAAAGTCTGCTTTTGTTCGGCAAATAGAACCACTATTCACCTCACAAAATCAAATTTTTATCCTCAATTTTCTATGATCCACGCTACAGGCGCTATTTTTCAAACAGCCTCTTAACTCTTTGGCTTTTTGATACGCTCTGAATGGTTTCAGGCAATAAATTAACTGACTGTGTAATTCGTTGCCTGAATAAAATGCTGTATTAAAACTAGAATCTGCTTCTTTATTGAATTGACCTTTATCCTGTCTTTTTTTACATTCTTTTCTGCTGATAGCTGCTGGTGGACTCCTTCTGCCATTGTTTTAATAATTTAAAGATAGAAATCTCAGGGGCTTGCCCCGTAGTGAAATGGAATGCATTTACTAATTCTTGGATTGTTGATCCTGCTGCTGGTTTTTGGCCCACAGCTTTGGGTACGCAGAACGTTAAAAAAATACAGTGTAAAACGCTATGACTTACCAGGGACCGGAGGTGAGCTGGCTGAACATTTGGTAAAACGGTTTGCTCTTGCTGATATTGTTGTGCGAGAGGGGGGCAAGGGGGAAGACTATTATGACCCGAAGAAAAAACTGATATCACTGTCTCCTGATCATTACAGTGGTCGTTCTGTTGCCGCCGTTGCCGTTGCTACTCATGAAGTCGGTCACGCGTTACAGCATCAGCAGCAGCATCCTGGTTTTATGAAGCGGCAACGCCGATTGGCTCTGGCTCTTTTTGTTGAAAGGCTTAGTGCTATCGCACTGATAGCTTCTCCGGTTTTATTTCTTATTACCCGTGTTCCACAAAGTACCGTATTAATATTGCTGGTGGGATTAGCTGGTATGCTGGCATCGCTTTGGGTACAGGTTATCAATTTGCCGATTGAGCATGATGCGAGTTTTAATAAAGCCTTGCCTATCCTGGCAGAAGGCTATCTCTCTGAACAAGACTTACCGGCTGCTAGAAAGGTCCTGAAGGCTGCAGCAATGACTTATTTGGCTGCGGCATTGGCCAGCTTTTTAAATATTGGTCGGTGGCTTGCTATTTTACTGCGGCGATAACTTAATAAAATAGAGTGATCTGATGGTAAGTTTCTCTTTGTTGGCTTTGTTCGTTCCAACATTCTTTTTTGTCTCTGCAACACCGGGTATGTGTATGACGTTATCCATGACGCTCGGTATGACCATTGGCGTTCGCCGAACATTATGGATGATGGTGGGTGAGCTAGCGGGGGTTGCCCTTGTGGCCATTTCAGCTGTAGTCGGGGTTGCTGCAGTGATGTTGAACTATCCATCGTTTTTTTCCCTGTTCAAGCTGGCAGGCGGTGCCTATCTTTTTTACCTTGGCGTTCAGATGTGTATGTCAAAAGGGCGAATGGCTATTCCTGTTGAGTCTTCTGACAGTGATAAAGGCTCCGCCAAAGAGCTGGTTATACAAGGGTTTGTGACAGCGGTTGCCAACCCTAAAGGTTGGGCTTTTTTTATCTCTTTGTTACCACCTTTCATAAGTGCTGACTATGCCCTGATTCCACAGATAACGGTGCTGGTAGCTGTTATTTTAATGCTTGAGTTTATCTGTTTGCTGATTTATGCCTGTGGTGGCCGGACGCTGCGCCATTTTCTTCTTAAGTCGGGCAATGTCCGTTTTATGAACCGGGTAGCAGGGATCCTGATGATAATGGTGGGTATTTGGCTAGGCATAGGATAATTTTAATACCCCGAAGAGCTGGCAATAAAAAAAATTAATCAGCCGCGGCTTGCCTTATGGCCTATCTTGCAAAATACTGTATAAATGAACAGTTATTCTGTAAAGAGAAAGCCCTGGAAGAGAATAATTGCCCTGGTTGATATGAATGCTTTCTTTGCATCCATTGAGCAGCTGGATCATCCTTGCTGGCGAGGTCGTCCTGTTGGCGTCACTAATGGCAGCAGGGGAACCTGCATTATTACCTCTTCCTATGAAGCCCGGGCTTTGGGCATTAAAACCGGTATGCGGGTTCGCGAAGCCCGGGCAAGAAGTTGTCATTTTATTCAGGCGCCTTCCCGTCCCCATCGCTATGCCCAGATTTCTTCAAGCATTATGTCTGCACTGGAGAGTTTGACACCTGATATCGAAATCTTTTCAGTGGATGAAGCATTTCTCGACTTTTCCTGTTGTCAGCACCTCTATGATGATACGCCTTATGGTATAGGGCTACGTATAAAGCGTTGTGTTTATGATGCGTCTGGGCTGCTGTGCTCTGTGGGAATCAGTGGTGATAAAACCACTGCCAAGTGGGCTGCAAAGCAACAAAAACCCAATGGATTGACTGTTGTCAGGCCTGAGGAAGCAGAGGCTTCTTTAGCAAGTGTGCCTGTATCTGAACTTTGCGGCATCGGTGCTGGTATCAGCTATTTTCTGGAGCGTCATGGTGTGCACTTATGCGGGGATATGAAAAAAATTCCAGTGAGTGTACTTGGCAGACGATTTGGGAATCTGGGCCGACGCATCTGGCTAATGGCTCAGGGAAGAGATCCTGAGCCGTTGTTGTCTGAAGTGAAAGCGCCAAAAACCATAGGTCATGGCAAGGTGATTCCGCCCAACACCTGTGACAAGGTGGTGGTTAGCACCTATTTGATGCATATGTGTGAGAAAGTGGCTGTCAGGTTACGCCGTCATAATTTGCAGGCACAACTTTTTTCCATTGGTTTGAATACTTCCAGGGGGTGGCTTAATCGAAAAATGAAGACGGAATTACCTACGGCTGACGGCAATCATATTATGGAGCTGGCGATTGGCTTTATTGAAGGTTACTGGTCAGGCACTGGCGTGAATCAAGTTCATGTTTGTGCACTTGATCCCCGGTCACATCAATACCAAGGGGATCTGTTTACTTACACAGAGTTGAAAAGAGAGGCCTTACTAAAAACAGTTGATGCTGTTAACCAGCGTTTTGGTGAATTTGCTGTATGTAAGGCACCGCTATTAAAGCGTTCCGATATGCCGAATGTTATTTCTCCTGCCTGGAAACCTTCCGGGCATCGAAATACGCTGGATTACTAAAAGTGGCAGTAGGAATTGGTTTCGACTGGTCTGGACAGACGGTTATGTGCCGGTTTACTGATGTAAATGCATGTTTGCCTGTGTACAGGAAGGAGGGTGAGCGGAGATTGGTATCTTGGAGGTTGCCTTGTTTTTTTGAAGAAGGTTTCCAGCATTTTTTTTATGATGGTTGTGTCTGGCTGCATCATATTCGCCAAGGGTTTTTAGATGGGTTGTTTCCTAAGTCAGTCAAGATAGATGCCAGTCACTTTATTGAGAAAGATTGTTTCGGGCGAGAGTATATATTTCCTGTTATTGAAGGCTGTTATATCCAGGGGCTACTCATTCGAAATCAAGATAACCTTAGTGTTTGTGTGGTAACAGTCTTACCAGAGCTTCGTAATGGCTGTTTTAAGCGGTGGCCAAAACTGGTTTATGCCCTAGAAAAGATACAAAGATATTGAATCGGTAGGCCTGTGAAGGCTATAGTAGCTCTACGCAGTATTTATGAGGTTTTGTGTTTTTCGTGGACAGTTTATCAGTAATTATAAAATGCCATTATCCCGGGGTTTGTACCCCCCTGTTTCTTTCCGTCCAAATCGATCCACTCCTTCTTGTAAATACTGATATTTGAGGTAGATAGACCGCTATGGTTACGCTCTTCGCGTATGTATTCATCGCTCTGGCGGTGTCTTTCCTGTGTTCGGTGTTTGAAGCCGTTCTTCTCAGTCTGTCCCCAGCCTATGTGGTAAGTCTTGAGCAAAAAGGCAGTAAATGGGCCAGTCGCATCCGTGAGCTGCACGATAATATCGATAGACCGCTGGCAGCAATATTAACATTGAATACTATTGCCCATACCGCAGGGGCCGCTGGAGCTGGTGCTCAAGCAGCAAAGGTCTTTGGGGCCACGTCAGTTGGTGTCTTTTCAGCGGTGTTGACGCTACTGATTCTGTTTTTTTCTGAAATTATTCCAAAGACTATCGGTGCCACCTGGTGGCAAAAGCTGGCCCCTTTTATGGCCGTTTGTGTCAGGGCTATGGTAAAGATGCTTCTGCCCTTGATATGGATTACGGAGCTGGTTACCCGAAAATTAACGCCAAAAGATAAAAGCAATCCTTATTTACGGGATGAAATCAAAGCCATGGCTGATTTGGGGGAGAAAGCTGGCGCCTTGCACGGGCAAGAGTCCGATCTCATGAAAAATATGCTGAGATTCAGGGATCTTCGCATAGTTGAGATTATGACACCTCGTTCAGTGTTATTTACGTTGCCGGAGAGTATGGATACGGCAACGTATATGAAGGAACACCCCGATAGTGCGTTTTCTCGAATTCCTGTTTATGGCGAGGACCCTGATGACATTAATGGTTTCGTTATGAAGATGGATATTCTTCTGGCCAATAACCGACCAGGGGAACCTGCCAAACTGGCAGATTTGAAGCGCCCAATATTGGTTGTGCTGGAAAACGAGCCACTACCCAAATTAATGACAAAGCTGTTGGAGAAACGCAGCCATATCGCAATGGTTGTCACTGAGTATGGTGATATACGGGGTGTGGTAACGCTGGAAGATATGATTGAAACCCTGTTGGGGCAGGAAATTGTTGATGAAAGCGATGAAGTTGTGGACATGCAGCAGGCAGCCAGGCAGAAGTGGGCGCACAGGCTACCGGCAAGCGCGGAGTGATTTTAAAGCGCCTCTGTCTTTTACTGGATAGAGGTTTTTTAGCATTGAATGCCAAAAATAGTTTTGGCATTTTTTGTTGTCTGTAATGCAATTTCCTCAATAGGCTCAGGACGAAGCTGCGCGATTGTCTCCAAAATGATAGGCAGTTTTTCAGGGGAATTTCTTTTTCCCTGATGACCAAATAAGGGCATATCGGGTGCATCTGTTTCCAGGACAACGCTGCTGAGGGGTAAGCTGGCTGCCAGTTTTCGTGTCTTTTTAGCCCGCTCATAGGTCACCCCTCCTCCGAAGCCTAGCTTAAAACCAAGGTCAATATACTGTTGAGCTTGTTGCTCGCTGCCGGAGAAAGCGTGAATGATCCCTCCTTTATCCAATTTTAAAGTTCTTAGCCTTTTGAGAATCATGTCATGTGATTTTCTGGCGTGAATAATAACGGGCTGTTTATAAAACCTGGCTAGATTGAGTTGTTCATTAAATAAGGTTTCCTGCTGTTCTTTGTTTGCTTGTGCTGTCGGGTTGGCAAAGTCGAGTCCTATTTCCCCAACAGCAATCAAATTCGGATTGTCCAGCGCAAGCTGCTTGTCAAGTGCTTCGAGATGGGAAAAATCATGATTGGCTACAAAATAGGGGTGAAGGCCTAAGGCTATATAAAGTTTTGGAAGTTTGTATGTACTTGCCAACTGAAAAATACTCTCCCACTCATTAAGACAGGTTGACGGTATGCATATGTCGTGTATCCCAAGTTGGATACAGTTTTGGAGTACTCGGTGTCGATCATGGTCAAATGCAGAAAAGATTAGATGGCAGTGGCTATCAAATAATTGTTGTACCTTTTGATTAATTATTGGCTTTTTACAGTTCATACATTTTTGTTTTCCTGTTAATGATTTAAACCCCTGTTGAGAAACGCAAAAATACGTATAATGCTTCGCAACTATGAAGAAGACATCTTATCTATATATTGTAGCTGTCATTACCGGGCTATTTGCCATTGTACTGCTTGGGAGATGGGTTCCCCAAGGGGGTAGTGGTTCAGCTGTTGAAGTTGCAGGGCACTATTACCAAAAGTGTGCTCTTGTTGAAGGTTGCTCATTGAGTGTTAGGGAGGGGCGTATTGAATTAGGAATCAAGCCCGCATCACTTCCTGCACTTGAAACCCTGGCTCTCGACGTGAGGCTTGAAGGTTTGCAGGCAGAGTGGGTGTCTGTGGAATTTGTTGGACGAGATATGGCTATGGAAGGTGTACCTATCATGCTGCAGAAGCAGGACTATAGTGGGTCTGTTGGGCATTATAAAGGTACAGGCAGTATTGCATTTTGCACAGTTGACAAACACATGGTTTGGTTAGCACGTGTAAAGGTAAAAATGGCAGAGGGTGATCAGGTGATTGATTTCGAGTTGCACCCTGAGCTTGATGCGAAATAAAAAAATAGATCTATCTATTATCTTTGAGATGGTGTTGAGAGCTCATCGTTGGTATGAGCATTAAACCTGAGCGATTGAGGAGTAAAGCTTTATGAAAGCAGTCTTAGGGGGAGTTGGCTTGGCATTATCAGTCCTGATTGCAGGCTGCCAGCAATCTGAAAATGGCGAAGTGACTTATTCGGATTACTATATTAAAGCACCGATTGTTAATAATACGACGACATCTGGGTATATTACTCTGATTAATGGGAAAAAAGAACCGGTCAAGCTAACGGGTGTGTCGGTATCCTCTGATATTGCCAAAAAAGCAGAGCTGCATGGTTATAAAACCAGTGGCAACATGATGAAGATGTATGAGGTTGATGCATTGGAATTGCCACCTGGTAAGCCGATCAAACTTGAGTCTGGTGGTTACCATGTCATGTTGATGGGGCTAAAGCAGCCATTAGCAACAGATTCGAGTGTCAACGTAACTTTTCAGTTTTCAGACGGTGGCTCTTTACATGTTGATATGCCTGTCAAGAGTGTTGATGGCGTGCAGTCTGCAAGTGTATTTGTAACTAATGATAATCAGATTGGTATTAAAAATGTCAGTGCTCGTGCAACGATGCCAGGTATGAGTACTACTGCTGCTTATATGACGATTGAGAATCGTGGTGATAAGTCAATATCTCTGGTAGAAGCCAGTAGTCCTCTCGCTAAAAAAACAGAGTTGCATACCACGGATATGGATAACGGTGTGATGAAAATGCGTGAGGTGCCAACGCTGGATATAGATGCTGGTGGTGAGGTAGTGCTTAAGCCAGGTGGCTACCATATTATGCTGATGGGGCTTGAAAAAGCTATCGCGGAAGGTGATGAGGTTCCGGTTGAGCTTAAATTCAGTGATGGTTCAATTGCTTCACTTAAAGTGCTGGCAATGAAAAAAATACCAGGTCAGCATATGGCTAACTGATAGATCTCTTATATCAGTAGATAAGTAAAAGGCTGGGTATCCAGCCTTTTTTAGAGTAATTAATGCTCTCGGGTGGTTCTGAACGTAATATCTGGATAGCGCTCTTCTGAAAGGGAAAGATTGACTCGGGTCGGGGCCAAATAGGTTAGGTGGCCGCCACCATCAATAGCCAGATTTTCAGCACACTTTCGTTTGAACTCTTCCAGCTTTCTGCTGTCTTCACATTCAATCCAGCGAGCTGTATTAACATTGACGGGTTCATACATCGCTTCAACTTTGTATTCATCTTTCAGGCGTCGCATAACCACATCAAACTGCAGCACACCGACAGCACCAAGAATAAGGTCATTATTATTAACAGGCATGAATAGCTGAGTGGCCCCTTCTTCAGAGAGCTGTTGTAGACCTTTTTGCAGCTGCTTGAGTTTCAGGGGATCTTTGAGGCGAACCCGTCTGAATAGCTCTGGGGCAAAGTGAGGAATCCCGGTGAACTTAACCAGCTCGCCTTGAGTGAAGGTATCTCCGATTTGGATGGTACCATGATTATGAAGTCCAATAATGTCTCCAGATACGGCCTCTTCAACATGAGCCCGGTCTCCGGCTAAAAAGGTTACCGCATCAGCTATTTTGACGTCTTTTCCAATGCGAACATGTTTCATCTTCATATTGCGTGAGTATTTGCCAGAGCAAATGCGTAAGAATGCAATGCGGTCTCTGTGTTTCGGATCCATATTAGCCTGGATCTTGAAAATAAAGCCGGAGAACTTTTCTTCGTCAGCATCCACAGTACGAAGATCTGTTGTGCGAGGCAGGGGTGACGGTGCCCATTCAACAAAATCATCCAGCATTTCACGTATGCCAAAGTTGGCAAGCGCTGTGCCAAAGAAAACAGGGGTCATCTTTCCTGAGCGATAAAGCTCTAGGTCAAATTCGTGGCTGGCACCTTTAACCAGCTCCACTTCATCTGACAGGTCTTCGTGAAGATCTCCCAGAAAATCACGTGCTTCAGCTGAATCAATGCCTTTTATACGAATATCATCAGGGATTACATTACCCTGACCAGGAGTGAATACATGAATAGTATCGGTATACAAGTTGTATACGCCCTTAAAATTTTTACCCATACCTATGGGCCAGGTGACAGGCGCACATTGGATATTGAGAACCGACTCTATTTCGTCAAGAACTTCAATTTGCTCACGTACTTCACGGTCCATTTTATTGATAAAGGTGAAAATAGGGGTATCTCTTAGGCGGCAAACCTCCATTAACTTAATAGTTCGAGCCTCAACACCCTTAGCCCCGTCGATTACCATCAGGCAGCTATCCACTGCTGTTAGGGTTCGGTAGGTATCTTCTGAGAAGTCTTCGTGGCCAGGCGTGTCGAGCAGATTGACGATTCGATCACGATAAGGGAACTGCATAACAGAGGTGGTAATGGATATGCCTCGCTCCTGCTCCATCTTCATCCAGTCTGAGGTGGCCATTCGACCACTTTTACGCCCCTTGACAGTACCTGCAAGCTGAATAGCGCCACCCATTAGCAGCAACTTTTCAGTCATTGTTGTTTTACCTGCATCGGGGTGAGAAATAATTGCGAAAGTGCGTCGCTGGGCAACTTCCGGGGCTAATCCGCTCATTGATTCCTGCCTGATCAAAAAAAGTGGGAAATTATAACCTATAAAGTGAAAGATCTCAGTGAAATGGGTTAAACAAATGAAGCTGTTATACGCTGGAGCTATCCTTATGAAAGTTGTGAGCGGTTATACAAGGTTTTCACGTTATTATTTGTGCTGTTTGGAACAGACACCTCACAGCACGCTAGCAGCTTGTTGTGAGGTTTTTATATTAGGAAATGGGCAGAAGATTTTAGCTGGTTCGGGCAACTGCAAACTCAGCAAGCTCATGCATGGCAGCACGGAATGGTGTTTCTTGCAGTGAGCTTAGGCTGGCAATCGCTTTTTGAGAGTAAGATTTTGCCTTGTTGGCTGTATAGTCAAGAGCACCACAGGATCGAACGGCCTCAATAATTTTGTCAATATTATCAAGCCCACCTTTCTGTATGCTTTGACGAATCAGTTCTTTTTGGTCCGAAGTACCATTAGCCATGGTGTAAATCAATGGTAGGGTGGGTTTCCCTTCGGCCAGGTCATCACCAAGATTCTTACCCATTGCCTCACTGTCACCATCATAATCGAGCAAGTCATCAACTAGCTGAAAAGCAATACCAAGGTAATTGCCATAATCGGCTAGAGCCTGCTCTGTTTTGGAGTCAGCGCCGGCAAGGATGGCTGCTGTATGGGTGGATGCTTCAAACAGCATAGCTGTTTTGCAGCGTATCACTTCCATATAACGGGCTTCAGTAACACTGGCATCACGAACGTTCATTAACTGCATAACCTCACCCTCTGCAATCACATTCGTGGCATCAGCGAGGATGTTAAGCAGCCTGAAGTTTTCCAGCCTGACCATCATCTGAAAGGCTCTGGAGTATAGGAAATCACCCACAAGAACACTGGGAGCATTTCCCCAGATAGCGTTAGCTGTATCTCGACCCCTTCGAAGATCAGAATGATCGACAACATCATCATGGAGCAGAGTGGCTGTGTGAAGAAACTCGATAATGGCCGCCAGCGGGATGTGGTGGCTATCCCGATAGCCACAGGCTTTAGCTGCCAGTAAGACCAATAACGGTCTCAGCCTTTTGCCACCAGACTGAATGATATATTGCCCGATCTTGCTGACCAGGGCGACATCCGAGTGCAGTTGCTCGCGTATACACTGGTTAACCAGTTCAAAATCTTCGCGCACAACGGCCTGAAAAGAAGGTTGCTTTCTGTCTGGCATAGGGCTGTGTAGATGGGGTCTAAATCGGCCATCGTATGTAGAGGTTTGAGGTCTGTCAATAGGTAAGGTATGGATAGGGGTGGCTGGTTTCAAAAGAGGTAATACCTTATTTTTGCTCGAAACCGAGTTTGGGTTCAGAGCCTCGATACATTCTAGCGTTTTCGAAAACCTTTCGGGTATCGTGCGTTGAGTGAATTTTTAGGCTTTGTAGTGGCTCTGGTATATCTAAACAAACTGTCTGTCATTTACTTTGAGATAGTAAAAAGTAATAGAGGCGTAACTGCACTGTAATTGGAATAGAGGGACCTGCTGACCATAACACTGCCAATTGTATGGAGTAGGTATCTTTCATTGGTTAAATATGATTGATCAGACTTGCCAGTGACGTTGCATTTCCTTAAAATTTGCGCCCCTATCTGAGAATCCAGGGTAACGTGCCATTTTGTCTGGTGCCTGAGGCTTTATTTATAAAGCTTCTATATCTGCCATGCGGTGTTATCCGGTTGTGAATTAGTGGTTTTTAGATAGTAAAATTCCGGCCTTTTCAAGGTGCACAAACCTTGAAGTCAAGCTGGATGCCTTTGACAAAGAGGCTCTATAGGATTTTCGGAGATCGTTATGTACGCAGTTATCAGAACCGGCGGCAAGCAGTACCGCATTGCCGAAGGGGAAACCCTCAAGGTTGAGAAGCTGGAAGCCGCAGCCGGTGACAGTATTGAACTCAACGACGTCCTGCTGATCGCCAATGGTGATGAAGTAAAGGTCGGTGCGCCTGTTGTTGAGGGTGCCAAGGTTACCGCTGAAGTGGTAAGCCACGGACGTGGAGCCAAGATTAACATCATCAAGTTCAAGCGCCGTAAGCATCATCGCAAGCAGATGGGCCACCGTCAGTGGTTCACTGAACTGAAGATCACTGGCATTGCAGGCTAAGGAGAGAAAGAATGGCTCACAAGAAAGCTGGCGGTAGTACCCGCAACGGTCGCGATTCAGAAAGTAAACGCCTTGGTGTAAAGCGCTTTGGTGGTCAAGCTGTTCGCGCCGGTAACATCATTGTACGTCAGCGTGGCACCCGTTTCCGCGCTGGTGAAAACGTTGGTATTGGCAAGGATCACACTCTGTTTGCCAAAGCTGACGGTAAGGTTGTCTTTGAGGTTAAAGGTCCTCAGAAGCGCAAATACGTTCGTATTGAAGCGGCCTGATTGCGTTTACCGACGAAAGGCTTGGCTTTTTAGCTAGAGTTCTGATGTCGGCTATAAAAAGCCCCGCCTTGTGCGGGGCTTTCTTTATAGGCTTTAGAATATGATTGCTTTCTATGGGGGTTTTTGTGTTTTAGGGCTATTGGAACTGTCAGTGTCTGCAGATAAGTTTTTCGTCAGGCGGTGAATGGTTGAAAATTTATCTGTGGGCGCTGGGCCTTGGAAGTGAGCGGTATACCCCGGTTTTTATTGATTGCGTTGAGGGGTAGATGCTGTCCGGTGCTGTGGGAGGCTAGGAATGAAGTTTGTTGATGAAGCGCTGATTAGTGTGCAAGCTGGTAAAGGCGGGAATGGTTGTCTGAGCTTTCGTCGGGAAAAGTTTGTCGCCAAAGGTGGCCCTGATGGTGGTGACGGTGGTGATGGTGGCAGTGTCTATGTTGTTGCTGATAACGACCTTAATACCTTGGTTGATTATCGCTATCAGCGTCAGTATGAGGCAGAAAGTGGTGAGCAGGGCCGTGGCCGTAACTGTACCGGGGCTAAAGGAGCTGATATTGAGCTGAAGGTGCCGGTTGGAACTACAATTGTTGATAATGAAACAGAAGAGGTTATCGGCGATCTTACCCAGGAAGGGCAGAGGCTGAAGGTGGCTCAGGGTGGTTTTCACGGTCTTGGTAATACCCGTTTCAAATCCAGTGTAAACCGGGCTCCCCGTCAGACAACCAAAGGTTCTGAAGGTGAATCAAGGCAGCTCAGACTGGAGTTGAAAGTCATCGCAGATGTCGGCTTGTTGGGTATGCCCAATGCGGGCAAGTCTACTTTTATCCGCTCTGTTTCTCATGCCCGGCCAAAAGTGGCTAACTATCCTTTCACTACACTGGTGCCTAATCTGGGTGTTGTTAGTGTACAAAAGCATCGTAGCTTTGTGGTTGCTGATATCCCTGGTCTGATTGAGGGTGCGGCTGAGGGCGCGGGGCTTGGTATTCGCTTTTTGAAACACTTGGCGCGTTGCCGGATTTTATTGCACTTGGTAGATGTTGCACCTTTTGATGAGACTGATCCTGTTGACAGTGCCAAAGCTATTGTCAAAGAGTTGGAAAAGTTCAGTGGAGCGTTGGCTGAGAGAGATCGCTGGCTGGTTCTCAACAAAGTTGATCTGCTGCCGGAAGATGAACGAGAGTCTGTATGTCAGCGTATTGTGGATGAGCTCGGGTGGAGGGGGCCTGTGTATCGTACCGCTGCTATTGCAAGTAAAGGCACTGAGCAATTGTGCCATGACATTATGAACTTTATTGAAGAGCGCAATCTTCAGGAAAGCGAGGATGAAAGTCTGGCCCTTCAGGAGCAAGAGCAGCGTAGCCGTATGGAAGCTGAAGCCCGTGCTCGTATGCGAGAGTTGGCGGAGCAGCGCCGAGCTAAAAGAGCAGCTGCAAAGGCCGCTGCAGAAGATATTGATGATCATGATGATGACGATGATGTTGAGGTTTTCTACGCTCCTTGACTCAAAGCGTTAATGGCTTCTGGGCATAAAGTTTGAAGCTGCATTGGCTTCTCCGGTGTGGCTTAACGGGAGTGGATTGAATGAGTGAGCGTAGTAGATTGTATTCAGCCAGGCGCTGGGTGGTTAAGATTGGCAGTGCATTACTGACCAATGATGGGCAGGGGCTTGATCTGGGCAGAATGGATGCCTGGGTTTCCCAGATTTGTGCACTTCGTCAACAGGGAATAGAGGTAGTACTGGTATCCTCTGGTGCTGTTGCAGCCGGTATGGAGTGTCTTGGCTGGGCTGAGCGACCGGATGCTTTGCATCAGTTACAGGCAGCCGCAGCGGTGGGGCAGGCCCGTTTGGTTCAGGCTTGGGAAGCCTCTTTTCGCAAGCAAGGTGTGCAGCCCGCACAGGTGTTACTTACTCATGCCGATCATAGCAATCGACAGCGTTATCTTAATGCGCGAGCCACTCTGAGAGCTTTGTTAGAGCACAGTGTTGTTCCTGTTGTTAATGAGAATGATACGGTTGTAACTGATGAAATTCGCTTTGGCGACAATGATACGCTGGGAGCGCTGGTTGCCAATGTGGTAGAAGCTGATGTGCTCGTTATCCTGACGGACCAGGATGGTCTGTTTACCAGCGATCCGCGAAAAAATACGGATGCCAAGCTGATAGATCAGGCGCAGGCTAATGACGCTGCTTTAGATGCTATGGCAGGTGGAGGCAGTGGGCGTTTGGGACGTGGAGGGATGCAAACCAAACTGAGGGCAGGGCGACTTGCTGCTGGGTCGGGCGCTGCTACTGTTATCGTTGGTGGCAGGATTGATAATGTTTTAGTTCGGCTTTATGAGCAGGAGAACCTTGGCACGTTGCTGGTTCCTGATCAGGGTCGCCTTGCTGCCAGAAAACAATGGCTTCAGGGGCATATGAGAACCTCTGGTGAGCTGGTTCTTGATGCGGGTGCCGTAAAGGTGTTGAGAGAAAAGGGGCGGAGTTTGTTAGCCGTTGGTGTCAGGGATGTTCGAGGGTATTTTCAGCGCGGTGAGATGGTCACCTGTATAGATGAGGCAGGCGCTGAAGTGGCTCGGGGACTCATTAATTACGGTTCTGCAGATGCTCGAAAAATGAAGGGACAGTGCAGCTCAATGATTGGTGAATTGCTGGGATATCAAGGGGAGCCAGAACTGATCCATCGGGACAATATGATAGTGCGTTGATTTGTATATTCGTTATCAATAAAAAAACCGGCTAAAAGCCGGTTTTTTTGCTTAATGCGAAAAACAGATTAAGCAGCAGCCAGGGCTTTGATTTTGCCATTCAGGCGGCTTTTGTGGCGTGCAGCCTTGTTCTTATGGATGATGCCTTTGTCAGCCATGCGGTCAATAACAGGCACTGCAGCCTGGAAAGCAGTTTTAGCAGCTTCCAGATCTTTAGCTTCTACGGCACGAATAACCTTTTTGATGGAGGTACGAACCATGGAACGCAGGCTAGCGTTGTGCTGACGACGGTTTTCTGCCTGACGGGCGCGCTTCTTGGCGGAGGGTGAGTTTGCCACCGTGGTGCTCCTTGAAATTGGGATTTCATTCTGTAGATAACAGGGAGGCTTCGGACACCCTGTCTGGGGAATATGGTTTTGCCGCGGTTACTGAATCATCCCGGGTAAGACTTTTCAGCCCATAATCCCATATTAAAGGCGGGAACTATGCCGATTTAGAGGGGGGATGTCAATATTGGATATGTAAGTGTTTATTGAGCCACTGGACGGATATTTTGGCTAATTCAGAGTGGTATTGGGTTATCTTTTGCTTACATGGAAAAGGTAATTGAGTATTATCAGTCGGTTAAGGCAAAGGGCTAGGAATCATCATGTTAGATGAGAGATTTAACACGGAGATTAATTAGTTTGCTTTTTTACTTTAATTTGACTGTTAAAACTGACGTTTAAGGCATCTAACTCCCTATGTCAGAAAATTTCCAAGAAAGAGCGCCTGGAAAATCTCGCGGGTTGCTAAAGTCCAGCTTGATTGTTGGCATCATGACCATGCTGTCCCGGGTTTTGGGGTTAGCCAGAGATGTTGTGATCGCAGGCTATTTTGGTTCAACGGCATCAGCTGATGCCTTTTTTGTCGCTTTTAAAATACCCAATTTTTTACGCAGACTATTTGCCGAAGGGGCATTCTCTCAGGCATTTGTGCCCGTGTTGTCAGAGTATCGAACCACAAGACCTTTTGATGAGGTAAGGGAGCTGGTGAGCCGGGTCAGTGGTACTCTGGCTGGTACGCTGATTATGGTGACCGTGCTCTGTATGTTGGGCTCTCCGATTCTGATCAGGGTTTTTGCTCCCGGTTTTCATGGAGACCCAGCCAAACTGGCGCTGGCTGGGGATATGTTAAGGATTACTTTTCCCTATTTATTACTGATTTCATTGACCGGATTGGCAGGCGCTGTATTAAATAGCTATAGCCGTTTTGCAGTACCGGCTTTCACTCCCGTACTGCTAAACTTGAGTCTGATTGGCTCAACCCTGTTTTTGACCCCATGGTTTTCGGAGCCGGTTGTAGCTCTGGCTTGGGGAGTTGTGATTGCCGGGGTATCCCAGTTGTTGCTGCAGCTGCCATTCCTGCTCAAAATTCGGCTGTTACCCATGCCCCGCTGGGATCATCAGCATGAAGGTGTTCGCCGGATTATGAAATTAATGATACCTGCCTTGTTTGGGGTTTCCGTTAGCCAGATTAACCTGTTGTTGGACACAGTGCTTGCTTCTTTTCTACAGACAGGCAGTGTCTCCTGGCTTTACTATTCTGACCGGTTAGCTGAGTTGCCATTGGGTGTGTTTGGCATTGCTATTGCCACAGTGATTTTGCCGAGTTTGTCCCGTAAGCATGCCGCTGAATCTTCGGAACAGTTCTCCCAGACCCTTGATTGGGCAATACGATTGGTATTATTGATTGGTGTACCGGCAGCTGTTGCCCTGTTTATTTTATCTGAACCACTTATTGCAGCTCTTTTCCATTATGGTGAGATGCAGGATCGGGATGTGCTGATGGCTGCCATGAGTCTGCGAGCATATGCTTTAGGATTGGTTGCTTTTATGTTAATTAAAGTACTTGCCCCTGGCTATTTCGCTCGCCAGGATACAAAAACGCCGGTTAGCATCGCCATTAAGGCGATGATTGCGAATATGGTCTTTAATCTGGCTCTGGTGTTTCCGCTTCAGCATGCCGGTCTGGCTCTGGCAACCACATTTTCAGCGTTTATGAATGCGGGGATGTTGTATCTTGGCCTCAAGAGAACCAATGTTTTTGTTCCCAGAAAAGGTTGGAGAGCTTATGGCTTGCAAATGCTGCTGGCTAATGGTGCTATGGCTGCTGTGCTGTTTTGGCTTAAAGGAGATGTCTCTTTTTGGCTGAATGCTTCGCTGCTGGAGCGAATGATTCAAACAGGAGTGCTTGTAGTATCTGGGTTGGCAGTTTACTCAGCGGTCTTACTAATAAGTGGAGTACGTCCCCGTCATTTCAGGCATTAAACGAAATGACCCGGGAATATTGCTGGGATATAATGCGGCCTTTTGTCAGGCATTATTGGGACGCCCGATGCAGTTGATCCGTGGATTGCATAATATAAGACAGGAGCATCGTGCCTGTGTTGCCACCATAGGCAATTTTGACGGTGTTCACCTTGGCCATAGAACTATTCTTGAAACGCTTAAAAAAGAAGCTCAGCAAAGAGGTGTAAAAACCTGTGTTATCACCTTTGAGCCTCTTCCCCGCGAGCATTTTGATAATGTTAATGCGCCTGCGCGATTGGCAACGCTTCGAGAAAAACTGTTTTTGCTAAAGCAGTGTGGTATTGACCAAGTCTTATGCCTGCCTTTTGGGGACAGGCTAAGTAATATCAGTGCTGACGAGTTTGTCCAGGATATTCTGGTTGATGGTCTTGGAGTCAGCTACCTAATTGTCGGCGATGACTTTCGTTTTGGTTCTGGCCGAACCGGTGGTTTTAGTCATCTATGCGAGATGGGTAAAAAACATGGCTTTGAGGTTAGTGATACAACCACGGTGGTCAGGGATCATGCTCGGATTAGCAGTACCCGGATTAGAGAAACACTGGCTTGTGGCAGTTTAACAGAGGCTAATCAGCTGCTGGGCTATCCGCTAACAATGATTGGTCGGGTCAGGCATGGGCAGAAGCTAGGACGTAAGCTAGGCTTTCCTACTGCGAATATTTGTGTAGGATGTCGGCACCTGCCAATCACGGGTGTGTTTGCAGTCAGTGTTCAACAGGATGAATCAACCTATGACGGGGTTGCCAATCTTGGTATGAGGCCGACCGTTACTTCTGATAAGCCTTTATTGGAAGTCCATTTATTGGACTTTAAAGGTGATCTGTATGGCAAGGTGCTTAAGGTAAAGTTTATGGCAAAACTCAGGGATGAAAAGAAGTTTGCCTCCCTTGATGCCCTGCAAAGAGCTATTAACGTTGATGTAGAGCGAGCTCGTAGTATTCTAGGGACCTTCCGAACTAAGGTTCGGTCTGCTCAAGGATCAATGGATCCATAAGCCCTCTGTTTTCTTGCAATCGTTGCGATAAATGTCTAGGTCCAAAAGGCTTTTAACTGCCTGACTGAAAAAATGATCACGCTGAATGATGTGAAGAGATTCTGGTAAACAACTATGTCCGATTACAAACATACACTAAATTTGCCGCATACTGAGTTTCCTATGCGCGGCAATCTGGCCAAGCGCGAGCCGGAGATGCTTAAGCGCTGGTATGACATGAATCTCTACGAAGAAATTCGCAAGATCAATAAAGGGCGCAACAAATTTATTCTCCATGATGGCCCTCCTTACGCTAATGGTGATATTCATATCGGCCATGCCGTTAACAAAATTATTAAGGATATTATCGTTAAATCCAAAGGGCTGAGTGGCTTTGATGCTCCCTATGTGCCTGGCTGGGACTGCCATGGTCTGCCGATTGAGCATAAAGTTGAAGGCATGATCGGTAAAGCCGGTGATAAAGTTGACTTCAAGACTTTCCGCAAAAAATGCCGTGAATATGCTCTGAAGCAAGTCGATGGCCAGCGGGAAGATTTCAAGAGGATGGGGATTTTCGGAGAATGGGATAACCCCTACCTGACCATGAATTTCCAGACTGAAGCAGACATTATCCGTGCTTTAGGAAAAATTGCTGAAAATGGTCATCTGGTAAAAGGTTACAAGCCTGTTTATTGGAGTGTTGTTGGTGGCTCTGCCCTGGCTGAAGCTGAGGTTGAATACCACGATAAGACATCGACCCAAATAGATGTTCGTTATGCCGTTATTGATGAACAGGCAGTTCTGAATACCTTTACTTTTGAGCAAGCCTCTGAAAAAGGTGAAGGTGAGGTCGCAGCAGTTATCTGGACAACAACTCCCTGGACACTGCCTTCCTCCCAGGCTATTTCCATTGGCGCTGATGTGGACTATGCCCTTGTTCAGTGTAATGTTAATGATGCACCGGCACGTTTGATTCTGGCTGAAGCGCTGGTTGAAAGTGCTATGACTCGTTATGGTGTAGAGGAATATCAGATTGTTGCCCGTGCCAAGGGCTCAGTCCTGGCAGGTCAAAAAGCATCTCATCCATTCTATGACCGGGTTATTCCATTTATTCTTGGCGACCATGTCACCACTGATGCCGGTACAGGTTGCGTTCATACTGCACCAGATCATGGTGTTGATGACTTTAACGTCGGTCGAGCCAATGGTATTGGTACGCTAAATTATCTGGATGATAATGGTGTATTCCGCAGTCAGGTAGAGTTGTTTGCGGGAGAGCATGTTTACAAAGTTGACCCGAAGGTTGTTGCTATTTTGGAAGAGCGTGGTCGTATACTTGCTCAAGATAAGTTGCATCATAGCTACCCCCACTGCTGGAGAACCAAGACGCCACTGATTTTCCGGGCCACACCTCAGTGGTTTGTCTCTATGACTAAAGAGAAGCTATTGGATAATGCCATGGCTTCCCTAGCGGATGTGAAGTTCACCCCGGACTGGGGTCGTAACCGCATGGAGTCCATGCTGGGACAGAGTCCTGATTGGTGTGTCTCCCGTCAACGTACCTGGGGGGTACCGATTGCCCTGTTTATCCATAAGGAAACAGAAGAGCTGCATCCTGATACGGCTGATTTGATCGAAAAAGTGGCTGTAAGGGTTGAAGAACAGGGAATGGACGCCTGGTTCGATCTTGAACCAGCAGGGCTTCTCAGTGCAGACGATGCTGAAAATTATGTCAAGGTTACAGATACCCTGGATGTTTGGTTTGACTCCGGTGTGACTCACTTCTCAGTATTAGGTCGTCGAGAAGAGTTGCAGTCACCAGCAGATATCTATGTTGAAGGTTCTGATCAGCATCGAGGCTGGTTCCAGTCTTCGCTGAAAACCGGTATTGCTATCAACGGTGTGCCTCCTTATAAGCAGTTGTTGACCCATGGTTTTACTGTGGATGCCAATGGCCGGAAAATGTCCAAATCCCTGGGTAATGTAATAGCTCCCCAGAAAGTATTTGATAGCCTGGGTGCAGATATCCTGCGTCTGTGGGTAGCGGCTACAGATTACAGTGGAGAACTGACCGTATCCAATGATATTCTGAAGCGGACGGCAGACAGCTATCGTCGTATACGCAATACTGCGCGCTTCCTGTTATCAAATATCAATGGTTTTGATCCTGCCAAAGACCTGGTGAAGTGGGATGATATGCTGTCTCTCGATCGGTGGGCAGTGGATCAGGCTCACCGTCTTCAGCAGGAAGTGGTGGATGCGTATGATCGCTACAGCTTCCTGAATGTTTATCAGAAAGTTCATAACTTCTGTGCTCTGGAAATGGGCGGATTCTATCTGGATATCATTAAAGATCGCCAATATACCACCCAGCCTGATAGTTTGGCTCGACGTAGCTGCCAGACAGCCATGTACCATATCCTTGAAGCGTTCACCCGTTGGATTGCGCCGGTGTTGAGCTTTACTGCTGATGAAATCTGGCAGGTTATGCCAGGTGATCGTAGTCAGTCCATATTCCTGGAAACCTGGTATGAAGGGCTGTATTCCCTGGCAGGTGACCAAATGGGGCATGAGTATTGGGAAGCAGTAATGGCAGTGAAAACTGCTGTGAATAAGGCGCTGGAAGGGGCTCGCAGTGAAGGTGCTGTTGGTGCTGGCCTTGAGGCAGAAGTAACTCTTTATGCTTCAGGCGAGCTGAAAGAGCAGTTACAACAACTGGGTGAAGAGTTACGCTTTGTTTTGATTACTTCCCGTGCAGATATCCGAGACATATCCGAAGCTACTGATGCTAAAGCAACTGACGTGGAAGGCCTGAAAGTTGCCGTAGCAAAATCGGAGCATGAAAAGTGTTCTCGCTGCTGGCATCGTCGTGAAGATGTGGGTAGTGATGACCGTCATCAGGAACTTTGTGGCAGGTGTATTGACAATATTGGGGGAGAAGGGGAGCAAAGGCAGTTTGCTTGATTATACTGTCATGTTAATTATTAGTTAAAAAATCAAAAAGCCTGGGTGATACCAGGCTTTTTTTGTTTATGATGCCGGTGCGTAAATATCTTGACTTGTGAAAGTTTCGGTAAGTTGCAATACCCGCCAGATTACTACCAGGCATACTATTAACAACTTTTGCCTTTAAAGTTCTGCTTTTAGGGTGGAATGTGACGTGAACAGCCAATATATTGTAATGAAATCGTAGGTTTTTCATTCAGGTTAGCTTCTTCCTGGTTGGTAGACTTATATCTAGAGATCAGGGAGCGTGGCTGTTTATCATTCATAGCTCCTTATGTAAGGGATGGCTCAAAGTATGAAAGACAAAGGGTCAGGCATGTTGCACTGGCTTTGGCTGAGTGGTCTGGTATTGGTGCTGGATCAAGCAGTTAAGCTGTTAGTGGTTAAGGAATTTCACCTGTATGAACAGATACAGCTATTGCCCTTTTTTTCATTAACTTTGGCTTATAATACTGGTGCAGCTTTTAGCTTTCTCAGTGAAGGGTCAGGTTGGCAGCGTTGGTTTTTGAGCACTGTTGCAGTGGTCGTGAGTGTCATGTTGGTCAGCTGGTTAAGGCGCTTACGACGTCACGAGGCCTGGCAGGCCTGTTCGCTAGCGCTGATTTTGGGCGGTGCTCTGGGTAATCTTTATGATCGCCTGGCCCATGGCCATGTTGTTGACTTTATATTGCTGCACTATGATCGTTTTTATTTTCCAGCTTTTAATCTGGCAGATTGTGGGATCACTTTAGGTGCAGCTATGTTGATTCTGGATATGTTTCGCGAACATAAGGCTTAACAATAAAAAAATATCTCTAACGGTTTGAGATTAATTTACTGACGTGCTGATGGGAAGGAAAGCAAATATGCCAGATGTATCTATTAAAGAGGGAAGCAGAATCTCCTTTCATTTTTCTCTCAAGCTTGATGAGGGTGACATTGTCGATAGCAACTTTGATAGTAGTCCGGCATCTATGACTGTTGGTGATGGCAGTTTACCTGCAGGTTTTGAAAAAATATTAATTGGTTTAACTGCCGGTGATTGCAAGCGAGCTCAAATTGCACCTGCCGATGCCTTTGGCATGCCAAACCCTGAAAATATTCAAACTTTACCTCGCAGTTCCTTTGATTCGTCTATTGAGTTAGAAGATGGTTTAGTTGTTTCTTTTGCTGATGCAGCTAAGAATGAATTGCCAGGTGTTATTAACCGTTTTGATGATCAGTCTGTAACAGTGGATTTCAACCACCCACTGGCCGGTCGGCATCTGCTCTTTGAAGTGCAGATACTGGAAGTCGAGTAGACTTGACCCTATTCTTTATTCCCCAGAGTTTACTATTTTAACCAGACCAGGGGTTACATCCCCTGGCCTTAAGAGCCAGTTATGAAAATCAGGTTAGCGAATCCGCGGGGCTTTTGTGCCGGGGTCGACAGAGCTATAGAGATTGTCAACCGAGCACTGGATGTGTTTGGACCTCCCATATATGTTCGACATGAAGTCGTTCATAACAAATTTGTTGTGGATAGCTTGAAGCGCAGAGGGGCTATTTTTGTCGATGAGCTGGATGAAGTACCTGATGATGTCATTGTTATTTTCAGTGCGCATGGTGTTTCCAAGGCTGTAGAGCAAGAAGCGGAACGAAGGAGGCTGAAGGTCTTTGATGCCTCATGCCCCTTGGTGAAGAAAGTGCATATGGAAGTTGTGCGGTACGCCCGTGATGGGAAGGAGTGCATACTGATAGGCCATCAAGGTCATCCTGAAGTCGTCGGAACGATGGGGCAATATGATGACTCCAAAGGCGGCCATATGTATCTCGTTGAGAATGAAGAGGATGTTAGTCAGCTTAAGGTAAATAACCCGAACGAGTTGGCCTATGTTACGCAAACAACGCTCTCCATGGATGATACTGCCCGTGTCATTGATGCACTAAGGGCACGTTTTCCTGCTATTCAGGGCCCGAGGAAAGATGATATTTGCTATGCCACCCAGAATCGTCAAGATGCTGTGCGTATACTGGCTGAAGAGTGTGATCTGGTGTTGGTGGTGGGTTCTGTTAATAGTTCCAATTCTAACCGTTTGAGGGAGCTGGCAGAGCGAGAGGGGGCTGAGGCGTATTTGGTTGATAATGCCAATGATATTAAAGCCAGCTGGCTGAAGGGTAAAACCGCGGTAGGCATTACTGCAGGTGCTTCAGCACCAGAGGTTTTGGTTCGTAATGTGGTTGAACACTTACAGAAACTCGGTGCCGAGGTTGCTATGGAGTTAGATGGCAAAGAGGAGAATATAGTCTTCACAATGCCTAGGGAATTAAGGCTAAAAGCCATTGAAGCTTGATTGGGGAGTTCATTTTGAGTCGTATTGATCCATCTCTATTTGTAGAAGAGACCATCAGTGGTCAACCTGTTTTAAAGGTTGAAAACGTTCATGCTTCTGCTGTTGTGTCACTCTATGGTGGTCAGCTCCTGAGTTACCAGCCCCATGGTGAGAAAGATCTGCTCTGGCTGAGCCCTACTGCAGTGTTTAAGCAGGGGACGGCGATCCGGGGAGGTATTCCTGTTTGCTGGCCCTGGTTTGGCAAAAGAAAAGAGGGTGGATCTAACCATGGCTATGCCAGGATAAGCAACTGGGAATTGATTACCGCTGAGGCCCTTGAAGACGGTGATACAAGGCTGTGTTTGACACGAATTCCTGCTGAATCTACTGATGAGAAAGGCGCGGTAAAAGCCAGTTTGCAGTTGGAGATAGTAGTAGGGAAAGCTTTGAAAATTTGCTTGCACACGATAAACAATGGCGCTGAAGTGATTCGTTTAAGTCAAGCGTTGCATAGCTACTTTGCTGTCTCAAACGTTGAGCATATCACTATTTCTGGCCTTGATAACACTTGCTACGATGATTCTGCGAGCGGACAAAGTGAATGTATTCAGCAAGGTGATGTCGTTCTTAGTGGAGAGGTAGATCGAATTTACCTGAATACATCCACAACTTGCGCTATTCATGATCCAGGTTTGAACCGAACAATAATGATTGAAAAAGAAGGTAGTAATAGCACTGTGGTTTGGAATCCAGGTGCGGATCTGGCAGCCACAATGGCCGATATTCCTGAATCCGATTTTATTTCAATGGTATGTGTTGAAACGGCAACGGCTCCACAATTACCAGTTGAGCTTGGATCGGGACAGTCTCATCAGTTAACTGCGCGGATTTTCCTGGAAAAAGGCTAGGGGCCTGTCAACCGAATCCAAAGCTGAATTGGCACTGAGAAGCAGTTCTATTCTCCGTGCCTCTTATTTAATAATAAAAAATTATAATAAAGTATTATTTTATGCTTTTATTGTTAATCACTCTTCAAATGATCTGAAATGGCATTTTTTGGACCTTTTTCACTCGGAATAATGGGCTTATTTTCATTTACACAGCTAGATTTAATTTAGATAGTATTTAAAAGCTTTTAAGGCAAAGGATTGTATGAAACTGGGATTTTTGATCAAAGGTTTCTCATTTCCTGAACTGGCTGCGACCCTTGCCGTTGCAGCGGTGCTTGTTGCTCTAACTGCACCGGCTATGAAGTCCATTTTTGCAGATCGTCGCATTACAGCTTTAACCCAACAACTTTATGGCAGTATACAGCTAGCTCGTAGTGAGGCCGTTAAGCGGGGAGCTTTTGCCAGTTTATGCCGCACTACAACGGGTATTGAGTGTGCTGATGAAGGAAGCGATTGGGTTTCTGGCTGGTTGGTTTTTACTGATGCCAACAGTAATGGCAGCCTGGATGAAGATGATCAATTGGTCAGGGTCTACGGGGCACAATCTGAGAATGTTCAGGTCAGTTGGAATAGAGGGCACTATTTGCGTTTTGATAGCCGTGGCCAGGCAAGGGATGCGGGCAGCTTTACTGTATGTGAAGTTTTGTCTGATAAAACTTATGGTCGCTCTATATCAGTTAGCCTGACGGGCAGGGCGCGAGTGATAGAACTGGATGAATGCTAGGGTGAGTTCCAAAAATAATTAAAAATGTATCCTATCAATTATACCAAGTCTCATTAGCCGAAGGAGGGAAGCATGGTCACTAATAAAAGTGAGAAAGGCTTTGGGCTTATTGAGGTGATGGTTTCGCTTTTAGTTATCGTCATTGGTGCTCTTGGGATGGCTGGTCTCCATAGCCGCAGCCTTCAATATAATCAAATTGCTTATCTCCATTCTCAGGGAATTATTATTGCCTCGGATATACTGGATCGGATTCGTTTAAATCAGGTGGTTGCGTTAACAACAGACCGCTACTTGGTTGACTCCAGTGCTGAGAACCCTGAGTTGTGCACAGAAACCTATTATCCGGATAGTTGTGAAGTAGCTGTTTGCACACCCGAGCAGCTTGCAGAATATGATATTAAACAGTGGAAGTTCCAGATTATTTGTCAATTACCTGATGCCACCGGAGAGATTACCTATCAAACAGTCGATACAGGGCGTTTATATGAAATAAAAATTCAATTTCAGAATGATGTCGGCGCTATAAATCCAGGTGATATTGTGCTCAGGGGTGCAATATGAGCATCTCAAGCAGGGGCTTTTCTCTGGTTGAGCTGATGGTTGCTTTATTATTAGCAATGGTTCTGATTACTGGTGTTGGCAGTTTATTTCTATCAACTAATAAGACTTATACATTACAGGATGAGCTATCTCATCTTCAGGGGAATGCCAGGGCCGCAACAGATCTGCTTATTCGTGAGATTAGAATGTCAGGCTATACAGGCTGTCCATCATGGACAACTCTGGCTAATGCACTTTATTCCTCGCAGCAAGATCGGTTATGGATGACCCATGTAGATAAAGGGGTGTTAGGAATTCCCTCCGGTGCTAATACAGAGGATATTGTTGATTCTAGCGCGCGCTCTGAAGCTATCATCGTGAATTGGGTCGATTGGGAGAATCGACTCTCAGTTTCAGCCCATGATACAGAAAATGCGATAGTCACCTTGATTAGTAATCATTCCTTTAATAAAGGTGATCTTTTGGCTTTAATGGCAAAGGGGTGCAAGCAGGTTTCAATGTTTATTGCGGGTACGGATACCGGAGGTTTGTTGGTTTCTCATCCTTTTGCTAGTGGTGGCTCTCTGTACAATTGTACCAGCCTTTTGCAAGGTGATTTTAATTGTCAGGAAGGAAATGTTGACTCTGACGTTTTTGATCATAGTCAGTCTCAGTTGGCAGCAATTTCATCGACAGCTTATTACATTCGTGAAAGCAATGGTGTACCAACACTTTATCGTAAGCGGGGAGGGGAGACGATAGCTGGTAATAAGCACTCAGCTGAAGCACTTGTAGAAGGTATTGAGGCTCTGAGATTTTTATATGGATATGATAATGATGGGGATGGTGTGGCTAATCAATATCGTTCATCGTTAGATATTGGATTGTTTAGTGAAGATTGGAAAAATATAACCAGTGTTCAAATTGAAATGCTTGCCAGAAGTTTTAGAGAAACTGCACCAGAGCCACAACGGTATTTTTTTTCTGGGAAAGAGGTATTACCTGATGATCGCTATATTCGCCGAGCGTTTGTAGCAACGGTAAGTCTTAGGAATGGAGTAGATTAAATGAAGCAACAGGGAAGTGTGCTTTTGATTAGCTTGGTTCTGCTGTTGGTTCTGACTATTGCAGGACTCGCCGTAATTAACTCTTCCAGCCTGGAAGAAAAGATAACGGGCAATTATCGGGACCAAAAATTGGCTTTTCATGCTGCAGAGGCTGCTTTGCTCGAAGCCGAGCAGTTTGTTGAAAGCACTGAGTTAATATTGACTGATTTTACTTCGTCCTGTAACAGTGGGCTGTGTTTTAGTGGTTCTAACCCTACTGATGTCGGAACCTGTAATAGCAATACAGCTTCCCCATGGAAAGAGAGTTCTCTCTGGAATAGTAGTGGAAGAACCAAAGAGGTTTTACTGGATATAGAAGGTGTTTTAGTCAAGGGCCGATATATTGTTGAGTTTCTATGTTATTTGCCGAGAGAGCCTAATGGTCCTGACCCTGATATTACTATTCCCCATGAGTGGTCACAGTTTTTTCGAATAACAGCATTGGCTTCTGGGGGATCAGAAAAATCAAAGGTTATGTTACAAAGTAGTTATAAGAAAAATAGTCATTGAAGGATTGAAATAACAGGGAGGTGAAACATGAATAAGCGATCTTTGTGTTGGTGCTTGATTCTATTTCTTATGACCTCCGGCCATGCTGATGCTGAACCCAGCTCAGCACTTTATTCAGCAAAACCGCCTCTAATGAGTCCGGCCTCTGATCCTTTGGTTATGCTGGTTATGTCAGTTGATCATGAACTCTTTAAAAAAGCGTATAGTGATTTTTCTGACCTCAATGCGGATGGAAAGCTGGATACGGGTTACAACGATAAGTTTAATTACCTTGGTTATTTTAATAGCGCGTGGTGCTACAGCTACAGCACATCAAAGAACCGGTTCCAGCCAAAAAAACTGGCAACTGGGACGAACAAACATTTTTGTACAACCAGTTCAGCGCCCTGGAGTGGCAACTTTCTGAACTGGGCAACAATGTCCCGGATTGATATTTTGAGGAAAGTTTTATTTGGGGGAAAGCGATTTAAAGATACGAAAAACCAAACTATTTTAGAAAGAGCTTATTTACCTCGCGACGTTCACGCTTTTGTTAAGGTTTACAGCGGAACGACTGAAGTTCCAGTTAAAAATCTAACACCATTCAATGAAAGTGCTATTAGCCTATGTAATCTGGCTGTTTCTCAAGATGGTGCCCCTGTAGTCAGGGTTGCATCACAAGCCTGGCCCAGGTGGGCTTCTACTGAAGTGAGGCAGTGTCAGTGGGGGGCTCAAAACAGCCCACCTTCTTCTAAAAAACTTGCAGAGCATAATGTCTACATAAAATCTTGTGTTGCTGGAAAGGGGGCTGAAGATTCAAGCCATTGTAAAAGTTATGAGGATGGGAAATATAAACCGGTTGGTCTGCTGCAACGTTATGGGGAGGATGGCAATCTTCGCTTTGGTTTAATCAGCGGAAGTTATGACAAAAATATTTCTGGTGGATTATTACGAAAGAATATCTCCAAATTGACTGGAAACAGTGATACATCGAAAGATGAGATAAACATAAGTAATGGGGTTTTTAACGGTGCAGTAAAAGGTATTATTCATAATATCAATGCTTTTCGTATCGCTAAATACAGCTACAGTCAAAGCAAGTACCTGGATTGCAGCACTTATGGCATATCGGTAGGAACATTTACTGGTAATGCCAGCCGTTCAACAACCTCAAACCGTCACTGCAGTAATTGGGGTAACCCTATTGCTGAAATGTTTCTGGAAGCACTTCGCTACTTTTCAGGCGAGGACAAACCATCTCCTCAGTATGATACTGATAAAGATAGCTATTTTAACGCGAATGTTAGTAAAGAGGACTGGGTAAAGCCGCAAACTGCTGATAATGCCTGTGCGAACTGTTCAATTATATTGCTTTCTACCGGGTTAAATTCTTTTGATACTGATCAGTTCGGTTCTGCTAATGATATTCCTGGCATTAATGGTGTTGCAGGCGTCCATAAACTGACAGATGAGATGGGGGAAAAAGAGGCCCAGACTAATCCCAGCGTGAGTATTCCCGGTGTTGTTATTGCTGATAAGCCCGGGGGTAGCAGGCAGTGTGAAGAGACTGAAATTAGCAAACTGTCTGATGTAAAAGGTATCTGCTCAGAGCAACCTCAGCTTGCTGGCGGCTATTACGGTCTGCCTTGGCATGGCCGAACGCATGATCTAAGACCAGACCTTAATGGCAAACAGACTGTTAAAACCTATGCCATTCAGCTAGCTGATAACGTCCCTTCATTCTCTCTGGATGTAGGAGGAAAAACAGTAACGTTTCAACCTATTTGTATGGCACATAGCAATCGTAGTGAATGTTCCCTTACGGATGTTGTTGTACAGTCACTTGCAGACGATAGGAAAAGCGGCAAGTTTCTATTTACCTGGGAAGATTCTTTGTGGGGAAATGATTACGATTATGATGCCAGCTCCAGTATTGAATACTGTATAGGGAGTGCTTGCTCGCCGTCAGTTGGTGAGTCTCAGGTACAGATTACAGTGAGGCAAGAAGCAAAAAATGCCGGAGCTGAAACCTGGTATTCCTATACCGTATCGGGAACAGACAAGGATGGTATTGTCTTGCCTCTGGCTGTAGATACGGGTAATCAATCCAGCCAGGGCCAGGGGCAGGCTGTTGCAACGATATTTAATGCTACGGGTAGTTCTGCAACACTTTTACCTAAACCGCTTTGGTTTGCAGCTAAGTACGGTGGTTTTGTTGATCAAGATGGCGATGGAACGCCTGGTTATGATGCTAATGGTGATGGCGCTCCTGATGTTGGAGATAACCGTGAGTGGGATAGCAGGAATAACACTACAGGAGAAATTGGAGCAGATGGCCTGCCTGACAACTACTTTTTTGCCCGCAATCCATCATTATTAGAGTACCAATTAGGACAGGTACTGCAGGATATTTCCATTGGCTTGGCTTCAGCTACGAATACTGCTCTTGTGGCCAATAATCGTAAAGGCGTTGGCGTTATCTATCAGGCACTATTCCAGCCCGAACTAAAAGTAAACAACCGCTCTGTATCTTGGGGTGGTTTACTACATGCCTTGTTTATTGATTCCAAAGGGTGGCTCCGTGAGGATTCAAATCAGAACCAGCAGTTGGATGACTATGCGACCGATAACGTCGTTGAGTTGGTTTTTGAACAGGATACCCGGCAGACTAAAATACAGCGGTATAGTGTGAGTGATGACAATAAAACAGCTGAAGGACCGCTTCGCCCCCTACATGACTTAAAGACATTATGGGATGCCCGTGATGCCCTTGCAGAGATTACTGACCGTATTAATCAGCGAACATACAGTGCTCAGGCCTCTGGAGGTCGTCATATATTGACATGGCTTGATAGTAATAATGATAGTGCTGTTGATGAAGGGGAGGTTTTACCATTTATAGCCCCCACTTTTACTGGTAATGAGGGCTACCTCGGTATAGCAGCAGATGAGGTTGCTAATGTTGTTAACTATATCAGGGGGGAGGAAATTTCAGGGACCCGTCCCCGAACCATTGATTATGATTATGATGGCAATGATGAGGTATGGCGGTTAGGTGATATAGTCCACTCTACGCCTGCTTTAGTTGCTGCGCCAGATAGCGCTTTTGATGCCCTTTATAACGATACGAGCTTTCAGGCATTTAAGGAAAAGTATAAGAATCGTCGTCATATGGTGTATGTCGGTGCGAATGATGGTTTGATCCATGCGTTTAATGGTGGATTCTGGGATTCCGTTAACCATGGCTACAAGACCACTGGTGGTTCAGCTGAAACAAGTCATCCACTTGGTTATGAGTTATGGGCCTACGCACCTATGAACCTCTTACCTCATCTTCGCTGGCTATCTGAGACAGATTACCCCCATGTGTACTATATGGATGGAGAGCCCCAGTCTTTTGATGTCAATATATTCAATCCGGATGATGACCACCCCGGTGGCTGGGGAACGATCCTCGTGATAGGGATGAGACTGGGGGGCGGCCCAATAGGGACCTTGGTAGGGGGTTCCAGCCGTACCATGCGTTCGGCTTATATTGTGCTGGATATTACTAACCCTGAAAAGCCTCCAGAATTGCTGGCCGAAATTACTGAACCGGCACTTGGATTTACCATCTCAAAACCTGCATTAGTTAAACAAAGAGTCGCGGGTGTGGATAATAACTGGAATAGCCCTGCAAAGAATGATTGGTATCTTGTTTTTGCATCGGGGCCAGCGGGCAATGGCGAACAGGGAATAAGAGATGCCTTGGATAAAGCAACCAGTGATCAAAACCTGCATATTTTTGCTTACGATTTAAAGACACGCTCTTTCGTTACCAATCTGGATCCTCTAACGACTTCAAAGGAAAGGGGATATGGTGGGGCGATGTCAGTAGTCGACTGGAATCTGGATTATCAGGATGATGCGGTTTATTTTGGTTCAGTTCAAACTGGCCAGTCAGTATTGGCTGGTGACTTATTCAGGTTACAAGTTGGCAGTACACTTTCTACGTCCAGCGTTAATGTGATAATGGCTACTGGTCAGCCAGCTTTAATGGAGCCCTTACTTCGTAAAGAGGGTAATAATTATTGGATATATGGGGGAACTGGCCGTTTGCTAGTTCACGATGATAATAAAGACTTAACCCAACAGTTTTTATATGGTGTAAAGGAACCTGTTGATAGTGAGGGTAATCATACATTTGGCACTGTTGACTTCAGCGGTTTGGTTGATACTTCAAATATAGAGGTTCTTGATTCAGGTGAGACCCGAATTAATAACAGTGGGAATATTTCCGAACTTGTTATTGGTGGAGAAACTATTGAAAGTTTTGATGAGCTGAAACAGGTGATGAATAACAAAACAGGATGGAAAATCAAGTTATTAGCAGATACGGTAAACCCTTCTGGCAAAAGTCTGGCAAAAGCCAATGCTTTTTTCTCGATGATTCTTTTTAATGAATACCAGCCCCCGGCAGATAGTTGTGAAATAGAAGGAACGAGTTATTTATACGCTCTTCACTACCTTACAGGAACTGCAACGCCAACAGCCGTCCTTGGCAAAAAGGATTTAAATAACAATGATGAGGCTGTTTCGCTGAATAAAGTAAAGTTTAATATTGGTAATGCTTCTTTTGGTATTCATCATGGCGAAGATGGCCAGTCGAGTATTATTTCCCAAGGGCCTGGAGGAAGTGTTAAGTCCAAAAAATTGAACTATGAGTTTTCATCATCTGGTCGGCAGTCATGGCGACAAATATTTGACATTGAATAATAAAAAAAGAGGGAAAGTGTGAGAAGAAATAAAGTCAAAACACAACAGTCAGGTTTTACTTTTATTGAGATGATGGTGGTCGTTGCAATTATTGGAATACTATCAGCAGCATTTGTATCTATGGGTAGTTTGGTTCGTGATTTCAGGGTTGGCTATATTCAAAAACGTTTACATAATTCGCTTCTCCTTGCCAGAAGTGAAGCTATAAAGCGAAGTGAGAATGTTACCGTGTGCCGAAGTACAGCAGGAAGTCGCTGTAATTCCGGTAGTAATTGGAGAGATGGCTGGATTGTATTTTTGGATAATAATAGTAATAAACAGGTTGATGGTGGGGATCAAATTCTTCGAGTTTATAATAATATCTCGTCGGACTTTAATGTGAATTGGAATGGAAGTACCAGCGGTATCTTTTTTAATGCAAGAGGACAAGTTGACTTTAATAATAGTAACCGTTTTCTTATTTGCCTTAGGAATGTTAACAATGGGCCAAGAAGAATCGTTACTATTTTTGGTAAGAGACAGGGAGGTGGCAGGGTAACTACAGCTTCTGATAATGGTAGCTGTTGAATAATATAGAGTGGTTGTGGAAATGCAGTCAGAGTACAATCTATAGAATATGCTTACTATCGTTTTAGAATCACATATGATTTTTTACAGATAAGTGATACAAATAGGATAATCGTGGCTGACATTAGTTATTAGCTCACAAATAGAGGTGCAATTTTGGATCAATAAAGATGCTTGGGCAACACTCTTTTGCTGGTTTTTAAAGAATGATATCTCTGATGTTTGCCTTCAAATAGTTGATCTGAAAGAATTTTTTACATTTTTTATAAAAAGTTAAGGTAGTGGTGAATGTAAATCTGTCATGTTTAGCTAAGACACATTTGATAGGGATTTTATGGCTAGTAAAGAGCAGGGTGCTGATGGATTAGAGGTCAGAAAACAGTCCGGTATTACCTTAATCGAGGTATTGGTCAGTGCTGTTCTGGTTTCCATGATCCTTTTATGGATCAGTGATTCTCATATGCGCAGTGTAACGGCTGCGACTGATAGTGGGCAACGTACTCAAGCGATGTGGCTGGCCGAAGAAATGCTGGAAAGAATCAAATTAAATCCTTTGTTAGACCTTTACCAAACAGAAATTAATGGGGTAACCAACATCTCAACATATTGTGGTAGTCGGCGAAACTGCGTTGGAACTCAATGTGGCCAGGACAATATGGTAGAGTATGATGTGCAGCAAGTACTTTGTAACGATAATAATGTGGATGGTTTTAATCTCTCTATGATGTGTTTTGATACAGCATCAGGTGCTGTGATTGATCCCTGTGCTTCCCAGGCAACGGTAAGAGGACGTATTACTGTTTCATGGCAATCAAAAGCGCCATCCCGTGAAAGGCAATCCACATTTGTTGATGCGCTTCTATTAAGTATTGAGCAGTCACTCTATTTTGATGGAAGCAATGATTACTTACAGATTTCCGGTAGTTTATTATCTGGCAGCAATTTTACAGTAGCGCTTTGGGTTCGCCCGGATAATGTTGGGGGTTATAGAGGCTTTTTTGGAAGACAAGATGGTAGCACTACATCTCGCCCCCCCTCGTTGTGGGTGGCTTCAGGTGGTGGGTTGCATTTTGATAGCTATGATTCAAGCAATAACAGGCATCATGGGATCATTCCAAATTACTTTTCTACCGGTCAGTGGACCCATGTGGCTTGGGTTAAAAGAGGGACACAGTATTTATTTTACCGAAATGGAGTTTTAGCGCATACAGCGTCTGGTAAACCGTCGTCGGTTAAAATCAAGAGCAATATCTGGCTAGGGCGTATTGATGACTATTTTGAGGGCCAGCTGGATGAGGTACAGACTTATACAACAGCACTAAGCCAGGGGCAGGTTGTTGATATAATGCGTGGTTCAAGTTTTCCTGGGGCTGGTTTAACACTGAATCTCGATTTTGATGGGCCAACGTGGGATGAGGCTAGACGAGATAAGTCTTCAAATGGACGCACAGTGACACTCAATGGTGGTGTAGATGATAGTAACAGGCGTCATGCCGTTCATTGATACACTTTTTTAAATTAAACAAATATTTTTCTTGCTACAGAATAAAAATTGAAACCAGTAGGGCACATATTCTGTTTCAGACTACAGGGAGGTGGTAGTGAAACAAAAAGGCTTGTCGTTAGTTGAATTAATGATTTCGGCACTGATATCTGTAGTCATCATTCAGGGTATCTTTGAGCTTTTCTTTTCTAACCTTGTAGCCGGTAAATACCACGAAAGTCACTCACTTGCCCGTGAGCGAGCACAGCAGGCTTTTTTTCTGATGACTCAGGATATCCGTGAGGCGGGTAGTGGCGGTGATCTGGTTGGCCCAGGAAGCTACAATGTTTACTACAACCAGCGTTTTTCAGGGGCTACAGATAGCAATGGTATTCGCAATTTAACACTGCCCGCTTGCCAGGCTCGATGTGATGCCAGTGGCGGCTGCGTTGGCTTTTCCTGGGCAAATGTCTATGTGGTTGATGGGCTGCCAGCGGGGTTAACGACGACGACAGGTGATCCTTGTGGTGGTGGATCATCTGGTGGCTCAGGGGGTAGTGGTGGAAGTGGTGATCCTGTTACTGATGCTCTGCAGCCTCTTCAGGATATAATTACAGAGCTTGTTACTGCAAAGAATCTTTTTCAAGCGGGTATGGGAACCCCTCCGACTACAGAAGAACAAACAAAAAGTGATCAGTTCGATAGCTTGGAAAATGAATTAAATCAGCAATACAATCAAAAACAAACAGAATTTAATAATGCAAATACAAGCGGAACGTTTGATCAAAGTGCTGCAACTAATGATATCTTCACATATTTGCAAGGAAAACAGACTGACTTGACTAACCTTGGTGTAACAGTAGGAGACTCATCAGCCCCAGATGCTGGAAGTAGTGTGTGTAGTTCCAGTGCTGGCATCATTTCGGCTACCTCAGAACTTGGGATGTGCTATCTACAGACCAGGCCTGGTAGCGGCAATCCTTCTAGAGTCAACAAGGAAGCCTGGATTACTTATCAGCTTGCCAATAATACGTTGTTTTATAATGGAAGTTGTGGTGGCGTTACGTGTACATCAGAAGGCTCTGGAACCAGTAGTGACTCTCTTGCAATAGTATTAAGCCCAACTAGTGGCCAGGATTGTATAGGTAATACCGTCTCAGGTAATGACGTGGTTGCTAACCGATATTTTATCACGACTGATTCAGAGAGTAATAACGCGCTTTATTGTCAGAGCTTCAATCCTGCAGATGGCTCTTCCAGAGGAAGTAGGCAATTAATGGTTAGTGGTATTGAACGACTACAGGTTCTTTATGGTTATGCTGATTCAGGTGGTCCCTTTGTTACCAGTTACCGTGAGGCTAGCAATGTAACTGATTGGATGTATGTTAGGAGTGTCCATATAGGGGTCCTAGCAGGAGGCAGTAACTTTTGGGGGAGCTCTGCTAAAAGAGACAGGACTTATAATTTAATGGGAACTGGTAATTTTACTCTAAGTGATAGTCGCAAGGAGTTTTTTCCCTTTACAACGGTTCAGCGACTTTATACCAATAGAGATGATACCAGCTGGCGAGAAAGAAGGGTCTACAGGTCAGACTGATTAAGCAGAATTTTATAACAGGGTATTATGGAGATGGAAAAAAAGAGATCCATGGATGGATACGTTCTGCCGGTCGCAATGGCTGTTATTGCTGTTTTAACATTTACCATGCTGGGAATTTCAGAAACAGCAAATTTGCAAGAAAAGCAAGCTAGCAACGAGCAGCAGCGCTTAAGGGTAGAGCAAGCGGCCAGGACTGAGCTGGATAGTTTGTATCAAACCGTTGAGACTAATCCTGATTGGTTAAGGAATCCCGTTGCCAATAGAAGCTTGACTCCAGTGTTGTTTCCTGATGGTTGTGATTCAACTGCTGATAATGATGCTATTTGCCAGAGACCAAGATTACTGTATAACTCTGCGAATGATTTTGATATGCCCTCAGATCTAAGGGCAAAGCTTCCCCAAACTAAATTTACCGGTAGGCGCTTTCAGTTAAGCAGTCAGGCAGAACAGCCTGCAACAAGTGCTGAGTCTGACATGACCATGGAACTTAGTTATGTGAATCTTGAGCTTTGGCTTAGAAGGGATATACCTGAAACAATGGGTACTAATCCTTCTAGACAGCTTTTATCCGCTTATTTGGGATATTATATTCCTCCATGGTGGGAAATTACCGTTCAAGAACCTTGGCGCTTTGGTTGTGTAGCACCGGGTTTTACGTTTAACCCTCTTTATCTTCTGGGGGGTGGTGTGTGGGTTGCTCTCGTCCATATTTTAACGAGTGGCAACATATTATGGTTTGCTCGTTGTCGAGTAGACTATACGGATGCCAGTGGAAGACGTTGGAAGTGGGAATCTGATGATATCAATCCAGGGGATGGACGAGTTTTTGTCGTTCCACAGGGTTCAACAAATGTTAATTACTATTGGCGAGGCGTTTTGCCTGGTCGAGCTGCTGGGCATAATGGATTTTGGGATTGGGGAATTATCAAATGGTGGAGTATCAAGCAGTTTGACTGGACTTTTCCTGATCCTGTGGATTTTTGTCGGGTTGTATCAGGTACATCCGAAAGCCCAAGAGCTGATACATGTCCATTTTCAATGATTGAGAATCAGACGCCAGTGAATGATCCAGAAAATCCAGGAGGGCCTTTGAGACATGGCCACTGGCGCTAATAAAATTTGTAGGAAACTTGCTTTCAGATTCAAGAAAATACCGCTGGGACATTGCTCTTTATCATATGAGTGACACTAATTATTGATATCAATTAAATGGCGAATAATAAAAAATTTATAGTGTTTTATATCTTTTTGTTGGGAGGTCTGGTTCCTTTTTATGCTCTGAACGCTGAAAGCAATGAGGAGCTAGATAAAAAACTCATTACATTGACTAAAAAATACGGTTTGACGGGAAACCCTGTACGAAATCATAAGCTTCCTGATATCAATTATTCTAGGGTCGCTCAATTGGGTCGCGAGTTGTTTTTTAGCAAAAGCCTTAGCCTTGACTTTGATATTGCCTGTGCAAGTTGCCATCATCCCCAATTGGCTGGTGGTGATAGCCTCTCACTACCTGTTGGTGTTGGGGCTATTGATATGGATCTTGTTGGTCCTGGGCGACTGCATAATGGTGATTATCATGTCGACCCTGAAGCGGATGGCGGACCAAATGTAGAAAGAAATTCCCCTTCCACATTTAATACGGCTTTTTATCAGCATGCACTGTTTTATGATGGCCGGGTCGAAGCGATTAAATGGCAGGATGGCGCTTATATAGCCCAACGCGTTATTCAAGAGAATAAAGGCTTACTAAGCAAAGATACTTCGTTATCTGAAAAAAAGGTTCTTTTTAAAACCCCTGACAGTATCTTCAGGGGGCCTGACACGTTGGCTGGAGATAATCTTTTGCAGGCCCAGGCGCGTTTTCCTGTTATTGCTGCTGCAGAAATGAGGGGGTTTTCTTCCCATTTTGGTGGGAATAGTGCGGTCAGGCTATACCTTGAAAAGCGCTTTCAGGGGAAAACAGGAGAGTTAAAAAATACTGATTGGGAGCAGCGCTTTCGTAAAGCATTTGATCAGCCATCGCAACCAATAGAAGAACTCATTACTTTTAATAAAATAGCTATAGCCTTGGCTGAATACCAGCGCTCCCAAGTCTTTGTGAATAACCCTTGGAAAGGTTACCTTTCTGGTAAAGGGCATATTAGTGAAGCGGCAAAAAGAGGGGCAGTACTTTTTTACTCAGGTGTTAATAATGGTGGGGCAAATTGTGTTGCCTGTCATTCCGGTGATTTCTTTACCAACGAGAATTACTACAATCTGGCGATTCCTCAGTTTGGCCGTGGAAACTTTGTTTATGGCCAGGACTTGGGGCGACACCCGGTAACAAGAGCTGACAAAGACCTGTTCGCATTCAGGGTGCCGACATTGCTTAATGTCTCGGAAACAGCACCCTATGGCCACACAGGAGCGTTTATTGATCTCTATTCTGTTATTAAACATCATTTAACACCTGAAAAAAGTATTGATAGTTTTGACTTTACCCTCCAGCACTTACCGCAATTTAAAGGCTTGAATGTTAAATACCCTGAAGCCCGTGCTAATACCATTGCTGCTCTGAAACAGAAACGTGCTGCAGGGATAGAAAAAATGCCTTTACTTAATAATGGCAGCATAAGTGATATCATAGAGTTTTTAAAAACATTAACAGATCCATGTGTTGTTGATCATAGCTGCCTTAAATCCTGGCTGCCTGATGGCAAACCAGCAGATAGTCATCGGTTGGAAGCTAATATTACAAATGTTTTTGATAATAGTAAGACAAAATTTAATTTGAATGTTCTTAAGTTTGATGAAAAAGAGGAAGTCATAGCTTCATTTGTACAAAAAACTGATTACCAGCCTGTTTGCAATTTAACGGATCAAAAATATATTGGTAAAGGATTTACCAATGTGACCACCGGAAGTTTATTAGATGTTAATCGCCAGTTTGATTTTAATAAATTAAAACCTTCATTGACAGATGATGGCCTTGTTGTTATGGAACACCTACTTTTTTCTGGTGGCGTAGCGGCAGGTGATATTAACGGCGACTGTTTTTCTGATCTGGTTATTAACCAGGGGAATGCTGCGGGTGCAAAGGTCTTTTTAAATAAGGGAGATGGTAAATTTCAGCCGGCTGAAAATAACTGGGGAATTGATGCTTTTGATGACATAACGGGGCCAATGCTTGTGGATCTAAATGGTGATGGCTGGCTTGATCTATTTCATGGCAATATTTACGGCTCAGCTCCGGGTGTTTTGTTGAATGATGGCCAGCGTTTTATCAGGGTGACTAGACCTGGCTTTAGGGTGGGGCATGTTACTATAGGCGCTGGTTTTGGTGACGTTAATGGTGATGGTTACCTGGATGCCTTTTTAGCCCATTGGGCGAGGCCTTCCAAAGCAGAAGAAGAACACCTCTGGCTTAACAGGGGGAATGGACTATTTAAGCCAGGGGCACGCCAGTTTGGGTTAACAGGCCACTTTGGTGAAAGAGACTTTACCTTTACGCCTAACTTTCCTGATCTGAATAATGATGGTAAGTCGGATTTAATATCAACAGCTGACTTTATGACCAGCCAAGTATTTGTTAACAAAGATAATACACGTTTAATGAATGTGACAGATAAGCAGGTTATTACTGACCAAAATGGTATGGGTGCTGCGATAGCTGATTTTGACAATGATGGAGATCTTGACTGGTTTGTAACCAGCATATACTCATCACCGGTGGAGGGAGCAAATCAACCATCTGAGTACATGGCAGCTATAGCGGATGGAAATAGGTTGTATCGAAATGATGGGCAGGGAAAGGAAAAAATTACTTTTTCCGATGTTACTGATAGAGCAGGGATTCGAGAAGGGGGTTGGGGATGGGGAGCTTGTGCTGCTGATTTTAATAATGATGGCTGGATTGATATTTTCCATACCAACGGTTTTCCCCTTGATCCCAGTGAGGTAAGAAAAGACCTGCATTATTTGTTCCCTATCTTAAAGATTGAGGGTTTCCATGATGTTCTGCCTTATGACACGTTTGATGAATTCAGGGACTCAATCAAAGTCAAACTTTCAGCTGTACAACAAGAAGATTTAGAACCACTGTATTATATTGGAAAAAAGCTGGATAACCTCTTTGTACGCGGACAGGCATTAGATAATAGATCTAAATTATTTATCAATAACCGCGATGGCTCTTTTTCTGAGATGAGTGATAAATATGCAATAGCTGATCCTGGGCAAGGGCGTGGAATTAGCTGCCTGGACTATGACCGGGATGGTGATATTGATATTTTAATTGTCAATAATCAGGGGGAAGCCTCTTTATATCGAAATAATTTTGGCAATAAAAACAATTTTTTGACAGTTAAACTCCTTGATAAGGCGCCTAATATTCATGCCGTTGGAGCTAGAATATACATAGAATCAGCGAGTGGTAAACAGATGAGAGAGGTAATGGTTGAGAATAATTACATCTCTCAGAACCCTATAGAAAGTCACTTTGGTTTAGGGAAAGATACAATCGTAAATAGTTTGACTGTTGTATGGCCTGATGGGGTTGTTGAAAACAAAAAGCAGATTAATTCAAAGCAGATTCTGTTGATTCATAAACCATGATCATATTGTTTGGATTGTACTGCTAGAATTAAATTGATAGGTATATCATTTTTTCTGTAGATCCTCTAAGTGTTTAATTTAATTTACAATATCTTGTTTTTATCTGAATTTTAAAGGTTAGGTGCATGAAGGTTAATTTAAAAGGATTTACGATTATCGAGTTACTTATTGTTGTTGCCATTATAGGGATTCTTATTGGTATTGGTTATCCCTCTTATGTCAACTATGTAACAGAATCCAGAAGAACAGAGGCCATGGCGTTTCTGCTGGAAGCCATGCAGCGTGAAGAGCGTCACTATACTGCAAACCTTGAATATACAAGCCGTCTTACTGATCTTGGTTATGCATCCAATACAATGACAACTGAGGGTGGCTTTTACCGTGTTACTGTTGGGGCATGTGCCAGTGGTGTTGCTAACCCATGTATCAGGCTAACGGCAACTGCCCAGGGAATTCAGGCCAGCCGTGATAGCGGTAACAGAACCCTCACCCTTGATAGTCGCGGCAGACGAACAGGCAGTTGGAACGATTAGTATTAATCAGCGGGAATAGACTTGGCTATGGAACAAGATATTCGAGATGCAACCAGGCTACTGATTGTTGATCCCAAGGCGGAAGAGGCCGACCGGATTGTTAACATTTTTCGTGATGCTGGTCAGGTTACCCGTGCCCACCATATAGTGTCTATTGATAGCTTGGAAAGTGCTTTCCTGGAAAAACAGAAGTGGGATCTTTTGATTGTTTCTCAGTTACCAAATGAGCTAACACTTTCTTCATTGCTGGAAAGTATCGAACATCAGAATCGAGACATTCCAATAATAATGCTCATAGATTATAAAGATCATTCTGAAAGATTAGAATATCTGAAAAAAGGGGTTCATCGTGTTGTTTCGCCAAAAAATGAAAGCATGTTATTACTGCTTGCCAATCGTGAAATAGAAAACCTGTATGTAAGAAGAAATTATCGGCGTATGAGTGTTGTGCTCAACGAAGCCGAAAAACAGCGTAGGATGCTGCTTGATGACAGGGTGGATGCATTTGTTTATATCAGGGATGGTATTATTCGTTATGTAAATCCAGCATTTAATAGCTTGGTTGGAGCAGATGAAAGTGTTTCATTTATAGGTAAATATTTTATCAGCCTTATAAAAGAGTCAGAACATGATGATGTTGGTAGCTTTTTATTTAATTTGGAGGAAACGGGGCAGGTTGTATCTGTTTTTCAATGCTCTTTTGTTTTAGATAATGGAGAAGAACTGCCTGTTCAGGCAATAGCTAAACCCACTTCTTTTGACGGAAGTTTTACCCTCAGCTTACAGGTTAAACTACTTGAAACCTCTGCTTCGTCTCAAAATGTGAATAAGGAATTAAAAGAAAGTACTGTCAAATTCTTGAGTAAGAAAGAGTTGGTAGAGCAGCTTAATATCAATCATCAGAAGGTGGTTTCGGGTAAAGGGGAGTCAACACTAGTACATGCTTCTATTGATGGGCTTGGTGAAGTTCACGAGGGTAAAGGCAGTTTATACAGCCAGAAAATAGAGAGTGAGATTGAGCAACGAATTCACCGTACACTTGACCAAGAGCACCTCAGAAGTAATTTAGGTGGAGGACAGTATCTTCTGCTCATTAATGCCGGGGGGGAAACAGCTATTCAGGAGATTGCTCAAGATATTCTCGATGCTGTCTCAGAAAAGGAGCTGTTAGTTGACGGCAAGTCATTTAACTTATCACTGAGTATGGGGGCTGTAGTTTTATGTGATACAGGTAAAGATGCCCAAACTCTTTTGGTCAGAGCTCAGCATGCCTGCAAGCAAGCAGAGAAAGAAGGCGGAAATAAGCTATCTTTCTATCGTAATAGGCGGGTTGATGTCGTTAAATCTGTAGAAAAGCATATTGCCATGATGCTGAGCCAGGCTATGAAAACCAATGCTATGCAGCTTTACTATCAGCCTATTGTAAGTTTGAAAGAGTCTGAAGGAGAGTATTACGAAGTACTGTTCACAATGACTGATATTCGGGGGCGAGAGCATGATGCCGTCAATTTCAGGCCTAAGCTGGATAATCAAACATTATGGAGAAGTGTAGATCGATGGCAGCTGATTGAAGCCAGTAAAGATTTGGTTAAAAAAAGGCAAGGAGGTAGTGATACAAGGCTGGTTTTCCACCTGGGAGGGTGTGCTGTTAATGACGAGCAGTTTTTTTCATGGCTGGATGAGATGCTCAAAGTAGCTAAACTACCTGCTACAGCTATTACCCTTGAATTGAGCGAAACCAATGTGGTGCGTTATGGTGAGCCTGCTTCAACGTTTTTCGAGTCTGCGAAGGAAAAAGGATATCTTACATCCATAAGTGAATTTGGTTGTAGCGTTAATCCCCTTGAAAATATTGAGTCGATGCCTATCGACTTTGTTAAAATCGATAACAGTTTCACCAAAGAGCTTATTAGTGATAACAAAAACGAGGAGTTTGAAGCTGTTTTGCAGGAGCTCATAAAAAAGGAGAAAAAAATCATTATACCCCATGTTCAGAATACCAAGGCGCTTGCTCCTCTTTGGCACCTAGGCGTTGACTACGTGCAGGGGAATTTTCTGCAAGGCCCTGCATCAGATATGAATTATAATTTTGACTCTGATTTTTAAACCTTTCACTCTCCGGCACTCTTCAGGATAAACTACGCCACTATTAACTTTAATCAGACCTCAGGCATCTCAATGTCAGAATTACTCAATATTGTCATGGCTCAACTGGATCTTATGGTTGGGGATATTGATGGTAATACTTCGAAAGTTATTGAAGCTGCTAAACAGGCCCGTGATGAGCAAGGTGCGGATATTGTTGTTTTTCCAGAACTTACCCTGTGTGGCTATCCCCCAGAAGACCTATTACTACGGCCTAGCTTAATAGTCAGGGTTGAGCAGGCCTTGAACAGGCTTAGAGACATCAATGGTATTGATCTGGTAATTGGACTACCAGCGATGGGGGCCCATGGACTGGAGAATCAAGCAGTTGTTTTAAGGGATGGTGATATTGTTTGCCGTTATAGCAAAAAACATTTGCCGAACTATCAGGTTTTTGATGAAAAGCGCTATTTTGTACCTGGATCTGCTGTTGGCTTATTTGAATGCAAAGGCGTCAAGATTGCCCTGAGTATTTGTGAAGATCTGTGGTTTTCCGGTCCAGCTCAGGCGGCTGAAAAAGCAGGTGCTCAGTTGATCGTTAGCCTTAATGCCTCCCCATTCCATAGAGATAAACAGCAACTGAGAAGAAGTACAATTCGTGATCGTTGTTTAGAAATAGGACTGCCTGTGCTCTATGTGAACTTGCAAGGTGGTCAAGACGAGCTGGTATTTGATGGTGGCTCATTTGCTATGAACAGTAATGGTAAGCTTGCTGTCGGTGCTGAGTTTTTTAAGGAAGGCTTATATCTCACACAATTTGATGGTTCATCAGGTACTTTTTTAGAAGGTACACAAGCTGTAGAGCTGGATATGCATGGAAGGGTCTATCATGCTCTGGTAACGGGTGTGAGAGATTATGTAAATAAAAATGGCTTTAAAGGGATTGTTTTAGGGCTTTCAGGGGGCATTGATTCTGCATTGACACTGGCTGTTGCAACTGATGCGTTGGGCAAGGAACGGGTAGAGGCTGTTATGATGCCCTACCGCTACACCTCTGAAATGAGCCTTGAAGATGCAGAAGAAGAGGCCAATCTTCTCGGTGTGGATTATAAGGTGCTGCCCATTGAGCCCATGTTTAATGCATTTATGGAAACTCTCAGTAATGAGTTTGTTGGACATGGCCGAGATACCACTGAAGAAAATCTTCAGGCTCGTTGTCGGGGAGTATTGCTCATGGCAATCTCCAATAAAAAGGGGTATTTGGTACTGACCACTGGCAATAAAAGTGAAATGGCGGTTGGTTACGCCACATTATATGGTGATATGGCGGGTGGTTTCGATGTTCTCAAAGATGTTCCGAAAAGCCTGGTTTTTCAGTTGTCCGAGTACCGAAACAGTTTGGGCTATGTGATTCCTCAGAGGGTGATTGATCGCCCCCCTTCAGCAGAACTGGCCCCCGATCAGGTAGACGAAGATAGCTTGCCTCCATACGATCAGTTGGATCGTATTCTTGAAATGTATATTGAAAATGATTGTAGTGCAGAAGCTATCGTGGCCGAAGGTTTCGATCGTGAAACAGTCTATCGTGTGCTAAGACTGGTTGATATTAATGAGTATAAACGCCGACAAGCTCCTATAGGGGTGAGAATAACGCCAAGAGGGTTCGGCCGGGATCGCCGCTATCCTGTTACTAATGGCTGGAAACCTGGCGTTTGATTTATAAATAATTTTGGAGGCTTATTGCCTCCTTAATATTTAAATTCCATGTGCTTTTAATAATTATATATAAAATTCTTGATTTAAATAGCAAATAATTATTAATGTTGAGCCTATTATTTGAATTGAGGTCTTTAATCTTGGGGAAAAAATACGTGGATTTATTATACTTAATGGTATTCTATGGTGGGTTTTATGGAAGCAAAAAAAGGACTTTTTGTTAGTGGTCTTCTTTTCTTAACTTTGATTACTATCAGCTTTTTTATAAAGGTTGAGGTGTTTACTCGTGCCCAAGGTGAGATTGTTCCTTTTACCCCACCTGTTTATTCAGACTTTACTGAAGATGGAATTATTCAGAATGTGACTGTCTCGGAAGGAGATGTGGTCGAGAAAGGGCAGGTGATTGCAGAACTTAATAATAAAGAATTGAAGATAAATCTTGATATATTGAGTCGCAAGAAAGAAAAAGTTGAAAAAAAGATCGATGTTCTAAGCTCATTGCTAAAAAAACAAGGTGGGCGAGATGTTAAACTTGATGGTGATGCTCTCAGTATGCAGGTTGAGAGATTTCTTCTAATAAGAAGGAATTATGATGAAAGTATTAGAAATCTTGAAGACTTAATTGCTGTTGATAGTAAAAAAAATGATGCAATGCTTTCACTGGTTCAGAAAAATGCAGCTGGATCAATGCTTACTATTGATAGTATGCAAAAACTACTTCGTGATAAAAAAGACCTTCTGAAAGTTAAAAAGGAATTTGAAGAGCGAATAGTATTTGAAATAGAACGTTATGATGAAATGTTGAGAGATATAGAAAATAACATTCAGCTGTATATGCATTATATTGAGCGTTCCTACGTGAGAGCGCCTGTTTCTGGTGTTGTTCGTTTTGTTAGCCATCCTCAGGAAGGCGCATTTGTGAGACGGGGTGATAATTTTGCTGAAATAATTGAGAGTTCCTCAAGGCAATTTAAAATAAAATTAAATGTGTCTGCTAAGAAAATTGGCATGATTCAGGCTGATACACATGTTCGTATGCGTCTTGATACTTATGATCATGCTATCTTTGGGATTCTTAGTGGAACAATAAATAGTGTTAGTGTAGATAGGGTAAATGAGGAAGGTGATGAACTTTATTACCGTGTAGAAGTAATTCCGGATCAAAATTTTTTGGAATCTAATGGAAAAAAATACCCTCTAAAATATGGTATGACTTTATATGGAACCATCGAGAGAGGTAATGTGTCCCTGATAAGCTATTTGTTAAAACCTGTTATTAAGCATTTTCATGAAATAGGACATATATGAATTTGGCTGTTTAGCCAATTAATGGATTTTGTATATGTCTCAATGGAAATAATTATATCTCGTTCTGGTAACTGTAATTTAGGAGTTGGTTGCAATGAGTGAGAACGGTCAGGCTAAGCCCCAAAACTCAGAAAGTGATGGTGTCAGTGCAACTATAAATGTTGCAACTGTGATGACTTCCTCTGATAAATTGATTGTTGAAGATATTAATGAGCAAGAAGTTTTTTTCGATCCAACGTTACAACAGTTCGGAATGAGTGGTAGTAGCTATGTATCGGATAGTGACGATGAGGATGAACAACAGCAAGATGAAGCATTAGTAGTAGAGAAAAAGTCAAATTCTAAGAAACAAGATATAGCCCCAGATTCTCCTGAAGCAGCCGCTTCTACAGCATCAATTGGAAATACAGCAATTAAAGATCAGATTAGCAATCTAGAGTCTTCAGATAGTAGTTCCTCTGATTCAGAGTCTTCTGAGGATAGCGTTGACTCGTTTATAGAGGCTTTGGTCAGTATTAGGGATGAAGATACAGAGGTAGCAGAGGCGGCTGATAGTGAATCAAGTAACGACAACTCAGAAAGTAGCAGCTCTATTGACCAAATACCAGAGGTGTTAGATGTTGATGAGGCAGGATTACTATCTTCTTTTTCCAGTGCTGAATCAAATGATGATGACTTTAGTTTAAATGATAATGGTCAGGATATTTTAACCGTAGAGATTGTGAATTTTGCTCCTTCTGATATAAAACTCTCTTCCAATAGTGTTCAAGAAAATACCAGTACCTCTTTGGGAAGTATCAAAGTTGCAAATATTTCCATTATTGATGATCAGTATGGACTAGAACGTCTGACGCTCACTGGTCAGGATGCAGATAAGCTGGAAATACAAGGCTCAGGTAACACATTTACCTTGCATATAAAGCAAGGTGTTGTACTTGATTTTGAAAGTCAGAATACATTGTCTTTTAATGTAACGGCTACAGATATTGGCAATAGCGCTTTATCTATTACCAAGTCTTTTTCTATCAATATAACTAATATAAACGAAGAACCAGATGCAACTAACTCAAATCTGACGATAGATGAAGACAGTAGTTATTATTTCTCAACTGCTGACTTTGGTTTTAGTGATGAAGATAGTGATAATTTAGCTAGCGTTATTATTTCTCAGCTCCCAGGTGAAGGAAGCCTGCAACTTTACGGTACTGATATAACCACTAATCAGGAAATTAGTGTCGCAGATATTGGTAATTTAACATTCACACCTCTTCTTAACAGGCATGGCTCAGAAACTCTCAATTTTCGAGTGACTGATGGTGAGTTAGCCAGTGAAGAACATACTTTGACGCTGAATATCACGTCTGTTGCCGACGAGCCTCAGCTGAATCCGGGTGATCATACACAACTATTTTTATCAGACTTTGAAACGGATGCAGGAGGGTGGCAGACGGATAATCCATCAAGCACATTAGAGCGTAATCCTGAGACTGCATATGGTGGAAGTGATGCAGGCAACACTGTGCTCGAAGTGGAAGCAGCTGCTGGAGACAGTAATATTTACAGAACTGTTTCAACAGAGTCAGGAAAGGTTTATCAGCTTAATTTTGAGTTTTCTCCCAGACAGGGGTATTCAGACTCAACCATTGATGTTATATGGGGTGGGAATACCGTTGCAACTCTTGATGGTTCTTCGGGGACATTTGGCTGGCAAAGTCATTCACTGACATTATCTGGCAATGGCTCGGATATGAGACTGGAGTTTAAAGCCACAGACCAGAATGGTGTGGGGGGGCTACTGAATGATATCGGACTGGTTGAGCTTTATGCTACAGCCCTTGAGGATCATCCGGTCGCTGTAGATATCAATTCATCGCTGGTCGACCAGGATGGTTCAGAGTCATTCTCTCTTGCAGCTTCGGGCATCCCGTCAGGTGCGGTATTATCTGATGGTGTCAATACGTTTACAGCGTCCGCCCAGGAAAGCAGTATTAATATCAGTGGTTGGGACGCCAGTCAGTTAACATTAACTCCCCCACAACATTTTAATGGTGATTTTGACATAACCTATAGTGCTACATCGACAGAAGCAGACACAGGGCTTTCCAGCACCATTACTGAAACAGTAACTGTGACCATTCTCTCGGTTGATGATCCCTTGTTGGTCAACAATGAAGCGACAACGACATCAGTTCCAGATAGTTTACTGGTGAGCAGTCAGAGCGTGCTTGCCAATGACAGTGATGCAGATTCGACCATTTCAGTGGTGTCTGTTAATAATCAAGCTGTTGCTGCTTCGGGTACCAGTCGGATTGAAGGTGCTTTTGGCGTGTTGAATATTAACGCTAAGGGACAATGGAGCTATACCCCTGATACCATATCCTCTGCTGCGTTAAATGTCACTGCCTCTGATTTGCAAACAAGTCTTGTTGCTCATTGGCAATTTGATGAAGGCTCTGGTAGTACAGTCGCAGACAGTAGTTCTGCAGGTAGCCAGAATGACACTGCTTCTTTGTCAGGTAATGCTGGGTTTAATACAGCTGGTGTTTCCGGATCAGCAATAACCCTCGATGGTAGCAATGGTCAGGTATTAATTCCTGATAGTGCCGATATTAATACATTGGCATCACTGCCTGCCCGCTCAATCAGCCTTGCGTTTAACCTCGACAGCAATAACAGTCTGACCGGGCGCCAGATACTGTATGAAGAAGGCGCATCTGTAAATGGCATTGCTATTTATATTGAAAATCAGACCCTCTATGTGGGGGCCTATAACAAAACGACTGGATGGGATGGTAACTATGCTTCTCATGATATAAGTGCGCTCTCTAAAGATGCCTGGCATCATGTTGCTCTGGTGTTGGACGATGCAAATAACACGTTGACAGCCTACCTTGATGGTTCAGCCTTTCCAGGAGGTAATGTTTATGGTGAGGCTATATCCAGTCACACGGGTGATATTTCTATCGGAGGTCCCAGTCTTGATGGCGGTAGTGCCAGCACCAATATATTTCATGATGGTGAGGCGACAGGGGGGTATTTTTCAGGGAGTATTGATGACGTCCGAATTTATAACAGGGTACTTGCTGATAGTGAAGTTGAAGCGGTCCGCTATGACTTTGACTTACTGGCGGAGCAGTTTCAATACACTGTTGCTAGTGATCAGGAAGAGGCTGTAGCTTCTTTGGTTATTAATGTGACCAGAAGCCCAATAGCCATTGATGGAGTGCTGTCTCTGGGTGAAGATGATTTGTATACCAGTGGTCAGTTGCAGGCCAGTGATTATGACGCAGGTGATACGTTAAGTTATGAGCTGGTATCTGGGCCTGATAAAGGTTTTGTAACCTTGAATACTGATGGCAGCTACTCATTTTTGACTGGTAATGACTTCCAGAGTCTTGCAGATGGGGAATCTGAACAGGTCTCTTTTTCTTACAGGGTCAGTGATAACTTTGGTAATCAGGATACTGGATCAGTGCAGGTGATGGTATCAGGAGCTGATGAGCCCCTACAGGGAAGCAACTTGGTTACCAATCCCTCAGCAGCAACGGGAGATCTGTCAGGCTGGACGGTCTCAGCCAATGGGGGGAATGGTTGGGGAATTACAGGTACCAGCCAGGAAGGGATCAATGGTTTTATTACGTCTTATGACTGGGATCGCAAATATCAGCTCATTGATTTGCAGGCGAATGGCTATAGCACAGAAGATCTTGACAGTGCACCTGATATTTATGCCAGTGAGTGGTATCTCGGCATAGCGAATACCAGTGACTCCTATTACTTTAGAGTTGAACTCAGGGATGCTTCTCAGTCCGTCATTGATAGTTTTAATACCGGTACGCTGACAGCCAGTGGCTCATGGCAGGAAGTCAGCCATACCTTTAGTGGTTATGGTGCAGGTGTACGCTATATCTACGTTGAACATGGGGGTAAAGACGCTGAATATTGGGCAGGGCATTACGGTGCAGTGATAGACAACACTCAAATTATTGTGGATTTGCCAGAAAACCAACCAGATAATCAGAATATTGTCGGCATCCAGAACAGTCAGCTGCTGATTCAAGATGGGGTCCAAAGTGATATAACCTTGAATGGCGGTATTGTTGAAAATAGTGGTTTTACTTCCATCGACCAGTGGTATCTGAACCATCAGGGAGGAGGATTTACCCTCAGTGCTGAAACAACTGATGGTGCCAGCTGGTTATCAGGGTTCAGGTTGTTTAGTGCTGAGCTTAATGGTCAGGTAGGTGTGGAGCTGGGTTCATACAGTGTTGATATTCCTGCCTCAGGCAGTTCTGCAATTATTTCTCTGGCAGACCTGCCAACGGGTCACTATATGCTGGCAGTAGGTAATGAAGGGTTTAGTGAGAGTGAGGGGGTCAGCGTACTTGATTATGCTAACAGCGCCCTGGGAAACCATGACTATCAGCTGGTTATTGCTGGCAATACGGATATTCAGACAATGCCTCGGGACCCTGGAGATAATGCGCAGATACAGTCCCAGACCTATGCTAGCCCTGACGCACAGATTCAGTTTACAGTAGATTTTAATTCTGCCAGTATGGCCACTGATACCAACTATCACTTCGAGCTATTGGATGGTGATACCCGTTTATCGCAGGGACAGGCAACTTTTCCAGCAGACCAGAGTTCAGTGGAAATTACGGCTGCTATTAACAGTAGTACATTGGCGTCGATAACAATGGATGACGTCCGGATTCGTTTTTATGAAGTGGATGTGAGTGGGCAGATTCAGGACTCTCAGACCTTTGAATTTGCCGCTGCCAGTGTGCCTGATGGCGGTGCTGTTACCCCAGTGGGAGGAGATGGACTTCAAGGTACGGAACTGATAGATCTTGGATTGGCGGTGTTTGATCTCAGTTTTTCTGAAATAATGGATGATATGCAGAACCCAATGCCGGGATAATACAAGGAAGAATAAATGGTGGGTGCAGACTGCCTGGTTAACGCTGACAGTTTTATTAATGCGCTTAATTACCTGAAAAAACAGTATCAACTTGATCATAATGTCAGTTTTTTGACCAATAAGGTCGCCAAAAAAGACCACTTAACCGTTGATGGAGCCTGTCAGTATTTAGAGGAACTGAATTTTACCACCCGGTTATTCCCAATTGATGCTCTTGAAATAATAGAGTTGAACGATGAAGATTTGTTATTTTGCTTTGATCATGAGCATGACATCATAATTTTAAATAATCATAGTGATTTTAGCTTAAGCCGTTTGAAGTACAGTTCTGACCATCCTCTTGTTTTAGTTAGTAGTTCAGAGCTCGATCAAAAACAAAACATTAATAATCAGCAGGAAAAAGACCTTCTTTGGTTTTTTAAACAGCTGACAGGAAAAGATGGGGGCTATTTAATAATAACCGGGCTGATAACCAATCTTCTTATGTATGTTGTACCCATTTATAATATGAATGTGTTTGATAAAGTATTGCCTAATGGTTTTATGGGGATACTTTCTTCATTGATGATTATTGCTGTCTTTCTTGTTCTTATCTGGTTTGTGAATCGCTCAGTTCTATCTTACTTGTTAAGTGATAGGCTGTTTCAGGTTGAAATTGAGCTGTCCGATCAATTCACTCGAAGATTGTGTAATTTGAAACCTTCAAGCATGCCAAATTCGGCATCATTTATGACCCAGTTAGTGACATATGGCCGTTCATTAAGTCAAATGGTTGGTTTATTGCACCTGACTGCGGTTATCGATATGCCGTTCATGCTGTTATCCCTGATCCTAATCGCATGGTTTGGTGGGGCTATTGTTGTAATTCCTTTAATGGCAATTATTCTGGTTACTACCATTAATGTTATTTTGCAGCCAAAGGTGCGTGACTATATCCAAAAGCGATATGAGTTTGATGGAAGAAAAAGAAAGTTCGAGTATGAGATTATGCAATCTCTCCCATTTATAAAAATGGCTGGTATGGAACGCTATTTCACAGATTATGTTCAGCATAACAGGCCTGATCATAAACAGTATTTTATGATATCGTCACATATCAATCATATCTCTACATTGATTTTGTTCCTTTCTTTGATAGCAGTGACGGGGCTAGGCGCTTACCGGGTATCTGAAAGCCTGATGACCATGGGACAGCTGGTTGCCTGTTCTTTACTGGCAGCAAAAGCTATTTCTAATGCATCCATAACCAGTTTGTTATTTAATGCAAATCGCATACAAATGTTATTTGATAATTTAAATAAATTTTACCAGATGCCTGTTGAGGAAGGAGATGCATCGTTTTGCCTTACCCGTATAAAGCACCTTGAGCTTAAAGATATTGCCTTTAGCTATCCGCAGAATCGCTACTTTAGCTTGCATGGCGTCAATATAACTCTAGATTTGCCGGATAGCCTTTATATTTATGGAAAACCAGGCTCTGGTAAATCAACACTGTTCAGCATGCTGGCCGGTCTTGCTGAGCCAAGCAGTGGTCAAATAATTGTTAACCATTTAAATGTGGAGCACTTTGACTACAGGGATATTCGAAATCATATCCATTTTTCATCTTCCTACTACCGATTTTTTACAGGAACTCTTTATGACAACCTGACTCTTGGTCGCAGCTCTATCTCCGCTGACCAGGTGATAGATGCGTTAGATAGAATGCTGCTGAGTGAAAAGATAAATCAAATTGATGAGGGGCTTCACTACCATATTGATAATAGCGATATAGTTCCTTTGTCATCGAGTGAAAGGAAGCGCTTTATGTTGGCCAGAGTGTTTCTAACGGATGCTGACCTGATTGTTATGGATGAGCCTTTTGATTACCTGAGTGATGAAAACAGCCTGCACATGATCAAGCAAGTTCAGGCCTTTTGCAGGGAGAATAATAAAGGACTTGTTATTCTAAGTAATAGAAAAGCGTTTGCCCGTTTCTGTGATCACACGCTAATGATAAACAATGGCCAGTTATATCCTATGAAGCTGGAAGGCAGCTAGCCAGTTTCAGATACTGCTTATGATAAATTGCCAGAGCTTTATGCAAGTCTTCAAGGCTGCCACTATTATCAATAATATCATCAGCATAGGTCAGCCGTTTCTTGCGACTGGCCTGGCTACTGATGATGCGGTGGGTTTGCTCTTCTGTCATATTATCCCTTGTCATCGTCCTTGTCAGTTGAATTGATTCAGGTACATCAACAACCAGTACCTTATCGACAAGCAAATGCTGGGAAGTTTCGATTAGCAAAGGAGAAACCAGTACAACATAGGGAGGGGGGGCTTGTTTGATCTGTTCTTCGATCAATGTATTTATTTTCGGATGCAGTAGCTGTTCCAGCCAGGTTTTTTCTGTAACTTCAGCGAAAATAATATTTCTCAGCTCTTTGCGGTCAAGCTGACCATCTTTTAAAAGAATCTGAGAACCAAAATGTTTGGCAATTTCCTGAAGAGCAGGTTGCCCGCGCTCAACAACCTTTCGAGCAGCAATATCAGCATCAATTATAGTAATGCCTAAATTGGCTAAAAAATCGGTAACAGCCGATTTGCCACTGCCAATACCACCTGTTACACCCACAACAAAAGGTCTATTATCTGGAGAATGCATTATATACCCATAACCTGAAGATAAATTTGAAGAAGCTGGTCACCCCAAAGCAAGGCGATAAAACCAGCTGCGGAAAGATAAGGGCCAAAGGGTATAGGCTTTGAACGGTTATGCAACTTCAGAACAATAAGTACAAGGGCAACTGCGGTGCCAACCAGTGAGGACATTAGAATAACCAGGGGAAGCATTTTCCAGCCAAGCCATGCTCCAAGCGCTGCCAGCAGTTTGAAATCACCATAGCCCATGCCTTCTTTCCCGGTCATCAACTTGAAGGCCCAGTAAACAGACCATAAGGCAAGGTAACCGGCAACAGCCCCCCAGAGTGCATCTTCAAGTGATACAATCGTATTGAAACTGTTGAAGATCAGCCCACTCCAGACTAATGGCAATGTTATTGAGTCAGGTAACAGCTGTTTATCAAAATCAATCATGGTGAGAGCCAGTAAACACCAGGATAGTATGCAATAAGCCAGTGTCTCTATGGTCACACCAAACTGCCAGCCGACCAGTAGTGCAATGACTGCGCTGACACATTCAATAACAGGGTAGCGTAGCGATATTCTGGTTTTACAGGATGAACATCGCCCTTTTAAAAACAGGTAACTGATAACTGGAATATTTTCCCAGGCTTTAATTTTATGCTGGCATGAGGAGCATTGAGAACCAGGAATTGCCAGATTATAAGTTTTGGGGGGCGTATTAACCTTATCAGGAAAAAGTGTCATTTCACTTTCATATTGCCACTGTTTTTCCAGCATAATGGGTAGTCGGTGGATCACAACATTCAGAAAGCTGCCCACGGCTAACCCGACAACCGTTAATGTCATAAAAAACCAGGCAGGGGAGTGTTGCAGCAAATCAACCAAAATCATTATTTCTGAGGGTTCCCGGGTAACAATAAGTCTGATGGTATCAGGATACTTCTTTTCTCCGGAAAATGGCCAGCAGGAAATGGCTTGGGTATCAGGGATGACAGCCTTTTCACGGAAGTTCGTGGTATCTGCCGGGACATACACGTCATGGGCTCGGCCGGCTTCTTTCCAATGGCCGTGGCGTTTCGATATTTGGTCATAGGATATCTCGATCATGGTCTTGACGCAGGAGACAAGGCGGGACTCTTGCTCCTGTGTCAGTGAGCTGGAGATGTCCTGATACTCAGTAATAGCGCCGATCAGGTTGGAGAGATTGACGATGACACTCTCGACGGAGTGATCGGGCTTTTCATTTGAGAGTGCAGTGTTATCCATGCCGAAACTGTCTGGTGTTGATTACCGGTATTGTTTCTGGAATGGTGGGGCAGGGTCGTCCTTGTAACCTTAATAATAAGAAAGTTGTGTTTTTTAATCCTGAGAGCGAAAATTTTGCAAAAAGAGTTCTTTAGAAAGCTACCTTTCGCAATCTTTTACAGGCTTACTGTGATCTGTACTGGCATATTATAGTGGTAAGAGGAAGATGATACCGTTATTAAAAGCGTCCCCATTACATTATGGAACATCTTTGTTCTTTCTTTGGTTTGTTAAGAGTTTTAGGGTAAAATGCAGTCATAATTATATGAATAGATAATATATTTTGATCTGGGTTAATAGAACCTAATTCATAAAAGTGATTTATTCCTGCAGCATGCTCTGTCCACATCTCCACAGGCAGGCTATTTTTCCACAGCAATTCCCGCTAACTCTTAAACCCCCTGGTATTAAAGGGCTGCAAGCCAGATTGAAGCCAGTATTAGTTGCAGACTTATTAGGCTGATTTTTATGCAGTTTTCATTAAAAGAGCCTGAGTATTTCTCAGGTAGGGCACAATTTTCAAGAGGCTGATGGAAAAAGCCCCCATTCAGATCCGAAGAGTTTTAGGGTAAAATGCAGATAAAACAATACAATTATAAGTTTTATTCCTGCGGGTCCACATCGCTGGCTATTTTTCCATAGCCCTATCTCGCTTCCTAACCAAAGGCCTCCTCTTCTAGCGCCCGGCACAAAGGATAATAAAGAACCATTAAGATACTGTTCAGGAGGTCGCGCTTTTCGTTTAACTGCCTCACTATTACCATTTAGCACTATAAAATCGATGTCATATCGAACCTGCTGATCATATTGCTCTCGAGGCCTAATAAAAGCAGCATAGATAGACGCCCAATAGCTCTGAGTTTTATCATTAAAAGTATTCATTTCCATTACAAAGCAGAGTTTATGGCCATAATTAGTAATCACTTCTGAACTAACATAACAGGATTTTTGGTCGCGCAAATGGAATAAATAGTCTTCTTTGTATGAATAATCAGTTATCTGCCATACATAAATTAATTTGAACTCTTGATGGATTTGATTAACTATATCTGGCTTGAATGAATCAGGATTTCTAAGATATGAGGGACTTTCATTTATTTGATTATCTAATGGCAAATTTCCATTTTCTAGTGCCCGTCTTGGATAAGTAACCATTTGCTGCTGGTTTGGATTATAAGCTAGTAGTTGCTGTCTTCCATAAAAAGGCATTGGGTTTTGGTTGGGGTTATAAAAAAATTGCTTATGTCTTTCTTGATAATATATTGGGTTTTGAGTTTGGCTATAAGCGAATTGCTGCCATCCTTCAAAAAGACACACTGGCCGTTGGTGTTGTTCAAAATCAAATGTCCGTTGTAATTGATAAACAGGATATTGGTTTGGGTTATTAACTAACTGCAGCTTTCTTTGATGATGGGAAGTTTCTGCAGGTGTTGAAGTTGTGGAGGAAGCTGAGGTCATTGGTTGATATGAACGAATACCCATTTTTAAATTTCTTCGGGTTGTATTCCCCGCCGCATGCGGCGAACTACCCAAAGATCTAGCTTCATACCCCGTACTAAGAGGAGAGGGTGTTGATTTACCTCTCATCTCACTACTTTTTTCAGAAGTTTCCTGTATATTGGAAATTTGTTGAGTGTACGCATCATCGTAACTATTCAGCACCCAGTAAAGGAAGGTTGTCGTAATTCTTCATAGCTATAAGCAGGGCTTCGAAAACATTCTCACCCTGCTTTCTCGCCGATGAAACATAACTCCGTATCCGGCAGTACCATTTAGCCCCTTTTTCACTTCTGAAACAGCCAGATATTTTCTGCTTTACCTTGCCGTTGCGAACATCCTGCTCACTGCCGTTATTATCGAAGGGGATGTCAAAATCAGTCATGAATCTCAAGGTTTCTTCTTTAAACTCCACCAGTCGCTTGAAGAGGTTAAAGGCTTTGGTGTTTCTGACTTTATCCTCTCCAAGGCGTTGACGTCGTCGCTCCATGTACTCGGCTTCTTCGAGCTGTGCTTTTTTAGCAGTACGCTCGAAAAGCGAGTCGATACGCTTGCGGATAATTTCCGGCATAGCCTTCATGCCAAGCTTTTTGAACCCTTTCCTAAGATGGCAAGCCAGCCTTAACAAGCGTTGAAGCCGGGCTGCAAGATAATTGCAATCTCTGTCAACAACCCCCTGCAACTCCCTTAAGTGATGGGCGTTACAGAGCACATGGATGGCTGCGTAGCGAAAGTAGACTTTATAATGGTCATGCACAAGTATACCGGCAAATACCAGTAACACTCCCATTGCCTCAATAGCTTCATGACCTTTACTGGGGTCAAGGTGGTAGTATGTCCACTCCTCGGAACGAACGACATGCAGCCACCATAAAGAGCCCTTCACTCTCATGCCTGTTTCGTCAGCACCTGCAACTGGCACTTTTTTTAAGGCGTTAGCAATTGCTGCCTCTGTGCTAGCCAGACGGTCGTAGGCATTTGCCTGAAAAGTACAGATTGAACCGGGACTAACTTCAAGACCAAAAATATCGAAAAAGAATTGTGAAATGCGCTTGTACGGCATTAACTGGTATTGATACAGATAAACAGCCAGTGCTTGAGTGACCGGACCATACTGCACATACGAGTCAACACCCTTAGGAAAGCATGCTTGATTAGCATGTCCGCATGGGCATTCTTTGACTTCAGCCACATGCGCCGTTACTTCGAAACGGCCAAAACGTCCTGGATCAAATACCTGACGTTCAACAACGTCGGTTACTTTGATAGAAAGAAGCGACTGATGGCAAAGTACGCAGTTTTTAACCGAGTGATGCCGGATATGGTCTGGTTCCTCAGTTTGCTCCAGCGTAGAGCCTTTATGACCGTGTTGACCACCGGGCCTGTTATTTGACTTTTGCCTCAGGCTTTTGGGATTGGGTTTGTAATCTTCTCTATCACACTCAGGATTTTCCTCATTCTCACTGTCAGCATTTGAGTTTTTGGATGATGAGGGCTTATTGTAACCATCTGTAGACGGTGGCTTGCTGCTATTACGACTATTCATCTTGAGCTTATCAGCAAGCTCCTTGTTTTCATCCTCAAGACTCAAAACCTTCGACTCCAGCTCACCTACAGCAGCGAGAAGCAAGATAATGGCCTGTGTTTCGGGAGTAAACTGAGTCATGAAAACTTCTGGAAAAGGGTTTATATCAAAATGACATAAATTCGCGAAAAATCCAGATTAATCTGAGGAGGCTGAATAGTTACGCATCATCACCTGATGTTGATTGGTCGCTAGTCTCTTTATCTATCTTTACAGTTGACGCTTTAGAAGACAGCATAGCAATGCAATACTCAGGGAATAATATAAGTAGTAAAAATATACTTGATAAAAAATTACATTTTTTATGTATCATTTGAACCCGCCAGCAAGAATAACCTATTTTAAAAATAGCTCATTGTTAGAATCCCCGATCTATGAAAGCGATCTAAATGTTAATCCTCAAAAAAGTAAAAGTACCAGTACATAAGTATTGGCTATCTGATCTGGATCAGGCGGTCGTACTCGATGATGGCGAGCATGGCGGCGGTTAGACATCGGGATAGGTGGTGATGGTATTGGTGGGCTTATTAGAGAGGGTCAGCTTTATTCAATACTGTGTGGAATAAAGCGGGAGCTATCTTTAGTAATCGTTGTTGCATCTTCCCTGATACCGATTCCGCCAGCTCTGTCTCCAATAACCCAGCTACCAATCAGTGTGTGATTGCCAGAAAATACTGGGACTGGATGGTATGTCTGAAGAATATAGCCGCTGTCGTTATAGGGACCATCATTATGCTCAAGTAATTTCCCCTTATCGAAAATGCTGATATTGGCCCCCTCACGGGAAAATATCGGTTTTTTAACATAGCGATGACCAAGGTCGTAATCTGGTTTTTCATCAGCAAAATAACAGGGTAATAAATTGGGGTGGCCCTTAAACTCTTGCCATAGCATAGGAAGCATGGCTTTGTTAGAGAGAATTGATTTCCATGAGGGTTCAAGAAACAGGGTGTTGCTATCAGCTATAAAGGAGCCAAACTCTTCCTCAACCATAAACTCCCAGGGATACAGCTTGAATAAACTGGGTATGGTCATGTCGTTCAGGTCAGTAAAGCAGCCATTGGGACTGATACCAATATCCTCAATATAGATAAACCGGGTATTGATTCCTGCCTGAATGGCGCAGTCACGAAAATATGCCACTGTGCCATAGTCTTCTTCAGAATCTCTGCAAGAGGAAAAATATAAAGCAGCATCACCGAGGTGTTGTTTTTTTAATAGCACCAGTGCTTCGATTAATAACTCCTGAATAAGATTGAACTGATCAGCTGTTGGCGGCAGTCTGTTTTCAGTGATCATCTGCTCAAGCCATAACCATTGGAAGAAAGCTGATTCATAAAGGGAAGTGGGGGTGTCGGCATTGTACTCAAACAGCTTGGCATGAGACTGGCCATCATAGGAAAAATCCATCCTGCCATAAAGGTGAGGTTCTCTGTTGAGCCATGATTGGCGGATGTAATCCCAGTAATGTTCAGGGATTTTTAATCGGGTCATCATGGCTTCAGAATGAACGGCTTTATCGACAAGATGCAGGCACATCTGATGAAGCTCTGCCGTTGGCTGTTCAAGATCGTTTTCAATTTGTTTGAGGGTAAATCGGTAGTAAGCGGATTCATCCCAGTAAGGCTCATTGCCAAACGTATGAAATTTGAATCCCAGGGACTCAGCCTGTTGTTGCCAGTTATTGCGAGGCTTGATGCTGACTCTTTGCATTTATCCTCCCCAGCTACCGCGGGCAGCGGCTTTGCTGCCGAAACCACCGCGCTTTTTGGTTGTGGTTTTTATGGATGATTTTTCAGAGCTTTTGCCGTCACGAGTATCTTGTGCTTTTTGTTTGCTCTGTTCTCCATAGCTTTGTTTATTCTTGTCAGAGTCGTAGGTGCTTTGTGATCTTTCTTTGCTGTAATGGGTATTGCTCTGGGTGCTGTTGTCAATATAGACAGGAACAATACTCAGAGAGCGATCCCTGATCACTTGAGGCTGCTGGTCAGTACAATTACTGCGACCTGAATATGACTCGTTAACCTGACTCTTGAATAATAAATACCCTTCCATGGTCGGGATATATTCACCCGAAGCCAATGGCTGGCAGCTTGAGTTTTTGAAATCAAACTGGCAGTCACTACTATTTTTATACCGGGGTGCCGTCATCACATGGTTTTGCCAGGCTTTATTGTATTCAAGGCGGCAAATAGATTCGCTGACGACGCCATCATTAATGCAGGTGCTGATATCCGGGTAGTAGAGGGGGAGGCTATCTTTTGACGAGTCACTGCATCCTGCTAATAGTAAAGGGGCAGCTCCACCAATACCCAGCATAGCCAGTTTAAGTTTTTTTGATCGTTTCAACGTTGTTGTTACCCAGTATTCCGTTGGGTTAGGTCGTGTCCAGCTGAGGTCGCAGTAATTGGGTCAAACTATTCGTTTTTATTTGTCAAATAGCGGGCTATTTTTTCCAGAAAACCGAATATTTATTCTCAATTTTGAGCAACCCTTACTATGGATGCCTGACTTCAACAGGCTCCTTTGTTAGCTGAATAGTTAATAGGTCATGCAGGCGGCGTTTAGGATTCCTGCTGACAAAGAAATAGCACCCAGCCAGATACCTGAGGCGAGCTCATTATTGGCAATCCGTTCAGATATTTTTGGGAAAAACAGGCGTAAAAAGAAGAAGGTACAGACCTGGACAATAAGAGCAACAGCTCCCCACAAAACCATATCCATCAGATCCTGGGAGTTTGCAATAACACTGCCCAGTGGGATGACAAACCCAAGTAAGCTACCTGCCATAGCCGTTGATGCAGCGGGCTTATTCTCTTTGATTAATGCTATTTCATCGTGCGGGGTTATTTTGGTGTATATAAAAACATAGACCGCCGTCAACGCCAGGGCAGTAAAAAAATAGGCGAGAAACAAAGGAATCCCTGCCAGATAATCAGAAAGGCTTAGCATCAAAGTCTCTTTTATTCAGTATTGTCGGATTGTTCAAATAACCTGGATAGAGGATCTGTCGATATCAATGCCAGCACTGATAACCGCCGTCGCCTCATCTTCACCAGTAAATTCCAGCGAGGCTAACAAATACTCAAAACGCTCACCATTGACAAGCGGTCGCTGGTATAACATCGCCAGATGTTCCACTTCATAAGTGGCAGTATTGCTATCGCGGTTATGAACCGTTTCAATAAAACTAACCGGCTCTATTTTACCGGTAACAGGGGCATCCCAGACCCGTTTATAATGTTTATCATCCAGTTGGAAATGTGGTTGCCCAATCAGCCCGTGCTCACTGCACCAGTAATCAGCGCCCTGTTGACTGGCTATTGGATGAGTCTGCTCAAAAACAAAGAGCTTAATATCATCAATATTCTCCACACCATATCCGCCAGTAGTGGATATCTGGATAAAACCATCATCCGCAGTATAAAACCGGCTCAGGGAAGCGCCAGCACCGAGATCAATAAAACCGGCAGCTTCAATGGTTTGTACTCCCTGTGGAAGAGTAAGCTGTAACTGGTCTTCAATGATCCGGAATGGCAGTAAATCAAATTCGAGAGCACACCCAGTTCGAAGATTCATCGGTGCTGGTAGTGTGGGCTCTTTCGGCTTTTTATTCTCAAATAAACCAAAAAACATCTATGGCTCCTGAACAGTCCTGCCTCTTCACTGGCGTAAAGAGGCAGGATGAAAATTGAATGATATCAGGCAGGGGTCTTTTGTTTTGCTTTCAGGCGTGCCAAAACGCTGCCAGCGTCGGAGCCATCCTGAGTGATACCTGCAGCTTTCAGCTTGCTTTGCAGGTCATTATCAACACTATCGCCAGCCATTTCACTGGCGGCCTCCATTTGAGCTGCCCGTTCAGCCTGACGGCGCTTGATGCGTTCAAGAGAATCCGTGGCTGTTGCCATTTTTGAATTGACACCGCTGTATTTTGCCGCACAGGCTTCCTGGGCTTTCTGCACAGACTCGGTGGCTTTTACGGTATCAACCTGCTGCTTCAGTCTACGCAGGTTAGCTTCTGAATCAGCGATCGCTTTTTTCAGCTGTGACACACTGTCAGTAAAGCTTTTCTCCAGTGACTGGTCAGTACTTAACTGTGCTTCATAGTCTGCAATCTTGCTGGCCACCTCTGTTGCCAAGGATTCATTGCCCTGTTCAAGAGCTTTGATGGCATAACCTTCGTATTCAGCAATTTTAGCTTTCAGTTCATTGCATTTTTGTGTGGCCAGCTTTTGCTTGGCCATAATGCCTGCCAGCTGGGTTTTTGAGTGTTGCAGCTGGTCGCTGGCTTCACGAATTTCCTGATCGAGAATACGAAGGGCATTATTATCGGCGATAGCTTCGCCCACTTCGTTAGTGGCACCTTTCAGGGCGGTAATAACCTTGCTCCAAATACTCATGAATATTCCTTTCTCAATAACTAATACGAATGACTTAGGCTACAGATTCAGTTACCAGATGCTCACCGTAGGCTTCTGTTGCCTTGATAGCATTAGCGGCAAGGGTTTCTATTTCAAAAATCACACTTTGCAACAGTGAGGCAGAACTTAATGAACCAAAAATGGTGTAATAGTCGCTACCATCGAAAAAGCGATCAAGACTGATGGTGGAAAGAGGGAACAGTTTGTGGGTTCTCAGAACCTCTTCATTCAAAGCACTGGCATCCTTGACCATTGCCAGTGGCCAGAGCACGGCATCTGCAATGATCTGCTCTCCTGATACAGTGACATAAATAGGGAGATCACCCAGCTCGAGCATTACTACTTCAATACAGGGATGACTACCTTCTACCATCCTGATTTTTGCAGAGCCTTCAGTGAATAGTGAATGGTTTTCCATTGCACTGAACAGACTGTTAATTGTCCAGGTTTCACGGGGTTTGGCCACGGTAGGGTTACCTTTTTCTGTGTTTATTATGCTTACACGCAGTGTGCGTTCTATCTCTCTCAAAGCATCGGAATTTTCAGGCAAAATCCAGACGTCTTTCTTCACCCAGCCCTGTTCACGCATTCTTGTGCGGAACTGGCGCTGGTAATGTGCAACGTTTTTTCTTGGAGCCACTGGTTTTCTTAGTCAGGATTTATTACATGTAAGCATGTTACATGTAATATTTTTAAAGTAAATAAACGACAGTAAAAAAATAAAATCAGCTACCTGCTTCACTACTATGTGGCAAGAAGCGCAATCATTTAGATTCCAGGCATTTCGGATAATATCGGGTTAAAATGAAAGGAATCTGTAAAGTACCTATTGGCTCAGTGGGCCTTGTCACTGTAGTCTGCGCCGCTGGTTTTTATCTAATTTACAAAGCAGGACAATAATTTGATTTCCACAGCCAATATCACCATGCAGTTCGGGGATAAGCCCCTGTTTGAGGACATCTCTGTTAAGTTTGGCGAAGGCAATCGTTACGGATTGATTGGCGCTAACGGTTGTGGGAAGTCAACCCTGATGAAGATTCTGGGTGGTGAACTGGAACCTACTTCCGGAAATGTCATCAAGGACCCCAATGAACGGATGGCGAAACTGAACCAGAATCAGTTTGCCTATGAAGAATATACCGTCATTGATACGGTGATTATGGGGCACGCTGAACTCTGGAAAGTAAAAGCTGAACGTGATGCTATCTACGCCAAGGGCGATATGACCGAAGAAGAAGGCATGCGGGTGGCTGATCTGGAAGTGCAGTTCGGTGAAATGGATGGCTATTCTGCCGAAGCCCGTGCCGGTGAGTTGCTACTGGGGCTGGATATTCCTACAGAGCAGCACTATGGTTTAATGAGCGCTGTGGCTCCAGGTTGGAAACTGAGGGTGCTGCTGGCCCAGGTGCTTTTTGCTGATCCCGATATCATGCTGCTGGACGAACCCACCAACAACCTGGATATCAACGCTATTCGCTGGTTGGAAGGGGTGCTTAAGCAGCGTGATTGCACCATGATTATTATCTCTCACGATCGTCATTTCCTGAACAGTGTCTGTACCCATATGGCGGATCTGGATTATGGACGTCTACAGGTATTGCCTGGTAACTATGATGAATACATGACGGCGGCTACCCAGGCTCGTGAGCGTCTGCAGGCAGAAAATGCCAAGAAAAAAGCCCAGATTGCAGAACTCCAGTCATTTGTCAGTCGGTTCTCTGCTAATGCCTCCAAAGCCAAGCAGGCGACCTCCCGGGCCCGACAGATAGACAAGATCAAGCTGGAAGAAATCAAGCCTTCCAGTCGCCAGAATCCATTTATCCGTTTTGAGCAGGAGAAAAAACTGTTTCGAAATGCCTTGGTCGTAGAAAAAATGAGCCAGGGTTATGAAGAGGACCTGTTTAAAGATGTCAACCTGATGGTTGAAGTTGGTGAGCGTATCGCCATTATTGGTCAGAACGGTATTGGTAAAACCACGCTGCTACATACCCTGGCAGGAAAGATGGCAGCACGTACCGGCACGATCCAGTGGTCTGAAAATGCCAATATTGGTTATTACGCCCAGAACCACAGCGATGAGTTCGACAAGGACGTGAGCCTGTTTGACTGGATGAGTCAGTGGATGAATGAAGGTGATGATGAACAGGCGATTCGAGGCGTGTTGGGACGGATGCTGTTTTCCCAGCGTGATATCAAAAAGTCAGTTAAGGTCATTTCGGGTGGTGAGCAGGGCCGTATGCTGTTTGGCAAGCTGATCCAGCAAAGGCCAAATATTCTGCTGATGGATGAACCGACTAACCATATGGATATGGAGTCTATTGAATCGCTGAACCTGGCGTTGGAGAATTATCAGGGTACGCTGATCTTTGTTTCCCATGACCGCCAGTTTGTCTCTTCCCTGGCGACACGCATCATCGAAATCAAAGATACCGGGATTGTTGATTTCCACGGTACCTATGACGATTATTTGCGCAGTCAGGGCATTGAAGAAGCTTAATCTTCTCTATTCTCCCTGCTTTACGTTCCCAGCGTTCAGCTGGGAATGGGGATAGTTTTCTTACTGCCCAATATGAAAAAAGAAGATTTTTTTCACCACAGAGGTTGATTTTTAAAGAGATCAAAAAACTCTGTGTCCTCAGTGTCTCTGTGGTGAGATTGTGATCGGGCGAGAGAAACCTAATCTTTTTCAGTAATATGTACTGTTTCTGAAACTTGTTTATAAGTGTCAGCCACTTCATCAGGCTGACTGACAATGTTATTCACCGATTGAGCCAGTGGTCCCTGTCCTGTCACCAGATCATTAAGGCTACCCGTTTCCTTATCAACTAGGCCTACCTCCTGAAGCAATGCATCTACAACAGGTGCGTTGGCTCTATCCTGAATAGAAAGAGTACTCCCGCCGAACTAGGCGGGTGGTGAATTTCGTTCAGCTCGTTAGGGCTGATCTTGGTTTCTGATATATTCGGTTATAACTTCTAGTGGCGCACCTCCACAACTACCAGCAAAGTACGACCTTGACCACAAAACCGGCTTTCGATACGCACCTGCGATATCACAAAACTCCTGCCTTAACCGTCTGGATGAAACAGCTTTCAGGCTGTTTATCAGTTTCGCAATAGCTGGCGTGTTGGGCGAGAACTCAACTAAAAGATGAACGTGATCGGCTTCCCCATTGCAATCTGTTAACTCTGCTTCAAAGTTTCCGCATATCTCAGAAAATATTTCTCTCAATCTAGCTAGGTGCAACTCGCCAAGCACTTTCTTTCTGTACTTTGTCACAAAAACAATGTGGCAGTGCAAAGTATAAGCACTGTGTCGGCCTTTCTTTATTTCCTGCATACTAATACTTGATATTCCATTTTATACCCTGTAATTTAAGTACAAAAGACTAACACACTGATTACATAAATGAAGATTCTCAAAGCATATAAATTCAGACTGGAGGCGACACCAGAGCAGCATGTGAGACTCATGCAGCTTTGCGGCACAGCTCGCTTTGTCTGGAATAAAGCATTGAGCATCTGCAATGAAAAGTGGGAGTCTGGTGAAAAAATCCCGTCCTCATACACAATGGCTAAGTGGCTGCCAGTCTGGAAGAAAGACGAAGAAACCAGCTTTCTTGCTCAGGGTAATGCGGTTGCTTTGCAGCAAAAACTAATGGATTTGGGCGGTGCATGGAAAAAACACTTTGATGATCTGGCAAAGCTCAAAGCTGGAAAAATCAAAGAGGTTAAGTTTGAAAAGCCATGTTTCAAGCAGCGCAACAAAGATCACCATAATTCAATTCGCATCATGCAGTTTTCAAAGTACTGCAAGGTCGAAAATCGCAGAGTAAAACTGCCAAGCAAGTTAGGTTGGGTGAAATTCCGCAAGTCTCGCAACATAGAAGGCGAGATAAAGAATTGCACCATTACCCGTAAATCAGGCCATTGGTTTATCAGCTTTCAAACCGAGCAAGAATTACCCACTCCGGTTCACCCTTCTGAAAAAGCGGTTGGTCTGGATATGGGCGTTGCCAAGTTTGTCACGCTGTCCAGTGGTGAGCAGTACAAACCGCTTAATGCTTTCAGGAAACATGAGAAGCAGCTTGCCAGAGAACAAAGAAAACTCTCCCGCAAAGTAAAATTCTCTGAAAACTGGAAGAGGCAAAAGCAGCGTATTAGCCGCACTCACAGCAAAATAGCCAGTTGTCGGGCTGATTACCTTCACAAAACCTCAACCGAAATCAGCAAAAATCACGCAATGATAGTGATTGAGAATCTGAAGGTATCCAATATGTCGAAGTCTGCAAAAGGCACTGCTGAGAAACACGGTAAAAACGTGAAGGCTAAGTCTGGACTTAACAAATCCATTCTCGATCAGGGATGGTATGAGTTCAGGCGGCAGCTTGAGTATAAGCAGGGCTGGCTAAGTGGTGAAGTAGTTGCTGTTAATCCGGCATACACTAGCCAAACCTGTAGTGCTTGTGGTCATACTGACAAAGCAAGCAGAAAGACTCAGGCAAAATTCGAGTGTGTAGCTTGTGGTCATTCTGAGAATGCAGATATTCAGGCTGCAAAAAATATACTAGCGTTGGGACACAGCGTTTTAGCCTGTGGAGAGGGTTCGTTAGAACCTTTGAAGAAGCAGGAACTTCAGCGAAATCGTGAGAAAGTAGCTGCCTAGTAATAGGAATCCTCCAGCGAAATTAGCTGGAGGAGGATGTCAAAATTCAAAGCGGCAGAGGTGACCTGATCTGCAAAAGAACCATGGCTGCCATTGCTATCCTGAGGTGCTGAAAGCTGCCCATTAGCACCGTACCCTTGAAGAATCTTGATCCCTTCAATATTTTCCAGAGGCTTAACCGCCTGAGCAACGATTTCGGGCAGGCTTTTCAGAATAGCCAAGGATTTCTGTAGTTCAATTTGCTCCTGACTCAGGGTGTTTTCAGCTTCATACAGTGCTTTTTTACCTGCTGCTTCAACGGCAAATATCTTCTCGTCTGCTTCGGCTTTTAGGATTTTGGCATCAGCATCGGCTTTTGCTTCTGTTAATACCGCTTCTGCCCGGTCTTCGGCAGCGCTCTTTTCAGCTTCAGCCTGGACAGTGACGCTGACAGCCACTTTTTCGGCTTCTGTTTTCGCGTCAATCACTTCAATATCTTTACGGCGGTTGGCTTCAGCAATCTGACGTGCAGTGATAACGGCTTCTTCTTTCTCTACCTTTTCTTTTTCAGCACCTGCAGCTTTAGCTTGAGCTGCAGACTCTTCTTCAGACTTTATTGCGATGGCAATCTGTTTTTCCTGGGCAGCGACTTCGATATCCCGTTGCTGCTGAATTTTAGCTTCTTCCAGGGCTTTTAGTTTCTCAATTTCCCGGGTTTCAATTTCTCTGGCTTTTTCAATTTCTGCCAGCTCTACCGCTCTTTCCTTGGCGATCTCTGCTTCTCGCTCTTCCTGAACACGCTGCTCGCGGGTCTTGGCAATTTCTGCCTTTTGTTCGGCGCGCTTGAATTCAAGAATCTGCTCCTGAGCTAAGCGAGCCTCTTCTTTATCTTTTTTGATATCCAGAGACTGGCGCTCAGCCTGCAGGTTGCGACGTTCAATCTGAATGCGGTTTTCCTGTTCAATATCGTTGGTTTCCTTACGCTTTTCTTCAATAATTTTAGCCAGGCGTGAACGGCCTTCAGCATCAAATGCGTTGTTTTCGTTGAAAAACTCAAGGTCGGTTTGATCAAAACCAGTCAGGGATACAGACTCCAGCTCCAGACCATTCTTTTCGAGGTCATTGGCCACATTCTGTTGTACTTTCTGAACAAACTCGGCCCGTTGCTCATGCATCTCTGTCATGCTCATTTCTGCAGCGACAGAACGCAGTACATCTACAAACTTGGACTCCATCAGCTGTTTTAATTCTTCAACAACCAGCGTCCGTCGGCCCAAAGTCTGGGCCGCCATGGAAATCCCTTCAGCGGTGTGGGCTACGCGCAGATAAAAGTCTGCCCTGACATCAACCCGCATACGGTCCTTGGTAATCAGGGCATCCTTACGCACTTTCTCTACTTCAATCCGCAAAGTTTTCATACTGACCGGGATTGTTTCATGAAGCACCGGCAGGCAGATACAGCCTCCATCTTTAACCACCCTTTCTCCGCCAAGGCCAGTACGGACAAAAGCAACTTCCTTGGTGGCCCTGACATAGAGTTTGGCAAATATAAAGCCAATGGCAAGAAGGGCAATCAGTGCAAATGCACTCATGCTGACAATATAAGTCAAACTGGATTCTGACATGGTACAGCCTTGATACTCAGTGGTTATTTATCGTTAAACTTAATGGCAGTCCAAAAGCTTTGCCGTTTTTCCACAAGTACAACATTGTCGCCCTGTGTGAAATATTCCTCTTCAGAGCATGGCATAACCATAATGTAATGCTTTTGCCGATACTGATCTGTAAGTACAGCTTCTGCCGGGTTTTTAAATGTGGCCTTGCCCAGAGTGATTGAAGCAATCTGCCCTGAAAAACTGCTGCTGGATACCGCCGAGCTCTCTCTTTCACTTAAGAATTTTCCTAAATGAGTGCCTGCTATCCTTATGGCCATGAAGCTAAAGACCAGAGCAATTGAGTGGCTGATCAGGGATGGAAGAGTCTGCCCCATTGCCTTGACTGCCAGAAAGTTTGAGGTATAGCCAGAAATAGAAAAAACAGTCAGAAAAATAATCAGCCAGATGCTGAAAGGGAGTTTGTTGAGAAAGAACCATCCCAGCAGGCCTGATAAACTCTCTGGCGCAGAGACCCCGGAAAAAGTCTGCTCAACCAACTCGGAAGGCGTTAGGCCAATCAGCAGCCCTGCTATTTCCAGAATAGCTAACATCAGCACGATAGCGAAGGCGATGCCATAGGCAGCATTAGTATCGAGAAATAAAAATTCTATCATTGTTAGTGAATACAGTTAGATGGCAGATGTGATCTGTGCTTATAAGATAGCTGTGTATTTTTATACATCATTTGACGTGTAGATTATTGCAGTGAAAGGGTTCGATGTAAACACACTGGGAGGCCAGGAAATAATGGTAATATTCGAGCCTGCGCCAGCGATTGGTAAAAGGTTATACAACTGAACCCATCTGGAATATTGGCAGGTACATGGCAATAATCAATCCACCTACCAGTACACCCAGCACCGACATAATGATTGGCTCCATTAGGCTGGTCAGGCCATCAACCATGTTGTCTACTTCATCTTCATAGAATGTAGCCACTTTATCGAGCATTTGATCCAGTGCACCGGATTCTTCACCGATAGAAACCATCTGTATTGCCATCGCAGGGAAAATGCCTGCATTTCTCATGGCTGCTTGTAACTGCTGACCTGTGGATACTGCTTCTTTTATTTTTATGGTGGCGTTGGTATAGACCACGTTACCAGCAGCACCGGCAACAGAGTCAAGTGCATCAACTAAAGGCACGCCGGCTGCAAATGTAGTAGCGAGTGTTCGAGCGAAACGTGCAACAGCTGATTTGTCGAGAATCATTCCAATAACCGGCGCTTTCAGCAAGGCTCGGTCCAGGCCGTCTCTGGCCGCTTTGGATGTGCGCAATATATGCCTTATGGAAAAAAAGGCGACGACCAGAAATCCTAAAATGAAGTACCAGTTACCCTGGATGAAACGGGACATATTGATGACCATTTGGGTAAAGGCAGGGAGCTCAGCCCCAAAGCTGGCAAATACTTCTTCAAACTGCGGTACTACTTTAATAAGCAATATACCGGTAACAATAAAGGCAACACAGACAACAGCCACAGGGTAGTTCATGGCTTTTTTGATTTTTGCCTTGAGTGCTTCAGTTTTTTCTTTATAAGTGGCTATCCGGTCAAGGAGCGTTTCAAGGGCACCAGATTGTTCGCCCGATTCGACCAGGTTGCAGTAAAGCTCATCGAAATACAAAGGATGCTTGCGTAACGCGTCCGCTAAATTACTACCTGCCGCAACATCATTTTTAACTTTGACAAGAAGCTCTTTGAGTGACTGTTTTTCGATACCGTCGGAAGTAATGTCAAAAGCGCTGAGTAAGGGCACACCGGCTTTGGTCATGGTAGCCAGCTGGCGGGTGAATAGCGCTATATCCATGGGTTTTATTTTGCCGCCTTTACTGCTTAAGGACAGGCCCTTTTTTTTAACCTTGGCGGAAACAATGCCCTGCTTTCTTAACTCGGCTTTAAGCAAGGCTATGCTGGAGGCTTGTATTTCCCCCCTGACTTTTTTGCCGGTTTTGTCCTTGCCTTCCCAGGTATAGGTCGTCTTTTTGGCGGATTTACTTGCCATGCTGTCTGCTATCCGTAGCTTATTCCAACTTTCAGTTAGATCGGCAGCTTGAGCGAAAAGCCAAGGTTTATTCTGGGCCCAGTCTCAGAAAGACCTCTTTGCTTGGAATTGCTGGTGGTAAAAACTGTTATCTCAATCCCCTGACCTGGGTTCTGACAAAGGTTTTGAGGTTGATAGCTGTTAGATCTTTGCCCCATACACAGCCTGTGTCCAGGGCATGTATATTGGCTAAACCACTTTTGCCTTCAAGAGCCGCCCAGTGCCCAAATATAATGGTTTTGCCGAACATCGGAGCATACTCAAATGTATACCAGGGGGCAAATCCCACATCCGGTTTGGCTGATTTGTTTTTCAGGTCCATACGTCCTTCTTCATCACAAAACCGCATTCGGGTGAAGTAAGTAGCCGCCAGGCGAAGCTTCTTTTTTCTACCCAGAGCGTCTTCCCAACCCAGTGGCTTATCGGATTTAAACAGTGTTTTCAGTAGTTTGTGATAGTTATCGGAGCGTAAGGCCTCTTCCAGTTTTCTGGCATGGATAAAGGCCTGGTTTAATGTCCAAATGGGAGGGATGCCGGCGTGGACCATGGTTATCTCTTTCTTTTTGCTGTGATGCAAAAAGGGGCGATGCCTTAGCCATTCAATCAGCTCCTCTTTGTCTGGAGCCTTGAGCAAAGGACCGATGGTATCGGTCTTTTTTTGACGCCGGATACCTGCATCGACTGCCAAAAGATGCAAATCATGATTGCCCAGAACAGCAATACAGGATTTACCGAGACTTTTCAAAAAACGCAATGTGGCCAGGGAGTCTGGCCCCCGGTTAACCATATCGCCAGCGACCCAAAGGGTATCGCTGGCCGGGTCAAATTTGATTTTGTCTAACAATTTTCTTAGTGGCTCATAACATCCCTGTATATCGCCTACTGCGTAAGCCGTCATGCTGTTTCTTCCTTAAAAACCAGTAGCATCTTCAAGATAATCCGTAATCTTGACGAAATCAGCAAGGTGTAGTTGTTCAGGACGAATGCCAGGATCTATACCCAGGCTTTGTAGCGTATCAGTACTAATGTGCTTTTTGAGGGTGTTTCTGATGGTTTTTCGTCTTTGGCTGAAGGCATCCCGCACAACCATTTCTAGTTTTGAAACATTTTTACAGGGGTGTGGAAGGTCTTTATAAGGTGTCAGCCGGACGATAGCTGAATCTACTTTAGGGGCTGGTTTGAATGAACCAGGACCTACTGTAAACAAATACTCAACTGAACAGTAGTACTGGGTCATAATGCTCAGTCGACCATAGTGCTTTTCACCAGGGACGGCTGCCAGACGCTGAACCACCTCTTTCTGGAGCATAAAATGCATATCACTGATAAGCCCTTCGAAGCTTAACAGGTGAAAGATTAAGGGAGTGGAGATATTGTAAGGGAGGTTACCTGCGAGCCGTAACGGGCGGTGATCTGTTTTCAGTGAACTGAAGTCGAACTTCAGGGCATCTGCTTCGTGAATTCTAAAGTCGGGATTCAGACCAAAACGTAATTTAAGTGTTGGGATCAGATCCCGATCGAGTTCAACAACATCCAGTGCTTTGGCATTATCCAGCAAACCAGAGGTGAGAGCACCTTGCCCAGGGCCTATCTCTACCAGTTTGTCCCCTTCCTTTGGGTGAATAGCATTTATTATGCGCTGAATGACTCCGTGGTCATGCAGAAAGTTTTGGCCAAAGCGCTTGCGGGCTTTATGAAAGGGAACAGCTGTCTGGGGCATAAGTGCCTGCTATCAGGTGAGTGGTTTGAAAAAAAGGCGGGTATGATAAACCAAGGACTAAAAAACGAGCAAAAAAAACGTCAGTTTTCCATGCTATTTGATAGTGACGGGGTTACGAAAGTAAACCCGATTGGTATTTACTAACAGCGTGGAATCATCTCCATAGCGGCTTGAATCGCAGTTTTCAGGCTGCCGATACTGGCTTTACCCGTGCCAGCAAGATCAAGAGCTGTACCATGATCCACTGATGTTCGAATGATTGGTAACCCAAGGGTAATATTGATGGAATTACCAAAACCCTTGAACTTCAACACAGGCAATCCCTGATCATGATACATAGCTAAAACGGCATCACAGTTTTCAAGGTTGCTTGGGTTGAATAGCGTATCTGCTGGCAATGGGCCAACCAGGTTCATACCCTGGCTGTTCAGATCATTGATGACCGGGGTGATCACTTCGATCTCCTCCATTCCCAAGTGACCGCCTTCTCCTGCATGTGGGTTGAGCCCGCATACAAGAATTCTGGGTTCTTTAATAGCAAATTTATTCTGCATATCCCGGTGAAGAATATTCAGTACTTCTATTAATGATGACCTGGTGATTGCAGCGGGTACATCTGATAAAGGCAGATGGGTTGTTGCCAGGGCAACGCGAAGCCCGGCAGTTGCTAGCATCATAACAACTTTATCGGTATTGGTTTGGGCTGCAAGGAACTCGGTGTGCCCACTAAAAGGCACACCCGCATCATTAATCACCCCTTTATGTACCGGTGCAGTAACCATGGCATCGAATAGGCCCGATAAGCAACCTTGTACAGCCGTTTCCAGGGTTTTTAAAACATAGCCGCTGTTACTTGGGTCAAGGTGACCCGCCTTGGCTGGGGTTGCCATTGCAACCGGCTGTACCAGCAGGTTACCAGCCTCACAAGGCGTTCTGTCTTTTGGGTCAAAAACTTGCAGGCAGACATCAATGCCTAACTGTTTGGCCCGGGCGGCTAAAAGTTCAGGATCTGCAATCACAACCAGTTGTACAGGGCTTTTTTCCTGTGCCAGCATCAGGCAAATATCTGGGCCAATCCCTGCGGGTTCTCCAGCAGTGATGGCCAGCCGTGGTGCCGATGAATCCATGTTATTCATTACAGTCTTATCTCGACATAAGCCTGATCACGCACTTCCCGTAACCATACAGCCAGTTCTTCTTCAAACTTGCGGTTGCCGAGAATTTCTCTTACCTGGTTTCTGCGAACCTGGTTACTGATGTCCGATTTGCGCTTGCCCAAAACTTCCAGGATGTGCCAGCCATAACCGGTCTTAAAAGGTTCACTGATCGTTTTTTCAGGGATGATATTCATCACTGTCTGGAATTCAGGTACTAATGTTGCTGGATTAACCCAGTTAAGGTCACCACCATTCAATGCAGAAGCTGTGTCATCAGAGTAGGCTTTTGCCAGCTCGCCAAAGTCCTCTCCAGCTTGAACTTTTTTATACAGCTTTTTGGTTAGCATCTGGGCTTCCAGATCACTTCTGATTTCATTGGGCTTGATCAAGATATGGCGAACATGAACCTGTTCCTGGACATGCTTCTCATTGCCACGGCTATCAATTAATTTAAAAATATGGAAGCCGCCTGGGCTACGTACGGGGGCTGACACCTGCCCTTTTTCCATTTTCAACGCCTGTTCTGCAAAAAGGCTGGGCAGCTGGTCTGATTTACGCCAGCCAAGGTCCCCGCCCTGTAAAGCATTTTGTCCTTTGGAGTAGGTAATGGCCATCTCAGAGAAATTAGCCCCTTTTTTGAGCTGGGCTGCAATGCTGTTAGCTTGCTCTTGAGCTGCCTTGATTTGTTCAGGGCTAGCGTTGTCAGGGGTTGCTATCAGAATATGGCCAAGACGGTATTCCTGCTCCATCTGGGATTTGCCTTCAGGTGAGTTCAGGAAGTTATCAATTTCCTGTTCACTGATATGGACGCGCTCTGCAACTTGGCGCTGGCGTACCCGGTTGATGATCATCTCCCGGCGAATTTCCTCCCTGGCTTGGGCAAAAGACAGCCCATCAGCTTCAAGGTTCTTTTTGAATTGCTGAACGGTCATATTGTTACGTTGGGCGATCTTATTGATGGCATCATTCAGTGCCCACTCATCGATACGAATACCACCTCGTTGCCCCATTTGCAGCTGAATATTTTCAAGTATCAGCTGCTCAAGTACCTGCTTGCGAAGCACATCCTCCGGGGGAAGAGAGATATTTCGGCCAGAGAGCTGGCGATGTACAGCATCAATTCTGTTATTTAACTCACTGTCCATGACAACGTCTTTATCAACGACAGCTACAATTCGATCAAGCTGATTGACTTTAGCCGAGGCGACGTTGCCGCCCAATGTGAGCAGGCACATAGCCGTCACTAATAACTGTTTCAGTCCCTTCATCATTACTTCTCGCGTTGCCTATAACCTTGTATGCCATTCAGATAATCATTGACAGAGCCACCTGTTAGGTCGCCCAGTCCCATGAGAACGAACTGCAAGAATACGCCACTTTTGGCATTGGGGTGATCAATATTATCATCCGGTTCTATCCATGAACGCCAGAGTAAACGTACCTGATAACAGCAGCTGTTGTATTCGACACCGGATAGAATCTCCAGGTTCCGCTTATTGGTCAGGTCATATTGCCAGCGCCCAAGCGCTGACCAGTTATTGGTGACTGGCCAGGCAAATGAGAAATCGCTTTGGCTGAGGTTATTGGTTGTTGTTAAATATGAACCAGGATTGTTGGGGTCTTCAACATTCTGGTTCCGGCTGTTTTTAACGTAACGATCCACCTGGTCTCGATAACGATAGCCTACATTAATGGCTTTGCGCCCACCTTCAGGGTGATAGCGGTAGTAGAGTCCATAGTTATCAATTTCATTTTCATTGGCATCCCAAACCAGATCCTGGCGCAGGCTCATGGACCGGTTGATGTTATAGACTAGCTCAGAAGCTACTGGTGATGTTGGGTCATCAAGTTCATCGCGCAGTTTTTTCTGCTCGGCAGTCAGGTCGCTATCCCAGTCTGACTGTTTCTTATTGCCAGTGGTTGGATCGATATAGACTTTACGATCTTTAAAATACACTATTTGCCCAATGCCAAAACGTGCCCGTTCAAAGCCATCATCTTCCATCAGTCGGGTTGTTACACCAAGAGACAGCTGATTGGCATCAGCCAGTCGGTCATAGCCGGAGAAACGATTATCTCGCCAAAGTGAACTGTAATTGAAGCCCATCTGAGCCGTATCAAAGATCGGGTTCATCTCCTGACCTTCAACATACGGCGCGTACAGGTATTTCATCCTGGGCTCAAGGGTATGGGTAAACTGGGTCGAACCTATGGAGGTCAATCGATCAAAGTAGAGACCACCATCCAGGCTGACAGCAGGTACGGTTGTTTTTGGTGATTCGGTATAGTCACCAGGCTTGAATGTTCCTGGGTATGAGCCACTGAGATCATTTTCAACTTCAGAACGAACCAGATTACTCAGGTTATATTGTACATGCCTTACTTTTACTGCAGGCGTTAGAAAAGCATAACTCCACTGCATTGGGTAACTTGCCCCTGTTTCCAGGTACATTCGTTCCCCTTCTGCTCGGGTAATGCCATAGCCCTCATCATAGATGCTTTTGTTAACCTTGTCGGCCAAGTCAAAGTCTGGGTCGGGGGTTTCATGAAGGAAACGCCATTTATCATCCCTTGAAAACTTGGTGTAGTCGGCAAGGTAGCCAATGTTCACATTTTCACCAGCCTGCCAGTTACCTTTTAGTTCAAGCTGTGGCAGTTTGTTATAGGGATCATCAGAGGTTCGGCTCATATTTTTGTATTTATGAGCAGCAATCCTGAATTGCCAGTCGTAATTTTCATCACCCCCTATATAGCGGGTTTGTACTCTTTGATTAAGAGGCCCCGTGCCGGATAGGTTTAATTGTGAACCAAAATCTTCCAGGTAGCCCTTATCACTGGCGTCGGCATAGTCAACTTCAACATCCCATTGGGATGTGAGGCGAGTGTTATGGCGCCAGTTCACCAGCCAGCGGTCTTTATCATAGTAGGGGTTTTCTTTCTTAAGCTGGTCTTTGCCTGCAATACCGGCAAAACCTAATTCACCTTCATTTCTTTCAGTGAGGTAGCGAGCTTCCGTTTCGACTAAAAAGCCCCTTTTGCTAAGCATTCTTGGCGTAATCGTTGCGTCGTAATTTGGTGCCAGGTTCAGGTAATACGGTATGCTGAAGTCCAGTCCGTTATCACTGTCAGAGCCAAATGATGGGTATAGAAAACCTGATTGTCTGCGATCATCTATAGGGAAATAAATATAGGGCGTATATAAAATGGGCAGGCCCTGAACCCTGATGGTTGCATCCCGCGCAGTACCAAAGCCGGTAATGGGATCAAGCTTTACATTCTTTCCTGAAAGCAGCCACCCTTCATCCTCAGGAGGACAGTAAGTGTAGGTGGCATCAGTAAGATCCATAGTAGTATCTTCGTTACGGGTAACAGTACTTGCCTGTCCTCGCAGTTTACTGTCATGCAGGACATAGGTGGCATTTTCAACGGTGGCTCGACCACTGTCCAGCCAGGCTTCACCACGGTCCCCCAGAATCAGGACGCCGGGCTCTCTTAACCGGGTATCACCTTCAAAAGTTGCATGGTTTTTGTTTTTGTCCAGTACGATTTTATCGCTTTCAAGCTGCCTGCTTGCTTGTTGAATCCTGACTTTACCTTCCAAGGTAGTAATAGATTCCTGGTCATAGTTAGACGTATTGGCTTCTGCCACGATAGGCTGGGTGTCAGGATCTCCCTTGAAATCTTTGCCGGGGCGTTCTGGCTCTATATAAGCGCCGCAACTGAAGCAGGGTTGCTGTTCTTTCTGTGCCGGTGTCAGCTTGGAGTAAGGAACCCAGTCCAGCGTCGTTTTTAGAGAGGTAGACGCAGGTTTTTGTGTTACTGTGCTGGCTACTTTTTGTTGTTGTTTTTCGGGCTTACTGGAGACACTATCCTGTTTATCAGGAACTGCTGCAGGCAGAGGGGCTCTCTTGATTATTCCCTGTTTTCTGGGAGTAGATAAGCACTCCCAGCCGTTACCACTAGCTGCTGGCACACAACTCCATTCAGTATCAGGAGCTTCATCAGCATATACCCGCAATGAGGGCTGGCTGGCGAGCAGGCTGGCGGCTATTGCCAGGGTGAGTGTCCTTGGCTTGAAAGGTAGATGGTGCATCTCCATGAGCTCAACAATCCTGGGGCGGTTTTTAGCGTTCACTGGCCTTGCCTTTGGTCAGGGTAACTGGTGGGAGACACCAACGATTTATTAAGTACCGTTGGTAAATGCCTTGATTGGTACAGAGGGGCGCATTTAAGGGCTCTGCAGCTGAAATGTTTTCTATTGTCTGAAGTGATCTGTATATTGGTTTCAGAATAAAGAAAACTCCCACAATCATTTTTGCGGCATTCAGTTAGCATAATGTCGTATTCCCGGGCCAGTGGGTATGGTTATCAGTCTGTGGTAGTCTTTGCGCCAGTGCAATAACTTAACATTGATTTTACTGGATGGGGAGTCTGGTTAGTTATTGTCGTGGTTGTTTTTCGCCGCTGGCCAGTTGAATTCTGTAGCAGAATACCAAAAGAACAGAAAAATTAGCCGTTATGCAGTGGCAACACTATAACAGTTTTCAGTTATATTAACGGATATTGATAATGAGTTTCCCCTTACCAGATGACAAGACAGGTACCCTGATTGCATGGTAACCAAAAATATCAAACAGATTCTGCCATCGGCTCATAGTGAGCATAAACGCCGTGATCAGCTGGCAGACTGGGTTTTAAATGAGCTGTCTTTGGAAGGCTTTTCCCGGGGTGCATTGCCACTGAAGCCTGTAAGCAATGATGCCAGTTTTCGTAAGTATTATCGTGTCCAGGGGCCGCAGGGTTCATTAATTGCTGTCGATTCACCTCCTGAAAAAGAAGATAATAAAGCCTTCATCGCTATTGCCGAACAGTGGCGGCATGCAGGTATTAATGTTCCGATTGTTCATGCCTATGATCTTGATAACGGTTTTATGCTGCTTGAGGATTTTGGGGATCAACTGCTGTTAAATAGCTTGAATGAACAAACGGTTGAAGGCCTTTATCATCGTTCATTTAATCTTCTTCATGATATCCAGTCCCAGCCATCTGGCTTGCTGCCACTGTATGATGAAAAATTATTAAGATTTGAGTTATCCCTTTATCCTGACTGGTTTTTACAACAGTTTATGGGGCTTAATCTTGAAAAGAATGAAAAAAAGGCATTTGAAGATTTGTTTGATCTGCTGGTGTCCAGTGCTTTAGAGCAGCCCAGGGTAACCATTCACCGCGATTTTCACTCCCGAAACCTGATGTTACTCCCTGAGGGGAAGTTAGGCGTAATCGATTTTCAGGGGGCTTTGAATGGACCTGTGCTTTATGATGCTGTGTCCTTGTTAAAGGATTGTTATCAAAGTTGGCCGAAAGAAAAAGTAAAAAACTGGTTGCTGGAATATGCTGATGGCGTTTCTCCACTAGATACAGCCAGTCCTCCACAGATTTTAAAATGGTTCGACTGGATTGGCTTGCAACGTCATTTGAAGTGCCTGGGGATTTTTTCACGACTGTGGCTAAGGGATGGTCGGGCCAGTTATCTTGGCGATATTCCAAAAACACTAGAATATGTGCTTGCTGTATGTCGTGCTTATCCAGAACTGGAAGCCCATAGTCTCTGGCTTGAGACGCGAGTTCTTCCGTCATTATCGGAACGAGTAGACACTGTTCGGGAAGAGGCCGGGATATGAAGGCGATGATCCTGGCCGCAGGACTCGGCAAGCGACTGAGACCTCTTACGCTGAAGACTCCAAAACCTCTGATTCAAGTTGCTGGTAAACCGTTAATCATCTATCACATAGAACGTTTAGCTCAAGCGGGTATTAAAGATATTGTTATTAACCACTCCTGGCTGGGGGAGCAGATTGTCCAAACGCTGGGCAATGGCAGGCAGTGGGGGGTTAATCTGTCTTATTCCGAAGAACCAGAGCTATTGGAAACGGGAGGAGGGATATTTAAAGCACTCCCCCTGTTGGTGGATGATGGCAATAACGACTGTTTTCTTGTTGTGAATGGTGATGTCTACACAGACTACCCCGTGCAAAATTTACCTCAATCACTGAAGGGGTTAGCCCATTTAGTATTAGTTGATAACCCTGATTTCAATAAGACGGGTGATTTTTCTCTTGCTGGGGAGAAGGTTAGCAGTGGAGAAAGTAACCGACTGACGTTCAGTGGTATCAGTATTTTATCTCACCGACTATTTCAAGGCTCAGAGTCTGGAGCCTTCAAACTGGCCCCTCTCTTACGAAAAGCCATGGCTACAGGGCATGTGACTGGAGAACACTACTCTGGTCTCTGGACTGACGTGGGAACCATTGATCGACTGCAAGCATTAGATAGCTACCTGAAGAAAAATCAGGGCGTAAGCATTTGATCAAATGAAATCAATGACAGAAATAGCTATGCTATTGTCGCTGTGCCTTGTGTATCTGCTTCTATTTGATTGCGTACTTAACAGGAGTTATAGAGTAGGCTTTTATGACCGCAATACTGATCGGTATTTTTATCGGGCTATTTTTTGGTGGGCCTTACGGTGCCGTATTTGGCGGCTTTTTAGGGGCATGGATCAATAAAAACTATCTTCAGCAAAATATGGGTGGCCACAGTGGCAGGGGCGCTGAATTCAACCGCCAGAGAGCCCAGAGTGCTTTTTTTAATGCAACCTTTCTGGTTATGGGGCGACTTGCAAAGGCTGATGGCAGAGTCAGTGAAGATGAGATAGAAACCGCCTCTGCCATTATGAGAGAAATGCGGCTGTCTCAAGCTCAACGGCATGAAGCTATCAGGTTATTTAACCAGGGAAAACAGCCAGACTCAGATATCGAAGGCCCCTTAAGGGCATTCAGGCAGGTGGCGGGATATAGCACATTGGTTCCAATGTTTCTTGAGATTCAGCTACAGGCTGCCTATGCCGATGGTGAACTAACCTCTCGGGAAAGGGCGTTTTTTAATCAGATATGTTCAGTGCTTGGGGTAAATAATGTCAGCTTTGAACTGTTGCACAAGCGTTTCCTGGCTCAAAAAGCCTTTTACCAAGGGCGACAGTCTTACCAAGGTCAGCAGCAGAGTCGCTTTCATCGTGTAGATCCAGCCAGTGAGCTAAGACATGCCTATGAAGTTCTCGGTGTCTCCAGCAGTGCTTCAGATGCTGAGGTGAAGCGAGCCTATCGTAAATTAATGAGTCAGCACCATCCGGATAAACTGGTAGCTAAAGGGCTCCCTGAAGAGATGATGGAGGTGGCGAAACAGAAAGCCCAGGAAATCCAGGGAGCCTATGACAAAATAAAGGAACATAGAAAAAAGTAAGCTAATGAGAAATGCCCTTCTAAAAATAGAGAAGGGCTAGCCGGGTTGTATGAATCGTTGCTGCTGTTGTATTTATTGAACTTATACTGGCTTTTGGGGTCAGATTAAGAAGCTTGTTTAGTCAGGATGCTTTTATATGTACATCGCACGTAAGCAGTTTCTATATTGGCATATACCTGCTACAACCCGTGTTTATTTGAATACTCAGCCTCATCGTCAGGCAGCTTATTGCTTTGTGCCAGCAAAATTGGTGACGAAGGTAGCTGCACCAAAAAGCAGAATTTTCCCTCGTCTGTTATCTGAGTCAGCGAAGTGCCTGGCAGTAAGGGGTATTATACGGGTATCTTGAGCAAAAGCCGTTTTTATTTTCATCTCAAAATCATTTTTGATTGAAACATTAACCTGCTATATGAGGACGCGCCAGATAGTCTTCTGATTGCATTTCATGTAATCGGCTAGCTGTTCTTTGGAACTCAAAGGCTAGTCTACTGCCAGTGTAAATATCGGGAATCGGTACTGCTGCAGAGATAATCAGGCTGACGTTTCTGTCATAAAATTCATCCACAAGGCTAATAAAGCGCCGAGCCTGGTCATCTTCAGTTTCCCTCAGTTGGGGAAGGCCTTCCAATAGGATGGTATGAAACAGACAAGCCAGTTCGATATAGTCATTTTGGCTGCGGGGACCATCGCACAATGCGCCAAATGAGAAGTAGCCAACACCATCACTGCGGCTGATATAGTCAATAGTTCGGCCTTCAATGGTAATAGAAGCATTTTCTTGAATGTGAGCTGGGTCTGGAGATAACTGGTGAAAGGTTTGTAGTAGCTGCTTGTGAGCGCTTTCGTCGAGAGGACAGTAATAGGTTTTAGCTTGTTGTAAAATTCGTAGTCTGTAATCAGTGCCACCATCAACATTAATGACTGCGGTGTGTTTGTTCAGAAGCTCAATTGCAGGTAAAAAACGTGCTCGCTGTAAGCCATCTTTGTAGAGTTCATCAGGTACTACATTTGATGTAGCTACCAGTGTTACGCCATTCTTAAATAGTTGCTCTAGCAAGCCGCCAAGAATCATGGCGTCAGTAATATCTGAGACAAAAAACTCGTCAAAGCAGATAACTTTAGCCTTGCTTGCCAGTCGTTTGGCGATATGTTTTAGAGGATCTTTTTGACCAGAAAGGCTTTTGAGCTCTTCATGAATATGCTTCATAAAATGGTGAAAGTGCATTCGGATCTTGGTATCAAAAGGTAAGCAGTCATAAAACAGATCCATCAACCAGGTCTTGCCTCGCCCAACACCTCCCCAAAGATAGAGCCCTTGCAATGGCTTATTATTTGTTGTGAACCATTTAAAAAGAGGCAAATTGTAAGAAGCCCTATGGCTGGATAAATTTTCATAAAGTGCCTGGAGATGCCTCACAGCATCGGCCTGAGCTGGATCCGGGGCGAATCCATCATTATTCAAGCCCTGCTGGTAACGTGTCTCTGGTGTGACAGGTATGGTGCTTTCAGTTGGAATCATAACTAATTATCAGCGCCTCTCTGGGTTTCTGGTATATTCATTCCAGAACTCTTTATTCGGACTTCTAAAGCGAGGACAATGTAACCTTGGCGTTATTTTCCGGCAATATGAAACCATGTACTAAATTGTTGTTTCCTGAGTTTCCGGATACAAACAGTTCTTCTATACATTGTCGGTAAAAGAATATAAGTTTAAAGCGAAGTGAATTGGGCACAGCCCCACTGAGTGAGGCAATATTGTGGATAATGTGAATGTAATCTGGCTTGCAGGCAGTCTGGCATTTATTGGCGGGGGACTCTGTGGTGCACTTTTGTACCATATATTTGCGGGTTCCAGTTCTCGTAATGGAAAGCTGGCAGGGCAGCTGGATGAGCTCCAGCAAGAATTCAGGGACTATCAAGACAAAGTGGCTGACCACTTTACCACCACCGCTCATTTGATTAATAAACTGACGGACACTTATAAAGATGTTCATGAGCATATGGCTAGTGGTGCAGAAGTTCTTTGTCAGGATGAAAAAGTAAGAGACTCATTGGGAGACTCTTTACTTGGCAGTAATGCGATTCTTTCAGGTAAGGTGACCAAACGGAGAAATGAGCGCTCAAAGCCTCTGGAACAGCCAAAGGATTATGCGCCAAAGCATAAACCTGAAGAGAAAGGCACTTTATCAGAAGATTTTGGTATAAAAGTTAATAATAAAGAGGCTGTAAACGAGTAAACGCTATATTAAGGTAGCATCCTACCAGATAAACGATTAAAAAAGCCCGGATAACCGGGCTTTTTTAATCAATACTCTGTTTTTATTTTTGGCGGTTTAAGACTTAATGCTGTCCAGGTATTTTTCAGCATCCAGCGCGGCCATACAGCCCGTTCCTGCAGAGGTTATTGCCTGACGGTAAACGTTGTCCATGACATCACCTGCAGCAAATACCCCTTCAATGGATGTTTGTGTGGCGTTACCTTCCAGACCACTATTGACCTTGATGTAGCCATCTTTCATGTCCAGCTGGCCTTCAAATATTCCGGTATTTGGCGTATGGCCGATGGCTATGAAAATACCAGTTACGTCTAAATCCTGTGTTTCTTCGCTGTTAACGTGTTTTACCCGAAGGCCTGTTACACCGGACTCATCGCCAAGCACTTCATCAACGACACTATCGAGCACCAGGCGAATGTTGCCGTTTTTCACCTTATCCATCAGCTTGTCTTGCAGAATTTTTTCAGCACGGAATTCCTGGCGGCGGTGAACCAGGGTAACTGTTTCAGCAATATTGGCCAGATAGAGTGCTTCTTCAACGGCTGTATTTCCTCCACCTACAACAGCTACATGCTGCTTGCGGTAGAAGAAACCATCGCAGGTAGCACAGGCAGACACACCTTTTCCTTTAAATGCCTCTTCGCTATCCAATCCCAGGTAACGCGCACTGGCTCCAGTGGAAATAACCAGTGCATCACAGGTATAGGTTTCATTGCCTTTCAAAGTGAACGGGCGCTGGCTGAGGTCAACTTCCTCAATATGGTCGAAAATGACCTCAGTGTTAAAGCGTTCAGCATGTTCACGCATTTTGTCCATTAACTCAGGGCCTTGCAGACCTTCCGCACCACCAGGCCAGTTATCGACTTCAGTGGTGGTAGTCAGCTGACCTCCCATCTGCATGCCAGTGATAATTACGGGCTTCAGATTTGCACGAGCAGCGTACACTGCCGCAGTGTAACCAGCGGGGCCTGAACCGAGAATTAGCAATTGAGCATGTTTGGCTTCACTCATTGGAAACTCCGTTGTGAGTAATGTTCAGAAGGCCGAACGAGAATAGGCGGCAGGTATTGAAAAGATGGTAAATCTGTTTAACCATTGTCCATCTGATTTATTGGTGCCACCACTATTTCAGTTCTGTCTCCTAAACATATTGGTGATCTTTACACCAATAAAAATCTTAATAGGAAAGTAAAATGGTGGATATGATAACCACTGGCTCTATCATGTGGAAATTAGTATTCATTATTGAATAAATAGATAAAATCTATTTTCCTGTAAACGGTCTGTTTTGTCATTTTTCAAGCAATATTGGGTGTAGAATAGCAAGCCATTGCTGTTGAGAATTAGATATACCGCAAGAATTATGAACAAAAATGCCCCACTTTCAGGCCCTTCGTTTTTCCTTGAAGGGTTGCGTATGATATTTAATCCAGCCCTTCGCTGGTTTGTACTATGGCCTTTATTAATTAACATTGTTGTCTTTAGTGGCATCATATACTGGACTTCACAGCAATTCTCTTTTTGGATGGAGACTCTGATTGGCTGGTTGCCCAGCTGGTTAAGCTTTCTTGAGTATGCGCTTTGGCCACTATTTTTCCTTGCCATTGCTGCAGTGGTTTTCTTTACCTTTACTGTTATAGGCAACCTGATAGCCTCTCCGTTTAATGCCTTATTATCTGAGAAAGTTCAGCGGATGGAAGGGGCCCAATTGCCAGATATGGAGCTGAAAGACTGGTTGGTGATTCTCCCTAGAAGTATTGGTCGTGAATTACGTAAATTGCAGTACTATTTACCAAGAGCGCTGGCTCTATTAATTCTTTCCTTTATTCCGCTGGTTAACCTGTTGAGTCCATTTCTCTGGTTTTTGTTTAATGGCTGGATGATGGCCATTCAATACTGCGACTATGCAGCGGATAACAGGATGGTGTCGTTTACTGATATGATGAAACGGCTCAAGCAGAATAACCCCGGTGTCTGGACCTTTGGTGCTACAGTCAGTGTGGTTATGCTGATACCCTTGGTAAACCTTTTGATTATGCCTGCTGCGGTTGTTGGTTCAACACTGTTATGGGAACGGCGAATCGAAGTCAATAAATAGCGGGAGAACAGCAGATGAGCTGCCTGTTTTGTAAAATGGTCGAGGGGGCAATTCCCACCGACAAGGTGTTTGAAGATGATGATTTACTGGCGTTTAAGGATATCAATCCTGCCGCACCAGTTCATGTGCTAATCATTCCCAAAAAGCATATCGCAACCTTGAATGATACAGTCGAGGAAGATCAGTTGTTATTGGGGAAGATGATGCTCATGGCCAGTAAATTGACCAATGAGCTTGGTATTGCCAGCGATGGCTACAGGGTGGTTATGAACTGTAATAGTCAGGGAGGCCAGTCAGTATACCATATTCACTTACACCTTCTTGGTGGAAGGCAGTTGCAGTGGCCTCCAGGCTGATCTTCAGTTTATTTTCAGGCTGGGAATGACCCGGGGTTCCCCCGGGTTTTATAGCTCCTGGATCTCATAGCTATGGGTTATTTCCACACCACCTTTTCCCAGCATCATTGCTACAGAACAGTATTTATCAGCAGAAAGTTCCACTGCACGTTTAACCTGAGCCTCTTTGATATTACTACCCTGTACGACAAAGTTCATATGAATTTTAGTAAATACTGCCGGAATAGCATCAGAACGTTCTGCCTGGATATCAACATGGCAGTCCTGAATATTTTGACGGGCTTTTTTAAGAATACTGACCACGTCGACTGAAGAGCACCCTCCCAGTCCCATCAAAATCATTTCCATTGGGCTACCAGCGGATTTACTGGTTTTGCCAGCATCCATTATAACGCTATTATTGCTGTCGGTAAGGCCAATAAAGCGCTCATTATCAATCCACTTTACCTGTGCTTTCATCAAAACATACCTTGTCTGTGTGGAATTATTAGAAAGAGAGGAGATTATAGAAAAATAGAAGCCGTTACTACTGCCTGCTAATAACATATTTCGCGGTCATTTCGAAAAAATAAGACTATCTTACTTATGTCAATAGAACCCAGTGACGATTTAAACCAGTGAGCTTTCAAAATATGGTGACCAAAATAGCCTGTGCTGTAATGTCCCTTCTACTGCTTGCAGGCTGTGCCAGTGAGCCTTTGGAGGTTGATGTGCACAGAGTTTCTGCTAACGGTATTGGTGAAGACCTTGGCGAGATAGCTATTACCCAAAGCAAGGAAGGTGCTGTATTTAACATTTCATTATCTGGCCTGACTCCGGGAGAGCATGGTTTTCATGTTCATGAAAACCCTTCCTGCGCTGTTGCTGAAAAAAATGGTGAGCCGGTTGCTGCTCTTGCTGCAGGGTGGCACTATGATCCCAAAAAAACGGGTAAGCACGAGGGGCCCTATGGAAAAGGCCATCTGGGTGACCTGCCAAAGCTAATAGCGGATGAGAAGGGCAATATTAATATGATGGTGATAGCGCCCAGGCTCAAACTGAAAGATTTAAAAGGGCGGACTTTGATGATCCATGCCGGGGGAGATAACTATTCAGATAATCCACCTATGGGTGGCGGTGGGGGGCGGATTGCCTGTGGGGTTGTGTATTAATTCCTACAAATAGATTTAGTACTGACTAAGGGTTTTGTCATTGGATTTAGCTTTATAAGCAGGGGGGGGGTATAGCAACAAAATCTACGGATGGTGGTTAATAGCCTGCTAGATTTCAAACAGTTGGATGAGGCTTGGGCAGGAGCAATGTAATGAAATGCAAGAAAGCTGCTTTGTTCATGGTTATTGCTCTGTTTCTCTTTTCAAATAGTGCATTTGCAGGGAAAAATGGCTGGTTTGATTGTTTTTCAGAAGAAAATCGTGATAATGGTCGTAGGGATTACCTTTTAGGTGAATGTAGAGATAAAGAAGAAAATCAATATAGAAGGCGGTCTAATAACGGGTCTGTGATCGAAGTTTTTACTCGTTGTTTTGCTTATTTTTGGAGGAGCAGAAAGGAAGAGCAACCACAAAAACGACCGCCATTTGCAGGGGACCAATATAGTACCCAGTATGAGTCGATTCCTGATCAGTATTCAGAGGAAGAAGTTGATACTTCGATGAGCCCAAGCAGTTATTTATTCCACACCACAGAGCAAAGAAGATCAACTTCAATAAGTGAGAGTGTTAGTAATCCTCAATCAAAAACCTGTGATAGCCCGGCTGATGCTGAAAAACGAGAAGATGAGAGCTATCTACCATTACCTGAGCTATGGAAAGAACTCTACAATTTTATTGGAAATGAGTGGCAGGACGGAAATGGAGCTAGATGCTGTAGAGTAAAAAGAAAAGAGGATGAATTGGAATTGATATTAAGGTATAGGGAAATAGAGAAAAAGCAAGCAGCATTATGCTATTCGTCACGATTCTTAAGAGAAAGGGATAAACTTTTGCCATCTGTTTTAAAAATTGATGGGGTTGATCCCAATTATCATATAGAAGTGCAAAATGATAAAAAGCTCTCTAAGGAAGGCAATACCTATGAAGAATTTGAAAAGGTATGGACTTTACAGTCAGGTATTATTGATTTAGAAACCATGGCTATTGATCACTTTAAGCAGCTAGGGTTTAGGCGACAGGTTATGAAAGGTCTAATTGAAACATGTAGACGTATACATCAAAGTCAAGGCAGTGAAGTCGTATGTGTTCATCGCCATATTAGGCCAGCTAGTATCGTTTTTAGCGGCAATGATGGCGCAATACCTATTTTGTCGGGTCTTTCATTTCTTAAGTTAATCAGAATGGTTAACGTTGATGATCAAAGTGAAGCTGTTGGATATCCTTCAATCATTCAAACAGGATATTTTATAACGGGGCTTAAACAGTTACTCGCTAATCAAATAAGTAAGGATGTGGTCATTAGGATGTATAATGAGAGCAAAGATAGCCCTGTAGTTGATATATATGACATATTTTTTATCCATTTGTTTTTACTTGGAATAACTAAACAAGAGTATGCCAACTTATTGGCCGATTCCTGTTACAAAAACCAGTGGTGGAAATTTAAAGATAAAAAGGGTAAGGAATTTCAAATAAAAAGTCTTCCATTCGCGTTGCCCTTATGTATGGCAAATTTTCCAGACAATGAAGTAGATGTTAAATTGAAATTGTTTGAGAAGTTGTTTTATGAAGAGCGCTTTAATTACCGTGAATTTGATTTTGGTGATAATGAAGCTGGCTTTTTAGCAAAAATGCTATTGATGAGAACTGATTTTTTATTGACTTTAGATGAACTATTAAGTCACCCATGGTTAGAATAAATAGATGCCTATAGTTTAGAGTTAGAACTATAGGCACTTTTAATATTTAAAGATAAGAATCAAACAGTTTTTTTAATGCCTGCCCAGGATGATCCTGACGCATAAACGCCTCTCCCACAAGAAAGCTGTTTACATGGTTTTTAAACATGGCATTCACTTCTTCTTTGGTATGAATACCGCTTTCTGTAATCACCAGACGGCCATCTGGTATATAAGGAAGTAATTCGAAGGTATTTTCCAGGCTGACTTCAAAGGTATGAAGGTTACGGTTATTAATGCCAAGTAGAGCATCTTCCAGAGGTAAGGCTCTTTCCAGTTCGTCCCCTCCATGAACTTCTACCAGTACACTCATTCCCAACTCTTGTGCAATACCATTGAAATCTGCCAGCTGAGCATCTGATAATGCGGATACGATCAGCAGAATACAGTCAGCTCCCATTAGCCTGGCTTCATAGAGCTGCCAGGGGTCAACCATAAAGTCCTTTCTCAAAGTAGGCAGAGTACAGGCTTCCCTTGCCTGTTTCAGGTAATCTGGAGAGCCCTGAAAAAAATCACGGTCAGTCAGTACTGATAAGCAGGTTGCTCCAGCTTGATCATAGCTTTCCGCAATGGCAGCAGGCTCAAAGTGTTCCCGGATCACACCTTTACTGGGAGACGCTTTTTTAATTTCTGCAATAATGGCCGCTTTTCCAGTACTAGCCTGTTGCTGAAGTTTAGAAGCAAAGCCCCGGGTGGCAGGACAGTCCATTGCTTTGGCCTGGGCTTCAGCAAGAGGCAGTTTGCGAAGACCCAGGCTCACTTCTTCATGCTTACGAGCGATGATTTTAGTCAGAATGGTAGGCAAAGACATCGTGGTTAATCCTCGGCAAACACTCGGCTGAAGCTGGCCAGCTCCTGTAATTTTTCCAGTGCCAGGCCGCTGGCAATAGCATCCTGGGCCATTGCTATACCCTGATCTAGCGTTTTGGTAATGCCTGACACATAAATGGCAGCACCGCTATTAAGGGCGATCATATCCGCTGCTTTTTCAGCATATTTGCCCTGGCGTTGGCCTAAGGCGTCGCGAATCAATGCTAAAGACTCTTCTGAATTCTCAACATTCAGGCCAATAAGGCTGCGGGAATCGATGCCAAAGTCTTCCGGCTTGATGGTAAATTCCCTTACTTCACCATTTTTTAACTCTGCAACATAGGTTTCGCTAGCAATACTGATTTCATCCAGGCCATCCTGGGAATGCACCACTATAACGTGGTTATTACCCAATTCCCGAAAAACATTTGCGAGAGGCTTGCAAAGTTCCTGTGTGAAGACTCCAACCACCAGGTTATCAACCCCTGCCGGGTTGGATAAGGGACCAAGAATATTAAACAGAGTGCGTATACCCAGGGATTTACGAACACCGGCCACATTCTTCATGGCTGAATGATGAGCAGGGGCAAACATAAAGCCGACACCCACTTCTTTAGTGCAGCGTGCGACCTGTTCAGGGCTAATATTCAGATTAACACCAGCTTTTTCGAGCAGGTCTGCACTACCGCTTGAGCTGGATACTCCTCGATTACCATGCTTGGCAATGTGAGCACCTGCAGCTGCAGCGACAAATGCTGATGCAGTTGACACATTGAACAGGTGGGCATCATCTCCTCCGGTGCCAACAATATCTACCAGATATTCAGCTTCAACCTCAACGTGAGTGACCAGCTCGCGTAGTACAGCTGCAGCCCCTGTGATCTCATCAATGCTTTCGCTTTTCATGCGCAAAGCAGTTAAGAATGAACCGATCTCAAGGTCAGTGCACTGACCCGTCATGATCTGTTCCATAACAGAGGCCATTTCATCCCGACTCAGGTCCAGATGCTGAACAACTCGGGCAAGTGCGTCTTTTATATGCATCATTATTTTTTCCTGTTTCATTTTTATTGTTTGAGAAAGTTGGCCAGCATGTCATGGCCGTGTTCGGTCATTATGGATTCAGGATGGAACTGGACGCCTTCAACAGGCAGATCCCGATGACGGACACCCATAATTTCGTCATTTTCCCCATCCTCTGTTTTTGTCCATGCGGTGACTTCCAGGCAGGGAGGCAGTGTCTCTTTTTCTATAACAAGAGAGTGGTAACGAGTGGTGTTAAAAGGACTGGGCAAGCCTTTAAAAACACTCTGATCTTCATGAAACACTGGTGACACTTTGCCATGCATCACTTTTCGGGCGCGAATGACCTTACCGCCATAAACTTGGCCAATGCTTTGATGACCAAGGCAAACCCCAAGAATAGGCACTTCACCTTGGAAACGTCGTATCACATCCATTGAAATACCTGCCTCGTTAGGAGTACAGGGACCTGGAGATACGACAATGTGTTTAGGTTTCAGTTTTTCGATATCCGAAATGGTAATATGGTCATTGCGGTGAACGTCTACCTGGGCACCCAGCTCACCAAAATACTGCACCAGATTCCAGGTGAACGAATCGTAATTATCAATCATCAACAGCATCACTTTCGCTCCTCTGGACTATTGGCTGTCAGGCCAGTCTGGGCCATGGCTACAGCCCGGAATACAGCGCGTCCCTTGTTCATGGTTTCCTTCCACTCCAGATCCGGTTTTGAGTCAGCAACAATGCCTGCTCCAGCCTGAATATGGAGTTTACGGTCCTTAATGACAGCAGTACGAATGGCTATGGCAGTATCCATATTGCCGTTCCAGGCTAGATAACCAACGGCTCCACCATATACTCCCCTTTTAACAGGCTCCATTTCATCAATGATTTCCATGGCACGCACTTTTGGAGCACCACTTAATGTGCCTGCCGGCAGGGTTGCCCGGAGCACATCCAGGGCATCCATATCAGGTTTGAGCTGTCCTGTCACATTAGAAACGATATGCATCACATGGGAATAACGCTCAATAGCCATTTTTTCAGTGAGCGTGACGCTGCCAGTTTCTGCCACTCGGCCTACATCATTGCGTCCCAAATCGATTAGCATCAAATGTTCAGCTAATTCCTTTGGGTCATTCAGTAATTCTTGTTCCAGCGCTTTGTCCCGGGCTTCAGTCTGGCCCCGTTTGCGGGTACCGGCAATCGGTCGGACAGTGACCTCGCCTTCTTCCAGTCGTGCCAGGATTTCAGGAGATGAACCCACCACATGGAAGTCGCCCAGATCCATGTAATACATATAAGGCGATGGGTTTGTACTACGTAATGCCCGATAAAGGTTTAAGGGGGAACTATCAAAAGGAATGCTCATGCGCTGGGACAGCACTACCTGCATGGCATCCCCAGCTAAAATATATTCTTTGGCTTTTTCTACAGACTGGGTGAAGGCATCCTGACCAAAGCCTGACTGGAAGTCATCTTCTTTGACTGGATTCATGGATGCCTGGACAGGTGGCTGCACATTAGCGGTTTGAAGGCGGCGAACCAGCTCATCCAGTTTAACGTTTGCTAATTCCAGTGCAGCAGGTGTTGTGGGGTCTGCATGGGTTACTAGAATCAGTTTGCCGCTCAGGTTATCAAAGACCACCACATCGTCGGAAACCATAAGCAGGATATCCGGTGTGTTGAGGGTATCTTCTGGAACGGAAGCTTGCAGCCTTGGTTCAATATAACGAACGGTATCATAACCAAAGTAACCGACCAGACCACCATGAAATCGTGGCAGGTTAGGTAGTTCAGCCACTTTATAGCGCTGCTGAAATGTTTTTACAAAGTTGAGTGGATCTTCAACAGTGTGCTCTTCAACCACCTGCCCATCGGTTTCTACAAGGATCCGGTTGCCATGAACTCGAACAAGAGTACGGCAGGGCAGGCCAATCATGGAATAGCGTCCCCATTTCTCTCCTCCCTGTACTGACTCCAGGAGGTAAGAATAGCGACCGTTGGCCAGTTTTAAATAGGTGGTCAGAGGTGTGTCCAGGTCTGCGAGGATTTCCCGGGTTACCGGTATACGGTTATATCCCTCGCGGGCCAGACGCGCAAAATCTTCAGGCGTCATATCTGTCTCATTGTATAGCTGATTGTTAACAGAAGAGGAACATTGAGTAGGAGCTCAATATAGCGCACAGGGTTCAGGCTTGACGCCAGGCACACCATCGCCAGGAGGAGGCAGGAGAGGAAATTAGAGATGAGCGAACGTTCGAAGCAACAGGGCTTCGACAGGAAGAATTGGCTGGGCAGAGTTGAATACTGCCATAAGTTCGATAATAGCTCACTGCAGTCCCTTCTCGGTCGGGTTAGCTTGTATGCAGTTTTTAGTATGGTTTCCGAAGGTTATATGAGTGGAAAAGGGATTTCAAGGATGGATTAATAGTTGTTGCTAATTAACGAAGAGCTACCTCAAGATCATGTGCTTTAAGCCATGCAGCAAATGTTTCATTTTCTGATAGGCTCAAGCGTAGAGAAAAAACAGGGTGTTTTCCTTCTGCAATACTCCCCATAATACCTTCAATACTCGACATTTCCCTTTTTATATCTTCTGTTTGAGCTTCTGATTCGTAACCTGGAGTGGTTAGTTGAAGTGCCTTTAACAAAAGTTGATAAGATGACGATATTCGCCTAAATCTATCATAAATAGAAGAACTTTTTGTCACTTTTTCATGAGCTGGAATATTACATAGAGTTGTACGAATATCGCAATAGCTAGGCTCTACTATTGCTACTCTAGTTGCCTTATGAAGTATCTTTGTTTTTTGTCTTGGGGTCAATCTAGTTGCTAGACCTTTTAGGTAATCATAACAGTCTATAAGATGTTCATACTCTTGTTCTCGCAATTCATAATCACGTCGGCCAATAAATAATTCTGGGTGCTCCATATCAAGCATTTGCCGAGCAGTTTCACGGTGCGCATTACTGTAGACTTGAATTATGCGATATGTTCCTACCAGTTTCTGGTAGAGATGAGATTTTTTAGGAGAGGTGGCTTCTAATAGGAATAGAATATTATTTTGCAGTTCTGAGACTATAGTTTTTAATTCGCTTTTAATTGGGTTGCTTAGGTTTTGGCCCATAAAAAAAATCATATGACAAAGCAATAAGTGACACGGTATACCTCTTATTTCTTCAATATCTGTTTGAGGTAGATTAAGATCATCAAGATTTTTTTCAAGAAAATGTGTTGTTCCTTGTTTTAGGTTGCGTTGAAGAGTTTGTTCAAGTAAGTAGGTATTCCATATGTAACGGAAGTAAGGACCATTGCCATACTTATAATTTAATAAAAGCCCCTGCTCTACTGAAATTGCTTCTTGAGAGATAGTGAATGTGCTACTAAATAATAAAATTAATATTTTGTTTAGTAAATGCTTAAAGTGATTACTACTGTTGGCTTTCATAGGCTTGTGACTCTATCTGGTTGGGGAGCTAAATTGTTTCGAGATGAAGAGTCTTAGCGATTTATATTTTAATATGTTATTAAGTTTAAATGAGGCTATTATTCTGACCTTGCCTGAGGAATAATAGCCCATTTCGGTTTTATTTTTATTCTTATTTAGAATAAATTGTCGGCACAACCATACATAAGCTAGTTGTAACGACATAAATATTAGATTAACTCAGATAGATTTGTAACTACCATATCTGGCTCAGAAGTCTCTATCGGCTCCCCATGATTATACCCATAAGGCAACCCAACAACTTTTACACCCGCTGCTTTTGCTGCCTTGATATCATTGCTGGAGTCACCCACCATCAGGGTGTTTTCTGTATTGGTGTTAAAGTGCTCCATGGCATGGAGAAGCGGGATAGGGTGAGGTTTCTTCTCTGGCAGACTATCACCGCCCAGGCTCAGCGCAAAGAAGTGGTCAATTTTCATCAGCTGAAGCAGCTTTTCGGTAAAGAAAGCTGACTTATTGGTTAATACGGCCTGTTTAACACCTTTATCTGCCATGGCTTGTAAAAAGTCAATAACCCCGGGGTACATATGACTATGCTGGCCGATTTCAATCCCATAGTGATGCTTAAAGCGCTCATACCCCTGTTTAAATAACGTGTTATCGACTTTACCGGGCTGGTCGCCATCCATATCATCGGCCAGAGCCCTCTTAACCATTACGGGTATACCATTACCAACCCACAGACGTACTTTATCGATACCAGCAGCAGGGCGACCAAGGTCAACCAGCATTTTGTCGATGGAAATAGCCAGGTCAGGGACGCTGTCGACCAGTGTGCCGTCAAGGTCGTACATGATCAGTGCGGGTATTTGGTTGTTAAACAATCGAGTTAGTTTCATTGAGTTGTCAATAATTTTGAAATTGGGAGGTAATAGTATGTGTTAATGGTTGTATGCGAAAGGGGTTTGGAGGTTATGGTGTCTAGTTTTTATGGAGAAGGTAGTCCCTGATAATAGAAGTATGTCTGTATTTTTTGCTAAATGATGTGTCATTCAGTAATGGATAAAATCGTCATTATGTATTTTTTCAAGGATAAGAATATTTCTGCTAGAGGAAAGCATCAACGCGTCCCAATGATGATCTGGCTGCTCAGGTTTAGAGTATATGACCAGAGCACTTTGTTTAGGTAAGTCATTTCCTGAAATAAGCCATTTGGGAAGATTGTAATTATATAAATGATTGTAATTATATAAATGTGTGTTGATAGTATGAATATCTTGTTGTCTTACATTATGTCTACGTACGGTAGTTTGGCCTATTAAGGATTGCTGATATTCTATAGGATCTTTTTCTCCAGGTATTGAGTATAATTTATTATCAGGCGTAGTTCTTAGGAAGATTAGGCTAGATTCTTCCATTGCCACTCTAGGGATTATATAACCAAGAAAAGTTTTTGAGCTTATGATTTTTGTTCATGCTTTCATTATATCAGCTCGTTCCGAGGTATATTGAATATTGCTCGTTACAAAAGACTTTGTAGTGCCATGTCGGTGAGGAATTGAACTATATGGGCCATCTAAATAACAAACTTCCTGCATGATCTTTTCGAAAGAATTTCTACTGCAAAGTACAGTTGTGTGGTGGTGATTATAAGTTTCAGGTGGAGAATAAAAACATGCTAAATTTTTCAATCTATAGAGAACGCTATAGCTGGTTGTATTTGTGGGTGTTGCAAAAAATTCCGGAAACCATGATGGTAAAGAGAAGACTTTAAGAATTTTCCTATTTCTTGATTGTAAAAAATAATCAAATGATAAGCCGATATTTGGGGGCGTGTCTGCTCTTTCAGTCGTGAACTCATAAAGGTCTGTCAGTCCTGATAATATTCTTACGGTGACTGTATTCTGAGGTTGATAGCTTCTTATCTTGAGTGTTTTATAGTCTAGCTCTCCTTCTGTAGTCATCGATAAAACATATATTGATTTTTTGAATTTTTTTTCACTCTCTATTTCCTGTTCTTTGCTTTCTCTTTGGTACCATAAGCAGTTGCGTTCGTCTTCTAGAAAATCGGGGAGTGTTGGGTAATCCATAAATTGCAGAGTACATTTTCCAGCCTGTACTACTCTGCTTATCAATGTATCGATCTGATCAACTAAATCAGTATTTGGTAATTCATGAAGGTTTTCCCAATTTGGGTTTTGAGGGAGAAATAATTCTGGAGGTGGATTTTTTTTCACAACAACTATTTCAGAAGTATAATTTTCTGTTCTGAATACTATGACTACCTTGGCTATAGGTCTTATTGCCGAAATAGCTTGAAAGTAAAATGTTGATGAATGAAGTTCGAAAGGTTCGTTTTTTTTTAATAGATAGGCATTGTACTTGAAAACAATGGGATTTGCTTTAATTGGAAGTAAGTGAATTGCAAAGATTATTATCAGAAGCTTTATTGTTCTTGATGATAATAGGGTTGAATACCTGGAGTTTGAATTTGTTGCGATGTTCATTTAAGGTGACTGCCTGATACAGATATTAAATATATCAGGCGTACGTGATTTATAAAGAGTGAACTTGCTTAAGTTCTTGCCTCATGTTTGCTATCACATCTTCATAGCTATCAGCACCAAAAATAGCAGACCCGGCAACAAAAGCATCCGCACCGGCTTCAGCAATTTGGCGAATATTTTTTACGCCAACGCCACCATCTACTTCCAGTCTGATATCCAGTCCACTGTCGTCAATGATCTTGCGGACATGGCGTAGTTTTTTCAGTGTTGAAGGGATAAATTTCTGCCCACCAAAACCAGGGTTTACTGACATTAGCAGCACCATATCCAGCTTATCGATGACATACTCAATAACATCAGGGCTGGTGGCGGGATTGAGTACGAGACCTGCTTTACAGCCACCTTCACGGATCAGTTGCAGGCTGCGGTCGATATGATCAGAGGCTTCTGGGTGGAAGGTGATCATGCTGGCGCCAGCTTCGATAAAATCACCAATCATCCGGTCAACGGGGCTAACCATCAGGTGAACATCGATTGGGGCCGTAACGCCGTGATTTCTTAGGGCTTTGCAGACCATCGGACCAAGCGTCAGGTTAGGCACGTAGTGGTTGTCCATTACATCGAAATGGACCCAGTCGGCTCCAGCCTCCAGGACGTTATCAACTTCCTCACCAAGGCGGGCGAAGTTCGCAGAGAGAATACTGGGAGCGATAATAAAGTCACGCATGTTCAAGGCTTCCGATCAATATTGCCGGGCATTGTAACGATTTAGGGCGATGCTGTCAGAGGGTTGCTGACAATTTGCAGGGTTTTTCTGTTCTCTTTTACCAGCCTAGCTTTTTCCCGGAGGTATCTATCAGTTGCCCACTCATATTATGGGTTATGCCCCCGCTGATAATTAGTTTGTAGATTTTGGCCGCCGCATTTTTAGCGGTTCCTGTTTCGGGTTGAGCGCTCTTTGATCCTTTGCCCATATCAGTGTCTATCCAGCCGGGGTCAATGCCTACCATTGTGACTTGTTGCTCATCTTTGCAGGTTTCCTGAGACAGGCATTTTTGAGGGTTTTTCAGATCAGTGGCAGCTTGGTCAATGGCTTTATGAAGCGCAGATTTGCTCATGACATAGGTGAGTCCCATTCTATTTCGTTTGTTATCGTCTACTGAAAACCGACTGCCAGCACTACCGAGAAAAATAATCATTTTATCAGAGCCTTGGGTAATGTTTGGAAGCAGGCTGCTAGACAACAACATCGGAGCTTCTGCATTGGTATGCATTGACTGTTCAAGCTGATGCAGGTTTCGGGTCAGGTTTTGAAAGGTATTATTTTGGGGTTCCCTTGGTGAGTAAATACCGGCGTTATTGATAAGGATATCAATAGGTGTTTTATTGTGACGGTATTGCTCACCTAGTTTTATAACCCCATTAAGATCCGTCAAATCCAGCTTTTCCATTATTATTTTTCCAGGGTATCTGGTTTTCAGGCTATTAAGGGAGGCAGGAGGTTCATTATGACGATGTACTGCAATCACCTTATCCCCACCTTGAGCAAATTGTTCTGATAGTAGTAGTCCCAGTCCTCTATTGGCACCAGTGATCATTACCAGGCGCTCTGCATAAGCGAAACTGGAAAAATACGCGAAAGTAAAAAATACAATGTATAAAGAGGGATTTAATTTTTTCATCATCAGGTCTTCTTTTTCTAGTTGATAATAAAGTCTTTGTGATTCATTTTTTTCATGATAATCCCTTCTGGAAACGATAATATTCGCCTCTTTTTATATTGAGGGCTCACTCCATGCCAACAGCCTGTGCTCGTCATATTCTGGTAAAGACCAGAGAAGAAGCTGAAAAATTAAAGATGAGAATAGCCAAAGGTGAAGATTTCGCAAAAATTGCAAAAAAGTATTCTCTTTGTCCTTCTGGTAAAAGAGGAGGAGACCTGGGAGAGTTCCAGCCAGGCCAGATGGTGAAAGCGTTTGATCAGGTAGTGTTCAAGCAAAAGGTGCTTACCGTCCATGGTCCGGTGAAAACACGATTTGGTTTTCACCTGATTGAAACGATTTATAGAAATTAAACTGTAGTTACTTGCTCTGCCTGTTCCATTTTCCTGAGCCGACAGGGGATGCCGTTAGTATTAAAGCTGCCAGCCTCCCCATCACCGTGAGGCCCTGATTCCAGTGAGGTCAGGACGTTAAAGTTACTGCGGAATACATCGCCAAGACGGGCTTCGCCAGACTCCGGAAACCACCAACTTAAGTCAGCTATGGCAACTTCCGGGTCAAGTTGGCTATCCAGCTTCAGGGTCTGGTAGATTACTTTATTGCCCGGCGTTTCAATGGCGACCTCTGAACCTTCTGTCAGATTCAGGCGATCGGCTGTCTTGGGATGTAGTCTGACCAGTGGTGCTGGGTGGGTCTTGCGTAAGTTAGTTAGCTGTCGTCCATGGGAGAACATATAGTTTTTAGGCTTGTTGGTGGTTAGCCTTAATGGGTAGTCAGGATTGTTGGGCTGCAAATTCCGATAAACAGGCAGGGGGGATGCACCCAGTAATGATAGTTTTTTGCTGTATAGCTCGATTTTTCCAGATTCTGTAGGAAAGCCTTCCTGTCGGTATTTTCGGAAACGTCGTGTTGATGATGGGGGGGGAATGATTTCTCTGGCTTTCAGGGTTGAATAATCAATACCACTTTTCTGTAAAAAGCCATTCCAGAATGTTTCTTCGTTTTGGGGAGGCATTACATTCATGCAGACCCCAATGCCGGAAATGATTTCATGGTCGGGTTTGCAATCTCCCACCTGCATGACTTTTTTCTGGAAACGAATAGAACCATCCTGTCCCTGGGTAATCCCTTCAAATTCCAGAAAACTTGCGGCAGGAAATACAATATCTGCCATCATGGCGGTCGGCGTCATAAAGAGTTCGGAGACTGCCAGGAAGTCCAACTGGGAAAGAGCCTGATAAACGGTTTTAGTATCCGGCCAGCTGGTCATGGGGTTGGAGCCGACAATCAGCCCAGCTTTTACCGGGTAGGGCTTTCCAGTAAGCATAGCTTTGGTCAACCCTTGACTGGTGGCACGAAAATACTCGGGTAAAACAGGAGTGCCAGCACTTTGTAACCGGTCTTTTTCAGATAGCTCGTCAACATCCTGGTCATCATAAGGCCAGCGCCCGGATACCAGAGAGTCTCCATGCGGCTGAAACTGGCCGCCGGGAATATCAATATTGCCGGTAATGGCCATTAACATGGCAATCGCCCGGTTTACTTGAAAACTGTCGCTATTATGATCCAGCGCGTTGCCAGTAATAATAACTGCTGGTTTTGAGCTGGCATACAGTCTGGCGGAGGTTTTAATACGTTCGATATCCAGCTGACACTGGTTAGCCAGGTACGTCAGGTCGTATTGTGACAGTTCTGTCTTTAATGCTTCAAAGCCCTGACACCAGTGGTTGACAAAGTCCTGATCATAAAGGTGTTCTTCAATAATAATTTTAAGTAACGCCAGGGCCAGAGCCAGGTCCGCTCCGGGATTGATAGCAAGCCAGTGACTGGCTTCTTTAGCATGGCGGGTGAATTGGGGGTCAATACAGATGGTTTTGGCCCCAGCTGTCATGGCCGTTTTTATGGGGGAAAGATCAGTGAAGCGGGTTTTATATTTATTCACTCCCCAAAGAATAATACAGCGGGTTTGCTCATTAAGGTCGTGGCTTGGGTTGAAGCCGAGCGTGTAATCGCAGCCCAGCTTGGTGGGTGCCCAGCAAACGGTTTCAGGGCCAGCGATATTGGCTGTTTTCAGTCGATTTGCCAGCCTTAACAGCTGGGTGTACATAAAGTCCTTGGAGTAGCCATAAGCCATAAACAGGCTGTTTTTACCCCATTGTTCTTGAATATCAGAGAATCGTTCTGCGGTGTACTGGAAAGCTTCCTCCCAGCTTATGGGTTGCCACTTCCCACCTCCCCGTTTGCCTGTGCGTTTTAATGGTTGCTGCAAACGGTTCGGGTGAAGCATTAGCTCAATGGATTCACGGCCTTTTTTGCATAGGGCACCACCGGTCACTGTGTCCCGTTTATCTCCGGAAATGCGATAGTGACCGTTCTTGTTCGTATCAATAACGATACGGCAGTTAATGCCGCAGAGACTGCAGGTCGTAGATAGGGGTTCCTGCAGGAGGGGGATGCTCTGGGTAGACATAATCAGGTTTCTCTAATCGGGAATGATACCAATCGCACTTTCTAAATCCCCTATTGCGCTGACGATCTGAACGGAAACCCTGCGTTGAAGCTCCTCGCCATAGCTTCAGCTATGCCTCGTCACTTCGCCTTGTTTTTCCGCCAAGCTCGTCATGCTCATAACGGGGTTAGAAAGTTTGATTGGAATAAGCTCTAGTGACCCCGTTGTGAATGACAGCGGGGCAGTGAAAACTAAACTTCTACTGTTGTGTTCAGTGGATGCTTGTTTTTTCCAGGGCTTTGCTTGATCAGAGTTCTTCCCATTGCTACCAATAACAGTGAGACGATAGGGGTAAGCCACACGTAAAAGGCGTAGGGGGCATATTCCAGAGGACTGACCCCCAGGGTGGCGGTCATAAAGGCACCTGCTGTAGTCCAGGGCAGCAGAAAGCCGGTGGGAAGAGATCCTTCTTCGAGTAAGCGGCTTAGCATTTCCAGTTTGAAGCCACGTTCCTGATAAACCTTTTTATAAAGAGATCCATTCAGAATCACTGAAAGATAAACTTCACTGGTGGCAGCATTACCCAACAGGCAGCTGAGCAGGGTGGTTAATACGAGACCAAAGTCGCTTTTTACTTGCTGTAGTAACCGCTGTAGTAATACGCCAAGAAAACCAACACGCTCCAGTAAACCACCAAGGCAAAGAGCTACAAAGGTTAGGGAAAAGGTCCACATCATATTTTGTATGCCGCCACGCACCAGCAGCTGGTCAACCAGTTCAACGCCGGAATTGTGTTGATAGCCATAATTTAAAACAGCAAAAAATTCGGCCAGATTACTTTGCTGAAAAATAGCTGCACAGATGCCTCCCAATAGTACGCCAACAAACATGGCGATTTGGGACGGCATTTTGGTAAAGGTCAACCCTAAGGTGATGATAATGGGGGACAGTACCAGCAGGTTCAGGTCAAAGGTTTGGCTAAGGGTACCCTGAATCTGCGTGATTCGATCCGTATTGCCGGCATCCAGTCCTAAAAACTGGGATCCCAGTAGGTAGTACGCTGCCAGGCTAATCAGAAAAACGGGAATATTAACTTTGTTAACGGCTTTAAGGTGGGCTTTGGAATCTACACCGACTGTCGCAGAGGATAAAATAGTCAGGTCAGAGATCGGTGACATTTTAACGCCAAAGATTCCCCCGGAAATGATCATGCCTGCAATAACGGGCAATGGTACACCCAGCCCCATTCCCATGCCTGTTAGGGCGAGTCCGACAGTGGAGGCTGTGCCCCAGGCGGTGCCAGTGGCATAAGTCACCGTACAACAGAGCAAAAAGCCAGTGGGAAGAAACAGCTCCGGTGAAAGAAAATCCAGGCCGTAATAAATCAGGGCAGGCAGTGTTCCGGAAAGAATCCAGGAGCCAATGATCATGCCAATCAGGAAAAAGGCAAACATGGCACCGGTGGCATTTTTGATACTTTCCCCCATGAGTTCAATTTGCTGATCTAAGCCATAGCCACAGCGCCAGCTGAGTATCATCGTAAGAATCAGGGCACCGATCAGCAACATATGGACATCAAGACTAAAAGCCATAATGCCGGTTACCAGCGATAGGGTAATAATGCTCAGCAGAAGAGCGGCCTGGCCAAAAGAAGGCGCACGAACACCTTTCTCCAGCACCGTTGAGGGGGTGTGATTGCTCATTGTGAATTTCCCAGAGGGTTCAATAATCTCTGAATAGAGGAAACGTTAACGGTCGCGAATTTTACAAAAAATTGACATGTAATCCATGATTCAGATCAGTATTTATCAGTACTCTCAGTGCAAGCTTCTGATGGCTAGTTGTCGGTAGAAAGTAAGTGGAGCTTGACGTTTAAAATAGTAAAGTCCCCGAACCGCTTCACTAAGGTATTCAAGAGTCATTAACATACTTAGCTGGCCAATCTGCTGGTTGTTGAGTTTTATGTCACAGATTTTGGACATTAGTTTAATATCTGAATTGATGGTTAAAGCTTGCTGTTTAACCCAGTCTTTGAGATTTAAAGGGGCATTATTGTATGAGTTATAGCCAATATTGTTCCAGTAGTGGCTGGTTTGGAATATATAAGCGATTACTTTGTCCTGGAGATCTTCCAGCTCTCGTTTATTGAGATTGGGTATGCTTCGAAAACCATAGGGAAGCAATTCATTACTTAAGTAGTGCTGGAAGCCTGAGCCGTCACGTCCCTGAACAAGTTCAAAATAGCGTTTTACAGAGCCCTTTTTCATAATCTCATCGGTTAATGCTCTCAGCTCCTGAGGGGTTGCGCTGGCATTGATAATTTTTAGTCCCCTATTTTCGAGCCTTGCGAGCTTTTCCTTTAATGCGCTTGAGGCCCGTGTTTTGTCCACAGAGAATCCTGAAGGATATTTTTTTGCCAGCTCTTTATCTGAAAGATCATCGAGCTCTGTCGCTGATACCAACGGCAGTTGTGCCCCAATAATGCAAGAAGGGCACTGCTCAGAAGTCATTGTCTGGCAATTGGCAAGAAACAGCAGTATGGGAAGCCAAAGTAGCCTTATCAGCCTTGGGTTCATTGGAATGTCCTATTATTAGTCGAAATCCAACGAATATAGCTGAAGCTCAGTTGTGTGCCAGGAAGTGGTTATAAGGAAGGTCTCTTATGGCGGGTATTTCTGGGGTCGATTCAGCAGCTAATACTGCTCTATGAATGGATTTCTCGATTGCTTCAGCAGCCATGATGCCGATTAAATTGGTGTCATCGATTTCTATTTCGCCGGTGGCTGCGGCAAAAATGGCATCGCCATCATATAACGTATGGACCGGGTTAATAGCTCGTGCATAGCCATCATGGGCCATTTGTGCCACTTTTAACGCTTGTGATTTTGATAGGGATGCATTGGTGATAATGGCTCCAATGGTTGTGTTTTGACAAGGCAGTAGTGAGCCGGATACACCTGTGAGGATAGCCTTTTTACTGTTCATAAACCCCTGATTATCAGGTCGTCTTGACCCAGCGAGAATGCGCCCGTTTTTGATAACGTCACCCCAGGCATTAACGGCAACAACAGCACCGACGATTAGCTCATTACAGCTAATGCTGCAGGTGCCCAGCCCCCCTTTTGTTGCTAATTCTGCACCTATGACTTTTCCTATGGTTGCTCCAGTTCCTGCACCAATATTGCCTTCGCTAAGGTTTCTTCTTGACGCTGTGCGAGCAGCTTGCAACCCCATGTTGTGATCAGGTCGTGCAGTTGGATTGCCGATGGTGAGATCATAGAGAATAGCGCCGGTCACAATGGGTACTGGTCCTGCAGCGGTATTAAAGCCAATTTGCTGCTGTGCCAGGTAGTCGGTGACTCCCGTCATTGATGCCAGGCCAAATGCACTGCCTCCACTGAGCACAATGGCGTGTACTTTTTCAATGCGGTTTTCTGGTTTGAGTAGGTCGGTTTCCCGTGTGCCAGGGGCAGCTCCCCTGATATCTACAGCACAGGTTGCGCCCTTGTCAAAGCGCAAGACTGTAGTACCTGTTAGACCCTCCAAGTCTGTGGCATGGCCTATTTTTAGGGTTTTTATAGTGAAAATCTGGTCAGGATGGTAGTTATCGATTGCACTGTCGGGCAGCATATTGACAAGAACCTGTTTTTTTACATGACCTTTCTTCGGTCGCCTGTTTCAACCTTGAAATATTATAGCTTTATGTGAATAAAAGGGTTTCTTTCCTGCTGTCAGTGGCTATAATACCGCACCCGTTTCCCTATTTGAGCGCCTGATGTTTGAACAGGCCGGCCCTGGCGGTCTATTAGCCTGGTCCGAAGCAATGGGTTGGCCAAGTAAGAACAGGATGCTGTGAAAACAGCTCCCTTGAGGCGAATATTGAATGAAAACTTTTAGCGCAAAACCAGAAACAGTCAAGCGTGACTGGTATGTAGTCGATGCTGAAGGCAAAACTCTGGGCCGTCTGGCTACTGAGATTGCCTCCCGCCTGCGCGGTAAGCACAAGCCTGAGTACACTCCTCACGTGGACACTGGTGACTACATCGTAGTTATCAATGCTGAGAAAGTACGCGTAACTGGCCGTAAGGCTTCCGACAAAATGTATTACCGTCACACCGGCTTCCCCGGTGGCCTGCGTTCTGCGAGCTTCGACAAGCTCATCGATCACAAGCCTGAAATGGTAATTGAACTGGCTGTTAAAGGCATGCTGCCTCGCAATCCGCTGGGTCGCTCCATGTACAGCAAGCTGAAGGTTTACGCCGGCAGCGAGCATCCACATGCTGCTCAGCAGCCTCAGCAACTGTCAATTTAATCGGGGGTAGCTATGTCTGTGACTCAATACTACGGAACTGGACGCCGCAAGTCCTCTACCGCGCGTGTTTTCCTGAGAACTGGTTCTGGCAGCATCACTGTCAACGGTCGTGCTCTGGACGAATACTTTGGTCGTGAGACCGCTCGTATGGTTGTTCGTCAACCTCTGGAACTGACTGAACTGCTTGAAAAGTTCGACATCAAGATCACTGTATCTGGTGGCGGCGGCTCCGGTCAGGCTGGTGCGATTCGTCACGGTATCACCCGTGCGCTGATGCAGTACGACGAGACTCTGCGTTCCCCGCTGCGTAAAGCTGGCTACGTTACCCGCGACGCTCGTGAAGTCGAGCGTAAGAAAGTGGGTCTGCGTAAAGCGCGTAAGCGTCCGCAGTTCTCCAAGCGTTAATCAGAGATGCCCTCTGGGCATCTTTGTTGCGCCCTTCGATCTTTTTCGAAGAAAAAATACCCAGCTTTTGCTGGGTATTTTTTTATGCCGTATTTTCATCATTTGATGGTATTTGACTAGATTATTACTTCAATTTTTCTTCCTTTCCCCTTAAATCCTGCCGCTTCCAGTCATTTCAGATAACATCTAACAAGATTGAAGGGTTTTGCCATTGGCTTAAAACCAGTATCATTACGCATTAGCACCTAGGCGAGTAGGTAGGGTGCGAATGTGGAGGGTTAGTGACAGGGATGAGTCAGTGCGTGGAACGTTAAGCGTTGTGTCTGTTCGGTCGCTCAGTTAATCAGATGGTTCTCTATAACAAATAACCCTGGCACCATCTCTACGGGCTAACAAGGATAATCACCTGCCTGTATTGTGAATGCTCGTCTTAAACAAGAAGAAGTCTTTCGAGCTATGGCTCAGATGGGGGAGAGTAGGTTAATGACTAATAACGGCGTGAACAAAAGCCGGCGCCGCTTTCTCGTGGCAGCAACTTCGGTGGTGGGGGCTGCCGGAGCTGTGGGGGTCGCCACACCTTTTATTAAATCATGGAACCCAAGTGCCAAAGCGAAAGCAGCAGGCGCTCCAGTAAAGGTGAATGTCAGCAAGTTAGAGCCCGGGCAACAGGTAGTGTATGAGTGGCGAGGTAAGCCTGTATTTGTCGCTCGTCGTACACAGGCAATGCTGGATAATATAAAAAAACTGGGGGATAGGTTGCGAGATCCACAGTCTGAAAAATCAAACCAGCCTGATTACGCAAAAAATGAATTCCGTTCTGTAAAAGATGAGTTTTTGGTCCTTATAGGGCTTTGTACGCACCTTGGTTGTTCTCCAAAATTCCTGCCTGAAGTGAAGCCGATGGAGTTTGATGCCCAGTGGCGGGGAGGGTACTTCTGTCCTTGTCATGGATCCCGCTTTGATCTGGCTGGCAGGGTTTATAAGGGGGTGCCAGCACCTACCAATCTGGAAGTACCGCCTTATACCTTTGAAACGGATGATATCCTGATTATTGGTGAAGATGGGGGTAACGCATAATGGCTACAAAATTTATGGACTGGCTTAATGCCAGGCTGCCGGTTACCCAGGTCTGGGAAGATCATCTCAGTAAATATTACGCACCCAAGAATTTTAATTTTTTCTATTTCTTTGGTTCGCTGGCGCTTTTGGTATTGGTCAATCAGTTGCTAACCGGCATATGGTTGACCATGAGCTATGTGCCCAGCGCTGAGCAAGCTTTTGCTTCTGTTGAATATATCATGCGGGATGTGGAGTACGGCTGGTTGATCCGGTATATGCACTCGACAGGGGCCTCCATGTTTTTCGTTGTTGTTTATCTGCATATGTTTAGAGGGTTGCTATACGGTTCATACCGGGCTCCCCGAGAGCTTGTGTGGATTTTCGGGATGGCGATTTATCTGGCGTTAATGGCTGAAGCCTTCATGGGCTATCTCTTGCCTTGGGGGCAGATGTCATACTGGGGAGCTCAGGTCATTATTTCCCTATTTGGTGCTATTCCTGTCATTGGGCCGGATCTGCAGCAGTTGATTCGGGGTGACTATCTGATCTCTGGTATTACCTTGAACCGCTTTTTTGCTTTGCATGTTGTGGCGCTGCCCATTGTGCTCCTGGGATTGGTATTACTGCATATCATAGCGTTGCATGAAGTGGGTTCAAATAATCCAGATGGTATCGAAATTAAAAAGAACAAGGGGGCTGATGGTGTGCCATTAGATGGTATTCCATTCCATCCTTACTACACCGTTAAGGATATTGTTGGAGTTGTAGTCTTCCTGTTTGTATTCTGTGGTGTCATGTTCTTTTTCCCTGAAATGGGGGGGTATTTCCTGGAGCATGCGAATTTTGAGCAGGCGAACAGTCTGAAGACACCAGAACATATTGCTCCGGTTTGGTACTTTGGTGCGTTCTACTCGATTCTGCGGGCGATTACCTTTGATATTGGCCCTATAGACTCCAAGTTGGGTGGTGTCATTGCCATGGGTGGTGCGATTGCCATTCTGTTCGTGCTGCCTTGGCTGGATCGCAGTCCAGTGAAATCCTGGCGCTATAAGGGATGGGTCAGCAAGACAGGTATCGTTCTATTTGCTATTGTCTTTATCGTCCTCACTTACCTTGGTACCAAGTCAGCTACTGAAGGTAGAACCCTGGTGGCGCAAATATGTACCCTGCTGTACTTCGCTTTCTTCCTGCTTATGCCATTTTATACCCGCTGGGAGAAAACCAAACCTGTACCGGAGAGGGTAACCGGCTGATGAAAAAAACAATATTAACTCTGTTGTTAACCCTTATGTCTACCATGGCTGTCGCTGCAGGTGGAGGGGGTTATACCTTGGATGAGGTGGAAACGGATCATTCGGATAAATCCTCTCTTCAGCGGGGGGCCAAATACTACCAAAATTTCTGTGCAGGCTGTCATGCTACTGAGTTTCAGCGTTATGAAAGGGTAGCTGATGATTTGGGTATTCCTCATGACCTGATGATGGATAACCTGGTTTTTGATAAGAGTGCCAGAATTGGTGATCTAATGACCAATAGTATGGATCCAAAGGAGGCTAAAGAGTGGTTTGGAGCTGCGCCACCAGACTTAACCCTGGTTTCAAGGGTACGAGGGGATGACTGGCTCTACACTTATCTAAGAACCTTTTATGAAGATCCCAAAAGGCCTTGGGGTGTCAATAACAAGGTTTTCCCGGATGTTGGCATGCCTCATGTGCTGATGGAGCTCCAGGGGGTGCAGATTGATACCTGTGGGGGCGCGAGTGCAGATATTGACCCGCTGACAGGGGAGAAAATCTGCGGACTTGAAGTAGATCCTGAACGCAAAGGCTCCATGACCGAACAAGAGTTTGATCAGGCGATGTATGATCTGGTGAATTTCCTGTCATATTCCGCTGAGCCCATGAGGATGGAGCGTCAGCAGCTCGGGATTTATGTGTTCCTGTTCCTTTTGGTATTCCTCGTTTTTGCTTATTTATTGAAACGAGAGTACTGGAAAGATGTCCATTAATCTTTTATTTGGCCCGGATTAATTCCGGGCTTTTTATAATGGAAGATTCTCATTTAATAACTTTGATTCGTCCTGTTTATATGGCCTGCATCTTGTCAGATTGATAACATGTGCTTCTCTAATTAGATTCTTATACTTTGTAAAATTTCTGTCTGTAAAATCATGAGTAAATCACTGAGAGATCAATTAATGAAGGCCGGGCTTGCAACCAAACAGCAGGCACTGAAGGCAAAAACATCCAACAAAAAAAAGAAAAAGAAAGCAGCTCAGGAGGGCGTTGCAACAGAGCAGGAGCTCCGTAGACAAGAGTTGGAAAAACAGAAAGCAGAACAGGTTGAGCGAGACCGGGAGCTGAACCGTATAAGGGAAGAAGAAAAAAATCTTAAAGCTATTGAGGCTCAGGTTCGCCAGTTAATCGAACGTAATGCAATTTCTCGAGAGCAGGGTGATGTGGGCTACAACTTTGTTTTTGAAAAGAAAGTCAAGAAAATATATGTAACAGAAACAATCCAAAACAAATTGAGCAGAGGATTGCTGGCAATTGCTGCCCAGGACGAAGAGTTTATCTTAATTCCTGTACCTGTCGCTGAAAAAATTGCTGAACGCATGCCTGAAGTGATTGCATTACAGAACGAAAAAGGCCAGGCAGATACTACCGAAGAGGAAGAGGATTGGTATTCTGATTATCAGATTCCAGATGACCTGATGTGGTAGTAGGTTATTATTCTCGCGGGGGAATCCCCCCGCTTTAAAGCAGCTTCGCCTTTGGCAAAAGTAATTAATCTTTGCTGGCAATAACTTCAATTTCGACTTTTACGTCTTTAGGCAAGCGGGCAACTTCTACCAGGCTGCGGGCTGGGAAAGGAATAGTGAAGTACTGCTTGTAAACTTCATTGATATCTGTGAAGTCATTCATATCTTTCACAAAAACAGTTGCCTTGCGAACATGGCTCATTTTATAACCGGATGCTGCAAGCACTGCCTTAACATTTTTCAGGCATTGATGTGCCTGCTCTTTGGTGTCTTCAGACAGCTCTCCGGTTTCGGGCTCTATTGGCAATTGTCCAGATGTAATTAACATGCTGCCAAACTGGATGCCTTGAGAGTATGGACCAATAGCAGGAGGAGCATCTGGAGTTTCAATGACTTTAGCCATGATATTAAATAGTACCAACGGGTTAATAAGCAAAGCCTGATTCTAGTGATACAAAAACTTTTTGTCATGGGGTTAAGGGCAAATCAGGGATGCATTTTGGTACAAATACTTAGAATGCAAATCAATAAAAGTCTATTTAATTGATTGATAACCTTAATCTTTAAATGTCTATAACTTGTAAGGTTAATTGTTAATAGATAACAGTGTTATATAAATCGATTTTTGTGTAGAAGTTAACCATGTTTGAACAGGGTGTTTCATAAATAGCCAGCAGTTCTGTATAAACTGAGAATCATCCCGTCTTTATGTTTCCCAATGTTAATAAATAGATTTTTTAACTACCTCTAAATAGGTAGATAGCTTTTTATTAATCAAATATAGCGATTTTTATTTAAATAGGTTGAATAAATAATGAATTAGTATTTATACAATTTGGTTGATGTATTTAGAACTTTCTTAAACGAATTTTCCACAATCTACTGTCGTGTTGTTCATTATTGCTATTTCCAAATACTTTTAAGTAGTTGTTTAGCTTATGTCAACAGAACCTGGTACTAATGTAGCTGGCATCTGTCCAGGATCGATTAAAACGGAATGTTCTGCCCGCCTTGTTTAAGGTAGGCTGCCACTTCATCATGCCGGGTTGAGACCTCTGTGTGTGTAAGATTACCAAACCAGAACTGCCAGTTGGTTGTCCCTGTTCCTGCTATGGCTTGCTTGCCCACCAGACTGAAAAATAGGGTCTGGTTATCAGGGGTGGTAAGGAGATAGGAGGCACCTATGATATTGTCCGGCATGCTCGAGTGGGATAAAGGGTTGTCATTGAGGCTGGTATTGTTTTTGTCATTAAGCTCGCCGAGATATATCTTTTGCTGTGCTATAGAGCGCTTTTCCAGTCCGCCTTTCGGGTATGTGATATACAGCGAAAGACTACTGCCATAGCGAGCCATCCGCCTAACAGTAATTGTTCGGTCTTCTACGGTTTTAATACGGTCAGGGTCTCGCTGTACCTCCGGATGGAGGGTTTCTACCAGATGTTTGCCATGGGGATTGCACAGTGGCGTTGCTGGCATGGGTGTATGGATAATGGCTATCACTTGCCGTAAACGCTTTTCATCCAACATATCCAGAAGACTTTGCTCGAATGCTTTCTGAAAGTTCACTGCCAGGGGGCGGGTATCCTCATCTTTACCCAGGATATCAATTTTATTGGACTTTCTAAGCGGTGTTATTACCTGCCTGGACAACTCAGATTTAATCTCAGCAGGTAAGCTTTGGTCACTTAGCAGAGTGCTGGCTGTATCGGCCAGAATGACCATTTTGACCTCACTGCTATCAGTTTTATCGCCATACAGTTCTGTGTTTTTGTCCTGTGAGGTCGTACCGCACCCGTAAAGGCTGGTCAGGGTGATAAAAATCAGAACCCAGTTAACATTCATTGATAACTGGCTAAAAAAGCGGCTTTTTCTAAGAGTTTTACCTGTGATTGCTATGGGTGTCTTATTTTGACAGGCTTGGGAGTTCTTCATGTTGTGGAGGCCAATAGCAAAGCTGAACCCCCAGCATAGTCCATCTTTTTATGCGCTGCTGCTTGATTAAGTGCGCAAACTCAATCCCATTAATCGTATACCAGCAGAAACTACGTTATTGATAGCCTTTAAGCTGTTGAAGTAAGGATTCCATTAGTTGTCCAATATACTTTTTTTTGTGAATCAATATGGACAGCTGTCTGCTTAATATCCGCTCTTTCAGGTTTAGCTGGATCAGCTCGCCTTGTAGCAGTTCATGACTGATACAGAGCCTGGAAAGGCAGCTAATACCCGCCCCAGCCAAAACCAGCTTTTTGATCGCTTCTGTTTGGTTGAGTTCCATACGAATATTCAGGGAGCCCAGATGCTGGCTGATATAAAAGTCGAATAGCATGCGGGTTCCAGAGCCAGACTCTCGAAGGATCCAGCGTTCCTTTTCAAGTGTGGCTAATTCAATTATTGCTGACTTTGCCAGCGGGTGAGAAGGAGAGCAAAACACCACTAATTCATCCTTAACCCAGGGAATGACTTCTATATCACTGTGCTGGCATGGGCCTTCTATACAGGCCAGGTCAAGTTCAAAAGCAGCCAGTTTATCAATGATTGTCGAGGTGTTTTGTATATCAAGTGTTGCGGTAACACCCGGATGGAGATGCTCATAGGTTGCCAGCAGGTCTGGTAAAAGGTAGTTACCAATCGTTGTGCTGGCTCCTATTGTGAGTCGTCCGCTTGGACTGCTGTCCTGATGTTCGAACAGTGTGCTGATTTCGTGGCTGCGGTCGAGTATTTCGCAGGCTAAGGGCAATAGCCGTTTACCCTGTGGATTAAGAACCAGGCGATTGCCAGTGCGATCGAATAATTTACTGTTGAGTTGTTTTTCCAGCTCTGAAATAGCCATGCTCGTGGCCGGTTGGGACAAGCTTAACTGCGTGGCTGCAAGTTGTACCTGGCCAAGGCTGGCCACAGCTCTAAATGCTCTGAGTTGTCGTAAAGTAATATGCATGGATTTGTATCAGAAAAATTGAAGCAGATTATACAAAACTTTGATTTTTCTTATTATGAATCTGTCGCTATTGTTTGTGCTATTACGGGTTAATTGAGATGTAGCAATCATGGCAACCATACAGCATCAAGGTCTTTCGGGTGGGGCTGATTCAGCAGGAGTGGTTGCTATGCTCAGCCGGGTGCCAACGCCTTTGGGAGGCCTGGCTCTGGGTATCGCAAGCCTGGGAGCTGCCTGGTCTCTGATCAGTCCTGAAGGGGCGGGATCTTTCAAAATAGTTTCAGCATTGATTGCGGCTATATTAGTGCTGAAAATTATTATGAAATTTATTTTGCATCCACATCTGATCAAGGAAGAGCTGGCCCATCCAGTGATCAGTAGTGTTATGCCGACCTGTGCCATGGCGATGATGGTGGTTTCCCAGTCTTTACTTAGTGTAATACCTGGAGCTGCCCGTGTACTTTGGTTAGTTGCAGTTATTTGCCATATTGTTTTGTTTGTAAGTTTTGTCGCAAACAGAGTAGGCTGTTTTAAGTTAGAGCATATGGTACCCAGCTGGTTCGTGCCTCCTGTTGGAATCATTGTAGCTGCGGTCACCAGCCATGGTATGGGCTTTGAAAGCCTTGTTTATACCCTTTTTGTTTTTGGTCTTGGTTGCTATTTCATCAAGCTGCCGGTTATGTTCTACCGCTTGATGTTCAGGGCAAGTATTCCTGATGCCGCTTTGCCTACTTTTGCCATTATGGCTGCACCTGCCAGCCTTTCGCTTGCCGGTTACCTGACTATTACCAGTCAGCCAGATCCACTATTACTAGTGATTCTTGCTCCTCTGGCTGTATTAATGACTCTGCTTGTTTATATCGGCTTTATCCGTCTGCTTCGTCTGCCTTTTTCACCAGGTTATGCCGCATTCACCTTTCCTATGGTGATTGGTGCAACAGCACTCATTAAGTTGACAGACTGGTTATTGGCACATGAGCTTTTCTGGCTGGGAAGTCTGACCGATCGTCTTTCTCAGATAGAGCTGCTTATTGCAACAGGTATTGTTTTTTATGTGGCTAGCCGTTACATCATTTTTTACTTGATTAAGCCTTTGGTTGCGACATCAAATTCTGGAAAGTGAGTGAGCTAAGAGACTGTTTGAAAATAGACTGCCCTACTGCGATCGCAGCAAATTGGTCCAAAAATCTGTTTTTGTTCGGCAAATAGAACCACTATTCACCTCACAAAACCAAATTTTTATCCTCAGTTTTCTACGATCCTCGCCACGGGCGCTATTTTTCAAACAGCCTCTAAGCTGTAGCGGAGTGGCAACGAGCCTGTTTAGTACCAGTTAAAAGCTATTTTTTCTGATTTTCGAAAAGCAAAAGTTTTTATACCTGTAAACATTTGGGAAACAGATATTCCTATTTGAAGATATGGCCAAGAAAACTTTTGTTCCAGTTAAATACGACAAACTTTATGTAATCAATGACCAGGGGGAGTGAAATGTCTCAGTATCAACATATCATGTTAGCAGTTGATTTTGATGATAATGCAGGGTTGTTACTTGGAAAGGCAGTGGAACAAGCGCGCTGTTTGAAAGCTAAATTGAGTGCTGTTCATATCGACCATACTGCAATTAAGCCATATCAAGCTATGTTTGACATTAACTTTGATCAGTTTGGTAAAGCGCCAGGGAATACTTCAGTAAAGACGTTGAAAGAGCTGCTGGCGCAGGTTGAGTATCCTGTTGAGCCCCATGCTTTTGTTGCAGATGATTTTGCCACTATGATCACAACAGCGATTGAGGAATATAACGTTGATCTGTTGGTAATGGGGCATCACCGTTACAGCTGGTTAGGAGAGGTGTTCTTCTCAGCTTCAGAGCCGGTTGTCAGAACAATGCCCTGTGATATTTTGCTGATTGGGGTTTAGTTTCTTCTGCAGACATCGGTTGATGTCTGCAGAACCTGATTCCTAATATACGAATAAAGGTTAAATCATGTCTCAGTATCAACATATCATGCTTGCCGTTGATTTTGGTAAAGACGTTGGTCTATTGATAGAAAAAGCCGTTCAGCGAGCTCAGTGTGAGAATGCCAGGTTGAGTGCTATTCATATTGAGCACACAGTGGGTAAACCTTACCATGGTATGTTTGATCTTAACCTTGAAAAGGCTAATTCTGTAGTAGAGCAGACATCCATCAAAACCATGAAAAGCCTGTTGGAGAACTGCGGCTATCCGGTTGATTGTTATTCCCGCTGTTGTGACGACATGGCTATGACTTTGACCGAAGCTGTAAAGAAATATGAAGTTGACTTGTTGATGATGGGGCACCATCGTTACAGCTGGTTAGGTGAAATGTTTGCTTCTGCCTCGGAACCGGTTGTGCGGCAAATGCCTTGTGATATTTTGCTGATAAAGATAGATATATAAAAAAAGCCGGGCTTTAGTCCGGTTTTTTTGAATGAGTTGCCATGTAGTTCCTGGGAGGCTGATTGATAACGTCCCCCAGGAACTGGGAGTTGCATCGAAATGGATAGGCGACAGTGAAGTGCCTACACTGGCTTAACAAAACAAAAACATTGTAGGGTCAATCCATGAGTAGTACTGAAATTGAAAAAGAGACGTTTGTTAAGCGAGCTGAGTTTGAGGCCTTGGTTGAAAAGGTTGAAGACGGCTTTCTGGACATAAGAAGACATCAGTGCCGAACGGATACTCATATGTTAGAGATACGCCGGGAGCTGAGCCATCATAGTGAGCTTTTAACTGAACTGAAGGATGGTCAGGCAGAGCATGGTCAAATACTTCAAGAGCATGGCAATATGTTGAAGCAGATTCTGGAACTTGTTAGCAAACCATCGTAAGTGTAAAGGCTATACGTAGAAAGGTGCATAAAGTGTGATTTGTTCCCACGATTCTTTTTGAGAATTTTTTGGAGCACATAGTGAAGTATTTTGGAAACAAACATATGCATTCCCAGCGGGGACGCTGGGAACGAGAATAAAGATTGATATATAGTACTCGTTGTCCACGATTTTGGTGAGCAACTGCAATTGATGCAGAAAAACCGGACAAATGTCCGGTTTTTTTATGCTAATGGCATTATAGGCTTAAGCTGCCTTTTTCTTGCGACGGCGTCCAGCCAGTCCCAACAGGCCCAGGCCTAAGGTGAACCAGCCCATGCTGCCAGAATCATCGTCATCGCCAGTGTTGGTGCCACTACTGTCTTTAGGCTTAAATGCCATGTCGATAACAACTGGATCGTGGTCAGATGAACGGAAAGCATTGTCAGAGTAAAGGGCTTCTAGTTTATCCTTTGGTTTGTACTTGGTGGTATAGTCCAGCATAGTGGACTCTACAGAGTTGATATGCCAGTCTTCAACTTTAGTCACCTTATTGAGCAGAGCTTGTGATCCAAAGGCGTGATCCAGGTTGCCAAGTTCACCGCTATAAGAGAAAGAGTAGAACCTTGCGTTTTCATCAGAGTTCTTATTGGTGATCAGGTTAGTAAACCCGTAGCTATTGCTTAAGGTTTGAGGCTTACCTCTGTCAATGAAGGTTTTGCCATCATCCAGAGAAGTGAAACTGGCTGTTTTTAATTCGCGGTTGGCTTCTCCGGGATTGTTGGTGAGCAGAAGAATCGGGTCTTCCTGAGCATAGGAGTTGAAGTCGCCGATCAGCAGTGTGTTATCACTCAGCTTACCGTCACTCTTTAGTTTTTCCAGTTCATCGCCAAGATGCTTAACTGCAGAAACGCGGAAAGCATTACAATGTTGCTGACCATCTTCGATCAGATTAGCAGGCTCATCTTCCCAGCAGCCAGATCCCTTGGATTTAAGATGGTTAACAACTACAGTCAGTTCTTCAGAAGAGTTGTTAATCTTAAAGTTCTGCAAGAAAGAAGGGCGCTGCGCTTTAAATACCTGCTTTTCGCTGGTCTTGCCTTTCTTTGTTTCTGTGGTTACAAAGTGCTGTGTTGGCAGAGGAATGGTGATGGAGTCATCAGACAGGCTGGTAGTCTTGCTATCGAATAACAAACCTGTAGTAATTGCATCAGTACCAATTTGGTTGCCTTCGTGTTTTACAAAGGTATAGCGGCAGGGCAATTGCATCAATTGCCTTGAAAAAGACAACGTTTTCTAGTTAAAAGTACTGGAAAAATCATTTTTGCTAGTGGGAGTTACCGTAAAAAGCTGTTTGGAAGTTCTTAGGGCTGATATTTTTATTGCTCCCCAGACTTGACCGTAGGTTTCAAGTACTGGGAAATCCTCATAGGCAAAGGGCTTCACACTTTTCAAAATTGATGCAATTGCCCTGTATAGCGGCGACTTTTGCCTTTTTCCTCAAGCTTTTTGTTAACACCGTTCACCAGATCAGCAATGGCGCTGTGCTCTCCGAAACCATCATTCTCGATTTCCATCAAACCGACGATATCCGCATCCATCTCGGCAATAGCGTTGATGATTTTATCTCTTTGGCGGTTAAACAGCTCTTCAGTTTTGGCGCCTCGGCTTCCGTGATATTGGCCGTTGCCATCTTTAGCATCTGACTTGGAATAGTCAAATTTACCGGTTTCTTCGTTATAACGGCCGTTAAAGTAGTTCAGCACGTTCATACTAGCGACACGAAGATCTTCGGCTTTTCTGGCAGGTGCGTCATTTCTTGGGCTTATGCCGTCTGCAAAGGCAATTTGACCCATTGGCATAACCTGGACTTTTTTGTAGGCATAACGAACGACACCCTCTGTATTTTCGATGGTATTACCAAGACGTATAGGATGTTCTTTGTCGAATGCTTCGTAGTAGGTAAATTCTGGGTAATTCTGTTTGGAAATGCCATTTGTAATAACCAGCTTGCTTTCATCATTTTTCTTTTGTTCAGCTATAGCTTTATCTGATTCGGCTGGATACAGATTGGTTGGTTTCCATAAAGGTGCATCTTTGGATACCTGCAGTTCACCATAACGACCAAAGTTATAATGATCAGTTACATACCAGGTATTGGCAGGCAGTTTTACAGACATGCCTTCATAGAGATCATGGGCTTGCGCTAGTGTAATATCAGTTTTGAAAAGCGCAGTATTGGCTGTCCATTTTTCTCCGGACAATACCTTTGTGTCATCGATTGAGTCAATTCTTAGCTGCGTTTCATTATAAACTTCGTGTGCAGTACCAGTAATTTGAACTGCATCACCTATCTTAACTTCATTAATGACAGCTTGGCTTTTCAAGTCATTGTTACAGATCATCAAGCCGTCAGATACTTCAGGATCCTGGGTCTGCTGATCTGGAGTCTGAATAAAGTAGACACCATTACAGACCTGTGTTTTGGAAAAGTCTTTAATATTAAGAAGTGGTGCTTTAGCTGTTACCACTCCCTCTACAGTAAACTCATCACCCTCAATAGGGCTTTGGACAAATTTATTATCCTTATAGCCAGTTTTACTTTGTTTCTGGATAGAATGGATTGTGGTTGTTTTTACTTCAGAGGCGTTAAAGCTGTTATCTACAAATGCAAATGCATGTCCAGCCAGTGTTGCTGATACAGCTAATGTAAGGGTCTTTAGAGTAAAAGAGGGGGTGCCATGAGTACTCATGGATGCTCCAGATAAATCAGATGGATAACTCAAACAGGTCTTTAATACGTCAAATGACGTTTTATAGAAGATAGCTGCTATAAAAAAGCCCCGAAAAACGGGGCTTTTTAAAAAGGCTTAGAATGCTACGAATTTGTAGTCCAGCCATACACGCAGGTCGTTACGCTTGCCGTAGCCGATGGTGTTACGCAGCGCCTTGTCGTTGTTGTACAGGCCGTACTTCATCTTGAAGCTCAGACCTTTCAGCTGTTCCTGTTGGAAAGCATAGGTTACCAGCAGGTCGTGCTCGTTTTCGGAAACTTTGCTGCCGTTGCTGGCTTCGATACCGTGACCGTAGTGGAAGAAGTAACCAACATTCAGGCCTTTAGCACCCAGAGCGGAGAAATCGTACTGGGCACCAGCCATCCATGCGGTTTCGCCGTCGTACATGAAGTCTTCACCGAATGCGGAGGTTTCCAGACCCCAGATACCGTGGGTGTTTTTACCGAAGTCGTAGTAGTACTTACCCAGACCATTTTTGGATTCAGCTTTGGTCTTGCTCACTGCAGCGGAGAAGGTCCACTCGTTCATTGCCAGTTTGGCATTCAGGCTGTAGTTTTGGGCTTTGTCATCAAATGTAACGTCTGTTGCATTTCTCTGACCAGCACCACCCCAGTTTGCATAACCGGTCCAGAGGTCGCCGTCTTTCTTGGTTTCAAAGTAACGGCCACCAACGGTCAGGTTGGTGTCTTCAGCCAGGGCGAAAGTGTAAGCAGCATTAAAGTTATGTGCTTGCAGGAAATCCTTGGAGAAAGCGTTACGGTACAGCAGGTCAAAGCCGCCAACTTTATAGCCCAACTGGCCACCCATTACGTAGTCGATACGCTTGCCGTCAAAGTTTTCCAGTTTGTGGAAGCCTGCTTCGTTACGCAGGGACATCTGGTCAACGTAGGCGAAACCATAGCTAACACCGTAAGCGTTACCCATCAGGTTATAACCCTGCCAGGTACTTGGAACAGTACGGGAGCCGGAGCTGGAGATCAGACCGTTATATACGCTTTGACGACCAGCCTGGAACTTGCCACCCAGCTCATCATTGCCCAGCTTCATTTTTACGTAAGCCTGACCAACTTTGCCAAAGCCTTCGTTGTCATCGTTCAGCAGCTGGTTACTGTGGCCGTTTTTATCCTTCATGTCGAACTTGGTAACGCCATAGAAGGAAGCGTCAAAACCTATTACATCCCAAGCGTAACCGGATTTAGCATCCAGCATGATACCGCCGGTCCATGCGCCTGCATAAGAGTTGTCTTTTTTAGTGTTGGTAGTTGTGTTTACCCGATCACTTTTTTCGATATCGTAATATGTGGTACGCAGCTTGCCAGAAACGGAAGCATCTTCATAAAACTTGGAGAAATCTGCACTGGCAAATTGAGATCCCAGTGTCAGTGCCGCAACGGCACAAGTTAAAGCGCTTTTTTTAAAGCTATGCATGGAGTTTCCAGCCCTGTGTGTTGAGTTTTATCGCGCTAAAAGGCTGTGAGGGTTTAGTAATTAGTAAGGCGAGTTAAGCAATCATCAATGACGATTGTTATCAGGCTCTAATAGGTACTAATTACTATCAGCCATAAAATCATTTAGCTTGATAAATATTGGTCATATAAGCGCGGTGATTATCGTTAATGAGCAAGTTTGTTTTTTTGATCTATGTCAATTTTCTGTAAGTGAATAGCGATTTTTATGAAAATTTTACTGGTTTATTTAAATGGGTTGAAGATAAAAATAATGTTAAAAAACATGTACTTATGTATGTAGGGGTAAGTGGTTATTTTGATCCGAGGAATTCTTCTTGGTTTGAATAGATAATAACTATTTTATGTAAGTATAAGTCTGTGGTCGCTTTTTTGGTAAAAATCTCGGCTAATAATATCTGATTTTTATTACAGTTTTTTTAAGCTTTTTACTTAATTTAAAGTCGTGAGTTGATAGCCTTCCCTGGATTGTCTGTCCCTTCTATTTCTGATTTATACCTAATAGTATTTTTTTAAAAGATAATAAATTTGTAATCTACCCAGATTCGAAGATCGTTTTCTTCCTTATTAATACTCTCCCTGAGCGCTTTATCATTGCGATACATGCCGTACTTCATTTTAAAGCTGAGGCCTTTTAGCTTTTCTTGGGGAAAAGCGTAGGTCACAAGGATATCGTGTTCATGCTCTGATACGCTTTTTTTATTGATTTCCATGCCTGAGCCATAATGAAAGAAATAACCTGTTTTCAGACCTTTGGCGCCAAGGCTGGAAAAATCGTACTCACCACCCACTTTCCATGCGGTTTCTCCATCATACAAAAAGTCCTCAGCAAAACCTGATGTGGGGACATCCCAGATGCCGTGGGTGTTTTTGCCGAAGTCGTAGTAGTACTGGCCGACTTTGCCATTCAGGGTTGCATCTTTTGATTTTGCTTCGGTTTTGCTGACGGATGAGACAAAAGTCCAGGCATTAACAATAAGTTCAGCGTTCAGACTGTAATTTTTGGCTTTGTCATCAAAGGTCGGTTTTCCCCAGGCATCACCATGCCAGAGTTTGCCATCTTTTTTGGTTTCGAAATAACGGCTGTCGATAGTCAGGCTGCTCGATTCACTGAGCGTAAAGGTATAACCTATTTTGGCGTTGTGTGCTTGCAGAAAGTCTTTTGCGAAGGCATTACGGTAGAGTAGCTCAAGCCCGCCTACGGTATATCCAAGTTCAGCGCCGGCAATATACTCAATGTGCTCGCCTTTAAAGTTTTCAAGCTTATGGAAGCCCGCTTCGTTGCGGAGAGACATTTGGTCAACATAAGCCAAACCTAATCTGAAATCATGGAATTGACTATTTAAATTATAACCCTGCCAAGTGCTCGGAACTGAGCGCGAGCCAGAGCTGGAAATTAATGCATTATAAATACTTTGCCTACCGGCTTTAAATTGCCCCCCCAGCTCATCATCACCCTGTTTTATATGGAGGTAAGCCTGCCCCAGCTTAGAAAAGCCTTCATTATAACGATTTAATAGTTGGTAACTACCACCGTCGGTATTTGGATTGGTGGCAGCATCAACTTGATTACCCTCTTTCATGTCTAACTTGGTAACGCCATATAAGGACGCACCGAGGCCGATGCTGTCCCAGGCAAAACCCGACTTGATATCGAGCATGACACTGCCAGTCCAAGCTCCCGTTGTGTGGTTTTTTTGATTGGTATCCTTTTTATAGATGTTTTCAACGTCATAATAGGTTGATCGCAGCTTGCCACGGAAGGTTGTGTCATCAATAAAATCTGCCTGTGATATAAGGGCAGCTGAGGAGAATAGGACGGTAGCTAAGTTTAATTTTGTTTTTCTGGGGCTATACATGGTGTTTATGATCCTATGTTGGGTATTAGCCGAGAAAAATAGCGATTGTTCAATGAGCCTAGCTTTAGCTCTTGTTTGTGTGATTTGATACTTGGCTCAAGAGTCTAATATTAGCTGGGTTATTTAAATTCACCATTTTGATTAATGAATTCGTAGCTGATTAATCAATTGTGGAGCCGAGTGGATCAGTTTTCAGGGAAAGTGTTTTTTGGTGTCTGTTTTACTTGTTAAGTAACAAGTGTTTGTATTTGTTTTTAATTTTAAAGATGAAGAAATTTAAGATGAGTAGTTTTTAGATAAATACTGCGGCTGAAATGCTTGCTTTTAACGGCTTATCGGGGAAAACCAAGGCTTTGGATAAAGCCCTGGCTAATAGATTTGTTTATCTATTGCAGATCTTAGTCAACGAGAGACTCAAGAGTGATCTCAATCATCTCATTGAAAGATAACTGACGCTCTTCAGCGGATAGTACTTCGCCGGTGCGGATATGGTCGCTTACGGTACAAACAGCCAGAGCCTTGGCGCCGAATTCAGCGGCAACGCCGTACAGGCCGGCAGCTTCCATTTCTACACCCAGGATGCCGTACTTTTCCATCAGGTCGAACAGCTGCTGGTCTGGGGAGTAGAACAGGTCGGCAGAGAACAGGTTGCCTACTTTTACCGGGATGTTTTTGTCACGGGCAGCACCAACAGCTTTTTCCAGCAGGCCATAGTCACAGGTAGCGGCAAAATCATGATCCTTGAAACGGATACGGTTGACTTTTGAATCGGTTGCAGCACCCAGGCCAATAACCACATCACGTACTTTAACGTCTGTGCTGATAGCGCCACAGCTACCGACACGAATCAGGTTTTTAACACCGTATTCAGTGATCAGCTCTTTGTAGTAAATGGAGGCAGAAGGAATGCCCATACCAGAACCCATTACAGATACCAGCTTACCTTTATAGTGGCCGGTGTAGCCCAGCATATTCCGGACATTGGTGACTTCTTCAGCACCTTCCAGGAAGGTTTCGGCGATATATTTGGCACGCAGAGGATCGCCTGGCATCAGGGCAGTTTCTGCAAAAGCACCAGGCGCAGCATTAATATGAGGTGTAGCCAATGTTTCGTCTCCATACTGTGCCTGATTAGTCCAAATCAGGCATTTGTCGTATTTATAAACAGATGACCGGCTGAATCAGCTGGACTTCTGGAGCCAGAGAGTTTCACTCTCTGGCTTTTGGTCTTTAAAAATTATTCTGCGCAGTCTGCAGCAGTAATACGCTGATAAATTTCAGGGTTTTGCTCTGGAGCAGTATCGCTGATAGTTACAGCGCCACGAACCATGTCTGCCGCTTGCTGCCATGCTTCTTCTGAACGGGCATTAACGACAGCCAGAGGTGTTTCCTGGCCGACTTGCTGACCCAGGCGAGGAATATCGGTGAGACCAACCGCATAGTCGATGCTGTCAGTTGGGGTTTTACGACCGCCGCCTAGCTGAACAACAGCCAGACCCATGCCGCGAGTATCCATGGTGGAGAGATAGCCAGCAGTATTGGCAAATACCGGACGAATAATGTCGGCTTTTGGTAGGTAGTGATCGTAGCGCTCAATAAAGTCAGCAGGGCCACCCAGTCCAGCTACCATCTGACCAAAGATTTCAGCGGCTTTGCCGTCATCCAGGCAGATTTGCAGTTTATCGCGAGCTTCTGTTAGATCCTTGGCCAGGCCACCGGATACCAGCAGGTCTGCCGCCTGAGCCATGGTCACTTCGTGCAGACGTGGGTTTCTGTATTCGCCAGTCAGGTACTGTACCGCTTCGCGAATTTCAACAGCGTTACCGGCACTGGAGGCCAGGCACTGGTTCATGTCGGTCAAAAGGGCTGTGGTTTTAACGCCGGCACCATTGGCAACGCTGACGATGCTTTTTGCCAGTGCTTCAGAGGCTTCATAAGTCGGCATAAAGGCGCCGCTGCCTACTTTAACATCCATTACCAGGGCATCCAGGCCTTCAGCCAGTTTTTTACCCAGAATGGAAGCTGTGATCATATCGATGGATTCGACGGTCGCAGTTACATCGCGGATGGCATAAACGCGCTTGTCGGCAGGTGCCAGTTCGCCGGTTTGACCTACAATGGCAACACCGCAGCTTTCAACTACTTTACGCAGAGTCTCTTCAGAAGCACTGGTGTTGTAACCGGAAATACTGTCCAGCTTATCCAGGGTGCCACCGGTATGCCCCAGTCCACGACCGGAAATCATCGGTACAAAACCACCGCAAGCTGCCAGCATAGGACCAAGCATCAGGCTTACGACGTCGCCTACTCCACCAGTGGAATGCTTGTCGATGATAGGGCCACCCAGTTTTTCTTTATCCCAGGTGAGTACATCACCGGAGTCACGCATAGCCTCGGTGAAAGCGATACGCTCAGGCATGCTCAGACCCTGGAAGTAAATTGCCATAGCGAGGGCAGCGATTTGACCTTCAGATACGGTATTTTTAGTAATACCCTGAACAAACTGTTGAATATCTTCGCTGCTGAGGGGAAGCGCTTCACGCTTGCGGCGGATAATTTCCTGTGGAAGAAACATGTTACACCCAATGGTAAAAGTAAAAATCAAAAAGAAACTGTTTGAAAATCACTGTTTTCATTTGCTGTACAGTGTTTTCGAACAACCTCTAAGAGCCGGCGTATAACGCCGGCTGAGCTATCGCTTAGTAGCTCTTTGTGTCTACCTGGCCTTCTTTTTCGCCCAGGTCGATCAGCAGGTTACCCAGCAGGCTGCTGGCACCGAAGCGGTAGTGGTCAGCATTAACCCACTCCTGGCCCATGATTTCTTCAGCCAGTTGCAGATGCTCTTTGGCTTCTTCGGCAGTGCGGATACCACCGGCTGGCTTGAAGGAAACATCACGGCCGCTTTCTTTAATGGCTGTCAGCATGATGCGGGCTGCTTCCAGAGTGGCATTAACTTCTACCTTGCCAGTAGAGGTCTTGATAAAGTCAGCACCGGCTTCAATGGACAGATCACTGCCTTTGCGGATCAGTTCTTCAGTCTTCAGTTCACCGGATTCGATGATCACTTTCAGCTTGGCCTGATCACCACAAGCTTCCTTACACTGGCGAACCAGCTCATAACCCACTTTCTCATCACCAGCCATCAGTGCGCGATATGGGAATACCACGTCAACTTCGTCAGCACCGTAAGCAACAGCGGCACGGGTTTCGGCAACAGCGATGGCGATATCATCACCACCGGCAGGGAAGTTGGTCACTGTGGCTACTTTCATGTGATCCAGACCCAGTTCACGCAGCGCTTTTTTCGCTACAGGAATAAAGCGTGGGTAGATGCAAATAGCAGCCGGGGTGCCAGCAGGTGTCTTGGCAGACTCACAGAGAGCAATCACTTTCTCATTAGTGTCGTCATCACTCAGAGTGGTCAGGTCGATCAGCTGAAGAGCCAGTTGGCTGTAGTTAGTTTCAGTGCTCATTGAGTCTTTCCTGGTCTTAAGAGGCTGCCGAGGGAGACAGCCAGTTCAAATACAGTGATGAATCGTTTTTTAAATCGTTAGCTGCCGGCTATTTAGAAGTAGCGGGCAGCTGGAAAATAAAAACCCGCTGTCAAATAAAGCGGGTTTCGGAGTCATACTTACAGTGCGAGGAATACACCGGCAATGGAGGCGCTCATCAGGTTGGAGAGACAACCTGCGGCTACTGCTTTCAGACCCATTTTGGCAATGTCATGACGACGGCTTGGAGCCATGCTGCCCAGTCCACCCAGCAGGATGGCAATGGAAGACAGGTTGGCAAAACCACAAAGGGCGAAGGTCATTAACGCCTGGGTGTGTGGAGACAGGGTGTCTTTAACCGCAACAAAATCGATATAGGCAACGAATTCGTTAACAACCAGCTTCTGGCCGATCAGGCTGCCAGCAGTCAGAATTTCACTGGCTGGTACACCGAGGACAAATGCCAGAGGCGCGAAGACGTAACCCAGGATTTGTTCCAGGGACAGGCCTTCAAAACCGAACAGGCCGCCGATACCACCGATAATACCGTTCAGCATGGCAATCAGGGCGATGAAGGCCAGCAGCATTGCACCGACGTTAACGGCCAGTTTCATACCACTGGAAGCGCCACCTGCTGCAGCATCAATAACGTTGGCGGGCTTTTCGTCGCCTTCTGCATCCAGGTCTGCATCATTGCTGATTTTGTCGTGTTCTGTTTCCGGCTTGATAATTTTGGCCATTAACAGACCGCCGGGGGCAGCCATAAAGCTGGCCGCGATCAGGTATTTCAGTTCAACACCCATGCTGGCATAACCAGCCAGTACTGCACCGGCAACAGAGGCCAGGCCACCGGTCATCACTGCAAACAGCTCTGACTGGGTCATCTTGGCAATATAAGGTCTTACCAGCAGAGGAGCTTCAGTCTGGCCCACAAAGATGTTAGCAGTGGCTGACAGGGACTCTGTACGACTGGTGCCCAGTGCTTTTTGCAGTCCGCCACCAATAAATTTGATGACAATCTGCATAATACCGAGGTAGTACAGTACAGAGATCAGGGAGGAGAAGAAAATAATGATGGTCAGAACGTTGATGGCAAAGATGAAGCCATACTTAAAGGTACCCAGATCACCAAACAGGAAGGCCACACCGTTGTTGGCGTAGTTAATAACGTGTTGAACGGCTTCAGCAGCACCGGCAAGAACATCTTTACCAAAGGGGACGTATAGTACAAAAGCACCGAAGAGGGCCTGAATACAGAAGGCACCACCCACTGTGCGTAAATTAATGGCTTTGCGATTGTCTGATAATAACAGCGCCAACCCTAATAAACAGGCAATGCCTAACAAACTAAAAAGAACTTGCACAATACTACCCCCAGGCCTGTTCTGGCCAGCTATAAAGTCTGGTGTTAGTGATCATGGGCGGGGTGCAGGCGATCGTGCTTTCAGTGAGTGGTGTGATCGGCTTGGACACCGCTGTTCAAAGTTGAGCGCTTTGTGATCGAGATTGGGGAAAAGGGTAATTTCGTGACAGGCTGTTGTATATCTATAAAATTTGTCAATATATTCAAATTTTTTGATCATGGAGTTAAATTTTCAGCAGCTCGGCGCAATTCTATCAGGGTTATTTAATCCTTATATTGGTTAAATGGTTGGTCTTTCTAGAAGTAACTACCTAGTGTTATTTCGGGTTTTTCGTTTTTTTTATAGATGCCTTGTAACCCTTAATTTTACTAAAGTTTGATCTTGAGCAAGATTATTCCATAAACAAAATCTAGAATACTGACTTTAGTTAACATATGTCCTCTCCCTCATGATTCAGGCCGATGCGATAGAAGCTGTCCAGGTGGTAGCTCATTATCAAAATTTTTCACTAGCTGCCCGTCATCTACATAAGGTTCCTTCTGCTATCAGTTATACCGTTAAGAAGCTGGAAGAGCAGTTAGGTGTTCAGTTGTTTATTCGAGATAACCGTCGAGTGGAAATTACACCGGCCGGTGAACACTTTCTTAAAGAGTCCCGTAAGATTCTTACAGATTTAAATAAGCTAAAACACAGTACCCGGGCAGCGGCCAGTAGTGGTGAGACTGAGTTCAGGGTGGTGCTTAATAATATCGTTTGCCAGGAAGCTATTTACGATTTTATCAATGCCTTTAATAAGGCTAACCCTCATACCAGGCTTGTAGTGAATGGTGAAATCTATAATGGCTCATGGGATTCGCTGTTTCATCAGCGGTGTGATCTTGTGATTGGTGCACCGCAGCACATACCCGAGGTGATAGTGAGCAATAGTCGGTTCCGATGTGCTTCAATGGGTAGGGTTCGGTGGTTGCTGGTGATGTCTCCTGAACATCCATTAAATGCTATTGAACGAAAACTGACGAGGGATGACCTTAATGCACATATCACCATAGCAATAGAAGACACTGTAAGAACCTTCAGTAGTGGTGAGGATTGGTACAATATTTATAGTCGACGACTAAAAGTGCCTAATTTTAGCAATGCTATTGAATGTGCTGTTCGTGGTATTGGTGTAACGGCTTTGCCTTACCATTTTGCCTGTTATTATCTGGAGCAGGGGTTGTTGGTAAGTAGAGAGGTTGATGATACCGCCTGGAATACTCAATGCTATCTGGCCTGGAATGAAGAAAAGCGCGGTTCAGCTTTAAGCTGGTGTCTGGACTGGCTGGGAGATGAACAACAGCTGAGTACGGCATTTCTTGCACCAGGCAAAACATTTGATGTGAGTTATATTCCCTGAAGAGACCTTACTTTATATAAGTTTTGAAGCGTTACACTAAGACCTTGCCAGGCCATCAGTAAAACTTATTTATCCTATAAAAAAAGCTACTGTAAGTGGCTCTTAATATCGATAGAACGCTCTTTCTTTTGATCTTGGTCAAGGTTAGAGTGTGCCTCCTGGTTTTCCAAGGGTTTGCTGTCTACGGTTTACCAATGTCTGTGCATAGATTTTCCGGTTTGACTGTTGTTGGGTGAGCTGTCGCTCGCTGTGAACTTTTATGCCGTAAAATTTATGTTCAGCCTCTTCTTGTTATTTATGCGGGTTTTGTTGTCGGGCTTTGTGCTAGGGCGCTTTAAAAGTCGATTCTAAATCCAGATAAACATCCTTTCTTTATATATAGAGGTTATGCCATGCATGAAGCTGGCTTGGCTTTACCGGTGTTGATTTTTACCGGTTTATTTATGTTAACGACGGGCTCCGCCATCTGGCTTAAATTTCTTAGAGTCCCTTACACCATTGGTCTTGTTGTCATTGGTATGGCGCTGGGAGTGCTGGCGAAGCATTCCGATTTTTTAGCACCGGTACTGCAGGTAGAGCTAACCCATGATTTGATTATGTATGTTCTTCTGCCGGTGCTGATTTATGATGCCGCTATTAATATAAAACTACCCATGCTGGTTAAAGAGCTGGTGCCTGTATTGATGCTGGCTATCGTTGGTGTTGTTTTATCTACCCTGGTAGTCGCTGGTTTGATTGGTTACCTGACACCAATGACGATGGCTGGGGCTTTGCTGTTTGGTGCGCTTATTTCTGCAACAGACCCTGTCGCTGTTATTGCACTGTTTAAGGAAGTCGGGGCGCCGGAAAGGATGTCCCTGCTGATGGATGCGGAAAGTTTGTTTAATGATGCTACGGCGATTGTGATGTTTGGCATTGTTATGGCTGTGGTGCAAACAGGGCAGGGATTCGGGGCAGGGATGTTGATAAATGCCATTTGGGAATTCTGCCGGGTATTTATTGGTGGTATTGCTGTTGGTGCTGTACTGGGGGGCGGAATGCTGTTCTTGCTTCGATTGGGGCGAGATATTCCTTTTGTGCAGATTGCTCATACGACAATACTTGCTTACTTGAGCTTTATTCTTGCTGATCACGTGTTTGGCATGTCCGGAGTTATGTCAACAATAGCTGCTGGAGTTGTAACCCGAACCTGGTCTCGTAAAGTGCTCAGTGAACCTGTACAGGAGTATTTACACCCTTATTGGGAGTTTATGGCATTTGTGGCTAACAGCTTTATTTTCCTGTTGTTGGGTATGCAAGAGGATTTGCTGTTCAGGGATATGGATCTTTTATATGAAAACGTGCCATTCCTGTTGTTGACTATCGGTGTTGTGTTGTTGGCTCGATTCCTGGTGGTCTATCTGTTAATTCCGGTCAGCAACAGATTGCCTAAAAGTTCACCCATTGACGGTAAAACCAAGGCCGTTATGTTTTGGGGTGGCTTAAGAGGGGTTGTGCCTGTGGCCTTGATGCTGTCTATTCCAGTGGACATGCCTGAGCGGGGTGTCATTATTCATATGGCATTGGCTGTTATTTTATTCTCTTTGCTAATTCAGGGGACAACGATTGAGCGGTTGATGTCCATGCTTGGGCTAAAATCCTCAGCCAGATAGTTCTATCGATCCAGATTTTTCCTTTACTTGCTCTTCATGCGGGGTGTCTTGAAGGTTTGGTGCTACCTTGAGACTACCCTGCTGTATTTAAGTTGATTTTGAGTATCAGGATTGATGCGTCTTATTGATGATCAATGCTGTGCTATATAGAAGAATAATCAGTCGCTATAATAGCTCGTTTTTGTTTTCCCGATCGGAATTTCAAGTGCTATGACCATTCGTACTCGAGTAGCCCCTTCTCCCACCGGTGATCCCCATGTGGGCACAGCGTATATCGCCCTTTTTAATATGGCCTTTGCCCGTAGCCAGGGTGGCAAGTTTATCTTGCGTATTGAGGATACTGATCAGGCTCGTAGTACGTCTGAATCTGAACAACAGATTCTGGACTCTCTTCGCTGGCTAGGTTTGGATTGGGATGAAGGACCTGATGCTGGCGGCCCAAATGGTCCTTATCGTCAGAGCGAGCGTCGTGAGATTTATGCCGATCATGCCCAGCTGCTTCTGGATAAAGGGCATGCTTTCCACTGTTTCTGTTCTTCTGAGCGACTGGATGAGCTCAGAGCTGAGCAAATGGCAAATAAACAAACCCCTGGTTATGATGGCCATTGCTTGCATCTATCTAAAGAAGAGGTAGCGCAGAAACTGCTTGCCGGGGAATCTCATGTGGTTCGCATGAAGGTGCCCGCTGAAGGTACCTGTGTTGTGGAAGATATGCTGCGGGGCTCAATCGAGATTGATTGGTCTCAGGTGGATATGCAGGTATTGGTGAAAGCCGATGGTATGCCTACTTACCACCTTGCCAATGTTGTTGATGATCACCTGATGGAAATTACCCACGTTATCCGCGGTGAAGAGTGGATTAACTCTGCCCCCAAGCATAAGTTGCTTTATCAATACTTTGGCTGGGAAATGCCAGCCCTTTGTCATATGCCTTTGTTGCGCAATCCGGATAAGAGCAAATTATCCAAGCGTAAGAACCCAACCAGTATCACCTACTATCGTGATGCCGGTTATCTGCCTGAAGCGTTGCTAAATTATCTGGGACGGATGGGATGGTCCATGCCAGATGAAAGGGAAAAATTCACCCTGGATGAAATGCTGGAGCAGTTTGATATTTCCCGGGTCTCTCTGGGTGGGCCAATCTTTGACCAGGAAAAACTGTCCTGGCTGAATGCCAGCTGGATTCGGGAAAATCTCAGTGCAGAACAGTTTGCCGATCGTCTTCATGGCTGGCTGCTTAATAAAGACTACATTATGAAGTTTTTACCTTTTGCTAAAGAGCGGGTAGAAACATTAAGCGACTTTGCTCCAATGTCTGCTTTTATGTTTTCCGGGCTTCTCGATTTATCACCGGAAGATTTTGCCCATAAAAAGCTGGAAGAAGCTGAGGTGAAGAAAGTGCTTCAGTTCACTCTCTGGCGTCTGGAGCAGCAGCGTCAGTGGACGAAAGCGAATATCTTTGCTGACATCAAAGCGGTTTCTAAAGCAATGGGGCATAAACTGGGTGACTTTAATCATCCTATCTTTGTCGCTATCGCTGGAACACCTAATTCCTGGTCAGTAATGGATTCTATGGAAATCCTCGGGCCAGATATGACCCGTGCACGCCTGCGTCATGCAGTAGCGGTACTTGGTGGTCTTTCTAAAAAAGAAGGTAAAAGACTTGAAAAGGAATATAAGACGCTGATGGAGTTGTGATAGATCTGATATGGCTATGTGGTTAAGGTGTCGCTAATTCGTGCCCATCTCGTGTGTTAAGCATGAGATGGGCAGATCTGTTGTTGGAGACGTTCTCAATTATTGCTTTTTCCTGATATTTCTGGCGAGCTGGAGTGCGCCTTCAAGAGGATCGGGTTTTCTTTCTACTCTTAATGTTTCAAGATGACTCTTTTGTGAAGGTTCAATAGCATCCCATAATGGTAGGGCTAAACTACCAAAAAGAATGAATGGGACATTTTCAAATTGAGGTATGAGTGGAAGATCGTTTAGTAGTTTAAGCAGGTCATATTTTGCTTTTTCCCAGGTGTATTCAATACAGTAATCCTGCCCTTTGTTTTTTTCTCTAAATTGAATAAGTTCGGCAGATCTTGCGGCGTAGAGTTTGGTATTCTTTCTTTCTATTACGGTGAATTGCGTTCTTTGCTCAAAATCTGTTCGGTTGTTTTTGTCACGTTCCAGCTCCAGAAATGGTATTCCGCTTAGCCCTCGGGGGAAATTGTTTTCTCCAATTGTCAGGCTTTTCCCATTGATGATTTTTATTTGGCTATCGATAAAACAAGTCATCTGATCAATGCAATCGTCGTAGTCCTGGGTTAGTTGTCGGGCTGAAGGTTTATCGGGAGAGGGAGATGATAGTCCTCCTATTTGCAGTCGTTGCCCTTTTTTATTTTTTCCCTGGACAATATGACCCGTGCCTGAAATAACAATGATGCCTTCTCCTTTTTTACTAAAAGCATCTAGCCAGAGTGTTTCAGCATCGGATGTTAAAGAGGCACCGAGTAGTCTTTGGTCTGATTTAAGTTCATTAAAAAATCTTATGACCCCGGGCTTGTCTTCGAAGCCAGACATACCAAGCCCAATGTAGTAACAGGTTATATTGGCAGCCTGAGAGCTTCCTGTTAGCTGTGTTAACCCTGTCTGAATCATATCCAGAAGGTTTTTGGCTGTCTCTACGGGGGTGTGACTGACGCTGCCGCTAGTGTCTCTTGATGCAGAATAGGTTTTGGCTTGATTTGGCTTGCTGCTTTTTGGCTCAAGAATCATCTTGATATTTAATCGACTGGCTCCTCCGTCGACGCCTATAAGAGCTGTTGATGGACAATGTGTTGCTCTTTTATCTGGTGCGAAGTTGAATTGAGGTGAGATGTTGCCATCAAGGCTGATGAGTTCTTTTGGCGTGCTTGGAGGGTTTGTTGCAAATAAGATGGTGGGAAGGAAAAGTAGCAGCGTGCTTGAAATAATAGTTAGGCTGAAACGCTGTGGTGATCGAGTGGAACGCAACATGCCGGTGGCTCCTTTTATTTAGTTAGTAGAAGAATAGATGATGTAAGCGATGTGGTAACGGTGGAGGAGCAACGGTCACTGATCTCATCAAGGAAGAGGCCATTATTGAACAGGACGATTCTTTATAACTATTTGGAAACATTTAATTTTTTTTCATAAGTGATGCTTGACAGTGCCAAGTGGCATCCATAGAATGCGCCCTGCGTTTCGGGACAGGAAAACACAGCCGGTCACGAAAAAGGCATGGGGCCATAGCTCAGCTGGGAGAGCGCAACACTGGCAGTGTTGAGGTCAGCGGTTCGATCCCGCTTGGCTCCACCAAATTCTCTTTGAGAGTTTGCGTCCCCTTCGTCTAGTGGCCTAGGACACCGCCCTTTCACGGCGGTAACAGGGGTTCGAGTCCCCTAGGGGACGCCACTATTTACTTGTGGTGTCTATCGTAGTTAAAACTACGGACTCGCAATGACATGAAGAAGTCGTTAAATTCTTCATCACCTTTTGGGTGAAAGAAATCGAAGGTTTTGCGTCCCCTTCGTCTAGTGGCCTAGGACACCGCCCTTTCACGGCGGTAACAGGGGTTCGAGTCCCCTAGGGGACGCCATTATTAAGTTATCGGAAGATTGCTTCTGATAAATGCGGGAATAGCTCAATTGGTAGAGCGCAGCCTTACCGAGGTTGGGGTCGCCCAGAGCATCAAGAGTGAGTCTTGTTTCCCGCTCCGACTTTGAAAAAGTCGTAAAAGATTTTCATTGCGGGAATAGCTCAGTTGGTAGAGCACAACCTTGCCAAGGTTGGGGTCGCGAGTTCGAGTCTCGTTTCCCGCTCCAAATCTAGCTTTATATGCTTTTAAAGCATGTAAAGAATCGAAGGTTTTGCGTCCCCTTCGTCTAGTGGCCTAGGACACCGCCCTTTCACGGCGGTAACAGGGGTTCGAGTCCCCTAGGGGACGCCATTATTAAGTTGTCGGAAGATTCTTTCTGATAAATGCGGGAATAGCTCAGTTGGTAGAGCACAACCTTGCCGAGGTTGGGGTCGCCCAGAGCATCAAGAGTGAGTCTCGTTTCCCGCTCCGACTTTGAAAAAGTCGTAAAAGATTTTCATTGCGGGAATAGCTCAGTTGGTAGAGCACAACCTTGCCAAGGTTGGGGTCGCGAGTTCGAGTCTCGTTTCCCGCTCCAAATCTAGCTTTATATGTTTTTAAAGCATGTAAAGAATCGAAGGTTTTGCGTCCCCTTCGTCTAGTGGCCTAGGACACCGCCCTTTCACGGCGGTAACAGGGGTTCGAGTCCCCTAGGGGACGCCATTATTGAGTTATCGGAAGATTCTTTCTGATAAATGCGGGAATAGCTCAGTTGGTAGAGCACAACCTTGCCAAGGTTGGGGTCGCGAGTTCGAGTCTCGTTTCCCGCTCCAAATCTAGCTTTATGTGTTTTAAAACATGTAAAGAATCGAAGGTTTTGCGTCCCCTTCGTCTAGTGGCCTAGGACACCGCCCTTTCACGGCGGTAACAGGGGTTCGAGTCCCCTAGGGGACGCCATTATTAAGTTGTCGGAAGATTCTTTCTGATAAATGCGGGAATAGCTCAGTTGGTAGAGCACAACCTTGCCAAGGTTGGGGTCGCGAGTTCGAGTCTCGTTTCCCGCTCCAATTTAAAAGCCAGTCAGTTATTGACTGGCTTTTTTTTGTCTTTAGAAAAAACACGATAAAAGTTGGCAGGTTTTGTCTTCATTTTGGTGAATTGCTTTCTGCTCTTATTGGGCTACCTTCAATTTTGTGCTTCGAGTCAGGAAATGTCTTCCTAGGCTTTTTTGGTCGGGAAAGCACTTATCTTAAACGAACGCTAAGTGGGTGGCTGGAATTATGATTGAGTTATATCTAGATACCGCTGTTGCTGAATATGTTCGCCGCTTTAATAAGTGTTTGCCAATAAGAGGGGTTACGACTAATCCGAGTATTTTGGCAAGTGCGGGAAAAGGGCTAAACCAGGTGCTGGAAGAGGTCTCCAGTGTTGTTGATGGAAGTCTCAGATTTCATGCGCAAGTATTGAGTACTGACGTTCATGATATGGTTGATGAGGCGGAAAAGATTCATGAGCTACCCTATGATATTGTTGTGAAAGTTCCTGCGACAGAAGCAGGGATGAGTGCAATAAAAATAATGAAGAAGCGCGGTATAAAAGTTTTGGCAACAGCTATTTATACTGCGCAGCAGGGCTTTTTTGCTGCTCTTTCTGGAGCTGATTATTTGGCTCCATATGTCAATCGTATTGCCGCCACAGGGGTTGACGGTGTGCAGGTTGTTGCCGATTTGCAGCAATTGCTAGAGAAAAATAATTTGCCTTCCAAGGTAATGGCTGCCAGTTTTGTGGGGGCAACGTTAGATCAAGTTGTAGCTGTTATGAAACTTGGTATTGGCGCAATCACCTTGCCTGTTGAAGTGGTGGAACGGATGTTTGTTCATCCGAATTTGGAGCCTGCGATAGAGCAATTTAGTATGGATTGGCGTGCTGCCTTTGGATCAGTTCTTTCGTTTGAGAGTTAATGGGTCTTTTTAAGGGTTATATGTTGGGCAGCTTCTATCGTGGTTTCTTTTAGAGTCTTTGTTTAAGGCGCCAGTCATTTGCGACTGGCTTTTTTGATGTATTGGTGTTTTCAGTTATTTTTTTGTGCCCTTCTGTTGTGCCCGCCACATTCTCTGGCTGCTACTTTTATTGCCTCTTTGCATAAAGAATCAAGGTCTTTTTATGTTTTGTAGGCTTTTGTCTTTACTTATATTGCTTGCTGCATCAATGGCGTCTTTGTCTGCTGCGGTCTTTGTCGGGCCGGAGGGTGAAAATGTTTCTTTACAGGCAAGAAGGGATAGGGTGGTCTTGGTAACTGGCGCTTCTGGAGGGATAGGTGAAGCTGTTGCAAAATGTTTCTCTGAAAAAGAAGGTTATAAAGTTTACGGTTCAACCAGGCAGGTAGGGTTGCTGGGTAATAAGAGATTGCAAGATGCTTCTGGTAAAGGGTATGAGTTGGTTTTGATGGATCCGGGGGATACTGGGTCTGTTAATAAGGCTGTTGATGCGATTGTGGAGAAAGACGGAGCAGTAGACATTCTGATAAATAGTGCTGGCTATATGGTGTTAGGGTCAGTTGAGAGTATTGATCCCGATAAAGATTTGATGCCGTTACTTAATGTCAATGTTGCAGGCTATATGCGTACGACAGCAGCTGTTTTACCTGGTATGAGGAAAAAGCAGCAGGGGGTGATAATAAATGTTACCAGTGTTCAGGCTTTTGAGCCGAGGGCTTTGCAGGAGGCATACTCGGCTACTCGAAGCGCTGTAGAAACAATGTCGTTAGGACAGGATAGTTACTTGCGTGAGAGTGGTATTAGAGTTCTGGTTTATCAGCCGGGTGCGACTAAAACAAAAATTGCTGTTAATTCGCTGTTGGGTGGCAGGCAGATTGAAGGGGATTTTGCTACAAGTCCAATTTCTAAAGGTTGTTTGTATTCAGCTCAAAGGGCTTTTAAGGGGTGGATGGTTGATAGACTTGAGGAGGGTGGTGTTAATCCGGAAGTTGTTGGTCGTGATATTGTAGGGCTGGTTGAAGACACGCGTAATACCTCGTTTCGCAAGCAGTTGGATGATAAAGGAAAGCAGCGAGCAAGATTCGTTTATGGTGAGGACTACGAGGGTGGCAAGATACGGGAGAAATTAAGAAATAAGTTTGCTGTTGAGAAAAAGCAGTGGGCTATATACGGTGAAGAATGTTCAGGCAATAACATTGGAATAAGTTCCGCTGGTGTTGATTAAATACCAGTTGACAGTTTAGGGTGATATCCATAAAATCCTGCCTCGTTCGCTGCTGACAGCAACGTCGAAGTGCTTCTTCGGAAATGGTTGATTTTGATGATCAGCTTTGCATAATAATCAGCATTGATTTGGGGCCATAGCTCAGCTGGGAGAGCGCAACACTGGCAGTGTTGAGGTCAGCGGTTCGATCCCGCTTGGCTCCACCAAATTCTCTTTGAGAATTTGCGTCCCCTTCGTCTAGTGGCCTAGGACACCGCCCTTTCACGGCGGTAACAGGGGTTCGAGTCCCCTAGGGGACGCCATTTATTTTGGCGTCAATCGCTAAAAGCGGGAATAGCTCAGTTGGTAGAGCACAACCTTGCCAAGGTTGGGGTCGCGAGTTCGAGTCTCGTTTCCCGCTCCAATTAAAAAGCCAGTCAGTTTTTGACTGGCTTTTTTTGTGAATTACAAAAAATATGTGGTGGTGTAACCTATCGCGTCTTTAGTCCTTTTTGTACCGATCATCTCTCCCTCCTGTTAACTCCTTTGCTGTTGTTTTAATCGGTTGCTTTTGCATTAAATGGTTTGGCAAGAGTTGCTGCTATTTGTTTTTTTATTCTTTGGTTTTTATGAATATTGATACTGATTGGTTTTCTACTTTTATTGCTGCTAAGGCCGATAGCTTGTAATTATAAAGTGATAGCGCGTTAGGAGGGGGAGTGGAAAAAAGAATTCAGTTTACAGGCTCGGGGTTGCAGGCTCTTTTGTGGGGATTGTGGGCTATTTTTCTTTCATTGCTAATTCTTCCGGCTGCGTGGGGTGTTGTGGCTTTATCCCGGTGGTTTGTCAGTAATCTTGCTTTTTCTGATGATACGGAGGTGAACTTTCAGGGAAGGGGGGGCGATGTTTGGGTCTATTGTGCGCTTAATGCATTACTGGCTACTGTTCCCTTGTTGTTGGCGGTGTTTGTTGATAACTATTTAGGCTCAGGGTTAGATTTTGTTGTAATCTTTTTTCAAATTTTTATCGGTTCTGCTATTTGCTGGAAGCTCACTTGTTGGCTTTGTTCAAGCATCGTGCTTAAAGAGCGCAATGCTGTTGATGGAGTGTCTCTTGAGTTTAGAGGTGGTTTGCCTGTTTTTATGGGCTGGTATTTTTTGTTATGGGGTGGGATGTTGTTGCCACCTATGATCATTGAGTTATTGCCGGGTTTTGGGGATTTAGAATTTTCTGAAGAATTTAAGCTAAGTATGTTGATAATGCTTTGGCATCTTGTTTGGGGGGCTTGGTTGATTGTTGCAATGGTGCGCTGGTTTTGTCGCAATATTAATGCGGGCCATTACTCGTTTGAGTTTTGTGGAAGCGGATGGGGACTGTTTTGGCGTACATGTGTAACCATTCTGCCGAGTATTTTTATCATCCCAATACCCTGGATTGTTGTTTGGATTCTGCGCTGGGGAATGGCTAGTGTGGTTGTTAAGGCAAAGTAAGGATAGAGGTCGTGAAGGGGCTTCTCTTTTATTGTTGTTGAGAGCAGAAAAAATGCCACTGGTTTTAGTGGCATTTATTTTTGGATTCTTTCATATCTATCAGTTCACCTCATTGAGTGATTGGCTTGATAGAGGGAAAAAATCTGGCAGGTATTGTTAGCTATTGAGCATTGCAGCTCCACGTACCCCGCCGGAGTCGCCAAAAACTGCTTTGCGAATCTCGGGCAGTTTGCCTGCTTTTAAGGTGTATTTTTCCAGTAGGGGGGGGATGAGTTCGTACAGTTCATCGAAGTTGGATAGACCACCTCCCAGAACAATAACGCCTGGATCAAAGGTGTTAATCATTCCACCCAGTCCGCTTGCCAACAGCTCACAGTATATTTCAACGGTTTTTGCGGCATCGGGATCGTGGCGTCGATAGGCCTGGACAATCTCTTTGCCTTTTTTGCTTTCGTCAGTCAGGTATTTGTAAATTAGCTCAAGACCACGCCCGGAGAGGTAGTTGTCGTGGCAGCCTTTCAGTCCGCAACCACATTTTACAATAGGGAAATTTTCCCCTGCTATTTCAAATACTCTGTAAGGTAGAGGGGTGTGTCCCCACTCGCCTGCCAGGTTGTTACGCCCTGTGTAGAGTTTGTTGTTGAAATAAAAGCCTCCACCGCAGCCTGTGCCGAGAATTACACCAAATACAGAGTTGAAACCATCTGCTGCACCGCCTTTAGCTTCAGAGAGCGTGAAACAGTTGGCGTCGTTCTCTATTTTGACGGGTCTGTCGAGGGTGAGTTCAAGGTCGCACTGAAGCAGTTTGTCGTTGGTGCAAGGTACATTAGCGCATCTTGCCTTTCCTGTGTCAGGCTCAATAAACCCGGGAATGCCAATGCCTATGGTGCCACGGCTATTTAATTCCTGGTCTGTTTCGGTCACCAGTTGTTTTATGGCTGCTTTGAACTCGGTATACGATTCGGTTGGTGTTGGCATCCTTTTGGTAAACAGGCTGTTATTGCCCTCAAAAGCGGTTAGCTCAATTTTTGTGCCACCGATGTCCAGTCCATACAACATGGTTTGCTCCAGATGGGATTGTCATTCTTTGCCTGACGGGTTGTGCTGCAAATCTTAAAAAACAGTAAAGTAAAATAGCACGTTTCAGCGTAAGCTTTTATGCCGGTCAGGTTTGGAGGCAGAGGGTATAATATTTCGGGTAAAAAGAGTAATGATTGGCGGCAGGATTATCGATTTGGAAAAAAGAAGTGAGTCGGCAGAATGGATTCTGCCGACTGAACAACGAACTTACAGTACGTTGATGGCGTTCAGGTCAGAGAATGCCTGTTCCAGACGAGCGATCATTGAGCTCTGGCCGGCACGGAGCCAAACGCGAGGGTCGTAGAATTTTTTGTTAGGTTGATCATCACCTTTAGGGTTTCCGATTTGGCCTTGCAGGTAGGCTTCGTTTTCTTTGTAGTAGTTCATAACGCCGCTCCAGGTAGCCCACTGGGTGTCGGTGTCAATGTTCATTTTGATTACGCCGTAATCAATTGACTCACGGATTTCTTCCAGGCTGGAGCCGGAACCGCCGTGGAATACAAAGTTGAGTGACTTTGCTGGCAGGCTGAACTTTTCAGATACGAACTTCTGGGAGTTATCCAGAATCTTGGGGGTCAGAACAACATTGCCTGGCTTGTAAACGCCGTGAACATTGCCGAAGGAGGCGGCGATAGTGAAACGGTGGCTTACTGCGTTAAGTTTTTCGTACGCATAGGCAACATCTTCAGGCTGTGTGTACAGCAGGGAGGAGTCCATGTTGGTGTTATCAACACCGTCTTCTTCACCGCCTGTGCAACCCAGTTCGATTTCCAGGGTCATATTGATTTTTGCCATGCGCTTCAGGTAGGTCGCACAGGTTTCAATATTTTCTTCCAGGCTCTCTTCAGACAGGTCGATCATGTGGGAGCTGAACAGTGGTTTGCCTGTTTGTTCGAAGAACAGTTCACCGGCATCCAGCAGGCCGTCAATCCATGGCAGCAACTTTTTAGCAGCATGGTCTGTGTGGAGGATGACGGGGATACCGTAAGCTTCTGCAACGGCGTGAACGTATTTAGCGCCTGCGATAGCACCTGCGATCTGAGCCTGCTGGCCTTCCAGCTTAAGGCCTTTGCCGGCAAAAAATGCGGCACCGCCATTGGAAAACTGGATAACAACAGGGGATTTTACTTTGGCTGCAGCTTCCAGAACGGCGTTGACAGAGTCAGTATTAACGCAGTTAACTGCTGGCAGAGCGAAGCTGTTTTCTTTAGCGATTTCAAAGACTTTTTGTACGTCGTCACCAGCGATTACGCCAGGTTTAACTGCATCGAAGATCTTTCTAGACATAAGGGCTGTCCTGTTTCCAGAATCAAACAAAGGGCAATGCTTCCGAGATTAGAGAGGTGGTCTCGAAAATAAAGTTGAATTTGTTTTCTTTGACCATCACTTTCGGTCACGGTTCCAGCATTTGCTGACTGTCAGCGGGCTTATCAGGCATGGCTTAATCTATCCATGATCTGAAACTCGGTAAAATGAGTATTAAATACCGCTTAGAGCCTAATTGTGCGATGAAAGGCAATTATACACAAACGCTCCATTTTTTTATAAGTATTAAGAATAATTAAATTGATAAAATTGTTTTTCCTATACACCTTTTTACGGGTTGAAAGTCATGATTTAGATCAGTTTTTTGATAATGATTTTATGGTGTAATTTTTAGTGGAATTAGATTGAATGATTGTTATGAGATAAAGAATCTTGGTTTTTAGTCTTTATTATTCTATTTAAGGCTCTTTTTTATGACCTTATGACTTTAACATAACAGCTCAGCTTTTCTCTTAATTAAACATTCTTGTGTTGTCTATTCAAGAGGTATTAAGAGACATTGTTTACTGTTAATTAACAGAGTGATTAAGGTAATAGCGGGCAATGGTTTATTTTTTATATAGAGTGGTATTGGATTCTGATCTTTAATGAAAGATTATCATTCGCAACAAGCTTTTATAAATTTGCTATTTTGTTTTGTTGAAATGATTTTGTAAAAGTTATGATTGCATGTGTTGTGAGTGAAAAAATGAATCGGCTTTTTGTTTGAAAATGTTAACTGCTGATTCCTCTTTAAAAAGTTCTTTCATTTTTGTTTTTTAGTCTCTTCGGTTATTCGAAATTTCATGTTGTTTGAATTTGTTATTGCGTGAAATGTTTGCACATTTAATGTAAAAATACTGCTTTTGTTGCTGCGGCAATAGAAAGGTTTCAGAACCAAAGGGGTTTGCAAATACGCATTACTTTGGTTGTTACTGACAAGATTATTAAGTGGGTAGGATCATGTTCTCAGGCATCATTGCATCATCCGGTGTTGCTATCGGTAAAGCCTTCGTCCTTAAAGAGGTAGATATTCATATTAGCGATGGTGTTCTCGATCAGTCAGAAGTGGCATCCGAAACCGCCCGGTTTCAAGTTGCTCGTGATAAGACAGTAGAGCAGCTGGAAGTGATACGTGACAAAGCTGCTGCAAAGTTGGGTGAAGAAGAAGCTGAAGTTTTCGAAGGTCATATCCTGGTTGCTACAGATGAAGAGCTGGAAGAAGAGGTTCTTGATGCAATAAAAGGGCTAAAGCCTGCTGATGCAGCGCTGGATGCAGCTATCAGGGCTAATGTGGCTATGCTGGAAGAGCTGGATGACCCTTATTTGCGTGAGCGTGTTGCTGATATTAAAGATGTCGGCCGTCGTATGCTGAAAAACCTGCTGGGTATCCCCATGGCTTCCCTTGAAGATGTTGAGTCAGGCACGGTCATTGTTGCTGACGATTTAACGCCTTCAGATACATCCCAGATTGATCTTGATAAAGTTTGGGGTTTTGTTACCAATATGGGTGGCAGAACCTCTCACTCTGCCATTATGGCACGATCCCTTGAGTTGCCTGCTATCGTAGGTGCCAAGGTGGCGACTGACCGGATTGCCAGTGGTGACCTGCTGGTGTTGGATGCGGTTAATAATAAAGTGCTGGTTAATCCGGATGAGAAAGCCCTTGATTCTTATCGTAAGTTGCAAAAAGAGCTGGAAGCTGAGCGCCAGGAATTAGCAAAGCTGAAAGATCTGCCTTGTGAAACCAAGGATGGCAAGCGTTTTGAGATTTGTGCAAACATCGGTACTGTAAAGGATGTTGAAGGTGCGGGTCGTCATGGTGCTGAGGGTGTAGGGCTGTATCGAACAGAGTTTCTGTTTATGGACCGAAGCCAGATGCCAACCGAGGAGGAGCAGTTTCAAGCGTATAAAGCGGTAGCAGAGTCGATGGAAGGTCGTCCGGTTATTGTGCGCACGCTGGATATCGGTGGTGATAAAGAGCTTCCCTATCTCGACCTGCCTCAGGAGCTAAACCCTTTCCTGGGCTATCGAGCTATTCGTATGTGTTTCGATAAGCCGGAAATTCTGAACACTCAGCTTAGGGCTATTCTTCGGGCCAGTCATTTTGGCAAGTTGAAAATCATGTTCCCTATGGTTATCTCTGTAGAAGAAGCTCGTCGTTTAAAGACTATTGTCAATGAAGTTAAGTCTGCACTGCATGCTGAAGACGTGCCATTTGATGACAATATTGAAGTAGGCATCATGGTTGAAACCCCTGCGGCAGTGATGATCGCAGATTTACTGATCGAAGAAATGGACTTTTTCAGCATTGGTACAAATGACCTTACGCAGTATGTACTGGCTGTTGATCGTGGCAATGAGATGATTGCTGATCTTTATGACCATTTCTCTCCAAGTGTGTTGCGTACTATCAAGCGAGTTATTGATTGTTCTCACAAGGCTGGTAAGTGGACTGGTATGTGTGGTGAGATGGCGGGCGATGAACGGGCAGCTTTATTATTAGCTGGTCTTGGTCTGGATGAGTTTAGTATGAGCGCAACCTCTATACCAAGAGTTAAAAAAATGCTGAGAAATCATGATCATGCTGCACTCAAAGACATGGCGGATAAAGCTGTGAATTTGCCAACAGCTATTGAAATTAAATCTCTTCTTGAGCATTTCGCTGGTTAATTAAATGGATTTTCTGGAAGTCTGTAGAAGGCTTCCAGAAACAACATGATCTTCGTTCATTGTTTTGGAAACTATTGCTTTCATTTTTTGTGCTGAGATGAAACCAATATTTTTCGCTCACATATGTTTTGAGTTTTACTCAATACATTGCATTAAAAAACCAGAATTGGATGACTAACTGGTTAATAAAGAATATCAAGTTATTCAACGTTGAAGTTGAAGGCTGAGTGCTAGAAAGGATTTCTGTTCATCAACGAATTGTTTTCGTAGAGTGAGGTAAACGACATGGCTAGTGATAAACAAGCTGCCAAGGCTGTAGAAAAACAAAAACAGGTCGTTAGTAGTGTAGATGCGGAGCTTAATGCCCTTATAAGTAAGGCAAAAGTTGCGCGTGAAAAGTATCTTGATCTTGATCAGGAGACGGTTGATAAGGTTGCCAAAGCAATGGCTTTGGCAGGGCAGGCAGCTCATATGAGCCTTGCCAAAATGGCGGTCGATGAAACAGGAAGAGGTATCCTGGAAGATAAGGTTACTAAAAATATTTTTGCTACAGAATATATCTACCACTCGATAAAATACGATAAAACGGTTGGTGTGATAGAAGATAATGAAGAAGAAGATTTTATGCTGGTGGCTGAGCCAGTGGGGATTGTATGTGGTATTACGCCGGTGACCAACCCCACGTCAACGACCATGTTCAAGTCTATTATTTCTGCCAAAACCCGAAATCCCATCATTTTTGCTTTTCATCCTTCAGCCCAGCAGTGTTCAACCGAGGCTGCCAGAACGGTTCGCGATGCGGCTATTGAAGCCGGTGCTCCAGAAGACTGTATTCTTTGGGTTGAGAAGCCCTCCCTGGAAGCTACTCAAAAACTGATGACTCACCCGGAAGTGGCAGTGATTCTGGCTACAGGTGGTTCCGGTATGGTCAGGGCTGCCTACTCTTCTGGTAAGCCTGCACTGGGTGTTGGTCCTGGTAATGTGCCGTGTGTTATTGATCAGACTGCGGATATCAAGCAAGCGGCTAATGATTTAATTCTTTCTAAAAGCTTTGATAACGGCATGATCTGTGCGTCTGAACAGGCCGCCATTGTGCATGAAGCTGTTTATAAAGATGTTGTCAGGGAGATGAAGAAGCTGAACTGCTACTTTACCTCACCAGAAGAGACAAGACGCTTGGCTGAAGTGGTAATTATTGATGGTCATGTTAACAGTAAAATTGTTGGTATGAAGCCTGTCGATATTGCTGCAATGGCTGATATACGGGTACCAGAAAATACTCGGGTGCTGGCCTGTGAAATAGAGGGCGTTGGTCCGGAATATCCGCTGTCAAGGGAGAAGCTGTCTCCTGTATTGGGCGTTCTGAGAGCACGTGATACCAAGCAAGCCATTGATTTAGCTGACCAAATGCTGAATTTTGGTGGTCTGGGGCATTCTGCTGTGTTGCACTCGCAAAATGATGATGTCATCGATACGTTTTCCCTGGCTATGAAAGCAGGCCGGATTATTATCAATTCACCAAGTACTCATGGTGCTATTGGTGATATCTATAACACCAATATGCCTTCTTTAACATTGGGCTGTGGTACCTATGGTGGTAACAGTACAACGTCTAATGTATCTGCGGTTAATTTAATCAATGTGAAGCGGGTGGCCAAGCGCAGGGTTAATATGCAGTGGTTCAAGCTGCCAAGAAAGATCTATTTTGAAGCAAATTCTCTCCAGTACCTGGAGAAGATGCCGAATATGTCCAAGGTTTATATTGTTACCGATGAGACGATTCAAAGCCTGGGCTATGTAGATAAGGTGCGCTATCACCTGCAAAAACGACAAGTGCCGGTTCAGATCCGGGTATTTAACCAGGTTGAGCCTGACCCTAGTCTGGCGACTATTCGTCTGGGTGCAGAAGACATGGCTCGTTTTAATCCTGATGTGGTTATTGCTCTTGGTGGTGGTTCACCGATAGATGCGGCCAAAGGTATGTGGCTCTTTTATGAGCAGCCAGATGCGGACTTTGCCGGAATGGCACAAAAGTTTCTGGATATTCGCAAACGGGTTTATAAATTCCCGAAACTTGGCAAGAAAGCCAAAATGGTAGCGATCCCGACGACATCTGGCACAGGGTCTGAAGTCACCTCATTTGCTGTCATTACGGATAAAGAGAAAGGTATTAAGTACCCGCTGGCTGATTATGAGCTGACACCTGATGTTGCTATTCTTGATCCAAATCTTGTTCTGACTGTGCCTAAAAAGGTTGCGGCTGATACAGGACTGGATGTGTTAACCCATGCCTTGGAAGCGTATGTGTCCATTATGGCATCCGATTACACTGATGCCTTGGCAATGAAGGCTATCCAGCTGGTATTCGATTATCTGCCAGATTCTTATGAGAAAGCGGATAAGCGTGCCCGTGAAAAAATGCATAATGCGTCTTGTATTGCGGGGATGGCTTTTGCTAATGCGTTCCTGGGGATTAACCACTCAATGGCTCATAAGCTTGGTCATGAATTCCATGTATCCCATGGTATGGCTAATGCACTGCTACTGCCGCATGTGATTGAGTATAATGGTTCCAGCCAGCCTACCAAGATTGCTTCGTTCCCGAAATACGACCATTATATTGCCCATGAAAAATATGCTGAGGTTGCAAAAGCGTTAGGCTTGCCTGCTGCCAACCCGGAACAGGGTGTTAAGTCATTGGCAAATGCTGTGCGGGATCTGATGAAGCGTGTTGGTATGCCGCTCTCCCTTCAGGAGATGGGGATTTCTGAGAAAGACTATATGGCTAAAGTTAAGATGTTGGCTGAGCATGCTTTCGAAGATCAATGCACAACGGCCAATCCACGTATGCCGCTTGTAACTGAGTTGGAAGCGTTATTTAAAAAAGCTTATTACGGCAAGTAAGGCGTACTGTGTAGGGGGTGATATTTATCACTCCTTTTTTCTTTGTCACTACTTTTTTGGTGAAATGCTACTGGCTTTTTGTCAGTAGCCTGTTTTCTTGAAGATATCTGTTACTACTGTTGTTGGGTTAGTTGGTATTTTCAGAAAAAGCAGGCTGATTTGTGTTATTTTTACGCGGCTATTTGATGCTACTTGTTTTTTTGTGGAAGAAAAGATCAAAATCCTGTTGCTGTTTTGCTCCAGATCAAAACACTGTTATATCTCGGAAAACTGCAAGTATTACTGCCATGAGACCGGTTACAGAAACCGGTTACATTGCGGTATGATAGTTGCGTTTATGTGCTTTATTGAGCTGGATAAAGTAATACAAAATAAAGCCTTTGAAGGAGTGAGATTGTGAATGTTTTGGGGTATATGCAGAGGCTGGGCAAGGCATTAATGCTGCCCATCGCCATTCTTCCAGTTGCAGCGCTGCTATTGCGTTTAGGGCAACCTGATTTGCTCGGTGTGCCATTTATTGCAGAAGCAGGTGGAGCGATCTTCGGTAACCTGCCATTATTGTTCGCCCTGGGTATTGCCATGGGGTTGGCCAAGGGCGATGGTGGTGCTGCTGCCATGGCTGGTGGTGTCGGTTATTTTGTGCTGACCTCAGCAGCAGGAACAATTAACCCTGAAATTGATATGTCATTTTTTGGTGGCATTATTGCGGGCGTCATTGCGGGTCACTCCTTCAACCGTTTTCATGCAGTACAATTACCCCAGTTTTTGGCATTTTTTGGTGGTAAACGTCTAGTGCCGATTATGACGGGGCTTATAGCGTTAGCCACGGCCTTTGTTATGGGCTATGTCTGGCCTGTTATCCAGGATGGTATTAATGCGTTCGGTAACGGTGTTGCCGATTCTGGAGCGATAGGTCAGTTTGTTTATGGAACGTTGAACAGGGCGCTGATTCCTGTTGGTTTACACCATGTCTTGAACTCTATTTTCTGGTTTGGTCTGGGTGAATACACCAACTCTGCAGGAGAATTGGTTACCGGAGATATTGCTCGTTTCTTTGCAGGTGATCCAACGGCTGGGGTGTTTATGGGAGGATTCTATCCTGTCATGATGTTCGGTCTGCCTGCTGCTGCTTTGGCGATGTTTCTGGCCGCACCCAAGGAAGGTCGGGCAAAAGTTGGTGGTGTTTTGCTGTCTGTAGGATTAACAGCTTTTCTGACAGGTATTACTGAGCCATTGGAGTTCATGTTTGTTTTCCTGGCGCCAGGTCTTTATGCCGTTCATGCTGTGCTCACAGGACTTTCTCTGGTTGTGACCAATATGTTTGGTGTTTTACATGGTTTTGGTTTTTCTGCTGGTGCCTTTGATATGGTGCTTAACTGGGGGCTGGCAACAAAACCTGTGACCCTGGTTCTCATTGGTCTGGCTTTTGCCTTGGTTTATTTCTCTGTTTTTTACTTTGCTATCAAGGCTTTCAATCTGAAAACACCAGGTAGAGAGGACGGTGATGCAGTTTCCCCCCAAGAAGATAATATCAGTAATAGTGAACAGGCTTTGCGTTATGTTGAATTACTGGGTGGACGTGAAAATTTGAAAACTGTAGATGCCTGTATTACCCGGTTGCGTCTGACCCTGGCGGATCGCAGCAGGATTGATGAGGCAGGCCTGAAAGCGTTGGGAGCAAAAGGTGTTGTGCGCTTAGGTGCCAATAATCTTCAGGTTATTCTAGGGCCCCAGGCTGAAATTATCGCAGGTGAAATCAAGGCTGGATTAGAAAAGGGCTGATTGCTAAAGTCTGCTGTCATATTTTAATCTCTGTGAGTTTGTGTGGATCATGACTTGTTCATGGCTAAATGTATCTATCTGGTTTTGATACAATCCGGTGCAAACCACTATTGGCTAGTTTTTTGTTGATAGCCCAAGTGCTGCATTAATAACCTGCAGTATCTTGGGTTAGCAATCATAAGGTGTTTGCCTGGTGAGTTGTATTGAGGAAGGCTCATGTATTGAGTCAATCAATCGACACTGGCAAGACCTGATTTACTTGAAGATGGTCGGATTATCCGGCTACGGGAATAAGTGAGACTCTTATGTTCAAAAAAGATGTAGTCATTACTGCCGAAAATGGCCTTCACACTCGTCCTGCTGCTCAGTTTGTAAAGGAAGCCAAGGCTTTTGACTGTACTATCAAGTTAGAAGCTGCTGGTAAGCAAGCCAGTGCCAAGAGTCTGTTCAAGCTTCAGACTCTGGGGCTGACTCAGGGTGCTACTGTCAGCATTATTGGTGAGGGTGAAGGTGCAGAACAGGCCGTGGCTCATCTGGCTGAATTTATCACTACATTGAAGTGATAAAAGCCTGACTGTAAGGCAGTTTGGCTGTTTTTTTGGTAGGAGCGATAAAAAAGTCGCACTTCTTTTGAATTCTGTGGTCTATTAATCTTATGGCAGCCAGTCAATTTATTGACCCTGATCAATTGTCCGATTAAACAGTCCTGATTTTTTGTGTATATCCCTTAGCCGTCTTCGGTTAAGGCGGTTACAATTATAAAAGATGAAAGCCAGACTTCATGTAAATGAAGTCTGGTTGCTGTTTATACAGTTTTTAGCACGGTGTGCTTCAGGTAGAGGTTTGACCCTTTTTTTGAAGCGGTGTGAAAAAATATGCAAATGTTTGTGAATCCTCTTGCGTATTTGTAACTCCGTACCATTAATCTGTCAACCCCTTCCTGGCTGTTCAGGAAAATTTTTCCTGAATTGAGGATTTTCGCTCGTATAGTACTCAGGGTCATAAGATGGCCTGTTCAAGCCCAGGTTATGGATTGATTCTTTATGTTTCAGTTTGCAACAGTGAGGCATGATTATTTGTGCAGTTATGAGTATTTCTTGCAAACCCTTGTGTGGCAAGGGATGTAGGTGTTTTTACTGGGCTGTATTCGTGCCGAAAATCCTTTTTACTAAGATAAACCGCGGGTAACCCGCTGCAATTAAGGGTATTGGAGACGTCATGATTAAAATTGCAATCAATGGCTATGGCCGTATTGGCCGCAACGTACTACGCGCTCTGTACGAAGCTGGTCGTCGCGAAGAATTCCAGATTGTTGCTATTAACGACCTGGGTGATGCCAAAACTAACGCACACCTGACCAAGTATGACACTGTTCATGGTCGTTTTAATGCTCAAGTAGAAGAGGGTGAAGGCGCCCTGTTCGTAAATGGCGATGAGATCAAGACTTTCTCTGAGCGTAATCCTGCTGACCTGCCTTGGGCCAAGCTGGGTGTTGATGTCGTATTCGAATGTACTGGTATTTTCCGTTCCAAGGAAGCTTGCCAGCCTCACCTGGATGCTGGTGCCAAGAAAGTTATTATTTCTGCTCCAGGCAAGAATGTTGACGCGACTGTTGTTTACGGTGTGAACCAGGACGTTCTGACTTCTGACATGACCGTTATCTCCAATGCGTCCTGTACTACTAACTGTCTGGCTCCTATCGCCAAGCCTCTGAACGATGCCCTGGGCATTGAAAAAGGCCTGATGACCACTATTCACGCCTACACCAACGATCAGCGTCTGAGCGATGTATACCACTCTGACCTGTACCGTGCCCGTGCTGCTGCCCAGAATATGATTCCTACAGCTACTGGTGCTGCTGCAGCTGTTGGTCTGGTTGTTCCTGCCCTGAAAGGCAAGTTCGATGGCATGGCCGTTCGTGTGCCTACTATTAACGTATCCCTGGTTGATCTGAGCTTTGTGGCTGGTCGTGAAACTTCTGCTGAAGAAGTTAACGAAATTATTGCTACTGCTGCCAAGGCAAGCCCAATGAATGAAGTGCTGCACGTTAACTACGAGCCTCTGGTTTCTGTAGACTTTAACCACAGCCCATTCTCTTCCAACTTTGATGCTACCCAGACTCGCGTACAGGGCAACCTGGTTAAAGTGATGTCCTGGTACGACAACGAGTGGGGCTTCTCCAACCGTATGCTGGATACTGCCAAGGCTTTCATGAACGCCTGATAGTGTCTAATACCTAAAACCACAGGCTCGCTTTGCGAGCCTGTGGTTTTATCGGTTAAGTGATTTTATTTTTTGGTTTATGGGCTTTAAGCCGATAAGCAGTTAGTAAAAAACTTGCTGGCGTCGTTCAGTAAAGTACGGCCAAAGCGGCAGCAAAAAGAAGACGGAGTTTGTATGTGTGCCTTGTTGCCAATTTAGACTCTTTCTTCTTTTGTTAGCTGCTTTTTGTTGCCAGTCTATTTAAGCCTGCTCTCTATTGTTATACCTATGAAAAGTAGGAGATATTTAAAATGGTAGAGCAGGGTATTTTAGTGAGAGGATATCATGCTCAGACGTACCAAAATTGTTGCTACTCTTGGACCGGCTACTGAATCTGAAGAGCAACTACAAAAGCTGATTGAAGCAGGTGTTAACGTTGTTCGACTGAACTTCTCTCATGGTGACCCTGAAGATCACCGTATTCGTGCTGAGCGTATTCGCTCTATTGCTACGCGCCTGAACCGCAGTGTTGCTATCTTGGGTGACCTGCAAGGACCCAAGATCCGTATCGGTCGTTTCCAGAATGGTAAAATTCATCTGCCTGATGGTGCAGAGTTTGTTCTGGATGCAGAACTGCCTATTGATGCAGGTGATGAGACCCAGGTAGGCCTGGCTTACACTAATCTGCCTAATGATTGCCAGGTAGGGGATATTCTGCTGCTGGACGATGGTCGTGTAAGTCTGGAAGTTAAGGCTATTGAAGGTTCCCGTATTGTAACCAAGACAGTTGCTGGTGGTGAGCTGTCTAATAACAAGGGCATTAACCTGCAGGGTGGTGGACTGTCTGCTGCAGCACTGACTGATAAAGACAAAACTGATATAAAACTGGCTGCAGATTTGGGTGTTGACTACCTGGCTGTATCTTTTGTTCGTCGTGCAGAAGATGTTGAAGAGGCGCGCGCTCTTCTGAAAGAGGCTGGTGGTTCTGCAGCGATCCTGTCCAAGATTGAGCGTGCTGAAGTGGTTCGCAGCCAAAAGTTGCTGGAAGAAGTTATTAAGGCTTCCGACGCTATTATGGTGGCTCGTGGTGATCTGGGTGTTGAAATCGGTGATGCAGAGCTGGTTGGTGTACAGAAATACATGATTGCTGAAGCACGTCGTCTGAACAAGCCTGTGATCACGGCTACTCAGATGATGGAGTCCATGATTCATAACACCCTGCCAACCCGTGCAGAAGTGTTTGACGTGGCTAACGCTGTTCTGGATGGTACTGATGCGGTTATGCTGTCTGCAGAAACTGCTACTGGTAAGCGTCCTGATGAAGTTGTTCGTGCTATGGACCGTATTTGCATGGGTGCTGAAAAGCAACCTGCGGCTCAGGTTTCTACACACCGTATGGACTTCACTTTCCAGAAGACCGATGAAGCCATAGCAATGGCTGCCATGTACGCTGCAAACCATCTGGAAGGTGTAAAGGCTATTGTTTGTCTGACCAAAACAGGTAGCACACCACTTTGGATGTCCCGAATTAATACTGGCCTGCCAGTCTTTGCACTGACTCGTTATAAAACCACTGAACGCCGCGTTGCCCTGTATCGTGGTGTTGAATCTGTTTCCTTCGACAGTGGCAGCACTTATGGCCCTGAAGTAAACGAAAGAGCTATTAGTGTGCTGAAAGAGCGCGGGGTTCTCGAAGCTGGTGACAAGATTATTCTGACCAAAGGTGAAACCCAGGAAATTGAAGGTGGCACCAATACCCTGCAGATCGTTACTATCGGTTAATGATCCAGCCTTGAGCGATGGGTTGATCAGCTTCCCTTCTTTTATGAAGGGAGGCTTGAAGGAGAAAGACCAAAGATGACAGAGCTTAAGAGAATTGGTGTTCTGACTTCCGGTGGTGATGCACCTGGTATGAACGCTGCTATTCGTGCGGTGGTGCGTGGCAGCATTTACCATGGTGTCGAGCCAGTTGCTATCCGGGAAGGCTATAAAGGGCTGATAGATAATGAGCTGGAAGTGGTTAATGCCCGCTCCGTAGCCAATATTATCAATCAGGGTGGTACCTTTCTGAAGTCTGCCCGTTGTCAGGAGTTTCGCACTAAAGAAGGGCGGGCCAAAGCCTATGAGAATGCCAAGGCGGCAAATCTGGATGGGCTGGTTGTTATAGGTGGTGATGGTTCTTTCACTGGTGCGATGCTACTGGAAGAAGAGCATGGCCTGCCTTGTGTGGGTGTTCCAGGAACTATTGATAATGATATCTATGGTACTGACTATACCATTGGCTACGACACTGCGCTGAATACTGTTGTTGAAGCGATTGATAAGATCCGTGATACAGCTACCTCTCATAATCGTCTTTTCTTTATCGAGGTCATGGGGCGTGATGCCGGATTTATTGCCTTGAACACAGGTATTGCGGCAGGCGCTGAAGAGATTCTGATTCCTGAACAGGAAAACAGTATTGAAAAGCTGATGAGCGGTTTGCAGAGCAGTGGTCGGGCCGGAAAAACCTCCAGTATTATTGTTGTTGCCGAAGGCGACAAGAGTGGCGGTGTTTTTGAATTGGCCAGAACTGTAGAAAAGAGTTTCCCTGATTACGAGGCCAAGGTTACTGTGCTGGGTCATATTCAGAGGGGCGGAAAGCCTAGCTGTTTTGACCGGGTGCTTGCCAGTCGCTTGGGTGTTGCTGCTGTAGAGGCTTTGCTCAAGAACGAAAGTGGTATTATGGTTGGGGTGCGCGACCAGCAGGTAGTGAAAACGCCACTTGAGCGCGCTATCAGCAAGCAAAATACCATCGACAGTCACCTGATGAGAGTGGCTGAGATCGTCACTGTCTGATTTTATTCTCTGGCTGTCTGTTTTGGATTACTATCTCGGGTGGGCAGCCCTATTTACCGCATTTTAAGTGCGGTATTCCCAAAGTCTACAGTATAGGGTGTACATCATGGGGTTATTTGATTCTCTCAAGAAAAGTATGGGCCTGGGTGCGGATGAAGGTACTGTTATCAAGGCACCACTGACTGGTGAGATTGTTCCTATTGAAGATGTGCCAGATCCGGTATTTGCGGATAAGGTTGTTGGTGATGGTATTGCCATAAACCCTACTGGAAATCGTATGGTCGCGCCTTGCGATGGCACTATCGGCAAAATTTTTGAAACCAACCATGCTTTTAGTATGGAGACCGCTAGCGGTGTAGAATTGTTTGTCCATTTTGGTATTGATACTGTTGAACTCAAGGGTGAAGGCTTTAAGCGTGTTGCCAGCGAGGGTCAAGATATCAAGGCTGGAGAAACAGTGATTGAAGTTGATCTGGAGTTTCTGCGCGAGAAAGCCAAGAGTATTATTACACCGGTTGTGATTTCCAATATGGATGATGTGGCTTCTCTTGAAAAAGCCACAGGCTCTGTAGCAGAAGGTAATGATGCTCTGCTGACGGTACATATGAAGTAATATTTATTGTGCTATTCAGGTTCTGCATCATTGTGGGGCCTGACTTCTTTGTTTTTTATCCCCCGCCCCTTTCTTGCTCATTAGCCTTGCGCTTCTGTTAGTTATACTGTCCTTTTTGTTAGTGAAACTGACAATCTTATTCTTTCTAATTTATCCGTATTCCGCCTGCTGTACTCTGGTTTTCATCGGTTTTTTTATAATTGGTAAGTATCACTAACCATTTTGTTAGTAGCTTATTGGTCATTCTGCCAGGACTACTGTCTAACGATTAAATAACTAATTATTCGACAGGAGGTTGTATATGCGTTTAAAGGCGATTGCTTTAGTCATGGCCCTCTTTGCGTCCAGCTACCTGCTTGCTGGAGGTGGAGAACAAACCGCAGGGAATGGCTCTGATGGAGTAGTAACATATAGAGATGTAATGGATGAATTCGATCATTATTTAGCAGAGCTGGATAATCTTGATAGGGAGGAGTCTCACTTGCATCAGCAGAGAAGGGTGAATCCTTCTGCACCAACTCGTATTAGGCAAATTGCTTTGGAGAGAGAGCACTTACTAAGAAAACTGGCTCGTATGCAGGAAGAGCTTGAGATGGCTGGGGTTAATATTGTTGAGTCTTTGCTAGGGTCTATGGCGATGGATGGAAAACAATTAAAGTCTACTGGAAAGAAAGTTGTAAAAAGAAAAGCTGCTGCTCGGAAAATAAGTCATTCATCTAGTAGCAGCTCTTCGAGTGATAGCTCTTCTGATAGTGAGTCATCGGATACTGACTTTTCTTTTGTAGACCTTTCTGATGTTGAAGACTCTGATTATGAGTGGTTTAACGGTACTCCAGAGCAGAGGTATAAGCATAAGTTGTATAAGAAAAAATTGAAGACAACCAGAAAGTTGGTTAAACAGAAAAATGCTTTGACGATGCAACAGATTGGTATTGCAGCCAAGCTGGGTTCAATCAATATGGGGAAGCCTGTGACAGGCAATGTAAAAAAGTAAGGTTTCTGGGGCAGGGTCAATGGGAAAAAAGGTTTTCGGTTATACCGGAAATTAAATTAAGATCACAAGACAGGTTTAATCCTGTCCTGTGATCTAATAGTGATATCTGTTGTTGTTACGCTGCTACGGGGGTTCCCTCAGGTGCTCTACCGCATTTAATCAGCTCATTCATTTCTGTTTTGATGTTGTCAGATTTGGGTCCGAAAATTGCCTGCATATTTTGGCCTACAACCAGTACTGCGGTTGCTCCCAGTGCTTTGATAGCGTCAACATCGACGTTTTCAGGTTTATGAACCGTTACTCGGAGACGGGTAATACAGGCGTCGATGCTCTTGATATTTCCTTTTCCGCCAAATGCTGTGAACAGCTTAGCTGCCAATTCTTGGTTCACTTCAATCTTTACAGATGCTTCGCTTTCATCTTCACGACCTGGTGTTTTCAGATTGAATGCCTTGATGGCGAAGCGGAACACGGTGTAATAAATTGCGGCATAAGCAGCACCCCATACCAGAATCATGGCAGGCTTGGTGCCAATGCTGAAGAACAGGCTGTAGTCGATCAGACCGTGGGAGAAGGAAGCTCCCATTTTGATGCCAAAGAAGTTGGTGATTGTAAAGGCAATACCCGCCAGTACAGCATGAATACCGTACAGAATGGGAGCCACGAACATGAAGGAGAACTCAATCGGTTCGGTAATACCTGTCAGCATGGAAGTCAGGGCTGCGGAAATCATGATACCGCCAACACGCTTTTGATTCTTAGTCTTGGCGCTATGCCACATGGCAATAGCGGCAGCAGGTAGACCAAACATTTTGAACAGGAAGCCGCCAGCCAGGAATCCGGCAGTTGGGTCACCGGCAAAGAAGCGTGGAATATCACCGGTAACAACGGTACCTGTGGAAGTGACAAACTCGCCCATTTGCATCTGGAAAGGTACGTTCCAGATATGGTGCAGACCAAAGGGAACCAGTAGGCGTTCAACAAGACCGTAAACAAAACCCATGGTTACAGGATTTCCTTCAATGGCGTAGTTACCAAAGCTCTGGATGGCATTACCAATAGGGGGCCAGATAAAGCTCAGGATGATGCCGAGAACAATAGCGCCGAATGCGGTGACAATAGGCACAAAACGCTTGCCCGCAAAGAAACCCAGATATTCAGGCAATTTGATTTTATAGAAGCGGTTGAACATGATTGAAGCCAGGATGCCGGCCAAAATACCGCCGAATACGCCCGTATCAATAGAGGCGATGCCCATAATGGATTTTGTTTCTACACCCAGGACGTCAGCCATTACACCCATCGTTCCAAGCATTACAACATAGCCGACAATTGCCGCCAGTGTTGATACTCCATCGTTATCAGTGAGTCCCAGTACAACCCCTATGGCAAATAACAGTGGCAGGTTACCAAATACGGCACCGCCAGCTTGGGCCATGATGTGATTGAGAATATCCGGTAAAAAGCCAAAGTTTGCACTACCAACACCAAGCAAAATACCTGCTACAGGCAAAATTGCCACGGGCAGCATCAGTGACCGCCCGATTTTTTGTAATACACTGAATGCGTTGCGCATCTACGGGAATCCTTTTGAAAACAGGAGTTGACTGAGTCCACAGTGTTGTTGACATTTGTTCACAACAAAAAGCTGGCAGATGCTTCCGCTAGAAACAAATATAAACAGTACTTTGAGGGGACAGGCTCGGTGGGGATTTTTATTCACAGGAGGGTTGGGTGAGCTGACTCAAGTCAAGAAAATACTAGGTTATCAAATGTAAACGCATACATTCAAAAAATTGCATCGCATTTTCTATATTTTCGCATCTTCAGATGTCGCAATTATCAGAAGCGATTGTGTTGTCAAAAAAAGCGCTGTTTTCCAGCGCTTTGATTATATTTACATACTTTTCATGGCTTCCTGCATCTCTGTTCGGATATTGTCGGATTGTGGTCCAAAAATAGCCTGCATATTCTGGCCAACCACAACGATTGCTGTTGCTCCTAGTCCTTTTATTGAGTTTTGGTCAACATTTTCAGGATTATGAACTGTTACTCTTAGTCGGGTAATACAGGCATCCAGGTTCTTAATATTTGTTTTACCACCGAAGGCTTCAACCAAATTACGCACCATTTCATCGGTAACAACAACTTTTGCTGAACCTGACTCTTCTTCCCTGCCGGGGGTCTTCAGGTCCATGACGGTAATTACCACCCTGAATACGACGTAATAGAGGATGGCGTATAAAATGCCAAGATAGATCAGCCATATAGGCTTGGTGGCAATGCCAAAATAAAGAACGTAATCAATCAGGCCATTAGAAAATGACATGGCCATTTTGATGTCCAGGTAATTGGTGATGGCAAAGGCTAAACCAGCTAGAACTGCATGGATTGCATAAAGAACAGGTGCAACAAACAAGAAAGAGAACTCAATGGGTTCAGTTATACCTGTTAAAACGGAGGTTAACGCGGCAGAAATCATTATCCCACCGGCTTTGGCTTTGTTTTTAGGTTTGGCACAATGCCAAATAGCAATAGCCGCAGCAGGTAAACCAAACATTTTGAACAGATAGCCTCCGGCTAAAAAGCCAGCAGTTGGGTCCCCTGCAAAGAAGCGTGGAATATCTCCGGTGTAAAGGTCACCGGACGCATCAACAAATTCGCCCATTTCCATCTGGAAGGGGACATTCCAAATATGATGCAAGCCAAAAGGAATCAGGCCTCTTTCAATAAGACCGTAGGTAAAGCCAGCCATGACCGGATTTTCTGTCACAGCCCATTGTGAAAAGCGATCAATGGCTCCTTGAACGGGAGGCCATATAAAACTCAGGATAACGCCGAAAATAATTGCAGCAATACCCGTGGCTATGGGTACAAAGCGTTTGCCTGCAAAAAAACCGAGGTACTCAGGCAGTTTGATTTTGTAGTATCGGTTAAACATTGTTGCGGCCAGGACGCCAGCAATAATGCCGCCAAAGACCCCGGTATCAATGGAGTCAATACCCATAATGGACGAAGGCTCAATATTGAGCATATTGGCCATAACCCCCATGGTGCCCAGCATAACCACATAGCCAACCACTGCGGCAACGGATGAAACACCATCATTTTCGGTCAGGCCTATAGCCGTACCAATAGCAAAAATAATGGGTAAGTTACCAAAGACGGCTCCTCCCGCCTGAGCCATAATGTTGGATATTAAATCCGGTATAAATGAGAATCCGGCACTACCAACACCTAACAGGATGCCGGCTACTGGCAGCACCGCAACCGGTAGCATCAGTGCTCTACCGATTTTTTGTAGCGTGCCGAAAGCGCTTTTTAACATGAGGGAAAACTCCGGACAGGAAGCAATTGGGCTTGCGGGCATTTGCCATATCAATCGTAGCGCTTAGCGCTAGAGCTACTACTGGGGCTCTTGGAAAAGTTATTCGCTCTGATTGGTACGCTTTATAACCAACAAAACCTGGGCAGGATTCATCGCCATAAACGATAGGAAGAATAGACTATAGTTGGTGTGCTTTCCTCTCTGCTATTTGCTTCTTATTGGTATTGCTGGTGGGTGTTTTATTGCCTCTAATTCAGAGACTCCCTCTAATCAGGTGTTCCGCTATCAGATCTCTGTTGTTTAATACCTGGGTTAGAGAGAGGTGAGGAGGGGCGGTGCATCTTCGATCGGGCTAGTGCGGGTCAATCTTCGCAATAGAATCTCTAATCCTAAGCTCGCCTTTAAATGCGAGTTTGCCGGGTTTATTGAAACCATCAGTATGGATTCGGTTCATGATGAGTCTGCCAGCTACTCTGGCCATATCTGTGATAGGGAAGTGCAGTGCGGTGATATGAGGCGTTAGAAATGTACATAAGTCGACACTGTCATAACTGGCCAGGGAAATGCTGTTTGGTACACTAATATTCTTTTCCCTGAGTGCATCCATACAGCCTGCGACCATCTCTTCACTACATGCATAAAAAGCAGTAAGCGATTTGTTCTTTGACAAAATCCTCAAGGTGCTATGGTAGCCGCATTCGCGTTCATATTCACTTTCAGCTACCAACTCCATATCCAGGGGGATATTGTGCTTTTCCAGGGCATTGACATATCCCTGAAATCTCTCTCTGGCCTTACTTTTGGTGAGCTTTCCAGTTAGGCAGGCTATTTTGTGATGGCCCTGGTTGATGAGCAGCTCTACAATTTCTTGGCTGGCTTTGATGTGGTCAAAGGTGACACAGCTGTCTGCCAGCTCAGCAATATACCGATCAAGAAGTACCAGAGGTGTTTTTTGGGCAATGGCGATGATTTCTTCATTAGTTAAATAGCGAGCATGAAGAATAAGCCCATCGCAGCGCATTTTTATAAGGTGCTCAATGGCCTTCCTTTCGCTTTCTGCGCTATGACGCCCCTGGGTAACAATCAGTAGTTTGTTGGCAGAGTCTACGACTTCCTGAACTTCTGCCATGAGGTCGCCAAAGAAACCACCCCTGAACGATGAGACCATCAGGCCAATGGTGTTTGAGGAGTTATTTGCCAGTGATTGTGCTACAGGGTTAGGGCTATAATTTAAGGCTTCAATGGCAGCAGTAACACGTTCACGGGTACTATCAGTCACCTGACCAGTATTATTTAAAACTCTGGATACTGTCGCTCGCGATACTTTTGCGCGCTCTGCGACATCTTTAATAGTTGCCATTTCCTGCTTCCTGATACTTGACTGTTGACCTCCTGCTTTTCAGGCCCTCACTGCTGTTGGTCGAGGTGGAATCTATCCAGGCCGTCCATTTCGTTCACTAATACTGCTTGTTCATGTCATACCCGGTAACGACCTAATGTTAGGTCGTATTATTCCTATACCATACCTATGACAGAGGGCGGCTTTTATTGTCTGTGGGAAATGCTTTCTCCCTAAAAGGAGTCGATTGTATTCATGGTCGCAGCTGATGTGAATGGTAATTTGTGGGTTGTTATTTTTTATAATGTCTATCCAGTCGCGTTAGCATTAGGTTTGTAGCTGATTTTATTTGTTGATTTATATCAATCTGGAACACTTCTTCTCATGTTCTCACGAAATACGGAGGGAATATTGACAGGGGTCAATAAAATCTAAGTAAAAATACGTATATTTGGGGGCGTAAAGGCAATTCGATGTGAGCAGCTTCAAACAATAATTCAGGGCTGATCAGCATCAAGCCATCGCAGTCATTGTTACTCCTACTTATACAGGGATATAAATAAAGAAGCGGGAACCTTCACCAAAACCAGCCAGTGCCACCCGGGTTTGAGGGGACCCGGGTTTTTTGTATGCAGCAAAGAAAAACCACGTCTGTGGAGGTTCAGTTAGCCATCAAACCAGTTTCTCAATGCCCAGGGTAGGCATTTCCGGGTAGGGGCTGCGTGGCAGCTCCCTGCTTATATCCCTTATCTCTCAATAATACTTGCTCAATACCATCGCTAGAAAGGACAATTGGACTAAAAATGCTCCCCCAGGAGGATGTTATGCAACTTTTGATTACCGGTGGAACAGGGTTTATCGGTAGTAGACTGGTAAAAGCGTTACTGGCAGACAGTTGTAGCATCACTGTTGTCAGTCGGCAGTCGCCTGAACAAGTAAAAAAAAGCTTGTCACCCGAGGTTAACGTGGTCTCATCAATTGCAGCAATAGACCCATCTGATGTGTTTGATGCGGTAATTAACCTGGCAGGTGAAGGTATTATGGAAAAACGCTGGAGCGCATCAAGAAAGAAGGAATTACTGGAGAGTCGGGTGGGGGTTACCTCCGAGCTGGTGGATTTGCTGGAACGAATGCAAAATCGTCCAAAATTATTAATTAGTGGGTCTGCAGTTGGCTATTACGGTAATCATGGTTCAGATAGCAGACTGGATGAGAGTGATACAGCAGGTCATGATTTCGCAGCATCTCTTTGTCAGCAGTGGGAACAGGCTGCGCAGAGAGCGAATGCCCTTGGTATTACTGTAGTTGTCGTGCGTACCGGGATTGTTCTCCATCCTGATGGTGGCGCTCTGGCGAAAATGTTACCTGCATTTAAAGTGGGAATGGGTGGTCCTGTTGGTCATGGTAACCAGATGATGTCCTGGATTCACAGAGAGGATATGGTCAGGTTGTTGGTCTTCCTTTTGAAAACCCCGGGGGTTGAAGGGGTTTATAATGCCACTGCACCCAATCCAGTCAGCAATAAAGATTTTGTTCATCTGTTTGCTAAAGCACTACACCGTCCTGCTTTGATACCGGTTCCTGCTGCTGCTTTACGCCTTGCTTTGGGGGAGTCATCGCAGTTACTGCTTGAAGGCCAGGCTGTTTATCCTGAGAGATTGGCCAAGGCTGGCTTTCAATTTAATTATCCTGATTTGCAGCAGGCATTTGAAAACCTATTTTCCTGAAATGCAAAAAAACGTTATAGCATTTCGAGATTTAAATATTATTTATAAAGCTAAAATATAATAAAATATGGAGGAAATTTTCCAGTTGAGGGTGACCGGGTAATAATGACGACCCAGGCTCTAACAATCAAAAATCTGAAAAAAACCTATGCCGGTGGCATGGAAGCCCTTAAAGGGGTCAATCTTTCAGTATCAGAAGGGGACTTTTTTGCGCTCTTGGGACCTAACGGGGCAGGGAAGTCGACGACCATTGGCGTAATTTCCTCTCTTGTTCTTAAAACGTCAGGAGACGTTCATGTTTTTGGGCACAATATTGATACCGACCTGGTAAAAGCCAAGCAGGCTTTGGGGGTGGTGCCCCAGGAGTTTAACTTTAACCAGTTTGAAAAGGTTGAAGATATTCTCATTACCCAGGCGGGGTATTATGGAATTTCCACCCTAAAGGCCCGTCCACGGGTTCAACACTACCTGAAAAAATTGGGGTTGTGGGATAAGCGGGATGTTCCTTCTCGAATGCTTTCTGGGGGGATGAAGCGTCGCCTGATGATTGCTCGTGCCTTGGTCCATGAACCGGAAGTGCTGATTCTTGATGAGCCCACTGCTGGGGTTGATATTGAGCTGAGAAGAAGTCTTTGGGATTTTATTCAGGAAATTAACCAGCAGGGTACCACGATCATCCTGACCACTCATTACCTGGAAGAGGCTGAGCAGTTGTGCCGCAATATTGCCATTATTGACCAGGGTGAAATAGTTGAAGACTGCTCGATGAAATCATTGTTAGGAAAGTTACAGAAAGAAAGTTTTATTCTGGATCTTCGTGAGCCCATAAAAAAGATACCTGAGTTTGCCGGTTATAGCGTTAAAAAGAGAGATACTAGTAGCCTGGAGGTTGAAGTCGATAAAAATGTTGGAGTTAATGGACTCTTCCGACAGCTCAGTGAATACAAAATTGAGGTGGTAAGCCTGAGAAATAAGGCTAACAGGCTGGAAGAGCTGTTTGTTAACCTGACTCGTGGAGTGCAGAAGTCATGAGAAAATGGCAGCCTCTTTGGGTGGCTTTCTATACGATATTTGCTCGTGAAGTGCGCCGGTTTATGCGAATCTGGCCTCAAACATTGCTGCCGCCAGCTATTACCATGTCATTGTATTTTGTGATTTTTGGGGGTGTCATTGGTTCGCGCATTGGCACAATGAGTGGTTTTGGCTATATGACCTATGTTGTGCCGGGGCTGGTTATGATGTCTGTCATCACTAACAGTTTCAGTAATGTTGCTTTCAGTTTTTTTAGTAGCAAGTTTCAGAAAAATATTGAAGAGCTATTAGTATCTCCCGTGCCAAACTGGGTTATTTTGGCGGGGTACGTACTGGGTGGATCAGCCAGAGGTCTGATTTCTGGCTTTATTGTTATGGGTCTGGGGCTGTTTTTTGTTGATCTGCATCTGCATAATTTGCTGATTACAATTATGGCTGTTGTTATGACCGCTGTACTTTTTGCGCTGGGCGGCTTTATTAATGCCGTTTACGCTAAAAAGTTTGATGATGTTTCTATCATTCCAACCTTTGTACTGACACCGTTAACCTATCTTGGAGGTGTTTTCTACTCCATTGAGGTTCTGCCTCAGTTCTGGCAGAAAATATCCCTGCTGAACCCTATTCTGTATCAGGTGAATGCTTTTCGTTACGGTATCCTTGGTGAAGCCAGTGGTATCAGTGTAACGATGGCTTTTTCGGTAATGGCTGTGGCGATAATTGCTTTAGCAACCTACAGTATTTATTTGCTGAATAGTGGCAAAGGTTTGCGAAGCTAATTTCCTGGCATTTTAAATAGGCTTTCTGTTGAAAGCCCTTGCTGATCAAGAGTTTTTCATGAGTGAGTTGTTACATAAGTCGCCACTGGGTAAAAATAGCCAGTATGAAACGGCTTATAACCCAGAATTGCTGTTTCCCATTCCACGAAGTGGTAAGCGGGAAGAATTGGGTATTGATCCTGCTGATATCCCTTTTTATGGTCGTGACCTGTGGTATGGTTATGAGCTCTCCTGGTTGAATAAACAGGGCAAACCTGTCGTTCGGGTAGCTCGGTTTGAATTGCCTTGTGATTCTCCACATCTGATTGAGTCAAAATCATTTAAACTGTATCTGAATTCATTTAATCAGTCTGAATTTTCTGATGAAAATCAGGTCTGTGAGATATTGGAGCGGGATCTGAGTAGTTGTGCTGGAGGTCCTGTCAAAGTCACTTTGATGGGAATCAAACAGCTGGAAGAGTTTGGTTTTCAACCAGCTCCGGGTATTTGCCTGGATGATCTTGAAGTAACAGTCGCTTCATACTCTTATGACCCTTCTTTACTGCAAAAAGGTCAGGGCAGAACTGAAGAAATAATTAATAGCCATTTATTGAAGTCTAATTGCCCTGTTACAGGTCAGCCTGACTGGGGCACGCTCGTGGTGGAGTATAAAGGCGAAACTATCGACCACAGTGCCTTCCTGCAATATATTTGCTCATTCAGGGATCATCAGGAATTCCATGAGCAATGTGTAGAGCGAGTATTCACTGACCTCAAAAGCCGCTTTGATTTTGAGGAGTTAACTGTTTACGCTCAGTACCTTCGCCGAGGTGGGTTGGATATCAACCCATGGCGAAGTACCCATAATAAGTTGCCGGAAGCAATCCGGTTAATCAGGCAGTAAATGTTGTTTATTGGGGGCTGTTGATGGATATAGAAGAGGCGTTAATTGAAAGAGTATCAAGTCCGGCTTTGGTTGACCCGGGTCCTACGGGAAAACAGTTGGAGCTGATGTTCAAGGCTGCACTCCGAGCCCCTGATCATGGTCGTATAAGGCCTTGGCGCTTTTTAACCATAAAGGGGGAAGCCCGGGATCGTTTAGGTGACTTGTTTGCCAAAGCAGCTCAGTCTGATCAGCAGGACTTGTCTGAAGATGCGCTAAACCGCTATCGTGGAATGCCTTTAAGAGCGCCTGTGCTGGTCGCCCTAATCTGTAAAAAACAGCAGCATCCCAAAGTGCCTGAAATAGAACAGCAGCTTTCTTTAGGGGCGGCTGCCCAGAATATTCTCAACGCTGCTTATGCTCAAGGTATTGGGGCAATGTGGCGGACAGGGGCTATCAGCTATCATTCCTTGATAGCTTCAGGCTTGGGTCTGGAAGAAAATGAAGAGCTTCTCGGTTTTATCTACCTTGGTACGCCTTCTGGCTCGAAAAAGAAACTGCCTGTGCTGAATATTTCAGACTTTGTCAGTGCTTGGGAGTAAGAGCCGGTTTATAGTTGCTCCATAGGAATAATATAGTCCTCCCACTCAGTCTCGGGGATATTCTGTTCTGAGTGGGCGTAGTGTTTTACAGAGGCTCCTGCTAGATGGATTGTATGTTGGTTTCCGGATATCAGTGGATGCCAGGGTGGCAAAGGCTTGTCTTCTGCTAAGAGCCGGTATGCACAGGTTTTGGGGAGCCAATGAAAATCCTTAATATCATCAACTGTTAGTTTGATGCAGTCAGGTACTTTCTTTTTTCGATTGTTGTAGTCTTTGCAGCAACAGCTTGTTATGTCCAGTAGTCTGCATGCTATAGCTGTATAGTAGATATCGCCGGTATCTTCATCTTCGAGTTTTTGCAGGCAGCACTTGCCACAACCATCACAGAGGCTTTCCCATTCCTTATGAGACATGGCCTGCAATGGTTTATCTTGCCAAAAAGGTGTGCCCATAAGCTTAAATCGGATCGTTCTTGGTTAGAAGTTCTTCAGGCAGGTGCTCAATATAATCATCCTGTGCAGGAGGCATTTGCAGATAATAACCCTGTTCCTCCAGTGACTGGATAACTTTGGCTGTTTCAGCCCTCGCCAGTTTGCGTTCTTTCGTTAACAGGAGATCCATTACGTGCAAGGGCTGCCCGAATAGTGTCACAAGCCCGTCCGGGATCCGCGTTAGTTGCTCTTTTTTCAGAACATACAGATACATCTCATCTTTTTTAGGGCTTTTGTAGACGGATACCAGTAACTTCATTGTAAATTGCAAACCTATTGGGTCTCTATCAAACGATTGAGCTTTTCTACTAAGGGGGTGCCAATGATTTCTCGTCGCCAGCCCTGTAATGATTCTGGTAGGGTAAATTGCCCTGTTTCCAGCCAGCTGCGTAGTATGGGAGAGGTTGTTTTTGACGGCAAGAGTATTTCTACGGGAAGCTCTAAATGTTCTGCCATTTCGTTAATGAACTCTTTGATAGCTTTACCGTAGACTTTAGTTTTTTTCGGCAGGGGGCCTGGAGGGGGCGCAGGATAAGTATCTTTGGGAGATTCGGCGGCAGTTTTAATAATGGCAAGTAACTTTGACCCATCTCGTTTTATAACCGATTTTTTCATATCCTTGATTGCTGCCAGTGATTTTAGATTATCCGGTTGATATCGTGCGATAGGCCATAGGCTGCCCTTGGGTATGACCCGGTTTCTAGGCAGGTTTCGCTTTTTTGATTTTTCTTCCCGGTAGATGCAGAGTGCCTTCAATACAGCCAGTTGCTTTGGCCGTAGCTGCCAGGCTCGTTTCACATCCCTCCATGCATTTTCACTATTATTAAAGAAAATAGACGGTTTCATACGGCTACAGTCTTCTGCAAGCCAGCTTCTTGTTGGTTTTTCGTGTAGAAGCTCTTCCAACAGAGTATGGGTTTCTAATAGGTGTAATACATCTAGAGTCGCATAATGTTGCTGTGCCTCAGTTAAAGGGCGCTGGAGCCAGTTAGATCGAGTTTCATCTTTTGGTAGCTCGAGCCCAAGGAGTTTATGAAGTAGTTTCTGATAACCAAGGGAGTGGCCGAGCCCAGCATAGGCAGCCGCTAGCTGGGTATCGAAGAGAGGAGATGGTGTTGTATCGGTCAGAATTTGTAAGACTTCAAGGTCTTCGCTACAGGAATGGAGGATTTTTAAAATAGAAGGATTTTCCAGCAAGTCTTTTAACGGCTGCCATTGGTCAATGGTCAGGGGGTCAATGAGATGTATTCCATCACCGGTATTTATTTGTATCAGGCCTGGTAATGGGTAGAAGGTGTCGGTGCGGATAAACTCTGTATCCAAAGCAATTCTATTTAATGTTGACCAGTTTTTGCAGTAACTGGCTAGAGTTGAATTGTCAGCTATCCAGTTTGGAGTAGGAATTTCCTGAGGCATGGCAGACCGATTTTTTTTCAAAAATTTATTATAAATAGTGATATCGCTGCTGTCTCTTCGCTGTTGGATCGGCTCATGATGGATGATGAAGTAAGCTGATGAAAAAACCTGTGTTCGTGGGTAAAATAAGTCAGGGCAGGGATGGCTGTATATAATGAGTTTGGAAGAAATAATATAGCTCTAGGGTCATCCCCAAAATGCATAAAAAAATTGCTCTGGGAGCTGGGTTAGCGATTGCTGTAGCTTTCGTTGTAAGTGAATATCCCCTATTGGTTAAAGCAGTACATGAGGGAAAACTTGGAAGCACTTCAAGCAGCAGTTTTACTGTATCTTTGACTATACATCCATCAGTCCGGTCTGCTGAGCCAGTTAAAGGCGAAAGTTCTGATGATATTTGCTTTGATGCACCAGGTTTTGATTCTCTCACGGTAGATGCGGGGCTGTGTTCAGGTGGCAGTCTGGTGATTAAGCCACAAAATAACCGTTTTTGTGTTAGTCAAAGCGAGTGGAATGAGTTGATCGCCAGGACAGTGGCAGAGAGTGAAGCCTGTTCGGTGGATATTATGATGGTGGCTGCGGACTAAGTACGTGATTTAGCTAGCCGGTTAAAACAAAAAGAGGGATAACCCTCTTTTTGTTTTATATAAAGTTGCTGTTTTATCCCCTGGATTGTAGGGCAGCAATGCGCTGATCCAGTGGTGGATGGCTGGTAAACATCGCTGCCAGACCTTCTTTAAGGCCGCTGCGAATACCGAAAGCGGACATGGTGGCAGGCATCACGGTAGGTGCTTCGTATTCTGAGCGAAGCCGTTCCAGCGCTGCAACCATATTGCCAGTACCTGCCAGTTGCGCACCGGCCTCGTCGGCTCTGAATTCACGCTGGCGGGAGAACCACATGACAATAGCACTAGCCAGAAAGCCAAGGATAATTTCAGCAATAATACTGGTGACGTAGAAACCAATACCCGGTCCGCTACTGTCTTCATCCTTACGCAGAAAACTATCAACGGCATAGCCTATAAGCCGGGCAAAGAACATAACAAAGGTGTTAACGACACCCTGGATGAGGGAGAGTGTGACCATATCACCATTAGCGACATGACCTATCTCATGGCCTATAACTGCTCGTGCTTCTGATGGGCTGAAACGGTCCAGCAACCCCTGGCTGACAGAAACCAGAGCCGCATTTTTATTCCAGCCCGTTGCAAAGGCGTTGGACTCAGGAGAGGGAAATACCCCAACTTCCGGCATGCCTATTCCGGCTTTTTCAGACAGTTCGGCGACGGTGTCAACCAGCCATCTTTCCTGGGCATTTCTGGGTTGCTCGATAATTTGGGTGCCTGTGCTCATTTTCGCCATCCATTTGGAAATGAACAGGGAAACGAAAGAGCCGGCAAAGCCAAAAACCGCACAGAAAATCAGGAGTGAGCCAAGATTAAGGCCCTGTGAGGACATGTAATTGCCCACCCCCAAAATGTTAAGGGTAATACTGGCTAGGGCAATAACCGCAAGGTTGGTCCCTAGAAACAGTAGAATTCTCTTCATTGCCTGAATGGTTACCTTTTGTCATTTTCGTTTCTGAGAATATGGCGATCAAATAACCATATTTCAATAGCACATATGCAAATTTACAGTTCCTTGAGGCAAAAATATCACCTTGGCAGTGCGTGGCTTCAATTGGCTATTACCTCAGGGCTTGATAGCTATTGTTTATATTTGCTAAGAAATCGTTCAAACCGGGTGATGATGTCTTCTATATCTTCAACCCTGGGCAGGGTGACAATCCTTAAGTGGTCAGGGGTTGGCCAATTAAAGGCGCGCCCCTGAACCAGAAGTACTTTTTCCTGTAACAGTAGATCCAGTACCAGCTGCTCATCATCTTTTATTGAGAATCGTTTTGGGTCTAGTTTGGGAAATACATACAGTGCACCTTTGGGTTTGACGCAGCTGACCCCTGGTATCTGTTCGAGCATTTCCCAGGCCCTATCCCTTTGCTCACATAAACGCCCTCCGGGAAGGATTAAATCATTAATGCTCTGGTAGCCCCCGAGGGCTGTTTGAATGGCAAACTGGGCAGGAACATTGGAACATAGGCGCATAGAAGCCAGCATTTCCAAACCTTCCATATAATCAATCGCCTTATGGCGGGGGCCGCTGGCAACGATCCATCCGGCACGAAAACCTGCAGCCCGGTAGGACTTGGATAAACCGTTAAAAGTGATACAAAACACATCCTCAGTCAAAGAAGCTAGGGCGGTATGTTGAACACCGTCATAGAGAATTTTGTCATAGATTTCATCAGCGAAGATTATGAGGTTATGTTGCCGAGCCAGGTCAATAATTTGTACTAGAATTTCTTCAGGGTATACGGCACCCGTTGGATTGTTGGGATTGATTACCACAATGCCACGGGTTTTTGCGGTGATTTTACTACGAATATCATTGATGTCCGGATACCAGTCAGACTGCTCATCTTTCAGATAATGAACAGCTCTTCCTCCTGAAAGGTTAACCGCTGCAGTCCATAGGGGATAGTCTGGGGCGGGTATCAGCATTTCATCGCCATTATTGAGTAGGGCTTGCATGGCCATTACTACAAGCTCGCTGACACCATTACCAATAAAGATATCCTCAAGTGTGACTTCAGGAAACTGCTTTTGCTGGCAATATTGCATGATAGCCTTACGTGCTGAAAATAACCCTTTGGAGTCACAATAGCCTTGTGCTCGAGGAAGATTTCTTATCATGTCCTGGATGATTTCTTCCGGTGCTTCAAAACCGAAAGCGGCAGGGTTACCAGTGTTTAGCTTGATAATCTTGGAGCCTTCCTCTTCGAGTCTTTTTGCCTCTCGAAGAACGGGTCCTCTAATGTCATAGCATACGTTAGCCAGTTTCAGAGACTTTTCGACATCTATCATGACAGTGTATCCAAAGGCCTCTTCCAGAGAGTTCTTACTTGGTATGAGCGGCTATGCCCTTCGGTCTGGAAGTCCCATGTTCGAAGAGATCAAATGCGATGGTCTTTTTATCATTAAATAGCTTTTTGCTCTTTATCAGAAGGCTGGAAGAAGAAATTATTTTTAAACATGTTCCAAGTTGTTACATTATGATGCCTTTTTGAGATTGATGCATTATTCAAGGAGAAAGCGTTATGGCTGTAAAAAAAACTGATGAGCAATGGCGCAAAGAGTTAACGGATGAGCAATATCAGGTCTGTCGTCGGAAAGGTACTGAGGTTCCTTTTACTGGAGAGTATGAGCTCTTTGATAAAGAAGGACTGTATCGCTGTGTATGCTGTAATCAGGCTCTTTTTGATTCTTCTACTAAATTTAATGCAGGCTGTGGCTGGCCTAGTTTTTGGCAGGCAGTTTCCAGTGATGCCCTGACTTATCATGATGATTACAGTTTGGGTATGACGCGGGTAGAAGTGCTTTGTTCGCGCTGTGATGCTCATTTGGGTCATGTGTTTAATGATGGGCCAGAGCCGACAGGAATGCGCTATTGTATTAATTCTGTAGCAATGAAATTTTCTGATAAAAATTGAAAATTTTTCTAGATTCTAGATAAGAAAGTACAGAAACCTTTAGGCGATTGACAGAAGTATTTTAAGAAGATACCATGCGTCTCGCCTAGAAGGTGATGTGTCCCCTTCGTCTAGTGGCCTAGGACACCGCCCTTTCACGGCGGTAACAGGGGTTCGAGTCCCCTAGGGGACGCCAGTTTTTTTTAATGATCTTCTATTTGGTCTTGCCTGCCTTCTTCAGGGTGTATTTTTTAGTTAGTCTTCATCTTCGTAATCGTCATCATCTTCTGAATCTGAATCTTCTTTATCGAGATCAGCGTCTTCTTCTCTTTCCCGCTCCTCAGTCTCCTCATCACTGCCATTATCCATCGATTCTTCATCCTCATCTTCATCCTCATCTTCAGTCTCATCAGCGGATAGATAAGCACCCGATGAAAAGAAGGAGTTACTATGGATGTTGTTGAAGTGAGGAGTGCAGTAAAAAGCAACAATAAAGCAAAAAGTGACTAGCCGCGCAGCCTGTTTTATGACTCCTTTCATAATTATTTCTCCATTATTTTTATCGCGTTGAGTATCTGAGAGTGTTGGGCACTTATCAGCCTTCTCTCTTGAGTGTGGAGGTTCATCAGTCACTATAACGCTATGTTGATTATTAGAAATAATTTTTAGCAAAGATTGTCTGGCGTGCAAGGTGTTCTATCAATTTTATTTTCGTTAAAGCTCACAATAATTATTTAAAGGGTGGGACGTTGTTTCTGAAAAGGGAATAAAAAAACTGCCGGGGTTCCGGCAGTTTTAGCTTTAAAGAGCAGTCAATATTATGCTGCGAGGGAGCTCTCACTGTATTGGTTTCTGAGCTCTTGGATCTTTTTCATATAGCTATTGTACTCAGGAGAGCCGTCGTGAGAGTAGTTCAGGTTCTTGAACAGACCTGTCTGCTTCACGAAATAATCCCGGGCAATTTCCTTGTTGTCGAACTGGTATTGTTCGTGGATCAGGCTGGTGACCAGTTCGAAGCAGGCTTTTTGTCGGGCCATTGGGCAGCTGCTATCAACATCGTCAAAAGCATCCTGCTGCAGATATACCATATCCAGGAACAGGGATTTCTGGAAAGTTACATAGTCTTCCAGGGTGACACCCTCTTCACCGGTAACCTGCATCATCTGGTTGATGCTGTCGCCGCGAACCAGTAACGCCTGCATTTCCTTGACAGTATTTACCCACTCTGGAGACAGATTTTCACTGTACCAATCGGACAGCTGATCCAGATAGCGAGACCAGGAAATCAGAGGGTCAATCGCAGGGTAGAAACGCTTGTAGGCGCGGTCGTAGGAAAGACCCAGGAAGGTCTTAACGGTACCCAGGGTTGCCTGAGTGACAGGCTCTTCAAAGTTACCGCCGGCAGGGGAAACGCTACCCACCATGGTCAGGGAGCCTTCTTCCCGTTCCTCGTTGGTGATAACGCCACAGCGCTCATAAACACCCTTGATAGCAGAGTCCATGTAAGCTGGGAAACCTTCTTCACCTGGGATTTCTTCCAGACGGTTGGAGGTTTCACGCATAGCCTGAGCCCAGCGAGAGGTGGAGTCAGCTAGGGCCAATACGTCATAGCCCATCTGACGGTAGTACTCACCCAGGGTCAGACCGGTGTAGATAGATGCTTCACGGGCCGCTACCGGCATGGAGGACGTGTTACAGATAATAACGGTTCGGTCGATCAGGGCGCCGCCGGTGGTAGGGTCTTGCAGGTGTGGGAACTCTTCGATGGTTTCCACAACCTCACCTGCACGCTCACCGCAAGCCGTTACAATAACGATATCGGCGTTGCAGTAACGGGAGAAGGAGTGCTGAAGTACGGTTTTTCCGGAGCCGAAAGGTCCAGGAATGCAGCCGGTTCCCCCCCGAGCGATGGGGAAGAAGGTGTCAACGATACGTTGGGTCGTTATCAGTGGGCTATTTGGGTAATGACGAGTGGTCTTACCTTTTTTGGCCAGGGTTTCAGAAATGGATTTACGAACTGGCCATGGCTGATACATGGTCAGGGGAATCTCTTCACCACGCTCGTTTTTAACCCTTGCAACCACCGTGTCGACAGAGAAGTTACCTTCCTGAATCCAGACAATTTCCACTTCACCTTCGGTGTCGAATGGAATCATGATTTTATGGGTAAAGCGGCCTTCTGGTACGGTACCAAAAGTTTCGCCAGCGCGAAGTTTGTCACCAATTTTAGCGGTAGCAGTAAAAGCCCAGCTTTGCGTGCGGTCCAGAGATTCAACCTGAACACCGCGTTGCAGGAAGCGGCCATGCAGGGCAGCCAGACGCTCCAGTGGGTTTTGCAGACCATCATAAATTTGACCCAGAATGCCAGGTCCCAAATCGACGGAAAGCATCTTTCCAGTTTGTAAAACCAGATCGCCAACAGCGACACCGCGGGTTTCTTCATAAACCTGGATGTCAGCGGTTTTGCCGCGTACCCGAAGGATTTCTGCCATCAGCTGCTCTTCAACGTTTTCGTTGGCGCGACGGCTTGGCAGAACGTAAACTACTTCGTTTTTTACCAGGGGGCTGGTATTGCCTTTACTGTCGATGCTTTCGATGGTAATGATATCACCCATTACCGCAACGACACGAGCCGTTGCCTGTTGCATCAGATCCGTACTTGTTTGTTCACTCATCAGTGTAACCGTGATTGTTCATGCTTATTTGCCGGCCCTTTTCCGGGCTGGCAAACAGGGCAAAAATTCAGGCTGGAGAGCCCGGAAGCTGTGCTGCAAAATCGCCCAGCGCCAATTCCGTCAGTTCTTTGAAGCGGGTAATCGCCTGCTCGCCATTATAGGCAGTCCAGCGAGCCACCAGATTCCAGCGCAGCAGGTAAATGACGACAGCTTCAAAATCAAAGCTGTGGCGACTGCTCACTTCATCCAGTTTGCGCCAGACGGCTTCCAGCAGGATCTTTTCCAATGCTGCGTAATCCTTTTTATCCAGGCATTCAACAGCATTGAGTATCCAGGGAAAAGCGTTCTGGAGTCCCAGTGTTGGAGAACTCCAGTTACGGCGAATATAGGCATATCGAGTGCCGTAGCTCCAGCGAGCGGTATTGGGAGCCTGATCTCCACGCATTTTACGTCTGAGAGCGGCAACAACAGTGCGCATATCCAGACGCCAGTTGACCAGGTCGCGCAGGGATTCACTGGGTAGCTCAGATATCAGGCGGGCAGCCAGCTTGATTAAAGCGGCTTCGTTGACATCGTCGTCCAGGTGGCTCCAGTGCATGAGCTGTTCTACCTGGATCAGCATTTCGCGATCATCGCGGGACAGCATAGATAAACGACGATCCAGCTGTATACGTGAGATCGGGGTTATCTTGCTGTCAAACAGCGAATCAATATGGGGGAGCGATGTCAGCAAGGTATAGTAGGCATTTTCAGCCATAACTTACTCCATTAAGAGAGCAGCAGGCAGTGAGCAGAAGCCACTGTTATTGCGATAGACGTTAACAAGCTCTGTAAACCTGCCAACTGCCAGCTGACATCTTACTTGATTATGCCTTCCAGAAGAGCGCGGAAGCGTGGCTGGAGATGGCGCAGCAGAACCGCAGAAACAGCTTCTTCGGACAGTTCTACTTCAATGTCCTTGTCTTTCAGGCGGAAGCTGATACCGGTCTGGTTTTCAGTACCAACAGCAAAGGTAACGCCTTTCTGCAGCATGGTGCTGGCCTGGTCCATGGAGAAGTCCAGCATGCCGCCTTCTTTCAGCAGTTCCGGATTTTCACGGAGCTCATCAACGCCAATCACCTTGCGAGGCAGAACCACTTCAACATTCTTTTCGCCGCGCAGGGAGTTCTCACCGGCTACTTCAACGATCATTTTCTCAAGCAGCAGTTCGTTGTCCATGGAGCTGCTGACAACGGCGCGAATCTGCTCAGAGAATTTCTCCAGCAGAAAATCTTTCAGTTCCAGGATGGCATTGCGTTCAGCCAGTTGCAGGGCTTCTGTACCAGCCTTGGTGATAAAGTCCGCTTCTTCCCGGGCTTTGCCAACAATAGTGTCTGCTTTTTGCTCGGCTTCCTTGATTAACAGGGAAGCTTTTGCTTTTGCTTCGCTGATAATTTTGTCAGCTTCAGTACGGCCGTTCTGTACGCCCTGGTTGCGAAGCTTTTCAATAAGCTCCTGGACTCCGACGGAAACCGTTTTTCCTTCGGGTGTGATTGCAACAGTCATGTCAAAATCCTGTTCAATAAATAAGGGCCTCAGTGAAGGTCACTGCCCTACTGGAGTGACCCTCACTGCTGCTTAAGTTACCGTATAATGAAAGCGATGCTTTCACCGGAGCAATTAAGCGGCGATACCCTGGCCCATTACCAGAGCGAATACGAAAGCAAATACCGCAAAGCCTTCAACGATCGCAGCCGGGGCGATGGACAGGCCGAATACTTCCGGCTTGTTCTTGGAGGCGTTGATGGCGGCAGCTACTGCCTGGCCCTGGTAGATAGCGGAGTACATCAGGGCAAAACCAGTCAGCAGGCCAATGCCGAACAGGCCAGGAGCACTGGCCAGGCTTACACCGATACCGCTCAGGGTGAACATGATTACGATGCCGTAGATAACCTGGGAGGATGGCATTGCAGAGAGACCTACAAATTTGCCGTAGCCGCTTTCGACGTCAAGCATTGCACCACAGGCGGCCTGGCCCGCCACAGAACAGCCGATAGAGCTACCCATGGCTCCCAGGGCAACAGGTGCAAAAACGCCGAGCCAGCCCAGGGCAATAATCAGATCTTCCATTGTCAGTCCTCTTTTTTACTAAAAGCTTTGAAGGGATAGCCTTCTTCGGAAAGGCCCCAGTTAAAAAATTCAATCACGTTCAGACGCATGCCGTGGACCACGCCGCTCATCAGACACAGAGCGAAGTTAAGAACGTGACCCAGTAGCAGTATCAAACCGCAGAACAGTACACCCAGCACTGGCATAGAGTGAAGAACATCCATTGCCAGGCCGTTAAAGGTCATGGCCAGGGAGGCGCCAGACAGTCCCAATGCGAACAGACGCATGTAACTCAACACATCGCCAAAGGCGCTGGTGAGGTTGTAGACGGCCTTTAAACCATCCAGCATGCGCATCAGCAGGTCAGATCCCTTGTGAACCGGACGGGTACTGGTGAACAGGAAAATCAGCAGTCCGCCACCGATCATCAGACCGGGGCCCAGTGTGGTTTTCCATACTTCAGCCAGTGTGCCAGTGGTTCCCAGCCAGAGACCTAAGCCGCCAGCCATAAGAATGGACCAGCCCAGTGGTGCCAAAGCGTAGAGTCTCGACCTGTTGACCCAGGCTGTTGCCAGGTTGGCAATCACCAGGTGGGCGACACCGATAAAGACAGAAAGCTTCATCATTGCGCCATAGTCGTTCAGGTCCAGAACGGCAACCGTGCCAAGAACACCATCCGGATCAGGCGCTACACCAAAGTAACTGCCAATCAGGACACCCCAGACAATACCGAGGCCGGACATAAACAGCCCCATGTTCATCAGGCGTTTGCCAGAGTCAGTGGCCGTCAGCTTTTTCCGCATGGCTAGCAGAATCAGTCCGAACAGTGCGCTGTACATGGCGTCACTCATAATCATTGCGAAGAACAATGAGAATGAGTAGAACACAACATTGCCCGGATCCCAGGCACGGTAGTTTGGCATTTGGAAGAAGGCCATGGCTTCGGCACCACCACCGGTGCTTTCCGGGTTATCCAGAATAGTCGGTGGATTGTCCTCTTCAGAGGGCTCTTCAATAATTGCTGCTATACCATGCTGAGCGGTAAAGGCTTCCACTGCCGCCTGTTCAGTAGCTGGCACCCAGCCCTGTACCAGAAAGAACTGGTCTTCATCCTGGGTGCTGCTGCTGGCTTGTTCCAGTGCCGCACTGTCCTGACGGGCAGCCAGTGCCTGGTTCAGCAAGTAGCTCCAGCGAGTCAGGGCTTCTCTTTCGGCATTCAGATCCTCAAGGCGATGTTCTGATTCTTCCAGCATGGTTTCCAGTTTGGACAGGGGGTATTTACCCACCCGTGAGCGTGGAACTGGCAGCAGGTCTTCGGCGGGTTCTTCATCAGAGATCACAATGACGTAATTGTCCTTATGATCTTTGTGAATGACTTCCCAGGGCAGTTCAATGCTGTCAAGGGCAGCCATCTCACCGTGAGGAATCACGTAGAACCAGAGCCTTTGGCCATTCAGGTCGGCCAGGTCAGGGAAAGTGAAGTGACCCCAGGGTCTCACTTCCCGGATACGCTCTTCCAGTTTGTCGCGCATATCCGACAAGTCACGGAGTGCTGTCTTGTTGGCGAGCACATCCTTGACAATATCATCAATGCTGGCGGCTTCCTTTCTGCGAACCTGCTTTCGTTGTCTCGGGCAGCGTTCCAGCCAGGTCAGGGCTTCGCTGACTTCCGCTGGCTGCAGGCGCAGGGAGGACTCCGGCGTCTGTTCAGTCAGCGGGATCAGGTGCATGCAGCCCAGTGCCTGCAATCCCTTCAGAACCTGGGTTTTATCTTCTCCAGGTCCGTACAGGGTGATCTTCTTAAGTCGTTTTATAGCCATATTAATTTCAGTTATCAGTTGTCAGCTAGTGATTGAGCCAGTAACCGCGAATGGGGGCTGACCCATTATCGCCGGCTGATTCCTGCTTACTGTCCACCCCTGGCTTCCTGAGCCAGAACCTTGCCTTTCGACAGCTTGGCGTTCATAACGCCCGCACGGTCCTGGTCTGACATGTAGATCTGGATTTTCTGGATGTTCTTCTTGGTCTGAGGAATCAGGACCTTGGAGAACAGGTTAACTCTCTGTGAGGTGGTGCGTGTTGCTTTATCAAGTTCCCTGTGGCGAAGTTCGCGCACTTGTAACTCAACTCGCAGTCGTACCATCTGTTGCAGGAGTTCCACCAGATAATCCACCCAGTGAGGCTTGGCCAGATCGCTGTAGGGTGTGAGGCTGATTTCAATATGCTCCACCAGGGGCACATTGGTACCAACGATGTTTTCGCTGGTCAGTCTGACATCCGTTACGCGCACCAGACTTTCTACAGAAACGTCATCACGGGCCAGCATGGGTAGCTGTTCCTGTACCAGACGCTCGACGTTTGTCAGGTGCTCACGGGTCTCGGCAAGTGCCTCTTCTGCCTTCTTTCGTTCAGCCATCAGCTGCTGGCGCTTCAGCTCCAGTGCAGGCAGATAGCGGTTAAACGTCTTAAGGCTGCGCTTCTCTTTGTTAAGCGAACTTTTATTGAGGGCTACCTTGGCCATGGTTTATGCCTCAGCTGTTTCAGCGGCTTCCTGAACGCCGACCTGTGCCTTGTTAGGCCAGTACTTCTCCAGCAAGCTTTGCTTGATCAGGGTTTCTTCAGGCTCAAAGCATTCCGCCATGGTTTGCCAGCCCAGATCTAGCGCTTCTTCCAGAGGGAGTACCACGTCGAGAGCCATAAAGCGCTTCTTGAACAGGTCACCGAACTTGATGGTTTTCAAGTCGTAGTTGGACAGTTCGAAGGCCATTGCCTGCTTTTGCTGGGCATTTACGGCGTCAGAGTAGAAGCGGATCATGGTGTTCATGATGGTGCTGTGGTCATCACGGGTTTCCTTGCCCTGAACCATCTGCTTCAGACGGGAAAGGGAACCGAATGGATCCAGCAGGCCATCGTGGAGGTAGAACTGACCTTCAGTAATATAACCAGTGTTGTCAGGCACTGGGTGGGTAACGTCGTTACCAGGCATGGTGGTTACTGCCAGAATGGTTACAGAACCAGCGCCCTTGTAGTCACAGGCTTTTTCATAACGACGGGCCAGCTGTGAGTACAGGTCACCCATATAACCCCGGTTGGCAGGAATCTTGTCCATGGCTACACCGATTTCCTTCATGGCGTCGGCATAGGACGTCATGTCGGTCAGCAGAACCAGTACTTTCTTGCTTTCTTCTACCGCAAAGTGTTCAGCAACAGCCAGCGCCATATCAGGCGTCAGCAGACGTTCAACCGTAGGATCAGAGGCCTGGTTGGTGAACATAACAGTACGGGAAGATACACCCGCTTTTTCAAATTCGGTTTTGAAAAAGTGGTAATCGTCGAAGATCAAACCCATGCCGCCAAAGACTACAATGTCAGCTTCTGCTTCGATCGCAATCTGTGCCAGGAAACGGTTGTAGGGTTCACCCGCTACAGAGAAGATAGGAATCTTCTGGGATTCAACCAGGGTGTTGAACACATCGATCATAGGAACGTTGGTTCTCACCATGCGGGAAGCCAGAACCCGGCGGACAGGGTTCACAGACGGTCCGTCGATTTCCACCTTGGGATCCTGTTCAAGTGCCGGGCCGCCATCAATAGGCTCACCTGCACCGTTGAAGATTCGACCCAGAATATTCGGTGAGTAGGTAGCTTTCATGGGTTCACCCATAAAGCATACAGACGCACCGGTGGAAAGACCTTTGGTGCCTGCGAATACCTGCAGGGACACTTCTTCATGGTCGATCTTGATGATCTGTGCCATGGAGTAGGCCTGCCCGTTCTGCTCGATCAGGGCCAGGTCGCCGTAGTTGGCCCGGGCGTTGCCCTGGGTCAGGTCGGGTACATGAACGCGAATGAGGTCACCAACAATGCTGAGAATGTTGGTGTATCGCAATAGACTCTGGGGCATTGCTGCTCCTCTGTACTACTAAAGGATTCCTGATATGGTGTCAGCACCTTGATGGCCATATTTTCCATGGCAATAAAAAGCACTGACGCCCTGAAAGTATTGACAGGCACTGCCTGTTACTGCGTGGCTGACAGAGGGGAGGATTCTGTTAGCGCAGGCATAAAAAAAACTAATACCTACTACAATTCCTTATCGCTAATAGATGCTAGTAGTAGGTGATGCTGTCCTGAACGTCGTTGGCAATACGGGTGCCAGACTTTCCTGATAATACATCCGTTGCCTTAAATAGGCTGCCAATAGCGCATATATTGCTATTGCCATCTGTATGACTACCTATATAATGTCGTACAGCACAGATTTTAGGTTCCAGAGCAGGGCTGTTGAACCGTATAGAACCAAGTTTTTCTGGCGTTACAGCTTTGATTGCTCTTGGCTGTCCAGTTTCTTTCGATTCTACTATTGCTTCTGTTGCTGATAGCAGCAGCAAGGCATCTGCTTCAATGCCTTTTGCAACAAGTGCTGCTGTTTTGTCTTGGTCAATCACTGCCTCAACGCCGTGAATCTGACCACTGCTATCCTTGCGTACAGGTAAGCCGCCTCCACTGCCGCATACCACAGTTGTCTGACCTGTTGCCATCAGCTGCCTTAAAACTGGCAGCTCCATAATTTCCTGAGGTTCTGGAGCGGCTATCAACCGGCGGTAATATCGGCCATCTTTAGTCAGTTTCCAGCCAGGGTTTTGCTCTTGTACAAGCTGCGCCTGGGCCCGTGTATATACTGGGCCGCAAAATATACTCGGTTCCATTAATGCTGGATCATTGGCATCAATGACTGTCAGGTTTATCAGGCTACAAACAGCCTTTCCTGGCATACTGTTCCGTAACTCCTGTTCCAGCAATAATCCCATCAAACCCCGGCTTTGGGCACCGATGACATCAGCTGAGCTTAAGCTTAACTCTTCACTGGAACCATGCATCAGAGTCAGCATGCCTATCTGCGGGCCATTGTTGTGCAGGAGTACAACCTGGTGGGTGCAGGCTATTTCTGCCACGGCCCTGGCCGCAATTTGAATGCTTTTTTGCAACAAGTGAACCTTAAGTAGTTGCTCTTTTTGCAGAAAAGCACTATCTCCAAGAGCTATGACAACCCGCATAACGATTACCCTGCCATTTTAGCCAGACTGAACAACACAATAAGTTGAGCCGGGTCAATGCATCGTCCTGAAATTCATGATCGGCTCAGAAAATCTGGCTTCATTTTAGTACATACCCATGCCAGACTGTTTTGCTGTGGTGATTATTGTTGCTCTGTGTCTGACTGTGATGTAACCGTTTTTCCATGGCTATTGCTGAAAGTCTTGCTAAAAAAGCCTAAGGTCTTCGGATTTATCTAGCTAATAACTAGGTTAGCGACATGAATGTTGGTTGGCATTACGTAGAAGTACGTTTGAGGCTATAGTTCCTGCTTTGAAAACACTATCTGTTGAATAGTGTTTATTACTCAGTTTAGTGAAATTGATAGACAGAACTGCTTTCATTTTTGTTTAGTATTGATAACCGCTGATTGGTTTGTTGCTGAGCAGCTCTCCTGACTGGGCGTTAAAAATCATTTTTCGGCGTATATTATTTTGGTCTCGCGCAATCAGTTCTCTTACAGGTGTACCGCCGAAAACCGTTTGCCGTGTTCTCAATACGATTAGCCCTTTATGCTGTTCTCTGGCTTTCTCAATGATGTGTACAAGAGATAACTGTTTACCGGTTGGTTTCAGGTCATAAGTGAATTCATTTATTGTCATACCGGTGTGAGCATCAACAGTGATTTCCCACCTTTTGTTTTTAGCATCAACGATGTCGATAATGACAACTTGGTTGCCATCCTGAAAGCTCCTTCGACTGTTTCTTACCTGAGCATTTTTATGACGGGCTAGTATCTTGCTGCCTATTTTCTCAATAGGCATAAGATCCTTCATTGGGGTTTGTTCCAATTCTTTACCTGTGACAGCATCGTACACGATTCGATGCCACTCACCGCCAAGGTCTGTAAAGTCGATGACATTGACTTTTCTTTGCTCCAGCACGGTTAACCGTGCTGATTGAACAACAATATTGCCATGCGCCTTGCGGGTCTGGGATATCAACTGCTCCATGGGAACTATTGTCTTTGCATCAATTATGGATGCTGCCGAAGTCATTGTTTTGGGAGGGGCTGATTTGTCAGCATTGGCAATAGTAATAAGCCCGCTAAATACCAATAAAAGGCTCGACAATATGGAGTAAGCATTGTTGAACGATTTCATAGGTTCTGCTATCTCCTGAGTTGTTCGCTCTTGTTAGCCAAGCAGCAACTCAATTATGAAGTTTTTTTGGAAGTGATAAGGGAGATGGATATACCCACTAAAAGGCGATGGGCATAAGTCAATTTTCTTAAAGATGTTCGATAGTGTAGAACAGTTTGTGGAAGGTCGGCTGAAAATATCTGCTACTGCATTTCTGATAGGTGAGATTCTTTATTCGTGGAATAATGCATCGCAGCGGCTGCTGCAAAGGCAGGGCCGCAGTTTGATGCGGCCAATGGAGAAGCGTGAGGAATTATGAAAGCTGGCCAGCCTCTCTTTTGAAATGCATCCTTGCTAGCAGATTCAATGGTTTTTCAGTCTTCGTTAACAGGATGCCTCCGAGCAACGGTAGCATCATTAGCAGGGACTGATTCGATATAGTGTGTTCAGTGGTCCAGCTTGATAAAGTCAGGGCAACAACAGGGAACATGAGAAAACAGATCGATGCGGAAAAAGGGCTTGAGACCTGGTTTAATTTAAAATAAGCAACAATACCTCCAACACTGGCAAATATCCCCAGATAAACAACTGCAGATATAGAAACTGTTGAAAAAGACTGAATACTGGGTTGTTCAGCTAACGATGATGTGGCAAGTAACAGCAGTGCAGCAATAAGGCTTGGTAAAGCATTGTATGTGAATACTTCGATATTACGGCAGTGTTTCTGAACCATAACGTACATTATTGCGTGCAGGGCAACGGCACCTGCCAAAGCGATTGTTCCCAATAAGTAATTGTCTCCACCAATCTGCATTTCGTTTATTAAAATAAGGCATAAACTGATTACGGCAATCACCAGTCCGCCTAGCTGATGTTTGGCCAATCGTAGGTTTAAGAAGAGTGTTGAGGTAACCATTACAGCAATGGGCATATTGGCAAAAATAATAGCAGCGAGTCCTGAAGAAATATATTGCTCACCAAAAATCATCAGGGTGAATGGTATGGCAAAATAGCCCACTGCTATTAGAACCATCCATTTATGCTGATTTTTAGGAAATAACAGGGGTTGTTTAAAAATACGTGCGAGCAGAATCAGGATAGGGGCAGCGATCAGGAATCTTAAGCCAGTAGCCAGAATCGGTGGAATAGTAGCCACAGCTATCTCCATCGCCAACCAGGTTGTTCCCCAAATTAAACAGACTGAAATAAAAAGAAAAACAGGTAAATATTTTTTTGCCATTGTTTCCACCACGACGCTGCTATCCAGTGGTGGAAATATAAGCGGAAAGGAATAGAAAAACTTTGCCTTGTTTTCTCTATAATTCAATATCTTTGGGAAAATTTTCTATAACCGCTTTTTTTGTAGGATTATATGGGTAAATTAGATAGTGTCGATAGAAAATTGCTATGTCTTTTACAACATAATGCAACTTTATCCTTGGCAGAACTGGCAGATGCGGTAAATTTGACAACAACCCCATGTTGGAAGCGGCTAAAAAAAATGGAAGATGACGGGGTGCTTCGGCAGCGGGTTGCTCTGCTGGACCCTGTTAAATTAGGTCTGTCATTCACTGCATTTGTTCAGATCAAAACCAGTGATCATTCTAAAGAGTGGTACAACCTGTTTGTTGAAACAGTGTCTTCATTTCCAGAGGTCATGGAATTCTATCGAATGGCAGGTGAGTACGACTATATGATGAAGGTTATTGTGGCTGACATGGCTGCTTTTGATCTGTTTTATAAAAAACTGGTCAATAGTGTGGAAGGACTGACTAATGTGACTTCCACTTTTGCGATGGAGCCTTTGAAATATACAACGGCACTGCCGCTCTGATATCTATGTGTATCAAAGCTGTTTATATGAAAGACTGGCAGAATAATTCTGCCAGTGCTGACTGATTAGGCCCGGGCCTGAATGAATTGAGGATACAATGTTTCGCAATCCTCGCTACGGACACTTAAGTTCGACAGGCTCCTAGGCGCTATAAAGTTTGGAGACTTCTTCGGCAATGATGGCAATCCCTTGATCCACAGATTTGTGGTCCTGGGTAAAGGTAATGCGGAGGCATTCATGCTTGTGCTGCCAATCATCAGTCATGCCAGGAAAAAAGTAATGACCAGAAACAACAAGGACACCGCGGGCTTTTAGTGACTCATATAGAGCAAGGCTTGAAACCGGCAAGTCTTGGAACCATAGCCATAAAAACATGGACCCCTCTGGCTTGTGTATTCGCCACGGAACATCAGTCATATGTCTTTTAAGGCAGTTAACAGCAAATTCTGCCTTTTCTTCATAATAGGGTCGAATGGCATTCTGGCAAAGTGAGTGAATACTGTCATCGCGAACCATATCCAGTGTCAGTAAACTACCAAAACTGTTTGGGGCCAGGTTCATGATGGCGTTCATACCTGATAAGGCATTAATGATTTGCTCACTGGCTATTACAATCCCTGTACGGGTAGCGGGTAACCCTAATTTTGAAAGGCTGAGACACAAAATCGTGTTTTCATTCCAGTTAAGGTTAGCTTTTGTATAGATCAGGTTGGGAAAAGGTGCTCCGTAGGCATTATCGATAATGAGTGGAATATCATGCATGGCTGCCAGAAAATCCAGATGCTCAATTTCATCATCTGTCAGAACATTGCCAGTTGGGTTTGTTGGGCGTGAAACACAGAATGCCCCGGTACCCTCATCTATGGTGAGATGGTTAAAATCCACATGATATTTAAAGGTATGCTTATCAATATGCTCAATGTCCGGTTTATTGGCAATAAAGAAATCTTCACTTACGCCACTATCAGCGTAACCAATATATTCCGGTGCAATGGGTAACTGAATGCGCTTGCATTTGTCATTATCGTAGTGGCCTGCAAACATATTGAATATCATAAAGAAAGCCGCCTGACTGCCATTGGTCAGGGCGATGTTTCGTTCGCTTATACCCCAGCCATATTGGCGGTTCAGAAATTGAGCCAGCTCATAGATAAAATCTTTCTCCCCTTGCGGCGGGTCGTAGGTACCAATCAGGCGTGTGAATTCTGACTGGTTGTCGATGATTCGTTGTAGTCGTTCTTTAAACGCGTTTTCTACTGCAGGAATATGAGCGGGGTTACCACCGCCCATCATAATCATGTCATTACCGTCAGCCATGGCGTTACCCAGGTCATCCATAAGAGAAAGGATGCCCGAGTGGCTGGTGAATTTTTTGCCAAATGCGGAAAGCTTCATGCTTACCTCAGAATAATTATTGGACTCAAGGTAGGTCGTAATCAGGGGTGCTATCTGTCAGAGGGCCTTTATGCCGTATCATCTAAGATAAGGTCTGGCATGAATGGACGAAATGCAGATATAGCACTTGATAGAGCATGCCCACTTACTTTTGTAGAAAATGCATCTTTTTGTACCAGTCCGGTTTTAGCGAGCTGGTATGCAAAGTTTAACGAACCTTGGTTTTATATGCACTTTGTCTTTTATTTGTAAGGTTGAGGTTGTTTGACTCGAATAATTCTGCTGGATTACTGATATCCTCTGCTATCTGTATAGCTATAAATGGCAGTATGACTGGACTGACACCGGATTTCAGATAGATGAAAGAGTGAATAAAATTCCGATTTTTCTCGGAATTTTGTTATGGAATGCCGCTCAGGCTGTGGTGCTTGCTGTACTGCGCCATCAATTTCTTCACCCATTCCTGGGATGCCCCAGGGTAAACAAGCCGGTGAACGATGTGTTCAGTTGGATGAAAGCAACTTTTGCCGTATTTTTGGTCGGACTGATCGATCCATTGTGTGTGGGGCATTTCAGGCAGACATTGGTGTCTGTGGTATTACCAGGGAAGAGGCAATGAATAATCTCATTGCCCTGGAGAATGTTACTGCTTAGACATTCTCTATGAGTTCCACTTCAGGAAGAGGATACTCATTAATAGCCACTTTATTGGAGTTAGGCATCACTTCTGCTGTACCTTTAACAACCATTTTGCCATGTTGGTTGACTACGTTTGTGGCAATTGTTGCACGGTTGCGTCGTTCATTTTTGGACAGGACTTCCAGTTGAACGGTAACGGTGTCGCCTACTTTGACGGGGCGTAGAAATTTAAGTTCTTGTCCCAGATAAATTCCCCCAGGTCCAGGCATTTCTGTTGCCAGTGCGCAGGATATCAGAGATGCCGTCCACATGCCGTGAGCGATGCGTCCCTCAAATTGGGTTTCTGCAGCAAAAGCTTCATCCAGGTGAACAGGGTTGGTATCACCGGAAACTTTGGCAAATAGCAAAAGGTCCTGTTCAGTCAGTGTTCGTGTCAGGCTCCCCTTGGTACCTATCTCCAGCTCATCAAAAGGAATATTTTCAAGCTTTCGCATTGTAGTTTACTGGCTCGTTAGCAAATTAGTTTATCAATCCATTGTAACAGGCGTTCAGTGACCTGCTCCCGGTTGATCTCGTTAAACATTTCATGTCGACCTTCCGGGTAAAGATTGAGAGTGATGTTTTTCAGGCCTGCTTTGTTCAGGGCTGAGGCCAGTTTATGTTGGCCATCAGGAGCACTGACAGGATCATCTTCTCCACCCAGGATAAGGACCGGTATTTCAGAGTTTATTTGTTGGAGGTTGTTTATCGTACTGATTTCCAGCAATCCTCCAAAAAGATCGTGCCACATTTTATTGGTGCAGAAAAAACCGCAAATAGGGTTCTTTACGTAATTATCGACTTCAACAGGGTCCCGACTGAGCCAGTCAAACTCTGTTCTTCGTGGTTTGAACGTTCTGCTGTATTGAGCAAAAGTGAGTTGTTTAATGATAGGACTTGTCCCGTTATCTCCCTGCCTCAAGCATTCAAAGCGAGCAATAGCCCTTGCTACATAGAGTAAAAATTTTGGGGCAAGGTTTGATCCTGAGAGGACACAGCCAGCGAAACGCGGATTGTAGCGAACAAGATAGCTTTGCAATATATAACTGCCCATACTGTGGCCCAGGGCAATAACCGGCAGTTCTGGATGGTTATTTTCTATATGGTTTATTACGTGGTTTAGGTCATCGACAACTTTTGTCCAGCCATCTTTTTCTGTGAAGAAGCCTTGCCCTGTAGTTGGAATAGTATTGCCATGCCCCCTGTGATCATGGGCGTAAACAATGTAACCGTGGTTATTAAAAAACTCAGCCAGTCGCTGATAACGTTGCCCATGTTCAGCCATGCCATGGCTGATATGCAGTATTGCCTTTGGCGTCAGTTTGGTTGGCCATTGATACAATGGAATAGTATGGCCATTGCTACCAATCAGGTTTTGGGACTGCATGTTTGTATCCTTTTTTACAGTCGTTTTTATAACTCTGTAGCGTACGGTTTTTCCGAAGCTTGTCTATCGACATAACTGGAAAATTGATAATCTCTTCAGTCTTTAACAGCTTCATAAACGTGAGTTTATTACAGCTACTGAATGAATGATTGAAAAAGGCACACAGTTGATCACCGGTTTCTGGAAAGATAAATACCCCGAAGGCGTTCTTGCTGAGATTGATACTGGGCAGTATCGATCGATACTGGATGTATTGAATTATTCGGCACGAAAATACGCAGACCGACCGGTTTTCAGCAACCTTGGTAAAAGCATCAGTTACGCTGAGCTTTACGAATTGAGTGGCAGATTTTGCAGCTATTTGCAGAATCATACAGATCTTCAGCCCGGTGACCGTATTGCCATTATGTTGCCGAATCTGGTTCAGTTTCCGGTAGCGGTTTTTGGGGCATTGAGAGCCGGGCTAATTGTTGTTAATACCAACCCTTTATATACCGCCAGGGAGATGGAGCACCAGTTTAACGACTCCGGGGCAAAAGCGCTGGTGGTTTTGGCCAATATGGCCCATATGGCTGAAAAGGTACTGCCAAAGACCGGGATTAACCATGTTATTGTCACTGAAGTTGGCGATATGCTGCCGCCAGTGAAACGTTATTTGGTTAATGGCGTTGTTCGTTATATCAAAAAAATGGTGCCGGACTGGTCTATTCCTGACGCTGTGACATTTAACAGAGTACTTAAGTTGGGGGGTAACTGGGGTCCTAGAGAGGTTCGCAGAGAAAATGATGACGTAGCTGTCCTGCAATATACCGGTGGTACGACAGGCGTTGCTAAGGGCGCTATGCTGACTCACCGTAATATTATCAGCAATATGTTCCAGACCAAGGCCATGGTGGCCCGAAACCTGGAAGAAGGCAAAGAACTGATTGTCGCCCCTTTGCCTCTTTATCATATTTTTGCTTTTACTGTGCATTGTATGGTGGGTATGCTGCTCGGTGCCCACAACCTTTTGATTACCAATCCGCGGGATCTCAATGGTTTTGTTAAAGAACTGAAAGACAAACCATTTAGTATGTTTGTCGGTCTGAATACGCTCTTTGTTGGATTGATGAATAATCCCTCTTTTCGTAAGTTAAATTTTACCCACCTGAAAAATACCGTATCAGGTGGGATGGCATTACAGCTGGATACGGCCAAACGCTGGGAGGATTTAACCGGCTGTCGTATTTGTGAAGGTTACGGTATGACAGAAACCTCACCTATTGTGACTATTAACCCCCTGGATAAAATCAAGCTGGGAACTATCGGTATCCCTGTTCCATCCTGTGAGTTGAAAGTCATTGATGATCAGGGTAATGACCTGAAGTTGGGAGAGGTGGGGGAACTGTGTGTCTATGGCCCTCAGGTGATGAAAGGCTACTGGGAAAATGTGCAGGCCACAGAAGACACCATTGATACGAATGGTTGGCTGAAAACCGGGGATATTGCCCAAATTGATGATGAAGGCTATGTCACCATTGTAGATCGCAAGAAGGATATGATCTGCGTATCCGGTTTTAATGTGTATCCCAATGAGCTGGAAGATGTACTGGCTTTACACCCCCATGTCAGCCAGAGTGCAGCCATTGGGGTGCCCAGTGATAAGACCGGTGAAGCGATTAAGGTATTTGTTGTCAGTTCTGATCCGGCGCTGACCCGGGAAGATGTAGTCCAGCACTGTCGCAAGCACCTGACCGGCTATAAAGTCCCACGTCAAGTGGAGTTTCGGGCAGAATTGCCAACCATCAATGTGGGCAAAATTCTACGCCGTGCATTGCGCGATGAAGAATTGGCTAAACTGAGCAACTAAGTAAGTACTGATTATGATAGTAGGGGCTGTTGAGGTTTTATCGTGAGCACATGATAAAACCTCAACAGCTTCTAAACAGGGGCGGCTATACTTCCGTCCCTGTTTTTTTATGAAATTTACATCGGAGTTTATGAGTGTCCGGCCCTGCAATTAATGACCTACGCCGAAGCATCCAACAGTGCATGATACGAGACCGTTATCCTCTGAGAGGACAGCTTCGTAGGCTGCGTCGCAATGATCAGGCGGGGCTGGAGGCTATTCAGAAACGGCTGGAAAAGTCTCAGGCGCTGGTTGAAAAGCGACAGACAGCTATTCCGAAAATAGTTTACGACCAGGCTTTGCCGGTTGTAGATCGCAAGAGTGATATTGCGGCTGCTATTCGGGAGCATCAGGTGGTCGTTATTGCTGGTGAGACTGGCTCTGGAAAGACGACGCAGTTACCCAAAATCTGCCTGGAAGCAGGACGGGGTGTCTATGGCATTATTGGCCATACTCAGCCACGGCGACTGGCTGCACGTTCTGTGGCTAACCGTATTGCGGAAGAACTGAAGGTTTCCCTGGGAGAACAGGTGGGTTACCAGGTTCGTTTTACGGATCATTCCACTGACAATACCCTGGTTAAACTGATGACAGACGGGATTTTGCTGGCCGAAATCCAGAATGACCGTTTCCTTAACCGTTATGACACCCTGATAATTGATGAAGCCCACGAGCGCAGTCTGAATATTGATTTCCTGCTGGGCTATATCAAATTGATCTTGCCAAAGCGCCCTGATCTTAAGGTTATCATTACCTCTGCCACCATTGATGTTGACCGCTTTTCCCGCCATTTTGATAACGCACCAGTGATTGAAGTTTCTGGCCGAACGTATCCGGTGGAGTTGTATTATCGCCCCATGGAAGATCTTGAGCTGGAAGGGCGGGATGCTGATCAGCGACTACAACAAAGCATCTATGCAGCCCTGTCTGAAATTACTGCGATGGAGCATTCTGGTAAGGGCGCGCGTCTTGGTGATGTTCTGGTGTTTTTAAGCGGTGAGCGGGAAATCCGGGAAACGGCCAAATTTCTTCGGGATGCCCGGTTACCTCACACAGAAATTTTGCCACTTTATGCTCGTCTGACAGCGGCTGAACAAAACCGGATTTTTCAGTCTCACTCCGGGCGACGGGTTATTTTGTCTACCAACGTGGCGGAAACATCCCTGACTGTTCCCGGTATTCGCTATGTTATTGATCCGGGTACGGCGAGGATCAGTCGTTATAGTGTTCGTTCAAAGGTTCAGAGGTTGCCGGTTGAACCTGTTTCACAGGCTTCGGCCAATCAGCGAAAAGGGCGTTGTGGCCGTGTGTCGGATGGCATCTGCTTCCGCTTGTATTCTGAAGAAGACTTTCTGGCGCGTCCTGAATTTACCGATGCAGAAATCCTGAGAACAAACCTGGCTGCTGTTATCTTGCAAATGCTGCGGATGGGATTGGGAGATATTGCCCGTTTTCCATTTGTGGACTCACCGGACAGTAAGGCCATTAACGACGGCTTTAAACTGTTGCAGGAATTGGGCGCTGTTAATGCAGAGCGAAAGCTGACCCGGGTTGGTCGTCAGCTTGGACAATTGCCGGTAGATCCTCGTCTTGGCCGTATGCTGGTAGAAGGCCAGAAAAACAATGCCCTGAAAGAATTGCTGGTTATTGTCAGTGCGCTGGCGGTACAAGACCCTAGGGAACGACCGGCAGAAAAACAACAAGCGGCAGACCAAAGACACCGTGAACTCTATCATGAAGATTCTGATTTCCTGACCTTTGTGAGTCTATGGGAAAGTTATGAAGAGCAGCGGCAGGCGCTTTCCCAGAACCAGCTGAGGAAATATTGCAAACAGCAGTTCCTTTCCTTTATGCGTATGCGGGAGTGGCGGGATCTTCATCGCCAGTTAACCCTTGCCTGTAGGGATCTGAAGTTTCGGGTTAATGAAGAATCTGCCAGCTATGGTGATGTGCATAAAGCTTTGCTGTCAGGTCTGTTATCCCATCTCGGTAATAAAGATGATGAAGCGGATTACATGGGTGCAAGAAACCGACGCTTCTATCTATTTCCGGCATCCACCCTCTATAAGCGAAAGCCTAAATGGGTGATGTCTTCTGAGCTGGTGGAAACTTCTCGTTTGTTTGCCCGTGTTAATGCCAAAGTGGAGCCCCAGTGGATTGAGCCGCTGGCCGGTGATCTGGTTAAACGTAATTACTTTGAACCTCATTGGGAAAAGAAGCGGGCACAGGTGGTTGCTTTTGAACAGGTGACTCTCTATGGCCTGATTGTTGTGGGTCGCCGTCGTATGAATTACGGTGCTATCGATCCGGTGGTTTCAAGGGAGATCTTTATACGGGAAGCCCTGGTTGAAGGTCATTATGAGTCTAAAGGAAAGTTCCAGGCCCATAATAATGCCCTGATTGCTGAAGTGGATGAACTGGAAGCCAAGGCCCGGCGCAGGGATATTATGGTGGACCCGGAGACCCTCTATGCCTTTTATGATGAGCGTATTCCGGAAGGTATTGTTAACGGAGCCGGTTTTGAGAAGTGGCGCAGGGAGGCAGAGCGTGCAGACCCGGAGCAACTGCTGTTAACCCGTGAATACCTGATGCGCCATGATGCAGATCAGGTGACGGAAGTTCGCTACCCGGATCGTTTTCGCTGGGAAGGTCTTGAGCTTCCACTGTCCTACCATTTTGTACCGGGGGATGCTGATGATGGTGTAACCCTGACGGTGCCTGTGCAAGCTTTAAGGCTGTTACCCAAACACCGGCTCGAGTGGCTGGTTCCCGGAATGCTATTTGATAAGTGTGTGGCTATGGTCCGGGCTCTGCCAAAAGCCATTCGCAAAAATTTTGTTCCTGTCCCCGATTTTGTTAAAGGGGCGCTGGAAGCCATTTCAATTTGTGACGAGCCATTGGCTGAAAAACTGGGTAAGCAGTTAACCCGAATGGCTGGTGTACCCATCCCGGATGATGCCTGGAGCACTGAAAATCTGGATGATCATCATTTGATAAACTTCCGGGTAGTGGATGAACATGGCAAACTGCTGGGGCAGGGGCGTGATCTTACGAAACTCAGGGAACGCTTTGCCAGCCAGGCTGAAGCTAGTATCCGTAATTTATCATCGGATGGTCTGGAACAGGAAGGTCTGACGGACTGGTCCTGTGGTGAGCTGCCAAGGGAGATTACCCGTAATTATTCAGGGCTGGTGTTAAAAGTATATCCGGCCTTGATTGATCAGACGGACAGTGTTGCTGTGAAGCTGCTGGAAAGTCCTTCACTGGCAGAAAAGGAAAGCCGCAAGGGTTTGGTGAGGTTGATCAGGATAAGATTGGCAAGTCAGTTGAAATTCGCCATTTCTAAAATGTCCCGCCTTAAAGAAACCAAACTGCTGGCTACCAATCTGGTTAATCACAAAGTGCTTGAGGATGACCTTCAAGGTTTCCTGGTATCCCAGGCTTTTCTTGCGGATAAGGATTACCGTCCGGCCAATAAAGCTGATTTTGATGCTTTGATTGAGCAATATAAGGGAGACCTTGTTCCACTGGCGGAAAAGGTTGATCCGCTGCTCAATGAGATATTCAGACTAGCACAGCCTATTACCCGAAAATTAAAAGGAAAAAATATTCCTTTTGACCGGGCTTATTCTATGGCGGATATCAAACAGCATCTGAATCGTCTGTTGAGTAATGGCTTTATTCAGGAAGCAGGTACTGAGTGGCTCAGCCATTTTCCTCGCTATCTGAAAGCGATGGAATTGCGTCTGGAAAAACTGCCTGCTCAGGTCAACCGGGACCGAGCCTGGACGGAAGAACTAGGTTCTCTTCAGCAAGGCTATACCAACCGTTTAGAATCGCACCAAAAGCATAAGCTGGTGGATGACAATCTGACTCTGTATCGCTGGATGCTGGAAGAATACCGGGTATCTCTGTTTGCCCAGCAATTGGGAACCCGTTTTCCTGTTTCGGATAAACGGTTGCGCAAGCTTTGGCAGGAGGTTCAGGAGGTATAGTAGCATTCTAGAAATGCTCCTATACCAAGCTTGGGAGGAGGCTTCAACGAATGATTCTAACGGCAGCCTGTTCCCAGTTTTTGTTATAGGCAATAAAGTCTGCCTCCTTGCTGGTTGCTTGTAAAAACTCCTGTAATGCGCGCCACTCAAAGTTTTGCCAGCCGGGATAATTGTATATTTCATCAAAAAGGATAATGGAGCCAGGGACTAATCTATGACCTATGGTATTAAACACGTCCTTGGTTGATTGATAAAGGTCGCAATCCATATGAAGAAAGCTTATTGGCTGATCTTTTAAAATTTCATCGGCAAATAGAGGCAAGGTTTCCGCAAATAGTCCCTTGATAAGCTGTACATTATGAAGCACTGGAGGGGGAATATCAGGGTTAAGTAGGGCAAAGGTACCTTCCGGACAGTTTATATCGCGTCGAGACCACCTTTCGGGCAGCCCTTGAAATGAATCAAACCCATAGATTGTTTTTCTGGGGTTAAGGGCTGCAATAAAGTTGATGGTGCGGCCAGTGCAAACCCCCATTTCTGCAATGACTCCATCAAGGGTTATTTGATCGCAGGTATAACGGATTAACTCTGCGTCTATATCAAAGGGTATTGCTTTTTTAAGGTGTTTTTCGGCAAACGCAATGGCCTCTGGGTCTTGTCTGAAGTCTTTGTTCATAGAAAGAAAATTTATCACCTGATTCCCTTCAGGTGTTTGGCTTTTTACTTCCTGAATAACAGTTGACCAGTCAAAGCGCTTGGGATAATAGTTTTCAATCACTGTCAGCTCCTAAGCAAGGTTGTAAAAAAAATACTGACTGGAAGGATAGTCGTTGTATGGCGTGTTGAGGCTTCAGGTGAGCCCTTGCAGGTTTGAAATTGACTTTAGCCCTTGGCAAATAAGATATGGCGGAAATATTTCCTTTTTGCTCAATAAGACGAAACAAAATAAAAATTAATATTTATTTGACGTATGCACTTTTTATATCTTTACTGAATTAACAGAGACGTATTAATTTCCAAATATTGTGCCGTTATGTTGTTTTTTTGACTTGATGACAAGGACCGTCGTCATATGGAGACAGCTGATCAGGTACTAATCATTGATGATGCGCAGCAGCGCCGTCATGATTTAAGCACCGTACTCCAATTTATGGGGTACAAGCCCATCACTACAGGAGCTGCATACTGGGAAGAGTCTGTCAGTATGCATGGCTCAGAAGCATTTAATGCAATTTTTCTTGGTGATTTCCTCGATGCTGAAAGTTCTTTGCAGGGTATTCTTGCGAGAATTCAACGTTGGGGTGCAGGTATTCCAGTCATTCGCATAAAAGAACCGCTTCCGGATAACCTTCAATCATCTTTCAAGCGACAGGTTGTTGCTCGTATAGACTGGCCATCTGGAAAAACGCAGCTTTTATCCAGTTTGCATTATGCCCAGGTCTATCGTGAGCAGTGGCGGCAGGCTCAGCAGGCTGGGGTATACCAGCAAGTGGAGCTGTTTCGCGGGCTAGTCGGTAAAGGTGAAAAGATCCGTAAAGTTCGCTCGGCAATGACGCAGGTAGCAGATAGGGATGTGAATGTCTTGATTACCGGCGAGTCGGGAACGGGTAAGGAAGTTGTTGCGCGAAACTTACATGAACACTCCAAGCGCAGTTCAGGTCCGTTTGTGCCGGTGAACTGTGGAGCCATTCCTACCGATTTACTGGAAAGTGAACTTTTTGGCCATGAAAAGGGTTCATTTACCGGAGCAGTTGCCACTCGGAAAGGCCGTTTTGAACTGGCTAAAGGTGGAACTTTATTTCTTGATGAAATCGGTGATATGCCTTTGCATATGCAGGTTAAATTACTGAGGGTGTTGCAAGAAAGAACATTTGAGCGAGTGGGGGGCACTGAGTCCATTGATGTGGATGTACGCATTATTGCTGCCACCCATAAAAATCTGGAAGAGATGATCGAAAAGGGCAGTTTTCGGGAAGACCTTTATTATCGGCTCAATGTATTTCCTATTGAGATGCCTGCCATGAGGGAAAGACCAGAAGATATTCCCTTAATGATCAATGAACTGGTTCATTCAATGGAAAAGCAGGGGCGTGGCTCTATTCGATTGAGCTCTGTTGCCATTCTTTCTCTTTGTCGCCATGAATGGCAGGGGAATGTCAGGGAGATGGCAAATTTACTGGAGCGACTGGCTATTATGTATCCCTATGGTGTTATAGGTGTACAAGACTTACCACAGGAGTATCGTCATCTTGATACCCATGACAGGGATGATGATGGGGTTGCGGATTTGTTTCCTGACAGTATCCAGCCTGCTGGAACAGGTAGGGTTGACGACCTTGCAGTATTACCAGTAGGTGGGTTGAATCTGAAAGATTTTCTTACCCGTCTGGAAAAGAGCCTTATTCAGCAAGCGTTAAGTGATTGTAATAATGTTGTTGCCAGGGCTGCGGATAAGCTACAAATAAGGCGTACTACCCTGGTAGAGAAAATGAGGAAGTACAGTTTGCACCGCTATGAAGAAACGGTCAAAGAGTAAGTTAAATCCACATAAAAAAAGCCCTGAGAATTCAGGGCTTTTTTTATGTCGGTATCATTTGCTAGTTTATGTCAACAGAACCCAGGACTAAATATCAGTTCTGCAACTACTGGTTAGTAATTGTCTCTGTTGGAAAATAATATGCCTAAAATTCAAGTCAATGGAACAACGTTACATTATGAAGATCACGGGAGTGGAGCAGAGACTATTGTTTTTGCCCATGGCCTGCTGTGGAGTGGAGATATGTTTGCTGCACAGGTTGCAGCTCTTAAGGATCATTTTCGATGTGTCACGTTTGATTTTCGAGGTCAGGGCCAAAGTGAAATAGCCTTGTCAGGTTATGACATGGATACGCTTACCGATGATGCAGCCGCTTTGATAAAAGTGCTTGATTGTGGTTCCTGCCACTTTATTGGGCTGTCGATGGGCGGATTTGTTGGCTTAAGGTTAGCTATTCGACAGCCTGAGCTTATATCATCCCTTATGTTGTTGGAAACGTCTTCAGACCCTGAACCAGAAGGAAATATTGGGCGCTATAAATTGCTCAATTTTATTGCCCGGTGGTTTGGTTTAGGACTCGTAGCCACTCAGGTGATGCCAATTATGTTTGGCAAAAAATTGTAACTATTCAGCACCCAGTAAAGGAAGGTTGTCGTAATTCTTCATAGCTATAAGCAGGGCTTCGAAAACATTCTCACCCTGCTTTCTCGCCGATGAAACATAACTCCGTATCCGGCAGTACCATTTAGCCCCTTTTTCACTTCTGAAACAGCCAGATATTTTCTGCTTTACCTTGCCGTTGCGAACATCCTGCTCACTGCCGTTATTATCGAAGGGGATGTCAAAATCAGTCATGAATCTCAAGGTTTCTTCTTTAAACTCCACCAGTCGCTTGAAGAGGTTAAAGGCTTTGGTGTTTCTGACTTTATCCTCTCCAAGGCGTTGACGTCGTCGCTCCATGTACTCGGCTTCTTCGAGCTGTGCTTTTTTAGCAGTACGCTCGAAAAGCGAGTCGATACGCTTGCGGATAATTTCCGGCATAGCCTTCATGCCAAGCTTTTTGAACCCTTTCCTAAGATGGCAAGCCAGCCTTAACAAGCGTTGAAGCCGGGCTGCAAGATAATTGCAATCTCTGTCAACAACCCCCTGCAACTCCCTTAAGTGATGGGCGTTACAGAGCACATGGATGGCTGCGTAGCGAAAGTAGACTTTATAATGGTCATGCACAAGTATACCGGCAAATACCAGTAACACTCCCATTGCCTCAATAGCTTCATGACCTTTACTGGGGTCAAGGTGGTAGTATGTCCACTCCTCGGAACGAACGACATGCAGCCACCATAAAGAGCCCTTCACTCTCATGCCTGTTTCGTCAGCACCTGCAACTGGCACTTTTTTTAAGGCGTTAGCAATTGCTGCCTCTGTGCTAGCCAGACGGTCGTAGGCATTTGCCTGAAAAGTACAGATTGAACCGGGACTAACTTCAAGACCAAAAATATCGAAAAAGAATTGTGAAATGCGCTTGTACGGCATTAACTGGTATTGATACAGATAAACAGCCAGTGCTTGAGTGACCGGACCATACTGCACATACGAGTCAACACCCTTAGGAAAGCATGCTTGATTAGCATGTCCGCATGGGCATTCTTTGACTTCAGCCACATGCGCCGTTACTTCGAAACGGCCAAAACGTCCTGGATCAAATACCTGACGTTCAACAACGTCGGTTACTTTGATAGAAAGAAGCGACTGATGGCAAAGTACGCAGTTTTTAACCGAGTGATGCCGGATATGGTCTGGTTCCTCAGTTTGCTCCAGCGTAGAGCCTTTATGACCGTGTTGACCACCGGGCCTGTTATTTGACTTTTGCCTCAGGCTTTTGGGATTGGGTTTGTAATCTTCTCTATCACACTCAGGATTTTCCTCATTCTCACTGTCAGCATTTGAGTTTTTGGATGATGAGGGCTTATTGTAACCATCTGTAGACGGTGGCTTGCTGCTATTACGACTATTCATCTTGAGCTTATCAGCAAGCTCCTTGTTTTCATCCTCAAGACTCAAAACCTTCGACTCCAGCTCACCTACAGCAGCGAGAAGCAAGATAATGGCCTGTGTTTCGGGAGTAAACTGAGTCATGAAAACTTCTGGAAAAGGGTTTATATCAAAATGACATAAATTCGCGAAAAATCCAGATTAATCTGAGGAGGCTGAATAGTTACAAAAAATTTTTAAATGACCCAAGTCGGACAGAAGAAAAAAATGCATGGCAAGCCCGTCTTGTCGATAATCACCGCATCGGTATTACCAGAGCTGTTAAAGGCGTTATCGATCGTTCTGGTGTAACTGCTCAGTTAAGCCATATTACAGCACCCACATTAGTGATTGTTGGTGATCAGGATATCGCAACAGTTCCTGAAAAATCGGAACAGCTACATAGAGGAATTAAGAATTCTAGTCTGGTTATTATTCCTGGCGCAGGGCACAGTTCAACAATTGAAGAGCCAAAAGCGGTTAATTCAGCTTTGAAAGATTTTTTACTTAGAGACACTCAATTGGTTATAGATTCCTGTCAGGAAAAAATTCAACACTCTTATTAGTTGAGTTACCGCCATAAGCTGTTTTTGGCGGTTGAAAATATGCTTTAAAATCAGGTTTTTGATTATTCAGCTTGTTTGCTTCTATTTTTTTTGTGTCTTGCATATTACACCATCAATTAATTATTGATCCCGATTTTTAATATGTTTTTGTATCTATTTATTGACGCTGATTTTGCTTTTTATTTTTGTAAGAAAAAAATAAAAAAATATTGGCGTGATGTTTGTCGATTATTTGTCACGGTAAAGTGACACTGTCAAATAAACGGTGTTTTTATTTGTCGATAACATAACGTTTTTAGTTGTTTTATTTTTTTACTTTTTGTGAGCGTCAAGAAAATATCGTTTTATTAAATGACCGATTTTTAATATTTTTAATTAAAACAAGGTTTTAGTTGTTTTTTAGGTAAATAGTTGATGGGGGTTTGTGAATTTGGATTGTTTTTCAAAAGTTGGCATGTTCGTTGTTTATTAAATAGTGATTCTTTTTTAAACAACAAGTGAAGCTAAACATTATGACCTCTAAAACAAAACGCGTTATTGCTGTTGCGGGTTGTAAAGGTGGTGTCGGAAAAACATTTGTATCTGTAAACCTGGCGCTGGCGCTTTCGCAACTTGGGCAACGGGTAGTATTGATGGATGGCAACCTGTCAGTACCGGATATAGGCACTGCACTGGGTCTTAACTGTGGTGCTGGAGTGAGCAGCAGGGATATAAGCAATGAAAGCTGGGAGGGCCAAATATTGTCAGGGCCTTCGGGTGTAACAGTATTAACTCCGGCAAATGGCTCTCTATGGCGGCAATCTATAGAAGTGAGTGATACGGTAAAACTGATTTGCAAGCTTGAAGATCTGGCATCTTCCCTTGATACCCTGATTATTGATACTGCTCCTGGAATGGCTCCTGATAATGTAACACTGATCCAGGCCGCTGGAGAGGTACTAGTTGTTGTTAATCAGGATGTCCTCTCTCTTTTTGATGCAGTGAGACTTATTCGTTTATTGAACAAAGTATATGAAGTCCGTCGTTTCTGCATTGTTGTGAATGCAGTTTCCAGTAAAAAAACAGGCTCAGAGCAGTTCGAACGACTGCAGTTACATTTAAGTGGGGATAGCCAGATTATTTTGAGCTACCTCGGATCTATTCCTTTTGATAAGGCTGCACCTGAAGCACTAAGCCAACAACAGGCATTATTGAGTATGAATCCTGATTGCAGGGCCTCTCGTGCTTTCCAGAGACTTGCTCATCAGGTGTCTGCTATTCCAGTGCCAATGCCCAGGGGAAGTATTGAAATTTTTATGCCAACAAGAATTAAAGAGGGGGTTTAATTATGTCTTTATTAGCTCAGGCAGTTCAGGAAAATAAAAAAGTAAAAGATGAACTGATTGAAGCTCATCGTCCTCTGGTAAAACGTATTGCAAATCATCTGGCTGCAAGAATGCCGGCCAGTGTCCAGATTGATGACCTGGTCCAATCAGGAATGATTGGTTTGCTTGAAGCAGCTAAAAAGTATGATGCGGACAAGGGAGCCAGTTTTGAAACATTTGCTGGTATTCGCATTCGAGGAGCCATGCTCGATGAAATTCGAAAGGGGGATTGGGGTCCCAGGTCCGTTTACAGGAACAGCCGCCGTGTCAGTGAAGCTATTCAGACTGTTGAGTCAAAACTTGGGCGTGATGCCAGAGATTTTGAGGTGGCAGCTGAACTTAAAGTGAAAATTGATGATTACTATACCATTCTCAGTGATTTAAGAGGCTGTCGTTTGTTCAGTTTTGAAGAATTATTTGATAGCGAAGAATCACGTATGCAGGCTCGTTCAGGAGACAGGGGGCCTCAAGCTGATATTCAGGAAGAAAAATTCAAAACAGCCCTTATCGAAGCAATAGATAAATTGCCTGAGCGTGAAAAACTGGTATTGATGCTTTATTATGATGAAGAGATGAATTTAAAAGAAATTGGTAAGGTTTTAGGGGTTAGTGAGTCAAGAGTTAGTCAGATTCATTCTCAGGCTGCTGTTAGGCTTCGATCCAGGCTTCAGCACTGGTTGAAATAAAAAGGTATGTTTTTTTGACAGTTTCGATTTAATTGAAGTAAAAAATAAAAACAGGGCATTTAAATGCAATTTAAATGTCTTGATATGCTGCAGTGCTTTGAATAATTGGTTTTTTGTTTCCTATTGTTCCAAGTAATACCCATTTAGGTCCATATACTTATTTGTATAGAAAGAAGTTTAATAATGGACCTTGATTTTATGAAATGGATTTCTTTTTTGGCATGGGGGCTATTCTCCTTGTCATCAGTGTTTGTATCTGTATCCGCCCAGGAAGCACCAATAAATATCAAAGGTGTTATTACAATAAATAGCCATCAAGCTAAAAAGCTCCATGAGTTAGGTGCTTTGTTTGTTGATGTAAGGCCCTATAACCAGTGGAGCTGGGGGCATGTAGATGGAGCTCATAGCCTGGATCTTCGGGGAGGGTTTAGACAGTTGTTTATGCCTGGAACACTTGATAAGGAAACGCCCATCGTGATTTATGGGAATAGCTCCTACCATATGAGAGGTGCGATCGCGAGTTATCTTGCAGCACTTTGGGGCTATAAAAAAGTTTTCTTTTTCAGGGATGGCTATTATTCATGGCTTGCACTTGATCATCCTGTAACATTGAAGTCAGATTCGAACAGTGTTGCAAAGTTAACGCAGTCTGAAAATTCTGATCGATAGTACTGTGCTGGCTCATATACACAACATGTTGGCTTTTTTTTAGCCTTTATAGCCAGCTACTGTCGTGTTCAGAATAAGCCTGATCCTTGTTGGAACCGTTCTCAGATTGTTGGCCAGTCGGGTTCGCTGTGCCTGATTTTTGTTCTGATATTATCCTGTTACCTTATTTGCTGCTTATTTTTTTAGCCTGAGTATGAAGCAGTCTTCAATAAGTCATATGTCGTTAAGTTTAAATTCGGATTCCACTACTGCTTATATATAATTATAATTATTCCATAGTTTGATATAGTGTGTTTCTCTATATAAGAATATTTAGTAACGGGATAATCGCTTGCTCGAAGTTGTAAATCTAGGGTGTGAGCGAGATGACAGGACTCTTTTCGCTAACCTCTCTTTTGTACTTGCTCCTGGAGAGACCTTACAAATAGAAGGTCAAAACGGTGCAGGTAAAACGACATTGCTAAGAGTCCTTGCTGGACTTTCTCAGGAGTATCAGGGGGATATCTTCTGGGCATCAAAAAGCCTTGCGAAAGGTTATGCAGAGTTTCGTTTGTCCAGTTATTTTCTTGGACATCAACCGGGCCTAAAGCTTGAATTAACACCTGTTGAAAATCTCGCATGGCGCCATCAGCTTTCCGGCCGAACGAAGTCCGTTTCATTTTATGATGCATTATCTCAGGTCAATCTTCAGGGCTATGAAGATATCCCCTGTTATCAGTTGTCAGCCGGTCAACAGCGCCGGGTTGCACTTGCAGGATTACTGACCAGTGGGGCATCGCTATGGATTCTTGATGAGCCGTTCACAGCGATTGACGCAAAAGGCACTGCCTGGCTGGAACAACAGATAGAGCAGCATACCTGTCGTAATGGTATGGTTGTGATTACCAGTCATCAGCAACTGTCAAAGGTAATAAAAAGTTTAAGAATCCTAAGCCTTGGTCAATATTCAGAGGGCTGTTATGACTAGCTATCAGCCACTGACTGTTAATACCTCTCTGAGGCTGTCAAAAGCTTTTTTTACCCTTATTAAACGAGAATTGACGCTTTCATTGCGGACGCCAGGGCATATTGTAAACCCATTGGCATTTTTCCTTATGGTAGCCTCTCTCTTTCCATTAGGGATTACTCCAGAAGGGGGAACTCTGGCGAAAATAGCCGGTGGGGTTATCTGGGTTGGTGCACTTCTGGCCGTCTTGCTGTCATTGGATTCGTTGTTTAAAAGTGACCAGCGTGATGGTTCTTTGGAACAGTTACTGTTGTCTCCCTATCCACTCCCTGTTCTTGTTCTGGCAAAGGTGCTGGCTCACTGGTTGAGAACAGGGTTTTGCCTGACGCTAATGTCACCGCTTTTAGGGGTGATGTTGTATTTACCTCAGGAGGCAATCTGGGCGCTGGTTCTCAGTTTGTCTTTAGGGACACCGCTACTGAGTCTTGCTGGTGCTATCAGTGCTGCATTAACCGTAAGAATTCATCAGGGAGGGGTTTTAATGACCTTGATATCCCTGCCTCTTTATATACCAATTTTGATTTTTGGTACGGGCAGCATTAGGGCTGCAATGGATGGGTTGCCATATACCGGGCATTTGTTGTGGTTGGCTGTGTTTCTGTTTTTGGGGGTGTGTCTGGCGCCACTGGCTATTGCTGGAGCACTCAGAGTAGTGAGTGACTGAAGTATGGGATGGACGTTTCCTTATAAAAAGCTCCATAAATTAGGATCACCCAAGTGGTTCTATGAAATGAGCAGCAAATGGCTGCCCTGGCTGGCAATAGTGACAACTATTTTGTTGGTAACAGGCTTGGTGTGGGGTCTTGCATTTGCGCCACCGGATTACCTGCAAGGTAATAGCTATCGAATTATTTTTGTGCATGTGCCATCTGCGTTCCTGGCTCAGGCCATCTATATGATGATGGCAGTGGCAGCTGGTGTGCATTTGATCTGGAAAGTGAAAATGGCTGATATGGCCCAGTCAGTACTGGCCCCTATTGGTGCTTCTTTTACGTTACTGGCGCTTATTACCGGTGCTATCTGGGGTAAACCAACCTGGGGTACCTGGTGGGTCTGGGATGCTAGGCTAACGTCCATGTTGATTCTTCTGTTTTTATATATTGGTTTGCTGGCCCTGCGTGGAGCAATGAATGGAAATACGGCAGCCAAAGCCTGTTCCATTCTGGCTCTGGTCGGTGTTGTTAATATTCCGGTAATAAAATTTTCAGTTGATTGGTGGAATACTCTGCATCAGGGCGCCACACTGACACTAACCAAAAGACCGCCTATGGCAATGGATATGCTGATACCTTTGCTGATTTCCATTGCCGGCTTTTATCTGTTCTTTACCCTGGTTTTTATTCAGCGCCTCAGAGTTGAGATTATATCGCGTGAGAGAAGAACGTCCTGGGTCCGTCGTTTAGTTAATTAATGGGGGAAGGTTCCGTGGGTATTGAGTCCCGGGGAGCCAGGGGAAAATATGTACTTTGATAATTTTACAAGTTTTATGACTATGGGTGGGCACGGTACGTTCGTATGGTCAGCGTATGCTGTTGCATCCCTGGTCATTATTTATAACCTGGTCGCACCGGTTCTTGCCCGGAAAAAACTAGTAACCCGGCTTCATCGTCAGGAGAAACTTCAGGCACAGCAAAGGGTAAAAAGAACAACAATCTCTTCTGCAGATTTTCAGACAGTTGAAGGCGCTGTTGTTGAGAGGAGAAGTGTGTAATGAATGCTGTTCGTAAACAACGATTGATTTTGGTCATACTGCTGGTAGCAGGCGTTGGAATAGCGGCTACACTCGCTCTTTTTGCCCTGCGTGAAAACATTAACCACTATTTTTCTCCAACGCAGATGGCAAATGGAGAGGCTCCGATAGGAAAAAAAATAAGGGGTGGTGGTTTAGTTCTTCATAATTCAGTGGTTCGGGATAAAGATAGCTTGCTGGTTCGTTTTGATATCACTGATGGTGGTGAAATCGTAACGGTTGTTTACGATGGCATACTGCCTGATCTGTTTAAAGAAGGTCAGGGTGTTGTTGCCCTTGGCATGTTGAATGACAAACAGGAGTTTGTGGCTGAAGAAGTGCTGGCAAAGCATGATGAAACATATATGCCTCCTGAAGTTCAGAAGGCTATTGACGAAGCCCACCCGGGTAATCAGTCATCTGCCAAGGGGTATGGCTCATGATTCCTGAAACCGGTTTACTGGCTCTGATTCTGGCGCTTTGTCTTTCAGTGTTATTGGCTGTTATGCCTCTGGTTGGTAGCTATAACGGTAATGTCCGGTGGATGAATCAGGCGCGCTCTCTGGCTTATGGTCAATTCATCTTTATAGCTTATGCCTTTGGTTGTCTGGCATGGGCCTTTATGACCGATGACTTTTCTGTCGATTATGTTGCCAGACACTCAAATAGTCTCTTGCCTGTACAGTATAAATTCAGTGCCACTTGGGGTGGGCATGAAGGCTCACTGCTACTTTGGATTCTTACCTTGGCTGGCTGGATGGCAGCTGTTGCACTGAAAAGTCGACGCATACCCCTGGAACTATCAGCCAGGGTGTTGTCAGTTATGGGAATGATTTCGGTTGGCTTTCTGCTATTCATGCTGCTCACATCCAACCCTTTCACTCGGATTCTCCCCTTCCCCCCAGCTGATGGCGCTGATTTGAACCCGCTATTGCAAGACTTTGGTCTGATTGTCCATCCACCAATGCTTTATATGGGTTATGTTGGTTTTGCTGTCGCCTTTGCTTTTGCCATAGCCGCTTTATTAGGTGGACAGCTGGACAGTGCCTGGGCACGCTGGGCTCGTCCCTGGACGACAGTGGCCTGGAGTTTTCTGACCCTGGGGATTGCCTTGGGTAGCTGGTGGGCTTATTACGAACTCGGTTGGGGAGGCTGGTGGTTTTGGGACCCAGTTGAAAATGCATCATTGATGCCCTGGCTGGTCGGTACGGCTTTAATGCACTCTCTGGCTGTTACTGAAAAACGGGGTTTGTTTAAAAGCTGGACCTTGTTGCTGGCAATTTTTGCCTTTTCACTGAGTTTGTTAGGTACTTTTCTGGTTCGCTCTGGTGTCTTGACCTCGGTTCATGCTTTTGCCAATGATCCCGAGCGTGGTGTCTTTATCCTTATTTACCTGTTAGCAGTTGTCGGCTGTTCGTTGATGCTCTTTGCTTTCCGTGCTCCGGAGGTAAAAAGTAAAATCAGTTTTTCATGGCTATCCAGAGAGACACTGTTACTGGTTAATAATGTATTGCTAACCGTTAGTGCTGCGACAGTATTACTGGGAACCTTGTTTCCTTTGCTGCTGGAATCCCTGGATATGGGGATGATTTCGGTAGGACCACCCTATTTCAATACCTTGTTTGTGCCTATGGCAATGCTGATGGCATTGGCGCTGGGTATTGGCATTTTGGTTAACTGGAAGAATAACTCAGTGGCATGGCTGCTAGGCCAGGTTCGCTGGATCTTCTTGGCAAGTCTGGTCATTGGTATTGTCTTCAGCTTTACCTATGGTGACGATTTTATTGTTAGTGAAATGCTGGCTATAGGTTTGGTTGCCTGGATAGTGTTAACCATTACGAAAGATATTTTTAATAAGACCCGTCACGCTGGTTTTGTGAATGGATTGAAACGGCTGAAACCTGCTTACTATGGTATGCATCTCGCTCATCTGGGCTTAGCGGTAACGATTATTGGTGTGGCCATTAGTTCAGGTTATAGCCTGCAGAAAGATTTGCGGCTTGCTCCAGGGCAGTCAGTTATGCTGGGAGATTACCAATTTCGATTTGATGGGGTTGAACGACGAGCTGGTCCTAATTATCTATCAGACTATGGCACAGTTACTGCGTTTAGGAGTAGTCGGCAGATTGCAGTAATGCACCCGGAAAAACGCGTGTTTCAGGCGCAGGGTATGCCTATGACTGAAGCGGCTATCGATCCGGGCCTAACCAGGGATCTGTATGTTGCACTTGGTGAGGCATTAGATAAAGAAGGCAGTTGGGCAATAAGGATTCATGTCAAGCCCTTCGTCCGCTGGATCTGGCTGGGGTCCATCTTTATGGCGTTGGGTGGCTTTTTAGCGATTGCCGACAGACGTTATCGAATCAAAGCTAAAACTAAAGGCAAAACGAAAATACAGGATTCTACTGTGTCAGGTCATGGCAGTCAGGTAACAGGGGAGCAGGTATGAAACGATGGCGGTTATTTTTGCCTTTGGCTTTGTTCCTGGCTCTTTGTATTTTGCTTTATATTGGGCTTTTCAGGGGAAAAACGGATGCACTGCCATCGCCGCTGCTAGACCAACCATTACCTGAATTTAGTTTGGCTACAGTTCTTGATCAGAGCCGAAAGGTATCGCCAAAAGATATTATTGGTGAAGTTGCTTTAGTCAATGTCTGGGCAACCTGGTGCATTGCTTGCCGGGTTGAGCACCCTTATCTATTGGAGCTGTCTAAACAAGGGGTACCGATATACGGTGTTAATTACAAGGATGATCAGGATGAAGCGCAGAAGTGGCTGAAACAGCTTCATAACCCCTATCGTTTCAGTATTAAAGACAGTAAAGGAACTCTGGGGATTGACCTTGGTGTTTATGGTGCACCGGAGACTTATCTAATCGATAGTAAGGGCGTTATTCGTTACAAGCATATTGGTATTGTTGATGAAAAAGTTTGGAACAGTATCCTGAAACCTCATTATGAAGCTCTTCTCCGGTCTGGGCAGGAGGGGTGAAAATGAATATCAAGAAGTGCTTACTAACTCTGCTTACAATGATAATGTTATCGCCTGCTTTTGCAGTCATTGATACTTATCAATTCAATGATGCTGAACAGCAGCAGCGCTTTTTTATCCTGACTAACGAGTTGCGCTGCCCTAAATGTCAAAATCAATCCATTGCTGACTCTAATGCGCCTATTGCCCAGGATTTACGCCGGGAAGTTCATCGGTTGTTGCTGGATGGTGCGGATGACCAAAAAATCATTGCTTTTATGCTTGATCGGTACGGTGATTTTGTCTTGTACCGCCCTCGATTAGATAGTAAAACGGCAATTTTATGGTTTGGTCCCTTTGTCTTGCTTATGTTGGGTGTTATTTCTGTACTGATGATTGTGCGCAAGCATAGGGCAGGTAACAGGCAAATAGACAGAAAAGATAAAGATGATGAGCATTTATCTACAGCTCAACAGGAAAAACTTAAGGCTATTCTTGCACAAGAGTCGGGGAGGGATCGGTGATGGTTTTCTGGGTAGTCACGCTTTTACTGATTCTGGTGGCAGTTCTGGTTGCTATTGTACCTTTGTTAAACGGTAATAAAAAAACTGTTGATGAAAGAACACTCAATTTGCAACAGGATGCGAATCTGGCCAGTTATTATGAGCAGCAGGCAGAGCTTGAGTTACGTCTGGCAGATCAATCTATTTCCCATAAGGAAGCTGAGCGACTAAAGCTCGAACTAGAAAAGAAACTGTTGGCCGAACTGCCCGACCCGGGAGCCAATAAAGCTCGACAGTCTTCTCTGAGTTTTCGAACGGCTATTTTCCTTTCAGCATTGATTCCGCTAACGGCACTGGCAATCTATAGCCGCTTGGGAGCGCAAACTGAACTGGCGGTGACTGATGTCCTGAGAAACGAGAATGCCACTTTTCAAGAAGTCGTCACATCGATTGAGGGTTGGGTAGATAAACAGCCGGAAAATACTCAGGCCTTATATCTGCTGGGAAGTAATTATCTCTCGATGGGACGTCTGGATGATGCTGTGGCGGTATATCGCAAACTCTATGGATTATCAGGCCAGCATCCTCAGGTTTCTGCACAGTTAGCTCAGGTACTGTTTCTCTCTGGTGATCAGACCATTTCTGATGAGGTGCGCAGGCTTTATCTTGAGTCGCTTGCCATGGAACCAGCTAATACCACAGCACTGGGACTAAAAGGGATAGATGCCTTTGAGAAAAGCCGTTACAGCGATGCAATCAATGCCTGGCAGATGGCTCTTGAATCAGAGAATGATCCTCAGGCCAGGCAAGCATTGGTATCAGGCATTTCCAGGGCACGAATGATGATGGGGGAACAGCTCACTCAGGTAACGGTTAGGGTTGATGTTTCGCCAGAATTAAAGTCGCTACCAGCGGATACCCGTGTAATTATCTTTGCCCGGGAAAGTGGTACCCAAAGTGCACCTGTAGCGGCAGTGCCTGCGACGGTTGGAGAATTGCCAAAAGAGATTATTCTTGATGACTCGTCAGCCATGATGATGGGAGGTCGCTCACTGGCAGATATTTCAAAACTGGATATTATCGCTAGGGTTACCCTGAGTGGTGATGCCATGCGTTCTGATTATCAGGCTGTGGTGCCTGGCGTTGACCCGACTGAAAAGAAATTGGTCAAACTGGAAATTATGCCTTCTTCCGGGTAATAAGTACTTAATAGCACCAATTATACTTTTTCAGAGAAGCTGGCAAGTATGCAGAATTTTCTGGAAACAGGAATTTTTTCCTGTTTCTTTTGTCTTTTTTCCTGATAAAGTCGTTGAATGCATTCCATTTCGGAAAAGGCGACTTTTCCCCTTCCTGTAATGTTGTGTAAACTCTGAACAGTCAGGTAGGTTTGGTGTGTGGCTGAATTGTCCTTGGATTTGACCGTACACCCCTCCAGGACAGGGATATGAGGCTCTGATGTCAGGTCTTGCTGCCTGAATTATTAACCATGAGCTAAGGCGCTTTAGAGCAAAGCGGCAAATAACTGAAAAGAGATCTTCTGCTGTCAATGGCCCATGGTGCGGTAAACAGTTAGCAGTACTTATCTTGGCCCCGAAAGTGATGAGCTAAAGGAAACGATGCGTCTAAAATCCATCAAACTGGCTGGTTTTAAATCTTTTGTCGATCCGACTACGGTTCATTTCCCATCCAATATGTGTGGTGTTGTTGGCCCTAATGGCTGTGGCAAGTCCAATATAATTGATGCCGTTCGCTGGGTAATGGGCGAGTCTTCAGCCAAGCATCTACGCGGCGAGTCAATGACTGACGTTATCTTTAAGGGGTCGAATAGCCGCAAACCCGCAGGACAAGCTTCTGTTGAACTGGTTTTTGACAATACTGAGGGCAAGGTTACGGGGGAGTATGCAGCCTATAATGAGATCTCAGTAAAGCGAAAACTGACCTCTGAATCCAAAAACTCCTATTACCTTAACGGTAACAAGTGCCGTCGCCGGGATATTATGGATATTTTTCTGGGCACCGGGCTGGGGCCGAGAAGCTACGCTATTATCAGTCAGGGCATTGTCTCTAACCTGATTGAGTCAAAACCAGAAGAATTAAGAGTTTTCATCGAAGAAGCTGCCGGTATTTCAAAGTATAAGGAAAGACGCAGGGAAACTGAGAACCGTATCAGAAGAACCAATGAAAACCTGGAACGTTTGACCGACTTGCGCGATGAGCTGGGGCGACAGCTTGGGCATTTGCAGAGACAGGCCCAGGCTGCGGAAAAGTATAAAGAATACCGGGCCGAAGAGCGGCTGAAAAAAGCACAACTGTCGGCATTACGCTGGAGAGCCCTGGATCAGGGCGCACGCTCTCAGGAGCAGGTTATTGGTGAGCTGGAAGTTCAACTTGAAGCGGCCATCAGCCAGCAGCGCTCCACTGATGCGGGAATGGAAGAAGATCGCACTCTACAAATGGAGCTGGGCGATACGTTTCATGAAACACAATCGCGCTACTATGGAACCGGCAACGAAGTAACTCGTATTGAACAAACTTTGCGTCATCAGGAAGAGCGTGCGAAAGAGCTAAGCACCGATCTTGCCCAGGTTGAGCAGGGGTGGCAGGAGGCCCGTGAGCAGTTGGCTGATGACCAGCAGCAGCTCGAAGCCTTTCAGGAAGAGTTGATAGAAATTGAGCCTGAACTGGAGATGCTTCAGGCACAAGAAGAGACCTCTGGCGAGCGCCTATCTGCTGCTGAAGAAGCGATGCAGCGCTGGCAACAAGACTGGGATCACTTTAATCAACGTTCTCATGAACCAAGGCGAATTGCTGAAGTAGAACAGTCTCGCATTCAGCATGCAGAGCAAGTGCTGGGACGAATGCTGGAACGGGAAAGTCGACTTCAGGAAGAGCTTGAAGCCTTGGGAGGTGGTGAAGACCGTGAAGAAATGGAAGCGCTAGCTGAGCGTTTGACAGAACTTGAGCTGAGCCGCGAGACGGTAGAAATAAGGCTTGAGGAAGTTGCTACAGAAATAGATACCCGCCGAAATGAGCTGCAGGCACTTGGCAAACAGCTTGATCTTCAGAAAACAGAGTTGAATACAGCCAGAGGGCGGCAGGCTTCTCTGGAAGCCTTGAAACAGGCGGCGATTGGTCAGGATACCGGCACTCTGAACTGGATTGAAGATCATCATCTTGAAAATAATGCCCGACTGGCTGAAACCCTGAAAGTGGACTCTGGTTGGGAAAAAGCTGTAGAAACAGTATTGGGTGACGCTCTTCAGGCGGTCTGTGTTGATCAACTGGATTCTGTTGCTGGAATGCTGGATAACCTTGAACAGGGTGCTTTGGTATTAATAGAGCCCGGTTCATCTGATCATTTTACAGGGAAGATTGATACACTGGAGCCGCTGGCTCTGAAAGTACAGGCGGGTCTATCCGGTTTAACCGTGTTGCATGGTGTTTATGCTGCTGACACTCTGGAGCAGGCACTTTTATACAGAAAACAGCTACAGCCTGGTGAGTCGATTGTTACCCGTGATGGACTATGGTTGTCACAAGACTGGATACGGGTAAGCCGCTCTGTTGACTCGAATGCCGGGGTGCTTGAGCGTCAACAAGAGCTTGAGGCGCTTCTTGAGAAAATCGAAGCGCTTGAGGTATCTGTGGATGAGCGATTGGCAGAGCAGGATCAGATCAGCTCTTTCCTGGAACAGCTTGAGGCTCAAAAGGAAACCTTACAAAAACAGCTGACCGATCTGAATAGTCGGTATGGTGAAGTTCGTGCAGACCTTGGTGCGCGCCAGGTGAAGCTTGAACAGTTCTCGGAGCGCCGCAGCCGGCTCGAACAGGAACTTGTCGAATGTAAAGAACAACATCAGGCTGAGCAGGAAGCTATTGGTGAGTCTCGACTCAAGCTCCAGGAAGCTCTGGATATTATGGAGCAGGATATCGATTTGAGGGAGCAGCTGGAGGAACGCCGTGAGCATTGCCGTAGCCAGTTAGAGGCAGTAAGACAGCAGTCTCAGACTGACAAGGACCGAACTCATCAACTGGCTTTGCGGCAACAGAGTATTTCCGCCCAGATTAACTCGATAAAAGCGGCTATTGAACGTTTAAGTCAGCAGACGACCAAGTTACGAGAGCGACGGGAGTTTTTGACAGAGTCGCTCTCTCAGGCCAATTCTCCCGAATCTGACTTACAGGAACAGTTGGAAGAGCTATTGGCTCGCAGGCTGGAAGAAGAAGAGGCTATGCAACAGGCGCGTATAGCCCTGGAAGAGGTTGAGCAGCGAATCCGTGACAATGAAAAGACCCGTCAGGCTGCTGAGCATAAGGCCGAGCGTTTTCGTGGTCAGTTGGAAAAACTGAGAATGGACTGGCAGGCTATGGAAGTTCGACGGACGTCGCTGGCAGACCAGCTTCGCGAAGATCAATTTGATTTGGAAACAGTTCTGGAAAATCTTCCTGCAGAAGCTTCTGACTCAACCTGGGAGCAGGAGCTGGAGCGATTGCAGGCCAGAATAGAGCGACTGGGTGCTATTAACCTGGCAGCTATTGAAGAGTATGAAACCCAGTCTGAAAGAAAACGTTATCTGGATGCCCAGAATGAAGACTTGGAATCCGCGTTGAATACGCTGGAAAATGCCATCAGGAAAATTGATAGAGAAACCCGTCAACGATTTAAAGTGACTTTTGATAAAGTTAATAAAGGGCTACAAGAACTTTTTCCTAAAGTATTTGGTGGTGGGCAGGCTTATTTGCAACTGACTGGTGACGATCTGCTGGATACAGGGGTTGCTATTATGGCTCAGCCCCCCGGCAAGAAAAACAGCACCATCCACCTGTTGTCGGGTGGTGAAAAAGCGTTGACAGCCATCGCTCTGGTTTTTGCTATTTTCCAGTTGAACCCATCACCTTTCTGTATGCTCGATGAGGTTGATGCTCCGCTTGATGATGCCAATGTGGGGCGTTATGCAAAAATGGTTAAGGAAATGAGTGAGCGAGTGCAGTTTGTCTACATTACCCATAATAAGATTGCTATGCAGGCAGCCAACCAGCTGGTTGGTGTGACTATGCATGAACCGGGCGTGTCTCGCCCAGTGTCTGTGGATATTGAGCAGGCAGCGGCAATGGCTGAGTTATAACAGTTTGAAGTAATACTGTATTTTATAATTGTTACTTGTAAGGTTAGAATGTTAATTATTGGCTTTGATTCGGTACAATAATTTCAAGCCGAATAGCATAAAAGCGCAGCCGAAGAGCTGATACTGAGGGTATATAAGGCACCATGGACATGAGTTTGCGTGAATGGCTCATTCTTGTCGGGATAATAGTGATCGCCGTTGTTCTAATAGACGGGTATCGTCGCGTGCGCCTGGCCAGAAAAAGAGCAACTGAATTAAGTTTTGGCCTGGAAGAAGTTAAGGGTGATTCGGATGATTTTGGGAGTGAACTTCCCAACGGTGGGGCCAGAAAGCAGAAAGGCAGTTACCGTGATTTCAAAGAACCCACTTCGCAAGATCGCCAGCAGCCGAAACGGGTTGAACCTGGACTTTCCGGCATGGGATTTGAGGGTAGCAGTGATCTGAAAGCTGAAATGCCAATAGATCCTCTTACGACAAGCAGGGAATATGAAAGTTTTGAGGCTGATGATCGAAGTGTTGATGATGGATTATTTGCAGAAGACAATGGTTTAGAAACAGTCTCTGAAGAGACCATACCGGTGCTTACCAACCCGGATGAACCCACTGAATTGCCCAGACAACGGCGTATTAAAGCTGAAAAGGGTTTTAGGCCTCGCCAGGTTGAGGTTAGTCAGGAAGCTTCTGATACCGAGCAAATAACCAAGAGAGAGAAGCCGACATTTAAAAATTTAGGCAAGAAGAGCAGGAAGCAGGAAACGAAAAAAGACGGTACGGAAAAGCTGAGTGACCGCCCACCTGCAAAAGAAGTTGTGGTGATCAATGTGATTTCTAAAGGAAATCAGCCCTTTGATGGTGAAAGATTACTACAATCCCTGTTGGGTTCAGGCATGCGTTTTGGTGATATGTCTATTTTTCACCGTTACGCGAATGACAATGGCACTGGCAAAATTCTGTTCAGTATGGCAAATGGTGTTGAGCCAGGCATCTTTAACCTGGATAACCTTGAATCAACCTCGACCCCAGCGGTTAGTTTTTTTATGGGGCTACCTGGCCCCGATCAGCCGCTCAAAGCTTTCACTAAAATGGTAGAGGCTGCCAGGCAGCTTGCTCTTGATCTGGGTGGCGAGCTGAAAGACGAACAATTGAGTGTGATGACTCAGCAAACGATTGAACACAGTCGCCAGTGCATTATTGACTATGAGCGCAAGCAGCTTACCCAGAAAATACCAAGCTAAACATCTCAGTCCGCTCTTTTGGATGGATCTCCATACCTGATGAGCGGACAGTTACCCTATCTTCATTATATCTATGCCAAAAACCACGCCCACTGCTTCGGTTGAGCAGGAAATTTCCCAGCTGAGGAATCAGCTTCACTACCATAATCACCGTTACCATGTGCTGGATGATCCAGAGATTCCAGATGGTGAATATGATCGTTTAATGCAACGTTTGAAAGCACTTGAAGTTGAGCATCCCAACTTGGTGACAATGGATTCACCAAGCCAGAGAGTGGGAGGCAAACCATTAAAATCCTTTGGCCAGATTCGTCATGAAATGCCGATGCTGTCACTGGACAATGCTTTTAACCCTGAGGATTTGATGGATTTTAATCGCAGGGTATCTGAACGATTAGCGACTACAAAAAGTATCGAGTATATCTGTGAGCCAAAGCTGGATGGTATAGCTGTTAGCCTGCTCTATGAAAACGGTGTGTTAGTTCGAGGCGCCACACGTGGTGATGGTTCAACGGGTGAAGATATTACTCAAAATATTCGAACCATTGCTGCTATTCCCCTTAAGCTGAGTGGCAAGGACTGGCCCGCCAGTTTGGAAGTACGGGGCGAAATTTATATGCCTAAGGACGGTTTTGAGAAACTCAACAAAAGAGCCCGGGACCGGGATGAGAAAGTATTTGCCAATCCAAGAAATGCTGCGGCTGGCAGTTTGAGGCAACTGGATTCAAAAATTACCGCTAAGCGACCGTTGACCATGTATTGCTATGGAACAGGTATTGTTGAAGATGGTGAGGTGCCTTCAAAACACGGTGATATTTTAACCCGGCTCGGAGAATGGGGATTGAGGATCAATCCTGAGGTTAAAGTCGTGAATGGTATACAGGGATGTGAACAGTATTATCAAACAATGGAAGAGCGCCGTCAGAAGCTACCTTATGAAATAGATGGCATTGTTTATAAGGTGAATGACACCGACTTGCAGCAGAAGCTGGGCTATGTGGCTAGAGCACCCCGCTGGGCCATTGCCCGCAAGTTCCCTGCCCAGGAGGAAATGACGGTACTGAAAGAAGTAGAGTTTCAGGTGGGGCGAACCGGAGCTATTACTCCAGTTGCACGACTGGAGCCTGTTTTTGTTGGCGGGGTTACTGTTAGCAATGCCACGCTGCACAATATGGATGAAATTGAACGGCTGGGCCTGAAGGTTGGCGATACAGTGGTTGTTCGAAGGGCCGGGGATGTGATTCCACAGGTCGTTAATGTGGTGTTGTCTCAACGCAACGAGAATGCCAAAAGTATTAAAATGCCCAGTCATTGCCCTGTTTGTGAATCAGAGATTGAGCAAGATGAAGATGAGGCTGCTGCCAGGTGCACCGGTGGACTTTATTGTTCTGCCCAGCGAAAGGAAGCCATTAAGCACTTTGCTTCCAGAAAAGCACTGGACATCGAGGGGTTGGGAGATAAGCTGGTCGAACAGCTAGTGGAAAAAAAGCTGATTTCCACCGTGGCAGATCTATATAGCCTGACTAAAGATCAGCTGGCCAGCTTGGAGCGTATGGGGCCAAAATCAGCCCAAAACCTGATTGATGCTTTGCAGGGTAGTCGTCAAACGAGTCTTGAGCGATTTGTTTATGCTTTGGGTATTCGCGAAGTGGGAGAAGCAACTGCTCGAAGTCTGGCGGGTCACTATTACACCCTCGATGCCATCATGAGCGCTTCCAGCGATGATCTCCAGACAGTTGATGATGTCGGCCCAGTAGTTGCCGCACATATTGAAACGTTTTTCCGGCAGGCTCATAACCGTGAAGTTATAGATAGCTTGATAACTCAGGGCGTTGCCTGGTCTGAAAATAAACAGGTTGAAAGCGAGCAAAAAAATCAACCATTAGAGGGACAGACCTGGGTACTAACAGGAACATTGGCAACCATGACCCGTGATGCAGGAAAGGAAATATTACTGAGTCTCGGTGCTAAAGTAGCAGGCTCTGTCTCTAAGAAAACATCTGTCGTTCTGGCCGGTGAAAAGGCAGGCTCCAAGCTTGCTAAGGCTGAAAAACTGGGGGTGAGTGTAATTTCTGAAGATCAATTTCAGGCGATGCTGCAGGATTGGGGTATCGAATGAGGCGTTCAATAAAAACATTTGTTCTTATTGTGTTTATAGGGAGTTTGTTGGGAGGTTGTGCCACCAGTACCACTCCGCCATCAAAGCCCCATAATCTATGCAGTATTTTTAAGGAAAAACCCAGTTGGTATCGTGCTGCAAAAAAATCCCAGAATAAGTGGGGGACACCGGTTCAAATCATGATGGCCATCATGTATCAGGAGTCCAGCTTCAAGCATGATGCCCAGCCACCCCGTCCCTGGTTTCTGTTTATCCCTTTGCCGCGAAAATCATCAGCCTATGGCTATGCCCAGGCTCAGGACCCGGTTTGGGGTGAATATCTGGAAGAGGCTGGTGGGTGGTTTGCCAGTCGGGAGAATTTTGCTGACGCTATCGACTTTATTGGCTGGTATAACCATAAAAGCCGAAAAATAAATGGCGTATCTCTGTGGCGGGCTGACCTGCTTTACCTTAATTACCATGATGGCTGGGGAGGCTACCGGCGAGGCACCTGGAAGTCCAAGGACTGGCTGAAAAAAACGGCTAAAAAAGTTCACTGGCGAGCCAGTGAGTACGGTGAACAGCTGCGCCGTTGTAATCTATAGACGGTCATTTCGGGGGAATAACGATGAAGTTGTATAGTTATGATCATTGCCCATTTTGCATCAAGGCAACCATGATCTTCGGCTTGAAAAACATGCCTTGTGATCTGGAGTTTCTGCTGAACGACGATGTGGAATCACCAACAGCCATGATTGGTAAAAAGATGGTACCCATTCTGCAAAAGGATGATGGTCGTTATATGGCTGAGAGCATGGATATTGTCCATTATATCGATCAGCTTGATAATAGCCCTGTGGTGACAGGCCCGTTATCGGATCATGTCAGCGAATGGTTAAATAAAGTCTCCCACACCGTAAATCAGCTGGCTATTCCTCGAACACTCAATTTGCCGTTGGCAGAGTTTGCTACTGAGGGAGCCAGGGCATTCTTCACCCGTGCCAAAACTGAGTGGCTGGGCGATTTTAGTCAGTTGCTGGCAAAGACTGACAGTTTGTTAACCCAGATCAACCATGACGTGCTTGAACTGGAGCCTCTTATCAGGAAAACTGATGCCGTTAATGGCACGCTTTCAGAAGATGACTTTCACCTGTTTGCGACCTTGCGAGTGCTGTCCGCAGTAGCAGGAGTAAGCTATCCTTCTGGCGTAAATGCCTATCGTCGTCGGATGTCAGAACTCAGTGGTGTTGAATTACTGGATAGCGTGGCTATTTAAAGCGCTTCTCTTTACTGTTTTTGCCTTAATGCTGGCTGACTGTGACAATAGTCAGCCGCCTGCTAAACCCCATGACTTATGCAGCGTTTTTAAAGAAAAACCGGGTTGGTATCGCCAGGCAAAAAGGTCCGAGGCACGCTGGGGTACACCAGTACCGACTTTAATGGCCATTATGTACCATGAGTCGGGTTTTAAGCATGATATCCGCCCACCCCGTCGTTGGTTATGGATTATACCGTTACCTAGAAAATCCTCAGCTTATGGTTATGCCCAGGCACAGGATGCTGTCTGGGGGGAGTATCTTAAAGAAGCAGGTGGCTGGTTTTCCAGCCGGAAAAGTTTTGGTGATGCCATTGATTTTATTGGCTGGTATAACCATAAAAGTCACAAAATTAACGGCGTGTCTTTACTGCATACGGATCAACTTTATCTGAATTACCATGAAGGCTGGTGGGGGTATAGGAAAGGGCGCTGGAAGTCGAAGGCATGGCTAAAGAAGACGGCTAAAAATGTCCTAAACCGAGCGGGGCGATATAAAACCCAACTCGGCCAATGTGATTTATAGTGATGTTATTGCGGCAAAAGGGCTTTGTGTTTAAAAATCAAACTGTAAATAAACCGTATTGTAATTGCTACCGCCCTTTATTCGCCCAAAATGAGAAGATCTTTCAAAGATCGATGAGCGGTGGTGCATGCTGTATCCCAGCCAAATATCTTCAAGAGTTCGACTGCCAACCAGTTTGCCAATGTTAAAGTCAAAGCTGATATCCAGATAGTTCATCAACCGGTTTTCACTGCTTTCTTTTCGATCCAGTTCTGCTTTCTCAACATGGGTTGCCCTGGAAACATAGGATAAACCTTCTGCCAGACCAATACGCCACTGAATAGGCCAGTTCAGGGTGTAATAAGCTTTCATGGATATTACGCCTTCAACCCCCCGTTTCTGGGTATCAGACTGATGATGCAAGACTACGCCAGAATGCATATAGAAATCCAACGGCAAGTCAAACGCATTTTTCATTAAGGGATGACCGTAGAAAACGGAACTGAGGGTGTCATCAAATCCCTGTGAGTCATTTTTGCCGTTAAGAATCTCCCCCATATCAGAAGGAGTAGCCCAACCATGGGCAACCCGGAGATAGCTACCTTCTGGCATTAAGCCGTCACCTGTTACCGTGGCTCGATCACCCATTAACATAATGCCTACGTTTGCTGCGGCTTTATAACTGCTGTTGATATATCGACTTTTGCGTGCCTGGCTATCAAGCTGTGTGTATTCCAGTCCAGCTACCAGATAAACACCTTTTGCTAAATGGTAGCGCGTGTCGACACCAATAGTTGCTTCAATACCAGCGCCCAATCGATCACCGCCAATACTGGTGCCGCCATAGTAATAACTGTTGTATCCGGCATCCTTGATGCGAAGCTGGATATAAGGCTCTGTTTTAAAGCGTTGGCTTTCTATTTGCCATTCGTGCCCCACATCCAGATAGGTAGCATGATGAAGGTCTGACATGGCTGCGGTATACCAGCGTCGACTGTCGTTGATCTGATAGCGCAAGCGGGCGCCCCAGTCAGTCGTGTCCATTCGAATGTCATGACCGACCCTGCTGGGCAGGTCTCCAAAACGCATGCGTCCCAGAAAATCCAGTGACCATTGATCCTTACGCAGCAGCTTAAAACCACCTTCACTGCCTTCAAGAAAGAGCAGGTCACCATTGTAATAGAGTTCTGGCACAATATTACTGCTGGTATCGCTATAGGTATTAAAAGGGACATGAGCGTAACGAACATTCAGGCCTAATCCCCAGACGGGCTCGTTATCATCCAGAGAAACAGCTGCGTTGACTGTTGAGGGTGCCATCATAAATGGGCTGGCCAGAAAAAGACTGGCTATAAGGGCTTTTGCGTTTGATTCCAAACGCTTTTCATTATTTTGCTGGCGTGTCATTGACGGTCTATATCGGCAAATGAATAGACGGCAACTTTACCCTATCCGGTAGATGATTTTATCTGTGGAATATCGAAAAGGGTATTATATAAAACTGTCAGGATGTCAGGCGGGGCATTCTCAAGTTTAATTAAAACGTTCTCTAGTTAATTTAAAAGTTGAATGCCAATGAATACCCAGCATCTTAAGGCCATTGTTTTAGCCCATAAACTGGGTTCGATTTCTGCTGCTGCCAGAGCACTTGGCAAACATCAATCACAGGTAAGTCAGTGGGTTGCTGATATTGAGATTGATTTTGGCGTGAAGGTATTTGAACGTACAGGCAACAGTACTCGGTTAAGTAGTGCAGGAAAAACCTTGCTACCAATGATGATTCATACTCTGAGCCAAGCTGAAAAGTTACAGGCATGCTCCATTGCCATGGCCAGGGATGAACCGGTGACATTACGGTTTGGTATTGATAATTATGTGCCACAGTCTTGTTTACACCGGGCTTTGCTCAATATTCTGGATGATCAGGGTATAAATATAGAAGTGTCTACGGATGACCGCGGGTATTTGCTGATGCAATTAGGAAAAGGTTCACTTGATGCTATGTTGGTCAGTGAGCATGCTACTTTGCACTACTGTGATTATGACTACTGCCGTTTAGGAAGTTACAGAGATATTCTGGTGGTGGGAGCCAGGCACCCTTTAACCTCATTGCAACTGGTTAGTTTGGACCATCTTTCCTGCCATCGTGAGTTGATTTGGACTCGGGAAGAGAATTGTGAAGACAGTGATGTCGGTTATAGCCCGACCTATGCAACTTTTTCCGAGCTATCAACGCTATTGAGTTTATTGATTCAGGGAGTTGGTTATGCTTTTTTACCAGAAGCGATGCTTCAGCAACAACTGGTCGACCAGCAACTTAGAGTGTTGGAAACTGATTTTGAACAAACCCGGATTGAGCGTCGTGTGGAATTACTGTGGCAACGCGGGTTGGTGCACACAAAACAAGGACGCTGTTTTATCGGTGCAATAAAACAGTACCATGATTTTATCTAAAGCACCCCAGGCGGGGCGCTTTTGTGTCAATAGGATCTATTATCAGTGTTGTTTAATCACCGTCTTCCGCATCAAAGACAATTTCCCCTTGTAGCATAGTCATCAGGATTTCAGTCCTGGCAATCTTTTCTGGAGACAACTGAGTAATGTCATTAGCCAGTACTACCAGATCGGCAGATTTTCCAACAGTAATTGAGCCCGTGATGTCATCAAGCCCAAGGCTTTTGGCTGCATTGATGGTATAAGCATCAATAGCGGCAGTAATTGATGGCAGGCCTGTACGTCCCATAATCAGACTATTGGCAATACCCACGAGGGGATTGATATCGTTAACATTCCAGTCGCTGCTAAGGGTCACATTGGCACCCGTCTCATAAATTTTATTAATTTGCATCATTGAGTAAGCCCGTTCTTTACCCAGTAGTGGCTCTGCCCAGCGGTGATCATGGTGAGCGATGTAGTCAGAGCCGACCTGGAAATCAGCTGTAACCCCCAATGGCTTGAACCGTTTGATATCTTCAGGGTTTACCATTTCCACATGGGTCAGGGTGTAGTCTCTGGTTGATCCTTTTTTGCGAGCAAATTGAATGGCATTCAGTGATTCGCGAATAGCGCCATCTCCAATCGCATGGATATGGGCACCATACCCAATATTATTCAGTGCTGTCAGCCAACCTTTCATTGCTTCTGGCGCGATATAATTAATGCCATAGGGTTCATCTTTAACGTAGGTAAAGTGATAGGGTGCCAGTGTTTTTGCAGTACCATTGACGACGATGCCATCGCTGTACATTTTGACCTGGTCAACAATTAAACGTGATTCAGGCTGACGAGAGCGGATTTTTTTAAGGAATGCCAGCTGAGGTGATTGACTATCCTGAGGATAAATCCAGGGACGAAGAGAAACCCGTGCTGTAAGCTCACCATTTTTTTCAGCGGCTTTCCAGACGTCATACCAACCTCTTTTCCAGTACATACGACCATCACCAATGGTGGTAATACCATGGGCTGCTGCCTCCTCAAGACCCGCCATCAAGCCATCGTAGCTCTGCTCAAATTTGTTATTAAGGCTATTCCAGGCCAGTTCCATAATCAGGTCACCGGCATTGTCCATTAGAATGCCGTTTAGTTCTCCAGTTTCAGAATCTTTTAGAATCTTACCGCCCTGGGGCTCGGGTGTGTTTTTATCAATGCCTGCCAGTTTGAGTGCCTGGGAGTTAACCCACATGGAATGGGAAGTCTGCTCCATTAACACGACAGGTCTATCTGGAAATATTGAGTCAATAATGGCTAACGGTGTTTGTTTGTTCTGGTTGCTAAGGGTTTTATCAATAGAGAATCCATAACCCATTAACCAGCCCTTATCACTTGACTGCTTTTTGCAGTATTGCAAGTAAGGAATTTGTTCTTCAAGGTTAGCATCCATGCTGAGTTCGCAGTTTCCACCTGCATCTGAGGCTGCCTCGAAGACGTGGTTATGATTGTCAATAAAGCCGGGAAGTACCATAGCACCAGTCAGATCTATCACTTGGGTTTTAGTGGACTTATAGCTGTTTGCAGTAGCGTTATCCCCCAGATACAAAATTTTTCCCTTGCTGATGACTATGGCTTCAGCGGGTTTATCAGCATAAACCAGTGCATTTTTAATAATGGTATCAGCTTGTTCAGTGGCAAAAGTGGGGTTTGACAACATCAGAGTGATTCCCATAAGCCCGGATAGATAGCGTTTCATAGTGACATCTCAGAGTGAATATCTGTCAGCCTATCGGGATTTTTCTGATAATGAAAAATACTCAGTATCACTGGGAAGTGATAGTGGTAAGCAGGTGTTAGTCTCTTAGCCTATAAAAAGCACTATCCAGTCACTTTCTCTGGACTATATTTGACAACGAGTCTTGATGAAATACCAAATAATGATGTAACAAAGGTTGATCTATGGCCAATGTAACGTTTCAAGGACAAGCTGTATCTCTGGCTGGTATCTTTCCTAAGGCAGGACAACAAGCACCTGACTTCAAATTAACAGATGCCGAGTTAAATGATCAGTCATTACAAAGTTATAGAGGGCAGAAGCTTCTTCTTAATATTTTCCCAAGCATTGATACGCCAGTCTGTGCTGCCAGTGTTCGGCAGTTTAATAAAGCGGCCTCAGAGATTGCCAACTGCACTGTGCTCTGTATTTCGGCGGACCTTCCATTTGCACTAAGTCGTTTCTGTGGAGCAGAAGGCTTGGATAATGTAAAAGTGTTGTCATTCTTCAGAAACCAGAGTTTCATGGAAAAATACGGTGTTGCTATTAATAAGGGGCCATTAACAGGGTTATCATCCCGTGCTGTTGTCTGCATCAATGAGGAAGGTTTAATCGTTTATAGCCAGTTAGTTGCAGAAATAACCCAGGAGCCTGATTACGACGAGGCATTAGCGGCGATTCGGTCAAACTGACATTTTCCATTCTCCGGGTCCAAAATCTGCTTGGTTATCTGAGTGAAAAGATAGTATGGGCTGAGAGGCTATCATTCAGATAACCGGTGCCTGATGTGTGAGTTTTCAGGCTGAAATCATGTCCTCAAACGGGATTGCTTCATGATCAGCCTGATTATCAAATAAATAACAACCGTGTAATCCAGTAGTTTGCGGGCTATTCGGCTTATTACATTCTAAAGGTTAAGGCGGTGAGTTATTTCTATATCAAAAAATGCTGAATTCTGGACGAATATAGCCTTTATTTCCTAGCAAACCAGTAAAATCATTTATCAGTTCATAAGCAGTATCTCGCTCATCAATATTGGTAGTGGTTACATCCATGGCAATGGGAAAACTTCGGACATCAATAAGAAGATGACGCTGAAAGCCATAGAAATGTTTCTTCTTTGCGGCGCAATAGCCAAAATCAGCTTCATCTCTAAATAATTTGTTGCGCGACGTCTAGTTCTTAAACGGACATCAATAGGAATACATTCGATGAAATCAGTATCTGAGCTGTTAGCATTAAGCAATCTAACCTATTGAGCCGGAACCATTTGTTCGACCACTCAAACATTCGCTGCTTGTCTAACGAATTGAGAATGCTCAGGGAGCTGTTGGGTGCAGAGATTGCAAGTGCTGAGAAAAGGTATTTCCATATAGCCTTATTAAAGGTGATACTCCTGCCATTCGCCAATATTTTCATATTAATCACTTCGCTTTCAGAAAACTTTAGATATGGGACGCGATGACGTTGAGATTAACTGATTATATAAATCGTCGACCAGATAAAAGGAAGTAATGAGAAGCTGTTCAAGGGATATAGCAGTTTACCGTCTGGCTATTTTGGTGGAGCAAAAATGTTAGACAGTGGTCAAGCGTCATTTTTTATAAAAATTCATGCATCGAATTGTTTGTTGATATGTTTTTTTGGTCGATAAGTTGAATTCTTAATTTTGACAAATAATAAGCTGAGTGGTGGTTTTTTTATTTTTCTATATCATAATGATTTTTATTTGCTTTATGTTTTTTTTAAACTTTTGGAATAAGGGTAGTTTATGTTTTTCTATTAAATTATGTTTTGTTAAACAGTAGTGCTACTAACTGCTGGCATTTGTCACTTATATGTTTTTCCATCTTTTTAAAGGTGGAATTGGATGCTTTTATTTTTCAATCTATTGTTTTATTAATTGGAGATATAAATGTTTAATATTCAATTGCATTTTAGTCGGCGTATAGTGTTTTTGTGTGCTGCGATTTTTTTTATCCGGTTTTGTTTTGCTACACCTGATGAAGAATTGTTGCTTAAAGAAAATTTACCTAAGGTCTTTTTGTCGCTGGCTGCAGGTACTTTAGCTGCACAAAAAGTACTATTAACAAAATGTGAAGGTGGTAAATTAAATGATGATAATGATTTTAAACGCTGGTTGAAAGTAGGAATTCTTGGTACGCATTTACAAGATGAAATCTACTTTGATTTTCAAAATGCGTGGTATGCGGCGAAAAGAGAAGGCACATTTGTGTGGGGGGAGAATGGCGAATACGATCAGGATATGGAAAATTATAAAAGTTTTTTGGATACATAAAAAACATCAAGGGAGCCGCTGAATTCAAAAAAGAATATTGGGGAAACAGATTGTAAACTACAAGAAGTAACACATGGCGTTTGTCGGGTTATGAATGATAATTTTCAGCGGGTTTTAATGGGGCTTCCGAGGCAAGAAATCAAAGAATATGACCCAAAGGTTGTTTCAGATATGGCAGATAGGATGATTTTACATGAGAAATTAAAACAACATCTAGTGAAGGTGGAACACCGTGATGATTTGGATTTTTTACCAAATGCAACCCCATATTTAGATGAGCAGATAGTTTGGCTTAAGGAATTTTGCCAGAGAGATGGTCATTTTTCTGAGGATGAAGCTAATAATCTTAGTGATATGCTTCGTCAATTTAATGAAAGTCTAGAAAGAGGTGAAGAAAATGAAACTGCTGAGTTTGATGTTATTAGGAGAGCTGTTAAAATAACTGAGCCTCTCTATGGTCTAGCTAGGTTAGATCTCGCTCATTTTGGAGAAGATTGCTCTCCAATTGGCCAGTCCGGTTTTAATGTTCATGTATTAGCTGAGCTGCCATTGCAAGAGTTAAATAAACTTTTTTTTGCTGTTAACAAACAGCGGGATAAATGGCTTAAAAGAGAGGTGAGTTCAGCTGCGGTTATAAAAAAATTTAACTTAGAGGGTATGGGGCAGCACGGACTAATCAATGCAATGGACGCGATTGCTGTACATTAAAGTACATATAAGGTTGTTATGTAGAAGAAAACCTCTATATCTCAAGATAAGGGGAATATATGGAAGGCGTATCTCAACACATATTCCCTTTATTACATAGTTATTGAGGCTTTTATTTGTACATGGTTATAGACTATTAGGGGATATGCCCTTGCTAGAATTTAGCCTTCAAGCTGATGGTCTTCTGCTGGAAGACCTGCTTTAGGTATAATGTTGGCGGATTGGCTTTCATTATCAAAAACAATAACTGCTTCTTCTGTTTCCAATTGTTTCATGACTGTCGCAACCCGACTTACCAGATCCTGCTCATAGCCATTATCTGTACCATCTCGACTAACGTATTCTTCAACCAGGCTGTTAAGTGTCTCTTTCTCAAGCATGTGATAGGGAATGATCACTCCGATTCCTTTTTATTGGTGCTGTATTCAAGGTCAGTTACTAGAAAATAATCGCCTTTCGACTCCCAGACAATATTAATATCCCAGAGCGCGGTGCCATGACGGCGGTTAGTGGTTTCTCGCAGGTAAGCAGGACGGGGATCTTGCCCTAGTACTTGCTCAACCAGTGAAATCAGTTGTCGGCCAGTGCGTTGTTGGTAGGCACCACATTTTTTTCTGGCTTGTTCTGAAAATTGCACTTTTGCCAGGGTAACGGGTAGTGGTGCAAATCCTCCCCGAGCATCAGGGATGGCGTCGGCGTAGGGAAGGTAGGGTTTAATATCAATAACCGGGGTGCCATCTAGCAGATCGGCAGCCCCCAACTCCAGTATCAGTTTGCCATTACCAGACCGGATACCTTTTAACTCGACCACAGACATGCCCATGGGGTTAGGCCTGTGAGTAGAGCGGGTAGAAAAGACCCCCATACGCTGTTTTCCACCCAGTCGCGGGGGGCGAATGGTAGGCCGCCAACCTTCGTCCATCGTCTGGTGAAAAATAAAATGCACCCAGATATGGGAGAAGCCTTCTATTCCCCTGACCAGATTTTCCTGATTATAAGGCGGTAATAGCTCCAGTTCCGCCTCTGCAGCCTTTACTATGCCGGGTTGTCTGGGAATACCAAACTTTTGTTGATAACAGGAGTGAATAACGCCAATTTGTTCAAATTCAAAGTGGGCTAGGGGTGCTTTTTCCACTAAAGAGATCCAATAAAATCAGTGAAGATTAACGGTTCCTCAGGGATTTTCAAGCGGTCGGAAAGCAGGATGAGCATCCCTGTGCTAGTTTTTGTCTTGTTTATCTGATGTTAAAAGAACCTGATAATTGAGGTAGTAATGAAGCTGGCTAAAGCGTTGTGTGCTGTGCTGTTTTTTATCTTTCTATCCGGTTCGGCTGCAGAAAAGGCAAACGAAAAAAACTTGCCAGATAACCTTGATGGCCAAACGTTTCTGTTTACAGTTGATCAAGCCCCATCGCCGGATAATCCCAATGCCGGATTTTCCTATCTAATGACATTTGGGAAGGAAACCTATACCTATCAAATTATAGGAACCGGTAAAATAATACAGGGGCGCTATTCATACAGTTTACGTGCTGAGCCATTGAATACCTACCTTGGGGTCATTACAGCAACAGAGCTCTATGATGATAAAAAGTCTGTTTACCAAATGGTCCTGTTGCCAAAAGACCAGGCAACAGGGCTTTACCTTTATAAACAGAGTTATGGGGCTATACAGCCTGATGCTCGGTTGAATAGTGCCCGTTATACTCGAATTCTTTTTTGAAAATTCAGGGCCAAACACAAGAGTTATCAGGTTACTGTGTTTGGCATAATGTGTACGTTTGCTTTGACCTTTTGATCGTTATAACTATACGGCTACGTAATGGTATGAATCGCGTGTTTGATCCTTTCAACAGCCTTCTCAAGCAGTGCCCGGCTGCAACCAAAGTTTAATCTTAGGTATTTGGCATCGCCAAACTGAGCGCCAGGGGACAGGCCAACGCCTGCATTTTCAAAAAAGCGGTGAGGGTCATCAAGCTTTAGTTGGCTGACATCAATCCAGGCAAGGTAAGTGGCTTCAACAGGGTCCATATGAAGCCCAGGAATAGCATTAATCGCTTCTATCAGGTAGTTGTGATTGCTTCTCAGGTATTCAAGCATGCATTGACGCCATGGCTCTCCATCGCGATAAGCTGCTTTAGTGGCGGTGAAGCCAATCAGCATATTGTCTGGATCGGGCACAATGCCTTTACGGGTGCTTTGAAAGCGGTGTCTGAGTTCTCCATTAGGAATAATCGCGAAAGCACAGCCAAACCCCGCGAGATTAAAGGTTTTGGAAGGGGACATCAAAGTAATGGAGTTTTCCAATGCAAACGGGCTGATTGATGCGTAGGGTATATGCTCACAGTTTTGATCCAGAATAATATCGCAGTGTACTTCATCTGAGCAGACAACCAGATTATGTTTACGGCAAAATGCTTCAATATCTTGAAGTTCTGAGCGAGTTAGAACTCGACCATTGGGATTTTGTGGATTGCAAAGTAGTAGTAATTTTGTGTCCTCGGTAATTTTGCTTTCCAGCTCGTCAAGATCCAGTTGCCACTGTCCTTTGACCTTTTTCCAGTGAATGCTGACTGAGCGTCGGCCTCCGAGTTTGGGTGCCATTAAAAATGGATAGTAGACAGGGACAGGAACGGCAACTGCTTCCCCTTCTTTAGCGACAGATCTTACGGCCAGATTTAGTGCTGTTACCAAACCAGGCAGCCATACTAACCATTCTGGATTAATCTCCCACTGATAGAGATTGTTCAGGCGTTCTACAACCAGTTGCTGAAGTTCGCTATCAGGTACGGTATAGCCGAAAATACCGTGTTCAATACGCTCATGGAGTGCCTCGGTAATTTCCGGTGCAGCACGGAAATCCATGTCAGCTACCCAGAGAGGAATAACATCTTTGTTTTTATAGCGGTCCCATTTGAGGCTGGCGGTCTGACTGCGGTCAATTACAGTATCGAAATCCTGATTCACTGTTATTTTTCCTGTTTTTTCATATTTTTAATAAAACAGGTGAGATCCTATAACAAACAGCCATAAGCAGAAAATGCAGCATGATTGCTGATTTCATAAGCTGATATGGAATGAGTTGCGGGGGGTTTCTTTGATGTAAAGCAGCAAAGTGAATTATCCAAAATTTGAACTATTCTGGTGAATTTCACTCTTTATTGATGGCGATTCCAGCTGGAGCTCTGAATTCTTTTATGTCAAAAGTTTTTTTTCATGGGGTACTCTTGTCTGTACTATGGAGTTTGCCGCTAGTTGTTCCTTTTTGGTTACCTGATTTTTCTGCTGTTGATATTGTTTTTGGCCGGTTTTTGGTTTTTGGCCTGGCAACATTGGTAGTTCTTCCTTTTCGCCTGGATACACTATTTCGGTTAAGGCGGGAAACGTTACAGCATCATTTGCTGATTGCCTGCATTGGTCATGTGCTGTTTTATTTGTTGCTGGTGGCTTCCATTCATGCAATAGGCCCTTTTCCTGCCTGTGTTATGTTGGGTGTGTTGCCGATTCTGTGTTGTCTTATGTATGAAACAGAGCTGAGAAAAGACCCTCGCAACGCTGTGATGATTGCGTTGGTTTCTCTTGCTGTCATTTTTACGGTGTGTGATTGCGGTGAAAAAGAGTGCCTGGTGTCGGGTCTGTTTTTTCTGCTCTTGGCGACGGGCTTTTATTTATGTCATGCCAATATGCAAAGAAAATACCTGGGATTGATACGCTCACTGGATGATAGTGATCATCTCCTGGTTTCAGGTTTGGCTGTTATACCCTGTTTATTGCTGTTACTTCCTTTAGGTCATCTGGAAGACTCATTATTTCATTTATTTTATGCACACCACGAACCTGGTCGCTGGCGTCTATTCTGGTTGTGCACTGTTGTCAGTGGCTTTCTGGGTACCTTAGTTGTCAAGGTGCTCTGGCGTTATAATGCAAGGAGTGGTAACCCGGTTGTCATGAGCCGGTTTAATATCTGTTTGCCGCTGCTTTCAGCATTGTTTGTTTTTATTGCAACAGGGCATTTTCCTGCCAGAATGGAGTGGGCAGCGTTGATCAGCCTGGCTGCTGCCCTGTATCTCTATTCTCAACTTAAAACAGCAAATCGGTCGTTTCAGGCCTGAGTAAGCTGTGCGTAGCTTGTTGCGATAGCTTCGCTATCTCCCCTGAAGATGATCTCACCCTGTTTTTGCTTTAGCTGGTAGTCATACATAGGGTCATAGTATTCGGTCAATAAAGCGGCAATTAATGGTTTATAACCTTCGGTGTTTGACTGGTTGCTATGGGTTGTGATTGCTGTTTCCAGTAGATCGCAGAGTTGTTGGTATCTTAATCCACCCAAACGTTTTCTGATTCTGAATAAACTGTCGCGCAAACCATCAACCAGCATTTCAAGTGCTTTGTTTTTATCCTGGTCACTGTTTTTCAGGTCATTTAAATTGTCTGTAATGTATTCCTGTACACCAATTTCAACACGTTTTTCGATAGACTCTTCCAAAAGGATCACTGGTGAAGCCTGCATCTTGTCTCTAAGGGACTGAGGCAGGCTGCAGCGGCCAATCAGTTTACTTTCGTCCTCAAGGACAATAGGTCTGCCTGGTTTCAACTGCAGGTGTTTCAGAAAAGCAATGGCCAACTGGTTTTCAAAGTCAATTTGTGTGGGTTGGCCACCAACTCGCCGGCCAAAGCTGGAGCCACGGTGATTGGCAATACCTTCCAAGTCGATGCTGTCGTCTAGTCGATGCAGTAAGCGGGTCTTTCCTGTACCGGTTTTTCCACTCAGGATAATAATATTGCAGCGCTCAATAGATTGTTCCAGCTGTTCTAGCAGGAAGTTCCGCATGGCCTTGTAACCACCTTTTACCAGCGGATAGTCGTACCCTGCTTCTTTAAGCCAGGCCTGGGTGATATGCGAGCGTTCTCCACCCCTGAAGCAGAAAAGGTAACCACTGGGGTTATTTTTAACGAAGTTTATCCAGCTATTCATGCGCCGGTTTCTGACCTCTTCTGTAGCCAGTTGCTGTCCCAGTCTGACCGCAGCATCATGCCCCTGTTTTTTGTAACAAGTGCCGATTAACACCCGTTGCTCGTTGTCTAGAATTGGGGCATTTATTGCACAGGGAAAGGTACCTTTGCCATGCTCAAAGGGAGAACGAACATCCAGTAAAGGGGTGTCGTCAAGAAAGAGAGAAAAATAGTCGTCAGTATCAGGTCGGTTGCCGGTCATGAATATTCAGGGTACTGCAGTTTGAAAGAGTGATAGTTTGAGAGCCATTGGAGTGCTTGTTGCAACCATTGGCTATAGGTGTGATACCCGTTAGGCCATTATTATACCGGGCTTTCAAAGCTTTTTTGGGCAAAGAAAGTATCGACTTGTTATGTGGTATAGAATTGGCTCAGTAGCTATAATTCCTAGTTTGCAATTAAGATGAATATTGCAGGAAACAATCTTTCGACATTTTCTAGTATTTTTTTTAAATCTTTTTCATCTAGTTCAGAATAATGTTAACATCACCTCTATGTTGTTGACAGTGTTTGTAGACATGTGATAGATGCTGACGGTTCTTGTAATATCGAAATGCCATGTTTAAGCAGGCGAACTCTATTTTTCTTAAAAGCATTGCTGCTTGAGTATTTTCATTTAATGATCTCGCTAAATGTATCAATAAGACTGTTAAAGTTAAAAATTTTTCTTTTACCTAAAGATTGTAAGAAACTCATCACTCAAACTCCCATGTTTGACCTTTACTCATTTCTATTCGCCCTTGCATGAGTATTTGTACCTTTTTTCTGTCTTCTGCATGTGCCTGATTCAAAAGATGATAGTTTGCACTGAAACTCAATTACTCTAAGCAAATTTAGCAAGCATGACTGTTGTTCTTCATCAAGTATTGAAAAAATGTTGTTCAATTTCTTCCATTTGTTATATAACAGTCCTATGCTATTGACTTGTACGTTCATGATCTAATTGTGAGTCATTAGGGGCTTGTTTGGTCCGTATTTTTGCCCGCAATACCGTAGACCAGGGAGTGTTTCAGGCCAGTCTGTTTTTAATGGGTTGACATGTACAAATTTAGAGCAGATATCTCCTGTTGAATCGTCTTCTAGTCGATGTGAACTCACTACTGCTCGAATATCTAGTTCGAATCGGTATTCTTATAAAACATATTTTTCAGATTTTACTAGCGGCTATTTGATTCATTCCTAGGTGGGTATCTGTCTTGACCGGGAAGCTCTACATAAAAACGTCATTTGAGACAACATTGCAGTATTGTGCATCGAAAGAAGACACTTCAGTCAGGAGATCTATCAATAACAAGCTATGAAGTACTTGCTCTCCTGCTACAGTTACTGTAAAAGGTCTGTGTCAGTATTCGAAGGTGACCATGCAATTGATATATATGACCTGGTTATCAGATGGTATATAGTTTGATTATCGCTACAGCTGTTGTCTGAATCAATAGAAAAGGGATACTAGAGGCAGCAAGGTTTAGTGCCACATAGCGGTACAAGGTAAAGAGTGTATCATGGTTTTTGAGTAGAATGATGCTCCTGTTCGACCAACTGGGGGTGAATATGATTAGCAAGTATATCGGTTAGGCTGGAGCGATTGCCGTTTAGTCCGTGAGTTCCTGAAGTATGATTGTCAATGATTATGTTTTTTGTTTCTGCACTTGAAAGCTTACTATATAGGACTTTGTATTGTAGATTTTTCTAATCGAGGTATTAGACTTCAAATAGAGGCGAATTATTATAGAAGCTTCTTGAGTGTGCATCCTAACGTTGGTCTGATATATAAATGAAATTGTTTTAATTTAGCTAGTACAGATAAATAAATACGAGTTAAGGACAGACCAATAGTGGCTGAATAAAAGAATACTAGTTTTGCCTCATCCAGATAACCTCTCTATATAATAATTAAGCTTCATATCATGAAAGTTTGTGGCATATAAGTAAAAAAATCCAGCCAGCCCCTTCGTATGGGAGTAAACTGGATCACGACTCGCAGCCCTTGGTATGGGTTGCAATGAGCAAACAACATGCAGCTCCTGGTATGGGTTGCCACTGAAAATCTGTCTTATGAAATCAAAGGATACCTCCTTATGCCCGTAATTACGCTTCCCGATGGCAGCAAGCGCGAGTTTGCTGATGCTGTTTCCGTGATGGAAGTTGCCCAGGATATCGGTCCTGGTCTTGCTAAAGCGACCCTGGCTGGTCGAGTCAATGGTCAGCTGGTGGATGCCAGTACCCCCATTAAAGATGATGCTGAGCTTGCCATTATCACCTCTCGTGATGAAGAAGGCGTTGATATCATCCGTCACTCCACTGCCCATTTGTTGGCAATGGCAACGCAGGACTTATATCCGGGTGCTCAGGTTACTATTGGTCCTGTGATTGATAGTGGCTTCTATTATGATTTTTCCTATGAGCGTGCCTTTACGCCAGAAGATCTGGAAAAAATCGAGAAGCGCATGGACGAATTAGCCAAGCAGGATATGGCCATTGAACGGGTGGTAATGAGCCGTTCTGAAGCAGTCAGTGCCTTTAAGGCTTTGGGTGAAGAGTATAAGGTCGAAATCATTAATGACCTGCCAGAGTCCGAAGAAATTTCTGTCTATCGCCAGGGGCAGTGGATGGATCTTTGCCGTGGTCCCCATGTTCCTTCTACTGGCAAGATCAAAGCCTTTAAACTGATGCGAGTGGCTGGTGCCTATTGGCGGGGTGACTCCAGCAATGAAATGCTGACCCGGATTTATGGTACAGCCTGGGAAGATAAAAAAGCGCTTAAGGCTTACCTGAAGCGCTTGGAAGAAGCGGAAAAGCGGGATCACCGCAAGCTGGCTAAAAAGCTCGACCTGTTCCACATGCAGGAAGAAGCGCCCGGCATGGTCTTCTGGCACCCCAACGGTTGGGCTATCTACCAGGAACTGGAACAGTACATGCGTAAAAAGCAGAAAGCGCATGGCTATCAAGAGATCAAGACGCCTCAGCTGGTAGAGCGCACTCTGTGGGAAAAATCCGGTCACTGGGACAAGTTCAAGGATGACATGTTCACCACCAATTCCGAGGACAAGGACATTGCCATCAAGCCGATGAACTGCCCTTGTCACGTACAGGTCTTTAATCAGGGGCTGAAGAGCTACCGTGACCTGCCTATGCGTCTGGCGGAGTTTGGCTCCTGCCACCGGAATGAGCCTTCTGGAGCGCTCCACGGGATTATGCGAGTTCGAGGCTTTACCCAGGATGATGCCCATATTTTTGTGACTGAAAATCAGATTCAGTCTGAAGTCTCTTCCTTTATCGATTTTCTCCATGAAGTCTATGATGACTTTGGTTTTGATCGTGCCAGTCTGATTTATAAGCTGTCTACTCGCCCAGAAAAGCGGGTTGGATCGGATGAAATTTGGGACAAGGCTGAAAAAGCGCTGGCAGAGGCCCTTGATGCGAAAGGCTTGCCCTGGGAAGAACTACCGGGTGAAGGTGCTTTCTATGGCCCTAAAATCGAATTTTCTCTGAAAGATTGTATCGGTCGGGTCTGGCAGTGTGGTACCGTACAGGTCGATTTCTCCATGCCAGGCCGCTTGAGTGCAGAATATGTGGATGAAAGCGGTGAGCGTAAGACCCCGGTCATGTTGCATAGAGCTATTCTGGGATCGTTTGAGCGCTTCATCGGTATTCTGATCGAGCATTTCGAAGGTGCTATGCCGCCATGGCTGGCTCCAACCCAGGTTGCCATCCTGAATATCACCGATAGACAGTGCGATTATGCCCGTGAATTGCAAAATACTTTGTCAGAAAGTGGATTTAGGGTAAACGCGGACTTGAGAAACGAGAAGATCGGCTTTAAAATCCGCGAGCACACCTTGATGAAAGTACCTTATCTGCTGGTTATTGGTGATAAGGAAATGGAAAATCAAACTGTTGCGGTGAGAACCCGCAAAGGTGAAGATCTTGGTGTCATGCCAATAGAAGCGTTTATTGATCGGCTGGAAACGGACATTGCAATGCGTGGCCGTCGTTCAGCTGAGAGCTGACAGTAGTGTGTAATGGCTGCTGTAGCGATTAACAAGAAGCCTGGCTCCATTTGGAGCAAGGCTCATCTTCTACGCTTATAGCGGCTTCTGGTGGATCGGGTTTATGTATTATTCCACTGATAACCCGGCTCGCTTCTTGATGTTTATACAGGAGATACCCCTATCAGACGTAACAGCTTCCGTGATCGTCGCCCTCAGAAAGCGCCGATTAATGAAAATATCCGTGCCAAAGAAGTCCGCCTGATTGGCGCCGAAGGTGATCAGGTCGGCATTGTCGATTTGCGTGACGCTTTGACCATGGCCCAGGAAGCGGGGCTGGATCTGGTTGAAATTAATGCAACCAGCGAACCGCCGGTCTGTAAGATCCTGGACTACGGCAAGCATCAGTACGAGACGAAGAAGCAAAAAGCCGCGGCGAAGAAGAAACAGGTTCAAACCCAGGTGAAAGAAGTCAAATTTCGCCCGGGTACTGAAGATGGGGATTATCAGGTCAAACTGCGCAACCTGGTACGTTTCCTGACTGAGGGCAACAAGGCGAAGGTTTCCCTTCGTTTCCGTGGCCGAGAGATGGCTCACCAGGAGCTGGGCATGGAGCTGATGAAGCGGGTTCAAACAGACCTGCTGGAAGTTGGCACCGTTGAACAGTTTCCAAAGATGGAAGGCCGTCAGCTGATCATGGTGATTGCCCCGAAAAAGAAGAAGTAATCCGTTCATATAAAACCGGCTGCGGACTTCTTGCTAAAGACGACGTAGCCGGTTTTTTATTGCGATTACTATTTATTAAAATTTCGGCATCCTGCGGGATGACCCAAATGCGGAGTGTTTTTCATGCCAAAGATGAAAACCAACAGTGGCGCCGCGAAGCGTTTCAAGAAAACTGCTTCCGGCTACAAGCGCAAAGGCGCGTTCAAGAGCCACATCCTGACCAAGATGACTACCAAGCGTAAGCGTCAGCTGCGTGGTACCTCTCTGGTATCTCCCGCTGACGTGGGTCTCGTAAAGCGTATGCTGCGCGACTAATCGCTTTTTTTCATTTTTTCAGGAGATAACTCATGGCTCGTGTCAAGCGTGGCGTCATTGCACGTCGTCGTCACAAGAAAGTTCTTAAGCAGGCTAAAGGTTATTACGGTGCGCGTTCCCGCGTATTCCGCGTAGCCAAGCAGGCTGTAACCAAAGCTGGTCAGTACGCTTACCGTGACCGTCGTCAGCGCAAGCGTCAGTTCCGCGCTCTGTGGATTGCCCGTATCAACGCTGGTGCTCGCATCAACGGCCTGTCCTACAGCCGCTTCATCGCTGGTCTGAAGAAGGCTGCGATTGAGATCGACCGTAAGGTTCTGGCTGATCTGGCTGTTCACGAGAAGGCCGTTTTCGGTCAGCTGGTTGAAAAGGCAAAGGCTGCTCTGGCCTAATCCTTTAAAAGCCCGGTTAACATAAAAAACCTTGTCCATTTGGGCAAGGTTTTTTTATGCAATCAAAATGGAGAGGTATTTTATGGTTGCTTACGGGCGTGACGCTCCCGGTTTTCTTGTTTTTCCCGTTCACTTTTTCTAAGCAGCACATAAGTGGCACCACTACCCCCATGCTCTCTTTGAGCACTATGCAAAGCAAGTACTGATTCAAACTGGGGTAGCCAAGTTAATATATAGCTTTTCAATTTAACAGGTGAGCGGCTGTTGTCTCCTTTTCCGTGAACGATAAGAACGGTTCTCAGCTCCATTTTCTGGCAGTCGTTAATAAATTGAAAAATATCCTGTCTTGCTTCTCTGGCAGATTTCATATGAAGGTCAAGACGAGCGTCAATTTCATATTTACCAAGCCTTAGCTTTTTAAATACACCCTCCTGTATGCCAGCCTTTTTCCAGACTAACAAATCATGCGGGTTTACCTTCTTGGGATTGTCGAGAGATAAAAAATTGGGATCGGCAAGATCTTCCTGCGCTGCTGCTCTACGAATCAGTTGCCCGGGAGTGGATGTCTGCCGTTTCTGGATATTGGCTTTGGTTGTGCTTCTGATCGGAGTGACATCCTGCATTTCTTTTTGAAAGAGTGCGTAGTCGTCGATACTCATGGCTGTCCTCCATATTTTACCAAGGCACTAGGGGGCGTTCTCAATTAGCCATGAGACCAGTTCCTCGCACAAGCATTCAGGCAAGGCGTACGACGCAGTGCAGGGTGGTTCCTTGTTCAAATCGTACAAGGCAGCATGGCTTATCATGGCTGGCTGGTCACATGTCTAATTGAGAATGCCCCCTAGATAATCAGTGTTTGTCGGTTTTTAGAATATCAAACAGATGCGTTTTTTGTAGTGAATGCTTAGGATGATGCTACGGTCAGCGACCGTAGCATTGATTCCAGTCTTTCCAGACGGGTTCCAGTCCTCTTGATTTTATGGCTGCAGCTATCTCAAGCGGGTGGCGACCATCATCAATTGCAAACTGTTCCAGATCTGCTGTTTTTCTATCGGCATAGCCTCCGGGCTGAGTGCTGGAATAAGCGCTCATAGTAGTAATGCCTAACGGCAAAACATTGTCTCTAAAATGCTCAGACTCCCGAGTAGAAAGCGAGAGTTCGACCTCGGGCTTAAACAGACGGTAGGCGCAGATTAGCTGAACCAGCTGTTTGTCTGAAATAATGGAAACTGGCTGAAACTCGCCCTCACAGGGGCGTAACCTTGGGAACGACAAAGAGTATCGTGTTCGCCAATATGTTTTTTCCAGATAGTCCAAATGAGCAGCGACAAATGCTGCGTCAGTACGCCAGTCTTCCAGCCCAATCAGAGCACCAATGCCTACTTTATCTATACCTGCCTGTCCAAGCCGGTCTGCAGTTTTAAGGCGGTAGTCAAAATCTTTTTTTGAACCGCGCAAGTGATACTGGTTATAGGCCGGTCGATTATAGGTTTCCTGATAGACCAGTACGGCATCCAGACCTTCTGTCATGAGTGACTGATACTCTTCCTGCTCTAGAGGCTGGACTTCGAGGCTGATATGGGAAAAATGAGGGCGTATACGTTTGATCACCTCCCTAAAGTAAGCGGCGCCTACGGTGCCCTGGGCTTCACCGGTAACCAGTAATATATGGTCAAACCCCAGTGCCTTTATAGCAGCTACTTCCCGGTCAAGCTCATCCATGGATAAGGTTTTGCGGCGAATTTTGTTGCCGATGCTAAATCCGCAATAGGTGCAAATGTTGGTGCATTTGTTGGATAGATAGAGAGGGATGTAAAGTTGGATGGTATTGCCAAAACGCTGGCGGGTTAGTGCCAGGCTTTTTTGGGCAAGTCTTTCAAGATAGGGCTCTGCAGCGGGGGAAATCAGGGCCAGAAACTGGTCGTGGGACAATCGGTTGCTACCTAATGCTTGCTCAACGTCGGCTGTTGTTTTTCCTGAAATGGTCATCTTGAGCTGGTCCCAGCTCAAGTTATTGTAGGTTTCAAGAAATGACATGATCAGTTATCCAGGAATGCAGTCAGGGGGCTACTGGCTTGCGCTGTTAATGACCGTGCACCGGGGCCAGCCTTATAGGCCCTTCGGCCTGCAATAACCGCTTCCTTAAAGGCCATGGCCATTTCTTTGGGGTTGTTGGCAACAGCGATGGCGGTGTTAACCAATACGGCATCAGCGCCCATCTCCATTGCCTGCGCAGCATCAGAGGGCGAACCTATACCAGCATCAACCACTACCGGTACATTGCTTTGCTCAATAATAATTTGCAGGAATTCTTTGGTTTTCAGGCCCAGGTTGCTGCCAATCGGTGCGCCCAATGGCATAACAGCGGCTGCTCCGACCTCTTCGAGTCGTTTGCAAAGAACAGGGTCCGCATGGACATAGGGCATCACTATAAAGCCCATTTTCACCAGCTGCTCACAAGCGTTTAATGTTTCAATAGGATCAGGCAGAAGGTATTTGGGATCTGGGTGAATTTCCAGTTTCAGCCAGCGGGTTTGCAGGGCTTCACGAGCCAGTTGTGCAGCATAAACTGCTTCTTCAGTATTTTTTGCGCCGGATGTATTGGGCAGCAGGTTTATTTGCTCAGCGACCAGCGGTGAAAGAATGTCATCTTGTTGTTGATCAAGGTCAACCCGTTTAAGCGCCATGGTAACCAGCTCGCTTTCTGAGCTTTTGATTGCCTCGATCATATTGTTGCTGCTGCGGAATTTTCCTGTTCCTACAAATAGCCGTGATTTAAATGATCGGTTAGAAATGGTCAGCATACTGGTGTCGTCTAGGTCTTGAATGGTTGGCAAAATAAAAAGGGGCAGTTAGCCGCCTGCTGTGGCTGTAATAAGGGTAATTTCGTCACCCTCTGTGACTTTATGGCTGGCCCACTGGGAACGGGAAATAATTTGCCGGTTGACAGCCAAAGCTATGCCATGTTTTGGCTGGTTTAGCTGTTCCAGCAAGTTGTCCAGGGTCGCTGGGGTGTCCAGAACCATAGGCTTGGTGTTTACAGTAATTTGCATTAATTATTAATAGTGTGTTTTTAGGAGCCCGAGATTCTAAATAAATCTGGTACTTTTTGACAGTTTGGAGAACCCTCTCTACCCAAACTAGCTAGCAAACGCTAGAATTTGCGGTTTGCTTTTTTAATGTACGGGGTAAAAGGTAAAGAGCGCCCCCTGATGAGGCATTTTTGACATATACCCCCTCCACCGAGAGCCTGCCGAGAGACCCATGGAGAATCTGGATAGCCTTGTAAATCCAATTGTTGACAGCGCCTTGAGTGCTGTTGAGCAAGCCAGTGATATTGCTGGTCTGGACGAAATTCGTGTTCGCTACTTAGGCAAGAAGGGCGAAATGACTTCATTGCTGAAAGGCTTGGGGAAACTGTCCCCTGCAGAACGCCCAAAAGCGGGAGCCCGGATTAATGTTGCCAAGCAGCAGGTTCAGGAAGCTATTAACAGTCGCCGTGCAGCGATTGAAGAACAAGCGCTGGCGGCAAAGTTGGCTAGCGAAACCATTGATGTAACCCTTTCTGGCCGTGGCCAGGCTTTGGGTACGGTTCACCCTATCACCCGGACCATGGAGCGGATTACCGATTATTTTGGCCGTATTGGCTTTTCTGTGGAGCAAGGCCCAGAGATTGAGGACGATTATCATAACTTTGAGGCCCTGAATATCCCTGAGCATCATCCTGCTCGTGCGATGCATGATACGTTCTATTTTGATGACAGCACGGTACTGAGAACCCACACCTCACCGGTTCAGATCCGCACGCTGGAGCGTTTCGTCAAGGATAAAGAGAAGCCACCAGTGGCCATTATCTGTCCTGGCAAGGTCTATCGTTGTGACTCTGACCAGACCCATAGCCCGATGTTCCATCAGGTTGAAGGTCTCTATGTGGCAGAAAAGGTGAGCTTTGCCGATTTGAAAAGCGTGCTGAGTGACTTCCTGAGAGTCTTCTTTGAGCGTGACGACCTGCAGGTTCGTTTCCGTCCCTCTTACTTCCCGTTCACAGAGCCTTCTGCTGAAGTGGATATTGAATGGGGCCGGAATGCCGATGGCTCTGTGAAATGGCTGGAGGTGTTAGGTTGTGGCATGGTGCACCCCAAGGTATTTGACTACTGCGGTATTAATTCCGAGAAATATACCGGCTTCGCTTTTGGTCTGGGTGTCGAGCGTTTTGCCATGCTGCGCTATGGTGTCAATGACCTCAGGCAGTTCTTCGAGAATGATCTGCGTTTTCTGAATCAGTTCAAGTAAAGCGTGCTTTGGCTTCTCTGTCTGAAGAGTGATGTGAAGAAGTACGACTTAAGGTTTTTGGTTAACGCGTTTTAGGTAGAAATAATGAAGTTCAGTGAACAATGGTTACGCCAGTGGGTCAATATTGAGGCCAGTACCCAGGAACTGGTCGACAAAATCACCATGGCGGGTCTTGAGGTTGATGGTGTTGAGCCGGTAGCAGCAGAATTTTTCGGGATTGTTGTGGGCGAGATCGTTGCCTGTGAGCAGCATCCAGATGCCGATAAACTGCGGGTGACAAAAGTAAGCACCGGCTCTGAGGAGTTTCAGGTAGTGTGTGGTGCGCCCAATGCCCGAGTGGGCCTGAAAGCACCTTTTGCGACCATTGGTGCAGTTCTGCCCGGCAATTTTAAAATCAAAAAGGCCAAACTCCGTGGTGTTGAATCTTTCGGTATGCTCTGTGCCGAAGAAGAGATGGGCATGGCGGACTCCTCTGACGGTTTGATGGAGTTGCCTGTTGATGCACCGATTGGCCAGGATATCCGTGAATACCTGAAGCTGGATGACAGCATTATTGATGTAGATTTGACCCCTAACCGGGGCGATTGTCTGGGCATTATTGGTCTGGCTCGAGAAGTCAGTGCTAATTTCCTAGCTGAAGTGACTGAAGAAACTGTTTCAGATGCGCCGATAGACAGTGAGTCCACTTTTGCTGTTAATGTTGTTGCGAAAGAAGCCTGTCCCCGTTATGTGGGCCGGGTAATCAATAATGTTGATGTTAGTAAAGCTGCACCATTGTGGCTGGTTGAGCGCCTGCGTCGCTCCGGTATTCGTTCCATTGACCCGGTTGTGGATGTTACCAATTATGTGATGCTGGAGCTGGGTCAGCCAATGCATGGTTTTGATCTGGAAAAGCTGTCTGGTTCTATCCAGGTGCGTATGGCTGATTCCGGTGAGAAACTGGTATTACTCGACGGCCAGGAAGTTGAACTGGATGATAAAACCCTGGTGATTGCCGATGAGCAAAAAGCGCTGGCGATTGCGGGTGTGATGGGGGGAGAAGGTTCCGGTGTTAATGCTGAAACCCGTCATATTTTCCTGGAAAGTGCTTTCTTTAATCCTATCAGTGTTGCAGGTAAAGCACGCTCTTATGGCTTGCATACGGACTCTTCCCACCGTTTTGAGCGGGGTGTTGATTTTCAGCTGCAACATTGTGCAATCGAACGGGCGACCTCACTGATTCTTGAAATCTGTGGTGGCGAAGCCGGGCCGATCACTGAGGCGGCAAGTGAAGAACATCTGCCAACGTTGAAAGAAGTTAAGCTGCGCTCTGAAAAAGTGACTTCTCTGCTGGGGGTAGCGATTGAAGACAGTCATATCGAAGCACTGCTAACTCGCCTTGGTTTGGCTATGAAGGTCATTGAAGGAGCAGAGAGTACAAAGTGGCAGGTTGCAATTCCCAGCTGGCGCTTTGATATTGCTATTGAAGAAGATCTGGTAGAAGAACTGGGCCGTATTTACGGTTATAACAACCTGCCTGTGACGACTCCAACTGCACTGCTGAAAATGAAGCAGGTAGATGAGGCTCAAATTCAGGAATCAGATCTTCGTCGTGTACTGGTTGGGCGTGGTTATCAGGAAGCAGTATCTTTCAGCTTTATTGATCCAAAGCTGCATAGCCTGTTTGACCCCAAGCGTGAGGCTGTTGCTCTGGCTAACCCTATTGCCAGTGATCTGTCGGTAATGAGAACGTCCTTGTTGCCTGGTTTGGTAAAAACCGTTGGTTACAATCTTAACCGTCAGCAAAGCCGGGTACGTCTGTTTGAAACAGGGTTAACCTTTATTCAGGAAGGCGAAACCTTCAAGCAAGATGCTATCAAACAGGATATGAAGCTGGCTGCAGTCATTACCGGTAACCGTCACCCCGAAGGCTGGGATGGTGGCCGTGAGAAAGCTGACTTCTATGATCTTAAAGGTGATATGGAAGCCCTATTGGCCTTGGGTGGTGCACAGAGCAGCTTCCGTTTTGCCAAGGGCGAACATGATGCCATGCATCCTGGTCAGTGTGCTGCAGTTTATAAGGGTGACCAGCTGATTGGTCATATGGGAGCTATTCATCCTTCTCTGGCCAAGAAAATGGGAGTGCCAGCGGATGTTTATCTGGCAGAGTTGGATCTTAATGAAGTGATTTGTGGGCAGGTAACCCGTTTTGAATCATTGTCTAAGTTCCCGGAAGTTCGTCGTGATCTGGCGCTCACAGTCGCAGAGGAAATTGCTGCTGACAGCCTTTGCCAGGCCATCCGGGAACAGGGGGCTGAGCTCCTTAAGGAAGTCTGGGTATTTGATGTCTATGCCGGCAAGGGAATTGAAGAAGGGCACAAGAGTCTCGCTTTGGGCTTGACCTTACAGCATCCTTCCCGCACTCTAAAAGATGAGGAAGTTAACCAGCTTATGGAGGAGGTTGTTGTCAGGCTGGAACGGGATTTCAATGCAAGCTTAAGGAAGTAGGACGATGGGAGCACTGACAAAAGCCGATATGGCTGAACGGCTCAATGAAGAGCTGGGACTAAATAAACGAGAAGCCAAGGATATGGTCGAGTTGTTTTTTGAGCAGGTCCGTCAGGCTCTTGAAAAAAATCAGCAGGTTAAGCTGTCCGGTTTCGGTAATTTTGACTTGCGGGATAAAAGCGCACGGCCAGGCCGTAATCCAAGGACCGGTGAGGAAATACCGATAACACCCCGCCGGGTTGTGACGTTTAAGCCTGGCCAGAAACTCAGGGCAAGAGTTGAAAGCTATGCTGGAGAACGAACTCAGGACGAGTGAGCTTCCGGTTATCCCCGAAAAACGCTACTTCACCATTGGTGAAGTTAGCGATTTGTGTCGGGTTAAAACCCATGTTTTGCGTTACTGGGAACAGGAGTTCAAACAACTGAACCCGGTGCGGCGGGGTAACCGACGTTACTACCGCCGCAATGATGTTATCCTTATCCGTCATATTCGCAGCCTGCTTTATGATCAGCGCTTTACCATTGATGGTGCGCGCAGTCAGTTAAGTAGCCGCACTAAAAAAACTAAAGCTGCTGAACAAAAGGCCCGTGGTACTGTTCAGCCCAACTCTAAACCCATAACAGTCAACGACTACCAAAAGGTATTACGCCAGACCATCGCTACATTGGAAGATGTGCTGGATACGCTGGATGGGATTCCGTCTTAGGATTGGGGGATCAAAAAACCGGCCAGAGGCCGGTTTTGTTGAAATTATGATTGTGTTGGGTCTATATGCCGGCGTTTGTCGGGATCTATGGCTGACTGAGGCCTGTTCGAAGTATTTAATGCTTCGCTAACAGCCCATGCAATGCTCTCTATCTTTTTAGAGTGCTTTGCATAGCGTTCTCTGTAGGTAGGTAGCTCATGTTGTAGTGACATTTTCTGTATTTTTGTGAGTTTACCAAGAGACTTACTAATATCCTTAAGTTCTATATCTCCGTTTATATAATCAACTATGGCTTTTTCAACCCTATCATTAGGGTTTGTCGGTTGTACACGCTCTTGTGGCATGCTTTCCATTACTGCCTTTTCATTGGTAATGGCAGATTGAGAGCGTTCTGTATCAATAGAGTTAAAAGGAGTTATAGACTTTTTGTTAGTCTGATCAAGTATGGGCTTCTTTTGCACAACAGGCTTTGGTAATAGCTGTGGTTTTGGAATTTTTGTTTTGTTTTTTTCAGCTTTTACCACATTTTCTGGTGCACCTAGTCGTGTTAATTCAGCCAAAGCGGCTGCATTAACAGTTTTGGTATATCCCTTGTCCTCTATGGTTTTACGTGCAGTCTCTTTATTCGCCTGAAAAGCTTCAAATGCACGTTTCTTACCATAGGCCTTATGAATGATTGATAGTGTTTCTGGATCTAGGCTTAACGTATTTCCCCCTTCTTTCAGGAAAGAGTCTTTAATATGATCTGCCTTGATCAAACGGTGATCTAAAAGTTGCTCAAAAGCGCTTTTCTTATCTGCTGCTAACGACTTCTTTCCATCAGCTGTGGTATGAAGTAATTTCTTTGCTTTTCTAAGCAAAGGTATTGGTTTTTCTGGAACAGCGTATAAGGCAGTCGTTGATGGAGCTTCGGTAGATACGCTATCGGACTGCTCGATAGGAGTAGTGATGCTTGCTTTTTGAGTTATACCGAAAGTAACAGACCGGTTGTTATCATTTGTCTCTTTTGCTGGTATATGCTCTCGACGGTATTGGTCGATGTCTTCGTAATCGGAATTACTGGAAGGCAATTCAGTTTGGTCAATATCTTCATAGTCAGAATGATTGTGTGGTGCTTGATGCATCTCTAGCGCTATGTAATTAAGAGATTCATCGCTACGAGTAAGAGGCCCCCTTTCACTTGAGTTATTGTTAAGAGAGTTTAGTGTTGGGGTGTTAGACTTAAATCCTTTTATTTCTGCATACTGAGTAGGTTCCTCTTTACGATGTATATAAGGTAATACACTGACAGTTTGTTTATCTGATGTTCTTGAAGCTGTTTGTGGTGTATGGTCTAACGCTGTAGTTGTATTTGCTTTTAGCTTTGCTTCTAATTCTATTCTTATACTCGTTAGTTCACTACTGCTAATTTTACTAGCGGTTCTTTCGGCAAGTTTTTTATTCTCTTGTTGTCCGCTAGCTCGAAATCCTTCCTGTAAAGCTTTGATATGATTTGTAAGCGCTTTTTTCGATTGTTGAGGGTAAACTAATCGACTGAAAAATTTAACGGCATTTTGCAAAAAACCAGATTCATTCGAGCTGTAGTATTTATTGTACTCCTCTGAAGAGGACTGTATTTCCTGTAGTGCCTGTAGTGCCTGTAGTGCCTGTTGTGGGCTGACTGTTTTGATATCATTGCTTTTCATTACCTGAATCCTTTGTTTGTAAAATCATGTCGATTCTTGATCTATATAATAATGGGTTTATATTTTTAATTAATAAGACTTTTGTATTAGACTTTATTGTTTAAAATGGCAGCAGGTTAGATTTTTGTTATTTTTTTATAAGAAAAGAAGTGTTTTAAATGATAAAGTATTTTTTAAAAGTTTGGGAGGTGAGGTGGCTAACTGTATTTTTCTATAGAACTAAAGTATGTATGGGTTTTTTAATAGCTGCTCTAGGATAAGGTAACTACCTAGAACAGCCTACTTGTTTTGGTTTTACTCTTCTTTCATATTCTGTTCAATGATCCTGAGTCTTTCCCTTGCGGCATTGCCTAAAGTAGAGCCATTTTTATATCGACCCCCGTCTTCATCTTCCAGGGCAAGAAAATCCCATGCTGGTTTGGTATTTCCTTCCTTAATATAAGTTTCAATCTTTTTTTCTGCAGATACTTCTTGTGCCGATGTTCTAACGTTAAGGCTATAAATATATTCTTTTCCTGTTTTTTTATTAAGGTCTGATGTGTTAAGTGCTGCTAATGTCTTAATAGATTCGTAGTCTAAAGTTCTTAACATATTTTTCCATGTTTCTATATCAGTCTTTAAAGAACCATCAGGATTAATGAGAGGTCCACCTAATTGAATCTTTTCTTTCATGCTGGCTAATGTTTCTGGAGGAATGCTAGTAACAGCCTTCATATTGGTAGGTTTCTGCCTTGTGAGAGGCTTGGGCCTTGTTTGTGGCCCTACTTTCTTATTAGGTGAGGGTGATGGAGCTGAATCTGTCGTATCCAGCGCTTTCTCTTCTTGAGTACGGCCAAATTTAGGAGCTGAGGGGCTACTTGTAGGGGAAGGGGGCTGCTCATTGACTTGTTGGCCCCTTTTTCTAGGTGTAGGACTAACGACGGTCTGTTGCTGGGCAGCAGATATTTGCGGTGCCTGCTCTTCTGGAATACGACCAAATTTCGGGGCTGTGGGTATGCTGGTAGGCGTTTGGGGCCCATTGGATTGTTGACCCCTTTTCCTTGGTATAGGATGGTGAACGTTTTGTGGCTGAGGAGTCCAGTTCATATACTCTGTATTCGCCTGGGAGGTAGCTTTCCCTTGTTTTAGTAATGCTGCGTATTGTTGGCCTACCAATAGGGGAGACCTGGCTTGTTCTTTTGTCTGTATTGCAGGCCCGCGTGCTTTTCTGAGTTGAAGACTGGTCTGCATTGCCATTTGCCCGATATTGTGCTCGCCAGACGGATTTTGGTCCAGTTGTGCCATGACTTCAAATGCGGTAATCGCGTTACCTGTGCGGCCTTGGCTGGCCCGGCAGTTCACCATAAGAGGGTTATCTTTCAAGTTTAAGCCCATGCCATCGCTGACGGCTTTGGTAGTACTTCTTAATTGAATTAACTCATTAGCTGGTGCGGCACCAAAGTCAGGCCAGCCGGTGTAATTAATCCGTTTTACGGGAAACGCTTGGCCATCAACGTTTACAGTGAAACTCTGAATAACGCCTTTATTTTTGATTACTGGTGGGTTTTCAGATGTTGTCAATGGCAAACTTTCCACTTTGTCCATCTTTATTGTTACTCTGCCATCATTAAAAGAAAGTTCTTCTCCTACTTCTGAGGGGAAGTGATGGTCGGTATTGTCACCTTTTACTGTGTTACCGTCTGAGTCTTTGAAATAGCTTCCAGGTCTGGTTAGACTGAGTACCAGCTGTGAACCCTCCTGTGCCATTAAACGGAAATAGTTGGCGCTGGCCTGATCACCTTTAGGGGGTTCACAGGGTATATATCGCTCACCGCTTTTAGCAGTGAACCGATTTGCATTTAAACGAACCTTGGTATCAGGGTTGTTGGGGTCTTTGATATCAATCCCCGTATCAGCAGGGCCTAATGTATTTGTAAAGCGAAAAGATAACTTATAATCCGATGCTTTTGGATCCAGTGCAACGGCACCTGACACGCCATCAAGTAGTGCTGACCGTTGAGCCATGCTAAGGCCTTCTGGGTGTTTGAGATCATCTAGCGTGAGATATCGCTTCTCATCCTCGCTATAAAAATCAATTTCAGAAGGTATGCTGGGGTCGACGGCATTGTCTTTTGAGTTCTGTAAGTTGTCTAGTTTTGTGTCTAGCCTTGAGTTAGCGATATCAATTGCGCGTTTTTGTCTTTCTGGGGATTGTCTAGATACCTTACTAAACTCGATAATAGTCTGGTCATCCAGTAAATCTTTTAGCATTTCTCCGCTATTAGCGACATGATCGAAGTCCTTAGATGATTTAGCAGCTTTATCTTGGGTTGTTGGTATTATATGGTTTTTTTCTAGAGTTCTAAGTAGGCTTTTTTTATTTTGCAATTCAGCAAATTGCCCAAATAGCATTTCTTTTGCAGCATCAGAGACTTTACCTGTATTTGATTCATTAAACCAGCTACTTTGCGCTTGTGTTGCGCCTTTCAGGTCGTTAAATTTTTTGGTTAGTTCCGTTAGATCTTTTGTAAGTTTTTCTAATTCTTTTTTCTTGAATTTTTTGCCTTCTAAGTTTTCACCTTTGTTAATAGCAAGCTGTACATAGTGTTTTGCCTCATTTAGTTCCTGCAGCTGAGAAACCATTGATTGCTCTGCGCCAGTCAGACCCAGACCTGAAGGCTCATCTTTCGTTTCTTGAACAGGGGGAGAGGTGTGCTTTTTACCCGTCTGACTTGTTTTACCCTGGTAGACAGAGACGCATCGACCGAGGCGGTTTGCTGTACTATCTTGTAGCTGTTCTTGGAAAAGTTTATGGGTCTCCATTGCGTTATCAAGATCAAAGCCTGGGTTAAGATCTGTTATGGCATCACGAATAAGTCCGTATATATCATCAGGTCCAAGTTCATCCATAATTTGGACAAGCTGGTCAGGTCTGCTTATGCCCTTTAGTAAATCTTTACAGTTTTTACTACCTCTATGGCTTGAGGCTGCATGTTTTAGATTGTCAATAAACTCTGCTGACAGCTCTTTTGTCGGTAGGGATGATGCAGAAAGATCTTCCATTGAAGATGCTGGTGTTACGGAAAGATTTTCCCTTGAACCCATCCTTTCTATTTGTGGCTTTAATAGACTAACTACTTCAGCAGCCTTTATTTTTCTGGAGAGTATTGGTTTTTTTAGGCCTTGTGATTTATAAGTTTTTTCTAGTAACTTTTTTAGAGTAGAGGTTGATGCCTTAACTTTTTTATTTCCACTCGTTCCAACCAGTTGATGATCTTTAGTGATTCCAACCTCTTCATTTCCATCAAGTTTCTGAGCCTGTTGATATATGCTCTCTAGTTGGCTTCTTGAAAATTCCATATTTGGCATGTTGCCCCCTGTCTTTCAATTCCTTGAATTTAAATTGTGTTCTGCAAGATCCTTGCCCCTGTTCTTCTATTTTATTGATTGTCAGCTAAAGAGGGCACATTAATAAATGTAGTTCATAAAAATATTTCCCTGTTTGATTTTCTTTAGAAAAAGGAAATGCGCCATATAATTGACGCTTGTTTTTTGCTTATTTATATGAAAGTCGGCTTTCTTGGTTTATTGGCATCAACAGGAAAGCCGTGGCTGTTCAATTACTAAGGAGTTTACTGAAATTTACTTTTTTTTGTGTACATCTTCCGGCGAATTAAACATCAGATAAAGCTCCATTAATACTTCTGGGATCTGGCTGCACATATCCTCAGTCAGCTTAGGGTCTTTCAGAATATCCCGAAACTCTGGTTCCTCATTAAACAGGCCTGAGGCCAGCATTAAAGGCAGTAGCAGCTCGCAGACTTCCTGCTCATGTTCTGTAAACCAGTTGTCTTCAGCCAGAAAATGGCCTTCCATAAAACCGGTGCACCACTCTGCCAGTGCTGAATCATCTGGCTGGTCAAGGTCAGACTCGCAGGAGAGTATAAAGCCTTCTTCGCTGTTAAAGGCCCGATCAATGCTGTCTTCCAGGCTGGAGATGCAGGAATCAAGCTGTTTGCTCGCATCGCTGGTTAATGATGGTTTGCCATCCAGCATGATGTCAAACATTTCCGGCCTATCTATACCTGCCGGACAGATCATCAGGGCTGTCAGAAAACCATGTACGTTATGAACATTCATAGGGTCTTCGCCAGCAGCATGTTTCGTTAACAGCGGTTTAAGAGTAGAACAGGTGTTCTGCATAAAAAGGTATCCTGTGTCAGCATTGGCAAAGAGTGTGGATAATGAATGACGTATCCGTATTTCCTGGTTATACCCGCCGCTTTTGAAGATGCTCTGTTGTTGCCTGCTCTTGTTCATCCCAAGAGCCTGCTAACTAATAGCATCTTGAAGTCCAGTGGGTATATTTCTGCAATGCTGTATTAAAAAACCGGCCATTCTACTCGTGCAGAAGCATTGTGTCAGCATTGGCAGAAGCCGGTATACTGGTTGCCAGCGCCCCTCTGGTTTTGACACAGGTTATATCATTGGTATGTCAATGTTTGATTCTGCACATGAAATTTTAAAAACAGTTTTTGGTTATGATGCGTTCAGGGGCTTTCAGGAAAGTGCCATCAGCGAAGTCATTGAAGGTCGTGATGCTCTGGTATTGATGCCAACAGGAGGGGGCAAGTCACTCTGTTATCAGATTCCAGCCCTGGTACGTGCGGGTGTGGGTATTGTGATTTCGCCGCTAATTGCCTTGATGGAAGATCAGGTCGGTGCCTTGAAGCAACTGGGTATAAAAGCTGAGTGTTTGCATTCGGGTATTGATTATCAGCACCAACTGCAGATTGAGCAGGCAATACATCAGGGTGAGCTGGATATGCTCTATGTGGCGCCGGAGAGACTGTTAACAGAATCACTGCTGCGTCAGCTGGATCAGATACGAATCAGTCTATTCGCCATTGATGAAGCCCACTGTGTTTCCCAGTGGGGTCATGACTTCCGTCCTGAGTATTTACAGTTATCCCGTTTGCAGGATCGTTATCCTGATGTACCAAGAATTGCCCTGACCGCTACGGCAGACCGGCGAACCCGACAGGAAATAATTGACCGGCTGGGGCTTGGCAATGCCAGGGTGTTTGTTGATAGCTTTAACCGGCCCAATATCTTTTACCGTATTAGCCAGAAAAAACAAGCCAAGCAGCAATTATTGCGCTTTTTGGAAAAAGAGCATCCTGATGATTCAGGTATTGTTTACTGTCTATCCCGAAGACGGGTTGAGCAGGTGGCTGAATGGTTGAGTGATCATGGTCGCAAGGCATTACCTTATCATGCGGGAATGCCAGCGGAAGACCGTAAAGAGAACCAGCAGCGTTTTTTAAAAGAAGATGGTCTGATTATTGTTGCAACCATTGCCTTCGGGATGGGAATTGATAAGCCGGATGTGCGCTTTGTGGCCCATTTGGACTTACCCAGAAGTATCGAGGCGTACTATCAGGAAACCGGACGGGCAGGTCGGGATGGGCTGCCAGCGACTGCCTGGATGGTTTATGGATTGCAGGACGTGGTGCTATTGCGCCAGCTGCAGACGCGTTCCAATGCCAGTGAGCAGATTCAGCGTATTGAGCAGCAAAAACTCGATGCCATGCTGGCTCTGTGCGAAGTGACCAGTTGTCGAAGACAAGTGTTGCTTAATTATTTTGATGAACCTCTTGAAAAACATTGTGGGCACTGTGATCTCTGTATTGAGCCTGTTGCCACCTGGGATGGCACTGAAGCAGCCCGCAAGGCGTTGTCCTGTATCTATCGGACAGGGCAGCATTTTGGTGTCGCTCATCTGGTTGATGTCCTTATGGGGAAAGCAACTCCAAAAGTGAATCAATACGGCCATGACCGAACCACAACCTTTGGTATAGGCAAAGACCTGGAACAGGCTGAATGGCGATCAGTATTCCGGCAGCTGGTGGCTAGAAGCTTTATTAATGTGGACCTTGAAGGTCATGGTGTGCTTCGTCTTAACAGTAACTGCCGCCCTTTATTAAGAGGGGAGGAAACCATTCAGTTTCGGAAAGACCGCTATGAGCAGCCCGTTTTTGAACAGAAGACAGGGCCTGCCGTTGAGACCGGCCGAGTGGTTGTGCGAGAGTCAGAGAAGAAACTGTGGGAGGAACTGCGCTCATTACGGCGCTCCATGGCGGAAGACCAGGGGGTGCCAGCTTATATTATTGTTAATGATAAAACCCTGTTTGAAATGCTTAGAGTCAGGCCCACTGACAGAAAGGGGATGGGGAAAATTACCGGGATTGGCCAATATAAACTGGAAAAATACGGCGATGCTTTTCTGGAACTGATTTGTCGTTATCAGGGGATAGAGTCTCCGGTTCTGGAGCAGAAGAACCCGGCTGAAGAGGTGATGGGGTTGATTCAGTCCGGAGCAGATATACCAGTGATTGCTGATAAGTTATCGCTGACAAAAGGGGCTGTTTATGGCTATTTAGCCAAAGCTATTCAGCAATCAGAGGTGACTCTAAACGACATAACCAGACTTTCCGTCATGGAGTTGCAGCAAATAGAAGCCAGTATCCAGCAGGCTGACGGTGATTTACGCAGGGCGGGCAAGCTTCATAGCGTCCGCTGTGATACCGGATTGCTAAAGTGCATTAAGGCAGATATGCTGCGCCGCTCAGTGCTATGAACAGCTAGGAGCCTGACCGCAGTAGAGCAGTCTATTCTCGGTCAGGCTCCTAAAGTCGTATGATACGACTGTAGCTGTAATTATTTGCCTTTTGTTTCCATTCCCGGTCCCCCCGCCGGGGATGTCTGCGAGTATTTAGATGTCCTGGTTGATCAAGCGGTTATTCTGGCGTAGCAGTTCCCTGGCTATTTTATTATTGGCAATATCGAGCCTGGCAATAGCCAGGCCATTGGTGTTGGCTTTAGGGGGAGAACCTGATCAGGGGTTTGACCCGGTGACCGGTTGGGGGATGTATGGTACACCCCTATTTCAAAGCACCTTACTTAAGCGGGATAACCAGCTTAATTTAAAGCCTGACCTGGCTGAGAAAATTACGGTATCAGACAATGGTCTGGTCTGGCATGCCCGGTTACGCAAGGGTGTACTTTTTTCAGATGGACAGCCGCTAACCAGCCAGGATGTCGTATTTACTTTCCGTAAAATCATGACCAGTGGTGGCAGGAATGACCTGACCATGTTGTCTTCGGTTGCAGCCGTGGGGGATAACCAGGTTCAGTTTACCCTGAAACAACCTTCCAGTTTGTTCTGGGGACGTCTCGCTACTACAGCTATAGTTCCTGAACACCTTTATGATAAAAACTATGCCGCTCAGCCGGTGGGCTCTGGTCCTTTTAAACGGGTGCAGTGGCAGCGGGGACGACAGCTGATTGTTGAACCCAATCCTTATTATTACGGCGCTAAAAGTGAGTTTGAGCGAATTACCTTTCTCTTTGGTAGCCAGGAAAGCCTGGTTACACGAGCGCGTGCCGGTGGTGTTGATGTGGTTGCTGTACCGCTTTCCCAGGTTAGCCTCCCTTTCGGAAGCATGAAAGAGCGGGTGGTAAAGAGTGTCGATATACGTGGGGTTAGCTTCCCGGTAAAACCACCTTTTGTTACCGACGATCATCGTCAGGCAGGGAATATAGTGACTAGCGATCTCGCCATTCGCAAGGCTATTAATCTTGTCGTTAACAGGGAGCTGCTGGCAGCAGGGTTACTTGATAACTATGGTCACCCTGCCTGGGGATTGGCAGATGGCTTGCCCTGGGATCAGAAAGCAAACAGGTTTAAGGATAATCAGGTTGACGAAGCCATCAGGTTATTGGAGCAGGCGGGCTGGAAATATGACAAAAAACAAAATCTTCGGATAAAAGAAGGTGTTCCTGCCCGGTTTGAACTCTGGTACGCCAGTGGTGACCCCATTCGACAGGCGCTGACCCTGGCTGTAGCGGATAAGGCCAAACGTCTGGGAATTCAGATGCAGGTAAAATCCGCCGGTTGGGATCGCGTTGAACAAGTGATGTTGACCCAACCGGTTTTGTTTGGTTGGGGCAGCCATGACCCTATGGAGCTGTACTTACAGTTTCATAGCCAGAATGCGGGTAAAGGTTTTTACAATGCCGCCTGGTACCAGAACCCACAAGTGGATCACTGGCTGGATAAAGCTATTAGTTCAGACTCAGAAGTCAGCGCTTGGACATTCTTTCAAAAGGCTCAGTTTGACGGTAAAGGAGGGCCCGGGTTCAAGGGGGATGCAGCCTGGGCCTGGCTGGTCAATCTGGATCATGTATACCGGGTAAACCCTTGCCTGGATCTGGGCCAGAGTCGTATAGAACCCCATGAACATGGCTGGCCCCTGACCGCCAATATACTGGAATGGCACGATACCTGTCAGGCCACTTTATGAGACAAATTGTTGGTCGTTTGCCAGTGACCATTATTGTTATTGCAATGATCTGTTTTTGTCTGCTGGCTCTTTCTCCCATTGACCCGGTCAATGCCTATCTTGGTTACGGCAAAACAGTGGTGTCTGAGTCCCAGAGAACATCGATCATGGCGCACTGGCATCTTGATCAGACACTTACTGCACGCTTTGTTGACTGGTTGATACGTTTTATCCAGGGGGACTGGGGCTGGTCGTTGACCTTTAATGCACCGGTGAGCAAGATAGTTTCAGACCGACTTAGCCTGTCAGTACCACTGATTACTATCGCCTGGGTGTTGTCTACGTTATTGGGATTGGCACTGGGCATTGTTGCTGGTTTTTATAAGGGGCGTTTGATTGATCAGATTATTCGCGGTTTCAGCTGGTTTAATACGACTATGCCAGGTTACTGGATCGCCATGTTGCTGCTGCTCTGTTTTGCCCTGCGCTGGCCACTTCTGCCTGCCGGAGGTGTAGCGCCTCCTGGCACTCTGGTGGATTCAGTGGATACCATTACCGCATTAAAGTACAGAGTCTTGCCGATCATTGCCCTGACTCTGACTGCACTGCCAGCCGTTATTTTGCATAGCCGTGAAAAAATGGTGACCTTGATGCAGTCAAAAACCCTGCTATATGCAAAAGCTCAGGGAGCAGGGCTGTGGGATATTGTGTATTACCATGGTTTTCACCATACCGCTATTCCGGTGCTGACTTTCCAGCTGGCAGCGCTGGGTGAACTGATTGGCGGTTCTCTACTGATTGAGCAGGTATTTTCCTGGCCCGGCCTGGGGCAGGCAGCCGTTCATGCTGGGTTATATGCTGATATCCCTTTATTAATGGCTATTGCGCTTTCAACGGCTATCGTCGTTTGCTTGGGTAATGTTCTGGCAGATAATATCAACAGATTGATGGCTATCAGGATTGCCGAAAAAGGTTGTCAGGGATGAGAAATGGTTCTGGAATAAAACGGGCAGCCATTGTTTTGATCCCTTGCTTATTGCTGGTTATTCTGGGTTATTTGGTTCAACCTGCAAACAGTCTGGATCTGCTGTCAAGGTTTCAGCCACCATCAGCTCTTTACTGGTTTGGCACTGACTGGCTGGGCAGGGATCTGTTCAACCGTTCCCTATACGGTATTGCCAGTAGTCTGCAACTGGGTTTTCTGTCTGCTTTATTAGGCAGTGTGGTAGCGCTGGCAATAGCTATCTGCTGCCAGTTCAGTCAGTCTGTGGATTATCTGGCCAGTGTGCTGGTCAATGCTCTGTGCTCTATTCCCCATCTATTGCTATTGATTATGATTTCATTTGCTCTGGGTGGCGGGCGTCGTGGTGTTATTCTTGCAGTGGCACTAACCCACTGGCCTCGGCTGTTTCGGTTGCTGCGTTCCGAGATAATGCAGGTGAGGTCAGCTAACTGGTTTCACTTATCCAGAAAAATGGGAAAAAGCCGGTGGTGGGTCAGCCGTTATCACTTGCTTCCCCATCTGGTGCCCCAGTTTCTGGTGGGTATGGCGCTGATTGTTCCCCATGCTATCGTTCAGGCCTCTGCTATGACTTTTCTTGGTTTTGGTCTGTCTCCTGAGCAACCTGATATTGGCACTATGATGGCTGAGGCCATGCCCTATCTTGCTGGTGATTTCTGGTGGATCATTCTGTTTCCGGGAATGGTGTTACTGGGAGCTGTATTAATGATTGATTTTGCTGCCCGCCAGTTGAAAGCCAGAGGGATATAACGATGCTGGCACTTAAACAGTTCTCTGTCTTTTTTCCGCAGACCGGCCACTATGTGCTGAATAATCTGGATCTACAGTTGCAGCCAGGAGAAATTCATGCCTTGATTGGTGAGTCTGGTGGCGGTAAAAGCCTGATTGCCCTTGGACTAATGGGACTTCTGCCAGCTGAGGCTGAGACCTGTGGGCAGATTGAACTAGACGGTCAGATTCTGGCAGGCAAGGCATTTGCTGGCGTTTCAGGATCTCATCTTTCCTTAGTCCCCCAATCAGTGGAATGGCTTGATCCTCTTAAAACCATTATCAGCCAGGTTCAAAGGTCGGCAAAACGTGCTGGAGTTACTCGGAGTCAGGTACAAGAGGCAGCCTATTCTGCCCTGAAACGGTTTCAGCTGCCGGAAGTTGCGTGGAAAAAATACCCTCATCAGTTATCCGGCGGTATGATTCGCAGGGCACTATTGGCTTCTGCAACTGTAGCCTCCCCCCGGTTCCTGATTGCAGATGAACCTACCAATGGCCTGGATTCAGATTCCGTTGATCTCTCCCTGATCATGATAAGGCAACTGGCCGATGAAGGCTGTGGTGTGTTACTGATTAGCCACGATTTGCTCGCTACTCAGAAGGTAGCTGACCGCGTATCAGTGCTACACCAGGGGCATTGTATTGACCGGTTTTCTGTGGATGACTTTGATTTGTTTGATAGTAAACGACATCCGTATACCCGGGCTTTGTGGCAGGCTTTACCTGAGAATGGATTGGAAACAGTACCCGTATGCTAAAGGCAGAAAAGGTTGGGCATTTTTATCAACCTGGACGATGGCTGTTTCGTGGGTTGAGTTTTGCCATGAAGCAAGGACAGTGGCTCGGCATTCAGGGCCGAAGTGGTTCTGGGAAAACGACACTTGGTGGATTTTTAAGTGGTTTTGAAAGCCCTGCTGAAGGTGTCGTGACTCTGGATGGTAATCCCATTATTTCGGTGGAGGGAAATCAACCCTCACCAGTGCAGTACCTGTTCCAGCATCCTGAAACGGCAATGAATCCCTTATGGAAAACAGGCCGGATTATTAATGAAGGGGCTGAAGTTTTGGAATCGCTACTGTTACAGTTTGATATTAACCCGGACTGGTTATCTCGTTATCCTCATCAGTTATCTGGCGGACAGCTGGCACGACTGGCTTTGGTTCGAGCCCTGGCGGTTCAACCTGAATATTTAATTGCTGATGAAATTACTGCCAGCCTTGATGCTATTAACCAGGCAAATCTCTGGTATACATTAAAACAATATGCACAGCAACGGGAAGTGGGTGTCCTGGTCATCAGCCATAATCATGCACTTTTGCAACATCTCTGCCAGCAGGTGATTGCCATTTAGCTATCGTCAAATTTGTCATCGCACTCGTCACTTATGGCGAACGGCTCTGGCTTTTATTTCTAAAAGCAAACGCATCTCTCTTTTTTGTAAAAAAATACATATAAAACAGTAAGTTATAATTTGTAAGCTGATCTGATAAAACTGGCGTAATTTTTGCTATTCACAGAGCGATTTGAACTGCAATGCTGTTATAGGAGTACTATGAACCGCTTTATTATTGCAGATTCACAGCGATGTATTGGCTGCGGTACGTGCATGTCTGCATGTTCAACCGCCCATAAGGCGGTTGGTTTGCAAAGCCAGCCAAGACTTAGGGTAATGCGGGCTGAAAATGCCACTGCCCCGGTTGCCTGTCGCCACTGTGAAGATGCGCCCTGTGCCAGGGTCTGCCCGGTGAATGCCATCACCCGGGAAGAGGGCCAGGTTCAACTGAATGAGACTGTTTGTGTCGGTTGTACGTTATGTGCGATTGCCTGTCCATTTGGGGCTATTGCTTTTAATGGCAGTCGCCCACTGGACTATGCGAACTCATACGACACATACATTCCTTCCACTGTTCGCTCAAGTAACCCGTCTACCTCTTCCCCGGTGATTTTTGGCAAGGATATTCTGGCCTGGGAGCCTGGGGTGAAAAGCATTGCAGTCAAGTGTGACCTTTGCGAGACCCGTGATCAGGGTCCTGCCTGTGTAGAGGTCTGCCCGACCAAAGCCATCGTGCTGGTGGAGGAGGGGAATATGAAAGAAGCGGCCAAATCCCGTGCTGAAGAGGCGGCAGTGGACGTATCTTCTGTTGTATTGGAGGCGCAGGGTTAACAATGACAGCTTTCCATTACCTATTGGCTTCAGTTCTTCTTTATCTGGCAGGTGCTTTTATGTCCCTGCTTTGCCATCGCTCAGATCAGCTGGCATCAAGACTTGCAGGTGGACTGAGTACTTTGGGCGGGGTCTCCGGCTTACTGGCTTCATTACCGGTTTTACTGAATAGCCAGACCCTGGTTAGAGCGGTTTATAGTCCTTTCTATTTTGCCGATTTTACCCTTCGACTGGACCCGCTATCCGCCTTTATGGTGCTGGTTATTTCCATAGTGGTGATTGCAGCTTCCCTCTACTCCTTTGCTTATATGAAGGAATATGAGGGCAAGGGGGCCTGGGCGCTGGGATTCTTTATGAACCTGTTTATCGCCTCAATGGTGGCGCTAGTCGTTTCAGACAATGCCTTTTACTTCATTGTCTTCTTCGAGATGATGTCCCTGGCCTCATATTTCCTGGTACTGGCAGAACAAAACGACAAATCAGTGGCTGCGGGCCTGCAATATTTTATGTTTGCCCATGCCGGTTCGGTCTTGATTATGGTGGCATTTTACCTGCTGTACCGGGCTTCTGGCAGTCTCAATTTCTCAGAATTCAATGGTCTGGATCTTCCTGTCTGGGAGGCATCAGTGATCTTTATTCTGGCCTTCCTCGGGTTTGGTGCCAAGGCCGGTATTATTGCGCTCCATGGTTGGCTACCCAAGGCTCACCCTGCTGCACCATCCCACGGCTCAGCATTGATGTCCGGGGTTATGGTCAAGATTGGGGTATTTGGAATTATTAAAGTGGGGGTCGTTTTCCTGCAGGCCAAAGTTTTCTGGTGGGGCTATCTGGTTCTGGCAGTAGGGGCGGTTTCCTCGGTTCTGGGTGTACTTTATGCACTGGCAGAACACGACATCAAACGTTTGTTGGCTTACCACACCGTTGAGAATATCGGCATTATTCTGATGGGTGTCGGTGTGGGCATGATCGGCATGGCAACCGGCAATACTGTTATGGCGGTTCTGGGCCTGCTGGGTGGCCTTTACCACTTGATTAACCATGCAGTATTTAAAGGTTTGCTGTTCCTGGGAGCAGGGTCTGTTATTTACCGGCTGCATACCAAGGATATGGAAAAAATGGGTGGGCTGGCGAAACGGATGCCTTATACGGCCGTTGCCTTCCTGATAGGAACCATGGCTATTTCAGCTCTGCCGCCTTTAAACGGCTTTGTCAGTGAATGGTTTATTTATCAGTCCTTACTGGGCATGAGCAAAACAACGGTTATAGGTCAGGCCATAGCAGGGCCAACAGCCATCATTATGCTGGCGATTACTGGTGCCCTGGCCTGTATGTGCTTTGTCAAAGTCTATGGTATCTGCTTCTGTGGTGCACCGAGATCTGACCAAGCAGCCAAAGCCACTGAAGTGCCAAAACCGATGATTGTCGGCATCATGTTGCTGGCTATCCTCTGTGTGGTACTGGGGCTGGGTTCACCCTGGATTGCTCCGGTGATTTCCAGTATCGCAGCCAGTCTGGTTCAGACAGGACCCGTAACTGTTCATCAAGGAGTGGCACTGATACCTGCTGACTCAACCCAGGCCATTCTTTCTGCGCCGGTTATTACCATTGCCCTGCTGGCCATGTTACTGGTACCGGTTGTTCTGCTGGCCCTGTTCAGGGGACCCAAGCTTCAGCGTCGTCATAAAGGTGATCCATGGGCCTGTGGTTATGCCTATGAACAACGCATGTCTATTACCGCTGGCGGCTTTACCCATACCCTGAGAACCATGTTTGCGCCTCTTTATACCCTGCGCAGGGTTCTGGACCCATCACCAGTCCTGTCCAGAATGTTGTCGGCCACGACCCATGCGGCCCGGCAATCTGAACCGTTTCTTGATAACCGGATTATTCTGCCGGTGGCCCGGCTGGTGCAACGTACCGGTGAAGCCATTCGCCGTTTGCAGCATGGCGATTTCCGTATTTATTGCCTTTATATGGTGATTATTCTGGTGCTGCTGTTGATGGTTCCTTATGACCTGGGAGTGAAATAATGCAGGGACTTGAAATGCCCAGTGCCGGGATGATGGCGCTTGCCATTATTCAGGCTTTGCTGTTGCTCGGTCTTGCCCCCCTGGCAACCGGCTTTTCCCGACAGATTCGAGCCAAAATGCACTCCCGCCAAGGGCCGGGGGTGCTACAGGATTATCGGGATATTTTTAAACTGCTTCGGCGGCAGGAAGTGGCCCCGGCCAATGCTGGTATTATTTTTGTGATCACACCCTATGTGCTGATTGCGTCTATGTTGCTGGTGGCCATGGCACTGCCGGCGGTAACCAATCACTCTCCATTTCCGGTGGCCGGAGATATCATCACGGATATCTATCTGTTCGCTATTTTTCGTTTCTTCTTTTCCCTGTCAGGACTGGATTCCGGCAGCATGTTTGCAGGCATTGGCTCCAGCCGTGAGCTGACCCTCGGGGTACTGGTGGAACCCATCCTGATGCTGGCCATTATTGTTATGGCGATTATTGCCGGTACCACCGATCTGGGGCTGATCAGTACCACCATGGCGACGACACCCTGGGAGTCTCCCATGGCGACCCTGATGGCCGGTGCTGCCTGTGCCTTTGCTGTTTTCATTGAAATGGGCAAGTTGCCTTTTGATGCCGCCGAGGCTGAGCAGGAACTGCAGGAAGGACCAGTGACTGAATACGCTGGCTCCGGACTGGCACTGATGAAACTGGCACTGGGACTGAAGCAAATGGTGGTAGCCATGTTGTTCCTTTCCATCTTTGTACCCTTTGGCAAGGCTGCAAGTTTCAGTGTGGTTCCGGTTCTGGGTGGAACGGTTGCCATGCTGGCCAAGTTGTTTGTGGTGTTCCTGCTTGCAGGCCTGGTTGAAAACAGTGTTGCGCGGACGCGGTTCGTGAAAACCCACCACCTGACCTGGTCCGGTTTTGGTGTGGCGGTGCTGGGTTTCGTTTTCTATCTGACCGGGTTGTAAGGAGAGGAAACAAGGATTATGGAATCAATCGCCCTGTTTACCCTGTTGTTCCCGTTTATCGGGGCAATATTGATTATTTTTATGCCGGGGCTGGCTCGAAGAATTAGCCAGATAGTTTCGGCACTGGCTTCGCTGGGTACGCTGGCACTGGCTTATAGCTTTTTTAGTAATGGTGCTGAGCCGGTTCATTACACCCTGCTGTCTGCCGGTCAGGTGGAACTCTTTGGTTTCACCATTGATAAGGTCAGCACACTGATCGCACTGGCTGTTGTCTCCCTAGGTTTTCTGGTTTGCCAGTATTCCCTGGGTTATATGACGGACGGCAACCGGGAGCATCCCCAGGATGGCAAGCCCCGTTATTATGCCTTTTTACTGGTGTTTATTGGCGCAATGGCTGGACTGGTACTGTCGTCTACAGTGCTGGGACAATTGCTGTTCTTTGAAATTACCGGTGGCTGTTCCTGGTCGTTGATTGGCTATTACCAGAAGCCGGAGTCTTTCCGTGCCGCATTGAAAGCACTGGTGGTTACCCATCTGGCATCACTGGGACTGTTTGTCGCTGCGGGTTTTCTGTTTCATAGTACCGGCTCTTTTGCTGTCAGTGCCCTGGCTCAGCTGGATGACAGCACCAAGACCATCGTAATGCTGGGTGTGCTGCTGGCTGCCTGGGGTAAATCAGCCCAGTGGCCACTGCATGTCTGGCTGCCTGATGCCATGAATGCACCTACTCCAGTCAGTGCTTATTTGCATGCAGCATCCATGGTTAAAGTGGGGGTGTATATCTTTGCTCGGGCAGTGTGGTCTGCCGGTCATATTCCAGAGATTGTGGGCATTGTTGGGGTCATCAGCGCCATCATCACCATGGTGTTTGGTTTTGTGATGTATTTGCCCCAGAAGGATATGAAGCGGTTGCTGGCCTATTCTACCATTACACAGCTATCGTATATCTTTCTGGCACTGTCCATGGCTGCGCTGGGTTCCCGCCTGGCTTTTGAAAGTGGTATTACCTACGTCTTCAACCATGCCTTTGCCAAAAGCCTGTTTTTCCTGGTGGCCGGTTCCCTCAGTTATACCTGTGGCACCCGGATGCTGCCACAGCTAAAGGGAATTATTAAGGCTCAACCGTTACTGGGTGTTGGCTTCTGTGTTGCAGCCCTTGCCATTACCGGGGTGCCACCATTCAATGGTTTTTTCAGCAAGTTTCCACTGTTTGCTTCCGGTTTTGCTCTGTCTGCAGAGCATAGCTGGCTGATGCCAGTGCTGGTGATTGCCCTGATTGAATCGGTTCTGAGCTTTGGCTGGATTCTCTACTGGTTTGGCAAAGCGGTAGTGGGTGAACCCTCAGAAGCCTGCGCTTCATCCCAGCCGTTGCCAGCCTCAATGAAATCTGTGCTGATTGTACTGATCATTATGTCGCTGTGTTCCAGTGTGATCGCAGCAACCTGGCTGTCTTGATCATAAGTAGCCACAGGTGAAAAAGGCAGCTCTATACAGCTGTCTTTTGTAACAAGAAGGAATGTTGAAGGAACCCTAATGTCTGGAGAACTTCTGATCAACAATCTTGCCGGGTTGCTGATTGTCACCTCCCTGGTGATTATCGGTGTCCGCAAGCCAAAGGCGGCAGCTTGCCTTTATTCACTGCAGTCGGTGGTACTGGTGCTGACGTTTATTGCCATTGCCTCCAGTGTCCAGGCGGAACCGCTATACGAGTGGGCCGCAACCGCTTTTATAACCAAGGCTGTGGTACTGCCGGTGTTACTCTATCGTGCCTTCGGGAATATGCAGGATGCTGTTGCTGACCGGTCTGAAATTCATTTTGGCTGGTTGCTGCTGGCGGGTATTGCCATTGTACTGGTGAGTTTTAAAGCGGTGGAAGGGGTGGAATTGCCCCTTGTAGCACATCTTAAACCTGCGCTGGCTGTATCCCTGGGCCATTTTTTGCTGGGGGTGCTCTGTATCGTTTCCCAGCGCAACATCCTCAAGCAACTGTTTGGCTATTGCCTGATGGAAAATGGTGCATCCCTGACCCTGGCCCTGCTGGCTAATAAGGCGCCGGGTCTGGTGGAAATCGGGGTGACCACTGATGCGGTGTTTGCTGTTGGCTTTATGGTGATTCTGGCTCGCCATATCTACAAAAAGCTGCAGACACTGGATGCCAGGCAGCTGATGCAGCTTAAGGGGTAATCAATTCATGTCATCTTCAACCTTGCTCCTTAATGCTATAGCGGTGCCTTTGATTGCATCGTTACTGTCGTTTATATCCAGTCGATCTGAAAACGCAGACTGTCGCTTTTCAACCACGGTGCATGCCCTGGGAACGGTACTGGTTTTTCTGGTTACCATGACGCTGGCTATTTCAGTAGCCTCTAGTGGCCCTGTTCTTGCGGCCAATCAATGGCTTTACCTGGATGGATTATCTGCGCTGGTCCTGGGGGTGCTGGGACTGGTTGCCCTGATTACGGGTATCTATTCCATTGGTTATATTGGCCATGAATACTGGGAAGGTGAGCTGACTGCACGACAGGTTGCTACCTACTACGGACTGTTTAATCTGTTCCTGGCCACCATGATCCTGGCGGTGACTTCCAATAATGTCATTATGATGTGGGTGGGTATTGAAGCGACTACCATCAGCTCTGTTTTTCTGGTGGGCTTTTATGGCAAGCGTTCCTCCCTGGAGGCGGCCTGGAAGTACATAATGATCTGTTCAGTGGGAGTGGCCTTTGGTCTGTTTGGCTCAATCCTGACCTACTCCAATGCAGCTGCAGTCATCAGTGATCCGGCCCATGCCATTTTATGGACAGAAATTCGTAACCAGGCGGTACTGCTTGATCCGGTGTTAGTGCAGCTGGCCTTTATTTTTGCCCTGGTGGGTTTTGGCACCAAGACTGGCCTGTTTCCCATGCATGCCTGGTTGCCGGATGCCCACTCTGAAGCCCCCAGTCCGGTATCTGCACTGTTATCTGCCGGTTTGCTGAACTGCGCCCTGTTGGTGATTCTACGTTACTACATTATTACCGTAAAAGTGCTGGGAACCCGTTTCCCCCAGTATCTGTTGCTGGGCTTTGGTGTTATGTCTGTTGCCGTAGCCGCTTTCTTTATCCTGACCCAGAAAGATATCAAGCGGAAGCTGGCATACAGTAGTGTGGAAAATATGGGACTGGTCACGCTGGCCATTGGCCTGGGACCTGTAGGTGCAGTGGCCGGGCTGTTCCATATGATCAACCATAGCATTGTTAAGGCTCTGCTGTTCTGTGCTTCCGGTAATGTCCTGCTGAAATATGGCTCCCGGGATATGAGCGTGGTGAAAGGCCTGATTAAAGTGGCTCCGAAAACCGGCCTGATTCTCGCTGGTGGTCTGTTAGCTCTCAGTGGCGTACCGCCTTTCAGTATCTTCCTCAGTGAATTCTCAATTATCACGGCAGGCATTGGCTCCGGTCATACGGTGCTATTTGTAGTGCTGATGTTGCTATTGACTGTAGTGCTGGCGGGTTTTGTCAAAGTGATTTCTGACTGTGTGTTTGGACAGGCTCCAGCCAATGTCAAAAGTGGGAAACTGGGTTTTCTGACGATTGCTCCTATAGCGACTGCTCTTGTGCTGGCCCTGGTGATGGGCGTTCGGGTACCTGATTTTGTCATCCGTGGTATCGATAGTGCTGCCCTGGTAGTACTCGATAGTGATCAGGCATCAGTGATGGATGAACTATCACTGTCTTTCCCAAAAACACATGAGAAGCCGTTTGCCGGTACAGACAAGGCAGACGCCGTTAAGGCTGAACTGGCCCGTAATTAAAGCGCCAAGAGCAGTATAAAGAGATTTTTTTGAAATGTACGATATAAAGACTGAAACCTCTGGCCAGAGCTACGGACGACTGGGGCAGGGTTATGTAAACGGGGTTCGTGAGCGCTTTCCCGGAGCGGTGATTGACGAAGAGTGGCAGACCGAAAATCAGGTGACAGTCACGGTCAAGAAAACCTCACTGATTGAAGTGATGCAGTGGCTTTATTATGACCAGGGTGGCTGGCTGGCCGTTTCCTTTGGTAATGATGAGCGTAGCCTGAATGGGCATTTTGCTCTTTACCATTCCCTATCTATGGAAGGGATTGTGAAAAGCTGGCTGACGGTCAAAATTCTGATTGACCCCAATACTATGGAGTTTCCTTCCATTACCCCTACTATTCCTGCGGCGGTCTGGGGGGAGCGGGAAGCCCGAGATATGTTTGGCCTGCGTCCCGTCGGTCTGCCGGACCAGCGTCGCCTGGTTCTGCCCGATGACTGGCCGGAAAATCTCCATCCTTTGCAAAAGGACGCAATGGACTACCGCCAGCGGCCTGCTCCCACCACAGATACGGAAACCTATCAGTTTGATAATCAGCTGGGGAATGAGAGCAATAATATTGTCCCTGTAGGTCCGTTGCATATTACGTCTGATGAGCCCGGGCATTTTCGTCTGTTTGTAGAAGGTGAAACCATCGTTGATGCGGACTACCGGATGTTCTATGTCCATCGGGGTATGGAAAAGCTGGCTGAAACCCGCATGGGCTACCATGAGATTGCCTTCCTGGCGGACCGGGTCTGCGGTATCTGCGGTTTTACTCACAGTGTCGCCTATAGCAACACTATCGAAAATGCTTTGGGAATCCCGGTGCCGCCCAGAGCGAAAATGATCAGGACCGTATTGCTGGAAGTGGAACGTCTGCACAGTCACCTGCTGAATATTGGTCTATCCAGTCATTTTGTCGGTTTTGATACCGGCTTTATGCAGTTCTTCCGTCTCAGGGAAAAGACCATGGTACTGGCTGAGCTGTTGACCGGTGCCCGGAAAACTTATGGTCTGAACCTGATCGGCGGAGTGCGTCGGGATATTCTCAAGGAGCAGCGGGTTAAGGGAATTAAACTGGTGCGTGAAGTCCGGAAGGAGTTCACAGAACTGGTGGATATGCTACTGGCTACGCCTAACCTGGATCAGCGAATTGCCGGAGTGGGTATTCTGGATCATAAAATTGCCAGGGATTTCAGTCCTGTAGGTCCATTGATCCGTGCCAGTGGCCACAAACGTGATGCCCGGACGGTTCATGGTGAAACCCTGGAAGCATACGGCAGTGTTCCTATGGAGTTGCATTCGCTGGATGGTGGTGATGTGCAATCCCGGGTGCTGGTGCGGGTAAAAGAAGTGCTGGATTCCCTGAATATTGTGGAGTTTGGTCTGGATAATCTACCCGGTGGCGATCTGCTGGTGGAAGGCTTTACTTATCAGCCCCATAAATTTGCCCTGGGCTTTACCGAGGCACCACGGGGAGAAAATGTCCACTGGAGCATGACGGGTGATAACCAGAAACTGTTCCGCTGGCGCTGCCGTGCTGCAACCTATGCCAACTGGCCTCCGCTGCGCTATATGCTTCGTGGCAATACGGTTTCTGATGCACCGTTAATTATTGGCAGTCTGGATCCCTGTTACTCCTGTACTGACCGGGTCACCATTGTTGATACCCGCAAAGGCAAAAGTAAAACCGTGGCCTATAAAGAGTTTGAGCGTTATGGCATCGAACGGAAGCACTCCCCTTTGAAGTAAGAGACTCACCATGTTCAAGTTATTTAAAACCATCGCCAGGGCGGGTGCGAGCACGGTTAAATATCCTTTTGCCCCCCTTGAGGTGTGCGAGGATTTTCGGGGCAAGCCAGATTATTCTTCCGAGCAGTGTATCGCCTGTGCGGCCTGCACCCGGGCTTGCCCGGCCAATGCCCTGATTATGGAAACAGATCCAGAAGAGGGCAGTCGTCGCTGGGAATTGTCCATGGCCCGGTGTATTTTCTGTGGCCGCTGTGAAGAGGTTTGCCCTACCGGAGCCATTAAGCTTTCTAAAGAGTTTGAGCTGGCGGTGACCAAAAAGGAGGATCTTTATGAGCAGGCTCATTTCAAGCTGGCTCATTGTCGCGTGTGTGAAACGCCTTTTGCTCCGTTAAAAGCCGTACGCTATACCATGGATTTGCTGGTTCAGTCAGGGATGCCTGAAGAACAGGTAGCCTCCTACCGTCAGCAGTTGGAAAGCTGTCCAGAGTGCCGTCGTAAACAGAATATGTTGGACAGTGGCAATATATTCCATGGCAGGTACCTGAATACAGAAACCCCGGCGGAAGGATGCTGAATATGAGTGGCACGATGAAAGGCATTAAAGAGCTGTCAGGAAAGGACCATACCACGGCAGTGCCGGTGGAACAGGATGAAAACCTGATCAAGATGAAGTCTATCCTGGCCAAGGATATCAAGCGCTCTGCCTATGTTTACCGGGTTGACTGTGGTGGCTGTAATGCCTGTGAAATTGAGATTTTTGCGGCCACTACGCCGGTCTTTGATGCTGAACGTTTTGGTATCAAGGTAGTGGCTTCCCCCCGCCATGCAGATATTCTTCTGTTTACCGGTGCCGTAACCCGGGCCATGAGAATGCCGGCGCTGCGGGCTTATGAGGCAGCGCCTGACCCCAAAATAGTAGTGTCCTATGGTGCCTGTGGCTGTGACGGGGGGATTTTTCATGACCTTTACTGTGTCTGGGGAGGAACGGATAAAATCGTACCGGTTGACGTTTATATTCCGGGGTGCCCACCAACACCTGCGGCCACTATTTATGGCCTGGCGGTGGCACTGGGTCTGCTGGATCAGAAACTGAAAGCCCGAAGCCATGAAGAGCAGCCGGGGGAACGGGTGACTCTCCAGCACACAGGTATTCCCCTGGAAATGAAAGTGATTATTGAACGTGAAGCTCGCAGGTTGGCGGGTTATCGCCAGGGGCAGGTGATTGCTGATGAGTTTATGAATTTGCTGGCTGAGTGTACCCCTGAAGATGTGGACCAGAAAATAAAGGCATGGCTGGATAACAAGAATGATCCCCGGTTCAGGGAAATTGTTGAAAACCTTTACCGTGTCTCTCTGGCTGAATTAAGTGGCCGGGCTGTTCCTGAGGATCTTGCAACAGGGCATCATGGGTAACAGCTATGAATAACAAGGAATACAACGAGAAATGCCTATCTCGGGATGATGTGAAGTTCTACACCTTGCATCGGAAATTTGTGGATGAAAACTACGATGTTCCGGAAGAGGCCAGGGAGGTGCTTTATTACAGCCTGGCTATTGGGCACCATCTGGGCATTGTTGATTGCCTGAAGGTGTCTCTGCAATGTAGCCGGAGCGAATATCAGCAGTGGCTTAGCCATCTGCCAAAGGAAAGTGAAGCTTACCGAAAAATGGCAGGCTTTTTTACCTTTGGTGAGATTACAGTGTTTCCCGAGCATACCCAGATGCTGGCTGCTGCTTTTGATGGGGTTCCAGCATCACAACTGTCTCCCCGGGAACAGGAATTAACTGCTGAATTTATTCGGATTCTGGCGGCCATCCACCGTGAACCGACAATGTATTTAATGGTGAGAGATCATTGAACGATATGACTGATGCTAGCTGTGGCGATATAAAGAAAGCTGTAAACGTTGTGCTGGCTGTTGGTAATAGCATGATGGCCGATGATGGAGCTGGCCCGCTACTGGCGGAGATGATGACCAAAAAGCCAGTGGATTCCTGGGTTGTGATTGATGCCGGTACCGCACCGGAGAACTGTGTTCATCAGGTGCGAGCATTAAATCCTGACCGGGTGCTGGTGGTGGATGCTGCAGAAATAGGCCTGGAAGCAGGTTCTGTCCGTATTATTGATCCTGAATCAATTGCAGATATGTTTATTATGTCTACCCATACACTGCCGCTTAATTTTGTGATTGATGAGCTAAAGACTTTTGTTCCTGAAGTGCTTTTTTTGGGTATTCAGCCTGCTATTGTCGCATTTTCATTTCCTATGACTGAAATGATGACCACTGCAGTTCAGCAGGTGTATAAGGCATTGCCCGATTGGCAGGGACATGCGGGCTTTGATAGCGTGTGACAAAATTGTCGAAATTCGTCATTTATGACGAATGAATTTATTCTTCTGCCGGACTTTGTTCTCTTGTCCGGCTTTTTTAATCCTTTCAGAAACTCTTCAACTTCCGATTTTCCTCATTATTAGTCACTGGTAGCTTAAATTTTACGGTTTATAAAATATTGGCACGCTATCTGCTTTAAGTGAGTCCGTTCAGGCCAGCGGCTTAACCCGGATATTTCATAAACTGCCCCGAGCATTACGCACGACCACATGGATGTGGAAGCAAGACCGGGAGCATGTTTATGAAATATCCGGGTTAATTTGCTGGCTTTGTGAATCACCCACCTGTCTTTATACAAGGTGGTCATAAGGGGAAAGGGTGATGAATACGTTTATTTTTGCTGACTCCCAGTCCTGTATTGGGTGTCGCACCTGTGAGGTGGCCTGTGTTGTTTCACACCAGGCAGAAAATACGGTCAATGCTATTGATCCAACCAGTTTTACACCTCGACTGCAGCTGGTAAGAAATGCGCGGGTTACCGTTCCGGTCATGTGTCGTCAGTGTGAGGATGCGCCTTGTGCTCAGGTGTGTCCGAACAAAGCGATCTACCGCGAAAATAACCAGATTAAGGTGCAGCAGGAAAAGTGTATTGGCTGCAAAACCTGTGCCATTGCCTGCCCTTACGGTGCCATGCAGATTGTTACCAAGAGTGCTGTAAAAGGTTCTGGCCTTCTGGCGATTAAGGAAACCAGAGCAGAAGCGATCAAGTGTGATCTGTGTAGTGACAATCCGAAAGGACCTGCCTGTGTCAGGGTTTGTCCTACGGGTGCCCTGCGTATTGAAACGGCTGCTGATGTTGAGCAGACCAATGCCAGAAAACGCGATGCTGCCGCTTTGGCAGTAGCTGACGTGATCTGAGGAATTATTCATGAAAAAAGTAAATACGGTCTGCCCGTATTGCGGGACAGGTTGTAAGCTCGACCTGCTCGTGGAAAACAACAAAGTAGTAGGTGCAGAACCTGCCAATGGCCGGACTAACCAGGGTGAGTTATGCCTTAAGGGTTACTATGGCTGGGACTTTCTGAACGATACCAACCTGCTAACACCCCGGCTGAAAAATCCCATGATTCGTCGTCAGAAAGGCGGTGAGCTAGAGCCGGTATCCTGGAATGAAGCTATTGACTTTGCCAGCAGCAAGCTGAAAAACATTAAGGCTACCTACGGTCCTGATGCCATCATGACCACTGGGTCTGCCCGTGGACCCGGCAATGAAGCGAACTTCGTTATGCAGAAGTTCGCTCGTGCAGCCCTCGGCACCAATAACGTCGATCACTGCGCGAGGGTGTGACACGCACCTTCTGTCTCCGGTCTGGAGACCACTGTAGGTAACGGAGCCATGAGCAACTCCATTACTGAAATTCAAGACACCAAGTGTCTGCTCGTATTCGGTTACAATGCGGCTGACTCTCATCCGGTTGTAGCAAAACATATTATCAAGGCCCGTCAGAATGGTGCCCAGATTATTGTCTGTGATCCGCGCAAGATTGAAACTGCCCGGACTGCCGACCAGTGGCTAGCCCTGAAGAACGGTACCAACATGGCGCTGGTGAATGCTTTCGCCAATGTGTTGATTGAGGAAGGACTGTACGACCGTGAGTATGTAGCCAACTATACGGAAGGCTTTGATGCATTCCGTAAGGTCGTGGCGAAATACACACCGGAATATGCTGAAGAAATTACAGGTGTTCCTGCCGCTGATATTCGCAAGGCCATTCGCACTTATGCTGCCGCTTCCGAATCCATGATTCTTTGGGGCATGGGAGTCACTCAGTATGGTCAGGCCGTCGATGTGGTGAGAGGGCTGGCAGGTCTGGCTCTGCTGACTGGCAATTTTGGCCGTCGGGGTGTTGGCTGTGGTCCTGTTCGTGGCCAGAATAATGTTCAGGGTACCTGCGATATGGGGATGTTGCCCCACCAGTATCCCGGTTACCAGAGCGTTGCTGATGATGCGATCCGTGCCAAGTTTGAAAAGGCCTGGGGCGTTTCACTATCACCTAAGCCGGGCTATCGCCTGACTAACTTGAACCACAAGGTTCATGATGGTGAATGCAAGGCGTTCTATATCTTTGGTGAAGATCCTGCCCAAACGGAAGCGGACCTGGCTGCCATGCGCAAGACCCTGTCCAATATGGAGCTGGTGATTGTCCAGGATATCTTTATGACCCAGACCGCTGAAATGGCGGATGTGATCTTCCCGGCGACCAGCTGGGGTGAGCATGAAGGGGTTTATAGCAGTGCAGACCGTGGTTTCCAGCGTTTCAGTAAGGCGATTAATCCACCGGATAACGTCAAGACTGACTGGGAAATTTTCTGCCTGATGTCCGAGGCGATGGGTTACTCCATGTCGTATAACAATACCAGGGAAATCTGGGATGAGATTCGTGCGCTGTGTCCGCTTTATGCGGGGGCAACCTACGAAAAAATGGAAGGGCTGAAGTCTGTTCAGTGGCCTTGCCCAACCGAAGACCATCCGGGTACTTCCTGGTTGTTTGAGGGCAATAAGTTCACTACGGATACTGGCAAAGGCAAGCTGATTGCCGCTGAATGGCGTCCACCGCTGGAACAGCCCGACAGTGACTATCCGCTGGTGCTTTCTACAGTGCGTGAAGTAGGCCATTATTCCTGCCGCTCCATGACCGGTAACTGTTCAGCCTTACAGACTCTGGCTGATGAGCCAGGCTATGTGCAGATGCATCCCGATGATGCCAGAGATCTGGGTATCCGCGATCAGCAGTTAGTCTGGGTTGCTTCCCGCCGGGGTAAGGTGATCAGTCGTGCTGCCTGTAATGAGCGGGTCAACAAGGGTGTGGTTTACATGACCTACCAGTGGTGGATTGGCGCCTGTAACGAGCTGACCATTGAGCATCTTGATCCGATTTCCAGCACACCAGAGTACAAATATTGTGCGGTGAAGGTGGAGCGGATTGACGATCAGGCCTGGGCTGAAAACCATGTGCAGGTTGAATATAGCAGCCTGAAGTCCAAGTTGCGGAAAGCTGCCCGCGTTTAGGGGCAATTCACGATAACAGTTAAACGGCTATGGCTGCTTAACTGTTATTTTTTATGCCCCGGGGGGATCAATGAATTACAAGTCAATGCAGTTGCTTGTTAATGAAGTGGAAACAAAGTGGGATCATAACTTTATTACACTGTCTGATAAGCTGCTTGAGGCAAAGAGTTGTCTTGCGTTCGTTGAAATCCTTAACCAGTGTGACCTGGATTTTGTTAAAATTTCAGTGATCAATCTGGTTATTCACGATTATCTGGGAACGGGTAGTGCTATTTTTAGCATCAATCCGGAGACCAGGCGGGGAATTAAACTGACTAATCCCGGCTGCCTGTTGCCTGCCCATGATAATGGTGAGCTGGAAATTATCAATTTAATGGAAGGTGACTATTTTGCCGCTCACTTTCCAGTTCTCAAGTCCTTCAAACCTTATTCCAGCCTGCAATCCTATTGTCAGTTTCCTTTAACCTCTGGTACACATTTGGGCGGGATTGAATATATCAGTTATCAGGCTCAGGCTTTTTCTGATGAAATTCTGAAGAAACTAAAACAACTCTCTTACCTGATTACCACGATCCTTAACAGTGTTCTGCGCCGAGAGCGCTATAGCCAGCAGGCTGTGACACTTCGATCTGAGCGAGATTATTGTCAGATATTGGTGGATGTCACCAATGCGGTGATCAGTCAGGATAATATTGAGAGTTTGATTACTGATTTATCCGGCTCTCTTAGAACGTATTTTGATATCGAATATGTCAGTCTCAAATACTTCTCCAAGAAACTGAATGTATTTGAGTGTTATACCATTCGGCCAGGCAAGGATAGTCGGGTTGCCTATACCATTGAGGATGCGGGCAATGAATGTGTCCATGAGCTGGAGGCTCTGAAAACCCTGGATCCTCAGCTTATCTGTAACAACACTCAGGATGAATTAAACGGTATCTGTATTCTACCGTTGATTTTCAGAAACGAGCCCCACGGTGTTATTCGCCTTGGGCATAGGGAATGCGATTTTTTCCAATCCTGTGATCTGGCGTTATTACAGAAAATTGCCGCCCGAACAGCAATGACCCTGCACAGTGTTCAGGTGTATCAGAAAGAGCATATATCAGCCACACCTTTAAACCGTGTTCCATTGAGTAATCGGGTGCACAAACACCAGGTGTTCAGTGAAATCATCAGCCAGAGCAATGTGATGAACCAGGTGCTGGAAAAAGCATCCATGGTGGCAGATAGCCAGTGTACGGTATTGATTCTGGGTGAAACCGGTACAGGTAAAGAACTGGTGGCCAGAGCCATTCACCGGCTTAGCCAGCGTAATAGTCGTGAAATGGTCAAGATGAATTGCTCTGCGGTGCCTTCCGGGTTGTTCGAAAGTGATTTGTTTGGCCATGAAAAAGGTGCTTTTACCGGTGCCCTGACCCGGCGGGCCGGACGGTTTGAGCGAGCGGATCAAAGCACCCTGTTTCTGGATGAAATTGGTGATATGCCTCTGGACTTGCAACCAAAAATGCTGCGGGTGCTACAGGAAAGTGAGGTTGAACGAATTGGTAGTTATCAGCCTATTTCCGTGGATGTGCGAGTCATTGCGGCTACCAACTGCGACCTGCTCAAAATGGTTGAGGATAAGAAGTTCAGAAGTGACCTGTATTATCGCCTGAATGTATTTCCCATTACACTTCCGCCACTGCGCAAGCGAAGGGACGATATCCCCTTGTTGGTTAAACATTTCACCGAAGAAATCTCCCGGAAGATGAACCGGACTATCACCAGCATTTCAGAAGATGATATGACCTGGCTGTGTGCCCAACCCTGGCCTGGCAATATCAGGGAGTTGCGTAACGTTATTGAACGTTCAGTGATTCTTACCCGGGGTACAGTCCTTAATGTTTCCTATCAGGAAGCCCGAACTCGCCCGGATACACCATCAGTAGTTCCAGGCCTGACTAGGCCTGACGTTGATACCACTTATTCGTATGATGCTTATAGTTTTGACCAGAGTCACTCTGACCGGGACACCATTATCCGGGCTTTGAAAGAATGCAATGGCGTGGTGGCCGGCCCGAGAGGGGCGGCACAGCGGCTGGGTATCAAGAGAACCACACTGCTGTCCAGAATGAAACGACTGGGAATCTCCCCCAGGACGCATAGCTGAACAGCCAAAGAATTTGTGCAGTAAGAGGATAACATGGATCAGGCTGTTGCTGTTTCCAGTTGCCGGACGATGCCGGTATGTCGAATTCGCCATCAACAGAAAACGTCGTTCAATACCGATCAGTTGATTGAGGAAGTGCCGGTTGCCATTGTTTACAACGGTATTTCCCATGCGGTACTGATGTCGCTGTCTTCAGATCTGGAAGATCTGGCCATTGGATTCTCTCTAACGGAAGGCATTATTGACTGTTTTGAGGATATACGGGGTATTGATATTAGCCACGTTTGTTCCGGCGTCGAAGTGGCCGTTGAAATATCTCCACGCTGTTTTCAACGGCTCAAGTCAAGACGGAGAAATCTGGCGGGTACTACTGGCTGTGGAATATGCGGCACTGAGCAACTATCTCATGTCAGTAGAGAGTTACCGGTACTGGAAAAACATCTGATTCTTGATGCCCTGCAAATTGACAGGGCCTTTGATTGTCTGAAACAACAGCAACAGCTGAACCAGCAGACCGGTGCGACGCATGCAGCGGGCTGGATAACAGACCAGGCCGAATTAGCTGTTGTCAGGGAAGATGTAGGCCGTCATATTGCTCTGGATAAACTGATCGGTTTCCTGGCTCGGAATCATATCTGTGGGGGCGCTATTCTGGTGACCAGCCGAGCCAGTTTTGAGATGGTTCAGAAAGCCATTGTGGCTGGGGTTGAAGCGCTCTTTGCTATTTCTGCCGTTACGAAAAAAGCTGTGGAGCTGGCAGATCAGTCCAATCTGACCCTGGCGGGCTTTTGCCGTCCAGGCAAACTAAGTATTTACAGCCACTGTGAGCGCCTGCTGCAGGCTACCGAAGAGGTGGCCTAACTGTGACAGTATCTTCAGCAAAGGTTACAGAAACAGCTGTTCGCCAAAAAATTGAGGTGAGGGGGATTGTCCAGGGAGTAGGATTTCGTCCCGCAGTTTATCGCCTGGCAATAGAGCGGCAGCTGTCCGGTTTTATCCAGAATAACGGTCAAGGTGTTTATATTGAAGTAGAGGGCAGCCCCGCTGCTTTAGACAGTTTTGCAACCGCCTTAACAACAGATGCACCACCATTGAGCCGGATCGACCGAATTTCTGTGGACCGTATGCCATTGAAGAATGATTGTGAGTTTGTAATCTCTTCCAGTGATACGGTTGATCTTGACAGTATCAGCATCTCTCCTGACAAAGGTGTTTGTCTTCATTGTATGGAAGAGACCTTTGAACCTGGCAACCGTCACTACCAATATCCATTTACAAACTGTACCCATTGTGGACCAAGATATAGCTTGGTACGGCAATTGCCATACGACAGGCCGTGGACCAGTATGGCGGATTTTGCAATGTGTCCAGACTGTGCAGAAGCTTATGCTAACCCCCTGGATCGCCGTTATCATGCCCAGCCAGTGAGTTGTAACTATTGTGGCCCTCAGATAAGGCTTACTGATTCCGGCGGTAATGTGCTGGCGAATAGGGAAGATGCTCTGGTTGAGGCTGTTGCCGCACTCAGGGATGGAAAGATTGTTGCAGTAAAAGGCATTGGTGGTTTTCATCTGATGTGTGATGCGACCAATGAAGACACGGTAGCAAGGTTACGGGCAGGCAAGCGCCGCCTTAGAAAGCCTTTGGCAGTGATGGTGAAAAGCCTGGAGATGGCAGAGCAATATGCTGCTATTGAACCTCTTGAAAAGGAGATCTTGGCTTCACCAGAACGGCCGATCACCTTGCTACAAAAAAGGCTACAAAAAAAGCAAGGGGAACAGCCGGAAGCTCCCCTTGCGGAGAATATTGCTCCTGGTGTGCCCTGGCTGGGGGTAATGCTGGCTTATTCCCCTTTGCATTACCTGCTAATGCAGTCTCTGGAAATTCCCCTTGTGGCCACCAGTGCCAATGTGTCTGGTATGCCGATCTTTACCTGGTTTTCACAAGTGTTAGAACAGTTGGGCCAGCATATTGATTATGTTCTGGATCATAACCGCACTATTTTGCATGCCTGTGATGACAGCGTGGTACAGGTTGCCGGAGGCCGTCGTCAAATACTGAGGCTGGGAAGAGGGTATGCGCCTCTGATCATGCCCTTGGAACAGCCTGTAGACAAACCATTATTGGCTCTTGGAGCCCAGCAAAAGAATGGTATTGCCCTGGCCAGGGGCAAGCAAATGATTGTCGGCCCTTATCAAGGGGATTTAGACAGTCTGGAGTTGGAAGCCAGTTTTAGTAAGCATCTCGACGACATCTGTCAACTGCTTGAAATTATGCCTGCAACAGTTATTTCGGATAAGCATCCACGCTATACCACTACTAAAATGGCCAGGGATCTTAGCCAGAAACACTCTCTTAATCATCTTCAGGTACAGCATCATCATGCCCATATTCTGGCAGTAATGGCTGAGCACCAGCTCACTGAAGAGGTGCTTGGTTTTGCTTTTGATGGCACCGGTTATGGTGATCCTGCATCTAATGGGCAGAAAGGAGAGACCGGAGTGATCTGGGGTGGGGAGGTGTTATTGGCAGATATTTCTCAGGCAAAGCGTCGTCACTATTTGAAGCCATTCCGACTTATTGGTGGAGAACGGGCAATTAAGGAGCCAGCAAGAATTTTGCTGGGGCTATTGCTGGAGTATTACAGTCTTGATGAGATCGAGGCACTTGAACTTCCAGCCTTTAATAGCAAGCCAACCTCATGGCTAAACAACCTGTATAAAGTCTGGCAGAACCCGGGACTGTCGCCATTAACTACATCCATGGGGCGGATGGTGGATGCGTGGGCCAGCTTACTGGGACTGGTTGATACGGTGGATTTTGATGGTGAATGTGGATTGCAGCTGGAAGCAGCAGCGATTAATGCCTCCTTACATAGCTATTCTGACAGCCAGTTTTACTTGGACAGTGATGGTGTCATTCAGTGGAACCAGTTGCTGGATTGGGTTATCCATCAACGTCATCAAAATACCACAGCCAACTGTGCTGCAGTCCTGCTTACAGCCATTGCCCAGGTAATTTCTGATATTGCTGATCAGTATCCAGACCACTCAGTGGTTGTCTGTGGTGGTGTTTTCCAGAATCGGATTTTGATGAATGCCCTGGAAACCCTCTTTCAAGCTAAAAAGCGTCCATTACTGACCTCTGAACAGTTGCCACCCAATGATGGGGGGATTTCAGCAGGCCAGCTGTGGCACGGCCTTATATCTAATCATTGACGTTTTTTACTATCAAAGCTCTCGATTCGGTTTTTTTATGTGTTTATGTATTCCCTCGAAAATTATTGAAATACAGCCAGACAGTACAGCTCTGGTTGATACCATGGGGGTCAGGAAGCAGGTCAGTACTCATTTATTAACTGAACCGCTGGTTAAAGGTGATTACCTGTTAATTCATGTGGGCTTTGCCATTAGCAAGATTGATGAGCAGGATGCTCTCGCCAGTCTCAGGGAATATCAGAATTTGATGGAGGAAATGGGGGAAGAAGAAATCAGGGCAATGTTGGTATAAGTATGCAAAGTAACAAGTCTCTTTCCCTGTATACCGGATTCAGGAATCCGGCGGTGATCCGGGCGCTGGTTAAAAAAATCTCTGCGCTGGCTGAACAGCTGGATGAGCCGGTAAATATTATGGAAGTGTGCGGTGGCCATACCCACACCATTATGAAGTATGGTCTTAACCAGTTGCTGCCAGAGATTATTGAGTTTATCCATGGTCCTGGCTGCCCAGTCTGTATTATGCCTAAAGAACGGATTAACCATGCCGTGGAACTGGCGGAAACTCCAGATGTGATCCTGGTGACCTTGGGCGATATGATTCGTGTGCCTGGTTCCAAGGGAAGTCTGGCTGAATGCCGGTCCAGGGGGGGAGATGTGCGATCCGTTTATGATCCCATGGATGCCCTGGCCATTGCCCGGGATAATCCGGATAAAAAAGTCGTTTATTTCGCCATTGGTTTTGAGACCACCACACCCATGACTGCGGTGCTGCTGGAACTGGCTGAAAAGCAGCAGCTCAGCAATCTCTATTTCCATATTAACCATGTATTGGTACCGCCTGCTGTTGAAGCTGTATTGGCCGATGGTGGTGCCAGGATTAATGCCCTGATTGGCCCATCCCATGTCAGTGTAGTAGCAGGTGCAAAGATTTATCAGCCACTGGTGGATCAGTTTGAGATTCCTGTGGTGGTTAGTGGCTTTGAACCGGTGGATGTGCTGGAGTCGATACTGGAAATCGTCAAGCAGAAGTGCTCGGGTAAGCCGGAGTTAGCCATTCAGTATTCCAGGGCCGTTACCCCGGAGGGGAACCAGTCAGCACAGGATAAGATAGAGCAGGCGTTTACCCTGCGAACCGATTTCCACTGGCGGGGACTTGGGGATATTCCCGGTTCGGCCTTAAAGCTACAAGAGCGTTTTGCCCACCGTGATGCGGAATTGATTTTTTCGGACCGGCTATCCCATAAGGAAATTCAGGACCATAAGGTCTGCATCTGTGCTGACATTCTACGGGGTCACGCAAAACCCAATCAGTGTCGTGCATTTGGCAAGGCTTGTAACCCGTCCCGACCTATGGGCAGTTGTATGGTCAGTTCTGAAGGAGCCTGCAACGCCTATTTCCGCTACTCCGAAATGACAGACAAGACAATCTAATGATGAAAAGCATTCAATTAAGTCACGGCAGTGGTGGCGAAGAGATGGGTGTGCTGGTGGACAAACTGTTCTACCGGTATTTCGGCAATGACATTCTGTTGAAGGCAGAGGATGCTGCTGTGTTGCCAATGGCAGGTCCAGTGGCATTTACCACCGATAGTTTTACGGTATCTCCCCTGTTTTTCCCCGGTGGTAATATTGGCAAACTGGCGGTGGCCGGAACCGTTAATGACCTGGCCATGGTTGGGGCTGAACCTCAATATCTCAGTAGTAGTTTTGTGATTGAAGAAGGATTTTCCTTTGGAGAACTCACAGATATTGTTAAAACCATGGCTGCTGAACTGGAGAAATCCGGTGCCAAAATTGTTTGTGGTGATACCAAAGTGGTGCCCAGGGGAACTTTGGAAGGGCTGATTATCAATACCAGCGGTATTGGTACTGTGCAATATCGAGGCCTGTCTGCCAGTAATCTTCAGGAAGGAGACGCTATTCTGGTTTCCCGGAATATCGGCAGCCATGGCAGCTGTATCCTGATGGCCAGGGATGAATTAAGAATGGAGTCAGAGCTGATCAGTGATTGCGATACTCTCTGGCCCCGGGTTAAGCAGCTTATTAATGCTGGTGTTACCTTGCATGCTCTCAGGGATGCCACCCGTGGTGGATTGGCTGCGGTGTTGAATGAGTGGTGTGCTGCTTCACACGTTCAGATCAATGTGGCTGAAGAACAGATTCCTGTACTGGATGAAGTGCGTGGGCTTTGTGAACTCTATGGTTTTGAACCCTATGACTTGGCCAATGAAGGCACTATGGTTATTGCAGTTCCCCACGCAGAGATTGATAAAGCAGTGGAAGTACTGCGTGAGTTTGATAACGACGCCTGTTGTATTGGTCAGGTCTGTGCCTCTGAAAAACATAAAGTAATTATTCAGTCTCCCTGGGGCAGTCGCCGTTATATGGAAATGCCCCGCGGTGAATTGTTACCGCGTATTTGCTAGGAGTTTATTGGTATGCATGAGATGTCCCTGGCTATCAATATCATTGACCTGGCTGAAGAGCAATGCCGGAAACAGGCAGACAGCTGCCCTGTCCAGCGAATTACCGGGATCTGGCTGGAAATAGGGCCCTTATCCTGCGCTGATCCTGAAACTATTCGCTATTGTTTCGAAATTGCTTCCCGAGAGACGCTGGCGGAACGTGCTGTTCTTAATATAACCAAGCCCCGGGGAGAGGCCTGGTGTCTGGACTGCGAACAGGTGATTCCACTGGATATTCGGGGAGCTCCATGCCCGAAATGTGCCGGATTTAATTTAAAATTGACGCAGGGCGATGAACTGCGCATCAAGGAAATTGAGGTCGAATAATATGTGTGGTGTCTGTGGTTGTGGCGAAAGTCGAATTGAAGGGCATGAGCATTCCCATGAGCACGCTGGTGATCATGTGCATCCTCATGGGCATTCTTATGGTCACGGATCAGCGACGGTGATCGTTCAGCATCACCATCACTACTACTATCCTCAGGAGCCGCATCAACCAGTTACTCATGATGCCGGGCATCACCATCATCATGATGAGAATGAAGGAAAGGATCTTCATTATGGCCGTGGTGAGGCTGGTAATCATGTGCCAGGCATCAGCCAGCGCCGGTTGATGAAGATTGAACGGGATGTGCTGGATAAAAATAACCAGCTGGCCAGCCACAACCGGGAGCACTTTAAGAAAGGTGGTCAGCTGGTCCTAAATCTGGTGTCCAGTCCTGGTTCTGGTAAGACAACATTACTGGTGGAAACACTGAAAAAGCTGCAGGGAAAGCGCTCCTGCGCGGTTATTGAAGGTGACCAGCAGACCACTAATGATGCTGATCGCATTCGGGCAACGGGTACTCAGGCATTGCAGGTAAATACGGGTAAGGGTTGCCATCTGGATGCTCAGATGGTTCACGATGCCTGCCACAAAATGCAATTGAAAAATGATTCTCTCTTGTTTATTGAGAATGTGGGAAATCTGGTCTGCCCGAGTAGCTTTGATTTGGGGGAAAAATATAAGGTGGCAATCCTTTCTGTGACCGAAGGGGAAGATAAACCTCTAAAATACCCCAACATGTTCGCGGCTTCTCAACTGATGATTGTCAATAAAATCGACCTGTTGCCTTATGTCGCTTTTGATGTTGAGCGGTGTATTGAAAATGCCCGGAAAGTAAATCCTTATATTCAGGTTATTCGGCTTTCTGCTACTACTGGTGAAGGTATGGAAGCCTGGTTAAGCTGGCTTGAGCAAGCTTGATTCTGTTTTGCTTTTATATCATCTGTGATAAAAAGCGCTTCGCACTAATTAATATTATACCAATCGCATATTCTAACTACGCTATTGCGCTAACAGTCTGAACGCTAGTCCTGTGTTGGAACTCCTCGCAATACCCAAGGGGCAAGCCGTAGCTCGCTATTACTCGTCGTTCCGCCTTGTTCTAGCGTTCAGCTTGCCATGCTCATTACGGTAGTTAGAAAATGCGATTGGTATTATTCTGTGGAGCACAGTAGCAGAATGTCTTTCTCCAGTTCGCTTTCTTTATGGACATCCCGTTTAAATGATCAGCTTTCACTATTTGGCTCGACTTCGGTCAGGGTGCTTAATGGTATGGCTGCTGGTTTGTTTTCATCGCTGATTATTGGGCTGATATTAAAGCAGCTGGGTGGTTACAGCGGGCTGGCATTACTAAGTCAACTGGGCAGCATTGCACAGTTTATGATGGGGCCCGCTATTGGTGCGGGTGTCGCTATGTCACTTAATGCACCGCCTTTGATTGTAGTCTCTGCTTTAGCCTGTGGTGCTATGGGGGCGGGTACGGTTTCTGCTGCTGGTCAGTTGGCTATTGGTGATCCGGCAGGGGCACTGGTAGCGGCCCTGGCTGGAACAATAGCGGGGCAGTGGTTATGGGATAAAACACGGCTGAATATGATTCTGGTTCCGGCTTTTGTGCTGACTATTGGGGGTAGCGTCGGTTTTATTATTTCACCAGTGATTGCCCAGGTGATGGCTGCGACCGGTGCAATGATTAATGCCATGACTCACCTCCATCCAGTACCTATGGGGATTCTGGTTTCTGCCAGTATGGGGATTTTGCTGACACTCCCGGTTTCCAGCGCTGCCATTGCCATTTCCCTGGGGCTTTCCGGTTTTGCAGCAGGTGCTGCTACAGTAGGTTGTGCCTGCCATATGATTGGTTTTGCTGTAACCAGCTATAAAGACAATGGTTACTCGGGTTTAATTGCCCAGGGATTGGGTACATCCATGCTGCAAATTGGCAATATTGTTCGCAACCCATGGATTAGTGCAGCCCCTATCCTTTCTTCTATCGTTCTCGGGCCTTTAGCGACAACCGTCTTTTTCTTGGAAAATAGCCCAGTTGGGGCGGGGATGGGAACGGCAGGTCTTGTAGGGCCTCTGGCTGCTTTGGAAACTATGGGAACCGGCGCTTGGGGCAGCATCTTGTTAATGTGCTTGGTATTGCCTGCTTTCGTCAGTTTGCTTATTCATCAAGTGGTAAAGAAAGCAGGTAAAGTTAAGGCTGGCGATTTGGCTTTGTAGTGGCAGCTGTAAAAACAGTTTGTTTAGTTGGTAATAGGGGCTTTGCCCCTCAGCCACTGGAAGCGTAAAACTGATAAAAAGCTTTTTGTGCCAAGGTCACTTTTTTCAGGTACTGGCGTGACTCTGCTCTGGGGTGATTTGTGGTTAATGCCTGATATACCTCTTCTGGTGCCATACTATTGATTTTGGCAAGAGCCCGCTTTCTGCTTTTGTCGAAGGTGGCGAGCACACTGCCTGTTCCGCCATTGTAAGCGGAGATCATACTGTATTTTCTGCTCAGTGGATCTTCAATATCCTTCAAATAGTGGTTATCGAGTAGATGCAAGTAGGCTGTACCAATTTCAATATTATTTTGAGGTTTAAATAGATACTCTTTGGAAGGTAGGTCATCACGTCTATTTTTGACCCGCTTGAATACATCTTTTCCTGCCGAGCTTGGAATGACCTGCATTAGTCCATAAGCGTTGGCGTTACTGATGGCGTAGGGATTAAAACGGCTTTCCGTATGAATGATGGCATAAATCAGGCTTTCATCAATATTGTAGAAGTGCCCATACTGACGAATAATTCCTGCATACTGGTACTGCCGTTTAAGTGTATGATCTTTAACCAGATCAATGGAGACGCTGTAGATTTTTCCCTTCGGCGAGTTTTTTTGTTCCAGGCAGTTTGCTAACAGATAGTCCGCAAAGTATTTCGCACCCCACTGCCAGCGGATTGGTCGACCATTTTGATCAAGCACCTGGCCGTACAACATGGGTTCTTCCCCAAGAGGAATGCCTTGGTCTGTAAAAAGGTCGACCTGCTCTGGATTATCCGGTGTGAGCAAAGTAGAAATAATAGCTGAATGTAAATCTTTCTGATCCAGGGTTTCGATATGCACTTTACCCTGTTCAAAATTAATAAAAACTCGAGTTTTATAATTATTAGTGTATTTTACGTACTCTTTTTGTTCTGCATGCTTGTCATCCCCCCAGTAGCGCTTGGATTTCCTGATTAATATTTTTGTAAGGACATCATAGGCTTCAGCATTTTCAGTTTGACTGGTAATAGGCGCATTTTGTGTGCTCGTGCTACTCAGGCTAAGGTCTGATCCTTGATCAGTAGCCGTGTTGTTGGAGCAGTTGGTAATAAGCGGCAACGCCATAAGTGCGGCCAAAACCTGTTTTGATGTGCGCATTACCCGTGTGATTATCCCTGAATTAGTATTGTTGGGAGTTTGAGGTTAAATGAAATGATATTGACAGCTAAATCAGGATTTTCACTGATGTTTATCAAATAATGGGTGTGTATGTGTATACCAAGCGGCCATCAACTACTAAAAAGGGGGGAGGGAATGAAAATAGCTGATGGCTCTCTGCTTTTTAACCAAGTCCCTGTGAGGCTTGTTTCATTTGAATAAGTTCAATCTTGTAACCATCGGGGTCTTCAATAAATGCAATTTCAGTTTTTCCCCCCAGAACCGGACCGGGTTCACGGGTGATTTTTCCACCACTGTCTCTAATGGTCTCGCAGGTAGCGTAAATATTGTCTACACCTATGGCAATATGGCCGAAGGCTGTACCCTGATCATAGTTATCAGTTCCCCAGTTGTATGTTAACTCGATCACAGCTTGTTCGGACTCATCTGCATAGCCCACAAAAGCGAGTGTGTACTTGTATTCCTTGTTATCATGCTTTCTGAGCAGTTTCATGCCCAGTACATCAGTGTAAAAAGCAATGGAGTGGTCGAGATTGCCAACACGAAGCATGGTATGGAGAATGCGCACTGAGGTCTCCGGTAGATAAGACTATTAAAAGGACTTGGAATATAACACAGTTCTATACTGGGCTCAGTACCAAGGCCTGGGTTGAGCTGGCCTTTGGTACTGGGTTGCTTGAATAAATCCTGAAGATTTTAATTTGGGAGCGGAGGTCGTTAAATACCTTTTATCGGTTTGCCATCAATGCTGGCACTTTTTATTTCGACGGTGTATTCAGAGCCCCCTTCTTTTTGTAGCAGTTTGACGAAGAAGTAATCCCAGTCTTTGGCAAACCAGATATAGGTTTCGCGTTTGTTGTTATCTCTGTCTACTTTGACTTTGACTGTATGCAGCTTGCCGGCGTCGGTATTGAGTATTTCTTCACCTTCTATTGTGAAGCGACGCTGATAGAGTTCGTCATCATCAGCAATCAGGTAATTAAGATCCTTTTTGCCTGCAACTAGATCCATTCGTAACTGGGTCTGATAGGAGAGATTGTCCAGAGCGCCATTTTGTAACTTGATTGCCCACTGTTTGTCTTCTTTTTTCCAGTTAACCTGGGCTTGCTGCCAATCAAAAAGAGCTTTTTCTTCAGGCTTGTTACCGATCAGGCCTGACCGCTTTAGTCTGTAGGAACCGGGTTTAATATAACCGTCATTAAACTGAAACTGACTGGATTCACTGATTCCAAATAGACCTGCATCTGCAACAAAATTTAATTCCCATTCGCCGCTGCTGTTTTTCTTCAGGACTCTATTGCCAGAAGCGGTCATGGGTAAACCTTTGATACTTGCCTTGAGCTCTGCAGTATAAGGCTTCAGGGTGTTGGTTACGTCTTTCTGTGACTTTGTTGCTGGTTTTATATTATTTTCTGTTTTAGCTATTGGCGCTGAATCTTTGGCCGGAGTATTACTCTCTTGTACCGTTTTTGAATGAACAGGGGAGGCCACCAATAATGATAAGCACAGTCCAGCGACTGAATGATGCAGTTTACCTTTTGTTATGTATGGTTTTCTTACCTGATAAGTTTGTCGGTATTGATGGCTGTCTTTAATCATAGTTGCATTATTGTTTGTTCTGTTAACTGATATCCTTTATTTCCGAGAGGGGTGTTGTCAAGATGGACCTGTTCCCCTGATAGCGATATGCGTCCGCTTGTTAACAGATGAACTGTCATTGGATAGACCCGGTGCTCTATTTTTTGAACTCGCTTGCAAAGTGACTGTTCATTATCTTGTGGTGAAATCTCTAAAGAAGCCTGGAGGATGATGGCGCCGCCATCCAGCTCATCAGTGACAAAGTGAATAGTTGTACCATGTTGATTTTGTTTGTCTGCCAGAACCCGCTGATAGGTGTTTAGCCCTTTATAACTGGGTAGTAAAGATGGGTGAATATTGACCAGTCGACTTTGATAATGTTTGACAAAAGGCGCGGTTAAAATGCGCATATAGCCCGCTAGTACTACCAGGCTGGGATGTAAGGCATCAATATGGGTAATTAGTGCTTCGTCATAGGCCTCACGGGTCACAAACGCCTTTGGGTCAACTGTTATGGCTGGGATATTGGCTTTTTCCGCTCGTTGTAGCCCGATAGCATCGGCTTGATTACTGATAACTCCGACTATTTCATAGCAGTAGTTGGGTTGTTGATCGAGAAGGGCCTGCAGATTGCTGCCATTGCCTGATAGCAGCACGACAACTCGGTTATTCTTACTCACATCAGCTCTCTGTTTTATTTATGGGGTTTCAGCAGCCGATAATCTGACCGCTGAAAACCGTCAATTGAGGAGTGCTCTAATACTCCGTCCTGAACTTATCTAAAAACAACCCTGTTGTTGTCACCGGCACTAATATGGCCAATGATAAAGGCATCCTCGCCCAGTTCATCCAGGCGTTTGACCACATTTGAAGCATATTGTTCCGGTATACATAAAACCATCCCAACCCCACAGTTAAATGTGCGATAGAGCTCCTGTTGCTCGATGTTGCCTGCTTGCTGAAGCCATTGAAATACAGCGGGAATATCCCAGCTGTTAGTGTCAATAACTGCGTGACAATTATCTGGAAGTACACGGGGAATGTTTTCTGTTAAGCCACCCCCGGTAATATGAGCCATGGCATGTACCGGGTACTCCTTGCAGAGCTGCAGCAAAGCTTTTACATAGATGCGAGTGGGTTCAAGCAAGCACTCAGCCAATGTTTGTCCTTCCATGGGGGCCTGCAGGTCCTGGTTGCTGAGCTCTATTACCTTACGAATAAGGGAGTAACCATTGGAGTGGGGGCCACTTGAGCGCAAGCCCACTAAGACATCGCCTGGAGCAACCTTTGAACCATCAATAATTTTCGACTTTTCAACAACACCAACACAAAAGCCTGCCAAGTCATAGTCATCACCCTGGTACATGCCAGGCATTTCTGCCGTTTCACCACCAGTCAGAGCGCAGCCAGACAGCTCACAGCCTTTTCCTATGCCTTTAATTACGCGTTCAGCAACATCAACATTGAGTTTGCCTGTAGCATAGTAATCCAGAAAAAATAGAGGCTCAGCACCGCAGACCACAAGATCATTTACACACATGGCAACCAGGTCGATACCGATATGATCATGGCGGTCTAGATCCATTGCCAGTTTCAGTTTGGTGCCTACACCATCAGTGCCTGACACCAAAATAGGCTCTTTATAGCCGGAAGGTAGCTGGCATAGTGCGCCGAATCCTCCCAGTCCGCCCATGACTTCAGGACGGGATGTGGCTTTGGCAACTTGTTTAATGCGATCGACCAAAGCATTGCCGGCATTGATATCAACTCCTGAGTCTTTATAGCTCAGGGACGAGGGGGTCATTTGGCGGTCGGGTTTGTTCATGGAGGTGAATCCGCACCATTTAATTGGGATGAATGATCAGAGCGAGCTATTCTAGGGGGCTGTCTGGTTCAAGACAATATAGCCATTAAATGATAGGTGTCTTGAATCAACTGTTTTAGCTAACTTGTGTAAGAAGTTCTCATAATAGTTGCTTTCACACTTGTAGCTGGGGCGCAGTCACTGGCAGAATGATCTTCTGGTGCAATGTTGGGGCTCTTGGCATGTCTGTGGTTGTCAGGCGAATGATTATTGGTTGTGAAAACATTATTTTAGTGCGGATAATGGCGAGAAGGCTGCTTGTCCCCTTTGCAGCGATTTTAGCTGTTTTTGCATTTGGGCTGTTAATAGCAACCCCGAGAATGGCCGCAGCAGCAAAGGTTTCCGGTTTATATAAAACTGAAGTGAAAGTCGCTTCCCAAGGGGATCGAGAGCGTAAGGAGGCCATGGGTAAGGCTCTAGGGCAGGTGTTGATTAATGTGACTGGGGAGACTCGTTCCCTAGCAAATAGTAAATTAAAAGAAGCGATGCAGCAGCCTGATCGCTATGTGAAAGGTTTTAGTTATCGAAGAGATACTGCGTCAAATCAGCAACAACAATATTTGCAGGTGTCCTTTGTTGAAGAGAGCGTGAAACGCTTGCTTCGGGAGGCTGGCTTGGCTATTTGGGGAGAGAATCGCCCAACGACACTGACCTGGCTAGCTATTGATGATGGACACGCTCGTACTATTCAAAGGGGAATAGCGAGCGATCCTTTGGTTCAATCGCTAGAAAGCCGTTTTGTTGGACGTGCATTACCACTGATCTTTCCTCTTATGGACTTTGAGGATGCCCAGGTTCTCACGCCTGTCGATGTATGGGGGCTCTTTACCGCAAAGCTTGAAGATGCATCAAGACGGTACGGTGCTGAATCAATACTGGCAGGGCGGTTATCAGTCAATGATGGCGTTTATAATGGTCGACTTTCTTTGATTTTCCGTGGACAACGACAAGATGCTGAAGTTTCCGGGTTGAGTTATGAACAACTGGCTCTGGTGGCAGCAGATCTTGTGGGTAGCACATTGGCTCGACACTATGCTGTTGCTTCAGTTGATACTGGTGGGCAGTCCGTCCTGGTTGTTGAACAGGTAACTACAGTGCGTGCGTACGCATCACTGATAGATTATTTTGAAAAACTGACAGCAGTCAGATCTGTGAATGTTCGAAGGGTAGCAGGTTCCGTGGTTGAGCTGGAGCTGGACATTGATGGTTATGCCAGTCAGCTTGCTGATGCTATAGCGCTTGGCAGAAAGCTCAAGCCTGTTAAACCATCAAACGAATCCAGCTCAGCGGCTGTGACGCCAGTACTTTATTATCGTTGGACTGATCGTTAATGAACGTTGATGAAACCTGTTTGAACGGTACTCTGGGAGGGTGTCTTTTATGACAATACAGCAGCGTTGGATGCTGGCAGCTGTCGTTCTGTTTGCAGGTCTATGTATTCACTTTTTAGGTGCAGTTCTGGCTCCTTTTGCGATCAGCATGGTGCTGGCATATCTGGGCGATTCACTGGCTGACAGGCTGGAAAAACTGGGATTTTCGAGAACCATTGCGGTCATACTGGTTTTTTTAGTGATTTTTGTATTGATCAGTGTTGTCTTTTTTGTTGTTGTCCCTATAGTCTTTCAGCAGCTAAAGGCATTGATTCAACAGCTTCCAGTTTGGGAGGAATGGCTTCGTACAAATGCTTGGCCAGTGATCCAGGACTTTTTTCAGCTTGATCCCAAACTGTTTGATCTCAGTGAAATGGCTCGAAATATGGCAGGCCAGTGGCAGAAGGCGGGGGGAATTCTGGCTCACTTGGGCTTATCGGTAACTCGGTCTTCAATTGTATTAGTGGGTTTTTTAGCAAACCTGTTTTTGATTCCAGTTGTTACATTTTATCTACTGAGGGACTGGGACAAAATGATGGGGCACCTATGTATGATGATGCCCAGAAATGTTGAGCCTGTTGTTGTGGGGATTGCCAGAGAATGTGACGATGTTCTTGCCGCCTTCCTGAAAGGACAGTTGATGGTTATGTTGGCTTTAGGCGTTATATACGGTATAGGACTGTCGTTGGTCGGACTAAAATTTGCTGTACTTATAGGGTTGTTAGCAGGACTCGCAAGCATTATACCCTATATGGGATTTTTTATAGGTTTTGCTGCAGCCATCGTTGTTGCGCTATTTCAGTTTGATGGTTACTGGGCTTTGGGTGGAGTAGCTATGGTTTTTGTTATAGGGCAGGCATTAGAGGGGTGGATCCTTACCCCTTATCTGGTAGGTGATAAAATAGGTTTGCACCCTGTTGCTGTTATTTTCGCTTTGATGGCTGGTGGGCAACTATTTGGTTTTATTGGAATGTTGATTGCTCTGCCATTGGCGGCCATTATTATGGTACTCTTGCGTCACCTGCACCGGAATTATAAGGCAAGCCATCTTTATTGTGCAGAATCGCCTAAAAAATAACCGGTAAGTTTTAGAGTAGGGTTTCTGGTGAAACTGAGAGTTTCTGAACAGAATTTGATGATGGTTGTTATACTCCCTGACCATTGGGGCTGGTACTTGAATGCGCTTATTTTGAAGTGGTGTACCAGAGGTATCTCCAGTAGTTTAGAGATCCCATTACGGATTATATGTCGTATATGAGTCTGCCTGTGCAATTGCCACTCAGCGTCCAGTTACGAGACGATGCAACTTTCGCCAACTTTTTTGGTGGGCCTAATGATGCGCTAATCAATTTACTGGATATGGATAGAAACATACCAGGGATTGATGCTGAGCAGTTTATTTTTATTTATGGCAATACTGGTGTTGGTTGTAGTCATTTGCTACAAGCGGCCTGTCACCAGGTTGATCGTCGGGCTGGCCGTAGCATTTACCTGCCAATGTCTGAGTTGGTTCACTACTCACCCCAGTTACTTGAAGGGATGGAACGTCTACAGCTGGTTTGCATTGATGATATTGGCGAAGTGGCGGGTATTCCAGAGTGGGAAGAGGCTCTATTTGACTTGTTTAATCGGCTCCGTGACGCTAAAACCCGGTTATTGGTTGCTGCAGATAAGCCACCTAAAAACCTTGATATAGTGCTGCCTGATCTTGTTTCTCGTCTTAGCTGGGGGCTTGTTTTTCAAGTTCAACCATTAAACGATAATGATAAGGTTTTGGCTTTGCAGCTTCGGGCTCACTTAAGAGGGTTGGATATGAGTGAGGAAGTGGCGCGCTATATTATTTATCGTAGCAGCAGGAATATGGGGATATTGTTTCAGATGCTCCAAAAACTGGACAGCGCATCTCTAAGGGCTAAAAGGAAATTAACAATTCCTTTTGTTAAGCAAGTGATGGATTGGTAGTAGTGGTAACAGCTGACATATTATGAGCTTATTGATCCAGTGATTTGTTGAAGCACGGGAATGTTGATTCGTTCTTTGCCTGTTTAGTAGGTGGCAAACAAAGCTATTTTTACTGTAATGTTATCGAATAGCCAGTAGCCTATAACGGTGATGGTATTCAGTAAGGTTAGTGTGAATTACTCTTAATTATGAAGTGTTTTAGTCTCTTTAACGCTGTGAGAGCATTTGATGTTTTTTAACCAAGCGGGCTTCTCTGTCCACAAAGCTATCCTCTCGATGGTTTTCCTTTTTTTGCTTGGTATTTTTTCCTTTCTGTTCTATAGCTTCAATGGCTTGACTGATACTCTGGTTGCACGGATTAAAACGCAAACGGGGATTGTTATTTCATATCAAAAAGCTGATTTTAAACCATGGCAGGGTGGGGTGTCGTTAGATCACGTTCAGCTTGAGGTGCAGGATGGCATTATAATATTTGCTGAAAAAGCCATTTTGAAACTTGCGGTGTCTTCACTATGGCAAGAGAAGTTGCAGTTGTCGAGAATTAATTTTATGAACTCAGATATCCGAATAAATTCGGAAAAGGTGAAAATGCCTTTGTTGAGTTTTGAGTTATTGAGGGGCACTGGAACTGAAGAAGTTACGTTTAATATTGGTCGATTTACTTTTCACTCTGAGCAACGTGACTGTCTGGCTGATAATCTCCCCTGCTCTTTATTCTTCCAACAGTTTGCAATAGATACAGGTACTGCTGGTTCGGTCAGGCTATCAGCTTCGGGCGAACTTCAAAGTGGTGACTGGTCCTATGATGGTACTCTCGATACAGTATTGCCTGTCTTGAAAGGTGATCTGGAGCTGGATGAACTGCCTCTTTCAGCACTTTATCATGTACTTTTTAATAAGCCAGTTTCAGTTCAATTGGATGGCAATCTTAGCGGCAGATTTGTAACCCGCTGGAGTATCAAGAAAGGAACCCGTATCACAGGTAATGCACTTATAGGAAAGGGAGAACTGAAAAGCCCTAGGCTGACTGTTGACTGGAAAAATGCACAACTTAAAACTGTGGCATACTCATCTGAGAGCAAAATATGGAGTGCGCAAAAACTGCTTCTTGGACCGTCATTAATCAAAATTGGCAAGCAGTCCATACTCGGCCTAACCCCGTTTATCGAGCAAAATAAAGAGATAAAAATACAAAATATTATCGCTACAAATTCAGTTTTCGAAGACAAAGGGTCTATTAGGGTTTTTCCTGAGTTAGTCGAATCTATGAATCTTCAGGTGGCACTTGGTGATGAGTTGCTAGCTTATGAGTTACAAGGTGTATTGCCTGAGCAAGTAGCCTTTTTTGCTAAAGGCTCTCTCATTTTCGGTGATCTGCCTACACACCGTTTCTCTATGAAATGGAGTGAGAGTATTGCAGGAAAGGGAGAGGTTCCCGGAACTTTGGGTAAATACAATATAGAGGGTCACAAAGTATCTCTACAGTTTTCAGGTTTTGAAACAAAGGAGCTTGTGCAAGGTAGTGGAGAGCTAATAGCTATTCGACCAGCAAGAATTTCTGCTAAGAATGACACCTTTCACCGATTTGTACTTGATTTAATGACCGATTCCAGAAAGAAAATTGATACACCTTTTTCATTTCATGGCAGGAAAGATGATGATTTTTTTGGTAGCAGAAAAAATGATGATTCTTTCGGTGAACTCTTGGCTGCTGCTGTCGAAAAACAGTGGAATAAAATAGGTAATGATCCTTTCAAATATCTTTCCACGCTTGACGGCGTTCACTCAGTGCCTAATCCTAAGGTGAAATTTGAGGCTGGTAAATCAAAGTTAGCTGTTGATGTGATTAACCATTTGCAGACGTTGGTGATAGCATTAAAACAGAGACCTGCACTCAAAGTTACTGTAGAGGGACGAGCGTCAAAGCAAGATGATTGGAGAGCCTTCTCTGCGATTGAGCTGGAAAGAACTCTTAGTGAGCTCTATTCAGCAATTAATAAGAATACTGAAAAGCAGAGTGATGTCATACCTGAGCATATCCGTAATCATCTTATTGAGCAGATGTACTTGCGCACTCAAAAACAGAAGCTTCCAGAGGTTGGCAGTCAGAGTGAAGTTCAGAGGCTTAAGTTGGCGGAAGAGTGGTTACTTACCAACTGGCCCTATGATGGCTCATCTCTTGAGAGATTAGCTACTGACCGTTCTGATGCGGTTATGGAGGCATTAATATATGGAGGGGTTGAGCCAGAACGAATTAAGGTACTTCAACCAGTGGTTGGTGAAAAAGGTTTAATATCTCTATTAGGGCTTGAATCTTTATAAAAGCCCGGCACAAAGGTAAAGGGATAGCGATATACCCCGTCGCCTGTCAAGATACCTCATTGCTGCCTGCTCTTGCTTATTTCTAGGTGCTGATTAGCTAATAAGTTCTTAGAGATTGGTTCATTTGGCACCTAAGAGAATCATGAAATTCAATGAGCCTAAGTAAAGAGGCTCAGCTTTATGATGTTGTGCTTTCGAGATCAACTTTCCAGCATCGAGTGATGCTCTGATTTATTTCAGCTTTTTTTTCACGCTAACCAATAACTGAAGAAAAAAATACAATTATATACGCATCATTGAGCACGCAATTTGATGTCTGCTGGATTGAACTCTACTTGAGATCCTTGCTGACGTAGCAATATGCCCTGCCAGCGGGTAAAGAGCATGGCAATAATAAATAGGCTGGATGATATGCTGGTTATTAACCAGCCATATATCGCTGTAGGGTATAGCCAGGTATCCAGAACACCATTAGTGAAGTAGAAGCATAAAATAAAACAAAGCCATGCTGATGATTTAGGCTTCATAAACAACAGACCGGCCAAAGGAAGTAAAAGTGGTACTATCTGTGCTGTAGAGATAGCCAGTTTGAGCTGATAGCTGTCAGCAGGCTTCAATAGCCAGGTTTTTGCCAGTAGAGCAGCAATAAGCCCGAGGTATAAAGAAAGGCATATTTTATGGCTGGTTTTTACTCTTTTTATTAGTGTTTTATTTCGTGCCATCACTTTATAATCTCTAAAACAGCTTCTGGTGGCCGTCCAATACGGGCTTGGTTATTATGCACGACAATAGGTCGCTGTATCAGGCGGGGAAAGCTGACCATCATTTCAATCAGCTGTGTATCTGATAAGGAGCCATTATTGAGGTGGTTGTCTTTATATTCTTGTTCGCTGGTTCTTATGAGCTCTCTCGGAGTTAGATCTAGTTGTTTAAGCAGCTTTTTCAAGGTTGATGCACTGGGAGGCGTATCAAGGTAAAGAATGACTTGCGGCTCTATACCATTCTCTTTAAGTAAGGCAAGGGCTTGGCGTGATTTTGAGCAGCGAGGATTATGGTAAATGGTAACGCTCATAGGAATTACCGCTTTAATTGTTGTATTTAAGTGGTTCAAAGATTATCAACCAGTATTGGTAGAGTGCAAATTTTTTGTAATTAGTATTGGGTTGTGGGCTGCAAATCAGTCATTATGCAGAGGCTATTCTGTCTAAAGGCAGTCTACAGACGCATAATCGGGCAGTACTAACGTTACAGTGCATGATGGCAGATACCCAAATTGCTCGATGAATTCTAAATGCCAGCGTAAGGAATCTTGACCAAAAAGAGATGCTCATATCAATAGAGCCTGAGGAGTTTGGTAATGCTATGTCCTAAAAAGTTAATGATAAGTATTTTGTCACTGGCGTTATTTCTCACAGGGTGTGCTGGTCCTAGAGTAGATTGGGACTATGATACTTCTGCTGTTTATACAGATTTGAAAAGCTATGCGTGGCTGGATCATGGCAAGAGTAAAAATTCAGAAGAAAAAGGGTATCAGCTAGATAGCCTTCTCGATAAGCGTGTTCGAGCTGCTATTGATAAAGAACTTGAGGCTAAAGGATTTCATCAGGTCAATGAGGCTCAGGCAGACTTTTTGGTTAACTACCTTACATCGGTAAAAACACGGAGAGATGAGGAGCACATTGCGACCTCTATGGGGTATGGTTTCAATACTTGGGGAATGGGGCTAAGAACTGAAACGCGAGTTACTGAATATGAAGAAGGCTCTTTAGTGATTGATATGATTAATCCTGAAAGCAAAGAGCTATTTTGGCGTGGACGCTCCAAATCAAGAGTTGTCGATGGTGTCACACCTGAGGAGCGCACTGAAAAAATAAACCAGGCAGTTTCTGCAATTTTGGCAGAATTTCCTCCAGAGAAGTAAAAGTAATAGTGATGTTTGAAGTGACAGAATAGATAATCAGGTTGTTAATTCCCTCAGAAGAATGAGAGCCTGTAAATAATTCTGTGTAAACGCTATTTCTTATTTACACCTTGATCCGGTCTGGAAACATAATTTCAAATCGGTTCAAGGCTGCTTTCCAATCCCTTATTGGCATAGTCCACTTGGACGAGGCTTTGTCCGTTGCCAGATAAATCACCTTCAGAACCGATTGATCCGTCGGGAATATTTTCCGGTTTTTTATCGCCTTACGGATGACACTGTTCAATGACTCTATCGCATTGGTCGTGTAAATGGCCTTCCTGATTTCTTTAGGATAGTCGAAAAGGGTAATCAGGTTATCCCAGTGCTTGCGCCAAGACTTACCTATGGAAGGGAATTTCTCTCCCCAGACCCGCTCAAAGGCGCTCAACTCCCTTTCAGCCTCTTCAGCGGTGGCTGACTGGTAGATCTTTTTGAGATCACTGGCAACGGCCTTGCGATCCTTGTACGAGACGTATTTCAGAGAGTTCCGCACCTGATGAACTATACAAAGCTGCACTTGAGCTTTTGGGAAGGCCGTGTTGATTGCCTCAGGAAATCCCGTAAGGCCATCAACACAGGCAATGAGCACATCTTCAACGCCCCGGTTTTGTAACTCTGTCAGGACTGACAACCAGAACGTAGCGCCTTCAGCTTCAGCAAGCCAGAGGCCTAAAAGCTCCTTCTGACCTTCTGTGTTGACACCCAGGGCCACATAGACGGTCTTCTTAATCACCCGTTTATCCTGGTGAACCTTGACCACGATGCCGTCCAGGTAAAGTATCGGATAGAGGCTTTCCAGTGGTCTGGCTTGCCAAGCTTTGACTTCGTCCAGTACGGCATCAGTGACCTTGGATATCAAGGTTTGCGAGATATCAGCACCGTACATTTCCTCCAATGATTCGGCAATATCTCGGGTGGTCATTCCTCGGGCGTAGAGGGAGAGGATCTGCTGATCCAGCTTGTTGACTCGGGTTGCTCCCTTGGCAATGAGCTGGGGTTCAAACTCACCATTACGGTCTCTGGGAGTTTTGATTTCCAGCTCACCAAAGTCGCCTTTGAGGGTTTTCTTACTATGCCCGTTGCGACTGTTGCCAGAGTTGCGGCCTTCAGGCGAGTGCTTTGAATAGCCCAGGTGGTCTTCCAGTTCTGCCGCTAAAACACGTTCCATAGCGACTTTAAGAAGCTGACGGCTGAGGTCAGCCAGATCATCCTGAGTTTTTACTTTGGCTATGACCTGATTAACCAGGTTGTCATCCAACTCAACGCTCATTGTTATTCTCCTCTTTGGAGTATTAACGACAAGCGTTTACACAAATTAAATTACAACCTCAAGAATGAGGCTGGACTTTGATGTGAAGGTCAATATCTGGGGGAGATAACCATCTTCTCTTTAATATATGACTTCTTTTATATTTATTTAGAATAACAAAGTTTCTTCCTTTAATTTTTATTCGTTACCATTTTTATCAGCAGACTAATTTATAGTACTGACTTCTTGGTTTTGGCAATTTAACTAAAGCATAAGTATTGCTATACCTTTGTTCGGTTCTATTCTAAAGAGTTAGAGTTTCGATTTTCTTTCGATAATTAGCTCTCTTCTTTAAGTGATTCCATATCTTCTCATGGAAAAAATAACCCACTGTATTGACGGCAGGCTCAATTAGTGCGACTGCACCACCAACAATAATGTCCCCAGTTAACAGGTAAGTGACACTAAAGGCAATAGAAACATGCATCACGGCAAATGAAAGAGTTTTCAGCATTTCTTTAATCTCGTAATTGAAGATGATGCAAATAATAGTAGTTATCATTCGTATTTAGAGTATTAATTCATAATATATAAAAATTTTTTAATTCTTAAAAATGATTTATTAGAGGGTCTTTTGATAAAAATCCATAAAATTAGTATGGATATTGACCTATATCTAATGCGTTTTTTACGGTCTTCGGTATAAATAGAGAATAATCCATTTCCGTAAGCACTTGGCCTGAACTGCTATCAACGTTTATTTACCTGAAAGGGTAGTGGGCTGATTAAAATAAATAAAATAATTGACTTTCGGAGAAATAGAAGACAAATGAAGTTTAATTAACCCTGTGCCTGAGGGTGGCCGTAGTTACAGGCCTGAATCGGGCTCAGTCAGGAGATAGATATGACCCAGGATATGACACGAGCCCCAGCCCTGGACGGGAGGCAGGGGACAGGTCCAGTTGCTGTCAGAAAGCCCTATTATCAGGATTTTCTGCCGCCTTGTAACAGTTCCTGTCCGGCGGGTAATGATATCCAGGTCGTTCTGGCTCATGTTCAGGAAGGCCAGTTTGAACAGGCCTGGCAAGTCTTTATGAAAAATAATCCATTGCCTGCTGTTCATGGTCGTATTTGTTATCACCCATGCGAAACAGGTTGTAACCGGGTTCAGGTTGATGATGGGGTCAGTATTCACTCTGTAGAACGTTTTCTGGGAGACCTGGCAATTGAGAAAAACTGGCAGATGCCGCCATTGAAAGCCCAGACGGGTAAGCGGGTATTGGTGATTGGTGCTGGCCCCAGTGGTTTGTCTGCGGCCTATCATCTTCGCCTGATGGGACACGATGTAGAGATCCGTGATGCTGCACCTATAGCCGGTGGCATGATGCAGTTTGGTATTCCTGCTTACCGTTTACCTCGAGATATTCTTGCCGCAGAGATCAAGCGCATAGCATCCCTTGGCGTGAAGATTACCCTGAACCATAAAGTAGAAAATATTGCTGAGGAAAAAGCATCGGGTCAATTTGATGCTGTGTTTATAGCTATTGGAGCCCATATTGGTAAGCGGATTGATATTCCTGCCCGTGATGCCGGTCAGGTGCTGGATGCAGTCAGTTTCCTGAAAGATGTAGGCCTTGGGGAAAAGCCCATGTTAGGGCGCAGGGTCGCTATTTATGGTGGAGGCAATACCGCTATGGACGCTGCCCGGACCGTAAAACGGCTGGGGGCGGAAGAAGCCATGATTGTCTACCGTCGTGACAGGGATCATATGCCAGCTCATGCCTTTGAAGCGGATGAAGCAGAAGAGGAAGGGGTTAAAATGCACTGGCTTCGTACCATTCATGGTATTGAAGGCAGCGAGTTTAAAGTAGAAGTGATGGAGATGGGCGAAGATGGTCGTCCTAAACCGACAGGGCGTTTTGAAACCCTGGAGGCGGATGCCCTGATACTTGCTCTGGGACAGGATATTGAGCGAACCATGTTGGACGGTGTAGAAGGCATGGCGTTTGATAACTGGGGTTCAGTAAAAGTCGGTGACAATATGATGACCGGCAGTACCGGAATTTTTGCCGGTGGTGATATGGTGCCCTCTGAGCGTACGGCAACCATTGCTGTTGGTCATGGTAAAAAGGCTGCCCGCCATATTGATGTCTGGCTTAATGGAGGGCGATATATAGCGCCTGAAAAACATCCCCTGATTGACCATAGCAAATTGCATCTCTGGTATCGCACACAGGCTGATCGCCAGAATCAGGATGCCCTGACGCCAGAGCAACGGGATGATTTCAGTGAAGTCGTTCATGGTCTGACAGAAGATCAGGTGCTGTTTGAGGCCCGTCGTTGTTATTCCTGTGGTAACTGTTTTGAATGTGATGGTTGCTATGGTGCCTGTCCTGAGCAGGCTGTTATCAAGCTGGGGAAAGGGCATCGTTATCAGTTTGACTATGAACGTTGCACGGGTTGCCAGGCCTGTTATAACCAATGTCCCTGCCATGCCATTGAAATGGAAGATAAAGTGATTGCTGTTCGGGAGAGCCACTGATGACTATGAACGACAACCGCCAGATGGTTGCCATGGATGGCAATGAAGCGGCAGCCTGGGTCGCCTACCGAACCAACGAAGTCTGTGCCATTTATCCGATTACTCCATCATCCACCATGGCCGAACTGGCAGACCAGTGGTCTGCGGAGAAAACCAAAAATATTTGGGGCTGTACACCACTGGTAGCCGCAATGCAAAGTGAAGGAGGGGCTGCGGGTTCTGTCCATGGTTCTTTGCAGACTGGTGCGCTGACCACCACCTTTACCGCTTCCCAGGGGCTGATGTTAATGCTGCCCAACATGTATAAGATTGCCGGTGAGTTGACTCCCACGGTGATTCATGTGGCAGCTCGCTCCCTGGCAACCCAGGGATTATCTATTTTTGGTGATCATCAGGATGTTATGGCTGCTCGCAGCACGGGCTTTGCCATGCTGGCCTCTGGCTCCGTGCAGGAAGCCCATGATATGGCATTGATTGCCCAAGCGGCTACCCTTGAATCCAGGGTGCCATTTATGCATTTCTTTGATGGCTTCCGTACTTCCCATGAAATAAACAAGATATCTTTGCTCTCTGATGAGGATATCCAGGCAATGATCGATGATGAGCTGGTGCAGGCTCACCGCCAGCGTGCCCTTAACCCTGAGCATCCGGTGATGAGAGGAACAGCCCAGAACCCTGATGTTTATTTCCAGGCCAGAGAGAGCTGTAATCCGTTTTACGACAAAACGCCGGCTATCGTTGAAGCCTGCATGAAGCGTTTTGGTGAGATGACTGGCCGTCATTATCAGCCCTTTACCTGGCATGGACCAAAAGAGGCAAGACGGGTCATTGTGATTATGGGGTCGGGTGCGGAGACTGCAAAAAGCACTATGGCTGCTTTGAATGCCAGTCACTATGGTGATCAGGACCAAGTGGCCGTGCTTCAGGTTCGGTTGTATCGACCCTTTGCCGCTGAATATTTTTTACAGGTATTGCCGGAAATCGTCGAAAGTATTGCGGTACTTGATCGTACCAAGGAACCGGGAGCAAGTGGTGAGCCTCTGTATCAGGACGTGATGACGGTTATCTCCGAAGGCTATATGAACGATCGGGTTAAGCGTATGCCGAAGGTGATTGGTGGACGCTATGGCTTGTCCAGTAAAGAGTTTACTCCGGCCATGGTGAAGGCGGTTTACGATAATCTGGCCAGCGATGCACCAAAAAATCATTTTACCTTGGGTATTATTGACGATGTCACTGACTCTCATCTGGACTATGACCCGGCCTATGATATTGAAGATACTGGTAGTGTCAGGGCTATGTTCTATGGACTGGGAGCCGATGGTACTGTCGGTGCCAATAAGAACTCAGTAAAAATTATTGGCAGTGACCCATCCCGTTATGCCCAGGCCTATTTTGTCTATGATTCAAAAAAGTCTGGCTCGCAAACTATCTCCCATCTGCGCTTTGGTCCCAAGCCTATTGAAGCGCCTTATTTGATTCAGTCTGCCAGTTTTATTGGTTGCCACCAGTTTAATTTCCTGGAGCGTACCGATGTACTGGCCAATATCGAAGAGGAAGGAACCTTTCTGCTGAATAGCCCTCATGAACCAAATCAGGTTTGGGAGCATTTGCCCCGGAAGGTTCAGGAGCAGATTATCAGTAAACGGCTGAAGCTGTATGTTATTGATGGTTCCATGGTTGCTCAGAAGGCGGGAATGGGCAACCGAACCAATACCATTATGCAAACCTGCTTTTTTGCCCTGTCAGGTGTGATGCCAAGGGATGAAGCTATCAGCCGAATCAAGGAGGCCATCAAGAAAACCTACAGCAAAAAAGGGGCTGATATCGTTGAGCGCAACTTCAAGGCCGTTGACCATACCCTTGAGCACCTCCATGAAGTAAAGATACCCGTTGAGGCGACAGCAGTAGAACGAACCATTCGGGTGGTTTCAGAACAAGCTCCTGATTTTGTTCAAGACGTGACCGCCAGGATGATCGCTGGCCAAGGTGATTTGATTCCTGTCAGTCAGATTCCTGTTGATGGTACCTGGCCGACAGCCACTACCCGTTGGGAAAAACGGAATATTGCCCGTTTTATTCCACACTGGGAAGAAGACCTGTGCATTCAGTGTGGCAACTGCAGTATGGTTTGTCCTCACAGTGCCATCAGGGCCAAGTTTTACCATGAAACCGAACTGGATAAAGCTCCCGAAGGTTTCCAGTCAGTAACTGTATCTGCTCGTGGTTTCCCTGAAACACGTTATACCTTGCAGGTGTATGCAGAGGATTGTACTGGCTGTGGCCTCTGTGTTGATGCCTGCCCTGTCAGAAGCATGAAAAAGAGTGGCCAGCGTGCGGTGAATATGGTGGAAAAACAGCCAGTGCTGGAGCAGGAAAAACAAAATCTTACATTTTTTGAGAAATTGCCTGTTAATAATCGCAGTCTGGTGGATTTTTCCAATGTTCGTGGGGTTCAGTTCCTAGAACCACTATTTGAGTTTTCCGGTGCCTGTGGTGGTTGTGGTGAAACGCCTTACCTCAAGCTGATTTCCCAATTATTTGGCGATCGTCTTATGGTGGCCAATGCCACAGGCTGTTCATCCATTTATGGTGGTAACTTACCAACCACTCCCTGGGCGCAAAATGCAGACGGACGGGGGCCAGCATGGGCTAACTCCCTGTTTGAAGATAATGCGGAGTTTGGTTTTGGTTTCCGGCTTTCCTGTGATCAACAGGCAGCGATGGCTGCTGAGAAACTGAAAGACATGAGGAATCAGCTGGATACTTCTGTGGTTGGTGCAGTCCTGTCATCCGAGCAGCGAAGTGAATCAGAGGTGAAAGCGCAAAGGGAACGTATAGGTGTTATTCGTCACCAGCTGGAAGCACTGGCTACACCAGAGGCCCTTAACCTTAATGCGGTACTGGATCGTTTGATTCGACAGGTAATCTGGATTGTTGGTGGTGACGGCTGGGCTTATGATATTGGCTCTGGCGGACTGGACCATGTGCTGGCCAGTGGTCGCAATGTCAATGTGCTGGTTATGGATACTGAAGTGTATTCTAATACCGGTGGTCAGGCCTCAAAATCCACGCCATTAGCTGCAGTGGCAAAGTTTGCAGCTGCGGGTAAGCGGGCTGCGAAAAAAGATATTGCCCTTCAGGCCATTGCTTATGGGAATGTTTATGTAGCCCGAATTGCCATGGGAGCCAGCCCACAGCAAACCCTTCAGGCTATTCGTGAAGCAGAGGCCTGGCCCGGGCCTTCTCTGGTCATTGCTTATTCTCACTGTATTGCCCACGGCATTGATATGGTGAATGGTATGAAGCAGCAACGGTTGGCGGTTCGCTCCGGTCACTGGCCCTTATTCCGCTATAATCCTGCCTTGACAGAGCAGGGGGATAACCCTTTCATTCTTGACTCCCTGAGACCAAGTATTCCCCTGAAGGATTATGTTATGGGTGAAATGCGTTACCGAATGCTGGCCCGGTCCTGTCCTGATGAAGCAGAACAGTTGCTGGAGGAAGCGCAGCAGGTCATTAGTCGCAAATGGGGTGTATACGAAGAGATGGCAACCCATAATGCCATGGACTTTGTGCCGGAAAGGGCATCTGCAATTCACTGATTAAGTTATAAAACAGGGCAATGACCTATTGGCTCTGTACCTATGGAGAACAAAACAATGGATTTAACCACCCGTTACATGGGGCTGGAGCTGAAAAATCCGTTAGTGGCTGCAGCAAGCCCGCTGTCGTCTACTGTGAATAGCATCAGAAGGCTGGAAGATGCTGGTGCTTCAGCAGTGGTGTTGTATTCCCTGTTTGAGGAGCAGCTGCTGCAGGAACAGGAGCTGGACGAAATGATGTCCCTTAGCCGGGATAACACCTTTGCTGAATCCCTGTCTTTTCTGCCGGGAGGGGGTAGCTTTCATGCCGGGCCTGTGCGCTATCTGGAAATGATCCAGAAAGCACGTTCCGTTGTTGATATTCCAGTGATTGCCAGCCTGAATGGCTGCACAACCGGAGGTTGGGTAGACTATGCCAGGCAGATTGAAGAAGCTGGAGCCCATGGTCTAGAGCTTCATGTTTACTATAACCCACCGAGTCTGGATATTTCCGGCAGGGATGTGGAAGCGCTTTATCTTGAAATTGCTCGTCGTGTTAAGACAGGCGGTTAAAATTCCGGTAGCACTGAAAGTTGATCCCTATTTTAGTGCCTTTGGCAATATGGCCCGTCAGTTTGATGAAACAGGTGTTGATGCACTGGTGATGTTTAACCGTATGCTTCAGCCTAATTTTAACCTGCAGACTCTGGAGGTTGAACCCAGCTGGCCTGTCAGTCATCCCGGTGAAATTGGTGTGCCACTCAGGTGGATTGCTGTGCTGCATGGCAAACTGAAAACGTCTTTGGCAGCGACTACTGGTGCTCATGACCATGAGGATATAGTCAAGTATTTGCTGGCAGGGGCTGATGTGGTGATGCTGGCTTCCGCATTGATAAAGAACGGAGCCGGTTATCTGACAACCTTGCTGAATGGGTTAGAGAGTTGGATGGAACGTCGGGGGTTTGAGTCCATCAATGAAATGCAGGGTGTGATGAGCCAGCAGTCGGTCAGTAACCCTGAAGTCTTTGAGCGAATGAACTATATTCGTATGCTTGATGGGTGTAGACGTTAATGACTAAACGGTAGGAATCCAGGCTATGAGGCAGACGCTTTTTTTCAGAGGATTATGGGTTGTTGTTCTTTCCATAATAATTGCGGGCTGCCAGAAGCCGGATTTCAGTACCATTGATGGTCAGAAGATTAATCTCAAGGATAACCAGGGACGGTGGCTTGTCTTGAATATCTGGGCTGAGTGGTGTGACCCCTGTCGTGAAGAAATTCCTGACCTTAATGCTCTCTCGAAGAAGGGAGAAATTAGGGTTGTGGGACATGACTTTGATGCTGAGAAGGGGCAGGCACTGAAAGATAAAGTGAAAACAATGGCCATTGCCTTTCCAGTCATAGAGGAGAATCCGTTGCCTCATCTTAATACAAAGTCTCCCCAGGTGTTGCCTGCAACCTATATAGTTAACCCTGAAGGCAAGCTGGTAGAGACTCTCTATGGTCCACAAACCAGCGAGAGTATTAAACTGCATGTCAGTCAACTGCAAAGAAAGGCGAAAGCAAATGGCTAAACTATGCAGACGTGCTTTAGTGGAAGGGCGTGTTCAGGGAGTCTGGTTTAGAGGTTCTACCCAACAGCAGGCATTAGGTTTAGGTATTACCGGTTGGGCGAGGAATCTTCCTGATGGGCGGGTTGAAGTGCTGATGTGTGGTGAGCCTGATAAGCTTGCTGAGCTTGAACAGTGGTTACATCGAGGACCCAGGCTAGCCAAGGTTATAGCAGTGAATGTCGCTGATGTATCCTGGCAGGATTTCACAGAGTTTACTACAGGATAACGTTGCGTATTTACTCTTTGAAACCCAGGCTATACAGAGAAAGGAAATAATGTATAGCTTTTTTAGAAATGTGGTGATAGAGCCGGTATGAAGCCGACAGTTTTTTTCGCAATACTCTTGTGCTTTATTTTGCTGGTTGTAGCCTCTCAGCTATGGCAAAAGCAGTATATCGAAGATAGCCTGCTGGTAATAAACCAGAAACTGGATAGGTTAGAGCAAAAGGTTCAGCAGGTAGAGTTGGAAAATCTGGAAATAGACTATGAAAACCAGCAGATTGAGCAGGAAAATTTGCAGATAGAAAAAGAAAATAGACAGATAGACAAAAATAAATAAATGACTTATTAGTTTTGCCAGTATTTCTCCAGGTTGCTATAAACACGCTCAGGATACCAGTACTTGCCAAGACTGCCGTTATATCGCGCCAGGGCACGGGTCAGGTTGCCTTTTTCTTTTTTCAAATAATAACTTAAAATCTTGCAACCATAGCGGAGATTGGTTTCGATAAGGGTAAGGTTATCCTTAGGGCGGCCAATTTCATTTTTCCAGAAAGGCATGACCTGCATGAGTCCCTGGGCTCCCGCTGAGGAAACGGCAAAGCGATCAAATGCTGATTCCGTTTGAATAACGGCGAGAACAAGTTCGGGAAACAATTGATTTCGTTTTGCTTCCTGATGAATATTCTTTAGTAAAGTAATTCGTTGTTCAGGGTTTTTGATAAAAGGTTCCATTCGCCCTGACATGTCTGTTAACCAGACTTCAGCATCGAACTGATCATTAAAGCTGCTACTTTCCCGAGCTGCTTTTTTTAACAAACTATAGAGTTCAGTATCGGGCTGCTGTCCCCAGATTTTGCTGGGGTGCATGAAAGTAAGCAGTAGCGTCACTGCTACTGCTATATGTCGCCGACTAGCGGGTTGCTTTTTCCTTAAGCAGTTGAACGATATCATCCAGTGCAATGTCTTCCCTGTCTGCGGCGGTGCGGTGTTTATATTCCACCATGCCATTGGCAAGTCCACGGTCGCTAAGAACCACACGGTGTGGAATACCAATCAGCTCCATATCAGCAAATTTAACACCCGGGCTGGCTTTGCGGTCATCCATCAGCACTTCATAACCGGCTTCAGTCAACTCTTTGTAGAGTTTTTCGGCAGCTTCCCGTACAGCTTCTGATTTTTCCATTTTCAGAGGTACCAGAGCGATCTGGAAAGGTGCAATGGCATCTGGCCAGATAATGCCGCGGTCATCATGGTTTTGTTCAATGGCCGCGGCTACCGTTCTGGATACACCGATACCATAACAACCCATGGCCAGGGTGACAGCCTTGCCATTCTCATTCAGTACCTTGGCATTCATGGCTTCACTATATTTAGTGCCCAGCTGGAAGATATGGCCTACCTCAATGCCCCGTTTGATAAAGAGCTGGCCTTTACCGCAAGGGCTCGGGTCACCTTCAACAATATTGCGCAGGTCTTCTACCCGGTCAAACTGGCCGTCACGTTCCCAGTTAATACCGAAGTAATGCTTGTCATCAATATTGGCACCAGCACCGAAATCAGACATTACCGCCACAGAACGGTCAACAATACAAGGAATGTTACTGTTGACTGGACCCAGAGAGCCAGGACCCGCTCCCATAATGCCGCGAATTTCTTCTTCTGTAGCAAAACGCAGGGGAGAGGCTACGTCTGGCAGGTTCTCTGCCTTGATTTCATTCAGCTCATGGTCACCACGAACCAGCAGGGCAATATAGTCGCTGTCAGCTTCTTCAGTGGCTGCAACAATCAGGGTTTTTACAGTTTTCTCGATAGGCAGGTCAAACTGGCTGACCAGCTGTTCAATGGTTTTGGCATCCGGCGTGTCAACCAGGGTCATTTCCTGAGTAGGGGCTGCACGTTCTTCGGTTGGAGCCAGTGCTTCGGCTTTTTCAATATTAGCCGCATAATCACTGCCGTCGCTGAAGACGATGGCATCTTCTCCGGATTTAGCCAGCACGTGGAACTCCCTGGAGCCAGTACCACCGATGGAGCCACTATCCGCTTCCACTGCACGGTAATCCAGACCAAGCCGCTCAAAGATACGGCAGTAGGTTTCGTGCATATTCTGGAATTCCTGCTTCAGGCAGTCGGTATTGGCGTGGAAGGAGTAACCATCTTTCATCAGGAACTCACGGCCACGCATCAGGCCAAAGCGAGGGCGGATTTCATCCCGGAACTTGGTTTGCACCTGATACAGGTTAATGGGTAGCTGCTTATAGCTGTTTAGCTCATTGCGCATGAGGTCCGTGATAACTTCTTCATGGGTAGGCCCAATAACAAAGTCCCGGTGATGACGGTCTTTCAGACGGAGCAGTTCCGGTCCGTATTCTTCCCAACGACCGCTTTCCTGCCAAAGCTCAGCCGGTTGTACTGCCGGCATAAGGGTTTCCAGGGCGCCAGAGCGGTTCATCTCTTCACGAACAATTTGCTCGACTTTTTTCAGAACCTTCAGGCCCATGGGCAGCCAGGTGTACAGGCCCGAAGCCAGTTTGCGGATCATACCCGCGCGCAGCATTAGCTGGTGGCTGATGACCACTGCATCGGAAGGGGTTTCCTTAAGTGTAGGAATCAAATACTGACTGGTTCGCATGTGTTTTCTAACCGGTGTCCAACCAAAAACAAACAGGCATTTTAAGGGGTAGCCGTCTTTTTTTCACCTTAGTAATGGTGCGATAGTTAGGAGTTTTTGATGTACCAGTATTAATCATAGATATGCTCGACTATAGTTAGCTGTTTAATTTTTTGGGTAATGAGCATGGTTCCGCTATTTGAACTGGATCAGCAGCTGGCGAAGGACTGTTTTGTTGTAGGTGATTTTCCCTTGTGTCAGTTATTGTTGCTGAATGATGCCAATTACCCCTGGTTTATCCTGGTGCCAAGGATTGCGGGTATGGAAGAACTGCATGATTTAACTCAGGAGCAGCAGCAACAGTTTATGCGAGAGTCTTCCTTGCTGGCCGGTGTTCTCAAGGAGTGCTTCGTGGGTGAAAAAATGAATGTGGCTGCACTGGGTAATATGGTGAGGCAACTTCATATCCATCATATTGTTCGTTATAGCAGTGATCAGGCTTGGCCTGGTCCCGTTTGGGGACGATTCCCTGCAAAACCTTATGATAAAGCAGATGCACAGGGCGTTATGGCAAAGCTGGTACCTCTACTGGGAGATTCATTTCAGCCTTTGATGGATGGGGAGGAATAAAATGGAAGATATATTAATAGATTTGCAGACCCAGCTTAGCTTTCAGGAAGATACTGTTGCTCAGCTCAATGAGGTGGTTACCCGTCAGCAACGGGATATTATGCAGCTCAGAGAAGAGATGGAAAAACTGAAAGAGTTGTATCAGGCAATGTTGGAAAATACTCAAACGGAGGCCCCTGTCAACGAGATCCCTCCACATTACTAAAGTAAATAAAGAAGTGGTATAGAGTAAGGTGTTTGCAGGAGAAAAGAACTCTCCTGCAAGGTTATTTAACGGTCTTTTGCAGCAGCAATGACGTCTTCTGCCTGTAGCCCTTTGTCATTTTTAACAACGATAAAATCAACACGCTGGCCTTCTGCCAGTGTTCGATGCCCTTCTCCCCTGATGGCTCGATAATGGACAAAAACATCATCACCCAAGTCACGTGTTATAAAGCCAAACCCTTTGGTAACATTAAACCATTTAACGGTACCTGTTTCCCTGGATTCGTCATTTTCTACTGGATGGTTATACGGGTTAATAGCATTAAGGTTGATAATAAAATGAAGCGTCACCCCAAGTACCAGTAAGAATTGGGTAATCTGTTCAAGATTAAGCCCTGAAAACCTGAAATCTGGGTGTAACAGTGCATTGATAGCGGTAAAGACGCTTATCATTGTCAGCGTTGAAGCAATTAGTTGCAAATAGCGTCTTGCTTTGTGAAAAAGAGAAATATAACAGCCTAGTAATAGATTACTTATGGCAGTTGCCAGAAGAACAGCACCAGATAGCTCATTCCAGGAAAGCTGAAGCTGAGAGATAGAAAGCCGGTCTGGAGAGACAATCGAAAGTCCTATAAATAAAGCCAGTGATAGAATGCCCAACAGGGCATGAATGAATTTAAGATGTCTCAAGACATAGTCCCTTTAGTTGTTATCAGAATTGGATAAAAAATACTGACATGCACCCGCTCTTTAGAAACCAGGAAGCCTTTGACCAGGGTAAGTGAATAGTCTGCTACCAGGTTCAAGAAACATTGATGACCAAGTCAATCGTAATGTCTTTCACTGCTTTAATTTAACCTTATCTAGGCTATAGCTCAAATAGTTACAAGTAGGCTATTTAAAAAATGGTAATTCGTTGATGATATTGTATCAAGCTACGATGGTTTGTATTAATCATATGGACTGAAATATTTCCGGGCATTTATAATTAATTTGTTAGTTACGATTGAAGCATATGGAAATAACGGTGAAAAAATACTCGACGTAGAAAAACACTGATATTATAGTGTTCGTATGTACCTCGATAGCTGTGTAGTTCGGATTAAGACCGTGAACTAAGTTGCTCTTTGTTGAGTGATAACTGTTAGCGGTGGCAGTGCAGTCGTTCTGTGGTGTTTACAGAGAGGTGCCGGTATCGGCCTGATGTTGTGGCAGATCGCAATCCGGAGTTTCTGCCGGAGAGCAATACCCTAATAAATGGATATTCATCAGGAGAGTAGCATGGCAGCTAAAAAAGCGTCCGTCATCAAGGAAAGATATAACAAAACCCAAATGCTGACAGAGATCGCTGAAAGCACCGGATTAACCCGGAAACAAGTGGGTGCAGTTATGGAGGAGCTTGGTGATATTATTGAGCGTCACGTCAAGAAGCGGGGGTGCGGGGAATTCGTATTGCCCGGTCTGCTAAAAATTGTGACCAAGAAAAAGCCGGCCCAAAAAGCCAGGAAAGGTGTGCCGAATCCTTTCAAACCTGGCGAACTTATGGATGTGCCTGCCAAGCCTGCAACCGTTCAGGTTAAGGTAAGGCCTCTTAAGAAACTGAAGGAATTTGCTGTTTCATAATCTGAGCGAAACATAAGTTATCAACCCATCGAAAGGAGGCTGCTGTCTCCTTTTTTATTATCATTTCTACATGTGCTTTTCTGTTTAACCTGGTTTTTATTAATTGTGTGCTGATATTATTTTGTATTTTATTATCTTATGAATCTGTTTAGATGATTTAATGGGTGATGAGATAATATGACCGATGCACTTGATTTTATGACTTATTTAAAAGAATTATTTGGATATTTTCTGTATGCTCTAATTGTCTTTGAACTGTTTTATGAAGAGGTTGTTATATAGTCAGTACCTACTCTTGATATTGTCTCTGGAGCATAAACTGTCACTATAAAATGGCTATTTGCTTTGAATAGTATAGAGGCAATATAAAAAAGGCCTACCGAGAAGTAGGCCATGTTTGTTTTAGATAAATGATTCGCGTATACAGGCTATTAAAATACAGCTAAGTCATATTTTACGATAACCCGGGTATCAGTGGTGACAATATCGTTCCGTTTATTATTTACAGTATCACCTTGGTCTTCCTGTGTGTTATGAGCATATTGGACATGAGCGGAGAGTCCTTCAACCATAGGCAAGTAATAGGAAACACCTAGGTTGTATTCCTTTTCAGTCCAGCTCTCAGGGTCTGGGTTGCCTACATCACCTTTTGGATTAACTTTACCACTGACATATACACCATAGACACTAAGTCCTTCAACTAACTCATTAAAGTCGTAGCTGGCATTAATGCCCCAAGCTTTCTGTCCACTGCGATGGAAATCACTGTACTGAATGGAGTTATAACCAAAGTAACCGCTGGAATCCCCCATGGCAGTGCTCCCAGACATTTCTGTCATGCCCCACTCAAATTCATAACTACCAATATCAGTCTTTTCAACATCAGTGTAGGTAATGCCGATGGTGGCTGGACCAAAATGTGCAGCAGCTTTTGCACCCCAGGCATACTGGCTGGTATCAGACTTGTTAGCAGCATTATCTATATTATCTTTGGACTTCCCACTTTTTGAGCTTTTACCATACTGAACGCCAACATCAACACCAACGCCTTCTAATTCTGTAGAATAGTTAACATCTGCATAGTATCTTTTAGCGACTTCCTTTTGCTGACCATAGGCTAGATTTGCATAGACACCATGTCCAAAGTCGTAACCGCCACCAATGATTTGAACAGATTTTTTATCTTTATCATTACCGTTGACATAACCGTAGTCATCAAAGCCAGATTGGTCTTTGGGATTTTCTTTCAGTGCAATTATACCGTACAGGCTTGCCGCTCCAAATGCCCCTTCTGCATAAAAGCCTTCGGTAAGACTTGGTAGTGAGCGGTTGTCAGAATCACTTAGTAAGGGGGTATCTATAAACATACGGCCATATTTGGCAACACCCATATCCATTAGGTTAACTTTAATTGCGTAGGAGGTTTTGCCGTAGCCTATATACTTTGTTCTATTGTTATCAGCGGCGGTTGGTTGAAGTAACCCAGTATCACCGCGATTTTCTGATGCTCTTAGCTTTAGAGCGTGGTGAACGCCAAGATCAAGGCCAACAATATTTTCGTAGTACCCTGAACTAAGGTTAATGCGGATTGCCTGCGCCCAGGCGATTTGTGACTTATTGTCATTTCTTCCCTTGTTATCCATGTAATCGTGTTTGTAGTAATTTCTAAGATGGATATCAAGGCTGGCATCGTCGACAAAATCATTACCTTGGGCCGTTGACGCCATAAGGATTGCTGTGCTCAATGCACTTAAGCGTGCAATCTTCATCTTTTTCGCTCCTTGCTTTTAGTTAGTTACGCTCCGGTTTCGTCATCCTTTAGTACTGTGAACGTACTTCGAAACCTCCCCAAAGAGCGTACTGATTAATTCTTATCCAAAAATAGCTGAAGATGCAAGAAGAAAATAACAGATATTGTATTAAAAGACGCTAATAACATAGTCGATGTAGACCCTCATATCTGTTTTATTATTATTTTTATAGTCTTTATTGCTATCAAGGTTTTTAATCTCATTGACTTCTTTATCTACTTGGTAGTGAGCGTATTCAATTTTTAAACTTAAACCATTTAATGAATCCTGCTGGAATTTATAACCCATCTTTACATTATGTTCTGACTCCTTATATTTTCGATCAAAATTTTCCAGCTGAGTTGCTTCTATATCTTTTCCCTGAGTGAAAAAATATCCCAAAGTTAAACCTGGGGCTCCGAGTCTATCGAAGGCATATTGTAAACCAGCTTGCCAGATCTTTTCATTGTTATGGTTAAATGATGAAATTTGCCTGTTATTCCAGTATCCAAAGTTGTTTGTGCTCCTGCTTTTGCAGGGGGCTAGGTTGTAATCGAAAAAACCCAGTGATCCTTTTTTTTCGGCATCAATTTCGCTATAGGATGCTATTAATGAAATCATTTCGATAGTAAGCCGAGTATTAAAATTATAAAGGTTTGCATCGGTATCAAAGCCTCCAAATGTTGTTGAATCATTTTTCCATTTATAACCATTTTCTTTTCCCTTGTAATAACGTCCTTCCAGGAAAATAGATGCATTGTTTTTTATGGGAATAGTATAATTTAGATTGGTGTGATAAAGGTTAAGGTAAGAATCACTTTCTGCATAAGCGAGTTTTGCTCCTAATCCTGAATTGTTGTGATAATTACCTCCAATGGTATATATATAATTAATGTTGCCTATGCTGCTATCAGGTTTGTCATATTTGCTTTTTACAGAATTGAGTTTTTCGAATGTATGGTTTCTATCATAGGATACACTATCTGCCCAGGCTCCATACATGTTGAGTTTGCCTGTGTTTTCTGAGCCAAAGGTAATATCCGATAAGGCTCCTTTATAATAGGTTGAATAAGGGGGAAGGGGGGTTATTATTAGTGGTTTGTCAGAAGACGTGTAACCAAACATCTCTTCCTGCGTTTTATGGTTACCACTTGCCCAGTATGGGCTGAAATTAATTTTAGCTATTTTTGGAAATGATTCTGTATGAATAGCACATTCGTTCCTGTTTTTTTTGTACATATTTTTTTGGAGAAATTGATTGTCATATAGAGAGGTCGATTGCATTTGCAAACGGTTCTCTATGTTTTGATCAGTAAAATCTGCTTTTGCGTTTAGGCTAAATAGAAAGATTACTATTAATAAGACCGCACTTGTCGCAGTGAAAACGGCAAGTTTCATCAGGCTCGAACTCCTGTGTGTTACATCTGCTGAGTCAGTGAAGAGACAAAGCCTTGTAATATATAGAATTTAGTGATTTGGCTTAAGGCATTTATTATCAGAACGTTATTCAGTAAAACAGCATTTTCATATTTTGCAAATCTGTCTTTAGCGGGGTGATATTGATCATTTCATATTTCTATTTGATATAGATAATAAGAAATATATGCTTTTTCTGTAAAGATTAGTAATCGCTGTAAATAGCTTATTATGCAATATGAGGAATACTGGTTGTCATTTTAGTCAAGTTAATGAATTTAAATAGAAAAAATACTATAGACCAAAGTACATCTCAGACTAGGGTAGCAAGGGTTATACTGTTAGATAGTGTTAATAAATAACAATACCAGGGATTTACGTGATGGCGCAGGAACCGCCTTTAGATCGCGAGGACTCAGATCACTATCTACAATTGGCTCATATTGTCAACGGAAGTGCTCTAAAAGATATCCAGGGCGTTGATCAAGAGGTTTTAAATAACATTCATAGAGCTGCATATAGCCGTTATTGCAGTGGCTGTTATGGTGAAGCGCTGGTGTTGTTTAAATACCTCGCGCTTATGGATCATAACAACCATGTCTATCTGTTAGGGCTGGGGGCTACCCTCAAAGAGTTGAATCAGTTTAGGCAGGCTGTTGAGGTCCTGGAATGTATTACTGATGTTGATATGAATGATCCCCGGGTGCCTCTGTGTATAACGGAATGCCTCATTCAGCTAGCTGATTTTCACACGGCAAAGACTTTTCTAAAACAGGCAGAAAAAAAAGCAACTATAGATTCCAGGCATTGGCAAAAGGAGCTTCAACAAATTAAAAGGTTGAAGCATGTTGTAGCGAAAGATAAAAGGGAGCTTTAATATGGCAGATTCAGTCCATAACAGCGGGCAGGTTCAGTCTGGTAATCATTCTGAAGTTTCTACTACAGGTAATACAGACGGAATAGCACTAAAAGAACAAGTCTCAAAGGGCTTCAGTCCTCAAAACACATCTGAGATTGTAAAAACAGCTGATACTATCCCTCTTGCTGGTCCCTTAAGTATTGATGAGCCTCCTGTTGAGACAGGAGGGTCTGAGTCTGCTAACACGTTTGTAAATAATTCAAAATTTTCAGGCCTGGAGGCGGCGGTCAAGTTATTTAGTGCCATTGATCTGAATTCTCTTGATCCTGCTGATACTTCATCAATTCTGCTCCTTGTCAAAGGTGCTGTTTCTGATATGAAAGCACTGTTTGGAGCCGAAAAGATTGATACTGCGCTTGGTTCCCTGCTGACAGAGTATGATCAGCGTGTTGGCAGAGCGAAAGAGGTTATTCAGCAAAAAAACGATCTTGAGGCAAAAACTCAAGAAAAAGGGCAGAAAATAGCCCTGAAGCAAGAAAAAGAAGCGCTATTACAACAAAAACAGCAGGAGCTGGCAGATGCTGGTGGTAGTGATCCAGTGCTTGAGCAGGAAATCGCCCAGCTTGAGGAAGAAATTTCACAGTTAGCAACTGATATCGAAGCGCTTAATTCAGCTATTGTGACTTTGACAAGCTCTATTAGTAGTAATGAAGCTCAGCTTCGCAATGAACTGCAAAGAAACTTAAAGCAGTTACTCCCTCTGGTTCAGGATATAAAGCAGCGGTTTGATGCTTCTGCCATCAAAACAGGAGAGGATGAGCGTGCAGAAACAGCCATGGCTAACCATGAGCTTTCTATAGAGAACGCTAGAGATTTGGAAAAATTGCGTGCGGCAAAAAGCGAGTTGAAAGAGCGGTTTGACGAGCTGATTGATGAGCAGCGAAAGCGCGGCGATGAAATAGATGCCCAGCGTGAAATGAATCAGGAACTGGTTGAATTTGGACGTTTTACTGCACTTGCAAAATTGCTCGGAGGTGAGGATGTTCAGGCCTTATTAGATAAGGGTATATTAGATAAAGCAGCTCAGCCCCTGGATAAGGGGGCTTTAACTTCGGTAACGAAGACCTTTGAAGCTATTTTGAAAGTTGATTTGGAAGGGCTGCAAAGTGCTAATAATGAAGTGCAGCAGACACTTAGAGATTTGAGTTCTTTAATTCCTCAAGCATTAGGTGATAGCAGGCAAGATATGGAGTCCGCTAATAGGCTTGATGACCAGGATCGAGAGTCCATTGGAAATTCAAGCAGACAGATGGATCAAGGGGCGGCTGAACTTTCACAACCAATAGACAGTCTGGCTCTGAAAGTTGCGAGTTCATTTCTTGAACTTCAGCGGGGAGTGCTTCAAATTGTTGTTGAAGATCAATTACAAAAAGAACAAGCTGAAGAGGCTATTCGCAGAAGCTCTAAAGTGTAAACCTTCGCTCATTTAAAATAACCTGGCAGGATTTACCGTTTGAGTAATAGTAATAAGCCCTCCGTTTAAGAGGGCTTTTTTTGTAGGTCACGAGATAGAGGTTGTCGTGACAGTCTCTATCTCAGTGTATTAATTGGGATTGCTCAATAATTAGAAAACACTGATTGTGTAATCCAGATAGACCCTCATATGCTCCGTATCAACAGCTTTTTTGGTGTCGTATTTTTTTGTATGCCAAGCTTTGATAGCCTTGAAGGAAACCCCTTTAAACGTACCATCCTGGATGGCATAGCTGACGATCAGGTCTGTCTCTTTCTCGCTGCTCATTTTTTCACTGCCCTGGTCTTTAATATCTGAGCCACGGGTATGAGTCAGGCTGGCATTAAGGCCGGGTATGCTCAAATCGGCAAAGTTATAGCTGGCAGAGAGCTGCCATACCTTTTCTCCGTCATACATGAAATCAGAAACATAACGGCTGACTTCTGAAGGACTGGCTCCGTACTCGTTATCCGCGTAGGCATAGTTTAGATAACCGAGGCCACCCTTCTTTTCAGCATCAGTGGTAGCGTATGACAACATCAGACCCAGACCGCCCAGCTTGAACTGAGTGTTCAGGTTCAGGTGGCTGGCTTTGTCATCAAAGTCATTATGAGCTTTGTTGTTGTCCCAGGCGCTGCCATCACCTTTGGCATGCTGATAGTTACCATGAACCTTCAGGCTCATGTCGTCAGCTAGATCGAAGGTATAGCCAAGTTTCAGCATGTATTGATTTTGATAGTCCTTGGCCCGAAGGTAGACAGCCTCAGCATCAATATGATTGGCATTATAAGTGGTACCTAACTGCCAGGCATTATCAACAGTGTCTCCAGCTTCAGTTATAAATTTGTCCCAGCTGGATTCAGTACGCAGGCCAATCCGGTCAACATAGGTTCCATAAACGCTGAAATCCTGAATGTTGACTTCACCATGGGCACCACGGTATGCACTGGGAGTTGAACGGGAGCTGGAGCCAAGGATCAGGCCTTTACTTCCGGACATAAAACCAGCCTGACCATAAAAGCCCAGTTGGTCATCACCAAACTTTGCTTTCAGATATGCTTGACCCAGTTTGTGGTAGCCTTTGTTGCCTTTGGCAAGCAACTGACCACCCTTCATTCTGGTGTTATATGGATCTATGCCTGTGTGATCAAGTTTTAATGCGCCATAGTAAGAAGCATCAAAACCAATGGTATTCGCAATGTAGCCTGATTTGAAATTAGCTTCTACACCTTGTGCCCACTGGCTCCAATCCTTTTTGACATTACTGTTAGGATTATCAACTTTGTGGTCGAAATGAACGTTACGCAACTTAATATCAAAGCTGCTGTCGTTTAAAAAATCGGCCTGGGCGGTCATCGCTGATGCCGCCAATATCGCAGCGCCGAGGGCAGAAAGCTTCAGATGCCTCATGAAAACCTCTGTGTTGGTTGGCTTTTGTGTGTGTTCTGTTTTTATAAGAATCCAAGTTGGCTTCTTGAATTCATGGTCAGCAGTTTTTCAAAAACAACCTTACAGATTCCTTACAAAAGTACTGAAAACGATTTTTCGAGAGGTTTTATTGATTTAAGTCGGTTTATAGGGGCCAGATTGGGAAAGGATGGGGCTTTGACAGGCTTTGCCTGTGGGTATACAGCTTCCGCCCAGTCTCCCTCCAGACGGAAGCTTTGATGAAGTGCTAATTAGAAAACACTGATTGTGTAGTCGATATAAGCCCGAATATGTTCAGTCTTTATGTTGTCCTTACCACCAAATTTCTGGGTATTCCAAGCTTTGATGAGCTTAAATGAAAGACCTTTCAGATTACCTTCCTGAATGGCATAGCTGGCGATAAAGTTGGTTTCGTACTCTTTCTCCATCTTATCAGCCGTTGGGTCATTCATATCCGTACCGTGGGTATAGGTCAGGCTGGTATCCAGTCCTGGAACACCCAGATCTGCAAAGTTATAGCTGCCTTCCAGTTGCCATACCTGTTCACCGTCGTACCAGAAGTCAGATACATAACGGGAAACTCGTGATGGTGAGCCACCGTATTCATTGGAAGCAAAAGTATCATTCAGGTAACCAAGACCGTTTTCTTTTTCTGCCTTGGTTTTTGCATAGGTTAATGCCAGTCCAAAACCTTTAACATTTAACTGGGTAGTCAGGTTATAAACATAGCCTTTATCATCAAAGCCCGGGTTGGCGCTGGCTTCACTCTGGCCCTTGAGGTTGGCGTCTTTATTGAGTGTTGATTCTTTATCCCAGATACCACCATTACCCTTAGCTCCGAATATCAAGCCTTCTACTAACAGGCTCATATCCTCAGCTAAATCAAAGGTATAACCTACAGTTGCAGAGTACTGTTTTAAGTAATCTTTTGATTCAAGATAATTGGCATTGGCGTAAAGACTATTGGCTTTATAGCTACCACCAAATTGCCAGGCGTAATCAATTTTTTTACCGGTAGCCGATGTAAAATTATCCCAGCTGGTCTCTGTACGCTGGCCAATTTTGTCGACATAGCCGGCATGGAACCAGAAGTCCTGGACATTCATTTCAGCTAGTAAGCCACGGTAACTGGCAGGGGTACTTCGGGAGGTGGAGCCCAGGATCAGGCCATTTTTGCCTTTCATATAACCGGCCTGGCCATAGAAGCCTAACTGGTCATCACCCGCTTTGGCTTTCAGGTAAGCCTGACCGAACTTATGGTAGTTCTTGCCACCTTTGCCCAGCAATTGTCCTCGGCCGGAGCCTTCACTATAGGCATAACCATAACCTGCATCTGGATTGTTGGATGCGCCACCATGATCCAGTTTCATCGCGCCGTAGTAGGAAGCGTCAAAACCGATGACATCGGCAATATAACCAGAGGTGAAATTCAGTTCTCCACCTAGCGCCCATTGGTCATAGTTTTGAGGATTTTTTTCCTGGTCATAATCAAAGTATGCATTACGCAGTTTGATATCAAAGCTACTATCGTTTAGAAAATCAGCCTGTGCATTTACTGCAGCAGTTGCTGCAAGCACAGCAGCCCCCAGGGCAGACAGCTTAAATACCCTCATCTTAATATCCTGTGTTATATGCTATTTAGTGTTATTAATTCGACAACAGATTGTTTTTTCGACGGCTTTAACCGCTCTTGATCTTTTGGTACGTGAGTCTTGCATAAAACCATTTACAAGTTAATGACAATAAATTTACAAGCTGCGAAACTATGGCTTTTGTTGACGTAAATCGGTAATTGACAAATCTGTTCTCTCGCAGAGTTGCGTCTTTGCGGTATAATCTCCCGCTTTTTCATAGCGAAAATACGTTGTATCAGACTCTGATTGATACTTTTGGGGCCTGATACTCCATGTCTAAAACTTCTTGTGGCAGCAAACGAAGGAAATTACGCTTACATGCCAATTTATGAGTACCAGTGTCAAAGTTGTGGTGAAGTCACTGAAGCTATTCAGAAAATCAGCGACCCGGTATTGACCGACTGCCCTGACTGTGGCGAGGCTGATCTGAAAAAACTGTTAAGTGCACCGGCTTTCAGGTTGAAAGGTGGTGGCTGGTATGAAACGGATTTCAAGGGTGGTAACAAGAAAAATCTGGCTTCAAGTGATAATCACTGCCCAAGCAAAGATAGCAAGAGTGGATGTGGCTCTTGTGCTGCTACGAGTGACTAATGGTTTGGTAGGCTTGATTGCATTAAGTCTGTTAGAACTGAATTAACCCCCCTTGTTTTGAGGTATATTATGCGCAGCCATTATTGCGGCGAATTGAATCTTTCCCATGACGGGCAGGAGGTCACCCTTTGCGGTTGGGTGCATCGCCGCCGTGATCACGGAGGCGTTATTTTCCTGGATCTGCGTGATCGTGAAGGTATTGCCCAGGTGGTTTTTGACCCGGATACGGAAGAAGCCTTTGCTTTGGCAGACAAGTCCCGTAGTGAGTATGTACTGAAAGTAACCGGCCGTGTTCGTCCTCGCCCGGAAGGTACCGTGAATACCAATATGGGTACGGGTGAGATTGAAGTGCTGGGCAAGCAACTGGAAATTCTGAATAGCGCCCAAACACCGCCATTCCCTTTGGATGAATACTCTGATGTGGGCGAAGATGTTCGTCTGAGACATCGTTATATTGACCTGCGCCGTCCGGAAATGCAGGAAAAACTGGTGCTGCGCAGCAAGATCACTCGTGCTGTGCGCAACTATATGGACGACCATGGTTTTCTCGATGTCGAGACACCTGTACTGACGCGCGCCACGCCTGAAGGTGCCAGAGATTACCTGGTTCCTAGTCGTACCCATGCAGGCTCTTTCTTTGCTTTGCCTCAGTCTCCACAGCTGTTCAAGCAGCTGTTGATGGTGTCCGGCTTTGATCGTTATTATCAGATCGTTAAGTGCTTCCGGGATGAAGACCTGCGTGCTGACCGCCAGCCAGAATTTACTCAGATCGATATTGAAACTTCTTTTCTGGAAGAAGAGCAGATTATGGGGCTGACTGAAGGCCTGGTGAAAAAGCTGCTTAAGGAGATCAAAGGTGTAGACCTGGGTGATTTCCCACAGATGAGCTACGAAGAAGCCATGCGTCGTTATGGCTCTGACAAGCCGGATCTGCGTATTCCTCTGGAGCTGGTGGATGTGGCTGATCTGATGGCTAGCATCGAATTCAAGGTATTCAAAGGTCCGGCTGAAGATCCTAAAGGTCGTGTGGCAGCCCTGAAAGTGACCGGTGGTGCTGAACTGAGCCGTAAGCAGATTGATGAGTACACCAAATTCGTCAGCATATATGGTGGCAAGGGCTTGGCCTGGATCAAGGTGAATGCCATTGAAAATGGTGCTAATGGTCTGCAGTCCCCAATCATCAAGTTCCTTGGTGAAGAGGTGACCATGCAGATTATGGAACGCGTTGGTGCTCAGAATGGTGATATCGTCTTCTTTGGTGCAGACAAAGAGAAAGTTGTTAATGAAGCGCTGGGTGCACTGCGTTGCAAACTGGGGGCTGACTTGAATCTGTTCACCCGTGAATGGGCACCTCTCTGGGTTATTAACTTCCCAATGTTCGAAGAAGATGATAAAGGCAATCTGACTGCGCTGCATCATCCGTTTACTTCACCAACCTGTACGCCGGAAGAGCTGGAAGCTAATCCTGCTGCAGCCTTGTCCAGAGCCTATGATATGGTTCTGAATGGTTATGAAGTGGGTGGTGGTTCTGTCCGTATTCATCAGGAAACTATGCAGCAGACCGTATTCCGTGTGCTGAATATTGATGAAGAAGAGCAGCGAGAGAAGTTTGGCTTCCTGCTGGATGCCCTGAAGTACGGTGCGCCTCCTCACGGTGGCTTGGCGTTCGGACTGGATCGTCTGGTCATGCTGATGTGTGGTACTGACAATATTCGTGAAGTCATTGCCTTCCCGAAAACTCAGTCTGCTGCCTGTCTGTTAACTCAGGCTCCGGGCTCTGTTGATGCCAATCAGTTACGTGATCTAAATCTGCGTATCCGCCGTGATCCGGCATCTGCAACCAGCCATTAATCCTTGCCTATCAGTAGGCAAAATGACTGACAATTGATGAATTAAATTTAAATCGACCGGTGTTCCCGCCGGTCGTTGAGTGATGAGGTTGTGCTATGGCAGGTCATAGTAAATGGGCCAACATTAAACACCGTAAAGCTGCGCAAGATGCCAAGCGTGGAAAAATTTTCACCAAGATTATCCGTGAGCTGGTGGTTGCTGCGAAGCAGGGTGGCCCCAATGTTGAGGATAACCCAAGCCTGCGTGCGGTGGTTGATAAGGCTTTGGGTGCTAATATGACCCGTGATACTATCAATCGTGCCATCGCTCGCGGTGCTGGCGGTGGTGAAGATACCAACATGGAAGCAGTAACCTATGAGGGTTATGGCAGTGGCGGTATTGCAGTATTGGTTGAGTGTCTGACTGATAACCGTAACCGGACAGTGGCAGAAGTACGTCATGCATTCTCAAAGCATGGTGGCAATTTGGGTACTGATGGTTCTGTTGCTTACCTGTTCAGCAAAAAGGGCCAGATTTATTTCGAAGAAGGTACTGATGAAGATGCAGTAATGGAAGCTGCGCTGGAAGCCGGTGCTGAAGACGTTATTGCTAATGATGACGGTTCCATCGAAGTGATTACTGAGTGGACTGATTTTATTTCAGTCAAGGAAGCTTTGGAGGCGGCTGGCCTGAAATCTGCTGGAGGTGAAGTAGCCATGATTGCTTCAACCCAGACTGAGCTCGATCTGGCTGGTGCTGAAAAAGTGATGAAGCTGGTAGATCGCCTGGAAGATCTGGATGATGTCCAGAATGTTTATACTAATGCGGATATTTCTGCTGAAGTAATGGAACAGCTTGGCTAATTTGGCAGATAGTTGTTGATGGGGCAGTTAAATTTACTGCTCCTTTGTTATGCCAATATCAACTGAATCTGAAGTTTTGCTGACTTATTGTTGTTTTTGTTTATAGATTGACGCTGACTGCGATCATAAAAAACAGAGTAATGACTGAAGTCAGAGTGATTAGTATCCGAATATTTTCGCTCATAGGTAAGTAAACCTTAAAGTGATTGTAAACAGCTTAATTCTTTTACCATCCACATCGTAGGGATTTTTCGTAATTCCCTGTGCCTCTTTGTAAGTTTTAGCAACAATCCGGCGAACATTGATCATTTTGACACCGAATTTACCTTGGTTACTTTTGAGTGGATGTACAGTACGCTCTTAAGTGAATTGTTCATTATTTCAATTTACGTTTTTGATCTTTATTTTGCTTGTAATCAGTTAGTTGTGTATTGCGTTTTATTTAAATGATGCCACAAAGATCCTTAGTAAAGTGTTTGAATAATATATATGTGGATTAATTTATCAAAGAAGACTCTTGTAGGTGTTTGCAGTCACGTTTTGGGGGTCCATGGAGGATAAATGGCTATTTTGATGGGAATTGACCCAGGCTCAAGAATTACCGGTTATGGTGTAATAGAAGAAGTTGGTTCGCGTTGTCATTATATTGCCTCAGGGTGTATTCGTATTAAAGATGCCCCTTTGCCTGAGCGGCTCCAGCAAATTTACGATGGTATAACACTGGTTGCTGAGCAGTACTGCCCGCAAAGTGTTGGTGTTGAGCAAGTGTTTATGTCAAAAAATGCTGATTCTGCCTTAAAGTTGGGACAGGCCAGGGGAGCCGCTATTGTTGCAGCGATTAATCAGGGATTGGAGGTTTCTGAATACTCGGCCCGTCAGGTTAAGCAGGCTGTTGTTGGCAAAGGTTCTGCAGATAAACTGCAGGTTCAGCATATGGTTAAATCTATATTAGGTCTGGACAGTACGCCTCAGGCAGATGCTGCTGATGCTTTAGGTGTAGCGCTTTGTCATGCTCATACCCGGGCTAGTCTTGTCAGGATGGCGGGTGCTACCGGTCGGCGTAACCGCCGGTTAATCACCCGTTAGAATGTACATAGATGGAATGCTGCCGCGCAGAGGATAATGTCCAGTATCTGTTCATTTTTGTACAAATTCTGAAGCTTTTTCCAAAGTCTGGGTTCAATGGATTGCTTTTTGTAAAGGTCATCCGTTGCCTGTATGAGTGTTTGCGCACGCTGATTCCAGCCCGGAGCAAAGCGCCCATTTGCTATAAAACGTATATCACTCGGCTTGAGTCCATGGTCCAGGGCCATCATTTCAATGCCCGGCAGGAGATGCTTGGCCTTGCTCAGGTGGGCGCTGCGAAGTGCTACCAGTGCTCTCTCATTTAGTGGCAGACTACTGTAACCGCGGACGTAACTGGCAAAAATCATTGCTGGTTTGTCAATTTGTGGTTTGTTCTCATTGCCCAGGCTATGTATACCCTCAATCCCAGTTTGTGACCAGGAGATAGGGCAAGGCATTATTTTTGCCTCTCGGTTTGGATGATAGTCGCTGGCAAGTCTGGCAGTTGGCAGCAGCTTCCAAAGTGAGTTAAAGAATAATCGTAAATTGTTCATAATGGTTAAAACTTTTCTGGCTTATAGTACATCTTTAGAGGCAGCCAGAGGCCAGCAGTTCCAACTGCTTGACTGAGTGTTAGTAATAATGACACCTATGTTAGGAAACGTTCACAATTGGCCATAAAGTTGATTCATTACAGGAGAGCGTTTCTGGTTAAAATCGAAAACATAGCACTGCGGGTTACCGCTGTTGATAGTTGGAACCTTTGGGTCAACCAAGGAAGAAAGCAGCTGGAATGGTAAAGAATGTTCTGGAGTTAATGGGAAAGCTTCTCATAACAATTTAATGAAAATAAGGCAAAAAAATGATTGGCAGGTTACGAGGTATTTTGGTTGAAAAACATCCCCCCAGTTTAATGATAGAAACCAGTGGGGTGGGTTATGAAGTTGAAGCGCCAATGTCGGTATTTTATAAATTACCGGAAACAGGTGCGGAGGTGTTGTTATACACCCATTTTGTAGTCCGAGAGGATGCTCAGCTGCTGTATGGCTTCAGCAATCGCAGTGAGAGAGAATTATTTAGAACGCTGATCAAGGTGAATGGCGTAGGACCTAAACTGGCGCTGACGATCTTATCAGGAATAGAGGGTGAAGCATTTGTTCGCTGTGTACATGATAACGACAGTGCAACGCTGGTTAAATTGCCTGGGGTAGGTAAAAAAACCGCTGAACGGCTTATCGTTGAAATGCGGGATAAACTCGATAATTGGTTACCCGCTCCCTTGCTGGATGGTAAGCCTCTGGAGATGACGCCTGCTGTTGGACAGGACGCAGGTGTGGAAGAGGAAGCTGTTTCGGCATTGATCACTCTAGGCTATAAGCCTCAGCAAGCGAGTAAAGTGGTGAAAACCATTTATGTTGAAGGAATAAGCTGTGAAGAACTTATCAGGCAATCACTAAAGAGTATGATTTAGAGCCGGTTTCCAAACCGGCTTCTTCCACTAGGTAAATTTTTATAGCACTGTTCAGCTGCTGAAAACACACTGTTCAATATTGTAAAGCAGCTTTCTGTCGTATCAGTCTGATGGAGTCAATGCTAATCAAGCCTGCTGCCATCCAGATAAAACCATATGTAATCCATTGCTGGCTGGAAACCGGTTCTCTGAGAACCAGTACTGCAATGGCAAAAATAACAGCAGGTTCAAGATAGGTAAGCAGGCCAAAAAGGCTGACCGACAGCTGTCGGGAAGCCGCGATATAGAGAAAGAACGAAGCACTGCATAACAGGCCTAGCCCGGGCAGTAATAACCATAAATCAGGTCGGCTGGAAACCAGTGTTAGAAATGAACTGTCTGTAGCCAGCATAAAAACAGCAATGGGTAGAAATAACAGGCACTCAAACGTAAACCCTGGCACAGTACTGACACCAGTGTACCTTTTTAAAATAAAATAGATTGGATACAAACCCGAAACTGCAATGGCAATCCAGGGGAGTTCTCCCTGTTTCATAATTTCATAGGCAACACCTACACAGGCAAAGACTATGGCTGCCTGTTGCAAGGTACTGAGTTTTTCTTTGTAAACCAAACGGCCGGTCAGGGCCAAGGTCAGGGGCAGCAGGAAGTAACCAAGAGATAGTTCAGTTGTTTGATTGTTAACAGGGGCCCAGACAAACAGCCACCACTGAAATACCATAATAAAGGTGCTTATTATTGTTGCGAGCACATGGGAAGGCTTAACGAAGATTTTTCGAAATTCTTGCCACTGTTTTAGTCCAACCAGTGCGATGAGGGCAAAGATTGCAGAGAAAATAATTCTGTTCCATAGCAGTGTATTGCCATCCAATGGTGCCAAAAATTGAAGATACCAAGGTGTTAATCCGAATAATACGGACGCAGACACTGAATAAGTTAACCCAGAAACTGAAAATGAAGAGTGCGTCATGTTTTTATAGCCTGCTGATAACCTGTTAAAACGGATAACAGATTGCTCAAGAAGTGCTTCTGAATAAAAAAGTTCCAGCATCTTATGGGATTTATTCTCATGGGTTCAAGGTATTTGTGATTTCTCTATCTCACCCTGAAAATCAAGCCATTTCTAAGTGATAAGAATTTTATAAATATGGCTCATTGAGCACGTACCTGAAGGCCTTGGTTAATTACTTTGAAAGGGATTAAATGTTAGTCTGTGCTCTTATTCAGGCAGGCATTCATATGATAGAAGCAGATCGATTAATTTCGGCCGGGGAGCGGCCAGTGGAAGAGGTTCAGGACCGAGCTATTCGTCCGGTAAGGCTCTCTGACTATATAGGCCAGCCTAAAGTTCGAGAGCAGATGGAGATATTTATCAAGGCTGCTTGTAACCGCCGGGAAGCACTTGATCATACCTTGATATTTGGTCCTCCTGGTTTGGGCAAGACCACACTCTCCCATATTCTGGCTAATGAAATGGGCAGTAATATCCGTACCACCTCAGGACCAGTGCTTGAGAAAGCGGGTGACCTGGCGGCACTGCTGACCAATCTTGAACCAAACGACATTCTTTTTATCGATGAGATTCATCGGCTGAGTGCGGTGGTTGAAGAAGTGCTCTATCCAGCGATGGAAGATTATCAGTTGGATATTATGATTGGTGAAGGGCCGGCAGCTCGTTCTATCAAACTGGATTTACCACCTTTTACTTTAGTCGGGGCAACAACCCGTGCTGGTTTGCTAACCTCTCCTTTGAGAGATCGCTTTGGTATTGTCCAACGGCTCGAGTTTTATAATATTGAAGATTTGTCCACCATTGTTATGCGATCAGCAGGAATCATTGGCGTTAATATTGATGAGCAAGGAGCCAGCGAGATTGCCTGCCGGTCAAGAGGTACTCCTCGTATAGCCAACCGGTTGTTAAGGCGAGTAAGAGACTTTGCTGAAGTGAAATCATCAGGCACCGTTTCAAGGGATATCGCTGATGCAGCTCTGAATATGCTGGATGTTGATTCCAGTGGCTTTGATAGTATGGACCGCAGGCTTTTACTGGCTATGATTGAGAAATTTGATGGTGGCCCAGTGGGTGTAGACAGTCTTGCTGCCGCCATCAGTGAAGAGCGCGATACCATTGAGGATGTGCTGGAGCCTTATCTGATCCAGCAAGGTTATATTCAGCGTACGCCCAGAGGGCGAATGGTGACGAGAAGTGCTTATCTGCATTTTGGCCTTGAGTATAAAGATAGTTAAGCCATAACCTTGGGTATTGGTCTATAGTGAAGTCCCGGAACAGGTATGGCTATGGATAAAAAAATACTCTATTCAGGTGGCTTGCTGTTTTTTATAACGCTTTTGCTGGTTGCTTGTCAGCCAGTAAGAGTCGATTCTGAGCCTGTCAGTTTTTTGGGGAGCGCACGCTTTGTTGTCAGTGATTCGTCTTGTATGAAGCTGCTGGCAAGAGGTGCATTATTGCCTCTTGATATGTACTATGCTGGCTCATGTTATGAGCAAGGTCATGGAGTGGGATATTCCGCTGAAAAAGCAGAAGAATATTATATTACGGCTGCTCGCTGGGGGGTTCCCGAAGCGATTCGTGCATTGGAACGACTTGGAAAACCTATACCTGACCCGGATTTACTAAAACGTCAGATCGAAACAGGGGATGAAATCAATAGGCAGCACCAAAATGCCCGGAAGAATCAGCTGGAACAAGAAAAAGCAAGAGCGATTAGAGATAGTTACTGGTTGAGCCCCCCCTGTTATGGCTACCATTGTTGGCCTCGTTATCACCGTTGTCGCCATTGGTAGTGTTATTAATGTTAGGCATCCCCCGAGTAGTCTTGCTAAGACTGCTTCTGAATAATTTAGGATTACCGATACAGGCTGCCTGGAGCAGTTGTTGATAGAAACAAGCAGGCTGATTTTTTGGAAGCTGTAATTCTCTGTAAATATTTTTTCAATAGCTTCTTAAATGGAGCCTGCCATGAAAAAATAGAATTTTTGCTGGTGGACATTAGAGGTGCCAAATGCCATCCGCTACTCCAGAGTCGTTTAGCATTAACGTCCGGATTTATTTCGAAGATACCGATGCCGGTGGCATTGTTTTTTATGTAAATTACCTGAAATTTATGCAGCGTGCCAGGACTGAGTTTTTGCGAACGGTAGGCTTCGAAAGTAGCAAAATGATGGGTGAAAACCGGATTTTTGTGGTAGCTGACGCTCAGGTCAAGTACCATCGGCCAGCCCGACTTGATGATTTGCTTGAAGTGAGTGCAGAACTTGAGTCTGTAGGCCGAAGCCGGTTGATTTTTTTGCAGCGGGTGAGGTTTCAGGATAGTCAGGAATTGTTATGTACCGGGCGCATTATAGTGGCTTGTGTTAATGCCGCAACGATTAAGCCTGTGGCCATTCCTTCAGACGTTTCAGATATGTTGCGGAACAGTGGTTACGGTTGGTAGTACAAGTTATTTTGCTCTGGGTTATTGATTGCGTTTTTGCGTAGTTATTCTCAGGTCTGTGATATCTGATTGATCAAGAGAGGTTTTCAGTGGCTGAAAGCATGTCTCTGCTGGCTCTGATTGGGAATGCCAGCTGGATTGTTTTATTTGTTTTGCTGATGTTAATTGCTGCATCAGCGGTATCCTGGGTCATGATTGTTCAGAGAGGGTTATTGCTTCGTATTACCCGCCAATCCATGCTGGAGTTTGAGGATCGGTTTTGGTCAGGTATGGATCTTGGTCAGTTATATAAAGAATTAGAAGACGAAGACAATATTGACAGTGGTCTGGAGCAAATTTTTAAATCCGGGTTTCGCGAGTTTTCACGCTTGCGTGGGCAGGGTGCCACTGAGGCCGATGCCATAATGGAAGGAACCCAGCGTGCAATGCGGGTTGCTATCTCCCGTGAGCAGGAAAAGCTGGAAATGCACCTTCCCTTTCTTGCCAGTGTGGGTTCGACATGTCCTTATGTGGGCCTTTTTGGAACAGTGGTTGGCATCATGAACTCTTTTCGTGGCTTGGCCCAGGTTCAACAGGCAACTCTGGCTTCCGTTGCGCCTGGTATTGCAGAGGCTTTGCTGACGACAGCGGTAGGTTTGGTAGCGGCTATTCCAGCTGTTATTGCTTATAACCGTTACTCCTCTAAGGTTGAGGCTCTTCTTGCCAGCTATGAAACCTTTGCCGATGAATTTTCCAGTATTCTGCATCGCAAAGTTCATAGTCGCTCAAAATAGGGATGGGAGGGAATATGGCCCGGACCAGAACAGGGCGAAAAAAGCCAATGTCTGAAATCAATATGGTGCCGTTTATCGACATCATGATGGTTTTGCTGGTGGCTTTTATGGTCAGTGCGCCGATGCTGACTCAGGGCGTTAAAGTGGATCTCCCCAAAGTGGTTAGTAAGCCAATGCCAATTCCGGATGATCAGGAGACACTGATTCTTTCAATCAAGGCCAGCGGTGATTACTTTCTTGATCTTGGTGGACGGCAGGAGCAAGCGCAAACACTAAAGCTGATTGAAGAGAAGGTCAGCAAAGTCGTATCAGCAAAACCGGGAACGCAAGTATTGATCAAAGGTGATCGAAAGGTCGCTTATGGGGCTGTTATTGAACTGATGTCTCATTTGCAGAGTGCTGGTGTTGAAAATGTGGGGTTGATTACTGATCCGGCTTCTCTGAATGAAAAGTGAAATGAAGATACTTTCAGATAAAGTTCGTTCAGCATTATGCCATGGTTACGGTGTGCCCATTGCTGTTTCTTTGCTGATTCATGCCGTGATGTTTGGGCTGCTGATGTCAAGCTGGTCAAAACCGTCAGATATAAAAAAAACACCCCCTCTGCATATCAAGGCCAGCCTGGTTGAGGTTGCTAAACCTGCACCTCCGGCAAAAAAAGTAGAAGACCGTTCTCGAGAGATTGAAGAAAAAAAGCGTAAGGCGAGAGAAGCAGCTAAACGTAAGGAAGAGCAGGCATTAGCCAGGAAGAAAGAAGCCGAGAGAAAAAAACAGATTGCGTTGAAAAAAGAACGGGAAGCCAAAGAAAAAGCCAGAATTGCTGAGCAAAAAAGAAAGGAGCAAGAGCGACAAAAGCAGCTGGAGGCTCGTCGTAAGACAGAACAGGAAGAGCTGAAGAAAACGCTACAGCGTGAGCAGATGCAGCGTGAGCAGGAGCAAAAGGCTGCTGCGCAGGCTGAGAAAGATGCTTCAGAAGTGGCCTACTACAGTGCCTTGCTGGTTAATAGGATGTCTGAATACTGGAACCGTCCACCCAGTGCACGCAACAATATGGTCGCTGTTGTTGAAATGCGGTTATCGCCTTTTGGGGACCTGCAAGGATTTAAAATTCTGGAAAGTAGTGGTAACGAAGCATTTGATCGTTCAGTGGTTCAGGCTATAAAGTTGGGGACTCCCGTTGCGGAACTGAAGAAGCTTGATCGGAGAATTTTTGAGCAGTACTTCAGGCGCTTTACATTCAAGTTTAGTCCAGGGGATTTGGTGAGATGATTAAAATAGCGAGATGGTGTTCGCTGTTCGCCCTAATACTATTTGCCCAACTGGCCCAGGCTGATCTGGTGCTTGAGGTTACTCAGGGCAATGACAAGCTGGTGACTGTTGCAGTGTCACCGTTTAGTTGGTCTGGCAAGACACTATTGTCTGAAGATATGGGAGCGATAGTGGACAATGACCTGAAACTAAGTGGTTTATTTACAGCCTTGCCTCGTAAGAATATGCTGAGTTTTCCTAGCAAAGAGTCCGAGGTCTACTATCGTGACTGGCGAGTGCTGGGAGCGTCTTATCTTGTAACTGGCCAAGTAGAAAAATCGGGCCAAAGCTATAATGTGCATTATCAATTATTTGATGTGGTTCGCCAGCGCAGTCTGCTAAAGGGGCAGGTGAAAGGTGTGGAAAGTCAGTTGCGCGCACTGGCGCACCATGTCAGTGATGCTATTTATGAAAAAATCACAGGCGTAAAAGGTGATTTTTCTACTCGCCTGCTTTATATCACGGCAGATATGGTGAGGCCAGCCACAGAAAAGGTACAAGGAAAAACAAAAACAAAAGTTCCTCCTGTGTATGAGTATCAGCTTAGGTATGCGGATGCGGATGGTAAAAGAGTTCGTACGATTTTTAAGTCCAGAGAACCTATTCTCTCTCCCAGCTGGTCGCCTGATGGTACACGGGTCGCTTATGTATCATTTGAATCCGGTCGCTCTGCAATATTTATGCAGGATCTGGCGACTGGGCAGCGCAAGCAGCTGGCAGCCTACAAAGGGCTTAACAGTTCTCCAGCCTGGTCTCCGGATGGTAAAAAACTGGCATTTATGCTTTCTAAAACCGGGAATCCGGATATTTATGTAATGGATCTTGCGTCAGGCAAATTAAGCCAGCTGACTTCTCACTTCTCTATTGATACTGAGCCGGATTGGATGCCTGATGGCAAGGGCATTATCTTTACTTCAAACAGAGGTGGCAGTGCTCAAATTTACCAGTTGGATATTTCCCATATGTCTGATGGCCGAGTGGTTGGTAGAGGTGATCCCCGTAGACTGACCTTTGAAGGTAAATTTAATGCCAGGGCCAAAGTATTCCCTGATGGTAAGTCTCTGGCAATGGTGCATAAAGGACGCAGTGCGACAGATTTTAATATTGCCATTCAGGACCTTAGTACAGGCCGTTTGAGGTTATTGACTTCTTCCAGACTTGAGGATTCACCCAGTGTGGCTCCAGGTGGCAGGCGACTGATCTACTCTGCCCAGGGTAAGGAGCACGGTGAGTTGGGTATTGTCTCTGCTGATGGTCGAGTGAAATACCGCTTGCCTTCAGCTGCGGGGGACATTCGAGAACCTGTCTGGGGACCAGCTGTTAATCTGGGACAGGTAGCGCAAAAAGGTCAGTGAGTGACAGACTGGCTACCACTTGATATTAACGAACAAATGGTGTGCGCTGAAGCAAAGAGTGGAGTGGTTTGATCTGCTCCTGGCTCAGCGGCTCTGGCCGCGTGCTGCCAGTTCTGTTAGTGTACAGCAAAAACCAACGAACTATTTTGAAATACAGTGGAGCTTGACATGCAACGTGCCAATATCGTCAAACTGGCTGCAGTGGCAGCAACGACTCTTTGGCTGGTCGGGTGTGCTTCAACCGGAGGTGAAAGTGCTTCCGATATATCGACAGCCGAACCGGAAGTGACAGAAGAAATTGTTGTTGAAACCCAGCCTGTGCTGGACCCTGCTGTTCAGGCAGTTGTTGACTCTGGTCAGGTTGAAGCAACGCCAGAGCAAATTGGAGCGCTGCTTGACCATACCATGTATCAGTTTGGTTTCGATAGTTCTAAGCTAAAGGATCGTGACTATCAGGCTCTGGATGTTCAGGCTGCTTACCTGAATTCCAATGAAGGCCGTAGCAAGAAAATTGTCATTCAGGGTCACACCGACGAGCGTGGCACACGCACTTATAACCTGGCACTTGGTGAGCGTCGTGCTATTGCTGTGAAGAACTATCTGGTTGCCAGAGGGGTTGCTGCAAGCCGTGTTGAAGTGATCAGCTTTGGATTTGAGAAGCCTCTAAATCCAGCTCATAACGATTCTGCCTGGTCTCAGAATCGTCGTGCTGTGATTGTAATGAACTAATGATGGGCAAGGACTGAATGACTGTTGCATCTGTAATTAAACCAGGGAGTGATCGCTCTAATTTGGCTTCTATGATATCTAGGGGGGCGAAAATGTCTCTTCTGCTTGCTTCATTATTTGTAGCAGGGCAGGCATCTGCTGCAGTACCAGTGGTTGAGTCACAACCTACCGTACAGGGTGTGACGGGTCAGGAGGTGTTTCCACAACCGACATTGGTGGCAAAAGCTGATGCTGAAGGCAGTACCGCTTATCTGCTGAATGTTATTGATCAGTTGCGTACTGAGATGATGGAGCTGCGTGGCCGAGTAGAAGAGCAGGGGTTTCTTATCAAGCAGTTGCAGCAGGAAAACAGGGATCGATACCTGGATCTGGATGAACGTATTAGCCGTATAGGTGGCGCTGGTGCAGTTAGCTCTCCTGTCTTGCAGTCTGGTACTCATACCGCGTCAGTAAAGTCACCGGTGCTGCCTGTGTCTGTTACCGATAATAAGCAGGAAGAGGATGCCTATCAGGCTGCCTTTCAGTTGATTCGTGATAAGCGTTTTGACGACGCCTTAGCTGCTTTGAAAAAGCTGCTGACAGACCATCCTTCTGGCAGCTATGCAGATAACGCCCAGTACTGGCTGGGAGAAGTGCAGATGGCTCAAGGGCAGTACCCTGCAGCGAAAGATGCTTTTTTGGCCGTCTTAAAAAACTATCCCGAAAGCCCTAAAGTGCCTGATGCCACTTATAAACTAGGCCGCTTGTCAGATATGCTGGGTGATAAAAAACAGGCTCGTGACTATCTGGAGTCTGTGATCAGTAAATACCCCGATACAGCAGCATCAAGGTTGTCTGATACATATTTGCAAAGTCTTAGTGATTCTTAAGTAAGAAAGGGTATAACCCTTTCTTACTTTTTTAATAAGTGGCTATAATCATAGAATAATTATCAAATTGTATATTTTCTTCTAAAGCAGTTTTTTATTAGATATAGTGTAATTTGTTGTTTTTGGCTTTTTCTATTTAATACTTTCTTTCTTGCAAAATAGAGTTTTGTTTTCTTTATATTCTTTCTAGATGAGGTCTTTGTTTTACAAGTGTTTGTTATATATTATATCAAGTCTATACTGAGGTTTGATTTTTTTTGAATTATTTGTTTGGGATGTTTTTTTTTAAATTAAAGAGAATTTTTTTTCTACTGGTTTTGAGTGTTTTGCTTGACTTTGCATTGCCACGTATTTTGTATGCAATACCTGAAGATGCTGCTAATGGCCCTTTGTTACCAAGGCAGTTAATTGAAAAATGTGGATTTGAAGAAGCGGCTAAGGATCAAAATCAAGAGGTTTTAAAATACATTAAACAGGTTAAAGATCAACGGTTCTCTCCCGGTTATCTTCCATGTGCTGTTATGTATGAATTTGGTTTTGGTGTTAAAGCAGATCAAAGAGAAGCTGTTGTTTTTTATGAGCAGTGGTTAGAGGTAGAGAAAAAAGATTCTGATATCGTCTCTCTAGTAAGTTATAAGCTTGGACTGATGTATTTGTATGGTTGGGGGATAGGTCAGGATATAGGTAAAGCCCTCAATTACCTTCAGAAATCAGAGTGCAAGAAATATGCCTTCGCTATGGTAAAGCTTGCGGAGCTTGAGTATTACGGTATAGGACTGGCAAAAAATAGAGATAGTGCAAAGAAGCGCTATAAGGCAGCTGCTAAAAAACTTAGTGATTGTGAATCTTGGGTAAAGGACTTTCTCGGCCCCCCTTTATACAATCTAGTAGGAGACTTCTACAAAGATAAAAGAAATATTGATAGTGCGGTTAAATATTGGTCTATGGCTGGGAGGTATAATCATCCTGATGCAATACACTCTCTCAAAACTTGCCACCGTAAATATTCAGAAGTTAAATGGATGGATGCTGATTATCAAAAGCGAATAAAGCATGGTGTTGTATATAGACTTCATGTTAAAGATGATTTTTCAGAAAATACTATTAATTATATAAATCTGAAAAGTTCTTTGATAGAAGATACATTTAATAAAATGGATATAGGCAAGAGAGATGTAGAGGTTTTAATTCAGGCAGTAGGATGGGGTTGTCATTCAGCAGCATATTGGCTCGCACAAGGCTATAAAAAAAGAGGAGGTTCTAAAGAATACGGGCATTTTTTAGAACAAGTCTCTTGTGTGGATTTTCTAATTAGTCAAGACAGAAGGGATGGATTACCGGGCTGTAGTTTTTGGTGATAGAAGGTTGGTAAAATTGTTGAAAGAGACCTGCTTGAATTTTTACATGTTTCCACTTAATACAGCGTAAATTGTTATGTTGTATTGCATCAACTCCATTGACTGACTACTATTCTGCGTCTGTTTACAGGTGTTAGATTAGATGGCAACCGATACCCTCAGAATTACCGAAATTTTTTATTCCCTTCAGGGTGAAACCCGGACAACGGGCCTGCCTACAGTTTTTGTGCGTTTGACAGGGTGTCCTCTCCGTTGTGTCTGGTGTGATACCGAGTATGCCTTTCAGGGTGGAGAGAAAATGACTCTGGAAGCAATTGATTCTGAAATCAGGCAGTACAGTCCCCATTATATAACGGTCACGGGTGGTGAGCCGCTAGCTCAGCCTAACTGTATCCCTCTGCTAAAAAAACTCGCCGACCAGGGCTATGAAGTGTCTCTTGAAACCAGTGGGGCGATGGATCTTTCACAAGTTGATCCCCGGGTTGTAAAAGTGATGGATTTTAAGGCACCGGGTTCTGGTGAGGCAGGAAAAAATCTGTATAGCAATATTCAATATCTTGATAGTAAAGATCAGGTTAAATTTGTTATTGCCGATCGCCGGGACTATGAGTGGTCTGTTTCCAAGCTTATTGAATATCAGCTCGATAAACGTGTGTCTGATGTACTTTTTTCGCCTGTCGCTGACCAGATGGAACCTGAGAAGCTCGCTCAGTGGATTCTGGAAGACCGCTTGAATGTGCGTTTTCAGATTCAGCTTCACCGTATTATCTGGGGTGATAAGACGGGTGTGTGATCAATGGAGAGCAAAGTGAGTAAAAAAGCGGTTATTTTGTTATCTGGTGGCTTGGATTCAACCACGGTATTGGCCATGGCCAGAGACCAGGGTTATGAGTGTTATACCGTTAGCTTCGATTATGGGCAGCGGCACCGGGCAGAGTTGGAAGCTTCTGAGCGTGTAGCCAGGGCGCATGGGGCTGTCTCCCATAAAGTGCTGAAATTGGGGTTACGCGATATTGGTGGTTCGGCTTTGACCGATGACATTGATGTACCTGAAGAGCTGGGTTCTGAGATACCTGTTACTTACGTACCAGCAAGGAATACTGTTTTTCTGTCACTAGCTCTTGGCTGGGCTGAGGTTCTTGGTGCCCGGGATATTTTTATTGGTGCCAACGATGTTGATTACTCAGGCTACCCAGATTGTCGCCCGGAATACCTGGATGCCTTTGAAAAAATGGCCAACCTGGCAACCAAAGCCGGTGTTGAAGGGGATCATTTTCATATTCGTGCGCCATTATTAAAGCTGACTAAAGCAGAAATTATTAAAGAAGGTGATCGTTTAGGTGTCGACTATAGCCTGACTGTCTCCTGTTATCAGGCTGATGAACAGGGGCGTGCCTGTGGCGTGTGCGACAGTTGTCGCTATCGAAAAAAAGGCTTTGAAGAAGCGGGTATTGCAGATGTTACCCCCTACAGGGCGGGGTAGTCTTTCTGTCTTTTAGAAAGACCAGACTTGTAAACTGACCAAAAAACTGTATTATAACGACCCTCTCTTCAGGGTCGTTAGCTCAGTCGGTAGAGCAGTTGGCTTTTAACCAATTGGTCGTAGGTTCGAATCCTACACGACCCACCATTATTTCTATTCCTCTCTTATGTTTATTCTATATCCAACTGTTTTACTGACGGTTGTTACCCTCTGTTTGTCCTGTGTTAGAATCCATCAGCCTTTATAAACAGCCAGACGATTAGCAGCTATTCCTTTCGTTTCTGGTGATGACAAAGTTCTTTCACGGTAAGCATAAGTCTATGAGTGCAGTCAGTCTTAAAAAAAAGGTGCAGGACGCTCTTCAGAGAGTCGCAGCTGATAATCATGACCCCATAGAGGAAGAAGCAAAAAAAGAGCGTATACGTCAACTTCTGGATCAGCAAAGAGCAGTATTGATTGCTCACTATTATACCGATGCGGCTGTTCAGGCTCTGGCAGAAGAGACCGGAGGCTTTATCGGAGATTCTTTGGAAATGGCACGATTTGGTAGTCGGCATGAAGCTTCAACACTGGTTGTTGCCGGCGTTCGATTTATGGGGGAAACCGCCTGTATTTTAAGCCCGGAAAAGCGGGTGCTGATGCCAACACTGGAGGCTGAGTGTTCACTTGATTTAGGCTGCCCAATTGATGAGTTTTCCGATTTCTGTGATCAGCATCCTGACCGAACTGTGGTGGTTTATGCAAACACTTCTGCGGCGGTAAAAGCGCGAGCTGACTGGGTTGTGACCTCCAGTTGTGCTCTGGAAATTGTTGAGCATCTGGACGCAGAAGGGAAAAAAATCATTTGGGGGCCTGATCGCTATCTGGGACGTTATATTCAAAAACAGACCGGGGCTGATATGCTGCTTTGGGATAGCAGTTGTATTGTCCATGAAGAATTTCGTGCCAGGGGGATTGTTGATTTAAAGAATGTATATCCTGATGCGGCTGTTTTGGTTCATCCAGAGTCTCCTGAAGCGGTCATTGAAATGGCTGATGTTGTGGGTTCAACCAGCAAATTGCTAAAGGCAACCTATGAGTTGCCAAATCAGCGTTTTATCGTTGCTACCGACAGAGGGATTTTTTATAAGATGCAGCAGGCTTCCCCACAAAAAGAGTTTATGGAGGCGCCTACGGCGGGCAATGGTGCAACCTGCAAAAGTTGTGGGCACTGTCCATGGATGGCAATGAACTCAGTGGATGCGTTGTTAGGTGCGCTTGAAAACCCTTCTGAGACAAACAGGATTTATGTATCGGAATCGGTTAGAACAAAAGCATTGATTCCTTTGAACAGAATGCTGAATTTCAATTAAAAGGCATTGATACCAATCATTAAGACCAGATGATTGGTATCAAGGTAATTTAAGAGGTTACCCTCACATTCAGAAGTAAAGAGGGTGAATACTGGCTTTTTAGTTATTTGCTGACTTTCTGCCGGTAGTCGTACATGTCTGCCAGACGTTTATCCAGTTTCGCTTTTAGCGCGTAGTTATCTCCAGCCAGCTTTTGGGCATATTGTATATGGCGGATACCGTCATCCAGGTTACCTGTCAGGAAAAAGTACTCAGCCCTGGATTGATGCAAGCCAAGAATATCCTTTGCCTGCCCTTGAGCTTCTGCCAGCTCGTACCAGACATCAGGATCTTCCGGACGCATATGACTCAACTTTAATAGGGTGTCGCGGGCTTCTGTGAATTTTTTCTGCTGAAGCAGGATGCTGGCGCGGGCATTTAATAGTGGGTAGTAATCAAGGTGAATTTCCAGAGCCTTGTTGATGATCTTCAATGCAGCGTCAGGATTGCCGGAAACGCTATCCAAATGGGCTTTAGCCATCAGATAGTAGAGGTTGTCAGGCTCTTTTTTTAATAAAATTGCCAGTTGTTTTGAAGCGGTGGCGTAGTCTCTAATCTGTGTTGCTGTCAGGGCTAACCCATAGCGAGTTACATCAGGTGTGCCTGTGTGGCCGGTGTCTAGCTCTTTGGTAAGCTGCTTTGCCAGTTCATGATGGTTGTTGGCACTTAAAAATACAGTACGCATTCTGATTAATTGATAATCCTGCCCTCCTTTTGAGCCTGGCCTATGGTACTGGTCAGCGCGAGCCCGTGAGTCTGAAATTCTGTTTTCTGTTACCGGGTGAGTTGATAGAAATTCTGGGGGACGGCTGCCATAGCGGCTGGATTTATTCATTTGCTCGAAGATGTCGGGCATTGCATGGGGGTCGAAGCCAGCCCTTGCCAGCGTTTGTATGCCTATATTGTCGGCTTCACGCTCAAATTGCCTGCTGAACTTTAAGCGAGAGCTTTGCAGGCCAGCAACAGTGCTGGTCAGAGCCGCTGCCCCTGCATCTGCCCCGCCAGCGGCCATAAGAATCACAGATGCCAGAATAGCTGCTGCGGTTGGCAGACTTTTGTTTTTGGCATCTTCAACATTACGGGCATAATGGCGTTGGCTGAGGTGAGCTAATTCGTGAGCCAGGACTGCTGCGAATTGCGCTTCTGTATCAGCATTAATAAACAGCCCTGTATTGACGCCAACAATACCTCCGGGTGCTGCAAATGCATTGATTGTTGTGTTATTAATAACCAGTGTGATTAACCGGTGGTCTCTAAGCTCACTGGATTCAGCCAATCTGAATGTCAGCCGCTCAAGATAATCCTTTATTTCAGCGTCGTTGCTTGTGGGTGTTTGGCTGCGAATTATTTTCAGATAGGTACGCCCAAGCTCATACTCCTGTTGGGGAGATATAATACCTGATGTTGAATCTCCCAGGCTGGGGAGTTCAAAGCTGTTCTTGCTGGCATGAACAGGTAAAACTGCGAGCCAACAACTGAGTAATATAGCCGGCAGAAAACCCGGTCGCTTCATAGGATATCCATACTTGTGTGATCTGCGGTACACTCTAACCGTAAAGGCTGGCAGGCTCAAATCACACATATTGTTTATCATACTCTGGATGTAGCCTGAGTCCGGAAGTATGTGCCTTTATTCGTTGTCTGTTATAAGTAAGCTTTAAGCTACAGGTATTTTTGATTCACAAAGCTCCACTATAAACTGATAGTAACCGGTCTCCTGCATTTTCACCACAGTCAGGTTGGTTTAGCTTGTTCTATAAGCGGGTTTGGAGGTTTGAGTGTGTTTAAAAGGGCTCTATATAGAGCTGTATTAATTGGTTAAGTTGTAGCTGTCTTCTTTTAAATGAAACCTGATTGTGTTGTGTTTATTAGATAAAAGGTTGCAGAAAAATTAACTGACTGCTCACTATATGTTAGGGGAGTTGATACATCATTATTATGATTGACGTGGATCTGGAGCTGGATGTAAAGGGGATGAATTGTCCATTACCTTTACTTAAAGCTAAGCAGGCTATGAATCAGCTGGAGTCTGGCCAGGTATTGAGGGTGCAAGCCACTGATCCGGGCTCAGTCAGGGATTTTGCCAGTTATGCTCGAATAGCTGGGCATGTGTTGTTATCCAGTGAAGTGGTAGAAAATGTCTTTGTTTATGTGTTGCGGCATAAGTAATGGGTGATTGAATGCTTGATATTATAAAAGGCTGGCTCCATCGCTACCTTTCCGACTATGAAGCCCTGGTGTTGTTGTTGCTATTGATTTTGGGATTTGTTGTCGTTTTAACGATGGGGTATATGCTGGCACCCGTTTTTGCAGCGTTGGTGCTGGCCTTTCTGATGCAAGGCATCATTAATTGGCTGGAGCAAAAAGGTCTGCCTCATCTTCTGTCAGTCAATTTGGTATTTGCTGCTTTTATCGCCATTTTACTGATGTTTATGCTGGTTCTGGTGCCTTTAATCTGGGAACAGGTCACACATTTGTTAAACGAAGTACCAAGAATGGTGCACGTAGGGCAAAAATTACTGAAAAGTTTACCTGAGCTTTATCCTGGATTTGTTTCGGATAAACAGGCAGTGGTTATTGCTGATGCGATCAGTAGCCGTTAGCGGGAATGGGACAGTGGGCGTTGTCATTTTCCCTGTCGAAACTACCTGGTGCGCTTGGTTTGCTGATTTATCTTATTCTGGTTCCAATCCTTATTTTCTTTTTTCTCAAGGACAAAGACCAGTTATTGAGCTGGATTGGCAGTCTTTTACCATCCCGACGCAGGCTGATTAACCAGGTTGCTGATGAGATGAATGACCAGATTGCAAATTACATTCGCGGAAAAGCCATTGAGATTGCTATTGTTGGAGCTGTCAGTTTTGTTACTTTTGCAGTGCTGAGACTCAATTATTCTGCGCTCTTGGCGCTGATGGTTGGTCTGTCTGTTGTTATACCTTATATCGGCGCAACCGTTGTTACTATCCCTGTTGCCATTATTGGCTTTTTTCAGTGGGGTTTTGGCAACGAATTTCTGATTTTGATGGTTGTCTATGGGGTTATCCAGGCTCTGGATGGTAATGTGCTGGTTCCTTTACTGTTCTCTGAAACAGTGAACCTTCATCCCGTCGCTATTATTATTGCAGTACTGGTTTTTGGTGGACTTTGGGGGTTCTGGGGAGTCTTCTTTGCTATTCCGTTGGCAACGCTTTTGAAAGCTGTTATGAATGCCTGGCCAAAGGTGCAGGATGTCGCTCCGTAATATGTGATGCTGATTTGGGGGCGATGCAGGCCGCCCCTCTTGTTTTATATGCTGTGGATTTTTATTCTACTTTAAGGCCTGAGCTGCCTGCAGAACATCTTCTACATGGCCTTTAATTCGTACTTTACGCCATTCGTGCTGGAGTACGCCTTGGCGGTCAATTAGAAAAGTACTTCGCTCAATTCCCATATACTCTTTTCCGTATAGTTTTTTTAACTTGATAACATCGAACAGTTTGCATAACTCCTCTTTCTGGTCAGAAATGAGTTCAAATGGGAGCTCATGTTTTTGACGGAAATTTTCATGGGATTTCAGACTGTCTCTTGATACACCAAAGACAAGGGTGTCTGCTTCGGCAAAAGCTTGGTAGTTATCCCGAAATCCTTGTACCTCGCTGGTGCAGCCAGGTGTGTTATCTTTAGGGTAAAAGAATAATACGATTTTTTGTCCATCCAGTGCAGAAAGCTGGACTTTTTTGTTGCTGGTCGCGGTTGCATTAAAGTCTGTAACCTGTTGGCCAAGAGAAAAGCTCATTTTTCGTCCTTCGATTCATTATCTCTGACTATATCGGCAGAGCCGTTAAAAAGCTAAAAGCGGCAAAATGCCAATGCTGCCTTATAATAGAACGACTTGGCTACTTGTGAAGGCTTTTGAGGGTCAGTAACATGGGCCATAATTTAGCTTGCTGGAGTGGATCGATGATAACCGGTAGCCTTGTTGCGCTTGTCACCCCTATGCATGAGAATGGGGAGTTGGATTGGGAGCGTCTTCATAATCTTGTTGAGCATCATATCAGCGAAGGTACTGATGGTCTTGTTGTGGTAGGAACTACTGGCGAATCAGCTACGTTAACAGTGCAGGAACACTGTGAGGTTATCAGGCGGGTTGTTGGTCAGGTGGCAGGAAGAATTCCGGTTATTGCTGGTACGGGTGCTAACTCTACCCAGGAAGCAGTCCATCTCACGGCTGAGGCTAAAGCGCTTGGGGTTGATGCTTGCCTGTTGGTAACACCGTACTATAACAAGCCAACGCAGGAAGGTCTTTTCTTGCACTATCGCACAGTTGCTGATTCAGTTCCTGTCCCTCAGATTCTTTATAATGTGCCTGGTCGGACGGCTGTTGATCTTCTCCCTGAAACAGTAGCCAGGCTGGCAAAGCTAGATAATGTTGTTGGTATTAAAGAGGCTACGGGTATTCTTGAGCGCGTTAGTCAAATACGTGAATCATGTGGTGATGATTTTGCGATCTTTTCTGGTGATGATGCCACTGGAATGGAGTTGATGTTGCAAGGGGGGAATGGGGTCATCTCTGTTACTAATAATATTGCCCCCAGGTTAATGCATGAACTTTGTATTGCAGCACTAGCTGGAGAGCGGGAAAAGGCTGAAGCAATCAATAGCAGGCTGGAGACTCTTCATCGAGTGCTCTTCCTGGAATCTAACCCGATTCCAGCAAAATGGGCGCTGAAGGAAATGGGGCTGATTGGGCAGGGGATTCGTTTACCTCTGACTCCGCTTGCTGAAATTCATCAATCAGAGGTTCGACAGGCTCTGATTCAATTAAATCTGGTCTGATATATAGCAGACAAGGCAAGGAGCTAAATATATGAGGCCTATGTTAAAAAGCCTGCCGCTAGTTGTTTGTGTGATAACGTTGGCTGGCTGCTCAAATCCTTTTGGCAAGGAAGGTTATCTGCGGGATAAGTCCGGTGACTATACCAAGGCGAAAACAGCAGAGCCAATTCAGGTTCCTGAGGATTTAAATGCCAAGCCTTTAGATACAGTGTTGATGATTCCGCCCATCGCTGAAACGAATATCACTGTTTCGGAAGACTATCAAGTACCAAGGCCTGACCAGCGTCTAACTCGTAAGGAAGGAGAGACGTATAGTATTGAGCGGGATGGCGATAAGAGTTGGCTGCTGGCAGCAAAAGGCCCTAGCGAGATTTGGCCTCGATTGGAGGCTTTTCTTGAGGAAAGCAAGCTTGATATCACCATGCAAGACTCAAGAAAAGGCATTATTGAAACCAACTGGGCTGATTTTAGCAAAGATAGTGAGCATGGCGTTGTACTGAGAACAATTGGCAAGCTGGTTGGTGTTGAAGACCTTGATCCAATGGAGGATCGCTTTCGCATTGAAGTTCGTGGTGGCGTAAAGCCAGGGACTACTGAGGTTCATATACAGCATAAAGGGCGTCCGCCAGTAGAGTCAGGCAATAATCCAGGGCCAGAACCTTCTGACTGGAATAATCTGGGGCCAAGAAGCTTGCGTATGGACCAGGCCTTTGCCTCAGAAATGTTGGTTTTTCTGGCTAAAGGAGATGATAACAGTTCTGTGTCTTACCTCGCTCGAGATATTGATATTGGAACCAACACCGAGTTGAGCCGCGATGGCAATGGTAATCCGCTGCTGAATATCAGGGGGTTGCCTTATAGCAGGAGCTGGGCCGCTATTGGTGATGCACTCGACCAGGCTGGTATCACGGTTGCTGACAGAAATCGTTCAGCAGGTATCTACTATCTTTCTACTAATGCGAAAACCATTGCTGCACCAAAGAAAGAACAAGGCTTTTTTTCAAAGCTATTTAGTAGCAAGGATAAAAAAGCAGTTCCAGAGGAAACGTTGCACCTGCGTGTGAGTGAGTTTTCAGATTCTGTTCAGGTTTCTGTAGAAAAAGACTCTTCGACTTCAGCTGATAAGGAGGAAAGCTTGAAGTTATTGGAGTTGATAAAAGAAAACTTAAAATAGCGATGTGAAGCAGGCTTAGGTCTGCTTTTTTATACACAAATGTCAAGGGGTTGTGGCAAAAAATATAATTTATCTTTGGTACGGTTAATATAACGGTTCACTTTCTAAGCTATTGAAAATACAAAAGAAAAAGCTGGTTAAAAAATAGACAATCTGAAGAGCTCTCAGTATTCATCAGTCTTTCTGAGGGGTGTTCTTAAGAATTCCACAGTGTTATCCACAGATTCCGTGGATGAAATTTTAGATGTCGGGGAGGTTCCACCGATATCCGTAATTGTTAGGTTATTTCATGGGCTTATTTAAAGCTTGAACCTGACTGGAAAGCTAAAAGGAAGTCGTTTAAGGGTGCCGTTAATCACCTGATTGTATTAAAGTTGCAGTTAATTGTGATGATGTGGAAGACAGTGATGAATGAACAGCTCAATGTGGTAGAAGTCACAGAAAGCAATATTCGGGATATTCTTCAGCAGTCTACAGAAAAGCCTGTATTGCTGGATATTTGGGCTGAATGGTGTGAGCCATGTAAGGCTCAGCTGCCCATACTCGAAAAACTGGTTGAAGCGTACCAGGGAAAATTTTTGTTGGCCAAGTTGGATGCTGAAGGTCAGCAAATGCTGGCACAGCAGCTAATGGCTCAGCTGGGTGTGCGCAGCATTCCAACGCTGATTTTTTTCCATCAGGGTCGTCCGGTGGAAGTGCTAGCAGGGCTTCAAACTGAAGCGCAGCTGCGGGAGATTCTTGATCCTTTAACCATGAGTCCTGTGGAAAGGGTTAAGCTGCAAATTGATGAGCTGATAGCCCAAGGCCAGATGGAGCAGGCTTTAGCATTAGTGCAGCAAATTTTACAGCAGGAGCCTGATAATGATGATCTGCAGGTGGTTCAGGTTAACTTGCTGCTTGAATTGGGGCAGATCGATCATGCTCGCCAGATTATTGCAGCTTTGCCTGATGATGCTCAGGGTATTGCCCAGCCAAAAGCTAAGCTGATGTTCTATGAAATGGTGGCTGATTCTCCTTTGATGCCTGAGCTGGAAGCGAGTCTATCCACAAATGACAATGATCACGAAGCACGTTATCAATTGGCTATTCGTCAGGTTATTGCTGATAATAGTGAGGAAGCCTTGGAGAATCTGTTGCTGATTGTACGCAGAGACAGGAGTTTTCGTGAAGACGGCGCTCGTCTGTTGATGCTTAAGGTGTTTGATCAATTGGGCGCTGGTCATTCATTGGCTAAACGCTATCGGAGTAAGTTGTTTGGTTTGTTACATTGAAAGGGATTAGATTGAACCATCGCCTCTTGTGGGGCCGATGGTTCGAAAGTCAGGCGCTGTTATGAGTTAGACAGATTCAAGCTGCTTACTGATAGTGAGTACTTTCTTCTCAATATATTCATCAGTATTGATATCAGTGTTTTCCCCCCCTAAAGCCTCTACCAAGTTTCGAAGCAGTTTTTGTAACATCAGGCTCATAACAGAAAAATCAGCATCAAATTGTTCTGCAGCTGTTTCAGATTCGGTCTGATCCAATTGCTCTTGCACTATCTCTGTGAATTTTAGTTTACGAATCACCAAATCATCGCCCAGCACAAAGGTAAGTGCATCATCCCAGCTCAGAGCCAGCTTGCTGGCTTGCTTGCCTGCTTCCAGATGTACGGTAATTTCTTCTGAAATCAGTTCCTGTTTACTCGCTTTAATCTGTCCCCCTTCATCACCGGGTTCCCGCAGTTCACATTCATCACCAAGACTGAAAGGAGTAGGTATTTCAACTTTTTGTTCCAGCCACTGAGTCATGCAATGGGAAGGATTATTCTTTAGCGGTATGTTAATAATTGGCAGGCTGCCCAAGCACTCCCGGAGGCAGCTGGTTAGTTCTTCTGCCTTTTTAAATGAAGAGGCATCAACAATCATCCAGCCATCAATGGGATCAATATAGGCAAAAGTGTCTTGGTGGCGAGTGAAAGCTTTCGGCAATAACTCCATCGTAATTTCATCTTTCAGGTTTTTCTTTTCTTTGCTGAAAACCTGGCGATCCTGCTCTTGCTCAATGACTTCAATTTTTTCTTCAAGAGCATCACGGATAACACTGGCGGGTAAGATTTTTTCTTCTTTATGGGCTGTCATCATAATAAATGAGCCAGTGCTGTGGGTCAGCATATCGCCATGGCGACCCAACGGTGGAACCCAACCATAGGTGCTCATGTCCTGGCTGCCGCAACTTTTAAAACGCTTTTCCTTAAGCTTTTCTTCCAGCGCTTCTTGGTTAAAGCTAAAGGGCTGGGTAAAGCGGTAAAAAATCAAATTTTTAAACCACATAATCGTTCCTGGCTTGTCTTTTCGATAGCCTATGGTAGCACTCTGTCGTTATTTTCGTGATGGGGTCATCTGTCACCGAGAAAAACTTTATAAAGAAACAGTCTAAAAAAATTTGCCAGTAGAAGGTTTCGCTGCTTATAATGCGCCGCGTCGTTGAGAGACACAGCGACGACATGGGTGATTAGCTCAGCTGGGAGAGCGTCTGCTTTACACGCAGAATGTCGGCGGTTCGATCCCGTCATCACCCACCAGATTTGCTTGAGAGAGCAACAAGTTTGTAGCGGACCGGTAGTTCAGTTGGTTAGAATGCCGGCCTGTCACGCCGGAGGTCGCGGGTTCGAGTCCCGTCCGGTCCGCCACTTATTTAAGTCTTTAAAAGTGTTTAGAGATTTTGGGGTTGAATAAAAAATACCTTAGGGTATAGTTCAGCACCACTTCAGGGTGATTAGCTCAGCTGGGAGAGCGTCTGCTTTACACGCAGAATGTCGGCGGTTCGATCCCGTCATCACCCACCAGATTGGCTCGAAAGAGCAACAAGTTTGTAGCGGACCGGTAGTTCAGTTGGTTAGAATGCCGGCCTGTCACGCCGGAGGTCGCGGGTTCGAGTCCCGTCCGGTCCGCCACTTATTTTGATGATGCGTGACTTCATCGAATGATTGAGTAAGGGTGATTAGCTCAGCTGGGAGAGCGTCTGCTTTACACGCAGAATGTCGGCGGTTCGATCCCGTCATCACCCACCACTTTTGTTCTAGAGCGCAAGGCTGTGCTCGAAAGAACAGCAAGAATGTAGCGGACCGGTAGTTCAGTTGGTTAGAATGCCGGCCTGTCACGCCGGAGGTCGCGGGTTCGAGTCCCGTCCGGTCCGCCACTTATTATTGATGATGCGTGACTTCATCAAATGATTGAGTAAGGGTGATTAGCTCAGCTGGGAGAGCGTCTGCTTTACACGCAGAATGTCGGCGGTTCGATCCCGTCATCACCCACCATTTTTGTTCTAGAGCACAAGGCTGTGCTCGAAAGAACAGCAAGAATGTAGCGGACCGGTAGTTCAGTTGGTTAGAATGCCGGCCTGTCACGCCGGAGGTCGCGGGTTCGAGTCCCGTCCGGTCCGCCACTTATTTTGATGATGCGTGACTTCATCAAATGATTGAGTAAGGGTGATTAGCTCAGCTGGGAGAGCGTCTGCTTTACACGCAGAATGTCGGCGGTTCGATCCCGTCATCACCCACCAGATTGGCTCGAAAGAGCAACAAGTTTGTAGCGGACCGGTAGTTCAGTTGGTTAGAATGCCGGCCTGTCACGCCGGAGGTCGCGGGTTCGAGTCCCGTCCGGTCCGCCACTTATTTTGATGATGCGTGACTTCATCGAATGATTGAGTAAGGGTGATTAGCTCAGCTGGGAGAGCGTCTGCTTTACACGCAGAATGTCGGCGGTTCGATCCCGTCATCACCCACCACTTTTGTTCTAGAGCACAAGGCTGTGCTCGAAAGAACAGCAAGAATGTAGCGGACCGGTAGTTCAGTTGGTTAGAATGCCGGCCTGTCACGCCGGAGGTCGCGGGTTCGAGTCCCGTCCGGTCCGCCACTTTATTAAGCCTCAGCGGCATCTGTCGTTGGGGCTTTCTTGTATTTATCCCCTGTATTCAAAGGGTTTGCGGCTGGTGGCCGTAGTTTTTAGCGCAACACTCCAAAAGCTATTTTTGAAAGTTTTCCCTGTTTTTCTCTCTCCTCTCTGAAAAAGTGGAGAAATCTGCCATTAAAAGTCTCCACTTTGTTCTATCTATAAAATTAGTACTTTAGTGCTTTTTATGACGACAGTGTGTTGGTAATTTGCTGTTTTTTGTACGGTAAGTGATCGAGACTCTAAAAGAAATATTTTGTTGAGAGGAACTATTATTGAGTTGCTATCTCTTTCATTTCTCAGAGAGTATTCATGAAAATGGCGGATGTTGATGGTTCCAGGCGCACAGAAATTCTTGATGAGTACCGGCGAAACCGTGAAGTGGGTGGGGATGTTTTTTACAAAATCGCAGAGTGTGTACCAGGAGGGCCTTTAAAGGCAGGCAAAAAGTTAGGCTTGGCTGTAGGAAAGACCGTTGTTTTTGAAAATGAAAATGAGCTCACCATACTGATGGATTATGCCATCTATAATGAGCGCAGCGGCCCTTATAATGCCATTGAACGCTTCTTAAACCTTAATAAAGATATTGAGTCTGAGCATGAAAAGTTTTTTGATGCTATACGGAAGTCTTTTTATTCAGTTTTTGAAGTGGTGCGCCGAGCTTCAGGTTTTGGTCTTGAGCTTCGCGATCTGCTGACAGGTGCTTCGATTTCTGTTGTTGATGTCAATTTATCAAACTCGCCTCTTCTGCCAAACATTCTGTGTGGTCGTGTTATTCCTTTTATAACGGATTTCTACTGTACTTCAGGTACGTTTCTTCCTGTTACTCATAACTGGGCAAAAGATGCAATTATGAAAATTGTAAAAAAATATGCAGCGCATGTTCACTCTGATGAACAGCCGGTGTTTTCCAAAAACCAGGAAGGGGCTTTTCAGGCAGAGGTCTTAAAAATACTGCTGAGAGCTCATGAGTCTGACATTGTTGGTTTTGTCTAAACATGGCTGTGTGAGAATGGGGTCAAATGGCTGTAGCATCTGTTGGTAGAGGCGTTGCCCACCCCAATTCAAATTTGAATCGGGCTCTTCGGTATGAGTGAGGCATGGCTGGAGACAAGTCAGCCATTAGTTCTTACGTATCTCTGTTCTGGCTTCAATGAGTTTTTTGAAGTATTTCCTTTGTTCGGACCAAACTATGGGAAAAGGCTTCAGGCAGTCTTTGAGAACCAGAAACCACTGGCCGGTGTTGCACAGAATGGATTCCTGAATATCGGGAGCGAGGCAAGTCAGCCGGATAAACTTTGAAATTCTGGCTTTGTCGGTTTTCTCCTTTTCAGCCAGCTGGCGGATGCTGGTGTAGTTTGGTGATTCCAGTTTTTTTATCCATCGATGTCCCTGGATAAGCGCCCGGCGAAGCGCCTGCATCTCTTCTATCTCAACCGCATTATCCGGTGTCTGGATAGAGGTTTTATTACCCCGACGGCTCCAGCAAACCGGAATAGTCACTTTGATCAGGCTATCTTCCTCAAGATAGTTAACCGTTTCCTCTCCTGTTTTTTTGATAATTGTCATTGTTCACCTCCTTGCAGTTCTTGGGTAATCGTGTTGAGTCCTTCAGGTTTGTAGTAAATGGTTACTTTTTTCATATCCAGCTCTATCCTGGCGACCAGCAACCGAATCAGTCGTCTTTTTTCCGGAGCGAACAGCTCATCCCAGACAGAGGAGAGATCCTGTAATGCTGTTTGAATAGTTGTCTCTTTGATGGCGTTATCCGTTTGGCTGGCTTGTTGCCATACCTTGAATATCAGATCCGGGCTTTGCAGTCGCTTATAAGTGTCGGTGAGTACCAGTTTTTCCAGTGTCACGGCTGACAAGGGTGGTAGCGGACTGTGTTTGTAACCGAGTTTCTGGGCCGTCTGGCTCACGTAGTAGCGGAACAGTTTGCCCTTTACTCGGGTGTTTTTGGAAGATAGGGCGTGCCCGTCAGGTCCAAACAGAAGTCCCTGTAGAAAGGAAGGGTCGGCCCGGTGTTTCGACTCTCTGGAGCGTAGGTGAGCATGAATATCAAAGGTAGTCTGTGCTTTGGCCCACAGCTCTTTACTAATAATGGCGGGGTGTTCGCCTGGGAACCAGTCCCCTTTGTTACCAATCTCGCCAAGGTAGAGTCGGTTTTTTAAAATCCGGTGAGCGCCGCTTTTGTTGAAACGATTATTGCCCCTGGTAGTGCCATCTCTGAAGGTGATCTTCTTGGTGCGATAACCTTGTTGGTTGATGTAGTCACAGGTGCCGATCAGTGAGCGGGTTTTCACGAATGTTTTGAACAGAATTTTAACGATCCTGGCTTCTTCCGGATTGACAACCAGCTTCCGGTTTTTGACATCGTAGCCAATGGCAGGGTTACCGCCCATCCACATGCCTTTCTTTTTCGAGAGTAAAAATTTATCCCGTATTCGTTCACTGGTGACCTCTCGTTCAAACTGGGCAAATGAGAGCAGGATGTTCAGTGTCAGCCGTCCCATACTGGAGGTGGTGTTAAACTGCTGGGTGACGGAGACAAATGACACCTTGTGTTGATCAAAAAGGTCAATCAGCTGGGCAAAGTCAGCCAGTGACCGACTTAGACGATCGACTTTATAAACGACAACGGTATTAATTAGGCCTGCCTTGATGTCTCGCAGCAATCGTTGAAGGGCTGGCCGGTTGGTGGTGCCACCGGAAAACCCACCGTCATCGTAATCATCTGGTACCGGTACCCAACCCTCATGTTTTTGTGAATGAATGTATGCTTCGGCTGCATCCCTTTGGGCGTGAAGGGAGTTAAACTCCTGCTCCAGGCCTTCTTCTGAAGACTTGCGCGTATAAATAGCGCAGCGCATCTTGACTATCATTTGTTTGTTATTGGCAGTCTTTGCCATGAGTGCCTCCATTCAGTTTAAAAAATACCGGGCCGGACCAGTTGGTTCCAGTGATGCTGTAGGCAACGCTGGACAGGCTTTTGTAGATATCTCCCCGGTATTCAAAGCCTCTGTGAGTGACGGTGACCTGATGGGTTTCACCGTTGTACTCCTTGGTAATGATGGTGCCGATGGGGGGCATGACTAGCCGGTTGTGGCGCCGCCGGGGTTTGTGTTCGCTATGTTTACTGGCTTGTCTCAGGCTGTGTCTGGATGTTTCTGACAGGCCGCCCAGGGCAAGTTCCTGAATACGGACTGCCAGTCGTTGTCTAAGCACCCGGATATCATGATCAGGTGCTGTTTTGCCATTGAGTTTTCGCCATAATTTTTTAAGTTCATCGGTATTCATTTTTTGTAGTGCCACCACCTGGGCTGTGATGGTTTTTTCGTCAGTCATGATCAGCCTCCGTCGTTTTCTCAGGGGTATTGTCATACAGGCATAGGGTGGCGGAGTTATCCAGTAAGTCAGGCTCTTTATCTGAATGTGTAGAGGCTTTCTTTAGAGGCCGGTTCTGCCTACGAATGATGGCCTGAGCAAGCAAGCTGGCGATTTCATTACTAGCTGAGACGGCTGATGTTGGGATAGAGAGAGGTTCTTCCATGAATTGCTCCGGATGTTGTTATGCTTTCTATTATTTTCATCACGCCTTGAGCCTTCTGGCAATGAGGTAATTGCGGGCTATTGGCGGCTATTGGCGGTTATTTAGGGCTAGATCGGGCTGGTGACGGTTTTTCAATGTTAAAAAAATTGATGTTTTTTTTGCCTGTTGTAAAAAATTCGTTATCGGTTCGGTTCAAGTGAAACCCCAATCGATCGTTTTATGATTCTTTGTATCTATTCAGCACAAGTTGAAACTGAGAATGAAAGATTATTTGGTTATAAGTTTTATTCGAAGGCGAACTAATGAATCTATAAGCTGTTGGACGACCGGCTGGGTTATGCTCTCGATATAAAAAAGGTCAATGCTTGTATGAGTTTATGTCTTAGTCGTCTGGTCGTTCAGCATCAGCAGGCAGTTGAGTAAAAAGTGGGTGGTTCCAATTGGTACCATTGAGGAGTGAGAAATATGGAGGTCAGGTATTTTCTTTTTTTAGTGCTTGCAAATTATGCGTGACAAATATACCAAAATGGTATTGAATAATTGTGTAGTTTGGAACAACAAAAAAAGGAATTTGCTATGGGTATGTCGAGAATGCCTGTCTACCGGTACTATGATCTGACGCACAGAGAGGTTCATAGAGATCGATTGGTTGCGAGCTGGGAGATCTTTTATTCGGCGATGAGTGATGACTTTACGCCACTGACCTGTTCAGCCGATCAGCTATTCTGCTCCTGGGTAGAGAAAGTTGAAGGTATGTATATTAACAACCAGATTCCTATCTATTGGTCGGTCAAGGGAGAGTTGTTGTCAGAGGCGATGCCGCTTCAAGCGTTTGAGGGGGCGAATAAATCTAACTTCTTGACCTACTTCTGTGAGCCGGTCGATGATAAAACCCATCAGCCTATTGACTGGTACCGGCTACCCGTCATCGATAAAGCCTGGAATCATGAGGTTCAAGATACCGGTGGTTTTATCCAGGAGGTGACTGGCTGGAAACCAACAGCCCTACAGCCTTTTGTAGAGCTGGACTTTCTGCTCGCTATGGCAGAACAGGTTCCACAGCAGGTGGCAGGTTAGGAAGGACTGTCATCAGCATCAAAGCCGATCATGGTATCAAGCATCTTTTCCATTAGGGTCAGCTCTTTATCACTGAGCAGGCCCTTATCCCAGCTTTCCATAATAAAACCAGCCAGCCGCAGGGCGCGGGCATTGCCTTCCAGGCCTTGACGGGCGAGTTCGTCCAGGGTTTTCCTGATTTGCTCGGGAGGCAGTGACTCCTCACCCAGGTCTGCATGCCAGATATCCAGCCAGCCCCGGGGCTTATCAAAGCAGGCCTCTATTGAGCGGGCTACGTTGGGGCCGATGTTGCGACTGGGGTTTTTGCCGATCCAGTGGCCAATTTGTGCCGGTTGACGCCCCAGGTGGTCGGCAAAGGCTGACAGGGTGTCAAATGTGTCTGCCAGCAGGCGTGTGTTATGTCTTCTGATTTCTGAAATATCCATTATCCCAGTTTGCCAAATAATATCATTTTGGTACAATATCAAATTGGTAGTATTGTGATATGAAATGGTAGTGCTAGCAAGGAGGCCCGCCATGACATTCAAGGAGTATTATCGATCGCTGTCCGCCATTGAGAAGCGGCGGCTGGCCAGATATCTGAGAACAACGGTTCCGTATCTGAACCATATTGCATTCCAGCGTCGTCTGCCTGGCTTTAGGCTGTGCCAGAAAATTGAAGACTACTCAGAAGGTCAGGTAACCCGGCATGAGCTGCGGCCTGATATCTATCCGTCGGAATAGTCTGGAACAATGACACATTCAATGAACGGGACAAAGCATGGACGTTATCCCATTACACGGTCATCGCAGTCATGATGATTCTCTGATTGATGCTATGAAGGCGTGCAACTTGGCACCGGAAAAGAGCCTGAACGCCGATAGCCAGATTCACCGTTTCCATGTCAGTGGCGATAGAACCGGCAGTAAGAATGGCTGGTATATTCTGCACCACCATGATGACTATCAACTGGCCTTGTTTGGCTCCTGGAAAACGGGGCAGCAGGAACAGTGGTTATCCAAATCGGCCAAGGCATTATCAGCCGATCAAATCCGTGATTACCGACAAAAGTTTCATGCCCTGGAGCAGGCTCGAAAAGAAGAGCAGCAGCGGGTACAGCGGCAGGCCGCCAGTGATTGTCTCTCCATCTGGGAGCAAGCGGGGGAGGCCGATCCACATCATCCGTACCTTGTTTGTAAAGGCATTACGCCCTGTGGTATTCGCCAGCGTCAGACCACCCTGCTGATTCCGGTGTACGACGGTGAGACGATGATCTCGCTGCAATTTATCTGGCAAGATGAGAGCGGCGCTTTTCAGAAACGGTTTAAGTCCGGAGGGCGCAAAAAGGGAGGGTACTTTTATATCGGCCAGCCGGAGGGGCAGGTCTATCTCTGTGAAGGCTTTGCCACCGCAGTGACGTTACATCAAGCTTCCGGGGGCTGCGTGGTCTGTGCCTTTGACTCAGGCAATCTGGAAGCGGTTGCCATCGAGGGGTATTTCCCGGGGTGTGCGATTGATTGCAGGGACAATGATTCAGTCACCGGGTAACTGGTGTGTTACGATTGCAGATGATACGATCCGGGGTTATTGGCAGCCATGAAAGCAGCCAGGTCTAAGGGAGCATCGGTTGTTTATCCCGAGTTTGACCGGCAGGAGGTCGGCACAGACTTCAATGACTTGGCCCAAAGTCATGGCCTCCAAGCCGTGACCGGCCGGATAAAAACGAGAGGGGGCGGCGGTATTGCTATCGGTCGTCCCTCCTGCTCAGTAGATGGCCTCAGGGTTTATCGCCAGGATCAGGACAAGCCGCAGTTTCCCGGGCATTTGCTTAAAGCCGGTGGTGTGATGGACAGCATCAGTGGCTATCTCAACGCGACAGCCTACCGACCCCAGCCCCTGTTTTTCCTGAATGCCGCCATGACCCTAACGGCCCTGTTGACCAACCGCCAGATTGAAACTCCCACGGGACTGAGGCTCAATGAATACTTTGTAAACCTCGGGCCAAGTGGCTGCGGTAAAGACCATGCCCGTAAAGCCATGAAAGAGCTGCTCAGGGGATTGCAAAAACCATATTTTATCGGTGGGGATGAACTGGCTTCGGGGCAGGGGCTGATCAATCGGGTCAACCAGAACCCCAATGTCGTGTTTATGCTGGATGAGCTGGGACTCTTTCTGAAAGCGGTTATGAGCCCCACGGCAAGTTCTCATCAGGCACAAATCATCAAGAGTTTTATGCAGCTGTACACCTCGTCGGCATCTACCCATATTGGTGCTGAATATGCAGACCAGCGAACCCATCCCCGCAAAGATACGCCTTATCCCCACGCTTACCTGTACGGATCGTCCTCTCCCGGTGAGTTCTGGTCAGCGCTGAAATCCAGCCATGTCCTGTCCGGCTTTGTCACCCGGCTGCTGATCAGTGAGACGGATATTGCTCGCCCGGAGCCTAACCGTAACCCCGCCTCGCTCAAAGAAATTCCCGAGACGATTCACACCTGGTTGAAAAACTTTGAGCAGACCGGGGTCGCCGCAGGCCGGTCGGCAGATCAACCGGAGCGAATGGCATTTTCTAAGGAGGCGATAGAAGCAGTGGACCAGTACGAACAGGAGATTGCCAAACCGGCGATAGAAAGTTGTGATGACATCAGGGCCACGCTGTATACCCGGGCCTTTGAGCATATCAGCAAGCTGGCTACCATTCATACTTTATCAGGTGACCCGGCACAACGGGTGATTAACTGTGACTCAGTGATCTGGGCCATTGATTATGTGCAGTACAGTCTACAGCTCACGACCTGGAATGCCCGGTTGCACATGGCCGACTCTGAATACCAGGGCCACTACAATGATATGTTGCAAGCCATACGAACCTGTGGTGAAAAAGGTGTGACGACCCGGGAACTCAACCGGCCGCCTTTTACCCGCTGGCCAAAGAAGCTGAGGGAAGAAATTCTGGAGCAACTGGTCACCGGTGGACTGGTAGCCCATGGTGTTGTTCGACAACACTCTTGCAAACCAAGGCAAGCATGGGTAGCTTTAGTTGAAGAGAGACTACAATAAGAAAGCCGTTACCGCAGAGTAATGACAAAAGTAATGACAAAAGTAATGACAACTTCTGCCGTTACACTTGTCATTACTAACCGCCTGAAATGCCTGAATAAATCCCGAGTAATGACAAAAAAGCAGAAATGCACCAGGGGAGACCCCTCCATTTCGTAGGGGTGTACCTGTGTTTTTTGTCATTACTGTCATTACTCTCTTTTTTTTATTAATAATCAATCAATTAGTAATGACAAAAGTAATGACAAGAGTAACGCCATTTGTCATTAGTCCGGGGAAGGCCTGATGATAAAAATGTTCTTTACCAGGTAACAATTAATCGCAGAAGGAGGGCGACTACATGGGCATGAAAAAGAAAAGCTTATCACTGACTGACATCATGCTGGGCGTGATGTTTACCGGTTCTATTCTTGCGGTGCTGTTCGGATAGGGCGTTGCCAGCCTATCGTAATCATCTTAATAACGCCTTTGCTGTTGCTGCTAACCAACAGTTTCCCATGTACCTTCAAGCTATTGCTCTGTGTTCCCAGATGAAGCCAGTTGATCAGTGTCTGCCTGGGCAGAGTGGAGTACCTGAGCTGAAGCGCTCTACCAGTTATGCGACCATGGAAGTCTATCTGGATAACCGTGATCTGCTGATGACTCTGACGCTCTCTGGTCCTTACGAGAGGCAGGTGTTGAGCTATCGGTATGAGGGCAGTAGCCGGTGGATAGTGGGCTGTGAAAACCAGGGAGTGGAAGACCCGGACTTGTGTGAAGCGGAAGCATTTATTGCGTCACCTTACTGGAGGGCAAGTCAGTTAGAATTGTAGAATGGTTGACGTTTTTAATGCTCTTTTTAAGTCCATAGAGAAGCTTTATTTTTTCTCATGGTGGGGTATTGATTTTTATGAATCGTTGGGTAGAGACTCTTTTGTGCGGCTTTGCGGGGGTCCCTGAGGGGTTGTAGTACGTGCGGGTGGTCAACCACGCGCGTTATCGCTAGCGACAGGCTGAAAATCGGGGTTGACACTGGTTGACAGTTTACACATAACGTCATGATTTCCGGATTGTTTTTAGTTGCTATTTTCCTGACTGGAATCAGTCTGAGGTTTACATCGGTACGTAAAGGATGATGGCGTAGTAGCGAGGAGATATTGATGCTTATCTTCCGTTCAGCATTCAGATATCACAAGGAATCCGCAAAAGATATCGAGTAAAAATCAAGCAGTGCCTGTCGGGAAAAGTAATCAGTCTCCACCTCGTCAGGTACGGAGTTTTTTTGTCAGTATTGTTCCTGATAGGATTTTGATCAGACTCTTCAGTAAAATGGAAGAACTCGGCAAGACTCGTCAGTCTCATTGTTGAGTAATAACCGACACTACAGGGATGTGGTCTCTCAGTTATCAAGAGGTGATCAAAAAATGGTCGGTTTTGCTTCTTGCCTATTTTCTCTGAATTTCTCGCACTACTTAACCGGTTATTCACCGGGTTATCCACCGAATTCCTGAGCGACTAAAGTTTTTCCTTATTGCTCCGACAGTTACACATTTTTTACCGACCACTGCTCATTCTCATGTACATACAGGGTTTGAACCTTCAAACTTCTGGCGATGCTTTTTAGCTCCGGCATGGTTCTGAAAAATCGGGCTTGATGTTGGGTATATGACTCGCCCCAGTCTCGGTGCATGGCAATGGCCTTATTACCCTGAACACAGTGAAGATTACCCAGTTCAACCAGAAAAATGGCTTTAGCCAGTCCTTTGTGCCAGCGGTTTAGATGGTCCAGAGTCTGGCGATCAGGGTGGAATAGACGGCAGCTCATAAAATGATAATTGCTGAGTTGTATCGCCAGTAATGCGGGATTATACATGTGTTAATAACAGCTCATTTTGTCCCATTTTCAACAGTTTGAGATGTCCCATTTTTAACAGTTTTTTGATCTTAACGTTTTATCAAACGGTTTATGCATAGAGATTATTTTCCAGCAACCCTGTTCATGGCAATGGATATACTCGGCATGATCCGCTGCAGCGGTTTTGATTAAATGGGGAAGGTCTGGGCTGGTGATCGGTTTGACCTGTTGCCAACTTTCCCCTCTGTCCTGGTAGCTGTTTATAGCATCCTCTTCCAGTGAAGAGAGATCGCCTGCCTTGATGACCATCCTGGCTTCGGGTACAGAATCATAATGCTGGCGAAGGATCATCCATACGCCATCCGGATAACCATCATAATGGCAGTAGACTGAGCGGTAGTAACCGTTGTTCAGTTTCATTGCAATGCGGCAGCGCGTACTCATGATTGCAGTCCTCCTTGCAGGATATCAAGGCCATCGGTAATCCGGTAGATGCGATCCTTACCTTCCGGTTTTTCAGACTCAATGGTCAGTCCCAGTCGTTTTTTCAGGGTTCCGGCCAGGGTGCCTCTGACGGTGTGCTGTTGCCAGCCAGTTGCTCTCATGATTTCAAAAATGGCAGCTCCTTGGGGTCGGCTGAGTAACTCAATGACATGGTACAGTTTGGTACCCTGCCGGATTTTTTTACCGTTAGGTGTGACTGGCTCCGGTTCTTCAACGCCTAATGCCTGACGTCCCGCCGGGGTCAGAGCAAACTCCTGCCAGTTGTTATTGCGCTTGAGCAGCTTGATGAGTTTTTTGTTAAGCAGACTGTCGATCACCTTCTTGCGGGGTGCGCCCTTTAGTGGCAGATCATCCAGCATGAAGTTGCCTTTGTCATAGCCCAGCTGAAGTACGGTTTTCTGGGTCTCTGTTATCGTTATTCCGGCCATCTGTTTACTCCTTCTGTTGGGGGCTGAAGCCCCGGTTGTCATTGTTTTGCTCAGGGTACTTACATACAGGCTCAGCTTTGGCCACTTAGCAAGTTATTCAGGGGAGTAAGTTCAAGGATTCCAGACGGAGTAGAACATGGCCGGAAAGCGGGTGACACAGGCCGAATTTGCCCGCCAGAACGGCTGGTCCCGGCAATATGTGAACAAGCTGGTGAAAGAGGGGCGAATCAAGCTAAAAGGCGGCAGAATCGACCCTGTGGCGGCTAAAAAGTGGTGAAATGTCGGGAAGTATTCGGATTAAGCAGAACCTGATTTGTCCTGGAGGTACTGCTCTACCCTTGCCGGTACTGCTAGCAATAAAGGCGTTAGGCGCAGTACTTCGGCATGAATTTGCAGTAAGGCGCTTTCTTCATACTCATGGGCAATTGCATTGCGCAATTCCCGGATTACGACAAAATCACGAGCAGAATCAATCAGCTGTTTTTTTTCGGCCCGGTTGATGCGATCTCTCACTGTCCCAGGGCTCTCCAGATCAAGCTCATCAACCAGACGGAAGATTTTCTGAATAAGAATGTCGCTCACCCTGGCAAAGCGGGCGGTCAGGGTTTCAAACTTCTCCTCACCTTCAGCATCAAGATGCTTATTATCAAGAGGTAAACAGCGTTGCAGTGACCAGTTGAGACCCTTTGCTGCTCTGTGCATCAGGCGCAATTGTTGTTCTAGCAACTTAAGTTTTGTTTCAGTCATTCTTATAACTCAATAGCTTCATGCAAGATGGATTGTGCAAATGTACCATTACCATCATCGAGTAGAAGGTCAATTTTCTGGTCTCCCAGATATTGGTGAAGATCAGCGAGAATGTTAAGTTTATCTGAAAATACAAGGTTATCAGTTATGACGAGTAGATCAATATCCCCGCCCCGCTTGTGGCTGTCTGTTCGAGAGCCAAAAAGAAGTACTCGAGCCTGATTATCGTAGCTCAGGATAATGGTTTTAATAACAGACTTTTCGTGATTGGTTAGTCTCATTAGGACTCTCGGATTGGAAGGTGGTTGACTGGTGCGATATATCCAGACCCTATAAATGACACCATATTGTATTTGATTTATGTTTTGGAATGTAAAGTGTTAGCTGGGTACCTTTTGCTTGGCCTTTGCTAGCCAGCGGTTTTCTACAATCTGTTTTGCCGCTGGATGGTTAATACATTCCAGTATCTGCTCTTTGCTTCGTTTACCTAAGCGGCGATCAGCTGCCAGTAATATGTCTATTAGTCCCCACCGGTCATCAAACGTTCTGGAAAATAGCTCAGCTACAGGGGTGTCGATATAGTCTCGAATCAAGCAGGAGATTTCAGAAATATCGGTAATATATGGGTACTCGGTAGCCAACTCTTTAAAGTCACCCGGGTAATCCCAAATAGTCTCCTTACCTAACGTGATCCAGTAACGTGGTAGATTGGTGCTTCCTCTCTGGGAGGACATTCGTATAACTCGGCACTGAATATCAAGAGGTATATTGGGAGCAAACAGGTTTTTAATAGCCTTTTGCAATTTACTCCAGGGTTTCATTGGTTTGGCTCAGCAGGTTCCATAAAAATACTCATTATCATTATGATGAGCCTAAGATCAATTATTGTTATTTATAGCGTCAAGGCGAGTTGGAGGGGCTTTTCCTAGGACGGTTGAATTAGGATTATAAAATGACTTTTTCTATCAATGATTTTTGTAGCAAATATTTTAAATATAAAGACCTGATCTTGTGTGGCAAAACCTGTTTAAGTCTTAAGTTGGACAATATGCCAGAAAACCCAGCGACTTGGGCGGCCATTGAAAATCTGGCTTGTGAGATACTAGACCCCGTCTACCAACAGTTTGGTGAAATCGAGCTCACTTATGGCTTTTGCTCCCATAAATTGGGACGAGCAATTTTAAAGAAACCTTCTCCGGGTATTGCACCTAATCTTGACCAGCATGCAGGTTATGAATGTAACAGCAAGGGCAAACCTATATGCTCAAGAGGGGGAATGGCTTGTGACTTTATAGTGCCCGGTGCTGGAATGAACCAAGTCGCTTTATGGGTCATTGAGCACTGCCCATTTGACCGGCTTTACTATTATGGTGCTCAGAGTCCCCTACATGTCAGTATCTCTGATAAACCAACAAGGGAGGTCTGCGTGATAAAAACACGATCCGTTGGCGGACGTCAGCCTTATCGCTACACTGTGGAGAAATTCAAAGATTTTCTCAACGGCTATGACTCCTGACATTTTTCACGAACAAGTCAATGCACTACAGGTTGGGAAGCGCCTTCCCAAAGCGGTCTATATTCATAAAACAGCACTAAAGGCGATCGCTCCTGAGCTAAGAAGATTAACGGAAACGCAAGTTGAGAAACTTTCATTAGATGAAACTGACTGGGATATTGCCAAGTTTCACCGGGCGGATTTCAAGTTAACCTTACTCAGTTACCCTGATTTCTACAATAATCCCTATCCTGCTCTCATCAAAAGTATCAGTATTGATTTGACTAATCAGCGTTGCAGAGAAACCTGCTATCGAAAAACTGATAACCCCCCGATTTTGCATCGTAAGGAAGCAATGGTGCTTCATGATGACCCTTCTTATGACGAATTTTGCAATATTACTCAGGAGGGCGAGCTGGCAGGTTTGTATGATAACAGCCGAATTATCGGCTTTAAAAAGACCTGGGAAAGCTTAATCGAAAGTAAGGGTTACACACTGGTTGATGGCAGACTATTCCGATCTGCTGCTGTAGACCCCTGTGAAAGTAAAGTGATTGATCGTCATAAGACAGCATTATCCCGTGATGATTTATCAACGCCCATGAAAACACTAGCCCGGCATGGTTACCTGAATGGTTCATATACAGTGTTTGATTATGGCTGTGGCCAGGGTGATGATCTGAGGGAGCTGGAAGTCCATGGTATTAATGCACAAGGATGGGACCCGAACTGGCGACCTGATGGCATTAAAGTGAATGCAGACCTGGTGAATCTTGGGTTTGTTATCAATGTTATTGAAGACCTTGAAGAGCGCGTTGATGCTTTATTAGGGGCTTGGCAGCTCACGGACAAGCTGCTGGTTGTGGCAGCGATGATCGCCAGTGAACAACATATAAAAAAATTTAAACCCTATAAAGACGGTGTGATTACATCAAGAAATACTTTCCAGAAGTACTTTACCCAAAGTGAGTTGCAGGCATTTATCGAGCATGTTCTGGATGAAGAACCTATCGCAATAGGCCCAGGTGTTTTTTATATTTTTAAAGATAAAGAGGAAGAACAGCTTTATCTCGTAAATAAACAGCGCCGAAGGAGTCACTGGAAACAGCTGACTCAAAAAACAATCAGGGTGCCTAAGAGTAAAAAGCTTCTTGAAGAACATGCTGAGCTGTTTGAAGCCTTTTGGTTGAGAAGTCTTGAGCTAGGACGTATTCCTGCACAGGATGAGCTGGAATGTAGTGAAGCATTAAAAACATATATTGGTTCACCTAAACAAGCTATGAAGTTAGCAGTTCAAAAATATGAGCAGTCAGAGTTTGAACAGGCCGTAGCTGAACGAAGGGGTGATTTGTTGATTTATTTTGCCTTGCAGCAATTTAACAAGCGTAAACCCTATAAAAGTATGCCTGAGCAGTTGAAGCGGGATATCAATCCCTTTTTTGGTAACTACCGCTCAGCGGTGGATGAATCTCGCGAGCTACTGTTCTCTTTGGCTAAACCTGATTTAATTGAAGGTGCTTGTGAAGAGGCATATAGATCATTGCCTGCTAGTGTGCTTAACCAACGCCACTCGTTAGTCATACATTCCAGCTATGTGCAGGAACTGCCGATTCCCTTAAGGCTATATATCGGATGCGCTACACAGCTTTATGGCGAAACCAGTGATTTTGATCTGATAAAAATCCATATCCAATCAGGTAAATTAACCCTGATGAGTTATGAAGGCTTCAATACCCAGCCCATTCCTGTGCTCCGTGAGCGCATTAAAATCAATATGCGTAAAGGAAGGACCGAGTTTTTTGACTATGGCAATGGTGGTTATGAACCCCAACCGCTTTACTGGAAATCAAGGCTTATTGACCAGTCATTTGCTGACTACGAAAAGCAGAAGAGTTTTGATAAGCGTCTGGCAGAATTAGAGTTACCGGGAATGGATGGTTATGGCCTTTCCATTGAGGACTTCAGGGCAGTCCTGCAGCATGGCTATGGTCTTGAAGTAAGGGGATATCGATTTTATAAAGCCTGAATTGCTGCATGTTATTGAAGCTGCAAATCTGATAAGTTTTACACTTTTTTCAGATGATATAGATATTGTCATGACTAAAAATATAAAAGCGTTGGATCATCTGTCCAAAGGCCTCATTTTCCTTTTTGTCGCCGCTATTATCTTCGCCATGAAGCATGATCCAGAACACACTGCCAGCTTGTTCTCCGCCGATTTTATACAGCCATTGCTCAACTACTTCAAAGAAACCAGTCTACTGTGGAACTCAGTCATGGTTGCTTTTTTTGTGATCTGCGCGGGCCTCAAATTTGCTATGAGTGTTATTGAGTACCGGTTGAATAAAAGGGTTGCCTGAGGAGAACTATGCAATTCATCAAAAATGTACTCTTCAAGCAGAAGGGCCCTGAGTTTGATATAGAAAAAGCGGTTGGCAAATACCTTATTGAACTGCCCCGGTGTTCTGGAAAAGTCAAAGTGATTTCACAGGAAGATAAAGGGCCTTGTTATAACTGTGTCGTTACTGTGGGATCCGATAGGTTATTGTCTTGGGCAGAGGAGCATTCTAAAGCTGTTTGGAGTTCCCATAACGAGGAGCAGGCAGCAAGAATAGCTCTTCCCCTCTGGTTAAGGGGAGCTGATCTATCGGATCAAACTGTAACCGAGCTGCCTTTCTATATGCGTGAAATAGTCATTCCTACAACAGCTCATTATATTGATGATGGTAGTGCCACTGTTTTTTGCTATGACTGCGATGCTGATGTTGAAGATATTACTATATCTCAGTCGGATTGCTGTAAATCAGGGCAGTGGAGGTCTTGGCGAATTAAGTGGATCTGTCCTAAAGGACACGAGCTCCACAATATGCGGCATGATATTAAAATTTGTTAGTGGCAAAAAGTTGATTTACTGGGAATCAGATTTTTATCGGTCATAGAAGATTTTGATAGGCGCCTTGTTATTGAGGGCTTCAAGGCCGTGCTACATTATGACGATGGACTTGAAGTCCGAGGCTATAGGTTTTATCGACAGTTTAAGGCCGGTTTATTATTTTGATTATTGGCACCGGCCATTACCGTTAGTCCGCCGTTAAGAAGCCAACAAATAGAAAGTAACCCCAGCTATCTCCGCCATTTATAGCGATATAGGCTGCTATTAAAATGCAAAGAATTGAGATTATTCTGTCTGAAATAGCCGTTATCACTTTGCCTAATATTGGTGTTTGAGATTTTACATTTGCCAGATATTTCATGCTATGAATCCTTATTGATGGCGTGCATTCCTGATTGCATTGAGTAGAGTGTGCCGCTCTATCAGAAGATCGCCAGAAACTGCTTCAGCCCAGGCGTCCAGGTCATTTTCATACTGGGCGTATATGCGAATGATAGAAATCATATTTCGTTGTGGCATCGGGGCCAAACTGATCAAAGAGCTGCTAAAGTACCAGTTTTTGCTGTATTTTTTCGGCAAAGTGTCGTAGCAAAGAGAAATACCATGCCTTGCTATAAGATAGCTGCAGTCGAGTATTACAGTCTGTTGTGATAATTCCAGCCTCAACAATACGGTTGGCCTTCTTAAGAATTCGTTCAGCACGTTCAAAAATAATGGCTACAGGTGCGTTGACAAACGCTCTTTCTGGTAAATCGTACAGTGTTGGGCTGATGCGAACAATCAAGCCCTCTTCCATCAGGCTATTAAGGTAAAAACTGGCATGATTTTCTGATTGGCTGCGGATAATGGACGTAATATCCCGTTTTTCCAGTGGCCGACCTTCTGATACAAAGTAGTCGAGAATACTGGATTTTTGCCCTTTTAATGAAAACTCCTCATCAAGACTGATGGTATCAGCCCCAGACTTACCATTAAAATAAATACCTTGATGAATACCGTGCTCTCGCACGATATGCCGTAACAAAAAATAATCTTCCTTAAAGGAGTGTGTACTAAATACATCAATTCGCAGATTCAGGGTGTTAACTCCCTGGGCTTTTGCATTACTAAGAGATGATTTGACAGTCCCCAAGGCTTGGTCAATGGTTGCCTGATCTAAGTGCAGAAATGAGGTGTGCGTGTAGTGTCCGTGTCCACTCTGGAAAATATAGCCTTCTTCTACGGCACTACTGATGCCACTGTCTAGCCTTTCTACCTGAAATTTCGCGCGACCAAACTGATGATCATTGGCATACTGGTGTAAGTCCCTAAATGGTGCTCCTTGAGGAAATGCCAGTGCAGCCTGGCTGATGGCCAGTTGTTTTGTCAGATTACGGGGGGATACACCTTGCTCATTAATCTCAATAGCGCCCTGTTGTTTGAGCATCATGGCAGCATTGCGACTTTGGGCTTCTGAGTAGGCATAATGCTCTGCCAGAACAGTTGCAACGTCATCAAGGGTGGCCGGAGCCAAATGTTTTGAGAAAAAATCATTGAGTGCGTGTGGAGATACCTGCGGTTTAATCAAGTCCATTAATGCGCTTTTATCGACCTGGCAAATCGCTGCCAGGAACTGAATAAACAGTTTTTCACTGTGGAAGCGTGACGACAAAGTTGGGTACAGGCTCGCTATATTATGACTTAGATTTTCTCGGATATTCTTCCAGATATTCGCTGGATGCAGGCTCATGGAGGCTAGCAGATAGCTATCGGCTTTCTTTTGTAACTGACGAACACGTTCTCTTGTTACACCAAGCTGTTGGCCCAGCTTTTCCAATGTTGCTGGCTCGGTGTTATCAATACCCAGTCGTGCCTTAATAATAGAGACAGTTCTTTCATCAGAGTTTTTGAGAAAGTGGGAAAGGTCATTACTTAGACGTTGACCCATGCTCTCTGGGGAAAGATTGACTTCACCGCCAAATGAGATCAAGCCGCCTGGCACTGACTTGTATGTATCATCTTGTTGCTGATTAAATGCTTCTTCCAGTTTTCTAAGGAGTCCCTCATAAACAGACTGGCCAGTTATTCCGCCAAACCGTTTGCTGCAGAACTCTATTGGCCACTGATAAACCACTCGAGAAACATTCACCTCAGCTAGAGGGATTTCCCAGTGCTTAGCCAGCCTCTTTATCAATTTTTGTTCAGCTTCTTCTAGCGCTGAAAAACTAACTAAAAGCTCTTCTAGGCTCTCTTTGGCAGGCCAGGTTGAGGGTGTATGAGCATCGTCCATTAAAACCAGAGCATCTGGATTATTCAACAGCTCTTTGGCCTCCTGCTGAACCTGCTCCAGAGTCTTAACCTTAGCGGCACCAACCCCATTAATGGCTGCAAAGGCACTACTGTCTAGCTTTAAAAGTTCGGCAATGCTAAAGCCAGAGCCAAGCAGCTTACTTAGGTTGTTGATTATCTTTGAATGGTGAGAAAACGTTTCTTGAAACAATTCGCTTGAATCAGCAAAAGCTCTGGAGAGGAATATAGCTTCTTTAGTACTGGAGTCAGCCTGGTCAACTATAGAATCAGGAATGGACTCTTGTGAAGCCGGGTTAGCCGGTGCTTCAGTTGGTGAGGTAGGCTTGGTTTCGTTGTCAGTGAGGCACTTTGATGGAGGTGTTTCAGTTTCCTGATGCTTACTGGTATCACTGCTCTCTTGATTAGTCGCTGTCAGAGTGCTGTTTGTTGCTATAGCTTGGGAAGCAGCAGCGGTTTGAACTGAATCACTGGATTCCAGGCGTACAATTCTGTGTTGCTCGACTAAGCAGTACTGTTTTAGTAGTGGGTTGGTAAGGTGAATCAGCAATTTTAAAGTGTGGCTGGTAAGCTGGGTGGCTCCACTGGCCTGGTCCAGGGTGGTGTCACCATCAGTATCATCAAGGTGCTGATCCAGTCTGGCTATGAAAGGCGATAGTTTGTCTTGGTATTGATGACTGATAGATTTAATCAGTGACTGCTCACGTTTCCGTGTTTCACGACGAGACAGTTTTAGTCGCTGGCCTAGCTGCTCATAATGTAACTGTTGAATGGCCCGCCCCATAAGGAGCTGGAAGTCATCGGGAGATAATTGCTTGCGCAGCAGGTCTGTAATGGCAGCGTAATCTGGCTTGGGGGGAATTACGGTTGCATTAATAACAGGTTGTTTTTCAATGCTATTTTTTTCATCTCTGATGAGAGCCGTTGGTTTCGTTTCTGGCTTAGCGAGCTCTACTTCTATTTTTGGTTTAGGGCGTCCCAGCTGAGTCAGTTGTTTGCATACTGCTGTTTTCAACTGTTGAGCTCTTTGGGTCTTTCGGTGCTCAAGCTCGTGATGAAGGGATTCCAAAGCAGGTATATCCCTGATATGAAAGGTGTAAAATTCTTCCAGCTTTTCAATATCATCGCTAAAGTAGGGGCGATTTTCTTGCTGGGCAGAGTATGAAGCTTCAAAAAGAGGGTTGTATCTGTTTGCAGCTGTATCTTTTTTAACAGAGTGTTGCTCGGCAGCAGTAATCTGCTCTTTGTCCAGTGCCGTATTATTGTCTGTTGAAGGTGGGTTGTGCCTTGATGTTTGGTTGAGCCCCTCTAAACCCTGTTCTACAACAACATCTTCTTCTGTTGATATCTGAGTCCTGAATCGGGCGGGCAATATTTTTTGGAAGAAACGTCTTAGTCTGGACAAGGCTTGTACCGAGTATAGGTGGTATCTAGTAAGGATTATGTCTGGAGTTTACAAAATTTAGCGTGGGTGAAGCGAGTGTGGGTTCCCGAACCTGTTTTTAGTATTCACCTTTATCGTGTAAATGGGGCTGCAGTGGGAAGATCGATGTCAGTGAGTTTTTACGACAACAATGCTCAGCAGTATTATGATGACACCGCTCAAATCGATATGGGGCAGCTGCATACAGTATTTCTCTCTTTGCTGCCTAAAGAGGGGCGTATTCTTGATGCAGGTTGTGGCTCTGGGCGCGATACCCAAGCCTTTCTAGAACGAGGCTATCGAGTAAAAGCATTTGATGCCAGTAAAAACCTCGCAGCTTTAGCCGAGCGAAGGATTGGCCAGCCTGTCTTGGTGTGTGAGTTTCTGCAGTTTCAGGATTCAGAGCCATTCGATGGCATATGGGCATGTGCCTCTTTACTCCATACCCCATTAGCAGAATTACCAAAAACAATTAGCCAACTTGCCCGTTTCCTCAAGCCGGAAGGCTGTATTTATGCGTCCTTTAAATATGGAAGAGGGGAAAGATTGGCTGGTGGTCGACACTATACTGACCTGGATGAAAGAGGTGTGATAGACGTTTTAAGTCATTCCGCCCTGACCATCCATTCATGTTGGCTAACAAAGGGCTTAAAATCGGATAGACAATCAGATCAGTGGTTAAATGTGATACTTAGGAGGAGGCATTTTCAGACAATTTATGGACGAGAAAAGTGTTAGAGAAAAACTAAGCCCACCAACCACATCGGCAGGGTATCGTTCTTTCGAAGTCGAGCCTAAACAAACGAACAAGCGATTTTTCACGATGTTAGGGGAAGCCTGGCGAGCCATGCATTTTCTTCCAGTGGTGTTGCTGATGCTTCCATTACTACCGTTGGTTATACCAGGGCAGTATCTTTGGAAGCGATATAGAAAAAGGCCTCAAAAAACATTGCCATTTGGAATACTCAGAGGTGATGACCTTAGCCGCTAGTGCATTACCAAGCCAAATAAGGGATATCATTATCGAGGACTGATAGTGTTTTTGGTACAGTTGCTGCCGCTGTGACCTGAGAAGTCAGGTGAGCTTATAGATTTGGCTCTTTGGGATCGGTTGGATTGAACCAGGTGCGGGCGTTCTCACAGTATGACTGACAAACAGATCCTTTATTTAGTTAGCCATCTGGGCCAGTGACGTTGAAGCTGATTCAAAATTAACCGCAAATGAATAAGCCTTTTAAGTACTTGATCACTCGGAATCGAATATTCTGGCCATTGATTCAGGTTTCTCTTCAAGGCGCTGTGATGGGCGCATAGCCATTCTATGCAACCAGAGCAGTAACGCAGTAGAGGAGCCTGAGCAATGAGTCAGAATATTCGATTCCGAGTAGTCAGGTACTTATATCTCGTATTATTTTCTTCCAGGATTGAGCCAATAATTTATGGTAAACAAGGTGATAAAGTTTTTTTTATTATTTTTCGGGCTGCTCTTTATCACTCACAACGCTGAAGAGGCTGAGCTTAAAATCTCAAAAGCAGAGTCTCATATAGTGCTCGTTTTTCCTAAATCCTCCTGGAGTAAAGAGCCTTGGGTATCGTTTAGCTACAGAATGTACGATAACGCTACTCCGCCTGCCTGCAGCTGACAAAATGGCTAGTACCGATGCTAAGTGAGAGGCAATAAAACAGAAAGAGGGGGGGACAGTGCTTACAGTTTGATAAATTCCCAGATGGACGCTGTTCGTAGGCCGCGTCCTCATCGCTATCTGGGCCCGGCCTGATAAACAGGCACACCAGGACGATGGAGCTGGGAACAGAGATATTATACCTAACATTTCCTGAAAGTCAGGTTTAAACCCAGTCTTCTCAATTGGTCCGTCCGCTATTATACATACGCTGAGCCGCCGCTTTACGCAGTCCCAGTAGTGGTGAAATAGTTAGGTCACAAACCAAAAGCCTATAAACAGAGATGCTATCGAAATAATTATTGCGGTGGCGAACAATACCAATTGTAAATTCAGATTTTTGCCAGTTGTTTCTGCAGCGGGAGGGGTATTATTGGGCGCACTATCTTGTGCGCTATGTAGCCAATGTTGTATGACTTGTCCTAAGCAAATCACACCATAAATAAGCGTAAGACATGTCATTGCGTGTTTTGCGAAATCGACAAGCAAAGCAAGTTGTTCAGTGGGCATAAAAAAGGCTCTTTACGGTATCCATATGACGTAACAGTTGTAATTATCGCTACCCATTCCTGGAAACGGTAGGTAAATTCTATTATAGGATGATGGGCACGGCCAGAGCCGTACCTTTATCAGGTCAGGTATGCTTTAAACGTTGCCGTTTTTCCTGAAAGCTCATTCCCCAATAGTGGCGTTGATTTCCGCACATCCAGCAGGAACAAAGGCAAGGGGTTGTGGCTGATAGGCCCCGGGTACGGAGCGAGCTCTGTGCATGCCCTCCCCAATAATGCTTACGTGAATGTTTAAGTCTTGCACGATGATGTCGACGCAGGGCTCTCTTGATTTGCTTCATAAATAAAATCCCGAACAGGGTAAACCTTTCGGGTGGCCCCTCCTTCGAAGGACCACCGTCGCCGGAGTCGGGATTTGTTGAGGTATTTCATAGGTGATTTTCTTTGGCTAAAAAATAATATGGGGAAAGTCTACTTTCCTTTTTTTAAGTGATAAACAAATGTTTCACCCACTTGTTTTTTCACTAGTAACTCATGGTTGAGAAATGAGCAGAATTTTGGGATATCTCTTTGAGTTGAAGGATCTGTAGCGATAACTTCCAGCACTTCCCCCTTTTTCATTTGACGCACTTTATTATGGAGCAGCATTACCGGCTCGGGGCAGTTCAGGCCTGTGGCATCAAGTTGGTGAGTTACCTGATAGTGTTCGGTAGATTCTGATAAAAACATTGGTAATTACTGGCTCTTATTGGCTTGTCTGTCATTTTGCAACTATTTTCACTTCCAGCAAATGCGGATTGTTGTGTTTTTTACATACAGGTACTAACATGGTTGCCAGTCGCTTAAGTGAATTCAATCATACCTTTCCTGCTGTCAGAGGGATACAATCAGGACGGCCATGCTACATAGCAATGTGCCCTATGCGTCTGATTCCCAAAATATTTGTTTTTGATGAAGAAGAAGTTCCGCCTGAGTTACGAGCTCAGCGTGTTCTCAATCGCTCCCGTATCCCTGAAATGGTCAAGTATCTTCTGGAAAACAGAGAGGACTACACACTTTCAGCTATCACCGCATCTGTTAATGATCAGGTTCATTTTGAGCCACTGGCTGATACGGGTGTTGCTGTTAACCTTGGTTTACTTACTGTGCCAATGGATGCCCAGATTTTGATTAATGATGGCCAGCACCGGCGGGCAGCCATTGAAGATGCCATCAAGGAAAATAGTGAGCTGGGGCATGACAATATACCGGTGCTTTTTTTTCTTGATGAAGGTTTAACGCGCAGTCAACAGATGTTTGCTGATCTGAACAAGCATGCGGTAAGACCCAGCGAGTCGCTGAGTACGTTATATGATCAGCGAGATCCTAGCTCTATTATGGCAAGATATATCGTTGATAATGTAAGCTGTTTTAAAAAACTGACAGAGCTGGAAAAGTCCAGTATCTCCAACCGGAGCATCAAGTTATTTACTTTGAGCAGTGTTAAGCTTGCCAGCCGAAGTTTGCTGCGCAAAGGTTTGAAGGATGCTATCAGCGAGGATGAAATGCTGTTAGCTACTGAATATTGGCAGGAAGTAACAGAATCGATGCCGGACTGGAAGGATGCAGAAAAACGAGATATTTCTTCTGCTGAACTGAGAATCCACTTTGTTCACGCCCATGGAGTCACACTTCATGCTTTAGGGTGTGCAGGCGCGGATCTTCTCAGTCAATTTCCTGATAGCTGGAAAAATAGGCTTAGTAAGCTGAGCACTATAGATTGGTCAAGAGCTAACAAAGAGCAGTGGGAAGGAAGGGCGCTACTCCATGGAAAATTGAGTAAAGCTCGTGCCAATGTTGCCCTGACTGCCAATGTTATTCGTAACACGCTGGGTGTAAGGCTCAGCCCTATGGACCAGTCTCTTGAAGAGACTTTTCAATCATGACGAACGAAACGCTTTTATACCCTAGCATCGATGCAATGCTGGATGATATTGATAACCCTTATGCTGGCAGACCGCTTAAAGACCTGATATTCGAAATTCAGGAGCTTTATCTTAATGATGATAAGCCCTGGGTCATTGGTTTTTCAGGGGGAAAAGATTCAACCACGATCCTTTCCCTGGTTTATACCGCGCTGCTGAAGCTTAAACCTGCCGAGCGACATAAACATGTTTATGTTGTTTCTTCCGACACGCTGGTGGAAACCCCGGTTGTTGTTGACCAGATAAAACATGTGATTGAGGCTATTAATACGGGGGCGGATGCTGATGCACTGCCTATCTCTGCGCATCAGGTTTATCCAAAAACCAGCGAAACATTCTGGGCCAACCTGTTAGGTAAAGGCTACCCCGCACCGACAACCTCTTTCCGGTGGTGCACCGAGCGGATGAAGATTGATCCGGTCAGTGACTTTATTATGGATAAGGTCGCACAGTTTGGTGAGGTTATTATTATTCTTGGCTCACGGAGCCAGGAGAGCTCATCCCGTGCCCAGGTGATTGCCAAACATAAAATTGATGGTAGTTTGTTGGCCCGGCATACATCCTTACCGGGTGCATTCACTTATATGCCCATTGAAAACTGGACGCATGATGAAGTCTGGATGTATCTGCTTGGAACCTACGCTCCCTGGGGTGGTACCAATCGCGAGCTATTTGATTTATATAAAGGCTCCAATGCGGGTGAATGTCCGTTAGTGATTGATACCAGCACACCCTCATGTGGTAACTCCCGTTTTGGTTGCTGGACTTGTACTGTGGTCACCAAGGACAAAGCGATTGAAGGACTGATTGAGAATGGTGCAACCTGGATGACGCCCTTACTGAAGTTTCGCCAAAAACTCTGGGAAAGTACTGATCCAAAAAATAAAGAAAGATTACGAAATAAACGTCGTCGAGATGGGCGAATCAGTTATGTCCGTAGCCGTAGCGTCAATGATGATGGTTCTCGTGATATTAAGCGAGCCTTTGGCCCTTACAAAATGGAAGTCCGTCAGGATTGGCTAAAAGAGCTTCTGACCATAGAAAGGGATTTGCGAAATGGTGGCCATGATATCGAGCTGATTACGCGGCCAGAACTCCACGCAATTCGAAAAGAGTGGCTCCATGACCCTCTCGATCCAGACTGGACAGATTGTCTGCCCGCTATTTATCGCGAAGTCTATGGTGAGGACCTTGACTGGGTAGAGAATGATGCTGGAGCTTTTACCAAGCCCGATGCGGATTTGCTGAAAGAGCTGGAAGAAGAGTATGAAGTACCGGCTGAATTGATTATGAAGCTTATTGAGCTGGAGCTATCTATGGAAGGCTTAAGTGTTCGTCGAGGGCTTTTACGGAAGATAGAAAGTTTGCTTGAACAAGATTGGGATGCTGATGCTAGCCATGAATACAGAAAAGGCAGTCTCAAGCAGCTGGATAGCTATGAAAAAGATATGAATAAATTGCGTGAACAATACGAGGCGCTGGCATGATCCTGGAAGAGTTAAAAGTTTGTGATTTCCGGGTCATTAATGGTGAAGAAAAGGTAGACCTTGCCCCCCGTGTTCGTCATGGGCGCAAGCGGCCCATTATTCTATTTGGTGGTTTGAACGGGGCGGGTAAAACCACCACGCTGACGGCTATCCGCCTGGCTCTGTATGGCAAGCACAGCCTGGGCAGCAATGTTTCTAAAAATGAATATCATGAGTACTTGAAAGATTCTATTCATAGAAGCCGAAATAGCCTGGTTCAGGCCAATTCTGCCAGAGTTCATTTGACATTTAGTTATGCGACCCGAGGTGAAGTGTCTCGCTATACCGTTAAGCGAGAGTGGACGGTTGATGGCAAGGTCAAAGAGATCCTTAAAATTGAAAAAGACGGTTCTGAACTAAAGGAGTTGAGTTATGACCAGTGCCAGGGGTTTCTGAATGAATTGATCCCTATTGGTGTATCAGACCTGTTTTTCTTTGATGGTGAAAAAATAGCAGAACTGGCAGAGGATAATACCGGTAGAGCATTGGGCACTGCTATTAGAAAGCTGCTAGGTCTGGATGTGATCAACCGCATGCGAGATGACTTGGCTATATATCTTCGAGAGAAAAACACCTCATCGATGCCGGAAGAGCATCAAAAAGTCATTAGTGCACTAAAAGCGGATTATGATAGCGCTTATGCCTGCTATGAAAGTGCTTTAGATATACAGAGTGAAGCGATTCGTCAAATAGACTTGATTGATGACGATATCAAAAAGTCCGAAGTGTATATTTCCAGCAAAGGTGGTGAATGGGCGAGGTCCCGTAGCCAGGAGCAAGAACGTCTAGACGAACTGGTGGCAGAGAAGAAAAAGCTGGAATCCCAGATGCGAGACTGCATGGCCGCTGAATTTCCACTAGTGCTGGCGATGAATAAAATTGAAGAGTTGCTTCAGCAGTTAGAACAAGAGCAGAGCTTTAAAAAGCAGCAGCTGCTTAAAGTGACATTAACGAAAAAGATTAATGTACTGAAAAAATCGCTGGAAAAATCACTGAATGATAAGCAACTGGTGGAGCAAGCCGTTAGCGATGCATTTGCTGATGTGTTTAGTGATATAGATAACGTGGATATTATTCACGATTGCTCTGAGCGCCAATTCAACCGAGTCAGGCACTTTATAAAGGAAGTATTGCCGAATGCTCGCACGGCCATGTTAAACCTTGGACAGCAGTTGGCTGATATTCAGGATCAGCTGGATTATGCCAGTAAAAACCTGCAAAGAGCCCCTGATGAAGCATTCTTGCAGGATGAGTTAACATTACTCAGGGAGTTCAATGAGAAGCGGGCTGAACAAGCTGGCAACGCTGCGGTAGCGAAGGAAGATGCTAAAAAGGCTCTGCGCCAGGCAATGGATATTATGCGGCAAATGCAAAAGAAAGAGGCGGAATACAGTGCTAATTTCTCCAGCAACCGCGCCTACCAGATGGCTCAGCGATCCCGAGAGCTACTTAATAAATTCGCCACTGAAACCACTAAAAACAAGGTTAAACAGCTGGAAAAAGAGTTTGTTAGCTCCTTTAGAAAACTGGCCAGAAAAGAAGATATCAGCCTGAAAGCTAAAATTGATCCCAAGACCTTTGATGTGCGCTTGTTAAATGCCAGTGGTGATGAGATCAATAAGCAACAGTTATCGGCAGGTGAAAAACAGATTTTTGCTATTTCTATCCTGGAAGCGCTGGCTAAAACCTCCGGTCGTAAACTACCTATTATTATTGATACGCCATTAGGTCGACTGGATAGTAAGCACCGTAGCAAGCTGGTGGAAAACTATTTCCCAACCGCCAGCCATCAGGTTGTTATATTGTCCACTGATACTGAGATTGATCAGGACTATTTCAAGCAGTTATCACCGCATATATCTCACGTTTATGAAGTCGAGTACTTCCCGGATGAAGGGTACTCTGAATACCTGAAACGTAATTACTTTGGTTATCAGCTAAAAGATGATGTTGTAGAGGAGTTTGCCCCGGATGCTGCCTAATCGTATTCGAATTTCCAAAAAAGCCACAGACTTGCTGGCAAGGCAGAAAGGCAATACCGGGCTGACACCTAATATTCTCGCTCGCTTGGCTATTGCCTATGCACTTGAGTCTGGAACACTGTCTAAAAAGGTAACCTCGACGCAAGATGGCCAGGAATTTAATACCAATACCTTGTTGGGTGAGCAAGCCGAAACCTATGCCATGTTGATACGGCAGCAGTCTCAGGATGCTGAGATAGGTAAGGCTGTGGCTCGGCTGGTGGATGACGGGTTAGGGTTGTTTTCTGGGGTGAATAACCTTAATGACTTGTTTTTGAAGTGTAAGGGTAAAGTGGCATGAGCCACTTTATACCCTAGATGGGGCTACTATGTATTGCACTACTTACCTTCATTACTAAAGCGAATAATTTCTTTTATTATAAATTCCCTATCATCTGCTTTAAGCTGCATGATTTTATGGTTGGAAGGATCCCATAAGCGTTGGCTAAATAGTTCATTGTTAAGGTTTAAATCTAATTCCGTCGTATTGTCTATGAAGTTTTGTGCATTTTTAATGAATTTACTTAAACCCTCATTTGTTGTAGATGCTGTGCATAGGGCTTTTATGTATAGCTTGAGTCCTGCTGGTCGAAAAAGTAAATGCCCGCCTGTCTCTCTGTTTCTATACTTGCTGGTTATTTTTTCTATGTTGCTTTTAGATGTGTTTATTTTGTTCAAACATTCGAAAGATGTGATTAGGTAGGATAATAAATTTTCTACTGTATTAATTATGGGGTCTCTTTCTGAATCTAAACCACGATAATTTGCTGTTGTTTTAGGGAGTATTTTTAAGCCAATGGTTAAAATTATTTTTACAATGTCGTAAAGATTTCCAATTGTGGTTAAAACATTTTTGTCTGAATAGGATATATTGTTTCCTGCTTGGAATTTTATAATGTTGCCATTAATAGCTGAAGAATCTTCAAGTAAAAAACGTGTTATGTAAGCACTTAAATCGTCCTCGTCAAGAGCAATAATGGCAGCTTTATCAACAGGTTTTGCTTTTTTGTTGAGAGTGGTAAATAATCTTCTTGTTCGTTTTAAACCTTCTGAATCGTTATAATGCGCTAGGAAAATAACTGGAATTTGTTGATAACCTATATCTTTGTTTTTTTCTAAGGCATGCTGGATACCTGATAATCTATGCTGGCCATCTAGCGCAAATATTTTTTCATTTCGAGTAAGACTTAAATAACCCATGCTTTCTAAAGCATAATCATGCGCTTCATAATTTTCATTTTTCAGTGTGCTAGGTTTTATTGTATCAAATTGGTGCCATTTTGGGCTTCCATCATAAACAGCAACCACTAAAGAGTTGAAGAATGCTTCGTTGTTATTCAGTAAATACTCTCCAATTTCTTTTTTTCTGTCTTTTTTTAATTCTCTTTGAATCATTTTGGATAATTTTTTGTTTTGATGTATATCATCTGCAAATGCTACAAGTTCATTTATATCTTTTAGTCTCATTAAACATGTGTAAGTCACCCAGTCTCCAATTGACCCTCTGAGGCAAGGTAGTAAAATTGGGTTGCTCATATTAAATTCACACCTTTTAATAGAGTTTTCATTTCTGCTGAAAAATCACCACGATTGTATGGTGGAATTAGAATATCAAGAAGGGTTTCTTCAATTGGTCCAGTAGAAGTATCATCCTCAACTGTAGCATAATAATAAGAAAGGTGTCCTTTCCATTGGCGCAACATTTCACCAATTCTAGGTCTGTCATTGATTTTTTCTGTTCTAATGTAGTCATATGATCTTCTAAAAAGAGTATTGTTGGAATTTGTATTGCCAGCTAGTCCTACATAGAGAATATAAGATGTTGGTGGTAAATTTGGTAGCCCAATATCTAACGCAAAAGCGTAAACACCTTTCTTTTTTGGTACATGCTTTCTGAAACCTTCTTCAAATTTCAGTTTTTTCCAAACTAAAGTTGGTAGATCATTTTGTCTAGCAAAAAAAGCAGGGTACATGATGTGATTGAGAGAGTGCTTGCACAAGGCTCCCATTGCTATTTCTTTATCACTTAAATTCTCATTTTCCCTATTTGCTAAATCTAATAGTTTTCCCATGTGTTTGTTATTCCTTACAGCATGTCGAGCAATTTTTTCAATTAATTTTTGAGTCTGAAAAAATATTGCTTCTATGCCACTTTAAAAAAGTAGCGTTTGGATTCTCATGTTTACTAGGTGGTAATGATATTTTATTTCCTTCATTTTTTTTGAATAGTATGCTAAATATTTTACTTCCATAAGCATTTTTGTTAACTAGTAATAAATAATTGTCGTCAATTGAAAATACACCTCTGTCAAATGCCTTATGATGAAGAGCACACATAGCTATACCATTATCAACTGTCGACGGTCCTTTGCTTTGATGCCACTTAATATGAGCCGCTTCCAATCCTATTGGGGTATGACCCAGCCGACAATCAAACCCACAAATAGCGCATTTGTAGCCGTAAGCTGTTAGCACTTTATGGCGAAAGTTTGGATCACGTTTATGGGGTTTGCCCATATATTCCGTGATATCCAGTTTCTCAACAATGTCATCATGAACAGTGTCAGGGAAAAACTCTTCCAATAATGATCCTATAGCCCTGGCTAACTTGTCTTTATTGTTGGTGATCTCATCAAACTCCTTCTGAGTCAGACCTCCGGCAACATGGTATTTCAGCAGTTCTGATTTTTTAGCATCGCTATTACTGGCCCGAGGCTGAGCTTGCTCATGATTTTTCAGTTCCCAGAAACCATCATTTTGTAACCGCCAGAAGGGGTATTCTGGATGGTGAGATTTCCGGTAAGGGCCAAACTCGATTAATAAGTTTCGTAGTGGCTGATCTATTTCTGCGTAGGTAAAAAAACGATCATGCCCTTTCTGATACTGGGATAGCGCATATAACAGCAGGAGCGGCTTATGCACCGCTCGCTGGCTGCCACGCTTCCATACGTTAAGATCCAGTTCCATTAGTCTTGTAATAATTCCCAAAATGCCAAATCTTTAATCCTTTTTGCTTTATCCTGCCCACCCAGGTATAGAGAAATATGTTTCTCCAGCCCCTGAATTTGTTCTATGGCCTTATCGTCTTCAGCTTTGTTGCTGGTTTTAAAGACCATGCGGACATCCTGAGCTTTGATCTCTTTAACCTGGTGAACAATCCAGCTAAGAATATAACTGGCATAGTTATTCTCACTGGTTTTAAAGTGGCTTAGCTCCTGAGTGGATAAAATGGTGCCGACACCGAATTCCCGGCCTTCTTTCATAATCATCCGCAGACTGGGGAAGTTCTGCTTCATAAAGTTATCGGCTTCATCCACCAGTACAAACTTGCTGAGCTGTCGGTAAGGTCCATCTATTTTTGAACTGCCTTGCTGATGCATCTGGTTGTAGAAAATATCCAGGGTAATGGCCACGATCAGATTCTGGATTTGGGAATCATAACCAGAGAGATTAATGACGGTAACGCCATCGACCAGATCATAGAGGGACTGACTTTTGGTAGGGTCAGGTTCAAAAATCTGGAAGCTGGTCAGGTCTGACAGGGCCGCATACAGTGAATCCTCATCAACCTTTTCCTGATCCATGAACAGATCCCACACCTGCTGTATGGATGGAGCGGGGCTGCTCCAGGTAGTTGGGTCATTGGGTTTTATTCCTGCCCGGTCGTAGGCATCCATCACCAGTGTCCGGATCTTGTTTTGCTGCTTATTGCCCAGGTTAAAGGCGGTGGCCAGGGTGCTGCGGAACAGGTTTGCGGTATGCACCGGCAACATCGGCTTTTTGCCAAACAGTGCAAAGGGGTTAAAAGGCAAGTTGTACAGGTCAAACACCTTGGCATTGGTGGCCTGAACAAAATCCTCTTTGATGTAGTCTGCCTTGTAGTCAAAAATTAGAATACCAATGGGTGTGCCATCGACATTGTGATGCTGGTTACGGATCAGCTGGGTAATGAGACTTTTGGTAAACTGGGTTTTGCCGGTTCCCATGGTGCCAATAATGGCAGTATTGGGATTAAGCAACTTATTGGTGTTGGTGGGCTCCCAGTAAATGGGTGCACCGGTCAGGCAATCTGAGCCAAACTGCACTTTAAGGGATTCGTTGGGCTCTTCTGTTTCGACAGTTTTCCCCGTTGTGTTGATGGGGTCAACCCATTCTTCAACTGGCTGCTCGTCTTTATTTTTAACCGTTTCTTCAGGCTTTTTGGCTGAGCCAGGTTTGGGTTTATCACCAAAGTCAAACAATGACTGATCTATATCCCTGTCTTGCTCGTCGTCATCATCGTCGGACTCGATTTCGAGTTCGTCATCTGATTCGGTGGGTGTGACCAGAGTCTTTCCCTGAAGGCCTGCACCCATAAAACAGTGCTCGGATAAGCCCAGTTTATTGGCCTCTGTCAGTAGCGGCATCAGTTCAGCCAAAGGCTTACCCGCTAAGGTATCAAGAAAACCGATGGGGATTTCCAGCTGTAAGATATCATCTTGCACGGTGCTATGGGTGCGGACACTGCCTGTACTGGTGCCGTCTAGATGGGCGACAACCAGCCCCCGAGGATAGTCTTCAATGGTGCCCAGCTGATAATCACCTTCCAGCCACTGCTCACGGTTCTTCAGCAAGGTATCGAAATAGCTATGGCCAAAGACCTGGTAGAGCTGGTATTTCTCTACCTGCATCAGTACCTGGCGAATAAACAGGCCCCGGTAGATTCTGCCTTCTAACGTTTGTGGTGCGAGCAGACCTTCTTCCATATATTGGCGCAGGGCCAGTGCCTGTTTGCGGGCATCGGCCAGAGAAGCGCTGCTATGGTGACCTGTTTTCACTTCTACCGGGAGCAGGTAGAGCTGGCCATCACGGAACCCGGCAAAGAGAATATCATCTGAGATTTTCCCCTTAAATTTTTCCCCTTTATGGTAACGGGAGAAATCACCCTCGCTCATTTTCAGGCCAATATTGCCTGACACCCGGATCATTTCCGCTACAGAAAGCGGTATCCAGGTGATGTCTGACTTTGATAACAAGGCACTGACCAGCTTCCAGGCTCCAATAATACCGTGCTTGCCTTTTTGCTCGGTCTCCTTGTCAGTCACCATTTTTAGTAGCCACTCACCATTAAAGGCGTTGTATTCGCCAATCAGGTCGTCACCGTTTTTGCTTAGCATTTTGCGGTAGAGCTCTGTCTGGCGGGTGACGGTTATGGCATCGTAACCTGCTGAGTTAGTGTATTGGTCGGAGTAGTGAATCAGGATCAGGTCCTGGCTGTTTCTGAAGAAATCCAGGGTGACCTTGGGGTCAATGACCGTTGTCCAGATAGCGCTTTCGTAGGAGTATTCCAGCTGCTTACGGAAGGTGTCGCTAACCGCCAGACCAATGGACGTGTTGTGGGTGTATACGGTGTTGGCCTTGCGGGCAGGCTTGATCAAACGGCCCATCAGTTTTGCCAGTTGCAGATGTGGCTGGTTTTCCGTGTCAACATTGGCCAGACCAAAGGCGGTGAAATAACTGCCATGTTCACTACGGGATGATTCACCATTTAGAAGACCGCTGCAGGCCAGCCCGGATGTGTGGTTATCCATATTGATATCCACACAGTCGATCTTCTGGTTGTTTTTGAAGAAACTCAGGTGGCAATAAGCCTGGTCTTGTTCACCATGACGGAATTTACTAAAGGAAAGACGGGTGCGGAGCAGATCGATAATGGTATCTGCATTTTCCCTGGCTTTGCCTTTATCCAGGCGATAGGTTTGCTTAATCAGGTCATAGGAACCCATCTCCGCAAACCGGTCAAACTCAGTTTCACTCAGTTCATCATCATAGAGATTAACGTGCAGGCTGCGGCTATCCAGCAAGTGATTTTGGTAGTAGCCCAGCAGCCCATAGAACAGTTCCTGATTATCACCATTATTGATGGAGTTGATAATCAGGGGGGCACTATCCACTTGTTTGAACAGTTCCCGGAAGGTTTGGATAAACTCCTCAACCTTTTCCCTTACCAGCTTGCTGACAAACTGGTAGCTAGTCTCTTGTCTGGGAACGACCTCCAACCAGAACGGATCATCTTCTACCACCTGGGTATAACTGAATTCATGTTCTGCGGAGAAGATAAAAGGTAGCAGGCCTCTGGGGTTTAAGCGTTTACGGGTGACCGGTGGCAGTTCACGGAATGAACGATTATGGTCGTCTGCCCGAATGCCATCTACCAATTGCAGGTAATAGGCCATCACCAGCGGACTGAAGGGTGAGATAAGCTCTTTGCCATCCTGATAAACAAAACCGGTTTTTAGCAGGGTGCAGGCGTCTTCATTCAAGCTTTTATCGAGAGGAATCGCTTCCAGTTGTTCGATATAAGCAGCAACGTAGTGACGAACTTTACTGACTAGCTCAGATCCCCATGAGGCTAAAGAGGGTTGTGTTTGCTTTGTTTTGAAATAACTGATCAGGTCTTCCCAGGCGTCATGAAGATCAGGGGCAAAGCGACTGAGATGTAGTGCTGTGTTTTTGCCCTGTTTCTCCTGATCATCCAGGTAGAACAGGTTGTTTTCAATAAATTCCTGTTCCAGTGTGAGTAGCTTTAACCGCTGAGAGATCACCCGATTTTCCTGGTTATCAAGAATAACCTTACCTTTAGCCGTCTCTTTGGCCAGCAGAAACTGTCCATTGTACTGGTCATTAAATAGCAGGTTAAACCGGCCCTCATCCATCAGTAGAGGCAGTGTCAGACTATCCTGGCTGACTTCGCCCTCGATCTGGAAACGGAGGTGGTAGCCTTGTGACTCGACATCAAACAGGACAATATCAGATTGCTCATAGAGGTCCTGATAGTTGATGGTGCCGTATTCATCAGACGAAATAACCAACTCGTTTTCCTGAAGCTTACGTATCTCTGACAGTGCCGGATTGATGGTGAGCTGATGCGCATCGGTTTGCAGGATTAGTCGTTGTTTTTGAGGAACCACTAAGAAGCGGTTTTCAAAGGATTGCAGATAGAACTGTTCTTCTTGCAGTACCAGAATATGAAAATTATGCCGCTCACTGGATTTGGTGCGGTTGAGGCGCAAGGTAAAATACTGGGGTTTGCCAGAGAAAGGCACTTCGGTGGTTAGAAAGTATTTACCTTTGTTTTTACCTGAGCCTTTTTTACCTTTTAGCTCCAGCTTTGCCAGTTCCCTGCTGTTTTTGATACTGAACTGGCGCTTATCAAGGTCGTTACCGTAGAAGGTTAATTTAATATCCGCCACAGTGCCGCCTTCTGGCACCAGTATAATCAGGTGTTTATCCCGCTTTCCTGCCAGGGTTTCACTTTTGTTGCGGGGGCCTACCAGTGTGCAGCCCGATTCTACGTTATGGAATGCCAGGGTGTGCTGCTTCTGTTCATCCATTTCATCCCAGAAGCTTTGAACATCGACATCCTGCCAGTCGCCGCCATCGCTGGAGATATGTTCTTTTATAAACTTGTCACCCAGCTCGGGCAGGCGCTCATTCACTTCTTCCGGGAAGTGTTCAACAACGGTATTGATTTCTTCTTTCAGACGTCGGTTATCTTCCAGTCGTTTTTGAATCTGTTTATCGCTATTCATACTGGCAATGGCTTTATCTGGAAGCAGGCCCAGGTTACGCAGGTCAGGCTCATTACCTAAAGCTACCGCATTAAACAGTGGTTCAAATCCGAACATGCTGTCGCCTTCTTCCCGAATAAGTTCTGTTTGCCAGGAAAGAAGGTTGAGAGTCAGGCGGCAGGGTTTAACCTGGCTGCTGATATGGGCCTCAATGGTGTTTTGAATCACTTCGGGGCACCAGACCGAGCCTTCAGCTGCCAGGTCTTCTGCACTGTTGATCAGTGTGTCCAGCAGACTGTTATGAATAACCAGTAAGGCACAGTTTTCCAGCTGGCCACTTTGACCTGCCACCTCATCCCTGAGCATGGAAATATAGTTTTCGTTGAACCCTTCAGGAAACGTCTGGCTGGCGTCGGTATGGGCTACACAAACCAGCTGGGTGTTATTAATTTCCAGGCAAGGCAGTATTGTGCCTTCCAGATTTATGATGCTGGTGGTTTTAGCTTTTAGTGCGGTATATAAGCGTCGGGAATTTTCGGCATCGGGTGACTGGTATTGATAGCGGGAGCCTGCGGTAATGTGGTCTGCCAACCACTGGAACAAGCTGTTTACCAGAAACTGTTCAAATGGTGCTACGGACATAAACGGCATCTCCACTATCACTCAAACGGTCGACATTGCCGACCCGGTCAAAAAAGGCGATTAGGCTTTGTTCAGACTGCTTGTCAAAATACACTCCCCGGTTTCGGAAGCCTTCAAGCAGTTTCTGGAAGTGTATTTTCCGTTCATTACCAATGACCAGATTAGTTAGCAGCAACAGGTAGTCCTGGCTGAGCACCAGTACACGGCCTGTACGCCCCCGCACCTGAACAAAATGGCGGGCGATGTGTTTTTCAAACTCTTTCTGATATTTTGTGCGAATTTCATGACGGGTTGAATCGACCAGGTCAAATTGATCTTCAGCGTATTTACACAGTCTTTTTAAGGCACTAATGGCATCGGATGGCGCTTCATGTCGATGCTTCAGTTTCCTGTTACTAAAGAATGCTTTGGCAAAATCATCAATAACGGTCATGATTTTAGCCGCAGTTGCAGCGTCAGCTTGCTGTATGGCCTCAGTTATTTTCCATAAGGGTTGCTTTGTTTTGTTGCTTTTGTTGAGCTGCTCTAGCATAGATAAAATAGGGAAAACGGCTGCGGATGATTTATACAGGGACTGAAAACCGTATTTTTGGATATCAGTTCGTTCCTGACTGGCCTTTTCTGTGTCTAGAATAAAATAAAGTGGTTTGCTGGTGGGTTTTCCCTGAGTCCAGCCTCTAATGTTTAATGCCAATTGAGAGCAGTACAGGAAGTTATAAAGCTCCAGAAACTGCTCACAATTTTGTAGCAAGTAATCCGTTTTATGGCTGATAAAACCAAGGTCTTTGACAAAATGTTCAGCAATAAAAGGCAGATAGGGAGCCTGGTTACTGGTCAGTTTTTGTGATTGGAGAGAGCCTTTAAGCTTCTGAAGAAAGATCTGCTCGATAAAATTGGGGTTACCTTCCAGGCCGGAGTTAACCGGATAATCTGACATAAAGCTTTGAAAGATATTGCACAGGTGGCGGCTGGCTCCCCGTTCACTATCATGCTGGCGTAATAGCAGAAACTCGGGTGCTGCTTTTTGCAAGGCATTATTCTCGAAATACATTTTTTCAAGATGTATGAGAAAGGTTTCTTCGCTAAGCAAACAGCCTACTTCATCCAGACAATCACTTCTGAATTTCTCCATATTGAACTCGGAGATGAGTTTTTGGCCAATAAGTAAGCCCAGTGTATGCCCGGCAATCACACTATAATCAAAGTGATTACCCTTGTTGCGATAGGGCAGAAAGTGGTTCAGGGTGTTTCTATCATCTGGCTTGGTGTTTTCCAGGGCGGTGATGATGTTGTCAGTCAGGCTCATCTTAACGCTCCACCCTTATTTCGTCTTCATCCACATCATTCAATAACGCCCAGGCTTCACCATTTTTATGGATATGAAGGTGGTTGGTATTACGGACCTTGCTGGTAATGGAGTCGATCACTTCTTCAAGAATGATAATATTGTTTTTATCATGTCGGTTGGGCCGGTAACCTCGATTGATTTTACGAACCAGCTCAAGGAAATTAACGGATACTGGCAACGGTTCAAGATCGGTGTCACCCAGTTTCAGGCAGGCATTGAAGTGACCAAGGCGTGTTGGTGGCGTGTCCTGAACCCGCTTGAGACTTTCGCGAATTTCAGCACGCGCTGAGAGTTGATAGCCATTGTAGTCATTAAGAAAAATCTGGCTTTTCTCGCTGAGTTCCGGCGCAAATCGGTTAGCAAAGCATAAAAGGGCACTGATAAGGCCTTTTTTGTAGAATTGCCTTAGCTCTTTGCGCTTTCTGGCATCACCTTGGTAGTTCCGGTGCAGCATCCAGATACGCGTATACTCTTCAAACAATTCGTTGCGGAAGTTATCGCGAAATTTGTGATGATATTTATTACCGATATCCATATCTTGCATCAGGCAGAATAACCGTATCCAGCTTCCCGGTTTGTCGTTTAGTTCATCTGGATTGATCCATTCTTGCGCGGCTTCCTGAAATGCATGGAAGTCTGGATCTTCGAAGGTTAGAGAGCTCTGTATTAGAAACAGGTCGATTTCACGGGAACGAATAGCACAGGGGTCAAAACGGCGCAGGGCTTTAAACAGATCTGTTTTCTGGCTGGCAAACAGATTATCGAACAGATAGTGAGGTCCAGTTAGTAGCTGGTGGATAAAATCTAAAATGGTGCGGGCAGTTAAAAAGTAATCGTTTTTTAAACGCAGCTTTAACAGGGTGCGGATAATAACGTTTTGTACCGCTTCTTGCTGAAGCATACGGTAGTTGCTATGCAGCTTTGATGAATCACCATTGACTTCATTTTGCCAGGCCACATAAAACGGATTGTTACTATCAGCAACCGTTAACTTGTGAAGCAGTTCCTTTATAAACGGAGACAGGATTTGATCATCAATTGGCTTGTATTTCGGAAAGTCTTCAAAGTTTAAAAACTGGAAGTTGGATGGCTGGGTTTTATCCTCTTTGCCATCCAGATAGTTTTTAATTGCCTGCTTCAAGTCGTTATGCTGTTCTGAGCCTCGGTCAGAATAATTAAATAGCATCCCGGTGTTGATACCAATGACCAGAGGTTTTTCAGATGCCTCATGGGCTGTGAAGATTTCATCCAGGGTTGTGATGGCATCTTTATCAGGCTGAAAACTGTGCGTAGCATCCAGATGAAATTCAATCGCATGCTGGTAATGGTCGTGGTAGCGGGTCAGAATCTCGGATTTTCCATCGCCGGAACTGCCGCAGAGAAAAATAATTTGATTCGGTGAAGTGAGGTTTTCAAGTGCCTGGGCAAAGCTCTTTTCTATATCGGTTTCAATATAGAGATAGTCTTTGACACTGCTGCTGTTGCGGTTGCCCAGTGTACTAACGGCCTGAGCTGACGACCGCGACAGGGTGTCGAGCAATTTTCGGAGATTCATCATGGTATGGCTGATTGGGCAAGGAAGGTTAAGTCGTGGTAAAGAACATATAATCGGGCACACTACCGTCCGGAGGTTAGCCATAGTCTTTTATCGACCTGGCGGAGCATGGGCCTCGGTAGCTTTAGGTTCAGTTTTGGTGGTTTCGCAATGTGCGTTGCGTAATTGCGGGTATAGATTACATGAAATATGTCGTAATTGTATGTATCTAGGCGCGTTTGGAGTATTCGGTGTCACCGAATATTGCTGTAGGTATTTTGGGAGAGCGGTGATCTATGAAAAAGAAAGGAGCCGGTGCGTCAGGCGGGCGGGTAGACCTGCTTAGAATGGCGAGCCTTTAATATTAAAGGTAATCCCATTCACCTGGGCTACGCACAATGAGTTTCTTTTAGCTGTATCTAAAACACAGCCCTATCTCACGTGGGAGCGGCTTAGGTGCCGGTGCATCAGGCGGGCGGCTAGACCTGCTTAGAATGGCGAGCCCTTAATGTTAAAGGTAGTCCCATTCACCTGGGCTACGCACAATGAGCTTCTTTTAGCTGTATCTAAAACACAGCCCTATCTCATGTGGGAGCGACAATAATCAATCTTATAAAACAATAAATTAATCCGCAATAAGTGTTATTGCTTTTTCAAAAAACAACCTCTGTTATGATGATTAGGTATTTCTCTTGTCGTAGTAGAGCCCTATGTATCAAACCAATGCCACTCCCCAAAAACGTGCAACGATGACTGATCATCAACCGGTATTACGGCTGGAAGGGGCGGTGGAGCGGGTCACTTTTCATAGTGAAGAGTCCGGCTTCTTTGTGATTCGGGTAAAGTGCAAAGGACAGCGGGATCTGGTGACCATGACGGGGAGTACGCCGTCTATTACTGCTGGCGAATATGTTGAGACTATGGGTATCTGGTTTAATGATGCCCGTCATGGTGTGCAGTTTAAGGTTCAGCAGATTAAAACGGTGACGCCTACCACCATTGAAGGTATTGAGAAGTACCTGGGATCAGGAATGGTTAAGGGTATAGGCCCTCACTTTGCCAAGCGGCTGGTCAAGGCTTTTGGTGAACAGGTGTTTGATATTATCGAGGAAACACCTGACCGGTTGATGGAGCTGGAGGGTATCGGTAAAAAGCGTAGGGAGAAAATCACCTCTGCCTGGTCTGAGCAAAAGGTGGTGCGGGAAATTATGGTGTTTCTCCAGTCCCACGGGGTGGGTACAGCCAGGGCAGTGCGTATTTATAAAACGTATGGGGATCAGGCCGTAGCGAAAGTGCAGGAAAACCCTTATCGGCTGGCGCTGGATATTCATGGTATTGGCTTTAAGACAGCGGATCAGCTGGCTATGCAGTTAGGGATTGACCGGGTTTCATTAATTCGTGCTCAGGCCGGTGTTCGCCATGTGTTGCAGGAGTTCTCCGGGGAGGGGCATTGCGCTCAGTTTTTACAGAAGCTGGTGGACTCTTCGGTTAAGCTGCTGGAGATTCCTGAAGAGACTATTAAAGATGCGATTCAGGCTGAGGTTAATGAGGGACGGTTAACACCGGAAACGATTAATGAAGAACCCTGTCTGTTTCTGACCCCTTTGCATCGGGCAGAACTGGGTGTTGCTAATCATGTAAAACGGCTGCTAAAAGGAAAGTCAGCCTGGTCTGATGTCGATCTGGAAAAAGCGATCCCCTGGGTAGAGAAGAAAAATAATATACAACTGTCAGCTTCACAGAAAGAAGCGGTTGAACAGGCGGTGCGTAAAAAATTCTGCATTATTACCGGCGGCCCCGGTGTCGGTAAGACCACGGTTGTTAATAGTATTTTAAAGGTGATTGTTGCCAAACGCGCCCATGTGACATTGTGTGCACCGACAGGGCGGGCTGCCAAGCGACTATCGGAGTCTACCGGGCAAGAAGCCACCACGATTCACCGGTTGCTGGAATTTGATCCTTCCCAGTTCGATTTTAAAAAGAATGCAGAAAACCCTCTGGAAACTGATCTGCTGGTGGTGGATGAATCATCAATGGTAGATATTGTTTTGATGAACCAGCTGTTGCGAGCTGTTCCTGATAATGCTGCGGTATTGCTGGTGGGTGATGTTGATCAGTTGCCTTCGGTGGGGCCGGGAGCAGTGCTTAGTGATTTGATTGATTCTGGTAAAGTCCCGGTGGCTCGGCTCACAGAAATTTTCCGACAGGCAGCGACTTCAAAGATAATTACTGGTGCCCATGCTATCAATCGTGGGCAGGCTCCAAGGCAGTCTAAAAAGGGAGAGGAAACGGACTTTTTCTATATGACCGGTGATGAGCCGGAAGAGCTGTTTGCCAAACTGATGGCTGTAGTGACCAAGCGTTTGCCAGAAAAGTTTGGCTTTGACCCGGTAAAAGATATTCAGGTATTGGCCCCCATGAATCGTGGCGGTTTGGGTGCAAGAAGTTTGAATGTCGCCTTGCAGGAAGCTCTGAATGCGGATGCCCACCCGAAAGTCACCCGCTTTGGTTGGACCTTTGCCCCCGGCGATAAGGTAATCCAGACCGTGAATAACTACGACAAGGAAGTATTTAACGGTGATATTGGCACAGTGTCGGCCATTGATGTGGAAGAAGGCGAGCTGATGATTGATTTTGAGGGCCGGGAGGTGAACTACCAGGTCAACGAACTGGACGAAGTCTCCCTGGCCTACGCCACCACCATCCATAAAAGTCAGGGGTCAGAATACCCCTGTGTCGTAATTCCCATGGCCATGCAGCATTTTACCCTGCTGGAGCGAAATCTGCTCTACACCGCTGTTACCCGGGGCAAGCAGTTAGTGGTGCTGATTGGTCAGGCCAAGGCCGTGGGCATGGCCGCCCGCAATGTAAAATCGGCAAGGCGGTTGACCAATTTGCCGGGACGGTTGGACTAAACCATCAGCTATGCTGCAATATCCAACCCTTTGCTTGATATAACCATTCGTTGTTATTGCAAATAATTGCCTTTGCTATAAATAATCCAGTGCCTGATCAATATCAATTGATAGGAGGGTACAGGTATTAAAGTCATGTCTAAAGGCTCTGAGCGTCTGCAAACTCAGGCTGAGGAAGTAGCAAATAGCGTTAGTCATGGTATTGGGTTCGTTTCTGCAGTGGTTGCTACACCATTTCTTATTATTCATGCAGCGAGGCAGGAAAACACAGGATTTCTGGTTGGTGCCAGTATTTTCTGTGGAACGCTGATTTTTTTATATCTTTCATCGACTCTCTATCATGCCTTACCCGTTGGGCTTCCTAAGCGTGTTTTTAGAGTGATTGAACATGCGGCAATTTTTCTCCTGATTGCGGGTACCTACACACCATTCACATTAGGGGTTCTTTATGGTGTATGGGGATGGTCGATTTTTGGTGCTATTTGGGGGATGGCTGCAATAGGGGTTGGCTTGAAGGTTTTTAGCCGAGGGTCATGGCCGATTTTATCCACTCTTTTTTATTTGGTTATGGGTTGGCTTATTGTTGTTGCTGTTGATCCGTTGCTGGTCAAGGTGCCTGAAGCAGGCTTGTTTTTGCTACTGTCAGGTGGTTTGTTTTACACGGTTGGTGTGTACTTTTTTGCAACAGACTCTCAGCTTTTGTTTGGTCATTTGATCTGGCATCTATTTGTAATGGCCGGTACAGTGTGCCATTACTTTGCCATCTACTGGTACGCTGCTTGAAAGCTGCAAGCGATCTTTCAATGAACAAGTCAACGAAAGCCGTTTTATTGTCTGTTTTTGTGTTCCCTGGTACAGGGCACTTTTTTTTAAAAAAAACTATTCCGGGCATTCTATTATCCGGGACAGCGCTTTTAGCACTTTATGTTTTGGTTTCTAATGGTTTGCATAAAGTTCAGCAGGTTGTTGAAAAAATTCAGAATAGCCAGTCCCAGGCGGATTTTGCATTGATTTTAGATGTGTTATCAAAACAATCAACAGGGCCTGATACACCCTTTGTTTATATTGCTACAGCTGTATTTCTTATTATATGGTTTATCAGTGCTGTTGATTCATATAGGTTGGGAAACTATGAGGATGTTAATAATTCTCAGAACCACTAACCGAGGTAAATAATCACCAGTCTGTTGGTTAATAGTCTATCCCGGATATTTCATAAACGTGCTCCCAGCCTTGCTGATCCTTTGCGGCTCTAGGGGGCAGTAATGGTCGGGGCAGTTTATGAAACATCCGGGCTATGAGCTGCCGTAGAGATGTTGGTGTAAGTATTTTTAATTTTTTTTGATTTATGTGTGGTAGCGTACCGACTGATCTGATTTTCTTTGCCATGATGGTACTTCCTCCTACTCCATACCCTATTTGTGGATAGGGGGTTAACTCAGAGGTCATTATGAATGAGTCACGTCGAGAAACCGCACCCGTTAATACAAAAAAACCTCCCATTCAAGAACCAGAAAATCCTGGGCACCACAAGCCTGCAAAAGGTTCTGAAAAAGACAGGCAGGATTCAAACGAGCAAGGACTGGACAAAAACAAGTAGTTATATGAGCGATGAAATCTAGAAATTAATATCTGCTCAGGTTTATAGCTCGTGATGTGCTATACACAGCCTCTTCTCTGTATATGGCTTTTAAAGTGTATGTACAGGTTGTTGAGGTTGTTTTCATTTAGGGGTTGAATTCAGGTCGTTACTTTTTTGGGGAAGGGAAATAATCGGTCATTTTCTTTTTTCACAACTCTGTAGCATTCACAGCAGCTCTCCTCGAGTTTTGGTCTGTCAATTACGATGATGTGTCCACGATGGTACTTTATTATCCTTTTTTTTTGAAGTTTTCCAGCGGCTTCAGTCACTCCTTCGCGGCGTACACCTAGCATGTTTGCAATTAATTCCTGCGTCATTAAAAGTTCATTGCCTGACAGCCTGTCCAGTGAGAGCAATAGCCAGCGGCACAGTTGTTGATCAATAGTATGATGCCGGTTGCATACCGCAGTTTGTGACATTTGGGCAATAAGAGATTGAGTATAGCGAAGCACTAACGATAACATCTCTTCATGGCGGTTGAACTCTTCAATTATACAGTATCCCGGTAAACGATAGGAAAAACCTGCACTTTGCACTACGGCCCGACTTGGAGTACTTTCTCCCCCCATAAAGACAGCAATGCCAATAAGACCGTCGTTACCAACTACTGCAACTTCAGCCGATGATCCATCTTCCATTTCCTGGAGTAGGGATACAATAGAGTCAGTTGGGAAGTAAACATGTTGTATAGAATGTCCGGATTCATACAGGACTTTTCCAAGAGGCATCAGTGCTGATTCTAAATGAGGAAAAATTCGTTGCTGAGACTGTATAGGTAAAGCTGCTAGCAGGTGATTTTGTATAGGTTTGGGTAGCAGGGACATAAGAATTACCTATGAAGATAAAACTAACGAGAAATCATCATTCCAGCTACTATCTCACACTATAATATAAGTCCTTACTTGCAGCTGTTTAATATTGTCTAGCATAGCAATGACCTGTTCATTATAGGGTTAAAAAAGATAGCTTTGATCCGTGTCTTATAGAAGAAAGTAGCTGTACTTTCTGATTTTTGCTGTAGGCAGGGTTTTTTAATTTTGGGTATCTGACATGATATGAACAATCTTTCAAAAGTTCTTCAAATACTCCAGAAGTCAGCATTAGCAAGTTCTTCGCTTGATCAGATTCTAGTGATTATTGAATCAATTACCCAACTTGAAGGTGTAAAGAGTTGTGCCTTGTTTCGAAAAAATGAGCTGGGTGATATGGAGTTATTAGTTTGTCGTGGAGGGTTTGCTAAAGAGGGTGTGATCATTCCTGCTGGAAAGGGTTTGGTGGGGGTTGTTGCTCAAAGCCTTCGTCCTGTAAAAATTAAAGGGCCCGTAAATCATCCTGATTATGTTCAGGGTGAGTGTTATGCGAGCGATGACAATACCCTTTTTTTGGGTATTCCTTTGGTGAAGTTGGGTTATGTCGTTGGTGTTCTGGTAATACAATTTGTTAATTCACAATATTTAACTGAAAATGAAGAAGCGTTTATGCTGACGCTTGCATCTCATGTAGCTCTGATTGTGTTCGACATTCTTTCTATCAAAAAAGTCGAGCTAAACAATATTTCTATTTGTGGGGTTAAAGGAGCTCCTGGAATAGGTATTGGAAAGGTTAGATGCTGTTATCACGATGGGTTAAATGACGTGTCTGATACTTCTTGTGAGGATGTTGAGGGGGCTATTATAGAATGGCACTTACTGCTCGGAACAGTTATTACTGAACTCAAATCAGAACGAGCGGCTATGGCATCAAATATTGACAGCCCTATCAAATCCATTTTTGATGCTTACCTGATGATATTATCCGATGCTGAATTGAGAAACAGGGTTGAAGCTCAGATTCGGTTAGGTAATGCTCTTCCTACGGCGCTTCGTAACAGCATTCATTATTTTTCCGAAGTTTTCAAAGCTATGGAAGATCCCTATTTAAAAACCAGAAGCGAAGATATTTTGCATCTGGGTAATAAGCTATTTAACAGTTGGCTTGGATCTGTACCGGAAGAAACATACTCCTCTGATGGTTGCCCATTAGTGCTTGTTGGAAAATATGTCAGTATTTCAGACATTGCCAATATTTCAGCACATCAATTAGCTGGTATTGTTTGTTTAGAGGGGTCGTCGTTGTCACATACGGCAGTATTGGCTAATGCCCTTGGTGTGCCAGCGGTTATGGGTGTCGACGATATTAAGTGTATTCGGGAAAATGAACAGGTTATTGTTGATGGAAATTCGGGGCAAGTCATTACCTGCCCAACAACTATGGTCATAAAAGAGTATCGTCGGCTGGTGGATATGGGTCGTGGCTTGCAAGAAAAACTTGATTCCTTGAAAGATGTTAGGGCCATTACAAAAGATAATGTTGTTATCCAATTATTTGCTAATACCGGGTTGCTGGCAGATATGTCAGCAGGCCTGAATAATGGCGCTGAAGGTATAGGCCTATACCGTACAGAAATACCTTTTATGATAAGAGATAGTTTTCCCAGTGAGGATGAGCAAACTGAAATTTACAGAAGTGTTCTTTCTGCCTATTCAGGTAAGCCCGTTTATATGAGAACTCTTGATATAGGAGGGGATAAACCGCTTCCTTATTTTCAGGTTGGAGTAGAGGAAAACCCTGCGTTAGGTTGGAGAGGCGTTCGTTTTACTCTGGATAATATTCATTTATTGATGATGCAGTTACGGGCTATGTTAAGGGCGGCAGAAGGTATTGGTAATTTACATATTATTTTGCCAATGGTTAGTTCAACCAGAGAGTTGATACTGTGCCGTCAGTTACTCGATGATGCTTTTTCTCAGTTAAAAGATGAAGGTATAGCCGTAGATGTAGCCAAAATGGGTATAATGGTTGAGGTGCCTGCCGCCATATCTCAGTTAAGATTCTGGAAAAACCTAGTTGATTTTATATCAATTGGATCAAATGATTTAAGCCAATATATTCTTGCTCTTGATCGTAATAATGGACGTGTAGCCAGTTATTATGATCATGTACACCCTGCAGTACTATACGAAATTAATCGTATCGTTGATATTGCCAGAGATTATGACTTGCCTGTTAGTCTATGTGGAGAAATGGCTTCTGATCCTGTAGCAGTTTTGTTGTTATTGGGTATGGGGATTCGAACTTTTAGCCTAAGTTCTACCAATTTACCTAAGATTAAATGGCTGATTCGTTCTATGTCTATAGATATGTCTGAAAATATGCTTGGTATGGCTTTAAAAATGAATGATATTCAAGACATAAAAAAGCTTGGTTACGAAGTGTTATCATCGCTTGGGCTGAATGATCTGATTATTGATAAAAGTTCTAGCCTTCCGGCAGCGTGAGGATAAATATAACCAAAATATTTCAATATAATAAGTCTATTTAGGCTCTTTAGGCAGGCAATAATAATGAGCGAATACCAGTATTACGAGTTTGTTGCTGTAGACCGCCAGTTAACGCGAGATGAAATGGATCAGCTGAGAAGCATATCCTCTCGAGCCAAGATCTCCTCAACCCATTTTTGCAATACTTACAATTTTGGTGATCTGAAAGCCCAGCCGGAGCAGATGCTGAGGGATTACTTTGATGCGTTTGTCTACGACTCCAATTTTTCCTACAGACGCTTTATGGTCAAGGTACCAAAGTCGTGCTTTGATAGTGCCATGCTTGAGGAATATTTTCCTGGGGAGCACTCCTGCTTCAAACCCTGCCGCGATCACTGGTTGGTTGAGTTCTGCTATTCCAATGAAGAAGGTTGTGATGATGACTGGTATGAGGATGGTAGCGAAGGCTGGATGGGAAGTTTGATTTCTATCCGTTCAGAGCTAATGCGGGGAGATTATCGTAGCCTTTATCTAGCCTGGCTGGCTGCGGTGGAAGATAATGAGGTTGCAGTGAATGCCGAGGAGCCCCCAGTTCCTCCCGGGTTGGGTGATCTTACTGCGAGCCAGAGTGCTTTATGTGACTTCCTGAAACTGGATCAATATATCGTTGAGGCAGCTGCAAAAAACTCACCGGACATCCGGGAGGTTAAACTTGAAGGCTGTATTGATAATTGGCTGGATGACTTGTCTTTGTGCCAGTGCCAATCGTTATTGAAAATGTTGCTTCTGGATGAAACGGGTACTAAAAGGCTAGAAAAGGTTTCAGTCATATTGCGTGAATTCGGTGGCAGTGAGAGCCGGAGTATCAGCCGCTCAAGTTCTGATCTTAAAGAGAGTGCTCGGCTGTTAAGGGCTGAAGGCGAACGAAAGGCTGAACAAGAGCGACGAGAAAAACTGGATAAATATATTGTAGAGATTGCAGCCAAAGAAGCTGCCTACTGGCGGCGGGTTGATGAGTTGTTTGAGAAGCGTGGATCTTCTTCAGTTTACGATGAGTTGGCAATCAAGCTCAGGGATTTGCAATTGGTTGCGGTCAGGGAAGATAAGGTGACAGAGTACAAGAATCGGATTACCGACCTTCAGGTTCGATACGCTAAAAAACAAAGTCACTGGCAGGCGATGCGTAGAGCCAATTTTGATGCGACGACGGTTTCTGGTAGTTGAATGAGTAAGGTATTAATGGAAGCAGAGTTAAGCAGATAAAGGTGCTGAATGCAGCCCTCTATTATCGGTAAGCCCGTTTATCAGTGGTATGAAATGGTGTCTATCTTTATCCGCCATTTTTCCGTACGTTTTGACATTTTCTGTTTTAATACTAAGCTGATTGTACGGACTATTTCTGTACGGTAAAGATGGGTTCTGGAGGTGAATGATGGCAACAACAAGACTGGATCTTCGGCTGAGTGAAGAAATAAAAGCAAAAGCAGAAAAGGCATCGGCTTTACTGGGGCTAAAAAGCCTTACTGAGTATGTGGTTCAATTGATGAATGAAGATGCTACCCGTGTGATTGCAGAGCATGAAACACTGGTGCTTGAAGGGGATCGATTTGATCAGTTTATGTCAGCCTGCGATAAGGCGGGTAAACCTAACAGCAAACTGCAGGCGGCATTGAAGCATACTAAAGAGCGGGGCTTTGAGTGAGCTGCTCAAACCGATTTGTAGAGCTGGATAAATCACTGCATGACAGGGCTGGCTTTTGCTGCGGTGAGAACGAGCTTGATGTGTTTATTCAAACCAGAGCGCTAAAACATATGCATGCTGGCATTAGCCGTACAATGGTTTTGCCTGCAAACCATCCTTTCCCTGATGGGAAACGCCCGATTTGTGCTTTTTATACCATTACCGCCAGCTCGGTCTCCAGGAAGACATTGCCTGAAAAGCTGGCTAAAAAGCTACCGAGCTATCCAATTCCAGTGTTTCTTATTGCTCAATTGGCGGTACATCAGGAGTTTAAAGGAAAGGGGTTAGGCAAGGTCACTTTGATCAAGGCATTAGAACACCTCTACGAAATCAACAAACATATGCGAGCATATGCTGTAGTGGTAGATTGCTTAAATAATGATGTTGCCGCTTTTTATCAGCAATATGGGTTTGAATTGTTGACCCACCACGGAGGGCGAGATCGCTTGTTTTTACCGATGAAAACAGTCAAAGAATTGTTTGATGAAAATTAAAAACCATAGTCCCATTTTTGGCCATTCTCAAAATAGTTCGCATACCGTATCGTCCCCACCGCCACTTATTTTAAGCCCAATGGTTATTACCATTGGGCTTTTTTGCATATAAAATAAAAGTCATTTAAGTGGTTGATTGGTGATTTATGGAATTGCATAAACCCATATATCGCTCATGTATTTTTCGTTTTTACGCTGAATTGAATGACTTTATTTCTTTAGACAGACGGTTTAAATGTTCTCGTTACTTTTTTACTGGTACGCCATCTATTAAAGATGCTATTGAAGCTCAACAGGTTCCCCATACCGAAGTTGATTTAATACTGGTAAATGGCCGTTCAGTTAACTTTTGTTATTTGCTGAAGGATGGAGACCATATTGCTGTCTACCCGGTCTTTGAAAGACTGGATATTCAACCCTTGCAGCACCTTAGATCAAAACCATTGAGGACAACTCGCTTTATTGTAGATGTCCATTTGGGAAAACTTGCCAGGTACTTGAGAATACTGGGCTTTGATACGCTGTATCAAAATAACTTTCCTGATGATGTGATTATCGATAGAGCAATAAAAGAAAGACGAGTGATTTTGACTCGGGATTTGGGGATATTAAAGCATAGCCATGTAACTCATGGTTACTGGTTACGCTCTACCAAACCACAAGTACAATTGGTCGAGGCGGTGAAAGCGCTTCAGCTCGAAAAGCAGATAAAGCCTTTTTCCCGCTGCTCTTTATGCAATGGAATAATAGTTGATGTTTCGGTGGATCAGGTAAAAAAACATTTGCCTGGAAATGTTAGTGATGAGTTTAGCGAATTGTTTCAATGTAAAGGATGTCAGCAGATTTATTGGAAAGGAAGCCATTATCAACGCTTATTGGCAATGATAGAAGCTCTGAATATTTCTGAAATTTGCGCTGATATCTCTTAATCTGAGATTCACCATTTTCGAACTGGCCCGGTATCAAGGTGTACAAACTGGCTACTTGGGTAATAACCAACACCTCCCGCTTTCATTATTATCGCTGCTTTCTGGAGATGCTCCAGCTTGACCCCCGTGATATTGAGATCAATAGCCCGCCCAAGGGTGTGGTAACTGTTTTTGACTGCCCCTCGTTTTTGCTGAATAAGCATATTGTTGGTTTGGGGGGTACGGTAGCCTGATATTACCTGAATGGTTCCTTTGGTTTCCATAATCCGTTGTATGGCAAATAACTGGTCAATTAGCGTTGGATCTATCGTTATGGTTTCGTTTTGCCTGAAATCGCGAAGCAGACGGTTAATATCCGCTAGGTGACTCTGTATATAATTGCCATCGGCCCAATAGGTTGTTTTTAGCTTTTCTCCGGTTCGAAGATTGTAAAAGCTGAGCTGCCGCTCAGGCAGGTTGTGCATGAATTTATTCAGGTTTTGCCCAAAAGTCGCTTGGGCCACTGCACATCCTGCAGACAATTGCAGGCATTGCTTTAGAAACTGACGGCGGCTAAGCCATTGTTTTTTTTCAGACATTCCTGGTGCCCTGTTAAATGACTATTGTTATGGGCAGCCATTGCCACAATAAGAGCGATTTGAGTAGCAGAATTAAATAAAGTTCCCAAGTTGATAGAAATGCCTGGTTGAATGTCTTGTATTTTCCGATACTGGCTGTTTTTTTATGAATGATTGAATATGACACTAATGAAATTGCTGGACAGATCGCTGCCTGTCCAGTCTGTACATACCCGCTGGCTGCAGAAATCAGGCGTTGCCCTTGATATTCTTCGTCTTGATCTGTTGCACCCATTGGTTAGCGGTAATAAATGGTTTAAGCAAAAGTTTCATATACAGGCAGCCCAGGATGCAGGTATCGATACTGTGCTTAGTTTTGGTGGTGCCTGGTCGAACCATATTCATGCGTTGGCTGCATCAGGACATCTATTGGGGTTTAACACGGTTGGTGTGATCAGAGGTGAACATCAACCGTTATCTGCCATGCTGAAAGATGTCATGGGATGGGGGATGAGGCTTCATTTTGTTAGTAGGTCAAACTATAGACGCCGTTATGAAGCTGACTATCAGCAAAGCCTGCTGATGGAGTTGGGTTATCAATCGAGCGATATTGCAATTATTCCCGAAGGTGGAGGAGGACGCCTTGGTGTTAAGGGGTGTGAAGAAATCTTGCCTGCAGGCAAGATTACGCCTGGTGATTACGATGAGATATGGCTAGCTTGCGGTACTGGGGCAACTTTGGCGGGGATTGCTCGCTCTGCTGGTCAGGATGCTCTAATTCGCGGTATAGCTGTTTTAAAGGGAGGCGGTTTTCTTCAGCGGGATATCAATGAATTACTGGGAGGTGCTCAGCCAAGGTGGCTGTTGGAAACAGCATACCACTGTGGGGGATACGCCAGAACTACACCAGAACTGCTGGACTTTATCAAACAATTTGAGTTAGATACAGACGTACCATTGGATCAGGTGTACACCGGTAAAGTGATGCTGGCTCTGAAGCAACAGATTGGTCAGGGGTTAGTGGAGCATGGCTCTCGTATTCTTATGGTTCACACCGGAGGATTGCAGGGAAAGCGGGGAATAAAACAATAATACCAACGCTTATTCGCGATTTTGGCTTGTCGGTAATTAATAGGGTGGAACAACTGAGCTGAAAATAGTCCTGGGTGTTTCAATAAAAAAATCAGGACAAGTATAAGATTACCCTCTTTCATACAGGCCAAAAGCTTCCGATAAGGCATGGGTAAGACCCTTAAGGGGAGCTTATGAGTGGTGCAATTGCACGCCAGATTGCCAGAGTCATATTTGATGGATTCTGTGATTACCGGTCCCGCTTTACAGAAATTACCCTGGGGGCACGTCAACGGTTCCTAAATGCTGATTGGAGTGCAGCTCAGATAGCAGCATCTGACCGTATCAATCTATATGATCATGCGATCAAGAGTGTAATGGCATCTTTGCTTGAGTGTGTTGGAGAGTCTTTTTATCAGCGTAGTTATTGGTGTGAAGTTAAGTATGAATACATTGATCTGATCTCTTACCGAACTGATCCTGAGTTGGCTGAAACATTTTATAATTCGATTTATCGCAAGGTTTTTCAGGATCTGGCCGCTTTAGAAGATGAGTCGTTTATTCACTCTGAATTTGATGGGTTTTCTGTACACAGTGCCAGAGGAATCTATCGGTCATATCAACCTGAACAGGGGTTGGTAAAGCTGGTAGGCCTGATCCTGGATGATTTTTCATTTGAGCTGCCCTGGCAGTATCGAAGAAGAGATATACGCAACATTATTAGAACATTGCGTGTATCGTTACCCGAACTCCTTGAACAATCCGATATTCGGGTTGATGTGTTGAAGTGGGTTTTTTATCGAAATAAAGGTGCTTATCTGATTGGGCGCGTTGTTTCTGATGGACGGTTGCAGCCTTTTGTTTTGACGGTTTTAAATAGTGAGCAGGGTGATCTGTATATCGATACGCTGCTTTGTGATATCGATGATGTCAGTATTCTATTTAGTTTTACCAGGGCTTATTTTATGGTGGATGCCAGAAATCCATCTGAATGCATTGAGTTCTTGAGTAGTGTATTGCCAGGTAAGTCTCGATGGGAAATGTACAGCTCAATAGGGTTCTATAAGCACGGTAAAACGGTTTTTTATCGTGATTTGCTGGAACATATGGCCCATTCTTCGGATCAGTTTGTTGTCGCACCCGGTATTCGCGGGATGGTGATGGCGGTATTTACCCTGCCATCGCTGGATTGTGTATTTAAAATAATTAGAGATCGTTTTGCACCACCAAAGGAGGTGAGCAGAGAGCGGGTTAAGAACCGCTACTATCTGGTAAAAACCCATGACCGGGTTGGCCGAATGGCTGATACCCAGGAGTTTTCCAATTTATTGTTGCCAAAAGAGCGCTTTTCCGATGAGCTCCTCAAGGAGTTGTTGGAAGTGGCTCCTTCTTCGATTCAATTACAGGAGGATGGCGTATTAATCCGCCATATGTACTGTGAGCGTCGTATGATGCCTTTGAATCTTTATATAGAGCAGGCCAGGGGCAAGTTACTGCATGATGTTCTTGATGAATATGGTAATGCCATTAAGCAGCTGGCAGCTGCCAATATATTTCCAGGAGATATGTTGCCTAAAAACTTTGGTGTTACCCGTCATGGCCGTGTTGTTTTTTATGACTACGATGAAATTTGCTATCTGACAGAGTGTAACTTTCGAAAAATTCCTGAGCCGCTTTATCCAGAGCAAGAATTGGCAGAAGAACCGTGGTATTCCGTGGGCATTAACGATATTTTTCCTGAAGAGTTTCCTGTGTTTCTGTTTCCGAATAGCAATGTTCGAAAGTTGTTTGTGGAGTTACATGGGGATCTATTCACCGTTGAATATTGGCAGACATTACAAAATCAAATTATCTGTGGCCAGGTTATGGATGTCTTTCCCTATCGAAAAAACCGAAGGTTCCTGAGGTGAATATCATATGTTGTTACAAATTTGATACAGATTTGCACGAACCTAATAGTCTATGACGGCTAACTTATAGAGCAGTTGAGTACACTTAAATCTGTGCCCTGGATGGTTTTTGTAGGGCAGCATAGAGTGCCCTATGATGTATTTGCCTGCCATACGACAGACTCTATGGATCATTCTGCTTTTATCTGTTTTTCTTGGTGGGTGTTGGTCGCCCCGGCCTAAGAAACAAAGTCAACGTCCCAAGTGTACCAGTAATATCTGTTCTGTTATTCAGGCAAATCCTGACTGGTATCAGCATACTGAAAAAGCCGCACGGCAATGGGGTACCTCAACACCGGTTATTATGGCAATTATTCAGAAGGAATCAGGATTCAGGCATGATGCTCGACCAGTGAAGCCTCAGAAAAAGTCAAAGAATGGTAAAAAATCAAAGCCTCAATACCTTTCATCTGCCTACGGTTATGCTCAGGCTTTGAATGGTACCTGGGATCATTATCGTCGAGATACTGGCCGTCATCGCGCTCGCCGAGATAACTTTGCGGACTGTGTTCAATTTATTGGCTGGTATAATGCACAAAGCCATAAGAAGTGTCGGATCAAGAAAAATGATGCTTATAATCTCTATCTGGCATATCACGAAGGGCATGGGGGGTTTAATAAAAAAACGCATAAAAAAAAGAAGGGTATTGTCAGTTATGCCCGGAGAGTAGAATCTCAGGCGAAGCTCTATGATACCCAGCTCAAGCAATGTAGCGGCAATAAACTGAGAACTTTGGCTAAGAATGCTTCAGTAAAACCTACTGGGAAGCCGATGAAAAAGGGAGGTTCAGTAGCGGTTGATAACAAACTTGCATCTAGGGGTATAAAGAAAAAAGAGCTTGCGTTGTCGATGTTATCTCAGGAAAAAATACCGATAAATAATCAGTTAAAAAGTACCCGATTTGAGGGGGTAAAAGTCAAGAATTCTTCAGCAGTAAAAGTCAAGGGAAAGCAAAATAAACTACAGCCAGCAGCATTTCCTACCAAAAAGCAGCTGATTTATTCTGAGAAGAAAGGGAGAACCTCTTCATATAAAGACCGGGTTAAAAACTCAGCCCCACAAAAGTAAAGACATGTTGAAGGCTAACTCTAAGCCTAAACAAGTTACTCGAAAAATTATCAGGCAGCCAGTAAAAAAAATAGCATCGGAAAATATTCAACATCGCCGAATAGCGAATAAAGCCAAGACTCAAACTAAAAAGCAAGCAGTTAAAAGAATTTCAAGACCTGTATCTCTTAAGTCGAAGTCTTCTGCAAGATAAAAGACAGATGTCATTTTATAAAAAAATAGGCAAAATTCGTAACATTAATTTTTGTTAATGTGCCAGTCATGCTGTCTTCATACGTGACTGTGTATAGTCACCACATAATAAATGTTGTCGTAAAAGGGAGAGCTTGTTGATGAAGGCATTAAAAGAAATTTTATTGGGTTTATATGTGGTTTCCACTGCAGCACTGGCTGGTCAGGATGATGTCATAGCAAGACTGGCAATCGAAAGCGCTAAAATTAAACCAGAGCAGGCAATGGAAATTGTCAGTCAGAAATACGATGGCAAACTGAGTGAATTCAGTCTGGATGATAATGATGCTGATGACAGCATGGTTTATGAGGTCAGTGTTATTGACCAGAAAGCTGGTGTGAAAATTGAGGTCAATGTTGACCCAAACACAGGTAAAGTGATCGAAGTCGAAAGAGAGAGTATTCGCAGCTGGTATAATGATGATGACTTTGACAAGAAAAAATACAGTCAGTTGTTTGAGGGTACAACACTACAGTCTGCTGTTGCAGCGGCGAAAAAAGTAGCACCGGGCGTGCTGTTGGAGGCTGAGCTTGAACATGAAAAAGGTGTTGTATTCTTTGAAACAGAACTGCTGACAGATAAGGGGGTGCAAAAAGTTATTGTCGATATGCGCTCAGGTAAGCCTATCCCAGTAGCGACCAGGCATCTTAGCCGTAGCTGATAGCAGTATCATTTTGATGTGTCCCGGGACTCCCCTGGGCACATATGTTAGTTAGTGTTTGGGAATAAAATGGTTATCTATGAAACTGTTGGTTATAGAGGATGACGACACTACACGCAGCTATATAGCTAAAGGCTTTGTTGAACAGGGTTGGGTTGTAGATCAATCGAGTAATGGCAGGGATGGGTTATTTCTGGCCTCGGGGGGTGCTTACGATATTATTATTCTTGACCGCATGCTACCAGAAATGGAAGGGCTTAAAGTATTGGCAGCCCTGAGGGCATCAGGCGATGATACGCCAGTCATTATTCTCAGTGCATTGGATGCTGTCGATGAGCGTATTAAAGGTTTGAAACAGGGTGGGGATGATTATCTATGTAAACCTTTTTCGTTTGCCGAGCTGCTGGTCAGGGCTGAAATTCTTGTTCGCCGAGGCAGAGGTCTAACTTCTGATACGCGTCTTGCTGTCGATGATCTAGAAATGGATCTCCTATCCCATCAGGTATTTAGGGGAGGTCATGAGATTAGTTTGCAACCAAGAGAGTTTCAGCTGTTGCGCTATCTTATGGAGAATCAGGGACAAGTTATTTCACGAACCCTTTTATTTGAGGCTGTTTGGGAGTATCACTTCGATCCAGGCAGTAATCTTATTGATGTTCATGTCGCGAAGTTGCGTAAGAAACTGGATGCTATTGGAAGGCTGAGTCTTATTCATACAATCAGGGGCGTTGGTTATGTTCTCAGGGCGCCGCAGAATAAAGGTGTAGCCTGATAGCTTTTTATTCTATCAAGCAACAGGCTTTTTTCTTGCAGTCTATTGATATGCTGATTTGAGTATGAATTCTCCAAGGGTATACGTCAGGTATGGCTCTATTAAGGTTTTTAAAGTCGTCTTCACTCTTGCGCTATACCCTGGTGCATACCTCAATAATGGCACTGTTGTGTATATTGATTCTTGCTCTTATTAGTAAGTTCAGTCTGGGGTATTACCGTCAGCATCAGGATCTGTTTGTTTTTAAACAGACTGCCAAGCTGCAGTCTGTTGCTGAGCAGGAAGATCACCAGGCATTTCTCGCAGCACTGGAAAGCATGGTGTTAAACAACCGTAATGCGTTGGTTGTATTGAAAAGTGAGGAAGGCTATTACGGCAATCTGAACTACCTGCCAGATAGTGTTCCTGCTTCCCCTCATGTTGGCAGCTTCACTATCCTCGATGACTCAGGTCTTGCTGAACAGCGTTTTCAAAAGGTTAGGGGTAGCCGTATAACGACCCGCTGGGGTGAGGTTTTGGTTGCGTATAATGCGTCTGATTTTAATCTTTTTGCCAACCGGTTTCAGTTAGCACTGTATACCGCTATGTTGTTGGCACTATTGGCGGGTTCTTTTAGTGGCTTTTTATTTGCCAAACGATTACTGGGTCGTCTGGGGGAAATTAACCGGATTTCAGGCGAGGTAAAGGCTGGCAAGTTAAGTGCAAGAGCGCCAGTTAGTCATCGAAATGATGAATTTGATGAGTTGGCTAGCTGTATTAATGACATGCTGGAACAGATTGAAAATGGTATGGAAGCCATCGCCAGTGTGACTGATAACATCGCGCATGACTTGAGAACTCCATTGTCGAGGCTTTGTATACGGCTTGATGATGAGCTTGCCCTTGAGCCGGATAATGCTGAGCAGTTATTAATGCTTCGGGGGGAGCTTGATACCATCTTGCGGACATTCAATGCCATGTTAGAACTTAGCCGTTTGGAGCATGGCAGAAAGCCTGTTTCATTTATAACATGTAACTTAAGGACGTTGTCTGCAGATGTAGTTGAGCTGGCAGAGCCGCTGGCGGAATGTAAGAATCAACAAATAGTACTGGAACCTGGTGGTGATTTTATTCTTCAGGGTAATCGGGAGTTGTTATTTAGGGCCCTTTACAACCTTGTTGAGAATGCGATGAAGTACTCTCCGGAAGGGGAGGCTATCCATATCAAGGTTGATTCTGATTCGGTAAAAATAATCGATCAGGGGCCAGGAATACCTGAGATAGAGCAGGAGAAGGTTTTCCGCCGCCTTTATCGGCTGGATAGAAGCCGGAAAGAAAAAGGTTTTGGTCTGGGCCTATCGCTGGTAAAAGCGGTTGCGACCCTTCATGGCCTCAATATCGAGCTTGCCAATAATAAAGGGCTGTGTGTAAGTCTCTTAAGGAAATAATACCAATCAAGCTGTCCTACCCCGTTATAAACATGATTGACTGGGTGGAAAGACAAGGCAAAGCGATTAGGCATAGCAGTCGCTATGTCAAGTAACTTAAACGCAGAATTTCCCTTCAGGGCCAGTGTAATAGGGAATTGAAGCCGTGCGATGGGTATGATACTTAGTCGGGCTACATAGGAATAGCATTTAACAGAGAACCAGCTGATCCGGACAGCTTAGACGATAATGCTGACTGAAAGAGTTTTGATGTAGTGGTACCTCCTGAGTTTTTGAGGTAGTCCATAATCACTGACGCAAATTTTGTGATCATGCTGCTGTTCAAGCCAAGGCTTTCAAATAAGTTGCTTAGTTGGCTATACCCTTCCATCAGCTTGCCGCTTTTGAATAACGAATTCATAGTACCGAATGAACCCGCATTAAGCAGTTTTCCTGAGTCAGGTATTGCGCCCGTAATTTTGCTGAAATCAGTCTGTGATAATGCAGTACCTGCAACGCTAAGCAGTGCACCTGCTCCAGATGCTGCTTGTTCAGAAGTGACTCCGAGGCTATTGGTAATTGTTTGGGTCAGGCTATCATTATTTGAAGTGGTTATAGTTTTCCGGACACACAAACAAGGGTAATCTTGGAACCCTATTAAGGTGTGTAGCATGTCGGAAAAGAAAGTAAAAAATTACACTGCTGAATTTAAGGAGTCTGCTGTCAAACTGGCGGTAGAATCAGATAAGCCAGTGACTGTAACAGCTCAGGAACTCGGGGTTAATGTAAATACCCTGCATACCTGGATAACAAAATACCACCGCCCGAAGGCAAGTAATCAGCCCAAGAAAAATGATGAGCATGTGTATGATGAAGTGAAACGTTTGCGTAAAGAACTAAAAACACTCAGGGAGGAGCACGCTATTTTAAAAAAGGCGGCAGCCTTCTTTGCAAGAGAAAGTCTCTGAGATTCCAGTTCATCAAGAACAATCAGAAACGCTTCAGCATTAGTGCCATGTGTCGGGTTATGTCTGTATCCACCACGGGCTTTTATGACTGGTGCACTCGTCCAGAATCGAACCGAAGTCAGGAAGACCGTGCATTGAAGGCAAATATTCGAGTGATACATGAAAAACACCGTCAGCGCTATGGTGAGCGCCGTATAAAAGATGATCTTGCTGATCAGGGTAAAAACGTCAGCCGCCAACGAATAAGTCGCCTAATGAAGGAGGAAGGCATTGTTTGCAAAACAAAGCGGAAATTCAAGGCAACAACAGACTCTAACCACAACAAGCCGGTTGCTGAGAACCTGCTGAACCGTAATTTCAAAAGAGAGCAGCCCAATGAGGCTTATGTGGGAGACATTACCTATATTCGTACCCGAGAGGGCTGGCTGTACTTGTCCGTGTTCATTGATTTGCATTCGCGGGCTGTAGTGGGCTGGTCTATGAGAGATCGCATGACGGCAACACTGGTCACTGATTCTCTGATGATGGCCATGTGGAAGCGGAGGCCAACAAAGGGGCTGTTAGTGCATAGTGATAGGGGCAGCCAGTATGTCTCCGAAAGCTATCAAACATTGCTGAAAGATAATGGCTTTATTTGCAGCATGAGCCGTAAGGGAAATTGCTGGGATAATGCGGTGGCAGAAAGCTTCTTCCATACGCTGAAAGCTGAGCTTGTTCACCATGAAGACTTTCAGACAAGGGAAGAGGCGAAGCAGGCAATTTTTGAATACATTGAGGTCTATTATAACCGCCAGAGAAAACACTCTGGTAATGGCTACCTGGCACCCTTCAAATATGAACAGAAAATTGCCGAGGCAGCGTAAAAAAGTGTCCGGAAAACTCTTGCCAGATCAATTTACAGTTGTTGCTGTTTCCGGCTGGCTTTTTGATAGTGAGGGCAGGTCACTACAACCTCCGATGACAATTAGCCAAAAAAAATATACTGAACCAAGCGACAGTTGCTTAAAAGTTTTCATAAAAAAATCTACTATCAATTTGTTGTTGATCGTGCTCACTAATAAAAAGTAGATGGTTTTCAATAATTGTGCAGGTGTTCACGGAGTGTTTGTTGTTTTCATTGCTGCGATTTGCCAGTAGTCAGATACTACAAAAAAGCGGAATGACTCTTTGTATCGTGTTTCGCAATGGTCACAGGCTGCTATAAGTATTGGCGATGATCTTAATGCCATTTTTGCTGTTAAATAGGCGTTGAGTCTTTGTCGTGTATGTAGTTCGTCAATATCTGTAACACTGTAATATGGGGCAAGCCATTTGGATTTGGGCAAGATTATATACTGAAGTTCGGGTGACTGTTGATCAAGCCAATTACCCAGTTGTGAAATACTGATCCAGAACCCCTTTAGATGGTCTGGGTGGCTATAAATCGGGGGAGGGCAGTTACCATGGACTGGATAAAATAAATACCCCTGAAGCAGTATTTCACCACGTATTTTATAGATAGATAACTGTTCGAGTACCTTTTGTCCCTCCAGTGTGTTCTTGAGCAAAATCTGGTGATTCAGCAGGCGATCCATTTTACGGTCAAGGCGGTCTTTCAATCTTGGCCCAATCCACTGATTCCAGGGTGAGTGGGCTGTTTTAGAATCGGGAAGACCTAAATAAAACTTTACAGCTAATTCTCTGTGGATGTAGTGGCCAGTAAGTCTATTTCGATATATTAGATCAAACTCACCCAGTGTTTTACTGTCAGCATAAATCTGCAGATTATGGGCTAGTAGCTCCACTTCCTGTAATTGTCTGAGAGTGTGTTGCCAGAGCCGCTCATAGTGAATACCTAAAAGTGGCTGCTGGCCTAGCTGCAGGAGGTGTTTAATCCAGGAGTCTTCAGGCACCAGCTTTTGACATAGTTCAGGTAGAGGCCTTTCAAGCAGGTAGGGGGAGGCCGCATGGGCTAGTATAGGCGGGCTGCTTTGTATCCAGCTGATCTCTTGATGCAGCCTCTGCTGTTCTGAGAATGAGGCTATAACAGTCATTGAATAGGGTTTATAGTTCTGTGTTTAACTGAAGCTTTGCCATGCCATACTGTTAATCTCATTGATTTCACAGGGTGCGGCTTCAGTAGGAGTATGTCAGTATTTTAAATGGTATATTCACCCCAATTTAACAGTAATTACTAATCGTAGCAGGTATTGCTGCGATTTCAGGGGTTGGTGCTTTCACAAGTTTTCCAGCTACTGGCCAAATGAATAACAAGTGTATCTTTTATGGAACAGTTTAAGTGTGTGGGTGTAACTGGCCGTCAGGGGCGAACAGAGGTGTCTGATACCTTGAAGAGGTTGATGCAGTTTCTGGATGGCCGGGACGTTGCCGTTGTTCTGGATCAACGAATAGCTGATTTGGTACCAGAGCATAAACTGCCTACCTGTGAACGGGCCAAAATGGGCGAACAGTGTGATCTGGTTATTGTTGTTGGTGGAGATGGCAGCTTGTTAGGGGCCGCAAGGGATCTGGTTTGCCATAATGTGCCTGTAATAGGGGTTAATCATGGTCGACTGGGCTTTTTGACCGATATCTGCCCCAGTGAGCTGGAAGCTCAGTTAGGCGATGTTTTGGAAGGAAAATATCTGGAAGAGAACCGTTTTCTTCTGGAAACCCAGGTTAAGCGTGATGGCAAAGTCATTGGTCAGGGAAGTGCTCTCAATGATGTCGTGCTTCATCCGGGTAAATCTACCCGTATTATAGAGTTTGAACTGTTCATTGAGGGGCAGTTTGTTTACAAGCAGCGTTCCGATGGCCTGATTATTTCTACACCTACAGGTTCAACAGCCTACGCATTATCTGGTGGTGGGCCCATTATGCACCCCAAACTTGATGCGATTGTTCTGGTACCAATGTTTCCTCATATGTTGACAAACCGGCCTCTTGTTATAGATGGTGAAAGCGAATTAAAACTGATTATTAGCCCAGATAATAATATCTATCCGCAAGTGAGTTGTGATGGTCAGATTCATATAGCGGGAGCACCCGGTGATGAGATTGTTATCCGTAAAAAATCCGATCGGCTAAAGTCACTGCACCCTCTCAATCACAATTTTTACGAAGCTTGTCGTTCTAAATTGCGCTGGAATTATCAGGAATATGGGCGGTGAATAGTCAAAAAGAATCCCGAGAATACAGGGCCGTTGAAGTTTCAGTTGAGCATGACCTCAGTGCTCTGTCATTTTTTCTTTATCGTCAAGGGATTCCTCACAAAGTGACAGAAGAGGCGGGGGTTCAGGTTATATGGACTGTGGACCCAAGCCTGGTTACAAAGATTCAACAGTTATACAACGATTGGCGTTCAGGCTTGCTCCAGCTAGAGCCAGCTCCCCGCAGGAAAAGTGTTAGCCTGAGGGAGCTTTCATCAAAAGTGTCTTGGCGCAAGTACCCTATTACGCTAGTGTTTCTTGCAGCGTGTGTGTTAGTAGCCGTTATCTCAGAATTTGGTCAATCAATAAGCTTGGTTTCGAACCTGAGTTTTGTCCCTTTTAAATTTGTTCCTGATTCATCTGGAGGGAGCCTCTATTTTTCAAGTTTGTCTACTGCCATGGAACAGGGACAGTATTGGCGTTTGATAACTCCTGTCTTTCTCCATTTCAACTTGCTGCATCTGGTTTTTAATATGCTTTGGCTATTTGATATCGGTAAGCGAATTGAAGCACGGCAGGGGGGAGGGCATCTGGTTTTGTTGATTTTAACAACGGGCCTGGTGTCTAACTTTGTCCAATATTTTTGGGGTGGTGGTGCGGCACTCTTTGGCGGTTTCTCCGGTGTTATTTATGGCTTATTAGGCTATTGCATGCTGAGAGAAAGGCTTGATAAAACCTGTAGATTCGGCATTTTACCGGCCATTTATGGGTTTATGTTGTTCTTTCTGGCAATTGGATATACCGGCGTTCTGGATGTGATGTTGGGTGGTAGCATTGCCAATGCTGCTCATACAGGTGGGTTGCTGGCAGGTGCATTGATTGGTGGCTTGGCGGGTATTTTACTTAAACCTAAAGCCTACTAGCCTGTTTCAATAGAACCTAAGAATAATGAAGATTTTTGCAAGGTAGCGATAGTAATGAATATAGATGATCTTCTAAACCGAATCACACCAGAGTTATACCAGACCTTACGGCAATCTTTAGAGTTGGGTAAATGGCCAAATGGTCGATGTTTAACGAGTCAACAGAAAGAGACAGTACTACAGGCGATGATTGTCTATGAACATCAAAGTCTTCCTGAAACTGAACATACAGGGTACATGCCTGATAAATGCCAGTCGACGGTAGATGACAATGCTGTTGACAGAAATGGCAGTAAAACCGAAAGTATTATCCGGTTTAAGCCTTGATAGCCACATAGTACGTTCTATCTTCTACTCTTCTTTCTAATTATTTAGAGGGGCAATGCCATTTTGATCTGTTTGAAAAAGGCTGATAGCACAGTATAAACAGGTTACTGGCTAGGGATACCGCTTCATGACTTGTATACAGATAGCCTAAGCAATAAGTATTTCATAAGGTTGAGGGAGCTGAGTAGTACTGCTTAAGGGCTTTTCAAATAACTGTTAAGGAGTCAATGTGTCAGCAATGGAACTGGCCGTTATGGGGAAGCTCTCTGGCTCGCTGGCAAAAATGCCAGTACAGCTTCAGGGGCAGGTTATGTACAACCTGACAATCAGTGGTGAGCAGCTTCCCCTTAACCAATTGTTAGGAAAAAAACTGTCCCTGCAATATCTCGGGGAGATCAACTGTTGTCACTGCGGTCGAAAAACCAAGAAAAGCTTTAGCCAAGGCTACTGTTACCCTTGTTTTCGCAAATTACCACAATGTGACAGCTGTATCGTCAGCCCAGAGAAATGCCACTATCACCAAGGCACATGTCGCGATGCTGCCTGGGGTGAGCAATTTTGCATGACAGACCATATCGTTTATCTGGCGAACTCTTCAGGTTTAAAGGTTGGCATTACTCGAGCAAGCCAGGTTCCAACCCGCTGGATTGATCAGGGGGCAAGTCAGGCTATGGCGTTTATGCGGGTTGCCACAAGACAGCAATCCGGTTTGCTGGAAAAGCTCTTTAAAGAGTTTGTTAATGATAGAACCAATTGGCGGGCCATGTTAAAAGGCCCAGCAGAGCCCATTGATCTCCAGAAAGCGGGATCAGAGCTTTTTGAGATGAATAAGAGCCGCATAGAAAAGCTTCAAAATGAGTTTGGTGTACAAGCCATTCAGCTTATTGAAAATCCTGAAATAGTCTCTATTGAGTATCCAGTAGAACAATACCCAACGAAAGTGACTTCGTTGTCCTTTGATAAAACACCTCTAGTTGAAGGTGTTTTACGAGGTATAAAAGGGCAGTATCTTATTTTTGATACAGGGGTATTCAACATTCGGAAACATACGTCTTACCAAGCGTGTGTCACTGTTAGTATTTCCTGATTAAGAGCCAGTACTCAGTAAGGTCAATATGGTCACTGTAGTGATACCAAAACCTTTTCATGCAATGGCTCAATAACAAGGTTGAAAAAATGAAAGAATCACAGCCAAAAGCGATATATCTAAAGGATTATAAGGCGCCAGATTACTGGATTGACAAGACGGATCTGGTATTTGATCTTCATGAAGATCATGCTCTCGTAACGTCAACATTACTGATACGCCAGAATGAAAAAACAAGCCAGGCTGGTTTTGCCGATCTGGTGCTCAGTGGTATCGAACTTGAGTTGTTAAGTGTCAGCATTGATGGTCGTGTTCTGGCTGAGGATGAGTACCGTCAGGGTACTACTGATTTAACGATCCCAATCGACCGAGACCAATTTGTCCTGGAGATAAAAAACCGTATAAAGCCTCAGGAAAACACCTCTCTTGAAGGACTTTATAAATCCAATGGTATGTTTTGCACCCAGTGTGAAGCAGAAGGGTTTAGAAAAATAACGTATTACCTAGATCGTCCAGACGTGATGTCGACCTTTTCTACCAAGGTAATAGCAGATAAAGAGCGTTATCCAGTACTGCTGGCAAATGGTAATGATGTGGCTTGTGGGGAACTGCCCGGTGGTCGTCATTGGGTTAAGTGGGAGGACCCCTTTAAAAAACCGAGTTATCTCTTTGCTCTGGTTGCTGGTGACTTACAGCATATTGAAGATTCATATACGACAATGAAGGGTCGGGAAGTTAAGTTAAGGATTTTCACTGAAGCCCACAATATCCATAAGTGTGACCATGCCATGACATCGCTGAAAAAATCGATGAAATGGGATGAAGAGGTTTATGGTCGTGAATACGACCTGGATATCTTTATGATCGTAGCTGTCGATCATTTCAATATGGGTGCTATGGAAAACAAGGGGCTGAATATTTTCAACTCATCTTGTGTACTGGCAAGTCCTGAGACGGCAACCGATGCCCGTTATCAGCGTATTGAAGCTATTGTTGCCCATGAATACTTCCATAATTGGTCGGGTAATCGGGTCACTTGCCGTGACTGGTTTCAGTTAAGCCTGAAAGAAGGTTTTACCGTCTTCAGAGACAGTGAGTTCTCTGCTGATATGAACTCCCGTGGGGTTAAGCGTATTGAAGATGTAGCTATGCTCAGGACAGCACAGTTTGCTGAAGATGCTGGCCCAATGTCTCACCCGGTAAGACCTGAGTCCTATATGGAAATTTCTAATTTCTATACTGTAACAGTCTATGAAAAAGGCGCAGAAGTTGTCCGAATGATTCATAGCCTTTTGGGAGAGGATGCTTTCCGTAAGGGCTCAGACCTTTACTTCCAGCGTCATGATGGTCAGGCAGTCACTTGCGAAGACTTTATCAAGGCAATGGAAGATGCCAGTGGTAAGGATCTGGGGCAGTTTAGACGGTGGTATAGTCAGTCTGGTACCCCGGTTATAACAGTAATGGATGATTTTGACGAGAAAACAGGCCATTATGCCCTGACTATTGAGCAAAGTTGTCCTTCTACCCCAGGTCAGGAAACAAAGGAACCATTCCATATTCCGTTGAAACTGGCATTGCTGGACAGTGAGGGTAAATCTCTTGCCCTGAACGAACAGGGGCAAAAAGAGCAGGTGCTGGATATTAAAAGCAGTAAGGAAACTTTCCTGTTTGACAACATGCCTTGTAAACCTGTCCCTTCTTTGCTCAGAGGGTTTTCTGCACCTGTACGCCTGCATTACCCTTATAGCAAGGATGAGTTAGTATTCTTAATGCGGCATGATTCAGACAGTTTTAACCGCTGGGATGCTTGCCAACGTCTGGCAATGGCTGAAATCAATCAGTTGATAGAGGTTATGGCTCAAGGTGAAACCGGGCAACCGGATCAGCAACTTATTGGGGCTTTTGGCCATGTGATCGCTGATACAACGCTGGATCTGGCAGTTAAGGCAGAAATGTTAATGCTGCCATCTGAGGCCGCCATAGCAGAGCAATCAGCTAGTATCCAGCCCGAGCTAATCCACAAAGCTCGTAAGCAGATTAAACAGGCTGTTGCCAAAGCTTATCAATCAGAGCTGTTAAATCTTTGGAGAGCACTGAGTCAAGATAAACCCTATAAACCAGAGGCCGCAGATATTGCCGAAAGAACATTAAAGAATATTTGCCTCGGTTATCTTGTAGCAATTGATAATAACGATTATCTGGACATTGCAGAGAAACAGTACCAGCAATCTGGCAATATGACCGATCGGTTTGCAGCGCTTTCTTGTGTTGTGAATGCTGAAAAACATGATCAGCAGGCAGTAGAGGATTTACTGGCTGACTTTTTGCGTCGTTATCAGGATGATGCCAATGTTATGGATCAATGGTTTAGTGTTCAGGCCGCAAGTAGTGAGCTGGGAACACTCGAACATGTGCAGTCTTTGATGAAGCATGAACGGTTTGATGTAACCAGTCCAAACAAGCTGAGAGCGCTCATTGGCGCATTTACTCAAAATATGGTGAGGTTCCACAGCGACGATGGGGCTGCTTATCAGTTCCTTGCTGATCTGGTGATTGAGTTTGATAACAAAAACCCTCAGTTGGCATCTCGCCTTTTACAACCATTGACACGTTGGAAAAAATACGAACCTGGTTGTCAACAGCGTATGAAAAAAGCGCTGGAACGTATCAAGCAGGAACCCCAGTTATCTACTGATGTATATGAGGTCGTTAATAAAAGCTTATGATCATCAACTATGATTGATGATCTGTGTTTTATTAATAAGAATTAAACCCGTCGCCTCTTCTAAAAGTTATTAGAAGGGGCGATTATTATACTAATCAAACCTAGGCTCATAACGGAATTTTAGGTTTTATCTATCCTGGGTAAAGCTCTGTAAGCTCCTCTGTTGTTTCTTTTTTGTATAATTGTTTAGCTTTTCTACATTCATTCAGCAACTCTTCACCAGATATCTGGCTGGGCTGATTGGAGTAAAGCTCTGCATCAATTTTGGCACACAGTGATTTTAATTCTTCAGAACCGAGCCGATCAACGCACTCCTGGATGGTTTTAAGCTCAGGTTCGTTTAAAAATACACGACACCAGTTTTTCAAGTTCTCAAGAATGATCTCTGGCTTGTCAGTATTCAGGCAGGCTTTTTCCAGTTCTTGATAGGCTGCTGCTTCGTTTGATGTTTTAGATGTTGCACGTTGTTCAGGCTTTATGGAGCCAACGGGTGTGCTTTGTGTGTATTGGCGCGATTTTCTCAAGAAGATCCAAAGAATCACGCCTGTTATCAGCCATAGGCCAGCAAGGGCTGCAGCAATCCATTTCCAATAGTTTGAGGAGCGAGTGCTTTCAACATTGACTTCCTCGACAGTGGTCACAGGCTCCTCTGTTTTATCTGGAACTGTAACAGCTTTGAAGGGCTGGATGAGCTCATAGTTTTCTGCGGGCAAAACCTTGATTATTTGACCAGGTATACTGGCCTGTTTAATCACTTTCTGCTGTGTATCAAACCAGGTCACATTAATAGGTGGTAATTCAATATTGCCCGCTTCTGTTGGCACCATTGCGATGGCAGAAATACGCTTGCCAATTACACCATTTGGTGTAGGGATGTCTTCAGCGGATGACTGATCCGGATAACTATTGACACCTGAAGGACTGGGTAGGTTTAGTGGAGGAAGTTGGGCGGCGTTAAGTCCCTCTGCTTCCATTGTAATTGTGCGAGTAATGGCATCACCTACTTTTATGGAGTCAACAGGTTGGCTCCATGACTCTTTGAGAGTCAGCTTTTTTGCTGGCAGCCAAGTTGGTCCAGGGTAGTCGGTGGGCTGTTCTTGCACGGACAACAGTATTTCTGGCGATCTGGCTACGATGGGTTTCCCCCCCATGGAGAAAACACCCCCAAAGGGGTCTCTTCTGTCTGCCATTGTGCCAGTGAATGTCATCGTGGGGATTGTCAGACTTCCGGCTTTTTGAGGATATATTGCAAACTTCAGCTCAAATATACCGTAACGGGTTCCTTCTATGACCGATTCATATTTTTTGGTCTCTCCCAGTTGCTGAACTATGGCATCTTCGATTTCTAATGGCGATAAGCGGCTGTCATCGTATAGGTTTACCCTGTGGAAAATCTTAAGGGTTAAAACAGCTTGTTGCTGGATGTAAATTTGTTCGTTGTCGAGCTCCGCACGCATAAAAACAGGGCTAATACTGGCAACATTGTCCTGGCTACCTGTTGAACTGTCTCTAACTGCAATATTGATGGGGGTAGATCGTTCGTTGCCCAGCGCTAATTCAGGGATTGCCAGGTTCCCCTTTCTTTTAGGAGAGAGTGTCACTGTCCACTCACGCCAGGATTCACTGCGGCCATTGATGATTCGAACTTGCCTGCTTTGACGAGTCCCAAGAATATCAAAGTTTTTTTCCAGGGCTTTGAAGTCAGGGGTATTGCTGCTGTCGGAGTCTGTTCTCAAACTCAGTTCAAAGGTTTCGTGAATTGCTATAGTCGTGCGATCAACTGAAGCACTGAATGACGCGAATGATTGCTTTGTGAGGATCAGTAGAAACAGCAGCAGATAGGCTATGATCCTTGGGTTGATAGTTCTCTTTTGAATCATCACCATGCTTGTTCCTGTCTCTCTCTTTGCTCTTGTTCACGCTGTTGCAAAAATTTTCTTCTTAACAAACCGCCAGGATCATCAGGAATTGTCCTAAGCCAGCTCTCGAGAGCCTGTTCATCAGGTGTTGACGGTGTTTCATCTTCGCTGGCTGATTGCTCCTCGGTTTCTATATCATCGTTATTAGTTTGTTCGTTGTTCTGGGAGTCTGATTTTTGATTGTCTTTAGAGTCATCATTTTTTGATTCAGGTTGCTGTGATGAACTGTCAGGTTGTTCATCTTTAGTATTGTTATCATTCTCTTGCGGTTTTTGAGGGTCTTGCTGGCTGTCACCCTGCTGAGGTTTGTCTTGGTTTTGTTGATCCTGTTCTGGATTCTGTTGATCATTGTTTTGTTGATTATCACCTTGAGATGGGTTCTGTTGGTCTTTCTTGTTCTGCTGCTGATCTTGTTGATTTTGTGAGTTATCTTGCTGGTCTTGTTGTTCCTGCTGGTTTTGCAGCAGTTTTTCCACCAAAGATTTATTAAATTCAATATCGTCTTTTAACTTATCTTTGCCAGCATCCTGAGTAGTAGCTTTTGATAGTTGCTCAAGTGCTTTGTCATAACTATTGATTGCATCCTGAAGTTTGCCTGCTTTGGCTTGGGCATTGGCTTTATTGTAAGAGTCAGCAGGCGTATCCGTTGTACCAAATAACTCGGCTGCTGCCTGATATTTTTTATCCTGATACATGGCCTCTGCTTTCCATTTGGGATCAGTGAAAAGTTCTGCTGCCTGTGCCGCCTGACCATTGCTGAGAGCTTCTGCTCCCCGCTGATTTTCATTTTTCCACAGTGATGACCAGTCAAGAGCCATAGCGGGTGGTGTAGGAGAGTAAATGACTGCGACTAGAACCACAGTTACCCAGCCTCGCCTGAAGGCGCCAAGGGCTAAAGGTAGCAAGAGTAGAACAAGCCAAAATCCGGCGTCATGCCATTGATCAAACTGTCTGTCCACTTCAATGGTATCGCTGTTTTTTTCGTTTTTGGGAAGTACAGCATTCAGGTCAGTGTCATCCAGGCTGAGTTCATGGTATTTACCATTGGCTTTGTTGGCCAGGTGGATCAAATTGTCTTTTTCTAGCTGCGGGATGACAATCTTGCCCTGATTGTCCTTAAGAAAACCACCTTTGCGTAACGGAATTGGGCCGCCCTGCTCAGAGCCAATGCCTATAATTGAAAGCCTGTGGCCAGAATTCTTTAGCACCGACTCAATCTTTCGGGTTTCGATATCAGAAACATGATCAGTAATCAGTACAATATTGCCCGCTTTTCCTATTCCTTGTTGTAATAGGTTATTTGCTATTTCGATCCCGCTAGAGGGTGAGTTACCTGGGGATGGCATGATTTCAGGACTTAATGCATTGACCAGGTTTGCCAGTGTGCGGTTGTCATCAGTCAGTGGTGCCACCGTATGGGCTGAGCCAGCATAGACAACCAGGGCTGTAAGTCCTTCCTTTCTTTTCTGAAAAAGGTCAAGCAATTTGTATCTTAAACGAGTCAGTCGGTTTGGCTTAATGTCATTGGCAAGCATGTTATAAGACATGTCTGCTACAACAACCAAAGGAGCTTGGCTTTTAGTGACAGGAACGGCAACTTTTTGCCAGGTTGGGCCTGCAAGGGCAATACAGGTAATAATCCAGCCGATTGTGAGAGCAATTAGTGGCAGTTTTTCTTGACGTTTTTCATTGCCTTGCAACAGGTGCTGGAGCAGGTGCGGTGCTATGACTTTCCGCCAGTTATTTTGTTGGGACTTTTGCCGCCATAGTAAGATGACCATGATGACACAGGGGATAATCACCGCCAGCCAGAGAGGCCGAAGAAAATGAAAGTTGTCCAGCAGCATTATATTTTTCTCCGACTGTAATTCTTCGGAGCTATCCAAATCTGGCCAGTAGCCATAATCAAGCTTATTATCAGAGCCAAAGCCAGGGGCCATAGGTAGAGTGCCTTGCTGGGACGAAAGGTTTCTTCGTCCTGATCAACGGGTTCCAGTTGATCAAGTAACTGATAGATTTGATTAAGTTCATCAGTATTGCGAGCTCTGAAATAACGGCCACCTGTCAGGTCTGCAATTTCTTTCAGGGTATGTTCATCGAGGTCTGCTGATGGGTTAACTTTTCTGGCTCCTATGGATGAACCAAAAAGGCCAGGCTGAATCATTTCTTCAGCACCCATACCAATGGTGTAGATTTTTATCTGTTTCTCTTGTGCTAATTTGGCTGCCTGAACCGGCATGATTTGCCCGGCAGTATTTGCGCCATCGGTTAATAAAATCAGTACTCGGCTATCTTCAGGCCGGTTCCGTAGGTGTTTAACGGCAAGACCGAGAGCATCGCCAATAGCCGTTTTATTGCCCGCCATACCGATATTGGCTTCGTCCATCAGTGTTTTAACTGTTTTTCGGTCAAACGTCAGTGGTGTCTGCAAATAAGCCTGGGTGCCAAATAAAATAAGCCCTAGTCGGTCCCCCCAGCGACGCTCAATAAAGTCAGTTAATACATGTTTTGTAGCGGTTAGCCGGTCTACGACAACATTATTCAACTCCATATCCCTAATTTCCATGCTGCCCGATAGATCAACGGCTAACATCAGGTCTCTCCCAGAGCCTTTTAACTGAACTGGGTCACCCTGCCATTTTGGTTGACTGGCTGCCAGTAGTAACAGCAGCCATATAGCCCAAAGGGCCCAAAGGCTATGTTTGCTATTTTTAGTGTTGGTAGGCTGGCTCGCTGCGGTGTTGTTAACCAGCTCCCGATAAAATGGAATACGCAGGGCCTGAACACCCGTTTGTGCTGCGGGCGTGACCAGTTTGTATATCATCAGAGGTATTGGTATTGCCAAAAATACCCAGGGCCATTCCAGTTCAAGCATGGTGTTTTTTAATCCAGCTCTTTGTCAGCTTGTGCAGCTGTTCCACATTAAGTTCTTGGTCAGGTTTGAAGCGGTCACTACCCAGAGCTGAAGCTTCAGGACTTTTAAACAGGGGGTTCCCCGAAGACCGATATAAAAAATCAAGCCATTCTTCACCGTTTAACTGGGCTATATCCTGGCGGGGAAAGGCTTTCAGAGCTACCAGTTTTAGCAGCCGGTTGCACTCATGGGCAAATTGGCGCTTTTGGCCGTGAGAGTTATATTGTTGAAAAATAAGGCTGGCTTTTTTCAGTCCTACTGATCGATAACGATTTTTTCTATAGCTTCTGATAGTCAATAAGATAACTATGCAGATTGCAATAAACAGACAGCCAATAATAAACCACCAACCTATTGCCAAAGGCCAGTAACTGACTGGGTCTGGTAAATAATTTGGGCGTAGCTGATCTAAGATGGCTTGCTGATCCATGCTCTTTTTACTCCTGTCGACTCTTGTCGAACCTGCAAGAGAAATTGATCATTGTTAGAGGCCATATCTTGCTAGGCGATGCTAGAAAAGTCTTATTTGTCATTTGTTTGCAGTACCACGCAGTGAACCATGCTTCTTGGGAGAAAAATAGGATAGCAGCTGATCGGCAGTGTTTTCACCTGAACATAGTTGAGCCAAGGGTATCCTGAATTCATTTAGCTGAGACTGGAGCTGTTCCATCTGCTTCTTTTGTTGTTCACGGAAACGATGGCGTTGTGAAATCTGACGGCTGTCAAGGGTGTATCTGTGGGTACCATTGGTTACAACATAACAGGCAGGGTCTGGTAAGTCTGTTTCCAGAGGGTCTGATACCTGTATCGCCATGACCTCACAATGACGCTTTAACTGTGAGAGGACACGTATAGCGTCTATATCTATGTTTTTGAAATCACTGATGACAAAAAGCTGGGTGCCTGGGTGAGAAACTCGTCTGGCGTGGTGGAGCGCCTTGGACAGGTAACCTGAAGGTGGTGTTGCTGGCATGGAGGAAATATGCAAGGCTTTATTCATTTTTTCAGACTGTCTGAAAAAATGCATCAGTGACACTTTTGAGCATTTTGGGCGAATAGTATGGACTTCCTTCTCATTGAATATGACACCACCTATTCGGTCGCCGTGTAGAAGTGTCGCCCAGGCTAATATTGATGCGCTTTCGCACGCTGTGACGGATTTAAAATTCAGTTGACTGCCAAAAAATAGAGAGTGGCTCTGGTCGAGAACGATAAGAACCGGTCGCTCACGCTCTTCCCGGAAAATTTTGGTATGGGGTTTGGAGCGACGAGCCGTTACCCGCCAGTCAATAGATCGGATGTCATCTCCAGGTTGGTATGCCCTGACCTCATCAAAGTCAATGCCCCTGCCTTTGAAAGGGGACTGGATACCTCCAGCCAATTGGCTTTTGGATAGTATATTCCTGAATAGTTGAAGGTTTCGGGCTTTAAACCGTAGCTGAACCAGGTCTGCCAGATCAGTGTATACACTACTCATAGGTTGAACTTTCTCCTGGCCTATCAAGCGACTGGTACAACCTTTAACAGCAAATCAATTATTTTATCGGTGTCCTTCCCTTCAGATTCTGCTTCAAAAGACAACAGAATACGGTGCCTTAAGACATCATGGGCAACAGCCTGAACATCATCTGGATTGACGTAATTTCTGCCAGCCAGCCAGGCATTGGCTCTGGCACATCGGTCAAGGGCAATTGTGCCCCTTGGGCTTGCTCCGTATTCAAGCCAGTTGGCCAGTTTTGCGCGATAAGGCTCCGGATTTCGGGTTGCGTTTATCAGCTGTACGATATATTCCTCGACAACGGGCTCCATATGGGTGGCAAGAACTTGCTGTCGCGCTTCCAGAATGTGGGCTTGCTTGATCAGTTCTTCTGGCTTTTTGGGCATTTGTTTCATGGCTTCACCACGGGCGAGGCGAAGAATTTTTCTTTCAGCATTTACGGATGGATACCCGACTTTGACATGCATTAGAAAACGGTCAAGCTGCGCTTCTGGTAGTGGGTAGGTACCCTCTTGCTCTATAGGGTTTTGAGTCGCCATAACCATGAATACCCTAGGGAGTGGGTAGGTTTTTCGCCCGACACTGACTTGTCTCTCTGCCATAGCCTCCAATAAGGCTGATTGTACTTTGGCAGGAGCCCGGTTAATTTCATCCGCAAGCAGGAGATTATGAAATATTGGCCCAGGCTGGAACCGAAAACTGCTGTCTTCAGGAATATATATTTCTGTTCCTGTCACATCAGCAGGTAGTAGATCCGGTGTGAACTGAACCCTGTGAAAATTCGCTTCCAGGCCATCAGCCATCGCTTTGATTGCCCGGGTTTTAGCCAGTCCTGGAGCGCCTTCAACGAGAAGGTGGCCATCAGCCAAAAGTCCGATCAACAGACGATTAACCAGGTGTTCCTGGCCAATAACGCATGCAGAAAGGTACTCTCTGAGTTGGCTCAGCACATTGCTAGTAGACATAGAAATTTATCATCGGCGTCAATTTGCATCCTGCCCGGTTTGAGTTGTTTTCAGAAGTTCTGATCTCTCTCCGGAAACCCAAAGGCCATTTATAGGGCCCGTAAGAGCACATATAGATTGCTCAGGTCTTGAAAAATAGTTGAGGCAGAGGGCTACCTGCAACTTTCTGAAAAGTTATTTACCTACAGTTGACACTACTGATATCAGGTAGTGTCAACATAATGGCATTCCTGAGAAGGTTGTGCACTACAAAGCTTAATATAGGTTTATAGAGCGCCATGGTCTACCTTGAAAATAGGAGAAGTGTTTTTGTATGGAGACGCAAGGATGGGCTACCTGGAAACACAGGAACGTCAAGAGACCCTGGATAAGCTATTAGAAGAGTTAAGTTCTCAAGTAAAACCAGAGCAATTAACAAGTCTAAAAGACTTTGTCTACCGCTTTTATTCTATGGATACCCGTAAGGATTTGCTGGGTGATGACAGGCGCCAGTTGTTGAGTTCAACGCTGTCGTTCTGGAACTTTATGCAGAGTCATGATCTGTCATGTCCAAAAATAGAGATAATTAACCCCAATCACGCTCATCATGGCTGGCATTCCACCCATTCGGTTATTCGGATTATGCATCGAGATATGCCATTTTTGGTAGACTCTGTGCGGATGAAGCTGAATGATTACGGAACTGAGATCCATCTCATTAGAAATGGTTCTTTTGAGTGCCTTCGAAATCTGCATCATGAAATGGCTTTTTCTGGTGGAGAGCAAGTCAATGCAGCTCGTGAAGCCTTTATCTATGTTGAGATAGACAGAATTGAAAGTGAAGAAGAGCTGGCTGATCTGCAAGAGCAATTGGTTGCTGTTTTAGCTGACGTAGTTCGGGTTGTTGATGATCATAAGCCAATCAGAAACAAAGTTGCTGCACTTGTTGATAGTATTGATGAGTCTGAGCCTGGTGAGGTTAGAGAATTTCTTGAATGGCTGCTATCAGATAACTTTACTTTTCTTGGCTTCGAAGAGCTTCGAGTAGTTCAAAGAGGTGATAAAAACGCTGTAGTTCGCTCACCTGATAGCTTGTTAGGATTACTTCGGCCTATGTCGCAAGGGGAAGTTGGGCGACTTGAGCTTGAGCCTTTTGCCGAAAAGGACTTTTTTCAACACCAGGAACGGCTGTCTTTTTCCAAGGCAGCTGCCCGTTCCAGTGTTCACAGGCCAGCCTATCCTGATTTTATCTCTGTTCGCCAATTTGACGAAAATGGACATATTATTTCTGAGAGCAGAATAGTGGGTCTATTCACCTCTCCGGTATATAGAAAAAGCCCACTGAACATTCCTTATATCTGCCACAAAATTCAAGCAATTATTGCCCGATCAGGCCTGAAACCAAATAGTCACCATGGTAAAGAGCTATATCAGATTCTGGAAATATTTCCGCGGGATGAACTATTTCAAACGCCACAGGATCAGCTCTATGAGACAGTAATGGCGATTTTAAGGATTCAAGAGAGGAAGCAGGTTAAAATATTTATTCGGCAAGATGCTTATGGACCTTTCTGCTCTGTATTGGTGTTCGTGCCGAGGGATATATACAGCACCAGTTTTCGAACCCGTGTTGAAGGGATTCTTCGTAACAGGCTGCAGGCCATCGACTCAGAATTTACGACCTATTTTTCTGAATCAATATTGGCCCGGGTTCATTTTATTTTGAAATTAAGGGGCCGGGTTGATTATAACCGTAAAAGCATTAATGAAGAGATCGCTCTGGCTGCTTTGAGCTGGGAAGACGATTTCTCATCGGCAGCTCTAGAATCTTATGGGGAGGCTAAAGGTAACCAGCTAGTCTCCTCTTATGCTGAAGGGTTTAGTGCGGGTTATAGAGAAGCATTTTCTCCCCAGTCTGCCCTGGAAGACGTTAGGCACTTTGAAGAGATCAAAAACGGATTTCCACTCTCAATGTGTTTTTACCGTTCCCTGAACGATAAGCCTGGCCAAATACACTTTAAACTATATCACTTCGTTGAACCGTTGCCGTTGGCAGATCAAATTCCAATTATCGAAAACCTCGGGTTAAGGGTTTTAGGTGAATACCCCTATGTGGTTCGTAAAAGCAATGGTGAAGTTATCTGGATTCATGATTTCCTCTTAAGCCTGGGGGAAAATGCGGAAGTAGATATTCAAAAAATAGCACCGGTATTCCGTGAAGCATTTGAAAAAGTCTGGACGAATCAGGCAGAAAATGACCGATTTAACCGCTTGGTTCTGGCTGCAGGTATGAGCTGGCGGAAAGTGACTATGTTAAGAGCCTGTGCCCGCTATTTAAAACAGATCAGGCTCGGTTTTAGCCAAACTTATATTGCTGAAACCCTTTGTAACAACATAGCAATTACCCAAATGCTGGTGGAGCTTTTCGAAGTCCGTTTTGATCCAGCAATTGATCTATCAAAAACCCAGCGTCTGGCAAAACAGCAGCAAATTCAGAAATCAATATTGGAAGCTTTGGATGATGTCACGGTACTCAGTGAAGACCATGTCATTCGCCGTTTGCAAAGTGTTATTTCAGCAATTCTGAGAACTAATTTTTATCAGGATGATGAACAGGGACAGCCAAAACCTTATATTTCCTTAAAGCTCTCACCGAGAGATATTGAAGGTATTCCAAAACCCACTCCGATGTATGAAATTTTCGTATATTCACCCAGGGTAGAAGGAGTTCATTTAAGGGGTGGAAAAGTTGCTCGAGGTGGATTGCGCTGGTCTGATCGAATTGAGGATTTTCGTACTGAGGTACTTGGCTTGGTAAAAGCCCAGCAGGTAAAAAACGCACTGATTGTGCCTGTGGGGGCAAAGGGTGGGTTTGCTCCGAAGCAGCTACCAGCACCCAGTAATAGAGAAGCCTTTCTGGCTGAGGGGGTAGATTGTTACAAAACATTTATCAGGGCTTTACTGGATGTTTCTGATAACCTGGTGGAAGGTGAGGTCGTTCACCCTAGTCAGGTAGTTCATTATGACGACGATGATTTTTATCTGGTTGTGGCAGCTGATAAGGGGACTGCTACATTTTCGGATATTGCTAACCAGATAGCTGAAGAGTATGGCTTTTGGCTTGGGGATGCTTTTGCCTCAGGAGGCAGTGCAGGTTACGACCATAAAAAAATGGGTATTACCGCAAAAGGTGCATGGGTTTCTGTTCAGCGTCATTTCCGAGAAAAAGGAATTGATGTGCAATCCGATACAGTTTCTGTTATCGGAATTGGTGATATGGCTGGGGATGTTTTTGGTAATGGCACGCTTTTATCTGAATCCATCGCTTTGGTTGCCGCTTTTAACCATATGCATATTTTTGTTGACCCAAAGCCTGATCCTGATGTCAGTTATCTGGAAAGAAAAAGGCTGTTTGAGTTACCCCGTTCCAGTTGGCAAGATTACGATGCCTCACTGATATCCAATGGTGGTGGCATATTTTCTCGTAGTGCCAAATCCATTCCTATCTCACTTGAGATGAAAGAAAAATTTGATATCAAATCAAACAGACTAACCCCTAATGAGCTTATCAGAGCCTTATTAAGAGCACCGGTAGATCTAATCTGGAATGGTGGTATTGGCACTTATATTAAGGCCGTTACAGAAAGTCATGCTGATGTGGGGGATAAAGCCAACGATCCTCTGCGAATCAATGGTTGTGAGTTAAGGGCACAAGTGGTCGGTGAAGGGGGCAATTTGGGATTAACCCAACTGGGTCGAGTGGAGTATGCTCTGCAAGATGGGGCAATGAATACAGACTTTATTGATAATTCTGCAGGTGTGGATTGTTCAGACCATGAAGTGAATATCAAAATACTGCTGAATGATGTTGTTGCCAGTGGAGATATGACTACTAAACAGAGAAATGAGTTACTGGAAGCTATGACCGAAGATGTTTCCAGTTTGGTTTTGATGAACAATTATCGTCAGGCACAGGCTATATCTCTGGCTCAGGCTGAAGTGAAGTATAAAATGGAGGAATACCGGCGTTTTATTGAGTACTTGGAGGGGCTTGGTAAACTGGATCGTGCCATAGAGTTTTTGCCGGATAACGAGGCGCTTGCAGAAAGAGAGAGTGCCGGACAGACCTTGACCCGCCCAGAGCTATCACTCTTGATTTCCTATAGCAAATCTGACCTTAAGGAAGAGTTGTTGAAATCAGACATTATTGATGATGAGTATCTGGTTCAAGAGCTCAGTACAGCCTTCCCTAAAGTCCTTGTGGATCGTTTTAAATCTGAAATGGCCCACCACCGGTTGCGCAATGAAATTATCTCAACTCAGGTGGCTAATAGGCTAGTGGATATGATGGGGATTACTTATGTTCACCGGCTTCAGCAAACCACAGGTGCAGGCGCAGCTGAAATAGCCCGTGCCTTTCTTGTGAGCCGTGATGTTTTCTATATAGAGAAATACTGGGAGCAGATCGAGTCCCTGGATAATAAAATACCCAGTGAGCTGCAATCCCAGATGATGGCCTCATTGATTAAGTTAGCTCGAAGGGCAAGTCGCTGGTTTCTTCGAGTTAAGCGCCAGGAGCTGGTAGCATCGGAATGTGTGTCCCATTATTGCCCTCGAGTACAGAGCTTTATTGTTTGTTTTGCGGACTATCTTGGAGAAAAAGAAAAACAACTGCTTGATGAAAAGATAAACCGGATGACTGAGAATGGGGCTCCTGAAGATCTTGCCCTACTTGTAGCTGGTCATCGTTATCTATTAAGCGCGCTGCCAGTTATTCAGGCATCAGACCAAAGAGGTAAGCCTTTGGAAAAAGTCGCCAGGACATACTTTGCTGTTGGCCAACGTCTGGAGTTGGAATGGTATAATAACGAACTGGGGGCTTTTGATGCTGTCAATCATTGGCAATCTTTAGCAACTGATAGTGTTCGTGATGAGTTGAGCTGGCAGCAGAGAGAATTAACTATTGCTTTGTTGAATATGCCTGAGTCCAGTGAAGATCTTGAAAAACAACTCGATCAATGGATGATGCAGCACCATCCATTGGTGACGCGTTGGCAAGGTATATTGAATGAAATACGCTCGGCAAATCAGCCTGATTTAGCAATGTTTACTGTTGCTAATAGAGAGTTGCTTGATTTGGTTCAATCTACTATTCACTCATGTCATGAGTAAGTTGTGTTCCCAAGCCTAGCCATCTACTTTTTTTGTAAAAGTAGATGGGTTTTTGATCGTTCTGATAAATTCTATTGAGCCGGTGTGGTATCTCCCGTTGTAATCCGTATAATTTCGAAAATTTTATCTGGATTTGCGGATTTGCCATGTACCAGCTTGCTCGAAACTTGCTATTCCGATTGTCTGCTGAAACGGCCCATGATATGGCTCTTGATATGATTGGTGCAGGCAATCGCCTTGGTTTGAGTAAGTTTTTTTCTCCGGATGTGCCGTCTAAGCCCAGAGAAGTGATGGGGTTGGTTTTCCAGAATCCGGTGGGTTTGGCTGCAGGCCTCGATAAAAATGCTGACTGTATTGATGGTATCGGTGGGCTTGGTTTTGGTTTTGTAGAGCTCGGCACTGTAACGCCAAAGCCACAGCCAGGTAACCCCAAGCCCCGGTTGTTCAGGTTGGTAGACAAGCAAGCCATTATTAATCGGATGGGGTTCAATAACCTAGGGGTTGATCATCTTATCGATAACGTTCGCAAATGCCGGTATCAGGGTGTTATAGGCATTAATATTGGTAAGAATTTCAGTACGCCGGTTGAAGAGGCTACTAACGACTATCTGACTTGTCTTCGTAAAGTCTATCCCGATGCTGATTATGTTGCAGTTAATTTGTCTTCCCCGAACACACCTGGGCTAAGGAAATTGCAGTTTGGCGAATCTCTTAAAGCACTACTTGGGGCACTAAAGAAAGAGCAGCTAATACTGGAAAACAAGTATGGCCGAACAGTCCCTCTGGCGGTTAAAATTGCGCCAGATATGACTGATGAAGAGATTGCTGACATAGCAAAAGAGCTGATTGATCATGGAATGGATGGTGTTATTGCAACCAATACCACACTGTCTCGGGAGGCTGTGAAAGGACTTAAACATGCTGATGAAGCTGGAGGTCTCAGTGGTGCTCCATTGGCAGAACGGTCCACAGAAGTAATAAAAACATTGTCCAGTGAGCTTTCGGGAAAGCTGCCAATAATTGGGGTTGGAGGTGTTGATAGTGCTGAAGCAGCAGCAGCGAAGATCAATGCGGGTGCGAGTCTGGTACAGATCTATTCAGGCTTTATTTTTAAAGGGCCAGGCCTGATACGTGAAGCGGCGGAAGGTGTTTACTCCTGCGATACTTGATTCTTAATTCAGCCCCTTTCTTTTTTTCGGAAACCCCGGATTAGCCGGGGCCTCAGGATCCGCTATAAATTTATAGGTTAATAGGTTATAGGTGCAGGTTTTCAGACATCCTGTGGACGCCGGAGATTCCAGTCATCCCGTCCCAGTTATCACACCGGCCTTCTCGCCAGCCAGTTAACCAGGCCTGTCGAAGTTGCGGATCTTCATGAGGGCAGATATCCTTGGAGCGGCCAGAAACGCCTGTCTGATAGCCTTTGGTATATGCCCTATCAGACTTATCCCTTTTTTGTCTTTTCATCATGGTGTTACTGCCTCTTGGTGGTTCATCATTAATTTCATTTCTGATGCCTATGGCATTATTAGCGTTTTCACAGCTATTTTTTAATCGGGCTATCTCGTTGTTTGCTGGTCAAGCCCTAGAGCGAGTTACCGAACGAAAAGTGGATGAGTATTGTTTATCCAATATTAGCAGGGATGTCGACTGTTAAATATGAATAACGACACTCTTTTATATTTTATTTTGGAATAACCAGATGAGTTCTACTTCTATTTCTTTATTTGCGAGCTGTCCCAAGGGGTTAGAAGGGCTTTTAGCCATGGAGCTGGCTCAGCTGGGTGCTGCAAATATCCAAGAAACAGTAGCGGGTGTTAGCTTTAGTGGCAATATGGAGTTGGCTTATCGTTGCTGTATGTGGTCAAGGCTGGCCAGTCGGATTTTATACCGTTTGAGAGAAGTTGCTTCCAGTCATCAAGAGAGCTTCTATCTTGGTGTTCAGTCTATTGACTGGAGTGATCACCTTGGACAGGAAACCAGTTTTCGAGTGGACTTTTCAGGCTCTACCCCCGATATTCAGCATACCCGTTATGGGGCTCAGGTGGTTAAGGATGCCATTGTTGATCAATTGCGAGCGAATTATGGCTGGCGACCAATGGTTAACGCTGCGAAACCAGATGTGCGAATTAATGTACATGCCCGTAACGAGGTTGCTTATATATCCATTGATTTGTCTGGCCAGAGTTTGCACCAAAGGGGATATCGGTTGGAGGCCGGCGAGGCTCCACTGAAAGAGAATTTGGCAGCAGCTATTTTGTTACGGTCAGGATGGCCAGAAATAGCAAAAAAGGGTGGTACCCTGCTTGATCCTTTATGCGGTTCTGGCACCTTCTTGATTGAAGGGGCAATGATGGCAGCAGATATTGCCCCTGGTCTGTTAAGAGCTCGTTTTGGCTTCGATAAGTGGTTGGGGCATATCCCAAAAATCTGGCTCAATGTGCTTGCCGAAGCCCGTGAACGCAGACAAATTGGTCTGTCTGAAAAATTACCGGCGATTGTTGGCTATGAAGGTATAGCAAAAGTTGTTGGGCGTGCCAGAGCCAATATTGAGCGGGCCGGGCTAGCTCGTTATATATCAATAAAACAACAGGAGCTGGGAAGTCTGAAAGTAGAAGGTGTTAAGCCTGGGCTGGCTATTTCTAACCCTCCTTATGGTGAGAGAATGGGAAATGAAGCCAGTCTTGTTTATTTCTATAAGCATCTAGGGGAAAAACTGAAAAGCCAGTGCCCAGGATGGCAGGTGGGTATATTTACTGCTGCACCGCAACTATGCCGTAGTATGGGACTCAGTCCAAGGAAACAGTACTCACTATATAATGGGGCATTGCCGTGTAAATTGTTCTTATATGATATTCGTGAGCAATCGCTCAATCAGCCTGAATTATCAGCACAAAAAGTAGCGGTGAAGCCTTCTGGTTCACCAGGGGCAACGATGTTTGCCAATCGCTTAGCGAAAAACCTGCGTTTGATGGGGAAATGGGCCAGAAAGCAGGGTGTTGAGTGTTATCGGCTGTATGATGCAGATATGCCTGAATATGCTATTGCTGTTGATCTTTATGGAGATTGGGCTCATGTTCAGGAATATTCTGCACCATCATCTATTGATCCCGAAAAGGCACAACAGAGATTACTGGAAGCTTTGGAAGTGGTGCCCGCTGTGCTTGGCATTCCGGAGAGCCATGTGGTCTTTAAGCGACGTGAACGTCAATCGGGTACTAAGCAATACGGCCGACAGAATGAATCAGGAGAGTTGCTTGAGGTTAAGGAAGGTAATTGCCGTTTATTGGTTAATTTGAAAGATTATCTGGATACAGGATTGTTTCTGGATCACCGATTAATGCGCAAGCGCATTTATCAAGAGGCTGAAGGCAAGGATTTTCTTAACCTGTTTTGTTATACCGCTTCTGCGTCAGTTCATGCTGGTGTTGGCGGCGCGGCCAGTACCACCAGTGTTGATCTGTCCAATAGCTATTTGGAATGGGGGCGCAAGAATTTTTCTTTGAACGGGTTGAGCGATCGAAAGCACCGTCTGGAACGCGCTAATTGTGTGGAGTGGCTGGAAGCAGAAAAACGGCAATATGACTTGATTTTTATGGATCCTCCCACGTTTTCCAATTCCAAGCGGATGAGAGGTACTTTTGATGTGCAAAGTGATCATGTCAAACTGATTCAGCTTGCCATGGCTCGCTTGAGAAAGGGGGGAGTACTTTATTTTTCGAATAATTTCAGGGGGTTTGGCTTTGATAAAAGTCTGGAAAAACAGTTTGACGTGGTGGAGTTGACATCATCCACTATTGATAAAGATTTCCAGCGACGTCTTGGTATTCACCGTAGCTGGGCAATACGTCACCAGTCATAGTGTGATCGGTGTTATGTCCGGGTTCTGCCCGGACTTTTTATAAAAACTTGTGGCCGTTCACGTTTTGTTATCACATACAGCCCTTTTGGCTTGTGGCATAATGGTAGGACTTTGTGATTTATTGTGAAAGATACTGCTTCGCCACAAAAAGTGATGAATAGATTAATCTCTTAGTTTGTGGCTGTTTATTTTATTAGCCCGAACTCAGTGCGAATAACACATTTATGTTCAGACCATTAGCTTTATTTATCGGCCTGCGTTACACGCGGGCTAAACGAAGGAACCACTTTATCTCCTTCATATCTGCCACATCCATGGTAGGGCTGACGCTGGGGGTTGCTGTTCTAATTATTGTTCTTTCGGTAATGAATGGTTTTGACCGGGAGCTTAAACAGCGCGTTTTGGGCATGGTGCCCCATGCCACGATTACTGATGCCCGGGGAGAGCTGGAAGGTTGGCAGAAAATGCTGGAAGATATTCCAGATACACCGGGAATTGAGGCAGCTGCACCATTTATTGATGCTCAGGGTATGTTGACCAACCATGGTCAGGTTCGTGGTGTTATGGTTTACGGTATTGATCCGGCCTATGAAGGAAAAGTATCAATTATCAGTGACCATATGGCTCAGGGAACTCTGGATGACCTGAGACCTGACGAATTTGATATTGTGCTGGGAGAGCTGTTGGCCCAAGCTTTGGGAGTAACAATTGGCGATAAGGTTACTATGGTTTTGCCTGAAGCCAATGTCAATCTGGCAGGTGTTTTTCCACGATTAAAGCGCTTTCGGGTTGTGGGTCTATTTTCGGTAGGTGCAGATCTTGATGCCAGTCTGGCTTATATCCATATCCAGGATGCAGCCAAGTTTATGCGAGTAAAAGAAGGAGTATCCGGCATTCGATTAAAGATGGATAACCTTTTTGCTGCACCAAAACTGGCCTGGGACGTTGCTATGAAGTTGCCAGGGCGTTATTACGTACAAGACTGGACACGAACCCATGGACGATTGTTTCAGGCGATTCAAATGGAAAAAACCATGGTTGGCCTGTTACTTACCCTTATTGTCGCAGTTGCTGCATTTAACATTGTTTCAACATTGGTCATGGTGGTTACTGATAAACAGGGTGATATAGCGATACTCAGGACGTTTGGTGCTAGCCCTCGCATGATTATGGGTATTTTTATGGTTCAGGGCTCATTAATTGGTGTTATTGGTACCTTGCTTGGAGTTTTCCTGGGAATCATCGCAGCATTAAATGTTTCTGAAATTGTCAGCTGGCTGGAGAGTGTGCTGGGAATTCATTTTCTCAGTCCTGATGTTTACTTTATCAGTTATTTACCATCTCAATTGCAATGGCAAGATGTTGCTGTAATTAGTATTTCAGGATTAATGATGAGTTTTCTGGCCACCCTGTATCCTGCCTGGAGAGCATCCAGAATCCACCCTGCGGAGGCGCTCCGCTATGAGTAGTGAAATGAATAGTCCGGTGCTTGAGTGCCTTTCTCTAACCAAACATTATGATGAAGGACCGGAAAAACTGGAGGTTCTCAATAATATCAACTTCACCGTAGCTGCATCAGAACGGGTTGCTGTTGTTGGTGCATCAGGTTCTGGTAAGAGCACACTGCTGCAGCTGCTGGCTGGACTTGATCGACCAACCTCTGGGCATGTGGCAATTTGTGGCAAAAATCTGGCTAGGCTAAACGAAGCGGATAAAGGCTTGATTCGGAATCGTCATCTAGGATTTGTTTATCAGTTTCATCATTTGCTGCCAGAATTTACTGCCCATGAAAATGTGGCCATGCCTCTGCTGCTGAGAAAAAATGTTTCAGTGAAGGAAGCAGGAAAAAAAGCGGAAACGATGCTGGATGCTGTTGGGCTATCCGCGCGTTCAAGTCATAAACCGGCGGAATTGTCTGGTGGTGAACGCCAGCGGGTGGCCATAGCCCGTGCCATTGTCTCCCAGCCTGATTTGGTCTTAATGGATGAACCCACAGGTAATCTTGATCCGAATACGGCTGGGAAAATACATGAGTTGATGCTGACTCTTAGTCGAGAGTTGACCACAAGTTTTATTGTCGTGACTCATGATCTTGACTTGGCAGGACAAATGGACAGGGTCTACCGTTTAGACGGTGGAAATCTGCTACTAAGCTAAATCAGCAACCATTTCCATATAGCAGAACGCCGGTGATACCGGCGTTAGGCGTTATCTCTCATGTATTGGCTAGGATCGATGTAGATGCCCAATGAGCGTTTGTCGATTCTTTTTTCTTTGCCTTGTTGTTTGTAGCGGAAGACAACGGTATCACCTTCACTGACTTCCAGGGTTTTATCACCGGACAGGTACTTGTACTCTTCTCCAGCAACAGTCAGGCTGTGGATGTAGTAGTCAGGCATACCCAGCCAATCACTGTGAGGACCGTCGGTGGCGATTTTTTCCAGAACGCCTCTACCTTCCAGTTTGGGGGCGCGCTTTTGAAAGTTTCTCTGCATGGTTTTTGTCCAAAAATGCCGTTTTCACCAGGATCGGAATGCAAGCATACCGTTAGATGAAGTTGTCATGGTGAAAGAAAGTACATTGTCGCTCACCATGAAGCTAATAGATATGGCTGATTACCGTGAAAATGTATTGGCAGTTGATCAGGTTAGCGAAATAGGCAGATGCTTTTCGAGTAGATAAGCCAGGTCAGTAAAAATGTCTTCATGAGTGTGGATGTTTACGCTGATGTCGCTTTCGCCAGTGATTGATAATATTCCAGCGCCAGTAAAGTCGTATAAGAAAGTAGCAGATGCCACCTCCGATAATACCTGAAACAAAAGAGCCCAGATAAAGTGGTTTCCAGATTCGTCCCAATTCAACACCAACACCGTGTAGGGAAAGCTCTAAAGGTGTCTCACTAATCGGTACATGAAGAATATAGCAACCCACCTTGTAGGTGAAATAGAAAATAGCTGGCATTGTTACGGGGTTTGTAATCCATACCAGCGCCACTGACAGTGGTAGATTACAGCTAAAAATGACAGCCAGGCAGGCTGCGACTACCATCTGAAATGGTATAGGCAGAAATGCACAGAAAATACCGACAAAAAAAGCTGATGCAGCCGAACGGCGATTCAAGTGCCACAAGTTGGGATTATCAATGGTAGACCCAAGAAAACGTAAGTAACGATTTTCCTTTATAGAATTAGGGTCTGGCAAATAACGCTGTATCAGTTTTTTCGCCATATCCTCTCACTGTATATCATGTGTGAATCATTCAAATGCCATGTTCAGAACCTACGCAGTAAAAAGTTGGCAGATTTTGGTGTTAAGCTCTGGATCACCGGCATTTGGTAGTACTATGGGATGCTGCCTGGCAATTGATGCCGGTGGATACCCAATTTTTTAATGCTGCTGTTAATCTGGCTCTATGCTGTATTGGTCAGTGGTCTGCTCTTGATAGGGCAACGTCATTGCCACAGATTTCAATAAGCCGGATATTATGCCTTTAAAGTATGCAGCAAACCATAAAACCAATAGCAGGGATATTTACCTATGCTGTGGGTATCAGTCTTGTTTCATTGGTTCCTCAACTACCACCGAATTCCCTTGTAGCCATCATCGGCACTGCTGCCCTTATTTTGACCATTATTGCATTGGTTCGTTCACCCGGCTGCTTTCCTTTGGGTATGCTGCTTTTAGGTATTACCTTTGGTTTGGGTTATGGCAAGTGGCTGCAGACAACTGCATTCCCTGCGGAGTTGGAGCAGCAAGAGTTGGAAATAAGAGGGGAAATTCTGGATCTACCTGTTTTATCGGAACAATCTGCCCGTTTCAACTTCAAGATTCTTGAGGGGCAATATAAAGGCGTAATAACCAAAGTCCGTTTAAGTTGGTTTTCTCCGCCGGTTTTGTCAGCAGGCCAGCATTGGCAATTGGTTGTTAAAATGCGTCGGCCCCATGGTTTTGCCAGTCCGGGCGCCTTTGATTTTGAAGCCTGGGCTGCTCGTGGGGGCATACAAGCTATTGGTTACGTGCGTTCAGGCCTGTTACTTGATAATTCTCAGCATGTTGGTTCAATCAGGAGCTATTTATCCTGTTGGTTGGATGAGAATGCTCCGCCTTCAAATCGTGGATTATTGAAAGCATTGCTAATAGGGGATAAGTCGGCGATTGAGATTGATCAGTGGCATGTTTTTAATAAAACGGGTACCACTCACTTACTTGTAATCTCAGGTCTTCATATAGGCCTTATGGCCTTATTGGGTTATTGGTTTGCTTTATTGTTAGCAAGGTTGGGTATTTTTCCGCTCCAGCGTATCCCTTTATCTCGCTTGGCTGGTTGTTTTTCGCTGGCTTTTGCATTTTTTTATGCTTTTTTGGCAGGTATGGGTGTCCCTGTTCAAAGGGCTTTAGTGATGACTACTGTCGCTCTGATAGGGCCTCTTGTTGGTGTAAAGCCTTCACCAGTATCACTACTGGTAATAGCTCTGGCAGCCGTTTTGACTATTGATCCCCTGGCTGTAACCAGTGTTGGATTTTGGTACTCTTTTATGGCGGTGATGGCACTTGTATACGGGTTGTCTGGAAGAGTTGGAAAAACGACCATTCTTACAAAACTCGTGTACCCGCAATGGGTCGTTTTCTGTGTGCTGACACCTTTGCTTTTCTACAATGGCCAGCCGGTTTCGTTATTATCTCCTTTTATTAATTTGCTGGCGATTCCATTTGTTGGCTTGATTGTTGTGCCGCTGCTGATGCTAACGGCCGGGTTCTGTGTTGTTATACCTGCTCTTTCTCATCCTCTCTTAGGAGGGCTTGATAAGTTGTTGACGGGCTTTGTATGGGGGCTTGAGAGGGTATCTGATATCACAATTACTGTGCCCTGTTCAGGTCAGCCAGGGCTTATAGCTCTATTATTTGCAGTTGGTGGGGGGCTGTTGTTGATATCGCCCTTATCAGTGAGGTTGAAACTGTTATCTCCCTTGTTTTTTCTTCCTTGGTTATATCCAGGACATCAAACAATTGATGCAGGGAAAGCTGAAATTACCTTAATGGATGTTGGTCAAGGGTTGGCGGTATTAGTGCGAACCCATAATTATTCTCTGGTATATGATACTGGCGATGCATTTTCTGATCGCTTTAATGCTGCTGATCGAGTTGTCATACCTTATTTGCGGCATATTGGCCTTAGGCGTTTGGATAAAATTATTATTTCCCATGGTGACAAAGACCATTCTGGTGGACTGAGTACATTGTTAGATTCGTACAACTGTCCATCCATTACTTGTGGAACAGCTATTCCTGGTTTTTACCGGCCTGTTACTCAATGCAGGGCCGGTCAACACTGGGAGTGGGATGGTGTTAGCTTTCAGGTGTTGAGTGGCGGAGGGCGCTGGGCTAAAACCAATGATCGTTCCTGTGTGTTGAAAATTACAACAGAGAATAGCGACAGCATCCTGCTCACAGGAGATATCAGTAGTCGGGTTGAAAACCATTTAATCATTAATAATCAGTTGCCACAGGCCCGGATTCTTCTTGCTCCACACCATGGCAGTCGCTATTCAAGCAGCGAAGCTTTTCTTGCTGCAGTTAAGCCGCAAGTCGTGTTATTTTCGTCAGGCTATAAAAACCGGTTTGGTCATCCCGCTGTAGACACTCTTATCAGGGTTAAGCAGCAGGGGGCTGTTTACTGGAATACAGCTGAACATGGCACCCTTTCTCTGGTATTGGGCGATGCAAGTCAAAAAGTATTGGCTTACCGTTTAACTCATCGACGGTATTGGTGGAATTGATTGATAGTATATTGATGAAACCGTGTACGAGCTTAAACCTTGCCACGGGCTGTGATACAGTTTTCAGTTACAACCAAAAAGGATTAAGCTGTGTTCGAACTGGTGAAATCAGGCGGCTGGCTGATGCTGCCGATACTGCTCTGCTCCGTGATCGCCATGGCCATCATCTTCGAGCGTTTGTGGACGTTAAGGCCTTCGCGTATTGCTCCTCGTGACACGCTGTCCCAGGTATGGCAATGGATTAAAAATAATGAGCTCGATAGCTCTAAAGTGGCTGGTTTAAGAGAGGAGTCCCCTCTTGGTGAAATCCTTGCTGCTGGCATCACCAATGCTCGTAATGGCCGCGAAATCATGAAGGAGAGTATTGAAGAACAGGCGGGAAGGGTTATTCATGAGCTTGAATGTTACCTCAATACGCTTGGAACCATTGCAGCGATAACACCGTTGCTCGGGCTTTTGGGAACAGTCATTGGCATGATTGATGTGTTTACTGTCATTATGGTACAGGGTACAGGCAGCACTGCTGTTCTCGCGGGAGGGATATCCAAGGCTTTAATTACGACAGCAGCAGGTCTGACAATTGCTATCCCTACCTTGATTTTTCATCGCTATTTTACCCGCAGAGTGGATGAGTTGGTGGTTACCATGGAGCAGGAAGCAACCAAACTGGTAGAGGTGTTGCAGGGAGAACGAAAATTAAGTGAATCTGAGGTTGTCAGGGGATGAAGTTTCGTCGACAGTCTCAATCAGAGGTGTCAGTCAACCTGACCCCTCTGATTGATGTTGTATTTCTCTTGCTTATCTTTTTTATGGTTTCCACTACTTTTTCCAGGGAAACCCATTTGTCGGTGGACTTGCCGGAATCCAGTGGCAAGATCCTTGAGAAACAGGTTGAGCATATAGAAATCATCGTAAGCAAGGAGGGTGAGTTTGCAATCAATGGCAAAGTTCTGGTTAATGCTCGTCTGGAAACGCTCAAAAATGCACTGGCTGAGGTCAGCAAGGGTGATAGTCAATTACCTCTTGTTATTACCGCTGATGCCAAAACACCTTATCAAGCGGTTGTCACGGCAATGGATGCGGCTGGACAGCTGGGTTTTGTTAATTTGAGTATGACTACCAGGACTGTGTCTGAAGGTGATGGAGGGTAAAGCTAAAAACAGCTTTTCATTTGTTGGTTTACCCCAGAATTGTATTTTTTTCCCTAGCTACCCTTGATAGCTGTCAGCTCCAATGCCTTATTCGAGAATTTATTGTTGACAGCTGATTGATCTATGCTTTTCAAAATTGATTGCTTTTATGATTTTTAGCCTTAAAAAGCGCCTCCATAGCTTGGTGCTTAATGCCTGGTTTGGCAATGCCTGCTGGACACGGTTGCTACTGCCTTTAAGCGTGATTTATAGTGCTATTGCAAATCGGCGCAAAGCTCGATTGCTTAATGGTGAGCGCTGGGAACCCCCCGTTCCTATTGTGGTTGTAGGGAATATTACTGTAGGGGGGACAGGCAAAACACCCGTTGTTGCCAGCTTGGTTCAGGCTTTGCAGGCTAAGGGCTATCGGCCGGGTATTGTTAGCCGGGGGTTTGGTGTAAAAGGAACTGAGTTTCCTGTGCTGGTAACCTGTCACTCGAATCCAGGTCTTGTCGGTGATGAACCGGTTATGCTTGCCCACCAGTTAAATGTACCGATTGCTGTTGACCCTGATCGGGTCAGTGCGGCGAAACTCCTGTGCGAACAGCACAATTGTAATCTAATTATCGCAGATGATGGCCTTCAGCACTATAATCTCAAGCGCCATGTTGAAATACTGGTTATTGATGGTATGAGAATGTTGGGTAATGGTTATTGTCTTCCTGCAGGACCGTTAAGAGAAGGTGCAAACCGACTGGATACAGTTGACGTGGTGTTAACGAATGGTGAACCTGCTGCGGCACTTGGTTGTAGTTACACTGATTTCAATCTGCTACCTCAACCGCTGGCGATGGTAACACCTGGGGCCAATGTCTCTATCGATGATATTCCCAGGGAGGGAACGGTTCACGGTGTCGCTGGAATTGGTAATCCCGAACGGTTTTTTAATACCCTTGCAGCCTTGGGGTTTGACGTGATTCCACACAGCTTTCCCGACCATCACGGTTTTAGAATAGAAGATATTAGTTTTGATGATGGGCTACCGGTGATCATGACAGCAAAGGATGCTGTTAAGTGTACAGGCTTTGCGCAAGCTAACCACTGGTACTTACCTGTGGTTGCTGATATTCCAGCAAAGGTGCTGGATAAAATAACCAGCCAAATTGATGAATCCTTCAGGATCGAAAATGGATAAAAAGCTGTTTGAAATACTGGCCTGCCCCCTTTGTAAAGGGGATGTTAAATACCGAAAAGAAGCTGCAGAGCTTGTTTGTCGGCCATGTGGGCTTGCTTTTCCCATTCGGGATAATATTCCCATGATGCTAGAAGGTGAGGCACGTACGTTGACTGCTGAAGAACGTTTAAATGAGGCTTCAAATGGCTGACAGTATTTCTTTTACCGTGGTCATTCCTGCTCGCTTTGGTTCCAGCCGCCTGCCTGGTAAACCGTTAGCAGATATCGCAGGGAAACCAATGGTTCAACACGTTTATGAGCGTGCCCTGAGGAGCCGTGCAGGCAGAGTGATCATAGCCACTGATGATGAGCGAATAGTAAGTGTGGCAAAGAGCTTTGGAGCGGAAGTTTGCTTGACGCAGGCAAGTCACCCTTCAGGAACCGACAGGCTACAGGAAGTTGCCTCAATTTATCGTATGCGTGATGACGAAATTGTGGTTAATGTGCAAGGTGATGAGCCCTTAATCCCCTCTTCTGTTATTAATCAGGTAGCTGAAAATCTTTGTGCTGCAGTGAATGCTGGCGCTGCAACGCTGGCAGAGCCGGTGAATTCACGTGAGCAGCTGTTTGATCCAAATATTGTCAAGGTTGTTACTGATAAGCAGGGGTATGCACTTTACTTTAGTCGTGCGCCAATGCCTTGGGCTAGGGATAGCTTTTCTAATAACAAAGGGCAATTATTACCTGAGGTTGATTGTTTTCGGCGCCATATAGGTATCTATGCCTACAGGGTTGGATTGCTAAATCATTATGTTGAATGGGGAGTCAGTGCAATCGAAGGTTTGGAGGCTCTGGAGCAGTTAAGGCTATTATGGCACGGTCAGCGTATCCATGTGGCTGATGCTCTTGAGACACCTCCCCATGGTGTTGATACAGAGCAGGATTTAGAAGCGGTGCGAAGGCTTGTTGAGCAAGGGGAATTGCTTTCGTAATGGTTAAAGTGCTTTTTGTCTGCTTGGGTAATATTTGTCGCTCCCCAACAGCTCAGGGCGTTTTTACCCGACAAGTAACTGATGCAGGGTTTTCTGATCGGGTACTTATTGATTCTGCCGGTACCAGTGGTTGGCATATAGGGGAGGAGCCTGACTCTCGCTCGTGTGCAGCTGCTCATGCTATTGGTTATGATTTATCGTTTATTCGCTCTCGACAGATCCGTAAAGATGATTTCATTGAGCAAGACTTAATCTTGGCTATGGATCGCGAAAATCTGCGGGCACTGAGTGAAATATGTCCAGCTACCCAGCAGCATAAGCTTAAGCTGTTTTTGGATTATTCTGATGATATTGAAACCACGGAAGTGCCTGACCCTTATTATGGTGGGAGTGGCGGTTTTTCCCGGGTTTTAGCCTTGGTCGAGCATGGGGGGCTGGCTCTTCTACAGCACTTACAGGCTCATTATCAGTTGTAGTTTTACGGTGTTTTCTGACAACGTAAAACTGTTAATCTGAAGCTATCATCACCAAGCTACCATTTTAATAAGATTAGAGTGGTAGTGTTTTCTTGTACCATTGAAGCATTTAATGAATATTCTTGAAAATCAATTACTGAACCACTGTAATACTTTGAGGCTTGCAGCTAAAGCACGTTTTTTTGTTGAAGTAATTACACTTGAAGAACTCCAGGATGCCTTGTTGTTTGCAAGAGGAAAGCAGCTGCCAGTTGTAGCTATAGGAGGGGGGAGTAATGTTGTTTTTTCAAGCAATATTGATGCGGTAGTTATCCTGATTGGCCTGAGAGGGCGGTCGCTGGAGGCGAGTCCTGAAGGGGGGCTGCGAGTAGAGGCGGGAGCAGGGGAAAACTGGCATAACTTTGTTCGCTGGACTCTCTTGCAGGGTGCTTTTGGTTTAGAAAATTTATCTTTAATTCCAGGTACTGTAGGTGCAGCACCTATTCAGAATATCGGTGCTTATGGTGTTGAGCTTAAAGACTGTTTTTACTCTTTAAATGCTTTAGAGGTTGCCTCAGGGGAAGTTGTTCGCTTTTTTCGTGATGACTGTAATTTTGGCTATAGGGATTCTGTTTTTAAACATGTGTTCAGGGATCGCTATATTATTACCTCTGTCCAGTTTGAGTTAGAAAAAGAACTAACGCCAAGGCTCGATTATGGCAAGTTGGATGAGCGAGTAGAGGCTAGGTGTGGCAAAGGCACTCCATCAGCACTTTTGATCAGTGATGTTGTCAGTGAAATACGTCGAGAGAAACTACCTGACCCCAGCGTGTTAGGTAATGCAGGTAGCTTTTTTAAAAACCCTGTGGTCAATCATGAAGTTTTTGAACGGCTGAAACAGCAGCATCCTGATATTATTGCCTACCCAGTTGGATCTGCCGGATGGAAGCTGGCAGCGGGCTGGCTAATCGAAAGAGCTGGTTTAAAAGGCTATCGCCAAGGGGCTGTTGGTACGCACAAGCAACAGGCATTAGTGATTGTTAATTATGGAGGGGCTTCTGGTGCTGATCTGATAGCATTTTCCAGTCTGATTCAATATAAGGTGGTCGAGTGTTTTGGTGTTGAACTTGAAAGGGAGCCCAGAGTGTACTGAATGGTTTCTGGCTGTTGTACTGCGATAGTGTGATACAGTGATGAGGATTTTAGGGGAAAAGTGTTCTAATCAGTTAATATGCCGTTTTGAGATTTTCCATGATTTTCTGATTTTATCCTACCCAAAAGGCTGATAATGCAGTTTGAGCAATACCGAAACCTGCCGCAAACCTGCCGCCATGAGCGTATTGTAGAGTTAATTCGGGGTCGAGGCTTTTTAACCACTGATGAGTTAGTGGGTATTTTTCAAGTCACGCCCCAGACGATCCGTCGTGATCTTAATGAGTTGGATCGTCAGGGGCTGATATCAAGGCATCATGGGGGCGCGGGGGAGCCGACTAGTAGTACGGTTAATACCGAATACACAGAACGTCAGAATACCTTGCATGATGAAAAGAGCAGGATTGCGGTTGAGCTTGCAAAACGTATTCCTGATGGTGCTTCATTATTTATTAATATTGGCACCTCAACGGAGGCTGTAGCAAAAAACTTGCTTGACCATAGCGGCCTTAAAATAATTACCAATAATCTTCATGTAGCATCAATACTACTCCAAAGAGAGGACTTTACTGTCCTTATTGCCGGGGGAGAAGTGCGTAACAGGGATGGTGGAATTGTTGGTGAAGCAACCCGGGATTTTATTAATCAATTTCGGGTTGATTATGCCATCATTGGTATTAGTGGTATTGATATTGATGGTTCGCTATTGGACTATGATTACCATGAAGTGCGAGTCGCCCAGTCAATGGTAGCAAATGCACGTTATCGGTTTTTGGCTGCTGATCATTCAAAGGTTGGCCGAAATGCCATGATTCGCTTGGGGCATATAAAGGACATTGATGCATTCTTTACAGATGCTCAACCGCCCGAGCCGTTATTAGCTAGCCTGGCAAATAATCAAGTGGAAGTGATAGTGTGTTGTGATGAAACATCAACTATATGGACATAACCGTCTTGAATTGTGAATAGGAGAAATCTTAAAGGAAGTATGGCTGTTGAGATTATTATAAATAATTTTAGAGCCTGGTTTTTGGTTTTTTAAATAATGCTATGCGATACATTTACCTTGTTTTTAATGATCTCTGCTAGTAAACGTGTAGATATTTAAGACTGATAATAAAAAAAGGCGGTAACTATTCAGCACCCAGTAAAGGAAGGTTGTCGTAATTCTTCATAGCTATAAGCAGGGCTTCGAAAACATTCTCACCCTGCTTTCTCGCCGATGAAACATAACTCCGTATCCGGCAGTACCATTTAGCCCCTTTTTCACTTCTGAAACAGCCAGATATTTTCTGCTTTACCTTGCGGCATTAGCCGCCCTTTTTATATTATGTGTCTTATTCTGGTATTTCCTCTTTATATTTGTTTTCTACCTGAACAGGTTGTTCCGTAGAGGTTGTTTGCTCTACTGTTTTTGCATGCACAAGTATACCGGCAAATACCAGTAACACTCCCATTGCCTCGCTTCTGACCTTTACTCGGGGTAGTATGTCCATTCGGAACGAACGACATGCAGCCACCATAAAGAGCCCTTCACTCTCATGCGTTTTCGGGGTGCCGGCTTCTGGGATTCAGGAGTGGCAGGTGTTTGATACAGATAAACAGCCAGTGCTTGAGTGACCGGACCATACTGCACATACGAGTCAACACCCTTAGGAAAGCATGCTTGATTAGCATGTCCGCATGGGCATTCTTTGACTTCAGCCACATGCGCCGTTACTTCGAAACGGCCAAAACGTCCTGGATCAAATACCTGACGTTCAACAACGTCGGTTACTTTGATAGAAAGAAGCGACTGATGGCAAAGTACGCAGTTTTTAACCGAGTGATGCCGGATATGGTCTGGTTCCTCAGTTTGCTCCAGCGTAGAGCCTTTATGACCGTGTTGACCACCGGGCCTGTTATTTGACTTTTGCCTCAGGCTTTTGGGATTGGGTTTGTAATCTTCTCTATCACACTCAGGATTTTCCTCATTCTCACTGTCAGCATTTGAGTTTTTGGATGATGAGGGCTTATTGTAACCATCTGTAGACGGTGGCTTGCTGCTATTACGACTATTCATCTTGAGCTTATCAGCAAGCTCCTTGTTTTCATCCTCAAGACTCAAAACCTTCGACTCCAGCTCACCTACAGCAGCGAGAAGCAAGATAATGGCCTGTGTTTCGGGAGTAAACTGAGTCATGAAAACTTCTGGAAAAGGGTTTATATCAAAATGACATAAATTCGCGAAAAATCCAGATTAATCTGAGGAGGCTGAATAGTTACAAAAGGCGGCATTAGCCGCCCTTTTTATATTATGTGTCTTATTCTGGTATTTCCTCTTTATATTTGTTTTCTACCTGAACAGGTTGTTCCGTAGAGGTTGTTTGCTCTACTGTTTTTGCACGCTTCTGTCTCGGGTCATTATGAGCCCGATTTCTGCGTTTTCGGGGTGCCGGCTTCTGGGATTCAGGAGTGGCAGGTGTTTCAATAACAGCATCTGGAGAGCTGTTAGTGCTCTCAGGTTTCGGCTTTGAGGTCTCCTGAGTAGGCATTTTTTCAGAAGCTTTGACCTGATCTGTTTTCTGGTTTTGCTCTATTGGTGCTGCTAGAACCTGTTGAGGCTTGGTATCACTTGGAAGAGTGATAGTTTGAGCTTTACTCTCAGGTTTAGGCTGCTCTGCTTGCTGAGGCTGTTTTGCGGGCTGGGCAATCACTTCAGGTTGCTGAGCAGGCCTAATGTTTTCGCTGCTTTTTTGAACGGGTTCAATAAAAGCAGGTTCTGGCTTAGCTGATGATGGCTGCTGAATTGTCGCTGGTGTCTCGGGGTGAGTGCTTGCGGCAACAGCCTGAGCCACTTTGGTCATTTGAGGCTTTGATTCAGCTAATACTGGAGCGCTGGAAGGTTGACTGCTATTACTTACTGGTTTTTCGGTTGCTTGAACAGTTTCCGAAACAATTGGAGTCACCTTCTCCTGTTTTGGGGAGGCAGCCGTCTTTGGCTCAACAGCTTTTTGTTGCTGTGAAGGCATAACTGGAGGCAGCTCAATGCTTGATTGTTTTTCCACTTCTCGGCTGTTTTGAGAGCTGGCTTCCTTAGTAACAGTTGTTTCTGAAGGATTTGGGATTTTCGCTTCAGAAGCAGACATCACAGGTAGAGTGTCGTAGCTTTGTCCTCTCTGTGATGGACGATTGTTTCTTCTGCGGGTAGCTGAGTTAGGTCTGCGTCGACGCTGGCCTTCTTCAAACTGTTCTCTACTTGGCTCTTGCTGTCTGCTCTGTTGTTGCGGTTTGTGTTGCTGCGTTCTCTTGTCTTCGCGCTGCTCCTGATAGTCCTGACGGCGACGATCCTGTCGAGACTCAATCCGGTCCTGTTTTTGCTCTGGGCGGTTTTGCTGCTCTGCTGAGCGATTACGACGACGATCTTTTGACTGATCGTCGTAATGGCCGCGATCTCGTCGATTATTTTCTCTCGGCTTACGGGGCTTGTTGCTACCACCTTTGAATTGATTTTCGCGACTGGACTGCTGGCGAGCAGCTTGTTGTGCATTTTGAGGCTTGGTGCTGACCTGAGGCTTTTCTTCTTCGCTAGAGAAAATATCGCCTAGCGCCTTAACAAAAGACCGAATCAGACCTGGTTTTTTTTTCTGCACAGGGGCAGGTTTATTGGGCGCAACGCTTTTAACCACCGCTTCTGTTCGCTGTGGCTGTTTGCTGGTTACTGGTTCATCACTGGTTTCTTCGAAATCGACAATTTCGTAGCTGCTGGCACCTTGGCTACTTTGATGGTCATCGCGAAGTCGCTGAACATCATAGTGGGGAGTATCCAGGTTTGGGTTTGGGACAACTACGATGCGGGCTTGATGACGTTTTTCTATTTTTGCAATCCCGGAACGTTTTTCATTTAACAGGAATGCAGCAACAGGAACAGGAACCTGGGCGCGTATTTCTGAGGTTTTATCCTTCATGGCTTCTTCTTCCATGAGGCGTAAAATTGACAGAGCCAGTGATTCAACATCTCTGATAGTGCCTTGGCCGGAACAGCGTGGACAAACAACACCGCTGGTCTCTCCAAGTGAAGGGCGTAGTCTCTGTCGAGACATTTCCAGCAAGCCAAAGCGAGAGATTCTGCCGGTTTGGACTCTGGCTCTATCCATACCCAGTGCCTGGCGGATACGATTTTCTACCTCTCTCTGATTGCGATTGTGACTCATATCAATAAAGTCAATGACAATCAGTCCGCCAATATCACGAAGCCTTAGTTGTCTAGCGATTTCTTCAGCAGCTTCAAGGTTGGTATTTAAAGCGGTTTCTTCTATATCACCGCCGCGGGTTGCTCTGGCAGAGTTGATATCAATAGAAACCAGGGCTTCTGTTGGGTCAATTACGATGGAACCGCCTGAAGGGAGTTTTACTTCTCTCTGGAAGGCTGTTTCAATCTGTGACTCTATCTGAAACCGGTTAAATAACGGGATGCTGTCTTTATATAGTTTGAATTTGTGCTGATATTGAGGCATCACCTGTTGCACAAAATCAAGTGCTTCCTGGTGAACACTGGCTTTATCAATCAATACTTCGCCGATATCCTGGCGAAGATAATCGCGGATTGCGCGAATAATGACATTGCTTTCCTGGTATATAAGCAATGGGGCCGGCTGTTTGGCAGCAGCTTCTTTGATAGAGCTCCATAATTGCAAAAGGTACTCCAGATCCCACTGGAGTTCTTCCAGGGAACGCCCCAGGCCTGCTGTTCTGACAATAACACCCATTTCTGCCGGGATATTGAGCTTGCTGAGAACCTCTCGAAGTTCTGCCCGCTCTTCCCCTTCAATTCGTCGGGAAATTCCGCCAGCACGGGGATTGTTTGGCATCAAAACCAGATAGCGGCCCGCCATGCTGACGAGGGTTGTAAGAGCAGCGCCTTTGTTGCCGCGTTCCTCTTTATCTACCTGGACAATGACTTCTTGCCCTTCTTTTAGCACTTCCTTGATATTGGGGCGTCCAGACGCCGGTTTGCAGAAATATTCTCGCGAAATTTCCTTTAGGGGCAGGAATCCGTGGCGTTCTGCGCCAAAGTCAACAAAAGCGGCTTCGAGGCTGGGCTCGATCCGGGTGATTTTTCCCTTGTATATATTGGCCTTTTTTTGTTCACGTGTGCTGGACTCGATATCCAGGTCATACAGGCGTTGCCCATCAACCAGGGCAACACGCAACTCTTCCTGCTGAGTTGCGTTGATCAACATTCTCTTCATAGAGTACCGGTTCGCTTGAGGCTAGCCTCTCAAGTTTTCTCGGCCCGATATTGAAAGTCCGGTCCGTCTGTTAATGCGGAAAATCCGGTCACTTGCGTTGTTGCTATCAGAGTTACATCCCAGTATCACAATTTTCTGTAGTGTAACGATATAGCGTTTTCCAGAGCCTCAAACTATTGAATTGGGCATAAGGAAAGAAAGGGGCATTTGTCGGGAGCCGGCCTGACATCGTACGTATTATCGAACTAAATGGCCAATTGAATGATCTGGCAATCCCGGTTGCCTGCCTCTTCCTGAAATCGGGCCTCACTTGGAGGGATAGCACTGTTTATCTATCACGGCTCCAGCCGTGCTCTGTATATCTTTCTTGAGCCATTTTGCAAAAAAGCATCACTCAATACTGTATCAGGTATTTTATGATGCTTTTGCTCATTTTGCTGTTTTCGCGGACTTTATTGCTTGAACGCTTCAGCTTTCTTCTCAAGTTTCGTAAATCGAACTGCCCTTTCGAATAAATGCAGGGCAGTACCACAACTATATCAGTAATCAGTAGGTGCTTCAAATGAGCTAAAACTGATACTATGGCACTATGAATAGACATCTTAATGAACGATCAGTTCCTTCAATATCTGCTCATAAAGGTAGAAAACCCTTGTGTAAAGAGGCTAGTACAGAAGCTGGTGCTCCTGCAGTAAGATTTGTAACCATTGAGTCAGGTGATGAGGGTCAGCGCCTCGATAATTACCTTTGCCGGATTCTTAAGGGTGTGCCTAAAACCCGGATATATCGAGTTATCAGAAAAGGTGAAGTAAGAGTTAATAAGAAGCGCTCAGCAGCTGATTACCGTGTGCAGCAGGGGGACTGCTTGCGTATTCCCCCTGTACGGGTTGCAGAAAAAAGGGACCCAGCCAAGCTGCCAGCTTCACTAGCGAATAGTCTTGAAAAGTCGGTTTTATATGAAGATGCCAGTTTGATCATTATCAATAAACCATCGGGGCTTGCTGTTCATGGGGGTAGTGGCATTTCCTGCGGTGTCATTGAAGCGTTGCGACAGGTCAGGCCCAATGAAAAGGGGCTGGAGCTGGTTCATCGTCTGGATAGGGATACTTCAGGGTGTCTGATGGTGGCAAAAAAACGAAGTATGCTTCGTTATTTACACCGCCAGCTGCAAAGTGATGGTATTCAGAAAGTCTATAACGCACTGGTTGTAGGGAGGTGGCCAGTCAGAAAGCAGCTGGTTAATGCACCTTTGCTGAAAAACACCTTGCGCTCTGGAGAGCGGATGGTGCGTGTTCATGTGGATGGGAAGGCGTCAAAAACCAGCTATAAGGTGCTTCAGCGCTTGGGTGAGGCAACTTTAGTGGAGGCCAGTCCTCTAACAGGGCGAACCCATCAGATTCGTGTGCACTGCTTACATGCGGGTCATGCCATTCTTGGAGATGAAAAGTATGGTGATGGTGATGATAACCGCCGATTAAAGACCATCGGGCTGAAACGCTTGTTTCTGCATGCTGCAAGCCTTGAATTTAGATTGCCAGCTGGCGACTTACTGAAAATTGAGGCCCCTTTGCCAACCGATTTGCAAACGGTATTGAAAAGATTAAAAGATGATCGATAAGTACGCACTAATAATTTTTGACTGGGACGGAACTTTAGTTGACTCTGTGCCTAATATTGTAAAGGCGCTGAGTCGGGCCGCAGGTGATTCGGGCCTTCCTTTGCTTGATGATGCTGATTATCGGGGGGTAATAGGTATGAGCCTGGTAAATGCCTTCAAATACCTCTATCCAACAGTGGCCAATGACCTGTTAGAAAAAGTGATAGCCTCTTATCGGGAGCATCATCACCAGCTGGAGCAGGAAGCGTCAAGACTCTTTCAGGGGGTCGCAGGTGGCTTGGAGCTAATTAAAGCGACAGGTACAACGATTGCCGTTGCCACAGGCAAGCGTAAAGCGGGGTTGGAACGCTCAATGGTGGCTAATGGATATAACAATAATAATAGTTACTTTAAGCACTGTTGTACTGCTGATGATGCTGCTTCCAAGCCTGATCCCGATATGCTCAACCAAATTCTCAACAAGTTTAATCTACCAGCTGGGCGAGCTTTAATGGTTGGGGACTCAGTCCATGATATGGCCATGGCCAGTAATGCGGGCATGGACCGAGTTGCAGTGACTTACGGTGCGCAAACAGCCGATGCACTAAAGCAGCATCAACCACTGCTGGTGGCAGACCGCTTTAATGAGTTTATTGACTGGTTAGGTTTGAGTCAGCATTCTATTGGCGAAAAAGGGTGTTCTTGGGGGTAAGAGATGGATAAATGGCGGGAATCAGAGACAGGCCTGCCCTCAGGAGATGACGAGGGTAAAAGCTGGAAATTGATTGAAAATCTGGCGATGAGCTCTCTGAAAGAGCAGCGTAGGGCAAGGCGCTGGAGTATTTTCTTTAAGTTGCTGACGTTTGCATGGCTGTTTCTTGCTGTAGGGGTGATTTACAAAAGTTCACGGCTTGAGGTGCCTGTTACTGGTGCCTCTTCAGCTCATACAGCGCTAGTCGAGTTGAATGGTGTGATTGGTGACGGTGGCGATGCCAGTGCAGATAACATTGTTACAGGCTTGAGAGCTGCATTTGAAGATAAGGGAACCAAGGCTGTTGTATTGCGCATCAATAGTCCCGGAGGGAGTCCTGTTCAATCAGGTTATATCTATGATGAAATTGTCAGGCTGCGAAAGCTTCATCCAGATATACCGCTTTATTCTGTAATTACTGATATTGGTGCTTCAGGCGGCTATTATGTGGCTTCAGTAGCAGATGCTATTTATGCGGATAAAGCAAGTCTGGTTGGTTCCATTGGGGTTATTTCTTCAGGATTCGGCTTTGTTGAAGCAATAGATAAGTTGGGTGTAACCAGACGAAATTACACTGCAGGTGAGTATAAGGCGTTTATGGATCCTTTCCAGCCTATGGATCAGGAGGCAGCTAAACGCTGGCAGTCTTCTTTGGATACTATTCATCAGCAATTTATCGACAGTGTTAAGCATGGCCGGGGAGATCGTCTGGCTAATGAGCCTGATCTATTTTCTGGTATGGTCTGGACTGGAGAGAAGGCCAAAGCGCTGGGGCTGGTTGATGGACTCGGTAGTACGGGGTATGTGGCCAGGGAAATCGTAGGTGTGGAAGAAATTATGGATTTCACCCCACGTTTAACCCCCTTGGAGCGTTTTGCCCGTGATTTTGGAGCTGGAGTGACCCATGTCATGTTGAAAGTTATGGGTGGGAATGGTCTTCAGTTAAGGTAAAATTTTGCTGTACTGGAAACTGCCTGAAAACGAAGTGGCAACACATTCACAGGCAGTTTCTATAGGAATGTTTAAAACGATAGCTATTGTTCTGTTGGATGATTTAAAGAAACAGGGGGTCAATCCCCTCATTTAGCAGAAATGTGTTCAAGGTGATCAAAGGCAGTCCTATCAAGATGTTTGGATCGCCTCCCTCCAGTTTTTCAAATAGCCTGATGCCAAGGCCTTCACATTTAAAACTGCCAGCGCAGTCGAGAGGTTCTTCCTTGTCGATGTAGTTCCTGATTTGTTGTCGACTGAGTTTTCTAAAATGAACCTGATATGGAAGGCATTCACACTGTATTTTGCCTGTACAGCTGTTGAGCACAGATACTGCTGTATAGAAGGTGACTCTATTGCCGCTGCATAAGCTTAGCTGTTTGATGGCGTTCTCTTTGTTACCGGGTTTGCCCAAAATGCTGTCGCCAAGCTGGGCGGATTGATCTGAAGCTATTATCAAGTGCTCTGGATAGTGTTTGGCAACAGCTATAGCTTTTTCCTTGGCCAGACGAGAGGCTAATTCCTTGGCTCTTTCATTGGGGAGAGCTGTTTCATTTATATTAGGAGCGTGTTTTTGAAAGGGGAGTCCCAGTTTTTGAAGCAGTTGTTGTCGGTATTTTGAGCTGGATGCCAGAATTATTTTCATGGGCTGCGTATGCTGTTAGGCGAAGCAGGTGCTGAGCTATGGAATTAGTGTTGACTTATGCTTTGCCGAAGAGTAAATAAACCTGAAATAAGGGTTGAAACCCTTTGACAGACTGGGGGGTTAGCCCTATTATGGCGCGCTTATGTTAATCGGGCAATTACCCAAAACCATTGATCCGCGCAAGCTGGCGCGGCAAGGTATGCAGTTTGAAGGTTCGCTGGCACTGAATCGTTTCAGTCGGCTGGTGGATGCGCTTGCTGATGATCAGGGAGAGGTAAGGGCTACGCTGCGTTTTTATCTGGATGAAGACCGACAGGTTGTACTGGAAGGTTCTCTGGATTTAACGTGTAAAATGGTCTGCCAGCGGTGTCTTGATGTCGCTGATGTTCCAGTTCATGCAGATATCCAGCTAATGGCTGTCTGGACTGATGAGCAGGCAAAAGCGTTGCCTTCAGGTTATGAGCCTCTTTTTCTTCAGGAAGAGCCCATTGAGCTTGTGCCTTTGCTAGAAGATGAGTTATTGCTGGAGCTGCCACTCATTCCTTTTCACAAGCCTGAACAGTGTTCAGCCCAACGGGATTTTTCCACGGGGCCGGAGGATGCTGACAGTAAAACTGCCCTCAGTGAGGCAGTAGATGAAAAGGATGGACAGGCTGACAGGACTAACCCATTTAGCGTACTGGCCAAACTGAAAACTGGTGCCAAGACGACGATTCAGGAGAGTTAATAATGGCTGTTCAGCAAAACCGTAAAACCCGTTCCAAGCGTGACATGCGACGCTCCCACGATGCTCTGGGAACTGCCCAGCTGTCTCAGGATGCGGCTTCTGGTGAAACTCACCGTCGCCATCATGTCACTGTAGACGGTTTCTACCGTGGTCGCAAAGTTGTTGCGGGCAAAAACGAAGAGTGATTTTTTATGACAGGGATGTCTGCATATCAGGGAATGAAAATTGCACTCGATGTCATGAGCGGGGACGAAAGTCCCCGTTCTCGTATCTGCGCTGTGAACAGACTGCTTAAAAGAAGGACAGATCTTCATCTTATTTTGGTTGGGGATGAGTCCCTAATTGCATCATGTTTGTCTGATTATCCGAACATTGACTGTAAACGCCTGAATATTGTTCATGCGGACAAAACGGTAGCTATGAGTGATAGGCCTTCCAGAGCACTTCGTTCTAAAAAAGGCTCATCCATGTGGAAAGCGCTAGAATTGGTGGCAGATGGCAGGGCAGAGGCCTGTGTCAGTGCGGGCAATACCGGTGCTTTAATGGCGATGGGAAGGTATTTGTTAAAAACCTTTCCAGGGGTTGATCGTCCGGCGATCGCGACATGTATTCCTTGCCGCTATGGAAAGGCTGTTCTGCTTGATATAGGGGCTAATGTAGATTCGAGTTCGGCAAGCCTTTATCAGTTTGCGGTAATGGGGTCACAGTTGGCTTCGAGTATTTATGATGTTGTACGCCCCAAGGTAGCGCTGCTGAATGTCGGTACCGAAGAAATAAAAGGCAGTGAGCAGGTGCGCCTGGCCCATCAGCAGCTCCAAAATGACGAGTTGCTGAATTATATCGGTTATATTGAGGGCCATAATCTGTTTACTGGTCAAGCTGATGTTATTGTTTGCGATGGTTTTGCTGGTAATATTGCGTTGAAAACAGCAGAAGGTGTAGCGAATCTCGTTCGAGATGAGCTATTAGCGGGCTTTAAATCCTGTTGGTGGCGAAGACTGATAGCTGTAGCTGTTGCACCTGTGTTAAAAGAGTTTGGTCAACGAGTGGACCCGGTTCTTTATAATGGTGCCAGTTTGCTTGGGCTACAGGGAATTGTTGTGAAAAGTCATGGTGGAGCTGATGAAAAAGGCTTTTATCAGGCCATTTGTCAGGCTGTTCGCGAGGTCGAGCGAGATGTTCCGGTTCGGTTAGCGGCGGGTGTTGAAGATATGTTAATGCGGTGAAGCTACCCTTTTTGTTGAGAGGAATACTGGCAGGCAGTCATAGTCTGTTTTGATTTGGATGGTTGCTGGAGCAGCAGATTGAATCCCTAGCGATCAGATTATGCATACAGAAACATAAATTTACGCACCTGCCGTATGACTTTTTCTATAATTGCCTAAGTTTTTATCTGGAATCAGTGCATTGCAATGACGGACAAATTTGCGTTTATATTTCCTGGGCAAGGATCCCAGCAAATTGGTATGTTGGCTGATTATGCGACCGAGCAGTTAGTGGTGGACACACTAAAGGAAGCATCTGATGTCTTGGATCTTGACCTGCCCTCTTTATTTTCAGATGGCCCTGCTGAGGCGCTGAACCGTACAGAAAATACACAGCCTGCCTTATTGGCTGCGAGTGTTGCCCTCTGGCGCTTGTGGTGTGAGAAAAATAAGGCTGGCACTCCAAGCTTTATGGCTGGGCACAGTCTTGGGGAATACTCGGCACTTGTCTGTGCCGGTGCGCTTGGTTTCAGGGATGCTGTGGCGCTTGTTCGACAGCGAGGGCTTTATATGCAGGCGGCGGTCTCTGAGGGTGAAGGTGCTATGGCAGCACTCCTTGGGCTTGCAGATGAAGATGTGGTCAGTGTTTGTGCCAGAGCTGCTGAAGCAGAAGTGGTTGAGGCAGTTAATTTCAATTCACCAGGACAGGTCGTTATTGCCGGTAATACAGACGCAGTCCAAAGAGCTATCGTTTTGGCACAAGAAGCCGGTGCAAAAAAAGCGATTATGCTTCCTGTTAGCGTGCCCTCCCACTGTGCCCTAATGAAAGAGGCAGCAGAAAGGTTAAAGGCTGAGCTGAATACTGTTGAAATAGTACAGCCAGTTATACCTGTCGTTCAGAATGTGACAGCTGATGTTTGCTCTGAACCGGAGAAAATCAGGCAGAATCTGGTTGCACAGTTATATAGTCCCGTTCGCTGGGTTGAAAGTATTGCTACAATGCACGAGGCCGGTGTTGCTCATTTTGTTGAATGCGGCCCGGGTAAAGTACTGTCGGGTTTAAATAAGCGTATTGTGCGAAGAGTCCCGGTCACACCTCTGGAATCCCTGTCAGCCATGAATAAGCTGCTCGCCAGTTGAGCTTGATTATTACGTAGATGGCTTATTAGGTAACAGCAATTTTTGGCAATAAACGGAAACTTCAATGATGAATAATCTGGAAGGCAAGATTGCACTGGTGACAGGTGCCAGTCGAGGTATTGGCCAGGCTATAGCGCTGTCTCTTGGGCGAGCAGGTGCAACTGTTATCGGTACGGCAACCACTGAAGCGGGTGCAGAAAAAATAACTGGGACACTTAAAGAGGCTGGTGTTCTGGGTTGTGGAATGCCATTGAATGTTACTTCTGGTGAGGCTTGTACTGGTATTGTCAAGACCATTACAGATGAATTTGGTGCGCCACAGGTGCTTGTTAATAATGCAGGCATTACCCGTGATAACATTCTGATGCGTATGAAAGATGATGAATGGAGTCAGGTTATTGATACTAATCTGAATTCTATTTTTCGGATGAGCAAAGCGGTTCTGCGAGGAATGACGAAAGCCCGTTGGGGTCGTATTGTCAATATAAGCTCTGTTGTTGGTTCCATGGGTAATAAAGGTCAGGCAAATTACGCAGCTGCAAAAGCGGGTATAGAAGGTTTCGCCAGATCAATGGCAAGAGAAGTGGGTTCGCGGAATATTACCGTAAACACCATTGCTCCAGGATTTATTGACACCGACATGACCAAAGCGCTACCTGATGCTCAGCGTGAAATACTCATGGAGCAGATTCCATTGGCACGTTTAGGGCAGCCAGAAGAAATTGCAGGTGTTGTTGGTTTTTTAGTCAGCGATGCGGCTGGTTATATTACCGGCGAGACGCTCCATGTTAATGGCGGTATGTACATGGGCTAGGTTTGCATAAGTAAATCCTGGCTTTATCGTATTTTTGAAAAAACTTGTAATGAAAGGTATTGAATTGCGGTAATTGGTGCGGACTGTGCTTGAAATTATCGTAATTGACCATATACACTAACCGATCGCAGCTACGGGCTGCCCTGAATATCAATAGGAGCACAACTGGGTATGAGCACCATTGAAGAACGCGTCAAAAAGATTGTTTGTGAACAGCTTGGCGTGAAGGAAGAGGAAGTGACCAATAGTGCGTCCTTCGTAGAGGATCTCGGCGCAGACTCTCTGGATACTGTTGAGCTGGTGATGGCTCTGGAAGAAGAGTTTGAAACCGAAATTCCAGATGAGGAAGCTGAAAAGATCACTACTGTACAGGAAGCTATTGACTACGTTGTAGCCCATTCCTGATAACAACCTCGGTTGTATACCTGCAAAAGCCGCACAAACTTGTGCGGCTTTTGTTTTTGTGAAATAGCAATTTTTTGTGTGTTTGCAGTAGTGCTGAAAAAATCAGTTAGTTCCGATAATTGCTGTTGTAACATGGATAAACTAACACTGATTACAGTGGTACCAGTATGATTGATGGCCAAAGCTAAGATTTGTCAGAGTTATCTATTGATGTAATAACTAGGGTGTAAAAATTGCAGCTTGGAGCCAAGTATGACACATATGTATAGTTGCTGAGTCATCACGTAGGGTTTTGGTAAGTACATTAGTAGAAGGGCTAGAGAGTGGTTAGTTAACCAGCTTTTTTTCTTTTGCTATTTAGAGAAAAAGCGGAGTTTGTTACTTCATTGTCATCTTAGTCAGCAGGAGGTTAAGCATTGTCGCGAAGAAGGGTTGTGGTCACAGGTTTGGGGGCTTTGACACCTCTTGGTCAAGGAGTGCATGACAGTTGGAAAAATGCCCTGGCTGGTCAAAGTGGCATTCATACCATTGATCATTTGGATACAGAAGGCTATAGCGTCAAGATATGTGGAACGGTCAAAAATTTTGATGCTTCTACTGTTATAGCTAAGAAAGAAGCTCGAAAAATGGATGTATTTATCCAATACGGGTTAGTTGCAGCTATTGAGGCATTAAAGAGTTCCAGGCTTAAGATTGATGAAACGATGGCCCATCGCTATGGCGTTGCTATAGGGTCCGGCATTGGTGGCCTTTCGACAATAGAGCACAACCACAGTACTTTATTGACAAGTGGTCCTAGAAAAGTGTCTCCTTTTTTTATTCCAGCGGCCATTATAAATATGGCAGCTGGATGGCTTTCTATGAAGTACAATCTGCAAGGACCAAATTTTGCAACATCTACAGCCTGTGCAACAGGTAGCCATGCTATTGCTTTAGCAGCGAGAACCATTGCTTATGACGATGCAGACGTTATGGTTGCAGGGGGCACTGAGAAAGGATCATCAGCGCTCGGTATGACAGGCTTTGCTGCAGCCAGAGCGTTATCTACACGTAACGACGAGCCTGAAAAAGCCAGTCGGCCCTGGGATAAAGATAGAGATGGTTTTGTATTAGGTGATGGTGCTGGTATTCTGGTCCTTGAAGAGTATGAGCATGCCCGCAGGCGTGGGGCCACTATTTATGCTGAAATCAGTGGTGTTGGTATGAGTGCTGATGCTTACCATATGACCGCTCCCCTTGAAGATGGGCGAGGTGCTGCAAAAGCTATGGATACAGCAATCATGGATGCCGGTATTTCTAGCAAACAAGTGTCTTATATTAATGCCCATGGTACATCGACTCCTGCGGGTGATTTAGCTGAAACACGAGCTATTCACTCTGTTTTTGGAACCCATGTGAATAAGCTGGCGGTGAGTTCAACCAAATCCATGACTGGGCATTTACTAGGTGCTGCAGGTGCTGTTGAAGCGGTATTCACCATTATGTCTTTAGTTGATTCTATTATACCTCCAACCATTAATCTTGATTGTGCAGACGAAGGTTGTGATCTTGATTATGTGCCTGGTCATGCCAGAAAGCTGGATATGAGTCATGCAATGTCTAACTCCTTTGGTTTTGGTGGTACTAATGTTTCGCTTGTTTTTTCCAGGCTAAAGTAATGCATTTTGAAAAGCCCATCTGGGTTAATGGTAAATCTGCACAATCCATTGCGGCTACTGATAGAGGGCTTGCTTACGGTGATGGTGTTTTTGAGACAATTAAAGTCGTTGCAGGTCAGCAAACCCTAGAGCCATTGCATTGGCAGCGTCTAGCCTGTGGCGTTGATCGTCTCGGTATAAAGCTTGATGTTATAAAAACAAGAGAAGAAAGCAGGCACTTTTTACGCTCTAGCGGTGCTGCAGAGGCAGTACTGAAGATTGTTGTTACAAGAGGAAGTGGTGGTAGGGGCTATAACCCGGAGGGTGTTAACTCTGCCAGTAGAGTTATGTCGTTGCACCCTTTACCGCAATACCCTTCGAAGTATGCTAGAGATGGCATAAATACGAAATTATGTGAGTTGAGATTAGGTCAAAGCAGTTTTGCTGGCATTAAACATCTTAATCGACTGGAGCAGGTAATGGCCCGCTCTGAATGGCAAGGTTCCACCTATCAGGAAGGATTACTTCAGGATTTTGAGGGGCGGGTGATTGAAGGGACGATGACAAATATCTTTCTTGTTGATGAACAAGGTAAATTGTTGACACCTTCGCTAAGAAGAAATGGAGTTGACGGAGTCTGTCGTCAGTATATTCTTGAAAATGCGACGAGCTGGCAGTTATCTGTTGATGAGGCCGATGTATCTCTGGATATGTTGGCTAGGGCTCGAGAAGTGTTTGTGGCTAACAGTGTTAATGGGGTATGGCCAGTTAAAGCTTGTGGTCGATATGAATGGCCTGTTGGTGCTGTGACTCGCGTAATTCAGAGTAGAGTGATGGACGTATTGAATGCTTAAGAAATTTCTTCTTGGGTTATTGAGCGGACTGGTCTCAATGATTCTTATAGTTGGGGCTGGGTGGGTAGCTCTAAACTGGTATGCCAACCAATCTGTTTTATCTACGATGGAACAGGATTTTACTATTGAAAAAGGCGATTCTTTGAGTCGGATAGCAAACCGTCTTGAAACGCTTGGTGTCCTCGAATACCCAGAAGCTTTTTCTATTATCGGTCAATTGTCTGGTATGGCGGGGGGGCTTCATGCTGGAGATTATCAAATTGTCCCAGGAATGTCCCGTCGGCAGTTATTGGTTATGTTTACTCAGGGACGGGTACGTTACTACGATGTCACTCTTGTAGAAGGTCATACGTTATCTGAGGTGGTGGAGCAGCTTAATGCGCATCCTAAACTGGCTAAACCATTAACTCAGGAAGATGCTCGCCCTTTTTTTGAAAGCCTTGGTATTGATGGCAGTCCAGAAGGTCTATTTTATCCAGATACTTATTTTTTCGAGGCGGGAACACCGGTTAAGGCGATTCTTGCCAGGGCCCATAAAAAGCTGAATGTTGTATTGGAAAAAGAGTGGGCTGGAAGAGCGAAAGGCTTACCTCTTGAAAATTCTTATGAAGCGTTAATTCTTGCGTCAGTTATTGAAAAAGAAACTGGAGCATCATTCGAGCGTCCGGATATTTCAGGTGTTTTCATTAGACGTTTACAGAAGGGGATGCGTTTACAGAGTGACCCTACAGTCATCTATGGTATGGGTGAGCGTTATCAAGGGCAGCTAAACAGGCGTATGCTCAGGGAAAAGACCTTATACAACACCTATGTCATAAAAGGGCTTCCACCAACCCCTATTGCGTTAGTCGGTCGAGAAGCAATTAGAGCCGCTCTACACCCTGCTGATGGAAAAATGCTTTATTTTGTTGCAAAGGGTGATGGTACTCATTATTTTTCTGAGTCGCTGGCAGAACACAATAAGGCCGTTAGAAAGTACCAAATTACTGAGCGCAGGTCAGACTATCGCTCAACAGTAGAAACGAATTGACAGGTAAGTAAGAGTTAATGGGATTTTTTCTCACAATAGAAGGCTGTGAAGGCGCCGGTAAGACTACAGCAATTAAATTCATTCAAAACTGGCTTGTTGATAGGAGCATACCTTATGAACAAACCAGGGAGCCCGGCGGAACACCGATGGGTGAGGAGATTAGGCATATATTGTTAGCGAGTCATCAAGAGCATGTACAGGATACGACTGAGTTGCTGCTGATGTTTGCTGCGCGCTCTCAAAATTTCCATGAAAAAATAAAGCCAAGTATGGAGCAGGGTAAGGTTGTTTTATGTGATCGATTCACTGATGCAACCTATGCATACCAGGGAGGTGGACGAGGTATAGATCCTGCCCGTATTGCTGTTTTAGAAGAACTGGTTCAGGGAGCCTGTCGGCCGGACATGACTTTGCTGCTTGATGTTGAGCCTGCTATAGGACTGAAGCGTGCCAGGGGGCGGGGTGCAGAGCTTGATAGAATTGAGCAGGAAGATATTGAATTCTTTGAGAGGGTACGTGCAATCTATCTGAAAAGGGCCAGTGACCTGCCTCAACAGTATGTCATTATTGATGCAGCGTGTGATATTGAAAGTGTTAAGGCTCAGATCAAAACCGTTCTTGAGCAGCGGTTAGGAGAATTTTTGTGAGCTGTCAGCCGCTGCCTTGGCAACATGCTGAATGGGATCAGCTTCAAGCCAGGACCAGAAACCATAATCTGGCTCATGCCTTTTTACTTAAAGGTACACCAGGTATTGGCAAGTATTGGTTTGCAAAGGCGATTTCTAGCTGGCTGCTATGTGAGTCTCCAAATGCTCGCCTAGCGTGCGAAAAATGCAAAAGTTGTACCATGATCAGGGCTGGTCACCATCCAGATTTGCTGTGTGTTGAGCCTGATGAATCTGGGAAATTTATTAAGGTTGATCAGGTCAGGCAGCTTACTGAATTTGCACATAAAACTGCCCAGCAAGGTGGGCGGAGAATCATTATTATTAATCCTGCTGAAGCTATGAATGTTAATGCTTCTAATGCCCTGCTTAAATGCTTAGAGGAACCGGGTGCTGAAACGTTGTTTTTGTTGGTCAGCCATCGTTCTGGTGACATGTTACCGACAATTAGAAGCCGCTGTCAGGCTCTTAATTTTAAGATACCAGAAACGAGTGTTGGGTTGGATTGGTTGAAAAAGCAGTTAGCAGCAAGGGATGAAGCTAATGCTCTGCTTGATTTGGCATTAGGTGCACCTTTGCTGGCGCTTTCAATGTCTGAGCAGGACATACTTGATATCCGAAAAAAGCTGGTTCAATCCATAGAAGCTCTTTTTCGAGGGATAGAAACGCCAGTGGAGCTTGCTAAGAAATGGCAAGGGGAAAACATTATCTTGGTTTTGGAATGGCTAACAAGCTGGTTGGAAGATGTTATTAGATTGGCTCATATGCAAGATGAGAACAATCTTCGTAATAAAGATCAGCTTAAGTTGATTAAATACTTATCTGTAAAATCTCAATTGCTTGACGTGATTCAGGTTCGAGACTGGTTTACAGTTCAGCGTCAAATATTACTTCAAGGTGGTAATTTGAATTCTCAGTTGCTTATAGAGGGAAGTTTTTGTCATTATTTAAAGCTGGTTTTTTAAAATAAAATATGAATTAATAACAAGAAAATTATTGATTTAGTTAGTGTCTAGGCTACCTGTATCCGCTGTTATATCATTAAAGATTTTGTCGAAAATGGTAAAGGCGGAGTCAGGACATTCAGCGCTTTTATCTATACTACAAGTCTCTCTAAAATGCTATGGCACTCATGATGGTGTAGTTATCTAGAACGGCCACTAAACGTTTTATGTAAAGCGGAATAAGTTAAAGTCGCTATATATAAGAGTAAAAAATCGATGTTTAAATTATTTACCACTGAATAGCTATAATTATATTTTTTATTAAACCATGACCATACATTCAAAAAAAGTATAGTCATGATTAAAAATCTACTATTTTTTCGCTGGACTTACTACTTTACTAACATCTTTGCTAATACCGCCACTCCCTCCTGCGATAACTGGCATTGGTGCAGGTGTAGCAGTCACAGAGCGAGAAACGAAGGTCTCGCTAGAGCTAGTAGCTGAAGCCGCCGTTGCCGTTATAATAGCAGATGCTATTGTTGGATGGTCAAGTTTAATTATATCTGCAATTTCATTACTGCTTAAAGCACCGCCTGTTAGAAAGCTGGTTTTTTGGGTAATAGTATCGGCTGCTATGCTGGTATATTGTTTACTTCCGCTGATATTATCGAGATGCTCAGCTTGTTTTAAGATTGCATTAATAGCTGCTTTATCTTGAGAGATAATTGCTTTTTCCAGTAACTTAGCATATTCGTCAGGTGTTAGATTCTCCATTTCGTCAGGTTTTAGATTTTCTATGTCTAAGTTTTCTGATGATATATGCTGGTAAACACCATCTCTAGTGTTATCTATAGCGTAGAGAGAATTAGTGGTTAGAGATAAAAAGCCAATTATTACAAATGACATCAGACGCAATATTTTCATAGAAAATTCCTTATACCTAAATAACTTTATGATTGATTAAGGTGCTATATAGCCCTAGCTAAATTCTCTGCTTCTTACTAGTAAGCGATGAGGCGAGTTGTGTTATTTTTTTAACTTAATCCGACCTCATATTATATTAGCGAACGTGTTGGATTATAGGTTATATTTATAATTTGGCAAAAAGGAAGTGTTTTAATATATAAAATAAATTGGAATTAAAACTTTGTTTTTATAAGTCATGATAATTTTAGGTGGTTGCATTTAAATTTACGTTTTATATTTTAAGGTGATAGTTTTCACTTGGATAAAATGTTAAGTGAAGAAAAATAATAGTCTGATAGTTTATTTGGCTCTAGTTAAAAGACTCTCCAATAACAAGTTGAAAAATATATCTGGTTTTATATCAAAGGGTTATCTTAAAAAGAAAATATTAGAGCGTGCTATTATCCTTCTAAAATAATGAGTAGTAGAGAAGGAATTCTTAGAGGCTGTTTGAAAAATAGCGCCCATAACGAGGATTATGGAAAATTGAGAATAAAAATTTGGTTTTGTGAGGTGAATAGTGGTTCTATTTGCCGAATAAAAGCAGATTTTTAGACCCATTTTCTGTGACCGCAGTGGGGTAGTCTATTTTCAAACAGCCTCTTAGTTAGTGTGGTTGTCAGTAGTATTATCCTAAATTTAAAGATTGAGCATGGCTCAAGCATTTCCTGGTATTAACAGTGCTATCTTTGTAAAACGTAACAAGCTATATCGAAATACTTCTAAATCAAATACGTATAAAAATATGATGATGAGTGGTTCATAATTTATTCTATTTTGAGATTATTGTGATTTTATTCGTCTGTAAATGGTGAAGTTTTTATTATACGGGTCAAAATGATTGATGCTAATCTTTACTTTTTCAGTTGATGAGTTTTATGGCCTGAGAGTATAGATGGAGCTGTTGCTATTTTTTATATTCAGACTGCCACTGGGTTGGATTGACCTTAGTAATATGATACTAAATTGAAGCACTTAATATTATTTACTAGGTTATGATTAATATCCTGCACATCACTATTTTCAGGGGTTATATCCACGGCTATAGGAATACCTCAGGGCAATTGCATCAATCCAAAACGATAGAGCAAAGTAACTTTGTTAGGTGTTTATGATCCCAACCTGCTAGTTTTCTGTGGCTCTTGATACTGCGATCGCCCTTGTTGGCCTTGATAGCGTTCAGTGCTATCCGCCTCAGGATAGAGAAGTTCTCTGCCCCATTGCCTGTTTTGATCTGACAAGCATCCTCTGAAAATGCAACATCAAGCACCCAGTGTAGATTATTCTCCACAGACCAGTGGTTTCGACTGATTTCCAGCATATCCTTCGCTGCCATTGAACGGCTCATGATATAAAAACGCAGCGCAGTAGTTACTTTACCATTGATTTGCCTGTCACTTTGTACGACAGCTACTTGCTTTAGTCCCGGCCAGTCTTTTGCCGTTTCCAAGTTAGAAAGATCGCTTATCACCCAACAACAGCGGGTTTCTACACGACCGTGGCCTTTTTCACGAGACTGCATATAATCATGCAGCTCTGGCTGGTGTTCTGCTGCGGTAAACAAAGCCTCTATGCCTTTATAGAGCTTTTTCTGATTGCCTTTGACTGCAAGAATGTAATCTGCACCCTGTTCAACGCACTGCTTTGCTACTTTCTTCTGGCAGCCCATAGCATCCAGTGTGACAAGGCAGCCTTTCAGCTCCAGAGCTTTGAGCAGTTTAGGTATTGCTGTAATTTCATTGGACTTTTGGTCGACACGCTCTTGCCCAAGCACCAAGCCAAGCTTAACACTCCAGGCACTGACTAGAAGCACTGGTTTTTTGCCTTTTGCTCTGGAGCCCTTAATGACCTTTCCATCAATCGCAAGGTGTTGGCTGCCTGATATTTCAGTCAGTGTTTGCTTGATCCAGCCAGTAAAACAGGTTTCAAAAGCTACGGGGTCAAGCAAGCAGAAGACCCTGCGAAAGGTGTATTTAGAGGGTATGCCGGCGGGTAGCTCTAGAAATGTTTTGAACCAGTCTTCTTTACAGCGACCAAAGTCCTCAATGTCTTGCCACTCATCAGCTCCACATATAACAGCACATACGGCAATAATAAGAATATCAAGCAGGTTATGGTCACACATACCTGGCCGACGGGGATCAGGTACTTTAGCCAAAAACTGCGACAAAGGTTGATACTGTACGGCTTCCATGCAAATTGACTACTCTGGTAATTTACAGAGCAGTCTCTCTCAGGTCGTCAGATTGATGCAATTGCCCTGAGGAATACCTTGAGTATCATCATTTATTTATCTGGCTACGGGATGCTCCGAACTGGTGCACAAACATCAATCGAGAAACTATCAATCAGGGGTGTATTTGATCGATCAAGAAGCAGGGGAAACAAAGGGTTACAGCGTTGATAAAGGCACTTTTATGCTGCAACATTAGAATCATGCCCTTACCATAGCACCAGCAATGTCTATATTGGAGGCAATCGTAAAGGCCAGCGAAAGTCGTGGTGTAGACGGAAAAATCCCTGTCTTTGGAATTCTTAAGCATGGTGAAAAGGTCTATAAGCAAATCATCCCAAATGCCAAGTCCTCAACCCTGTTACCCATTATTCAGGAAAAAGTTCAACCTGATAGCATCGTACTATACGGATAACTTTCTGAGCTACGGTGAGCTTGATGTATCAGGATTTAAGAATTTCGAATAAACCACAGTACCCATTTTACATGTCACAAGTACGATATCAATGGTATTGAGAAGTTCTGGAGCCAGTCGAAGCGTCGTATGAGAAAATTTAATGGTATTCCAAGTGAACACTTTCACTTAATTTCTAAAGGGATATGAGGGGGGGGTTAAACACTCTAACCAAAAAGAGCAAATTTGTATTCTAAAACAGCTAGTTAAAGACAAATTATACTGGTTATGTAGGACAGACCCAATTTTAAATTGTTTTAAATACGGATTGATATATTAAATGTTCTAAACGGTCTGCGCTATTTATGAATACTGTTAGAGTTGATTTTTTTTAAAATAAATAAGGATTCGATTAATAATGAAAATTAGATATACGGCTTTATTATGATTACTTAAAATAAGGCCAGAGGTCACTTCATAATAGTATTTACTGACCAATTAATTGTTAATGATTGCCTGGAATATTATGCTGGTATAATGGATTTTTGACTTTATGGTATGTTGGTCTATAGTGTCAGCGATGTGGAAGCACACCAGTGGTGTGTGATCAATAAATGGATTTTTAGTGGATTATGTAGTATAGATAAATGAATTTGGTAATAAATGTCTTTTATTAATGAATAAGATGCTCACGGTGATAAAGCTAGATCCATATTCTGTCGTTGTAAAAGGAGGTGGCTATTTCACAGCATGGCATTATATTACTATGTTTTTAAAAGATTTTTTACGCCTGATCAACCTCACTTTTCACTCTGCAAGGCAATAATAGAAAATGAACGGATTTATAAGATACTCCTTCACCGTAGCGCTGTCAGGCTATGCTTTAGGAGCCATAGCTGCAATTGATAAGCCTGCCAGTTTTGCGATGGGTCCAATTGATGTTATACCTTTGTTAAAAACAGGTGTTACGTATGATGATAATATTTTTCAAAATGGAAAAATTGAAGGTATAAAAAATAAAAGCTCCACTATTTACCAGTTGGATCCTTCGGTAGAATTTAGAGCCCAGAAGGGGGAGAGTATTTACTCAGTTGTTCTTGATGCCAAAAAGAGAACATACACGAGTGAAAGTGATGCAAATTATACAGATTATGGAATCAATGGTTTGATTTATCAAGACTTTAATAGTCGCAATAGATTGAATCTAGATTTTGGTTATGGTCAATATCATAATTCAGGGTCTATAGTGAGTCAAACTAATAAAAAACCACCAGAATACAAAGGTTCTAAGGCTGGTTTTATGTATGGTTTTGGGTCAAAGGAAGCTATTGCTAGGATTGACTTTTTTGGTCGTTATTCTAGTAGTGACTACAAAAAAAGTAATGGTCAAAAAGATGGGAAAGATAGTTCTAACAAAGAATATGGTAGTACTATTTATTACAAGTTGATGCCAAAGACTGATGCACTACTTGAAATAAAACAGCGGGAATTAGAATATAAAGATAAAATTTCAAGTGGGGCGTATGTTGGACAAAGATCAGGCTACGATATCACTAGTTATTTGGTTGGTTTGAGCTGGGATGCAACTGCGAAAACTACTGGCTATGCGAAAGTAGGTCGTCGTTACCGTGATAGTAAGCTAAAAGGGGTTGATAATGAAGGGTATAATGGTTGGGAAGTTGGGATAACCTATATGCCTAAGAGTTATTCAACACTTGAATTAAGTACAAATAGAGATTATGGTTTAGTATCAGACTCTCCTAGTTCAACCAGTTTTACTAAAGGAACCAGCTCAACATTAAGTTGGAATCACTCTTGGACAAACCGAATAGGTAGTAGGGTTTTTTATACCTATACAGATGACAAGATTGAAAGTGCTGCTGGGGCTACACAAAAGAATAGAAAAACCAAACAGTTTGGAGTAGCTGCAACGTGGAAGGTTCGCAGATTTGCAAATTTAACACTTGGTTGGGAAAACACTGATAGAAGTGAAGATATTCAGTCTTCAAGCGTTAAAGATGATAGTTTTAAAAGAAATATATATAGGCTAACTGCAGAGTTTTCTTTTTAAATATATTCCATTTGCTGTTTAGAAATCTATATTTAAATGAGTAGTCTGAAAATACGACTTTGTTTATTCAGTAATTATTTATTTTATTGACAAAGTCGTTTTTTACCTATTGTATAAACTTATACCTTCCAGGAAATTTTATTTAGAATATTATTCCAAACTCGTGATAGTACTCTCTGTCGATGATTATCCTAAACTATTTTATAATTGATACCTATTTTGTTGAAAATAGGTGGTCTTTTTGTTATCAGTCCTAAACCACCTCTTCTGAATATAATGATGTTTGGCAGGCTATGAATTAAGATTGCTGCTAGCTGCTTAAAATGTTTGTCATCAGAAAATGAAAGGGGTCAAAGAATTAAGTCGATATGAATTTTTATCACAGGTTTTCTACCTGTTTCAGTATCATATTCTTTGGATGCCTAAGTATAGATTCAAGACTCTTAAAGGAAATATAAAAAAGAATTTGGAAGAAGCATCTGTCTTTTCTGTGGTATACGCAAGTATTTGGTTATCGAATTAAATATTTAGCTGGATTATGTAAACTTTGTAGTCAGAACACTACAAAGCTTACCTATATCGAGTTTGATGATTATTTTGAAAGGACTTAGGGTGATAAGGTGTTCAGTTAATTTCATTAACGGATAAATAAATTATTCTCAGATAGATTTTATGTTTAGGTTTTCTAGAAAACAATGCAATAATAGATAAACTTGTAGGACTTCATTTTCTTCAGACGTGTCTCATATTTTAACAAACTATTTGATAACTGAGTTCTATTATAGAGCAGCGATATCTGATTTTTCTTGTTAACTACAAATAAGCATTATTTTTTTAAGGGTCTGTCCTTGATAACTAGATTTAATCTAGGATTTCTAGATGAGAACGGGGCATTGAAGTCAGTACAAGCAAAAACGTCTAATTGAACATTTCAATACAGGTACTATTGCCTGAACAGCAAGTACCTAAGTTAATGTAAACAAAAAACGATCGCCTTCTATTTTCATCGTCTTCAAAAACTTCTCTATGGCTATGTCGAACAACGCCTGGCATTTGGTGGTGAAATTGAAATGATGAGACCTAAATCTAGAGTCAGCTATTGCATAGATATATAGCGAAATATAGTAATAATAGTATATTTAGACGTATTTTTGTTATATGAAACAGTGTGTAGGATTTTAGGAGAAAATAGAGTGTGAGTTTTATATATTATAAGTGAAAAAATCAATGCTTTTATATTCATAAATAATATAAAACTATTTTAGTTAGCAATAAGATTGCCAGAATAAAATGCATGATTATAGCTATAAACTCTTAGACTAGGTTTTTTTGAACTTCCTTTTTTCTATGCTGTCTTATACTATCGAAGGATCAAAATCGGGGAGGTGTGTTTTTGTTATTATTACCTTACCTTACCTTACCTTACCTTAGATAGGTACTATATTATTCTGGGTTATGTCTAAATTGCTCAATAGTCTTGGTTAGATTGCTGAATTTATGATAATCAGATTAATGTGAAGTAGTGCTATGGCTATGGATCGTTTCTTGGTTGATAAACTAGAAATATTTTACAAGCTTTCTTATGGGAAAACCAAAAAACTAGCAAAGTTTTTATTAAATTAAATCACAGTGAGTATTTGTGTAATGAGACTTAAGTGCAAAGTAATGCTGCCCTGTTTAATAATGATGTTTATATCTTCCTTAGTGTGGAGTGATGGTCAGGACGCCTTTGGCTCTAGGAGTCTTTCAAGTTATCAATTGAACTCCGGGGATCTTATAAAGATCACTGTGTTTGGTGAAGAAGATATGACTGTTGAAACTCGTCTATCTGATGCTGGTACTATTTCTTATCCAATCCTTGGAGAAATACAAGTTAAAGGGATGACGTTAGGGACTCTGGAGCAAACGATAAAAAATAAATTAAAGGGAGATTACTTAATTAATCCAAAGGTTAATGCATCAATTATTGAATATCGAAAGTTTTTTGTTAATGGTGAGGTTAAAAATCCTGGAGGATTTTCATTTGAGCCAGGCTTGACTATGGAGAAGGCAATTGCACTGGCAGGTGGTTTCACAGAAAGAGCTAGTAAAAAAGATATATTAGTTGCTAGAGATGTAAATGGTGTAATTAAAGAGCATAAAATGACACTAGGGGAAAAAATTATTCCTGGAGATGTTATCAAAGTTAAGGAGAGCTTTTTCTGATGAATGAGGTTGTAGACTCTTATCGAGGAATAGAGAATAATATTTCTATCCAAGAAGTTTTTAAAATAATTTCTTCTTATAAATTTCAAATTTTAAGTTTTACTATTGCCCTTGTAATGATCACTGTCGTGATCGTATTTTCTATAAAACCTACGTATCAAGGTACGGCGGTTCTTTATATTGAACAGGAAAAAGCCAAAGTTGTATCGATTGATGAGGTCTATGGACTTGATGCAGGAAATGATAGTTATTTAAATACTCAATATGAAACGATTAAATCACGTACGGTTTTAGAAAAAGTTGTTTTAAAGCTTGATCTTATAAATAATCCAGAATTTAATGATCATTTAAAAAACAATAATTCAATAAGAAAGTTTTTTGGTTGGATGGATTTTCGTAACTGGATCGGTATACAGCTTCCCGATGATGTTGATGATTATGAATTGCAACTTAGAGATGTAATTAACAATGTTTCTGATGCCATACGTGTTGAGCCTGTGAGAAAAACACAGATTGTCAAGATTCATGCAAAATCAACTAATAGAAGATTAGCAGCAGAAATTGCAAATCAGGTTGGGATGTCATATATCGAAAACTACCTTGAATCAAAACTTAGTTTAAATCTGAATGCTACTAGTTGGATGAAGAGTAGAATGAATGAATTATCCCTTAACTTAAAAAAGGCTGAAATTAATCTTCAGGACTATAGAGATAAGGAAAAACTTGTTGATGTTGAGGGCGTGCTAACTATTGTAAGTAATGAAATTAAAGCTTTAATGCAGTCATTGATCGAGGTAAAGCAAAAATTAGTAACGTCAGAAAATATCACAAAATTAGTTTCTGAAAATAGAAATAAAAAGAGTGTTGATTTAGAAAGTATGCCAGCAGTTCTTGCTCACCCAGTTATTAGAGATTTAAAATCTGAAGAAGTAAGGCTTGAAAGACAGTTGCAGGAGCTATCTAAACGTTATGGGCCTAAACACCCAAAAATGATTTCAGCAAAAAGTGAGCTTGTTAGTATCAGGGAGAATATTCGTTTACAAGTAACGAGAATTCTTAAAGGGATAGAAAGTGAATATGAAGTAGATAAAGCGAATGAGAAAAGGATTAGTGAAGCACTAGATAAAGCTAAAGAGCAAGTACAGGTTATAAATAAGAAGCAGTTTCAACTTCTGGCATTTGAGAGAGAAGTTCAGACTAATAAAGAGTTGTATGATGCTTTTTTTAAACGCATACAGGAAACAGATGCAACCAATGATATCCATTTGGCTAATGCCAGAATACTCGATAAAGCATTTCTTCCTGAGAAACCGATAAAACCAAAAAAGGTATTGATTATATCATTGGTTGGTTTGTTAAGTTTGATTTTTTCTTGTGGGGTAGCGTTGTTATTAGATGTCTTAAATAATACTGTAAGAAGTGTATCTTCTGTAGAGAATAATCTTAATCTTCCTGTGCTGGGTGTAATACCAAAACAGGAAGACTCTATAAATGATAAATTGCCAACGCTTTTTTTAGATAGAGATCACCATGTTTTTGCAGAGGCTATTCGCACTATACGAACAAGTCTATGTTTGAAGGGGTTAAATAGTAAAAGTAAAATTTTTTCAGTAACATCAACTCAACCAGGCGAAGGTAAATCTTCATTAGCATCTAATTTATCCCTTTCTTTTGGTCAGTTGGGCAAAACATTATTGATAGATTGTGATATGCGTCGCCCAAAGGTTGGTAGTAATTTTAGAGTAAAAGGCGGTAATCCTGGGTTATCAAGTTTGATTGCAGGTCATGTTGATAAAAAAGAATGTATTCAAAATATAGAAAGTATAGATATTTTAGCTGCAGGAGTTATACCTCCAAATCCACAAGAACTGTTATCTAATGAACGATTTAAGAAGTTAATAAAAGAGTTAAGTGATGAGTACGAATTTATTGTTTTAGACTGCCCTCCAGTAAGTAGTGTGAGTGATGCATTAATGATTTCGAAGGCTAGTGATGGTGTGATCTATGTTATTGAATCAGGGGTTACTCAGTTGTCAGCAATTAAATTATGTGCTGGCCGATTATTTAGTGCGGATATATCTATAAGTGGAGTTGTGCTTAGTAAAATCAATCCCAATAATAAGGGGAATTACGATGGTTATTATGATTATTATAGCTACTCTGATTCATGTTGATTAATGGTTTAATTTTTTTCTTATAAGAATATAGTTTTTATCTTTACTATATTGTTGGTTTTTTTGTTTTATCAGCATGAGCATAAGTTGATGGGCGGTAGCGTGTTTGAAATTAAAACATAATTGCTGCAATAATTTTTTCCTAAAGGTTAGTAAATGTGTGTTTGTTTTTATATTGCAGCTTTAATTTGTCGATTCCAAGAGAATGACATTCAAGTTGAAAAAACTTATAGTGTTTGTTGTTATTACATTACTTTGAATAAATTAATATAGTCAATATAAAAATGTCGAAGCTTAGTCGAAAAAAATACCATGCTATGGGTGGATCTGTGCGACAAGCTATTGATTTTTATAATTATATTTTTTGGTTTTTAAAATAGAATAGGTTATAAGAATGAGGTTTAAAAAAAATCCTGTTATTGCCATTGTTGGTCTTGGTTATGTAGGGCTGCCATTAGCGATTGAGTTTTCGCGAAAATTTAAAACCATCGGTTTTGATGTTAATAGTGATCGTATAAAAGAATTAAAAAAAGGTTATGATAATACACTTGAAATAAGTAAAGATACCATTGATTCTGCTGTAAATTTAAAATTTACTAATCAGCTTGAAGAATTAAAAAATGTAAACGTATATATCGTTACAGTACCAACTCCTATAGATAAACATAAACGTCCTTGCCTAACACCACTTATAAAGGCGAGTGAAATGCTGGGGCAAGTTATTAATAGAGATAATATTGTTGTATATGAATCAACCGTTTACCCTGGTGCAACAGAAGAAGACTGTATTCCTTTAATTGAAAAAGAATCTGGTTTGGTTTTTAACCATGATTTTTTTGCTGGATATAGTCCAGAGCGAATCAATCCTGGAGATAAAGAGCATCGTGTTACAACGATAAAAAAAATCACTTCCGGTTCAACAGCAGAAGTTGCTGACTATGTTGATTATTTATACAACTCTATCATTACAGCAGGTACTCATAAAGTCAGTAGCATTAGAGTTGCTGAAGCAGCAAAGGTTATTGAAAATACTCAGCGTGATTTGAATATTGCTCTGATTAATGAATTAGCAATGATATTCCATAAATTGGAAATTGATACAGAAGAAGTTCTTAAAGCAGCTGGAACGAAGTGGAACTTTTTACCTTTTCGCCCAGGTTTGGTTGGAGGTCACTGTATAGGTGTTGATCCATATTATCTGACATATAAAGCGGAAGAAATTGGTTACCACCCAGAAGTCATACTTGCTGGACGGCATATAAATGATGGTATGGGAAAACATATAGTTACTCAAATAGTAAAAAAAATGATAAAACGAAGAATTCATATTGAAGATAGCAATGTGCTCATTATGGGACTTACTTTTAAGGAAAACTGTCCTGACCTGCGTAATACGCGTGTGATTGATATGGTTAGTGAATTTCAGGGTTATGGTGCTAATGTTGATGTGTATGACCCTTGGGTAAACTCTCAAGAAGCTGAAAATGAATACGGTATTATACCTGTTAAAGATCTTGCTGCTGGTAAGTACGAAGCCATAGTATTGGCTGTAGCACATGATCAATTTAAGAGAATGCAACCAGAAACTATTCGAAAGCTGGGGCGTCGTGATTGTGTTATTTATGATATTAAATACATCTTACCTCCAGAAAATGTAGATGGTAGATTATAATTAATTAATTTGAAAATAAAAAAAGGATAAAATATAAGTTATATTTATACTTTAACTTTGCTAGAATAATAACTGAGTTATGTCGTATGAAGTACAATCAAGTTAAACAAAATCTAATAGTTCAACCAAAAAAATGGCTTGTCACTGGTGTGGCAGGTTTTATTGGTTCCAATCTTCTTGAAACTTTATTAAAGCTTAATCAAACAGTAACTGGTCTTGATAATTTTGCCACTGGTTATCAACATAATCTAAATGAAGTCAAAAGTTTGGTCAGCGATGAGCAGTGGAGCCGTTTTACCTTTATTGAAGGTGATATTTGCAATTTAGGGGATTGTTATAAATCACTAGAAGGTGTTAACTATGTGTTGCACCAAGCGGCATTGGGTTCTGTTCCTCGCTCAATAAATGATCCAATTTCCACAAATGGGGCAAACATCTCTGGATTCTTGAATATGCTGGTCGCTGCTCGTGATAGTAATGTTGACAGCTTTACTTATGCTGCATCCAGTTCGACCTATGGCGATCACCCATCACTTCCAAAAATAGAAGAGAATATAGGAAACCCTTTATCTCCTTATGCAGTAACTAAGTATGTTAATGAACTTTATGCTGGTGTTTTTGCAAGAACATATGGGCTGAAAACAATCGGTCTTCGCTATTTTAATGTTTTTGGAAAGAGACAGGACCCAAATGGGGCGTATGCCGCTGTTATTCCAAAATGGGTGTTTTCCCTTATTAAAGGAGACACCGTGTATATAAATGGTGATGGTGATACAAGTCGTGATTTCTGCTATATAGAAAATGCTATTCAAGCTAATATTCTTTCAGCAGTTGCAGGTGATTCAGCTAAAGATAAAGTTTTTAATGTTGCTGTGGGAGATAGAACCTCACTGATTCAACTATATAAAATTATTAGGAATAATCTAATCGATTTTATTCCAGAACTGGAAATAACTAAGCCTGTTTATCGTGATTTTAGAGTAGGTGATGTACGTCATTCTTGCGCTGATATAGATAAAGCAAAAAACTTAATTGGTTATCAGCCCACCCATAAAGTTTTAGATGGGGTAGGTGAGACAGTTAAATGGTGTGTTGATACTACATTTTAGAATATAAGATTATATAAATAGCTTACCTATGAGTAAAATATATAAATGCTTAGTGCTAAACTTTACCGGAAAGTTTTTTGTAATAATTTCACAAATTATATTTGTTTTTCTTTTGAATAAATTTCTAGAACCTAAGTACTTAGGTTACTATTCGATATTTCAGGGAGTGATAAATGTAATAGTCGGGTGTATGACTTTATCTATCCCTTTTCTAATTTCTACAAGATATAAGGCAGTTAGTGTACAAGGATTAGTTCGTTTTAAATATATAGCATTGATATTAGCAGTAATTGTGAGTGCTTTTTATTATATTATTTGGTGGAAAATAATTAATGATAATAGAGATTTTTTTTTGGTGGAGGTTTTTTTTCTGGCATTGTCGATTAAAATATATGATTTTTCTAAAGAGGCTGACTATTCATTTTATCGAAGAATGAAAAAGGATAGATTTCTTTTTCTTAATCAGAGTTTCCGTCTTCTTTTTTGTGCTTTTGCTTTTTTCTTTATTTTTGTTTCTGGTTTTGAACGTTTCTTTCTAGAATTTTCTATATTGCTGTTCTTGGGTTTGGTTTTTTTTGATAAAACAAAGGGCATAAGTTATAGGAAAAATATAACAATTTCTTTATATGTGAAATATTTAAAAAGATATGGTGTGCTATTTTTTGTAACATTATTAAGTGTTTTCTTGACAATGTTACCTAGGTTCTATTTCTGGCTTTATGATAAGATCGAATACTCGGGTCTTTATTTTTTGTTTTCATATATAATCACTGTGGCAGTTATTATTAATAGTTTGTTTTTACAGGTGCTATTTTCTGATTTTGTTATAAGTAAGTATAAAATTAAAAATAAATCTATAAGTTTTATTTGGACTTTACCTTTGGTTGTTGTATATGCTATTGCTGCTGTTTTGATTTTTTTATTTTATGATATTCTGTATAAGTTCATGGGGGTTGAAGATTTTGGGGTGAATGAAAAGGATTTTTTGATTTCCTTAATGGTATTCATTTTTAGTTGTATTGTTCTTGTTGTGAAAGACTTTGTTGCATATAAAATGTCTTTTTATAGTAATTTCACTAACCAGTTTTTTTCTCTTTTTTCAACATTCGTGTTAATGGGTTTTTATGTGTTTTTGTTTGAGGTTAAGGGTTTTTTATCAGGGGTCGTGATTATCTTGTTGTCAAGTTTGATGAGTGTCTTTTTTATGCTGTTTTTTGATAAGCGCTTTTTTTATGGTTAGAATTATTTCTTTAGTTTTGTATTACTTGTTGGCTATCAGATTTCCAAATATTTCTTTTTCAAGAATTGGTCCTGTTTTTAGAATATTTTTATGCAAAAAGATATTTTGTTTTTGTGGGAGTAATGTAAATATTGCAAAAAATGTTGTGTTTGGTAGAGGGGACAAAATTTATATTGATGATGATTCTGGTATTGGAGAGGGATCATATTTAGTCTCAATGGATAAGATTGAAATAGGAAAGAATGTGATGATTGGCCCTGAAGTTATGATGCTAACAGGAGGGCATGATTATAAAGATCCTGATAAGTTGTTAGTTGACCAGAAAATTATTTGTGCACCTATTTTAATCAGTGATGATGTTTGGATAGGGGCTAGAGCGATTATATTGCCTGGCGTAAGTATAGGGCAGCGGAGTATAGTGGCCGCAGGCTCTGTTGTAACAAAGGATGTTGGTGAAAATGTCATTGTTGCAGGTAATCCTGCTAGAAGGATTAAAGCTATCTAATTGATACTTTGAACTTGCAGGAAGGTGTTGTTTATTTCTCGATAGAGTGTTGTTCTTTAAAAAATTGGGTGAAAGGTTCAGCACTGTTGATAGTGTTCTCGGAATACAAACTCACAGATTACCTTGTCGTGGATCTCTTCTGATCTTGAAAAGCATATTGTTCGTCGTCCTAACCTGTTGAGGCTTGTTCTAATACTATCCGAACATCGACGCATCTGAACCTTCACCAAAAATTGCAATAGTAATAAAGTGTTTGATGGAATATGGTTTTTTATTCTATTTTAAATTATTGTTGTTCTATAAGAATTTGTAGTGATTTTTTCTGAAAAATATATTTGGTTAGTTTGTCTGGTTTTTTTGAATGGGTGTCAGCTTGTTTTTGTTTAGTTATATAACATTTTTTTTGACCTTTATGTATTTTTTAATGCAAAAGCGAAAGATAAATGTATTTATTTTAGGGTATGTCTTTTCAACATTATACTTTATACCTGTATTCACAGGTATTTCGGTAGATTGGACAAAAGTTTTTTTAGTGTCAGCCTCTGCAGTACCTTCTGGAGCAGATTTTAAATCTACCGAGTCCGAGGTTGTGCTTGCTTACGTTTTTCTTTGTTTTGCAATTTGTTTTTTTGATTATTTGTTTCATTGCATTATAAGTGAACGATGTTATCGTCCATTGAAGGAAATAAATAAAGAAGATGTTCATTTTATTAATACTACATTTAAGCTTTATTTTATTTTGTTTGTGCTTGTTTATATTGTTATGTTGATAAGCGGAACTTTAATGAAATATTCTGCTGGGGATGATGGAGTAGGATTGTTTCACTCTGTCCTGATTAGTATTATTGTAGTTGTCTCTGTGTTATCAATTTTTTCGAATAATAAGAAATATTTATATGTGTCGGTTTTAGTTTTATTTGCAAGTTTATTGACTGGTTCTAGGACGGCAATAGCAATTTTCTTTATTGTGTATGGTGTTATATATTTTAGTGATTTAGCGGGTGGTTTTTTTAATTACTTGATTAAAAGAATTTATGTGCTGTTTTTTGTTTTTTTTGGGGTTTTAGTTGTAGTGTTTTCTAAGTATTGTTACACATTTTATTCTTTATATGGTTTTTGGTTTTTACCTCATTTGTTTGATTATTTATTTAGTGATAGAGTATGTCTCTTGTGTGCTTTTGAACCGGCACTGCAAGCTTCATTTTTTGATTTGATTGTAGCCAATGAGTTTTGTCCCAGTGTAAACTATTTTAATTCTTTTATTTCATTGTTGCCAATCCCTACGTCATTTTTTGACTACAAAGGATCATTGTTTTCAATAAATATACATGAGCATTTTTTTCCAAATGCTGCATACTCTATTGCAGGTAACTCTTTTGGGGAGGCATATGCATATGGGGGTATGTTAGGTGTGTTGGTTTTTATTTGTCTTTATTGTCTGGTTCTTTTCTTTTTTAATTACTGCCTTTTTTATAAATTTGTTAGTGTTGAAGCTAAGTTATTGTTTCTGATTCCTACAATATATGCTGTGTTCTTTATACATCGATATGCGTTGGGTTCTGAATTTGGCCATATCAGAAATTTTATCTATCCTTATTTCCTTTATCTTTTTATATATAAACTGTTTTTTAAGGGGAGGTTTATTAAATGAAAAAAAAATGGTTTTTTATATCGACCTCTTTAAAAGGTGGTGGTGCAGAAAGAGTGTTAGCAGGATTATCTTCTTCCTTGAGTGTTTCTGGCTGTGAAGTGGTTGTTTATCTAATTGATGGTGGAGCTATAGAGTATGATATACCTAATGATGTGAAAGTTGTTTTCTTTCCTTTTTGGAGAGTTTCAAAAGGTTTTTTACGTTTTTTATTTATACCATTGCAAGCTTTTTACTTGTTAAAGTATCGACGTTATATAAAAGATGCCTGTGTTTTGAGTTTTATGCATCGGGGTAATATTGTTAATTCAATAGCTAGTAAGATTTTGAAATATCCACTTATTATTTCTGAACGTTCTATTTTTGATGAGTCTTATTCAGGTTTAAAAAAAGTCGTTATGAGGTATGTGTTAAATAAAAGTTATTCTATCGCTAAAGGCGCAATTGCTATATCTACTAAAGTAAAAAGTGAACTAGTTAAACTTGGAGTTGATGATAGCAAAATAGTTGTTATAAGTAATCCTTTGTGTTTGGTTTCTAGATATGAAGAAAGTGACGCAGGAAAATACTTTAATAAGTATGATGGTAAGTTTAAGTTATTAACTGTCGGTCGATTGATTCATAGTAAAAATGTGGATGTGATAATAGAATCGTTAAAATTTATTAGGGAGAAAGGGGTTGATGCGGTTCTTATAATTGCAGGGCAAGGGGTGGAATTTAAAAGATTAAAAAAAATGGTTGAGAATTATGAGCTAGACGAGTATGTTGATTTTCTAGGTTTTGTTCGTGATGTTAGCTTTTGTTATAAGACTGCAGATGTTTTTATATGTGCATCTTCTTATGAGTCATTTGGAAATGTTTTAATTGAAGCATCAGCATATGGCTTGCCAGTTTTTCTTCCTTCAACCTTGCCAAGCTTATGGGATATTTATCCAAATCATAATTGTGGTGCAGTTGTTTATAAAAAGATACACCCTGAAGAGATTGCTAACAGTATTAAATCTTTTTACATGAATGGCGATTTGTATAAAAAAAAAATTTGTGCTGATGGTGTAGAAAATTCAAAAAGATTTGAAAAAAATAAAATATTTTATGAATATGAATGTTTTGTGAATGGATTTTATTATTAACTGATTTTTTGGTTGTTTATGTGCGGATTTGCAGGATTAATAAATCTTAGGGGCAATTCTCTAAGTTCACGTGGTTTCAATGCCAATAAAATGTTGGACCCTATTATTCAACGAGGACCAGACTTCAAAGGGGAGTGGTCTGAAGGTTGTGTGTGGTTTGGACACTGCCGTCTGGCTATTCATGATTTAACCGATTCAGGCATTCAGCCTATGGAGTCAGAATGTGGTCGTTATATTATTGTCTTTAATGGAGAAATTTATAATTTTAAATTGTTAATGAAAGAGCTTGATAATAACGTAAAATGCTGGAAAGGATCATCTGATACAGAAGTTTTAATAAATGCTATAGCAATCTGGGGGATTGAAAAAACGCTTGAACAGCTCAATGGTATGTTTGCCTTTGCTGTTTGGGATCGGTTTGAACAATCACTCTTTTTGGCACGAGATCGTATGGGTGAAAAACCTCTATATTTTTCACACCAAAAAGGTAATTTTTCTTTTGGCTCTGAGTTAACCTGTATTGAATCCATTCCCGGGTTTGAAAAAACTATTTGCCGAGATGCTCTGCAAAATTATTTTGACTGTGGTTATTTTCAATCTCCATTAACTATCTATAAGGATGTATTTAAATTACCACCGGGACACTATCTTTTTTGGAAAAAGGGACAAGAATATTCTATAAAAGAATATTGGTCAGTTAACAAAATAGCGATACAGCAGTCATCGGTAGGTTTAATTACAGATAAAGATATTGCTTTGAATAATCTTGAAGCTTTGCTAGTGGATTCAATTTCTTTAAGAATGAAATCGGATGTGCCGCTGGGTTCATTTTTGTCAGGCGGTATTGACTCCTCTATTGTAACAGCTTTGTTGCAAAGGCTGTCAGGAAAGCCTGTCAACACCTTTTCTATTGGGTTTAATACTGATGGCTTCAATGAGGCTAAACATGCAAAAAAAATTGCAAATTATTTAGGCACAAATCATTGTGAGCAGTATGTTTCAACAAAAGAAATGCTTGATACTGTTTCCTCGCTGCATAAATTGCATGATGAACCTTATTCAGACTCTTCAATAATACCTACTTATATTGTTAGTAAGTTAGCCAGAGAGAAGGTTACCGTTTGTTTAAGTGGGGATGGTGGCGATGAGCTTTTTGGGGGTTATCGTCGTTACCAAATGACCATTGATTTATGGAAAAAAATACAATGGCTACCTACCTCAATTCGTTCTTTATTTAGCTATTTAATACAGGCTTCTCCTCCTTACTTGCTAACACATTTATTTAGATTTATGGACTATTTTGCCAGTCAATATAGTAGGAGTCATGGTAACCTTGGGTTGAAAATTAAAAAATTATCTCAATGGATTGATGCAAAGAGTTTTGATGATCTATATATTTCTATAATTCGGCATTGTCCTATGAATAGTTTAGTTGTATCAGCAGATGACGCTTATTCCTGTGTCATACCTGAGCTTGGTTCGTCGCAACTCAGTTCTCTTGCAAAGATGTCATTGCATGATACTACTCACTATCTTCCAGGGGATATTTTGACAAAAGTAGATAGAGCAACAATGGCTGTTAGTTTGGAGGGGCGTATGCCATTGCTCGATCATAGAATTGTTGAACTAGCTTATTCTATTAGCGATGATTTGAAAATCAGAAACGGAACAAGCAAGTGGTTGTTGAAGGAGTTGCTATATCGCTATATTCCTAAAGAGATGGTTGATCGGCCTAAGCTAGGATTTGGTGTTCCATTAGATGACTGGTTGCGTGATCCGTTAAAAGAATGGGCATATTCGCTAATAAGTCCAGCTGTTCTAAATAAACATGGCCTGTTAAATAATATTGAAGTTAAAAGGATTTGGGACAACCACCAAAATCATAAGGAGAATAATTCTGCACTTTTATGGGATATCTTGATGTTTCAGTCATGGTATGAAGAAAGGTATGAATAAATCAATATTTCTTTTAGTAAGTTATCCTGATTCAGTTATTGTTTTTCGAGGAGAAATGATTAAATATTTTTTGAATAATGGGTACCAAGTTCATGTTGCTACACCTGATGTTTCAGATTTTTTAAGGTTAAAGTCAGAGCAGTGGGGTTTTTTTATTCATGATTTACCGCTTAAAAGAACAGGAAAAAACCCATTTAGTGATCTTGTTTTCTTTTTTTCACTTGTTTTTTTACTTAATAAAATCAAGCCTGATATTTTTATAGGGTGTACTATAAAACCTGTTGTTTATGGAAATTTAGCGGCCTATTTTGTAAAAGTACCCACTCGATGTGCTTTGATTACAGGTTTAGGTTTTACCTTTACTTCAAGGGTTACAGGAATTAAACAGTTAGTAGTACATATTTCCCATATTCTTTATAAATTAGGGTTATCTAAGTCCACTCATGTACTCTTTCAGAATCCTGATGATAGGCAGCTTTTTACTGATTTAGGTCTAGTAGACAGTAAAAAATGCGGTTTGGTCAATGGGTCTGGCGTTGATCTTAAACATTATTCAGTTGTACCACTGCCATCGAATCCCATATTTCTTTTTATAGGGCGCTTATTAGTTGATAAAGGTATAAGAGAGTTTGCTAATGCGGCCAAAGAGGTAAAAAAGAGTCATCCTAGCGCTCGTTTTTTAGTTGTTGGATGGATTGATTCCAACCCAACTGCAATTGACCAACGGGAACTGGATGAGTGGATAAGGAGTGGCACTATTGAATTTTTTGGTAAGCTCAGTGATGTACGACCTTTGATTAAGGAGAGTTCTGTTTATGTTTTACCTTCATATCGCGAAGGCACTCCACGTAGCGTTCTAGAAGCAATGGCCATGGCTAGGCCTGTAATTACAACAGATGCACCTGGCTGTCGTGAAACTGTTGTTGATGGCCGGAATGGTTATATTGTGCCCGTTAAAGCGACCGATAAACTAGCAGAAGCTATGATTCGTTTTATAGATAATCCTGCCTTGAGGGCTGCAATGGGTCAACAAAGTCGCCTTATCGCGATCGATAAGTATGATGTTCATAAAGTAAACCGCAGTATTATGCAACACTTTGGCATTGAACCTGCCGTTAACTCTACTCATTCTGATTCACCATAAAGGCACAGAGATCACAAATAAAAGCTTTTTTAATTTGAATTCAGTGACTCCTTAAACCTTTATTAAGCCTTTTGGGAGCTGTGAGGAAAACCTTCTTACTGATTAGTATACGATGTTTAAACGTTTTATAGATATATTAGGCTCATTAGCAGCCTTAATTTTGTTTAGTCCAATAATGGCTTATACGGCATGGAAAGTTTATAAAACCATGGGTAGTCCAGTTCTATTCAAACAAACTCGCCCTGGTAGAGGCGGTAAGCCCTTTGAAATAGTTAAGTTTCGTACCATGAAAAGTGCAAATGGATCTGATGGTAAACCGTTACCGGATGAGGAGCGTATTACACCCTTTGGGAGCTTTATGCGACGTACCAGTCTTGATGAACTTCCTGAGTTTTGGAATGTACTAAAGGGTGATATGAGTTTGGTCGGGCCTAGGCCTTTACTAATGAAATATCTTCCATACTATTCAGTAAGAGAAAAAAGGCGCCATAGTGTTAAGCCTGGTATAACAGGCTGGGCTCAGATTAATGGAAGAAATTATGCACCTTGGGATGAAAGGCTTGAAATGGATGTTTGGTATGTAGAAAATATTGGAGTAATCTTGGATGTAAAAATTATCATTGCTACGATTAAAAAAGTTTTTACTGGTGAGGGGGTATCGGTTGATACTAAAAAAATAATGAAAGACTTAAGTGATGAAAGAAGTAATTAGTGACGTTAAAAACTTGAAGTTTGAATCTGAATCAGCGTTAAAAATACAATTTTTGATAAAAAACTATCTTAAAAATGATTTTATTGTTGATTCGATTTATACAAGTGGCAAAGTTAACAATTATTTATCTGATTTGTTTTGTGATCCTTCAGAATTTTTCTATGGCATAGAGAAAGATGGGGTTTTGGTTGCTTTTATTCATTATAAAGAATTAGTTGATAGAGTTCATTTGAATAATATTGTTGTTAAAAAAGAAGAGTCTGGTCTTGGGGTTGGGCGTTTTTTGATTAATAAACTTTTTGAATTTTCTGAAGAAACAAATAAAAAGATAACCTTACATGTAGATAGTAGGAATAAATATGCCTTGTCCTGGTATTTAAGACTTGGTTTTACCGTTAAACAACGATATGTAAAAACTATGTTTTTGAATGATAAGAATGATAGGGTTGGGGGGCAGGAAATAATTAATAATGTTGTTTTTGATAATAGTGAATTTTTTAATTATGGTTTTAGTTATGGGGTGCTTCTGGATAATAAATTAGATGTACTGCATCAACAAAGAGTTGGATTTATCTTGCCTTGCTATTTGCGTTTTTTAGATGCTGGTGTTACTCCAACATGTTCTGATATAAAACAGATTGTTAATGGATATAAATGTATTCCAATTTTTAGAGGGGATGTTAGTTTGCCAGAAAAAATTAAAAATATTGTTAAACTTTCTTGGTGTTCTTTGTTGATGGAGAAATAATTGTGATTACAATATCTGAAGTGAATGATAAAGTTAGTTGGTGTAAAAAACTTACATTAGTTGATTCTTTTGATTTTAATCACACTTGGGATTTTCATGATGTCAGTAAAAAAAATGGTGAAGGTGAACCTGTTTTATTTGATGTGAGGAATGAAAACGGAGGTGTTTTGTTTCCTGTTCTTGTTAGGGAAATACCAAATACCAATTTTTATGATGTTACATCTACTTATGGTTACCCATCTCCATTGATATATGGGGATGGTGGAGTCGATTTTTCATTTTTATGGAATGAATTGATTAAATATTTGTATGATAAAGGTTTTGTTAGCTTTTTTTTGAGAAGCAGTTCAATAATTGAGCCTAATGGTTTTGCTGAGTGTTTAGAATATCATAGTGATATAGTTTATATCGATGTATCGCAAGATGAACAATCCCAATTGAAAGGTTATAGGAATAATCATAAGAGGGATTTAAAGAAGCAAAAAAAAATAGGGGTGGTTTGTTTTGAGTCAAATGATCATGAATCATTGGTGGAGTTTGTGAATGTTTATGAAAAGACAATGATGAGATTAAATGCTTCAAGTTTTTACTTTTTTTCTTTTTTTCTAATAGTTATTATGATTTTCTGTTAAATTCAAAAGATTTTGAGGCGAAAATATATTTGTGTAAATTAGATGGTGTCGTTTTGTGTGGAGGGCTTTTTATTTTTTGTAACAAGTTTGTACAATACTATTTAGGAGGCACAAATCCTGATTTTGTTAATCTTGCTCCAACAAAAACAATGTTTGATCTTCTGCTTGCTTGATGTTAGACGTATCTCTTCGGATAATAATTATAAAACGTTAGTTTTAGGTGGTGGCGTTGGTGGAAATGAAGATAGCCTATTGAATTTTAAAAAGGGATTTTCTAAAAAAACAGCGAAGTTTTATTTAACTAAAAAAATTATTAATGATGAAGTATACAATAAACTATCTGAAGGAAGTCCTGAGTCTTCTTTTTTTCCACGATATAGAGCAAGGTAAAAAAATCCCTTTAGATCGACTACTCGGCCGCAAGAGACCGAGCTTCATGCCGATCTAATTGACCTTCGGCCAACCGGGATTTTTGAATAGAGACTCGGGGGCAAGCCCCAGAGATTTTATCCTTTAAATATTACTTAATATCCAAGATGTCAAACACAAAATTTTCCCATTGGCCTTGCTTCACTCAAGAAGAAGCAGATGCTATTTCTAAAGTCTTGCTTTCCAATAAAGTGAATTACTGGACAGGAACAGAAGGCCGTGAATTTGAAAAGGAATTTGCATTTTTCTGTAGTACAGAATATGCCATTGCGGTTGCGAATGGTACTTTAGCACTTGATCTTGCTTTAAAAGCGATTGATATTAAGGCCGGTGATGAAGTGATTGTGACGTCACGTACTTTTCTTGCTTCTGCCAGCTCTATTGTGACAGCAGGGGCAAAGCCTGTTTTTGCGGATGTCGATGAAAATAGCCAGAATATTACTGCTGAAACTATTCAAGCGGTTATGTCGGAAAAAACCCGGGCTATTATCTGTGTACATTTGGCAGGTTGGCCTTGTGATATGGATCCAATTATGGAGTTGGCAGAAAAGCATAATCTGTTTGTAATCGAAGATTGTGCTCAGGCACACGGAGCCAGATATAAAGGCAGACCAGTTGGGGGTATTGGTCATATTGGTGCTTGGTCATTCTGTCAGGATAAAATTATGACTACTGGCGGCGAAGGTGGAATGGTAACCACTAATGAGAGGGAGTTATGGAGTACTATGTGGTCTTATAAAGACCATGGCAAATCCTATGATGCAGTTTATTATAAAAAACATTCTCCTGGCTTTCGTTGGTTACATGATTCCTTCGGTACTAATTGGCGTTTAACTGAAATACAGTCTGCAATTGGACGTATTCAGCTTCAGAGAATGCCTGAGTGGACTAGGCTGCGTCGTCAGCATGCTGCTAGTATTAATAGTATATGTCAGGAGTTTAAGGCACTCCGTGTACCAGAAATTCCACTTAATATTCAGCATGCCTGTTATAAACACTATGTGTTTATTCGACCTGAACAACTAAAGACAGGGTGGAGTCGTGACCGTATTGTCGACGAGATTGTCGCCTGTGGTGTGCCTTGCTATCAAGGTTCCTGCTCTGAAGTTTATCTTGAAAAGGCGTTTGATAACACGAACTTTCGCCCGAAAGAGCGACTGCCAGTTGCTAGACAGTTGGGTGAGACAAGCCTAATGTTTCTAGTACACCCAACGCTGAGCGATAAAGAGATGTTGAGAAGTTGTTCGGCTATTAAAAAAGTTATGCTCCTTGCTAGTAGATGTTAATTTAAATGTTATGAAAGAAAAAGTTATTTCATTCAGCCCTGTAGTAAAATTATCTATAGTTTTGATATTTGATATTGCAGTTATTTTACTCTCTACAGAGCTTGCCTATATTGTTCGTTTCGGTATAGAGCGTTTTATTTTCGAAAAAATGCAAAGCTCTATTGCTTTTTCCTTACTTGCTTTGTCTGTATCATTGCCAGTCTATGCCATGTTTGGACTTTACCATGCAGTACTGAGATACATGGGGCCACAGGTTTCTTTTATTATTGTTCGAGCATCCATATTTTCGATTATCGGAATTGTTGTAGCGATAACACTACTTCCACTTGGCAGTTTTCCACGAAGTATACCCGTTTTATACGGTCTTATTTCTGGTTTTTTACTAGGCCTCAGTCGCTATGCAATGCGTTACTGGTTGGTTGGTAATAGTCTGGTTGATGTCTTTTTTTCTGTTAGTGGTCGAGAACAGGGTATTCCTGTAGCTATCTATGGTGCTGGTGAGGCGGGAGCTCAGCTGGTTGAAGCCCTGAATCAGTGCCGAGAGTACAGACCTGTTGCCTTTATTGATGATGATCAGAATATGATTGGTCGGTTTTTATTAGGGAAAAAAATATACTCTTCTGAACAAATTGCCAAAATGATGGTTCAAACTGGCACTAGAGAGTTTTTGCTTGCTATCCCTTCTGCCGGAATTAATCGGCGTAAAGAAATTATGCTTCAACTTGAAACTTTTGGGCTGCCTATAAAGACAATGCCTGGATTAAAAGAGTTGGCAAGTGGGCGATTAAAATTACAAGAAATACAAAATGTTGATGTGGGAGACGTTTTAGGTAGAGAGGAGGTTAAACCTGTTCCTGAGTTACTTCGAAAAGACATTACTGGAAAAATCGTCTTGGTGACAGGAGCGGGAGGTTCCATTGGTTCAGAAATATCTCGACAGGCAATAGTTAATAAGCCCAATGTTTTGATACTTTTTGACCACTCTGAATTTAATTTGTATGTGATTGAAAAAGAATTAAATAAAACTATAAATAATTTTAATCTGAATATTAAAGTTGTTTCTGTTTTGGGGTCTGTTGTTGATCCCGTTAGAGTTCTGGATGTGATACGAACTTATCAAGTTGATACTATTTATCATGCTGCTGCATATAAGCACGTGCCCATTGTTCAGTATAATATATCGCAGGGTTTGATTAATAATGTTATGGGTACGTTGTATACTGCACAAGCTGCTATAATTGGAGGGGTTAAGCGATTTGTACTGATTTCTACTGATAAGGCTGTGCGGCCAGCCAATGTTATGGGGGCATCAAAACGCCTAGCAGAGTTAGTGTTACAGGCATTAAGCAATGAAAGAGAAGTGACCCTTTATGATCCCCAGTGTGTGTATGGGGGGGCAACTGTTAAGAATAATACATGTTTTTCTATGGTTCGTTTTGGCAATGTTCTTGGCTCTAGTGGTTCAGTTATTCCTTTATTTAGGGAGCAGATCAGTGCAGGAGGCCCGGTTACTGTTACTCATCCAGATATAAATCGTTATTTTATGACTATTCCTGAAGCTGCTCAGTTAGTTATACAGGCTGGTTCTATGGGGGAAGGAGGCGATGTTTTTGTACTAGATATGGGGCAACCAGTTAAGATCGTTGAGCTGGCTAAAAAGATGATTTCTCTGTCAGGTTTAAAGGTTAAGGATGCTAATAATCCTTATGGTGATATTGAAATTGTTTTTACTGGATTGCGCCCCGGTGAAAAGTTGTATGAAGAGCTCCTTTTAGGTGATAATGTATCGTCAACGCCGCATTCCCGAATTTTTAAAGCATGGGAAGAAATGCTTGAATGGAATGAAGTAGTAGAGTTGTTAAATCAAATCATGCGCAGCTTAGAACAGCATCAATATATAACAATTTATAATTTATTATTAAAGTATGTGCATGGTTATCAAACGGATTCCAATGTTGTAGACTGGTTATACCAGTTGTCGAATGAATCCTTTTGTCCTTTCAAAAAAGATTGTAGTACTGTAAATTTTATATCTAATAATTTCCCAAATAAATTATATCATAAATCAGTTTTTGTAAGATCGGTCAGATTGATTTGTTTGGATAGTTATATTTGTAAGATTTCAGAAGTTAAATGATTTCTCATTGAAAGTAATGACTTATGCTATATGAGCGGATTTTATTCCTATTGTTTTTGGTTTTACTGTGCTGGGTTCCGCTGCCTTATGGAAGTAACTCGGTATTAGGGATGGGAGTTATAGGTTTTTTTTCTTTTTTTCTAAGTGCTTTTTTTGTTATTGGTTTTCTACTTAAAAAAGTCAAGATCGCTGAAGTTTTTTATAGGGCGAAATGGTTTCATTGCTGTTTTATGGTTGTTTTGTTGTGGATTTTTGTTCAGCAGATACCTTTACCTTCTTCTATTGTTAATTGTATTTCACCCACAGTTTATGAAATTAAGATGGCTTCATTTAAAATTATAGGGTATCAATGTCCAGAATGGCTGCAACTTTCTCTTGACTCTTATGCAACAGCATTAAATGCAAGTTTATCATTGTCCTATTATCTTTTATTTTGTTTGATGCTTTTATTAGTGAATACTCCTGATAGGCTACGCTATTTTGCCTGGACTTTAATTTGTGCAGGTGCATTTCAAGCTCTATTTGGAGCTTTAAGTATGCTATCAGGTATGGAAGTTTTATTATTTGGAGTTAAGGAGCATGGAATTGGTCTGGCTACGGGAACTTTTATTAATAGAAATCATTTTGCCGGGTTTCTTGAATTAACTCTAGCATTAGGTATAGGTCTACTGATTTCCCAGTTGCGTGAGTCAAAGGCACATTCTTGGAGGGATTACCTGATTGGATTTTTAAAGGTTTTGATGAGTCACAAAGTTATTTTAAGGTCAATCATAGCTTTTATGGTTATTGGCTTGGTTTTATCTCGATCTCGTATGGGGAATTCAGCTTTCTTTATTAGTTTGGTTTCAGGCATAGCTGTTTATATTATTTGCCGTCAAAAATTGACTAAAGGTATAGTTTTGCTTTTCACTAGTATGATTGTTGTTGATCTAGTTATTATTAGTCAATGGTTTGGGATTGAAAAGCTTGTAGAACGAATAGAAAGTACATCCGTTGAGAGTGAACCTCGTGCAGCTGTTAATGGAGTCTTGATTGAGATGGTGCCAGATTTCATCTTCATGGGAGCTGGATCAGGTAGTTTTTATACAGCTTTACCTAAATATCATAATGGAAGCTGGAGTGGTTTTTTTGATTATGCTCATAATGATTTTCTACAGTTTCCTATCGAGTTAGGTGTTCCTGTTTGTTTTTTTTTGGTTGCAATAGTTTTAATGTCATCATGGCATAGTATACATGCCATTAAATTGAATCGTAGCAAGTTGAATATCGGTATGGGGTTGGCATCATTTATAGGAGTTTTTGCAATAATGATTCATTCTTCTGTAGAGTTTAACCTACAGATCCCTTCTAATGCTGTCTATTTTGTCTGCATGATTGCATTATCTATAATAGCGAGACATATGCCATCCCGTAAGAAGTTGAAAAGCTAACTTGCGGATTACTTATTGATACCTATAGGTTAGTGATATTATTTTATGAAAAGAAAAAAATAGTGGTTTTTTGTTCTACAGGTTTTAATAAGTAAATACTTATTTACTTTTTGAGATGACATCTTGTTAAAAAAGAAAACTAGTGCCAAAATATTATCTGGTTGATTAAAGCATGATTGATATACATAATCATATTATTCCTGCAATAGACGACGGATCAAAATCTATTGATGACTCTATTCAGTTAATTGAACAAGCGGTTGGTCAAGGAATAACTGGGATTATATGTACTCCACATATACATCCAGGCCGTTATGATAATAATTTAGTTAGTATAAAAAAATCATTTTTTCTTCTAAGAGATAAAGTGCGTATTCATAAAATCCCTATTGCTATGGGTTTTGCAGCAGAAATTCGGGTTAGTGACCAACTTGTTATTGATCTAGATAAAAATAGTTTACCATTTATTGGAACATGGAAAGGCAATCCTGCATTATTATTAGAAATGTCACATGCAAAAGTACCAATAGGTATGGAGGAATTGCTTTCATGGCTCGTCCAACGTGGTATCCAGCCAATTGTTGCTCATCCTGAACGAAATAAAGAGTTAATAAAGTACCCCGAAAGGGTATTTTCTCTTGTGGAAAGAGGTGCTCTTCTTCAGGTCACTGCGGGCTCACTGGTAGGGGAATTTGGTAAAAAAGCTCTAGAAGCATCTGAGTGGTTACTGGATAGACAATTAGTAACCTTTATTGCTTCAGATGCTCATCATCCAAAACGTCGGCCCCCTGCAATGGCACCAGCAAGGCAACGGTTGATTGACATCAATGGGGAGTTACTAGCAAGAAAGCTTACTGTGGATAATCCAATGCAACTTACATTGCCTCTCTTTGAAAGTGACGTATGTTTAGTCGTATAAGGAAGGTGAAATTTAAAAGAGCCCATTTACTGAGCTTTATAGCGTTAGTACTTCTGCTTAATTTGATATTGAGCAGTAGCAAAGAGATTCTTTTTGCTATATATGATCAGCATACAGCAGATCTCTTGGATCATTGGCAGAAGAAAGCATTACGTAAAAAAAATAGTAATGTAATTGTGAAAGAATCTGAAGCAAATCAAGCTATTAAAAGTGTGAATCTTGCAATTAGCTTTCGTCCGGAAAACCCTGAAGCTATGATCCGAAAAATTAAATTATTGCAGTATCTGCAGTTTGATGCCGGAAAAGATGATTTTGCAATGCGTACAGAAGAGCTTGATTTATACCGTAAAGCAATTCTACTTCGACCTGCATGGCCATATAGTTGGGCTGAATTTGCAATGGTTAAAGCCCGTATACCTGAGCTTGATGGTGAGTTTGAATCAGCTCTTGAAAGGGCAATGACTTTGGGTCCATGGGAATATGATGTACAGATAATGGTTGCTCGATTAGGTTTCCATTTTAGAGGATGGCTTTCACCTGAAATAGAAAACAAACTTGAGCACAACTTAAAACGTTTGTCTCAAAGGTATCCTGGGAGAGCATTATCTTTGGCTAAAGAGTATGGTCAAAAAGCTGAATCTGACGTGTGTAAAATTATAAATAATCCAAAAAAGTATCCGGTGTGTAGAAAAATTGGGAATTTACATTTTGATAAGTAAGGTTAGTGTTTTTATTTATTTTATATTATTAGTTAGGCAAACAAAATAAATGTCTAGAACTAAATGTTTATGTTTATTTATATGTTTGAGAGCAAAGCTACGATTATTAATTCTAATAAAGCATATATATGAGGTCATACTACTTTTTATTTGGCAGCTTTAATATTTTGAGCAGTACTTGATTAATAGTTAACACCAAAATGACTATATGCAAATATATCTTATGGTTGATAGTATCAGGGGATGAGTGGAAGGCTTTATATAGTTCAGGGAGGTAGAATATGGGGCGTGGTATGACAGGCTTTTTGTCCCTAACAATTAAAGATGCGGCATCGCTTTATGAGGCCTATATGCCATTTCTTGCAGGTGGGGGACTGTTTATTCCTACGAGTAAAAAATACCATTTGGGTGATGAGGTTTTTATCCGTCTCTCTTTGATGGATAATCCTGAAGTGTTGCCAGTTCCTGGTCGTGTTGTCTGGATAACCCCGATTGGTGCGCAGGGGAGGAAGCGAACAGGAATAGGGGTTCAATTCACTGATTCAACAGATACGGTCAAAACTAAAATTGAAACCTATTTGGCCGGGGCACTTAAGTCAGAGCTGGAAACAAGTACTATGTAAGCCTTAACGTTTGAATTGCAGGCAGATTTCGTAATTGAGGATTAAACTGTCTTAAATATCGAGCGGTGGGCAACCCTGCTATGGGCTTACTCGCCGAGGTATTTGTGAAAGCTATTATCTTGCTTATAGTCTGTGTTGCAGGGCAGTTCATGGTTGGAAGCACAACGAAAGATTCCTTACATACCTACCTTTCATCTCAAAAACCTTATGATACATCTGTAGTAAAATATAATAAACCCTGCGATTGTGAGCTGGTACATATCAATCATTTAGGAAGGCATGGTTCAAGGTACTTTACCTCAGTATCAAAATTGGCTGGAGTGAATCAAACGCTTGAAAAATTGGGTATTAATAGACTATCTGCAGCCAAAATCTTAACCTCAGAAGGACAAAGTTGGTTTAGTGCAATCCAGCAGTTATTAGTGGATTATCAACTGCATCCAGATTTGGTTGGTGGAATCACCGCGCTGGGAAAGATAGAGCAATCTAGAATTGCTACCAGGATGGTTCAAAATACTAAAATTTCACCCGCTGTACTATTTAAACCTGGGAACCTTCATATAAGAGTCAGTAAGAAGCGCCGGGCTTGTGAAAGCGCTAATGCTTTTCTTGGTGCATTGAACCACTGGGCAAATCTAAAAATAGATCATGATTTTATTAGGTCGGCGGATAATGAACCTGATCCATTATTAGGATTTCAGTTCTGCTGTGATAAGTGGCTAAATGTTAAAGATCAAGTTTATCAGAGCATCGAAAAAGAAAGACAGCAGTTTTCACAACGTCGGGATGTCCAGGCTGAGTTATTGATAATGGCGGACTCTTTGTTGGTTTCTCTACCATATAATTATGAGTCTCTCTATAAAATGGCTTATCTGACATACAAAACCTGTCAAATGGATAAGAGCTTGCCAGAGAATGAGCAGTTTGGATTTTGTGACTATTTCTATAGAAATGGACAAAAACTCCTGAAATTAATCAATGAACATGAAAACCGTTTGCACTCCCTTAAACTGGGTGAGTATGTTGTTGGCTCAATAAATCCTGAAATGGCTGTTTTGCTGCTCAAGGATTGGCTTGATGCTGCTGATGTGGGTGTTTCAGGTAAAGGGCCGATGGTAAATTTAAGATTTGCCAGTGACTCAATAATTGTCCGGTTTCTTCAGTTACTCGGCTTATTCAACTGCAATAGTAATAATACCAGCGATTTTTCAAGTGTAGTGCCGATGTCAGCCAATATTCAGTGTTATCTTTATGATTGCTCTGGGGCGACATATGCTCAGCTTCTCTGGAATGAAAAGGTTGTTAAATTCCCGATACCAGGCTGCAATGATACGCTGTGCCGGTGGGATACTGTCCGTGATCACTACCGTAAAATCATCAACCAGATTGACTGGAAGGGGCTTTACGGTAATCATGCTCCGTTTTTTTAAAAGGCTCCTCTGCGGAGAACAGGATAAAATTACTGCGTATGCTGATTGATTCTCACTGCCACCTCGATCGCCTACAGTTAGATAAATATAACGGAAGCCTTGATCAGGCCATTGCCGCGGCAAATAAAAGAGGCGTTGATAAAATCCTGTGTGTCGGTATTGATCTTGAACATGCAGAGCAAGTGGTTGGTCTCGCGGAGAAATACCCGGATGTCTACGCCTCTGTTGGTCTGCACCCACTGGAAAAGCAATCCCGAACGCCAGAAATGGCAGAACTGTTGAACTATGCAGGGCATGGCAAAGTCATAGCCATTGGTGAAACGGGGCTAGATTACTATTACTCATCAGATAATAAAGTGCTGCAGCAAGAGCGCTTTGTTTTACAGCTGCAAGCTGCTGCAACAGCAAAATTGCCGGTAATTGTCCATACCCGCGATGCCCGTGAGGATACGCTTAGCCTTATTCAATCACATGCTGATCTTGATCAGGCGGGTGTGTTGCACTGTTTTACAGAATCCTGGGAGATGGCTAAAGCGGCCATGGATATGAATTTTATGATATCCATTTCCGGGATTGTAACCTTTAACAATGCCTCAGCTCTAAGAGAGGTTGTAAAAAAAATCCCTCTGGACCGTCTGCTGATTGAGACCGATGCACCATACCTTGCACCCGTCCCCCATCGGGGTAAGCCCAACGAACCCTCTTTTGTCGCAGATGTGGCCCATTATATAGCCGACCTGAAAAATATTTCGGTTGATGAGTTAGCTGAGTACACGACCACTAACTTTTTTAAGTTATTTAAAAAAGCTGTTAGGTAAGTTTTTTTTGCCTGTTTGCTAATTCAGCAAGTGTGACGATAACGATAGATTAGGTTGGGCTACATTAATAAGAAGCTGACATTTCTTAGTGTTTCTAGTGAGTTTGTCTGTCATATTTAAACAAAATGTTAGTTACGAGGGTGTGGCCATTCTGAAATTAGTTGCTTTGATGATTTATGAGGGAAAGGGTAAATACCTGATGTTTTGCTTTGGTTCATCTCTCTTAACTAGTGAAGTTTCATAATGTAAGCAAGTTCAATACATCTATCCTCCCTATAGCATCTCCCCCCCACTCTCTATATAATTATGCCACCATTTTCATCGGTGATTTAGCTGCAGCCGGACAGGGATGGGTGAGCATGTAAACGGTACTAGTGTGCCTAGGGTCGGATAGGTAAAAATGAAAACATGATGGGTCATAATCACTGATGGCAGCTGTGTTTTCTACTCAATCTTATTTGACACAAGCCGTTAACCCGTTACATGCAGGCAATGAACCCAGGCTGGTTATAAGGACCCACTTCTCAGGGAGTGCGGTCTTTTTGTGCTTATAGGGAACCGGAATTGAGTGCTGGCAGTCTGGTGACAGGCTTGCAGAAGGCAGAATAGAGTCTTTCCGCTTTTTGTGTATCGGGGAGTCAGTACTTTATTCCTGAGGCAAGTTCTCAGGTTCCGGGTATTCAGCTACGTCTATTGCAGCAATTATCATCGGAGAGACAGGTTTTCCTGACCTCAACTTGATTGATTAGGCGAAAGGTATGATCAAAATCAAACAGGGGCTGGATCTCCCAATCTCAGGATCGCCTGAGCAAAGCGTCTCGGAGGGGCGAGCTATACGCTCAGTTGCCGTGACGGGCTTTGACTATGTGGGCATGAAGCCCACAATGGCGATTGCTGAAGGAGATCGAGTTAAAAAAGGGCAATTGCTCTTTACCGATAAAAAAACTCCCGGGGTTCGCTATACAGCACCCGCTGGCGGTGTGGTATCAGCCATTAACCGCGGAGAAAAACGTGTTCTGCAATCTGTCGTCATCGATATTGATGGTGATGAAGAAGAAACCTTCGCCTCTTACAAGCCAGAAGCGCTTGCAGGTCTGAAGGCTGAGCAGGTTGAAGAGACACTGAATCAGGCAGGGCTGTGGACAGCGATTCGTACCCGTCCATTCAGCAAGGTGCCTGCTTTAGGTTCTCGTCCAAACTCAATTTTTGTGACGGCAATTGATACCCACCCTCTGGCAGCCAACCCGGAAGTGGTTATCAATGAGCAGTCCGAAGCATTCGAGCTGGGCATTAATATCCTTGGTAAGCTATGTGGGGGCAAAATTTTCCTTTGCAAGGCTTCCGGTGCCCGAATTCCTGCCGGCATTGCTACCGCCGAGGAATTTACAGGTCCTCATCCTGCAGGTTTGCCAAGTACTCACATCCACTTTTTGGATCCAGTGTCTGTCAAAAAAACGGTTTGGCAAATTGGTTATCAAGATGTGATCGCCGTCGGTAAACTGTTTACGACGGGTAAGCTGTTTACGGATCGTGTGGTTTCTCTTGCTGGCCCGCAGGTTGAAAAGCCGCGTCTGGTGCGTACTCGTGTTGGTGCTAACCTGCAAGAGTTGACCGCAGGTGAACTGAAAGCCGGTGACAACCGTATTATCAGTGGTTCCATTCTTGGGGGCCGTACTGCTCATGGCGCGTTTGCCTGGCTGGGTCGCTACCATATTCAGGTTTCTGTACTGAAAGAAGGTACTGAGCGTCTGTTTATGAGCTGGCTAAATCCCGCAGTGGATCGTCACTCAACATTGAACCTGCTGTTCTCCAGACTGAACCCCCGTCGTTTGTTTGATTTTACTACAACGACCAACGGTGGTGAGCGAGCCATGGTACCGGTTGGCAATTACGAAAAAGTGATGCCGATGGATATTCTGGCGACTCAGCTGTTACGTGCCATCATTGTAGGTGATACTGAAACAGCTCAGAAGCTCGGTGTATTGGAGCTTGATGAAGAGGATCTTGCTTTGTGCAGTTATGTCTGTGCCGGCAAATATGAGTACGGTCCCATCCTGCGCGACAACCTGACACGCATCGAGATCGAGGGGTAACTCATAGTGTTAAGAAAACTGCTTGACTCACTTGAGCCCCACTTTACCCGGGGTGGCAAGTACGAAAAGTTCTACGCTCTTTACGAGGCGGCAGATACTCTGCTGTACAGTCCACCGGATGTCACCCATAACACCAGTCATGTGCGGGATGCGGTTGACCTGAAGCGGATGATGGGCCTGGTTTGGCTCTGCACCTTCCCGGCCATGTTCTTTGGTATGTGGAATGTGGGCTATCAAGCCAACACCGCCATTGCCAATGGCATGTCCCTGCCAACAGACTGGCACGGTATGCTGATCGGCATGCTGGCGGGTAATGACCCGGCCAGTGTTCTGGATAACCTGATATACGGTGCAGTCTATTTTCTGCCTGTCTATGCGGTGACCTTCTTTGTTGGTGGCTTCTGGGAAGTCCTGTTTGCGATTGTGCGTCGTCACGAGGTGAACGAAGGCTTCTTTGTAACATCTATCCTGTTTGCCCTGATTGTTCCGCCCAGCATTCCGTTGTGGCAGGTAGCACTGGGTATCTCCTTCGGGGTTGTGATTGGTAAGGAAGTGTTCGGTGGTACCGGTAAAAACTTCCTGAACCCGGCACTGACAGGCCGTGCTTTCCTGTTCTTTGCCTATCCAGCACAGATCTCCGGTGACCTGGTATGGACTGCTGTTGATGGCTTCTCTGGTGCGACTGCCCTGAGCTTGGCTCAGCAGGGTGGTATCGACAACCTGATTGCCAACAACATCACCTGGTTCGATGCGTTCATCGGTACTATGCAAGGTTCTATGGGTGAAACTTCTACCCTGGCAATCTTCCTGGGTGGTGCGGTACTGCTGATCAGTGGTGTGGCATCCTGGCGTATTGTTGCCGGTACCATGCTGGGTATGATCGGTCTGTCCACGCTGTTCAATGTGATTGGTTCTGATACCAATATGATGTTTGCCATGCCTTGGTACTGGCACATGGTACTGGGAGGCTTTGCCTTTGGTCTGATCTTTATGACCACCGATCCCGTATCTGCCTCCATGACCAATACCGGTCGCTGGTTCTACGGTATCCTGATTGGCCTGATGGTAGTACTGATCCGTGTGGTTAACCCGGCTTTCCCAGAGGGTATGATGCTGGCGATCCTGTTTGCCAATCTGTTTGCGCCACTGATTGACCACTTTGTCATCGAAGCTAACATCAAGCGTCGGGAGGCTCGTTCCAATGTCTAACGACTCCATAAAAAAGACGCTACTGGTCACGATCCTGCTGTCGCTGGTCTGCTCGGTAGTGGTATCTGCTGCAGCGGTATTCCTAAAGCCCAAGCAGGATCTGAATAAGGTTGTTGATGTTCAGCGTAACATTCTGGCGATCTCCGGTTTGACTGACAATGCCGGTGCATTAACCAACATGCAAGTGGCAGAGCTGTTCAAGCAGATCAAGCCCCGTCTGGTTAACCTGGAAACTGGCAAGTTTGTTGATGCTTCCGAAGCAGACATTAATGCCTATGACCAGCGTGTTGCTGCCAAAGACCCTAAAGAGTCTCATGCACTGGCTGCTGCTCAGGATATTGCTTCCATCAAGCGCCAGGCCAACGTCGCCAAGGTCTATGTGATTGAGAAGGGCGGTAAGCTGGGTACCCTGATCCTGCCTGTTCATGGTTATGGTCTGTGGTCCACCCTGTACGGTTTCATGGCGCTGGAAGGTGACCTGAATACTGTTGCGGGTCTGGGTTTCTATGAGCATGGTGAAACGCCAGGTCTGGGTGGTGAAGTGGATAACCCGAACTGGAAGAGCAAGTGGACTGGCAAGGAAGTTTACGATAACAAAGGTTCTGTAGAACTGGCCGTTATCAAGGGTGCTGTAGATGCTGCCAACCCTGCCGCTAAATACCAGATTGATGGTCTTGCAGGCGCAACCCTGACCAGTAACGGTGTCACCAACCTGGTGCAGTTCTGGATGGGTAAAAACGGCTTTGGACCTTTCCTTGAACACCTCAAAGCGGGGGATGCGTAATGTCTGTTAAGACGAAAGATATCCTGCTGGAGCCGGTTGTTAACAACAACCCCATCACCTTACAGATTCTTGGTATCTGTTCGGCGCTGGCGGTGACTACCAGTATGCAGGTGAGCCTGGTTATGGCCCTGGCTGTTATCGGGGTAACCACCTGTTCCAACGTAGCGGTTTCCCTGATCCGGAACCACATTCCTAACAGTATCCGTATTATCTGTCAGATGACGGTTATTGCTTCTTTGGTAATTGTGGTTGACCAGATCCTGAAAGCCTATGCCTATGACATCAGCAAACAGCTGTCCGTATTCGTAGGTCTGATCATTACCAACTGTATCGTAATGGGTCGTGCGGAAGCCTTCGCCATGAAAAACGGTCCTAAACTGTCTGCCCTGGACGGTTTTGGTAACGGTCTGGGCTATGGTTGCGTACTGCTGGTTGTGGCGTTCTTCCGGGAACTGTTTGGTGCTGGCAAGCTGTTCGGTATTGAAATTCTGCCTACCATCAACAACGGTGGCTGGTACAACCCGAACGGCCTGATGCTGCTGGCTCCCAGTGCCTTCTTCCTGATCGGTCTGCTGATCTGGGCGATTCGCAGCTGGAAGTCGGACCAGGTGGAAAAAGCCGAGTTCAAGATGGCTCCCAATACCAAGTTCAGTGAGGCCCACTAAACCATGGAACATTTTATCTCACTCTTTGTGAAAGCAGTGTTCGTGGAAAACATGGCACTGGCTTTCTTCCTGGGGATGTGTACCTTCCTGGCGGTATCCAAGCAGGTAAAAACTGCCTTGGGTCTTGGGGTTGCCGTTATTGCGGTATTGACCATCACCGTTCCCATTAACAACCTGATCTATCAGAACATCCTGAAAGATAGCGCGCTGGTTGCCGGCGTGGATCTGAGCTTCCTGGGCCTGATCACCTATATCGGTGTTATCGCTGCCCTGGTTCAGATTCTGGAGATGTTCCTGGATAAATATGTACCGGCACTGTACAACGCTTTAGGTGTATTCCTGCCGTTGATCACCGTAAACTGCGCCATCATGGGTGCTTCCCTGTTTATGGTTCAGCGTGACTACAACCTGGGTGAAAGTGTGGTGTATGGCCTGGGTGCTGGCGTTGGCTGGGCACTGGCTATTGCGGCGCTGGCCGGTATTCGTGAAAAGCTCAAGTACAGCGATGTGCCTCCTGGCCTGCGCGGTCTGGGCATCACCTTCATTACTGTGGGTCTGATGTCTCTGGGCTTTATGTCATTCTCCGGAGTTCAGCTGTAAACAGCCCTGAGCGTATCCGGTGTGTCATGAGTGTTGATCACCGGATGCTATAAAAGGACGAGATAGATCTATGACTGATTCAAATATCATCCTCCTGGGCGTGGTCATGTTCTCGGTTATCGTGCTGACGCTGGTAGCCGTGATCCTGGTCGCTCGCTCCAGGCTGGTTAGTACCGGAGATGTCGCCATCGACATCAATGATGATCCGGAAAAACGTGTAACCACGGCCGCGGGTGGCAAACTGCTGACAACCCTGGCCGGTAGTGGTGTATTCCTGCCGTCTGCCTGTGGTGGTGGGGGTACCTGTGCCCAGTGTAAGTGTAAAGTGCTGGATGGTGGTGGTGAAATGCTGCCAACAGAGCGTTCTCACTTTACCAAGCGTGAAGAGCAGGAAGGCTGGCGCCTGTCCTGTCAGGTAGCGGTTAAGCAGGATATGAAGATTGAGGTTGAAGAGGAGCTCTTCGGCGTCAAGAAGTGGGAATGTGAAGTTGTTTCCAACGACAACGTTGCTACCTTCATTAAAGAGCTGACCCTGAAGCTGCCTGAAGGCGAAGATGTTAACTTCCGTGCGGGTGGTTATGTTCAGCTGGAAGCGCCTGTTCACGAAGTGGATTACAAAAACTTCGAGATTCAGGAAGAGTACCGCGGCGACTGGGACAAGTTCAATTTGTGGCAGTACAAGTCCAAGGTTAGCGAGCCGGTTATCCGTGCTTACTCCATGGCCAACTACCCAGAAGAGAAGGGCTTGCTCAAGTTCAATATCCGTATTGCGTCACCACCTCCGGGAACTGACTTCCCACCAGGACAGATGTCGTCTTTTGTCTTTAACCTGAAGCCAGGTGACAAGATGGCTGTATACGGGCCGTTCGGTGAGTTCTTTGCTAAAGATACTGACAATGAAATGGTCTTTGTGGGTGGTGGTGCCGGTATGGCGCCGATGCGTTCCCATATCTTCGACCAGCTCAAGCGTTTGTCTTCCAAGCGCAAGATCTCTTTCTGGTACGGTGCCCGTTCCCTGCGTGAAGCCTTCTATGTGGAAGAGTTTGACCAGCTGGCAAAAGATAACCCGAACTTTACCTGGCATCTGGCCCTGTCTGATCCTCAGCCTGAGGATAACTGGACTGGCAAGACGGGCTTTATCCACCAGGTACTGTTGGAAAACTACCTGAAGGATCACGCAGCGCCTGAAGACTGTGAGTTCTACATGTGTGGACCACCCATGATGAACGCAGCAGTGATCAATATGCTGACGGATCTGGGTGTTGAGAAAGAAAATATCCTGCTGGATGACTTTGGTGGTTAATCGCTAAAGGCTTTAGTTAGGAAAAAAGAAAAGCCTGGCAGTCAATATGGGTTGCCAGGCTTTTTTAGTCAATTAAAGGTACTATTATGCTCTTGTATCACCACCATGAGTAAAACTCCCCATTATATCGGACATAGGTTGAATAACGATTAATTCAACTTCCATCAAACCTTTCATTGATGGCAGTTGATCGTGTCTCTCTAATGCGAGATTGATAATGTAGTTTGCAGGCAAATTTAAATCCAGATCGGCATTTTTAAAATTTTGCCGAAATGTAGCGAGGGTTTCAGGATTATATTGAAGATTCCGCTTGAAACCACTTTCTATTTGTAATAGTTCGGGACGGCGGGTTTTGTGGGATTTTTTGCCAGTATCTGACTCAACAGTAATTTCAATATCGACAACGATATCTCTGATAAGTCGATAAAGGGCCTCTTTGGTCACAGGCAGTTCTGGAGCAGGAATACTGGGTTTGGTAAGTTTTTGAGCTTCGAACTCTCGTACTTTATTTCGATCAATTGCTTTTGGTTTGTTAGCTTCGTTGGCTTTTTGTTGTGCAAGTTCAAGCTCTTTTCTTAGTTTTTCTAGTGAGAGTGCCATGTCACTATTTTCTTTTATTAACGTGCGATTTTTCTCTATTAACCCTTGATTCTCCGTTGATGCTTTATCAAGTTTTTCTTTGAAGTCATCTTTTTCACGGGTTAATTGGCTGTTTGTATTAGCGAGAGCTTTATTTTTCTCTTCAGATTTACCTAATTGGTCTTTGAGCTGATCCACTGAAGCCTGGCTTGCTGTTAGCTTGTTTTGGAGCTCTTCGCCAGCCTTTTGAGCGCGGTCTCGTTCTTGGGTAAGTGTCTTTTGCTGGCTGAGTAAATTATCTCTTTCAATTGTGAGCTTGTTTCTTTCAGAGGTTAGTAGTTCGTTACTATTTTCGGTGCTTCTTAACCTTTCACTGACTTGTTCTAAAGTCTGCTGATTGGCTTCTAACTTTGTGCTGAGGTCTTCTGCTTCAGCCTTTTTAGCAGTCAGCTCATTTTGGACACTTTCTGTTGCTTGTTCAGCGTCTTGAAGCTTTACCTTGAGCTTTTCTTGATCATCAGTGAGCTTGTCTTTTTCAGTGGTTAATAGCTTGTTTTTATTGGCGAGGTCTCGGTTATTGGTCTCTGCTTTACCCAGTTTTTCCTTGAAGCCGTCTCTTTCTTCTTCGGTTTCGGCTAATTTACTGCCAAGTGCCTTGCTTTCAGCTTCATATTTTTCTGATGTGCGTTTGTATTCATCCCTTGCTGTTGCAGCACTGTCGAGATCAGCCGTGAGTGATTGGATTGTCTCGTCATTTTGTTCAATGGTTCGATTGAGCTGATCCACCGAAGCTTTAGTTGTTGCTAGTTGCTCTTCAAGCTCTTTACCATCATTTCTGGCCTTGTCCCGTTCTTCTGTAAGTTGTTTTTGCGCTGTGAGTAATTGGCCTTGTTTGATTTTGAGCTGGTCTCTTTCAGAGGTGAGTAACGTGTTATTCTCTTCACTGTTTTTTAGTCTTGCAGTGACATCTTTCAGGTCCTGCTCATTGGTTTTCAACTTCGTACTGAGTTCTAGTGCTTCAGCCTTTTTAGCAGTCAGCTCGATTTGGACATTTTCTGTTGCCTGTTCAGCGTCTTGAAGCTTTACCTTGAGCTTTTCTTGATCATCAGTGAGCTTGTCTTTTTCAGTGGTTAATAGCTTGTTTTTATTGGCGAGGTCTCGGTTATTGGTCTCTGCTTTACCCAGTTTTTCCTTGAAGCCGTCTCTTTCTTCTTCGGTTTCGGCTAATTTACTGCCAAGTGCCTTGCTTTCAGCTTCATATTTTTCTGATGTGCGTTTGTATTCATCCCTTGCTGTTGCAGCACTGTCGAGATCAGCCGTGAGTGATTGGATTGTCTCGTCATTTTGTTCAATGGTTCGATTGAGCTGATCCACCGAAGCTTTAGTTGTTGCTAGTTGCTCTTCAAGCTCTTTACCATCATTTCTGGCCTTGTCCCGTTCTTCTGTAAGTTGTTTTTGCGCTGTGAGTAATTGGCCTTGTTTGATTTTGAGCTGGTCTCTTTCAGAGGTGAGTAACGTGTTATTCTCTTCACTGTTTTTTAGTCTTGCAGTGACATCTTTCAGGTCCTGCTCATTGGTTTTCAACTTCGTACTGAGTTCTAGTGCTTCAGCCTTTTTAGCAGTCAGCTCGATTTGGACATTTTCTGTTGCTTGTTCAGCGTCTTGAAGCTTTACCTTGAGCTTTTCTTGCTCATCAGTGAGCTTGTCTTTTTCAGTGGTTAATAGCTTGTTTTTATTGGCGAGGTCTCGGTTATTGGTCTCTGCTTTACCCAGTTTTTCCTTGAAGCCGTCTCTTTCTTCTTCGGTTTCGGCTAATTTACTGCCAAGTGCCTTGCTTTCAGCTTCATATTTTTCTGATGTGCGTTTGTATTCATCCCTTGCTGTTGCAGCACTGTCGAGATCAGCCGTGAGTGATTGGATTGTCTCGTCATTTTGTTCAATGGTTCGATTGAGCTGATCCACCGAAGCTTTAGTTGTTGCTAGTTGCTCTTCAAGCTCTTTACCATCATTTCTGGCCTTGTCCCGTTCTTCTGTAAGTTGTTTTTGCGCTGTGAGTAATTGGCCTTGTTTGATTTTGAGCTGGTCTCTTTCAGAGGTGAGTAACGTGTTATTCTCTTCACTGTTTTTTAGTCTTGCAGTGACATCTTTCAGGTCCTGCTCATTGGTTTTCAACTTCGTACTGAGTTCTAGTGCTTCAGCCTTTTTAGCAGTCAGCTCGATTTGGACATTTTCTGTTGCCTGTTCAGCGTCTTGAAGCTTTCCTTTGAGCTTTTCTTGCTCATCAGTGAGCTTGTCTTTTTCCTTGGTTAATAGCTCGTTTTGATTGGTGAGGTCTCGGTTATTGGTCTCTGCTTTACCAAGTTTTTCCTTGAAGCCGTCTCTTTCTTCTTCGGTGTCGGCTAATTTACTGCCAAGTGCCTTGCTTTCAGCTTCATATTTTTCTGATGTGCGTTTGTATTCATCCCTTGCTGTTGCAGCACTGTTGAGATCAGCCGTGAGTGATTCTATTTTTTCATTATTTTGTTCTATTGTGTGACTGAGCTGTTCTACTGAAGCCTGGCTTGCTGTTAGCTTGTTTTGAAGCTCTTCGCCAGCCTTTTGAGCGAGGTCTCGTTCTTGGGTAAGTGTCTTTTGCTGGCTGAGTAAATTATCTCTTTCAATTGTGAGCTTGTTTCTTTCAGAGGTTAGTAGTTCGTTACTATTTTCGGTGCTTCTTAACCTTTCACTGACTTGTTCTAAAGTCTGCTGATTGGCTTCTAACTTTGTGTTGAGGCCTTCTGCTTCAGCCTTTTTAGCAGTCAGCTCGATTTGGACATTTTCTGTTGCCTGTTTAGCGTCTTGAAGCTGTCCTTTGAGCTCTTCTTGATCAGCAGTGAGCTTATCTTTTTCAGTGGTTAATAGCTTGTTTTTATTGGTGAGGTCTTGATTAGCTTTCTCTGATTCATCAATCTGGTCTTGGAGGTCACTTATTTGACTTTCGTATTCTTCTACCCTGTTCGATAAGGTACTCTTTTCAAATTTTAAATGATTAATTTCTGCATCTAGGGCTCTTGTTTGTTCTTCATGTTTGGTTTGTAATGTTATGATTTCTTCTTTTAAATCTGCTACTTTATCTGCTTCTTTGTCTAATTTTTCTTTATAAACTGCAGCTTCATCTTTTAGTCGCTCTATTTCGATAAGGTTATGTTTTTTCTCAAATTCAAGAGTCTCTACGTTTTGTTTGAGAGTATTTGTTTCTTTTTCTAGTTGATTTGCTTTTGTGTTGATTTCTTCAAATTTATCTAACAGAGTTTTAGCATACTCCTCTGATTCTTTTAATTCTTTGATTTTATTTTGTAGCTTCTCATCTGTTTCTTTATAGGCCTTTGCTGTTTCGGATACTTTTATCTCAAGCTCTCCAACTTTATCCGTTTGTTCTTGTAGTAGTAGCTGTGTTTCAACTAACTCGTCATCAAGTGCATCCCTTGCCAGCTCTTTTTGTTCACTTGTACGGCCAATTTCTGCTAGTTGTTTGGTTACATCACTTGCTTTTTCTTGGAGCGCCTGAATATCCATTTGTTGAACTGACTTGTTGCCAGGTTTACTATTCAGGGGGTCGTGTTTAGGCAGTCTGCTTTTAGCATCAGGATCTATTGTGACGCCAGATTTGTTGTCAGGGCTGTCTGGCTGAGTAACATGAGTCTGCGGGGGTATTCCAGTTGTATTTCCGGTGGATTTTGGGGTGTCCATGATACTCTACAGCCTCCTTGCGACATAAATAAGAAAAGCAGATGATTGGTTTTTTTGTTAGTTGTTATTTTTAAATAAACTTTGTTGTTCTAATAAGAATAGCGCTTATTGATTTATGGTTAGTGTTATTGAATTAAATAAATGCTCTATTGAATTAATGGATTTATTTTGTTTGGTTATTAAATTCACAATCATGACAATTGCTTGACTTCTGTTTGCGGAATTAATTGATTCTATTTTTATCACCTCCAATTTAATGGCGCAGTTTTATAGGTGTAAATACCTGAGTTAGAGTTGTTTATCCATGAAAAGTTACTGTTATTGATGATAAAAAAATCCTTTCTTGTTCCAGGTCAATAAAAAAATAGTTCAATTCTCTATTATTCCGCGCTGCTGTTTGTTTTTTGTACTGGTGGTTTTATGGTCTGGCTGCAGTTAGCGGTGGTGCTGGCGTTTATTTTTCTCGGGGCTCGTCTGGGTAGTATCGGTATTGGTTTTGCCGGTGGTGTCGGGGTGCTGGTGCTGTCTTTGGGGCTAGGCATGGCACCGGGTGGTATTCCCATTGATGTAATCCTTATTATTATGGCGGTGATTGGTGCTGTTGCGGCTATGCAGGTTGCCGGCGGTCTGGACTATCTGGTACAACAAGCAGAAAAAGTATTACGCAGTAAGCCCAAGCACATCACCATAATGGCACCCATGGTGACATATATAATGACGCTGTTGGCAGGTACTGGTCATACCGCGTATTCCACCTTGCCTGTTATTGCTGAAGTGGCCAAAGAGAATGGTGTACGACCTTCCCGCCCACTCAGTATTGCTGTTATCGCTTCCCAGATTGCGATTACCGCCTCACCTGTTTCTGCAGCAGTGGTCGTCTTCAGTGGCATGCTGGAGCCTTTTGGCATTGGTTACCTCGACCTGCTGATGATTGTTATTCCTACCACCTTTGTTGCCTGTATGCTGACAGCCGTGGTTTGTAACTTCCTGGGCCTGGATCTGGATAAAGACCCGATTTATAAGGGCCGTTTGGCAAAAGGCTTGATTAAAACCCGGGCTGGCCGCACTTACGATATCAAGCCTGGTGCCAAACTCTCTGTATTGATCTTTGCCCTGACCATTGTTGCGGTAGTGATTTATGCCACCCTGATCAGCGACAAGGTTGGCATTATTGAAAACCCTGTACTGCCACGTAATGAAGCGATCATGGTGTTTATGCTGACTGCGGCTACCCTGATTACCTTATTTACCAAAATTGATGCCAGCAGCATTTTGAATGCCCAAACCTTTAAGTCTGGTATGAGTGCCTGTGTCTGTGTACTGGGTGTAGCCTGGCTGGGTAATACCTTTGTTGGCGGTCATATTGACCAGATCAAACTGGTTGCAGGAGAAGTTCTGGAAGGTTACCCCTGGTTGCTGGCCGTTGCGCTGTTCTTTGCCAGTATGCTGCTCTATTCTCAGGCGGCTACAACCCGTGCTTTGATGCCTGCTGCACTGGCACTGGTTGACCCGGTCACGGCTATTGCGTCTTTTGCTGCGGTAGGGGCACTGTTTGTACTGCCTACTTATCCAACCCTGCTGGCTGCAGTGGAAATGGATGAAACGGGTTCTACCCGTATTGGTAAGCTGGTCTTTAACCACTCTTTCTTTATTCCAGGTATGATTGCCATTGTGCTTTCTGTTGCCTTTGGTTTCCTGGTTGCGCCGATGGTTGTCTAATCGTTGGTTTGCTATCACCACAGGGTGCACTATGCAGTCTGTGGTGATAGCTATCTATCTAAATCCTTTCCTTTTTTTTCATTTCCTCATTATTAATCCCACTAAAACTACTTTATCTGGTAGGGCGCTGGTAATAAAAAGACCTGGCAGATTTTAAGATATAAATTTATTGTCGTATATCAAGCAAGCCCTGTAAGACTTCTCCATACAATAATCCCTTCTCATAACAATTCTCTTGTCTGAAAGTCAGGTAATAGCATGTTTTTTGTGCAGTTGGCTGTGGTCCTGGTATGTATACTGGTGGGGGCCCGTATTGGTGGTGTTGGATTGGGTATTATGGGAGGCGTAGGGCTCTCGGTATTAACCTTTGTCTTTGGTCTGCAGCCGACGGCACCACCGATTGATGTGATGCTGATGATTGTCGCTGTGGTATCGGCAGCGGCTTGTATGCAGGCTGCTGGCGGGCTGGATTACCTGGTGGGCATTGCTGAACGTATTTTGCGCAGAAATCCCAAATATATAACGTTTATGGGGCCTGCGGTTACGTACATTTTTACGATGTTTTCTGGCACAGGCCATGTGGCCTATTCGGTACTGCCCGTTATCGCTGAGGTAGCCCGCCGTACAGGTGTTCGCCCTGAACGCCCTCTCAGTATCTCTGTTATTGCTTCCCAGGTTGCGATTGTTGCCTGCCCTATCTCTGCGGCTACGGTTGCTTTATTGGGTATTTTATCGCCACAAGGTATTGAATTGATGGATATCTTATTGGTGACCATTCCTGCCACGGTGTTTGGTGTGTTTCTGGCAGCGGTTATTACCAATAAGCTGGGTAAGGAGCTAAAGGATGACCCTGAATACCATCGCCGGATGAAAGATCCTGATTTCCGTAAAGCGATGGAAGATGGCAAGTATGCGTCTATTAGCGGTGATGTTAAGCCGGGCGCCAAAATTTCAGTATTGCTGTTTTTATTGGGTTCCATTTCTGTGGTGATTTTAGGGGCAATACCGTCCCTTCGCCCGGTGTTTGAAAGCAGCCATGGTGTCGAGCGTTTGGGAATGGCTCATGCCATCGAAATTATTATGCTCACAGTTGCCGCACTGATCGTATTGCTGGGCAAGGTCAATATTGCTGATGTCACCAAAGGCGGTGTTTTTATCGCTGGTATGCAGGCAGTTATTGCTATTTTTGGAATTGCTTGGCTAGGAGATACCTTTTTTGGTGCTCATGATGTGTTATTGAAAGCCTCTATCAATGATATGGTTCATATGGCGCCGTGGAGTTTTGCGATTGCCTTGTTTGTTATGTCTATTATGGTTAACAGTCAGGCTGCTACTACGCGGACGTTGATGCCTTTGGGGTTATTATTGGGGCTTTCTCCTGTTGCCCTCATTGCCATGTTTCCGGCAGTTAATGGTTACTTTTTTGTGCCTAATTATGGGCCTATTATTGCGGCAATTGGCTTTGATACCACGGGGACGACACGGATTGGCAAATTTGTGTTTAACCACAGCTTTATGCTGCCCGGTTTGATGTCTCTTTGTTTCTCGGTTCTTGCTGGCTTTTTGATAGCGCCCTTAATTATTGGCTAGCAGGATAACCCAGGGGGCTGAATATAAATGCCCTTACTTCTTTTGAAGTAAGGGCATAGGCGTTAGCCGCGATAATAGCGTTGCTGAATAAATGGCATTTTAGTAACGGTCATAGGTAGCTGCTTGCCGCGTACTACAGCAAAAACTTCGGTATCCAGAGCCGCGTACTCTGTTGAGACATACGCCATGGCGACAGGTTTGCCCACTGTAGGGCCAAAGGTGCCAGAGGTAACGGTACCAATTGTTTCACCCGCACTATTAACCAGTTCTGTCCCTTCACGGACCGGCGCACGGCTGGAGCCTGTTAAACCGATACGCTTTTGTGATATTGATTTGGTTTTTATCTGCTCCAGAATAATATCTGCACCGGGAAAACCACCTGCCCGTTCACCATCGCTGCGACGTACTTTGCTGATAGCCCAGATCAGGCTGGCTTCGATGGGGCTGGTATCCTGTTTGATATCATGTCCATACAAGCAAAGACCTGATTCCAAACGCAGTGAATCCCGAGCTCCCAGTCCAATCAGCTCAACTTCTGGTTGCTCCAATAGTTGGCGGGTAAGTGATGCGGCTTGAGCTGCAGGTATGGAAATCTCAAAGCCATCCTCACCGGTATAGCCTGATCGGCTGACATAACATTCGATTCCAGCAATGCTGACCTGGACAGCATCCATAAATACCATGTCATTGACTTCTGGAGCAAAACGGGCCAGTGCTTTTGCTGCTTCTGGACCCTGAAGAGCAACCAGGGCTCGGTCATCCAGAATCTCCATAACCGTGTTGTCGCTGAGATTCGCCTGCAGGTGGGCTATGTCTTGTTCTTTACAAGCTGCGTTGACGACGACGTAAAGGTGGTCCTCTCCCTTTTCTGAAGGAAAACGAGTCACCATCAAATCATCAAGAATGCCACCTTGTTCATTGGTAAATAGAGCGTAGCGCTGTTTGCTTTCAGGCAGATCAATAATATCAACGGGAACCAGCTTTTCCAGATCGGCTGCAGCATCAGGACCGGTTAATCTAACCTGGCCCATATGGGAAACATCAAAAAGCCCGGCTTTTAAGCGGGTATGCAGATGCTCGGTTTTTACACCAGCAGGGTATTGTACAGGCATGTCGAAACCGGCAAAGGGAACCATTTTCGCACCCTGCTCAAGGTGAAGATCGTACAGCGGTGTCTTCTTTAATTCATTAGAGTGCGCTGACATCACAAGTCTCCATATATGGTCATTTATAAAAGGTGTTTGGGAGCTGCTTACAAGCTCAGCCACCCCAAGCGCCTAATCAGTAAGCCATGACGCTAATCAGCTGTTGAGTTCTGTTGTGTTGGTACAGCCGAAATCTTGTTTTGCTGCGATCTTACATAAGCAAACGGAATAGATAAATACCCAACAGTTATGAACTTTAATTTTCTTTGTGTGTAAGCCAAAGGATTGTACACGACATAAGGTATGGTAGTTCAGGATGTTAGCTCAGTAGCACACTGATTGTTTCGTTTGGATTGATATAAGGACAGAGAATCGTATAGTCGCCAAATCGGGCGGAAGGTTTTGAGGCACTGCAGATGGGATGAGGCAGTAATTTTTTCTGAAGTAAAGCGTAGATTTTGAATGATTGATGCTTTTTATGGGCAACAATCGTGATGAACTGTTTAACTGCTTCAAGCAGGTTTTTTCTTTCTCTCAACTCATTCCACTCACTTCGTGTTTTGATCAGCAACTCAATGGCCAAGTCGTAGCTCTTTGTATAAACATTTTGACCAAGAACCAGTCCTTGACCCAGTCTTAATGAGTTATTAGCTGAGGAAAGTTTCCAGGTTGATTGGGTTGGAATAGGTGTTCTTATAATTTGCTTGTTTTTTATTCGACACTCTATGCCAAAATAATGTGTTATCAGGCGAGTTAATAGCAGAGTGGATTGATTGCTGGCAGCGCCAGTTAAACCACTGTATTGCAGTAGGTGATAATCTGGAATATGAGTTGATCCATTGGTATTACTAAGGGCTTGAATAAATGCTTTGTTTGTTGATTGACTAATAAGTGGTAAAGAATGCTGTTTTATTGCCCTATAGCGCAGAAAAAGCAGTTTTTCTTCGAAGATATTAATAAATTCCAACAGCGAATTTTGATCTTCATCTGACTGAATTTTGAGCATGGCTTCTCTGAAATAGTAGGGTAAAACACCTTTTACCCCCAGCAGACCAGGCAAGCAGACCTTAACCTGGTTAGGGGTGTGTACTTCATCATAATCGATAATATCCCCTGTTTGGTGCTCAATAATTTGTTCCTGGGTGATTGTCCAGCTTGTTTTATTACTATTGCCACCGATTAACAAATGAATAGCTTCAAAGTAGTCATAGTGCTGTGGATTGCTTTTAAAGAGTTCAAGTAATGTCATTGAAACAGGGTTAGTTGCTGATTTCATGAATCTCCAGTCTGGAGTAATCGCCGTATGGACGTCGATAGTCTAGCCAGCTGGCGAGAACTTTAACAAAAAGTTGTGTCGGTATACCTGTTATCTTCGATTGGTCCAAGGTTAAATGGTAGCAGCAACCCGTTGCAATCGAATAATAGCCTTCAATAACCTTTGGGGCCGACTCTCGTGTCAGGGTAATTGATTCAAGACTTTCAGCGATCATGATTTGTCTACCATCGGTTGATTGTTGAAATAACTCCAGGAGTCGACGTAGGTCTCTAATAATAAGCTGTGAATTTGGGTGATTGACTTTTAAGAGGGGATGCTGCAACTCCTGGATAATTTGCCATAAACTCTCCGTATTGGTTCTTGGGTAATGCAAAATACTGGTATGGCCAATAAGTTTCATTTGACCTGGCAGTGAAATTGGGTCAATGCAGGTGATGTTGGATGTAGGAGGAAGCATTGATGCAACATTACCGTTATGGCATAAACACTCTACACTAAAAACCCGAGGCTCTTCTTCTGCAATTAATTCATGAGCCTGAAATAAAAGGCTGTCATTTTGCTCTGGCTGTTGTTCCTGTATAAGTTGCCATGTCAGTGTTGGGTCTTTGCTATCAAAATAGTATGTCCCTGCAGCTGGGATTATATAAGGCCTGTCCGGGTTGGTGATATCAAGAACTTGCTTTACGTTGTAAACATGCGCATTTGGGGTACTGTTTCCAAGCGTAATGGGTACTCGCCTCTGATGAAAATCAAACCGGATCGGTTCAGCTAAGGCAGGAAATACATTGTTGACAGGAATGCAGCCCAATAAAACATGATCTTTCGAAATAGATCTTTCAAGGGAAGGATCACTATTATTTAAAATAAAATAGATATCAGCTTGATTGCTACTGATTTTATCTATTGTTTCTGATATTGCGATATGAAAGAGTCTAAATGCTGCTGGGAATGTAAAAAAGTCGCGTAACAGCCTAAACCCTGGATCACTATTTAGAGGTGCTTCAAATACTCTACAATTTAAATCCAATAAAGGGATAGTCACTGTTGAATTGGGCTGTTTTTCACTACCCGATTCCCAGATAATTACAATACTTTCAAGGTTTTTGAGTAGTAAGTCCAATAAATTGCTAGAGAGCAGTGCGTGTTCTGAAAAATAAAGACCGATGTGATCAAGTTTCAAAACACTCAGAGCTACAGATGGATCGTTGTGTTTTATACAGATTTTTAATGCGTGGGTTTTATTAGACGAAAATGGTTTTAACTCTGTAAAACTGCCCAATCCGACATGACTAATGTGAAGAGGAGGCAAGTAAGAATCCAGACTATTCGCAAATATAATGCCCTGTTGATTTTTATGGCTAATATTGAAGCGTGTTCCTTTCGGGATAAACTGTAGTGTTTTTAGCTGGGATGTGTCACAGCAGATTATACCTACAGGTGGCGAAGGTCTTAGAAAATCAGGAAATAGTAGCTCAATGAATGAATGGCAAAGTTCTGGGTAGAGCTCATCTATTTGTTGGCGAATACTGGCTGTTAGCCAGGCAAAACCCTCAAGTAAGCGAGCCATATCAGGGTCAGAAGGCATCCCGCCTTCAAGGTTAAGTGATTGACCTTGGTGCTGAAATTGTTTTGAAAAGGTTTCGAGCCTTTTGCGAAGTAATAGTATCTCGTCTTCATAATAGGATTTAAAGGTTATTTGAGCCATGGGCAGGGTATGCACTATAAAATAAAGTTGAGAAACTGATTTCTGTTGTATCAGGCCGGACAAGTTGACCTTCAACCTTAAAGTAATGTCGATTATTGCTGGTTTCGTAAGTTACTTTTGGCCACCGTAACCTGGGTTCAAATATTGCGATTTTTCTTTGTATTAACAGACATATCTGATTGATATCTTGTGTTGGCAGGTATAAACAGGGTAGACCGTAGAAGTAGAGGGATTCTGTTAAGTCAGATTGATAAGACAAATCTGTATTGGTCAGTCTTGATGTTATCAGTGCTGACAAATTTCTGCTAACACTACTATATAATGGTGATTTGATTAGCTCACTTTCTGAGTCTGTAAAACATTCCAGCATTTTTTTAGCCCTTTAAGCGAATATGAATTCTGACCTCTTGCTGAGGTTCTTCATAGGGCAGATGTGGGCAGACCGTTAAGTCACATAGCAATGAAAAGGGCTGTATAACAGGTTGATAAACAGTTGCAGAAGCATATTTTAAGGGAAACTGGGTAATAACAGTAAAATCATTGTACTTGGCATTACTGCAGTATTGATCCAGCCAGGATTGTAACCAGGCTTGGCATTCAGCGACTGATTCAAAGCTGCCAATACGCTCTCTGAATAGCACCTTTAGATGATGAGCAATGCGGCAAACAGTCAATAACAGGCTGATTGCATGCAAGCGACTGTAGATATCCTCTTCCTGATAGGCAGCGGGTGAACTAAAGATGGCGATTTTTTTATCTATTCTTGAAGTACTTAAGGGAATGAGGCCAAGTTGGGTATATTCATATTCTAGGGGTTCATCAATCGCTAGCAAGGCTCCTGATGGTTCAAAGCCTTCTGCTTCGGGCAAAATCGCTTCATTAAACGATTCATCTCCCCAGCAGTGTAACCAGGTAAACCACCGTGTATCAATAAATGCATGAAGTGCGCATGCAGCAAAGGCAAATACTGCTTTTCCCTTAATCGTTGTTTTTGCAGGAAGGTAGTTATGTCGAGTTTGATTATGTAATGATTGCTGCCAATAGATACCAGGAAATAGCAGACCGAGAAAACGACTGGATTTATGAAGTCTTAACTCATGAAAATAGGCATATTGCGGGTTATCTAGGCTGCGCACGATAAACTTTTTTGTAAGAAGCTGGGCGGGTCTGTCACAGTTGAAAAAACGAGGTGAAATATCAACTATTACAGGACAAAGAGTCCTTTCGCCCAGTTCAGACAGTTTTTTAAGTGTCTCCATATCATTATAAAAGCGGCATTGATCACCGTAGGGCGAAGTGATTGCAAAGTCACATATAAGCAAACCAAATGGGTTCCCTCCCAACGTATTCAGCTCTTTTTGACATACCTGTTCATAAATTGGGGTTTGCTCTAAATAGGCCGCTTGCTCAAACTGTCCTGTAAGCTCACGCCATGACATGTTATATAGCTTGACCAGAGCAAAGGATTTGGTGGCTAGCTTTGTCAAATAGAGCAGGCCCCGCCATGAGGCTTCAAGTGTTTCCAACCGACTTGATTCAATAACTTCAGTTAATTGCTTATTTATCCGGCTATCTATTTCAGCAATCAATCTTTGAATGCGTGCTATGGAATGATTTTTATCCATAAACCAATCAGCTTCCGCCACTAGGTATGGTTGCCACTGTTCGAAGGGAGGCAGAGAGTTCTTCGAGTTGTAACCAGGGGCGCAAATAAGCAATAACAGAATAACTGCCGGGTTTACCGACTTGCTCTACCACTTGGATTTTTGATTCACGTAAGGGAAAGCGAGCCCGTTCTTCATTACCTAGAGCATTGGCGTTTGTGTATTGTGCTATCCACTGGGTTAGTTCAACTTGCAGATCGTCAGCTTCAAGGTTTGATCCTATTCTATCCCGACCGATAACTTTCAAATAGTGAGCAATTCTGCTGCTTGCCATCACATAGGGTAACCTGGCTGAAATAGCAGCATTGGCGGTTGCTGATGGATCGGTATACTCTTTTGGTTTCTGTGTTGTCTGAGAACCAATAAATACACCGTAGTTTTGGTTTTTATAATGTACCAGTGACAAGAAGCCCAAGTCGGTTAGCTCTTTTTCCCGTTCATCTGTAATATTGACTTCACAGGGACATTGCTGCTTCGTATCACCAGATGGTGACTTGTAAGTGAAATTGGGTAAACTCTCAACCTTACCACCATTCTCAAGTCCACGAATAGCGGTACACCAACCAGATTCAAAAAATGCAGTTGTCATACAAAGGGCCAGGTTATATGCACTGTTGCTCCAAACAAAGTCTGTGTCTGGTGTCAGGTGGTAATAGCCTTCACTATCCGCTTCAAGCTCTTCAAATGAGAATGGTTTTATTGGTAGCGTATCTTCTCCATAGGGAAGCCTTGACATGACTCGGGGCATTGTAAGGCAGATGTATCGCGCATCCTCTGATGTGCGAAAGCCATTCCAGCTGGCATAAGAAGGTGAATCGAACCCGGGAGCGACTGGTCGGCCTTTATTGAAAAACTGGAAACTGTCAAGTTCAAACATTTCAGGGGTTGCAGATGATATAAAAGGACAGTGACTCGCCGCTGCCAATTCACCCATAGAGCGAAGTAATTCAATATCTTCATCTTTATTGGTAAAAAAGTAATCACCTACCATAATGGCATAAGGTTCACCACCTGCAGTGCCGAATTCATGCTGATAGACTGAAGAGAATAGGGGACTGCGATCTACAGCTGGGGCGTTATCAAACTGCTCTTTCAGTTCATCTTTATTTAAATCGCACACTTTTATTTTTAAATCTGTACCGACTTCAGACTCCCTGACTAAAAGATTGATACCTCTCCATGCGCCTTCAATTTTTGAAAATTCGGGTGATCTTATAACTTTGGCTAGTTGTTGTGATAGTTTCCTGTCAATCCCATTTATGGCTGCTTCAATACTGGTAGTAAGATTGCCTTGCCAACTTAGCGTTCCACCTTCAGCGGTTTCCTTAACCAAGGAGCCTAGAAGTTCTTTAACTGTTTCAGGTGAAGTGTGACTTATTGATGCAGTGATTTTATCTAGAATGCTTGTATTATCTTCTGACTTTTCATCACCTGCTTTTTCATCATCAGCCATCTCTATACCTCATATATTGATAAAAATGCTGCGTATAATGGTATGAAAGAATTGTTTTCATAAACGCTAAAAAATGGCGTGAATTAATTATTTGGTTTAATTAATTCCGAGCTCATCAGCAATTTTTTTTAGTGAGTCATTATTTTGGATCGTTTCCTTTAACAAGGTTTCAAGATTTTTAGACCGATCAGCTTTGCTAAGTAATATTTTTAAGTTATTTCGAGTTTCTAGCAGTTTATTAAGTTCTGGCACTTGTTTGACTATATTCTCAGGGAGAAAATCTGCCATGTTATTGAATTTAAGGCTGACTGCTAAGGGTTCTCCTTCAGGGTTAAGAGTATTGGGGATTTTAAGATTAAGGCAGGGAGAAATTCTGCTCATAACTGTGTCGAAATTATCCTTGTCTATTTGGATAAATTGGCGTTCTTCAACAGGACCTTTTTCTTCGATAGGGCGATCGCCAGAAAAACTGCCAATAACACCAACAACAAAAGGTAATTCCCGTGTTTCTGTCGCACCATTGGTTTCTACATCATAAGTGATACTAACGCGATTTTTTCTAATACGTTTATGCTGAGAATTCAGTGCCATAACTTCAGACCTATAGTAAAAATAGTGGAGTTTATGAAATATACAATTAGTCGCCTTTTATTTTATCACCTGACATCACTGCACCTGTTGCAAGGCTGAAGGCAAACTTTCCTCCTGCTTCCAATTGGCCTCCTACTGTTTCATGCCAGTGTTGGTAGCGAAAGATATCATAGGCAATAGAGAGTGTTTCTTTTGGCTGATTATCACCTGCACCATCGATGCTATAAGATACAATTCTGGCTTTCTCCAGTTTTAACTGGAGATAGACCTGTAGCCCTTTGTCATCTCGCCCTGGTTTTGTTGCAATCAAGTCAATGGTGTGTCCTGTAGGGCCAGGTAGGAACATACAGGACAGAATTTCTTCAGAAGCACCACACAGGGTTTTTGATATGATAACCTCCTGTAGTCCCGCCATACCAGAATCAGCATTTGCGCCATCACCTATTTGCATGCTAACGGATCGAACAGCTCCCCATTGAAACCGGGATATTGCAAACCAGCCATCTTTTGCGAGACTGACTCCTCCAGATAACGTAGCTGTTGCAGCACCTTTAGGTTTGGCACCCTGTATTCGCATATAGTGTGAAGCCATAATTTACTCCGCTGTTACATCAGCTCTTGATTAGGGGATAAATGATGAGAGTCTTCATCAGCAATGGGCTGTTCGCTATTGTTTTCGGTTACACCTCCGGTATCAGGCGTTTTTGCTTTTGATACATGAGTGGTTTCAGGAGAAAAAGGGTAGGACATAACAGCATTTTTGCCATTGGAAAGTGCCAAGCCCATTCGGGATTTTATTTCAGCCAAAAGCCGTTCGTCGTCATTGATTACTGTAGACAGAAGCTCTGGCAGTGATAGTTTTAACCATTTGGATGCTTTTTCAAGTATATAGGAAACGGGGCTGTGGGGCTGTGTTGCTCGATAGTAATGCACTAATTCATTAAGCTGGTTTAGTGCTTGATCATCGTTGTCGATGTTTAAATTCAAGGCTGGTGGTTTGCTAATCTGGTAATGTTGTTCGCTAACCACGTTTGTTGGCATGGGTTGATCGGGGGGGAGTGATTCTTCTATATGGGATTCTCTAAAACCGGTTATGGTTTCCATAGCTTTTTGACATTGTTTAATTTGTTTGGTAACTGAATCAATACTGATCGCGTAGGATTGTTTATAAGCTTCATTTTTAAGATTTATAAACGCCCCGGGAATTTCATTTAATGCATTCCATTCACTACTTAGCACATCAGGTTTAGCTGCAAATTTATTAATGATTTCATTGATCGTTCCACTTTTCTGGTGATTTTGAAATTCCATCCAGCTGATATTGTCTGTGAGATTCGCAAGGCGAATCGGCATACAGATTGTTGCCTCACCCTTGATATCACTTATTAGCTGTGTAACAAGGCCTAATTTTGGGTTGCTACTATGAAATTGAATTGTGTGAATATAAACAGGTGTTAAAGCTTCTAGGGAAGCCAGCATAGTTGAAAAAGGCTTGTTTTCAAAAAGGCTTGCATAGAGTTTCCAGCCATAGAGATCTATGTCTGTATAAACTTCCAGCCATGTTGATAGGTGACTGGATAGTTTGATCCAATGCTTGCTGTTTGTCTGTTTGAGTGAAGCTATAGTTGCTGGTTCTGGATGACTCAACAGCAAGCGCCAACTAGCCTGTGCTTCGCTTAACAGCAGCTTGTATTGCCTCAGGTCGTCTGGGTTTGATTCAATCGGATGAAAAATATTTTCAGGCATTGGATGGCAGCTGGTTATCAATGTCATCTAATATCTAGCCTCGACTGATGGCTGGCGCAAGTTTTTTATCCTATACAATTATTAGTATCTATAGTAATAGTCCATGTGAGCTTGGAATTTGGTGGATAGGTATTTATGTATGAAAATTTGGATCTATCGACACGCCCCTTAATTGCAACAACACCTTCAGATGAAAAATATATAGTTAGAAAAATGCAGGTTCATGAGGCTATTAATCAGCCTGCAAAAATAAAACTTACACTTTTAGCAAAAAAGTTTTCTGCTGAGAGAATACTGGGCAAAGAGCTGGGGATCACATACAGCCCTGGAATTTCATCTAATAGAAAGCAGTCACGGTCATTTCATGGCCTCGTAACACATGTGGTCGCTGTTGATGCTGATGCTGCTACAGGGTACCCCTGTTATGATCTTGAGCTGCATTCTTGGCTTTGGTTTTTGAGACTGAGACATAATTGCCGAATTTTTCAAAACTGTACTGTTATTGATATTGCCAAGATCCTATTCAAAGAGCATGGCTTTACTAAAGCATATAAATTTGAAATTCATTCTGACTTAAAAAAAATAGATTATTGTGTTCAGTACAATGAATCAGACTATGAGTTTCTTTTGAGGCTGCTGGCAAGTGCTGGGCTTAACTACTATTTTTTGCAGACAAAAGATTCGCATATACTGGTTGTAGGTTCATCAAATCAAAGTTTTAAAACTTGCACAGATAGAAAACTGGAATACTGGGCTACCAGCAAAAAACGAAAAGATGCTATTACAAGCTGGCAACCAAGCTACTGTGCCCATCGGCGGAGTTGGGCTGTAGGTGGGTATAATCGCAATCAGGCTCAGATTATCCAGGGTAATAAGGTTAAGAGCCGAATAAATTACGGTGCTCAGACATTACCTGACAGCTTTAAGTGGCAGGCTGATATAGAGTCGGCAGACCATGCTAATAACACGGCGCAAAGCAAGATTGATTCCGACGATATGACATATAGTCAGGTGTATGTCAGGTCGTGCTTGAGTTCGTTATCTGCAGGTGGACGCTTTGACTTGTCACTGCACTCCGATGTGAGTCAGCAAGGTGGCTATATTATTACAGAGATACAACACTATTTTAGTGTATCAGAGCAAAATAGATCTCTGGAATATCGTAATGACTTTGTTTGCCAGTTGGAAAAATACCCAATCAGACTACCCGCGATTCCCAAAAAATCTATTCAGGGCTTTCATAGTGCAACCGTATCGGGCCCGAAAAACAGTGAAATAAATACAGATAAACAAGGGAGAGTGAAGGTATATTTTCATTGGGACTATAGCGGTAAGGATGATGATAGTAGCAGCTGCTGGTTGCCTGTTATTCAGTCAATTGCTGGTGAAAGTTTTGGTATGAGTTTTTTGCCAAGAGTTGGTCAGGAAGTGCTTGTTGCTTTTATTGACGGTGATCCTGATCAGCCCGTGGTAGCGGGTTCACTATACAATGGGAAAAACCAACCTCCTTATACTGAAGCCGATGTTCTGGCAATAAAGTCAAAAACAACACCATCGGGTAATGAAGGTATTGAGTCCAGTGAATTAAAAATTTCCGATAAAAAAGGGGAAGAGCTTTTAAGTCTGGCCGCTTGTAAAGAGATGAGAGTGGATGTTGGAGAAAATAGAACCACTATAATCAAGGGGCAGGATAATATATCGGTAGAGAAAGACTACAGTTTGTCTGTAAAACAGAATATTGCTGCTAAGGCGGATGATACTTGTAACGTGAGTGCGAAAAACGGGATTACTATCCAGTGTGATAAAAATACTGCAATAGAAAGTACTGATAATTTAAGCCATAAAGCCAAGTCAATCACACTGACAGCTGACTCATCTATTGAATTATCAGTTAGTGGTAATACCATAAAAATAACACCATCTGGAATTACATTAGAAGCCAGAACTGTATCAATTGAAGCAAAAGGAAGACTGGCATTGAAAGGACTTAATGCAAGTCTTGATGCCAGAGCTGTAGCAAAGGTTCAAGGGATGGAAGCAAGTGTTAGTGGCAAGCTAATGGTTTCACTGAAGGGGGAGGCAGTGATGCAAATTCAGGGAGGACTGGTAAGGATTAATTAATGAATGTAGATGCAGATTTACGATTTAAAACAAGCCAGGATATAATTGGTTTTTATGATGCACCAAGTGAGTTCCGTTTAGCTAAAGAGAAAACACCATTAGAGATAGCTGTCTGTTCTTATGAAGAAGAAGCTTATGATGCTGGCATTGGATTTATTGCAAGGGCATTAAATAATCGTACAGCTATTCTCTGGGGTTGGATTTGCTTTCGTTACAGTTTTATAAAGTGGACTGGCAAAGAATGCAATGCACTGGAGTCTGTCAGGCAGTGGCTTGTTACCAATGATCAAACTATCCGAAAAAAAATGGAACGTATTGCTCAGGACATTCAATATGAATCTTCTATAGCCTGGCTTTGTCAGGCTGTGTTCTGGAGTGGAGGGTCAATCACAGAAGTAGGAGCACCTGCATTGGAGCCACCAGATCATTTACTTTCCCACGCTATCTATGGGGCAATGAAATTAGCTATTTTGTTAAAGCAGGGAGAGAGAATGCGACCTGACTTGCAAAGGCAATATATGTTTAGAGGTATTGAATTGATAGCACTTGCCAGTAGAAATCACACATAGTTAAGTAAAACCTGACTGAATAGATTAGATTCAACTTCTTTCCAGAAGAATACATATGCTGGTATCTGTATAGGACTTAAGCCAGCTGTTATTCATGCTGGAGAAATCTGTATAGGTAATACCATCTGCTGGATCCATATAAGTGTTATCCGGGCGTAACATAACATAGTGTAAACCCGCTATTTTAAGCACAGAAAGAATTTTGAGAACTCTCTGGTCTGGTTTTAGCGGAGGGCACGGGATGCAATGAACAGGTATAGCTGCACCCTTGCATAACGCCTCAATTTTTGGATAGAGGATACCCAAAGATATGGAGTAAAATGATCTGGGCATGTAAATGGTACCCTTTAAGCCTAATACTCTAGCAGCAAGTATAAGGTTATGGGGCATTGAGTAACCACTTCTCTCTAGATTCATCCCAACGGGTCGGCTACCGGTAGATGCACCGCTGGTTATAAAATAAATAGCAGCCTCACAATTATTATTCATTTCCAGCGTTTGCCCCATACAGCCGGCACTGGGAAGATCCGGTAGTTGTTGTACCCCTAATTCTGCAGCAGCACACAGTAGTGAGGCTGCTCCACATGCGTTTGCAAATTGTTGTTTTTTGTTTCTATGCATGTATCGACCTTAAGATAGAGTCATTCTTGGTTCAATAAACTAGCCTATGTTACGTTTTCTGGCTTTAATTAGTGGCAATAAAAAATTCATAGGTTGTTAATAATGAAACCTGCCGCACGAGCGTCGGATATGCACGTCTGTTCAATGACTAATCCACCGCCAGCAGCGGTTCCGCATGTTGGTGGGCCTATACTGCCGCTGCCAGGTAATGTTCTTATTGGAATGCTGCCTGCAGCTGTAGCAGGTCAACCATGTCTATGCGTTGGTGTTCCAGATGTGGTGGCTATGGGTTCGTTGACAGTTCTGGTTAACGGCAGACCACTTGCCAGAATGGGGGATAGTTGTGGTCATGGCGGTACTATCGTTGTTGGCTGTCCGACAGTGTTGGTAGGTGGCTGATGAGAATAATTGGCAGGTTATTTATATTAGTGGTGTTATGCATTTATGGTGCAGGTTGTAGTTTAGGCAAGTGGTTCCCATGGTTTAAACATGATACGAAAATAGATATCACTATTTCAGCTGCTTCTAATCTAAATATTGATCGTGCAGGTAATTCAAACCCAGTTTTTGTAAATATCTTATACGTTAAGAGTGTTGGGTCGTTTAATAATCAAGATAACTATGTTGCACTTTTTTACCATCCAGAAAAAGTTTTAGGTAACCAGCTCTTATTTGCAAAAGAGCCGGTAGTTCTTGAGCCTGGTACGGTGCATAAAGAACAAATTATCCCACCTGACGGCGCAAAGTATCTGGGTATAGTGGCGGGTATAAAAAACTACAGAGATAATCCACCGTTAAAAACGGTACCTATTATTGAAGGAAAAAAACAATGTCTTTCAATTAATGTTGATGGAAACTACCTTTCTATATCGAGTAAATGTGAATGATGTTAGAGACTGTTTGAAAATAGACTGCTCTACTGCGGTCGCAGCTAATTGGTCTAAAAATCTGCTTTTGTTCGGCAAATAGAACCACTATTCACCTCACAAAACCAAATTTTTATCTTCAATTTTCTACGATCCTCGCTACGGACGCTATTTTTCAAACAGCCTCTTAGTTGGTTTATAAAAGCTATACTAAACACTATTTTGTACCGTGTGTAGTTCTCAAAGGTAAGGCTAAAGTGACGGAAGATAAGGTTATCTGGCTTGAAGGTGCATTTATAACTCCTCAGCACTTTCAGCAGCAAGAGCGTTATTTTGAGGCTAAACAAGCACAGGCATGGAATATTCATACAGGAGGATTACATGGATTTAGTGAATGTGTGATTGACCTATCAACATGTAAACTGGGTCAAGTGACGCTTGCCAGAGCTAAAGGTGTTTTGCCTGATGGTACATTTTTTAAAATAAACAAGCCTATAACAGTAAAAATTCCTGAAAGCATCAATAATTGCAAGGTTGTGCTGACGTTGCCTGCCAAAGTAGAGAATGATATAGAAATTTCGCTTGAAAGAGATCAAGAGCCTCGTCGTTACAAGATGGTTTCTAATAAAGTATACGATACTCATAATCAGGATAATGCTGCTACTCAACTACAAACAGCAATGTTGAACTTTTGTCTTGATGTTTCAGAGGATATTAAGAAACCCTGTATAGGCATTACTCTGGCTTTGATAAAAGAAGTCAGGGCTGATACAGGAATTTGCCTTGATAATGAATACATTCCTCCTATCACTAACCTATCTGCTTCACCCTGCCTAATGAGTGAGTTAAAAGCTTTGTTTGGTAGTGTAAATCTATATTGCCAGACGCTGCTTGAAAGATTAAAAATCAGCACAGAATACAAAAGTCAGCAGGTTTTATTAAAAGATCAAATGTGGCTTAATGTGCTTTGTTTGTGGCGGGGTGAGCTGGGTTTTTTGCTTGAACATGCTATGGGAGTATCACCAATCATGTTGTATAAGCAATTATTTTCCATGTCAAATCACATCAGTGCTTTATCGTTGATGCATATGCCAGATCCTCAGTTTTGCCATCCTGAGAAACTAACAGAAATCTTTAGAGAACAGTTTAGGTATCTATCATCTAATTTACAGCTTGTTTCAGAAGAAAAAGTATTCGAAATTATGATTGATAAAAGCTGTTTTCAAACCAGTCGTCTGTATTCTGCTGTGCTTCCCAAGGGCAATATAAAAGCGGCACGGTGCATTTTAGCTGTTGAAGGGAAAGACGTTAATGAAGGGGGAGCAGAGAGTTTTCCTAATCTGTGTATAGTGGCACCACTGGATAATATAAATGATTATATCCGTAGCTCTGTAACAGGTATCAACATGTTTCGTCTGAAGTTACCACCTGTGGAATTAAAACTGATCCCTCAACTGGTATATTTTGAGTTGGATACATGTTCAGTACTCTGGCAGCAATTGATTGCCAGTGCCAGTAAACTCGGTTTTCATCTTGATTATCAACTGGGTGAAATAGATATTCGTATGTTTATGATTAATGAGAATGATGAACGAATCTAAACAATTGCCTGTCTGTCTTGATAAAGTGCAAGAAAATCACAGTAAAGAAGCTACGTACAGGCAAAAAGTAGTGTTTGGAAGTAATGATTTTGCTGTCGGTTCTAGCATTTTATTAAGAGAGGTGGCTGAGTTATTCTCTATTTGTCTTATGATTCCCTTACTTGGGGAACCTCAGGATATCAACCATTTCAAGCAAAAAATCACAGAGATGATTGTTACGTTTCAACGTCGAATTGCTGATAGCTATAGGCAGGAAGATGTGCAGAGGTTGTCTTTATTCTTGTGTTGTTTATTTGATGAGTTGGTTATGAATAGCCATTGGCAGGGTGTTATTTATTGGAGTAATCAGACATTATCCAGTACGCTCTTTAAGCGCAGGGATAGTGGCCATTACTTGCTGGAGGTAATTAAGAGCTGGATTGATGATCCAGATAGTAACCGTGATGCTTTGCGTTTTTCATATGTCGCATTTTATCTAGGATTTCAGGGGGAGTGGCGTTTTAAGGACCCCCAAATGAGAAGGATTATGATGTCACTGCTTGATGAGAAAGTCAGGCTGAAGGAAGACTCTGATGACTACCATTTTGAAGGGATAAAAGTAGTTGCAGGTAAAAAGATTCATTTGATTCGTATGAAAAAAATTATTTTCTATGGTCTGTTTTTTTCGCTGATCATAAATTTATCAGGATTTTTATGGGCTTTAAGCTATCAATCAACATCAATTGATGCGCTGATGGAGGTTAGAGTTGATAAAAACCAAATTAATCCGCCTTACACACCCGCTTCACCAAAGGAAGCAGTAGAGGTGCTTTTTTCAAGTCCTACACTAGTATTTCCCGGACTTTGGCAGTAAGAAAAAATGTCGTTATTAAAAAGAAAAGTATTGACTTTATGTGCCGTATTTCTATTTATACTACTGTTGCTATGTAATATTTTTTTTTGGGATTTTATGATTTGGTATGTGCGATATACAGTTGTTGTCGCTATTGCCGTGTTATTATTATTCATTATTTATAATTTTTTTATACATAAAATTAATAATAATGTTGGTAATGAGCAACAGTTAAAGCGTTTGAGAAAACAATTTGAGTCTTTTTTTAAGAAGGTCTCTAATGCTCAACTTAAAAATAATTATTATAAAATTCCCTGGTTTTTAATGGTTGGAAATGAAGGAGGGGGAAAAAGTAATCTCGCTAGAGCTATGGGTTTTGAAGGGTATGATTTGTCTGGGTTTGAAAAGATTTCTTTTTGGAAACGCCCTGATAGTATTTTATTTGAAATCGATATAGATCTTGATGGAAGTGGGTTAAATAATGAGCTCTTAACAAGTTTATTGCTTCAATTTATTAGCTATCGAGCAAGGCAACCTCTTAATGGCATTATTGTATGTCTGGACTCACTTGATTTACTTGATTTAGAGAATAGAAAAAATACAACTCCTCTGGAGTTAAGAAAGCTGTTGGCGTTCATAGTTGAAAAACTCGATATAGAACTTCCTGTGTACTTGATTTTGTCAAAAATAGACGGTCTTGAATATTTTTCAGTACTTTCAAGAAGCTGGCAGGCTTTTGAGAGAGAGGAACCTCTGGGGAGATGCTGTTCTCATAGCAAGATCCTGAAATTGAGTCCTGATACCTGGTTTCAAGAGTCTTGGAACGACCTTTCTACCCAGGTTATGAAGCGGCAGGCTCGTTCATTAAGTGGTGAGCCTCTTCAAGCTTATCATACAGCCATCATGGGGGTTGTATGGCAGTTGTCATTATTGGGGAAACTTCTAAGAAGTTTTGTACACACCTTATATGATGCTGGTGTGATAAAAAAACCTATGTTTGCTGGCTATTTTCTTACTTCCTGTTGTCAGGAAGAGGCCTCAGAAAATCTTCTTGCTGAACATTGTCTAGAGACATTTGGTATAGCCAGTTATCGTAGATCACCTTGGGTTACTTCACAAAGCCCAATGTTTTGCTCAAATCTTGTCAGTAAAGTGTTTATACCGGCAGCAGGGCTTGCCACCACCAACCGAAAAGCAATTGCTAAATATGGTTTCAAGCGTTCCGTCATCTATGCAGGTCTTGGTTTATTAATGATAGGATCAGGCTTGTTTGTATGGCTAAACTTGCGCTTTGAATTTCAGCAAGTCAAAGAAACGGTACAACTTTCCCACCAATATCATCTCAAAGCTGCCCGTATTGACTCAAAGGCTGAGAGAAATACATCAGAAATCATCGATTTGCTTTCTGGGCTTGAGAAACTTAAAACAGGGTATCTTGAGATGCCAAAAGGGTATTTTCTTAGTCGTGCGGCTCATGATATTACCTATAAAACAATCCATGATTTATATCAACAGCAGTTGATTGAACGATTACTGCCAATACTTATAGGGTTATTTGAACAAAATTTAAAGGATGCTATTGAGGTAAATGATTCAATGATGATTTTTGAGTCATTGCGCCTTTATCAAATGTTGTTTGACAGAGATCAGTTAGTCATTAATGAAGCAATTGATAGCATTTCAAGGGCAATGCTATTAAATAACCAGATTAAACCTGAAATGTTAGGTGTATTAGAGAGCTTGACAAACGAATTGTTGACGATAAAAAACTATGTCAGTTTTCTGCCTAATGTAGAGTTATTGGCAGAGGCGCGCAGTCGTTTACAGGGGCTGACTGAGTTCCGGCTTGTTTATCGAAGAATTAAAGTAATACCCAGTTTTAGAGAGCGGATAGCAATTAAAGATCTGTTGGGGCCTAATTATAGCAGTCTGTTTTCTGTCAATAGTTACGCGGCTAAAGACTGTGATAGAGGGTTGTCTGTTTTATTCACCAAAGAAGGGTATGCAGCACTGCACTCAAAGAATAACTATGACCTAACCAGGAAAAGCATTAAAGATATAAGGTTAATGTGGGGACTATCAGATCAGGTCTCTGCTACAGAGTTGGGTGAGATTGAGGAAGCTATCCTTCGAAAGTATCTTGCTGAATACAGTTCTCGTTGGCAAGGGGTATTAAGTTGTGTTGCTGTTAGGCGTTTTTCCAATATTGATGAGATGATAAGTGGTCTTGGCTACCTTGCACACTGGGATAAATCACCTTTGATTCAGTTGGTCGAAATGGTTAGAAATAATACCCGTGTTGATAGTCCAGATGGAAAAATTGAAGAAACACTGAAAAAAGTAGGTTTAAAGACCAATGCTAAACTGGAAGGGCCTATCTCTGAAGCTTTTGCGCCTTTGAACTCTTTACTGGATACTAAAGTGGCAAATCCGTTACTTTCTAATATCCAGAAAGCAGCAGATAATTTGTTAGCCGCTGTCAAACAGATCAAACTGAGTGATAATCCCTATATTCAAGCCTATGATCAGCTCTTGATCCTTGCAGATGATAAATCCCATCATGCTGCTAATGTTATGTATCGCTTGGCACTTACAGCACCTAAACCAGTGTCAGACTGGTTGATTGAACTGACGAAAAGTGTTGTTGCACTGATTCAACATTATGGGCTGCGATATATTGATGAGCAGTGGCGATTAACTGTTTTTAATTACTATCGTTCAAATCTCAGGGGCACTTTTCCTTTAGTATCAAATAGCAATATAGATTGCGAGAGCTATTCTTTTAACCATTTTTTTCACCCTGATAAAGGGCTTCTAGCACAGTTTAAGCAAACCCATGATGCTTTATTATCAAAATGCAAACAGTCGCTTTTGCTTGGCCAACTGGAAAAGCGTTTTAATAATGAATTTATTAGAACCCTGGAACAAGGTGGTATTATCAGCCGTCTATTCTTCCCTGTGCCACAAAAAGGGGAACAGTTCTCTTTTTCCCTAAAACCTGAATCTCTGGATTCTGAAGCAGCTGAGTTTGAGCTATCAGGAACAGATGCACGATTCTATTACAACCATGGGCCAACCTTTTTACAATTGATTGAGTGGCCTTCACTGTCGTGGAATAAAATGGAAGCAATATTTATTCAAGGTAATCAACTCACTTATAAGCAGCCGTACACTGGTGGTTGGGCCTGGCTGCGCTTTTTACAGCAGTCTAGCCCCCGATATCAGGGAAATGGAGAGTGGTCTATACGTTATGAAGACCATAGTTTGGGTATTAATCTGCGCTTGCTGACTGAGCAGCATATAGATGGGGTTGCACCGTTTAGTAAATCGCTGTTTGATCATTTCCATTTACAGTCAACTGTCTTGAAGCCTGACTAAAGTTATATAACCAGGAGATTTTCCCATCGAGAAGCAAATCAAAAAATGCTCCTCAATGAGAGGTCATATTTGTGGTAGAAATAACAAAGCTGTATGTTGAATCGTTACGATCTAGCTGTTGATTTACTCAAAAACAAGCTGCTTACATTTATGGTAAAACTTTTTTAAACCAGTAATGATCCATACGAGGTATATGCTTACCTTCCTGTTTAGCAAGAACACCAGCCCATAAAAGTTGCAGCTCATCATTAAATGTTGCTATAGAGTGCCCTCCGTAGACGCGTTCAAATGCTATTGTGATTGGCTTTACACCTTTAGTTCCTTCATAACAAAATAGCCTGTTCCGATTGCCGGATGGTGAAACATTATACTCAACCCAAAATACTTTTCCTGTTACCTCATCGCTATGACTGCCATCTGGATAGATATTCATTTTATAGGGGTGATCTTGAGTCGCAGCAACCCATTGACCGGTCAGATCATCACATGTGAAGTGGTTATTTGAGGCGGGACTATTTGCTGAAATATTTACACTGATTAGGCACAAGCTTAGGAGACTTGCTGTTGTAAACTTTTTCATTTCAACCTTTTTTTGATTTTTTTCATCCGTTGTTTTGTAGCGATCTGGTCGCAGTAGTACATATTGACGGATCTGATCTTAATCTTGGCTTAACCGGTTTAATTATGTGGCAGGCCTGGTTATTGATGCTTATCCTGGATTTTTCAGCTAACGCCTGAAGTTATGATTACCATACTCGCTCTCGGTTGAGCTGAGTACGCAATCTTATGCCAACAGAACCTAATACCCATTGCCATGACAGAGAGCAATATTCTGGTTATAGCAATTGGTTAATAATTCATCGTATGAGTACTGAAAGCTTATCATCCAAAGAACACATTAGTGTTCTTCAGCTAGACATTGAAAACTTTCTGCTAAAAAACTCAGCAACTAAAGGCTAAACTGGGTGTTAACCAGCAAAAACTGGGACTATTGGCTTGCTACCACCTAAGAGACTGCTTGAAAATAGACCGCCCTACGCGGCAACTGCTCCGTGCGTTGCTCTAGCTCCTGCATCCATGCAGTCGTGTGGTCGCAGCAAATTGGTCTAAAAATCTGCTTTTGTTCGGCAAATAGAACCACTATTCACCTCACAAAACCAAATTTTTATCTTCAATTTTCTACGATCCTCGCTACGGACGCTATTTTTCAAACAGCCTCTAACGTCTCAATCCCGCAACAAGACTTAGATTTGAGTCAGCAGCTGTTTTTTGTGCTCGTGTGTATCTTTTTCATCCGTTGATTTCTATCGAAACTCATTATTTTCACTTACTACCGATCTTTTGCCTCTGATAAAACGTTTCATTTTTACAATTCACCTTAATCAAGAGACTATAAAATATGGTTGAATCCAGTGTTTTGATTACCAATGATGCCGTCGTTATGGGAATGCTGGCGGTTATCCTCGGTTTTGTTTTTTATACATCCACCTGCAACAGCCGTTTCTGGAAGAAATTTTATTCTGTGGTTCCAGCATTGTTGTTGATGTATTTCTTGCCATCATTGCTTAATACCTTTGGCATCATTGATGGTGGTGCTTCCAAGCTTTACTTCGTGGCCAGCCGTTATTTACTGCCTGCCTCGCTGGTATTGCTGATTATCAGTGTCGATTTTAAAAAGATTATTGGACTCGGACCAAAAGCGCTGGTGATGTTCTTTACTGGTACCCTGGGCATTGTAATTGGTGGGCCGATAGCCTTACTGATTATTTCGGTAATTAGCCCTGAAACCCTGAATATTGGAGGCCCTAATGAACTCTGGCGAGGTTTGACAACTGTCGCCGGTTCATGGATTGGCGGTGGTGCTAACCAGGCAGCAATGAAGGAAGTATTTCAGGTTAAAGACCAATTATTCTCTGCCATGGTGACTGTTGATATCATTGCTGCCAATATCTGGATGGCTGTACTGCTGTTTATGGCTGGCAGGGCTAAAAGCCTGGATGAAAAAATTGGTGCCGATACTACAGCGCTGGATTCTCTTCGCGATACAGTGGAACACTATGAGCGTACTTCCGCACGAATTCCTACCTTGACTGATTTTATGTTAATTATCGCTGTTGGAATGGGTGCTACAGGCGTTGCCCATTTCCTGTCTGACCAGATTGCACCCTGGATTGCTACCAATGCACCGGAATTGAGTAAGTACAGTTTAACTTCTGGTTTCTTCTGGTTGATTGTTATTGCTACGACCATTGGTCTGGGTCTTTCTTTTACCCGGGCACGTCGCCTGGAAGAAGCAGGAGCCTCTAAAATTGGTTCTGGCTTTTTATATATCCTGGTAGCGACTATTGGTATGCATATGGATGTTACCGCTCTGGTTGAAGCACCAAGGTTGTTATTGATTGGTCTGATCTGGATCAGCATTCATGCCATTTTACTGCTCATAGTGTCGCGATTAATTAAAGCGCCTACCTTTTATATGGCTGTAGGAAGCCAGGCTAATGTTGGTGGTGCTGCTTCTGCTCCAGTTGTTGCTTCTGCGTTTCACCCGTCTCTGGCTCCTGTGGGGGTTTTATTGGCGGTGTTTGGGTATGCCGTGGGCACTTATGGAGCCTGGGTTTGTGGATTAATTATGCAGGCTGTAGCCACGTAATAATTTCTTGCCTTTTTCTTTGTATTTTTCGTTCCTGCGGTTTCCTGTGGGAACGTCTATCAGTAATTTGGCTACTATTTTTGCCTTTTACTTTAAGATCAGAAATTTATTTTATTGGTTTGTGTTTGTCGCATTAGTGTAAGGCATTATGATCGGGCGTCTTGTTTCAGTGTTGTATTTGTATTATCAGGCCCATTACCTTATCTACCAGTAGTCTTAGGGTAAGTTTTAGATCTTGTATCTCGAACACTTCAATCTTTTAGGGTCATATTCTCTCAATAAGAGATCGCATTTATTGACTTAAAAAATTAGCGGACAATTTTTGCCTGCTGTTCACAACTTTTTTCGGCTTTTGGGTGTTTCAATAGCAAAAAATAGCATTTCACCTGTGGTATTTCAGGCTGTATGCCAGCTTTGATTTAGATTTATAAATGCACTTATGTAGAGCGATTGAATTTCGGTAGTTTACAGGACTTTTTGTAAGTTTCTGTTCAAGAATGCTCTTATATAATCGCAAACTATTTGAGTATCTGATAACTGAAAAATCAGATATACCGGGCTCTTTCACCATGTTCGGCTGTAGCCATTTTATTGTCTGGATTCTATGCGTATTAAACGATTCTTAAAACCAGTTTCTGTGCTAGCGATAATCGCCCTTTTTGCAGGGTGTAGCACTCTCACGCAGGAACAGCAGTTTGGTGATTTTGAAAGACAGTTACAACGAGGTGATATACACCAAGCATCCAGTTATGCCGTTCAGCAGGCAGCGATTGACCCAAACTCTGGAAAGTCAACAGACCTGCTTTGGTCATTACAGGCGGGTGCTGTTCTTCGAGCCCAAAAAGGCTATCACTTAAGTAGCCAGTACTTTGATGATGCAGAAGCCCTAATCAAAACAGAAAACACCAAGAACACTGCCAAAAAGCTTGCGGGTGAGGCGGGAAGCCTTCTGGTTAATGATGCCATTTTGGATTACTCACCGGCTGTGTATGACGGCATTATGGCCAATACCTATAAAGCCTTGAATTTTATGGCTGAAGGCAAAACTCAGGATGCCCGGATAGAGTGGAATCGGGTTGATGAGCGCCAGCGTCGTGCAGCAGAACACTTTTCAAAACAGATCCGTCAGTTAAAAACTGAGCAGAAAAAAGAGGCAGGTGAAAACAGTGAGTTGGTTGAACAGAGTGTAACAAACTCGGAAACTATTCTGAAAAAACGGGGCCTGGATATGGAGCAGTGGGGCCCCTACAAGAATTATGTCAATCCATTCAGCACCTATATGCATGGCATGTTTTTTATGCTGAATGCCCAGGCGACCAGCGATTATAACAAAGCCTATGAGAGTATGAGGCGGGCTTATGGACTAACAGGAAATCCCGTGGTGAAAAAGGATCTGGCTATGGCCAAAAGTCTTGCCAGGGGGCGTTCACTGAAACGTTTCGAGCCCACTACCTGGGTTATCTTCGAAAATGGCCTGTCGGTTAAAAAGGAAGAGTTTCGAATTGACTTGCCCGTGTTTCTAGCCAGTGATGATGTTTACTATACCGGTATTGCCTTGCCAGAACTGGTTGAACGTGCACCGGCCTACAATCATCTCAATATTGGGCCTTACCAGACCACCCCGCTTGCCAGTATGGACAAAATTATCAAGGCTGAATTTAAGGAAGAGTTTCCCTACATCCTTGGTAAAGAGTTGGCCAGAGCTACGGCTAAAACCATTGTTCAGAAGCAATTCAATGATGATGACCCTTTAGTCGGTATGCTGGCTTCAGCCTATCAACTGGCGACTACATCGGCAGATGTTCGGATGTGGACTGCACTGCCCAGTGAATTCCAGGTTGCCCGCTTCCCGAAGAAAAGCAACAAACTGGTTTTAAGTGCTGATGGAATGCAACAGCCTGTTGAAGTGACCCTGGATAGTAACAGCCATTTCAACATTGTTTATGTAAAGGCCTTTAGTCCGGCGCAAACGCCTGATGTTCAGGTTTTTTCAATTTGATGCATATAAAAATTGAGGGAGAAAGAATGAACTTTCTGCCCTCAATGGATTAACGACAATTATTAACATCTACGGATAATGACTATGAAGCCTGGTGTGCTGAAAAAACTTGCTGTTCCTTCCATGGTTGTTGCAGCGGTATTAATGACCGGCTGTAGCACCAAACCCCATTATGTTGACCAAGCTAATGATCAGGTCGTTGTGATGGGATTGGATTACAAAGACTTTGAAAAAGCAGCGTCTAACGCTGTGCAAGATATGGTTGCTTCCCCATTGTTAGTACATCCTCAGGCCGCGCAGGGGGGCCGGTATGTGATGGCGGTGTCTAATATTTTGAATGATACCACCCAGCGCATTGATACTGACCAGCTGACGAAAAAAATCCGGGTGAGTTTGCTGCAATCAGGCAAATTCATTACTACTACTGCCATCAGTGCCAATGGTGCTGAAGACAAAATGGTTGCCCAGGTTCGAGAGTTGAAAAACTCAAAACTGGTTAACCAGAAAACGGTAAAGAAAAACGGGACTGTGGTTGCGCCTGATTACAGTTTGAGTGGCAAGATTATCCAGCGTAATCACAGTGTTGATAAACGCACCCAACAGGTGGATTACTACTTCCAGCTGACCATTACCAACCTTGAGAATGGCTTGGCATACTGGGAAGGAGAGTACCCCATCGTCAAACGTGGCGATAACCGCTCTGTGTCCTGGTAAGTTTTTCTTTATTGATGTGCTTGCTGCGTCTGGCGTGGGAGGCACACCAATCTTTCTACTTGCTGCTTTCAAGCTAAATCTGGCGATAGCGTTTAGTAACAATGCGAAAAAACAGCCTTTTAATCCTCTCGTTTTTTATTTCACTTTGCTCTCTGTCTGCTTTTGCAGCGATAGAGATGCCATCTGAACAGTCATTTTTCCAGGTTGAAGCGCCAGCTAAAGCAGAGGTTGATGATGCATTTAAAGATGTTGATGAGAAAGCACAATCATTTGTTATCGGTAAAAAAACACAACTGAAACGTACAGGGCGAATAAATGAGGTCTTTATCACCTCTGGTGCAGCAGTAGTCGGTGTTAGCAGCAATAATCCTGACTGGGGTGATGCACGGGTGATGGCTTATCAAAACGCCCAAATGAGAGCCCGTGAGCAGTTATTAAAGCAACTGTACTCTGAGGTAGCCAGTGATCTGATCAGGGAGAGTTTTCGAACCAATAGGTTGCCAGAGTTTACTTCTGAAGAACTCCAGCACCAAAAAAAACTGGATAGTATCCTTGCAAAAGTAACGGCACTGACCAATGCCTCCCTTGATGAAAAACTACGTGAAAAAGGCATAGATCCGAGTCAATACGATAAGGCGCCACCAGAAAAACGTAAAATTATGCTGAAGCAGGCGCTGACTAAAACAGTCACTCGTGTGTCCAGGGGAAATCTGAATGGTGCCCTGATTTCAAAAACGTTTGAAACGACGGATCGCAATGGTAATACCGCAGTGTCTGTTGTGCTTATGACATCCGTAAAGATGAAAAATACCCTGTCCAGGCTTAGGGAAAGTAATGGTTCTGTTCGACCTGAAAAAAAACGCAGTGGGGTTAATATTACGGAGTTTCTATCAGCAAATAAGCAGGATTTAATGTATCAGTATGGTCTGAAGCTAATCCATGATGAGCAGGGTTATCCAGTATTACTGTCTTTTGCCCAGGCCGGAAATAACTGTAACCCTCTAGATTATGAGGCCTGTATTAATAATCGTATCTTTTCATTTATTGAAGCTGAAAACGATGCTTACTCCCATATCGCTGAAGCCTACAACCTGAATGGCCAATTAAAAATCACAAGCAGTAAGGGAGAAGAAAAAGTAAAGTCTGCCCGGGTGATAGCTACAAAAGATGATCAGCAAACCATTGAGGAAGCTGTGACACGGATTATCCGTGAAACTCGTGAGCGATCACAAATGACCTCACAGGCGAAAAATCTTGTAGGAGTCGAAGAGGTCATGCGCTGGTCTGAAAAACACCCGATATCAGGTCGGGAAATTAATGGCATCGTTTTAGCGTGGCATCCAGTCCATGAGCAAGGGATTCGAAGTTTTAAACGCGGCAAGGTGCCTTCAGCAGTAAGAAAGTCATCTGTTCACTCTGGTACCGTTCACCAGGAGTCATCTATGGAACTGTTGGATGATTATGATTTTTAAGGGGCATATGATGAAGTGGTTAAAAACGGGTCTTTTGGTGTTACTGCTGGCTCCTGTCCTGGCCATGGCATCCCAGATTGAAATAGAAGTTACAGGCAGAGGCTTAACTGAGGATGCTGCGGTTGAGCAGGCACTGATCCGTGCAGTCAGGCAAATTCATGGCACGGACATCAATAGCTCCCAGGAAAGTATCCAGGAAAAATCCCATAAAAATGGCAAAACCGATATCCGGCTGGACACCCGCCAGGGCTCTTCAATGCATGCCAGAGGCCAGGTAGCCAGTTATGACATACTGGATAGTGAATGCCGAGCAGCGGGTTGTGAAGTTCGATTAGTTGCCAGGGTACACCAGTATAAAGAACCCGGTATGGCGAGTGTGAATCGTCGTAAACTAGCGGTAGTACCTTTTAAAGGGGGCAACTATTCATTTTCGAAAAAGTTAACAGAGCAGCTTGAGGAAGAGTTAGTTCAGAGTCGCCGGTTTGCCATGCTGGATCGTACCAAAAGAAAAGAGTTAGAGGCCGAAAAGACACTTTGGCAAAGTGGCAATACGCCTATAGCCGAGAAGGCCAAGTTGGGGCAGATGCTCGGCCTTGATTATATGTTATTCGGTACTGTTAAAGAGAGCAGGGTGAAACGCTGGACCAAAAAGGTAGAGCTAACGGGAGAAGAAAAGCATTATGCCGAAACGTTTGCGACTGTGCGTTATGAAATGATCTCGGTAGCAACAGGTCAGGTAAAATGGGCTGATACCGTTACTCTGCGTAAGAGTGGCGCTGTGCTTAATCGTGCTGCTAGCGATATTGCTGGCCGTATTTCACAAACATTGCTCACCAACATTTTTCCTCTTCGGGTCGTTGGGCTCGCTGGTGGCCAGGTTGTATTAAATCAGGGAGGAAAAACCCTGAATACGGGTGATCGATTTAACATATATGCTGTGGGTGAAAAGCTGGTTGATCCTTATACCCGTGAAGTACTTGGCCAAGCCGAATCTGAAATTGCCACAGTACGAATAGTAAGGGTAACCGCTAAAGCGGCTTATGCTGAAATAATTTCTGGTAGCAGGGATCAGATCAAGGCACTTCAAATTGCCAGAAAAGCCAAGCCTGTAGTTAAACAACAAACAAGCCCGCGACGTTCAGTCAAACCGGTGGTGAAAAGTAATACAGAACTTGCTGATGAAGGGGGGGTGATTCTCTGATAACTCTCACCACCGCAAAGTAAGGGCATGTTAATCAATATGAAAACCTGGTGGCAGCAACCCTTAAATTCCTGTGTTGCCAGGATTGTTGATTGAAAATTGGTAATCAGGATGCTGGGTATCAGCCACCTAATCCCCACACCCTGTGCTAACTTTCTGGTAACTCTGACGATCAACTAGATTGTTATTATTATAACAATTTAGATTAGATAGGTTATCTATGACCGCTCCTTGTTTTTTTAATATGATGTTTTTTATTTTGTTTTAGGCATAAAAAAACGTCTCTTGATGAGACGTTTAAGTAAATTAAAGAAACTCTGGTTTATATATAGTTTTTATTGACTTATTTTTAATGCTTAGTATTTGCTGTTCTATGTAACTTTGGTTTGGATTTCAAATTCTTCTGAGTAGCCCTTTTAGATGTGCTTTTTTTAGCAGGAGTACCACCAGGATGCTTGTCCTTAACTTTTGCTCCAGTATCAGATTCTGAAGTGCTTGATCCTGATCCTGAGCTTGAGCCGGATTGTTGTTGTTTTCTATGTTGTTTTGCTTGCCACTTTGCAGTATTTTTATTACTCCATGTTTGACGTTTTTGGTAGCTTTTATAATTTTGAGCTTTTAGATTAAATTCTTGCCCATCTTCACTTTCGCTACTGCTTTCCTCGCTAGAGCTGGTGTTACTAACTGAATCAGAAAAACTACCAGTTGTTTTGGTTTCGGAATCTGTTCTATCTTTAGTTTTAGGAACTATATTAAATGCATTATATAAATCTAAATCTCTTTGATTTCCCCATTGTTCTCCATGAAATTCGATTTCATCCATTAAATCTTCTACTGTTGGGTTATCTGATAGAGTCTTCTCTATGGTAGCAAGAAGGTTTTCTGATACAAGTAGGTGGAGGGTGTAGCGTTTAGATTTTTTACCATCATCTGATGTTAAAGCTACAACTGTCCAGAAAGCAGCATTTTGATTCCATAATTCTGCCGGTAGTACTTTATTTGTTCCTTGGCCTATGCAAATTTGAGGATGATGAGAAAAGAAGAGTTTCTCTTCTCTTTCCGTGTAAGCAGTGTTCCAATTTAAGTATGAAGGCGTAGTTGTTAGTTTCTTCCCGGGTTGATGTATCAGGTCGTTCATCACATGTAGATTTTTTTGAACAAAGTTATTGTGAGTATCAAAGAATCCAATATCACAAGCGGGTAAATGTATTGGCCTTGTTGTATCAAATAAAGGATCTTCTTTTGAGCTGGGAAGACTAGCCCCTGGATATTTCTGATTAAATAAGATGGTTTGTACTTTTAAGCCTGGTGTAAAGCGACGCACAAAGCCCATATCTGTCGTATCTTCACTAATTTGCAGAGTATGGTTGTTATAGCCTGGTGCCGTTTGAATGACAAATTGATATAATGTTGAATCCGGAGAATCACCAGAATCTTTTAGATAATCTGGTAAATACTGTGCAACTAAGGAAGGAAATGTTCCTGCTGCCACGATCTTTCTTGAATAGGATCGCATTGTTCCCATATAAGCAGCAACAGGCACAGCAAAAGGACTACGTAATTCTGTATCACCATCCTGTTTGATATCATATCCATCTACTTTGAAACTTTTTTCTTTACAGGTTTTAAAGGGGGTATCCAAAGGCTGGCCATGAATGTCCGTTGCGTCGACAAATTCTGTCTGTTTAAAATCTTCCCAAGGGCCTGCATTGGCAGTAATAGGGAAGATGAGACTAAATAGTACGGATTTAAGGAAAGAGTTTTTAGCTGTTTTTTGATACACAGTAATATCCTATTGTTTTTGATTCGTTAGTTTGTGTGTTTGCGTAAGCATTTTTTTTGATTGGTTTATTTGTTAAGATGAATTGTTGGGTTTGATTTTTTTTCTAGATTTCTAGATTTCTAGATTTCTAGATTTCTAGATTTCTAGATTTCTAGATTTCTAGATTTCTAGATTTAAATTCATTTGTTTTTTTGGGGTGATTTGAATTCGGGAATAATTGTAGAATATTCAAAGTATATTTTTTGGAATTCAGTATATTTTTTTTAAATATAAATGTATTTCCTTATTTCTTTTTATTTATTTATAGTTAGGTTTTTGTATTTGTTGTAAAAAGTATAATAAGTTGAGGGTGGTTGAGAGTAAACAGGTTAATATTAAAGCTAAATTTTTTTATGAGGTTTTAGTAGGGGGCTTGGTGATCGGTTTTATAGATGGATGTTTTGCGAAAACAGGAAGTGTAGGTTGGGTTTTAAACTAAGAGACTGTACGGAAACTATACAAGCCTCCTAACCATTATTCGAATCATGCATATATAAACACAGGCCTCAGAATTTCTTGGTAATCTTTCATAATCTTTTGATAAGCGACGCGCCCATACAAACCAGCCGAATGTGCGCTCAACTACCCATCGCTTTGCTTGAACGACGAATTTGCCTTGAGGCCGTTTGGTGATTTCCAGTTCTCGTTTTGGCCTACACCTGTAATACCATTCTTCGAGATAGCCCCTGTAACCACAGTCACCCCAGACTTTTTTGATGGTTCTACAGCACTTGTTGAGCAGTACTAAGACTATTTGCCCTCCGAGGCTGTCGCTGATGGAGGCAGGATGAACCAAGACAACCAGAAGTAGCCCTAAAGTATCAACGATGATGTGGCGCTTCCTGCCATCGATTTGTTTGCCACCATCATACCCCTTGGATTCTGAGTCAGCTAATGCTGTTTTAACCGTTTGGGAGTCAATACAAGCGGCCGTGGGCTCAGGATTTTTGCCTACTTTGATACGAACCTCTCGCCTTAGTGCGGTATGAATTGTCTCCCACAAACCTGATATCTGCCATTGACGATAGTAGTCATACACTGTGCTCCATGGCGGGAAATCAGAAGGTAGCATCCTCCACTGGCAACCGGTTTTGTTGAGGTAAAAAATGGCGTTTAAAATAGTCCTGAAGCTCCAATCCCTTGGCCTTCCTGGTTTTGGCCATTGATCATCAATGGAAGGGAAGAATGGAGCCAGAACGTTCCATTCTGCATCCGACAGGTCTGACTCGTACATGCTTCACCACCAAAAAACATCAGTAAGTTAGACCTAAAATTGTAGAAAAAATATAGAATGAAGATTTTTAATTGTTAAATGGACTAATTAGTTGTTTACCGAGTTAGTGTCCAATAACTTTCCATACAGTCTCTAAAGAGTCTGCTAATAAATAAATGCTTTCCAAATATTGCTTTTAATGATTTGTGAACGATTTTTAACTGCAAAGCTTTATGCAGCAGGGCAATTGCATCAATCCAAAACGATAGAGCAAAGTAACTTTGTTAGGTGTTTATGATCCCAACCTGCTAGTTTTCTGTGGCTCTTGATACTGCGATCGCCCTTGTTGGCCTTGATAGCGTTCAGTGCTATCCGCCTCGTTCTCTGCCCCATTGCCTGTTTTGATCTGACAAGCATCCTCTGAAAATGCAACATCAAGCACCCAGTGTAGATTATTCTCCACAGACCAGTGGTTTCGACTGATTTCCAGCATATCCTTCGCTGCCATTGAACGGCTCATGATATAAAAACGCAGCGCAGTAGTTACTTTACCATTGATTTGCCTGTCACTTTGTACGACAGCTACTTGCTTTAGTCCCGGCCAGTCTTTTGCCGTTTCCAAGTTAGAAAGATCGCTTATCACCCAACAACAGCGGGTTTCTACACGACCGTGGCCTTTTTCACGAGACTGCATATAATCATGCAGCTCTGGCTGGTGTTCTGCTGCGGTAAACAAAGCCTCTATGCCTTTATAGAGCTTTTTCTGATTGCCTTTGACTGCAAGAATGTAATCTGCACCCTGTTCAACGCACTGCTTTGCTACTTTCTTCTGGCAGCCCATAGCATCCAGTGTGACAAGGCAGCCTTTCAGCTCCAGAGCTTTGAGCAGTTTAGGTATTGCTGTAATTTCATTGGACTTTTGGTCGACACGCTCTTGCCCAAGCACCAAGCCAAGCTTAACACTCCAGGCACTGACTAGAAGCACTGGTTTTTTGCCTTTTGCTCTGGAGCCCTTAATGACCTTTCCATCAATCGCAAGGTGTTGGCTGCCTGATATTTCAGTCAGTGTTTGCTTGATCCAGCCAGTAAAACAGGTTTCAAAAGCTACGGGGTCAAGCAAGCAGAAGACCCTGCGAAAGGTGTATTTAGAGGGTATGCCGGCGGGTAGCTCTAGAAATGTTTTGAACCAGTCTTCTTTACAGCGACCAAAGTCCTCAATGTCTTGCCACTCATCAGCTCCACATATAACAGCACATACGGCAATAATAAGAATATCAAGCAGGTTATGGTCACACATACCTGGCCGACGGGGATCAGGTACTTTAGCCAAAAACTGCGACAAAGGTTTATGCAGTGAAGTGATTTCTGGTTATTGGTTGTATTTTATGAGTTTCTAGATTTTGATACATTTTTACCCGGCTCTGATTTTTTTGAATGCTGGGGTCATTAATTATGAAGGTATCTATGATTAAGTCTTATTTGAGAGCTACGAATGAATTAATGGAGGCTTTTTAAAATGAATTTCTAATTGCAGGTCTGTTTTTTTTAGTAAAGCCCGTTTTTGGCAAAATCAGGCAGTAGATTTTACAAATAGGCATTTTTCAAAACAAACTTTGTCGAATGAAAATGCATCTATAAGGTTTTCCTTAAAGTAGGAGGGATGATTCTTAATTTAAGGCTATTAACTGCGGTAATAGATTTAAATAGCCTTTTTCTTATCCCGCTTAATTCGATAAGCCTTATTTTAGCTACTTCGAGAAGATGGGATTGTGTCTGTATAGTAGCTAGTACTGAATATTAACTTGTGAATTAAATTTACTTTGCAATCAACCTGTAACATATTTAGCTGAATATAGACGCCCGGTAACGTTTATCAGGTTTAAACATAAACACACAAGATGTACTGGGGGAAGTCACTATGAAACCTGGGAAACTGGCAATGGCGTTGATTGCCGGCACGGTCTTTTTTGTAACGGGATGCAGCAGCCTGGATCAGGAATCTGAGCTTGAACATCAGCAGCCAACACCCAACAGGGTAAAAAATATCATTATGTTGATTGGGGATGGTATGGGCCCCCAACAGTTGGGATTACTGGAAACTTATGCCAGACGTGCGCCAAACTCCGTATATAATGGTCGGCCAACGGGTATTCAGCAAATAATCGATAAGGGGGTATTGGGTGTTTCTGATCCTGGGCCTATCGATAAAATTGTTGTCGACTCTGCCTGTGCTTCCACACAGCTGGCAACCGGCCACCCGACCCTGAGTGAAGTGATAGGTATTGGTCCTGAAGGTGAATATCTGGAAACTATTCTGGAAAAGGCTCAAAAACAAGGTAAGGCAACAGGCCTGGTTTCCGATACCCGTTTGACTCATGCCACACCAGCTGGTTTTGCCGCTCATCGCCCTCACCGGAGTATGGAAAATGAAATTGCCGAGGACATGATAGGTATTGCGCCAGATGTGATGCTTTCCGGGGGACTTCGTCACTTTATTCCGGCAGCTGTTAATGATAAGGGGCGTGTTTATGAGGCGTTGGTGCAGCAAACAGACAATAGCTTCAATCTGAGTTCGAAGCGCAAGGATAATCTTAATCTTCTGACCGTTGCTGAGGATTCAGGTTTTGAACTGGCCTTTAATCGTAATCAGATGGATGCTGCTAAAGGCGGTAAATTGCTCGGCCTATTTGCCAGCTCGGGAATGATGGATGGTATTAGCTATTCAGCTACCAAAGACAGCCCTACAAGAACTGAGCCTACACTGAAGGAAATGACCGAAAAGGCGCTTAATATCCTTTCAAAAAAAGAGCAAGGGTTCTTTTTGATGGTTGAGGGTGGCCAAATTGACTGGGCAGGTCATGAAAATGATGTTGGTGCGATGTTGCACGATATGATCAAGTTTGATGATGCTGTTGACTATGTGGTGAACTGGGCATCAAAACGGGATGATACGCTGGTCATTGTGACTGCTGATCACGAAACAGGGTCTTTTGGTTTCAGCTATAGCATGAAAGATGTGCCTGAAAAGGTTTCACTTCCAGCACCTGGATTTGGTGAGACACCCTATCAGCCAACCTTTAATTTTGCAGACCTGAGTCTGCTGGATCGAATTTATGCCCAGAGCCGCAGTAATAAAAATATTTGGGGTGACTTTAAGTCTTTACCTGTGAAAGAGCAGACACCAGCCAACCTGGCAAAACTAATGGAAAAACATCATGATTTTGCAGTGACTGAAGCGATGGCAACCAGGGCAATGGAGAGAACAGATAATACATTTTACCGGAAAGGACATAAGTATCTCGATAGTAAAACATGGCCTGCCATGAAGAATTTATTTGATGCTTTCTATGTCTATGGTGATGAGAGTCACTATAACCTGATGGGACATGTGCTGGCAGAACAGCAGTCAGTTGTCTGGGGTACGGGTACCCATACAAATACACCGGTATTGGTAATGGCCTATGGGCCAGATTATGCCATGAAGCAATTTTCCAGGTACCTGACTCATCCAGAGGTTGGGCAGATTGCTAAAGACTTGCTGTAACAGTGTTTGAAATTAAATAAGTGCCCAATCGCCCAGATTGGGCACTTGTCTGTAATAAATCTGTAACGTCTTTTTTTTAGGATTCGTGGGCAGGAGTTTGTCGTCCGGTAGCATCTTTAAATTTAATAACAATATAGGAGATTAAGAAAAAGAAGTTCTGTAGGACTCATTACTGATTTTCCTATTCTCTACAGACTCCTGCCAAATAGGAGTCTGAAGTGATTGATGTATTCTTGAAGTTTTTTTTCCTGGGCTGGTTCAGCTTTGGTGGTCCGGCAGCACACATTGGCTATTTTAAAACCACATTTGTTGACAAGCTCAATTGGCTCTCTGAGCAAGAGTATGCGCAACTGGTCGCCTTAAGCCAGTTCTTACCAGGACCAGGTTCCAGTCAGGTTGGTTATGCTATTGGTTATCAGCGTGCCGGTGTTTTTGGCGGTATTGCTGCATTTGTCGGTTTTACCTTACCTTCCGCTATTTTAATTCTATCTGTTGCAGCACTGAGTCATACACTCATGGGTAGCCCTGTTTTTAATGGTGTTATTCATGGCTTGAAACTGATGGCGGTTGTCGTTGTTGCTGATGCCACCTTTGGGATGTATAAAAGCTTTTGTGCCAGTAAGCTGACTTCGGCATTGTGTGTTTTAACCGCTTTGACCCTATTAATTATTCCGGGAATTTATAGCCAGATTGCGGTATTGGTTGTTGCTGCCTTAATTGGCGTAAAGTTTCTTTCCCAAAACAAGTCTCATCCAGCGCAAACGATACGTGTTAGCTGGCTTCCGCTATTTTTATTTGTCGCATTGCTTGTTGGATTACCTTTGATTGCAGGGCTTCATCCGGGTATAGCAGCCTTCTCTAATTTTTATCAGGCTGGCAGTCTGGTTTTTGGAGGAGGACATGTTGTCCTGCCGCTATTACAAAGTCTACTGGCGGAGCAGATAAGCCATGATGTGTTCCTGACTGGCTATGCTGCAGCCCAGGCTGTGCCAGGACCAATGTTTACATTTGCGACTTATCTTGGTTATGAGTTAATGCCCAATGCACCCTTGATTGGTGCTGGCCTTGCTACCACTGCGGTTTTTTTGCCAGGTTTCCTGCTGGTAACTGGTGTTATGAAAAACTGGCAACAGTTAGCTCAAAAACCTCGTATTGCCGGGGCTATGTCTGGAGTGAATGCTGCGGTTGTTGGTTTGCTGCTTTCAGCACTTTACCAACCAGTATTTACCAGCGCAGTAACAAGTGGCAGTGACATGGCCATAATTATATTAGGCATCTATCTATTTAAAAAATTGAATATGCCAATTGTAGGTATGGTGTTGTTATTTGCTGCTGTAGGCGGTCTACCTGCTATTTGGTAATTATATTTCATTCAGGCAGGTCCTTTGGATTGCTTAGGGGGCGTTCTCATCTCTGATTGAGAGCATCCCCTAAAATAGCAACAAATATGGCAATACAGGGTACAGCGTTTGCCACAATTGTCTGTGTATTTGATCTTGGCTATAGTGCGGCGGTCTCTCTAGTGTCGCATGACATTTCCCCTGAAATTCGTACAGTTTAGATAGTCTATGACCTTAAAACCTCTAGCTGCGATTTTTGCAGCGATGGCACTGGCCGGCTGTGCCCAGAAAGATGCCCAACCAGAACAGCCCTTTACCCTCACCGTTGCCCATATCAACGATACCCACTCCAATTTTGATCCTGTCCCTTCCAGTTTTAAAGCCGGTGAAACACTCGTTTACAATGAGTTTGGCGGTTATCCTCGCCTGCAGACCATGGCTGAAGAATATAAAACTGCAGCCCGTAAGCAAAATAATAGCCTGCTGTTTCTACATGGTGGTGATGCATGGCAGGGCAGTGCCTATTTCAAGCTGAATAAAGGCGCGATGAATGCTGAACTGCTTAGCCAGATGGGCCTGGATGCCATGGCGCTGGGTAATCATGAGTTTGATCTTAATAATGCCAAGCTGAATGAATTTATCAGCGATATAAATTTCCCGGTTCTGGCTGCTAACATTGATACCAGCAATGACCCGGATCTGAAAGACCAGACTAATCTCAAACCATTCACTGTTTTTGCTTTTGATGGCAATAACAAAACAGTGGTTGAAGATTTAAATAATTTGCCAGCAGATAAAGATATTGTTGCGGTATTCGGTATCGCTTTGGATGATATGCCAAACCTGGCGCCAAACACTGGCAAAATCGAATTCCATGATATGGTGGAATCTGCCCAGGCTACAGTGGATATGCTGCAGTCTAAAGGCATCAAGAATATTATTGCCCTTACCCATATCGGTAATGCAGTTGACCGTGAAGTTGCTTCTAAAGTCAATGGTATTGACCTGATTGTTGGTGGTCATTCCCATACGCTGCTGGGCGATTTCACCAATATTGGCCATGACCATACCGGTACTTATGCCGAAATGGTTAAGAACCCTAATGGCCAGACCGCTACCTGTGTTGTACAGGCGGGTGAATATGCCCAGGCTATTGGTCGGGTGAAAGTCAGCTTTGATGATAAGGGTGCTGTTATATCCTGTGCCGGGCTAAATACTCTGCTGAGTAATGATGAATATTACCATTCACCAATGCGTGAGGCAGAGAGCCAGTTTAAGCCTGAAGAAACGACTAAAGTCGTGAACTTTATTGAAAGTGAAGACAACATCACTATTGCGGATGAAGAAGCATCCATGCGCAAGCTTATTGATACCAAGTATAAGCCTGCAGTTGATGCTGCCTATGGCAAGGTGATTGCCCAGGTACCTAAGGATATCAATCATGAACGCCGCCCTGGTGACCGGGGAACAGATAAACACGGTTCTGATGTAGCAGCGATTATTGCTGCAGGCCAGTATTACTGGGCTAACAGTGATGAAGTTAAGCAAGTCACAGGAATGAATGTAGACTTCTCCCTGATTGGCGCTGGTGGCATTCGAACCAATATTGAAGCCGGTGAGTACCGTGAAGGGAATGTTGCGCTGGAAATGTTGCCTTTCTCTAACTTTATGTCTGTTGTGCCTGTAAAAGGTGCTGATATCAAGTCATTGATTAAAGGGACGATTACAGCAACCCTGCCTGAAGGGGCTCATGCAGGTAAATTCCCTTATGGTGGCCATATTCGTTATCAGTTCACCGAAACGACACCTCATCAAACGGGTAAACTTGATTTCGTTGAGATTCTGACAGGTAGCGCGGAAAATCCAGTCTGGAAACCACTGGAAGATAACGCGACTTATAACGTTGCCATCAATAACTACAACGCTACGGGTAATGATGGTTGGACACCACTGTTTGAAGCACAGAAAGAGAATTCAGGCCGTGTTGACCTGGCTTATGTCGATGGCAAGCTGACAGGCTTCAAGGTGAAAAATATCGAAGAAGTTGGTGGCAAGTACAAGGTTCGTTACGAGAGTGAAGCGCCGAATTGTAAGGCTGATAATACCCGCTGTAACACCGATGCTCAGGCAGTCATTGACTATATTGCCGATGAAATGCCGGTCATTACGCCTCAAGAGTATGATGTAGTTACATTTAATCGTGCTTCTTGATCTTTTATCTTATTAATTAAAAGCCCTGCTTGTGCAGGGCTTTTTTATTGTTTTGGGATGGCTATTGATCGACAGGTTGTTTGTCTGTTTGTTGCCATAGCACTTCCTCACCCGTTTCTCTGGCGGCTACCCGGGCAATAACAAAGAGTAAATCGGATAACCGGTTGATGTATCGAATTAATGGTTGGTTAATAGTTTCTCCAGCCTCTATTGCCGCAATAACCTGGCGTTCTGCTCGGCGGGCTACTGTTCGGGCCATGTGGCTATAACAGGCCAGTCGTGAACCTCCAGGCAGTACAAAGTTTTTCAGTGGAGGAAGCTTTTTGTTCAATTTATCAAGATTGACTTCCAACTCTGTGATAAAAGTGTCTTTAATTAGCTGATATCCGGGCATAGCCAGTTCGCCGCCCAGGTCAAACAGACGATGCTGGATATTTTCTAAAAGGCTATGAAGGAGAGGGTGTAAAGACGGTGTATCGGAGACTTCATTTATCAGAAGGCCCATCCAGCAATTCAATTCATCAACTGAACCGATTGCCTCTATTCTAGCGTGAGCTTTGGAAAGTCGGCGGCCATCCCCCAACCCTGTTGTACCGTTATCACCTGTACGTGTATAGATAGTTGAAAGGCGATTTTTGTTTTGTTCTGTCATTGCATTCCTATATTGTCGGTATCCAGCTACTTACCGTAGCTCAGGCTTTTAAACTCAGGTTCAATAATGCCCTGACGACGATTAATGATAAGAGTTAATCGAAAAAACAGGTTGCAGAGCATATTGGCAAAACGGTGCAGCACATCAGGCACCTCAATACCTTCAGCATCAATCTTGACTAAAGCACGGACTGTCTTTTTTGCTAGGGATCGACAGCTATGCAATAGCTGAACCGGGCGTCCCCCTCTGGGTAAAATAAACCCTTTGAGCTGATTGCCTATTTCATTTTGAAAATGATCAAAATAACCTGATAACCAATTAATCTGTTCTTCAAAAATTGCCTGCTTTCCCCGGATAGAGCCATTTAAGTGAAAAATCAGAGGTTGAAGTTCCTCAAGAAAAGCGCAGATATCTGCAAAGCATAAATCGCCTTCCAACTCAGTGATTACTCCACCGACTGTGGTACACAACTCATCAGTGATAATTTCGTAATCGCATAGTGATGAACTTTCGTAAATAAAGGGGTAGCAGAGCTCACGGATATCACCTGAGTATTTTAAGGCCATTGTTTTACTATCCAGCTAACCACAGAGAGAGTGTATCGGCAGTGTTAATACCTGTTACCTCTCCCTGTGCTTGGAATTTATAAGTCTGGTGTCCAGATTAATGATACAAATGCCCCTCTAGGTTCGCCATTATAGCCATTAGCTGCCTGGTATTGCTTATTGAGCAAATTAGTCAATTTAATCTGGGTTTTTAGTTCTTTGTTTATTTTGTAGGCTGTTCGTAAGTCTACAGTAGCAAAACCGGCGACTCGCACATTATTATCAACATCATCATAGGTTGGCCCCTGTGCCCTGAAGGTGGCACCGAAAGAAAATTTGCTAAAAGTTCGGTCAGAGTCAATCGTCATATATTGCTTGGCTCGGCGCTGAAGCTGGGTATCTCTTTTTGTATCTTTTGGGTCAAGCAGAGTCAGTGAAAGGTTGATATCCCAATGTGCTAATGTCGTTGATATAGAACCTTCCACACCCTGAATTCGGGCTTTGTTGACATTCGAAGGTTTCCATTGTCCTGATGCATCTGGCGCCCAGGCAATCATATCATCAATATCATTTTGAAATAGTGATAATGACCATTTGCCAATGTCATGCTTGCCCCTTAGTTCCAATTCAGCACTCTTAGAGCTTTCTGGTTTTAAATCCGGGTTGCCAGAGAAAGGGTAGTAGAGGTCATTGAAGGTAGGGGCTCTGTATGCCGTGCCGTAAGATGCGATTAGCCGTATGTGTTGGGGTAAATCAACCCCCCAGGCGATATTTCCTGTAGTCTGGAAACCATAGGCTTCATTTTTATCACGGCGCAGGCCAAGCTGAAGATCACTCCAATCATAATAAGACTGGTTTTGGATGAATACGGCAGCATTATAGCGAGAGTCTTCTTTTCTTCCTGTTGCCGGATTGACATAATTTGTGCTGCTATCAACTTTATCCTGGTAGTAATCAACACCTGTAGTCAGTAGTTGGTTTTCAGACCAGTCGATATCGTTCTGCCATAAAGCAGAAAGTCGCTGTGTCTCATAGAAATTTGGAGTATAGGGAGCAGAAGGGCTGTCATTTTTACCAAGCTGCTTACTTTTGTGTTCCGAGTATCCAACATCTATTTTAGATAGCCATATGTCATTAACAGGTAGAGTGGTATAGGCATTAACCGTTGTGCTTTTAAATAAGGTATAAGGTGAGTAAGGATAGTTTGTGTCATCCCGATCGGTAACATAGCCATCGTACTCAGTTTTACCTTGTTGATGTAAAAAACTGATACCTGTTTCCACTCCCGATTGGAATGTGTGAGAAATACGCGTGGCTAGTGATTTGTTTCTGTAGGCATCATTATCCAGGTTGGCGCCCCAATTCGCAGGGAAATTGTCATTGGTAGTATCAAATCCGCCGGTTTCATAAAGGCTGGCATTAAGATTAAAACGGGTGCTATCAACTTCACCTCCCAGGTTAAAGCCCAACTCATTGGTATTACGACTACCCACTCCGGCTTTAGCTGAAAATTGAGGTTCACCTTTTCCTCTGCGAGTAAAAATCTGAATGACGCCACCTATGGCATCAGCACCGTAAAGACTGGATCTAGGGCCTCGTACGACCTCTATGCGCTCAATTTGCTCAGGATTTAGGTATTGGAATTCCGGGGTTCCGGCAGTGGCATTGTTTAAGCGTTGACCATCTACCAGAACCAGGGTATGCGATGAGTTAGACCCACGTATAAAGGCTGAAGGCAGGGATCCAATTCCCCCATTTCTGGCGATCTGGATGCCAGGTACTTTTCTTAATAATTCTGCTACATCTTTAGCCTGACTCTGCTCAATATCTTTGCGGGTAATAACCGTCACAGGTGCCAGGGTTTCATCAACGGTTTGAGCTGTTCTAGATGCGGTAACAATTACCTCATCCAGGGTGTAGGGTGTATCAGCATATGATAGAGAAGAGAGCCCTGAAACGGTTAAAGCAATTGCGGTACTCAGTACCTTTCTGGAGCAGATTATTTCTTGTTTGTTATACAACATGGGGGTCCTTGTTAAGTCCAACAAAGTGATGCAGGCAACGTCTTTAGCTGGAGCTGGGCTCATGAGTGCCGGGGGAGCTATTTGCAATACGAACAGATTGGAGCAGTTGGCATATTTGTTCGGCACCATCAAGCAGGCGAGGGGTAGGGCGTGCAATCAGGTCACTGGGAACGGTAAATAATTGTTTCTTTTTTACTGCGTTCAGTACTGGCCACTGTGCCCAGTAATTCAGCATGGCCTGTTGGTTTTCTTTGGTATTGCCTCGGGGATCAGAACTGATGATAACGTCGGGATTTTTGGCAAGCAGTGACTCAATGGAAATCACCGGTGTTTTGGTGAGTGCATCCGAAAAAACATTGTTTCCACCACAAAGATTGATGGCACTGTCAATAATTTGATGCCCACCTGCGGCCATCAAGGGTGATCGCCAGATTTCAAAAAAGACTGAAACAACGGGTTGCTGTTGATAGCTTTTCTGTAATGATGCTAGTTTGGTGGAGAAGTTGTTGGCGTTTTTGTTTGCTTGCTTCTCATTGCCAGTAATTTTACCCAGTTTTCTAATAGCTGACTCAATATCGTCAAAGTTTTCGGGGTTGATTCGAAAAATTCTAAGGCCAGAAGCTTCGATTTGTTTTACGAGTTTTGGTGAATTTCCTCCGGTCCAGGCGATAATTAGATCCGGCTTCATACTGATCAGAGTTTCAATATTGACATTGGGATAGCCACCCACTTTGGGCAGCTTTTTGGTTGCTGGTGGATAATCACTGTATAAATCAACAGCAATAATCTGCGAGCCTGCACCGGCAGCGTAGAGCAGCTCGGTTGAACCCGGTGCAAGACTAATAATTCTCTCAGGTTTATTTTTTAGGCAGATAATACTTTTACTGTCGTCTACAGCGCAGCGCTTCTGAGCATGGACAGTGTTGGCTGTGACCAGTGCGAAAAGAAAAAGAGTAGCCAGTTTGACAGTTAATAGTCGTTTTTTCATGTTATCCCTGAGTCAAATCATTTGCTCAGGGCGGTACGGCAGGCAGGGTCAAAGACCTTGCCTGAAGATAGCCAGGCCAGTCGTGTTGATTTTAAGCCTGTATACTTCAGGGAGCACAAATTGTAGTCCCAACCGCCAGGTAACCCGCCCGGATCAAGAAATCATCTGAAAAAAGCCTTTTCCTGTATTTGACTTTTCAGGTTGTTTCTTAGTGTTGGTCTTGCAAAGGCAGGTATCCTGACTCTGGTGTCATTGCGTTTAGCCGCCTTCCCGATATGCATCAGTGGCTCTGGCTAAAAACTCTTCCATTACAGTTGCGGGCACAGTCAGGGCTTTTCACCCTGTTCCCTGCTTATTCTTGATGAATAAGCTGCCAGCTGATTAATACGGTCAGCTGGCAATCCTCCACAAGAGAACTGGAGTGTATAATAACTGGTTGTTGAATTATAGATTGCTGCCAGATTTTCAGTTTTGATTAAGATACGCCTAGTGATAGGATCTTTTCTATGTCCATATATTTTTCAACAGCATCAGCTATTCGATTAATGCCTTCATCCCGTAGATTATGATAATTAAATCTTGAAGCAGCTGTTAGGCCAGCCCACTGTATAATGGCCTGACAGGCTGCTGGCGTTTCAAAAATTCCGTGAAGGTAGGTGCCTATTATTTGCCTGTCTTGAGATATAGTACCTTCCATACGATCTTCAAGTGTTAACAATGGCGATTTTAATGCTGAGCCTGTGGTGATACCAGCATGAATTTCATAGCCGGTAACGGCTACTGATTGTTGAGTGGGGAATTTTATTGTGCCGGATACTTGGCGAAGCTGCTTTTGGCGAATCATTGTCGTTTTTATATCCAGCAAACCCAATCCAGAAGTCGAGCCTGGATGCCCTTCAATGCCATCGGGGTCATCAATTCTTTTACCTAGCATCTGGTAACCACCGCAGATACCCATCAGTTTTCCACCATAGCGTAAATGTTTGAGAATATCTTTATCCCAACCATTACTGCGCAGGTATTTCATATCTGCTCGAGTATTTTTACTGCCAGGTAAAATAATCAAATCACAAGCGCTGAGGGGTTGGTCTTTACCAATAAAACGGATATCAATTTTGGGGTGCAGCCTTAGCGGATCAAAATCTGTGTGGTTACTGGTGCGGGTGAGGATCGGCACAGCAATCTTCAGTATATCTGATGAGGCATCTATTTTGGTTTGTTGGGAAAGGATAGCATCTTCTGCTTCCAGATGAAGTCCATGCAGATAAGGCAGTACGCCGAGAATCGGTTTCCCGGTTTTTTCCTCCAGCCATTTCAACCCCGGCTCAAGTAATTTGATGTCACCACGGAAGCGATTAATAACAAAGCCGACCACACGTTTTTGCTCTGATTGGGATAGTAGGGCCATTGTTCCGTATAAATGAGCAAAAACACCCCCTTTATCAATATCCGCAATAATAACGACAGGGCAGTCAATTTTTTCAGCAAAGCCCATATTGGCAACATCATTGGTGCGCAGATTAATCTCAGCGGGGCTGCCAGCGCCTTCAACAATAATTGCTTCATGTTGTGTTTGTAAGCGCTGCCAGGCCGCAATAATTGAATCCATGACCTTAGGCTTATAAGCGTGGTACTGATCGGCATTCATTTCGCCAATGGCCTGGCCATTAACAACCACTTGAGCGCCGATATCGCTGTTGGGTTTCAGTAATACCGGATTCATATCAGTATGTGGCGATAGACCTGCAGCAAGTGCCTGTAAAGCTTGGGCTCTGCCAATTTCACCACCATTTTCGGTAACAGCACTGTTGAGAGCCATATTCTGAGGCTTGAAGGGGGCAACTGACTTCCCTTTTCTATGTAATACGCGGCATAAACCGGTTACCAGAGCGCTTTTGCCAGCATCACTGGTTGTACCCTGAACCATCAGGGTATGGGGGGCTTTGAATGTTTTAGTCATAATTAGCGGATGTCAGCAAATTCCGGGAACCTAAACAGCAAGTTTACTATTTATGATTGTTGGGCATACAAGCGACTATTTGTTCTGATAATGTCCTGCAATGGCCCGAAATGTGATGCTTCCGGTGTGGTGATATGAATGAACAGCGGTTGCCAGGCGATTGATTTGAGCATGCGAAAATCGCTACTTTTGGTGGGTTGCGGCGGTGAGTGGGTTTAACACGGGTGTGTCGGTTGTGATGTCTACCATCTGAGTCTTCTTTTTCCTGTTGTTTAGGAAGAAAATCCTGGCTGGGTTTTCCCCAAAGACAGCGAGGAAAAAAGGGGTAGGTATCTGTTGCAAAATAGACATATTGTTCATTGAGTGTGCCCCCATTACAGATATCCAGTGAACCTGAGTTAGCTACATAATGCCAGTCTTCATTATAAGTGCCATCATGGGCTCCTCCTGGGGCTGTTTTTCTGTTACCAGGCTTTAATTGATAACTTGAGGTTTGTTGCTTGCCTGAATAATGGATTTCAAAACCGTCAGCAGCATAGCCTATCAAGCTGGTTGGCAGTTCAGAAACCAGTGTTTTAGGAATACCGTGGTAGTGATAGAGCCCACGTCGATCGACATGGGCATTATTTTGATCCATACCAAGTTGCTCACGTGCACCGAGCCCTTCAAGATTCCAGCCTGACTGATTGTTTCTACTGAAGCCCCGTGGACTTGATGGATCATAGTAATCTGCTGTTGATGGACGAATCAGTACACCATTTAAAGCAATGCCAACGGAGCCGTGTGTGATTGGAGTGGAGGTATTGCCTTTACGAGGATTCGTTGTTACACAGACTTTTATACGATGTTCTGAAATTGAATTAGGATTGCCTTTATTAGGAAATTGCCCTGTTTGTTGGCCGGGAAGGCCATTGGAATGGATACAGCGCAGACCATCTCTTATAGATACCTTGATCTTATTTTCATAAGCTTCAGCTGAGAGGCAAACAATAGTGGCTACTATAATTAAGGGGCTATTTGACCGGTAAATGTAGTCAATAAACATAGTTTCCCTCTTTGCTCTTGGTAATTTATTTTGGGCTGATGCATCCAGATATAATGATTGTTTTATTGTCATTTTTCGGACTGGCAGAAGCTGTTTTTCTGGCTGTAAACGTTTGGTTTGATATTTCCAGTTTTGTCTTTTACTTTTTCGAAAGAGTAGTCACAAATTTCCCCATCGGGAAAACCATTGATCCCTTTTTTTGCTAGGAATTTTATTGAGGCTTTTAGATTTTCAACTGATGGACCGAAATGTCCGCTGTCATTAGTGATATTAACGACATAACCTTCTATTACATGAATTGTGCCTGCACCTATGATTTTTAATACTATTTCTTCCGAGATATCCAGAGGTTGTGATCTGTTATTTTTCCTTATTAAGTCAGCTATTGCTTTCTCAGAGTCCAGTAATATACCGGCATGTGTTGTCAATCGACGACCTGAGAGAGACTGCTCTGTAAATTACCAGAGTAGTCAATTTGCATGGAAGCCGTACAGTATCAACCTTTGTCGCAGTTTTTGGCTAAAGTACCTGATCCCCGTCGGCCAGGTATGTGTGACCATAACCTGCTTGATATTCTTATTATTGCCGTATGTGCTGTTATATGTGGAGCTGATGAGTGGCAAGACATTGAGGACTTTGGTCGCTGTAAAGAAGACTGGTTCAAAACATTTCTAGAGCTACCCGCCGGCATACCCTCTAAATACACCTTTCGCAGGGTCTTCTGCTTGCTTGACCCCGTAGCTTTTGAAACCTGTTTTACTGGCTGGATCAAGCAAACACTGACTGAAATATCAGGCAGCCAACACCTTGCGATTGATGGAAAGGTCATTAAGGGCTCCAGAGCAAAAGGCAAAAAACCAGTGCTTCTAGTCAGTGCCTGGAGTGTTAAGCTTGGCTTGGTGCTTGGGCAAGAGCGTGTCGACCAAAAGTCCAATGAAATTACAGCAATACCTAAACTGCTCAAAGCTCTGGAGCTGAAAGGCTGCCTTGTCACACTGGATGCTATGGGCTGCCAGAAGAAAGTAGCAAAGCAGTGCGTTGAACAGGGTGCAGATTACATTCTTGCAGTCAAAGGCAATCAGAAAAAGCTCTATAAAGGCATAGAGGCTTTGTTTACCGCAGCAGAACACCAGCCAGAGCTGCATGATTATATGCAGTCTCGTGAAAAAGGCCACGGTCGTGTAGAAACCCGCTGTTGTTGGGTGATAAGCGATCTTTCTAACTTGGAAACGGCAAAAGACTGGCCGGGACTAAAGCAAGTAGCTGTCGTACAAAGTGACAGGCAAATCAATGGTAAAGTAACTACTGCGCTGCGTTTTTATATCATGAGCCGTTCAATGGCAGCGAAGGATATGCTGGAAATCAGTCGAAACCACTGGTCTGTGGAGAATAATCTACACTGGGTGCTTGATGTTGCATTTTCAGAGGATGCTTGTCAGATCAAAACAGGCAATGGGGCAGAGAACTTCTCTATCCTGAGGCGGATAGCACTGAACGCTATCAAGGCCAACAAGGGCGATCGCAGTATCAAGAGCCACAGAAAACTAGCAGGTTGGGATCATAAACACCTAACAAAGTTACTTTGCTCTATCGTTTTGGATTGATGCAATTGCCCTGCATGTGTTGTCAATCGGGGAATTTTGCATTCAATAGTAGATTGACCCTCCTTAACTTTTTGTTCTATACAATTGGCAGTGCCCCTTGCTTCGATGTATCGACCATCGACATTGATAAAATAAATTTTATTATTTCTGGCATTTATAATATATAGTGTCTCTTTATGCCCGCCAAACCATGAGTTAAAAGGTTTATTATCAAGTTTATAGTAGGCTTTCCCTCCTTTTATCTCTATTTCATAAAAGAGTAAAGCCTCACGAGGAATACCTAAGGCACAGTGGGAGTGTTTTAGCCATTTCCAACAAAGCCCACCCTCTTTGGTTGCATTGTTATTATATTCATTGATTATTCTAAATGATTTGCAGATTTCATCTAGAGTGCAGGTACTATTATCTGAGACTGTATTATCTATAGCGCACTGACAAGCGGACATTACACCGCTGGAGACTCGATGCCATTTGCCAGTCCAGGTTGCATCGGCTCTCAGGCATATGCCGGGGCATTTCTTTCTTGCATCTCTGTTACTATAAATAGGTCCTGCTTTTATTTCTTTAGAATCCTGGAATGGTATAGCTAAAGCATATTCAGGCATTATCAATGGGCTAACAGCTATTGAGAGAAAAATAGATAGATATCGAATAGTTATAGTGAGGTCAACCATTTAGATATCCTGAATGTTTGAATAGTTATTAAGCTAATAATGACTTGCTGTTTATAGTTGATCAAATCTATATCATATCTTTGATATCAGTGGTTGTGACTAATCAAAGGCTTAGTCTGGACTATGTTGTCCAATACTTTTCCCCTCTGCGCTCCAGAGTCCCTCTTGTCCTATCGGCTATTGATGCGCCACGGTGATGCATATCTGCAGCATTGCAGATTGAACAGAGTAATTGCAGGTTTTGAAGGCTGTCATCTCCACCCTGTGCCTGGGCAATAACATGATCACCTTGAACCCCTGCAAAAGTGATTGCATTGCTGCAATGGCAGCAGAAAAACATTGGGAATATTCGCCCCCTGACAGTTACCCATAAAAAGTCGCCAGCTCGTAATGCTCTGTTTACAACTGTAGCCCGGTAGGAGTGGCCTGGATAATCATTAATACCGAAGGTGCGACCATCAGCATCTGTAAGTAGTCACTCAAACGAAATCAGATATTCTTGACCAAATAGATCAAATACACGTTTGACCTCTTGCTCAAATTCCTTGAAGTTCATTATTGTCAGTAAGTTCAGCCATTCATATTTCACTTTCCTCCACAATATTTCTATCAGATTGAGTTCTGGTGAATAGGTCGGTAAAAAACAGACTAAGAGCTTTTTCTCAATCGCCCAGTCTATTACTCTTTCTCTGAAAAGTTTGCTGGTATGAATGCTGGCATTATCCACCATGACGATAGTATAGCGATCATTAGAACTGTACTTGGGATCTTCCATCCTGGTGGCAAAATCATCAAAGACACTGATAACCGTTTCGCTGTTAACACAACCTGTTACTGGGTAGTAGAAAAGGTCATTGGCACGATTCATAAACCCCAGCACATTGATACGCTTGCTTTTTACAGAGGGTATTTCTAGCTGTGAGCCTTTTTCTTGCCAACCATAGGGGACACAAGGCTCTTGGCTAAAACCAGATTCATCAAAGTAAAACAGATTGACAAGCCCTTTATCCTCAGCATTTTGAGCCTCTTTCAAGGCAGACTGGCAACACCTGAACTGCTCCTCGTTGCGCTTATGACTGCAAGCCTTACGAAACCGCTTATAAACAAGTCCCAGCTTTTTTTAAAAGTCTCGACAAAGTTTGTTTTGAGGCAGTCTTCCCGGTTTCCTCTGCAATCTTTGTTTGAACATAAGCCAGCCTGCGAGGTTCCTCGGAGACAATCTCTCTAATGCGTTGTGCTTCCTGGTCAGTATAGATAGGTGGTTTACCACCCTCATGTTTTTTGTACAGACCGCGAAGGCCATAATCATCCCAGGCATCAATCCAGTCAGATACTGTCTGATATCGAACTTCAAATATTGCAGCAATCTCGCTCATAGAATAACCACGTATACTGAGTAAAACAGCATGAGCCCTTTCCCTTAGGTAAGGATATGGCCCGTGCCGGAGAGCTTCTCTCAATGTTTTTATGACTGCGACATCGGTTACTGGATCAACAGTTTTCATCGTGACAACAGCGAGATTAATGGTGTTTGGCAATGAGTATAACCAAATTGGAATGGAGATGTTTTTTATAAATACGGACGTACAGTTATTTTTATCTGTTAGCAGTTGCGTGACTACTTATAGCTAGACATATGAGACTTTCCCGCTTTTATTTTGATTATTAATAGTCTAGTTGATGTATTTAGCCAATTTGATCACTGGTTACTATTTGATTAATATTCAGTAAACAAACAGATCAATTCAGATCTGTTTGTTGGAGGGATAGAACCAGTGCTTATCAAGAATAATTAACGAATTTTTTAGCTTTGTATTTACTGGGTGCTTTCTGGCTGTTTCAGGTACCGAAGCCATTTTCTCATTATCGCTTTTTTAATATCAATGTTTTGATTTTTCGCAACCAGCAGCGTCATGCCAAGGACATCAGCTAGCTCATCCTCCAGCTCACGTCTAAGCTGCCCCTGCTCAGTGCCGTTTGTTCGAGCTTGCCCCATATATTTTAAATAACTTTGTGTTAACTCACCTAGCTCTTCTGTCAATTTTAGTAAATACCACTCGGGTGTTTGCTTGATATTGTAACGCTTTGCGTAGGCTGAAGAGATTTTTTCCAGATCATTTGAGAGTTTAGAAATATCCAATATTGATTACCTCAATCTTAATCCAGTTATGACAGTCCTACCTTTAGCAAATATAGGGACTCTCAGCCAGTTATGGTGTTTATTTGGGTTGAGCAAGATAAATATAGTGGTTGGCATCGTGGATGAGTCGTTTGATTATTGGAGTAAAAGCATAAGAGGCATCAAATGTTTGAATTGGGTGTCGGGCTTCTATTGTTTCACCGTATGTTATTAATATCCGGCCATTGCTGTTTAAAATATCTCGTCCTTTATTGAACAGCGCCTTTTTCATTTCGAATTGAGGGTCATAAACAGAGCGTTCCAGCATATCAGTCGGTTCTGCATCATCCCATGGCATACCGGCTGTTACCATATCAAATGTTTCATTAGGTTTTAGGGCGGAAAGACTGTGGCTCAAACGAAATATAATATTTTCTGCAACGCCATTTCGTTGGGCGTTGTGCTCTGCACACTTTATAGCGTCTGGATTGATATCAATAGCCAGAACATTCGCACCACGCCTGGCAGCCTGGATGGCTAGAAACCCTGTGCCTGTCCCATAGTCTAGCACCGCGTCCCCTGCTTTTATACCATGTTTGGAATGATCCAGGCACTCAACAACTAATTCGGCGAGCTCTCCTGTTGGATAAACATTTTTGCAAATGGTCAGCTGTATTCCACCAAGATAAATTTCATAGGGTGTTTTTTGGCGTCTAATCTTATCAAGGCGTGTGTCTGCTATTTGTGTGCGCATAATGTTACCAATCAGGGTGTAACTAACTCATCATATAATCGGTCAGTTTTTTAAATTGCAGTCTACTGTTAAAGCAAGCTGGTGAACCTTGTTTCAACAGTAGCTCTTGTACCTGTTTTTAGCGATTGTACCTATTGGATGGGGGCAAGGAGTTTGGGGTTTGTGACCAGGTTTCTGACGCCATGAGCATGGTCTTCATTAAATACATTACTGGCACACCAGTTACTAAGACTCCGGATATCAAGCTTGGCGCATTGTGGCCTGACACTCCAGGTCACTTGTAGAGGTGAGCAAACCTGCTCGGAATAACTTGGCCCTGTGGTTGACCCTAAAAACTCAACAGGTGTCCCAGTGCCAGAGGGAAGGGTCTTTGCTTGCTGCATACCTGCAATCTGTTTATTGACAGGAGTGAATGCAGAAAAATCCAGTGCATCTGGGTCATTGACCACAGTGAATACCTGAGTTTCTACCCGCAGGCTTGGGTTAGCACAACTCTCAGACAAACATGAACCGAGACCTGGACCTGGCTCAACATCACAGGAAGAGTGAACCCAGTGAACTTCTATGGTGTCGCCAGGTTTTACACCCTTGCACTGATTATCCTCGTAGGGCATTAGTTCGTAATCAGTGAGTTGACTTGAAATTTTGCATTGATAGCCCGCTTTCCCGTGCTCATCTCCCGGTTTTATCACAGAAAAGGCAGGGGCTTTATGTTCAGCGGGATTGTGGAAGTGAATATTACATAAGTTCATCTGTTGAGCAGGTGGTGCTATAGGGAAAAATACCTCATTCTCACCCGCGATATTAGCAATATCTCGTGGTGTTTGAGGTCCAAAACCCTCACAGACACCACTGCTGTTGGATGCTATTTCATCAGAACTGACTGAATGGCTGTTCTGGCTCAGAGAAGTGCAGCCTGCCAGACTACCGGCAATCATTAAGCTGGTTACTATACGTGCTAGCATTTAATGGGCCTTTTGTTCTTACTGTTAGATTTGCAAAGGCGATGACTCAGGACTGCTAGAGTATTGCAGTCCTGCTGATACTATATACGTTAACTGTTTTATTGTTCAGGGAAATCTGCTTTTTGTACTCTTGCCCAATGCGCATTGAAACACTGGCTGAAGGTTTATTTTCCGGGTGAATAAGGCTGATAAGGTGCTCTACGGGCAGATTATCAAAACCCCAGTTAATGACCTTTTTGGCTGCTTCGGTAGCAAAGCCCTTCCCCCAGTGCTTTGGCGAGAGAGCCCAGCATACTTCTATGTCTGGCCAGCCTTCAGGGTTGAGTAAACCGGTTCGGCCAATGAGCTGATGGGATGACTTTTCTTCTATGGCCCAGATACCATAGCCCCGTAGATGCCAGTGTCCCAGAATAAAGGCGATGTTTCTCCAGGTTTCTGCTCTTGATAAAGGTTTACCATCAGCAAGAAATCTCATAAAAGTGGGGTCGTTACACATTTCTGCATAATTGGGTAAATCGTTTTCATTGAATGGCCTGAAAATTAGCCTATTTGTTTCAAATGTTGGAATGGACAAAGTGGCTCCTCTATTAGTATTTATGATTCGTTTGGAATATATAGTCGTTTATTTGTAAAATAAAGTAGTATTCTTCTATTAAGCTTTAATGGCAATAAATTCAATGTTTGTTGCAATATACTTTAATGGAGTGTGTTCAGTTATAAATAGGTCGATGGATTCAAACAGATGATGCTTCGGATATTTGATACTGTTTTTCATAAGCAGTTGCCTATGCCAAAAATCCAGGGTTTGAAAATTTATTTTAGTAAAAGTTTATCTATTTTTGTTCTTGAATATAGCCTGTCATGGTAGTTATTCCCTAGCAGATAAGATAAGTTTTGAGTCCATGAAAAAATATAAGGTAAATTGAAACAGAAAAATAGACCTGACTTTTTTAGCACTCTGTTTATTTCTTTTAGTGAATCAAAGTCATTCTCTACATGTTCAAGAACACCAAAGCTTAATACTATGTCTACAGAACTATTTTCGAATGGTAGCTTGTATTTATGCTTGAGAGGGGCTATGTTCCCCTAAACGGTTGAACACCCCAATGCTCTGCGAGTCCAGTGACAAAACCACCTACCGTTAGTGTATTTCGGCTAGATAATATACGACGCCAACTGAGATAATGAGAGAGATACTTTGTAGCCACACCATGAAAAGTATTTCTAATCCACTGTTTCAAATGACTGTGGTAAGCATTGACGTGCTGAATATGGAATATACCTTCCAGCACACGCTTTCCGGCTGAAGTATTCAATTCCTTTAAAGGAAAAGCCAGTTTACGAGCCAGTGATTCATGCGCCAAACTGGCATCAGCACAAACAATAGCATCAACTGATATGCGACCTCTCAGGCAATGAACCAAAGCATCGGCGCTTTCATTCTCAAGAACACCATCAACGGTATTATCTTCCCGGTCGCGAGCTACCATAACGGGTATCCTCCGAGCCTTTACCTTGTCTGAGCCACGTTTTCTGGCTGGCCTTGGCAGCCTTTGTCGCTGGCCTTTGAAGGACTCCCTAAAAAAGGTTTCATCCAGCTCTACAATACCTTCCAAGCCAGTTGCCTGGTCTTTATCGATGACCTGTAAAAAACGATGCCTCCAGGAAAATGAAGTTTTCAGAGTAATGCCGCAGACTTTAGCTGTTGCTCGAAGTGTCAGGGAGTGAGTCATTTCCCTAAGGTACTGCAACCACTGCCCACTATGATCATGGTGTAGTCGAGCCAATGGTGTTTCTGTAAAGGCATTAAATGTACGGCCACACTGTTTGCAGCGATAGCGTTGTCTTCCGACCCTAATCCCCCAGCGCTGGAGATGTGAGTTGCCGCAGTAAGGACAGGAAGGATCGCTTGCAAAATTGTGTTCAATCAAACTTTCAAGATTGAGGTTAGATTTAGGTTGATTCGGTGCGGCAGTAAGGGCCTGTTGAAGTATACCGAGTTGCTGTGGTGAGAGTGATGCAACGTCGTTGAGAAACTGCCTGAATTGATTATTTTTCATTATGAGGCCTCCTCACAGGAAAGAGACAGCCTCAGTTTACTCCTTTCAACCGTTTAGGGGAACATAGCCCTTGAGAGGTATAACAAAAATACCTTTTTTTTCAATAATTGGTGTTTTTTGCCCGAAACTGGAGTCGGAGGATTTCGATTTAATATCACAACTTTTTAGGTTGGCACCTAATTTAGTCAATAGATAGTTTACGTGTCCTTTTCCACAGCCCCAATCTAGTATTTCTAAATCAACTAGCTTTTTTGAAAAATGATATTCTGAGATTGCTTTAACGAAAGAAGTTAAATATAAATAGATATTTTGGCTGGCAGGGTTCTTTAGGAAATTGTGGCTGTCGAATCCTTTAACTATGTCTGCTAATTCAGTGTCAAAGGGTAATTGCTTGAGGAATAATCGTTTACGTATCTTTGTGTAGTTATTATCCATTTTATTTGTTTTTCTAATTCATTAAAATACTCAAGAATATCAAATATAGCCTGATATATCTATCAGGCTATATTTGATTGACTGATTATATTTTTCTTTATTAATTTATCACAAGTGTGTTAGTTAAGTGAGGTTCTATGAACCATCACCAAGCTTCTTTTACAGATTTTTATCCGTTGAGCCCTGCTTAACAACAGGTACTTTTACAGGCTGACTGGGAGATGTCAGAACAATTGCTACCTCTACCCAGAAAAGCGCTGTCAGATAAATAAAAGTCTGTAAATACATTTTCAAAGTCATCTGATACTGATTTTTCTGCCAATCCGGTTGCCATTAAACTGACTTGCCATTGCTTGACTTTTGGGTAGCTACTAATGAAATCATAACCCGTATACCGGTGGATAATGGCAGTACGGTGAAGCAAAGGCAACCAGGCAATATCGACATTGCTGATAGTATCGCCTTTAAAAAAACGACCAGAACCCAATACTTGCTCAGCTTTGACGAATGCCTTACCAAGTTTTTCTGTTCGTTCTTGCAGTGTTTCCTTATCGGGACTTCTCATGGCACTGCACTGAGTTAAATAATGCTTGGTGGCCTGATAGCTCCACGCCCTGTCTAGAGCCCGCTCTTCAGCAGTTACATCTGCCTCCAAAGGACTATAAGCATCATCCAGGTACTCAGCAATAGCGTCTGACTCAAACAGGGGGGTACCAGAGTCGGTGATCAATACAGGTACCTGGCCATTTGGGGCAATGTCCAGAAACCACTGGGGCTTTTCCTGCAAGTTGATATATTCAATCTTGTAAGGCACATGTTTGGCCTCGAGCAGCGCAGTGACCCGTTGTACAAATGGGCAGATCTTAAAACTGATAACTTTGATCATAGTGTTCTCTCGTCTTTTGGTCTATCTATCTCTTTAAGACGGAGCTGCGAGAAAAAAGACGAGAAATAATTAACATTTTTTACAAGTTGGTGACTTCGCTGTAAAGTCCATGATGTTACCGTGCCTATCAAGGGAAATATGACAGCATGCTTCGAATTCTGCCCGTAACTGTTTTCGACTCTTCTGAACCCTGGATTTTAATGTGGAATAGCTAATACCATGATTGGCGGCATAGTCTTTTTGAGACTGGTTATCAAGGTCAATCGCTGTTAGCAGTTCAGCAGTGTTATCGGGCAAGTTTTTTATAAAAGGCTGCACACACTGGGATAAATGCTGCTTTGGTTCTTCAGTGTTGTCAGCATACCAGAGGTCTTTGGCATCTGGTTTCAGCGACTTGCCTGATTTGCGATAATAATCAATGACCGTGCGATTCGCTATTTGAAATAGCCAGGGCTTGGCCCTGTCTTGTGAATGTAGGGAATCAAGGTTGTTGTAGGCCTTAATGACTATTTCCTGAAGCAGATCTTCTACGTCAGCAGCATTGGACACTTTTGAAAGTAGGTAGACTTTGATTTGTTCATGGTATTTTGCCCATAGGATTTCGATGTTCATACTGCAAGTTTATTCAATGATGGAGGGTTTAGGGGCAAAAGCCCCGGCTTTCTAGAAAAAATACCTGTAGCAGTAACCAGCCGCAATGGCCATGCTGATAATGACGGTAAGAAACGCCATAATCATCTGGTTTTTAAAGATAGACTTAAGCAAAATGACTTCCGTCAAGCTGGCGCCGGCACTGCCTATAATCAATGCCATTACTGTTCCCAATCCCATACCTTTTGCTGCCAGTGCTGCGCTAAGGGGAATTACCGCTTCTGCCCGAATATAGAGAGGAATACCTATTACTGCAGCCAGAGGAATGGCAAACGGGTTGCTATCACTGGCAACAGAAGCGACAAATTCTGTGGGCATAAAACCGTAGATAAACGAGCCAATGGCAATACCTCCCATCAGGTAGGGCAACACACCTTTGAAATCTTTCCAGGTAGACTGCCAGACTTTCTGCCATCTGGAAACGGGTTTCTGTTGCCCACCACAACGGCTGCCGCATCCACTGTTTGAAGGTGCCTGGTAGGCATTCGGTTTGACGTATTTTTCAAACCCCAGTTTTTCCAGTAGAAAACCGGCTGCAATAGATATAGGACTTACGCATTGACAGCAAGTCGTAAAATTTGATAATTGCTAAAAATAACTGCTTTTCAGGGATGAAGATGAGAAGTACTACTCGCCCCACAACTGCTCGGTGCAACCTTCCACAATATATGGGCTTCTTGATAAGTGAGCCAAAATCATCAACATGTACAAGGCTGGCAGAAGTGACAGGTATTTCTCATGATAGCGTTAATCGCTTCCTTCACCGTGAAAATTACCAACCAAAAGATATGTTCGATGAGGCGGCCAAAAGCTTATACCTTGTTGGTGGCACCTTGAGTGTTGATGACAGTGTTCTCGATAAACCGTATAGCTACTCTGCGGCGCTGGTCAGTCATTTCTGGTCCGGTAAGCACCACAGGGTCGTCAAGGGCATCAACCTCGTCACCCTCTACTACACTGACCCTGCCGGTCGTCATATGCCTGTAAATTTCAGAATATGCGATAAGACAGAGGGCAAGACTAAAAACGACTATTTTCGTGAGATGTTGAGTGAAGTGCTAGCCTGGGGGCTGGAGCCAACGTTTGTAACCGGTGACACCTGGTACAGCTGCGTCAAAAACCTGAAGACGATTAAAAACCATCAGACAGGATTTATGTTCGCTGTTGAGACAAACAGGACTGTATCACTGGAAAAAGGTCAATGGCATCAGGTTCAAAGCCTCGATATTCCAGACGATGGTCTGGATGTATGGCTTAAAGATTTTGGCAAGGTCAGGTTGTTCAGGACGATGCTAAAAGACCAGCGTCGCCACTACGTGGTTTACTTGCCGGAAGAGTTCCCTTTCCAACGCGATAACTTCATCAAGATTCATGACCATCACTGGCAGATAGAGCAATTTCATAGGGCAATCAAGCAAGTTTGCCACATTGAACACTTTCAGGTTCGTAGTGAACGGCCGGTGAGAAACCACATATTTGCCAGTATTTTGAGTTTTGTGTATCTCCAGAAAATGCAGATAGAACAAGCGTTCACGAATATTTACCAGCATCAGGGCGAGCTGTTTAAAGAGGTGGTTGGTGATTACATTGAGCGTTTTGCAGCAGGCAAAGATGACCTCCTACCAAAATTAGCAAGTGTCATCAATGCGTAAGTCCTAAGATACTCCCATGGCAATAGCAAAGTAAAAAAGAGCCACTTTTAAACCAAATGTCACCACAAATAGCCCAATAATAATGGGGTTCAGCAGTGGGCTGGCTAACAGAAAAACCATCATTGTGCCGAAACCTGCCCGGGCTCGTAATAATCCTTTTAAAAAGGGAATGGTTGAACATGAACAAAAAGGTGTAATTGCTCCTAAAAAGCCAGCTATCACATAGCCTTTACCGTTTTTGTCACTTAAAACACGCTGAATTTTTTCAGGAGGGATGTAGGTTTGCAGGATGCCCACAGCATAACTGATAACCAGGAACAGTATGGTTAATTCACTGGCAAGAAACAAAAACATTTCAAGGGTTTCACCTAGCATATCTAGATTCACGGTTGTTACCTATATTCTATATTTCTAAAATAATCGAAATATAAAAGCAGTGTTTGCCTGTGTCAATATATTTCCAGTAATATCGAAATGTTGTTAATGGAAGTAGCTAACAGATGAATATTGATGATATTGCCAAAGCTCTTAAAGAATTGGGGCATCCAACCCGCCTGGCTATATTTAAGCGGCTGGTGCGGTCCGGCTATGAGGGTTTAGCGGTCGGTAGGTTGCAGGAAGATTTGAATATTCCTGGTTCAACATTGTCACACCATATTTCCAGCCTGATGTCAGCCAAACTGCTTTCCCAGCGCCGAGAGGGGCGTATTTTGTACTGTGTACCTAATTATGATCAGTTGCAGAGGGTGATTCATTTTTTACAGGATGAATGCTGTGCAGATGAAAACATTTAGTGGGGTTATTGCTTGGTGTATATACCGTTAGAGCTGCTACCAGTCAGAAGCAGGTGCAGTCAGGACCCTGCCGTAGTTTTTCTATCAATGGGCTCTAACTGATATCAACAATTTCCAGATAGGTCATGGTTTGGTTCAGTAACCGGTAACCAATTTCACCGAAGGTAATAGGGCCTGGAAAACCGGCTTGTGTGCCTTCAAGCTCGCCATAGAGAAAATTCAGTATACAGTTGCATGAGAACGCCATATTACGGCCATTTTTTGGCAGGTTTTGAGCAAATTCTTCTGCGTAGTTCTCCATTGGCGTGGCAAACTTATACTGTCTGCCCTTGAATACCGGTGCATAAAAGTCCACCTGGCCTTTATCGGTATCAACTTCTTTAACGCATACATTGATGACTGCACCAGAATAGTCACAGGTAATGGGCGGTTTTGTGTCAATGTTATTATCGCTGATATATTGAGCAAAATTGTGCTTTTCGCCGTTAATAAGACACTCTTTCGCGTGGAAACTGTCTTCTTCGAATTCAATGATTGGGCTGTTTGGGTCCTGGCTATGGATATTAAGAATTTCCAGCTGGGCCATTTTGTTATCCGGAATTCGGATATGCATGGCGAAGGCATGCTCTGATGAGCTTTCACCGGTCATGCCATTGTAAACTTTTGGGGTATCCTGTGAATGCAGATCAATACCGGAAACCCAGCCCAGTACAGGTGTATCGTAGATATGCTCAAAATCTCCGGCATGAAGAGCGTAATCCGAGTGGATTTTTGAAAAGGCTGGAATCACCAGAAAGGTAAAGCCGTTATCGAAGCGGTTTGTTGTTAAAGTAGTAATCGTATCGGGTGTATATGCCTCTATTTTATGTTCTACAGCAAAGTCTGAAAGATCATCCACATAGATCGCATCTTGTACAAACTTTCCTTTTTGCTCATCCATAAAATACGGGGTTGTTCCAGCCAACCACCGGCCTTTAGGTAATTTTGACAAAACCCGTTCATCACCCGCCAATGAAAGCAGTTTGCCTTGATTGATAAGCTGGGTGACTTCCTCTACCGATTGTAGTTTTTTCATGATAAATCCTTTTCCTACCGAAGATCCCTTGAGTTAGTAGTGTTTCACCAGCTTTTAAAAATGGTCTGGAGGTCACTTTTGAATCCCTTTGGGTACCTGGAAAAGTACTCGTAGAGATAGTCCACACCTTCTTCTATTGTCATGTCACCTGCTTCAATTTTTTTACTGACCCGGTCTATTTGAAGCTGCAAGACGTACTTGCTCATGGTGTGTTGGCCTCTCGCCATTTCAACCCACTCTGGGCGATCTTTTGGAGGTATATCTTCCTTCATAATCCCCGTTCCGGCATATTGCTAGAAAGTATAAAGGAGGTAATCGGCGATAAAGGGATGACCCTGAAGGGTACGATCAGAAATATATCAAATTTTACTTTATCAGCTCCTGCTGTCTTCACCATCGATATCAATCATAAGGGGGTTGATGGTAATTGCGGTAAAATTACAATATAAATTAGGATGCTGAAACAGCAGGTATGATCAAATTGTTATGAGTGTAGCTAAAGCATAGGAAATAACGATTAAATTTACTTATAGTAACTCAATTACAGGCCAACTTTAGGCAGTTCGGTTTCATTTTCAACCTTAAAATCAAACAGGTTGATGAAGGCTGAGTAACCTGTACCTTGGCGCTGATATATAATTAATAGTTTATTATTGCGAACTAACTGGCTTCCGACGTATATATCGATAGGGCTGAAAAGCTCAGTATAATGTGAGCCGTCGGGTTTTACTATGGCGATGGTTTTTTGGTCATCTATTGTGAGTTTACCATCGTGATTGCTATCTGATTTTATTAGCTGAAATAAAATGGCTGTGACGGCTGAATTATGATCGCTTTGATCTTTTCTCAGCATCTCTCTTCTCTCTATCAGGTGGTTGTTGTGGTTAAATAGCCACTGTTTGATGTTATCTTCCGTATTGATAAATAGGTAATTCCTTGCTGACGAAGAAGATTTACTATAGTACGAGTGAGAAGAATATTGATCAGACGTCAGGGGAACTATTACATAGGGTGTGCCCTCGACAGTGGAGGGATACCCTAATTGCCAGGTTGTTTCTGTTTCATTTGACGGTGAGATATTGATGTTGTTTACGATGTTGCGCTCACGGGTAATCTCCAGAATTAATTTATAGGAGACAAAGGCTAATACCCCGATAGCCAAGACCCCTGTAATTGAGATGACCAGGCCATTAAAGCGCCACACTAACGTGAAAAAACGATTATTTTCCATTTTTGATATCTGTTTTTTTAGACATAGGCTTGTGAGGTCACCATGTTATGCTAATAGATACTAATTGAGAACGCTTCGCTGGAATCTGAAGTTAATACGACACTAAGTAGTCACGCAACTGCTAACAGATAAAAATAACTGTACGTCCGTATTTATAAAAAACATCTCCATTCCAATTTGGTTATACTCATTGCCAAACACCATTAATCTCGCTGTTGTCACGATGAAAACTGTTGATCCAGTAACCGATGTCGCAGTCATAAAAACATTGAGAGAAGCTCTCCGGCACGGGCCATATCCTTACCTAAGGGAAAGGGCTCATGCTGTTTTACTCAGTATACGTGGTTATTCTATGAGCGAGATTGCTGCAATATTTGAAGTTCGATATCAGACAGTATCTGACTGGATTGATGCCTGGGATGATTATGGCCTTCGCGGTCTGTACAAAAAACATGAGGGTGGTAAACCACCTATCTATACTGACCAGGAAGCACAACGCATTAGAGAGATTGTCTCCGAGGAACCTCGCAGGCTGGCTTATGTTCAAACAAAGATTGCAGAGGAAACCGGGAAGACTGCCTCAAAACAAACTTTGTCGAGACTTTTAAAAAAAGCTGGGACTTGTTTATAAGCGGTTTCGTAAGGCTTGCAGTCATAAGCGCAACGAGGAGCAGTTCAGGTGTTGCCAGTCTGCCTTGAAAGAGGCTCAAAATGCTGAGGATAAAGGGCTTGTCAATCTGTTTTACTTTGATGAATCTGGTTTTAGCCAAGAGCCTTGTGTCCCCTATGGTTGGCAAGAAAAAGGCTCACAGCTAGAAATACCCTCTGTAAAAAGCAAGCGTATCAATGTGCTGGGGTTTATGAATCGTGCCAATGACCTTTTCTACTACCCAGTAACAGGTTGTGTTAACAGCGAAACGGTTATCAGTGTCTTTGATGATTTTGCCACCAGGATGGAAGATCCCAAGTACAGTTCTAATGATCGCTATACTATCGTCATGGTGGATAATGCCAGCATTCATACCAGCAAACTTTTCAGAGAAAGAGTAATAGACTGGGCGATTGAGAAAAAGCTCTTAGTCTGTTTTTTACCGACCTATTCACCAGAACTCAATCTGATAGAAATATTGTGGAGGAAAGTGAAATATGAATGGCTGAACTTACTGACAATAATGAACTTCAAGGAATTTGAGCAAGAGGTCAAACGTGTATTTGATCTATTTGGTCAAGAATATCTGATTTCGTTTGAGTGACTACTTACCTGTTTTATAATCTTATTCTGTACTAAGGTGCTATCAACTTCAGTTGCGCATACTTCTAAAAACGAAAATAGATTTGATGGCAAAGACAAGGTGTTGGGAAGGGTGAGGGAAATTATTAGCGAGATTATAATGACTGATAGTATTCCACTCTGGGCATCCAGACCCAGCTGGGATCAAATTTTTGTAGTTGTGCTGTTCTTAATATATCCAGGCATGTCATGATTCTATAGCCATACTGGTGTGCGCCTTTCTTTAATGGATACCCAGGCCTTTCCCTGTCTTTTCCACCAACTGCAGTTAGTCTTACACACTGCTCCATCGCATACCCCATAAATACGAGGCTGCTGTCTGGATATAGGTCATGCAACCTTAATGTTGACAGCAAATCGGGGCAGGTAGCGAATTCATCAAACCCGTTAAGGTGTTTTTTATGAACAACTTGCTTGATAAAAGGTAAGAATTCTGGGCGAGTGTTGATTTTGCAGACTTCAGTACTGACAGAGACACTTGGATTAATTTCCAGTGCAATGATGGGGAGACAGCGTTTATGCCCATATTCAAGCACTTGAAGCTGAGCCTTGCTTTCAGGGTAAGATTGGGAAGACTCTTCTTCATCAACCAATAAAATACCCACTGGGTCCCCAGAACTTATTTTTTTCTCAATGGCATCAATTAAACCGGTTTTTATGGCAGTTATTGCGGGTTTAGTTTTTGAAGACTTTCGTGGAGGCCTTCCTGGTGGGCGAGGAGGTATAACCATAAAGTATGAATTCCCAAATAACCCTATCGTTTGATTGAGAATACTTGATTCATTAGCCTCCAGTTATAAACCTGTCGGTAAACTATGTGTTATTAATTCAGTATGCTCAGCAGTTCGTGCAAACCCAAAATCCTTTGGCCTTGCCAGGACTCACTGTCAATGCGCTGGGTATCATCATGCTGCTCTTCTTTATCATATAAAAGCAGCGGATGCATGCCCACTGCTGCTGCGCCTGAAAGCTCCTGGCTACCACCATCTCCAATATATAAACATGCAGAACACTGAACATTTAACTGCTTAGCTGCCTGTAGATAAATAAGGGGATCGGGTTTTCTGATGCCAATCAGGGAGGAAAATAACGTACAGTCAAACAATGGGCTAAAAACAGTCTCTTTCCAGATTATTGGCAGTTCTGACGAGCAGTCGCTAATAAGACCGAGTTTGTAGCCATGATTTCGTAGGGCTTTTAACGTAGCTAATGCTGAAGGGCGGGGCTTGATCTGTTCTTGCTCATAATTAAAGCGTAGCTCAGCCGCTTTTGAGCAGGCTGTGTCGCTGGGCGAAAGATTATACCCGGAACAAATGGCTTTAATATTGGACTCTATGGTTTTAAAAAAACCTTTTGCTCGCTGGTCATATGTTGCTAGCCACTGGTTAACAAAGGGGTCTACGGGGGCACCTACCGTTTTAGCCATCTTTCGTAACACTGCAGTGTGCTCTTTGAACGAAAAATTGGGAACCAGTGTTCCAAAAAAGTCAAAGATGACAGCCTTGATGGTTAAAGGCATGGCTAATGTATTGCCTCTGGTTTGATGAGATACACTATTAAAGTAGACTAAAACCCAGCACTCCCTGTTGAATTAGGTTAAAGATAAATTCTCTGAAAGAGGTCTGTAGCCAGCCAATAGCTGGCTTGTATAGATATCAATGGTATTTTAGGTGTTATTTAAAATGGAGGGCAGGGTGTTCCTTGATGAAATACCATTTGCCAATTTGAATCATTCATTTTCCATATGGAACTACGCTGGGCGTAATGTTGCTTATCTTTATTGAGGCAGGTTGATTTATAGATTAGTTGAATCAGGTTTGGTGCCAGCTCCTGTAATTTAAAGTCTGTAGCAGTGTAGGTTACGCTTTGCTCAGCTGGCAGCCATGTTAAGACTTCTGCTTTGCCAAACAGCTCACCAGAGCTGCCAATTTCAATAAAATCATCAGCTATCAGTTGGTCAAGTTTGGCTGTTGAAGATCGAACTTCATGCTGCAAAAGACTGGATTCCAGATTTATTAATGTTTCTTTCATTTTATTTCTATGCTTTGGCGGATTACTGATAAACAGTTTCAATGGGTAGGAAATAAGCCAGTTGCATGCGCTGGCTGAGATTATGTACTGTGGCAGGTCTTATCGTTTAACTGGTTTTTCGGGGAATTGCGGTAAATCATCCGCTATTTTCAGCCATGGCGCTTTGGAGTCAGTGAAAATATGGAAAGAGGGTTTATGGGTTGGTGCATCGTTTAATATACCTAAACGTATATTATGTTTATTGGTAAGTACTTTTTTAGTAAACAGGCTGGAACCACAGCTGCTACAAAAGGCTAAATCCGTTTCTCTGGTTTTATGGTAATAAGTAACTGATTCTTCACCAGCTATAAATTTGAACTTTGATGAGTCGATTCCGCCGACTGATGCGTAGTCTGACCCGGAAAATTTGCGGCACTCTGAGCAGTGGCAGTTACCCATATAGTCAAAGTCATCGGGGATCTGAATCTTGACCTTGCCACAGAGACATGTGCCTTCGAGTTGTTTCATTGGGTACTCCTTTAGGGGTCACGGTAATTATATAAAAAAGCCCAACGCTCAGAGAGGCTGAGTGGTTGGGCAATAAAAAAATAGAGATTGATTAAGTTCTAAAATTTAGTGATTTCACACTTTCCATTCGCAGGATATATGCCGTATGTCTGAATTTCTCTATAACCTTCGATCCACTCGTTAATCGGGTCATGCCAGAAATAATGACATTTATTATGTGGAAGTATGCCCAAGCCTGGTAAGGTTATTTCTAGGGTGAGATTTTTTGTGTGTTTAGGTAGGAAAACATCTGTGCTTAATGGCGCTGTAAAATTACCGGACTCGGTGTGCTCTTTACCATCATTAATATAGGTCGCTGTCCAATAAGTTTTGTAGGTACTACCCATTTTGCTATCAAGGCGCAATTGTAACGTATTGATTTTTTTGGTCCAGTCGATAATGGCATGTTTACCGTCGATAGAAGTGAAAGTAAAGGCGACAGGTACCAGGTCTTCGGCGTCACTGTTAATTGGGAAGACAAAGCCTCCTTTTGCTGTTATATCGGTTTCTTTGAAAATACGGGGTGAAACACTGATAGAATCTTTTTTAGGTGTAAAAAAATCGACGGTGGTTGTCATACTATATGATTGATTCTTACTATCACTAACCATTCCAACACCGCGATTTGCCCACAATACACCTGTAATAACGCCAAACCCTTGATAGATTCCCTTGTTTTGCTTATCCCAGTTTTTGGAATCCTTGGCAACATCGCGGAGTATGTCCCAATTATCCTTAATCATTTTATGAGGGTTGTGAGTAAAGGACTCTTTAGTAATGTGATAGGTCGCAGCAATGCTTTCAGCGTTTGAAAACATCCAAGTGTGGGTTTGGCCTGCTTTAACTGTCATCCCGGTTTTTGGGTCGGTGTAACTACCATCTAACTTGACACTACCGGTGCTTTTACTAACGCCGTTTGACGAAAATTCCCACTTTTCACTTTTTTTGGTATTTTCAAAATAGCTTGGATTGTTCACCAACTGGTCACTAAGCAAGGTAAAACGGCCGGAGTAATGGTCAACAAAACCTATAGCACCTATCTGAATATTTTTATTATTGCTCCAGTTCGCAAATATTCCTCTATGACTTTTCAGCAATTCCCGCAGACTTGATTAAAGCCCTTAATAACAAGGGCTGTAGCCTGATACTTTCTTGCTGAAATCGCAGACTATCCGATAGAATTTCACCACTATAATAATAACGATGCTTATGTTGTGCCGCTAACAAAACCAAGAACCATTGCTGAAAAACTGCTCAAAATAGTCTCTGATGAAGCGGCTGAAATTCCAGACTTTCGCAAGAAAAGTCAACATGACAAAATTGCCCTTCATGATGCGGTCATGAGTGGCCTTGCTGTCATGCACCTGAAATACCCTTCGTTGCTGGCTTTTGATCAGGATTGCGTCAATAAGCCCGACAGGCTCAAGAACTTAAAGTCGATGTACAATGTCAGCAACGTCCCCAGTGATACCTATCTGAGGGAGCTGATTGACCCTATAGAAACGCGCTATTTCAGGAAGTTCTTTACCCGCTTGTTTGCCTTTGTGCAGCGATCTGGCCGACTTAAGCAGTTCACTTATTTTGAGGAAGGGTATCTTGCGCCTATCGATGGTACGGGGCACTTTTGCTCAGGGAATATTAGCTGTCCTGAGTGTTGTGTAAAAAAGGCGGACAGCAAAAATCCGCAATACTACCATCAGTTACTGGCCTGCTGTCTGGTAAGGCCGGGCAAGAAGGAAGTATTGCCTTTAATGCCTGAGCCCATCACCAAACAGGTTGATGCGTCAAAGAATGACTGTGAGAAGGTAGCGCTCAAGCGGCTATTGGCGAATTTATCCAGAGAACATCCCCACTTGCCACTGGTTCTTACTGTTGATGACCTGTACTCAGATGGACCGACCATCAAGTTGGTGAAGTCCTTTGGCTATAGCTTCATTATGGTGGCAAAGGACTCAACACATGAGTCGTTATACCAGGCCGTAGATGAGCTTGATTGTGCAGGCAAAGTGGTACGCTACGAATATACCGATGAAAAAGGATTTACCCACTGGTTCCGGTTTGTAAATGGTGTCCCCATTAACAAGTCACACCCGGATGTGCTGGTTAACTATCTCGAATATATAGAAATTGATCCAGAGGGCAACAAGAAGTACGTCAACACCTGGATCACCGATATTGAGCTTTCAGCCGAGAACGTGAATAAGTTCATGCGAGGAGCACGCGCTAAATGGAAAATTGAAAACGAAACGTTCAATACACTGAAAACACAGGGCTACCATCTCGAACACAATTACGGGCACGGAAAGCAGCATCTGGCCAGCAATCTGGCATGCCTGACTTTTACGGCCTTCCTCATCAACCAGATAGAGCAACTGTCTTGCAAGCTTTTCCAAGAAGCGCTCAAGGCAAAGAAGTCTAAAAAGGCATTGTGGCATGCCATACGAGGGCTGTTTGACTGGTTCTGCATTGATAACTGGACAGACGTATTCACAGCCATCATTGAGGAGCGAAGTGTGAGCTTGAAATTGCTGACAGTCGATACGACATAGAGAGTTGATGTTAGCCCTGTGACCTGTGTTACCAGCCATTTAAACCAACTGCCGATATAGCAGCAGCCTGGCTCTATTCATCCTCTATAAAGTCATTTTTAATTAACTGAAAATGTGCCAATCGGAATCTAGTTTGCGGGAATTGCTGATGACTTTTACGCATAAGGTCGGCTATGTTCCCCTAAACGGTTGAACACCCCAATGCTCTGCGAGTCCAGTGACAAAACCACCTACCGTTAGTGTATTTCGGCTAGATAATATACGACGCCAACTGAGATAATGAGAGAGATACTTTGTAGCCACACCATGAAAAGTATTTCTAATCCACTGTTTCAAATGACTGTGGTAAGCATTGACGTGCTGAATATGGAATATACCTTCCAGCACACGCTTTCCGGCTGAAGTATTCAATTCCTTTAAAGGAAAAGCCAGTTTACGAGCCAGTGATTCATGCGCCAAACTGGCATCAGCACAAACAATAGCATCAACTGATATGCGACCTCTCAGGCAATGAACCAAAGCATCGGCGCTTTCATTCTCAAGAACACCATCAACGGTATTATCTTCCCGGTCGCGAGCTACCATAACGGGTATCCTCCGAGCCTTTACCTTGTCTGAGCCACGTTTTCTGGCTGGCCTTGGCAGCCTTTGTCGCTGGCCTTTGAAGGACTCCCTAAAAAAGGTTTCATCCAGCTCTACAATACCTTCCAAGCCAGTTGCCTGGTCTTTATCGATGACCTGTAAAAAACGATGCCTCCAGGAAAATGAAGTTTTCAGAGTAATGCCGCAGACTTTAGCTGTTGCTCGAAGTGTCAGGGAGTGAGTCATTTCCCTAAGGTACTGCAACCACTGCCCACTATGATCATGGTGTAGTCGAGCCAATGGTGTTTCTGTAAAGGCATTAAATGTACGGCCACACTGTTTGCAGCGATAGCGTTGTCTTCCGACCCTAATCCCCCAGCGCTGGAGATGTGAGTTGCCGCAGTAAGGACAGGAAGGATCGCTTGCAAAATTGTGTTCAATCAAACTTTCAAGATTGAGGTTAGATTTAGGTTGATTCGGTGCGGCAGTAAGGGCCTGTTGAAGTATACCGAGTTGCTGTGGTGAGAGTGATGCAACGTCGTTGAGAAACTGCCTGAATTGATTATTTTTCATTATGAGGCCTCCTCACAGGAAAGAGACAGCCTCAGTTTACTCCTTTCAACCGTTTAGGGGAACATAGCCCATAAGGTCAGTGAGTTCTTTATTCCAATGGTTCTGCTCTGTATTACGATAATAATCAGTGTCGGCAATGGCAGCCCATGAAAGAAATAGTGTCAGCAAGACGCATATCGTTTTGATTTTTTTCATAATATAAGAATAGCTTGGTCAATTTTTTAATAAGTTTGGCTAGTTCAGCCGATAGAATTATTCATAAAAAAAATAAACGACAGCTTAAGTTTGTGTTGTGCTGATATAGTTTTTTAGGGTATTGATCAGGGGAAATAGTATTGTTCAGTTGGTCTCAGTTCTTAGCTGAAACCAAGTCATTGATGATTTTATTTATAGCATTATGGTGAAGTGCTAATACCAATCACCATATAAATTATAGTGCTGTAGGCTTTTACGTTTATTTGTAACTGGCAATTTCTTCAGCTAACTGGTTTGCTACGGCTATAATCAGGGCGGTAGCTTGATAAGTACATTTGTTCAAAATCTCTCAAGAACCAGCCCTGTCCGGTAACTTTGATCCATTCCTGCCAAGTTGAGCTTCCGTGTCATGCTCTTGTCCGGGTACTGATTGTTGATCTTATGGACGTTAAAACAGCTTCTCCTGATTGTCGCCACATTCTTAGCTGTTGTCCGTTCGTGGATTTTGCTGGCGTCTTCCCTAAAACTGACATCCAGTGTTCTGTGCTGGCCATTTTCTATACTCCAATGATGGCGAACAGAAGCCATTAAATGACTGGCTGACAGAGTCCGGCTGCTGATGAAACAGTGGATTTCTGTTGTTTGTTTGGTTCCCTGGAGCCTGTCACGTTGAATGACAGCACACTGCTTCAATTCAGGCCAGACTCCTTCTGGGTCTACACGTTTAAGATCGGTATCGAGAACCCAGCAACGCCTGTGCTCATAACGATCTCTATTTTTTTTCCCGAGTCTCAGCAAAATGTGGATCATCACAGTCGTCAGAAGCTGTATTCTCAATATGCTCAGTAAAAACAGATTCAATATTCTCATGGAGGGTTGGCTGATTATCTTTAACAGAGAGCAAGTAATCGGCGCCTTTATCGACAATAGCCTTGCATATATCACGTTGACAGCCCATGGCATCACTGGTTATTAAAGCGCCTTCAAGATTCAACATTTCAAGCACTTTGGGAATGGCTGTGATTTCATTTGATTTTTTATCTACGGGCTCAAAGCCAAGAACCAACTTCTGTTCAGAGCTGTAAGCACTGACTATATGAACCAGTTTTTTACCCTTTGCTGGGCGGGAGCCTTTCAGCGCCTTGCCATCAATGGCAACAACATGATCATTTTCTTCGGGGAAAGGCCCCATCTGCTTGAAGGTAATACTGGTTATGACATCGTTCATCCAGTCCACAAAAATTTGAATAAAGGCTTTTGAGTCAATTAATGAACAAACTTTCTGTAGTGTGTACTGAGAAGGAAATCCAAACTGGTAAGGAAAAAACTGCCGGAACCAGTCCTGGTTGTTAATAGCAAATGACGCCATATCTTCCCAGGCGGTATAGTTGCTTAAAATACTGGCATAAACGACGAACAAGACTTCAGGGAGAGGGTAAACGACATGATACTGATCCCGAGAATCTTCCAATAGGTCAAATCTGTCGATAAGAGTAACATAATCTGCCATTGCTCAAGCACCTTTGCATTATGCAAGGTATATGGCACAAACTAACTAGAACTCAAGTGCTCTTTGGGCTACCCCCCTGCGGCTATAATGAGTGTGCCTGTACTTCCACGGAATATGCCGTCCATTGAGTCTGTATGTGCGCCCGAGCGTATTTCACCAATTATTTGACCAGACTCAGCATCGACCATTTGTGCAAACACCTTGACGTAGGCATTGCCAGTCATAACACCTCCGGCCACACTTGCAGCACCACTTAAATAGCTAAAGTCCTCCATTACCAGGTTGATAATAAGGGCGTTATCCTTGTTAGTATTAGCGGTCTGTCTGTTTACTGAGTCGAATTTATTAAAGCCGGACAAACTGGTGATAAAATCATTTTCGAGTGCGACTATACTGGGGTCATACCCTTTCTTGGCTTTGGTTTTAGCTGGGGCACTGGTTTTTATGAGCACATGATTATAGCTTGTTAGGTTCTTATTAGGTGCTTTGACTTTTTGAATATAAGCATTGGATGCACAGCCACCAAGAAACAGTAAAACTAAAAAAACGAGGTGGGTTTTATAGGTGTTGTTAAACATATAAATGAAGTGATGAAATAAACGGATTGATATTAAAGCGGCTCAAGATTAATTAACTGGCTAGTTGACTTTCTTTTGGTAGTGAAACCTCTCTAGTGTTCGGTAAATATTCAGAATTGCTGTTGTTTAGGAATTCGCTAATGACTTCAAAGATTTCGTTGTGAATACCCGTACGGTCTCTGTTATCACTGTCCTCGCAGACAAATTCAGCACCTTCTTCAGCTAAAATTATGGATGCGTCAGGTTTGCATAACTGTAAAAAGCTAAAATGTGAGGATTTAGCCACCTCAAATCGGTTAACCGTTTTGGGCACTTTAGCCAGGTGTGTTGCTGAGGGCACATTAAAGTCATTCTCTGCACTGATAATTAGAACGGAGGTGGGAAGATTTTCCAGTGAGGCGTGTGTCATTGACTCTACATAACCGGGTGCCAGGGCAATGCTGGCTTTTACCCGGTGGTCAAACAGGTTTTGTTTTGCTGTATTGATTTCAGCTGGCGTGAGTTTTTTCAGGGAAGCCCTGAAATATTGGCAGGCTATGTCATCATGATGTTTACAGAAATCAATATATTGTTCAAGGTTCAGGCGAGCGCCTGCAAGCGCCATCGCACTGTAGCCGCCCAATGAATGACCAATCACTGCGATGTTTTGACTGTTAATCGACTCGCCATATTCGCTATCTAGCATATGGTCGATGATAAAAGAGATGTCTTTTGGCTGGTTCCAGGGCTTAAGGAGCTTTATTGGTGTTGCCTGACCGGTGGTATAGTCTGGGTAGTTAGCGGTGACAACGATAGCGTTTTCAGCCAGTCTGGCTGCCAACCAGGACAGATTTCGCCAGTTACCAGACGTGCCATGGGCGAGAACATAGAGTGGTAAGTTCGTTTTTGAAATTTTGGCATCTTTTGTTGCACTAAAGCCTTTGAAGACTGGATTTTCTGCATATTGTGCTGCTGGTTTGCTATCTGTGGGATAAAAGATGTAAATCGGCAAGGCTCTTTTGCGTGATTTATCGATAATCTCTTTTGTTTCAAGTCCTATATGGGCCATTGTATTTAATGCATAAAAGATACAAGCCAGGAATAAAATTATTTTTTTCATAAAGGTGTTGTTCAAATAATGATAGGAATAACTAGGGGGCGTTCTCAATTAGCCATGAGACCAGTTCCTCACACAAGCATTCAGGCAAGGCGTACGACGCAGGGCATGGTTCTTATTAATTGCTAACGTAGCGCGTAAAGGAAAAATAATGTTTCCTGCGGGTTGACCTGTCTATAGGTGTAGGCCTGACAATTCAGACTTCATTCAGTCAAGGTGCCTTTATGCTGACAGTTTCGCAGTTAGCTAAACACTTCCATATATCCCGGACAACAGTTCTTTATTACGAGCGGGTTGGTTTGCTTTTGCCATCCAGCCGCTCGGAGAACGGTTATCGGTGGTATGACGATAATCAAGTCAAGAGGCTTGAATCTATTCTTGCGTATCGGGCATTTGGCATGCCTGTTTCACAGATAGGCTTACTGCTTGACCGAAAAGATGACAGGGCACAAGAGCAGATTCTGCTAGACCAGTTTCATTCTCTGGAAAGGGAGATACAGCGACTGAGACAGCAGCAAAAAGCCATTGTGATGTTACTGAAACAGCCCACAATACTGGAGCAACCTATGGTAAACAAAGAGCGTTGGGTAGAAATTATGAAAGCTGCCGGCCTTAGTGAGCAGGATATGAAAAACTGGCACAAACAATTTGAGAAGATGGAGCCGGATGCCCATCAGGAATTTTTGGAATCATTAAGTATTGATAAAGACGAAGTTGAGAAGATACGCAGCTGGTCGAGAGATTAATACTTGCTTTCTTCTGTGACTTAGAGGCTGTTTGAAAAATAGCGCCCATAACGAGGATTATAGAAAACTGAGGATAAAAATTTGGTTTTGTGAGGTGAATACCCAAGGGGCACGCCGTAGTGGTTCTATTTGCCGAACAAAAGCAGATTTTTAGACCAATTTGCTGTGACCGCAGTGGGGTAGTCTATTTTCAAACAGCCTCTTAGCTGCCTTGATCTCCATGAAATCTCCTCCCTTTTTATAGAGAGGAGTTTCTTTTTTTTAGAATGCTTATTAGAGTAAAAGCAGGCTACCTAAAGCCAGTAAAGCAGGCATCCCTTGTACAATGAGAATTGATTTTTTAGCTGTCAACCCACCATAGAGCGCAGCTATTAAAACGCATAGCAGAAAGAAACATTGTATTTGAATGCCAAAAGCTGCGTTGCTGTGAAAAAGTCCCCAAAACAATCCGGCGGATAAAAAACCATTATAAAGTCCCTGATTTGCAGCAAGGGTTTTCGAAGTTTCTGCTACTTCACGGGTAATACCAAATACTTTCAGTGTTCTGGGTCGGGTCCATAAAAACATTTCCAGAACCAGGATGTAAATGTGTTCAATAGCGACGAGCATGACCAGGCTTTTTGAAAGGTATTCCATAACTGAACCGTTGGTTAAATAAATCGTTCGTAAACGTGATTATGAATTGCATTATGTGAACGTTAAGCCACCTTTAAACTGTCGCCAATTGAGCAAAACAATCAGCAGATAAATAGTGGGTAGAATTAATGGTATCCACCAGGCCAGCTCATTTTTTACTACCCAGGAAGGGGTAATAATATAAGTCACAAGGGCACCTGCCAATACAATGCCACCAAACAGATAGATTCCCCAACGTCGGAGATGCCAGAGCCCTGCAAGTGACAACAGCGTTAAGCCATTTGCCAGTACGCCATACATTGCGCCGGGTACAGTCAGATTGGCTACCGCCTCATTGACCGCATTGGTTTCTTCAACAAAAGGAACATTCAGAACACCGAGGGCTATTAACAGCCCATGGAAGGCTCCAGATAATGCAAATAATTGGAAGATGGCAAAAATGGAGCAGAAAATAGTAATTGATTTGGGTCTTACCATGGAACCTGGACTCTGGTTTAAGAAGGTGAATGGGAGTAAAAAGAGATGTCCTTCGACAGCTGGCAGATGTCAAATATGAGAATGTCCGCTATTGAGACTGATTTCTTAGTATTTTGTCAAAATCGATATTTAAGGGTGATAATTCCGGGCCAACATAAATGGCAGCCCGTTTGGCTCCCGCGCCCAAAGCAAGCTCTCTGAATGCTCTATTCTCAACAGGGGTCAAACCGCCTTCCAGCTTTTCCATAGGGTGAATAATAATTGATGGCCTGGGAGAGAGAATGTGCCTCCTGCAAAGTGAGCGTACAACCTGTAGCAACAATGCTTCAGCAGAACAAAAATCGGAACAGAGTGTTCGAGGGTGCTGGAATGGCATGATCATATCCACACCATCTGTTCTTGGAATTGATCGTACGTTGTCACCAAATGCTATGATTTTAAGCCGGTTTTTAGCATCTTTGCTGACAGCTAGCAGAGCCTTTTCATCAAATGTTTTCTGGTATTTTATGTCAACGGCTTTTATACGATTTGTCCAAATCTGGATATAAAGTGTGGTTTCAAATAGGTCGCTTATTTTTTGTAGCATTTTATATTTTATGGATTTTCAGTAGCTATAAAAGACTCAAATGATTTATTTCAGAAGCACGAAATACACTTGTAGTCTTTTGTAGCTGTACTTGATGTTGTAACCGATAGGTTAAGGCGATTTTTTACATTCAAAAAAGATAAAATTTGGATTTTTGGATAGATGCTTATAAGCATCAGGGTATTGCTGTTTCATTTCCTCTGACGGCATCCCTTCGTTAAGGGTGCAAACATTTAAGCCAGCCCCTGAAATAGCTGAAAATAAGTCTGTGAGTGATCGCCGATAAAACTGGACTTGAACAGGATGCCCAAGGGTATCCCACTCTTCAGTGACTAACTCACAGCTAAAATAATTGCCTGAAGGAGATGACTGGAAGTCTACCATCGGGTGGTGGGTAGAGAAAAAGAATACGCCCCCATCTTTTAGTGTGCGACTGACTTCACTGAAAAAATGATGCAGGTTTTCAATATAATGAAGGGTGAGTGGACAAATAACGACATCGTATTGGTTGTCAGCCTCTTTGGGCAGACCATCATTTAAATCCTGAACATAACAGGGAACAGTCTCTGCAAATTTATTCCTGACTATCTCTACCATCTCCTCGGAAATATCACAGGCTGTAACATCAGCACCCTGTTGAATCAGGTGTTCAGCATAAATACCCGGTCCGCAGCCCAGATCAAGCACGGTTTTACTTTTTACATCAGGTAGCATAGATAGCAGTGAGGGGCGCTCAAGCAAGGCATTGTATACATTATCAAGAATGGCTTTTTCGTAGTCCTTTGCGTAGAGGCTGTACATCGGGGCGGTCATAAGAATTACTGAAATATTCGAATAAAACGATAGTCTAGAGGAAGAGATGGGGGGCATAAAGCCCCCCATGTACTTGTTACAAGATTAAATGCCTGGTGCAGCAATTTTCCTGTCTATCTGAATAAACTCAATGGGTGCACCGTTATCTTCGATGAAGGCGACCAAGACACCTGGACTTGGGCTGTTCGGCTCAATGATGACATTTTTACCTTTGATAGCTTCCAGGAGATCCTCTACTTCAAAAGCAACATGGGGAATGGTTTTTACAATATCCGGAAAGTCCGCATCTTGTTCAAACCGCATCCACTCAATGCCGTAAGGGTTTTTCCCATAACCACTTACGTGCATTTTCAGCTTGGGAAGGTATTTTTCATCTTTGAGTTTAAGATTGGTAGGAATGCCGCAATGATGGTATTTCACTGTTATTTTCCAAAATAGGGGCACACCGAGGGTAAGCTTACTGTCAATATGCCCTGTTTATCCATTACTGAGTGTCAGTAATCCGGTTTCAAAGGGATGAATGGAAATCACTCTTTGTGAGTCCGCATCTCTTTTTAGAGTTTTGTCAGCAATTCCCGCAGACTTAATTAAAGCCCTTAACAACAAGGGCTGTAGCCTGATACTTTCTTGATGAAATCGCAGACTATCCGGTAGAATCTCACCACAATAATAATAACGATGCTTATGTTGTGCCGCTAACCAAACCAAGAACCATTGCTGAAAAACTGCTCAAAATAGTCTCTGATGAAGCGGGTCAAATTCCAGACTTTCGCAAGAAAAGTCAGCATGACAAAATTGCCCTTCATGATGCGGTCATGAGTGGCCTGGCAGTCATGCATCTGAAATACCCTTCATTGCTGGCTTTTGATCAGGATTGCGTCAACAAGCCAGACAAGCTCAAGAACTTAAAGTCGATGTACAATGTCAGCGATGTCCCCAGCGATACCTATCTGAGGGAGCTGATTGACCCTATAGAAACGCGCTATTTCAGGAAGTTCTTTACCCGCCTGTTTGCCTTTGTGCAACGGTCTGGGCGGCTTAAGCAGTTTACTTATTTCGAGGAAGGGTATCTTGCCCCTATCGATGGTACGGGGCACTTTTGCTCAGGGAAGATGAGTTGTCCTGAGTGTTGTGTAAAAAAGCCAGGCAGCAAAAACCCGCAATACTACCATCAGTTACTGGCCTGCTGTCTGGTAAAGCCGGGCAAGAAGGAAGTATTACCTTTAATGCCTGAGCCCATCACCAAACAGGTTGATGCGTCAAAAAATGATTGTGAGAAGGCAGCGCTCAAGCGGCTATTGGCGAATTTATCCAGAGAACATCCGCACCTGCCACTGGTTCTGAATTTTGATGATCTTTACTCCGATGGACCGACCATCAAGTTGGTGAAGTCCTTTGGCTATAGCTTTATTATGGTGGCAAAGGATTCAACGCATGAGTCGTTATACCAGGCCGTTGATGAGCTGGATTGTGCAGACAAAGTGGTGCGCTACGAATATACCGATGATAAAGGGTTTACGCACTGGTTCCGGTTTGTGAATGGTGTCCCCATTAACAAGTCACACCCGGATGTGCTGGTTAACTATCTCGAATATATAGAAATTGACCCAGAGGGCAACAAGAAGTATTTCAACACCTGGGTCACTGACATTGAGCTTTCAACTGAGAACGTGAATAAATTCATGCGAGGAGCACGCGCTAAGTGGAAAATTGAAAACGAGACGTTTAATACACTGAAAACACAGGGCTACCATCTCGAACACAACTACGGGCACGGAAAGCAGCATCTGGCCAGCAATCTGGCATGCCTGACTTTTACGGCCTTCCTCATCAACCAGATAGAACAACTGTCTTGCAAGCTCTTCCAGGAAGCACTCAAGGCAAAGAAGTCTAAAAAGGCATTATGGCATGCCATACGAGGGCTGTTTGACTGGTTCTGCATTGATAACTGGACAGATGTATTTACAGCCATCATTGAGGGGCGAAGTGTGAGCTTGAAACTGCTGACTGTCGATACGACATAGAGCGTTGATGTTAGCCTTGTGACCTGTGTTACCAGCCATTAAAACCGATTGCCGATATAGCAGCAGTCTGATCCTGTTCATCCACTATATAGTCATTTTTAATTAACTGAAAATGTGCCAGTTGGAATCGAGTTTGCGGGAATTGCTGGAGTTTTGTTAGCTACGTTCATTGCAGTCTCCTTTTATTGGATGGTTTGTATCTAGAGTATTGAGTGAAAGTATTGAATTAATAAAGAAGGTCAATAGCCCTGGCTGCGTTGATAATAGTACAGATAATTAAAATAGGTACAATTATTATCCAGTATTTTTTCATTCTTTAAATGATAAGGTAAGGGTGTCTATAGAATAATAAGGGGAGCTAGATAATTATTATTATCTTTGTTTAAAAAATATTAGTAGTTTTGTTTCTAACCAGAAAATAATGCTGTTTTTAAATAGCGCAAAGCTGAATGTAAATGGTATGACCTTTTAGATAAAAAGAGATGTGATTCTATATCTTGATTACCTAAAACTAGAATGGTTTTAGATTTATAAATAGCTATCGAAAGTTTCCATCCTTTTATTTGTGTGTGTGATGAAGTTGATGCTGCATTGTTGATCAGTTAAGACAGTGCTTTGGTAGTAAGTAAGTGCTTGTTTACTAGTCCTTTGTCTTCTATGTGCTTAAGGATAAAGTGATCTTTATGCACCTGTTGATACAAAAAAATGTTAATGTAAACGCATCAACAGATGCTTGGTATTAATTTATGTTATTTTTAATAATTCCACTAAAGCTAATTAGCAACAATCCCAGTTATACCATACCTCTGAAAAGTTACATTGGCTAAGGGCTTCTGGTTTGATAAAGAAATTTCCTACCCCAGCATCTCCCCACATAATATCAATATCACCTGAATACTCGGAATCCATTTGAAAAAGTAGTAGCCAATTATCTTTGTTCTCCTGCCATCTTGGATCGTCCTGGGTAAAGTTAGCATAACCGCCCAGTTTGCTACCACTTGCATCTAACGTATCAAATAAATAATTGGATACTTCATCATCAAGTTCAGAACTGTTTTCAATAATTTCATCAAACCGGTAATCTGTTGGTGAGGGTAGCTCTGTGGTTAGTTGAAATTCAAGTGCATACTCACCACTGATAGGTAAATGGCTCTTTTCAGTTATTTGGGGCAGATTAGATTGAATAGCGGAGCCATCTTTAGATATAGCTGGGTGATAGATTACTTGATAACCATGAGGACTGGATAATATTTCGCTTAATGAGCGATCAAGCTCAAGGCCAAACATCTCATCATTGAGAATAAAGAACTGAAGAATACCAGTTGTCGGGTAACCTTCCAGTTGAGGCATTTCAGAAAGATTCAGTTGAGCAAGTAAAAACAGGGGCTTGCCACTAATAGCTGTTGGGTATTTTTTATCAATAGGCCAGTATGGCGTTCCCCCAAACTTACTGCTCCATATATGTTCGGGTTTGGTTGGTTGAGGTTTTATTTTGATTGTTTTAAGTTGATGGGGATTGAGTTTTTTAAGAATATCATCAATCTTTGCTTTAATACTCATGGCATTATCTATCCTCAAGAGATGCTATTATGTATTTGGCTGTAAAAAATAATTAAAAATCATGGGTCAATTGAATTGAAAATAGCCTTTTTACCAGGGCGAACAGAAACCATATGACAACTCTTTCGCAATTTATAGCGTCTTGCAAACAGTGTTTTGCTCAGTACGGACAGGACATGGTATGCAACAAGCTCTGTCATCTATTAAGAGAAGCTCTACTCGATGAACAGTTTCTAGAGGATTGCTTTGAACAGGTTGAGAGTGGAGGCAGAAAGGTACTTTATGAAGATAACCAATATGGCTTCTGTATTTGTGGACATATCAACTATGAGAAGAAGGAGGTGCCTCCCCATAATCATGGTTCGACCTGGGCTATTTATGGGCAAGCAGCTGGTCTGACCTATATGACTGACTGGGAGCAAGTAACAGTCGCAGATGGGCATGCACAAGGTAAAGTCAAAAAGATAAAATCATATACCCTGGCTCCCGGCGATGTATATTATTACTCAAGTGGAAAAATTCACTCACCAATACGGGAGCCAGGTCGTCTGGTCCGTATTGAGGGGCAGAACCTGGATCGTCTTGAAAAAGACTTTTTTGAGCCTGTTTAGAGTGTATATGGCGTGTGATCATACAACGCTACCGCCCAGAGGCGGGAAAAGCATCAACTAAAGTGTGCTTTACAAAGCATAGGCCTCAGCAACTTCTGATTTTAAGTTGTCAGTGTCGTGTAAAGGGTGGGTAAAATAGCACACTGGTTCTAATTTTTATATATGAAAATCGCAATCAATAGCAGTTAGGGAACCCATAAAATTGTGAAGAAAGGCCATTGTTAAAGTCATAATCTGTCGTCCTGACGGATTAGTGATAGCGGCTAATTCTTAGAGAAACCAATACTCATCAACCAGATAATCCATTTATAGGTCTGATGAGTATGGATTTTAGTTTTTAGTAGTAATGCCCCGATATTATCTACTGTATGTTGGCCAGACTTGATCGGGATTAATGGCGTGTTATTTCACAGGCAAGTCAGAGCCTCAATATTTGCAAAACCGGGCGTCAGCATCGTGGTTTCCCCTGCTGCAATTACTGCACAGTGTGAGCTGGCGCTCCCGGGTCATTTCCTGGGATAATTCTGCACTGATAATCCCGGTAGGGACTGCCAGAATGGAGTAGCCGGTCAGCATGACCAGAGAGGCTATAAATTGACCGGTGATGGTTTGGGGAACAATATCGCCATAGCCAACCGTGGTAATGGTTACAATCGCCCAGTAAATACTTTGGGGAATGCTGGTAAAACCATTAGAAGGTCCTTCTATCACATACATCATTGAACCGAAGATGGTGATCAGTACCGCCACTGAGCAGAAAAACAGTAAAATCTTTCGACGTGCAGCAATCATTGATCGCATTAAAATATGGGCTTCCCCCAGATAGCGAACCAGCTTCAACACCCGGAACACCCTCAAAACCCTGACAAGGCGAATAACTAGCAGATACTGTGAGCCTGGGAATATCAGTGCCAGGTAAGTGGGGAGGATGGAAAGGAGGTCAATAATACCGTAGAAGCTGCGAGCATACTCTCTGGGGTTGGATGAACAATAAAGCCGGGTTCCATACTCTATGGTGAATAGAATGGTGAATAGCCACTCTGCCATAACAAAATAGTGCTGGTAGGGTTTACTGACCATGGATACTGTATCCATAGCGACCAATAGAACACTGAAGCTGATTATCAGGATCAAAAAGACATCAAAGGCTTTTCCTGCAGGAGTATTCGTACCAAAAATAATGGTATTAAGGCTTTGTTGTAGAGGAGTCAGCTCTTTATTCATCGCGCTATCCTGACTTTTTTTCTTATCATACCAAAGGCTAAGGGCTGATTGTCATGCTACATGGAAGCATTTTTTAACAAATAGCCGTGTGCTTTATTTTCATGGCAAAGATGAAAATGATATTTTATTGGAGGAAAAACCTAAATTGATAAAATTAAAAAATAAATACATTATGGCTCCTTCTTGAGTGATCTGCTGCTTTTGTTTTTTGCTCTAGGTGTTGCGGTCTGTGGTATCGCCTTGATTAAGTTGGTGGTTGTCTGGTTTTATATTTGAGCCAAGAAAATATAATAATTGGTTTTTTTGATTTCTAATTTTTATCATCCTTTTAGATAATCTTTATTTTCCTTGTTTTTTCTATTGTTTTCTGTTTTTGCTGGTGTTTTTTTCTGAATGTTCTGGTTTTTTGTAAATAAAATTTTTAAAGTGATAGGTGTTTTTTTTGTTTTCTGATTTAAATCAATGCTTGCTATCTAAGTCCGAATATAGTGGTTATTAGTCAGTTTTTTAAAAAAAGTAGTGTTGTCTATTTATTTAGTAGAACCTGGTTTTTTTGATAGTTACGGATGAAAAGTTTTTAAAGGCTGTTTGGGAGGCTGTTAGTTTTAAAATTTCAGGCATGTTTATTTATTTTGTTATTGAAGAAGAATAGCAAGGTAGGTATTTGACGTACTGACTAGAAGCACTTTTATGACGTTTTTATACGACGTTGCTCGCTATAAAAACTAATTAATTTAGTCATAAATTAAGCCTCGTCAGTAAAATCTGTGGGTCATTTGCGGCTCAGGTAGCTTACCCAGTGCGTGATATAAAGCTATTTCCGCGCACTTGTAGGTTCTAAAACCGTAAGCTTTTCTCGTAGTCACTTTTACCTTGGTGTTTAAGCCTTCGACGATTCCGCTAGAATAAGCCTTTTTTGCCTTAAACCAGTTCAAGATTAAGGGCTGGTGCCGTCGAACCGTTTTGGCTACTTTCTTCAAGGGTTCTATTTTTGACCGCATCACTCTTGTACACCAACGATCCAGATATTTCCCTGCCCAGAAGGGAGAAACGTATTCCCAGAACGTCTGAAACTCTTCTTTGAGCAGATAAGCCCGAACACTCTTCAAGTTGTATTGCAAAACCGTACTCAGCTTTATCTCTTCTTTTTCCGTCAGGTTCTCCTTACGTTTGAGCAAACACCAACGGGCCTTTTTCAGTACTGGTTCATAACCATCAGCCTGAAGCTGCTTGTGTTCAGAGGCCCTGACTTCATCAATCGCTTTATTCAACATGGCGACAATGTGAAAACGATCAAGTATGTGCAACGCTTGGCTGGCAAACTCTGCAATGGCTTTCAGGTACGGCTTCCACATGTCAGAGCAAACATACTCCAGCCGCTGGTTTCTTTCTGAGCCAAAGAACAGAAAGAAACGGCGAATAGTCACTTCAGTGCGGTCTTCTCCAACCCATAATAGCCGGGTCAGTCCCCGGTCAATCTGGTAAATCACTGTCAGGTATTTATGACCAATTTGATAAGCGACCTCATCGACGCCAATCGCCTTTATGTTATCCATGGACCGATGAGCCTTACCCCACTTAACCACATACTCAACCGCCTGAAATACTTTTTCCCATGATGTATGAAAAGTAAAAGCCACTTCTTTCCAAGAAAGCTTTCTGGCCCAAAATGCCAAAAACTGCATATAGGCTGTGGTGAGTTCCTTTTTACCTTCTGCCCATGGAACCTGTTCAACCTTCACACCGCAAGTCTTACAGTTAACCCGGCGCATTCTGTAGAGAAGGAAGACTCTAATACCCCATAATGGGATAAACTCAAAACGACGCTCTTTCAGGTGGTCGTAGCCAGCCGCTGGTTTTTGGCAACCTGAGCACAGCGCATGACCATTCTGACGCGGAACGATAGTGACATTGAATACCTCAGCACCTTGATAGTGGGCCAGCTTTACCTCTTGATAAACAAATGACTTGAGTTTGTGGACTTTATTGAGGATAGTTTTAATCAGCATCAGCGGTCGCTTTTGTTGTTTTTCTGTCCTTCAACAAAAAACTATCAAAAGTTGGCTGCTGGTGCATTTACTCCAAAATCACTCATTTTTACCCACAGTTATCCCTGAAGAGCCTAAATTAATAAGACCATCAATTCAGAGTAAAGCAAATGACAGAAGTAACCGAGTTCGGTAATAGCATTAACCTTATGACATCATCTGGTACCCGCATTAACAAGGGTGTTCAGGCCGGTTTTATGCAGGCTTTTGGTACTGGGTTTTCACAAATGTTCAGGGATGCTATCGCCAGTAATGACCCTAATGCCATGAGCATTGAAACGCTGCAGGGCTTTTTTTCAAAAGCGCTGACTGATGCTGGTGTTGATGCTTCTGTTGCTGATGAATTGATGGCACTAACCCGTGACCCCGATGTAGTCAGCGTACTTGAAAATTTTGACAAAACATTGGCAGGAGATGCCAGTGCCGATCAGTCTATTGGCAGTCAAGGGGTATTGCCATCAGTTGATGAGGTGTTTCCTGATCAACCAACCATTGATGCCGGTTTAAATGGTAAAGTAAAAACACTTGAAGAATACAGTGACTACATTTCTGGTGCAGGTTCGACCTTTGGCGGATTTGTTGTTGACTTACCGGGTACATTGACTGGGGGGGCAGATTTAGGCTGGAACCTGACTCACCTGAAAGGTGTTGTTGAAAAATATAATTATGGCAGGCTAGCTAAAGCCATCAGAGGTGGAGAGCTTGATGGCGTCCCAGACTGGAAAGCCTCTCTCCAGAACTCATTAAATGAGTTTGATGAAGGAGCAGGTGATCAAACATCTTTTCAAAAAGGCCTTGATAAAATTTCTACCGGTGCAACGGTAGCAACGTCTCTGTTTGGTGTCGTTCATGGGGGTATAAACATTGCCGCAGGTACAGAAAAGGAGGGAAGGGATCGAGACCTGCGTATAGCCGGTGGTGCTCTTGGGGTTACTAAAGGCATTTATACACTTTCCAACGTTGTCATCAGCAAAATCGCGACAAAAGCGGGTGGTGAAACCGCAGAAAAAGTTGCCAAGTTTTTTAATAAAGCCGCTCTGCAGAAAGAAATAGCCAACGTCGGTTTTTCAGCGTCTTCAGGCCTGACCAAGGCAGGGGTTGGTTTTGCTACGGTAGTTGGCAGCATGATGGCTATTGGCATGGGTGCCGTCAGTATCACCAAAAATGCCTTTGCTGCAGATAACGCATTTAAAAGCGGCAACTCCAGTCGTGGGGCCATGTATGCAGCAATGGCTGCGATAGATGGTCTCAGCATGGTGTTGGATGTTGCCAGTTTAATTTGTGATTTTGTTCCTGGGATTGGTACAGCAATTTCTTTTGTATTGGACTGTGTCAACTTTGTACTGTCGGGAATTAATACCCTGATGGGCTTTTTTGCAGACCAGCTTGATAACAGAACACCTGAGCAAAAACTGAATGAGCAGCTGGATAACTACGTCGATTCAGATGCCTTTAACAAGTTTATTGATGAGCAGGCCAAAGTCTTTAAAGAGCAGGGGTATGATGCCTTTGAGTATATGATTGATGCTGAAGAGGCCGGATTGGAGCAACAAGGCGTTGATAATCTTCGTGACTTTGTCAGAACCAAAAAGAAAGAGCTGACTGAAAAGGCAGAGCAATACTATAACGATCCTAACCTGCGTCTGGCATTGATTGATGGGACCGCCAGTGGTAACACACTAAATGGTCGAGAAAATGACGACTACCTTGATGGCCGCAAAGGTAATGACATTATCTATGGCCATGGTGGAAATGACATCATTATTGGTGGTACCGGTAACGATAAACTGTTTGGTGGCAAGGGGGATGATACCCTTGATGGGGGCACCGGTGATGACACGATAAAGGGGGAGGAAGGCAACGATACAGCACGTGCCGGGCTAGGGGATGACATTGTTAAGATGGGACCAGGCAATGATGTTATCAAAGGACTGCTGGGGCAGGATACGCTTGATGGCGGTACAGGCCAGGATACGCTGAGTGTGGAGCAGATGTTTGATTCCCTGGCTTCCCGGTCACTCGCTGTTGACTGGGAGTTGCCCAATAACGAAAAGTGGGGAGAGTCAAACGATGGAACCTATAAGGCCGTTGTCAATCAGAGTAACTGGCAGCATTATGCACCGGAAAAAGAGCCTGCAATAGGTTTTGATGTAGACCTGTCTCAACAAAAAGCCAGGGCACTGCCGGATCAACAATCGCTTTCAGATATTGATGGAGGGTTCTATAACGAACAGTACTTTCCTCCCGAAGTTAACTGGCTAGGCAATAAAACTTACGATTATAGTAATTATTATTTACTGGAGTCTCTTCCTGACATTTCAGTGATCGGTCGGATTAACTGGAGTGAGGATGGAAAACAGCATTATCTGGCGCCAATGCATCATTCAGCAAAAGAAGGCCCTGGTAGCTGGAATTATTATATGCTGAATCAACAGCCTGATGTCGAAATCAAGTCGGGCTACGATGCCTACATGAATAATGCCAGGCAGAACGGCCGGAAGGTCTATGTGCTTGGAAATGCTGTACTGAAATTTAATCAGGATTTTGGTTATACGAATATGGTGGCATTGACTGATGGCAATACACTGTTTTTGTTTGATCACCGATATGGCTATATCGAGGTTGAAAAAAATACACTTGAATCCATGGCTGGTGGCGCAAATGCTAACTTGCAATCGGCTGCCGGTTTTTATCGTTATTTAATTGATAAAATTGGCGCAGGCGCCTCCCTCGACAATATCGAGAATGTGGTAGGTTCTCAGTTTAATGATTTGTTAAAAGGCGATGAAAAGGCCAACGTTCTTATTGCTGGAAAAGGCACTGACAGACTCGAAGGGCGCGCTGGCGATGATGTTTTAGGTGCTGCTGGAGCCGGTCAGAAAACTCTGGATGGTGGTGAAGGTACTGATACAGTCAGTTATGCAGACAGCACTTCAGGCGTTACAGTGAATTTGGCTACAGATGTTGCCACAGAGGGTGGTGAGCAAGACACCCTGATTAGCATTGAGAATGTAGTCGGCTCTGCCCATGGAGATACCATTACCGGTAGTGATGAAGCTAACCAGCTTATTACCGGTGCTGGGAATGATCGCGTACATGCTGGCGGAGGTAACGATTATGTGGATGGTGGCACAGGTGCCAACACGTTAGATGGTGGTGAAGGCTCTGATACCGTTGGTTTTTCAAAGTTTGATGGGGTCTCTGTATCATTGGCAAACGGGGAAGCGTCCAGTGCTGCCAACCCATTGGAAAAAACAACCCTGACCCAATTTGAAAATATTACCGGCAGCGAAGGCGATGATAGCCTTCTCGAAGGAGATAGTGGAAGTAATGTTATCTATGGCGGTAAAGGGGATGACAATCTTTACGGTTTGAATGGTAACGACACCTTATTAGGTGGCGAGGATCATGACTATCTGTTTGGTGGTAAGGGTAACGACAGGCTGTCAGGTGGTGATGGCATAGATACTATCAGTGGTGGAGATGGCTTTGATATTGTTGATTACAGTTTGAGTGAGTCAGACCGGCAACGGCATCTGAATATCCAGCTGGATGACAATGGTATGACCACCTTTGCCAGAGATAAAACCACAAATGAAATCATCGACAAGTACACCAGTATTGAAGGTCTGGCTGGAGGCGATGGTAATGATTTGCTGGTGGGTAACTCACAAAATAATCAGCTTTCTGGCGGCGCGGGTAATGATACCTTGAAAGGGCTGCAAGGCAATGATGTCCTGATTGCTGATGGTGGTACTGATCATTTATATGGGGGAGAAGGAAAGGATATCTTCCAGATCAAGGCTGGAGGTCATGCCATTATCGATGAAACAGATGAAAGTAATGCACTCGCTTTAGATGGGGTTTCAATAGACCAGATAAAAGTAGTGCTGAATCAGAATACAGGCTCAATTCAGTTTGTCAAAAAAGACGATAACAGTGTGCTGTTTGAAGATGTTGAGTCTGGACGACAGCTGACAGGCTGGCAAGGTCAGGCTAACGATACTCAGACACTTGCACTGGTTAAAAGCTTTGTTAGCCGCTTTTCTACTGTTCGGATCGGGGATCAGGTTTTAAACCAGAACTCTGTTATTAACTGGGTCAGCCGTTCAATCTGGCAATTTACTGCGCAGTCTGACGAATCAGTGGTTCAGGCTAATGCCCTTTCCAATTATATTGAGTCCAGTATGGCTAACGGTTCGATACAGGCTGGCGCCGGTAATGATGTGATTCATGTGCTGGCTGGTCGGGCTGATATAGATACCGGTGCTGGTCAGGATTATGTGGATGTCAGTCAGAACACGACTCAAGGGAGTGAGCAAACTGTAGTGAATGTAGGCGAGTTTGCTGCGATTGAACTCAGTAAAAATAGTCGGGTTAAAGTAAATACCGCTGATAATGCCAGCTTCTCTTTAGTTCTTCACGGTACGATTGAGGATTGGCAGCTTGGTTCAGATGGTATCTCAATCATCAACCAGGAAGGCGGTAATATTGAGCTTACCCAGCGTCCGGAAAGTATTATTTTTGCCAGCGATGATCGTAGAGTACTGATTCAGAATGTGGCTGAATATTATCAGGCAACCAGCCAGGGTATTGCTTACCAGCACCGTTGGGAGCTTGCCACCGATGGCAGAGTGGTGATGAACCTTCCGGATGTGCAGCAGTCTGATGTTTCAATTTCTGTTATCTCAGAAGGCGATAGCCGTTTTGTCTACCTTAAGCAGGGAAGTGATACTTTACTGAAAGAGCAGATCCCTGCAGATGCACCTGATGGAGCAACTGCTGCAGACTTGGTGATGAGTCGGATTAAAGCCATCCGCTTCAGTGACAGTCTTGTTCAGGATGCGGCATTGGGACAATTTGTTACCGATGGCCTGGCTGCTGGTGAATCAGGCAATCTTGCAGATGATAATTCTGTCAGAGAGGTGTCAGTCGATGTTAGCGGGCCTGATAGTTTGAGGGTGGCCAAGCTGACAGGAGCTATGGCCGCTTTTGATAAAACTGATTCGGTATCCAGTAGCATTGATTCCAGCCAGGTAGGTCAGACTAACCAGCCGGTTATCACACCGCCGGTTGTCTAGCTTCGACTATGTAATTGATCTATAGGCGTAACAGCCGCAAAGACTATTTGCGGCAATTTTTATGTTGATTGTAGAATCAATATATTAGAATAATAGTTTATGTAGTAGGTTAAGGAGTTCTGTTAATATTTTTTATAATTGTACTCGCTAAGGAAACTAGACACTTTCTCTAGTACAAAATCTTCAATATTGGCAAGCTGTGAAGTTATATTGAGATAGTGTTTCTTATAGGATTTATTCCAGTTGTCAAAGTGGAAGTATAATTTGTCTTTCATAAGTATTTTTTTAAGTTCATCCGGCTCTTTAAAAAGGGCCTCATTTTTTTTTAATATGTCAGGTGATTTTTTATAAAGATCTAAAAGTTCATTTATTTGAGGGAGTCTTTTTTCTATGCAAAGATCGTTGTAAATGCTTATATTTAACAGTGCACATTTTTTTCTGATTGAATAGTTAGAAAAATTTGATCCTTCAAAAATGGCTAGTGAAATCAGCTTTTCTATTTTTTTTAAGGTTTTTTGTCCGTACCGGCGGGGTGTTTTTGAAAGTACCCCCATAAAAATAATATCATGAAGTGCTTTTTTTTCTTTCTCAGAGAATTTGCTTCCATAACACTCTTTAATCCAGCCTTTATACTCTGCGGGTTGTGATTCCACAATAGATATAATATGGCCAGCAGTGACTCCTCTTATCGCCAGGTCAGTACTTCTGTTTCTAGGTGCACATGCTTTAGATTGCATACAGTAGGTGCTTGAGTTGTATTGCAGATTATAAGCCCAGATGATGGCCTTTCTTGGGTCATTAAGAATATTAAACATAATAAAATCAGTAGCATTAATTAAAAATAATAAATACAGGTGTGTTTGTCGTCTTGTTGGCAAGATGATAACTAGTTATTGGATTACTCTTTTCTGCTAGGTGTTTGATTGATGAATAATGATGCTTAAAAGTAATCCAGGCAATGTTTTAAGTGAATTATTTTATTGTTTTATTAAGTTATTATTTTATAATTATTGATAATATATGTTGTTAGCCTTGTTTAAGCTGCTATATGTTGCACGACAATGATGTTTTTTATTTGTTTTGTTTTTAAAAAATAATATTTATGCATAAAAGTTATTTTAAAATAATACCACGATTATCTATAGTAATCATTAGCTTCGGAGTGGCATGTCCGAAGTTGGTGTAAGCAGTTTTGGGATTTCATCTCACTTGATTGATATTTCATTAACTCTTTTCAAATAAACATTCCTTCCTATCAGCAATTCCCGCAGACTTAATTAAAGCCCTTAACAACAAGGGCTGTAGCCTGATACTTTCTTGATGAAATCGCAGACTATCCGGTAGAATCTCACCACAATAATAATAACGATGCTTATGTTGTGCCGCTAACCAAACCAAGAACCATTGCTGAAAAACTGCTCAAAATAGTCTCTGATGAAGCGGGTCAAATTCCAGACTTTCGCAAGAAAAGTCAGCATGACAAAATTGCCCTTCATGATGCGGTCATGAGTGGCCTGGCAGTCATGCATCTGAAATACCCTTCATTGCTGGCTTTTGATCAGGATTGCGTCAACAAGCCAGACAAGCTCAAGAACTTAAAGTCGATGTACAATGTCAGCGATGTCCCCAGCGATACCTATCTGAGGGAGCTGATTGACCCTATAGAAACGCGCTATTTCAGGAAGTTCTTTACCCGCCTGTTTGCCTTTGTGCAACGGTCTGGGCGGCTTAAGCAGTTTACTTATTTCGAGGAAGGGTATCTTGCCCCTATCGATGGTACGGGGCACTTTTGCTCAGGGAAGATGAGTTGTCCTGAGTGTTGTGTAAAAAAGCCAGGCAGCAAAAACCCGCAATACTACCATCAGTTACTGGCCTGCTGTCTGGTAAAGCCGGGCAAGAAGGAAGTATTACCTTTAATGCCTGAGCCCATCACCAAACAGGTTGATGCGTCAAAAAATGATTGTGAGAAGGCAGCGCTCAAGCGGCTATTGGCGAATTTATCCAGAGAACATCCGCACCTGCCACTGGTTCTGAATTTTGATGATCTTTACTCCGATGGACCGACCATCAAGTTGGTGAAGTCCTTTGGCTATAGCTTTATTATGGTGGCAAAGGATTCAACGCATGAGTCGTTATACCAGGCCGTTGATGAGCTGGATTGTGCAGACAAAGTGGTGCGCTACGAATATACCGATGATAAAGGGTTTACGCACTGGTTCCGGTTTGTGAATGGTGTCCCCATTAACAAGTCACACCCGGATGTGCTGGTTAACTATCTCGAATATATAGAAATTGACCCAGAGGGCAACAAGAAGTATTTCAACACCTGGGTCACTGACATTGAGCTTTCAACTGAGAACGTGAATAAATTCATGCGAGGAGCACGCGCTAAGTGGAAAATTGAAAACGAGACGTTTAATACACTGAAAACACAGGGCTACCATCTCGAACACAACTACGGGCACGGAAAGCAGCATCTGGCCAGCAATCTGGCATGCCTGACTTTTACGGCCTTCCTCATCAACCAGATAGAACAACTGTCTTGCAAGCTCTTCCAGGAAGCACTCAAGGCAAAGAAGTCTAAAAAGGCATTATGGCATGCCATACGAGGGCTGTTTGACTGGTTCTGCATTGATAACTGGACAGATGTATTTACAGCCATCATTGAGGGGCGAAGTGTGAGCTTGAAACTGCTGACTGTCGATACGACATAGAGCGTTGATGTTAGCCTTGTGACCTGTGTTACCAGCCATTAAAACCGATTGCCGATATAGCAGCAGTCTGATCCTGTTCATCCACTATATAGTCATTTTTAATTAACTGAAAATGTGCCAGTTGGAATCGAGTTTGCGGGAATTGCTGCCTTCCTATAAATTTCATGGTGCCAGCACAGCTGGTTATTGCGCAGCTGGTTTCTTGCGAAGCCAGCTTTTTTTAGTTTTATTGAGGAATAAACCATGTCTGTATCAGCTGATCAGATTGCAGTTAACTATCCAATCCCTACTTACCGTTATACGGTAGCTGTCGGTGATGAGGTCATGCCATTTAATTCGGTATCAGGTCTTGAAATCGGGTATGAAACGATTGAGTACAAAGATGGTATTGGCAACCATTATCAGATGCCAGGACAACGACAACCCCTCAATGTAAGCCTGAAACGGGGTATGGTGAAAGGTAAAAGCCAGCTCTATGACTGGCTAACATCAATATCGCTAAACCAGGTAGAGAAAAAAGATATTTCCATTAGTTTAACCAATGAGTCTGGTGAAGATCTTTTGGTTACCTGGAATGTGTCTAATGCCTTTCCTACAAAATTAACAGCTCCCAGTTTTGATGCAACCAGTAATGAGGTGGCTATTGAAGAGCTTAGTCTGGTCGCAGAGCATTTAAGTGTTCAGTTTCACTAAAAGGAGTTGGGTCTAGGTTTGACTTTGGTTAAATAGGTATTATTCATGACTACTACTAGTTACCCTGGTGTTTATGTAGAAGAGCCAAAAGATTTAACGCTGTCTGTGAATCATGCATCTACAGCAGTCCCGGCAATAATTTCTTCTTCACTAACCAAAAAGTATGTAAAAATTGACTCATGGCAATCATTTTTACTAAATAAAGGTGACGAAAATAAATTAAAAGATGCTGAAAATGACGACAATCTTCGAAAGACAGTAAAAAGTTATTTTGAAAATGGAGGTGGTTACTGTTATATCGTGGGAAAAAATAAAATTGCAGAAGAAATTCCAAAATTGGATGATGTCACTTTGCTTGTGGCTGGCGGGAACACTGAGACTGAAACTATTAATGATATGCTTAATCAATGTGGCCCAGGAAAGGGTCGTTTTGCAATTTTAGATACACATAAAGATATGAAAGAAGATGGCACGGTAGCTTCTATCCCAAAATACTGTGATACATTTTCAAGTGTTGTTAATCCAACATACGGTGCTATCTATTATCCTTGGCTAGAGTCTACAGCTGAGGACGGTGGTCCATATCCTCCAAGTGGTGCTGTAGCAGGGCTCTACTGCACTGTTGATCGTGGGCGAGGGGTTTGGAAGGCACCCGCTAATGTAGCACTTCAGGGATATAAACCTAAAGCTAAATTATCAGATGAACAACAGGGCATTTTAAATACTAAGAACCGATCTATTAATGTTATTCGGCAGTTTACTGGTAAAGGAAGTTTAATTTGGGGCGCTCGGACTTTAGCTGATAATAAAGATAAGCAGTGGTGTTATGTACCGGTCAGGCGGTTATTCTGCAGTGTCGAAAAAGATATTGCCAAAACAATGAGTTTTGCTATGTTTGAACCCAATAGTCAACCAACCTGGGAGCGGGTTCGTGCGGCTATAGATACCTATTTAAGAGGAATCTGGCGACAAGGTGGGTTGATGGGTAGTTCAGAAAAAGAAGCTTACTATATCCATATTGGCAAAGGTGTCACTATGACACAAAATGATATTGATAATGGAGAAATGATTGTTGAAATTGGTTTAGCTGCAGTAAGGCCAGCAGAATTTATCATTCTGAGGCTTTCACAGAAAAATATTCAAGGTTAATATGAAACCAAATAGTTGATATTTTTAATAGGTAAATAGTACTTACTAAAACCAGATTAAAGTTTTATTAATTGCACAATGATTAGCCTTGCTGAAGGCAGACTATAAATTAAATAACAGTGTGAATTTTTACTGCCTTCAGCTACAACTTCCTAGATTGAAACACCCAATCATTTTTTAAACAATTGTTATACCAATTGCACCTTCTAACTATTCTCATGACGAAGTTAGATAGTTGAATTGATATTAATTGTTAACTATAAAGGTTTTGTTATGATTACCGAAAATACAGCACCAGGCGTTATTGTTCAAGAGCCTTACAGTTTGGCCTTGTCTGTTAATGAGTCAGCTACAGCGATACCCGTTTTTATTGGGCCGTCCAGTACTTCGGTAGAAGTTAAACCAGTTGATAGCTGGCTCGAATATAACAAGACTTTTCCCAAGAATACTAATTGCAGTGTATCAAAGTTATCTAAGTCAAAAACAGAAGTTATTGTTTTTGATGAGGGCCGGTCTCTTGAGAAGAAAGCATTCGGCAGTGTTGAAGATAGAGAAACTTACAATAATCCATCTGCATTAATTAATAATAACGTCTATAACATAGTTATTGGACTGGACAGTGCAAGTCTTTCAATCAGTAATAAAGGTGGGGTTGATATTATAGCGAAAGAGCTAAATGATAATATAGGAGGTAAAATTGATGCTTATTTTGAATCTGAAAATAAATGTAAAATAACTGTCCCAGCGATTGGAGAGAATAAAATATCATTTTTACTAAACGACAGCTATTTTGAGATTACTGCAACTGATTTTAGTGATGACGACAATTTGATAGAAGATAATATCAAAGAAAGATTAAACGCTATTGGTTTCAGTGATGTAACCGTTGAATCAAGTGAAAAAACAATAACCCTTATAAATAATGGTGAAGACTTTGTCTTCTCATCTTATACATACACTAAATCTTCAGCTTCAAGCGGAGGATCAACAGCCTATGCGGTAGAACTGGGGGATGAACAAGCGAACTCTGGAGAGAATAAAAATGGCAACCAAGATGAAGGTGGAACTGTACCCCCTACACCAGAAACTAAACCGCCTGCAGATTCCAGTGTAGAGAAGCTTTTAATAAATAAGACTGAACTAACAGCTGATAACAAATACGTTCGTATTAGCGGCTATATTTATTATTATTGCGAAGAGAATAAGAGCATAACCATAGCAAAGGGGGTATCCAGTACAAGTGATGAGGATGAAATTTCCGACCGCTCATACTTTTTTGATGAATATGATAATAAGGACAACTCTAAGGTTAGTGTGGTTGAATTAAATGAGCAAGTGAATGAATTCGATATTTCAGTGCGTCATTATTTTGATAATGGTGGAGGTCGCTGTTATATTCTGTCTTTTCCTGAAGAACACTTTACTATTGATGAATCTGAAACTGAGAAACAAAGTAATGAAAGGGAGCTTAATGCAACTAATACAACCAATAAAATAATGGAAGCCATTCAAAAATATGATGATATTTCACTGATAGTTTGCTCTGAACAAAAGATCTATAGTAAACTACTTTCACTGTGTAAGAACAATGCAGGCTATTTTTGTCTTTTTAATATGGAGGCTAATACTAAATTATCAGATGATAATGCTATGTATGGAGCAGGCTACTACCCAAAATTAAAGACTGAATATCCGTTAATGTTTATGTTTAGGGAGGAAGAGTACGAAAATATAAAAGTAAATACGAGTTTTGCTACTGGTAAGAAATTTAAAGAACTCAGTGATAATCAAAAAACTAAAATAAAGGCTGGAATTGAGCAGCTCTCTAAAAAAAGTTATGTATACGAAAAGGATATCCCTCCAACTGCTGCTGTTGCTGGTGCTTACTGCCGATCAGACCGTGAGCGTGGAGTATGGAAAGCCCCTGCCAATATCCCACTCACTTCTGTCAAAGCCTTAACAAACTATGTTACTGATGATCAGCAAGGTGGTTGGAATGAAAATGGCATTAATGTCATTCGTCAGTTTACCGGTAAAGGGAATCTGATCTGGGGTGCCAGAACACTGGATACCAATGCCAGTGATAAAAGTTGGCGCTATATCCCTGTACGCCGGCTGTTTTCTGCTGCAGAGCGGGATATTAAGGCCGCTATGAGTTTTGCTGTCTTTGAGCCAAATAGCCAACCTACCTGGGAGCGGGTACGATCTGCTATTGTCGTATACCTACGTAATATATGGCGCCAGGGTGGTTTGATGGGCAGTAGTGAAAAAGAGGCTTTCTATGTGCATATCGGTTTAGGTATAACAATGACGCCTGAAAATGTTAACGATGGGCAAATGATAGTAGAAGTGGGTATGGCTGCTGTTAAACCTGCAGAATTTATTATTCTGAAATTTTTACAGAAAGTCAGTGGGGCGGCTTAATAAACTGTATTGTTTTAAAGGGTAAAAACTGACATTCAAAATCATTTGCTTTTTAGTAAATAAAGTCAGTTTTACCTTTTTTTATCTACAAACCAGTTAATTTTATTTAACTTTTTTTAAACAGAAGATTATCTCCTATTGTTGGATGTGGTCTACTTAATATATTCTGATCTATTCAATCACTAAAAAGTTTATGAAGTTACTTTAGATTGATTGTTTAGAGCCGTATCAACTGCAGAAAGGTTGTTTCCATGAATAACTCAATACCAACAGTGAGCCTGGAGGAAACCATTTTACCGCCAGCAACCATGGAGAATGCAACAGCTGTACCGTTATTTATAGGAGCATTACCAAAAAGTAAAGATTGTGCTAATAGTAATGATGAGGGAAATCTGGAGTATTTTCAGTCTTACAATCAGTTTGAGCAAACTTACAAAAAAAAAGATTTATTTCAATTGGCAAAAAATGACGAGGATAAAAATATAATACAACAGTTATTCAAATTATATGATGCTGTTAAACTGTTCTTCGATAATGGTGGTCGTTATTGTTATGTTTATTCTATTATTCCAGCTAATGATGTATTTTCATGTTTTAAGAAAGGGAAACGGATAGATGAATTACTAATTAATGATGGTATTGATAAGGCATTAGCAAAATCCAGTGATATTACATTACTATCCATACCAGACCTTACTGCTTTTTTTGAGTACGCCCCTTACTGGCGCGGAGAGTGGGAGGGTAATCGTTACCGTCAGGCCTGTTTTCACAAAGCTGTAAATACCATTTTAAGTAGTTGTAAAAAGCACCATTGCTTTGCCCTGTTGGATACGATAGAGAATTATCCTGAGGCCTTATCGCAACTGGATGAATCACTTTCATCTTATGGTGCTGCCTGGTGGCCTTATTTAGTAACCAATTATAAAGATGATCGTGATAAAAATATCATTCTTCCTCCTTCAGCAGCGATGGCTGGGCTGATATGTTCACTGGATGAATCTGAAGGCATTTGGAAGCCTCCAGCGAATAAGGCATTTAATTGTGTGATTTCAGTCACGGATGAAGGGATTGTTGATGATACATTGAGTCAATATGTCAATATAATTAAGAGCTTTCCTGGAAGGGGCGTTCGGCCGTGGGGCGTAAAAACAGTATATAATCCCGAGCCTGACAGCAACATTTCACCAGAGCGTGAATATATCCAAATGCGAAGACTGGTTAGCCATATAGAAAGAAAAACCAAAGAAATGGCACAATTCAGCGTTTTTGAAATGAACAATGAAGTGCTTTGGCTAAAGGTACAGGCGACCATTGAGTCCTGGTTACAGGTTTTGTGGCAGCAGGGTGCTTTACGAGGAAGTAAAAAAGAGGAAGCATACCAGGTTAATGTAGGACTTGGAAAAACCATGGACACTGATGATATAAAATCAGGAAATTTAATTGTTGAAGTCGCGCTGGCACTAATGCATCCAGCAGAGTTTATAAAAGTAAATATTGTATTACAGACTGGGATTTAATAACAAATTAAGTGGGGGTGGTTAAATTATGCAAATGCACTGCTTTATTAATGATTAATTATATTTTCTTTCGAGTTCAAAGCCTATGACAGCAATAAATAGTTTGCCTGTATCTCATCGATTTATTGTAAGTTTTTTGATTGATGAGTTAGTTAGCCCTATTGATATCCCATTTTCACAAGTTTCTGGTTTAAGTAATCATCTCAATATTCGCAGTTATCGAGAAGGCGGGCAAAATTCTCAAATGATAGCTCTACCTATAGCCAGTGAGCCGCAAACATTAATCCTCAGCGGTGGGTCAATGTTTATCACGCCAGCCGTGCAGATATTTGAACAGGTGATTCAGCGATTTGACCTTAATCCATTTAATGTATTAATTATGCTATTGAATAGCAAGAATCTTCCGGGCTTTTGTTGGTTGTTACGTAATGTTGTACCTGTTAGTTGGCAAACAAGTGCTTTAGATGCTAGCAGCAACCAGGTTCTGGTAGATAATGTGTCTTTAAATTATGAAAGCCTGTTGTGGGTTGGTTTACCTGCTGCCTGAGCTGTTTTTCAGTTAAAACTATCAGCCAATTTCCATAATATTCATGTTTTTCTGTTTATTTAGAAACTTAATACTTTTTTTAGAGGTTGATATGACTATTGAAGTCAGAAAATTAGTTATTAATGCAAGTGTAACCGATAGTACGGAAAATACAGTGCCAGACTATCAAAATTCTCGAAATCGAACCGAAAGGAAACGATTAATTCATGATATAAGCCGAGAGGTCATGAAACAAATCAGGCAAGAGTGGGGGCGTAGATAATGGCCATTTCTGCAAATCAAGCACTGCTGAAATTGGAAATTGAAGCTTTTAGGGATAGAGATAGAAAAACTCAAATTGGGGATAGGATTTCAGTTTTATATAATCCGGAAAGTGTTAATCTTGGTTTTGAAAATGACTATGAAAGTCCTGCATGGATTAATAAAAGTACGACTATTAATCGTTTTTGCAAGCCAATACCAACGACACTTTCTCTGGATTTATTGTTTGATGCAACACCGCAAAAATTAAGACGAACTGGGCTTGAGCCACTGTTGGAAGAGTTTCGGCAACACTGCTGTGAAATTGAATCCCATACACTCGAACCACCATTTGTTACGATTTATTGGGGGAAAATGAATTGGGGAGGACAGAAATATTTTGCCGGACGGCTTGCTTCCATGGCAATTAATTACGACTTGTTTGACCGAAATGGAGCACCGTTGCGTGCGACACTGTCAGCCAAATTCTTGGCAGAGCAATCAGAAGCATTACAGACTGGCTCTAAAGGCAGCGTATTGGACAAAGTACAAGTAATGGATAAACCTGAAAAAGTCGGCCTGGATGGTGTTTCAATGGCTGCACTGGGTAGTAGCAGTGCCTACTTGCAAATAGCAGCAGCTAATCAATTAACCAGTATTCGTGATATCAAGAGTGGCACCCCTCTTGTTATTCCATCGAAGTAAGGGGTAGCATTATGGCAATACCAACGATAGAGCTGCTCTTTGGAGAAGGAAAAAAGGAGCTGGAAAAGTTAAAGCTGGAAGGATTTGAGAGCTGCTTTGCCGTCAATCGCATTCCATGGGCTGAGCTAACATTGAATAGCCCTGTTACGAAAACCAATCGTTTCACTGACCTCAATAAGGATTTGGCATCTTGCAAGCCAGGCAAAGAGGTGACTATCCGGCTTACATCAGATACAACCCTGTTTCACGGCTATGTGGTCAATCAGAGTCTGAAAATTGGCCGAGACGATGGGCTGGTTAAGGTTTTGTTGAAATTAAACCACCCACTACAGCGTTTGCAGTGCAGTGTAAAAAGCAAGGTCTACGCTAATAAATCAGATAAAACGATTATTGCAAATATATTTAATGATCAAAATATCAAGCATTCCGGAATCAATGATGTTGATACAGAGCATGACCAGATGGTTCAGTACCAGTGCAGTGACTGGGACTTTATTCAGCAGAGGCTTGATGCCTCTGGAGCCTGGTTGTTTCCTCAACAGAATGGGAAACTACAAATAGCCAGGCCAGACGTTGATAGGGCGGAACATAAACATATATTGTTAGGTGAGACGGCAGATAAATATAGTAGGGGCATAGAAGAAATCGAACTGTTGCAGGACTGTAGTGAACAGCCTAGCAGTATCCACACATCCGTTTGGGATCTTAACAATCAACTGATGACTGAGCCGGTACAAGCGGATGGTATCCGCCTTGGGCGAGGGGGGCTTGATCCAGAAAATATGCAAGGCGCTCTCGCTAATATCACGTGGCCGTTTGCCTGGGCTCTACCTATGAATTCCGATGAAAATGATGCTGCCGGTGCGGCGAAATTACTCAACCAGAGTATCCAGGCAGTACGTATGCAAATTATGGTGGATGGCAGTAATGATTACCAACTGGGGGACAGACTGGAGCTAAAGGACTTTGGCGACCAGTTTAGTGGCAGTAACTTAATAACCGAGGTTCGCCAGCATATCAGCAAGGGCTATTGGAGAACGTCGCTTTTTTTTGGGCTAACGCCAGATCGGGTCAATACTCACCTTTCAGCTTCAGGGATGCTCGGTCTACAACTTGGCGTTGTTGAAGATAGCGAAGAAAAAGACCCGAAAGACTGGTATCGGATCAGAGTCAAAGTACCTGCGCTGCACCAGCAGGAAGAGGCACTATGGGCTCGATTGTCATTACCCTATGCCAGTAATGAAGCTGGGTTTTGCTTTCATCCTGAGCCTGGTGATGAAGTGGTGTTGGGTTTTTTTAACCAGGATTCCCGCTATCCTGTTATTTTAGGAAGTATGTATAATCCTAAAAATAAACCACCTTATCTATCTGATTCAGGTGCAATCGATACCCGTAGGAAGGGAATACAGGTGAAAGGTGAAAATAAGGCATTAAATCTCGAGCTTAATACAGAGGAGGAAACAGCAAAACTCACTGTTGATGAGGATGGTTTATTAATAAAAGACAGTATTGATATGGTCTCTAAAGGCGATATGAAAGTTGAAGGAAACAATATTACAGTGAGTGGAAACGAAAACCTTGATTTAAATGCAAAGTCCAAAGTCTCTGTTCAGGGAGCACAGGTTGATTTGAAAAATTGATAGATTAAAAAGCGTTTTTATATTCCAGAAGTGAAGGTGCAGATGCGTTGATATTCCGATAGTATCACTGTTTTTGTTCATATTCTCATGGCTGTTATCGACGTTACTTGTATTCATTGCCTCCGATCAGACGACATTGTTAAAAATGGCAAGGCTCCTTCTGGTCTTCAGCGATTCCTTTGCCGACTTTGTGGCAAGAGCTTCCAGCTTGACTACCTCTACAATGCAAACCAGCCAGGAACCCATGAGAAAATTGTACAGCTTACCCATAATGGCTCCGGTGTCAGAGATATTGAGCGGGTGCTGGCTATCAGTCGAACAACCGTTATAGCTCATTTAAAAAACTCTCCCCACCGCAGGTAACCCAGTTCCCCTTTGAGAATTCGAAAGTACAACTTCTCTGCGAGATGGATGAGCAGTGGAGCTTTGTTGGTAATAAGAAAAACCAACGGTGGCTTTGGTATGCTTGGGAGCCGAGATTTAAACGGGTCATTGCTCATGCTTTCGGGCGCAGGACAGAAGCAACCCTTAAGAAGCTATTAAAACTGTTAGCACCTTATCACTTTGAGTTTTACTGTACAGATGACTGGAAATCTTACGCTAGACTGTTACCAAAAAAACGTCATGTGGTAGGAAAGCATTTTACTCAGCGGATTGAGCGCCAAAACCTGAACTTTAGAATAAGGCTTAAGAGGTTGGCACGACGAACAACTTGCTTTTCAATATCAGAAGAAGTTCACGACAAGGTAATCGGTGAATTTATATTCCGAGAATACTATCAACTGGTCTGAACCTTCACCGTTCTATTGAGGAGTTAGCTGAACCAGACCCACAACCTTTAGGCAAATTAGACCGGCTCTTAGGAAAACGAGAAATAGAGAGATCAAGAGGAAAGCTTAGGTTTAGCGATTTAAGAATCATCGTTCATAAAGCGGTTAACTGGCTCAAAGAGAAAAAAAAGGGAAATGGGAAGGCATTATTTTGATGTTGATATTGGCCTTGGCAGTATGGATATGAAGCGTACTTATTTTCATAATGATCCGACAGGTCAGGTACCCTTATTAGGAGCTGTTGTGATATCGACTAAGGATGCTATTGCCAAAGAGCTTGAAATACTCAAGTACCAAGAGAAGCCAGTTGATTTTGATGTCCCTGAAACCATGGCTGCTGCAACCTCAGTGGCAGAAATGGCACGTGATTGCTCTGAAACGCTTAATGGGATGATCGCTAGTCGCCCCCATAATCCTAATATTGTTCAGGCTATTGAACAGTTACGTAGTGATGCCTTAGCTCAAGGATCGCGGCTCACCTCAGGAATGGTGGTTAACCCAGCCTTAATATTTGGAGCAAATCAAAAACCATGCGATAGCACAGAGTTGAACAGGGTTCATAGCTTAACTGTGCCTCCCTATCTTTTTGATATTTCACATTTGACTCAAGAGTCTGATGCTCGTTAACGAAACACAATACAGATATTTTTTAGAAGTTTTCAAAATACCCATAATACAAATCAGGAACAGAAATTAATTATTTAGGTTTTATCGATATGCCAGAACGAACAGGATGCTTACCCCTATTTTCCCGTAAACCGAATGTTTCTGGTACACAAACAGCAGACATGGCAGGGCAAGGAATAACTTCTCAGCTTGGTGGAGTATCAAATCAGTCCATGCAAGCCCAGCCAGCCTGTACTAGGAAAGCTATTGGTAGAAATTTTTATTTATTTAAGGGACCAGACCTGAGTTTTAACAGAGAAAGAAAGCTGATGGTACATGCACATGGCGGCAGACCACCTGGTGGTGAAAAAGACTATGTAACCGTACCTGAAAACACTAATATACATTTTTTCGTAAAAAACAATCAGATTTTATCAGCGTCATTAGGTATTGATGAAAGCTTCTATAAAAGGCCTGACAAAAAAGCAGTAGAACAATATACCGAAGGAACAGGTATTCCAAATTATAAGTTATTAAAAGTTCAAGGTTATCATACACCGGACCCACTCGTAGGGAAAAAGCCAAAAAATGAGTATAAGAAAGACGAGATCAACTATGGATATGAGGATATTGAGCGCAGCATTTCAGATAAAAGTTCTGTTGTTGATTGGCTAACGATTCGAAATAGAGGAGATACGGTTACTTTAAGAGATGTGTTGAATGCATTAGCCCAGTCAAACAATCATTATGAAGATATTTATGTGTGTTGCTGTCGACCTCACACTGGTGAACCCGTACGCTCTTCGCTTGCGGTTAGAAATGGTCAGAAGCGAATATACCGGGTCACAGATAATGATGATGAAAGGGATGAAAGGCCAGTGCAAGACCGCCTGGAAGCATTAATGGCCAATGCTGTATTTTAATCTCTGAGGATTTAATTCCCCGCAGCTTGCTGCGCACTACTCAGAGCTAACTTGATACCCCGGAGCTTGCTCCGGGGTAGTTCATTTTTTAGACTCGTTGCTTTTAGTTCATCCAATCAGTTTATGGTTATTTGAAATACTATATTTGTCTCATTACTATGCCCACACAATAGCATCTGGCATAGGTATTTGAGTCAATGACAAGGATATAAGTACCCATTCACATGAAATCATATTTTCTGACTTATTTATCAGGCACTCTGCCGCGTTGAAACTATAGTCACATAGCTACGGCTATGCTCCCGTCGTTGCGCCTTGCATAGCACCTGACCAATAAGCCAGAAATATTCGATTCCATATGAATAGGTACTTAGGATTCTAAATAACCAAGTGCGTAAATTAATCAATTGAGGTATTAATAAGATGCCTGTTAACTCTATTTATGGTAATGGCTGGCACTTTCCTATTGTTTTTAATTATAGTAAGGGTGTTAAAATGACAGCCGGGTATAATAATATCAGGCAGAGCCTACAGATATTGTTAAGTACATTGCCAGGCGAACGGGTGATGGAACCAGAGTATGGTTGTGACTTGCAACAGTTTTTATTTGAGAATATTGATGATGGTTTAATAAATCGTATTAAAAGCACGCTAGAGGATGCTATTACAGTTTATGAAAAAAGAGTAACTATCATGGATATTAATGTTGATGAAACTCCTAACCAAGCAAATACATTACTAGTAGCCATTCATTATCTGATCAAAAACACTCATGAGCAGGGTGAGTATAATACTTCGTTAAATTTATTAGGCAAAGTATAAAGTATAAGTGCTTCGGCATTCATGATCATTATAAGAGTGTTTTTTTAATTTAAAGGTTAAACCCATATGAAAGATCAAGGTTTTAACTTAGAGAAAGCCCGAAAAATTGATAAAGCTAATATCTTTAAGGGAGCTAAAGGCATTTCTTACCAGAAAGTTAGTCCTATCGGCAATCATCTGTTAGCAGCTCAGCAAAATCCCATACCTGCCAAAACAGACGCGGATAAACGAATACTCCCTGCTGCTGACTTTGAATCTTCGACTAAAATTTCAGACATAGCCATGCTTGGCTCTCATGATGCGGGAACCTATGGCTATAGTAAGTACAGAAGACAAGCTGAAGGCACAACCCCTAAATTAGGGGGATTACTTCCGGGGGCATTTAAAAGCCAGTCACTGAACCTGGAAGAACAGGCAAACACTGGTGTAAGGTATTTTGATATAAGAGTAAATAAAGGGCTAGGTAAGTCCTATCACTTTGTTCACAGCCCAAGTAAGTATACTGACCCTTTATGCAACACAAGTAATGATGCCGTAGCAGAAACACAAAAATTAATAAATTATGCTAAAAAAAATCAAAATCAACTTTTCTTGATAAAACTTGTTATACCTCATAAAGATAGAGAAGACTTTTTCGATAAAGTGTTCTACTCAAATAGAAGAAACTTCATTATTAATAATGGCAAACCACTCGGAACTATGACTATTGGGGAAACCATCCATCAGGGCAAAAACATTGGGATTATGTATAAAGATCTGAGTAAAATAAAAGAACCAAGCCGTAGAGATAAATATCTTTTTGATTATAAAAGCAGTGTCAATACGGAATGGGGGAAAACATCAGATAGCAAAGCAATGGCAGACTTCCTAACGAGAAGGGCACAGGAGAGCGACCCCAATGATGATCGAATCACCATAACACAGACAAATATGCCTTTTTCTCCACGTCCCTTTAAAGGAATAAAGGAGTTAGCAACAGAGGGAAGCAAAGAGATAGCAAGTAGCATTGAATCATATGCAGCAATGGGTATTAACCCTGGGATTATATCGATTGATGAGGTAGGCGTACCGGAAAGTTCTGAAACAGAAACCTATATAAAATTAAATAATCAACTGAATGATCGCTTAGTACCTGAAGTCATGGACACAAGGTTGTAATAAATCATTTTAAATTGTTCGGGTAACAAAAATGACAGACTGTATCTTAGCTGAGGGTGACCAGGTCTTATTTGAACCACTGTTCACACCCGCCATGGTTATTATTCTACCAGGTGTGCTGATGGCCTCTAATAGCGTAACCCTGAATAGCCGGCGTATCTGTGTAGTGGATGATATTCAACAGGTCCAGGTTCCGGGCTGTCCCTATACATCATCAGCCTTTAGCATTCCAGGTGTGGGGATACTAACAATAGAAGAATTGGCACAAGACCAGCAGGGCCACGTAAAGGTGAATAGCCAGCAGGTGCTACTGGAAGGTATGGAGTTTCAAGCCAAGTTTCAAGTGCTAACCCCTGCCCAAATCCCCCCACCTGCCGGTGGCACAGACCCTATTTCTGACTATGAAGGTAAGGGACGATTTTTAAACAGCAACTTTACTGTTAAATCTGATTAAGGCAAGCAAAGCGTGATTGAATCACCGTGACTCACTAGCCCGGATATTTCATAAACATGCTCCTGGCCTCGCTTGTCTCTTGCGGCTCTATGAAAGTTTTGCTCAGTCGACCGTACTCCCCGGTACGGCGCTCCTTCGCAAAACTCCCTAGAGCCACAACGTCCTGCGCGATGCTCAGGGCAGTTTATGAAATATCCGGGCTAGAACCATAATCTATTTGAGCTATACCCTTTGGCGAAATATTTTAGTTAGAACGTTTAATTGATATCGCAATTGACTTCATGCCTACACCTTTTCAGCAATTCCCGCAAACTAGATTCCGATTGGCACATTTTCAGTTAATTAAAAATGACTTTATAGAGGATGAATAGAGCCAGGCTGCTGCTATATCGGCAGTTGGTTTAAATGGCTGGTAACACAGGTCACAGGGCTAACATCAACTCTCTATGTCGTATCGACTGTCAGCAATTTCAAGCTCACACTTCGCTCCTCAATGATGGCTGTGAATACGTCTGTCCAGTTATCAATGCAGAACCAGTCAAACAGCCCTCGTATGGCATGCCACAATGCCTTTTTAGACTTCTTTGCCTTGAGCGCTTCTTGGAAAAGCTTGCAAGACAGTTGCTCTATCTGGTTGATGAGGAAGGCCGTAAAAGTCAGGCATGCCAGATTGCTGGCCAGATGCTGCTTTCCGTGCCCGTAATTAACATTGATAAACCCCCGGCTATGCCGGGGTGACTCACATAGGTTTGACCGTAGCGTCAGTAGCTAACCTTCAGCTTTCGACCAAGAAAATTGAAGGAAAAACCTATGCGAGATTACAAGAGTTTGGCTCATACCCGTTGGGATTGTAAGTATCATATTGTTTTTATTCCGAAGAAAAGAAGGAAGGTGATATATGGGAACCTTCGCAGATTTCTTGGAGAGATTTTTCATGAGCTTGCCAGAAGGAAGGGCTGCAAAATATTGGAAGGACATTTGATGCCTGATCATGTTCATATGTGCGTCAGTATCCCGCCAAAATATCCAGTATCACGTGTTGTTGGCTACTTGAAGGGTAAGTGCGCAATAGAGATTGCGAAAAACTTTAAAGGTCGGCAGCGAAACTTTAGCGGTGAGCATTTCTGGGCAAGAGGTTACTTTGTATCAACAGTTGGGCTTGATGAAGATGTAGTGCGGGGATATATCCGCGATCAAGAAAAGAATGATAGAAGTAGAGATCAACATGATTTTGATTGGTAAGCGCCCTTGGGCGCAATGAAAGCCCTTAGAGGGCGTAACCCTATAAGCCTCCGGCTATGCCGGAGGTCAGTTAACTGTGTTCGAGATGGTAGCCCTGTGTTTTCAGTGTATTGAACGTTTCGTTTTCAATTTTCCATTTAGCGCGTGCTCCTCGCATGAACTTATTCACGTTCTCGGCTGAAAGCTCAATATCGGTGATCCAGGTGTTGACGTACTTCTTGTTGCCCTCTGGATCAATTTCTATATATTCGAGATAGTTAACCAGCACATCCGGGTGTGACTTGTTAATGGGGACACCATTTACAAACCGGAACCAGTGGGTAAATCCTTTTTCATCGGTATATTCGTAGCGTACCACTTTGCCTGCACAATCAAGCTCATCTACGGCCTGGTATAACGACTCATGTGTTGAGTCCTTTGCCACCATAATGAAGCTATAGCCAAAGGACTTCACCAACTTGATGGTCGGTCCATCTGAGTACAGGTCATCAACAGTAAGAACCAGTGGCAAGTGGGGATGTTCTCTGGATAAATTCGCCAATAGCCGCTTGAGCGCTACCTTCTCACAGTCATTCTTTGACGCATCAACCTGTTTGGTGATGGGCTCAGGCATTAAAGGCAATACTTCCTTCTTGCCCGGCCTTACCAGACAGCAGGCCAGTAACTGATGGTAGTATTGCGGATTTTTGCTGTCCGCCTTTTTTACACAACACTCAGGACAGCTAATATTCCCTGAGCAAAAGTGCCCCGTACCATCGATAGGCGCAAGATACCCTTCCTCAAAATAAGTGAACTGCTTAAGTTGGCCAGATCGCTGCACAAAGGCAAACAAGCGGGTAAAGAACTTCCTGAAATAGCGCGTTTCTATAGGGTCAATCAGCTCCCTCAGATAGGTATCACTGGGGACGTTGCTGACATTGTACATCGACTTTAAGTTCTTGAGCCTGTCGGGCTTATTGACGCAATCCTGATCAAAAGCCAGCAACGAAGGGTATTTCAGGTGCATGACAGCAAGGCCACTCATGACCGCATCATGAAGGGCAATTTTGTCATGTTGACTTTTCTTGCGAAAGTCTGGAATTTCAGCCGCTTCATCAGAGACTATTTTGAGCAGTTTTTCAGCAATGGTTCTTGGTTTTGTTAGCGGCACAACATAAGCATCGTTATTATTAAGTAGTCACGCAACTGCTAACAGATAAAAATAACTGTACGTCCGTATTTATAAAAAACATCTCCATTCCAATTTGGTTATACTCATTGCCAAACACCATTAATCTCGCTGTTGTCACGATGAAAACTGTTGATCCAGTAACCGATGTCGCAGTCATAAAAACATTGAGAGAAGCTCTCCGGCACGGGCCATATCCTTACCTAAGGGAAAGGGCTCATGCTGTTTTACTCAGTATACGTGGTTATTCTATGAGCGAGATTGCTGCAATATTTGAAGTTCGATATCAGACAGTATCTGACTGGATTGATGCCTGGGATGATTATGGCCTTCGCGGTCTGTACAAAAAACATGAGGGTGGTAAACCACCTATCTATACTGACCAGGAAGCACAACGCATTAGAGAGATTGTCTCCGAGGAACCTCGCAGGCTGGCTTATGTTCAAACAAAGATTGCAGAGGAAACCGGGAAGACTGCCTCAAAACAAACTTTGTCGAGACTTTTAAAAAAAGCTGGGACTTGTTTATAAGCGGTTTCGTAAGGCTTGCAGTCATAAGCGCAACGAGGAGCAGTTCAGGTGTTGCCAGTCTGCCTTGAAAGAGGCTCAAAATGCTGAGGATAAAGGGCTTGTCAATCTGTTTTACTTTGATGAATCTGGTTTTAGCCAAGAGCCTTGTGTCCCCTATGGTTGGCAAGAAAAAGGCTCACAGCTAGAAATACCCTCTGTAAAAAGCAAGCGTATCAATGTGCTGGGGTTTATGAATCGTGCCAATGACCTTTTCTACTACCCAGTAACAGGTTGTGTTAACAGCGAAACGGTTATCAGTGTCTTTGATGATTTTGCCACCAGGATGGAAGATCCCAAGTACAGTTCTAATGATCGCTATACTATCGTCATGGTGGATAATGCCAGCATTCATACCAGCAAACTTTTCAGAGAAAGAGTAATAGACTGGGCGATTGAGAAAAAGCTCTTAGTCTGTTTTTTACCGACCTATTCACCAGAACTCAATCTGATAGAAATATTGTGGAGGAAAGTGAAATATGAATGGCTGAACTTACTGACAATAATGAACTTCAAGGAATTTGAGCAAGAGGTCAAACGTGTATTTGATCTATTTGGTCAAGAATATCTGATTTCGTTTGAGTGACTACTTATGCATTACAATATGGGGTTACCTGTATTATCAACATTTAGGCGTTTTTTGGCTTTGCTTGAAAGGGGGGACTATATGGGAGCTGCTAGAGAAATGCGACAGTCAAGATGGCACCACCAGGTTGGGCAACGCGCTAAGACTCTGGTAAGAATGATGGAAACAGGGCAGTGGCCAAGGTGTTAGGTATGGATCCGTTAACGTTAATTGGTATTGCCTCATCTATTCTTAAGGCTACAGGACTGGATGAAAAATTTCTTCACTTCCTTAAGGGAGAAAGAGGGGAAGAAGCTGCTGAGATTATTGTTGAAGATGCTAAGCAAATGACTGGAGAAGAGAAACCGAAGGCTATTCTTCAAAAACTGAATGCTCAGGATATGCTAAGACAGCAGCTAAAAATTAAATTAATTGAGCATGAGTATTTAATATCGAAATTAGTAATGGAGGATAAAAGAAATGCACGAGGTTTGCAAAAAGTCGCTTTGCAGCAGGCAGATAGATTATCTAAACAGTTTATTTATTTTTTTGCCTGGTTTTGGTCTGGTGCAGCCACTCTTTACATTGGCTTTATTACCTTTATGCCTATTCCTCCTGCCAATGTTCGTTTTGCTGATACCGCTTTGGGATTTGTTCTTGGTACAATAGTCTCTACTATTATTGGTTATTTTTATGGTTCAATGCTAAAAAACGATAACTCATAATGTTTTATCATACCTTTCAAAATGTAGAGAGGCTACTACAGCCCCACACCACTTAGCATTGAAGTTTGCTCCTAATGATATAATGGGAAATCCGGGTTGAAGGGCTGCTAGGAATAATTCGTTGGCAGAAGCTCTAAGCTCTCTAAATATTATTCTTTTATCTTCGGTTTCGGCAATAATACGTTGACCTGCTTCTCGAGGTTTTTCAGGGTCGATAATGATAATTGTTCCTTCTGGGTAAGAATGTTCCCCTCCCGGGTTAATCATATCGTTATGCCAAACAACTGTAGCGTAAGCAAGGGTACTTAGCTCTTTAATAGAAGAGGGTAGCCACTGACAAATGTCATTTCGGATTGTTTCATTATCACGTAACCAGTCCATTATTTGATCTTTCTTTAGAATAGGTATTTTTCTAATGGGTTCTGAACGTTCAATGTCAGATATAAGGAATTCTACAGAACAAGATAAAGCATCGGCTATTTTTTTTAGAATGCTTAAACTGATATTTCGATCAGTTTTTAATAATCGATTAATATAAGGTTGAGAATAACCTGTGGCATCAGCTAGTGTGTATTGGTTAATTCCCTGCTCATGCATCAGTTGTTGAACACGTTCTTGCCATTGCACAGTGTTTCTCCTTAGTTTTTAAAACCATTAAGTGAGACTATCCTATTTATCCTATTAATATAACCTTGTTTTTTGTAGGTAGTTATACGGTAGACTGAGTATGCGAATAACTGATTTTGGCAAGAGAGTATATTTTCTAGTTTATCTGTTCCATTTCGACATCCGAATTGGGTTATATTCATATGTTGTCATTTTGATGGTGGTACTCGTTTTTGGGTGTCATGTCAATGATTGATGTCCGTTTTCTGTATACACTGCAAAGTGTATATTATTTAGTGAAAAATGCTATTTTTTGTTTTAAAACAATGATATCACATTCAAATAGTGCCTATCTATTTTTTGCTTTTATTCTTGTTCATCCTCTAAATCTATACTGGATTCTTCCTCTTCCTCTATCATACAAAATAGTTTGCGGGCCTCTCGCCTCAAGCTAATGCTATAGTTATTATCTTGTTTTAACTTGAGGTAAGTAAATAGTGCATGTTTACTTGCCTCAGACAAATTTTTTAAAAGCTCTTTTTGGCCAATGTTTTCACTGTATGTTAATTGATTTTGATTGTCAGTGCCTCCACATAGCCACATGAGAGAAACGTTCAAGGCTTTAGCAAGTCTAGGTAGAAATAGTGGATTAATTTGGCGTGATGAGTTCTTCCACTTGCTAATTGTCTGTTCTGTGACTGAAACCTCATCGGCTATTTGCTTTTGAGTTTTTTTAGATTGTTTAAGAGCATCAATAAACCTTTCGTTAAATAGATCCTGCCCCAACTTGCCTGGCTCCCAAAAAAGGAAATCGACTTTCCATTACATTTTTGTCATTTTACGCAAAGACGTACTAACGTGTGATTAGTTACATGCTAATTCCTCCAGCGCTAGTATGTCTTAGCATTTAGGGTAAGCCTTCTTTCCTTAATGTCTAGAAGTTTAGCAAATTACTAGCCGGTTATTACCAGCATCTTAGGAGCATTACCATGGCCCGTATCTGCAAGGGACAAGTGAATCCTTTAATTCATACTCATCCAGTATCTACCGTGAGAGCTGCGATTGAGTTTTTACAAGACCTTGAAAGTAACTATTCAGCCTCCTCAGATTAATCTGGATTTTTCGCGAATTTATGTCATTTTGATATAAACCCTTTTCCAGAAGTTTTCATGACTCAGTTTACTCCCGAAACACAGGCCATTATCTTGCTTCTCGCTGCTGTAGGTGAGCTGGAGTCGAAGGTTTTGAGTCTTGAGGATGAAAACAAGGAGCTTGCTGATAAGCTCAAGATGAATAGTCGTAATAGCAGCAAGCCACCGTCTACAGATGGTTACAATAAGCCCTCATCATCCAAAAACTCAAATGCTGACAGTGAGAATGAGGAAAATCCTGAGTGTGATAGAGAAGATTACAAACCCAATCCCAAAAGCCTGAGGCAAAAGTCAAATAACAGGCCCGGTGGTCAACACGGTCATAAAGGCTCTACGCTGGAGCAAACTGAGGAACCAGACCATATCCGGCATCACTCGGTTAAAAACTGCGTACTTTGCCATCAGTCGCTTCTTTCTATCAAAGTAACCGACGTTGTTGAACGTCAGGTATTTGATCCAGGACGTTTTGGCCGTTTCGAAGTAACGGCGCATGTGGCTGAAGTCAAAGAATGCCCATGCGGACATGCTAATCAAGCATGCTTTCCTAAGGGTGTTGACTCGTATGTGCAGTATGGTCCGGTCACTCAAGCACTGGCTGTTTATCTGTATCAATACCAGTTAATGCCGTACAAGCGCATTTCACAATTCTTTTTCGATATTTTTGGTCTTGAAGTTAGTCCCGGTTCAATCTGTACTTTTCAGGCAAATGCCTACGACCGTCTGGCTAGCACAGAGGCAGCAATTGCTAACGCCTTAAAAAAAGTGCCAGTTGCAGGTGCTGACGAAACAGGCATGAGAGTGAAGGGCTCTTTATGGTGGCTGCATGTCGTTCGTTCCGAGGAGTGGACATACTACCACCTTGACCCCAGTAAAGGTCATGAAGCTATTGAGGCAATGGGAGTGTTACTGGTATTTGCCGGTATACTTGTGCATGACCATTATAAAGTCTACTTTCGCTACGCAGCCATCCATGTGCTCTGTAACGCCCATCACTTAAGGGAGTTGCAGGGGGTTGTTGACAGAGATTGCAATTATCTTGCAGCCCGGCTTCAACGCTTGTTAAGGCTGGCTTGCCATCTTAGGAAAGGGTTCAAAAAGCTTGGCATGAAGGCTATGCCGGAAATTATCCGCAAGCGTATCGACTCGCTTTTCGAGCGTACTGCTAAAAAAGCACAGCTCGAAGAAGCCGAGTACATGGAGCGACGACGTCAACGCCTTGGAGAGGATAAAGTCAGAAACACCAAAGCCTTTAACCTCTTCAAGCGACTGGTGGAGTTTAAAGAAGAAACCTTGAGATTCATGACTGATTTTGACATCCCCTTCGATAATAACGGCAGTGAGCAGGATGTTCGCAACGGCAAGGTAAAGCAGAAAATATCTGGCTGTTTCAGAAGTGAAAAAGGGGCTAAATGGTACTGCCGGATACGGAGTTATGTTTCATCGGCGAGAAAGCAGGGTGAGAATGTTTTCGAAGCCCTGCTTATAGCTATGAAGAATTACGACAACCTTCCTTTACTGGGTGCTGAATAGTTACCCTTGAAAGAATTAATGAAGAGTTGGCTGCCAGTCGTCCAGACTTATCTAGGCATATGAAATGCTCACTGAAAACATGCTGGATGGCGCTAGATCATCTTTCTGATGAGCTTGAATACATGTTGCCAGATCATATTCTTGTGAATAAGAAAGAATGATTGGGATAGAATTTACAATTTAACAGGGGATTGCTGTGCTTTTTAATAGCATTGATAAGTTCTATAAATAAACTGAATGATGAAAGTTTTTTGATTGCAATAGTATTGCAGATTGTTGGGGGTATTGCGTTTTTCAATTTTATAGGGGGAGTCTGATAATTGCGAGATAAAATTTTATTATGGTGGGTTGATTTTTTTCATCAACTGCTAGGCACTTGAGCGTCCAGTATATAAAATTATTAGGCACTGTTTTCTGTTTGGGGGAGGGAGGTATTGATTCCCAAAACTAAACATTCTTGATATTTCTGATTTTTTATGGTGGTAAATATGGATAAGCCTTTACAAGATAAAAAAGAACATGTTCATTTTGGTTTGTCAGTAAGGCTAAGTGAAATATTACAGATTTTGGTTATTTCACTAACCATAATAGGTGGGCTGGTCGCCATACAAATTCAGATAAACAGTAATGTTAAAGATATAGAAAATCTTAAATCACGAATACATAGAGAGTATGAGTTGTTTTACAATGCTAAAGCTGAGTTTAATGCAAGTTTATCCACCCTTTTCGAAGAACTCAAAGATGTTAGGGAGCAAGTATATAACCGAGGGGCATTGATTGAGGAACAGTCAAGAAATTACAGTGATGCGATCAGGGATGAAATGAAAGCGATTTCTGAAAATACTTCTATGGATAATAGGCTTAATCGACAAAAAACTAAAGATGATATTCAAGTGCTAAAAACAGATTTAAATCGTGAGCTGGATCAAATTCGTATGGAAATAAAAGACATAATTTTAGAGCTTAGAGAGGGTGTCAAGCCTTTAATTAGAAAAACTAATTAATGAAACTACATGTTATATATTTATCGGTTTTCTTATTTGTTGAGTTATATCAACTCGAAATTGAGACAGTTACCAGTAGTAGCATACTCAAGATACGAGCTGATATTAACTTCTCATTAATCTATTTTAAATATTTACTTATAGTTCTCAATCCCAGGGCATGAACAAACAAAGTTTCTGTCGCCGTAGACATTATCAACCCGGTTAACTGCAGGCCAGAATTTAGCTGTACGACTAGCGTCTGATGGGAATACGGCTTCTTCTCTGGAATAGGGGCGATTCCACTCAGTATCAGCCAGGTCTGCCATAGTGTGGGGAGCCAGTTTTAACGGGTTGTTTTCTGCTGGCCACTCACCTTTTTCAACTTTGTCGATCTCTTTACGGATGCTGACCAGGGCATCAATAAAGCGGTCGATTTCTGCCTTGGATTCAGACTCGGTAGGTTCAATCATCAGGGTGCCTGCTACCGGGAATGACATGGTCGGCGCGTGGAATCCGTAATCCATCAGGCGCTTGGCAATATCTTCCTCACTAATACCGCTGCTTTCCTTAATTGGGCGGATATCAATAATGCACTCATGGGCGACTTTATTGTTTTGGCCGCGATACAATACAGGGTAATGGTCTGCCAGTTTCTCTGCCATATAGTTGGCATTAAGAATGGCAATTTCAGTTGACCGTGTAAGACCGTGGCTGCCCAGCATTTTAATATAGAGCCAGGTGATTGGCAGAATGGAGGCGCTGCCATAAGGTGCAGCAGATACTGCGCCAATACCACCTTGTTCATAAACTGGGCTCACTGAGTGGTTTGGCAGGAAAGGTGCCAGGTGACTTTTAACACCAATTGGTCCCATACCTGGGCCACCGCCGCCGTGGGGGATAGCAAAAGTTTTGTGCAGGTTTAGATGAGAAACATCAGAGCCAATTTCACCAGGGCGGGCCACACCTACAAGGGCGTTCATATTGGCACCATCCATATAAACCTGGCCACCGAATTGGTGAACAATATCGCAGATGGTTTTGATATCTTCTTCGTAGACACCGTGGGTGGATGGGTAGGTAACCATTAATGCAGACAGGTCTGTGCAGTGTTCTTCAGCCTTGCTACGAAGATCATCAACATCCACATTACCGTTACTGTCACATTCAACAATGACGACTTTCATTCCCGCCATAACAGCTGATGCAGGGTTGGTTCCATGAGCTGAAGAGGGAATCAGGCAGATATTACGGTGACCTTCATCAATGGATTCCTGGTATTTGCGAATAGCCAGCAGGCCAGCATACTCGCCCGATGCACCAGAATTTGGCTGCATGGAGACCTTGTCATAACCGGTAATCTCTTCCAGATCTGCCTGAAGCTGTTCGATCATAGTCATATAACCCCGAACCTGATCTCTAGGAGCATAGGGGTGAATATTGGCAAATTCAGGCCAGCTGACAGGCAGCATTTCAGCAGTAGCATTGAGTTTCATGGTACAGGAGCCCAGAGGGATCATACCGTGAACTAGGGAGTAGTCCTTGTTTTCCAGGCGTTTGATATATCGCATCATCTCTGTTTCAGAGTGGTAGCGATTAAAGGTTGGGTGACTCAGTACTTCATCTGTACGACGTTGACTTGCTAATATGCCAGTTGCTTCGCCTGCTGCAATTCGGTTGTCAATAAAGGCTAGATCCAGTGCTTTGCCTTTACCCAGAAACACATCAAATAGTTCAATGACGTCTTCAGGTGTTGTGGTTTCATCAAGGCTGACACCCAGTTTGTCATTACCGATGATGCGTAAATTGCAGTTGTGGGCTAATGCTCGCTGATAGATAGCCTGCTGCTGGCTACCGACTTTGATGGTGAGGGTATCGAAGTAGCGTTCATTGCACTGGAAACCCATGTCAGTCAGGCTTTTTTGTAAAATGGCTGTCAAGCGGTGAACCCGCTCTGCAATCATCTTCAGACCTTTCGGTCCATGATAAACAGCATAAAAACTGGCTATGTTCGCCAGTAGAGCCTGTGCGGTACAGATATTGGAGGTGGCTTTTTCCCGGCGAATGTGTTGTTCCCGGGTCTGCATAGCCATTCGTAAAGCTTGGTTGCCACGGCTATCGACGGACACACCGATGATACGGCCGGGGATTGAACGCTTGAGTTTGGCACTGGCCGCAAAGAATGCGGCATGAGGGCCACCAAAGCCCATAGGGACCCCAAAGCGCTGACTACTGCCAAGAACAATATCCGCGCCTATTTCGCCCGGTGATTTCAGCAGCATCAGGGCCAACAGGTCGCTGGCAACAGAAACCATGACTTTATGTGATTTGGCACTGCTGATAATTGTTTCAATATCTTCTATATGACCATAAGTGCCAGGGTATTGAAGCTGAACACCAAATACATCGGTGGGGTCGAGGTCAGTTGCTGGGTTGCCTGTGATGACTTCAATATCCAGATATTCTGCCCGGGTTTTAATTACTTCAAGGGTCTGAGGGTGTACGTCATCGGCTACAAAAAAACGGTTGCTTTTAATACGGGTAGAGCGACGGCAGAGCGTCATGGCTTCTGCTGCAGCTGTCGCCTCATCCAGCAAGGAGGCATTGGCTACTTCCATGCCGGTAAGGTCCATGACCATTTGCTGGAAATTCAGTAATGCTTCCAGTCGTCCCTGGGATATCTCTGGCTGATAAGGGGTATAGGCTGTATACCAGCCGGGGTTTTCCAGAACATTTCGAAGTATGACATTGGGTATCAGAGTGTTGTAATAGCCCATGCCGATATAGGATTTATTGACCTTGTTTTCGTCGGCCAATTTGCGAAGACTAGCAAGAGCTTCAGCTTCGCTTTGCTGTTGCTGGGTTGAGAGTCCGGCAGTACGGATTGCTGCAGGAACCGTCTGGCCAATCATATCGTTCAGGGTTTGTAGGCCCTGGGCTTCCAGCATTGCCTGCTGTTCTCCCTGGTCAGGACCAATATGACGGCGGGTAAATGCATCTTTCTGCAGTAATGCCTGCAGCGCTTGTTGTTCAGCAGCCATGTATATACCTTATGATCACTCTATCCCATCTGGGTATTTGGTCGTTCAGGTACAGGAGCCTGAGGGGGCCCTGTACTCTATTTTGTTCTCTTTCCTGGGCTGTATGTCTTGGAGTTTTGACTTTTAAGAAGGCTTTACAGACCCGGAAATATTTTTCATTAATCTTCAGCAGCGTTTTGATAGGTGTTGAAGTCCATCAGTTCCTTCAGCTCAGCAGGCTCTGCTATTTTTAACTTGACGATCCAGCCTTCTTCATAAGGGGATTCATTGATTGTTTCCGGGGCGTCATCCAGGTGGGTATTCACTGCAATGACCTGGCCAGAGATCGGTGCATAAATGTCAGAAGCGGCTTTAACAGACTCCACCAAGGAAAGTTCATCACCGGTACCGACTTCATGGCCTTCTTCCGGCAGCTCTACGAACACTACATCCCCTAACAGCTCCTGGGCATGGTCAGTAATGCCGATGGTGGCGGTTCCGTCACCGTTATCAAGCACCCACTCGTGGGTTTTGGTGAATCTGATGTTGGTGGTATCGATGTCGGCTACTGCATTACTCATCGCGTTATTACGTCCTTTCTTGGTTTTCACTCGGTTGGTCTATAAGAAGCAGTCTTCAAAATCATGCGATTACTGTGGCCATGATAAACGCGTCTAAAAAGCTGGTTTTGTTCGTTAAATAGTCCGGCTATTCGCCTCACAAAACCAGCCATTTATCCTCCATTTCTCATGATCCTCGCTACGTGCAGACTTTTAAGACTGCTTCTGAGAAGCAGTTTTTTAAGGTTGCTTCTAAGCTATCGTCAACACATAACGACATTAACAGCCAGCCCGCCGAGGGCTGTCTCTTTATATTTATGCTGCATATCAAGGCCGGTTTGATGCATGGTTTCAATCACATTATCCAGTGATACTCTGTGGCTACCATCGCCTTTAAGAGCCAGCCTTGCTGCGTTAATGGCCTTTATCGCGCCCATGGTATTACGCTCAATACAGGGTACCTGTACTAAACCTCCAATAGGGTCACAAGTCAGGCCAAGGTTATGTTCCATACCAATTTCTGCGGCATTTTCGATTTGGCGGTTATTGCCCCCCATAACCGCACAGAGTGCGCCGGCAGCCATGGAACAGGCAACACCAATTTCCCCCTGACACCCCACTTCCGCTGCGGAAATTGAAGCATTTTTCTTGTACAACATGCCTATAGCTGCAGCAGTGGCGAGAAAGGTTTGGATACCTTTATCATCGCTGCCTTTTACAAAACGATCATAGTAGGCCAGTACAGCTGGAATAACACCAGCGGCACCATTTGTTGGTGCAGTGACTACACGACCCCCAACTGCATTTTCTTCATTCACTGCGAGGGCAAACAGGCTGACCCAGTCCATTATTTCCAGTTCGTCCATTTGCTGCTGTTGCTGGCGACTGGAAAGCGTTTGATATATGTCATGAGCACGCCGGTTGACGTTTAATCCACCGGGAAGAATACCTGTTTCACGACACCCCCGCTGGATACATGCATCCATGGTTTGCCATATGGCCATGAGGGCAGATGTTATATTTTCGCTTCGCTTTAGTACTGCCTCATTAGCCAGTACAATTTCAGCAATACTTAGTCCACTGCTGTCGCCAATATCCAACAGGTCCTGGGCATTTTCAAAGGGATAAGGAAGCTGTTTGGTTGTGGTGATACCTGTGCTCTGTTCGCTTTCATCTTCAGTAATGACAAATCCACCACCCACGGAGTAGTAATTATTTTGATGAAGTACCAGTCCGTTTTGGTCTTTGGCCTTAATGGTCATGCCGTTGGGGTGTTTGGGTAAAAACAGGTCATTATGGAAGAACAGGTGATTTTCTTCAGAAAAGGAGACAGAGTGGCTGCCAGCAAGATCGAGTTTGCCCGACTGACGTATGCGTTCAATCAGGGTGGGGGCATAATCAGGATTTACTTTATCAGGCTCTTCTCCCAACAGGCCGAGCATAACGGCGGTGTCAGTTGCATGACCCTGGCCAGTCAGTGCAAGCGCTCCGAAAAGATCCACTTTGATAGTGGTTGTGTCCGATAAAACACCTTGTGCCTTGAGCTCATCAATAAACCGGTTAGCCGCCACCATAGGCCCCACCGTGTGTGAGGAAGATGGTCCAATACCTACTTTGAACAGATCAAGTATGCTTAGTCCCATGGTTCAGGCTCCACTATAGTCAGGGAACAAGATGCTCAGTTCTCACAAAAGTTATCCGCAAAGCCAGGATGTTAGCCACTGCATCGCTTTTTGATTCAGTGTCTCAATACCTGGTGTTAACTTTTGTTGTTTTTAGGGAATTCAGGTCTTTATCGGCTGAAGCCTACCAATATGTGATTTTCTAATCAATATAAAAGTTTCCTATTGGAAACGAAAGATGTCTATAATCTCCGGGTTTGTTTTATTGCCAGGGTTATCTGTCGGGAGAAAGGATGTCTGAGCAAGTGAGTTTCCTCACCACTGAAAAACAGTCGCTGAGGTTGCAGCAGCGTAACCGGGAACAGTCAGTCTCGCCCTTGAAGCTGGGTGAGCGGGTTAGGGAAATACGCCTGAGCCAAAGCCTGACTTTGGAAGAGGCCAGTAAACTGACCGGACTGGCCCGATCGACCCTGTCTAAAATAGAAAATGAACAAATTTCCCCCACCTTTGCCGCTGTGACCAAACTGGTTAAAGGCTTGGGTATTGATATTCCCCAGTTGTTTACTCAGCCAGCCAATAAAAGTGCCACTAGTGGCCGTCGAGATATCACCCGTGCTGGTGAAGGCAAGCCACACCCTACGACCACCTACGCACATGAGATGCTTGCCACAGAGTTGTCAGGCAAAAAAATGGTGCCTTATCGCACCACCATCAAGGCTCGTTCATTTGATGATTACCCCAACTGGGTGCGCCACGATGGTGAAGAGTTTTTGCTGGTACTTAAGGGACGGATTCTATTTTACACCGAATTTTATCAGCCGGTGGTGATGGATGAGGGTGATAGCGCTTATTACGATGCTGAAATGGGCCATGTGCTGACTTCGCTCAGTGAAGAGGATGCGGTGATTCTTTGGGTGACGGCTTAGCGTACTTTCACGTATCAACAATGGGTTGACGTGATGTGGCAATGTACAGATGACCGACATTTGTCACAGTGTTAAAATCCCGCGCCAAACCTTCCAGCTTGGACTCAGTGAATCCATGCTGTGTTATTGACGATTCAGGCAGGGATTAGTGTGATTTCAGGTTCCTATAAGCGCACATTACTGGTGGGCAGCATCTTTCTGCTCGCCATTTTCTATATTTTAAGTACCCGCCCCCGGATGAAGCAGTTCCAGGGGGAAACCATGGGTACCACCTACCATGTTTCCTATGTCAGTACACCTTTCTCCCATCCGGTAGAGGATATTTCCAAGGTAGTATATGAAGCCCTTCACGATGTTGACCTGAGAATGTCGACTTACCGTGAAAATTCTGAATTGATGCGTTTTAATCGCACGCCGGTAGGAGAACCTTTTAAGGTCTCAAAGGATTTGGTTGAGTTGGTTGAGGCCAGCCAGCGTTTTTCAAAAATGTCTGATGGTGCTTATGATGTGACTGTTGGGCCACTGGTCAATCTTTGGGGCTTTGGCCCTAAAAGCCATGATCCCAAAGCCGCTCAGTCGCCGAAAGAACAGGGTTCTGATAATCAAAAACAGGTAAAAGCGCCTGAATTTATTCAATGGATGCTGGATAATTACCCCGGAGAAATACCTACCGATCATGCTATTGCAGAGGCTAAAGCCCATGTAGGTTATCAGTATGTCGCCACTGATAAAGTGCGTAGCACGCTGACACGCCTGAAGCCAGTCTTTGTGGACTTGAGTTCTATTGCCAAAGGCTATGGTGTCGATCAGGCTGCTGCAGCCCTTGAGGCAGCAGGTATCACTGATTACATGGTTGAAGTTGGCGGTGAAGTTAAGGTGAGTGGTAGCAAGCCTGATGGCAACCGTTGGCGGCTGGCAGTTCGTGGCCCTGACCTTGCAGGAGGCAAGCCCGCAGCGATTGTTACACCGGGAAATAAGGCGCTGGCTACTTCTGGCGACTACCTGAATTTTTTTGAAATTGATGGCAAGAAATACTCTCATTCTATCAATCCGGTCACAGGGCGACCTGAGATGAACCGGGTTGCAGAAGTGGCGGTTATTGCCAATACCGTGGCAGAGGCAGATGCCCTGGCGACCATGTTTATGGTGCTGGGAGATAAAAAAGGACTGAAGCTGGCGAACCAGGAAGGCATTGCAGCTTACTTTACCTACCACTCTGATAATGGTTTTGATTCAGTGGCCAGTCAGGCATTCAAGCCCTTTCTGGTAAACTAATATTAATATTGAGCTATTTCGTAAATAGGGTATAGCTCTCCCTTTGTAAGAATAGAAAAGGAGGCAGTGATGACTGTCATGTTAATCACCTTTGGTGTCTTTTTGTTTATTATCGCTGCCATGGCTATAGGGGTTATCTTTGCCAATAAACCGATTAAGGGGTCTTGTGGTGGCCTCAGCAACCTGGGGCTGAAAGATAACTGTCCGATTTGTGGCGGCGAGGATAAAGACCCATTGGCCAAAATGGGTGGCACGAATATTGATGATATGTTTTATGATGCAACCGCCAAACAGTCGTAACCAACAATTTTTACGGTAGGCGCCATTACATTTTGGTGCCTGCTGACTTCAGGCATTGTCACAGATGCCTGATATAGACAATAACAACGTTTAATTAAGCAGCCATCTGGGCTGGCCGTTTTATGCCAGTTGGCAAGGACGGTGACTATGAATAGCTGTAAGGGGAAAGGCAGCATGGCTGTAAGTAATTATGACCTGATTGTATTAGGGTCGGGGCCAGCTGGTGAGGGGGCAGCAATGAATGCTGTCAAGCTGGGCAAACGAGTTGCTGTGGTTGAACAATACGCTTTTGTTGGTGGCAGTTGCACCCATTTGGGGACTATTCCCTCCAAGGCTTTACGTCACTCGGTAAAGCAGATTATGGATTTTAATACCAATCCCATGTTCCGTGAGATTGGTGAGCCCCGCTGGTTCAGTTTTCCCAAGGTGTTAAAGCGAGCCGAATCGGTTATCCAGAAGCAAGTTCAATCCAGAACCATGTATTATGCCAGAAATCGCATTGATCTTTATTTTGGCAAGGGCTGTTTTGTTGATGAGCATACCATCGAAGTGGTAGAGCACAATGGCAATACTGAGCGACTGCGTGGTGCGCACATTATGATTGCTACCGGATCACGTCCTTTCCAGCCGGCAGATATCGATTTCACCCATTCCAGGGTTTATGACAGCGATACTATTCTTGAGCTGTCCCATACGCCCAGGCGAATGATTATCTATGGTGCAGGGGTAATCGGTTCTGAGTATGCCTCGATTTTTTCAGGGCTGGGCGTGCTGGTGGATCTTGTGGATACCCGAGATCGTCTGCTTTCTTTTCTGGATAAGGAAATTTCTGATGCACTTGGTTATCAGCTGCGCAAAATGAATGTCATTATCCGCCATAATGAAGAGTACCAAAAGGTTGAGACACTCCAGGACGGTGTGATTTTACATCTGAAATCGGGCAAAAAATTAAAGGCGGACCTACTGCTTTGGGCCAATGGTCGCACGGGTAATACTCAGGATATGGGGCTGGAGTTGATCGGATTGAAAGCCAACAGCCGTGGACAGCTGGAGGTGAATGAAAATTACCAGACCTCTATTCCTCACATTTATGCCGGAGGAGATGTTATTGGCTGGCCTAGCCTGGCCAGTGCCGCCTACGACCAGGGGCGCTCAGCCTCGGGTAATTTGACCGGTTCTGCGTATTGTCGGTTTGTCGATGAGGTGCCTACCGGGATTTATACCATCCCTGAAATCAGTTCTCTAGGGAGTACTGAAGAAGAGCTAACATCTCAAGCTGTGCCTTATGAAGTAGGTAAGGCGTTCTTCTCAAGATTGGCCAGGGCCCAGATTACGGGTGAAGTAGTTGGAATGCTGAAGATTCTATTCCATCGGGAAACGCTGGAAATTCTCGGGATTCACTGTTTTGGCGACCAGGCTTCCGAGATTGTTCATATCGGCCAGGCAGTGATGACGCAGAAAGGTGAAAATAACTCATTGCGTTATTTCCTCAATACCACCTTTAATTATCCGACCATGGCAGAGGCTTATCGGGTTGCTGCACTGGATGGGCTGAATAGGTTGTTTTAGCAGCTTAGAGGCTGTTTGAAAAATAGCGCCCATAACGAGGATCATAGAAAATTGAGGATAAAAATTTGGTTTTGTGAGGTGAATACCCAAGGGGCACACCGTAGTGGTTCTATTTGCCGAACAAAAGCAGATTTTTAGACCCATTTGCTGTGACCGCAGTGGGGTAGTCTATTTTCAAACAGCCTCTTAAATGGAGTGGCTTCTATTTAAAGCGATAGTTAATCAGTCGATTAATAATATTGAATTTCAGGATCACAAGGATGTGGTGCCTTATTATGGAAACTAATTCCAGCTTCAGTCCCGGGTACTACCCTAAATGGCAAAGTAACACTGCGAAGATTGCTTACAACCACTCAAGAGCTGTTAAAAGAAAAGGAATAATTAGATCCAGTCTGACCGCTACAGTAGCCTATCTATTTGTTGGTTATGAGATAAAAGTTCAAGGTGATGTACAAAATAAAATGCCTAAAGCTTCAAATAGCTGGCTGCAGAAATTGGTAAAACTTGTTCAAAATCGAAAGGTTGCTGTAAAAGCTCCCACAGGATTTAGTGTTTTTGTAAACAAGGGTGAAAAAACTTCTTCGCATTCTGTTAGTATGAGTGGTATTAACAAAAACTCTCCTGGTTTTTCTGATATGGGCAATAGGAGATATGATTCTTCCCAAGTTTCAGAAGGCGATTTTAGGAGACCTGCTTCTGTTTGGAAAAAAGAGTTTTCAGATCCTGAAAATGGGATAAGTTTCAGAGATTCAGCCACAGAAAAAAAACTTTCTATAAATCGTCGACATACTTCTAATGATGGCTTTGATGAAGAGTTAATGACATCTTCGGGTTTTGGTTCTGGAGGTATTCTGGATAGTGATTCAGAGTATAGTGATGATGCCTTTGATAAGGCATCACTTGTATCTGTTGATTCTCATTCATCAGGCTATGGTTCTGCAGATGATCTAGGTAGTGAATCAGAATATGAAGATGACTTGAATCGTATAGCATTCGAAAACATGCAAAAAGAGGCTGGGGTTGCCACATCTTTATCTGATGAGTTAGCTAATGGATTAACTTCTGGCCAAACCAATATCAAAATGGGGAAATATCCCATATTTAGAGATGACAAAATTGTATACGTTAGTAAAGAAGAGTTTGAACAGTACCAAAGTGAAGAGGAATATGATGAAATTCCTTTAAAAGTAGGGCTGAATGGCCATGTGAGAAGTCTAAACCAGTCTAAGGCACTGACACAGGCAGAAACTCCTTCCATTAATGAAAAACGATCATTTCAGCTAAAATTGCCTGAAAAATTACATGACTTGGTTGCCAGATTTTCAAAAAAAGGTCTAGATAAAAAAGTAGAGATGGAGTCTGCAAAAGCTGGTTCTAGTTTGAGCACACAACTCAGAAGATACCAACAAACTACAGATAAAGACCAGATTATCCTTCGTGACTTTAGAGCTGAAGAAGATTTTGATCTTACAAATCTTGTAGACCAGTTATATGGTAAGTGGGTGAGTTTAACTACAGAGTGTGCTGCCCAGGAAGCACGGAATGAGAAGTTTGAAGCTGATTTGGAAAAAGATAAGGATTATGATTTAGACCGAGGAGATTTGCTTAAAGCACTTGAGTCTAAAGAGACAGCAATAAAAACTCTAGAGAAGTGGAGTGTGGGGGGAGCAGTTCAGGGTGAGTTAGGTGAACAGCTTGCACAAGCAAGGCATGAGCGCAAGCTTATTAAAGAAAAATTGGATGGTTTAGCAATGACTGATCGAGAATATGATGAACGAAATGCTGAATTGGAAAAAGGAATTGAAATCGCAGAGATTCTCTATAGAGAACAATTAAAAGTTAATAAACAGCTGGTTTCAAGGCTTGAGGAACGAATTGATGAATTTAAGGCTAGATTGCAGGATATTAAAGAATATAGCGATATAAATGGAAACACTGAAACAAGGGACGCTGAATACTGTATAGCGGAAATAAACAAAATGAATAAAGTACTGACAGAAGTACGAGGCTGATTCCTGTCAGCCTCCATAGTTACTGAATTGTAGTTTTCACAATCTGGACTTGCTTTCATCCCTATTCTCGTTGCTTTTATGTAATAAGTTTTTGATCTCATCAAGCTGTTTTTGAAGATCAGATATTGAGGGCTCGCCTCGTTTTAATTGCTCTTTTTTGCGGTTTTTTTGTCGCTCTTCTTCCATTACATTGACCACGATACCAATAATCATATTCAGAAAGGCAAAGGTGGTAAAAAAGATAAAGCTGATATAGTACGCCCAGCTCAAGGGGTATACATCCATGGTTTCATACATAATGACGGACCAGCTTTCAAAGGTCATAACCCGAAACAGGGTTAACATACTGACAGCGATATCGCCCCAAAGTGTTGGATTGATGGTGTTGAAAAAAGTGCTGCCCACGGCGGCATAGATATAGAAGATGATAAACATCAATAACATCACATAGCCCAACTGGGGAAGCGCTTTGATCAGTGCATTCAGTAAGATTCTAAGTTCGGGAATAATCGATACCATTCGCAGTACACGAAAGATTCGGATAAGTCTCCCCACTAGGGCTAGGTCGCTGTTATCAATAGGGACCAGGCTAACCACTACAATTAGTGTGTCAAAGATATTCCAGCCTGACTTGAAGAAATCTTTTTTTTGCTGCTCACCCAGAAACCGAATAATAATTTCAGCCAAAAAGAAGAAAGTGATCCCCCAGTCGAGCATTGTCGTCAGGTGACTAATAGGCTCAGGAATAGGGTATGTTTTTACCCCGATGATCAGCGCTGAAAATATAATGACACTCACTACAAACAGTTCAAACAGTTTATTGGAACGTATCTGCTGGAATCGTTGCTGACAGGTTTTTTGGTTCATAGGTTGTTTATTTCGACAGCTTTGCCGTAGAGAAGCTTCAATCTGAGGTTGGTTAATGGGTGAGCTGTCCATACTGAGATCTCATATTGAAAATTGGGTGTTTTTTGCACAAGACTGTCTGTTTTGGGGCAATCATTGAAAAAACAAGGTTAGAGCCAGCTCTTTTATAAAGTATTACTCCAGGCTTTAATAACGTAACCTACGATCAGGTCGATAAATATTAATAAAAGTGCCATTACCAGGAGGAATTATGTCTAAAACGGTAGCTCTGGTTTTAGGTAGTGGTGGTGCCCGGGGTTATGCTCATATTGGTGTAATAAGAGAGTTGGAAAGCAGAGGTTATACCATAACATCTGTCTCGGGTAGTTCAATGGGAGCGCTTGTAGGTGGGTTGTGGGCGGCAGGAAAACTTGAAGAGTACAGTGACTGGGTGTCAGGGCTTGAGTATTTGAATATAGTACGGTTGCTTGACCTTTCGCTTAGCCACCCAGGCTTTATAAAAGGTGAAAAACTGTTTGGAGTAATAAGAGATATTCTGGGCCATACTCTAATCGAAAGCCTGCCTGTGCCATTTACAGCGGTAGCTACGAATCTTAAAACCCGCAAAGAAATCTGGTTTCAACGAGGTGATTTAGTTACTGCTATTCGTGCATCCAGTGCCATTCCCTCCCTATTTGCCCCCGTCAATGTCAATGGTCAACTGTTGGTTGATGGTGGTGTCCTTAACCCTTTGCCTATGGCGCCAGCGGGCTCTGCAATTGCCGATATGCTGGTTGCTGTGGATTTACTGGGAGATGAGGTTCCTGGGGCGAATATTAGCGCTGAAAACACAGCGGATAGTCAGGAACAGGGCACACCAGTAGAAGGCTGGTTAAAAAGGATTTGGTCTGGCTCCAAGCAGGAAAAAGATAAAGAGCAGAATTTGGCCAAGTCGATGGGAGCAATTAACGTTTTTTACCAGTCTATGGAAGTGATGCAAGAGTCTCTGGCTCGCTACAAAATTGCGGGACACCCACCGGATATACTGATTACCATGCCACGTAATACTTGCCGGTTTTATGACTTTCATAAATTTGATGCTATTGAAGGAGTAGGTCGAAGATTGGCAGCGGAGGCCATTAATCAATGGGAAGCTAATAGAGTTGCTATAGAGTCTCCTTCAGTATCTCATCAAAATAATAGATCTACCTTCTTAGACCCAACAGTTGAAGAAGAAAAGTAATGCCGGTAACACCGGCATGACACCCGGGGTCAAGCTTTGGTTTCTCCTGGTGTTTTAGGAGGATACACAGTGGTGCCTTTAGATAATTGCTTTTCAGCAGCCAAAACCATTTTTAAGGTTTCTTCCGACCCAGTTACCGGAGGTTGCCCCAACTCTTTAAGCTTGTTTATCATAGCTTCTAACAGTCTCGACCTTCGCTGCTCAAGGCTTAAATAAGCTTGGGTTAATTGTATTAGCTCAGCAGGCTCAGTGATAGACTGCACTGCTGCTACTTGCTGTTCAACAGTGTGGGTTTTGCGCATTTCTTTTGCTTGATCGAGCAATTCGTATGATTTAATTGCTTCTATGTGCTGATCTATCCTCTTAAGTACATCTGGATTGCTCGCATACTCAGGACGTTTTGCAGCTATCTCTTTAAGGTCTGAATTATTAGACAATAACGCCACAAAATCTGGAGTTGGTGGGCTTTTTGGTTTATGGATTGTTTGTTGAGTCATAGCAACATCGCTGCTAGTGCTTTTTTGAAGTGCTTGCATAAATGCTTTGCCTGTGGCAAGAATTTCTGGGTTATCTTCTGCTTTGGCAAGTGCTTTTTCGATAAATGAACATAACGCTTTATGTCTTATTTTTGCGAGACCTTCTTTATCATCACTGGCAATCATCTCTAGTAACGATCTGTTTTTATCCTTGGGGCCGAGATATTCTGGTTGTAAATTATGGCGAACTCTAGCACCGACAAGCATTGAGTCAAAGTTTTCTTTGAATACTTGCTCCTGTTTGTCAAAGTGATCAAAACTTTTGGTTTCTATTTTATAAGTGTCATAAAGATATTTAGCTATAGCTGGCACGTCATGGTTGTACTTTTTTGCCAAGCGTTTTTTAAAATTTGACAAGGTTAGTTCCATTGCCTCAACGTATGCAGCATGTTCATAAAGAGCATTTTTCCCATTTTTATAAGGTTTCATTTTATTAAATAGATCTGTATCACTTAGTTTAATTCCTTGAGTTTCACTCTCTCTCTTTACAAGCTCCCAAGGAGGGGTTCTACCCAAAGTGAGTTCTTGATATTTATGGGTTATATTTTCAATAAACTCAGGGATTAGCTCCTTGATTTTGGCAAAGTTGTTTTCTATTTTTTCGTCGATTATATCCAGGGTAAAGAGGCTGTATTTTTTTTCTACATATTCTTGGTAATTTTCAGCTGTTCGCGTTGCTAACCCCATATTCTGCATTTCAGCAAATACATCATCAGGTATATGAGATATATTGGCAGCATCACCACGAAGATTCTTAATGTTTTCAGCATTACGTGCTTCTGCTTGAGCTATCCCATCGGTTTTATTCAGATTTCTTCTTTGGTTTAACTGCTTAAGTAGTTCGCCACGAAGGTCAGTTCCTGTAGTCTGCTTAGGTTCGCCATTAGTTTTGTTTAATACCGGGGGCGGTGGTGGAGGCGGTCCAAAGCCTCCAATTGGTAGTGGAGGTGGAGGCGGTGGTAGTGTTGAGTTATCTTCTTTATCCAGAATTTTGCTTTGTTGGCTTGGGGTTTCATCGTCAGTATTGTAATCAGAACTCAGTGAAGAAGTATCTTGGTCAAAATCCATCTCATCACTTGTTTCATAACCAAGGTCAATATCACTGGCTTCCCTTTCGTAGAGAGAAGGCATTTCTATTGGTGGCCTTTTAGAATCACTATCCGCTAGATTTGTTCCTGTTGTTGCAACAGTTTCTGTTACTTCATGATTACCAAGTGAGCCTTTTAGTTTATCAGCTTGTTTTTTATTGTTTGGGCCGCTGTTTTCAGAGTTGTTCCCAATAGGGGTATTATTTCTGATCATTTTTTACTCCTGGCCTTAAAAAGCTCATGTTCTAATTATTTTTTAGTGGCTCTACTATTTCAAAGTTTGATAAAAGCTTCTATGAGACATTAGTATTAACCAGTCTATAATTTGTTTTTATAGTGGCTATCGGGTAAGTCAGAAATAATATTATTGTTACCTAACTCATTGATTAATTTATATAAGTCTTAGTCTTTTTTACGGTATTTATTATTCCAGTTTCTATAATTATCAACCATTTGTTTAGCTATTTCTGTTTGCAGTTTTTTCTGTTCCTGCTTTGACTGAGACAACGATCTCCACTCTTTATATGCTGCTATCTGTGCTGAAACAGCCTTTTTCTGATATTCAGCGGGATTGTTTCTCATATACTGCCAGTTTATATAGGCATTCCGTATCTCAATGGCTTCTGGTATCGCAGTTATTGACGTATCTTCTGCAGCTTTTTCTTTGGTAGACTGCGTTGCTGCAACAGCTGATAAGGCAACCGTTAATGCTGTTGGCAATGTTAGAAAAGAGAGCTTCATTTTTTTACCTAATTGTTTTATCTACTGTTTAAGCATAGGGCATTAAGGAAGGAAACGCAGAGCCTTGATTGGTGTTATTCAAGAAAAATATATGATAATCAACGGATTGTGGCGTTTTTTAAAATAGGCTTGTTTAAGGACTACTGGTTAGTTTATGAATGCAGAGTTTATGGCCGCTAGACTGGTTCTAGCGGCGCTAAATATAATGCTATAGCTATGCTAAAACCATTAAATTCATGCACTACTTTAGTCGTATCTGGATAGTGAATATATCCAAAAGCCAGCAATTATCGCTTTTTCTTGAGCAATACCAGTACAGATCCTGTTCCTCCCTCCCCAGGAGGGGCTGAGCAAAATGCCAGTACTTCCGGCAGCTGTCGGAGCCAGTGATTGATATGGCTTTTCAATGTTGCCTGGCGATCCCGGCTGCGGTGGGCCTTGCCATGAATTATACGGACACAGGTAAACCCCTGGTTTTGGCAAAAATGCAGGAATTCAGCGGTAATATCTCGTGCCTCGTCTATTTTATAGCCATGAAGATCCATCTGATACTGGATGGGGAACAAACCCTGGCGTAACTTGCGTAGACGAGCCTGTTGCAGGCCAGGCCTGAAAAAGTCCAATATTTGCTCTGGTTCTATGGGCTCTACCCATGCTTCTGAAAGGGCTGCACCATTGTTTTCCCGCCCCTTTTCTGCAGCGGATCGTCTCGCCTTGAGGGTGCTATCGGGAATACCATTATTGGGTTTGCGTTGTTGGCAATGGGTTTTTTTGCTTTTTATCGGTTTTACGCCACTCATGGCATCCTGAAATAGCTTGGTTGGGTCTTCGTTTTCTGTGTCGGACATGGCTTTCTCTCTAGGAGCCAGTAGAGCAGACTAAACCTGACAAACTCATGGTTTGGGTATTATTTGTCAAGTAGGTACTCCAGCTGAATATTGGTTTATGCTATTTTACCGCGGAAAAGAACCTGGCCGAATAACTCTTGGGCTAAAAAGTATTTTGGTTAGAACCATTTTTTATGATGTCAGGCTCTGTTCGAAATTGTTGCAGGAGCGTCTAGGGACGTTCCGGAGAAGAAAATGACCTATTCCATTGAGTCCTGTGAAGGACTGGAAACAATCAGGGATTTTGTGCGCTGGGGTGCCAGCCGGTTCTCTGAAGCAGGCCTGTTTTTTGGCCATGGCAGTGATAATGCTCTGGATGAATCGCTTCACCTGGTGTTTCAGGTACTAAACCTTCCCTGGGAGCTTCCAGATAGTTACCTTGGCAGTCGCCTTACTGTGACAGAAAGGCGCCAGGTGGCAGAATTGATTGAAAAGCGGATCACTGAAAGAAAACCATTGGCTTATCTGGTTAATCAGGCCTGGTTTTCTGGTCAGCCCTATTATGTGGATGAACGGGTGCTGGTTCCACGATCACCGATTGCAGAACTGCTCAACCACCAGTTCCAGCCCTGGCTGGCTGCTGATACACAGGTTGAAAAAGTGCTGGACCTATGCTCCGGCTCTGGCTGTATTGGTATAGCTTCTGCCTATGAGTTTCCAGAAGCCAGTGTTGATCTGTTGGATATTTCTGAGGATGCTCTGGAAGTTGCCCGGATAAATATTGACCGCCATGAAATGTGGGGCAGGGTGCAAGCCATTCGGTCAAATCTGTTTGAAGCATTAGAGGCATCTCCAGAAAAGCCAAAGTATCAGCTGATACTCAGCAATCCACCTTATGTTGATGATGAAGACATGGCTGATATGCCAGATGAATTCCAGCATGAGCCTGAGCTGGGACTGGCAGCTGGCAATGATGGGTTGGATTTTGCCCGAACTATTCTGGCATTGGCAGCAGACTATCTGACTGATGATGGCTTGTTAGTGCTTGAGGTTGGCAACAGTCAATGGGCATTACAGGCACTTTACCCCGATGTGCCTTTTATCTGGCCAGAGTTTGAAGCTGGTGGACATGGTGTTTTGGTTTTATCGGCAGAGAACTGTCGTGAATATCAGGGCTTATTCAAAAGTTGTGTATTAAGTAATAACAAAACCTGAGGGTTGGTATGGCAGGTAATAGTATAGGTCAACTGTTCAAAGTAACGACTTTTGGTGAGTCCCACGGTATTGCTTTGGGTTGTATTGTTGATGGTTGCCCTCCAGGTATTGATCTGACAGAGCAGGATCTTCAGGAAGACCTCGATCGTCGTAAGCCGGGTACATCAAAATACACAACACAGCGGCGTGAACCAGATCAGGTAAAGATTTTGTCTGGTGTTTTTGAGGGAAAAACAACAGGAACGCCGATCGGTTTACTGATTGAAAACGCTGACCAGCGCTCAAAAGATTACTCTAACATTATGGACCGGTTTCGGCCTGGTCATGCTGACTATACCTATGCCCATAAATATGGCATCAGGGATTATCGAGGAGGAGGTCGCTCCTCTGCCCGGGAAACCGCCATGAGAGTGGCAGCTGGCGCTATTGCCAAGAAGTTCCTTGCGACACAGGGTGTCCAGATTCAGGGTTATCTTTCTCAACTGGGGCCAGTCAAAATTGAGAAGCTGGATTGGCATGAGGTGCGTAATAATCCGTTTTTCTGTCCAGATGCTGATAAAGTACCAGAGATGGAAGCATTGATTGACAGTCTTCGTAAAGAAGGTAACTCTATTGGCGCACGGGTATCAGTAGTTGCCAGAGGCTTGAAGCCAGGCTTGGGTGAGCCGGTTTTTGATCGGATTGATGCTGATCTTGCCCATGCGCTGATGAGTATTAACGCGGTAAAAGGTGTGGAAATAGGTGATGGTTTTTCCTGCATTACCCAAAAGGGCACTGAGCACCGCGATGAGATAACGCCGGAAGGTTTTCTATCTAACCATGCTGGCGGTGTTCTCGGAGGGATAACATCAGGGCAGGATTTGATTGCACATATTGCATTGAAGCCTACCTCCAGCATTACCTCACCAGGCAGATCAATTAATCAAAAAGGTGAGCCAGTTGAGATTGTTACCAAAGGTCGCCATGACCCCTGTGTTGGCATTCGAGCCACACCGATTGCTGAGGCAATGATGGCTATAGTGGTGATGGATCATTTTATGCGGCATCGCGCACAAAATGCCGGGGTTGATTCGTTAGCACCTGTAATTCCTGCAATGGTATCTTAATGATATGCCCATCACCTTTTAGGATGCTATATTCTTGAAACATCTTGAAGTCTATGGGCATAAAAGTCTCTGCTCCATAAGAAGGTTCTTTTGGAGACAGAGTCTTATCAAATTTGAGTTTCAGTTGTTTTCTGTTGAACCACTGGTTTTTTCCAAGAGAGGAAGATTGCATTTTAACTGCCATAAAAGGGCCGCCATATGGATATATTCCTGACTGGCTGCTGTCTCCAGAGTTCTGATCATTTCTCTTAGTGAATCTATAACCTCTTGATAGTCAGACTTTCCTTCTTCTGATTTTTTCGGTGCAAGATAGTTTTTGGTCAGTTTTATTGCTTCTGACTGTATTGCTGCTAATGATTTGTTCGCACAATGATGGTTTTTAAGTTTCCAGATAGTATGAGCTTGCATCAATGCTTCTATACAATTTCGAAGAAGATAGGCTTTAGCTTGCTCGTCTGAGCTTAATCGAAGTTGGCTGATAGTGTCATAAATAAAGAGTTCAAACTGATGATTGCTTTCGTATTTTTTGCTGGTCAGTAACTCTGCTAACCCTGTCTTGACATTCGAAACCAGTCGTTTTGCTCGTTGTTTTTCTGAAGAGGGGCTGATCAGCTTAAATGCCAGTAAGGGTGATAAAATACCGATACTCATTGCTGCTGATGTGTTAATAAAAACTGCAGGGTCGTATGAGGGTAAATAATCGATACCTAATAATGCTGGCATGAGCACTACAGAAAAGGCCAATGTTAGAGCATAAGGTCCTCCAAGGTTACTTCGGTATGCTAAAAGATAAATGACAGGTGGTAGCGTTATTGCTACAGGTACAATACTGTTAAAGTTTTGCATCCAGCCAAATTTGTACAAAAGCACAAAGGGAACCAGTAGCATAAATGCCTTGAATAACGCTTTTGCAATTCTATCTGGGCCTGGCATGGAAGGAAGCATGGTGCAGCAGGCCGCTGTAAAAGTGAGTGCCAGACCGCCATCAGGCCAGCCTGAGGAAATCCAGAACCAGGCACTAAAACTGCTAGCCAATAAGGTTCTAAAGGCATTTTTTAAAGCCTCTGTCATATCTGCATGGCTGCATTGAGGATTGAGGCCTTTTTGTGTAAACCGGTCTTCATCAATAGTGAGCTCTTCGTTATAACGGCTATCAAGGCTGGTAAATAGCCTGACAAAAAGACGTAGCTGTTGATAAATAGCCCACTGTAAGGCATCGGTTTTGGATTCAGGCCTTAGTGTTATCATTGAAGACCAGGGATCTATACCCTGTTTTAGTGAATCAAAAACTTTGGTTAATTCACTTGTTTGCTTTGAAGAAAAGCAGTGGGGCGTTTTGGTCAGTTGACGAATTTCAGTCAGGATGGTTAATAAATGCAGCTGGCAGTGGAGGATTGCACTGATGCGTGTGTTCTTGCGCCGTATTGAGCGATGCAACCATAGTGTTTGCAATTTTAGAAGATTTAAGTCCAGTGCCTGGCTTGATAGTTGAATATGATTACTACGCAGTTGATTAAGGTCTGTGGTATCGAGCAATGCTGCATAGGCGTGGTCGAGTATCTTTTGGTGTAAAGCTCTAAAACTGGTGATAAGTTGATCTTTGTCAGATTGGCTGGCCGGTAATACAGCCGTAATAGTAAGAGCAGATACAATACCTACAAGCACTTCAGAGACTCGTGCTTCAGTTACATAGAACGTTGTCACCGGATCAGGCGCGCTGGCTGCTGAAAAGGCAATAATTGCTGCAGTAAAACCAGCAACTGCCCATGCATAGGCTTTATCCCCACGGTAAAGACTGGCAATAAATGTGCAAAGTGTTACCCATAAAATAGTAAAGATTATTAAAAGATGACTGTCGTTTAAAGAAAAGCAGGCAATAACCTGAACCATTAAAGCAGCGATGACCGTACCACCTGCTCTAGCGAGACTTTTACTGACAATTGCGCCCAGAGATGGGAGTGAGACAATAACCGCTGTGGTGATGGCCCAGCCAGGCTGAGCCAGTTCAAGGGCAAAGGCAATGGTACAGGAAAGCACCGCCGCAAGAGTTAACCGCAAAGCACCAAAGTGCACTTCATTAAGCCAGGGTAGTCTTGGTTGGCTAGCTGTTGCAGACATAAAGCTACCCTTTTGGCTTAATAATAATGGTACAGGTACTGCCTGCAACGAGGTGAGAAGTATCTGGAATATTGTTTATCTTGATACGAACAGGAATCCGTTGAGCCAATCGGATCCATGGTATGGATGGTTTGATATCAGCCAAAAGCCGCGTGTTGGTGCTTGCGCTTTGATCTGAAATGGCCAGACCAATACTTTCTACTTCGCCCATCATTTCAAAGTCACCTATGAGGGGTTTTATTATCGTTTTCTGCCCGACTTTGATGTTTTTTAGCTTGGTTTCTTCAAAGTAGCCTTGGGCATAAAAGGATTGGTCCTCAACAAGTGCAACTAACGGTTTGCCAGCTTGAACGTAATTGCCAGGCCGTTGGCTTAAGTTAGTAATGTAGCCATCTGCTGGCGCGGTAATTTGGGTTCTTTCAAGATCCAGGGCGGCCTGTTTGACATCAATCTGTGCCTGGGTAAGTTGGGCCTGGAGACTCGCTTCATTGAGCTCGGCCACCTCTAACTGCTCAATAGAGATGGAATTAACTGGGAGCTTGCGTCTGCGTTCTGCTTCATTTTGAGCATGTTGGTATTCTGCCTCAACTTTAACCTGCCGTGCTTTTGCTTCAGCCAACCGGTGTTGGTAATCGGTCGGGTCTATTTGAAAAATTACCGTGCCCTTTTTAACTTTCTGATTATCCTTGATTTTTACATCTATTAAGTGACCTGATACTAGCGGGGTTATCTGACTGATATCTGCTAGCAGGCGACCGTCTCGGGTCCAGGGAGAAAGCATGTAAGTGTTCCAAAGCCACCCGCCGGTGACCAGGGCGATAGTTGATAACAATAATGCAGCAACGTATTTTTTATGTTTGAACGATACCATTCACAGTACTCCAAAATATATATTCAAGGCAGTAACAGCAGGCCTGAGACTGAAATAGAAATAATGGCAAGACAAAAGTCACAAAGCGCTGGATGCCAGACCCTGCCGCTGTAAAGATGCTTTCGTATAAGAGTGTGTATGAGGTACCACGTCGTAATCCCAATAACCAGGATACCCAGGAATGGCGGAAAATACAGGAATGAACCTATAACGATCTCTTTCATGGCAATAGTTGTCCAAGAGGTGATGATTAAGGCTCAGGTGTCAGTTGTGGTTGAGCAAGATCAGGCCCTTGATTGGGCTCTAGGATATTTGTGTATGGCTGGCTATTTGCAGGACTATTTATAGTACATTTTGAGAGATTTTAGGTAAATACTGACTTTTACTATGAATAATGGTTTGGGACTTAAGGTAAAGAACGAAATTATGATTACCTTATTCGGTTATACATCGATTCAATTTCACTTTGAAATCTCTCAGTAATAATCTTTCGTCGGAGTTTCAGTGTCGGTGTTATTTCCCCAAGCTCAATAGAAAACTCTCTAGGTAATAACGTGAATTTTTTCACTCGTTCAAATTTGGCAAGCTCTTTTTGAATCAGGCTTAATCTATCATGAAACAGCTTTTGAATGTCGGTGTTTTGAATGAGCTCTTTTTTATTTTGGTACTGGATATTGATTGAGCGAGCATGTTCTTCTAGTACTGAAAAAGCAGGCACAATAAGCGCTGAAACATAATTTCGAGCATCTGCAATGATTGCGATTTGTTCAATAAACTTATCTTTCCCAAGCATGCCTTCAACATGTTGGGGGGCGATATATTTACCATTGGACGTTTTCATCAATTCCTTGATTCGCTCTGTCATTCGCAGATTGCCATTTTCATCGATTAAACCGGCATCTCCCGTTTTCAGCCAGCCATTGTGTAGTACTTTAGCTGTCTCCTCTGGTTTTTTATAATAGCCTCGCATGACAGTATCTCCCTTAACCAGTATTTCTCCTTCCTTTCCTATACTGATCTGAACGCCAGGCAAGGGTGTGCCACAGCTACCAAACTGAAAATTCGTGTCTCGGAAGCAGGCGACAGTAGCTGTAGTTTCAGTCATGCCATAACCGTATTTCAGGTGAATACCGATAGCCTGAAAAAACCGGTTAATTTCATCATCCAGGCGGGCTCCTCCACAGGGCATAAAGCGAATACGCCCGCCAAATGCTTCTCTTATTTTATGAAATACCAGTTTGTCAGCAACTCTGGTTAACATCTGGATGTAATAGGGTGGTGTTTTTCCATCACTTTGATACACAAGTTTTTTGAAGGCTATTCGCAAACAAGTCTGAAATAGATAGCGTTTAAATATCGATGCATTGGCTAATTTATTCTGAATGATTGTGTAGGCTTTCTCATAAAATCTCGGTACGGCGCATAGGACGGTTGGTCTGGCATGCCGTATCACTGAATTAATGCTCTGAGGGTCCCGTAAATAAATATTTTCTGCACCTCGGGCTAATACATAGAAGCTCCAGGCACGCTCGAAAATATGACTTAAAGGAAGAAAGCAGATGGATACATCCATGCTGTCAAGGTGCAAAATCTGGTCATGTGCTGAAAAGCTAGCAGCTATGTTTCGGTAATCAAGCATAACGCCTTTGGGTTGACCTGTTGTCCCAGATGTATAAATCAGGGTTAGCAGGTCATCCATAGAACGTTTGGCCAGTCGGGTATCAAGTGCTGCGTTGTTCGAGCATTGCAGGTTTATATAATCATCAAAATAAATTGAGTAAGGGTTGCTGTTTAAATCAACAGTATTATCAAAAACAATAATTTTCTTCAGTGTACTGCTGTTTTCCAGCAAATCTATCGCTTGGTTATATTGATCCTGTTCACCAACAAATAGCAGCTCAATTTCAGTTTCATTGAGGATATAGTTAACTTGTTCTTTGGTGCTGGTTGGATAAAGAGGAACAGATACGCATCTGGCTTGCAGTATGGCCAGATCGGCAATTGTCCATTCGGGCATATTTCTGGACCAGATGCCGATATTTTCCTGTATGCCAATCCCTTCAGACAGCAGGGCCATTGATGTACGATCAATTTTGCTGGCCAGTTCTCCCCATAGAATAGGATGCCATAGACTTTTTCTTGAATAGCGTATGGCTACTTGATTTGGGTGGTGGCTGGCTCGTTGGCGGATCAAGGTGATTAAATGGTTTGAGTGTGATGCTTTCATTGTTAAATGAGGGCAGGTATTGGTATTAACTTTTGTTTAAATAACTATCTAATTAGCTTGTTAATGTAGCAGTACTAGGATGATTGAGGTGTGTTTTTAGTCGAAGTTTTGAGTTTTTATAACTGGGAGGAGCAATTTGGGATGGTAGGAAAAGGGGGATAGCCGTATATTCAATACGGCTCAGTAAGTCTGTTATTTTATCACGACCTGTCAGGTCACCCTTTCCAAAACGTAGGTGTAAATAATACCAGAACTGTTGTGATTTCCAGGCGGCCCATCAGCATGCCCCAGCTTAACAGCCATTTAGCGGCATCAGGTAATGATTCAAAATTGCCTGCAGGACCAATAATATCACCGAGGCCGGGACCAACATTAGCTATGGCTGTTAATGAACCGCTGAGACTGGTTATCAGGTCTAGTCCAAGAAAGCAGAGCAAGAGAGTCATTAATGTGGTCAGTAGCGCAAAGAAAAAACCAAATCCTATCAGTGAGCGAAGAATATCATCGGTGATTTGTTGGCCGTTATACGTTTGTACAAAACAGGCTCTGGGGTGTGAAAGTTGCTTTAACTGGATACCTAGCAGCCGGGCACCAATTTGAAAGCGGAAGATTTTGATACCACCGGCTGTGGAACCGGAACACCCTCCAACAACGGTAAGAAACAGAAACAAGGCAGCAGCAAATCCCCCCCACAGGGTATAGTCTGTCAGTGCAAAACCGGTAGTGGTGATAACGGAGGTGGTATTAAATGCGACCAGTGTCAGGGCTTCCCAGAAGTTATAATTGGAGTTGAATACCAGCCATAGGGAAAATGCCAGCCAAAGCAGCAGCAGGCAACCAACGAATGCCCTTACCTGACTATCTTTAACAAGGGACTGTGTATCACCTCTAAAGCATTTGACAAAGAGTACAAAGGGCAGACCACCCAGCAGCATAAATAATGTCGCTACCCAGTGGATATACGAGCTGGTAAAATGCGCCATCGAACTGTCAGACGTTGAGTAGCCCCCTGTCGACAGCGTGGTCATAGCATGGTTAATTGCCTCAAAACCATTCATTCCCCCTAGAAAATAAAAATAAGCGCAAGCGACGGTTAGTCCGAAATAGACGAAAACAATGCGTTTGGCAATACTGCCAGAGCGAGGCATGACTTTTTCTGACCAGTCTGATGATTCACTCTGAAACAGCCGCATTCCACCTACTTTCAAAAATGGCAACACTGCAACAGCCATCACGATAAAGCCAATACCTCCAAGCCACTGTAATAGTGAACGCCAGAGCAGAATGCCGCCACTCATGGTATCAAGGCCTGATAATACAGTTGATCCTGTGGTGGTAATGCCCGACATAGTCTCAAAAAAGGCATCAGTGTATGAAAGATGAAGCTCAAGGCAGAAGGGAAGAGCGGCGTAGGCACTGAGTGTCAGCCAGCAACAATTGGTCAGTAAAAAGGCTTCTCGTGGCTTGAGATTAAAATTATCAGGCTTTGTTCCAAGAAATAATGCTCCACCACTACCACCGGTTATACCCGCAGATAGTAGAAATGCTGAAGCACCATCTTCTCCCAGGGCGAGATGGTAAAAAGCGGGTAGCAGCATAAGTACTGCAAGAACGGTGAGGAAAAGACCTACAACGTACAGAACGGGGCGGATGCTCATGATGTACTGCTGATAGTGGTTTTTAAAGATCTAAACGGGAAACTATCTCATTGTCATGCGTCTGTGTATTTAAGTGAAAATACGGGGATTATCCGCTTAAACCGAGTGTTGCTATTCACCCATGAGAATATTGAGCAATATTTATTTTTTTTGTACTGGGCTGATGGACGGAAATGTCCCAGGTTGAGTTGCTGGAGTAACAGGTGCGTTATATTCTTCTGGCATGCTTGTCTGTGGAGAGGATTGTTCTTCAAGAGATAGGATTTCATCATCCAGCTTTTCATAGATGATTTTCAGTGTAGGCACTCGAAGCTTTTCAGGAAGCTTAACGGTTACCATGAGTTTTTCGCCTTGAATATCAAATCGGGCTTGTTCAGTACCTTTCATTTTTTCGTTATCCATACTGACCTGTCCTAGAAAAGCAGATATAAAAGGATTTACACCCTGTTCAAAATTCCAGAAACCTCCTATTTCCAGAGGTGTGCCATTATAAAACTCAAGCTTTGCCGCAAAGGTCTTGGAGAACCGCTCTTCAGTATCCGTATTATTTTGAACTGTATCACTGGCAGGTCCATTTTCGATTAGAATCCTGGCCTGATCCATGGTCAGTATTGAATCTTTCTTGGTGAACTTGGCACGTTGATTATCGGGTAGTTGCCATAAACTGGACAAAAGATTAGTCATTTCTGTCAGGCTCGGGCTTGATTGAGTCTGTTTCCAACGCCCTTTGAGCAGGGTTAATTTTTCAAGAGCAGGGCGGTTGTCCTCAGGTAGTGGTGTGAACTCTGGAGCATTGGTTGTTTTGCCAGTGTAAAGGTTATTTCTGGGCTTATCACTGAAGTGCGTTCGTCCTTGCTCATCCACCCATTGAAATATTTGGGAGTATGATGTTGTTGAAATTAATAGGATTATCAGTGCTGTGGTAGCAATCCTTGCTTTACTGTGAGGAGTCCCTTTCCCATTCATCCTGAGTTGATCCCTTCTGACGGCTGAAATATCCATACTTTTAATAAATAGTGTAGCCAGATCAGCCCCTTTGCGCTTAGGATACAGGCCAAGCGCATATAAGCCATAAAAAATGACCTTAAGATAAATAGAACGAATAAGGAGCTTTCATGCCAGGTAAGACCCTGTATGACAAATTATGGGATGCACACCTTGTGCAGAGACGGGATGATGGTTCTGCACTTATTTATATTGATCGCCAGCTATTACACGAAGTGACTTCTCCCCAGGCTTTTGAAGGTCTGCGGATCGCTGGCCGCCAGCCATGGCGGATTGATACCAACCTGGCAACCCCTGATCACAATGTGCCAACCACTGCTGATGAAAGATATTCAGGTATTGCCGGTATTGAGGATGCTGTATCCAGAATTCAGGTGAAAACACTGGATGACAACTGTGAATTCTTTGGTATTACCCAGTTCAAGATGGAAGACCCACGCCAGGGTATTGTTCATGTGATTGGACCTGAGCAGGGTGCAACTTTACCAGGCATGACCGTCGTGTGCGGTGACTCTCATACTTCAACCCATGGTGCTTTTGGCGCTTTGGCCCATGGTATAGGAACCTCTGAAGTAGAGCATGTGCTTGCAACCCAGTGCCTGATTACAAAAAAAATGAAAAACATGCTGATTCAGGTGGATGGCCAACTGGGTAAGGGGGTATCCGCCAAGGATGTGATTCTGGCCATTATTGGTGAAATTGGTACTGCTGGTGGTACGGGTTATGCGATTGAATTCGGTGGTGATGTCATTCGGGATATTACAATGGAAGGCCGAATGACTCTCTGTAATATGGCCATTGAAGCTGGTGCCAGAGCAGGGATGGTTGCAGTGGATCAAACCACCATTGACTACATCAAGGGAAAGCCTTTTGCACCTGATAGTCATCAGTGGGATCAGGCGGTAGAAGCATGGCAGCAGTTGCACTCAGATCATGATGCTGAGTTTGACCGAATCATTGTTATTGACGGAAGGAAGATTAAGCCCCAGGTGAGCTGGGGGACTTCACCAGAGATGGTGCAGGCTGTTGATGGCACGGTCCCTGATCCAGCTCATGCTTCTTGTGATGCAAAGAAGGTCGGCTATAGCCGGGCACTGGAATATATGGGACTGACACCGGGTATGAAAATAACAGATATTAACCTGGACCGTGTGTTTATTGGTTCTTGTACTAATTCACGGATAGAGGATCTTCGGGAAGCAGCCGCAATTATCAAAGGAAAGACTGTTGCCAGAACAGTGAAAGAGGTATTGGTGGTGCCGGGCTCTGGCCTGGTCAAGGAACAAGCAGAAAAAGAAGGGCTACACCGTATTTTTCTTGAGGCGGGGATGGAATGGCGGGAACCCGGTTGTTCCATGTGTCTGGCAATGAATGCTGATAAGTTGGGGCCTCAAGAGCATTGTGCCTCAACATCCAATCGCAATTTTGAAGGGCGTCAGGGCTTTGCAGGAAGGACCCATCTGGTTAGTCCTGCAATGGCAGCTGCAGCAGCAATAGCGGGTCATTTTGTTGATGTACGAGAGTGGGTTGAGGGGGAGGAATAATTGATGCAGGCTTTTACTGTTCATAAAGGGATCGTTGCTCCGCTGGATCGAGCCAACGTTGATACGGATATGATTATTCCGAAACAGTTTTTGAAATCAGTTCACCGCACTGGTTTTGGCCCCAATTTATTCGATGAGTTGCGTTATCTGGATGAAGGCCAACCTGGGAAAGACTGCTCCAGTCGCCCCGTTAACCCGGATTTTGTTTTGAATAAGCCACGGTATCAGAAAGCATCTATTTTGCTGTCTAGAGCGAATTTTGGCTGTGGCTCAAGTAGAGAACATGCCCCGTGGGCATTATTGGGTTTTGGATTTCGCTGTATTATTGCCCCCAGTTTTGCAGATATTTTTTACAATAACTGTTTTAAAAATGGCATCTTGCCGGTGGTTCTTTCTGAAGAAATCGTAGAGCAATTGTTTCAGGAAGAAGCTGATAGCGATGAGTATTTGTTAACTGTGGACCTTGAGCAGGGAGCAATTATCAAACCAGGTGGGCAGGCTGTTGATTTTACTGTGGATGCATTTCGACGAACCTGCCTGCTAAATGGTCTTGATGATATCGGCCTGACTTTGCAGGATGCAGATAGAATCAAAAAATTTGAAGAGCAGTATAGAAAACAAAATCCCTGGTTATTTAACAATTATTCTTCCAAAGGGGCAGATCAATGAGTCAGCATATTCTCTGTCTTCCTGGGGACGGTATTGGCCCGGAAATAGTCACTGAAGCGCTTAAGGTGCTGGAAGCCGCAAGCCTCCACTTCTCTTTGAATATTGAGGTGAGTCATGGCCTGGTTGGGGGGGCAGCCATTGACCAGGAAGGGACTGCACTTTCAGAGGAAACACTGAAAAGAGCCCATCTGTCGGATGCCGTGCTCTTTGGCTCAGTGGGCGGGCCAAAGTGGGATGAATTACCAATGGCCCAGCGCCCGGAAAAAGGTCTTCTGCGTTTACGTGAAACGCTTGGGTTATTTGCGAACTTGCGCCCGGCTATCCTTTACCCTCAATTGGCAGATGCTTCAAGTCTTAAGCCAGATATAGTCTCAGGGCTTGATATCCTGATTGTCAGGGAGCTGACAGGGGGTATTTATTTTGGCCAGCCTCGAGGCGTTCGACAATTGGATAACGGTGAACGGCAAGGATTTAATACATATGTTTACCGCGAGTCAGAAATTGAGCGAATAGCCAAAGTAGCCTTTGAGGCAGCACAAAAACGCGGTGGTAAGTTATGTTCTGTTGACAAGTCTAATGTGCTTGAAGTAACAGCATTGTGGCGGGATGTTGTCTCTTCAATGGCTGCTGATTATCCCGATGTTCAGCTCAGTCATATGTATGTTGATAATGCTGCTATGCAGCTGGTCAGGGCTCCAAAGCAGTTTGATGTTATGGTCACAGGCAATATGTTCGGTGATATTCTCAGTGACTGTGCTGCTATGTTAACAGGGTCTATTGGCATGCTGCCTTCTGCATCGCTAAATGAGTCTGGCAAGGGGCTATATGAGCCGGTACATGGCTCTGCACCGGATATTGCCGGGAAAAACTGTGCTAACCCGCTGGCAACCATTTTGTCACTGGCCATGTTGCTACGGTATTCTCTCGCTGAAATGGCGGCGGCTGATGCGATTGAAAAAGCTGTTGGCTCTGTTCTGGATAAAGGACTAAGAACTGCTGATATTGCATCCACTGGCTGTCGCACAGTCGGTACGGCAGAAATGGGTGATGCTGTGGTTGCCGCATTAAATGAATTCAGTCGATAAGGGTGTTGCATGAAAAAGGTCGGATTAGTAGGTTGGCGGGGTATGGTCGGCTCGGTTCTGATGAACCGTATGGTGGAAGAGAATGACTTTGCCCGTATAGACCCGGTATTTTTCACCACATCTCAGCTGGGGCAACCAGGACCTGATATAGGAAAACCTGTGGCAGCTTTGGAAGATGCCTTTTCTATCGATTCTCTGGCAGCTATGGATATTATTATTTCCTGTCAGGGTGGAGAGTATACCAATAGCGTATTTCCACAACTGCGTAAGGCGGGTTGGGCTGGCTATTGGATTGATGCGGCATCTTCATTGAGGATGGCTGATGACTGTGCAGTTGTTCTTGATCCGGTCAATAGAGAAGTGATTGATAGCGCGCTAAATCAAGGCGTGAAAAATTTTGCCGGTGGGAATTGTACTGTCAGTCTTATGCTGATGGCGATTGGAGGGCTTTTTAAAGAGGGGCTGGTGGAGTGGGTGAGTGCCATGACCTACCAGGCCGCCAGTGGTGCTGGCGCAAGAAATATGCGGGAATTGATTAACCAGATGGGTTGTATCAGGGAAGCCGTTGCCGGTGAACTGGCTGACCCTGCCAGTGCAATCCTTGGCATCGATAAAAAAGTATCTGATCTGTTAAAAAGCCCCCGTTTGCCCCAGGCCGAGTTTGGTGTTCCCCTCGCTGGCAGCTTGATTCCTTGGATTGACAGGGAGCTGGATAATGGCCAAAGTCGCGAGGAGTGGAAGGCGCAGGCTGAGACCAATAAAATCCTGGGAACTGATTCAAAAATAGCCATTGATGGTGTCTGTGTTCGAATTGGAGCTATGCGTTGCCATAGCCAGGCATTGACGATCAAGTTGAAAAACGATGTACCAATGCCTGATATAGAAAGTCTTGTTGCAGAGGCTAATGACTGGGTTCAAATGGTACCCAATCATCGGGATGAAACAGTGAAACAGCTAACACCTGCGGCGGTTTCAGGAAGTCTTGCTGTTCCTGTAGGCCGGCTTCGCAAAATGAATATGGGGCCTGAATACCTTTCTGCATTTACTGTTGGCGACCAGTTGTTGTGGGGAGCTGCAGAACCATTGCGCAGAATGTTATCCATTTTGCTGTAGCGATAAACGCCCCGCTACAGGCTGCTCTTTTCAATGCCTTTAGCGGGTTCATTTTCTTGAAAATAATTACAATAAAAATGCTATGACGTCACTTATCCCAATTGATGTACTGGCTACACAGTACATGTCAGCGGTTATTCACGGTAAACATCTTGATCTCAAACTTAAGATGGCAGATGCATCGGGTATTGAAATTATCCTGCCTTACAATAAATGCCTGATTGGCAACCCTGAAACAGGTGGTATTCACTCAGGTGCGATTACGACGTTAATGGATACTTGTGGTGGGCTGGCTGTTTTGACGGCGGTTCCTCAGCCGGAAGTGTGCCCAACCCTTGATTTAAGAATGGATTTTTTAAGGGCTGCTGCGCCTGACCAGCCCATTATTGGTTTTGCCGAGGCATACCATCTGACATCGTCAGTAGTTTTTACCCGGGGAGTGGCTTTTCATGAAGACCGGGAAAAACCTCTGGCCCATATGGTGGGTGCCTTTATGAGAACTGGCAGGACATTCTATTCATCGAGGGGATAGTTTTTATGGAGCTTCGTTCATTGATTCGGGATGCCAGAACATCAGGCGATTATCATCAATTAGTAAATGCTATCCCTTATGCTGTAATGATTGGTATGACTTGCCAATCGACAGAAGAGGGCGCTCTTTTTCTTTTGCCAGAAAATAAGCAAAATGTTGGAAACCCTCTGATACCTGCTTTACATGGTGGTGTTGTGGGCGGTTTTATGGAAATGGCTGCTGCGCTTCATCTGATTCTTTTTATGGATGAACCAAAACTGCCCAAAATTATTGATTTTTCGTTGGATTATCTTCGAGCTGGAAAACTGAGAGATACCTGGGCTGAGTGTGAGGTTTGCAGGCAAGGGAGCCGGGTTGCCAATGTCACTATTACTGCCTGGCAAGAACAGAAAACGATCCCTATCGCGACGGCCAGGGCGCATTTTCGAATAGCAGAATCATTGTGAGTCCACTATAGAAAAATCAAGGATAAACTTTTTACTGCTGAAGGCGATCTTTAATAGCATATTTTTCCCAATAAATAGGATAAAAATGGATATTGCTTTGGTCGCCAGAAAAGGGAACATACACCTGCTGTCATATAAAGGGATAAGTGGCAAGAAGCACTACACGCTGAAGTGGTGCAAGCGAGATGAACAAGAGGCTGTTGTTGATGAGGATAATCAGCAGGGTGCTGTTTTAACTGATGCAGCAAATGGTCAATTATCAACGAATACCAATAATTTTTCTGTTTTCCAGAAAAAACGAGTAAACCGGTTGGGTGCAAGAAAATTTCATGATAAAGCCTTAATGGCTGATCTGAAAAAGAGTTACTTACAGGGCGATGCCGAATCCTTCAGAGTTTTGATAAAAAACAGTGTGGGTACTGGTCAATGGGGCATTGAGTTGGAAGAGTTTTTAAAGCGAGAAACAGGATACCATCGTATTTTTCATACTTTCCAGGAAGCCTGTCTGTTCTGCCAGTCATGTTGGTCAGATTCTATTCAGTATTGGCTTGTTAATGGTAAGTTGTCTTCAGTTCAGTGTCTGGAACAGATATTTAACCTGGAAGAACGGTTGCAGATTGAGAGTAACAATAGAGAGATTAGAGTTGATGATGGACTGCTTTTTCTGAAGCAGGAATTGCAATCGCAGCTGCTTAATGATGAACAGCTGGATCGATCATTAGTGAACTTATACGTTAATTATGGATTTTATAATCAAGCAGAGACTATGACAGCAAAAGATCCTGACTCCCTATCAGTGATGTATATGGAAGCCTTGATCAGCAAGGTGGGTAATAGTGTATTGTTATCCGTACTGTCTCCAAGCGATATGTGCTTGCTATTGGAGAAAATTGTCGAGTGCTCAGAGGCGTACAAAGGCGTTTTTTCCTACTTTTCATCCGGGCACCATAAATGGCAGCAATTGAATATCTGTGTTATCCCGCTACTGGAAACTATAAGAGGGAGAATTAATGGCAATATGTTTAAAAGCAGTGCCACAGCAAATGATTTATTATCTTTAGGTACTCGCGTATTAGCTTTGGAATCCTTACTGGATGATAGGAGTTGCAAGAAAAAAATAAAGGCGGTAGTGAAGGTGCTTAATAAACTTTATAAGCTATGCGTGGATAAGGAGGCTCAGGCCGTTTTAAATCAAAAAATAGCTTTATCAGAGAAATAACCAATAATTGAGCTTTGGGTATTGCATAGTGAACCTGATAAATTCAGGTTACGATCTGGTTCGGTTAACTTTCACTTAGTTATCATTGATTTTTACTACTTACTAATAGTATCGCCATCTTGACTGGCTGATTGCTTGCCTATCAATGCCTCAATCATTAAAGTCGCTCGCCGTAAAAATTGTTTGAAAAGAGACACCTATGAGTAAAACCTACGATATTGCTTTATGTGATGCGACTAGTATGGCTGCAGAGGCGCTGATTAAGTTGCTTGAGGAAAAAAACTTTCCTTTGGGCATTGTTTACCCATTATCTGATCTGGCTGATAGTGGCTCTGTTATTGAGTTCAGGGAGGAGGAGCTGGACGTACTGACAGAGTCTGGCTTTGAGTTTACGGATGTTGATTTGGTCTTTGTCCCGGCCGGTAGTCAAGTCGATGATGCCATTGTTCCCCGTGCGATTGAAGCAGGCTGCATGGTGATTGATGGCTCCCGGGATGCAGCTGAGCAGTATAATTCAGTGATGTTTATGCCTGGGTTTGATGAGACTGAGCTTGAGACGGCATTAATGCAAAAAAGGATCGTTATCCCGTCAAGTCCTGCAGCCATGCTGCTACCGGTTTTAAGTCCAATTCATGCGCAATGGGGTGTTGATCGTGTTGATATCACTGCTTGCCAGGCCGTATCGACTATGGGAAATCCCGGGGTTGATGAGCTGAGAAAACAGACGGTGCAATTACTCAATGGCAAACCGGCAGACAATAAGATTTTCCCCCGCAGGATCGCTTATAACCTGATTCCTGAAGTAGGGACTATTGATGGCTTGGGGATCAGCTCAACAGAGCATTTAATAGAAGCTGAGTTGCGACTGGGACTTGATGTCGATGATATTGATGCACGTTCGACCTGTGTAACCGTACCGGTCTTTTTTGGTGACAGTATTGCGGTATCCCTGGATACAGAAAGGCCTGTTGATCTTGAGACTTTGGAGACTACCCTAGCTTCAGTAGACCTGATCTGTTGGTTTGACGCTGGTGACTACCCGACTGTAGAACAGGCGGCTGGGTCTGATCAGATTATGCTGGGGCGGGTTAGGAAACTACCAGGCAGAGAGTATTCCCTGAACTTTTGGATTACTGCGGATCTTGTCAGGCTGGGTGCTCTTTCTACCGTTACTGCTGCTGAAATATTGATAAAAGACTTTTTAAAGTGATAACTTAATTCAGATATATAAGTAATTTTATAGCATGGAAAAAGTGCTTGGCTAAGCCATTGTTTCACTTCAGGTGTACAGTTTTTACTGTTTATGGCGATGACAAGATATTAAGGAGAAGCGCCAGCACGGCGTGTGATTAGCAAACATCAAGCATGTTGTTTGCACAATGCAGGGATGCACGATGAAATTGCGAGAGCTCGTAGCTGTTGTGGCTATAGCGGCAATTCTAGTTTGCTCTGGGTATGCAAAAGCCCTGGGGCTGGGTGCGGTGAAGCTAAAGTCAAAGTTGCATCAACCCCTGAAAGCTGAAATTAATCTGGAGCAGGTCAAAGATCTTGGCCCTACTGAGATATTTCCTAATCTTGCCAGCCAGAAAGATTTTGAAAAGGCGGGCATTCAGCGACCCTTTAGTCTGACGGACTTGCGATTTCGGACAGAGCTGCGTCCAAATGGTACAGGTGTTATACATATAACCAGCACCAAGCCAATACAAGAGCCTTTTCTTAACTTTTTGCTGGAAGTGCATTGGCCCAGTGGTCGATTGCTTAGGGAGTATACATTTTTAATGGACCCTCCCTCCTTCAGTAATCAGGGTGCAGCGGCTGTTCAGCCCCCCCGGAGCGTGACAAATAATGCGTATCCAACGGCAAGCAAACAGCGTTATTCAAATAAAAAAATGCAGCAGCGAAACCCTGCTGCTGTTGATCCGGCTGCTCCCCAATACCCGGATATCAGAAAACCAGGTACAAGAACCCAGCCAGGCACCAGCACCCATAATTACCAGGTAAGACCAAGTGAAACGCTTTGGCAGATCGCTGATCGAGTGAAGCCCGGCAGAGATGTCAGTGTTCAACAAACCATGTTGGCGATACAGTATTTAAATCCTGATGCCTTTGTTGGTAATAATATTAACAGGCTGAAGAAAGGTGTAGTTCTGCGTGTGCCTGATCGTCAGACAGCTTTGGCTGTCTCATTCGAACAGGCACTTTGGGAGGTGTCCAAACAGAATCGTGCATGGCAACAGAGGCGACGTTTGCCACAGATTGATGCCAAGCGAAGGCAGCAGATTAACCGCCCTGTCAGTGTATCAAAACCAGATGGCAAGTTGAGTATTGTATCGTCAGGTGATGCTAGCGGGGAAAAAGGCAGAAATCTTGGCGGCGGTGGAACAAATAATCAGGCCATTCAGGATGAGCTGATTGTTACCCGTGAACAGCTGGATAAACTAAGCCGCGAAAATAACGAGCTTAAGAGTCGCCTGAGAGACCTTGATGAGCAGATTAAGACACTCAATAAACTGCTGACGCTCAAGAATGATCAGATGGCTGCATTACAGACTTCAGCAGAGCCGCAGCCGGAACCTGTGCAAGAAACTGTCACTGAACCTGAACCCACTAACCCCATCGTTCCACCAGTTGAAGTACCAGTAGCTGAAAAAGAGGAAATTAAGAAAAAAGAGGTTGAACCAAAAACGGCACCTGTTAAGGAGCCCCAGCCTCGACCAATACCGGAACCTATTGTTTCACCAGAACCTGGCTTTATTGATTCATTATTAAATAATCCGGTTTTTTTACTGATTGTTGCTTTGATTCCACTTGCCGGAGCTGGTGGTTATATCTTTTATCGGCGTAGACAAAATAAAGACGGCCTGGGTGATGATGAGCTCCTGGATATTTTTGAATTTGATGAAGATGATGCTGGAGACAAAAAGCCCGAACTGTTTATTGATGATGATCTTGAGTTTGAAGATGATGGACCAGAGCAAACGGAAGGGCCCTCCGATACTATCAGTGAAGCAGATGCTTATATCGCTTATGGTCGATTTGAACAGGCTGCGGAACTGCTTGAAAATGCTATTGTCAATGAGCCTCAACGAACTGACCTTAAGTTAAAATTGCTTGAGACTTATACTGAAAGCAACGATATTGATAACTTTAAAAAGGTTCTTGCATCGCTTGAACAGATGGGTAATTCAGACGCTTTGGCTACGGCGGAAGCCTTTAAGGTGCGTTTTCCAGAAGAGGCATTTGCAACCGAATCGGTAGCGGCCTCCTCTTCTGCTGTGGAAGATTTTCCTGATATTTCTGATGACTTTGATTTGGATGATAGTGATTCTTCCTGGGAAGATGCCAGCCTTGATAACGTTGATCTGGATCTCGGTGAAACAGAGCAACAAGAGCCTGCAGCTGTTAATACCACTTCAGTTGAGCCAGAAAGCAGTGACGCCGAAGGACTGGATTTTGATCTTGGTGTCCTTGATGAACCCGAACCTGAGCCTCAACTTCAGTCAGATGATAGTACTCCTCAGGATCAGGGCAATACGCTTGAATTTAATACTGAAGGGTTGGATTTGACCAATGATGTTCAAGATCAGAGCAGCCCGGGTGAGGAGGTTCCTGGGCTTGATTTTGATAGCGCTGGTCTTGATTTAGGATCTGATATGGCTGTATCTGATCAATCAGAGAGTATGCCTGATTTACCTGATCTGGAGCTGGGAAGCCTCGGCGAGGATATAGAGGCGGCAGACACTAACGACGTATCACCCGAAGATGACACTAGAGAGTTATCTGACTTCGTGCCTGATATGAATTTTGATGAGGAGTTGGGTGATGATATGGACTTTCTTTCGGATGGCGATGAAGTTGCTACCAAGCTTGACCTAGCCCGTGCTTATATTGATATGGGTGATCGTGATGGTGCATCGGATATTCTTGACGAAGTGTTAGAGCAGGGTTCAGAAAACCAGCAGGAAGAAGCCAGAGAGTTGCTTGATCAACTATAGAACCCATTCATTATACCTGTGTGTTGTTTTACAAGGCTTACAAACGGTAGTGTTTTTCCACAGCTTGCACGCTAAATCAAAAGATTGATACATTTCCTGCCCTTTATATTAGGGTATTCCATTTTATGCCGCGTTATGCTGCCAGTATTCAGTACGATGGTTCCTGTTATCACGGATGGCAAAGCCTGAAATCAGGTTTGCCAACGATTCAGGCTGAAGTAGAAAAAGCACTATCAAAAGTGGCGAATCATCCGGTCAATGTTATTTGTGCTGGCAGAACGGATGCTGGTGTACATGGTTGTAACCAAATTATCCATTTTGATACCGAAGCTGAGCGCAGTGAACGAGGCTGGACTTATGGCGCTAATACTAACCTGCCAGAAACGGTCGCTGTGAGTTGGGTAAAACCTGTTAGTGATGATTTTCATGCCCGCTTTTCTGCCCAATGGCGCCGATATCGTTATGTAATATCCAATCATAATATTCGTCCAGCTCATTTACCAAAAGGACTGACCTGGAATTATCGGCCCCTGGACGAAAAAAGAATGCAGGAAGCCGCTGCTCATTTGGTAGGAGAACATAATTTCAATTCATACCGTGCTGTTCAATGCCAGGCTAAAAATCCGGTAAGAACCGTTTCACACCTTGAGGTAAGTCGGCATGGGCGTCTGTTAGTTATTGATATTCAAGCCAATGCCTTTTTACACCACATGGTTCGCAATATTGCCGGCGTACTAATGGCTATTGGTTGTGGAAAAAGAGAGCCCCGTTGGGCAAAGGAAGTACTGGATGCCCAGGATCGAAAACAGGGGGGAGTCACAGCTGCACCTTGGGGGCTCTACTTTGTTGATGTGGGATATCCTGAAGAATTTGGTTTGCCTGCAATGGATTTAGGGCCTCATTTTGTGACGCCCTTACTGGAGCCATAAAATAAGACGGGGTAAAGCCCCGAAGGTTTTGGCATCTGTTAATGTTAACCGAGCTTTGCTATCAGCCGATAGATGATTAATAACCATTATTCTAAGAGACTATGATATCCATGGGTTGGATTGTCATAGACTTGGGAAGTGTGAGCTTTTTTCAGTTAGGTAAATTGTCGTTGGTAAATAGTTGGATTTAGAAAAGGACTTCAAGAATGCCTGTCGACAAACCTGGAAGTGGTCCTAATGCAGGAAGACCAGCTGTTTTTGACCAAGAGGTTGTAGGTGACCCCTCAGGGGACATTGGACCCGTAAAAAAAGTTGTTCTACCTAACAAAACACCTGAGCAGACCGGTGACATAAAGCTCTCTGCTGCTTTACCCGACCGGGCTGTACAGTTACTGAGTAACAACGCTGTCGATAGCAGCATTGCTGCATTCCAGGATAGTTTTCGTCATGCTGTTGGTCGGCTCAATCAGGCTTACTCTAGCTTGATGTTAATGCAGCAGGTTCAGTTCAATAATGGGTTGATAGGTGTGCCCGGAATATTTTATCAACCCCCTTCAGGTGAGGCTATCTGGGTTAATGCCAGCGGTGATAATCTGCCGTATCAGCCTCAGAAGCAGCTTCGTGATCATCATAACCTCTTTCTTCAACAGGCAGGCCTGGCCGTTAACTCGCTGTGCCAACAATTGGCTCATTACCAGTTTCAAGTGCGGGAGAATGTCTGTCAGCTCGCAAGTCTCGGTATACAGGCTCAAATGCCTTTATTACAGCTTCAACAATTACTGCCTTCCCCAACCTTGCAGCTCCAGCCTATAGCGCTTCATCACTTTTCAGGGATTTATACTTGTCCCCCTGATGTTGGGTTTAGTCAGCCCTGGTTACCTGCAGGGTGTAGCTTCTCCTATGGTAGCGGCAGGCTCCAAGGCTTTCCTTCGCCTGAAAGTCATTGGTTACCAGGTCATGAGCTTCAGTCAGCAATGCCAGTGACACCAGGTTTTTATTATCTGCCTCAGCCTCCTTCGCCTGGCAGAGTATTTCAGAGCCCCATGGATCCTTATGCATCCTGGAATCAGTGGTTGGCTAGCAAAGCGTATGATGGGCAGTTACCGGATTTATATCCTGGTCTTTATTATCCTGAACATGCAATAGAAAAGTCTGAAGTCTCTATGTCTTCTGTTGGTCAAGATCAGCGAAGGTTTTCGCAATCTGAATCAGCAGGGAGAGAACCTAATACCTTTCGGGAAAATGTCACAAGTGCCCCGGAAGTGATTGAGCAGCTTCAACAAACTGTTGTTGAAAAAGAAGGAAATATAGCCATATTACAGAAGCTGTTGAGTGATGCTCATAAAAAGGCTTCTGAGGCAGTGAAGCAGCATAAGTCTGGTGAGAAAGCTGACCGAGAGATTGAGAATTTAAGGACGCAGTTGCGGATCGAAAAAGCAAAGCATAATACAGAGCTTGACAGGTTGATGCTGTTACAGAAAAAGGCATTATCAGAGAAAGAAGATGAGATTTTATTGCTGAAGGATAAATTGCCTCTGCTGGAGCGTGAAAATACCAGGTCACAAAAGAGTATTGATACACTTGAGAAAAAACTGAAGGATGCTGAAGCTGATCATAAAGAAAAATTAGAGGGTTTAATTGACTCCCAAAGTAAAAGTAAGGCACAGACGGAAGCAGAAATAAATGAACTTAAGAAGGCTCTGGCAATTGCACAGCAAGTAGTTGAAAATAATTCAGAAAGTGGAGTTGGTGAAGATGTCCTGGTATATCAACAGAAAATAGAGAGTTTAACCCAGCAAATTGAAAGGGCTGGACAGAAATATCAACAGGATGTTGATGATCTAAAACATAATCAAGAATGCTTGTTAAGAGAAAGGAATGAGGAAATTAAAGTTCTTAAGGAAGAACTGGAGCAAGTGGAAAAAAAATCAAAGGAAAGCGTTTCGTTAGGTGATGAACAACGTATGGCTAAACTTTCTGATGATTTAATTGTGGCTGTGGCGGCTAGAGAGCGATTGCAAGCTGATATAAAAAGAATTGAAAAAAGAACCCATGAGAGAGAAATTGATTTGAAAGATCAGCTGAAGCAAAAGCAAAAAGAAAATAGTGAATTACTAGCTCAGTATAAAAAACTTGAGGCTGATGAACGGAATCAGCAAGTTGTTGTTCTTCAAAAAGAGGAGCGTATAGCTAAATTACAGAAGCAGTTGGGTGAAGTTGAAAAAAATGTTTCTGGGACTGAGAGATCTCATCAGCAGATTGAAAATTTGAAAAAACAGTTGCAGCAAGAAAAGTTTGATCATCAAGCAGAGCTTGATCATTTGTTGCAGTTGCAGAAGAGTGTGTTGTCAGAAAAAGAAAATGATTTGTTAGCTCTGAGGCAGGAATTGCAAAGTATGGAGGAAATGCTTGAAAAGCTACCATTACTGGAAAGTGAAAATGCTAGAGCAAAAAATAATGTTGAGGAGCTTAATAAAAGACTGAAAGATACAGAAATTGCTTATCATGAAAAGTTAGACGATTTAGTAGAATCACAAATTAAAGGAAAGCTACATGCTGAAGCAGAAATAAGTCGCCTACAGCAGGCTCTGACGGATACAGAGCAGGCAGTTGAGAAAAAATATGGGAAACAGGATGAGAAAAAAGTCTTGGCATATAAAGAGAGAATAGAGGGTTTAACCCAGCAGATTGAAAGGAATGAAAAAAAATATGAGCAGATTATTGCTGAGCTTAAGCGTAATCAAGATGACTTGTTAAGAGGTAAAAATAAAGAAATTGAAGCTATCAAGGTAGAACTGGAGTCATTAAAAAAACAAGCAAATGAAAGTCTAGATGACAAGCAACGTATTGCTACGCTTAGTGATAATTTTAGGGATGCTGCGGCGGCTAGAGACCGATTGCAAGCTGATATAGAAAATATTAAGAAAAAAAGTCGTGAGAAAGAAATTGATTTTGAAAAACAGCTGGATAAAAAACAAAGAGAAAATAATGAATTGTTGGCTCAGTATCAAAAACTGACAAGTGAACTGCCAAAAGTCAGACAGTTGAGGGAGCAGGCCGAGGAGAAGTCAAAGAAATTACAAAGACAGCTCCAGCTTATCAAACTTGATATAAGGGAAGAAGATCAAGAGCGTGAAACTAGAATAATACATCTGCAGAGCCAACTAGATGATTATAAAATAAAGGAATCAAGCTGGGGTAGGGAAAAAGGACAGTTGGATGATCTTAAAAATGAACTCAGTAGAAAGTTAGATGAGATTTCGAAATTGGAAAATAGCTTATCAGCTCTACAAGCTGATAATAGTAAAATGCAAGAGGGGCATAAACAGGATATCAAGGTCTTGAAAAGTGAGTGGCAGAAAGAAATAGCTAATATTACGTCAGAGTGTGAGAAGCTAAATCAGAATTATAGGGTGATGCAACAAAGTAAAGATAGAGTGGAACGTGAGCTGACTGATTTGAAAAGAGAAAGTAAAAAAAAGGAAAATGAATGGAGTGATAAGGTATTAGCACTGAGAACAGAAAACTCTCAGTTAGTGAGTAATATTGAGGATGTCAAGCAGAGATTATGCACCCTTCACAGGGAGCAACAAGAAAAAAACAGTGTGGAAGAAGATGCAAGCAAGAGAGTAGTAAAACTTCAGAGTCAGTTGCAGGGCTTAACGACATCTCATGAAATAAAAGTTGAAGAGATGAAAAAAGCTCATCAGCTTGAAATGGATCATTTGGGCTATGTTCCCCTAAACGGTTGAACACCCCAATGCTCTGCGAGTCCAGTGACAAAACCACCTACCGTTAGTGTATTTCGGCTAGATAATATACGACGCCAACTGAGATAATGAGAGAGATACTTTGTAGCCACACCATGAAAAGTATTTCTAATCCACTGTTTCAAATGACTGTGGTAAGCATTGACGTGCTGAATATGGAATATACCTTCCAGCACACGCTTTCCGGCTGAAGTATTCAATTCCTTTAAAGGAAAAGCCAGTTTACGAGCCAGTGATTCATGCGCCAAACTGGCATCAGCACAAACAATAGCATCAACTGATATGCGACCTCTCAGGCAATGAACCAAAGCATCGGCGCTTTCATTCTCAAGAACACCATCAACGGTATTATCTTCCCGGTCGCGAGCTACCATAACGGGTATCCTCCGAGCCTTTACCTTGTCTGAGCCACGTTTTCTGGCTGGCCTTGGCAGCCTTTGTCGCTGGCCTTTGAAGGACTCCCTAAAAAAGGTTTCATCCAGCTCTACAATACCTTCCAAGCCAGTTGCCTGGTCTTTATCGATGACCTGTAAAAAACGATGCCTCCAGGAAAATGAAGTTTTCAGAGTAATGCCGCAGACTTTAGCTGTTGCTCGAAGTGTCAGGGAGTGAGTCATTTCCCTAAGGTACTGCAACCACTGCCCACTATGATCATGGTGTAGTCGAGCCAATGGTGTTTCTGTAAAGGCATTAAATGTACGGCCACACTGTTTGCAGCGATAGCGTTGTCTTCCGACCCTAATCCCCCAGCGCTGGAGATGTGAGTTGCCGCAGTAAGGACAGGAAGGATCGCTTGCAAAATTGTGTTCAATCAAACTTTCAAGATTGAGGTTAGATTTAGGTTGATTCGGTGCGGCAGTAAGGGCCTGTTGAAGTATACCGAGTTGCTGTGGTGAGAGTGATGCAACGTCGTTGAGAAACTGCCTGAATTGATTATTTTTCATTATGAGGCCTCCTCACAGGAAAGAGACAGCCTCAGTTTACTCCTTTCAACCGTTTAGGGGAACATAGCCGATCATTTGGTTGATAGTGTAAGAAAGCTGGAAGTCAGCAAAGTTGATTTGGAAAAGAAAGTACAGGAGGGATTAGCCCTAGACGAGAAGTATAAAGAAAAGATGCAGCGGGCAGATGATGAAATAAGAGAATTGAAAGCCAAGTCTGAATCTCTAAAAAAAGAAGTTAAGAGTAAAGAGGGGCAGTGGAAGTTGCAGGTTAGGGAAAATGCTGGAAAAAGTGATGTAATAAAAGATCTGGAAGCTTCTGTAAATGCGAAAAAAAATGAAATTGCCCAGCTGAGAAAAAAGATACTTATATTGGATCGAGAAAAAGTCACGCTTCATGAAGAAGTGAGGTTTGAGAGTGAGAAGAGAAGACATGATCAATCCATAATTGGTGGTTTTGAAACAGAGATAAACCAATTGACAAATAAGATTTCTGAGAAAGAACACTCTATTAATACGCTTCATCAAGAGCTTCAGTGGGTAAAAAGAGACAATAAACAATTAAAGAATCAGCTTGATAGGCTACTCTCTAAGAGAGGGGGCATAAAGGGAGGTGTATTTCGGGAGAGTGTTTCTAATATATCGAAATCTAGGCATGAAACCGAAGCTGGCAGTCGACCAGGTGCGTGGCTGGAAGATCAAGGTATTATTCAAGCTGTCGCTGAAAACAATAGACTATTAAGGTTGAGAGAAATAAAAAATAAAGAGCAAGAAAATAGTGTAGCTGAAATGCTTGGGCATAATGGATTTGAAGCCCTATTTACTATCCGTAATGGTGATTGTTTTTATGATGCAGTATGCAAACAGCTAGATGAAAATATTTCGATTAATGAGCTTAAGAAGAAAATGAATGATGTGGCCAAAAAGTGTCTGGGAATGGATGGGGCGGAATATTTAAATACAAGGAATAATTCACGAGATGATTTGATTTTCAAAGAAAATCTATTGCAGACTATGAGGGAGTTTGGTTATCTTGATGACCTTAAGGGCAAAGTAGATGAAGGGGAAATACTAAGGGCTGGAGTGTATGCAAGCGTCAATGAGGCCCTTTTGGCTGCATTAGTGTTAAACTGTCCGCTTACTGTTTGCGATATAGACGGGAAAGTTATCTTGTCTATTGGCAAAGATGGCAAGCCAAATAAACCAATGCATATTTCTGAATCAAGATTTAATCGTACGGTTTATCTTGTTTATGATGATAAGCATTTTATTGGAGCAAAAGAAAAAGATTTTTTTTTAGGGCGGGTCGAACCTTCAGTGAAATTAACCGCAAACAACCATCTTTCTCATGATGAAATTCGTGAAATTAATGATAAGCAAGTAGGGTATAACCGAAAGCTGGAGGAGTCGTGGAATCCAAACTACTCAGTAAATAGTCCTGCCCGGATAAATGAGAAGGAACGAGAAGAGCTATCGAGAATACACAATGAGCTTCGGATGCTTCGTGCCACAGATGCTGAAAGTAGAAACGCATCATGCCAGGGTTTTGCAAATTCTTTTGAATGTTATTTTCGAGGTATGCCACGTCAAAAGGTTATTTCTGTTAATACTCAAATACAGCCTGTTCCTCGAGACAGACTTGATGAAATGGGCGTAAACGATTTAGATGCAATAAAAGAGGGTATGATAGCTTCGGATGGAAATGTTATTGCTGGCTTGCCACCAGATAGGCTTCTTGACGAAGAGTTTACTGTGAGGTGTGATAATCAGGATAGGCTATATGATTTGCTGGCTAAAGGGGCCTTAAAAGATCCGCGCTATACTCTGATGAAACAGTCGGCATCACGATCAGGAGCGGCTCATTATGCATTAATGGTTCGTTTACAGTCTGGGCGATACTTCATTGTAGACGGACAGAGCAATTGCCTGTTTCCTGTGTTAACGCCTGACAATAAAGTTACAGACGAGGCGAAGGAGTATTTTGGAAGTTTACCGAATACAATCGTAAATCTATTTAAAATTTGCACTGTTCCTGATGACCAGTTCCAGAGAGAAATACAGGAATCAAATAGAATTCTTGAATTCTGCCTTGCATATGAAAAAGGAGAATTAACACGTAAGGGAGAATCTGGCTCAAGTGCCTTATTTGGAAATAAAGCTCAAGAAATAGAGGGTTCTAGAGGAAGGAAAAAACTGGATGCAGGGGGAACAACTGCTTCGAAGCCCTTACCCAAGGCTGGCCGAAAATTAGATGTTAGAAACATTGATATCATTCCTGATTATGTTGCTGGGGGGCATTGCCCTTTAGTTATTTTTGATGTTGATGACACACTTATAGCCGATGATATTATTGGCGGTAAAATGCAGAAAACGTTAGTTAATAAAAATACTGCGCAGACAATAAAGAAGATTAGAGAAAAAGCTCCAGATGCACACATAATTCTTCTTACCCAGAGCTCTTCTGCAGCAACCTTACAAAAACTTCAGGCAGTGAATTTAGATAAAAAACTGTTTGATAGCATAGAATGTGTAGATGGAGATTTAAAAGATGCAAAAGGGACTAGGGTAATAGAGTATATAGGAAGCAAGGAGTTGAATCCTAAGCAAGTGTGCTTTATTGATGATTCAGATGCCTTTCTTGAACAAGTAGAGAAGGTTTGCAAAACATTGGATATTCACTGTAATACTTTTCACTTCAGAGGGGCGGAGGAAATGTTTTTGAGAGTTCTTTCCCAAATTCCAGATACTCGGTAGCTAATAATATGAGAAATACGCTAATAGCGACAATCCTCCAAAAGTTCTGCTAATATCCCCCAATTTGACCCATATGACCGCTACTCAGGGAGTAAAAAGTGGTTTCACCCCGAATCAAGGTTTGTGGTATTACCTCTGCTGATGATGCAATTGCCGCAACGGCAGCCGGTGTTGATGTACTGGGGCTTGTTTTTTACCGTAAAAGCCCAAGGCATGTGTCGATAGAACAGGCTATTGAGATTGCCCGTAGTCTACCCCCTTTTACCTGTTTGGTCGGTTTGTTTGTGAATGCATCTGAACAGGACATTGAGGCAGTGCTGCAACAGGTGCCTCTGGGATTAATCCAGTTTCATGGGAATGAAACTGAGCCTGAGTGTCGTCGATGGCGTATTCCTTATATTAAAGCTATGCGGGTAAGACCTGAGATTCCGGTTACCGATATGGTTGCACCTTACCACTCTGCCAGTGGCTACCTTCTGGATAGCTATCGGCCAGGTATTGTCGGTGGAACGGGTGAATCATTTGACTGGGGCTTAATTCCTGATAGGCTCGATAAGCCGGTGATTTTGGCCGGAGGGCTGAATCCTGGCAATGTTCAGGAGGCGATTATGACCGTTAACCCCTATGCTGTTGATGTCAGCAGTGGCGTTGAGCGAACGCCTGGAATCAAGGACATCGATAAGATAAAGGCCTTTGTGAAGGCAGCAGGTAGATAACAGTGGATCTGAATAAACTGCACGACTCGTTCTATGAATTGCCGGATGCTACCGGCCATTTTGGACGTTATGGTGGCCGCTATGTGGCAGAGACCCTGATCAGTGCAATTGAAGACCTGGAAAAGACCTATAAGGAGCTCTGGCGAGATCCTGCTTTTCAGGCAGACTTTGATCGGGACCTGGCGCACTATGTTGGTCGCCCATCGCCACTCTATCACGCAGAGCGATGGTCCAGGGAGCTGGGTGGTGCACAGATTTATCTGAAGCGAGAAGATTTAAACCATACTGGGGCACACAAAATCAATCATGCCCTTGGTCAGGCATTATTGGCTAAGCATATGGGCAAAACCCGCATTATAGCTGAAACTGGTGCGGGTCAGCATGGTGTCGCATCTGCAACGGTGGCAGCTCGTCTGGGGCTGGAATGCCATGTTTATATGGGGGCTAAGGATGTTAAGCGCCAGGCTTTAAATGTTTATCGAATGAAACTGCTGGGTGCAGAAGTTATTCCTGTTGAAAGCGGCTCGCAAACATTAAAAGATGCGATTAATGAAGCGTTAAGGGATTGGGTGACTAACCCGGAAAATACCTTCTATATCCTGGGTACTGTGTGTGGGCCTCATCCTTACCCGGAAATGGTACGTAATTTTCAGAGTATTATTGGCAGAGAAGCCCGTGCCCAGTGTTTGGAACAGACTGGACGTCTGCCTGATGCTTTAGTGGCGTGTGTTGGAGGAGGCTCTAATGCTATGGGACTTTTCCATGAGTTCCTGAAAGATGAGCAGGTTAAAATCTACGGTGTAGAAGCTGGTGGACTTGGTGTTGATAGTGGTAAGCATGCTGCCCGTATGGCATCTGGTAAGCCTGGCGTACTGCAGGGAAATCGCACTTACCTGATGACGGATGATCATGGCCAGATTATAGAGAGCCATTCGGTATCAGCTGGTCTTGATTACCCTGGCGTAGGTCCTGAGCACAGCTATTTGAAGGATATTGGCAGAGCCGAATATGTCTATGCTACAGATGATGAGGCTCTGTCTGCCTTCCGCGATTTGACCCTGATGGAAGGTATTATGCCTGCCTTGGAAACAGCTCATGCACTTGCTTATGTGAAAAAACTGGCACCGCAGATGGCTAAGGATCAAACCATTATTGTTAATCTTTCTGGCCGCGGTGACAAAGATATTCATACCGTTGCAGAAATTGATGGCATTACATTGTAAAAGGGGGCAGGTAATGCGAATTAAACAGTGTTTTCAACAGTTGGAGACTCAGCAGCGTAAAGCGTTGATCCCCTATATCACGGCGGGAGATCCTGAACCTGGGAAGACTGTCGAGATTATGCACCAGCTGGTAGAAAGCGGTGGTGACATCATTGAGCTGGGCTTTCCTTTTTCTGACCCAATGGCCGATGGGCCTGTTATCGCCCAGGCTCATGAGCGCGCTCTGTCACACGGTGTTACATTGAATGACGTTTTTTCAATGGTAGCCAAATTCAGAGAAACCGATAATACTACGCCTGTTGTTTTAATGGGGTATTTAAACCCCATAGAAATTATGGGTTATGAGCAATTTGCAACACGTGCTCGTGATGCCGGCGTTGATGGTGTTCTGGTAGTAGACTTGCCGCCTGAGTCTGCAGAAACCCTCGTAGGGATTATGCATGATTGTGGTATCGATATTATTAACCTGATTGCACCAACCACGCCGGATTCCCGAATAGAAAAGATCTGTGGTGTTGCCAGTGGCTACCTTTATTATGTTTCTTTGAAAGGTGTCACCGGCTCTGCTGCATTGGATCTTTCTGAAGTGGAAAAACGGGTAGCCCATATTAAAGGGTTTACCAACCTGCCTGTCGGGGTTGGCTTTGGCATTCGCGATGGCAAGTCGGCAGCGGCAATCAGTCAAGTGGCTGATGGGGTTGTTGTTGGCTCGGTACTGGTATCAGAGTTGGCAAAATACCCAGAGGTAGGCAATGCTGCCGTGGATGCAGCAGGTGGTTGTCTGGCAATGATGCGGGCGGCCATGGATCAATAACGGATACGCTGTGCAGCGGGTGATAAGTGCAAAGTCCAGTAAGGATGATCGCGTTATTGCCCAATGCCACAGGAATAACTGATGAGCAACTGGTTAGTCGATAAACTCATACCTTCACTGTCTCGTTCCGCAAGTAAGGAGCGCAGCAGTAACGTGCCTGAAGGACTGTGGCGCAAATGTGTCAAGTGTGAGGCCGTTCTCTATCGCCCGGAGCTGGAACGTAATCTGGATGTTTGTCCTAAATGTGATCATCACATGCGGATCAGTGCTAGAACCCGGCTCGACTATTTTCTCGATAAGGATGAAAGGGAAGAACTGGATGCTGAGATGGAACCGGTTGACAGGCTGCGTTTCAAAGACAGTAAAAAGTATAAAGACAGGCTAACCTCAGCACAGCGAAAGACTGGGGAAAAAGATGCTCTGGTGGTTATACAGGGACGGGTTGATGGTAACCCTCTAATTGCCTGTGCCTTTGAGTTCTCTTTCATGGGGGGCTCTATGGGGTCTGTAGTGGGTGAGAAGTTTGCCAGGGCTGCAGAGCGCTGTATTGAACGAAGAATTCCTCTGGTTTGTTTCTCTGCCAGTGGTGGTGCCCGTATGCAGGAAGCCCTGTTTTCCCTAATGCAGATGGCAAAAACCAGTGCTGCATTGGAGAAAATGAGACAAGCTGGTATTCCCTATTTTTCTGTTATGACTGATCCGGTTTATGGTGGAGTTTCTGCCAGTCTGGCCATGCTGGGTGATATCAATATGGCGGAGCCATCCGCGCTTATTGGTTTTGCTGGCCCACGGGTCATTGAGCAAACGGTTCGTGAAAAATTGCCTGAAGGGTTCCAGCGCAGTGAGTTTTTGTTGGAGCACGGTGCTCTGGACATGATTGTCCAGAGAAAACATCTACGTGATACTATTGCTCGACTTTACCGGAAAATGCAGGGGCTGTCAGAAGCTGACCATACCTTTGAAGAAGAGACCAGTTTACCTCAGTCTCCAGAACCAATTGCTGACGAGGAGTCTTTGGCACCATGAGCCAAACTTCGCAGAAAAGCCTGCCTCAATGGCTGGAGTGGCTGGAAAATACTCGCCCTGAATGTGATATTGACTTAGGTCTGGAACGTATTCAGTCGGTCGCCGAATCTATGGGACTGCTGAAACAGAACCCTTTTGTCATTACCGTAGCAGGCACCAATGGCAAGGGCTCAACAGTAGCTTTGCTTGAAGCTGTCCTGTTAGAAGCTGGTTATAAGGTTGGTGTCTTTAGCTCTCCTCACTTTCTTCGTTTTAATGAGCGGATCCGAATCAATGGTGAAATGATTGATGACTCGTCACTCTGCTCTGCATTTTCTGAAATTGATCAGGTTCGGGGGCAAACCTGGCTGACTTACTTTGAGTTTTCAACGCTGGCAGCACTCATTTGTTTTAAGCAGCAGCCATTGGACTACATACTACTTGAAGTAGGGCTTGGTGGGAGGCTTGATGCAACCAATATTGTTGATCATGATCTGGCTGTTATTACCTCCATTGGTTTAGATCACCAGGAGTGGTTGGGATACAGTCTGGAAGCTATTGGTGGTGAAAAAGCGGGTATTATCCGACAGGACAAACCTGTCATCTATGGTGGAATAGAAATGCCTCGCTCAATTGCTAACAAAAGCATAGAGCTGGATGCACCACTCTATCGTCGGGGTTCTGAGTTTCAGGTTGTGGAGGCAGATGGAAACTGGTCTTGGTCAGGTTTATCTTCACTGGGGGAAACCATAGCCATTAATAGCTTACCCAAGCCTGTTCTGGAGCTTGATAATGCAGCAACAGCGTTGCAAGTTCTGCAGTTTATACCTGATACGATTAACCAAACGACTATTGAGGCAGGATTCTCCAGAGCTACTTTACCTGGAAGGATGCAAAAGCTTGTAAAGCGAAATGCCCAGGGGCATGATATTGATGTTATCCTGGATGTTTCCCATAACCCACAGGCGGTAGAAAAGCTGGTTGCTCGACTGAAAAAGGAGCCTGCTTCAGGTAAAACTTGTGTTATTCTGGCTATGTGCAGTGACAAGGATCATGTCAGTATCATTGATCTGTTAGCACCGCAAATTGATTGTTGGGTCATAACAGAATTTGATTCTCCGAGGGTGCTTTCTGTTAAGGTTATGGAGAAAGCGTTGGAAAGGCTTGTCGAAGCTGATATCCAGGTGGCACCTAATGTGACTCAGGCATTCACTGAAGCTGTTGATAGTGCTGTTCCAGGGGACAGGGTTCTGGTAACGGGATCATTTATGACGGTTGCAGACGTTTTAGTCGCTTTGGAACAGTAGTTATTACGGGTGTTTTCGATACCTTCATACCAGGGCCGCCAATCTAGATTACTTTTGTGATTGGCTGCCTTTCTGCCATTAGGAGCTCAGGGTGGGGCAAGGGTTTAAGCAACGATTGCTTGGCGCAGCAGTTCTGATGATTGTGTTGGTAATACTGGCTCCTGCACTGTTTCGTGGTGGTGAGAGTCATCCCCTGGTTACTGATACCATTGAATTCCCCAAAAATAACCACAAAGTGCCTGAATTTATTGGTGTTCTGGATCAAGAGCCAGAACCCATTAATATTCAGGAAACAGCTGTCCGGCCTGTTGAAGATGATAGAGGGCAGTCCGGGATAGACTCTGAAGGCTTTTTAAAGGCCTGGTCTTTGCAGTTAGCCTCATTTTCCGATGAAAATAATGCTATTAAATTGCGGGATTCCCTGCGTTCAAAAAAACATACTGCTTATATTCGCAAGGTTATCCGTGACAGTGGGCAGCCTCTATTCCGTGTCTATATTGGTCCTGAAGTCAGAACCAAGGAACTTAGCGAATTAAGGGATCAGCTGAAAGATGAGATGGGACTGAGTGGCATGGTTGTTCGATATCAACCCTAAAGCTTCGAGCTCGCTGATACTGAATACACATTAATATTCTGGACAGGCTATTGAGGCATTTACAGGTGTGTCTATAGCCTTGAAATTACGATTTTTTATTGATTTCCACCCAGGCTATTTGTCAGGATAATTTTCTGATTTGTTTTGTCTAATAGCGATTAGTCATTTTAATACATCTTTGCTCTTAGAGGCTGTTTGAAAAATAGCGCCCGTAGCGAGGATTGTAGAAAGTTGAGGATAAAAATTTGGTTTTATGAGGTGAATAGTGGTTCTATTTGCCGAATAAAAGCAGATTTTTAGACCAATTTACTATGATCGCAGTAGGGCAGTCTATTTTCAAGCAGCCTCTTAATTAGAGCTAAAAACACAATAACTAAAAAATAATAAAAAGGACCTTAATGATGTCAGAAAACTATTCTTTAAAAGAATTCCAAGCGTATGGAGTGAAAATTCTAAAATCGTCACATCCCCGTGTACGCATTCTGAAAAGAAAAACCAATGAACCTGTTATTCATGGTCAGAAGATATGGGGTTCAAGCCTGTTGCTGATGGACTATTTTCAACAACACGGTTTGATTAACACCGGTGATCGAGTACTCGATGCTGGCTGTGGTTGGGGATTGACAGGCATTTATGCCGCTCATCAGTGTGGAGCTGAGGTTACTGCAGTGGATGCTGACAGGAGCGTCTTTCCTTATTTACAGCTTCATGCTGATGTTAATAGTGTCAATGTTCAAACTCGTCAGAGCCGTTTTGAAAGGCTTCGTATTAAGGATCTGCAGGGGCATGACCTTATGTTTGGTGGTGATGTCTGTTTTTGGGATGAGCTGGTAGATGTTTGGTACAAGCTGATAGCCAGAGCATTTCGATCAGGTGTTAAACGGGTTGTGCTGGCGGATCCTGGGCGTACCAGTTTCCATGAATTGACAGAGCGCTGTCTGGATCGTTGGGGAGCTGACTCGGTTGAATGGACTGTTAATAATCCTCGGCGGGTTGCTGGTTATTTACTGGATATTCAGAATCCTAAAAGTTAGTTTAGCTTGAGTCTTCTTTATATTTAATTGATTATTGTTTTTTTAGAAAAGCTAGGAAGAAGTTTTCTCCCAGCTTTCATTTATAAATCTGTTGGTATTATGCTTGAAGGGCTAATAGGTTTCCTAATTTGCTCAAATACCCTTTAAAGGTTTTTACAGCCTGTTTACAGGCTTTTAAAAACTTATGCTGAATACCAGTTTGTGGTTTGGTAGTTGCATGAGTACTATCACTAGCTATTTGTATTTCGGAATTGGGTTCTGCCATAACCTCAGTATCATCTGATTTAACATCTGAATATACAGTTGCTACTTCAGCCACTGCAGTCGCTATTGGTGCTGCTGTGGTAGTAGCGGCTGCAAGTCGTCTGGGGGTGAACTCTGATATTGTAGCTTGGTCATGGCTATTTAGTTTTAATTCAGTTACTTCTTCTAGCTGAGGTTGGTGAGAAACCTTTTCTTCTGCATATGATTCCACTCTATCAGTGGCCATCACGGTTGTTTTGATCGCAGCTTCTGTCTGCGTGGCAGGATTTGTTTCGGTTGTTGCTACTTGGTAAGTACTATGCGGTGCTGATGTTCCGACCTGAGTGGGATCTATCGTATTCTCTTCAGCAGTATAAATAAACCTCACTTTCTTGATGTTATCCAGATACACTTTGGTAAGGTGGTCTGTGACGATTCTTCCATTAAGAACATCATAAAATGTTAATTCTTTACCATCCAGGTTTACAGGAAAACCAGGGTGTTCAAACATAAAGGCTGAGCGCGGAACACCATCTCGTCCATTATAAAACCGTAGTATTCTTGATTTACCCAGATTCCTATTGCCATATCCCAGCAGCATTTCAAGTTGCTCTATTCCAGGGAGATTTAATGTTTGAGGAGCACCTAGAGTAAGTACGTAGACATCAATTTTATTGTTTAGATTGGCTGGTGTGTGTTTGACATTTGCCCATGCTTCACCAGGGTGACCCTCACCGAGGGGCAATGACATTAACTCTTCGTAATCCAAAACAGAGGTAATGCCAGTATTACTCTGTGCATTAAAAATGAGATTGCCTGGGCCAAGCTCAGCCGTAGCCCCACCAAGGCTGTGGCCAACAAATGTAATTTTAACTTTGTTACCAGTTTCACCTATTTCATGTAACAATTGATTATTTAGCTCAAGTACATAACCAAGGTTGTCACCCAGACAGTGTTGTTCTTCAGCGTGGGGTATTGAGCTGCTATGATCTTTTTCTTCCAGATGTCTTACACCTATCTGAGGTAGATGGTCAGATAGCTCTGATAGACTTAATAATCCTACTTCTTCAGCTAATGAGCGCATAGCAACCTGGACATCAAACATTGAAGATATTGCAGATGAGAAAAAACCTGTATGGACGTTTGCTGATTCGTCCAGTTGGAGAACTTGGACTCCATTGCCTATTTGAGCATTTAAATCAGTAAGAGCATCTTCTTTTGATTGTGTTCCATGATAAGCAACTACAAATTCAAAGAACTCCTCGCCGCTATTATTGTTCGACTTTCTCAGGGCAACAAGTCCTGCGGTAGAGGTTTTTCTCTCAAAAATGGGGTAAAAATCAATACCTTTTTTTCCTGTGAAGCTAGCGCACAACCAACCTTCTGTTTTTAGATTTTGAATGATTTCAGATAATCCCGATTCATTTTTTGCAACTTTATATGCGATATTTGCAAACTCGCTCAAATAATCTTTGTTATCAAAAAGATAATGATCTGTTATATATGCAGGGAGCCTGATTTCTCGCATACCATTAAGAAAATCAGTGTCTTGGGGAATATCTTGGTGTTTAACATGAATATATGAATGTAGGCTATCATGTTCTAGCTCATCATGTTGTTGAACTAGACTCTCCCCATCCCACTCAGGTATTCGGGCATTCAGAACCATAGATGAACACATTAGGAGTATAGCTACAGAGGCACTCCTGATGGTCATGTTTATATGTTTTTTATTGTTGTTTTTTAATTTCATATTTAATTGTTTCCCAATCTTTCTTGTCTATTAAGACAGTTTTTTTTATTAAAGGTTTCGACAGATTATAGTAGCTATTAATTTTATGTGTGTTTTTATAATTGGCTGTTTCTAATTTTTTGTTTTATATAATTATTTTTTTATGGTAACTTGTTGAAATACATATGGATTTAGTTGTGTTAATAATTAAAGTTAATTTTTTTGTTCTTTTTTATTAATAAATATTATAAAAAGTATTTTCTTGATTATATGGTGTGGGACGCATAGGGCTCTATGTGGCTGGTTGTTTTATTATCCAGTATTAGGTTTGTTTTCTATTTTTCAGGTGGTGCTAGATAAGCAATATTATATTAATGGTTAATTTGAGTTTTAATTTATGAGAAGAAAGTTATCTTAAGTAATGTGTTTTCCAACAAGGATAATATTCAGAGCCTACTAAAAACTGTAAAGTAAGAAATAATTAATTCCTAAACTGATTTGCTTGCTTAAGTCAATGCCGAAACTTGGGAATTGTAGCAACATAGCCTTTCCATATAGGTTATTTGGTATGATTTAACATGAGCTCACTCTGCAAAACCTGTGCTAACCGAAATAGCAATGGCTGTGGTTCTGGTACCTGTCAGGTCAGGCTCCAGCGTACATTAAGGGCTATTGAGCGCCACCAACAGCGCCGGTTGGAGGCTGAGAGGAAAGGGGAAGGTGCTGCTATGGCCCGCCATCAGCAAGCCATTGAGAGATTGCAGGGTAAGTTATCAGCTTTAGGCGCCTGATAGAAGGAGGGGGAGAGTACAGGTATGAAGTTACTGATGATTCTGCTGGTTTTGATGGTTAGCCTGTTTATAGTGGTTAAAGTCACTGAACGCTATGGGCAGCCCATGTCACCAGCCAGACAGGCAGGCCTTTCCAATATCATTATGGTATTAGTCTTTGTGCTCATTCTTGGGCAGATCATAATGCACTTTATCAGAAGTTGAAGTTATTGCTTTTAACTCGTTGAAAAGTATATTTTTTTGCATTAGAGGTATGTTATTCCGTAAAGTACATTTTAATAAAAATGGGACTTAAAAAAGAGAACCTATGAAGGACGCGCTAAAGGACACATTCTATTTTTCGAATAATCACAAGGGGGCAATGATAACGATACTTCTCCCTTATCTGGTTATTATGTTGGTTATTGATGGCGTAGCACGGCTTATCAGCGAACAAAGCCCCTCGCTTCTATGGCTTGAGTTGGTGGCTATGCTGTTAATTCAGCCTTTGTATATTGGTCGGCTGATCAAATACATGAATAATACGGTTAATAAAGCCGGTGAAGACATTAGTATTTCCCTTCAGGAGTGGTGGAATTTGTTTATTGTCTACCTGCTGTATTCACTGGCACTGGTTTTTGGTTTGATGTTATTTATCATTCCAGGGCTGTACTTTGCTATGCGTTTGGGGTTTGCTGAATTTGATACATTATTGAATGGCAGATCACCTATGGCGAGCCTAAAGCAGAGTTGGAGTGACACCAAACCGTATTTTTGGCAGCTAACAGGCGGCACCCTGATTTTGGGAAGTTGCTCACTGGCTCTAACTATTCTGGTGTCCGTTGCCGCCAACAGTGGAGGTGATATGTTGGTTGATGCTCTCTCTTTGATTGTTTCAACTGTTTTTATGGTGTTTGTAACCGTTTTTTTCTTCAGGGTATTTGATGGCATGCCTGAAAAAAGTCATACAGAGCCTTCCTCACCTGTTTCATAGTCAATAGACTGTTTTTTCTTGGTTTAGTGCCTATTACTAGGGGTAATGGGCCATGTCAGAGAGGCTATGGGAGTTTGCTTTTTGAGGTTATTGCAGCTTTTCCAGCTCTTTGGTTCACTTTCAGTCTTATAGATTAATACTTTGAACAAGCGGGCTCTGATTCGCTCAGTGACAATAAAATGCTCTGCCTCTTTGTTTATAGAGAGGAAGAGGGGAATCTCTGTGATTTTGTTGGGGGGAAGGTCCAGTCGGTGCTCTTGAATATTTGTCAGCGGAATAGACCAATCCAACACCCTGAATTCGCCATCTTCTGGCCTTATCGGTGCCAGTATTTCATTTTGTGCAGATTTTAGACAGGCAACCAAAGAGTAAGGGGAAAAATAGTGCTGTATTTCTGACTGCTGATTAATAAACAGTTTTTGTCCGATAGGGTATTTTTTCTGAACTTTTGAATATTCAGATAATGCGCTTGTAAAGTGATAGCTGACTTTAATGTTAGCATTATCAGCTGCGTGACCACCGAGCGCTATTCGGATAGTGTCTTCTGATGCCCATCGATAGGTTGCGTAGGAAGCACCAGCTAGTGAAAGTATGAGCCAGAAGTAAAAAAAAGTTCTTGAGAACATAATGGCGAATTTATTTTATTTACTTCTAATCAAGACATGTAAGAGTGGGTGAGTCAATATTCCTGCAAGAGTTTTAGCAAAATTTGCATTCAATGACCGCGACCCTTTGCCATTGTCATTACCGTACTGGCAATAATAGCCAGATCCATCCGCAACCATGACCAGGGACTGCCAAGTGCCAGTGCATAACTGTGGTCGAAACCCACTTTGGATCTTACATCGTTAATACAGGTATCATATCCCTGACTAACCTGAGCAAGCCCGGTGATACCAGGTGCAACGCCGTAGGTACGTTCAGCAAAAAAAGGGATAGCTTGTTCTAGCTGCTGGTAAAAACCTGGGCGTTCTGGCCTGGGGCCAATCATTGACATATCCCCCTTTAGCACATTAATAAACTGGGGAATTTCATCCAGGCGGGTTTTACGAAGAAATCGGCCTACCGCTGTTATCCGAGGATCTTTCTCTGTCGCCCAGGTTGCTCCTGACAAACTTTCTGCATTATTCACCATGGTTCGAAATTTGATCATTTCAAAGAGTTCCACTTTATCTGGGCAGGCCTTACCAATACGGAGTTGTCTGAAAAAAACAGGGCCGGCAGAGTTAAGCTTAATTGCCAGCGCTATAAGTGGGAAAAAAGGTAGGGTGAGTAGCAAGCCTATAACCGCAAGGAGGATATCTGAACCGCGCTTTGCTGCTCTAGTGAGTGGGGATATATGGGAATACTGATTCATTATGAGCAATACTCTTGATTGGTCTGGATTTTTTTATTTTGCACGTTTCCAACAGCCTCTTTCTCGACCTGAAAGATAACTGAGTGTGCCGATTAACGAGGCAATATGCCCGCCAACCAGGTAGCTGAGTAACTGGCAAAGTTTATTGGTTGAATGCTGAAAAATAAGTTGCCATCCCGATAGCAGATAGGCAAAAAGCTGTAATGCAAACACTAATCTGAAAAACAGGTAGTTTTCTGCCAGAATCAGGCTGCCGACAAAGCTGGTGATCATCAAAAAAGGCATCAACACCCGTAACCCTTTACCTGAAAAAAACAGGAATGCAATACGACGGTGTACAGGCAGTAACATGTTTTTCAAGCGAATAAGCTGTTGAAAATTACCTGCAGCTATACGTCGGCGTCTTTTGCTATCCATGCTTATGGTGGTTTTTTCCAACTCAAGGGTGTTTATTAAGCGTTCATAATCAGACTGGTAGCCCTGTGCAACTATTTGCATAGGCAAAATAAAATCATCATTGATCGTGTCTGCAGGTAGAGGAGAAAACAGTGAGCGGCGAAATATATAGAATGCTCCATGTGCGCCCAGGGTGGATCCTATCGCTGCCTCACTGGCTTTGATCTTACTTTGATAGTGCCAATATGCTGATTCACCGCCAGAACCTGGGTTTAATAACTGATAGTGACCAGTTATAACGCCAAGAGCCTGCTCAGTGAAGCGAGTCGCAGCAACGAGTAATGAATCAACAGATATAAGGGCGGACACATCGCTGAAAGCAACCAGTTCGGTAGAAATACTCCCCATTAAATCATTGATAACTGCCACTTTACCCCGGTTTTCAGTGAACTCATGAATAGATAGATTCAGGTGCTGGCATTCGGGTTCTTTGAGCACTTGTCGAGCGATCAGTGCGGTATTATCAGTACAGCCATCACAGGCTAATTCAATCAGTAGTTTCTCTGAGGGGTAATCAAGTACTGCCAGGTTATGCAGTTTTTCAGCAATCCATTCCTGCTCATTATACGCGGGTATCAAAATGGTAATGGCAGGCAGTGTTTGATCATCACTTTTTTGAGTGTAGTTTCTGGGAATAACGTTAACCTCTGCTGTTCTGGCGCGTTGCCTGAACCAGCGTAGAATCAGAGGGTAGCCAATGTGGTGATATATAACCAAAAGGCCTGATAGTAACGTTATACACAGCATTACTAGATCATATTTACTCATTTCAGCAGCCCGCCGTGTGCAATGAAGCGTATGTTTTAGCCATTGTGCGAACATCAGCCTGTTGTTGAACAAAATCTCTGGGGGAGTGATGGGACTTGCTTATGAGTAGCTTTCGAAGTCCTTTTGTCAGAGCATGGCTATTGTGTGCAGGGACTAGAATACCAGTGTCCGGGCACAGGGCTTCATGGGCTCCGCCAACATCAGTAACAATTGCCGGGATATTGCAAGCCTGGGCTTCCAGTGGTGCTAAAGGTAAACCCTCTTTGAGGGATGGCAGGCAAAACACATCCAGGGCCTGATAAAATCGTGGCATATCATCGAGTTGGCCTAGAAAATACACTCTTGTTGTTAGACCGAGTTTTTCAGCTTGCTGATATAATATTTCTTTTAGTGAGCCTGATCCAGCAATAGCAAGGTGGACATTTTCTGGTAGATTGCTCAAGGCATCAATCAGGATTTCATGGCCTTTCACCTTTTCTAATCTGCCACTGCAGCCAATAATTTTTACACTGCTTGGCAGTCGTAATTGTTGCCTTGAGGCGGTTTTGTTACCAGGGCAGAATCGCTCTGCATCAATGCCATTTGGAATTACTGTTATATCACTGGCTTTCAGGTGTCGCTCCATGCTTTTTGCAACGGCTTTTGCATCGGCTACCAATGTTGGATGGGTCAATTGAATGATAGTCCGTTGCAAATTACGTCGGTGTGGATTTGCAAGATGCCAGGCATCATGTTCTGTATGGATCAGCTGCTTTACTCCTGAAAGACGGGCAGCCAGGCCGCCATAAAGCAATGGGCCAATATGATGAGTATGTATGACATCAGGGTTCAGTTTTTTAAACAAACCTTTCAATTTGTAAAGCAGTGAGAGCTGCAAACCTGGTTTTTTATTCAGGAAGATCAGCCTATTTGCATAAGGCTTTAACCTTTGCCATTCAGAAACAGCTGATTTGAAGTTACCTTCAAGACTAACGATTACTGTTCTGTCATTGGATCCAGTAAAACGCATAAGATCCAAAGCCATACTTTCAATGCCACCTATACGAAGATGCTGAACCACTTGTATGACAGTCTTCATAATCCTTTACCTGCACTGAAAATTATAATCATTGCCTTTAGATAAGCAGGTTTCATGCCGCTGTAAGGTGGTTGGGCTTTTTATGGATAACGGGTGATTCTACCCATTACACTTTTTAATCAAAGTAAGGTTGTTGCATCTTGAAAATGAAGGGCGTGCATTCTGCAAAGAGGTATGCAGGACAAGGTTAGGATGGATTAAAAGCTTTCTCTAATTATTACTTCTTCTGATTCAGCCATATCTAGCTTGCCCAGCAGTATTACTTCCACTATCAATCAATGACTATCTTGGCTTTTATTCCATAACGCCAGAAGATGCTGTGGTAAGTCCGCTGGCTCATAGGGTTTTGGAATAACACCGATGGCTCCCATTTGCATATAACTATCTACTTCATTGGGTTGTACTTTAGCAGTTATAAATGCGATAGGGACTGTGCGGTAGTTTTTCATGGTTCGTAGTTGCCGGAACACTTCAGGGCCATCCATACCGGGCATCATGACATCCAATATGACCATTTGTGCCTGAATTGTTTTAGCCTTTTCGAGGGCTTGTTCACCAGATTTGCAAGAGGTGACCTGATATTTTCCCAGCATAGTCAATGTAATCTCAGTGATTTTGCGAATATCTGCGTCATCTTCAACGTAAAGAATATGAATAAGGGGGGGATGTTCCATGTTTATAACCTGTCTTGCATTAAATCCCTTTACTTGGTTCAGGCTATAGGTAAATCAAAATAAAAGATAGTACCCTCACCTTCAGTACTTTCAAAACCAATAGTGCCTCCATGTTCTGTGATGATAGCTTTGCAGATATGAAGACTCAGGCCAGAGCCTTCATACTGACGGGTAGTGTGGTTTTCGGCCTGGGTGAATTTATCAAACAGGGAATCCCTGAATTTTTCGGGTATTCCAGAACCATTATCAGATACTGAGACTCTTAGGGTCTGATCATTGTATCTCTCGGCAGAGATGTACACTGCACTACCCTTTGAGGATGCTTTAACGGCATTAGATATCAGGTTGATGATGACTTGGCTTATTTTTTCCTGGTCAACATTGATTAATGGTGATTCATACAGAGGCCTGTACTGAAGCTGGATACCATATTTATCAGCATAGGGCTTATTATCAAGCAATAATTCTTGTATTAGCTTATTGGGGTCGATAGGTTGCAGGTCTAGAGTGAAATTACCGCTTTCTATTTTGCCAATCATAAGCATATCTGCGATGAGCTTATTTAACCGATGACAGTTTCTGTCAGATATATCCAGTAGTTCTTTATATTCTGATGAAGAGCTGGAAAGTACACCTGATAGAAGCATTTTGATAGCCCCCTGAACTGCTGTCAGAGGGGTTCTTAGTTCGTGGCTGACTATCGATATAATGCTATTTCGCATGTCATCTATACGTTTTTGTTCGGTTTTGTCCCTGACAATGCCAACAAACAGTATTTCACCATCAATTATTATTTTGCTAATACCTAACCATAAAGGAAATTCCTCACCATTTTTTCGAAGACCAGGCACCTCTCGACCGATACCGATAATTTTTGCATTACCAGTAGTTAAGTAGTTATCGATAAAACCGTCATGCCTCGAACGATACGGTTCTGGCATTAACAGGTTGATATTTTTGTTTAATACTTCTTCTTTGGCGTAACCAAAAATTGAGCAAGCTGCTTCATTGACTTGCTGGACTATGCCCTTTTTATTGATAGTGATGATTCCATCTATGGCGTTGTCTAAGATAGCTTTTATAAATTGGCGCTCATTTTCTGCTTCTGTTCTAGCGTTACTTAGCTCTTTTGTTTGTCGTATAAGGAGATTTCGGTTGATAACAAATGCTGTGCATAGGCCGATTATTAAGATGATCGAAAATACAGTAAACACTTTAATGGCTAGTAAAATACTGTTTAAGTTTGAATAGGCATCGGCTGCATCCATTTCTGTGGCAATGCCAAAATTTAACTCAGGGTTCCATAGCCAGGCGCCAACGACTGGAACCCCCCGGTAATCCCTATAACCTTCTAGGTCATAACCGTCTTGCCCTGCTGTTGCGTTCATTGCCATAAGTGTTAAAGGTGCTTTATCACCCTGGAAGTTGGTAGGGGAGGCTGATGGTTTCAGTAGGTTAATACCAGGGTCCCGGATTTCAACTTTGAGAATACCTCGTTCTCGTGGTTTGATGATGCCTACATTGGATAACTGAACATCAAAGCGACTTTCACTGATCATTAAACCTTCTTCATTAAAGGCATAGGTCTCACCACTTTTGCCAATTCTTCCTTGTTGTAGTAATGAGTTGAAATCTTTATATGGATCAATATGAAGTAGAAATAAAGCTATATTTTGGTTACTGATTCTGTTTTTTAGAGGGATGCCTATAAACATGGATGCTAGTCGATTGTTATCTGTAGAGGACTCATGAGACTCCTGGATTAAGACAGGCAAACCAATGGTGGCATTATCTAACCATAATTTCTTTAATGCCACTGATTGCTCTTTTAATATATGGGGATGAGAGAAGCTTGTGGATATTATTTCGTTATTTTTACCGACCAAGCTGTAGCCCTGGAAGCCCAGAGCTGATATCAGCTTATCCAGAGGCTTTAGTGTGCCCGTAATTTCCTGGGTTGAATGAGTTTTTTCGTATAAATTAACGATTTCATCTAACTTCGAGGTATTTGCTATAGCTTTGGCTATGCTTCTGTTTTTTTCAACCCAGGTTTTAACCCCTTTATGCGTTGTATTTAAGACCGTCTGTAAGGTGTGGCGGGTGTCTTCATGAATATCCGTTCTGAGCTTATTCTGTATAGTCCAGGACTTAGCAGTCAGTATAATAATCACCAGGATAGATAAGGTAATTAAAAGAAATCTGTTTTTTAACATTATCTATTCTTTTGTTGTTATAACTTGTTGAAGTTATAGTTATTTACTTTTTTATAAATCAAACTCAATATAAAAAATGCTGCCTTTACCATTATTGCTCTCAAAGTCAATATGGCCGCCCAGGTTAGTAATAATGCTTTTGCAGATGTAGAGACCCAAGCCTGCACCTTGAACAGAGCGTGTAGAAGATGAATCTACCTGAGAAAAACGTTCGAAGATTCTTTCTTTGAAATTTTCTGGTATTCCAGGGCCATGGTCAATAACCTCTATTTTTAGTTTTTGCCCCTTGGTTTGCGTGCGTATAGTGACATCACTGTTTTTTGGAGAAAACTTGGCAGCATTTGATAATAAGTTTGTAATAACCTGATCCAGCCTGTTTTTATCTGAGTTGATTTTTACCCCTTTGGCATTACCATCAAAGACAAGATTGGAGTGATGTATTTTGTAGTACATAGCTTGATTTTTTACGATATTTTCAATAAATGCATCTACATCAATAGAGGTGATATCAAAAGTTATTTGACCCTCTGAAAGCTTTTCTACATCTAAAACATCATCTACCAGCTGGCTCAGTCTTCCACTGTTTTTATGGGCAATATCAAGCATGTTTTTAGTTTCTTCGGTTAGATTTTGGGCAGTTTGTCTCATAAGCCCAAGTGCCCCCTTAATCGATGTCAGGGGGGTGCGGAGTTCATGGCTGACTACAGATATAAATTCTGATTTTATTTTGTTTGCTTTTTCCAGGTGGGTGTTCTTTCTTTCCAGCTCTTTGTTCATTTGGTCGGCGTATTTTAAAGCCAGCCGGTTCATTCGGACTAAAAATAGAAAAAGTCCCAGTAGTAGGCAGTCGATGATAATGCCACCAATAAGTATAATATAGGGCTGGTTTGCATTTGTAGCCTGACGAAAATTTAAGTCTGTCTCAATATCAAAGGTCCAGATTCGACCGTACATTTCGATGTTTGAAGTCATGGAAAAAAGAGGGGCTGTATCGATGTTTGTTTCAGACAGACTGTCTTGATAAAGCATGGTATCTTGATCACTGATTTTTATTCGGACGTGTCTGTTCTCTTGAGCCAGGGTACCTTTCATCAACTTAGACATAATAAATGGGGCATAGGTGACCCCTAGAATGGAATTCTGGCGTTCAGAAAGGGTTTCTGGTATGCCCGAAGTTTTGTAAACAGGAGCATAAAATAAAAAACCTGGCGTTTTTTTAGCATCCTGTACGAGAATTATTGGGCCTGTCACTTGTGCCTTGCCTTCATCCCGGGCTCGTTTGATTGCAGTATAACGGTTCTTTTCAAAAGCCATATCCAGCCCTACAGCTTGTTTATTAGGTGTTTCAGGCTCGATATAAGTGATAGGCCAGTATTCTTTATTATTATGGGGTGGATGGACCTTGAAATGGGGCCTTCTCACTCGCTCTTTCATTAAATAGTTATCAAAAACGTCAGGCTTGATATTATAAATGACACCAATACCGTTGATACCAGAGTAAGCCTGGTCAATATTGAGACTTTCAGCATAGGTCTTCCACTGGTCATAGGTCATTTGGTTGCCATTGGAATCAATCAGGGCCGCACCTCCCCAAAGGGCATTTTCATAGAGTTCCATCCTTTCTTTAACCAAGCTAATGATATGCTCGACCTCTCGATCGAACTTGTTCTTATTTTTTTGCAAGACTTGCTGGCTGGAAAAATACCAGGCACCAAATGTAAGAAATAATGATAGAAAGATGATGGCCCAATGTAACAGATGTAGGCGGCTACCCTTTTCAAGTTTTGACCTTAAGGCTGATGTACCATGCATTACCCTGTCCTTAATAGCTATGATTATCTATGGGCCCCAATACAGTTTTATCGTCTGAAAAGCGCTACTCTTTGAGTCGTTTAAGAAGAAAAGGCAGGTATACGGCTTAAAACAGGCACTCCTGTCAGAGCTTCCAGCCGGTCTTTTCTTCTCAGGGTGGTATCGGTTAGCTCCAGCACGAGAGCTAATCCACAGCCGAGAAATATTCCACCCAAAAAACCGGCAATAACAAAGATAACGATGGGTAAGTTGACTGGTGCTGTTGGGGTATAAGGCCGATCTATCACTTTTATACGTTTTTCCTGCTCAAATATACCTAATGAGCCTGTTACCCGGGCCATCTCGTAACGCTCAAGCAAGTCATTATAAAGTTCCCGCTTGACTTTAAGGTCTCGTTCAAGACGGTTAAGGTCTCTTTGGTGAGCACCGTAACCAGCAGTTTGTTCTTCCAGCTCATTGATCATCTGTTTCAGGCTTTGGGTTTCTTCCTGGAGTGACTCAACTTTACTGCGAGCTTCTTGCAGATTTTCCAGTTGGGAAACCAGCAGTGGCTGGGTGTTTTTGTCTATGGAAACAGAGTTGCTACTGGCTATATCCCAAAGTTGTTTGGCATCAATGGTTTGTTCTGGGTTATTAAGAAGTTTCTGGCGTTCCTGTTCCAGTCGGCGAAGATTCCTCAGAGCACCCTGAATTTTACTGTGGCTGTCTTTGTATCGAGCCCTTAGCAGTGCCAACTCACCACGAATAGTGACAATCTGTTCCTCTATTCGCCCGACGACCGGGTTGGTTCGGGATAATTGCTGGTCCAGTCCTCCCAGGCTTTTTATTGCACCTGCCATCTCAGCTTCCCGTTCAGACAGTCGCTGCTTTAACTGAGTCAGGCGTGATATGTTGGTTAGGTGCAATTCGGGCAGCTCAGTGGCATGTTTATCTTTAAACTCTGCCAGGGCTCCTTCTGCTTTATCAAGCTCTTGTCTGCGAAATTTCAGGTGTTCTGCCAGAAAGTGGCTGGAATCTTTCATGGATGAGAGCTCTGGCGCCAACAGCTGTGCTACAAACTGTTTGCTGACAACTTCAAGGGTCTCTTTCATGCCTTCAGGGGAACTGGAGCGGTAGTCGATTCGTATAAGGTCTTTTCCCGCCATTTGCATAGATAATGCAGCTGATAGTTCTCCGATAATTGAGTCATGCATCTCTGGGGTGGTTTCGTTATTTATAAGTCCTCTTTCCTGAGCAACAGCGCCTAATATATGACGGCTATGAAGTAGGGTTTGCAGTGCGGCCATGCGTTCCTTTAGCATGGCTGAAACGGCAAGATCCTTCAGGAACGGATTCATTTTTGCCGTTTCCTGAACCAGCATACTGGTATGCGATACGTAACGCTTGGGGCTGATGATTCCAATTATCAGTCCAATAAATGGTAGTATCAATATTGGTAAAGCAATCGCATAGCGTCGCCGCCAGGCCCCTGAAAGAATATGATAGACGCGGTAGGTCAGGCTATTCATAGTTCTTCCAGCCATTGTGATAATAATTGTGCCTTTGCAGCCCAGGACTCTTTTATAACAAGCCGCTGTTGCTTTTTGCTGGTTTGGGTTCGGGCTGATTCATCCAGAGCCACCACCATTTCGTTGCTATTGGTCACACAGTGAACGTAGGGTTTGAAGGGTTCTACTGCAGGGAATAACGTGCTGACTACTGGACGTCCTGTTGCCAGATATTCTCTGAGCTTTAGCGGATTACAGGCCTGTATTTGGGCGTTGTTGATAAAAGGTAATAAAGAGGCTGTCCAATGCTGGCTATAAGCAGGGAGTTCGTGATGCGGTTTTTCTCCCAAAAAATGTGTGTTATGCCATTTATTCAGAGAGCTGATATTGACACTTGGTTTACCAATAAAAACAAAATGCCAACGAGGCATCTTGGCAATGGTTGTTTCTAATAATTTTATATCCAGCCAGTTGGAGAGGCTGCCATAGAATCCAGCAATAGGCCGACCATCATTGGGTAAGTCCCTGGCCCGGGTTGTTGGAGTGGAAAAATGCTTAAAGTCTACGCCGTGGGTTAAAAGCTTTGTTTTTTTATAAGGAAACCGGTCAGCAAGCTTGTTACTGGCAGTGATAATTAAATCGGCCTTTTCCGCTAACTCTCTTTCCCGTTTTTCTACAATGTTGTGGTCAACGCCTGCCAGAGAAGAAAAGTCGTCACCACAGTAATAGACAGTTGATGACGTATTTAATTGATCTACCATATCAACAGCCGTTGGCAATGATGACCAGAGAATGGGGTTATTGAGTTCTGCCTTTTTTACAAAAGGTTTAATTTGCCGCTTGAGCAGGTGCACCGCTATTTTTCTTGCCAGCTTGGTACGAGGCACTGGAAATGTGCGGGGGTTAACAATAGAAAAACCACCGCCAGGTAAACAGGTGGTTTGTGATTGGCTTCCTTGCCTTGGTGCCATCAACTTATACCAGGCTCGCTGAAGATCATGTTTGCAGATGATTGGCCGGCGTAAACCGATGGAGTTGATCCATACGATCTTACGTGAACATGACAGTTGGCTTATGAGGTGTTGGGTGCTACTTGGTAGTGCTCCCCAGTCTTCACCAAACACAATCAAGTCACGAAGCATTTGAAATATCTCCCTTGCTTGTTGCTGGAGTTAATGACCGAATGACCTGAGCGGGGGTACCGCCTGCCAGAACCATAGGAGGTAAGTCTTTAGTGACTATACTGCCGGCAGCGACAATAGTACCTTGCCCAATTTGTACACCAGCCATCACTGAAACACCTGTCGCTAGCCAGACATCATCTTCCAGGATGATATCACCTACTTGGTCATCAGTTTCTGGCAGTCCTTGAGCTCGAGCTTCTGCATTTATTGGGTGGCCTGGATAACCTGCCAGTAGTGTCCGCCCTGCGATTCGTACGTTATTACCTATTTTAACCTGGCTGCCAACGGCAATGGTGGTCATCCAGCCGATATCAACATTACTACCGATAGTAAGAAGGGGAGGGGACGTGCTTGCCGTTCGACCACTCAATGTGGTTTGACCAGAGATGCGACAGTCATTGTTTATATTGATTACCAGTGGCCCTGTAATAAAAGGAAGCCCTCCATACAAATAGATATGCTTGCCAGCCTGGTTTAATCGCCCTCTAAAAAGTGGTGTCCACCAGACTATTCGCATTACTGTGGCGAAAATGCTGCGCAAATTGCAAAAAATGATGTATAGCAAGCTACTTGCGATTTTTGGGATCGGTATCTCCAGCAGGCGAATAGCTTTTATTTGTTTTACTAATAGTTTGGCTAAAGGGTGGTTGCTCTGTTTGAACCACTGTCGGGTGCGATACAGGGGCAGACTGACCATGGCCGGTTACTCCTGGGGTTGGGTTTTATTGTAGTTACTATTACGCAAGAACTGGGCCAGCTAATAAAGGCTAATGGGAGTATTAAGTCTGCGTTTAATAGAAGACGGATAAAACGACTGTACTAAGGGCAGTTATAAAAATGCGGTTTCCATTATAGGGGAAGCTGGAAACCGCATTTATACTACGAGCGATAGGAATGTAGCTATCAGATGCGGGGTACTTGATAACTACAGGTTTTTATCATTTCACAACACCTCCTAGATTAACACTTACGTTATTGCCGAGTGCAGTAGCAGATACAGCCGCACTACTAAAGCTTGTGGAAGTGCCACCTGCAATCCCTGCTCCAATATTGCTGCCTGCAATGACCTGAGCTTGGTTGGTACCTGTATTATCCTGTAAGGATGCCAACACCAGCGTTTTTTGATCAGAATTTACCATTACAGCTAAATCAGATGCATATGAGCCGGTTTGCGAATGGTTTGAACCTTCACCTGCAGAGCTGATACTCAGGTTATTACCCAAGGCAGTTGCTGATATAGCGCTGCTATTAAAGTCTCCTATTACACCCATTTCTATAGCTGCATCAATCGTATCGGCGCTGCTGACCTTAGCAGTGTTATCACCGCTGTTGGTCTGAGAGTTAAGGACAATATTATCAATATTGCTGGAATCAACCGTGACACTTAGATCAGTGGCAAGGTCAAGGTTGTTAAGCTGTATATTTTCAGCATAGACTGCACCAATAGCCATACTTAAAGACAGAGCAATAGCTTGTTTTTTCATAATTTATTTCTTCTATTTGTCTGAGAATAAAATGCTTCTGTTTTTTCAAACAAGTGATGTAGCCCACAACTAGGTTATTGATTGTGGGACTACTTGGTTCATTTACTTCACAACACCGCCAAGATTTACACTGACATTGTTGCCCAAGGCTGTTGCGGAAACAGCGGCACTGCTGAAGCTGGTGGAAGAACTATCAGCGATGCTTGCGCCGATATTGCTACCAGCAATGACCTGAGCAGTGTTAGACGCAGTATTATCCTGCAGTGAAGCCAGAACCATGGTTTTTTGTGAGACATTGGCCATCATCGCGGAATCAGATGCAAAAGAGCCCACTTGCAGTTGGTTGGAAGCCTCGCCTGCAGAGCTGACGCTCAAATTATTTCCTAAGGCTGTGGCTGTAACAGAGGAGCTATTAAAATCGCCCATAACACCGCCATTAATTCCCGCCTTAATTGTATCTGCACTGCTCACCTTGGCGTAGTTGTCACCACTATTGGTTTGTGAATTCAGCACAATATTGTCGATATTGCTTGAACCCAGGGTCACACTGAGATCCGTAGCAAGATCAGTATTGTTAAGCTGAATATTCTCAGCAAAAACACTGCCGACGGTCATGCTCAGAGCCAGTGCGATAGCTTGCTTTTTCATTTTTTTATCCTTGTTTACAAGTCAACTTGCGCAGTGCGCTATATAGCCTCTCAGGCGTTATAACCTGGCCCTGCAAGGGCCAGGCACGGCTTGGGATCGACCTCGTAGAGAGGCGAGATAAGGTCGATAACAGCACGTTCAATGACTGTGCGAACACCTAGCTGCACAGGTTCAGCGCTCTTGCTGTTAGGCAGAGCGACGGTAAATGTTGAGCCTATAAATTTAAAAAGACCGGCTTTGAACTCTTTAGCGATAATCTGTTTTTGCATGGAGATAACATTGTCGATCTCAAGGGTTTCGGTATTAACCAGGCGCAGGTCAAGGGCAATATTCATGACGGCATAGCGAATGCCTATGCCAACTTCTGAGGTTTTTAATTCCCCTTTATTGGAGCGGATATTGAAATTCATCTCTGTAACACCGCCAACTATAAAATAGTCGGCACTGCGCACTTGCCCGGAAAGTAGCTTTTTAAATTGATCATCCCGGGGATGTCCCAGTAATTTATCTGTAGCAAATTTGATTTCGTCTTTGGCTATCGTCATATCGGCGCGTTCCACCTGACGAACTTTGGCTTTTGCTAGAGCGCTGATTAACATCAATGTGGCGCCATCGGTAACAAAACCACCATTGGTGACAGAAGTGGTGTTAGTCAGGTCATTAATTTGTCCGACTGCAATACGAATGTTTGGCTTTTCTGAATAGTCCTTGGCAAGACAGCTAAGCGACTGGGTATAGACTGTCGGGTTATCGGTAACTTGTGAGTAACCAATGGGTTTACTGTAATTACCTTGATCATTCACTTCCGGAATGCTGGTACAAGCCGTCAGAAGTGAAAGGCTAAAACCGCTGATTAGAAGTGATAACTGCCTCATCTTTATTCACCCAGTGAACACAATGAGTTAATTGAGGCGTTGCTATTTTGTTGACTGTTTAGGATGTAAACAGTATTACCCGATCCTTGGGTTTCAATTGCAACGTTATTACCAACTGAAGTTGCTGCACAGGCTGTAACATTGTTTAGATTATTAAATTGACCATTCCATTGACCGTCGTAGTCGAAATCAGATGATTTATGGAATAGTTCCTGGTAGTTAGCATCTGGTCTAAAAAGGCTGCTTTCACCGCCAGCACCAAAACCAAAATCACTGATTGCGTCAGTAGCATTGGCCCCTTGCGATCCTAAAATAAATAAAATAGTAAAACACTGTAATGACTTCATTTATCAACACCACTTAATGCTGAAAAGATACGTTTGATTTGCTAAAAATTTTGGTTGACCAGATAAAAGCAAGGGGCATACCAACTTAATGAATTTAAATTTATAGATGATAGAGAAAAGTTACAGGTTACTTGATTTGTCTGTGCTGGAGAGAATTTAGTTAGGGAGGTAATACTATGATTTTAATAGAGTTGATTTGTCGGTAATGGTAGAAGGACAAGTTAATTTGATATCTATCGCAAATTGCAATGCGTTCGGATAAATTTGTTTCAAATAACTAACAAAGCCTTCTAACCCTATTAGTTAGAAGGCTTATGGTGTGTTATTGGTTTATTATTTTTTCGAGATTTCGCTGTCCAAAAAACAGTGTCATGTCGCCGCCTATTAATGTATTTTCCAGGAAAATATTGCACTCTTCTCTCTTGGTAACCAAGTGCTCTGCCATTTCAGGTGCTGTTGGGGTTCTTTGTATTTTACTATTTCTTTTTAGGTAGAGTTCTAGCCAGGTCGCTTCATGGCATCGCATTTCATACTTCTCAGGGAAAATGCTGTTAGTCGTTAGATTGCCTGCTTCGTTCATCATTAATACTGCAAGCCTGACTATTGCATTGTCATTTTTTGTATAAGGGTAGTAGGGCTTCGGCATATATGGCCTGTTTTTAGCAGCCATCTCTGCTAGGCCTAGAATGGGGCGTATTGCATAGAGGTGATACTTATAGGCTTTGTCGCCACGTTTTAGCTCCAATGGTAGTGAGCCATTCTCTGCTATTTGATGAATAGCGATATCCAGTCCTTTCATGGCCCAATCAAAGAATTCTGGTCTTTGGAGGACTATGCTGGCTGCGCCGACTGCGTAGCCATCCCAGTAGCGGTGGTTATTTTGTTGAGTGGTTGGCCCGGCATCGGTTTCGTAAAAATCCAATACTTGTTCTGATAGGTTGTTCAACCAGTTATGTACAGTATAGCTAGCCAGAATGTTGTGGACTCCAGCAGCATCTCTTATTTTCAGATAACTTAGAGAGGCAGCGCCAAGGATTTCGGCTGTTTTATGATAGCCTACAGAGCTCGCATGCTGCCCGGTCATAGCACCAGTATTTGCCCAGTATTGAATGTGTGTAGCTGCACACTGGGCTATTTCAGCTCTTTCTACTGGTGTTGCAACATAACGGTCGGAAACTTCACGAAGGACTTTCATGAAGTCCCTCAGCGCTGCAACTTCTTCATCGTATAGCGCTTTTTTCTCAGGATCTATTTCGCAACGACAGGGTGTGTCCTTATAAATACTTCCAGAATCAAAGGTTATTTCCGGTTGAATAAATGCCGGACAACTAAAACTTTTATTTTTTAAGTGGCTGTTTTCAGAACGCCATTTATAGCGAGTGTCTTCAATAGAATAAGGAAAGTGAGGAATAAGTTCAGCTGAAAGTGTAGAAGAAAAAACTGTCAATAATATGACATAAACTGCATTTCTCATGACTGACTCCTTTCTAATCATGGGATTGTTTATTTAATGGTAGATGACTTTAGTCGTTATCCAATTTTGGGTTTAATGTTTTATATGAATGCTTTTTATTTTGCAGAATGCGAACCATTAAGCAATTTTTTAATAAACTGAAAAGTATCTTGTTTAGTACTAAGTACATGCTTTAAATGCATTGTTAATAGCCATTTCTCTTATGTGCTGCCTTGAGTATTGTTCTAGCCGTCAGAGTGCCATGGTCATTAGAAAATACATCTGATGTGATTTGTGAAATTAAAATCCAAAAATTCAAGCATAACAAGCTGGCATGGTTTGTGATTGTCATTAGAAAACAAAATATGTTTGGTTAATCTGCTTCCACTAACAAGCAGGTGATAATAGCGCCAAAGATGGCAAATGATTCTAATTGATTAATAAGAAAACAGGACCAGAAGATATGCGTATCAGTATTTTTGGTATGGGATATGTGGGCGTTGTTTGTTCAGCTTGTTTGGCCAGGCTTGGCCATAACATTATTGGTGTTGATGTTGATCATACCAAAGTTGCCATGATTAATGATGGTACCTCGCCAATTGTTGAACCAGAACTGAGTGACTATCTTGAGGCAGCTACACGCAGTAAGCGATTGATGGCAACTGATGATACCAGAGAAGCGATACTTGGATCTGATGTTACTTTTATTTGTGTTGGCACACCGAGTCTTAGGAATGGGGATCTTGATCTAACTTATATTCGCCGGGTTTGTGAAAATATTGGTGAGGTTCTAGCTGAAAAAACTGAACCACATACGGTTGTGGTAAGAAGTACCGTTTTGCCTGGGACTACCAGAAATATTGTCGTTCCCATTTTGGAAGACTTTTCTGGTAAAAAGGCAGGTAAGGATTTTCATGTGGCAATGAACCCTGAATTCCTGCGGGAAGGCTCTGCTATCAGGGACTTTTATGAACCACCTATGACAGTGATTGGAGAGCTTCATCGAGAGGCTGGTGAGGCTTTGGCTGCTATCTATTCAAAAATTCCGGGTGCGGTATTACGCAAAGATGTCGAAGTTGCTGAAATGGCCAAGTATGTCTGCAATGTCTGGCATGCGACAAAAGTGAATTTTGGTAATGAGATCGGTGTTTTATCTAAAGCTATTGGTATTGATGGCCGGGATGTAATGGATGTTGTCTGTGCAGATACCAAGCTAAACATTTCTGCAAACTATTTGCGTCCTGGTTTTGCTTTTGGCGGTTCATGTTTACCCAAGGATGTTAAAGCCTTGACTTCCCGCGCAAAAAAGGAAGATGTCAAAGTCCCAATGATTGAATCGATTATGCAGGGAAATAAACAGCATATTAGTCATGGACTTGATTTGATATTAAAAGCAGATAAACGGAAAGTCGGGTTTCTGGGGTTGAGCTTTAAGGCCGATACGGATGATTTACGGGAAAGCCCGATGGTTGAATTAGCTGAAAGTTTGATTGGTAAGGGCTATAAGGTATCCATTTATGATAATAATGTAGCTTATTCAAAATTGCATGGAGCTAATAAAAATTATCTTGAAAACCATATTCCCCATATTACTGAGTTATTGACCGATGAGCTTGATAAAGTCGTTAATGAATCGGAACTTCTGGTTATTGGCAATGGCTCATTGGAGTTTTCAGCCGTGTTATCAGAGTTACCTGAAAATAAAAAAGTGGTTGATCTAACCGGTATCTCTTCCAGAAAGTCAGACCATCAGTATGAAGGGGTTTGCTGGTAATTAATTGATAACCAGATAACTAAGGCGGTGCTATCTGGTTTCATCTCAAATCACAATCTATTAATAAGTCCAGCATTATCTTGAGAGCGATAAATTAAGGAGATAGTTCTCCATAGTAGTATAACCCCGGAGTTTTGATATGACTGATTTTAAAATGGGTAAAAGTAGCTGGCGGGGTTTTTCTCTGTTTATCTTGATACTTGGGTTACTATCTCTGGCACTGCCCAATGAAATGCTTAATCCGGAAAGTCGTCATTTTATTTTATTGATAGGCGTGATTGGGATTTGGCGATACTCAATGGGGGTTATCCATTATGTTCGTTCACAAATCTATTTAAGATGGGTTTACCCGCGCTTGCGAAAACAAGTTAATAAAGAAGGTGACGCGCTTATGCCTTCAAGCGTCTATTTAATGGTCACCAGTTTTCGGATTGATGTAGATACCAGCTGTGCTGTTTACCGTTCAGTTATCAGGGAAGCGATTGCCTCTAATATACCCACTACCATTGTTGCCTCTATCGTTGAAAAAGCAGATGAACGGTTAATCAGGCAGATATTCAAGCAGATGACACCACCGGATCGGGTGCAATTATTAATTGCCCGAATTTCAGGTACGGGAAAACGAGATGGGCTTGCCCATGGATTCCGGGCAATTTCCAGAACCTGTCCAGCAGACGATGCGGTAGTGGCCGTTATTGATGGTGATACGGTTTTGGAATCAGGGGTTATCAGAAAATGTATTCCTTATTTTAAATTACTACCCAGTGTCGGAGCACTGACCACCAATGAATATTGTCAATTGACAGGCAATTTTTCCGACCGGGGAGGTTTTATGTCTGCCTGGCATAGTCTGCGATTTGGCCAGCGTCACCTCTATATGAACTCAATGGGGCTTTCTCGCAGGGTACTGACATTGACGGGCAGAATGTCGATGTTTCGGGCCGATATTATCTGCAATCCATTGTTTATTGAGGATGTTGAGGCTGATTATCTTGAGCACTGGCGCTTGGGACGGTTTCGCTTCTTGACAGGAGATGATAAATCCAGCTGGTTCAGTGTGATGCGTCTTGGCTACGAAACCTTCTATGTTCCGGATGCCATGGTTAAGACCATAGAGCACCCGCCAGAAAACAGTTTTATTAAATCCAGCGTACGACTTATGTATCGTTGGTATGGTAACTCCCTACGTCAAAACTCAAGGGCGCTGGCTCTAGGGCCTGCAAGGATGGGATTGTTTGCCTGGTATGTGCTGTTTGATCAAAGGGTGTCTATGTGGACCTGTCTGATCGGTCCGACACTGGCAGTGATACTCTCATTGAAATACACCATTGCCGTTGGGATTGCTTATCTGCTCTGGCTGGGGCTGACCCGATTGTTAATGACGATGACCCTGCTGACAGTAGGTCATCCAGTTCATGGTTTGTATCCCATTCTTATTTATTACAACCAAGTCGTAGGTTCACTGGTCAAGACTTATGTCAGTTTCAGGCTTGATAAGCAGTCATGGACGCGTCAGGACACCCGGTTAAGCAGGAACATGAGCGTCTGGCGATCCCGGTTTAATGACTGGAGCTCCATGCTGATGCACGGCTCTTTTGTCGGCTTGTTCATGATGTTGATGATCTGGTTAACAGCTTAATAGCCAAGGGTTGTATAAAGCATCAATGCGACACAACCCATAGAAAAAGAATAATGAAAACGAAGAAGGACGTATAACGATGACTGAGGCCATTAAACTCCGGGTTGTTCATGAATCTGAGGCTGAACGCCAGTACCCTAGGGTAAAGGTCCCTGGTTTTATCACTATTTCCACTACTGCAGGGCAGAAAGTTTTTGAGCTGCGAGATGTCTCTGCTGGCGGTTTGGGATTTGTTGTTGATAGTGACTTGCTGGTTGCGGGTAAGGAGTACCAGGCTCAGTTGAGTACCACGCTTTCCGGTGTTGAATACAGGATTAAAACAGCTATCACCCTCGTTCATGTTGATGCTAGAAAAGGTTTTGCTGGTGCGCACTTTCAGGATATCGGTCGACGAGAACTCTCCGCTTTGCACTTGATTATTAACAGCTATTTATGTGGTGACACACTTGAACCTGGCGATATGATCAATGCCACAACCCGGGATAATTTTGTTAAACAACGGAAAAAGAAGAAGGATGATCCTGGTAAGCTGGGTTTTAAAGCCTTCTTTGGTACCGTGTTTTTTGGTCTTATTGGTTTGCTTGCTTTGGCGGTTGTGGCTTACCAGATATACAACCAGTATCTGGTTGACCGTTCAACCACAGCCAGTATCAGTGTTGATACCCTGGATGTGGTTATGCCCCGTGACGGTGTCTTCAGGAGTTTAATTCCTGAAGGTGAAAATTTTGTTAAGTCTGGCCAGCCGATTGCAACTTATGAGGTATCAGCCCTGAGTTTTGTCGATCAGGAAACGTTATCTGATGCCTCAGTTATTAATAATCTGTCTTCACTGGCCAATACGGGTTTTAGTGGAACCTTGTTTAGCCCTTGCGATTGCATCATCAAGGAAGTGAATGCCCTGCAAGGCAATCAGGTGTCTCGTGGTAGCACAGTCATTACCCTGGTGCCAGAACAAGCTGCACCGATGGTTCAGGCTAAGTTCCGGTTTCAGGACGCTGCCCATCTTGCCAAGGGAAAAACTGTCAAGCTTGAGGTTATTGGTGAGCTAAAACAGCTTGGCGGTGTTATCAGTGATTACCGCATGGCTGAAAATCTCCTCGATTCAGAAGGAACCCGAGGTGTGGACGTTTGGGTAAAACCAGATCAACCATTGCCGTTGGATTGGGTTAATCGTCCTGTTCAGGTTGTTGTCTCAAGGCTGTAATGGAGCGTTCCATGAGTAAGGAAAGAGCTCTAATCAGAACATTACCGATGGCTTTTACAGCCCTCATGCTATCTGGTTGCTCTGGGTTGCCGGATATGGGCGCAGGCGTACGAGCTTTGGAGTCAGGGAATGTGAGCCAGGCTAAATACCACTTTAAGGAGCTGGCTGAAAGGGGATTTCCTGATGCAATGGTGCTATTAGGCGATCTGTATCTCAAGGAAGGGCAATACCATTTCGCCCGCAATACGTATCAGAGTGCACTGGATGCAGGTTCCCAAAAAGCACCGGTACGGTTGGCACGGTTACTCTATCGTAAAAACACAGGGGGTAATTCTCCTGAAATAGCTGAGGTGTTACTGATCAAGGCAATGGCTTCTGATCCGAAAGTCGTTGGCGATTTAGCAAGGCTGTATTTTGAGTGGCCCGAGCTGATTTCCAGGAGAGAGCAGCAAGTCTGGTTTAGCCAGGCTATTAATGCAGGTTTTGATGAGGCATGGTTTTATCTCGCTGAATCTTTGGCTTGCTCAGACTGTACTTTAAGTCAGTTAAGGCAGGCCGTCGAAGCGTATAAAAAATCAGCGGCAGTTAAACCCCAGGCCATAAAATCATTGATAGCCTTGTATCAAAGACATCCAGAGCTTGGATCATTGGAAACACTAGCCAAAGAATTGGAGAATCTTTCTTTAATAACAGGGCAGGTCTATTTTGCGTTGGCTAACCAATCCCATTTCGACACCACTAATAGTCAGTCACCTTTTATTGCCCGGGATTATTATCTCAAGGCAACTGACAGCTACCCAAAAGCCTGGGGACGACTGTTTGCTTTAGCACTGCGTAATCCAGAGATCACTAGTGCAGAAGAGTTGGATAGCTGGTTATTGCAGGCGAAAAATAGTGGTTTTATTGAAGCCGATATTTGGCAGGCACGTCGGTTAATCCTGGGCACGCATACTATTGTTGACCCTTTTAAAGCAGAAAAGCTATTGAAAGGCCTGGCACCAGTTCATAAGGAAGCGGCTTATCGCCTTGGTGAACTATATCTGTCAGGGATGCTGGGGGAGCCTGATTATATGCAAGGTTTCAAGCTGTTAGAGCATTCAGGGCGACAGGGGGTCGGTGCCGCTTATTTTAAAATTGCAGAAACGCTGGCCCAAGGGATTGGTATTCCAAAGAATCCTGAAAAAGCGATGCATTTTGCCAAGCTGGCTCTAATCAATGGTAGCGACAAGGCGGCTGCTTTTCTTGGTCAGCTGGAAAATTCTAATGGTAATTATGATTACTCTTCAAATGAACACGCAATTAATAGCAGACGTTTAGTAAAGGCTGACAAATAACAATAATAAGTCAGGAGTAGAGTTGTGACGGAGCGTTCGAAAATAACAACAATATTGATAATACTGGCGTCTGCCTGCAGTCAGTCAGTGTTTTCAGACTGGTTGCCTAAGTACAGTGTTCGGGGAATATATGACGACGCTTCTGATAATAAGTTAGGTATGGGAGTCGACAAAAATAATTTCAGCGTGTGGGCAGCCGATTTACGTTATGGCGGACGCTGGTTGAATAATAAGGGGTTGTCCCTTGATATCATGAGTCGGTTTTATTTAGCCAGTGGCAAAATTATCACATCGTCTGATGCCAGCGAGAATACATCCAGTCGCCGTTATGCAGAGCTAAAACAGCTTAATTTAAGTCAAACATTCGATAAAAACTATGGCCAGTGGTGGGTATCAATAGGCCGAACAAGGATTCGTGAATCGACAGGCTTACTATGGGATAAAGATATCGAGGGGTTTGCTTTTGGCTTCGACTCCAGCTTATTGAAAGCTGAGCTTCGCATCTCTGAACAATTGAGAGCGTGGCGGAGTGATAAAAGTGACTATCAAAACGATGATAAGAAGCGTACCTACTTATCAGGTTTCCTCGATTGGCAATGGTATTACGGACACCATCTGAGGTTTCTTATGGTGGCAGAAAATGACCATTCTGGCGTGCCAGAGATCGGTACGCTGTTTGCATCTGATGATCTGGACAGAACTGATAGAAAAGCATTGTGGACAGGTTTGGAGCTATTAAAACCAGTACAAAAAAACTGGAGTTACCGGATTGCTGCGATGGCTGTGACAGGGGAGGATAGACGACTGACTTATTTGTCAGAAGGTTCATCCCGACGAGTCAGCGGCCAACAGAAATACGATTTAAGTGGTTGGCTGTTGGATACCTCTGTTCAATGGCAGTTACCTGTGGCAAGTCAATTGCTTATCGAACCGACACTGGGTATTGGTTATACGCTGACCTCTAAAGGGACCACTGACAATAATAGTGATAAAGGGTTTGTACAGCCTGGCCTCGCCAGCAATCGCTATCGTATGAATGAATCAGGGCTGGCAATGCATCGAACTGGTGAGGCGTATCGGCTCGATCTTAGCAATGTTTCAGTGTTCAGCGCTCGTTTGGGTTTGAAGTCAAAAGACTGGCTTGCTGGAATCCAGTGGAATCATTTGAACAGGCGAAATGATCGTGCAGACGTTGGTAGCAGTAATATTAGTGCTGATCTTTTGCCAGGTAAAAGTCATCTTGGTCAAAGCCTTGATTTACAACTGGTCTGGAAGCCTTCCATCAAAAAGTTATGGGGAGGTTTTGATGCCGTCCAGTACCGTTTACGTGGTGGTTGGTTTAAGGCTGGTGATGCTTACGGTTCTGCTAAAGGGGAAACCAGGACTCGAATTATCTTTGATATCACTCTCAGGCACAGTGCATTATGACATTACAAGAAAAAAAAACGAGCAAATTTCTGGGGTTAATGTTGCTGACTGGCTTTGTTTTGGTGGGCTCTTTTAGCCAGAATGCTTTGGCTCAGAAAAATTTTGCTTTGCAAAAAAACAGATCAGTCAAAGGCTTTTTCAGTCATTGAGCCACTTTCTTCCACAGCGAATACCGATAAAAGTAAGATCAAGCTCCCTGATATTAGCGGTGTATCTGCTGATGCCGTAAGGTCCAGAATACCAGCTATTAAACCAGGTAAAGTGAGTATAAGGAAAATTTCCGAGCAAAATGATTTGCTGCGGTTTGTTCATAACTTCAGGTTGCCTGATCTAATTCAGTTACAGGGGCAATGGCCGGAAGCTATTGTTATTGATAGTGGTCATTTGACCTTAGAGATGCTCCATCAGTCAGTAGCCAATGAAAAGATATTGTCCCGAGCTAATAATATTTATACCTTACGTCGGCCACTGTTAATAAAACAGGGAGCTGTCCTGATTGTCAGTGATGAAGTGAAGGATCTTCGTTTCAGCAGGGAAAAGGGTGCTTTTCTGGTCAACAGTGGTGAGCTTTTTGTTACTGACACCCGCTTGACTGCATGGAATGAAAGAACTGGAGGCCCGGCCTGGTTTAAGGAAGGTCAAGATGAAGAGTTCAGGCCATTTTTGTTATCCTGGAGCGATTCAAAAACCTGGATAGCAAAATCAATTTTGACTAGCTTTGGTTACTTTTCCGGTAAATCCTATGGATTATCACTCTCCAGTGGACCCACATCACGCCTTAGAGATAACGCTGACCTGGACAGACCTACTGGCTGGATTGTTGGTAACCGATTTGTCGATATGTACTACGGCTTTTATAGCTATGAAGCCGATGATGTCTATTTAGTTCGTAATGTTTATGAAAATAATATTATTTATGGGATTGATCCCCATGATCGTTCTGAAAGGCTGGTGATTGCCCATAATGAAGTCTATGGATCTAAAAAAAAACACGGGATTATTATTTCCAGAGAGGTAAACAACAGCTTTATATTTTCTAACTATTCACACGGTAATACAGGTTCTGGCTTTATGCTGGATCGTTCTTCTGTGAATAATATTGTCAGCAACAATATTGCCATTAATAATGGTGGTGATGGTATTACTCTCTTTGAGAGTGGCCATAATAGTATTAGAGACAATAAACTGCTCAACAATAACCGGCATGGCCTGCATGTAAGAAATAGCGTTGAAGTTGATATTGATGCCAACCTGATTGTTGGTAACAGGGAGTATGGTATCTATACGCAGGTTAAGCCCTATTTTGATGATGGCCGTGACCTGGATTATGACCCCTTTACACCATTAACGACGATTACTTCTGTTCAAAAAAATACCCTGGAAAGTAATGGTAGTGGCGCTTTTTCATTCACAGACACTGACTATATTCTCCTCGGCACCAACAACATTATGCCAACGCCAAAGGGGATTTTTCGAGGGCAGCTCCAGTCTTTACAGCCTCAACTTCTTAATTTAACGCTAAGACAGAAAAAACTGGTTGCAATACGCTCAAAACCTGAAAGCAGTTATTTATTCGATCAATAAGGATAATAATGATGGTTTTTTCATCCAGTATTTTTTTATTGCTATTTCTACCACTATTTTTAACTGTTTATTATTTAACACCTGACCGTTTTAAAAATGCAGTGATTCTTCTTGGCAGTTATGCATTTTATGGTTGGTGGCGAATCGATTTTTTAGCACTTTTTATTCTGGTAACGGTCTGGAACTGGATTTTTGGGATATTGATCCACAAGTTTCAGGCAGAGGGGCGTTCAGCTCGGAAACTATTGATTGTAGCTATAGCAGGTGATTTGTCGACACTGGGATACTTCAAGTATGCCAACTTTGGCATTGAAAGTTTTAACGCTATTTTCGGCTGGTCAAATACAGAACCGCTGAGCCTTGCTACCATTATTTTACCGATTGGTATCTCTTTTTATACTTTTCAGGCTATCAGTTATGTGGTTGATGTTTACCGTGGTGATGTCAAACCCACCCTATATTTTATAGATTTTGCTGCTTTTATTGCGCTTTTTCCCCAGCTAATTGCAGGGCCGGTTTTGCGTTATAAAGACCTTGCTGATCAGTTCCGCAGTAGAGCCCATACCATGGATAAGTTCAATGAAGGGGCTTATCGTTTTATGCTGGGTTTTTGCAAGAAAGTTTTGATTGCCGATACCATCGCTCCGATTGCAGATGCCTGCTTTAACAGTACTGATCCTGGCTTGCTTGAATCCTGGCTGGGTATTCTGGCCTACACGGCTCAACTTTATTTTGACTTCAGCGGCTACAGTGATATGGCCATTGGCCTGGGGTTGATGATGGGTTTCCGATTTATAGAAAATTTCAGGCAACCTTATTGTAGCCAGAGTATTACCGAATTCTGGCGGCGTTGGCATATCAGCCTGTCCACCTGGTTAAGGGACTATCTCTATATTCCATTGGGGGGAAATCGAGGCAGTACCTTTCAAACTTATCGAAATCTTTTTTTAACGATGCTGCTGGGGGGATTATGGCATGGTGCGAACTGGACCTTTGTCGTTTGGGGTGCCTGGCATGGCATTATTCTGGGAATAGAGCGTCGATTCGGTTTGGCAACGGCTAATTCAGATGGGCTGAAGTTAAGCAGATTATTATTAACACTGTTGCTGGTTATGCTGGGCTGGGTGGTATTCCGGGCAGAAAATATAGCCACTGCATTCACAGTCTATGCTGGTATGACAGGGTTAAATGGCCTTGGTTCACTTCAGCTATTTAATAACACTTCATCATTGGCATTTACTTTGCTTGGATTAGCTTGGCTAGTTATTTTATGGCGTGCTCTTGGTGAGCGAATGCTTAAAGGGTTGCCAATAGGTACACTGGCTTTAGGAAATCAGGGGGTTATCTGCCTATTGTTTTCAGCAGGTGTAATGAAACTGATGGCAGATTCTTACTCACCTTTTCTATATTTTCAGTTTTAGTGGGGAAAGGGGTGTTTAAGAGATTAAAAATACCATTAGCTGCCATGGGGTTTGTATTGGTTACCTTGATTTTGGCAGTGATGGGGTTAACAACCTATCGTGACTGGCTAGTCCGCAATGGTCAGTGGCTGGATGGTAGTAAAACATCCGCAGTAGCAACAGCTTATGATCAAGGTCATCCAGCCAGGGACAACAGTATTAGCTTATGGGCCGCGGCTAATTATTTTTTGTTTAATGAAGGAAACACAGGCCTGCATATTGGTAACAATGATTGGCTTTATGCTTCTGAAGAACTGTTGCAATCTGCGAATGAAAATGAACAGGTCGCTGCAGCCCAGCTCCTTATCAAGCAAATAAATGATCGGTTAAAGGTTAATGGGGTTGATTTAGTTGTTGTTATTGTACCTCCCAAGTGGAGAGTGGTCCCTGAAAACCTTGGCAAAAATAAGGTAGATTCTCTGGCTAGTATGCGTCGTGATATTCTGATGACCTCTTTGGTCCAGCAGGGCATTTCTGTTATTGATGCCTTGGCTGTAATGAAATCACTTGGGGAAAATGCTTTTTTAAAAACAGATACTCACTGGACACCCGCTGCAACTCAAGCAGTAGCTCGTTATTCAGCCAAATTAATAAAACGTGACTGGCCAGTGTTGCCTTATGGTCAAGTCAGCTTCACTCTTCATGAAACGGGGCGGGAGTCATACAGGGGGGACCTCTTGAATTTTTTACCGCTTGGGCCCTGGTTGCAGCGATTTGGCCCTGAACCGGATCAGTTACAACAATTAGTCTTTTCCAGAGGGGAATCTACTGATCAGTTTGCCAATCTGTTTGATTTTCAGCAGTTTCCTGTCACGCTGGTTGGCAGTAGTTACTCTGCCAATTCCCGTTGGCATTTTGCCAATGCCTTGCAAGTCGAACTGGGTATGGAGCTTTTGAATGTTGCGCAGGAGGGCGTAGGCGCTATAGCGCCAATGCTGGACTATCTGGACTCCAGTGATTTTAAAAAAATGCCTCCTTCCGTTGTGATTTGGGAATTTCCTGAGCGTTATCTTGGGGTGAAAGGCAATGTGGCACTGCTTAATAGACAAAAACAGAATCTTCTAACTGAAACTATTAATAAAAAGGAAGTAGCTCACCATGGTGTTTTTCAATCGTTATAAAACAGTTTTAGCCCTGGTATTTTTTGCTCAATTCTGTATTGCAGATGATTCCTTGTATGATCCAGTGGCACCGGATGGTTCGGCATTTATCAGGGTTTTTCAGGGTAAGTCATTGAAAGGGCCGGTGATTGTAGGGGGCAAGAAGTTAAATGTACCAGGTCGCCAAGGGCTATCTCATTATATTTATTTGCCAGCTGGAAGCCACCAGGTAAAGGGTATCCCCGGGTTAAATAGCGTTAATTTAACAGAAAAGGCCTTTTATACTTTGCTAGTTTCTTCCTCTTCAGGTAAGGGGGGGCGTCTGGTAAAGGATCAATCCCTACAAACCAAAACAAAGGCCTTAATACAGTTTTATAACCTGGATACCAAGCGCACAGTCTCTCTAAAAACGTCCAACGGTAAAGTCACTGTCATTGATTCCCTGCAGCCGGGGCAGGTTGGTTTTCGCCAGATCAATGCAGTAAAAGTGCCTCTGGCTCTCTTTGCTGATAATAAGCTGCTGGAGCGCTTGGGTAATGTACAGCTTGAGCGGGGTAAGGTGTTTAACGTTATTTATCGTTCTGGGATCAGGGAACCGCTGGTGTTGACTCAAGCGAGTCGGGTTAATACAAGGATGTAGGCCAATGAAGAAAATTATTCCTTTTTGCCTTGCTTTTCTTACACCGGCTTTAGCTGTAGGGCAATGGCAGCCTGAGGAGTTCAGGCAGCCATCACTCTGCAGGGCTGCTCAAAACCAGTCTTCCTATGATTCCAGCGATTTAAAAGCGATGAGGCGGCTGGTGGATGGTACTGATCGCTGGTTATTTCGTTCTAACCTTGACCTGAAAGATGATTTCAGCCTTTCTTCCGATATGCTGGCTGAGCTTGCCCGGCTGAGCAGGGCTTATCAATATAATGGTATTCGCCTTGCGATGATCAGAATTCCCACCAGAGGGCTGGTTTATAATAAAAAACTGACGCCGTTTAGTTATCAGTTAACAGGATTTCAATATAATAAGGCCGTGGCAAGTTTTCAGAACTCCAATCAGGCAATCAGACAAACAGGTATCATGGTCCCTGACCTGAGTGAACTGTTTTCCTGGTCTGATGATTCTTTGCGGCTTTTCTTTAAACGTGATAACCATTGGACGCCAGAAGGTGCAAGAGTAGTCAGCTCAATGGTAGCTGAACAGCTCGAAGGTGTGAACTTAACAGATAATCCCAAGAATTATGTGACCCGTTATTCTGGATTATTAAAAAAACGCAGAACACCTTTTGAGAAAGCAGCATATAAACTATGTGGCTTAAGTTACCCTGGAGAGTATGCCAAAGCATTAACCACCAGTGCAGAAGTCTCAGCGTCCGAAGATAGCCTGTTTGGTGATGATGAAACGCCACCTGCTTTTTTATTGGGTACCAGTTTTAGTAAGGGGACAGACGATTATAATTTTGTTGGTAGCCTTAAAGAGCATATGCGATCAGATATTCTGAATTTGAGTGTGACCGGTGGTAATCTTGATGCCGCTATGGATCAGTATCTTCATGGTCTATATCAGGAAAATATCAAACCCAAAATGTTATTTTGGGAAGTGCCGGGTTACCTCTCTTTCAGTGATCCTGTCTTTTTTCGTCGTATGATTCCAGCGCTGTATCAAAGCTGTCATCGCTCCAGCGTCAAACTCAGTCAGGAGATTTCATTGCAACCGGGCGCTAACCATGTGCTTTTAAATAAAGATCCCAATAGCCAATATCTGACAAGTCATCAGCATGTTCTTGCCTTTAAATTCAGTAATTCAGCCATTCGTGATTTTCAGGTGAAGATCTGGTACGCCTCAGGCAACTCAGAAAAAGTGAGAGTTCAGCGTTCCAAGAGGATAGAAAACACCGGCAGTTATTATCTTGAGCTGAGTGCTGAGCAGCATTTTAAAAACCAAAACTTTATTGCTGCAGAGCTGATTTTGGATAGTGATATTGAACCGGGTTCTGTGGAGGCTCGTCTGTGTCAGCGTAGAGATACTAACCAGTCCTCTCTGAAAGTGGCTGGCCGTTGATCTGGGTTTTAATATGGATGTAAGCAATGAACAAGATCACACTCTTTTTCTATCTGGTCTGGCTGCCATCCCTATCAATGGGTGTTGAGTGGCTACCAGAAGAGTTCAAGCAACCCTCCCTCTGTCTGGCAGCAAATGATATAGCCTCTTATAATTCCAATGACTTAAAGGCTATGCGGGTTCTAGTGGATGGGGCTGATCGCTGGCTGTTTCGTTCTTATCTTGATCTGAAAGAAGATTTTAGTTTATCGCCTGATGTCCTTTCCGAGCTTAGTCGGCTGAATCAGGCTTATCTGGATAATGGTATACAGCTGGCGATGATTCGAATTCCAACCCGAGGGCTGGTTCATAATGATAAGTTGACCAATAGCAGTTTAAAATTAACTGGTTTTCAATATGAAATGGCGGCAACCAGTTTTAAACAGTTAAATCAAAGTATTCGCAAAACCGGTATTATTGTTCCCGATTTAAGCGGATTTTTTTCCTGGTCGAATAAAGAGAAACAACTTTTTTTTAAGCGAGATAATCACTGGACTCCAGAGGGAGCTCAACTTGCCAGTGATATTATTGCTAAAGAGCTGGAGTTTCTTAATTTACCTTTAAGCCCCAAAAAGTTTATAACATCTTACGCAGGGCTTTTAAAAAAGGAAAATACTCCTTTTGAACGGGCAGCTTCAATGCTCTGTGGTCTGAGATACCCTGCTGAATATGCTAAGGCGCTGACTACCAGTCCCGAACTGTCAAACACAGAAGAGAGTTTGTTTAGTGATAGTGAAATTCCTCAGGTTTTTCTGGTCGGCACCAGTTTTAGTAATGGCCAGGCTGATTATAATTTTGTTGGAAGTTTGCAGGCTGCCACTGGGGTTGAAGTCTTGAACCTGGCTGTCAGCGGTGGAAAGTATTATGGCGCCATGGATCAGTATTTACATAGTCTTTATCTGGATGGTGTTAAACCCAAGCTGATGCTTTGGGAAATGCCTGGTTATGCAGCTATCAATGACCCTCTCTTTTATCGACGTATGATTCCAGCATTATACAATAGTTGTGATGGTGGCCATGTTGAAATAGCAGAAACTGTCGCTCTTCATAACGGTATTAATCAAATCCTTATTAACAAGAATCCAGCTCAGAAATTCATGAAAAGTAGTGATTATGTTCTGGGTATGAAGTTCAGTAATGACTCCATTCGTGATTTTAAAATCAGGGTATGGTATGCCAGCGGTGATACTGAAAAGCTGCATATAAAACGATCCAGGAGAATAGAAAATAGTGGTGTTTATTTTTTAGAGTTAAGTACTGAACAGAAATATAAAAATCAACACTTTATCGCTGCCGAAATAATATTGAATCAATCAAGCAATGAACTTGGCTCTGTTGAAACCCTCTTATGCCAACGGTCAGATCAAAAAACAGAAGAAATAAAAGTGGCTGTAAAAACATGGTGACTGCATTTAAATACTTTCAGTGTATCGGCTGTATTCTAGTTATATTACTTTCTGGTTGTAGTACTTATTCTCCTAATCAGGCTGGAAGCACTCAATATAAGTCACCTTATATGAATGATGTGCCTATAGTGAGAACCTCTGATTTTAAAGATTGTTCATCTCCCCCTAGTGGATTTACCAGTCCTTTGGCTATGCCCAGTCGCTATCAAGGAAGCAGGGCTGAGAGGGACCAGGAGAATAAGACGTCGACCCAACGCTATCTTAAGCAGATAGAAGATATTCGTTTATATGAAAGAGGGTTAGCTAAGTTAACTGATCGCTATCTGGCAACAGGGCGCAAGGATGAAAAGCTTGAGGCGTGTGTTTTGTCGTGGCTGCATAATTGGGCCATGACAAATGCTATGGTTCAAGCTGCAACGACGTCCACAGGCAAAGCAGTACGAAAGTGGTTTCTTGCCAGTGTGACAGCCAGTTACTTACAGCTGAATCGTCAATTAAACAAAGATGTGCACATTCACCATTGGTTATCCAGTATCGCTGAACAGGTGATCAATGACTACGAGCCTTATTTCGAAAAACCTGATCGAATCAATAACCATCTCTACTGGGCCGGACTTGGTGTTATGTTGACTGGTGTTGCTACGAGGCGAAGTGATTTTTATCAATGGGGTATTGATAGTTATAAGCAAGGCGTGAACAAAATTAATGAAAACGGCTTTTTAGCTACTGAAATGGCTAGAGGGCAGCGGGCACTGGCCTATCATAACTTTGCTTTAGTCCCTTTAGTAATGATGGCAGAAATAGGAGCTTGCAATGGTCAGAGATTATATTCACTAAATAACCATGCCGTTGAAAGGTTAGCCAATGCTGTTATCTCCGGCTTGGACAATGATTCGCTTTTTGCAAAAAATACTGGGGAAAAGCAACTAAAAGCTAAAGTTGAAACATCTCATGGCTTGGCATGGCTGGAACCCTATTACCATCGTTTTGGCTTACCCCCGTCAGGAAAAAAACGCTTGGAACACTTAAGGCCTATGAAACATAGTTATCTTGGTGGGAACCTGACTCAATTATATCAACCGCACTAGTTAAGTGGTTGCTTGTTGTTGGTATAAAAAATGCTATTAACTTAATGTAAATGATTTTTTTAATTGTAGAGGCTTAATAGTGTCTGGTTGATGCTGGATAAGAAAAGTGTAATGGTAAAAATAGATATTTAATTTGATAAAAATGATCATTGATCAGTTATGAATTATTCATGCTGAATATAAATGTTATTTCATCATTGAATTGGCTTTTCATAATAATTAATAAAAAGGCTTAATCTATGTTTGTTCCTGTAATTATGGCTGGGGGTTCTGGCACAAGGCTTTGGCCGTATTCAAGAAAGCAATTTCCAAAGCAGTTTCTTGCCTGTCTTGGGGAAAGAACCATGTTACAGCAAACTGTATTACGGCTTGAAGGACTTGATTGCCGTCCTCCTATTATTTTGTGTAATGAGGAACACCGTTTTCTGGTAGCTGAGCAGCTTGCTGAAATTAATATTAAGGATGCTCATATCGTATTAGAGCCAGAAGGGCGAAATACAGCGCCAGCGTTGGCTTTAGCCAGTTTTATGGCGCGAGAGAGCGATGAGGTTTTACTTGCTCTGGCTGCAGACCACTATATTGCTGATCAGGTTGCGTTTCAAAAAGCTGTAGTTGAAGCGGTAGAAATAGCTGGCCAACAAAAGCTGGTGACCTTTGGCATTCAGCCATCCAGCCCTGAAACCGGCTATGGCTATATTCACGGTGGCGAGGCCATTGCGGATTATGAGCGCGGACAAAAAGTTCAGTCATTTGTAGAAAAACCCAATTTAAAAACAGCCATTAGCTATCTGGAAAGTGGCAACTACTACTGGAATAGTGGCATGTTTGCTTTCAGGCCGTCGGTTTATATTGAAGAACTAAGTCGATTTCGGCCTGATATTGTTTCTGCTTGCCGAAATGCCTGGGAAAAAGGAGAGCAAAAACCTGATTTTTTCCGTGTAGATGCTCTCTCTTTTTCCGCCTGTCCTGATGAATCGATTGATTATGCTGTTATGGAGCGAACAGAGCGAGCGGTTGTTCTCCCAATACAGTGCGGCTGGAGTGATGTTGGATCATGGTCGTCCATTCTTGACCTTGATGCTAAAGACAGTCGTGGTAATGCCTGTCATGGGGATGTTGTAACCGTCGATGCGCAAAACTGTTATGTGCGTTCAGAATACCGCTTGGTTTCCATGGTTGGGACCCGTGACTTGATTGTGGTTGAAACCAGTGATGGTGTACTGGTTGCGGATAAAAATGATGTTCAGTCCGTAAAAAAAGTGGTAGATGCCTTAAAAAAACAAAAACGCTCGGAAGCTATCAGTCATAGAGAGGTTTATCGCCCCTGGGGGAGTTATGACGCTATTGCTTCTGGACACCGTTACCAGGTGAAGCGGATTACGGTAAAGCCAGGGGCAAGCCTGTCGCTACAGATGCATCATCATCGTGCCGAACACTGGGTGGTTGTTAAGGGAACGGCTTTGGTTACCCGTGGTGATGAAAAAATCATGTTGTCTGAAAATGAGTCAACTTTCATTCCCCTGGGTTGTCAGCACCGGCTTGAAAACCCAGGCAAAGTTAATCTGGAATTAATTGAAATACAGAGTGGGGCTTATTTAGGAGAGGACGATATTGTCCGCTTTGAGGACAACTACGGTCGTAACTAAAGGTATAATAATAATGAAGTTAGCGTGCTTTAAAGCGTACGATATTCGTGGTCGTTTAAGTGATGAGTTGAATGAACCCATTGCCTATCGAATTGGTAGAGCATACTGTGAATACCTTAAACCTGGTTCTGTTGTGGTAGGGGGAGATATCAGGCTCTCTTCTGAAGGGTTGAAGTGTGCTCTGGTTGAAGGTCTCAGGGACGGTGGTGCTGATGTGATTGATCTGGGCATGACGGGCACTGAGGAAATATACTTTGCCGTCAGACATCTCAAGGCTGATGGTGGTATTGAGGTAACAGCCAGCCATAATCCTATTGACTATAACGGTATGAAACTGGTTAGCAAAGAAAGTCGGCCGATTGGTGCCGACTCAGGCCTGCGAGATATCCAGTATCTTACCGAAAACGCAGAGTTTCCAGAACGGTATGCCTCTGGTCGAGGAAAATATCTGAAACATACTGTCCAGGAAGATTATGTAGACCACCTATTGGGCTATATTAATTTATCAGAATTAAGCCCCATGCGTTTAGTTGTTAATGCAGGGAACGGTGCTGCAGGTCCTGTTATTGATACCATTGAGCAATATTTCAATGATAAATCAGTGCCGGTGAGCTTTATCAAAATCAATCACCAACCTGATGGCCGGTTTCCAAACGGTATTCCAAATCCACTGCTACCAGAAAACAGGGGTTCAACGAGCAATGCTGTAAAAGAGCATGGTGCTGATATGGGCATTGCCTGGGATGGTGATTTTGATCGTTGCTTTCTTTTTGATGAACGGGGTGAGTTTATTGAAGGGTATTATATTGTTGGGTTATTGGCAGAATCTCTTCTGGAAGAACATCCTGATAGCAAGATTATTCATGACCCGAGATTAACCTGGAACACTATAGAGCAGGTTAGCCAAGCTGGAGGCATTCCTATCCAGTCAAAAACGGGTCATGCTTATATAAAGGAGAAAATGAGAGAGGAAGATGCGATCTATGGTGGTGAGATGAGCGCTCATCACTATTTTAGGGATTTTGGCTATTGCGATAGTGGAATGATTCCCTGGCTATTGGTGTTACAGTTGTTATCTAGAAAAAAACAATCACTGAGCCAGCTTGTTAAAGAACGCATGACAGCCTATCCAGTATCTGGAGAAATTAATGTTAAATTGAAAGATCCAGACCAGGCAATCTCTTCTATTTTAAATCACTACCGTGGTGACCAATCATTGTCTGTCGATTTTATTGATGGCATTAGTTTATCTTTTAAAGAGTGGCGATTTAATTTACGTCTATCAAACACTGAACCATTAGTTCGTTTGAATGTTGAGTCTAGAAATGATCCCACGCTTATGAGAGTTAAGACGGCTGAATTAATGGAGCTGCTCAATCAATATCGGTAAGCATTCAATAATTAACATTGATAAACCCCCGGCTATGCCGGGGTGACTCACATAGGTTTGACCGTAGCGTCAGTAGCTAACCTTCAGCTTTCGACCAAGAAAATTGAAGGAAAAACCTATGCGAGATTACAAGAGTTTGGCTCATACCCGTTGGGATTGTAAGTATCATATTGTTTTTATTCCGAAGAAAAGAAGGAAGGTGATATATGGGAACCTTCGCAGATTTCTTGGAGAGATTTTTCATGAGCTTGCCAGAAGGAAGGGCTGCAAAATATTGGAAGGACATTTGATGCCTGATCATGTTCATATGTGCGTCAGTATCCCGCCAAAATATCCAGTATCACGTGTTGTTGGCTACTTGAAGGGTAAGTGCGCAATAGAGATTGCGAAAAACTTTAAAGGTCGGCAGCGAAACTTTAGCGGTGAGCATTTCTGGGCAAGAGGTTACTTTGTATCAACAGTTGGGCTTGATGAAGATGTAGTGCGGGGATATATCCGCGATCAAGAAAAGAATGATAGAAGTAGAGATCAACATGATTTTGATTGGTAAGCGCCCTTGGGCGCAATGAAAGCCCTTAGAGGGCGTAACCCTATAAGCCTCCGGCTATGCCGGAGGTCAGTTAACTTGAAAAACTGCAATGCATATTGCGAAAAGAGATGCGCTTCTCTTTAGCTGATGGGGAGAGCCTATGCAGAAATAGCATGAGTTATAGCATAGCCATAATTTTGGCTGAATGCACTCTGCCAAACAACACCTCTTTAATGACTTTTTAAAAATCAACTGATGGGTAGTAACCAACCATTGTCGTTGTATCGAGATTCCTGTAATGGCTACTTAAGAGGAAAAATATAGAACTGGTTAATGACAAATCAGATGAGTTTCGGATGTCTTTTGTACTTCTGTTGATTGTATATTCACTCCAGACTTCCATGTCAGAGTATGAAAACTACTGAATATATCACTAGCGGGCTGTTGTTAATAATGTTAGTCATTTTTGGTTGCTATTTTCTTGCAAATGGGCGGTTTTTTAGTCTAGTAGCCTACTACTGTCCCTAAAGTCGCAGCAGTTGTATCAGTATCATCATTGTTTCTATTTGAAACGAAATCATCTAATCGAGATTCATCAACGTCACAACAGGTTTCACTAGGGAGGCTCCATACTTCGATGTTATTTGCATAAGTGCTAAAGGCTACATCTTTGCCATCTTGACTAATAGCTACAGAGTTGACTGGGCTGTTAGTTGTATGAGTACGGTACGGACCGTCTTGTTCTAAAACCCATTGTTTGACTGTATTATCTTCAGAACCAGAAACAATAAAGATAGAACGATCATCATCAAGTTCGCAATGAACTGCAACAGAGGTCACTTTAGCACCATGCTTAAAAGTCTTATATGGCTTCTCTTGTTCTCTTTTCCATACGGTAACTTTTCTGCCAGAACCTGTCACTACGAGATTACCATTGCTAGTGACAGCAACAGATGTTACAGCATGATTATGCTTCATAGTTTTGACTGGGCGGTGAGAGTTTTGTTTATTCATATCCCATATTTTTGCAGTTTTATCACTAGAGCCTGACACTAACAAGTGCTCAACAGCGGGGTTTTTAGGTATAGCAAGAGATGTGACGACAGCCTTATCGTGACGGCCTACAGTTCGATATGGATCATGTATAAGGGTATTACAATTTATATCATATACACGGATATCTCCATTTTGATGGCCACTGGCAGCTATAGTGCCATAGGGGTTAATTGCTACTGATATAGCTCCCATTTTATCACCAGAGTGTGTCCAAATTTTTACCGGTTGTTCGCTCCCCATCTTGTGTAAGCAGAGATATCTAAAAAAGCCCGATATAATATAATTTTCGTCGCTGGTAATGGAAATGGATATGGCTGGTTCTCTGACTGTTCCGAATTCTAATTTTTTGTTGTTTACAATTGATCTTCTATTCCATACATTGATAATGGGATGGTTAACAGTGTCATCGTTGCCGTGATTAACAGCAATAATCTGATGGTATTGATCAAATACAACTAATGGTCTAATAGGATAAGGTTCTTTAGCAGGGGAAGGTTTTTTAGTAAGGGAAGGTGCTGCTATTGCAGTATTTATAATTAATATTAATAAAAAAAAGAGGAGGTCGCATGAATATGTTTTTTTGTAATGGTATGGCGTTCTGTTTATCTTAATGGTGTGATGAATTGTATTCCATTTTGTTGTGAGCATGATATATAACCTGATTATGAAATAAGATAGATGTTCAGCTTATTTTTGTTCTCTTGTTTTGATTGTTATGCTGATGTCTAAGAGAACTAAGGTTCGTTGAAAAAAATGTAATTCAAAACTGTCTGTTAGAGTTGGTTTGATTTTGAAGTAACGATTATAGTTGATGAAAAAAGATTTGACTGTTTTGTTAGAATAAAATTGAATTTTATAAGTAGCGATAAGCCCAATAAGTTAGTTTTATTATTTGAATAAAACTTAAGCACTTTTCTAATCGTTATCTATTTGAATAAAGTGGGTCAGTTCAATAACTGAAATTAAAAACTAAGATGAATAAGTAAGAGTATAACATTATGCCTTATGTATTGTTTCGACATAAGGCGTTGGGGATATTAGACAAGGCTTGTTTGGGTATTATAAAAGGGTCTGGCAGAGAGTAATCCTAGCCCAAAGATAAAAAATATACCCAATGCACCTTGTCCTAACTGGGGAATTGGTGCAGTGGCTATATTGGAGCTGCCAAAGGCATCAGCAGGGTCTGCTGATACAATAAAAACGGCATCATTAAAATCTTCATCTGAACGGATATTCCAGTCATTCATGGAGGGATCGACCCGATTCAGGTCTTCGAATCCCATTATGACTTCTTCCCGGTTTTCATCGGCAAAAATCATGGCCACATGGCGTGAATTGGCCAGGTTGCTGTCAAAGGTGCTGGTAAAATCAGCCTCTGAATTTAAGAAATCCAGTCCATAAAAAGTTTGGTCCTCTCCCGTAAGGACTCTATCTGAGACGGTATTGCCTCCTGTCCAGCTATTCTGGCTAAGGAAAAAGCTGACTGATGTTCCTGCACTCAGTGTTCCATTTCCTACCTGGACGGTGTCACCAGCCAATAGTGAGCCTCCTCCACCTGCTTCAGAAGCATTAGGAAAAAGCCAGCCAGTGCTGACACCATCAATACTGTTTAATTCAGATAATGAAACAACACCAGAGTTGTCGATATCAATATCACCTTTACTGAGACCATAAAAGGTATTTTCATCAAAGGTTAACCAGCCCAGTGAATTTTTATAGCCTGCTCCCTCATCAAGAAAGGTTAAAGAAACATTAGCATCCTGATTTAGTGACAGGTAAGGGTCGTAATCGGTATTTAGATAATTGGCGTTAACGGCTGTAGCTTCGGGAAGCTGTTGGTCAACAGTGGTCAGTATAAAAGGGTCGACTTCTTTGTTGCTGCTCTCTGGTGGATTAGTATCCAGTGCCACTGCATATATAGGTAAGGTTGCTAAATGAATGGCTGCAGTTTGCAGGCTTGTTCTGATTATTTTTTTTGGCATAGATGATGGCTATACAGGTTTAAAGTGTTGCCAGGGCACTTGGTTCGCCTGTTTACAGTTTAAGGGGTAGGCGACTGCGATCACGGGGCCTGGGTTGTGTATTATTGAGATTTGCAACCTTTGTGCCAGAGCGAAAAACATGGTTTTCAGCCAAAAGGAGAAGGCAGGGTATGTGGGATAGAGTTTCTGCCTGAAAAGATAGGCAGTTCTATAGTTAGCCTGTTGTGCCCGGAGTTCCCAAAGTGAGCTGAACTCATCACCTTCAGGCATGACCACTATTTGCAAATTGCCATTACATTCTGGCAGCCTGACTTGCAAACCGCGAATCCCCTTATCACGGGTATAGGAAACCCTGGTTATGTTCTCAAAAGTATTGTGTGCTAGAAACTCTGCCAGGCGGTACTCAGTTAAACCATCGATATAACGAGCTGTGTTGCTATTTGCCGACCCGCGTAGAATAAGTCCTGTGACAGAGAGAGTTATCACTGCTGCCATAATGAGTATGTTTATTGATCTACCTGTGATGTCCAACATAGCGGATGCCCAGAAAGATAGAGATTATAACCAGCGATGTTGATAGCGTTTGGTAGCTCAAGGTACCCGTTTGAGAGTGCCACCATTGATGCCAATGCAAATCAATCCCCATAGTGTAAAGCCGGATAATATTAAGCCCTGCCAGTAAAAGGGTGAGAATCAGGATAACGGCCAGTTCTTTTATGGATAATTTAACGCCTTTAAAACGGGCAATACCAAACCAGGCCAGCCAGGCACAACCCAGGTTGGTCAGGCTTGAGCAACCCCTTAAAATAAGTAGCTGATGTTCCGCAGGCCCATAGACAATATTGCCAAGATGACTACCTGTTCCCGTTGTCAGTTCCAGCAGGTTGGCAATTAACAGGGCATCAAGCGTAAGCACCGGAGCTGCAAACCATTTCAGTAGATAAGTGATTATCAGCGTATGCAGTGAAGCGGCAATGATAATCAGTGGCCCACTGCGGGCTGTTGGGTTGTTTTCAGCGCCGCAAAATAGCCATAAGGACAATAAAAGTTGGATGAATCCGCCGAGCTGAGTACTAGGAATCAAAAACAACAGAGCTAGAGTCAGAGAGATAAACTGATCCGGTAGTTGAATCCTTCCTTGTTCAACTTGCCACCATCGAAGAAAGCCCAAGCCTACGACAAACAAGTGTAAGAACCCCGGGGTATCTGCTTCTCTGCTTTGTAATAATGGCAAGTAAACAGAAATCACGGTAGCCAAAAGTAATGGCAGAAAAAGCCATTTACGAGCTTGGTAAGCCGATGGGTGGATTGTGTTAGTTATCATAAATGCCCCGCCTTATAGAGGATGGGGCAAGGTGTGTTTGTGCCCAGTGGGCAACAGCAACGACCAGGGCTGCCAGGATGTAGATGGGCCAGGTGAAGCCCTGAGTCAGAAAGGTTCCAGACACAACAGTCCCGATTAATCCGGCTAATACTGCCTGGGCGCTGGCAATGATAGCGGGGTCGACGTTATCTGCATGTTGTTCTATCAGGTTCAATGTCTTCAATGCTGTTCTTATTAGCATGGTGATTATGGCGATAAAAACAGCCAGTCCCAAAAAGCCTGTTTCAGCCAGTACGCCAAACCAGGTGCTATGAACCGCATGATTCAGGCCATCCCAGTGGGGACTGTAGAAGTAGTAGTTAGAATAAAAGTTATCGAGTCCTACTCCAGTGAATGGATTATGTAATGCCATGCCAAAGGCTGCCTGCCAGGCGTAAATACGCCCCATGGCAGAGGCATCAATACCGTCTTCTGCAGCACCGCCTGAGGCTCGGCCAGAGATGCCAGCAGCCAGATAGAGAATAGCAGCAGCAATAATACCAACAGAGAAAAATAAAGCTTTTGATTTAATACGACGATAGCCGTAAACGCCAAAGATAGCCATCATTCCCAAAAGTCCCCCACGGCTTTGAGTAGCTATGACGGCTGAAAAAAGGATAGGGACACTGATTAATCCCAGTGTTTTTGTCATGCGGTCCATGCCTTTGGTTAAAATCAGGCTGACAGCAAAGGAAGTGGGAAACATCAGGACCAACGCCAGATCATTGGGATCTCCCAGTACCGAACCTATGGCTCGGCCAATGGTAACCCGGGTACCTTCAACCAGGCCTATACCATTGGCTTTATTGCTTAAGGTGACTAACCCTACCAGTAATCCGGCAAAGGTAATGAGCCGGGAAGTTAGCACAAAGTCTCGCGCTGTTCGGGAAAGCCAGGCAATGGCAAAGGTCATGAGTGCGATTTTCCAATAGATATTCTTGAAGTAGGCAATGGCAATAGGGCGATTACTGGCCATGACCACGCCAATAACGACTAATAAAAAAAATACAGAAACTGCCGTTAGTTCGGGTCGCCAGTAAATCTCAATCTTTCGGGTCAGGCCAACATGCCAGAAGAGAGCTGCCAGGGATGCCAAGGACAGCAGCAGTGGAATCTTTAATGAATACAGCTGGGGGAATACTTCGTGAAGCCGAAAAAATGAAAAGGCTACAAATAACAGAACCATCAGAAAAGGCTGGCTAAGCACAAACAGGGCTGCCAGCGGCAGTAGTCCAATAGCCACAACAACAGCAGGATGAGGTACAAATTTCCAGAGAATAGCGATAACAAGGCACAGGGTGGTTGCCAGTACAGTTTGCATCATGCGATTGTCGGTACTTACGCCCACCGGGATAGCACCTTCTGTGTCAGCCCTTCAGGTAATGGCAGCACCTTAAGGAAGAGGGCTGTAAGGATCATGCTGGTGGTACCGGCTACTGTTAACAGCAACTGATAGCCTGGTTTCAGGGCCAGTAAACCAGGGCTTAACCAGAGAATGCCTACCATCACCAGACAGGTGATTGCTCCTGTTGGGTAAGGAAGAAAAAGGAAATACTGACTGGCTAAAAGGAACAGCAATAATCTGACTCCCTGAGCTATTATCAGGCTCAGAATAACACCCCATACGGCATAGTTTGGTGTCAGTATTAGCATGCAGGCGATGCCAAGAATTGCGCTGATAATATTGATGGCTAGTTGAACACGTGTGGTTTTGCCGACAAAGCAGCCAAGGTTAACCAGTTCAGAGATTTCCTTAAGAGCCATGATAGCCACAAGGCCAATAGCGTACTGGCTGGATACAATGTAGCTTTCTGGTAGTAGCCAGGTGATTAATAGAGGAGATGATAGTCCGATAAAGACAGTGATAATCAGGGTTAATGCTATACCTATTGATATATAGCGGGTTGTAAGTTGATGACCATTATCCTGATAAAGCACTTCAAAACGTTTAGGTGACCACCACATGCCAAAAGGTTGAAGCAATAGTACTACTGCCAGGGCAAATTTAGCGGCAACACCAAAATGGGCAACATCAGTTAATGAGGCATATTCTGCAAGTACCCAGCGATCCAGGCCATTGAGAGCAAAAGCCACAAGACCACTGGCCATGATGGGCAAACTGTAGACAAGTGATTGTTTACCTGTTTTCAGATTTAACCTGAGTCCGGTGTCTTTTATTTGTAGCCAGCTAAGGATAATGGCTTGAGTGATTGCAGCAATAAGCCCCGCTTCAAGCACCCCTTTTACGCCACGGTCAGCAGAGATAAGTACGAGAACCAGAATAGCCTGAAGTAATGCTCTGCCCGTACTGGCAGTAAAGAACGTAATAGCCTTATTACGCATCCTCAGCCAGCCTAAAGGGATGGCAATAACCCCTTCCAGTGCCAGCATGGCAAGAACCAGCTGAATCTCATACGTGCTGGCTGAGCCGGGCAGTTGAGTGGCAAGATAACCGGCAATAAACCAACCTGCCATGCCCGTAAGGCTTCCGATAATCAGTGTCAGGGCAAAGATTTCTGCTGCCAGTTGCTTGCGCTGATTTAAATTTTTAACAGCACCGGCAAAACGGAACAAAGTATCTTCCAGTCCCATACCCACCAGAATACTACCAATTATGGCCAGGCTGCTGATGACTTCAAGACGTCCAAAGTCGTTTTCTGTCAGATGGTGAGCGAGAAAGGGAAGCATCAGTAATGACATCCCTTTCATCAGGGCAATACTGGCACCATAGAGAATGGTTTGCTTTAATGCACTGGGCAGCCATTGGATCATAAGCATTGCTCAGTATTGTTGTTTAAAGCATGGCTGTTGTTGCCGGGATGACTGCCTTCCAGTACCTGTTTAATAGGGGCATAACTGATATCAGCCTGATAATGCAGGGCTATTTTGTGAGCAGAAGCGCCGAGCTTGCGAACCTGATCCATATCCCGGCAGAGTTGCCATAGTTTAGTGGCCAGCTCCATGCTGTCACCGGGTTGATACTTGATACAGCTAATCCCATCTTCCAGTATTTTATCCCAATAGGCACCGTCTGCCGGTATAACAACACAGTGCCCAGCCGCCATAGCTTCGAGAATCGACAGTCCAAAAGGTTCATTTTTACTGGTGGAAACAAAAATATTGGCAGAAGCTCGAAGCTGGTTGAGATTTTCAGGGCTTTTGTGCCAATGCACAGATGTCATTGTTATGGGGGCCTGGCTGACAGGTAACAAGGTTTCTTTTGGCTGGATATAACAAATATGGGTTTTGGGCCGGGCTGGTGGTGCAATAATATTTAATGCATCCAATAGTGTTTCCAGGCCTTTCCACTTAAGCAGTGAAGCTGCCCAGAAAACGATGGGTTGACTGGTTTGGCAGCGCTTTGGCCAGCTCTCGGATGGCAGGCCGTTTTCCATTACCTGGAACTGTACTGGTAATTGGGGTTCAAAATCACGGGAGACGGTAGCCAGGGCTTTTTTTATTGAGTGTTTAGTATGCTCAAGATAGTATATCTGGCTGGCCTTTTGGAGGCATCGGCCAATAGTACGGGAGCTTGCGACTGGGCCATGAATAAGCTGCATAATTTTATAGCGAAGTAAGGGCCTGGCTAAGTACAGAGCAAGATCAACGCCAGGACCCGATGCGCCAATGGCAATATCAATTTTGCCGTAATGGAGTCGGGCCAAAAACAACTTTAACAGAATAAACAGGTGTCTTAAAAAATAGGGGATGCCCTGTTCTTGCTGTGATAGCCATTTAGGTTCCTGAAACAGTGCCCGATTAATATTGGGCTGTTGCCATGAGTCAGGATCTCGGGTTAATACCGTGATACGAACGTTATCCTGTTCAAGCAGATTCAGAATTGTTTCAGTGGCTGTTTTGGAACCGCCGGGAAATGCAATAGGATCAATAACCAATACATGGCGCTTTTTTGTCATGGCTATATCTCCCCTACCGGCTTAGAGATAAATTCAGCAGTTGCTTGCCTGTTTTTTGAAAAGGCGTACGGAATTGCCAATGGCTAAGCCAGCGCATTTGCATATTGGGATTGGTGAGTAATTGGTGATAAAGCCGTTCAAACTGGCTGACATTTTGTTCTATGGTGAGACTGTTTTTGATATATGCTCTGCCAGCCAGGCCCATCTCTCTGCGTAAAGAGGCATTAAAGTACAGCTGTTTTATCGTTGTAGTAAGTGTGTCTGTGTCTTCTGGAGGTACCAGCATGCCTGTCTTTTGGTTGAGAATGACGCCGGGAATGCCGCCTACGGCTGGTGCAACGACGGGTATACCCGCCAGTGCAGCTTCCGCTAAACATAACCCAAATACTTCTTCTCTAGCCCCTGATACAAAAAGATCAACTTTTTCCTTTAGTAGCCCATAGACGTCAGTTCTTTCCCCTAACAGATGGACTGTGTTTTGTAGATGTAATGCCTGAATTTGCTTTTGAAGCTTAAGCCGCTCAGGTCCTTCTCCAATAATGACCAGCTTCACTGGAACACCCTGGCTTTTCAGCCTGAAAACACTGTTAATTAATAAATCAAAGCCTTTCCGGTAAATCAGCGAGCCAGTGGAAACCATCAGAAAATCATTGCGACTGATGTTTAGTAATACCCTCAGATTCCTGGCAGGCTGGCTTTCCAGTCGAGCAATATCAACACCGTTGGGAATGACACTGAGTTGTTCTGCTGTCATTCCATCTTTATGCAGTTGGTCAATAACAGGTGGACTGACTCCAACAGCCATGGCCACCTGGTGTAGGCCAAGGCTTAACCGATCCCGGAGAGGGTAACGGGCATGCAAATGGGCTAGTAGCGGAATCCCCCGGGATCTGGCGACCAGATTAAGCCATTGGCAGGGCGCACCGCTATTGGCGTGGATTAATTTGATATTAAATTGATCAACCAGTTGCTTTCCTTGCTTTACCAGCTTTATATAGGCATTGATATTAAAACGGGGGCGGTTCCAGCCAAAAAGCAAAGGAAAATTTGACTGGTATATCGGTAGATCGAGGTGTTGTGCTTCCTTTGCAAGCCGTTTGCTATTGCACCAAAGCACAGGTTTAAATTTGTTTCTGTCGAGGTGAGTTAATAAATCCAGTAGGCACCGCTCACTACCCCGTATCCATTCATCACCGTAGTGTGTGAACAGAAGAGTTGTTTGGTTGGTAAACTTAGTGGACATATTGGCTCCAGAAGCTGGTATCACCCCATTGACTGAGATAATGCAACTGTCAGGCCAATACTGAAGATCATTCAGCCAAGTGCTGAAGAGTTAATTAGAGATGTCCCTGTGCAAGTTGAAACAGTTTGATGGTGAACTCCAGATGATTACAGTCTAATTGCATTGCATAATGCAACTAGTGAGCAGCTTCATCATAAATCTTCAGAAATTTTGGAATAGCATTGTTTGCTGAGAAGTGCCTTTCAATATGTTCCCTCGCTGTGGTTTTTAGTGCTTTTTTTTCTCGATCTGCCAAATTTAGCCAATATTGTAACTGTTTGCTCAACGCAGCTTTGTTTCCGGGAGTAACCAGCCAACCTGAAATGTTGTTCTTAACTAACTTATCTAATGCGCCGACACGGTAAGCCAATACCGGAATACCATTCCCCATAGCTTCCAGGGCAGCCATAGGTAGCCCCTCATGTCTGGAGGGCATTATTAGTAACCCAATTTTGCCCCAGTGGTTATCCATGCTTTGTTGTTCTCCATGGAAGACGGCATTTGGAGATGCTGCGTTAGTTAAAGAAGTCATTTCTGGGCCATCACCATAAAGATGAAACTGTAGATTAGAAAACTGTTGAGCAATATCTAGAAAGTGATCAGCACCTTTTTCATAGTTTAGTCTGCCAACAAAAGCGATTTGCTTTCCCCGTGAGTAATGAAGTTGATCCGTGCAGATAAAGTTATCAACGACCTCAACTTTTGCTGGAAGGCGGTTGGCAATTTGATCGCTGACAGCGAGGGCTTTATTGGCAAGGAATACCGTATGACGATCTAACCAGTCATAGAGGGCAAGTTTACCTGATACGTTTTCACCTGCATGGTAGGTAGTTATTGCAGGGATTTTGTTAAGCCGGGCCGTAATTCGTCCATAGATACCGGCTTTGTAGCCGTGAGAGTGAATAACTAGAGGCCGCTCTTTACGTAATAATTGCCATAATGTACTGATTTTTCCATCAAGTGATTGGAATGGTATACGAGCGCATTTCAGCTTTTTATGAATAGAATGTGCGCCGTAATCTTTCAGAAAGATTACTTTCACCTCTTTGCCATAACGATCAATACCCTTGGCTAATTGAAAAATATGAGATTCAATTCCTCCGGATTTACGACTGTCAATTAATAGCCATATCTTGTTATTAGCCACCATCCTTCAATCCGTAGTTTATTGGTATTGGTCTGATTCCCTAAAATATTGAGCAATATTAATGCCGGGAATTTCTTCCAAGGTTCTTTTAATTTAAGTTTGTGGTGGATGACGAGCCCTCTAGAAATTGGCGCAGTGTTTGCAGATAACGAAAAAAGCCTTGGTTTAAGGGAGTCCTCTAATGGCAAATTATCTGGTTACCGGTGGTTGTGGTTTTATTGGATCACATCTTGTAGACAGTCTGTTGAAAGATGGTCATTGTGTCCGTATCCTAGATGATCTTTCCACTGGCAAACGTGAAAACATTCCACCCGGTGCCGAGTTTGTTAAGGGCAATATTAATGACAAAAAAACAATAAAGCGTTGTATGAAAGGGGTAAATGGCTGTTTTCATCTGGCGGCTATCTCTTTAGTACACAATAGAAATGAACCTTGGGGGGCTACCCATCAAGTCAATTTAGCGGGCTCTGTTAATATCCTTGATGCTGCCAGAGTTAATAAAACACCCGTCGTATATGGTTCGTCGGCTGCCGTTTATGGTGATAATGCGGATATTCCACTTAAAGAGAGCTCCGCTGCAAGGCCCCTGAGTGCCTATGGTGCAGATAAACTAGGTTTGGAATTGCATGCCCGAATTGCTTCACTGGTCTATGGCGTACCCACTGCAGGTATGCGCATGTTCAATGTCTATGGGCCGAGGCAGAATCCAGCATCCCCTTATTCTGGTGTGATCTCTACGTTTCTTGATCACCTGCTGAATGATGAAGTACTCACTGTTTTTGGTGATGGTGAGCAGACGCGGGATTTTATTTATGTGAGCGATGCTGTGCATTTTATTCGTAAGGCCATGGATAATATTAGTACCACGCCCACACTGTTTAATGTTTGCTCTGGCGAGTCTGTTACGATCAATAGGCTTGCTAAAACACTGATTTCTATAACGGGGCGCAGATCCTCTGTTAAGCACTGCTCGTTCTCGCAAAGAGAATTGCTGGTTTCGGTTGGTGATTCTGGATACGCCCGACAAATGTTAGGCGTGAGTGCCAAAGTATCCCTGATAAATGGTTTACAGGCACTCATTGGTTATATGCTAGAGGGACAAGCCTCTAGCAAGAATCCCAGGCTTGCTTCTTCCGATAAATGGTTGACGGGCTGACTTCAAGCAGTGCCGCTGCTTTAGGAATATTTCCGTTACATAGCTTTATTGCATGCTCTATGGTTTCACGTTCAACTACTGCCAGTGGTCGAACTGTTATGTCTTCAGAAGGACTGGGGTCAGAGAATTTTTGCTCCTTTTGCACAAGGCGGGATATGTCCTGCTCATTCAAAGAATTATCAAGGGGTGGTGGCAGGTGGTGTTGTTTTACAACAGTATCCTCATGAAGTACTACGATATTGCGCATAACATTCTGCAATTGGCGTACATTACCGGGCCAGCTATAACGGCGCAGAATGACTTCAACTTCAGGTGCAAACCCTTGAAAATTTTTGCCTTCTTCTTTGGCGTAGTTCACCAGAAATTGAGTGGCAATTGCCATAATGTCATCTGCCCTTTCTCTCAGGGGAGGCAGGTGTATCGGTACCACGTGCAAACGGTAGTAAAGGTCTTCCCGAAAACGCCCTGCTGCAACGGCTTCCAGTGGATCCCGGTTAGTAGCACAGACAAAACGAACATCCACTTTTTCTAATTTGCCACTACCTACCTTTTGAATGGTACCTGTCTGTACAAAACGCAACAGTTTGGTCTGCAGCTCCATGCTCATTTCACCAATTTCATCCAGAAACAGGGTGCCACCATCTGCCAGTGAAGCGGCTCCTTTTCTCTCTGAAGCTGCACCGGTAAAAGCGCCTTTAATATGACCAAAAATTTCACTTTCCATCAGGTCATGGGGAATTGCACCACAGTTAAGGGCGATAAACGGCTTGTTACTTCTGTTACCCTGTTTATGGATTGCTTCTGCACAGACCTCTTTACCAGTCCCGCTTTCACCCGTAATAAAAACGGTTGCCTTACTTGGGGCAGCAGCATCTATGATGCGATAGACCGCTTGCATCGGCAGGCTTGAGCCGATAAATCCGTGGTAGTGCTCTCTTTCGAAGGTATTTTGGTAATCGTGTACCAAATTCTTCAGGCGGTGCTTCTCAAGAAGGTTTCGGACAGAGGTTTTCAGGCGGTTAGCATCAATGGGTTTTTCCAGAAAGTCTTCTGCCCCGATCCGCATCATCTCTACTGCAATATCGACAGAGGTATGGGCTGTAATTACGATAACAGAGGTAGGATAACCCTCTTTCTGAAGCCACTGTAAAATCTCAGACCCTTCCATGTCTGGCAGCTTTAAATCAAGCAATACCAGTTGTGGGGGGCACTCAGCAATTGTTGCCATAGCCGCCTTGCCGGTATCGACATGGCTTAAATTAATCATTTCATCGCTAAGATACTGCTGATAAATAGCCGCCAGCGGAGCAGTATCTTCCACGAGTAAAACATTGGGCTTATCCTGCATAATGTATCCTTTGTTATATCTATCCAAATCCGACTTCTGAACGTTCAGCTAATAAGCGTAATGATTCTACGGCTATAGCGGTTAGCCTGGAGGCCTCTGTCAATGCCTGATTCTGGTTTTCTTCCTGGCAGAGATGTTCAACATGACGTGCCTGATTATGAAGTTTCAGATTGCCATGGGCAGCGGCACTACTGCCAAGACTATGGGTTTCAAACTCAAGAGTTTTAATGTCGAACTTTTCAATAGCATTGGAGATCAGTTCCAGGCGTTTTTGTGCATCGTCGATATACAGTGTCAGTAATGTAGGCACAACGTCTGGGGCTGTATCCTTAACCAGTTGTTGTAATACCAATTCATCGACAAGCTCACCACTCACAGTTTTTACCTGGCTTTCTTGTGGTTGAATTGTAGTGTTTGATGGCGGCAGGTTTCTATTTTCATGGGGTGTCCATTGGGCAATACAGTGTAAAATGGCGGAGCGATCAATGGGCTTGATCAGATAGTCATCCATCCCTGCTTTAAGAAAACGTTCCTTATCACCAGACAGTGCATGAGCGGTGAGTGCCACAATAGGCATTTTGCTGACCTGGCCTGGTAGCTTTCGTATCGCTTTAGTTGCTGCTATACCGTCCATCTCGGGCATTGATATGTCCATTAACAGAATGTCATAGGGCAGACTGCTAACAACTTCTATTGCTTCTTTGCCATTAGCGACGATATCAACTTGAAGGCCCGCATATTCGAGAATAGCTTTAATAACCATTTGATTGGCAGGATTATCCTCGGCTAATAGGATGCGGGTATTTGCGGCAGGAATTGCATGGGGGGTGCTGTCCTCGAAATCACACTCACTTTCGTCCGCAACTTGCAAATCAACATTAAAAATAAATGTACTGCCAACCCCGGGTTCGCTTTGAACATCAATATTTCCGTTCATCAGGGATATCAAGCGTTTACAAATAGCCAAGCCAAGACCAGTGCCTTCATGGGCCCTGGAGTAACTGTGGTCAGCCATGCTGAACTCTTCAAACAGTGAGGCTCTGAACTCTTTGGCAATACCGGTGCCAGTGTCCTGTACTGTGCAGCTCAGGATAAATCGATCATCATTACGTGGTCTGGCATTGGCACTGATATTGATATGGCCGCTGTCTGTAAACTTAATGGCATTGTTTATTAAGTTGATCAGAATCTGGCGCAGCCGGTCTGGGTCACCTTTAGCGTATTGAGGAAGATGTGGGGTGAGCTGAAGGTTCAGTGATAGCGATTTCTGCTCAGCCTGGGGCTTGAGTAATTCGATAGTAAAGTCAAACAACCGGTATAGATCAAATACCGTTTGTTCGAGCTCCAGTTTGTCAGCCTCCATTTTGGAAAAGTCGAGAATATCGTTAATTATGCTTAATAATAACTCGCCTGATTCCCGGCCAGTCTGGACTAACCGCAGTTGTTGTTTATCGAGGCTGGTATCTTTTAAGAGACCTAATATACCTAATACGGCATTCATTGGGGTTCGGATTTCATGGCTCATTGTGGCCAGAAAACCGGATTTGGCCCGGTTAGCTATCAGTGCAGCATCATGGGCTTGCTGGAGTTCTGTTGTGCGCTCTATTACCCGTTGCTCCAGGGTACTATTGGCATGTTGCAGGGCCTGCTCCCGGGCATTAATGGTTTCTGCCATCGACAGAATGTCGTGCGTCAATATGTTGATTTCTTGTAACTGGTTGGCGTTTTTTCTCTTTTTACTATTGAGGCTGTCTAGCTGCTCACCATTTGCTATCAAAGCGGTCATTTTTCGTAGCGCTTCCAGCGGTGCGATAAAAAATTTTTGGCTTAAAAAGAAAATTACAGCGACCGTCCCGAGAGCCAACAGGCATATAATTATTATCAGAGTTTTAAGAATACTATGGTTGGCATTTTGCAAGCTGCTGTCATCAAGATGCCCGACCAGGCGCAATCCATATTCGGGAAGATTAATCGTGCTTTGTTGTCGATTGGATAAATCCGGTCCAAGAGAGAGGATCAGTTCACTGTCGTCTAATGTGTTATCACTTGAGCTGGAACTATGATCATGGCTATGACTGTGAGCTGAACTATTTGGGGTATGAGAGTGGTTATAACTTGTCTGATAATAGGCAATAGGTGGTTTAATGCCTGGATAAATAGAGTGATCATGGTTGGATAAATCAATTGAATTACCGCCGGTAGTCCCTTCATGTAGATGAAAAATCTGCAACTGTTCTTTATTATTTTCTTCAGACCAGTGGTAGTTTGAAGCCAAGGCTCCGGCAGGAATTTCAGTAAGTAGAATACCCTTTGGCTTCCCAGCATCGATAACCGCTGTAGCAAAAGTCAAAAAGTGGCTTTGCTGGTTCTGTTCAATGCTGAAATGGCTTTTTTGCTTTCCTGACAGTATTGCAGCCGTCCAGGGTTCATTCCGATAATCAAATATGGGGTAGGGGTGAGCCGATTGGACTATTGAGCCAGTAGAATCAAGCAACGTTATCTGTACCTTTTTTCCCAGAACTCTGAGGTTACTCATGTATTCGGCAAGTTCGTCCTGCTTGGCATCTGGCTGCCTCAAGGCTCTCAAGAACATATCGTCTTGGGCAATATCTTCAACCAGACGAGTATGCATTTCAATAAAGTGATGCAGCATGACTGCATGGGTTTCGATGCGGTGTTCAAAATCCTCTCGTTGAATTTCCCCAAATTTCGACTCCAGGTCCAGGTGCATATAGAATGATACGGTGATTCCAAACAGGGCAAAGGCGCTAATGAGAACGCCTGTCAGTGCTCTGGCAATGGGTGTCGATTTTGGCAGAGTATATAGTGCACGGGTATATCTTGTTATTTTTCTCATACAGCCCTTCCTGAGAAGAACAATCAGGGTACTTTCTGCTATCAGTAGTACGTCAAATGTCTTATTAAGGAGTGTTGTTTCTGCCCAGTAATACCGCAATTTTAGTGGCTTTATATGAGCATATTACTATTGTGCTACCACCTTATCAGTGACTCTGAACTCTAGCAAGTGGCTTGATCCGGTCGTTTGGTTGAGGGTCGCATCTCAGTTTTCAAGATAATGTTGCTGTCCAGCGGGCAATACAGTCCAGCGATTGAGTACGGTTGAGGGGTTTTGTCAGATAGTCATTCATACCAGCCTGAAGGAAACGTTGTTTATCTCCTGGTAGGGCGTGGGCTGTTAGGGCAATGATCGGTATTTTGGCTGCAGAGCTGGATAATTGGCGAATCATTCGGGTTGCTTCCATGCCATCCATCTCGGGCATGGAAATATCCATCAGAATGATGTCATATGTATCACTGCTCACTGCCTTAATGGCCTTCTTACCATTAGCTGCAATATCTACCTGCAAACCGGCATATTCTAAAACCGTTTTGATTACCATCTGATTGGCTGGATTGTCTTCCGTTAATAAGACGCGGGTGTTGGCTTTAGGTACCAAATTGTGATTTTTTTCTGTGGTATTTGTGGTTGTCTGCTTTACATCAGATATGCCTAACTCGACATTGAACTCAAATGTGCTGCCTTTACCCGTTTCACTACTTACGCGAATATCTCCGTTCATAAGATTTATCAATCGCTTGCATATCGCCAGTCCCAGTCCTGTCCCTTCGTATAATCTGGAATGACTTTGATCAACCATTGTGAACTCTTTGAATAGTGAAGCTTGAAACTCTTTTGGTATACCAATGCCTGTGTCTGTTACAGCACAAGATAAAGTCATTGTACTTTCATTGGTTCGCTCTATTGCGACGGACACGCAAACAGTTCCTCTTGGCGTGAATTTAATAGCATTGTTGATTAAGTTAAGGAGTATTTGGCGTAGCCGTTTGGTATCTGCAATGGCATATTGAGGTAAGCTGGTTTTTTGAACCAGTTGCAACTGTATCCCTTTGAAGTTAGCTTGTGGTTTTAATAATTCTATAGTACCGGTAAGTAGTTGCTGGACATCAAAACTACTTTTTTCCAGTTGTAGTTTATCTGCCTCCATCTTGGAAAACTCCAGAATATCGTTAATGATTCCCAGCAGCAGGTCGCCGGAATCTTGACCTGTGGTTACCAGATGTTTTTGATGTTTGCTTAATGGTGTATCCCTAAGCAGACCAAGAATTCCCAAAACGGCATTCATTGGGGTTCTGATTTCATGGCTCATGGCTGCCAGGAATCCAGATTTTGCTCGATTGGCACAAAGCGCCTTGTCATGAGCGATCTCGAGTTCTTTACGTGCCTTTATTAGATCTTGTTCACGCAAATCGCGCTGGTGCATCATATCTTTCAGGCTATTCACTGATACTGCCAACAGTTGGAGTTCACGACTTGCCACTCGATTTAATAACAGGCTGGGCTGAACTGCTTTTTTAGATAGCTGTGTAAGATAGTGGCTGATGTTTTGTATGGGATTAATAACTAACCGGTTGACAAGGAGTAATGTAAGGCTGGTAAGTAAAAACAGCATGGTGCTGATAAAAAGCTGGATTTGACCGATGTGATGATTGATCTCGACATAAACTGGCTCAATATTGGACTCAATAGTGATGGTGCCGTACAACTCGCCTTCGAATGTTAAATTGCCACTAAAGTAGTGAGTACGAGGATCTGGAATAACGGTTGAACGCTCGCGTTGAACAAGTAAATCGCCTTGCTCATTTAAAATGCTTAGTTTTAATATATTAGGAGATTGCACCATTGACTGATCGGCAATGGTGGCTAATAACGGGTGGTCTTCAGTAATAACAGCATCAATTGCGGTTGCAGCCAGAATAGAGAAACAATCATTGCTTTGTCTTTCTACCTGTTTAAGAAGGTATTTTCCTTCCATTTGACCAACCAGCCAAGCTGTTAGTAAATTGACTAATACCAAAGCGGCTAATAGGGCAAGCAATATTTGTAGCCATAAAGGCCAGGAGACTCGGTGCTTTGGGCTTGAGGCAGCCATTAGCTTTGTCCTGTGCCTAACCGTTTTGTGTGACTAAAAAAATGTCTATTGTCATAGATCGCCTGGCGAATTATTTCATAATCACTATCGTAGGCCTCAATAAAGCCATCTTTTTTTATTGTGGTTAAAACGGCTGGATCGTTTAACTCTAGCAGGGCTGTTTTGATTGCTAATGCGACTCTTTTGTTTAATTGAGGTTTGGCAATCCAGGGTTTAGTCACGTTTGGAAAACGAGCTAACTCACGAATTTTAACACCTTTTGCTTTCATCTTGTTAAATGTACTTTCCTTAAGGGCCCCCGCATCAAATCGCCCTGCACCCACTGCAGATGCGACACTATCGTGACGTCCAAGGTAATCGTAATGAGAGAGGTCTGAGGCATAGATATTCTGCTTTGTCAGCAGTCTTTGAGAGAGATAGCGACCAATAGTGGATTGCTCATTGCCAAATGCAAAAGATTTTCCCTTTAGCTGGCTAATGTCTTTTATTGAGCTGTTTTCATTGATACAAATAATACCAAAAAAAGTTTTGCTTTTGTTTTTACTCTCCATAGCAAGTAGCTGTACGTCAGAATTTAAGGCTTTACTTCTTACATAAGATGCCGGTCCCATCCGAGCAAAGTCAACCTTGCCTGTGGTCAGATCATCAATACCCTGCTCATAGCTTTTTGCAACTTGCAATCGAATCGTTGTTGGCTCGTTCAGTTTTTCGGTTAGTTGTTGTTCCAGAGTATTCAGTATTGGACGAAACATACGAACCATCGTAGTGGGCTTGTCAGACGTATATACACCAAAATTGAGCTGGATCTCGGCGAGGGCTGTTGTAGTTGCCATACTGATGAGCAGTGCTGCTGCAATAAAAAATTTCACCTTATTTCTCCATTAATAGTGCATTTTACATCCGTGTTAATGTTGAGTTTTTATTTCAGTGTTTTGCAAAACCTATGCCATATCGCGTAGTGCGTATTAGGAGTGGGCAACGTAGTGCTTGTTTTATCGCTGGATGGTGAAACAGCCTTTTATAATCAATAAGCAGGTTCTGCGAGTAATAGTAAGGCGTCATCTTTAGGGGTAGGGCCAGCCAATTGATCAAATACAGCCATTGTTTGGCTAAGTGATTGATTGATAGGAAGATGGCGTGTCTTGAGTAATATGTTAATGATTTGGTCTTCGAGCTGTTGTCGCAGGTTTTCGTTATCTGCAGATTCAAAAAGGCCATCAGTATAAAAGGCGACTCGTTCTCCTGTTGAAATCGTTAATGATGTATTTTCATAGTGAGTGTCGGCCAGGAGTCCTGGTAAAATACCTGAACTGTTAATAGGCTCAGCGCCGTTGTCAGATAGTCTGAGAGGGGGTGGGTGCCCTGCCGTCGCCAGGGATAAATTGCCTTCAGGGCAAAGAGTAGCAACGCAGCTGGTTAAAGTTATTTGAGAAAACAGCTCATCCTGAAGTGCTATGGTAGATAATCTTTCCAGTAAATCGGCAGGTGAAAGGTCGTTTGTAGTATGCATTAGTCCACGAAGATAGCCGCCATAAGCATAGGAAAAAAATTTGGCGCTATCATCGTGACCCATAATATCCGCCAAAACGATTAACAGACCCTGCTGATTATTTTGATGGAGAAGTAGGTCACCACCACCGATGCCAGTATTACGGCTGCCAACCTGGATACGCCAGCCATGGGATTGCTTTGGTAATTTTGGTGTTAATGCTGATGAGATGCGTTGATTAATACGATTGGTTAATTGCCGGTAAATCTGTTGAGAGCGTCCAAGAATTCTAAAAATAGTGTGAATCAGTTTGTTTTTATCAACGGGTTTAACAAGGTAATCATCAATACCAAGACTCATCGCCTGGTGTTGAATATTTGTGTTATCTGCCCCTGTCAGAAAAATAAATGGTATTAAATTGGTGTTGCGATGCTGACTTAAGTGTTCTCTCAAGGTTAGGCCTGTCATTTGCGGCATTCGGATATCTGACAGGATTAAATCAATGGTATTGTGTTTCAATTGTTTTAGCGCTTCTGGGCCATCTGCGGCTGTTTTAACATTAAACGACTCTGTTAGATAAGCCTGGTACAATCTGCGTAGAGCATTATCATCCTCTACAATTAGAATAGTTGGGCGTGATGTCAGTTTGGGACGTTTCCAGAATAGTATAAGTTGATTAAAGCTTTCACTATTACCTGATTTGTATTCCAATCTGCTGCATTGAGAATGAAGCAGTGCGACACCTCGTCCTTGTTCGTGGTCGTTGAAATTTGTCAGTGTATTCGCTGGAGAGTGTTCAACGGGATTCCAAGAGCTGCCATTATCAAGTAATTTGAGCCACCAACCTGAGTGGTTGTGGTAGAAGCGTACAATCATTCTGGTTGCCTCAGGTGTTGCATGCTGAGCCAGGTTGGTTGCTGCTTCAGAAAGGCAAAGCAGGATTTGTTGATTAATGGAAGGACAGGAGACTTCTGCCTGTATTGTTTGAGCAATAAGGTGTCTTAGATTGCGAACTTCGTTAAGGTTGACAGGGCGTTCAGCTTCTAACAGTAAGCGTTCCATACTTTTATACTTCCACGGATAAAAGGTGGTTGTTGTTTAACCGCTTGCTAATACGATCAGTGATTGCTCTGAATATGCCGGGGAAGCGACACAGTTCTCTCAAAAGTTCGTTTTTTAGTGGTGGGTTATCTCTGTCATTAAATACGCAGCCCAATAGTTCAGCACCACCTGATCTGATTTTCTTTGCTGCCGCCTCTACCATGGCTTCTGTTGAGTGACCGGCTAATACTACTAATAAGCTGCTATCACACGCTGCAGCCACTCGTTCAGGAGGAATGAAATGGGTTGTCGCTGTGGCGTTATGGACTGGTGAACAGTCGATTATGATTTGATCAAACTGTTGCTGCCAGTTTGCGATACACTGCTCCAAAATACCGTGTGTTCTTAGTTTGGTTATTGCATCACGCTGGGTTGGTGCTGTTATGCCTGTTAATACAACACTTTGTTCTGGTATTGTCACTAGATGAGGTTGCTGAAAAAGTGTGATTTTTGATGGAGGACGCGGAATATCTAGCATGCCGGTAAGAGCTGGACGGTTTACATTCAGATCTATCAGTAAAGTTGAATGGCCACCCAGAAGGCTGCGATGTGCCAGTGCAGTTGCTACTGAAGTGACACCTTCTCCTGCGTTGGCAGAAGTAATGGCAAGGCTCCGAATACTTGAATCCTGGATACTGCTGTAAATTCTCTCTACTGCCATTGACATTGGTTGAATCATTTAGAGTACTCCCAGTAGAGATGCCAGAGAAACCACTTCAAAGACATCTCTCAGGCCTGTGCGCATTTTAACCAGAGTGCTTTCTGCTTTATCGGGAACGTAAACCGTATCCCCCGAGCGCAATACAGGCAGGTCATTGAAGTTGGCTGAGCGGCTAAAGGCTGCCAGGTCAAAGGTACGAGCCTGGTCCTTGCAGCAGGACAGGTTAACCACAGAGATTTTTTCTACATGGGCATTACCACTGGTGCCGCCTGCTTCAGCCAATAAATCCAGAAGGGTCATGGAATCATTGAAACGGTAACGACCGGGTTTATTAACAGCGCCTAACACCCTCACTGTGCTCTCTTTTGACTGATCGAGCCAGAGCCGGTTTTTCTCCGGAATATAGATGGTGTCCCCGGTTTTTACATCAGGTAACAGGTTTTCATCACCGGTCTCAAAATAGAGTGCCAGGTTTAGCTTACTCACCTTGGCATATTTGCCGTTGCGATGGTTAATACGAATATTGTGGATATCAGCACTGGCAGTTGGACCATCAGCGGCTGAGAGAATATCCAGAAAATTCATGCTATCTGTGAACATATAGCGCCCTGGAGCACCGACTTGGCCAAAGACATAGATTGATTTTTCTGAGGCTTGGCGAACCCATTGAGCCTTGTTATCGCTAGGGTCTTGGGGGAGATCATGAATTCGAATGGTTGAGCCGGCACGAATCAACGGTAACTGGTCATCACTGCCGCCCCGTTTAATAAAAGCATCAAGATCAAACGTTAGTGCTCTGGCTTTGCCTTTTGTTGCTGTAGTCACAATTTCAATATTACTGGTATCTGCCCTTGAGGTGGGGCCGCCGACATGAGCAAGAAGATCGAGCAATGACATTTCGTCAGACCATTCCACCCGGCCAGGTCGAACCACTTCACCGATAATTCGAACAGCTCTGCCAGGAGCCACTTTTAGCCAGGACTTCTCATTCATGTCGGTTTTTTCGGGAATAAATATGGCATCTCCAGGGGTGATAGCGGGTGGCAGAGCGCCGGTAGTGCCCTCGGTATAACCAGCAAGATCGAAAGCTTTAATACGTCCATCGGCTTTAATAATTCGGATTTGCCGCGACTCTGCAAAACGGGTAGGGCCGCCGGCATTGGCAAGAATATCCATAAAGGTGGCCCCTTTTTTTCCTTCATAGGCACCGGGTTTTGCGACCTCTCCCATGACATAAACCATGTTATTGCCCGTTTTTATCTCTTCCTCCTGACGGGGAACAAAAATGGTGGCGCCTGCTTCAATCTCTGGCAGCAGCTTTTCATCGCCTGAATCCAGGTATCTTTTCAGATTAAATAGCGTAGGCTCACCTTTGGTAATCACCCTTATTTGTTCAACACCTGCATAACGGGTTACACCACCGGCACGCATAATCAAATCCACCATGTTCATGGCCTTGCGGAATGAGAAACTGCCAGGGCTATTGACCTCACCAAATACTTTGACTGCTTTACGGTCTTCTGCAGCATCACCGGCATCAGCTATTTTTGAAGGGTCAAACTCGACTTCAACGTTGCCGGTCATAGGTGATGCCGGTATGAACAGGGTATCAAGGGATCTAAGCTCAGGCAGTATGCCCTGGTCACCGCTATCGAGATACTTTTTGTAATTGAAAGTGGCTGTAGTCTTTCCTCGTATCAGTTGTATGCGGTCAAGTTGGGCACCACTTCGTAAGCCTCCGGCAGCATGCAGGGCCATCTGGATTGATCCATCAGCGGGAAGGGTGAATGCCCCGGGTTCTTTGACGTAACCCTGGACACTGATTAGCAGTTGCTTTTTATAGATATAGATTTTTAGGTTACTAAGGTCGCGGAAAACTTTGCCAAGGTGAGTGCTGACTTTATCGGATAGTTCCTTTTCAGTTAAGCCAGCGACAACAATAGCTCCCGCTTCAGGGAGTAGGATGCGACCCTGACGATCAACAGCAAAAGGGTTGTTGAGAGATGTTTCACCGGGTAGAACTACACTAATCAAGTCGCCTACTTGAACCTTGTAGTTCTCTGCACTGCTAGAGATGGGTAAAAAAACCAGCACCAGTGTGAGTGTCAATAGCAGTCTTGGTAACATTGTTATTACTCCCGGGCTAGCTTGGTTATTGTTGAAGTTTCTACCAGTTCAATGCTGACTCGCCGGTTAACAAGACGGTAATGTGGTGCCATCCCTTCAAACAGCGGACTATCAGCGCCGACGGCATCAACTTCAATTCGATCAGAAGGGAGGCCGAGTATCTGCAAATAGCGGCCAACCTGTTTGGCACGGGCTAAGGCAAGTGTTTGGTTGTAGTCTTTGGTTCCTACTGCATCAGCATGTCCTGTAATACGGAGATGGTAGTCAGGCTTATTTCTCAGTAACTGGGCTGCTTCGGCCAATCGGCCAATATATTTTGGATTAAGTTCAGCTGAATCGAACGCAAACTGATTATCGCTATTTAAAAGATCATGTATTCGGGAGCCAATATCTCCAGGACGCTCTTCTTCACTGTTAACGGGTATTCTGCAACTGGCCTGTTGCTGTACATAATCCAGTTGGCGTTCCAGGCGGTTTAGTAAACGACGCTGAATAATAAGGTCGTTTGCCGCATCATAATCAAGCCCTCCTTGCAGCTCACGGATAATTCGGTTTTGACGCTGCCTGGCCTGAACAACAGTGGCAGGAAAACAAAGTTCGGCACCTTCAAGTACCAAGGTGTCTAATTGCAGTTTGACCAGTTCAAACTCAAAACGCAGGCCATGCTCGGGTCCAAGAGGCTGGTCCGGTAACACTGGGCTGAGTGGTTCCATCTGGTGTTCCGCCATTCCTCCCTGGCCACCTGGAGGCCAGCTAATACAGCCCGATAGGACAAATGAGCTAAATAGGATAAGACTGGCGACTAGATGCTGCATTCACATATTTCCAGTAAGGCTATCCAGTTCATGAGCTGATTTGACTGGGATGGCACTGTCAATTCGCAGTAGTTTGATAAGCTCCAGAGGCTGCCCTTTGACATTGACCAGTTCCAGTGAGCGATTTTTGGCTTTTAGGCGTTTATAGAGAAATACGATGGCTCCAATGCCTGATGAGTCCAAAAAATCGACACCCTGCATGTCCATTATTACAGCGTTGTGATGGTCACTATTGGCAATCTCATCCAATTGAGGGCGGAGCTGATTGCAGCCAAGGGCGTCCATTTCGCCACACAGTTTTATGACTAAATGACTGTCTGCAGCATCGATGCATTCGAGATTCATAATGCTCTCCAGTACGATTGATAACCTGAAGAGAATAATGCAGGGACTATGCCAGTTTTAAAGTACGAGGGTGTTGCTGAGTGAATGAAACATGGCAAGATCGAGGGCTGTTTTATTTTTTATATTGCGAATTGTTTTGCGATGATCGGACAGTTTATTTGCTGACAAACAAAGACGATGGTTATTGATCTATGGATATGCAACTGGACAAGTATGCTCACAGAGTAGAGCAAAAGCTTTTAGTTAAAGGTTTGAAGCTGGCGACAGCAGAGTCATGCACAGGTGGCTGGGTAAGCCAGCTTATTACCGAAATACCCGGTAGTTCCCAGTGGTTTGAAGGTGGGGTTGTTGCCTACTCCAATAACATTAAACACCGGTTGTTAGGCGTGTCGCTTGCTATGCTTGAGCAGCATGGTGCAGTGAGTGAAGCCGTTGCAAAAGCGATGGCACAGGGGGCCGTGGATCATTTGCGCAGTGACGTTGCACTGGCTATAACGGGTATTGCTGGCCCGGGAGGTGGGTCACCCGTAAAGCCCGTTGGAACGGTATGGATTGGTTGGGCACTGGGTTCACAGGTATCGGCCAGATGTTTTCAGTTTCCCGGTGATCGTCAGGCTGTCCGCTCTCAGGCGGTAGCATGTGCCCTCGAGGGATTGGCTGACCTTTTAGATAATATTGACTAGAGCTGGACAAATATACAGTATAAGTTTATATAATATTGTTCCAGTTTTTTACTCGGTGCATAGTAAAGTGTGTACCAGCTAAGGCAGAGGCGGGTTTTTTATATGGATGAGAACAGAAAAAAAGCATTACAGGCGGCTCTTGGGCAAATTGAGCGTCAATTTGGCAAGGGTGCTGTTATGCGGATGGGGGACCAGAAGCAGGAAGCCATGCCCGCAATATCTACAGGTTCCCTGCAGCTTGATATTGCTTTAGGTATTGGTGGCTTACCCAAAGGGCGGATCGTTGAAATATACGGGCCAGAGTCCTCAGGTAAAACAACATTGACACTCAGCGTGATCGCTGAGGCTCAAAAGCAGGGAGCAACCTGTGCTTTTGTTGATGCCGAGCATGCGCTTGACCCCGAATATGCCAAAAAGCTGGGTGCCAATGTCGATGACCTCTATGTCTCCCAGCCTGATACTGGTGAGCAGGCCCTTGAAATTACCGATATGCTGGTTCGTTCCGGCGCGGTTGATGTGGTTGTTGTCGACTCTGTAGCAGCCCTGGTGCCAAAAGCTGAAATCGAAGGCGATATGGGTGATGCCCATGTTGGTTTGCAGGCCCGCTTGATGTCTCAGGCACTGCGTAAGATCACCGGTTCTATCAAGAATGCCAACTGTCTGGTGATCTTTATTAACCAGATTCGTATGAAAATAGGTGTCATGTTTGGTAATCCGGAAACCACTACTGGTGGTAACGCGCTGAAATTTTACTCTTCTGTACGTCTGGATATTCGCCGTACCGGAGCTGTAAAGAGCGGTGATGAAGTGGTAGGTAATGAGACCCGGGTGAAAGTGGTGAAAAACAAGGTTTCCCCACCATTCCGTCAGGCTGAGTTCCAGATTCTTTACGGTAAGGGTATTTATCGTATGGGGGAGGTGCTGGACCTGGGTGTTAAGCTGAAGCTGGTGGATAAATCCGGTGCCTGGTATGCCTATAAAGGAAGCAAGATCGGCCAGGGTAAAGCCAATGCATCCCAGTATCTGCAAGATAACCCTGAAATAGCGGCTGAAATCGAAGGCCTGATTCGCAAAGAATTACTCAATGCGAATGCTCCTGAAGAAACTGAAGAAGACCTGAATAAAAGCAAGGATGAATTGTCTGTCTGATCGCTCTGTTGCAAACTGATAGGTAGCTGGTATCTGCCAGCTATCTTGATGTGTCAGAGGAGTGCCTATGAACCTGGATACAAGCCACCAAACGGAACCCAAGGATGATATTGGCTGTTGTACAGTCTGTAGCTTGCCTCTGTTTGCATGTCTTTGTGGCATCGTTCCTGAGATAAAAAGCAACGTCGATTTTTGGTTAATAACCCATGATAATGAACACGATAAGCCAACAAACACGGGTCGGCTTATCAGTGCTTCATTGCCCAATACCAAAATATTTAACTGGAGCCGGGTAGCGCCTGATCAGAACTTGCTTGGCTTACTGAAGGATAATACGTTTAACCCTTTCCTGGTTTTTCCATCCATCTATGCTGCTGCTGAGCAGCCCCAATGTGATTCGCTCACCGTTCAGGATAAACAGGGCAGGCCGGTATTTGTTATTATTGACGCTACCTGGCAACAGGCCCGAAAAATTTATAGAAAAAGCCCTTATCTTCATAGCTTACCCCTTGTTAGCCTGTCGCCTGCCCAGCCATCCATTTATACCCTGAGGCGTAACCATCATCGCCAGCACCTGTGTACTGCTGAAGTAGCCGCTGCGGTGCTTGAAACCCGTGGGGAACTCCGTCAGGCATCGGTGTTAAAAGCCTTGCTGCAAGTGTTTTGTGATCGCTATCAGGGCGCTAAGCTGGGTCAGAGGCCGGATAACCGTTTTGATGCCAGACGGCTGGGTAGTTTGTGTAGCTGATTTCACTGTCTCCTTTCTCATGTTATAGCCGTATGACAGCCTGCTGTAGAAAGCAGGCTGAATTCTGTATTCTTTCTTTCGTTAATTCGTTGTTTCTGACTGAAGACATTTTTACTATTTCTTTTAGGTCTTGTTTTATGTCGAGTACTATTAATGTGTCGTTTATTGGTTTGGGCGTTATGGGTTACCCAATGGCCGGTTTCCTGGCGAAGGCGGGTCATCGGGTAACGGTGTATAACAGAACAGGTGAAAAAGCTGACAAGTGGCTGACAGAGTACAATGGCATAAAAGCCGAGACACCAAAAGAGGCTGCAACTGGAGCTGAGGTGGTTTTTTGTTGTGTGGGTAATGATGATGATCTTCGCCAGGTTACCGTTGGAGAACATGGTGCATTTGCAGGTATGAAGGCTGACAGCATTTTTGTTGACCACACCACGGCATCAGCAAAAGTAGCCAGAGAGCTCAGCCAGGCAGCTGCTGGTCGCAAAGTTGGCTTTATTGATGCGCCGGTATCGGGTGGGCAGGCAGGAGCTGAAAAAGGTGTATTGACGATAATGTGTGGTGGTGAGGAAGCAGTTTTTAATAAAGTGGCACCGATTATGGGCTGTTATGCTCGTAGTGTGAAACTGATGGGCTCTGTAGGGAGTGGTCAGTTAACAAAAATGGTCAACCAGATCTGTATCGCAGGTGTTGTTCAAGGGTTGGCTGAAGGGTTGCACTTTGCCAAAAAAGCCGGGTTGGATGCCAGTGCTGTTATTGAGGTGATTTCCAAGGGGGCAGCCCAGTCCTGGCAAATGGAAAACCGTTATAAGACTATGCTGGCGGGTGATTATGACCATGGCTTTGCTGTGGACTGGATGCGGAAAGATTTGGCCATTTGTCTTGATGAGGCAGAACGCACGGGAACTTCCCTGCCATTAACCGCATTGGTCGACCAGTTTTATAAAGATGTTCAAAATATGGGGGGTACTCGTTGGGATACATCCAGCCTGCTGGCTCGTCTGGAAGCTATTGCTGCTATATAATGCCGCTTTGATTTAGACACTCCCCGGTGGAATTATTAGTATGAAGAGTTCTGAGATACGGTCTGCTTTTCTTGAGTTTTTCAAGGAGCGAGGGCATCGCGTGGTAGCGAGTAGTTCGCTGGTACCGGCAGATGACCCGACCTTGTTATTTACTAACGCCGGGATGAACCAGTTCAAGGATACGTTTCTTGGGCGAGAACAGCGGGATTACTCCCGGGCGACAACGTCTCAAAAGTGTGTCAGAGCGGGTGGCAAGCATAATGATCTGGAAAATGTTGGTTATACTGCCCGTCACCACACTTTTTTTGAAATGCTGGGTAATTTCAGTTTTGGTGATTACTTCAAGCGTGAAGCGATCAGTTTTGCCTGGGATTTTTTGACCAAAAAGCTGGGTCTGCCTGAAGAGCGTCTCTGGGTAACCGTTTATAAGGATGATCAGGAAGCGGAAGATATCTGGCTGAAAGAGATGAAGATTGATGCCAGCCGTTTCTCTCGTCTGGGGGAAAAGGATAATTTCTGGTCCATGGGGGATACCGGCCCTTGTGGGCCCTGTAGTGAAATCTTTTATGACCATGGTGAGGCGGTGGCTGGGGACCCTCCCGGTGGCCCTAATGATGATGGTGACCGTTACATAGAGATCTGGAATATGGTCTTTATGCAGTTCAACCGAACAGCGGATGGCAAGCAACATCCACTGCCCAGGCCGTCCATTGATACCGGTATGGGGCTTGAGCGTATTGCTGCGGTTATGCAGGGGGTTCACAGCAACTATGAGATTGATCTGTTCCAGGAGCTGTTGGGCGATGCCTCTAAACTGTTAGGCGGTGTTGAAACGACCGAAGCGTCTCTCCGGGTGATTTCAGATCATATCCGCTCTTGTGCATTTCTGATTGCCGACGGCGTAATGCCTTCAAATGATGGCCGTGGTTACACCTTGCGTCGAATTATTCGTCGGGCTTGCCGTCATGGCCATAAGCTGGGTGCAACGGAGTCCTTCTTCCATAAACTGGTTGCTTCCCTGGTTCGAATCATGGGCGATGCGTATCCTGAGCTCAAGGAAAAGCAGGCCTTGATTGAGCGAACACTGTTACAGGAAGAAGAACAGTTCACCAAAACCCTCGATAAGGGTATGCGACTGCTGGAAGAGCAGATCGCTGGGCTTGACAGCAATGTTATTGCCGGAGAAACAGTCTTTACTTTATACGACACCTATGGTTTTCCTGTAGACCTGACAGAAGATATTGCCCGTGAGCGCAATATGGTCGTCGATAAAGCGGGTTTTGAAGCAGCCCTGGAGGCTCAGCGTGACCGGGCTCGTGCGGCTAGCAAGTTTGGTGTGGATTACAACGAACAATTGGTGTTCGAGGGTAAGACCGAGTTTACCGGTTATGAAGCCCTGTCAGGCCAGGCCAGGATAACCCAGTTATTTGCTGAGCAGGCCGATGGAAAAAGCGTTAAATGGCAGTCTGTCAACCAGGTATCTGGCAACGAAGGCGGCATTATTGCGGTTGTTGACAGCACGCCGTTTTACGCGGAATCTGGTGGCCAGGCTGGTGATGCCGGTGAGTTGCAGTGGGAGCAGGGGATGGCTCAAGTCTGGGATACCCAGAAACAGGGTGAAACCTTTATTCATAAACTGGCAAATCTGTCTGCCCCACTGCAAGTGGGTGAGGTTGTCAGTCTTACTGTTAAAAAAGATCAGCGCCAGGCTACAGCCCTTAACCATTCAGCCACTCACCTGTTGCATGCCGCATTGAGAAAGGTGTTGGGAAGCCATGTAAGCCAGAAAGGCTCATTGGTAAACCATGATCGCCTGCGTTTTGACTTCTCACACTTTGAGGCGATCAAGCCAGAAGAATTGCAGAAAATAGAGCGCCTGGTAAATGCGCAGATCAGATCCAATACACCCATCGAAACTGAGTTGATGAGTATGGATACTGCAAAAGCCAAAGGTGCTATGGCACTCTTTGGTGAGAAGTATTCAGAAGAGGTGCGGGTTTTATCTATGGGAACCGATGGTTTTTCTGTTGAGTTGTGTGGTGGCACCCATGCTCACCGTACCGGCGATATTGGTTCTTTGCGGATTATTTCTGAGTCAGGCATTGCGTCCGGCGTGCGTCGTATCGAGGCGGTCACAGGGCGTGGAGCAGATGAATGGATGCAGGGCCGTCTTGATGAACTTCAGCAAATCAGTGGCTATCTGAAAGCGAAAGCGGAGGATCTGCCTGCGAAAGTGGCTCAATTGCTGGTGGATCTGAAAGAACGTGATAAGGAAATTGTTCAACTTAAGCAGAAACTCTCCAGTAGGGGTAGTGCTGATCTGCTCTCTCAGGTTGCAGATGTTAAAGGTGTAAAGCTACTGGCAACCGCTTTGGAAGGTGTTGACCCTAAATCCTTGAGGGATATGGTTGATCAGCTGAAAAATAAACTGGGTTCTGGTGTGATTTTGCTGGCTGCTCCTGGTGAAGGCAAAGTGCCACTGGCTGCGGGTGTGACAGCAGATTTAACCAGCAAGGTGAAAGCAGGTGATTTGTTGAAGATGGTCGCCAGTCAGGTAGGCGGTAAAGGCGGAGGACGTCCGGATTTTGCTCAGGGAGGTGGCTCACAGCCCGAGCATTTACCATCAGCGCTTGAATCTGTAGCATCCTGGCTGGAAGAGCGGGTCTAGTGCTTGAGAGCGGCCTCTCATGGCTGTAAAAGTTAGAATAAAAGCATAAAAACGGGCCTGTTGGCCCGTTTTTATTAGGCTGGTCATTTTCTGGGCCGAGTGTTCGTGGTACATTCCAGTTCCGGCTCATTGACATAGAACGATATAAAAATGGCGCTGTTAGTACAAAAGTTTGGCGGCACCTCGGTAGGAGACCTGGATCGTATCCAGCGCGTTGCCGAAAAGGTGAAAAGGTTCAGGGAACAAGGGCATGATGTGGTGGTAGTGGTTTCAGCCATGAGTGGTGAGACCAACCGCCTGGTAGAGATGGCAGGGACTGTGCAGGCTCAGCCGGCATCACGGGAGATGGATGTGCTGCTCTCTACCGGGGAGCAAGTTACCATTGCCTTATTAAGTATGGCCCTGAATGAGATTGGCTGTCCTGCATGCTCTTACACTGGCTCACAAGTTGCTATTACCACCGATAGCGCCTTTACCAAGGCCCGCATTAAACATATTGATACCGAAAATATACAAAAAGACCTGAAATCAGGCCGGGTAGTGGTGGTTGCAGGGTTTCAAGGCCGAGATGAAAAAGGAAATATCACTACATTGGGACGGGGTGGTTCTGATACCACAGCGGTTGCACTTGCCGCTGCGCTGAAGGCGGATGAGTGCCAGATTTACACCGATGTTGATGGTGTTTACACCACCGACCCCCGTGTTGTAGAAGGTGCACGAAGACTCGACAAGGTGACTTTTGAGGAAATGCTGGAGATGGCCAGCCTTGGCTCGAAAGTGCTACAGATTCGAGCTGTTGAGTTTGCTGGAAAATACAATGTTAATTTAAGAGTCCTGCATACTTTCCAGGAAGGCCCTGGAACCCTGATTACTCTGGAAGAGGATAGTGCCATGGAATCACCGGTTGTATCCGGCATCGCGTTTAATAGAGATGAAGCAAAACTGACTATAAAAGGTGTACCTCATATTCCTGGTGTGGCTTCTCGTATACTGGGGCCTGTCAGCAAGGCCAATATCGAAGTGGATATGATCGTCCAGAATGTTGGTGAAGACCAGACAACGGACTTTACCTTTACGGTACATCGAAATGATTATCAGCGGGCGATGGATGTTGTTGCCAATGTTGCCAATGAGCTGGGGGCCCGTAGGTATGACGGCAATAACAAAATTGCCAAGGTGTCTATTGTTGGTGTAGGGATGCGCTCACATGCAGGGGTGGCTACCCGTATGTTTGAAGCGCTGGCTAATGAAGGCATTAATATAGAAATTATTTCTACGTCGGAAATAAAGGTGTCTGTAGTGATCGCGGAGAAGTACCTGGAACTGGCGGTGAGGGCGCTGCATTCAACTTTTGAGCTCAATCGGGAACCTGTTGAAACGAAAGATGTCTGAATTAACAGGTATAGCTGCTTGTTGGGTTCTTGTTTTTAGATGTGCAGGGGCTTGTATATGCCCTGTACAGTTTGATTTTTCAAATAAAAAGTAGTTGCTTTATGCCGCAATGATCACCGTGCTGCTGTAGGGTTGTGCTGGTTATCAGTATGATGGTTACCAAGTAGAAATACGCATGGTAATGTCGGGTTTGGCCGCTAGACTTGCAGTTTTGAAAGATTCTTAAGCATGAATTGGTGAGGTGGCATATACTGCTTTTCCTAAGCTGAGTATAAGGCAGTATTGAAGTAGTAAACGCTGCTTTCTGCGTTGGCACCCTGATGGCTTCTGTTTTTAGAGGCTTGAATTTGTTAAAGGGGGCATATCAATGCAGCGCCGTGCTCAGGATTGACGGTTGTTGACTTACAGAGATGTAAATAAGGAGATTGTAATGCTGATTCTGACTCGTCGCGTAGGAGAGACCCTGATGATTGGGGACGAGGTCACTGTCACTGTTCTGGGCGTAAAAGGTAACCAGGTGCGCATTGGTGTGAATGCGCCAAAGGAAGTGGCTGTCCATCGAGAAGAGATATACCAGCGTATCCAAAAGGAAAAAGAGCATGGCGGAACGCCTGTGATATCTGAATCTTATTAAACTTCGGTTGAAGTTATTTTTTTAAACAAGGCTGACTAATAATAACTAATGATAAATGCCTACCTGTTTTTAAATACCTGGTTGCTTTGGCCGGGTATTTTTGTATCTCTTCTGTTAACTCGTTTCTTTTTTCAAAGTCACAATGACTGAAAGCGGCTAAATGGCTTCTATTGTTGTTTCGTTTTCAGGATTAATGGGGGGTATTGCTATAATTCTGGGTGTACCTCTTACTGTGGTAGGTCTGTCGACGTTGTTGGTTTTGGGTGCTGTTTAGCCGCTTAAGTAGGTGATTGAAAGATGGTCTGGCAAACAGTAAATGCGATGGTGATGAAGGGTTACGGTGTGGCATCCGGTAAATGCCCAGATCCTCGTTTTCCTGAAGGTTCCCTATCTCTGCAAATGCCGTTGTTTGAGAAAGAGGGTCTTTGTGTTAGCGGTTTTCATCCTGCTACCCTGAATCTTTCCATAGCCCCATTATATTACACTATTATTGAGGCATTTTGGCGCTGTGTGGCACTTAAATGGTCTGATGCCATGCCTCCTGAAAATTTCTCATTTTTTAATTAACATTGATAAACCCCCGGCTATGCCGGGGTGACTCACATAGGTTTGACCGTAGCGTCAGTAGCTAACCTTCAGCTTTCGACCAAGAAAATTGAAGGAAAAACCTATGCGAGATTACAAGAGTTTGGCTCATACCCGTTGGGATTGTAAGTATCATATTGTTTTTATTCCGAAGAAAAGAAGGAAGGTGATATATGGGAACCTTCGCAGATTTCTTGGAGAGATTTTTCATGAGCTTGCCAGAAGGAAGGGCTGCAAAATATTGGAAGGACATTTGATGCCTGATCATGTTCATATGTGCGTCAGTATCCCGCCAAAATATCCAGTATCACGTGTTGTTGGCTACTTGAAGGGTAAGTGCGCAATAGAGATTGCGAAAAACTTTAAAGGTCGGCAGCGAAACTTTAGCGGTGAGCATTTCTGGGCAAGAGGTTACTTTGTATCAACAGTTGGGCTTGATGAAGATGTAGTGCGGGGATATATCCGCGATCAAGAAAAGAATGATAGAAGTAGAGATCAACATGATTTTGATTGGTAAGCGCCCTTGGGCGCAATGAAAGCCCTTAGAGGGCGTAACCCTATAAGCCTCCGGCTATGCCGGAGGTCAGTTAACTGTAAAGTTATTGTAGGTTCAGAGACTGTGGATGGGCTGATTTATTATCCTCATCCAGAGAGTAAACCAGAGCACTTTCATCCACCTGACATTTTGGAAGTTTTGCTGCCTTGGTTGCAGGGTGTTCAGTATGGTGCCAAATTACAACTTATGCTGAGGTCTGACCAGTTACTGTTAAATTGTCGTTCAAAATGGGATGATTAAAAAACTTGCAATCGGAAGAGAAAACGGTAGTATAGCCCTCGTTCCCGGTGAGGTGGCCGAGAGGCTGAAGGCGCTCCCCTGCTAAGGGAGTATACGGTTTGTAGCCGTATCGAGGGTTCGAATCCCTCCCTCACCGCCATTTTTTGATTTTGAAACGCGCTCGTAGCTCAGCTGGATAGAGTACCTGGCTACGAACCAGGCGGTCGGAGGTTCGAATCCTCCCGAGCGCGCCATTTAAAAAGCCCAAGCTATTAAGCTTGGGCTTTTTTTGTCTATCGATTGCCGTCCTGGGCTATTGAGGCATTTTTTTGCTATTACACTGAGGGGGGTGTTCTAGTAAATAGCGCCATTGCTCTATCCAGCCATGACTATGGCTGGCATTTTTGACTATCGTATGATTTATGCACTGTTTATTTTTAAATTGTGATAAGTAGTGTGTGTAAATTGACTCCTTGATAATTCGGTCTTTCGTTCCAATGAAGTGCCATTGTGGTACATGCTGTAGCTTATCTGTTTTATGTGAAGGATTTAACGCATTAGGCATTGGCGTAACGGCATGTAGCTTATTTGTGTATGCAGGATCAAGGTTGCCCGCCACAGTTCTTACAGAAACGATGTCATTGCGGCGGGTGGACAGTATTAGCGCAATGGTTGCTCCACCTGAAAAACCGACCAGCTCGATAAGCCGGTAGTTAAATTGATCTTTGATTTTTTGTACGGCCTCATCAATAGCTTGTACTGATGTTTCGTTATACCGTGAAAAAGTCCATAGTTTTGGAGTGCATTGATTGTTCTGTATAAATTGGCATGGTCGTGCAATGTATGCAATGTCGTGCTTGGGGTCTTCCAGCATGAGGCCATGAACTAATCGATTGTGAGGGGTGGGGTCGGAGGACATGCGATTTCTTCTGGCCCAAGCCTTGCCATCACCTTCAATATATAGTCTTACCGTATCTGATTTTTTTTTATTTTTAGGTGTCCATATTGTGATAGGAAGGCCTGTAGAGGTTTGTAGCGTATGCTGTTTATGAGACTGGTTGAGTTGTAGTGTGTAGTTATCATGTGTATCTATCGATGTGCAGCCAGCATATATAAATACCGTAAATACAATAGAGATTTTTTTTAAAATAATGATAAGTAATTGATTTTTTATCTTGTACGTCAGTATTGTTTTTTTTAAATAATTTATCATTAGAGTTTATTTGTCTAAGTGAGAAGTGTTTAACTTGGTAATGTTAGTTGCCTAAGCATTTTATTTCATAGATTAATCTAGAATAATTTAGAAAAAAACCTTGGTTTTTAATTATCAAACAGTATTTAATTTCCTTTTACGACCTCTGTAGTATACCGAGCCCTGAGGCATTTTTGCCTGTCTGATTATTTAAATACAAATGAAACAAGTAATCACAAAGGGTCCTGAATAACAGAGGTTGGAGTAATGAAACGAGTTCAGGTAGTTAAAAGTTTTAAAAAGAAATTGATATGTGCGGCAATTGCTGCAGCGCTGGGTGGTTCAGTTGTTGGCTTGCATGCGGCGAAATTAGAGCCTTTTGCGGCTACTGGGGCTTTATATAGGGCAGATGTAGAGAGAGATCCTTCAAAGCTGCGATTAAATCTTCCTGATTTAAATGCGGCCTTGAATGAAGAAAAGGAAAAGTTTGACAAGGCTTTAAATGAAGCTAGAAAGGAACGGCATGCTGCGACAGATCCTACTATTCAAGCCTCTTTGGATGGAAAAATTCTCGACTTGGGCAACAAGAGAAATAAGGTTATAGCGGATATAGCTGATATACAAGACAAGGATGACAGCTTCAGAAATTTAGAGGCGGAAATTCGGGTATTGATGACGGCTTGTCGTGAAGATCCCTGGCTTGACCCTTTACGTGATTTTGAACACTTGGAGAAAGTGAAGGCTGATCCTAATCCTGCACGTGCCGCCTCATATCAACGTTTGAAAAGGAAGTTAGAGCTTCATAGAATTCGCAACGTGGCTAAGGTTGATGAGTTAAATGACGAGTATGGTTTAGGTCTGTTTTCTTCAGGTACTGGCGGTGGTCACCGTGGTGGTGGCGGTGGCGGTGGCGGTGGTGCAGCGCCGTTGGCTCACTTCACCCGGGATTCGTATGAAAGGGTAAAAGTAGAAGGTAAGAGCTTGGGGCGGGCGGCTACAGTAGGCATTACTCCTGTCCCTTCGGGAGGGCCTCGTCCGGATATTAACTTGGCTGCTGGTACTAAGCCTGGAGATGTGGTTATTGGGGAGGATTACAAAAAAATAGGGAGTCAATTAAATGAATTGCAGCAGGAAATTCGAAAGTTGCCTGGTGATAGCTCTGCGAAGGCGGCTTTGAGCTCTGCTGCAGGTGCACCTGGTGGTGATCTGATTGATGTAGCCAACAAAAAAATTCAGTTTGAAGGGGATGGAAAGTTTGAAATAAAAGGAGGGGGTAAGGATGGCGATGGCCTTGAATCAATAGTAGCGCGCGGTGCTACCACAGTTGATCCTAAAGGTCATCTTATATTGTCTGGTTCGCAGGAATTGGATGTGAAAAGCGTTGGTGAAGCTGGCGCAGTTTTGAAAAAGGCAGAAATTGAATCTGGAAAGCGTGTTAATGATGTTTATGCTCACAATGTTGAGATAAAAGGGCAGGTTTCTGGCATTGGAGATGATGCTGCTACTCATCTTCATGCTGTAGAAAGGGTATACCTGGATGGTAATGGTGATGTTGTGTCTTCTGCCACCCCAACTGATCCGGCCTCCTTTAAGGTTGTAAGTGGTGCAAATGCAGGAAAGCCGGCTCATGGGGAGGTTAAAAGATCACAGCTGACTCACACAGTCAGTGTTGGTAAGGGGCAGTCTGCTAGAATCAAATTGGATTCTGTTAATCGTGCCAATAAAGATGCAAGGTCTTCTGACGATTTGCATATTACGGCCAGTGGTGGTGTGGTTTATGTCGATCATGATCCACTTGCTTCGCAGGAAGTTCGGATTGGCAAGGTTACCCATGATGGGGATGGTGGTAAAACGGTTACCCGCGTGAGTGGGGGTGTAGCAGAATACAGTGTTAATGCTCTTGAGTTAAAAGGTAAGTCCAGTACCTTTTCTATAAAAGATGCCAAGCTGGGGGATGATAAGCAGGAAAGAGGATTGATTACTTATAAGATATCCGGCGAGAAAATAGAGGATAAGACAGACCGCTCGAAAGAAAAAAGTTATCACTCTGGGGATGTGCGTATAACAGGCGGGCATCATGCCGCAGTTGATCTTCAGTTTGGTGAAGGCTTTGATAAAAATCATACCGATAGAAAATCTAAAGTAACAGTTGACAAGGATGGTTTCTTGTTGGGTAGAAGTGCTGGACACTTATTGCTGACAGTGCAGGATGGCGGTCAAGTTCAAGGTATTATTGCCCCTCATGCAACAAAGGGGAAGAACGAATTTAAAAATGGGGCAGTTCTTCGAGGCGCTACAATATCCGGTAAGAGTGAGTACGGTGGTGATGGCCAGACTGTTGTTGTCAAGCCAAGTGTTGTAGATGAGCGTTATGTAACCGATGCTGCCAGAGTTTGGGATGTGGATCTCTCTTCTATAAAGGGTGAGCGACTTCCAGTACTTATCGAAGGTAAGGATCATACTGTTCTCAAAGGATCTACATTGGACCTTCGTGGTGCTGATGCGAGTTCTGTTGTTAAGCTAGCTGATGAAAAAAGGGGTATTAATGGCGTCTTTAAGATTCAGGAGAAAGTTAGATTGAAATTGGCTGGAGATGTTGGGAAGGCCTATTTTGATGGAACTGAGGGCGGAAAGTTAGCCGTTGCTGATGGTACATTGGTTGACCTTCAAAGTGGCATGGTTCTAGCGCTTGATGCTGAGAAAGTCAAAAAGATGAAGCCTGGAGAGAAGAGGTCTCTTGCTGATCTCGGTGGCGGTATAAGTTCGTCTGCGACGAAGAAAAGTGGTGGTGATGATGGAGCCTCTGATGGTTCTATTACCGGTACTAAGACTTCTAGCCATAAGATAACGAAAGATGGCACGGTGGTTAAGGATTCAACCAAAACAACCAAGGTAAGGGCGGACAGTGTTGAGAAATTCCTTGAGATGTTTAAGGATGACGGTGATGAAGAGACTGTTCTTGATGTAACTGTTGTCAAACTGCAAGCTGCAAACCAGCTTGAGAGATTGACGGCAGATAATAAAACGCAGGCTGTGAAGGATGCCGAGCGTGACAAGCTGTTTGTGCTTAATAAAAAGTCAGGGTTGTATCTGGATGCTAAAAAACTCGAGTGGAGGGAAAAAGGAACAGAGTTAGTTGCTTATGCCAAGCCCGTTACGGATATGAAAGTAGCCTTCCTGCGCCAGGGGTTAACAGATGATCAGGCAATGGCGTTGAAGGCTCATACGGGAGAATCAAATCTGCAGGCAGCTATGTTTGTTGAGGGAGAGCTGAATTACCATGACGCAAACGTCAAGCTTGGTATAGATACTGCCTACGAGAAGGGTAGGTTGGCTCAGCTGTCTAATGAGGTGATTGGCGATATTCGTAATAATAAAACGCATGAGACCAATATCGTGGCAATGCGAGAGTTTAATCGTGGTATCGAAGCACGGTTAAATACACCAAAAGGAACAGCGGCAGCGGCTGCGGCTGCGGGTGATACCTTTGAGTCTGGTCAGTTCTGGGGACGTTATATCCATAGTGATGGTAAGCTCAAAAATAAAGATGATGTTCTGGGTTATTCAGCCAAGCTGGATGGTATTACTTTAGGTCTTGATGGTGAGGTTAATGACCAGGTTACTGTTGGCTTCGCCTTCTCTTATGCTAAGAGTGATACTGATACCAAGGATATTTCTCAATCCACTAAAGGTGACTATTATGCCGGTACCTTCTATGGAGGGTGGACAGAGGGTCCCTGGTTTATGAATGGTATGCTTAGCTACCTTGGTGGTAAAAATGATTACAAATCTCAGGTGGACGGCAGGGCTTACAAAGGAGATGGAGATATCCAGACTTGGGGGCTGAGTTTGGGTGGTGGCTATAATCTGGCGCTTGATGAGAATCGAGAGTGGATTTTGCAGCCAAGGGGCGAGTTTAACTATCAAAACTCTAAAGTGGATGACTATCAGCTCAAAGGAGACGGCGTCTGGGAGCAAAAAGTAAAACTTGATGATTATCAGGTTTATGAGTTAGGTTTCGGTGCCCGCGTATTGGGAGAGGTAGCGTTAGAGCAAGGTACCCTAATGCCTGAATTTAGGTTGATGGGATATTATGACTTTAATGATGAGAAAAATGAGGGGCAAATCACTACGGTTAACGGCGTGAGCAAATTGAAAGGCAAGAAGCGTGAGCAGGGAAGAGGTGTTGCCGGTCTTGGCTTGGCTTTCGCCATGGATAATAACTTTACGCTTGGCCTTGACTACGATTATGACTTTAGTGGTGATTATAGCGCCCACTCTATAATGGCTAAGCTTAGTTATGAGTTTTAACCACCAGCGTCTACTATAGACCTGAACTTGTTTGCCCTGCATTTCGCAGGGCTTTTTTTGTTTTTAAGTTTCACAAACTTTGATGTTAATTGAAATTGTTCGGGAAGAGAGAGCGGCAATAGTTTTGCTCGTGTTACGTATTGTTTTGAATAGTTATCCCTTCTGGTATTTGGTTTCATGAAAATCCACAGTTTCCTGATAGTAAGTCATCAAGAACAGTCTTTTTCGGAAAACCGCATTTGACTCGAGGGGGGGATATCTCTATAGTTCGCATCCGTCGACAGGGCGCTCGTAGCTCAGCTGGATAGAGTACCTGGCTACGAACCAGGCGGTCGGAGGTTCGAATCCTCCCGAGCGCGCCAATTTCGACATACGCATCCGTAGCTCAGCTGGATAGAGTACCTGGCTACGAACCAGGCGGTCGGAGGTTCGAATCCTCCCGGATGCGCCATTTAAAATCAGGCACTGATAATGTATTGTGTCTGATAAAGGTGAGGTGGCCGAGAGGCTGAAGGCGCTCCCCTGCTAAGGGAGTATACGGTTTGTAGCCGTATCGAGGGTTCGAATCCCTCCCTCACCGCCATTTAAAAGTTATACAACGCGCTCGTAGCTCAGCTGGATAGAGTACCTGGCTACGAACCAGGCGGTCGGAGGTTCGAATCCTCCCGAGCGCGCCATACAGACCCGCTTTATTTGATAAAGCGGGTTTTTTTATATGTTCAAAAAAATACTGGCATTATAATCAGATCTTTAGCTGCTAACTCAGCCGTATCCTATGTTGATGATTGATGCTTTTAGATTAAAACCAGGCGATGATCTTTATACAGTGCTTTATGATAAAGCCAAATCATGGCCTGCAGCTTTTGTTTTATCTTGTGTTGGCAGTCTTTCTCAGGTGACGATGCGATTGGCTGAAGAGCAAGAGCGGCTCTATCAGGGGCCGTTTGAAATCACCTCGCTGGTTGGAACCTGTTGTCCTGATGGTTTGCATTTACACATTTGCGTTGCTAATAGTGTGGGGCAGGTGCTAGGAGGTCACCTTAAAGCGGGGAGTATTATCCATACAACGGCTGAGCTGGTTATTGGGTTGTCAGATAACCACCGGTTTTTCCGTCATAAGGATCCTGCTACGGGCTGGCTTGAGTTGGTGGTGGAAGAGGTTTCTCCAGCCAATCTTTGAGAAGCTGTAAGCGAACCTCTGCCAATTCATCAATGCTCATTTCATTAAAATTCTTTGATGCTGCCTGGCTGTATACTTTTCTTAAATAAGGTGGGTTTAACAGGTTAGGGAGTAGAATGTAGCGTTGACCAAAATGGGTTTTTACTGCATCTACTGTTTCCTGTTTATAAGGGTCAAGTTTTTGTTCGGTTAAATCAAAGTCACCTAATAAATCACCAATAAATAAAGCTATTTTATATTTTTTGCCATTAACCTTGCCATCTTCGATGGCTTTTCTTCGTAGCTCTTTAGGGCAATTTGTATGGGGGAATGAGCAAAATTTCTCTCTGAGAAGGAGGTGTTCAGCATTGGCATCAGGTAGTTGATGATATTTTAAATTCGCTAGCGTTGTTGCCTCAATATCCTTGCCTTCTTTTATATTGCTGAATGTTATAGAGCGGTTGGTTATGTAAAAAATTTCATAGCCCATCTTATGGGCTTTTTTTAGGAAGTTACGAGCTCCAGGAATACAAGGCAGCTTTGTGTCTAATAAAACCTTATTCCGATTTTTTTCATTGTTTTTAAGGTTGACGGTATTGATGTTGGCAAATGTATTGAGAACGGTTCCATCGATGTCAACGACAATGGCTGGCAATGGCTGATTCTTATTGGTGTGTTTAATTTTTTTTAATTGCTTGACCGCTTGGTTGTATGCCTGATGAGAGAGTGCCCGGTAACTGCCGGAGTGTAATTGCCATATAGCAGCCTGTATCAGGTGTTGTTTGAATTGAGGGTCTTGCTCGTTGCTGAGCGAGCAATTGAGCTTTTCCAGTCGGAGATTGTGCTTTTCTATTGGAGAGAGTGAGCTGTAATTTGCTGAGAGTGAGCTCTCCCACGAGCCATAAAGTGGATTGGGGAAAATAATCCACTGCCTACCAAAATGATGGGCTTGCTTGTCTGCCCATTGTTGTCTCTGATTGTGCAGCGGGCCAGCTATTTCGGCAAGATCATCCAGTTGGTCTCCCATAAGCATGATAATGGTATAGCCTTTATTTTTAATTTGTTCGCGTTTGGCGGCTTTGCTTAGTGTTCTATCGCTAGCTGGCTGAAGCTGGATATGGTCGGCGTCAGCAAAAGGAAATCCGTGGTAATTCAATGCCTGTATTGTTGGTTTCAAGGCATCATCATACCGACCACTAATATAGAATATTTCTACACCTTTGCTGGCTGCCTGGTTAACAAAATCAATCGCACCAGGAAGAGGTTCTGACTTCTCTGCGGGGCGATGCCACCATTGGAGTGAACGCTTAACCGTTAATTTTTCATTGGTTCCAATCAGGCTGGAGTGAAAGACAGTACCATTTAGTAACGTTTCATCTATGTCGATAATGATGGCGGGCTTTTCTTTTTTGTTAAGGCGTGTCAATTTTTCTGCCAACTGATCGGTAGCAATATTAAAGCTTTGGTAAACCAGTGCACGGTATTCAGGAGAATGCTGCATCCAGTTGGCAGCAACAACCATTTCGTTGTTTAAATCTTGTTGGCTGTATTGTTGTTTATCACCACCGTGTGAGACTGCCCCTATTAAAAGCAGAAGCCAAACAAGTGATTTAGGATAGTGCAAGCTGGCGTCTCCTGTCTGCGACTGGTCGGTTAGTTTAGAGGGAATAGTGTAGTCAGTAATTTGGCTGGTTGCTTTTGGGTGTAGCTTAAACAGTGGGGTAAGCAGCCCGAGTATTTCGAGCTGGGAAGTGCAATAATTCGGTTTTTTTAAGGCTGGTATTGAGCGTGAAAAGCTTGCCCGGTAATCCCTTTGCTGTCGGATCCCATCAGGTAAAGGTAGAGTGGCATAATGTCCTCTGGAGTTGGTCGTGAAAGAGGATCTTCGCCGGGATAAGCCTTGGCTCTCATCGCTGTTCGGGTGCCACCTGGGTTAAGGCTGTTGCAACGAATGGTGCTGATGCCTTCTTCTTCATCGGCCAGGGTTTGCATAAAGCCTTCTGTCGCAAATTTCGACACTCCGTACGCTCCCCAGTGTGCGCGTCCTTTGTGGCCAACACTGGAGGATGTAAATATTATAGAGGCATCATTGGAATTTCTAAGCAGTGGCAACAGTTCTCTGGTTAAAAGAAAAGTAGCGGTAAGATTAACCTGTATAACCTTTTGCCAGTTATCCAGGTCGTATTGACTTAGCGGTTTGAGTTCTCCAAGTAAACCTGCGTTGTGTAATAGACCATCCAGGTGGCCAAACTCTTTATTGAGTGTATTGGCCAGGTCTTCAAAGTCACTTTCGGTGGCTCCTTGCAGGTCCATGGGGTAAATGGCTGCCTGAGGCCAGTTATTCTCTTCTATCAAGTCATAAACTTCTTCCAGTTTTGCCACTGTTCGTCCCAGCAGTATGACGGTTGCACCGTGTTGGGCATAGAATAATGCGGCAGTGCGACCAATGCCGCTCCCGGCACCCGTGACCAGAATGATTCGGTCTTTTAATAGCTCTGGAGGAGCTTGGTATTGAAACATTTAAGCAACCTGTGAAATAGGCTAAATAGCAGGCTTAGTTAATGAGGCCAGTTATAGGTTTTATGCTGGTACTTGCCAGTTGTTTTCAGTCAACCATTGATGAATATCGTAGACATTATGAGCTTGAAAATCGGCTTGCCAGTTGTCCGGATTGTCATCTTCGGCAATGTAGCCATAAAGGGCAGCAACTGTTGCCATGCCGGCTTTTTTTCCTGCCTCTATATCCCTTTGGTGATCACCAATATAAATACATTGTTCGGGGGGGCAGCAGGCTTGTTCGCAGGCCAGTAGTAAGGCTTGAGGGTCGGGTTTTGGTTTTTTTACATGCTCTGGGCAAATAATCGCACTGGATCGTTTATGCAGCTGAACTTGTTCTAGTAATGGATTGGCATAAGCTTCCGGTTTGTTGGTGACAACGCCCCAAGTAATATTTTTTTGCTCCAGTTCATTCAGAAGTGCGTTAATTCCCGGGTATAAAGTGGCAGGTGCCTGGCGGGAGTGGTTATTGACGCGATGTGCATACTGTTCCAATAGTAGCTGACGCTTTGGTTCCAGTTCTGGGTGGTTTAGATCAATGCCCAGAGCCAGGCTTACCAGTGTTCTGGAGCCTGCTGAGACATTACTGCGCACAATGTTTTCAGGTATGGGCTGTTTGCCATGATTGGCTGAAAGCTGATTGACGGCATAGATAAAGTCATCAGCGGTATCCATTAGAGTGCCATCCAGGTCGAAAAATACACCTTTTATTGCTTGGGTTTCAGTCATTGTATTGCTTGTTCCTTGCTGTCAGTGTTAGTTGTCCAGGTTGCCATGGATCAGGTAATTGACACTGGTATCTCCTTTTTTGAGGCGATAGGTATGGGTTATGGGGTTATAGGTCATTCCTGTCATGCTTTGTAGGTTCAGGTCGGCCTCTCTCATCCAGCTGCAGAGTTCATGGGGTTTGATAAATTTGCTGTGTTCGTGGGTGCCTTTGGGGAGGAGATTTAAAACATACTCCGCGCCAACGATTGCGAATAGCCATGACTTTGCGGTCCGGTTGAGCGTGGCAAAAAAGATATTGCCACCTGGTTTTAGCAGTTTACGGCAGGCCTTGATGACTGAGCTTGGGTCAGGAACGTGCTCCAGCATTTCCAGGCAGGTAACGACATCAAATTCGCCTGGCATCTCTTCTGCCAACTCTTCTACCGGAATTTTTCTGTAGTCAACACTAACGCCGGATTCCATGCTGTGTAATCGTGCAACAGAGAGAGGGGCTTCTCCCATATCGATACCAGTGACATCTGCACCCCGCAGTGCCATGGATTCGCTTAAAATGCCGCCCCCACAACCAACGTCCAGTACTTTTTTGCCGGCCAGACCTACTCGCTCATCAATATAATTCAGGCGTAAGGGATTGATTTGGTGGAGGGGTTTGAATTCGCTTTCCGGATCCCACCAACGGCTTGCCAGCTGTTCAAATTTGGCGATTTCTTCTGGGTCTACATTTTGTGCTGATCGCATCTCGGTCATGTTATCAACCATTCTTGGTGTTTGCAGTTGGATTATACCGCTGTCGACATGGCAGTACAGGACTCTCTGTTGCCCTATACTATGCGCGTTTAATTTACACTTCTTATGCTTGGTGACTCGCCGCAAGTGCGACGAGTATGGTATTCTAGGCTTTTGAATATCAATGCTGCTGGCTGACTGGACATGATGGCCAGGAGCGGTCTGCGCAAGCAGCTGCGTGGAGGTGTAGTAACACCAATTAACAGCCTCGCAGCAAAAGCTCCTGGCCCTGCGGATCTGGAAGGGATGCTATCTCTTATCCGGTGGGTGCAAGCAAAAGGACGACTGGTTTTCCATGACTGATATCGCCAAAGAGATTTTACCGGTAAATATTGAGGATGAACTTAAGCAGTCCTATTTGGACTATGCCATGAGTGTCATCGTTGGACGTGCCCTGCCAGATGTGCGGGATGGTCTCAAACCCGTACACCGGCGGGTATTGTTCGCCATGAGTGAGTTGGGCAACGACTGGAACAAGCCCTATAAAAAGTCTGCCCGTATTGTCGGCGACGTCATTGGTAAATATCACCCACACGGTGATTCCGCTGTGTATGACACTATTGTTCGGATGGCTCAGCCCTTTTCGCTGCGCTATATGCTGGTTGATGGCCAGGGTAACTTCGGTTCAATAGATGGCGATTCTGCTGCTGCCATGCGTTATACCGAAATACGCATGGACAAGATTTCCCACCAATTGCTGGCGGATTTGGATAAGGAAACGGTTGATTACGTACCAAACTATGATGGTACGGAACAAATTCCTGAGGTGCTTCCTACCCGGGTTCCCAATCTGCTGGTCAATGGTTCAGCAGGTATTGCAGTGGGAATGGCAACGAATATCCCACCCCATAACCTCCGTGAAGTGATCAGTGGTTGCCTGGCTTTGCTCGATAATGATGCGCTGACCATTGATGACTTGATGGAGCATATTCCTGGTCCAGATTTTCCTACTGCAGCCATTATTAACGGTCGTGCGGGTATTTTACAGGCTTATCGGACTGGACGGGGGCGTATCTATATCCGTGCCAGGGCTGATATAGAGGTCGATGAAAAACGCAATAAAAGCACGATTGTTGTGACAGAACTGCCTTATCAAGTGAATAAGGCACGTTTGATTGAGAAAATTGCTGAGCTGGTAAAAGACCGCAAAATTGAAGGCATCTCAGAGCTTAGGGATGAGTCAGATAAAGACGGTATGCGTATGGTCATTGAACTACGTCGCGGTGAAAATGCCGAGGTGGTTCTTAATAACCTGTATGCACAAACCCAGCTGGAATCGGTATTTGGTATCAATGTTGTTGCGCTGGTTGACGGCCAGCCGAAACTGTTGAACCTGAAACAGTTGCTGGAAGCATTTATTCGTCATCGCCGAGAAGTGGTGACTCGCAGAACCGTTTATGAGCTGCGGAAAGCCAGAGAGCGGGGCCATATTCTTGAGGGTCTGGCAGTTGCTCTGTCAAATATTGATCCTGTCATACAGCTTATTAAAGATTCACCATCATCGGCTGAAGCGAAGGAAAAGCTGGTTGGTGTTGCCTGGAATCCTGGGCATGTTATGGCGATGGCTGAACGTGCTGGTGCTGATGCTTGTCGTCCTGATGATTTGCCAGCTGAATATGGTTTGCGTGATGGCAGTTATTATCTCTCCCCAGTCCAGGCGCAGGCTATTTTGGACATGCGTTTGCACCGACTGACAGGGCTTGAGCATGAAAAACTGCTGACAGAATACCGTGAGCTACTGGAACGTATTGCTGAACTGGCGTTGATTCTGGCTGACCCTGAAAAACTGCGTCAGGTGATCCGTGAAGAGTTGGAAGTGGTGCGTGATGAGTTTGGTGATGATCGTCGGACCGAAATCACCAGTTCGCGTCGAGACTTGACCGTTGAAGACCTGATCGATGAAGAAGATATGGTGGTAACGCTGTCTCATGGTGGATATGCCAAGACGACGCCACTGGATACTTATCAGGCCCAGAGACGAGGAGGGCGAGGCAAATCGGCAGCATCAGTCAAGGAAGAAGACTATGTTGAGCATATGCTGGTAGCCAACACCCATACCCAGATGCTGTGTTTCTCCAGTAAAGGCAAGGTATACTGGTTGAAGGTTTATCAAATACCACAGGCGGGAAGGACATCAAGAGGCAGGCCATTGGTTAATATTCTCCCTCTTGAACAAGGTGAGAGAATTACTGCTGTTTTGCCTGTTGAGGAGTATAGCGAAGGTCACTATGTCTTTATGGCAACCATGAACGGTACCGTTAAAAAGACACCGCTTGAACAGTTCTCACGCCCTCGTTCCAGTGGTTTGATCGCCCTGCAGCTGGAGGAAGGGGATACATTGGTCGGCGCAGAAATTACCACGGGTAATGAGCAGGTTATGCTGCTGTCTAACGCAGGTAAAGCTATCCGTTTTGAAGAGACAGATGTGCGTGCAATGGGCCGGACCGCCAGGGGTGTTAGAGGTATAAAGCTGCATGAAGGACAGCGGGTTATCTCCCTGATTATTCCTGAAGATGATGCTGAAATTTTGACTGCCAGCCAAAACGGGTTTGGTAAAAGAACACCGGTTGATGATTTCCGTCTTACCGGGCGAGGCGGCCAAGGTGTTATTTCCATGCAGTGCACTGGACGAAATGGAGAGATCGTTGGGGCCGTGCAGGTAACTAATGGTGAGGAAATCATGCTGATTTCCGATCAGGGAACGCTGGTCAGAACCCGGGTTGATGAAGTGTCCAGTATGAGCCGGAATACCCAGGGTGTTACTCTGATAAAAGTCAGCGGTAATGAGAAGCTGGTTGGTGTTGCCCGTGTTGAAGAACCGGATGATGATAATGAGTCTGATGGTGTTGAACCAGAAGCCTGATTGGCAAGCTGCAAACTGACTTGAAAACGCCGACTAGTTGTCGGCGTTTTTTTAGATATATATCACCTTGGATTTAGCCGGTGGTTGCCCCAATATCCCAACATTTTTTGATCAAGAGCTGCAATCATGATTTTAGGTCGTGATTTTTTGGGCTAGTTGAAGTCTTCTTGAAAATCGATAGCTAAAGGCTGAATTTAAGCTCACTGGTAAGCTGGCTACGTAGATTGTACTAGAGACCCTGTTATTTTTACTTTCCTGTGTTATTTTTACCCTCCAGACTGAATGCAGATAAATTGTTGGGCTAATACATGGCGTGACCGGAGTTGTCGTATCTGGTTAGTGCTAATGCCAATTTTTCTCACCCTCTATCTTTTCTGAGTAATAATTACGTGCACTGTAATTGAAAGGAAAAGTTGGTAATCGAGATGTTGCTGTAATGTTGGCTCACTGCGAGGGGATTGTAACGTGGATAGAACTGTTGATGAGCTTTTGGCCCAATTAGGCGGACGTGCCTTTAATTTTTGTGCTGGGCCAGCACCTATTCCTCAGGCCGTTCTTGAGCAAGCAAGGGATGAGCTGTTGAACTGGCAGGACGTAGGTTCTTCTGTTATGGAGGTGAGTCATCGCAGTAAAGCGTTTATTCGGTTGGCAGAGGAGTCGGAACAGGATCTGCGAGAGCTGATGTCAATTCCTGATAATTATAGTGTGCTCTTCCTGCAGGGAGGGGCTCGGGGACAGTTTGCTGCAGTGCCTATGAATATCAAGGGTGAAGGACAGACGGCAGACTACATTAATAGTGGCCACTGGGCTCAGTCTGCGATAAAGGAAGGTCAGCGTTATTTAAACGTTAATATCGCTGCTGATGGTAAGGATTCAGGTTTTTCCTCTATGCCAGATCAGAGTGAGTGGCGCTTGGATAGTCAGGCTGCTTATTTGCATTATACACCCAATGAAACCATTGGTGGCCTGGAATTCCCTTTTATTCCAGAGTCTGGGGATGTGCCTCTGGTGGCTGATATGTCATCCAGTATTTTATCAAAGCCCATTGACGTCAGTCGGTTTGGTATTATTTATGCCGGTGCGCAAAAAAATATCGGCCCTGCTGGACTAACTGTTGTTGTTGTACGAAAGGATCTTTTGAACCGGACTGGCACTATTTGCCCAGCAGTGCTTGACTACAAGGTGCAGTCAGAAAAAGACTCAATGTATAACACACCTCCGACATTTGCCTGGTATCTGGCTGGTTTGGTATTTAAATGGCTGAAGGAACAAGGCGGGGTTAAAAAAATGGAGAAGGTCAATGAGCGAAAGGCTGACAAGCTTTACAGTATGATCGATAAAACCGGCTTCTATCACAATGGTGTTGACTCTGCTTGGCGCTCGCGGATGAATGTACCGTTTACCTTGGCTAATCCCACTTTGGATAGTCTGTTTCTTGGGGAAGCTGAGCAAGCAGGCTTCATGCAATTGAAAGGACACAAAGCTGCAGGAGGTATGAGGGCCAGTATATACAACGCTGTTCCGGAATCGCATGTGGATGCCCTGGTTGACTTTATGGGGGAGTTTGAACGACGACATGGCTAAATATACCTGAAGAAAGTGGATAAAAAGATGGCAGAAGAAAAGCTGAATGATTTGCGTGGTCAAATTGATTCATTGGACCATGAGATTCTCGACCTAATTAGCCGTAGGGCTCGCTGTGCTCAAGAAGTGGCACAAGTTAAACAGAAGGCTTGTAAAGAGACCGGGGAGCCGGCTGTTTTTTATCGCCCTGAACGAGAGGCGCAGGTGCTTCGCAAAGTCATGCAGCGCAATGATGGGCCGTTGAATGACGAAGAAATGGCGCGATTATTCAGGGAAATTATGTCCGCCTGCCTGGCTCTTGAAGCACCGGTACGGGTGGCTTATTTAGGGCCAGAGGGCACTTTTACGCAACAGGCTGCTATTAAGCATTTTGGTCATTCAGCTGTATGTGTGCCAATGTCTGCTATTGATGAAGTATTTCGTGAGGTGAGCGCGGGAGCGGTAAGTTATGGTGTAGTGCCCGTTGAAAACTCCAGCGAGGGAGTTATCAATCATACCTTGGATAGTTTTATGGACTCCTCACTAAAAATCTGCGGGGAAGTTGTCCTGCGGATTCATCAGCATTTGATGGTTTCTGAAACTACCCGAAAAGATCACATCACCCGAATCTATTCTCATGCGCAATCCTTGGCACAGTGTCGTAAATGGTTAGATGCTCACTGGCCAATGGCTGAAAGAGTGGCGGTGAGTTCGAATGCTGAAGCTGCCAAGAGAATACGCAGTGAGTGGAATTCGGCAGCCATTGCTGGTGATATGTCAGCTGAGCTTTATGGCTTGGAGAAAGTAGCAGAAAAAATTGAGGACTTACCTGACAATTCAACCCGCTTTCTGATTATTGGCAATGAAACAGTGCCCCGCAGCAGTCACGAGGCAGATGGAGATAAAACATCTGTTGTCGTTAGTATGCGAAATCAGCCAGGGGCATTGCATGCAATCCTGGAACCTTTTCATGTTCATAACATTGATCTAACCAGGGTAGAAACACGTCCTTCTCGTAGTGGTATCTGGAACTATGTATTCTTCATCGATTTTGAAGGGCATCAGGACGATCCAGTAGTCTGTAAAGTGCTGGAGCGGCTTGGAGAGCGGGCCAATGATTTAAAAATACTTGGATCTTATCCGAAAGGGGTTCTTTGACCGGTGATACATAAGAACACTTTGGCAAGGAGAGGCTATGTCTTGTGATTTTCTAGAGCAGGCTTTACCTGCTATTCGTTCACTGCATCCTTACCAGCCGGGTAAGCCCATCGAAGAGTTGGTACGAGAAAAAGGTCTGGATGAGTCAGCCATTGTTAAGCTGGCCAGCAATGAAAATCCAATGGGGCCGCCATCCAGTGCTGTGACAGCTATTCAGTCTGCATTAACTGGGTTATCTCGTTACCCTGATGCTAATGGTTTCGAACTGAAAAAAGCATTAGCTGCCAAGCATCATATCGAAGCCGATCAAATTACGCTTGGTAATGGATCTAATGACATACTGGTGCTGTTAGCTCAGTCATATTTGGGTGCTGGACGTTCTGCAATTTACTCGGATTATGCTTTTTTTGTGTACTCTCTAGCTGTAAAAGCCGCAGGCGCTAAAGGTATTTCGGTACCAGCAAAAAACTGGGGGCATGACTTGCAGGCTATGGCCTCTGCTGTGACCGATGAAACCCGAATGGTATTTCTGGCAAACCCCAATAATCCAACAGGCACTCATTTTAATGAAGATGAATTGGTTGACTTTTTAAAACAGGTACCTGGCTACATTCTGGTTATTCTTGATGAAGCTTACCTTGAATACCATGGTAACTCTCAGCATAACAACAGTATTTCCTTGATTGAGCAGTTTCCCAATCTAGTGGTAACCCGAACATTTTCTAAAGCTTATGGTCTTGCAGGTTGCCGGGCAGGGTACGCGGTTTCTAACCCTGATGTTGCCAATATCCTCAACAGGCTAAGACAACCTTTTAACGTGAATTTGCTGGGGCAAGTGGCGGCTCAGGCGGCGTTAAATGATGACCAATATCTCTCTAAATCAAGGAAGTTAAATGCAGAAGGCATGTTGCAGTTAGAGTCGGGCTTCAAAAGCTTGGGGCTTGACTGGATTCCTTCAGCAGGTAATTTCATTTGTGTAGATATGGGGCGTTATGCGTTACCTGTCTATGAAGCCTTGCTCTGTCAGGGAGTAATTGTCAGGCCTGTTGGTAATTATGGTATGACTAACCATCTGAGAATATCTATTGGGCTTCCTGATGAAAATCAACGCTGTATTCACGCGCTGGAGGCGGTTTTGTAAGTGCTTGACCGGGATATAGCCCCAGCTGGATCAGCGGATTTGCCTTCTGTATTGGTTGTCGGGCTCGGACTCATTGGCGGTTCATTTGCTGCTGGATTAAAGAAGTCGGGTGTTTGTCGGTCAGTGGTCGGTTTTGATCATGATGAAGGTAGTATCGATAAAGCGCTTTCTTTAGGCATTATTGATCAGGGCGTTGTTTCCCTGGTACATGGAGTGGCGAAAGCTGATGTGGTGATGTTGTCAGTGCCAATGCTGGCGATGGAGCCGCTATTGCAACAGTTAGCTCAGCTCGACCTTACCGAAAAGATCATTACCGATGCCGGTAGTTGTAAGTCTGCTTTGGTCAAGTCTGCCGCAGCAGCTTTTGGTGATATTCCGGCTAATTTAGTGCCAGGGCACCCTATTGCCGGTTCTGAAAAAAGTGGTGTGACGGCCGCTAAGCATGATCTTTTTGTCGCGCACAATGTATTGTTAACACCGTTGCCTCATACCGATGCCCAAGCTGTAAAAAAAGTGAAAAAACTTTGGTTGGCATGTGGTGCTCAAGTCAGCTGTATGGATGTTGAGTATCATGATCAGGTTTTGGCATTTACCAGTCATCTGCCGCATTATCTGGCGTTTTCACTAGTAGATACCTTGGCAGGCGAGCCAGAAAATCAGGCAATTTTTCGCTATGCTGCGGGTGGATTTAGGGATTTTACCCGAATTGCAGGCAGTGATCCTGTCATGTGGCACGATATTGCTTTAAGCAATAAAGAGGCCGTACTCGAGTCTATTGATGTCTTTTCAGTAGGCTTGCAGCGACTGCGCACTGCTATTGCTGATGGTGATAGTAGAGCATTATCTGGAATATTTGAGCGTGCTCAAAGTGCAAGGAATCATTTTGGTACGTTGTTGTCAAGAAGGGCGTATATGGCCAGTTGTAAAGATAAAATGAAAGTGCTTGTAGCAGGTCCAGGTGGTTGTTTGTCCGGAAATTTGAGAGTGCCTGGCGATAAGTCAATTTCGCATCGATCCATTATGCTGGGAGCTCTGGCTGAAGGAACCACGGTTATTGAGGGCTTTCTTGAAGGTGAAGATGCGATGGCCACCCTTCAGGCTTTCAAGGATATGGGCGTTGAGATTGAGGGACCAGATAATGGCAAGGTCATCGTACACGGCGTTGGTATGCATGGGTTGAAGCAACCTTCAGCCCCTTTATATCTTGGTAATGCCGGTACGGCGATGCGGCTGATGGCGGGTCTAATGGCTGCACAGTCTTTCGATGTGGTACTGACAGGTGATGAGTCATTATCCGGTAGGCCGATGAAACGTGTAACTCAACCGCTTTCCAGTATGGAGGCCATCATTGAAACGGCTGAAAATGGTACGCCGCCGCTCAAGGTGAAGGGGGCGCAAGCGCTTCAGGGTATACATTATGATATGCCTATGGCCTCTGCACAGGTGCAATCTTGCTTGTTATTGGCGGGCATGTATGCAGAAGGGGTTACCTCTGTTACATCCCCCGGTGTTGTACGTGATCACACTAACCGAATGTTGTCAGGTTTTGGTTACCCTGTGAATGTTGAGGCAGGCACAGTGTCCATCACTGGTGGGGGCCGATTAAAGGCAGCGGCTATCGATGTGCCTGCTGATATTTCATCCGCTGCATTTTTTATGGTAGCTGCCAGTATTGCGGATGGTTCGGATATCATGCTCAAGCATGTGGGGGTGAATCCAACCAGATCTGGCATCATTGATATTCTTAAATTGATGGGTGCAGATATTACTCTGGTTAATGAACAGGTAGTAGGTGGTGAACCAGTAGCTGATATCCGGGTAAAATCATCGCCTCTCAATGGAATTGAAATCCCTGAACAGCTGGTTCCCATTGCTATTGATGAGTTTCCTGTTCTGTTTGTAGCTGCAGCCTGTGCTACGGGTCAAACAGTGCTCAGGGGCGCTAAAGAGCTGCGCGTTAAAGAGTCTGACCGGATTCAGGCCATGGCCGATGGTTTGCAAATTATTGGCGTAGATGCTGAGCCACTTGAGGACGGTATGGTCATTAATGGTGGAAAGCCTTTCTTCGGTGGCATTGTTGATAGTTGCGGTGATCATCGTATAGCAATGGCATTTTCAGTAGCCGCATTGAAGGCTGCAGAAGAGATTCGGATTCTTGATTGTGCTAATGTCGCCACCTCTTTTCCGAATTTTGTCAAGCTTGCTACCCAGGCAGGTATGACGGTGTCTGTTGAAGGAAGTAATACGTGATTGATAAAGCAGTCTCTGCACCGATAGTGACGATTGATGGACCCAGTGGTTCGGGTAAGGGCACTATTGCTGCATTACTGGCTAAAACATTGAACTGGCATCTGCTAGATAGTGGCGCTTTGTACCGTCTGACGGCTCTTGCTGCGAATAATCATGGTGTCGATTTAGCTGATGAAGCTGCTGTATCAATAGTGGCTTCCAAGCTGGATGTTCAGTTTCAGCCCAGTGACAGCGGTTTGGCTGTTATTCTTGAAGGGCAGTCTGTCGGTCCCACGCTGCGTACAGAGGAAGTGGGTGCGATGGCATCGCAGGTTGCTGCTATGCCTAAGGTGCGTGAAGCTCTGTTGCAGCGGCAACGGGATTTTGCGGGAACACCCGGCTTGGTTTGCGATGGTCGCGATATGGGAACCGTAGTGTTTCCTGATGCTGATGCAAAATTTTTCCTCACTGCCAGTGCTGAGGAACGAGCCAAACGCCGTATGGAACAGTTGCAAGCAAAAGGTATTGATGGTAGTTTTGATCGTCTTTTGGCTGATATAAAAGCCAGAGATGAACGGGATACTAACCGAACCATTGCTCCACTGAAGCCTGCCACCGATGCTGTTCTTATTGATAGCAGTCACCTTGGCATAGAAAAGGTGTTCGCTAGAGTGATGGAAACGCTGGTTCAGCGTGATCTGGTTTAAGCCCGATATTGTTTTGGTGGCGTGAAGTCGGCAGATAGCCAGCATTCCAGCTAACGCGCCAGATTAAGCTAACCCACACTGGCTGGCAGTGTGGCGGATAAACAGTGTGCTCTGCATATATTGTTTGCAGCTGTGTACTGTGTAATTGTTGTTACAGGAAAGATCATGAGCGAGAGCTTTGCTGAACTTTTTGAAGAAAGCCTGAAAAATATCGAAATGAAGCCTGGCGCTATTGTTAGCGGTGTGGTTGTCGATATCGATAGCGATTGGGTCACTGTGCATGCAGGTCTGAAGTCTGAAGGTATTATTCCTAAGGCACAGTTCCAGGATGAAAACGGTGAACTGACCATCGCTCTGGGTGATGAAGTCCAGGTAGCCCTGGATGCGGTTGAAGATGGTTTCGGTGAAACCCGTCTGTCCCGTGAAAAAGCCAAGCGTATGGAAGCTTGGGGCGAGCTTGAGAAAGCATTTGAGGCTGAAGACATCGTTAAGGGTGTTATCAGTGGCAAGGTCAAAGGTGGCTTCACCGTTGACGTTAACACCATCCGTGCATTCCTGCCCGGCTCTCTGGTTGATGTCCGCCCAGTTCGCGACACTTCTCACCTGGAAGGCAAAGAGCTCGAATTCAAGGTTATCAAGTTGGACCAGAAGCGCAACAACGTTGTTGTTTCCCGTCGTAGCGTTCTGGAAGCTGAAAACAGCGCTGAGCGTGAGCAGCTGCTGGGCTCCCTGCAGGAAGGCCTGGAAGTTAAAGGTATCGTTAAGAACCTTACTGACTACGGTGCGTTTGTTGATCTGGGTGGTGTTGACGGCCTGCTGCACATCACCGATATGGCCTGGAAGCGTATCAAGCATCCAAGCGAGATCGTGAACGTTGGTGATGAAATCAACGTTAAGGTGCTGAAGTTCGACCGTGAGCGTAACCGCGTATCCCTGGGTCTGAAGCAGCTGGGTGAAGATCCATGGATCGCTATCACCAAGCGTTTCCCTGAAGGTACCCGTGTATCTGGTCGTGTCACCAACCTGACTGACTACGGCTGCTTTGTTGAGCTGGAAGAAGGTGTTGAAGGTCTGGTTCACGTTTCCGAAATGGATTGGACCAACAAGAACATCCACCCAAGCAAGGTTGTTGGCCTGGGTGATGAAGTTGAAGTTCAGGTTCTGGATATTGACGAAGAGCGTCGTCGTATCTCCCTGGGTATCAAACAGTGCAAGTCTAACCCATGGGAAGATTTCTCTGGAAACTTCAACAAGGGTGACCGCATTTCCGGTAAGATCAAGTCCATCACTGATTTTGGTATCTTTATCGGTCTGGACGGTGGCATTGACGGTCTGGTTCACCTGTCTGATATCTCCTGGAATGAGTCCGGTGAAGAAGCTGTTCGTCAGTACCGCAAAGGTGAAGAAGTAGAAGCTCTGATCCTGGCGATTGATGCTGAGCGTGAGCGTATCTCCCTGGGCATTAAGCAAATGTCCGAAGATCCGTTCAATGCGTACGCTGGCCTGAACGAAAAAGGTTCTATTGTTAAAGGTGTAATCAAGGAAGTATCCGCTAAAGCTGCTACTGTTGAGCTGGCTGAAGATGTGATGGCTACCCTGAAAGCATCTGAAATCAGTGTTGATCGTGTTGAAGACGCTTCCAACGTCCTGAAAGAAGGCGAGGAAATCGAAGCACGTATCATCAGCATTGATCGTAAGAACCGTAATATCAGCCTGTCCATCAAGGCGAAGGACCAGGCTGAAGAGAAGCAAGCCATGAAAGAGCTGCGCAAGCAGGAAGTGGAAGCTTCCGGTCCTACTACTATCGGTGACCTGATTAAGGCGCAGATGGAAAGTAAATAAGGTTATTTATTAACTTTATTGACAGGGGGGAATCGGTTGAGATTCTTCCTATAAAAAAAAGCCGTGAGATGATCTTGCGGCTTTTTTTATGGCTATCAATAGCTTGCTTGATTTATAGATTGGGGTTAGCTAGTGTAGGAGTTATCTGGCATTGTCCAGACTTCTTATAAGGGAGTAGCAGGGAAAGGAAAAATGGCTATGACCCGGTCAGAATTGATTGAACAGATCGCTGAATTACAACCTCAGTTATCTGCCAGGGATATAGAGCTGGCTATAAAAGCTATCATAGATCAAATGTCACAGGCTTTAGCTTGTGGTGAGCGAGTTGAGATACGCGGTTTTGGTAGTTTTTCTCTTCATTACAGGGCTCCAAGGATAGGTAGAAACCCAAAAACTGGTGAAGCTGTCAGGTTAACAGGTAAATATGTTCCACATTTTAAACCGGGTAAAGATATGCGGGATCGTGTAAATAATTCCCGTCAATCTTCATAGTATTTATCTATAGTTTTTGGATCAGGCAGTCGTGTGTATAAAAACACTGGTATCATTGGCCATAATGGTTAAGGCGTTTTTATGAGGAAAAGCACGTTACGGAGTTGATGTTTGCCATGGCGACAACGATGGTAGTCTGGATTAAACGTGTTTTAGCAGTCATCGTACTGTTGGTATTATTGGTGTTAATGGTCAGCTTTATCACTTCAAATACGACTGTGGTATCACTTGGGATTTTGGGGTTGGATGCAGTTGACCTCAAAGTCTCTACGCTGACCATTATATCCTTTATGCTTGGTGGAATTGCAGGCATTACGGTTTCTTTTGTTTCAATTACTCGACTTCAGCTTAGAGCTTCCAGTTTAACGAGAAAGCTGGCAAGGCGAGATAAAGAACTGCAAAAATTACGGAGTAGCTCTCTAAAAGGGCTAACTGATGCCTGATTTTATATTGCTGGCTCTGCTTGTTGTGGCTATTTTGATTGGTTATCTTTTGGGCCGTTATAGTAAAAAGAGTGATGAGGCTAATCAGGAATCAACTGTATCCAAGGATTATTTTGTAGGCTTAAACTATCTGCTGAATGAGCAACCTGATGAAGCGATAGAAACCTTCATTAATGCGCTTGATCTCAATAATGATACTGTTGATACTTACCTAGCTCTTGGAACCCTCTTTTGTAAGAGAGGGGAGATTGAGCGTTCGATAAGAGTTCATCAGGATTTACTTGCACGTCCCAGTCTGTCTCCTTCCCAATCCATAAAAGTTCAGTTGGAGCTTGCCAAGGATTATATGTCTGCAGGCTTGCTTGATAGAGCGGAAGCCATGCTAACTGATTTAGTAAAGCATAATCATGATTTTAAGGAAGAGGCCTTCCAGCAACTCCTGAAAATATATGAACAAGAAAAAGAGTGGCTTAAAGCCATTGATGTTGCTGAAAGTCTGAGGCGGAATCATGATGCTATCTACTTACGTACGTTGGCACATTATTATTGTGAGCAAGCTGAGCTTTGCATTAGTAGCAATGATCGGGTACTGGCAAGACGCCATATAAAAAGCGCATTCAGTCGTGATAAAGACTGTGTTAGGGCTAGCCTTTTATTGGGGCGGATGGAATGTGAGGAAGGGCGCTATAAGGAAGCTATACGAGCTTTAGAGCGAATATCCCGGCAAGATAGTCGGTATATTCCTCTTTCCATACCTCTTCTTGAGCGTTCATATGGAAACATATATAGCATAAAGGGGTTTGGTAGTTACTTGGCTCAATGTTTAAATGAGCGTCCTGGGAGTACTGTTGTACTTGCGATGACCAGACTGTTAATCAAAGAGAAGGGCGATCGATATGCTATAGATTTCCTTGTTGACCAACTATATAAACATCCGACCTTGAAGGGATTGGATAAACTTATTGAGCTTCAGATCTCAAGTGATAGAGACAGAGATGATAGTTTTCAGCTGTTCCGGGGAGTAACCCAGAAGATGCTCAGACTAAAGCCTGTATATTCTTGTAGCTTCTGTGGTTTTATAGGGAAAGATATGTATTGGCAGTGTCCTGGTTGTCGCCAGTGGGGAATGATTTCGCCAATTCATGGTATCGAGGGTGAATGAGAGATAATTTTTTTTAAAAAAAATCAAAAGGCTCTTGTCGCCAGTTAGTGATTAGTAATAGTATAACTACATAATAAATAAAAAGATAAATCCGGAACAAGGGAATGTTGCTGTTTGCTGAACTCATCAATAGAGGCATTATATAAAGTTATAATATTTAGCTTTATCGTCTGGTGTGTGTAGAGTATTCCTCCGTATTGTCTCTTATGTCCAGATTATCAAGTTCTACAAATAAATACTGCTTGTGAAAGCAGTAACAGCAGAAGTGATGTTGTACCTACTTCTTGCGATTGAGCCTTTGGGATAGTGCTCAGGCAAGTGTACAGCCATTTTCCTTGGGCGGTAGCGTAAAATTATATCTTGGAATAATTCAGATTTTTTGATTGATATATTTTTAGTTTTTGTCTTGGTACCTATATGATATTTACTTAAGTATTTTGCTTGCAAAGTAGGTAGCAAAAAAGTTATGCCGAAAGTGATAAGGTTGAACACGAGCCATCAAAGGTGATTAACTGAAATAAAAGAAATCTTCTCCAGACCATGTAAGTCACTAATATTTGAAAATAACAACCCCTCTAGGCTTTGGCTATAGTGGTAGCCATTGATCAGCTATAAGAAAAGTCAGCAATCCTGTTCATGATTGAAAACTAAGGATTAAAGTGAATATTTTGCATATATTAGGCTATAGGTATGCTAAAAAGTAGAATGTACTAACGTCCTTCAAATTATCAGGCAAGCTGTTTATAAGCTGAAATTCGAAAGTAATATTTCCCAATTTTCTCTTAAGCTAAAAATCCATTATATAAAATAGATTTTTAGCTTGGTAACTTATAGGAAAAGGTTTTTCTATATTTCACAGGGCAATTGCATCAATCTGACGACCTGAGAGAGACTGCTCTGTAAATTACCAGAGTAGTCAATTTGCATGGAAGCCGTACAGTATCAACCTTTGTCGCAGTTTTTGGCTAAAGTACCTGATCCCCGTCGGCCAGGTATGTGTGACCATAACCTGCTTGATATTCTTATTATTGCCGTATGTGCTGTTATATGTGGAGCTGATGAGTGGCAAGACATTGAGGACTTTGGTCGCTGTAAAGAAGACTGGTTCAAAACATTTCTAGAGCTACCCGCCGGCATACCCTCTAAATACACCTTTCGCAGGGTCTTCTGCTTGCTTGACCCCGTAGCTTTTGAAACCTGTTTTACTGGCTGGATCAAGCAAACACTGACTGAAATATCAGGCAGCCAACACCTTGCGATTGATGGAAAGGTCATTAAGGGCTCCAGAGCAAAAGGCAAAAAACCAGTGCTTCTAGTCAGTGCCTGGAGTGTTAAGCTTGGCTTGGTGCTTGGGCAAGAGCGTGTCGACCAAAAGTCCAATGAAATTACAGCAATACCTAAACTGCTCAAAGCTCTGGAGCTGAAAGGCTGCCTTGTCACACTGGATGCTATGGGCTGCCAGAAGAAAGTAGCAAAGCAGTGCGTTGAACAGGGTGCAGATTACATTCTTGCAGTCAAAGGCAATCAGAAAAAGCTCTATAAAGGCATAGAGGCTTTGTTTACCGCAGCAGAACACCAGCCAGAGCTGCATGATTATATGCAGTCTCGTGAAAAAGGCCACGGTCGTGTAGAAACCCGCTGTTGTTGGGTGATAAGCGATCTTTCTAACTTGGAAACGGCAAAAGACTGGCCGGGACTAAAGCAAGTAGCTGTCGTACAAAGTGACAGGCAAATCAATGGTAAAGTAACTACTGCGCTGCGTTTTTATATCATGAGCCGTTCAATGGCAGCGAAGGATATGCTGGAAATCAGTCGAAACCACTGGTCTGTGGAGAATAATCTACACTGGGTGCTTGATGTTGCATTTTCAGAGGATGCTTGTCAGATCAAAACAGGCAATGGGGCAGAGAACTTCTCTATCCTGAGGCGGATAGCACTGAACGCTATCAAGGCCAACAAGGGCGATCGCAGTATCAAGAGCCACAGAAAACTAGCAGGTTGGGATCATAAACACCTAACAAAGTTACTTTGCTCTATCGTTTTGGATTGATGCAATTGCCCTGCTATATTTCACTATTTAATATATAAAAGGTTGAATAATATTATATGGAAGGACTTTCATTAAGTAATATACGTGAAATTGAAAATATTAAGCTTGCTGGGTATGAATGTGAGGAAGAAATAGGATATTTTAATAGTCAGGTTGTTACAAAAAAAGATATTGTCAATAAATTAAGCAATCCAATTGAATTTGAACAGTGCAAAAAAGAAATGAGAGAAAGATTGCCTAGGGTTTTTCATGAAGGATTAAATATTGGGTCTTTGTCATTTATTCTACTTTACAATAAAATATTGCAGAGATTTGAAAGATTTGATTGTAAGATAGATCATGATGTGATTGCAAATGCAGTCAAGTTTGGGTTTATAACTAAAGATGCTCTTTTGATTCAGGATGATGAAGAATTCGTTATGGATGTCGCTATGCGATTATCAGAGTATGATGAAGCTGAAAAAAAAGTAATCAAAAAAAATAAAAGCTTTTTTACAAATTCTGAGTTTTTAGAGAACGCACAAAATCTTGAAAATGTTAGATCGGGGTATCCTGCAGAGGGCTGGAAGACGTGGAGTGGTGAGGAGACTTATAGTGTATCCGTTGAGAATGAAGGCGGGAAAAGATATTTAAAGTTTACAGGAAATCCCTATGCATTGACTCAGACACTGCCTGAGGATACTTCCAGGTTTTTGATAGGTAAAAAAGTAAAATTAACGCACCAATATAAAAGTGAACAACCTTTTGATAACGCCTATTTGGTTCATGCTCAATTTCGTCCCCCCTTGCATGAGTATCCGAGACAGCTTGCCAGAGCAGTACAAAAACTGGATCAGACTAAAGACTGGATGCCGGTGGAGATTGAATTTGACCTTGAGAAACTAAGTGAGGAGGAATTGCGTTGTTTAGAGTCTTTAACCATTTATTCGTCGGTACCTAATACAGAAGGTACTGAATTGAAAGGCTATAATATTAGTGACCTTTCACTTAAAGTTGTTGAAGAAAATAACAATATTCTCGCAAACCCTGAGTTTTTAGAGAACGCACAAAATCTTGAAAATGTTAGATCGGGGTATCCTGCAGAGGGCTGGAAGACGTGGAGTGGTGAGGAGACTTATAGTGTATCCGTTGAGAATGAAGGCGGAAAAAGATATTTAAAGTTTACAGGAAAGCCCTATGCATTGACTCAGACATTGCCTGAGGATATTTCTAGGGTTTTGACAAATAAAAAAGTAAAATTAACGCACCAATATAAAAGTGAACAACCTTTCGATAACGCCTATTTGGTTCATGCACAGTTTCATCCCCCCTTGCATGAGCATTCGAGACAGCTTGCCAGAGCAGTACAAAAACTGGATAAGACTAAAGACTGGATGCCGGTGGAGATTGAATTTGATCTTGAAAAACTAAATGAGGAGGAATTGCGCTGTTTAGAGTCTTTAACCATTTATTCGTCGATACCTGATGCAGGAAGTGCTGAACTGAAAGACTATAAAATTAGTGATATTTCTCTTAAAGTCGTTGAAAAAGCTAAAAAAGGAAAAAAGAACTTTTTTATCAATTCCGGATTCTCAGAGAGTCCACAAAACCTGGAAAATGTTAGATCAGGGTATCCAGCAGAGGGCTGGAAGACATGGAGTGGTGAGGAGACTTATAGTGTATCCGTTGAGAATGAAGGCGGAAAAAGATATTTAAAGTTTATAGGAAAGCCCTATGCGCTGACTCAGGTATTACCTGAGGAAGCTTCCAGGTTTTTGATAGGTAAAAAAGTAAAATTAACGCACCAATATAAAAGTGATCAGGCATTTGATAACGCCTATTCGGTTTATGCTCAATTTCGTCATCCATTGGACGAATATCCAAGATACCTTGCCAATACATCAAAAGCACTTGATAAGACTAAACAGTGGGCACCTGTAGAAGTTGAGTTTGACCTAGAGCAGCTAAGTCAAGAGGAATGGCGCTGTTTGGAGTCTTTAACCATTTATTCGTCGCTACCAGATACAACAAAAGCTGCTTTAACAGATTTCAGAGTTCGAGATTTTTGTCTTCAGGAAGTTAAAGATGAGATGAATAAGTCTGATATAAAAACAGACCCTATAGTTGGAAGTGATTCCGGCTTTAGTTCAGGAAATAGTTCATCAGCTAGTTCATCAGATGAAAGTAGCTCTAGCAATGATAACTTCAAAGGGGGTTATCGTTTGCTGCCTAGAACAAGAAAAAATGAAATACGTGATAGATTACTGGGGGTGTACGATAATACTCAACTGAGTAAAGCCGATATTGAATCTGCTTTGGATAAGGGGTTGATTGATATTGAAACAATTCATGCAATGGATGGGAAAAGCATTAGATTTATCTTTCCACCAGATATTTTAAAAAGGCAACTAGGTTATACACCTGAAAAAACTCTCGATGATTTACAAAAAGAATTTCGTGATGTCAAAGTTTGCCAACCTAATGCTATAGGCTCAACACATGATCAGGTGGATCACCATTGCCAAGAACTATCAGCAGATTATAAGTGTTCAAAACCACGGTTTTATCATGAAAAGCAAAAAAGCGAATATTGTGGGATACATGCGCTTAATGCGATGTGTGGTGGGCGTGTTACCGAACCTACAGCCATGGAGAAAACGGTAAGACGTGTATATAGAGAGGCTGGTTTTGTAACTAGTGATAAGGATGCTGAAGAATTTGCGAAACAAATACATTCTACAGGACTAGAGGGTGGACTTGATGGGGCTTTTATTTATCATCACATTAGCGATTTGATTGAACAAAAAAGATTGCCTGAAGTATACGAAACTACGCGAATAAGTCATAAAATAAGAGAAGATCTCTTGCAAGAGGTTAAAACGTTTGACGGGGATCGCTGTATTATTGGCAGACAAGGGCATTACATTGCCTTTAGAAAAAATAGTCGAGATCAATGGGTCCGTATTGATAGTTTGTCAGATAAGCAAGAGTTTGTAGATCCAGTAGATGAAGTTAAAAAATTAGATCCAAATAATCCAATATTTTTCATTAGGCCTGTTGTTGGAAGTGATAAATTAAGTGTTAAAAAGCAAGCTAAAGCTGCTGAAACTAGTGCAGACCCAAAACCTAGAAGAAGAATAACCAAATCAAAAAAAGCAAGTGAAGTAAGTAAAGAGGAAAATAAGCAAACAAACGAAGTGGCTGAGCAAATAAAAATTTTAAGAAAAACAATAGAACAACTTCAGCCACCATCAGATACATATAATGTAAAAGAGCATTTTAGGCGTTTTATTGATAAGTATGATGAAAATAGTAAAAGAAATGGCTGTGCTCACAATGACTTAGAAATTTTGAAAAAAATGGAAAAAAGTGTTTGCTTTTCCGCTAGGTCTAAGGTTGGACCGCAGCCTGATTTTCCAGCTAGGGTGGGTATATATAATAGATCGAAATTTTACGCTCAAGGTGACTGTGATATGATATCCAAGACTCTTACTATTGCGCATAATGGATATTATCAATTTTATCTTGATGCTTACGAATTAATGGGAAATGATGCGCTAACCCTATCACATGATGGGAAATTTAATGCAGTTGCAAAAGATAAAGAAGAAGCAAAACAAATGGTTGAAAAAGAGAGGAAAAAAGAAATAGAGGAGGCTAAAAAATTTTTTGAATTCTATACACAATTAACAAGAAATGGAAGTACTCCTTTAGAATTGCATGATTTTTCCCCAGAAAATCTTTTTAGTATTCCATCCTCTTTATTGCCAAAAGAGACTAATCTTCCAAGTGATGGTCGCGTTTGGCCAAAAAACTGCAATGACAGATTAGATAAACCTTGGCGGGCAATAAGATGCGGTGGAGGCCTACATTGGTGGACATACATAAGAGAAAACGATGGAAGTATTACCGAAATCAATGATTCAACTGTTAAACCTCGTACATTTAATTCAGTTGATGAAATGAAGAGACACTTTAATAATAGGAAAGAATGGCTGAAAAATTCATTAAGTTGGATTGATTGATTTGTTTATGCTTAACCAAATGGCATAGTTTAAATATCAAGGAAGGATAAATGAATGAGTTTTGATAAGGACCCTATTATTGCTGTAATTGGTTTGGGATACGTAGGTCTGCCTTTAGCTGTTGAGTTTGGAATGAAATACAACACCATAGGGTTTGATATTAATAAAAACCGTGTAATGGAACTGATTGATGGTCATGATGGCACATTAGAAATCACTGATGATGAATTGGCTTTAGCAAAAAGACTGAATTATAGTGATAAAGAGGAAGACCTTAAAGCAGCTAATGTCTACATTGTAACAGTTCCAACTCCTATTGATAAACATAAACGCCCCGATCTTACTTCATTGATTCAAGCAAGTAGTATGCTAGGTAAAGTTATCAGTGAAGGTGATATTATTATTTATGAGTCGACGGTTTATCCTGGAGCAACGGAAGAACAGTGTATTCCATTGGTAGAAAAAGAATCAGGGTTGAAACTTAATTCAGGATTTTTTGCAGGTTATAGCCCTGAAAGAATAAATCCAGGTGACAAGGAACATCGTCTCACGAATATAAAAAAAGTAATTTCTGGTTCTACTTCTGAAGTTACGGAATATATCGATTTTCTCTACTCTTCTATTATTACTGCAGGCACATATAAAGCCAGTAGTATAAAAGTCGCTGAAGCTGCAAAGGTTATTGAGAATACTCAGCGTGATTTAAATATTGCATTAATTAATGAGTTGGCACTGATTTTTAATCGCCTCGGAATTGATACAGAGGAAGTTTTAAAAGCTGCTGGAACAAAATGGAACTTTTTATCATTTCGTCCAGGTTTGGTAGGTGGCCATTGTATTGGAGTCGATCCTTATTACCTTACCCATAAAGCCAAGGATCTTGGCTACCATCCAGAGGTGATTCTTGCTGGTCGGCGTATTAACGACAGTATGGGTTCGTATGTAGCATCACAAGTTATAAAGAAAATGATAAAGAGCCGTATTCATATAGAAGATTCAAATATATTGATCATGGGGTTGACATTTAAGGAAAATTGCCCAGATTTACGTAACACCCGTGTGATTGATGTGGTTAAAGAATTTCAGGAATATGGAGCTAAAGTCGATGTTTATGATCCTTGGGTAGATCCGAAAGAAGCTGAGAATGAATACGGTATTACACTGCTAAAAGATCTAGATGAATTCAAGTATGAAGCTATTGTCTTGGCGGTTGCTCATAATGAATTCAAGGATATGGGAGTAGAAGCAATTCGTAAACTGGGTCGGAGAGACTGTGTGGTTTACGACATAAAATACGCATTGCCTATAGACTCAGTAGATGGTCGATTATGATTTTTGATCATTGTTATATGATATTTTAAAAAAACTATTTTAGTCCAACTTGCGGATTTCTATTAAAAATGCTATCTGATAAAACTAAGCGATAAGTTTTCACCTTTCAGACAGAATAAAAACTTTTTATGACGAAATACGATAAAATTAAAAATGATCTCCAAAAGAACCCTAAAATATGGTTGATAACCGGAGTGGCTGGCTTTATTGGTTCTAATCTTTTGGAGGAATTGTTAAAGCTTGATCAGACTGTAATTGGGATGGATAATTTTATCACCGGTTATCAGCATAATCTGGATGAAGTCGAAACAGCAGTAACTTCAAAACAGTGGGATCGCTTTTCGTTTGTTAAAGGAGATATCTGTAATCTGGAAGATTGTCATAAAGCTGTAAAAGGAGTCGATTATGTACTCCATCAAGCAGCTTTAGGCTCGGTGCCCCGATCAATTAGAGATCCGATAACAACGAATGAAATCAACAATAGTGGTTTCTTGAATATGATGGTGGCTGCTCGAGATGCCAAAGTAAAAAGCTTTATTTATGCAGCTTCTAGCTCAACCTATGGTGATCATCCTGAGCTTCCAAAAGTAGAAAAAAATATTGGAAATCCATTATCGCCCTATGCTGTTACTAAATATGTTAATGAATTGTATGCTGCTGTTTTTTCAAAAAACTATGGTTTCAATTCAATTGGCCTTCGATATTTTAATGTTTATGGTAAGCGACAGGATACTAATAGTTCATACTCTGCCGTTATTCCTAAATGGATAGCCGCACTTATTAGAAATGAGCCTGTTTATATATATGGAGATGGTGAAACAAGTCGTGATTTTTGTTATGTTGATAATGTTGTTCAGGCAAATATTTTAGCTGCTATAAGTAATAACAAGTCTATTAATCAGGTATTAAATATAGCTGTAAGTTGCCGTACTACATTAAATGACTTGTTCCAGTTGTTGCATGGTTTTCTTATGGAAGATTACCCATATCTTAAAAGTGTTAAACCGGTTTATCAAAATTATAGATCAGGAGATGTTAGGCACAGCTTAGCTGATATAAGTAAAGCTAAAGAAGTGATCGGTTATTGCCCAATGTATAACGTCGCAGATGGCATTAAGGAAACGATGAACTGGTATATTCTCCACCTTGGAGAACCTGTACAAATAAATGAGTAATTGATAGACATTATTTAGGTTTAACGATGAATTGGTTAATTTATTCATCATTGATTAAATAATATAATATTTAAGTCGTATAATATCTAAATTGAAGCAATAAAAATAATAAAGAATTTCAATATAGGTGAAAAAATGAAAAAAGCATTTATAACAGGTGTAACTGGTCAAGATGGCTCTTATTTAGCTGAATTTCTGCTTGAAAAAAACTATGAAGTCCACGCCATTACAAGAAGAAGTTCAGTTTTCACTACTCAGCGTGTTGACTTCCTTATGGAACACCCTCGATTCACGACTTATCATGGGGATTTATCAGATTCTAGCAATCTCCACACTTTATTGGCCAAACTTCAGCCGGATGAAATTTATAATCTGGGAGCACAGTCTCACGTTGCAGTATCATTTGAGGTACCGGAATATACTGCAGACGTTGATGCTCTAGGAACCATACGGCTTTTGAATGCAATTAAAGATCTTGGTCAACGACCTCGTTTCTACCAAGCGTCTACCTCAGAGCTTTTTGGTGGACTTCCTGAAACCGCCCCACAGTCTGAGAAAACACCATTCTATCCGAAGTCTCCTTACGGTGCTGCAAAACTGTATGCGTACTGGGTGACTGTTAATTATCGTGAGTCTTATGGGCTTTATGCCTGTAATGGCATCTTATTCAACCACGAATCCCCTAGACGTGGGGAGACGTTTGTGACCAAAAAAATTACGAAAGCCGCTGCTCGTATTTCACAAGGGCGTCAAGATGTTTTAGTCCTTGGAAATTTGGATGCAAAACGAGACTGGGGTTATGCGAAAGACTATGTCGAGTGTATGTGGTTAATGCTACAACAGGAGAAACCGGATGATTATGTGATAGCTTCAGGTGAAACTTATACTGTACGCCAGTTTGCTGAATGGGCATTTGAGGTTGTTGGTATCAGGCTGGAGTGGGAAGGTTGTGGAGTTAATGAGAAAGGTATTGATATTAAAACTGGCAAGGTTTGTGTACAGGTTGATCCTAAATATTTCCGCCCGGCAGAAGTGGAACTGCTATGGGGTAATCCTGCCAAGGCCTGCGAGAAACTAGGTTGGAAGCCAAAAACCAGTATAAAGCAATTGGTAGATATTATGGTCAGGTATGACCTCAAATACGATAATTGCGGTGGGGGCAACGAATGATAGTTGTTACGGGTTGTTCTGGGTTTCTCGGTAAACGAGTATGCAAGCAGCTTGATGCAAAAGGTTTGAACTATATAGGTACATCCAAATGTAATGGCCTTGACTTAAGGGATCGCCAAGCGTCGATAGATTTTTTTAAAAAAATAAAACCCCGATATGTTCTGAATTGCGCAGCATTTGTTGGGGGAATACAGTTTGGTTATAAGCATTCTGCTGAACTATTCCATAACAATCTCCACATGACTTTGAATTTATTGGAGGCAGCAGCACAAAGTAATGTCGGCCGTATCGTAAATCCAATTTCTAACTGTGCTTATCCTGGTGCAGCAACGTTCTTTAAAGAAGATGAGTTCTGGAACGGCCCTTTGCATGAATCAGTCATGGTTTATGGTTTTGTAAGAAAAGCTGCATGGGTGGGGGCTTGGGGATATGCCAAACAGTATGGGCTCGATGTTGTAAATATTATTTTGTCAAACATGTACGGTCCGGGTGATCACTTCGAGGAAGAACGATCCCATGCACTTGGTGCATTAATCATGAAGATTGTCCAGGCTAAACTAGCCTGTCAGCCTCAAGTGGTTATTTGGGGTAGTGGCAAGCCAGTACGAGAGTGGCTTCATATTGATGATGGTGCTGAAGCAATGATCAGAGCTATAGATGTTGCTCCATCCCTTGACCCAGTTAATATTGGAGTAGGAAAGGGGGTGTCAATTCTTGACATGGCTAACCTTATTAAGGAACTGACAGGGTATGAAGGTGAATTGGTTCTTGATATGACCAAACCTGATGGCGCTCCCTATAAAACTGTGGATGGCTCCAGAGGGCTACAGCATTTTGGTTGGCAGCCAGTTAAAGACTTTAGGCAAGGTGTCGCTGAAACCATTGAGTGGTTTATTAATAACGGACTGAAATAAAAAATGGCTGATGTAACTGAAATTAAAGAAAACGATCTGGTATTGGCTCGCCATGTGCCTGCCAGCGTTGCATGGAGTGAAGGGTTGAGTTTTTTTTCTCAGGACTCTGAATTTATACAAGTAGGGGTTTGGGGCTATGGAAAAGGAAAAGAGCTGAAGGCACACATACATAATGAAGTGACGAGAGAGATATTGTGGACGCAAGAAGTACTGTTTATCCGTCAAGGACATATCAAGGCGAATATATTTGATACTCAAGCTCAAAAAATTGCGGAGCTGGAAGCCTGTGCAGGTGATATTTTAATCCTGCTCAGAGGGGGACATGGATATGATGTTCTGGAAGATAATACTCAGGTGCTTGAAATTAAGAATGGACCCTATGTTGGGCCAGACTTAGATAGGAGAAGGTTGTGAACGATAATATCTTTTTTGATGTTTCTCAACTTAAGTCTATTGGACGAAATGTCATTATAGGTAGAACAGTTCGTATACGTTATCCAGAACTTGTAGAAATCGGTGACAATGTAATTATTGACGATTTTACTTATATTTCGACGAGCTTAAAAATTAAAGATTATGTTCATATTGCTTCAGGGTGCAAATTGATAGGTGGGTGTAATGCTAATGTCAAAATTGCTGATTTCTCTACTTTGGCTCCTAATGTAGTGCTTGCTGCAGGAAGTGATGATTACCTTGCGGGAATAGCCTCCCCATTGGTGCCACTTAATTTCAAAGGCAGTGTTGAGGTCGGCTGTATTTCTATAGGCCGACATTGCATAGTTGGAGCAAATAGTACCGTTCTTCCAAACTCACATTTTTTAGATGGAGCTGCTGTTGGAGCCCAGTCTTTGATTAAAGAAAATTTAAATGAATGGTCACTGTATGCTGGTATTCCTGCCAGATTTATCAAATACAGGCAAAAAGAAGAAATTTTGTGCCTAGAGAAGAAGTTTCAGGAAATCTGGTAATGACTCAAAATTTTATTATGCAAATGAGACCTCTTTTCGAAAAAGAGGAGAAAAAAGCCATCTGTGACTATATGGATGAAGATGGCTTTATTACAGAATTCAGGCGAACCGGTGAATTTGAAGGCATGGTCGCAGAGTTTACTGGAGCTAAGCATTGCGTTGTGGTTAACAATGGCACTATTAGCCTGACTTTGGCAGCTATGGCGGCCGGAGTTCAGGCTGGTGATGAAGTGATCGTGCCTAACTATACAATGATTGCTACACCGAACTCTGTAACAATGTTTGGTGCGACTCCTGTTTTTGTTGATGTAGAGCTGAACACGCTCTGCCTTGATTTAGAAAAAGCTAAGGAAGCGATAACTCCCAAAACTAAAGCAATTATACTGGTTTCTGCAAATGGGCGTTATCCTGAGTCAGGAATCTCAGCATTCGAGCAATTAGCGAATGATGAAGGGCTGGTGTTAATAGAAGACGCTGCTCAATCACTAGGGTCTGTATACCCTGATGGACGGCATGTGGGGCGTGCTGGTTTGGTAGGCAGCTTTTCTTTTTCCGCACCTAAAATTATTTCTACTGGACAAGGGGGAGCCATAATTACTGATAATGATGAAATAGCGGAAAAAATCCGTCGGCTCAAGGACTTTGGTCGTTCAGGCGGAGGGAATGATATTCATGACTCCATAGGCTTTAATTTTAAGTTTACCGAACTTCAGGCCTGTATTGGCATTGAGCAAATGAAAAAGTTGCTTGCTCGGGTGGAGCGAAAGAAAAAAATCTGGCAGCGTTACCATGACAATCTTGCGAATACTCAAGGCATCCAGCTTTTTACCCATAATTTGGATATAACAGCACCCTGGTTTATTGATGCGTTAGTAGAGGATCGTGATGCTTTGATGGCCAGTCTTAAAGAGTCAGGCATTGGCAGCAGGGTGATGTACCCTCCTATTAACAAGCAGAGAGCCTATAATATTGCAGGAGAGCACCCTATATCTAATCTAGTTGGAAAAAAAGGTCTATGGTTACCATCGGCTGTACAGCTTACGAATTATGAGGTTGATTATATTTGTAAATCAGTACGGGAATTTTACCAATGAATCAAATGTATCCAATTTGGAAGCTAATAACTCGATTGCAAGAAGAGAGGTTTTCTTTTAGATTTATTTTTTCGAGACTGTTACCGCTTTTGAGACTGAACCGTTTTTTTAAGATAAAGAGGGAGGGTTATTATTTAAATTTTTCTCCTACTGCTCTAAGTCAAACATTGTGGTATAAGTCAAGTGAGAGACTTGATGATGTTCATCTAATAAAGTCGATATTGAATACTGGTGATATTTATATTGATATTGGCTGTAATATTGGTGATCTCGCACTTGCAGCCTATAAAAAGGTAGGAGTAGGAGGAGAGGTTATAGCAATAGAACCTCATCCGAGAACCTATAAATATCTGCGCTCAAATATCAAAATAAATTCTGCAAATATTGTAGCTTTAAATAAAGCAGTAGGTGATAGTGAAGGAATTGCATATATTACAGATAAAAAATCAGATGATCAAAATTCAATTAGCTCAGAAGGAGGGATACCTGTTGATATTGTTCGTCTTGATGATCTTTTTAATGAAAAGAATCGTATAAAACTTATAAAGATAGATGTTGAAGGGTACGAGTATCAAGTGATATTGGGTGGAATAGAAACACTTAAAAAGACAGAGTTTATTTTGTTTGAAGTATGGGATGAGCACTTGAAAAAGGGAAATAATGACTTTAAAAGTATTTATAATATATTGACGGAAATTGGCTTTGAAGTTACATCCCCTTCTGGGAAGGTGGTCAATGATAGCAGTATTAAGTTTGTTGAATGTGTGAATATACTTGCTAGGAATACTGAAATTGAAAAAACATTGTATAGTGATATGTAGTTGTGATAAGTTTTCTGATACATGGAGTGTAGTGGAAGAAAGTTTTTTGAAGTATTGGAAAAATTGTCCCGTTCCTATCTATATTGTTACAAATCATAAATCACATAATTTTAAATACTTCAGGCAAATAAAAGTAGGAGATGATGTTAGCTGGAGTTCAAATATTAAATTGGCTCTTAGTAAAATATCAGAGCAAACTGTACAGCTTTGGTTAGATGATGTTTTTTTAACGGCTGAAGTTGATAGTGCTCAATATATGTCACTTATTGCTGATTTTAACAATAAAAAAATGAACCATTTACGGTTGACTCCTCATCCAGGTTTTAGTTATCCGATTGATGAAAAATATGCAATGCTTGAGCGGGAGGCATTTTATAGAGTGACAATATTTCCTACAGTGTGGGAGAAGAAGTTACTTGTTAATTATTTGAAAAATATAAAGACTCCTTGGGAATTTGAAACAGTGGGGGCAAAGTTTCTTGGAAATGAAAAAGGGTTTAATTGTTTAAGATTTAAGTTTTTTAATGTTATACATGGTATCGAAAAAGGGAGGTGGGTTCCTGGAGCGATAAAAAAGGTTAGGGGAAAAGGGATAAATATTGATTGTGTGGTTCGTGAAGAATATTCTTTTTTTGAATATTATTTTAGTTTAGATAGATTTAAAGGGTTTGTTATTAATTTAATGCCACTGCATATGAGAAATAAAATTATAAAGATAAAAAAAGATATATTCAGAGTTCTTGTGGTCTGACGAAAAGTGGCCCACCTTGGCTAATTATATAGCTGAATTAAAGACCTCAATTATGCAGAACTTGACGTTGATTTCTGTTTTTTTTAGCAAGGCTCCACTACTCATCTATTACAAAGATCAACTGGGCTTTTGTCTTTTCAAAAAAAATAGTGGAGTTGCTGAAAGTGTTGAGAGATTTTTAAATAGGAAATAACTGTTGTTCTACTAACATGAAGCTCTCTTTTGATATCCTGAACAACTGATAAATTTATTGTGAGCATTTATAATGCAATATGTATGTTGGATTGATTAGTGTTAAGAGATACGGCAATTGAAAGCTCTTTCTACACGTCTTGCATGGAAAGTTCTAGTGGCTTTAAAATTCCTGAGAAGCTTTTAGATGAGTGACAAAGGATATAAACAGTTTTTATAAGGGATTACTATCAGTATTAATTAGATTATTAGCCCAATTTGTTAGATTATATGAATCTGTTTTAAAAGTTTACAAAAAAAGGTTGGGTATGTTAACTAAGTTGAATCAAGTTTTTCTTTCGCTAACAAGTTTAATGAATCGTCATTCTGTTCATGTTGTTCATTCAATATACTTTGCTGGAACACGGTTAGTTGCGATTGCAGCATTTATTCTTTCAGTTCCTTTTTTTATTAAATTAGCATCTCATGAAGAGTATGGGCAAATTGCGGTCGGTTTTTCTTTGCTAGGGGTAGGCACAGTTCTTGATGTAGGTTTTGGTTATGTACTTATACAAAGCTTAGGACGTCGTTTTGCACGTGGAAATCAGCCTGATGTTAGAAAAATTAAAGGGTTGTTTTCACTCTATCTATTATTTGCGTTGCTTTTGGCAATGATAGGTTTTTTTTTTGTATTGATACTCCCTCTTTCTTTATTGGAAGTGGTTTTATATAGTTCAATCTCTTTGCTTCTTCCTGCATTGGCTATAAGTGGTATGGTTGCAGCTATTTTCCAGTCGCAGAATAAGTTAAAGCCTATAAATTTATCTCGCTTTTTTTTTGAGATTAGTAAATCACTAGCATTGGTGTTATCAGCCTTTTTTAGTCAAAGTGCTTTTTGGATTGGCCCAATTTTAGTATTAACGACTTATATTCGCGCAATCATTGATAGACAGCATTTAGCAAAGATTACTGGAGTCACATTAAACATTGTCTCACCTCAACGTGCCATTCGTTATTGGAGATTAGCGCGTCATGGGGCAGCATCGTTTGCTACTGTGATTATTACAGTGATGGTTACAATAGGTGATAAAATGCTGATCAAATATTTTTATGATGATAGTTCTGTGGCGTATTACTCAATTGCATATGATATAAATACTAAGGTGTATTTGTTTATCTATGCCGTAAATAATGCAATGTTTGCAGTTGTTCTTCATCGATTTGCAAGGCGGATTAGTACACGAACTCCTATTCTTATTGGTATAATATCTGTTTCTTTGATTGCGTTGATATTTTATTTGCCTCTTGCTTTATGGTCTGAGCAGATTTTGAGTTTTTGGGTTGACTCTGAATTTTCCGAGAGGTCAGCCCCTCTCACAACAATAATGACTGGTGCCAGCCTTTTATATCTTTATGGGAATGTATTTGAAAATGGACTGATTGCAATGGGGCGAGCAAAAGAGGTTTTTTCAGTATATATTTTTGGAATAATTGTTTATGTTATTGCCTTAGTGATTTTTATTAATTGCTTTGAGTTGAATGGGTTTATGTATAGTTATATGGCCTTTTGTGCCGCTTTATGTAGTGGTTTTTTATTCAGATACTACTCAATAGATAAAAATTTAAAAATAAAGAGTTGTTATGAAGGTTGATTATTCTATTAAGAGAGAATTTGTAGACTCTATTATAATTAATCTATTTGCTATTAAACTTCTTGAATATGAATTGAGGCGTTAAAAGAAGGGTATAGAGAGCTTATGCATGTACATAAAAAAGTTACTGAATGCTCTATTATTGTAGATGGGTTTGTTAAAATGAATAAGATTTAGTATTGGCATAACAGCTTTAGTGAGGGTAAAAAATTTTGAGATTGTTGATTTTTAGGCACATTAGCTTTTTTTGAAAGTGCCACAGTGGCCGGTTAAAAATATAAGGTATAAGAAAATGATTAATATTGTTATTCCAATGGCTGGACGTGGTAGCCGTTTTATTAAAGCTGGCTATGATTTGCCTAAACCTTTGTTGCCTGTTTTTGATCAACCAATGATTGAAGTAGTTATTAAAAATCTTCGCCCAAGTCAGCCACATCGTTTTATCTCTATTTGCCAGCGTGAACATTTAGTTTCTTATGATCTTGAGTCAACGCTTTGTAGCATTGATCCAAATATCCATATTATTCCTATCGACCATCTTACTGAAGGTGCTGCGTGTTCTGTTTTGCTTGCAGAGAAGTATATTGATAATGATGACCAATTAATGATTGCAAATTGTGACCAGTATATATCAACGTCCATTGATAAATATTTGGAGGTAATGAATGAGGGGCAATTTGATGGTTATATCATGACAATGACGGATGATGATCCCAAATGGTCGTTTATACGTTTAGATAGTAGTAATCTGGTTACTGAGGTCATTGAAAAAAAAGTTGTTTCAAATGAGGCTACAGTTGGAATTTACAATTACAGACGAGGGCGAGATTTTGTGAAAGCTGCAAAATCCATGATAAAGGCTGATGATCGGACAAATAATGAGTTTTATGTGGCACCTGTATATAACTACATGATTGATATAGGGATGAATATTGGCTATATGAATATTGGCTCGGAACGATCTGGTATGTATGGATTGGGTATTCCAGAAGATCTTGAGTTTTTTAATACTTTGGAAAAACTACCGTAAAATATGAAGTGTACAACGGTTATTACATCTTTTAATCGATGTCACTGTATAAAACGTGCAATAGATTCTGCGCTTAGGGAACTACCAGGCCAGGAAATTTTGATTATTGATGACGCATCAACAGATGGTACACCATCATATATTCAACGATTTTATAAAAGAGAGATAAAAAAAGGAGAAATATCTCTTTATTGTTTGCCAAGTAATATAGGTGTTTCTGGCGCAAAGAATTTAGGATATGAATATGCGCAAGGTAATTGGGTTGTGTTCTTAGATTCAGATGATTATTACGAAGTTGATGCTGGTCAATGGATGAAAAAGGAAATGGAATTTGCAATGTCGTATCCTATAGTATTCTTCCGATGTCGTACTCACTTAGGTGATTTTGTTGGGAGTCATAAAGGAAAGAGACTACTTATAAACCTTGATACTTATTTACATTACACCTCATTTGGGGAAGCTCTGACTGTAGTAAATAAGGCTATGATCGGCACAAAACCTCCCTATATCCAAGAATTACGTGGATACGAAGGGTTAGGTTGCGCACGATTGATTCATCGCTACGGGCCCGCTTTTTTGTCTAATGTAATTGCCCGGGTTTATGTTACTAAGGGAGCAGATCGTTTGTCGGCTAAAGATGCTTTTTTTCGCAGGATGCCACTGATGGCAAGGGGGCATTTTCGAATGATTCGTGAATTCTGGATTTATATGAGTAAACAATATGCAGTGACTTTGATATGTAAAGGGCTTTTGTATTTTGTATTAGGCAATTGTTACAAATTATTGAAAAAAAAATAAACATGCTTTTTTATTATAATCCACATGTTGATGATTTTATAGCGGAACCAATTCAGTTTCGTCTTCTTAGGAGACGCCCATTAAAAAAATATGGGTTTCTTTTTGATAAGGCTCGTGCAGAGAATAAAACGGTATATGCCATCATTGATGGCACAGCATCAGGCTTGATTCCTGAAACGATATTCCAGAAAATGCCATTATTCGTGAGAAAAAAACTATCCATCCTCGAATTTTACTTTTGGAAGAAAATAAATAAATTCGGTGATGAGGTTGAGCGTGTAGAACCTTCAGATGAGTTGAGTTCTGATATATTACTTGCATTTTCTTATAAAGCAGCTACAGGAGATTTTTCACTCCGTCGTCCATTATTGTCTCGATATCATACCGTTGTTTTTCATTTGAGCCACTACTTCGTTTCTAGCAAGGAAAAGGCAGATAATCTCCGAACACTTGATAATTTATTACTGGCGGGTGATTCAGATATTCGGGAGATACCTTATTTTAAGAAGTATTTTAGTTGGTATAAACGTAAATTTCTTGTATTACCTTTTGCGGTGGCAGATCGGTTTGTAGCCAATACTTCTTGGGATATACGTGATAGTCGTGTAGTCGCTACTGGAAGTTTTCATGATCTCAGAAAAGAGCAACCTGCCTATAAATACCAAGACTTTATTAGTACAACAGGTTCGACGACTTATCATCCAATTCGCAAAGAAATATTTAATAGCGATAATATACTGGAGGCAATAATAAACACCAAGATAAGTTGCTATAGAGAATATGGAAAAAGTTTTTTAAATAGATTTTTAAACCATTTTCAAGTTTCTCAAAAAAAATATTTTTCAATTGATATTGTTGATTTGTATAATAATCATAAGTATGCAGTTGTTGGGGAAGAACTTTCAGGTTTCCCTGCACTTGGTTCACTGGAGGCAATGGCGTGTGGTTGTGTGCTATTTGTACAGCCTCAATATTATCAAGGTTTAAATTTAGTATCTGGGCAACACTTTTTCTCTTATGATGGCGGATTAAACTCACTTATAGAAAAAATATCTATAACACAAATGATGTCTTTAGAGTCAATGTCAAAAAAAATTTCAGAGAAGGCTAAAGAGGAGTTTAATTCTCAAGCCGTATACACTAAATGGATGAGTTGTTTGTTTGATATTGAATATGAAAATTATAGGAAAAGATAAAATAAATGAGTGGGTTTGTGATTTCTTTTTTCCATAATAAAAAAGAATTTTTTGATAATGCTTTAATGTTTTTTGTTTTAGCTTTTTTGTTTCTTTTTTCGGATTTTTACTATGTTGGAGTGGGTAGACCTTTTGACTATTTAGTGATTTTTATATTGTTTGCACGACTTCGCTTTCGATATGATCAATTAACTTTTCCTATTATTGCAAAAGAAGCTTTTGTTTTGCTTTTGATTGTTTTTCCATGGCTTTACGCTGGTCTTTTCAATGGTAGTGTTTTGGGTGTTGCTGCGATTGCTGTTGGGTTGTGTCTAGTTTTCCCAGTTTTTTATTATGTTGTAGCTAATGGTCTTAGTTTAATAGTAGAGAATAATATTAAGTTGTTAGTTTTTTTGAGTTCAATAATTTTGTTGGCACAAACTATAATTTTTTATTTGTTTGAAGTTGTTGTGGATTTTTCAGGGTTGATTGGTTCAATAGAGTCAAGGGGCTATAACGAAAAATTAAACTACTTTAGACCTTCTGGTTTATTTCAAGAGCCTAATTCTTATTGTGCAGCATTGTTTTCTTTGTTAGTAATTAGTTCATATTTCAAAAAAAGGAATAAATTTATTGAAATTCTTGGAATTATTACGATTATTATGACCCAATCACTGTGGGGGTTTGGTGCAGTTTTTCTGTTAGTGTGCCTATTGTATAGGGCTAGAGGTGTATGTGTTTTATTAGCTGGGCTTGCGCTAACATATTTTTATATTACATATATTTGTGGGTTGGATATTTCAGCTTTGAAAGACTCATCAGTTACAATAGACAGAATTGTTAACTTATCTGCTGATCCATCTAGGCAAGCTAGATATGGGAGTGTTGATAATTTTAATTTTGATCTTTTCTTTTTTATCGGGCATGGGATTGATACAGATGATTTTCAGAATTTGGCCGCAAATGGATTGGCGTTTATGATATATAGTTTTGGTTTGCTTGGTTCATTTTTTGTTTTTGCATTTTTTGTTTTTCTATGTCGCTTTGATTTTAAGGTTTTGCTTGCAACAATATTTTTGTTAACAACCTATCCATTGTTTTCTTATATGTATTTTTGGGCTTGGTTAGGTATTGTTTTAGCTTTTAGAGCTAAGTCTGTATATAATAAAAAGGAATGTGTTAGGCTATGTTCCCCTAAACGGTTGAAAGGAGTAAACTGAGGCTGTCTCTTTCCTGTGAGGAGGCCTCATAATGAAAAATAATCAATTCAGGCAGTTTCTCAACGACGTTGCATCACTCTCACCACAGCAACTCGGTATACTTCAACAGGCCCTTACTGCCGCACCGAATCAACCTAAATCTAACCTCAATCTTGAAAGTTTGATTGAACACAATTTTGCAAGCGATCCTTCCTGTCCTTACTGCGGCAACTCACATCTCCAGCGCTGGGGGATTAGGGTCGGAAGACAACGCTATCGCTGCAAACAGTGTGGCCGTACATTTAATGCCTTTACAGAAACACCATTGGCTCGACTACACCATGATCATAGTGGGCAGTGGTTGCAGTACCTTAGGGAAATGACTCACTCCCTGACACTTCGAGCAACAGCTAAAGTCTGCGGCATTACTCTGAAAACTTCATTTTCCTGGAGGCATCGTTTTTTACAGGTCATCGATAAAGACCAGGCAACTGGCTTGGAAGGTATTGTAGAGCTGGATGAAACCTTTTTTAGGGAGTCCTTCAAAGGCCAGCGACAAAGGCTGCCAAGGCCAGCCAGAAAACGTGGCTCAGACAAGGTAAAGGCTCGGAGGATACCCGTTATGGTAGCTCGCGACCGGGAAGATAATACCGTTGATGGTGTTCTTGAGAATGAAAGCGCCGATGCTTTGGTTCATTGCCTGAGAGGTCGCATATCAGTTGATGCTATTGTTTGTGCTGATGCCAGTTTGGCGCATGAATCACTGGCTCGTAAACTGGCTTTTCCTTTAAAGGAATTGAATACTTCAGCCGGAAAGCGTGTGCTGGAAGGTATATTCCATATTCAGCACGTCAATGCTTACCACAGTCATTTGAAACAGTGGATTAGAAATACTTTTCATGGTGTGGCTACAAAGTATCTCTCTCATTATCTCAGTTGGCGTCGTATATTATCTAGCCGAAATACACTAACGGTAGGTGGTTTTGTCACTGGACTCGCAGAGCATTGGGGTGTTCAACCGTTTAGGGGAACATAGCCAATGTGTTAAATTAAGATTGTATGCAGGAATTTAGCTTTTTGTATATACAAGTCTGGGTATGGTATTATTCTTAGGTTAGACATTAAATTTACCCCAAAAAGCATAGTATCGATCTAGAGCGACCGGTACTATCAGCATGAGATGAATCTCTCAGCTTTGCATTTTGACTCCAGAACACGTTTAATCCATCTATACGTTCATTCAGGTTTCGACTGCGCCTTATAATGGCTGAAATGATAGCTTCAATCAGGGATGGCTGTTTTTTGTTATTTTTTGCGTTGATGTTTTATCTGTCATACCTGCTTATGCTGCATGAGCAAGGTGGTGGTCTCAACGTTACAATAATTAGTGAATTCAGAATCTTTTATTTATACATGGATGATTCGAATAATGGTTAAGCGGCTTGTGTGAATTTAAAACAGCCTCTAAGAATGATGGATCATTTGCTCAAAAAAACAGCGAAGTGATTTTTTAAATCGAACTAAAATCATGTTGAGAATTTATCTCGAATTACACTTTAAAAATTATGTGCTTTTTATAGAGGTTTAGTTCAATATGGTTTCAATTTCACGATTTGTAAGATTTTTGGCTTAATGTCTACCCTAAGTGGTTTTCTTAGTTTACGAATTTATAGATGATAAAATAATATAAAGTGATTTTTGATTTAGCAGTTTTAAATAATATTTAGGGGCTGTCCTAGATAAAGTATTTGATCTAGGCTGCCCACATGAGAAAGTGTCGTTTAAGCCAGTACGAGCAAGAGCGCCTTATTGAATAGTTCATTGCAGGTACTACTGCTCGAACTGCAAGTGCTTTAGTCAATGTTAACAAAAACACTGCTGCATTCTATTATCACCGCCTTCGAGAACTTATCTATAGCCGTGTTGGGCAAAGCACAGCTTTTAGTGGTGAAATTGAAATCGATGAAAGTTATTTTGGAGGTAAACGTAAAGGTCAAAGAGGCCGTGGTGCTGCCGGAAAGGTTCCTGTTTTTGGCATTCTCAAGCGTGGTGAAAAGGTTTATACGCAGATTATCCCAAATGCTAAGTCTACAACTCTGCTACCCATTATTCAGGATAAAGTTAAACCTGATAGCATCGTGTATACGGATAACTTTCTGAGCTATGACGTACTTGTTGATGTATCAGGCTTTAAGCATTTTCGAATCAACCATAGTACCCACTTTGCTAGTCAGAAGAATCATATCAATGGTATTGAAAACTTTTGGAATCAGGCAAAGCGACATATGAGAAAATTTAATGGTATCCCAAGTGAACATTTTCACCTGTTTCTGAAAGAATGTGAGTGGCGATTTAACCACTCTAACCTCAAAGAGCAAATTTGTACTCTAAAACAACTAGTTAAATACAATTTGTACTAGTTATCTTGTAAAGCCCCATATTTTTAATTGATTTTTTTTGTGTTTTGTGGGGGGGTGATTGTTTGATAGCAAGCCTTAGAGTTTTTTTATTTAAAAAATGAAAAATAAATTTCATTGATTTTTAAATCCATGTGATGATTTTCAAGTTGATTATGAAATTATTGGTGAGGCGCTGTTCAGTTAAATCTCTTGGGGTCGTATTCCCCACCGCTTGCGGCGAACTACTCAAAGAGCTAGCTTCATACCCAGCCCCTTGGGGCGGGGTTGTTGATTATTCAACATGAGGGTTTCCTCATGAAGCATACAGAGTTTCTTCAGCTCCTTGAGTCCCTGACAGAACTAAGCCCTGACCAGTTAAAAGCTCTGTAGTCTGCCATAACTGATTCCCAGCCAGCACCATCCAAGCTGATTCTCCGAATAGAGAAAAACTTCGGTGCTCATCCAAGGTGTGCTTTCTGTCACAGTGATAGCGTTCGTAAATTTGGCTACCAATTGGGACGACAGAGATATCAATGCAAAAAATGCCACCGCACTTTCAATGCATTAACAGGGACGCCTTTGGCTTATCTAAAAGCAACGGGTGCTCTGGATCAATACCTCACTTGCATGACAACTTCGATGACATTGCGGCCTTCTGCTGGTGAAAGCGGTATTTCATTAGACACCTCCTTTCATTGGCGTCATCGTTTGATGGCGATTATAGAAGGAGACCAAGTGGATTTATTAACAGGTATTGTCGAGATAGATGAAATCTTCTTCAAAGAATCCAGAAAAGGAGAGCGAAACCTCAATAGACCCACCAGGAAGCGGGGTGGAGAAAAACGGTTGCGATCGTCTAAGGTAAACACTCAGCGTAAGAAACCCGTTAAGACAATTCTAGTTTTGGTTGCCTGTGACCGTCAAAGAAATATTGTTTCAGGTGTTCTTGAGCATATGTGGTGGGAGGATATGTTGAGCTGCCTGGAAGGGCGCATAGCACCAAAAACACCCTTATGTGCAGATGCGCTAGCCCAACACGAAATCATTGCTAAAAAACTCAATGCTGTTTTAAAAGAGCTGGTTGTAACTGCGGGGCGAACAGTCATAGATGGTGTATTCCATCTCCAACATGTCAATGCTTATCACAGTCACTTGAAAAGCGGGATCAATGACTGGTTTAAAGGGATTGCTACAAAAAACTTATCGAAATACTTGGATTGGCGCCGAACATTGTCTGGAGGAAAACTCATGGCCTCAGCTTTTATTGAAAAAATGGCTGGGCATTGGATATATCAACAGTTTCACTGAACAGCGTCTCACCAAATTATTACACTATAGGTGTTAATTTATGAGGCTATTTTTTCATCGGATGTTTTGGGATAATCACAGTCATAAAAATTTTCGATTAGCCTTGATATCAGCATTAGATTTAGGATTTGGTATAGAAACAGATATTTGTGATTTTGATGGTCGTTTGGTTATTTCTCATGACCCTCCATTAGTGGATATCTCATTTATTAGTCTCCTAAAAGGTTAAAACCACCGGCTTTAGCCGAGCTTTAGCTATGATAGTTTTTTTTCCGGGCATTTAGAGAGTGTTTGGCGATGGAATATAGATACGGAAGCCATATGGTTTTTAAGATTCAATATCATTTTGTCTTTGTGACAAAGTATAGGTATCAGGTTTTAAAGGGAGACATAGCTCTCAGAGCAAGGGAACTAATACGGGAGACTTGCCAGGCTTTTGAAATAGAGATTCTAAAAGGAGTTGTGAGTAAAGATCATATTTATTTGCTTTTGTCGGCACCGCCTAATTTGGCGTCGAGTGAGATTATGCGTCGAATAAAAGGGAGATCTTCAGCAAAGCTGTTTGAAAATTTTCCATTATTACGTAAACGTTATTGGGGCGACATTTTTGGGCAAGAGGGTATTTTTGCGTGACCTCAGGAGAAGTTACAGAAGAAATGATTAAGGAGTATTTAGACCATCACTTTGAGCCAAGAGTTAATGATAATTTTAGGACCGAGGGCTAGGTTCAACGCGTCTTTGACGCGTATCTGGACTTTCAGTTCGTAATACGAACCTACCGGTTTTAGCCGGTGGTTGTTGAGTTTAGAAGATCTGCTTTCCTATTATATAATTAAAGGCTACAGCTCTTGTCTAGCTTTCAATATAAAATCTGATGGTCTTCAGGGTTTACTTATAGAAGTTTTAAAAAAGCATAAAATAGATAACTATTTTTTTTTTGATATGTCTATTCCTGATATGCTTGGTTATATGCATCACAAAATACCATTTGCCGCCCGTATTAGTGAGTATGAGCAGAAAAATGCTTTGGTATCTTCTGCAAAATGGATTTGGTTAGATGCATTTAATGATGAGTGATACTAGACCAGTTTGATAAATTTTTGGCTTGATAAAGGAAAATGTGTTGCGGTTGTATCGCCTGAGCTGCATGGTCATAATCATAAAAAGTTGTGGTCAGACTTAACTTTATTTCAGGGTGAAGATCGACTTTATCTTTGCACCGATTTAGTCAATGAAGCAATGGGATTTTTTAATGTACTCAAAGATTAAAGCAGTCATATTTGATATGGATGGTGTTTTGATTGATGCTAAGGACTGGCATTATGAGGCACTGAACCGTGCTTTAGAGTTATTTGGGATGGAGATTAGCAGGTACGACCATCTTGTAACATATGATGGGTTACCCACCAAGAAGAAACTTGAAATGCTTACAATAGAGCGAGGTCTCCCTCGTGCACTCCATAAGTTTCTCAATGAACTCAAACAGGTATATACAATGGAGTTAGTTGCTACTCGCTGTCGCCCAATATTTCATCACCAATATGCGCTATCTAAATTGTATTCTGAAGGGTATCGCATTGCAGTCTGTTCAAATTCAGTTCGCAATACTGTTGGATTAATGATGCAGAGAGCTGCTTTGGATCGTTATCTCGATTTTTATTTATCAAATCAAGATGTAACTAATGGTAAACCGTCTCCTGAAATATATTTGAAAGCTATTGATAGACTTTGCCTCAGTCCAAAAGAATGTTTGATTGTTGAGGATAATCCGAATGGTATAGCTGCAGCTAAGGCTTCTGGGGCAAATGTTATGGAAGTGACGACAGTTAGTGATGTCAATTTTCAAAGTATTAGAACTGAAATTTCTCGATGTGAAGGAGGCATTATTTGATGATTAATATTGTTATGCCAATGGCTGGTATAATCCCTCTTGCAGGAGAGCTTGAGTATAGTTACCCTTCACCATTGGTTGAAATTAATGGAGAGCCACTAATTCAGAATGTCATTTGTAATTTAAAAGAAATTGATGATGAGATTACTTTTACTGCAATACTTAGAAATGAAGACTGTAAGCGGTTTCACCTGGATAGCACTATAAAGCTATTAACTGAAAATATGGCCAATATAATTCGCATACAAAAAGATACCGCAGGAGCTTTGTGTTCAGTTTTGATGGCAACTGAACAGTTTGCTAAAGATACGCCTTTAATTATAGCAAATACAGATCAGATATTTGAAAAGAATACCCTAAAGGCAATGATGCGAAAAATAAGATCTCGTGACCCTGATGCAGCTTGTCCTGTTTTTGAGTCGGTACATCCTCGCTGGTCTTATGTTCATATTTCTGATGATGTAATAGTAGAAGCTATTGAGAAAAACCCTGTCAGTCGAAATGCAGTTGCAGGCCTTTATTATTTTAAATCAGGCTGGCAATTTTCACAGTTTGCAATGCAGGCAATTTTGAATGCTAGGGAAATAGATGGGAAATATTTCACTTCTGCTGTTTTGAATGAATACATATTAAATGAACTTTCAGTAATTCCAATTAAAATTTCTAATAAAGAATATCATTCTTTTTTTACAGCCCAGCGACTCTTAGATTATGAGCGTAAGAGCTCCTGAAAATAAAAAAACACTTAGGCTAGCGTCAATTATTAGTACATCAGATTTGATTACTTACAGACCTTTGCTTTGATTTACTAAAATTTAGGAGTTGTTGGGGGGATGTGTGGATTTTCAGGTTTTTTTACTGGTTCTTATACGGGGTTAGAAAGTGGACGTATAGAAATTAAAGCAATGTGCAATGCAATTGCCCATAGGGGGCCGGATGATGCTGGTATATGGTTAGATTCTACTTGTGGAATTGGGTTTGCACACCGAAGGCTTTCTATACTTGATCTTTCACCTGCTGGGCACCAACCAATGTCCTCAGTAAGTGGACGTTATTTAATCGTTTTTAATGGTGAAATTTACAACCATAAGGAGCTTCGAAATTTAATTCCTATCAATTACTCTTGGAATGGGCATTCAGATACTGAAACATTGCTTGCTGGTATAGAGACTTGGGGAATTCAGGCGACACTTGAAAAGTGTAGAGGAATGTTTGCTCTTGCTGTATGGGATAAACACAGTAAAACATTAACTTTGGCAAGAGATCGCATAGGAGAAAAGCCACTTTACTATGGTTGGCAAAATGGTGTTTTTCTGTTTGGTTCTGAACTAAAAGCACTTCGGGTTCACCCTTCTTTCTCTGGTGAAATTGATCATAATGCTATTGCTTTGCAGCTGCGTCATAATTATATACCTGCACCTTATTCAATCTATTGTGGTATTCACAAGCTTTTGCCTGGCCACTGGTTACAGTTAAGCTTGTCTGAATTTCGTAAACAGGAACAGCCCATAAGTTGCCCATACTGGTCATTAGTTGACGTAGCTAATTTCGGGATTGCAAGACCCTATAGTGGTACTACAGAGCAGGCAATAGATGAGCTTGATACGTTACTTCATAATGCTGTCAGCCAGCAGATGACAGCTGATGTTTCATTAGGTGCATTTTTATCCGGTGGCGTTGACTCCTCCATGATTGTTGCTTTGATGCAAGCGCAGTCATCCCAATCAGTTAAAACCTTTTCTATTGGCTTTAATGAAGCTGAGTATAATGAAGCAGTACATGCCAAAGCAGTAGCTTCGCATCTTGGCACTGACCATACTGAATTGTATGTAACTCCTGAGCAAGCGATGGCGGTAATTCAAAAGTTACCAATTATTTATGATGAACCGTTCTCGGACTCATCTCAGATTCCTACCTATTTAGTGTCTCAGTTGGCAAAGCAGTCAGTTACTGTTTCGCTCTCTGGTGACGCAGGAGATGAGTTGTTTTGTGGATATAATCGATATCAAGTAAGTAGTAGCTTGTGGCGTAAATTACGTTTGGCTCCAGTGTCTATTAGGCAGGTGTTGGCTGCATTATTGAAATCGCTTTCACCAAGTGACTGGACTAGATTAGCGAAATTAATACCGGGTGCTTCCCGCTATCCGAATTTTGGTGATAAGTTATATAAAGGGGCTGGAGTTTTAAGTTCACAATCATTGGATGAACTATATTTAGGTTTTGTCACACATTGGCCGAAACCATCAGATATTGTATTGAATAGTACTGAACCACCAACATTTCTTACTGGTCATCGTCCCGATTTTTTTGGGCTTGATGGTGTGCAAGAGATGATGCTGCTGGATAGTTTAAGTTATTTACCTGATGATATATTGGCCAAGGTTGATCGTGCAGCGATGGCTGTATCACTTGAAAGCCGTGTCCCATTCCTCGATCATCGGGTAGTTGAGTTTGGTTGGAGATTACCCAAAAACCTGAAATTACGAAATGGTCAAAGTAAATGGATTTTGCGTCAAGTGCTCTATCGTTATGTACCAAAAAAACTAATAGAACGCCCTAAGATGGGTTTTGGTGTGCCTATCGATAAATGGCTTCGAGGTCCATTAAGAGACTGGGCTGAAACGTTACTTAGTGAAAGACGTCTTGGTGATGAAGGTTTTTTTAACCCTGCTCCAATTCGTCAAAAATGGTCAGACCACCTTTCAGGAAAACGCAATTGGCAATACCATTTATGGGATGTTTTGATGTTTCAGCAATGGTATGAGACCTATCGTATATGAGAAAAAAGCTTTTATTTGTAGTCAATGTTGACTGGTTTTTTGTATCGCATCGTTTACCTATTGCCCTTGCTGCAAAAAAAGCCGGTTATGAAGTGCATTTGGCATGTCAGTTTACTGATAAGAAATCTGTATTAGATGAATATGGTTTGATCCTCCATGATTTACCAATTAGTCGAAGTGGAACTTCTCTGTCTGGTGAACTAAGCACATTCTTAGCTATAAGAAAATTAATTCATGAAATTGTACCTGATGTGCTGCATATGGTGACTATAAAGCCTGTTTTATATGCTGGCCTTGCCTCTAGAGGGTTAAAACAGTGTTTACGAATAGTATCAATTTCTGGGTTGGGTTATATCTTTGTTACCAAAGAGATTAAAGCAAGCTTACTGCGAAGATTTGTTAGTTTGTTCTATCGATTAGCAATGAGGCACCCAGCAACCACAGTCATTTTTCAGAACCCAAGTGACAGGGAGTTATTTAAAAATCTTGGTATTATTGAACAGCAGCAAACTGTTATGATTAAAGGGTCTGGCGTTTTTCTGGACCAGTATTCAGTTCAGAATGAGCCAGAAGGCATTCCTGTCATTATCTTAGTATCTCGTTTATTGTCTGATAAAGGGGTATATGAGTTTGTTGAGGCTGCAAGGATACTAAAAAGTATCCGTGTAAAATGTCGTATGGCTATGGTTGGTACTGTTGACGAGAATCCAAAATCAATTACATCTGAGGAGATTGTGCAGTGGTGTAATGAAAGTATGATTGAGTATTGGGGATTTACTAAAGATGTATCACAAACGATGTCAAAAGCTAATATTGTTGTGTTGCCCTCTTATCGAGAAGGCTTACCTAAAGCATTAATTGAAGCAGCTGCGAGTGGCAGGGCAGTGATTACAACAGATGTTCCTGGTTGCCGTGATGCAATTATTCCAAACAAGACTGGGCTTTTAGTTCCTCCAAAAAATTCAATTGCTTTGGCTCAAGCAATTCAAAAACTATGCCTAGATAAAAATAGAAGGAAATTTATGGCTTCAGCGGGGCGGCATTTTGCTGAACGAGAATTTGATATTAATCGTGTGATTGCCACCCACTTGAAGCTTTACTCAGGAGAGTAATTATTTGAATATTTTGCTTACTGGTGCCAGTGGTGTGGTTGGTTCAGCATTGCTTGCCAAACTTAGTGCATACAATGTTAGGATATTGGGTCGTAAGGAATTACTGGATTCAAAATATGAATTCTTTTATGGTTCATTATCTGATGAAAATGATTTTAATTGTGCGTTAAAGGGAGTTGATATTGTCATACACTGTGCAGCACAAGTTCATTTGCTAGATGATATCTCTGAAAATCCCTTAAGCACTTACCGTAAAATAAACACCTTTGGCACAAATAATTTAGCTAGGCAAGCAGCAAAGGCTGGAGTTAAGCGTTTTATATTCATCAGTACTATTAAAGTTAATGGTGAGTATAGTCTGCCTGGTAAGCCTTTTTGTACAACAGATAAGATAATGCCATCAGATCCTTACAGTCTTTCAAAGGCTGAGGCTGAGGCTAGTCTCCGTAATATCTCACTTGAAACAGGGATGGAAGTTGTTATCATTCGGCCCCCACTTGTTTATGGTGGTAATGTAAAAGGTAACTTTCTTAGTCTCATGATGCTTGCAGATACCGGAATTCCTTTACCATTTGGATCAATAAACAATAGGCGTAGCATGATATATGTAGAAAATTTAGTAGACTTTATTATTAAGTGTATTAAACATCCTGCTGCAGCAAATCAGGTTTTTTTAGTGTCTGATGATAAAACGTTGTCTTTATCCGATTTATTTCGAATGATACGGTCTTCTCTTGGAAGGCCGTGTCGTTTATTTCCTTTTTCTTCTAATTTTATCCGAATGACTGGAACAGTTACTTTTAAAACAAAGATTATTGATCGGCTTATTAGAGATTTGCAAATTGATTATTCGAAAGCTGAGAAATTGCTGGGATGGAGCCCCCCTTTTTCAGTAAAGAATGGGATTGATGCTACAGTTTCTGATTATATTAAAAATAAAAAAAGAGGATGATAAAAAATTGCTTCGTTTTTTTGATGTTTTTATTTCTTCAGTGGGATTGATTTTTGGTTCTCCTATACTCATGATTATTTATATTGTTGTCTTTTTCGATAATCGTTCACCCTTGTTTTATCAAGAGCGTGTCGGTTATCATAAAAAGCCCTTTAAAATAATTAAGTTTAGAACAATGAAAGTAGCTACTAAGTCAGTAGCTACCCATATGGTTTCAGTAGATTCAATTACCCGTTTAGGAGGCCTTTTACGGAGAACCAAACTAGACGAATTACCACAGCTTTGGAATGTCTTTAAGGGGGATATCAGTTTGGTTGGGCCTCGACCTAATCTTTTTAATCAAAGCCAATTAATTGAAGCTAGAGATAGTCTTGGTGTTTATGATGTTCTTCCAGGAATTACAGGTTTGGCTCAGGTTAATGGTGTTGATATGTCGGATCCCGATAGGCTAGTAGAAATGGATGCGGAAATGATTAAGACTATGAATTTAATAAATTATTTTAAATATATTTTTATGACAATAACTGGAAGTGGTCAAGGAGATCGAGTTAAGTTTCGTTAATAACAATAAGATGAGTATTGATTAGAATAAAACTTATGGAAAAGTTTGTGCTGAATTTACCTAGATTTTATAAATGGGGAATTGTTGTTGGTTCCGACATTTTTGTTTTTTGTGCTAGCCTTTTTCTTTCATTTTATATTCGACTATTGCCTGATAATCCTATTGATATAATTGTCGAATTTATGGCTCTCTTTGTTCTTATTCCTTTCATTGTGTTGCCTATTTTTATATCACTTGGATTATATCATATTGTTCTTCGATATATTGATCACCATGCTATTTTAGGGCTTTGTAAGGGTTGTATGTTTGCCTGTTTTTCATTATTCGCAGTTTATTATTTGATAGGGAACTATTCAGTTATTCCCCGTTCAGTCCCTTTGATTTATATATTATTGACAATGGTTTTTATCGTTGGGTTACGGTTTGCAATACGGGGTATCTTGTCAGGATACTCTTTACCTGAATTGTTGAGGGTTATATTTAGTTCGACTACACGCTTTAATCAACCTGAAGGAAAACCTGTTATTATTTTTGGTGCAGGCAGGTCAGGTCAGCAATTATTTTATGCTTTGAAAAGTCGCAAAGACTATAATCCTTTGGCATTTGTTGATGATAATGAACAATTAAATAATCGGTTTATTTCTGGTATTCGAACCTATAGTGCTGAAAACTTACCGCGTTTACTAAACTATCAACCAGTTGAAGAGATATTATTAGCTATACCTTCAGCGTCAAGATCAAAAAAGAAGGAAATCATTCAAAGACTGGAACAGTACGGCTTGCCTATTAGGACAATGCCAAATCTTTCTGATGTTGCCAGTGGGCGGTTAAAGGTTGAGGAAGTTCAGGATATTGAAATTGGTGATTTATTAGGGCGTGAAGAGGTGTCGCCTATTCCAGAACTACTGGAGAAATGTATAAAAAATAAGGTTGTATTAGTTACAGGGGCCGGTGGTTCTATTGGTTCTGAGTTATGCCGTCAAATTATACATAATAAAGTAAAATTACTGGTATTATTCGAAGTTTCAGAGTATGCATTATATAGCATTGATCAAGAGTTAAAAAAGGCAAGTGATATTCAGAGGCTCGATCTATCTATAATTCCTGTATTGGGATCGGTTAATGACCCTGAACGTTTGCTAGATATAATGAAGGAGTACAAGGTTAATACAGTTTATCATGCCGCAGCCTACAAACACGTGCCTCTGGTTGAATATAATCTTTCCCAGGGTATTCGAAATAATGTTTTAGGAACTCTATACACTGCTCAAGCAGCTATTTTGGCAGATGTTGAACGGTTTGTATTGATCTCTACTGATAAGGCAGTCAGACCATCTAATGTCATGGGAGCTTCTAAACGTTTGGCTGAGATGGTTCTTCAAGGACTTAGCAAAGAAGTGTTTGTTGACTTTTATCACCCAGATAAATTTCAGAATAAAAGCTTTTCACCTAAAAAAAATAATACCTGCTTTACCATGGTACGTTTTGGTAATGTATTAGGCTCTAGTGGCTCTGTAATTCCTATATTTCGTGAGCAAATCAGGGTAGGTGGGCCATTGACTGTAACCCACCCTGATATTTGCCGATATTTTATGACTATACCGGAAGCAGCACAGTTGGTAATCCAGGCTGGTGGATTAGCAAATGGTGGAGAAGTGTTTGTTCTTGATATGGGGGAGCCGGTTAAAATTATTGATCTTGCAAAAAAAATGGTTTCTTTATCAGGTATGACCATGAAGGATCATACTAACCTGGATGGTGATATTGAAATTTTATACACGGGCCTTCGGCCGGGGGAAAAGTTATATGAAGAGCTTCTAATTGGTGATGTGTTAAATGATACTGTTCATCAACGGATTTTTCAGGCAAATGAAGAAATGTTGGCATGGGAGGAACTATGTTTAGTTTTAGATCAGATTTCAGCATCAACTGACTCCCATGATTATAAAAGAACCAGAGAGTTATTGTTGAAATATGTAAATGGTTTTCATACAAACTCAAACCTTGTTGATTGGTTATATACCCCTTTGAAGCGAGAAGGTTTTGAAGTGTTAAGTAGCTAAATTAGTTATTAAGTAGTCACTCAAACGAAATCAGATATTCTTGACCAAATAGATCAAATACACGTTTGACCTCTTGCTCAAATTCCTTGAAGTTCATTATTGCCAGTAAGTTCAGCCATTCATATTTCACTTTTCTCCACAATATTTCTATCAGGTTTAGCTCAGGTGAATAGGTTGGTAAAAAACAGACTAAAAGCTTTTTCTCAATCGCCCAGTCTATTACTCTTTCTCTGAAAAGTTTGCTGGTATGAATGCTGGCATTATCCACCATGACGATGGTATAGCGATCATTAGAACTGTACTTGGGATCTTCCATCCTGGTGGCAAAATCATCAAAGACACTGATAACCGTTTCGCTGTTAACACAACCTGTTACTGGGTAGTAGAAAAGGTCATTGGCACGATTCATAAACCCCAGCACATTGATACGCTTGCTTTTTACAGAGGGTATTTCTAGCTGTGAGCCTTTTTCTTGCCAGCCGTAGGGGACACAAGGCTCTTGGCTAAAACCAGATTCATCAAAGTAAAACAGATTGACAAGCCCTTTATCCTCAGCATTTTGAGCCTCTTTCAAGGCAGACTGGCAACACCTGAACTGCTCCTCGTTGCGCTTATGACTGCAAGCCTTACGAAACCGCTTATAAACAAGTCCCAGCTTTTTTTAAAAGTCTCGACAAAGTTTGTTTTGAGGCAGTCTTCCCGGTTTCCTCTGCAATCTTTGTTTGAACATAAGCCAGCCTGCGAGGTTCCTCGGAGACAATCTCTCTAATGCGTTGTGCTTCCTGGTCAGTATAGATAGGTGGTTTACCACCCTCATGTTTTTTGTACAGACCGCGAAGGCCATAATCATCCCAGGCATCAATCCAGTCAGATACTGTCTGATATCGAACTTCAAATATTGCAGCAATCTCGCTCATAGAATAACCACGTATACTGAGTAAAACAGCATGAGCCCTTTCCCTTAGGTAAGGATATGGCCCGTGCCGGAGAGCTTCTCTCAATGTTTTTATGACTGCGACATCGGTTACTGGATCAACAGTTTTCATCGTGACAACAGCGAGATTAATGGTGTTTGGCAATGAGTATAACCAAATTGGAATGGAGATGTTTTTTATAAATACGGACGTACAGTTATTTTTATCTGTTAGCAGTTGCGTGACTACTTAGTAATGAAAATAACAGCTAATTTAGTAAAGAAAAACTTTATGTTTTTTTTTCTTGATAAAGTTTTTCGATTGTTCTTGTCACTGTTTGTAAATTTGATGGTTATTAACCATCTGGGGTTGGAGCTTTACGGGTATTACTCATATTGTCTTGCGCTTATAGGTATACTGCTACCGCTTTCATCATTTGGTATGGATTCATATGTTGTAAAGGAAGTTATTGATTCCGGTGATGTAAATAAAGTTGTATGTTCTGCCCTGTGGCTGAGATTAATGGGTGCTATTTTAGGGTTCTTTACTGCTTTAATTATTATTTTAAATACAGATTTTGGGAGTTTGATTTTTTCACTGTTAATGATTTCGGTATTACTTTTCGATAGTTTAACAGTAGGTCGTTATGTGTTGTTGGCTAATGAGAATGGGTTGCTGATTGCTAGCATTGATTTTTTTAGTTTTGTTGTTGGTTTTTTGGCTAAGATTGTTTTTGTTTTATATGATTTTCCATTGTATTTTTTGGGTGCTGCTTATTGTATAGAATTCTTTGTTTGTGCTTTGCTATATTTGAAATTCACACCAGTTTTGGTTAGATTTTTTTTCTTTTGTTGGATTTGATTCTGCTAAATTAAAAAAGTACTTTAGTATTGGAAAAAGATTGGTTGTTACTGGGTTGTTAGTGGCAGGGTTGTCAAAAGTTGATCAGCTTATGCTATTTCATCTACTTGGTTCTGTCGAAGCAGGGGTTTATGGAATGGCTTTTCGTTTTGTAGAGCCGTTTTTTATTATAGGTATTGTTTTTAGTGAGGCTTGGCTCCCATATCTCCTTAAAATAAGAAAGAATCTGAAGGATGAATACTTTAAATCAATTAAAATTTTTTTCTTTCTTTATGATTTTTGGAGCGGTTTTTTTTATACGTTTTTCTTTCTATTGCTTTTCCTATTTTGTTGAGGTTCTTTTTTGATGAAAATTATTCTCCTGTTGGTGAAGCCTATTCATTTATTTCATTTCAGTTGGTTGTAATGTCATTGATTATATTGTTAGATAAAATGCTAATTGTAGAGGGTATGTTTGATATTAATAGATTCAGGGTTGTAGTGGCTTTTATTGTAAATTTTCCTCTTAATTTTTATGCTATTTCAAATTTTGGTGTGGTGGGTGCTGCAATGGCAACTATTTCTGCATATTTAATAGGCATTATTTCTCTTTTTTTGTTTAAGGAATTTAGGGTTTTGACTTTGTCTTATATGGGTAGAAATTATTGAAAATATTGTTGGTTCATAATGATTTTGATAGTGATATTGGTGGTGGTAGAAAAGTTATTGAAACTTTGTTTGAGGCTTTTTTAAATAATAATAAATATGAATTGTTTGTTGTTAGTATAGATGTTCGTTCTATAAATAAAAAAACAGATTTTACTGGATTCTTGTATAAGAAAAAATGTTGGTTTTGAAGTGATTGAATCCAATAATTCAGCAAATATCATACCTTCTTTTTATTAGAATGCTTTTGAAAATTTAGGCCGGATTTAATACTAGATCAATCTGCATTAAATATGCGTGTTTTTACGCTCTTATCAAGTACATGTCTGGGATTAAGGAAAAAACATGTATTTATAGATCATGCCCCGGCCTCGTCAATACTTCCTAGGCTGGCTAATAAATGGGTTAAGTTGTTGATACCTCTTTCTTACCGTTTGTCTGCTCATTTTGTTACAGTGAGTCAAGCTTTGTTGGAGGATACCTGTAATAGATTTTCTTTGAATTCTAATAAGGTTTCCTGTCTATATAATCCAATTAATACTGAGGCAATAAAAAGTAGATCATTTTGTGATTTTGATGAAATGCTATTCGAAGATAAACCCGTTATTGTTACTGTTTGTCGATTGGATCCATTACAGAAAGATTTGTCAACGTTAATAACTTGTTTTAAGAAAGTTAAAAATAGTATTCCTGCTGCAAGGTTGCTAGTAATAGGTGATGGGGCAGGTATGCAAGAATGGAAAGACTTAAGTAGGGAGTTGGGTGTTGATGAAAGTATTAAGTTTCTAGGATATAAAAGAAACCCTTATCCCTATATGAGAAAAGCTGATGTTTTTGTCCATAGCTCATTTTATGAATCATTTGGACTATCTATTGTCGAAGCAATGATATGTAAAACACCAGTTATAGCTACCGATTGTCACTTTGGGCCATCTGAAATACTGAATAATGGTGAATTTGGTGAATTGGTTTCTGTTAAAAATTCTAATGTGATGGCAGAAAAAATCATTAAAATATTATCCAATCCTGCTGCTTATAAGACTAAAGCGAAGAAGGCTTATAAACGTGCTATGGACTTTTCATTAGCTAATAGTATTGATGCATACAAACGATTATTTGAAAGATTTTCCGATGCGGATAGCAATTAATCTTATACCATACTGTCGGTATTCTGGGATTGAATGTTTTGTTGAAAATCTTTTACAAGAACTTGTGAAAAATAGTTCTATTGATTTTTATGTTTATTATACATCAGATCTTCCATTTAAAATTTCTAGCGAAAGAGATAATGTCTTTTTACGGCTGGTTAAGAAGAAAATGCCACTGGCTTTATATCAACAAATTATCTTACCTTTTGTTTTATTGAGAGATAATATTGATTATATTTATTCATCATCCCCAGTACACCCTATTTTATGCTTCAATAAGAATGTAGTTACAATTCATGATTGTGCATACCATAACTATCCTCGTGAAGCAGCAAATAAAGCCCGATTGTTTTTTATTAAGATAATGTATTTTTTTGCAATTAAATTTGCTAAGAAAGTTGTTTCTGTTTCAGATTTTTCTGCCAGAGAAATTGAAAATGAATATAAACTAAAAAAAAATAAAGTTGTTAATATTTCTGCAAGCCTTCCCAAATTACCAAAACTTCCGGATGGTTGTAATAGTTTGGCTAAAGAAAAGTTCGATTTACAGGGTAGATATTTGGTTTTTATTGGGTCTAGTCGGCCAAGGAAGAATTTATCTACTATAGTAGACGCTTTTGATAAAATAATTAATGCTTATAATAACAATATTACATTAGTCATTATAGGGGACTTAGGAAGGGATCAGCAACTCGAGAAAAAACTAACTATACTTGTCGAGTCAGGTACAGTTAGAGCGCTTGGCTATGTTAATCAAGAAGATAAAGTGGCTTTGTTAAAAGGAAGCATAGGGCTCTGCTTTGCCTCAAAGTATGAGGGTTTTGGTTTGCCTCTTCTTGAAGCTCAGAGCTTAGGTGTGCCAGTGATAACTGGAAATAAAAGTGCTATGCCTGAGGTTGCAGGTGATGCTGCTATTTTTGTAGATCCAGAGTCCGTTGATGATATTGCAAATGGTATGCTTAAGCTTATCAATATTAAAGAAAAGCAAAGATTAGATTACCGAATAAAAGCTAATAAAAATATAAATCGCTTTTCTTGGAAATTAACTGCAAAAAAGTTAGCAGATATATTCTATTCGTAATTTTAAAATTTATTTTGATTGGTATTTTAATCAAAGGAGTGGTTGAGTGAATGTGGCTCTAATACATGATTGGCTTGAAAGCTATGCAGGATCAGAAAAAGTATTGGAGCAAATACTGAATATATATCCTGATTCTTCTATCTATTCTTTGGTCGATTTTTTAGAAGAAAAACAACGTTTTTTTATAAAAAACAAATCTGTAGTAAGCAGTTTTATACAGAGTTTACCAAGGGCAAAAAAGTTTTTTAGAAATTACTTTCCCATGTTTCCACTAGCTATCGAACAATTTGATTTAGGGAAATTTGATTTGATTATCTCTAGTAGCCATTGTGCTGCTAAAGGGGTCATAACAGGACCAGACCAGTTGCATATTTGTTATTGCCATTCACCTGTTCGTTATGCTTGGGATCTTCAGAGTCTTTATCTGAATGAATCAGGATTTAATAAAGGTATCAGAAGCTGGTTAGTTCGTTATCTTTTATTCAATTTTCGTAATTGGGATTATCGATCTGCCAGTGGTGTGGATTACTTTATAGCAAATTCAAAATACATTGCGCGACGTATAAAAAAGATATACGGGCGTGATTCAGTTGTGATTTACCCAAATGTTGCTGTTGAAGCATTTCAGCTGAAAGAAGAAAAAGAGAATTTTTATTTGACCGCTTCACGATTGGTTCCATATAAAAAAGTTGACTTGATTGTCCAGGCATTTTCAAACATGCCAGACAAAAAACTGGTGGTTATTGGCGATGGACCACAAATGAATAAGCTCAAGACTAGTGCCTCTAATAATATTGAGATATTAGGTTATCAATCTTTTGATGTATTGAGAGAATATATGGCTAATTGTCAGGCTTTTATTTATGCTGCAGAAGAAGATTTTGGTATAGCTCCAGTTGAGGCTCAAGCCTCTGGAACACCTGTGATTGCTTACGGAAAAGGAGGGGTAACGGAAACGATTATTTCTAATAAAACGGGATTGTTTTTTTATGAGCAATCTGCTTCAGAAATATGTAGAGCTGTTAAATTATTTGAAAAAAACAGGGACTTATATATTCCAAAAGAAATTAGAAGACTTTCGGAGCGTTTTTCAACAACCCGTTTTTGTCTGGAATTTGAGAGTTTTGTTGAAGAAAAGTGGCGTGAATTTAATGTTGAACGGGCTTGAAATCGATTGGCTGGTTATCATTAAAGTAGTGCTTTTATGGTTTTAGATGTAGTTGTTTTTGTTAAATAACCCATTGATAATAGTAGAAAAAATTATTTTTATATCGAGCCAAAGGGACCAGTGGTCTATATAGTAAATATCACATTCTATCCTTTTCTCCAGATCCGTATCACCGCGCCACCCATTGATTTGGGCCCAGCCAGTAATTCCTGCCTTCACCATATGTTTTTTCATATAGTGTCTGATTTCCTCTTTAAATTTATCTACGAATATTGTTCGCTCAGGTCTTGGTCCTACGATTGACATATCACCTTTAAGTACATTGATAAACTGAGGTATTTCATCAAGAGATGTTATTCGGAGGAACTTGCCTATAGGTGTTATATCTTTGGATTTTGCATTTCCCCATAGAATTTTACCTTTTTCAGAATCAACAGGCATTGAACGAAATTTCAGCATTTTGAAAGGTGTCCCATTCCAGCCCATTCGCTCCTGCCTGTATAAAATCGGACCTGGTGATGTCATTTTAATACTTATAGCAATGATACCCATAATGGGGCTAAGCAAAAGTAAAAATAACAATGATAGTACTTTGTCTTCTATATTTTTAATAACATAATTGATGCCTTCCATTGGCGAAACAGAGATATTTAGAACAGGCATATGATTTATTTCAGTAATTGAGTGATTCAACAGCTTGAGACCTAGTAAGTCAGGTACCATCTTTATATCAGCTGTGCTAGTTTCCAGTGATTTTAAGATATGCTTGACCTTTTCACTTTCTGTCACTGATAGAGCAATCCAAATCTGGTCTACAGGGTTCTTGGTAAGATAGTCTCTTAAATCATTTAAGTGACATACGATAGGATAATTAATTATTTCACTGGTTTGACTGCTAGAACGGACTACACCAATAACTCGTAAACCTGTCCACGCTGCATCGTTAATATGTTTTACAACCTGATTTGTATGATCTCCTGAGCCTATAACTAAAACGCTGCGTGTATTGAACCCCTTTCTGCGAAGAATGTGTAAGATATGACGGGCAGTTAATCTCGTACCACACCAGATAATAAGCCCTGTTAGATACCAGTAGCCTGTCCACATTCTTGAATAGTCAGCACTTATTTTAAGGCTGAATGCAATAATAACCAGTGCTGTGAATAGAGTAGAGTAAGCAATAAATAGGGTTTTGATTTCTTTAATAAAACTACTATTTCGCCAGCTTTGGTATATTCCACAGTATGGATAAATAATCAGAGCTAATAAACCACTATAGGCTATAGCATTTCTATATATGTTGGGTAGATCTGTATGTCCAAAGTAGTATCGATAGCTGAGTAGTCCAGTGATAATAAGCACAATAATATCAATTACTTTGATGCACCATTGAACTACGGTGTTATGCTCTTTTAGGAAACTGGAAGAGGATGTTAGCATTCGATCCGGTTCTGAGTGATATTGTTATTGGCTGTCAAAATACTGTATCCAATAATAGTGAACAGATAAAGAACTGTATCCTTCATGAAATTCTTGAATAAAGGATGCTTTGTTAGAGCAGATTAGTCTTTACGTGGGGATTGAACATCAAGGCAGCTTGATCTAAACCTAGAAGTAAGCCTTTCGGATTATTTGCAATACGAGAGGCATATTCAAAATACATTAGTGATTACATCACAAGGAGTTTAAGTGATGAATAAAAAGTTACTGGCCTTCCTGGCCCCCATGATATTGTCAATTCCTTTAACTGTACAAGCAGGGAAAAGTCATAGTCATAATAAGGTTCATGTGAATACAGCCTCTGTACAAGAGCTTGATGAACAGTTGATCGGTGTTGGCCGCAAGACTGCAGAAGAAATTGTAAAATACCGTGAAGAACATGGTCCATTCAAATCATGGGAAGATCTTGATAAAGTCAAATATGTAGGTGCAGCGACCATAGAAAAAAATAAAAAACGTGTATCTTTTAAGTAGTAAAAACTAAGATGAGAAAAAGCCAGTATTATTGACTGGCTTTTTCTTTTATGATGATTGGTTTTTTTTAATTAATTGATTTAAAAAGAAAAAATTACATGCTGTTGATGCCGCTGAGGTAATAATACTTTTTGGCTTTGCAGATTTATAACGGCCATAGTTTTGGTGAAAGAATAGGTAAGAACTTGTAACTATTCAGCCTCCTCAGATTAATCTGGATTTTTCGCGAATTTATGTCATTTTGATATAAACCCTTTTCCAGAAGTTTTCATGACTCAGTTTACTCCCGAAACACAGGCCATTATCTTGCTTCTCGCTGCTGTAGGTGAGCTGGAGTCGAAGGTTTTGAGTCTTGAGGATGAAAACAAGGAGCTTGCTGATAAGCTCAAGATGAATAGTCGTAATAGCAGCAAGCCACCGTCTACAGATGGTTACAATAAGCCCTCATCATCCAAAAACTCAAATGCTGACAGTGAGAATGAGGAAAATCCTGAGTGTGATAGAGAAGATTACAAACCCAATCCCAAAAGCCTGAGGCAAAAGTCAAATAACAGGCCCGGTGGTCAACACGGTCATAAAGGCTCTACGCTGGAGCAAACTGAGGAACCAGACCATATCCGGCATCACTCGGTTAAAAACTGCGTACTTTGCCATCAGTCGCTTCTTTCTATCAAAGTAACCGACGTTGTTGAACGTCAGGTATTTGATCCAGGACGTTTTGGCCGTTTCGAAGTAACGGCGCATGTGGCTGAAGTCAAAGAATGCCCATGCGGACATGCTAATCAAGCATGCTTTCCTAAGGGTGTTGACTCGTATGTGCAGTATGGTCCGGTCACTCAAGCACTGGCTGTTTATCTGTATCAATACCAGTTAATGCCGTACAAGCGCATTTCACAATTCTTTTTCGATATTTTTGGTCTTGAAGTTAGTCCCGGTTCAATCTGTACTTTTCAGGCAAATGCCTACGACCGTCTGGCTAGCACAGAGGCAGCAATTGCTAACGCCTTAAAAAAAGTGCCAGTTGCAGGTGCTGACGAAACAGGCATGAGAGTGAAGGGCTCTTTATGGTGGCTGCATGTCGTTCGTTCCGAGGAGTGGACATACTACCACCTTGACCCCAGTAAAGGTCATGAAGCTATTGAGGCAATGGGAGTGTTACTGGTATTTGCCGGTATACTTGTGCATGACCATTATAAAGTCTACTTTCGCTACGCAGCCATCCATGTGCTCTGTAACGCCCATCACTTAAGGGAGTTGCAGGGGGTTGTTGACAGAGATTGCAATTATCTTGCAGCCCGGCTTCAACGCTTGTTAAGGCTGGCTTGCCATCTTAGGAAAGGGTTCAAAAAGCTTGGCATGAAGGCTATGCCGGAAATTATCCGCAAGCGTATCGACTCGCTTTTCGAGCGTACTGCTAAAAAAGCACAGCTCGAAGAAGCCGAGTACATGGAGCGACGACGTCAACGCCTTGGAGAGGATAAAGTCAGAAACACCAAAGCCTTTAACCTCTTCAAGCGACTGGTGGAGTTTAAAGAAGAAACCTTGAGATTCATGACTGATTTTGACATCCCCTTCGATAATAACGGCAGTGAGCAGGATGTTCGCAACGGCAAGGTAAAGCAGAAAATATCTGGCTGTTTCAGAAGTGAAAAAGGGGCTAAATGGTACTGCCGGATACGGAGTTATGTTTCATCGGCGAGAAAGCAGGGTGAGAATGTTTTCGAAGCCCTGCTTATAGCTATGAAGAATTACGACAACCTTCCTTTACTGGGTGCTGAATAGTTACAAGAACTTTGGTGTGTCTTATTTATGCAAAATTTATTATTTTGACTTTGAGCTTGTTTTACACTCCTTTAGATATTTGAAAATAGTGGTTCTTCCCATATTAAGTACATTGGAAATATAGTCCTGTGAGTTTTTTTCCTTAAATGCGCCATTAACATAAAGTTCTTCTACAATGTTGCGCTTATCGACTCTGGATAATGTGTGAATGCTGGTGTTATTCTGAGCCACCCAGTTATTTATAAATACATTAATCTTTTCCTGCCAGTCATTTTTGAACAGTTTTTCTGGCTGTGGAATGGTATTCACGCCAGCAAGCAGGCGATCTATAATTTCCCTGGCATAATGAAAGTCTGAGGTCTTAAAGTTAATGCAAAGCAGTCCAATGGGATCTGCTAAGTCATCACGGAGTATTATGCTGGTTGACCTTACTTTGTTGCCATCCCAGTTGATCTTCTCGTAGGGTCCAATAACCTTTTCATTTAGATCAAATTCGATCTCCTCAAGCTTTGATGGGCAACCCAGCTTTCGTTTGGAAATATTGTTAGCAATATATACAACGGTCTGTGATTCTAGGTCATGTAAAATAACTTCAACATAGCTTGAAAAAAGTAACGCTATACCCTCTGCAATATTGGCATAGCGTTGAATTAAGAGATCTTTATTTGATCGTACGGCTCGTTCGCTCATTATTGATTAGGCTCAAATATTTTGTCATGGTTTAATGCCATGATGTTATCATAAACGATTGTTGCTATCGTAATATCCTGGCAGGCAACGCCTGTGTAGTCGGCAACGATTATACCCGTATGATTGGCAGCTTGCTGGCTGAGTGTTTGCCCAAATTCTATCACTTTCCCTTTTGTATGGTTGTCTGCATATTGAAGTTCACCGTGGTCAGTGCATTGGCTATAACTATCAGCGAGTAGAAGACCGGCGTGAGTTAAGACATTATTTTTTAACTCTTGCTTTCCTGTGGTGTCGCAACCGAAGGCATTAACCAATACTTTTTGTTTAAGCCAGCTGGCATCGAGATACCCCTTTTTGCTTGGGGTGACAGTTGTAATAATATCTGAATGGTTGCAAAGCCATTCAATCGAATCACATATTTTTACTTCAATATCATGAGGTTGGAGCTTATGTTTCAGGACTTTTGCATTTTCTGGAGACAGGTCGAATGCATTAACCTTGTTGATAGCCAGCATTTGGCAAGTGTGTAATGCCTGATAATACCCTTGGGTGCCACAACCGATAATTCCCATCTCATTGGCATCAGGCATGAAATGTTTCGCCATCATTGCTCCGGAAACTGATGTCCGGATATCCGTTAGCAGTCCTTCATCCTGAAGCAAGGCTATAGGAAAACCTGTTTCTGTATCAACTATCAGTATGCAGCCGGAGGATGCAGGGAGTCCTTGTTTTATATTGTTATAACTGCCAGATGCTATCTTTATGGCTGCATAAGGTGAAGAAAAAGACCGTCCGTATTTTATATGCATTTCGCCATGAGGGAGAGACAAGCACCCTACGGGTGGAATATCATAATTTCCACCGCTAAAGTCAATATAACTTTGTTTTAGAGCTGAAGCTAAATCATCTATTTTCGGTAGGTGTTGTATGATTTCAGATTGATTAAAGACTTTCATTATTGCACCCCTTATTTATGCCAAACCTAATGCTGAATTGAATACCCCTTGTTCAATGTTTTTTCCGCAAAGAATGATGACCACCTTTTTCCCCTGATAGGCATCTTTGTTTTTGATTAATCCGGCTACGGCTACACCGGCAGCACCCTCAATAATAAATCCATGCTCATGGTATATGCTGGACATGGCGCTGATAATTTCCTTCTCGGAAACCAGAACGGTGTCAGATATGACTTTTTGACAGATGGGTAAAGTCAGTGCACCTTCCTCTATGCCGCCAGCAGTGCCATCAGATAGCGTGCTTTGTTCAGTGACACTGATGATTTTTCCAGCTTTCATGCACTCGTGCATGGCGGGTGCGTTTTCAGGCCAACAGCCAATAGTGTTTATTTCAGGGCTTGTTTCTGTTAAATAGCTGCCAACACCGCTAATTAACCCCCCTCCACCAACACTCATAAAAACAGCATCGATATTATTTTGTTGTGCCAGAATTTCATGGGCAATAGTGCCTTGGCCGGCCATGACATCGATATGGTTATAGGGACTGATATAGGTTAGCCCTTCTTCTTTAGCAGTATCACAGGCAACTGTTTCGGCATAATCGGCACTTCCTGGGACTTTTACCAGTGTCGCTCCGGCACTTAGAATTTTTTGCTCCTTGGTTGAGCTAATGGATTCTGGAACAAAGATCTTTACAGGTATACCAAGCGCTTTTGCTGCTGCAGCGGTTGCAGCTCCGTGATTTCCTGAACTGGCAGTCACAACACCTTTGCTTTTGTCAATTTGGCTAAGGTTGATCATTGCACTGGTTGCTCCCCGAATTTTGAAGCTACCTGTTGTTTGTAAATTTTCGCATTTCAGCAGGACCTGGCCACCAATTTGATGGGATAAATACTCTGACTGAAGTAGTGGTGTGATTTGCACCCCTTGTGGTGAATAGAATGGTGCTTGTAGCAGTGATTGGGTTTTTTGAAAGATGTCACTTGGCATGATCCCCATCGTTAACGACCTCTTTATAAATGGGATATATGTGAACTAAAAAGTTCGAAATGTATTTTAAGGTTCTCATTTATGAAGGAGGAGAGTCAAGTGCTCGTTTATGACAATGTAGCTAGTTAACATTACATAATGTGCCTGTGGGCTTTTCACATGCTTTATGTCGGCCGGTGACGTGTGACAAAAGGAAGAACTATTGTTTTGCCGAAGTTATTGGGAGGTACGTAGTATGGGAGGAAATTGTATTTCTTATGCCAGAAATTAACGCGACTGGTTGGGGCTTTTTTTGTATAGATTATTGGATTTTTTTCGTTCAACAACGAAGCCAAAACTGAATTTTTCCTTGAACTCTTCAGGTGTTGTGCGTCCTCCAACAAGAAATGCTGTTCCTTCAACCCGTCTTCCTTCAACAAGAGTCCAGCCTGTTCCCTCTAATCCGTGAAAAAGAGTATCACCATTAGACAGTTTAAATGTCATCAGGGTTGTTCCAACGACAGTCTCAGGCCTTACATCCTTTACCCAGGTTGCTTTTTGAGTGACTGGGTCAATCAGGTAGCCTTCCATACATAAAGCCTCTGGCAGATACTGCCTTTATCCTTCATTGTTGTGGCACTAATTTCAGGATACCCAGCTTATTCCCGAATTGTTCCGTTACTTGCTAGTGAAAATCGGCATAAGTGATGTGTGCTTGAGAGTTATGTCTGCTCGGCAAGGCAGTTTTTTTGATGGCAAAGGTTGTCACTGTTGAAGACTAGGTTAAACAGCTATTGAAGATTCCTATCTAACTAAAGATCGTTATTTATAATTTCTGAGGTCAGTCGATAGCAAGAATTATGGGGCAGGGGACATGGGTATTCCCCACTCACCACCTGTCCGCAGTCCTGCCCCACTATATTATTCTTTTGCATATCGTTCTTGCTGAATGACGTTCGTCATATTGAATTCAAAACGAGCTATTAGATTCTTTTTTACATTGGTTGCATTTTGTGGGAGACATTCTCAGTAGTGGGAGAGTGGTTGATGAAATAAGGGAAGAATTTCGCAGAAGGAAAAGCTCAAAAGACAGGCATAAAAAAACCTGAAGCATCTAGATGCTTCAGGTTTTTAGTGTTTGGTAGCCGAGGCCGGACTCGAACCGGCACGCTTTTAAAGGCAACGGATTTTGAATCTATCGTTTACGCTATAACAGACACTAAAAAAAATAATTAGCCTTGCTATTAAAGGGCTGTAGGTGTTTTTTTAGTTGTGTCACTTCCGTGTCACAGGCTGTTTTTGGTCATTCGTGTCACTTCTGTGTCACCATTTTATTGGTGACACAGCCACTACATAGCCCTATTTTTGATTAAAAATTGTGCAAAAAGCTCGAAAGTGTGGAGTATGTGAAGGAGTTTCTTTTCTGGGTAGGTATATACCGAGAATCATAACAGGTTTGTTATACGGTTGTGTTTACTTAAATTTTCATATTTCCATATTGGCTGTAAATTGGTTAGAGCATTTATAATTTGGGGGTCTGTTATCCCTTCCTCTATTAATTTTGATATTGGGTATATATGATCAACATGCCATTCCCCATGATTTTTCCAGTTCATGCCTTTTTTAAATTGCTTTTCAATATGCTTTTTAAACTCTTTTGCTGTATAACCTAGAACTTCATGTGTAGAGCTATGTTTTCCTTGCTTACTTGCTTCTAAAGTTCTTTGAAGTATATTTCTGATCAGTTTATTGCAGCGGTAATCTGGTTCAGACTTGTATCTTTCCCAATCCTTCTTTCTCCACTTTCTGTTATATTCTCTCTTTTTTTCTAATTGTTCAGTCGTTAATGTTCTAATTTTTCTTCTATCAGCTTCTACCCTATAGTAGTACTCCATCCTTTTTTGACGGTGACTGTTTTTTTTCTCATCATCCATTTGTTCAAAATATTCTTTTCTGTATTTTTTTTGATACTCCCTAATCTTGTCTTTATTATTTATTTTATATGTTTTGTTGTATTGACTTTTCTTGTCTTTGTATTCTTTAGAATTTATATATTCACGCGCACAGGTAATACATCTTGTGTTGCTTGTGTATCTTTCTGATAAATGCCCAAACTTGCAGGGTTTACCCGTGAAATACTTGGTCATTCCTTCCGCTTTTGCTTTTTCTCTAGTAACTATATTCATGATGAAAACTATATTTAATGTATATACAAATAATAATTAAATATCATGTTGTTGTAAATATATTTTGTATATACAATATTTGTTATGGCAGAAAAGAAAGGTCGGGGCAGGCCAGTGAAGGAAAGCAAGGCATCAGCAGTGCTTCCGCCCATTCGTGTGACAGTTGAACAAAAACGACTTTATAAAGAGGCTGCGGATCAAGAGGGGGTATCACTATCAACGTGGATAAAAAATATTGCAGATAAGGCTATTAAGAAAGCCCATGGTTAACCAGGGGCTTTCTTTTTGTTAGTTGCTTTGCAACTTGGCTTTCACAATACCGGCCAGAAACGCTGGACTGGTTCCGCTAAATATTGTTACCAATTCAGCCAGGGTGTATTTACGGATAGCTTCAACCAATGGCATTTGGTAAACTGTTTTTGACATTTTGATAATTCCTGTTTGATTAATGTCTCCGGCTGGATCGGGCCTAATCGAATCTGGCCGGACTACTTTTCACCTAAACACAATCACATTTACTTCATTTCCTTTTCTCCCTTGCGTATTTCTCCATCAGTTCTTGCAATACCTGGTTCATGGGCCTGCCTTCTATGGCACATGCGGCCTTGAATTCATCCCTGATCCGTTTTGCAACAGGCATTCTTATAAATGCCTTGGGTTCCGTTTCCTTCATTGGGCTGCTCTGCTCTGAACATGGGTATAGCATAGCAGAACAAAAAGACAAAAGAGAACTGTTTATTTATACAGTACTAAAGCCAAAAAAAACGGCAAATTGGTTTTGCCGTTTTAAACAAGATTTTATGAATACACAAATGCTTCTATCCAGACAGAATACATTGTGTTTTGTGAGTATAGATCAGCTTTGAATCAGTGTATTTTTGATTAGGCGTTATGTTTTCTGAAACTTATTTCTTGTATGTGGTACTCGCCATCTTTATAAAATCCTCTCACAGAATAATTCCCGTCTGGCGTTGCCTCATCATATGCAATAATTTTTGCATTTTTTGGCAAGTAATTTTTAGGGTAATTGCTTATCTTGATCAACTCAGGATCAAAAAGCTGATTTTTGTGCATTTTAGTCATGGGTGATTTTTGGATTACTCAGTAATTGCTTTCAGTCGTGTACTGATACCAGCGGTATCACTGGATGATGCTTTGATATCAGGTTTCTGGTCAGGTGGTGGGCCACCATTGTGGCTGTGGCTGGACAGGGTATCCAGAGCAAGGGATATTTCATCCATAAATTCAGAAATGATCGTCAAGGCATTTTCACTTTCACTTCCTATCCACGTTTTTGGTGCTTTGGCTATCTGCTTAACTTCAGCAGTGTGTTCTCTGATTTTCTGGCAGCTTTCAAGAATATTTCCTGATGTGTGCCTGTGCCAGTTATTTTCCTGGTCATATCCCTGATACACGTCATTAGATTTCTGCCAGCGGCATTCATTAATATCCAGGTCTGGCAGTTCCAGTCCCCATGGAAGGATTCCACGGATAAAAATCAGTTTTGGGGATGAATAGGCAAAACAGAATTCCACCACTGTGCCCACGTCTGGCAGGGCATAAAAACCACGCTGCTGTCCGCCATACTGAAGGCCCACGGCAATATCCCGTAAAACCTTCCCCTTATCTTTAAAGTCCTGTGTAAGGGGCTGTATATCAACAGCATACTTTGGGCGCTCAATCGTACAACTGCCTCCCCCTTTCGGTGGATCATTGATAGCAATAACCCGGCCCAGCATAGGGGCATAATATCCGGTTATCAGTTCAGGAAAGTGCCTTTGAATAAATCGGCGGAATGCGTCCATTTGATTACCATGCTTTCACCCGAAATCTGGGTGCTTTCAATAATGCCTCGGTTAAAAGTCATGCCTGGCCGTAATGCAGGACTCATAGGTAAGGTAGCTGAACAGGTACTTAAATGTCTGGTAAACACATCATCTGGGATAATGACTTTTTTTTGGCTCCATTTACAATCATCAAAACTACCTGCATATACAGAACCATCAGCCTGTTGCTGCCATATATAGTGATCAATCCGGTAGACTTTTCCCAGCTGATCCATGATCTGATAACCGGTACCCAGATGATATATGAAGGGGGACTGGCTGGCGGTGTAAGGACTGCCGGAAGGGGCAACAAACCTTAATCCGGACAATTCGCCAATATGGATTAACACATCCTTAAAAGTTACCTGGCGCAATCCAAGGTATATCGGACGGTTCAGGGCAGCTGTCAGTTCCCGGCAAAACAGGGTTTGCTGTAGCTGGTTAATGGTGGTTGATGTTTCAATATATCCGGTGAAATACCGGTAAATCCGGGTATCACTCCAGCCTGCCTCAAACTCAATAATGCCGGAAAGGGGGGATTCAGACTGTACGGTAAATGTGGCCCGTCCTGGTGCGTAAAGATCCAGACGGATATCATCCTTGATTAGCGGGGTTTCCTTATTATTAACTAATACCCGCTTAATGATTTTCACGCCAGAGCCTCATCCAGTTTTTTTAGTACTCCCATAAATCCGGTCAACTGCTCATCACGGTTTGTTGCCGGTGGTACAGTGCTGGTTGTTGTTCTGGAATCAGCTACCTGGGCATTGGCAGCTGGTTTGGCCCGCCTTTGTTCTGTTTTTTCTGATACAGAACGGTATTCAACCAGAGTGAAATTAACCTGCCACTGCCTCAGTCCTTCATCTTCTCCCGCTGTCAGGTTTTCAGTAAATGTTACCTGCCGTATTTTGCAGGTTTTGGCGGTATTGTTAACAATGTTATAAACGGTTTGCTTTCCTTTGCTATCTGTGGATCTTGCCAGCTCCATTAAGCGGCCAAGATCGTTTGGCTGGTCATAGGGAATAATCAGTGATACCGCCAGAGTCATTGGCTTAAAGCCTTCCTCTGACCTGTCAGTGGCAGAACCCTGGCCGGATAGCTCCTTACTGTCAATTCTGAAATTTGCCCGAACCGTCAAATTATGGCCGTTAATGCGTGTGTTATTCAGTGTTAGCATGATTGATGGCTTCGTTATCTACTCCCGGATCTTTTCTAATGTCGGGATAGGGCATAGGTTCAGGCTGCATTTCCAGAGCTTCTTGTAACCGGTGATATTCGCCAATGATCAACTGGTATTCAGTGAGGTCATAAATGATTTCATTATGGTCAAGATATTCCACTTCGCCTTCATCTCCGTACCACTGCAAGGCCCAGAAGTTTCGTGACAGGTTAAACGGGGTCAGGTCAAAACGGATGGGGTAGTTATCAATAATTACCAGGCTATCTTCTTTTACTATGGTCAGTCTCATTGAAGCAGTCCTTATAATTTAATAATCATGGCTAGGGCGTAATAAGGGCTTAGTGTGTTAACAATATGATCATGTGAACCGGAATAGTTAACGCTTCCAGAGTGATTATGTGACCTTGAACCACCTGTATTTGATGTTGATCCGTAATGCTCTATTGTTTGATAATCTTTTCTGTCATTTTTTGTTTCTTTACTTCCTTGTCCATATTGATATTTATCTGCTGGATAATTATTCCAGCCAACTGAATGATAATGGCTCGGTATTTCAGATATAGTAAGTGTATGTCCGCTTATATTTATGGCGTGATCATGATTTCCGCTTTGTGTAGTATTAACATATTCACTTCCCCCTTGACTGTCTGTATTGTATTTACCCCCGGAACAAATAATCATTCTGTCCCTTAAATCGGGAATTGCAATGCCATTAGATGTTTTGCCAATGCCGTTGCATAGCTGCCAACCAAGGGCAATCTGGTTTTCAGCTCCGGCAAACATGGCGATAAATCCAGGAAACACAGCCCTGTTCAGGGCATAGGCCAAAGTCCTGGGGGTGACTATTTTTTGTTGTTCAATGCCTGTCAGTACTTCATCCATACTGGCCAGCTTGGCCAGTCCTGCCACTTTTTCTGTAGCCTGGTCAAAATCCCACTGCCAGGCTTCGGCTTCAATGGTGATTTGAGTTATGGCTCTGGCTCCATCGAATACCAGTACCATATTACGGGTCATGTTTTGTCCCCGGATATCCTGTCCTGGATTATCAGCAATCTTTTGCTGAACCGGAAATGTATTGATAGCTACATTGATATTGTCACTGCTGGCTACCAGATCCATACGGTTGAATTTAAAAGGGCCTATTTCAGTCCCTAGAAACAGGCTGTAAACCACCTCATTAGGTGTAACCCAGGCGGCTCTTGTGACACTGGCCTGATAGGTTATGGTTTCCTGGGTGGGTATTCCTGTATTTCTGTCAATAGCAGCAGAAGGATCTATAGCCGGATCATGGGATAACATTACCCGGTCAATAATCAGTGGCTCACCATTGCCTTGTTTTTCAGCAATTAACCGTTCACCGGCCTTTGTGATAACTTCAGCCATTCTCAATCACTCCAGGGTTACTCTGGCGGTGTACTGATCCCAGTAAAATGAACCTGTTTTTATCTGCCAGCCCAGTGTCGTAATAAAATCCCACTCATAGCGTCGGCAAGTACGGCCATAAGTCTGGATCAGCCAGTTCATCAATTCGGCATTCTGGGAAATGGCAGACTGGCTGATTCTAAGAATGATTACGTCCCAGTCCTTGCCGGGAACCCGTTCATTAATTTCAACAGTTCCCAGTCCCAAACGGTCAAAGATTCGCTGAAACCCAATGGCCGATCCGGCATCAATGGCATTGGCATGGGCATGTTTCACCCGTTTCCTGAACAGGGTAAGGGGTTCTGTCTTGAACTGCTGCATTCCCTTTTGCCATGCCAGCAAATTTAAAAAACTGATTTCACAGGTTTCCGGGTCGAGTTGGTTTAAGGGCCATCTGGCCCATTCTGCCACTTCCTTAAACCAGGTTTCAGCGGCTTGTTTCAGCTTGGTCAGTTCTGGCCCACTCAACCACCAGGGCAGTTTCAGCGGATTCATTTGCTTACTCCACCAGTGGTAATCTTTAGTGATTCCAGCATGGCCAGTTCCATCTGGGTAAGAATGTCATCGAGTGAAAATTCAATGGATAACAAATCAGGGAACTGGTCATGTATTTCCTGATCCAGCTTTGAAAAGCTGAAACGGTTAAAGGGCCATGTCCGGGTCACATTAAAATTCTGGTTTTCACGGAATGCACTGCGTACCATTTGCTCAATACCAGCGGATAGTTCACTGGTTTTTTCATCAGATAATCCGGCTTTGTAGAATGCAGTGGCCGTTAAATTGATTTTTTTTGCAGGCATAGGGAAGCAGTCCATATCATCCCCATGGCCATGAAATCCATGGTCGTTAATATGCTGGTTTACCTGTTTGACAAGATCAGCAGGGGCAGGGCCGGAATCAACCATTAAATAAGCGTTGGCACTGCCAGGCCCACGGGGTGCGCCATGCTGAAACCAGATGTAATCCATTCGTAATCCGGCAAATTGGCCAATAATGGCCTTATAAGCGGCATCATGATGAAATTGTCCCACTGCCGTAAATTGATTCTGGCACCGCAACCGTAACTCATCATTGCTTTCGTCATTGGCTCCCAGGGTAATAATCCAGTTTTCGCTATTTATTACCTGGGTGATAGTGTCTATGGGTTCCGGAAGGCTGGTGTAATAACCGGGCGCAAGGTTCCAGGCGCTGCCGGTTTCCGGTGCTTCGGCGGTGATGTCTATGTTTTTTTCTCCTACATCCATGGTGGCATCACGAATAGTTTTCAGCTCGTAAACCATGCCATTGATCGTGGTAGACTGAATGCGTGTGCCTGCGGGGATGCTCAGGGCCATATTGATTTGTTCCCGGTAAAAGGTAATGGCCCCCTTGGTCTTTTCTCCTTTTTTTCGTTTAAGATTCAGGCTCCATGCCAGAATATCCAGCGGTGTGTCTTTGGCTGTCTTGATAAAGCTATTGGGCAGCAAATCCTGAATTAAAAAATTGACTACCCAGGTGGCTGGTTTGGTAACAATGGCGCTGATTAATCGCCAGAATGGACTCCAGTTTGAATCATTGGATATCCTGGTGCCCTGATCTTTATTAATGGCATCCCAGTGTTGCTGCATTTCCAGTTCAGTAATGGGTATACCTGCATCTTTGACCATTTTTTCAAAATCAGTCAGGTGATTATCAGTGCTCATGATGGCATATCCCTCCAGTATCCCGGCCAATGGTTATGAACCAGCAGGTGCAGGGAAATTATCGGATCTGACTGCCACTCAGGGGTTGGGTTGACCACTCCCAGGCTGATATCCAGCTCTAATTCACCTACCATGGAATCAGCAAATATCCATAGCTTTTCAGAATGCTCCCTTTCAATGACAACTGTACCCGGAACAATACGCACATCATCTTCCACCATAGTTTCCAGCCGGTTGATATGATTGGCCCAGACACTTTCTGAACGCTCGCCTATGAGTTCAACCAATACACCGCTTTCCAGGATCATATGGCAGATATCTTGGGTAATGCTGGGCTTGTTGACCACGGTATAAGGCATACCGGCAGCATCCAGGGTAATATCCCGGTCTGAAATCAACAGGTCTTGCCAGTCCTGCTTATCTTCCATTACCCGGCTCCCATCAGCATTAACTGATCAATCTGTGCAGGTGTTATCTGCTCGTTAGTGGTGACATTAACGGTAGTACTCCGGTTGCTGTTATTGGCAATGGATTTGGAAATCTGCTGGGTGATGCCTCCGGCTGGTACTTCATTCTGTTTTGTTTCCTGTAGGGCCGGAACTTCGGTGGTGGTTCCTGTATCAATATCCACTCCAGGAATCATATTCAGCATTTTTATCAGCCCCTTTACCGGGCCGGTGTCTTTTATGGTGTCCCATAGTGCGGTAATGCCCTTATAAGCGGCATAGATAACGGAAATCAGTGCAGTGATACCAATGACTATCAAGCCAATAGGGCTGGCGATAAATGCGGCATTGAGTAACCATTGTGCGCCTGCCCATAAAAGGGTCACACTTCTGATTGCTGTTACCAAAAATTTAAACCCGGCTATTGCAGCTTTAGCGATACCAACGGCAATCGTAATTGCGGCCATGCCAGCAGTTAGGCCGATGATAGCAAGCCCTGTTGTAACAATAGCTTTGCTGAGATTTGGAAATATCTTCAACCACTCTCTGATTTGATCTGCTCCCGATTGAATGCTGTCTATTAGCGGCATAAGAGAGGGCAATAGCAAATCTCCGATGATTGTTTGAACGTTATTTATTGCTGAAGCCATTTTGCTCCACGGCCCAGCTGTTTCCTTTGCCATTTTTCCAGCAAGTTCTATTGAGTCAATCTTGCCTAGATCAAGCATGGTTTTATTGAGTCCAGTCGTGTCTTTGCTTAATTGTTGAATTAATTTTGATCCATCCCCAAAAGCATCATCTAGCTTTTGCCACGCATCCACGCCTTGAAGATTTCCAAATTCGTTTTGTAGTTTTCCCAAAATATCAACCATGGGCAAAAGTGCTCCGGTTGAGTCTGTGAATGACATGTTTAGCTTATCTTGTGCTTCAAAAACATGTTCAAGGAAGGCTGTGTATTGTTGTTCAGCATCGCTGATACCTGTTGATTTGCTCAATGTGGAAACCACAGCAAGCTGTTCATCAAGCCCAACACCAAGCCCAGTGCCTAGATTATTCAAGCCTTCCATAGCGTCAGTGATTTCTGTAGCATCCATTCCCAGATTTTTTTTCAGATAGGCAGTTTTACCGACCAGTTGATCTACCCATTGGCTTTTCCCGATGGCATCTGCTGATATTTTGTATCTTTCATACATTTGGCTGATGTATCGGGTAGCGTCATCCATACTGGTTTTTGTGCCTGCTGCTAACGTTCCAGCGGCTTTCGTCATGGCGATAAATTCAGTATCGGTTAAATTGCTTATGGATGCTTTCAGGCGAGCACTTCCAGTCACAACCTCTGTTACGGCCAGCCCATAGCTTGATGCTAACTCCATTGATGTGTCTTTAAGAGCGACTATAGCGTTTTCCTGAGTGCCTAATGCTTTTACATCTCCTAACGCTGTTTCAAGAGCTATTGCTGGCTGTAGAGCACCATAAAGGAGTGTGCCTGCACCGGCCATACCTATTGCACCAGATGCCATATGAGAAAAACCTGATCTTGCATCTGCTACCAGGTTATTAAATGATTTTGTGGCCTTATTGGCCGGGCCTGAAATCTTATCTATCAGCCCCACTGTGAACATCAGGGGTTTAAGTGGATCTGCCATTTCAAATACATCGTTTTTTTGAAATCTGTGAAGTTTTCAGGGCATAACTACTGAACTTTTCACATAGGAACGCCTTATTCATTCATCGTCTTCTACCGGAAAAGGCTTTGGCTATGCCATTACCTACCGTAATTTTCATTCGCTGCCAGTAATCGGTTTCCAGCCATAATGCCTGGGCCATCAGTTCTTCATCTGCAATATCCAGGGGAAACCATTTCTTTGCCAGAACCAGTAGTTGTGTCAGGCCGTCACGTTCAATTTGCTTGGCTCTGGTCTGGATTTTTTTACGGTAATGTCCACTTTTGGCTTGAATTCACCAATCACCACGCCGAACAGATCAGCAGTTAATGCCTCATTCCATGCCCGGTTGACGGCTTCTTTTGTTTTATTGTTGGCAGCAGTGTTGATTAAAAAATTGTGCATCGGGTTTACTTTATTGTCCGGTTGCAGACTATTCACACACCGGTTGTAATCATCCAGGTTAATGTCAAATACCAGTTCATCATCTTCCATTTGCACACAGATCGTTTTCTTCATAACTATTCATCACTCATTGCAAAATGCCTTATCCAGGCATCGTGATAATTTGTCCAGCAGGCTTTACCCTGATTAGTGTTCCAGTACTTTTTTGCATAGTGCGCCAGTTGTTCAATTTGCTGGGAATCCGGCAGGGGTTCCGGGAATCGCAAAAAAAACAACCGGGCCATACCTACAGCAAAGAACGGGTCAAATATCAGGTGTTCAGGCTGCTGTGGTAATTCATCCAGTAGCAGGGGGGCTTTGGTTGGGTGTGACTGAAGATAGCTACAGACACAAAGATAGGTATCCGGTTCCATTTGCATCATGCCCAGGGCCGGGCCATGCTTCTGGCGAACATAACGAAAATCACCACTTTCCCAGGCAGCAATCATTTCCAGTAAATGAATGGCACTTTGTGAAACAGGCAGCTGGTAATAATCCAGTGCCGTTTGAATCAGTGTCCGGCATTCATGGCCTGTCTTGCTGATCATGGATTCCGTCCAAAAAGTTTTTCTATAAATTCCCGGTTATCTTCCCGTTCTTCTTTGGCCTGCTTTATCTGCATGTCAATCATTTCACGATAGCTTTCTATTTTGGCCAGCCGGACTTCCAGGGTTATGCCCCAGCCAATAGCGGCACAGATAGCCAGCAGGATGGAAATGATATGGGTGATATCCAGTTTTTTATCCATTTTCCAGTCCGCCATGGCTCAGGCCCGTATTGCCTCGGTTTCATCCCGGCGCAAATAGGGCACACCGTTAATACGGACAAAATCCGGTGATGTCACATCATAGGGCAGTGTCGTTAAATGCTTTTCACCGCCAGCGGTATCAATATCCAGCAGGGAAGCAATCCGGAACTGGCAGCCAAAGGCTTCTACCCGTAACAGTTCCTTGCCGGTATCGGCATAGGCATTAATATCAAAGGGATCAAGGCCACGGAACGATCCGGCCCGGCTGGCTGCATCTATCAGCAATTTCAGGTTCATGGCATCCAGTTCAATTTCACCACTGGCAGCCACTTCACCGTCTACCCAGCCATTGGGTATGCCCTGATCTTTGGCCACTGTCCCGGAATCATCAATATCCAGGGTAAAGGTATTGGCCAGCACTTTGATATCACCCAGATTAATGGTGAAACTTTTTCCAGAAATTCTCATGGTTTACCCCTATGCAGCCTGTGCCAGTGCTGGATTGGTGAGATCCAGGGTGATATTGCAGGTAATTTCCTTTGGTGAGTTGTAGGGTCGGATCACAAAATAGATTTCAACGCTGTATTTGGTAGGCCAGCTAATTTCAATATCAGTATCCCGTGGCTGGGTAATATCACCAGGGAACGGAATACCGTTGATTTCAGTGGAATGGGCCATTTCCCGTAACGGCTTCATGAAATAGGTTTTATTCATGGCGATGGATGCCGGGGTGCTATTCAGTAATCGGTTAGCAATCCGGGCCACAGCCAGTAAATAAATTCGCCTGGCGGCTTTGTCGGCTATCCGTAAATTCTCAATAACCCGGTAATCACTGGTTTCTGCTGCCAGGGTATACCCGTCAGATGTATAGGTGCCGTCATAATCTTCATACCAGGTCGGCACTGTTAAACGAGCATTACTGTGTAAATCCTTCAGGATTGATTTATCCAGTGGCCGTTTGTTTTTGTCCTGTGGTTTATCAGCGTACTTGCCCACCAGGGTGCCAGTGGCTACCCGCATGGGGGAATCCGCTATGCTCACTGATTTATTGGCAAGTCTGCCTGCCAGTGCCCCCTGAAAGTCTGCATAAATGAGGGGTGTGACCACTACCCGGTCAGCGGCAACATTCTCGGTAATGGCCTTGGCAGCCTTGTTGTAATCCGTCCATGTCTGGTTATCCGGCCCGGCGATACATGCCTGAAAAAATGTCCGGCGCTGGTACTTACTGATCAGTTCCCTGGACTTTTTCTGCATGGCTTCCAAATCCGCTTTGGCGGCCACCGGGTCTGTAGATACCACGCTTTCCACAGAATTTTCTGAAACCGCATCATCCACTTTGTCCAGCCAGCCAGTGGCGCTTGTCAGTGGTAAAACATAACCGAACCAGTTCTGGCCACCATTGGCTCTGGCGGCCTCGATCTGGGTTTTCAACGGGCTGATGGTCAGTCCCAGCAGATCACCCAGATCCGTTTTCGTATTGATGGCTTGCACTTCGTCTTTTTTGCTGGCTCCCTGGCAGGTGCCAACAAAAAGGTTCAGGCACTCCACCGCATCGGGTGTTCCCTGGGACAGATCCAGATTGTTAACTGATACGGAACCTAATGACATAAAGGCCACCTTTGATGGACAAACAGATGAAGCAGTTTCATAGTGTCTGGTACGCCCCTGAACCGGTCAGAGGGCATATGGATTGTGACTAAACCCAGAGCCATGCTGTTATCCCTGCCTGCGCTGATATTCTCTGGCAATCTCCTGTGCCAGCAGTTGTTCGGTATCTTTATGGCTCATACCCATAAAGGGCCGGTAGGGCACTTTCACTTCCCACCGTTTAGGGGGGCTGGTTTTGTTTCGAAGAACCCGGATCAGCAAACCGGCCCGGCCCTGGGTCATATTTTCAATAATCCATTTCTGGGTAGGTTTGCGGCTCTTGCTTCTGCCCTTTTTATCTGCCGGTGTCTTGATGGTGTATCCGGCTTCCAGCAATGCCTTGGCCTGTTTGCGGGTGGCCTGCTGGTCATAATCCGGCTTGCCATATATCTTCCGAAGTTTTTTCGGGGTAAAGGTTTCCGGAATACCGTACTGATGTCGGTAAGCGGTTCTGGCCACGCCTTTGTTGGGCCATGTCACTACTACTTTGTTGGGGCTGGCATCAAATTTCAGTCCCTTGCCCATGCGCTTTAATACCTTGCCTTTACCGTATTTCCGCTTGGCCATGGCAGAACCATCCAGAGTGGTCTGGCTTTTGATTCGTTCCCGGCTGGCTTTTTGAATGGCCCTGCCGGTATTTTTCAAAATGCGTTTTCTGGCTCCCGCTGGCATGGCTAGCAAGGCCATTTCATTGCTGATCAGTGCGGCCTGGTCTGCGCTATAGGTCAGTTTCAGTTCAGGCTGCATTGTTCTGTTCCTCCACAGAATCAACGTCAGTGGCATCATCAACCACCGGTTCATCAATCAGGCTCCAGCGTTTCATCCGCCACTGGATATTGCCGTTGCTGTTTTGTTGCACCATCACCGGTTCTACAAATTCAATACTGATATCCACATCAAACTGGGTGCCTGATGCATCCAAAGGTTCCACGTTGATTTCAGGATCTGGCATCCGGTCAGATTGTCTTTCCGGGTCATAGTCTTCCAGCCAGGCGGAAATCCATGCAGCTATCAGCCGGTCATCACCGGTAAACCGTTCAATAATGACTGTACACCGGTGGTGATACCGGCAGATTTCAGCGTATTGCCCCTGGTTCAGTGGTTCAGGAATCACTGTGGCCAGGTCTACCCAGCTATCAATGTTTTCCCTTGGGCAGAATTTTAGTTCCAGCAGATAATCCGTCAGGTTTTGCAGCTTTTCACACATAGAAACCGCACCTTGCCACGATGGCTATCAGATCAGCTCTACGGTGATATCGTTCATATTCATCATTTGGCGGACGGCTTCAAAAGCATTCCGCAAATAAATCCGTTCGATATCATCGGATGATTTAGCCTGATTTTCCGCTTCAGTCCGTCGGTCAATGGTGGGGTAATCCCTGCTGATGGATGCCTTGGCCCGTGAAAACACAGCCCGCTTGTAAAGCACAATCAGAATGGATTCATCCGCTACCGTTTCGGACGGAATATCAGACAACTGTTTAAAACCTTCCCCTTTCTTTACTTGCTGCCAGTCATACAGTCGGGCATTGATATCTGTAATGGCCTGTATCAGCTGTTCCCGCACGGGGTTTACTTCCAGATCATTGGGTATCCGGTAATTCACAGAAAATTCGGTCAGATCCAGATCCGGCCAGAATGGCTGGTTGCTGATGGTGCCTTGTTGTGGCGGATTATGCTTGCCGGAAAAACTCATGCCCTTACCTCCATTAAGAAAGGGGCAGATAACCGGCAGCAGGATGCAGAACCTAGCGGTTCAGGCTGTTGCCGGTATTGCCCCCAGTGGGGTGGTAAGGAGTCGTTAATCATCATTGTCTCTGTCCGCATGACTTGTTGCTTCAGCGGCCTTTTCCAGTTTTTTACGGATCAGGTCTATTTTGGTTTTTACCTTGGCCCCGGCAGGATCAATGGTGAGTGCCTGCAAATAGGATTCCAGGGCTTTTTCCAGGTTGCCGTCAGCGTGATCAATATCGCCATTCAGTTTGTAGTATTTGCTGATTACTTCCCTGGGAACCTGCCAGCCATCATCAACCATGTTTTCAAATACATCAGAAAACTGTGGGTCAGGGTTGTTATTCCTGGCTATTTCGGCATTGGCCCAGGTAAATACCTGATCCGCCACAAAGGTGGGCAGGTTAGACTTAAAGCGTTTGGCCATGGGCTGTTTCTGATCAATGGCAATTAATGCCAGCTCAATGCCTTTATTAATCAGGTCACGGTTATTCATCCCGCAATCCAGCAACATAATCACCAGTTCCACCAGTACCGGGTTACGGTATTCATCCCCATTAGTCAGGTAGTCACTCAAGGCTTCCAGGTATTTGGGTATAAGTTGCTGTTCCCGGATCTTATTGCGTTCCTGCTGTGGCTTGCCGGACAGTTTTTTCAGGTCGGCATCCATGGCATCACACAGGATCTGGAACTGGTCATAATCATCAGCGGCTTTCCGGATGGTATCCGCTTCCTGCTGCTGTGATTGTATTTTGCTTTCACGGGCCTGCTTTTGGGCCAGTTGTTTTGCCTTGAATTGCAGGGCGATGGTACTCATAACAGCAGTCCGGTTTTGAGTGGGCAGTGATCAGTGGGCAATGGTCAATTATTCAGGGGGATAGTCTGGATATAGTGGTTTCATCCAGTCCGGCATTTCCGGCCACTCTGGTACATAGTCATCATTATCACTCATGACAGTATCCTCAATTCATCTTTCTAAGGGATTCACGGAACGTCAGGGTCTGTTTGTACTGTTCTTCACCAATATCAGTGTCTATCCCCAGGGCTTTTTGCTCGTCATAGGTCTGTATCAGGTCGAAGGTATCGGCCAGCATCCGTTCACGTTTCGCCTTGGCCACGTCTTTCGGGTCGATATTGGCAAACAGTTCCCGGTTCACCGCTTGCCAGCGGTTACGGATACCGTATTCCGCATACAGTTTTGAACGTGTCACCGGATCGCGGCTGCCGGAAATAAAGCCGGTATAGGTGTTGCGGTATTGTTCTGTAGTGGGTATGGGTTCCTGTACCGGGGGATCAGGTTCTGGCTTATCTTCCGCATAGACCAGATCACCGTTTTCATCCTCGCCGATGGGTGGCTTGTCTTTATTAAAATCCCATACCGCCTGCAAGCGTTCGTTGTAATCAGCGGCAATATGGAACCACTGTTGTCTTAAATATTCCTGATACATTCCTATAAATAAATCAATTACTGGGCCTTCACCTTTGTTATGGACAATAACAGCCAAAACAGATTCGTTATCCTTGGTTTCAGAGAATAGTGTTAAAACTTTTTCACCCTGTTCATTGACTTCGTAATAGTCTGACAGGTCTATTAACTGATTTTTATTTGACATACGGTCACCTAATAAGCAATGCCATCAGATTGAAATGGGGTTTCTGTGATTTTTTGTCCTGCTATGACTTGTTCTCCATTTTGATCTGTTAATACTGTTTGAAAATCAATGATGTCAAATTTGTTGTCATCCCCACTGATATTTTCCGTTGTTTTTAATTTCACTTCTTTATATACAAGAACGATTGAAAATCGTTTGTCTATTTCTGTTAAGTATGGGAGTATTTTTATTGTGCTTTCACCATTTGTTCTTAACCTATCGTTAGGTTTGTTTATTGGTGGAATATATTTGTTAATTGCTCTTATTCTTGAGTTATATGCAATTGCTGCGCTTTGAATTATTTCAAGTCTTGGGTAATGATCTGATATTGCAATTTTGCTAATTAAATGGCTGCCAATTAAGCAACCGTATTTTCTATCAGAAGTGATTCCAATTAAACATTTTTCGGATAGAGCATGGCAACCTTTAGTATTCGATAGTTCAAAAGGATTTGCACTAGTAAGGTAAAAGATTAACCTTATTTCATTTTTTTGTAGTGTTGAATATTGTCCATTATCACTACTTTGTAATCCATCTTTCCAAGATCCTTCACCTCCAGATCCTGTTACATCACGCCATGTTTCACCTTTGTCATTTGATGCTAATATCAAATAACAGTCTATACATTTGCGGCTCGCTTTGTAGAATTTTCGTGTACCATCTGGAATTAAACTTTCTCCATCTTCATTAAGAATTAGCATATTTCCAGGAATATATTTATTTTTCCATTCGCTGGGGAGTTGATTTAAATTGCCAATAATATCGGTTTCCAAAAATTGTGGGCGTGATGTAGAATGTTCAAACATCGAAATTGAAAAGTTATTAATTAGTATGTTTTTGTCTAAATCGCCACTAGCGAATCTTAAGTAGATTCCACCGCTGTATTCGGAAATTAATAAGCCATCGTCAAGGATGAAGCTTCCTTTTAATACACCGTTTTTTGAAGTTGCAAATGTCGGTGCTGCACCAGAAGCAGATTTGGAATTTTTAAGCTCTATGATATGTGATGTATCGCCAACTATATCGCAATGAACTATATATGATTTTCCCTTGACAAATGGGAAGGATTTATAAAATCCAGAACCATTCTGTTTTGGTTTAAAGTTGTATTCATCAATTATTTCAGGAACCACATCTGGTCTGCTTGACCCTTTTTTCCAGCTGCTAAGCCCTTGGAATGGTAGTGTTATCTTTGTTCCTTCAGCTCCACTAAATGTTCCTCCAGAAACCGCAAAATTAAAACTATCAAACAAAAGTGATTGTCTATCAATTACTTTTTTTGATGAATAGTATAGAGGGGTAACATCATCTGAATATATTGAGTCAAAAAATTTATTATCAGGACGACCATTTTTCCAAGTGCTTGAAGATCTTATATTTCCTGTATCTGGATATTTCCCTTTTTTCCATGGTTTGTCATAGTTATCACCAAGTAAAAAGCAATCTTCTTTGCTAGTGATTCCAACATATCCACCTTGCCCTGTATCTTTAGCAGTAGATAGTGTTTGATTAATATAAGCACCGCCAGTTTTACCATCCGCAGTTCTTACACATGCACTTGCAGAGCCTTCAGGGTTATAAAAATGATGCCATATAAACTGGTTACGTCTGGCAACACGGCACAATAAAAGGGCATATGTATTATCCTTTTTGTATAGTCCTGTTTGTACTTTGCTGTAACCATGCTCACTGGAAATAGAATCTCGGTCATATCCAGTAGTTGTTTTGTATGCGTTTATGCTACGGAAAGCACTTATTTTTCCATCCCAGTCCAAGAAAACATCGTCATAAGACTCAGCTCTATCTGCTGTAGATTCAGCTTCATTAAGTTCAATCAATTTTCTGTGTACTTGAACAAAACGTCCATTAATATTAAATGCAAGTTGATCACCAAATCGGAATCTATTTATCCAGTCAATGCTTTCACCAGCAATATAAAAAACATTTCTCTTATCCACGCTTCCAATTATGCCACTATATGGATACATGGCCTGCAATAAAGGTGTCCACCCAATATCATAATGCCCATTACTATCGGCAACAGCGTATGCTCCAGGTTTTGGAGTCAAACTGCCTTCATCATTATGAACAATAGCAACCGCATCATTTTTGGCCTTTACCGCCTCATTACGTGCGGTATTGGCTTCTGATGCGGAATCTGTCACCAGCTTGGCGTGCTGGTTGATGTCGGCTACCCGTGGCCGTAGTTCATTCACAAAGTATTGATAGCCATCGGTGGCTACTTTCTTGTGACTGGGAACCGGGCCACCTTCGGTTTGAACCACGCTGGTTTCATCACCGTGGGTAATGTCATGGGTTAGCTGGGTGTCCCGTTCCAGCATTTGTACGGCACTTTCTATACGTTGATCACTATCACTCATCGTTTAAGCCCACTTTCTAAGCCCGTTTTCATGCCCATAAATTTGGCCAGGTGACATTGATAAATTTGTTCAGGCGCTTGAAGTTGTTGAAATGGCATGGCCAGGTCAGATGCACAAAAATATGCAGGCGCATTACGCCATCTTCAGTGGGTGGTGACAGTCGTTTACTGATCACCCACAGGGGCCGGGCCAGTGGCCTGTCTAACTGCCGGTTCACGGTTCAGCCCAGTGCCGACAGGGTAACGGATGCCTTGCCGGATTTATTCGAGAAGACGGCCTGGTAACTTGCTCCCCGTGGCAAGTCCAGCCACTGAAAGCCATCCCGCTTGAATGTCCAGGCCAGTACTGGCCCGGAACCGGATTCCTGTTCCACCAGTATGCTGACCTGATCTTTCATTTCCTGATTTTTCAGATCACAGCTGAAACAGACGGAACCCGTGGCGGTATGCTTCACTGACTTGCCGGACTGGGTGGCATTGTCGAACAACAACATAATTGCACCTATACAAACTCCACATTGTTCGCCTCAATGGCGGCAATGCCTTCCAGGTTTTCAATCATGTAAGCGTCGTTACTGCTGATATAGTCCTGTACCTGGTTGCGTTTGGGATAATCCAGCAGGTGGCGGCGGGTTCGGCCAGCCTGATAGTACAGGCTAAGGTTCTGGCTATCGGTGACAGTCACCCCTTTTTCCGGGAATCCCGGAACCACCAGTGATGGCAAACCGCCATAGGCTTTTTCCAGGATCATCACCAGATTTTTTTCCGTGGGTTGCTGGCCGTATTGTGACAATGCCTTGGCCATATCACGGGCCACTTGTTGCCTGCCAATAATCGCCACTTCATTACCGGTGCGCTGGGCATCGGGAATCATGCTTAGAACGTCGTATACCAGACTGTCCAGGTTGTTGTAGTCAGCATTCTTTCCTACCTTGATTTTTCCGGAACTGGCTGTTCCTTCAGTCAGGTAGTGTTCTGGTTTATTGGTTTTCAGCAGGTGCAGCCAGCCCTTGTTAACATCTTCCAGATTTTCATTGCTGGAAGGGTCGGTTTCAGTGGCGGCAGATGTGCCATGCCATCCCACCAGGATACGATCCAGGGCAATGCGCCGGTAAACCTGGTTCATATACCGCTGCATAAAATCCGGGAAACGTGCCCAGGCATCCAGCAGGTCATAGCCAAAACCAATATCAAATTCAGTCAGCTTGCATTCGTATTCCAGCCCGTCTGGGGGTGCCATCGGGGTAGGGGTACGGTCTTTATTATCGGTATTGGTACGTTTCGCCAGGGGCTTTCTGACTCCCACAGTTACAGCCTGTCCTTTGCGGTCTGTTACCGGTAGCAGGGTGATCCGCTGAAGGAATTCATCGCTGTCCTGAATGGCGCTGTTCAGCCTGGTTTCAACAGGTTCCGAAACGGCAAACGTATGGGTGGTATCCTGAATGCCATAGCTCTGGCACATGGCCCCGGTCATGGCATTGAATTTTTTACGGGTCAGCTCTTTCATGACCGTTCCCCCTAAATAAATGTTTCAGCCGATTCCGGGGAACCGGTACTGGCAGGAATATGGGTGCCCGGCTGCTGACCTTTCAGGGCATCGCTGAACTGGGTTTTCAGTTCGTTGATGGATTGGCCCATGGCTGTGATGGCGGCTTTCATATCACCGGTTTCATTATCTGAATCACTGTTGTCATCATCGGCATTGCCGTTATCACCCTTACCATTGTCACTGTCTTTCTGTTTGGCCAGAGTGGTAAGTTCCTGAAGGGCTGCCAGTTGTTGTTCATGCAGGCTTTTCAGGCTGTTGAACTGTTCCTCGGTCATGTCGTCATCCTCAAGGGGGACAGGCTGGGGGGATAGCTGATTAGTAGAAAGACAATGCCAGATGGTTTTCATAAATCGCCGGAAACCCTGTTCATCCTGATCACCCGTTTCAGCTACGGTTTCATCATTGCTTTCAGGTTTCGGTGAGTCGATACGGAAGGGTTCCGGCGTGTTCATTAAAAAGGGTGCGGGTTGCTGTTTTGAAAACTGCAACCGGGATGTGCCAATGCTGGCCGGTTCATCTGTCACCGCCAGCCCCATTAAGTAACCCCGGCCTGATCCGGCAAAGTCATCCGTTAGTTCCATCGACGTAAACAGGCGCTGGCCCTGCTTGTTCATCTCTATCATCCGGCCATTGGGAACAATTTTGGCTTGCAGGGTCAGCCGGTCTTTTTTATCCCGGCTGGTTCGTAATGAGTCTACCCGGCCAAAATTGCCGTACATCCATAGCAGGTGATCTGATGAAATAACCGCTGTGTATTCCTCCGGGTCGTAATCTTCAGCGGCTTCGGTTAACAACTGTTCAGATATTTTCCGGCCATCAATGGTGGGGCCAGCAGTGCCAATGGTGATCCAGTCTGTTGTCAGCATGGAACGAACCCGTTTCAAAAAGGTTTCAGGCTGTTTTAGCTGTTGAAACGGGCTGAAACCATTGCAACGGTTCCTGAGAATTCCTGAACCCAGTGAAACAGGTCGTTACAGGAATGGTTAGGTTTTGGCTTTAGTGTGTAACCGCCGATTCTGGTTGCATGTATATCAATGAACAGATTGACCAGTGCCGGAAACTGTACCTGTCTGGCAAGCGGATCACGGATATTTCCCGGCAACTGACAGTGGCCAGGAATACCGTTTACCGCTGGATAAAACAGTACGGCTGGGCTGATCTGCAACGGGTGGATGGTGAACCGCTGGAACTGGCTCAGCGTCGGCTGGCTGCGCTGTTGGTCAGGGATAACAAAACCGATAACCAGCTGGCAGAAATGGAATTGCTGACAGGCATCATTGAACGGCTGGGCAAGCTGGAAGGGGTTTCAGAAAAAAAACTGGCCGGTTCCGCTGAAACGGACAAAAAGAAACGGAAAACAAAACGTACCGGCAATGACTTTACTGATATGGATCATCAGCGGGTGATTAAGTTGTTCAGGAAAAGTCAGTTTCAATACCAGTTTGCGCTGTGGCCTGAAATCCGCCAGCGGGTGCGGATGTTACTGAAAAGTCGCCAGGTTGGTTTCACCCGTTATTTTTCTGCTGAAGCTCTGGTGGATGCCATTACAAACGGCAAAAACCAGATATTTCTGTCTGCCAGCCGGAACCAGTCTGATGTGTTCCGGAACTATATCAAAGGGTTCTGCCTGGAATGGTTTGATAAGGATATAAAAGGGAAAGACAAAATTGAACTGATTACGGATAAGGGGCTGGTGAACCTGCATTTCCTGTCCAATAACGCGGACACGGCACAAAGTTACAACGGTAACGTCTATTTTGATGAGTTCTTTTGGATGAGGGACTTTGAACGGCTGAATAAAGTGGCAGCGGCCATGGCCAGCCAGAAACGGTTCCGGCGAACCTATTTTTCCACGCCCAGTGCCCAGTCTCACCCGGCCTATCCGCTATGGACAGGTGATCAGTTTAATAAGCGGTTTCATAACAGTAACCAGGCGGAACAACCGTTTCCATGCCTGAAACAACTGAAACAGGGGGCTGTAGGGCCGGATAAGACCTGGCGGAAAATCATCACTATCTATGATGCCCAGAAAGCAGGCTGTGACCTGTTTGATATTAATGACCTGAAGAATGAGTATACCCCGGAAGAATTTAAACAGCTGTTCCTGTGCCAGTTTATTGATGATTCTGACTCCCTGTTTCAGTTGTCAATTCTGGAACCCTGCCTGGGGGATAGTTCAGAATGGCGGGATTTCAAGCCCGCTATTGAAAAGCCTTTCGGCAGCAAGCCGGTATGGATTGGTTATGATCCGTCCCGTACCCGTGACGGTGCCACCATTGTAGTCATTGCCCCACCAAAAAAAATGGGGGGGCAGTTCCGGGTATTGGAACGCATTCGTATGCATGGTCAAAGCTGGCCGGTGCAGGCAGCGGTGATCCAGTCATTGACAGAAAAATACCATGTGGACTATATCGGGATTGATCTGACCGGCCCCGGCTCCGGGGTGTTTGATTTGGTCAGGCAGTTTTACCCCAGGGCCACAGCCATACATTACACCCTCGAATCCAAAACCCGGCTGGTGCTGAAAGCCCAGGAAGTCATCAGCCAGGGCCGGATACTCTGGGATGCCTCCTGGAGTGATATCGCGGCGGGCTTTATGAGCATTCGCCGGACAACCACCAGTCACGGGCGCATCACGTACGTAGCTGACAGATCCGAACGTACCGGCCATGCGGATTCCGCCTGGGCCATTATGCATGGCCTGATTAATGAGGGTCTGGATTATCGTAATCAGCGTCCGTCCATTTATGTTTTCGGTGGAGAAGATTAATGGGCAGGAAAAGAAACAGGCTTTCGGTACAGGAATTTTCCCTGGGTGATCCGGAACCGGTGATGGGTAATTTGCTGGATTATCTGGGAGTGTTTATGACTCCCTGGGCCGGTTACTACGAACCGCCAGTGTCATTGCATGGGCTTTCCAAAATGCGCCACGCCAATGCTCACCATGGCAGCTGTCTGACGTTTAAGCGCAATATTATCAGCCGGTTCCTGAAACCTAATGCTGTGATCAGTATGCGGGATTTCCGGGCGGCGGCCTATGATTACCATGTGTTCGGCAACTGTTATTTTCAGGAAATCTTTAACCGTTTCGGCGGGTTGCAACGGCTGAAACACCAGCCAGCCCTGAATATACGACGCAAGGCTGATACGCCGGAAGGTATCAGCCATTACTGCTGGTTGCCACCGGAACGGATAGGCCCGATAGACTTCCAGCCGGGGGAAATTCTCCATGCTTTTGAATACGATACCATGCAGCAAATTTATGGCATACCGGACTGGCTGTGTGCCTTGCAGGCGTTGTTACTGAATGAGGATGCCACACTGTTTCGGCGGAAATACTATAAAAACGGCTGTCATATCGGTTATATCCTGTATACCGCTGATCCAAACCTTGATCCGAAAACAGAAAAGAGTCTGCAAAAGAAAATTTCAGAAGGGAAGGGGGCCGGGAATTTCAGAAGTCTGTATATCAATATCCCGAACGGTAAGGAAAAGGCTGTTCAGGTTATCCCTGTTGGCGATATTTCACAGCGGGATGAATTCCAGCGAATCAAGGATATATCCGCTAATGATGTGATCGTAGGCCACCGGGTGCAACCGGCTCTGGCCGGACTGCAACCGCAAAATACCCAGGGCTTTGGTGATGTTGAGAAAATCACCCGTGTTTACGTTGAAACGGAAGTGAAACCCATGGCGCAACCATTTCAGGATCTGAATCAGTCCATAGGCTTTGATGTATTTGAATTTGATTTTGATTTGGATACTGCAACGGATGTTGCAGCGTGATGGTGGCATGTGTGTTATGACAGGGAACGGGCCTTACAGGTGTGTAACCAGTCTATCCGGCGGATGATGGAAAGTTACCAGCGGTTTCATAATCCAAAATGGCCCGTTTTAATTCGGAAGCGGCTGAAATTACGACAATGGATTGAAACGTGCGGTAAGGATGATTTTACCAGAGACGAACTGGGGCTTGCTGATGTGGTTTGGTTAATGCGCCAGATTGGTGGTGTTGGGGCATTAATTCCCCGGACTAATCGGTTTTGTTAATAGACTGGAAGTGAAAATTTTCACTTCCAGCTTATCCGGATTAACCAATAACTGCCGTAACGATCTTGAACACTTCCCAGACACTTACAGAACCATCTTCAAAAGCATTTTTTACTTCAGAAGCTACAGAACCGGCATATTCAGGGAAGGTGTCAGTGACACACTCTGATATTTCATCCAGTGTGAGTTCCCCATCCTTGGCAGCATTAACCAGCCCCAGTGCCAGTGAAAGGAATTTCATATAAACCATGGTGGTTGTCTTTTGGTTTGATGATGAAGAGCCTTATTTTAGCTTATGCTGCCTATGCGGCAGTGAACCCTAGCAAAAACCACTGTAAGCAATGGTAACACTGAAACCATACCATAATTCTGAAAAAAACCTTTTTTTCAGAATTAGCACAAAACAGCCAGTTCCTTTGCCAGTTTCCTGGACTTATCACGAATCAGAAGATAACTGATAGCATGGGCATAGAGTGGGCCAACGGTATCGGATTTTTCCTGTAGCCAGATGGTGCGCTTGTTTACACCGAACAGTTCCCCCAGTTCTTCCTGGGATAACTTCAGTGATTTTCTGGCATCCCTGAATTCAGTGCCTTTCATGGTTTTACATCCTCATTTTTAAATACTGGTTTCCTTTTTTTAAAAAAGCGAACCCGCATTCCCACGATGGTTATAATACAGATAAAATATCAATATGTAAATTTAATATATGATAATTTATCTTTTTTTATAAGTACTGTCTACTGCTTGCGATAGTTTTACCGCCAGCCCGGAAGCATGGCTGCTTTTTCCGTCATTGATGAGTTTTGCTATTAGCTGGAAAACAGCAGACAACCCCAAAACCTGAAAGTTGTCACCATATAATTGGTGATTGAACAAGGTTTTAACAGGATCACCGCCAGCGGGTACGGTTCCGCCAAGTATTTCTAAACCTTGCCTGGCAGCGGTTCCAAGGGTTTTATATACAGTGACCTGGTTTCTGCTCTGGTCAATCAAAAAATACATAAGCATTAGCGGGGGCTTTCGCCCCCCTCCCTGTTAGTTGAAATGAGTCATTATGTAATTGGAACCGTTAAACCTTATTTCCAGAATTTCACCGTTGGCCTGAAGGTCACGGGCAAACTTATCAGCGTCAAAGTAAGTCAGGGCAAAACCTTCAAGTCCCATATCTTCGGCTACTTCCCAGGCGTAATCAGTAGGGGAACCTACGCTGATGGATATTTCATCCATTTTTTCCAGTGCTTCAGGTGCGGAATGTCCAAAATAGCTTTGAAGTCCGTGGAAGGCTGCCTGCTGGTATTCATCCATGGTTTCCAGTTGCTCAATCAGATCAAAATAGGCATCAACACTTTCAGCTTCATCAACCAGGCTTTGGGAACCTTCACCGTCAATGAACATCAATTCATGCTCAAAATCACCACAGCCATTCAGGATTAAATCCAGTTTTTTGGCTGCTTCCAGCTTTTCTTCATACTCATCAGCAGTTGAGAAGTAGAAGAAAGGCAGTGTGTAACCGTTGAAAGGGTTAGCGCACAGGATTTCAGAGCCAGAAGTGTTGGCAGAAATAATAGCGTTCAGGGTTTCAATAGTGGAAGTCATAATCAGTCGCTCTGATATTTGGTTGGGGCCAATCCCCAAACCGTGAAACTATTATATGTGATATAAGATCATCAATCAATACTTTGTAGTGATTATTTAACTATTTAACCTTGTTTTTTGTGATGTTCTATCACTTTTATAAGGTGCCATAAAAATAGGCCCATTAAGGGCCTTAGTAAGTTTAAAAAATGATCATTGATACAGTAATGCCAATTACAGCCCCTATGGCTAGAAGCTTTGCAGTTAAGATCATTACTTCTTTTGTGCTTTGATTCATTAGTGAACTCTGTTGCATTATTTATAACCTTTCAGTTGAATATTATCGTGTATTTAGAGATTGGAAAGGGCATCCTTGCCCTTGTTCTATCCTGCTAAAATTTTACTGGCTATCCAGATTACCCCTCCTGCTACTATGGCTAATATCTGGCAAATCTTTAAAGCTGTATCAACTTGAAGGTTCAGACGTTTTAAATCTTTATCGGATTTCACAATCAGTCGCTCTGATATTTGGTTGGGGCCAATCCCCAAACCGTGAAACTATTATATGTGATATAAGATCACTATTCAATAACTAAAAATGATTTATTATCAGTTGCAGCTATTGAAAAGTGATATGCTATCACTTATAATATATGGCATAAGTGGAAATGCGCGCGCGCTTTTTTAAAAAAAGCCTTTTCCAGATCTATTGATTACTCTTTTCTATACTGGATACTTATGAAAGTACCATGTCCACACTGCCAGCAGGCATCAGTTATTACTAGCAGAAATACCATCAGCAATAATGTGTCAGAATTATATTGCAGGTGTAATAATGACGGTTGCGGTGCTTCTTTTGTGATGTCACTTGCTCATAAGCATGATCTGGTGCCACCACAAAGTGCTTTTGAAAATATGATGATTGAATTTTTCAACCAGCTGCCGGGTAAAACGAAACAACAGCTGATTGAATCTCTGAAAATGTAAAAACTTAAATGTTTAAGTAGTGTAACTGGTCACTATAATTCGCTGTTCGCTGTTCGCTGTTCGCTGTTCGCTGTTCGCTGTTCGCTGTTCGCTGTTCGCTATAAAATACTTCTGTTGCTTTTCTGTATTCCCATTCAATAATCCATTGCATTCGTTGTTCTGCTATTGATATGGCTTCTTTCTCTGTGGGTGCTGAAAATTTCTGTCTGTAGTTGTATGACCAGTTCCATACGTAGCCCTCATCAAGCCATAAGACCGGTATGGGGGTTTCTATCAGTAAGGTGATGCCTGTTGCTGATTCAATCCTGTTGATAATGCGGAATACCGGTTTTTGATCCAGTGACCGATAGGGCAAAGCAATAGTTTGGTTCATAGTTTCAGCCCATTCGTGTAGTCCTGATAAATGATTTATCGCAGGTGTACGGGTATGTAACTCTGGGGTGTTTGCTAGTATGCAATATTCAGCAATACTGACTAACCAAACAGTTAAACCATAGTACATATATGCCAGTATTTATTTAGCAAATATCGTGTTGAAACTGTTTCTGAAACGGGTTGTAGATTTCTATTTTGAGTAACAAGGAAAAAATTACCGGAAATCTTAAAAAAGCTATAAAAAAAACCGGAAAGAAACATTATGAAATTGCAGATGAAATGGGCATTTCACAAAGCCAATTTTCACGCTGGGTCAATAATCCCGAAAGGATAGATAAACGGTTCTACAAAAAACTTGAAACCAGCCTGGAATGCAGCATTTCATCACTGGGTATTGTTGTTTCTGAGCCTGAAACCTTTGTGAAACGGACTGAAACGGTGGCTGAAAAAAACGTTGATTTGTTACCCAGTAGCAAGAAAATAATGGATGCCTATCTACTGGCATTGAAGGAAGGGGCCAGTTCAGCAGTCAGGCATCGATTACTGGATGTGTTTACACTCAATGAGAAGGAACGGGATGAAAAGGATTATTAGTCCTGAAATGTTTCTGTGGCTTTACGGTATTCCCACTGATTAATCCACTGTATTTTCTGGCAGGCCAGATCCAGGGCTTCCTGTTCAGTGGCTGCTGTTATCCTGTGCCTGATTTTATGCTCCCAGCTCCATATATAGCTATGCTCTGTCCAGGTCTGGGGAACAGGTGTTTCCAGTAATAATGTAATGCCTTTGGTTGTAGTAGAAACAGCCAGAACCTTTATTACCGGTTTTTCATCAAGACTGCGTACATTAACAGATGCAATCATGGCTAGACCATTAGCAGTGTAAGAACAAAACGAACCATAAACCAAAATAAACCTAAACTATTATAGTGTATATTGGTTCATGTCAAACCATAATAACCCCGTTACTATCGGCTAAAAGGGTTCGTTATGGTTTATGCACTTATATGGATGAAAACACCAGTCAGTTTTCCATCAGACTGCCACAGGATGTGCGGGAACACCTACAGGCTGAAGCACATCGCAATGGGCGTTCGCTGAATACCGAAATTCTGAAGCGGCTTGAACTGACTATTGATAAAGAACCCCTGTTTCTCGATAGTATCGCCCCTGCTGATACACTGGCAATGGTCAAGGAAGAGCGTAAAACTGCTGGTAGGGGTAGCGATCACAGTCAGGTAGAGTTAAAGGCAATTTCTCATAAAATTGACAAATTGCAGAACTATCTTGATAGTGAAAAATTCAGTATCCGCCTATTCCGTCAGGCTTTCGGTTTTTTTTCGAAAAAATAAATCAAATACTTATTAAAATATTGTTTCATCAATCCTGGAAAGTGAAAAAAAAGGAGAATTCCTGATCTAAATTTTCTCATATCGTTTGTATGATGCTCGTCATTCAATCAAACAGGGCATTATTATGGCATTAAAGCAATGTAAGGAATGTAAAAAAGAGGTATCTTCAAGTGCAAATAAATGCCCTCATTGCGGTGTGAGCCATCCCACGACAACTGCGAGTGATGTGCTGAAAGGTTTAGGGGTTCTTCTGGTTATCGTTATTTCGGGTGTTCTTTTCTTTGGCGGAGACGATGAGCCTACACCAGAAGATATACAGCAGGCAAAAGAGTGCCGGGCTGATATTGATTGTATTGGCTATAAAAAGATATTTGATGCTGGATTTTCATGCGGCAATATCATAGAACAGTTTGCGAAATATGATGTTGAGTGGGGGAGTGGTTATAAATTTAATCGCTATCTCTGGAAAAACAAAGAACAAGGTATAGTCACTTATAGCGGAAATAATGTTAAATTCCAAAATGGTTTTGGTGCTTGGCAGAAAAAAAGCTATCAATGTGACTTTAATGTTGATATAGATAGAGTTGTTGATGTGCGGTTCTTATAACAAAAAAGCCCGCAATTAAGCGGGCTTTTTTGTATGGATGTAGGAATCAATCACACGTATCAATCATTGGCCCTGTAGGTGAATAGCAACTTTCTTCCTGAAAGTTAAGCAAGTCACCTGCCCATTCTTCTGCCCGTTTCAGGCATTCATCAAGGGTTTCACCCTGAAAAAACTTACAGGTTTTATATTGCCAGCTAAATGCATAATAGTTACCAGTAAAAAATAAAGGTTTTGGTGTCTCTACAAAAATACCGATACCAGGTTCCTGCTCCTTCTTTGACCGTATACGCAATAAAGGGGTGTTTCCCATACTATGCAATGGCAGGGTAATGGTTTTATCTTTGTCAGAGTTTTTCATTGGTCAGATGTCCTTAATAGTGTTTTCCATTAAAAGTTACTGGTCGTTTTTTTAGCCAGTGTTGTTTCATGGTGATTAAGGAACCAGTCAATGCTTTTTTCGTATTGCTCATCAATCCATTTGCAGGGATAAGGGCTGGCAAAAAACCAACAGATATCAGCCCTGCTATGGTGTTTCTTACCGATATAGTGATATTCCTTGCTGGTTTGAAATACTCTGTCCAACTCGGCTTCTTTCATAACTGGCTGAAGCCCCAGTTTTTTTACCCATTTGCTGTAACGGCTTATGCTGATAGCCAGTAACATGGCTTCTCTGGATCGGTTGAGTAGTGGCAGTCCAATTTCCATTACTTGCTGCCAGAACAGTTTCACACTGGGATGTTCCCTGTTTTCACTAGCATCCAGTCCCATCGCTTTGAATGTACTGCGCTGGTCTTCCAGTAACAGCATATTGCCATCACTTCTTAGTGAATCCCTGGCTTCATTGATAATCATCAGCTCCAGGGATCTTGTGGCTTCCCATGCCATCGGTGGTAGCTGGTTAACGGCTTCGGTAAGCCTGGAGATATTCTCGATGTTCTTACTGCGGATATGGGCAGGTGTTAGCTGCGGTTGTTTCAGCTTGGCTTCCATCTGGTTAAAAGCGTTGATATAAGCAACCTTCCATGCTGCGGCTTTTTTTCCGGTGAAGCCCATGCAGAGCAATGCGAAACCGTCACGGGTTATTTCATAAGAATTTTCAGCTCTGCAATTCACCCTTGGGCATATCAATTTATATGTTAACGTCACCTCAAAATTGAGGGCACGTTAAAATCTTCTGAGCATTTCGAGGTTTTTTATGGCACTTGAATTACGTTGTCATGACGCTTTTCAAAATGTTTGGCAACATCTAGCGAACTGCAAGTGATTTGGCTGTATTCTTGATAGCTGCAATTCAGAAACAAGCTGATTAACTGGCGCTGAGTTAGTCTTGATTAAGGCAGACATACTGACCTCCTTAGTGACGTGGTATTAACCGCCTCCAGGAGTTCCTACGCTCGATGGTGGCGGACTGGATGGGGGTAGGAAACCGGTCATCGTAAGAAACCGGCACAGCCTAAGCTGTACCCATCCAGCCCACCATAAACTAGGTATGCTGAACATCTGCACAAAAAAAGACGCATTATCAAAGAGCGTCTTGTGTGCTCTTACGATATTACCGGGTTCCTACGCCCGACAACGGATTTTGCCGTTGCGAAAACAATAGTGCATGAATTCTTTTTCCCTTGTCAATATTTCTTTTTTGGTTGTGCATATATGCGTAATTATAAGCAAATATGCACCGTTAAGCTACTTCTCGTGCGCTTTTTGAGTCTTTTTTTATCCTTCTCCTGCCATCCGGTAGCGATTGCCCTCTTTTGCTATCACTCCTTCTTCCAGTAACTGATCCAGTCCGGCTTTTAGCTCAGGATGACGAACAGCTTCTGTTTGTATGATCTGCCTAACCGGCACATATTTCGCCATAATCACCAGTCCTGATTTTATTCAGAATAATTTCCAGTGGCTGTTCCTCTGGCTGTGCTGCGTCCTGATCGGGGGTGTTGGTGGGCATTGTTTTTTCTTCGTGCGATAACGGCCAGTTGTGTTCAGCATTATTACTTTCTTGCTGTTCTTTGCCGTTAGCCGTGGCTTTCGTTCATTGCTGCTGCCCAGTGCAATGATGGCGGCAATATCAATTAGCAGTGCAATAGCGAAAAACAGGGATAATCTGATGCTATTGTTTTGTTCAAACAGACTGGGATTACTGACTGATACAGCGGTAGTGGTAAGAGCTGCCTAGCTGCGTTAACAGATTATCCCTTTTTTCAATCAGTCGGGTGACTTGATCGTTAGTGTTTAGTCCCCTGGTGCGGTAAGTGGCCTGGATATCCCTGTCTGCGCTGGTTAACAGCATGTTGATTTGCCGGTTCAGGTCTTCTATCTGCTGTCGGTACTGTCCGGCCTGCCAGCTATTATCAGCCTGTTGTTGGCTGATGCTTCGTAGGCCAGTTTGCTGGGTTTGCCAGGTGCGTTCCATATACCAGGTGGTAATGCAAACGGATAAGGCCAGCAGGATAACGGAAAACCCTTTTATCCTGTGGTTGTTGTCATTGGAAAACAGGTAAAGGCATCCCTGTAAAGCAATTCCGGCAACGATGGCAATAATTTTGGCAATAGCGCCTGATACCAGTGCTTGCAGTGTCATCACCAGGGCAGCGGTGCTGGCTAGTGCTAGGAAACCACCAAACAGTTGCTGGATATCCCGGCGAATAATTGTAAAATCAATCGTGCGTATTGATGAGTTCATTTTTGAAAATCTCTAAAGTCAGTACGTGGCTGTCACGGAAGGGCATTTCCGTGACAGTTGCTACCATCCTTTCTTTCCGTGTTTCGTCAGTTCTACCAGCCGGTCTTCTACTGCCATTCTGATTCTGTTTTTATGAAGGCACCGCATCATCATTACCTGGCGTGATTCACTGAGTTTGGACAGATAACGGGCCATGCTGTCTACGCTGGCCTGTTCTGTTTCAGATAAAGGTGAACAGGGTTGTCTGGTCATTTTCTTGCTCCTCATATCATTCTGCCGGTTGGGTAAAAAACCGTTGAACAGACTGAACAGTTTATAAAAACAGGCTGTAAACCCTTGCTGTCTCTGGGGTTAGTCTGTTCAGGCAGGGGTTGAACACTGTTGAACATAAACAAACGGTTAGTTGAACAGCCTTGTTATCACTGAACAGGGAAAATCTGTGACGTTCGTTTTTCTGTTCAGTGATGACTTGAACATTGTTCAATGGCTGTTCAGTGAATATCAATGTTGATTGAACAGGCTTTAAGCCTTGGTATATATAAGATATAGAGTGATTAATCATACTCTGTTCAATATGTTCAACACTTTCGCACCCCACCGGCCAAATAAAAAAGTTAGTGTAAGGTATATAAAAATCACTAAAAAACATCATCATTATGCCGGTGGGGTATAAAACCGTTAAACATGTTGAACATGAGTCCAAAAAAGCCCCTGTAACCCTTGCTGTATAAGGGGTTGATGTTTTCATGTTCAGGCTAACATTCATTGAACATTGGGCTGACAATATTGAACCTTTTGTTGAACAGGTGGGCAGGTATGACATTACACGGACTCCTGGAAGATCCAGCAACTTCTGGTTCTGCCATTCATGCTCTTTAGTCGGCTTCTGACAACTTTGTTTTCAATAAAGCGATATTTGTGGCTATTAGGTATTAGCTTTTTCAGTTGAACCCTATCCAATCGTTGTGGATAGCAGGCTTTTTCAATTTCTGTCAGGTTGATGGCAATTTGGCCTGTTCCGGTTAAGTGGTTGAGTTTTTCTACCATGATGGGTTCTCCTTTTACCCAGATTTCCTGCCAGTTATAGACTTCGTACAATTCCCAGAATTGTTGTATAAGTTCATGTTCTGTTTGCAGCCGGTGCTGTCTGTCCTGGCATCGTTGCCAGACAAATATGTCAAATTCATCTAACTGTTGTTTGGTTATCTGCTCTCCAAATAACAAAGGCAAGGTATGTGCCCATGCCTGGATCTGTGCATGACATTGGATTACCCGTGATGTAAATTTGATTTCCTGTTTTTGTGATAAGTCTGCAAGTTTGTTATAGGCAATGTCATATTGTTTAAAATACTCATCCAGCAATAATGTTTCTTTGGTCAGTACAGCATTTCGGTATGATGCTGATTCTTCAATATCTATATCCTTTAGTTTTTTTAGTCGTTGATTAATTTCAGGGTTCAGGCCGGTGCATTTATTATGGATGTGGAAAAATCGGGATAGTGTCGCATCCTGTCCATCAACAGTAAGGTTCTGAACAACCATTAAACTGCCTTTGAAGGGTTCTTCATTGATTTCAAGTCCGTGGTTTCTTAACCCTGTTCCCCTGCCTATTCCACCTTCCCACATGGTTTTCAGACTGTCATAATCAAAATTACCGTGATCAGCTTCAATTAATACAAAGGGTAAATTGCTTAGTTGGGTGTATTTACGTGATAATGCTTTTTCATTAAGTTTATTAGGGTCTACACCTTCATAATGTTCTAAACCTAATAACCGCCATAAGAATACTGTCATTGAAGTTTTACCTGTTTCACGATCACCAGATAGCTCTAAAAATGTATAACCTTGTTGTTTCATTCTGATTTGATGAGCAAATAGCGAACCTGTCCAAAAAGCCAATGATGCAAGCCCGGCATTTTTAAATGCGTAATAAAAATCCTTATACCAGGATGGATCGAATGCGTTCTTGCCTACGTGGTAAACGCTTTCTTCCAGCTGTTTCAATCCTGATTTAATGCTGACAGGCTCAAATGGCAGATAGCCTTCCTGATTTTTTTTCATCATTTTGCCTTTGAAATAGCCAAATTCAGGGAATGCATAAATACCAGTTTTCTTGTCATAGCCGATAAAGGGTATAGTTCTGATTTCACTGGGGCCGTTATCATGGTCAAACCACTTTTCATGGAGAATATCTATGTCAGCCTGAACACCTTTGAATCTGGCTCCTGTTACTTTACTGAGTAATGACCGCTTGAAATTTGATGGGCAGTCAAGATCGTTGGCAGATAAACCGGCAAGGGCAGGGTTTTTCCTGTTAGGAAATGAGATTTTGAAAAAATAATGCTTTTCCTCTGTTTGTGAATTGATTTCAGCATACAAAAATTTGGGCAGGCAGTTACTGATGGATAGGGTACTGAATGCACTGGTAAACTCGCTCATAGCCATGTTTAGATTGTGCTTTGGGTCTGTATACAATGGTTCTTTATTAGTGTGATAGGTGTCGTTAAACTGGGCCATTGCGTTAGTATCCTTTTTATCACGTAATACTGAACGCCATAACCTATTGCCAAACTCTAAGACCATGTAATTGGTTCCTTGCCTGATATAAAGCCAGAATGCTTTTTCCTTAGCCGTTTCAGCCATCAAATATTTGCCACGCCACAGGGAATCCTTGAAATATTCGTCGTCAAGGTTGTCTAACCGCATTTCATCATCCCAGTCCCGTTTTTTTGAAACAGGAAAGGCCACCATGCAGGTTTCTCCCATCTTTTCGATAATTTTGCTGTACCTGCTGGCACAAGTGATTCCAGCATTATCGTTATCCAGGGCAATTACCCAGGTAATATTTTTGCCTTTATTGGCTTTAATCATTTCTATGGGCAGGTTGTTAGCACTCAATCCGGTAATGCTTTTGATTGGCTCTTTATTAAAAGTCAGCTGGCACAAAGCAATGGATTTAAATATGCTTTCTGTGATCCATACCCAGTCACCCTCATTGATTACCTGTTTTTTCAGGTGCCAGCCTTTGCCTTTATAGTCACCTACAATTTTGGCTTTTTTTCCTCCATTTCTTTGAATGGCCTTATTGTCCAGCAAGCGTTTCCAGTAGCAATCAGGGGTGATCTGAAAGCGAATGCAGGTGGCGGTTGATCCGTCTTTCAATCGCATGTGTTCCTGGGTATAGGAACCCGCTGTTAATACGCTGCTCAGTCTGCGATCACCCGACAGATAAGCCCTGGCTGTGGCGTGTGGGTCGTCATCAGTGGCCGGGTGCCTTTCGCTCCAGTTTGAAAATAGGTCGGCATAGCGATCACGAACACTGATTCTTTCACCACAGTTATTGATTCTTCCGCAAAAAAGAATCCATGGTATATCTTTACTGGCCCACAGTTCACGATGACCACATGCAGGACACTTACCTTCCTGAAAATACTTATCAGTAATGATTTCAAAACCAATTTCATGGTCATTTTCTAGTGCTTGCAACACATCTTCCTTTATGCTGTTCATGCTGCATTAGCCTTTTCAATCAGTTGCATGGCATCGGACAAAAGTTCATCACCGTGTCTCAGGTGGGGGTTGTCTTCATAAATACGGCGATTAATCATGCTGCTGGGCCAGCGTTGTTCGTTATTGCCTATAATGATCGGGGCTGGAAATTTATCAGCCTTTATCCATGCCAAAAGTGTATTACGGCTAATTCTTAACCGTTCACACACTTCACTGCGGGTTAACATCACATCACGGATGATGTCGAGTTCCTGATTCTGGTTGCTGAAAATCGTCAACAACTGTTGCAGAAAGTCGTTGGGCATTGCATTTCTGTTCATTTCCAAACACTCTCTTATAACTGAAAGTACAAATAGGCTAAAATAAACGCCTATAGTGTCCGTTTATGCACAAATGCGCTCGTTTATGCATAAATGCATAATACAAGATTTTATGAGTGAGTCAACGCAGATATGCAACAAGAAATGCAGATATGCCTTGCTGAACGAATTCAGCAGGTTCGTGATCGTCTTGGCAAAACCAGCCTTCTGGCTGAAAAAACAGGGATTAGTACCAGCTATATCAATCGGTTGATAAATTCTGAAGTAGAAAACCCAGGCATTAAGCAGATTATGAAAATAGCCAGGGCCGGTGGTGTTTCGGTTCAGTGGCTTCTGGAAGGGGGGGAAGAATCGTCCGCTATGCCGGTAGTAGAAGAAATTAAGGGGGATGAGCCATTACGTTTTAGTCAGTTAATAAAGGCTTTTGGTAAATCAATAAAGGCATGGTGCTATACAGGGGACACGATCAGGGATTTCCGGCCAGGTGACTGGCTGCTGGCTGATATTGAAAATACTGCCGGTGATGGCATTTATCTGGTTGATTTTGGTGGTGGAATCACTGCCAGACGGGTTATATGGCAACCAGGTAATCAGGTGAATGTGGTCAGTGATAATGATTTACACGGTAATCATACCGTTCCTGTGGATCAGCTTAACATCATTGGAAAAGTAGTCTGGGCCGGAATCAGGGTGTAAGCCAGGGAACAGTGATGGCAAAAAGAAAAAATCTTTTGATTGAGAGGGGTAGGTATGTGGGGGTTTTCCCCCCTGCCAGTGGGTTTCATGCAGGCCATAAAGGTGTGCGCCGGGTGTTGTGCCGTGTGGCTGATCTTGAGCACTTGCCAGATGCTGTTAAGGTTCAAAGGCTGCATGAATTATGGATGAAAAAATCCAGGGAACTGGCAGATGCTGAGTTTAAGGCCAGGGAAGAAAAGAAGAAAAAGGACAATCGAACGCTGTGGACTGTATCCAGGGCAAAGGCTATGTGGCTGAAAACAATGCCTGATAACGATGAAAAAACAAAAAGGGATTATAAAAACAGCGTTGATCATTATATCAAGGCAAAGGGTAATCATGTTCTGAATGAATTTGATGTTATTGCTTATAGTGAGTATGTGACGTATCTAAAAACAGAAGTGCGTTACCATAGAAAGCCGTTGTCAGATGCAACGGTGAATAAGCATACCAGGCAATTCAGGGCATTTATCAACTGGGCTTATGAAGCTGAAATTATTACCCGGTTGCCAAAATTAAAAATGCCAGTGTCGCCTGATAAGGATATGGAAACTTATTCTTTAAGCGATCTTAACCTGATCAAAAGTCATATTGAAGCCAGACTGGTAATAGCCAGGGCCAGCAATAATCCAAAAGAAATAATGAAGATGAAAAATGCGTTGCGTGTCTGGTGGCTTGCCACGTATTCCATTATGCGTTTGGGGGCCATGTGGGCTTTAAAGCTGGAAAACATTAACCTGAACCGGGGAACCATTCGGATCACTGATAATTCTGAACTGGGCTGGGTCAATAAAAAAGATAAGTGGCCTATTAAACCGATTAGTAACAAGTTGATGAGTTTTTTAAAAGAGGATATGAAGTCCAGAAGTAAAAAAGAACGGTATTACCTGGATAAAGGCAATGGTGAGCCATGGTATTTGCAGAAGGGCGATATAACACGGTTATTCAGGGATATTTGTGGCGAATGCAACTTACCTGATATTAAGGCATTGCACTACGGTTTCAGGGCCACAATGATAACTCATCTGTTAAGTGGGGGCGAAAGTCTGGTGACAGTGCAGAAGCTGGCAGATCATAGTGACATAAATACTACAAGGAAATATCTCGATTCACGTCGGGTTGAGCAAGAAAAGGCAACAAGCAGAATAGATGAACTTATCTGATCTTTTACCTGCGTTCTGTGTCACATTCGTGTCACCATGCAGGAATATTATTTTTTTAAATTGTGTTGATGACTCTGAAAGCGGTGGTAGCCGAGGCCGGACTCGAACCGGCACGCTTTTAAAGGCCTATGTACTAATGTCCTGAAATACAAACCATTAAGTCTGGAACCTATTTGGTAAATAGCGGTCAAATCAGTGTCAGTATAATTGCTTTTTAGCTTATCTGGGGTATTTAAAGCTCAGTAAGTGATGATGGGTGTGTTATGAAACAGGTTGTGTTGTGCATATTGGGTGTTCTGTTATTGGTCTTTGTATGGCACTTTTTTTCTTCAGATGTGTCCGTTTGGATCAATGAAGAGCAGATAACTGGACCAATGGCCAGTCTGGCAGGTGGTGGTATTTCTCTAATAGCAGCGGCAATGCTTGTCTGTATAGCGTTTGCCGTGATGTTTTTGTTTGCAGGCATTGGGCTTTTTGTACTTGCTCTATTTGTCGCAGTGGTTTTTCCATGGTTATTTCCGTTGTTTGTTCCTGTTTTACTTGTGATTGCTTGCATCTGGTTTGTTCGAAGCCGACAAAAGAAGGCCCAGGAAGCAGAATTGACTTCTGTATAAACCCTTTTGGTGAGTCAGTATTGCTTTTAGCATGATACATAAATAAGTAGCTCTACTTTTTTGAAGCGAGTGTTAAACCACAAAAAATCAGGCTTTTTTGCCTGATTTTTTGTGGTTTATATAGTATTCACCGACTTTTGAAAGAGCTGTTAATAACGACCTGGATTAAGCTGCTTCCTATGTAGGCATTATTGTAGGGATATAACCCTGCCTGACAGCCTTTATCAGATGAAGTATCCTTCCCTCCTTTTTTTATTACTCTTTGTAAAGAGCGACGAGCCAGTCATAGATGCAAGTCAGTGATTTTGATTTTGATCTGCCCGATGAGCAGATCGCACGATACCCGGCTGAAAAGCGTACTGGGAGCCGCCTGCTGTGTTTGGATGGCTGTTCTGGAAAAACCGCGCACCGGCAGTTTGCCGATATAGAGGCGCTATTGCAGCCTGGTGATTTGCTGGTGCTGAACAATACCCGCGTGATACCAGCTCGACTTTATGGCCGTAAGGAAACCGGTGGCAAGATAGAGATGCTGGTTGAGCGGGTAGTAGATGAAAGGCGAGTACTGGCCCATATTCGTTCCAGTAAATCCCCCAAGCCCGGGGCAACGCTGTATTTGGCAGATGACAAAATCATAGCCACTGTCGAGGAACGCAAGGGTGATTTGTTTGCGTTACATTTCGAGCAGCCGGTGTTGCCGCAATTGCAACAGCATGGCCATATGCCTTTGCCGCCTTATATCGACAGGGATGATGATAAAGCGGATCGACTCCGTTATCAGACTGTTTTTGCTGAGCGAGATGGTGCAGTGGCAGCACCAACAGCAGGGTTGCATTTTGATGAGGCATTATTAGAGCGGCTGGAACAAAAGGGTATTCACAAAGCTTTTGTTACTCTGCATGTGGGCTCTGGTACCTTTCAACCCGTTCGAGTGGACAATATCAAAGACCATGTGATGCATTCCGAGTACATTGAGGTTTCTGAAGCTGTTTGTCAGGCTGTGCGAGAAACCCGGAAGAGAGGGGGAAGGGTGGTTGCAGTGGGTACCACCAGTGTGCGAAGTCTCGAGTCAGCATCCCTTAGCGGCGAAATTGCACCTTATCAGGGTGATACCGATATTTTTATCTACCCCGGTTACCAGTTCCGGAGTGTTGATGCCATGATCACCAATTTTCATCTGCCCCAATCCACACTGTTGATGTTGGTTAGTGCTTTTTCAGGCCAGGAGGTAGTGCTTAGCGCATACCGTGAGGCAGTTGATGAAGGTTATCGCTTTTTCAGTTATGGCGATGCCATGTGGTTGACTAGACAGGCTTGATGAATTTTTAGATCAAGACTGTATTTCTTGTTTTTTAATTAGGGTGCAGCAGCTTTCTGCACGGACGTATTAGTAATAACAGGCAAAATTTGAGCTCATGACGAGAGAATGCTTTATGCAGTTTGAGCAGTTGGCTACTGATGGCCATGCTCGCCGTGGACGATTGACTTTTCCGAGGGGTGTAGTTGAAACACCCTGTTTTATGCCAGTAGGCACCTATGGCACCGTAAAAGGTATGCTGCCAAGGGATATTGAAGAGATTGGTGCCCAGATTATTCTTGGTAATACCTTTCATTTGATGCTGCGTCCAGGTACCGATGTGATCAAAGCGCACGGAGACCTGCATGATTTTAATCAATGGCAAGGACCTATTCTGACCGACTCTGGTGGTTTTCAGGTGTTCAGCTTGGGGCAGCTGCGAAAAATTACTGAAGAGGGGGTCTCTTTCCGCTCACCTGTCGATGGCTCTCCTGTCTTTTTAAGCCCGGAAATTTCCATGCAGGTTCAGCGAGATCTCGGCTCAGATATTGTGATGATCTTCGATGAGTGTACGCCGGGTGATGCTGATGAAGAGCAGGCGCGTAAATCTATGGAGTTGTCTCTGCGTTGGGCTGCCCGTTCAAAAGCTGCTCACGGCGATAACCCTTCTGCGCTTTTTGGTATTATCCAGGGTGGTATGTTCGAAAACCTGCGTGACCGTTCCCTGGAAGGGTTGGCTGAGATAGGCTTTGATGGTTATGCCATTGGCGGGCTTTCTGTCGGTGAGAGCAAAGAGGATATGATGCGTATCCTGTCTCATATCACACCGCGGATTCCTGAGAACCACCCCCGCTATTTAATGGGAGTTGGCAAACCAGAAGACATTGTCGAAGCAGTTTGCCGCGGTGTAGATATGTTTGACTGTGTCATGCCGACCCGTAATGCCCGTAATGGTCATCTCTTTACTGATGAAGGGGTTATCAAGATTCGTAACGCAGCACATAAGCGTGATGACAGGCCACTTGAAGAAGGCTGTGACTGCTATACTTGCCGCCATTTCAGTCGTTCTTATCTTAACCATTTGGACAAATGTGGCGAGATTCTTGGCTCTATGTTGAATACTATTCATAACCTCCGTTACTACCAGCGTGTTATGGCTGGATTGCGAGGAGCCATCGAACAGGGTAAATTGAGCGACTTTGTTGCAGAATTCTACCAGAAGCGGGGGCAGCCGGTTCCAAGCTTTGGTCAGGACTGACTAAACTGGAAGCCTGACTACAGGCTTTGGTTGTAATAGGCAAATGGGGTGTTAGCAAGCATTTATATAGTGTTTTCTGACAAAGCCGGAATTTGCAGTAACAAACAGCTACAGGTAAAAGAAGGCAATTTCTGTCGCCGTTGGTGATGAAATTGCCTTTGTGATAATGAGCTGTGAAGGTTGATGACCATTGTTTATTATGGTGCTTTCGTAGCGAATAACGGGATTTATTTTACAATCAGGAGTTTTTGAATGTTGTCATTATTCAGTCTGGCGCACGCCGATGCAGCTGCAGCTGCGGCTCCAGCTGGTCCGAGTATGGTAGGCCAGCTGGTGATGCTGGGTGGTTTTGTTCTGATTTTCTGGCTGTTGATCTGGCGCCCTCAGAGCAAGCGCTCAAAGGAACACAAAAACCTGTTAGCAGGCTTGTCAAAGGGTGATGAGGTGGTTACCACTGGCGGGATTGTTGGTAAGGTGATCAATGTAACAGACGAGTTCCTGACATTGCAGGTGGCTGATAACATGGAGCTGAATTTCCAAAAGGCTTCTGTTGCAGCAGCACTGCCCAAGGGCACCATTAAAGCTATCAAATAACGATAGTGAAACAGTTGTGGGCAGTAAACTGTCCACAACTGTTTATGGCGAAACGGATTGTGCCTGTTTTTTCAGGCATTTCACTCTTATATCAGGACCGGTGAGCCATGCTCAATCGATACCCCCTGTGGAAGTACCTGCTTATTCTCATGGTTGTGGCTTGGGGCATTATTTATGCCTTGCCCAATTTTTACCCCGCTGATCCGGCTGTGCAGGTTACCGGAGTTAGTGCTTCAAACAAAGTCACTGAATCAGTGTTAAAGCGCACGGAAAAAGCGCTTATGAAAGCGGGCGTTCATATCAAAGCATCTGAAAAAAATGATGGCTCGTTATTGATTCGTCTTAATCAAGCGGATCAACAGCAGTTGGCCAAGTCACTTATTAAAGATGCGTTGGGTGATGATTATGTTGTTGCCCTCAATCTGGCACCAACAACCCCTGAATGGTTAACCTCTATTGGTGCCTACCCGATGAAACTTGGTCTTGACCTGTCTGGTGGTGTGCATTTTCTATTAGAGGTTGATACTGCCAAAGCAGTAAAAACCAAGATGGATATCGCTAATGCTGAAATTCGCTCGCTGCTGCGTAAAGAACGACTGCGTTACAGAACGATGCCTGAGCGTCAGGATGGTGCGCGTCAGCTGGCTTTTGCTGATGAAGCTACCCGTGATAAGGCCGCTAAGAAGATAGCCAAAGATTTTGCTGACTTTGTGGTTGAAAGCCAGGAGCTTAATGGCCGTTATTTGCTGTCTTATCGGTATACCGATGCCGGTATTAAAGAGATAGAAGATTATGCAGTCCGCCAAAACCTGACCACAGTTCGCAACCGTGTCAATGAGCTGGGCGTATCTGAGCCACTGGTTCAGCGTCAGGGGCGTAATGGTATTGTCGTTGAATTACCCGGTGTTCAGGATACAGCAGAAGCCAAGCGTATTCTGGGTAAGACAGCCAACCTGGAATTCCGCCTTGAAGCGGGGGCCAATGCATCCCGAGCCTCTACTGAGGAGTTTGCTTTCCGTGACTCCCGCCGGCCAGCGGCAGCTCTGGAACGGGATATTATTATCACCGGTGATCAGGTCTCCAGTGCCCAGTCCAACTTTGATACCCAGACGGGGCAGCCCCAGGTCAATATCAGCCTGGATAGTCACGGCGGTACTTTGATGAATCGTGCAACCCGCCATAATATTGGCCGGGCCATGGCCGTACTGTTTATCGAGCAAAAGCCCTATACCCGCACGGAAGTTCGTGTTGAGGACGGCAAGGAAGTCAAGGTCAAGGTACCAGGCTTTAAGGAAGAGAAGCACATTATCAGCCTGGCGACTATTCAAAGCGCATTGGGCAATCAGTTCCGCATTACCGGTTTGGACTCATCCGCCGAAGCATCTGAGCTGGCATTATTGCTAAGAGCTGGATCTCTGGCTGCGCCTATGTACTTTGCTGAAGAGCGAACCGTTGGCCCAAGCCTGGGTGCAGAAAACATCGCTATGGGCATTAACTCTACCCTGATTGGTTTGGGTATGGTGGTGATGTTTATGGTGGTGGTCTATCGGGTATTTGGTCTGATGGCTAATATCGCCCTGGCCTGTAACCTGATGCTATTGACTGCTGCCATGAGTCTGTTTGGGGCTACGCTGACCATGCCAGGTATTGCTGGTATTGTCTTGACTCTGGGTATGGCGGTGGATGCTAATGTGCTGGTGTTCTCTCGAATAAGGGAAGAGATCAAACTTGGCCGACCGATTCAGCGGGCCATCCATGACGGTTATGACCGGGCTTTTGTTTCCATATTTGATGGTAACATCACTACATTGCTGGTGGGTGTCATTCTCTTTGCTGTGGGAACCGGGCCGGTAAAAGGTTTTGCTGTGACTCTTTCCATTGGTATTCTCACTTCCATGTTTACCGCCATCGTTGTTACCCGTTCATTGGTGAATCTGGTGTATGGTGGGCGTAACGTGAAAAAACTCTATATCTGAAGGTGGGTAGTCATGAATAGGATAAGAGTATGAGCAGGAGCAAAAACATGGCGCAAGAGCGTGAAAATGCCCCGTCAGAAACAAGGCCTGATGAAAAAATCATAGGCTTTATGAAGTTGCGCACTTTCGCAACCGTGTTGTCGATGGTGCTGATCGTTGGTTCGATCGTGACGCTGGCCGTCAGAGGGATTAACTGGGGGCTGGATTTTACTGGTGGTACGCTGGTGGAGCTGCTTTATGAGCGGCCTGTTAATACCGCTGATGTCCGTGCCCAGCTGGCAGATACCGGGCATGCGGATGCGGTGGTGCAGGAGTTTGGCTCAGCCAATAATATTCTGATCCGGATTCCTGGAGATGATGCAGCGCTGGGTAATCGGATTGCCCAAATGTTGGATACCAGCTATGACGGTAAGGTTGAAGCCAAGCGGGTTGAATATGTAGGGCCACAGGTAGGTGAAAAACTGCGGGAGCAGGGTGGTTTGGGCATGTTAATGGCGTTGGGGCTGGTCATGCTTTACATTGCCTTCCGCTTCCAGTTCAAATTCTCTGTTGGTGCGGTTACCGCTTTGGCCCATGACTCGATCATTGTTCTGGGGGTCTTTTCACTGCTGCAGTTGCAATTCGACCTGACGGTAATGGCTGCGATTCTGGCGGTGGTGGGTTACTCGCTGAACGATACAATTATTGTCTATGACCGTATCCGTGAAAACTTCCGCAAGCGTCGTAAGGGTGAGCCAACGGAGATTATTAATGTCTCCCTGACCCAAACCCTGGGGCGGACGCTGGCCACCTCCGGTACCACCTTGATGGTACTGCTGGCATTGTTTCTGTTTGGCGGTGATATGATCCATAACTTCGCCACTGCCCTGATTGTCGGAATTGGTGTAGGTACCTACTCTTCGATTTATATTGCTTCCAATCTCTTGCTTTATATGAATATCAACCGGGAAGACCTGGTGGTACCTGTAAAGCAGGAAGAGGTGGATGAAAGGCCGTAGTTATTAGCCTTGCTTTGCGGCGTGGCTATCTAAAGTTAGAGCGTTTGTCGAGCTTGGGCAGATGTATTGAGTTGTAGTGTTTTTATACCAATTTCTATGACCTCAGTACTTGCCTAAGCTTTATAAAGCGACCTAGAGATTGTGCTAAACCGGTCTATAATTTCATTTCTTGTATGGTAAGTAGTAATTCATTTACAAACCCCTGTTCTTTGGCATCCTTGGCTGCTTCTGCCATTCTTTTTTGGAGTTGCTCGATGGGAGCGTCATCTGGAATAGGAAAAAAATTTTGTGCTACGACAACAAGATAACCATCAGCTTTAAGTGTTTTGATATTCTTAACCTCCTTTTTAGCTTTTTCTTCTGTCATGCCTTGAACTGTTACTAATTTTTCTATCTGTTTCTTTTCGGCGCTAATGACATTTTGCATAAGTGTCGAGGCTTTAAAAAGTAAGGCCTTTTGATTACGGTTTTTTTGAACGATAATTGTTTTTGCTTTTTCCCTGAAAATAGTTTTGTCACTGGGGTCTTTGCATTCAGTAAATAACAGCTTAAGCTGGCTGTATTCATCCGTATTAAATATCTGTTGATATTTTATGTGATCTTTAAAAATTTTTGATGCATGGGAAATGGAGTTTGGGGTCTCTCTATCAAGTTGCTTACCAGCTTTTACAAGCTGATTGAACTCTTTTTTTTGTGGCGTTTTCCTTAGTGTGCCTTCAACATGGTCAACAACAGCCTGCTGTACTATTCGAAAGGCCACTTCAAAATTTTGTTCAACAAATGAGGCTTCTTGCTCTTTTTGTTTCTGTGCTCTTGTGAATAATGATTTAGTTGCCTTATTGTTATTAGAAACAGCTATTCGCTTGATGTCATCATCTGTTAAAAGTTCAGGTGCGAGATCCATAATTTTTATATGCTTATCATAAATGGCAGAATCATCTTTGCTTGCTATTGACTGGCATATATTTCTAACTTTGTCGGCTACCCCTTCGATAAAACCAGTTGATTTTATCAAGTCTTCCAGGCTTAACTGGTTAACATTGTTATTTTTTTCCAATTCCCGCCCAATAAGTAGAATCATCTGTTCATCACTAAGCCCGTGAGGATCGTACCATTTTTGAAGTCTTGCCGGTATTGACTTGATGTTTGAAGCGATATTTGATGGTTTAAACCAATGCCACCATGGGCTGGGTTTTACAGCTTTAACTGGAGACGTCATTAAATCGGGTTTTTGGTTTGCTGTTTGTATAGTGACATTTTCTTCTAGTTTATTGGCTCTGTTTCTAAATGCCTTCTCACCATGGAATCCTACAGGCTCACTAGACTTATTATATGTTTCATAGGCGGCGCGTGAGGAGGCATCTTTACGAAGAGTCTCCAGGGTTGCTAGATCATCAATCCCTTCAAGTATAGGGGGGAGTCTTTCTTCAGCATTTCTGTGACTGACAGCCTCTCGACACTCTTCTTTGTATTTGTCTATTTCAGTCGCTGCCAATTTTTGGGGATGTTTTGAAGCATTCTTAGAGTTACTTGTTTTTGTGATGGCTGAGGATGAAGTGGCTCCTTTTTGCTGCTTCTTAACTCCTCCTGGGAGCATGGTGGCTATTGTGGTTTGGGTATTCTCTGTTTGGTCAGTATTTGACGCATCTGTCTGTTTTTCAGTTGTTAAAGTATTGTGTGATTCTGTTTTTGGTTTTTCAGAATTTTGTTCTGTTGACTGATCCTTTGATTTACTTGCAGACGGTAGCCAGTGAGGGACTTTTAAAGGCCATATTCTGTGGGGTTTTGACTTCTTTTCTGCCTTTCTGTCTTTAATGGGTTTGTGATTTTCGGAGCTTGTGCTGTTATCCGTTTCTTTTTCGGATGTTTTGTTTGATTTGCTGACTGGTATTCCATTGAAGGAGGCATCGAAATCAGTCGTTTCTATCGATTTTGTTGGATGGTCTGGCTCACCCCGGTAGTGAGGTTTGTTTGCTGGTGGCTCATTGTTAACCTCACCCATTGGCTTTCCCCTCTAAAAATCCCTTTAATCTTTTTATATAAGCATAGCCATAAATTACTTTGTGAAAATTGGTAGTTGATAGGGGGAAGGCCGCAGAAAGTTATGGTTTGAAATACTTTCAAAGCAATGAAGCTTTCTGCGATCTTGGTGCTTAGAGAGGGTTTCGTTTAGCGCCCCATTCCTTCAACCACAAAAGGGCGAATACGCTGAAGGACTTCTTTAAAGCACTTGGGGGAGCCGCAGACTACCTGGCCTTTGTCCAGAAAATCAGGGCCGCCTTTAAAGTCGCTAACCAGGCCGCCAGCTTCCTGAATCAGCAGGGCGCCGGCTGCCATATCGTACTCTTTCAAGCCGATTTCCCAGAAAGCGTCCAGTCGGCCACAGGCTACATAGGCCAGGTCCAAGGCTGCAGAGCCCGCTCGACGGATACCTGCGGTGTCACCCAGGAGGGAGCGCATCATATTCAGGTAGTTGTCCAGGTGGGTAATGCCTGGGTGCATAAAGGGGATCCCGGTACCGATCAGGGCCCCTTCCAGGCTTTTGCGGTTACTGACACGAATCCGCTTGCTATTGCGGGTCGCGCCCTGGCCTCGGCTGGCACAGAATTCCTCGCCTTTTAAGGGGTCAACAACAACGGCGTGCTCAATTCTGCCGCGGTACTGGCAGGCAATGGAAATAGCAAACTGGGGAATGCCGCGGATAAAGTTGGTGGTGCCATCCAGTGGATCAATGATCCAAAGGTAATCCTTGCCTTCGCCCTTGCCAGGGTGGTGGCCGGATTCTTCACCATAAAAGCCGTGATCGGGGTACGCTTTGCGGAGAGCGGTTATAATGGCTTGTTCTGACGCCTTGTCCACCTCCGTGACGAAATCATTTCTTTCCTTGGTCTCAATTTTGAGTTTATCAAGGTCTTCAAAAGCGCGAACAATAATATCGCCGGCCGTGCGCGCTGCGCGCAGGGCCATGTTCACCATGGGTTGCATAGGCTGGACTACGTCTGAAATGTAAAAGATCTGTTTAAGGCGGCGGAGTATACCAGAATATTTTGGCCGGTGTTCACCCCTTTATTGAAATCGGACTGCGTTTTGTGGAAATAACCGGGTTTTTGGTATCACAATATGATACAAACACGGGTCTCTTGGTAGTAAATACGGATGGTTCTTTTCTTTTGCCCATCAGTTACACTGTCCGGTCAATTCAGGAGGCTCCGACAGTCACCAGGTTTATCAATCTTGTGGTTGGGGTTGAAGGCAATTTAAGCGCTGCTTTTTTTGCCAGTTTTTTTCAGGGTAACCAGAGAACTCAGTCGTGCTTGATAATCTCTCCATTGTTTTAGTCAATCCGTCTCACCCGGGTAATATCGGAGCTGCCGCACGGGCTATGAAGACCATGGGGCTGCATCGGCTTTGTCTGGTCGAGCCAGATGATTTTCCTTCTGGTACTGCCAATGCACTGGCTTCTGGTGCTGATGATGTGCTGGAGCAGGCAAGAGTGGTTTCATCGTTGGATGAAGCGCTGGTGGACTGCCAGTTTGTGGTCGGCACCAGTGCCAGGGTCAGGGGAGTTTCTCTACCACTGGTTGATCCTCGAAGCTGTGCCAATAAAATTGTCGAGGAATCATTACAGGGTGGTGTAGCACTTGTTTTTGGTCGAGAAGATAAGGGGTTGACCAATGAGCAGTTAAGGTTGTGTCACCTGCAGGTGCATATCCCGACAAACCCGGACTTTAGTTCACTCAATCTGGGTGCTGCTGTTCAGGTGATGTGTTACGAGTTAAGAATGGCGGGGTTATTGACCAGTGGTGGCATTGAGCTGCCTAAAGCCAGAAGTCATGAGTTGGCAACATCTGATGATATGGAACGATACTACGGTCATCTCTACGAGACGCTGAAAGAGATCGGTTTTCTGGACCATAGTAGCCACGAAAAGATTATGGCCAAGCTTCGCAGGCTTTATGGCCGCGTTCGTCCTGACAAGGTTGAGCTGGGTATTCTTAGGGGGATTCTGTCTGAAACCCAACGATGTTTGGATAAGCAATCTTGAGTCAATAAAAAGGGCCGCTACTGTTTTGAAATAAGCCTGTTATCTAAATAGTGGTCAGCTGATAGCGGAGCTTTTTGGCTTCGCCATAACTATAACGACAGATGTTAAGATCATGTTTGAACGAATAAAAGAAGATATTTCCAGTGTGTTTGATCGTGACCCGGCAGCGAGAAACACATTTGAGGTTCTGACCAACTATCCAGGCCTGCATGCACTGTTGTTGCACCGTTTAGCCCACGCTTTATGGCGACGTGGACTTAAGTGGCTGGCGAGAACACTCTCCACCTTTAGCCGTTGGTTAACGGGTATAGAAATTCATCCAGGTGCGACTATCGGTCGGCGGTTTTTTATCGATCATGGTATGGGAATTGTGATCGGTGAGACGGCTGAAATTGGAGATGACGTTACCCTTTACCAAGGGGTTACTCTGGGAGGAACCTCCTGGAATAAAGGTAAGCGTCACCCCACCCTTGAAGATGGTGTTGTCGTTGGTGCTGGTGCTAAAGTGCTGGGGCCATTTTCTGTGGGTAAAAATGCCAAGGTGGGCTCTAACGCAGTAGTGGTTAAGGCTGTGCCGGAGGGGGCTACAGTTGTTGGTATTCCGGGGCGAGTTGTAAAAAAACAGTCGGTTGATAATGATCGAATGAAGGCAATGGCAGAAAAAATGGGTTTTGATGCCTATGCGGTGACATCAGAAATGCCTGACCCTACAGCCCATGCCATTTCAGCAATGCTTGATCATCTCCATGAAGTAGATTCCAGGATAGAAGTGCTATGCAGGGCTTTGCATGATAAAGGGCTTGATTGCAAGGTGAGTCCACTTCCAGCATTAAAGGATGAAGACTTTGAAGCAGTGAAAGAGAAGGAAGAGGCTGTTGTTTCCTAGCTATTACGGGTAATCGAAAGCGTGTCATTGTTAGTGGGTGACAGGGAGGTCACTCTTCTATAAAATGCATTTCCGTTATATATTTCACTTTTTTCATTCCTTTTTTCTCTGCTAACCCAAATGAGTTGATTGTAATAGTTGACTGTTTTACTCGGGTATTTCATAATCTCTTTAGATAACTGTGCGAATAGACTGCCAGCTGCGTGATGCAGGGTAGGTGTCGCAATGTAGTGTAGAAAGTCTTTTTCTTATATTTTGATACTGAAATAAGGCTTTCGGGCTCATGACTATTTAATAATAGAATCAGGCTTAGGTGCTGGAGAGAGGCCAAGCATGCGATTAACAACCAAAGGACGCTATGCCGTAACCGCAATGCTGGATCTGGCCCTTCATGCAGGTCAGGGGCCGGTGGCGCTAGCAGATATTTCTGAAAGGCAGGGGATATCCCTGTCTTATCTGGAACAGCTGTTTTCAAGGCTGAGACGTAATGATTTGGTATCCAGTGTGAGGGGGCCAGGAGGTGGCTACCTGTTGAGCAGGGATTGCAATAGTATTTTTGTGGCTGAAGTTATTGATGCGGTCAATGAATCAGTCGATGCGACCCGTTGCAAGGGGAGTGGTGATTGTCAGCAGGGAGCAACCTGTTTAACTCACCATTTATGGCGAGATTTAAGCCGGCAGATTCATACCTTTCTGGGCGGAATCAGCCTAGCTGACTTAGTTGGAAGGCGTGAAGTGCAACATGTGGCCTGTCGACAGGATAGGCAGCACTTGCCTGAAGGAATTATTGAGAAGAGTGCTGCAGACAGTATTTTTTAAGTCGCAGGGATTAAAGACACTCAAGATTACACAGACCGCTTGGAGAAGTATCTGATGAAGCTACCTATTTACCTTGATTACTCAGCTACAACACCGGTTGATCCGCGTGTTGCAGAGAAAATGAGCCAGTGTCTTCTGGCTGAGGGTAATTTTGGCAATCCAGCTTCCCGTTCGCACGTTTTTGGTTGGAAGGCAGAGGAAGCCATAGAAAATGCCCGTCGACAGGTGGCTGATCTGATTGGTGCAGATCCTCGTGAAATTGTTTGGACTTCTGGAGCGACAGAGTCTGATAATCTGGCGATTAAAGGTGTAGCTCATTTTTATAGTAAAAAGGGTAAGCACATAATTACTTCTCGTATTGAGCATAAGGCAGTACTGGATACTTGTCGGCAGCTTGAGCGGGAAGGTTTTGAGGTCACCTATCTTGATCCCGACAGTGAAGGATTGATTCAACCTGAGATGGTTAAAGAGGCATTGCGTCCTGACACCATTCTGGTCAGCTTAATGCATGTTAATAACGAAATTGGTGTTATTAACGATATTGAGGCAATTGGTGAAATCACCCGAGCACAAAAAATATTGTTTCATGTTGATGCTGCGCAGAGCACAGGCAAACTGCCACTTGATATGAGCAGTATGAAAGTGGATTTGCTATCAATATCTGCTCATAAAATGTATGGACCAAAAGGTATTGGCGCTCTTTATGTTCGTCGCAAGCCGAGAGTCCGCATTGAAGCACAGATGCATGGTGGTGGTCATGAGCGAGGAATGCGCTCAGGCACACTGCCTACACACCAGATTGTAGGTATAGGTGAGGCGTGTCGTATAGCTCAGCAGGAGATGGCTTCTGAAAATGAATACCTGCTGACTCTGAAGCAGCGTTTTATCAGTCATTTTAAAGGTATGGAAGAAGTCCATATTAATGGCAGCGTTGAGCAGCGTGTAGCCGGTAACCTGAATATCAGCTTTGCTTTTGTTGAAGGTGAATCGCTGATCATGGCATTAAAAGACCTGGCCGTTTCTTCAGGTTCTGCCTGCACATCAGCCAGTCTTGAACCCTCTTATGTCTTGAGAGCGTTAGGATTGAGTGATGAGCTGGCTCATAGTTCGCTGCGCTTCAGTTTTGGCCGTTTTACCACAGCTGAAGAGATCGATTTTGCGGCAGAAAAAGTTAAGGGTGCAGTGAGTAAGCTGCGCGAATTGTCTCCTTTGTGGGATATGTACCAGGACGGTATTGACCTGGCCAAAGTTCAATGGGTTGCGCATTGACAACAGTAAACCTGGGAGGAGAGTAGAATGGCTTATAGTGAAAAAGTTATTGATCATTACGAAAACCCTCGTAATGTCGGCAAACTGGACCAGAATTCCTCTGCAGTAGGAACTGGTATGGTTGGTGCGCCTGCTTGTGGTGATGTAATGCGACTGCAAATCCAGGTAAGTGATCAGGGTGTTATTGAAGATGCCCGTTTTAAAACCTATGGATGTGGGTCTGCTATTGCGTCAAGTTCACTGGCTACGGAGTGGATGAAAGGTAAAACGCTGGATGAGGCGGCAGATATCCGTAATACCGATATTGCTGAGGAGCTTGCGCTACCTCCTGTGAAAATTCATTGCTCTGTACTGGCAGAAGATGCAATTAAGGCCGCTATTGATGACTACCGCCAGAAAAACTCTTCTGGTGAAGGACAGGCCTGATTGGCAGTGTAGGGATTATCAGTTGTTGGAGTAATGCATGGCAATCACCATGACAGAAGCTGCAGCCAAACATATCGAAAAGCAGCTTTCCAAGCGAGGGAAAGGGCGGGGTATTAGGCTCGGCGTAAGAACATCAGGCTGTTCAGGCATGGCCTATGTTCTTGAGTTTGTTGATGACGAAGCTGAAGGCGATCAGGTTTTTGATCACTTTGGCGTAAAGGTTTTTATTGACCCTAAAAGCTTGATATATATGGATGGTACAGAGCTTGACTTCGTTAAGGAAGGTTTAAACGAAGGCTTTAAGTTTAATAACCCGAATGTCGCTAGTGAGTGCGGCTGTGGTGAAAGCTTCAACGTCTGATCTATATGCCCGGCTGATCAATACTGTTTTGAGTTATTGTATTGGCCGGGTTTTTATTTGCCTTGGGAGTCTGTGAGGTAAGCCTTGTTTTTTGAATGTGTCCAGAATATATGGGTTCAGAAAACTGATTTTACACCCAGGATGTAGCTGATATAGATAGAATGCTTATTGTCAATTTACCCAGAGAAATCAGCTTTTTTCCTTCATTTATTCTGATCCTTTCTACGAGTAATCTTACTGTTTGGCTCTAAACGCTCAGAAGTGGGAATAGAGTGGATATAACCCTGAATTATTTTGAATTGTTTCAACTGCCTGTTGCTTGTGAGTTAGATTCAAAACAACTGGCTTTAAGATATAGGGAGTTACAAAAAGCGGTTCACCCTGATCGTTTTGCAGGTGACGCCGGTCGTCAGCAGCGTTTATCGGTGCAATATGCTGCTTATGTTAATGAAGCATTCGAAACACTGAAATCCCCTCTGAGCCGCTTTATCTATATGCTTCAGCTGGCTGACCGTGAGGTGAGTATGGAGCAGAATACAGTAATGGATCCCGCTTTTCTTATGGAGCAGATGAGCTTGAGAGAAGCTGTTGGTGAGTTACGAGATAATCCAAACCCTGAACCTGAGCTGGATCGATTGATAGATCAGGTACAAAGCAGTCTGAATGCATTTATTGCAGAATTCAACCATCTGTGGGTTTCAGGTACCCCTGAGAATCTTGATCAGGCTGAAGCAGTTGTGCGAAAGATGCAATTCATGGTAAAGGTGGCCGCTGAACTGGAGCAGCTGGAATCTGAATTGCTGGATTAAGGCTTTTCCAGAAAGGATAGCGTCAGCATATAAGCTGTTTTTCCCTGATTTGTAAAATAATGAGAGACCTTTGTCTTTTGGTTGATAGCGCTGATGGACTGGGTTGACCACACTATTAGTTTTACCAGGAATCTGTTTCCTGAATGTTTCTGGTTCATTTTTAGTTGATAAGCCAAGAGGCAGAAATGGCATTACTGCAGATTTCCGAACCCGGACAGACACCTGAGCCCCATGCGCAGAAAAGGGCGATAGGCATTGACCTGGGTACTACAAACTCTCTTGTAGCAACTGTTCAGTCAGGTTCGGCAACAACCCTTGTAGATGCGCAGGGAGTGCATATCTTGCCCTCTGTGGTTTGGTATGGTGAGAAAGAAGTGTTGGTAGGGCAGGCTGCTTGTGAGCATCTAAGCAAGGACCCACTGAATACCATTGTATCTGTAAAACGTTTGATGGGCAGGGGGGTTGATGACCTAAGCACTGTCGGCGGTATTATGCCATACAGGTTTTCAGCGTCTTCAAGCGCCATGCCCAGTATTGAAACCAGAAGAGGCGTGGTAAGCCCCGTTGAGGTGTCTTCTGAAATCCTGAAAATGCTGGTGGCAAGAGCTGAGCAGTCATTGGGTGGAGAGCTTGATGGTGCGGTGATTACGGTGCCGGCCTATTTTGACGATGCCCAGCGCCAGGCAACAAAAGATGCTGCGAAGATAGCAGGTATTAATGTATATAGACTGCTGAATGAGCCAACAGCCGCTGCAGTTGCCTATGGCCTTGATCAAAGCATGAGCGATGAGGTCGGAGGGGTTATTGCGGTCTATGATCTTGGTGGTGGAACCTTTGATATTTCTATTCTGCGCCTTGAAAAAGGTGTGTTTCAGGTTCTTGCCACTGGAGGGGATACGTCACTGGGTGGTGATGATTTCGATAGACTGTTGGCGCAGTGGATTTTAAAACAGGCAGGGCAAAATGAGCAAAGCCTGAATGCCGCGCTGCTTCGAGAAGTTATGCTAACAGCCTGCCAGATTAAGGAATCTCTGACGTTAGCTGATGCTGTTGATATTACCTTTGGTGGCTGGTCTGGCAAAATCACACGCAAACAGTTTGATGACATTGTTGCACCACTCGTTGATCGTACAATTCGTACATTCAAGAGAACACTGCGGGATGCAGGAATAAAAGCGAGTGATGTCCAGGAAGTTGTAATGGTTGGTGGTTCAACCAGAATGCCGGTGGTTCGAGAGAGGGTTGAATTCTTTACAGGACAGAAGCCTTTGACCTCTATTGACCCTGACAGGGTTGTGGCTATTGGTGCTTCATTACAGGCAGATATGCTTGCTGGCAATCGGAGCGGTGAAGATCTTCTTTTGCTTGATGTAATCCCTTTGTCGCTCGGATTGGAGACTATGGGTGGTCTGATGGAGAAGGTGATTCATCGAAATACGACTATTCCTGTTAGTAAGGCACAGGATTTTACCACCTATAAAGATGGGCAGACTGCGATGGCTGTCCATGTTTTTCAGGGGGAAAGGGAAATGGTTCATGATAACCGCTCTCTTGCCCATTTTGAGTTGCGTGGAATTCCATCATTACCAGCCGGCGGTGCTAAAATCCGTGTAACTTTTCAGGTGGATGCCGATGGTTTGTTGAATGTCTCTGCTAGAGAATTGTCAACGAATGTCAGTAGTAGTGTTCAGGTAAAACCATCATACGGGTTGGGGGATGACGAAATATCCCGGATGATCAAAGATTCTTTTGAGCATGCTGGCGATGACCGAGATCTTAGAAATCTTCGTGAACAGCAAGTGGAAGCAGATCGCGTGATTGAGGCGTTATCTGCTGCTTTGGAAAAAGATGGAGATGTCTTGCTGAATGACAGAGAGTTGGCTTCTCTGTCTGGAGATTTGGACAAATTGCGCTCTGCTAGGCAATCAGATGATGCAGCCTTTATTGCCAGTGAAATTGAGCGTATAAGCCGGGCCAGTGAGGAATTTGCCGCTCGCCGTATGAATTATGGAATTCGTCAGGCGCTCTCAGGCCATAAAATTGATGATTTAGAGGATTCCTGATATGACCCGGATTGTATTTCTTCCCCATGAAGAAGTCTGCCCTGAGGGGGTAGTTGTTGACGTTGAACCGGGTATCACCGTTTGTGATGCGGCCTTGGAGCATGGGATTGATATAGAGCATGCTTGTGAAAAATCCTGTGCTTGTACAACGTGCCATGTAATTGTCCGTGAGGGTTTTGACACACTTGAAGAAGCGGATGAGCTTGAGGAAGATATGTTGGATAAAGCTTGGGGACTTGAACCTGAGTCTCGTTTAAGTTGCCAGGTTGTGGTAGGGGATGATGATTTGGTTGTAGAGATTCCCAAATACACGATAAACCAGGTGTCTGAGCGTCATTAATTTTGGGGTTGGTTCAGACCTTTCTGTGCCTTGGTCTGCTGATCTGGCCAGCTCTTTTGCTCTTTGATGGGCAATAGGCTGGCTTTGGAAAATATCTGAAAGGTAGTTTGGTAACTGCAGGCTGTAGTAAACGGAGCATAAACAGATTTTTTCTGTCTAATACGGGCAGTTACAAATCGGTTCTGGCTTCATACTTCTCTTCATTCTCGTTATATGCATACTTTTCAGATAGCTTCTCAGTATTATTACGCCTGCTACCCGCTTGTGATAGAGGAGAAAATGATGAGCCTGAAATGGACAGATGTGTATGATATAGCCATTGAATTAGCTGATGCTTTTCCTGATAAGGATCCAAGGTATGTGAACTTTCTCGACTTGCGAGGCTGGGTGTTAGCGCTTGAGGAATTTGACGACAACCCTGATCATTGCGGTGAAAAAATACTTGAAGCGATTCAAATGGCGTGGATTGAAGAAGCTGATATCGAATAAAGTCAGTGCAATCGTTAATGGCTTAGAAGGTGGACTGACATAAAAAGAGGCATGGTTTACAATTTATAGCAGCTTTCTGGGGCATAAGTGCTTGCTTGCTCGAAATCATATATTCTGACTTACTGCTCAGGTTCATAGAGGAGCTGTACGCTCATCGCAGCGCTTTGCAGATGAACCTGGATCAATGGCCAGAATATATGATTCCGAAAGGCCAAGTACTGAGTAGTGACTGGTTGTTACCACCCAGTGACTAATTATACTATTCAGATATTCATGCCCCGTACTGAGTCAGGGTCAGGTTATAAATACAAACTGAGCCAAAGGCTTTTAATTAGTTTTGGCTTGATAAATATGAGATGGAGAGTAGTTAATGGCTGTTGAACGCACTTTATCAATAATAAAGCCCGATGCTGTTGCTAAAAATGTCATTGGCAAGATAGTCAGTCGCTTTGAAAAGGCTGGGTTGACGATTGTGGGCTTGAGAATGATACATCTTTCCCAGGAACAGGCAGAGGGATTTTATGCTGAGCATCGAGAGCGTCCCTTCTTTAAGGATCTGGTTGATTTTATGATGTCTGGCCCGGTTGTGGTTTCAGTACTGGAAGGTGAAAATGCAATTGCCCTGAATCGGGAGTTGATGGGGGCAACTAATCCACAAGAAGCTGCAACAGGGACTATTCGGGCTGATTTTGCTGAAACAATTGATGAAAATGCAGTTCATGGCTCAGACTCTCCTGCTTCTGCTGAGCGGGAAGTGGCCTACTTTTTTGATAAGTCGGCTATTTGTCCAAGAACGAGATAATTGATAGGTCACCAGATGTTTCTGTGGGGCTGCTGATCTCATTCAGAATCTCTAAAATTCATTCAATTATGATTTTTAGAATCATTCTGTAATAGGCCAGCAGCCTCTCTTTATCTGGCGATCTTGAGGTATGATTAATGTCAGAAACGACCGTAAATACAAAGGCTAACCTGCTGGGCTTGTCCAGAGAAAAAATGGAGGCTTTTTTTCTAAGTATTGGTGAAAAGAAATTCCGGGCTCAACAGGTCTTGAAATGGATTCATCATAATGGGGTAAGCTGTTTCGATGATATGAGCAATATCAGCAAGTCCCTGAGAGATCGATTAAAGGCGATCGCTGAAATTCGGGGGCCAGAAATAGTCAGCAGCCATTTTTCAGAAGATGGAACCTGTAAATGGGTGGTGAGGGTTGCAAGCGGCAGCTGTGTTGAGACTGTCTATATTCCAGATGGTAAGCGAGGCACCCTGTGTGTATCATCTCAGGCAGGTTGTGCGCTGGATTGTAGCTTTTGCTCAACTGGAAAGCAGGGGTTTAATTCGGATCTGACAGTGGCGGAGATTATTGGTCAGGTATGGGTAGCCGCAAGGCATTTTGGTAATGTGCCGGCCAAAATGGACCGTTCGATCACCAATGTGGTGATGATGGGGATGGGAGAGCCCTTGCTGAATTTTGATAATGTTGTGGATGCCATGAACCTGATGATGGATGATTTGGGATATGGTCTATCCAAACGTCGGGTTACCTTGAGTACTTCTGGTGTTGTTCCAGCTTTAAGAAAATTGGGTGCTGTCACAGATGTCTCTCTGGCTATCTCTCTTCATGCTCCGAACAATCCGTTGCGTGATCAGTTGGTTCCTATCAATAAAAAATACCCGCTTGAGGAATTGTTAGAGGCAACTGCGGAGTATATGGGGGGATTGCCTGATAAAGGACGGGTTGTGACTATTGAATACACACTACTTGCCGGTGTGAATGATCAACCGGTACATGCCAAGCAGATGGCTCAGCTGTTGAAGCATGTTCCTTGTAAAATCAACCTGATCCCTTTTAATCCTTTTCCCCACTCTGGTTATGAACGTCCAAGTAATAATGCTGTCAGGCGTTTTCAGGAGCATCTCCAACAAGCTGGTTTCAATACCACCGTTCGTAAAACCCGCGGCGATGATATAGATGCTGCATGTGGTCAGTTGGTAGGTCAGGTGAATGACAGAACCAGAAGAAGTGCTCGCTATATTGCTGCCAGGCAACTGGATTCAACATCAGAAGTGCCGACTAAAGCTATAGGAGCCTGTTGAACTTTAAAACTATAATAGGTCTTTATCTGCTGTGGCCAACAACTCAATAGGATAGGAGCGTTGCATGGGTTCAAAGCAGAGCCTATTTGCCATACTGATAACGGTATTGCTGACCGCTTGTGTCAGCAATTCGGAATCAATCTCTGCTGGCCGGGACAAGGATAAAGCGGTTGAGAATTATATGAATCTTGCCAAGGGCTATATCCAGGAAGGTTATACAGAAAAAGCGGTTAAACCCCTTAATAGAGCACTTGAAATTGAGCCACGTTCATCGGATGTACACGGTATGCTGGGTTTGGTGTATCAGCTTCAAGGTGAGCATATTTTGGCAGAAAAGGCTTTTCGCAGAGCGCTTTCGTATGATTCTGATGCAGCAGATATACAGAATAACTATGGTGCCTATTTATTTGAGAAAGGCAGGCTTGATGAAGCATATAAACAGTTTGCCAAAGCTGCAGCCAATATAGATTACGAAAAGCGAAGTCGAGCCTATGAAAATATGGGTATCGTAGCAGCCAAGCAAGGGAGTTATACCCTTGCTAAAGAACATTTTGAAAAATCCCTTAGATTGAATGGTAATTTACCCAGGGCTCGCCTTGAGCTTGCTTCTTCTTTGAAACATCTGGGTGATTACCGTACAGCGTGGGCGCATTATCTGACGTATGCTAAACAAGCACGTCAAAACTCTAGAAGTCTGTGGCTTGGGATTCAGCTTGCTCGCATTAATGGTGACAGAAGTGCAGCAGCCAGTTATGCGCTGCAGCTAGAGCGTTTATACCCTGGGTCAAAAGAGTTAAAAGCATATCGGAGCCTGGTGGGGCATGAATACTGATAGAGAATGCAGTGATAGTCAGGAAAGTGGCGGTGTTGAGAGGTCCTTTGATTGTCTGGCCAAGGCTAGAATAGAGCTTGGGTTATCAACAGAAGAAGTTGCTGACTATCTTAAAATTACTGAGTCCTATGTGACTGCGATGGAGCAAGGGCAGTTTGAACAGCTTCCTGCACCTGCTTTTGTTCGTGGATACCTTAAGAATTATGCAAAGTTACTGGGTCTAGATCCGGTTCAGCTTGCAAGTTATTTTGATGCCTGTATCGGGCTCAACGATGTTGATAAACCTTCATTTACAGGACGTCTGCCCCTGGAAAAGCGTTCTTTTCCTGTGTTTCGTTATTTGGCAACACTGGTCTCTTTATTAATTGTCGCTGTTGGCAGTTATGTCTGGTGGAATGATACCCACAAAGTGGAGCAGGTGATTTCTGCTTATGAAAATACTGAATTGGATGCAACCAGCTTAAGCGTTCCTGAATCTGTCCCTGTTAGTGGTGAAGACGCTAGTGATGATAGTGAGGCAGTGAATCATGCTGTTTCAGAAACTATAGTGTCTGTTGATGATGGACTCGAAGACAGTGGAAGTCCTGTAAGACCCGAAGCTGGTGAAATGGTTGATGCCATGATTGAGCCAGTTGCTGCAGATGAGCAACTTACTGTACCAGCAGACACAGCGACTCTTTTTATCAGATTTAAAGAGGATTGCTGGATGGAAGTCAAAGACATGTCTGGTAAGGTAATAGTTTCTGGTATTAAAAAAGCAGGTAGTGAGCTTGATCTGGAAGTTCCTTCCAGTGTTCGTTTAAGGCTTGGTAATGCACCTGGCGTGGATACGATTCGGTTTGGTGACCACGCCGTTGATATCTCTGCGGGTAGAGCGGGTAAAAAGCTGGCAAAACTGACCCTGAATGCTTTTGAGCAGGGATAATCCCTTGTCGAGAGACTATTACATGTAATGTTGCTTGCTATAAAAAATGGTATTTACTCGCCTAAAATCAAAGCTTTATCGGTTAACCTTCCATCTAAAGCTTTGTTATCGTTGTTTCTCAAGGTATAGTCTGCCGTTTTTATACCTTACGTGGCAGATGTTTTCATATAGAGCGCATTTGCTGCGAAAGGTAGTGTGAATATCACCTGATAAAGTCCCTTAGGCCTAAGCTAGGGCATTTTTAGCAAATATTCTATACGCCTGATTAAGTTGTTTATTTGCAACTAGTAAAGATTTGCTTCTAGAGTAACCTCTGAAAAAAGTACGTTTTTCAGGTTGCCAGAGCTGGTTGTATTTAAAATGGACTTTTAGCATGTTTATTTGAATTCTCTGTAACCCCCGTTATGAGCATAATGGCAGAGTGGGAAGATAGTATCCCGGATACATGCCTGGTGAAATAATGAGGAATTCAGCAGAGAGTTTTTGTCCAGACAGCAGGCGCAAAGTAAAGCTATAAAATGCGTTTAACACTTTAATTAAGCTGAGTTTCTTGTGTGCAAAGGTGTAATAAAGTGGTTTTTGCAGATTAGGCTATTGAAGGTGCATTCAGATAACAGGTGAGTTACATAAGGATCAAGAGGACGTCAGAACTTGGCTAAGCAACTCCAGGCCATTCGTGGAATGAATGACATACTGCCAGCGCAATCATCAACCTGGCGATATCTAGAAGGCAAAATCAGAGCTGTACTGGAAGCATACTGTTACAGTGAAATTCGTACTCCTATAGTTGAGTCTTCTGGGGTTTTCAGCAGAGGTATTGGAGCGGGTACAGACATCGTTGAAAAAGAGATGTATACCTTTCAGGATAGAAATGGTGATAGTCTCTCCCTTCGTCCTGAAGCGACAGCAGGTTGTGTAAGGGCAGGCATTGAACATGGTCTGTTATTTAATCAGATCCAGCGGCTTTGGACTATGGGGCCAATGTTCAGGCATGAACGTCCACAGAAAGGGCGTTATCGCCAGTTCCACCAGGTCAGTGTTGAGGCATTCGGGATGAAAGGGCCTGATATTGATGCGGAACTTATCCTGTTGACAGCGCGCTTATGGAAAGAGCTGGGGCTTGACCAGCATGTAACGCTGGAGCTTAATACACTGGGGACGCTTGAAGCCCGTCAGGCCTATCGTACTGAACTGGTTGCTTATCTGTCGCAATTTGAGCAGGAGCTGGATGAAGACAGTCGACGTAGGCTAAAAATTAACCCACTGCGTATATTGGATAGCAAAGACAAAAATACCCAGAAAATAGTTGCGAATGCGCCTCTGTTGCATGACTATCTTGACGATGAGTCAAGAGAGCATTTTGAAGGCCTTCAACAAAGGCTTAAAGATGCAGGAGTTAATTTTAAAATTAACTCAAGACTGGTTAGAGGGCTGGATTACTACAGTCGAACCGTGTTTGAATGGGTCACTGAGAGTCTTGGGGCACAAGGGACAGTTTGTGCTGGTGGACGTTATGATGCACTGGTCGAGTTACTGGGAGGAAAAGCAACACCAGCTGTTGGTTTTGCTATGGGGCTTGAGCGCTTGATTTTAATGCTTGAAACGCTTGAGCTGGTTCCAGGACATGTCTCAAAATCGGTCGATGTGGCTTTGGTTGCCATGGGCGCTGGAGATAAGCTTATGCCTTTGGTTGAGCGTATTCGCAATGCAAACCCTGGGCTTAGGATGCAGGTTGATTGCAGTGGCGGTGGTTTCAAAGCCCAGATGAAGCGAGCTGACCGCAGTGGTGCTAAGTTTGCCCTGATTGTTGGAGAAAATGAACTCAGTGCTGGTGTGGTGACTGTCAAGTCATTACGGGAAGATGTGCCACAGGTCCAGGTTAATGAGTCTGAGTTGGCAGACTATCTGAAAACGCGTATTCAGGAGTAAAGGGTGAGTTACGATTCAGATGAAGAACAGGTAGAACAGCTTAAACGCCTGTGGAAAGAGTATGGGCAGCCGGTATTGGTTGGCGTACTGATTACGCTGGTCGGGGTGTTTGGTTACAAAGCCTGGCAAAAAAATCAATACGAAACGGCTGTGGCTGCCTCTCAGCTTTATCAAAATCTTCTTGATACGGTAAGCCCGGGATCAGCAACCTTAACTGATGAGCAGCAAGCAACAATCAACCATGTTGTTGATAATCTGCAAAAAGATTACAGTGACAGCCGCTATGCTGCACTTGCAACGTTGTTCAAGGCTCAGCTTCAGGTTAAATCGGAACAGCTGGATAAGGCATCTGAGTCTCTGGGCTGGATTCTGGAGCAGAAACCGGATCAGAATGTTGAAATAATTACTCGAATTCGTCTTGCAAGAGTGCTGTTAGGACTCCCTGAAAGCGATCCCCAGAAAGCACTGGATGTACTGAGTAAGCTTAAAGCAGACCAAAAGTCCTTCGTAGCAAGCATTGAGGCTGTCAGGGGTGATAGCTATCTGGCTCTGGGGCAAAGGGATAATGCCAGAAAAGCTTACGAAAAGGCGCTGGATGCTGCCCGGAGCGAAGGACAACCCCGGCCTCTTCTGCAACTGAAACTCGATGATCTGGCATCATTGTCTCAAGGGGGCTAAAGGATGGAGAGGTTTTTCAGGGCGCTATTGGTAGTTTTTCTGGTCTCAGGATTGTCTGCTTGTAGTATATTTTCTTCAGATGATGAAGTGGTGCGTACACCAAAACCACTGCAGACTATTGCTGAAGAAACTGTTCAACTCACCATGGTGTGGTCAAAGAGCATTGGTAAAGGCGTTGAAAATCGCTATGAACAGCTTGTACCAGTGATCTCTGGCTCTACTATTTTTGTTGTGGATGCTGAGGGTGTTATTTCAGCACTTGATAAAGACTCCGGTAAGCAGCTTTGGAGCAGAAAACTTGAAGGTGTGCGTGTTGGTGGTGGAGTGAATGTCAGCAACGACATGGTTCTGCTGGGTACATTAAATGGTGAAGTCATTGCTCTTAGCGAAAAAGATGGTAGTGATCTCTGGAAAACCCGGGTTAGCAGTGAAGTATTGTCTGTTCCGGTAACAGATGGCACGTTTGTGGTTGTTAAAAGTATTGATGACCGCTTAACGGCGCTGAATGCAAAAACTGGCAAACAGTTGTGGAGCCAAGATGCATTACAGCCAGCGCTAACCTTACGTGGATCGTCTGCTCCAGTCATTGAGCGGGAAGCTGTATTGACTGGTTATTCCAATGGCGATGCTAAAGCGTTTCGTTTGGAGAATGGCGCTCCTTTATGGTCTTCAAAAGTAGCCGCGCCGAAGGGAAGCACTGAGCTTGAGCGTATGGTCGACATTGACAGTACGCCCATGATCGTTGGGGATACAGTTTTTGTCGCCAGTTACCAAGGTAACGTAGCCGGCCTGGATCTTTATAGTGGGAGGGTGCGTTGGTCCAGGGAGGTGTCCAGCTATAAGTCCCTTGCGGAAGGTTTTGGTTCACTCTATATCACAGACCAGGACAGTTATGTTAGCTCTCTTGACCAGCGGACAGGCGCTTCCAGCTGGCGCCAGGAGGCTTTTCAGTACCGGAGTTTAACTGCTCCTGCTACCTACAGTAGCTATGTTGTAGTTGGAGATTACCAAGGGTACCTTCATTTCCTGTCTCAGGTAGACGGTAGCTTGGCAGGTCGGTTTCAGGCTGGTTCCTCTGCCATAAAAGCCCAGCCACTGGTTGATGGTGATATGTTGTATGTACTCAATTCCAGTGGAAAGCTAATGGCTTTAAAGAAGCGCTGAGTTTTCCTGCATTTAATTTTTGTATCGGGCTGTGCTCTATGAAACCGGAGCACAGCCCGATTTTCTGTTTAGTAGTTTTAGATAAATCATGACTCCTGTAATTGCTCTGGTGGGTAGGCCTAATGTTGGCAAATCTACCTTGTTTAATCGATTGACCCGCTCTCGTGATGCCCTTGTTGCTAACGTTGCAGGTCTGACACGTGATCGAAAATACGGTGAAGGGAAGGTTGGCTTAAAGCCTTATATTGTAGTTGATACTGGCGGCATCAGTGGTGATGAAGAAGGTATTGACTCTGCTATGGCGGAGCAATCACTTACCGCAATTGAAGAAGCTGATATCGTTTTATTTTTGGTTGATGCGCGTGCTGGGCTCACTGCTGCCGATGAGATGATCGCCGATCATCTCAGGCGTCAGGGTAAGCCATATCACCTGGTGATGAACAAGGTTGATAGTATTGATGCGGATCAGGCTGCAGCTGACTTTGCAGCACTGGGTATTGGCGATGCCTACCAGATTGCTGCAGTACATGGTCGTGGTGTACGCAGCATGATTGAAAATGTGCTAGGCGATATAGAGCAGGAAGATGAAGCATCTGACGAAGATGCAGTACAAGCGAAAGGAATAAAAATCAGTATTGTTGGTCGCCCCAATGTAGGGAAGTCAACGTTGGTTAATCGCATGCTGGGTGAAGAGCGTGTGGTGGTGTATGACCAGGCAGGAACAACCAGGGATAGCGTTTATATTCCTTATGAGCGCTTTGGTCAGGAATATACCCTGATTGATACGGCAGGTGTGCGCCGACGCGGTAAAGTCAAGGAAGCCATAGAGAAGTTTTCGGTTATCAAGACCCTGCAGGCAATAGAAGATGCTAACGTCGTGGTTATGGTGTTTGATGCCCGGGAAGGTATTGTTGACCAGGACCTGCATTTATTGGGATTTGTTCTGGAATCCGGTCGCGCAGTGGTGCTAGCCATTAATAAATGGGATGGCATGCAGGAGGATGAGAAAAAGCAGATTAAGGAAGAGCTGGCTCGTCGTCTTGGTTTTATTAATTTTGCTAGACTGCACATGATTTCTGCGAAACATGGTACCGGCGTTGGTCATCTTTATGATTCCATTGAAGAAGCCTATGAGTGTGCGACCCGTAAACTATCGACTAATCAGTTAACACGCATTCTTGAAGATGCCGTAAGTGAGCATCAACCACCGCTGGTTCATGGTCGCCGGATAAAATTGCGTTACTGTCATGCTGGTGGTATGAATCCTCCGACGTTGGTTATTCATGGTAACCAAACAGATGCAGTACCAAATGCCTATCGACGTTATTTGGAAAACACCTTTAGAAAAGTGCTTAAGATAATGGGTACGCCGATTCGTGTTGAGTTCCGCTCTGGAGAGAATCCTTTTGAAGGACGTAAAAATAAACTGAATGATCGGCAGTTGAAGAAAAAGCGTCGCTTAATGGATCATGTTCGCAAGGCTAAAAAGAAGAGCAAAAACAAATAATGAAACGCCCATGGTCATATGTGGCCATGGGCGAGTTATTCTCAAGCTATAAAGGGGGGGAGGATATGAATGTCTTTCAGAATATCCCAAAGGCACTGCCGGAAGAGTTTTTTGATACTTTATATCAGCAGCAAAACTTAAAAATTGAACGTATTGTTTCCAAGGGGCATATTACTCCTGAGGAGGAATGGTATGACCAGGATTGGAATGAATGGGTCATATTGCTTTCTGGTGCTGCCAGTTTGAAGGTAGAAGGTGAGAGTGAACTCCGTAATCTACTGCCAGGGGATTGTGTTATGTTGCCGGCTCATCTCCGGCATCGGGTTGAATGGACTGATCCTGAAAAAGAAAGTGTATGGTTGGCCATTCATTTTGACACCTGAAAAGACAGGAATGATCTTTTAGCTATATCGGCTTATTATGCGTCTAGCGTTGTATAGATCGATCTGCCAGCTATTTTTTAGCTGAGGTACTTCGATAAGAGAGACGTTTTCCAATGAGTAATTTGCACTCAGAGGCGTTTCGTATTGAGAGATAAATTCCAATCGATCTCTGCTTGCCTGATAAGTCTGGGTGAGAAAATCAATTGTACTTTCGCTCAAGGGAACCCGGTAATAACGGATCAGGTTTTGTGCCAGTTTCTCAGCACTGGCTGCAAGGTCTTTTTCTACTGCCCCTGCCATTGCTTCACCCAGAGCTGCCTTTGTTTTTGCACTCATACCTGGTTCAAGAGAAGCCAGACTGGCCGCATTAGCGTTTTCAATAGCCCGCTGAATCTGGGGGGCGTGAAGTTGAATGAAAGGATCCAGAATAGTGGCAATCTCTATAGCTACTTCACGGGCACGGGTTTCTGTCAGATCTTTTTCAGCGACGGGCAGGGGCTCATCGTGACGGAGGCTATCACGCCTTAGCCTGGCTTCTTCTAGAAACCGGTTTAATCGTCTGGCTACTGCGACTTTTGCATCATCATCAAGGGCGATGACTTGCTCAGAGATTGTTAAGCTGCGTTTTAGATTTTCATTTTCCTTGTTTTGAAAGGAAGTTGAAAGTGTTTGCCACTGTTTTAAAGCTTTTTTTAACCGCTGTCCGTCCCGCCCCTGTTTGAGATAAGAGCGGTGGCTTTCATTATATAGCTGAAGAGCCTTATCCAGTTGTTGAGCTTTAATATTCAGGGCCATAATATGCCGTCCAGTACGTACAGCGAGATCCCTTGCATCACGTGTCTGGCTGCTAAGTTCATCCATTGCTTTGATGGCTGCAGACAAAAGTTTATGTGGAGCGATGCCCTGACCAGAGACAATATGAGTATTAATGCCTGTATTATTAAGGTAGTTAGTCAGGGCTTTAAGGCGGGAATAGACCCTGGCGCGACTAATGCGATAGTCATTGCGTTCTTCTTCCAGCTTATCAAGTGCTTTTGCAAGGTCCCAATGCCCGGTATATTCAATCTTTAGATAAGCAATTTCTCGCCCACAGATGAGCTCAAAGCAAAGGGTCAGCATTTCCTCAACATCATGGAGTGTCATTAGTTCTTCGTTGTCTTGTTCAATAGCAGTCAAAATACGTTCTATAAAAAGTGTTCCCCGCTTCTGGCCATGGTGTGGTTTTGTAACTATGCCATTTAATCTCCGCTTCATGGCTTCTGCTGTTCTTGGATGGTGTTCTTTCAGAATAAGATAGGCCTGTTCAACATCTTCCCGGGTACTGTCAATGACATCTCTCATCCGGTTATAAAGCCCAGCTCTCCGAAAGATTTCAATCCGTTCTGCCTGTTTTGCCAGGTGCCTGCTACCGGTCAGATCTTCAATAGCAGTTGCTATCCATTCAGGGCCGAGGTCAAGTTTACGAAGCAATATGCCCGCTGAATGTATTCGTCTTGATTCTTCGGACAGGTTCCTTTGTACCAGGTCACGGACTATATATATAAGCTCGGGAATGCGGTCGATAGTATCAAGGAGGGCTGCTCTGTTTTTTTCGAGTTTACGGCCATGGGTCATGTTGTATATTAGTTTTGTGGCCAGACCCAAAATGATTGCAATGATGGAATATCCCACAAAATACAGTGTTTTTTCTGTGGGCATACTGGTTCCATAGCTTAAATACCAGCCTCCTGCTGCTGCAATGAGTGAAACGGGGCCGGCAGTCCAGGCATACTGGACAATGGTGACACTCCAAGGCTCCTGATGGGGAGCTCTAGCCACTTTTTCTAACCAGCGCAAGCCTCGTTCTTCAAGCTTTAAATCGACAGGTTCCTGCTTTTTTTTTCGAAAAGTAAACAGGCGAGTCATAAAGAGATTTCCTGAAAGAGCAGATTTTTCCGACTTATTTTAAAAAGCTGGCAGTAAAAGCACCTATATGTAAATATACTGGTGGTATTATTTCAGAAAATCGTGTTATTTCCGGTTTGTGATGGCGCATCAGTGACATTGTTCGTGAAACTTTAGGAGTAAACCACTTCATGGTTGCAGTTCAATATCTCGGTAGGGAGCCGATAGTGCAATTTGGTTTTTGCCTTGCTTTTTAGCTTGATACAGTGCCTTATCAGCTTCTGATACAAGGTGTTTGAGTTTGGTGGCTTGGCCGCTAAAAGCTGAAATACCTATGCTAATGCTAATATTAAGGTCATTGATATTGGATTGGGTTGCTGTAATAGCGGAACGAATGCGTTCTGCAACCTTCAATGCTTGTGAAGGAGCAGTTTCGGGTAAGAGAGCTATGAATTCATCGCCACCATAACGGCAAAGCAAGTCAGTCTGTCGAAGGCTTTTTTGGCAAATTTTTGCAACTTTGATTAAAAGTTTGTCTCCTTTGTGGTGGCCGTATGCGTCATTAATCTGTTTGAAATTATCTATATCAATAAAAAGAAGACTGCCGCATTGTTTATTATGTTTTAGATAACGTCGGGCCTCCTGGTTAAAGGCTCGTCGGTTTAGTAACCCTGTGAGAGGGTCGAGGTTGGCTTGTTCCTCCCAGTACTGTGATTGTTTGCACGCCTGGTAGAGTGTTCTTGAATGGCTGGCTATATCACAAGCTGTATGCCATCGTTTATCGCTTTTGTCAGTCTCCAATGAAACAAGTATTAGTACGATTTTAGTGTTGCGTTCCACTTCAAGTGGAAATAACCAATAAGAAACCTCTTTATTGCCAGCCAAATTGATTTGGCAATCATTAACAGTATTTAAAGTTTCAATAACTTGAGTCTCAAAATGATGAAGGGCTGATTCAAAAAAGTCATAACTCGTATTTCTTGTAACAGTTAACTGCCACTTAGCTGCTTTATGAACTGCAACAGCAGCAGGGATGTCTGTTAGTACAGCCTCTATAGTTGTAATAATACGTTGCGGTAAGTTATCCGCTTTTAAGGGAGACTCAGGTTTTTGCAGATGTTTTCGGAGAGCTTCTTCAAAAACACGCCTTCTCCCATTTGTATTTTTAATTGTTCCACTGTTGAAGGAATGCGTTGTAGGCAATGAGAAACTCAATCTCTGTACCATAATGATAAAACAGGTTTGCATGGCCAATACTAAGCATTCAGCCAGGGAAGGAATACTTCGTGGTCCAGGTTCAATAAGCCAGGAGTCTATCAGAGTTGATGTTGCTATTAATAAGCAGATAGTTGCATATTTCGCTAGACGTATATTTTTGGTTGAAAGATAGACAAATGCTCCTAGTGTTAAAAGGGTATGGGTTATCAGGGTAAGTAAACTTAAAGTGATTAACTCTTTTGAAAATGCAGGGTATAGAATAATGGCTGTAGAGGCTATGAGGGATACACTGCCCAGGAATATTGAAGGTTTTTGTAAGCGTGAAGCGTAGTGTGAGAACCATGCTTGTTGCTGGTAACAATAAAGTGTTGTTATTAATACAGCAGTTGTTGTTAGGAGCAGCCAGTGCTCAGGGTTGATTAATGGCGGTGGCGTACCCAATACGTTGCCTGTGTATTGGAATATAAATATATTAATGGCTAATAAATGTACTATTAGTGCCAGCTCACTTTTTTTATTGAGGGTAATATAGCGAACTATTTTTAGAGTAAGGACGAGGGAAAGAATGGTCTGAGTAATAATAATAACAGTTTCTGCTAGCGTATTTGTGCTGAGAATTTTACTATGTTCAGCGCAGAAGGCATGCTGAAACGAGAAGAGAGGGAGTAAGCATAAAGCCGTAAATAGTGGTTTGATTGGTAACAAAAACAGTTGAAGTAGGTTCCTAAGAGCCCTACTTGGATTAAAGAATGCTAGTTGATGCCTGAGATTAGTTGGGTGTGCTGACACAATAAAGCACCTCCATGTATCTATTGTCCTTAAACCTATTTGTCACCACTGGAATGTCAGTTTTTTATTGAATAATCCAAGAGTGCCAGTTGTTTGTTAGGTTATATGGCTATAATTTATGTTTTTTTTGATTTTGACATAGCAGCAGGATGTCTGTGAAGTTTTATTCTTGCCAGACAGTCACGTGTGGACTGATTCCAAGGTAAAAATATGACTGGTTGTGTTGCTGTGTCTGATTACAGCAGCCCCGGATCAGCATTTTAACTCCTTTTTAGTGCTGTTGGGACTGCTACTCAATACTGACTATACTAAAAAATAGTTGACAGCTATGTTCAAATGAACTCCCTTTTAGCCTATAGCCATTTGTGAGAAGTTGTTTTTTGCAAACTGGACTCTCTCCTCCAAAGGCAAGTCATGTTTTCGAAGATGCTCTATTTTATCGAGCCTGGGTTTGATGCCGGCACCATTGGCAATTTGAATAGCCAGTCCAGGCCTTGCATTTAACTCAAGTATTTGTGGTCCTAGGTTTTTATCAAGTACCATATCGACGCCCAGATAGCCAAGGTCTGTCATTTCATAGCAGGCACCGGCCAGCTCAAGAATTTTGTCCCAATGGGGTACTTGGAGCTTTTCAAAGTCATGGTCTGTATCGGGATGTCTTTCAATGGGCTTGTCATATTGAACGGCTCTGAGGCTGTTTCCAGTTCTCAGATCTAAACCAACACCAACTGCGCCCTGATGTAAATTGGCTTTGCCATCAGAGGCTTGGGTAGCGAGGCGTAGCATAGCCATAACAGGAAAACCACGGAATACAATAATGCGTATATCGGGTACACCTTTGTAGCTGTATTCATTAAAGATAGGATCAGCGACAATGCGCCGTTCAATCATGGCAACGTCACTTTTGCCTCCAAGGCTATAAAGGCCACCGAGTATATTGGATACATGCCTGTTAATGTCATCCAGATCAAGGCTGTCTCCACTGGCTTTAACGTAGGACTCACCATCCCGTTCAGTTATGACAAGTATTCCCTTTCCCCCGCTTCCTTTAGATGGTTTGATAACAAAGTCTTCAAAGCCATCAAGTAGTTTTACAAGATTTTTGATATCAGACTGATATTCTATTACCCCTATCAGTTTGGGTATATCAACACCCGCTTTTTCTGCCATACGCTTGGTTGAAAGCTTGTCATCAACTAATGGTAGTAAACGTCTAAGGTTGTATTTTGTAACAAAATCGAGATTGCGGGCATTCATACTAAGAATGCCAGCTTCCCGCAGTTTTGAGGGTGATGTAAAGTGTTTAGAAAACCCTGTTAATTTTGCCAGTTTGTACATAAAAGAATGTTTTTTGTCTGGCAGTGCTCTTTTTTGTGATGATAATTTTGTGTTGTTGGTATAAACCCCCATCGTCTTTTACTCCGCTACCAAAGGCTTGAATCTGCGAAGTTCTAGCAATCGATATCCAGTATATTGGCCCAGCATTAAGGTGAAGCCAAGAACGGTTAGTAGCAGCTCTGGGAAGTTAAACGTCAAATGCTCGACGACAGGGTTAGTCATTAACAGATAGCTGATTGTGGCAACTAGTAAGCTACCAAAGCCTTCTATAATAACGTCCTTGGGGCCTTCTTCTTCCCAAAGGATCGACATGCGTTCTATCGTCCATGCCAAAATGATCATGGGGAAGAATGTGATCGTAAGTGCTTGGGATATGCCGAGTTTCCAGCTTAGTACGCTCATGGCTGCCATTATGCCTATTACTACTATAATTACAGCAGAAAGCCTGGCGACAAGAAGCATGTTCATCTGGCTTAAAATGGATCGCATCCATAGTCCAATCGATACGATTGCAATAAATATTGTCAGTCCCGGAAGAAGCTGGGTGTGCAAGAATGCCACAGCGATTAAGACTGGCATAAATGTTCCCGAGGTTCTTAGCCCGACCAGAACACGCATTATCAGTACTACCAGTGTGCCAATAGGTATTAGCAGAATGGTTTTAAATGCATTCTGGGATTCCAGTGGCAGGGAGTATATGGAAAAGTCAACCATTGCCACATCATCAGCCTTGGCTTCCTTAATCGCTAACTCTCTCGCGGGAACCGATTGTGAGATAATGGAAAAACTGGTTTTGGAGTTAACACCACCCATAACATCCAACAAGGACTTTCCTCCCCGTTGCCACAAGAAGAAATTGTCTGGAGTGCCAGCTTTTCCTGTTACCGGATCAAACAAAACCCAGCCCTTGTTGGTGTAGACCTCCAGCATGTCAAGGATAGGCTGACGACGGCGACCGTCTTCAAGGTAGAGTCCACGAACCATTCTTGCGGGAATTTCAGACATGGTCAACAAATCAATCAATAGTCTTGTTGTGCTTTCGCGGTCTGTTGCCATTCCCATTAGCATATTGGCATTTTGGCTGGGAGTATTACCTGCAAACTCTCGAACCAGGGTTCCGGCAAAGCTCCTGGCGTCAGCTGATTGATCGCGGACTTTTTCGAGTAGACCTTCCGCAGCTGTTTGGTAGGGCTCTGGTAGAGTCGGCTTATTTTTTATCGGTGCGGGAGGGAGCTGGTCTGTTGTGCCTGCCAGGGAGTCTGACTGTAAATGCAGCTTGATCTTATAAAATAGATCCTGCTTGCCCTGGGCCTGTCTAATGCTCCACTCAGCTCGCCTTTGGTTATTGTCTTCAAATTGATTGATACCGTAGCCAGGGGAAGCAAAAGACTCATCGAGAATTCTTACCCCTGCCTGATTATCAGGGAGGGTTAAGGTGGCTTGGGCGGGTTCTCCTTGTGTATTGAATTCTACTCGTGCCTCAATACTCCACACGGTACTTTCCTCTCCACGAAGTAGAGGGAAGCCAAGAGCAAAATGTTTGTAAAGTGCCAGCCCGAGACCTGCAATGATAAGAAATATCACTGCTAGACTAAATTGAAAACGACCTTTCATGAACAACCTCTTTAGCCTTTTTTGTCAGCTTTTTTCCGATCGCCGATGTACTCTTTGGATACATCAACAATCGCAGACTTTTGAAGAAAACGGACACCAATCAGTACTGGGTATTCATAGTTGCTTCGGTCTCTGAGAGTGAACTCGGTAGGCTGATTGATACTGCCTATTTGAGCTTGCATTTTGATGACAGGGCGCTGTTCTGACTCAAGCCCATGCCGTTTAATATGTACGAAGCGAGCTACAGGAAATTCTGCCTTTATTGGTTGATCCTTTTCTGTTGGTTGTAAATTGAAACGAACCCAGTCTTGACCTTCTTTTTTGAATATCTCAAGGTCTCTTGCATCCAGGGATGAGGTCATTGCCCCTGTATCAATACGCGCTTTCAAGCGAGCGCCTGTTTCAGAAAGATCGACATACTCGATCGCACCAATGGTAACCAGCCCTTCCGTATCAACTGGTTTTTTTATAATACGTTTGTTGTTTTGAGTTTCAGGGCTTTTGATGGTAAGTGGCACTTTTCGGGTAATATTTTTTAGTGCTTTTTCTTCAGCAATATGTTCCTGATTGACATCGACGACTGCAAGATCCCTCATAAAGTTACGACCAATCAGTAATGGGTAGGTAAAGTTTTCCCTGTCATTAAGGGAGACGTCGACTTGTTGGGTGATATCGCCAATTCGTATTGTCATTTCGATTACAGGTCTCTCCATAGAATCTTCACCGGGTCGTTTTATCTTAATGATTTCCTTGACCGGGTATTCCATATGAACCAAGCCTTTGCTGGTTCTATGTAGCTCAAATTTGACCCATTTCTTGCCATCACGCTCAAAAATTTGATACTCGCGAGCATCTATAGAGGTGTTAGCTGCCCCTGTGTCCATTTTGGCATCAATCAGAAGATTGTGGTTGGGTAAAAAGCCTGTCTCAGCAACGCCTAGAACGAGTCGCCCATCCAAGTGGGAGGGTATCTGAATGAGTTGTTCATGGATTAATACCTGCTTGACGGGTTCTTTTTTTGTATCAGACTTACTTTTTTTATTAGCTGTAGCATCTGATTCTTGAACCGGTTCAGTGGGTTGAACAACGGTTTCCTCACTGGTTTTCGGTTGTGGGTGTGGTAAAACCTGACAACCAGTCATCATCATAGCTACTAAAACCGTGGGTACAGCCGGGAAACGGATCATGGGGTCTAACTTGCTTACCTGGTTAATAAGATACGATCGTTAGTAGGGCCTTTTTTCAGGTTCGCTTATGGTGTGAAAAGCTGAATATTTACTATTATCCCGGCTAAATGTGATTGAACGACTATGGTAATCACATAATGCCTTCTATAAAAATGGGCTCTGCTCTTGAAGTTTACCGAGACGAACCTCTTTGCCTTTTGCCGTAAACGATCAGGAGTAGCAAGCTTACTTGATGTTTATGCTCTTGCCAATTCTGTTCATAAAGAATCACAACCCTTAATTGATTGTAAAATAATGGCGCTTTCAGCTATGAACCAATTTTCTACAGCGTGTTTTAGTCTTTCTGTAAAGACGATAGACTTGGTCGAACCAACCCTAATAGAAACGTTGCGACTAAACAAAGCATGCAGGGGAGGATCCAGCTCATATGGCTATTAAAGCCTGGTAAAAACCTGATGGCGTCAAAATAGACATCTAAACTCTCTATATTCAAGCTTTTGGCAGAATCAATAAGACTGAACAGGAATGTTACAAACAGGCTGGCTCTGTATGTAAGGTAAGGGTGGGGTATGTAATGTCTTACAAGACCTAATAGAATGAGTAGTATACATATCGGGTAGAGTAAAAATAATACGGGTATAAACAGTTTGATAATTTCGTTTAGACCCAAGTTAGCAAAAAATATACAGGACAGGCTAATAAATGTTGCCCAGGTTGAATAGCTCAATTTGTCTGATAAGCCTTGGAAATACTCGCTGGCTGCGGTAATACAGCCAATTGCAGTTGTAAGACAGGCTAGGATCACAACAGCTGCTAATAGAATGTTGCCCAGTGGACCAAATAGGTGCGCAACATAGAAAGCGAGAATTTGTCCCCCATTTTCTGGATTTGGTATTATCTCTCGACTGCTGGCTCCCAGATAAAACAAAGAAAGGTAAACCAAAGCAAGTCCACAGGCGGCGATTAATCCGGTTATAATGCTGTATCGGACAAGAAGGCGGGGTTCGGAAATGCCATGGGATTTCAGGTTGGTCGCTATAACAATGCCAAACATCAATGCAGCTAGTGCATCCATTGTTAGATAGCCCTCGAGAAAGCCGTTAACAAAAGGGTTGTCACTAAACTGAGCCAAGGCAAAGCCTAAGTCACCTTGGGTGCATATCAGAGGTGATATTCCTAGAATAATTAATAAAATAATAAGTGCTGGGGTGATGAGTTTGCCAACTGTTTCTAGTAGCTTGCCAGGCTTTAGGCAGAGGTACCAGGCAATAATAAAGAAACCAAAGCAGAATAATAACCGACTGATATTGTCATTGATACTATCCGTAAAAGGTAAAATACCAATTTCGTAAGCAACCATCGCTGTTCGCGGAACGGCATAGAGCGGACCAATAATTAGAAAGATGCTGCTGCCTATTAGAATTACCAGCCATCGAGGGAGTTCTTTTGTTATTTCGTTAAATCCACCGCCCACTTGTGAAATAGTCACAATGCCCAAAAGGGGAAGTCCTACGCCGGTGATAAGAAAGCCCGCTGCCGCTGGCCAGATATCTTCACCTGCCAGATAGCCTGCCATCGGTGGGAAAATAAGATTTCCAGCCCCTAAAAACATGGCAAAGGCCATAAATCCCATACCTACAATATTTTGGGCGCTCAAATTCTGCTTCATTGATTCATACCGCTATTCCATTCAAGTGGTAGCATTTATCGTTGCTTATAAAGCCAAACTGGCTATAACTCTTCAGTATGGCTCTAATTTCAAAAACAGCTAATAAAAGAGCCATTTTCCATTTGCTGTGCTTCTCAGGAAGCTATTAAGTAAGTTGACAGGAGTAGAGCGCTACGGTTCATTTTTATCTAGACAAATAAGAATCTTTTTTTGCTGATTGGATTATTTGATAACATAACTTCATGGGCAATCCATTGATTGCAAACTATTGATAGGAGTATTTTTATGCCATAAATCTATGTGTCGCGACGTGATGTAGTGCACAAGTCGTCATGGGGGGTATCGACAACAACTTTCTGAAAAGCCTGCTGGGTAAGATGAATTAACGTTTCGTGATCGCCAGCCTCCATGAATAGATCCGGCACTTCACCAAGTCGGTTATCCCAGACCATGTCCATATTGTAAACCTGTCCAAAAGGGGGGATTGCGCCATTTTGGCAGTCGTTGAATTGCTTATTAATTTCATTTTCTGATGCCATTTTCAAAGGAGTAGCAGTGAGACTGCAAATTTGTTTGACTTTGACTCTGCTAGAGGCGGGCACTACTGCCATAAGGAAGTTGTCAAGTTGATCCTTAAGAATGACTGCTTTTGCAATAGCATGTAAGGGGACTTGTGCAGCAATCGCACTTTGCACAGAGCTATGGCTGGGGGTGTGTTGAAGGGTAGTAAAAGGAATGTCTTGCTCGCTCAGAAATTGGCTGACACGCTCTGAGATACTCATGGAATAAACTCCGGGGCGGATCTGGTTGGGTGGCGTCCCTGCCGGAGGTTGGGTCACACTTTGCATTATAGTCACTACTCCAGATAGTATAGGAGGTTTTCTTCGTAAGTAACTGATCTTATATAGCTTTTATTTTTAGGGTGACTTGTTTTGGGAGTATTTGGCTGGGGAGGACAATTTGTCATTGCTAGCAATTAGAGTGACCAATCGCAACTCAATTTGTGAGTCTTGATTGGTCTTATCCACTATTTGCAGGTGTCTGGCTAGCTAAGAGGCTGTTTGAAAAATAGCGCCCATAACGAGGATCATAGAAAATTGAGGATAAAAATTTGGTTTTGTGAGGTGAATAGTGGTTCTATTTGCCGAACAAAAGCAGATTTTTAGACCCATTTGCTGTGACCGCAGTGGGGTAGTCTATTTTCAAACAGCCTCTAAGTTTGAGCAGTCACAAATTCAAGTAAAAATGGCTCAACTGCTCTCTATGATTTATTGGGAATAAGCGGTTGCTTTATAGCCAGCCTTTTCTCTTGAAGAACAGAAAAGTACCGACAGCACTGATAAGCATTAATATCAAGGCCAGAGGGTAGCCCCAGTCGGTATGTAATTCCGGCATAATGTCGAAGTTCATGCCGTAAATACTGGCAATCAAGGTTGGCGGAAGAAAAATAACAGCAGCAACAGAAAATATTTTAATAATGCTATTCTGTTCCAGGTTGATAAAACCCATGGTTGCCTCCATCAAAAAGTTTATCTTTTCGAATAAAAAGGCAGTATGGGGGGTCAGTGACTCAATATCTCTCAACATGTCTCTGATCTGGTCTTTCTGGTCGTCTTCCAGGATTTTATTGCACGATCTAAGCAGGTAGCGTAGTGAGCGCTGAGTATCAAGCAAATTCAGTCGTACTTTACCATTGAGATCTTCTTGTAATGTTATCGTTCTCAGCAGTTCGTCGGCATCGGCTGTTTCTTCAGCTAGCGCATTCTGGCTTGCTGTTTCCAGCTCTTCGTAAATTTCTTCCAGTGTATCGGCAAGGTATTCAACTTTACCGTTAAACAAGCTGATAACAACGTCGATAGGAGTGCTCGCTTGTAAGTGCTGAGTATTCAGGTAGTTCCTCATGAGTCTGAACAGAGCGGTAGGTTCATCCTGGAGGGTAATAAGTTTGTCACCCCTTAATTCAAAGGCAATATTGACATTTCGCAGCTCATGACCTGAACGATGGGGAAACAGTGAGCGGATATGCACACCGTGTTCTGATTCAAAGAAACGAGAAGAGACCTCTATTTCATGAAGTTCGTTTTCATCAGGCAGACAGTCGGGGTAATTGCTGATCAACCACTTGTGCTCTTCAGCGCTGGGTTCGACCACATCAAGCCAGATTGTTCCTGATGAAGGAGGGTGCTCGGTTTCAACCCGATCGACTGAAAACTGGCCTTTAAATACGCTGTAGGCATTGATCATAGTGCCTGACCCTGAGATTTTAAAAAAGAATACAGTTAGCACATCCATTGTTAGCAAGATGTGAGGCGTTAAGATCATGACGCCTGGGGCGAGGCAGTATATAGCAGTTTTATGAAAGTTCGAAATAACAGAAGCGAGATACGTACTTTAATAGAGCAGGTTTTTTGTGGGAAGTTGAGATAAGCCTATGCACTTATCTCAACTGTACCTGAATTTTTTCAAAGTGCATCTTTAGCGGTAGCAACTTTTAAAACTTGGGTGAGTTTGTTGCAAATCTTTTCGCAGTAATGTTCATCATTGAGAAGTTTGCCGTTTTTTGCTGTTATCGTAAATCGGTCCTCTACTTTTTCGCCAAACGTAGCTACCTTGGCTCTGTGAACCTGAATGCCCAGTTCCATAAAAGTTTTGCCGATTAATGCCAAAAGACCCGGTCTATCGGTTGCTGTGAGGCTTAGCTCTGTTTTTCTGGTTTTAATATGATTGCTTAGAATAATTTCTGGTTCTCGTGAAAAGTGGCGCAGCTGTCGTGGTGTCCTTCGCCGTATTAATTCGGGGAAGCGGTCTGGTGATGTCAGTATTTTTTCAAGATGGCGCTGAATCTGGTTGATACGGGGAATATTGTTGCCGATGGCTGAGCCATCGCGTTCAAGCACTGTAAAGGTATCGAGTCCAAAGTTATCTTTGGACGTAAAAATACGAGCATCCTGTATCAACAAATGGAGTTGGTCCAGAGCGGCTACAGTTGCAGCGAAAAGGTTTGGCTGGTTAGGAGTGTAAATGAAAATTTTTGAGCCACCATGTTCTTCATTATCATGGGTTTCCTTAATCATGATGAGAGGCTTTTTACTGTTGTGTTGAGCGATGGATTGTAGCTGCCAGGCCAGTTCTTCTGGTTCGTGGCGAATAAAATAATCAGCTTCCATTTTCTGCCACAGTGTTTTGACAAATGTATCCGATATTATTTGTGAATTCAGTTGACTGATGGTTTCCATTTTTATGGTATTGACCTGATCCTCTTTCGAAGGAAGATTGTCTATGCCTCGCTTGAAGAGCTGCCGTGTGTATTTATACAGTTGTTGTAATAAAGAGGCTCGCCAGCCATTCCAAAGCAGTGGGTTGGTGGCATTAATATCGGCAACGGTGAGAGCGTATAGATAGTCCAGTCTTTTAGCGCTACCTGTTTTTCTGGCAAATGTTTGAATTACTTCAGGATCGCTGATGTCTTGCCGCTGAGCTGTTACTGACATGGTCAAATGCTCTTTTACTAGCCATACAACCAGAGCGGTGTCTTCATTATCGAGCCCGTGGCGCCGACAAAATTTTTCGGCATCGATGGCACCAAGCTGGGAGTGGTCACCTCCGCGTCCTTTTCCTATGTCGTGGTAGAGACCTGCAATATAAAGTAACCGTGGTTTTGATACCTTACGAATGACTTTAGATGCAATGGGGTAGCGCTTTTCATTCTCTTTATAGGAAAAGCTGCGAAGATGTTTGATAAGCAGCAGTGTGTGAGCATCAACAGTGTGGGCGTGAAACAGGTCAAACTGCATCTGCCCTATAATGCGGCTAAATTCAGGGAGGTAACGGCCCAGAATGCCATAACGAGCCATGCGACGCAGGGTGGCGGTGAGGTTGTATGGGGCCTGCATTAACTCCAGAAAAAGTCGGGTGCACCGCGGGTCACTTTGAAACGCCTTGTCGACCAGGTGCCGATTTTCTCTCAACAAACGAATTGTTTCAGCACGTGCACCCAGTATATTCGGGGTTCGAGTCATCAATACGAATATTTCGAGTATGGCTGGTGGATGATGAACAAAAACCTTTTTGTTGACTGTTTCAATGTAGTTGTTTCGTATCTGAAAGCGTTCGTTGATTGCAGTTATTTCATTTTGTTCATTGGCTCTGAGAATATCATCATCGAAATGCTGAAGTAGTAAATCCTTTAACTGGGCTACGGTCATGACCGTACGAAAATAGCTTTGCATGAACTGCTCTACTGCTAGAGAGCCCTGTTGGTCTTTGTAGTTGAATTGTTCTGCCAGAATTTTCTGGTAATCGAATAGCAGTCGATCTTCACAGCGGTTGTGTTGAGAGTGAAGAGCCCATCTTATTTTCCATAGGAAAGCTCTGCATTTTATCAATAATCGGTGTTCCGCTTTGGTTAGGAATTTCAGCTCAACAAGTTCTGCAGGGTCATGAGTGCCATAATGTCTGCGTGCGACCCAGCCCAGCATGTGCAGATCCCTTAGACTTCCGGGCGAGCCTTTTATATTAGGTTCAAGGTTGTATTCTGTGTCGTTATACTTGCGGTGGCGAATTCGTTGCTCGTCAAATTTGGCCTGTAAATAAACCTCACTTGGCCACATTTTGTCAGTACTTATGTTGCTTAGTAATTGCCTGTGCAGTTGCTCTGGGCCGGCAATGATACGAGATTCCATCAGATTGGTAATAATGGAGAGATCTTGACTGGCCTGTTCGGCGGACTCTTTTATCGAACGAACACTCGAGCCCACTTGCAGGCCTATATCCCATAACAGGGTAAGGAAACGTTCAATATTTTCTTTGTGTGTGTTGTATTGATCATTTTCCAGCAATATAAGTATATCAATGTCGGAACCTGGGTGGAGTTCGCCTCGGCCATAACCACCCACTGCCAACAGAGCCACTTTGGTATCCTGTTCCCAATCATGATGCTCCCATGCCAGCGTTAATATTTGATCGATCAGCCAAGCTCTGGCATTCACCAGAATGTTTATATCCAATTTTTCATTAAACCATTGATCCATGGTTTGTCGGGCTTCACGAAGACATTTCTTATAGGCGGGTATCGGACTGTTTGAAAGCGTGAGGTCGGCTCGAAACTGGCTTTTGTTAAAGAGTCTGTTTTTGATTGGTGTGGAAATGTTCTGGAATAATATTGTCATTTTTTGCTATTACTTTCGTAGCCAGAGAGCTGTGCTTGTTGTATGGCTCTCATTTTATCTCTGGATGGCATTGTTCTCCAGATCATTCTCTGCAAAAGGCTTATCAAGGCAAAAGGCTATTATAAGAGATGCCGTTTTGCGAAAGTAGATGGTAAAGTGGGTGGCAATCGTTTAGCTGATAGTAAGGCTGGTTGTCGTGAGAAAATCGGGGCTTAGCCTTTTATGAGAGCGCCCCGAGTTAATTGTTTGTACTGATACAGGCTCGTACAATGATTATCTTTAGACAGTCGATGTTTACTAAATTGACTGCTCTTCTTTTCTTAATGTGAGTATTTCGTAGCCATTTGCTGTGACTAGAATAGTATGCTCCCATTGAGCAGATGGGCGTCTGTCTTTGGTAACAGCCGTCCAGTTATCACCCAGCAGTTTTGTACCTTTTTTTCCGGCATTGATCATGGGTTCAATCGTGAATGTCATGCCTTCTTCTAAAACACAGTCATTGCGGTTTCCGTACCCTTCATAGTGCAACACCTGGGGATCTTCGTGAAAACCTTTGCCTATGCCGTGGCCACAATACTCTTCTACCACACTAAAATGGTTGGCATGGGCATGTTGGGCAATAACGCGTCCAATATCGCTCAGACGTGCCCCTGGTTTGACTTGCTCAATACCTTTGTAAAGGCACTCCTGGGTAACCTGAATTAGGCGCTGGTTAAAAGGCTGGACAGTGCCGACCTGAAACATCTTGCTGGTATCACCGTGATAACCATCTTTAATCACGGTTATGTCGATATTGACAATATCACCGTTTTTGAGCACTTTCTTCTCACTGGGGATACCATGGCAAACAACCTGGTTAATGGATGTACAGATCGACTTTGGGAAGCCTGGTCGCCCAGGTGCTGCGCCGTAGTTAAGGGGGGCAGGAATAGCTTTTTGTTCGTTAACGATATAATCGTGGCAAATGCGATCAAGTTCACCGGTGGAAACTCCCGGTTTGACATGAGGCTCAATCATTTCAAGCACTTCAGCAGCCAGTCGGCCGGCTACACGCATTTTTTCGATTTCTTCAGAAGTTTTAATAATTACATTCATGTCTTAGACACTATATGTCTACACAGATGTGTAGCTGAAAATGGGGAACTAACAGTTATCTGTTGGGATTGTCGCCATTCTAGCTTATATCTGGGTTTGCCCTCTAGATAAAGTTTATTGTTTTGCTGGGTTTTTCTGATCATTATGCCTTAATGCCGGGTGTTTCAGGTAATTCTTTCGCTTATAACAGGACTTTTTTCGAACAGGCAAGACTATCTCCGGACTTTTCGAATTCATATAAATATGGTATAAAGCGCCGCTTATTAGCCAGTGTTGCTGGTTTTTATATTTTTATTTGCTTACAGACTCACATATACCGTCACATGGCTCTGGGTGCCCACTGTAATTCAGAGGGTCGAGATCATGGGGTATATGGAGGCTTAACCCTGATCTCAGGAGAGAATTCATGACTCAAGTCACTATGCGTGACATGCTTAAGGCAGGCGTACATTTCGGTCACCAGACTCGTTACTGGAACCCAAAGATGAACAAGTTCATCTTTGGTGCGCGCAACAAGATCCATATCATCAACCTTGAGCACACCCTGCCTGCTTTCAACAATGCCCTGTCTTTCATCCGCAAGTTGGCTGAAAACAAGAACAAGATCATGTTCGTGGGTACCAAGCGTGCAGCTGGCAAGATCATCCGTGAAGAAGCAGGCCGCTGTGGTATGCCTTACGTTGATCACCGTTGGTTGGGTGGTATGCTGACCAACTACAAAACTATCCGTCAGTCCATTCGTCGTTTGCGTGATCTGGAGTCCCAGCGTGAAGACGGTACTTTCGAGAAGCTGACCAAGAAAGAAGCACTGATGCGTAGCCGTGATCTGGAAAAACTGGATCGCAGCCTGGGTGGTATCAAGGATATGGGCGGTCTGCCTGACGCACTGTTCGTTATCGATGTTGAGCACGAGCGTATTGCTATTCAGGAAGCCAACAAGCTGGGCATCCCTGTAATCGGTATCGTTGACACCAACTCCAGCCCTGAAGGTGTTGACTATGTTATTCCGGGTAACGATGATGCTATTCGCGCAATTCAGCTTTACATCAAAGCTTCTGCTGATGTAGTGGTTGAAGGCCGTGCTGCTGCTAACACCGGTGCTGAAGAAGAACTGGTTGAGGAAAAAGCAGAAAAGGCGGAAGTTGAAGTAAAGGCTGAAGAAGGCCCGCAGGATGAAGAAGCTAAAGCCTAATTGGTGCTAGCGTCCTGAGTTTATAAGAAGGGGGCTCTCGGCCCCCTTTTTTAAGAGTGGAATAATATTTCTGCTTTTAAATAGAGAGATAATCACTCTGCCCCTGGTTCTAGGGGTATGACTATCAATTGCGAGAGGAATCAATCATGGCAGCAATTACTGCAGCAATGGTGAAGGAGCTGCGTGAGCGCACTGGCCTGGGCATGATGGAATGCAAGAAGGCTCTGGTCGCTGTAGAAGGTGATATTGAAAAAGCGATTGAAGAGCTGCGTAAGTCTGGTCAAGCCAAGGCTGCGAAGAAAGCAGGTCGTACTGCTGCTGAAGGCGTGGTAATGACCAAAATCGCTGAAGATAACAGCTATGGCGTTCTGGTTGAAGTTAACAGTGAAACTGACTTCGTTGCCCGTGATGAAAACTTCCTGGGCTATGTTGAGAAGGTAGTTGCTGCTGCTTTCGAACGCAAAGAAGCTGATGTTGCCCGCCTGATGGAAGGTGAGCTGGAAGAAGCACGTCTGGCTCTGGTTCAGAAAATCGGTGAAAACATCAATGTGCGTCGCATTCATATCGTTGAAGGTGGTGTTGTTGGTGGGTATGTCCACGGTAACAAGCGTATTGCTGTTCTGGTTAGCCAGGAAGGTGGTGAGTCTGAACTGGCGCGTGATGTAGCTATGCACGTTGCTGCTGTTAACCCTCAGGTGGTTAACAAGGAAGACATGCCAGCTGAACTGGTTGAGAAAGAAAAGGCTATCTTTAAGGCTCAGGCTGAACAGTCCGGTAAGCCTGCTGAAATCATCGAAAAGATGATTGTTGGCCGTATCAATAAATTCCTGGCTGAAAACAGCCTGCTGGAACAGCCTTTCGTTAAGGATCCTGAAGTTAAGGTGGGTGCTTTGGCTAAAAAAGCCGGCGCAACCATCTCCGGCTTCGTTCGCTTTGAAGTTGGCGAAGGCATCGAAAAAGAAGAAGTTGATTTTGCTGCAGAGGTTCGCGCTCAGGCCGGCCTGTAATTTTGCAGAAATAAACTGTTGGTTCTCAACTCGTTCTATTGAACGGGTTGAGGCCATTCACTCCTCTTTAGTGCTTGTGTACGTGCTTAAGCACGGATATTTCATAAACTGCCTCATCTTCATATGTTTACTTTCTATTGTTCAACTTGATAGGGGTAAAAGATAAATGAGAGAGGAGGTTATGAAATATCCGGGCAAATTGGGCAAGACAAAAAGGCTTGGGCGGAGTAGTGTTATGCAGCCCGGCTTGTCCGGGCTTAATTAAATCCACCCATCTCAGACACGGGAAAAGCATATGCCGACAAGTGATCGACAACCGAAATATAAGCGCATACTTCTCAAGTTAAGTGGTGAGGCCCTTCAAGGGGAGGGTGGCTTTGGGATAGATCCCAGTGTGCTTGACCGTATGGCGCTGGAGATTGGCCAGTTGGTGGGTATTGGTGTTCAAGTCGGCATTGTTGTCGGCGGCGGTAATCTTTTTCGTGGTGCTGCACTGAATGCTGCGGGTCTGGATCGAGTCACTGGCGACCATATGGGAATGCTGGCGACGGTTATGAATGCGCTGGCCATGCGGGATGCGCTTGAACGTTCCAATATTAATACCCGAGTTATGTCAGCAATACCCATGAGTGGCATTGTTGAGCATTATGACCGACGCCGGGCCTTGAGATATCTCAATGGTGGCGATGTCGTAATATTTTCTGCCGGTACCGGAAATCCTTTCTTTACAACAGACTCAGCCGCCTGCCTCAGAGGAATTGAGGTGGAAGTTGATGCCGTGCTCAAGGCAACCAAGGTGGACGGTGTTTATGATAAGGACCCGGTCAAACACTCTGATGCAGTTAAGTTTGAGCAGTTAAGCTATGATGACGTGCTTGCTCAAAAACTGGGTGTGATGGATTTAACGGCAATTTGTCTGGTCAGGGATCAACAAATGCCGGTTAGAGTATTCAATATGAATAAACCCGGTGCCCTTTTGAATCTGGTTGTTGGCGGTGACGAAGGGACACTTATTCACGGGGGTGACAAATGATTAATGAAATTAAACAAGATTCCCAAGAGCGTATGGAGAAGAGTGTAGACTCTTTGTCTGTAGCTTTTGCCAAAATTCGTACTGGCCGGGCGCACCCTAGCCTGCTGGATGGCATTAAAGTTTCTTACTATGGTTCTGAAACACCTCTGGCGCAGGTGGCTAATATCAGTACAGAAGATGCCCGAACTCTGTCCATTCGTGCTTGGGAAAAAGCACTGGTTCCTGAAATTGAAAAAGCAATTATGAAGTCGGAACTGGGTCTAAATCCTTCTACTGCAGGTGAGGTTATTCGTATACCTTTGCCTCCGCTGACAGAGGAGACGCGAAAAGGATTTATTCGCCAGGCACGGCAGGAGGCAGAAAATGCTCGAATCGCAGTGCGAAATATTCGTCGTGATGCCATGGCTGATCTCAAGGAGCTGGAGAAGGAAAAAGAAATCAGTGAGGATGATGAGCGCCGTGGTCAAGATGATATTCAAAAATTGACTGATCGCTATATTGCTGAAGTTGATAAAGCGCTTGCCGTTAAGGAAGGCGATCTGATGGAAATTTAATCATCAGGTTGGCAGGGGCTTGTGTTTATAGCATGGCTCCTGCAATGTGTTATTTATTATTGTAGCAACTCATAAGTGCTTCATGGCCAGTATCTTTCTAAAGAACAAGAGTAATGCTCAGGAAGGGCAGCTATGTGAGCCATCTCTTCTCAAGATAACAATACAGGTTAGTTATTTTTGTAGATGTAGGTTTCTATGTTTGTTAAGGTGGGTTGGTATTAGATTACCTTATTTTTTTCAAGGCAACCCAGCTTCTGCTTATCCTCCTGACTGCAGGGATTTTTTCTTTGCCCTATTTGAAAGAATGATGATCTGTCTCACCTGGTTTTTTTATGTTCACTGACTTCTTTTTTACTACCGACCCCTTCAAATTTAGTTATAAAAGGGCTCAACAAAAAGTTTTGGGATTTCTGTGCTGGTCTGGTCAAAGCAGTGAGTGGATGGAGGCTGATGCCTTGTGTTAAAACAGCGAATTATAACTGGATTGATATTGGCGCCGATCGCATTGGCGGCAGTATTTTGGTTGCCTGTCAATGGCTTTGCTTTATTTATAGCCCTTATTATCATGGGGGGAGCTTGGGAGTGGGCCAATCTGGCTGGTTTTGAAGGCAATAGTGCCAGAATAGCCTATGCTCTCTCTGTTGGTGGGTTATGCCTGCTAATAAAAATGTTGGCGATACCTGTTGGAATCATTTTAACTTTAGCGATGCTATGGTGGGTGCTGGCGTTTTTGCTAGTCAGAGGTTACCCCGCGTCTGCACAGCGCTGTTCAAACAGGCTAGTCAGATTGTTGATGGGTGTCACTACACTTGTTCCCGCCTGGACAGCCATTGTTATGCTTAAAAACAATTATGGGCCGTTAGCCATTTTTATGGTGTTACTTATGGTCTGGGCTGCAGATGTTGGGGCTTATTTCTCGGGTAAACAGTTTGGTAAACACAGCTTGGCAGCAAACGTGAGCCCTAAGAAAACAATTGAAGGGGTGATAGGAGGAATCGGGCTCTCAGTTCTTGTGGCTGTGACCATTGGCATTGTTTATGACTACAGCTTTGCCAAAGGGTTGGGGTTGATGATTCTCACTGTATTGGTTGTGCTGGTTTCTGTGCTAGGAGATTTGCTTGAGAGCCTCTTGAAAAGAGAGCGAGGTATCAAGGACAGTAGTAACCTGTTGCCTGGCCATGGTGGTATTCTGGATCGAATTGATAGTTTGACAGCTGCAGTGCCAGTATTTGCTCTTGCACTTTTGGCAAGCGGGAGTTGAGAATGCAACAGAATATTTGTGTATTGGGGTCAACAGGCTCTATAGGTAAAAGTACACTTGATGTCATTGCCCGCAACAGTGAGCGTTATAAAGTACATTCGCTGGTTGCTTGCAAAAATTATAAGACAATGCTTGATCAGGTGCGTCAGTTTGAGCCTGAATTAGTTGTTATGTCTGATGTGAAAGCAGCTGATTCATTGAGGGTGGCTTTAAAGGCTGAAGGATTGACGGCTGAAGTCTTGTCTGGTTCGCGAGAAGTTGCCCGGGTGGCTGCGGCAAGTGACGTCAATATTGTCATGGCTGCCATTGTCGGTGCTGCTGGCCTGTTACCTACACTCGCGGCAGTAAAGGCAGGCAAGAAAGTGCTGCTTGCCAATAAAGAAGCATTGGTCATGACTGGAGCTCTGTTTATGGACTCGGTAAAACAGTCTGGCGCGGTGCTTTTGCCTATTGATAGTGAACACAACGCTATCTTTCAGTGCATGCCTCAAAACTATGATAAAGGTCTTGATGTTGTGGGTGTGCGTCGTATATTGTTGACCGCTTCCGGTGGCCCTTTCAGGGATACTCCGCTGGATTCTTTTGCGGGAATTACACCCTCCCAGGCATGTGCTCATCCAAACTGGAGTATGGGGCGTAAAATTTCCGTAGACTCAGCAACAATGATGAATAAAGGGCTTGAGTTTATTGAAGCTTGCTGGCTATTTGGTGCGAAACCAGAGCAGGTTGAGGTGGTGATTCACCCTCAGAGCATTATTCATTCGATGGTTGATTACAGTGATGGGTCGGTGCTTGCTCAGCTGGGTAATCCTGATATGAGAACACCGATAGCACATGCTTTGGCCTGGCCGGAACGTATTGACTCTGGTGTGTCCCCCTTATCACTGGCAGATATCGCCCGTCTTGATTTTTATGAGCCCTGCATGAGACGCTACCAATGTTTAAAATTGGCAACCCAGGCTGCATCAACCGGAGGTACAGCAGCAGCAATGTTAAATGCTGCCAATGAAGAGGCTGTTGATGCTTTTTTAGTAGACCATCTTCGTTTTGACAGAATTGCTGAGGTTGTAGACTTTACTTTACAGTCATTACCCGTTACTTCTGCTGGTAGTGTCGAGCAAGTGTTGGATGCGGACAGACAGGCTCGTTCTCTTGCCAAAAAGCGAATAAACCGTTTGAGTAATATTGCATGATGATATGCCTTGTTTGTCCTCTTGCTTTTTTGGATCTCAGCATTAAGGAGGGAGCATAATGCTGGAAGCACTACAGACAGTCATTGCATTCATTTTGACCCTTGGCATTTTGGTCAGTATCCATGAGTTTGGTCATTTTTGGGTTGCACGTCGTTGTGGTGTCAAGGTTTTACGCTTTTCCATTGGGTTTGGTAAATCAATATGGAAGCGGACAGACAAACATGGCACAGAGTTTTCTGTAGCACTGATTCCTCTTGGTGGCTATGTGAAGATGCTGGATGAAAGGGAGGGCGTTGTTGCTCCAGAACAGAGGCATCTTTCTTTTAATAATAAACCGGTATTGTCGCGTATAGCCATTGTTGCCGCTGGTCCTTTGGCTAATTTTATCCTGGCGGTTGCTGCCCTTTGGCTGATGTATATGATTGGGATCAGGACAGCTATACCGCTAATTGGCGAGGTTCTGCCAGAATCACCTGCAGCTATTGCTGGGCTCCAGGCTGGTGATGAGGTGCTCGCAGTAGAGGGGCAGGAAACACCTGGCTGGCAAGCAGTCAATATGGCCTTATTATCTCCCATTGGTGAAAGTCGATCGCTGACAGTTGCAGTGCGGCCTAAAGAAATGGCAGACTCGAATGCTGTCATAGAGCGGCAGGTACAGGTTAAGAACTGGCTGGTTAACGATGAAAGACCTGATCCTGTTCGATCTCTTGGAATTGTGCCCTATACACCGGAAATACCTGCTATTGTTGGTGAGGTTGTTGAAAGTGAAGCTGCCTGGCAGGCCGGGATAAGGACTGGAGATAAGATCATTGAGGTTGATGATCAGCCTGTAACAGACTGGATGCACTGGGTTGATCTGATCAGAGCTCATCCGGGAGAGTCTCTCGATGTTTCTGTGCTGCGCAATGGTCAGTTGTTATCGATTCGTTTGACGCCAGGCATTAAGAGCATTGAAGGGCGGGATTTTGGCTATATTGGGGCAGGTGTTCAGCCTGTATCATGGCCTGAAGACCTGATTCGGCTCATTCAATTTGGCCCGGTAACCGCGTTGTTTAAGGGGGCCGAAGCAACCTGGTCACTGACCACAATGACCATGGAGTCGTTGTGGAAAATGCTGGTTGGGTTGGTCTCTGTTAAAAATTTGAGTGGCCCTATCACTATTGCTAAAGTGGCGGGCGCATCAATGCAGTCGGGTTTTGAGAACTTTTTGTATTTCCTGGGCATGCTTAGCGTAAGCCTGGGCGTTCTCAACCTGTTGCCTATTCCTGTACTGGATGGTGGACACCTGCTGTTCTATCTGGTAGAGCTGGTCAGGGGAAGACCCCTGTCAGAAAAGGTTCAGATGCTGGGCCTTAAAATTGGGGTAACCCTGGTAGTGTGTGTCATGATACTGGCTGTTTATAATGATCTTAGCCGGCTATTTTGAAACAGCATCAGGGTAAAAGATGAACACGGATAAGAACGGATTCCATGAATCGATCACTGTTGTCTCTGCTGATTGGCTCAATGGCCTATGTGTCAAGCGCCCAGGCATTTGTCGTTTCTGACATCCGGATTGATGGCCTGCAAAGGGTTTCAGCTGGTACAGTCTTTAATTCATTGCCTATTGAGGTAGGCGACGATGTTGAGACTAAAGAGATTGCTGATGCCGCCAAGGCTCTGTTTCGGACTGGGTATTTCAAGGATATCCAGATGGGTCAGGACGGAAAGGTTCTCGTTGTCACGGTTGTTGAAAGGCCTTCTATTAGCGAGATTGTTATTAAAGGTAACAAGGCGATAAAGTCGGATGATCTTAAAGATGGTTTGGCAAAAGCCGGTCTTGCAGAAGGAGAGATATTCCAGCAAGCAACGCTGGAAGCTATTCGGCTTGAATTGGAGCGCCAATATGTAGCGCAAGGGCGCTATGGTGCCAGTATTAAGGCGGAAGTGGAAGCCCAGCCAAGAAACAGGGTAAAGCTTGCCATTAATATCAAGGAAGGAAAGGTTGCCACAATCAGGCATATTAATGTTGTCGGTAACACCGTTTTTCCGTTGACTGAATTGCTGGATCTGTTTGAACTCAAGGAGAGTGGTTGGTTTACCTTCTTTGGTTCAAGCGACAAGTATTCCCGGGAAAAACTGTCTGGTGACCTGGAAAGGCTGCGTTCATATTATCTGGACAGGGGTTATATTAATTTCAATATTTCCTCAACACAGGTGTCAATCAGCCCGGATAAAGAAAGCGTCTACATTACCGTTAATGTTGATGAAGGTGATAAATATACAATCAGTGACGTAAGGTTAGCTGGTGATCTGATCATACCTGAAGATGAAGCGTATAAGCTCTTATTGGCAAAAGCGGATCAGACCTTTTCCAGAAAAGTTGTTACAACCACAGAAGAGGTCTTGAGTCGCCGTCTGGGTAATGAGGGCTACACCTTTGCCAATGTTACAGGTATTCCCAAGCCTGATCATGATAATAAAACGGTTGCGTTAACGTTCTTTGTTGATCCTGGCCGTCGAGCTTATGTTCGCCGCATTAATTTCTCAGGTAATACCAAAACCGATGATGAGGTATTGCGTCGTGAAATGAGGCAGCTTGAAGGGGCTTCAGCCAATACTCAGAAGATTGAGCAGTCAAAAGTCCGGCTTGAGCGTCTTGGCTATTTCAAGGAAGTTAATGTTGAGACGCCACCAGTGCCTGGTACCAGTGATCAGATTGATGTGAATTATACGGTTGAAGAGCAGCCTTCAGGTAGCATTACAGCCAGTATTGGTTATTCTCAGTCTGATGGATTATTGCTTGGTGGCTCGATCAGCCAGAGTAACTTCCTGGGCACAGGTAACAAGGTTTCTATCGGGCTGAATAAAAGTGATATCAGTCAACTGTATAATTTCAGCTATACCAACCCTTATTATACTGTTGACGGGGTTAGTCGTGGCTTTGGTATGTATTACCGGACATACGACTATAAAGACTCTGATATATCCAGTTATGCGGCTGATACCTGGGGTGGTGATATGCGCTTTGGCTATCCACTGTCTGAAACGCAGTCCATTAACTTTAGTATGGGGGTTGAAGGTACCAAGATCTCTACTGGCACAACAACACCTGTTGTTATAACGGATTACATCAAGAAAGAAGGTGATAATTTCACCAACTTCAAGGCAAGTCTGGGTTGGTCAGAATCTGAGTTGAATAGGGGTTTACTGCCGACCAGGGGCTACTCCCAGAGTGTCTCCCTGCAGGCTGCTGTCCCAGGGTCATCGACTACGTTTTATAAGCTGATCTACCGCGGCCAGTATTTCCAGCCGTTAACCCGCTCGCTGACTGCCCGTTTTGCTACTCGTCTTGGTTATGGTGGTGCTTATGGCAGTACAAGTGATATGCCATTCTTTGAGAATTTCTATTCTGGCGGCTTTGGGTCTGTGCGTGGTTACAAGGATAACTCTTTGGGACCAAAAGCTCAGGAAAACAAAACTGGCGGTGACTACAACAGCATGGGTGGTAATGTTGTTATGGAGGGAACTGCAGAAATTTTGTTCCCGCTGCCTTTTGTCAAAGACCAGCGTTCCTTGAGAACCAGTGTGTTCTTTGATTTTGGTAATGTATTTGACACTGAATGTCATTCATCAATGAAAGATTGTACCAAGCCAAAACTTGATGAGCTCAGGTACAGTGCGGGTGTGGGATTAACCTGGATTACCCCGTTGGGGCCTTTGACATTCAGCTTGGCTAAGGCGCTCAATGCTAGCGGTGAGGACAAGAAACAGGTATTCCAGTTCTCCCTGGGTACCCCTTTCTAAGCTGTTGATTTATAGTCAGCCCAGATAAGAAACCAGTTGACTGACTATAGAAAGCAGGTTCATTTATAAGAAGAAAAGGTGCGGATACGCACCTTTTCGCTATAATGGCCGCCAGCTTTAGCTCCGCAGTCCTTATCGGTAGGCGTTGGATGTCGAAGTAAGGGCTTAAACACCAATGGTGTAAATATTAATGTCTCTCCAAATAATGGGGGAGACTTGGGAATACAAACAATCAGGAGACTTAACTTGAAACAAATCAAATTGGCTATTTTTGCATTGGTGATGCTTGTTCCATTTGCTCATGCTGCAACCTCTGTTTCAAAACAGGCCAATGCAGGGATGCGGATTGCTGTTGTTGATTCTGAAATGGCAGTATTGGAATCTGATGCAGCCAAGAAATACGCTAAGGAGTCTGAAGCACTTTTTGCGCCTCGTATTAAGAAGCTTAAGGCACTTCAGGATGAAATAAAGAACAGCGAACAAAAACTGCAAAAGGATGGTGCGACATTAAGTGAAGCCCAGAGAGAAAGCCGCCAGCTGGAAATTAAGCGGAAGTATGAAGACCTGCAGCTTCAAGATCGCCAGTTGCGTATGGACAAGGCCCGTTCAGATCAGGCTGAGCTGGGTAAACTAAGGCCAAAGCTGGATCAGGCAATCGATAAAGTGGCCAAAGAGCAGAATTACGACCTGGTGCTTGAGCGTGGTGCTGTCCGTTTTGTGAAAAATGACTATGATATTACCAGAAAAGTCATTGAACGCTTAAATCAGATGAAGTAATTGATGAAGCAAAAAGACTCCTACACACTGTCAGAGCTGTCAGAGCATATTGGAGCATCACTGAATGGTGATGCTTCAAAAGTTATTGGTGGGTTAAATACTCTCCAGGATGCCAATGAAACTGAATTGAGTTTTCTCGCCAACCCGGCCTACGCAAAATACCTTGAACATACTCAGGCTGGTGCTGTTATTCTTGCTCCTGGGCATGAGGTAGCCTTTCATGGAAATAGCCTTGTAGTAGACAACCCCTATCTGGGATACGCCAAACTATCCCATCTGTTTGATCCGGATAAGGGTTTACCTCAGGGTGTGCATCCAAGTGCAGTTGTTGACCCTGGTGCGACAGTTCACCCGGAGGCTGCTATTGGCCCTAATGTAGTTATAGAGTCGGGTGCTGATATTGCCAAAGGTGTAAGAATAGATGCTGGAGCGGTGGTTGGGCATGACTCCATTATTGGTCAGGATACGCATCTTGGTCGTAATGTTACTATTTGTCACGGTGTCAGTATCGGTGAACGGGTTATAATCCATTGCGGTGCAGTAGTAGGCAGTGATGGGTTTGGCAACGCCCGTGATCAGGGTAAGTGGTTTAAAATTGCGCAGATAGGTGGCGTTGTTATAGGCAATGACGTAGAAATTGGCTCTTGTACTTGTATCGATCGGGGCGCTCTCGGTGATACAATTATAGGTGATGGTGTCAGACTGGATAATTTAATTCAGGTGGCCCATAACGTTGTCATTGGAAAAAACACAGCCATCGCTGCCTCTGTTGGTATATCAGGAAGTACCCGTATAGGAGAAAACTGCACTATAGCTGGAGCCGCAGGTTTTGCTGGTCATATTGAAATTGCGGATAATGTACACATAGGCGGCATGGCTATGGTAACCCGCTCTATAAAGAAACCGGGTGCGTATGCATCAGGAACTGGCTTTATGGAAGCGCGGGACTGGCGTAAAAATGTTGTACGTTTCAGGCAGCTGGATGATATGGCAAAGCGACTTAAGCAACTTGAAAATCAGTAGTGTTTTCTGCTGTTTATTCATAGCTATGCGAGTTCTGCTGCTTTATAAAAAGGCTGGATTAACCAGCCTTTTTACGTATTTGGCCATGATTTGAGTTGATAGTCCATGATCAGAATTGAGGAAATCAGAGAAATTTTGCCACACCGTTATCCCTTTTTACTGGTAGACAGGGTGGTGGGTGTCAATCTTGAAGAGAATACGATTGAATGCATCAAAAATGTTTCAGTCAATGAACCATTTTTCAATGGTCACTTTCCTGGCCATGCAATTATGCCCGGGGTTCTGATTATTGAGGCTATGGCTCAGGCAGCAGGCATTCTGGGTTATCAAATTGTTGGTGCAGAGCCTGATGAAAACTCAATTTATTATTTTGCCGGTGCAGACAAAGTGAGATTCAAGCGGCCGGTAGTACCGGGTGATCAAGTGATTTTGAAAGCGCAATATCTTGTCCGTAAACGGAATATCTGGAAATTTTCCTGTGAAGCACTGGTTGATGGTAAGATTGTCTGTTCTGCCGAAGTAACCTGTGCGAGAAAGGAGCTTTAGACTTGAACGATTCCCGTTTTAGTAACGAATCAATTACCGGGATTCATCCGACGGCGATCATTGACCCAAAAGCCAAAGTGGCTGCTGATGTGCAGGTTGGTGCATGGACGCTTATTGGTCCTGATGTGGAAATTGAGTCGGGTACGGTTATTCATTCCCACGTTGTTATTAAAGGGCCTACGCGGATAGGTCGGAATAATCGTATTTTCCAGTTTGCCAGTGTTGGTGAGGCTTGTCAGGATAAAAAATATGCTGATGAACCCACCCGTCTTGAAATTGGCGACAACAATATTATTCGGGAAGGTTGTACGATTCATCGGGGAACCGTCCAAGATGAGGGTTTAACCCGGATTGGCAATAACAATTTGTTGATGGCTTATGTCCATATTGCCCATGACTGTATTATTTGTAACGACTGCATACTTGCGAATAATGCGACACTGGGAGGGCATGTCACTATTGGTGATGGTGCGATTCTGGGGGGCTTTACCGGGGTTCACCAGTTTTCTGTTATAGGTCCCTACAGTATGAGTGCCGGTAACTCAACCATTTTCAAGGATGTCCCTGCTTTTGTCATGGTCAGTGGTAATCCTGCAGAAGCTCATGGGATGAATTACGAAGGTATGCGTAGAAGAGGGTATAGTAAGGAGCTCATTCGAACCCTGAAAAACTGCTATAAAATTATCTATCGCCAGGGACTCCGAACTGTAGAGGCGATTGCCCAACTTGAACAGGTGGAACCTGTACCAGAAGTCCAACTACTTATTGATTCTCTAAAAGCATCGACTCGGGGGATAACCCGTTAAACCATGACCAAGCCTTTAGCAAAAACTAATAGGCCTCTTGAAATAGCCATGGTTGCTGGTGAAGCATCGGGTGATATTCTGGCTGCTGGTCTTATTAAGGAAATTAAACGCCACCACCCCGATGCTCATTGTTATGGTATCGGTGGGCCATTAATGCAAGCGGAGGGTTTTGAAAGCCTGTTTCCCATGGATAGACTATCTGTTATGGGGCTTGTAGAAGTATTGGGGCGCTTGAAAGAACTGATTGGTATTCGAAGGCAGTTGAGAGAGCGCTTCTTGCGAGACCGGCCAGATATCTTTGTGGGTATTGATGCGCCCGATTTTAATCTTGGTCTGGAAAAACAGCTGAAGGCATCAGGTATACCTACAGCTCATTATGTAAGTCCTCAAGTATGGGCCTGGCGTGAAGGGCGTTTAAAAAAGATTAAGCACTCTGTTGACCATATGCTTGCTCTGCTACCTTTCGAAGCGAAGTATTACAAGAAGCATGCGTTGGATGTTACCTTTGTTGGTCACCCATTGGCTGATAAAGTTCCTATGGTTCCAGACAAACTAAGTGCCCGCCAGAGCTTAGGTATTGCGGAAAATGGGCCTGTTATTGGTATTTTACCCGGTAGCCGTAAAGCTGAAGTTGCTCGCCTGGGTGAGCTCTTTTTTTTAACGGCCCGTCTGCTTCGAAAAGAGATCCCTGAAGCCCGCTTTATTGTCCCCTGTGCCAATGATAAGCGTAAGCATCAGTTGTTGCAGTTGGTTGACAATTTTAAAGACCTTGATATTACACTTTACGATGGACGGGCATCTGAAGTCATGGCAGCCTCTGATGCTATTTTGATTGCATCAGGTACTGCAACTTTGGAAGCTGCTCTACATAAGCGACCATTGGTAGTTAGCTACCGTATGAGCCCATTGACATTTGCTATTGCTAAACGACTGGTAAAGGTTGAGCATGTAGCTCTTCCTAATTTGCTGGCAGGAAGGGAAGTTGTACCTGAATTGCTGCAGGATGATGCAATACCAGAGAATCTATGTGCTGCAATGATACGGGCACTTTCCGATAAAGCATATCAGGCTGAGCTTGTGCAAGAGTTCGAAAAAATACATCGTCAGCTTAAGCGTAATGCCAGTCAGCTTGCTTATGGTGCGGTGAAGTCAGTGATTGAGGATCATCATGCAACAAACGCTTGACTTTGAAGTGCATTCACAAGAGATTGTCGTCGCAGGCGTTGATGAAGTTGGTAGAGGGCCTTTGTGTGGCCCAGTTATTGCCGCAGCCGTGATTCTGGATGAGAAGAAACCTATTACGGGCCTTAACGATTCCAAAAAGCTCTCTGAAAAAAAACGTGAATTGCTTTTTGATGAGATCTGCGAGAAAAGTCTGGCTTGGTATATTGGTCGGGCTGAAGTAGAGGAGATTGACCAGCTTAATATTCTGCATGCCAGTATGTTGGCGATGCAACGAGCAGTACTTGGCTTAACCATTCAGCCAGAACTGGCGCTAATCGATGGTAATCGTTGTCCATCGTTGCCTTGTCAGTCTGAAGCCATTGTAAAAGGTGATAGTAAAGTGCCGGAAATTGCGGCGGCTTCTATTCTTGCCAAAGTGGCAAGGGATAGGGAAATGCTGGATTTGGATAAACAGTATCCTGGCTACGGCATTGCTGGTCATAAAGGCTACCCAACGAAGGCGCATCTGAATGCTTTGAAAACCCTTGGGCCAACACCTATTTATCGTAGGTCTTTCAAGCCAGTTAGGGAGCTTGTAGAAGCTAAATGCTAAAGATTAATTGAGAACTTATACTGAGGGATAGCGTACTAGTCATTGTTTAGATAGTGAAATTTTGCAGTGCTCAATAGTGTGCTTTTCGCCCTCAGTTTTCCTTAACTGTAAATTTTTTTTCCCTTAAAATTTTAGTGTGCTGGTCGTACCGTCTGATACGCTCCTGCTCCCAGGTTTTCCTTCCTTCCCAGCCTTCAATAATACCTGAAGGTAGACACATTTCAGTAGAATAAGGCCCTTCAGGGTGGTCAACGAACCAGACGTGGAGCATTTCTGGGGAGCGCCGTGAAGCAATGCCATTCGCGCAACTGTTATCGTCCTCAAACTCAACCATTACATTGTTTCGAAAGCAGAATGCCTGTTCTGAGGTATGGTAGTGCCAGATCATTTCAGCCCCTCCAGGCTGAGGCCCGTGATCATAGAGTTTTTCTGTTAAAAACATGGCGCCTGCCAAAACCTGTCCTTTGGACGTTGGGTAGTACATCAGGAATTCCGGCTTGGCCGGGTCCAGCAATCGGCCATCTTTGGTGTAATCAAAATTAACGTAATGAAGAAAGTCAAAAGGAGGGCCGTTGCTATAGCCATCATTCATGGCATTATTAACGTCGTCCCAGCCATTATTATAAGCCGCTTTCATGACATCGTCCCTGAAAGAACGGGCAAAATCTACAAAACTGGCTTGTGCAGTTTTGGTTGGGTCGGTGTCACTGACTTCATAGATTTCAGCGTCACCATCAATACCGGGTTCAGGGATGATGCCGTATTGCCAGGGCTGGTTTAAGCCAAAAAGCTTATACCACCGAGGTTTTTGCTCGATTTTTTGAGAGTTGTTTATAGATGGTGGAACCTTAATAGTGAGAGAAGGGCTCTCGCTTATCGGTTTTTCAGGATATACCCACTGATAACAAAATAAACCAGTAATTAGGGCGATAGCATACAGCGATAAAACTAATGTTTTTCTCATATTCACTGCCATTATTGTTATTGCTGTTTCTTCTAGATGCCTATCAGAATCGTCTGGATCGCAGCTCCCAAGGACTGCTAGAATAAAGAGCCTTCAATACCTATCCCATACATACCATGTCTGCACGTTTTGTTCACCTGAGACTTCATACTGAATTTTCCCTGAGTGATGGCCTTGTTCGTATCAAACCGCTTATCAAGGCAATAACTGATGCTGGCATGCCTGCAGTTGCTGTAACTGATCAGTCAAATCTGTGTTCACTGGTGAAATTTTATAGCGGTGCTATGGGAGCTGGTATTAAGCCTATTTGTGGAGCCGATCTTTGGGTAACGCATTCGCAGGAAGACCATGAGCCTACCCGTCTGGTGCTGTTATGCATGAACGAGAAAGGTTACAGGAATCTCACGGAGCTGATTTCTCAGGCCTTTTTGGAAAATCAGCACCACGGTAAAGCAATTGTCAAACGGGAGTGGGTAAAAGAAAAATCCTGTGGCCTGATTGCACTATCTGGTGGGCGAGAAGGTGAGGTAGGACAAGCCATTATCGCCGGTAATGAATCCATGGCCAGTGATAGCCTTAAAGAGTGGATGGGGGCTTTTCCTGATCGTTTTTACCTGGAGCTACAGCGGACTAACAGGTCGGGGGATGAAGAGTATCTGCATGCTGCTGTTGAGCTTGCTGGTCAATATGACTGCCCCGTTGTTGCTACCAATGATGTGATGTTTCTATCCAAGGATGATTTTGAAGCCCATGAAGCCAGAGTCTGTATAGGGGAGGGGGCTGCTCTGGACGATCCTCGGCGAATCCGGCGTTATTCTGATGAGCAGTATTTAAAATCAGAAGAGGAGATGATAGCGCTTTTTTCTGATATTCCGGAGGCTATTGAGAATACGGTTGAAATTGCTCGCCGATGTAATATTGATGTGCTTCTTGGTGAGTATTTCCTGCCAGAGTTTCCGATTCCTGAAGGAAAAACCATGGATCAATTTTTCCGTGAGTTTTCCCATGGTGGGCTAACAGAAAGGCTGGACATCATTCTTGATAAAAATGACCCAGACTACGCAACTAAAGAGAAGGTCTACCGAGACAGACTTGATTTTGAGCTGGATATTATTCTACAGATGGGCTTTCCCGGTTACTTCCTGATCGTAATGGACTTTATTCAGTGGTCTAAAAATAATGGTATACCTGTAGGGCCAGGTAGAGGCTCCGGTGCAGGCTCTCTGGTAGCTTATGCCCAGAAAATTACCGATCTGGATCCTATAGAATATGACCTCCTGTTCGAACGTTTCCTGAATCCTGAGCGGGTTTCCATGCCTGACTTTGATGTGGATTTCTGTATGGATGGTAGGGATCGTGTTATCGATTATGTAGCACGAACCTATGGTAAGGATGCCGTTTCCCAGATTATTACCTTTGGCACCATGGCGGCTAAGGCTGTTGTACGTGATGTGGCTCGGGTTCAGGGTAAGTCCTATGGTCTTGCTGACAAGCTTTCCAAAATGATTCCCTTTGAAATAGGTATGACCCTGAATAAAGCCTATGAACAGGAAGAAATGATACGGGATTTCCTGGAGCAGGATGAAGAGGCGGCAGAAATCTGGGAAATGGCTTTGAAGCTGGAGGGGGTGACAAGAAATGTAGGTAAACATGCTGGTGGGGTTGTAATTGCGCCTACAAAGTTGACAGATTTTGCACCGCTTTATTGTGATGAGTATGGTCATGGTGTTGTTACCCAGTACGATAAAAACGATGTAGAGTCTGCGGGACTGGTCAAGTTTGACTTTCTGGGGTTGAGAACCCTGACGATTATTGACTGGGCCTTGAAAATGATAAACCCCAGGCGCCAGCAGCGAGGGGAAGAGCCTCTGGATATCATGCAGATCGACCTGGCTGACCCTGAGTCTTACACCTTACTAAAAAAAGGTGAAACCACGGCGGTTTTCCAACTTGAATCCAGGGGAATGAAAGACCTAATCAAACGGCTTTTACCGGATTGTTTCGAAGATATTATCGCGCTGGTGGCTCTGTTTCGTCCGGGTCCACTCCAATCCGGCATGGTAGATAATTTTATTAACCGAAAGCATGGCCGTGAAGCTGTCTCTTACCCGGATGCCCAGTATCAGCATGAATGGCTGAAACCAATCCTTGAGCCCACCTATGGCATTATCCTCTATCAGGAGCAGGTCATGCAGATTGCCCAAGAATTGGCAGGTTATACCTTGGGTGGGGCAGACATGTTGCGCCGGGCCATGGGTAAAAAAAAGCCGGAAGAGATGGCTAAGCAGCGGGCTGTTTTTGAAGATGGTGCAAAAGGCAAGGGTGTTGATGGCGAATTGGCCATGAAGATTTTTGACCTGGTAGAAAAATTTGCTGGCTATGGTTTTAACAAGTCCCACTCTGCTGCTTATGCTCTGGTTTCTTACCAGACACTTTGGTTAAAGACCCATTATCCTGCCGAGTTTATGGCTGCAGTAATGAGTTCCGATATGCAAAATACCGATAAGGTCGTTACCTTTATCGAAGAGTGTCGGAATATGGGGCTGACAGTCTTGCCGCCAAATGTAAACAATGGAGAGTATATGTTTGGTGTTAATGATGACGGACATATTGTTTATGGGCTAGGCGCTATCAAGGGATTGGGTGAAGGGCCTATAGAAGCAATCGTTGAGGCAAGAGCCACTGGTGGTGATTTTGCTGATCTGTTTGATTTTTGTGAGCGAGTTGACCTGAAGCGTGTAAATAAACGGGTGCTTGAAGCACTTATCCGTTCTGGCGCAGTAGATTTGTTGGGACCCGTTGCTGGTAAACATGAGCAGCTGGGTAAAAACCGGGCTGTACTTGAAGCCAGTCAGGAAGAGGCCGTGAAAGCTGCTGAACAGGCTGCGCGCAGTTTTAGTTCTGGGCATAGCGATCTTTTTGGCTCACTGGTGCCTGCCGGAGAAAAGGATGTTTATGGTAAGTACACTGGTATTCACCCATGGCCTGATAAGGTGCGTTTGCAAGGGGAAAAGGAAACACTTGGGTTGTATCTGACCGGTCACCCTATTGATGAGTATGAGCATGAAATCAAGCACTTTATCCGTAATAGAATAAAAGATCTTCAGCCGGCACGGGGCGATAGCCAGAATATTGCCGGATTGGTGGTTGATATGCGCATTATGAAAAACAAGCGCGGTGATAAAATGGCCTTTATTACCCTAGATGACCGTACGGGGCGTATTGAGGTCTCTGTATTTGCGGATGCTTTTAATGAGTACCAGGCATTAATTCAAAAGGATGCGGTGTTAGTGATTGAAGGGGAAGTTAATCACGATGATTACTCTGGCGGCCTGAAAGTACGAACCAAGCGGGTTATGAACCTGATTGATGCCAGAAGCTATTATGCTAGAAGGCTGGTTGTACATATCAATTCAGAGCAGATGGTAAAGGGTTTTTCTGAGCGACTTAGTGGTCTGTTAGCTGGACATCAGGGGAATCTTCCTGTTCAGATTAATTACTGTCGAAGTGATGCTGCTGCCAGTATTGGCCTAGGTGAGCAGTGGCAGGTTAATCCCAGTGATGAATTGGTGGTTGGCCTACGACAGTGGTTGGGCAGTGATTCGGCGCGAGTTGAATATTCATAGCTAAGTTTTTTTAAAAGCTATGTTGAGTCTAGTCTGTTGAGTATTAGATTTTGTTAAGACTGATATTATCAGTATTCTAAAAAGGGCCTGCCTGCCAGAAGGCAGGCTTAAAAGCCATGAACTGCATGGAAATAATCAAAGATATCGAAGTATTGAGTAGGAATGTATTTGCTAAAGCCTTGGAAAGGTGTTTGCGCTGTATACCAAATATACTTACCGCCCACCCCTATCACAGAGTTTTGCATATGCAGTAAAAGTGAGTTTGCTATAATATCTTAGGCATATACTCGATAATTTATCCCTCTATTCTGCCATTCCATCGGTTCCCTAAATTGGCCTTAACCTTTGAATAATCACGGCTATTTTCTTGTTTTTGAGGATGCGAATTTGATAATGTAGTTTCAATAATAATAAAAAAAGATATAAGACATGGGTTATGTAATTCCTGATGCTGTAAAAAAACTAATCGTAAAGCATAGTGAGAAACCATTTAATACCATTTTTCTTGATATTGGCATGCACGATGGCCAAACGTTGGATGAAGTTACCAGTGAGTTTTATATGTTTGATAGGATTTATTCATTTGAGCCAATGAAGGCCCAGTATGATAAAACCTGTCAAAGGTTCAAGAATCGCCCGTGTAAGAGTCAACTAATTCTTCTGAACTACGGTTTGGCTGATAAGACTGGATCTATGATGATGTATGGATCGAATGAGGATATGGGTGCAACTTTATATCAGCGAAAGAAAGACCTCGTGGGTAAAAGACAAGAGGCAATATGTGGATTTGTCAAAGCCTCAGAATTTTTTGAAAAGCATATTGGTGAAAATGATATAGTTATTGTAAAAGCAAACTGTGAAGGTGCTGAATGTATGATACTCAATGACTTATTAGATTCTGGGCAAATAAGGAAAGTGAATAATGTAATGATTGATTTTGATGTTAGGAAAATACCTGGTATGGAGAAAGAAGAAGATAAACTGATTGAAAGATTTAAAAAAGAAGGGTTTACTAATTTCTCGCTATGCGAAAAAGTGATGAAAGGGAAAACACACCAATTGAAAATAAGGCATTGGTTATCTGGATTAAAAGATCACAGAAAATTTATGAAATATCACAGCCCTGTGAAACGTTTTTTGATAAAAAAGCGTTATAAGTAGTCACGCAACTGCTAACAGATAAAAATAACTGTACGTCCGTATTTATAAAAAACATCTCCATTCCAATTTGGTTATACTCATTGCCAAACACCATTAATCTCGCTGTTGTCACGATGAAAACTGTTGATCCAGTAACCGATGTCGCAGTCATAAAAACATTGAGAGAAGCTCTCCGGCACGGGCCATATCCTTACCTAAGGGAAAGGGCTCATGCTGTTTTACTCAGTATACGTGGTTATTCTATGAGCGAGATTGCTGCAATATTTGAAGTTCGATATCAGACAGTATCTGACTGGATTGATGCCTGGGATGATTATGGCCTTCGCGGTCTGTACAAAAAACATGAGGGTGGTAAACCACCTATCTATACTGACCAGGAAGCACAACGCATTAGAGAGATTGTCTCCGAGGAACCTCGCAGGCTGGCTTATGTTCAAACAAAGATTGCAGAGGAAACCGGGAAGACTGCCTCAAAACAAACTTTGTCGAGACTTTTAAAAAAAGCTGGGACTTGTTTATAAGCGGTTTCGTAAGGCTTGCAGTCATAAGCGCAACGAGGAGCAGTTCAGGTGTTGCCAGTCTGCCTTGAAAGAGGCTCAAAATGCTGAGGATAAAGGGCTTGTCAATCTGTTTTACTTTGATGAATCTGGTTTTAGCCAAGAGCCTTGTGTCCCCTACGGCTGGCAAGAAAAAGGCTCACAGCTAGAAATACCCTCTGTAAAAAGCAAGCGTATCAATGTGCTGGGGTTTATGAATCGTGCCAATGACCTTTTCTACTACCCAGTAACAGGTTGTGTTAACAGCGAAACGGTTATCAGTGTCTTTGATGATTTTGCCACCAGGATGGAAGATCCCAAGTACAGTTCTAATGATCGCTATACCATCGTCATGGTGGATAATGCCAGCATTCATACCAGCAAACTTTTCAGAGAAAGAGTAATAGACTGGGCGATTGAGAAAAAGCTTTTAGTCTGTTTTTTACCAACCTATTCACCTGAGCTAAACCTGATAGAAATATTGTGGAGAAAAGTGAAATATGAATGGCTGAACTTACTGGCAATAATGAACTTCAAGGAATTTGAGCAAGAGGTCAAACGTGTATTTGATCTATTTGGTCAAGAATATCTGATTTCGTTTGAGTGACTACTTATAAGTTAAAATTCATTGTGGTTTGAAAGGATTTATAAGGCTTGAAGTTAATAAATTTATATTAACAATTTTATTGATTATAAATGATAAAAAGAAAAGGATTCTATCTATATTTTGCCATATGACTGAAGGAATCAGCATTGAGATGACTGTTGTGTATATACGAAAATACTGTGCCTGAATTGCAAATGGCTGTTAAATGATGATGTCAATTGTTGACTTGCGTCAAAGATGTCTTTTTGATCTTCCATGAGAATCTACCGGCGCTTTCTGAAAGCGCTTTCATTACTGATCCCTCCAGTTCTCGTTTCTGTTACCAGTTGATGTTGCATAGCTTTCGGAAAGCCTGGTTTGTTTTCTGATGGTGTTCTATAAGCTAATGATTGCGAAAAAAACATTACTGGCTGTTTCCGTGGCTTCTATTCTGGCTCTGACGGGCTGTTCTAATAACGATAATAATGACTCTGACAATAACAACCCCTCCTACGATACCAGTGTCCTGAACCCTAAGGGGGATCAGGCGTTGAAATATGATAATGTGCTCAATCGCACCGGTGACCCTGCTGCCATGAAAGACCTGGATAGTCAGGGTAATATTGCCTATAACCCCCTGTTTGATAAAGGCAGCTGGCATGGCTTTCTGTTACCTGAGAGTGCTGACACAGAGGGGGCTTTTACTGGCCCTTCCGTTATTGCTGAGGAATATAATGCCTTGCTTGGAAAGTATATGGATAAGTTAACTCTGACAGATAGCGATTCTGGCAGTGTTTACATCATGTCCAGTGCCACCGAAAAGAAAAAGGTCTCTTATCCGGGGGTATTGTATCAGCGCTATGATTTTGGCGATCTGGAAGTAGCTATTGAGCTGCGCTTTGTGGATAAGCGTGTCTCTCTGGTTAAGACAACCGTATTAAATAAGACCGGTAATAGTAAAAAACTGAGATTCAACTGGTCAGGTGAGCTGACTGAAACCTGGTATCGGAAAAATGGCAAGGATAGCAGTACGGTAACGGATCGTTATGGTGAGGATTTCCGCACCCTGGCTGTCAATTCTAATGGGGTCGATATTCGTTTGAATCGTCAGCGGGATACCTGGAATTTGTTGACCCAGGATGGTGCCCGGTTCTTTATCCAGCGTAGCTTGCCAACCGTCGAACAAAGCAATGAAACCTTGGGTTATCAGGCATCATCTGCTCCGGTAGCTTTGGGTGCCGGTCAGTCAACGGTAGTTTGGAGTGCACAATCCTATGTTCATGACCAGGGTGAGTATGACCAAACCAAGATTAAGGTTGATGCTGTACTGGGTAATACTGCAGAGCGTTTTGCGCAATCTGCTACTCGCTGGGAAGGCTATCTGAACAATGCGCTGACCAATACCAAGGCTGATGAAAAAGAGCAGCGCCTGGCGGTTAAAGCAATTCAGACTCTCCATACTAATTGGCGCTCACCTTATGGTTTCCTGGAAAAAGATGGTGTCACACCTTCTTATACAGCCCCCTGGTTTGCGGGTGGCATCTGGCCTTGGGATAGCTGGAAGCATGTGTATGCCCTGGCTCATATTAACCCGGATCTGGCCATGAATAATGTTCGGGCCATGTTTGATTATCAGGTCAATGATAAGGATCAGTTACGTCCACAGGACAGCGGGATGCTTATCGATGTCGTATTTCCCAATATTGAACCCGATAGAAAGCTCAAACCGTTTAATGATGATGAAGAGCGCCATTTGCGTCATTTAGGGCATTATGACGGCGGTAACTGGAATGAGCGTAATACTAAACCATCTCTGGCTTCCTGGTCAGTATGGGAAGTGTATCAAGGGCTGATTGAACAGAAACGTGAAACAGAGGCCAGAGCTTGGATCGAGGAGATGTACCCCAAACTGGTCAGTTATCATCAGTGGTGGTACAAAAACCGTGATCACAATGGTAATGGTATTGTGGAATACGGTGCAACTATGCATCCTATTCATAATGATGAGATGGGTGGGCTTAAGTTTTCAGTGCCTGCTGAATTGCCGGGGATAAGTGATGATCTTGATGGAAAATTAAAAGATGAAAATAACTGTAGATTTATTCCTGAAAAGAAAGGCAAGAATAATATAGTTACTAGCGTTGCTAAATATGATTGTGCCAGCACCGGGTTATATGAGGAAATGGCAGATTGGGGAGGAACCGCTATTGAGATCCCTGCTCAGGACGGTGCTGCCTGGGAATCTGGTATGGATAACGCGGCACGGTTTGGCTTTATATCTGAGGATCAGCTAAAAGCCTATGCAAATAATGCCTACGGTTATATTACTGATGAAGCCGAACGCCTTCAAAAAGCCCGTGCTGACTGGACACCTCGATTCTTTCAGAATACTGATGATAAAGGAAATAAGCTTGGCTACTCCATTGACCAGGAATCGGTAGACATTAACTCTTATTTGGCCAGGGAAAAAGAACTGCTGGCAGATATGGCTATCTTGCTGGGTAAAGGCAGCGCTGCGGAACAATTTAAAGCTGATGCAGAACAGATAAAAACCTATATCAATACCTATATGTATGATGATAAATCCGGTTTTTATTATGATTTGGAAATAACCGGTGAAAAAGCCAGTGCCCTTTATCAGCCAGGACCTGGTAGCTCGTTGTTAACTGAGCGTGGCCGTGGACCTGAGGGGTGGTCACCTCTGTTTAACAAGATCGCAACCCCTGAACAGGCAGAAAAGGTCAGGATGGTTATGATGGATGAGAAGGAGTTTAATACCAAGGTGCCTTTGGGAACTGCTGCCTTGACTAATCCTGCTTATGGTCCTGATATATACTGGCGTGGTCGTGTTTGGGTTGACCAGGTTTATTTTGGACTGACGGGCCTTAAAAACTACGGCTTTGATCAGGATGCCAGCACGCTGATGGATAAAATCCTGATGAATGCTGAAGGGCTAATGGAAGATGGTGCTATTCGGGAAAACTACAATCCTGAAACGGGTGCAGTGCAAGGGGCCAGTAACTTTGGCTGGAGTTCTGCACATTTTTATATGATGTATCGCAATATTATGAAGTAGGTTTCAGGTTTTTCCCTCTCTTTAAACAGAGAGAGGGAAATCCTGTTGTAAGGACTCGTGTCTTTTTATTGATTATTTCTCGCTTGACGATTAGTCTTGCGTTCTTCACGTTTGGCTTGACGGTTAGTTTTGATCTTCTCTCGTTTGGCCTGACGATTAGCTTTGCGCTCTTCACGTTGTGCCTGCTTGTTAGCTTTGATTTCCTCTCGCCTGGTTTGACGATTGGTCTTGCGCTCTTCACGCTGCTCTTGTCGGTTAGCTTTAATTTCATCGCGTTTGGCTTGACGGTTGCTTTGGCGATCTTCTCGTTTGACGCTGCGGTTCGCTTGACGCTCTTCACGCTGTTCGAGACGATTTGTTTTCCTTTCTGATCGATTGGCACGTCTGGCCTGTCTTGCTTCACTATTACTTCGGGTAATTAACAATGTTTGATCAAAAGGTTGTTGGTTCATTTGGAAAGCTGATGAAAGAGGGGCTTTGATTGTATTGTTATCCGGAAAATAGGCTTGCTTAATGACATGTATTTTATGATTGTTTAATTCTGGTTGATTGGCAGAAGACACACTGACAAATGATATAGCAAAAAAAGCGGATACCATTTTTTTATATAGCGGATAATTCATAAAAACAATCCTTGTTTTTTTGTCCTGCTATAAGCGTAGATCAGTTTTCAGATGGCAATAATTTAAAAAGGTTAAATATCCTATACAAAGTAAGGCGCGTAATTGACTGTCCATTGCCTAATGGTTTGATTTTGCGTGACAAGTTAGGGGGGGAGAGTCGTGAGGTGAATCTGGGCTGTTTTTGGGTATTTTAAGCCGTACTGCCTATCAAAGCAGTACGGCTCTAATGATTAGCTCATCATTTATTAGGCTTATCCAGTGGGTCGCCAGTTTCTTCATCAAAATGATCGGTATGAAACTCATACCAAAGCACATTGATAATACCGAAAGAGCATGCCAGCAACACACCCAGTATCCAAGTAAAGTACCACATGTTTTCTGGCCCCCCTTAATAAAGTGAATGACTGTTTTCGGAAACGTGTTCAGCAGTCACACGTCCCCACATTTTGTAGAAGCACCATGTGGTGTAGCCCAGAATAATAGGTACAAACACGGCTGCTACAAAGGTCATAATGGCCAGGGTCAGGTAGCTGGACGTGGCATCCCAAACGGTCAGGCTGACTTCCGGATGAGAGCTGGAAGGCAGAATAAATGGGAACAGGGAGAAGCCAGCGGTCATAATAACACCGGCCTGGGCTATGCTGGAGCTGATAAAGCTCAGAGCATGGAAGCGGGTGGTAGCCAGCAGCACAACGCCGATAGAGCCCGTAAAGCCCAGTACTGGGGCAATCAACATCCATGGATACTGGCTGTAGTTGGCCAGCCAGCGGCCACTTTCAACCACGGCCACTGTTTTAACCAGTGGGTTTGCTGCAGCATTGGGGTCAATCACGCTGGTGATTTCAAAGCCTGGAATATTGGCAACCCAAACACCGGCCAAGGCAAAGGTTACAATGGTAACAACTGCAAACAGGCGGGCTGTTTTGGCTGCGCGCTCCTGAATGGGAGAGCCGGCCCGGAGGGCTTGCCAGGTGGCACCTTGCATATTCAGCATAGCCAGGCTTACCACGCCGCAGAGCAGGGCGAATGGATTGAGCAGACCAAAGAATGTACCCGTGAAATGAGAGCGCATGAGGTTGTCCAGCTCAAAACCGTAGCCCTGGAATAAATTACCAAAGGCCACGCCGAATACCAGAGACGGAACAACTCCACTAACAAACAGCCCCCAGTCACAGGCTGCGCGCCAGCGAGGATCATCGATTTTTGAACGGTAATCCAGCGCCATAGGACGGATCAGCAGGGCAAACAGTACCAGGATCATGGCCCAGTAAAAACCGGAAAAAGCGGTGGCGTAGACCAGTGGCCAGGCAGCAAACATGGCACCGCCAGCGGTGATCAGCCAAACCTGGTTGCCATCCCAGTGAGGGGCAATGGCATTCACCATAATCCGGCGCTCACTGTCTGTTTTGCTCATAAAAGGCAACAGATTGGCGGTACCAAGATCGTAGCCGTCAGTAATGGCAAAGCCGATCAGCAATACGCCAACCAGGACCCACCAGATTAATTTGAGAACTTCGTAATCCACAGTAGGCCTCCTTGATTACTGAGTTTGCGCCGCAAGACGGTTGGCTTTCTTTTCAAAATGGTAGCGCCCGGTATGCAGGCTGCTGGGGCCTTTGCGTGCGTATTTCAGTATTAACCAAACTTCGATAATGGCAAAAATACCGTAGAACAGGGTAAAGCCGGCAATACTCAGATAGAGGTCGGTGGCTGTTCTTGAAGAAGCAGAAAGGTAAGTTGGCAGAACACCAGAGATGGTCCAGGGCTGACGGCCAAACTCTGCTACAAACCAACCTACTTCACAGGCAATGAAGGGCAGGGGCAATGCCAGCACGCAGAGTTTCAGGAACAATGGGCTCTTGTATTCTATGCGGCGGGCTGTTTTGTAGAAAGCGGTTGCCAGCAGAAGAAGCATAAGTACACCGCAGCCGACCATAATCCGGAAGGCAAAGAACAGCGGCCATACGGTAGGAATAGCATCTTCGGCCGCCTGGCTTACTTGTTCTTCAGTAGCGTTGGGAATATCGTCGGTATAGCGGGTCAACAGATAACCGTAGCCGAGGTCATCAGATACTTCGCCAAATGCCCGGCGGTTTTCAGGAGTATCCTGGCCATTTTTCAGCTTTTCCAGCAGCTCGTAAGCCACCATGCCATTTCGGATGCGGTCTTTCTTGAGCTCAATCAGGTCCTTAATACCCAGTACCTGCTCATCGAGAGAGCGGGTAGCGATGATGCCCATTGCGTAAGGGATTTTGATGGCGTAGTCAGTGCGCTTTTCTTCCTGATTGGGAATTCCAAACAGAGTGAATGCTGCTGGTGCTGGTTCTGTGTCCCACTCAGCCTCAATAGCGGCCAGTTTGACTTCCTGTACATCACCCAGTTCATAACCGGATTCATCGCCCAGCAAAATGGTGGACATGATGGCGGCCAGACCAAAACCAGCAGCAACGGCGAAAGAGCGACGGGCGAAGCCGATATCACGGCCTTTTAGCAGATACCAGGCGCTGATGGACAGTACAAAAATAGCACCGGTGGTATAGCCTGCTGCAACAGTATGGATAAACTTAACCTGAGCAACCGGGTTAAAGAACAGCTCAGCAAAGCTGGTCATTTCCATTCGCATGGTTTCGAAATTGAACTCTGCACCGACAGGGTTCTGCATCCAGGCGTTTGCTACCAAAATCCACAGGGCAGACAGGTTGGTGCCAATGGCCATTAGCCAGGTACAGGCCAGGTGCTGTACTTTGCTCAGGCGATCCCAGCCAAAGAAGAACATACCAACAAAGGTGGATTCCAGGAAGAATGCCATCAGTCCTTCAATTGCAAGGGGGGCACCAAAAATATCCCCGACGTAATGTGAGTAGTAGGACCAGTTGGTGCCAAACTGGAACTCCATGGTGAGGCCGGTGGCCACCCCTACGGCAAAGTTAATCCCGAAGAGTTTGCCCCAGAAACGGGTCATATCTCTATACACCTGTTTGCCGGTCATGACATAGACTGACTCCATAATGGCCAGCATAAAGGTCATGCCAAGGGTCAGTGGCACAAACAGGAAATGGTAAAGCGCTGTCACAGCAAACTGGAAGCGCGAGAGGTCAATGACTTCTTCCAGAATCATAATACTCCTCGTGACTTGAAAGGGTGGCTATTGCTGAAATTGCCTGAAAATCAACCCGTGAAGTCTCGCTTGCAGGCAGTTATACGTATAAAAAAGTGAGGACGATCACGTTTCTATAAGTGCGCTTACCAGGCAGGGAGAGTGCAGGATCCATTTGACAGTAATTGCAGCTGAGAATTGTTTGCTGCTGAAGTTTAGACCGATTCAATGCGTAACAATACTAGGGCAAACCGAAGTTTTGATTTTAGTCAAAATACCGGTTATGTATACATTTTGTGCTTTCTCTGTTTTTTTAATGATTACCCTCCACAAGAGGAGGGTAATTGTAAGTTCTTGGCTGTGGCAGGTTATCTATCAAGTATATAAATGATTTATTTGATAGGAAATAACATAAATAGCTTGTTAAGTTAGTGAAGCGCTTTATATCTGATTAAGTGGGCGTGGTCAGTTATATATCAAAACCTTCGTCTCAGATTTTGCTTGCACTATTTGAGCTGCTATACCACTTTTAACTGATCACTGGTTTTACCAAAACGTCGTTCGCGCCCTTGATAGGCCAGTATAGCTTCAATCAGGTGTTTTTTATCAAAGTCAGGCCAGTAAGTTTCACAAAAGTAAAATTCACTGTATGCACATTGCCAGAGCAGGAAATTGCTGATGCGCATCTCGCCACTGGTTCGAATAAGCAGATCTACAGGAGGGGCGTCGCCTGTAGACAGGTGCTTCTCAACCATGGCTTCGTCGATTTGGTCGGGAGTGATTGAACCTTCTGTTGCAAGTGTTGCCAGTTTTCTGCATGCTTCTGATATATCCCATTGGCCCCCGTAGTTCAGGGCTACATTGAGAATCATACTCTTGCACTGGGCGGTTTGTTGTTCGGAAGCAGCTATGGCGTTTTGAATTTTGTTACTGAGGCGTGAACGATCTCCAATAACGTTAAGGCGAATATCGTATTTTCGTAGTTTCCGTGTTTCATTTTTTAAAGATGCCAGTAGTAGTGACATAAGCCCTTTTACTTCATCTTCAGGGCGGTTCCAGTTTTCGCTAGAAAAAGCAAATAGCGTGAGCTGCTTTACGCCCAGCTCACGGCAACCTTCAATAGTTTCCCTGACAGCTTTAACAGCTGCATTATGGCCTGCAAGCTTTGGCAGGAATCGCCCCTTGGCCCAGCGGTTATTGCCATCCATGATTACAGCAATATGTGTTGGAATCCGTTTTGTATCAAGCTGGGGTGGGTATAGACCTTCAGACATCATTGCACCGGTAGAGAGGGAACTGTCTCATTTTGACCAATCACTGCAAAGGGATACAAGTCCTAATTGCTAATGGAATACTGTGTTGGTGTTACATTAGCCAACTATATCAAAAATGATGTTGTTACTGGAAATGGCTGTAGTTAAATTTAGTAGGAATCGTAATCGTAAAAAGTGCGCCACCTAATCGAGAATCCTTGACTGAGAGAGTTCCTTCGTAGTCGTCAACAATATCTTTAATAATGGCAAGGCCCAGACCATGACCGGGGGTTCTGCGGTCAGCCCGGATGCCTCTTTCCATAATTTTGTCCTTGCAGTCATCTGGAACGCCAGGCCCGTCATCCTCTACTTTGAGAGTCATCTCTTCACCAATTTTTGAAGTACCTAGTTGTAGGGTGATATGTACTTCCGAGTGAGATAGACGAAAGGCATTCTCCAGCAGGTTTCCGGAAAATTCAAAAAAGTCCTGGCGATTGATGGGAAGCTCTATATGTTCGTCACAACTAAGGTGCCAGTTGACTTGTCGGTCGACCTGGATTTTGGCCAAGTTGGCGCAAAGTTTGGTTAAAAGTGGTTGGGGGCGAAAAGGCTTATCGCCTATTCGCTTATTACCACTAATCATCGCTCGCTTTAGTTGGTATTGAATAATTGCGGACATTTGCTGGAGCTGATAACTGGAAGATTGAATAAACTCTCTTCTTTCAGGGCTGGATTCTTCTCCAGGAGCTCGCTCTATTAAGAGTTTGAGTACTGCAACAGGGGTTTTCAGGCTGTGAGCCAGATCTGAAAGGGTGTTTTTATAGCGTTCTTTTTGTTTTCGCTCGCGATCAAGTAGTTGGTTGAACTCTACTGTAATGCCGCTTACTTCAGAAGGGTAGGCGCTTGACAGTCGGTCTCTTGAGCCTTCACCCAGTTCATTCAGTTCTTTATCGATACGTTTTAATGGGCTTAACCCCCATAATATACTGGCTGTTAATAGTGTTGCCAGTATGATGAGGGCGAGTCCGAGCCAGATAACCATTTTCCAAAAGCGGGCTATTTTTTCATCAAACTCTGCTTTGGAGTGAAGTGCTACAAAATAGTAATCATTGACGAGATGTTCGGAGTCATGGTTAACAGCAAAGTAGAAAAAATCTTTATTATTAATCAGGGTAGTTCCGAACAGTTTATCTCCGAATAGAGGGCTGGTGGGTAAGCTGATTTTTTCCCCGATTTTGGCATTTTCATCGTGCGCGCTGATCGTGCTCCAGAGTAGATTGAGATCTTTGTCGAGCACTGCACCGAGTAGATCAGATTCGATCTCTAGAAATTCATCATTGGGTGTGCGCTCAGGCATGACCGCTTTACCTTCATGAAAACGGGCAAGGGATAGGAGAGTCGCTACATCGGATTGAAGCTTTTCATATTCTGAGAAATAAGCATTTTCCCGGTAGCGTTGAAACAGCGTCAGGCAGAAAATAACTTCAAACAGTATGAGCAGGAGTGCTGCTGAGGCTATGATTCTTAGTCTCAGTGACGAAAATCTTTGCATGGCAGTATAAAGCAGTAGCCAAGACCTCTACGTGTTTCAATGGCGTTTTTGACACCGGATTTTTTCAACTTCTGTCTGAGACGGTTGAGTAACACTTCAATCACATTATTATCGCGAATATCAGATTCATCCGGATACATATAGTCGAGAAGTGCGCGCTTAGATACTATTTCACCGGCATTACGCATCAAATACTCAAGCAGCCGATACTCGTAGGCTGTTAAAGAAACGGGTGCATTGTTGATTTCAAGTTTATGTGCAGCAATATCCAGTGCCAGAGGAGGTGCCTGAATGATAGAGCTGGCCAATCCTGAGGAGCGTCGAATCAGGGCGTTGATACGAGCATGGAGTTCTTCAAAGATAAAAGGTTTGGTTAAATAGTCATCAGCGCCATAATCGAGGGCATCGACTTTAGTTTCCCAGTCATCCCGTGCGGTCAAAATTAATATTGGTTTGAGATAACCGTTGTTACGGAGGCCTGTAAGTAGCTCAAGCCCATCTTTATCGGGTAGACCCAGGTCAATTACGCAGATATCAACCGGGTATTCCCGGGCATAATATTCACCTTCTGCTGCATTTTTAGCCAAGGTGGCGTTGTGTCCGCTGTTGCTGAATCGATCCCTTAACTCTGGACCAAGGGTTAAGTCATCTTCAACTAGGAGAATATTCATGCATGTTTAGCCAGAATGAAAAGGCTGGGACTGCCTTGTGTAAAAGCTATAGTATATACTGTTCCCGGTTCAAGATAGGGTGCAGGATTCGCTAGTATAGCCCGGTTAAGATAAATGAGAGCTTACAGCGACTATTCTGATTTGATTATTTTTACCAAAGCCTGTTTGGCCTCTTGATAAATGGTATTTCTGGCTTGCTAATAGGAGATAGAGGCCTTACCAGTCCAGCTTAGCGGATAGCGAGGTACTTGAGGTTAATCTTCAGACATCTTAGTAGAGAGAAATATGTAATATTAGCATTTACCTTTATTTGTCAGGCTTTAAGCCTGAATAGATATTGTCCAGTTGGTGAAGTCTTTTGGTATAGAAAGAGTTCTGTGCTGTGATTGTTGGCATTTAGCAAGCCGAATGGTTCGAAATCGACTCGATTTTACCTAAGAGTTTACAAATCAGACATTTGTTGGTGAAGTCTTTTGGTATAGAAAGAGTTCTGTGCTGTGATTGTTGGCATTTAGCAAGCCGAATGGTTCGAAATCGACTCGATTTTACCTAAGAGTTTACAAATCAGACTGAGAATTTGAATATAATCCAGGCTGCTGCTAAAAGACTTTAGAATATTGCCATCAAATGAATATCAAACTACTTTGAACGATTGATATTATCCGTTGTCTCTGAATAAGAGCTATGTTAAATGGGATGTTTTTTTCTTGATTTTGTTCTATCTGGTGAAGTCTGATTTTTTATAAGTGCTTATGATTTGGCTGAGCTAAAGAAAGGTAGTAATTAAATAACCTTGCTAATATGTCAGCATTAAAAAAATTTAGTTTTGATGGTATAAGTTCTCATGCTAGGTATAAGTTTTCTGGCTATAAATAACTGATTTAATGTTTCAGTTTATTTGTCTGCCTGAGATTAGTGTGTCTTAAAGACTATATTGCTGGCTAGAGCCGCTGCTAGCGATAAAAGTTGTTCTATCGGATAGTCTGCGATTTCAGCAAGAAAGTATCAGGCTACAGCCCTTGTTATTAAGGGCTTTAATCAAGTCTGCGGGAATTTATAAATTATGGGATTACTGATAGGTGTTCTAACAGGAGAATGTGTGAGGGATATCAAAAATATTTTTATTAAAGTGTTGGTTGCACTATTGTTGCTGTTTTTTAATCAAGCACAGGCAGAGTCACTGGGTGAAGTTCGTTTGGGGGCGGGTGAAATAGGCTTGCCTTTTCTTCATGCTGGGGATTCGCAAGTAAAATATATTAAACAGCATGGGGTATCAATGGGAATACCTGCAGGTGTTCCCTATATGGCTATCATGTATTCTCCAACAGAAATTTTTCTTGCTGTTGAACTTTGTGGTAGTTCAGCAAAAATGTTGTTGCCCGAAGATATAGCAGGAAAACTGGGGGATAGATTGGAGTGTGCAAAGTACTGGATTGTTTTTCAGACTATGCCGGAACGACCTGAAGACATTAATAGTGAAGATAAAGATTTTAAATTTGATAATGCGGGACGAGCTCGAGGGAGTACGCTGGGGTTAAAAACGCAGCCAGTTTGGTTTTTTAACAGTGATAGATTTGAAGGGGATAAAGATTTTCCATCGTCTGGAAAACGGCTCTTTGAGGATGCTAGAAAGATAGCTGATGAACATGGATACCTGTGGTTTAACAAACAAAAACAAATAAAAGTCTGCTTCTTTGATTCTATCAATCAATATATTCAAAATCATCACTATAAAGTAAGTAGAAAAATGGATGAGGGGCTTGGCGCTAAAGGCTGGCAATATGATAACTCTTATATAAATGTAAAACCGAAAGAGCTGTTTTTTTCTCACCAAGCCGGTTGTGTTATCGGTGGTGGACAACAATGTTGCGTGGGAAGTAAGCCGATTCTTTTTGGTACGAACTTTTTTGTGGGTACCGTAATCGAGCCCCAAGATCAATCATTTGACCCTCATATTACCTGGTTTGTTCTTCTTGATAAGAAGAATGCAGAGCAATTGAAAAAATACTGCAATCAATCAGAAGAAAAAACAGTAGCTGGATTGGTAGATTCTTTTAGAGATTTAGACAGTTTAAGTGCTGAAGAAGAGGATTTATGGCATGAAGTCGATGGCATGCTTGGTATTGAAGTAGCCGAATGTGATGAATTTCAAAAGGACGTAAAATCAGAATTATCTTTCACGGAAAAGAATGAAGAGCTTGAAGAAAGGATAAGTGTTGAGACTGTTGATGAAAATGATATGGTTAAACAGCTTCAGGCAGAAATAGAGCGGCTTCTAAAGGAAAATATGTTTCTTAAAGAAGCATCTTTGGAGAGAGTGTCGAAAGAATCTACCTCGTCAACAAAGCCATTATTAACAACAGAACGCCAAAAGGACTTAGAGAGACTATCAATAGAAACTAAAAATGATGCTGAAAGAGCATTAGACGAAAAACAAAAAAATATGGTTGAAGTGTCGACTCAAACCGAAGTGGGTGTGGGAGCAGAAACTAATAATCAGCTGCCAAGTTTCTATAAATTAGTGGAGTTAAAAAAGCAAGGAAGGAATGCTGGATATCCACTAAGAAAGTCTAGGTCTGCGGAAACTGTTAGTTTGGGGTATTCTAGTTCGTGGTATTCTTTATTAGATGATTCTGACACCCTATCAAGAAGTTCTTCTGAAAAATCTACCTCATCTCCCAAGCAAGAGAGTGATAATGTTGATGGTGAGTATGTAGGTGAACGTACTAGTGGACTCAGTAGAAAACATTCACTCCGTCTTTCTAGAAGATCATGTGAAGGTAGTACGAAAAAAAGTATATTCATTAGAAGAACTGAGGTAGATAAAATAAAGGATAAGCAAAAAAAACGGCGGCAAAATATAGACCGACCACTTGCTGATAGCTTTTGCCAAATGGTTCAAGATAATAGTATTCGTTGGGGTATTGACTTAACTGATGATGATAGAGCTTCTTTATGTAAAGACCCTAAGGCCTTTTTAGCTAGTAATCCAAGTGTTGCTCAAAAGGTAAAAGAATATATGGTAGTAAGATATAATGGAAAAGAAAAAAAAGAGAATTTTGGGCTTTTGGTTAATAATTTAACAGATACGTTTACTAATGATATGAAGTCTAGGGTTATAGGAGAGTTAGACTATTTTGATAAGGCGATAGAAAAAGAATTAAAAGGAAAGAGTAAAAAAACTAAAGATGCTCGTCTTCGTGCGTTAGTGCTATCTGAGGTTGTTGTAAATGCTAGGCAGAGAAAAAGTGAGATTGAAAAAGCACGTGATGTTAAATTTCATTCTTATAAGAATGTTTCTGAATGGGGTGATGGTGAGAAAGAGTTGCTTAAAAATGCTAGTTTGCAAGTTAAGTTAGTAATTGATGAGTTGAAAGTTCTTGACGTTTTGCCAAGAGATATTTATTCACTCTTTCTAGAGTCTTTTTACGGTTTTGATCTTAATAATCGATTAGAAGCTCTTATGGCTTATGTTGGTATGAACAAAGGTTATATGATGGGTAAGCTTAAAGAACCACCTGAATTCGAGGATGAAGCTTTTAGAACTGATGTTCACTCTGACTCTGATTTTGCATATGGGGTGATTGCTTTTATGCTAGAAGACCAGCAATTCCCGCAAACTAGATTCCGATTGGCACATTTTCAGTTAATTAAAAATGACTTTATAGAGATGAATAGAGCCAGGCTGCTGCTATATCGGCAGTTGGTTTAAATGGCTGGTAACACAGGTCACAGGGCTAACATCAACTCTCTATGTCGTATCGACTGTCAGCAATTTCAAGCTCACACTTCGCTCCTCAATGATGGCTGTGAATACGTCTGTCCAGTTATCAATGCAGAACCAGTCAAACAGCCCTCGTATGGCATGCCACAATGCCTTTTTAGACTTCTTTGCCTTGAGCGCTTCTTGGAAAAGCTTGCAAGACAGTTGCTCTATCTGGTTGATGAGGAAGGCCGTAAAAGTCAGGCATGCCAGATTGCTGGCCAGATGCTGCTTTCCGTGCCCGTAATTGTGTTCGAGATGGTAGCCCTGTGTTTTCAGTGTATTGAACGTTTCGTTTTCAATTTTCCATTTAGCGCGTGCTCCTCGCATGAACTTATTCACGTTCTCGGCTGAAAGCTCAATATCGGTGATCCAGGTGTTGACGTACTTCTTGTTGCCCTCTGGATCAATTTCTATATATTCGAGATAGTTAACCAGCACATCCGGGTGTGACTTGTTAATGGGGACACCATTTACAAACCGGAACCAGTGGGTAAATCCTTTTTCATCGGTATATTCGTAGCGTACCACTTTGCCTGCACAATCAAGCTCATCTACGGCCTGGTATAACGACTCATGTGTTGAGTCCTTTGCCACCATAATGAAGCTATAGCCAAAGGACTTCACCAACTTGATGGTCGGTCCATCTGAGTACAGGTCATCAACAGTAAGAACCAGTGGCAAGTGGGGATGTTCTCTGGATAAATTCGCCAATAGCCGCTTGAGCGCTACCTTCTCACAGTCATTCTTTGACGCATCAACCTGTTTGGTGATGGGCTCAGGCATTAAAGGCAATACTTCCTTCTTGCCCGGCCTTACCAGACAGCAGGCCAGTAACTGATGGTAGTATTGCGGATTTTTGCTGTCCGCCTTTTTTTACACAACACTCAGGACAGCTAATATTCCCTGAGCAAAAGTGCCCCGTACCATCGATAGGCGCAAGATACCCTTCCTCAAAATAAGTGAACTGCTTAAGTCGGCCAGATCGCTGCACAAAGGCAAACAAGCGGGTAAAGAACTTCCTGAAATAGCGCGTTTCTATAGGGTCAATCAGCTCCCTCAGATAGGTATCACTGGGGACGTTGCTGACATTGTACATCGACTTTAAGTTCTTGAGCCTGTCGGGCTTATTGACGCAATCCTGATCAAAAGCCAGCAACGAAGGGTATTTCAGGTGCATGACAGCAAGGCCACTCATGACCGCATCATGAAGGGCAATTTTGTCATGTTGACTTTTCTTGCGAAAGTCTGGAATTTCAGCCGCTTCATCAGAGACTATTTTGAGCAGTTTTTCAGCAATGGTTCTTGGTTTTGTTAGCGGCACAACATAAGCATCGTTATTATTATAGTGGTGAAATTCTATCGGATAGTCTGCGATTTCAGCAAGAAAGTATCAGGCTACAGCCCTTGTTATTAAGGGCTTTAATCAAGTCTGCGGGAATTGCTGATGCTAGAAGACCTTCTATCTTGTTCATGGGATTCTATTATCCCTAATCTCTTTAAAGGGAAGGATATCTTTGCAGATATGGATGATCTCCTTTCAGCACGTGAACGACAGTCGTTGCAATTAAACATGAGAGACACACAGAAGCAAAATGAGGCAAAGTCAAAGGGTGTTTCTTTAGAAGCTATGTTAAGTGATAAGGAAGAGAAACTCAAAAAACTTCGGAAGTTAACTTTTTTTGAACTATGGACTAGGAAATTTGGTGTTAAAGCACTAACCGAACAGGATTATTTTAGACAAGCAGATGAGCAGTTCAAAGATGAGCTTTTTCAGCATCTTTGCTTAACAGAACTTCACCTATAGATATAAAACTTACTACAGATGAAATTTCGGCAGTTACTCGTAATATAATGCAACGTTATCACATAAATAGAAGTACGGTTAGTGATGAGGAATTATTTACAACAGATCTAGTTCAATATTATCCTGCACCAGGTACAGCAAATTAAATATATCAAATAACTGTTTTTATCTGGTATTTGAATGATTTGGTGTAATCTGTGATTGGGACTTTAAAGGATTATTTGTTTAATGAAGTACATAGGCGCACATGTCAGTGCAGCCGGCGGTGTGGAAAATGCACCGGTTAATGCATATAAGTTAGGGGCAACGGCTTTTGCCTTGTTTACCAAAAATCAACGGCAGTGGCAGGCTAAGCCGTTGACAGAAAGGAGTATCAAACTGTTTAGGGAGCGTTGCCTGAAATACGGTTATAAGCCTGAACAGGTACTGCCCCATGATAGTTATCTGATTAATCTGGGGCATCCGGAGCAAGAGGCGCTGGAAAAATCCCGACACGCCTTTCTGGATGAAATGAATCGTTGCAGTCAGTTGGGGCTGGATCGGCTTAATTTCCATCCGGGTAGTCATCTGCGCAAGATTGATATCAGTCTGTGTCTTTCACGTATTGCTGAATCTATCAACTGGGCACTGGATAAAACAGACGGTGTGATTGCTGTTATTGAAAACACGGCTGGTCAAGGTAGCAACTTAGGTTGGCGTTTTGAAGAGTTGGCAGACATTATTGATCAGGTTGAAGATAAAACTCGGATAGGTGTTTGTTTGGATACCTGTCATACTTTTGTCGCCGGCTATGATTTGGCCAGCCCTGATGCCTGTGAACAGACATTTGCCGAGTTCGGCAGAATCGTCGGTTTTCATTATCTGAAAGGGATGCATCTGAATGATTCCAAAGCGCCTTTGGGGTCAAGAAAAGACCGTCACCATAGTTTGGGGGAAGGTGAAATTGGTTGGGATGCATTTCGCTATATTATGCAGGATGATCGCTTTAACGGCATCCCGATGGTACTGGAAACCATTGATGAGACGATTTGGGCTGATGAAATATCAGCTTTGAAACAGTTTGCTCATTCTGTCTAGCATATAAAAAGTTGGTTTTGTTGTCTTTTTTCACCACAGAGGCACTGAGGACACAGAGGTTTATTGTCTGAGAATATAAAATCTCTGTGTCTGAGTAGCGAACAAACGATTAAAGTTAACTTTGAGGTTGAGAAAAAGTATTTAACGTGCCACTGAGTCATAGAGAGCATGGCAGTTTATTGTTTAAAACTAGAAAAACTCTGTGCCCTCTGTGACTCTGTGGTGAACCAAAACCGGCCCACCCAAACTATTGTATTAGCCTGTTTTGGCAATAATGGAATTTGCCGCCTGCTGGTAGACTTCCAGCTTGTCAAAACTCATATAGCGGTAAATATCGTCAGCCATACTATCGATATTTTGTGCAAAGGCCATATATTCCTGTGCAGTTGGGATCTTACCTAGAATTGCGCCTACTGCGGCAAGTTCCGCAGAACATAGGTAAACATTGGCGCCATCCCCTAACCGGTTAGGGAAGTTTCTGGTAGAGGTGGAGAGTACCGTAGATCCAGCAGCTACTCGTGCCTGGTTACCCATACAAAGCGAGCAACCTGGAATTTCAGTGCGTACACCCGCCCGACCATAAATGTTATAGAAACCTTCCTCCATTAACTGCTCTTTATCCATTTTGGTGGGTGGCGACATCCAGAACCGGGTTTTCAGTGGTTCGCTGTTTTGTTCCAATAGTTTGCCAGCGGCACGGAAGTGACCAATATTGGTCATACAGGAGCCAAGAAAGACTTCGTCAATTTTATCACCTGCAACATCAGAGAGTGTCTTGGCATCATCGGGGTCATTGGGTGCACAAAGAATGGGCTCTTTGATATCGGCAAGGTCAATGTCAATGGTTGCCGTATATTCAGCGTCTTTATCTGCACGCATAAGTTCTGGATTGGCCAGCCACTCTTCCATTTTTTGGGCGCGCCTTGCCAGTGTGCGTGGATCACCATACCCTTCACTGATCATCCAGCGCAGCATGGTGATATTGGATTGCAGGTATTCAGAAACAGATGCTTCAGAAAGCGTAATGGTGCAGCCTGCGGCAGATCGCTCGGCAGATGCGTCTGATAATTCAAAGGCTTGTTCTACAGTAAGCTCTTCAAGCCCTTCAATTTCCAGAATGCGCCCGGAGAAGATATTCTTCTTACCTTTTTTCTCAACCGTGAGCAGTCCCTGCTTGATAGCATAAAGAGGAATGGCGTGAACCAGATCCCTTAAAGTAATCCCTGGTTGCATTTTGCCCTTAAAGCGAACCCGTACTGATTCTGGCATATCCAGTGGCATCACCCCGGTGGCGGCTGCAAAAGCAACCAGTCCAGAGCCGGCAGGGAATGAAATACCCATCGGGAATCGGGTATGGGAATCACCGCCAGTGCCAACGGTATCAGGTAATAACATGCGGTTTAACCAGCTATGGATAATGCCATCACCAGGTCTTAAAGCGACGCCTCCACGATTCATAATAAAATCGGGAAGTGTGTGCTGGGTTTCGATATCAACCGGTTTTGGATAAGCTGCAGTATGACAGAATGACTGCATAACCAAATCTGAAGAAAAGCCCAGGCAGGCTAAATCTTTCAGTTCATCACGGGTCATGGGGCCGGTTGTGTCCTGGGAACCTACAGTGGTCATTTTGGGTTCGCAATATTGGCCTGGTCGAACCCCGGTAACCCCGCAAGCCTTGCCAACCATCTTTTGGGCAAGAGTATAACCTTTGTTGGATTGGCTGGACTCGGCTGGACGGCGAAAAACAGTTGAAGGACCTAGCTCAAGACTCTCCCGCGCCTTTTCGGTAAGGCCACGTCCAATAATCAGATTAATGCGACCGCCTGCTTGTACTTCATCCAATATAACATCGGATTTCAGGGTGAATTCAGACAGTGTATCACCACTTTCGGAGAGGATTTTTCCTTCATAAGGACGAATATCAATGACATCGCCCATATTGAGTTGTTCAACGGGAGCTTCAAAAACCAATGCGCCAGCATCTTCCATGGTATTGAAGAAAATAGGAGCTACCTTTTCACCAATACAGATGCCGCCAGAGCGTTTGTTGGGGACGCCGGGAATGTCATCACCAAAGAACCAGAGAACAGAATTGGTTGCTGATTTACGTGAAGAACCTGTACCGACCACATCGCCAACAAAAGCAACGGGCAATCCTTGATTTTTAATATCCTCTATCTGTTTCATTGGACCTGTAATACCAGGATCTTCTGGCTTAAGGCCATCTCTGGCCATTTTATACATGGCTCTGGCATGCAGTGGGATATCTGGGCGTGACCAGGCATCCGGCGCTGGTGATAAATCATCAGTATTGGTTTCACCTGTTACTTTGAAGACAACAAGTTTTATGCTGTCTTTAACCTTGTTACGGTTGATAAACCATTCTGCATCAGCCCAGGATTGCAATACAGATTGAGCATGCGCGTTACCTTGCCTGGCTTTTTCCTCAATATCATGGAAAGCGTCAAATATGAGCAGGGTTTTCTTAAGCTGTTCTGCGGCAAGGGAGGCTAGGGAACTGCTATCCAATTGCTCAACAAGGGTTGTGATGTTATAGCCTCCGAGCATCATTCCTAATAGCTCAACGGCTTTTTCTTTGCTAACCAAAGGTGAAGTTGTGTCGCCATTGACAATAGCTGTTAGAAAGCCTGCTTTTACGTATGCGGCTTCATCAACACCGGGTGGAATGCGGTTTTCTAATAAATCGAGCAGAGTTTGCTCTTCCCCGACTGGAGGCTTTTTCAGTAGCTCGACTAACCCGCTCACCTGTTCTGCATTCAGTGGTTTGGGGGGAACACCTTCTGCTGCACGTTCCTTAACATGTTGTCTGTAGGTTTCTAGCACAAATTATACCCTCATCATCTGTGGCAGGTTCTGGTGATCCTTCTGGTGGTGATTATTCTTGTTGTAAAATGGTATTGTCCGGATCAAACCAATTCGTCAAATCAATAGATTATTGAATAAATTTCTTATGTATTCAGCAGAGTACCCAGTCTTTTATTAACTTGCTCAGGCTGACAACCAGCCGTTGGCTATAGGAGCATAAGTTCATGTAGCTACTAAACTAACTGGGTATATCCCTAGCGCAGGCATTATAGCGGATGGTGGTATTCAAGTTAAGTAATTGCCGAAATGCCTGCTATTTATTTCATGAATATGAGGCTGCCAGAATACACCCGGTTGTTTACAGATGTATTCTGGCATAGTTGATTAAAGCAGCTATTTTACTATTTCGTAGCATGGTTTGTATTCACTGCCTGGTAGCTTCATGCGGAACTGTTTGACAAAAGAGTCAAGCAATACGTCCATTTGAGCCATTAACTCTGCATCGCCTGACAGCTGGTAAGGACCGTACTCCCTTATTCTGCCTACACCATCTTCTTTAATATTGCCTGACACTATGCCAGACATTAGTCGCCTTATGTTGGCAGCCAGCATATGGGGAGGCATGTTCAGTTTTAGCTCTAGCTCGGCCATATTTTCATGGGTTGGGTCAAAGGGATACTGGAACTCCTGATCAATTTTTAGCAGCCAGTTGAAGTAGTAGGCATCACCGTGCTTGCGTCGGAAGCGTGTGACTTTTTCAAGACCATTTCGCATGGTTCGGGCCACTTCGACAGGATTGTCAATAATAATTTTATATCGCTTTTGAGCAGCTTTACCCAATGTGTTACCAATGAAATGGTCAATTTGCTCAAAATAATTTTTTGCTGAAGCGGGCCCGGTAAATATCAGGGGAAGAGGTATATCCTTGTTTTCGGGGTTTAACAGAATGCCCAGAATATAGAGAATTTCCTCGCATGTCCCTGGACCTCCAGGGAAGACGATGATGCCATGGCCAAGCCTTACAAAGGCTTCCAGTCGTTTTTCAATATCAGGAAGAATAACCAGTTCATTGACAATCGGGTTGGGCGATTCTGCTGCAATGATCCCCGGTTCTGTCAGGCCAATAAAACGGCCTTTATTGACACGTTGTTTGGCGTGACCAATATAGCCTCCTTTCATTGGTCCTTTCATGGCCCCAGGGCCGCAGCCAGTGCATATATCGAGATGTCTTAAGCCAAGCTGGTAACCTACGGTCTTGGTGTACTCGTATTCTTCTCTACAAATAGAGTGTCCTCCCCAGCATACGACAATATTTGGAGGTTGTTTGGTGATAAAGGCATTGGCGTTGCGAAGTATTTCAAATGTTAAATGAGTGATATCAGTTGAACTGTTGTCATCAAATCGAGGGTCATCACTTATATGAGAGGATACGTACAATATATCTCTAAGAACTGAGAATAGGTTTTCCCGAACCCCAAGAATCAGTTTGCCGCCAACAAATGCATTGGCGGGAGCATTAATGAGATCCAGCTTAAGACCCCGGTGTTCCTGGACTATGCCAATATCAAAATCCTGGTAGTCTTTCAGTAGTTCTTCTGCGCTATCCCCTTCCTGTTCACAGCTGAGCACGGCCAGGGCACATTGTCGAAACAGCTTATGAAGACCTGTTTTACTGGTGTCCTGAAGGCGGCTCACTTCTCTGCTGGATAGTACTCTCATGCTGCCAACAGGGTTTACAGTGGCTGATACAACATTCTTTTTACTCATAATATGCCCCTCCCGGGGACTTTTGATTACTTTTGCTAGAGTCAGCTGGCTGTTTTGTTAATGCAGATGTTGCTTGCCAGCTATTTTTTATGCCACACATTTGGTTAGTGGCGATCAGCAAGCGGTGTTGTACTGATTTATCGTAATTATAAAGCGGTTTGTACTAACTTATCAGTCTTGACGAAACTAAAATCATCTGACAAATTCCGAAAGGTTTAGTCCGTTTTTATAGCCTCTATATATGTATTTTTAACTGCATACTATTTTTCTGTGGTTGCAGCGCAGCACATTTTTTTAATGTGTTGAGTTGGTCGTGTGGTTACTTTTTTAAGGACAAAGCACAATGCTTTCGAAAGAGTTGTCCAATTACCTGAATACCGGTCATGTGGCCTATATAACTCAGCAACACCCTCCGGCATATTCTGCCCAGGAAGTGGCTGAGCAGGCTCATATCAGTGGTCGAAGGGTAGCGAAAACAGTGGTCGTGAAGTTAGATGGGGAAATGGCCTTATGTATCTTGCCTGCCACAGAAAGAGTCAATTTCAGTGTTTTATGTCAGGCAGCAGGAACTCGCACAGCGGAGCTGGCTAGCAAGGATGATGTTACTGCATTTTTTCCTCGATGTGAGCCAGGGGTTTTGCCGGCTTTTGGTAATTTGTATGGATTGTCTGTGTTCTTATCTGAATCACTAAAGGGCAATCATCCCCTGGCTTTCGGTTCAGGTAACTCATCAGAAATTATTGTTCTGTCCTGGGGGGATTTTAATAAATTGGTTCAGCCTGTTATTTTGACAAATGATCAACGTGATGCGATTGGGTAAGCGCTTTATCAACATTATTGAACTCTCCTCCTAAAACAGGGTTTCTCCATTTATATTAATGAGGTAAGGGATAGTTGTGTTTTTGATTTAGAGTCCTGTTGTTTTAAAGTGGCTACTGTTTAGGCTAAGATTACTGGCAAATAATAAAAGTGCTTTTAAAGTGACAGTGGGGGCTGCAGTGATATCTGAAGAAAATGTACTTTTAGTGGATGATCATAATCAGATAGTTGGTACTGTACCGCGGCAGGAAATGCGGGCTGGTGGACTTTGTCACCGAGCTACTTATGTGTTTGTTTTTAATAGTAAAGATCAACTCCTGGTTCAGGAGCGGACACTCTCAAAAGATATTTATCCTGGCTATTTTGATCCGGCAACAGGAGGTGTGGTAGCTGAAAATGAGAGCTATGACCAGGCTGCATATCGAGAGTTATCGGAAGAGCTGGGAATTGAAGGGGTGGGTCTTGAACCTCTTTTCCATTTTTATTTCCATAATGATGATTGTAAAGTGTGGGGGCGTGTATACAGCTGTTGTTATGATGGCCCCGTGATTTTGCAAAAAGAAGAAGTGGCCAGTCTGGTTTTTGAAACACCGGAAGATATTCTTGATAATAAATATGAGAGAAACTATACCCCGGATAGTTTGGTTGCATTGGAGCGAATGATTCAAATGAAAAAAAGAGGTTTATAAATTATTATGTTTACAGGAATTGTGAAAGGTGTCTTTCCTGTTGCCCATATTGAGCGTTTGAAAGATTTTATCAGACTGTCAGTTGAGTTAAATCATGAGCTTGTTGATGGGGTTGAAACAGGCGCCAGCATAGCTGTCAATGGCGTGTGTCTTACGGTGATGGCTATTAATGGTACTTGTGTCAGCTTTGATGTTATGAAGGAAACGCTGAGAGCAACTAATCTTGGCAATCTTACCGAGGGTGGCTTGGTTAATATTGAACGAGCGGCTCGTTTTGGTGATGAGATCGGTGGGCATCTGCTATCTGGGCATATTCATGATACTGTGATGGTTTCAAGTGTGATTCGTGAGCCACATAATGTAACTGTGTCTTTTTCTTTTGATTCGAGATGGCGTGATTACCTACTGCCAAAAGGTTATGTTGCTTTAAATGGTGCCAGTTTAACCATTGGTGAAAAAGTACAGGAAAGCATTTTTTGTGTGCATTTGATTCCAGAAACGCTGAGATTGACGACATTTGGTGAGGTAAAAGAGGGCGATCAGATCAATCTGGAAATTGATAGCCAGACCCAAGCGGTTGTAGACACCGTAAAAAATTATATGGTAAGCCAAGCCTGATCTAACTGAATCCAGCCAATTGTTTAAATTATTCAAGTGGAATGGTTTGCTGGTTAGATCAAAAAAGAGTAACAAAATCAACTGGATATAAAGATAAAGTCTAGGTGTTGATTGGATAACCTTAGAGAAGGGAATTATAATTTATATCGCTCACTTAAGTGTCCAAACGAGGGTTGACCTCGTTGTATAGAGCTTTACAACATGCCGCTTCAGACGAAGCGGCATGTTTCGTTATGTGGGATTATTTTTTACGGGTGCGTGTTGTCCTTTCTTTTTTCTTGGGTGGAAACACAATATTGAAAACATCATCATAATGTTTGGCAAAATGTACCTTTATGCCTTTCTTTATATAGTCAGGCAGTTCTTCAAAGTCTCTGGTGCATTCCTCTGGAATGATCAATTCGTTGATACCTTGTCTGCGTGCTGCAATGACTTTTTCCCTTATTCCGCCAACCGCAAGTACCTTACCTGTCAGGGTCAGTTCACCGGTCATTGCTATAGGTTTTGGTTTAGTTCGCCGTGCCAGTGATAATAAGGCTGTTGCCATGGTTATGCCTGCACTGGGGCCGTCTTTAGGTGTTGCTCCTTCAGGGACATGCAAGTGGATAAAGGCATTTTCAAAGAAGTCTTCAGCGATATCCAGCTGTTTGGTTTTGCTGGAAATGTAACTGTAGGCAATTTCAGCAGACTCTTTCATTACTTCGCCTAACTTTCCCGTCAGTTTGAAACCAGCGCGCTGTTGATGAATAAGCACTGCTTCAATGGGGAGCGTGGCACCGCCCATAGCTGTCCAGGCTAAACCTGTCACTACTCCAATACCCTGGATTCGTTTCTCTTTTCTAAAATAGGGCGCTCCCAGATACTCTTCTAGGTCTTTGATAGTAACGCTGACGCTTTTTTCTTTTTTATTCAGCAGTTTAACCACCACTTTACGAATGATTTTCTGTAGCAGTTTTTCCAGATGACGTACCCCTGCCTCCCTGGCATAACCTTCTATGACTTTTTTCAGGGTGGCATCAGAGATTTTTAACTGGCTTTTTTTTAGTCCAGCGGCTTCAAGTTGTTTAGACCATAGATGGTTTTTGGCAATAGCCAGCTTTTCTTCAGTGATATAACCTGATAATCGAATAATATCCATTCGGTCCAGCAAGGGAGCAGGAATAGTATCCATTTGGTTGGCAGTACAGATAAATAACACTTTGGATAGGTCTATCCGCATATCTAGGTAGTGATCAAGAAACTCATTGTTTTGTTCTGGGTCAAGCACTTCAAGCAGGGCAGAGGCTGGATCGCCTCGATAGGATGCACCAATTTTGTCAATTTCATCCAGCATAATGACTGGATTCGATACTTCTACTTCTTTGAATGCCTGTACCAGCTTACCGGGCAAAGCTCCAATATAGGTTCGCCTGTGCCCTTTAATTTCAGCTTCATCCCTCATGCCACCCAGGCTGAAACGATAGAACTTTCTGCCCAAGGCTTTGGCAACAGAACGACCGATAGAGGTTTTACCAACACCTGGAGGGCCTATGAGTAGCATGATTGAGCCGGAAACTTCCTGCTTGAATGCACCTACTGCCAGAAACTCGATAATGCGGTCTTTGACATCTTCAAGCCCATCATGGTCTTTGTTAAGTACGCGACGGGCATTTTTTAGATCATAGATGTCTTCAGAAAATTTCCCCCAGGGAATAGAGGTTGCCCAGTCTAGATAGTTACGGCATGTAGCATATTCTGGAGAACCTGTTTCCAGGATAGAAAGTTTTTTCAGCTCATCATCAATTTTTTTCTGGGCTGGCTCTGGTATTTCCAGGTCCTGGAGTCTTTTTTCAAAGGTCTCTATTTCAGCTGTCCGGTCATCTTTTGAGATGCCAAGCTCCTTTTGAATAACCTTTAATTGTTCTTTGAGAAAAAACTCCCGCTGGTGTTTACTGATTTTTCGGTTAACTTCCGCATTAATTTCGGTTTGTAATCTTGCAACTTCTTGCTCCTTACGGATAAGAACCAGCACTTTCTCCATGCGTCGTTGCACTGGTAGCGTCTCAAGAATTTCCTGTAGTTCTGTGCCGGGTGCTGTTGTAATTGCAGCAGCAAAGTCAGCCAATGGTGATGGGTCTTTCGGGTTGAACCTGTTCAGGTAATTCTTGAGCTCTTCACTGTATAGGGGGTTCAGGGGAATTAATTCTTTAATAGCCTGAATCAAAGCCAGGGCATAAGCTTTGATCTCATCACTGTCTCCAGCCGGTATATCCGGGTATTCGACTTGTACCAGATAAGGCGGTGTTTTTCGTAACCACTGTTTAATACGAAACCGTTGGACGCCAAGAGCGATAAACTGAATCTGCTCATCATCGGCAACAATATTGTTAACTTTTACCACACAGCCAGTGTTTGGGAACTCTTCTGGGGTGATATCATTACCAGGTATTCCTCCTACAAAGCTCAGGCCTACTGCTTTTTGTGGACTTTGTCCTACCCGCTGAAGGGTTTCCTCCCAAAGATTTTTGCTGAAAACCAGAGGTTGAACCTGGGCTGGAAAGAAAGGTCGATTGGAAACGGGAATAAGGTAGAGTTTATCCGGCATGGCCTGATTGGCTATTGTAAGCTCTGTGCCGGTGCTTTGAGGGTTATTATCCCCGGTGATAACTTCCGGGTTTTTTGGATCCTGTTCTGTCATGATGTATCTGTATTTGTTCCGGGTAGAGTGATAAACGTTGATTGACTATCTGGAGTCATCTGCGCTGTTTTCAATACTGGTTTATATAAGTATGGTAGAGATAGGCGGGATTGGCACTTTGGGCAAAAACAAATAATAAAGGTTGAGGTTGATGGGCGTAAATTATCAGGATGTGCTGGATTACTGGTTTGATGGCGAAGCCCTTGGCGATGAGCAGAGAGCCCGCTGGTGGCAAAAAAAGGCAGTGACAGACCATGAAATCAGGCAGCGTTTTTCATCACTGATACCAAGGGTTCACGATGGGCTCCACGAAGAGTGGGGGCAAACACCAAAGGGGCGTTTAGCTGCAATTATTTGTCTTGACCAATTTCCACGGAATATCTACCGCAACTCTGCTAAAGCCTTCAGTTTTGATGAAAGAGCGCTCTTCCTTACTCTGGAGGGATTAAATTTGGGCCATGAGATCAAATTGGACCTATTAGAAAAGACTTTTTTCATGATGCCGCTAATGCATGATGAGTCCCTTGACAGTCTTGACCGCTGTGTTGACTTTTATGAAAGTGCTGTAGCGGGTTCTTCCGGGGCGCTGCAAAAATATTTAAAGGGTTCGCTTGATTTTGCGTTGAGACACAGAGACATTATTGAACAGTTTGGTCGCTATCCTCATCGAAATAAGGTGTTGGGGCGAGCCAGTACCGCTGATGAAGAGACCTTTTTGGCCCAGCCTGGTTCCTCTTTTTAAATTCTGTTAATTATCATAAGCCTGCTTTGTATAAAGCAGGTTATTTATTCCACGCTTGATCATATGCATACCCATGATTGGTGGGTGTTTTTTCGGGTCTAGATATTTATTTTGGAACAGGCTGTGAATATTTCTATACATATTACAACTCAGCAATTGAAGCTTCATCTTGATGATGGCGATGTGGTTAGTTATCAAATTTCAACAGCCAGGAATGGGGTTGGGCAGAAGCAAAATAGTGAGCAAACACCTCTTGGTAAACATATTATCAGGGCGAAAATCGGTTTTGGAGCACCTTTGAATGCGGTCTTTGTTGGCCGTCGTCAAACGGGTGAGATTTATTCCCCTGAGCTGGTGGCCGCATACCCCGATCGCAAAGACTGGATTTTAACTCGAATTCTTTGGCTTAGCGGTTTGGAGTCAGGAGTTAACCGTATGGGTAATGTTGATAGTATGAGGCGTTATATCTATATCCATGGTACGCCTGATAGTTCTGTTATGGGAAAACCTGATTCCAAGGGCTGCATCCGAATGAGAAATCGGGATATTGTTGACTTGTTTGACCGCGTTGCAGCTGGAATTACTGTTAATATTGTGCCTGATTAATACCCCCCCACTTCTTTTGAACTCTGTTTCATGCTGTGTCTGTTTTAGATGGAAAGTAGAATGAATATACCTGACATACAGGGGATAGCCATACCGGACTGGCTTTTAGGTATCTCTGTCGTATTTCTTGTGACAGGTTTATCGAGTTATATCTTTTCAAACATAATCAATCGGTTGAGAGTGAAAGTTAAGCAGAGTTCTAATATCTGGAATGATGCCCTGGTTGAGGGAGGACGACGACCGATTAGGGTGTTGATTTGGGTGTTTGGGTTGATCTGGATGCTGGATATAATAAAGCAAGAGTTCACCAGCCCCCTTTTAATGAATATTGATCAGTTTAGAACCGTTGGTAACTATTCAGCCTCCTCAGATTAATCTGGATTTTTCGCGAATTTATGTCATTTTGATATAAACCCTTTTCCAGAAGTTTTCATGACTCAGTTTACTCCCGAAACACAGGCCATTATCTTGCTTCTCGCTGCTGTAGGTGAGCTGGAGTCGAAGGTTTTGAGTCTTGAGGATGAAAACAAGGAGCTTGCTGATAAGCTCAAGATGAATAGTCGTAATAGCAGCAAGCCACCGTCTACAGATGGTTACAATAAGCCCTCATCATCCAAAAACTCAAATGCTGACAGTGAGAATGAGGAAAATCCTGAGTGTGATAGAGAAGATTACAAACCCAATCCCAAAAGCCTGAGGCAAAAGTCAAATAACAGGCCCGGTGGTCAACACGGTCATAAAGGCTCTACGCTGGAGCAAACTGAGGAACCAGACCATATCCGGCATCACTCGGTTAAAAACTGCGTACTTTGCCATCAGTCGCTTCTTTCTATCAAAGTAACCGACGTTGTTGAACGTCAGGTATTTGATCCAGGACGTTTTGGCCGTTTCGAAGTAACGGCGCATGTGGCTGAAGTCAAAGAATGCCCATGCGGACATGCTAATCAAGCATGCTTTCCTAAGGGTGTTGACTCGTATGTGCAGTATGGTCCGGTCACTCAAGCACTGGCTGTTTATCTGTATCAATACCAGTTAATGCCGTACAAGCGCATTTCACAATTCTTTTTCGATATTTTTGGTCTTGAAGTTAGTCCCGGTTCAATCTGTACTTTTCAGGCAAATGCCTACGACCGTCTGGCTAGCACAGAGGCAGCAATTGCTAACGCCTTAAAAAAAGTGCCAGTTGCAGGTGCTGACGAAACAGGCATGAGAGTGAAGGGCTCTTTATGGTGGCTGCATGTCGTTCGTTCCGAGGAGTGGACATACTACCACCTTGACCCCAGTAAAGGTCATGAAGCTATTGAGGCAATGGGAGTGTTACTGGTATTTGCCGGTATACTTGTGCATGACCATTATAAAGTCTACTTTCGCTACGCAGCCATCCATGTGCTCTGTAACGCCCATCACTTAAGGGAGTTGCAGAGGGGGTTGTTGACAGAGATTGCAATTATCTTGCAGCCCGGCTTCAACGCTTGTTAAGGCTGGCTTGCCATCTTAGGAAAGGGTTCAAAAAGCTTGGCATGAAGGCTATGCCGGAAATTATCCGCAAGCGTATCGACTCGCTTTTCGAGCGTACTGCTAAAAAAGCACAGCTCGAAGAAGCCGAGTACATGGAGCGACGACGTCAACGCCTTGGAGAGGATAAAGTCAGAAACACCAAAGCCTTTAACCTCTTCAAGCGACTGGTGGAGTTTAAAGAAGAAACCTTGAGATTCATGACTGATTTTGACATCCCCTTCGATAATAACGGCAGTGAGCAGGATGTTCGCAACGGCAAGGTAAAGCAGAAAATATCTGGCTGTTTCAGAAGTGAAAAAGGGGCTAAATGGTACTGCCGGATACGGAGTTATGTTTCATCGGCGAGAAAGCAGGGTGAGAATGTTTTCGAAGCCCTGCTTATAGCTATGAAGAATTACGACAACCTTCCTTTACTGGGTGCTGAATAGTTACAACCGTTGTCTTGTCGGGCATTATCGCATGGTTTTTGGTACGAATCATTAAAAGGATTGAGGCGAATTTCCTTAATCCTGTAAGAGGGAAAAAGGTTGACCCGACGTCTGTCACTGCGGTTGGTCGACTATTACGCATCTCAATTATCGTCATTGTTGTGCTGATGGTGATGCAGACATTGGGATTCAGTATCTCAGGTGTATTGGCCTTTGGTGGTGTCGGTGGCTTGGCAATAGGTTTTGCTGCGAAGGATATGCTGGCTAACTTCTTTGGTGCCATGATGATTTACCTTGATAAACCATTCAGGGTAGGGGACTGGATTCGTTCCCCTGATAAGGAAATTGAAGGTACTGTTGAATATATTGGCTGGCGTCAGACTCGAATTAGAACGTTTAGTAAGCGGCCTCTTTATGTACCTAATGCGACCTTTGCCAATATTTCTGTTGAAAATCCCTCTCGAATGGAAAATCGAAGAATTAAAGAGGTTGTTGGACTCAGGTATGAAGATGCCTCTGAGCTTGAAAGTATATTGAAAGAAATCAGGGCTTATCTATGGAGTCACGCTGAGATTGATACAGACAAGATTATAATGGCAAATTTTAATGCATTTGGAGCGTCAAGCCTTGACTGTTTTATCTACTGCTTTACCAAAACAACAGATTGGGCTGCTTATCATATGATCAAGGAAGAGATTCTTTTGAATATTATGTCAATTATTCAACAACATAATGCAGATATCGCATTTCCCACCCGCACGCTTGATATTCCTGATTCTGTACTGGCTAGGGATCGAGAAATTTTGTCTCCTATTTTGGGTTCAATGAGTGAAAAAACACAGAGGATGGATAATGCATAAACCGTGTTAGCGGCTATATTCAAACTTATAGGATTGAAAAATTACTCTCCAGGGACGGCATTGTTTATTTTTCCATGAATATTCTGATTGTTGAAGATGCCCGGGACCAAAGACTGATGCTGTCGGTGGTTCTAAAAAAGAAAGGGCACCAAGTATTAGAAGCTGAAGATGGTCTCCAGGCTTTGGAGGTGCTCAAAACCCACCCGGAAGTTCGTATTGTTATCAGTGATTGGATGATGCCGGAAATGGATGGTATTGAGCTTTGCCAAGCCATTAGAGAGCATGATTTTGGTCATTATCTTTATTTCATACTGCTGACTGGCAAGACTGAGAATCAAGCGGTTGTAGAAGGTATTAACAAGGGGGCTGACGATTTTCTAAGTAAACCTGTCAATTTTGATGAGCTGGAAGCACGATTAAAGGCAGGTATTAGGATTATCGAGCTTGAGCGGGCGCTTGAAGAGAAGAATAAAGCGCTTTCCTCCGCTATCGCAACAATAGAAAAAGACTTGGAATCAGCAGCACGTACACAAGCCGGTCTATTAGCCAAGCCTGCTACCATAAAAGATGTTGAGTTTAACTGGTTTTTCAAACCCAGTAAGCACCTTGGCGGGGATATGTTTGGTTATCAAGCCCTTGATGATGATCATATTTACTTCTATCAGCTGGATGTTGCGGGTCACGGTATTCCATCAGCCCTGTTCTCGTTTACTCTAAATAATATTTTGTCGGATACGGGGAGAGGCTCGCTTCACAAGAAAAAAATAGAAGGTTCTTCAGAATTGCAGCTAGCCAAACCTGAGCAGGTTTTGGCCAGTTTGAATGACCGCTTTCAGGCAACGGCAGAAAATATGCTGTATTTCACCATTGCCTATGGCATTTTGAATAACAAGACCGGTGAAGTTGTTCTGTCTCAGGCAGGGCATCCAAATCCTTTGTGGGTAAAACGAAACCTCAAGGTGGTTGAGCCTGTGCAGGGGGTTGGAGTGCCTATCGGCATGATGCCTGGTCAGGAATATTCATCGGTTAAATTCCAATTATCCAAAGAGGATCGTCTTTTCCTCTATTCTGATGGGTTGACGGAGTGTGATGATGGTACTGGGGAACAGTTTGGTGAAGACCGGTTGGCCAATACGCTTGCTGATACGTTTGACGATAGTATTGAAACCATGATAGGAAGGGTAGAAGAAAAGATAAAAGTCTGGAATAAAAAAGATGTGTTTGAAGATGATGTTACTTATTTGATTCTGGAGTGGAATCCTCAATCCTAACTGAAAGTTATAATAATAGAGCAATAATTAACATTGATAAACCCCCGGCTATGCCGGGGTGACTCACATAGGTTTGACCGTAGCGTCAGTAGCTAACTGAAGTGGTTATAGTTTTCCGGACACACAAACAAGGGTAATCTTGGAACCCTATTAAGGTGTGTAGCATGTCGGAAAAGAAAGTAAAAAATTACACTGCTGAATTTAAGGAGTCTGCTGTCAAACTGGCGGTAGAATCAGATAAGCCAGTGACTGTAACAGCTCAGGAACTCGGGGTTAATGTAAATACCCTGCATACCTGGATAACAAAATACCACCGCCCGAAGGCAAGTAATCAGCCCAAGAAAAATGATGAGCATGTGTATGATGAAGTGAAACGTTTGCGTAAAGAACTAAAAACACTCAGGGAGGAGCACGCTATTTTAAAAAAGGCGGCAGCCTTCTTTGCAAGAGAAAGTCTCTGAGATTCCAGTTCATCAAGAACAATCAGAAACGCTTCAGCATTAGTGCCATGTGTCGGGTTATGTCTGTATCCACCACGGGCTTTTATGACTGGTGCACTCGTCCAGAATCGAACCGAAGTCAGGAAGACCGTGCATTGAAGGCAAATATTCGAGTGATACATGAAAAACACCGTCAGCGCTATGGTGAGCGCCGTATAAAAGATGATCTTGCTGATCAGGGTAAAAACGTCAGCCGCCAACGAATAAGTCGCCTAATGAAGGAGGAAGGCATTGTTTGCAAAACAAAGCGGAAATTCAAGGCAACAACAGACTCTAACCACAACAAGCCGGTTGCTGAGAACCTGCTGAACCGTAATTTCAAAAGAGAGCAGCCCAATGAGGCTTATGTGGGAGACATTACCTATATTCGTACCCCGAGAGGGCTGGCTGTACTTGTCCGTGTTCATTGATTTGCATTCGCGGGCTGTAGTGGGCTGGTCTATGAGAGATCGCATGACGGCAACACTGGTCACTGATTCTCTGATGATGGCCATGTGGAAGCGGAGGCCAACAAAGGGGCTGTTAGTGCATAGTGATAGGGGCAGCCAGTATGTCTCCGAAAGCTATCAAACATTGCTGAAAGATAATGGCTTTATTTGCAGCATGAGCCGTAAGGGAAATTGCTGGGATAATGCGGTGGCAGAAAGCTTCTTCCATACGCTGAAAGCTGAGCTTGTTCACCATGAAGACTTTCAGACAAGGGAAGAGGCGAAGCAGGCAATTTTTGAATACATTGAGGTCTATTATAACCGCCAGAGAAAACACTCTGGTAATGGCTACCTGGCACCCTTCAAATATGAACAGAAAATTGCCGAGGCAGCGTAAAAAAGTGTCCGGAAAACTCTTGCCAGATCAGTAGAGATCAACATGATTTTGATTGGTAAGCGCCCTTGGGCGCAATGAAAGCCCTTAGAGGGCGTAACCCTATAAGCCTCCGGCTATGCCGGAGGTCAGTTAACTAAGGAGCCCAGCATGCCATTTGAGTCGAAAGTTGAAGATGATTGTACAGTCGTTACAGTTGATGAAGTTAGACTGGATGCTGCCTTGGCAGAACCATTTAAAAATTATCTATTTGATCAAATAGAAAATGGCGCTGAAACCATGGTTATAGATTTAACCAGTGTTAAATTTATGGACAGTAGTGGGCTTGGATCTCTGGTAGCTGCTCTGAAGAAGATGGCGGGTAGCGGTAAGATTCGGCTTGGTGGCCCACAGCCTGCAGTCAGGGATTTATTTGATCTGACTTCAATGGAAAAGCTCTTTCCTATTTTTGATTCAGTTGAAGATGCTATAGAAGGGGACTAGTCGTGTTACCTAATAATGGCCAGTCACTAAAACTTGAAATCGACTCTCAACTTTCAAACACTGTTATGGTGGCAATGGCTGTCAGAGGCCTCTGTAATATGACAGCACTGACTCCCATTCAAGTGAATCGAATAGAGTTGTGTTTGGTGGAGATTGTTAATAATGCTGTAGAGCATGCTTATACTAATCAGCCTGGCCATATTGTTGAAACTGTTGTGCATTTATCTGAGACTGCAGTATCGATTGTTATCAGTGATTGGGGGAAATCAATTCCTGCCGAAAAACTTGATGTAAGCTCATTTGAAAAAGAAGATCGTAATAGTCCTGAAACCCTTCATAGTAGTGGTCGTGGTATTTATATTGTTAAAAGTTTAATGGATGAAGTGCGATATTCTTCCAAGGAGGGGAAGAATAGTTTTTTAATGGTTTTAAATGTCCATGAATAAGAAATTCTTATGCGATGAGATGCAGTCGGAATGATTGATTTATAACCCTCATTGAAGCCATCCATAACAGTACTTCATCAAATAATATAATTAGCAAACTTGATGAAGCACTCATTTCAACTAACTGACTTTGAGCATTGCTCACTGAGTTAATTAGAAAGTTATATTGTTCATTTTAAAATTTATCAACCAGCTGTCTTTGGTAAGGTAAGCTCAGCGGGTAAGGGTAGTGCTTTGCTGTCTGGGCGATCATAAGGTGTCAGCTTGAATAATACGCCAATGACAGGGCTGTCAAGGTATTGAACTTCACTTGTTCTTTGGATTCGACGTCTTTCTTGAAGTTGGAAATTACGTGATATTCTCAGGGGAGCTTCCGTTGATGAAGCTGGACGTAGCACTGTGCTTGTCGGGTTGGTTCTTTCTCCGGGTTTTTTGTCTCCTGATATTGCTACATCTGAGCCAACAAACAGAGAGGATAGGGCTTCTGGTTTGAGTTCGTTGTACCAAAGGTCGACATCTACGTGCAGGAAGCGTCTAGAGCTAATGGCAATGGCGCCATTTAAGAGATATTTTGAGTTGGTGGTCAGTGGTGTTTTGATTACAATTGACTGGTCTTTATCATCGGAATCCACAGGTAAACGCCAAGCCGCAGTAGTCAGGATTTTATACTCAGATGAGCGCTTTAGCAGATCTATTTGCTCAGAGAGTTGATATTCACTTTCTGGCAAAGCGATAAAGGGGTCTTGCTTTATATCTATTGTACGGCTTGACCCTTTATCAAAAGGAGGCAGCATTGGAATGTTTTCATCATAGGTATGATAAGGGGTAAGAGCAATAGCGTGAGCTGGTAGAGGGTGTGGCTTTACTTCCGGCCACTGCTCGCCTGTATTTGATGATGTATGAAGAAAAACAACCAGGTCTGCCTGATACCAGCTGACGTCTGGTGGGGTGTTGTTTGATGCCAGTGATAAACTGGTATACATCAAAGTTAGAATTGCTGGTAAAACAGCGTATTTCATTGATTAACCCTGAACTGTTTCGAATTATCAGTAACAGGCGGCGATGATTTTACCGCCGCATATATTGGCTATTAACCTGCGAGCCTGGTGAGCAAATTCTCCATCGCTGTAAAACGCTCTTCAGGTGTTGTCATGGCCTCACTGTACTTCAAGATGTTACTGCCTTCCAGTCTATAGGACAGAGGGTCAGTTTGAATTAATCGAATAATAGTCATCGGATCAATTTTGGGCTGGTTTTCAAACTCAACTCGCCCTCCGTTGTTGCCAGCATCCAGCTTCAGTACTCCCAGTGATTGTGCTTTCAGTTTAATGAGAGTCTGTCTGAATAGGTTTTTTGCCGGTTCTGGTAGGAGGCCAAACCGGTCAATTAATTCTACTTGCAGCATTTTTAACTCATCTGCAGTTTCAGCTGCTGCGATGCGTTTGTATAAAATAAGACGATTATGCACGTCATGAATATAGTCTTCTGGTAGTAATGCCGGGACCCTGAGATTGATTTCCATACCATGTTCTAAAGGTTTGTCGGGGTCAGGTGTTTCTCCTTTTTTAATGGCAGCCACAGCGCGTTCGAGCATTTCAGAGTATAGAGAAAAGCCAACGCTTTGAATTTGGCCACTTTGGCCTTCGCCAAGCAGTTCGCCTGCACCACGTATTTCCATATCATGTGAGGCCAGCATAAAGCCGGCTCCCAGCTCATGTGCTTCACTAATAGCCTCAAGCCTTTTAATGGCGTCAGTGGTCATGGCTTTAGTGGAAGGTGTTAACAAATAAGCATAAGCCTGGTGGTGAGAGCGACCAACACGTCCACGTAACTGGTGGAGCTGGGCCAGGCCAAATTTGTCGGCTCGATTGATAATAATGGTATTGGCGCTTGGTATATCAATTCCCGTTTCGATAATAGTAGTGCATACTAGAATGTTAGAGCGCTTGTGGTAAAAGTCAGACATGACCTGTTCAAGCTCTCGCTCTCTCATTTGTCCATGACCGATGGCAATGCGAGCTTCTGGCAGTATTTCCTCAAGTTCTTTCGCTGCTTTTTCAATGGTCTTTACTTCATTATGCAGGTAATAAACCTGTCCGCCTCGTAACAACTCTCTTAAAACAGCCTCTCTTACTAAATGGAGGTTCTGTTCTCTGACAAATGTCTTAACAGATAGCCGTCGTGCAGGGGGGGTGGCAATGATTGACAGATCTCTAATTCCAGACATGGCCATATTGAGCGTTCTGGGTATAGGAGTTGCCGTCAGCGTTAGGATATCAACTTCTGAACGCAGGGATTTCAGTTTCTCTTTGTGTCTGACACCGAAGCGATGCTCCTCATCGATGATTAGCAGCCCTAAGTCTTTAAATGACAAATTGTCTTGAAGAATTTTATGGGTGCCGATAATAATGTCGATCTGACCATTTGTTAGCTTGCCTTTAAGGTCATTGACTGCTTTTGCGGTTTTGAAACGGGAAATGACGTCAATTTCAACAGGCCAGTCAGCAAAACGGTCGCGTAAGCTTTCAAAATGCTGTTGAGCTAAAAGAGTTGTGGGTACTAGCAGCGCTACTTGTTTTCCACTTTGAACCGCCACAAATGCTGCCCGCATCGCCACTTCTGTTTTACCAAAACCAACATCTCCGCATACCAGCCTGTCCATAGGGGTGGAAGCCGTCATGTCATTTATCACAGCTTCGATGGCAGCTTGCTGATCAGGGCTTTCTTCAAAAGGGAAGCCAGCTGCAAATGTCAGATACTGCTGATCGGGAGACATAAATGCAAAGCCCTTTCTCGATTCTCTTCTGGCATAGATGTCCAGTAGTTCTGCTGCAACATCTCGGGCTTTTTCTGCTGCTTTTCTCCGCGCTTTAGACCATTGCTCACTGCCCAAGCGGTGTAAAGGCGCAAGCTCATCATCGGAGCCAGTGTAGCGTGCAATCAAGTGTAAAGAAGCAACAGGTACGTAAAGCTTTGCTTCATTGGCGTATTTAAGAGTGAGAAATTCTTCCAGTTGTCCATCAACACCGAGAGTTTGTAAGCCTTGATAGCGGCCAACTCCGTGGTCAATGTGAACAACAGGTGCTCCTATTCTTAGCTCTGTCAAATTTCTTATTATCTGGTCAGACTGTTGGTTCGCACCATTTTTTCTGCGCCGCCTCTGCATAACCCTTTGTCCCAGTAACTGGGATTCTGGAATCAGGGTGATGTCAGTTTCTGAGAGGTGAAGTGTCTCTCCAAGGCTGCCAGTGGTAATACCAAGCTTTTTGTCACTTTTGAAAAATGAGCGCCAGTTCTCAAAAGTGTTGGGTTTGATGTCACTTTCACGAAGCATCTCCAGGAGAATTTCTCGCCGACCAGCACTCTCTGCAATAAATAAGATCCGGTTAGAGGCTTCAATATATTGACTAAGTGGCGCAAGAGGTGAGTCGGATTTGGCATTTAATGTTAGGTCAGGTATATTTTTTTGGTCAAAATTCAGCCGACCAGGCTTATTCTCTTGAGGTTCTCTTGAAAGTAAGATTTTGGGGTAGGAGTTGATCGAAGAAAAGAGCTCTTCCTTCCTTAGAAACAGTTCTGAAGGTGAAAGAAGAGGCCGCTGAGGGTCGACTTTTCTACTGTCATAACGCTCTTTAATGTCGTGTATGAAGCTATCAATCGGTTGCTGAATATCCTGATAAGTTAAGATACAGGTATTTGTTGGAAGGTAGTCAAAGAGTGTTGCGGTGTTCTCAAAGAATAGGGGGATATAGTACTCGATACCAGGGCTGGCCATGCCTGAACCAATATCTTGATACAGGGGGCAGTCTCGGTAATCAACGTCGAACGTATTCCTGAATGCGGCTTTAAATTGCTCTCTACTGCTTTTGTCCATAGGAAACTCATGACCTGGTAACAGTTCAATATGATCGATTTGATCTATAGATCGCTGGGTTTCCGGGTCAAAGGTTCTTATGGTGTCAATTTCATCGTCGAATAGGTCAATTCTAAAGGGGGTATGTGAACCCATTGGAAAAAGGTCAACAATCGAGCCTCTAATAGCAAATTCACCATGTTCGTAAACGGTATCCGTGCAGCGATAGCCTGCCTGTTCCAGTTGAATCCGCCGTTCTGTTATAGAAAATGACTCTCCCTGCTTAAGAATTAGACTGGATGTCTCAAGAAAGTCTCTAGGGCAGAGTCTATGCATAAGTGTTGTAGCTGGGACAACAAGTATGGATGGCTCTTGTTTCGGGAGCTGGTAAAGAGTCGTGAGTCGTTCTGAAATGATGTCCTGGTGAGGTGAGAAGCTGTCATAGGGGAGCGTTTCCCAGTCGGGAAACTGATGAATTTTAATATTATGAGTATCACCCAGGAAGAATTTGATCTCATCTTCAAGTTCGGCAGCTGTGACTCTGTCAGGAGTGACAACTAATACAAGACCGCTGGCTTTTTGTACTGCCAGGGCAATAAGATAGGCAGAGCTTGTTTTAGATAAATTGCCCCAATGAAATTTTTCTCCAGCTTTTGAAGGAAGTTGGATATTAGCCAGCTCCATGATGTTTACATTTACCTCGTGTCCAAGCTTCTGTTCTACCCCCATTCTTATGTCTGCATCACTTTTATATTGAAGTAGGTGTTCAAAGCACTCGCTTTGTTTGTGAACTTATAGCAATACTTTGGCCAGGAAGTTCACAATTATGATGCCTATAGATTTTGATAGGGGCTTGTTACTGTTGGGCATTGTAGCTTTTAGGCAAGGCTTCTCCCAGTTTTTAATGGATATGTTAATGTTTGTTATTGTTTGTTGCTTTGCGGTTTGATTGTCTGGATAATACCCCAAAACAGTCAGCTTGACTGGCTATCAAAAATAGCTTGATCTCACGATTGGAACCGGAACAGTGACAAAAGAATATTTTAAGGACTGGAAAGAACGTGAAGCTATAGCAGAGTCAATGATTCCGCTCATAGGTAAACTGTACCGAGACCACAATGTTGTGACATCGGTTTATGGTCGTTCGATTATTAATCGCTCCGTAATCGATATTATTAAGGCTCATAAATTTGTCAGGCAGGTGCTGGGTACAGAGTTATCGGTCAGAGAAACGCACCCTGTCCTGGAAATTCTGTCAACGTTGAACCTGAGACCTTCACGCATTGATCTTGGTAAGCTGGTGGCCGGTTATCAGGGTGATCCTAAAAACCTTTCTCTTGAAGAGTATATTCGTAAGGAGGTCGAATCGATCACCAATGGCAACGATAGCGTCCAACCGGTCGGGCAAGATGTGATTCTTTATGGCTTTGGACGTATTGGTCGTTTAATGGCTCGATTGCTGATTGAGCGTGCTGGTGGTGGTTCTGGGCTTAACTTGAGAGCTATTGTTGTAAGGCCTGGTGCGGCCAGTAATGATTTGCAGAAGCGAGCCAGTTTGTTGAGAAGAGACTCTGTACACGGCTCATTCAGGGGAACCATTGATATCGATCAGGAAAATAACCTGATTTATGCCAATGGGGTTGCCATTCAGGTTATCTATTCAAACTCTCCTGCAGAAGTGGATTACACACAATACGGCATAAATAATGCCATTGTGGTCGATAATACGGGCAAATGGCGAGATGAAGAGGCACTTGGGCAGCATTTGCAGAGTCCGGGCGCTGCCAGGGTATTGCTAACAGCACCAGGAAAAGGAAGCGTAAAAAATATAGTATACGGCGTTAATCATGAACTGATTAAAGAAGATACTGTGCTCTCTGCAGCTTCATGTACTACCAATGCCATTACGCCTGTATTGAAAGCAATCAATGATCAATTTGGGATTGTCAGTGGCCATGTGGAGACAGTTCACTCTTATACAAATGATCAAAACCTGATTGATAACTACCATAAAGGTGAGCGGCGGGGACGGAGTGCTGCCCTGAATATGGTAATTACTGAAACGGGCGCTGCCAGCGCTGTAGGTAAAGCACTTCCAGAACTGAAAGGTAAATTGACTGGCAGTGCCATCAGAGTGCCAACACCTAATGTGTCACTGGCTATTTTAAACCTGAATTTGACTCAAGATACTAATCTCGATGAGCTAAACAATTATCTGCGGGAAATTGCTCTGTATTCTGATCTGAAAAAACAAATTGATTTTGTGAATTCCCCGGAGGTTGTTTCCAGTGACTTTGTTGGTAATAGAAATGCTGGCATTGTTGATAGTCGTGCAACGATTGTAGAAAACAACCGTTGTGTTTTATATGTCTGGTATGACAATGAATTTGGATACAGTTGCCAGGTGAATCGCATTCTTCAGCTGATGGCTGGTGTTATGCATCCGGCTATTCCGTAGCGATGTCATTACCTGCGTCCCTCCTTTTGACTTTGAAACTTAATTTAAGAGGGGTGCAGGTAACTGTCATTATTATTCCAGATTGCCTTCATCTATCAGGGGGATTTCACTGGCCTTGGTGTTGAAGGTTTTTAGCATTTGTGAGAGTTGTTTATCCGACTCAGCTTGCTGCTGTTTCCGTTCTTCAAGCTCTATCTGTCTTTGGTCAGGTCCCCAGTGTTCGCTAACATATCGGGCAGGATAGCCTTTAAGAAGTGCAGTATCCCTAAGTTCGGATAAATTGCTCAATGCTTTTTCTGCCTTGTTGATTATTGTTTGCGGACTAATAATCTTAGGTGCAATAAGCTCGGCAGCTGTGGCAATAGGAGAAGGTAGCTTGAGTCCCTTGATTTTCACATTTGGGGTGTCTCTTCCTGATACTTTTGTTGCAAGCAGATTTGCTGTTGAAAGCTCCACATAGCGTTTACCCTTTTCAAGTTCCTGGCAGCCCTGTTTTTGTAAGCGATTGATGCTTTCTTTTGCAGTATCTATGGAGTGAAATACCTTTTTAGCGATATCGCCTCTAAAATATGTCCAGTTAATTGCTTGATCAAGATTAGCAGAAACTGTATTGCTTGGGCCTGCGGCATTTTGAACAGTACCAAAACCAAAGGGGTGCGTGTTGCCGTGGGCTACGGCTGCGGCATATTCTTTTGCGTCACTTAACCCATCATTTAAAACATTGTTATGCTGTTCACCAGTATCCAGGCTGTGGCTTAAATCTGAGTGCAATGCGTGTTGTGCTGTGCGGTTAACTGCATCACCTGCCACTGTGCCGGTAATGCCAGCAATAGCAGCAGGCGCATTAGCGATTGGGGGAACTACCGCGGCCATGCCGAAGTTGATTGCTGACTCTGCAAAATCTGTAAGAACATTTAGGACTGCACGGCCACAGATTTTGCTGCTGTTTTCATTAAGCAATTGATTAAGCCTGGTGGCCGAGTCAGAAATGTTTTGCAGCTTTGCATAAGCGTCAATAATAATGGCTTCTCTGTTTAAACCTTTAACCGCTTTGCTATGACTAATTTTGCTAGGAATAGCTTTGGCGCTATCAAAAATGTGATCAATAAGTTTCTGGATATCCTGATTTAACCCGTCATCACCCATTCTGGCATAAAAACTTGCATCAATGGTTTTGCAGTTTTCAACTGTCGAAAAGAAAGACTTATTGGTGTTTGATGGTTTTATTGGAGAGTTACCATCTTTCTGGTCTATAGCTGGGGATGCAGTGTTTACTTGTTCGAAACCAGAATTATTGCGTGGTTGCTCTGGTACTGTCGTTTGTGTCGGTGTTTGAATGAATGCTGATTGTATTTGTTTGCACACTTTACTCAAAGCCTTTTTAAAGTCGTGGGTAATCCTGTTACATGAATCCAGTACTGCTAAATAAATACCGGGTTATGGCTGTTGTGTGTTGATAGCGGTTGTTCAGTTTCCTCTTTAAGGTGACTGGAAATGGAGCTTTGCAGTGCCTGCATATGGCTGAATAGATTTTCGAGTTCGTT
>CBDCZK010000005.1:0-139994 GCA_965224475.1 Endozoicomonadaceae bacterium | reverse complement strand
AGTGGCCCTGAAGCAATGGAATGTTTTTTCTCGGCCGCACAGTAGCCAAAGTCAGCATTCCCTAGATAGCTTGCTGCAGGGTGCTTTTGTTAATACACAGATATCAAAAGGGGAAACCGTCAATCGAAAGTGTATCTTTGATCTATCAGCATCAAGTAATCTCACTAATTCAGACCATGAATTGTTTTTTTAACGACCCAAAGATTATCGACTTGTCTGATGAACAGAGATCAAGCAGGGATTTGGGGAAACAAAGACTTTCAATGTTAAAAAAAGTACTTCCATATTGCCTTATCAGAATGATGTCCTTGCCACTCGCTAGCAATCTTCATAGTGAGAAATCCACTGTCAGGGTGCTTTGCTGTTGGGCCGCGATAGTGAAATAATCCAGGGTTTAACGATTTATTTTAGTCCTCGATCAGACAACAGACAGTAATGGTACCCTCTTCAAGGGTATGGCCATTTACCGTCTGGTGCTTGTTTTAGAAACTTATACATCGGATATAGTTTTCATCATGGAAGCATCTATACACAGTGCATATATTACTTACTACATTCGCTTCAAAACAATGTCTATAATGATTTCAGCGCTTCGATTTTATGCGGGTTTGTTGAATTCTTATGGGCATTATCTATCAAGCCGGTAGCAAGTCCCAACTTATTGCGCGTCTGTTTTTTACTGTAAATTGCTGGTTTCTTTCATGCATTAATAAAATTTACAGTACTTTTGTTATAGTTTTACCATATGTTTTTGTTATGTATTTGCCGGATGCGACTGGGGGAGGGCACGAGTATGTGAGACGCCTAGGTAGCCATCTAGGTTATTCTGATGGTGTTCCTGGTTTAATGAAGGAGAACGAGTCTCCTATTTCATATAATATGTCCGAGGCAGGGGTTTCTCCGGGCGAACTAGGTATTCCTATATATCAACCTGAGATTATAGATCTGGTAGAGGTTGAAGAGTATATCAAGAAGGGGCGTGATTATAAATTACTAAAGGTGCCTAAATCTTCTGATTCTGGTCAGGATGATCAATTTGTTGTGCTGTTAGACGAATTTCGTCATGATATAGTGATTCCAACACCGGAACCATTGCCTTACCCATCAAGTCCTTTTTCGTCACCTTTTCACTTTAGTCCTATGAGTCCTGGTGCTCTTAATTATAAACCTTCAACACCATCAACACTGCCATGTATAGGGGAAAGTGTTACTAAAATTCTTGGTGAATTACGTCCTGTTATTTTATTTGATAAAAGAGGGTTAATTAGGGGGTGGATTCATAAAGATCACAGAGTTTTCAATAGTGTAGAGGGTGAAGACTTGCCAGATACTGTATTTGTTAGAAGGGACGCGCCGACTAATAATATTAAAATTGAAAAGCATCAGTATGATATGAGGGTATATACTAAAAAAGGACATATTAGAAGTGGTCCGTATAATTTGCAATTTGAGGTTATGACCAGAGTTGCTAGTTTTTGTAAACAGCCAAAAAGAAATGAAAAAGCTGTTTTTGCATTGACTCAGATTTTTATGAATTTGGATAATGAAAACGACTTTTTTTTAGGCGCTGGGTGGACGTGCAGAGCTTTCTCTTTACCAAAAATAGGAGATGTTAAATACGAACAGTCTATTAGATTTTTAGAAGAAAATTCTGATTTGAGTAGAGATGAAATTGTAGAAACTTTAGATGGCTATGTTATTAAGCCTTATGCTAATGACAGAATAGTTGATATCTACAAACCTGATCATCAAAGGTTTCAAGTTAATCAATCCGGGCTTTATAAAGAGCTTCATGAAAACATGGGGCTGAAACTTGTAGAATACGAAAGTTTTATTGTACCGGTTGTTCAAAAAGATGGAAAAAAAACTTATGTAATGGCCGATCGCCAAAAAAGAGTAGAAGAGAGTCAGTTTTTACATAAAATAATTGAAGGTGAGCTTGAGGAAGGCAATGTTGATTATATTGTTAATGTATTTTATAAAATTCTCGATGAAGTAGTAGGTTCAATGTTTTGGGTCAATCATTATATTCCTGATCTTGAAATAAGTGTTGATACTAATACAAAGAATTTTGTTCTAGGAGAGGACGGTTATTTGTATTTAACTGATTTGTCTCCACCGGCTGCAATATGGCGAGGCAGGAATTTTACAGCCTATAATTTTTTAAATGGAGAAGATAATAATGAGGCTTGGAAGAGAATGTTTAAATTACTTTGTAAGCCTGTTTTTCAGTTTTGTTATCCTCTTGTCAAAATGGTGGATTCATGGTCCTGCACTGAGATGGTTTTTTGAAGAAAAAGTATTGGCTGTAACTGATGATTTTGCAGTAGATGCATTTAGAGAATATATGAATGATGAAAATAGATATTTGGCCTTATCGAGCTATTTCCGACAAATTTCGGGTGTTATTGATATGGCTGCTGGGGCTGAAAATAATCGTTTGGAATGGTTTGAAAACGTATTGAATGATCTGTCAATTAATTTAGATAACCAAGGTTTTAATTGGTCTGATGGCAGTAATGAAAATATTGAGCACTTAATAAGTTTTCTCGAGTCTTATAGGCCACCTCGTTCATTAAAAGGCTTACGAACCACTTCATTCGATAAAAAAAAGCAACTATTAAGATTGGTTGTCCTTGCGGGCACTCGCTTGGTGACAGATATGCGACTAAAAGAAAAGAGCCCGCCTCACCCATTTTGCCCTCAAGAAGAGGTACGATGTAAAGCCGCTATTGAAGCGATCGATGAAGCAATGGATGTACAGGAAACTATGGATGTTGATGAGCTCATGATTGCTGTAAACCCAGAACTCCATCCATTACCTAAAATGTGTCAGGTGAGTAGAGTTTTAACAGCAGATCAAGGGGCTGTTTCACCTGCTTTGTCTGTTCTAGATGTGAAGCCTTTTAAAGATCCCCCTTCAAGTGTGTTAGCGTTGTCTGCAAACTATATGGAGTGCAGTGGAGTGCCAACAGAGGAGTCACCTTTAGGAATGAACTCACCTTGTGAAGTATGTCCAACTAAGACTAGTAGTTCTGAAAAGGTGAGTGTTGAAGAATCTCTTGTTTCATCTATGGATATAAGTGGTCATTATGGTGTTGTGGGAGAATCCATTCATATTCAGCGAGAAGGAGGAGAGCAAAATTATTTGAAGAGAGTAGATGTTAAGAAAGAGCGGTCAACGCCTTCTCCAGAGGCCTGTAGAAAACTTTCATTTTCTGATGCATCGGAATATGGGGTTGAATTAAAGCCCGCAATAATAAAGCGAGATAGTGCGAAAAGAAAACTTCAGAAATATATAGATTATACCCAAACCTGGCTTATGGCTGAAAATGGGGGGAGAGGGCTGAAGTTAGAACTTAGGAGGCAAGGCATAAGAGCCCCAGAAATACCAGGTAACCTGGCAGTTATCATTCCCAGAGGGTGCTTTAATAAGCATCCAGATGCTTTTCGTGACACTCTTGATAGAGTTGGAGATGAATTTCTTGTAAAGAATAGTAGTGCATACGGTTGTCAATATAAATTATGTCAAGATAATCGGGATGATGTGGCTGTTAGCAATTGGGATTTTATAGTTCAAAATACGAGTTGTGCTAATGTAAAAGCTTTTTTCGGGGATAAAAAATTGGTGTCAAATTTAGTGCGAGTATGCCTTCCAAAAATATCTTCTGTTATGAGAGATGCTGTTTGTATGACTGCTTTAGCGACATCTAGAGATGTTGGGTTAGATTATGAATTGGATGCGGTTGTTTTGATAGACCTTAAAGGCTATCCCTATTATGAAAATGCATTGTATACGCTTTATTTACAAGGCAAAATATATAAAGACCTTACTCAAAAAGATATTACTAATTTTATAGCGGATCATTCTATAAATGAGAGTGGTTTTTTTAACGGAAACGTGAAAGTTTTTATTGGTTTATTTGTTTGGGATGACAAAGACCTCGAAGGAAATGCTGCTGATATGTATTTTCAAACACAGGAATGTAGTGCAGGGGCATGTAATTCTCGTGTTTTGTCAGCTGAGGATTTATTTGTGAGAGATATTTCATTGAGGGATGATTCACGTTGTGATGACTCTATGATGGAGGGTCTGGATGTTATAGATGATATTAAACCTGTGTTCGAGCATCAACGCCGGGTAAATACCTCTACAGATAGCGGTATTGTTTCGGGGTACTCTACTTCACCGGAAGAGCTAAATATAGCTTCTTTCCTTAATCTTGATAAGGCTTCTTTGGAAGAGGTTGAGATGATTGATGAGGCTGATATGTTGAAAGAGGTGTTTCAAGATGGTGTTTATTCTCAATCCTTCTGTTCTCCTCACAAATTACGGGTGCCTGTAAGTGATATTAATCTTCAAAATGCTACAGAGATAAGAGAATTAATTGATAAGGTGGGTAAATTTGATCATATCCAAATGTTGAATTTTGTCTGCCATAACCCATTTTTTATTGCTGTTAGTATGGATATTTTATCACGCTATCCAGAGACTTTTGGATTGCCTCGATTTTTAGCAAAAGATTTCTACACTGATTACAAGATCCAAGAGCAATATATGCGTGTTTGTGGTCTTACGAAAGAAGAGGCAAGGGCGTTTTATCTTACGGAAGAAGAGGCAGCGAGGGCGGGGTGTGTTTGTGGTCTTACGAAAGAAAAGTTGAAGCCGGTAGTGCTTAAAAATTTATATAAAACACAGAAAGAGAGAAGGGCATTCGTAATAGGTGTCCTAGCCTGTTTACTGGAGCGAGATACTGACTACAGTCGTAAAATTAAATATGAGCTGAAATCTCGTTCCTTAGCTAACGAGCTTAACTGTGTCTTTAGGGAGGCTACAGGACATTTTTTGCATCTTGATAATAAAAACTGGCACTTGTTACTGTTTAGCGATAGAACGCCGCACTATTTTTTTCATAATGATGAAACAGCCCAGCCTATTGTACGTGTTTTTTCAAGAATAGAAAAAGCAAGGGCTATTATTTCCGCTATATCAAAGCGATATGGTAATGGTTTGGAAAAAGAGCATGATTTTTATCATATGATGGCATGGAGTTTAAATGAGAGTATGGAAGGATATAGGGGCAGTAGAATTATTAGAGATACAATGGATTTGAGTTTATTGATTGCTGGTTATTGGTTGCAAAATAAACAAAGGCTGATCAATATTAATCAATTTTTTAAAGACGATCTGTCATGTGAAAGTCAATACGGTGGAGATATAGCAAACGTTTATAGAAAGATTTTTACCCAGTTTTGGATAGAACCTTTACGTAGTGTCATACCAGGGGGGTAGCCCAAAGAGCACTTGAGTTCTAGTTAGTTTGTGCCATATACCTTGCATAATGCAAAGGTGCTTGAGCAATGGCAGATTATGTTACTCTTATCGACAGATTTGACCTATTGGAAGATTCTCGGGATCAGTATCATGTCGTTTACCCTCTCCCTGAAGTCTTGTTCGTCGTTTATGCCAGTATTTTAAGCAACTATACCGCCTGGGAAGATATGGCGTCATTTGCTATTAACAACCAGGACTGGTTCCGGCAGTTTTTTCCTTACCAGTTTGGATTTCCTTCTCAGTACACACTACAGAAAGTTTGTTCATTAATTGACTCAAAAGCCTTTATTCAAATTTTTGTGGACTGGATGAACGATGTCATAACCAGTATTACCTTCAAGCAGATGGGGCCTTTCCCCGAAGAAAATGATCATGTTGTTGCCATTGATGGCAAGGCGCTGAAAGGCTCCCGCCCAGCAAAGGGTAAAAAACTGGTTCATATAGTCAGTGCTTACAGCTCTGAACAGAAGTTGGTTCTTGGCTTTGAGCCCGTAGATAAAAAATCAAATGAAATCACAGCCATTCCCAAAGTGCTTGAAATGTTGAATCTTGAAGGCGCTTTAATAACCAGTGATGCCATGGGCTGTCAACGTGATATATGCAAGGCTATTGTCGATAAAGGCGCCGATTACTTGCTCTCTGTTAAAGATAATCAGCCAACCCTCCATGAGAATATTGAATCTGTTTTTACTGAGCATATTGAGAATACAGCTTCTGACGACTGTGATGATCCACATTTTGCTGAGACTCGGGAAAAAAAATAGAGATCGTTATGAGCACAGGCGTTGCTGGGTTCTCGATACCGATCTTAAACGTGTAGACCCAGAAGGAGTCTGGCCTGAATTGAAGCAGTGTGCTGTCATTCAACGTGACAGGCTCCAGGGAACCAAACAAACAACAGAAATCCACTGTTTCATCAGCAGCCGGACTCTGTCAGCCAGTCATTTAATGGCTTCTGTTCGCCATCATTGGAGTATAGAAAATGGCCAGCACAGAACACTGGATGTCAGTTTTAGGGAAGACGCCAGCAAAATCCACGAACGGACAACAGCTAAGAATGTGGCGACAATCAGGAGAAGCTGTTTTAACGTCCATAAGATCAACAATCAGTACCCGGACAAGAGCATGACACGGAAGCTCAACTTGGCAGGAATGGATCAAAGTTACCGGACAGGGCTGGTTCTTGAGAGATTTTGAACAAATGTACTTATCAAGCTACCGCCCTGAGTGTCATACTTGGCTTAGAACCTTTGACTGGTTATATTGATTTTATTGATTTTCAAACAGCTTTAATAAAGGCTGAGTTTTCTTGTGAACTTTGTCAGATGGAATTTGATAACGAAAAAACGACAGCTGATCATATGAAGCAGCATAACCCTTCAAAATATTGTATGAGATGTAAATTTGCAGCACCTAGTACTAGTGAGTCATGTAGTTTATGCTCAGAAACATTATCAAACTATAGTCAAGGAGCATGTTGCGCGATCTGTAAGTACTGCTTTGAGGATATCGAGCAGTTGAAAAGTCATATTTTGCTCCATACCCGAGTAACATCAAAGACTGGGCACAGTATGACGTCAAAACATATATGTGCGCTATGTCGTGGATGGTTTAAAAAGAGCCAAAGTATGAGGCATATGAAGCATCACTGTCCTGTAATAAAAGAGTTGGGCTATGTTCCCCTAAACGGTTGAACACCCCAATGCTCTGCGAGTCCAGTGACAAAACCACCTACCGTTAGTGTATTTCGGCTAGATAATATACGACGCCAACTGAGATAATGAGAGAGATACTTTGTAGCCACACCATGAAAAGTATTTCTAATCCACTGTTTCAAATGACTGTGGTAAGCATTGACGTGCTGAATATGGAATATACCTTCCAGCACACGCTTTCCGGCTGAAGTATTCAATTCCTTTAAAGGAAAAGCCAGTTTACGAGCCAGTGATTCATGCGCCAAACTGGCATCAGCACAAACAATAGCATCAACTGATATGCGACCTCTCAGGCAATGAACCAAAGCATCGGCGCTTTCATTCTCAAGAACACCATCAACGGTATTATCTTCCCGGTCGCGAGCTACCATAACGGGTATCCTCCGAGCCTTTACCTTGTCTGAGCCACGTTTTCTGGCTGGCCTTGGCAGCCTTTGTCGCTGGCCTTTGAAGGACTCCCTAAAAAAGGTTTCATCCAGCTCTACAATACCTTCCAAGCCAGTTGCCTGGTCTTTATCGATGACCTGTAAAAAACGATGCCTCCAGGAAAATGAAGTTTTCAGAGTAATGCCGCAGACTTTAGCTGTTGCTCGAAGTGTCAGGGAGTGAGTCATTTCCCTAAGGTACTGCAACCACTGCCCACTATGATCATGGTGTAGTCGAGCCAATGGTGTTTCTGTAAAGGCATTAAATGTACGGCCACACTGTTTGCAGCGATAGCGTTGTCTTCCGACCCTAATCCCCCAGCGCTGGAGATGTGAGTTGCCGCAGTAAGGACAGGAAGGATCGCTTGCAAAATTGTGTTCAATCAAACTTTCAAGATTGAGGTTAGATTTAGGTTGATTCGGTGCGGCAGTAAGGGCCTGTTGAAGTATACCGAGTTGCTGTGGTGAGAGTGATGCAACGTCGTTGAGAAACTGCCTGAATTGATTATTTTTCATTATGAGGCCTCCTCACAGGAAAGAGACAGCCTCAGTTTACTCCTTTCAACCGTTTAGGGGAACATAGCCAAAGAGTTGTTCATGAGAGTGAGTGAACCCATACTGATACAATAATTTATTGATTACCGATTGTCTAAACAAGAACTCAAAACAGGTTATGTATTTCTTATATGCGTTATTAAACTATGGGAAGGGAAAATAAGAATCGCATAGCCAGAAAATTCTGATAGTTCCTGTCTTTTCTGAATTTTACTAGCACAATATTTGCGTCTCTACTTTTGTATCAGTGGTAAATGCAGTTATCCTTTATTATGATAAAAAAGTATAATTGAATTCCAAAATAGAATAAGTAGTGTTTACGCTTTGGAATTCAACCGATGGAACTGATGCCTCTTGATCTTTTCTTTGCTATTGCCGCGGTATCGGCTGGAGCTATGGTACAAGGCTCTATTGGCTTTGGTTTGGCTGTGGTCTCTGCCCCAATCTTATATATTATTAACCCGGAACTGGTGCCAGGCCCTATTATTGTAACGGCTCTTTTTATAGGCTGTCTTACAGCAAGGCGCTATTTCAGTGCCCTGCAGTTGCGAGATTTACGTTACGCCATTGCCGGTCGAGTGCCTGGCTCTGTTTTAGGCGGTTTTTTACTAACGCTGGTTTCCGCTCGTTCCATGAGTTTATTGCTAGGCAGCTCTGTATTAATGGCTGTTGCTGTGAGTCTGACGCCATTTAAATTCAGAGCTAATCGTGGATCTTTATTTACTGCGGGGGTTCTTTCGGGGGTGATGGGAACCGCTTCGTCTATTGGTGGTCCACCAATGGCTCTGGTAATGCAAAATGAGCAAGAAGACCGTATAAGAGCTAATTTATCAGCATTTTTTGTGGTGAGTTGTTGTATTTCTCTAGCGGTGTTGTGGGCTGGGGGGCTTTTTCATGCTGAGCATCTGCTTTATGGCTTATATATGATGCCTGGTGTGTTTATTGGTAATTGGCTAGCCACTAAAGTGGCACCACGGATCAACCGCAGGATAATGAAGAGGGCATTACTGTTTTTATGCAGTTTTTCTGGAATGGGTGCTATTTGGGCTGCTTTTCACTAGTAAATAGAAAAATTGCCACATTAAATAGGGTGAGTGAGTTAAATTTTGATCTGTTGACAGGCTCTGCCCTTTTCTGTAGTTTTGCTGATGCGCTGATTTGACTTCGGATTGCGGGCGCTTAACAAATGTTGCTAAAAGAAGGGTTTTAATACCGGAATTACCGAAAAACCACTCTGAATAGCGCAGAGTGGTTTTTTTTTGCCCGTCCGTTTTACTGTCAAATTATACCGGTTACAGCAAGTGATTCATTGTTGTGGTGGTGACAACTGTAATAGAAATTGACTACGGGGTGGTTGGATAATCAACCGGGGTACCGATGATTGAATTGAAACAACTGAGCAAGGTATTTACTTCCGGTGGGATTGAGGTCAAAGCACTGGATGATATTAGCCTGACTGTACCAGAAGGTACGATATACGGTGTGATTGGTTCCAGTGGAGCAGGAAAGAGCACACTGATTCGCTGTGTTAACCTGCTGGAAAAACCGTCTTCTGGCCAGGTGATTGTCGATGGTAATGAGTTAACCATGATGTCCGAAAAAGCCTTGCGTAAGGCTCGCCATAATATCGGGATGATTTTCCAGCACTTTAACCTGCTATCAAGCCGAACCGTTTTTCAGAATATTGCTTTACCTTTGGAACTGGCTGGTAAATCCCAAGTGGATATTGATAAGGCAGTGACTCCCTTGCTAGAGCTGACCGGGCTTAAAGAAAAAAAGAACAGTTATCCTTCGCAATTATCAGGTGGGCAAAAACAGCGTGTGGCTATTGCCAGGGCATTGGCCAGTGAACCCAAAGTATTATTGTGTGATGAGGCGACATCTGCTTTGGATCCCCAGACCACCCGCTCTATACTGGCGCTTTTGAAAGATATTAACCGCAAGCTCAATATTACGGTGCTGATGATTACCCATGAAATGGATGTAGTGAAATCGATCTGTGATCGTGTCGCTATTCTTAGCCATGGCAAATTAATAGAAGAAAACAGTGTTGATGCTTTTTTCCTGAATCCTCAGACTGAGTTGGCCAGAGAGTTTGTTCGTAGTGCTACCAATGAAAAACCGGTTAGTGAAATTGAAAGTCGGTTCCAGAAGCAGCCAGAGCCCGGTGCCAGGCCAGTTGTTCGCATTACTTTTGTTGGCCAGCGGGTTGGGGAGCCCCTGATAACGCAGGCAGCCAGAAAGTACGATGTGGATTTTGTTATTCTTCAGGCTGATATGGAAACAGTAGGCGATAACCCAATGGGCTTTTTAATGGTTGAAATTGCTGGATGTCAGTCAGCTATTGATAGTGCAATGGCTTTTCTTGAGCAGAGTGTAAAGGTGGAGGTGCTGGGTTATGTCAACTGATGCCTGGATTCTTTTGGCTCGCTCTCTTTGGGAAACCTGCTATATGGTGGTTATTTCCGGAGGGTTGAGTTTTTTATTGGGGATTCCACTAGGGGTGTTGCTTTATACAACTCGTGAAGGGCGCATTAATCAAAATAAGCTTATTAATCGCTTGTTAGGTGGTGTTGTTAATGCTGGACGATCGGTACCATTTATTATTCTGATGGTGGCAATTATTCCGCTGACACGGCTACTGACAGGAACTTCTATTGGTACTACTGCAGCCATTGTGCCGCTGACTGTTGCAGCCATTCCTTTTGTTGCCCGTATTGCCGAGGGAGCACTTAACGAGGTGCCTTCTGGTTTAGTTGAAGCAGCGCAATCCATGGGTGCAAGTCCGCTGCAAATTATCTCAAAAGTATTGTTGCCTGAGGCCCGACCGGGGTTGATAAATGGCATGACAATCACTCTGGTTACTTTAGTCAGTTATTCTGCAATGGCAGGGGCTATCGGTGGTGGCGGTCTTGGTGATCTCGGTATTCGCTATGGCTACCAGCGTTTTGATGGAGTAGTTATGATGGCAACCGTTGCCGTTCTGATTGTTCTGGTGCAGTTGATTCAGATGTTGGGGGATCGATTGCAGCACTATTATGATAAAAACCAGTAAATAGACACGCGGATGTTCTGTTCCGGGAGGTAGTATGAAACGTTTGAGTCCCCTGAATTATTTTAAGGCTTTGGCCTGTTCTGCTCTGGTAGCCACAGCAGTGTTTATGGTGGGGTGCGGTAAGAAGCCGGAAACTGATGTACTAAAAGTAGGAGTGATGGCCGGCCCAGAGGCGGATGTCATGAAAACTGCTGCAGATAATCTCACTAAGGAGCAAGGTGTAAAGGTGGAGCTGGTTGAGTTTTCCGACTACGTTTCTCCCAACATCGCTTTGTCTGACGGTAGTATTGATGTAAATGCTTTCCAGCATCGTCCCTATCTTGACAGTATGGTCAGAGATAGAGGATTTAAGTTGGTTGCGGTGGGTAATACCTTTGTTTATCCCATCGGTGCCTATTCTAAAAAAATAACAGGTATTGATCAGTTGCCTGATGGAGCCACGGTGGCGATTCCCAATGATCCCAGTAATGAAGGGCGTACATTAATATTGTTGCATAACAGTGGGCTGGTCACATTAAAAGATGCTGCAGATCTGGAGGCAACTCCGGCAGATATTCTGGAAAATCCCAAGAATCTCAAATTTATCGAGCTGGATGCTGCCCAGTTACCCCGTTCACTGGATGATGTTGACTTGGCTTTTATCAATTCCACCTACTCAGTACCAGCAGGCTTCTTACCTGGGCGTGATGCCTTACTGGTTGAAGGTAAAGAGTCACCTTATGTCAATATCATTGTTGCCCGGGAAGATAATAAAGACGATCCTCGTGTGATAGCTCTGGTCAAGTCTTATCAGGCAGATGCAGTTGAAAAGCTGGCAGCCGAACTTTTTAAGGGAAGTGCGGTTGCTGGCTGGAAGTAGTAATGACTTTGTTGTTCAACTTTATGAGTATTTGAAATAATAAAAAAACCACCGCAAGGTGGTTTTTTTATTATGGATATTTAGAAAATAAACCCAGCTAAACCATAACCAAAGACGCAAGCCGTGATGACACCGACCATCCCCGGAACCATAAAGCTGTGGTTAAAGTAGTATTTACCTATTTTAGTCGTACCCGTAGTATCGAAATTACAGGTTGCAATATCTGAAGGGTAGTTTGGAATAAAAAAGTAGCCGTAGCAGGAGGGCATTATACCGACCAGTAGCTGGGGAGGCAGGCCCATGCCAAGAGCTACAGGTAACATCATGCGGCAGGTTGCTGCCTGGCTATTAATAACCACGGAAACAGTGAACATTGCCAAGGCAAAAGTCCAGGGGTAAGTATTCACCATATCCATGATACCGGCTTTAAACTCTGGCATGGCGTATTGAAAATAGGTGTCACTCATCCAGGCTATTCCAAAAATGGCAATAGCGGCCGTAAGCCCTGATTTGAAAACAACACCTTCTGTGATACGTGCTACCGGGATTTTACTGGCCAACATAATGATCCCGCCAAACGCCAGCATCATCATTTGGATAACAATGGACATTCCGATCGGTTTGCCGCCGTCTTCGATGGTGCGAATGTCTGGCACCATAGCAATCACTACAATCATGGCCAGTGCCAGTATAAACAGTAAGACAGCGTTACGAGCAGATTTAGGAAGCGCTTCATCAAGGCTGGTAGCTGTTGTAGAAAGAATTTTTTCTTTCCAGAGTGGATCACCTAAACGGCGCTGGTACTCAGAATCATCTTCCAGTTCAACGCCACGGCGCATGCTATAAATTGCAATAGCAAGTGTGCCAATCAATGTTGATGGTATGGTCACGCCGATAATGTGAGCCAATGTGATTGTATTGTCTAGACCACCAAGTTGAGTTAAATAATAAACGACAGCTGCAGATATAGGGCTGGCTGTTATTGCCAGCTGTGAAGCAACTGATGCTGCTGCCATTGGGCGCTCTGGGCGTATTTTGTTTTTAAGGGCCACGTCGCCAATGATAGGCATGATGGAATAGACAGCATGCCCAGTTCCTAGCATAAAAGTCATAGCATAGGTAACAAGAGGGGCTATTAGTGTTACCCGGCGAGGATTTTTCCGTAGAATTTTCTCGGCAATCTGGAGCATGTATTTTAGTCCACCTGCTGTTTCCAGAATGGCTGCACAGGTGACTACGGCCATGATAATCAGCATTACGGTTACAGGCGGAGAGGTGGGTGGCATTTTAAAGATAAAGACTTCGATTACTAGCCCCAGGCCTGATATAACACCCAGCCCGATCCCTCCAAACCTGCTGCCTGTATAGAGCATCAGCAACAAAAATATAAATTGAAGAATAAGCACGTCCACTCCTTGTTTGGAAATTGCTGTCTGTTGGTACAACGTGCCAGGAATTGTGCGCTTGCTTGTGATTTGCTTTATTGATAGCAATCAATGGTTGGATTTTAAGGGGTTACTGTTTTTCAGACAGTGATAGGTTGTATTAAATATAAAGTACCAAGTCTAAAGACAAGAATTAATGTGGCCAACTGTATTAGATTGCGCGAAGGTGCAATGTTTCTGTTTGGCTTATTAATCAACTATTTTTTGATTTTTTCTATTATTTGTGATGAATCCTTAGTCGTAGACTGTCCTAGATAGTGTAAAGTTTGCTAATATAACCCGTTATTTCGTTAGGCGGCTTGTTTCCTCTGCTTAGGTATCATTACTGGTATGTGGAGGAATGTTGCCGATATCTCTCAACCTTTGCATGAAGGCGGGGGTACTTCATGGCCGTAGTTGCCAAAAAGTCATCCATGATCTTTTTTTCGGATCCAGCAGACCATTACTGCCACAGGGTCCGTATTGTTCTGGCCGAGAAAGGCGTTGCGGTAGATGTACAAAACGTCAACCCAAACAACCTTTCTCAGGAATTATCTGACCTGAACCCTTATAACAGCCTGCCCACATTGGTGGATAGGGAGCTGGTTCTTTATGAACCCAATGTCATGATGGAATATCTTGATGAACGCTTCCCCCATCCGCCTCTGTTGCCAGTTTACCCTGTTAGTCGGGCTCAAAGTCGACTGATGATGCACCGTATCCAAAAGGACTGGTGTGCTCTGGTTGACACAATCCTTGATCCCAAAACCAAGGAGACACCTGCTAACCGTGCTCGTAAAGAGCTGCGTGAAAGCCTGACAGCGATTGCGCCTATTTTTGCAGAAAAACCATTTTTTATGAGCGATGAGTTCACTTTGGTTGACTGTTGTGTTGGTCCAATTCTTTGGCGTTTGCCTGCTATGGGTGTTGAGCTACCCAAACAGTGTAAGGCTATTCTGCAATACGGTGAGCGACTGTTTGAGCGCGAATCTTTCCAGGAAAGTCTGTCTGAAGTAGAAAGAGAGATGCGCGAGTAAGACGCTGAGAATTTGAGTGTTTGAGAAAAGATACTGCTGGGGAAGGTTTTCAGTAAGGCTTAACCAGGTGCTGCGCTGATTTTGGGCGCAGTTTTTGTGTTTGAGTCGGAGGCAATACGTTTGACTGACTTCCTGGTAGGTGAAAATCAAACTCTTATGCATTCTCGGCTTTGGAGAAAGCTATGACTATGACCAGCAGTCGCTCATATATCGCTCGTGCGCTATATGACTGGATTCTTGATAATAACTGTACACCTTATATTCTGGTAGATGCCAGCCGTGAAGGTGTCGTTGTGCCTACAGAGTATGTGAAGGACGGTCAGATCGTCCTGAATATCTCTCCTGCCGCTGTTCGGGCTCTCGATATCGGTAATGACACTATTGCTTTTGATGGTCGTTTTGGTGGGGAAGCACTGACTATTTTTGTTCCCATTGAAGCGTTAATGGCTATTTATGCTCGTGAAAATGGTCAGGGGATGGTTTTTGAGGTGGAAGCCTCACCTGTTCAAGGTGAGCCAGAAAATACCGAAGAACCAGAGATGCCGCCAGAGCCACCTAAGCGGCCAAAGCCTGGGCGCCCAAGCTTGAAGGTTGTTAAATAAGGCTTCAGTAAGGCTGTATTTTAAGGCTAATAACCGCAGGGCTACTTCACATGAGTAGCTCTTTTTTATTTTTTTACTTTATCTGCCCACTTGAAAAAATTATGGAATAACTGCTGGCCATTGGAGCCAGATACTTCAGGGTGAAACTGCACGCCTAGAAAAGGTCTGTCACAGGCTGCAAAGGCTTCTATTTTATAATGTTGTGATGAAGCGAGAACTTTGATTCGGCTGGAGGCAATAATGCCTTCACAATGGTCCTCAGCAAATTCTGGCTCGGCTGGAAGCTCTTCCAGTAAAGTATGCTTTTCAATTATCTTAATGGTGTCGTTGGTTCTTCTTTCGGGCCCGCGATAAACCGTGCAGCCTAAAGATAGAGCAATAGCCTGGTGGCCCAGACAGATACCGAGTGTAGGCAGGTTTATCTGGTCAATAAAAGAAAAAAAAGCCATCAACTCCTGATGTTTTGTTGGGCTTTCTGTGAAAAGGTAAGGGCCGCCTGAGATGATTATCGATTGCACTGTTTTGTAATTAAACTCATTGGCTTGTTTCCAGTTGATTATTTCAGGTTCGATGCCTTCGTGCTTCACCATTTCCAAAATAGAAGGGGTTTTCTGGCTTTGGCAGTCAATGACAGCAGCTTTTTTCATTGTTATGAAACCATTATTGTTTGCCCTGGAGAGTTTGTCGCAATAATGCTCCGGTTAATGCTGTATTTGCTAATCAGTCAGGCCTTTGCTGATATTTTTACGTTAATTTCTCTATGCAAGTGAAGAGAATACAAGGATAGATGGTTTTTTTCTTCTTATAAATGATGGCCGGCTATTAGCGTATAGTTACAGGCAGGAATTGGTGTTAGGTTTGAGGGAGCCCGCCGGAAAGTAGCGGGCTGATATTATTTACATCTGTTGTGTAAATGTTCTGGTAATAACGTCGCGCTGCTGTTCAGGTGTCAGGGAGTTGAAGCGAACAGCGTAGCCGGATACGCGGATGGTCAGGGATGGGTATTTCTCTGGGTTAGCTGCAGCATCTTCCAGCATTTCGCGGGACAGTACGTTAACATTCAGGTGTTGTCCACCTTCGCGAACAGTCTTTTCTTTTGCTTCCAGTTCCAGTTCGCGGTATTCGAACTGTCCCAGCTTTTCCAGAGAAACAACCTGGTCTTGCTCGAACTCTTCAGTTTTTGCACACAGCAGACGCGCTTCACTAGCGGCTTCGTCCAGCAGCCAGATGGAGTTGATCAGGGCTTCTTTTTCGCAAGAGGTGATTTGAATGCCTTTCATATGACCTTATACTCTGTACTGTTATTAATCAGCCCATCATACCAAGGCTCACTGCCTATAAAAGTAGGTAATATCCGAGTGTTTTATAACTTCATAAAGTTATGATGCTTTGATCTGGCTCAACAAAGGGCTTTTAAGCAATAAGGGTAAAACACATAAATTATACCAATCGCAGATATTAACTATTCTATTGCGCCAACTCTTCGGGTGTTTATTCTGAGTTGGTATTCGTCACCTTGGCTTTGGCTATGATTCCTTAATGCCGCCTCGTCTAACTATCGGAAATCATGCTCACAACGAAGTTAATACCTTTGACTGGTATTATGTTCTGTTGACATAAGAATACATCTCAGTGACAAGAAAAGTGGTTTTCTGTAATACCCAAGGGGGCACACTGGGCGAGCTTGTGCATCTACTTCAAATCAAGCCCAACGCAGTCAGAAAGCCACTTTCTTTGTCACCTGAATGGCAAAATCCAGAGCAACTGTGAACGTCGTTACGGTCACTTAAAGACGATGGTCTTCCTGCGTAACCGCGTCTTGCCACAGCAGCTGTGGCTTTTGCTGGGTTTATATTCTTATGTCAACAGAACCTAATAGAGAGCTCAATAAGTCTATTTGATATACTCAAAGACTTTAACTATTTTCTGGACGCCATAGGTGTTTCTGGTCACGTTAACTGCAGCCTGAGCCTCCGTGGCAGTGACAAGACCCATTAAATAGACAGTGCCTTTCTCGGTGTTGACCTTGATTCTATCAGCAGATACGTTGTCATTTGATATAAGGCCTGTTTTTACTTTCGTAGTTAACCAGGCATCGTTGCTTTGAACCAGCAAATCAGCAACCGGACCTATGGTGATCTCGTTGTAGACTTGTTTGACATGCTCAATCTCTTTGACGGTTTCTTCGGCAAGGGTTTTAAGTCGGGCTTTAGGGACTTGTCCGGTCAATAATAGTGTACCATTGAAACTGATGGTTTTTATCCTGGTGTCACTGAAGCCTGTATCGGCTTTTTGGATATTGACTGTTGCTACCGTTTCAATAGTCTGGTCATCCAGCCAGCTTCCCCAGGTTCTCTCTTTTGGGTCAATTTGAATAGGGTCTTCGTTAACACCGCCAACAATGGCAGTGCAGCCGCTGGTAAGGGTAAGTAAGCCTGATAAAAACAGAAGAATAAAAGGCTTCATAAATTGATTCTCCTGATCCTTAATAAATAGTGTTGCCATGGGGTTTTCGTTTATTGTTTGCTGCGTCCATTGCCAGAGCCTGCATGCTATTCTCCAGAAAACAGGTATTCATCAATAAGGTCGCATAGGCAGTGGATAACGAGAGTGTGAACTTCCTGGATTCTGGGAGGGTTGGACGCAGGTACTCGTATTTCAATATCTTCAGGGTGGAGTAGGCGGGCCATATCACCTCCGTCCTTTCCTGTAAGCGCTATCACTTGTACATCACGGTCATGAGCCGCCTGTATGGCTTGCACTATATTGGGACAGTTTCCCGTTGTTGAGATAGTCAGGAGGATATCGCCCTGCTGGCCTAATGCTCTGATCTGTTTTGAAAATACTTCATTATAACTTGAATCTGCAGCAATAGAGCTGATAGTAAGGCTATCTGCACAGAGGGATAGTGCTGGAAGAGAAGGGCGTTCACGCTCATATCGGTTAAGTAGTTCAGAGACAAAGTGTTGGGCATCACCTGCAGAACCGCCATTACCGCAGGCAAGAATTTTTCCTTCATTCAGTAGTGATTGAACCATGGCTTCGGAAGCTTGAGCGATATGAGGGGGTAGTGTGTCCGCAGCTCTGATTTTTGCATCAATACTATCAGAAAAGTGGCGGGTTATACGGTCATGCATGTCGAATATCCTAAAGAAAAAAACGACCTGTGCCGTTTCAATTCCTGTTAAAAAGCTCCCTTTATCCATTCTAAGCGATTTTGCTTGCTGTCGTCATTGATAGTAATAGCTACTGTGTCGAAGCGACATAGCCAGTGGTTGTATTGAGGGTGGAGTTGAAGAAAGTGAGCGGCTGTTTTTTGTATTTTGCTGATTTTTGCGGGTGTAATACTGTTTGAGGCAGAGCCAAACCGGGAAGGTGAGCGGGAGCGTACCTCTATGAAAACAAGTGTAGTGGATTCTTCCATGACAAGATCAAGCTCACCAAAGCGACAGGAAAAATTGGCACTTATAAGTTTCAGCCCCTGCTTTTTTAGATGGCAAAGGGCTGATTTTTCTCCCTTTTCGCCTTTAGGATGGCGTTTGCGCAGTTGCCATACCATGGGCCTGTTCCTTTTTTTGTTTGGCGGGGAGAGGGACAAGTTGGCCGTTTTTAAAAATCTGCCAGGTTAATTCTCTATCAACACGTTTGTTGGTATTAATGCTTAGCCAGCCTGTCAACCCTTCTACCTGGCTACCGGGCAGGTTGGCCAGCTGTTGGAGTTTAGGATAGAGCTTGTAGGCGTCAGCACCCAGGGCAAACAGTGTTCCATATTGACCCTTTGCATGAGGCCATGCATTGGTGATTTTTTTCTCCAGCTCTGTTGATGTGCCGGGAATCGACCAAGGCATGACAGGCACTCTAGTACCATCAATGTCTTGGTCCAGAGCTCTGTTTGTCTTTCCTGAAAATACAGTTGATGTAGCATATACGGGTATGCTGCCAGCAAATTGATAGGATAGAGCCGGCTTGATTTGCCGCGCTTCCAGGGGGTTGGCGGCAATAAATATCATATCGATATCTTGCCGTCTTCTGGCCTGGAAGCCAGCAGATTCTTTTAGTAGCCGATTGATTTGTCGAGCTCTTTGGTGGCTTTGATCTACATGTAGCATTTGACCAATCAGTTTGCTGAATTCTGTGTTTTTGTCGTATTCCGAATAGGCTGCGATCTGACCTCCATTTGTTTGCCAGGCCTGATAGAATGACTGGCCTACTTTTTTGCCCCAGGAAGAGCTTGGGGTTAACACCAGAGCGCGCTGATGGCCGTCAAGTTTGGCGCGAATAGCGACCATTCTTGCTTCATCTTCTGTTGAAAGTCCAAATTGGTATAGCTCAGATGCCCCTATAGCTGGGCTGTTTTGAGGTGTATCCAGGTAGTTGAGGGCAAGGATGGGCACTCTGGCAGAAATGTCACTTTGAATTTTGCCGACATTGTCTTTGCTAAGGGGACCGATGATGAGTTGGGCCCCTTGCTGAAGCGCTTGCTCTGCCAATTGGTTGATATCTTTGCCATTGGTATCAAAAAGAAGAAGTTCAGGTGTTTTTGCCTGTTGCTGCAAGTCTTCATAACTGGCTGCAATAATGCCATCCCGGATTGATTGGCCTGCCTTGGCCAGGTTGCCGGATAGAGGAAGGAGGATGGCTATTTTCTCAGGTCTGACGGTTGAACTAGCCTTCAGTTTTTCGAAATTATCGGGTAAGTAAACGCTGCCGGGATGGTTTGGCCAGTTTCTTAACCATTGCTGGAGGCCTGAAAGCTGTTGTTCAAGCGGAATGCCTGGACGATACAGAGAAGCCAGTTCCAGCCATGCCTTTATATCATTAGAGGGCGTTTGTTCTATTAAATTGTTAAGCCTTGGTTCAGGTACATGCAACAAGGTTTGCCAGAAGGCCTTCTGGTAGCTCGCTTGTTGTTTTTTATCCAGTAATGGCATTGCGCTCAGCCATTCATCAAGGGCAGCCTGGTATTCGCCGAAATGGTTGTACGCCTTCGCTCTTAGGGCGTGTGCTTGAGCAACTGTTTTTGGGTCAGAACTGTTGATAACCGCTTCGCGGTCAAGCCACTCGAAGACCTCCCAGCTCTGGTTTGTGCGGTCGGCAATCAAAGCGTGTTGGAGAGCCAGCTTTTCCTTAAGGTTATCTGGCAGACTGCCGTAATCAACCCCTTCCAGAACTTTTTTGGCTCGGGGGGGATCCGATTCCATCAATGCAGAAGAAGCTTTTAGTGTCAGTACTACATTTTCAGGAAAAGGAGCATTTGATGCTTTCGCAAGTAGTTGATCGGCTGTACCCTGGTTGTAGGGGGGTATGCCGGGAAGAGCGTCGCTCTTGATTCTGGTAGGTCCTGAGCAGCCCGCCACAAAAGTAGCCAGTGTTATCACAATTAATAGTTGGCGAACTAGTGTTTTATGCCTCATGGTAATGGCTTCTTTGCTCAGAACTATTGTTGGGGGTTGAGTATACCTGTATCTGTCAGGCTGGAAAATAATTGGTAAAATTATGCATGGGTTATTTTTTACATAATGGCTCGCTTCTCAGCCTGTCTGAGGCCACTGCTGGGCTGGCGATGGTTCTGATTCTTTGGATTCGAGATAACAAGGTATCTTGTTGATGTACTGATTATACGTTTTTGGAGCCCATATGTTTGTTGTTAAGTTGTCATATTGCCCTTTTTCTATAAGTTGACTAATTTTACCAATAAAAAGTCCACCTTATGGACAGGGGGTGGTTGCAAAGCTGATATAGTTTGGTTTTGCACGCTGATGAGTTAATTCGGTATTTTAGGGTGTAAAAAATGCTGTCAGTGATTATACCTTGTTACAACGAAGAACGTTTTATTGGTCGACTCTTGGCCTGCTTGGAAGCGCAGAGCCTAGACAAAAAATATTTCGAAGTTATTGTAGTCGATAATAATTCTACTGACGGTACTTCAAAAGAAGTAGAGATTTTTAAAAAACAGTCAGAACTGTATATCAAGGTTTGCAAAGAGCCGGTAAAAGGCGTTAGCAAGGCAAAAAATACAGGTGCCATGCGGTCCAGCTTTTCCCACCTGCTTTTTATTGATGCAGATAACAGCTTTGATAGTGTTTTCCTTGACTCAATTTGTACTGATATTTGTCAGGGCAGCCAGGTCGCTACTATTAAAACGCTTTCATTTGAATTCCATATGATTGGTTCAGCAGTTTTTTGGGTGCTTGAGTTGATTAAGAAAGCAATACCAAGACCATTTGGAAAGTGTCATGTTAGTAAAGATTTATTACTGGCTGTTGGAGGGTATAACGAGAGTATTGAGTTGGGTGAGAATGTAGAGTTTCTCTCTAGAGTAAAAAAGTTTCTCAATGAGAGTGATTATAGATTAAATCATATAAATGCACCTCTTAACTGCTCCCTCAGACGTTTTGAAAAAGAAGGATATTGTAAAGTTTTACTATCCTGGTTTATTGCATATTTAGGTAACTGGAAGCTGCACTATCCGACTTTGGACGAAATCTAGGTTATGGGTACAGCATTATATTTAGATCTTGTGTGAGGTGTAGTATCGGAATGATATGCTGCTTTTTGTTAGAATGCCGGATTTTTAATAAGGCGGTCTTATGTCTGAACCCGTTTTATATGTTGTAGCAACGCCTATTGGTAATCTGGACGATATGACTCCGCGGGCTGTAGATGTCCTTAGGCAAGCTGATCTGATTGCTGCAGAAGACACTCGCCATAGCAAGCGTCTTTTAACCCATTTCTCCATTGATACGCCATTGTGGTCATGCCATGAGCATAACGAAAGGCAGGTATCAGAGAAAATCCTTGAGCGTTTGTTGAAGGGGGATTCGGTAGCATTAATCAGTGATGCTGGAACGCCATTGATTTCCGATCCAGGCTATTTTCTGGTTCGCACTGTTCGGGGGGCTGGCGTAAAAGTTGTTCCTGTCCCTGGTGCCTGTGCCATTATTGCAGCGCTGTCGGTCAGTGGTCTTGCCACTGACCGCTTTTTCTTTGAAGGTTTTTTACCGGCCAAAAGCTCGGCACGCAAAAAGAAGTTTGAAACTTTGGGAGGACTTGATACTACCTGGGGATACTATGAGTCTACTCACAGAATTTGCGATAGTCTCTGTGATTGTGAAGAGGTTTTGGGGGGTGACCGTTATATTGTGTTGGCTCGTGAAATTACCAAAACCTTTGAAACAGTGATTGCAGGTACAGTAAAACAGGTAAGAGAAAAGTTGGAGCAGGACTTAAACCAGCGCAAAGGTGAGTTTGTTGTATTGGTTGAGGGAAAAAGAGAAGAAATTGATCAGTCGGTTGATGACCAGGCTAAAAAAATGTTGCTGCGCTTACTTCAGGAGCTCCCAGTCAAAAAAGCTGCAGCTGTTGTCGCAGATCTGTCAGGCTATCGGAAAAAAACACTTTATGACCTGGCTTTAACATTAAAAGACAGTTGAATAACATCTCTTTGGCGGGTATTATCCTTCGCCGCAAGTTGGCCGGGCAGTCGCTGTCTTGTTATCTGTAAAGCTGACAAGATGGAGGAAAGTCCGGGCTCCATAGGGTAGGACGCCAGGTAACGCCTGGGGGGCGAAAGCCTACGGAAAGTGCCGCAGAGAGTAGACCGCCTAAGACAGTATTTTACTGGACGGTAAGGGTGAAAGGGTGTGGTAAGAGCGCACCGCATGGCTGGCAACAGTACATGGCAGGGTAAACCCCGTCCGGAGCAAGACCAAATAGGAATTCAATGGTGCGACCCGCACTGAATTCGGGTAGGTTGCTTGAGGTGTATGGTGACATACATCCCAGATGAATGGCTGCTCAATCTGCTATTGCAGGTGGACAGAACCCGGCTTACAGGCCAACTTGCATCTTTTCTTTATCTTTCTTTGAAATAAATACTCTGTTTCTTCTCGCTGTTTGTTTTTTAAACACCTCTGTTTATGCATCTTTTCTCCTTAGGCTATCTCTCCTAGACCCTTAATTTATATGGTTTTTATACCTTTTTGGTTAATGATTTTGCCTGTGTCAGAGCTGTCATAAAAATGACTTTTTCCATAAAAGCTGCGCTTGACGTGGATTCTACACATTTCTATAGTGTCCTTGAGTGGTGTATTGTGGGTAGAAGTGGGGATAATTGGATTAAATAGGAAAACAAGGGCAGTCATTCCAAGGAGCGTGGAATTTGTTTCGTGGGGTCAATGCGATTAATCTTGATGCCAAGGGGCGGTTAGCAATACCTACCCGTTATCGGCAGCTTTTGCTTGACCGTTGTGATGGTTCCTTAGTTGCGACTATAGATACCGATGAGCCCTGTCTGCTGATCTACCCGCTTGATGAATGGGAGACCATTCAGAAAAAAATTGAAGCACTCCCCAGTTTTCATCCGATGACTCGCCGGATCCAGCGCCTTCTTATTGGCCATGCTACCGACCTTGATATTGATGGTAGTGGGCGTATCCTTGTTCCTCCCCTTTTAAGAGATTATGCCGGGCTTGAAAAGCGCTGCATCTTGCTGGGACAAGGTAAGAAGTTTGAGCTTTGGAATGAGGGCAGCTGGGGAAATTGTCGGGACCAGTATTTACAAGAGGCGAGTGCCTCGAGTGAAACGCCGGAAGAATTGCAATCGTTGTCGTTATAAATGATGGAAATATCTGAACAGCACAAAACCGTGCTATTGACTGAAGCCGTAGATGCTCTGATCACTAATCCAGAGGGTACCTATGTGGATGGTACTTTTGGACGAGGAGGGCACAGTCGAGCAATTCTTGAGCGTCTTTCTGGAGATGCCTGCCTTTATGGAATCGATAAGGATCCTGCAGCGGTAGCTGTTGGTGAGGCACTAAGTCGTCAGGATGACCGTTTTGTTATCTATCACGGTTCGTTCTCTGAGCTGAATGAACTACCCAATGTTGGGGGGGTCGATGGCATTCTACTGGATCTTGGTGTGTCATCCCCTCAGCTGGACTCTCCAGAGCGGGGCTTCAGTTTTTTGAATGACGGGCCTTTGGATATGCGCATGAATCATGCTCAAGGACAGAGTGCTGCCGATTGGCTCGCTGTTGCTGAGGAACAGGAAATCAGCAAGGTGCTTTGGGAGTACGGAGAAGAGCGATTTTCCAGGCGGATGGCACGAGCCATTGTGCAGGAGCGTGAAATTAACCCTATTGTTACCACAGGGAAGCTTGCGCAAATAATTGCAGCTGCATGCCCTAAAAAAGAACGGCATAAACATCCCGCTACCCGAGCTTTTCAAGCGATAAGAATTCACATTAATAGAGAGCTTGATGATCTAATTGATTGTTTGGATAAGGCGCTTGAATTGCTCAAGCCTGGTGGCCGTCTGGTTGTCATTAGTTTCCACTCTCTGGAAGACAGGATTGCTAAACGTTTTATTCGTAAACATGAGAAAGGTGACCCTCTGCCCAGTTGGCTTCCAGTCAGGGATGATCAACTGAATAAAAGATTGAAATCACTTGGGAAGGCTATAAAGCCTTCAGAAGAAGAGGTGAGTATGAACCCCAGGGCAAGAAGTGCCATTATGCGGATAGCAGAGAAACTGGCCTGATTATGGATATGAAACCACTGTTGGCCTTGTGTGCTAAGAAAAATCTTCCAGCAGGGTTTCTGTTGCTATTGGTACTGTTATCTGGCTTTGGTGTTAGCTATTCAGCTTATGAGAATCGTCGATTACATAACCAGCTTCAGCAAGAGCTGGAAAAAAGAAATCGGGCTCAGGTTGAGTGGGGGCGTTTACTGCTGGAACATAGCACATTAATTTCGCCAGGCAGGGTTGAGCGAATTGCTAGGGAAGAGCTGAATATGGAGGTGCCTTCCCCGGGTCAAATTAACATGGTGGTGCAATGAAAAACAAAAATAACCGCACCAACAAAGAGCCGTCTAATCGCTGGCGTCTTGCGGTACTTCAATGTCTTTTGGTTGTTGCTGGTCTGGCAATAGGTTATAGAATTGTTGATCTTCAGCTGCTGGACAGGCATTTCCTTCAAAATGAGGGTGATAAGCGGTCTGTTCGTTATGAGCAGCTGCCTGCTCACCGAGGGGTTATTTTTGACCGTAATGGTAAGCCTCTTTCAGTCAGTACCCCTGTGATGACAATTTGGGCTGATCCGAATGACCTTTTTGCAGTTAAAGAGCGCTGGGGTGAGCTGGCTAAACAGCTTCGTATCAAAAAACAGGTACTTGCCAGGCGTATTTCAGCTAATCGTGGCAAGGAGTTTATGTACCTTAAGCGCCATTTGACACCAGAGCAGGGGCGGCAAGTATTGGCCTTGAAAATACCGGGCGTTCAGATGATGGAGGAGCATCGACGTTACTATCCGGCAGGTGAAGTAACTTCTCATTTGGTTGGTTTTACGGACATTGATGAAGCGGGGCAAGAAGGTATTGAGCTCGGTTATAATAATTGGTTGAAGGGTTCTCCCGGAAAAATCCGTTACTTAAAAGATCGTAGAGGTAATCTGGCTAAACAGGCAGAGCTGGTGGAAAGTGCAGAACCGGGTAAGGAGTTAATGCTCAGCATTGATCTGGGACTGCAATATATGGCTTACAGGGAATTAAAAAAAGCGGTTGATCGTCATAAAGCCAGAGCGGGCTCTTTGGTGATGGTGGATGTACAAACCGGTGAAGTCCTGGCAATGGTTAACCAGCCTTCCTATAACCCAAATAATCGGGCAGAGATGAAGGCCTGGCGGATGCGCAACAGGGCAGTCACCGACGTCCTTGAACCCGGCTCTACACTTAAGCCGTTTACTGTTGCCGCAGCACTCGAATCAGGCAAATACAATAAAAATACACCTGTCAATACCACACCTGGTTACATGCGAATTGGGCGCGACACCGTTCGTGATATTCGAAACTATGGTCAGCTTGATGTGACCTCCGTATTGACTAAATCCAGTAATATTGGTGTAACCAAGATGGCTTTGGGTATTGGCGTTGATGCTGTCCTGGATATGTTAAGGCGCGTGGGTATTGGACAGGCAACAGGAGTGGGATTCCCTGGTGAAAGCACCGGTTATCTGCCTTATCGTGATCGTTGGAGCAATATTGAGGTAGCCACCCTGTCTTTTGGTTATGGCTTAACTGTCACGCCTTTACAGCTGGCTCAAGCTTATACGGTACTGGGTGCTAAAGGTGTTATGAGACCTTTATCTTTAATTAAGCGTGATGTTGCTCCAAAGGGCACCCGGGTAATGGATGAGCGGGTTGCGATGGACGTGCTGGATATGCTTGGAACAGTGGTTCAAGCTGGATCGGGCCGGCGAGCCAAGGTACAGGCTTATAAGGTAGGAGGTAAAACTGGAACGGCTCGAAAAGTCGGTAGTGGTGGCTATTCTAATGATCGTCATATCGGTGTATTTGCAGGTATTGCACCTATTGATAATCCACGTCTGGCAACAGTTATCGTTATCGATGAACCTACTGACAGAGGTTACTATGGAGGTCTTACTGCAGCGCCCGTTTTCTCCAAGGTAAATGCCAGTGCTCTTCGCATGCTGGGTGTTCCTCCTGAGCAAAGAGATGTTCTGACGGCAGACCGAACAGTGGTAGCAGATGATCTGGGGGATGCGGGATAAATCGGGTTGAATTTATTTTTGATAACCCTAGGTTAAAGCAGGGTCGGTAATGACAGGAATGCCAATCGAAACGTTAAATGATGTACTGCTGGAGCTGAATATGGCTCCTGTAGAGAACGACAAGGTGATTTCAGGGCTGGCTATCGATAGTCGTAAGATTATGGGAGGCGAGCTGTTTTTAGCTATTCCTGGTATCGCTTCTGATGGCAGGGATTATATTTTTCCTGCCATTAAGCAAGGTGCTGCTGCCGTATTGGTAGAGGCCTGCAATGATGAGGAGCATCTAAAGCGTGTTTTTGAAGAAGGTGTTCCGATTATTCCAGTAGTTGGGCTAGGGGAAAGGGTCGGCTATCTGGCCAAGCGTTATTATTCGGCTGCTGCGGCAAATGTTAACGTTGTAGGAGTGACAGGCACCAATGGTAAAACGTCTTGCTGCTGGTTTATTACTCAGTTGCTGTCTGCTATTGAGGTTCCTTGTGCTTTGATGGGTACGTTGGGTAGGGGGCAACCGGGGAATCTTCACTCAATGCTCAATACAACGTCTGACGTGCTTTCCATTTATGAATTTATGACCAGTCTTGTTGAACAAGATTGCCTGAACCTGGCTATGGAAGTTTCTTCCCACGGTTTGGAGCAGGGGCGAGTAAATGGTGTCAGCTTTGAGGTGGGTGTCTTTACCAATATCAGTCGTGATCATCTGGATTCATACAATAGTATGGATGATTACGCTGAAGCCAAAACCATGCTTTTTTCTGATTGTGATTTGAAACATGCCGTTATCAACAAAGATGATCCCTATAGTGGCTTGATGCTGGAAGCATGCCCTGATCATGTAAACGTTATTACCTGGTCTCAAACAAATAAAGAAGCTGACGTTTATGCCTCTGATATTCAATTATTGCAGCAAGGGCTTGCGTTTAATATCCATTCTCCTTGGGGTTTTTACCCAGTAAAAACGCCGCTGATGGGGCGCTTTAATATAGAAAACCTGCTGACAGTTATAGCGGCACTGGGTGTGCAGGGGTTCGACTTGAGCGCAATTGTTTCAGGGATTCCAAAGTTAACAACAGTGCCAGGCCGTATGCAGAGACTTGGTGGACAGGGGAAGCCCTTGGTTATTATTGATTATGCCCATACACCGGATGCTTTGGGAAGTGTGCTCAACACTCTTAGAGAGCACGGAGCTAAACGGCTTATCTGTCTCTTTGGCTGTGGTGGTGATCGAGACAGGGGAAAACGCCCTATGATGATGTCTGCAGCTGTTGCTGGTGCTGATCAAGTCATTGTTACCAGTGATAATCCCAGAACAGAAGCTCCTGAGGCAATTATTGCTGATGCCTTAGAGGGGGTTCAGAGTGATAATAAAGGAAGGGTGACAGTGGTCGTTAATCGTGCTGAGGCTATTGCTGATACAGTCAGGCAGGCTAATGCAGATGATATTGTGGTTATTGCTGGGAAAGGGCATGAAACATACCAAGAGGTTAATGGTATTAGGTACCCGTTTGATGATCGAGACCATGCCAGTAGGGCGTTACGTTTATGGGGGGCAGCATGATCAAGCCTTTTACTCTCGATGAGATTGCTCATCACCTTGAAGGGCAGTTGCTGGGATCGGAGCGCTCGAATAAAGAGATAACAGGAATAAGTATTGATACCCGGTCTCTAAATGAGGGCGAGTTGTTTATAGCAATTAAAGGTCCTCATTTTGATGGGCATCGCTATTTAGCTCAGGCAGAACAAGCGGGTGCAAGGGCTGCAGTTGTCGAACGGAGAATCGATGATACCTCTTTACCGCAAATCCTTGTTAAAGATACTTTTCAAGCGCTGGGGCAGCTGGGGAGTTTGAATCGTGAGCAGTTTCAGGGGGTGTTACTGGCGGTTACAGGCTCCTGTGGCAAAACATCTGTTAAAGAGATGTTAGCGGCTATTTTATCTGAACAGAGCAATGTGCTGTCTACCCGCGGCAACTTAAATAACGGCTTTGGTGTGCCTTTAACTCTATTTCAGATAGAGGCTGCTCACGATGCTGCTGTGATTGAACTTGGAACCAGCTCTCCAGGTGAAATTAACTATATAGCCAAGATGGCTCGTCCTGCGGTTGCGATTATAACGAATGCGGCTGAAGCGCATCTGGCTGATTTGAAATCAGTTGAAGGTGTTGCTTATGAAAAGGGGTTTATCCTCGATTCACTGGGAAATAATGGGATAGCTGTTTTAAACCGGGATGATGCTTTTTTTCAGCAGTGGTTTGAGCGAACCAAGACTGTTGCTGGGCGTAAGATCGTGAGCTTCGGTATTGATAACCCCGAAGCAGACTGTTACGCCACTAATATTAAAACAGCCGACAATGGTATGAAATTTGACCTCCACCTAAATAAGCAAAAAAGGCCTATATCACTTGCTTTCTGGGGGCAGCACCAGGTAGCTAATGCATGTTGTGCCGCTATTGCTGCTGCAGCTGTCGGAATAGGACTGGACATTATTGTTCAGGGGCTGGAAAATGCGCGCCCTTACCAAAGGCGTGGTTTGCGTTATCAGCTAGCTCCAGCCGAGTACAAAAAATGTATTGTTGTTTTTGATGAAACCTACAATGCTAATCCCAAAGCGACCCTGGCTGCAGTGGATCTTTTGGCTGATTGTTCTGGAGACACTGTCATGGTGTTTGGGGATATGCTGGATCTGGGTAGTGCTTCTGAAGAGCGGCATAAAGATGTTGGCTCTTATGCTAGAACGCAAGGGGTTGATTACTTCGTTAGCTTTGGTGAAAAAGCCAGGCTAGCCAGTCAAGAGTTTGGTGAGAAAGGGCGTCATTTCGAGAGTAAGGCAGCATTGACTAGCTGGATTAAAGCCTTGATGAAGAATGATTCAGAAGAAAAGATGTCGGTGCTTGTTAAGGGCTCGAGAGGCATGGAAATGTTGGATGTAGTGAGGTCTCTGGTGGGGCCGGAATATGAGGGAGAGCGCTAGATGCTGCTCTGGCTGGCAGATTTTTTATCTCAGTATTATCACGGATTTGCGATTTTTAAATACCTGACGCTGAGAGCTATTTTTGGTGTGCTAACGGCGCTGGGTATTAGTTTGTGGTTAGGGCCTTATATGATAAGGCGTCTTAGCTATCATCAAATTGGTCAGAGTGTTCGTGACGATGGTCCAAAGAGCCACCTAAGCAAGGCCGGTACACCCACGATGGGTGGTGCCTTGATTTTGGTGTCAATAGCGATTAGCACCTTGTTATGGAGTAATCTGGCCAATAAATATATCTGGGTTGTCATGCTGGTCACCGGTGTATTTGGCGCCGTTGGTTGGGTAGATGACTACCGTAAGGTTGTGGAGAAAAGTTCAAGGGGATTGCCCGCACGCTGGAAATATTTTTGGCAGTCTTTAGCAGGATTGGGTGCTGCGCTATTTCTTTACTATACGGCCCAAGGACCGGCAGAAACAGCTTTAATTGTACCCTTTTTTAAAAATATCTCGATACAGTTGGGGCCTGCATTTGTTCTGTTGACTTACTTGACAGTGGTTGGAACCAGTAACGCCGTAAATCTTACGGACGGCCTCGATGGCTTGGCAATTATGCCGACTGTTTTAGTGAGTGCTGCTCTAGGGGTGTTTGCCTATGTCAGTGGCCATGCAAATTTTGCGCAGTATTTGCTGATTCCTGCAATTCCTGGATCCGGTGAGTTGGTCGTGTTTTGTGGTGCGATTGCTGGTGCAGGGCTTGGCTTTCTCTGGTTCAATACCTACCCAGCCCAGGTTTTTATGGGGGATGTAGGGGCATTAGCATTAGGTGCTGCCCTTGGCGTTATTGCCGTCATTGTCCGCCAGGAAATTGTCCTGATTATCATGGGCGGTGTATTTGTGATGGAGACTGTTTCGGTAATTTTGCAGGTGGCTTCTTTTAAGTTAACCGGGCGTCGTATTTTCAGAATGGCTCCACTGCATCATCACTTTGAACTCAAAGGTTGGCCTGAGCCAAGGGTCATTGTTCGTTTTTGGATTATTACCCTGGTATTGGTGTTGATTGGTCTGGCAACCCTTAAGATTCGTTAACTTTAATGGGCTTTGGGCTGAATGTTTTAGCCAGACAGATAATTGAAAATGGAGATAGTGAGTGGCACTTATCGGTTCAAGCTGCAGGCGTGTTGTAGTCGGTCTAGGCAAGACTGGTATGTCATGTGTTCGATTTTTGGCTCAAAAAGGTACTCCATTTTCTGTTATCGATAGTCGGCAGGAGCCCCCAGGATTGAAGGAATTAGTGGAGCAGCTCCCTGAGGTTCCAGTTTTTCTTGGAGGGTTTGATGTCGATGTACTAATGGCAGCAGACGAGCTAGTGGTTAGCCCAGGTATATCCCTAGCTCAGCCAGAAATTACTCATGCCATAGCTCATGGTGTGAAAGCTATCGGTGATATAGAGCTTTTTTGCCGAGAGATCGGAGAGAAGCCAGTCATAGCTATTACAGGTTCCAATGGTAAGAGTACAGTAACAACACTGCTCGGATGTATGGCTCGACAGGCAGGGTTGAAAGTGGCTGTAGGGGGGAATATTGGTACCCCTGTTCTTGACTTGTTGGATAATGATGTTGATCTCTATGTCCTTGAGCTCTCCAGTTTTCAGCTTGAAACGACTCACTCTCTTCAGGCAAGTGCAGCTACTGTTTTAAATCTTAGTCCTGATCATATGGATCGGTATGCATCTGTTGTCGAATACCATGCAGCTAAACATAGGATCTATCGGAATTGTAAATCAGCGGTTTACAATCTGGATGACTCTCTAACAACTCCGCTTATTCCAAGTAATATTCCCGCTGTTGGCTTTACGTCTAAAAAGCCTGATTTGGGTCAGTATGGCCTTCAGGCTGTAGACGGTAGCTACTGGCTTTGCAGAGGCCATGAAAAGCTGCTTGATACATCCAATATGCGTATCTTGGGCCGTCATAATCATATGAATGCACTGGCTGCCTTGGCATTAGGAGAGGCTGCTGGTATTGAGTTAAAAGCCATGCTTGAGGCGCTTGAAAGATTTCCAGGGTTGGCTCATCGCTGTCAATGGGTGGCAGAAGCTAATGGGGTAAGCTGGTTCAATGACTCTAAGGCGACCAATGTGGGAGCTTGTATCGCTGCAATAGAGGGTCTGGGGACTGAAATAGCAGGCAAGCTTATTCTGATCGCTGGTGGAGATGGTAAAGGGGCCGATTTCTCTGAACTCCAGCCGCCAGTCAGCCGTTATGTTCGCAAAGTTATTCTAATTGGGAGAGATGCTCCTCTTATTGAGAAACAGTTAGAGGGTTGGGTTTCTATTGATTATGCGAAAACGCTGGAAGCGGCCGTGATTGCTAGTCAGGAAGCAAGTACGGAAGGGGATGCTATTTTGTTAGCCCCAGCCTGTGCCAGCTTTGATATGTTTGATAGTTTTGAACAGCGGGGCGAACGGTTTGTTCGTCTTGTGAAAAATTTGTTAGAAAAGGAGACGCTGTGTTAACTCAACAGAAAGCGTCGCCATGCCTTAGTGAAGGCAATATACGGTATATCGACCTTACTCTGTTTGGGGCTTTACTGTCACTGATTTTAATTGGTTTGGTAATGGCCAGCTCTGCTTCGCTGGATGTGTCTAGTAGTTTGTTTTCCAGTCCTTTCCATATATTGTTCAAACAGGGAATCTTTGTATGTGCTGGGCTGTTTTTTATGATGGTGATGCTGGCCATACCCATTGCAAAAATCCAGCACTACAGTTGGGCGCTGCTATTTCTGGCATTCGGTCTATTGGTTCTTGTGTTGATCGTTGGGCGTGAAATAAATGGCAGTGTTCGCTGGATCCCATTGGGGTTATTTAACCTGCAGGCTTCTGAAGCAGCTAAACTTTGTATAGTTATCTACCTGGCTGCATACTTGGTAAGGCGTCTTGATGAGGTTAGAACTCAATGGCTTGGTTTTATGAAGCCTATGATGGTGCTTAGCATCTCAGCCCTGCTACTGTTGCTTGAGCCTGACTTTGGTTCCTTAGTGGTATTGATGGGTGCCTCTTTGGGTATGATCTTTATGGCTGGAGCCAGGCTACTGCCGTTTATAGTTTTAATTCTGTGTATGGCAGGAATGATTGTGCTGCTGATCATTGCTGAACCCTATAGAATGGCCCGGCTAACATCTTATATGGACCCTTGGGCCCATGCTTTTGGTAGTGGTTATCAGCTTACGCAGTCCCTTATTGCTTTTGGGCGAGGGGAGTGGTTTGGTGAAGGGCTGGGTAATAGTATTCAAAAACTGTTTTATCTGCCTGAAGCTCACACTGATTTTGTTTATGCAGTACTGGCAGAAGAGCTGGGTGTTATAGGTAGTTTGACTGTACTGGTTCTATTAATTTTTGTTGCCTGGCGTTCTCTGCAGATTGGCTTTAGATCTGAGCGTTCAGGACTGCTTTTCCATGGTTTTGTAGCATACGGCATTGCACTTCTTTTTATTAGTCAGGCACTAATAAATATTGGTGTCAACACCGGACTGCTGCCAACTAAAGGGCTAGCATTACCTTTAATTAGCTACGGAGGCAGTAGTCTCTTGATCAACTGCCTGGCATTTGGAATTTTGCTTCGAATTGACTATGAGCGAAGACAGGAAAACGATAAAGAGCGAGAGAGGGAAAAACAAAAAAATGGCTCAGCATGAGCAGCGTTCTACAACAATTGTTATTATGGCTGGAGGTACCGGGGGGCATATATTTCCTGCGCTGGCCTCTGCTGCTGAGCTACGGTCCCGGGGGTATGCTATTCACTGGCTTGGTACGCCTGATAGCATGGAAGCGGAATTAGTTCCTAAATATGGGTTTGATATCAGTTTTATTCCTGTAACTGGCTTGAGGGGTAAAAAAGTTGATTTATTGTTTAAGGCTCCTTGGCGTATTGCATTATCCTTGATAAAGGCCATGAAGATACTTAAACAACAAAAGCCCCTCTGTGTACTGGGAATGGGGGGATATGTTACAGGGCCTGGTGGTGTAGCTGCGCGATTGTTGGGCATCCCTCTTGTGATTCATGAGCAAAATGCAATTCCTGGTTTGACCAATAGACTGTTAGCTAGAATTGCATCCCGGGTTCTTGAGGCTTTTCCTGAAACATTTTCTGGGCAGGCAAAAAGTGTAAAGGGTTTAAAAAGAAAGATTTATACTACAGGAAATCCGGTAAGATCTTCGATTTGTATTAATGATAGCTATCATTCAGGTCAGCCTTTAAAATTACTGGTATTGGGTGGAAGTAGAGGTGCAGTAGCTATTAATAGCCTTATCCCATCTGTGCTTGCCCAATGTAAAGATAAAATAAGTATTTGGCACCAGACTGGGAAAAATAATATTGAGCGATGCCTGAGTGACTACCAGGTGCTTAAAAATGAGGGAATAGAACCATACAGGGTTGAACCCTTTATTGATGACATGGCTCAGGCGTATGCCTGGGCTGATATAGTACTATGTCGTTCGGGAGCGCTTACTGTATCTGAGTTGGCGGTTGCAGGTCGACCAGCCATCCTTATACCTTTCCCTTACGCCGTTGATGATCACCAGACAGCAAATGGCCACTATCTGGTCAAACAAGGTGCTGCCTTGATGGTTCAGCAACAACAATTGGATGAAAAAACTTTGACAAGGTTATTGATAGACCTGAGTACAGATCCTGCACGCCTGACGTTAATGGCAGCCGCCGCAAAGGCTGTTGGTCGATCTCAGGCAACCCATGATGTAGCAGACCGCTGTTTGGAGGTTTGTCATGGCTGATTTAAAACGCCATATTCCTGTTGTTGCTGTTCCAGAGATGAGGCGAATCAGAAGAATTCACTTTGTGGGCATTGGTGGTTCAGGTATGTGCGGTATAGCAGAGGTTTTACTGAACCAAGGATATAGTATTTCTGGTTCAGACTTGAAACAATCTCCGGTTACTGACCGACTGAAAAGCCTGGGTGCCCATATTTATACTGGTCATCAGAGCAGCAATGTTTCTGAAGCTGATGTTGTTGTCACTTCAACGGCTGTTTCTAATGATAATCCTGAAGTACTAGGTGCGCAGTCAAGGCGGATCCCCATCGTTCCCAGAGCCGAAATGCTTGCAGAACTGATGCGTTATCGACATGGTATCGCTGTTGCCGGGACTCATGGAAAGACTACAACAACCAGTCTTATAGCATCTGTGTTGGGCTATAGTGGCATGGATCCTACCTTTGTTATAGGAGGACGACTGAACTCTGCCGGTACTAATGCCAAGCTAGGTGGAAGCCGCTATTTGGTGGCAGAAGCTGATGAATCTGATGCTTCTTTTCTGCATTTACAGCCAATGGTAGCTATTGTTACCAATATTGATGCTGACCATATGTCTACATACGGTGGAGATTTTGAAAAACTGAAGAGTACATTTATTGAGTTTTTACATAATCTCCCATTTTATGGTGTTGCTGTCGTATGTATTGACTGTCCGGTTGTTCGTGAATTGATGCCTAAAATTAAGCGACAGGTGATTACCTACGGCTATAGCGAGGATGCTGATTATCGGGCAGTTAATGCCCGCCAGAATGGTATGCATACCTGTTTTGATGTTCAACGGAAAGATAGGGCTGAAAATCTGGCTGTTGAAATCAGTATTCCTGGCAGTCATAACGTTTTAAATTCCCTTGCAACCTTTGCTGTAGCGGCTGATGAGGGCTTGCCAGATAGTGTTATTGTTAAAGGTCTTAAGCAGTTTGAAGGCGTTGGCCGCCGTTTTCAGGTGCATGATAATTTTAAAACTCGAGTGGGTGGTGTCATGCTGGTTGATGATTATGGTCATCACCCAACTGAAGTTGCTGCAACAATCAATGCTGTTCGTAAGGGATGGCCAGACCGGCGCCTTGTAATGATTTACCAGCCTCATCGGTACACTAGAACTCGAGATTTATATGAGGATTTTGTAGAGGTTTTATCAAAAGTCGATGTGCTGTTAATGATGGAGGTTTATTCGGCAGGGGAAGCTGTTATTGCAGGTGCCGATAGTCGAAGCCTCTGTCGTAGCATACGTCAGAGAGGCCAGGTCGAGCCCATGTTTGTCAGTCAGTCTGGTGATATTGCTGATGTGCTTTCGTGTGTAATTAAAGAAGGCGATATACTGTTGACTCAGGGGGCTGGAGATATCGGTGCTTTAGCTGCACAGCTGGGAAAAGCTGGTGTGGGACTATAGGGGGCTAGTAATGAAATATAAGCAAATAGCTGATTACAGCAGTGCTATAAGTTTTGGTAAAGTTGCGATTCTTTTTGGCGGTCGTTCTGCTGAGAGAGAGGTAAGTCTGGCCTCGGGCGAAAGAATTTACTCGGCGTTACAAGCATCGGGTATAGAGTGTCAACTCATTGATACTGCTGAAAATACGGTTAAGCAATTGCTTGATTATAACGCCGATATGGCATTTATTGCTTTGCATGGAACCGGAGGGGAGGATGGTACAATACAGGGGGTGTTGGAGCATTTAGGTATTCTTTATCCTGGAAGTGATGTCTTGTCATCTGCTCTTGCTATGGATAAATACCGGAGTAAATTGCTTTGGCAGTCTGTCGGTTTGCCAACACCTGCGTTCCAGCTTGTCAATTCTGCTGCAGATTTGAAGCACTGTTTCTCTCTTTTGCCTGCTTTTGTCAAACCTAGCCAGGAAGGCTCCAGTGTAGGTGTTACTAAGGTTGAGCGAGAGCAAGATCTTAATAAGGCTTGGGAAATTGCGAGTAAACATCATGGTCCCGTGCTGGTAGAGCAATATATTGATGGTTTGGAGTTCACCGTCAGCATTGTTAATGGTCAGGCCCTCCCTGCTGTTAGAATTGATGTGGAAGGCAGTTTCTATGATTATGAGGCAAAGTATCTTTCGGACGATACGGGGTACACTGTGCCTTGTGGCTTAAAACCTGCGCAAGAACAAGAGATGCAGGCCATCGCGTTGACTGCTTTCGAGGTTCTTGGCTGTAGTGGTTGGGGGCGGGTTGATTTTATGCAGGATGCTAATGGTCGGTTTTGGTTGCTTGAGGCAAACACAGTTCCGGGTATGACAGATCATAGCTTGGTTCCTATGGCGGCGAAGGCTGCAGGTTTGACGTTTGAAGAGCTTGTTGTTGAGATACTTGCATCCTGCAAAGCCAAGGATAGTTCAGAATTACAGCATTTATCAGAGGCTAGTGTGTAAACAGTAGTGGTGTAGGTGCGATTGCTGGTGAAGGATGAAGCGAGAGTAGATGTTTTGAATTCCTTAGGAAATAAATCTGCTTTCCAAACAAGACGCAGAGGTATTTTGCGAAAAGCAAGTCGGAAAAAAGGCTTTCCTTCTGTAGTACGAGGGCTGCAAATAATATTATTGGCAAGCATTATTGTGATGCTCGTCGTGTTTTGGCCGAAGCTATTGTCTTGGTTAAATCAGCCGATAGCACGGGTGGAAGTCCATGGTTCATTTGATTTTTTTCAACAAAGGGATGTGAAGGTATTATTAAAGCCTTATTTGCATAGGCGTTTTTTTCAATTTGATTTAGATGCTGTTCGTGAGAGGCTTTTGTTGGAACCCTGGATAAGTGAAGTATCGGCAAAAAAAAGATGGCCTGACAGGCTATTAATAACGCTTGAAGAAAAAGAGCCTGTTGCCCGCTGGCATCAGAAGCAGTTGATTACTGCTGAAGGAGAGGTCTTTCTGCCACTTGATATTACAGGGTTCGTAAAGCTGCCTGTTCTTGATGGACCAGAGAGCTACGCTCAAGAGATCATGCAGCAGTATTTGGCGATTAGTCAGCTGTTAAGGCCTTTGGGGTTGATGGTTAGTAGTTTGGAACTTAGTACTACAGGTTCGTGGCGTTTCAATATTGGTAGTGTTGAGGTCAATATTGGCCGGGACCACAGAATGGAGAGGCTCCAACGGCTTGTTCGTCTTTATCATGCTCGACTGGAGCCAAAGTGGAGCCGAGTAAGGCGCATTGACTTGCGTTATGTTAATGGCGCCTCTGTGGCTTGGGCTAGTGATTAATGTCTCTGCGGGTAAAGGTTCTGATAATGACTGTTTTTGTGGTTTAGGAAGATTGATGCCATGACATCGGCAGATAATGGAAGCATGATTGTTGGGTTAGACATTGGCACATCCAAGGTGGTGGCCATTGTGGGTGAAATTACCCTTGATGGTGAAATTGATATTATTGGTATTGGCTCGCACGCTTCAAGAGGCTTGAAGCGGGGGGTTGTCGTGAATATTGATTCAACGGTTCATGCGATCAAAAGAGCAGTAGAAGAAGCTGAATTGATGGCGGGTTGTCAAATTCACTCGGTTTATGCTGGTATTGCTGGGAATCATATTAGGAGTTTGAACTCCCATGGAATTGTTGCGATTAGGGAGAGAGAGGTAACTCCGGCAGATATTGACAGGGTCATTGATGCAGCACAGGCTGTAGCTATTCCTGCGGATCAGCGGATTCTTCACATCTTGCCACAAGAGTATGTTATTGATACCCAGGAGGGTGTTAAAGAACCTTTGGGTATGTCGGGTGTTCGTTTGGAGGCTAAAGTACATTTGGTGACATGTGCCGTCAACGCAGCACAGAATATAGAGAATTGTATCCGACGCTGTGGTCTTGAGGTGGATGATATTATCTTGGAGCAACTGGCGTCTAGTTACTCTGTTCTATCTGAAGATGAAAAAGAACTCGGTGTTTGTATGGTAGACATCGGTGGTGGAACGACGGATATAGCCATATTTACTGATGGTGCTATCAGGCACACAGCTGTTATCCCTATTGCGGGGGATCAGGTGACAAATGATATTGCTATGGCTTTGAGAACGCCTACTCAGAATGCTGAAGATATAAAGATAAAATATGCTTGTGCTTTAGCTCAATTGGCTGGAGCTGATGAAGCTGTGAAGGTGCCCAGTGTTGGTGACCGCCCGCCTCGAGAGCTTTCACGGCAGGCTTTGGCAGAAGTGGTAGAGCCTCGTTATGACGAGTTGTTTTCTTTGATACATGCAGAAATAAGACGCAGTGGCTTTGAAGATTTAATACCAGCGGGTGTCGTGTTGACTGGAGGTACAGCTAAGATGGAGGGGGCTGTAGAACTTGCAGAGGAGATTTTTCATATGCCTGTGAGATTAGGTCTTCCTCTAGAGGTTAAAGGGTTGAATGATGTTGTACACAATCCGATTTATTCTACTGGTGTAGGCCTGTTGCACTATGGTCGAAATGCTCAGAAAGATGGGCGTCGCGAGGCTGTTTTCAGTAATCAGGGTCATACTCTGATGGGTCGTATCAAAACGTGGTTTCAGGGTCAGTTCTGATTAAGCACCGTTTTTATTTTTGAAAGAATGCATAGTTTAAGGTGAAAAAGGAGAAAGCCATGTTTGAATTGGTAGATAACATACCGCAGGAGGCGGTCATCAAGGTCATAGGAGTTGGTGGTGGTGGTGGTAACGCTGTTTGCCATATGCTCAATAGCCAGCTGGAAGGCGTGGAGTTTGTCTGTGCTAATACAGATGCGCAAGCCCTGAAAAAACAGCATCTACAGGCTCATACCCATCTGCAGCTTGGGGCATCAATAACTCGGGGGCTTGGAGCTGGTGCCAATCCAGAAGTTGGTCGCGAGGCGGCTATGGAGGATCGGGATCGTATAGCAGAAATACTATCTGGTTCTGATATGGTGTTTATTACTGCAGGAATGGGAGGTGGTACTGGAACAGGGGCTGCTCCTGTTGTAGCGCAAGTGGCCAGGGATATGGGAGCCCTTACTGTCGCTGTTGTGACAAAGCCTTTTTCATTTGAGGGGCGTCGCCGTATGCAAGTGGCAGAGGAGGGTATGAAGGAGCTTCAGGATAGTGTTGATTCATTAATTACTATTCCTAATGAGAAGTTGCTGCCTGTGTTAGGACGAGATGTCAGCCTGCTAAATGCTTTTGGTGCTGCAAATGATGTACTGCTAGGGGCCGTTCAGGGGATTTCTGAATTGATTACGAGGGATGGCTTGATTAATGTTGACTTTGCTGATGTTCGCACTGTTATGTCTGAAATGGGCATGGCGATGATGGGAACCGGGTCTGCCACAGGCTCAAATAGAGCAATTGAAGCTGCTGAGAAAGCAATTCGTAGTCCTCTCTTGGAAGATGTCAACCTGCAAGGTGCACGTGGGGTGCTGGTTAATATTACGGCAGGCCTTGATTTATCAGTAGGTGAGTTCCATGAAGTAGGAGATACAGTAAGAGAGTTCGCTTCAGATAATGCCACAACTGTAGTTGGCACTGTAATTGATCCTGAAATGACTGATGAGTTGAGGGTTACAGTTGTTGCAACGGGTCTTGGTTCTGCTGTAACGAATAAGCAGGATCTTAAAATGGTTGAAGGGGGTAATAAGCCGAAATCAACAAAACCTGATGGTTCTTTAGATGTCAATACGTTAGATATCCCAACTGTGCTCAGGAATAAAGATGCTAATGAAAGAGACTCTGTGAAAGAGTCACCCGAAAAGCAGACTGTTCCTTCCTCAGAAAATGTTGATTATTTGGATATACCAGCTTTTCTGCGCAGGCAGGCGGATTGAATGAGCAGGTGGAAAGTCGAACCGCTTGTGTCGTGTGTAACTTTTGTTACAATGTCTAATTGCATCCAAATAACAGGGGCCTAAAAGGTCACGGAATAGCGTTATCATGATCAGACAGCGTACTCTGAAAAACATTATTCGTGCTACAGGAGTGGGCCTGCACTCGGGAGAGAAGGTTTATTTGACTCTCAAACCAGCCCCTGTAGATACCGGTATTATTTTTTGTCGGACAGACCTCGAGCCGGTTGTTGAGATTCCCGCTCATGCTTTAAGTGTAGGGCAGACGACCCTTTGTACTTCTTTGCAAAAGAATGGCGTTCGCATTGATACTGTTGAGCATTTACTTTCAGCGTTAGCTGGACTTGGCATTGATAATGCTTATGTAGAGGTCAGTGCACACGAAGTTCCAATAATGGATGGCAGTGCAGGACCCTTTGTCTTTTTGGTCCAGTCTGCTGGAATTCAGGAGCAAAATGCGCCTAAAAAATTTATTCGTATTAAAAAGGAAATTACAGTATCTGATGGAGATAAGTCGGCAACCTTTAAACCATATAACGGCTTTAAAGTAAGTTTTAGTATTGATTTTGATCATCCGGTTTTTCAGAGTCGTTCTCAGTCTGCATCAATTGATTTTTCCAGTACCTCTTTTGTAAAAGAGGTAAGCAGGGCTCGTACATTTGGATTTATGAGGGACGTTGAATATTTACGTTCTCAAAACCTCGCGCTTGGTGGGAGTGTTGATAATGCTGTCGTTGTTGACGACTATAGAATTATCAATGAGGATGGGCTCCGATACCATGATGAGTTTGTAAAACATAAAATGCTGGATGCTATTGGTGATCTTTATCTGCTGGGCTATAGTCTGATAGGTCAGTTTGTTGGCCATAAATCTGGCCATGAGTTAAATAATAAGTTGGTCAGAGAACTTTTGGCGAATGAACAAGCCTGGGAAACAGTAACGTTTGATAATACACAATCTTCTCCTATTTCCTTCCTGAAGCCTGCCGCTGTTGTAGCATGAAATTTGTAGTTTTTTGGCTGTGATTGGGGTCGCTCTTGCGGCCTTTTTAGTACATTTATTGGTTGAACTATAGATTTCGGCAAAACTGAAAAAAGATTGCTAATGTATTAAATAGTATATTGATTTTTATCTGATGCTTGAATTTTCACATTATTTATAACAAAAGCTTTTTATATTTTCTTTTGTTATTTATAGGTGTTCAGGATGTTGCATGAAGCTGATAATTGTCAGAAATAGTTCCGCTAGAACTCGTAGTTTTCATATGACTGCTGTGTGTTTTGTTTTGTCAATTACGCTTCTCTTTCTGGTTTTTGGTGGTTTGGGGGGGGGAAGTACATATCTTTGGTTGACGCTAAAAGGCGACAATTTATTGACATACGAAGGTGTGGAAAACTGGAAGGAAGTTTTAGATGATCAAAAGCAGAATATTGAATCAGTCAAGCTAGAAGCAGAAAGAGAATTGGATGCCCTGACGCTACGTCTAGCTGAGTTGCAAGGGCGTATAACCCGACTTGATGCGCTGGGTGAAAGGCTGACAGTTAAAGCCAAGCTCAATGATGGTGAGTTTGATTTTAGTGAGCCTCCTGCAGTGGGTGGACCTGAAGAACCTCTTGAAATATCGAATATCTACGCTAAACCAACACTAATACAGGCGATTGATCAGCTGGCTATTCAAATAGATAATAGAGAACAGCAGCTTGATTTATTGGATTCCCTGCTTACCAGTCGTACTTTATATAGTGACGCTTTTATTGCAGGGCTTCCGGTTGAAAAAGGCTGGTTATCTTCTAGATTTGGACGGCGGACAGACCCTTTTACTGGCAAGGCTGCTTGGCACAATGGCATTGATTTTGCTGGTAAGCGAGGATCTAAAATATTGGCTATGGCTGCTGGAGTGGTAACTTGGGCTGGTGACCGTAGTGGATATGGTATGTTAGTAGAGATTAATCATGGCAATGGCTATACAACCCGCTACGCTCATAACGAATCAATTAATGTAAAAGTGGGCGATATTGTCAAGCGGGGGCAGACTATTGCAGCAATGGGGAGGTCAGGCCGTGCAACAGGTTATCATGTGCATGTTGAGGTTTTGGAAAAGGGTAAAAAAGTTGACCCCACAAGCTATATATATCGAAATGTTGCTCGTCAGTAATTCTGCTTAATTATACTGTTTTCTTGAATTAACAGTACTTCATTGATTTCAATCATATTGTTTTTAAATAATTAATGCTCTGTAAGAACGATATGGCCTTCTTAAAACGTTTGAAACCTTTTTTCTCCTCCTGGTCAAAGAAATAGAACTAATATGGGTGAGACTTTGCCGTTATTGTCATAGAATGTTGGGCTATTGTGCGCTTGTCTGCCCCGGCAGCCCGGGTTTGTCGGCAGGAGAGACAGCCCGGAAATTGAGTGTGGGACTGTAACCAACTTATGTTTGCTTCTTTAGTTAAGAAAATTGTAGGCAGCCGAAATGACCGGCAGCTCAAACGGATGGGTAAGCTGGTCAAGGCTGTTAATGCCCTTGAAGAGGAAATTTCAGCGCTTGGTGATAATGAGCTAAAAGCGAAAACCAAGGAGTTCAAAGAGCGTTTTAATCAGGGTGAGACCCTTGATGCGATATTGCCAGAAGCCTTTGCTGTTGTGCGTGAGGCAGGCAAGCGAATTATGGGGATGCGCCATTTCGATGTGCAGCTGATAGGTGGCATTACCCTTCATGAAGGTCGTATCGCTGAAATGAGAACGGGGGAAGGTAAAACCTTGGTTGCTACCTTGCCTGCCTATCTGAATGCTATTCCTGGGGAAGGGGTTCATGTTGTTACGGTCAATGATTACCTTGCACGTCGTGATGCTAATTGGATGCGTGCTCTCTATGAATTTTTAGGATTGAGTGTTGGTGTTGTTGTTCCTCAACAAGAGCCGGAAGAAAAACGCCAGGCTTATGCCGCAGATATTACTTATGGAACCAATAATGAGTTTGGTTTTGATTACCTGCGGGACAATATGGCATTTAGGCAAGAGGATAAATTCCAACGTGCCCTGCATTTTTCCATCGTCGATGAAGTTGACTCCATTCTTATCGATGAAGCCCGTACCCCACTGATCATCTCTGGTCCTGCTGAAGACTCTTCTGAGCTTTATAAACAGATGAACAGACTAGTTCCTCAGCTTAAAAGGCAGGAAGAGGAAAATGAGGGAGAAGTAAAGGTTCCTGGCCATTATACTGTTGATGAGAAAAGCCGACAGGTCGAACTAACAGAGGATGGCCATCAGTACATAGAAGAGCTTTTGCAAAAAGAGGGCAAGTTGCCAGAAGGGGAGAGCCTCTACTCATCACAAAACCTTAACTTATTGCATCATGTTAATGCAGCATTGAAAGCACATGTGCTGTTTAGCCGAAATGTCGAGTACATTGTGCAAGGTAATGAAGTAATGCTCGTTGATGAGCATACTGGACGCACAATGCCTGGGCGCAGGCTATCTGAAGGCCTGCATCAGGCTCTTGAGGCTAAAGAAGGGCTGACTATCCAAGCAGAGAGCCAGACTCTGGCTTCAACCACTTTCCAGAATTACTTCCGAAATTACACCAAATTATCAGGTATGACCGGTACTGCAGACACCGAAGCTTTTGAATTTCGGCAAATCTATGGTTTGGATGTCGTGGTCATACCAACCCATAAGCCAATGGCCCGGAAAGATTATAATGACCTTGTCTATCTGACCATTGAAGAAAAATATGATGCAATCATTGCTGATATTAAGGAAACGGTTGCTGCAGGTCGCCCGGTTCTTGTGGGCACGGCTTCCATCGAGTCTTCCGAGCTGCTTTCTAGCGCCTTGAAAGCAGCCGGTTTGGAGCATCAGGTACTCAATGCCAAATTCCATGAGAAAGAAGCTGAAATAATCGCGCAGGCTGGCAAACCAGGCACTATTACCTTGGCTACCAATATGGCTGGTCGAGGTACAGATATAACTCTTGGAGGGAACTGGGAGGCAGAGGTTGCTAAGTTTGCCGAACCTTCTCAGGATGAAGTTGAAAAAATCAAGCTTGAATGGCAAAAGCGCCATAAACAGGTGCTTGAAGCAGGTGGTTTGCATATTATTGCGACTGAACGACATGAGTCCCGCCGTATTGATAACCAGTTGAGAGGGCGTGCGGGTCGTCAGGGAGACCCTGGCTCGTCACGATTCTATCTCTCTTTGGAGGACAATCTGATGAGAATCTTTGCCTCTGACAGGGTAAAGAATTTCATGAAGGCTCTGGGGATGGAAAAGGGCGAAGCCATTGAGCACAGAATGGTTAGCAATGCGATTGAAAAAGCACAGAGGAAGGTAGAAGGCCGAAACTTTGATATTCGCAAACAGTTGCTGGAGTACGATGATGTTGCCAATGATCAGAGGAAGGTGATTTATAATCAGCGAGATGAATTGCTGAGTGCTGAAGAGGTCTCTTCAAGCATTGATGCATTGCGAGAAGATGTTGTCAATAACTTGATCAATCAGCATATCCCTCCCCAAAGCTTGGAAGAGCAGTGGGATGTCAAAGGGCTTGAAGAAAGTCTTGCTGCTGAGCTGAATCAGAGCTGCCCTGTCCAGAAATGGCTGGATGCTGATGACCGTCTTGATGAAGAAGCATTGCGCCAGAAAATTCTTGATGACGTGATCCAGGCATACAAAACAAAAGAAGAGATGGCTGGCGGTGAAGTTTTAAGAAATTTCGAAAAGCATATTTTGTTACGTATTCTTGATGACAAGTGGAAAGAGCATCTGGCGACAATGGATCATTTGCGTCAGGGGATTCATTTGAGGGGCTACGCCCAAAAAAATCCAAAACAAGAGTACAAGCGCGAAGCGTTCGAGCTATTCCAGCAGATGCTCGAGGATATCAAGCACGATACCATCCGTGTACTGTCACATGTACAGGTTCAGCAGGATGATCAAACCGAAGAAATGGAGCGTCAGCGTCGGGAAGAGTTAGCTCGTCGTATGCAGTTCCAGCATGAAGCAGCTCAAGCTGCAGTGGGAGATGAAGAAGGGCAGCGTGGGGTTGCTGATGGAGAAAATACTGAAGCAGCTTCTGTTCAACCATTTGTCAGGGAAGGGCGCAAGGTTGGGCGTAATGAGCCTTGTCCCTGTGGATCTGGTAAGAAATTCAAGCAGTGCCACGGTAAGATTACCTGATATAACCATCTGCAATGCTTAGCCTATTGCTGTGCAAGTTATTAAGTGCTAGATCCAATGTTGGAGTTCTTTGATATAGCGATAGCTATGTTTTGTTACTCTATCTTGTTTCTGGTGCTTAAAAGCTATACTCATAACACAGTTAACTGCTTTGATTGGTATAGCTATTGGCGTAGGCATGTTTTAGAAGAGCGAACCTTTTAAGGGTTCGCTTTTTTTTAGACGGCGGACTTTTGTAAAAATAAACCAATTAGGGTATCTGATGAGTGACCTCAATATTATGGATCGTAAAATTATTCATGTGGCAGTTGCTGTCATAAAAGGAAAGGATGGTCGGATACTGGTTGCCAAAAGACCTGATGATAAGCATATGGGAGGATATTGGGAATTTCCCGGGGGAAAGGTGGAGCCCGGTGAAGCTGTCAATGAGGCTTTGGTGAGGGAGTTAAAAGAAGAACTGGGGATTGATGCCCTGTCATATCAGCCGTTGATTAAGATTAAATATGATTATCCGGATAAGTCTGTTTTGCTGGATACCTGGGTAGTTAACAGTATGAAGGGCATGCCTTCAGGAATGGAGGGGCAAGACATAAAGTGGGCGGATGAGAGTGAACTGTCCAATTTGAAATTTCCTGATGCTAACGGGCCAATACTTAATGCCGTAAAACTACCTGATCAGTATATGGTGACGGGTAAATTTCAGGATGAGTCTGAGCTTTTTGAAAAGGTATGTGCCAGGTTAAGTGAGGGGGTTCGGCTAATACAGTTTCGTGCTCCATGGCTTTCAATTAGTAGTTATATAAACAAAGCAAAGCGTCTTCATAGTTTGATTGAAAAATCCGGAGGGAAGTTGTTGTTAAAAGGTGAGCCAGAGTTATTGATGGAGCCTTGGTGTGATGGCATTCATCTTAGGGCTGAACAGCTTTATAAAGAGAGTCATGATTGGGTTAGATTTCGACGGACTGGTCAGTGGCTAGCAGCCTCTTGTCACAATGCAAAAGAGGTAGAACTGGCAAATCAGCTTGCTATGGACTTTATTACTATTTCACCTGTACAGAAAACTAAAACCCACCCGGAAAAAATGCCCCTGGGTTGGCTGAAGGCAGCAGAGCTGACCAAACTGTCCGTTGTACCTGCATTTTGGTTGGGGGGGCTAGGGATAAATGATATCAATACTGTGCAAGAAAGTGGTGGACAAGGCGTTGCAGCTATTGGTTCTTTTTGGCGTTAAATTATTCTGTTATTTGCCCGTTGGTTTGGAAGATGAACTATCTTCTGACATGTAGTCATCAAATTCGCTATTTCCAGAAATAACATGCTCTTCTTTAGCCCAGGCACCGAAGTCTATTAATTTACATCGCTCTGAGCAGAAAGGGCGAAATTTATTTTCTGGTTTCCACTCTGTCTTCTTTCCACAATGAGGGCAGTTTACGTTCATATTCATGATATTGATTTGGTTCAGGGCCTCTAGCCTTAACCAGGCAAGAGGCGGATATGATAAGAATTATTCGACGGTTTGGGGTGGCTGAGGTGCGTCTTTGGAAGCCTGAATTGTGGCTTTCTTGCTACCAGAATCTCCCAACAAGCCAAAGGTCAGTGTATTAAGGATTGATGGATCGACATCATCAAATACCTTGTAGCCGGTGAAATTGCCGTTTTTATCAAGGGATGGGTGATTTGGATAGTTAAGCCTTAGTGTTTGCAAGGCTTCGCTGGCGGGTTCAACAAGCCCAAGGTGTTGGTAGCCTTCTACCATAATAGCAAGTGCTTCTGGTACTACAGGCGTTTGCTGCATATTTTCAACAATATATTTACCCCGGTTAACAGCAGCAACATAGGCTTTGCGTTTCAGGTAATAATTGGCTGCGTGTATTTCATAAGTTGCCAGTCGGTTACGAAGGGCAATCATACGCTGACGGGCATCAGGAGCATACTTACTGTTGGGGTAGCGGCTCAGGAGTTCGGCAAACTCATTAAAGGATTGTCGAGCCTGGCCGGGATCCCGTCGGGTCATATCCAGTGGCAGGTAGCGCTCAATAATGCCGACAGAGGCGGTGTTGGAAGCTAGCCCTTTTATATAGTATGCATAGTCAGCGCTTTCATTTTGGGGGTGAAGGCGTATAAAACGATCAGCTGCAGCCCGTGATGCTTCGGGTTCAGCATTCATAAAGTATGCATAAATAATATCGAGTTGAGCTTGTTCAGCAAAAGCACCGAAGGGATACCGTGATTCCAGGGTTCTGAGTGCTTTAATAGCCTCGGAATAGTTGCTTTTGGCCATGGATTTATTGGCCATTTGGTAGAGTTCTGCCTCAGACAGCGACTCAGGAAGTTTGTCCTTATCAGTTGAAGCACAGCCCGCAAGTATCATTGCCATAAACAGCAAGGGGAGCAGGCGCGTCAGTCTGGTTTTCAATGTTGTCATGGCGTTGATTGGTTTCCGTACTCCGGCACACAGGGGAAATAGTGTAGAGGGCATCCCTCAGTTAATCTACCTGTATGGTAAACTAGCAAAATCATAGTGTACTCAGTGGTTTCGAGTACAGCCACTAATTTAAACACAGTCAGCTTGAAAACGAAAAGAGAGTAGTGCTCTCTGATGGTTGAGGCTGTAACTATTTTTGAGAAGTATGGAATGGTTGACGTTATTCAGCAAGTAAGCCTGGTGCCGGATGATTCAGGTGGACGCCGACTTGATGTAATAGCCTCGGAATGTTTCCCCGAGTTTTCCAGGGCCAGATTACAAACCTGGATCAAGCAGGGGGCTTTGCAAGTTGATGGTAGGCTGTGTAAGCCCAAGGATAAAGTTTTTGGTGGAGAAACACTGACATTAAGTGCAGAGCTGGAATCAGAAGACCGTTGGGAGCCTGAGAATATCCCGCTTAACTGTGTTTATGAAGATAACGATATTATTGTCATTAATAAGCCTGCCGGGCTGGTAGTGCATCCAGCTGCAGGCAATTATTCGGGTACGTTGCTAAATGCCCTGTTATTTCATTATCCTGAATTGGCGACTGTTCCTCGAGCTGGCATAGTACATCGGCTGGATAAGGACACGACGGGTTTGATGGTAGTAGCCAAGAGCTTGGCTGCTCATACAGATCTTGTTGCCCAGCTTCAGGACCGGTCGGTCAGCAGGGAGTATGAGGCTGTGACCCAAGGTGTCATGACTGCAGGTGGTACTGTGGATCAACCTATTGGGCGTCATCCCGTCAACAGGTTAAAAATGGCCATTGTTGCTGGTGGTAAACCATCTGTTACGCATTATCGTGTGTTAAAGCGTTTCAAGGCACACACTCATATCAGGCTGAAACTGGAATCAGGTCGAACCCATCAGATTCGGGTACATATGGCACACCTCCGTTATCCTCTGGTTGGGGATGATCTTTATGCCGGAAGGCTACGCCTGCCAAAAGGCTGTGATGGAGAATTGGTGGAGGTCTTGAGAGCTTTTCAAAGGCAAGCACTGCATGCCCGAAGACTGGGTCTGATTCACCCTGTGAGTTGTGAGTATATGGAATGGGAAGCGCCTTTACCTGAGGATTTTAATAATCTTTTGTTGGCACTGGATAAAGCGTAGGAGAACGATGAATGGCCCAGTTAAGCCAGATTTCTGAGCGTTATATTATGGCTGACTGGCCTGCCCCGGCTAACGTACATGCCTTTGTTACAACACGTAGGGGGGGAGTCAGCTCAGGTGCATATAGCAGCTTAAACTTAGGGGGGAAATCCGGTGATGATATTGAGCTTATTAAAGAAAATCGCCGGATTTTGGTGGGTGACTGGAAGTGGCCGAATGAACCTTTCTGGTTAAGGCAAGTTCATGGTACGACTGTGGCAAATGTACTCTCTACTGTTGCTGCTCCAGAAGCTGACGCTTCTTTTTCTACAGAGGCAGGAAAGCCCTGTGCTGTTTTAACTGCCGATTGCCTGCCGGTCCTTTTCTGTGATTTGTCAGGGAGCTGTGTTGCAGCAGCTCATGCAGGTTGGAAGGGGTTGGCTGCGGGCGTACTTGAGAAAACGATACAAGCAATGGGGTGCAAAGCAGACCAGTTAATGGCCTGGTTGGGGCCAGCAATCAGCCAGCCCTGTTTTGAGGTTGGGCCAGAGGTTCGGGATGCTTTTTTAGAAACAAATGGTGAGGCTGGGGATTGCTTTGTGCCAGGATCAGGTGACCGGTGGATGGCTAATCTTTATCAATTAGCCAGGCAACGACTTGAGTATGCAGGTGTGACGCGAATTTATGGAGGGGGTTATTGCACGTTTAACCAGAGTGATCTGTTTTTCTCTTATCGCCGGGATGGTAAAGCCAGTGGCAGAATGGCTTCAGTAATATGGCTTGAGAATTGATTACTAGAATAGCCTTGGTCTTTTTTTGAAATTAAAGGCCTTGGCTAGCATAAGGTCAGGGAAGCTCTCGATACGAGTGTTGTAGATAGTAATCGCGTTTAAATGACCTGAACGCAGCAGTTCAATTTCATTTTCCAGTTTTTGAATTATAGTCATTAGTTTCTTAATAGATTTATTGGCATTAAGTTTTGGGTATTTTTCATTAATTGCCTTAATCTGGTTGAATAATTGCTTTTCTTTTTGAAGGAAACCTGCAATTGCTCGCGCGTTTTGTCGGCTGTTCAGGTGGTGTGTGCGAAACTCTGACACTGTCTTGTGCAGACTGGCTTCGTGGTTCATTAGTGCCTTTGCCAGTTTTTCCAGGCTGGGGATAAGATTTTTGCGTTTTTTAAGAGCTACCTGAATATTGGCATAATTTCGCTCTACCCGTTGCTGTAGAAAAATCAGGTCGTTGTAGTGAAGTATGGCCGTAAACAGCATCAGATAAAAAGGGGCTGCTAATGCTGATAGTAATATATCCAATGGAGAGAAGCTGCCAGTTTGAGCAAACATTAGCAGAGTGCTAAACATTAATCCGGAAAATCCGAAGTTAAGCCAGAATAGTCCCCAGCGACCCCTGTTCATCATCACTTCCTTTTCGCTACGATTAGAAATGATAAAAGGCCATTGCCTGTTTTTCTTTTGCATCCGGACTTTATCACATTGCAATCTGTCAACCATGGCTTCTCCAATAGCAAATAGAGGATCACCCAGCTGAAGTGTTAGTTCTGTATAACGTATGTCATTAGCGATCAGGTGCCGTTTGCGTTTGACGTGTTTGTGGTTTGTCAGAACTTCAGCTGATTCAGGATCTATTGTTAGTTGACCTGATTTATCTTTGCAGTGGAATAAGATGCTGTTTTTCTGGTGGTCAATAATGACCCAGCGTGAGCTTTTTCCAACTCGCCGCAGCTCTTCGACGGTATAGTCATACCATACACAGTCAGACTGGGAGAGAGGGCTTTGGATAGCTGACTCTTCTTTATTAAGGGCGACAGTGCCTTTTACCTCTGTTATTCCCGGGACTACGCCTGCAGCCTGTTGAGTCGCTATGTTTTCAATAATGCGTTTATGCCGAATGAAGCGTATGCCAGCCCAAGCACATGCTATTCCAAGAATGAAGGCCAGAACAGCAGCTGTTGCCAGTAGCATGCTTCTTAATTTTGTGCTGGGTAGGTTAACAACCTGGTTTTTTGCTTGAGCTAGTTCATCAGCTGTTAATGTAATCAATGGCTTATCAATATTGATATGCCAGATCAGATTAAGCCACTTTTCCGGTATACGCTGGAACTGTTCCTGGGTTTTTAAGTAGGATGCCATCAAGTGAATTCGTATCGCTTTATTTTGATTTGCTTCGCTAATGGTAAGAAGGTCTTGAGAAAATCTTTGCTGTTGAGTAAGCCGAAGACTTGAGTCCTCCATATCTTGCTTGAGCATCGATAAACTCACCTGGGTAAGATAGGTGGACTGGGCTAGCATTACTATCAGTAGATAGATCCAGACCCTGTGTAAATTAAGTAAGAAAGCCAAGCAAAAAATAGCAAACCCCAGCAGGGTAATACCTGCCCAAAGATAAAGGATCCCGTAATTACCAATTTGTTGCTGCTCGTAGTCCTGCCCATAAGTGGAAACAATAGGGCGAAATTTTTTGTTGTTTGGGAAGCTGACAGAAAACGCAGGTGAATCAGGCTGGATATAACCAAGTACAAAAAGCTGGGTACCAGGTTCTATTCGCCACTCGGTATAGCGGTGTTTGTCTTTTATGACCTGAAAACTTTTTTTAACGGACCAGTGAATGCTGTTTTGAAAAGAAAAAGTGTTAGTGTTGATGCTACCCGTTGAGTCTACTAACTGGAAATTAACAATTTTGCTGTAATCTTCAATCGTATCCCAATAGGGTTTTCCTTCGCTGTCTCGTTTTTCAACTTCGTGGCGGTAGCGATAATAAAGGCTGGGAGTTTGCGTATAAGTGCTACTGATTATCTCATCTAAAGTATCTGCAGTAGCATTGATATTGACTGGTCCTGGTATCAGGGCTGCTATATCACTGGGTAGAACTCTTTCCAATTGTCTTAAAGCCTGAAGTTCATCAAGCCCCAAATTGTTGAGGCTATGACCGGACCATGCAAAAAAGGGGCATAGAATCGCTGCAGCTATTTTTGCCAGGATATGTCGATATTGATGCAGCACAATTGATGCTTCCTGCGGTTTATTTTGTTATTTCGGTTATTTCACTCATTGATATATTTAAGGATAGATAAAAGTAACGGAGTGGTTGGTTAATCTCTATTTATGGGCGCTTCTTATCAAGTGTTTGATAAATATAAATTTTTCAGCTTGAGCGTTTCTAGAAAGTAAAACCATGTCCTTTTTTTGACATTTATTGTCTGAATGTTTGTAAAGTTATTCTTGGAATGACCCTACAATGCGCCTTGTTTGAATCAGTTTTTAGCAATAAGAGATATAGGGAGCATTATGACACCCGTTAATTTGAGTCTGACCATCACAGAAGAGCACCCTGCATACCAGTGGGCAAAAAAGCAGTCAGATTCTGTCAGTGCCATGGGGCATATTGGCACTCATATTGACTGTTATACCCGAGAGCCCGAAAGCGGCAAATATCGTGTGGAAACTGTTGTCTTGAACTGTCAATACGGTATGCCAGATAGCGAAATGGTTCGCTTTCTTGAGCTTGAGAAAAAAGCCTTGGTTTTATATACCGCTAATCTTGAAAATAATGGCTATGGAAATGATCGTTAAGTAGTCACTCAAACGAAATCAGATATTCTTGACCAAATAGATCAAATACACGTTTGACCTCTTGCTCAAATTCCTTGAAGTTCATTATTGCCAGTAAGTTCAGCCATTCATATTTCACTTTTCTCCACAATATTTCTATCAGGTTTAGCTCAGGTGAATAGGTTGGTAAAAAACAGACTAAAAGCTTTTTCTCAATCGCCCAGTCTATTACTCTTTCTCTGAAAAGTTTGCTGGTATGAATGCTGGCATTATCCACCATGACGATGGTATAGCGATCATTAGAACTGTACTTGGGATCTTCCATCCTGGTGGCAAAATCATCAAAGACACTGATAACCGTTTCGCTGTTAACACAACCTGTTACTGGGTAGTAGAAAAGGTCATTGGCACGATTCATAAACCCCAGCACATTGATACGCTTGCTTTTTACAGAGGGTATTTCTAGCTGTGAGCCTTTTTCTTGCCAGCCGTAGGGGACACAAGGCTCTTGGCTAAAACCAGATTCATCAAAGTAAAACAGATTGACAAGCCCTTTATCCTCAGCATTTTGAGCCTCTTTCAAGGCAGACTGGCAACACCTGAACTGCTCCTCGTTGCGCTTATGACTGCAAGCCTTACGAAACCGCTTATAAACAAGTCCCAGCTTTTTTTAAAAGTCTCGACAAAGTTTGTTTTGAGGCAGTCTTCCCGGTTTCCTCTGCAATCTTTGTTTGAACATAAGCCAGCCTGCGAGGTTCCTCGGAGACAATCTCTCTAATGCGTTGTGCTTCCTGGTCAGTATAGATAGGTGGTTTACCACCCTCATGTTTTTTGTACAGACCGCGAAGGCCATAATCATCCCAGGCATCAATCCAGTCAGATACTGTCTGATATCGAACTTCAAATATTGCAGCAATCTCGCTCATAGAATAACCACGTATACTGAGTAAAACAGCATGAGCCCTTTCCCTTAGGTAAGGATATGGCCCGTGCCGGAGAGCTTCTCTCAATGTTTTTATGACTGCGACATCGGTTACTGGATCAACAGTTTTCATCGTGACAACAGCGAGATTAATGGTGTTTGGCAATGAGTATAACCAAATTGGAATGGAGATGTTTTTTATAAATACGGACGTACAGTTATTTTTATCTGTTAGCAGTTGCGTGACTACTTATGGTAAAACCAGTACGGTGCTTGATGATGCTACTTTGGATACCATTCTGGATAAAAAGCCAGCCTTTATTGTGATAGACAGTTACGGCATTGGTGCCCATGGTGATCAGCATCTTGCGTTTGATAAGCGTTGTGAAGAACAGAACTGTTTTGTTGTTGAAAATGTAACCTTAACAAGTGAAATAGCCAAACGACTGGAGCTGCTTGAGATCATAATTGATAAAGACCAAGCATCAACAGGTAAACGTTGTGAATTGACGGGGCTAATGAGGGATGAATAAGAATTATTGAACAATAAGCAACTGATATTTAGGTATTGTGTAACTCTAATAATGTTTGATTGAGTAATGATTACTGAATGTAGAGTACTGAGTGTTGAATATTTAAATCAATATACATGCAAGGTTTTACTTAAACCATCTGATAAAATTGGATTTAAGGCAGGGCAGTATATACAGATTATTACGACTGATCTGAATAAAAGGCCTTTTTCTATAGCCAGCAGTCCATCAGATCAATATATTGAACTTCATATTGGTAGCTCAGCAAAAAATCTATTTTCCAATGATGTATTGGAATTATTAAGAAAGGCAATGCAAAACAATAACACTGTGCGAGTGGAGTTGCCTCATGGCAAGGCATGGTACCGAAAACAAAGCCAGAGGCCATTATTATTAATCGCTGGTGGTACAGGTTATTCGTATATTTGTAGTATTTTAAACGATTATATGGAAGCAGACGAGCAGCGTTCTATTTACTTGTATTGGGGTGTTCGGAAATATGATGACTTGTATTATCACGATGAATTAAGCCAGCTGAGTGTTGATTATCAACAGTTAACTTATATACCTGTTATTGAGAATGCTCCTGATTCCTGGTTGGGTAACAAGGGATTGTTAATGGATGCAGTCTATAACGATTTTGAAGCGCTAAACGAGTTTGATATTTATCTCTGTGGTCAATTTGAAATGGTTCGTATGGCCCATAGATTTATGATTGAACATAAAGACGCAGACCCTCATCGTATATATGCTGATGCAGTGATGGTATGAGAAAGCCTTTTATGGGATGATTTGATTTATATCTACTGGATCCTGCTATATAAAGATAGTGTCTTTCTTGATCCTGGCAATAAGCTGACCTAGGCTCCCTGTAGTTTCTATTTTGAGGGAGCTGGTTATGCGAGGTTTGTCGTTCATAACAGCTTTGGTTTTGTTTGTGTGCTTGCCAATCATGGCGGATAGAGTTCAATTAAGTAATGACAGTAAGATTGAAGGAGTTATTGAATCAATAAAAGGTAATCAGTTATTGATCAATACCGGTTATGGTAAGTTGCAAATTCCCTTGCAAGATATTACCAGTGTGAGTTCAGATAGCCCCGCGTGGATTCGTATAAAGGGTTCTGAATCATTTACATACTCTACCCTGTCATCAGAGCAAAATAATGTGCTTCTTATAGATGAGCGGGGTAATAGCATACCTGTCGATGGCCCTTCCGAAATAGACGAGTTTTCTTCAATACTGCCTGATAAAAATCCATGGCAATTCAGCGGCAATGCCAATATCTATTTCAGTATTGACCGTGGTAATGATCATAAAGATAGCTTGAATGCTGATAGCCAGTTGATTTTTCGTGATCTGTCGAATCGTCATGGGTTTGATATTAAGAGTGAGAGAGAGAAGGATAGAGATAAAACGACAAAGGATCGCTGGTTAACCAAGTATAACTATAACCGTTTTTTCTCACCAGCCTGGTATGGGTTGGGTAATGCCAGTTGGGAAAGAAATAAGATGCAATCGCTCGATAGCCGCTCAATGGTTGGTCTTGGGGCTGGACATCAGTTTTGGGAAAAACCTGAGTTGAACCTCAAAGCTGAGCTGGGGGCAAGTCAAATCTGGGAAACCTATACAAACCCTGATGATAAGAGAGAAAATCAGGCTGCTCACTGGTCCCTGCATTATGATCAGTTGTTTTGGCAAAAAATGACACTGTTTCATGATCAGGATCTTTTTCGACGTTTAAAAACCAGTAGCTGGCTACTACAAACAGCCACAGGAATTCGCTTTAAATTGACTGATTTATTACATATGAATATTCGCTATGAGTTTGATTATGATGATGACCCGCAACCAGGCCGCAAAAAGGATGATAGTGCGCTGCTTTTTGGTTTAGGGGCAAGCTGGTAGGTCAGGATTGCTATCTATCTTATCCGGCTGTTTTGTATTTATGATGAATAGCCCTGGTTCTAAATAAATTAGGCACTTTCTTAAGAGGGGCTTGCAAAAAAGGGTATTGATTCCATCTACCTACCCATTTTGTTACATAAGGAAATGAGATGCGTTAATTTGACTATACTTCCTTAGTTTGACCGAATGGTTGGATAGATTAATCATGCTTATGAAATCTCACGCAACAAGCATCGACGATGTCAACTGGGACCAGTGGCAGCCAAAAGATACTGTTGCTCTTACTTTTATTATTAAAAACAATAAGATACTGCTTATCAATCAACTGCGCGGTTTTGGTTAGGGAAAAATAAATGCGCCCGGAGGCCGGGTTAAGCCAGGAGAAACCTTGCTGGAGTGCGCAATCAGGGAGCTTGAGGAGGAGCTCTGTATAACACCGGTAGATCCATACTATGCTGGGCATAATCAGTTTCAATTTACTGATGGTTATTCGATGGATCTCCATGCACATGTCGCATTTGATTTTAAAGGCAATCCTTCAGAGACTGAGGAGGCGATTCCCAACTGGTTTCCACTGGATCAAATACCTTATGAGAAAATGTGGGATGATGAGAAGTTATGGCTTCCCTTGGTATTAAAGAGAAAAAACGTTAAGGGGCGTTATCTCTACCACGGAGAAAAGGTGCTGGATCACCATGTGGAGTATTTATGACAAAAGGTATGCCAGTCAGGTCTTTATGGAAATCGCGGATTTATACTGACCGGGATTACCATGTGCATCTTGGGGGTGCTATTCCGAAGGAACTGATTAAACAATGGATTAAGCAAGGTGATTTATCTGAAAATGATACGATCATGGATTTCCATACTCATGATAGTTTTCACTGCAAATTAGAGCCCATCATGATAAGGGATGCGTTACAAAAGTATCGCAAAGGTAAAGGCTTTCTGGATGCTTATCAGGCCCCTTATGATTCATTGGAAGATTTCTTGACGTTGTATCGCGCTTATTCAAGGCACAGGCTGGTTTACAGCTATGCTTGTGAGATAGCTCAAAGCATATACCCAAAGGCAGATATCCGAATGTCTGTTCCTTTTCCTCCCGAAGGAGCTCCTGATATCTGGGCACAAGAGACGTTAAAAAAAGCACGATATTATCAGTCCTGTTTTGGGACTGAGCAGCAATTGATTTTGCTTTTTCCCCGTAATCATTTTACAGCCAGAAAGAATAGGGAATATTGGCAGGCATTAATTCAATCCATAAAAGATCAGGATCCAGAAAGGGCGGATTATATCAACCCTGCTTTTGACTTTGCTGCGGTGCCTATTGAAGTATCAGAAATGGTCGAAATGCTTGCCTTTATCAAACAAGAAATACCTGAGGCATTTATTGCTTATCACCATGGTGAAACCTGTCTTTTACCACTTGAAGTTGAAGTGTGTGGGGCAAAGAAGTTGCTGCCTTTTATCGATCGTATGGGGCATGGTATGTGCCTGGGACTGGCATTGCAGTCATCTTCTGAATTTATATCAGCTATAGCCCATGAAGTGCTGGAGGAAATGGCAGAGAGGGAGATTGATATAGAAGTGGCCCCCACTGGTAATACAATGATTAATAAAAGTATTGAATACTACTGTAGTTTTCTTGAAAAAGGGGTTGATTTATATCTAGGGACTGATGATCCTGGATTTATTCGAACCAATTTAGATAAAGAAACCAGGTTGTTGTACAGTGTTTTGGAGATTACAGAGGGGTGTTTTCAATTATGAGTAATGTTTGAAATGTGGCTAACATCGAATGACACATTTGACGCTGACTCATTTTCGGCAGATATCGTGGGAATTGCAGCTGCTGTTGGTCACCATGATTCTGGTATGCATTCTCACCAGAAAGGACAGCTTTTATTTGCCTATCGGGGCTGTATGTCCATTACGCTTTCTGATCGAAAATGTATCTTGCCACCAACCCGGTTAGCCTGGATTCCACCAGGGATTTCTCATCGTGCTCAAATGCATGGCACCATCGATTATCGATCCATCTATATTAGGCTTGGCTATCTGGCGTTGAATTATCATGACATTTGCATTGTATCTGTATCCCCCTTGCTTAGGGAGGTTTTGGAACGTATAGCATTTTGGGTAACTGAAGTTGATCTGAATCAACCAGCGAATAAGAATTTACTGGCTGTTCTTGTTGATGAGTTGAATGCAGCAGAAAGTGAACCAATGTTGTTGTCTTTACCAAAAGACAGGCGCCTTCAAGGGCTGAATAAATTGCTTGAAGATGCCTATTGCCTGCCAGGTCTTGGAGCGTTAGCTGATCAGGTGGGGGCCAGTGATAAAACCATTACCCGTATTTTTAGAAAAGAGACGGGTATGAGTTACCTTCAGTGGCGCCAGCAGTGGCGGTTGATGCGAGCTATAGAGCTTTTGTGTGATGGCCTTTCTGTGACTTCAGTAGCAGATCATCTTTCATTTGCCAGTGACAGTGCTTTTATCAGTTTTTTTCGACAACATACTGGAGAGACACCCAAGCGTTATTTGAACAGCAATAATAGCCATTAATTCTGTATTTCTGTCATATCTAATCACTACATTTCAAACAGTCTGACTGATGACTCCTCCCCCTGTTGTGCTTGAAAACAAAATAACTGTCGCCATATTAAAACTATAAGCCGTTGAGATCCGGTGCTATCGACCGGCAGCAACTAGCGGGAGAATAAGTGATGAGAGCAGACAGACTGACTAGCAAACTTCAGTCAGCATTAGCAGATGCGCAGTCTCTGGCAGTGGGCAAGGACCATAATCAGATGGAACCTGTTCACTTACTATTGGCACTGCTAGACCAACAGGGGGGATCCGTCAGGCCTTTGCTAATGCAGGTTGGCTTTGATGTTCAGGCACTGTCGAGTGAATTAAGCGGACTACTGGACAATGTGCCTGTAATCAAAGACCCAACCGGTGATATCCAGCCCTCACAGAACCTGATTCGATTATTAAACCTCGCTGATAAAAAAGCCCAGAAATCTGGTGACCAGTTTATTTCCAGTGAAACTGTCCTTTCTGCAATGATGGATGACAAAGGGCCGCTGGGACAACTGCTCAATAATCAGGGAGTGAGCAAGCAGGCGCTTGAAACAGCAATTAAGAACCTTCGCGGTGGTGAAGCGGTAAATGATCCTAATGCAGAGGATTCCCGTAACTCTCTGGCAAAATATACCATTGACCTGACCGAACGAGCAGAGCAGGGAAAACTGGATCCAGTTATTGGTCGTGATGATGAAATTCGTCGTACAGTTCAGGTTCTACAGCGAAGAACCAAAAATAATCCGGTTCTGATTGGTGAGCCTGGCGTGGGAAAAACAGCCATTGTCGAAGGGTTGGCACAGCGGATTGTTAATGGCGAGGTTCCAGAAGGTCTAAAAGGGAAGAAGCTGCTCTCTCTTGATATGGGAGCGTTAATTGCGGGTGCCAAGTTCAGGGGAGAGTTTGAAGAGCGGCTGAAAGCGGTTCTTAATGAGTTAGCTAAACAGGAAGGTCAAATTATCCTGTTTATTGATGAAATTCATACCATGGTGGGGGCAGGCAAAGCTGATGGTGCCATGGATGCGGGCAATATGCTGAAACCGGCGCTGGCTCGAGGAGAATTGCATTGTGTGGGTGCAACTACGCTTGATGAATATCGCCAGTATATTGAGAAGGATGCCGCACTTGAACGGCGCTTTCAGAAGGTGCAGGTTGATGAGCCGACAGAAGAGGATGCCATCGCCATACTTCGGGGTCTTAAAGAACGCTATGAAGTGCATCATGGTGTAGATATTACTGACCCGGCCATCGTAGCCGCAGCCAAATTATCTCAACGTTATATAACAGACAGGCAGCTACCTGATAAAGCAATTGACCTGATCGACGAGGCTGCCAGTCGTATCCGTATGGAGATGGATTCCAAGCCTGAAGAGATGGATCGGCTGGAAAGACGGCTGATTCAGCTCAAGATAGAGCAGGAAGCCTTGAAAAAAGAGCAGGATGAGGCATCCAAGGAACGCCTTGAACGGCTTAACGAACAAGTAATAACACTAGAAAAGGAATACGCTGATTTAGAGGAAATATGGAAATCAGAAAAAGCTGTGTTGCAGGGCTCGCAAAAAATTCGTGAAGAGAAAGAGCAGTTGCTTATTGAGCTAGAGGCGGCAAGGCGCTCTGGTGATTTGGCAACAATGTCTGAGATTCAATACGGTCGTTTGCCTGAGCTGGAAAAGCAGCTGGCCCAGGCCGATGAGGGAAACAGTGCCGCTGGAGAAATCGCAAAGCAGAATACTCAGCTTTTGCGCAATAAAGTCACTGATGAAGAAATTGCTGAAGTGGTTTCCAAATGGACAGGGATCCCTGTTGCGAAAATGTTGGAAGGGGAGCGAGAAAAGCTACTAAGGATGGAAGAGGCACTGCATAACCGGGTGATTGGTCAGGATGAAGCTGTTGTGGCTGTTGCTAATGCTGTCCGGCGCTCCAGGGCTGGGCTGGCAGACCCAAATCGCCCCAATGGCTCTTTTATGTTTCTTGGGCCAACAGGAGTGGGTAAAACTGAATTATGTAAAGCTTTGGCAGAGTTTCTTTTTGACACGGAAGATGCTATGGTTCGGATAGATATGTCCGAATTTATGGAAAAGCATTCCGTATCCCGTCTGCTAGGTGCGCCTCCAGGCTATGTAGGATATGAAGAGGGTGGTTACCTAACGGAGGCTGTTCGTCGAAAGCCATACTCTGTCGTGTTAATGGATGAAGTGGAAAAAGCCCATCCTGATGTTTTCAATATCCTGTTACAGGTCCTTGAAGATGGACGATTGACTGATGGTCAGGGACGTACAGTAGACTTCAGGAACACAGTCATTGTAATGACCTCTAACCTAGGCTCTGATGTCATTCAGACTATGCAGGGAGAGGACTTCGATTCAGTCAAGCAAACACTTATGGAAGTGGTGGGTACTCACTTCCGGCCGGAATTTGTTAATCGTATTGATGAGCTGGTGGTCTTCCATCCATTAACGGCAGGTCAGATTGAGGGCATAGCTACTATCCAGCTGAGCCGCTTGCGCAAAAGACTGGCTGAAAATAGCTTGTCTTTGGATATAACAGATGAGGCGATGAAGTTACTTGCTGAAGCAGGTTTTGATCCAGTCTATGGTGCAAGACCCTGAAAATGAAAAGAGCAATTCAGCGAAGTGTTGAAAATCCGTTGGCTCAGGCGATTCTATCAGGTCAATATGGGCCCGGAGATACGATTAAAGCCACAGTTGCTGATGGACAGATTCAATTCAGCTAAGGTTGCTTGCTTTTTAATCAGAAACAGGTGGCAGGCAGTTTTATGCCTGCCACCTGATGTTTTTATAGACCTGTCAAATAAGGAATGCAGTAGAAATATTTGATCTGTTGTTGTCCGGGCTCATATCGTCATTGGTAACCATGGTATATTCTTGCTGGATTTAAGCCATGCCATTTTGCTCGGTGTTGCTGCAAGGAGTTTTGCTGTGGACTTTAATCTCACCCTGAACCAGACTCGTATTATTGGCTGTTTGTTAGAGAAAGAGAGTACTACGCCTGAACAGTATCCGTTATCTTTGAATGCCCTTACAAACGCCTGTAACCAGAAAAGCAACAGGGAGCCAGTTTTATCGCTCACACAAACTGAAGTTAATGAAACATTGACTGCTTTGATAAATGAGCGGCTGGTGAGCGAAGAAGGTGGTGCAAGGGTTAGCAAATACCGTCATCGTTTCTGTAATACAGAATTTAGCAATCTTCAATTAAGTGAGCAGGAGCGTGCCATTATCTGTGTCCTGTTTCTTCGGGGTCCTCAGACACCAGGGGAACTTCGGAGTAGAACTGGCCGGATGGCCGGTTTTTCGGATGTAAGTGAAGTCGAGCATACATTGAAGTGTATGATGGAAAAAGAATGGGTGGTGCAGCTGCCCAGAGAGGCGGGTAAGAGAGAATCCCGCTACGCCCATCTTTTTTCAGGAAAGGTTGAGAATTATGTTCCTAAGCCCGAACAGTCGATGGAGGATAAGGCTCGTATCAAAGAACTGGAACATGAAATTGTTGTGCTTCGTGCAGAAATAGAGCGTCTAAATCACGAGTTGGGCAAAAGAGGGTAGCTGTTTGATAGCAGTAAGGATGCTTTTTAACCGTTGTTTGTTTTATTGAGGCCATGAATGTACCCAGTTGTAGTGTCTGATTTGGATGGGACTTTATTAAATAATGAACATAAGCTAAGTACGCGAACCCGTGAGGTGATTAATAACCTAAGTGAACGAGGGATAAAATTTATATTTGCAACAGGGCGGCATCATCTGGATGTAGAGGGGATTTGTGCTCAGTTGGGCATCAATATGTATTTAATAACCTCTAATGGTGCCCGGGTTCATAACCCTCAAGGTGAGACAATTATCCGTCACGATATTTTCCCTGAGTATGTCACCCCTCTGGTTGAACTGGGGCGAAAATATAGCAGTACAGTGTTTACCAGCGTTTATCAGGAAGATAACTGGTTTGTTGAGCAGGAGCATGAAAAATTGCTCGAATACCATCAGGATTCGGGGTTTAGCTACATTCACTGTAATCTTGATAGTTTTGAAAAAACAGGCGTTCAGAAGATTTTCTTCAATAGTGAAAATCATGATGATCTTGTGCCTCTGGCAGAGGAGGCACTTGCATTGTATGGAGACCGGTTATCCATGACCTATTCTTTGCCAACCTGTTTTGAAATTATGGCGCCTGGGGTTTGTAAGGGGGTTGCGCTGGCAAAGGTGTTAAAGCTAAAAGGCTTTGAGTTCAAGGATGCTATTGCATTCGGTGATGGTTTGAATGATCTGGAAATGCTCCAGGAAGTTGGTAAAGGTGTTGTGATGGGAAATGCTGATAGCAAACTGTTAGAGAAACTCCCAGACCATGAAATGATTGGGATATCCAATGACAACGCTGTCGTTGAGTATCTGAATAACCTCTATAACAATTAGTTTGCTGTTATTAAATATGCTCCACTCCGCTTTTAATCGTGCACTAGAGAGCGAGATTAAATAGCGCATACGCATGGTTCTATGCTCAGTTCTTTTGAACATAATCATGCGTATTTTTTATTTGTGTTTACTTTATAGAGACTGCTTTTTTATAGAGAAAACACTATGCAAATCGTCAGGCCGGAAGACTCGGAGTATGAAAGTGCTCGGCAGTGCTTTAATCTTCGAATTGACGCTTTTCCTGCAGCTATTATTTTCTGCCAAACAGAACAGGATGTCATAGAGGCCGTGAAAATGGCTGGCGATGATAATAAGGAGATTAAAGTTCGCTCTGGTGGGCATAGTTATGAAGGTTATTGTTTGGGAGGAAAAGAGTCATATGTGATCGATATCAGTGGGATCAAAGCCGTAACAGCGGTTAATTGTGATTCAGGTATGGCTGCCTGGATCGGGGCCGGTGCGACTTTGTATAAAGACGTTTATCGTCCACTGTATGATCGTTTTAAAATGACTATCCCTGCAGGTTCATGCCCTACGGTGGGTTTGGGTGGCCTGGCTACTTCTGGAGGCTTTAGCTTTTCTACCTGTTATCTAGGCTTAACCTGTGACAGTATTTTAGCCATCCGTATTGTGACCGCTGATGGTAAATTACGGGTGATCACATCTCAGCAAGACTCGGCGTTGTTTTGGGCATGTTGTGGTGCTGGCGGTGGCAATTTTGGTGTAATAACCTCCTTTCTTATCAAACTCTATACAGCAGAGACGGTTGCAATTTATAAGCTATGTTGGCAATGGACTGAATCAGATGTATCAGCAGTTGCACAACGCTGGTTCGAATTTATTGGTGGTTGTCCTTCTGAGTTAACGTCATTTTTACGTTTTGGTAGTATGGGGGAGCATAATGTTCTCACTGCATTTGGTCAGTATTATGGTTCACAGTTAGAGCTTGAAAATATAGTGGAGAAGGCTTTTGATGGTCTGGCAAAAGTCTCTGTAGTATTCGATACACTATCCAATATTGATGCTATACGGCATTGGGCTGGCTTAGATAATAAAAACAGCTTGGTTCATATGAATTATGATTATGCCTATAAGACGCACAATAGGCGTTTTTTTAAGGCCGGTTCAGTGATGCTTGATCGACCGCTGCATTCGGACGAAATAACTAAATTGTTTTCTTTAATTAATAGTGCTTTTGATGGTTCATTTATTGTTTTTGATTCCCACCAAAATGGCCGATCATCACAGCTTCCTTTAAATTACAATGCCTATGTCCATCGGAAAGCTATTTGCAGCGGTCAGATTTATTCTGCCTGGCAACGTCGATTGGATGAACCATCGCGGATAAAGTGGGTTGAAGATGTATACGATCTACTTGCCAGTGCATCTCATGGAGCATATTACAACTATTGTGATAGCAACCTTATTGATTACGGAAATGCTTATTACGGATGCCATTTTGAGAAACTTAAGAAAATTAAAGCTAAATATGATCCTGATAATCGATTCCGCTATGACCAGTCGATTCCTCCCGCTTAAATAATGTTTTTTTATGGCTGCTTCTGAGTAGATATTTACCCCCGGGATTTACCCGGGGGTAATTTATTGGATAGGAAGGGGTAAAGCAGGATTAAATCCACCCTCCCAGGTCTTTCCAGCGGTTGACGATATTACAGAACAGTTCAGCGGTTTTCTCTGTATCGTAGCGAGCTGAATGTGCTTCAGACTTGTCAAATGCTATTCCAGACTCTTCGCATGCTTTTGCCAGGACTGTTTGTCCATAAGCCAGACCGGCCAGTGTTGCTGTATCAAAGCAGGAGAATGGGTGGAATGGGTTGCGTTTGACCTGGCAGCGCTCTGCTGCTGCCATCACAAAACCGAGATCAAATGCTGCGTTATGGCCGACTAATACTGCTCTACTGCATCCCTGGCTTTTGACTGACTTTCGTACACTGCGAAATATCTTGCTGATTGCATCCTCTTCGGGATGGGCAATTCGTAATGGATGGAAGGGATCAATGCCAATAAATTCCACCGCAGCTGGTTCAATATTAGCACCTTCAAATGGTTTGATATGGAAGGATAGCAGCTCACCAGGATGAACATAGCCTCCTTCATCCATCTCAATCGGGATAGCTGCAATTTCCAGCAGGGCGTCTGTGGCGGCATTAAAACCACCAGTTTCCACGTCGACCACGACGGGCAGAAAGCTTCTGAAACGGTCTGCCATGGAGTGGCTATTATCGACCCTCACGGAATCTCCTTAGTTAGATTTCAGTCGCCAGCGAAGGGTTTCGCCAGCTTTCAGGGGGATGACCTGGTCGTCCCCAAATGGGATGGATTCAGGCAGTTGCCACTCTTCTTGAACTAAAGTAACAGTATCCTGATTACGGGGCAGGCCATAAAAGTCGGGACCAAAATGGCTTGCAAATCCCTCCAGTCTATCGAGTCTTCCCATCATTTCAAAGGCTTCGGTATACATTTCCAAAGCGGCTGGAGCAGTGTAGCAGCCAGCACAACCGCATGCCGCCTGTTTGGCCCCTACTTTATGTGGTGCAGAGTCAGTACCCAAGAAAAAACGATGATTGCCACTGGTTGCTGCTTCCAGCAAAGCTTGTTGATGACTGTTTCGTTTTAATATGGGCAGGCAATAATAGTGAGGGCGGATACCTCCTACCAGCATATGGTTGCGGTTATAGAGCAGGTGGTGTGCAGTAATGGTGGCAGCAATATTATCATTGCCTTCGTGTACAAACTGGGCTGCATCTGCTGTGGTAATGTGTTCCATTACTATTTTTAGTTCAGGGAACCGTTTTCTTAGATCTATGAGGTGGCGATCTATAAATACTTTTTCCCGGTCAAAAATATCAATATCAGGGTCTGTCACCTCCCCATGGACTAATAAAGGTAGTCCGCACTCAGCCATAGTCTCCAATGCACCATAAACATGAGAGAGATTAGTAACACCAGAGTCTGAGTTTGTAGTGGCCCCGGCTGGATAGAGTTTCAGGGCAAACACATCACTTTTGGCCTTGGCTTCCCTAACATGCTCTGCGGTGGTGTTATCAGTGAGATAGAGCGTCATTAAAGGCTGGAAAGTGCTGCTTTCAGGAATATGGGATGAAATTCGAGATTTGTATGCGCTGGCATCATCAGCGTTTACTACAGGAGGTTGCAGGTTCGGCATGATAATGGCCCTGCCAAACGTGCGTGCTGCAGCAGTAACTGTTTCTGTTAGAGCACGACCATCACGGAGATGAATATGCCAGTCATCAGGGCGGGTGATAGTAAGCGTGTTATTCATGAAAGCCTGTTACCTGTTCCGGTCAGATCAGTTAAACCGGAAGGGAATCGTAGCGAAAATCAGTTGAACATGATAGTCGTACTCATCATAGATCGACACTATTTAGTTAGAATGTTGGGCATATTAGTCAGAATGGTGTGGATAGGCAGTTTTTTTAAAGCTGAAAAATTTTGTAGCAGCGCTGTTCAAGAAAAATATTTTGAATTACTATTCTTTTTGTCTGAATTTTTATTTGTTTTCGAGTGCAGGGTCAAGCAATGCATTTTTTCTACCGATGATGCTCAATTTTTGCTTTTAGCTACACCAGCTAGTTGCTGCTGAGCTATGAATAAATATGAATAATGATAAATAGTAATGCATCGGAGTCGCTCGATGAACGATATCAAAAAAGTGGTGCTGGCCTATTCCGGAGGCCTGGATACATCGGTTATTGCTAAATGGCTTGAGCAAACCTACTGCTGTGAAGTGGTTACTTTTACTGCTGATCTTGGCCAGAGGGAAGAAATTGAGCAGGCTAAGGTAAAAGCGGAAGCGATGGGTATCCAGGAGATTTATGTAGAAGATCTTCGGGAGGAGTTTGTCCGGGATTTTGTTTTTCCGATGTTTCGAGCCAACACCGTGTATGAAGGTGAATACCTTCTGGGAACTTCAATTGCCCGGCCTCTGATTGCCAAGCGTTTAGTTGAAATTGCGAATGAAACAGGAGCCGATGCCATTGCCCATGGCGCTACAGGTAAAGGCAATGACCAGGTTCGTTTTGAGTTGGGTGCCTATGCGTTGAAACCCGGTGTGAAGGTGATTGCACCATGGCGGATCTGGGACCTTAATTCCCGTGAAAAACTGCTTGCATATTGTGATCAGCATGCTATTGGAATTGAGCGCCAGCAAGGTAAATCGCCTTACTCCATGGATGCCAATATGCTGCATATTTCTTATGAAGGCGGAATACTGGAAAATCCCTGGACTGAAGCAGAGGAGTCTATGTGGCGCTGGACTGTTTCCCCGGAACAGGCTCCTGATCAACCTGTTTACATTGATTTAACCTATGCCAATGGTGATATCGTTGCTGTCAACAATGAAGCTTTAACGCCTGCCCAGGTTCTGGCTTTTTTAAATAAAGTGGGTGCTGAAAATGGTGTGGGAAGAACTGATATTGTTGAGAATCGTTATGTGGGTATGAAAAGCCGGGGCTGTTACGAAACACCAGGTGGCGCCATTATGCTCAAAGCTCATCGGGCGATTGAATCGATTACACTCGACCGTGAAGTTGCTCATTTAAAGGATGAGTTAATGCCGCGTTACGCCAAAATTATTTATAACGGTTACTGGTGGTCTCCTGAACGTGAAATGCTTCAGAGCATGATTGATTACAGCCAGAAAAATGTGAATGGTCATGTCAGATTGAAGCTTTATAAGGGCAATATCTCTGTGATTGGGCGCGAGTCAGACCAGTCACTTTTTGATGAAGCGGTGGCTACGTTTGAAGATGATGCAGGCGCTTATGATCAACAGGATGCTGAAGGGTTTATCAGATTAAATGCTCTGCGCATGAGAACTGCTGCCAGTAAAGGGCGTCAATTGATTTGATTGTTAATCTGTCTGGCCAATTTGTTTAAGAGCAGAATTCCTGCTAAAAATGCCTTGTCATTATAATTATTGATAAGGCATTTTTCGGTTGTGGTTTTTGATCTTCGCTTTCATAAGGTTTTAAGCAGTTTTGGATTTATGATAGCGCAAAGGACTACAGCATTCAGTGCAGAGATAGATTGTGCCTTTTTGAGAGCGGTTATGGCGAATAGAACTTAAAGGGATTGTTTTTCCCCTGCATTCACAGCGGTACAAGTAAGGGCGTGGGGATGATCGACTGGTGTCATAGCTGTGGCAGCGGTTGGCAGGTACGCCAAAAATCGTAGTCATTACCTTTTGCCACTCTTGCCCATGCGGCTTTATGGTATTGCCGTAGAGTTCATAAGTGATTAAGTGTGCGGCTTCATGGGCTGTGACATGTTTTAGAAAGTGTTTCTGATTTTCTAGATACAGTGTCTGATTAAACCGCAATAATTTTTGATCAGGCCAGGCCTGTCCAGCAATTTCCCCTTTAAGATCCAAGCGTACTACTGGAGGCTGGAATGATCTTGAAAAATAGGATTCAGCCAAGGAGTAAAGTTCTGTTACCCGTTGTTTTATAAGATTGGTGTGTGGCATTGGATAGTACAGCTTTAAAATTGAATGGTTGGTTAGGTTTTGCTCTAGTGTAGGCAATGACGGGCCATTTAATCGAACAGTTAATCGTTTATCTCTGAAAAAAATAAGGGGCTATTATTAGCCCCTTTATTTAATTCGTCTGAATCATTGTGATTAATCAATTACCTGGACATACTCAGGTCCTATGCCTATCCCCCAGAAGATTACCGTCACAATCATGAGTGCCACTAAAACAACCAGGCCGATGCATAAAATGGAGCTGGCATAGATAAAGCCCTGCTCTTTCGGAATTTTCATAAATGTTGGTAGACCGGAGTAGAGCAACCATGCAGATGCTGAAGTGGCGAGTGTGCCTACGATCAGAAGTAGCCACAGGGATGGATAGGCACCACAGATCCCTGCCAGAAAAAGAGGCAAGGCAGTGTAGCTACTGAATGCAATGCTTTGAGTGATAGAGGGAGTACTGCCAAAGGTTTTGCCCATCCATTGTACCGCCATACCCATTATTCCGACCCCGGCGAGAACTGCCAGCCATGCCAGAATAGCCATCCAGCCGGCGCTTGCCTCAGTGAGCTTAACAACCTGGTCACTGCCAGGAAGACTCCAGCCTATTTGTGTTGTACCGTAAAATGTACATAGTGCTGGTAGTGCTGCTAACCATATCACCTGCCCTAAATAGAGTTGTAATATCCCCGGGGGTTTATCACGGATCATGCTCCATTCTGACTCGGGCTTTGTCATTAGGCCCCATACGTGGCTTAAAATCATGACGGTTTCTCCATGCTTAATAGCCTGTATTTTTGGGCAGCCATAAGGCAGACCTAGCTAGAGTACAGCATGAAAGAATGGTTTGGACTTATGGCTAATGATGGGCGTCCTTGACAACTAGCCATTCTTTTCTCATTACTTGCAGACCAAATACGACGTTATATTGGGGCAAGTGGATACAGGTATATGGGCAATTATTTGTTATTATTATCTTTTGTCTGCAAGAATTTGCAGATACCTCGACGAGTTTAGTTTGTACATATTTAGCAGGGGTTGTAAAGGTTTGGACGTTCGAGGAGTAATAATGTATAGATTGATAAAAATTGGAAGAGTAATCTGAATGCTCACACGATTTGATTTTGTAATGCTTTCGGCTTTGGGGATAACTGCGGCAACGTCCAGTTGGCTGACCATGAATCTTGAATCGGCACTTGATCAACCGGTGGTTGAGACTGTTCAGGTGAAGGAAGAGCAGAAGGCTAAACCGCAGAAAAAAGTACAAACCAGTGAACTGCCTGACTTTGGTGCAATCAGGGATGTCCGTAAGAAGAAACAGGCATTTTTTGATTACATGGCTCCCCTGGTTGAAGAGCAAAATCATCAGTTGTTGTTGACCAGAAAGAAAATAGAAAAAATCAGAAGCCTGCGGCACTTGTCTGAACGAGAGCAGCGATGGCTGAAGCGCTTGGCCTCTCGTTATCGCGTTGATGTTGAACATGGGTTTAATGATCGTTTTTTCGACAAACTGCTTTTTAAAGTGGATGTGATACCTGTTTCTCTGGCATTAGCTCAATCTGCTAACGAGTCTGCCTGGGGTACCTCAAGATTTGCCACGGAAGGAAATAATCTCTTTGGACAGTGGTGCTTTAGCCGTGGTTGTGGGTTGGTTCCTGGTGGACGGCCAGAAGGGGCCACCTATGAGGTGAGGAAGTTTAATAGTGTTGCTGAGTCAGTGGGATCGTATATTCATAATTTAAACACCCATCATCAGTATAAAACCATGAGAGAGTTGCGTTTAAATAAACGTAAAAATCATGAGCCTGTTACTGGGCCCGTTTTAGCACATGGATTGTATGGCTACTCGATCAGGGGTGTTGATTATGTTGATGAATTGATTGCCATGATCGCCAGTAATGACCTGGTCAGGTATGACCTTAATACAGAGGCTCCTGAGGTCTGATTTGTTTGTTTAAAACATGGATGTTTTGTTATGAAAAAAGCATGCTATTAACAACCTCATAAAACCGCTGTTTCTGAATGGCTGAGCTGCCGAACCGATAGTTGTTGCTATCTATGTAAAAAAAATTGCAATATTGTTTGGTTCAGCAGTTCAGCTATTAATCGCCAGTAATTAAATGGTTTAGTTTATGTTGACTATTTTTACCATCTCTACACTCTCTGATTGAGATGCATTGATATCGTCGATATCCAGCTCATCATCACGGAAAGTAACTGGCAAATCTATGGGGTCAAATGCGGTGTCGCCGTCTACGTTAGGGGTTCCGTTGGTCTGTAGGCTCTTAAAATCAAAGAGAGAGGCATCAGCCAAATGTGAGGGGGCGACATTACGTAGAGCCCTGAACATGCTTTCGATACGGCCAGGGAAGCGCTTGTCCCACTCATTGAGCATTGCCTTTACAGCTTGTCGTTGCAGGTTTTCTTGAGAACCGCAGAGATTGCAGGGGATGATAGGGAACTGTTTGTGTTCGGAAAAACGGATGATATCTTTTTCCCTGCAGTAGGCTAAGGGTCTGATTACCATGTGTTTGCCGTCATCACTGACCAGTTTGGGGGGCATGGATTTCATTTTACCCCCATAGAACATATTCAGAAACAGGGTTTCCAACAGATCATCCCTATGGTGACCCAGGGCGATTTTGGTGGCCCCTATTTCTGTTGCTGTTCGATAGAGAATACCGCGTCTTAATCTTGAACACAGGGCGCATGTGGTTTTGCCCTCCGGTACTTTTTCCTTGACTATGCTGTAGGTGTCTTCCTCTATAATCCGGTACTCGACACCAATGGATGTCAGATAGTCAGGCAAAACATGTTCCGGGAATCCCGGCTGTTTCTGGTCAAGGTTAACTGCAATAATATCAAAATTGACTGGTGCGTTATGCTTCAGGTTTAATAAGATCTCAAGCATAGTGTAGCTGTCTTTACCACCAGACAGGCAACACATGATCTTATCGCCTTCTTCAATCATCTTATAATCGGCAATGGCTTGCCCGACCTGGCGGCGCAGGCGCTTCTGAAGCTTGTTAAGGTTAACTTTCTCTGCTTTCATTTTTTGGGAAAGGGGGCTCTGCATAGCAGTCTACTATCCGCCAATATAATTACTTCGAAATCAGAACAGTATAATCAAAGGCCATGACAAGGGCAGTAAGGAATATACGTTTATAGTATTAGTATGGCTGCAGGTGTCAGTAAACTGTTTTTTTAGCTTGGAAAATCGTCTTTTGGGTAATTGTCTTTTTGGTTTAAATGTACAGTTTTTGAGCTGGATTCAGTAAATAAGCAAAGACCAGCTAAAATAGCATGGCAGGCAGCTTTTGGGTATCACTTGGGTTTTGTTGTTATAGTATGATGATGGCTGTTATTTTGTTTGATGTTGATACGTATAGTTGTGTATAGCTAAACGAATAAATGTAATAAATAAATCTGATCAGGGGAGTATTATGGTGGATCATGAACCGCTAAAAGCACTATTGCTTTCCAGAAGAGATGAGTTAACCGACCGCTTAAAGAAAATAAAGCGAGATATGACTCGAAAAAACAGTGCTGATTGGTCTGAACAGGCTCAGGAGAGGGAAAACGATGAGGTGATTGATGCCCTGGGTAATGAGGCCACCATTGAGCTGCATAAAATAAATAAGGCGTTGGATAGGATTGCCGAAGGAGAATATGGCTACTGTTCTGTCTGTGGTGATGAAATTGCCGAAGGGCGGCTTCAGGCGATGCCCTTCACTGATTTGTGTATTCGTTGTGCAGAAGTTCGCGACCAGTAATGGCAATTGCGATAATTGTATCCGCTTACGTGCCTCAGAGTCGGTTTAGGAGTGAGTTGTGGCAGAGTCATGGCTATTTCTTGTGAGTTTTTAAACTTAAGTAGCCATGACTGGAAAAAGTTGTTCGCTTCACATTCTGAAAATATCAGGCTCCACTGGGGTAGTATTGTAATTTTGTGACCGAGTGATGCTGGAATTGATCTTCAGTAAAATTGCTCGTTTTCTCTGCTTTTGATATGAGCTGCTGATAGTTTTTTATAAAACTTAGTTCAGCTACTTTTCTTAGGTGGCTGTGAAAATGACGACGCCAGAGTTGACCAAGTTCATTTATATTTCCAGGTGGTATCTTGCTAATGGCGATGCCTGTACGGTGATAAATAAGCCAGGCAATCGCTGTAGCATAGGAAAGATTGGTGGCTAGTTCGTGGTGAGGATGGATTAAAAACTCTCTTTGGCTGGCTAGCCCTCTAACTTTGCTTGATAGTTCGGGCTGTTTAGCAAGGTAGTGATCCCAAATACTGCGATGCATTTTTGGTGAAATCTGATAGATGCCTAAAGCCCTGTGATTTTTATATTTGATGTGTGAGCCCAGTTGGGATTCCTGTGCAGCAGTGCCTAATAGCAAGTTCTCCCCGGTTGAGCTCCACATGCCTAAGTGTTTCAGGCTGGGACGAATGATATAGCGTCTTAGTTCCCTAGAGCAAATCCCCATAATGCTGTCCTTACTTTCCAGGTTTGCTTTTATGGGGTTTATCGTACCACGATCAATCTGCTGAGATGGTTAATAATTTCATTACAGCCTTTCCAGCTATATGTGCAAAAATTATGTATTGGTGCAAGTGTACTAGGGGGCGTTCTCAATTAGACATGTGACCAGCCAGTCATGATAAGCGCCAGGCAAGGCGTGAACTGCGCGGTGTGGTTATTCCACATAAGCAGTGAACAACGCAGCATGGCGCTTATCATGGCTGGCCCTTTGGATTTCTCACACAAGCATTCATGCCGCGTTGTACGACTTGAACAGGGAACCACCCTGCACTGCGTCGTACGCCTTGCCTGAATGCTTGTGTGAGGAACTGGTCTCATGGCTAATTGAGAACGCCCCCTAGTCACCTTCAAATGAGCAAAGGGCGAAAACGTTAATCCCCTCTTTTTTTAGAAGGTCTGACCCACCAAGGTCGGGGAGGTCTATGATAGCGGCAGCTTCAATAGTTTGAGCACCGGACTGTTCTATGAGCTGATTAGCCGCTAACAGGGTGCCTCCAGTTGCAATGAGGTCGTCAATTAACAGAACCCTATCGCCTTGGCTTAATGAGTCAGCATTGACTTCAATGGTTGCAGTACCATACTCCAGGTTGTAATCCTGGCTAAGTGTTTTGTAGGGAAGCTTGCCTTTTTTTCTAAATAAAACCAGAGGTTTATTTAGTGCGTAAGCCAGTGTTGACCCCAGTAAAAACCCCCTGGCATCAAGCGCGGCTATATGGCTCAGGTCTTGCTGAGTGTAACGTTCGATAAAGCTGTCGATCATTATCCGGCAGGCTTTAGGGTTCTCGAACAGAGTGGTTATGTCTCGGAAGGTGACACCTGGCTTGGGCCAGTTTTCTACGGCTCGGATCTGAGACTTCAGGTAATCTTCATCAATACTCATCGGCTACTATCATGCTTAGGCTGGATCAATGGCAAGACGATTTACTGGGTTAGGTAAAGGTCTTGATTTACAGTTGAATGGCTGCCTGAAATTTGGGGCAGTTAACTAAATGGCTGAGCTTAAATTCGCAATGTATTTAAAATGGCTCAAAATGCGTGTTTAACTATGATAAACGGCATATTTGGCCATTTTTTGCCTGTTCCACTCTTGCTGCTGTCTGGATAGGTTATAAAAAGATAAAGCTTTGTCGTTTTATCAACTGCTTATCCTTATCCAGTGGCTGTCAGAATCTGACTGTTTTCGACTGTCTTCCCTCCTGCCAGTGTGCATAATTCTACAGGTTTGCGAATTTCGATTTCTTTACCAACGGCTGAGATCAAGCCATTTTTCTGGAATCGGGTAAATACTCTGCTGACCGTTTCCACTGCCAGGCCCAGATAGTTCCCCATTTCATTTCTGGACATGGATAGTCGGAATGACTGTGATGAAAAACCTCTACGACGGAATCGACTAGCAAGGTTGATCAGGAAGGTTGCAATCCGCTCATCAGCATTTTTCTTTGAGAGCAGCATCATCATTTGCTGGTCTTCCCGAATTTTTTTGCTCATCAGGCGCATTAAATGCCTTCTTAGCTCGGGGAATTCATAAGCAAGATTTTCAAGTTGCTCAAATGGAATTTCACAAACCATTGTGGTTTCCATGGCTTGTGCGGATACAGGGTAGGTGTCTGTATCCATACCGCTTAAACCAAGTATTTCGCTGGGAAGGTAAAACGAAGTGATCTGCTCTTCGCCTTCATTGGTGGCGGTATAGGTTTTAATTGCGCCGGATCGGACGGCGTAAACACTGACAAACGGGTCGCCTTCAAGAAACAGGTGCTCCCCTTTTTTAAGGGGACGTCCACGTTTAATAATGCGATCCAACTGATCAATGTCTTTTATGCTCAAGGCAAGTGGCAGGCACAGAGAACTCAGACTGCAGTCTCTGCAGGCCACATGGCTCGGCTGTCGGACGTTGGGCTTGGACGTCATTGAGTGGCCTCAAGGTCGTATTTGGCAAAAACGAACCTATTTTATGGAAAATGTCGTCAGAGTTTAAGTCCTATATGCAGAGAATTGTGCTTCTTTGTTGAAATGTTGCCCGCTAATTTCGGAGAAATGATACTGGGTTGCAATACCTTCTCCGGTTTGCAAGGTTTCTGGCGTGAGTAAGTGTTTGCTGTCAACTCTTGCTCTTTGGCCAATTTTTTCAAATTACCTTGGAGTATAGCGGTTGTTCTGAGCTTTTTTTCAGATAATTATCGAACGTCATGCAAATATTTCGAATGAGCATTCGTCCTTTTGGTAAAACCGAAATGTATTTTTTATCGTCGTTTATTGTCACAAGACCATCGGCTTCCATTTTCTTAAGTTGTACTAGCTCTTCAGCAAAATAGCTGTTGAAGTTGATGCCGAATGTTTGCTCAACTTTTTGAGAGTTGAGATGAAAGTGGCAAATCAAGTCATTGATCAAGAACTGTCTTATCTCGTCATCATTACTCATGGTGAGTCCGCGATAGATAGGGAGTTGTTCCTTGTCAATATATTGTTGATACTCGGTTTCACTGGTCGCATTTTGGGCATACGTGGCGCCAATTTTGCTGATAGATGACACACCCATGCCTACCAGGTCACAATGACTGTGGGTGGTATACCCTTGGAAGTTTCTGTGGAGTGAGCCGGTTTCCTGGGCGATAGCAAGTTCATCGTCAGGCAGGGCAAAGTGATCCATACCAATATAGATATAACCCTCGTTTAATAGCATTTCCGTAGATTGTTGCAAGATATCGAGTTTGGCCTCAGGAGTGGGCAGGTCTTGTTCGTTAATCCGGCGCTGCGGCTTAAAACGGTGCGGGAGGTGGGCATAATTAAACAAAGAAAGCCGATCAGGCTTCATGTCTATTACCTTCCGAAGGGTTTCTTTGAAGGATGTAGTTGTTTGATGTGGCAGCCCATAAATTAAATCCATGTGAATGGACTTAAATGCCATTGTTCTGGCTGCTTCAATAACAGAAACTATTTGCTGTTCACTCTGTACTCTGTTGACCGCTTTTTGTACAACTGGATTGAGGTCTTGAACGCCAATACTTATCCGGTTAAAACCGAGGTCCCGTAATACTGCCATTTTGGGCCAGTCAACCTCTCTGGGGTCAAGCTCGATAGAGTAATCGATATCATCACCTGATTGCAGACCAAAATGAAAATCAATTTTATCGATCAGGGCTGTTAACTGGTCGTTGCTGAGGAAGGTGGGAGTGCCTCCACCAAAGTGCATTTGCTCTACCTTTTGATTGCTATCAAATAACTCTGATTGCATTTCTATTTCACGATAAAGGTAGTTCAAGTATTCTTCAGATCGACTTTTGTGCTTGGTAACGATCTTGTTGCAGGCGCAGTAGTAGCATACATGGGAGCAAAAAGGGATATGGATATAAAGTGAAAGTGGCCGGGATGTAATGGCGCTGCGCCACGCGCTCGACAGGTACTGCTGGCTGTTAAAACGTTCGGTGAATTGTACCGCCGTTGGATAAGAGGTATAACGGGGACCGGACTGGTTGTAGCGTGTTATCAGTTCGGTATCCCAAACAGGAGCATCTCTCATAATAGATCTCTGGTATTCTTTGCATTTATCATACTTGTACCGAAAAGACAGCACTTCTGATCAGTGATAAGCGAAAAGATAGGATTTATCGCTGAAATCATAGTCGATATTTTTTTCATTCTACTATTTTATGAAAGTCGTACTTTCACGATAAACCATCGTTCTAGTGTAGATTTAGAATGGCGGTTATTCTTTGATGCATGTCAATCCGTGTTGTTCCTTATTTTTCTGCGGTGTTTTGCGGGTAAAGGTTTTGTTGTTTGGTCTGGAATAGCAGTGACTATCGCCAGATATTGCTCTCTGGCAGGCAAGGTAGCTTACAGGCCTGATTGCTTCAACGACAAGATTTTTTTAAAAAAAAACAAGATTTATTGACTTCAATTAAGTGCTTGTGAACTTCGGTTTACCCTTGAATGGATTTGCAGATGAGGCATTTTTTATTTGGGTGTGGCTTTTACTCTCAAGAGAACCTTTTGCTTAGCTGGCAAAAGCTATGAATGCCAGTTAGCAAAGGATGGTGAGTAGGGTTCTTAGTGTCCAGAAATCAGGTTCATAATCAAAGCCTGATGAGCCCCTGGTAGCGTCCATAGGCCAAAAAAAACAGTAATACAGGCAGCAATATTTCGGGTTACCCTGGCTTGTATAACATGGCTGATCTGTTTGGAAAGCAGGCCTGTCAATAGCATTGCAGGCAGTGTACCCAACCCGAAGCAGGCCATCAGCAAGGCTGATTGGTGAGGGTTTCCGTGGCTGGCTGACCAGATCAGTGTGCTATATACCAAACCGCAGGGAAGCCAGCCCCAAAAAGCCCCTAATGCTAGGGTGGCATGAAAGGTTCGAACAGGCAGTAAGCGACTGGCTGCTGGTTGTATCTTGCGCCACAGTGCTCCTCCAGCTTTCTCCAGAATGGTGAGCCCTTTCCAGATTCCTGAAATATAAAGCCCCATGGCAATTAACATACCACCGGCCAGCCAGCGGAGGGCAAGTTGAAATGACTGATTGATTTCTCCCAGAAACCAGCCAAGTGTACCTAATATCAAACCTGCCAAAGCATAACTGCCAATTCTGCCCAAATGGTAGCCGAGCATTAATCGGAAAATGGCATGCCTGTTATTGTCAGGTAGTGAAAGACTTAGAGCAGAAGTAATTCCTCCACACATCCCCATGCAGTGGGCACTACCCAATAAGCCGATACTGAAAGCTGTTAGATAGGATGTTAGTTCCATAATTGATATTAACTATCTTTCTGGTGAGTATTCTGTTTTTTTTGAGGTGAATCGTCTTCGAAAAGAATACTGTGTGCAGGTCCTTCAAGGTCATCAAACTGTCCGTTATCTGCAGCCCAAAAGAAAAGTCTGATGGCAGCAGCTACCAATACCAGTGCCAGAGGAATCAGAATGATCAGGCTTTCCATGGTCAGGCCTCCTGAAGTTTTATACCGGTGCTTTTTTGCTTGATATTGTTACCCGCTTTAGTAACGTTCAAGCGCAGTGCATTACCAACAACAATAAGTGAGCTAAGAGCCATTCCTGTTGCTGCCATCCAGGGTGCTATAAGGCCTACTGAAGCCATTGGCAAGGCGATAACGTTATAGCCAAGTGCCCAAGTCAGGTTTTGTCTGATGATCATTCTGGTTCTTTGGGTCAGGCGGAATAGATCGGTAATGCGGGTTAGATCCAGGTTTATCAGCACGGCATCAGCACTGGTTCTGGCAAGATCAGATGCGTTACCCATAGCAAGGGAGATATCCGCTCCAGCAAGTACCGGTATGTCATTGATACCATCACCAATCATAAGAATTTTATCACCTTGCTGCTGGCAATGTTTGACATAGGCTAGTTTGTCGTCTGGATTGCTCTCTGACTGCCAGTTGTCGATACCAAGGCTTAGAGCAATAGAGGAAACGGTACTTTCCTGGTCGCCACTTAGTAAGGTTATTTTCTGTCCGGATTGTTTGAGTTGCCTGATGGTTGCTTCAGCTTCCTGTCTTAGGCTATCTGTAATTCTGAACCAGCAAAGTGGACTGTTTTCACAGGAGAGCATCAGCCATTGGCCGCTGTCTGGAGGAAGATGTTTTTTGGTATCGGAGACTGCAAATCCGGCTTTGCCAATCCGATAGCATTTGCCGTCAATGATGCCCTCTATTCCTTGACCGGTATGGTTTATTATTCTGGATGCCTGTTTAGGGTTGCCTGCCCTGTTAAAGGCTTTGGCTATCGGGTGCTCTGAGTGAGCTTCAAGTGCTGCCGCCAGGTTAATCAAATCACTTTTGTTACTAGTGCACTGTTTAAAAACTTTAACGTCGGCTAGTGTTAGTTTGCCGTTGGTCAACGTACCCGTTTTATCAAAAATAATATGGTTAATTTGGCCTATTCCCTCCAGGACGTGCCCTCGAGTAATCAATAATCCGGCTCTGTGCAGATATCCGGTAGCTGCTGTTAATGCCGCCGGGGTTGCAAGTGACAGTGCGCATGGACAGGTGACCACAAGAACCGACAGTGTGATCCAGAAAGCATCTTCTGGTGAGTGCTGGGACCAATAGCTATATACGACGACCGCAATTAAAAGAACGGCAGTGACAAACCACCCTGCAACACGATCAGCCATTAAGGCTATAGGTGGTTTTTCCTGCTTTGCACGGCGTAATAACTCAACAATACCGGCAACTCGGGTTTCATTGCCGGTATGGGTCACCTTGACATCAATAGCGTTGTCAATATTTGTACTGCCAGCAAGCACATGGTCGCCAGTCATCTTACTTATAGGCATATACTCTCCAGTCAACATCGATTCGTCGATACTGCTGCTGCCAGAAATAATAATGCCGTCACTAGGGATACTGCTGCCAGGGAGGGCACGAATCCAATCGCCTTCTTGAATATCGTTCAGGGGAACTCGATGGACAGAGCCATCAACAACTTTCAAGCAGCTAGCGGGCAAAAGATTGCTCAAAACTCTGGCTGCCCTTGATGTAGCATGACGGGCCTTTAGTTCGAGGTAGCGCCCGGTTAGCAGGAAAAATGTAAACATGCAGACCGAGTCAAAATAAACTTCACCAGCACCGGTATAAGTAGCCCAGAGGCTGGCAAGATAAGCACCACCAATGGCAATAGAAACAGGTACATCCATTCCGGGATGTTTTAGTTTAATGTCCCGGATCGCTGACTTGAAGAATGGCATGGCAGCATAAAATACGACAGGTGTAGCAACAATGGCGCTGATATAACGGATAAAGTCTCGATAAAGCACAGTCATGTCATTGCTGATAGCACCAGAATACAGGGCAATGGCATACATCATTACCTGCATGGCACCAATTCCTGCTACAGCAAGTCGGCGAATAAAGCGACGATTTTCCTGCTGTAGCAGAGCCTCCTGGCGGTCAGCTCGCCATGGAAAGGCTTTATAGCCAATAGTGTAAATTGCCCTCATAAAGCAACTCGGGCGAGTGGTTTCCGGGTCCCATTCTATCTGGGCTTCATGGGTACTGAGATTGATATACGCTGCTTTGACACCAGAAATTGATGTCAGGTGTTTTTCGAGGAGCCAAATACACGCCGCACAGGTTATACCTTCAATCAATAGATTAGCCTGGCGGTTACTGTCAGGGAGAACTTGAACAAACTCTTTCTGAATATCTTCACGGTCATAAATGAGCAGTTCTGCTTGTAATTGCTCATTCACAGTATCAGCCTGTACACCCGCTTCCGTGCGATGATGATAATAGTTCTGCAGACCTCCAGCTATGATTGCTTCAGCCACTGCCTTACAGCCAGGGCAACACATCGGCTGTTTTTCCCCCTCAATATCTGCAAAAAATAATGGAGGCTCTTTAATTGGCAATTGGCAGTGATAGCAGAGTAAATCAGTCATAGGCGATGGGGAGCTCTTATTTATACAGCATTGAGCCGATCAAACCAGAAGGGTACATACCCTGGTTCGTTTATCAGGGTGCCAGATCAATTGCTATACCTGGCTTTATATCTGTTTTGTTACTGATTCGCCAGCCGGTTTCATATCCGACTTCGGGGATTAATTTATCATCGGTTTCCAGCTGTATATAGTATCGGCCGGTTATTTCATGAGTCAGTTGTCCAACATAGTCCCCTGATGCTGAATGTTTAAGGATAATGATCTGGTCCTGGTTGGCAAAGACGGGTGAAAGCAGGCTTAGCTTAAGACTGACTGGAGGCGTTTTCATATTTCCGGTTACTGCAACCCGCAGCTCTCCTGTCAGGTCATCAATTTTTAATTGGGCCTGGATATTAAGCTGCTCCGCATTCTGGTTGCGGGTAAGGTCAATATTAATGGCTTTACCGTTCTTGTAATAATCATCGACAACGACGCTATCAGCTTTGCGAAGTGCGACAGAGAGCTGAAACAGCCCCCAGGTGATGGAGACTACTACAATGCCAACGATAAACCAGGCCCAGGGCTCTTTATACCACGGGGTTATCGGTTCTTTTGATAAAGGATGGCTCATCTTTTGATACTCCTGGGCTTATTGCAGGCTATTGTGCAAGTGATCGAGGGGCCATAAAGCGGCTTTCTGAGATCACTGGCTTAATGTCTGCATTTTTTGTGGTTGCCTTAAAAATTATCGGTCGTGTGGCTGGAGCATCTGCTGTAGCTGGCGCAGAAACTTTCACTATAAGCTCATTGACTTCCCCTGAGGCAACAAGAGTGCCGTTTTGGCTATTATGCTGGATATTCTCAATGCCACTGATATCAATAGTAATTATTTGTTGTTGCTGGCTTTTATTGGCCACTTTAACCACATAAATATTTTCGATATGACCATCTACTGTTGTTCGATACAGGGTGTTTCTATCGCGAATGACCTCCAGTTCCAAAGGTACCCGGCTAGTTAACGTCCAGGCAAATAGCCCTGAGATAACCACAAGGGCTGCTGCATAACCTATTAGTCTTGGTCTGAGCAGCTGGGTTTTTCCACCGGATAGTTTTGTCTCTGTGGTATAGCTGATTAACCCTTTGTCATAGCCCATTTTATCCATAATGTTGTCACAGGCATCGATACAGGCAGCACAGCCGATACATTGATACTGTAAGCCATCTCGGATATCGATACCGGTAGGACAGACCTGAACACAGACGGTGCAGTCAATACAGTCTCCCAGTCCTAAATCCTGTGGGTTAGCGGAGCGTTTCCTGGGGCCACGGGTTTCGCCCCGTTTTTCATCGTAGGCAACAATCAGTGTGTCATTGTCAAACATAACACTTTGAAAACGGGCGTAAGGGCACATATAGAGGCATACCTGTTCCCGCATCCAGCCAGCGTTACCGTAGGTGGCCAGAGTAAAGAAGCTTAGCCAGAAAACACCCCATGGGTTTACTTGCCAGCTGATAATATCTGACATTAACTCCCTGACCGGGGTGAAGTAACCAACAAACGTAAAGGCTGTGGCAAAAGCGATAAATAACCAGACCAGGTGTTTAATGAGTTTTTTGGAAAATTTGTTAAACGTGAAAGGTTGTTTGTCGAGTTTTATTCGCCTGTTTCTGTCGCCCTCTGTTATCCGCTCTACCCATAAAAACACCCAGGTAAAGACACTTTGTGGGCAGGTGTAACCACACCAGACCCGTCCAGCAAAAACGGTTATGGCAAACAGACCAAAGGCGCAGATAATTAAAATCCACGAGAGCAGGATAAAGTCCTGTGGCCAGAATGTAGCGCCCAGAATGTGGAATTGACGGGCAGGCAGGTCAAACAGTATAGCCTGACGATCTCCCCAGTTTAGCCAGCAGGTTCCAAAGAATAAAACAAAGAGCAAGGTACCACCGGCCAGCCGCAGGTTGCGGTAGAAGCCAGTAAAGCTGCGAGTGTAGATTTTCTCAGGCTTCTGGTATAGATCAATCAGTTCTGGTTCGGGCTGTCGGTCTGGCGCTGCCTTGTCGGGCGTGCTCATCGTTTTATTGTCTCTTTTTTTTAAAGCTATTGTTCTGTTATCGCCCTCCCTGGGCTTCCCATAAGGCGGGAATGCTGGTGATTTTAACTGACTCTTTACTGCTTGGACAATGAGGTTTTTTCTTCTGGGGACTCTTTATCCAATGCGGGTAAAAGAATTGGCCAGACATTGTTCATTAGCAAAGGCTGTGCCTTGGCATTGGGGTGAATACCGTCTTTTTGGTTGAGTTCTGGATGCCCTGCTACCCCATCAAGAAAAAAGGGGATAAAGCCGGTGTTATGTTTTTCTGCTATTTGTTTGTACATGCCTTGGAAACGGCTGCTATAGAGTTGACCGTAATTGGGTGGAATACGCATTTCAAATAAAAATATGTCAGAACCATGCTGTTTTGAAAGCTCAACCATGCGTACAAGATTTCTTTCTGAAACCTGTAAGGGCAGCCCTCTCAAACCATCATTGGCTCCTAGCTCCAGCAAAAGTAAATCAGGCTTTTGTGTTGTCAGTACTTTTGGCAGTCGGCTAAGGCCACCACTGGTTGTTTCACCGCTGATGCTGGCATTGACTATTTGCCATTGGGGGTGACTCTGTTTTAGTTTTTGTTCTAGCAATGTAACCCAGCCCTTGCGAGAATCAATGCCATAAGCGGCACTCAGGCTGTCACCAAATACAACAAGTGTTTTTTTTCCTAAATCAGAAGAGGCTTCTGCCTGTAGTGTGAAGAGCAGCAGCCAGCACAACAATAAACTGGATCGGCAAATGAGTAACAATAAGCTGGCAAAGGATGTCATGGTTGGGGCTCGGTCCCTGTGCAAAAAGGTGGATAATCCCGGTGGCGGACATCTGGATATACTCTCGGAGGTAACGCTTGAAATCAAGAGTGGAGAGACGGTTGCTATAACCGGTGCATCAGGTTCAGGAAAGTCAACATTATTGGGACTGTTAGCCGGGCTGGACCAGCCAACAGCTGGAGAGGTCTGGCTTGGTGGGGAGTCACTTACTGGCCTTGATGAAGATCAGCGTGGAGCTCTGCGAGCTAAAACGACAGGGTTTGTCTTTCAGAGTTTTCATCTGCTGCCTTCGCTTACTGCGCTGGAAAATGTGATGTTGCCCCTTGAACTGACAGGCCATAAAAAAGTAATGGAGCTGGCAAGAGAATCGTTGGATCAGGTTGGGTTGGGTGACCGGCTTGAACACTATCCAGCTAAATTGTCCGGTGGTGAACAGCAACGGGTGGCTATAGCCAGGGCCTTTGTGGCCAATCCCAGAATTCTCTTTGCCGATGAGCCGACAGGTAATCTTGATCATAAGACCGGTTCACGCATTATTGATTTGCTGTTTTCGATGAATAAACAGAGAGGAACCACGCTGGTGCTGGTGACTCATGATCTCTCTCTTGCCCAACATTGTGACAAAACGCTGGTTCTGGCTAATGGCCAGCTGGAGCGAGCCGCATGACTCTCTCCAGCTTATTCGCGATAGCATGGCGGCAGACTCGTAGGGATCTGCGTGGCGGCGAGTTTAATCTACTTTTAGTTGCGCTGGTGCTCGCGGTTGCTGTTAGTACCGCTATTGGTCTGTTCAGTGAACAGTTACAAAAAGGCATGGGACGACAGGTGGCTGCGGTATTGGGCGCTGATCTGGTTGTGCAGGGATCCCAGCCAATTGCCCAAAGTGTTGAAAAAGTGGCCAGTGATTTAGGAATCGTTCAAGTTCGAACCATTGAATTTCCCAGCGTCATCGTTGCCAATGACAATTTTCAGATGGTTTCAGCCAAAGGTGTAGAGGCTGGTTACCCTTTGCGTGGGCTTGTTCGTATTGCCCGTTCGCCATTTGGGCCAGATAAAATTGCAGAAAAAATACCCGGGCCAGGCGAAGCCTGGCTGGAGCCAAGGTTGTTTCCATTACTAGGAGTGACTATCGGGGATAAGGTTAGCCTGGGTGAAAAAGAATTGATTGTTACCCGCGCTATTACACTGGAAAGTGATCGGGGCAAAGGGTTCTATAGTTTTTCTCCCAGGTTGCTGTTTAATTTATCGGATCTTGAACAGACAGGTTTGGTTCAGCCGGGTAGTCGGGTTGCCTGGCGTAATTTATATGCTGGCCCGGATCAAAAAATGGAGTCGTTCAGGGGCTGGTTAGCTGATTATCTGCCTGAACAGTACCGATTGCTGGATATTGAAGAGAGTAACCAGGGAATCAGTAGAAGTCTGAGTCGGGTTACAGGCTTTCTTGCGTTGTCTGCACAACTTGCCGTATTGCTGGCTGGTATCGCTATTGCTATGGCCGCCCGGCGCTTTGCCCATCGCCGGTATGATGTCATTGCTGTTTTTCGGTGCATGGGAGCCAGTCGTTTGAATGTTCTGGTTATTACATTTCTACAGCTGCTTTTTATTCTTCCATTTGCACTGCCTCCTGCCTTGTTAACTGGTTGGTTGCTGAATCAGGGGGTTATTACTCTTTTATCAGGGCTGCTGCCTGCCTGGATGCCTTCCGCAGGGGTTAAACCATTATTGATGGGAGCACTTAGTGGTGTTGTGATTCTGCTGGGGTTTGCTTTGGCACCTCTATTACAGCTGGGAAAAGTGACGCCGCTGCGGGTTTTAAAAAAGGAAGCCGTCCCCACTCCATTATCAACCTGGTTTGTATATAGCCTGGCGTTAATCAGTCTGGTTTCTATTTCCTGGTATTTGACCGGTAATCTTTCCTTAACACTGTCCTTGACTGTAGGCACCTTAATTTTTTTACCCCTGGTCGCCTGTTGTCTTTGGGGGATTGTCTGGCTTTTTTCCCGTTTCTTAACAAAACGGTCAGTGGCTCTGGTATGGCGAGTGGCTATCAGACGTTTGATCAGGCAGCGGTCGGTAGCGGTTGCCCAGCTGTTGGCTTTTTCTCTGACGCTGATGGTGATGGCTGTAGCATTAATGGTTCGTACCGATTTGCTTGATCAGTGGCAAGAACAGTTGCCAGAGAGTACGCCTAATTATTTCACCCTCAATATCCAGCCGGACGAGCTAAACAGACTGTCTACTTTCCTGGAGACAAGAAAGATCAATGCCAGTCAGATGTTTCCTATCGTTCGTGGTCGTTTGACAGAAATTAATAATCAACCAATTGATCAGACACTTGATGGTGAACGACGGCGGGACCCTGCCCTCAACCGGGAGTTAAACCTCACCTGGTCTGATACATTGCCAGAAATGGATAGCCTGGAAGAGGGACGCTGGTGGTCAGCAAACAGCAGAGAGGAGGTTTCTGTAGAAGCGCGTTTAGCAGAACGGCTTGGACTTGAGTTAGGTGACTGGCTGACATTTTCAGTAGCGGGCAGGGCATTAAAAGTAAAAGTGACCAGTCTGAGAACGGTGGAATGGGAAAATTTCCGGCCTAACTTTTATATGGTTATGCCTGAAGCGGCACTGGCAGACTATCCAGCTACCTGGCTGAATAGTTTTTATCTTCCTGCAGAGCAACGGCATCAGCTTAATGATTTAATTAGAGACTTCCCGGTGTTGACCTTGATTGATATGGATACGATCATCTTTCAGGCTCGGACAATGATTAGTCAAGGGGTTATTGCGCTGGAAATTATGCTGGTGGTGCTATTAATTGCCGGCTTGCTGGTGCTTTGGGCAAGTGTTTCAGCAACGATGGGGGAGCGCCTTGAAGAAAGTGCATTATTGCGTGCTTTTGGTTGCCAGGCAAAGCAGTTACGAAAGTTACAAGCCGGTGAATTTGTCGTGTTAGGCGGGCTTGCCGGTACGTTGGCGGCCATTGGCTCAGAACTGTGCACCTGGCTGATTTTTACCAGGGTAATGAATCTGTCCTGGGAGCAAGAGCCTCTAGTATGGTTGTTTTTACCTGTGGTGGGAGTGCTGGTAATCAGTGCAGCTGGGTATTTTTCTACCTTATCTATTGTGCGTATTTCGCCACTGCGACTACTGAAGGAAAATTCTTGATAAGTTTTTTAGCACTCTGCCTTGGGTCTAATATGGTTCAAGACAGAGTGCTATATCTAGCTAAAGAATGGTTTAGGGTCTTTAACTAATTACTCCGCAATAAGATCTTACTTTTCGTTTGGTTTATCCGCCTTATGGCTCAGGCTATAAACATAAGCTGCAACCAGATGCACTTTCTGTTCACCAAGAATCTCGTTCCAGGCAGGCATTACACCATTTCGACCGTTACGGATGGTGTAAGCCACCTGGGCATGGCTGGAGCCATATAGCCATTTATTAATGGTGAGGTTCGGTGCCCCTAGTGATTGATTACCCGTACCGTCTTTGTCGTGGCAGACTGAGCAGGTGGTTTCAAAAATCTGTTTACCGGATGCCAGGGTTCTATTATCCGCGCCTGTTTTCAGCCCGCTCAGAGAGCGAACATAATGGGTGACCTGATTTACACCTTTCTCACCGATAATGGCTCCCCAGGCAGGCATTTGCCCTTGTCGACCATATAGTAGTGTCGTGGTAATCTGTTCAGGAGACCCTCCATACAACCAGTTGTCATCAGTCAGGTTGGGAAAACCAAAACTACCGCCAGCGTCGCTGGCATGGCAGAGCGCACAGTTGTTCATATAGATTCGCTGCCCCATTTTCAGGGCTTTGGGGTTATTAATCAGCTCCTCTATTGGTGTGGCTGCATAACGGGCAAATTCTGGTGCATAGCGACGGCTGTGCTTTTGCTCGTGGCGTTCCAGTTCACCGGTGGATGTCCAGCCTAACAGTCCGGCCCACTTTCCCAGACCCGGATATAAAATGAGATAACCCGCACCAAAAACCAGGGTGGCAACAAACAGCATAAACCACCAGTGAGGCATTGGGTTGTCCAGTTCTTCGATGCCATCATAGCTGTGACCTGTGGTTTCTTCGGTCTCTGTCGGGCGCTGGGCTTTGCGGGTTGAGAACAGTACCCAGATAACCAGTGCCAGGCAAGCCAGGGTGAGGATGATGATCCACCCGCTCCAGAAACTGCTCATGGTGTTTCTGCTCCTTTCTTATTATTGGCTTGATTGTTATTTTGAGAATCGGCTCCGGGGCTATCATTTATTTCATCAGCGAAGGGCAGGGCTGCCGCCTCATCAAAGTCAGCTTTGCGCCTGCTGCTGTATGCCCAAAAGCAGATTGACAGGAATGCTATGGCGGCAAAAAGGGTTGCCAGTGCTCTCAGGGTATTAATATCCATCAGCGACTCCCCTTGATAGTGGTACCCAGGGCCTGTAGATAACTGACCAGTGCATCAAGTTCTGTGTGACCCTTAACGGCTTCACTGGCAGTGGCAATATCTTTATCGCTGTAAGGGACGCCAATCAGGCGTAAGGCTTCCATTTTTTTGCCTGTCAGTTTGCCATCCAGTTTGCTGTCAGCCAACCAGGGATAGGCAGGCATAATTGACTCAGGTACTAGATCGCGGGGGTTGATCAGGTGAGCCCGGTGCCAGTCATCAGAGTAACGTCCTCCCACCCTTGCCAGGTCAGGGCCTGTACGTTTGGAACCCCAGAGAAAGGGGTGCTCATAGACTGATTCACCTGCTACTGAGTAATGTCCGTATCGCTCTACTTCAGCTCGTAATGGCCTGATCATTTGTGAATGGCAGCCAACACAGCCTTCCCTGATATAAATATCGCGCCCTTCCAATTGCAAGGCAGTATAAGGTTTTAAACCTTTAACGGGCTCTGTTGTATCTTTCTGGAAAAACAGGGGTACAATTTCTACCAGTCCCCCAAAACTGATGGCCACTATAATCAGTAGTACCATCAAGCCTATATTTTTTTCTACAACATCGTGCTTATTCATTATTATTCCACTCCCCCGGTCATGCGGCCTGAGGGCCGGCTGATGGAATCGTTTTTTGCTTGGCCATGCTGGTGGTGCGATAGACGTTGTAAGCCATAATCAACATGCCGAGTACAAAGAAACCACCACCCACAGCTCGCACGATATAGCCGAAGCTACTGGCCGTTACGGATTCGATAAAGCTGTAGGTTAATGTGCCATCAGAGTTGACAGCCCGCCACATCAGACCCTGGGTAATACCATTAACCCACAGTGCAACGATATACAGCACAGTACCGATGGTGGAAAGCCAGAAGTGTGCATTGATCAGGCTGACGCTGTACATCTCTTTGAGGCCGCAGACTCGTGGAATTAAGTGATAAAGTGCCCCAAAAGAGACCATTGCCACCCAGCCAAGAGCCCCTGAATGCACATGACCAATGGTCCAATCGGTATAATGAGACAGGGCATTAACGGTTTTGATGGACATCATTGGCCCTTCAAAGGTAGACATACCGTAGAAGGAGAGAGATACCACGAGGAAGCGCAGAATAGGGTCTGTACGCAATTTATGCCAGGCACCGGATAAGGTCATTATGCCGTTGATCATGCCTCCCCAGGAGGGTGCCAGCAAAATCAGGGACATAACCATTCCCAGGCTTTGGGCCCAGTCAGGCAGGGCTGTGTAATGGAGGTGGTGTGGGCCTGCCCAAATATAGATCGCAATCAGAGCCCAAAAGTGCACGACAGAAAGTCGGTATGAGTAGACTGGCCGTTCTGCCTGTTTGGGAACAAAGTAGTACATAATGCCAAGGAAGCCTGCGGTCAGGAAGAAACCCACCGCATTATGGCCATACCACCACTGGATCATGGCATCCATGGCACCGGCATAAGCAGAGTAAGATTTGGTCAGGGAGACTGGGATTGCTGCACTGTTGACAATATGCAATACCGCTACCGTTATAATGAATGCACCAAAAAACCAGTTGGCTACATAGATATGGCGTGCTTTCCGTTTTCTGATGGTGGCGAAAAAGACCAGAGCGTAAGAGACCCAGACAATGGCAATCAATATATCAATGGGCCACTCCAGTTCTGCATACTCTTTGGCTGCTGTAAAGCCCATTGGCAGGCTGATGGCTGCTAGTACAATAACCAGTTGCCAACCCCAGAAGGTAAAGCTGGCAAGCCAGGGAAGGGCCAGGCGGGTTTGGCAAGTTCGCTGAACGACATAATAGGATGTTGCGAACAAGACACAGCCGCCAAAAGCAAAGATGACTGCATTGGTATGTAATGGACGGAGTCGTCCAAAGCTGGTCCAGGGAAGTCCAAAATTTAATTCTGGAAATACCATCTGTGAGGCGATAAGCAGGCCGACGGCCATACCGACAACCCCCCAAACCACAGCCATGATGGCAAATTGCCGGACGACTTTATAGTTATAGTCCGTCGAAGTATGGCTTGGCTGTATATTTGCTGTGCTCATGCTCCATGCTACCTTCGGTTTTTACTTATTTGTATGAATTGGATTCTGGCCAATCGACAGTGGGGTTGTATTGATACCAGTCAATGACTGCTTATCTGGGTGGTAACAGCATTTATTAAAAATCTAAAAAAGACTGGGTATACTTAATGATGCGACCAATGGTTTCCCCCTCAGTTTTAGCCGATATTCAACGCAATCTTCTGGCTACAACTTTGTAAAAGTTATACTTGACCTTATGGCTCAATTTTACAAAGTCTTTACTTTTTGTTTTAAGTAATCATACCTAAGTACAACCTCTATAGCTAGATGTGTGCTTGTGGGTTAACACTGATTTTTTGAAAGTATGGTCCGATTTGGGTGTGCGCATGGGCCCACCCAGGATCGATCAGGTGATTGAATCAGAGAGAGGAATTAAGGAACTCAATAGAAGGTGCAAAAAAAGCACAGCCGGTTACAGCATCTGAATAGTTCATTAAATGATCATAATGACCGTGGCTATCAGATTTAATCATCTTTTCCAGCATCAGTTCAAAATGCAAAGGCGTTTTTCCATACGCTATAAAAAACAGACCTGCCTCTTTGCTGTTACCGTAGGGCATGCTATGGCGAAGCATTTCCATGCTTTTACCTTCTTTATCTTTGATATTGACTCGTTTGATATGGGCATAAGGGGCTTTTTGTTCTGAGCTGAATTCAATATTGTCTGCTTTGGTTCGGCCGATGATTTGTTCCTGTTCAGTGACGGGTTGCTCGTTCCACTCCTTAAGCTTATGGATATAGCGCTGGCAATGGATGTAACTGCCTCCGGCAAAAGGTAAATCGTCTTTATTGACCAGTGCTACAGCAGCTCGGTTCTCGCCTTCTGGGTTCTCTGTGCCGTCTACAAAACCAGTCAGGTCACGGCTGTCGAGATAACGGAAACCGTAGATTTCCTCCTCCACTGTTACGTTGCCACCGAATTTTTCCAGGATATTGCGCATTAAAGTAAAATTCAGGTCTTTTCGATTTGAACGTATATGAAGCAATAAATCACCTGGCGTTGCAGGCGCCTCGCGGCTATCACATTTAACCGCTTTAAAAGGGTGAAGATGCAAGGGCTTTTGATTAGGGTAAAGCTGACCCCATGTCTGACTGCCGATGCTGATTGTTGACGTGAGTCGTGCAGCCGGATACTGGTCAGCCAGGCTGGCAGTTAAAGAAGGTATTTCCGCGCAGACCTTTTTAACAGTATCCAGGTTACTGTGCTCACTATTGACCAGTAGGGTCAGGAAAAGAGCATCAGTGTTTGCTTCAGGGGTAATACCGGATTGCGGTGTAGGCATCGTTTCAAGCCTTGTTAATGAGGAAATCGTTTATTGTATGAGTATCCGGTATTTAGTCCATGTTTAAAGTCAATGAAAGCCTCCTGAAGATATGAGTAGAAGGCCTTTGATATAGTACCTTAACAAAAGGTGGATGATTGCCCTCTCTAACCAAACTAAAAACGCAAGACCTGCCACTCCCCTCTGTCTGCTGGTCCCCGGCAGGCATGAAGTTCCAGTTTTTTTGGATCAGCGATCATACAGGCATTGGTAGCTGCATAGCTTTTATCTTCGGGGTAGCGATTAATGCTGTTAGCGCCATCTTGTCGATTGGCAAAGATCTCTTTAATGGTTTCGATAGTAATTGAAGGTGTTGCCAGTAATTTATTTAATCGCTGAAGACGAGTAAGGCTCGATGCTGATGGCGTTTCATATTCCTGGGCTTGATGGACAGGGTTTAGGCAATGGTTTGTCCAGCCTATCGGTGAGCTTTCAAGCAACTGCTGATCGTGATTGTAACCCGTGACCTCAAACCGCTGGCCTTGTTGCGGATCGGCAAGCCAAAAAGTATGGGCACCGGCTTTTGGTGCTTCTGCTAATAAAGTTGCAGCTTCATCCAGCGTGTCACAACGCAATGAGCGCTGAATCAGGTTCAGGTAGCCAATACCTGGCTTGGAACCCCAGGTTTTTAAATTAGTCGTGCCTACAGCCAGGCCTGCACTATTCATCCCCATTAAACTTAAGCAGCCAGCCAGTTTGACGCTCCAGCGTGAAGGGCCTTTATCAGGTATGCAGTGGGCAGCTATCACATAATCGAGGTCTTCAGGATTCAGGTCCCAGGTTTGACCTGCCAGTACGTTGCCAGATTCGCTGTATTCTGCTGGCACCATCAGCGCCGAACAGCCTTCTGCATCCGGTTTTGAGCCGGTCAGCATATAAGCATCACGTACATCGGTGTAATTAGTAATGGTATACAACTCTGCTGCATCAACATGAGCCGCTTCAGCAATGGCGTTGTGCTCAATAAAGCCTTCAGGGTCCCAGGATTCAAAAATTTCCCAGCAGGCTCTGCCTGTATCTCGCAACCCATCAATCAATGAATCATCCTTTACACCCTGTTCCTGAAAATATTTAACAGCGGCATCCATTCGTACCTGAACAAATTTCTGGATGGTTTCTCTCAGTGCTTCGCCATGGCCGTGGCCAATCTGTTCAGGAGTGCCTTTAAACTGGTAGGTTTTCAGTTTGATCATATAGACGCCTGTGTTAAGTGAATCCTTTCGGTCAGTTAGAAAGTATTATTAGCGTTTGTAGCAGTAACGTAGCTATTAAGTAGCTTTATAAATAGTAGCGGAGTCTTTTTATGGAAGGTAACTTTATCTGGAATAAGGCGCATGAAAATGCACCGGTACTGATTCTGGCCCACGGTGCCGGGGCAGGGATGGACAGCGAGTTTATGGAAACAATAGCAGTACTTCTTTGCCAGAGAGGTGTTTCGGTGGTTCGTTTTGAATTCCTTTATATGCAGCAGCGGCGGGAGACTGGGAAAAAACGCCCGCCTGATCGCCAACCTGTTTTATTGGACTACTGGCAGCAGGTTCTAACTGAAATAAACGATCAATCATCTGCACCCGCTTTTATTGGTGGTAAATCCATGGGGGGCAGGATGGCCAGGGCGGTAGCTTGATAAGTACATTTGTTCAAAATCTCTCAAGAACCAGCCCTGTCCGGTAACTTTGATCCATTCCTGCCAAGTTGAGCTTCCGTGTCATGCTCTTGTCCGGGTACTGATTGTTGATCTTATGGACGTTAAAACAGCTTCTCCTGATTGTCGCCACATTCTTAGCTGTTGTCCGTTCGTGGATTTTGCTGGCGTCTTCCCTAAAACTGACATCCAGTGTTCTGTGCTGGCCATTTTCTATACTCCAATGATGGCGAACAGAAGCCATTAAATGACTGGCTGACAGAGTCCGGCTGCTGATGAAACAGTGGATTTCTGTTGTTTGTTTGGTTCCCTGGAGCCTGTCACGTTGAATGACAGCACACTGCTTCAATTCAGGCCAGACTCCTTCTGGGTCTACACGTTTAAGATCGGTATCGAGAACCCAGCAACGCCTGTGCTCATAACGATCTCTATTTTTTTTCCCGAGTCTCAGCAAAATGTGGATCATCACAGTCGTCAGAAGCTGTATTCTCAATATGCTCAGTAAAAACAGATTCAATATTCTCATGGAGGGTTGGCTGATTATCTTTAACAGAGAGCAAGTAATCGGCGCCTTTATCGACAATAGCCTTGCATATATCACGTTGACAGCCCATGGCATCACTGGTTATTAAAGCGCCTTCAAGATTCAACATTTCAAGCACTTTGGGAATGGCTGTGATTTCATTTGATTTTTTATCTACGGGCTCAAAGCCAAGAACCAACTTCTGTTCAGAGCTGTAAGCACTGACTATATGAACCAGTTTTTTACCCTTTGCTGGGCGGGAGCCTTTCAGCGCCTTGCCATCAATGGCAACAACATGATCATTTTCTTCGGGGAAAGGCCCCATCTGCTTGAAGGTAATACTGGTTATGACATCGTTCATCCAGTCCACAAAAATTTGAATAAAGGCTTTTGAGTCAATTAATGAACAAACTTTCTGTAGTGTGTACTGAGAAGGAAATCCAAACTGGTAAGGAAAAAACTGCCGGAACCAGTCCTGGTTGTTAATAGCAAATGACGCCATATCTTCCCAGGCGGTATAGTTGCTTAAAATACTGGCATAAACGACGAACAAGACTTCAGGGAGAGGGTAAACGACATGATACTGATCCCGAGAATCTTCCAATAGGTCAAATCTGTCGATAAGAGTAACATAATCTGCCATTGCTCAAGCACCTTTGCATTATGCAAGGTATATGGCACAAACTAACTAGAACTCAAGTGCTCTTTGGGCTACCCCCCTGGCAGGATGGCGACATTGCTGGCTGCACAAGATCCAGAAAATCAAAAGGTACCTGGTCTAGTTTGCCTGGGCTACCCGTTCTATGCCATTGGCAAAAAAGATAAACCCCGTATTGAGCATTTACAGGAACTCTCGACACCAACGCTTATTGTGCAAGGTGACAGGGATGCCATGGGGGATAAGGCGGCGGTTTCTGACTACTCTCTGGCAAAACCAATTGAACTTTGCTGGCTGGCAGATGGCAATCATGACCTGAAACCTCGTAAGACCAGTGGTTATAACCATCGCCAGCATATAGAAAAGGCTGCTGATGTCATAGCAGAGTTTATTACGGCTTTACAAGTCAGAGAATGAATACCTATTTTGCGAATATCATTATATTGTAGCGCGTTGTTTTTTTAGTTGGCTTGGAAAAGGTGTTTTATGAAAACTTGGGGGATATTCCTGACAGCAACCATTCTTTCTATGGGACTCATTGGTTGTAGTAGTGCACCACAAAAAACGGCTATGGCAAACCCAGCTTCTGTTTATTGTGAAAAGCAGGGGGGAAGGCTGGAACTCAAAAAAGATGAGGAAGGTAATATAGCGGGTTACTGTCATTTTAACGATGGTAGTGTTTGTGAAGAGTGGGCGTTTTATAGAAAAGATTGTAAAGAAAAATTGTAACTATTCAGCACCCAGTAAAGGAAGGTTGTCGTAATTCTTCATAGCTATAAGCAGGGCTTCGAAAACATTCTCACCCTGCTTTCTCGCCGATGAAACATAACTCCGTATCCGGCAGTACCATTTAGCCCCTTTTTCACTTCTGAAACAGCCAGATATTTTCTGCTTTACCTTGCCGTTGCGAACATCCTGCTCACTGCCGTTATTATCGAAGGGGATGTCAAAATCAGTCATGAATCTCAAGGTTTCTTCTTTAAACTCCACCAGTCGCTTGAAGAGGTTAAAGGCTTTGGTGTTTCTGACTTTATCCTCTCCAAGGCGTTGACGTCGTCGCTCCATGTACTCGGCTTCTTCGAGCTGTGCTTTTTTAGCAGTACGCTCGAAAAGCGAGTCGATACGCTTGCGGATAATTTCCGGCATAGCCTTCATGCCAAGCTTTTTGAACCCTTTCCTAAGATGGCAAGCCAGCCTTAACAAGCGTTGAAGCCGGGCTGCAAGATAATTGCAATCTCTGTCAACAACCCCCTGCAACTCCCTTAAGTGATGGGCGTTACAGAGCACATGGATGGCTGCGTAGCGAAAGTAGACTTTATAATGGTCATGCACAAGTATACCGGCAAATACCAGTAACACTCCCATTGCCTCAATAGCTTCATGACCTTTACTGGGGTCAAGGTGGTAGTATGTCCACTCCTCGGAACGAACGACATGCAGCCACCATAAAGAGCCCTTCACTCTCATGCCTGTTTCGTCAGCACCTGCAACTGGCACTTTTTTTAAGGCGTTAGCAATTGCTGCCTCTGTGCTAGCCAGACGGTCGTAGGCATTTGCCTGAAAAGTACAGATTGAACCGGGACTAACTTCAAGACCAAAAATATCGAAAAAGAATTGTGAAATGCGCTTGTACGGCATTAACTGGTATTGATACAGATAAACAGCCAGTGCTTGAGTGACCGGACCATACTGCACATACGAGTCAACACCCTTAGGAAAGCATGCTTGATTAGCATGTCCGCATGGGCATTCTTTGACTTCAGCCACATGCGCCGTTACTTCGAAACGGCCAAAACGTCCTGGATCAAATACCTGACGTTCAACAACGTCGGTTACTTTGATAGAAAGAAGCGACTGATGGCAAAGTACGCAGTTTTTAACCGAGTGATGCCGGATATGGTCTGGTTCCTCAGTTTGCTCCAGCGTAGAGCCTTTATGACCGTGTTGACCACCGGGCCTGTTATTTGACTTTTGCCTCAGGCTTTTGGGATTGGGTTTGTAATCTTCTCTATCACACTCAGGATTTTCCTCATTCTCACTGTCAGCATTTGAGTTTTTGGATGATGAGGGCTTATTGTAACCATCTGTAGACGGTGGCTTGCTGCTATTACGACTATTCATCTTGAGCTTATCAGCAAGCTCCTTGTTTTCATCCTCAAGACTCAAAACCTTCGACTCCAGCTCACCTACAGCAGCGAGAAGCAAGATAATGGCCTGTGTTTCGGGAGTAAACTGAGTCATGAAAACTTCTGGAAAAGGGTTTATATCAAAATGACATAAATTCGCGAAAAATCCAGATTAATCTGAGGAGGCTGAATAGTTACGAAAAATTAGTTGGAAAATAAACAATTAATAAAAAAAGTGGCTTTTAAGACGAATGATGAGGAATAAGTGGTTTTTCTCTTAATACCATAACATGCTCAATGATGTTTTTTTATTTTTCTTTAGGGAAGGGTGTCCTAGATTAGCTATGTTATCTAGGGTTACCTTCCTTTTTTTTATTTGAATTTGTGTGTTTCTAATGTTGTGATTTTTCTAAATAGTGGGTTTGGTAATTTGGTTTGTTTTTTTAATTAACAATGGATTAACTGTCTTAGCGGGTATGTTGCTATATTAAATAGCTATTGGGTTGTTGATGTTTCGGTTTAGTGGGGCTTAGGGAATAAAAAAATTGTTATAAAGCTACCGTTGTTTTTTTGGTTGTCTCCAATTGATTTTTTTAATTTATTGGCTATGTTCTTTCCTAAAATAATTATTGAGTCGCTTTAAGGTTAGAAATTATGTCTACTACGAGAAGTTTTTTTAGAATTTATCTACTTTTACTATGTTTGCTTACACTCTCCAATTTTTGCAATGCAAAACCTAGTTATGAAAAACTATCACATAGGGATTTGGTAAAAACTGATGGGGGGAGTACACCATTTTATCCCGTGGTTCCTATAGATAGCGACCTCGAATTAAGGCCGTCATCCCAAAAGAATAGAGGGTTAGAATCTTATTTTGCGGATCAAATCAATAATCCCGGCCAATACAACTCTTTATTTACAACCCTTATTTCAGATTATAATCGTCATCCAGCATATAGCCCTAAGCCTAGCCAAGGCTATCCCGGTCACCACTACACAAGAGCTGATTTAGACTCTTTGGGTATAGCAGCACCTGATGTTGAGTCGGTCTCTGTTGTTGTAAAAGGGCAGCTTAATCCTAAAGACCCTCTATCTTTCCCTGACCCTAAAGACCCTCAACGTCCTGTCAACAGCAAGCATCGTGGTACTGTTTTTGTTGTTCAGCTTAGGGGGCATCCGTTCAAAACTAGTCTTATCCCTGGCTTTATTGCTTTGGTAGCAATAAGGAGAAAGGATGCTGATTATTCGCATTTACCACGTTTAAAGGGTGCAGATGGGGATGTGGTATTTTTAGAAAGGGTAACAAACTGCGCCCATGATATGGTGACAGCTTTTCATATACACCACACTGCTGGTATTGGTGTTGATAGGCTGCGTATTATAGGCTTTTCTGACGGTTTTTTTGCGGAACGTCCTTCATCAACGGTTCAGTCTTTGACCGCAGCCATGTCCAATCTTTCCATAGGTGGTGCAAGTGGGGGAAGTAGTGTAAGCAGTGGAGCTGGAAGGGTTCCAAAGGATAAGGTACATCGTGCAATTGAAAAAGGCTTAAATTGGTTTAAACCATTCTATACGGTGGAAACCGGGAAAGACTGGTAAGAAATGCGATAGAGACTTTTTTCATCTACAGCCATTCCCCTAAAGATTCCAGGAATGGCTGTAAAATACCAGGTAAATCTGTTTTATCAAAGTAGGTTTAGTTTAAACACCTTCAACTACCGGATGATCTATACGTGAACTGGTTAACCAGGCAGCTGCCAATGCTAAAACAAAAGGTGCAAGCCAGCCCATACCATGGCTGAATAAAGGCAGCCACTGTTCCAGCTGGGTTTTGAACAGCTCAGGCAGCAAGCCGGCGGCATTAAGGCCGTCAGCGAGGGCAAAGATAGCTACAACAGGGATGGTCAACGTATAGATTCGGGTAGCTGCGGGCATCTTGTTACGCAGCAGACCCATTACCACCAGAGCAATAGCCAGCGGATAGATTGCAACAATGACCGGTACCGAGATAGCAATCAGCTGGGTCAGGCCAACATTGGCAACCAGTGCAGAGAGTACCATGATAATCACCAGCATTTTTCCGTAGCTGATTTTTCTGCTGGACAGTTCACTGAAATAATCAGCACAGGCCGTGCTAACGCCAACAGCAGTGGTCAGACAAGCCAAAGTGATTACGCCAGTCAGTGCAATTTTACCAGGCAAACCAAACAGGGCTGACACGTAGAGCGCAAGAATCTTGCCGCCATTATCAGCACTACTGGCAATACTGTTGCTGGTGGCTCCCAGATACATCAACATCACATAAACGAGGCCAAGACCAGCCGCAGCAATTAAGCCTGCCTGAATGGTACATTTTGCCATGGCTTTGGGATCAGTGACACCAAGCTGGCGAATAGCATGGCCAATAACAGCACCAAAGCCAAGGGCACCCAGACAGTCCATGGTCATATAGCCCTGAATTAAGCCTTCTGAAAACGGTGTGGCAACATAGGCATCAACGGGAGCCTGGATAACATCCTGTGGGTTAACCAATACGCCAATACCGATAATCGCTAACAACAGCAGCAGAGCCGGCGTCATAAATTTACCAATGGTGCCGACCAGTGAACCAGGATTAAAGGCCAGTGCCAGGGCGATGGCAAAGAATACTATGGTATAAAGTGCCAGGTGCCAGCTTTGTGGGTCAGTTAAAAATGAGATGGCACCTAATTCATAGGCGACAACGGCTGTCCTTGGTATAGCAAATGCCGGGCCAATGACTATAAAGAGGGCTGCCCAAAACAGGGTGCTCCAGCGTTTAGGCAACAGTTGGGTCATTTCCCGTGGACCACCGGCATGGGCCATGGAGACCAGGGTAATCAGTGGCAGGCCGACGGCGGTTAGCAGAAAGCCAATGGCGGCAAAGGCCAGTTCATAGCCAGCCTGTTGGCCCAGCATAGGAGGATAAATAACATTACCAGCCCCAAGAAACAGGGCAAAAGTCATAAAACCGAGGGCAATACGGTCTTGTCGTCGCATCACTGACTCCATCTTTTACAGCGGGTGGAGCCGAACTGCCAGAACTAAGGAGGTTGTCCTGTTGGACAGGCTTTCTTAATCCTTACAGGCCGACAAAGGCCGTCAGCTCAATTAGCACTCATTACGATAAGTGCAGAGCAGTCGGGACAGCCATGATGCTTCCCCTGAGCCTTTTGGGCTGTAGTAGGGTTGCATCAATCTATAGAAGTTTTTTGTATAACTGAACGTGAAAGTAAAGTTTTTTTAAATAAACGTCAGTGCGTAGAAGTACGTATGTTTTGGTAATGATTGTTGTTTTTTTGCCCTAAAGCCGAGGTTTTTCTGGCTTGGTGTTGGTAATTTGGAAAAAAATATCGATTAGAGTGAGTGGTACCCTGTTTTGCTTGCTAAGCCTTTAGGTAGTTGCAGTGCCATCGAAGGCTGTGAAGCTTTTTACTTATTCTTGTTTTTTAGCTGACTGCATACAATAGCTTATTTATTGGCTGTTCCAGGGAGAGTGGCTCTTGCCATCCAGTAAAGCAATTTATCGTCGGGTTTGGGATTTTGCCTGGCCCGCTATTATTTCCAATATTTCAGTGCCCCTGTTGGGACTGGTTGATGCTGCTGTTCTGGGGCATTTGCCCTCGGCTAAGTATTTGGGTGGGGTAGCGATAGGGGCGACCATTTTCAGTTTTCTGTTCTGGGCATTTGGCTTTCTGCGTATGGGTACCACAGGACTGGTCGCTCAGGCGAATGGCCGCAAGGATAGTGAGTCGGTCCGTCGCTGGCTGTTGCAGTCTGTAGCGCTAGCCGCAGTGATTGGTGTAATACTGATGCTGTTTTCCCCTTTAATATTAAGCAAAGGGCTGTTGTTTTTTGATGCCAGCTCAGCGGTTTCCGCTCAGACTCGAATTTATTTTGAGACACGTATTTTTTCTGCCCCGGCAGTGCTGGGTAATTACGCTTTGGTCGGCTGGCTGCTAGGTATGCAGAAACCCCGTGGGCCATTGGTGATGCTGGTTGTTGCCAATGGTGTGAATATTGTCCTGGACCTGTTGTTTGTTCTGGGGTTGGGGATGGCCACTCAAGGGGCGGCACTGGCTACGGTGATTGCAGATTACTTAAGCCTGGCACTGGGGTTGATTTGGGTTCGTAGAGTACTCAGTGGTAAACCGGGTAGTTTTGACTGGTCAATGCTGTTTAATATCGGTGCGTTTAAACAGTTGTTGTTATTGAACCGGCATTTGTTTGTCCGAACCCTTTGTCTGTTATTTACCCAGGCTTTTTTTACGTCGAGGGGCGCCCAGCTAGGTGATGAGGTTCTGGCAGCCAATGCGTTGCTATTGAATTTATTAATGCTGATTTCCAATGGCCTGGATGGTTTTGCTCATGCGGCAGAAGCCTTGGCAGGAGAAGCCTTGGGGCAAAAACGGATGGATCGCTTTCATGAGGTGGTCAGAGTGACAGGATGTTGTTCACTGATCTGCGGTGCGTTGTTTATGTTGGTCTTTGCACTGGGTGGTGATCATCTATTAGGTCTTTTGACAGACATTTCTGCAGTGGTAGATACCGCTAAACTCTACATGCCCTGGCTGGTACTAATGCCTTTGGTAGCGGTTTGGTGCTATTGGCTGGATGGGGTGTTTATTGGTGCAGTGAAAACCAATATGATGCAGCACACTACACTGCTGGCTACGGTTGGTGTCTTTTTACCCATTTGGTATGTAACCCAACCTATGGGAAATCACGGACTGTGGTTGGCATATACCCTGTTTATGCTGGCCAGGAGTTTGGGACTGGCTGTAGCCTATTATAGAATTAATGGGCAAAAGGGGTGGCTGGAAGTATGTCCTTCATAAGCTTTTTTGGTTGTTTCATAAAGTAGAGTTTTTCAGGAGTATGTTGAGAGTGGTTGTAGAGGATGAAATTGAGGTTTGTCATGAGCTGGATACCTGTGGGCTATTTTGTCCAGAACCGGTCATGATGTTGCATAACAAAGTCAGGGATATGGCTTCTGGTGAGGTTGTACGTGTTATCGCGACAGATCCTTCAACCCGCAGGGATATACCGAAGTTTTGCAATTTTCTCGATCATGAGTTGTTGGAAAATGAAGAGCGGGATAGTCGTTTTTACTATTTGATCCGTAAAGCCTGAATTTATCCTTCAATCAGGCTGGTAAAAGCGGCAATGGCCTCGGGGTCACCATGCTTTATTTTATTGGCAATAACATGATGGAAGAAGTAGCGAAAATCCTCGTGCTCCTGGGCTGGAAACAGGCATTCATCGCCTGAGAGTACTGGGGTTGTATCGACTTTTTTTTCATCAGCCAGCATGGCGTGAATCCGGCCATCATTATACAGTCGCCAGCTGGTGACATGGATTAGAATAATACTTTTAAATCGGTCTTCAGTAAGTACTGCATGGGTACCGATGTTATCGTGAATTTCCTGTATGACCAGGCTATCATCGTCGGATGAGGCATTATAATAAGCCGCTGAGGTTTCCAGCTCTGTGATTTTATGGAAAGGTGGCTCAAAAAAAGCCTGGTCATGAAAGCTGTCGTAGTATCCTTCCCAATGTCCGTTTAAAGGGTCATTGAGCTCACGAGCTGGAACCACTTTATTTAGCCAGGGAATAAGGGCATCAACTTCACCATTTTTCATGAGTGCCCAGCAAAGAATCTTCATACTGAATAATTTGCCTGGGTTGGCATCATTGCTATACAGCATTTCCAACCCATCCAGTTCTGGAGCCAGCCTTATCACTTTGCTGATATTGCTGTCATCAACAGGCTTGCGGGTAAACATATCGATGACATTGCCGTTATCGGTAGGCTTTTTCTCCATGGATAACTATTCCCGCGATATTCAGTAGTTAATTGAGCTGCACTTTACAGCTAGCGCTGGGCTTAATGGAGGGTATCGGCCAGAGGTGCAGTAAGTTAATTGGTGAGGAGATGAGCTCGGCAAGCTTGTAGCTTGCCGAGTATGTACGAGGTTAACATTGGGTTAACCGGCGAATAATAACCTTAGCCATAACCCTGGTGGAGTACTGATGCCGGTAGTGACTGATTTCACCTGACCATCTTTCACGATAACAACAGTGGGGGTTGCCATAATACCCCATGCCTGACTGATCGTACCTTTCTCATCATTAATGGCTGGGAAATTATAGCCATGTTTATTCAGGTAAGCGTTAATCCGCTTATCGCTGCCTGAACGAATAGCCACAGATACTACCTGGTTTGAGCCACTCATCCAGTTGACTGTGGGGGTGACAAACTTACAGGCAGCACACCAGGTTGCCCAGAAGTAGAGTATAACGGGCTTCTTCTGGCTCATGGCCATGAGGTCGATTTGCTCATTCTGGGTAGTTGTAGCGATGAGCTCAGGCAGTGTGTCTGAAGGCATGTTTTGACTGCGCGACAGATCAATCCCAACACTGAAAAGGGTTAGCAATGTTATGGCTATCACACCCTCTTTTAACCAGCGTTGCCGCCGTGGTCGTGTTTTTTTATCTTTTCCAGCAGGCCTGTTATTTGTGGTCATGAGTCAACTCCTTGCTGCTGGCGGCATTAATCGCCTTGATGACTGCATCCTTGGTCAAGATAACGGGTAAAGCAATGCCTTCAGGCGTTGCAGGTCCATAAACAATATTGAAAGGTACACCATAGCGGCCATTTGCCTGCAAGTACTGAGTAACCTTCTCTGAAGGCTTGGTCCAATCACCCTGCACTCTGATGATATGGTCTTCCTGCAGTTTCGAGTAGACGGGCTCTTGCAGTATGACACCAACCTTATTTGCCTTACAGGTAATACACCAGTCTGCAGTGATATCAACAAAGACGGTTTTGCCCTGACTTACAGACTGGTTAATAAATGCAGTATCCAGTGGTTGCCAATCAAGTTCTGGAGGTAAAGGAGAGGTTGTTTTTCCTGTAATAAAACTGATCAGCAGGATAGCAGCAGCACTAAGAGTGAGGCAGCTCAGCACAATAATAACTGACCGATGACCTTTAGTTTTCCAGAGTCGACCAAGCAGAATTAACAAACCAATGGCACCAATTACAATGGTTGTTAATGTGCCTAAAAAATTTGCCATCAGGCTCAATAACCACAGGCTGGAGGCCAGCATCATTAGGCCAAATAGCAGTTTGATACTGTTCATCCAGCGCCCTGGCTTGGGCATCAGGTTGGCCAGCTTTGGGAAAGTTGCAATCAGAAGCCAGGGCGCTGCCATGCCAATCGCCAGGGCTGTAAAAATGACCCAAAGAGTGAAAAGGTCTGCAGCCATTGCAAAAGCAACAGCGGTACCCAGAAATGGTGCACTGCAAGGGGTTGCTAGAAGAGTGGCAAACATGCCCTGAATAAAGTGCCCAGGAAGGGAGTTATCACCTTTGGTTGCCAGCCAGGTGCTAACATTGCTGGGTAATTGAATTTCAAATAAACCCAGCATATTGGCGGCAAACAACCCGGTAATCAGCACCATTGCGCCGATAAAATAAGGGCTTTGGAATTGAACACCCCAGCCAAGGGTTTGGCCTGATAGTTTTAGTACGGCTAAAAAAGCTGCCAGCAACCAGAAAGAAACGAGGATGCCAGAGGCAGAAGCTAGAAATTGTCCTCTGATCTGGCGCTTTTCCAGACCTTTTGCGCTAATAACTGTACTGAGTTTCATGCCCAGGACAGGTAGAACACAGGGCATAATATTGAGGATTAAACCACCTAATAAGGCGATACCTATGATAAACAGCAGGTTGGGTGACTTTCCATTGGCAGCAGTGCCTGCAACGAGGGGAGCAGAGAGTTCTACTGCCAGATCCTGGTCACTGATTACCAATGACAGGGTTTCATTCAACAGTTGTGGTGCTTCAAGCCAGTTGCTGGCTTTTATTGTTGCGATTAGTCGGTTGCCATCAACAGTTATGGTTGGGCGACTAAAGGAAGTATCACTCAGATCACCCTCGCTGACATCCACAAAAATATCGGGTGTTTGCCAGCCACTAGGGTTGGTTATCTCAAGCGTTACTGTTTCTTTGGACTGATCCCAGGATGCCTGCTCCAGCTTAATAATAGAAGAGGGTTTGGGAATACTGCTAATGCCCTGATTGTAAAGGTGCATAGCCGTGGGTGATGGCTGAAGCTGGTTGGGGATAAAGTTGAGCAATATTTTGTAGTCGGTGAGCACACAAACATTAGTACAGGATGATAAAGTGAGCTCTCCATGCAAACTGACAGTTTTATTAATATCTTCCAGGTGCAGTGTCATGGGAAACAGGGCATGACGTTTATAGCCCATGGTTTCCACCCCCATTACCAGGTAACGGTGGGGAACGGGCCAGTGCCAGTCAACGTGTTCTACATTGCTGGATTGACTCCAGTCAAGGCTGGGTGCAATACCGCCTTCACCAGGGGTTCGCCAATAGGTTTTCCAATCGCTATCAAGATCAACTTCCAGCAAGCCTTCAACGGTTTGGGATTGTTGGTCAACCTGACCCGTCAGCATAAAACGGACGGATACTGGCGGATGATTGGGGTTAACCATCCAGCCTGTACTGTATTCTTCGGCCAGGGCAATGGTTGAAGCAAACGACATTAGTAGTGCAAAAGCATAAGACAACAGCACTGCTATTGAGAGCGGTGATTTTTTCAATGCATGATTCTCCAAAAATATAGACGTAAGTATTTGCTCAGCCTGACTGGGTCAGGCCGGTTTTATACGGCTTTCTATTCTTGGAACACACACAGTATCAAGTGCTGTCGACGGGTAGGGACGATGGGTTCTGTAAAGGAGAGAAAAACAGTTGGCTTAAATAGAAGCCAGGCCAGGATAAGTAATATTACTGGGAAAAAGAATATTGCCTGATCCAGTGACTGTAATTGTGACTGCAGCATTTGGTCACTGAGGTCACATTGTTCGTCGGCCAAAGAACCAGAAGCATTATCACTTTGAATTGCTTCAAAAGCGTCGGCTGACAGGGGGCAGATTGAGCTGAAGCCCGCACGTTGCCAGAGACAGATAACCACAACCAGGCCGACCAGTAGAACTGACCATTTTGCTGCTGTGCCTGTTTTGACCCTGTTAAACATGCTGCCAGGATACCTTCTTGATTGCCTTAATAGTGAGGATGCTGGAAAGCACCTATTATGAGTTGGAGTAGGTTTAACAGCAAGCCTGTTATATCAATTCATGTTTTAAGTAGATTATTGATAATGACAAACTGGAATAATAGGATGAGTGCTCTTATAAAGCCGTATCAGGTTAGGTAAGTAACCTGATCATCTTGTCGAGGCCGCTATACCCAGTATGAAAATTATTGCTGACGAGAATATCCCTTTATTAAATGAATGTTTTGGAACTATCGGTGACATTGTCACCCTTCCTGGTCGAGCAATTACAGCCAATGATGTGAAGAGTGCTGATGCGCTGTTGGTCCGCTCTGTTACCCGGGTTGATGAAACACTGGTTGGTGGTTCGAGTTTGAAGTTTGTGGGTACGGCTACTGCCGGTGTTGATCATATTGACCAGCAGTTTTTGAAAAGCAGTGGGATTGGCTTTGCCAATGCGCCTGGTTGCAATGCCAATGCTGTGAGTGAATATGTGTTGTGTGCTCTGGATATTCTTGCAGAAAAGAACAGCCTTTCTTTGCAAGACCGTACCTTTGGGGTTGTTGGTAAAGGTCAGGTGGGAAGCAGGCTTGTTAGAGTATTACAGCGGTTGGGGTATAAAGTACTGATCAATGATCCGCTATGTGAAAAAGAAGAAGGGCTGGAATTCGTTGAGCTTGATAAGCTGATTGAGTGCTGTGATGTTATTTCCCTTCATACACCGTTGACCACTGATGGCCCTTGTCCTACCTACCATTTGATTAATCAGCAGCGGCTTGAAGCAATGAAAGCGGGTACGGTTTTAATTAGTGCTGGTAGAGGTGCAGTTGTAGATAACCGTGCATTAAGACACTGCCTTGAAAAAGGTCAGGACCTAAAAGTGGTCATGGATGTGTGGGAACATGAACCTGCTGTTGATTTTGAACTACTAAAGCGGGTTGAGTTGGCTTCTCCGCATATTGCTGGCTACAGCCTGGATGGCAAGATTGCAGGCACAGAGATGATTTATAAATCATTTTGCAAGTACTTTGGCTTGCCTGCTCGAGTTCGAACCGCGGCCATTACGCCTATCTCACCATTAAGAATGATGAGCTTTACAGAAAACTCGACAATAGCTAATGCTGCTTCCACAGCCCTGCGGGCTATCTATGATATACGTCGGGATGATGCCTGGATGCGCCGGTTACCCGAACTGGAAAATGAAGCAGCAAGGCAGGAATTTGATCGAATGCGTAAGCGTTATCCTGTTCGTAGGGAACTGAGTACCTTGAAGGTACGGTTAAAACATTGTGGCAGTGAAATGGCTGGTTATTTGGCTGCTTTAGGATTAACCGTTGTTCCTGATTAGGTTATTCATTTATCGTTTACAGGCACTTGGATACATATGGAGTGGTTAAGTTTATGATGCGATCGTGAGTGCCTTGGTTTATAAAAGAACGCTCTGAATCTGTGTGGTCTAGAATAGCTATGAAATACTGGATCACAAAACACTGATGACTGGTACAGAAAATTATAAGGTTCCCACTCCTGTAGCAACTAATGTTGCTTATGCTGATTTATCTGGGCGGCATAGACTTGATATTTACCTGCCTGCAAAACAGAGGAAGTCGTTTCCGTTGGTTATTTTTGTCCATGGCGGGGGCTTTTTTGGTGGCTCCAAAGATGTAATCAGAGAGCGTCCAGGGGAGTTACGCGGATTAAATAAGTTATTGAATGCAGGATATGCTGTTTCCAGTGTTAATTATCGGCTGAGCAGTGAGGCGATATGGCCAGCACAGATTGAAGATGTCAAGGCCGCTGTCCGTTGGCTGCGTGCTCATGCAGGTACGTATAATTTTAATTCCGAGCAGTTCGTTGCTTTTGGACCTTCTGCTGGTGGGCATCTCTCTTCTATGCTCGGGACGACAGGTGACATAACTCAGTTTGATAACCCTGTTTTGGGTAATGTGGGTGTTTCGAGCTGTGTACAGGCAGTGGTTGATTGGTTTGGGCCAATAGATTTCCTGACGATTGATGCACAGTTTTCGCATGATGCAGTGAGCCCAAAGTCTGCACAAACCCATAACGCCCATGACTCACCTGGATCGTTATTGCTCGGTGCCCCGATTCAAAAGGTGCCTGAAATTGCGCACTCTGCGAATCCTATGACTTACATTAGCGAAAAAACTCCGTCATTTTGGATTGAGCATGGAACTGTAGACTCCCTGATTCCATTGGCACAAAGTGTGAACTTTTATAGTGCGCTTGTTCAAGCTATCGGTGCAGATAAGGTCACATTGACCATTTTGCCAGGTGCAGGTCATGGCAGTGATGAGTTCCTGACAGATAAAAACTTCGATTTCCTGGTGACATGGCTTGATAGTCAATTCTGTTTAGCTTAGAAAAATTGTAAATGATTAATTTCTGGTCAACCACCAACTCATCAACGAAGCTGCTGTCACCATAATAACACCCTGCCAAAACGTTATAGAAAGAGTTACATTCAGCACTATGGCTGCAAAAAGTGTGGAGAGCAGAGGGGTGAAATAGGATAGAACTGCCAGCAAAACCATGTTACCGCCGATGATGCCGATATTCCATAGGGCATAGCCCATGCCCATGGCTGCCGAAGCCAGTAAAAGGTTAATTACAGAGTCCGTGGAAAACACCATGGCAGGTGCATCACTGCTGAAGTACTTTATCCACAAGGCAGATGCCGTGGCCATAAAAAACCAAGTGATGGCATTGTTTTCACCAGAAAGGCGTTTGGTGATGTTGCAATAAACTGCCCAGATAAAGGCACCGATAAAGGCCATGGAATAGCTGGCAGGATTGGTTGCTATATTGGAGCTGAGTTGGTTAAGTGATAACCCCTCATCACCGTTGACTGTCCAGGCGACACCCAGGAATGCGAGAATCAGCGCAGGATACAGCCAGAAGCTCACAGGTTGACGGTTGATAATGACAGTGAGTAATACCGTCAGGCATGGCCACAGATAATTGATTAACCCTATCTCAATGGCTTGCTGGCGGTCATTAGCGAATCCCAATGCTAGCACCAGACAGATCTCATAAATGATAAATAATGAACCACCTAGCACGAGATATCGGACTTTAAATAACTTCGGGTGTGGCAAGCCAATAAACAGGGTAAGAAAAATACAGCTGACGGTGTAGATCATGGCTGCCCCGCCAACGGGCCCCAGCTGTTCAGTGACATTGCGCACAAAGGCGATGATGGTACTCCAGAAGAGAATGGCCAGGCAGCCTGCCAGCGTATATTTATGTGTTCCTGCCAAGATGCGCCCTTTTTACACTGTATATGGTTACTCAATCTAGCGTGTAAGCAGATAAGTGTAGCTGTCAATCACAACGATGCGATGAATAACAGCTGGTAGAGCAAAGGCTTGCGCAAATATAGTGATAGATTCTTCTTAATGCTTGAGGTCCAGCTTGAATTAAATCTGAATCCCAGGATAAGCCCACAATCCTGATGCCCTGAGCATATCGCGGTAGATCACAAGTTTTTCATTGGCCGATACCTGCATTGCTTGTTCCATAGAATCAAAATCCATAGCTACCAGGTTATCGAATGTGATATCCAGGTTATTTTGCTGTGCCGCTTCTTCAAAAACCAGTAAAGCCCGGCGCATATGGCTGGCAGAGCTGATCAGGGTAACCTGTTGAGTACCCAGGTCTGCTATAATTTCGGTAGAGTAAATGGCGTTGCCGACTGTGTCCTTGGCTTTATCATCCAGGTAAATGTGTTCAGGTGTTACCCCATTTTTAATGAGCCACTGTTGCATAACATAGGCTTCGGTTACGCCATGGTTGGGGACGCCACCACTAACAATAATAGAAGCTTTAGGGTTGAGCTTGGCTGCCGCCAGGCCCTGTTCCAGTCGGTCAATAAGCGGTGGGCGCATAGAGCCGTCTTTAGCCAATGCATAGCCAAGGATTACGATGGTATGGTGGTCTTTATCAATTGCCTGAGCTTTAGTGTTGAGCTTAACCCCCTGAATATGTTCAGCTCGGTCAAACTTTTCCAGATAATTCTGAGTTTGTTCTGGGTAGCTTTCGCTTAAGCCGGCAATAGTTTCATTATAGGCTTCATTATTACCTGCCATTTTATTGTATGCAGCATGAAGAATCCCTGCATCAAAGTTATCCGGATCCTGGGACAGAATATCGAGATAGGTTTGCTGGGCGCTATCAATATCTTTTTTGATAATCTGGGTAGAGGCCAGCCCAAAACGCAGGTCCAGCCGTTCAGGTGCTAAATGACTGGCTTCAGCAAAGGACGCTTCCACCACATCATAGTTACCCTTCAGGGTAATGCCCTTGAAAAATTCCTGTTCGACCTTTTTCAGGTCACCGCCATGCCAGTAATAGTGAATACCGGTTTGAACCAGTTCACTGACCTGCTTTTGATTTTGGTAGTCAACCGTTTGCTTGGAAGTAATGGATGAGCAGCCGGTGACAGCAAGAACAGAAGCCAGAGACAGGCTAAGAAATAGGGGTTTAAATTTCATAGAGAAATATAAAAGAGAATAGAATAGAGTTAGTAAATACTAACCAATTACCTGATTAATTTATTGATGCAGGTCATTTAAGGTGATAGGATTTAAATAATTTTTAAAAAATACTGTTAGTAGCTTTAATGGCGAAAGCCTCTGTTGAGGCTTTAGATTTAGTATATAAGGCTATAATTAATTCTGTATTAATTAATGCAAAATCCTACATTTTAAATCCTGGATAAGACCAAATGCCGGATGCCCTTAGCATGTCACGATATATTCCAACTCTTTCATCTTTTGTGACTCTCATTGCTTCTAGCATAAGTAGTCACTCAAACGAAATCAGATATTCTTGACCAAATAGATCAAATACACGTTTGACCTCTTGCTCAAATTCCTTGAAGTTCATTATTGTCAGTAAGTTCAGCCATTCATATTTCACTTTCCTCCACAATATTTCTATCAGATTGAGTTCTGGTGAATAGGTCGGTAAAAAACAGACTAAGAGCTTTTTCTCAATCGCCCAGTCTATTACTCTTTCTCTGAAAAGTTTGCTGGTATGAATGCTGGCATTATCCACCATGACGATAGTATAGCGATCATTAGAACTGTACTTGGGATCTTCCATCCTGGTGGCAAAATCATCAAAGACACTGATAACCGTTTCGCTGTTAACACAACCTGTTACTGGGTAGTAGAAAAGGTCATTGGCACGATTCATAAACCCCAGCACATTGATACGCTTGCTTTTTACAGAGGGTATTTCTAGCTGTGAGCCTTTTTCTTGCCAACCATAGGGGACACAAGGCTCTTGGCTAAAACCAGATTCATCAAAGTAAAACAGATTGACAAGCCCTTTATCCTCAGCATTTTGAGCCTCTTTCAAGGCAGACTGGCAACACCTGAACTGCTCCTCGTTGCGCTTATGACTGCAAGCCTTACGAAACCGCTTATAAACAAGTCCCAGCTTTTTTTAAAAGTCTCGACAAAGTTTGTTTTGAGGCAGTCTTCCCGGTTTCCTCTGCAATCTTTGTTTGAACATAAGCCAGCCTGCGAGGTTCCTCGGAGACAATCTCTCTAATGCGTTGTGCTTCCTGGTCAGTATAGATAGGTGGTTTACCACCCTCATGTTTTTTGTACAGACCGCGAAGGCCATAATCATCCCAGGCATCAATCCAGTCAGATACTGTCTGATATCGAACTTCAAATATTGCAGCAATCTCGCTCATAGAATAACCACGTATACTGAGTAAAACAGCATGAGCCCTTTCCCTTAGGTAAGGATATGGCCCGTGCCGGAGAGCTTCTCTCAATGTTTTTATGACTGCGACAATCGGTTACTGGATCAACAGTTTTCATCGTGACAACAGCGAGATTAATGGTGTTTGGCAATGAGTATAACCAAATTGGAATGGAGATGTTTTTTATAAATACGGACGTACAGTTATTTTTATCTGTTAGCAGTTGCGTGACTACTTAGAGTTGTAATCCATAGCTGCAAGGTGATCAAACTGGATATTCAAATTATATCGTTTGGCGCTTTCCTCATAATTGACAAGAGAGCGGCGCATATGGCTGGCTGAGGTCACTAGCGTGACATGCTTGATTCCTAGTTTTGCCATAATGTGGCTGGAGTATATAGCGTTACCCGTTGTATCTATCGATTGATTCTCAAGTATTATTCGGCTTTTAGGAATTCCCTGCTCAAGCAACCACTGTTGCATGAGGTAAGCACTGGTTACTCCTTGTTGTGGTTTACCACCGCCAGATAAAATAATTTTTGCACCGGGGTTGAGTTGTGAAGCTATTAATCCTTGCTGCATGCGATCAATCAAAATTTGATTCATTGTTCCATCACTATCAAGAATATAGCTTAAAATTACGATTGCATGATCTTCTTTGTTTGTTTTTTTAGGTTTTATATTGATTTGAATTTTTTCAATCTCATCAATTCGCCTGAATTTATTTTTGTACTCATTTGTTTTGTTAGGATACCTTTTTTTAAGTTCCATCAAAGATTTGTCGAAGGATGCTAGATCTCCATTGACTTTTGAGAAAGCTGCGTAGGTGACTCTTGCATTGAAGTGATCTGGGTCCTTATTTATGATTCTTTCTAGTTCAATGAGAGCTGCATTGATATTTTTACTGAATATGTGGGTGAATGCTAATCCAAAATGAATATCCAGCCTTTCAGGATCAAGCTTGTTTGCTTCTGTTAATGTTTTTATTATGTAATTATATTCACCTGGCTGAGTAGGAATTCCATAAAGATAGTCACTTTCCACTTTTCTTAAATTTCCATTGTTAACTAAATAATGCATGGCATTTTGTGTTAGTTCGGCAATCTTTTCTTGATTTCTATAATCAGTTAGGTGTTGTTGATTTTCTTGGTTTTTGCAACCAGTCAATATAGATATGGTAAATAGTGATAACAATAATTGAATTGTTATTGTTTTTTTATATTTCTTGGGAACTGGTTTTATATTAAAATGCAATGCTAGATCTCCTGTTAGATATAACTTACCTTTAAAAACCAAATTCTGGTTTTTTGTAAATATAGTATATATTTTAGTTAAGGTTTGTGATTCTATATTAGGTGATAGAGCCTTGTCATACTTGATTTCTGAATATAATCTTTAGGGGTTAATGTATCAGCTGCCAAAGATTGAGTATAAATAAGCACAATGCAATTAACTGCCAGGTAAGAATTGGATTACGCTCCATCAAAGGCGGGTTTTGTTGTTTGTTGAAGTTGGGATCAGGTTGTTTAAGAGCTTGGTTGAACTCGGATAATGCCAAATAACGCAGGCGTGGATTTTGATCAGTAGCCTTTGCTAAGGCAAAGTCAATCCAGTCTGGAATTTCTGTTCTATGTTGGGTAGCAGGCTGGTATTTTAGCTGGCAATACTGTTTGCTATTAATAATGCTGCCTATTTGTTCTTTATAAGGTAATTGGCCCGTTAGTAGCTCATAGGCAATAACTCCGATAGCAAACTGGTCAGTTTTTTCATCAATAACTATATTTTTTTGATCGCTGCAGAAAAATTCAGGTGCTATATAATTTTTTGTGCCTTGGGGGATTGGCGCAATATCTTGCCCTTGATCGTTGTTTAAATGAGCTTCACCGGCAATTTGAACTGAGCCAAAGTCAACTAGCCGAACCCGCCCTTTTTCATCAATCATCAAGTTTTCAGGTTTTAAATCCTGATGCAAAACCTGCAAGCGGTGCAGGCTACGCACTGCACTAATGATTTGCCGGATAATATCCCTGACTTCAACGAGTGAAGGTTTGGGATTGTCTTGCATCCAGTCTCTGAGTGTTTGTCCTTTTATATATTCACAAACATGATACAAGTAGCTTCGGTTTGATGAAGGTGCATAAATTGTCATGATGCCAGGATGATTTGCTATCTGTATTATTGGTAGTTGGGCGAGGTTTGATCATGCTCAATACACCTGGAAGGCCAGTTCCAGCCAGATGCTACGCAAAAGAATATGCGTCTGGCCAGTAATCTGTTTCATATTGGGATTATCTTTGTCCTTTGTGGACATTTTATTGGGCTGTTGACGCCGGAGTCTGTATACCATCACTTTATATCCACTGAAGATAAGCAATTATTGGCGATGGTTTCCGGTGGGTTCTTTGGGGTGATCTGTTTAATTGGTCTGGTTATGTTGATCCATCGCCGTTTAACCGACGACAGGGTGAGAGCAAACAGTAGTATCTCAGGTATTCTGGTATTTTTTGTGCTGCTGGCTCAGCTGCTATTGGGGCTGGGAACCATTGTTGCTTCTGCCGGGCATATGGATGGTTCCGTGATGGTGATGCTGGCTAACTGGGCGCAGGAGATTGTGACACTACAGCCTTTGGATGCAGCTGCTTCTATAGCGCCAGTGGGATTGGTCTATAAAGCCCATGTGCTGCTGGGTGTAACCCTGTTTGTACTGTTCCCATTCACACGGATGGTACATATAGCCAGTGCCCCCATCTGGTATCTGGGTCGTCGTTATCAGGTTGTGCGGTAAGGTCTAGGCTCTGTTGACATAAGAATACAATCTCAGTGACAAGGAAAGTGGTTTTCTGCAAGGCGAGCTTGTGTAGGCGTAGCCATCTACATCAAATCAAGCTCAACGCAGTCAGAAAGCCGCTTTCCTTGTCACCCGAAGGGCAAAAGCCAGAACGACAGTGGACGTCGTTGCGGTCACTTGAAAGACGCTGGTATTCCTGCGTAACCGCGCCTTGCCATAGTCGCTCTGGCTTTTGCTGAGTTTGTATTCTTATGTCAACAGAGCCTAGGGAGCCTTCAGTTCTAAGCTGTAGCCTGATCTGAAGGCGTAACAATTTGAACTTTCAGGATTAGAAAGGACCTAACCCGATCATTTGAGCAATGACTACAGCACAAAGAGCAGCAGCTGACCAGAACAGGAACAGGGGCAGAAAGAATTTTACCCAGCGGGTATAAGGAACTTTGGCCAGAGCCAGTACAGCCAGTAATCCACCATTGGTTGGGTAGATATAATTGGATATACCATCGCCCAGCTGAGAGGCCAGAGATGCAACCTGACGGGTTACACCTCCCAGGTCAGCCAGTGGCACAATAATGGGCATAGTAATAACAGCTTGGCCTGAACCGGATGGAATCATCAGGTTAATCACTGCCTGAACCATATACATGGCCGCTGCAGATACCAGCTCTGAGCTACCCACCACCAGTTTGGACAGGGAGTAGATGATGGTATCAATAATATGGGCATCTTCCATTACAGACATAATGGAGCGGGCAAAAAAGATAATAAGCACGGCGACCAGTACTTCACTACAACCTTTGGTCCAGTAGTCACAAATTCTGTTAGCCGATAAACCGCCAACCAGTCCTGGAATAATTGCCGCTGCGACAAAGATCCCTGCAATTTCATTAAAGCCAAACCCCATTCTCAGGGTACCGAATAGCATATACCCCATCAGTATTAAAAAGGCGAATCCTGCTGCCTTTTCCCGGGTAGAGAGCTTTTTAATTTTCACATCTGAATTAAAATTTTGTGGTACATCATGAAGCAAGCTGTTTGCTGGATCAGCTTTCACTTTGCGGGCATAGTTCAGCAGATAAAATAAACCGGTGACCAGCATAAATACCAGAAAAATAGCCCGGTACCACATGGCTGAATACAGGGGTAATTCCGCAATACTGTGGGCAATGCCGGTAAAGAAGGGGTTTGCCAGTGCTGCCGCAAATCCAGCGCAGCTTGATAGCAATACAAGCCCCAATGCAGTCATCACGTCATAACCTAATTTAATACAGATAGGTATCATCAACGTGATGAAGATAACATCCAGCTCACGCATGCCTGTAAATGTTACGTTGAGGGCGATGACAGCCATGACTACCGGAGCGATAACTGCGAGCCCTTTATGTTTTAATTTTTCGGTCAGGCCATAAACGGCAGCATCCAGAACACCCATATGCCGTAAAACACCAAAGGCACCTCCCACAAACAGGACCACACCCATTACCCCAGACGCAGATTTAAACCCCTGAAAGAACGATTGAAAAAAGGATGACAATGTAGCAGGGTGACTGCTAATAAATGTAAAAGAGTCGGGGTTGATGATGGTGCGCCCTTCGTGAATATAGCGCTCAAACTCACCCGCAGGAATGATATAGGTAGCGATAGCCGCTAAAATAACCATGATAAACAGGGACAGAAAGGGGTGATTAGACTCTTTATTTTTTTCTTTCGGTGTTGTTGGGATAAAAGTGACAGGATTAGCTACAGCTCTCTGCATAGGTTACCTTTTCATTGGGGTTAATCAGGGCGTTCAGGACGGTTTAGTCGCGCCAGTCATATTGTCTGTCACGCTCATTATATGAGTGAAAAAAACAGGCTGAATTGAGTGCCCTGTAGAAGATAGGGAATGCCTGTTAGGTTCGCTTTTCGCGCTGTTTTAGCGACTATTAGTCAGAGATAATCGACGTTAAATAGTTGGCTGGTAAAGAGTGGATGCCTCTCTTTGCCATATGCTGAATTTGAACTCGTTTTTTAGCGGGATTCTTAAAGAAAAATCATGATGATGCTAAAAATAATGGTGAACTTTACCATTGGTTGTTTAAATATCAATATTATATTCCCTGTTTGAAGGTGCTGTTTCGTTTGTCAATCTTAATAAATCCCAGCCAAAATCAGCACTCTTACTTAATTAAAATAAAGCAACCGGAATTGTTATTATCTGTCTATACGTACTCCTGTAACTCATATTTTAATTATTATGATGAGCACAATCTTTATTGAAATTATGTACTAGCAGGATCAAATCATGTAAAAGAGGGGCCATGAAAACTCCAAAACGAATTCAGCCATTAGTTGAAGCAGGTCTGGTGGATGAAGTTGTCCGCCGATTGATGAGCGGTAAAGAAGCCGATGTTTATGTAGTGCGTTGTGGATCTGAGATTCGCTGTGCCAAGGTTTATAAAGAGGCTGCCAAACGCAGCTTCAAGAAAGCAGTGCAATATCAGGAAGGGAGGAAAGTACGTAATAGCCGCCGTGCCCGTGCTATGGAGAAAGGTTCAAAATTTGGCCGCAAGCAGCAGGAGGAAATCTGGCAGAATGCTGAAGTCGATGCTCTTTATAAGTTAGCCAATGCAGGTGTTCGGGTTCCCCAGCCATACATCTGCCTTGAAGGTGTGTTACTGATGGAATTAGTAACTGATGAAGATGGTGATGTGGCACCGCGCCTGAGTGATGTATCAATGTCTGCGGAACAGGCCCGGGAAGATTTCGCTACTGTTATGACATACGTAATACGTATGCTCTGTGCCGGAGTTGTTCATGGTGATCTGTCAGAATTTAATGTGCTGGTGGATGAGTTTGGCCCGGTTATTATTGATTTACCGCAGGCGGTGGATGCAGCAGCCAATAATAATGCCTGGGCAATGTTGGAACGGGATGTTGCAAATATGTCCAGTTACTATGGACAGTATGCCCCTGAGTTACTGAACAACACCTACGCCAAGGAAATCTGGGCGATCTACCAAGACGGTAAGCTCGAGCCGGATACCCAACTAACAGGCCTTTTCGAGGAAAGTACTGAAGCGGCTGATGTGGATTCGGTGCTCGAAGAAATCAAGGCAGCCCTGGCCGAAGAGCAAAATCGTCAGGCTCGCATGAATGATTCGGATGATATGGCGTAACTATTCAGCCTCCTCAGATTAATCTGGATTTTTCGCGAATTTATGTCATTTTGATATAAACCCTTTTCCAGAAGTTTTCATGACTCAGTTTACTCCCGAAACACAGGCCATTATCTTGCTTCTCGCTGCTGTAGGTGAGCTGGAGTCGAAGGTTTTGAGTCTTGAGGATGAAAACAAGGAGCTTGCTGATAAGCTCAAGATGAATAGTCGTAATAGCAGCAAGCCACCGTCTACAGATGGTTACAATAAGCCCTCATCATCCAAAAACTCAAATGCTGACAGTGAGAATGAGGAAAATCCTGAGTGTGATAGAGAAGATTACAAACCCAATCCCAAAAGCCTGAGGCAAAAGTCAAATAACAGGCCCGGTGGTCAACACGGTCATAAAGGCTCTACGCTGGAGCAAACTGAGGAACCAGACCATATCCGGCATCACTCGGTTAAAAACTGCGTACTTTGCCATCAGTCGCTTCTTTCTATCAAAGTAACCGACGTTGTTGAACGTCAGGTATTTGATCCAGGACGTTTTGGCCGTTTCGAAGTAACGGCGCATGTGGCTGAAGTCAAAGAATGCCCATGCGGACATGCTAATCAAGCATGCTTTCCTAAGGGTGTTGACTCGTATGTGCAGTATGGTCCGGTCACTCAAGCACTGGCTGTTTATCTGTATCAATACCAGTTAATGCCGTACAAGCGCATTTCACAATTCTTTTTCGATATTTTTGGTCTTGAAGTTAGTCCCGGTTCAATCTGTACTTTTCAGGCAAATGCCTACGACCGTCTGGCTAGCACAGAGGCAGCAATTGCTAACGCCTTAAAAAAAGTGCCAGTTGCAGGTGCTGACGAAACAGGCATGAGAGTGAAGGGCTCTTTATGGTGGCTGCATGTCGTTCGTTCCGAGGAGTGGACATACTACCACCTTGACCCCAGTAAAGGTCATGAAGCTATTGAGGCAATGGGAGTGTTACTGGTATTTGCCGGTATACTTGTGCATGACCATTATAAAGTCTACTTTCGCTACGCAGCCATCCATGTGCTCTGTAACGCCCATCACTTAAGGGAGTTGCAGGGGGTTGTTGACAGAGATTGCAATTATCTTGCAGCCCGGCTTCAACGCTTGTTAAGGCTGGCTTGCCATCTTAGGAAAGGGTTCAAAAAGCTTGGCATGAAGGCTATGCCGGAAATTATCCGCAAGCGTATCGACTCGCTTTTCGAGCGTACTGCTAAAAAAGCACAGCTCGAAGAAGCCGAGTACATGGAGCGACGACGTCAACGCCTTGGAGAGGATAAAGTCAGAAACACCAAAGCCTTTAACCTCTTCAAGCGACTGGTGGAGTTTAAAGAAGAAACCTTGAGATTCATGACTGATTTTGACATCCCCTTCGATAATAACGGCAGTGAGCAGGATGTTCGCAACGGCAAGGTAAAGCAGAAAATATCTGGCTGTTTCAGAAGTGAAAAAGGGGCTAAATGGTACTGCCGGATACGGAGTTATGTTTCATCGGCGAGAAAGCAGGGTGAGAATGTTTTCGAAGCCCTGCTTATAGCTATGAAGAATTACGACAACCTTCCTTTACTGGGTGCTGAATAGTTACGATATGGCGTAAGAGACCTTAAGTATCCGACTATATGATTTCATTTAGTTGGGTACTTAAAATATTCCGATATATCGAGATTAAGATTTCTCCCTTCTCAAGTCTTCCAGAAGGGGGGAATAGAATGTTCATTTTGTTGTTAGTCTGTATCTTATTGTTAATTAAATTAAAGTGTGGAAATCTTTAAAAAAACAAGTAAAATGCGCCGATATAATCTAAATCAGTTTATGTGATTCGTTTTATGTTGATTACTCCGCCTTAGACTTCTCTTTCCAAAACTTCTGATTCCACTGGTAGCATAGACTAGTCAATGTTCTTTGCTATAAGTAGGCTATTGACCTTATCAAAAATACTTAAAATCTAATTTCAAACTATTGCTCACAAGCAAACTTTTTCAGCTGCTTGAGTAAGATCAGGCTACACGTAAAAATTAGTCTGTTACTCAAAGGTCTGATGCTGAATTGGTTTTGTTTAAATGATGCTGAAAAGAATAGTCTGAAAATGATAAATGCTTACTATCGTTTGTGACAAAAGCCTTGATATCAGGGCGAGATGCTGTTGCATCAATTTAATCAAAGAGAAACTGAATGATTGGGAAAATTAAAGCAAATTGGTTCTTTAATATAAAAGGAGACTTGTTATCCGGTATCGTGGTTGCATTGGCATTAATTCCTGAAGCCATTGCATTTTCAGTCATTGCCGGTGTTGATCCAAAAGTCGGTTTATATGCTTCTTTCTGTATTTGTGTTGTAACTGCATTTGTGGGTGGCCGTTCTGGAATGATTTCTGGTGCGACAGGTGCAATGGCCTTGCTTATGATGAGTCAGCAATTCCCGCAGACTTGATTAAAGCCCTTAATAACAAGGGCTGTAGCCTGATACTTTCTTGCTGAAATCGCAGACTATCCGGTAGAATTTCACCACTATAATAATAACGATGCTTATGTTGTGCCGCTAACAAAACCAAGAACCATTGCTGAAAAACTGCTCAAAATAGTCTCTGATGAAGCGGCTGAAATTCCAGACTTTCGCAAGAAAAGTCAACATGACAAAATTGCCCTTCATGATGCGGTCATGAGTGGCCTTGCTGTCATGCACCTGAAATACCCTTCGTTGCTGGCTTTTGATCAGGATTGCGTCAATAAGCCCGACAGGCTCAAGAACTTAAAGTCGATGTACAATGTCAGCAACGTCCCCAGTGATACCTATCTGAGGGAGCTGATTGACCCTATAGAAACGCGCTATTTCAGGAAGTTCTTTACCCGCTTGTTTGCCTTTGTGCAGCGATCTGGCCGACTTAAGCAGTTCACTTATTTTGAGGAAGGGTATCTTGCGCCTATCGATGGTACGGGGCACTTTTGCTCAGGGAATATTAGCTGTCCTGAGTGTTGTGTAAAAAAGGCGGACAGCAAAAATCCGCAATACTACCATCAGTTACTGGCCTGCTGTCTGGTAAGGCCGGGCAAGAAGGAAGTATTGCCTTTAATGCCTGAGCCCATCACCAAACAGGTTGATGCGTCAAAGAATGACTGTGAGAAGGTAGCGCTCAAGCGGCTATTGGCGAATTTATCCAGAGAACATCCCCACTTGCCACTGGTTCTTACTGTTGATGACCTGTACTCAGATGGACCGACCATCAAGTTGGTGAAGTCCTTTGGCTATAGCTTCATTATGGTGGCAAAGGACTCAACACATGAGTCGTTATACCAGGCCGTAGATGAGCTTGATTGTGCAGGCAAAGTGGTACGCTACGAATATACCGATGAAAAAGGATTTACCCACTGGTTCCGGTTTGTAAATGGTGTCCCCATTAACAAGTCACACCCGGATGTGCTGGTTAACTATCTCGAATATATAGAAATTGATCCAGAGGGCAACAAGAAGTACGTCAACACCTGGATCACCGATATTGAGCTTTCAGCCGAGAACGTGAATAAGTTCATGCGAGGAGCACGCGCTAAATGGAAAATTGAAAACGAAACGTTCAATACACTGAAAACACAGGGCTACCATCTCGAACACAATTACGGGCACGGAAAGCAGCATCTGGCCAGCAATCTGGCATGCCTGACTTTTACGGCCTTCCTCATCAACCAGATAGAGCAACTGTCTTGCAAGCTTTTCCAAGAAGCGCTCAAGGCAAAGAAGTCTAAAAAGGCATTGTGGCATGCCATACGAGGGCTGTTTGACTGGTTCTGCATTGATAACTGGACAGACGTATTCACAGCCATCATTGAGGAGCGAAGTGTGAGCTTGAAATTGCTGACAGTCGATACGACATAGAGAGTTGATGTTAGCCCTGTGACCTGTGTTACCAGCCATTTAAACCAACTGCCGATATAGCAGCAGCCTGGCTCTATTCATCCTCTATAAAGTCATTTTTAATTAACTGAAAATGTGCCAATCGGAATCTAGTTTGCGGGAATTGCTGGTGGAAGACGCGCCTGTTAGGCTTGTTGACATTAGTTTTGTCAAAGGCTGCTTCAAAAAGTAGCCTTTGTTTTTTTATTAATGGACAAACTTATGCTGATATTAAAGTGCGCTAAGTGTAAGAAAAAACTCTGGAAGTATGAAAAAATAGGAAAGGGTGAGGTCATCCGCTTACACAAGGATCGTATAACCAGACATTATCTGGATATTAACCTGGAAGGATTAGCAATGGATGAAAAGCTATTTTGTGTCTGTGGCCAACCACTGGCTCATAATAAGGGATCTTGCATAACATTAGTAAAAAAAGGGATATTGGCTACAGGAACCAAGGATAACAAAAGAAAGCTGAAGGGTTATCAGTACAAAAAATAACTCATCAAAGGCTAAATTTACAGCAGTCAGTAGAACACCTATCCTTTATAGCCGTATTTAATACCAATTGTCCTTTCTAACTACGGTTTCCGCCGCTCATTTGAGTCTCTGGCCCGCGTTGGAACTCCTCACAATAGACCCCACTATTACTCGTCATTCCGCCTTGTCCAGTGACACAAATGAGCTTGCTCAATACCGTAGTTAGAAAGGACAATTGGTATAACTATTTTAAAACTTCCCATAACCAATCCATAGACAGCTACCTTTTTGTAGACTTGATATATGATAGCTGTGACATGGGTTTATCGTGCAGCTGAATAGGCTATTGTAAAACACGGCAGATCATATAATCCTTTATTTTGCAGTACCCCACGCACCTGCTCTTATTATGGTATACAGTAAAAGTTCAACTTGTTGCCATCTAAATCTCTACAATAAGCACAATAAGAGTTAACTTGTCTTTTCCCTGGGCTTCCCTCACTTTTAGCACCCAGCTCAAGCGCCTGTGCATGCAGTAAATCTACAGTTTCTGGATTAGGGGTTTTTATCGCTATCATAACACCGTTACCTACTGTCGCTGACTCTTCGTTATACGGTGATGTTATGGCAAAAAATGGGGTTTCCTTTCCTATACCCCAAGCGACAAGAGATAGTGTATCCCAAATTCTTGATGCACCAATGTGCTTAAAAATCTGGTCGTAAAAGCGCGCAGAAACTTGAACATCATTAGAGCCTAATGTGATGTAACCTATCATTATTTATCCTTTAATTAATGGCTGTATGGCTTGAATTGAGAGCAGTCCTTCTAGACAAAGTTACAAGGCAGCAATGATGTCAAAAATCAGGATATGCCGAAAATATATTACAGAATGATTATATTGCTAATTGATAATACTCCTCAGTTGGCTGATACCAGCTTAAGCTTGAATGCAGCCGCACCACATCACCAATAATAATCAAAGAGGGTGGTTTTATCTGGGCCTGTTGAGCAATATTGCTAATCGTTGCCAAAGTTCCTGTCACTGTTTTCTGGCTTTCGGTTGTACCACGATGAACAATAGCCACCGGGCGGTCTGGAGAACAACCTTCAGCCAGCAGACTATTACATATTTCCGTTAGATTTTTCACACCCATATAAAACACCAGGGTTTGCTGATTATCCTTTAACTCTGCCCAGGGAATATCAGTAGAGCCTGCTTTACAATGACCGGTGACAAATCGGACTGAATGGGCATAGTCCCGGTGGGTCAAGGGAATTCCAGCATAACTGGCACAACCGGAAGCAGCTGTAATACCTGGCACCACCTGAAAAGGCACGCCCTGTTCAGCCAACACCTCTAATTCTTCACCACCACGACCAAAAATAAAAGGATCACCTCCTTTAAGCCGAACGACCCGTTTCCCTTCCCTTGCGAATTCAATCATCATGCTGTTTATGCATTCCTGTGGTACAGCATGGCAACAGCTTTTTTTGCCTACATAAACAAACTCTGCATCCCGTCGGCACAGCTCAACAATCTCACTGGCTACAAGGTTGTCATAGAGCACGATGTCCGCTTTTTGCATTAACCTCAGGGCTTTAAATGTCAACAGATCAGGATCACCTGGCCCAGCCCCCACCAGATAAACTTCACCAGAACCTGTTTTTTCAGGGTCTTGAAGCTTTTGATGGATGAGTTGTTCAGCAATATGGATATTTCCTGACAGGGCATATTCAGAGATTTCACTATCATAAACGTCTTCCCAAAACCTGCGCCGTTCACTCAACTGCATAAACCGTGTTTTCACCTGCTGGCGAAAGTGAGCTGAAAGCGTTGCCAGTTTTCCCAAACCCCGGGGCAGTATTCCTTCAAGCCGAGTTCTGAGATTCCTGGTGAGCACGGGTGCAGCGCCACCACTGGAAACTGCCACCATAACCGGTGAACGATCAATAATGGCAGGCATAATGACCGTACATAACTCAGGCTGATCAACCACATTAACCGGTTTTTGCTGTTCAGAAGCCAGTTCAGCCACTCGTTGATTTACTGCTTGTTGATCGGTAGCAGCAATGACTAAAGCCATACCCTCCAGGTCAGATGGTTGAAAAGGACGCTTCTCCAGACTTATTGAAGATTCTTCAATAAGTCTCAGCATTTCATCGCAAAGAGATGGAGACACCAGATGCAGGGTAGCTCCAGCATTTATTAGCAGCCGGGCTTTACGACAAGCAATACTACCGCCACCCACTAACAGGCAGGGGCGGCCTTTTAAATCATGAAACAGAGGAAGGAATTTCACAGGCAGACTATCAGAATCAAGAGGATGAAAAACACCGGGTAAACGCAACCCGGAGTCAATATATGCAAAGAACGGTCAATGAGTAGCAGCGGCCTTTTTTACATGCATATTGGCAGCATATTCATTTTCCAGCCAATACATTCGATCAGCTATCATCGCTTCAGGATTAAGATCAACATCCTTCAAAACCCACTCTCTGAACTTCTTATATCCAGCCTTATCAATCAAGTGCCCCATATGCAGATATTTTGGAGAACCATCCAGCATGTGGGCTGAGAATTTCCAGATATTATTGATAACACCAACAATAACATCCTCTGTTACCCAGTTAAGAAAGATCTTACCTATACGTGGTGTCATTTTTGAGGTGCGACCTCCCAGTTTGACCATATATAGTTGCTTTGGATCACGATGCCAGGCTAATGTTGGGCAAACGGTGGCACATTCACCACAACCAATGCATTTGGTTACTTCCTTTGCCACTTTACCCTGATCCATATGCAGGCAGTTAACGGCATGATGGCTACAAAGCTCAACACACTTTGCACAGCCAATACAGCGGTTACGGTCATAAATCATTTCCGCAACACCAAAAATCCCAATATCTGCTACATTCGCTTTTGCACAGTCCTGGGGACACCCGGCAATAACAGTTTTCAAATGATAGGCCTGAGGGTAAATGAGCTTCTCCAGTCGCTGGGCAAGACCCGTCGTATCAATATTACCTTTGACACAAATACGGTTGCCCATACAGGCGACAATATTGCGCCCCCCAATCGTCTTATACCCTATTTCTATATCATCCTGTTCTACCCCACAAAGATCGACCGTCATTTCCTTGATAAACGGCGCAATCATGGCATTGGCTTTATCGACATTATTATAATGTATGCCAGGTATTGCCAGCTTCTGGCGAGTAGTCAGGTGAATAGTACCATTACCATATTTCTGCGCTACATCTCTGGCAATATCCAGCAAATGGGCAGGCATAATTCCACCAGGGATACGCAGGCTCAGCATGCCCTCTCCCCGGGTTTTAGTAAAACGGTACTCGTTTTTAGCCCGCAGTTTGACAATATCTACATCCAACGGCATTTTAAACTCCCACTAATCCACAAGATGCTTGGCCTGGTCATAACGAAACACAGGACCATCAATACAAATGTAGGTATCACCTACACGACAGTGGCCGCATTTACCCACAGCACAAGCCATTCGCCGCTCATGTGAAACCCAAATACGGTCTTCTCGAGCTCTGCGCTCAAGCAGGCCTTTAACAGTAAAGTGAATCATCATCGGTGGCCCCACCACAACAAAGTGGTGATTTGTGGGATCTTGATAGTTGATATCATCCAGATAAGCCGTAACCAACCCTACTCTTTCACCTAAATCCGGATCTCCATTATCCAGTGTAACAATCGTGTTAAATTTCTCTTTCCAGATAGAGATATCATCATGAAACAGAATCATATCCCGGTTTCTGAAACCAACGATGACATCCATATCCCTGATTTGATCGCGGTTACGCATAAAGTAGTTAATCACTGAGCGTGCAGGGGCAACACCCGTGCCTCCAGCAATAACTGTAAGGTTTTTACCAATATACTCATTCTTAACCGGATAACCATTTCCCATAGGGCCACGGAGAAAAATGGTATCCCCTTCATGCAATTCAAAGAGCTTGCTGGTTACCTTGCCAACATTACGGATAACCAATTCCACCCAACCCTCACCAAAGTCTGAAATTGAGATCGGGCATTCACCAACCAGAGGCAAGGACACTTCCACAAACTTGTCAAAACCCCCTTCAAAATCCACGAGCACCCGAAAAGCCCATTCAATGGCAGTATGTCGTATGATTTTTTCAATGGTATAAGGCCTGGGAACATAATGATTCTGCGCTTCAGAAACAGCTTCAGGAGCCTGAGCCGGATCAAAATTATGGATGCTATTCATGACAGCAAACCTCCTTCAGCGCTTCAGTCGCATTCTGAACCATCTGGGCAAAGGAAATATATTGAGGGCATCGGTCATCACAACGGCCGCAACCAACACACATGGTTTCACCAAAGCGCTCCTTGTGGTCTACCATCTTGTGCATTAACCGGTAGCGGAGGCGCTCACCTTTCCGATCGCGGTAAGAATGGCCACCCGCCATATCGGAAAAATGAGGAACAATGCAGGAGGACCATATTCGCTGGCGTTCACCGACTTTTGCATTTTCGTTGTAAGTGACATCGTTAACACTGTAACAGCTGCAAGTCGGGCAAGAAGTTGTGCATCGGCCACACTCTACACAACGACTGTCATATTGATCCCACATTGGGTGTTTTATCAGAATATCCCTTACTTCCTGGCTACTAAGGCCCAGGCTACCAGGCAAATCAACAGAGAAGGTGTTTTCTCTGACGAACTCTGGCTCAAAACAATCTTCTACACCATAGACTGAAAAAGCATTGATCAGCTCTTCGTCTTTGACAAGTACTGAGGCCCCTTCTTTATTGAAACGGAAGGCAATATCATAATTTTCAGAGACATTAGTCCCCATAGTGACACAGAAGCAACTATCCCAGCTTTCTCTGCACTCCAATAGTGCAAACTTGACCTTTTCCCGCAGTCGTTGATAGTAGAAGTCTGCATTGCCGCCATTGTGCAAAAACATATCATCCAGACGTTTCATACCGTGCATATCACAGGAACGGAGGAATACTAGAATTTTGCGTGGGTCAACTGTAGAGGTAATTAAACGGTTTTCATTAAAATGAAAAAGTGTTTGAGTAATTGGACTCACAACTTCCTTTGGAGAAAAGTGTGATTTTTCATCCCATACAATATCTTCGGCCTTCTTAATCTCACCATATTGAATATTATCAGTATTTGAGAACCGCCCACCAGCTTTGATTCTTACCGGTGCAAAAACCTGATAATCTTTACTTAAACGCTCAAAAGCACTGTCAAGTTCAGCATTACTGAGATACACCCCCATATTCTTTCTGTCCACCTCATTAAAAAATACAACAACAATTACTTAAAAGATAATCAACCTAAAAAGCAATTAACTAAAAATAAAAATACCCCAACGCATAGACATTGGGCTCACACCTAAAAACAAAAAAACGAGCCATTCTAAACAATCAAACATTTATAAAAAAACCACCCACAAAATATAAACCTGTCAAACAACAATAGCAAAACATCTGCATTTGAATTTCATATATTATGATTAAGTTTTTCTTATACTAATAACTTGGCAAAAACTTTTAAAAAAATTTGTTCAAAACCAAGCCAATCAACCAATGAATACTATACTCTTGCACCCAGCCATATTATCTTTCGCAACCCTACACTAGCTCTCTATCCGTAACTATTCAGCCTCCTCAGATTAATCTGGATTTTTCGCGAATTTATGTCATTTTGATATAAACCCTTTTCCAGAAGTTTTCATGACTCAGTTTACTCCCGAAACACAGGCCATTATCTTGCTTCTCGCTGCTGTAGGTGAGCTGGAGTCGAAGGTTTTGAGTCTTGAGGATGAAAACAAGGAGCTTGCTGATAAGCTCAAGATGAATAGTCGTAATAGCAGCAAGCCACCGTCTACAGATGGTTACAATAAGCCCTCATCATCCAAAAACTCAAATGCTGACAGTGAGAATGAGGAAAATCCTGAGTGTGATAGAGAAGATTACAAACCCAATCCCAAAAGCCTGAGGCAAAAGTCAAATAACAGGCCCGGTGGTCAAAATTATAAAGGACATCCATATATTTGACTAATCGATCAGCTCGTCTATCTTCCTTTTGAACCCGTTGTTTTATTCACTGGATAGAAAGATGACCCGTGCCCGCAGCAGCCTGATTGATCCCGCTACTACACCTTATTATCACTGCATGGCTCGATGTGTCCGACGAGCCTATCTTTGCGGAAAGGATCATCTAACCGGTAAAAATTATGAGCACCGTCGGCAGTGGGTGGTCGATAAGCTAACAGAGCTAGCTTCAATTTTTAGTATTGAAGTCTGTGCTTATGCGGTGATGTCTAACCATTATCACGTGGTTTTGCATATTAATGCCGATGCGGCTGATAACTGGAGTCAGGGTGAGGTGCTGAGTCGTTGGACGCGGTTATTCACAGGTCCCATTCTGGTTCAACGTTATCTTAGCCGTTACAGACTGAGTAAAGCAGAATTAAGCCGTGTCGATGACTATGTAGAAGAGTATCGAGAACGGCTAAGAGACATCAGCTGGTTTATGCGTTGTCTTAATGAGCACCTTGCCAGAGAGGCCAATAAGGAAGACGGTTGCCGTGGGCGTTTCTGGGAAGGGCGATTTAAAAGCCAGGCTCTCCTGGATGAAGCAGCCCTGTTAACCTGTATGGCCTATGTCGATTTAAACCCGGTTAGAGCAAAATTGGCAGACACCCCTGAGCAATCAAACTTTACTTCGATTAAAAAAAGAATCGAGAAAAGGGTTGATCATTCAGACCGGCAGCAACCTTTCAGCCTGAAGCCTTTTCGGAGTCAGGGCCAGAACCCTGAGAGGGCGCTACCGTTTTTACTTGAGCATTACCTGGAGCTGGTTGACTGGAGTGGCCGGGTAGTCCGGGCAGGTAAGAAAGGCGCTATAGCAGCGGATATCCCTCCCATTTTAGATAGGTTAGGCATCGATTCGGATGAGTGGTTAAAAACCATGGCGTGGAACAACCGTTTTTATCAGGCTGTTGGACGATTGAAGGCTATGAGGGCATTTGCTTTAAAATCAGGGCAGCGCTGGCTAAAGGGGTTGAATATTAGTAGTTGTTTATATCCACAGCATCAGTAATAAAGAACCCCATTCATTTCTACATAAATCACCCGTCACCACCTCAGAAAGAGTTTTAGAAAACTTTAGCTGCTTGATACATAACCCATCAAATCCTCAGATATTATTCGTTCTGGTTAAGTTTCTTCATTAATCATATCTGATTGTTTTGAGTAGTTACTTATCAAATACGGCTGTTCTTTTTTTGGATACTATTTTATGGGTGTCCTATATTTCTTTTTTTTGTTGGTTTTAACATAAGGCTTCACATACTGAGGAGCAATCAGCTTTACGCAGTGGCCATAAGACTGAAACTGTCTGGCAAGATAGTGGGCACCAGCGCAGGCCTCCATGGCAATAGTACGAGGCTCAAGAGTCGCAATGTACTCCAGCAGTTTGTGCCTTGTCGTCTTCTTGCGAGCTGATTTCTGGCTATCCGCTGCCCCATCGAAAAGATGGAAAGAATTCTTACCAATATCAATACCGAGTACTGAAGTGTTCATGGGTAATTTGCCTCATTCTGTTCACTGGCAAACACCAGTGTGGCTCATGAATGCCGGTAAGAGGGGCGAACCATCCCATTAACTATGTTGACAAACACCGCTCCTGGCACTTCTGCAAGAAATACAAAGCAGCCGGTCTGACTCAAATGCCAGGTGCAATACAGCTTCGCATTGAGACGGTATACGACCAAATCCTTCAAAGGGCTCTCACGAAGGAAGCCGCTTATATGGAAAAGCAACGGCAGATGCTTGGACGTAAGAAGGTCAGGAATACCAAGGCCTACAACCTGTTCAAAAGGCTCATTGAGTTTAAGGTTGAAACGTTACGTTTCATGTCGGACTTTTCAATTCCCTTCGATAACAATGGCAGTGAACGTGATGCCAGGATGGCCAAACTTAAGCAGAAGATCTCAGGCTGCTTCAGAAGCGAACACGGAGATACCATGTTTACCCGAATCCGAAGCTATTTGTCGTCTGCTAAAAAGCAGGGATTGAACATATTTCAGGCGCTTCTTAAAGCGGTTCGAAATTACAACAATGCGCCTTTGCTGGGTGCTGAATAGATACTGAAAATTAACTTTTTAGCGACTATCGACGTATGAGGTCCGTGAACTGCTGAAGAACTGCAGACCTAGAGTTAACCCAGCCTGCGTAACCCTGAAGGCAAGTACCGCCCGGCCAACATAAAGCCCAAGCCGATTGCCACTGCGGCCAGCATCAACAATGGAGTGAATGCCAGGTAGGTTTTTCCTCCCCAGACAGGCGCAAACAATCCCAGTTGTTCAAATAAGGGATAGCTCAGCGTCAGTGCTCCGGCGCCCAGCAGACCACCAATAACAAATGCCACCGCATCCCGCTTGCCGGCACCCAATCGGGTAACAGCAGTCCCGGGACACATGCCCGACATAGCCCAGCCAAGCCCCAGTAACGCTCCCCCGACAACCACGCCAAGGGTCATGGGCTTGATACTCAAATGACCCGCATCCACGACGCCGGTGGCAATGCCGACCCACAACAGCACAGAACCCAGCCCTATAGCAGTAAAAATAGTCTTGGCCAAATGCAGATCCGTCAGCGTCAGCATGCCGATAATTTTCTCTTTGCTGGTTGCACCAACACGGGTCAACACATAGCCAAACAGGGTGCCCAGAACCACAGCAAATATCAGTTCCATATTACTGACTCCGTTTAAGGTACAAAAACATCGCTGTTGGCACGGCAACCGCAAATGCCGACACAGCAAACACATAGCCACTAAGCGAACTTTGCATCATGCCACTCATCATATGACCACTGGTGCAACCACCAGCCAGACGAGCACCAAACAAAGACACAAACCCACCAATGAAGGGATACCAGAGCGAGGTTGCGAGTCCCCGATTAATCGGACAATCAGGAGCCTTTGCCTCTCTAGGTTTCATCTGACGGGAGGCGATCCCCCCCCCGACTATCATGCTCAGTACAAACACCAGACCATAGCTCAAGGGATTGGCTATATTTGCAGCATACTTACCACCTGACTTGTTCAGATAGGCATTGGGGCTACTGAAGCCACTTTTGGCTTCGGGATTAACCTGCACCACCTGCTCACTGAACCAGGAACCCACTATGCCATCGGCAATCACGTACTGAGTCGACACCCCAATGGGTTTCACCAACCAGACCGCCAGAAAAAATACCAGCCCCAACACTATCCCGCCTTTTTTCCAGGACCAAATCACACCTATACTCCATAAGTTTTACCTAACCCGGATATTTCATAAATAAAGGCAAGTTCCGTCCAATATATTGATATGATTGGGTCGACCAAAAAAATGCTTCGGAAAAAGCAAACCGGAACTTGCCATGCACAAATCTACACAAAAACAGCTTCGTTTTCACCCTTCAAACGGCAAAACTATCCGTTCTGACTTCAATGGAGGGGAGTTATCTTCGGATTTTGGTGCGTTGCTGCTACGGGAAACTATCCTTCACAGCATTTGGCTAGCTCGAGCCCACTCCAGCCCTGAGGCCTCGAAGGCCTGAACGTAGTTGGATACAGCACCAACGCTGACCCGAACGCTGCGGGATATGACCCGGATACTGAGTCCGTTGTCGTACCTCATACTCGACTCTCAAGTTTCTAATGCACGAGTGTTCGATATTCAGGCAAACGGTACTTGAGAGAGGCTGTTGGCATCATTCTCCCCAGCTCCCTGCCTGCCAATAGTGAGAGCACCTGAGCCCCGCTGACAGTAATGCGTCTTTTTCTTCGTGGAAGTCCCCATGGCCTTCAGTGAGCAGCCGATGAAGCTCGCCCGCAGACATGGAAATACCGACATCATGAAGCCAGTCCAGCAGCTGAGGCTGAGTCACCGAACAACCGTGATATTGATACAACAAATAGGCCTGGATCATAGGGCCATAGTGGTGTCCATGCAGATTTTCCGGTGGCCTGGCTGTAATAATCTGGCCGTCAGGTGTCTTCCATTGTGCCAGGCGGTACTCAATGCTGAACGCCTCAATTCTCAGTTCCTGAACGGAGTATGAGGCATAATCATGCCTGACTGAACCTGGCGGCACATTGCTCGCTTCTATGGTGATCGTTTTTTCTACAGCTGGCTTCTCAGGCTGCTGATGGTTCTTCCGGGTTCTCTCATCCGGCTTCTGGACCTTACGCTTTCCAACACTCCCTTGAGGGTTGTCGTCATCGTCTGAATCAGTATCTTTTTTATCGTCGTCATCTTTTGGCTTTGTGTTGGGCTTGATATCAGGCTTTGGCGGAAGATTTTTAAGGCGACGAATCTCAGCTTGCAGAACCTCAACAAGCGCTTGCAGCTTGACGATTTGCTCCTGCTGTTGAGTAATCTGCTCTTGTTGCTGAGCTATCAGCTTCAAGAGTTTTTCAGGAGAATACACTTGCTCTTGATGGGGTGGGAGTTGCATGAGAAAAGGATAGACGCTTACCAGAGTTTTTCTGTCATCCAGCAGTTATTGAGAACTTACCTTCTTTCTGTATTTGTGTTGTAACTGCATTTGTGGGTGGCCGTTCTGGAATGATTTCTGGTGCGACAGGTGCAATGGCCTTGCTGATGATGAGTTTGGTGAAGGGGTATGGTCTTGAATACCTTCTTGCTGCTTCATTATTTGCAGGTGTTATTCAAATAATTATTGGTTATTTGAAACTGGCAGATTTAATGAGATTTATTTCCCGTTCAGTGGTGACGGGGTTTGTTAATGCACTGGCTATTTTGATTTTTATGGCGCAGCTGCCAGAATTAACCGGTGTTACATGGCATGTCTATGCCATGACTGCAGTTGGTTTAGGTATTATTTATCTGTTTCCCTATATCCCTAAACTGGGAGGGCTTTTACCTTCACCGCTTGTTTGTATTTTGATTTTAACGACGATCTCTATGATTCTTGGCCTGGATATTCGGACGGTTGGTGATATGGGGGATCTTCCTGATTCGCTGCCGGTCTTTCTATTGCCAAACGTGCCATTTGCTTTTGATACATTAAAAATTATTTTTCCATATTCTTTAGGGTTGGCTCTTGTAGGAATCCTTGAATCAATGATGACTGCAACTATTGTTGATGACTTAACACATACAACAAGTGATAAAAATAGAGAATGCAAAGGTCAGGGCATTGCCAATATTATATCAAGCCTGATGGGAGGTATGGCAGGCTGTGCGATGATTGGCCAGTCAATGATTAATATAAAGTCAGGCGGGCGAGGAAGATTGTCAACATTATCAGCAGGCGTGTTTCTTCTGATTATGGTGGTGTTCTTAAGTAAGTGGTTGAAGCAAATTCCAATGGCAGCACTGGTTGCTGTTATGATTATGGTCTCGATTAGTACCTTCTCATGGGATTCAATAAAAAATCTAAAAAAGCACCCACTTCCCACTAATGTTGTGATGATTGCTACCGTTTTGGTTGTTGTATTTACCCATAATTTGGCGCTTGGGGTTATTACCGGTGTTTTGTTGGCTTCACTATTTTTTGCAAATAAAATCAGACAATTTATGTCTGTTTACTGTGAAAAAGGTAGTGATTCATCTAGTTGCAATTATATTGTTAATGGACAACTGTTTTTTGCCTCATCTGAGCAATTTATTGATTCATTCAATTTTAAAGAGAATGCTGAAAAAGTCACAATTGATTTAACTCATGCGCACTTTTGGGATATCAGCGCTGTTGCTGCATTGGATAAGGTTGTTATTAAGCTTCGCAATGCCGGTGCAGAAGTTGATGTAATTGGCCTGAATGAAGCAAGTTCAACCATCGTAGATAAATTTGGGTTTTACGATAAACCGGAGAAGTTAGATTCATTGTCACTTGGCCATTAAACAGATTACTGATGACAAATATCAGTATCTTATGTGAGTGCCATTAAAAGGAGCCTGGAAGCCGTTTGAGGATGAAATGCCCTACTGCGGGTGTTACTTTCCAAGCAGCCTCTGGGCTTAGTCAACAGAACTTGGTTGTTTCTTCATACCTACCTGCATACTATAACCACTAGAGTTTCCCGATAAAACATATAACCTGAAAAGGGAAGAAGCTGATGAGTTGTAGCCACTCTACTCAGAAACAAAATAATCACTCCCGTCCTATGCCCTCTATAACGGTTAATGGCTCTGTAATTGATGAAGGTGAGCTGGGGCTGGAGCTTCAATACCATCCGGCTGATAGTGAGGATGAGGCTCTATTTAAAGCTGCACGTGCTCTGGTTATCAAGTATCTGTTATTACAAAAGTCTGAACAACTGGGGATTGAAGCAACACCATTCGATCATGAAAATAAAGAAGAAGCGGTAATTCGCTGTGTGCTTGATAAAGAGGTTCAGGTACCTGAGGCTTCTGAGCAGGCCTGTAAGCACTATTTTGACAATAACTCCCAGCGCTTTGTGACTGAACCGCTGGTGTCTGCCAGCCATATTTTATTGGCTGCGGCCAAGGATGATCCTGCAAGACGGGAGCACACGCGTCGACAGGCAGAGCAGTTAATAGAAGACCTGCAATCCTATTCATCTGATCAACAATCAGTGGTATTTGCTCAATTGGCAGGAGAGTATTCTGATTGCCCCTCTGGGAAAACAAGAGGAGAGTTAGGTCAGATTAGCAAGGGACAAACGACACCAGAATTTGAGCGTCAGCTGTTTTCTATGGAGGAGGGGCTTGCAGCAAGACCAGTGGAGAGTCGTTATGGCTATCATGTGGTTCGTATTGACCATAAGCAGCCGGGAAAACCTTTAAACTATGAAATGGTCAGTACAAAAATCAGAGATTATCTCAATGCCTGTGTCAGGCATAAAGCCATTCAGCAATATATCTCAGTGCTGGTGAGTGAAGCAGAAATTACGGGAATTGATTTGAGTTGTGAAGATAACCTGATGGTTTGATCAGAGGCTTTAATAATATTATTAGCCTTTTAACGTGTTTCAAACACAGGAAACAGATTATTAAGTTGTTGAAATAGAGCCTGCTTGTGATTGTTATCAAGAAATGATCGGGGCAGCGCTTTATTCAGGCAGTTATCTGTTCGGCAGTCCTGTAGTACAAAGTGCTGAACGCCTTCTGTATACAGCTGTTTGGCTAATACCAAGAGTTTTTCTGGTGGCAGTAGTTGCCAGTGTACAGTCGTTCGTACTTCATGTTGTACACCGGCTTTCAGTAAAACTCGGAGGCTTTGCCAGCAGGCTTCTCCTTTATGACTACCTGCAATAATGGGATAGTCTGCGGCCAGGGCTTTAATATCAAAGCCGACCCAGTCCAGATCATTAACTATTCGTGCCAGCCGTGTAGGAGAGCTGCCGACGGTGTGTTAAATCCCATCTTTTTAACTGTTTTAATAGCGGCTGGCAATGCACTCTGTAGTGTGGGTTCTCCACCACTGAAGACAACAGCATCTAAAAGCCCTTGTCGGTTTTTCAGAAAAGTCTGGATCTTATGCCAGGGCAATAGTTGGTCAGATTGAGATGCCAGCAAGTGAGTATTCTGGCAATACTGAAAGCGCAGGTTACAGCCTTGGGTAAAGATAACTGCAGCCAGTTCGCCAGGGTAGTCGATAGTGGTCATCGGGGTAAACCCTCCCACTCTCAGACTGGCCGCTGTTATCTTTTCCTTTTCAGATGTAGTGGCTATCAGAGTCACTGATTAATACCCTCAGACTTAACTTCAAGTTCTAGGCTCTGTTGACATAAGAATACAAACTCAGCAAAAGCCAGAGCGACTGTGGCAAGGCGCGGTTACGCAGGAAAACCGGGGTCTTTCAAGTGACCGCAACGACGTCCGCAGTTGCTCTGGCTTTTGCCCTTCGGGTGACAAAGAAAGCGGCTTTCTGACTGCGTTGAGCTTGATTTGACGTAGATGGCTACGTCTGCACAAGCTCACCCGGCGTGCCCCCTTGGGTATTGCAGAAAACCGCTTTCCTTGTCACTGAGGTTGTATTCTTGTGTCAACAGAACCTAAGCCAAATGCCTTGATTTTTTTACGCTCTTTAAAGTGTAACCGGTCATCATGCTCCTGGTGTTTGCCGGGGTTGAATGCTGAAACAGGACGGTGATAGCCCATTACCCGGGTCCATACTTCGCAGGGCTGTCGTTCGCTGTCATCCAGAGTAACGGTTTCGCTTTCGTTGTGTGGCTGATCCATAGTAAAGGCTCCTTCAGTCAGGTTAGGTTTATGCTTCCGCCAGTTGGCGTTTTTTCTTGGACAGCCTTTCATCATCGCACCTGGGGCAGAATTCGTGCTCTCCGGACAGATAACCATGGTGAGGGCAGATGGAAAACGTCGGCGTTATAGTAATGTAAGGCAGTCGGAAGTTTTCCAGACTTCGGCGCACCAGTTTCTTGCAGGCCTCTATGGATGAAATACGTTCCGACATATAGAGGTGCAGCACAGTTCCACCGGTGTACTTACATTGTAACTCATCTTGAGCCTCAAGTGCGGCAAAAGGGTCATCAGTATAGCCAACGGGAAGCTGGGATGAGTTGGTGTAATAGGGTTTTTCTGGAGTTCCTGCATGCAGGATATCGGGGAAACGTTTTAGGTCTTCCTTGGCCATCCGGTATGTAATACCTTCTGCAGGTGTTGCTTCCAGGTTATAAAGATGACCGGTTTCTTCCTGAAAGGCCTGCATCCGTTCACGAATATGATCCAGCAGGGCGACCGCCATACAGTGTCCGGCTGGAGAGGTAATATCATCGGTATCACTGGTAAAATTGCGGATCATTTCATTGATACCATTGACGCCAATAGTTGAGAAATGATTGCGAAGAGTGCCGAGATACCGTTTGGTGTAAGGAAAAAGCCCTTCATCAATATGGCGCTGGATCACTTTTCTCTTTAGTTCCAGGCTATCTTTGGCCAGCTCCAGTAAATGATCCAGCTGTTGATAGAGCCCTTTTCGATCCTTTTTATAGCGATAACCCAGTCGGGCACAGTTGATAGTCACGACACCGATAGAGCCTGTTTGCTCTGCGGATCCAAACAGGCCGTTACCTCGCTTGAGCAGCTCCCTTAAATCCAGCTGTAACCGACAGCACATGGAGCGCACCATATTGGGTGTGAGATCTGAGTTCAGAAAATTTTGAAAGTAGGGCAAACCATATTTGGCCGTCATTTCAAACAACAGATCAGTATTGGGATTATCCCAGTCAAATTCAGGGGTAATATTGTAAGTAGGAATAGGAAAGGTAAATACCCGCCCCTTAGCATCACCATCTGACATGACTTCAATATAAGCCCTGTTTATTAACGCCATTTCCTCCTGAAGCTCACCGTAGCTAAAAGGCATCTCTTCGCCACCTACTACCGGTATCTGTTCCTGAAGATCCTGGGGGCAGACCCAGTCAAGGGTGATATTGGTAAAAGGGGTCTGGGTACCCCAGCGTGAAGGCACATTCAGGTTATAGATAAACTCCTGGATGCACTGTTTTACCTCTTTGTATGACAGGTTGTCCTTACGAACAAAAGGTGCCAGGTAGGTATCGAAGGAACTGAATGCCTGAGCGCCTGCCCATTCATTTTGCAGGGTGCCCAGAAAATTAACCATCTGGCCTATGGCGGCAGAAAGATGTTTGGGTGGCGCGGCTTCCACCCGCCCGGGGACACCATTAAAGCCTTCATGGAGAAGTGTACGTAAAGACCAGCCAGCACAATAACCCGATAGCATATCCAGATCATGAATATGGATATCTCCTTGCCGATGTGCCTGGCCAATATTGGCTTCATAAACATGGCTGAGCCAGTAGTTGGCGGTAACCTTACCCGCTACGTTTAAGATCAGACCACCAAGAGAGTAGCCCTGGTTGGCGTTAGCTTTCACTCGCCAGTCGCTGCGATTCAGATATTCAGACATAGACGCTTCCACATCCAGCAGGGTTCTGCTGTCATTGCGGAGAGTTTTATGCTTTTCCCGGTAAACAATATAGGCCCGGGCTGTTTCAAAGTGACCTTCGGTGACCAGTACCTGTTCTACCAGGTCCTGTATCTGTTCGACAGTGGGCAGTGTTTTATCGCTGAAACGATAGCTGATGAGCTGAAGTAGTTTGCTGGTAATTCTATCTGATTCTTGACTCTCATACTCTCCCGTGGCTTCACCTGCCTTGGCAATAGCAGTACGGATTTTCTCAGGATCGAAAGGAACAATACTGTCGTCACGCTTTCGAATTTGCTGGAGAAAAGAGGGGGATTGTTGGTCTGGAAATGCCAAGGGGATGGTCTTGGGCTCTGTCATTGAGGCTGTCCTTGTTATTGGTTGTGAAAATGAGCCCGTGTTGATTATTGCTTTGGACTGCATTTTCCCGCTCATGGCTGATTTAGGGGTTAGGAACATCCTTTTAACAAGTAGAGCACATCATGTTGTGTCTGTAAATATTATCGGCACTACATATTGTGTTTTTAGTTTTTTTGTTATTCTGGGTAGCCTGTGATCGTCTTGATTTTTTGATAGAGGGGCTGCAGCTTCCGGTACATTTTCAGGTAAATATCGGTATAAAGCTGTTGGTAAAGGGCTGCGTGATCCGGGTTTGGGGTAAAGGTTCTTGAAGTGCGGGTCATATTCAGAACGGCTGTTTTGTAGTCAGAATAGAAACCCAGCCCGACTGCACTATTGATTGCGGCTCCCAGTCCTGACGTTTCATAAGTATGGGGGCGGGCTACAGGAAGATTAAAAATATCAGCAGTCAACTGAACTGCACCGTCACTTTGGGAGCCTCCACCTGATACAACCAGTTGTTGCAGGGTGTTACCACTCCGTTTTTCCAGATTTTCCTTCCCTTCCCTTAATGCATAAGCGAGTCCTTCAACTATTGCCCGGTAAACATGGGCGCGGGTGTGAACGTCACCAAAGCCAATAATGCTGCCTTTCGCTTCCAGGTTTTTTAACCCTGGTGACCAGTAGGGTTGCAGCATAAGTCCCATAGAGCCTGGAGGTGACTCGTTGATCAGTTCTTCCAGAAGTTCTTCAGGTAATACACCTTGTTGTCGAGCGTTGTGTATTTCATGATGCCCAAACTGTTTTTTGAACCAGCTCACCATCCAATAGCCCCGATAAACCATAAACTCGGCATTCCAGGCATCTGGAATAGCTGAAGGCCAGGGTGGAATCAGGAACTGTGGCTCTACATAACGGTAGTTAACCGTGTTGAGCGTAGCCGTTGTACCATAACTAAGGGAGCCAGTATAAGGATCAGAAACGCCAGACCCTAACACTTCACAGGCTTTGTCTGAGGCGGAGGCAACCACCGGCAGACCCACAGGAATACCTGTAGCCGCTTCAGCATCCTTGGTGATATGACCCAGTACTTCTCCGGGTTTAACCAGTTCTGGTAACTGTTCCGGGAGAATGCCGGTGGCTCGCCATTTCCAGTCTCTGGGAGAAGACCAGCTCTTTTTTTTGTAATTAAAGGGAATGTAGCCAACCTGAGAGCCTGTAGAGTCCCGGTATTCCCCTGTTAGCTTGAAAATATGCCAGCCAGATAACAACAGGAATTTATCGGTGTTCTGCCAGAGCTCAGGTTCATTTTGATGAAGCCAGCGGGAGTAACACCGTGATCTGAAATAGTCGATGGTTTTAGTCATGCCAAGAATTTTTATCAGCGGGTCCCAGCCGCACCCCAAAGATCCTTGTAATTTTGCACGGCGCTGATCAAGCCAGGTGATAGCAGGTCGAAGTGCTTTGCCTTGTTTGCCAACGCATACGTATGAGCCTCGCTGGGTTGTCAGGCTAACGCCTTTTACCAGAGGTTTGATGGCGGGATTGTTTTGCCAAAGCTGCTGGCAGGCCTGTGCTAAAGATTGCCAGTAATAATCCGGGTCTTGCTCTGCCCAGCCCGGCTGGTTTGAAAAGTAGGGTGTTAATTCAACTCTGCTTTTTTCGATTATATTGCCTTGTAAATCAAACAGCAGTGCCCGGATACTTTGGGTGCCATTATCAATGGCCAGCAGTAGTGGTTGTCGTTCTTGGCCAGTCATTTTTTATTATTGTTATTTTTACTGTTTTTTATGCAGGTACGCTGTAATTACGACTCCAGATAGTTTGATACCGGTTTTTTTCCTGTTGCCATCTATCTTTTGTCCAGTTCAGCTCTTCTTTAAATAGATTTTCTAATTGAGGTAATAGTCGTTTTCCTCCAAAAGGCAGTGTTAGTCCCAGTCGGGTTCGACGTAGTAACAGATCATCAAGGTGTTTTACCTGCTCGTGCTTTAAGGCCCAGCGAAGCTGACACCAAAGCCAATTGGTGTTGTATATTCTTTCGATCTCCTGGTCATGGGCTTGAAGTAAGACTGTTTCGGCACCTTTGCCATAACAGCCTTCTAACCATTGGGCCAACTCCTCTCCGGTTTTTCGATACCAGTGATGTTTCAGAGGAACGTGCCGAAAAATAGGCTGGTCAGAATCGTTTTGTATGCGCTTGTCTGGGTATTGCTTATAAAATACCGCCAGCACTTCTCGAGCAATTTGGTGAAAAGTCGTTAACTTACCGCCACTAATACTGATCAGGCCATTATCATTCCAAAGAGAGTGCTCCCGCTTTTCCCTGGAGGGAGCGAGTCCTTTACCACTGCTGATGACTGGCCTGATGCCTGCCCAGGTCGATAAAATATCCTGCTTTTGTAGTGCCTGTTTGGGGAAGAGTTTTTGAGCCGCGCTTAAAAGATAATCGACTTCTTCTGTAGAAATAGAAGGCTCTTTGTTGAGTGATGAATGGTGGTCAAGATCGGTGGTACCCAGTACCGTGACGCCACTCCAGGGGTAAGCATAAATAGGGCGATTATCTTCAGGATGTGGAAGTGTGACTGAGTGAGACAGTGGTAGTTTCCAGAATGGGAGTACCAGGTGACTGCCT
>CBDCZK010000004.1:0-9409 GCA_965224475.1 Endozoicomonadaceae bacterium | reverse complement strand
GTTGTGCAGCAAAAAGCCCCTGCTCAAGACTCTTTGGTTTAAATCTTCTGCAAAAGCTTGCTGCTTCAACAACTCCACCGAGTCGATCAATCAAGTTTTGATTTACATACAGTGCACGACCTGTGGGCTGTTTAGGGCTTCCTCCTGAAACCTCTATGACAATATCACCATCTTCCATCTTTCTGGTTTTTAGTTTTTTAGGTTCAACCCAACGTAATGGGGCTGAACTCATACCTCCTAGCTTCAGGTCTGGTATATCAGTACCCCGGATAATGACAGCCTGAACAGTATGCTTTTCATCTTCAGTTTCTTTTCCCCAGTCCCCTCCAATGGTTGAGTCTAATAAATCACCGAAAGGTTTGACCTCCCACCCCTCAGGAATCCAGCCCATTTCTGGATGGTGGGTAAAGCTGTCCGGGAACAGGGTGCGGATGGGGTCGGGCAGTTGCGGGGCGTTGCCGGAGCGGGCCAGTTCAGCACGGCGGTCGGCTCGGGCTTGCAGAGCTTCAGGAATAGGATTGTCTGTCGCCAGGGCGTTGTCGATCACCGGATCAAAATCCACAAACCAGCTTTTAAACAGCGCCTGCGCCATCTGCTCCAGCGTCTGGTTGATCTGGCGGTTGAGTTGAATTTTGTTATTTAAACTTTCGGCCAGTGAAATAATTTTAATTTGAGTTTCATAACTTGGATATGTTATCTCAAATTTCTTCAAGTCTCGTACAGGCAGCTGTGGCTGGGCAGAGCCGGTTTTAAGACTTTCAATTTGCCGCTGGCCATCAGCAGATTCTAGTACATGCCATAAATATTTCGGATGTAAGTTACAATCACTACACCTTAATATCACTAACTGAGCGTTGATTAAGGGCTGTCCCCAAGGGCTTGATTCGAAGTAGGCTACCTTTCCAAGCTTGCTCCCCCTTGTTGACATAACTACATCACCAGCAATAACTCTTCCTTTTTTTATTTCTGAAAACTTTTCATCTGAAAGGAAGTTGACTTCTTCCCAGTTCAAATGATTGTCCTTAAAATTTTTTGTATTAAGAAATGGATAGTTCCCCTCGTTTAAATACTGATTTGCTTTAGGGTAACGAGAAGAACGATCTCCATCTTCAAAATGAATACTAAGGTCTGCTAGCCTGCTTGTCTTCCAATCACTCCCCATAACCCAACACCTCCAGATTCTTGCGAATCACGCTATCCAGCTGTTTGGCTTCATCCATTTGCTGGTAAAGGGTTTTGCTCAGCTCGGCCATTTTGGTTTCAAAGGGAATGCCGTCGTCTTCGATTTCCGCAGCGCCTACATAGCGGCCGGGTGTCAGTACATAGTCGTTAGCCTTAACTTCTTCTAAAGTCGCTGATTTACAGAACCCTGCAATATCTTCGTAGACTGGTGGATTCCCGCCTTCGCGGGAATGACGGTGGGTGATTGTACTGGTATCAGATGCTGATCGCCATGCGTGGTAGGTGCCTGCGATGTTGGCAATATCCTCGGTGGTCAGTTCTTTATGGGTACGGCTGACCATGGTGCCCATCTGGCGGGCGTCGATAAACAGGGTTTCTTCCTGACGGTTACGGAAGCCCCGCTCGGCATTGCTCCATTTGTTTTTGGTGAGGAACCAGAGGCACACCGGAATCTGGGTGGTGTAGAACAGCTGGCCCGGCAGGGCGATCATGCAGTCCACCAGGTCGTTCTCGATAATGGTTTTGCGAATCGCCCCTTCGCCGGAGGTATTGGAGCTCATGGAGCCGTTGGCCAGGACAAAACCGGCGGTGCCGTTTTCCGACAGTTTGCTGATCATATGCATGATCCAGGCGTAGTTGGCATTGCCGGTGGGTGGGGTTTCGTACCCTTCCCAGCGAGGGTCGTCGGTGAGCTCGCTGTCGGCACGCCACTGTTTCTGGTTAAAGGGCGGGTTGGCCATAATAAAGTCGGCCTTCAGGTCCGGGTGCTGGTCTTTGAAGAAGGTGTCTCCGGCCACGTCGCCGAGGTTACCGGAAATACCCCGGATGGCCAGGTTCATTTTCGCCAGTTTGTAGGTGGTGCTGGTGTATTCCTGGCCATAGATAGAGATGTCTTTGCGGTTGCCGTTATGGCTGTTGATAAACTTGATGGACTGCACAAACATACCGCCGGAGCCGCAGCAGGGGTCGTAGATTTTGCCTTTGTAGGGCTCGATCATTTCGGCGATCAGGGTAACCACGGACTTGGGGGTGTAGAACTCGCCGCCGCCCTTGCCTTCGCTGGCGGCAAATTTGCCCAGGAAATATTCATAGACCCGGCCCACCAGATCCTCTTCGGTCATATGGCATTCGTTGGCCAGGGTATCAATATTGTTGATAGTATCGATCAGCGCCGACAGCTTGCTACCATCCAGCCCCAGGCGGGAGAAGTAGTTATCCGGCAGGGCACCGGCGAGCACCTTGTTGTTTTTCTCAACGGTGTGCAGGGCGGTGTCGATTTTAACGGCGATATCGTCCTGTTTGGCATGTTTGAGGATATGGTTCCAGCGGCTCTCTTCCGGCAGAAAGAACACATTTTTCATGGTGTAGAAGTCCACCATATCGGTGTACTGTTCCATGCCTTCAGCAATCAGCTCTTCCTTACGGGTCTCGAACTTGTCGCTGATAAATTTCAGGAAGATCAGACTCAAGACAATGTGTTTGTATTCCGAGGACTCCACACTGCCTCTTAATTTGTTGGCAGTAGGACTTACGCATTGACAGCAAGTCGTAAAATTTGATAATTGCTAAAAATAACTGCTTTTCAGGGATGAAGATGAGAAGTACTACTCGCCCCACAACTGCTCGGTGCAACCTTCCACAATATATGGGCTTCTTGATAAGTGAGCCAAAATCATCAACATGTACAAGGCTGGCAGAAGTGACAGGTATTTCTCATGATAGCGTTAATCGCTTCCTTCACCGTGAAAATTACCAACCAAAAGATATGTTCGATGAGGCGGCCAAAAGCTTATACCTTGTTGGTGGCACCTTGAGTGTTGATGACAGTGTTCTCGATAAACCGTATAGCTACTCTGCGGCGCTGGTCAGTCATTTCTGGTCCGGTAAGCACCACAGGGTCGTCAAGGGCATCAACCTCGTCACCCTCTACTACACTGACCCTGCCGGTCGTCATATGCCTGTAAATTTCAGAATATGCGATAAGACAGAGGGCAAGACTAAAAACGACTATTTTCGTGAGATGTTGAGTGAAGTGCTAGCCTGGGGGCTGGAGCCAACGTTTGTAACCGGTGACACCTGGTACAGCTGCGTCAAAAACCTGAAGACGATTAAAAACCATCAGACAGGATTTATGTTCGCTGTTGAGACAAACAGGACTGTATCACTGGAAAAAGGTCAATGGCATCAGGTTCAAAGCCTCGATATTCCAGACGATGGTCTGGATGTATGGCTTAAAGATTTTGGCAAGGTCAGGTTGTTCAGGACGATGCTAAAAGACCAGCGTCGCCACTACGTGGTTTACTTGCCGGAAGAGTTCCCTTTCCAACGCGATAACTTCATCAAGATTCATGACCATCACTGGCAGATAGAGCAATTTCATAGGGCAATCAAGCAAGTTTGCCACATTGAACACTTTCAGGTTCGTAGTGAACGGCCGGTGAGAAACCACATATTTGCCAGTATTTTGAGTTTTGTGTATCTCCAGAAAATGCAGATAGAACAAGCGTTCACGAATATTTACCAGCATCAGGGCGAGCTGTTTAAAGAGGTGGTTGGTGATTACATTGAGCGTTTTGCAGCAGGCAAAGATGACCTCCTACCAAAATTAGCAAGTGTCATCAATGCGTAAGTCCTAGGCAGAATCCCAAAGGGACTCCTCAAAACTCTTCTGCTGTTTGGGTTTGGTTGCGCGCTTGGCCATTCTGTTTCCGTTAGTTCAAGACGCTACCGCCCGGAGGTCAGCCTGAGTCTGTTATTGACTTGGCGAAGCATGGGCCTCGGTAGCTTGGGGTGAAATTTTTACTGTTGGGTAGATTACAAAAATTACAGCGGATTGTATGCCTTTCTACCTCATAAAACAGGGGCTTTTGCCGCAAACTCGCTGCCTGTTTATTCACTCCCCTGTTATGATGGTTGGCAACTGACCTGCTGACTGAATGCGCTTTTATGTACCAAGCCAACTCGACACCCCAACAACGTACAACAATGACTGACCATCAACCGGTTTTACGGTTGGAGGGGGCGGTGGAACGAGTCACTTTTCATAGTGAAGAGTCCGGTTTTTTTGTGATTCGGGTGAAGTGCAAGGGGCAGCGGGATCTGGTGACGATGACCGGGAGTACACCGTCGATTACTGCCGGGGAGTATGTCGAGACTCAGGGTATCTGGTTTAATGATGCCCGGCATGGCGTGCAGTTTAAGGTTCAGCAAATTAAGACGGTGACGCCCACCACCATTGAAGGGATTGAGAAGTATCTGGGTTCCGGGATGGTGAAAGGGATTGGTCCGCACTTTGCCAAGCGGCTGGTAAAAGCTTTTGGTGAACAGGTGTTTGATATTATCGAGGAAACACCTGACCGGCTGATGGAACTGGACGGTATCGGCAAAAAACGCAGGGAGAAAATCACCTCCGCCTGGTCTGAGCAGAAGGTCGTTCGGGAGATTATGGTGTTTCTCCAGTCCCATGGGGTGGGTACAGCCAGGGCGGTGCGTATTTATAAAACTTACGGCGATCAGGCCGTGGCCAAAGTGCAGGAGAACCCTTACCGGCTGGCACTGGATATTCACGGGATTGGTTTTAAAACAGCGGATCAGCTGGCCATGCAGTTAGGGATTGACCGGGTTTCATTGATTCGTGCCCAGGCGGGTGTTCGCCATGTGTTGCAGGAATTTTCAGGGGAAGGTCATTGTGCCCAGTACTTTCAGAAGCTGGTGGACTCTTCGGTTAAGCTGCTGGAGATTCCTGAAGAGACTATCAAAGATGCGATTCAGGCTGAGGTTAATGAAGGACGGTTAACACCGGAAACCATTAAAGAAGAACCCTGCCTGTTTCTGACGCCTTTGCACCGGGCGGAACTGGGGGTGGCGAATCATGTTAACCGGCTGTTAAAAGGCACGTCGGCCTGGTCAGCCATTGATCTTGATAAAGCCATTCCCTGGGTGGAAAAGAAAAACGATATTCAGCTATCCGCCTCTCAAAAAGAAGCCATTGAGCAGGCGGTGCGTAAAAAATTCTGTATCATTACCGGCGGCCCTGGTGTCGGTAAAACCACGGTGGTGAACAGTATCCTGAAAATCATTGTGGCTAAACGTGCCCACGTTACGCTCTGTGCGCCGACGGGTCGGGCGGCTAAACGGTTATCAGAATCCACCGGACAAGAGGCCACTACTATTCATCGCCTGTTGGAGTTTGATCCTTCAAAGTTTGATTTTAAAAAGAATGCTGATAATCCACTGGAAACCGACCTGCTGGTGGTAGATGAATCCTCCATGGTGGATATTGTATTGATGAATCAGCTACTCCGTGCGGTGCCGGATAATGCAGCGGTCTTGCTAGTAGGCGATGTGGATCAGTTGCCGTCAGTGGGGCCAGGTTCTGTGTTGGGGGATTTAATGGAGTCCGGCAAAGTGCCGGTAGCGCGATTGACCGAAATCTTCCGACAGGCAGCTACGTCGCAGATTATTACCGGTGCCCATGCCATTAACCGGGGGCAGGCACCTCGACAAAGTCGTAAAGGTGAAGACACTGACTTTTATTATATGACCGGTCAGGAACCGGAAGAGTTGTTCGCCAAGTTGATGTCGGTAGTGACCAAACGCCTGCCCGAAAAGTTTGGTTTTGATCCGGTGAAAGATATTCAGGTTTTAGCGCCTATGAACCGTGGCGGACTGGGAGCAAGAAGTTTAAATGTCGCCTTGCAGGAAGCCCTGAATGCCGATGCCCACCCCAAAGTCACCCGCTTTGGCTGGACCTTTGCCCCCGGCGATAAGGTGATCCAGACCGTGAATAATTATGACAAGGAAGTGTTTAATGGCGATATTGGTACAGTGTCGACCATTGATGTGGAAGAAGGGGAGTTGATGATTGATTTTGAGGGCCGGGAGGTGAACTACCAGGTCAACGAACTGGATGAAGTCTCCCTGGCCTACGCCACCACCATCCATAAAAGCCAGGGGTCAGAATACCCCTGTGTCGTAATTCCCATGGCCATGCAGCACTTTACCCTGCTGGAGCGCAACCTGCTCTACACCGGTGTTACCCGAGGGAAGCAATTGGTCGTCCTGATTGGTCAGGCTAAAGCCGTGGGCATGGCCGCCCGCAATGTGAAATCCGCAAGGCGGCTGACAAATCTTCCGTGGCGGTTGGGATGATCGTTATGGTGCAGTAGTTGCTGTTTGAAAAGAATGGCATTTTGCATTTTCTAACGATTGTACGCCGAATCTTCCCCCAAGTTTATTTTGTGGGGCAACCCACTCGTGTCTTGAAAGATTATCCTTAGCCTGATTGAATAGCTCTACTTTGACCATAGGAATCATTGTACTTCTTCCACTTGTGTAGTGGCTGATAATTGCTATTTCGCTTTCTACATAAATGCATATATGATTTGTAGATGATAATTTTTTGCGAATATCTTGAATTAGAATAGCTCCATTTGATTGATAACCATTTGCTAGAAAGAAGTCTACTATTTGTTCATTATTGGTGTGATGAATTCCATCCAAAAAAGACTTGGCTAAATGGCAGAAAGGACTTGTTTCTGCTTCTGTTATCTGTTGAGTACTTTTTGTTGGATTTCCAAGTTGGTTAGTTAGTGCGGATAATAAGGTAGGCTCTTTGGTTAGCTGATACTGTAATTTGTCTTGGGGTTCTTTTGGCGCAGGAGGAGAAAGAGCGTGACCCGATCCCACAAAAGCTGTCTTAGTTGCGGCTGAGCTGCCTAAACCGGGTTTATATAGAAATGATTTATTCTCTTCATCATCAGGTATTATGTCACTACTCCCATCTGAACCAAATCGAGCATCGCGAACCCATTCGCCTGCCTGCTCGCTTCTTCCTTCCTGGGTAGCTTGAGGATTGCAATTGCCATGACAGTCATCATGACCACAACGTTTGCAAACAGCTGAGGCATCTAAGATTATTAGCAGAATAGTAATAGCCAGTGCTATGTGTTTTGGAAAATAGTCTGCTTTCATAGGTGGTGTAATGCTTTTATTCAGAATTTACCTGAACAATAGACGATGAATGAAAGCAGAGCTGAAGATTTTTTGATAATTAGGCGTATATTGTACGAGCTTTGAAATGGTTCGCTTTTTAGATATTGAATCTCTGTGGGTCATATTCCCCGCAGCTTGCTCCGGGGTAGTTGGTTGGTAACAATATTTAACTAGCTGCCAGCGGCCCAAACAGTATGTTATGTCAGTAATAAGGATGAAATTATGGGGTTTGTTGTCTCCACTCATAAGAACGATCAGGCTTTATTGCCTTTTTCTATACCAAATTACAATGAGGAAACGCTGTCATTGCAGGTCAGGCTAGAAATTTGTCCAAACCCCTGTTGTGACTGTGATGAGGTCACTCTTGATGTTTATGATGGGCAGCCAGCCCTAGAAGAGAGCAAACACCGTGTAACGGTTGATCCCCAGAAAAAAGTCAGAAAAGTGCGTGAAGATTCTACGGGTGATCCTTTGTCCCTTAAGGTCGTGGACAGTTTGACCGAGGATGATTGGCACTTTTTGTCAGAATGCTACCTTCACTGTAAAACACAGAGTACATTGCTTGCGGAACCTGAAGAGATTAAACCTGCGTTCAGTCTGCCCAATGTAATGTCCGGTGGGTTAGTGTATTACCGAGAAGTGCTTCCTTATCAGATGCCAGTCATGGTGGATATAGAAGGTAAAGGCTTTGAGGTGATTGATTTGTACTGCGTGAGGTCTTCTTGTAAATGTAATGAAGTCAATCTTCTGATCCAGTCATCAGAACACGATGGTGGTCTTGATCATGAGAGTGATGAGGCGTTGTTTACAACAGTGAAATTACGCACCGGGAAATATGAGATAAGAGAGCCGGGCGCACTGGATGTGAGAACCCACACTCTTATGAAGGCTGTATTGACTAAAGATAACCTGGCTGTTTTCAGCGAGCGTTATAACAATATGCGCCAGTGGTTTAAAAACTACGCTGCTACATTGCCCAAACAACAACCATCACTGGCTCCTGCCTTTACCCAACTTCCAGACCCCTTTGCCAATCCTGTTTCAGCAGGCAGAAATGATCCATGTCCTTGTGGTAGCGGTAAAAAGTATAAAAAATGTTGCGGCAGATAGGCTATCCTCAGCAATTCAACCTATTGCTTCAAGTATTACGTTGGAGTTTAAAGCAGTAATGAGTGAGTACCAGTATTACGAGTTTGTTGCCGTTGACCGTCAGTTATCTAGAGATGAAATGGACCAGCTGAGAAGTATATCCTCTCGGGCTAAGATCTCCTCAACCCATTTCTGTAATACCTACAATTACGGTGATCTTAAAGCACAGCCGGAGCAGATGCTTAGGGATTACTTTGATGCGTTTGTCTACGACTCCAATTTTTCCTACAGACGCTTTATGGTTAAGGTGCCAAAGTCATGCTTTGATGGTGACATACTTGAGCAATACTTTCCTGGGGAGCACTCTTGCTTTAAACCCAGCCGTGATCACTGGCTGATTGAGTTTTGTTATTCGGATGAAGACTGTTATGACGATAACTGGTGGGAAGAGGGCAGTGAAGGCTGGATGGGTAGCTTGCTGTCTATTCGCTCAGAGCTAATGCGAGGGGATTATCGCAGCCTTTATATTGCGTGGCTGGCTGCGGTAGAAGATGATGAGGTCGCAGAGAATGCTGAAGATGTGCCGGTTCCCGCTGGTTTAAGTGATTTAACTGCCAGCCAGAGTGCATTATGTGACTTCCTGAAACTGGATAAATATATCGTTGAAGCAGCTGCAAAAAACTCACCGGACGCCCGTGAAATTGACCTTGAAGATTGTGTTGATAACTGGCTGGGTGACCTGCCATTGGCTCATTGTAAGAAATTATTAAAATTGCTGCTACTGGATGAGTCAGGATCGGTAAGAGCAGAGAAAGTTGCGACCTTGCTTAAAGGAGAGCGTAATGATCCGGTAAGCTCCCGACAAACGGCAGCCGAGTTAAAAGACAAAGCGCGAGAGCTCAAGGCGGAAGGTTTGCGTAAGGCAGAAGAGGAACGCCGTAAAAAATTGGATGAATATATTGTCGCTATAGCCGCAAGAGAACCTGCCTACTGGCATCGAGTGGATGAGTTGTTTGAGAACCGTGGTTGTTCTGCGTTATACAATGAGCTGGCAGCCAAGCTCAGAGATTTGCATTTGGTGGCGGTCAGGGAAGGTAAAGTGACAGCGTATAAAAAGCGGGTAGCTGACCTGCAGGTGCGATAC
>CBDCZK010000003.1:0-80198 GCA_965224475.1 Endozoicomonadaceae bacterium | reverse complement strand
CCGGAAGTTAAAAGGCCGGGAGCAATGGATGATTCCCATCCTGATGGCTATTTTTGCTGCCGGTGGCACAGTATATGGCATGGCAGAAGAAACCATTCCCTTTTACGCCGTGCTTATTCCTGTGATGATTGCTGCTGGTTATGATGCCGTCACGGGTGTAGCCATTATTATGGTGGGTGCCGGAATTGGCTGCCTGGGCTCAACCATTAACCCTTTTGCTACAGTGATCGCTTCTAATGCTGCAGGAATCAGTTTTACAGATGGGCAAATCCCCAGAGTAATCATCCTGGTATTAGGGTGGATTGCCTGCGTCGTTTATGTAATGCGTTATGCGGGAAAAGTAAAAGCAGACCCGTCCCATTCACTGGTCGCCAATATGAAAAAAATGAACGAAGCGCATTTTTTAGGGGACAAAAGCCAGAATGCTCTGCCTGAAATGACAGCACGTCATAAAATTATCCTCACAGTATTCGCACTTTGTTTCGCCGTAATGATGTATGGCGTATCAGTCGCAGGATGGTGGATGGCTGAAATTTCTGCCCTGTTTCTTGCAGGCAGTATTATTATTGGCTTGCTGGGTGGACTTAATGAGGAAACCCTTGTCTCTACTTTTGTAAATGGAGCCAGAGATCTCCTTGGTGTTGCCCTTATTATTGCTTTGGCTCGGGGTATCGTGGTCATTATGGATCAGGGCAATATCACCCACACTATTCTTTATAGTGCAGAACAGCTGGTCGATGGTTTACCAGGGGTTGCTTTTGTTAATGCCGTATACTGGCTGGAAATGGCGCTTTCTTTTTTGGTGCCATCCTCTTCCGGACTGGCTGTGTTAAGTATGCCGGTACTTGCCCCACTTGCTGACTTTGTAAATGTTAATCGAGAGCTGGTAGTGACCGCTTATCAGTCTGCTTCAGGTCTTCCCAATCTGATAACTCCAACCTCTGGGGTGGTAATGGGTGGGCTGGCCATTGGGCGCGTTCCTTTTAGCACCTGGTTTAAATTTATGTGGCCTCTGCTAATTATCCTGATGTTACTGGTCACCCTGGTGCTCAGCGTGAGTACTGTTCTTTAATAATTGTCTGCCAATAAACGAAAGCTGTTTATTGGCAGACAATTTGATGCAACTACTTTCCTAGCTTGTATACAACCGCCACATTACGAGCTTCCCGCTCCAGATTATCTCCTCCTCTGGAAAAAGCCTCTTCTAACGTAGCCGCACCGTGGATTACAGGAAACAAAGCGTCAATACCATGTTTATGAACGTCTTCAGCCCCATTGCCAACACAGCCACATAAAGCAATCACCGGCAAATTAAACTGCTTGGCTACTCTAGCCACACCAACAGGGGTTTTACCCTGGGCCGTCTGACCATCAATCCGCCCTTCACCCGTAATAACCAGATCCGCATTATCACAGTGGCTGGCCAGAGCAACAGCATCCATTACAATTTCAACACCTGGTTTTAATGTCGCCTTCATAAAGGCCAGCAAACCAGCACCCATGCCACCGGCTGCGCCAGCGCCTGGGACTTTTTCGACATCACAGCCAAGCACTTTATTCAGTACCCGCGCGTAATTAGCCAGTGCCTGATCCAGCTGCTGAACCATCTCCGGCGTTGCGCCTTTTTGCGGGCCAAAAATAGTGGAGGCACCATTTTCCCCGGTCAGGGGATTATCCACATCACAGGCAGCAATAAATTCAACATGCTCCAGGCGCGGATCAACATTGCTAATATCAATATCTGCAAGATCAGCCAGAGCTGCGCCACCAACAGGGAGTTCATTCCCTGCCTTATCCAGAAAACGGACACCTAAAGCCTGCATCATACCAGCACCACCATCATTGGTAGCACTGCCGCCAATACCCACAATAATTCGTTTTACCCCCATACCCAGAGCACCACGAATCAACTGACCAGTACCAAAGGTTGTCGTATGTAAGGGGTTACGATCTTCCAGAGCAACCAGTTCCAATCCTGAAGCCCTGGCCATTTCAATCACTGCAGTCTGCTCATCTCCAAGCAAACCGAAACCTGCGACCCGCAATTTCCCCCATGGCCCGGTTACTGTCTGGTCAATAATTCGACCACCAGTAGCATCCGCTAATGACTGAAGCGTTCCTTCCCCACCATCAGCAACAGGTATTTTGACGTACTCTGCATCAGGCAAAATTTTTCGAAAGCCATTTTCGATAGCCTGGGCAACCTGGGCTGCCGTTAAACTTTCCTTAAAGGAGTCTGGTGCAATAATAATTTTCATTAGTTACATCCTTATCCGAAATTAAATACACCATAAATTAATGTAGCAGTTACAGTCATACTGAAACCAATCAGGGTCTCATAAGGTACCGCTTTGAGACGCTCCCGAATATTCATACCCACACTGCCACCGGTAGAGTGGAAAAAACTACCATGGGGCATATGATCAAGCACTGTTGCACCGGCATGCATCATTGCAGCTGCACCCAGGGAAGGAATACCCAGCTGCAGAATAATAGGTCCAAAGACATTAGATGCTACCGCTGTACCTGCCGTTGTTGACGCAGTAGCCACGGACATCATCATGCCACTTAAAGGTGCCAGCAAATAAGCGGGGAGACCGGAAACTTTCAACAAGTCCACAAGGGATTCACTTAAGCTGGAATTAGCAATAATACCGGCCAAGGTACCGGTACCAATCAGCATGATGGCAACACCACTCATACGCTGTAAGCCACCAACAGCAAAGTGATTCATATCACGAATGCGACCCATTGCCAGTGCACCTGCCACACCACCTAAAGGCAGAGCAATCATGGGATCAATAGTGATACCTGCTATAGGTCGTAATGCCAGCATACCAATAGCGACCAACGGTGCAGTCAGTGCTGCCAGCAAGCCAGGACGGTTAACATCTTCGAGCTTTTCATTGCTGGCACTGGCTTCAAGCATAGTGCCTTTATTGACCAGTGCCTTGGCTACCAGATAGGTCACAACAAGACCTACCAGAGCAGGAATAATATTGGCCATCATTACATCAGTCAGAGAGAGGTGAAAAGCATCGGATGCAGCAATAGTATTAGGATTGGGTGAAATAATATTACCCGCTTTACCACCACCGATCATCGCCACCAGTGCCGATAACACAGAAAGATTGGCCCGACGCGCAATAGCCAAAGCTATAGGCGCTACAGTAATAACAGCAACATCAACAAACACCCCTGCGGCAGTTAACAGCGCTGTTGCCAAAATAAGTGCGATAACTGCCCTGGCTTCCCCTACAGCATCAACAATTTTTTCAGCAATAACGCCAGCTCCGCCAGATTCAATCAGAACACCAGCTAAAACCCCCGCAGCAAGAATTCGAAGAATTGAAGGAGTAATGCCTTTTACTCCATTAATCATTAATGTGACACTGTCACCTAAACTGGCAAGGCCAATTAGTGCACCTAATAACGCACCAATCATCATTCCATAAGCGGGGGGTACCCTTCTGAGAATCAGGCCAATAGAAATAGCAAGCCCACTCAGTGCACCAAGGCAGACTTGATTAAAGCCCTTAATAACAAGGGCTGTAGCCTGATACTTTCTTGCTGAAATCGCAGACTATCCGATAGAATTTCACCACTATAATAATAACGATGCTTATGTTGTGCCGCTAACAAAACCAAGAACCATTGCTGAAAAACTGCTCAAAATACACAATCTCTGATGAAGCGGCTGAAATTCCAGACTTTCGCAAGAAAAGTCAACATGACAAAATTGCCCTTCATGATGCGGTCATGAGTGGCCTTGCTGTCATGCACCTGAAATACCCTTCGTTGCTGGCTTTTGATCAGGATTGCGTCAATAAGCCCGACAGGCTCAAGAACTTAAAGTCGATGTACAATGTCAGCAACGTCCCCAGTGATACCTATCTGAGGGAGCTGATTGACCCTATAGAAACGCGCTATTTCAGGAAGTTCTTTACCCGCTTGTTTGCCTTTGTGCAGCGATCTGGCCGACTTAAGCAGTTCACTTATTTTGAGGAAGGGTATCTTGCGCCTATCGATGGTACGGGGCACTTTTGCTCAGGGAATATTAGCTGTCCTGAGTGTTGTGTAAAAAAGGCGGACAGCAAAAATCCGCAATACTACCATCAGTTACTGGCCTGCTGTCTGGTAAGGCCGGGCAAGAAGGAAGTATTGCCTTTAATGCCTGAGCCCATCACCAAACAGGTTGATGCGTCAAAGAATGACTGTGAGAAGGTAGCGCTCAAGCGGCTATTGGCGAATTTATCCAGAGAACATCCCCACTTGCCACTGGTTCTTACTGTTGATGACCTGTACTCAGATGGACCGACCATCAAGTTGGTGAAGTCCTTTGGCTATAGCTTCATTATGGTGGCAAAGGACTCAACACATGAGTCGTTATACCAGGCCGTAGATGAGCTTGATTGTGCAGGCAAAGTGGTACGCTACGAATATACCGATGAAAAAGGATTTACCCACTGGTTCCGGTTTGTAAATGGTGTCCCCATTAACAAGTCACACCCGGATGTGCTGGTTAACTATCTCGAATATATAGAAATTGATCCAGAGGGCAACAAGAAGTACGTCAACACCTGGATCACCGATATTGAGCTTTCAGCCGAGAACGTGAATAAGTTCATGCGAGGAGCACGCGCTAAATGGAAAATTGAAAACGAAACGTTCAATACACTGAAAACACAGGGCTACCATCTCGAACACAATTACGGGCACGGAAAGCAGCATCTGGCCAGCAATCTGGCATGCCTGACTTTTACGGCCTTCCTCATCAACCAGATAGAGCAACTGTCTTGCAAGCTTTTCCAAGAAGCGCTCAAGGCAAAGAAGTCTAAAAAGGCATTGTGGCATGCCATACGAGGGCTGTTTGACTGGTTCTGCATTGATAACTGGACAGACGTATTCACAGCCATCATTGAGGAGCGAAGTGTGAGCTTGAAATTGCTGACAGTCGATACGACATAGAGAGTTGATGTTAGCCCTGTGACCTGTGTTACCAGCCATTTAAACCAACTGCCGATATAGCAGCAGCCTGGCTCTATTCATCCTCTATAAAGTCATTTTTAATTAACTGAAAATGTGCCAATCGGAATCTAGTTTGCGGGAATTGCTGGTGCACCAAGGGTAGTTCTGAATCATTTTTGTTAACCGACACAATTTTTCAAATACTTTAATGCCGGCTATTATCAGGTTATTTTATCGTAAAGTTATCGTGTACATGACTGGATATCAGATAATTTCTACTTTTTTGTGCTAACGCACAAACCCTGGATGCAGGTAATACCAACTTCTGACACCTGCTTTACGGTTAACAAAGAAAAATCAAGCTGGTATTCAAGTAGTTCATGCATGCGAAGTGCAAAGTGCAGCAGTAATAGATCGCTAAAATCCCGAGGATTTCGATGGGTCAGAGACTGTATTTGATCAAGACGATATGCCAGTGTATTACGATGAATATGAAGTTTTTTGGCAGCCTGCCCCGGGTTAGCCTGACTATCAATAAAAGCCCTGAGGGTTTTTCTCAATAACCCTTTGGTATCAGATACTAACAATGGGCGAATATGAGCCTGAAGTTCCTTGCCTTTCCAGGAATGCAGCTGGTCCAACATCAAACTATCCAGCTGAAAATCGGCATAGCGAAAAATTACCTTTTCTGGTGCCAGCTGCATACCCAACTGATAGGCTTCCTGGGCACTCTGGTAGGACAGAGGAATCCCTTCAAGCCCTTGAATATAACGTCCTAGAGCAATTTTAAAATCAACCCCTTTTAATGCGCTCAACCTTTTTTCTAATGCATGCAGATAACTTGTCAATTGATCAGGGTGCCAGCGTACCTGGGCATTAACAGGGTGCAGCAATACCGACTGGGTGGGACAAATTAAAGCAACCAAGTCGTCCGGATGCCCTTTTCTTAACAGGTATTGAATATGCTCAACTTCATCAATAGACAGGTCATTTCCCTGGCCATTTTTTATACTAACCAGAATAGCTACCCTGGGTAGGTCAGGATTAATGCCCAGCTGTCGTGTACGTATACCAAATAGTGAATCCTTACCCGCTTCACCGTGAATCATTTCAGAAATAATGTTTTCACGCTGCCTCATACTCCAGTGGTTTTCAGACATCACTGCTGCATTTTCGATCATCAAATCAGCAGTCATCACCACCAGATCTGCAAACTGTGAGACTTTTTTGGGTTCCCCAGAGATACCAATAACGCCGGCAATTTCCCCCCGAAAACGCACTGGCCGATTGATCCCCATCTGGGCACCATGCAGCCCCCCTTCATTATCTGCCTCAAGATCACAGGCCTTACCAGAAGCCAGCACCTGCAAAGCTCCCTCATGTACAGCATGCAGACGTTTACGGTCTCCTGTACCAATAATAATGCCCTTGCGATCCATAACATTAACATTAACATTAATAGCATTAACAATTATGAGCCAATTCGGTGAATGGCCATCGTTCGGCGTACAAGGCAATTCGCTGAGCGACAGATTCCCAAGTGAGATAGACAGGCATTTGATCAAGCGTAGCAACAGAAATGCTAACTAGCGGGCTAAAAAATCGGGAGAACATCAATAAAAAACATAGCTATACAAAATCACTTTTCAAGGGGGGTGATTAGCAATAACTGGCAAAGAAATAGAAACACTATCCTACTTGATTTATCAATCTTTTTTAACATAAAACAGGTGTTTAACAAATAAAGAAAGATAAGTTTGCTATTGTTATTAGGAAAAGGAATTAAACTAAAGTGATAATCAAAATGCCAGCATGATACCTACAATAATGTGAACGGCAATATAGTTTTAGACTGAACAGCAAACTTGCCGATGCTTTTAGAGAACCAGTTAAACAGTCTTAAACAATCAAGGGGCAATTGCATCAATCCAAAACGATAGAGCAAAGTAACTTTGTTAGGTGTTTATGATCCCAACCTGCTAGTTTTCTGTGGCTCTTGATACTGCGATCGCCCTTGTTGGCCTTGATAGCGTTCAGTGCTATCCGCCTCAGGATAGAGAAGTTCTCTGCCCCATTGCCTGTTTTGATCTGACAAGCATCCTCTGAAAATGCAACATCAAGCACCCAGTGTAGATTATTCTCCACAGACCAGTGGTTTCGACTGATTTCCAGCATATCCTTCGCTGCCATTGAACGGCTCATGATATAAAAACGCAGCGCAGTAGTTACTTTACCATTGATTTGCCTGTCACTTTGTACGACAGCTACTTGCTTTAGTCCCGGCCAGTCTTTTGCCGTTTCCAAGTTAGAAAGATCGCTTATCACCCAACAACAGCGGGTTTCTACACGACCGTGGCCTTTTTCACGAGACTGCATATAATCATGCAGCTCTGGCTGGTGTTCTGCTGCGGTAAACAAAGCCTCTATGCCTTTATAGAGCTTTTTCTGATTGCCTTTGACTGCAAGAATGTAATCTGCACCCTGTTCAACGCACTGCTTTGCTACTTTCTTCTGGCAGCCCATAGCATCCAGTGTGACAAGGCAGCCTTTCAGCTCCAGAGCTTTGAGCAGTTTAGGTATTGCTGTAATTTCATTGGACTTTTGGTCGACACGCTCTTGCCCAAGCACCAAGCCAAGCTTAACACTCCAGGCACTGACTAGAAGCACTGGTTTTTTGCCTTTTGCTCTGGAGCCCTTAATGACCTTTCCATCAATCGCAAGGTGTTGGCTGCCTGATATTTCAGTCAGTGTTTGCTTGATCCAGCCAGTAAAACAGGTTTCAAAAGCTACGGGGTCAAGCAAGCAGAAGACCCTGCGAAAGGTGTATTTAGAGGGTATGCCGGCGGGTAGCTCTAGAAATGTTTTGAACCAGTCTTCTTTACAGCGACCAAAGTCCTCAATGTCTTGCCACTCATCAGCTCCACATATAACAGCACATACGGCAATAATAAGAATATCAAGCAGGTTATGGTCACACATACCTGGCCGACGGGGATCAGGTACTTTAGCCAAAAACTGCGACAAAGGTTGATACTGTACGGCTTCCATGCAAATTGACTACTCTGGTAATTTACAGAGCAGTCTCTCTCAGGTCGTCAGATTGATGCAATTGCCCTGAGATATCTATACATCACAAGCATCTCAACTGAACTCAGCAAGCAATAGGACAGATAGTCATAATTGGAATAAACAAGGACTATCTCCGACGAATCAAAAACCAAACTCCACACCAGTCTCCCGAGAAGAGGCACCTATAGAGAAAAGAAGAAAATCTGTTTCCTTCCAACCTACTGACCCTACTTTAGTATCCCCTAAAAAAATAGAAGAGGAATTTAATGATTTTTTAATTCCACACAACAAGAAACCAATAACAAAAGACCAAACAATAAAACGAATAAGTAGTCACGCAACTGCTAACAGATAAAAATAACTGTACGTCCGTATTTATAAAAAACATCTCCATTCCAATTTGGTTATACTCATTGCCAAACACCATTAATCTCGCTGTTGTCACGATGAAAACTGTTGATCCAGTAACCGATGTCGCAGTCATAAAAACATTGAGAGAAGCTCTCCGGCACGGGCCATATCCTTACCTAAGGGAAAGGGCTCATGCTGTTTTACTCAGTATACGTGGTTATTCTATGAGCGAGATTGCTGCAATATTTGAAGTTCGATATCAGACAGTATCTGACTGGATTGATGCCTGGGATGATTATGGCCTTCGCGGTCTGTACAAAAAACATGAGGGTGGTAAACCACCTATCTATACTGACCAGGAAGCACAACGCATTAGAGAGATTGTCTCCGAGGAACCTCGCAGGCTGGCTTATGTTCAAACAAAGATTGCAGAGGAAACCGGGAAGACTGCCTCAAAACAAACTTTGTCGAGACTTTTAAAAAAAGCTGGGACTTGTTTATAAGCGGTTTCGTAAGGCTTGCAGTCATAAGCGCAACGAGGAGCAGTTCAGGTGTTGCCAGTCTGCCTTGAAAGAGGCTCAAAATGCTGAGGATAAAGGGCTTGTCAATCTGTTTTACTTTGATGAATCTGGTTTTAGCCAAGAGCCTTGTGTCCCCTACGGCTGGCAAGAAAAAGGCTCACAGCTAGAAATACCCTCTGTAAAAAGCAAGCGTATCAATGTGCTGGGGTTTATGAATCGTGCCAATGACCTTTTCTACTACCCAGTAACAGGTTGTGTTAACAGCGAAACGGTTATCAGTGTCTTTGATGATTTTGCCACCAGGATGGAAGATCCCAAGTACAGTTCTAATGATCGCTATACCATCGTCATGGTGGATAATGCCAGCATTCATACCAGCAAACTTTTCAGAGAAAGAGTAATAGACTGGGCGATTGAGAAAAAGCTTTTAGTCTGTTTTTTACCAACCTATTCACCTGAGCTAAACCTGATAGAAATATTGTGGAGAAAAGTGAAATATGAATGGCTGAACTTACTGGCAATAATGAACTTCAAGGAATTTGAGCAAGAGGTCAAACGTGTATTTGATCTATTTGGTCAAGAATATCTGATTTCGTTTGAGTGACTACTTAGAGCAGTACATACAAAACCTTCAGACCCCACAAGCTATTGATGAATTTTCAGCCATGCTTAGAAACAATAGTGACTATGATCGCTACGAACATATCGCTCAACCACTAATGCGGGCCCATATGCTTACTCTCTTATCCCCACCTGTACCAAATTCAGGCCGAGAAGAAGCAATCGAAACAATGAATTCACAGCTGGGTTTTATACTTAGAGAAGAAAATACCGAAGAATTAATGGCAGACTATATTAACAAGATAGAAAGTGCAGACCAGCTACAAATACTTGAAGAAGAGCTAACTAATGGCGCTTATGATTTTGAGGCAGCTAAGGAAACCGAAGAAGAGCCTTCCCCTAGCTGGGCAGAAGCAATGGCCCCCTTGATTGAGCAAAGACGCACTGAGATAGTAGGAACTCAGCTGTAGAAAAACAACCGTAGAGCAGCCAATCACAGGCTGCTGCCATTCCCACAAGACCTGTGACTATCCTTAAAACAAATCGTTTGACACAACTCACTCAACAAATCAAAAAAAGCTATTACCCTTATCAATACAAATAAATTTACCAATTTGCCAAACCTGCCAATAATACAGCACAACTTGTGCAACCATCCAACCAAGAGATCCATACGATGTATAAAAGTGTCGAAGGCCAGAAAGTCCCTTCCGTTACCTTCAAAATACGGAAAGATGATAACTGGGTTGCCGTAACCAGTGATGATATTTTTTCAGGTAAAAATGTGATTGTGTTTGGCCTGCCTGGTGCCTATACACCTACTTGCTCTTCTACTCACCTGCCGCGCTATGAGGAGCTTTATGAAACATTTAAACAGCAAGGTATCGATGAAGTTTACTGCCTGGCAGTCAACGACACCTTTGTACTGAATGCCTGGGCTGCAGACCAAAATGCCAGGCATGTAAAAATGCTACCTGATGGCAATGGTGAATTTACAGAAAAAATGGGGCTAATTTTCAACGCAGAAGAGCTGGGCTTTGGCAAACGCACCTGGCGCTACTCCATGCTGGTTCGAAATGGCATTATTGAGAAACAGTTTATTGAACCTGTAGAACCCGGAGACCCCTTTAAGGTTTCCGATGCGGATACCATGCTGAACTATATTGCCCCCAATGCGCAACTTCAGGAATCAGTATCCCTCTTTACCAAACCGGGCTGTCCATTTTGCGCCAAAGCCAAAGAGATGCTTAAGGAGCACCATATCGCCTTCGAAGAGATTATTCTGGGAACTGATGCCACTTCCACATCACTGCGGGCAATAACTGGCCAGCATACCGTTCCACAAGTCTATGCTGGCGGCAAACTTATTGGTGGCAGCGAACAACTGGAAACCTGGCTCGCCTCTCAATAAGCAAACAGCTAAAAAGCAGCGGTCGCTACCAGCCACCGCTGTCAAAACTATCCAAATCAGATATTAATACTGGGTGGAATTTTACTCGGCAGCAAATAAGAGTATTCCGGCCGGTTTGTATTTCTCTCCTTTATTGCTGTTTCCACTTTTTCCAACGCTTCATTAAAACGATCCAGTGGACCACCCGAATCTGTAATTTTGTCATCCTCAAACCAGGCCAGATAGGGAAAATGGTTACTACGGTATTCTCCCAACTGCCGGTAATAGACTGATCCTAGCAAATGCAGGAGACTTAGTTGTTCCAGTGATTGTGGCATCGGCGCCAACATTTTTAGCCAGGCCTCTTCTGAATTTGCAGCCAAGGGGTCATTACCCCAAACAGCACCAGAAATAGCCGGAGCAAATGGCATCAAAACACTTTGAGGGAAATTAACAGCCGCGTGTTGGGCGCTGGCGGTAAAAATAACCATGGTTACTACATCAGCCAGCTGGGTTTTGCTGGTTATCGCTTTAAATCCTTTTACTTTTCCTTCAGCTATCAATGCATCAGTCCATGCTGTGAGTTCGGTATCGTCTATAACATCATTATCACTCTTATAATAAACACCGATATACTCAGTCACCCAGTCATGTATGGCATTCCACACCAGGGTCGCATCATCACGGTAAGGATAGTTTGGCAACTGCTCTGTACTTGCTACACCCCGCTTTTCCAAATCATTGGGTAACATGCTGTCGTAAAAATCATACCCCAGACGATCTTCTCCAGCAGCTTGCTGGGTATATTTAATATCAGCTGCAAAAATATTATCGATGGGACCATCCGCCGCAATCAAACTACCAGCCGCACTGGCATTAATACTCAATGTTCCTTCAAAATGAGGTGTTAGCAAAATATTCAGAGGGTGCTTTTCAGCAAGATGGCGGGGCGTTGCCACAGCGAAAGCTTCGATTAACAGGTGAGTGCGAGCAAGGTGAACGAAAAGCTCGTGATAATTACCCTCCGCCATCTGAACAACAGTTTTTGCCACCTGCCATTCCCAGTACTCCTGCCCCTCATCGGTTGTCACAGCATAACTGATCTTGAACTCTTCTACTGCCTGCCCACACTGAATAGCAACAGGCTTTAATGCGCTCCTGTCTCCTGGTAAAGCAAATAGCGCCAAGGGAGCAAATACCTGCTTGTTATCGTTACCTGGGTGTTCTACCAGTAAAGACAATTCCTGATAATCCAGTAAATAGATACGATTATCTGCCAAGGCTTGCTGCAAACTATCCCCATCCCCCATTACTTTTTTATAGCCTTCATCAGTAACAGGAAAGTTATCCGGTAGCTGAGTTATTTTCTTAATCAACATCGGATTGGGACCAGCTACCCTCTGCAGACCAAAACTTTCATCGGTTTGAAAGACCGATGCAATCTCTGGCAATGGCAGAGTTTTAAACAAATCTTTATAGGCATCCAGCCCCTCTTCTGTCTTTAATTCCCTGAGCTTCTCTTTGATATGCTGTTCCTGGGTCTCCAGCAAGCCGTTAACCGTATCTTTCAGGGATTTTATCAGCGATTTTTCCCGGCCGGCAGTCACACTAGATAATGCCTCACGAACACAGGCGAGATCTTCTCCGATATGCCCCAGCTCGTCTTCAAGCTCCAGGTTAGCCAGCAAATTTTTAGCAACGTCAATCCCAACTTCCCCAACAGTTAGTGTCCACTCAATAGTTGGTTTGGCTTCGGAGGGCACCTCAAGTGCCATGGGAACCCCTTTAACATTGGGTTTATTATCATCCCACACATATTCTTTTTGCTCATTTTCAATCTGGCGAGCACGCTCTTTTTGCTGATGAGGACTGTCATTCTGGGGCAGTGAAGGATTAGAACGAGGAAATAAGTCGAACATATTTTTATTATTCCGCCTGACTTTAATATTTTATTCTTTATTTCGGCAACAATAATCTGAGAGTTACTACCTTATCAGCACAAGCTGCACCCTTCAGAGTTATAAGCCCATAGTCTTATATAAAGTATTTTTTCGCAATGCAATTTGCAGATACACTGATTAATTAGTAGCAAAATATAACCAACAAAAAAAAGGCTCAATGCGAACACTGAGCCTTTAAAAAGAGTGGTCGGGGTAGAGAGATTCGAACTCCCGACATCCTGCTCCCAAAGCAGGCGCGCTACCAGACTGCGCTATACCCCGAAATAAATTGTCAAAATCAAAAGTGGTCGGGGTAGAGAGATTCGAACTCCCGACATCCTGCTCCCAAAGCAGGCGCGCTACCAGACTGCGCTATACCCCGAAATAAACTGTCAAAATCAAAAAGTGGTCGGGGTAGAGAGATTCGAACTCCCGACATCCTGCTCCCAAAGCAGGCGCGCTACCAGACTGCGCTATACCCCGAATAGTGTCTTGAAAAATAGAGATAAGGAACACCAGCTATTGCTGAAGAACAGTACAAACAAGCCAAAGGTTATGCAGGACTTGAAGATCATCTCTGAAGACGGCGCGTATCCTAACACTCTAGTTACAGAGCAGCAATACCCTTAGGCATAAAAAGGGCAAAGGGATGTAATGCACCATATAAAAAAGACTCTCGATATTAATTTCACATTTTGCCACGTAACACTCTTCAATAGCGCAACGATAGAACACAGCCTATTCTGATAAGTAAGCCACAAACATTACTTGATGACCTGTCTTTATACAGGAGCATAATATGGCCCCCTATACTTTATGGCCGACCACACTGCTAATATTTATTTTTTCAGCCTCCGCTATAGGCAAAGAACAACACATAGCAGAAGAACACATCTCCAAATCAGCAGCACCTGTACATGCAATTACCTTATATGGCAAACCAAAATATTCCGATAATTTCACCCATTTCGACTATACAAATCCCAACGCCCCCAAAGGAGGGGAACTAAAACAAGCGGTTATCGGTACATTTGACACCCTCAACCCTTATAGCGATAGAGGTGTTACCGCGGCTGGCAGCAATCTGATGTATGACACGTTATTGGCCAGATCCTGGGATGAACCCCTGACCAAATATGGCTGGGTTGCTGAAAAAATCGAGCTTGACCCAGATAATCACTGGGCTGCCTACCATATTAATACCAAAGCCCGGTTCAACGATGGGGTTCCGTTAACCGCAAACGATGTTAAATTCACCTTTGACTTATTTCGAGAAAAGGGTTCAGCCTTTTATAAAAACTTCTATCGGGAAATTGATCGGGCAGAAGTCACCTCACCTTATCGAGTTATTTTTTATTTCAATAACAACCAAAACCGCGAGCTCCCGCTTATTCTTGGCCAGATGCCGATCTTGCCAGCCCATTACTGGAAAAACCGTGATTTCAATTCGCCCGGATTGGAAATACCTGTTACCAGTGGCCCCTACAAAGCAGTGCACATTGTGCCAGGTCGATCGGTAACTTATCAGCGCGTAAAAAATTACTGGGGTAAAGATCTACCTGTAAACAGAGGCCGGTATAATTTTGACCGGCTAAGATACGAATATTACCGTGATAACACCGTTGCCCTTGAAGCCCTTATCACTGGCGAATATAACTTTAAACTGGTGGACGATCCACGAGTCTGGAACGACCACCTGAAAGACAGTGCCCTGAAAAAAGCAGGCCTATCTCGGCTACTATTGGATAATGGCAACCCCCAAACACTGACACTTACCTATAATACCCGCCGCCCTTATCTGAGTGACAAACGAGTTCGGGAAGCGCTGGGCTATGCCTTTGATTTCGATCAGATCAATAACTACCAGTTTCACAATATGTATCGCAGGGCAACCAGTTATTTTTCAGGTACCCAACTCGCAGCGACAGGTTTACCCAGTGAAAATGAAATCAAATTATTAACCCCCTGGAAGCGCTCTCTACCAGCTGAACTTTTCAAACACGCTTATGTTCCACCAGGTGCAGAAAACACCTTGACCGAAAGAAGTAAAAAGCAAAAAGCATTAAAGCTGTTAAAAACAGCTGGATGGAAAATAAAACACAACAGGCAATATAAAGATGGCAACAGATTGGAGCTAGAAGCATTGGTTATGCTGCCTGAGTATGAAAAAACTATGTTGGTATTTCAGAAAGGACTAGAAAGCCTCGGCATAAAACTGAATATCAGGCATGTTGACTCTGCCCAGTATATAGAGCGTATTAGAAGTCAAGACTTTGATTTAGTCTTGCATATATTCCCTCATACCCCCAGCCCTGGCACTGAGCAGGCAAGTCACTGGGGATCAGCAACAGTTAACGACCACGGTACTCGTAACCTTGCAGGCTCAACGCTACCTGTTTTGGATAAACTCACTGCACAGATTGCCAATGTCCGCAGTTTTGAGGAACTACAAGCCAACGTAAGAGCTCTGGATCGGGTTTTACTATGGCAACAATACACCCTTCCCCTCTGGTACCTGCCCGTCTGGCCTGTTATCCGAAAAGACACCTTACATCATCCGGCACACCCAGCTCCGTTTGCCCTGGATTTGATGACCTGGTGGTATCAGCCGGAAAAGACTAAATAATAAACTTACTGAACATCAGACTGGTCGGTGTGAGAGGATTTGAACCTCCGACCCTTTCGTCCCGAACGAAATGCGCTACCAGGCTGCGCTACACACCGATTTAAGGAAAGACAATAAACACGAACCTATTCTATAAACTCACTTATCACTATCAACGGATTATAGGTAGCCATCAAGCACATTTCGATAAAGGGCTGCCATTTCCTGATCAAAAAGGACAAAGATAACCTGCTCTGGCAGCTCGTATTGAGATAACCAGGCAAATACCTCTCCCACAGCGATCTCTGCTGCCTGCTTATGGGGATAGCCATAAACGCCACAACTGATTGCAGGAAAAGAGAGACTTTTTAAACCATTCTGTTCTGCTGCTAATAGTGCATTTTGGTAGCATGAACTGAGTAACTGGGGCTCTCCACTATGCCCACCTTGCCAAACAGGTCCGACAGCATTCAGTACATAGCGAGCAGGCAACTGGAATGCAGGGGTTAACCTTACTTCACCGGTAGGACAGCCCCCCAGTTCTTTACAAGCTTTTAATAAACTTGGCCCTGCTGCACGGTGAATTGCACCATCAACCCCTCCACCTCCAGCCAGGGCACTGTTAGCCGCATTAACAATACCATCGACTTCTATCTGAGTAATGTCACCCTCAGTGATTACAATTCGTTCTTTCATCATTGTCTCCAACTGTGGGTGCCATCTCAAATCAGCCTTGTTGCAATTTACGACAATCTTTTAATGTTTCAGAAATCAGAAACGCCAGATCCAATGCCTGATCAGCATTCAGGCGAGGGTCACAGTGGGTATGGTAACGATTACCCAGACTGTCTTCCGTCACCTCTCTGGCACCGCCAATACATTCGGTCACATTCTGGCCAGTCATTTCAAAATGGACACCTCCGGCATAAGTCCCTTCAGCCCGGTGTACAGCAAAGAACTGCTTAACTTCTCGCAGTATCCGTGATACCTCTCGGGTTTTGTACCCTGTACTGGCCTTAAAGGTATTACCATGCATGGGGTCAGAACTCCATAACACTTCACGCCCTTCTCGCTCAACGGCCCGAATAAGTGGTGGCAAACCTTCTTCAACCTTGTCAGCGCCCATTCGAACAATGATATTCAAGCGCCCAGGCTCATTCTCCGGATTAATGATATCAATCAAACGAAGTAGTTCATCTGGCGGCAGGGTTGGCCCAGCTTTTAAACCTATAGGGTTTTGAATACCACGTACAAACTCAATATGAGCACCATCCACCTGACGGGTTCTGTCACCAACCCAGAGCATATGACCAGAGCAGTCATACCACTCACCAGTCAAGCTGTCTTTTCGAGTCAAGGCTTGCTCATAAGGCAGCAGCAGTGCTTCATGGGACGTGTAAAACTCGGTTTCACTGATCACTTTGGAATGTTCAGCTGAGATGCCACAAGCTTTCATAAATGCCAGTGACTCATCAATCCTGTCCGCCAGGTGACCATATTGCTCCGCTTGTGGGCTGTTTGCCACAAAATCCAGATTCCAGGCATGAACCTGTTCAAGAGACGCCAAACCACCCTGGGCAAAAGCCCTTAACAAATTCAAGGTCGAAGAAGCCTGATGATAGGCCTTTAACATTCGCTCTGGATCAGGTATCCGGGACTCTTCGGTAAATTCAGTACCGTTAATAATGTCACCACGGTAAATGGGCAGTTCTATGCCTCCCTGGCTTTCCATTCCTGATGTTCTGGGTTTGGCAAACTGCCCAGCAAGACGGCCAACTTTAATCACTGGAGAACTGGCTCCAAATGTCAGTACAACAGCCATTTGCATCAGGACTTTAAACGTATCCCTGATATTGTCAGCACTGAACTCCAGAAAACTCTCAGCACAATCACCGCCCTGCAGCAAAAACGCTTTACCATGGGTCGCCTCTGAAAGACGTCTGCGAAGCTCCCTGACCTCACCAGCAAAAACCAATGGAGGCAGGCTGGCCAGCTCTTGCTCCACTTGATTAAGGTGTTTGGGGTCTGGGTACTCTGGCAGCTGAAGGACAGGCATTTCTCTCCAGCTATCTAGGTGCCACTGCTTCATTCACTCCTCACCGGACTATCTAGCAAAAAACAGGGAGGTAGTGTACCCCTTCCTGTAGTCAAGAGGCAGAACAAATTCGCTAAATAGTCCTGTCTCTCCAGAGTCTGCAGTATTACTAATGACGCTTAAGCGCTAAAGCCGGTCAGGGCTGAATGATTCAGTTGGCCTTGCAGCACCTGTTATCCACTCACTCCAAGAGCCAGGATATAATTTGCCAACGTCAAGCCCTGCGTACGCCATAGCAAATAGATTATGGCAGGCAGTAATACCAGAACCACAATAAAAAATAGTCTCCCTGCCACCTGCCTGAAACTTTTCAAATGTTGCCTTCAGCTCTCTGACAGGTAAAAAGCGGCCCTGCTCATCCATGTTACGGGTAAACGGATGACAGGTAGCGCCGGGGATATGACCGGCCTTTGAGTCAATCGGCTCAGCGGATCCATTAAAACGCTCTTCTGACCTTGCATCCACCAACTGATATTCTGGCGAGTGAAACACTTTGAAAAGCTCATCGACGGTGATCGTTGGCATGGCTCCAGCGGTTAGCATTAGCTCCGTTTTCGAGATAGCTGACTGCTCATTAGTCACAGGATAGCCACCTGCCAACCACCCTTTCATGCCTCCATGCAGTATCGCAACCTCAGTTAACCCCATCCATCGCAGAAGCCACCAGGCCCTTGCTGCCATAGCATGGTTGCCATCATCATAAACTACAATAGAAGTCTTTCTGCTGATCCCCCACATCCGTAATTTTTCCAGAAAGACAGCAGGGTCTGGTAAAGGATGGCGTCCCGTAATACCCGGAACAACAGGACCAGACAAGTCCTGTTCCAAATCAGCGTAAATGGCACCAAGAATATGTCCCTGCCGATAGGCGTTTTGCCCGGCTTTGAGGTCAGACAAATCAAATCGGGCATCCAGGATACAAACACGGTTATCAGATATTAATGTCGCAAGTACTACAGGCTCTATCAGCAAGGACATCCCAGCCTCCGGGCGTTACAAGAACATTTTCAGAAAGTATTAATCTTATATTTTCAGTTTCAGTCAACTTATAGAGAGCGACCCGGCTCTTTACTTTTGAGTTCCTTTATATCTTTTACTTCATCATTGATTATGATTTTTTCTGAAAGAATTTCCTGAATTTCACTATCATTGAGCTCCGGATTTTCAATAATAATACGGGTAACTCCTTCCTCAACGGGCTCACTATCATAAGCCGTATCATAATCAGTCGTGTCTGATGGTGGTGCAACAGGCTGCTCAACAGCGGGTGTTACCACTGCCGGTTCTTTCTTTTTATCACCACCACTCCAAAATACCACTGCACTGGCTATCATGGCTAAAACAGCCCCTGAAACAACAGCCAGGGCAATCTTGGTTTCTTTTCTCATTACAACCTCGCACAATCATAGTTATGAACACGCCGACGCCTGAATGCCATTCTCTTCAAGAGAACCCTGACCAATATGCAAAACGCAGCCTGAATGAGCTAGATCAATCAACCTGTAATAGCCAGGAAGAAGAGCTTATCGCGCCAGAAAGTGGTAAATCACTGATTTGCTGCCATTGCAGTATGCTGATTACAGATACCAGCCTTGCCACCACAATAGATGGTACTTTTGTACACACCCAATGCAACCCTTCTGGCCTATTGTTTAGATACCATTGTTATCTCAATGCCCCTGGATGCATAATCAGCGGCCAATCCGTTTCCGAATTCAGCTGGCATTCAGGCTATCGATGGCAATATGCACACTGCTCCCGTTGTAGCAGGCATCTTGGCTGGTTTTTTTCAGGGAGTGAGCCCTCCTTTTTTGGGCTTTTAATTAACCAATTAACGCCAGTTGATACAAAAGACAGATAATGCATCTGAAATTAGCGATATTTACAGTATATTTAAGGGCAAAGCATCTTTCATGACGGTAGAAACAATGCAGAGAAATGATCCACCATTTTTGAGTTGTGTGGTACCAGTTTTTAACGAAGGCGAAGTGGTGTCCTCTTTTCTCAAAGCCCTGCTTGACCAGCTCGAAGCTGTCACCAATAAATTTGAAATTATTGTTGTCGATGACGGCAGCAGTGATAACACGGTAGAACTGGTAGAGCCTTTTTGCAACAACAACCCGGTAAAACTGATCGCACTGTCCAGGAATTTCGGTAAAGAGGCTGCGCTTACTGCAGGTATCGATGCCTGTGAAGGTGAGGCAGTCATACTGATCGATGCAGATTTTCAACACCCCCTGGAAATGATTCCCGTATTCCTGAACTACTGGAAAAAAGGCTATGAGATGGTTTACGGCGTTCGCAAAGACCGCAATGAAGAGTCATTTCTGAAAAAAAAGGGTGCTCATTTTTTCTACAATATTATGAGCTTCAGCACAGGGGTAAATGTGCCTGCCCATGCCGGTGACTTCAGGTTAATGAGCCGAAAAGTGGTTGATTCACTTAAGCAATTACCTGAGCGCGGCCGCTTTATGAAAGGTATCTACGCTTGGGTGGGCTTTAAGAGTATTGGTGTACCGTTTGAAGTTCAGGAAAGAGCTGCAGGTGAATCCGGTTGGGGCTATCGAAAACTCACCAGCCTGGCCCTTTCAGGGATCACCTCATTTACAACAATACCTCTTCGACTGGTAGGTGTATTGGGACTTCTCATTTCCATTGCTTCGGTCTGCTATGCCTTTTTTATCATCTTTAAAACATTGGTACTTGGCAGTAATGTTCCCGGCTGGCCGACGGTTGTAACAGCTATCACTTTTATAGGCGGAATACAGTTGCTGTCACTGGGCGTTCTGGGGGAATATATTGCCGGCATCTTTAATGAAGTAAAGCAGCGACCCACATATCTGGTTCAAAAACAACGCGGTTTCGAAAAAGAGCAGGACAATGCACCAACTCATTAAGTTTATTGTTGTTGGTTCATTAGCCGCTTTTGTGCATTTGGGTATACTTCGTCTTGTTGTCGGCAGCATTGGATTCACACCATTAACAGGCAATACCATTGCCTTTGCTACAGCATTTGTTGTCAGCTATACCGGACAAAGCCTGTGGACATTTAATCATAAACAGCATCAGCACCGTGGCACAATTTTACGATTTCTGATCACCCAACTATTCTGTAGTTTCGCCTTGAACCAGGGGCTTTATGCCTTAATTCTTAAAGTGACCAATCTACATTACCTGATAGCCAGTTTTATTGTATTGGTCACCGTGCCACTGGTTACTTTTACTCTTAGCAAGTACTGGGCATTTAAATGAAACGGATAGCTATATGTGCTGATGACTATGCAATGACTCCAGAAGTATCCGGCGCTATTTTGGCGCTGGCAGAACAAGGAAGCATCCAGGCTACCAGCTGCATGGTTACTTCCCGCTATTGGCAGGGCGATGCAGACAGATTAAAAGATCAACAGGGCAATATAGACATTGGTCTCCACCTGAACTTTACAGAAGGAAATGGCCTGTCTACCCCATATAAATCAGGTTATCCCGGACTGAATAAAATACTGGTTATGAGCCAATTTAGGCTGCTCAATAGAGCTCACCTGCTTAAGGAAATCCACGCACAGTTCGATGGCTTTATTGACACCATGGGAAGAGCACCAGATTTTATAGATGGTCATCAGCATGTACACCACCTGCCACAAATCAGGGATGCTTTACTGGAGGTTATGAAAGAAAAAGCGAAACCCACCACCTGGGTCAGAAGTGTTACGCCTTTAATCAATCCCGTCAAAAGCCTGAAAGCACGAGTGATTGAAGGAAGCGGCGCAGCAACTTTGCGACAGCAGCTAAATAATGCAAAGTACGCAACCAATAGCACATTTGCCGGTGTGTATTCACTATCTGAAGAGGAGCCATTCAGGCCTCTGATGAAAGCATGGCTCAATGCATTATCAGACAAAAGTTTGATAATGTGCCACCCGGGTTCTATTGACAACAACCTGCCAAAAAGTCAACAACCCGACCACGCTGACGCCCGTAGAATGGAACTTGACTACTTATCCAGTCAAGCTTTTAAGGATGACTGCCTCGAAGCAAAGGCAAAGTTAGTGCCTTTAAGTAAAATCTTGAGTGGTAGTGTACGATGATCTAAAAACCAGTACATATAATTTATAAAAAATTGAAAGTTTTGGAGATTACCTTCGAACAACCTATAAAAAACCTAATTAATTTGAAGCTCGGCCACTTATGGCCGAGACTCTAATCTATGATTGTTTAATATAGAGTTTGAATTACACCTACTATAAATCCAGTCTTATAATTCACTTCACGATGAGAAAAAAAAAGACAATTAGAAAATCCTATATAAGTTCATAGATCATTTTTAAATAATGAAATATTTGGGGCGTGCTTGCACCCAATTCTTTATTCAAAAATTCCGATTGGCATAAGTCTGATTAATCGATCTAAATGTTTTTTACAGCTAGACCAAACAGAATATAAAATGAACTACCCCGGAGCAAGCTGCGGGTAATTAAACCCTCAGAGCTTAAATATTAGCCCCCACAACTCATCAGTAGCACAACTCCAACTAAAAATCAAAAACCATATATTTGCTATTAAAAAAAATTAATTCAAAATAAGAATAAAAAGAAAAAAACCACACCCCCATCAGATGCGACAACTACTAGAATTAAATAGATAAATTATAAAAATATATTCTTGCCACCTCAAGAAAAGCTCATTGAAAGACAAGGAAGTATATGAATTCAAGTGATAGTCCTCCACAAATAGGTTCTGTCTCCAAAACTAACAAACCAATAGAAGTCATCCAGTCAGATGGCTCTGTTCGAATTATAAAAACAGGCGACCCTATTTATCTTGATGACATTATCAAAAATGGGACAACATCGAACATCATCATAACCCTAGCTAATGGGCAAACAATTACAATAGCGCCACAACAAGAACTCCTGATAGGAATAGATCTATTTCAAGCAACTGCCAGTGGTAATACTGAAAATGAGAAAACTACTTTTTCAGAAAATACAAACAACCAATCCACAGACTCAACAGCTGAAATAATAAAAGATAAAAATGAAGAGAACATTGAATCCGATCGTAGAAGGTTTATTAGCCAACCTGTAATTGAAAGAGAGCAAAGACAAGTTGAGTCACTTATAAGTGAAGGCAACTCTAATTCCCCCTCTTCTGCTTTCCAAGCAAAAACAGCACCTATTGAAACTGATTCAACTACTTTTATACCAGCTATCAACAATAATTCTCGCCCCTCTGCCAATATCATAAATATCAATGCCACCGAAGACGGAACGGCAGTGACCGGCAACTTCAGTGCCACCGATGCTGATACTACTGATGTCTTGAGTTACACCATTCAGACCACCCCGGCTGAAGGGGCTGTCACCAATAATCACGACGGCACCTTCAGCTTTGATCCCGGCAGTGACTTCCAGGATCTGGCCGCCGGTGAAACCCGCGACGTCACCTTTACCTATGTGGCGGTGGATGACTCCGGTACTGGCAATGCCACCAGTGATCCCAAGACCGTCACCATTACCGTCACCGGTACCAACGATCAGCCCATCGCTGAAGTGGTCAGCATCAGTGCTACCGAAGACGGAACGGCAGTGACCGGCAACTTCAGTGCCACCGATGCTGATACTACTGATGTCTTGAGTTACACCATTCAGACCACCCCGGCTGAAGGGGCTGTCACCAATAATCACGACGGCACCTTCAGCTTTGATCCCGGCAGTGACTTCCAGGATCTGGCCGCCGGTGAAACCCGCAACGTCACCTTTACCTATGTGGCGGTGGATGACTCCGGTACTGGCAATGCCACCAGTGATCCCAAGACCGTCACCATTACCGTCACCGGTACCAACGATCAGCCCATCGCTGAAGTGGTCAGCATCAGTGCTACCGAAGACGGAACGGCAGTGACCGGCAACTTCAGTGCCACCGATGCTGATACTACTGATGTCTTGAGTTACACCATTCAGACCACCCCGGCTGAAGGGGCTGTCACCAATAATCACGACGGCACCTTCAGCTTTGATCCCGGCAGTGACTTCCAGGATCTGGCCGCCGGTGAAACCCGCAACGTCACCTTTACCTATGTGGCGGTGGATGACTCCGGTACTGGCAATGCCACCAGTGATCCCAAGACCGTCACCATTACCGTCACCGGTACCAACGATCAGCCCATCGCTGAAGTGGTCAGCATCAGTGCTACCGAAGACGGAACGGCAGTGACCGGCAACTTCAGTGCCACCGATGGTGATACTACTGATGTCTTGAGTTACACCATTCAGACCACCCCGGCTGAAGGGGCTGTCACCAATAATCACGACGGCACCTTCAGCTTTGATCCCGGCAGTGACTTCCAGGACCTGGCCGCCGGTGAAACCCGCAACGTCACCTTTACCTATGTGGCGGTGGATGACTCCGGCGCTGCCAATGCCACCAGTGATCCCAAGACCGTCACCATTACCGTCACCGGCACCAACGATCAGCCCATCGCTGAAGTGGTCAGCATCAGTGCTACCGAAGACGGAACGGCAGTGACCGGCAACTTCAGTGCCACCGATGGTGATACTACTGATGTCTTGAGTTACACCATTCAGACCACCCCGGCTGAAGGGGCTGTCACCAATAATCACGACGGCACCTTCAGCTTTGATCCCGGCAGTGACTTCCAGGACCTGGCCGCCGGTGAAACCCGCAACGTCACCTTTACCTATGTGGCGGTGGATGACTCCGGCGCTGCCAATGCCACCAGTGATCCCAAGACCGTCACCATTACCGTCACCGGCACCAACGATCAGCCCATCGCTGAAGTGGTCAGCATCAGTGCTACCGAAGACGGAACGGCAGTGACCGGCAACTTCAGTGCCACCGATGCTGATACTACTGATGTCTTGAGTTACACCATTCAGACCACCCCGGCTGAAGGGGCTGTCACCAATAATCACGACGGCACCTTCAGCTTTGATCCCGGCAGTGACTTCCAGGATCTGGCCGCCGGTGAAACCCGCAACGTCACCTTTACCTATGTGGCGGTGGATGACTCCGGTACTGGCAATGCCACCAGTGCCCCCAAGACCGTCACCATTACCGTCACCGGTACCAATGATGCGCCAGTTGTTTCTGCGATAGATCCCATGAGCTACACAGCCAATGGTGATTTACGAGTTATTGATAGCAGTATTGATATATCGGATGTTGATTCTGCCTTGTTACAAGGAGCTCAGGTACAAATTTCTGGAAATTATCAAAGCGGTGAAGATATTCTTGGATTTCTTGATCAAAATGGGATTACTGGTAGTTGGGATGCTAATACAGGTACGTTAACTTTAACTGGCGCTGCAACATTAGCGGATTATGAACTAGCTCTGGAATCAGTGACGTATCAAAATACATCAAACGACCGCAATACCAGTCCTCGTACGGTTTCTGTCTCAGTTAATGATGGTTTCGATAATAGTGCATTAGCTACAAGCACTATTTCTGTAAGTCAGTTCAACCAAATACCCGGTATTATTGATCAAAACTATTCTCTTTCTTTAACGGGGAATTCTACTGACTATTTAATAGCAAACCCAGTTTCGGGTTTTCCTTCTAACTCATTCACAATAGAAACCTGGGTTAAGACAGGAGGAAATAGCGAAGGGATATTTTCCTATGCTGTACCCTCTAACCACAATGAAATTTTGCTTTTTGGACAGGAGGATTTGGGGTTATATATTGGTGATGCCTCTATTTATACAGGGATAAATATTGCGGATGATGCTTGGCATCATGTCGCTTGGACTTGGGAAAGTGTAACAGGTACTACGAAAGTATTTATTGATGGAGTAGAACAGTTTAGTGGAACCCTTAAGCAGGGATATACCATTCAGGATGGTGGTGCCCTAGTTTTTGGACAAGAGCAGGATAGTGTTGGCGGAGGGTTTGATAACAGCCAGGCTTACGAAGGATTAATTCGGGACATTAGGGTATGGGATGCTGCTCGAAGCCAGACAGAAATTGATACTGATAAAGATAAGGCTTTAGGAGGAACAGAAACAAATCTTGTTAGTTATTATCCTATGAGTGGGGGGAGTGGAGATGTTGTAGATGCTGGTCCAGCTCGTAACGATTTAATTCGTTATGGTGCATCCTGGCTGGAGACCCCGAGGGAAACTGGAGAGAATAAACCTTTCACTATTACAACGCTGAGCTTTTCAGATGCAGACTCTGGGACTGATACCGTAGAAGTTATTCTCTCAGTTACAAACGGTGCTTTGGAGCTTGCCTCCCTTGCGGGTATAACAATCATTTCTGGTACAAATAATTCAGCCAGCATGACTTTACAGGGCAATATTGCTGACCTGAATACTGCCATCAATGGCTTAAAATATAACCCAAATACTGGCTTTCTTGGTACAGCAACATTGACTGCCAGTATTAATGATCTTGGTAATAGCGATGGCGCAGATGCACAAAGCATGAGCATCAACAGAGTAATAACTGTTCTGGATATTGCAGCTCCTGTTCGCCAAGGACTCATCGTAAATGGTGATCAACTAATAGTCACATTCGACGAAGTTCTTAGTTTATCTGATATCCCTGATACAGGGGCTTTTGTAGTATCTCTTTTTGGAGGGGCAAGTAGAGCAATCAATAATGTTGCAATTAATGGCTCAGAAATAATCCTTACTTTAGATAGCGCTGTTTTAGAAACCGATATTGTTCGCTTGTCATATAACCAAAGCAGTGCAAGTAACAATGGCGGTTCGCCCTTACAGGACTCCGAAAGCAACCAGGTAGAAGACTTTGCAAACATACTCGTTGATAATAATACAGATATAACACCACCACTACTGGATTCTGCAATAGTTGATAGGGATATATTAACCCTGACGTATTCTGAAGACCTAAATGAATCAGTAACAGTTGTAGGATTTAGCGTTTTGGTAGGAGGTTCTAACAGAACTATCCTAAACACCACTGTTTCCAATAATCAAGTAACCTTACATCTAGCGAGCTCTGTTGCGGATGGTGAAAACGTCTCTATTAATTACACTCCACCCCTGACAGATGGTAATTTAAACAATGATCGTATCGAAGATCTTAGTGGTAATGATGCTATAGCTCTTACTAATACCCCTGTATCGAATGTAACTGATTCTATTTCTCCTAGCCTTCAAAGTTCCGAAGTTAATGGTGAAACCCTGACCCTAACTTTAAATGAGCCGCTAAATAATAATGCCTTCATAAACCCTTCTTTATTTACAGTAACAGTTGAGAATCAAAACCGGTCAGTTCTATCGGTTGCAATAAGTGGATCAGGCGTTATTCTCACACTTTCTGAAGCCGTCAACGATGGTGAAACGGTCTCTTTTGGGTATACACCGCCAACAAACAGTGATCTTCTAAATAATGATCGCATTGAAGATGAAGCAGGTAATGACACTATAACTATCACTAACCAGCCAGTCACTAATATCACCAATACAGAAGGAAATCCGATTGTTACACGTGTTTATAGTGATGATGCTAATCAGTGGTATCAGGCAGGTTCTACAATAACAATAAAAATTGAATTTTCTGAAAAAGTAAATGTTACAGGGTTTCCCCAACTTCAGTTGGAAACAGGCACACTGGATAGAACAGCTGTTTATAATGGTGGTTCTGGTACAAATACATTGTCATTTTCTTATACCATCCAAACGCCAGACGAAAGTGCTGATTTAAATGTAATATCTAATTCAGCATTAACATTAAATGGTGGTGTCATTGCTGATTTACTTGGAAATAATGCCACTCTTCAGTTACCTGATATTAATTCAAATAACTCTCTGTCTGGACAAAATGATATTCGAATAGATAGCGTTAATCCTACAGCAGGCCTTGTATCCAGCAGTCTTGTCAATGATGCTGGGGTTTTAATTCTGAAAGGCAGTGGATTCAACACGTTGTTGTCTCCAGGGGAATCTCAGGATACAGACTTAATGAATCGTTTGGACTGGAGTAAGTTTTCCTGGAGAGTTGTTGATAACAGTGGTTCTAATACTGATATTGGCTTTGTTAGTACTGATATTAGTACTGCCATTGCAACCAGCGATACTGATCTTCAGATTCAAATCAGCAGTACCAAGATGAATGCGTTGAGAGCTATTTCAGGGTTTGGTGATAGTCAAGGCCAGGATCTCATTCGTATTACAAGTGATGGTTTTTTCCAGGATGCAGCTGGGAATACCATGGCTGACGCGAATACCGCAGGTGTTCAGGTTTCTGTACTTTCTCCCGATGGGGTAGCACCATCAGTCACAAATATCACGGCTCTTACAGCAGATGGCGAATATGTAGCAGGTTCCTTGATTTCATTAAGGGTTTCCTTTGATGAGCCGGTAACAGTGGATGGTTACCCTATCTTGTTACTTGGTACAGGCAGCCAAATTCGTGCTGCTGGATATGTATCTGGTGCTGGCACAACAGATTTACTCTTTGAATACCTTGTACAGGAAGGTGATGAAACGGCAGATCTTGATGCTTATAGTGCAAATAGCTTACAACTCAATGGAGGAGCCATTCAGGATATATCTGGAAACAATGCAGCATTATTAATTCCTGTGGGAGCCAATAGCAATTCATTGGAAAGCCAAGCTGATATAGCGATTGATGCCGTTGCTCCTGAGGTAATGATTACAAGTATTAACCTTGAACCAGAAGGGGCTGATAATCAGCTGTTGACCTTAAATGGCAGCGGTTTTGAGACAATGCTCGCTATTAGTGAGAGTGCTGGACATATATTATCAGGTGATAATTTATCTCGGCTGGATTGGAGTAAAATGGCTCTGAAATTTAAACAGTCGGATAACAGCTTTGAGACAGTTAACTTTCTTCAGAATGACATCGGTGAAGTGCGGGTTTATAGCAACAGGTTGGAAATAGTTATAGATAATGGTGCAAATAAAATCACGGATAATAACGGTTTTAGTACCATTAGTAATGACCTTAGCCTGACATTAGCTGATGGCTTTGTTGGTGACCAGGCAGGTAACCAAGCTGCGAATGATGGTGTCACTGATGCTGTTGTTAACTTACTCACAAATGGTGCAACAGTTGTCAATGTTACAGCAGATACTCTCGATGGAAGTTATAAGACTGGTGATGAAATATTCATTAGAGTCCGTTTCAGTGAAAAAGTTATCTTGCAAAACTACGATGCTAACAATGACGCCTTATTAATGCTTCTTAATGATAATAATCCAGCAGGCAATGGATTGGGCAGCCATGCAACTTATGTTTCGGGTAGCGGGTCTCGAGAACTGGTTTTCAGCCATACTATCAGTACCGGAGATAATGCTAATGACCTGGACTACAGAGATATAAAAGGGCTTGGATTTGAGTCACAACTATTACGGTCTGATACAGGATTAATTCCACTATTGAATGCCAATAATGACCAGGGCTTTGTCGTTTCAGCCAGTGGGAATGCAGGAGCAAACTATGAAGCATATAGAGCATTTGATAACACTGCTGCGGATAGCTCAAATAATCAAGGTTCCTGGGCTGTTAATGGAGCTAGTGGCTGGTTGCAGGTACAACTACCCTCACCAATTGAAATCTGGAAATATTCTTTAAAAAATATTGAGAGCACTAACACCCGTGCACCTAATAGTTGGGTATTGGAAGGTAGTAATGATGGAACAAACTTTGTAACACTGGACACCCAAAATGGTATAAATGACTGGGATAACAGGGAAATTAAAGAGTTCACTCTCAATAGCGGGGCAAACTATCAATATTACCGTATAAATATTAGTGCTAATAATGGAGATAGCTTCACAGGCTTAGATGGTTTCCAACTATTTGAAGGTAGTGGTACTGTTGCTTCACTCATTAATGGTACAGGCACTGAAGCCAGATTAGGGTTTGAGGATGATGGCATTATTCCCATTTTATCTTCAGCTTCAGAGCAAAACATAAGTGTTAGCGCGAGTGGTGATGCCGGAGCAAATTATGAAGCCTATCATGCGTTTGATGACATTCAAGCCTCAGCATCGAATAATCAAGGATCCTGGGCCGTGCTGGGAGCTTCCGGATGGCTGCAAGTAGAATTAGCACAACCCAGATATATTCGAGAATATTCCCTAACAGCAATTGAAGCACGTGTTGGCAGAGAGCCTGAATCCTGGACTCTCCAGGGAAGCCATGATGGAGTTGATTTTGTCACGCTAGATACGGAATCAGGTGTAAATAACTGGGAAAATAGGGAGTCAAAATCTTTTGAAATAGACAATCCTGATGATTTTAGATTCTACAGGTTAAGTATCACCAATAATAATGGTGATTCGTATACAGGTCTTGATGGCTTTCAATTATTTGAAGGAGGCCTACCACCTTTAGGAAGTGATAGTTCCCTGGCCGGGAATAGTAATATTGTAATTGACACCACCCCTCCTCAGCCAACAATAACGAGCTCTGCATACGATGAAGATAACCGACAACTCGTGCTAAAAGGTTCAGACTTCGATCAACTATTAAATGCTAATGAAAGCCTGGCTTCTGATCTTAAGACCAGGCTGGACTGGAGCAAACTGACTATTGATGTAAATAAAGACGGTACCTATACGCAGGATATTTTATTCACTGTTTCAGATATCGAGTCAGCTCGTTTGGCAGGGACAGACACTCTGACTATCAAGCTTTCTGCCGCAAAGGCTTTAGAGTTTGAATCAAGTGCTGGTTATATGGGCGCAGAGGATGGTCTTGATATTCAAACAGGATTCTTGCGTGACCTGGCCGGTAATAAAGCTGCTGCAAATACTAATGATTTGACACTGGATTACAGCGATATTGCTGCACCCTCTGTTATCAATGTACAGGCTGAAAACAGTGGAGCCTATAAGCCAGGTGATCAAGTCGCCATTCTGTTGCAACTCAGTGAGTCCGTAAATATTAGTGGTGTAAATCCTGCCGATGATAATACAAAACCATCTATTTCACTCGATAATGGTGCAATAGCGCTTTACGACAGTGGATCAGGATCAGATACTCTACGTTTTATTTATACCGTTGGAAATTCCAGCAACGAAAATACTGTCAGCCTAAACTACATATCAGAAACTTCTTTTTCCATACCAGTAGGAGTAACTGTTTTAGATACAGCTGGATTAGAAATAGAGACAACATTACCCGCTCTTAATTCTAATAACTCACTGGCTAACAATGCTGATTTATCAATTGATGTAGACATCCCTGAAATTATAGAAATTCGTAGTTTAACTCCAGATGGCGACTATGGTGAAGGCAGATTAATTCGAATCGAAGCAACCTTGAGTGAAGCAGTTACAGTGAGTGGGTTGCCTGCCCTCAATTTAAATAATGGAGCTCAAGCCATTTATGCCAACGGCTCAGGAACCAATAAACTCATCTTTGATTACACCATTGTAGCCGGTGATGATATCGCAAGCCTTGATGTGTTATCTACTTTGGACTTAGCCAATGGCTCTATTCAGGATATAGCCGGAAACAACACCTCATCATCAATTAATTTAACCGGTATAGATCTGACTAATATCAATCTCAACAACCCAATGACCCTTTGGAATTTTGATTCTTCCTCTGGTAACACCGTTGATGATGTGGCTGATGGGGACTCTATTAACGACCAGGCTACATTAGTTAACGGAGCTCAATTAGTCAGCGGCGGTCAATCAGGACAAGCTCTCAGCCTCGATGGAACGAATGATTATGTATCTGTTGGGAGTTCAACTGAAATAAACAGTTATTCTGGCACTATATCCAGTAGAACAATAAGCCTTGCATTCAAACCTGCCCCTGGCAACACATTAGCAAACAGGCAGTTTTTATTTGAAGAGGGAGGGGCTACAAATGGGTTAAATATTTATATTGAAAACAATACGCTGTATATGGGGGCATGGAGCGAGTCCACTGGCTGGAATGGTACTTGGTTGCAAACAGATATTACTGGCCTTGATCCCTCTCAATGGCATAATGTCGCCCTGGTTCTTGATGGTGACAATGGCAAAATTAAAGGTTATTTTAATGATACGCTATTAGGCTCAGGATATGGTGAGCCAGTTAGCTCCCATGCCTCTACCTATATTGGTGCCCAGATTGGAAGTAGTAAAATCCATACAGGAGATTTGTCCAGTAGTGGCTATTACTTTGAAGGATTAATTGATGATGTTCAGATTCACAATGATATCTTACCACCCGTTCCCAACATTTTTTCTGATCAGTCAGATATAACCGTAGACACAGAACTGAATTTCGATCTTGAGTTGTTTTTTCACCGAACAAATCAATTTCTATTTGACATTGATACTGGTGACTGGGGCATTGGTGCAGGAAATGACCTGTCATTACTCTATGATGTAGATTGGGGAAAATTTGTTATTGTTGGTACAAATGACTACGGCCTAACGGTTGAATTTCGCTTTCAGGAACAGGATATAGATTTCTTTAGACAACATAGTTCAAATGGACTTAAGAAAAGAACACAATTACAACTCACAGATGAAGGCTATGAACGTTTTCTTAATTGGGAGGGAATGTCTAACTTTTTCACAATTGGATCACCAAAAGTTCAAAGCCCATTTACTGAAATGGATTTAAGAATTGAATCAGGCTGGCTTACTGATAAAGCAGGAAACGAAACCAGCTACTCTTACAACGGTCCATTGATGCATAACTCTACTAATAGTTTTGATTCCTATTCTGAAGCCCAGCCAAAATTAAAAACAATAAAAGCAATCAGCAACAATGGCTTTTATAAAGAAGGTGATACAATCGAAATAGAAGTTCGCTACAACCAAAAAATAAAGGTAGACACATCGGGAGGAACACCAACTCTATCATTAACCAATGGTGCAACTGCTGTATTTATAAAGCAGGAACCAGGTGTCACAGACACGCATAATAGTTCAAGGATGATATTTGAATATACTGTTCAAAGTGGTGACAATATCACTTTACTTGACTCAGTCTCTATTAACTTAAATGGTGGATTCATTTATGGAGCAGGGCAATTGCATCAATCCAAAACGATAGAGCAAAGTAACTTTGTTAGGTGTTTATGATCCCAACCTGCTAGTTTTCTGTGGCTCTTGATACTGCGATCGCCCTTGTTGGCCTTGATAGCGTTCAGTGCTATCCGCCTCAGGATAGAGAAGTTCTCTGCCCCATTGCCTGTTTTGATCTGACAAGCATCCTCTGAAAATGCAACATCAAGCACCCAGTGTAGATTATTCTCCACAGACCAGTGGTTTCGACTGATTTCCAGCATATCCTTCGCTGCCATTGAACGGCTCATGATATAAAAACGCAGCGCAGTAGTTACTTTACCATTGATTTGCCTGTCACTTTGTACGACAGCTACTTGCTTTAGTCCCGGCCAGTCTTTTGCCGTTTCCAAGTTAGAAAGATCGCTTATCACCCAACAACAGCGGGTTTCTACACGACCGTGGCCTTTTTCACGAGACTGCATATAATCATGCAGCTCTGGCTGGTGTTCTGCTGCGGTAAACAAAGCCTCTATGCCTTTATAGAGCTTTTTCTGATTGCCTTTGACTGCAAGAATGTAATCTGCACCCTGTTCAACGCACTGCTTTGCTACTTTCTTCTGGCAGCCCATAGCATCCAGTGTGACAAGGCAGCCTTTCAGCTCCAGAGCTTTGAGCAGTTTAGGTATTGCTGTAATTTCATTGGACTTTTGGTCGACACGCTCTTGCCCAAGCACCAAGCCAAGCTTAACACTCCAGGCACTGACTAGAAGCACTGGTTTTTTGCCTTTTGCTCTGGAGCCCTTAATGACCTTTCCATCAATCGCAAGGTGTTGGCTGCCTGATATTTCAGTCAGTGTTTGCTTGATCCAGCCAGTAAAACAGGTTTCAAAAGCTACGGGGTCAAGCAAGCAGAAGACCCTGCGAAAGGTGTATTTAGAGGGTATGCCGGCGGGTAGCTCTAGAAATGTTTTGAACCAGTCTTCTTTACAGCGACCAAAGTCCTCAATGTCTTGCCACTCATCAGCTCCACATATAACAGCACATACGGCAATAATAAGAATATCAAGCAGGTTATGGTCACACATACCTGGCCGACGGGGATCAGGTACTTTAGCCAAAAACTGCGACAAAGGTTGATACTGTACGGCTTCCATGCAAATTGACTACTCTGGTAATTTACAGAGCAGTCTCTCTCAGGTCGTCAGATTGATGCAATTGCCCTGATTTATGGAGGAATCGGTCCAAGCAATGGTAGTGCAGACTTAAGTTTTTCAAACTTAATCAGTGACTTAGCGGATAATAGTGAGCTAACTATTGATACATCAGCACCTGCAATTACTATAAACTCTGCAGAGTACGATCCCAATGCGAACAGGCTATCACTTAACGGAAGCAACTTTAATAATATTTTAAGTGGCAATGCATCACCTGAAGATACAGAGCTTAGACTCATTCTAGACTGGGATAAATTCAACTATAATGTAAATGGTTCGAACTCACTTAGCTTTACCTATAGTGATGTGTTATCTACAAAAATTATAAATAACAATCAACTAATTATTGAGCTTTCTTCAGCAAAAGCAAACTCAATCGAGAGCCTTTCAGGTGGCGATTACAGTAATGATCAGATAAATATAGCTACTGGATTTATTCGTGATCTTTCAGGCAACGCTTCAACCACTGACAGTTTATCTGCGGGCATAATAATCCAGTCTGACTTGCAAGCTCCAGAGTTAAATAGTGCCCTTGCAGAAAACAATGAATTAATCTTAACATTTTCAGAATCCTTATCCGGAACAGCTCTAGAAGCTATCTCAAAACTGTTGGCTGATTAATTCGTTATAATCCCCCTGTTTTAGGGGGAGTTGATGATGAGTGAACTAACAACAGCACAATGGGAATTATTAGAGCCCTTTTTTCCTTCCAAAGATCTGCTTCAGGGCCGACCCGGAAGACCACGGCATCATGCTCGCCCAGTTCTCGAGGGTATTTTGTGGATTCTCCGTACCGGAGCTCAATGGAAAGAATTACCCACTCAGTTTCCTCCTTATCAAACATGCCATCGACGCTTTCAGGAATGGCAAAAAATAGGCCTCATTGAGCAGATACTTGAAGCCCTTGCAGAAGACCTGGAAGGGCGCGGCAACCTTGACCTGACTGAAACGTATATCGATGGTAGTTTCGCTTCCGCTAAAAAAGGGGCGCTTGTGTCGGGAAAACTAAGCGTGGAAAGGGAACCAAAATCATGGGCATTACGGACCGCAATGGTCTTCCTATCGCCTTATGCATTGACAGTGCTTCGCCACATGAAATCACGCTTGTAGACAAAGTGTTGGAACACCGTTTCATTTCTACGGTACCCACAAGAATGATTGGTGATAAGGCCTACGATAGCGACCCACACGATAAGTCTCTATTTAAACGCTATAGAGTTGAGTTAATAGCACCACACAGGAAAGGTCGAAAGAAACCCAAGACTCAGGATGGTCGAAAACTAAGGCGTTACAAGCGAAGATGGAAAGTGGAGCGCCTTTTTGCTTGGCTTCAAAACTATCGAAGGGTTCTGGCCAGATATGAATATAAAGCAGCCAACTACTTGGCTTTTTTGCAGCTGGCCTGCATTAGGATATTGTTAAGACAGTTTTGAGATGACTTCTAAACACTGACTTTTTAATACATGTTGATGGTACATCTCGGAACATCACTGGCATCACAATTGACACAGATGAAGTAGCAGTATCTTTTGATGGTTCACCTATAACAAATGATGAGCAATTAATATTCAGCTATACAGGTACAACCTTACAGGATTTAGCCGGCAATAGTGTCAGTGCTGTCAATGATAATATCGCTGGTTTTAATCATAATTCAATGGGAGGTATTCAAACACTCGTCGGGGATATAGGTGATGATGTATTTTCTATAACTCATGATAATATCACTGTAACTGGAGACAAAGGCTCTGATACCTTTGACTTTAATACTGCAGGAAGCACAGCAGACATAGCAGATTTGACTATTACTGATTTCAACTACAGTGAAGGAGATATTTTAAAACTAGATGACATTATAGTCGATCCTGCAGATAGCCTTGATGAATACTTTCACTTTGCAAATAGCGGCAGTGACACAGTGCTAGAAATCCGATCCGAAGCTGGCGGTGATATCACGAAAAGAGTCACGTTCAAAAACACAGACCTTCTAATTCTCGGAAACAATGATAACGAAATAATCAATAGCCTTTTGAATAATGGAAATTTAAGTCATGGAGAGTAACTTTCAAATTCATCACAAGCTATATGTTTATTTAAAAAAATAAAAAATCTATTTTTATTAGCTCCTTTATCATTTACCCCAATGCAAAAATCATACTATTGATCAAATGGTTTTGGGAGCACCACTATTTACTCCCAGCAGTATTATTCACTCCTTACTTAAGGATTGGTTTTTACTGGAAATCATCTCCCCTGAAAATAGTCTCTGAATAAGAAAAATAGTGAACAACAAGGCAATAACAGGCTTACCCCATGCCCATACACCTGGCGTAATATACTTCACATATTTAGCCATAGGAAAACTGACTACAAATAACCAGCAAAAAGCATGGTATTTCAAATTACTGTAACGGTGTTTTGATATGACCACCCAGTAGCCAATGGCTGCAGAAAGCAACGCAAAACTGTTGGTTTCATTTCGTGGATTAAACAGCATTAAATAGCATGCTGCAAATGCATATAGGTAATAACAAGCGACTTCAGGAGAATAGCGCCGGTGAGCATAAAAGACCAAAAAAACGGTGGCTACTGCCATTATTAATCTAACAGCCATCTGCACACTGGCAGGTACCCAAACGTGAAAAACCTGGGGAAAAATGGCAAAAAAATGGGCCCAATTTAATTTAGGGCCTGACTCCCCCCATTCGACAGCCTGGCTAGCCATCGTAATAAAGCCTTCATATTGGCTCAGGGTGTAACCAGTTCCTTTGAATAACATGGGAACAACAAAGGCAATTAATAAACCAATGATCAATCGCCACCAAAGAGGGTGGTAAAATAATACGGCCAAGAGAAAAAATACAATAAAAATCGGCTTAATAATCAACCCTATAATTAAGAGCAGTGCAGCCAGATTCCACTGTTTCCTGGTAAGAGCAACAATACTCCAGAGCATTAACCCAAGAAGCATAATGGTTGCTTGCCCATTACGAATGGTAGTCAAACTAATAATTAGCACCACTACTGACAAAAGCGGGAAAAAGCTTTTCTCACCATCACGGGCCATGAGTCGCGAAAATACATAAAGCCCACTGACCATGACACTTAGTTGAATTAGATTCCAGGCAATTTGGGCACTGTCTTCTTGCAGGGGTAAAAAGCTAAATAAAAAAGCAAATTGTGGGAGATATATATAGCCTTCAGGCCCAGCGTACAAATCTTCTCCTGTAAGCCAGCGATGAGCACCTGCTACATAGTTAAATACAACTGACCCACCTTGAGTAGTTAAACAGTTGGCAATAAATAAAACCAGTATAAGTAACCAAAGTACAAATGTGTTCCTATCCTCTTTGGTCAGCTGCATTAGCCCATTTTGAAAAAGCGATTTCACCTTTACCAAAATCATAAGCCCCTCATCACACAATCACCATAAAGCTTTCATAAAGTCATTTATAAATAATTACATCCTTATTCATTATTATTACGTCATAAAACCAAACAAGCATAGTCTATATTAATAGAAAGGTTCTACTACAAATGCCTAGAGCGAAAGAAAAATATATTGCACTACCCAAACTCATGAAAAACAGGAAGTTACAATGTTCTTCACGGAAAACTGGATAACTGCATATTAAGAGAGGCCACCCTGAAACATTGCTAATAGCCCAATACATCAAGCTATCAGCAATTATTTAAATATCAACTAGAAACAGCTGTATTGTTCATACCCGTCGAAGAATCACTTTTCCCGGCCTGACTAAACAACCTTTGCAGTAGAAAGAGAGTAAACAGAACCCCCATAATGGGTTTCCACCATGCCCACATGCCCGGTGTTAACTTGACAATATATTTCGAAGCAACAAACCCTAAAACAAAGAACCAGCAAAAGAAGTGGTATTTCAGGTTATGATAACGGTGAATAGAAACAGCAACCCAGTAACCTATCGCAACAGAAAGCAAAGCGTAATCATTGGTTTCATTACGAGGATTAAACAACATCAGATAGCAAGTGGCTAGTGCATAAATATAATAACAAGCCAACTCCCGTGGATATTTACGGCATGCATAATACGCAGCCGCTAACGTCAGCGGAGCCATAACAAGCCGGGTAATCAACTGAATTTCTGGAGCAACACGAAAGCCTGCAACCTGAGGAAATATCGCAAAGAAATGGGCAAAGGTTAATTTAGAACCCGACTCACCATAGGCAATCGCATTTTGAAACATTGTGACAAAATTTAGATGCTGCTCAATCACATAGCCAGGACCTTTGAACAGCATAGGTATAACAAAAGCCACCAACAAACCCAATGGAAGGCGCCAGTACAACGGCCTGTGCAAAACACCGGCCAGCAGAAAAAATATAATAAAAGTCGGCTTTAAAATCAGCCCCAATGTCATGTAACACGCAGCCATTCCCCACTCTTTTCTTGCCAGGGCAACCACGCTCAACAACAACAACCCCAACATAATAATGTTGGCCTGGCCGTTTCTAAAACTGGCAGTACTGATACAAACAATGGCTACTGAAATCAGAGGAACAAAACTTTTTTCTCCAGGTCTTTGCATCAATCGGGCAAAAGATACCACCCCACACAGCATCACAGCCAACTGAGTCAACCGCCACAAAGCCTCAGATGCCCAAAGGGGAAAAGGGTGGTAAATACTGTATAAAAAAGCGAATTGAGGTAGATAAAGAAAGCCATTGACACCAGCATACAGATCTTCACTGGCTAACCAACGACTGGCTCCCAGCAAATACTCATCAGAAACGGTGCTTCTATTCGGACTGGTGATACATTTAATCACCATCAGGATCGCTATTATCAACCATAGGAAAACAGTTAGCTTTTGCGATCTGGTAAGAGATTGCCAGTACCTGAGCAAAGAAAAATTGTCACGAAAAATCGTCATGATGGCCATATTTTCCAAAATATATAATATGCGATTTTAATATCAGGTCTGTTTTAATAAAAGGTGAGTCTTTTTTAAAGAAGAAGTTACTTAATTAAAAAATGCTTATGGAAAGCTCTAGTCCAAATCACATCTCATTCAATACAACAAAGCCTTTTGGCTCTTATTAATCGATGTCATTGTTCTTATATAAAACTGAAAAGCCGCAAAACAAAAAATAATAAAAAAAAGCCTATATTTTACAAAAGCAGGGTCAATTAAAATCGACCCCTTAAAAAACCAACTAATAAAACAGTTCGTTACTGCACTCTAACAACCCGGCTTGCGCTACCTTGACTGAGAATCTTTACCCGATCCCCTGGTGTAAAGGGAGCATTGGCATCAGCCTGCTGAACGACAGAAACATAAGTACCATCTTCTAGCCTGACAGTCAGCTCAACCCCCTGCTTTTCTGTCAACTTTTTCTCAGCCATATTACCCAGCACGCCTCCAGCTACCGCTCCAGCAATTGCCGCTACCGCACTACCACTGCCACTGCCAACATTTGATCCTGCAGCTATGCCGCCAGCAGCACCACCGGCCAATGTACCGACACCCGACTCAGTCCCCTCCAGTTTGACCAGGCGAACCTCAGCAATGGTGCCAAATTTTACCACCTGCATTTGACGTGCTTCCTGTCTTGAGTATGTTGTACCTGTCAGGTCAGACATACATCCAGATAGAGCCAATACAACTGTGGCAAGAAATACCGCCGCTCTTTTATTCATTATCATTAACAATCTCCTGCTACCGTCCTAATACCAACCAAAGTCTGTACTTGCTTATGATTGGTATTACTATTCCCCTAGCCAATCCTCTGACACAAAACCCATTATAAGGTTCAAAAGCCTGGCATAAAAAATCTAGGAGCCCCCTCCAGCGGAGGAAGCCCCTCAAGTCTAAAGTCAGCCTATCCAAACACGGGCATTTCGGAACATTTTCATCCACGGAGCATCTTCATCCCAACTATCAGGATGCCAGCTATTCTGCACTTTTCTGAATACCCGCTCAGGATGAGGCATTAAAATTGTTACACGCCCATCTTTTGAGGTTAAGCCCGTAATCCCCCTCGGCGAACCATTTGGGTTATAAGGGTAACGAACGGTGGGGTTACCCAGGTTATCAACATACCTCAACGCAATCTGGCCATTGGACTCAAGACTGCCAATTTGACGAGCATGGCTAAATTCGGCCCGGCCCTCACCATGGGCTACAGCAATAGGCATACGAGCTCCTTCCATTCCTCTAAGGAACAGGGAGTGACTTTTCTGAACCTCTACCATTGCCAGCCGGGCTTCAAACTGCTCAGATTGATTTTTGACAAAACGCGGCCAGCTATCAGTACCTGGAATCAGCTCATGAAGATTTGAAAGCATCTGACAACCATTGCAGATCCCTAATGCAAAGGTACTGCGGCGCTCAAAAAATGCGGCAAACTGGTCTCTCAGCTGATTATTAAACAGTATTGACTTGGCCCAGCCTTCTCCAGCACCTAATACATCACCATAAGAAAAACCACCACATGCCACCAGGCCATTAAATTCAGCCAGCCTGTTTCGGCCTGCTACCAGATCACTCATGTGGACATCAATAGCAGAGAAGCCAGCCCTCTCAAAAGCAGCTGCCATCTCAACCTGACCATTTACTCCCTGCTCACGCAGAATCGCGACAGCTGGCCGAACACCGCTACTAATGTATGGTGCTGCAATATCATTATTGATATCAAAAGGTATGGAGACATGGAGCCCGGCATCATGATCATCCAGCAAGTTATCGAATTCCTGGCGAGCACACTCAGCATTATCCCTTAGCGCCTGCATACGGTAGCTGGTTTCAGCCCACCAGCGCTGGAATTTAATACGGCTCTCACTTAATACTGGCTGACCATTAAAACTAAAGGTTACCCGCTGCCCCTCATTCAAGCTACCAATGGTATGGCTACATGCCCCCAGTCCATACTGAGCCAAAATATCCTTAACCCGGCCCTTATCCTCTCTTCGTACCTGAATAACAGCCCCCAGCTCCTCAGAGAAGAGTGCTGGAATAATCATTTTTTCAGAACCTGCCAGCTTATCCAAAGCAATAGCAATACCTGTACGGCCAGCAAAAGCCATTTCAATCAGTGTGGTAAAGAGACCACCGTCAGAGCGGTCGTGATAAGCAAGAAGACGATCTTCTTCCAGCAACAACTGAATCGCTTCAAAAAATGCCTTTAAATCTTCAGGCGAATCAAGATCTGGAGCCTTATCACCAATCTTTTGGTATACCTGGGCCAGAGCAGAGCCACCTAAGCGATTCTGGTCTCGTCCCAGGTCAATAAGCAGCAAGTCAGTTTCCCCCTGATTGGTTCTCAGTTCAGGTGTAATAGACTTGCGAATATCTGCAACCGGTGAAAACGCCGATATAATCAGGGAGAGAGGAGAGGTTACCGCCTTGTCCTGATCGCCGTCACGCCAACTTGTCCGCATGGACATTGAGTCTTTACCAACAGGAATAGTAATACCCAGTTGAGGGCATAACTCCATCCCCACAGCTTTAACAGTATTATATAAATTACTGTCTTCACCCGGATGGCCCGCAGCAGCCATCCAGTTAGCTGACAGCCTGACGTTACCAAGTTTTTCGATACGGGCACAGGCAATATTGGTAATAGCTTCACCTATCGCCATTCGTCCCGATGCCGGGGCATCTATCAGTGCTAGCGGTGTACGCTCTCCTATGGCCATTGCTTCACCGGTATACCCCTGGAATGAGGTCGCGGTAACCGCACAGTCTGCTACTGGTACCTGCCAGGGTCCTACCATCTGATCACGGCATACCAATCCCGTGATGGTTCGATCGCCAATAGTGATCAAGAAGTTTTTACTGGCGACAGAAGGCAGCTTTAAAACACGTTCCACCGCAGAAATCAGATTAACATCTTTAAGCACCAGAGGTTCTCTGGAAAAATCAACCTGTTCAGCATTTCGATGCATACGTGGAGGCTTGCCCAGTAACACATCCAGAGGCATATCAACAGCGTTATTACTGAAGTAACTGTCTTCAACGAGCAGGTGCTTTTCTTCTGTTGCCTTACCAACAACAGCATAAGGGCAACGTTCTCTCTGGCAGATCACTTCAAACTCAGCAAGGTTTTCCTGAGCTACTGCCAACACATAACGCTCCTGGGACTCATTACACCAGAGCGCCAAGGGCGACATGCCCGGTTCATCATTGTGGATATCCCTGAGCTGGAAACGCCCTCCCCGTCCACCGTCATTAACCAGTTCAGGCAGTGCATTGGAAAGGCCACCAGCACCAACATCATGAATAAAGCTAATGGGATTTCGCTCCCCCAACTGCCAGCACTGATCAATCACCTCCTGGCAACGTCGTTCCATTTCAGGGTTATCACGCTGAACACTGGCAAAATCAAGATCTTCCAGACCTTCTCCAGAAGTCACTGAAGAAGCTGCCCCGCCACCAAGACCAATTTGCATGGTAGGCCCACCGAGAACAATTAAACTGGCCTTGACCGGGATACTACCCTTTTCAACGTGATCCTCACGAATATTACCCATGCCCCCAGCCAGCATAATCGGTTTATGGTAACCCCGAACTTCGTCTCCAGCTGCACCATCAACCGATGTTTCAAACGTGCGGAAATAACCACAAAGGTTCGGTCGCCCAAATTCATTATTGAAACCGGCACTACCCAGGGGGCCTTCCAGCATGATATCCAGCGCAGAGACAATACGATCTGGCTTTCCATAGGGTGTTTCCCATGGCTGCTGAAACCCTGGAATATTCAGGTTTGAAACGGAGAAACCGGTTAGTCCTGCTTTTGGCTTTGCACCTTTACCGGTTGCGCCTTCATCCCGGATTTCTCCACCTGCACCTGTTGAGGCGCCGGGCCAGGGTGAAATAGCCGTCGGGTGGTTATGGGTCTCTACTTTCATGAGGATATGGGCATCTTCATCAGAGTAGCCATATTCCCTGGTGTCAGGTGCAGGATAAAAACGTTTGGTATGAAAGCCCTTAATAACAGCCGCATTGTCTTTATAGGCTGACAAAACACCTTCGCTGTTCATCTCATGGGTGTTGCGGATCATTTTAAACAATGACAGATCCTGGTCTTCACCATCAATAGTCCAGGAGGCATTAAATATTTTATGCCGACAATGCTCAGAATTGGCCTGGGCAAACATCATCAGCTCAACATCTGTAGGATCCCTGTCGAGCTTGGTATAGCTATCAAGTAGATAATCAATTTCATCATCTGCCAGGGCAAGGCCCAATGCATTATTAGCCTTTTCAAGAGCCGCCCGACCTTCAGATAAAACAGCCACAGCACTTAATGGCGCGGGCGTTGACTCACTGAACAGTGGTTCTGCAGCATGTAGCTCGTCAATCACCACCTCTGTCATCCGGTCATGGAGCACATCCCTGATCTTTGTTTTTTGTTTTTTGGTCAACTCATTCCCTTCACCAGCTTTATTACTGGTGGAGATATAGTACGCCACCCCCCTTTCAATTCTTTTTATTTGCTCAAGACCACAGCTATGAGCAATATCAGTCGCCTTACTAGACCAAGGGGAAATGGTGCCAAAACGAGGAATAACAACAAAACTATACCCTTCAGGCTCTGTCTGGTCTTGCCTGGGACCATATGTCAGCAACCGGGAGAGAATTTCATTTTGCCTGCTATCCAAATTACTGCTGGTCACTACAAAGTGCTGATATTCAGCTAATAGTCCTGTGATAGTCGGTACTTTACTTTGTAAGGTCGCCAGTATTTTTTGGCTTCGAAATGTAGAAAGTGCGGGGGCGCCACGCAGTATCAGCATATTAAGGCCTGTCCTCGGACTCAACTCAGGTGGGATCAAGGAGCGCTATCATAATCGAAACCCCCCTTCGGAAACCAGCAATTGCACCACGCTTTTCACATAGACCAAATTTTATACCAGCTGACAGCCCATTCTCAGTCAATTGATATGCTCAGCTATACCGCAACCGCTGTTTTTCCTCCTTGATCTGCTGCCGTCTCAGCTTAAAAAAATCACTGATAATCTGGCTGCACTCTTCTGCCAACACCCCTCCTGTAGATTCAACCCTATAATTCATCTGGGGTTGCTCAAGTACTTTTGTCACACTCGCTACCGCACCAGCTTTGGGCTCCAGCGCACCGTAAACCACACGCCGAACCCTGCTGTGTATAATCGCCCCGGCACACATTGTGCAGGGTTCCAGGGTCACATAAAGGTCACAGTCAATTAAGCGGTAATTACCAAGCGCTTTGGCAGCCTGTTGCAGTGCAAGAATTTCAGCATGAGCAACAGGGTTAGAAGTTGAAATAGGCTGATTATAGGCTCTGGCTATTACCTCATTGTTATGAACAACAACCGCCCCAACGGGAACCTCCCCTTTAGCAGCTGCTTTTTTTGCTTCAATCAGGGCTTCAGTCATCCACTGCATATCACTCGTCACTTGGCACCCTTAAGGATAAAAACCCTATTATAAACCCGACACATCGTTAAATCTTTCGGATATCCACTCTATAAAATGTCACAATTTTGGCAGCATGCTCTCTAAAAAATAAAAATTTGGAAGTTATCGGCCGATTTCACAACTTAAATGGAAAGAGCGATATATACTAAAAGTTAGTTTCACTATTACCTGTTACTGACTAGCTACCAGCGGAGGGTATGGTCGATGTCATTCAAGCAGAACGTCGAAGAAAATTTACAGCATTTTGCCAAGAGTATTGGCTTGGGGGAACTCAGCCTCAATGAACACGATGCCTGTGGCCTTTGCTTCGATGACACCCTGGTCGTCAATATGGAGTACCTGGAGGAAGATGAAGCATTAGTCTTTGTTGCTTCCGTAAAACCCATGGACGCCCATGACACTGGTAAAATAGACCTTTATGAAACGCTGCTCTCTTTCAATCTGCAGCACCACAGTATGCAAGGCGCCTTCCTGGCGTTGAATCATGATAAATCAGAAATACTGTTAATTCGTTCCATGCAGGCATCTTCTGATTACGGTACGTTTGAGTCAACTCTGGAAAAGTTTGTAAACACCCTGGAGTGGATCGTCGGTGAAATTGAAAACAGCAAACAAAGTGGTGGCAAAGGCGGTAATGGCAGCGCATCCGGTGCCAGCAAGCCCGCATCAAAACCACCTGCTGGCGGACCAGGCGATATGGGTATGATGGTTTAACCACCATACCCAGCAGTACTCAGAATTTCGAACCAAGTCTCAATGCTGAGTCATACCATAACTCCTTTCCCTCTCTATTTATTAGCTCTTTCTCGAAATAAAAACACTCTAGCACTCAATCGAGCAAGGAAATCACCAAGCAGTCATTCCGCTAAATAAGATAATTCAAAAGAAAAATATGTTGTGAGTATGCCGATAAACAATTCAGGACACCTAAATTGGTGGACACTTAATACTCCGTTTCAATGATTTTGCAGGGTTCAGTGGCTCAAAAAGCAGCCTTCCGACTGCGTTAGACGAGTAAAACGGAGTACTAGCCTAACAGCGGTAACAAGGAGACACGGACGTGGCTGATGCACTGAACTATCTAACCAATTCGTTGCAACATGCTGTTGAAGGCAGCCCCCTGGTGGATATCAGGGGACGAGTCACAGAAGTGCAGGGAATGATCATTAAAGCAGCGGTCCCCAACGTTAAAATAGGGGAACTCTGCAAACTGGTTTCACCCAGTGATACCGAAGAAGGCTATGCCGAGGTGGTTGGCTTTCAAGGGCATGAAACCGTTTTATCCCCCTTGGGCGATATTCTGGGCATTTCATCCAGCACCGAAGTAATTCCCACCGGCACGGTTCACCATGTAGGTGTTGGCTCTCATTTACTGGGGCATGTTCTTGATGGCATGGGCAACCCCCTCGATAAAACCGCATTTGAAGGGATAGAGCCAGAAACCTGGTATCCGGTATATGCAGATAGTCCAGACCCCATGACCCGCAAGATCATCGACCGGCCGCTGCCTTTGGGGCTCAGGGTGATGGATGGTGTTTTAACCTGTGGTGAAGGCCAGCGTATGGGGATATTTGCGGCAGCCGGCGGTGGTAAAAGTACCCTGCTTTCCATGCTGGTTAAAGGGGCAGAGGTTGATGTAACGGTACTTGCCCTGATTGGCGAACGGGGTCGGGAACTCAGAGAATTTATTGAGCATGACCTTGGGCCTGAGGGTGTTAAAAAGTCCGTTATTATCGTAGCGACATCGGACAAATCATCCATGGAACGCTCCAAGGCCGCTTACACCGCTACTGCCGTAGCAGAATATTTTCGTGATCGCGGTAAGAGAGTTCTGTTACTAATGGATTCTGTTACCCGTTTTGCCAGGGCCCAGCGTGAAATAGGCTTGGCTGCCGGGGAGCCCCCCACACGAAGAGGCTTCCCACCCTCAGTTTTTGCCACTCTGCCTAAATTAATGGAAAGAGCTGGTATGTCCCACACTGGTTCTATCACTGCCCTTTATACAGTATTGGTGGAAGGGGATGATATGACCGAGCCTGTAGCCGATGAAACCCGTTCGATTCTTGATGGGCATATTATTCTTTCAAGAAAGCTGGCAGCAGCAAACCACTACCCCGCAATTGATGTTCTTTCCAGCGCCAGCCGGGTTATGAATGCCATTGTTCCGGAAGAGCACCTTGCCGCTGCCGGTAAGCTCAGAGAATTATTGGCAAAATACGAGGAAATCGAGCTGCTGGTCAAGGTAGGGGAGTATAAATCCGGGGCCGATGCCGTTGCCGATGAAGCACTCAGCAAAATAGATGACCTTCGGGGATTTCTGCGTCAACGTACTGATGAATTCATGTCATACGATGACATTATTGCTCAGCTCAGACAAGTTACAGGTGTCTGATGCTGGATGAGCTGCTCAGGGTTAAGGAAATCCGTGAAAAATCAGCCAGCGAAGAGGTTGCCCGTTGTAAAAACCATCTGGCTGCAGCGAAGCAGCATCAGCATGACTGTGAACAAGAGCTTGAAGACTATATACAGTGGCGCTGTAAAGAAGAGCAACATCTATACGATAACATAATGAACACTCAAGTCAGGCAACACGACCTTGATTTTCTGAAACAGAAAGTGGCCATGTTACGGGAAAAAGACGCTGTACTTGAGCAAGAAATAGAGGAAGCAAAAAACAAAGTCCTCGAAGCTGAAGATGAACTTGAGGAAGCAAGGGAAGCTCATAGAAAAGCATTACAGGCTGTAGACAAGTTTGAAGAGTTTAAAAAAGTACTGGATGAAGAGGCGCTGAAGGAAGCCCAGAGGCTTGAAGACCTCGAAATGGAAGAGTTTACCGTTCGACCAAAAAACTAACAGCTAAGACAATAACTATGAGGCCAGCCCCATGCAAATAGACCAAAGCTCCCAGACAAATCAGCAAAATCAAAATGAGCAGGCTCAGCAAAACCAGTCCAGCCAGAAAGTCTCGGAAGATGAAGCCGCTCGCTTTTCCAAACAGATGGAAAAAAAAGATAAGCCCAAAAAAGGCGATGGCGAGAAAAAAGGCGACCAGGATCTTGATAGTCTGTTTGCCGAGCAAAGCCGACATGCAAAAGAACTATTGGAACAGCGCCTGAAAGACCAGAAAGATGGCCAAGGCGGTGGCGGCAACCGCGATCATCTAATGGATATGGCATTCGCCCAAATTCAGGAAACGCAGCTAAAAACAGATGTTCAGCTGAAAGAGATACAGCAAACCAGAAGCGTCAAGGAAGTGGAGGCCGCATTACAGAAGATGGCGGATCAGATTCAGGTATCAGCCAAGGATGCAATAAACGGTGCAGAGATAAGAATCTCAATCAAAGACAATATTTTACCGGGTACAGAAGTCAGGATTCACCGTCATGCAGGTGAATTAACTGTCACCATGAATACCACCTCTGCTGAAACCCATAACCTGTTGGCCCAGCACCAGGCCAGTCTGCAAAAACACCTTGATGACCGATTCAGTGGGGAGAATGTTCAGATCAACTTTAATATGGCCGATGATACCAACGACCAGAATGACGGGCGTTCACGTAATGAGTATGCCTCTGAAGAAGATAATGACGATAATAACAAACCCGTGTAGGTAACGAATGACTGCTGAGCTGCTGGAACTGCCAAAAGTAACACCAGACTATGTCAATCTGGGCAGGCTGCTGACATCCCGGCAAACTAAGCATCCTTTAACCATTGCAGAACACCAGGGCACCCTGAGTCTATCTGCCTGCGAAAACACTTCACCACTGGATTACCAGCTGATACTGGAAATCAACAATGAAAGCGTAACCATTGCCCTGGAAAAGCAGGCGATTTCGTTTCTATTACCAGGGAACCTCGACCACCAGGCTGTCACGGCATTACCCAATGATCTGCTGATGGCTGCTTTGCATTATAACTTTACGCCATCACTGCAGCAGTTTGCCCAGTTATTTGGTATTTCCGCCAACCTGAAAGGCCTTGAAGTAAGCAACCAGCAAAATAGTTCAGGTACAGGGCTTGATATGACCATCAATATCGGTGGCACCGTTTGTAAAGCCCAGACTCCTCTTTGCCAGACCGTATTTAGCCTTTTAAATGGCCTATCGCTCAAGCCACATGAAAAACATGCTGATTTACCTGTCTGGGCAGGATTAGAGCTTGGCCGTACATTATTGTCTGCCGATGAAATTAAAAGCCTTGAACTGGGCGATATTGTGTTTTTACAGCAATACGTCACCGGGCAACACCTGATTATTCGAGTTAACTCGCAACTGGCATTTCTGGGAGAAGCCGAAGACTCACAAATCACCATTCAACAGAGGATCGCACCCATGGAAGAAGAGCAGGAGCACCAGGAAGAGCACCATGCGGATGAGTCCCAGGAAGGTATTGATCTATCCAATATAGCCATTGAGCTGCTGTTTGAAATTGGCCGCCAGCAGTTTAATGCCAGTGAAGTTGAACAGATGCAACCAGGCTATATCTTTGATTTGGATCGTCCCATAGAACAGCCAGTCCGTATCCGTGCCAACGGTAAAGTCATTGCCGAATGTCAGCTGGTACAAATTGAGAACCGGCTGGGTGCCAAAATTATTGAACTTAAAAAAGGCTAAAACCCTGGAAACAGCCCTAAAAGTCTGTTTCTTACAGGACAGAGTCTCAACAGCAGGCATAAGCTATGGATAGCGCCATTACTTTAACAAGCCCTTTTTATCTGCTACTCCCTCTGGCGCTGATGTCGCTCATTCCCTTTTTTGCCGTACTGGGTACTTCATTTTTAAAATTGGTTGTGGTGTTTTCCATACTAAGAAACGCCACCGGCTTGCAGCAAATTCCTCCCAATATAGCCATGAACGCCCTGGCCATTATACTTACGCTTTATATCATGGCCCCGGTTGGTTATGAAGCCAGTGAAATCATTACCAAAGAGGAACTCAGTTTTACTGTTGAAGATATGTCCTGGGTCGATAGCATCAAAGCTGCTGCTGAGCCTTACCGAATTTTCCTGAAAAAGAATACCAATAGAAGAGAGCGGGGATTTTTTCTTAAAACGGCCGGAGTTCTCTGGCCAGAAAAGTACCGCGAAGACCTGGCAGAAGATGATTTCATGATTTTGATGCCAGCGTTCTGTATCAGCGAATTAGCCAAGGCATTTCAAATCGGATTTTTACTCTATCTACCTTTTATTGTTATTGATTTGATTGTTTCAAACATTCTTTTGGCCATGGGTATGATGATGGTCTCCCCCATGACTATCTCTCTGCCGTTCAAATTACTGCTCTTTGTTATGCTCGATGGCTGGACACGGCTGACCCATGGGCTGGTTTTGAGCTACGGCGTAGGCTAGGAGGAGAGGAAATGATTGATCCAGACATTATTTCTCTGACAGCCCAGGCGCTATTGTTAACCCTGATACTGTCCATGCCACCTATCGTTGCAGCGTCAGCTGTGGGTCTGTTGATTAGTTTAATTCAGGCGCTGACCCAGATTCAGGAGCAGACCCTGCCGTTTGCCTTCAAACTGATTGCTGTCATCATCAGTATTCTACTCACCGCCCGCTGGATGGGCATTGAAGTTTACAACTACTCCCTGGCCATCATGAACCAGATTCCGGGGCTTTAGCCTATGGTGATACCCGCTGGTGAAATGAAAGAGTGGTTTTATGTGCTGGCTATGGGGTTACCAAGGTTACTGGCGCTATTCACTGTGCTTCCCATGCTCCATAAAAAAGTATTGGGCGGGACCATGATTCGTAACGGTATCTGCATGTGCATGGTACTGTTTCTGCACCCGATGATAGCCGAAGGCAAGCCAGACGAAGCGGTTCCTATATTCACCACAGGCGGCATTGTTATTAAGGAAGTGATTATTGGAGCCATTCTTGGTTATTGCATTGCCATTCCCTTCTGGGCTCTGGAATCGGCAGGATTTTTTATAGACAACCAGCGTGGTGCTTCCATGGCCAGCACCATGAACCCTTTTTCAGGCGCAGAAACCTCCCCTCTTGGTATTTTGTTCTCTCAGGCATTTATTGCCCTGATGATGACCAGCGGTCTGTTTTTATTAATGCTTAACAATGTCTTTTTAAGCTATCAGGCCTGGCCTGTTTTCAGTTATGTCCCTCAATTGAATATGAAAGCGACGGTCTTTTTTCTCAATCAGTTTGATTTAATTGTCAGTCTGGCCATGTGGTTATCAGCCCCTGTTGTAATTGCCATGTTTATTACTGAATTCGGCATTGCCCTGATCAGCCGTTCCGCACCGCAGCTCAACGTATTTATTCTGGCCATGCCAATAAAAAGTGGCGTGGCTGCGGCCATCCTGGTTTTTTATGTGGGAACCATCATGCACCTGGCCCGAAAATATCAGATGGATGTAACTGAAATATTTAAAACGCTGGGGGTGCTCTGGCAATGAGCGGTGAAAAAACCGAAGACCCCACCCCCAAAAAACTTCGTGATGCCCGAAAAAAAGGCCAGGTTGTTAAAAGCAAGGAGGTTTCAGGAACCTTTGGACTCATTGCTGTACTGGCGACAATATGGGCAATGAGTGAACAGTATATGGAAACCATTGAACAAATGGTTTTACTACCAGCGGAAGTTTATAACGAGAAATTTTTATTTGCGTTAAAAGTGGTCGTCACAGTCATACTGGATGAATCTATTTGGCTGCTAATGCCCCTGGTTCTGGTTGCCATGTTTTCAGCTATTTTTGGCAACGTTATGCAATTTGGTGTTCTTTTTTCTGGTGAATCAGTTAAACCGGATATCAAAAAAATAGACCCGGTTCAGGGTGTGAAAAAAATTTTTGCACTTAAAAACCTGGTGGAGTTCTTTAAGTCGATCATCAAAATCGTGTTCCTCTCCTTTGTTGTTTACTTTGTTATTAAAGGCAGTCTTAACGACATGATTAACCTCCCTTATTGTGGGACCAGCTGCATCTTGCCGGTTGCAGGGGAGTTAATGAAAGAACTGCTCCTGTACGCTGCCGTTGCCTTTGTCATTATTGCCATTGCCGACTATATGTTCGAACGGCACAATTTTATGAAACAGCAGCGAATGACCAAGGATGAAGTAAAAAGAGAATACAAGGAGATGGAAGGTAGCCCGGAGATAAAAAGCAAGCGTAAAGAGATTCACCAGGAGATTCTCAACTCCGCAGACAACACTAAAAAATCCGATGTTGTTATCAAAAACCCGACTCATCTGGCCATTGGCTTACATTATAAACAAGGTAAAACGCCCTTACCCATGATCATGGTGAAAGGCAGAGGTGCCCATGCCCGCTTTATAGTAAAAGTGGCAGAGAAAGAAGGCATCCCTGTACTTGAGAACGTTCCTCTTGCCCACGCCCTGTTTGATGTCGATATCGCAAAGTATATTCCCAGTGAACTTATTGAACCTGTTGCAGAAGTCTTCCGCTGGGTTCAGGAAGTTAAGGAAGAAGAGAAGTATATGGACTAAGTGGCATTCCCACCCTGCTCGGTACGACACTCAAAGCACATAATGATTTAAATAATAAACACCAACGGCTAGCGAAACAGGTCAATAAAATTTAGCGACATTTATTGATAAACCTCAATGAATGCCCCCACAAAAAAGGCTTACACTATCGGCTCCCCACCCGTGTCTTAGTGTGATCCTGTAGCAATATATGATAACTTTTGAGCATCTAAGTAGTTATTCTTATTGCTGATAATTCTACCTAAGAACAGACTAACGCCATTACCAGTCGATCTTATTTTAATGGGTTATTAACTTCCTCAGGATCGGCTGTTTAACCCATATAATGGTGGTGATCAAGCATGACACAGGATCTCGATTACAGAATCGAACACGACCTTCTTGGTGAAGCTAAGGTACCTAGCAGTGCCTACTACGGCATTCAAAGCCAGAGGGCTATGGACAACTTTGATATTACCGGTGTCAAGCTGAGTCACTACCCGAATGTGCCACGCGCTCTGGCGATGGTTAAAAAGGCCTGTGCTCTGGCGAACCGCGATCTGGGCATGCTGGAAGCTGTTAAAGCTGAAGCCATTGCCAAAGCCTGTGACGAAATCATTGACGGCAGCCTGCGCGAGCATTTTGTTGTTGACATGATTCAGGGTGGTGCCGGTACCTCCACCAACATGAATGCCACTGAGGTTGTCTGCAACCGTGCCCTGGAAATCATGGGCTACGAGCGCGGCCAGTACGATCACCTGCACCCTAACACACACGTTAACATGGCTCAGTCCACTAACGATGTGTACCCAACTGCCATGCGTCTGGCGATGGTACTCAAGCACAAAAGCATGATCACTGCTCTCGAAAGCCTGAAAGCGGCTTTCGAAGCCAAGGCAGATGAGTTCAAGGATATCCTGAAAGTTGGTCGTACTCAGCTGCAGGACGCTGTGCCTATGACCCTGGGTCAGGAATTCCAAGCATTTGCTACCACCGTTGGCGAAGACATCCAGCGCATTTCTGACATGGCTGCCCTGCTGCGTGAAATCAACCTGGGTGGTACAGCTATCGGTACCGGTATCACTGCAGACAGCCGTTATGCGCCTCTGGCCGTTAAATACCTGTCTGAAATCTCCGGTGAAGAGATGATTCTGGCGGGAGACCTGGTAGAAGCCACCTCCGATATGGGTGCTTTTGTTATCTTCTCCAGCTCCCTGAAGCGTCTGGCCGTTAAACTGTCCAAAATCAGCAACGACCTGCGTCTGCTATCCAGCGGACCTAACTGTGGCCTGAACGAAATCAACCTGCCAGAAATGCAGCCAGGTTCCTCCATTATGCCTGGTAAAGTTAACCCGGTTATCCCTGAGTGCATGAGCCAAATCGCTTACCACGTCATTGGTAACGACCTGGTTGTAACCATGGCTTCTGAAGCTGCCCAACTGCAGCTGAATGCTATGGAACCTGTACTGGTCTACAAGATTCTGGAGTCCATCCAGCAGCTGACCAACGGCATGCAAATGCTGGAAGAGAAGTGTGTTAAAGGCATCACTGCCAACCCTGAAGCTTGCCAGGGCTACCTGGATCGCAGTGTCAGCCTGGTAACTGCACTGAACCCATACCTGGGCTATGAAAACTCCAGCCGGATTGCCAAGGCAGCCCTGAAGAGCGGTCGTCGTGTTATTGACCTGGTTCTGGAAGAGAAGCTGCTGAGCGAAGATCAGCTGGCAGAAATCCTCAAGCCAGCCAACATGGTTGCACCGCTTGACCTGAGTGGTACCACTCACTAATCAGGCCCGCTGATACCAAAAAAGCCCGCTTAATAGCGGGCTTTTTATTATTTTGGAAACAGATAATTTATCCCGGGGAATGTTATCACTACACGAAGTCATCACTACACACCTCGTATTTTCCCTAGTTACATATTCGTATATATCGTCTAAGATTGCGCATCTCGTCAAGCTCATACAAAACAGTGCGTAAAAAATAAGCTAAAGACATGCAAACGACTGACCTCAATCCACTGATTCTAGGCATTAATGCCATTTGACTGGGTTCTGGTGACATAAGTGTGAACAGGACTCTGATACGAAACCTCTGCTACACTTATGACCCTATTACACAGCCGTTAAGCATTCCGTTTTTAGGCACATTTTGGCTTCTGAACATCCAGATTAGCGAGCGGGTTTGGCGGCACCTGTTTAATTTTTTTAAGCGGCAACTTGCACACAGTGGAGTCATTATGCAGCAACAGGACATTAAGCAAGAACCCACCGTTTTTATCATCGATGATGACGAGGCGGTGCGTGACTCGCTGAAGATGCTGATGAAGTCCGTAGGACAGGCAGTCGAAGCGTTCTCCTCCCCGGCCGATTTTCTTGAATGCTATGATGAAAACCGCCCGGGCTGTATCGTTTTGGACATTCGCATGCCCGGCATGAGTGGCCTTGAACTTCAAAGCAAACTCAATGAAATGCACTGCATTCTGCCCATCATTTTCATCACTGGCCATGGTGATGTACCGATGGCTGTTCAAGCGATCAAAGACGGTGCCATGAACTTCATCCAGAAGCCTTTCCGTGACCAGGAGCTTCTGGATCTGATTAACGATGCATTAAAACTGGACACTCAGCAGCGCAGAGAACTGCTTGAACACAAGGAAATCCTGCGTCGTCTGTCCACCCTGACTGACAGAGAGCGTGAAGTCCTGCATCACGTTGTCGAAGGTAAAGCGAATAAAGTCATTGCCGCTGACATCAACCTGAGCCAGAGAACTGTTGAAATTCACCGTTCCCGGGTAATGGAAAAAATGGGCACCAAATCACTGGCACACCTGGTTAGACAGGTTATGCAAGTGAAAGAACACCTTGAAGGTGAGTTTAACTTCAAATAATAATGGCTAAACGCCGCAATATTATTGAATAGCCCAGATAGTGCAAGTAGCCCCATTTTTATGGGGCTTAGTTTTAAATAAAAAATAATCCACTACCCCGGTTCAAACGTCCTTTTTCCATCATCGGGATCCACTCCTTCTGAACTAGGGTTATCCCCTTCCTCTTAAAGGGGCAATAGCTACCTTTAAGTCCCAAAAAACAATGCCTGTTTGATCAACCGCACCGGATCTTGCATGCTTAGGTACTCCCCGAACAACGTCAAGTACATCCCTCCATTCAGCAAATTAGAGACTACTCCTAAACTCGGTAGCAGAGAGGCTGTTAACAGGGCTCTGCCCCTAACTATTCAGGTAACAGGTATTTGCAATACAGCATTAAAACAGTCTCTAATCAATACTATGCTCTTTCCTGTGAGTAGTAATTGAAAACTGCTATTTAATCGGAAGATTTATAGAGTCAAGGTTGAACAAAACAGCCTTACTGTAAACGTATTCACCAAGAAGGTGAGGAAGAATTCAGTTATGGATGTAACAATGAACCCATACACCTGTAACTGACTGATCCAAAAATTGGCATTGATCACTCATTATATAGCAAGGCTGCTCTCATGAATCTGGCAAAATCAGCAACTGTTTATCTTCTTGAGCAAGATACAGCAATAACAGATACTATTCGCAGTCTTTGTGAGGAAAAATCCCTAAGCCTGCACTGCTTTCAGTCGGATAATGATTTACTCAAGGCCATTGAGTCAGCGCAACCTTCCTGCATTGTTGCAGCGAATGACCGACCCACTGGCCAGGCTCTTGATCTATTGGGCTTGCTTGGCAGCAGGCAAGAAAACGTCCCGGTTATTATTCTTGGGCACCACAGTGATGTCGCCAGTGCTGTTGCAGCAATAAAAGCAGGCGCTATCGACTATATCGAAAAGCCAACCATTTATGGTCGTCTTTCAGAGCACTTTAACCAGGTTGTCAGACGGACCTCAACAATCAGTACCATGTAATACGATTTATCTCTGTTTCATTCTCAACAGAGCGGCTATTTTCGAGTCATATAGAGCAGTTCGTCCATATGGCTCGAAAATAAGTATCATGCATTGATTAACTGAACTCAGCCTTTAATTTAACAGCATAATCACTTAGCTTATCCAGAATCAGTCGTTTATCTGCATCGGCATGGCGTGCTCTGGAATCCTCAAGCTCTGCCAAAAATTCAGAAAAACCAAACCGTCGCACCCCTGGCTTAGTCAATCGATCAATACACATTTGTCGCCAGACGCCCTCCTCTTCTTTATCCAAAGTATCTGAAAAATGTCGCGCTCTATAGCGAAACAGCATTTCATCCAGTCGGCCATCATCAAAAGAGAGTCCAAGACCTGGCAACGTTTCAGGAGCAGCAGTAACAATCTGCCTCATACGGTCCTTATCTTCCGGTGAAAAGAAGCCACCAGAATAAAGCATTAAATCAGGGTCATCATGACTCACCGAAGGCGGCTCAGAAAACACCTTCTTCACCTTTTCATAAACCTCGGAATGCTCAAGCAGAAGGTCACAGTGCCTTTTAATAAGGCTCATATCAAGCTGCAGTCGCTGGCAGTCTTCTGGTTTTAATACTGACAGTGGTGCCAATACCGGGCACTTATTTAAATGCACCACTTTCAGGGGAATGCGGTCAGAACCTTCAGCAAGCTCTTCCAAACGGGTAAAAAGTCGTTCCTGAACCTGTTCTACAGAAAGCGACAATAAAGACTGCGGGTTCACTGAAAGATCATAAACAATAATGCCATTACGATTAATGGGGTGCTCTGCCAGTGGTATCACCACAGACAGACAGTTTTTCTCCGCACCAAACATCCCGGATACGTGAACCACGGGTTTCTTTACCGCCAAGTTCAGCAACGCAGCCGCTTCACGTTTACCACGGTTTTTCAGTACAAAGTCATAAACCTTTGGCTGCTTTGTTTTTATTAACCTGGCAATGGCAATGGTGGCTCTGACATCAGAGAGCGCATCATGGGCCGCCCCGTGTTCAATGCCGTTGGCAACGGTTAACTCCTCCAGCCTGAAACTTTTTAACCCATCCTCCCTCAGGGGCCAGTTGATGCCATCAGGCCGCAGTGCGGCTGTCAGTCGAACCAGATCAATCAAATCCCAACGACTATTGCCATTTTGCCATTCACGGGCATAAGGGTCGTAAAAATTTCTGTAGAGGCTATGCCGTGTCACTTCATCATCAAAACGAATGGAGTTGTAGCCAGCAGAGCAGGTGCCGGGCTGCATAAGCGCCTGATGGATTTGAGCAATAAACTCAGGCTCAACCAACCCTTTTTCATTGATTTGCCAAGGGTCAAGCCCCGTCACCAGGCAAGCTTCAGGATGCGGCAAATGATCTTTTGGAATCTTGCAGAAAATATTTAACGGCTCACCAATTTCATTCAACTCAGAGTCAGTCCTGATACCTGCAAACTGCACAGGCCAGTCCATAGCCGGGTCCGTTCCGGATGTTTCATAATCATGCCAGTAAAAGCTATTCATTTAATAACCTTTCAAGTTTGTTTATAAAAACAACATAAACTCTTTATTTTAAAGGGCTTAACCACTCAAACCCTTCATTTTGTTTCATTAAAAACAACATTATTTCACCCTGCATCACGCCATAGTGCGTACATAAATGTGTACATATATTGTAATGACCTATTTTTTTACTATTATGTACACACTCGTTATAAAAAATGTACGCATAAAAAGAGTGCTCAATGCCGTTATCAGATACAAAGCTCAGAAATATCGAAGGTAAGCCGTATTCTGGCAACCCGGAACTATCAGACCGGGATGGTCTAAGCGTTAGGATCAGTAAAAAAGGCACTATAGCTTGGCAATACAGGTTCAGATTTAATAACAAACCCGCTCGGCTGACCCTAGGCCGTTATCCCGATCTGGGATTGAAAGCCGCCAGAGAGCTAATCCCGGATATAAGAAATATCCTATCTGATGGTATAGATCCTAGACTTGGTTGGAAAGAATCCAATAAAAATCAGGCCGCCGTAACAGCAGAGGATTGTACAAATGCTTTTTTAGAGAAACGTGCAAAAAAACTGAAACCATCCTATCAAGGTCTTTACAAAAGTGTATGTAAAAATCATTTCAGTCAGCTTTTCAAAGGACAAGCTATTGATCGAGTGAGCCATGATGAATGGCTTGAGTGGTTCGACGAAATTTCAGAAGCAAACCCAAAACTGGCAGGCTCCTTGCTCAAATCTGGAAAAGCTATATTTCGGTGGTGCAAACGCCGAAAAATGATTGGTCATATAGAGCTATTAAATATCCAAGTGGATGACATCGGCATTCCACCTGATATTGGAGAGCGGGTATTAACCCTGAATGAGTGCGGCGAAATCTGGAAAGCTATTTCACAAACTGGCTGCCTACCTTCAACCAAGAACTGCATCAGGCTTTGTATGCTGTTTGCCTGCCGCCAGGGAGAAATAAGAAATGCTGAGCGTAACCACTTTGATATGAAGGAGATGATCTGGACTGTACCTAAAGAATTAAGTAAAACCAACAAACCGATCAGGCGGCCTATTACTAAAGAATCAGAAAAGATAATTCGAGAACTTTGGGATATATACGGGGAACAAGGTTTTCTTATTCCTGCTGTTCAGCAGCAGAAAAATCCTGCTTCAGCTTCTGTCATTAATACAATTATAAGGCGAATGAGGGCACGCTTAGTAAAAGAGGGAAAAATTACGGCTCCTTTCGTTTCCCATGATTTCAGACGCACACTATCCACCCGGCTTTCTGAATGCGACATCATGCCCCACGTAACTGAGAAGATGCTAGGTCACGAACTCACTGGCGTAATGAAGATTTACAATAAACATGACTGGCTAGATGACCAACGAAAAGCCTATGAACTATGGGGAGAAAAAATACTATCTGCTGCTAAGAAAGAATAAAGGAGGGTATCCCCTCCTAAGATTATTTTTTCTCTTTAGTGTTTTGATCGGTTAATACCAAATGCACAAGGCTCAATATCTTCCCCATTGCGGAAAGCTGGATACGGTCTAATTCACCACCTCTTTTTTCTAACTGCTGAGAGATTAATGAAATAGTGGCTACGGCTTCGTTATGTGTAAACAGGGTTGATTCAGAACACATCATAATCGTGAACACTCCGGTTCATGCCTTAAAATTATTTTTATTAACCACTGCCAACGTCAGTTAATCACTAGAAAGTGTCACAGCGAGCCTGGGCAGACCCGCCCTTGGTGGCTTAATCGAGTTCGCCAGCCACACTGGTTGCTAACAATCCGCCATCAATGGTCAGCTCAGAGCCGGTCACATAAGACGACTCATCCGATGCCAGATAAAGCGCGGCATACGCCACCTCCCTGGCTGTACCCAAGCGGTTCATAGGGATACCTTTAGCCAGCATCCCCATAAATACATCCTTATGCTTAGGGTTATCACCATACATAGGCTTCCAGATCTCGGTATCGATAGCGCCAGGGTGAATGCTATTACAGCGGATGTGATAACGCTTCTCAGCGCAGTGTACAGCCACAGACTTGGTGTGATTTCTCACTGCGGCCTTGCTGGAGGCATAGGCGACGGAGCCAGGGATACCAATCATACCCGCCACGGAAGAAATATTAACAATACTGGCCGCCTGCGACTCCTTCATCAGGCCAATACCATACTTACACCCAAGCACCACGCCTTTTAAATTAACATCGTGCACCTGATCCCAACACGCCATATCGACATGCTCGGGGTCTTGCATGGTTCCCTGGCAGAACCTTAAATCGGTCACCCCGGCATTGTTAACCAGAATATCAAGCCGACCGTACTTCTTTTTAATCAGCGCTACCACATCACGCCAGCAACGCTCACTGGCAACATCCAGCGGATAATAATCCACCCCGGGCAAGGGATCTTCAGGCTGATTGTGAAGGTCAGTCATAATGACGGTTGCCTGCTCTTTTACAAACAACGCCGCAATGGCCCGCCCAATCCCCTGGGCGGCACCGGTCACCAAAGCCACTTTATTATTTAATCGAGACATCACTATAATTCTTCTAATAACGGCAAAGAGAGGCCACTACCAAGGAGGCTTCCCCCCCTTTAACGGCTATAGCAAACCCAATCTCTTCATCTGTTCGTCTTATTTGCAAATTGCATTTGCAAACTGCAAGGTGTGGTTAAACTCTATCAGTGCAGGAGATAAAAAACAGTTAAGAATTATTACACCTAATTTGTTGTCTTTTTAACCAATCAGCCTATAAAACAACCCAACATTTCTGCGTTCACTAAAAGCATTAAAAAAGCGTGGTAAAAATGTTACGTCGTTACATCAGCGCAAACGAACAGCTGGACTGCCAGTTCGCCTCCCTGTTTTCACCCAGACACTTTCAGTGCTTTTATCTCTATACGCTGCTTGGTGCCACGGCGGAGCAAGCAGGTAAAATCATGGGCATCACCAGTGGTACTACTGAGCAATACATTCACCATTGCAAAACGGTACTGATCAGTGAGGGGATGGATAAGCTGAGCAGCTTTGAAATATGGCGGGAGATGTACAGACGAAAGGTGATCAAACAGTATGTGACGAATAAGTCCGCCTGTTTGACTTCAAACTTTTACGATATAAGAAGCCCAGAACAAAAAAAGCGTGACCCCAAGCCCTTTATTCTCTCTCACTGCCTCCACCCCGATAAAAGCCTTAACGGTGCAATGGCCAGTATGATGACGCGGGTACAGCAGGAGAGCGGCTATCTGTTTATGATTGGGGCCACTTATGACGAGATAGGGGAACTGATGGGGTTCAGCCGCAGTGCAGCGGTAGGTAATATCAAGCGGGTCAGGGAAGGACTAGAGCGCTTCGGTATGCTCAAAGCCTCCCGCCTGATCGCCTGGCTATTTTTCTTCGGCCATAACTATGTCAGGCAGGAGGTACATCCAGATTCTCCGCTATTGCAATTTAACTACAATGATATTCGGGAGGGTCTGGGGATGAGGCGAGAGTATTTTCTGAATTGGTAAAATAGTTCTATGGAAACGCAGCTAGCGTCGGCAATTGTATCAAACATGTGGTAAATATGAGGATCTGTCCGATAACCTCCTTGTTAGCTACGGGCTAATAGAGACTCTGGTGCTTTACCACTGCTAATCTTCCTATCAAGTTGAATCACAACCTGACGCACCATCTCATCAGACATAAAATCACTATATTTTGCTAAGAACTGTTTACCTTTAGAGTAAAGTACTAAATCATTTCTTCGCTGCTTATTAGTCAATGCAGGCATGATCAAAGTAAATTTGGCTCTTCAGGGATAACTGTGGGTAAAAATGAGTGATTTTGGAGTAAATGCACCAGCAGCCAACTTTTGATAGTTTTTTGTTGAAGGACAGAAAAACAACAAAAGCGACCGCTGATGCTGATTAAAACTATCCTCAATAAAGTCCACAAACTCAAGTCATTTGTTTATCAAGAGGTAAAGCTGGCCCACTATCAAGGTGCTGAGGTATTCAATGTCACTATCGTTCCGCGTCAGAATGGTCATGCGCTGTGCTCAGGTTGCCAAAAACCAGCGGCTGGCTACGACCACCTGAAAGAGCGTCGTTTTGAGTTTATCCCATTATGGGGTATTAGAGTCTTCCTTCTCTACAGAATGCGCCGGGTTAACTGTAAGACTTGCGGTGTGAAGGTTGAACAGGTTCCATGGGCAGAAGGTAAAAAGGAACTCACCACAGCCTATATGCAGTTTTTGGCATTTTGGGCCAGAAAGCTTTCTTGGAAAGAAGTGGCTTTTACTTTTCATACATCATGGGAAAAAGTATTTCAGGCGGTTGAGTATGTGGTTAAGTGGGGTAAGGCTCATCGGTCCATGGATAACATAAAGGCGATTGGCGTCGATGAGGTCGCTTATCAAATTGGTCATAAATACCTGACAGTGATTTACCAGATTGACCGGGGACTGACCCGGCTATTATGGGTTGGAGAAGACCGCACTGAAGTGACTATTCGCCGTTTCTTTCTGTTCTTTGGCTCAGAAAGAAACCAGCGGCTGGAGTATGTTTGCTCTGACATGTGGAAGCCGTACCTGAAAGCCATTGCAGAGTTTGCCAGCCAAGCGTTGCACATACTTGATCGTTTTCACATTGTCGCCATGTTGAATAAAGCGATTGATGAAGTCAGGGCCTCTGAACACAAGCAGCTTCAGGCTGATGGTTATGAACCAGTACTGAAAAAGGCCCGTTGGTGTTTGCTCAAACGTAAGGAGAACCTGACGGAAAAAGAAGAGATAAAGCTGAGTACGGTTTTGCAATACAACTTGAAGAGTGTTCGGGCTTATCTGCTCAAAGAAGAGTTTCAGACGTTCTGGGAATACGTTTCTCCCTTCTGGGCAGGGAAATATCTGGATCGTTGGTGTACAAGAGTGATGCGGTCAAAAATAGAACCCTTGAAGAAAGTAGCCAAAACGGTTCGACGGCACCAGCCCTTAATCTTGAACTGGTTTAAGGCAAAAAAGGCTTATTCTAGCGGAATCGTCGAAGGCTTAAACACCAAGGTAAAAGTGACTACGAGAAAAGCTTACGGTTTTAGAACCTACAAGTGCGCGGAAATAGCTTTATATCACGCACTGGGTAAGCTACCTGAGCCGCAAATGACCCACAGATTTTACTGACGAGGCGTAAATTTAAAGCCCTCAAATATGAATACTACCGAATGCAAGCCTAAATTTTTATACTGTCTGCAATACGGTGACATTATAAATTCTTTAAGGTTTATATCAGACCAGACTCTAGCTCGATCTGTCAAACGTTGAACCTTGATATCTATGTATTTTTCAGGGAATTTGGAATCCTCATATATACAATGTCTTATAATTTCTTGCCCGTTTGACCTAATAAATGACTTCGGAAGTGATGCATTAGAGTACCCTAGATGTTCTGAATGCAAAGCTCTCCAAAAAACAGAAAGGATAAATTTTTTAAATTTATCCACATCTGTTTTAGTAAAAAGAATACCTTCTTTCTTTTTTTCGACATTGTTATAATAATTTCTCAACAGCTTAAGCGAATAATCTTCATATGTATTATTTAAATGTTTTTCGCAAGAGACACATAACTGATCCGTCGCCAAACTATCCTGAGTTTTTGAAACCAAAGATTTAGAAGGAGAAATATCAATAGCCTTACCACTACTGGTACGGAATATTTTTTTGAATACAGAGTCTGGGATAGCATGTGAATTTTGAAGATCACTTAACTTCAAACAGAGCTTACACTTTCTTTTCATGACCCATTCTAACAATCTAACGGTTACTTCATATATTGAGAGTCAGTTCCTTCATCCTGAATAGAGGTCTTAAATATAATCAAGATTCAACATCTAAACTTTTTATTTCAACCCCTATCACGATCTCACTCAGAATGACACATTAACCAGACCAAATCCCGCTGTTGTTTTATTTTTAGAGAACTCAAACTCTCTTTCTAGTTCTTCTATGAAGCGTATCGAGCTCGTTACATGACCGAAAATCAACATTGCTTCAGAATATATCAGCACCTTGTTGTCATGTGCAAAGCTCTGATTATTCCTCACATGATTGAATGCTTCCATATTTGCAATACTGGATTTTAAAATTCTTTCAGTCATTTCTGACTCTATAGCTCCATTTGCCTTCATAGCTTTAACGTATTGCCCAACAAGCCCATGAAGCGGGTTCTTTTTGTTAATATGAATATTATGTTTTTCGCATAATACTCGAAAATACTTAACCAAGAAGGTATGCAAGCGGTCTAGCCCAGCTTCTGGCTCATTTCGATCAATAGAGTCTCGTACAGCTTTGGCTAATGCATCGAAATCCTTTTCTTCTGAGTTGGGAATGACCGCATCTATATCAGGAACAGGGGCGCTAGATTTAAGGCGTTGTACTATCTTCAAGCACTCTTCATTCGGCACGTCATTGTTATAAAAACCCTTGTATTCGTCCCATTCACCGAAGATATCACTGAGTAATTTTCCAACCAAATAATTTGACTCAATTTCCCAGAATGCCCTCATTCTGTTAGCTTTCGACCCACTATTTATATTGTATTTTTCATCGTAGATTTCTTTTCCGGTACTATCATAAACAAACTCTTCAAAAGTTCTGTTGGAAAAATCGAGAACATACCCGCTCGCCATTCCGAGAATACGTTCCAGCTTTTTCTTTTCCATCTTGGTTAAATCAGACAAAAGTATAAGTAGTCACGCAACTGCTAACAGATAAAAATAACTGTACGTCCGTATTTATAAAAAACATCTCCATTCCAATTTGGTTATACTCATTGCCAAACACCATTAATCTCGCTGTTGTCACGATGAAAACTGTTGATCCAGTAACCGATGTCGCAGTCATAAAAACATTGAGAGAAGCTCTCCGGCACGGGCCATATCCTTACCTAAGGGAAAGGGCTCATGCTGTTTTACTCAGTATACGTGGTTATTCTATGAGCGAGATTGCTGCAATATTTGAAGTTCGATATCAGACAGTATCTGACTGGATTGATGCCTGGGATGATTATGGCCTTCGCGGTCTGTACAAAAAACATGAGGGTGGTAAACCACCTATCTATACTGACCAGGAAGCACAACGCATTAGAGAGATTGTCTCCGAGGAACCTCGCAGGCTGGCTTATGTTCAAACAAAGATTGCAGAGGAAACCGGGAAGACTGCCTCAAAACAAACTTTGTCGAGACTTTTAAAAAAAGCTGGGACTTGTTTATAAGCGGTTTCGTAAGGCTTGCAGTCATAAGCGCAACGAGGAGCAGTTCAGGTGTTGCCAGTCTGCCTTGAAAGAGGCTCAAAATGCTGAGGATAAAGGGCTTGTCAATCTGTTTTACTTTGATGAATCTGGTTTTAGCCAAGAGCCTTGTGTCCCCTACGGCTGGCAAGAAAAAGGCTCACAGCTAGAAATACCCTCTGTAAAAAGCAAGCGTATCAATGTGCTGGGGTTTATGAATCGTGCCAATGACCTTTTCTACTACCCAGTAACAGGTTGTGTTAACAGCGAAACGGTTATCAGTGTCTTTGATGATTTTGCCACCAGGATGGAAGATCCCAAGTACAGTTCTAATGATCGCTATACCATCGTCATGGTGGATAATGCCAGCATTCATACCAGCAAACTTTTCAGAGAAAGAGTAATAGACTGGGCGATTGAGAAAAAGCTTTTAGTCTGTTTTTTACCAACCTATTCACCTGAGCTAAACCTGATAGAAATATTGTGGAGAAAAGTGAAATATGAATGGCTGAACTTACTGGCAATAATGAACTTCAAGGAATTTGAGCAAGAGGTCAAACGTGTATTTGATCTATTTGGTCAAGAATATCTGATTTCGTTTGAGTGACTACTTATTCCATTCCTAAGATGTAAAACGTCTCAATCAGTATACGCCAAAGGCGGTCGACCGAATTAATTTATTAAATTTTCATTCATCAAAAATCGTAACTATTCAGCCTCCTCAGATTAATCTGGATTTTTCGCGAATTTATGTCATTTTGATATAAACCCTTTTCCAGAAGTTTTCATGACTCAGTTTACTCCCGAAACACAGGCCATTATCTTGCTTCTCGCTGCTGTAGGTGAGCTGGAGTCGAAGGTTTTGAGTCTTGAGGATGAAAACAAGGAGCTTGCTGATAAGCTCAAGATGAATAGTCGTAATAGCAGCAAGCCACCGTCTACAGATGGTTACAATAAGCCCTCATCATCCAAAAACTCAAATGCTGACAGTGAGAATGAGGAAAATCCTGAGTGTGATAGAGAAGATTACAAACCCAATCCCAAAAGCCTGAGGCAAAAGTCAAATAACAGGCCCGGTGGTCAACACGGTCATAAAGGCTCTACGCTGGAGCAAACTGAGGAACCAGACCATATCCGGCATCACTCGGTTAAAAACTGCGTACTTTGCCATCAGTCGCTTCTTTCTATCAAAGTAACCGACGTTGTTGAACGTCAGGTATTTGATCCAGGACGTTTTGGCCGTTTCGAAGTAACGGCGCATGTGGCTGAAGTCAAAGAATGCCCATGCGGACATGCTAATCAAGCATGCTTTCCTAAGGGTGTTGACTCGTATGTGCAGTATGGTCCGGTCACTCAAGCACTGGCTGTTTATCTGTATCAATACCAGTTAATGCCGTACAAGCGCATTTCACAATTCTTTTTCGATATTTTTGGTCTTGAAGTTAGTCCCGGTTCAATCTGTACTTTTCAGGCAAATGCCTACGACCGTCTGGCTAGCACAGAGGCAGCAATTGCTAACGCCTTAAAAAAAGTGCCAGTTGCAGGTGCTGACGAAACAGGCATGAGAGTGAAGGGCTCTTTATGGTGGCTGCATGTCGTTCGTTCCGAGGAGTGGACATACTACCACCTTGACCCCAGTAAAGGTCATGAAGCTATTGAGGCAATGGGAGTGTTACTGGTATTTGCCGGTATACTTGTGCATGACCATTATAAAGTCTACTTTCGCTACGCAGCCATCCATGTGCTCTGTAACGCCCATCACTTAAGGGAGTTGCAGGGGGTTGTTGACAGAGATTGCAATTATCTTGCAGCCCGGCTTCAACGCTTGTTAAGGCTGGCTTGCCATCTTAGGAAAGGGTTCAAAAAGCTTGGCATGAAGGCTATGCCGGAAATTATCCGCAAGCGTATCGACTCGCTTTTCGAGCGTACTGCTAAAAAAGCACAGCTCGAAGAAGCCGAGTACATGGAGCGACGACGTCAACGCCTTGGAGAGGATAAAGTCAGAAACACCAAAGCCTTTAACCTCTTCAAGCGACTGGTGGAGTTTAAAGAAGAAACCTTGAGATTCATGACTGATTTTGACATCCCCTTCGATAATAACGGCAGTGAGCAGGATGTTCGCAACGGCAAGGTAAAGCAGAAAATATCTGGCTGTTTCAGAAGTGAAAAAGGGGCTAAATGGTACTGCCGGATACGGAGTTATGTTTCATCGGCGAGAAAGCAGGGTGAGAATGTTTTCGAAGCCCTGCTTATAGCTATGAAGAATTACGACAACCTTCCTTTACTGGGTGCTGAATAGTTACCAAAAATCTCGTGTTCATGAGAAGCAAGCTCTTCACCAGAATCAGGATCAAGCTCAATATAGGAATCCTCGATATTTACATCCACTAATTCTGTATTTACAGCTAATCCATCCTCAAAACTGATCCAGACATAAGCTTTGCAGGTAATATCGTGTAGTATCTGTTTACTTGTTTGAGCTGTAAACATGTATCTTTTATCTTCCGAATCCCAAATTGATCGATCATAATCAGTAAGATGATGCCATGCTTCAACAGAAAAACTAACTGTTAATGAAAACTCTGCATAATCGCGATCAGCTTTAATAATATTGCTCTCTAAAATTCTTAGTTCGCTTGCTTTATAATCACCCACTTCATCGTCAATATCATAGCCTGTTGTTGAGTATTCAATATCATTTATTTGCTCTTCTAAAATACTCTTAATTTGAGCAGCCTGTAAATCATAATGTTCCTTTGCAAATGCAGATATATCGCTTAGCTTTTCTTCTGTATTAATCACCAAACTGATAAACTTATCTAAATCATCTTGATATATCAGTTTTCCTTCTGATGAGTCACAGAAAGACTTCATATCTCTATCTGTGCTGAGGACATATACTTGAGCCTGGCTTTCTTTAGCCCAAGCAAGTAAAGATTCTAAAATAATAGCATCAGGAAATTCATCCTTTTTCTTTTCACTGAATGGAGGCTCAGCATTAAAATACTTGCTTACTATTTTTGATATAGGAATGTAATCTACATCTATTTTTTTCCATACAGCATCATCTAAAAAATCATCAAATTTAGAAAGTAGCTGCTCTTCAATATCATCTTTTTTTAACTCTGCAAAAATAGCATGATGAGCTAGCTCAGGTAGATTGCGCAGAATTTTAATTGTTTTTTGTAACTATTCAGCCTCCTCAGATTAATCTGGATTTTTCGCGAATTTATGTCATTTTGATATAAACCCTTTTCCAGAAGTTTTCATGACTCAGTTTACTCCCGAAACACAGGCCATTATCTTGCTTCTCGCTGCTGTAGGTGAGCTGGAGTCGAAGGTTTTGAGTCTTGAGGATGAAAACAAGGAGCTTGCTGATAAGCTCAAGATGAATAGTCGTAATAGCAGCAAGCCACCGTCTACAGATGGTTACAATAAGCCCTCATCATCCAAAAACTCAAATGCTGACAGTGAGAATGAGGAAAATCCTGAGTGTGATAGAGAAGATTACAAACCCAATCCCAAAAGCCTGAGGCAAAAGTCAAATAACAGGCCCGGTGGTCAACACGGTCATAAAGGCTCTACGCTGGAGCAAACTGAGGAACCAGACCATATCCGGCATCACTCGGTTAAAAACTGCGTACTTTGCCATCAGTCGCTTCTTTCTATCAAAGTAACCGACGTTGTTGAACGTCAGGTATTTGATCCAGGACGTTTTGGCCGTTTCGAAGTAACGGCGCATGTGGCTGAAGTCAAAGAATGCCCATGCGGACATGCTAATCAAGCATGCTTTCCTAAGGGTGTTGACTCGTATGTGCAGTATGGTCCGGTCACTCAAGCACTGGCTGTTTATCTGTATCAATACCAGTTAATGCCGTACAAGCGCATTTCACAATTCTTTTTCGATATTTTTGGTCTTGAAGTTAGTCCCGGTTCAATCTGTACTTTTCAGGCAAATGCCTACGACCGTCTGGCTAGCACAGAGGCAGCAATTGCTAACGCCTTAAAAAAAGTGCCAGTTGCAGGTGCTGACGAAACAGGCATGAGAGTGAAGGGCTCTTTATGGTGGCTGCATGTCGTTCGTTCCGAGGAGTGGACATACTACCACCTTGACCCCAGTAAAGGTCATGAAGCTATTGAGGCAATGGGAGTGTTACTGGTATTTGCCGGTATACTTGTGCATGACCATTATAAAGTCTACTTTCGCTACGCAGCCATCCATGTGCTCTGTAACGCCCATCACTTAAGGGAGTTGCAGGGGGTTGTTGACAGAAATTGCAATTATCTTGCAGCCCAGCTATCTCACGCTTGTTAAGGCTGGCTTGCCATCTTAGCCGAAAGGGTTCTAAAAAGCTTGGCATGAACTGCTATGCCGGAAATTATTGCAAGCGTATCGACTCGCTTTTCGAGCGTACGGCTAAAAAAGCATAGCTCGAAGAAGCCGAGTACATGGAGCGACGACGTCAACTTGCCTTGGAGAGGATAAAGTCAGAAACATCCAAAGCCTTTAACCTCTTCAAGCGACTGGTGGAGTTTAAAGAAGAAACCTTGAGATTCATGACTGATTTTGACATCCCCTTCGATAATAACGGCAGTGAGCAGGATGTTCGCAACGGCAAGGTAAAGCAGAAAATATCTGGCTGTTTCAGAAGTGAAAAAGGGGCTAAATGGTACTGCCGGATACGGAGTTATGTTTCATCGGCGAGAAAGCAGGGTGAGAATGTTTTCGAAGCCCTGCTTATAGCTATGAAGAATTACGACAACCTTCCTTTACTGGGTGCTGAATAGTTACTGTTTTTTTAAACTCTTTTACGTGTTTTGCTGCTTCTCTACTTTTAGCCTTTAAGTGAGAACGTACTTCTTCTTCGACTATAGGACTTATCAGTAGGTACAGATTATCTTCGCAACATAGCTCTTTAAAACTGCCTAGAGCGTGTTGGTGAAATTGGTAGTTTTTGTTTTCATACATTGAGGTATCAACAAAAACGAATCTTGTTTTTAAGAGATCCATACTTCACTCTCGTTGAAAATGTAACAATGGCTTACACGTCCTAGATACGCAGGGCATAGGATCAGGTCTTTCATCTTTAATAGAGACATTAAGGTTCCATCATAATTCAAGACGAGCCCCTTTTTATTCAGCCATGCTACCGCCCGCCAACTGATGCCCCCGCTGGAAAACACTGATCGCGTTGTCACAGGAAGAGCACCATCTTGCAAGCTTCCCTGATTGCAAAAAGGAGAGGATTATAACGGAAAGTTAGGACTTTAGTATTGATATAAACAGCTATCTAAGCGTTCAGGCTATGGCACTTCTGATCTAGCTAGCATACGACCAATGACATCTATAGAAATCTCTGGCCGGTCACTGACTACTTCTGCAACCCATTCCAAGCATCAACCAGCTCCGCCAACTCCTTACTGTATTTCTGCGTCTGCTTCTGATGAAACGCCTGCTTCTCGGCCAACTGCTGCTCAGTCATCTTGCCTTTACTAAAGTGCACGGAGACTTTCTTCAGATCACTATCCAGCTTTTTCTGTTTGGCCGCTATATCCTGAATTTCAAACTGCATAAACTGATCAGGTCGCATAGGCCTCAGCTTAATACCCACCGAGCCCAGGGCAGAATCACGGGTTAGAATATCGTTACCTGAGCCATCAATGCCGGTGAATTGGTTAATGCCAATATATACAGAAACATCATCACGAAGAGACAGAACTGGTTGAATGCCCCCATGACAAACCGCTTTGGCCAAATGGGTCTAACCACTCATACCAAGGCAATGAGCAAACTACATTGGTGGCTCAGTACAAAAAACCACAATGTCAGATAAGACAAAATATCACTTGCTACATGTCTATAATCTCTAAAGCCGATAGTTAAGGTGTTGGGATTACAAAGATGTATTCAATAAATCGAAAGATCATACTACTCACCGTCACGCTGATTCTCACAACAAAGGCTTCAGCAAGTGAAAGTGAAGTCATAACCGTAACACCAACAGATTTATTACTTACTGAGCATGTTATGTCTCTGTTTAAAAACAAGGTCCCCAAAGAAAATAAAGACCAGATAGAAAACGAGGTTATTAATATTATTAGTAACTCTATTCGTGATTCTTGCCCAGAACTAGACGAAGAAGAAATTAATAATAAAGCCTGGGACTGGTTAAACAAACAGCTAGAAGATTTAAAAACTCAAGATAAAGAGGATTACCCAGAATTTTATCAAAATGAATAGCATCAGCCCACACCTCAGGCATAACACATTATCATTAATAATTTCACTTAAAAAACAGGAAACACGTATTATTTCTGGAAGAAAAACCCAAGAAAATCAAAGTACACCCAGAGCCATACTACCCCCCCTAAACTAGGCTAGTTTAATGACTAATAGGATAGTTTAGAACAAATCTTAGTTAACTATGTAATACGCACCTAATACTACCTCTTATATATTAAAAAAAGACAAACAGGAAAGTTTTTCATAAAGCACCATATGACAATATACCCTCCTCATAAAATCCACCTTTTGCTTTATATATCATGCTATCCTTATCAATAACCTCAACAATAATCAAACTGCTTTGATTTTCTGAAAACATTAAATGAGCTAAACCATTATGAATAAATGCATAATAAGTAGTCACGCAACTGCTAACAGATAAAAATAACTGTACGTCCGTATTTATAAAAAACATCTCCATTCCAATTTGGTTATACTCATTGCCAAACACCATTAATCTCGCTGTTGTCACGATGAAAACTGTTGATCCAGTAACCGATGTCGCAGTCATAAAAACATTGAGAGAAGCTCTCCGGCACGGGCCATATCCTTACCTAAGGGAAAGGGCTCATGCTGTTTTACTCAGTATACGTGGTTATTCTATGAGCGAGATTGCTGCAATATTTGAAGTTCGATATCAGACAGTATCTGACTGGATTGATGCCTGGGATGATTATGGCCTTCGCGGTCTGTACAAAAAACATGAGGGTGGTAAACCACCTATCTATACTGACCAGGAAGCACAACGCATTAGAGAGATTGTCTCCGAGGAACCTCGCAGGCTGGCTTATGTTCAAACAAAGATTGCAGAGGAAACCGGGAAGACTGCCTCAAAACAAACTTTGTCGAGACTTTTAAAAAAAGCTGGGACTTGTTTATAAGCGGTTTCGTAAGGCTTGCAGTCATAAGCGCAACGAGGAGCAGTTCAGGTGTTGCCAGTCTGCCTTGAAAGAGGCTCAAAATGCTGAGGATAAAGGGCTTGTCAATCTGTTTTACTTTGATGAATCTGGTTTTAGCCAAGAGCCTTGTGTCCCCTACGGCTGGCAAGAAAAAGGCTCACAGCTAGAAATACCCTCTGTAAAAAGCAAGCGTATCAATGTGCTGGGGTTTATGAATCGTGCCAATGACCTTTTCTACTACCCAGTAACAGGTTGTGTTAACAGCGAAACGGTTATCAGTGTCTTTGATGATTTTGCCACCAGGATGGAAGATCCCAAGTACAGTTCTAATGATCGCTATACCATCGTCATGGTGGATAATGCCAGCATTCATACCAGCAAACTTTTCAGAGAAAGAGTAATAGACTGGGCGATTGAGAAAAAGCTTTTAGTCTGTTTTTTACCAACCTATTCACCTGAGCTAAACCTGATAGAAATATTGTGGAGAAAAGTGAAATATGAATGGCTGAACTTACTGGCAATAATGAACTTCAAGGAATTTGAGCAAGAGGTCAAACGTGTATTTGATCTATTTGGTCAAGAATATCTGATTTCGTTTGAGTGACTACTTATTAGTAGAGTTATGCATCAATGGACCGTTGTAAGAGTAGCTGGTTTCGTTTCCTGCTTTATCAGTAAGCCAGCCTGATTCAATTCTTAAATCCATTTCAGTAAATGGGCTTTGAACTTTTGGTGATCCAATTGTGAAAAAGTTAGACATTCCCTCCCAATTAAGAAAACGTTCATAGCCTTCATCTGTGAGTTGTAATTGTGTTCTTTTCTTAAGTCCATTTGAACTATGTTGTCTAAAGAAATCTATATCCTGTTCCTGAAAGCGAAATTCAACCGTTAGGCCGTAGTCATTTGTACCAACAATAACAAATTTTTCCCAATCTACATCATAGAGTAATGACAGGTCATTTCCTGCACCAATGCCCCAGTCACCAGTATCAATGTCAAATAGAAATTGATTTGTTCGGTGAAAAAACAACTCAAGATCGAAATTCAGTTCTGTGTCTACGGTTATATCTGACTGATCAGAAAAAATGTTGGGAACGGGTGGTAAGATATCATTGTGAATCTGAACATCATCAATTAATCCTTCAAAGTAATAGCCACTACTGGACAAATCTCCTGTATGGATTTTACTACTTCCAATCTGGGCACCAATATAGGTAGAGGCATGGGAGCTAACTGGCTCACCATATCCTGAGCCTAATAGCGTATCATTAAAATAACCTTTAATTTTGCCATTGTCACCATCAAGAACCAGGGCGACATTATGCCATTGAGAGGGATCAAGGCCAGTAATATCTGTTTGCAACCAAGTACCATTCCAGCCAGTGGACTCGCTCCATGCCCCCATATACAGCGTATTGTTTTCAATATAAATATTTAACCCATTTGTAGCCCCTCCCTCTTCAAATAAAAACTGCCTGTTTGCTAATGTGTTGCCAGGGGCAGGTTTGAATGCAAGGCTTATTGTTCTACTGGATATAGTGCCAGAATAACTGTTTATTTCAGTTGAACTCCCAACAGATACATAATCATTCGTTCCATCGAGGCTGAGAGCTTGTCCTGATTGACCGCCGCTGACTAATTGAGCTCCGTTAACTAATGTAGCCTGGTCGTTAATAGAGTCCCCATCAGCCACATCATCAACGGTGTTACCAGAGGAAGAATCAAAATTCCAAAGGGTCATTGGGTTGTTGAGATTGATATTAGTCAGATCTATACCGGTTAAATTAATTGATGATGAGGTGTTGTTTCCGGCTATATCCTGAATAGAGCCATTGGCTAAGTCCAAAGTAGATAACACATCAAGGCTTGCGATATCATCACCGGCTACAATGGTGTAATCAAAGATGAGTTTATTGGTTCCTGAGCCGTTGGCATAAATGGCTTGAGCTCCATTATTTAAATTGAGGGCAGGCAACCCACTCACTGTAACTGCTTCACTCAAGGTTGCTTCGATTCGAATTAATCTGCCTTCACCATAGTCGCCATCTGGAGTTAAACTACGAATTTCTATAATTTCAGGGATGTCTACATCAATTGATAAATCAGCATTGTTAGCCAGTGAGTTATTAGAATTAAGAGCGGGTAATGTTGTCTCTATTTCTAATCCAGCTGTATCTAAAACAGTTACTCCTACTGGTATGGAAAAAGAAGTTTCTGATATGTAGTTTAGGCTGACAGTATTTTCGTTGCTGGAATTTCCAACGGTATAAATAAAACGTAGAGTATCTGATCCTGATCCACTGTCGTAAAGCGCTATTGCACCATTATCGAGTGAAATAGATGGTTTTGTATTATCATCGGCAGGATTTACACCACTAATATTTACGGACTCACTGAGTTGCAACAGAATGGCGACTTGATCACCTGGCTTATAGGCTCCACTGTTTTCAGCCTGTACATTGATAACAGAGGGTGCAGCAATATCGCTGTAATCCAGTGTCAAATCATTAGTATTTGCAGCAGCTTTATTACCGGCCAGGTCACGCAAGAATCCTGTTTGAATATCAAGACCATCCTCTGCGCCCATATAACCAGCACTTGATTCAAACTCTAAAGCCTTTGCGGCAGAAAGCTTGATAGTCAGAGTGTCTGTCCCTGCCAAACGAGCTGACTCGATATCTGAAACAGTGAATAAAATATCCTGCGTATAGGTACCGTCTTTATTTACATCAATAGTCAGTTTGCTCCAGTCCAGCCTGGTCTTAAGATCAGAAGCCAGGCTTTCATTAGCATTTAATAGTTGATCGAAGTCTGAACCTTTTAGCACGAGTTGTCGGTTATCTTCATCGTATGCAGAGCTCGTTATTGTTGGCTGAGGAGGGGTGGTGTCAATTACAATATTACTATTCCCGGCCAGGGAACTATCACTTCCTAAAGGTGGTAGGCCTCCTTCAAATAATTGAAAGCCATCAAGACCTGTATACGAATCACCATTATTATTGGTGATACTTAACCTGTAGAATCTAAAATCATCAGGATTGTCTATTTCAAAAGATTTTGACTCCCTATTTTCCCAGTTATTTACACCTGATTCCGTATCTAGCGTGACAAAATCAACTCCATCATGGCTTCCCTGGAGAGTCCAGGATTCAGGCTCTCTGCCAACACGTGCTTCAATTGCTGTTAGGGAATATTCTCGAATATATCTGGGTTGTGCTAATTCTACTTGCAGCCATCCGGAAGCTCCCAGCACGGCCCAGGATCCTTGATTATTCGATGCTGAGGCTTGAATGTCATCAAACGCATGATAGGCTTCATAATTTGCTCCGGCATCACCACTCGCGCTAACACTTATGTTTTGCTCTGAAGCTGAAGATAAAATGGGAATAATGCCATCATCCTCAAACCCTAATCTGGCTTCAGTGCCTGTACCATTAATGAGTGAAGCAACAGTACCACTACCTTCAAATAGTTGGAAACCATCTAAGCCTGTGAAGCTATCTCCATTATTAGCACTAATATTTATACGGTAATATTGATAGTTTGCCCCGCTATTGAGAGTGAACTCTTTAATTTCCCTGTTATCCCAGTCATTTATACCATTTTGGGTGTCCAGTGTTACAAAGTTTGTTCCATCATTACTACCTTCCAATACCCAACTATTAGGTGCACGGGTGTTAGTGCTCTCAATATTTTTTAAAGAATATTTCCAGATTTCAATTGGTGAGGGTAGTTGTACCTGCAACCAGCCACTAGCTCCATTAACAGCCCAGGAACCTTGATTATTTGAGCTATCCGCAGCAGTGTTATCAAATGCTCTATATGCTTCATAGTTTGCTCCTGCATTCCCACTGGCTGAAACGACAAAGCCCTGGTCATTATTGGCATTCAATAGTGGAATTAATCCTGTATCAGACCGTAATAGTTGTGACTCAAATCCAAGCCCTTTTATATCTCTGTAGTCCAGGTCATTAGCATTATCTCCGGTACTGATAGTATGGCTGAAAACCAGTTCTCGAGACCCAAGCTACCCGAAACATAAGTTGCATGGCTGCCCAATCCATTGCCTGCTGGATTATTATCATTAAGAAGCATTAATAAGGCGTCATTGTTAGCATCGTAGTTTTGCAAGATAACTTTTTCACTGAAACGGGACTCTAATGAATATTTCATCACCAGTCTGGTACTCGCAGTGAACTCGGGAGAAAATGCCGTGATACCTTTGCGAGCCTGAAAAAGACCTGTAAGCAGCATGAAATATCGTTCGCCCACTATCTTAAGGACAGATTGAGCGGTGCAGGTCAGGTGCCCCCGTTGCCTGATCTAATTATAGAAGCATCAGCAGGCAAGAATCTCGGCTTTGCCAGTTAAATATGAGCAGTTACACTGTTGCACCATTTGTGAGTAAGTTAACAACAGCATCAGTGACACCATCATTCGCAGCTTGGTTACCTGCCTGGTCACCAACAAAGCCATCAGCTAATGTCAGGCTAAGGTCATTACTAATGGTACTAAAACCGTTATTATCCGTGATTTTATTTGCACCATTATCTATAACTATTTCCAACCTGTTGCTATAAACCCGCACTTCACCGATGTCATTCTGAAGAAAGTTAACTGTCTCAAAGCTGTTATCCGACTGTTTAAATTTCAGAGCCATTTTACTCCAATCCAGCCGAGATAAATTATCACCTGATAATATATGTCCAGCACTCTCACTAATAGCGAGCATTGTCTCAAAACCGCTGCCATTTAAGGTCAACAGCTGATTATCAGCCCCTTCTGGTTCAAGGTTAATACTTGTAATCATTACCTCAGGAGCAACGGCATCAATCGCTATATCAGCTTGGCTTTCCAATGAATTGCTATTGGCTCCCACAGGAATTAATAATGCTGCATTGTTTCCAGATATATCCTGAATGGCTCCTCCATTGAGTTGTAAGCTATTTGCACTATAAGCATCAAGATCTGCCGTTTCATCACCTTCCTGTACAAGGTATTCAAAGAGTAAATCTGTTGTGCCAGCACCAGATACATATCCAGCAGCACGAATTTGGCTGCCTGTACCAAGTAACAAGATAGGGTAACCATCCACTGTTACCGGCTCATCAAAGGAAACCCTTAATGAAATCAAGGAACCTGCTACATATTCGCCATCTGCTGTAAGAGCCGTGATATTTGTGACTGATGGTGCTACCCCATCGGGAGAAAGTACAGAAACCTGAACACCTGCGGTATTCGCGTCAGCCATGGTATTCCCAGCTGCATCCTGGAAAAAACCATCACTTGTAATACGAATGAGATCCTGGCCTTGACTATCACCAAACCCTGAAATAGCTCTCAACGCATTCATCTTGGTACTGCTGATTTGAATCTGAAGATCAGTATCGCTGGTTGCAATGGCAGTACTAATATCAGTACTAACAAAGCCAATATCAGTATTAGAACCACTGTTATCAACAACTCTCCAGGAAAACTTACTCCAGTCCAAACGATTCATTAAGTCTGTATCCTGAGATTCCCCTGGAGACAACAACGTGTTGAATCCACTGCCTTTCAGAATTAAAACCCCAGCATCATTGACAAGACTGCTGGATACAAGGCCTGCTGTAGGATTAACGCTATCTATTCGAATATCATTTTGTCCAGACAGAGAGTTATTTGAATTAATATCAGGTAACTGAAGAGTGGCATTATTTCCAAGTAAATCAGCAATGACACCACCATTTAATGTTAATGCTGAATTAGATATTACATTTAAATCAGCACTTTCGTCTGGCGTTTGGATGGTATAAGAAAATGACAATGTATTTGTACCAGAACCACCATTATAAACAGCTGTTCTATCCAGTGTGCCGGCTATGTTCCCCTAAACGGTTGAAAGGAGTAAACTGAGGCTGTCTCTTTCCTGTGAGGAGGCCTCATAATGAAAAATAATCAATTCAGGCAGTTTCTCAACGACGTTGCATCACTCTCACCACAGCAACTCGGTATACTTCAACAGGCCCTTACTGCCGCACCGAATCAACCTAAATCTAACCTCAATCTTGAAAGTTTGATTGAACACAATTTTGCAAGCGATCCTTCCTGTCCTTACTGCGGCAACTCACATCTCCAGCGCTGGGGGATTAGGGTCGGAAGACAACGCTATCGCTGCAAACAGTGTGGCCGTACATTTAATGCCTTTACAGAAACACCATTGGCTCGACTACACCATGATCATAGTGGGCAGTGGTTGCAGTACCTTAGGGAAATGACTCACTCCCTGCACTTCGAGCAACAGCTAAAGTCTGCGGCATTACTCTGAAAACTTCATTTTCCTGGAGGCATCGTTTTTTACAGGTCATCGATAAAGACCAGGCAACTGGCTTGGAAGGTATTGTAGAGCTGGATGAAACCTTTTTTAGGGAGTCCTTCAAAGGCCAGCGACAAAGGCTGCCAAGGCCAGCCAGAAAACGTGGCTCAGACAAGGTAAAGGCTCGGAGGATACCCGTTATGGTAGCTCGCGACCGGGAAGATAATACCGTTGATGGTGTTCTTGAGAATGAAAGCGCCGATGCTTTGGTTCATTGCCTGAGAGGTCGCATATCAGTTGATGCTATTGTTTGTGCTGATGCCAGTTTGGCGCATGAATCACTGGCTCGTAAACTGGCTTTTCCTTTAAAGGAATTGAATACTTCAGCCGGAAAGCGTGTGCTGGAAGGTATATTCCATATTCAGCACGTCAATGCTTACCACAGTCATTTGAAACAGTGGATTAGAAATACTTTTCATGGTGTGGCTACAAAGTATCTCTCTCATTATCTCAGTTGGCGTCGTATATTATCTAGCCGAAATACACTAACGGTAGGTGGTTTTGTCACTGGACTCGCAGAGCATTGGGGTGTTCAACCGTTTAGGGGAACATAGCCCAGTGTGCCTGTTTCCAACTGAAGTTGGGGAAACCCTGTAACATTTACTTTTTCAGAAAATTCAATTTTTATTGTTATTGTAGAACCTGCCTGATACCACTGATTAGCATCATCACTATAAACACGTGTAACAATCGGATTTCCTTCTGTATTGGTGATATTAGTGACTGGCTGGTTAGTGATAGTTATAGTGTCATTACCTGCTTCATCTTCAATGCGATCATTATTTAGAAGATCACTGTTTGTTGGCGGTGTATACCCAAAAGAGACCGTTTCACCATCGTTGACGGCTTCAGAAAGTGTGAGAATAACGCCTGATCCACTTATTGCAACCGATAGAACTGACCGGTTTTGATTCTCAACTGTTACTGTAAATAAAGAAGGGTTTATGAAGGCATTATTATTTAGCGGCTCATTTAAAGTTAGGGTCAGGGTTTCACCATTAACTTCGGAACTTTGAAGGCTAGGAGAAATAGAATCAGTTACATTCGATACAGGGGTATTAGTAAGAGCTATAGCATCATTACCACTAAGATCTTCGATACGATCATTGTTTAAATTACCATCTGTCAGGGGTGGAGTGTAATTAATAGAGACGTTTTCACCATCCGCAACAGAGCTCGCTAGATGTAAGGTTACTTGATTATTGGAAACAGTGGTGTTTAGGATAGTTCTGTTAGAACCTCCTACCAAAACGCTAAATCCTACAACTGTTACTGATTCATTTAGGTCTTCAGAATACGTCAGGGTTAATATATCCCTATCAACTATTGCAGAATCCAGTAGTGGTGGTGTTATATCTGTATTATTATCAACGAGTATGTTTGCAAAGTCTTCTACCTGGTTGCTTTCGGAGTCCTGTAAGGGCGAACCGCCATTGTTACTTGCACTGCTTTGGTTATATGACAAGCGAACAATATCGGTTTCTAAAACAGCGCTATCTAAAGTAAGGATTATTTCTGAGCCATTAATTGCAACATTATTGATTGCTCTACTTGCCCCTCCAAAAAGAGATACTACAAAAGCCCCTGTATCAGGGATATCAGATAAACTAAGAACTTCGTCGAATGTGACTATTAGTTGATCACCATTTACGATGAGTCCTTGGCGAACAGGAGCTGCAATATCCAGAACAGTTATTACTCTGTTGATGCTCATGCTTTGTGCATCTGCGCCATCGCTATTACCAAGATCATTAATACTGGCAGTCAATGTTGCTGTACCAAGAAAGCCAGTATTTGGGTTATATTTTAAGCCATTGATGGCAGTATTCAGGTCAGCAATATTGCCCTGTAAAGTCATGCTGGCTGAATTATTTGTACCAGAAATGATTGTTATACCCGCAAGGGAGGCAAGCTCCAAAGCACCGTTTGTAACTGAGAGAATAACTTCTACGGTATCAGTCCCAGAGTCTGCATCTGAAAAGCTCAGCGTTGTAATAGTGAAAGGTTTATTCTCTCCAGTTTCCCTCGGGGTCTCCAGCCAGGATGCACCATAACGAATTAAATCGTTACGAGCTGGACCAGCATCTACAACATCTCCACTCCCCCCACTCATAGGATAATAACTAACAAGATTTGTTTCTGTTCCTCCTAAAGCCTTATCTTTATCAGTATCAATTTCTGTCTGGCTTCGAGCAGCATCCCATACCCTAATGTCCCGAATTAATCCTTCGTAAGCCTGGCTGTTATCAAACCCTCCGCCAACACTATCCTGCTCTTGTCCAAAAACTAGGGCACCACCATCCTGAATGGTATATCCCTGCTTAAGGGTTCCACTAAACTGTTCTACTCCATCAATAAATACTTTCGTAGTACCTGTTACACTTTCCCAAGTCCAAGCG
>CBDCZK010000002.1:0-28894 GCA_965224475.1 Endozoicomonadaceae bacterium | reverse complement strand
ACTGCCGAGTTCTGCAAGCCTGGTGTCCTGGGCTCCGGTAACAGAAACATTATCTATAGAGAGACCTAACCATGGGAATACAGACCAGCTGATAGACCCGTTGATATTGGTGGTTAATCCGGTGTTTTCATGGATTAGCCTTGAAATATCATCGCGGTAATTATTGGGATCTATGAATTTGGGGAGTAATACAGCAGCTAATGCTGTAAGCAGAATACAGCCTGCTAGCACCATAGCTGTCCACTTGATGATGCGGTTCATGTAGTGCCTCAATGTTAGGTTTGAAAATTGTAATAGATGATGGCCTAGGGAATTCTAACCCCTAATTTTAATGAGTTGGGAAAATTGACCATTAAAAACTAACTTTGTTCCTGAATTTTCAATCTTCTCAGGGTGTTGACGGGGCGGGTCCATGGGTGGAGGAGTCTGGCTGCATCTCTCATTGCGGGGGATTTGATTGCAGATATAGCCTCCTGGCTATTTCGGTACTGACCTTGTAACAGCACATACCAGTCTTTTTGATTACGACGGAAATGTACAGTTACAGCACTGGCTAGTTCCGGAAAACGTTGTTTCATTCTTTGAACTGCTTCCGGTCTGTTGGCCGCGTACCACTGGATGGTATAATTACCTGGTCCGGAAATAATCTCTTCTAAAGGCTGAGAATAGGGGTTGCTCACCTGCTTCGGAGGCGCTTTTCTGGTTGTCTTGGCAACCATTCTCTGTATCCCGTCAGCAGAGCGTACCCAGGGATAAAGTCGAGCCGTCAGCCTTGATAATGGCGGCAATGAGAGGGCTTTTTGCGCTGCTTCATAACTATTAAAAGTGCCACCTACTAACACATACCAGTCTGAATTACGTTTTCGGTAGTGAATAATCTGTGTGTTTTGAAGAGCAGGGTATCTGAGCTGCAAACGTTCAAGAGAGCCCTTGTTGTTTGCTGCGAGCCATTGAATCGTATAACTGCCTGGAGGAGCCTGGAATGTGTTGGCAGGGGGACGCTGACCGTATCCAGAATTAACTTCATTGATTCTTTTGGTAGAGGCTGCTATTTCATAGCTGCTTTGTGCTGAGCCATGTGGCTTCTGCACTTCATGGTAAAAGTCAGGATTATACCCATAATCTGAATACTCTGATTGCTGGATATTGTAATCGGGCTGTCCAGTTTGTTGCTTCTCAGGTTGTTGTTGTGGCCTTATGGAAGCTGAGTAGCTGTAAAGGCTGTATTGCGGATGGCTATTATATTGCTCAGGTTGTGTTCCTGAGTATAAGTGCTGTCTTTTTGGAGTAGTTGGGTGCCCATAACCTTGCTGATGGTTATTTTGAAACTGTGCACTGTTTTGCCCTTGATATTGAGATGCACCGGGTATTTTTTGTTGGTATTGAAAATGCTCAGGCCTTTGCTGTCTCGGTTGTGTGCTGAGAGGGGCATTCTGCTGATAATCAACTGATGGGATTTCTGTCCACCTGTTTTCACCTAATTGTTCTGGTGTTCGCCTGGAGTAACTATGCTCTCGTCGGCTTTCTGGGCGAACCTGTCTGTCAGAAGAGGGATAGCCTGAATCTGGCCAACTGTTTCTGTTGATACTATGTTCTTCAGGATAGGGAAAATTTTGATTTTGAACAGCAGAAATGGCTTGTTCGTTGTAAGTTTGCCTGTTGCTGTATTCGGGGCTTTGGTAAGAGAAGTTAGATTGGGCTCTACCCCTAGTTATTGACTGACTGGATTCTGAATACGAGGCGTAGCCTGGTTGATGATAACGGTTATAGCCATTGGGAGCATCTCTTTCATCATGGCTTGGGTATTCTGGTGCGTGGCTGTTATAAGGCATCTGTGCAGCTACTGCGTCAGCTGAAAAATTTGAGTCTGACGGGTAGGGTTGTTCACTGGCCAGCTGCTCTGGCCTGATTAAGTCAAGTTGCTGAATACTTGCGACGGATCGGGTCCAAGGATAAAACTTGCCTGCAATTAGAGACCGGGGCTCTCTTTTCAGAGCCGCCATCGCTGCAATTCTACTCGGATAGGGACCATCTAGCAGGATATACCATTGCTTCCCAGCTCTTTGATATTCTGCAATAGTTGCATCTTGTAGGATGGGATAGCGATTCTTTAGTTTTTCCAGCGGTTCACGGTTATTTGCAGCAAGCCACTGTAAAACATAATTTTCCGGCGGTGCATTGAGTAACTCAAGCAGCACAGCACTGTCTGCTACTATAGATTGACTAGGCTGCTGAATAGTGGGTGGCTCAGCCAGAGTAGTCATATCATAAGCAGGTTCAGCACTAGGCAAGGCTGGCGTATGGTAGCTGTATGCCTGACTAGAGTAGCTCTTTTGACTATCACGGGCGACCGATTCCAGTGACTCGCTATATCCGCGGTCTGGACTGGTGCGGCAAAGCCATTCGTTATTACTCCCTGACCTGCAATCCCAGGTTGAACTGAATGCCAGAGGTTTTGGAGGCAATAACAAAGCCTCCGTTGTACTGACAACGGCGCCTGTAGCCAGGGTAGTCACGACACATAGCCTGAGCTGTTTATCCTTAAACAATGCTCGACCGGACATGGGTCAGATCCTTTTGACCATTAATTACACAATACCGTTTTGAAGATCAATTGCAAGTTAATCAGAGTTTTTTTATTTTTATAATTAGCTTTTGTAAGGTTTCAGCATAATTGCTTTTATCATTGTATTCTCGGTTTTTGTGTTTATTCATGGAAAATATTTGGTTTTTTACTACTATTTATTTCCTTGAAAAATTGAAAATATGGAAGCCGAATGAGAAAAATCGCTATTTTGTTGTTTTTATTTCCATTGTTAACTTTTGGGGACGATCATTTTTCAATACAACCGCCGGATGGGAAAAATGATTCGGTGGATGCACCGTTGCGGCCATTTCCTGAATGTGAGGGAATAACAGTTGATTTGGCTAGTGATTGTTATTCTAATGATGGTGTTTTTTTTAGTTATTTAAATTTTATTCCTACTCCCTTTGCAACTTATATTGATACTTATAACTCAGAACCTCCAGCTTTTCCCTTAGTAATGAAATTTAGCTATGAATCGTTTGCTGGTAAATTGCCAGATACTGTAAGGGAAGCGATGGAGATATCTAATAATAAACAGATTTATATTGTATTTCAAAGTGCCGGAGGCGCAATGGGGGGGTCAACTGCAAAAAGTAAAGTACATGGAATTGAATATGATTCGTCAAGTTGGCTGACTGATAAAGGTAGGGTCTATTATGTCGCCCCAGCACACGATCAAGCTGTTTATTCCAAACTTGCTTTAAAGCCACAGCTCTGGACTTATCAATATGAAAGGCTTGGTGTAGAAGTACCCGAATTTATTAATTCAGCAATCACTGAATCGCAAAAGTTTGAAAATGTCAAAACACAAGTTTTTGATACAGATAATGCGTTTATCAATACTTATGGGGATAATAATATGTTTTTGAGAAGGCCTTGGACAGATACTGTGACACTTCATCCAAGCAGTGAGACGAAAGGTGTTATATGCCTTTCAGGTTTTAGACCTCTAATTCAAAAAGCTGCCCGCTGGCATGAAAATATGGTGTTTTGGACGGTCACTATTTTTAAGGATGTATGTGCGGCGACTCTTCACGTGTTGTTGGTACCTGACTATTATGATAAAGGTAAGAATGACTTGAAATCAGCAGAAGGTTATTTTAAAAAAATGCTTATCACTGATGCTGAAAATACTGAAATGTCTGAGGCAGAAAAAGATAAGCATAGGCGTGGGGCTGAGGCTGTGTGGTGTTTTAAAGAACAAGAACTGAAAATTGTAGATATAAAAGAACGATTAAAGCAGCAATTCGTTGAGAATAGAAATACACTAAGAAATTTATTGCTAGGCCTGCATAAAGATTTTCCTTCTGAAGAAGGAAACCCCATACGTCAGAAAACATGTGATATTATAGAGGCAGTAAAAAGTTTTGTTTGTCCTGAACTTTGGGAATAGCTTATGCTTGACATGTTGTCGGTAAATAATCTGTGTTTTAAGGTTAGAAAAAAATAAAAATAAAGTTATCAGTGAATTTATTTTGCATGAGCACTATCAGCTTTTTTTTAACTTTTAAGTAGTCACGCAACTGCTAACAGATAAAAATAACTGTACGTCCGTATTTATAAAAAACATCTCCATTCCAATTTGGTTATACTCATTGCCAAACACCATTAATCTCGCTGTTGTCACGATGAAAACTGTTGATCCAGTAACCGATGTCGCAGTCATAAAAACATTGAGAGAAGCTCTCCGGCACGGGCCATATCCTTACCTAAGGGAAAGGGCTCATGCTGTTTTACTCAGTATACGTGGTTATTCTATGAGCGAGATTGCTGCAATATTTGAAGTTCGATATCAGACAGTATCTGACTGGATTGATGCCTGGGATGATTATGGCCTTCGCGGTCTGTACAAAAAACATGAGGGTGGTAAACCACCTATCTATACTGACCAGGAAGCACAACGCATTAGAGAGATTGTCTCCGAGGAACCTCGCAGGCTGGCTTATGTTCAAACAAAGATTGCAGAGGAAACCGGGAAGACTGCCTCAAAACAAACTTTGTCGAGACTTTTAAAAAAAGCTGGGACTTGTTTATAAGCGGTTTCGTAAGGCTTGCAGTCATAAGCGCAACGAGGAGCAGTTCAGGTGTTGCCAGTCTGCCTTGAAAGAGGCTCAAAATGCTGAGGATAAAGGGCTTGTCAATCTGTTTTACTTTGATGAATCTGGTTTTAGCCAAGAGCCTTGTGTCCCCTATGGTTGGCAAGAAAAAGGCTCACAGCTAGAAATACCCTCTGTAAAAAGCAAGCGTATCAATGTGCTGGGGTTTATGAATCGTGCCAATGACCTTTTCTACTACCCAGTAACAGGTTGTGTTAACAGCGAAACGGTTATCAGTGTCTTTGATGATTTTGCCACCAGGATGGAAGATCCCAAGTACCAGCAATTCCCGCAGACTTGATTAAAGCCCTTAATAACAAGGGCTGTAGCCTGATACTTTCTTGCTGAAATCGCAGACTATCCGATAGAATTTCACCACTATAATAATAACGATGCTTATGTTGTGCCGCTAACAAAACCAAGAACCATTGCTGAAAAACTGCTCAAAATAGTCTCTGATGAAGCGGCTGAAATTCCAGACTTTCGCAAGAAAAGTCAACATGACAAAATTGCCCTTCATGATGCGGTCATGAGTGGCCTTGCTGTCATGCACCTGAAATACCCTTCGTTTCTGGCTTTTGATCAGGATTGCGTCAATAAGCCCGACAGGCTCAAGAACTTAAAGTCGATGTACAATGTCAGCAACGTCCCCAGTGATACCTATCTGAGGGAGCTGATTGACCCTATAGAAACGCGCTATTTCAGGAAGTTCTTTACCCGCTTGTTTGCCTTTGTGCAGCGATCTGGCCGACTTAAGCAGTTCACTTATTTTGAGGAAGGGTATCTTGCGCCTATCGATGGTACGGGGCACTTTTGCTCAGGCTATACTAGCTGTCCTTTTCAGTGTCTTTGTAAAGAGGCGGACATCAAAAATCCGCAATACTACCATCAGTTACTGGCATGCTGAATGGTAAGGCCGGGCAAGAAGGAAGTATTGCTCTTTATTAATGCCTCCCCCTACTTTTCCAAACAGGTTGATGCGTCAAAGAATTTACTGTGAGAAGGTAGCTGACTCATGCGGCTATTGGCGACTTTCATCCAGATATCATCCCCACTTAGCCACTGCTTCTTACATGTTGTTGTCCTGTATTTCAGAAGGACCGACCATTAAGTTGCTGAAGTCCTTTGGCTATAAATTCATCTATGGTGGCAAAGGACCTATTGAGTCGTTAATTGGGGGCCGTACAACAGCTTGCAATGTGCAGGCAATCTGGTACGACCTGAGAAGACTGCTCGATGTAAAAGGATTTACCCACTGAGTAGTCAATTTGCAAATGGAAGTCCCCATAACAAGTCATCAACCGGATGTCGCAGGTTAACTATCTGGAATATATAGTACCTGATCCCCGTCGGCAACAAGTATGTACGTGACAACACCTGCTTCACCGATATTGAGCTTATTATTGCCGAGATGTGAATAAGTTCATATGTGGAGCTGCGCTGAGTGGCAAGACATTGAAAACGAAACTTTCAATACGCTGAAAAGACAGGGCTACCATCTCGAACACATTTACGGGCACGGAAAGCTACCATCTGGCCGGCATACCCTCTGGCATACCTGACCTTTCGCAGGGTCTTCTGCTTGCTTCACCCCGATAGAGCTGTCTTGAAACCTGTTTCCACTGAAGCTGGATCAAGGCAAACACTGACTAAAATAGGCAGGGCATGCCATACGACCTTGCTGTTTGACTGGATCTGTCATTAAACTGGCTCAGACGCATTCACAGGCAAAAAGGACCGAAGTGTTCTAGTCAGTGCCTGACAGTGTTAAGACTTAGAGAGTTGATGCTTGGGCAAGAGCGTGTCGACCAAAAGTCCAATGAAATTACAGCAATACCTAAACTGCTCAAAGCTCTGGAGCTGAAAGGCTGCCTTGTCACACTGGATGCTATGGGCTGCCAGAAGAAAGTAGCAAAGCTAGTGCGTTGAACAGGGTGCAGATAATGCCAGCATTCTTGCCAGTCAAAGGCAATTCAGAGAAAGAGCTCTATAAACTGGGCGATAGAGAAAAAGCTCTTAGTCTGTTTTTTACCGCAGCAGATTCACCAGAACTCAGAGCTGCATAGAAATATTGTGCAGGAAAGTGAAATATGAATGGCTGAACGGTACGTGACAATAATGAAACTTCAAGGAATGTTGAGCAAGAGGTGATAACGCGTATCTTGATCTAACTTGGAAACGGTCAAGAAGATCTGATTTCGTTTGACTAAAGCAAGTTAGCTGTCGTACAAGAGTGACAGGCAAATCAATGGTAAAGTTTAACTAGTGCTGCTGCAGTTAGGTTAGGCTATCATGAGCCGTTCAATAAAAGCAGCGATAGGATACTGCTTTCCATCAGTGCATGATGCTAAAAGAAACTTACTACGTCTGTGGAGAATAACTCTATTGCTGTTTGTTGAGGCTATGACTGTTGCATTTTCAGAGGACTGCTTTGTCAGAGGTTTTATCAAATTTACAGGCTCATGGAATTCAGAATGATACTTGCTCTTTATTAATCTCCCCCTGACTTTTCGGAACTTTAGCAAATTTATTAACGCTGACAAGGCTTAAACAAGGGCGATCGCAGTATCATTTTTAGACGCCACAGAAAACTAGCATGTGTTGGGATCATAATTTCACCTAAGAGAAGTTACTGCTTGCTCTATAAATTTTGGATATGATGACCTATTATGCCAATTGGGGGGGACAACTTGTCAGTTATACGCTTCCCTGCCATCGCTGTTTGTGATGAACACTACTGTATCCAGTTTTTCTTGTCTGAAGTCAGAGATTGAAGGCAACGGGTTGGTTTTATGAGTGTGAGTTGTACTTGTTTTTTGATCAGACAGTAAGAGTTTATTTGTTGTGCCAGATGATAGAAATAACAGGCCTTTGTTCGTTGATTGCAAAGCCTGGTATATATAAGACTCCCTCAGATTGAATATTAACTACATATATCCAGATAAAATATGCAGTTACTTGGTGAGCAAGTTTAATAGACTAATAAAGAAAGAAAAAAACTTTCATTTTTTATGGGAACCTAGAGCTAGACTTTAGTTGTTGCCTAGCCCAAGGTTTGAGCTGATGCTAGATAATATTCTAGATATCTCTTAGTTGGCTGGCCAATTCATAATCCCCGATAGTCTGCTCAAGCCGTTCATGGTTGAGTTGTCTTTCAGGGTCATATAAATGAATCTGCTTTCCAGACTCTTTGGCTCTAGCTACAGCTTGCTCAATTAGTCGCCCTCCAACGCCCCTGCTGCGGGTTAAATTTCTTACGCATAGGCGATGCAGTAACCAGTAATCATCCTGTTTGTCTACCAGAACCGCTCCGAGTAACCGGGTATTAAAACGGGCGGCAAAGAGACATTGCTCTGGATTATTGTTTGTTGATTCAATCAAGGCTTGAATGGCTTGGCTATGGGAAACAGACTTCCAGTCTTCAAGCATCCAGGAGGGAGCATCCTCATAAATCTTTTGTAAGTCTTCCAGGTCCTGGCCAGAAGGTTGGCAGATCTCTTCAACGGTAACAGGCATGATGGTCTCTTCTTAACAATCAATAATTCAGGGGGAGAGCTATTATTAACCTGGATTCTATTATCAGTTAGCCAGAATCCGAATATATAGCACAAGGCCTTAGACTATTGGCCGGGGAATGAATTATGCGGATTATAACAGCCACGCTTTGTCGTTGCTTATTATTAGTGACAAGTGTTTTGGTCGTTTCTGGTTGTTCAGAGCAGGATACAGAGCAAGCCTGCTTTCCATCATTAGATGACCAGCAACCACAATATGTGATTGGGTATGGCAATCTTTTGTACGAAGCGACCAGAAAACTGAAATTGGAGGACGCTTCAAGAGCTAAAGTACCAGTTATTGTTAATGGTTATCAGCGTGGTTGGATTGCCAGAAGCAAGCCTGATGGTGTAAAGAGCACCGGCCTTGCAGTAACGCCGATGGACGGTAAACGCTTTAATGGTGTTTTATTGTCTGTATCCCCCCGAACCATAAAAGGAATGGACCGGAAAGAGTCTGGAGTGTGCCGTGTTTCTGTTCCCAGAAAACAGTTATTATCCATGACGACAGAACCCTTGCCTGAAAAAGGTCAGTTCTGGATTTATTTGGTGCAGGAGAAACAGTTAAATAAGCCAGCAGCAAATTATCCAATTCTTCAGTCCCGGGTAGATGAGTTCTTGACAGGGTGCATTGAGCAGGGTGAACGCTTTAAGCTTGCTGGATTTTCTGAACAGTGTGTTAAGGAAACAGATGGCTGGTCTGTGCACTGGAGTAATGATCGGGCGCGTCCTTTAGGAGGAAAACCAGTACAGACTCGGTTCAGAGAGGTGGATCGTTTGCTGGAAAAGCTTGAAGGTAACCTCTATGAGAATATCAGGGCTCATTGATTATAAATCGTTTCATTATGGGGTTAATTAAGGAGGGGTAATAATTAGTGCTCGAAGGGCGAGGCTCCTAAGAAGGTATTTGCCAGTTAATATGGTAGCAGATTATAAATGTTGGCTGGATGTACAATTAAAGTGGATGGGTATGGAAGTAAAGGCCGGACTTAATCCTGATATTAAATTGGACTTTTTTAATTGGTTGGTAGACCTGAGGGAGGCGGAACAGTTTTGCAATGAATGAGATTATACCTGAGTACGAGCCTGACAGAGATGAAAAAAACCTGGGAATGCTCGTACATTTGCTGCCTATGCTTGGCTTTATGATACCAGGGATAAATATAGTCATTCCCTTGATTATCTGGTTTATGAAGAGAGACAAATCGCCCTTCCTGGATCATCATGCGAGAGAAGAACTCAATTTCCAAATAACGCTTTCAGTGGCGATTGGGATTTGGATTGCACTGAAAATGATGCTAGTGGGGTTACTGCTATTACCTCTAGTGCCAATTGCCATTATTGTTGTGCTGATTTTTATGGTTCGAGCTGCAATTATTACCAGCCGGGGAGAGTATTATAAATATCCATTGACGCTGCGTTTGGTAAGCTGATTCTGGGTAGTTGCAGATTATTCAACTGATTGTTCTTCGGAGTAAGTTATTTTTATTTGCTCCGAAGAAGTCAACTACCATCTGTTTTCGGACAGTGCACTAGGGTAAATGAGCTTCTATCTCTGTTACCTGCTTTGCAATTTTATCCGCCTCAGGTGAATTGATCGAAGAAACATAAATAATATCATCACCGTGATCGGATACGTCTACATCAACAAGGTCTGCAGGTAGCCAACTGAGCTGTTTGCGAAGCATATGTAGCCCGTCAGGCTCAGGGAGACTTGCCAGCATAAGGGCTTGACTGGCTGCACTATCGGCCACAGCCGGATGTTGTTCTTCAGGAAACTCTGTTATTTGATCACTAAGGCAGAGTCCTAAGCCTAACTGTATTTTGGCGATGCTTTGTTCCGTTGTAACCTGAGATAAACTAACTATCAGCAGTCCACAGCAAATAGCATCTAATGAGAAAGTGTTACTTTCGAGGCTGGAGAAACGGATATAGCCGTTGCCCTCAGGGGTATAGCTGAGTGTGCCGCCATAGCGTTTTGTGGCTTCTTCGGTTATTGCGAGTTGCTGCCTAATGATACCTACTAGATCAGATGGTGCTAGCAGTTGCTGGAGCCTTCCGATATTTTTTGCTCTTATACTGAGAATAGCTGAAATCTCTTCTGTCTTTGCATCAACCTCTTCTTCCTGGTTGGTTTTCAGTTTTTCTGTCAACTGTTTTTCTACAAACTCAGAAATGCTGTCAATCTCTCCTGTGGCTTTAGGCGGCATTGTTTCAAGTGACAGTATAGAGTGTAATTGACGTTCAATGAGTTTTAATTTTTGTGATAATTTCCCACCATAAATATTTAGAAGGATAAGCCCAGCCAGCAATAATAATGCGCTAACAGCAACAATAATTTGTATTGCCTCTTTAGGCTTGTGAGTGAGCAGGTCTTGATTAAGGTACAGTCTTACATAGCCTGCAATAACATCCTGATAGTTGATGGGGGCTGAGTAAACAGGGCCATTGCCTTTTGTATTGTTCTCGCCATTATTTTGTGTGCGGCTTTCTGCCCTTGCCATTCTGTGGTTATCAATACTGTAAATTGATGCTTCAGATACGTAAGGATTCTGTACCAGCTGGTTTAGCAATGCACTAAGACTTAAGCGGTCTCCTGTGACCAGCATATTGGCTGCAGCACTGGCTGTCTGCTCACTGAGTAGCTCTCCTATTGTGTCTGCCTGATGCTTGCTGGCATTACCGATCTCTATATTAATCAGCACACAGCTAAATGTTGTCAGTAAAGTAAAAAGCAGACCATAAATTAGCATTAGCTGCGTTTTCAGAGTTAAACCAAGAGTGTTAAAGGCTCGTTTGCCGGGTTTCTTTTTCGGCAATTTCAAAATCCATGCTCCTTGAGGCTTAATAGGTGGTTGGCCTAGTTAAAGATATTTTGTGCCTTACAAAGGTCTTTATGTATGCAATTTTATCTGGCTAATTGAGAATGCCCCTAATAACTAAGATAGCTTGCCGTGTTAATTTTTAATGCTCAAGTAAATAGTATATTCAGCTAGAATATGGACATGATAACAATACCAGTCGAGCATAACGTGGGAAACATAATACAAATCAATATTGCTGGGCAGAATAAGTCTGAATTGACCTCGTCAATTATTCTCTCTCTGGCAATTTCAAATTTGAAACTGATCGATGTTAGCCAGTTTGACAGACTGGGAGCATTTTATTTTACAGCGCTAGTCCAGCTTGAAGAGGATGATCCCGACAGCCCTGCACTTGATAAGTTACTGCATTTATGTTCTGAGGAAAATCTTGAGTGCAACTATCACCCAGTCATATTTGGCAAGCTTGAAAGACAATACCAGCATCAGCATGACTACACGGCTGTCTTGCTGGCAAACACTATATCAGCAAAAACGATTACAGATACTATGCAGTTTTTTGCTGAGAAAGGTTTCCAGGTTCGGGCCATTCAGTGTTTGTCGGTATTAACTTCAGGTTCTTTTGACAATTTACCTGTCAGTATAGAGTTTTCGTTAGAGGGCTCTCCTGTAGATGAACAGTTATTTAAACTGCAAACGCTTGGCTTCTCTGGTGAAAATAAGCTTGATCTTGTCGTTCGAAAAAAAGTGGATATGGGCAAAGATTATCGGTTAGCCATTTTTGATATGGACTCAACTCTTATAAAAGCAGAAGTGATTGACCTTCTTGCAGATGTAGCCGGTGTAGGGAAGCAAGTCGCTGAAATTACTGAAAAAGCGATGCAGGGTAAACTGGAATTTGATGAAAGCTTCCGGCACAGGCTTGGTATGTTAAAAGGGCTTGATGAGTCTGTACTCAGAGACATTGCTGAAAAGCTACCTATTATGGATGGCGCTGAACGGCTAATGAAAATTCTGCGAACATTGGGGTATAAGACAGCCATTGTTTCTGGTGGTTTTACCTATTTTGCACAGTATCTGCAGCATAAGTTAGGCATTGACTATATCTATGCCAATGAACTGGAAATAGTCAATGGCAAGGTGACAGGGGACGTGAAGGGGCGGATTATTAATGGTGCCCGAAAAGCTGAGCTATTAAAGCAGCTTGCTTTTCGGGAAGATATTGAATTAGACCAAGTCGTTGCAGTGGGTGATGGTGCAAACGATCTACCGATGCTTGCAGCCGCCGGGCTTGGTATCGCTTTTAAGGCTAAGCCCCTGGTAAAGGAAAATGCCTGGTATGCTATCTCAACCGTAGGGCTTGATAGCATTCTTTTTCTGTTAGAAGAAGAGGATCTGGAGCAGCTATCTTTACATTGAAGGTCTTTGCCAGGTTTTACTATTGACAAGCATGGCTGTTTTAAAGAGCCTCTTTCTTCATTTTTTAATGAAGTAATTTAAGGCATGAAGAAAAAATGGGGGAGCAGGCTTTGGCAGTTTTCTGCAGCCATACTGGTAACGGTGTTTTTTGCGTCAACAACCTTGGCCGCGGTGACTGTAAGTCATGAAAAGCATTCACTCCCTGGTTGGCAAACAACCCTCCAGGAGGCAAGAGGACAGACGGTATACTTTAATGCTTGGGGGGGGGATGAGCGGATTAATAATTATATCCGCTGGGCTGGCAGTGAAATAAAAAAACAATATGGCGTCAATCTTAAGCTGGTCAAGGTTGATGATATCTCTTCGGTTGTAAGCCGTGTACTGTCAGAAAAGTCTGCTGGTAGGCTGGATCGGGGAAATGTTGATCTGATTTGGATTAATGGTGAAAATTTCAGGTCAATGAAGAAAAATCAATTGTTGTATGGTCCTTTCTCCTCTGAAATACCTTCTATGCAATTTGTTGATCCTATCGAAAAACCTACAACGGAAGTTGATTTTGGTGAATCTGTGGATGGTATGGAAGCTCCATGGGGGATGGCCCAGCTGGTGTTTATCTATGATAGTCATCGTGTAAAGACACCTCCAGCCAATGCGCAGCAGCTGCTTTCTTTTGTAAAAAAAAATCCAGGGCGTGTCACTTATCCTTCACCGCCTGATTTTATTGGTACAACTTTTCTTAAGCAGTTACTTTCAGAACTGGTCAGCGATCAAAGCGTTTTACAAAAGCCGGTCAGTGAAAAAGATTTTGCTTTGATGACCAAGCCCCTATGGGATTATCTTGATCAGCTGCACCCGAATTTGTGGCGCAAAGGCAAGAGCTTTCCAGTAAACAATCTTGCTCTTACCCCATTACTGGATGATGGTGAAATTGTGCTATCAATGACCTTTAATCCAGCCTATGCCAGCTCAGCCATTGCTAATGGAGAACTGGCTGACACGGTCAGGACATACGTTCATGAGAGTGGAACATTAGGTAATACACATTTTCTGGCTATTCCATTCAATAGCTCCGCTAAAGCAGGTGCAAAAGTAGTAATCAATTTCTTGCTGTCTCCAGAAGCTCAGGCAAAAAAATCAAATCCAGCTATTTGGGGAGATCCTACCGTGCTATCAATGAAACGACTGAATGAAAAAGACCGTAGTCGTTTTAATAAAATTCCTTTAGGCATCGCGACATTGCCACCTGAAAAGCTTGGGCGAACTCTACCTGAGCCTCATGTTTCATGGGTGTCTGCTATGGAAAAAGCCTGGCAACAACGTTATCGGTAAGCTGTGAAATTTTCGATATCTATTCCAACTGTATTAACGGGCTTTATAGCTCTGTTGTTCTTGCTGCCTATCGTAATTGGCTTGACCAGTGTTTTTTTGCCTGCTTTTGGCTACTTACCCACTCTTGGATATAACAGTTTTAGCCTCAGCGCTTGGGAACACCTGTTTAACACGCCAGGCCTTATTCATATGATAGGGCTCTCTTTTTGGGTAGGTATTATCTCAATACTGCTGTCATTACTGCTGGCACTGGCAATAGTCAGCAGCATGTGGGGAAACAAGCGCTGGAGCCAGGTTGCAAAATGGTTATCACCCATTATGGCAATGCCTCATGTCGCTCTGGCATTTGGTTTCGCATTTTTAGTCACACCTAGTGGGTTGTTTGGACGGTTAATTGCCCCTTTGGCAGGTTGGGAGTACCCACCTGACTGGCAAACTATTAATGACCCCAAAGCGTTGAGTTTAATTACATTACTGGTGTTAAAAGAGACGCCCTTTCTTATTTTTATGCTAATGGGTGCTGTCGAGCGTTTGCCTGTTAGAGCCACATTAAAAGTTGCACAAAGTTTGGGGTACCAGCCGTGGATGAGCTGGATTAAACTGCTTTGGCCTCAGTTGTATCCTATGGTTCGGATGCCTCTCTATACGGTTCTCGCATTTTCGATATCTGTCGTTGATGTGGCATTAATTCTTGGACCAGATAGCCCGCCTGTTTTTTCAGTACAGCTTTTGCAGTGGTATCAGGACCCTGATTTGGCGTCTCAGCTACCAGCTGCTGCTGGAAGTTTCATGTTGGTAGGTCTTGTTTTGTTGGCAATGGCTCTACTAAAGGGACTAGAACAAATGGTTAAGTGGCTTGGAAATAGCTGGATTACATTAGGTGCAAGGGGACATCAGGGAAAATTATGGTCACAGTTATCAATAATGGGCTGGCGTACCTTGTTGGTTTTGGTGACAGGTGCCAGCTTTTGTTTATTACTCTGGTCTTTTGTTTGGCGTTGGCGGTTCCCATCACTTTGGCCTGATGAGCTGACTCTGCGAAGCTGGCAACAGGCCTGGTCTTATTTATCAGAGCCTCTCAGTAACTCGTTAATTATTGGCCTGGCAGCTTCTCTGTTGGCTGTCAGTATTACGGTGTTATTACTGGAGTTGATCACCAAAACATCGGCTAGGTTGGCAAAATTTGTAGTGAAGATGATGTACATCCCAATGCTGTTACCCCAGATCAGCTTCCTATTTGGTGTGCAAATAGCTTTGTTGAAGTTTGGTCTTGATGGCACAGTCGGTTCCATTATTTTTATTCATCTTCTATTTGTACTTCCCTACTGTTTTTTAAGCCTTATTGGTCCCTGGCATCACTTTGATAACCGGCAGATGACTCAGGCACTGTTGTTATCCCACTCGAAGATCCGGGCTTATTGTCTAATTAAAATGCCTATGCTTTGGCGGCCTCTGGTTGCCAGTTTTGCATTGGGTTTCGCTGTAAGCATTGCTCAATACTTACCAACACTTTTTGTTGGAGCTGGTCGAGTGTCAACAATAACAACAGAAGCCGTTAGTCTGGTATCGGGTGGTAACAGACGTTTAATTGGGGTTTATGGCTTACTGCAGATGCTACTACCTGTATTGGTTTATGGTTTGGCTATGCTATCTGCACACTGGTCACTGGTTAATTTTAGAAAGAGGCTGGTGGCATGACACTGGTAGTTAATAATGTAACGTTAAAAATAGCTGGAAGCACATTGGTTGAAAACCTGGGTTTTCAAGTCAAGCCGGGTGAAATCATGGCTATTATGGGTGCAAGTGGCTGTGGCAAGTCTTCACTATTGAATTTTATTGCTGGAACCCTGGATCGCTCTTTTCAACGTTCTGGGAGTGTCCTGCTTAATGAAGAGGATATAACCAAAAAATCTGCTTATAAACGCCGTATCGGTTTGCAGTATCAGGATCATCTGCTTTTCCCCCATATGACGATTGCAGAAAATCTGGCTTTTGGACTGCCTGCGAAATACCGCAGGAAAGAGCGAATTAAACGAGTGGAAAAAGCGTTGTCTGATTGTGGTATGAAAAGCTTTACCAATAAAAATCCAGCAACCCTTTCTGGTGGTCAAAAGGCCAGAATTAGCCTTATGAGAACCTTATTATCAGAACCTGCTGCACTGTTATTGGATGAGCCGTTTTCTAAACTTGATCCTGAATTAAAAGCAAGTTTCAGATCCTTTGTTTTTGAGCAGGTTATTTCCAGAGCTATCCCTACGGTAGTAGTAACACATGACCAACAAGACGTTTATCGCGTGTCTGATATTGTTAGGTTCTGAGTGACATTGGTTCATTCAAATAGACAAACATTTTTGCATAGTAAACATTACTTTACTTTTGGTTTGCCTGTTATACATACCCCACCTTTAGTCTAAGAATACTGTAAATATCCTGCTGATCCTGTTCATGCATAAAGCGTACTGCCTGACGTAAGTTGGGCAAGGCTTTTTTCATTAGCTCCTGGCTAAGCAACGCATCCAAAGCTTCAAGTGGCTTTACTTCAGGGCGCAGTTGTTCGACATCCAGATTCGCTACTTCTGGTCTGCGTTGCTCTAATTCTGAAAGACTCAACTTCTTTAAGGCATTTTTTATACCAACCACGGCATAGGCTAGCTGCTGCTGTGAGCGCGGAAAAGGTGTACTCATGCCTGCACAGATCATGCTGCAAAAACGCTCAATTTCTACCCCTTCCCCATCACTGAAAGCAAAGGGATTATGATCTGAACTCTTAATTTCAAGGGCACTGTGAAACTCATAGCTATCCGCTACAAAAAATTCCACTGAGTATGGGGTCATATCTAATTCATTCTTTGCGTTCATGGCTACATCCTCATCCTGTAATTAGTAATTTGGTTAGCTTGTGGGTAAGCCTGTTACGGTTGTTGCTCCCGTTGTGATGGCTTATTTCACGCTGTTAGGCATGTTATACAGGGATTGGCTGATTTATGGGATAACGGAGGTGCAAGTATTGCTGACAATGATTGAACTTCTGGCTGAAAAGCCTGTCCTTTCAGGCTCTTCAGCTATTTCAGTGACTAACTGGGGCGGAGCAGCTGTTTGATGGTTTGATATAGGCTTTCTACTGCTGTACAGCGGGTGGGAGTAACAAAAATGGTGTCATCTCCTCCTACGCAACCCAGAATACCATCCGCTTTTCCCAGTGAGTCCATCAGGCGGGCAACAATCTGTGCTGCAGCGGGAGTAGTTTTGATTACGACGAAAGCATGATTGTAATCAATATCAACCACCAGGCTGGATATTGGGGCATCAACAGAGGGTACCCCCAATTCGCCAGGCAGGCAGTAAACAGTTTCTTTTTTTGCGTTTCGGGTGCGGATAGCACCCAGTTGGGTCAATATTCGCGAGACTTTGGACTGGTTGACATTCTCAAAGCCCTCGTGCCTGAGGGCATCAACCATTTCAGCCTGAGAACTGAATTGATGTTCCTGTAAAAGAATTTTAAAGGTTTTTACCAGGGCGGGATCGTGAACTCTCATTGAGGGGTGTCCGAGACAAAACAAAGAATCAGGGGGAATATCCCCCTGATTTTCTCATAAATTAAAGGGCAGCAATGCTGAGGCAGATCATGGACATAGCGCCTAGTACCAGCAGCAGAGGCCATACAAACTTGAACCAGCGTACGATAGATACCCGGCCAATAGCCAGAGCTGCTACCACTACACCGTAGGTTGGGGTCACCAGGTTGGTCAGTCCAGCAGAACTCTGATAAGCAGTTACAGCAAGCTCACGGCCAACACCTGCGAAATCAGCCAGTGGCGCCATGATGGGCATGGAGAATACGGCCAGGCCAGAGGTGGAAGGGATAAAGATAGAAAGTACAGCGTGAATCAGATACATCACGTTAACAAACAGTACGGATGGTAGGTTCGCCAGACTGGACTCACCCCAGCTCAGAATAGTACCGGTGATCAAGCCGTTATCCATAACAGTACCGATACCACGGGCAATACCCAGCACCAGAACAACGCCGAGAAGATCTTTACAACCTTCTACAAAACACTCAACAAACTTTTCTTCGTTCAGGCCACCAACCAGAGCAACAATAATGGATGCTGCCAGGAACAGAATGGACATTTCAGTCATCCACCAACCGCCTGCGGCCACACCCCAGATCATTACGCCAAAAGTAGCGACAAAGAGGCTCAGGATCAGTTTGTGTTTGAAAGTAAACTCATCACCGCCTTCTTGCTTGCCGCGTTTTTCAAGGAAATGTTTCTCATTGGCTTCTTTCATATCCGCAACAAGAGAAGTTGCTGGGTTTTCTTTTACCTTTTTGGCATAGCGCATGACATAGAAGACACTGATCAGGAAGCTCAGTACCAGCATGGTGATACGCAGGCCAACGCCCTGGGTGAAAGGAATGCCGGAGGCATCAGAAGCGATAACGGTGGCAAAAGGGTTAATAGTTGAGCCCAGTACGCCAACACCGGAACCCAGCAGAACAATCGCCACACCAGTCAGGGCATCGTAACCAGCAGCAATAATGACAGGGATCAGCAGCATATAAAATGGAATGGTTTCCTCTGCCATGCCGTAAACCGTACCACCGCCGGCAAAGCATGCCATCAGAATCGGAATCATCAGGTGCTCTTTGCCTTTCATTCGGGTGACAGCACGGGCAATACCTGCATCAATAGCACCCGTTGCAGAGATAACCATCAAGAAGCCGCCAATAATCAGGATAAACAGGCCAAGGTCAATAGAGCCTTGAATACCGGTGATGGGTGCAGACAAAACATCCATCAAGCCCTGAGGATTGGCGTCAGTTCGTGCGTAAGTGCCGGCAATTGCCACCTCTTTGCCAAGGGTTTCATTCATGACGGTCTGATATTGCCCGGCAGGAATAATCCAGGTCATGGCGGCCATAAAGGCAATAATCAGAAATAGGATTGTATAGGCTGAAGGCAGCTTTAAATTTTTAATGGCACTCATAACCACTCCGATGAGCTTAATGGAATAGATGTCGCAAAAATGGGTTGTTAACTGAAAATTTCTCTGCTCATTTGCTTAATTAAGAAGGGTATTTTCAGGTTAAGAATTGATATGCAAAGTGTCCGCAATCCTTGGGTTTTATTTTTTGATTTAAATCAAAAATATGAAGGTGAATAAAAAGTGGTTATTTATGCTCTTTGCTGCATGGGTTTGTGAATTTATGCGAATAACGACCCGTTAAGTCTGGATAAATAGCTATTATAGTGACTTTTTGTGGGTATTATTGCGTATTAATAGTTGATCTAAGTCAATAATAAAAGGCCGCTGAGGAGTAAGCTTGCAGCCATATTATTCACGACACCCAGCATTTGAATTAATTAAAAGCTAAATGCGATTGGTTTTATGGGGGCGTTTTAAATTCAAGTTTTGAGAACTGTATTATTGATTTTTATAGCTTGAATAAAAAGTCCTGATTGTTTTTCGAAATTATTTTTTTATAAAGTTTTTACACTAATTTTTTAGGCCAGGAACATGAACAAGTTTTACGTTGGATCTGAAATTGGTCAGCTGCGCAAAGTAATGTTGCATCGCCCAGAGTTAAGTCTTAAGCGACTGACTCCTTCTAATTGCGAATCCCTGCTGTTTGATGACGTTCTGCGTATTGAACAGGCAGGTAAAGAGCATGACGAATTTCAAAAAGTTCTGACGGAAAACGGCACAGAAGTGTATCTGCTGACCAATATGCTGGCAGAAACACTGAGAATTCCTGAAGCCAAAACATGGATTCTGGACCGTCAGGTTAACAAGCATCGCTATGGTAATGCGCTGGCTCGAGAAGTTCGCGCTTACCTGGAATCCATGGATGAAATGTCTCTGGCCAAGCATCTGACCGGTGGCCTGACCGTTGCTGAACTGGATTCCTCCAGCAAAAGCATGACTCTGGGTATGATGGGTGAAACTGACTTCATTATTGACCCTATCCCTAACCACCTGTTTACTCGTGATACCTCCTGCTGGATTTATGGCGGTGTATCCGTAAACCCAATGGCCAAGCCCGCCCGTAAGCGTGAAACCGTTCACCTGAGAGCTATCTACAAGTTTCATCCTATGTTCAAGGATGCTGATTTCCAGACTTACTTCGGTGATGAAGACCGTAACTTTGATCATTCCACTATCGAAGGCGGAGATGTTCTGGTTATCGGCCGTGGCACGGTCCTGATTGGTATGTCTGAGCGTACTACTCCACAAGGTGTTGAGCAGTTGACCCGTTCACTGTTCAAGACAGGCCAGGCCAAGAAGGTTATTGCTCTGCAGCTGCCCAAAGCGCGCAGCTGCATGCATCTGGACACGGTATTCACTCACATGGATATCGACTGCTTCACCTACTACCCCGACATCATGCGTGGTGACACTGCGTGCTGGGAGCTGACACCAGGTGCTGATGAAGAGATCGTGTTCACTCGTGTGAACGATGGTTTCACCAAGGCTATTGCCCGTGCCCTGGACGTGCCTGAGCTGCGCATGATTCCTACTGGTGGGGATGTCTTTGAAGCTGAGCGTGAACAGTGGAATGACGCTAACAATGTTCTGGCTGTTCGTCCTGGAGTGGTTGTGACTTACGAACGTAACGTCAATACCATCCGCAATATGGAAGAAGCCGGTATCAAGGTACTGACTGTTCCTGGCGAAGATCTGGGGCGTGGTCGTGGTGGTGCCCGCTGCATGAGCTGCCCAATGCAGCGTGATGATATTTGATTTTGAAAAATCTCTGAAAGGCTGAATCGAATATCTGTTCGCTGCCTTTCAGAGGGCGTTCCCGAGAAGGAACATTAATTTAAACGTAGAAAGCATATTTCCCTCTTGCTTTCAGTAAATCGCCGTCTGAATTGAATCAGACAAGGACGAAAAGGGTATTATTATGCCATTAAATCTTCGTGGTCGTAATTTTCTGAAGCTGCTTGACTACACTCCTCGTGAAATTCAATCTCTGATTGATCTGGGACTGGAACTGAAAAAAGCCAAGTATGCTGGCACTGAACAAAAGCGACTGACAGGAAAAAATATTGCGCTGTTATTTGAAAAAACATCAACTCGTACCCGTTGTGCATTTGAAGTAGCTGCTTACGATCAAGGTGCGAATGTGACCTTCATCAGTGGCGGCTCTCAAATGGGGCATAAAGAATCCGTTAAAGATACTGCTCGTGTACTGGGTCGCTTCTATGATGGTATCGAGTTCCGAGGCTTCTCCCAGAAAGCAGTTGAAGAACTGGGCGAATTTTCTGGTGTACCAGTATGGAACGGTCTGACAGATGAATACCACCCAACACAGCTGATTGCTGACTTCATGACCATGATTGAGCATGGCAAAGGCAAACGTCTGGATCAGATGAAATTCTGCTACCCAGGTGATGGCCGCAATAACATGGGTAACTCCATCATGGTTGCTTGTGCCAAGATGGGTGTAGACATGGCTATCGTTGCTCCTGCTGGTTTCTACCCTGAGCAGTGGCTGATTGACGAATGTCAGAAGCTGGCAGAAAAGTCTGGCGCTAAACTGACCTTCACTGACAGTATGGAAGAAGGCACTAAAGACGCTGATTTTATCTACGGTGACGTTTGGGTGTCTATGGGTGAACCTAAAGAAATGTGGGCTGAACGCATCGATCTAATGAAGCCCTATCAGGTAACCATGGACGTTCTCAAGAACACAGGTAACCCTGATACCAAGTATATGCACTGCCTGCCAGCATTCCACAACGATGAAACCGTTGTTGGTAAGGAAATTAGCGAACAGTATGGCATGAATGGTCTGGAAGTGACCGAAGAAGTTTTCGAGTCTGAGTACAACATTGCATTTGATGAAGCTGAAAACCGCATGCACTCCATCAAGGCTGTGATGGTTGCTACTTTGGGTGACTAATCAGTAACCCTGAAGAAGGCGCTTTGCGCCTTCTTTTTATTTACTTCCTTAAATTCTAAATTATTCCAAGAGAATAAAAGATCATGCGTGTTGTAATTGCTCTGGGCGGAAACGCTATTCTCCAGCGCGGTGAACCTCTGGAATTCAGCGTTCAGCGCCAAAATATCCGTAAAGCCGCAGAATCCATCGCCAGAATTGCCCGTGATCATCAGGTGATCCTGACCCACGGTAACGGTCCTCAGGTGGGGTTGCTGGCTCTGATGAATGAATCCTATAAAGATGTCACCCCTTATCCTCTGGATGCTCTGGGTGCACAAACCCAAGGCATGATCGGCTTTATGTTTGAGCAGGAGCTGCGTAACCAGATGCCTGGTCGCAAAGTCTGCACTGTTTCTACACAAACGCTGGTAGATACTTCTGACGCTGCATTCAGTGATCCGGACAAGTTTGTTGGCCCTGTCTACAGTAAGGAAGAATCTGAGGAAATGCTGAAGGCAAATCCTGACTGGACTATCAAGGCTGACGGCAAGTATTTCCGTCGCGTAGTGCCTTCTCCCCAGCCTCAGGAAATTCTGGAGCTGCCTTCCTTACAGCACCTGATTTCTTCCGGTGATATCACTGTCATTTGCGGCGGTGGTGGTGGCGTTCCCGTAATGCGTACTGCAGAAGGTCAGCTGAAAGGTGTTGAAGCGGTTATCGATAAAGACCGTGCTTCCCGCGTTTTGGCTGAAGGTATCGAGGCAGATGCCTATATTATTCTGAGCGATGTTGAAGCAGTAGCGACTAATTTCGGTCAGCCTGACTCCAGAGATATTCGTTGTGCTACGCCGGATGCCATGGATGAATTCGGCTTTGCTGCCGGTTCCATGGGACCTAAAGTGGAAGCAGCTACCCAGTTCGTTCGCAATGGTGGCAAAATGGCGGCTATTGGTTCTCTGGAATATGCTGCAGAAATCCTGACCAGTGATTCTGGTACTGTGATTCGTAATGATGTGACTGGTGGTGTGACTTACTACTAAAAATTGGGTAGCAATACTCTCAATAAAAAGCCCCGACATCTCGGGGCTTTTTTTGTTTTTAGTTTTCCAGGGATATAGGACGTTTATTGGCCTCTCCCGCTACTTCTCTTACTAATCTAGGTACGAGATAACCTGGACATTCTGCCATCATTTCTTTTATAAGCTGAGTTGCTTTACCTTCATCAACATCAAAATGAGCTGCACCCTGAACATGGTCTAGCATGTGCAGGTAGTATGGGAGAACCGATGATCGAAACAACTTGTGGCTGAGTTCAATCAGAGCCTCTGGTGAATCGTTGATACCTTTTAACAGCACAGTTTGATTTAATAGAACCACACCTGCCTGTCTGAGTTGAGCTAATGCTATTTCCACAGAGTGATCAATTTCATTGGCATGGTTGCAGTGAATCACCATAACGGGTTTCAGGCGGCTACTTGTAAACCATTGCACCATTTCCTGGCTGATTCGTTGGGGAATCACCAGTGGCAGGCGGGTATGAATTCTCAGGGTTTCTACATGGGGAATATCGCCCAAGGCATTAACCAGCTTTTCCAAGCGTTTGTCACTGGCTGCCAGCGGGTCACCACCACTAAGAATCACCTCTTTAATACTATTATCAGAAGCGATGTAATCCAGAGCGCTGCCCCAATTTTCACCACCAAGCTGGTTGTTTTCATAAGGAAAATGGCGGCGGAAGCAGAAGCGGCAATTGATGGCACAAGCTCCGCTGGTGATTAAAAGTAGACGCCCATGATACTTGTGGATAACCCCATTTCGTGGTGTTTGTACATTTTCTCCCAGAGGATCAAGACTATACCCTTTCGTTTCTATCAGCTCTTTACCCAGAGGCAATACTTGCAGTAGTAAGGGGTCATTGGGATTACCCTTTTCCATCCTTGAGGCAAACGCTCTGGGTACTTTTAAGGCAAACTGTTTATCCGCTTTAATCGCATCTGGTAGCAGGGAGTGCTCCAGTTCCAGCAGGTCAAGCAGCTCTTCCGGGTTTGAAATAGTGTTCGACAGAGCTTCTTGCCAGCTATTGGTATGCACTCTGAGCTCAGAACGGGTTATCATAGCCGTTTTTGATTTCCTGGTAAGATTGATGGCTAGTTATAGTACCAATGAGTTTCGTTCCGGTCTCAAAGTAATGCTTGAGGGAGACCCTTGTTCGATCATTGAGAACGAGTTCGTCAAGCCCGGTAAAGGGCAGGCATTTAACCGTGTTAAATTCCGCAACCTGATGACCGGACGTGTCTGGGAGCGTACATTCAAATCTGGTGAAAGCATCGAAGCAGCCGATGTAATGGAGCTGGATATGGAATACCTGTACACCGACGGTGAATTCTGGCACTTCATGATGACCGATGGTTCCTTTGAGCAGCATGCTGCCAGTAAAGAAGCGGTTGGTGATACTGTAAACTGGCTTAAAGAGCAGGAAGTGTACACTGTAACTCTTTATAACGGTGCGCCTCTTTCTGTTGTGGCTCCAAACTTTGTTGAACTGCAAGTGACTGAAACAGATCCTGGCCTGAAGGGTGATACTGCACAGGGTGGATCCAAGCCAGCCAAGCTGACAACGGGGGCCACTGTTAAAGTACCTCTGTTTATCACTGAAGGTGAAGTGTTGAAAATTGATACTCGCACTGGTGAATACGTCGGTCGTGTGAAATAACTGATTTTTCCTGTTGCTGGAGAGGTTCCATACCTCTCCGTTTCCGCTATATATAGACAACATTACTCTGGCTTGTACCGCAGAGTCGGTTTATCACTTTGGCAAAGGTGTTTCTTTAGATAATGATCTAACGATGAGCCATCAGTAGATTACTGTACCTGGTTATGGTCGACCTGTTGACCTGGACTTTGGGCCTATTGATAGGTTGTTATAAATCCACAGGCTTTTGGAGTTCATTTTCAGCCTATGGGGTTAAAATCAAGTTAATTCTCGGTTTTATTAGCGTGTTTTTTTAGAAAAATATCAAAAAAACGCTGTTTTTAGAAAATATCAATAATGAAGTGAATTTATATTAACCAGCCCTATTCAATGGCTGGAACTGTAATTAAAGTTCTGATCTAATCAAGCCTCTTTATTTAAAGATGACCAAGATGTAAAACTTATGTTTTATCAGAAAGTTATTCGTCCTTTATTAATGGTGTTACCTGTTTTAGTACTTGCTATTTCTCTTGGCCTCGCTGGTATGGGGTTATGGAAAAATGATGAGATTCAGAAAGATATGGCATTTAAAGGGTTAGTCGCTTTAACACCGTCCAGTACTGTTATCAGCTGGGCTTTGTCAGGGCAATTGCATCAATCCAAAACGATAGAGCAAAGTAACTTTGTTAGGTGTTTATGATCCCAACCTGCTAGTTTTCTGTGGCTCTTGATACTGCGATCGCCCTTGTTGGCCTTGATAGCGTTCAGTGCTATCCGCCTCAGGATAGAGAAGTTCTCTGCCCCATTGCCTGTTTTGATCTGACAAGCATCCTCTGAAAATGCAACATCAAGCACCCAGTGTAGATTATTCTCCACAGACCAGTGGTTTCGACTGATTTCCAGCATATCCTTCGCTGCCATTGAACGGCTCATGATATAAAAACGCAGCGCAGTAGTTACTTTACCATTGATTTGCCTGTCACTTTGTACGACAGCTACTTGCTTTAGTCCCGGCCAGTCTTTTGCCGTTTCCAAGTTAGAAAGATCGCTTATCACCCAACAACAGCGGGTTTCTACACGACCGTGGCCTTTTTCACGAGACTGCATATAATCATGCAGCTCTGGCTGGTGTTCTGCTGCGGTAAACAAAGCCTCTATGCCTTTATAGAGCTTTTTCTGATTGCCTTTGACTGCAAGAATGTAATCTGCACCCTGTTCAACGCACTGCTTTGCTACTTTCTTCTGGCAGCCCATAGCATCCAGTGTGACAAGGCAGCCTTTCAGCTCCAGAGCTTTGAGCAGTTTAGGTATTGCTGTAATTTCATTGGACTTTTGGTCGACACGCTCTTGCCCAAGCACCAAGCCAAGCTTAACACTCCAGGCACTGACTAGAAGCACTGGTTTTTTGCCTTTTGCTCTGGAGCCCTTAATGACCTTTCCATCAATCGCAAGGTGTTGGCTGCCTGATATTTCAGTCAGTGTTTGCTTGATCCAGCCAGTAAAACAGGTTTCAAAAGCTACGGGGTCAAGCAAGCAGAAGACCCTGCGAAAGGTGTATTTAGAGGGTATGCCGGCGGGTAGCTCTAGAAATGTTTTGAACCAGTCTTCTTTACAGCGACCAAAGTCCTCAATGTCTTGCCACTCATCAGCTCCACATATAACAGCACATACGGCAATAATAAGAATATCAAGCAGGTTATGGTCACACATACCTGGCCGACGGGGATCAGGTACTTTAGCCAAAAACTGCGACAAAGGTTGATACTGTACGGCTTCCATGCAAATTGACTACTCTGGTAATTTACAGAGCAGTCTCTCTCAGGTCGTCAGATTGATGCAATTGCCCTGTGGGCTTTGTTGCATGAACTGGATGCCAGCAGGGAATTAAGCCGCATTCAGAATCAGCGAAATCGTAGGAGTGAAAATAATAAGCGGAATGCATAGAAAGTCGTGTCTTGTAATAAAGCAGTGCCTTGAAATAATAATTTATTTTCCGAATTTCTCCCCTGCTGCTTTATTCCCTGTTATGTTCTTTTCATTATCGAAACAATAGCGGGAGTAGAAAAATGCCCACAAATGATTGGAAACCGTCTGCTTCAATGATGGCACTGAAAGAGCGGGCAGCGTTATACCGTAGTATCAGAAGCTATTTTGATCGTCAGGGGGTCATGGAAGTAGAAACTCCCATGTTGTCTGCTTCGGCCACAGTGGATGTCTATATAGATAGTTTTCATTGTGACTTTAAACCTATCGGTGGGGGGCACTCCCAAGGTTGTTATCTTCACACATCTCCAGAGTTTGCAATGAAAAGACTCTTGGCTGCAGGCATTGGTGATATCTATTCAATGGGACGGGTTTTCAGGAATGGTGAGGCAGGGGGGCGCCATAACCCTGAGTTCACAATGCTGGAGTGGTACCGGGTGGGGATGGATCAACAACGGTTGATGGATGATGTGACTAATCTACTCGGTACAGTTTCTTCTTTTATAGAGGTAAGACGTTGCAGTTACGGTGAGTTATTCCAGGAATTACTCGCGATAAATCCCCATACAGCATCTGATGGAGAGTTGAGCCGTTTGGTAGAAGAAAAGGTTGATGCTCGATTGGCTGGGCTTGATCGGAATGATTGTCTGGATCTTTTGTTTTCTAATCTAATCGAACCTACCCTAGGGGCTGATGACCCAAATGCTTTATCAGGTGTTTTTGTTTATGACTATCCGGCCAGTATGTCGGCTTTGGCAAGGATCAGGAAAAATGAAGGTGGAAATGATGTAGCTGCCCGCTTTGAGCTATTTGTGAATGGTGTTGAGCTGGCTAATGGTTATCACGAATTACTTGATGCCGACGAACAGCTCAGTCGTTTTAAAGAAGAACAACGTAAACGGGAGGATCGAGGATTTCCTGTTTATCCTTTTGATCAACGGCTGGTGGATGCCCTTGAACATGGTATGCCAGACTGTGCAGGAGTTGCCTTGGGTGTCGACCGCCTGCTTATGTTGATGTTGAAAACGAATAATATTTCAGATGTGGTTGCGTTTCATTTTAATCGAGCCTGATTCAGTCTTTTGTTATTAATTGATGCTCTGACATAAAGCACCTAGTTTATTGGAGTGTATTGCAACTCTTGATTTGAAAAAGTAAAAAATGAGTAAGAGTAAAATATTCTGGTCATATGTGCTTTTAGCCAGTCTCTATATTATGCCTTTAAAAGAGGCTTTTGCGCAGTTGCAAGAACTTGTTAGAGGTGTCGGTGGAGAGCCTGAATCTCTTGATCCACATCGTATGAACAGGGCGACTGAGGGCTTTATTGGTTATGATCTGTTTGAAGGGCTTGTCACTTACGATAGAAATGGCAATCTTGAGCTCGGTCAGGCAGAGTCTTGGGCTGTTTCCAATAATGGAAAAACCTACCGTTTTATCATTAGGGATAATCTCTTTTGGTCAGATGGTAGGCCAATAACAGCTGAAGACTTTGAATATAGCTACCAACGGATGGTGACTCCTTCTACTGCTTCCCCTTATGCCTGGTTTATGGAAGAGATTGATGTTGTTAATGCCTCAGAAGTAATAAAAGGCTTGAAAAGTCCAGAGTCATTAGGCATTAAAGCCATTAATAAAAAGGTGCTGGAATTTAACCTGAATCAGCCTGTTAATTATTTTATACAGTTTCTAGCAATATATCCCTTTCTACCCGTTCCCCGACATGCTGTGGAAAGGTATGGCGCGAAATGGTCACTGTCTGAAAATATGGTCACCAATGGTGCGTTTAAACTCGATCAATGGCGGGTAAATGAGCGTATCCGAGTTGTTCGAAACTCCTTATATAGAGCAAATAAAGACAATAAAATAGATTCAGTTATTTACATAACAAATGGTGATGAGCTAGCTCGCTTCAGGGCTGGAGAAATAGATATGACTAATTCACTCCAGTTAAATAGTGAAGAATGGGTTAGAAAGCGTCACCCTGACTGGCTAAGGGAAGAAGCCTGGATGTCGACATCTTATGTTGTATTTAACTTAAGGAAAAAATTAGTTTCTGACGTTGTGTTAAGACGTGCTTTAGCAATGGCTTTGGATCGGCAGGGGATTGCAAATAGCCGGGTATCTGGCTCAGCAGATGCCGCTTGGCAGTTCACGCCGCCTCATTTCCCAGGTTTGAGGCCTAAGCTGCCCGAATACCGGGAATTGAATGCAAAAGGTCGAAAAGCCGCCTCGGTTGCTATATATAAAAAAGTAGCAGACAAGCCAAAAAACATAAATATTACGTACTGCAGCCAATCCCCACAGGATAAAAAACTGGCAATTGTTGTTGCTAGCCAATGGCAAAGTGTTCTTGGTGTTTCTGTAACTCTTGATGGAGTTGAGCAGCAAACGTTTTGGAGTGAAACTGCGCCTAAAGGACAATACGATGTATTGATAACGAGATGGATTGGTCCTTATAAAGATGCTTCTGCATCCCTTAATCTCCATCGTAGTAAGTCAGCCCATAATAGGAGCTTTTATG
>CBDCZK010000001.1:0-65126 GCA_965224475.1 Endozoicomonadaceae bacterium | reverse complement strand
CCGTGTACTGATTCCGATCATGGAAATGTCACCTAAAAACCCGGAAAATCAATTGTTTGTGTGTAAAGTGTCAACTGGTGTCAACCCCGATTTTCAGTCTATTGCTAGCGACATTGCGCGGGGCTTGATACCCGCACTCAACAACACCCTCCAGGGACCCCGAAAACCCGCCTAAAACACCCTCTCAGAACCCTAAAGAAAGAACACAACCCCGGCCTTGCGTAAAAACAAAACCGCTCAAATCGGCTTAAAATGCGCCTCAGCCCACCCATGTCTTTGCCATTTTTTCCAGACCACGACTGGCAATGTATCCACCGATGCCCAACTGCACGATAGAAAACAGTTTTAGCTCCACCTCAGGGTCAATATCTGCAGCAGACCAACCTAACCAACGGCACACGACCAGCGCCGTAAACACCAGCATAACAATGGGACGCCAGCTTCGTTGCAGCCAGCCTTCACCCTGTGCCTCTGCTTTGATAACCCCTGCCTGTTGAGCCAACTCATTCAGCTCACCCTTGAGCATCATCTCTGCCAGTACCACTTTCACCTGCTCTGCGTTTTCAGCATCAGGGAAGACCTTATCGATCACCTTGCCCAACAGGGGAATAGCAGTGGCCCAGCTCATGCCACCGCCTCAACCATCTGAACGCCTTCTTCCTCCAGCCACTGCTCCACATCAAAACAAGGGCAGTCCTTCAGCCGATTGAAATGGTTATGGCCTTTCACCTGAGCGGCCGGGTAGAGAGACTGCAAGCCGGTCACCAACAGTTTCAGCATCTGCTTCTGGATAGCCGTGAAGTTGTCTTCAGGACTACGGTCTTTGCTCAGGCCACCTACCAGACAGATCCCCACACTTTCATGGTTATGGCCTTTGCAATGCGCACCCCACTGGTCACAACCCCGGCCCTGTTTCACAGAACCATCCCGCTCAATCACCCAGTGATAGCCGATATCCATAAACGCCCGCTCCAGCATATGCCAGCGCTTGATATCTTCAAATCCCACCTTCTGGTCCGGGCGGGTCGCTGAGCAGTGAATCACGATCAAATTGGTTTCCTTACGCCTGGTCATCACTCATCCTCTGAGAAAGTAAGACAGCAGTCCGATACTGGCTGTGAGTACAATCCAGCCGAACCGTTCGATATAACTGAGAATCACACCCCGGGTGCTTGATTGAAACTCCAGCTGTCTCAGTCGCTTTTCATGGCCATCCAGCCGTTCGTTCTGGCGGCTAAGGCCGCTGGTCTGGTGAGAAATCCGCTCCTCGATCATTGCCAGCCGGGAGACTGCATCGCTGAGCTTATCGAGTTTGGAGTCAATCTGATCCAGGCGCTTGGAGAGGTTGTCCATCCCGGTGTTCCTTGACCTGGGCAAAGGTCAGCTTATTTGAGGCCAGCCAGGCTTCCTTGCCGGTGTACTCCTCCCAGCGGCGAACAATGACATCGACGTATTTGGGGTCCAGCTCGGTGATACGGGCACTACGGTGGGTTTTCTCACAGGCGATGACGGTAGAGCCTGACCCACCAAACAGATCCAAAACGATATCCCGGGACTTGGAGGAGTTGCGGATTGCCCGTTCAACCAGCTCAACAGGTTTCATGGTGGGGTGCAGATCATTACGGACAGGCTTGTTGTAATACCAGACATCGCCCTGATCCCTTGCCCCACACCAGAAGTGCTCAGCCCCCTCTTTCCAGCCGTAGAGAATGGGCTCGTATTGGCGCTGATAGTCCGAACGCCCCAGGGTGAAAGTATTCTTGGCCCAGATGATAAACGTGGACCATTTGCCACCCCCTTCCCGAAAAGCTTTCTGCAGGGTATCCAACTCAGACGACGACATGCAGATATACACCGCGCCTTTGCAGACGGCCAGCAGGTTGGTCATGGCGGCCAGTAGGAACTGGTAAAAATCATCACCGAGATTATCGTTTTTGATCCGGCGATCTTTCTTCGCCTTGGTGTTTTTCTCAGGGTTGGCATAGTCGACGTTGTAGGGCGGGTCAGTGAACACCATGTCCGCCAGCTGTCCGTCCATCAGGGTTTCCACATCCGCCTGTTCGGTGGCACTGCCGCACAGTACCCGGTGATCTCCCAAAATCCACAAATCACCGGTCTGGCTAACCGGGTGTTCCTCAGGCTCCGGTACCGCGTCGTCCTCGGTCTGACCTTCAGGCTCGTCGGTGAGCAGCAACCCGTCAAGATCCTCATCGGAAAACCCCATCAGCCCCAGATCAAAATCCAGAGCATCCAGCGCAATCAGTTCCTGTTTGAGTAAATCTTCATCCCAGGAGGCCGTACTCGCCAGCTGGTTATCTGCGATTACGAGCGCCCGACGCTGAGTCTCGTCCAGATGTCCCAACACAATCACCGGTACCGCCTCCATACCCAGCTGCCTTGCCGCCATCAAACGACCATGGCCTGCCACAATCACGCCATCGCTGCCCACCAGGACCGGATTCACAAAACCAAACTCCTCGATGGACCGGGCAATCTGGCTCACCTGCTCATCGGAATGGGTGCGGGCGTTCTGGGCATAGGGAATCAGGCTCTCAACCGAGCGATGTTCGATAGTTTCAACCAGCACTCTGGACATGGATCTTCCTTGGCAAAATGGGCAACAAAAAACCCCGAACCATTGCTGGCCGGGGCTTGGATGTAATTTCCTTCGATCTTAGCCTCAAGTATGCGCTAAAACGCCAGATTTGTCCCACCCTGAAAATCGGCTAAAACCTTAGCCAGCCTTCACCAGCATGGAATAGCCTTCAAATACCTGTAAATACCTCACTGATTTAGTCGCAAAACCACTCGCATCAGCGCTCGGTGCCAATGCCTGGCCACCGTCGTTCGAGGTATGCGGGTCTGCTCCGCAATCATCCGCCAGGGCATACCCGATGCCCTCAGCCACACCAGCTCCCGCTCATCCTGGCTTAGCCAGCGCAACCAGCGCATGCACTCCACCATCCGGTCCACGTCATCCTCCGAGGGCTGCGGCAGTTGGGGTGCGACACCCTCCCCGTGATACACCTCCCACCGGTTGGGTTTGAACTCTGGCCAGTAGCTCGCATGGCCCAGACGGATTCCGGATGGCACTCGCCGTGATAACCGCCAGGCTTCCCGGTAACGATTTGAAATTTGTTCGACATCCCACATGGTTGATTTCACCCCGTTTGTTTTTTTGAAGTCATCCCGCACATGACGGCCCAGGGGGATGGAAAGGGGGGCGGCTTAAATAGCCCCCCCTATACCCCCTTTAGGGGGTAGATTTTTCAGCAACTCAGCAACTGGATTTTTTCCATAATTATCAATCAGTTATAAGTTGCTGGAATAAGTTGCTGACAACACAAAATCTGGCAACTGGAAAACGGCTACAACCCTCTGATTTTCAATAGATATTTCCAGTTGCCAGACTTCAGCAACTTAACGCTGGCAACTCAGCATCTGGATTTTTCAGCAACTTATCTGGCAACTTATTTCACCTCATCAGCGTCATGATAAATCCAATGACCTGGTGACAGATCTTCAAGAATGGCTGACGTTTGAGCACTCTTGTAATGGGTCGGTTTCACCTCACATAACGCCTCTCCACCCTGCCCAAAATTCATATTTTCAACACACATATACCCCTGTTTACTGCGCACAGGTGGGGCCAGGTTATATTCCTGATAGTCCTGAAAAAACTTGATATAACCCTTGGTGCTCAGCACATTAACCCGTTCTCTGATAGTAGATTTAGCGCCCAGACCGGACTGGTTTTCAAAGGCCTCAGCAAACTGGTTTGAGGTATACACCCGTCCCTGCAACGCCTCCTGATATATCAGGTTCAGAATCACATCACGTTTTCTAATTCGCTCTGCATCATGGCGCTTACCCACATCGTTTCCAGCCAGGCGCAAACTACTGGCAGCGGTCTCCTGCCACTCCCCTTTTTCTTTAACAATATGCTGGGTTCTGATGGAGGGGCCGTTGCGTATTTCGTAGTACACCTTGAGCTCCGGGTCATCCTCATCAGGCCGGTGAAGCAGGATACCTGCCGTATAATAACCGCGCAGAGCATTGGCTCCTGAGAAAGCCAGAAAGGGATCTTCCTCTACCCGGTTCTTCGGCATCTTACTGGTGTGATGGACCAGAATAATTCCGGCATCCGGGCTGACACTGTCGCGTAATACTTCCACACGCTCGCGCAGGAAATACATCATGGCATCGTTATCATTTTCCCCTGCTGCCAGCGGCCCTGAGTCAAAGACATTGCGTACCGGATCAATCACCAGAATATCGACTCCCTCAGGAAAGGCCTTACGAATGGCACGGGACACCCTACGCACACCCTGTTCATTCAGCGACAGTTTCAGCCGGGAAGTCATCACCAGATTTTTCCGAACCAGCCGCATTTGATCATTGCTCAGGGGTAACTTACCAACACGCTCTCGCAGGTAGTGATACTGCACTTCTGACTGCAGATAGAAGATCTTCAGTGGCCGGGGTGATCGCATCCCCAGAAAAGTCGCGCCACAGGCTGCATGAGCTAACAGATTCAGTACAAAGTCGCTCTTACCCACCTTCGGTGCACCGGCGATTAACAGCATGCCATCGGGTGTCAGTACTCTGGGGTAAATCAGGTCATCCGGCATCGGTGTCTGGTCGTCTAATAGCTCTCCCAGACTGAAAGTACGCACTGACTGGCGAATATGTTTTTTCTCAGCCGTAGCCAGCCAGAGGCGAATTTCAAATCCTTCCTCTACGGCATCGGCCGCATCCCATTTTGAAGGCTTATCCTGTGGAGGTCTTACAATACATACCGATACAGCCCCGGCATCCGCGATGGCAACAGCGGCTTTTTCCGCATAGGCCAGCCCTGCCTCATCATGGTCAGGCCAGAGAGTGACCTGCTTGTTTTTCAAGGGTGACCAATCCGTTTTATCCACCGGTGCATTGGCCCCATTCATGGCAGTGGTGGCGCTGATACCCTGTTCAATCAACGCCTGCGCAGCCTTCTCGCCCTCCACCAGAATGACCTCATCAGATGCTTTAATCCCTGGCTGGTTATAAAGCGGACGAACCTCCGGTGCTTTTTGCTTTCCGGCTTTCACATCCCAGGGCCGGTACTCCTTGCCAGTGGGCGGGTCTTGACATCCTCCTCCAGCTAATTTCGCTGGAGGATTCCTATTACTAGGCAGCTACTAGATTTCGCTGAAGTTCAGGTTCTAACGAACCCTCAGAAAACGCTGTGTCCCAACGCTAGTATATTTTTTGCAGCCTGAATATCTGCATTCTCAGAATGACCACAAGCTCCCTCGAATTTTGCTGAGTACCACAAGGGTTTGGCTATGTATGCGGCCAACTACTTCAGCCAGCCCTGCTTATCTCAAGCTGCCGCCTGAACTCATACCATCCCTGATCGAGAATGGATTTGTTAAGTCCAGACTTAGCCTTCACGTTTTTACCGTGTTTCTCAGCAGTGCCTTTTGCAGACTTCGACATATTGGATACCTTCAGATTCTCAATCACTATCATTGCGTGATTTTTGCTGATTTCGGTTGAGGTTTTGTGAAGGTAATCAGCCCGACAACTGGCTATTTTGCTGTGAGTGCGGCTAATACGCTGGCCTCTTCCAGTTTTCAGAGAATTTTACTTTGCGGGAGAGTTTTCTTTGTTCTCTGGCAAGCTGCTTCTCATGTTTCCTGAAAGCCGGTTTGTACTGCTCACCACTGGACAGGTGACAAACTCAACGCCCATATCCAGACCAACCGCTTTTTCAGAAGGGTGAACCGGAGTGGGTAATTCTTGCTCGGTTTGAAAGCTGATAAACCAATGGCCTGAGGGTAATGGTGCAATTCTTTATCTCGCCTTCTATGTTGCGAGACTTGCGGAATTTCACCCAACCTAACTTGCTTGGCAGTTTTACTCTGCGATTTTCGACCTTGCAGTACTTTGAAAACTGCATGATGCGAATTGAATTATGGTGATCTTTGTTGCGCTGCTTGAAACATGGCTTTTCAAACTTAACCTCTTTGATTTTTCCAGCTTTGAGCTTTGCCAGATCATCAAAGTGTTTTTTCCATGCACCGCCCAAATCCATTAGTTTTTGCTGCAAAGCAACCGCATTACCCTGAGCAAGAAAGCTGGTTTCTTCGTCTTTCTTCCAGACTGGCAGCCACTTAGCCATTGTGTATGAGGACGGGATTTTTTCACCAGACTCCCACTTTTCATTGCAGATGCTCAATGCTTTATTCCAGACAAAGCGAGCTGTGCCGCAAAGCTGCATGAGTCTCACATGCTGCTCTGGTGTCGCCTCCAGTCTGAATTTATATGCTTTGAGAATCTTCATTTATGTAATCAGTGTGTTAGTCTTTTGTACTTAAATTACAGGGTATAAAATGGAATATCAAGTATTAGTATGCAGGAAATAAAGAAAGGCCGACACAGTGCTTATACTTTGCACTGCCACATTGTTTTTGTGACAAAGTACAGAAAGAAAGTGCTTGGCGAGTTGCACCTAGCTAGATTGAGAGAAATATTTTCTGAGATATGCGGAAACTTTGAAGCAGAGTTAACAGATTGCAATGGGGAAGCCGATCACGTTCATCTTTTAGTTGAGTTCTCGCCCAACACGCCAGCTATTGCGAAACTGATAAACAGCCTGAAAGCTGTTTCATCCAGACGGTTAAGGCAGGAGTTTTGTGATATCGCAGGTGCGTATCGAAAGCCGGTTTTGTGGTCAAGGTCGTACTTTGCTGGTAGTTGTGGAGGTGCGCCACTAGAAGTTATAACCGAATATATCAGAAACCAAGATCAGCCCTAACGAGCTGAACGAAATTCACCACCCGCCTAGTTCGGCGGGAGTACTCTTTCTATTCAGGATAGCGATAGACACAGGCGATCAGATTCCCTTCACCGTCGTGATAGTCCCACTTACCGGTATGCGGCCCCAGCTCATCATAGGCGACAGCGGGTCTCTTTAGCTCCACTACAGGTGCCGCCACCGGAGGCAAGCCCAGCCAGTCTGCCATGATGCGGATCACTTCAATAAAGTCCCGCTTCTCATCCAGGCCCTGCTGTAGAGCCGTCAGCCCAACAATGTCGCCGCCCTCGCCGGTTTCAAAATCATGCCAAAGTCCCGCCCGCTCGCCGGTCAGTTCCACCTCGAGGCTTTTGCCCTTTTCCCCCTGCACGTTACCCATCACAAACTTCTGACCATGCACCTTACCCTGAGGGTAGAGATAGCCAAGATAATCGGGTAAGCGTGACAAAACCCGCTGCTTCACCTCATCCGGGGACAGCTCATCCTCCACCGGCCCATCCACCGCATCGTTAAAGTCTGTCCATTGACTCATGACTGGCCCTCCCAGCACTGTTGTCGCCAGGGACACATTTTGCAGATATAGTGTCCGGCATCGGAGCTGATCCGTGGTAACAGCTCCCCGGTATCACAGGCCTGTAAGATTTTTACTGCCTTATCACTGCTGCGCTGAGCCAGTCCCTGATCAAACGGCACCTGTTCAAAATAGAGCTCGCAGGTGTCTTTGTTGACCGCTGTGAACAAGGCAGGATGCTTTGCAATGCCCGGTATCTGCACTTCCATATAGGCCTGATAAAGGGCAATCTGTGCGGCATACACTGGCTTGGAGATCGTCACGCCCTTTTTGACCGTATCCTTCCAGGAGCGGTTGTTCATGGACTTGCATTCCCACAACGCCGGATAGGTCATATCGATACCCGCCGGACCGCCATTGAGAATCCCGTCCACATGCCCCCGCAAAGTGCCGTTCAGTGCCTTAAAGCCAAACTGTCCGCCCTCCTGGGTCTCGGTATAGAGTTCAAACCCCGCCTGCCGCAGCCAGTGGATAGCCAGCTCTTCAAAGCAGTGGCCGAACTGGAAAATCCGCAGGATGCGTCCCTGAAAGTGTTGACCCTGATCCACCGGCTGATGCCAATACTCATATTGCAGACGACGCTGGCACTCTTCACCCAGACGGGATGCGCCCAAATAGTTACGGGGTGTTTTATTTCGCTCAATGGCCTCAAGAGCCTGATCAATCTGTTCTGTTACCTGATTGCTGAAACCCAGCAAAGCATCATCATCCACCATGGTCTTATCCTTAGTGATTGTCTGGCGGTGAACACGCTGGCAGCGCCTGCTACAGAAATAACGCCGGGTGCCAGATAGTTGTGTACGCTGAAGGAGCGGAGCCCACCCGAAACCCCGGGCAGACTGGCCGCAGATGTAGCAAAAGGCCATATCGGCTATTCACTACTCTGGTCACTCAACCGGTGAGAGGCTCTTTGCGACCACAACACCTGCAACTTACTCAATCCCTTACCTGTCACCCGGGTAGTGATCACATCCTGCAACCCTTTCTCCGGGTGCTGCCAATGGCTGAGTTTCACATTTAAATCACCGGACTCGATCTTGGCCTGATATGGCTCGTTGCGACGATTAATCCATTTATTCGTGCGGAGAAAATCAAACAGCCGCTTCTGGCCTGTGCCGATAATCTTGGCCGCTTCCCGAACCGACAGCGTGTCATCAGCAGCAATCACCTGGTCATGAAAGGCAACTTTCGGCTTGCACGCCCTGACCTCTTGTTTCAGCTGTTCATTCTCTTGTTCTGCTTCCATGGCCAGACTCAAAATCTGGAGACGTGTCAGCTTGAAAATATCCGCCTGACTGTTTACCTCGAGTTCCTGCCAGCGCTGGATAATCTTGTAACGCAGTCCGGTTTTATAACCAGCCACCAGTGTCAGACATTCATTTTTAGGCAGTAAAAACTCTGTCCTTCGCTGGTTTTGCTTATCGAAGTACCCCGATTCAAATTTGAATTCGGGTATATCCAGAGTACTCAGCATCACTTTGATATCCCGACATACGTTGGAATGTTTTTTCCCGGTGAGCCGGGCAATCTCTCGACTGGACATGGTGGTCATATCCGTGGCTTTCATTAATGCACTCATTGGTCAAAATCCTTTTGTGATAAAAGCCCGGCTCTCACCGGGCAGACAATTTATGCCCAGCTCGGTGGCTCGGAGGGAAACGAGGGCTGCCCACCCTGTTGAGGCTGTGCGGCGGGTTGTTGCTGCACTGTATTGACCGGTGCCTGATTGACGACAACACCCATCAGTTGGCCATACTGATTGTGCTCCGGCGTCACTGCCGCCTTGACGACATTCTTCTCACCGCCCTGCTGGTCCGGCTCAACAGCAACCCGGGCAACAAACTCCAAACCATCCAGCTCAGCAAAGGTCTGAATCTGACGGGCTTTCTGTGCCTGCGGTGAGCGGTCATCACTGCGGATACCTCTGGCCGACTGCAAAATACCCCGCACCAGCGTCCGGCCCATATTGGCCCAGTTCGGTCCCTTGGGGCTGTGCAAACCGATCAGTGTCCAGACCTTGCGCCGGGCATAGGGACCTTCCAGCACCACAAACTCCGCATTGAGGTAAACGGCACCGGTAGTGTCATTACGGGTGGCATAGCCGTCATTCCAGCCCATGGCCGGTTCGTTATAGCCTCCCGGCTTCAGGGACATCCGCACTTTCAACAGCGTTCCCGCCGGAATCACATCAAACAGGTTCTGGTCTTCGGCATCGTTAAAGTCATTCCATGCACTCATGCTTTAGCTTCCTTGGCTTGGGTGGGTTGAAGGTTGAGAGACCGGCGCTGGCCGGTACGGATCTTTTCAAACAGCTGACCCAGATGGGCAGACTCCATCACATCCAGGCGACCACTGCGGTCCTTGGCGGGATAGCCATAAGGGTTCAGGGTCTGACAGATAAAGGCACGACAGGGGTTGCCTTCCTGGTCAGGCACATTCGCCAGTGTCACTACCTGGTCAACAATCCCCGGTAATTCCAGTCCGGTTTTGCTGCCCTCAATCTGGGGCTGGTACAGCTTGCGGTTAAACTCATCCACCCGTTCCTCCAGGATGGCAACAAACACCACATTCTTGTCCCGGGTATGCTGCAGATGGGTCAGCGCCGCAATCATTTCCTGGCCATGCAGTCCATAGGTGCCACGAATATCCGGCTTGCCGGTCTTTTCCGAGAAGGACTGGGGTTGCCCCTTGCACCACTCAAAACAAAGTCTGCCCAGTACCGTGATGGAGTCGATAAAATAGGTCTGATAAGGCTCCAGCACTTTTGGGTCACCGTACTGCTCACACACCGCCTGATAGTGCGCCTGGGAAAAGGCCTGGTCATCCCGTAGTGACGGGTTGGGGCCACCCAGAAAGACGGCAAAGTTACGGAATTCTTGCCAGGTTCGAGGCCGCAGGGTGTTACCGGGCCAGCCCTGTACCGCCAGATCACCGGCCTCCAGATCCATAAACAGCGTGGTCTCCGGATCAAGGGTCAGTAGCTGGGTGGTTTTACCAATCCCGGAAGGCCCTAACAACACCAGCTTGATGCCCTTCTGTTCCTTCATCCGCTGGTCGGCACTGATAATCGGTAAGCTCATCCTTGTCCCTCCTCAACGGCTGAAAGTTTGTAGACGGGCTTACCGGTTTTCAGTGTGCGGGCCGGTTCGAACGCTTTACGGATGGACTCCGGCCAGGCGGTATATTTCCGCTCGGCTACTTTGTAGTTCACATCCAGATACTCCGCCGGATCGCCCCCCTGGGCTGCAATTTTTTCCGCAATGGCCTTGAGCTGTTTCTGATCCCAGCTCACCCGTTTGGGCAGATCTGCTGAGACTTTTACGCCCTGATCCTGCAGGTGAACCACACCATTGTCCTTACCCGTATTGGCTCGCAGCTGGGCTACCTCCTGGCAGTACTTGTAATCGATGGCCCCTTCGATATAAGTCAAAAGACTTTTAATACGTTCCAGCTCCAGCCGGGCTTCACTGGCTAATTGCATCAACTCTGAAGAAGATTGAGCGGCTAGCTCAGATACTGACAACGCCGCAATATTGCTTAAGTTCATGGCCTTGGCCCCTCTGTTCTATTGCCAACACCATCAAGCTTGTGATCGTCTTCAAACGCCTCAATGTCCTTGATGCGGTACAACACCCGCCCACCGATTTTGATATATGCCGGACCAATACCCTTGATACGCCAGTACTCCAGAGTGCTCATTCCCCGCTGCCATCGCTTGGCCAGTTCCCGGGTCGTTAAATGCCGTGTCATCGTGTCCTCCTTGTTATTGGTGAGATGACACCTTTATCTTGCCTGGGGGGTAGTAGGGACAGAGTAGGGACCAGGTAGGGACATTCGTAGGGACTTCGTGAAAAAGCCAACTTTTTTTGTAAAGAAAATGTAAATTCAGCAGACAAAAAAAACCTCTGCAGCAGCAGAGGTCATAGTTCAGATAGCGTCAACTATTTAATATTACTCCAAATTCCTCCGATAACGTTTGTCATACATCAAGTCAGGTGTTCGAAGCCGGGCATATCCCTCCTGGGTCACGATATACAAACGCCAGTCTTTATTCTGATCTGCTCCCTTGGATTTCATCACATCCCGGAGGGAATCAGATTTATAGTCAGCTTCCTCCAGTAACTGCTGGATATTGAGCCACGGGCTGCCAGACTCCCAAGCCTGATAAAGGCGCCAGATAATCAGCCGTCGCCCCCAACTATGGAATGTCCACTCTCCTCGTCCCCGAATAGCAAGCACCTGCCCTTCTCCAGTGCAAGTCACATCCCTTTTTGGTGCACCTGGCAGTATTGACTGTCCCAGCGTTTTCAACGCATCACTCTCAACGACAGTTTGATCCTGACCACCATCTGGCATGATTAGCTCGCTAATCTGCGTCACGGTATAACCGCCCGCCAGTACTTGATGCCCCGAATACGGAACCGATACGGCCAGAAGGACACCCTCAGCTCGTTGTGGCCAGGTTCTCAACCGCTGTGCTATAGCCTGACAACATCCCCTGTTCGCCAGATTCGCCGCAAAAAGACACTGCCGCTGATTGCGTCCTGAGTGAAGCTTACCCAGATACCAAAGTCCTGAACCCAACAAATAAGACCTTTGCCGTTTAATGCCCAACAACTTTTGCAGAAGACTCAGGAGTCTCTCCGTATTAAGTTCATAGCGGCGCAACCATACATCAGGCACCGACATCCAGCCTTCAGGGCCTTGATACCCGGGCGAACCGTGTGAGTCTCGCTCAATAACATAAGTATGCTGCCTCCCATTACTATCATAAGTCACAACCGATTCATTTTTACCGGTAATACAAACCAGACCATACGCTTCTGCCTGTTTAATAACCTGAGGGTGGTATTGTTGTAAAAGCTGTCCGGTTATTTGGGGCTTCTCCCACTCAAGCATACGGCAGAGAAAGAGAAAAACCTCGGGGCTCATCGCAATGCTCGTCATCCACTTCTTCTTGCAATATCTTCCAGTGAGTCAGATATTTATTTAGCAACAAGCGTTCCAGCGGCATCATCTTATCCAGGCTGCACGTATTCCGGGATATCTCAAATATCAAATAGTTATTACTTGTCCTTTCCTTCCCCCGTACTGATTGAAAAACAGCCAGCTCAACCCGCTCAATGATGACCTCAGGCTCACTGAGCAGCACGCTAATTCCCAAGCTTCCCCACCCGTCATATAACGAGATGTTTCGTCCCGCGGATGTGCTGACAGTATGTAAAAGCCCGTTGGCAAGATTCAGCAAACAGAGCCGGACAACCTGAATACACGCAATCTGGTCCAAGTCTTCAGGACAGATAGGAAGCTGTGGCTGGGTTTTAAATAAGGAAAGGTCATACTTCTGTCTGGTATTAGAAGTCATCTCAAAACTGTCTTAACAATATCCTAATGCAGGCCAGCTGCAAAAAAGCCAAGTAGTTGGCTGCTTTATATTCATATCTGGCCAGAACCCTTCGATAGTTTTGAAGCCAAGCAAAAAGGCGCTCCACTTTCCATCTTCGCTTGTAACGCCTTAGTTTTCGACCATCCTGAGTCTTGGGTTTCTTTCGACCTTTCCTGTGTGGTGCTATTAACTCAACTCTATAGCGTTTAAATAGAGACTTATCGTGTGGGTCGCTATCGTAGGCCTTATCACCAATCATTCTTGTGGGTACCGTAGAAATGAAACGGTGTTCCAACACTTTGTCTACAAGCGTGATTTCATGTGGCGAAGCACTGTCAATGCATAAGGCGATAGGAAGACCATTGCGGTCCGTAATGCCCATGATTTTGGTTCCCTTTCCACGCTTAGTTTTCCCGACACAAGCGCCCCTTTTTTAGCGGAAGCGAAACTACCATCGATATACGTTTCAGTCAGGTCAAGGTTGCCGCGCCCTTCCAGGTCTTCTGCAAGGGCTTCAAGTATCTGCTCAATGAGGCCTATTTTTTGCCATTCCTGAAAGCGTCGATGGCATGTTTGATAAGGAGGAAACTGAGTGGGTAATTCTTTCCATTGAGCTCCGGTACGGAGAATCCACAAAATACCCTCGAGAACTGGGCGAGCATGATGCCGTGGTCTTCCGGGTCGGCCCTGAAGCAGATCTTTGGAAGGAAAAAAGGGCTCTAATAATTCCCATTGTGCTGTTGTTAGTTCACTCATCATCAACTCCCCCTAAAACAGGGGGATTATAACGAATTAATCAGCCAACAGTTTTGAGATAGCTTCTAGTCATTACTCACGTCCTTATGAGAATGAATGATTGAAGAAATGCTTTTTCCAAAAAGCAGAACCATAGTACCAATTACTCGCAGAAATGGGCAGGGTACATTTTTTAAGCAAAAACCTTCAATAACCTTCAGTAGCCTTGATACACCTATAAATACCTCATTGCCAGAATATATCCGGGTGCTGACAATAATAAAAAACAACTCAATGACGCCTGGATAGCAATCATGGATGAACTTTTCTCTTTGAAGGACTGCAACACTTCACCACAAAATGAAATCGCCTGCATTCTAGCCAGGGGCATCATCAGAAAACAGCAGCGCTGCCAAAATAAAGCCCCTTACCGACTGGATAACACCGCCACCCTATGCCTGTATAACAACACCCCTGAGAAAACGACGGAGACTGATTATGAATAGTTCTGCAACCATCACTGCCCGGGTGGCTGCCATCCAGAAAATGGATACCAAAGCCCTGCGCCAGCTCTGGCCAAAACTGTTTGGCTGCCAGGCACCGAAACTGAACAAGGTACTGCTGGTTCAACGGCTGGCCTTTCGGGTTCAGGAATTGGAATTTGGCAGTGTTTCCGATAAGCACAAGGCAAAGCTTGAGCGGCTGCAAAAGGTCGCTTCTCAGAACAGACCCCTGCCCAAAACACGGATCAACCGACCTCCGGTAGGCACTCGCCTGGTTAAAGAGTATGACGGCACAAGCCATGAAGTCATGGTCACCAGGGAGGGCTTTGAGTACCGGGGTCAGGTGTACAGGAGCTTGTCAAAAATTGCCTGTCTCATCACTGGCAGCCACTGGTCGGGACCACAGTTTTTTAACCTGAAGGGTAACAATAAAGCAGGAAAGCGTGATGGCAGCCAAAACCCCTAACGTCAAACCTATCAAGCGCTGTGCAGTGTACACCCGCAAGTCATCAGAAGAAGGTCTCGAGCAGGAGTTCAACTCCCTGCACGCCCAGCGGGATGCCGGTGAAGCCTATATCGCCTCGCAAAAGCACGAAGGCTGGATACTGATACCTGACCACTTCGACGACGGTGGTTTCACCGGCGGCAATACCGACCGTCCGGCACTGCAGCGACTGATGGAGGTAATAGAGGCAGGCAAAATAGATATTGTTGTGGTCTACAAAGTCGACAGGCTGTCTCGCTCCCTTCCCGATTTTGCCCGGTTAATAGACGTTTTTGAGCAGCACGGCGTCACCTTTGTTGCAGTCACCCAACAGTTCAACAGCACCACCAGTATGGGCAGGCTGACTCTCAATATTCTGCTCTCCTTCTCCCAGTTTGAGCGGGAAGTCACAGGCGAGCGGATCAGGGATAAGTTTCTGCTCTCAAAAAAGAAGGGAAAATGGATGGGCGGTATCCCGCCGTTGGGGTATGACATTATTGATCGCAAGCTCATCCCTAATGAAGGAGAAGCCCTTATTATCCGGGAAATATTCAAGCAATTTATCAAGACCCAGTCGCAGGTAGAAACTGCTGAGAATATCAATGCCATGGGTTTTAGAACCAAGCGCATTCCCCTGAAAAACGGTGGTATATCGGGTGGCAAGCTCTTCACCCGTAAGACGATTTACAGGCTGTTGCATAACCGGCTCTATATTGGCGACATAGGCCACAAAGGCAACTGGTACCCCGGTGAACACGACGGCATCATCAAGGCTTCTTTATGGCAGAAGGCTGAAGCTCTCCTGCAAGGCGACCCCCAGTCCAGGCGAGTGGATAGTCGTAACCGCCATTCCCCGTCATTTTTAAGGGGCTTCTTATTCGGACCTGACAACACAGCCCTGGTTCCCACCGCTACCCGCAGCCGAGGACGACTGCACCGTTACTACGTCAGCAGTAGCGCTCTCAAGCACGGCTATAAGCATGCATCCATTCCCACCCTGCCCGCCGGGGAGATAGAAACCCTGGTCGTCAGTCATATCCAGTCACTGCTGAAACAGTCCGACATGCTACTGGAAACATGGAAACAGCTGGGTGGGACATTCAGTGAACAGCAGATCAGAGAAGCACTGAATGATTTATCTGGCCTATGGGAACTCTTGTTTCCCGTCGAAAAGCGCCGGTTAATGGCGTTGCTTATCAGACGAATTGACGTCCAACCGCACGGTATTGATATACGTTTCCATAAGGAAGGTATTCCATCCATCACCCGGGAACTACAAGGAGATATCCCATGGCCATAAAAATCACCGGGGAAGTACAACGCAGCTATCTCGAGGACGAGGACTGCATACTGGTTCACATACCAATACAGCTGATTAAACGCAAAGGTAAAACCACCATCACCACCCCGGATGGTCAGCCGGTTTCAGTTATGACCCAGGTGCCCGACCCCGCCCTGCGAAACGCCCTGTTACGGGCTCACCGCTGGCTAAAAGCACTGGAAACAGGCAAAGCGTCAGGCATCAGGGATTTAGCCCGAAAAGAAGGCATTAACAGCTCCAGCTATGCCTCACGAATACTCCGGCTCACCTGTTTAGCGCCCGATATTCAGGAAGCCATTATTGATGGTCGATGCCTGGGTGATTTAATGCTTGCCGACTTTATGAAGCCCTTTCCATTGCTTTGGTCAGAGCAGAAAAAAGCGTTGGGGATCACTGACAATTAAATCAGATTAATTGATGCCGTTTGGAATGCTTCTTCAAGCGTGCCTGTCATGTTTCCATTATCAAAACAATGGGGTTCATAGCGGTCATATCGGTAATTTAAAAAAGCCAGACTCCAGCTATCAAGACAACCAAAATAACGTAAACGACAAAGATGTTTTGGTGTATTGCTTAACCGTTCAATAAATTTTGCTTTTGATTCTTTTAATAAATCCTCATTGATCTCATATGAAGTGTTCGGCTCTTTATAAACATCGATATAGCAAAACTGTTTTTTAAACCGAAAGCCCAGCTTTAAATACAATCCATGAAAATGCTTGTTAGCATAATCACAAACACGCAAACAAACTTGCTCTTTCAATAAATCAGGAATTCTAACGCCGTCACAATGTGGATCGCACATCCAGCCAATCATAGCACTCGCCTTATATTCCACACATAAAATAAGGGTTTAGCATAAAATTGATGGCTTGATTAGAAAAAAACATCAACCAGTCCCCACCGCCTACCAGAAAAAAGTTGCGAATCACGGCTTCTTTCGAGTGGTCTGCAAACCGATATAACCAGTTGATTACAAACAGGAAAACAAAACGCGTACCGAGTAATGGCAAAAGTACCCATTTAAGAGGAGAGGAGAAAAAAAACGGCCAAAATGGCCAAAAAACGGGTTTTTTTCAGAATTTGCAAGGTACCCGTTTACGACGGTGTGCAACCAACAGCAAGGATAGGAGGAAGAAGAAAATGGCAAGCCCTAAACGACAAAAAACCCGTAAATTACGGGCTTTCTGAAATGGCGCGCTCGGGAGGATTCGAACCTCCGACCGCCTGGTTCGTAGCCAGGTACTCTATCCAGCTGAGCTACGAGCGCATTATATAACTTTTGATAATGGCGGTGAGGGAGGGATTCGAATCCTTCTCTGCGTCCGACATATACTGTTAAATCAATCAGTTAGGAGCGTGCAGCCTACTTAAAACTGTCCATTTTAGCCAATAAAAATCGTTATTGGTCTATTTCGTGGACACTTTTTGGACACCTCATTTTGCCATCATTCTCTGGCGTAGGTGATCCTGAAGTGGTGCTCCAGATCAGCGGCGTGAATATTATATAAATGGAGGAGGGTTGTATAGAGGCGGGAGGGAAGATTTTGTGCGTATGGGGGTAAGTAGAACTATCGTAAGGTTTTGGACAGTTTAGACACTTCTATTATCCAGCGCTCCAGACCACCGATTCTATTTTGTACGGATATACTGTGAGATACAGTAGGTAAGCCTGACCACCTCATCATGGGTCAGCATTTGCGGCTGCTTCCTTAATATAGCTTCTAACTGGTCAGGGTTAAGGAACCAGATATCAGGTGTAGCCTGAGTAGAGTCCACATACCAACCGGGGAAAAGTACCACTGGGTGAACTTTTATTCGCTGCTCGGTAGCCTCAAAAACAATTCTTTTCAGCGAACCGGCTTCCGATTTTGCCTGAACAGCAATACCTTCATAAAGGGTGCCATCAACGATAACTTTCTCATCATTGACGTTAATTTCAGAGCTACCCTTTTCAGGTTTTGAATAGGTCTTAGTTTCTATCGTGAAAACACCCTTTTCACAAATTACCACATGATCAATATTGAAATCATCGCCCTGTAAATCATGAAATACTCTATAGCCCTTTTCCTTCAGATTATCGAGCTGCTGCCCTACAGCTATTTCACCATCTCGGCCTAGCTTTAGGTTGTCTGCCTTATCTTTTAGCTTAATCATCTGGTATGCACTATAGCCCACGACTACCAAAGCTATGGCTGTATAGAGGTAGGGCGTGTATGGAATCTCGACATACCAACGCAGCCACTCAAGGCCAGCCACTATTACCAAAGACATTGCCACAAAGTAATAGGAGGTGAAATCCAGCAGAATCAGGTCATTGAGTTGTTCATTTAATGACTGCCCTGGATTTCTAAGAGGATTCTGTTTTAGAGGAGATTTACGACCCTTCTTCATTTGCACACCCTGTTTGCCGTAAGCTTTAAAGCTGTATTATCGGTATGCAAATCAGACTCTTTATAGCCTGCTATATATTGCCTTTATTTGTCACTAATCGCCAGCCTTTGATATATTAGTAGATATCTCAGCACACCAGATCCAAGGTTCAAAACTCAAGACCTGACACCCTATAACTCTACCCCTAAAGGGGCATGACCTTTTTTGAGTAACCTGCCCAAGGTTGATTTAGCAGTAAATAATTGTTAATAAGTGTTATTCAAGCAATCCCCCCACCTTGAGAACTCTAAGCTAGACTTGTATATTCGGGCAGAACTCTAGCAGCATATTGATGATGCTGCCAAGTAAACCAGCTGGCGAAATGTACAATTTTTAATGTCGAGTGATGACACTACAAAAGCCTACTTGAAACACCGCATGAGCCTAACAACTGGCTATTATTTCATGCACAATCAATACTACATAACTGGACTTTACAGGCATTATTTATGGCAACAGGAATAGTTGAGAATGAGAAATTTGGTGAAGATGCTCTATTAGCTGGAGCTATTAAAACAGAACCATTCCCTCTTCCTAGCTGTGATGAACCCGTCACTCTACAGTACACCAATAAAATTTCTAAAGAAGCTGTTTTAGGATGCGTAGAGCACCAATATGCACAGGTGACACCTACACTTAACACCGTAGACATAGACAAGAGCATTCCTCTTGACTCATTTGTACTAGCAGATAATTTCTTTGGCCTGAAAAAGCTTCATGAGCACTATGCCGAAAAAATCAAACTTATCTATCTTGACCCGCCATACGGGACAGGCATGGAGTTTCATTCTAGAAACTTAGAACACGCGTATAAAGATATACTAGGTACAGCATCATGGTCTGAAATGATGAGAAGAAGGCTCATTCTAATGAGAGAGCTACTTGCAAAAGATGGTACCATTTATGTTCATATAGGGCATGATATGCTGTTTCATCTAAAAATCATTATGGACGAGGTGTTTGGAGCGCAAAATTTCAGAAACCTAATCACACGGCGAAAGTGCAGCTCAAAGAACTCAACCAGAAAGCAATACCCAAACCTTTACGACTACATTCTATTCTATAGCAAATCAAACAAATGGGTATTTAACCAACCCGGAATTGTAGCATCCCCAGAATGGATTGCTAAAGAGTACACTAAAGAAGATCAAAAGGGTCGATACAAGCTAGTTCCCGTTCATGCTCCTGGTACTAGAAACGGGGAAACCGGAATGCCTTGGAGGGGAATGATGCCCCCAAAAGGTAAACATTGGCAGCTCAAGCCCTCCAAGCTTGATGAGTTAGATAAAAAAGGTGAAATTCATTGGTCTAAAACTGGCAATCCAAGAAGGAAAGTTTACTTAGAAGAAAACAAAAAAGTCCCTATATCAGACTGCTGGGAGTTATACCGTGACGCCCACCATCAAAGTAAGATGATCACGGGGTATCCAACAGAAAAAAACTTAGATATGCTGAAAATGATAGTAGAAGCATCAACAAACCCTGATGACATCGTACTCGACCCGTTCTGCGGATCAGGCACAACCTTACAAGCTGCAAAAGAGCATGGCCGTCACTGGATTGGCATTGACCAGTCATTTACAGCAGCACAAGCAACCTTAAATAGAATGAGAAACGGGTTAAAAAAAATGGGGGATTTTGTTAACAAACAAGAAAGCCGCCCCCTCCCGTTTACTGATAGCTCTGTGCAAAACCGTGATGGAAACTTTATAGTAGACAAAGATGTGTACAAGCACTTCAAACATGAAGTAGAAAGTTTAGCTAAAATTTAGAAGAAGGGGTACAGAACCCCTTTTTTCAGCCTAACATCCAGTCATGAGTCAGCTTACAATGCGCAAGTTTTAAAGTAGTGACCCTTACATTATCATCCCACTGCCCATCTAAATTACATGCTTCTTGCCATGTATCTACGTGTGTTAAGCCAGGGCCATCTGATAAGAATATAACCTTGAATTTTTTACCTGTTTGTTCGAAGAACTTTATTGCTTTTGTTACCTTATCATTGTTACCACCAGTTCTATCATCTGACTGAGAACCGCCACGGGTACTATCATATCTGGCAAACCCGACAGCTAATGGCTCCCCACTCTTGACATGACGCAGGACAAAGTCACATGGATAGTCACCCTGATACTCAGGATATACCTCCGATAGTTGAATGTCTTTTCCTGCACCACGAGGCCCAGATATTGATATTAAAGCTCCAAAAGAACGCTCAAACCAATCAAAGAACAAGTCTGTTAGCACATACCCTTGCTCTCCTCTTTTATCATATTCACCTAATAAAGCACTGAGCGCCGCTTTATGAGAGGGACTTAAAGAACCAAACTGATCTCTGAGTATAGCTATATCTTTAAATGTATCTCCATAGTTATCGACAAAAACAGAGGTAGGAGTTTTTGTTATCTTTTTCGTTGCCTCAGTATCACAGACAGTACTTACACACCGGCGAAAAAGCTTCAGAAGAGACATTCTCATATCTGCACTGAAAGCTCTAGGTGTACGTATTTTGTCCAACAACTCTGCCGATGATTGACTTTCCTGTATGAGCGCTTGAAATGATTCAATTTCATTAGCGTAAGCGTGTATTCTTTGCGGCATAAACTCAGGAAAGGTGGAAGCTGAGGATATAGCTGTTATAACCGAGTGAGGATCATTAATAGATGACAGGTGAATATTAGTTGTCATTAACAGGGAACTCATTTATGTGTATGAAAAAGTTAGAGATTCTACCCTGACTTTACCTGACAACTAATACTAAACGACTTTTCAATTACTTTACATACGACATATTTCATTTACTCTTAAATTAATTACTAGCTGTAGTATTCATCAGTTATCTAAAAATTAGGCTACCCTGATTTCACCATCTCCCTCTCTTTTGAACCCCAGTAATTTTGAATGATCTCGTCCTTACTCAAAAAATTCTGATCACTCTGTGAGTAATAACAATTTTTTGACTCGTCCTCTGATCATTCCTGGACAAATTACATTCAAAAAAGAGGACACTATCATGAAAACAACATTCACAAATTCAAACCTTTGCACACTGATTCACCTGATCAAAAATCAGCTGGAAGCCAAGCGGCACGAGATCTCACAGCTCTCCCAGTACACCACCAAGGTGATCCGTGAAAGCTATACCGCCGAAGTCGAGGAACTGGTGACTATCAAGTCACAGCTTGAGGGCGAACTCAAGCAACTGGACGAGCCCCAGAAGCCTCAGACTTCAGGTAAAAAGTAACCTTTTGGGAAGGGCATCGCCCTTCCATATTTTTATTTTTTTCTTTCTATACGCTGTAACCCATCAGTATTCGTTGCTGGTAGGATTCTCGCAGTCGTTCGTTCAACTGATGTTCTGTTATATCCTTATCCTCATAGTGCCGTGCAATGTCCTCCCACAGGTAGTTGTCTTTCAGTACTTTCAGCAGGCGCTTAAACGTGACGCCTTTTCTCGCACTGGCTGACAGGAAGTTTCCCAGATAGAGCTGGTAGTTTTTGCCTGAGAAAGACGTCGCTTTCTTGTAATAGCGCTTGTAGTGGAGATTATCGGTATAGGACGATTCTGGGAATTTAAAGACAATATCGTCCTGCAAGACTGACCAGATCGGGTCCATATAGTTGCTGTTATAGCGGAGTTTGAAAGACTTCAGGCCATACTTCCAAAGCGCCTGTATATGGCTGATGATATCGCCATAGGTTCTCATTTTTACGCCGATTGCGCCGGTCTCTGTATTACAGGTGCCCAAGGCAAACTGCTGTATCACTGAATGATGGAACCTGACCTCTACCCTGAATACATCCTGATCCGGGTTATAGCCAGAGCTACCGTCTTCAAGCTTGGTGCTTTCATGCCATTTATGCTCCATATAGTCGAACTTATCAGTGGTTCTGGCCTGAATGGTTTTGTTGTAAATGGCTAATTGTACCGCACCCGCAGCACCGAACTTGAAGGACTGAGAGCGATCATAGATACAGGACACTTCAGAGACATGGTATTCAGCGGTATCAATACCGTTGAATTGAGCCACTCGTCGAGATCGGCACATCATACGCTCGGATACAGTGTTATCCGGTTGCCAGCCTTGAAGATCAACGGCCAGATGGATAGCAGGGTAATGAGCTTCGGGATTTTCCAGAATTCTGCCTGCTATTTTAGCCAGGAACTTATCAACCTCTTTTGGAGCACGACTATCCAGAAACCACGGCGAACACTCGATTTTCAGGTGAGAGCTGGTTGAATCAGCTTTGGAATGAAACAGCTTAAAAAAGATAATCACCCCCAGCTGGTTATTCTGGAGCCGGAACTGATAACCGGATGACTTTGAACTTTTACCCAGCAGCCACTCTAACCCCAGAAATGAAAGGGTCTTTACTCCCTGCTCAATAGCCTCATCACAATCCAGAAAAAACCGTTGATTCATCCTGCCCCTGAATAACTGTCTCAGGGTATCCACATAGGTTCCGACGATCTGAAAGTCGCTGTCATAGTAATCCACCACCTTGCCAAATTTGGGATGTACGAATAACAGTCCTTTTTCATCCTCATAAGTAGAGGCTCTATCGTCTGAGAGGGCATAACGGAGTAATTGTTTCATAAGAATCACCTTTTTATAATTTTTAGTTTTAATACTGGTTCTTATTTAAGACGTGCTACAGGAACGTCGGCCCATGCGGGCTGCCGCAGAGCGTTGCAGCCTCGCATTGGGCGTCACCCTTCGTCTTCTCCATAAGGTCTAACCTCCCGACGTTTTCTGGTTTGGCTGTTTCGGCCGTGTCGTTTATCGGAGACGGTTTCATCAAAGTAGCCATTGCGAACAATGGACTGGCACAGGTAATCCGGTACATCCATGCGTGTCACACGCTGGGAGTAACAGATACACTCCTCCTGTTCGGTGCCTTGCCGCCAGAGGACACAGTTCTGGGGTTTGGCGAAAGCTTTGGGCTTAGTCAGGTGGTCATATAAAGGTGCAGTGTGGGTCAGGCCGTTTATGCGGGGCTGGCGTTGTTGCAAATACTGCTCCCGGTTTGGGCGGGTGTTGAGCAGGTCAGGCAGTATTGAAGTATCTGGTGCATCACTGCCAGCATCAGCATCCGTTGCCAGTGTGTCTGGGTTAAACAGGGTGACTGTACCGAGATACAGTGCAAAACCAATCACCGCCAGTAAACCCGGAATCAGCCAGATAATGGCGGGGAGTTTCAGCTTATGGGTGTGCTCAAAGGCCGAAAAGTAAACACCGTAGTAACGTTTAGGTTTACTGATGACTGACTTCCGCCCTTCCTTCTTGGCAAAATGATCATCGGGGTCAACGCACTTATCCCAGTAATAGCGCGTCACCTTGGCAGAACCCCAGAAGTTGAAATAGTGGGTATGGTGTCCGGTCAACCGACGCAGGTGCACATCCAGAAAGTTCGGGTGCTGAGTCACCAGAATCACATCGAAGCTATCGTGGCGATGCTTCTCAAACCGTGAAGCATACAGCGGGACTTTCTCTTTGCCGGAGCGCACCGGAAAAAACTCCTGGGCTTCATCAATCACCAGCACCGAGTAGCCTTCCAGCTCATACCAGCCGTGAGGTTCTTTAAAATGCTGCCAGTGCAGATTCAAATGCTCGAAATCTTTAAAAGTCAGCTCCACCCCTTCAGGGCATTGCTTTTCTATGGCGGCGACTTGCTGTAGCACTTTCTGGGGGTAGCAGATTTTTACCCACTTCAACCACTGCCGCAGCGGGTCGTGGGTTTTAAAAGCCTGTTCCAGAAATGGAGCATCACTGAGTTCAAGAAAACGCTTTTGGGCATGGACGGGCTTAATCATCGGATCAAGCAGCGTTCGCTGAGCTTTAGTTAATGATGGCAGGTAGCAGTCATAAAAATACGCCTGAAATGTTTTGCATTGCTGATAGTCCAGCAGGTTTAGTTTGATATTGTGGTAGTACTTGGGCCGCCCGGTATATTTGCTGTCAGTGCAAACGGTTTTAAAGCAATTCAGGCTTTTGCTGGCTCCGGGCCTCCCCGTGATAATGTGCAACATACCCTGTTCCTCTGTTTGGGGTTCCACTGCCCAACGAGTTTTTTCACGAAAAAACACATTGGGCAGCGGCTGTATAAACAGCATGAAATCGGGTAGTCGCTGCCAGCACCACTTTTGCTCATTCTCGAATCAGCAAAAGCCCGGTACTGGCAGCGTATTAAAAGCAATAATCAGGATGTACCGCCAAAACCTTTCCAGAAAGAGACGCTTTTCTTGGGGCGACCATTAAAATAGGTAATGCCTTTAATCACCATCAGCGTGGTGATAAATGAAAGCGCCGTATTGATGGCTTGGGGAATTCCCATCAGTGACATCATCTGGAACATGGCCACGGGCATACCATCAAAACTTTCCTGTATCCGCCCGCCCAGATAATCAACCAGCATATCCAAGCCATAATAGGTGACGACGCCTGCACCCAGTCCCCGCAGCAATAACCATGCAATAGGGACAACCGAGGTTGCGATAAATGTCAGGATGTAGCCCATATCATTAGCTCCCCAGTGTTTTTGCCAGAATGATCGCCATGGAGAACCAGGTGGCGAACAGGATGAAATAGGAAATAGTTTCTGCCAGGTCACATAAGGGGGTCATGATGATCTGGTATTCTCTACCCATGACACTGAAAGTCAGGGGTTCCGGGCACTGGTTATAGCTGCTGACGTATTGTTCCGTATCCAGATAGTCCGCCACATCAATTTCCAGATGTTCATCAGGCAGGGAACCCAGTGGTGACATTAATGGATTGGTATCGATGATTTGTTGAATTTCAGACTGGTTAAATTCAGACAGGCACAGTTGTTTTTTCTGGATTCTGGCAATCGCACACTGGATAGCATCACCGGAGCATGACACGGTTTTATCGCATTCAATACCGGAAAAGCTGGATGACGGATCATCAATTTCCGCCTGCTTATCGGCAATATGTTTGGCTCTGCTGTCACTGATGGTTTTTTTGGTGGCTTCTGCTTCCGGTGTGTTGTTATCAAGGTCAGCCTGATCGAGAAAATCATCATTATTATTGCCGTTAGCATTGCCGCCATTGCCTGGATGATCCGCAGAATCAGGATCAACCTTAACGCCATCAGAATAGGTGCAGAACTGTTCACCATTAAGGTACTGGCAGTTACTTAACTCGTTTTTGGCAAAGCAGACCACTTCTCCATTAAAGGTGCCGCAATTATAAAAATCTTCCCGTGTCTGGTTATCAATACACACCGACACGCCATTGATGACTTTGCAGGATTGCTCAGCATCAATACACACCTGATAAATGCCATCATCCCGGCAGGACTGTTGTTGCTCATTAGTATCACCGTATTCAGCCGCATTGCCTGAAAGGTCAACTTCTTCTGTACCATCACAGCTGGCTCCAGTGGGTACATATTCATAACTAATGGGAGACAGGGCGTTATCATAGTCACGAAATCCACCCATAGAGTCATAGGCACATTGGTTATAACAGGCGGTTGTTCCTGATATGGAGCTGGAAATAGCTGTCTGGTTATTGCAACTGTTTTCCCCAATGCACTGATAGGTTTCTGGATCAATCCCCTGTGAGCAAGATTCCGCCAAATTAAACCCCACACGTATATACCACAGCGAATTGAAGCATATGAGAGGTGTACCTTCGCGGTCATATAAATAAAGAAAGTAAGGATCTTGGCAGGCAGCTACCGGATCACAAGGTTGCCCAGCAGTGCAGATGCCAAAATTTCTATCAGCAATCCATGTTGCGCCTTGGGCTGAAGCGGTCATACCAAATAAGGCCAGCATAAGCAAAACGCTATTCAGAAAAAGTGCATTCATGGTCGCATCATCATGATGGCGATGATTACTATCAATGCGTAAACAAGTCCGTAATCTATCGACATCAGCAGACTCCCTTCCATCATCCCATCCCGTAAAAAGGCGGGAGGAAAATCCCCCCGCCAACCCGTGTCAGGGTGAATCAGCCAAACATGGCTCCCTTCACCCACTTAAAGACCACGGCAATCCCTGCCAGTCCCACCAGGGCTGTACCCACCGCAGTAATTGCGGCAGAGCCATCAGTGGTTAAGGCAGTGGTCGCTGCTGAGATATCAATCGCTGCAAAGGCACCGGATGACATCAGGGCAGTCACTGCGACCAGTCCAAGGTTGTTTAGCTTCTTCATGGCTAATCTCCTTGTTGGTTAACGTAACTGACGCAGAACAATCTGAAAGATATAGGCAATCACCAGCGCCACAATGGCAGCAGCAATCAGCAAATCCAGTTGTTCCAGCGTCACCCCTTGCGATACAGGGTATTCCCGTATCTCCTCCAGCGTGAGGGTTGCAGCTTCACCTTCACAGGCAACAAAGCCATTCGACTCAACCTCGAAACCCTCGCACAGAAGTACTTGCATTATTTCGCCACCCTTGGTTGCTGTTCAGCGGGCAGTGCTTTAACACCGAGCACTTTGATAGCAATGCGTTGTTTGGAACCGGACATAACTTTGGTTCGAAACTCATATGGCTTTAATGGTTTCAACGATTGAAAGTCCAACAGCTTTTCATAATCAGCAGAACAGATCATGACATCCAAACCATAAATGTTTGGATCATCATCTTCTGATAAACTGGAAAGAAAAATTTTCAGGTAACGTGAACTTTCGAATTCGGTTACTTTGGCTCCTAGATAGAGGGCCTTGATTGAGGTTTCCATTTTTTATTATCCTTTTTTGTTAACCCTGATTTAACTAATAGTCACCCTCTTCAAACAACGCAATGACTTTTTTTTGGATTTATAACAATGACCATTAATGACAAATTACCGCAAAAAATAATTTTAATTTTTGCATTGGAACCTTGGCGCTGCGCTCACATTTTTTTGTCGGCGATGGGGAGCCGCCGCAAAAAAATTAAAGCACAGCGCCTTCCAACGCAATAATTAAAATGTATTTTTATGCCATAGAGGAACGCTAAAAAAGTCTTTATTTACAGCAGCAAACGCACAATTAAACTATAATTAGGTATCAGCTATTTTCCTTACAGCCCGTACACAGCTTATGGTTTACTTTATGCATATTGATTAAGCGACGTTTACCAATTTTGATGGTGGGCAACTGGTTCGTTCTGATCCACCCGTTGACAGTATCAACAGAAACCCCCACCGATTTGGCAAACTTTTCGATGGTGAGTAGGAAATGGTTCTTTATGATTTCATTTTCCATGATCATCTCCTCCTTGAGGTGTGAAGTAATAGAAATACGAAACCGGAAATTAAAAATCAAGCTTTTTTATTATTAAAAACATGATAGTCAAATCTTAAAATACAGTCATTTTAAAATGCTACTGTTGAATATTTTTTGTTTATCAATTTTACTAACCAAAACATTAAAAAGTTACCGTTTGTTTTTTTCGAAAAGCAAAAACAATTAATTACTAACAAACACCAATAAAGACAAAAACCTTTAATGGAGGACGCCCTTTGGCCATCAGAAAAATCGGCAACCAATGGAAGATTGATTTCAGGATCGGCAACAAGCGCTACCGCCACACTGCCAAAACGAAAATAGAGTGCCTCCAATACCGTGACGATATAATTGCTACCCGTGGCTACCAGGACACCGAGAAGGACGACCGCTCCCTGAGCACCATTATTAATATCTGGTATCAGGCCAGAGGTATCGAGTTGGCAGATAACGAGCGCACCAAAAGAAACCTAATGCGTTTCTGTAATGCCTTAGGCGATCCTGTCGCCAAGAAAGTCACCGCATCGGATTGGCACCGTTTCAAGCAGCAGAAGCGGGAAGAAGGTATAGGTGATAAAACCCTGAATAACATTCTCGGCTATATCAACGCCGTTTATAACTTTATGGGAAGAAACCAGATGATTAAATACTGTAATCCACTGCAGGCCGTCGAAAAGATCAGAATTCATGAAAAGGAACTGGTCTATCTCACCAGCAGCGAAATAAAGCGCCTGTTTCAGGAGATAGAGAATAAGTGCATTAACCCCCATGTAGCGATTATTACCCGTATATGCCTCTCTACGGGCGCTCGCTGGGGTGAGATTGAAAGCCGACAGGATCACCACTTCAAGGACAATCAGGTGTATCTCACCTATACCAAATCCAAGAAAAACCGGGTGATTCCATTAGACCCTGAGCTGTTCCAAAGTGTGAAACGGCATATTAAAGAGAAAGGCGAGTTTACCAATAGTCAGGAGTCATTCAGACGGGCGCTATTGAGATCCGGTGTCAGAACCATGAAAGGACAGGCCAGCCATGTTTTGCGTCATACCTTTGCCAGCCACTTTATGATGAACGGCGGCAACATAAGAGTACTTCAGTCCATACTTGGACATTCAGATATCAAGATGACAGTAAAGTATGCCAAATTCAGCAAAGACCACTTAAACGACGCTGTAAAGCTAAATCCTTTAAGCAAAATGGACACTTCTTGGACACAGGGAAAAAATTGAGATTTTCGGAAATTTAATTCGCTGTAGAATCAACAGCTTAAGAAAGGAATATGGCGGTGAGGGAGGGATTCGAACCCTCGATACGCGTTAACGTATACACACTTTCCAGGCGTGCTCCTTCAGCCACTCGGACACCTCACCACAAAAGTCGTATCCCTGTTTGAGATGGCGCGTACTATATACAAACAATAACCGTTACACAACTGTAAGCAATGAGTTCATGAATGCAGGCAAGGTAAAAGGTGGAAAGTCCTGACTTGTTAGAGCCACGTAAGACTGGTCTAATTCTGCTAGAACCACTAATACTCCAGTTCAATATATACCGGCACTTAGAACGAGAGATTGATATGAAGTGCAGTAATAGAGAAGTACTGGAGTAAACTACAAGTGGTCATTTTAGTTTGACACACCCCAGGTTTGGGCGTGTGCAGTTATAATGATGGACTCATGAGTATTGCCTCAGCGCCCTTGCTAAAGCCAAACCAGTCACCAATCTTCCACCCGGACAAATCTGGCTGGAGAGCACTTGCTACTTATGATAAACATATACAACACCTGATATACCAGTGTCCTGTCTATACTTGGCTGGCCGAAGGCCGGATTCTAATTAACAAGCACATTAGCAATAAACGGTATTTTTTATATATCGAATATCGTAACCATGACGGCTGTAGTCAATATCAAGTGATGGATTTCGAAAGCCTGGAGCAGGCAGTTACATACCAGAAACATAATGTCGCCTTTCTGGAACTACCACGAATCAGCCCCAGAAAAAGCCAAAAGCATCCGATAAAGCCAGAGCAGTTTTTGGCCATCAGTGATTAACTATGGGCCCTGAGCCCTGCCGCCACAAATGGTACCATCCTCCGCAAAATACCTTCCAGGTCATCACTCAAGCCGTAGTCGCTTTCAGCAATAGCTCTTAAAGCGTTGGCACCAGACATAGTAAAAACGGTAGCACCCAAAATAAAATTCACCCGCCAGAACATATCGCCCAAATGAAGATTAGGACAAAGGTGTGCCAACAATTTAAAATAGCGGTGAAAAACATCGCCATAGAGTTCGTTCAAATACCGTTTAAGATGTCCCTGGGTTTCGCTATAAGCCAGGCCAATCAAGCGCATAAAAACAGAAAGGTCATCACTGGTTCTGGGCTCTACAGTCATAATCTGGTCGACAAGCATATGAAGTGCGGCCTCAAGATCCAAATCACTTTTACCTGTTTCAAAGTCGTCTAAGGCCTTGGTCAGATTTTCTGTAAATGGATCAAGGTATCGGGAAAACACAGCCTGAATGAGCGCTTTTTTGGAACCAAAATGGTAATTCACAGCTGCCAGGTTTACCCCTGCTCTGCTGGTAATAGATCTTAATGAGGTTTCAGCAAAGCCATGTTCAGCAAACAGAAGCTCAGCCGCATTAAGAATGCGCTCGACAGTTACAGACTGTGACATATTTTCAGGGCGATCCAGAATATAAACATTTGTTTAAAACATAAGTTTGAATCTAAAGAGTGTCAAGCGGAACCTAGGGGGCATTCTCAATTAGACATGTGACCAGCCAGTCATGATAAGCGCTAGGCAAGGCGTGAACTGCGTGGTGTGGTTATTCCACATAAGCAGTGAACAAAGCAGCATGGCGCTTATCATGACTGGCCCTTTGGGTTCCTCACACAAGCATTCATGCCACGTTGTACGACCTGAACAGGGAACCACCTTGCACTGCGTCGTACGCCTTGCCTGAATGCTTGTGTGAGGAACTGGTCTCATGGCTAATGGAGAACGCCCCCTAGCTAAATTAATTTTATTTCATCTCTTAATTCAATGATTAATGGTGTCTCGCTTTAAATTAAAAAATACACCTATTTTGTTTGATAAAGTGTAAATATTACCGAAATCAAAGGGATGATATGCAATGAGTAACTTGAACCTATTGACACACTGTATATAATCACAGTTACTGTATAAAAAAACAGATTGCTCACTATGATTAAACTGACCAAGCGCCAGTCCGAGATTTTATCCTTGATAAAATCTCATATTGAAGATACAGGCTTCCCCCCCACCCGTGCTGAGATTGCTAAAACCCTCGGATTCCGTTCCCCCAATGCTGCCGAAGAACATCTGCGCGCCTTGGCAAGAAAAGGTGCTATAACCATTACACCAGGCGCCTCTCGTGGGATTAAAATACCTGAACCGATATCATCCGGTCTGCCTATTATTGGTCAGGTAGCTGCCGGAAGCCCTATTCTTGCCCAAGAGCATATTGAGAAACATCTGCAGTTACTCCCCGAGCTTTTCTCTCCCAAAGCTGATTTTTTGTTGCGTGTTAAAGGGATGAGCATGAAAGAAGCCGGTATTCTGGATGGCGACCTACTGGCAGTTCATAAAACCAGCGAAGTAAGAAATGGTCAGATAGTTGTAGCAAGAATTGATGATGACGTCACAGTAAAGCGCATTGAAAAATCAGGCAACAAAGTTTTTCTTCACCCTGAAAACCCTGCATTCGACGTGATTGAAGTCAACCTTATGAAAGAAAATTTTGCCATTGAAGGTATCAGCGTTGGCGTGATCCGGACTTCTTAAGATCACAAGACACCTTCAACCAGCTTTTAGGAATCCTTTATTGAATACTTGAATCTGGAAATTGCCGAGAGTCTGTTTCCAGGTTTAGATACATCCAAATAAAGAATTAAATTTTTTGTTCAAAACAGGTTATTGTAAAAAATCAATACATTGATTTAAGTAAATAGACCTGCCAGCCTAAAGCTATTAATGCAGCACTCTTTTCTCAGGAATCTCTTCAGCAGCATCCTGCATATCCCCCTGACGACTTACCTCATTAATGCCTGCATCAAACATCACCTTAGCTACATCAAGGTGATTGCCCTGAAGAAACAGCTTAGCCTCTTCTGAAAAACTGATGGTAAGCAGCGGCTCTTGATCCTCATCACTGCGTCTCAATACAATTTCCCCACTAGGTAATTCTACAATCTCTAAAAATGAGGCCGCCATCGTCACTAACCTATGAATTCATAATACTGACAAGCATTGTGCAGGAAGGCATACACTCTTTCAAGATGACTAACAATGCTTATTGGTATGTACCTACATTACCATTCAAAGCTGTAGTTTCTGCTGTATGTAATCAACTCCCTCAAAGCGTTAAGGGCTCCAGACACCTCATTAGGTGTCGATAAAACGGCATCATCCATATTTTTAAGTGATAACTCATGACTCTGTTTCATAGATAAACTTGCTGATGGAGAAAGGGATTCGGAGTACGCTTTTTTTAGCGCTAATAACCAGCCAGGTTTTTTCTCGAGCTGTTGGATGTAAGCCAGTTCAGACGATATCTCATGCTTCTGATACAACAAAGCCAACGCATCATTTAAATCAGGCAATTTTTTAACAGGTATCTGGTATACCGCCAGAATCTCTGCAAGGAGTGATTGGTATGTAAAAACCATATTGTGAATGCAAGCCTCACGAAAAACACTTTCTGCAGGCCCTTCTGTTTTTTTCCATGTCTCCAGCTGAACTTGGGCATGGTATAACATTTTATTAGTAAAACGTTGCCAGTTATCCGTCACACTACGTCTCCCGAACCAGCTACTTAATATGCCAACTGGTTTAAATTAATGCAGGTGTGGATGCAAGTGATACAGGGCCATGTTCAATGAAAACAATCTGATTTCCATAACAACTTGAACGCCCTCACTTTCGTAATCTTTCAGAATTAGCAGGCCTAGCAGGTCTAGGCTAAGTATCTACTCTGAGAGGATTGGATGACTCATATCCTGCCAGGAACTATTCTATCGAGTTTTTCACAAAAAAATAGAAGTGAATATCCGCTCGTTGAATCAGATGTTTCAGCAAGATGTTATGCCTTCAATATACCCAATGCTGCAAGATATTAGAGAATCCATAACAACAAGCCAAATCATCTGATTTCATTTACAACTACTTACTCTTTTTACCTTTTTTAGTATGTTTTTCAAGCCACTGGCCTTCCTGGAATGTTGCACTCCAGCCAGTTGCTTTACCATCCACCTCACTCATAACATACTGCTGCTTGCTCTTCCGGCTATACCTTATTACGGCAGGATTTCCATCTTCATCCTGTCTGGGAGCATCCATAAGATAGTTATATTTACCATCAATTTCAGCCTGATGTGGAAGCAATTCAGCAACCAGAGGTGCCCGGGTTTCACGATTTTTAGGGAACTGGCTTGCAGCTAAAAACAACCCCGACGCACCATCACGAAGCACGTAATGATCATCAACTTTTTGGCATTTCAGTTCTGGCATTGGCACAGGTTCCATTTTGGGAGGCGCCGGCTCACCGCTTTTCAATAGTTTTCGGGTATTTTTACAGTCCGCATTCATACAACCAAAATACTTGCCGAAGCGTCCTGTTTTTAGCTGCATCTCTGCACCACACTTGTCACACTCCAGGGTAGGCCCATCATACCCTTTAAGTTTAAAACTACCCTCTTCAATCTCATAACCGGAACAATCTGGATTATTACCACAAATATGCAACTTGCGGTGTTCATCAATAAGGTAGTTTTCCATCGCTGTACCACACTTATGGCAGCGACGCATCGCCCTTAACTCATTGACCTCGGCATATTCGTCATCGTTTTCAACTTCTTCGCCAGGTACCAGATTAATTGTTGTTTTACACCGCTCTTTGGGTGGCAAGGCATAACCCGAACACCCCAAAAACACACCGGTGCTTGCCGTCCGAATCAACATATCCCTATTACAGGTAGGACATTTGATATCGGTATGGGAGGGCTCATTGGCACGCATTCCCTCTTTATCAGATTCAGCCTGTCCCAGTTTTTCGCTGAAGTCCGCATAAAACTCATTTAAGACATCTTTCCAGCTGGCATCACCTTCAGCAATAGCATCAAGGTTTTCTTCCATCTTGGCAGTAAAGTTGTAGTCCATTAAATCAGTAAACGACTCAACTAACCGATCTGTGACGATATCACCCATTTTTTCAGCATAAAAGCGGCGTTTTTTTACTGAAACATACCCCCGATCCTGAATCGTGGATATAATTGACGCGTAGGTCGATGGCCGCCCGATACCACATTTTTCCAACTCTTTAACCAGGGATGCTTCACTGAAACGAGCCGGTGGCCGGGTAAAAAGCTGCTTCGGATCAAGCGCCTCTAACTGCAAATTATCACCCCGATTTAAATCAGGAAGAATAATATCATCCCCCTTCCTGGAAAGAGGTGACAACACCCGGGTATATCCATCAAACTTGAGCGTCCTTCCCTTTGCCTTTAGTTGATAACCTTCAACCTCTATGGTCAAACTAGTGCTCAAATAATCTGCCGGTGTCATTTGACATGCAACAAATTGCCGCCAGATTAGATCATAAAGACGCTCAGCATCACGTTCCATACCATTAATCGAGTCTGGCACAACCGCAACATCTGAAGGTCTGATCGCTTCATGCGCTTCCTGGGCTCCTTCCTTACTGGAGTAAAGATTTGGCTGTTCAGGCAGATAGGGTTTGCCAAAATTATCAGAGATATAACCCCTTACACTCTCTACAGCCTCTGAACTAAGGTTGGTGGAGTCTGTCCGCATGTAAGTGATATGCCCAGCCTCATAAAGCCTTTGCGCCATCATCATGGTTTTCTTTACACTAAAACCAAGCCGGGTGCTGGCCGCCTGCTGCAAGGTGGAAGTAATAAAAGGCGCCGATGGTTTGCTCTTGGTGGGTTTATCTTCCCTGGTAGTCAGCTGATAGGCTCCTGCCCGCAGTTTCTCCAGAGTTTCATCAACCATTGCTTTACTGGTCGGACGGAATGCCTCACCATTTTCCTTAATGACCTGAAAGCGAATAGCAGCATCTGATGCTGTCAACATATCAGCATAGACTTCCCAGTATTCTTCCGGGACAAAGCGCCTGATCTCTCTTTCTCTCTCAACAATCAATCTGACCGCAACAGACTGAACTCTTCCTGCCGACAAACCCCTTGCAATTTTCGCCCAAAGCAGTGGTGATACCATATAGCCTACCACCCGGTCTAGAAAACGACGGGCCTGCTGGGCATTGACTCGATCCTGGTTCAGATGACCTGGGCTATCAAAAGCTGCCTGAATGGCATTACGGGTTATTTCATTAAATACAACCCTGCGGTAACGCGCCTTATCTCCACCTATAGCTTCCTGAAGATGCCAGGCAATCGCTTCCCCTTCACGGTCAAGGTCAGTTGCGAGGTAGATAGTATCTGCAGACGAAGCCAGTCGCTGCAACTCTTCAACAACTTTCTCCTTACCAGGCAATACCTCATAGTGTGCAGACCAGTCTTGATCAGGGTTAATTCCCATTCGTTCAATTAACTGCTCTCTGGCTTTCTGTTTTTTCCGCTCAGCACGTACCTCCGGCGGCAATTTGCGCGATTCTGCCGCTGCCTTTGCTCTGGCCTTAGGGTCAACCGTTTTCTTTGCCCTGCCAGCTGTAGGCAAATCTCTGATATGCCCAACACTGGATTTAACAACAAAGTTACTACCCAGATACTTGTTGATGGTTTTCGCCTTGGCAGGCGATTCGACGATGACTAGCGATTTACCCATGCTACCTAACACGTCCTGTAATCGGTTCCATTGTTCTGACAACCTTCTAATGGCCAAAAAACAGAATGCGGCCAATTCTGGCACGCCCTAATCTTTGACCGCTCTGCCAGCTAATGGAAAGCCGGGATAGAAATTGCTTCAATATATAAGGTGAAGAAAATAATCGGTCAAGGAAAACTATTGTTTAGTCTCTTTTTTATTCTTTGCAAATAATAGCCATAATTCCTCCCTAATTTGAAGGCTTTGGCGAATTTGCCAAAAAAACAAAGCAGTCAACTTTCTCCACTCATACCATGAATAGCAGGTTTGAGATATGCGATGACAACGTCAATGTCCAGAAACCGGCTCAATAGCGATGTTATGCTGTTGTAAAAAAAGATGAATAGCTTGAGCAAAGCCCAGTGAATCCGGACTATCCCCGTGGATACAGAGCGTCTCACCGACTAAAGAAACAGGATTTCCGTCTATTGAAACAACCTGCCTATTGACGACAATACGGTGAATCTGCTCCAATACATCCGCTTGTTTCTCAATGACAGAGCCCGCTCGCTTTCGAGATACCAGAGCACCATCTGATTGATAGCGACGATCAGCAAATACTTCATTGGCGACTGTTAGCCCCAGATCCTTTCCAGCTGCAATTAGCTCACTTCCTGCCAGACCATAGAGGATCAAAGAAGGGTCAAACTGACTCACGGCACGGGCTATGGCCAGTGCTAGCGCCTTATCATGACAAGCCATATTATACAGTGCACCATGAGGCTTGACATGATGAAGCTGACCACCAGCCACACGTACAAACGCTGAAAGCGCGCCAATCTGATATAAAGTGATTTGCTCTGCTTCTTTTACAGAGATGCTCATGGTACGTCGGCCAAACCCGGCAAGATCGGGTAATCCAGGGTGGGCACCTATGGCAACACCATGTGCCACGGCTAACCTGACTGTTTTAGCCATAATGGCAGGATCACCAGCATGAAAGCCACAGGCTATATTGACAGAACTGATATAAGGCATTATTGAATCATCATTGCCAATTGAATAATGGCCGAAGCTTTCTCCCATATCACAGTTCAAATCAATAACCATTGCTTTAGTCAAATGCCTTCTCCTTCCATTTATAATCAGCAGCAATGGCCAAACGCTCCAGGCTCCTCATCTGCTGAATAAATAAAGATTGAGCCTGAGTTAAGGTCACCGGAGAAAATCGGATTTTGTCACCAGGCTTTAATTGTGCCAGCCGGGGAATATCGACAGTGATCACATGGCCAAGCCTGGGATATCCCCCTGTCGTCTGGCAATCACTCATCAACACCAGAGGTAAACCTTCTGGGGGCACTTGAATAGTGCCCACTGTGACACCTTCACTGACCAGTTCTCTATTATTAGAACGCCGCAATGCTACACCTTGCAGCCGGTAGCCCATACGATCTGAAGCTGGATTTACGGTATAGTCATACTGTTGAAAGTCATTAATACTCTTGTTATCAAACCAGTGATAATGGGTCCCCTCAACATAACGAACAGGGCAGATTCCTGAGGGGTATTCAAGCAATTCATTGCAGATTCCCCAGTCTGTAGTCACTTCATCCAATATAAATTGGCTTTTCTTAATATCCAGAATGTCACCCTGGCTCAAAGCCCTACCCTGATAGCCACCAATACCCCCTTTAAGAAAAGTACTCAAACTGTCTAAAACAGGCTCTACCTGAATTCCACCTTTCACAGCAATATAGGTGCGACAACCGCGAATGGCTGTACCGAGCTTTAGAGTTTCACCCGCTTGTACCTGAATAACCCGCCCGAGAGAAACAGGGTAACCGGAGAGCCTCGCATTCATATCACCACCAGCCAGGCAAATTTGGGTCGCAATAGAGAACGTCAATACAGGCCCCACCAATGTGCATTCAATAACACCAAAACCTGGCTCATTGCCTAGCATGATATTCGCAGTAGCAGCAGCCTGTTGATCCATTGCCCCCGCCAATGGAATCCCATATTGTCGATACCCCTGCCGCCCCAAATCTTGAACAGTTGTCAGTAGACCCGGCTCTTCAACCAGAATACTCACAATCCGCATCCCCAGTTCTGAAACTCAGCAGAACTAATGGGGAAAAAACGCACTCGATCACCTGCCTGCAATACAGCTGGAGGTGATGTTTTAAAATCAACCAGAGAAACCGGTGTCTGGCCAATGAGTTGCCAGCCTCCTGGAGAAGCCAATGGGTATATTCCTGTCTGGTTTCCCGCAATACCGACTGCACCAGCAGGTATTTGCACTCGAGGGCTCTCTTTTCTAGGTGTAGCCAGGCGGCAATCCATTCCCCCAAGATAAGCAAAACCAGGCATAAAACCTAAAAAAAACACTTGATAATCTGGCTGACAATGCAGCTCAACGACTTCATCCAAAGTTAAATTGCATCGATTAGCCACCTGTTCCAAGTCAGGCGCAAACTCAACTTCATAACAAACAGGAATATGAACCAAACGAGACATTGTCCCTTCTTGTTGCTTAAGGTTCTTTAATCGCTCAGAAATCATGCCAACCATCGCTTGATAGGACGAGCAGCCCCCTACATGACTACCGTAACCGTAATACACCGTCAACGAGGCATAAGCGGGAACCACCTCAAGCAACCCCGGTAAAGGAGGATCGGACAATACTCGAGTAGCCTGATGTACCCGGTTATTAATTTTCGAATTAATACCATCGCCAAATGTAACAGTGATTGCAGTGTCACCAAGGGGCTGGCAGGTAAAATAAACCATCCTGTTTAATGATCAGTCTAATTTCTTATGTAAGAGTCACTGATGCCGTTTTTTTTCCGCATCAGTGACAGTGATGATGGTTCTAGCTTTATTAAATTAAGGACGTAGCCTTAAGTCAAAAGAGCCTAGACTCGTTCGAATACGGTAGAAATGCCCTGCCCCAAACCAATACACATGGTTGCAACCCCCAATGTACCGCCGTTTTGTTTCATAACATTGAGCAAGGTGCCTGAAATTCTGGCACCCGAGCAGCCAAATGGATGACCCAAAGCAATGGCGCCACCATTGAGGTTAACCTTCTCATCCATCTTATCCAGCAGTTTAAGATCTTTCAGCACCGGCAGTGACTGGGCTGCAAAGGCTTCATTCAACTCAAAATGATTAATGTCATCTAGAGCCAAACCCGCTCTCTTCAACACTTTCTTAGTACTGGGCACAGGTCCATAACCCATAATGGCCGGATCAACCCCGGCTACCGCCATGGCTCGCACCACAGCCATGGGTTGCAATCCAAGATCTTTTGCCCGCTGAGCAGACATAACAATCATACAGGATGCCCCATCTGTGACCTGAGAGGAGGTTCCTGCCGTAACTGTACCCCCCTTAGGATTGAAAACAGGCTTCAGCTCTGAGAGCGCTTCAACAGTAGTTTCTGGTCGAATAGTTTCATCCGTAGAAAACAGCGACAAGTTTCCTTCTTTATCATGTCCCTGCATAGGGATAATCTCATCCTTAAACCTGCCCTCCTGGGTTGCCAGCCAGGCTCTCTGATGAGAGCGGGCACCAAACTCATCCTGAGCCTGGCGACCAATACCGTGCATTTTGGCTAATAATTCAGCTGTTAACCCCATCATACCAGATGCCTTGGCACCGTATTTCGACAACCTGGGATTGGGATCAACACCATGCATCATGCCAACATGCCCCATATGCTCAACACCACCGACAACAAAAACATCACCGTTGCCTGTCTGTATTGCCTGGGTTGCTATATGCAAGGCACTCATGGAAGAACCACAAAGGCGACTGATGGTTTGCCCTGCAGATGTATGAGGGATAGGTGTCATCAAAGAAGCCATACGGGCAATATTCCAGCCCTGCTCAAGCGTCTGGTTAACACAGCCCCAGACAACATCTTCAACCTCTGCCGGGTTAACCTCAGGGTTACGAGCCAATAAGCCGGTAATTAAATCTGCAGAAAGACTCTCTGCCCTGACATTGCGATAGATACCACCTTTTGACCGTCCCATGGGTGTACGCCCATAATCGATAATGACAGCATCTCTAGGATTCAGGCTCATAATTTATTCTCACTCATGTTCTTGAAAAGACCTGACTCGATTTTGGTAGCTTGCTTAGCAGACCGGAGCCATTCAAGCGTCATAAAAAGATTGCCCTTGCTTAGCCATGGCTCGAAGCTTTTCAGTCACCTGATAAAGTGGTCCCAGATCGGCGTATTTATCTGCCAAACGAACAAATTGATCTACCCCCATGCTGTCAATATACTTCAGCGCACCTCCCAGGAACGGAGGGAAGCCGATACCCATGACCAACCCCATATCAGCTTCAGCCGGTGAGTCGACAATACCTTCCTCCAAAGCCCTGACTGTTTCCAGACAGAGAGGCACCATCATTCGGGCAATAATCTCCTCATCATCAAACTCTTTCCGCTCAGCACTCACTTGGGCGAGCAGTTCATAAGCACTCTCTTCAACCAATTTACGGGGCTTGCCTTTTTTATCTTCCTGGTATCGGTAAAAACCAAGTTCGGTTTTCTGGCCGTAACGTTTATTTTCAAACATGACATCAATGGCAGATTTGAAATCTTTCTGCATGCGGTCCGGATAACCCTCCGCCATCACCGCTTCTGCATGATGACCAGTGTCCATTCCCACCACATCAAGCAAGTATGCAGGGCCCATTGGCCAGCCAAAGCGTTCCATCACCTTATCCACTTGCTGAAAATCTGCGCCGTCACGAACCAGTGCTGCAAAACCGGCAAAATAGGGGAATAAAACCCGGTTGACCAAAAAGCCTGGACAATCATTCACAACAACAGGGGTTTTGCCCATTTTTCTGGCGTACTGAACGACAGTCGCAACCGTCTCTTCACTGGTTTTCTCACCCCGGATCACCTCAACCAACGGCATTCTATGCACCGGGTTGAAAAAGTGCATGCCACAGAATTTTTCCGGTTTTTTCAGTGCCTTGGCGAGCTCTGTTATGGAAATGGTTGAAGTATTCGATGCCAACACAACACTCTCATTTAGGTGTTGCTCAGTATCAGCAAGTACGGATTGTTTTACTTTTACGTTTTCAACAACCGCTTCAATAACAACGTTAACATTCTTAAAATCACCGTATGAAAGTGTTGGGGCAATTGCGTTTAAGACATCCCCCATTTTGCCACTGTCAATCCGCCCTCTATCAACCAGTTTTGCCAGCAATTTTTTCGCTTCTTTCAGCCCCAATTCAATACCATCCTGATGGATGTCTTTCATTAAGACAGGTGTTCCTTTATAAGCTGACTGGTAAGCAATCCCCCCGCCCATAATGCCCGCACCCAGTACAGCAGCCTGTTCAACAGAATTTGCCAGATGCGCTGACTTTTTTGCCTTTTTCTTCAAAAACTGATCATTGAGGAATAGACCAACCAGTGATTGGGTGACAGGAGTCTTCGCCATTTTAATAAAGCCTTTGGCCTCGACCTCAATGGCTTTATCACGGAGCATATAGGCATGCTTTTGGATGGTTTTCACCGCTTCCAGAGGTGCAGGATAATGAGGGCCTGCCTTGCTGGCGACAAAAGGCTTGGCAGTCTCAAACACCATCATGGCCTCCATATTGGCCAACTTCAGCTTACCTCTTTTCTCTTCTTTTCGGGCTTTGAAATCCAGCTCGCCATCAATGCATTTTTTCACCAATGACACGGCGGCATCGATCAATTTATCTGCTGCAACAACCGAATCCACAACCCCTACTTTTAAGGCCTCTTCAGCTTTATGCTCTTTACCGGTACAGATCCACTCAATCGCATTGTCAGCACCAATCAGACGAGGCAACCTGACCGTACCACCCCAACCCGGATAAATACCCAGCTTCACTTCCGGCAAACCAATTTTTGCTTCTGGTGCCATGATTCGATAATCAGTACAGAGACAAATTTCAAAACCACCACCCAGGGCAATACCATTAATTGCGGACACTGTGGGGATAGGCAAATCCTCAAAGCTTGAGAAAATACTGTTGACCTTTAGAATTCCATCCAGCAGTACCTCTTCCTCCTCTCCGAACATGCCCAGGAATTCAGTAATATCAGCACCGACAACAAAAGCATCTTTACCACTGGAAAGAACCAGCCCCTTAATGCTGCTGTCAGCCTTTACCGCCTCGATAGCCTGAGCCAGATCGGCAATGGCTGCCTGACTGAATTTATTGACTGACTCATCGTCCAGGTCAAACCTGAATTCGGCTATACCGCCCTCCAGCATCAGGACCTTAAAAGCCCTACCCTCGTAAATCATTGATCTCTCTCCGAACGGATTGAAAGATAACTGTACACTGTGCCAGGACACCGAACCCGGCTATGAACTGATGCCCATCCCGTTTTCCTCTGTGACGTGTCAGCTGCGGCAGCCTTGCCTATCGATTTATTATTGAAAAGCACCATCCTGCTACTTTTCATACAGTTGTTTGAATTTTTTTGATACCTTCTGTGAAATATTGATTAAAGTCAAGGAGTTTGATGATACTCCATCGCAATATGTAAATGGGTTTGAAGTGTTCAGTACCCATATCCAGCACAAAAATATAGGGATGCCACATACACAAACCCGGAGAGGGTTTGACCAATTGCAGACGAAAAAGGACAGGTTGGTCTATGATGGCGTCTAACAACAATATAAGCCGTGCAACCTTCATAAGGGAGACCCAAATGAGCCACTACAAACACATTCTGGTAGCCATTGATCTGTCTGACGAAGCAGACGAAGTACTTGAGAAAGCCAAATCAATCGCTGAGGCCAATCAGGCCAAGCTAACAATGGTTCATGTTGTGGAGCCCCTGAGTGTCGCCTATGGCAGTGATATCCCACTCGACCTGACTACATTACAGGATGAAATAACCCAGCAGGCTCGAGAACGTATTTCCCATCTCGCTGCCAGCATTGAACTTGAAAAAGGTGAGCAACATGTTGTTTATGGGCGACCAGAAAGGGAGGTGCACCGAATTGCGGAAGAGTCAGAGGTAGACCTTATTGTTGTTGGTAGTCATGGCCGTCACGGGCTGGCCTTGATCCTTGGCTCTACATCCACCAGCATTCTACATGGAGCCTGTTGTGATGTTCTGGCAGTGAGAGTGGGAAAAAACACCCATAAATAAATGACTTATTACAACATGCTAACGGGAACTCAAGGTACCCGTTAGCTGTCTTTTAGTTTTCAAAGAGGCAGTAATCTTTTCTTCACTGCATGCTTTCCAGTTCTTCCCATCGCTCAAGCTTGGCTTCAATTAACTCAGCCAATTCAGTAATACGGTTCAAAGTGGCATTAACTTCAGACTGATCAGATTGGTAAAAGCTGGGGTCAGCTGTTTTCTCTTCCAACAGCTGTTGCTCCTGCTCGAGCTTTTCAATTTCTGCAGGAAGCCCGTCAAGTTCACGCTGCAATTTATAGCTCAGCTTTTTCTTTTGGGGCTGAACCGTTGCTTTCTTAGGCTCTGCAGGCTTTTTAGCAATGGATTGTTCCGGCTTGGCAACCAGCTGGTTGATGCTCCCACCCTGGCGTAACCAGTCTTCGAAGCCTCCTACATATTCACGAATGTTTCCGCCTGATTCAAATACCAGTGTGCTGGAAACAACATTATCAAGAAAGGCCCGGTCATGGCTGACCAGCAACAAAGTGCCTTGAAACTCAACCAGCAAGGATTCAAGCAATTCCAGCGTTTCAACATCCAGGTCGTTGGTAGGTTCGTCAAGTACCAACAGATTGGCAGGCTTACTGAATAGGCGGGCCAAAACCAGCCGGTTTCGTTCACCACCAGAAAGCGCTTTAACAGGCACACGGCAACGGTGGGCTGGAAACAGGAAATCATTCAGATAGCTGATAACATGACGGCTGGCCCCATTGATCGTAATGCTTTCACGCCCCTCCGCTACATTATCAATCACGGTCTTTTCAAGATCCAACTGGTTGCGAAGCTGGTCAAAATAAGCCACTTCCAGTTTTGTTCCCAGTTTCACTGAGCCGGTATCAGGCTTTATCTCGCCTAACAACATGTTGAGCAGTGTTGATTTACCTGCACCATTGGCACCAATCAAACCAATCTTATCGCCCCGCAGAACATTCAGATTCAACCGGTTAACAATTTGCTGTCCACTATAAGCTTTGGAAATATCTTTAGCTTCAAGCACGATCTTTCCTGAAGCGCTTCCACCCTCAATACTAAACTCTGCTTTGCCCTGAACTTCACGCCGTTGCTGTCGTTCATTCCTCAAAGCCTTAAGTGCCCGCACCCGACCCTCATTGCGGGTACGACGGGCCTTGATACCTTGTCGAATCCAGGCTTCTTCCTGAGCCAGCTTTTTATCAAATAGCGCATTTTGCTCTGCTTCAACTTCCAACTCATGCGCCTTACGCTCGAGATAAGTTTGATAATTGCAGTCCCAGCTGGTCAGTCGCCCTCTGTCCAGCTCAATAATACGTGTAGCAAGAGATTGTAAGAACGAGCGATCATGGGTAATAAACAGCAGCGCACCCCTGAAATCCAATAGCTGCTTTTCCAGCCAGTCAATTGCCACAATATCCAGATGGTTAGTCGGCTCATCCAGTAAGAGTAAATCCGGCTGGCATACCAGAGCCTGAGCCAGTTCCACTCTTCTACGCCAACCACCAGACAGCTCTTTCATCAATTTATTCTCTGGCAGCTCCAGTTTTTTTATCACTGTGTCAACCTTCTGCTGCAACTGCCAGCCATCAATGGCCTCCAGACGCTGCTGAACCTGCTCGAGGGCCCTCATATCATTTTCATTATTAATATTTTGCGAGAGGTGGTGATACTGATTAATTAATTTACCCGCTTGCTCTAGCCCTGAAGCAACGACCTCATAGACCGACTTTTCGTCTTGAGCAGGCAGGTTTTGATTCAGCACCCCTACTTTCAGCCCCGGCTTACGCCAGATAGAGCCGTCATCGCTATCAATTTGACCGGCAATGACCTTAAGCAGCGTGGATTTACCTGCCCCATTACGCCCCATTAAGCAGACTCGCTCTCCCCTGCGAATTTGCAATTCAGCCCCATCGAGAAGAGGCATATCGCCATAGGCGAGACACATATTTTCAAGTCGAATTACCGGCATTGCCATTAACACCATTGATTAGCTTAACTGGCGGGTAGCATAGCGTTATCAGCGTTTTCTGGATAGATAGGGTAAATGCCATGCTTTCTTTTCATTAATTCCAGGAAGCAAAAAGGTCGTTGTAAAAGCAATAAACTGCATTATGAAAATCGGTAAAAAAGCATGTTGATAGTCCGGCACTGATAGTAACTGTCCTGGACAGGCATTAAGCATTGCACCTACTAAAGGCTGCATAATGGGCCCGCCCAACAGCAGGCAACCATTCACAAATGCCATAGCAACACCCTGGGTCCGCTTTGGGCAAACTTTTTTCACTGCTGCAAAAACCAGCATATAGCCGCCACAGGAAAAACCGATAAAAAAACAGCACCCAGCCATAGCAGGCAGTGAGCATGGCCAGTAGATTGCCATTAGGGAAAAAGCCATGCTGGCCAAAGCTGAAATCGCCATTAGTTGCCGATATAGACCGGTTAGTGATGCTAAAAAACCAATAACAGGAGAGCCAACAGCAGCACCGATAAATAGCATTGAGATAGTTTGTGGAACCTGTATTTGGTGCTCTGGATACCTTTCACATAAGAAAGGTACGCCCCAAAGGCTGCCAAAACAGGTCAGAACAGCAAACATGCCGAAACCATAAAGACAGCAAAGCCAAAAATCTTTACGTTGAATCAGAGTTATGAAACCACCACTGGTTTCAACTGCATCATCAGATGCCCCTTTATCACAATGCTGGTTAGCCCCTGCTGGGAAATTACGTACAAACAGCCAGGTTAGGCATGCCAAAGATATCCCAATTAAAGCCATGCCTTGCATAGCATATCGCCAGTCTCCCTGTGCCATCATTTCTGGTATCAATACAGGGCCCAAGGCTCCACCAGCTAAAGCAGCTGTTTCCACGAAACCCGCTAAAGTGGGAAACCACCTTTCTGGAAACCAGCGACTGACTAATGTCATACTGACCACAATAGAAGGTGATGTAGCCAGCCCCATTAATGCTCTGGCCATCGAAGCACTTAACATAGTCTCGGCAATACTGAGCCAATAGCAGGCAGCAGCCATAACCAGACAGCAGCAGACAAGTAGCAAACGGAGATTAGAGCGATCAGCCAGATAGCCCCCTGGAACCTGAAATAACAGGTAGGCATAGAGAAAGCTACTGCTTAGCAATCCCACCTGGGTCATAGTTAAATCAAAGCTGGATGCCAAGGAAGACACCATAACCGCAGGAGAACCCTGCAGTAAAAATTGATAACTACAGAAAAGGGCAGCTGTGCTGCATACCAGGATAGCTCTGAGCCCATTAAAAGAACCGACTGACACCTCATACCTCCCTGTACAACCCATTAAGCAAACAGGAAAATTAGATTAGTCCAATAAAAGAAAGTTCATCGAGAAAAAAAGTAACTTTGATGATAATTAGAGATATGGCCTTTCATTTGATGAAATGACAATTAGAATTGTTCGTTTTTTAAATAAAAAAGTTTAATAAACTATTATTGGCAAAACTGAGAATAGACAATGCGCAGGGCTCAGTTACGGCAAGTAACCAAGCCTGGAATATTCACTATTTAAGCATCATGGCAGGAACATTTTTGTCAGCTGCGCCATACCTGCACCCGGACATTCCAATTCAAGTAACGCTGCAGAGCCAGTATCAAAAGAAGGCCCCTGCCCGGTGACACCATCACAAAGCAATCCCGTCAAATTACCCACCAGCGGCATATGGCTGACCAACATCAACACAGCTTCATCAGGTAGCTTTTGGATAATCGTTTGTGCTTTTCCTTCAGGCACCAACTCTTCCATAGTCACAACAGGCACACTTAGCTGTGCTGCCACCTCTGTCGCGGTTTGTTGAGCACGAAGGTAGGGACTGGCCAATATAAGAGAAACAGGACAGCAAGCTTTTATCTGCTTTGCAGTACTTACAGCCTGCTCTTTTCCAAATTCAGTCAATGGCCTCTCAGCATCAGATGGAGCAGACCACCCTGCCTGCCCATGCCTCATAATAATCAGTTTCATTCTTGCTCTGTTTTTTCGGGATCAGCCTTTTTTACTGCCCCTTCAGGCCAGTCGCTGAAAGGATAGGGTTTGCTTTCACTGTTATAGCTAATATATTGAATAATCTGATAAAAATACATATTCAAACTAGCCGTCAACTCCAGCAAACGGTCATTAGGCCTGCCTTTAATAAAGCCATGTATAACCTGAACAACAACAACGACAAGAATCAAAAAGCCGGCGACATAAGCTGCCATATAAAAGACAACCATGAATAATAGCCGAAGCCAGCGGGATTCAGACTTCAGATTATCAATTACCTTATCATCCATCTCTGCCAATCTCCCATTCTTGACCAGTGGAATTGATTTTTTGCCTTACATAGTACTGTTTTATCCGGCCAGAGCAACCTAATCATGAACCTGTCTGGCATTAAAACCACAACAGCATCACCTATTTAAAGCAACCTTAATGCTGAACCATAAACTCAACATCGGTTTTTTGCTCACGCTGCATCATGTTTTTAACCAATGTATCAATATCCTTGTGCTCAAAAATAATGCTGTATAACCCGGCAACTAAAGGCATATAAACACCCAGCTCCTCTGCCTTTTGTCTCACCTGCTTAAGAGTGTTGACCCCTTCAGCAACCTGACCTAACTCATTTTCTGCTTCCTGCAAGGTTTTGCCATTACCCAGTGCATAGCCAACCCTGAAGTTTCGACTTAAGCTCGATGTACAGGTGGCTATAAGATCACCAACACCCGCCAGCCCCAGAAAGGTCAAAGGGTTTGCCCCCATCTTGACAGCAAAGCGGCTCATCTCAGCCAAGCTTCTTGTAATCAGCATACTCTTGGTGTTTTCACCCATCCCCATCGCCACACCAATACCGGAAACAATGGCATAGATATTTTTCAAAGCTCCTGCCAACTCAACCCCATAAACATCCCTATTGGCATAAACTCTAAAATAATCACAATGCAGAACAGTCTGAATAACCTGGCACAAATCATCATCATCACTGGCAATGACCGTAGCCGTTACAGCCTTGGCAACAATTTCCTTTGCCAGATTAGGGCCACTCAAAACACCTGTTCTTACAGAGGAAAGTTCCTCAGCCAAAATCTGGCTCATCAAATCAAAACTTTCAGGTTCAATACCTTTTGTTGTGCTGATGACTATTTTACCTTCCAGTAAATCACCAGCCTTTTTGACAACCTCTCGGAAGGACTTACTGGGAATAGCAATAAATACAATATCCGCATTACTTAAAGCAGTCTTCAGACTATCGGTGGCAACCACTGATGAATTGATGTTATAGCCTGGTAAATAACGGTGATTTATATGATCCCTGTTAATTGCATCTACTTGTTCAGCACTTCGAACCCACAGTCTGACATCATGGCCGTTAGTTGCAGATATATCCGATAAAGCTGTGCCAAAACTCCCTCCACCTAATATCGCAATAGAATAGGGTTCACCCTTACTCTTTGGCATCATAGTCATGTTTCCAATCAGGTTTTTGCTGCATGCATCAACTGCCCCTGTATCTCAACACTATCCAGCCCATCATTTATATATGAGGCAAGCCTCAGAATAATTCAGAACAGTTAATGCAATAAACAGGCAAGCACGCAGACATTTATGGCCAAAAGACAACTATCATTTAACCGTATATTAACCAAGTAAAGTTAATAGGAAGGTTTTCGCATAGTAATGTCAACATTTAGAAAAGTCCGTCTGTACCAGACCCCATCTGTTAGAATAATAACCCAGCATGTAATCCGAAACAGCACAACAGCCATTTTACTTGCAGCAATAGATTCTGTGTTGCCAGCAGCGAAATCCCTCCATTTCAGAGGGTTTCTTAGTGTTGTCTTTTTGTTACAAATGGGGTATATACCCTATAACCAGCAGCAAGCAGTGGTATAGTGCTTTCACGGAACGACAGTAATGATTTCCATCTAACGAATGCAAGCCTCCGGAAGTAACCTCTACTGAATAGAGGGCTGCCGGATTTGCTGTTCCCTAGGAAACAACGTACGAATGAAGCAACAATCCTTCGAGAAAGATGACTTGCTAAGGTGTGCCCAGGGCGAACTATTTGGCCCTGGAAATGCCCAGCTACCAGCTCCTAACATGCTGATGATTGACCGGATTATTCACATATCCGACGAAGGCGGGGCTTATGGAAAAGGTGAAATAATCGCAGAGCTGGATGTTAAGCCAGACCTGTGGTTTTTCTCTTGCCATTTCCCTGGTGACCCGGTCATGCCAGGCTGTTTAGGGCTCGATGCAATGTGGCAATTGGTTGGTTTCTTTCTTGGCTGGAAAGGCAACCCTGGGCGAGGACGAGCTCTTGGCAGTGGGAACGTTAAGTTTACAGGCCAGATCCTGCCAACCCACAAGAAGATTACTTACCATATAAGTATGAAGCGTGTCATTTCGCGGAAATTAGCCCTTGGCATAGCCGACGGTTCACTCAGTGTGGACGGTAAGGAAATCTATACCGCTGAAAGTCTTAGAGTTGGTCTTTTCCAAAGTACTGACTCTTTCTGATTCATTTTTTATTCAGGTTTTTAGCAATGAAACGTGTTGTAGTTACAGGGATCGGCATCACATCCTGCCTGGGTATCACCCAAGACAGCGTAGCCGACGCACTAAAGCAAGGACGTTCAGGCATCCGTTTTAACGAAAGCTACCAGGAACGCGGTTTTCGCAGCCAGGTTTCAGGCAGTGTTGATATTGACTTCAGCGAGTATATCGATCGCAAAACACTGCGTTTTATGGGAAGTGCGGCAGCCTACGCCTACATAGCAATGCAACAAGCAATTGAAGATGCGGGGCTGAGTCCTGAACAGGTTTCCAATGAAAGGACGGGGCTGATTGCCGCCTCCGGTGGAGCTTCTTCTGCAAACATTGTTGAAGCCGCTGATATTATGCGCGAGAAAGGCGTTAAGAAAGTAGGACCGTACCGTGTCCCAAGAACCATGGGCAGTACTATTTCAGCCTGTCTTGCTACTCCGTTTAAAATCAAAGGGGTTAACTACTCTATTACTTCAGCCTGTGCCACCAGTGCACACTGTATTGGCAATGCAATGGAGCAGATTCAACTGGGTAAGCAAGATGTTGTTTTTGCCGGTGGCGGTGAAGAAGAGCACTGGACTCAAACAGGCCTGTTTGATGCCATGGGAGCCTTAACCAGTAAATACAATGACACCCCTGCTAAAGCATCCAGAGCCTATGATGCCGCCCGTGACGGTTTTGTGATTGCCGGTGGTGGTGGTATGGTTGTTCTTGAAGAGCTGGAACATGCTAAAGCCAGGGGTGCGCAAATTTATGCCGAAATCACCGGTTACGGAGCCACCTCTGATGGCTACGATATGGTAGCCCCATCCGGAGAGGGTGCGACTCGCTGCATGAACATCGCCCTTGCTACTGTTGATGGTCCTATCGACTATATCAACGCTCATGGTACCAGCACCCCTGTCGGTGATGTTGCTGAATTAAAAGCAATCCGTGATGTCTTTGGCACAGAGATTCCTACCATCAGCTCAACCAAATCTCTATCTGGTCACTCACTGGGTGCAGCAGGTGTTCAAGAAGCTATTTACTGCTTGCTGATGATGAGAGACAGCTTTATTACAGCCTCTGCCAATGTGGAAAACCTGGATCCAGCGGCTGAAGGCATGCCTATACTCACTGGCAAAGCTAAAGAGCAGCCACTCCAGCGTATCATGTCCAACAGTTTTGGTTTTGGCGGCACTAATGCCTGCCTGATTTTTGAAAACTACCAAGACTAAGCAAACAGCCGGTAGAGGGTATTGATAAATCTGCCCTCTACCGGAAATTTTGCACTTTCTTGAGCCTATATATCTATAGCTAGCTCTAAACTTAGAGGATTAAACTGACAATCTATACCTTTTCATACACCACCTCATTATATTTTTTTCCTATCAACCCTATCCTTTTAATAGCTCAAATATAATCACTGTTATTAGCCTTCTGTAATCACCCAATGTTTGCAGCGTACTTTCCGAGACTATTACTGAACAACAACCCAAGATAAAGGTCAAAAATACTGAGAAATTAGGATTTGTAAAAAAAAAGTGCGCGATACTAACATATATACTGGAAAAATCACCACGACCCTATGTCAATACTTTTGAACTTGAAAACCGGTACAGTTTCGCACCATTGATGATTTTTTAACCTTCAGGCAGCAGTTATGTCTCAAAATATCGCCCACACTATGTCCCAAGGGGGCGTCACGGAAAAAACCTGGCAAAAACGCGATACCCAGTGGATGCTAACCCTGTTTGGTACCGCTGTGGGTGCCGGCGTTCTCTTCCTTCCAATCAATGCTGGTCTGGGTGGTATTTGGCCTTTAATTGCCATGACACTGCTGATTGGCCCTATGACATTTCTCGCTCACCGGGGACTGACTCGCTTCTGCTTATCATCATCCCGTCCCAACGCAGATATTACTGATACGGTTACTGAACACTTTGGCCACAAAGCAGGCAGCTTGATAACCCTGGGTTACTTTCTGGCGATCTTCCCCATTCTGATGATCTACGGCATCGGTATCACCAATACAGTGACCAGTCTGCTGGTTAACCAGCTTGGAATGGAAACTGTACCGCCTCGGGCACTGCTTAGCTTTTTGCTGGTTGGCGGCCTTGTGGGCGTCATGGTATGTGGGCAGCAGGTAGTACTGAAGGTTTGTAGCTCCATTGTTTACCCCCTGATCGCCGTTCTCGTGGGTACCTCTCTTTACCTGATTCCCCAGTGGAATATGGCTCAGTTTGATGCCACCCCAACTGCACCGGAATTTATTCGTACACTGTTTCTGACAATTCCAGTACTGGTATTTGCATTCAACCACTCCCCGGCCATTTCCTCCTTTGCTTCCGCTTATCGCAAAGAGCTGGGTAACAACGCAGAACCACAAGCCAGCCGTACTCTTAAGCGTACTACTATGCTACTGGTTGGTTTTACCATGTTGTTTGTATACAGCTGCGTACTGACCCTTTCCCCTGCAGAACTGCAAGCAGCAAAAGCAGCAAACCTGCCTATCCTGTCTGTTTTCGCGGAACGTACTGACAATGCTCTGTTTGGCTGGCTGGCACAGATTGTTGCCCTGGTAGCTATTACGTCCTCTTTCTTCGGTCATTATATGGGTACCAGCGAAGGCCTGAACGGACTGATCATCAAGCAGATCAAAAACAAAAACCCCAACGCAAAAATCGATACCAATAAGCTGAATCGCTTCACAATGGTATTTATCACCCTGAGTGTCTGGGCTGCTGCCTACTTCAATATCAGTGTGATGGGCATGATTGAGTCCATGGTCGCGCCTATTATCGCAGGTATCCTGTTTATCATGCCGATCTACGCAGTTAAAAAAGTACCAGCTATGCAGAAATATCAGTCTGCAGCAAATATCTTTACCCTGGTGATGGGTACTATCGCTATCACCGGCTTTATTGCTTCTCATCTGCTGTAATACTTCGGAAAACCGGGGGGACGCTGCATCCCTCCGGTATACTGATCCCTGTCAGAAGCTGGCAAAATATCACAAACCTTATACAAGACGACTCTCTCCATGCTGAGCATCTTTGATATTTTTAAAACGGGCATTGGCCCTTCCAGTTCCCACACTGTAGGCCCTATGTGGGCAGGCCATCGTTTTTTGAATGAGCTGCGTGAAAAAGGTATTCTGTCCAGCATTCAGTCTGTTCGTGTTGGTCTATATGGCTCCCTTGCCTTAACAGGGGTTGGCCATGGCACCGATAAAGCAACGCTGCTTGGTCTCGCAGGTCACCGTCCGGACACGATTGATCCCGATGATGCTGATCGTATTTTTGAAGGGATCAAACAGGAAAAGAAGCTAAAACTGGCCGGTGAGCATGTTATTGACTTCGACTATGACACCCAGCTGATCTTCCATAACGGTGAAACACTGCCTGAACACCCGAATGGTATGCGGATTTTTGCCGCCGACAGCAATGGCATTGTTGTATACTACAAGTCTTATCTCTCTATCGGTGGTGGCTTTGTTGTCTGTGCTGATGAGTTTAACGCTACAGAAAATGCAGCATCAGATAGCAAAGAAGCGACAGACGACATTCCCTATCCATTCAAAAATGCTGAAGAACTGGTCGCACTCAGTAAAAGTAATCAGCTAACTATTGCTCAGCTAGTCCTTGAGAACGAAAAAGCCCGCCATAACGGCGACACTGATCTTGTCAATAGCAAGATCGATGGCATCTGGGATGTGATGCACAGCTGTATCGAACGAGGCCTTCGCATGGAAGGTGAGCTGCCCATGAGTGGTATTAAGCGTCGTTCCGCCAGCATGCATCAAACATTGATGTCCAATCCTGAAGCCATGCTGAGTGATCATTTTGCTATTATGGATTGGGTAACCCTGTTTGCGATGGCGGTTAATGAAGAGAATGCCTGTGGTGGTCGTGTAGTAACAGCACCAACCAACGGTGCTGCCGGTGTTATACCAGCTGTTATCGCTTACTACACTCGTTTTATTTCTCGGAATAATACCCAGGGTATTCGTAACTTTATTGCTACAGCTGCAGCCATTGGTTCCTTGATCAAAATGAATGCCTCTATCTCTGGTGCTGAAGCTGGCTGCCAGGCCGAGGTAGGCTCTGCCTGTGCTATGGCCGCAGCAGGTCTGGCGGCAGTTCAAGGCGCGTCTATTGACCAGGTTGAAAATGCAGCAGAAATTGGTATGGAGCATCACCTGGGCATGACTTGTGACCCCATTGCAGGACTGGTTCAGGTGCCTTGTATTGAACGTAACGGTATGGCGGCTATTAAGGCAATTAATGCTTCACGTCTGGCTATGCGTGGCGACGGTAACCATGTGGTATCACTGGATAGCTGTATTGAGACCATGTACCGCACAGGACTGGATTTGCAAAGCAAATACCGTGAAACCTCTTTAGGTGGTTTGGCTGTTTATGCAAAAGAGTATATCTCCAACATTGCTTAAGCTATAAGCGACTGTCCGTCTATTTAAAAAAGGGGGAAGAAACTTTAAGGTTTCCTCCCCCTTTTTCTTTCATTCTTATTTAATAAAACTAAATCTAGCTATTAATATGGATTAATAGCGAAATATGATTGGATAAAATCACTTACTGTGAGCAACCTCGTAAATCGATAGACCACCTATCAACCACTTGACCACTCTCCATAACATAAAAGTTATCGAATAAATTAATGGTGGGATCACAATGAGGCACAACCATTTCCAATACCTCCCCAACGACTGGAAGAGAAAAGCCTGTTTTAGCAGTCACCTTACCATGCTCATCACCAAAACCTGCCCAATCGTATTCTAGCCCTGGATGACTAATAATTTTTGGACGAGTTGAATCAATATAAAGCGCCTTTAAACCTGCATCGACGGTAACATGTGAAGTATGGTTAGCACTGATAACCGTCGTCAATTGTGTCATTGCATGTTGAAAACAGCTAAATCGGCTACTCTCTTTACCTTCTATTTCAGCGTATTCTTGGTCCATCACGGTATACGAGCCAGGCTGAATTTCTGTTACCCCTTCTACTGAACTGTCAATATCAAAGGTTCCTGTGCCTGTACCTGTGAGAATTGGACAGGGCAACTGCTCAGACACCATCATTTTCCTGATCTCTGATGCTCGTTTCATGGCTGAACAGGAAAGCTCTTTGCGTTCGGCATAACAATGAACATGCTGTAAATTACCCGCATAGCATTGAATGCCAGCAAGACTCAAACAATCCCGCTGATGAATTATCCTTGCCAGGGTTATAGCTTCTTCGTATTTAACACCAGTACGATGTACTCCTGGGTCAATATCCACCAGACAATTTAAAGATACACCCGCTTGCCTGCAAGCATCATTCAACTGTTCCACATTAGCCAAACTATCTGTTACAACCATCAGGCCTGGTGCCTGAGACAGTAATTTAATCAAACGGGTAATTTTTTGCTCTGTGACCACGGGGGATGTGATTAAAACACCATCAAGTCCGGAATAAACCAACTGCTCAGCCTCACTGACTTTGGAAACACTTACACCAATTGCCCCATACTCTTTTTGTAAACGGGCGATATGTGAGCATTTATGGGTTTTAATATGTGGCCTTACTGCAATCCCAGCACTGTTTGCAAACTGCTGCATTTTTCCAATATTTGCAAGCAGCTTATTACGGTCAATCACTAAAGCCGGCGTATCAACTAACCATTTATTATTAATCGGAGTGGTCATAGTTATGCCTTACTACTCTACTTAACGAATAAGTCATAGCAGTGTAGAAGCAACACAGGCTGAATGCAGTTCTATAACATAGAAATCCAAGTTTGGCTTGTGTTACTCCCAGAGTAAAAAAAAGCCCTTCCCCTCTCCAATTAGCAGAAACAAGCAGTATTGGTATGGCCAAATCAGTCTAAGTTATTGATTTGTATCAGTGTCAATTCAAACCAGATACTTAAGCTTTGTTGGTCGTTACCTCTGTCATATCTCAAAGGTAATAGAAATTTTCTTGGACGCTATTGAACCGGCCAATCATGAATACTTCCTATCCGATACATAGTTTTTTTATACATATACCCCCTGTTGCATATTTTTTCCCTTCTAGTACGTCTTAGGTAGCACTTAAGGAATTCACACTCTCACCAGCAGCAGTAAGCAAGCTCCTTTGGTACGGTAAAACAGGAAATTAATATTGACCAGTATCTCAATGCTGGCAATACGGCAGGGTATTACAAATATGACCTATAGTAGCTGGAAAGACCATCTTTCAAACTACCAAAAGCCAATATTAATCTTTGGCATGATCGTAAGTGCGGTATGTCTGGCAAAGGATACAGGGCTCTATCATCAGTTCACTATTTCCGGCATTGAATCATTATTAACATCAGCCAGTGAATTACACAGCCAGGCACCACTGATTTATATTCTAATATTTATCGTTGGTTGCCTATTATTCTGCCCTGCACCGCCTTTTGTTATTGGAGCTGGGGTTTTATTTGGCCCCGTTATGGCCGCCTTACTTACTGCTATTGCTGCAGCAGCTGCTGATTCAATCGCTTTTTTTATTGCCCGCTATGCTGCAAGGGATCTATTTATAAAGTGGGCAAAGAACAACCCAAAATTCAGACAAATAGATGACGGCGTCAAACAAAGCGGGTGGAAAATTCTTGTTGCGACAAGGCTGATTCCTATTTTTCCCTATATGTTACAAAGTTATGCCTATGGCATTACCAGCATTCGATATTCTCGTTACGTATTGATCTCGTGGCTTTGTACATTACCCGGCATTGTAGCCTTTTCCTTTATGGGGGGCTCATTTAAAGCGGGACAGCCCATCATAAAAATGGCCATCAGCTTAACCTGTGGTGTGTTTTTACTACTCATGATTACTTATGTGCCACGCTATCTATTAGGAAAAAAAAACAGCCACTCTCAACAAACCGTAGACACTTTAAAGTTTGAATCTGTGGACCACCCCCAGCCAGTGTCTGATGGGAAATGACGATTGAAGTTTAAGGAATGAGAGATAGATGATTAATAATAGCCTGTTAAAAATCACTTGAAATGCTGGTTAAGACCATCAGGCTCTATATAATCCAACTCTGGCAAAGTTTTCAGGTGTTTGATATCCAAAGAGGTATCTGAAGTGAATACAACACCACAATTTTGGAAAGGGCGAACCAAAGCCAGCTGGTTAGCCTTAACCAATGACTGCAGCCTATTGAGCAAAGCTTTTGACTCACAGCTATCAACAAGAGCGGGTGTAAAGACTGCAATCCATCGACTCTTTGGTGATAAAGGCTCTGCATAGAGTGGATTGCTGAGTATCAAGATTACCATAACCAAAAAAGTTCTGATCAGCACAAAACCTCCTGATCTATAAAGCCCACATCTGATGATGTCATGGGAATATATATTCTTTGTTGGTTTGAGGCAATAACCCCCTATTTCAGTCATTTTCTGTAAGGGAGGTTATTGCGTAGCATTTTTAAATCATGCGAAAAAACGATGATTTAATGACTTAATCAAAACGGATACTCCACTTATTCAGTGTCCCTCTATCTGAGCGGTAATGGTCACTGACTTTCAGGCTCCAAATACCCTTTGCTGCGATCGTTGGCATACTGAGCTGGTAACTCTTTTTAATATCCTCACCACTATCATTAGCACTGGCATGTTTGAGGATTTTAGTATCACCATTAGGCGCTATCAACTGCAGTTCAAGGTCACCCCGGTATCTATGAGTCACATCCACTGCAACGGTAATATTGTCAGCCTTACCGGCATAGCTACTATTGATGGTACTGGTTATGCCTTCGACACTATTATCAGGAATATACACTGGTGTGTTATTGGCATATTCATTGGAAGTTCCATCAGCACCAGCATAATCAGCCTTCAAAGACAGACCTGAAAAGCTTCTATAACCTGAGACAGCAATGTGCCAGGTTCCAGCCTTGGGCGACTTAATGAGACACTCTTCTGAATTATTTGAGTTTTCAGATAGGCAGTCGAACTCTGCATCGGTAGGCTTTGTATTGAAGCGCACTCTTAGGTCCGCATCACCACTGCCTCCATAAGTCATAAACTTCAACTGGGTAGCGCCTTCAGGAACTAACAAAGTATATTCCAGTCTTTGCCCTTGGCTGCCTCTAAGATTGTTGATTGCCACGCCTTTTTTCAACTGATTATCAGATGAACCATTACTATCATCATTGACGGCACGGAGCGCACTGGCAGCATCGATAATCCCCTCACCACAGAGAAGAGTCGTACACTGGCGCTGGCTCACAGAAGGAAAAGCCCGGGCAGTATCTTTGATAATCTGCTCAACCTGATCAGGCGTAATATCCGGTTTTTCGGCATACATCAGTGCCGCAACACCGGCAACATGCGGCGTAGCCATACTGGTACCCTGATAAAAGCTGTAACTATCAGAGACAGGCCCTTTGGTACCACTATTTAAAGTGGAGAGTATCCCATCACTGGGAACATTAATGGTTTCTCCACCGGGGGCAGTCACATCAATTACGTTACCGTAGTTTGAATAATAAGCGCGACCACCATCACGTTTATTGGCAGCAACGGTAATGACGCCATCACAACTGGCAGGAGAAACATTAGCCGCATTTTGATTTTCATTGCCTGCTGCAACCACAATAGTGGCTCCTTGAGCACGGACACGGGCAATGGTATCCCGGTAAGTTCTGGTACAGGGTGATTCACCACCAAGGCTTAGATTCAATACCTTGGCAGGATTAGGGTTATCAGGTACACCGGCAACAGAGATACCTGCGGCCCAGAGCATTCCATCGGTAATATCAGATGTATAACCACCACAACGTCCAAGCGCCCTGACAGGCAGAATTCGTGAACGCCAGCTCACGCCGGCAACGCCCTGACCATTATTACTATTGGCGGCGATGGTTCCTGCTACATGAGTGCCATGCCAACTACTGTTTTCATCTCTTTCAGGGACGGGGATACCTCTTGAGTTAACCCCACAGGCACCAGCAGGTGTAAAGTCACCAGGGTCATTGGCATCTGCATCACGACCATTGCCATCCTGGGATACATCAACATCGCTGATAAAGTCATATCCAGGAAGTAGGTTGCTTACCAAATCGGCATGAGAACGAACACCACTATCAATAACAGCAACCGTGACATTGGGTGATCCTGTAGTAATATCCCAGGCTGCAGGTAAATTCATGCCTCCAGCATTTTCAAAATAATGCCACTGATCGTTATATCTTGAGTCATTAGGCACGGCCATGGGCTTCATGATGTAGTCAGGTTCAGCGTATACCACCCCAGGCTGCTCTGATATCTCCTGTGCAATTTCGAGCATTTTTTCCACAGGCTGATGCAGGCCAAAATCTACAACCTGAGCACCATTTGCCATTGTTCTAACATTTAATGCCCGATTATCTGTCAAATTGGCAATAGCGGGATTAGATGAAATAGTTTTGGCGCTAACAGGCCTGTCATATTTAATAATTAGTCGATTAGTACTGTTGATGGATGATTCAGACCCATTGGCCTGACCCATAACCCCTATTGCAGAAAGTGCAATGACCGTAAACAGTTTTTTAAATTTGTATGATTTCATTTTATCTTGCTATAAATAGTGCAGCCGCGTTGAAATATCAAACGATAGAAAAATGGTCTATTGATACAATAAAAAAATGCCAGTCACCCAGACACAGGTAAATATATCAATCAACGACTGTCTTTTTTATAAATAAGGCAAGGCAAGCCAATAAAAACAAACCAGGGCTCTAACTTATTTTTATAAAAAAAGTTAAGGTAGAGAAAAAAGACAGAAAATATAAAATCTGTTAACAACAAAACAATCGAGATAAAAAACAGTCTGCTTGTCCTTACACAGACCCAACAACATCAATATATTAATTAATTTATCCAGAATATTGTTTGTTCAAACAGTCAGAGTAACCAGCAATGTAACTTATATTATTTACCTCTCACTAATATTTAATGGTTGAAGTGTAATTTGAGCATTACCTCTAGCTCCGTAATGTCTAGTGTATGTCTCGCTCTCAAGAAGAGTATAAAATGTATCCACGTAATCATCAGTATTGATAAACCACTGATCAGGCATGGCTTCCAGTACAGAGTTTGTTATTTTTGGAATAAATGAATAGCTTTGAATTTCCTGGTCAGGGATTTTTTTCATAATTTCCTCTGCAGCACTCAAAAGCTTACTCGCCAAGGTTTTATAATTGGTATTATCGTCATGCTCCATCAGCAAAACATCAGCTGCCTTCCAACGATAACGGTTCCAGTGAATTAAAATCTGATTTGGATAATAATCTTTACCATCATCATCCAGATAGGGCATATCCACGATATCTAAAACAGGTGCTTTTCTGCTTGGGCTAACACCTGTAGTAATCGCATATATTTCGGCATCACCAGACACCCATGGTTCTTCATCATCATTAAGCTTGATATATTTCAATACATGGGCAGAAAGTTGTTCTGCTTTAGTTGATGAAGCACCTTCAACTAAAGCCCCCATGCCACCAATACGGTTCTTTAACAGCATACTGCGCATTAGCTGAATCCCTTCTCGCAGAGATTGCTTTCCGTCCAGCTCTACTACAAAAACAGGACGCTCCAATTGCCTGCTTCGCCTCTTCCCTTGTCTGAAAGTCTTCATGGTGAACAAGCTCAGCTTTCAGCGTATGGAAGAAGCTTTCTGCCACCGCATTATCCCAGCAATTTCCCTTACGGCTCATGCTGCAAATAAAGCCATTATCTTTCAGCAATGTTTGATAGCTTTCGGAGACATACTGGCTGCCCTATCACTATGCACTAACAGCCCCTTTGTTGGCCTCCGCTTCCACATGGCCATCATCAGAGAATCAGTGACCAGTGTTGCCGTCATGCGATCTCTCATAGACCAGCCCACTACAGCCCGCGAATGCAAATCAATGAACACGGACAAGTACAGCCAGCCCTCTCGGGTACGAATATAGGTAATGTCTCCCACATAAGCCTCATTGGGCTGCTCTCTTTTGAAATTACGGTTCAGCAGGTTCTCAGCAACCGGCTTGTTGTGGTTAGAGTCTGTTGTTGCCTTGAATTTCCGCTTTGTTTTGCAAACAATGCCTTCCTCCTTCATTAGGCGACTTATTCGTTGGCGGCTGACGTTTTTACCCTGATCAGCAAGATCATCTTTTATACGGCGCTCACCATAGCGCTGACGGTGTTTTTCATGTATCACTCGAATATTTGCCTTCAATGCACGGTCTTCCTGACTTCGGTTCGATTCTGGACGAGTGCACCAGTCATAAAAGCCCGTGGTGGATACAGACATAACCCGACACATGGCACTAATGCTGAAGCGTTTCTGATTGTTCTTGATGAACTGGAATCTCAGAGACTTTCTCTTGCAAAGAAGGCTGCCGCCTTTTTTAAAATAGCGTGCTCCTCCCTGAGTGTTTTTAGTTCTTTACGCAAACGTTTCACTTCATCATACACATGCTCATCATTTTTCTTGGGCTGATTACTTGCCTTCGGGCGGTGGTATTTTGTTATCCAGGTATGCAGGGTATTTACATTAACCCCGAGTTCCTGAGCTGTTACAGTCACTGGCTTATCTGATTCTACCGCCAGTTTGACAGCAGACTCCTTAAATTCAGCAGTGTAATTTTTTACTTTCTTTTCCGACATGCTACACACCTTAATAGGGTTCCAAGATTACCCTTGTTTGTGTGTCCGGAAAACTATAACCACTTCATGTAAATACATTATCTTTACATTTAAATTTTTCCGGCCTTACTACTCATATATCAACCAGTTTGATAATAAGTTATACAAGGTTTAACAGCTGATCCGATACTCAGCAGCTAACGCTTTATTGTGCGAGCCTGCTTTTCTGTATTCCTGGCGACAGCGATGTCCTCCCGCTGGCGCTCTCTGATCATATTCCTTTCAAATTCAGCAAAAGCTCCCATCATCTGGAACATAAGCTTGTGCATAGGATTGCTATCACCAGAGAAAGTCAGATTTTCTTTAAGGAAGTGAACAGTGACGGCTTTGGATGTAAGCTTTTAGCCAAGCAATTTATAACGTGTAGGCATATAGCTACGTTGGGGAGAAAAAAAGAAGAAATAACAGCGAAACTAATGGTAGATCAGAAACGAAAAAAGGCCTTGAAGTTCAACGCTTTTAAATGTGGCGGAGGGACAGGAATTCGAACCCTGGATAGGCTATTAACCTATGCCGGTTTTCAAGAGCGAAACATAGTCGTCTAACTCCCTGTTTGTAAAGGAGGTGCCAGTAATACCGTGAAACGTAAACGGATGAAAATGGCTTTCAAACTATTGATTTTAAGTCTTTAGCATGGGTTGTTCATTTTCACTCAAGGATGAGTTTTTAATACCCAGACAAACAAGAAAAGATCACCATACTCCCTAGATGTTTTTTAGGCCTCATCACCACTTTCCCTATGTTCTGAATCATTATCACTACTGCTATCGCTATGAGGCATTTCATATTCTCTGTTCTGCATACTTTTCCATTCATCTTTTCTCCTGCAGTCGAAAAGTTTTTTGATAGATTCAAAATCCGGATAATCTAAAACATCCTGCTTTTGTTTTCCCCTATGGCTTCCCTGACCTACTGTGACAGTAATTAGGGTAGAAGGATCTCAAGAAGTAGTGCCTCACATCAGTATAAGTCCGTCCCGCCTTTGGCAAAGTCCATATACAAACGTCAACAACAAGAAATGAATAGAAATGTACGGATTATTTTTCGTTACTACATATATTGGCAGCAACAATCTGGACAGGAGGACATATTGTCTTATCCATAGTGGTGTTGCCACGAATATTAAAAGAACGTGCACCCGAGCAATTACTACAGTTTGAGTCTGCATACGAAAAAATAGGCATGCCTGCTCTTATAATACAAATTGTTACTGGCTTGATCTTAGCTCATAGAATGCTGCCTGACATTAGTCAGTGGCTCAATTTTTCAAACCCAATTACTCATGCACTCGCCATGAAATTTATACTGCTGGCGATTACTATAGGGTTTGCCATGGATGCAAAATTTCGCGTTATTCCCTGTCTTTCAGATAAAAACCTTACACTAATGGCATGGCATATTGTTCCTGTCACAATATGCTCTGTATTGTTTGTTGTTGCAGGCGTTTCATTTAGAACAGGCTGGTTATATTGACCACCCAAAGATTCATATCGCTCTTTGCAACTTTCAAGAGTTCTATGGATTGCATTAATCTTATAAAAGAGATCTAACCTTTCAATATGGCAAAGCGTAGAACAAACAACCCACTTGACCACATAAAAGCCTCTGATTTGCGGGGCCTGGCTCACCTTGCAAAAGAGGCCAGCTCTGGAATCACTCGTATTACTGAAGGCGTACACCAATCTGTATGGGATACTATGAACATTCCTAGAGGCAAGAATGCCGGTAAAACACGAGGAATCACTGGATTAGTATACAAGTGTATTAATGGTGTCACTCAGCTGACAGGCAAAGGCTCTGACATCCTCTTGACCAAACTGGAACCATTACTGACATCACCTGAATTCAACAAAGCTGATACCTTTCCCAGGGAAGCTGTACTCTCGGCACTCAATGGCGTAATGGGCGACCGGCTGGAGGCCAGTCACAGCCCTTTTACAACGTCCATGTCTCTGCGCTATGAACGTAAAGCCCTGGATTTGCATGCTTTAAAAACAATACCAAAAGTCTCCGGTAAAATACTATTGCTGGTTCACGGACTATGTATGAATGATCTCCAATGGAGAGTGGGCTCCAAAAGCCATTCTGTTGACTATGGAGAATTACTGGCTTCAGCTTTAGGCTATACACCCGTTTATTTACGCTACAACTCCGGTTTGCATATTTCCGAAAATGGACGGCAACTATCGGCCCAGTTAGCAAAGCTGACAACACACTGGCCAACACCCATTGAAGAACTGTCTATAATCGCTCACAGCATGGGTGGCTGGTTTCCCGAAGTGCCTGCCATTACTCAATGGAAGAAACAGCGCAGGAAGTCCCAAACTGGACGAAATATCTTAGGCATATGATCTTTCTTGGCTCGCCACACCATGGGGCCCCTTTAGAGCAATTGGGTAACAAGATTGATGTTATTTTAGAAAGCACACCCTACACCGCACCATTTTCGGCACTGGCTCAGCTCCGCAGCGCCGGTATTACTGATTTACGCTATGGCAATGTGAGAGAAGAAGATTGGCATGGTTATGACCGTTTTAGCCTTAATCCTGATAATCGCCAAGTCGTTCCACTCCCTAAAAATGTAGCCTGTCACACAGTGGCTGCAACCACAGCAAAAAAACCAAGTAAGTTGATAGACAATCTGGTCGGTGATGGTTTGGTCCCCCTGCCCAGTGCTCTGGGTCAACATAAAGACAAACAGCGAAACCTTGCATTTACTAAAGAATCTCAGTGGATTGCTTATGATATGAATCATATGGAGCTATTGAATAGCCCGGAAGTCGCCCAGCAAATGATAAAATGGTTAACTCCCTGAATTTACTTTTTTATGAGAAACATTTGCCCTAGGTTGGCATGCTTTCCCGCATGTTCAGGTTGTTATCATTGACGGGCCTGCCAACTGCCCATTTTCTCATTAGAAGCTTGACTAGACGGATAGGATTTCCCAAATTGCTTAGGTAGAGCCAGACCGGACCTCAGTTATTGGAGAAAATAACTGTGAAACTAATGATAGGCCAGAAACGAAAAAAGGCCTTGAAAATCAAGGCCTTTAAAGTGGCGGAGGGACAGGGATTCGAACCCTGGATAGGCTATTAACCTATGCCGGTTTTCAAGAGCGAAACATAGTCGTCTAACCCCCTGTTTTTAAAGGAGGTTCCGGATAGACTGTGAAACGTAAACGGATGGAAATGGCTTCCAAGCTGTTGATTTTACTATCTAGCATGGATCAATCATTTCACTCAAGGATGAGCACTATGAAAGCTTGAACGATCAAGGATAACCCTCAAAATCAACCAGCATTCATAGAGAAAAGCGTTATTATTTAACAATATTTATGCCAATGTATTTTCGGCACGTCTTTGCTAGCAAGTAAATATGCCATTAAATGCTCCCGGAAGCGGTTAATGTGAGCCAAACACTACCAGATCAATTGTATTCAATTTTTTGAGCTGGCTTTCAGTGATTATTGTTACATACCCTATCAAAACCTGAAGCCGTAATTTATTATGGGTTATTGATCTGTTCTGCCTAAGGGTTACAAAAATTAGAATGATAAAGTACATAGTTGGAGCTGTTTCTCTTATTTTTTCTGCCTTTGCCTTTTCTCATGGTATGTCTGAAGAGGACAAACAAAGCATACTTCATGCTGGTTATGGCGAGTATATTGAGCTTGGGGCTTCTCATATGCTCTATGGTGGACCCCACTGTCTAGACAAACAAAGCTACCTTTTTAAGTTAGATTCCGACAGTGAGTTGAACATCTCAGGCAAAGTGAACTGCATGAGGTGTTTGGTAGTTTAACGACTGGTGTAGCCGCTCTGTATTATAGAACTCGAAGTAGGTTTCCAAGCCATCTTCCAGTTCAGCCACTGTTGTAAACTCATGCATATACAGCCACTCATATTTAACAGAACGCCAGAGACGCTCAACAAAAATATTATCAAGTGCTCTACCCTTACCATCCATACTGATCTGTATACCCTTTGCTAACAAGGGCTCCAGGAAATCATGACTGGTAAACTGACTTCCCTGATCGGTATTAAATATCTCAGGCTTAGTCGTCGTTAGAGATCGGTTAAGCGCCTTGATACAGAAATCAGCATCCAGAGTGTTTGATAACTCCCAACTCAGGATATATCGACTGTACCAGTCAATAATAGCAACCAAATACATAAAGCCCTGAGGCATTGGGCAGTATGTGATATCTGTACTCCATACCTGGTTAGGCTTGATGATTTTTAACCCTCTGAGCAAATATGGATACACTTTATGCTGCTTGTTCCTCAGACTGGTGCCTGGTTGAGGTGCAACACCTTGAATACCCATAATGCGGCATGAGCCGTTGCACACGCTTTCTGTTGACCTGATAGCCTTGTGTCTCGAGCCAATACATCATCTTGCGAC